>NZ_LMQE01000001.1:0-454037 GCF_001424065.1 Rhizobium sp. Leaf384
ACCGATCATGAGCCAGTTGATCCGGCATCTGGCACCCCTGCCCCTCCAAGCCAGGCAAAGCCTGACATTCGATCGAGGGTTGGAGTTCGTATCATGGCGCGAGCTCGAGCACGGCATGGGAACGACCGCCTGGTTCTGCGACCCCCAGGCGCCATGGCAGAAGGGCACGGTCGAGAACACAAACAAGCGTGTTCGACGATACCTGCCGCCGGAAACGATCGTGCTGGATGTCAGCAATCAGGAGATCCGTTCCTTGTGTGACCGGCTGAATGACACGCCGCGCAGGTGCCTGGGATTTCAAGCGCCAAGGGAGATGTTCAGCAGACATCTATTGGCTCTGGAAAGGCAATGCGTGTAGCTTTCGAGGTAGCGTTGCATTCAAGCTGGAACCAGCACCGCGACATGGAAGTGTTCTGGTCCTGCGAAGGTAGAGTGCTACGCTTCCCCTCGTTTGAAAACGCCGTGACAAGCGGACGGGAATGATCGAACGGCGCTGTCAGCACATCACCACCGCCGCGCTTCCCTTTCATCGCGTTCAGCGTAAGCTATGCCGACCGATCGGCGATGGAGGATGGCGATGAGGCGTGCGGCTTTGGGGATGGGGTTTGCTGTGGTCTTGGTGTCGGCCTCCCAAGGGCTGGCAGCCGAGCCGGTGGACACGGCGCGGTCCGTAATTGGACAGCAGATCGAAGCTTTTCTCAACGATGATGCAGCCAAGGCCTATTCCTTTGCTTCGCCGCAGATCAAGGGGCTGTTTCCGAGCGAGGCCTTGTTTTTCGAGATGGTGAAACGCGGTTACCGTCCCGTCTACCGTCCGGGGAATTATGCCTATGGGCGGAGCAAGGTGGACGGGACCACGGTCGTGCAGGAGGTTCTGATTTCCGGGCCTGACGGCAAGGACTGGACGGCGCTGTATTCTCTGACGCTCCAACCGGACGGGAGCTACAAGATCAACGGCGTGCAGATGCTGCAGCAAGCGCCGGGCCCGGAAATCTGATGCGACGTCACGGCCGCGACACGCCAGATCGGTGAGCCTCGGCATGATGTCCGGGCACGGCCCGACCGGGCCGTGCGTTTCATCTTTTCAGACCGGCGCGAGATCACCCCTCGCCCATTCGTCCTGCGTTTCGGCCATGAAATCAGCATAGCGGCCTTCCTCGATCGCCTGGCGGATACCGGCCATCAGGTCCTGGTAGTAGGACAGGTTGTTCCAGGTCAGGAGCATGCCGCCGAGCGATTCATTGGCGCGAACGAGGTGGTGGAGATAGGCGCGCGAATAGTCGCGTGCGGCAGGGCACGTGGAGTGTTCGTCCAGCGGACGCATGTCCTCTGCGTGGCGGGCATTGCGCAGGTTGATGCGTCCACGACGCGTGAAGGCGAGGCCGTGACGCCCGGAACGGGTGGGCATCACGCAGTCGAACATGTCGATGCCGCGGGCGACCGATTTGAGGATATCGTCGGGTGTCCCGACGCCCATGAGATACCGCGGCTTTTCGACAGGCAGTTCCGGGCAGGTCGTGTCCAGCATGTCGAGCATGACGGCCTGGGGTTCGCCCACGGCAAGGCCACCGACCGCATAGCCCTTGAGGTCGAGGCCCGCCAGTGCCCGCGCCGAGCGTACACGCAGATCCGGGTTGTCGCCGCCCTGAACGATGCCGAACATTGCCTTGCCCGGCTGATCGCCGAAGGCGGTCTTGCACCGGTCGGCCCAGCGCAGCGACATTTCCATGGCGCGCTCGATCTCGCGTGGTTCGGCAGGCAGACGAATACATTCGTCGAGCTGCATCTGGATATCGCTGCCGAGCAGGCCCTGGATCTCGATAGACCGTTCGGGCGACATATGGTGCAGGGCGCCATCGACGTGGCTCTTGAAGGTCACACCCTGTTCGTCCAGCTTGCGCAGGCCGGAAAGCGACATGACCTGAAAGCCGCCGCTGTCCGTGAGGATCGGGCCCTGCCAGCGAATGAGGTCATGCAGTCCACCGAGACGCGCCACCCGTTCCGGGCCCGGGCGCAGCATCAAGTGATAGGTGTTGCCGAGAATGATATCAGCCCCGAGATCCTTCACCTGATCGAGATACATCGCCTTCACGGTGCCGACGGTGCCAACCGGCATGAAGGCGGGTGTGCGAACGGTGCCGCGCGGCATGGACACCGCGCCGCGACGCGCCTTGCCGTCGGTCGCGGTCACGGTAAACTGGAATGTCTCTGTCATGGGCTGTTCCGGAAAAGCAGGCTGGCATCGCCATAGGAGTAGAAGCGGTAGCCATCCGCGATGGCCGCAGTATAGGCGCTGCGCATGGTGTCGAGCCCCGAAAAGGCGGAGACGAGCATGAACAGCGTCGATTTCGGCAGATGGAAATTGGTCATCAGGATATCGACGGCGCGGAACCGGTAGCCCGGCGTGATGAAGATGCCGGTCGGCCCCGACCACGGCGCGATGTGTCCGTCCTCCGACGCTGCACTCTCGAGCAGGCGAAGCGAGGTCGTGCCGACGCAGACAATGCGCCCGCCCCTCGCCCGCGTGGCGTTCAGGCGTTCGGCAACCTCGGCGGAGACATGACCGATCTCCTGATGCATCGTGTGGTCATCGGTGTCGTCGGCCTTGACCGGCAGAAAGGTTCCGGCGCCGACATGCAGCGTGACAAAGTGGCGCTCGACACCGCGAGCGTCCAGCGCGGCGAAAAGTCGATCCGTAAAGTGCAGTCCGGCCGTCGGTGCGGCGACGGCGCCGTCTTCGCGGGCGTAGACTGTCTGATAGTCTTCGCGGTCCTTCATATCTTCCGGACGCTTGGAGGCGATATAGGGCGGCAGCGGAATATGCCCGACGACGGCAATGGCCTCATCGAGGGCAGGACCGGACAGATCGAACGCAAGCGTCACCTCCCCGCCTTCGGTTTTTGCTTCGACGACCGCGTCGAGCGCGCCGAGAAGGCAGCTTTCTCCGCCATGACCGAAGCGGATCCGATCGCCCGGCTTGATACGCTTGCCGGGCCGGGCGAAGGCCTTCCAGCGATCCGGCGCGATCCGCATGTGAAGCGTGGTCGAGACAGCCTGTTCAGTGGCACCATCGCGAAAGCGGATGCCTTCAAGCTGCGCGGGGATCACCTTCGTGTCGTTGAACACGAGCGCATCACCCGGCTCGAGAAACGACGGCAGATCAATCACGCTGCCATGTTCGAGCGATTGCCCCGGACGCACCACGAGCATGCGGGCGCTGTCCCGGGGGCTGGCCGGCCGCAAGGCGATGTTGTCGTCCGGGAGATCGAAGTTGAAGAGATCGACACGCATGGCAAGCACTTCTTGAAAATGGAAAAGGCCCGCCCGACAGCCGCAGGGGCGATCGGACGGGCCCTGTCCTAGCCCAGATCAGGCGTTTGCGGCAATCTTCATCGACACGATGCTGTCGGGATCCTTGACGGGCTCGCCGCGCTTGATCTTGTCGATGTTCTCCATGCCCTCGATGACCTGGCCCCACACCGTGTACTGCTTGTTCAGCCAGGGGCTGTCCGTGAAGCAGATGAAGAACTGGGAGTTGGCCGAGTTCGGCATCTGGCTGCGCGCCATGGAGCACGTGCCCCGCACGTGGCTTGTGGCGGAGAATTCCGCCTTCAGATCGGGCTTGGACGAGCCGCCCATGCCGGCACGGGCAGGATTGAAGTCCTTGCCGCCCTGCTTGCCGAACTGGACGTCACCCGTCTGTGCCATGAAATCTTCGATGACGCGATGGAACACGACGCCATCATAGGCGCCTTCCTGGACCAGTTCCTTGATGCGCGCGACGTGACCCGGCGCCAGATCGGGCTTCAGCTCGATCACGACCTGTCCCTTGGTCGTTTCCATGATGATCGTGTTTTCCGGATCCTTGATCTCGGCCATGCTTTTCTCCTTCAAAGAATGCTGATGTTACTTGCCGACCTTGACGCTGATCATGCGGTCGGGATTGGTGACGGCGCCGCTTTCGCCCTCGCCCTTCTTGATCTTGTCGACGTTTTCCATGCCCGAGACGACCTGGCCGACAACGGTATACTGGCCATTGAGGAACGAGCCCTCGTCGAACATGATGAAAAACTGCGAGTTCGCGGAGTCCGGGCTCTGGGAGCGTGCCATTCCGACGGTGCCGCGCTTGAACGGCGTCTTCGAGAATTCGGCAGGCAGATCGGGCTTGGATGAACCGCCCATGCCGGCGCGTCCGGCTTCGAAGTTCTTTTCGAGGTTGCCGTACTGGACGTCGCCGGTCTGCGCCATGAAACCGGGAATGACGCGGTGGAACGCCACGTTGTCATAGGCGCCTTCGGCGGCCAGTTCCTTGATCCGCGCAACGTGCTTCGGGGCGATTTCGGGAAGCAGTTCGATGACGACGGGCCCGCTTTTCAGGTTGATCGTCAGAAGGTCCTTAGCCTGGGCGACGGCCGCGCCGGTGAGCATTGCCAGGGATACTGCGCCTGCAAGGGCAAGCTTGAAGAATGTCATGATGGCTCCGTGTTTCGTCTGCGATTTTGCTGTGGCTGTATCGATATAGCGTCGAAAGCGGCAAGGTCAGCGTTGCGCGTAACGAATTGCCAGCGCTTGAGCCACCACTTTCGGCACGAACGGGCCGACATCGCCGCCCATGGCCGCGATCTGGCGGACCAATGTGGCGGTTATGGGCCGCGACGCGGTTGCGGCGGGAATGAAGACCGTCTGGACATCCGGCGCCATCTCGCGGTTCATTCCGGCCATCTGCATCTCGTAGTCGAGGTCCGTGCCGTCTCGCAGTCCGCGGATCAGGATCGACGCGCCATGGCGCCGTGCCGCCCGAACCGCGAGATCATCAAACGAAACGACAGTGACATCGTCACTCCGGCCCGGCAGTTCCTGCCCGAGAGCATGGCGGATCAGCGTCGCGCGTTCATCGAAGGAGAACAGCGGTGCCTTGCCGGGATGCACGCCGATCGCAACGACAAGAGACTGCACCACGGCCAGAGACTGCGCGAGGATGTCGAGATGCCCGTTCGTGATGGGATCGAAGGAGCCGGGGTAGAAAGCTGTCGTCATCGCACCGTGTTCCGTTTCGGCAGTCTTGTGTCATGCCCGCCAGACCGGCGCAAGATCTACTGATGCTTCGCCGTTGCACGCTGTCACGCCACTGCGACAGTAGAGACAAGAATAGATCGTGACAGCGTGCGGAACCTTTTTCCGCGCTGCCCCGTTGAAGGTGCAGAAAGGATGACTGCCATGGGATTGATGCTGTTTTCGATGATGATGTTTTTCACCATGATCTTCGCGACGGTGAATGCAATGCGCTCTGAAGTTCTTTCGAAATCCAAGCCTGCTCCTCGGTTTGTCATTACAAGATAAGGATGCGCGATATGGCCGTTATCATGATGATCGTGTCGGCAGTGATTAGTATCGTGTTCCTGTTCGATTTTACGAAAACCATTCTTCAGCTGAAGCGCGACCGCGAGGCAATCCAGGCCTCCCGTCGCCACAGCGAAGGGTTTTCGATCTGACACCGTTTCCTCCCAAGGCGACCTCCAGCGCTGCGGGATACAAAAAAGCCGGACGGTTCCCTCCCGTCCGGCTTTTGCTATTCTGACCCTACAGCCGAAAGCGAGCGCTCTGTCGGCTTATTCGGAGACCGGCGGCTCGGCATCCGGCGTCTGAGACGATGTTGCATCCTGTGCCAGCTGTTCGTCGATGATCGCGACGGCCGCCTCGTCATCCTCCGGTTCGCTGATGCGCTCGACCGAGACGACCTTCTCGTCCTTCGCCGTCGAGAAGATCGTGACGCCCTTGGTGGCGCGGCTCGCGAGACGAATGCCACCCACGGGAACGCGGATCAGTTGTCCCCCGTCGGAGACGAGCATGATCTGGTCCGCGTCTTCCACGGGGAACGCCGCCACGAGAACACCGATCTCGTTCGTCTTCGACGTATCCGTAGCGCGGATGCCCTTGCCGCCACGACCCGACGTGCGGAAGTCGTAGGTCGACGAGCGCTTGCCATAGCCCTTCTCGGACACGGTCAGAACGAACTGTTCCTGCGCCTTCAGTTCGTCGAAGCGCTCCTGGGACAGTTCACCGACGACCTCGGCACCCTCTTCGCCGACGAGGGCGATTTCGTCCTCGTCACCGGCGACAGCCTCCCCGCCGACCAGACGCCGTTCGATGGATGCCCGCTTCATATAGGCGGCGCGCTCCCACGGCTCGGCGTCGACGTGGCTGACGATCGTCATGGAAATGATGCGATCATCCTTTCCGAGCGAGATGCCGCGCACGCCGATCGAGTTGCGGCCGGCAAAGACGCGCACATCGTCCACCGGGAAGCGGATGCACTGGCCGAGCGCCGTCGTGAGAAGGACATCGTCGCGATCGGTACAGGTTTCCACGGACAGAATCTCGTCGCCGTCCTCTTCCAGCTTCATCGCGATCTTGCCGTTCCGGTTGACCTGGATGAAGTCCGACAACTTGTTCCGGCGAACCGTCCCGCGCGTCGTGGAGAACATGACGTCGAGATTGGCCCAGCTGGCTTCGTCTTCGGGCAGCGGCATGATCGTCGTGATGCGTTCGCCCGGCTCGAGCGGCAGCATGTTGATCAGGGCCTTCCCGCGCGAGGTCGGTGTGCCGATCGGCAGGCGCCAGACCTTTTCCTTGTAGACGATTCCGCGCGAGGAGAAGAACAGGACCGGCGTGTGCGTGTTGGCGACGAACAGGCGGGTAACGAAATCCTCGTCGCGGGTCGACATGCCGGAACGGCCCTTGCCGCCGCGACGCTGCGCCCGGTAGGTCGTCAACGGCACGCGCTTGATGTAGCCGAGATGCGACACGGTCACGACCATGTCCTCGCGGGAGATCAGATCCTCGTCGTCCATGTCGGGACCGCCTTCGACGATCTCCGTGCGGCGTGGCGTGCCGAATTCCTCGCGGATGGCCGAAAGCTCATCCTTGACGATCGTCATGATCCTCAGGCGGGAACCCAGGATTTCCAGATAGTCGCTGATCTCAGCGCCGATCTTGTTCAGTTCGTCGCCGATCTCGTCGCGGCCGAGCGCCGTCAGACGGGCAAGGCGGAGCTCGAGGATGGCGCGCGCCTGCTCCTCGGACAGATTGTAGGTTCCGTCCTCGTTGATCTTGTGGCGCGGATCGTCGATCAGTCGGATCAGCGAGTCGACGTCATGCGCCGGCCAGCGGCGTGTCATCAGCTGTTCGCGTGCCGTCGCCGGATCCGGCGCCTCCCGGATAAGCTTGATGATCTCGTCGATGTTGGCGACAGCAATGGCGAGACCGACCAGCACATGGGCCCGTTCGCGCGCCTTGCGCAGCAGATACTTCGTCCGACGGCTGACGACCTCCTCGCGGAACGCGACGAAGGCGCGCAGCATGTCGAGCAGCGTCATCTGCTCCGGCTTGCCGCCATTCAGCGCCACCATGTTGCAGCCGAAGGACGTCTGCAGCGGCGTGTAGCGATAGAGCTGGTTGAGGATGACCTCGGCATTGGCGTCGCGCTTCAGCTCGATGACGACGCGATAGCCCTGGCGGTCGCTCTCGTCGCGCAGATCCGAAATGCCTTCGATGCGCTTGTCGCGCACGAGTTCGGCCATCTTCTCGATCATCGTCGCCTTGTTCACCTGATAGGGAACCTCGGTAACGATGATCATTTCGCGATCGTTGCGCATCGGCTCGATATGCGCCTTGCCGCGCATGATGACCGAGCCGCGGCCCGTCTCGTAGGCCGAGCGGATGCCGGAACGCCCCATGATCATGGCACCGGTCGGGAAGTCCGGTCCGGGGATGATTTCCATCAACTGCGGCAGTTCGAGCGCCGGATCGTCGATCAGCGCAATGCAGCCGGTGACGACTTCGGAGAGGTTGTGTGGCGGGATGTTCGTCGCCATACCGACCGCAATGCCGCCTGCGCCATTGACGAGGAGGTTGGGGAACTTGGCGGGGACGACGACCGGCTCCGACAGGGTGCCGTCATAGTTGTCGCGAAAATCGACGGTTTCCTTGTCGAGATCGTCGAGCAGCGCATGGGCTGCCTTCTGCAGGCGGCACTCGGTGTAGCGTTCGGCTGCCGGCGGATCGCCGTCGATGGAGCCGAAATTGCCCTGCCCGTCGATGAGCGGCAGGCGAAGCGACCAGGGCTGCGCCATGCGGGCGAGCGCGTCGTAAATCGCGAGGTTGCCGTGCGGGTGATACTTACCCATCACGTCCCCGGTGACGCGGGCGCATTTGACGTATTTCTTGTTCCAGTCGATCCCAAGCTCGCTCATGCCGAACAGGATGCGCCTGTGGACCGGCTTCAGGCCGTCGCGAACATCGGGGAGCGCACGGCTGACGATGACGCTCATCGCGTAATCGAGGTAGGAGCGCTGCATTTCCTCGATGATGGAAATGGGCTCGATGCCTGGTGGGTTCTTGCCGCCGCCGGGAGGTGTTTGCTCAGTCAATTTGGGTCACGATCGTTGGTCAGAATCAGAGGGCTATATATAATCGACACAGCGCCCATAAGCCAATTTCCGCAGGGAGTTGTGAACAGTCTTCTGTCTTTCTGGCAGCAAAAGAGCCGCTTTCCAAGGTAAACTTGGGGCTTCCGGGCCCTGCCCCTTTACCCTTCACGCTGCTTGAGACTAACTGACCGCCCGCGCGTGACGCGCACCGGAGAGCGGCATGCCCGATACCGACCTTCTGATCAACGCGCTGACCACGATCCTCGTGACGATCGATCCCCCCGGCCTCGCCCCGATCTTCCTGAGCCTCACCGCCGGGATGAGCAGGAGCGAGCGCAAGCAGGTCGCCTCTCGCGGCAGCCTGATCGCCTTCTGTATCCTCTCCGTCTTCGCGCTGTTCGGAGACAGCATCCTTGGGCTGCTCGGCATCTCCATTGGCGCGTTCCGCATCGCCGGCGGCCTTCTCCTGTTCTGGATCGCCTTTGAGATGATCTTCGAAAAGCGCAACGAGCGGAAGGAGAAGACCGGGGAGACGGCCACCCTTCGGGACCACATCGAGAATATCGCCGTCTTCCCGCTGGCGCTGCCGCTCATTGCAGGACCCGGCGCGATTTCCGCGACCATTCTTCTGGCGGGCGACAATCCCGGCACCTTCGGACGATTGCAGCTCATCCTCGTCATCGCTGTCTGCATTGCGATCCTGTTTGCAGCCCTCGTGATCGCCGAGCGGATCGACCGGTTCCTCGGTCAGACAGGGCGCGCCATCCTCACGCGCCTGCTCGGCGTCATCCTTGCCGCGCTGGCCGTTCAGTTCGTCGTGGACGGGGTGAGCTCAGCCTTCGCGCTCAAGATCTAAGCTGTTCACCGATAGGGCGATCACCTCGGCTAAGGCTACTGGTAGAAAAAGCAGACGCAGTCTGCCTTCGCAGCATCCTCGGCAGCCCAGACACGGGCCGCAAGCCGACTCGCCTCGCCGCATTCACCCAGGCGCAGACCGAGCAGGGATGTCGCCGCCAGCTTGGCGTTGACGGCATCGACCTCGACCATCTTGCCCACCTGGTGAACACCGTCGCGCGGTGTCCAGGTGAAAAATTGAACATTGTAATGCATGGCGTTCCTCCCGCTCATACCGACGCAGTCGCTCCTCAACGGCTGCTGATGAATCATAGCACGGAATCGCGGAAAGCCATACGGCTTGGGAGCTGGCGGCCGTGCCACGGGAACTTCCGGCCCCCCTGTCCGTTGCTCTTTGCGAGAACCCGAGGAGCGCGTCATCGCTCCGGACCCAAGGAGGCGAACATGGCCAAAATTCTGGACGAGCGCGGCGACGTCAGATCGACGCAGGAACTGAACAAGACGGTGACCGTGAACCCGACGGAAGCGCGGCAGGGCGGCGTTGGACGTCCGGTCCTGATGGTTCTGGTCGGCGGCCTGTTCCTTGCTCTGATCGCCTGGGGCGCAGCGGAGATGTTCGGCGAGAACACCGACAATGATGCGGCCACCGATCGCCAGCAATCGGAGCCGGTCCAGAATGGCCAGGCAACGCCCGCCAATCAGGGGACGATCGACAATACGCCGGCCAATGGCGAACCGATGCAGCCGGCCCCGACCGATCGCGATCCGACGCCCCAGACCGGGACGACCAACGGATAATCGAGCTTCGCTCCTATTGGAAAGGCCGGGTTTTTGCCCGGCCTTTTTTGTATATTCATCCTATTTAGATACAGCAGACGCCTTTGCCGCAGCTTTCGCCCGCTTGCGCCGCTCCCACCAGACGGCCGTCCGGCGGCGCTTGCGGCGGATGAACGCGGAATCATGGGAAAGCACGACAAGGCCAAGCGGCACCATCCAGAATCCGAGAATCGGAAGAAACCCGAGAAGACCGAAGACGACCAGCAGGCATCCGATGAGGACCCGCAGCCATTTTTGCCGAGGCAGCGGCATATGCCAGGACCCGACCGAGATCTGAGGTCCGTGACGTCGTGGCGGAATGGAGCCTTCGTGGGTCCGGGCTCTCTCTGCACGCCGCCCGCCAGCCTGCGGCGAACGATCCTGTCCGGATCCTTGAGGCTTGGCCGCGTTGTCATCGTCTGCCGGGCCTGCAACTGCTTCAAGCTCGTTCATCTCTCTCCATTCCGGCTGCTCTGCCATCGGACGACCGTTGTCGTCCGCTTCGTCCCTCAGGTGTGCCTCGTCGATCGCTTTGTCCACAGCGCAACGTGCTTTTTTGAAAAAAGCGCTTGGCAAATCGAAAAAGCATCCGTATTAGCAGCCTCACTTCTGCAGCGCAGATGTTCCCTGGTAGCTCAGCGGTAGAGCATTCGACTGTTAATCGACAGGTCGCCGGTTCGAATCCGGCCCGGGGAGCCATTTTCACTTGATGAACATGGCATGCGGCATCGCCGCAAATCTACCGCACCCTTCTCCACACCGCTCCGCGACTGTCATACCGCCCTGGAACTCCCGATCCGGCCGGGTGTTTGCGGTGGAAACGGAGATATACCCATGACCAGCCAGGATCAGCTTTCAACGCCAGAGCAGGCAAAGCCGCGCGACATCCTGCCGACCGCCGGCGATGAGACGTCGAGCGAAAGTCCCTCGATCGCCCCGACCTTCGCCAAACCTGAAGAGATCGGCGATGAGAGCGACCGGCCTGCCGTCAATCCGGTTACGGGCGGCGCGGTCTGAAGATGCGCACCATGATAAGGACAGGGATCGTCGTGACGGGCCTTATGGTCGCGCTCACCTCTTGTGCACCCGTTCGTGTAGAGCCGATCCCCGGCAGTATCACCTATGGCGGACATCAGCCGCGGACGAAGCTGACAAAGGCGCCGGTCGGAAGCACCTTCACAAACCAGGTCACCGACGAGATGGGGTGCCCGGCGATCGAGACGTACCGCGTCGAAACCGACAGATCCCTCACCCTGCTGCGGCGCTCCCGCCTGTCGTCATCGGGCAGCATCGGATTTGCCTGCTGACACCGCGGTTATTTGGCTGGCACAGCTGCGTCGCAGCCGGCATGCGCATGTTTTTGAAACCTTCTTGATCCACATCTCGTCCTTGGCCGTAAGACCGCCAAAGGACATAGACGGGTCAAGATGGACGACGTGCATCACCGGGGCGAAGCCCCCATTATCGTATGGTTTCGCAAGGACCTCCGGACGGACGACAACCGTGCGCTGGCCTCCGCAGCAGAAGCCGGCCGTCCGGTCATTGCCCTCTATATCCGCGAAGACAACGCGGAGACCGGTCCGCTGGGCGAAGCGCAGGCCTGGTGGCTGCATCACTCGCTGACATCTCTGTCCGAGCAGATCGAGAAGCGGGGCACGCGCCTCGTTCTTCGCAGCGGCAATGCGGAAACGGTTCTTCGCCGGATCGTCGAGGAGACCGGCGCCTCCGCCATCTTCTGGAACAGGCGATACGATCCGGCCGGCATCGCCATCGACACCGCACTGAAGGAGGCGCTTTCGTCCGATGGGATCGAGGCCGCGAGCTTCTCCGGCTTTCTCCTGCATGAACCATCCCGCGTGAAGACGAAGACAGGCGGACCGTATCGGGTCTACACCCCGTTCTGGCGCGCGGTGGAAGCAGGAGGCGAGCCCGACGAACCGATCGACGCGCCGGAGACCCTTCCCGCGCCATCGCGGTTCCCCTCCTCGGAGCCGCTCGACGCCTGGAACCTGCTTCCGAAGCGCACATGGGCCGACGACTTCTCGCAGCGGTGGGTGCCGGGCGAAGCGTCTGCGCTCGAGAAACTCGAGGACTTCACCGAAAGCACCATCCGCGGTTATCGCGCCTCGCGCGAACGGACGTGGGAGGCGGGAACCTCACGTCTGTCTCCGCATCTTGCGATGGGCGAAATCTCCCCTGCCCGCATTTGGCACGCAACGCGTGGGCTTTCTCAGGCAGAGTCCGCGGACGTCATCACGTTTCGCAAGGAGCTCGTCTGGCGGGAATTCGCCTATCATCTCCTGTTCCACAACCCTGACATGCCCACCGAGAGTCTCAATCGGAAGTATGACAGGCTCGGATGGAGCACCGGCGATAAGGACTTTGAAAGCTGGACCAGGGGACGGACCGGTTTCCCGATCGTCGATGCCGGCATGCGGGAACTCTGGCGCTTCGGGACCATGCACAATCGCGTTCGCATGATCGTCGGTTCGTTCCTCGTAAAAGACCTTCTGATCGACTGGAAGCGCGGCGAGCGTTGGTTCCGCGATACGCTCGTCGATGCCGACCCCGCCAGCAATGCAATGAACTGGCAGTGGGTCGCCGGCTGCGGAGCCGATGCATCGCCATTCTTCCGCGTGTTCAATCCCATCACGCAGGGCGAGAAGTTCGACAGTGACGGGCTTTATGTGCGCGAACACGTGCCCGAACTGGCGGACATGCCGAACGACTGGATCCATCATCCATTCGACGCACCCGCCGCTGTGCTCGCCAAAGCCGGCGTCACACTGGGCAAAACCTATCCGAAACCGATCGTCGACCATGCCAAGGCGCGCGATCGCGCGCTTGCCGCCTACCGCAATATCAAGGATGCCGCATGACCCCTATCCTTCCCGCCAGCATCTCTGGAACGAATGGAAGACTGTCGATCGCCGTGATCGGTTCCGGCATCTCCGGCAGTTCGGCCGCATGGGCTCTGCGCGACGTTCACGACGTCACCCTTTATGAAAAGGCCGAGCGGCCCGGCGGGCACACGGCGACCGTCGAGGTCGACTACGATGGTCGACGCATCGCCGTCGACACCGGCTTCATCGTTTACAACGAGCCGAACTATCCCAATCTGAAGGCGCTGTTTGCGGAGCTCGATGTCGAGACCCTGCCGAGCAGCATGAGCTTTTCCCTGTCGCTGGACCATGGCGCGCTCGAATGGCGAGGCGGCCCTTTCAGTGGCCTTTTTGCCCAGAAGCGCAATATGCTGCGCCCGTCCTTCCTGCTGATGCTGCGGGAAATCCTGCGCTTCAACAAGATCTGCCTCGTGGACCGCGATGCGGGCCGACTGTCGGAAATGTCGATCGGCGACTATCTCGATTGGCGCCGCTTTTCGCCCGGCTTCACCAACAACTATCTGCTGCCGATGGCGGCTGCGATCTGGTCGGCGCCGGCCGCTAAGATGCTCGAATTCCCGGCGGAACACTTCATTCAGTTTTTCGACAACCACCGCCTCGTCTACGCAACACCGCACCCGTGGCGCACCGTGACCGGCGGCAGCCGCGTCTATCTCGACAAACTGCTGGCGCCGCTCGGCGATCGCCTGAAGCTTGGCTGCGGCATCCGTACGATTCGTCGCGACGGGCGCAAGGTTCATGTGACGGAGGCCGACGGAACGATGCGCGTCTACGACAAGGTCGTGATCGCCTCGCATTCCGATCAGGCATTGGCCATCCTCGCCGATGCGACGCCGCAGGAACGCTCGGTTCTCGAAGCGGTGCCCTACAAACCCAATCGGGTCGTCTTGCATCGGGATCCGGCCCTGATGCCCAAGCGCAAGAAGGTCTGGGCGTCCTGGAACTACCTGCGTTCCTCACGCCCGGGTTCAGACACGCAGGTGGCGGTGACCTACTGGATGAACAGCCTCCAGGCGATCGACCCCGCCTGCCCGCTCTTCGTGACGCTGAACCCGGAACGCGAACCGGATCCGCGTCTCGTCTTCGCCGAATTCACCTACGACCATCCACAGTTCGACGCCGGTTCCGTCGAGGCGCAACGGCGCTTGGCGGCGATCCAGGGCGACAACGGGACGTACTTCGCCGGCGCCTGGACGGGCTACGGGTTTCATGAAGATGGGCTGTCATCGGGGCTTGCCGCAGCCGAAGCGCTCGGCGGCGTGATCCCCTGGCGCCTTGCATCGGCTCCTGTCTTCGCCGAAGCTGCGGAATGACCGATCGGCCCCAAGAAGACGGACGCCTGCACGGCCCGCCGACGCAAGCGGCGCTGCTCTATGTCGGGAGTGTCATGCACCAGCGGATGAAGCCGCTGGGACACAGGTTTTCCTATGACGTCTTCTCGCTGCTGGTGGACCTGGACAGGCTGGACGCGGCGGACACGCTGAGCCGCGTCTTTTCCGTGGATCGCCGCAACCTCCTGTCGTTTCACCAGAGCGATCATTCCGGGCAACGCGACCTTCCCCTCCGCACCTATGTCGATGGTCTTCTCCGGGAGGCCGGCATTGCGCAACCGGCGGCCCGCGTGCTGCTCGTCTGCTATCCGCGGATCCTCGGTTGGGTCTTCAATCCTCTCGCAGTCTACTATGCCTATGACGCGAGCAATGCGCTCGTGGCCCTCGTCTACGAGGTTCGCAACACCTTCGGAGAACGGCATACCTATGTCTGCCCCGTGTCGGATGGACAGGTGAGCGAAGCCGGGGTGCGCCAGGAATGCGACAAGGTTTTCTACGTCTCGCCGTTCATGCCGATGGCGATGCGCTACCGTTTTCGCATGGTTCCACCCGGCGAGATCATCCGCTGGCGCATTCTCGAAACGGATGCCGAGGGGCCTGTGCTGTCTGCCACCTTCTCCGGGCAGGCCATGCCGCTGACGACGGCCAATATCTGCCGTCTCGTCGGGCGCATCCCGCATCTCACCCTGAAGATCGTTGCCGGCATTCATTGGGAGGCGGCCAAGCTGTGGTGGAAGGGCGCCCGCTATGTTGCGCGGCCTTCGCCGCCTTCACCGGTCAGTGTCTGGCCCGACGACATCCGTCGTGACGCGCCGGAAAATCGCCGGTTTTCGTCGCGGTCCACCACCCACTCCGAGACTTGCAGCCCAGCCGAATAAGGCTATTTTGTGTAAGTAGATGTTAGCCGAAAGGTTGTGCGATGTGTTCAGCTGAGACATGGCGCGATGAAAAATCGCCCGCAGAGATGTTGTCCAAGGACAATATTTCTCGTTTCATTAAAGGCTTGCCTGCGAAGGCTCAGATGGTACTTCGCGGCCTGGTCCACATGGAGGCCGGTTGCCTGCGCCTGACGCTGCCGGACGGCCGGACCTTCGTGATCAAGGGACGCGCGCCAGGGCCAAATGCGGCGGTGACGCTGCACAACTGGAACCTGCCGCAGCGCGCTTTGGCGAACGGGACCATCGGCGTGGCGGAAAGCTATATGGACGGCGACTGGGAAAGCCCCGATGTGGGCGCCTTTCTCGAGCTGTTCCTTGTCAACGCCGAAATGGGCCGTCATTTTCCAAACGGTGCCCGCGGATTGCTTCGCTTCGTGGAGAAACTGCGTCACTGGATGAACGCCAACACGAAGGCGGGCTCCAAGCGGAATATCTCCGCCCATTATGATCTTGGAAATGCCTTCTACGCGCAGTGGCTCGATCCATCGATGACATACTCCTCGGCGCTCTACACGACGGGCGCCAACGATCTCCAGTCGGCCCAGCGGGCGAAATACAAGGCCTTGGCGGATGCCGCCGGTATCGGCCCGAATGACCATGTGCTGGAAATCGGATGCGGCTGGGGCGGGTTTGCCGAATATGCGGCGAGCGAAATCGGCTGCCGCGTCACGGGCTTGACGATCAGCCGCGAGCAGCTGGATTTTGCCCGCGCCCGGATGGAGAAGGCCGGCCTTGCCGACAAGGTCGATATCAAGTTTCAGGACTACCGCGACGAGACCGGTACCTATGACAGGGTCGTCTCGATCGAGATGTTCGAGGCTGTCGGTGAGAAATTCTGGCCGACCTATTTCTCCCAGGTTCGCCGATGCCTGAAGCCGGGCGGTCGCGCGGGACTGCAGATCATCACCATCAAGCCTGAATCCTATCGCGAATATCGCGCCAACCCCGACTTCATTCAGAAATATGTCTTTCCCGGCGGCATGCTGCCGACACGAGAACATCTGGTGTCGCTCGGCTCCAAGGTCGGGCTGACGATGGTCGGCGACCTCGGCTTCGGTCTGGACTACGCCCGCACGCTCGCCGAATGGCGTGAACGCTTCTGGTTGGTCTGGCCGAAGATTGAACCGCTCGGATTCGACCTCCGCTTCAAGCGGCTCTGGGAATTCTACCTCTTCTACTGCGAGGCGGGATTTCGGGCAAAAAACATTGACGTCCGACAGGTCGTCTATGAATGAGCCGTCGGACGTGCGGAATACCGGCACAGGTCGTGCGGACGCGCGGCTTCCGGTCCGCATCCTGCTGGCTTATGCCTTGCCCGCCGCACCGTTGGCGGCGCTGGGGCTTCCGCTCTACTCGCTCGTGCCGACCTATTACACCGAGACGCTCGGCGTACCGATTGCCACGGCCGGATGGGTCATCCTTCTCATCCGGCTCTTCGATGCGGTTTCCGACCCGCTGGTCGGCTATGCCGCCGATCGCATGGATCCCGCCTTCGGCCGTCGGCGCCTTCTGTTCCTGACGTCGCTTCCCATCTCTGCCCTCGCCGCGACCATGCTGTACTGGCCGGCGGAAACGGCTGGTGCAGGCTGGCTCGGCGTCTGGGGCTGCGTCGTGTCGCTCGGCTTTACCATGGCGATGGTGCCCTATTCCGCCTGGGGCGCGGAGCTCGTCGGCGATTATCACGGCCGCACGCGGCTGTCGGCGTTCCGCGAGACCTTCACGCTGCTCGGCACGCTGATCGCCATCGTCCTGCCTTTCGCGATCGGCTTCGAGCAGAAGGGGCTGTCAGGCCTGGCTGTCCTCGGGATTCTCGTCGGGGCCGGCCTGCTCGTCCTTGGCAGCCTGACTGTTTTCATCGTGCCGGAACCTGAAAACCGGACACGGACCCGTCTGTCGCTGCCGGAAGCGTTGCGCTTTCTCATCTCGAACAAGCCTTTTCTGCGCTTGGTCCTCGCTTACTTTCTCAACGGGCTTGCCAACGGCATTCCGGCGACGCTGTTTCTCTATTTCGTCTCGGCGAGGCTCGATCTGCCGGATATGCGGGGACCGCTGCTTTTTCTCTATTTTCTCTGCGCCATTGTCGGTGTCCCCATCGCCAGCGCCTGCGCCGGCCGCTTCGGCAAACACCGCGCTTGGGCTGTTGCCATGCTTGCAGCCTGTGCCGTCTTTCTCCTGGCGCCCCTTCTGCCACCCGGCAGCGTCTACGGCTTTGGCACGATCTGCGTGGTCACGGGCGTCCTGCTCGGATTCGACCTTGCGCTTCCACCGTCCATTCAAGCCGATGTCATCGACGCGGATACGGCCGTTTCCGGCGAGCAGCGAGGCGGCTTCTACTTTGCGGCTTGGGGACTTGCGACGAAACTGTCGCTCGCCATCGGCGCCGGCCTCGTCTTTCCGGTCCTGTCGGCTGCCGGCTTCGATCCGGGCAAGGGCGCCGGCAACACGTCCGAAGCGCTGTTCGCCCTGGCGGTTCTCTATGCCTGGGTGCCCGTCGGCCTGAAGCTCTGCGCTATCGCGCTGATGTGGACATTTCCGCTGGACGAGCGCATGCAGCGTCAGCTACGCGAAGCAATCGTACCCGGCAGCTGAGATATCATGACCTTCGACCCCTCCCCGATCGCGGCCATGCGGCGTGCCCGCCGCCTTGCCTGGCTCTATCTCGCGTCCGCGATCCTGATCGAAGTCGTCGGCCTCACGGTCATGAAGGCGGCAAGCGTGCATGGCGGCGTGAGCGGCTATATCGTCATGTATGTGGCGATCGCCCTGTCCTATGTCTGCCTTGCCAAAGCTGTCCGGACACTTCCCGTCGGCGTTGCCTATGCCATCTGGGAAGGATCCGGCATTGCGCTGATCACCTTGGTCTCGGTCTTCTTCTTCCATCACGATCTGAGCCTGCGGGAACTGATCGGCCTTGCCATGGCCGTTGTCGGGATCATCCTCGTCAATGCAGGCGAGGATCACGGATCCGCTGCGGCGGGCGCCGGCGGCGCGCATGGTTGAGATGCCCTTTGTCCTGGCCGTGCTCGCCGGGCTCTTCGACGTCGCGGCCAACCTTGCCTCCAGCAGGTCCGAAGGCTTCTCTCGAAAAGGCTGGGGGATCCTGTCAATTGTCCTGGTGCTCATCGCCTTTGCCTTCCTGGCACAGGCGGTCCACGGCATGGACCTCGCGGTCGCCTACGGCATTCTCGGTGCAACAGGCATTTTTGGAACCGCGATCAGCGCACGACTGCTGTTCGGCCAGAAACTGAAGCCGATCGGCTGGGTCGGATTGGCGCTGGTCTTTGGCGCCGTTGTCGTCCTTCACACAGCCTGAGGCTCTTCGGGCTTTCCGTGCGGTGTCCGCGCTTTGACGGAGGGACGCTTCTTCCAGCCAGTGGCCGCGTTCACCAAGGGGAAGTAGAGCCAGTACGGCAGGAGGTTGACGACCTTGAGGACGTAGGTGAACCGCTTGGGAAAGGTGATCTCGAACCCCGAGGCTCGAAGCCCCGCGACGATGGCGCTTGCAGCCTCCTCCGGCGAGACCAGAGCGGGCATCGGAAAGGCATTCTCCTTCGTTGCCGGCGTATCCACGAAGCCCGGATTGACGATCTGGATCCGGATGCCCTGCTTGTCGAGATCGAACTTCAGGCTTTCCGCCATGTTGATCAGCGCCGCTTTCGTCGCACCATAGGCGCCGCTCGTCGGCAGGCCGCCATAGCCGGTGACGGAGGAAACGATGGCGATCTGTCCCTGACCCCGCGCCTTCATGTGGCGGATAGCCGGCAGCAGGCAGTTCACGACGCCGTTGAGATTGACCGAGAAGGTTTCCTGGAAGTCCTCCAGATGCAGGTCCTCGCCGTGGACGGGCTTGAAGACACCGGCATTGAGAGCCACCAATGCGAGCGTACCGTGGTCATACTCGATCGCGGCGATGACCCGCTCCATATCCGCCGGATCGGTCACGTCGCCGTCGAGCACGATGATGCGGCCGGGGCCGGTCGCTTCGCGCTGGAGCGACACGAGCTTGTCGTGGCTGCGTGCGGTGACCACGACGCCAAACCCCTCGGCGACGAGCTTCAGCGCGAGCGCCCGGCCGATGCCGGAACTGGCACCTGTCACCCAGGCGAGACCGTGCTCCGGACGTGCGATGAAAGACGACATATCAGCGTTCTCCCGAACCTGCGCGGACGGCATGTTTCGTTGATCGAAAATGAAGTAGAGCAGTCGACCGATCCGGGAAGACATCCCGGATGCGGCGCTCAGCCGATGAGGTCGCTCAGCCGGCGGCCCAGGGAACCGCGCATCTTGACCGGTGCGTCCGTCACGGCAAAAACAATGCAATGCTCTCCGCTCTCGGCAACCGGCCGGTGATCGAGGCTGTCATCGGCGACCGAAATATCCCCGCGGCCGAATCGGCCTCTGACATCGCTGAAGGCACCGTGAAGCACCAGCGACAGCTCGAAACCTTCGTGCGTGTGCTCGGGAATGGCGCGGCCGGGCCGGATCCGGTAGAACGAGACGTTGCAGCCATCGATCTTGCCCAACGCATATTCCTTCAGTCCGGGGAGCTTCCAACGCCAGGGCACGTCGTCGCGATCAAAACCTGCAAATTCCCTCAACGCGCGCGGCCAGCTGGTCCTGCCGGCACCGTCGGGCGACGTCCCGGGTGCCAGTGGCAGCGGAGGACTGGCAAGAATGGACGCGATACGCTGCTCGGGATTGTCGAGCGGCGACGGATCGAGAGTCTCCATCAGATCGCCCGCCACAGTCTCGAATGCCGAGACCGTCTGTCGGCTCGACGGCTTCAGTTCCAGATGCGCCGCAACGAGAACGCGGGCTGGCTCGGGCAGAATGCCTGTCGCATAATGCGCCATCAGCGCATCGACCGTATCAAGTTCGCTTGTCGTCATCACACCTTGTCCACCGTCCCCTCCCGAGGACCTCCCTCAGACGATAATGTTTTCTTACGATCCTGTCTCCCGCATGGATCACCGAAAAGTGTGCGGTACGGTCGAAGACAGAATTTGCGCTCAAGGCGTCTTCTGCAAAACTGTTTTCCTTGTCGGAGTGCCTTGGCCGAGGCAAAACATGCCAACGTTCGCCCCGAACCTCGCTCTCGAACCTCACCGGCCTTGCCGCTGCCTCATGCGCGGCTATGTTGCGCTGAACCCGCCGACGTTCCCGTAGCGATTCTCCGTCAAGAGGTCCTAGACATGCCCGCCTTGAACTCCGTCCTCGACGCCATCGGCAACACGCCCCTCATTCGCCTGAAATCGGCATCCAATGCCACCGGGTGCACGATTCTTGGCAAGGCCGAGTTTCTCAATCCCGGTCAGTCGGTGAAGGATCGCGCCGCACTCTCGATCATCCGTGCAGCGGAACGCGCGGGCACACTGCATCCCGGCGGCGTGATCGTCGAAGGCACGGCCGGCAATACGGGCATCGGCCTTGCGCTTGTTGCCCAGGCGCTTGGCTATCGCACCGTGATCGTCATCCCGGAGACACAGAGCCAGGAAAAGAAGGACGCGCTAAAGCTTCTGGGCGCCGAACTGGTCGAGGTGCCTGCCGTCCCCTACCGCAATTCCAACAATTACGTGAAGCTCTCCGGCCGCCTGGCCGAACAGTTGGCCCGAACCGAACCGAACGGCGCGATCTGGGCCAACCAGTTCGACAATACGGCGAATCGGGCCGCGCATGTCGAGACGACGGCCCCGGAAATCTGGCGCGATACCGACGGCAAAGTCGACGGTTTCATCTGCGCGGTCGGCTCCGGCGGTACGCTTGCCGGCGTGGCCGAGGGCCTGCGTGGCTTCAATCCCGACATCAAGATCGGCCTTGCCGATCCGGAAGGTGCGGCCTTGTTCAGCTACTATACCGACGGCGAATTTTCGTCGCCCGGCAGTTCCATCACCGAAGGCATCGGCCAGGGTCGCATCACCGCAAACCTGGAAGGGTTCACACCGGACTATGCCTATCGCATCCCGGATGCCGAGGCCGTTCCCCTCGTGTTCGACCTGATCGAAAAAGAAGGGCTCTGCCTTGGCGGATCCTCCGGCATCAACATCGCCGGAGCGATCCGGATGGCACGGGATCTCGGGCCGGGCCACACGATCGTGACGATTCTCTGCGACTACGGCAATCGTTACCAGTCCAAGCTGTTCAACCCGGACTTCCTGAAGTCCAAGGGTTTGCCGGTTCCCGAGTTTCTCGTCCGGCAGAGCCAGATCGACCTTCCCTACGAGGCCGCCAATGCCTGACACGGGAACGGCGACACCCGCGGACAAGACGAAAGCTTTGTTTCGCGACGACTTCTATCTCTCGACCTGCGAGGCGCGGGTGATGGAGGTCCTCGACGATGGCGGCATCGTGCTCGACCGCACCTGTTTCTATGCGACGTCGGGCGGTCAGCCCGGAGACATCGGTTTCCTCGAGCGCGCCGACGGCAGCCGGATCGAGATCGCCGCCACGCGGACGGGCGCATCGAAGGATGTCATCGTCCATGTCCCGGCTGAGGGTCAGCCTGCGCCGGAAACGGGTGAAGCCATCGTGGCGCATATCGATTGGCCACGGCGCTACAGGTTGATGCGGATGCACACGGCCTGCCATCTTCTGTCCGTCGTGTGCCCCTACCCCATCACCGGCGCAGCCGTGGGCGAGGACGAGAGCCGGGTCGATTTCGACATGAGCGAGACGATCGACAAGGACGACGTGACCGAAAAGATGATGGCGCTGGTTCGGGAAAACCATCCGATCACGGTGCGCTGGATCACAGACGACGAACTGCTTGCCAATCCCGATATCGTCAAATCGAAGAATGTTCGTCCGCCGCTCGGTCTTGGTCGCGTGAGCCTGGTCTGCATCGGCGAGGACGCGGCAATCGACAGCCAACCCTGCGGCGGCACCCATGTGTCGGAGACCCAGGAGGTGGGAGAGGTCTACATCGCCAAGATCGAAAAGAAGGGCAAGGAGAACCGGCGTTTTCGCATCCGCTTCGGTTCTCCGGCGGCGTCTGCCTGACGTCGCTTGTCGTCGACGGCCGCCATTCTCACCGACCTCCATTCTCACCAGAGGGGATTTGCCAGCATGCAGGAAGAGAAAAGCTCTTTCGTCGTCGACAGCGACTGGTTGCAGGAGCGGCTCGGGGACTCCGACCTGCGCGTCGTGGATGCCGCATGGTACCTGCCGGCGCACAAGCGCGATCCGCAGGCCGAATATGCAGCGGGACACATTCCGGGTGCGGTCTTCCTCGACCATGACGCCATCTCCGACGCGACGAGCGGACTGCCGCACACGCTGGCCAGTCCGGACGTCTTTGCCGCTTCCGTCGGCGCGCTCGGCATCTCCGAGAAGAACATCATCGTCGTCTATGATGGCCCCGGGTTCTTTTCTGCCCCACGGGCTTGGTGGATGTTTCGCGTCATGGGCGCGCGTGACGTCTATGTTCTCGACGGCGGGCTCGACGGATGGAAAAGCGAAGGCCGGACGGTGACGACAGACGTGACGGCCGTTTCGCCTGCCGTGTTTGTCCCGACCTTTAACGAGACCGCCGTGACGTCTTTCCACGAGATGTCGTCGATCGTCGAAAAAGGCAGCCGACAGATCGCCGACGCGCGGAGTCTCGGCCGGTTTACGGGCGAAGAAGCCGAGCCCCGCGCCGGCATGCGTTCCGGTCACATGCCGGGAGCCCGCAGCCTTCCGGCCGGCGGCTTTGCAGCGGACGGCCGGTTCAAGTCCTTGCCGGAGTTGCGCAAACTTGTCGCAGATGCCGGGATTGACCTCGACAAGCCGGTTGTTACCAGCTGTGGCTCCGGCATCACGGCAGCGATCATCACGCTGGCGCTGCAATCGCTTGGACATACCGATAATACGCTCTACGATGGATCATGGTCGGAATGGGGGAGTCGCGCGGAGACCGCGATTGCAACCGGTAAGCCTTGAGCGGGAAGAGTGAAACACGCATGGAATTGGTAGACGCAGTCGCATCGAATGGCACGGAAAACAGCGCACAGGCCGATGCCGGGGTCGTTCTCGTCCCGGGGCAAGCTGTCACGATCCATATCACCGAATTGGAGATGACGGCCGCGCCGAAGCAAAGCCTGCCCTTCCCGGTCAACATCCAGACCGCACTGATGCGCGTCGCCGATATCCCGCCGGCCTATTACCGCTTCCTGTATCTGCAGGTCGGTCGCCGCTGGCACTGGGTCGATCGGTTGCGGCTGGATGACGAGGCTCTGGCGGCCGTGCTACACGACAAGCGCAACTGCGTGACCGTGCTCTACGTCAACGGCGCGCCGGCCGGGTTCTTCGAGGTCCTTCACGCGGACGAGGACACCGTCGAGCTCACGCATTTCGGCCTGTTCGAGCGCGCACTCGGGCTCGGGCTCGGAAAGTGGTTCCTGCTGCAGGCCCTCTATGGCTGCTGGAGCTACGGCCCCAAGGTCGTCAAGGTGCAGACGAACAATCTCGACCATCCCCGCGCCATCCAGCTTTATCAGCGATTCGGATTCTCGCCCGTCGCCACCCGGGAAGACCAGCTTGTCCCGCTGAGCGAGAGCGAAATGCTCGACCTCGTCCGCAAGCTCTGAATGTCGGAAACGACTTTGGCACGAAGGCTCGTGCCGACGTTGGCGCAAGGTCCATGGATCGGTCGGTAGAAGGCACCCGGTACCGCCGCCGAGGATGCATCTCGCCGCCTTGAGCAGGGTGCCGTAAAAGCGTTCAGACCGAACGCGAGGCGGCGCCGTCCGAGAACAGGGACGGGCCATTTTCATCGATGATCTGATGCGCCTTGCGCAGGGCCGCCGAGGATGCTTCGTCCGCCGAGGAGAACATGTCGGCCCGGATGAAGCTGCGCGACAGGATCTGCCCACCCATATCCTTCTCGATCACGCCGGAAAGCCGGAACTGACTGCCCTCCTTCATCGGCGTCGCCCGGATCCGGCAATCGCCGTAGGTTTCGGTCGAGCCGCTGGCGGCTTCGGAAGGGGTATCGGACGACGCGCGACCGAAAAGACGGGAGAAAAAGGATGCCATGATGAAGATTTAGCCTCGCGCGGTATCGTTGTCAAAGTCCCCGACGGCATGGCTCGTTGAAGAGCCCGACGTCTGTGTGTGCGGTCAGATCACCAGGTTCGAAAGGATATCGTTGTCGGTGATATCCTGATACCTCAGGCCCCCTGCGTCGAAGGCGGCCATCAGCCGGCGGAAGTTCTCCGGCCGTTTGGTCTCGATCCCGATGAGGATGGAACCGAAGTTGCGCGCAGACTTCTTGAGATACTCAAAACGGGCAATGTCGTCCTCTTCTCCGAGGAGGCCCAGAAAGTCCTTGAGGGCGCCCGGCCGCTGCGCCATGCGCAGAATGAAATACTTCTTCAGACCAAGATGCCGCATTGCCCGCTCCTTGACGTCCGGCAGCCGTTCGAAATCGAAGTTGCCGCCGGAGACCACGGCCACGACGGTCTTGCCGGCGAGCTGCGTCGCATCCAGTTCGGCAAGGGCGGTGATGGACAGTGCCCCTGCCGGTTCCAGGACGACGCCCTCGAGGTTCAGCATCTCGCTGATGGTGACGCAAATGGCGTTCTCGGGCAAAAGCAGGGTCTGACGGGCGGAGAAGTGCTTCAACCGCTCGAAATTCAAATCGCCGATCCGCCCGACGGCGGCGCCGTCGACGAAATTGTCGACCTGTTCGAGCGTCACGACGGCTCCGGTCTCCAGGCTGCGCTTGAGGCTGGGCGCCCCCTCGGGTTCGCAGAAGACGAAGCCGTCCGGATCGACCCGGTCGTCGAGATAACCCGTCATGCCGGCGGAAAGGCCACCGCCGCCGACGGGCATGATCACCATGTCGGGAACGGCACCGTCGGGCATCTGCGCAACGACCTCGGCGGCAACGGTCGCCTGCCCCTCGATGATGTCGGCGTGATCGAACGGTGGCACCATCATCCCGCCCGTTGCATCCACATGTTCACGCGCGGCCTTGTAGCACTGATCGAAGATATCGCCGACCAGCCGGATGGTGATGAATCGACCGCCGAACATCCGCGTCTTGTCGATCTTCTGCTGCGGCGTCGTGACCGGCATGAAGACGATGCCTTCGACGCCGAAATGACGGCAGACGAAGGCGAAGCCCTGTGCATGGTTGCCGGCGGATGCGCAGACAAAGATCCGATCGCGCGCGCCAGCGGCGATCGCCTTCCGGAAGAAGTTGAAGGCCCCGCGGATCTTGTAGGAGCGGACCGGCGAAAGGTCTTCGCGCTTCAGGTAGATTTTCGCGCCATACAGGGCGCTCAGGTGATCGTTGAACTGGAGCGGTGTTTCGGGGAACAGGTCGCGCAAGGCCAGCGCTGCCGCGTCCACATCCTGCTTGAAGCTCATGATCCTGTCCCTGTCATCTCGCTCTGTACACGGTGCCATAGCATTCCGCCCGTCAGCCGCATCCTATGACACAGACCAGACGCCGACGCCATGCGACCCTTGGTGCGCCCCTTGAGCCCGCTTCTCCGGGCTCAGCTGGGCCGGACTTGACTCGCTCCGGCAAATTGCGAAACTTTCTTCGGGATGAGGCGGTTATGCTGGCTGTGCCACAAGGCACGAGAACAGCGTCGGAGCGGGCGGCACGATCAAAGCTGCGGAGGGCGGGAGAGATGCGAACGAAATCGAGGCCGGCATGGACCTTTTGCCTTGCGGCCGCTGCGGTGGGGCTCATTTCTGTTCCTGCCGTTGCGGGCCCTCTGGCAGATGCAGCCACCCGCGCCGAAGGGCTGGCGGCGGCCGGCGATGCTGCCGGCGCGCGGGCCGCCATTCGAAATGGCATGAGCGATTTCCTCTCCGGACTGCCGTTTGCCGTTGGCACCGCCACCTTCGTCACGGCCGATCCCTCCGGTTTCGGCCTGTTCGACCCGCGGCCCAACAGCGTCTTCCGGCCGGGCGAGAAGATGGTGGCCTATGTCGAACCCCTGGGCCTGACCTGGAAGCCGGCGTCCGCGCCCGGGCGGTTCGAATCGCGATTCTCGGTTGATTTCGACCTTCTCGACGACAAGGGCGCCGTCCTCGCTAGCCAGAAATCCTTCGGGAACTTCGCTTTCACGGCGGCTACCAAGACGGCAGGGGTTTTCGCGACTCTGACGGTGGATGTGAGCAA
Source organism: Rhizobium sp. Leaf384 (assembly GCF_001424065.1). Taxonomy (GTDB): domain Bacteria; phylum Pseudomonadota; class Alphaproteobacteria; order Rhizobiales; family Rhizobiaceae; genus Ferranicluibacter. Next base: position 26,389 of record NZ_LMQE01000001.1, read on the forward strand.
TGCGACGGTCGGAAGCTATGTGCTGCGCTATCATCTGAACGATAGCAATTCCGGCAAGGCTGCGGTGGTCGACCTTCCCTTCTCGATCAAGGCCGCGCAATGAGCACTGGCGGCCACGACATCGGCGGCTTGAGCACCGGCGTTTCGATCGCGGGCGAAGGTCGTTCCGCATCGCCCCTTCTGGTCGGTTTCGATGCCGACGACACGCTCTGGGAGAACGAGCAGTTCTACCGCCTGACGGAGGAGGCGTTTGCAGGACTTCTCGCCGATCATTGCGATGCTGTCGATCTCTCCGAACGTCTTCTCGCCGCGGAACGGCGCAACCTTGCGCTCTACGGGTTCGGCATCAAAGGCTTCACGCTGTCGATGATCGAGACGGCCCTGGAACTCACCGACGGCGCACTGCCCGGGTCGGTTGTCGGTCGCATTCTGGAGATCGGCCGGGACATGCTGCTTCATCCCGTCGATCTGCTTCCCGACGCACGCGAGACGCTGGAGGCGTTATCAGGACGGCACAGGCTGGTCCTGATCACCAAGGGCGATCTTTTCGACCAGGAACGCAAGTTGGCCGCCTCCGGCCTCGGGCCGTTGTTCGACGGGATCGAGATCGTCAGCGACAAGACCGAAGCGACCTATCGGGGTATTTTTGCGCGGCACGGCGTTTCGCCGGACCACTGTGTCATGGTCGGGAATTCGCTGAAATCCGACATCCTGCCGGTGCTGCAATGCGGTGGAAGCGCCATCTTCATTCCGCACGACCTCACCTGGGCCCACGAACATGCCGAGACGCCGGTCGATGCGCCACGCTTCTTTCAGGCCGCGGCCCTCTCCGCCGTACCCGACCTGATCGCGGCGATCAACCGGAACGCTTAGGCTCGCTTTTTGGCGGCGATCGCCTCGAGCATCGCCCGCACGTCTGCTTCCGCTGCGGCGAGCACCGCTTCGTTGCGGGCGCGGATGACGAGTTCCGTCGAAAAGGATGTGCCGTCGAATTTCGGATAGGAGCCGATGCTCGTCTCCGGATGCGCCTTCTGGACATCGCCCAGGGGTCCGCCGATGTCCCCCTCGCCGAACGGCGACGCCACGGAGCGCGACATCACGGTGGCGCCCGTCTTCAAGGTCGGGAGGACGGCTTCCAGCATGGCCTGGAAAACCTGGGGGACGCCGGCCATCACATAGACGTTGCCGATGATGAAGCCCGGCGCCGTGGACACGGCGTTGGGGATATGGGTCGAACCGTTCGGCATGCGCGCCATGCGGCGGCGCGCCTCGGTGAATTCCATGTTCCGGCGGGCATACATGTCGCCCAGCAAGGTCATGGCTTCGGGATCGTGGATGCATTCGACACCAAAGGCGCGCGAGACCGCATCGGCGGTGATGTCGTCGTGCGTCGGACCGATGCCGCCGGATGTGAAGACGTAATCATAGTGCCCGCGAAGAGCGTTCAGCGCCGCGACAATCGCCTCTTCCTCATCCGAGACGATTCGCACCTCTTTCAGGTCGATGCCGGAGATCGTCAGGAGATCGGCGAGATGCCCAATGTTCTTGTCCTTGGTCCGTCCGGACAGAAGTTCATCCCCGATGGCCAGCATGGCGGCTGTTACAATCGTTTCTGTGGTCATCGCGCAATTCCTTATTGGTATCTCGGGGGGTATCTTGGGGGATATCTCGGGCGTTTACACGCCCATCGTTCATCTTGAGCCGATCATTGTCAAATATTAGCGAACAGTCTGTTATCCCCAGCGTTTCGGACAGCGCCCGTCAGACGTGCTACAGCGGCGTTCCGGCATTCATGCCCATTTCTAGGAGATGACGATGGCAAAAGTTCTGGTTCTCTACTACTCGGCCTATGGTCACATCGAAGCCATGGCCTATGCCGTTGCGGAGGGCGCAAAGGCAGAAGGTGCTGACGTCGTCGTGAAACGCGTCCCGGAACTCGTGCCGGACGACGTCGCGAAGGCCTCGCACTACAAGATGGATCAGGCTGCCCCGATTGCAACGGCGGCGGAACTGGCGGACTACGACGCGATCATCTTCGGCTGTGGCACACGCTACGGCGGCTTTGCGTCGCAGATGCGCAATTTCATCGACCAGACCGGCGGCCTGTGGTTCTCGGGCGCGCTCGTCGGCAAGGTCGGATCGGCCTTCACGTCGTCGGCGACCCAGCACGGCGGCCAGGAGTCGACGCTTCTCTCCTTCATCCCCACGCTTCTGCATCACGGCATGGTCGTGGTCGGCCTCCCCTACGCGTTCCAGGGCCAGATGGGCCTCGAGGAAATCAAGGGTGGCACGCCATACGGCGCCTCCACGATCACCGGTGGTGACGGCTCGCGCATGCCGTCCGAGGTCGAACTCGAAGGCGCGCGTTTCCAGGGCGCTCACGTTGCCAAGATTGCGGCCAAGCTGACCGCCTGATCATACCGTCCGTCTCCACGCTTCACGGGCCGCCCGCTTTCTAGTGCGGGCGGCCTTTGTCGGCGCGAAGCACGCCTGCTCTCGCCCACGCGAGACGCGGCACCTCTGCTGACCGCCGTCGAACGGACTTGCACGACTCGCCGAGATCTCCGAGGGATGCTCCATCCGCATCGTCTCGAGATCCGCCATGCCAGTCCCCCTGCCTCTTGACCAGCCCCGCCCACTCGTCTTTCTCGCAGCCTTTGCGACAGGCGGGCTGCTGACACTCATGGTGCACTTCAACGGCGAACTCGCCCGATACGGCAACCCGCTGTTCTCGTCCTGGACGGCACACGGCACGGGAACCGTGGCAGCGATCGTCTTTCTCGGCCTCCTCTACAGGCGCGGCCGCATCACCTCCGGAGAACGCCCTCCCGCTCCCCTGTGGGCGTATCTCGGCGGGATCTCGGGTGCCGCCACCGTCATGCTCACATCGACCGCGGTGAACTCGCCGCTGGCCCTTGCCGGCACTCTGGCGCTCGGCCTTTCGGGGCAGGCGATCTTCAGCCTTGCAGCCGACCAGTGGGGGCTGTTCGGCCTCGCAAAACGGCGACTGACGGGCCGGAATCTTGCGGCTCTCGCGCTGATCCTCGGCGGAAGCGCACTCATCATCCTGGAAGGGCGGATCCCGGCATGACGTTGGCGATCCTTCTTGCCTGCTCGGCCGGCATCCTCATCGGCATCAGTCGCCAGATCAACGGGCGCCTCAGCCTGTCGACGTCGCCCCTGATCGCGTCCTTCTGGAACCACCTGATCGGGTTTTCCTTCCTGACGGTTCTCAGCCTCGGTGTCGGAGACCTGCTTCCGACAGGCGTGGGCCAAGTGCCGTGGTACGATTTTCTCGGCGGCCCGGTCGGCGTCGTCTTTGTCGCCGCAGGCAGCTGGGTCATTGCCCGAATCGGCGCCGTCAATACCGCCCTGATGATGATCGGAGGCCAGATGGTGTCGGGCGTGGTTCTCGATCTCGCTCTATCGGTACCGACCGCTCTCGGCCCGACGACCATCGGCGTCGTCCTCGTTCTGGCCGGGATCGCGCTGTCTCAAGGAAAACGAACTCAGGGAAAACGAAGAGCCGAAACGACGCCCAGACCGTGATCGACGAGGACGCCGGCTATCGAGCCTTCGGGCCGTCAAGCCGTTTCGAGAAGCCGGTCGTGAACCTCACGCCCCCCTTGTCATCAACAGCCTCCCCGAGGGCAACGTCCATGGCGTCGTCCGTCACCCGGACGACGGCGAAGCCGCCCTTGAAGGCTGCCTTGGGCTTGAAGACGTCGATGCCGCCGGCTTTGTAGACCATGGGCGTGTCGTGCTCATGCCCGTGGAAGATACCAATGACGTTGTAGCCTTTGAGGGCTTCGAGAAGAGCCGCACGTTCGGCGTCGCTCCACCAATGCGGCGCACCTGCGGCCTCATCGTCGAAGGTCCCGTGACCGGCATCCCACCGCTCGATCGAGAACCGGTCCCATCCATAATGCTGAAACAGCACCACGGGGCGTCCGTCGGCTGCAAAGGTGGCCAGGTCGTTCTTCAGCCAGTCCAATCCGCTGACGGCGCCCTTGCGATCGTCGCCACCGAAGCGTTGAAGCTGCACGAGGTGGAGGCGCCCCCAGTTCCAGGCATAATTGTCGGAGTCGACATCGTAATTGTCGGCGGGCAGCGACGGCGTGAAAAAGACGCTCGGACGGTGATTGACCTCGACATAGTCGCGGAGTTCCCGCCTGTACCAGTCCGGATGGCTCGGTGGTCCATCCTGATCAAGATCGTGGTTGCCGAGCCCGACATAGACGGGCATGTGCACGTGCTGCGGGTCCTGTCCCTGGGCATACCGCTGGCTGAACTGGCGCAGTTGCCATCCCTCACCTGGCACGGCCACCTGGCCGCCTCCATCGTCGGTGATATCCCCACCCATGACCAGACCGGCCGGCGCGCCGATCTCTCGCCCAGCCCGCGTCAACCCGCTGGGCGTGTTGGCGATCGTCTGGGGCCAGAGCTGCGCCGGAAGGCGATTGAGGGCCCGGATATGTCGAAGGAGCGCCGCATCCGTCTTGCCCTCCTTGTCGCAGTCCGGCGAGAGACCTTCCGCCATCCGGCAGGCATGAACGTCTGTCGCAAACACGAAGGTCACATCCGTCGGCGCCTGCTGCGCCTGCGCCGGTGCGATGACGAACAGCATGGCCGCCGAGGCCCGCGCCGGGAGACCGACCCAGTGGCCGTTCCCACCGGCAAACCGTTTTCGTCTGTTTACGGAGATCGTCATGTCAACGATAGCCCTTCTTCCTGTTCGCACGCCGAGCCGCCCCTTGGTTGCGGTGCCACCTTCGATGGTCGTGCAAAGCCCGCGGCGGCACCACCGACCGCCGGAACGAACGGCACCCGTCGCTCGTTACCCCGCACACGACAATCGCATCACCAGAGAGAGGGACACAAGCATGGTCAAGGTTATCTATCACATCGTCGAGCACGACGGCGGATGGGCCTACAAGGTCGGCGACGTTTTTTCGGAGAGTTTTCCGACGCATGAACATGCACTTCGCGCGGCCAAGGCGGCTGCGGCGGAGCAGCAGGTCGGAGGATCGGACGAAGACATCAGCTTCCAGGATGCCTCCGGGCAGTGGCACGAGGAACATGCCAGCGGCGGAGATCGCCCGGAAGCTGTGGTCGAAGACAAGGCCTGACGGTCAAAAAGGGATGGTGCCTCTCTCCGCGAGGAGAGAGGCTGAAGGATTAGGTCATGAAAAGACCGATGTGCGGATCGGCAGATTTTGTATCGCTCGTAAGTCATCGCTTTGCAACGACAAGCTGTTGTTAAGCTTTACGGGAAGGGTTAACTGCTGCCGATGCAGCTTGACGAAATCCTCGCGGTATCGGAAAGACTGTTGCCACTGCGGACGTGGCGAAACTGGTAGACGCAAGAGACTTAAAATCTCTCGAGGAGACTCGTACGGGTTCGACCCCCGTCGTCCGCACCAGCCACTGACGGACTGCCTTTTATCCCGTCTTGAAAATGATCGGGCTTTATCGCAGAAACGCTCCTTCCGTCAGACACGCATCTGCTAGATATGCTTGGAGTCCGCCATGTCCCTTCCCGAAAAAGCCTTTCCCGTGTCCTGGGACCAGTTTCATCGCGATGCGCGTGCACTCGCGTGGCGGCTGGCGGATCAGGGCGTCGAGTGGAAGGCGATCGTCTGCATCACGCGAGGCGGTCTCGTGCCGGCCGCGATCATCTCGCGGGAGCTGAACATCCGCATGATCGAGACGGTCTGCGTCGCGTCCTATCACGACTACGCGTCGCAGGGGCAGATGGAGGTGATCAAGACGATTTCCGAGGAAATTCGCGCCGACGGCGGTGACCGCGTCCTGATCGTCGACGACCTCACGGACACCGGGAAAACGGCCGCGATCGTGCGGGCGATGCTGCCCAAGGCGCATTTTGCGGCGGTCTACGCCAAGCCGAAAGGACGTCCGCAGGTGGACACCTTCGTGACCGAGGTCAGCCAGGACACCTGGATCTATTTCCCTTGGGATATGGGCTTCTCCTATCAGGAGCCGATCGCCAAAGGATCCCGCGGCTAGGCCTTCGCCGGTCGCACGACAGGTCCCTGAACGGCACAGGGCGCGGGACACCATCCCGCGCCCTGTGCCGTTCAGGGACCAAGCATTCCTTTTCACGCGGACAACCTGCGGATCGGCGTAAGTTTTTGTCCACAAGAAATCGTGGAACCAACCGCCTCTTCGGTTTGCGCCAGCGACAAGTGACTGATTTCCTTGATTCCCGTTCAAAAAGAAAATTTCCACAAGATATAGACGCCGGTGGACGGCGAGCCGCAAGCCCTTGACGACGCCATCGGACTCGCGGTTAATCATAATCGAGACTGGCATGACGCCAGACCACGGCTCGGACGGTGGCTTTCCCCGATCTGCGCCAACATCCTCATTCTGCTGGAGATCCTGCCCTTGAGGCGGGAACGCGTGTCGAAAATGATCTGTAGAAAACGTTGCACGCCGGGGGAACCCACCAGCAGATCGATAATTCTCTCTACATCTAGTAGATAGACCATTTAATTAACACTACATATCGGATACGAGTGTGTAGCCGCAGAAACGGACCACCGGCCGGCGATGTCGCTTTCCGGAAGGATATCAGCGTGCCTGAAAAGCGCATGCTTCGGACAGAACAAGGATTGGGACAGATGCAGATCGAACGTCGCTTTACCAAGGCCGGCCAGTCGGCCTATGCAGACATCGCGTTCCGCAAGGCTGTGAGCGAAATCAAGAACCCCGATGGGTCGATCGTTTTCCGGCTTGCCGATATCGACGTGCCCGCCCAGTTCAGTCAGGTCGCAGCCGATATTCTGGCCCAGAAGTACTTTCGCAAGGCTGGCGTCCCCGCGCGCCTGAAAAAGGTCGAGGAAAATTCCGTTCCCTCGTGGCTCTGGCGCTCCGTCGCGGATGAAGCCGCGATGAAGGACCTCCCCAAGGACGAGCATTTCGGCTCCGAAACCGACGCCCGCCAGGTCTTCGATCGTCTCGCCGGCACCTGGACCTACTGGGGCTGGAAGGGCAACTACTTCGCCTCCGAGCAAGACGCCCTCGCCTTCCGCGACGAGCTCGCCTACATGCTGGCAACCCAGCGCGTCGCCCCGAACTCGCCGCAGTGGTTCAACACGGGCCTGCACTGGGCCTATGGCATCGACGGTCCCGGACAGGGCCATTTCTACGTCGACCCCTTCACGGGCAAGCTCGTGAAGTCCAAGTCGTCCTACGAGCATCCGCAGCCGCATGCCTGCTTCATCCAGTCGGTCGGTGACGATCTCGTCAACGAAGGCGGGATCATGGACCTGTGGGTGCGCGAGGCGCGCCTCTTCAAGTACGGCTCCGGCACCGGCTCCAACTTCTCCTACCTGCGCGGCGAAGGCGAAAAGCTTTCGGGCGGCGGCAAGTCCTCCGGCCTGATGAGCTTCCTGAAGATCGGCGACCGCGCCGCCGGCGCCATCAAGTCGGGCGGCACGACGCGCCGCGCTGCCAAGATGGTGGTCGTCGACATCGACCATCCCGATATCGAGGATTACATCAACTGGAAGGTCAAGGAAGAGCAGAAGGTCGCGGCCCTCGTGACCGGCTCGAAAATCGTCGCCCAGCATCTCAAGGCCATCATGAAGGCCTGCGTGAACTGCGAGGGGCCCGACGGCGCCTGCTATGACCCGAACGAGAACCCGGCCCTGAAGCGCGAAATCAAGGCCGCCAAGAAGGATCAGGTGCCGGAGAACTACATCCAGCGCGTCATCCAGTTTGCGCGCCAGGGCTACAAGGACATCGACTTCAAGACCTATGACACGGACTGGGATTCGGAGGCCTATCTCACGGTTTCCGGCCAGAATTCCAACAACTCGGTTTCGCTGCGCGACGATTTCCTGCGTGCCGTCGAAGCCGATGGCGACTGGAACCTGACCGCCCGCAAGGACGGACGCGTCATGAAGACGTTGAAGGCGCGCGATCTGTGGGAAAGCATTTCCTACGCTGCCTGGGCTTCCGCCGATCCGGGCCTGCACTTCAACACGACCATGAACGACTGGCACACCTGCCCGGCCGCCGGCTCCATCCGCGCGTCCAATCCGTGCTCGGAATACATGTTCCTGGATGATACCGCCTGCAACCTGGCTTCGTTGAACCTGCTGCAGTTCAAGGACCAGACAACCAAGAACATCGATATCGCGGATTATGAGCATGCGGTCCGCCTCTGGACGATCGTGCTCGAAATCTCGGTGATGATGGCCCAGTTCCCGTCGCGGGAAATTGCCGAGCGCTCCTACGAATACCGCACGCTGGGTCTCGGCTACGCCAATATCGGCGGCCTCCTGATGTCGTCCGGCATTCCCTATGACAGCAAGGAAGGCCGCGCGATCGCCGGCGCCCTGACCGCGGTCATGACCGGCGTGTCCTATGCGACCTCGGCCGAGATCGCGGCCAAGCTCGGCCCGTTCCCCGGCTTCAAGCCGAACCGTGACAACATGCTGCGCGTCATCCGCAACCATGCCCGTGCCGCCCGTGGCGAAGCGCTCGGTTATGAAGGCCTGTCCGTCGCGCCCGTCCCGCTGGTCCATTCGGAATGCCCTGACCAGACACTCGTGACGCATGCCGTCGCGGCCTGGGAAAAGGCCCTGTCGCTCGGCGAGCAGCACGGCTATCGCAACGCACAGGTTTCGGTCATCGCGCCGACGGGTACGATCGGTCTCGTCATGGATTGCGACACGACCGGCATCGAGCCTGACTTTGCTCTCGTGAAGTTCAAGAAGCTTGCCGGTGGCGGGTACTTCAAGATCATCAACCGCGCCGTTCCCGAAGCCTTGCGGACGCTCGGCTATTCGGAAAGCCAGATCGCCGAGATCGAGGCCTATGCGGTCGGCCACGGGAACATCAACCAGGCGCCGGCCGTCAACCCGGGCTCGCTGCGGGCCAAGGGCTTCACGGACGACAAGGTCGAGGCCATCAACGGCGCGACGAAGGCAGCCTTCGACATCAAGTTCGTCTTCAACCAGTGGACGCTCGGCGTCGACTTCCTGAAGGAAACGCTGAAGGTCAGCGACGAACAGCTTGCGGACATGAGCTTCAACCTGCTTGAGCATATCGGCTTCTCCCGCAAGGAGATCGAAGCGGCCAACGTGCACGTCTGCGGTGCGATGACGCTCGAAGGCGCACCGTTCCTGAAGGCCGAGCATCTGCCGGTGTTCGACTGCGCCAACCCCTGCGGCAAGATCGGCAAGCGCTATCTCTCGGTGGAAAGCCACATCCGCATGATGGCGGCAGCCCAGCCCTTCATCTCCGGCGCGATCTCCAAGACGATCAACATGCCGAACGAGGCGACCGTCGAGGACTGCAAGAACGCCTACATGCTGTCCTGGAAGCTCGCGCTGAAGGCGAACGCCCTCTACCGCGACGGCTCCAAGCTCTCGCAGCCGCTGAACGCCTCACTCATCGAGGACGAGGAAGACGAGGATGCGCTGGAGACGCTGATCCAGCAGCCGGCTGCCGCCCAGGCGGTCGCCGTCACGGAAAAGATCGTCGAACGTGTGATCGAGCGGATCACCCGCGAGCGCGAAAAGCTGCCGAACCGCCGCCAGGGCTACACCCAGAAGGCGATCGTCGGTGGGCACAAGGTCTATCTCCGGACCGGTGAATTCGGCGACGGCCGGATCGGCGAGATCTTCATCGACATGCACAAGGAAGGCGCCGCCTTCCGCGCAATGATGAACAATTTCGCCATCGCCATCTCGCTCGGCCTGCAGTACGGCGTGCCGCTCGAAGAATATGTCGAGGCCTTCACGTTTACGAAGTTCGAGCCCGCCGGCATGGTACAGGGCAACGACGCGATCAAGAATGCCACGTCGATCCTCGACTACGTGTTCCGCGAGCTTGCCGTTTCCTACCTCGGCCGGCACGATCTTGCCCATGTCGACACGTCCGACTTCGGCAATACGGCACTCGGCAAGGGCATCCAGGAAGGCAAGACCAACCTGCTGTCCACCGGCTGGACCCGCGGTCACAAGCCGACCCTCGTATCGGGCACGACCACCGGATCCGGGATCGATCGCGCATCCGGCGAGCCCAAGGGATCGGCAACAGCCGCCCCGGCCCGCGCCGCGGCCGCCGGCGGCACGGTAACCCCGTTTGCCGGCTCGGCCGCCCGCAAGCTGGAACCGGCGACTTCGATCTCGACCTCCGAAGTCGTCGCCTTCAAGCGCGACTACGAAGAGCGGGCCGTCGAGGCGATCGAGGTGGTTGCCCCGGAGATCGCGGAGTCGCCCCGCGATGTCACCGCGCTCTTCTCCGACAAGGCCGCCGCGGAAGCCGCCGCCGCGAAATCGGACGCCAAGAAACTGGAAGCCGAACGCCGCATCCGCTCAATCGCCCAGGGCTATACCGGCAACATGTGCTCGGAATGCCAGAACTTCACGATGGTGCGGAACGGCACCTGCGAGAAGTGCGACACCTGCGGCGCAACAAGCGGCTGCAGCTGAGAAGACGGGAGAGCGTGAACTGTGATGTTCACGCTCTCTCACATTCGTATGTGACGCGCAGCAGGCGATGCGCCGTCCTCGGCGCATCCGAGAACATGGCTCGGCTTGCGGGCTCGACATGCAAGACCATGCTCGACTCGGTCGACCGAAACCTTTGCATCATCCTCTCCGATACGTGCAGAACCACATGTGACAGTCGCAGTCCGGTCGTCATAAGATTTCGACGAACCCCATTTGATTGCTCGCGCAAGCCCTGCACGCAGCGCGCCGTTCGTCAGCCACCCCGTCATATTCCATGATCCGCGCTTGCGACGAGCCCCGCCCCTAGCGGAGCCTTGCTCGTCAGGCGACAAATGGTCCGACGGACGAGCGCTCGATCAGGCCGCAGACCATCTTGTGCGTGTTGGGCAGGACATCGCCTGACTGGCGTCCGAGGTGGCGCACGGCCCAGGCGCCCATGGCGCGGTGCGGGAGATCGATGGTGGTGAGTTGCGGGCGAAGATGGCGGGCGATTTCGTCGTCGTCGTAGCCGATTACGGAGATATCCCCGGGAACCGAGAGGCCGCGTTCGCGAATCGCGGTGAAGCATCCCATCGCCATCTTGTCGTTCTGGCAGAAGATCGCGGTCGGCCGGTCCGCGAGCGACAGAAGCCTCTGCGTCGCCTCATAACCGGCGGTCGGGGTCCAGTTGCCCTCGCCCACCAGCTGGTCGTCATAGTCGATGCCGGCTTTCCCCAGCGCTTTGCGATATCCGATCAGGCGATCCTGCGAAGCCTCCATGAAGGTTTCGCCGGTGATGATACCGATCCGCCGATGCCCCTTCTCGATCAGCGTCGACGTCGCAAGCTTGCCGCCATTGACCTCGTCCGGCACGACCGAAGGAAAGCGGGGATCGCCCGTATGGCAATTGAGCAGGACAAGCGGCACCGGGAGTTCATTGAAAGCCGAATCGAGCGCGACGCGCCGGGTAAAGACGGACATGTAGATGATGCCCTGCGCACCGGCCCGCAGGAGACGGTCAACCGCACGGCGTTCGTATTCCGCCCGTCCCTGCGTCTGTGCGACGAGAATCGTCACATCGGCGTTCCAGGATTCCTGCCGCGCGCCCTCGATCGCGTTGACGGCCTCGGGCGTCGTGGTCAGCTGATCGACGATGAAGCCGATGCAGCCGTCCCGCAGCTCCTCGAGCGCTGCACGACGGATTGGGCTGGCAAGGCCGTAGCCGAGCGACCGCGCCGCTTCGACCACGCGCGCCCGGAGATCCGCGGAGATCTTGATGTCCATGATGTTGTTCAGCACCACGGATACCGTCGCCTGCGAGCAGCCGGCGGCTTTGGCCACGTCCATCATCGTTATCCGCTTGGAAGGCTTTCGGCTGCTCACGCTCTCGTCCATTCGACATGTCTCATCCTTCCTAACCGAGCCCGACAGGATTATCCATTGACTAATAATTATTAGTTGCGCTAGATTCCGGATGTCGAGGAGGACACGCCATGAATGCACATGCACAATTTGACTATGACATCGCCGCCCAGCTGAAGACGCTGGCCGAGGACGGCATCATCGGCCTGAAGGGCGCCTTCACGCCGGAGTGGGCCGATGCCATGCGTGAAGACATGATGACGGCCTTCTGGTCGGCGATCCAGCGCCCGGGCGGCGCCGTCGGTCGCGGCCCCCGGCGCTGGTATGTCGAGATCCACCCACAGAACTTCGGTGGTTTCGTCGATCTCGTCACCCACCCCTGGCTCGTGGACGTCTGCACCAACCTGCTTGGGCCAGACTATCAGATCGTGGAAATCGGGCTCGATGTGCCCTTCCAGGGTGCAAAGTATCAGCCTTGGCACCGGGACTTCCCGTCGCCGGTCGATACCTACCAGGACCGGAAGATCACGTCGCTCGCCTTCAACCTCACCGGCGTCGACGTGACCGAGGACATGGGCCCCTTCGAGGTGGCGCCGGGGACGCAGTATGACGATGGTCGGGAGTGGAAGCACGAGATGTTCCCCGACAAGGCGCTGTGGGGTCGCTTCCAGGAACGTGCCACCCGCAAATTCCCCAAGCGCGGGGACATTTCCTGCCGGTCGGCCCTGACGGTGCATCGCGGCACGGAGCATCTGTCGCCGATCGCCCGCCCGGTGATGGTTCTGGGCGTCGATGCGCCCGGTGCCGGCCACGCCGAGCTGCACGACATGATGGTCACCAAGGACTGGTATGACGCCCTGCCCGAGATCGCCCGCAAGCACCTCGTTTGCCGGGTCGTGGACGAACTCGTGCCGATCACCCAGAAGCACGACATCGAAGGTCTCGTCATGGGCGCAGACCCGACCTGACCGCAGAGCGACGACAGCCTTCGGGCATGCGGCTGTCGTCGTGTCGCCCGGCCTGCCGGGACTAATATTTTTCAGGTTGACTGTTAATATCATTAGCAACACAGTGAGCCCGCAAGCGGTTGAAGCTTGCATCCGATCTGAGGAGGTCGGAATAAATCGGGAGGAGAAAACTGAGATGTCCGCATTCTCACGTCGCACATTCTTGACGGTCGCAACCACGATCGGCGCCCTGACCTTTGCCGGAATGGCAACAGCGCAGGTACCGGCCCTGAAGCAGAAGGACACCTACAAGGTCGGCTTCGCGCAGACCGAATCCAACAATCCTTGGCGGATCGCCCAGACCGAGAGCATGAAGGCGGAAGCCGCAAGGCTCGGCTATCAGCTGGTCTATACCGATGCCGCGGGTTCGGCCGCCAAGCAGGTCGCCGATGTCAACTCGATGATCGCGCAGGGCGTCGATGTCATCTTCCTCGCTCCGCGTGAGGAAAAGCCGCTGATCCCCGCCGTCATGGCGGCCAAGAAGGCCGGCATCCCGGTTATCCTGCTCGACCGCAGCGTGGATCCGAAGCTTGCCAAGGCCGGCCAGGACTACCTCACCTTCATCGGCTCCGACTTCGTCCAGGAAGGCCAGCGCGTGGCCGAATGGCTCGCGAAGAATGCCGGCGGAAAGACGAAGATCATCGAGCTGGAAGGCACGACCGGTTCCTCGCCCGCCAACGATCGCAAGAAGGGCTTCGACGAAGCGATCAAAGCCGCCGGCGGCTTCGAGATCGTGGCATCCCAGTCCGGCGATTTTGCCCGCGACAAGGGTCGTCAGGTGGCCGAAGCCCTGCTGCAGGCGCATCCGGATGCCGATATCATCTATGCACACAATGATGAGATGGCCATCGGTGCGATCTCCGCCATCGAGGCCGCCGGCAAGGTGCCCGGCAAGGACATCCTCGTGCTGTCGATCGATGGCGGCAAGGAAGCCGTCGGACTGGTGGCCGAAGGCAAGATCGCGGCCGTCGTCGAGTGCAATCCGCGCTTCGGACCCAAGGCGTTCGAAACCATGGCGCGCTATGCCAAGGGCGAAAAGATCGAACCCCGCGTCATCAACGACGACAAGTTCTACGACAGCTCGAACGCCAAGGCCGAACTCGCCAACGCCTACTGAGGCAAGGCGTGCAAGGCAAGGCAGGCAAGGCAATGTCTGGCCGACCCTGTGAGGTCGACCGGGCACCTGCCGATCATGGCTGTCGCCGGTGGGTATCCCGCCGGCGACATGTTTTCCTGTGCAAGAGGACCTTCGATGCTGCTTTCCATGCAGGACATCTCCAAGTCGTTCGCCGGAGTCGCGGCCCTGCGGTCGGCCACGCTCGATGTCGCCGACGGTGAGATCATGGCGTTGGTCGGTCAGAACGGCGCCGGCAAATCGACACTGATCAAGATCCTTACCGGAGCCTACAAGGTCGAGACGGGCCGGATCGCCTTCAATGGTCGCGACGTGACCTTCACCTCGCCGGCCGACAGTCAGGCGGCGGGCATTGCGACGATCTACCAGGAAATCAATCTCGCAGCCCAGCGGTCGGTTGCCGAGAACATCTATCTCGCGCGCGAGCCCCGCCGCTTCGGCCTGCTCGACCATCGCCGCATGCGCGAAGGTGCGCGGCGTGTTCTGGAGGCCTTCCATCTCGACATCGATGTCGACAGGCCCGTTGCCAGCTTCAATGCCGCGACGCGGCAGATGGTGGCCATTGCCCGGTCCGTCGAACAGAATGCCAAGCTCCTGATCATGGACGAGCCGACGTCTTCGCTGGACGAGCGTGAAGTCTCCATCCTGTTCGACACGATCCGCACCCTGCAGGCGCGCGGCGTCGCCGTCATCTTCATCGGGCACCGGCTGGACGAGCTCTACGCGATCTGCAACCGCGTCACGATCATGCGTGACGGGCAAACCGTCGCCGTCAGCGCCATGCAGGACATCTCGAAGATGGAGCTGGTGCGGCACATGCTCGGGCGCGAACTTGCGGCCTTCGAAGCGCTGAGCAAGAGCGCGGAGGGTCATGAAGAGCGCCCCGTGCGCCTGGAGCTCGAAGCTGCCGGCTCGGGAACCCGCGTGCGTCAGGTGGATCTGACCGTGCGCGAAGGCGAGATCTCCGGGCTGGCCGGCCTGCTTGGCTCAGGCCGAAGCGAGACCGCGCGCATCATCTTCGGAATGGACCGGCTGGAGCGCGGTTCGCTGCGGGTCGGTGGCCAGGCGCGGACCTACACTGAACCCGCCGACGCCATTGCAGACGGCATCGGTCTCGTCTCCGAGGACAGGAAGGTAGACGGCATTATCCCGGACATGAGCATCCGCGAGAACATGACGCTGGCGCTGCTGCCGAAGCTGCGCAAGGCCGGCGTGATCAACCGCGCACGGCAGGATGAGATCGTTCAGCGTTTCATCACGGCGCTGCGCATCAAATGCGCCTCACCCGATCAGCCGATCAAGGAGCTTTCCGGCGGAAATCAGCAGAAAGTGCTGCTGGCCCGCTGGCTGTGCACGGATCCGAAGGTGCTCATCGTCGACGAACCGACGCGCGGCATCGATATTGGAGCGAAGTCAGAAATCCTCAAGCTGCTGCGCCAATTGGCCGACGAGGGCCTCAGCGTCCTGATGATTTCGTCCGAACTCGAAGAACTGCTGGCTGCCGCCGACCGGATCACGGTCCTCAGCGACGGCGCGTCGGTCGCCGTCCTGCCACGCTCCGCCATGTCCGAAAAAGCGCTTCTCGCCGCCATGGCGCATCAGGGGGAATGACATGACGATCACGGACACCGCCCCGCCAGCGCCGCAGACGCGCCCGAAGCTGTCGATGCTCGCACTCGCCAGCCGATACGGCACCGCTGCTGCCCTGGTGCTGCTCATCGTCTTCAATCTGGTGATGACGCCAAATTTCGTTTCGTGGCAGACGCTCAACGTCAACCTGACGCAGGTCGCCCCGATCGTCATCGTCGCCACAGGTATGACGCTGGTCATCGCGACAGGCGGTATCGACCTCTCTGTCGGCTCGCTGATGGCGATCGCCGGGGCTGTGGCGCCGATGATCTTTCTCGGTACGCTGTTTCCCATCGACAATCCGAGCCTTGCCGTGGGTCTCGCCTTCGTCCTGCCGATCCTCGTCACGATGGCCTTCGGATGGTTCAACGGCCTGCTGGTCACGCGATACGCGATCCAGCCGATCGTCGCCACGCTGGTGCTCTTCATTGCAGGACGCGGCATCGCGCAGGTCGCCACCAACGGCAACCTGCAGGTCTTCAAGAACCCGTCTTTCCAATTCATCGCCATGGGCCATGTCGCGGGCGTTCCGGCCCAGGTGGTGCTGATGCTGGTGGTTGCCGCCCTCGCCTTCGCGTTGATCCGGCTGACGATGTTCGGCCGGCATGTCCTTGCCGTCGGTGGCAACGAGAAGGCGGCGCGCCTGGCCGGCATCCCTGTCCGGCGGGTCAAGATGCTCGTCTATGTGATCTCCGGCGCGCTCGCCGGGCTTGCAGGGCTTGTTGTGGTCGCGCGCAATTCCGCAAGCGACGCCAACCTCGTCGGCCTCGGCATGGAGCTCGATGCCATTGCCGCCGTCGCCGTCGGCGGCTCGCTGCTGACGGGTGGCCGGGCAAACATTTTCGGGACGCTGCTCGGCGCGCTGGTCATTCAGCTCGTGCGGTACACGCTGTTGGCCAACGGCGTCCCCGATGCTGCAGCGCTCGTCGTCAAGGCGGGCCTGATCGTGGTGGCCGTCTACGTGCAGCAACGCGCAGACCGTTCGTGAGGAGTGTCCAGATGTCCGCAGCTCGCTTCATCCCCGCCTTTCTCCGTCCGAAAACCTCGGGCGATCTGGCCCGCCTCGGCGTCATGGTCGCTCTCCTTGCGCTGATCCTTTTCGGCGCCCTGCGCTACGACAATTTTCTCTCATCCTTCAACATCCTGAGCTTCCTGCGCTACAATGCGATGTTTGCGCTGATCGCGCTCGGCATGTGCTTCGTCATCATCACCGGCGGGATCGATCTGTCGGTCGGAGGCGTTGCGGCGCTTGCCAGCGTCGTCTCGGCATTCGCTTCCCCCTACGGCTGGGCCGCCGGATTGGCCGCGGGCATGGCGGCGGGGCTTGCCTTCGGTGTGCTCAATGGCATCATGATCACGCAGATGCGGATACAGCCCTTCATCGCGACGCTGGCCGCGATGCTGGCCTCCTACGGTACGGCGCTGCTTCTGGCCGACAACCAGTCCGTTTCCGTTTCCTACGACACGGCCTTCACCATGCTGGGGCAGGACGACATCCTAGGCTTCCCGATCCCTGCCTGGATCGCCCTTGCCGCCTACATCCTCGGCTGGATCTTTCTCGAGCGGCTGCCGGCCGGCCGCCATGTGCTGGCCGTCGGCGACGGGGAAGCCACGGCGCTCTTGATGGGACTGAAGGTCCGGCGCACCGTCTTCTCCGTCTACGCCGTCTCCGGCCTGCTCGCGGGGCTTGCCGGAACGGTGCTCGCCGCCCAGTTCGGCGCGGGCCAGCCGACAGAGGGCGTTGGCTGGGAGCTTTTCGCCATCGCCTCCGTGGTGGTTGGCGGCACGTTGCTCAGCGGCGGTGCAGGATCGGTCGGGGCGACCCTCGCTGGTGTTCTCCTGCTCGGCATGGTCTTCAATGTCCTGAATTTCGAAAACGGCTTGGGCTGGATCTCGCTGTCGGCCTACTGGCAGTCCGTCATTCGCGGCCTCTTCCTTCTGGTCGTGGTCGTCCTGCAGGCCAAGATTGCCGCTCGACCCGAGGAGCAGGGCTGAGCTAATCTCCGCGCGAGGCTGCGTAGGCCATCCGTCCGTCCACCCCGCCAGCTGCCCTACGCCTGAATGCTGGATATCTCGCGCGCTCGTGATGAGGCGTTTTGCAAGAGATTGTCTAGTTTGGGAGCGAAAGTGACTGTGCTGGGTGTTTTCGGGTGACACACGACCATCAGATTCAGACGATCCGCTATCCCGGTGCCATGCGGATCATGCACTGGCTGGTCGCCATGCTGGTGTTCGTCACCTGGCCTCTCGGGATGGTGATCAAATTCGTGCGCGACGATATCAAGCCAGACGCCTACCTTCTGCACGAGTCGCTTGGCTTCATGGCCCTCTGGCTGATGCTTGCTCGTATCGGCATTCGTCTCACGTCGCGCGTTCCCCGCAGCGGCAACGGCTCGATGGCCGGGATGGCGCACCTGGTGCACGCCGGCCTGTATCTCCTGTTGATCGTGATGCCGGTCAGCGGCTTCCTGGCCACCAATGCCCATGGATTTCCACTTGTCTGGTTCGACATCCTTCCCGTCTGGAGCCCGCTCGGCAAAGCGCCCGAGATCGCCCCGCTGCTGTCGACCGTTCACCGATGGAGTGCCTGGATCCTCTTTGGCCTCCTCGCTCTGCATCTTGGCGGCGTCCTGTTTCATCACGTCCTGCGCCGGGACGACACCTTGTATAAAATGCTCTGATGACATGTGATGAGTCGATCATTCGTCGCCTGACGATCACAGATGAAACCTGGCGCAGGCTGCTTGCGGCATCGTCTGCGCGCGCGAAAACGCCCTATGAAGCGGCCGATGCTGGCGCTGCGCTTTACGGACCGATCGCGTTTGCGACAGGCGCGTTCGTTCTGGCGCAAGTGGGACAATCGCTCGACGGTCGGGTCGCCACGCCGTCCGGCGATGCGCGCAATATATCCGGGCCCGAGGGTATTGCGCATCTGCATCGATGCCGCGCGCTTGTCGATGCGGTCATCGTCGGCGTCGGCACGGTCAAGGCCGATCATCCGAGGTTGTCCGTACGCGACGTGGAAGGCCCTGATCCCGTCCGGGTCATTGTCGACTGCCGAGCCGACCTTACGGGCGAAGAAAGCGTGTTTTGCGACGGCGGCGCGCCGGTCATTCTCATCCAGTCGCAAGAAGCGCCCAGACGACACTATCCCGTGGACGTCATCCGCCTGCACCAGACGTCGGACGGCCTCTGTCCAGAAGAAATGCTGGACGCCCTTGCGGAACGCCATCTCCTGAAGGTGCTGGTCGAAGGCGGCGCGCGCACGATCTCGCGCTTTCTCGATCGCGATCTTGTCGATCGCCTGCATGTGTCCATTGCACCGCTCATCATTGGTTCGGGCCCGTCCGGCATCTGTCTCCCGCCGATCCGGACACTGTCCGAGGCCCGTCGACCCGAGACTACCCTCTACAGCGTCGGGCGCGACATCCTGTACGACTGCGACCTCGCCGCAGGACGCCCGGCGTGGTCATCGCGGCAGCGCCCATAGATCGGTGTGGCCGACGACAAGGCCTCCGCCATCCCGAACCTTGCCAAGTCGAAACGCAAGCCACGCCTCGAGATCATCCGGACGGATGTCACCGATCTCGGCGACCGGGAGCATCATGCCGCGCAAGAATGCGTCCTGAAGCGCGGCGTGCGATCCATCGAGTTCCCAGCGGCTGTCCGCGCGCGCGATTCGATATCCGCGGGACAGGAGCGCACGCTCGAGCCAGGCTGCAGCCTCCGGCCCCAGTGCCGCACCGAACCCCTTGTCCCCGCGCTGGTGACGGTTGAACGCGTCGACGACGTCGCAATCCCGTTCATGCGGGTCGCTCCAGCGGATGCGGCCATCATAATTGAGGGCGGCATAGAAGGCGATGTTCTGCCTGCTCAGGCGTTCGACCAGATCGTCACAGAATGCCTGGGAACAGAGATCAAAGAAGGCGGACGCGGTCATGAGGTCGATGCCGCGCAGGTCGAGCGACTCCAGGTCCGTGAGGTCTTTCTGGATATAGCGGACACCGATGCTTCCGATCCGCCTTTCGGCTTCGCCAAGCAGTCGCGGATCATTGTCGACGAGGTACCAGCGTGCGTCTGTCGGGAGATGGGCCGAAAGGACGCGGTGGGTGGCGCCCGTGCCGCAGCCGATGTCCATGATGGTGGGCGCTTCGAGACGTTCGCAGTGCGCGACGACCTCAGCCATCAGATTGGCGGCTCGGGCGGCTTTGTCGGCCGGTTCGCGAAGGGCGAGCCATGCCGTCTCGAAACCGCTCATGTCACGCCTCCCAATCGATCGGAAACCGTGCGTGCCGTGTCTTGCCAACGCGGCAGCAGGCGTCCGGCCATGGCGGCGGCGTCGGCGAACCGGCGCCGGACAAGAGGGTCGGTGATGAACGTTCGCAAGGCGTCCGCAAATCCATCGATGTCATCGACCGTCACCAGCACGCCAGCTTGCGGGGGCACGACCTCGGATATCGCGCCCGCGCGGCAGGCGACGATGGGCAAGCCCTGCGCCAAAGCCTCGGCAAAGACCATGCCGTAACCTTCGTAGCGGCTTGCCAGGGCGAAGATGTCGCCGGTCTGCAGTTCGCCGGCGATGTCATCGCGTTCGCCGCACAGCGTCACGCGATCGGACAGACCGAGCGCCACCACCTGGTCGGCAAGAGCCGCGGCGGTCACGGGATCAAGGGTCTGGTTGCCGATGATGCTGGCGCGCCAGGGAAGGTCTCTCAGCTTCGCCAGCGCGGCAATCAGCACATCATGACCCTTGCGGCGCGTGAGGGTGCCGACGCTGATAATGTGGGGAGGACCGGCGTCACGTACGGCATGGTTTCCCGGCTGCGGTCGATCCGTGCCGGGCACGGCGACCGTGATCTCGGCCGGGGCTACACCGTAATCTTCGGAGAGTGTTCGCGCAGTTTCGGCCGACGTGACCACGACATGGCGCACGAAGCGCAGGGCTTCACGCTCGCTCTCGCGTAGGCGGGCGGCGACAGCGGCAGGGAGCCCGGTCTCCAGCGAGAGTGGATGATGCACGAGCGCCACGATACGCAAACGCGCGCCTTCCCGTTCCGCCCACCGGTCCATCACCCCGAAAGCGAGACCGTCGATCATCACCAAAGCACCGTCCGGCAGCGCTGAGAACTGCGCTTCGGCCCGGGCCAGGACATCCGTCGTCGGCATCGGGAAACCCTCACCAAGGCTCACAGGTTCGACGTGCCAACCCAGATGCTCCAACCCGTGGATAAGCCGCCGGTCGTAGCCATAGCCGCCCGTTTTCAGGGAGAGATCCCCGGGATAGGCAAAGACGAGCCGGTTGTTCAAAGGTCCGCCTCATACCATCCACGGGCAGCATGGCTCTCGTGCAGGAGAACGCGGATCCGGCAAATGCGGCCACTGCCAGGACCGAGCTTCTTTTCGGAAACGGCGTCGACCAGCCTGTCGAAAATATGCTTGGCCACGACTTCGGTGGTGGAAACACGGCCTTTGAAGATCTCGAGCGCATCGAGATTCTGATAGTTCAACGGCTTCAGGACGTCGGCAAGCGTTGTGGTGGCAAGACCGATGTCGACCGCCAGCCCGTCGTCATCGAGATCGCGGGTAAAGAAGGCGGCATCGACCACGAAGGTCGCGCCATGCATGCCTTGGGCAGGACCGAAGACAGGACGCGGCAGGCTGTGGGCGATCATGATGTGGTCGCGGACTTCGACGGCATACATGGAGAATTCC
This sequence comes from Rhizobium sp. Leaf384, assembly GCF_001424065.1. GTDB lineage: Bacteria > Pseudomonadota > Alphaproteobacteria > Rhizobiales > Rhizobiaceae > Ferranicluibacter. The sequence continues at coordinate 47,703 of NZ_LMQE01000001.1, forward strand.
TTGTCAGTAGCGCACGCGATGACAGAGCGTGGAGGTTGCCTGGAGGATACGCGGATAGTGATCCGGCAGATCAGGAAAGGCCGTCTCGCCCGAAATCAGCGCGTCGAGGCGCGGGTCGCCGAGCAGATCCAGCGCCTTGGCGAGACGGCGCGCGAGCGGCCACCGTGCCTGCTGGCTCGCCGGGACATGCCCCACCTGCGAACTCTTGATAGAGAGCCGCCGCGAGTGAAACGCCCCGCCCAGCGACAGCGTCGCCTGGCGCTCGCCATACCAGCTGGCCTCGACGATGCGCCCTTCCAGCCCGGCATGATCGATCGCGCTCGACAGCGCTTCCGGCCTCCCGGATGCGTTGATCAGGACATCGTATTCGCCTTTCAACGCGTCGGGCGGCGCGAAGGAGAGGCCCAGTCTCTCGGCAAGCGCCGCGCGTTCGGGATTGGTGTCGATCAGCTGTGTTTCCGTGCCGGGTATGCCGGTTGCGAGATAGGCCGTCAGAGCGCCGACGACACCTGCGCCGAAGACGGCAACACGGTCGCCCGGGCGTACCTCCGCGTCCCAGAGGATGTTCAGAGCCGTTTCCATATTCGCTGCGAGAACCGCTCGGCCCGGCGACAGATCCGGCGGCAGAAGGACGAGTGCCGTCTGGGGCACGATGAAGCAGTCCTGATGGGGGTAAAGGCAGAAGACGCGGGTGCCCCTGTGCATTGTGCCGCCCTCGATCACCTCGCCGACGGAACAGTAACCGTACTTGACCGGAAACGGAAAATCACCCGCCATGAAGGGTGCGCGCATCCGGTCGTATTCCGATCGCGGCACCAGACCCTGGAACACGGTGGCTTCCGTGCCCCGGCTGATACCCGAATAGAGACTGCGGACGAGGACGTCGTCGCTCCCGAGGTCAGGAAGTGCTTCCTCCCGGATGTGGCACGCGCCACGCTCGGGGAACCACAGAGCGCGCGCTGCCGGTCGGCTCGCGGGCACGTCCTTCGGCTGCGTCGGATTGGTCATGGCTTCCTTCAGGCTGGCAGGTCGACAAAGGTGTTTCGAATGGCACATCGCATCTAGAGGGCAGCCGTGCAAACGCACGGACAAGGACATATCACTATTAGTTTACAGGCCCCTCGCAATCCGTTTTGTCGGGCAGGCCGTAGCGCGGGCACTTTCATCAGGGAGATTGTCGTGCCGTATCCAAGCCCGTTTGCCAAAGACTTTTCAGATCCTGCTGCCGATGTCGAACGCGCGGTGTCCGAGCTGCGATTCGGCCGTCCGGTGCTTCTCAACGACGACCGGCGCAGCCTCGCCGTGCTGGCGCTCCATGCGGTCACGCCCGCTGTCTACGACACGTTCGCGCGTGTCGTAGAGTCCTCGCACAGCTTGCTCCTGACGCGCGCGCGCGCCGGAAGGCTCGGCATTCGGTCCCGGACGGACATCGCAATCCCTCTCTCCGACGTGGGTTTCGATGACGCTTCCCGGCTCGCCTACGCGCTTCGGACGAAACGTCCGGAAACCTGGACGGCAGCCCCTGAACTCGCCTCCCGATCGGCTGACCTTGCGAGAACGGCCCTCCTGCTGCCGGCCATGATCATCGCCGATGTGACGGACAGAAAGCCCCTCTTCAGCGCCTGCTGCAGCCTGCATGTCTCGCGGCTCCAGCAATCGTCCGTCGCCCGGCAGACGTTCCAGCAGGTCGCGAGAACGCGCGTTCCCTCAAGAGATTACGGCGACTGCGAGTTCGTCGTTTTCCGGGGTGGGCTTGCGCAAAAGGATCAGGTGGCGATCATCGTCGGCAACCCGGATATGGCCAAGCCGGTCCCGGTCCGGATACACTCGTCCTGCATCACCGGGGACCTCTGCGGCTCGCTGAAATGCGATTGCGGCGACCAACTGCGCAATGGGCTCGATCTCCTGAAGCAGAGCGGCGGCGGCGTGCTGGTCTATCTCGACCAGGAAGGGCGCGGCACCGGAATCGGCGCCAAGATGCGCGCCTATGGCTACCAACACGCCGGCCTCGATACCATCGACGCCGATGCCGAACTCGGGCTTGGCGACGACCATCGCCGCTACGAGGCGGCCCTCGCCATCCTCCGGCTCCTGTCCATCTCCGAAGTCATCGTCTTCACGAACAATCCGACCAAGATTGCGGCCTTGCAGGATGGGGGTATCATCGTTCACGCTCGGGCAGAGGTAACGGGACAGGTGACGAACGAAAACGAACGTTACCTGCGCACGAAGGCGCTGCGTGCCGGGCATATGCTGGACATCGAGACGCTCGTTGCTGCCGAATAGGTGCGGCGATGGGCGCGGGAGGAGACGCGATGGCGACGATCGACGAGGGAGATCATGGAGCACCGGAGCGTAGAGGCGCTGCTACAGCCGATGGGCTGCTTGCCAATAGCGTGACAGTCCTGGCGATCGTCTACTTCGCTTCAGCAATGAGCTGGTACGCTGCTGCCGCCGCACTGCCGATCGAGCATCATGTTCCCGTGGTCGCCGGCCTCGTGCTCGCCGCCATCTGTGCCCTGGTGCTCCGCGCCCTGCCCTTCCATAGCCACCCGCGCTTCGGCTGGGCCAATCTCGTCACGTCTCTTCGCGCCGGCATGATCAGTCTCGTGTGTGCGATCGTCCTGTCTTCCGGTGCGTTTGGCGAGCAGCAGAACGAGAACCTCATTTGGGCGACTGCCGCGACGGTGATGTTGGCGCTCCTCCTCGATGGCGTCGACGGCTATCTCGCCCGAAGGTATCGTCAAGAGTCGGCCTTCGGAGCGCGGTTCGACATGGAGCTGGACGCGTTTCTGATTCTTGTCCTCTCAGTCGCCGCCCTCGTCCTCGAAAAGGCGGGGCCCTGGGTGCTGCTTATCGGTCTGCTGCGCTATGCCTTCGTGCTCGCGCAATGGCCGTTTCCCTGGATGACGATATCGCTGCCCGTGTCGTTTCGGCGCAAACTGGTGTGCGTCATTCAGGTCGCGACCTTGTGCGGCGTCCTGCTGCCCATCGTCTCGCAGCCCGTCTCGGGCGCATTGTGCGCCGTCGCCCTCGCCCTGCTGGTCTCTTCGTTCTTCGTCGATGTTCGGTACCTGATGGCGCGCCGTGGAGAGACCGTGTGAGCCGCTCCCTTGCCACGTCGCTTGGACTCGCCCGTTCGCTGGTGGTCTACTACGGCAGGCCGTGGCAGCGCTCCCGTTTGAAGCGGTTCTACGGCCAGATGATCGAACCCGGCGATCTCGTGTTCGACATCGGGGCGCATGTCGGCAGTCGCACCCGGGCGCTTCTGGCGGCAGGCGCGCGGGTCGTTGCGGTCGAGCCCCAACCGATCTTTGCCGACTTCCTCCAGACGCATTTTCTGCCGCGGCTCGAAGGCCTGGAACGCGTCGCCGTCGGCCGACGGGCGGGTGAGATCGATCTGCGAATCTCGAGCCGTCATCCGACCGTGACCAGCATTTCCCCGGATTTCGTTGCCAAGGCAAAAACGGCCCATGGTTTCGAAGCGGTCATCTGGGATCAGACGATCAGGGTTCCTATGGTGACGCTGGACGGACTGATCGCCCGATACGGTCGTCCCGCCTTTTGCAAGATCGACGTCGAGGGTGCCGAAGCCGAGATCATCGGAGGCCTGTCGCACCCCATTCCATGGATCGCCTTCGAGTATCTTCCGGCCATGCCGGACCTTGCCCTGCAGGCCCTCGACGCCGTCTGCGAACTCGGCGACTATCGGTACAATCGCGTCCTTGGCGAACAGCAGCACTTCGTCCACGGGCAATGGCTGACCGCACGGGCGCTTCGCGACATCCTTCTCCAACTGCCGACCTCGGCGCGCTCCGGCGATATCTACGCCCGGCTTTCATCGTGATCGGCTGTCTCTGTCTGCGTCACGTTGCCGGAGACCGGAGTTTCCGACACGCCTCTCGTCAGCAGGAGAATGGCGATGCCGGGCAGCGCGCCGACAAGCGCGAGAGCTCCGTAGACAAGGCTCGCCGCGACACCATCGGCTGCACCATAACCGGCAAGAGGCCAGAGCGCCGCGGCGGCGGCCTCGCGCGTACCCCAGCCTCCAAGGCCTGTGGGAACAAGCATGACGAGAAGACTGGCCGGCACGATGGTCAGCGCGGACACGGGGGGCAATGGCGCACCGACGGCATGCGACGCCAGCATGAACAGCGCGACATAGGCGAGCACCACGGTGATGCTCAGGCTCGCCTGGACCGCCCAGGCATAGTGCCGCACGAAGACGGCGCCGAGCTCGCGGCCGAACCCGCGGTAGCGCATGACGACCACGACCAGAACCGCCATCATACCCGCAAGGCCGATCGCCGCCGGCAGCAGCATCCCGCCCGGCATCGCAGTCGCGCCGGGCAAGAGCGGCCAGAAGAACAAGCCCGCGGCAAAGAGCAGGAAGAACGACAGCTGGCCGGATAGACGTTCCAACACGACCGTTTTCGCCGATCGCTTCAAGCCGCCGGGCTGGCCATGGCGGAGGCGAAAGGCCCGCAACGCATCGCCGGCGATGCCGCCGGGCGCAAGCTGATTGACGGCCGTTGCCACGTAATATTCACGGACGGCATGCAGAAACGAGAGTAAGAAGGACAATCGCCGAGCCGTGAATTGCCATCGGACCGCCGAGACGACAATCTGCACCTGCACCAGGATCAGGCCGGCCATCAGATGTCCCGGCGATACCTTGTTCAGCGCCGACAGGACCGCGGAGATATCCACGTTGAGGAGCAAGGCGGCGAGAAGGCCGATCAACAGGATCCCGGTGGCAAATCTGAAAAGCAGCAAGAAGAGGCCTTTCGCGCACGGCAAGCGGGTTGGCGGCCGAGAACACAATCTATCCGAATCTCTACGCAACGGACACGCAACTGGATCCGACCGATGAATTACCCGACTGGCCGTCCATCGCTTCCCCCACGACCCCGGTTCGCCTTCCTGTGGTTCCTGCTGTTTGTGGTCATTGCCGGCACCATCCTTAACCTGCCCGATCGTCCGGATGCGATCGGTCTCTCGGCGTTTCTGAAAATTCCGCTGGACGCGGTCCTGCTCGGCCTCTTTCTGCTGGTCATGCCCTGGCGGATGAGGTCGCCCATCATTGTCCTCGCGGTCATCGTCCTCGGCGTCCTCCTCTTCCTGAAGCTTGCCGATCTTGGCACGCAGTCGGCCTTTCAGCGTTCGTTCAACCCCTATCTCGACGGTAAGATGCTCCGGGACGGCTGGAACCTCCTGTCGGGCACGCTTGGCGGAGTTGCCGCGCTGATCGTCTGCCTCGCCGTTCTCGCCGTCTTCCTCCTCATTCTCGGCCTTCTCGGCCGCAGCATGATGGTCACCGCATCGGTGTCCGGACGATCGCGCATGATGCTTGGCCTGCCGCTTCTGATGCTTGCGGCGCCTGGAGGCCTTGCGGTCGCACGGCCGGCCTTGGTCGAGCATCTGCCACTGCCGCGCTTTACGTCCAGTTCGGCAAGCTACCTCTCCGATCGCGTCGGACTGATCGCCCGGTCGGTCGAGGATACCCGGCGCTTCGACGCAGAACTTCGGCGCGCCGATTCCCGGAGGGAAGCAGCCCCGAATTTTGCCGCCGTCGCCGGACGCGATGTCGTCCTGATCTTCGTCGAGTCCTATGGCCGAAGCGCGATCGAGGATCCCCGCTACGCACCACGGATCGATCGGCGGCTCGCAGAGATGACCCGACAACTGGGTGATGCCGGCTTCTCGACGGCCAGTCGGTGGATCGGCTCGCCGACGGTGGCGGGCCTCAGCTGGCTTGCCCACGGCACCTTCTTGTCGGGCCTCTGGATCGACAGCCAGCTGCGCTACGACCGCCTGATGACCAGCGATCGAACCAGCCTCAACCGGCAGTTTTCCGCTGCCGGCTGGCAAAGCGTCGCGGTGATGCCGGCCATCACGATGGATTGGCCCGAGGCGGACTGGTACGGCTACGACCGCATTCTTGCCGCAAAAGACCTCGGCTACCGCGGAAAACCCTTCAACTGGGTGACGATGCCGGACCAGTTCACGCTGTCCGCGTTCCATCGCCTTGTCCGTGACGGGTCGGACCGAAAGCCCGTCATGGCCGAGATCGCACTGATCTCCAGCCACGCGCCTTGGACCCCCGTTCCCCATCTGATCGACTGGACCGCCGTCGGCGATGGATCGGCCTTCAACGATCAGGCGACCGCGGATGAGACGCCGACCGTGGTCTGGGCCGACCCGGCGAAGATCCAGGACCACTACATCCGCACGGTGGATTACGCGCTGGAAACGCTGGGCGACTATGTCAGCCGCTACGGTGGCGATGCGCTGTTTCTCATCATCGGCGACCATCAGCCGGCAAACATCATCACCGGCGCCAATGCTTCGCGCGCCGTCCCGCTCCATGTCATCAGTCGGGACCAGGCCATCATCGACCGGTTCAGGCAGCACGGGTTCGGCGATGGCCTTACGCCATCGGCGACGGGGGGCGAGATCCCGATGAGCCAGATGCGTGATCTGCTGGCCGACACGCTGAGCGCGCCTGCTTTGGCCGGGAACCGGCCTCTGCCTTGAACCGTTGCGGGACGGAGAGAGACTGGAGCAGATGTTGACCGAGCCCCATCCCCATACGCCGGACGGCCGGTATTTCGTTGTCCGCGGGCGCTTGTGGCGAACGAGCAATCCTGACATTCCGGAGAGCGAGCGTGTGACCCTCGTCTCCGAACTGATGGCGGCGCGACGCGCCGTTCGCGACGCGCGCGGAGAACCCGACCAGACGCGACAGGCGCGGGCGCGGGTCGATGCGGCAAAGACGGCTCTGGGCGAACGCGGCCCGGTCTGGTGGACGGACGGTGAACCGGACTACAATCGACACCTCGTACGGAACACGCCCTATGCTGCGTGGCATGCCGACCTCACCTCGGATGCTTGATCGGGCACATTCTCGCAACTGATACGGTCTGTCGAATGCATGCCCGCCAACCTTCCTTTGCAATTGTAAGCCAACCCCAAAATTAGGATAAAAACCGGGCCGAATTTACGAGTTCTTAGCCGGCGCAGACCATCACTTGTCGCCAGCATGCTGAACGGCGGATCGCGCACGTGCATGCATGACCTGGAGGGTCTCATGCCAAGCTTGACGATATCGCGCCTGCTCGCACTCTTTGGCGTGGTTGTAACCGGCGGCCTCGTCGCATCCATCGGCTTGCAGACCATGGCTCTGCAGACGCTGAAGGTCGGAGGACCGGTCTATGCCGAGATTGCGAACGGGAAAGACGTGATCGCCGACATCCTGCCGCCGCCGCTCTACACGCTGGAAGCCTATATGCTCGCCAACGAGACGATGGCGCATCCGGAACGTGCGGCCTCCAATCTCCAGAAGATGAAGGCGCTGAAGCACGAGTTCAAAACGCGCAGGGACTTCTGGGCAACGGCGCATCTCGACCCGAAACTCGCCGACGGACTGGCCGAGCAGGTCGTTGCGAGCGGCGAGGCCTTCTGGGCGGTGGCGACGGCCTTCGAGGAGGCCAAGGCGAACGGCGAAGCCGCCGACCTGCAGCCGGTCATGGACGCCTTCTATCGCCACGACGCACACGTTCGGGCCTTTGCCGAGCTGGCAAGCGGGAGGCTCGAGACCTCGGTCGCGGATGCCGACCTTACCGGCACGACCTATACGATGATCGGAGCGCTCAGCAGCGGCGCGTCGGTCCTCATCTTTCTTGCCGGGCTCTGGTTCGTGCGCCGCCGTGCCATCCGACCGCTCGTCGAGATCGGCAGCGCGATGAACGTGCTCTCCGGCGGCAATTATGCGGCTGAAATACCGTTCGCCACGCGCACCGACGAGATCGGTGCGATGTCCCGCGCGCTCGCAGTGTTCCAAGCCGGCGCGCGCGAGCGCCAACGCATGCGCGAGACGGCGGATCGCGACCGCTCGCAGTCGGACGCGGAGCGGCTGGATCAGCAGCGCAACCGCGAACGGGAGGCCGAAGAATTGCGTCACGTCGTGGAGACGCTCGGCGCCGGGCTCGGGCGACTGGCGGAGTGCAATATCCGCAACCACCTCGATCACCCGTTCGCAAACCGTTTCGAGCCGCTTCGCCTCGACTTCAATCAGTCTCTCGCCACCTTCCAGCTGACATTGGAGCAAGTTCTCGACAAGACGTCCGAACTTTCGGGCAATGCGCGCGAAATGCATCAGGCCGCGGACGAGCTTTCCAAGCGCACGGAGCAGCAAGCCGCTGCGCTCGAACAGACATCGGCGGCGCTGGACGAAGTGACCGCCACTGTCCGGTCGTCAGCCGACCGTGCCGCGGAAACGCGCAGCCTCGTCGGTGCCGCCAATCGCAGCGCGACATCATCCGGCCAGGTGGTCCGCGATGCGGTCGACGCCATGCGACGGATCGACACGTCCTCGCAGCAGATCGGCCAGATCATCCATGTGATCGACGAGATCGCCTTCCAAACCAATCTGCTGGCGCTCAATGCCGGGGTCGAGGCCGCACGCGCCGGAGAGGCCGGACGAGGCTTTGCCGTCGTGGCGCAGGAGGTCCGGGAACTCGCGCAACGCTCCTCCGCCGCCGCCAAGGACATCAATGCGCTGGTGCGCACATCCTCGAGCGATGTCTCGAACGGCGTCCAGCTCGTGGATCAGGCGGGGCGCGCGCTGGCAGAGATTGCGCGTTATGTGACCGAGATCGATGCCAAGGTCGACGCGATCACGACGGCATCGAAGGAGCAGTCCGTCGGCTTGCTCGAGATCAGTACGGCGGTCAACGCGATCGACCAGATGACCCAGAAGAACGCGGCCATGGTCGAGGAGACGACCGCCATCAGCGGCAGCCTCGCCTCCGATGCCAGCCTGCTGTCCGCCATCGTTGGCCGCTTCCAGCTCAATCCCGGTCGATCCGACGGCGCAGCGGCGCGACCGGTTCGGCATCGGGCCGCCTAGCATGGCAGCCGCGGGCCGGCTTGCTCTCTCTAGCGCCCGAACCGGCGGGCGCCGATGACGCAGAGAATGACGCAGACCGTCATGCCGAGCATGCCCGGCGTGACCGGCTCGTGCAGAAGTGTTGCCGCGAGCGCCAATGCGAGGAAGGGCTGCAGCAATTGCAGCTGTCCGACAGCGGCGATGCCACCCTGCGCAAGGCCGCGATACCAGAAGATGAAGCCGATGAGCATGCTGAAGACCGAGACGTAGGCGAGCCCGAGAAACGCGGGAAGCGCAATCCCGGCGAAGCTGGCCGGCATGGTGAAGAGGGCGATGCAAAGCATGGGCGGCAGCGAGAGAACCAGAGCCCACGAAATGACCTGCCAACCGCCAAGGGTCCGCGAGAGCTTCCCGCCTTCGGCGTATCCGAGACCACAGACGATGATTGCAAGGAGCATCAAGAGATCGCCGAAGGAGGATGCGCGGACGCCCTGCGCAAAGGCGTAGCTGACCACCGCCGTGCTTCCGAGCAGGGAGAAGATCCAGAAGACCGGTTTCGGACGATCGCCCTCGCGAAGGACTCCGAAGACGGCCGTCGCGAGCGGCAGCAGGCCGATGAAAACGATCGAATGCGCCGAGGTGACATGCTGGAGGGCGAGCGCGGTCAGGAGGGGAAAGCCGACGACAACGCCGAGCGCAACGATCGAGAGCGACGCGATCTCACGCGGCGTCGGCCATCTCTGGCGCGAGAGCACCAGGAGGACAAGCGCGAGGAGACCCGCGATCGCCGCCCGCGCGACCGTGAGGAACACCGGATCGAACTGCATGACGGCAACACGCGTCGCAGGAAGCGATCCGCTGAAGATCACCACGCCAACCATTCCGTTCAGCCATCCGGCCGTTGCCCGCTCCATCCTGCACCCCTTCTCGATATTCCCGTTTATTGACCCGCTCTCACGGAAGTGCCAGAAACGGTTGCCGACAGTTTGTCCAAACTGTTGTGGACATCAACCAATACGGATCGAGACGATGGGGCGCGTGCCGATGGCAACCACGATGGTGATGGAGACGGTCCGCCAGCGGATCGCGGGCCGTGCGCTCCTGCCGGGCGGAAAGCTGCCATCGATCCGCAAGCTCGCGGCAGTGCTCAAGGTTTCGACGTCGACGGTGGTGGAAGCCTACGACCGACTGGTCGGCGAAGGCCTTCTTTGCGCGCGCCCCGGCTCCGGCTTCTACGTCACGCAGCAGGCCGGTGCCGCCATGGCGTTTTCGGTCGCCGATGCCGGACCGAAACGCGACCGTGCGGTCGATCCCTTCTGGGTCTCGCGCCAGTCGCTGGAGGCGGCGCCTGGCGACGCGAAACCGGGATGCGGCTGGTTGCCACCCGACTGGCTGCCCGAGGACAGCGTGCGGAGGGCTCTGCGAACCCTGTCACGCGCACAAAACCCGATCCTCTCCGAATATGGTTCGCCACTCGGCCTCACGCCGCTTCGCAACCTGATCGGCCACCGCATGGCCGAGCGCGGCATTGCTGCGTCTCCGGACCAGATCCTGCTGATGGAGTCCGGAACCCAGGCGATCGACATGCTCTGTCGCCTGCTGCTGCAGCCCGGCGACACCGTGCTGGTGGACGATCCCTGCTACTTCAACTTTCATGCCCTGTTGCGCGCGCACCGCGCCCGCATCGTCGGTGTCCCCTACACCCCGTCCGGACCCGATACGGATGCCTTTGCGCGCGTGGTGGAAGAGCATCGACCGCGGCTCTACATCACCAATTCGGCGATCCACAATCCGACAGGCGCGATCCTGTCGCCGGTCGCGGCGCATCGTGTTCTCAAACTCGCCGAAGCGAACGACGTCATCATCATCGAGGACGACATCTTCGCCGATCTGGAGAACAGCCCTGCCCCGCGGCTGGCGGCTTTCGACGGGCTCGACCGGGTCATTCACATCGGCAGCTTCTCGAAAACCCTCTCCGCCTCCGGCCGATGCGGCTTCATCGCTGCAAAGCCGGAATGGATCGACAGCCTGACCGACTGAAGATCGCGACGACATTCGGCGGAGGCCGGCTGACGGCGGAACTCGTCTATGCCGTCCTTAGCGACGGATCCTATCGCAAGCACCTGGAAACGCTGCGCCAACGGCTGGCAAAAGCCATGCACAGCAGTGCCGTACGCCTGAAGAGCCTCGGCATCACGCCCTGGATCGATCCGCAGGCAGGCATGTTTCTCTGGTGCAGGCTTCCCGACGAGATGGACGCGACCGACGTGGCGCGGGCGGCGCTCGGCCGCGGTCTGGTGCTTGCGCCGGGCAACGCCTTCAGCCTCTCCCAAACGGCGAGAAGCTTCATGCGCTTCAATGTCGCGCAGATGCAGGCGCCTGCCGTGTTCGACATCCTGCGCGATGTCCTGGCCGCGCAACGCGGCCGGGACATCGCTTGATGGAACGAGAGCACAACGCGCGTCGGGTCACTTCCAGCTGGTGTAATCGCTGGCCGTACAGCCAAAGGGCGCCCGTTGGTCGCCGAAGCGCTTCTGCAACTGGTCGCATCCCCACCGGTTCACGGGACCCGGCATCATGTTGTTGATGTCCATGCCCGGCGACTGGAACTGCGTGCCGGACGCCAGCACATACCAGAACCAGAAGCCGATGACCCCGACGACGATCAGCAGCGGCACGCCAAGGGCGACCTGCAGCCGCCACCAGATCGACCGGGTCTTGCGTGGCGCGTCCACCAGCACCGTGCGGCCGCCGTGCGCCTCCTCCGTTTGCCGGAACGGCAGAAGCGCCTGTGCGCGCTCCGCATCCGTGAGCTCGATCCGCATCAGGCGGTCATCGAGCAAGACCGGCAGTGCCGTCTTCCCATGCCGGACAGCCAGGGCGACCGGCTTGTCTCCTCTGGTCCCCACGATCAAGGGCTCTTCGCCGTCGTGCATGCGGGTATAGGCGGAGCGCTTGGTCCGGTCGTCGGCAATCGTGTCGACGTAGGTGATGGAAAGGGTCTTGCGCTTGCGATCGAACGCCTGGATTTCGACCGGCACCGGTACCAGCATGGCGGGACGGCGGAGCGCGCGGCGGACGCGTAAGATCCGAAGAAGGAGGAAGATCATGCCGACACCGAGGCCACCCAGAATGAGGGTGAGGAGCGCAAGCGTGATGATCCGGTTCCAGAGCTTGTCGAGCCCCAGGGTCATGGTCGCAAGCTCTGGATGATCACCCGAAATGACAAGGCCGGTCTCGTAGTCGCCGACATGAAAATCGACGAACATGATCTCCACATCCGTCGCGTAGTCCCGGCCGTCATAGCGATAGACAAGACGGGCTTCGCAGTCGGTGAAGACCGCCTTGCGCGTCGTGCAGCGGCCGTTCTGGACGTCGCCGTCCTCGACGACGACAGGATTCTGGCTGATGGTGAAATCGCGCAGCACGCCCGGCCCTTCCCACACGAGAAGGAAAACGGCGAGCACCAGGATGATGGGTGTCGACCAGTAATAGGCGCGCGGCGCGGATACGGCATCGGGCGCCAGCTTCAGCGCGCGTTGGGGAAGCAGAAGTTCAGACAAGTCCAGGACCTTTCAGATCAACGCGTGCAGCCTGCCGTCTCCACGACAGAAAACCGGACGACGAGGGCGCCATAAGGCTCGGCATGGGCACAGCAAAGGGCGGGCACAGCGAAGGTCGGGCACGGCGAAGACCGAACCCGGTGTGTGCGCACCTGCTTATGGCGTGATTCGGCTGATGGGGTCTCGCATGATAGGCGAAAGATGCAACGAGGGGCTGCGTGCAGGGTGCGTTTCGAGGCGCCGCAGAGCCCTGCCAGATGCAAGGCAGCGTCGGACCGGTCTCTACCCCCACGACGCCACCTGCCGCGTCATGGCTCGTGGCTAAGCCCGGCAGGCTCTCACAAAACGCCCACAGGCTGAGATGCCACGCGCGAGCGCAACCCGGATCCGCAAGACTTTGAGTGGGAAAATTGGTCGGAGTGGAGAGATTCGCGTTCCAGTAGATAGCCGTTTTGATGTTCATCGGATGGAGCCGTAAGAACGAGATGAGCGTCGATGTCCCAGGTTTATGGTCGATATGCCGGAGGGTATCGTCAGAGTATCGACGCCATCACGACCTGCAAGCGGGAAATGGCAAGGGTTGGCCATAGATGTGCGTCACGTATCCAGTCATAAAACTGCGGTTGTTGTGGATAAACAGCCTAACCCCAGCTTGTAGAGGAAATACCTTTCGACTATCCGGAAGGCGCAGGAGAATTGGGGAAACAACAATGCGTAAACTCTACATTGCACTGGCTGCGGTCGCTCCGCTTGCTGGCTGCGCAACCACGCCAGCAACACCGATGGAAGCACGTCTGAACCGGTATGCCGGGGCGCAAGTCGTTGCAATGAACTGTGCTGCGGCCGGAGGTTATAGCTCGGTTGCTACGATGCGGGCCGATGCTGATAAGAACTTAGCTGAAGCACGCCGTCTTGGCGCTACTGACGCCGATGTTGCGAAAGCCACCCAACGCGTGAATGGCAACTTTGCAGGTGCCGTCTTCATGGTCGGTGACTATCAGGCATGCAACTCGTTTATGAGCACTCTTGCATGGGCGGGAACCTCGACGCCCGTCGTCAAGCCGAAGGTGCAGCCCAAGAAAAAGCCTTGAGTAACAGCGGCCCGCCGATCATGTCGGCGGGCGTTTAACAAACAACGCTGGGGCACAGCTCATCTATCGTCAGACTGCTGCAAGTTGTCCGCACTCTGTCGCCCACACGCCAAGCATCTCTTCCCCCCTACGATTCGAATGATGGTAGAGCGAAGATCTTGTTTGCCAACCGGTACGAGCTGGCGGGCCGACGGTTCGGACATCCTCTGCACCGCCTCAAAGAGCGACCGAGACGTAAAGGGCAGTCTGCCCATCGAGATTGATGTCGGAATAAGTAGGTCAAAAGCCGACGAAATCAGCGAAGTCAGGAAATAGCGGCTACGGAATCACGAGGCGGGCAAAACAGCGGCCATCGCGACTGAGAAAGCCTTGAAGCTCTCTACGCACCTATATCATCCGCGAAGGAACAAGCTTCGTGACAAATGGTCGGAGCGAAAGCCCTATTTTCCGAACAGTTCAGCATTCTCAGGGAAGACGATTGGTCGGAGTGGAGAGATTCGAACTCCCGACCCTCTGGTCCCAAACCAGATGCGCTACCAGGCTGCGCTACACTCCGTGCCAATAAGCGGGCAATACACGCTGGACGGCGGGGCCGCAAGGGCGAAAGCCGCGTGACGGCCTTTATTCTCCGGCGCCGCGGCCGATGGAAAATTCGGTCGCGCCTGCATCAAGGTCATTCCGTTTCCGGCGGTTCTGCGCTATGTCACGGGAAAGCCGGTCGAGCCGGTTCCTTTCCATGCTTGGAGTCTGAGGAATGTCCGCCAAGATTTATCGTCCCGCCAAGACCGCGATGCAGTCCGGAAAGGCCAAGACCAATCTTTGGGTGCTCGAATTCGACCAGGAAACGCCCCGGACGATCGATCCGATGATGGGCTATACGAGTTCGGCCGATACGCGCCAGCAGGTCAAGCTGACCTTCGAAAGCGCGGAAGCGGCCGTCGCCTATGCCGAGCGCAACGGAATCGAATATCGCGTGATCGCGCCGAAGGATCCGACCCGGAAGAATGTGTCCTACAGCGACAACTTCCGCTACAGCCGCATGCAGCCCTGGACGCACTGAGGCCGTTCATCGCCTGCCACGTTCGCGCTGCGTATCCGCAGCGCCGCCGGCCCCTTAGCTCAGCTGGATAGAGCACCTGCCTTCTAAGCAGGTTGTCGCAGGTTCGAGCCCTGCAGGGGTCGCCAAATTTTTCGACTTGATCCCGCACCGCGCCGTAACGGCTTTTTCACTTTCGACGGAGCGTGAGGGCGACGGGACGCGCCGGGTGGCGGGTCAGTCCGGTTTCGCGACGGGAAGGTTGGCGGGGATGTCCACGCGCGCACCCGGCGTGATCGCCAAGCGCTTTGCCGTGCCGGCGTTGAGTTCGATCACATAGGCGATGGGCACCCGGGAGTCGATGATCGCCTCGGATTGGGGAACGGCGTTCTCATGAACCGTTTCGACATTGCCGTCTTTCGACACGAACAGCATGTCGAGCGGCAGGAACGTGTTCTTCATCCACATCATCACCTGACGCGTCTGCGCGAAATCGAACAGCATGCCGTGATCGGCCGGCATCTCCCGGCGAAACATCAGGCCTTGGGCACGCTGGTCGCTGGTGAGCGCCAGCTCGACGGTAAAGCCGTGCGTCTTGCCATCGCGTGTCTTGATGGCCAGGGGTGCCTTGTCGAAGGCGACGTCAGCCGCTTGGACAGGGCCGCCAGCAGTGGCGATGGCAACAACCACGAGCGCGCCGCGCAGGGCTTGCCGCAGGCTCAGCATCCCTTGCCCATCAATGCGCCCGGCCCGTGGGTGCCGGCACGTCGGGGTGAATCTCTGCGGCCATCAGCCCCTTGTCGCCATCCCCAAACCGCACGAGCACCGTCTGCCCGGGGCGAAGCTCGGTCAGACCGAAGCGCCGAAGGGTTTCCATATGGATGAAGATATCCTCGGTCCCGTCACCGCGCGTCAGGAAGCCGAAGCCCTTGGTGCGGTTAAACCATTTGACGAGCACGCGCTCGAGACCGCTGGTCGGCGTGACCTGTACATGCGTCTTGACGGGGGGCAGCTGCGAGGGATGAATGGCGGTCGACTGGTCCATCGACAGGATTCGGAACGCCTGGTATCCGCGATCACGCTTCTGGATCAGCGCCACGATGCGGGCACCTTCCAGAACCGTCTGGTAGCCGTCGCGCCGCAGGCAGGTCACGTGGAGCAGGACGTCCTGCATGCCGTTGTCGGGAACGATGAAGCCGAAGCCCTTAGCGACATCGAACCACTTGATGACGCCGGTGATCTCGATCAGATCCAGAGCGTCTCCGCCAAAGTCCTCATCTGGTGCGACATCTTTCGCCGAAATCCTGTCCACCATAATCTGCCAGCCCCTCGAATACGCATCACGATTGCTGCGGTTAACTGATTCTTGAGCATCAAGATAACATTGACCCGCCGCTTTTGGGCAAGCCCTCGGGAGGAAATTTGCCGCTATCGGTAAGCTATGGCTCTAGCCTTGTGTCTGGCTGGCGCAGCGCTAGATAGGAGGTTCAACAACAGGCAAGAGGGTTATCATGCGCTATCTGCACACCATGGTTCGGGTCAAGGACCTCGATCAGGCACTGCATTTTTATGGGACACTGTTCGGGCTGCAGGAAGTGCGGCGGACGGAGAACGAAAAAGGGCGCTTTACGCTCGTTTTCCTGGCGGCGCCAGGCGACATCGATCATGCGCAGTCCCGCCTCTCGCCATGCCTCGAGCTGACCTACAACTGGGATACGGAAGACTATACGGGCGGGCGCAATTTCGGCCATCTCGCTTATGAAGTCGACGATATCTACGCGATCTGCCAGAAGCTGATGGATGCGGGCGTCACGATCAACCGCCCGCCCCGCGACGGCAACATGGCATTCGTGCGCTCGCCAGACGGCATTTCCATCGAAATCCTGCAGAAAGGCGCGGCGCTTGCCCCGCAGGAGCCCTGGTCGTCGATGGAGAATACCGGCGCCTGGTAAACCAGACCGTCCACAGGAAGGAACACGACCTCGCGGCGCGCTTTTGCCCGCGCCGCGGGGTTACGACGCAAGCTCCACGCAACGGGGCCAGCGCATAGATCTCCCCACAGATCGGCCGGGACAGAGCGGCGCCGGGAAGCGGCCATGAAGGCGCGGACCCCCGCCTCGCCGGCGATCGGGAGATGCAGCCTTGCGACACGGCCCCTCGTTCAAACCACATTTCGGCAATATGGCTCTTGCTGTTCTGGCGGCAGGGCTGCTGACGGGGTGCGTCACCGGCAAACCCGTGGCCGACCAGCTGGTCGAAGGCGTCGCCGCCCCAGAAATCGGGGAGACCGACGTGCCCGTTGTCGCCTCCGGACCCACCTCAGCAACGCCGGCGGTCGCCCAGGCGACAGCAGCGACCGCGGCAGCACCGCAAGCCCCCCAGCTTCCCGCCGAGCCCGGACCCATCGTGATGCAGGGAACGGGATTGCAGGCGACCTCCAGCAGCATCTTCTCGACCGGCAGCGCAGGTGCGCAGGGCACGTCGCCGATTTCGGGCGGCGGATCATCGCCGGCAAGCCTTTTCCGCACCGCGCCCCAGCGTCAGGACGCACAGTCGCCCTACGCTCGTCAGACGCTGCCTCTCCAATCCTCGGATGCGGGCTATCCAGCCGGAGCGGGCGGCGTGCCCTTGGCTGCAAATGGCATGCCGGCCGAAGCGGCGCTCGCGAACCTCGCGCCCTCATCGCCACCGCCAGCCGCGCGCACGCCGGAGACGGCGGCATCGCTGATCGGGCTCTTCGGCCCCGCCCGCGCAGCCGCTGCCGCGGCGCCCGGCGCAGGGACGCGCGGAAAGGCGGGCAACACGCCGCCTGTTGCCCATGGAGCCGGAATGGCCCCGCAGCAGGCGGCCGCGCTCAGCTATACCGCCCTTCCCGGCATCCGGGCGCGTTCGATGTTTGCGACGGTGGATGACACCGCCGAGAATCACGATGATGCAAGCCCGAAGGTACAGATGGCGTCACTGTCGGGCCTTGCCCGTCTGGCGCCGAGCGGCCTGCTTCTCCAGACGGATACGGTTGAAACCGGCTGCTTCAAGCCGCAGCTGCTGAACATCCTGAAATCGGTGGAACAGCATTTCGGCAAGAAAGTGCTCGTCACGTCGGGACGGCGCAGCCTGAGTCACAATATCCGGGTCGGTGGACGGCCGCAGTCGCGGCACCTGACCTGCGAAGCTGCCGATATCCAGGTGGCGGGCGTCAGCAAATGGGACGTTGCGACCTTCCTGCGCGGCACGCAAGGTCGTGGCGGCGTCGGCACCTATTGCCACACACAGTCCGTCCATATCGATATCGGACCGCAGCGGGACTGGAACTGGTCCTGCGGACCAAGGGATGCATAAACACCTGATTTGACGAAGCATTCCGGCACAGGCGCAACTGCCTTCCACAGGTTTGAACTTTTTACGACAAAATGGCATTTGCGGCTTGCGATCCTGAAAACCGCTGACTATAAGACGGCCACCGCAAAGCGACTGCGCCCTTCGTCTATCGGTTAGGACACCAGATTTTCATTCTGGGAAGAGGGGTTCGACTCCCCTAGGGCGTACCACTTTGCGGTCAAAACCCCTCCCTTCGTTATTTCGTGGCTGGCTTTAACGGCTTCGCGCATCGCGTTGATCCAGCTTCCAAAAAGCGGAACCGCGGCGACGTTTTTTTTTCACAGGTTCCGCCATTTTTGCGCTTGCCTCCGGTCAATCCGCAGCCTATAAGCCGGCCACCAGCGAATGCGCCCTTCGTCTATCGGTTAGGACACCAGATTTTCATTCTGGGAAGAGGGGTTCGACTCCCCTAGGGCGTACCACCTGGCTCCCCCACTATTGGCTACCCTCGCAAGACACGCACTTTCCGCCTGCCGCTTCGCGGCACGGTTCTTGTTCTTGACCTCGGCAGCCTTGCGGACGATTCCCCGCCTTCCGCGTGAGTGACCGTTACAAGGCGCGGGCGGCGTCGATGATGCGGAGCTGGACACGCCGCGTGCCCTGCCAATGGTCGGCCGAGAGGCTGCCGGCGAGATGGATGGTCAAGCCGCGCGCGGCGAGGAGAAAGTCGCCGAGAGGCGTCTGGAAGGCTCGGAAGGCAATTGCGTCCAGCCGCGCGCCGTCCTGACCTTCAACCGTCACCTTCACATGGTCCGTACCGATCTGGCGGACGTCGCGGACCCGATGGGCCGGAATGGCGAAAATCGGCTGCGGGTGGCCAGACCCATAGGGCCCCGCCTGCTCCAGACGGTCGATCAGCTCGATGGTCGCGCCGGAGGCGGCGAGGGCCCCGTCGATCTTGACGGTCTCGGCAGCCACGAGATCGTGCACGGCGCGGTCGGCGCGCTCCTCGAGAAAGTGGCGCAGGCGCCCGAGTTGGGCACGCTCGATCGTAAGCCCGGCCGCCATCGCATGACCGCCGCCCTTGACGAGTATCCCCTCCTCGACGGCCGCACGAACGACCTTGCCGATATCGAAGCCCGCGATGGAGCGGCCGGAGCCGGTGCCCCGACCATTGAGATCGAAGGAGATGGCAAAGGCCGGGCGGCGAAAGCTCTCTTTCAGACGGGCTGCCAACAGTCCCACGATCCCCGGGTGCCAGTTCTCGCGCGCCGTGACGATCACGGACGCGCCATCGCCATTGCCGTATTCGGCCAAGGCTTCGGCCTGCGCCTCCATCAGCATCACCTGCTCGATCGCCTGGCGCTCGCGGTTGAGCTCATCCAGCCGGGCGGCCACGACGTCGGCCTCGTGGGTATCCTCGAGCGTCAGCAGACGACTGCCGAGCGCGGCATCGCCGATGCGGCCACCCGCGTTGATGCGCGGTCCGACGAGAAATCCGAAGTGATAGGGCGTGACAGGTCCGCTGAGACCCGCCTTGCGGAAGAGTGCCGCGAGGCCCGGGTTCTTCATGTGGCGGGCCGCGATCAGGCCCTTGACCACAAAGGCGCGGTTAAGCCCCTTCAAGGGAACGACGTCGCAGACGGTGGCTAGGGCGACGATGTCGAGATGGGAGAGGAGATCGAAGCTGCCGGCCCGCAGATCGCCCCGCTCGCGCAGGACACGCAGCAGGTTGACGAGCACCAGCATGACGACCCCTGCAGCACAGAGATGACCCTGCCCCGACAGATCATCCTCGCGGTTGGGATTGACGAGGGCAACGGCCGGCGGCAGCGCGCCGGAGACCTGATGGTGATCGATGACGACCACATCCACGCCGCGCGCGCGGGCCCGCTCCAGCGACTCATGGCTGGTGGAGCCGCAATCGACCATGACGATCAGCCCAGCCCCGTTGTCGATCAGCTTGTCGATGGCAGAGGGGTTGGGGCCGTAGCCTTCGAAGATCCGGTCGGGAATGTAGATCTCGGCCGTCACACCGAAATGCGTGAGCAGGCGATAGAGGATGGCGGAGGACGCGGCGCCATCGACGTCATAGTCGCCGAAAATGGCGACTCGCTCCCGATGTGCGATCGCATCGGCGATCCGGATCGCGGCCGCTCGGCAGTCCGTCAGGCGATCCGGGTCCGGCATCAGGTTGCGGATGGTCGGATCGAGGAATGCGACGGCATCTTCCTGCTGGACCCCGCGGCCGGCAAGAACGCGCGCAATGAGATCGGGGAGGCCGTGGACCTGGCTGATCGCCAAAGCCCTGTTCTGGCCTGCCTGATCGAGCCGCGACACCCATCTCTGGCCGGTGACCGATGTTTCGACGCCGAGAAACGCGCGCGGAACCGGATCCGGAAGCTCGTTCATGACGGCCTACTTCCACAAGACGCTGGCCGGCTGGCCGACAGTGCGGGCGAAACGGCGCCGATGTCAGTAATCCTTCGGACGCTCGATGCGGATGACCTGCGGTTCGCCGACGAGATAGCCTTCGCCCTTGATGGTGGCGACCGCATCGCGCACCGCGTGTTCGGCTGTCGCATGCGTCACGAGAATGATCGTCTGCGGCTTGCCGGTTTCCTGGGTATGCTTGGAATGCTGCATGATCGACTCGAGCGAGATGCCGTTTTCCGCCATGCGGGTCGCAACGCTCGCAAAGACGCCGGCGCGGTCGATCACCTTCAACCGGATGAAGTAGCCACCCTCGTGGCTCTGGATCTGCGCGCGGGTGTAGGGGATCAGCGCGTCGACGGGCCGACCGAAAGCCGGCACATGTTGCGCACCGGGGCGGCTCTTGGCGATATCGGCGATATCGCCGAGAACGGCAGATGCCGTCGCATTGCCCCCGGCACCCGGACCGACCATCAGAAGCTCGCCCAGAATGTCGGACTCGATCGCCACCGCATTGGTAACGCCATCGACCTGGGCGATGACGGAATCGAACGGCACCATGGTCGGATGCACGCGCTGCTCGATGCCGCCGCTGGTGGTGCGCTGGGCAACGCCGAGAAGCTTGATGCGGTAACCGAGATCGGCCGCCGCCTGGATATCTTCGATCGAGATATTGGTGATGCCTTCGAGATAGATGTCATCAGCCGCGATGGCCGTACCGAACGCCAGGCTGGTCAGAATCGACAGCTTGTGGGCCGTGTCGTTGCCCTCGATGTCGAAGGCCGGGTCCGCCTCGGCATACCCGAGCCGCTGGGCCTCCTTCAGGCAGGCCTCGAAGCTCAGGCCTTCCTTCTCCATCTTCGTCAGGATGTAATTGCAGGTGCCGTTCATGATGCCGTAGACGCGGGCGATCGTGTTGCCCGTCATCGACTCGCGCAGCGCCTTGATCACCGGAATCCCGCCGGCAACGGCCGCCTCGTAGTTCAAGAGAGCGCCATGCTTTTCGGCAAGGCCGGCCAGTTCGATACCGTGCGCCGCGAGCAGTGCCTTGTTGGCGGTGACCACGTGGATGCCGCGCGACAACGCGGCCTTGACCGCGGCATATGCCGGATCACCCGCCCCGCCCATCAGCTCGACGAACACGTCCATATCCGCTTCGGCCGCCAGGCGTCTGGCATCCGCGAACCAGATGTCGTCCGCAAGTGCGATCCCGCGATCCTTGGCGCGGTCGCGCGCGGTGACGGCAACGACCTCGATCGGCCGGCCGCAGGTCGTCGCAAGCGATTCGCGCCGCTCGGTGAGGATGCGGACCAGAGAGGCGCCGACGGTGCCCAAGCCCGCAATGCCGATTCTCAGCGCGTCTGCCATACTCATTGTCCTCACTGTCTCAAAACTGTCCCGCCGACGCTGCGGCGGGAGAATGGTGTCTCAGGTGTCCCGTTCGACGTCGGGCCTAGCGGTGGGCGTTGAGCGAAATCACGTTGTGGAGCGTGTCGTCCGCAGTGGACAGGAACTTCTTCAGGTTCCGTGCCGCCTGACGGATGCGATGCTCGTTTTCAACAAGCGCGATGCGGACATAGTCGTCGCCCTGCTCGCCAAAGCCGATGCCGGGTGCGACCGCGATGTCTGCCTTCTCGACCAGCAGCTTGGAAAATTCGAGCGAGCCGAGGTGCCGAAACTTCTCGGGAATCTTGGCCCAGGCAAACATCGTCGCTTCCGGCGGAGGCACGTCGAAGCCTGCCTTGCCGAAGCTTTCGACCAGCACGTCGCGACGACGCTTGTAGACCGCGCGAACTTCGGCGATGTCCGAGCCGTCACCGTTGAGCGCATGCGTGGCCGCCACCTGGATCGGCGTGAAGGCACCATAATCGAGATAGGATTTCACGCGTGTCAGCGCGGAGATGAGACGCTCGTTGCCCACGGCAAATCCGATGCGCCAGCCGGGCATCGAGAAGGTCTTGGACATGGAGGTAAATTCGACGGTGCAGTCCATCGCGCCGGGAACTTCGAGCACCGACGGCGGCGGCGTGTCGCCGAAGTAGATCTCGGAATAGGCGAGATCCGACAGGATGACGATGTCGTGCCGTTTGGCGAAGGCGACGACCTCCTTGTAGAAATCGAGCGTCGCCACGTGCGCCGTCGGGTTCGACGGATAGTTGATGATGAGCGCGATGGGCTTGGGGATCGAGTGCTTGATCGCCCGCTCCAGTGGCGGGAAGAACGTGTCGTCCGGCTCCACCGAGATGGACCGAATGACGCCACCGGTCATCAGGAAGCCGAAGGCGTGGATCGGATAGGTGGGATTGGGGCAGAGCACGACATCCCCGGGCGCGGTGATGGCCTGCGCCATATTGGCAAAGCCCTCCTTGGAGCCGAGCGTGGCCACAACCTGCGTGTCGGGATTGAGCTTCACCCCGAAGCGGCGTGCATAATAGGCAGCCTGCGCCCTGCGAAGACCGGGAATGCCCTTCGACGAGGAGTAGCGATGGGTCCGCGGATCGCGTACGACCTCGCAGAGCTTGTCGACGATGGCCTGGGGTGTCGGAAGATCGGGATTGCCCATGCCGAGGTCGATAATGTCGGCGCCACCCGCTCGCGCGCTTGCCTTCAGGCGATTGACCTGTTCGAAGACGTAGGGTGGCAGACGCCGGACTTTATGAAACTCTTCCATCTCTCTGACCTTGTCCAGAACGCCTGCATCCGGCCGGATGCGCGTGAGGGCGTCCTTTTGATGTAATTCGAACGGCGCATCGGCAAAATGATGGCGCGTCCGTCTGCAACATGCCCGCCGCACCCTTTCCGAAGCTGGTCTGCGCGCGGGCAAACCGGAAATGGCGCGACATTGAGAGATCTGCTGGCATTCGGACGCGTTCTACGGCCTGCAACGCTGCAGCGCGACCGGAAAACCCTATGGTAAAGGCTTGATCCACCCCTCGGTCGACGGTCTGGCTTTGCGTCCAATCGTCACGAAAGGCAAGTCTTAATTGCGAATCTCATTGAGCGTGTCGGCGCCGTGATGTTCGGCAAGGGCATTGAGTTCGGCAAGCCGGCGACGATATTCGGCCTCCGAGATGGCGCCTGACGCACGGCGTGCCGAAAGGGCGCTCAGCTTCGACGACAGGCTTGCCGCCTCCTCGTTCGTCATCTGCGGCGCCGCGGCAGGCAGCTTGCCCTCGATGCGCGGATACACATCCGTCGGCACCGGGCGCGCCATCGTGGACGTATAGCTCGGCGTGTTGTCGGCCCGGGGCGTGGTGCAGCCGACGGCGGCGGCGCAAAGCGCGCCCATCGCTGCAAGGCGCAGCTTCGAATGTCCCGACAGCAAATTCATATCATCCCTCTAAGCCCAGATCGTCCGCCGGTTACCGATTTGCGTGGCGCATCCCCGCCCCGCATGGCAACATGCGTCGGCACTTGTAGTGACATTCCGGCGAAATGTAAAAAGCCAAAAGCAAGAGATATTGCGGAGGATCTGGTGGGAGACGACAAGACGACCGGCGACGGCGCGCGCCCCTTTCCTGGCTTCGACCCGAAATCCATCGAAGCGTATATCATCAAGGATCCCGAAGCTCTCACCGTCAACCTCGCCCGCTCGCTGGAGCAGGTCGGAAAGGCGGCGTCCGCCTGGCTCGCCCCGCGTGAAAGCGGCGAGAAGGTCGACAGGATCGCCGACCCCATGACGGATCTGGTGAAAACGCTTTCCAAGGTCACCGAATACTGGATGGCCGATCCGCGGCGGTCGTTCGAGGCGCAGACCCATCTGATGACCAGCATGATGGGAATGTGGTCGCGCAGTCTCGAGAAGGTGAGCGGTCTGGAGGCGTCCGCGGGTCCGCCACCCGCCGCCGAGCCGCCACGCGACAAGCGCTTCGCGGATCCCGACTGGGTGGCCAACCCGTTCTTCGACATGCTGCGCCAGGCCTACCTCGTCCTTTCCGACTGGGCTGAAAAGATGGTGACGCGAACGGACGGGCTGGATGAGCACACCCGCCACAAGGCCGCCTTCTACGTCCGTCAGATCACGGACGCTCTCTCGCCGTCCAACTTCATCGCCACCAACCCGCAACTCTACCGAGAGACGGTCGCGGCGAACGGCGCCAATCTGGTCAATGGCATGCGGATGCTGGCGGAGGACATCCTGTCCGGCAATGGTGAGCTCCGCCTTCGACAAAGCGATACGAGCAAGTTCGCGATCGGCGAAAACATCGCCCTGACGCCCGGCAAGGTTTTGGCGCAAAGTGATATCTGTCAGGTCATCCAGTACGATGCGACGACGGAGACCGTGCTGAAGCGCCCTCTCCTCATCTGCCCGCCCTGGATCAACAAGTTCTACGTTCTCGACCTCAATCCGCAAAAATCCTTCATCAAGTGGGCCGTGGATCAGGGGCATACGGTCTTCGTCATCTCCTGGGTCAATCCCGACGAACGCCACGCCGCCAAGGACTGGGAGTCCTATGCGCGCGAGGGTATCGGCTTTGCCCTCGACACGATCGGCCAGGCGACGGGCGAGACCGACGTCAATGCCGTCGGCTACTGCGTCGGCGGTACGCTGTTGGCGGCGACGCTGGCGCTGCACGCCCAGGAGGGCGACACGCGGATCCGGTCAGCAACACTCTTTACGACGCAGGTCGACTTTACGCATGCGGGCGATCTCAAGGTGTTCGTCGACGAAGACCAGATCGCGCAGATCGAAACGCGGATGCGGGAAAAAGGCTACCTCGAAGGGTCAAGCATGGCGCTTGCCTTCAACATGCTGCGCGCTTCCGACCTGATCTGGCCGTATTTTGTCAACAACTACCTCAAGGGCGTCGAGCCCTCGGCCTTCGATCTTCTCTACTGGAACGCGGATTCGACACGGATGCCGTCGGCCAACCACTCTTTCTACCTGCGCAACTGCTATCTCGAAAACAAGCTCAGCCGCGGTGAGATGCAACTGGCGGGGAAGACGCTGTCGCTGAAAGACGTGACGATCCCGATCTACAATCTGGCGACCCGGGAAGATCATATCGCACCGGCCAAGTCCGTCTTTCTTGGCAGCAGCGCCTTTGGCGGAGACGTGACCTTCGTGCTCTCAGGTTCCGGCCATATCGCGGGCGTCGTCAATCCACCGGACAAGCGGAAATACCAGTTCTGGACCGGCGGGCCGCCGACCGGCGCATTGGACGACTGGATTGCGGCAGCGCAGGAAACACCGGGTTCCTGGTGGTCGAATTGGCATGACTGGGTGGCGTCCCTCGATGGCGAGCGGGTCAAGGCACGGCGGACGGGCGGTGCGATGAACTCGATCGAAGAGGCTCCGGGCTCCTATGTCCGGGTTCGCGCCTGAGCGACCCGCCGAAACCGTGCCCATGCCCGGATCCGTCCGAATTCTTACGAGGCCACCTGATTTTTCCGCATCGGTTCATTGCCGACCTCCCGGCTTGCCACTAGCATGAGCGGCGCCGCCCCCGTGGACCGGCACATCGTCCCCGGGGCAACCGCCCCATCGGGATCTTCAGAACAGCAGACGACGCACGACAGGCAAGCAGGAAAGGTCCGGCCATGGTCAACTATATCGAAGCGGCGGCCGCGCCCCAACGGAACACGGGCGTCATCCGGCTGCACACCGCGCAGGATTTCGAAGCCATGCGTCGCGCCTGTCTCGTCACGGCCCGCTGCCTCGATGCGCTGGTCGATATCGTCAAGCCCGGCGTCACCACCGACGCGATCGACCGGTTCGTGTTCGACTTCGGCATGGAAAACGGCGTCCTGCCTGCGACGCTGAACTATCGCGGCTATACCAAGTCTTCCTGCACGTCGATCAATCATGTCGTTTGCCATGGCATTCCGAACGACAAGCCACTGCGCGAAGGCGACATCGTCAATATCGACGTGACCTATGTCGTGGACGGCTGGCACGGCGATTCGAGCCGGATGTATCCGGTGGGCGAGATCAAGCGGGCCGCGCAGCGACTGCTCGAGGTGACGCATGAGTGCCTCATGCGCGGAATCGCGGCGGTGAAGCCCGGCGCCCGGATCGGTGCGATCGGCGAGGCGATCCAGACCTTTGCCGAGGCCGAGCGTTGCTCCGTGGTGCGGGACTTCTGCGGACACGGCGTCGGCAGACTGTTCCACGATGCGCCCAATATCCTGCATTACGGTCGCGCGAGCGACGGGCCGGAGATGCGCGAGGGCATGATCTTCACCATCGAGCCAATGATCAATCTCGGGCGGCCGCATGTTAAAGTGCTGGCGGACGGCTGGACGGCCGTCACGCGCGACCGGTCGCTGTCCGCCCAGTATGAACATGCGGTCGGGGTGACGGCCGATGGCTGCGAGGTCTTCACCCTCTCGCCTGCCGGCCTTGACCGGCCCGGTCTACCGGCGGCGTGATGGGAGCAAAACCACCCTTCGATACCGACGGCGATCCGCTGGAACCTCCGGACGAACGCGGCTTCTTCGCGGATCAGCCGGCCCGTTCCGCACCGTCGTCGCGACAGGGTCGGTTCGCACCGAAGCCGGAGACAAGGGACGACGACGCAGCGCACTACCTCGGACATCGAGACCGGCTGCGGCGCCGCTACCGAGACAATGGCGATACGGCGCTTGCCGACTACGAACTGCTGGAACTTCTCCTGTTCCGTCTCATTCCGCGCCGGGACACCAAGCCGATTGCCAAGGCGCTTCTCGACCGATTCGGCACGCTCTCTGGCGTCCTCGGCGCGCCGCCCTCCCTGCTGCAGGAGATCAAGGGCATCGGCGACACCGTGGCACTCGACCTGAAACTCATTTCGACCATCGCGCACAGGATGCTGAAAAGCGAGTTGCGCAGCAAGACGCTGCTGTCGTCTTGGTCGCAGGTGATCGAGTACTGCCATGCCGCCATGGCCAACGAGATGCGCGAACAGTTCCGGATCCTTTTTCTCGACAAGCGCAATGCGCTGATCGCCGACGAGGTCCAGCAGACGGGAACGATCGACCATACGCCCGTCTATCCGCGCGAAGTGATCAAGCGGGCTCTGGAACTGTCGGCAACCGCGATCATTCTCGTCCACAATCACCCGTCCGGCGACCCGACGCCGTCGCGGGCCGATATCGACATGACCAAGACGATCATCGACACCGCCAAGCCGCTGGGGGTCACGGTTCACGACCACATCATCATCGGTCGCGATGGTCATGCGAGCCTTCGCGGGCTGCGCCTCATCTAAAGCGCGTTGCGTAAAAACAGATTCACGCAACGCGCTTCACGTTCCTGTTTTGATGCATGCCGTTTCCCGAAACCGCTGCACACGTTCGGGCGACATGGATTAGGGCAAAGCCTGCGATTTCCGGCCAAGCTCGCGCAGGGCTTGCCGCCCTGTCGGTTTCCCGCCATTTCGCCCCCTTCACACCGTCTCCATGATTGACCTTTACGCGTTTGAGGCGCGACATTCGCCGCAACGCACAATGATTCATCGTTCTATCGGAAACACTCCATGATGCAGTATGACCTCATCGTCGTCGGCAGCGGCCCTGCTGGCCGCCGTGCCGCCATCCAGGCTGCCAAGCTTGGCAAGAAGGTGGTGGTGATCGAACAGGGCAAGCGCGTCGGCGGCGTCTCCGTTCACACCGGCACGATCCCCTCCAAGACCATGCGCGAAACCGCCCTCAATCTCTCCGGCTGGCGCGAACGCGGATTTTACGGGCGCGCCTACCGCGTCAAGGAGCAGATCAGCGCCGACGACCTGCGCCGTCGCCTGCTGATCACGCTCGACCACGAGGTGGAGGTGCTGGAGCACCAGTTTGCGCGCAACCGCGTGCAGCACCTGCGGGGACGCGCGAGTTTCGTGGATGCCACGACAATGCAGATCGCCAAGGAAGACGGCGAGGTCATGCAGATCACGGGCACGAGCATCCTGCTTGCCGTCGGCACAAAACCGTTCCGGCCCGACTACATCCCCTTCGACGGCAAGACCGTTCTCGACAGCGACGAATTGCTTGATATAGCGGAACTGCCGCGCTCGATGGCCGTCATTGGCGCGGGCGTCATCGGCATCGAATATGCGACGATCTTCAGCGCCCTCGATACGGCCGTGACGATCATCGATCCGAAATCGACTATGCTCGACTTCATCGACAAGGAGATCGTCGAGGATTTCACCTACCAGCTGCGGGATCGCAACATGAAGCTGCATCTCGGCCAGAAGGCCGACAAGGTGGAGCGCATGCCGGACGGACGGTGCCAGATCACGCTGGACAGCGGCCGCGTCATCATCTGCGAAATGGTCCTGTTTGCCGCAGGTCGCATGGGGGCGACAGAAACGCTCAATCTTGCGGCTGCCGGACTACAGGCCGACACCCGGGGGCGGCTCAGCGTCAATCCCGAGACGTTCCAGACGTCCGTGCCCAACATCTATGCAGCCGGCGACGTGATCGGCTTTCCAAGTCTCGCTTCGACCTCGATGGAACAGGGGCGGATCGCCGCCCGGGTCGCGGTCGGCGCCATCGCCAAGGAGCCACCGAAGTTCTTTCCGTACGGCATCTACGCCGTCCCCGAGATCTCGACCTGCGGCCTGACCGAGGAAGAGGTCAAGACCCGCGGCATCCCGTACGAGTGCGGCATCGCACGTTTCCGGGAAACGTCGCGTGGCCACATCATGGGACTGGATTCGGGACTTCTGAAACTCATCTTCTCTCTGAAGACGCGCCGCCTGCTCGGCATTCACATCGTTGGCGAAGGCGCGACCGAACTGGTGCATATCGGCCAGGCCGTCCTCAACCTGAAGGGAACGGTCGAGTATTTCGTCGAGAACACGTTCAACTACCCGACCCTTGCCGAAGCCTACAAGATCGCCGGCCTCGATGCCTGGAACCGCATGGGCGACCTGCAGGGCAGCGGACACTGACCGCGGAAAACATATCCGGCCGTCGGCCGGAGCCGTCCCGACGGTCTTGAAGACATCGCAAAGAAAAACCCCGCCGGCACGACCGGCGGGGTTTTTGTTTATCAGACGTCGCTGCGCTTATTCGGCAGCGGTGTCGTCGGCAGCCTTCTTCTTGGAAGCCGACTTCTTCTTAGGTGCGGGGGCTTCGGCGGATTCTTCGCCTTCAGCCGCTTCGGCCTTCGCAGCCGTCTTCTTCTTGGCAGACTTCTTGGCGGGCTTCTCGGCGCCGTCCTCGTCTTCCGCCATCAGCTCTTCCTTGCTGACCGTCTTGTCGGTCACGCTGACTTCGGACAGCAGATGGTCGACGACCTTTTCTTCAAACAGCGGTGCGCGCAGGGAAGCGGCCGCACCAGGCGTCTTCTGGAAATAGTCGATGATCTGCTTTTCCTGGCCGGGGAACTGGCGAAGCTGATCGAACAGCGAGCGCTGCATTTCTTCGTCCGTCACGGTCACACCGGCCTTCTCGCCGATTTCCGAGAGAACGAGACCGAGGCGCACGCGGCGTTCGGCCAGCTTGCGATACTCGACGCGTGCGTCTTCTTCGGTCGTGTCTTCGTCGGCGAAGGTCTTGCCGGCCTGTTCGAGGTCGGTGTTGATCTGGCGCCAGATGTTGTCGAACTCGGCATCCACGAGGCGCTGGGGCGTGTCGAACTGATACATCTCGTCCAGCTGGTCGAGCATCTGACGCTTGATCTTCTGGCGGGTCATCGAGCCGTACTGGCTCTCGATCTGCCCGCGAACGATCTCCTTCAGCTTGTCGGCCGATTCGACGCCGAGCTTGGTGGCGAGTTCGTCGTTGATCTCAACGGCACCGGGCGCGGCGACCGACTTGACCTTGATGTCGAAGGTGGCTTCCTTGCCGGCAAGGTTTGCAGCCGGATACTCGGCCGGGAACGTCACCGTGATGGTCTTCTCGTCGCCCGCAGACGCGCCGACCAGCTGCTCTTCGAAGCCGGGGATGAAGCGGTTGGAACCGAGAACGAGCTCGGCATCTTCGTCCTTGCCACCGTCGAAGGCTTCGCCCTCGACCTTGCCGAGGTAGTCGATCGTGACGCGGTCGCCGTTTTCAGCAGCACCGGTCTTGTCTTCGAACGTCCGCGCGCTTTCAGCGATACGCATGATCTGTTCGGTGACTTCGTCGTCGGCGATATCGACCACTTCGCGCGTGATCTTGATGCCGCTGACATCCTTCAGCTCGATTGCCGGGATGACTTCATAGGCCAGCGTGAATTCGAAATCGGCTTCGGCGCTGAGGATCTTCTCGGCTTCCGCCTCGTCCTCGGTCATTGCCACTTCCGGCTGGGTCGCAGACTTTTCGCCACGCTCGGAGAGGATCTCGGTGGGCTTGTCGCGCACCAGCTCGTTGACGAGTTCGGCCATGATCGACTTGCCGTACATCTTCTTCAGATGCGCGACGGGGACCTTGCCCGGACGGAAGCCATTGATCTTGACCTTGTCCTTTGCATCGGCCAGGCGCTCGTTCATGCGTGCCTGCATGTCCTTTGCCGGGATGACGACCTTGAGTTCGCGCTTCAGCCCGTCCGCGAGCGTTTCGATAACCTGCATGTTCCAACCTTCATTTCACGTTGACAGGGCTCTGCCATTGAATGCTTCAGGCGAGCCGATCCGGGTGCCGGGAATGGCTTTACGCAAATCGAACGCTGCTTTGCAAGCAAAACAGCGTTGCCGCAGGGTCGAAACGACCCCTCGTCACTCTGGTGCGGGTAGAGAGACTTGAACTCCCACGCCTTGCGGCACCAGAACCTAAATCTGGCGTGTCTACCAATTTCACCATACCCGCGTTCAGAAGCGGCTGCCTGGTCGCAACGGTCGAGCGGAATCGCGAGATTCCTGCTGCAACCGGGTCCAGGCCTTCCCGAGCGCGGCGTCTCTATAACACCCGTTCCCCGGGGATCAAAGGGAAAATGCGGTTTTCCCGGCCCGCGCACGGGTGGAACGTCGGGGGCGCCGGTCATGCCGCCTGATCCTGCCCGCGCCGAGACTTGCATCCGCCGCATGGGTGCGATGCAACAGACCCCCTGCCTCTAATCGATTTGATTGGCTATATCAGCGTCATGACAACGCGCCGGTGAGACATGCCGGCACTTCCAAAAAGGAAACCGACATGAACCTGACCCGCTCTTTCTCCACGTGGCGCAAGTATCGCCAGACCGTCTCCGAGCTCGGCCGCATGAGCGATCGCGAACTGAATGATCTCGGCATCGGCCGTAGCGAAATCCTGAGCGTCGCCCGCAAGGCTGTTCGCTAAGTTAAAAGCTGCCGAAAGCTTTTGAATCTCAACACCCTCCGGCCCTGCCGGAGGGTGTTTTCGTTTGCGCGCTCACACGTCGTCACCTTGCCTGTCGAGGCGCAATGGCGAGCCGCCACAAAATTGGTCAGACCCCTGGAATGCGCGCGAAATGAGCATGCATCTGCACAAATGCATGGCAGCTGCATAGTCTTTGCACTCCACCTGGCTGAGGCTTGAGCGTATAAGCAGCGTCAACGAGATCGCTGATCAATGCGTCTCACCCAGATACCGAAGGATAAGTCCATGAACCCCATTCGCATCGCAAAGAGCTGGATCAATTACCGCCGTACCGTTTCGGAACTCGGCAACCTTTCGAACCATGCCCTGTCGGACATCGGCATCACCCGCTTCGACATCCGCAACATTGCATCGCGCTCCTACCGTTAATCGTCGGATCGCCTGAACTGTATGCCAACGGCGCTCTTCGGAGCGCCGTTTTCGTTTGTTTGCCAGGCCGGCGCACACCAAACTGCGAGAGCGCCTGCCCTTCCGGGCGGCGATGTTTTGCTTTATGAACGCGCCATGACGAAGAACAGCTCCCACTCCCCCATCCATGTCGTCGGCGGCGGCCTCGCCGGCAGCGAGGCTGCCTGGCAGATTGCGCAATCCGGCATCCCGGTCATCCTGCACGAGATGCGCGGCGTCCGGGAAACCGAGGCGCACAAGACCGATCATCTCGCGGAACTGGTCTGCTCCAATTCGTTTCGCTCCGACGACGCGACCAGCAATGCCGTCGGCGTCCTCCATGCCGAAATGCGCCTCGCGGGCTCGCTGATCATGGCCTGTGCCGACCGGAACCAGGTGCCGGCGGGTGGGGCACTTGCCGTCGACCGCGAAGGGTTCTCGGCCTCCGTGACAAAGGCGATCAGCGGGCATCCCCTGATCACGCTCACACGCGAAGAGGTGTCCGCGCTTCCGCCCGAGGATTGGGATCTCGCCATCATCGCGACCGGTCCGCTCACCGCGCCGGCGCTGGCCGAAGCCATTCAGGCGCAAACCGGCGCCGACGCGCTCGCCTTCTTCGATGCGATCGCGCCGATCATTCATACCGAAACGATCGAAATGGACGTCTGCTGGTTCCAGTCGCGCTATGACAAGGTCGGCCCCGGCGGAACGGGCAAGGACTACATCAACTGCCCGATGGACGAAGCCCAGTACAATGCCTTCGTGGACGCCCTGGTGGCGGGTGACCGGATCGGCTTCAAGGAATGGGAGGGGACGCCTTACTTCGATGGCTGCCTGCCGATCGAGGTCATGGCGGAGCGTGGTCGCGAGACGCTTCGTCACGGCCCGATGAAGCCGATGGGCCTGACGAATGCGCACAATCCGACCGTCAAGCCCTACGCCGTCGTACAGCTGCGCCAGGACAATGCGCTGGGAACGCTCTACAATATGGTGGGCTTCCAGACGAAGCTGAAATACGGCGCGCAGGCGGATATCATCCGCATGATCCCGGGCCTCGAGAAAGCGGAGTTCGCGCGTCTGGGCGGTCTGCATCGCAACACCTATCTCAATTCGCCGATTCTGCTCGACCACTCGCTGACCTTGAAATCCCGCCCCGGCCTTCGTTTTGCCGGCCAGATCACCGGATGCGAGGGCTATGTGGAAAGCGCCAGCATCGGGCTCCTGGCAGGACGATTCGCCGCGGCCGAGCGACTGGGGCACCCGTTGAGCATGCCGCCGGCAACGACGGCCTTCGGCGCGCTGCTCGGGCATATCACCGGCGGCCACATCGTTTCCGTCGAAGAGCCGGGAAAGCGGTCCTTCCAGCCCATGAATGTCAATTTCGGCCTGTTTCCGCCGCTGGATCCCGGTGCGATCGTCAAGCCCGAGGGTGTCAAGCGCTTCCGCGGCAAGGACAAGGCCATCGTCAAGAAGAACCTGGTCGCAAGCCGCGCGCTTGCCGACTGCGCGACATGGCTCGGACAGGATGGCGAGGCGCTTCTGCGGTCGGCCTGAGGGACCAACCGCCCCTGCCCTCGACGCGCGGCCTTCCGGTTCAGGCGCTGAAACTGCCGAGGATCCAGAGCGAGACCTCGGCCGCAGTCTCCCCGGTCGCGAATTCGTAGGTTCCGTCGAAGATCGCCGTATCGCTGAACGACAGGCCAAGCCCGCGGCCGCTCGCGGCGTGGGTGATCCGCACCTTCCCGGGCACGATGAGGTGGCAGAGATAATGCCGTCCCTGCCCGAGAACGATGCCGGCCTTGCCGTCGTGAAGCCGCACGAAGAAGGCGTTTCCATCGGCGGTCGGATGGATGGCGCGGATCGCTTCATCGGGAAACGCTCGTCCGAAATCGAGAATCGCCTGCCCTTCGTCCGGCGTCGACAGATCGTCTGCCTGCTGGCGCTTCATGCGCTGGTAAATGTAGGCCGCGGCCAACAACGATGCGGCAATGGCGAACCAGGAAATCATCGCATTATCCATTTCAGGCGGCACCTTGGCTCGCAACGCATCGGGCACACCAGTACGGGGTATCCTGCTTATCCGTCGCTGACAGCCTGGCGCTGCCCGCTCGAGCACAAAGCACGCAGCGCGCCACGATGTGCAGACTGTCTCTGTTCTCACGGCTCGAGCTTTCCAAGTAACCCGCGAGGCTTGCGCGAAGTGTCCCCTAGACGTGGCCCGTCACCAGCGGCCGCTTCTGGCCGCGCGCCACATCCACCACTGGCGCCGCCATTGCGGTGGAACGATCGACGCGTCAAACACATCCGCGCCCAGCGTTTCCGCCCGCTTGAAAACCGTGTCCGCGAGCGCGACGGTCGCAAAGGCGGCCCGGTTCGTTCGAGAAATGGCCTTGGAGGCGCCCCGCGCCTTTTCGAGATGCTCGCGGCCCAAGCCGGCCAGAGCGGCGACCGCGCGCGAGGTCGCTGCCCGATCCTCCCCGTTCAGGAACGATGTTCGGTCGAGCCCGGTCGCAGCAAGAAGATCCGCCGGAAAATAGACCTGGCCACGGCGCCGGTGAACAGGGGCAAGCATCAGCAGGCCGGCGATCGTCTGGGCCACGCCGGCATGACCGGCGGCTTCGGCCGAACGTGGTGCCGTATCCGGGTCGAGGATGAGGCAGGCAAGTTGAATAAGCGCCGAGGCCGTTTCACCCGCATAGCCTTCGAGGGCACTCCGGCTCTCCATGGGATCGTCGTAGAGATCAAAGACGCGCGCGTCGATCATGTCGAGGAGCACGCCGATCGGCAGGCGCGCCTCCCGCACCGTGCGCAGCAGCGCTTCGGCCAGAGGATTCCCGTCGGCCTTCGCGCCCGTGACATCCTCCAGCGCATCACGCCACCATTGCAGGCGGATCTCGCCGGGAAGCGGCTCCCGGACGACATCGCGCACACGGGCAATCTCGGCATGAAACGCGTAAAGCGCTGCGAGCGGACCCTGCTTGTCCGGCGGTGCCAGCAGACAGGCCAGATAGCGGTCGCGGTCGCTCTCGCGAAGCGCGGCAAGACTGGGCGAAAAGTCCGGCTGGCCGGACATCGTGGCAGACGTGGTGGTATCGGACATCGGAGCGGTCACGTCACACGGCAATGAGCGCGGCGGCGACGTTGCGCTCTTCCGCCAACATGATGTTGTAGGTGCGCACGGCCGCGCCGGTGCTCATCGGGTCGGAAGAGATCGCATTGTTGCGCAGAGCCGTCTTCACGTCCGCAGCGAGCGGCCGGATATTCGCCCCGGTCCCCACGAGAATGACTTCGATGTCACCAGCCTCCGCGAGGACGCGCTCGAAATCCGCGGCCGTCAACGCTTCGCCCTCCTCCTTCTCCCAGCCATAGATGCCGGAAGGAAGCAGAAGCAGCGATCCACGATGCGACATGCCGGCAAAGCGGAAACCGCCGTTGCCATACGCGTCGATGGGGGCGCGGCCGGGGAAATGGGCATTGCGGACTTCGATCGGACGACGCATCAGGCTGCTCCATGAAGGTCGCGTGCCCGGGCGCGGGCGCGCTTCAGCCGGAACAGGATGAGCACCGGCCCAGCGACATAGATGGAGGAGAACGTGGCCACGGCCACCCCGAACATCAAGACGACGGCAAATGGTCGTATGGTGTCGCTGCCGAAGATGCTCAGGGCCGCCAGAGCCAGAAGCGTCGTCGCACCGGTCAGCACGGTCCGCGACAGGGTCTGATTGATGGCAGTGTCGATCAGGATCGGCAGAGGCATGCGCGGAAACCGGTTGAGGTTCTCGCGGATGCGGTCATACACGATGACCGTGTCGTTCAGCGAATAGCCGACGATGGTCAGCAAAGCCGCCACGCTCGTCAGGTTGAACTCCATGCCCGTCACGACGAACAGCCCGATCGTCAGGATGACGTCGTGCAGCGTCGCGACGATCGCACCGGCCGCGAACTGCCACTCGTAACGCGCCCAGATGTAGAGAAGGATGCCCAGCAGCGAGATGGCAACGCCGATGGACGCCGAACGGGTCAGCGTCTCGGAGACCGTGGGACCGACCACTTCGACGCGTCGGAGATCATAGGCGCTGTCCAGTTCGTCGCGGATGAGAATGACCGCCGTCTGCTCGGCATTCTCACCCCCATCCCGCGACTGGACGCGAATGACCGCGTCGCGCGGCGAGCCATATCGCTCGACGGAAATGTCACCGAGGTTGAGCTGGTCGAGGCGCGCGCGAATATCGCCGATATTGGCGTTCCCCTCCCGCGCCTGCACCTCGATGACGGAACCTCCCGAGAAGTCAATGCCGAGATTGATGCCGAACAGACCAAAGAGCACGACGGTGAGGATCGACAGGACCGCCGTGATGGAAAACACGAAACGGCGTGCCGCCATGAACCGAAACGACAGGCGGTCGAACATCGCCGTCTTGATGCCGCGCGGCAGGCGCTTGCGCGGCCGCCGCCGCTGCCAGGCCTCCAGCATCACGCGGGTCAGCGTGAACGCCGTGAACAGCGTGGTGACAATGCCGATGGCCAGCGTGACCGCGAAGCCGCGAATGGCGCCGCTGCCGAGATAGAGAAGGATGATCGCGGCGATGAGCGTCGTGATGTTCGCATCCACGATTGCGCCGAAAGCGCGGGCAAAGCCAAGCTGGATCGCCTGGCGGAAATCCCGCCCCGCGGCAGCCTCTTCGCGAAAGCGCTCGAAGATGAGCACGTTGGAATCGACGGCTACCCCGATCGTCAGCACGATGCCGGCGAGTCCTGGAAGCGTCAGCGGCAAACCCGTGGCTGTGAGAACCGCAACGATCATGATGACATTGAGGACGACCGCAATGCTGGCGACGACGCCGAACCGCCCGTAGAAGCCGACCATGAAGGCGATGATGACGATCGTGCCGACGGCGCCGGCGACGAGCATGGACTCGATGCTGTCGGAACCGCGCCCAACGCCGATGGTGCGCTCTTCGGCAACCGTGATGGCGGCCGGCAGAGCGCCGGCACGCAGCACGAGCGCCAGATCCTGCGCACCTTCCGGCGTCATCTCCGGCGCAAGTCGTATGCGCCCGTCCGTAACGGCCTGACGGATCAGCGGGGTCGAGATCACCGAACCGTCGAGAACGACCGCCATGGTCGTGCCGGCCGCCGTCCTGCTCGCTTCGGCAAAGCGACGTGCGCCGTCTTCGGTAAAGACGAGATCGACGACCGGAGCGCCATCCGGCCCGTCGGTCGTGGCCGTGGCATCGGCGACATCGGCCGTCGTGACCACCGGCTGGCGCTTGACCAGCGTGGCGACCGGCGGATCTTCCGCGGAATAGAGAACTTCGGAGCCGGCAGGCGGCGCATTGCTCACAGCAGTCTCGACGGTGGTGGACATATCCACCAGGCGGAACGAAAATTCACCGCCTTGCGCGAGCACGGTCTTCAGCTGCTCGGAGTCGTAGAGGCCGGGAACCTGCACCACGATCCGATCGGCCCCCTGCCGACCGAGACGCGGCGCGACGACGCCCAGTTCCACAAGCCGCCGCTCGAGGACCGCGATGCTGTCGGCCACAGCATCGCCGAGACGCGCATCGATGCCTTCCGGCGTCAGACTGAGCTGCGACTGGCCGTCCTGCGTGCCGACGAACCGCAACTCGCTGACGGCCTTGCCGCCACGACCGCGATCGACCGTGCCCACCAGCGGCGCCAGCACCTGCGGCAAGGTCGAGGCCTTGGCCGCGTCCTGGAGCGAAAAGGTGATATCCTCGCCGACGCCCGAAAGATCGGTGAAGGCGAGATTGGCGTTGCGCAACTGGGCCGCAACGGCCTGCGTCGCAGCCTGCAGCCGGGTGCGCGCCACATCATCCCGCTCGACCTTGAGCACGATGCGCGAACCGCCGGACAGATCCAGCCCGAGCGCCACCTGACGGGCGGACACCCACGCCGGAAGGCTGTCGAGAAGCGAACGTGGCAGCACGTTCGGCAGGGCCACGACGAAGCTCGCGAGAACGACGAGCCAGACGAGAACAGTTCCCCAGCGTGAGGTTTGCGGCATGACGCTCCCGGCGCTTCGCAGTGGATCAATCGGATCGTCGTCGTTGCCGCCAGCGGCCCGTTATTCCTTGACGGGTTCGCCCTTGACGCGGACTTCGGTCACACCACTGCGTACCACACGAATCTTGATGCCGTCAGCAATTTCCACTTCGAGTTCACCGTCGTCGATGACCTTCGTGACCTTGCCCACGATGCCGCCGCCCGTGACGACCTGATCGCCGCGACGGATGTTCTTCAACAATTCCTCGCGACGCTTCAGCGCAGCGCGCTGCGGACGGATGATCAGGAAGTACATCACGACGAAGATCAGCAGGAACGGCAGAATGGACATGAGAATGTCCGCGCCGCCAGCGCCGGTTGCACCAGGCGTCTGCGCAAAAGCTTCCGTAATGAACATCGATCACTCCTCAAATAACAACGACTGCGGCCGGATAGGCGGAACGCCATCTCGCGGAATGGCCGCACTATAAGAATGGCCGCTACGATTGCAACGCGCCGAACCATGCCTCTCGCATAGTTTATCCCGGCGCAGAAGGGCTTTTCAGCCGCCGGATGACCTTTCCCCAGACAAGGACGCGTGTTAGCGCAGCCCGGACGCCGGAGAAGGCACCCGAAGCGATAGCGGGCGAGAGGAGACCGATATGAGCGAAGCGACACTCGAACGGCTGATGGAAGAGGTTCGCAGGCTGTCTGCGGCCGTGGAGCGCATCGCGGGGCCCGCACCCGCGGTCAATACGATTGACGCTGCGGAGTGCTTCGTCTGGGCACCATTGCGGGCATATCTGCAGCCCGTCGCGCGACCGAACCGGATCGACCTCTCCCTGATCCAGAGCGTCGATCATGTTCGCGACATCCTGCTCGACAACACGTTGCGCTTTGCCGGAGGATATCCGGCAAACAATGTCCTTCTCTGGGGCGCGCGGGGCATGGGCAAGTCCTCGCTCGTCAAATCCGTCCACGCTGCCGTGATCCAGCGCACCGGCGTGCCGCTCAAGCTCGTGGAGGTGCATCGCGAGGACATCGCGACCTTGCCGCAGCTCATGGACATTCTGAAAGCGGCCCCCGTGCCGTTCATCGTCTTTTGCGACGACCTCTCGTTCGACCATGACGATACGTCGTACAAATCCCTGAAGGCGGTCCTCGACGGGGGGATCGAGGGACGACCGGACAATGTCCTGCTCTACGCCACCTCCAATCGCCGCCACCTCTTGCCGCGCGACATGATGGAGAACGAGCGCTCGACGGCGATCAACCCTTCCGAGGCCGTCGAGGAAAAGGTCTCGCTGTCGGATCGTTTCGGCTTGTGGCTCGGATTCTACAAATGCAGCCAGGACGACTATCTCGGGATGATCGATGCCTATGCCGAGCATTTTGCGATTCCGGTCTCCAAGGAGACCCTTCACGCACAAGCGCTGGAATGGAGCACCACGCGCGGCGGACGTTCGGGGCGGGTGGCCTGGCAGTTCATCCAGGATCTGGCGGGCCGCACGCGGACGCGGATTGCAGACGCGGGCGAACGCGGCGCGGACGCGTGAGACGGCTGAGACACCTGTCCTCAATCACAGCAACACCCCATATGCAAAATCCCCGGACATGCCGGGGATATCGCTGCATCTGGACGTCGTGAGGTTCTATTCGAGATAGCTCGCGGGATTGACCGCCGTCGCGTTCTTGCGGACTTCGAAATGAACCTGCGGCTGTGTCGCCGTTCCGCTCATGCCGGAGGCTGCAAGCGTCTGACCGCGCTGGATCTTCTGGCCGCGCTGGACCTTCAGTTCCGAAGCATTGCCGTAGACCGTGACGGTACCATCGTCGTGGCGAACCAGGACGGCGTTTCCGAGCTCCTTCAGGCTGCTGCCGGAATAGATGACCACGCCGTTCTCGGCCGCCTTGATCGGGGTGCCCTCGGGAACGGAGATGTTGATGCCGTCGTTTCGGTTGCCTTCCACATTGGCGCCATAGCCTGCGACAACCGCGCCCCGCACCGGCCAGCGATACTTGCTGATCCCGGTGGCCTTCGGTGCGTCGGAACCGTCATCCTTGGCCGCGACCTCGTTGACCGACTGCTTGGCGACGGCCGGCGTATATTCCGTCGGCTTGGACGC
Source organism: Rhizobium sp. Leaf384 (assembly GCF_001424065.1). Lineage (GTDB taxonomy): Bacteria > Pseudomonadota > Alphaproteobacteria > Rhizobiales > Rhizobiaceae > Ferranicluibacter. Next base: position 87,788 of record NZ_LMQE01000001.1, read on the forward strand.
ATCGGCCTTCGCCTGCTCGACCTTAGCGGGCTTCTCGACCTTCGGCGCGGCAGCCTTCGGGGCGACGGAAGCGGTGGTGACCGCGTCCGTTCCGGGCTGCGCCGTGTTGCGGGCAACCGACGACGTCTTCGGCAGCTTCAGAGCCTGGCCGACGCGGATCGCGCCGCTCGTCAGGCCGTTCTCGGCGCGCAGCTGATCGACGGAAACGCCATTGGCCTTCGCGATACGGTTCAGCGAGTCGCCAGCCTTCACCGTATAGGTTCCGGCCGCGTCGCCTTCGCCGGTCATCGGCTGCTTGGTAGCCGTCGCGCCGTTGGCGAGAGACCCCTTTTCGCGGCTCTGCGTCTGTGTCGGCAGAATAGCGACGTCGCGATTCTCCGGGAGAACCGGCTTGTTCTTCTGCTTGTCAATGTCGAGGGCCGTGGCGGCCTGCGAGGCCGATGCCTTCGCGGCACTCCCCGCTGCCCCATAGGTGGGGATCAGGATACGCTGACCCGGCTCCGCGTCGGAACCGCGCTTCAGGCCGTTCGCCTTCAGGATTTCCTTCTCCGGCACGCCGAAGCGGGTGGCAAGCGAGGCTGTCGTATCGCCCTGCCGCATCAGGACGGCAGGTGCGTTGACGGTGGACCAGCCGCTCGACGGGCGAACGGTCGCCGTCGTGACCGGATCGGGCGCAGCAAGCGCCGGAACCCGGCCCTGCGAGGATGAGGCCGTCGACGGGAAAGGCTGTGCGCTCGGCCGACGCGTCGGCTCGACGGTCGGATCGGCCAGGCTCGTGCGCTGAACATTCATGGGCGTCGATGCAACCCGTGTGCGGGACACCGGCGTGGCGCTGACCGGATCCGGGTACGCCTGGCTGACAGCCGCCTGACGCGCATTGGACACGGGCGGCATGTTGCCGCTGCCGTCAATATCCCCACCTGGCACCGGAGCGCTCGGAATGGAATTGGTCGTCAGGTCGGAGCGTGAGAACAGCCCTCCGAACCGGGACGAATCCGAACTGCAGCCACTCGCCGCGCTCGCCAGGAGAACGGCCACCCCCAGACGGACGACCGATTTATGAACAGATGACGATACACTTAAACGCATGACGCTTACCTACTTGGAACGTAGCCCCGATGTAGGTTTATTAAAACGTATTAGAGTTACCGACGGGTTAAGAGCCGCTCACACTTTCTGGTTTTCGGCGAGCGTAAGTCGATTGTAACGAGGAAAATGCACAAGCAGATCAAAAGCTTTCGCGATAGAAGCGCTCGATCTCGGAATGCTCCGCACGGCTCTCGGTGACGTCCTCGTAGGACACGGATCCGGTATCCCAGCCGAACTTGTCGCCCGTGATCATCACGGCTGGAGCCTCCGTTCCCTGCTCGGAGAAAGACGGTTTCTCGCCGTCCAGAAGCACGTCGACCAGCGTCTGGAAACCCCCTGGGGCTTCGAGACCCGACTCGTCCTCGTATTCCGCAGAGCGCAGGCCTGCGACAGCGGCATCGCGCGTCCCGAAATAGCGAAGGCTGTCCTGATCGTCCGGACGCAGGTTGTCGTAATAGTCGATGAAGCCGCGATAGTAGGCCTTGTAGTCGCCGGTCTCGCCATATTTGCCAAAAGCCTGATATTCGCGTGCGGCAAGCTGCGGCGAGAGCTTGTTGTTCCACTCCTCGCGCGTCAAAGGCGGGTATTTTTCCTGGGCGCGCTTGGTGCGCGAAAGAAAGAGAAGGGTTTCCGCGGACAACGAGACACGCGACGAGGGATCGTAGCTGCCACCGATCGAAACGACGGGGGTCGTGGGCTCGCGATTTTCGACGTCGGGACGAACGGGCGAACGCGGCGCCCGCTGGCCGGCGTCGTTGGTCGCGATGATCGTCTTGCCTGCGATCTGCATGAACATGCTCCTTGCGCCTTCACGCCTCGGGAGCCTGCACCTCTGCGAAGCTCTTGAGGTCCACCATGAGGTAGATCGCGAGGCTTGCGCGAAGCTGGAGAATATTAACGCTCTGTTAATGCTTAGAGAATGGACACGGCTGACGCCTCGTCGAGAGCGCCTTACCGATTACCGGCTGAAGGGGATGAGTCTTACAGGAACGCCGCCATTTTCGGGACGATCGGAAGATACGGCGCTTCGAAGAGATCCTCACGGTCGAAGCGGCTTCCGGTCCGGGTCAGACGGACCATGCGGCACTCGGTCTCGCTCACCATGATCGGCACGAGAAGCACGCCGCCGGACACGAGGTGATCCGAAAACACACGTGGCAGGCTGTCGAAGGCGGTGGTCACGAGAATGCGGTCGAAAGTTCCCTCGCCGACCAAGCCTGCACTGCCATCGGCCTGCCGCACGATGACATTGCGAATCCCGAGCTTTTCGAGGCTTGCCTGCGCGTTCGTCACGAGCGTCTTGTAGCGCTCGTAGCTGAGAACCCGCTCAGCGATCCGTCCCATCACGGCGGCCGTGAAACCGCTGCCCGTGCCGATCTCGAGGATGCGCTGTCCGGGCTTCACGCCAAGCGCGTGCAGCGTTCGCACCGCGAAATCATACCCTTCCATGAACGAGCCGCAGTCCAGCGGCACGATACGGGGAGACAGAGCTTCCTTCTGGTAGGGCGCCGGGGCGAACTGTGTCCGCGGCGTCTCCTCGACGGCGTTGAGCAAGCCCTTGTTGGTGATGCCTTCCGCCCGCAGACGCAGGACAAGCGCGGCAAACCCTTCCTGCTCTAGAAACCGCGTTGCCATAAGCCTGCATCCCTCCCCACGTTACGCTGCCCCCTGCCCCCTGCCCGTTGCCCGTTGCCCGCCACCACACGGCGCGGGCGCTCGTGTCAGCGCGCCGCTTCGATACGCGTCAGGCCGCCCATATACGGCCGAAGTGCATCCGGCACGGTAACGGAGCCGTCCTCGTTCAGGTAGTTTTCCATGACCGCGATCATGGCACGGCCGACCGCGGTGCCCGAACCGTTCAGCGTGTGAACGAACTTCAACGCCTTGTCGTCCTTCGAGCGGTAGCGCGCGTTCATGCGCCGCCCCTGAAAATCCCCACAGACGGAGCATGAAGACACCTCGCGGAAGGTATTCTGGCCCGGAAGCCAGACTTCGAGGTCGTAGGTCTTGCGCGCACCGAACCCCATATCGCCGGTGCAGAGCGTCATGACCCGGTAATGAAGTCCGAGGCGCTTCAGCACCTCTTCGGCACAGGCCGTCATCCGCTCATGCTCGTCGATCGACGTCTCGGCATCGGTGATGGACACGAGCTCGCATTTCCAGAACTGGTGCTGGCGCAGCATGCCGCGGGTATCGCGCCCCGCCGAACCGGCTTCGGAGCGGAAGGATGGTGTCAGCGCCGTGAACCGCAGGGGCAGTTTTTCGGCCTCGATGATCTCTTCCCGTACGAGATTGGTCAGGGTCACCTCGGCGGTCGGGATGAGCCAGCGGCCGTCGGTCGTGCGGAACAGGTCTTCGGCAAATTTGGGCAGCTGGCCGGTGCCGAACATCGCGTCATCGCGCACCATCAGCGGCGAGGACACCTCGGTATAGCCATGCTCGCCCGTATGAAGGTCGATCATGAACTGGCCGAGGGCGCGCTCCAGGCGGGCGAGAGGCCCCGTCAGCACGGTGAAGCGGGAGCCCGACAATTTTGCGGCGCGCTCGAAATCCATGTAGCCCAGCGCTTCGCCGATTTCGTAATGCTCAAGCGCTCTGTGATTCCAGCCAGGACGCTCGCCGACCGTGCGGGAAACAACGTTCGCATGCTCATCGGCGCCGACCGGGACATCCTCAAGCGGTATATTCGGGAGACGGGAGAGCACGTCGTGCAGTTCGGCATCCACCGTGCGCGTCTGGTCCTCGAGCGCCGGCATCGCGGTCTTCAGTTCGGCGACCTCGGCTTTCAGACGATCAGCCAGCTCCGCGTTCTTCTGGGCCATCGCTGCCCCGATTTCCTTGGAGGCAGCATTGCGACGGGACTGCATGTCCTGAAGCGCCTGCACGAGGCCACGGCGCTTCTCGTCAAGCGCGACCAGGCTGGACGCCTGTGCGGGAGCGCCACGCTTTGCCAGTGCGGCGTCAAGCGCTTCGGGATTGTCCCGCACCCATTTGATATCGAGCATCGATCAGTCTCCGAATGTGAGAGACCCGACACCCTGCAGAAAACGCGGACGACATCGCCGACCTGCCGGCCGCGTCATTGCCGTCTCTCTTCCCGGAGGAAGGTCAATCGGTCTGGTCGTCGGCTTCCGCAAGCTCTCGCGACGCCGCATCCCTGGCGCGCTGGCGCTCGATGAGTCGGGCCGTATAGATGGAAATCTCGTAGAGAAGGATGGCCGGGATCGCAAGGCCGATCTGGGAGACGGGATCTGGCGGGGTGAGGATGGCCGCCGCGATGAACGAGATCACGATGGCATATTTCCGCTTCGCCGCCAGGGTCGCCGCCGTGACGAAGCCGACGCGCGCGAGAAGCGTCGTGATCACGGGAAGCTGGAACACCAGACCGAAGGCGAAGATCAACGACATGATCAGGCTCAGATATTCCGAGACCTTCGGCAGAAGCTGGATCGAGACTTCGCCCTGCCCGCCCTCCTGCTGCATGTTGAGGAAGAACCACATCACCATCGGTGTGAAGAAGAAATAGACCAGCGCCGCACCGAGCAGGAACAGCAGCGGCGACGCGATGAGAAAGGGCAGGAAAGCGGCGCGCTCATTCTTGTAGAGACCCGGCGCCACGAATTTGTACAGCTGCGTCGCGATCATCGGAAAGGCGATCACCAAAGCGCCGAACATGGCGACCTTGATTTGCGTGAAGAAGAATTCCTGCGGCGCGGTGTAGATCAGACCTGCCGCGCGATGATCGAGACCGGCCCAGGACACGGCCCACTTGTAGGGCTGCACGAGCACATTGAAGATCTGCTTGGCGAAGAAGAAGCAGACAAGGAATGCCACAAAGAACGCGCCGACGGCCCAGATCAGACGGGTTCGCAGCTCGATGAGGTGATCGAGAAGCGGCTGGGGCTTGTCTTCGAGATCGGCGCTCATGCCTCGTCTCCGCTCTTCGGCATGATCGGTGTTTCAGGAGCCGCATCCGCCGCGACCGCCTTTTTCCGTCGGCTGATCTTTGCGCCGATCTCGGCCACCTCGGCTTCGCCTGCGAGCGCTTGCGCGCGTTTGCGAGGCTTGGCCGGCGATCCATCGATCGCGGCCTTGGCGACCGCCTTGCGGATCGGCGCAACAGGCTTCTCCTGATTTGCCGCGCTTTCCGCACCGCCCGCGTTTTCCGCCTTGGTGACGCGCTTGCGCGGTTTCGGGCTGACGCGCGCGCCGTCGGCAAGCGGCACGGCAGCAGCGCTCGTGGCCGGCATCGTCACGTCGGCTGACGGCAAAGAGGGTGCAGGCGACGTGACAGGGATCACGGGGGCAGCCGCGACCGGCACAGGATTGCCAGGGAACGGGACGACCGGTTCCGACGCCGCGGGATGGGCAGAGGCTGCGAGGGGCGCGACGTCCGCACCCGGCGCCGACGGTTGCTCCGGCGGTGTCGCGACCGAGGCCGCAATCTCCGGCGCCGGCGGGATCTCCGACATCACAGGCGCAGCCTTCTCATCCGGCCGGGTCGCTTTCTGAAGATCCGCCTTGATGTCGTTGCCCATCTGCCGAAGCGGGTTCATCGCCTCCCGCAGGCTGTTTGCCGGATTGAGCTTCTGCGCCTCGCTCAGCGTCTTGCGCACGTCGTCGAGGTCCGCTTCACGCAGCGCCTCGTCGAACTGGTGGCGGAAGTCGGCTGCCACGCCACGCATCTTCGACATCATCTTGCCGAAGGTCCGGAGCATCGGCGGAAGGTCTTTCGGGCCAACGACGATAATCAGGACGATGGCAATGACAACAAGCTCGGTCCAGCCGACGTCAAGCATTCTCAGGAACTCCGCACATCACAAGGGGCCGCGCCGGTTTGCCGGGCACCCGAACTGCCTGATCAGCGTACTTCGTCGGATTTATGTTCGACGGTGCGCGGATCGATCGGAGCGGTCTTGTCGTAGGGGCTCTTCTCGTAGCCCGGCTTGTCGTAACCGGTCTTGTCGGCAACATCCGTCTCGTCGTCGGTCATGCCCTTCTTGAAGCTCTTGATGCCCTTGGCGACATCACCCATCAGTTCCGGGATCTTGCCGCGACCGAAGAGCAGCAGGACGACGACCAGCACGATGAGCCAGTGCCAGATGCTGAATGAACCCATACTCGTAAACTCCCTGCAAATCCGACAAACCCATCCCGGATGGCCTGCCTGCCCTGTTCCACTTGTCTCCGGGATATGGCCGGCGTTGCCGCTTGCCCAGCCCTTGGTCTTTGTCCGCCGATGCGATTCTCTTGCAGAAACGCAGTCCTGCTTTTCGAACAAAGATCTAAAGGAAACGGCGATGGCGCGCAATGCTCGCGCTGTTCAATCCGGCGCGAGCCGAGCTGCAGCACGCCCCGCTGAATGGCGGTCGATCAGGCGGGCTCGTCGCCGCTCGGCGGGAGAAGGCCGAGCTCTTCAAGGTCGAGGGCGGTGATCGGATCCTCGTCGTCGGACGGTTCGTCATCCCCCGGCGGAAGCGGTATCTGGAAGTCGGGCGGGATGCGCCCGGCAAGCAGGCCCGCACCCTTCAATTCCTCCAGTCCCGGCAGATCCCGCAGGTTCTCGAGACCGAAATGATCGAGAAAATCGCGTGTCGTCGCAAAGGTGACCGGACGCCCGGGGGTCCGGCGGCGACCGCGAAACCGAACCCAACCGGCTTCCATCAGCACGTCCAGCGTCCCCTTGGACGTCTGGACGCCGCGGATATCCTCGATTTCGGCGCGCGTCACCGGCTGGTGATAGGCAATGACGGAGAGGATCTCGAGCGCTGCCCGCGACAATTTGCGCACCTCCTGCGCGTCCGACGACAAAGCGAAAGAGAGATCCGCCGCCGTTCGGAACGCCCAATGGTCATCTACCTGAACAAGGTTGACCCCGCGGGTCGCGTAGACAGCCTTCAGACGCAGCATGATGCCGCGGACATCCGTGCCTTCCGGAAGGCGTTGCGCAAGGTAGACTTCGGAAACCGGCTGAGCGGCGGCAAAGACCAGCGCCTCGGCGATGCGTTCGAGTTCGTGGGTTCGATGAACGCCGTGGTCGTCCCGGACGAGGACGTCGTCCTCCTCGATCTCAGCCATTGCGCGCTTCCAGTTCTGCGATGTCGGCTTCGGTCATCGGATTTTCGCCCAGCCGGACATAGAGGGGCGCAAAGGCCTCTTCCTGGCGGATCTGCAGCCTGCCCTCGCGGACCATCTCGAGCGACGCCGCAAAAGCGCTGGCGATGGCGCTCACGCGCTGCCCGGGGTCTCCGACATAGCGCAGCAGGAAGTGGTCGAGCACCGTCCAGTCGGACAGGCCGCCCATCAGGCGCGCAAGAATCAGACGCGCATCCGCAAGCGACCAGACCTGACGCCGCTCGATGGTCACCTGCATGACCGCCTCGCGCTGGCGCAAGCTCGCATAGGCCTGAAGAAGATCATACAGGGACGCCTCGTAAGCGGAGGTGCGCTCGACCGGTATATGTTCGGGTGCACCGCGGGCAAAGACGTCCCGCCCGAGCCTGTTGCGATTGACCAGCCGGGTGGCGGCGTCGCGCATCGCCTCGAGCCGCTTGAGCCGAAAGGCAAGCGCAGACGCCATTTCTTCGCCGGAAGGTCCGTCATCCTTGTGCGGCTGGGGAATGAGAAGGCGGGATTTCAGGAAGGCGAGCCACGCCGCCATGACAAGATAATCGGCCGCGAGTTCCAACCGAATCGAGCGCGCGCTTTCAATGAAGGCGATATACTGTTCCGCCAGAGCGAGGACGGAGATCCGCGAGAGATCCACTTTCTGATTTCGCGCCAGATGCAGCAGGAGATCCAGCGGACCTTCGAAGCCGGCGATATCGACCACCAGCTCCGCCTCGTGAAGCGCACGCTCGTCGGCCTCCCATCGCGCCTCATCCGGGATACGACCGCGCACGCCATCGCGACCATCGCCCACGATCATTGCGGAGGCTTTCGATATCGCTTTCCGGTTCGCGAAACCTCAGACACTCGGGAACATCTCCGCGAACTCGGCGCGCAGGGCCACCTCGTCGGAAGCATCGGGCGCGCGGAAACTCGACGCCGCGATATCGGCGCGCCGGAGCGACGGACCCGACAGTTCCGGAACGACGCGAGAGACGGCCTGCATCTCCTCCATGATACCGTGGCAGTGAAGAACCAGATCGAGGCCCGCCTCGATGATGCCCCTCGCCCGCGTCTCCATGTCGCCCGCGAGCGCGTTCATCGACACGTCATCGGACATCAGCAGCCCGTCAAACCCGATATGCCCCCTGATGACCTCATCGACCACCTTTCGCGACGTCGTTGCGGGCCGATCGGGATGGATGGCCGTGAAGACGATATGCGCCGACATGGCCATGACCTCGGATTTCAGCGCGACGAACGGCACGAAATCGCTGATGGCCAGTTCCTCGAAGCTCCGATCCACCACGGGAAGTTTGTGATGCGAATCGACGAGCGCGCGACCGTGGCCCGGCATGTGCTTCATGACAGGCAACATTCCGCCAGCCTTCAGCCCTTCCGCAGCGGCCGCTCCGAGCGCGGCAACGGCCTGCGGATCGCGCGAATAGGCCCGATTGCCGATCGCCTCGCTCATACCGTCGGCCGCCACGTCGAGCACCGGCAGGCAGTCCACGTTGATCCCGTAGCGCATGAGATCGAAGGCATGCAGCCGGGACATCAGCCAGGCAGCCCGCAGCCCCTTGGCCGGATCGGTGTGAAACAGAGCGCCGATGGCCGCCGCATTCGGATAGGCTCCGGCGAGCGGCGGGCGGATACGCTGGACGCGGCCGCCTTCCTGGTCGATCAGCACGAACGCTTGGGGATTGTCGATGCTGTCGCGCAGACTCGCGACGAGATCGGAAATCTGCGCGGCTTCGCCGATATTGCGCCCGAAGAGGATGAAGCCCCACGGGCGTTCATCCGCGAAAAACGATTTCTCATCAGCCGTCAGCGCGAGGCCCTTGCAGCCCGAGATGAATGCTTTCGATCCGCTCATGGCGTTTCCTCATGCTTTTCTGTTCGACATCCACGGATGGTTTAAGGACGGATCGGGCCTCAGAGCAAGGAGATTGCGAGACCAGCCGCACACTCCCTCCAAACGACAAAGGGCGCAGCCTCGGCCGCGCCCTTCAAACGTGTCTGTCTTCGCCTATCGTGTGACCAGGCAGCTTCCGCCGGCGCTCTTCAGGCGGGAGCAAAGCGCGTTTGCCTCGTCCCGGCTGCCGGCGGGGATGCGGACGCGATAGTACGTTCCCTTTCCGGCGATGTCGGCTTTCTTGATATCGACACCGCGGCCTGCGATCACGCTTCCGAACTTGCCGGACAGGCTCTTGTAGGACTTCTGCGCTTCGGCTTCCGACGGGAGGGAGGCGACCTGAACGACATAGCTGCCAGGTGCGATCGACGCGGTCTGAACCGGCGACGTGTCGGCCGGTGCGCTCGCCGCACCGCTGGCTGCTGCGCTCGCCGGCGTCGTCGACGTCGCGAACGTATCGACAGGCTTGCGTGTTGCCTTGGCAGTCTCGACCGGCTTCGTCACAGGACGGGCTTCGGGAAGCGGCTGCGCCTTGGCGGTCTGGGCCGAAACGTTCGACACCGTCGCGTCGGCTGCGGCAGCGAGCGCGCCGACTTCGTCCTGCGCGGGCGTCGCCAGGGCTGCCGTGTTCGCCGTGGGCGTGCCGGCTTTCACGGTCTTGCCCGTGGGGGCAGCCGCCGCAACGACGGGTGCTTCTTCCGGTGCGGTTTCTTCGCGGGCGACAAGCGTTCCATCGGGGCGCACGATCATCGTGCGGACCTTGCGCGGCGCAACGGCGGGCACAGCATCCTCGGCTGCTGCCGTGGCCTGGGCGTCGCCATCTTCCGGCATCAGACGATCCGCGCCTTCGTCGTCGGCGGGCATGCCGTCCAGGCCGTTTGCGCCTTCGAGCGGCAGGCTCTCCGGGGTCAACGTCCGCTGGACAACGTCGATGGGTTCTTCGGTCGAGGAGACCAGGGTCCCCTGCTGGGGCGCCTCTTCCTGCGCACCGGCAACCCGGTCGTAGACGGCCTTGTCCTGATTGGGCACGGTCTTGCCGCCCTTCTCAAGAGGAACCATCTTGGTCGGAGCCTTGTCGGCAAGGATGATCTGGGGCTCGGAGCTCGCAAAGGTCGCACCGACACTGCCCATCATCGTATAGGCGCCGACGCCACCGGCGATCAGCACGATGGCGGCAGCACCGGCGAGGAGGAAGAGCTTGCTGCGCGGACGCACGTCGTTGTCGTTCCCGTGGGCCGGCTCGTACGAACGATCGCCCTGCCCGATGACCTCCTGGCGCTGGCTGATCGAACGCCGGAAGTCTTCTTCCATCGCCCGTTCGAAATCGGCAAATTCTTCGTGCGAGGACCGTGCCGGGGCGGCAGCGCCCGCGACGCCTGCCGCAACGGCCGTTGCGACGTCGCTGTTTCCGCGTTCCGATTCCTGGCGACCGGCGCTGAAGATCTGTGCCATTTCGGCATCGATATCCAGATCGTAGTCACCGGCATCGAGCTGGAGATTCTGCTCTTCGATCACGGGGAGCTGGGGCACGTCGATGTCGCCGGTTGCCGTCACGCCGTAATCGGCTTCGGCAATCATCGAGGGATCGAAGGGCAGTTCGGCTTCGGTGAACGCTTCGACCGGCTCCTCGATCGGAGCAACCTCGTCCGCCGCCATATCCAGCTCAATGTCGATATCGGATAAATCGATCTCGAAATCATCGAAGTTGAAATCCGGCTCGGGCTCTGCAGCAACGGCGGGCGCAGGCTGGACAAAGGGTGCCGCGATCGGAGCGGCAACGACGGCGGCAGCGGCTACGGGAGCCTGCGCCTGCATGACGGGCTCGACCTTGGACGGCGCAACAGCCATCGTGGGAGCCGCAGCCGGCAGGACCGGAGCGGCGGGAGCCACGACAGGGGCCGGCGGCAGGGGTGTCGCAAAGGTGCGATTGGCCCCGCTGCTGAGAGCCACCGGCGTCGCGCGGCTGAAGTTCGGCGTGAAGGGGAAGTTGTTTTTCCGTGCCGCCTCGGCAGCGACAGCAGGACGAGCCGGCGCATGCGGAACGGCGAACTGCTCGACGGTCTGCAGCAGGGCATCCACGTGGGGGCGGACGGGTTGGCGAACCGGCTCGACCGGCATTGGGGGTGCAACGACCGGCTGCGGCGAAGAACCCAGCGACATTTCGAGTTCATCGCCCAGGTCGATCGCGGGCTCGGAACGGCGCACCGCGGAATATCCCGGTTCGGAATTATGATGCGCAACCGGCTCGGGCTGCATCTCGAAGGTGGGCTCGACAGGGCGCGGCTGCGGCTGCACCGGCTGCGGCGCGCGAACCGGCGGCTGAACGGCGACGGGCTCCACGACAGGGGGCATCTGCACGACGGGCGGCATGTGCACGACGGGCTCTGGCGTCGCGACATCGGGCACGACGGGCGTATCGTACGCCTCGAACTCCCGCATCAGCTCTTCTTCGAGATCAACGATCGGGTCGTAGCGAACCGCTTCCCGATGACGCTCCAGCTCCTGAAGCTGCTGCAGGGCGGGACGATTGTCGTAGCCGACAATGCGGGCCAGCTCGCTCAACGGATCTTCATCCGGAAACGAGTTCGGGTCCACATCCGCGCTTCGTGCCAACTGTTTGTCTGCCATTCGCTCCACTCACAAATACTGGGCCGGTCGTGCCAGTCCAATATGGGGAAATGGTGACATGCTATCGCATCTCGTTCGGGGCATCCGTGCCTGTAATATCAAGGCCGGACCTCAGAACGGAGGCAACCGCATGCACCAGTCCTAGTCTGGCAAGGCTCAATTCTCTACTTTTATCGTTAATAAAGCGTAAGCCCGGAAAATCTTTGCCCTTGTTCCAATGCCCATGGAACGCGCTGGCCAGATCATAAAGATAAAATGCGATGCGGTGCGGCTCCTGCGCCAGTGCCGCCGATTCGACGATACGGGGATACTCTGCCAGTTTTGCGATCAACTGCAACTCGCTGGGATCCGCTATGTGGGTGCCCAGCGCCTCGGCAAAATCGACGGCCGCAAGGTCGAGATCCGGAAAGGCCTCGGCAGCCTGGCGGAAGATCGAACGGCAGCGCGCATGCGCATACTGCACGTAGAAGACCGGATTGTCCTTCGACTGCTCGGTGACCTTGGCGAAGTCGAAATCCAGAGGCTCCGAGTTCTTCCGGTAGATCATCATGAACCGCACGGAGTCGCGGCCGACTTCATCCACGACGTCGCGCAGGGTGACGAAATCGCCGGACCGCTTCGACATCTTCACAGGCTCGCCGTTGCGGTAGAGCTTGACGAGCTGGCAGAGAAGCACGGTCAGCTTGACCGAGCCGCCCGACACCGCCCGTGCCAGGGCTTCCAACCGCTTCACATAGCCGCCATGGTCGGCGCCCAGCACATAGATCATCTCGTCGAAGGAGCGATCGAACTTGTCCTTGAAGTAGGCGACGTCGGCGGCGAAATAGGTGTAGGAGCCGTCCGACTTGATCAGCGGACGGTCGATGTCATCTCCGACATCCGTCGAGCGGAACAGCGTCTGCTCGCGATCTTCCCAGTCTTCCGGCACCTGCCCTTTTGGCGGCGGCAAGCTTCCCTTGTAGACGTGGCCCTTGAAGGTGAGATCGTTGATCGCCGAGCGGATCCGCTGCGCACCGTCGGCGTGAAGCGTCCGTTCCGAAAAGAAGATGTCGTGGTGCACGTTGAGTGCGGCCAGATCCTCGCGGATCATCGCCATCATCGCAGCGATGGTCCGTTCCTTCACAAGCGGCATCCAGCGGTCTTCGGGCATGCCGAGAAGGCTCTCGCCGAATTCCTGCGCCAGTGCCTGCCCGACCGGAACGAGGTAGTCGCCAGGGTAAAGACCAGCGGGGATCTCGCCGATCGCTTCACCGAGCGCTTCGCGATAGCGCAGCATGGCAGACTTCGCCAACACATCGATCTGCGAACCCGCGTCGTTGATGTAGTATTCCTTCGTCACGGTCCAGCCGGCAAAGGCGAGCAGGTTCGCCAAGGTGTCGCCAACCACGGCGCCACGGCAGTGCCCGACATGCATCGGACCTGTGGGGTTCGCCGAGACATACTCTACATTGACCTTTCGCCCGGCACCGACCGTGCTGCGGCCATAGTCGTTCCCCGCCTTGACGATCGCGGCCAGGAGACGCTGCCAGTAGCCGACGGAGAGGCGCAGATTGATGAAGCCAGGCCCGGCAACCGAAACCTCGGCAATATCGGCGTCCTGCCGCAGCGCGGCAGCAATCGCGTCGGCCAGCCCGCGCGGGTTCGTGCCGAGCGGCTTGGCCAGCACCATGGCCGCATTGGTCGCAACATCGCCATGGCTCGGATCCCGCGGCGTTTCCACCGCCACGCGCGAGACATCAACCTTCGAACCATTTTCCTTAACGACATCAATCGTTTCAAGGACTTTTTTCACTCTGGCTTCAAGGTCGGCGTAAATGTTCATGATATCCATCGTCAGAGAGGGCGCGCCTCTTCAGGCCGCGGTCCGCATCAGGGGCCCGGCTCTCGGCGTACCGGGATGCGCGATCGGGCGGGTGGGTCGCGCTCTAGCGCAAATCCGGAGTGTGGTCAAACAAGCGCCGATGCGTCGAAATCGCGTAGGTATCGGTCATTCCGGCTATGTAATCCGCCACGTGGCGCGCCTTGGCAGGCTCTGCGAGACCGGCAATCTGATCTGTCCAGTGGTGCTTCTGCATCTCGCGCGGTTCGGCCATGAAGGCGTGATAAAGATCGACCACGATCCGGGCCGCGTTCTCCCGGACCCGCATGACATCGGCATGCCGGTAGATCCGGGTCATGAGCATGCGCTTGATCTGCCGGTCGGTCTCTCCCATCGCGGGCGAGAACGTCGCGACGACGCGCCCTGCCATGCGGATATCGGTCGCGCTCTCCGGGCGAAGCTCACGCAGGTTTGTCTGCGCCACACCGATCACGTCCTCGACCATGGCCGTGATCTGGCGGCGCATGATTTCGTGCGTGAACCGTGCAGCCTCGAGGTTTGGGTACTTCTCCCGCACCTCCCGCATGAGGCCTGCAAGAAACGGGATTTCCTCCAGCATGTCGAAGGTGAGATAGCCCGAGCGCAGGCCATCATCGATGTCGTGCGTGTTGTAGGCGATATCGTCGGCGATCGCCGCGACCTGCGCCTCAAGGCTTGCAAACGTTCCCAGTTCCAGATCATGCAGGGCACAATAGTCGAGGATGGGCTGGGGAACGACGGGGTGCCGCGGATCGGCGGACGGGCCGGTCAGGGGTCCGTTGTGCTTGACCAGGCCCTCGAGGCTTTCCCATGTCAGATTGAGCCCATCGAACTCGGCATAGCGACGCTCGAGCTTGGTGACGATGCGAAGCGACTGCGCATTGTGGTCGAAACCACCATAGGCCGCGAGCACTTCCTGGAGCGCGTCTTCGCCCGTGTGGCCGAATGGCGTATGGCCAAAGTCATGCACAAGCGCCACGCCCTCCGCCAGGTCCTCGTCGAGGCGCATGGCGCGGGCGAGCGCGCGGGCGATCTGGGCTACCTCGATCGTGTGCGTCAGCCGGGTGCGGTAATGGTCGCCATCGGCTGCGATGAAGACCTGCGTCTTGTGCTTCAGGCGCCGAAAGGCCGTGGTGTGGACGATGCGGTCGCGGTCGCGCTGAAAGTCCGAACGGGTGGTGCTCGTCCCTTCGGGGTAAAGCCGTCCCCGGCTGGTCCATGGATCGGACGCAAAAACGGCCCGCTGGCCCGTGCCGAAACCCAGTGCATCCTTATCCAAAGCCATTTGCATGCAGCATCCCATTGACGCGGTTTTAAAGCCTTCATACCTATAGTCTTGCCCGCATGAAAGCGCGGACTGCCGCCTTCCGCCATGATCCGTTGTGAATCATGCGTTTGGTAGCTGCAGCGCAGACCATGGATACGGATTCCTTCGTAAGTTACGACAAACTCTCCGGATCTTGACCCCGGCAGGAGACACGACATGACCGACGCCACCGTAACGCTGTCCGATTCTGCAGCAAAGCGCATCGCTACGATCCTCAAGGCGGACAGTGACAAGCACGCCATGCGCGTCTCCGTCGAAGGCGGCGGCTGCTCTGGATTTTCCTACAAGTTCGACCTGGTCGACGACGGCTCGGACGACGACCTGGTTCTCGAAAAAGGAGATGCCAAGGTGCTGATCGACAGCCTGTCGCTCGTCTATATGGAAGGCTCCGAGATCGACTTCGTTGACAATCTCCTCGGACAATCCTTCCAGATCCGCAATCCGAACGCCGTTGCCAGTTGCGGCTGCGGGACCAGCTTCTCGATCTGACGTCCGCTGTGCCCGGATCTGAGAATCTGGGTACGAAACCACTCTGAAGTCAATGATTTGTAACGATCAGGCAGCTGAAAGATGGTGACCTAGAGATAGGGTGACCCCAGCCAGAGGACCCGGTCGAGCAATCGCGTCACCAACGGTCGTGCCCGAAGCCCCGTCAGGGTCACCTCATTCGACGCGCTGCGGATGTCTTCGAAACGCCGCTCGAGATCGGCTGCGAAACTGGCGTCAAGCACTTCGAGGTCGATCTCGAAGTTCAGCCGAAGCGATCGGGGATCGATGTTCGAGGATCCGATATAGGACCATCGTCCGTCGATGGTCAGCAGCTTGGAATGGTTGAACGCGCCTTGTGCCCGCCACACGCGGCAGCCGCCTTTCAGCACCTGGTCGAACTGCGCGGTCATGGCGCGATCGACAAGCGTGAGGTTGTTGACGGCGGGCACCACGATATCGACGCGGACGCCCCGCAGCGCGGCCGTCACCAGCGCGCTCACCAGTTCGCGGTCCGGCAGGAAATAGGGCGACATGATCCGGATGCTTCGGCGGGCAACCGAAATCGCGCCCATGATCATCTTGTGGTTGGCTTCGTTCGCGCGGTCCGGGCCCGTGGGTATGACCCGCATGATCATCGGGGCCTTGCGCTCGCTGTCGGGCGGCGGGGTGATGCCCCAGGCTTCGCCCTCCAGGATCTCGGCATTGGCAAACTGCCAGTCCTCGCAGGCGACATGCAGGAGATCGGCGACGACCGGACCGCGAACCTCGAAATGCGTATCGTGGGCCTCCTCGCCTTTTGCAAATTCGGCGGTGAAGCCCGCACGGATGTTCATGCCGCCGGTAAAGACCACGCTGCCATCGACCACGAGGATCTTGCGGTGCGTTCGCAGATTGGCATAGGGAAGCCGCAGGCCCATGACGATATTGCCGTTGAAGGTGCGCGTGGTGACGCCGCCCTTTCTGAGGTAGCCGACGATGCTGGGGACGGAATAGCGCGCGCCAACCGCGTCGATCAGCACACGTACCGCGATGCCGCGCTGCACCGCGGCGATCAGAGCATCGGCGAAGCGCAGGCCGACCGGATCCCGGTCGAAAATGTACGTCTCCAGCAGGATGGACCGCTGCGCGCCGGCAATGGCGTCCAGCATACGCGCATAGGCGCTGTCGCCCCCTTCCAGCATGACGATCCGATTGCCGGCCGACATGTGGTGGCGGCTGACCTTGTCGCCAAGAATCTTGAGCGAGCAGAAGCGCTGGCCGAAACGCTCGGCGACCAGGGTGTCGGTGACATCGAAGCGCTGGAGCGCATCGGCCGTCCTGTCCTTCAGGAGCGAACGCTGAAGGCCGATGGAACTGCGCCGGATCCGATTGATTCCCGCGACGGCGTAAATGATGGCACCAAGGACGGGGGACAGGACAATGACACCCACCCAGCCGAGCGCTGCGCGCACCTCGTCCTTCGTCATGGTCGCGTGGATCGCAGCGGGAACCCCGAGGAGAACAGAGAGCACGGCGAAAATGTGCGGCCAGTATGTGGCGAGCGTCTGGATCATGCTCCGGACTCACTCCTTCTCTTCGACGATCGGTGACGTGACGTGCTGACTTAGCGCAACCGGAAGCAAAGGTGTATCGCCGTTGGCGGATTCCCGCTGGCGCCACCTCGAGCTCAGCAAGCTTGCCTGTCTGATCGCATTGGGGCGCCTGCGCCTGCGCCGTGCCTCGCGCCTGCAAGCATCGCGGCGGCCAATGGTCTCACGCTGCGTTTGTCAACGCGCCCGGCGCGCATTAAGACAGCGTTGCAGCTACGCAGGAGAGAGAGACCATGAAGATCGCGACCTGGAACATCAACGGCGTCAGGGCCCGGATCGATGCGCTCCTTGCCTGGCTGCAGGAATCCCGACCCGACATTGCCTGCCTGCAGGAGATCAAGACCGTGGACGAAGGGTTTCCCAGGGCAGAGATCGAGGCGCTTGGCTACCACGTCTTCACCCATGGCCAGAAAGGCTTCAACGGGGTCGCCCTGTTGTCCCGCATCAAGCCGGACGAGGTCACGAACGGGCTTGCGGGCGACGACGAGGATCTGCAGTCCCGCTTCATCGAGGGCGTCTTTTCGGTGACCGGGGGCGTGATCCGGGTCTGCTCGCTCTATCTCCCGAACGGCAATCCGCCGGAGACCGAAAAATACACCTACAAGCTGGCCTGGATGGAGCGGCTCCAGGCCTTCGCCGCAGCGCGGCTGATGCTGGAAGAACCGCTGATTCTGGCCGGCGACTTCAATGTGATCCCCGAACCGCACGACTGCTGGGATCCGGGCATGTGGCAGAACGACGCGCTCTTTCTGCCGCGGACGCGGGCTGCCTTTCGGCGTCTGGAGCAGCTAGGCCTCACCGATGCGGTGCGGGCAACGACCGACGCGGCGTCACTCTACTCTTTCTGGGACTATCAGGCCGGCGCCTGGCCGAAGAACCACGGCATTCGTATCGATCACCTGATGCTGTCGCCCGAAGCAACCGATCTCCTGATATCGACCGACATCGAGAAGCACGTGCGCGCCTGGGAGAAACCTTCGGACCATGTGCCGGTGATCGCGCATTTCGACGTCAAGCCGATCGAGGTCGCCGCCGCGTAGGGCGCCATTCGGCCACCAGCCCGCACAGGAAGCCGTCTCGGCGCAACAGTAGGGAGAGAAGAGGCAAGCCGCACGGCTCGCGTTGGAGCGGCCGCTAGTCCGCTTCGCCGGTCCGAATGGTGTGGGACATGTTGATCGCAACCCGGCGGTCGGATTCGGTGGCCAGCGAGAAGGCCTGCTCCTGCATCGGCTGCAGCCACTGGCGATCCTTGGGCGAACACTGATCGAGAGCCGCCGTCATGTAGGCGAGGCCACGCACCGTCTGACCTTCCTGGAAGATGACATTTCCGAAGACGCCCATGGCCCCGGCATGCCCTTTCTTGCGGGCGCGGTTCAACCACTTCTTGGCCTGCTGGACGTTCACACTACCGCCGTCGCCCGAGAGCAGCATCTTTGCCAGCTGGAACTGCGCTTCCGCGACGCCGAAGGTCGAGGCGGCCTGAAAATAGAGCTGGCGTGCCTGGGCAAGATCGGCGGCAACGGGCGTGTCCGGAATTCCACGGCGGTAATAGCCGGCAAGCGAGATCAGCGCGTTGGCAAAATATCCGGTATCCTGCGAACCCGGCTCGACGCCGTTTTCGGCGATCTCGCTGTAGATCTTGAAGGCTTCGAGGTCATTTTCCGTGACACCGTCACCATCGGCATACATGTTGGCCAAGGCCCAGCGGGAGGCCGTATGCCCCTTCTCGGCGGCGTAGCGATAGGCCTCGACGGCCTCGTCCTTGCGACCGTTCTTGTAGGCGGAGAAACCAAACTTGAACAGGGCGAAAGGACCGGACTCCTTGGTCACGCCAGCATTGGGGTCAAAGGCGCGAACCGCACCGCAAGACGCTCCAAGCGCTGCCGCCAAACTCAATACCACCAACGTCAACGACCTGCATTCGCGTAGCATATTCGTCAAAATCTTCCGTTCAACCCGGCTCGCCTTATGTTCGATCCGGCGCTTCCCCACTCGCTGCATGCCTTGTCGGGATGTCGCGGCGACCCCTCGCCCGCCATCCCCCGTCGCAGCCGTTAAGGCCGCTGTCATCTTGCTTACCGGAGCCAAGCTAGCGTCGATTTTCGGCGACACTGCGGCCCTTCTTTGTTCCCTGCCGGATCCCCGGTTCCCGCACCGGTTCCAACCGTCCGTCATCTCGAAGTTCGTCATGTAACACTATGAAACATCACTACTTCGTTTCCACCGCTGAAAAAACGTTCCCCATGTCGCAGACGTGAGCGTCGGGTCGCGGCGTCCGGTCGCAGGGAGATCGATGCTCCCCGTTTGTGGCGGGAAATAGACTGAAACAGGGGCCTGCCGCCGCCGTCAGACCATTCACTTGGCGTGTTGCGGAATCGTCACAAATCGCCGGGTCGGATCGTGTTTTGCGCGCCCGGCTTGCTCGCGGCTCAGCCGCCGGCCGTTGACCGACCGAACCAGCGAAGGTGCCCGGCATCCCACCGAACGCAAAACGCCCGACTGTGAAGCCGGGCGTTCTTGGAGGCGATGGCACCAGAGATCAGAAGCGGACTTTGAGCGACGTCGAAACGGCGGTTACGACATCGTTGCCGTAATCGTAGCGCACGTTGTTGCCGAAGGGGACGCCGTCGATCGTGGTCGAACGGGACGACCCGCTGGTCAGGATGCCGACGGCACCGGCCAGACGGAATTCGACGTTCTCGACCGGCTTGTAGGCAACGCCGGTTCCCAGCGTCCAGGTATCGCTCTGCGTATTGATCACCGTGCTGGTGCCGCGATCCCAGGTCAGGCTGACGGCGCCGCTCCACTGATCGTTGAACTTGTGTCCCACGCCTGCGGTCACCGTCAGGCCGTCGCGGTACAGAAGATCAAGACTGGTGCAGGGCGTAAGGGGGCTGAGGGTCGCCGGGCAGAACTTGACCGACTGCAGAACGCTCCAATCGGTCCACTTGACCGAGCCGAAGGCCAGCCAGTCGGGCGCGATGCCGGTCTGGATCTTGTATTCCAGCGATTGCGGGACGGAGGCCTCGCCGGTGACTGCATACTTGCCGAAGGTTATCGGGCTTGCCGGTCCACCCGGTCCGGGAACCGTGACCTGGCTGAGGTCGATCGTCCCCTCGATATCATCGTACTTGACCTCGCTGTTATAGACCAGGCTCGTCAGGAACGCGTATTCCGGGATTTCGTAGGCCAGGCCGACGCGTCCGCCCCAGCCGTTGTCTTCCAGGTCAAGGCGCCCGATGCCGTTGCCCGTGCCGTAGAAGTTCGGCGCAACCAGACGCTCCTTGTAGCCTTCCACTTCCTGATAGAAGCCGCCGGCGATGACGCGAACCTTGCCCGGACCCATGGCCCATTTGTAGGAGCAGGTGACGGCATAGTTGTCGGTCTTGATCTTGGTTTTCGTGTTGTCGTTGGCGCCGATCCAGTTGCGACCCGGATTGATGTCAGCGCCGAAAGGCTGCGAGTAGTCGGCCATGCAGTCGATGCCGCTATCGCCCAGCGCGGCTTTCACGCCGACGCGGGGAACCCAGTAGCTTTCCGTGTCGCGCACCGATGTCGAGCCGCCCCCAAGCCCGTTGGCGCCGAGGCCGTTGGCAGCATTGGTGTCCTGACCGTTCTTGAGATCGCGCTGCGGGTTGACGTAGGTCGTCGTGGCTTCAAGAGCATAGGCAGAGGGGTCAAACAGGAGATCGATGTTGTAACCGCCGCGCTCCAGGCCACCCGCCTGAGCGGACGTCGCCGTCATCGCGGCGAGCACTGCCGTGGCGATGACCGACCGTGTAAAAATGAAACTCATGTAACCTCCCACTCTCGCGACGACACGCCCTCGGATGCCGCCTTATTGAACATGAGGATATGCGAATACAAACCGAATGCAATTCCCAGAAATTGATGGTCACATCTGGTTGCGTGCAAAAATTGACGTAAGAATTTCGTCTGCACGTCAGAAAACGGACGATTTGGAATTTTTTTTCTACGAAATGCCCTGATCGCGACAATCGGGGCAGGAATTTGCTTTCGGGCCCGATGTGTCACCGCCTTGCCACAACCTGCCCTTTTTCGGACATGTTCCTCTCTCGCATTGCAACAACGCGCCGTCGCCGCGCGTTTCATCGAGTTTTCTCGAGCGATGGATACCCGTTCCAAACCGTTCGAATCGCCCGCGTGATCGGATCGCATTTTCCTGGCGCGGTCTTCCGATGAAAAAAGGGCTGCAGCCATGCTGCAACCCCTGTCATCGTCTGGAACTGACCGGCAGACCGGCCAAGGCCTAGCCTGCGTCGGCGATACGGCCGAGAGCGACGTCGAGTGCGGTCTTCTGGCCATCGAGTTCCGCGAGACGTTCCCGCTCGGCCTCAACGACCTCCGGCCGCGCATTCGCGACGAACTTCTCGTTCGAGAGTTTCCCGAGGATACGCTGCCGCTCGATCTCGACCTTGTCGATCGCCTTGGCGAGACGTGCTCTCTCGGCCACGAGGTCGATCAGGGCGCCGAGCGGCAGGCAGAACGTCGCTTCGCCGACCACGATCTGCGCACTGCCCTTGGGCGCCGTCGTCGCGATCTCGATCGCATCGACGCGCGCCAGCCGACGGATCGCCGCGGCATGTCGCTCAAGTCGTTCGCGCGTGGAGATGCCGGCATCGACCACGACCAGCGGCGCGATTGCGGAAGGCGGCACGTTCATCTCGGAGCGAACCGAGCGGATGCCCGAGACGAGATCGATCAGCCAGTTGATTTCCGCAGCGGCATGCTCGTTGGCAAAGCCGGCCGACGGCCAGGCCGCATGGCAAAGCAGACCGTCCCGGGTGGCGCCCTCGCCCGCTGTCTGCGTCCAGAGCTCCTCCGTCATGAAGGGCATGAACGGGTGCAGCAGCCTGTAGGCCGCTTCGAGCACATGGGCGACACAGGCCTGCGATTCGGCCTTGGCCGCCTCGTCATCCCCCGCAAACACCGGCTTGAGAAGTTCCAGGTACCAATCGCACACCTGGTTCCAGACGAAACGATACAGCCCGCCGGCCGCCTCGTTGAAGCGATAGGTCTCGATGGCCGTCGTCACCTCGCGAACGGTGCGCGAGAGTTCCGTGAGGATCCACTGGTTGACGGGTAGCACGCAGGCTTCCGGCAGGAAGGATGGATCGGCCTTGACGCCGTTCATCTCGGCAAAGCGCGTTGCATTCCAGAGCTTGGTTCCGAAATTGCGATAGCCCGCGATGCGCGCCGGATCGAGCTTCACGTCGCGTCCCTGCGCCGCCATGATGGCCAGCGTAAAGCGCAGCGCATCGGCGCCGTATTCGTCGATCAGGTCGAGCGGATCAATGACGTTGCCTTTCGACTTCGACATCTTCTGACCGTTCTTGTCGCGAACGAGCGCATGCACATAGATGGTATGAAACGGCTCGACCGAATTGCCGCTCTCGTCCTTCATGAAATGCAGGCCCATCATCATCATCCGAGCCACCCAGAAGAAGATGATGTCGAAACCGGTCACCAGCACGTCCGTCTGGTAATACTTGGCCAGCTCCCGTGTCTGATCCGGCCAGCCCAGCGTCGAGAACGGCCACAGGGCCGAGGAGAACCAGGTATCGAGGACATCTTCGTCCCGCGTCAGGATCTCGCCAACGGCAAAGTTCTCGATCCGATCCTGAACGAAGGCCTTCATGGGGCCTTCATGGGAAAGGTAGTGCTGGATCGCCGCGTGCAGCGCTTCTTCTTCCGACTTCTCGACGAAGACCTGTCCATCGGGTCCGTACCAGGCGGGGATCTGGTGTCCCCACCAGAGCTGGCGGGAAACGCACCACGGCTGGATGTTCTCCATCCACTCGTAATAGGTCTTCTCCCACGATTTCGGGACGAAATTGGTGCGCCCTTCGCGAACGGATGCGATGGCGGGCTTGGCCAGCGTCGCGGCATCGACATACCATTGCTCGGTCAGGCGCGGCTCGATCGGAACGCCGCCGCGGTCGCCATGGGGAACCATGTGCTTGTGCGGTTCGATCTTGTCCAGCAGGCCGCGCTCTTCAAACAGCGAGACGATAATCTTGCGAGCGGCAAAACGCTCGACGTTTTCGAGGATCTCGATCAAGGCATCGAGTTCGCCCGTCGCCGGCAGCCCCTCCAGGAAGTCTTCGTTTTCCTTGAGCGTGATGTGGCCGTCGACCGTCAGGATATTGATCTTGCGCAGGTCATGACGCCGGGCGACCTCGAAGTCGTTGAAATCATGCGCGGGCGTCATCTTGACGGCGCCGGTACCCGCCGTCGGGTCGGCATAGTCGTCGGCGACGATCGGGATGCGGCGCCCGACGAGCGGCAGCACGACGTGCCGGCCGACGATGGCGCGATACCGATCGTCTTCAGGATTGACCGCGATGCCGGTGTCGCCGAGCATGGTCTCCGGCCGCGTCGTCGCGACGACCAGGTAGTCGCGCGTCTCGAACGCGGTCGGTTCGCCCTCCTCGTTGAAGGCGACGGGATGCTGATAGGTAACGCCGGGCTCCAGCGGGTAGCGCAGGTGCCAGAGATTGCCGGCTACCTCGATCTGCTCGACCTCGAGATCCGAGATGGCGGTCAGGAGTTTGGGATCCCAATTGACGAGCCGGTTGTCCTTGTAGATCAGGCCCTGCTTGTAAAGCGTGACGAACACTTCCAGAACAGCCTTGGAAAGACCCTCATCCATGGTGAACCGCTCGCGCGACCAGTCGCAGGAGGCGCCAAGGCGTTTCAGCTGATTGAAGATCAAGCCGCCCGATTCGCCCTTCCATTCCCAGATGCGATCGACGAACGCTTCGCGGCCCATGGCGCGACGGTCTGGAAGTTGCCGCTCCATCAACTGCCGCTCGACAACCATTTGCGTCGCGATGCCGGCATGGTCCATGCCGGGCTGCCACAGCACGTCCTTGCCGCGCATCCGCTCGAAGCGAATCATGATGTCCTGAAGCGTATTGTTCAGCGCATGCCCCATGTGGAGCGAGCCGGTCACATTCGGCGGCGGGATGACGACGCAAAAGGGGTCGGCGCCGGGTTTGGCGCCCGCGCCGGCGCGAAACGCGTCGGCATCGTCCCAAAGCTTGGCAATACGCGGTTCAACCGCAGCGGAATCATAGGTTTTGTCAAGCATTTCGGAGCCAAACATGCTGGTTGATGTGGGAGGCTTGTAGACCGGAACGGCGCAGAGGCGCAACATTCCACCCCGTCAATATGGGTGACGCAACCCGCGAGTGCCACCCGCAAGTGCCACGCCCGACCGCGCCAGCGCGGCCGACGCGACCTGCCGGAAACCTGACAGGGCGCCGGGTTCGCTCTTCATACGGAGCCGCGCGAAAGGCGGCAGGTTCGCGTATCGCCGCTCCGAGCGGCGGACTAGCGCCGTGGACCGCGCGCGACGCGCTCGATTTCCTCGCGGACGAGGCGCTCGACCAGAGTCGGGAGATTGTCGTCGAGCCACTCCTGCAGCATCGGCCGCAGCATGTCCTCGGCAATCTCATCGAACGAGCGGCGGGGGCTGCTGTCGATCGCCAGTGCGAGTTCGCCAAACGACCGGGAGACCTGCTCGCTGACAGCGTCGGAGATGATCGCGGAAGCGTCCTTTGCCCGCACGTCGGGCGACATCTGCGGGACGGCCTGCGATGCCACGGCTATATCCGGCTGCGCGACAACGGGGGATTCGGCAACGACCACGTCGCTGGACACCGGTTCCTCCACCGACAGATGCGGCGCGACAACGTCGCGTGCCATCGCGCGGATCGACGCCTCTACCTCTGCCGCATGCGCGCGATCGCCGTGGGTCGACGCCTCGACGGGCGCGGGTTCGCGATAGCCGACGCTGCTTGACGTGTCAGGACGTGCGGCCGTGACATCGACCTGCGGCACGGGCTGCGCGCGTTCCTGGCGTGGCGCCGGCTGAGGCGCTCTCGCATCGCTTTCACGGGCGGCGCCAACGCTTTCGCGCGGCATCGACTGGCGTTCCGAAGCGGCACGAACGCGGGCTGCAACGTCCGCGAGAGAAAGCGGGGCCGAGGCTGCGGCGCGGGACATTTCCGGATCCGGATAGCTCTGCGGCAATGTCGGCTGCTGCACGGAGGCGCCGTCCGCCACGTCGAAGTCCGGAAACACGGTATCGTCGATCGTAAGCTGGATATCCTCGGGCTGCTCCTCGTCGAGATAGGCGCGGTCGCTGGAATAATAGCTGTCGGACATCGGCCCATGGTCGTTGGCGGGAAGGCCCGGACCGGTCGCCTCGTTGCTTTCGATGATCTTGCGGATCGAAGCGAGAATTTCGTCCATGGACGGTTCGCGCGCCAGGTTCGATTGTGCCATTGCAGATCCTCGTTTCATTCAACGCGCGCGCCGCTTCGCGCAGAGCCTGATGATCCTTAAGCGACTTGCCCAATTGGCGGAATGCCGCGAATCATCCTCCTCGGATGATGCACAGATTTGTTTCTCCCGTCATCCGGTCTGACACATCGAGCAAAGGAAGACCTTTACCGCTGTTCGGGCGGGTTCAGGCCGAACCACTTGTCCTTGACGGCTTCGTAGTGATCTTCTGGCCGGTATTCTGCCACCTTGAGGTTCTGTCCGCGCACCGTCAGGACGCCCATGCTGGCGAGGAGCGAATAGCTTGCGACCACGGCATTGCGCTGCGAGGCGGCCAGGCTCTCGCGAGCAACGAGCACCGACTGCTGAGCATCGAGAACATCGAGGGTGGTGCGCTGGCCGACCTTCCGCTCCTCGATGACGCCGGCGAGCGCCTGGTTTGCGGCCCGGATCTGCTCCTTGTTGGCCGAAATGGACGCGCGGGCGGCATCCAGCTGGGCATAGGCACTGACGACGGTCTTCTGCACATCGAGACGGACACTGTCGACGGCAATCCGCTGCTGGCCGGCACGCTCCTTGGCTTGCCGGATCTGACCGTATTCCGCACCGCCCTGGTACAAGGGCACTTGCAGGCGGGCGGTGATCGATCCGGAGCTGTTGTCGATGCCGCCATTGCTGCTGGCATCGCCGGTGTTGCGGCTGACAGAGCCCTGGATCGTCACACCCGGCAGCATCGTGCCCTCGGCCTGTTTGACCTTGTAGCCTGCCGCGTCCACGGCATATTCCGCGGCAATGATCTGCGGGTTATCGCGGAAGCCTGCAGCGACCGCCTGATCCAGCGTGCGCGGCATGCCCGCCTTTGCAGGTGATGCCGCCTTGATGTTTTTGGGAGCGTCGCCGACGACCTGCACATAAACCGCTTCGCTCTGCGTCAACTGCGAGACGGCGGTTGCCAGCAGCGCCTTGGCGCTCGCCAGCTCCGCTTCTGCCTGGCTCACATCCGTCCGCGTGCCCTCGCCCACCGTCAGGCGGGCATTGGCCGCCTTCAGCTGTTCCTTGAGGAACGCCAGGTTCTGGCGCCGGATGCCGACGACCTGCTGGTCGCGCACGACATTGGCATAGGATTCGGCGGCGGACAGAAGGATGGAGATCTCGTTGGCCTTCAGGTTCTCGCGACTGGAGAGCACCGTCGACTCGGATGCCCGGACCTCGTTCAGGGTCTGGAACCCGTCGAAGATCTGCTGGGTGATCGTCAGGCCGGCAGATCCCTGATGAAAGTTCTGGGGCCGTCGCTGGAATTCGCTGTCATAGCGCGTCTGGGTAGCGCTCGCCACGGCCGAGACCTGAGGCCGATAGCCCGATTTGGCGATCGTGACGGACTCGTCGACGGCGCGAAGCCCCGCGCGCGCGGCGTTCAGGTCAGGATTGTTGACGTACGCCTTTGCCATGGCGTCCGCGATCGTCTCGGCCGCGGCAGGCGAACCAAAAGCCAGAGCGAGCACAACAGTGGTGCGCAGCATTTTCATGCGATGCCTCCAGTATGACAGGATCCAGCACTCCGGCACCCGCAGATCGGTATAAGGGTTCCCGGCGCAACAGTCACGCCGATGATCCGCCGGACATCCCGATCGGACCCCGCACGCCCATCCGAGACCGCGACAGGATGATTCCCTTATCGCATCTCAGTATCCAAGGCAGGTCTAATTGTCGAGAATGGCGCCGGGCTGACCATGCCGGGGATCCCGTCCATCGAGAAGGGGACGGGTCTCCGCCTGCAAACAGAAAAGCCGGATCGCATGTCGGCGATCCGGCCTGTCCAAGAAACTGATAAACCGTTCTTCTGTCGGGACGACCGGTCAGAAAACGAATTCTTTGGCGACGCGGAAGCCCGGCAGGGGCTTCACGGCCGTGTTGAACGCCTTCCGCTCGGATGTCCTTCCGCCTTCGCGCATGAACACCTTGGCGCGCGAGGCGTTGCCGAAACCCACCACGGCGATGAGACGCCCCCCATCTCGCAGCTGCGACGACAACGCTTCCGGGACCATCTCGATCGCGCCATTGACGAAAATGACGTCATAAGGTGCTTTCGACGAATAACCGGCTTCGAGCGGTCCCGTGACGACCTCGACATTGACGTAGCCAAGGGCAGAGAGGTTGGCTTTCGCTTCGGCAGCGAGCGCCGTGTCGCTCTCGAGCGCCGTCACGTCCTTGCCGAGCAGCGAGAGAAGCGCAGATGTGTAGCCCGTCGTGCAGCCGACCTCGAGCACGGTATCGGTCTTGGCGATCTCGCCAAGCTGCAGCAATTTGGCAAGCGGTGACGGCTCCATGACGTAGCGTCCGCCATCGGCCTGAGAGACTGCGATATCGGTGTCGATATAGGCCAGCTGCTTGCGGTTTTCCGGGACGAAAGCCTCGCGGGGTACGGCGAGGAACGCGGAAAGGACCGTATGAGAGGTGACATCCGTGGTGCGAACCTGGTTGTCGACCATCTTGATACGTGCTGCTTCGAAATCCATCGCGCGTGCCTCTTCGATCCGCTTTAAACGTCGCCCCTTTGGATCCTGATCCGGACGACCTGCGCTCGCCTTGATGGCGGGCTGCCTGTCAAAGCTCATAAATCGCCGAACCGCACGTTTCAAGCGGCGAATGCAGGGATGAAGAAATCGCCCGGCATCCCGGCGTCATCAACGGCCCACGGCGTGTCATGGCGCGGGAACGGCGCCCTCCAGGCCAACGAGCGCGATCTTGCTGTAGCCTGCCTGCTGGATCCGGTTCATCAGATCCATCAGGGCACCATAATCAACCGTTTTGTCCGCTCGCAGGAGGATGCGCGTCTGTTTGTTCCCGGCGGTCATTCCGTCGAGATCGGCAGCAAAGCGCGCCTTGTCCGTCGTTTCGTTGCCGAGCGCCAGCGTCAGGTCCGATTTGAGGGTGATGAACACCGGCTTGTCGTCGCTCCGGGGGCTCGGTTTGGCTGCGGATTGCGGGAGATCCACTTTCATGTCCACCGTGGCCAGCGGCGCTGCGACCATGAAGATGATCAGGAGCACCAGCATGACGTCGATAAAGGGTGTGACGTTGATCTCGGCGTTCTCCTCGAGATCACCGCCGCCGCTGTCGCCAAGACGCGTTGCCATGGTCACCTCCCCCGTGCAGCGGGCAGGTCGCCCTGCCGGTTCGCGTCGGAAAACCGCGGCGCGACGCGGCGCGCCAGTCGGAAATCGAGATCGCGGCTGACCAGACGGTCGACGGCCGCGGCGGTATCCGCCAGGATCAGCCGATAGCCGGCAATCGACCTTGCGAAGTAATTGTAGATGACGACAGCCGGAATGGCCGCCACGAGACCGATTGCCGTCGCCAGCAAGGCTTCCGCGATGCCCGGCGCGACGATGGCGAGATTGGTCGTCTGTGCCTGGCTGATGCCGATGAAGGAATTCATGATGCCCCACACAGTGCCGAACAGGCCAACGAAGGGCGAGATGGAGCCGACCGTCGCCAGCACACCCGTGCCGGCTGCGATCTTCTTGCCGGCGCCCGCTTCGATGCGCTGCAGACGGGAGGCGACCCGTTCCCGCACGCCCTCGCCCGGCACGAGATCGAGGATCGGCTCAGACTTGCTAAGCTCCTGTCCCGCGGCCGTCAGCATGTCGACGGCCGGCCCGGTGCGGACAGGACGGCCTTCCGACGCATCCCGCAAGCCAGTTGCCTCCGAGAACTGGAAAAGCGCCTGTCGGAGACGGGTCTTGGCCGCAGACAGTTCGAAGACCTTGACCAGCAGAATGGCCCAGGTCGCCACTGACGCAAGCGCCAAGGCCATCATGACGCCTTTGACCACATAGTCCGCCGCGAGGAACATGCCGACCGGCGACAAATCGTGCGGCAGAGCGGGATCTGCGCCCTCGGCGACCGCCGGCTCCGGCTGCCCTTGCGCGACATCGCCCGTTACCATTGTGCTTGGCGCCGGCGCTTCGGGTGCGACGGAGGGCGCACTCACTGATGGCGTCGGCGATGTCGCTGTCTGTGCGGCGGCCGTGAGCGGGAGGGCAAGCATCCCTATCAGCGCGACGGCGAATTTGA
This sequence comes from Rhizobium sp. Leaf384, assembly GCF_001424065.1. Taxonomy (GTDB): domain Bacteria; phylum Pseudomonadota; class Alphaproteobacteria; order Rhizobiales; family Rhizobiaceae; genus Ferranicluibacter. The sequence continues at coordinate 117,178 of NZ_LMQE01000001.1, forward strand.
GCATGGAAAATATGCGGTTCGACATGATTCGTCCGTTTCAAGCGGGCCATCCGGTCCGTCGGAGCGGAGGATGAACCGGGGCACCGACCGGTGCCGGTTTCGTCACCTTGGTGACGTCATGACGCCCTCATATGCCACCGGAGACGGGTAAGGCAAGATTTGTAGACTAATTTCATCATGATTCTTTGGCAGGAGAAATCTAGGTTGGGGCGACACTCTCCGTCGGCGCTTCGGAATAGCGGTCTTGACGCCAGTCATAGGCGCGATGGCGCTGCCACGGGCGGGTGAGCCCATTCATGGCAGGAACGATCCGCCGCCCGTCCGGAGCTTTCGGATCAGCGTAGACTTCAAGCGCCCCCGTCCGTCAGAGCGACGGCCCGCTTGCCAGCATCGCGCCGGATCGGCACGTCGTGAAAGCCGGGCTTGCCGATGTCACGACGATATCGGCGCGGTCGCAGGCGACGCCGATCAGTCGCCGATCTTCCACGGTCACGATCACCCAGCCGTCACGCGAGGTGGTTGCGCACCATTGACCGGGCACGCAGGAAAAGCGGTCCCGCGTGCCCTCCGCGACGAGCCGTTGAAGCGAGGCTGCGGCTGCCCCGGGCGCAAAAGGCGGTCGCTTGCGCGTTTCGGATGCCCGCGCCGGCGGTTCTGGTAAAGCAAGATCCGCTCGTACAATGGGGGCGACGTGCCGGTCGAGCCGCAGGGCCCGCGTCCACTGGCCGTAGATCAAGGCGGGTGGCCGGCTGCGGTTGCTTGCACCTGCCCCGCCCTCGATGATCGCCGCCAATCGTCCGTCTTCGGCGATGACGAGGACAGGACGTTCCGAAGACGCGAGCCCGGCGACACAGAGACCGGCGGCGACGAGACCAAGACCGGCCAGGGCCAGCCACGTTCGCAGCAGACAGAGAACGAGACCTCCGATGGCGATTAACGCGAAGGCGGACGGCGGCAAACGTCCGGTGAAAATCTGCCCTCCAAGCGACGAGACGAACCGCGCCACCGCCATCATGACCTCAAGACCATAGCCCATGACGATCAGCGGCAGGGTGTCGAGCCCCAGCGGCATCAGAAGCATCGCGATCAGTCCCGCGGGCATGACGACGATGCCGATGACCGGCATGGCGAGCATGTTGCCCAGCAGGCCGTAGGCGGGCAACTGGTTGAAGTGCGCTGCCGAATAGACCATCGTGGAGACGCCGCCCATCAGAGAACTGAGGAAAAGTCCCGCGAGGAAGCTGCGAACCCCGGCAAGGATCTCGTTTCCGCCGCGACGGCCGCCCTTCACCTTGCGCTGCCGCCAGCGGGCATAGCCGGCGACAAGGGCCAGCGTCGCCGCAAAGGACATCTGGAACCCGGGACCGGAGACGGACGACGGATCGACAGCCAGAATGACAAGCGCCGCAACGGCGACATTGCGCAGGCTGATCGACGGCCGGTCGAAGAAGACCGCCACCAGCATGATGACGATCATGATCCAGGACCGAACCGCGGAGACCGCGCCGCCGGAGATCAGAATGTAGAAGCACACCATGGCGAGCGCCCCCGCGGCGGCGATCTTCTTGATCGGCACCCGATGCGCGAGACCGGGCACGAGGCTGAGGCCGGTGCGCAAGCCGACCAGAAGGGTACCGGCCGCCAGCACCATGTTCATCCCGGAAATCGCCAGGACATGGCCAAGGCCGGAGTTTCGCAGCGCCGTGATGCTGTCGTCGCCGATCGCACGCTCCTCTGCGGTCACGAGAGCTGCGCCGATCGCGCCGGCGTCGCCCGGGATGGTCGCCCGGATGCGAATGCCGATCGCTTCTCGCCAGATCGCCAACCCCTGCCATGCCGCCTCGATCGAACCTCCCCGCCCGGCCCTGTCCGGGACGGGGGTTGCAACGACCTGCGGATTGCCCAAGGCGTATCCCACCGCGCCGATACCCTTGAAGAAGCTGTCGAAGCCGAAGTCGTTGAGGCCGGCGAGTGCAGGTCCCGACGGCGGGGAGAGGCGCGCGCGTCCCTTGATCGTCTCCCCGACCCTCGCCGGCCTGCCGCCGCGGACCGTCAGCGTCAACGTGGCCGGCGGGCGCCGCAAAACCGGAGCCTCCGTGCTCTGCAGGGCCACGACGTAGCGGTAGGCGTTCTTGCCGGTGATCTCCCGGCTGACGATCCGACCCGTGAGGGTCGTCGTCACCGGCGAGTCGAGCAGGATGGTCGTCGTTCTCGCGGTCTCGAAGGCGGCGAAGGCAGCACCGAGCAGCAGGAATGTCGCGGCGATAAGCGCCAGGCTCAGCAAGCCCGGCCGTGCATGGAGTGCGACACTAGCTATGCAAAAAACACATGCCAGAACTGCGAGAGTGACCATGCTCGGGGGATCGCGCGCTGAAAACCACAGGATTGCGCCCAAAGCCATCAGCACCGGCAGGACAAGAAACGGATGCCCGAACGCTCTCTCCTCGTCCCAGGCGAGACGGATGCTGTTCGGCCATGTTCGGGGCAGCGACCGGAGCCTCCCAACCAAGGCACGGCCTTGGGGCCGGGAAGCGAACGACCGTCTGGCGGGAAGCGGCACCGGAAAAGGCATGCGAAGGTTGAAGCGGTCGGCTGGGACCGGCGCGCGCCCAGCGGGGCCATCGCTGCGAGGGCGAGCATCCACTGGCGTTTCCGGCACGTCACGCATCACATGCCATGCCCCTCTTGCCGCCCGGCAAAAGTCTCGCAGAAAACAGCGCGGGTTACAATTTTTCGTTCGTGCCTATTTCTTCATCATGTCGATCAAGGAGCGCTGGAAGCCGCAGCTTTCGTGAGCAGGCACGATTGGAACTGCCGCCTATCCATGCAACTATCGCGTCGCGAAATGATTATGCTGCATCGCAAAAGCACCGCCGCCGCACGCTTGGCAGGGGGTATCAAATGCGGTAGCACTGAGGCAACAATGACGAAATGCGGCACGATTTCGTGCCGTTTCGGTGCACATGGAGGATCGCTATATGGCAGGCAAAAGCGCAACGGTAACGGTCAACGATAAATCGGTCGAACTGCCCGTGCGGTCCGGTTCCATCGGCCCGGATGTGGTCGACATCGGCACGCTCTACAAGCAGACGGGTCAGTTCACCTATGACCCCGGCTTCACGTCGACAGCGTCATGTGAGTCCAAGATTACGTACATCGACGGTGACGAGGGCATTCTTCTCCACCGCGGTTTCCCGATCGAGCAACTCGCCGAACAGGGCGATTTCCTTGAGGTCTGCTATCTTCTTCTCTACGGCGAACTTCCGACGAAGGCACAAAAGATCGACTTCGACCATCGCGTCACGCACCACACCATGGTGCATGAGCAGATGTCGCGCTTCTTCACGGGGTTCCGTCGCGACGCCCACCCGATGGCCGTAATGTGCGGCTGCGTGGGCGCGTTGTCGGCCTTCTACCATGACTCGACCGACATCACCGATCCCCATCAGCGCATGGTCGCCAGCCTGCGCATGATTGCGAAGATGCCGACGCTTGCCGCCATGGCCTACAAGTACCACATCGGCCAGCCCTTCGTTTACCCGAAGAACGATCTCGACTACGCGTCGAACTTCCTGCACATGTGCTTTGCCGTGCCTTGTGAGGAATACAAGGTCAACCCGGTTCTCGCGCGCGCCATGGACCGGATCTTCATCCTGCATGCGGATCACGAACAGAACGCCTCGACGTCGACGGTTCGTCTTGCCGGATCGTCCGGTGCGAACCCGTTTGCCTGCATCGCGGCCGGCATCGCCTGCCTCTGGGGTCCGGCCCATGGCGGCGCCAACGAAGCGGCCCTGAATATGCTGGCCGAAATCGGCACCGTCGATCGTATTCCGGAATATGTCGCCAAGGCCAAGGACAAGAACGATCCTTTCCGCCTGATGGGCTTCGGTCACCGCGTCTACAAGAACTACGACCCGCGCGCCAAGATCATGCAGAAGACCACGCATGAGGTTCTGGCGGAACTCGGCCATAAGGACGACCCGCTCCTGCAGGTCGCCATGGAACTCGAGCGCATCGCGCTGACGGACCCCTACTTCATCGAGAAGAAGCTGTACCCGAACATCGACTTCTATTCCGGCATCACCCTGAAGGCGCTTGGCTTCCCCACGACCATGTTCACGGTTCTGTTCGCCCTGGCGCGGACCGTCGGCTGGATCGCACAGTGGAACGAAATGATCGAGGACCCCGAGCAGCGCATCGGCCGTCCCCGCCAGCTCTATGTTGGCGAGCCGAAGCGGGATTACGTCCCCGTTTCCAAGCGTTAAGCCGTTCGCACGGTAATGTGAGACGACAAGCCGCGGGCCTCGAGCCCGCGGTTTTTTTTCGCCGAATTGTCGCGCTCGCTGCGCGCCGCCTGGTTGTCATCCTGTTTTGCAGAGGGCTTGGTTCCGGGCTCGCTCCGACAAACGTAATGAAGCCAGTCTCGATCAGGAGACTGGCTTCATATCCGTGAACCAAACCTGGAACGGCGCGCTCAGCCTTCGATGCGGCGGACCTGGCGCGTGGCGTCGAAAGCACGGTTCATGTACATGTCGCGGTCGTAGACGTCGTCGAAATAGGCGATATGGCCATTCTTGTCCGGCCAGGCCGTGAAGTAGGCGACATAGACCGGGATGCGGCTTGGAACCGACACGCCCTTGTTGCGGCCATCGGCGATCTGCTTGGCGACGTCTTCGACGGTCGTTCCAAGCACGGCAGCCGCCATGCGGCGCGGGTCGGCAAGCCGAACGCAGCCGTGGCTGAGGGCCCGCATGTCCTTCTTGAAGAAGCTCTTGGACGGCGTGTCGTGCATGTAGATCGCATGCGCGTTGGGGAACAGGATCTTCAGTTCGCCGAGTGCATTGTCGTCCGACGGCGGCTGGCGGACAGAGACGGACTTGGTCGAGCCGTACCAGTCGACATCATAGGACGACACCGGACGGCCGCCCACCTCGACCTGATAACCGAGGCGATCGAGATAGCCCGGATCGCTGCGCAGCTTCGGCAGCATCTCGTTGATGATGATCGATTGCGGCACGCCCCAGTAGGGGTTGAACTCGACCGTCTGGATCTCGTCCTCGAAGAAATAGGTCTGGTTCGTTTTCGAACCCACGACGACGCGCATGTTGAACTGCTCGACGCCGCCATCATGATAGGATGCGGTAAATGCCGGCTGATTGATGAAGACATAGCGGCTGCCGAGATCCGCCGGAAGCCAGCGGGCCTGCTCCATGGCAATGCGCAGCTTGGAAATCCTGTCGGCATTGCTGTCGCCGCCGCTGAGGATGCGGATCGAGGCGCGGCCCACGATGCCATCGGGCTTCAGGCCGTTCTCCTTCTGGAAGCCTTCGACCAGCGCCACGAGATCCGGCGTGTAGGCCTCGCTGCCCTGATAGGCGTCGAGCGTCGCGGCATGCTCTGTCTTCAGGGCATCCGAGCCTTTTGCCTTGATGGCAGCCACGACCGCCGGCAGGCCGGGATCGGCGATGCCCGGCTTGAGAAGCGTCCCTTCCGGGATCTCGATGCGGGGCTGACCGTCGGCCGTTGCTTCAAGCCGCTTCAATTCGTTGCGCAGGGCCGTGAACTCGACGTTCGACGGCGTCTGCGTTGCCAGAAACGCCGCAACGTCATGGCTTGCCGCGATCACGCGCATCTTGCCCGCAAGGTTCACGTCCTTGCGCTTGAAATCATGGTAGCCGGAGATCGCGTTCGGATCGATGCGGCCGCGCACCGTATCCTGAACATAGGTCAAGACGGCCGCGCTCAGTCGGATCTCGAAGGAAACCAGGGCTTTCTCGCGGGCCGCCATATCCGTGGCATCCGGCGTCTCCGTGGGCAGGGTGACAGCATAGTCCTGCGGATCAAGGCCCACGCTTGCCGCGTCGGCCAACACGGCCATGGCGGCGCGGGCGCGATCGTTGACGCCCTTGGCGTCGATCCAGATCAGGGCATCGGTACCGGCATAATAGGCTTCGATCGTCTTGGCGACGTCAGGCGCTGCATAGGCCGTGACGGACGGCATATACGGGCGCGCATCGTTCAGCAGCGTGGTATCGCCCGTCGAGACGAGCTCCGGACGAAGCGAGCCGGTGACGACCGGATCGACCAGACGGTCGGTCTCGATGCGTCGGGGCGCTTCCGCCTTGTAGGTGTAATATTTCGGCCCGACGACACGGGGCGCAGGCGACGCGGATGCGCTGCGCCGTGCGGGCTGTTCCTGGGCTGGCGCCGGCGCTGCTTCCGGCAGCGTCTGGAAGGTTTCCGGCGCCCGGTTGCGACGGAACAGGTCCATCAGCGTCATGGCGTCGGCGTGACCGACGTTGAGCGTGGTCAGGGCGCACCCCGACATGAGGGTGACGATCGCTGCTGTCTTCTTCAATGTCATAGCCGAACTTTCCGTATCGCAGTGCCGCCTCATGGCGGGTGGCGCCCGATGCCGTTCATGTCACCAAGCATCCGACTTATAAGAAATGTTGGTGAATGAAAAGGAAACGCAGACGCCCTAAACGCAGTGACAAGCGCACCGAAACCTTGCGGAGCCTTCGCTGAAACATCGCAAGAATCTGATAGTTTACGCTTTTTGCCGCACAGGCCCGGCAGCACCGGCGGAAAATCGGCATCGCCCGCCATCCTTCGTTGCGAAGAGACATGGGGCCTGTGTTCCAAAAGGCACAGCCCTCTCGGGGTGGCCTCGGTCGAGACCTCACACGGTCTTCCGCCGCCGGTCGGTAGAACCGAGCGATTCTCCGCGCATCGCTCCGCCTCTTTCTCTTTACAATCGGGCCGGACCTGGGCCACAGAAGACGCCAGACCAGCCGGACCATGTCGAGACCGGCACGGAGGTTCTTGCGGCGCGCCGCGCGCTGCATCTGACGAAGCAGGGGAAAAGACGATGACGGCGACCCGCACGGAAACAGATACATTCGGCCCGATCGAGGTCGAAAATGACCGCTATTGGGGCGCCCAGGCCCAGCGGTCGCTTGGCAACTTCAAGATCGGCTGGGAGAAGCAGCCGTTGTCCATCGTTCGCGCGCTCGGCATCGTCAAGCAGGCGGCGGCCCGCGCCAACATGGCGCTCGGACGCCTCGACCCCGCCGTCGGCGAACCGATCATCCGTGCTGCGCAGGAAGTGATCGACGGCAAGCTCAACGAGCATTTTCCGCTGGTCGTCTGGCAGACCGGTTCCGGCACGCAGTCGAACATGAATGCCAACGAGGTCATTTCGAATCGCGCCATCGAGCTGCTCGGTGGCGTCATGGGTTCCAAGAAGCCCGTTCATCCGAACGACCACGTCAATATGAGCCAGTCCTCGAACGATACGTTTCCGACGGCCATGCATATCGCCTGCGCCGAGCGCGTCGTCCACGACCTGCTTCCGGCGCTGAAGCATCTTCATGCGGCGCTGGACGCAAAGGTGAAGGCCTTCGATCACATCATCAAGATCGGTCGCACGCACACGCAGGACGCGACGCCGCTGACGCTTGGCCAGGAGTTCTCCGGTTATGCCGCGCAGGTGGCCTCTTCGATCAAGCGCATCGAAATGACCTTGCCGGGCCTGCAGGAGCTCGCTCAGGGCGGCACGGCCGTCGGCACCGGGCTGAATGCTCCGATCGGCTTTGCGGAAAAGGTTGCCGAAGAGATCGCATCGATCACCGGCATCGCCTTCACCTCGGCGCCGAACAAGTTCGAGGCGTTGGCGGCGCACGACTCCATGGTCTTCAGCCACGGCGCCATCAATGCGACGGCGGCGGCGCTCTTCAAGATCGCCAATGACATCCGGCTTCTCGGCTCCGGCCCGCGGTCCGGCCTCGGCGAACTGTCACTCCCGGAAAACGAGCCCGGTTCCTCGATCATGCCGGGCAAGGTCAACCCGACACAGTGCGAAGCGCTGACCCAGGTCTGCGTGCAGGTTTTCGGCAACCACGCCTCGCTGACCTTTGCCGGCAGCCAGGGGCACTTCGAGCTCAACGTCTACAACCCGCTGATGGCCTACAATTTCCTTCAGTCGGTCCAGCTGCTCGCCGATGCCGCCATTTCGTTCACCGACAACTGCGTCACGGGTATCGAGGCGCGGGAAGACAACATCAAGGCGGCGCTCGACCGCTCGCTGATGCTCGTGACGGCACTCGCTCCGAAGATCGGCTACGACAATGCCGCTAAGATCGCCAAGACGGCGCACAAGAACGGCACCACGCTGCGTGAGGAGGCCGTCGGTGGCGGCTATGTCACGAACGAAGAGTTCGATGCCGTCGTTCGCCCGGAGACGATGATCAGCCCTGCCTGACCGTCGCGCCGACCGGGAGGCACGGCAGGAGGACCCGTCGAGGGTCCAGCCGGCTTACGCGCACTGTTGACAACGTAAGGAACCCCGCTTCCCCGAAGCGGGGTTTTTGATGTGCCGCAGGCCCTCCGTTCGAATTCGCCTTAGAAAGCGTCTGCTAACTGTAGTTTCGCGCATTCATTAAACTTTCTCACATCATTTAAACCCTAGAGTAGGGTTATTGCAGGACGGATTTTCGCAAGGCCGGAAAACCGCGCCTGCGGACGCGCGTGATTGCAGGCCGTTGAGGTCATCGTCAGCGATGCCAAGGTCATTTCAGGGAGGGCGACGTGCAGCCTGCGACTTCACCCAAGGGACAAGCACCGGATATCGCTGCGCAGGTCACCTTCGCAATGCGGATCATGGGAATTGCTCCCATTCCGCGCAATTACGAACTCTATTACGAGGCCTATATCGGTTCCAATCCGCGGCTGACGAAGGAACTCGCCGGCCTTGGAAGCAAGGCGACACAGGAGGAGCTGGACGAGATCGGCGCTCGATACTTCGCGCATATCCACCATGCGGCCGGGGTCGAGCGTGCTCATAATCGTCTCGCGGCGCAGCTGAACGATCTCCTCGCGATGATGCGCGAGGAACAGTTTGCGCTGGAAAGTTACAACCGCGTTCTCGGCGAAGCGGCGATGAACATCAACAGCAAGAGTGCTGCCGGTGCAGAAATCCTGCGCAGCGCTGTGACGCTGCTGACGCAGGCCACCGAAGATACGATGACCCAAGGCAAGGAGCTGGTCGAGAACGTCTCGCTCAAGTCGGTGGAGATGGACGTCATCCGGCAGGAACTCGATGAGTACAAGCGCATTGCCAATACCGATTCCCTGACGCGTCTCGCCAACCGTCGAGCCTTCGACGAGAAATTGTCCGCGGTTTACAATTCCGATCAGATCCGCACCTATACGGGTCTCCTGATCTGCGACATCGATCACTTCAAGAAGGTCAACGACACCTTCGGCCATCCGGTGGGCGACAAGATTCTCGCCACGGTCGGCACGGTCATCCGTTCGAACCTGCGACGCGAGGCCTTCGTGGCGCGGACCGGCGGCGAGGAGTTTGCCATCATCCTCAACGACCAGACGGTCGAGGAGTGCGTCCAGATCGCAGACCGCATCCGTCTGGCGCTGGCCAATACGCCGTTCAAGAACTCGAAGACGGGCGTGAATTACGGTCCGATCACGCTGTCGATCGGCGTCTGCCAGGCATCTCTCGCCGATGATCCGGTCGACCTCTACAACAAGGCGGACGTTGCGCTCTATTGTGCAAAGAACGCCGGGCGCAACCGGACCACGCTGTTCGAAGAGGGCATGAAGAAGGACACGGGCCGTAACTGGCTTCTCTACCGCCGTTGACGGTTCTTAACCGTCGCGATCAGGCGACGGTCCCCTGTTGCTCGGCGAGGAGGCGGAGGCATTCGTCAAAGGCCACAAGGTCCGTATAGAGCGCATCAGGGGCCGCCCGGCCGACCACGAGCGCGCCGCCCCGTGCGGCGATACCGCCGTCGAGCATCAGATTATCGGCCATGTCGAAATTCTCGATCGAGATCCCGTCCGGCCCGCGGTGGCGTCCGTCCGTCGTCTCCCGGATGTCGCCGCCGTAATAGGCGGAGCAGCGATCGTAGTGGGATTGCGCGACATTGGTGTAGGCATAGACCAGCTTGCCCTGCGCGCACATGAAACCGACCTCGAATGCCGTGCCGACATCGGCGGCAACGCCGCGAAAGGGCGTGAGGTTGGCAATCACGGCATCGGCCGCCCGCATCATGCCCTCGTTGATCTGGCTGATCGCAAGGCCCATGCCGAACTTCGTCTCGGACGGCGGAATGGCAAGATCGCCCGGACTGAGCGGCTCGAAGCCTGCAGCGCGTGCGCGCGCGGCCTTCAGGTCGAGGATCTCCCGCGCATTGGGCAGAAACACCTCAGGACCGGCAAGATAGACTTTCAGGGGCATGATGCTTCCCGTTTTGCTCGAGTTACGGCGTCGGCGCATCCGCTTGCGCGTTCGCGCTTAGGACCTGGCCTTCAGCGTCACATACTCCCAGACGGCCACGATGACGAGGATGGCGAAGGAGATGATCAGCAGGACATGGGGCTCGACCACGAAGGCGAGCGGCGCGGCCAGGATGAACAGGCCGATACCGCCGAGATGCGAGACCGACAGACGCGGCGCGACCGAGCTTTTGATCCAGACATTGCCGGCGAGGAAGACGATGGGGCCGCCGATGATGGCGCTTGCCGTCTTCAGATCGATCGCGCCGTAAGGGTGCGCGAGAACGAATTCATCCGCAACCGCACAGAGGATGATCCCGGCCACGACCGGTATGTGGGCATAGGTGAAAATGGTGCGCGCGACTTCGCCCGGCGAGTCGTCGCTTTCGATCTGGGCAGCCGCCCGCTCCTGCCCAAACCGGAAGTAGATCCACCACATGGTGACGGTCGAACCGAAGCTGCTGAGAGCGAGCACGAAGACGAGCGGGGTCACGTCCATTTCGGCCAAGGTGCGGCCCGTAACGAGAATCGTTTCGCCGAGGCAGATGAGCACGAAGAGAGCGCAACGTTCGGCCATATGCGCGCCGAGAACATCCCAGTCGTCGAAATCGGAGCGACCCAGTCCGGGCACCCGGAAACCGACGGCAGGCGAGACGTATTCGATCGCAAGGGCTGCCATCCAGATGAAAAGCTGGGCCTCGCCGCCGATCAAGGCGCCGGCAATCCAGAAGACTCCGGACAGCATCAGCCAACAGGTGATCCGCACAAAATCGCGTGCATTGTCCGGGCTGTGACCATGGAGCGCGTAGACAGTAAAGAGAGACCGACCCACCTGCATGCCCACGTAGGACAGGGCAAACAGCAGCGCCTTGTCGCCGAAGGCATCATCGATGGCGGTGGAAAGCAGAAGCGCGCCGAACATGAGCGCGAACAGCATCGCGCGGACCGGCATGCGATCCGGATCGAGCCAATTTGTCACCCAGGTCGTGAAGATCCACACCCACCAGACGGCAAGGATCATCAGCAGCGCTTCCAGCGCGCCCAGCAGCGAGTAATGCCCGGCGAGCGTGTGCGACAGCTGGATCAACGAGAAAACAAAGACGAGATCGAAGAACAACTCGGGGAAGGCGACCTTGTCGTCTTCGCCCTCGCGCCGATCGCGCATCCTGCCGGCTCTATCGCGCAACGACTGGAAAAGCCGGCTCATCGACCACCCTCAGCCTGTCCGCCGCGCTCACGCCCTCGGTCGAGCCCCTTGGCGCCCAGCTCCTGCTCATAGGCGGCAAACAGGGCGGTGCCGTCGGTCGCAAGCGTCCGCAGGTAGGTCCAGGTGAAAATGCCCGTGTCGTGGCCGTCGTCGAACGCGATGCGGACCGCGTAATTTCCCGTCGGCGTCATCGCGGCGATGGCCACGTTGCGCTTGCCCGGAACGGTAATCTTCTGGCCCGGCCCGTGTCCCTGAACCTCGGCCGAGGGCGAGAGCACACGCAGCATCTCGGCGGGCAGGATACCCGCAAGCCCATCATTGAAGGTCACGGTCAGCGTTCTTCGATCCTTGGAGACCCGCAGCTCCTTCGGCCAGATGTCGCTCGTCATGTCCGTTCTCCGCGCGCATCTCGTCATGCGCCTGCTGCCGCTTGATTTTTTCGAGACCTAGCGCAGATTCACCTGCAAGGAAACCGACACGCTCGACGATCCCATGGCGTGAACAGAAACCGTCCCGTCCAAGCCGGCCTTGACGCATCCCGTCGCAGGCACGATGTTTGCACACAGGACGACGGAGACGCTTGTGAACACCATCATCATCGACAGACGCCCGATCGATCAGCGGGGCGCCGCGGCGCTTGCCGCTTCAGCCGCGCCGATGATCGACCCTTTCGGCCGGGCGGTCACGTATCTGCGCGTCTCCGTGACCGATCGCTGCGACTTCCGCTGCACCTATTGCATGGCGGAAAACATGAACTTCCTGCCGAAGAAGGATCTCCTGACGCTCGAAGAGCTAGAGCGCATCTGCTCGGCCTTCATCGAGAAGGGCGTGCGCAAGCTCCGCCTCACCGGCGGGGAACCGCTGGTGCGCAAGAACATCATGCACCTCGTGCGCGCACTCGGCAAAAAGATCGAGGAAGGGACGCTGGACGAGCTGACATTAACGACCAACGGTTCCCAGCTGGCGCGCTATGCGCAGGACCTCGCGGACGCCGGAGTCCGGCGCATCAATGTCTCGCTCGATACGCTCGACCCTGACAAGTTCCGGGAGATCACGCGGTGGGGCGACCTCTCCAAGGTGCTGGAAGGGATCGACGCCGCCCAGGCAGCGGGCATTCACGTCAAGATCAATGCCGTCGCCCTCAAGGGCTTCAATGATCTCGAGATCCCCGACATGATCCGCTGGGCGCATGGTCGGGGCATGGACCTGACACTGATCGAGACCATGCCGATGGGCGAGATCGAGGAGGATCGGACGGACCGCTACATGCCGCTGTCCGAAATGCGGGACCGGCTGTCGAAGATCTTCACCCTGACCGACAATGCCTATGCCACCGGCGGCCCTGCCCGCTACATGACCGTCGCGGAAACCGGAGGGCGGCTCGGCCTCATCACGCCGATGACCCACAATTTTTGCGAGAGCTGCAATCGCGTCCGGCTGACATGCACAGGCACGCTCTATATGTGCCTTGGTCAGAACGATGCTGCCGACCTTCGCGCCGCCGTCCGGGCCTCCGCCGAAGATGCCTACCTGTCTCAGGTGATCGACGAGGCGATCGGACGCAAGCCGAAGGGCCATGATTTCATCATTGACCGCACGCAGAACCGACCGGCGGTCGCGCGCCACATGAGCGTGACCGGCGGCTGAGATGACCGCCCGGACCCTCGACAGCCATGATTGCAGGATGGGCTGACCGATGCGCCCGGTTCACGCAGAAGACCTCCCGCGGACGGTCCTCGGGATGGTCCTTGCCGGCGGCTTGTCTAGCCGGATGGGGCGCGACAAGGCCGGCGTTCCCCTGGCCGGGACATCGCTGGCGGTGCTCGCTCTGGATCGTCTGCGACCGCAGGTCACTGCCCTCGCCTTCAATGGCAATCTGCCCCTACCTCTGCCGAGCCTCTCGACCGGCATTCTGACGGTTCCGGAAACGTCGCCCGGACAGTTTGGTCCGTTATCCGGCGTCCTCGCCGGGCTGCGTCTGGCCCAATCGATGGACGCTCCGCTGCTGGCCACCGTCCCCGTCGATGCACCTTTCTTTCCGAGCGACCTTGTCTTCAGGCTGCGCACAGCGCTCGAAGAGACACGCAGCATGATCGCGGTGGCGCGTTCGCGAGACGAACTGCATCCCGTCTTTGCGGTCTGGTCGTCCGCGCTGGCGCGCGATCTCACGCATTTCATCGCGACCGATGCCAAGCGCAGGGTCCGCACCTTCATCGAGCAACATCCGCATGTCGTGGTCGATTTCACCTCGGCGGGTGAAGCTCCTGGCGGGATCGACCCCTTTTCCAACATGAACAGCCCCGAGGATCTCGAGAGGATCGAACACATGCTGGCACGCGACGAAGCTGGACATCGATGAGCACACCCAAGATCTTCGGCATTGCCGGCTGGAAGAATTCCGGCAAGACGGGCCTGGCCGTCCGGCTCGTGACGGAACTCACGGCGCGGGGATATAAGATCTCGACCGTGAAGCACGCCCATCATGATTTCGACATCGACAAGATCGGCGCGGATAGCTGGCGGCACCGGGAGGCAGGGGCACATGAGGTGACGATCGTGTCGGGCACCCGCTTCGCCATCATGCACGAACTCCGCGGAGAAGCGGAGCCATCTTTCGAGGCGATCCTGGCACGGCTCGCTCCCTGCGATCTCGTCCTCGTCGAAGGCTACAAGCGTGAGCCGATCCCGAAAATCGAGGCGCGGCGGCTGGATGCGAAGAACCGCGAGCCGCTCGCACCCGGAGACGCCTATATTTGCGGCATCGCAGCCGATCATTCGGTTCCCGACACGACCCTCCCCGTCTTCGACCTCGACGACACCGCATCGATCGCCGACTTCGTGGAGATGACCTGCGGTCTCACAAGACGTTAAAAGGCGTTGCGTGAAAAAGGATTCACGCAACGCGCCTTAAGGTCTTGTTTTCATGCATGTCATTTCCCGAAACCGCTGCACGCTTTCGGGCGACATGCCTTAGGCCGATCCTTCAGTTGACCGTCGCGTTCGTGCCGTCCTCGTGGACGGCATCCAGCCGCACGAAGGCGTACCCCTTGGCCTTGAGCGCGAGAATGCCCGCCGCAACGCCTTCTCCCGCCGCGTGCGTCGGCTGGTTGATATGGGAAATGATCACATCGCCATCTCGCGCGCCGGCAATGCGGCGCGTGGCCATCTTCGCGCCCAGAAGGGACCCGTCGTCGCCATTGAGCGAATAACCCGCCACGTCGAAGCCGAGGGCCCGGATCTGGGCGATGGACGACGCGGTGTATTTTGCCGTCGCGCCGCGAAACCAGTGCGGCTGCGGCGCGCCATCTGCCACAAGCGCATGCGCGCCGCCCGACACTTCCGCCTCGACGGCCTCTGCCGACCCGGCGGACGCTATTCCGTAGACCGCCTGCGGTCGATCGATCGCGGGGACATGCATCGCACCATGATTCTCGAGCTCGAACAGATCGGGATGCGCCAGGAAGATCGCTAGCGTCGCAGCATTCCGCTTCAACCAGCGCTCCGTGATGAAGATCGTTGCCGGTATCCGATTGTCGACGAGGACAGACAGGATCCGCTGATCGGCAAGGCCCATGCAGGCGTCGAACGTCAACGCCACACGCGGCGTCTTGCCACCCGGAGCGACGTGGAGCCGCGGCTCCAGGAGACCGTCACGGGCCGCAGCCTGGGAGCCGAAGCCGAGGGCCGCCAGCAGCGGCAATAGATACAGAGCTTTCATGAGACGTCCAGACGGCAAGAACCCGGCGCGAGGCGCACCGGGTTCTTTATCATCAAGACGGCCAAGGTGGCAAAATAGGGGCGGCGGCCGGAAGCGAGCGCCGTCCCCTTCGTCAGCCTTTACTTCTGCGCGACGGGACGCACCAGCGGCGTGACGCGGCGGATGGTGACGCGACGGTTTTCCTGCTCGGCTTCCGACGTGCGGACCTTGAGGAAGCGTTCGCCATAGCCCTGCGTGACCAGGTTTTCCGGCGGGATCTCGTAGATATCCGTCAGAAGTGCGGCGACCGATTCGGCACGCTCATCGGAAAGGACGAGGTTGGACTGGTCGGAGCCGACGGCATCGGTATGACCTTCGATCAGGAAGGTCTCGCCGGGATCCTTGTCGATGACCTCCAGCATGGCGTCCGCCACCTTGCGCAGCGTCTTCGCCTGCGATGTCGGCACTTCTGCGCTTCCCGTGGCGAAGGTGATCGTATCCAGATCGATACGACGGACCTTGTCGCGGATACGCGCGGAGTTGCGGACCTCGTCCAGCGAATAGGTTCGCTCGACCCGCTCGACCGGCGGCTCTGCCAGGAAGTCGTAGTAATCGCGATCCGGCTCGGTCGACGTGTCGATGATATAGTCGCGGACCGGAACGGTCAGACGCATCGGCGGAAGATCCTCGCCGACGTCGTAGAGCGGCGGGCGCTTCTCTTCGTCGACCTCTGGCGCATAGACCATCAGGTATTCCTCGCCGTCACGGTTGATGCGTGTGCGCTGGATCACGTCGCCGTAGCGGTTGTAGATCGTCACGACGCGCATGCCGTTCGGGCGCTCGATCACCTCGCGGGTGCGGCCACGCGGCAGTTCCTCGTAGGAGGTCTCGCGTGCGTCGCGCCGCAGGCGCGGGCGATCGTCGCTCCGCACGACGATCTCGTCACCGAAATCGAGAACTGTGCGGTTGTTGCGCGTTTCCTCGATTCGCGGACGCTGACCGGTCAGAGCGTCGATCAGATCGCGGGCATCGAATTCCGGTGCCTGATCGATACGACGCCCGCGTTCGTTGATCGCGGCATTCAGCTCTTCACGATCCGGACGACGCTCGCGGTGCTCGGACTGCGCATCGGCATCCGTGCGCGGCGGCGGCTGGTTGTCGCGTTCCTCGCGAACCTGCTCGCGTTCGCGGCGACGCCGATCGCGCGAGTCTCCGTCGCGATTGTCGGCGTCCTTGTCACTGTCGAGCACGGCGGCACCATTCTCGACCGGGAGGACAACGGTCTCGTCGCTCTTGGACGGGTCGCGTGCCAGCTTCTCGCGTTCCTCGCGCGACCGCTTGTCGACGACAGGGCGATCGCGGTTTGCACCGTCGTCGCCTGCCTGATCGGCATTCGTGCCGGCGTCCTGCGCGTCACGCGGGCGCGCCGGATCGTCGGTCCCCTGACCTTCGGCTTCACGCTGCTTGCGGCGCTCGGCACGGAGACGGGCACGCTCCTCGTCGGTCATCTCGGCTGCAGCGGGCTGCTCGGCGGAATCGCCTGGCTTGGCCTGCTGCTCGCCATCCTGCTGACCCTGCAGGCGTTCGGCCTCGCGCTTGCGGATACGCTCTTCGCGCTGCCGCTTGCGTTCGGCGTCCTCGTCCGCCTTGGGTTGACCAGCCGCGTCGGAATCGCCAGTCTTCGCCGCGTCGTTCGCATCCGCGCCGGCTTTCTTCTGCTGCTCTTCGGTCTTCTGCTGCTCGGCATCCCGTTGCTTGCGGCGCTCTTCGCGGCTCTGACGCGGCGTAGCCTCGCCCGATGGCTCAGCCTGCGGCTGCTCGTCGCTCTGCTTCTGCTGCTCGGCATCCCGCTGCTTGCGGCGCTCTTCGCGGCTCGGACGCGGCGCATCCTCGCCCGATGACTGGGCCTGCGGCTGCTCGTCGTTCTGCTTCTGCTGCTCGGCATCCCGCTGCTTGCGGCGCTCTTCGCGGCTCGGACGCGGTGCATCCTCACCCGATGGCTGGGCCTGCGGCTGCTCGTCCGACGGGTTCTGCTGTTCGCTGTCGCGCTGCTTGCGACGCTCTTCGCGGCGGGGCTGCGCGTCCAGGCCGGAAGACGGCTCGGCCTCACGCTGCTTCTTTCCCTCGCCTTGCTGCTGGTCGGAGTCGCGATCCTTGCGACGTTCCTCCCGCTTCTGACGGCCTTCGCCGTTCTCCGACGGCTCTGCGCCGCCGTTCGGGGCGGACTCTTCCTGCCCTTCTACGGGTTTGCGCTTGCGAAGAAGCTCGTCTTCATCGGCCTGGGCCAACTGGAAGGACTTGATCTGGGCGTCAGCCAAAGCTGGCTGCAGCCCGACGGTCATGGCGAGCAAAGGCATGGCTACCGTTGCGAAAAGCTTGGATCGAATGGTCATGGTGTCTCCTCCTGCGAGAGATCCCGTTCTTGTTCTTGTGTCCGATGCCGAACATTCGGACCGGCATAACGTCGAACGCCGCGTATCGGCCGGTCGCAACTCATGCTGCGATCCAGAGGCGGAGCGGTAGCAACAAGCGCATGAATTGGCGATGAATGCCGCGTTCATCGGCGGACATAGGCTTTCCGCATCCGACCGCCAGAGCCGGCTCACGCTTTTCTCTGCGGCTGCTTTTTCCTGTTGCATTTGCGAACGGGTGACGGAATATCGCAGCCGAAGCGACCGTTTGCCGTCGCTTGCGAATGTCCCGGAACACCAAAAAGAAGCCGGGACTGCGCCAACAGAGAGGATCGACATGCCTATCGCCAAACGTTTCACCATGGCTGCCGCTGCAGCCGTTTTCGTCCTCACCGCGAGTACGGCTCTTGCCGCGGGCGAGAAGATCACCATCGGCACCGAAGGCGCCTATCCGCCCTTCAACGTTCTGGAATCCGACGGCTCGCTGACGGGCTTCGACATCGACATCGCCAAGGCGCTCTGCGTCGAGATGAAGGCCGAATGCACCTTCGTTACCCAGGATTGGGACGGCGCCATTCCCGCCCTGATCGCCAAGAAATACGACGCCTTCATCGCCTCGATGTCGATCACGGCCGAGCGTAAGCAGAAGGTGGACTTCACCGAGAAGTACTACAACACGCCGCCGGCCATCGCCGTGCCGAAGGACAGCCCGATCACCGAAGCGACCGAAGCCGGCCTTGACGGCAAGACGCTCGGCGCGCAGGCCTCCACGACCCATTCCAACTATGCCGAAGCGCATATGAAGAAGGCCGAGCTCAAGCTCTACCCGACGTCCGACGAGTACAAGCTCGACATTGTCAACGGCCGCATCGATGCCGTGATCGACGACGTCGTCGTGCTCTCGGAATGGCTGAAGACCACGGATGGCGATTGCTGCAAGCTGCTCGGCACGCTGCCGGTCGATCCGGTCATCAATGGCGAAGGCGCCGGCATTGCGCTGCGCAAGGGTGACAACGAGCTGCGCGAAAAGTTCAACGCCGCGATCAAGGCGATCCGCGCCAACGGGAAGTACAAGGAAATTAACGACAAGTACTTCGCTTTCGACGTCTACGGCGGCTAAGCCCGGTCCTTGCCGAAATCCTGCGGCGGGAGCTTGCCCTCCCGCCGTTTTTGTTTGACAACAACGACGTAAGCAAGAAGCGCCCAACAAGGAGCGCCTCAAGGGGACGATCAGACAATGAGCGGAATCATGGCCGCGCTTTCATCCGCCGTGTCATGGCTCGGCGCCACGCTGGACCCGTGGTGCGGACCTCTCGGCATCTTTCGGATCCTCGCCGGCAACACGCTGCTGGCGTGCGGAGATGCAGGCTGGGGCGACGAGATCGGTTATGGCTTTCTCATCACGGCGTCCCTGGCAATCGCCACGCTGCCCTTCGGACTGATGCTCGGCTTTTGCGTGGCTCTCGGCAAGCAGTCGAGCGAGCGATCGCTCCGCTTGTCCTCGGACATCTACACGACGATCTTCCGAGGCCTGCCGGAGCTGTTGACCCTCTTCATCGTCTATTACGGCCTCCAGATCGTGGTGCAGCAGGTGCTCGCCGGCGTCGGCTACGCGGGTCCGGTCGAAATCAACGCCTTTTTCGCCGGAATGGTCGCACTTGCCGTGGTCTTCTCGGCCTACTGTTCCGAAGTTCTGCAATCCGCCTTTAAGGCGATCCCCAAGGGCCAGTACGAGGCCGGCGATGCGCTCGGGTTCAGCCGCGGAAAGACCATGCGCCTGATCGTGCTGCCCCAGTTGTTTCGGATCGCCCTGCCCGGCCTCGGCAATCTCTGGATGGCGCTCCTGAAGGACACTGCTCTCGTTTCCGTCATCGGACTGCCCGACATCCTGCGCCAGACGGGCGTGGCCGCCCGGGTGACCAAGCAGGCGTTCGAGTTCTTCGGACTTGCCTGCATTCTCTTCCTGCTGCTCGCCGCAGCATCGTCCGTCGTCTTCTCGGCGCTCGAGCGCTGGGCGCGTCGTTCGGAGATGGCCCGATGAGCACCACGCCTCCGCTTCCGCCCGCAGGCGCCCCGCCGGCCCTCGACACAGATCTTTCGCTGCCCGACGCCCGCTCCGTCCAGGCCTATGTCTCGACGGATCTGATCGCGCCGCAACCGGCGCCGCGCGAAGACAGCCGCCCCTACACGCTGTCGCGTTTCTTCGGACGCGCTCTTCTCGGTGTCTGGCTGGCCGTTTTCGTCGGTCTCGGCATGCTGGTCGTCGGTGGCTTTGATCTCGAAAAATTCCAGCGTTACGGACCGGCCTATATCTCCGGCCTCGGCGTGACACTCGGCCTCGTCTCGACCTCCATCGTCCTTGGCGCGCTTCTGTCCCTGCCGGTGGCGCTGGGTCGCATGTCCAGAAACAAGATCGCGAACTGGCTGGCCTATATCTACATCTACTTCTTTCGCGGCACGCCCCTGATCATGCAGCTCTTTCTGATCTACTACGGTCTTGGCAGCTTTCGGCCGCAACTGACGGAGATCGGGCTGTGGTGGTTTTTCCGCGAGGCCTGGTACTGTGCGCTCCTGACGTTCGTTTTGAACACGGCGGCCTATCAGGCGGAGATTCTGCGCGGCGCGATCAACAGCGTGCCCCGAGGCCAGCGCGAAGGCGCCGCCTCGCTCGGTCTCCCGCCCCGCATCGCCTTCTTCAAGGTCATCCTGCCGCAGGCGATGATTGTTGCGCTCAGACCCTATGGCAACGAGATCATCCTGATGATCAAGGCGTCCGCCATCGTGGCCATCGTGACGGTGTTCGACCTCATGGGCGAAACCCGTCGCGCCTTCTCGCGGACGTTCGACTACCAGACCTATCTCTGGGCGGCGATCTTCTACCTCATCATGGTGGAGGCCCTCCGGAACCTCTGGGCTTGGCTGGAAAAGCGTTTGACCCGCCACCTGAAACGCTAGCAGCAGCTCTTGGCAGCACTCATGCCTATATGCTGCCAAGCTCCTGGAATGTAACAATATTTTTTGTCACCGAGCCGACATTAACGCTTGATTAACCCTTCAGGCGCTTCATTCTAGAAACCGTCATTCAGCAAAGATGAGGTTTCGCATGGCTTCTGACATGGAACTGCAACTGAAAGGGTACGGCCTGACCACGGCCGAGATCCTCTACCGTATGCCGGATCGCCAGGCGATCCTGCAGAGTTACATCTGGCAGCACTACGATCTGGCGCCGCACTTTCCCGAAATGAAGAACTTCCTGAAATTCTGGCGGGAAACGCTCGACGGGCCGTTGCATTCGGTGCGGTATGTGCACCGGAAACTGATCTCGGCCGGTGATTGGCGCGCGCTCCAGGGAGAGTTCATCATCAACTGAGCCGGCGATCGGCGTGTCGAGATGCGCGGATCGGGATTGCCATCGGGCAGGACCCATCCTACAAAGCGGCCATGCAAAAGAAGATCGACGAAGAGGCCTTGGCCGAGGCCTATAACCGCGCACTCGCCCTCGAGAAATCCGGCGATGTCGAAGGGGCTGTCTCTGCCTACCGGCAGGTGCTGGAACTCGACCCGGACGACCACGGTGGCGCAGCCGTGCGCATCGCGTCCATGGGACGTGGTGAGACGCCGGACAAGGCGTCGGACGCCTATGTGACCACCCTCTTTGACCAGCATGCCGATGTGTTCGAGGATGTCCTCGTCGAACAGCTCGGCTATTCCGTGCCGATGATGGTGCGCCAGCGGCTGCAGAGCCTCGGGCTTGGTCCCTTCAAGAGCCTTCTCGATCTTGGTTGCGGCACGGGCCTGACCGGCAGCGCCTTGCGCGACATGGCCGAGACCGTGACGGGCGTCGACCTGTCGGAAAACATGGTCGAGATCGCGCACGAGAAGGATCTCTACGACGCGCTCTACGTCGCCGAAGCGGTGGACTATCTCGAGGACAACGACGACGGTCCGTTCGATCTCGTCACGGCCACGGATGTGCTGCCGTATCTCGGCGGCCTCGAAGCCCTGTTCTTCGCCGCCTCCGAAACCATCGAGCCGGGCGGGTTGTTGATCTTCTCCAGCGAGACATTGCCGGACGACGTCTTTGCCGGACGTCGTTTCATGGTCGGACCGCATCAGCGTTTCGCGCATGCGCGGGACTATGTGCTGGAACGCCTGGACGCGACCGGGTTCGATCTTGTCGAGCTCACCGACATTGTGGTGCGCATGGAAGACGGCGCCCCGATTGCCGGGCACCTGGTCATTGCGCGACTGCGAACGGCATCGTAGATCGCTTTTTTCCGTCATCGCTAGCCTGAGGAGAACCCCGTGGCAAAAGTCGCCTTCATCGGTCTCGGAGTCATGGGGTATCCCATGGCGCGCCATCTCGCATCGAAGGGCGGGCATGACCTGACCGTTTTCAACCGGACCGGGGCGAAAGCCGAAAAATGGGTCGCGGAAAACGGCGGCCGCGCGGCGGCAACGCCCGCCGAGGCGGCTCGGGACGCGGATTTCGTCTTCTGCTGCGTCGGCAATGACGATGACCTCCGCTCCGTCACGACGGGCAAGGATGGCGCGTTCGAGACATTGCGCGCTGGCTCCATCTTCATCGACAATACGACGGCGTCTGCCAAGGTGGCGCGGGAGCTGGATGCTGCCGCCCGGGCGCGGGGTGCACACTTTATCGACGCGCCGGTGTCGGGCGGGCAGGCAGGCGCGGAAAACGGCGTTCTGACCGTCATGTGCGGCGGGGATGCCGACGTTTTCGATCGGGCAAAACCGGTGATCGACGCCTATGCGCGCATGGTCGGGCTGATGGGGCCCGCCGGCAGCGGACAGCTGACGAAGATGGTCAACCAGATCTGCATTGCCGGCCTCGTTCAGGGACTGGCGGAAGCCGTGCATTTCGGAAAGAACGCCGGCCTCGACATGGAGGCCGTTGTCGACGTCATCTCCAAGGGGGCGGCCGGTTCCTGGCAGATGGAGAACCGTCACAAGACGATGATTGCCGGCACCTATGATTTCGGCTTCGCCGTGGACTGGATGCGCAAGGATCTGGATATCGTGCTGACGGAAGCACGCCGGAACGGCGCGAAGCTTCCCGTCACCGCCCTGGTCGACCAGTTCTACGGCGATGTGCAGGCGATGGGTGGACGGCGATGGGATACGTCCTCGCTGCTGGCCCGGCTGGAAAAGAAGTAGGCGCCCCCGCGCCTGCTTCCCCTTTCGGACGCCTGGAACCTCAGTCTTCCTGTGACTTCGCCTGTTCGAGGATCATGTAGTCGAGCGGCATCTGGGTCGTGTACTTGATCTGCTCCATGGCAAAGGCCGAGGAGACGTCGCGGATTTCGATCTTCGCAATCAGGCGCTTGTAGAACGCATCATAGGCGGCGATGTCCGGCACGACGACGCGAAGCAGATAATCGACGTCTCCGCTCATGCGGTAGAGTTCCACCACTTCGGGAAACTCTCCGACCACCTCGGAAAAACGCCGAAGCCATTCGACCGAGTGCGCGTTGGTGCGGATCGATACGAAAACCGTGACCTTGGTGTTGATCTTCGCAGGATCGAGAAGCGCGACGCGGCCACGAATGACGCCTTCCTCCTCCATCTTCTGAATGCGGCGCCAGCAGGGCGTGGTCGACAGGCCGACCTTTTTGGCGAGGTCCGCGACGGCGAGTGTCGAATCTTCTTGCAGCAGTCGCAGGATCTTGCGGTCGAGACGATCCATTTCAGTAGCCCCCTTCGAATAATATTCCTTCTATAGCGTCAAAGCGGGAAGAAGCGAGATCGAATTTTTACGATATCCGCAATTGGATTTCTGCGCGCAGCACCGGCAGGAGCTCCGCTTCGAACCACGGATTCTTTCTCAGCCACGGCGTGTTGCGCCAGCTCGGATGCGGCAGCGGCAAGCACTTTGGCCCGTTGTCCTGCTCGAACCACCGCCGCCAGTCCGCGACCGTGGCCGTCATCGACACCTGGCGCGATGTGCCGAGGTGATAGGCCTGAGCGTAGGCGCCGATGACGAGGATGAGCGAGGCATTGGGAACCGCAGCGAGCGCCGTCTCGCGCCAGGCCGGCGCACATTCCCGGCGCGGCGGAATATCCCCGCCGTGCTTGTCATATCCGGGAAAACAGAAGCCCATGGGAACGATGGCGAACCTGTCCGCATCATAGAAGGTCGCCCTGTCCACGCCCAGCCAGTCGCGCAGCCGATTTCCCGACGGATCGTCGAAGGGAACGCCGCTGAGATGCGCCCGCATGCCCGGCGCCTGGCTCGCGATGAGGATCTGCGCCTTGTCGGACAAGACGAAGATTGGGCGTGGTTCGTGCGGCAGCGGCTCGCCGAAGGTCGGCATGTCACGACATATGCGACATGCGGAGATCGTGGTCGAAAGGCGATCGATCGCGTCTTTGGTCGGGGTCAGCGGCTTGTCCATGCAGTCTCGAGGTGGCGCAGCAGCGCCTTGATCCAATCTCCGTCGATATGGGGCGTTTCCGAAGTTCTGCCATGGCGGGCGCGCCAATCTCGCGGTTGATCGAAGGAACCGGCCCACAGCCCTGACCGGCGGGCGCGCGCAACGGCCTCTTCCGCTGCATAATCGCCGAAGGCAACCGCGAAGCCATCGTTCACCATGCGGGCATTCACCTCTTCGCCCCCCGTGCGACAGGCCGCCAGCCGTCGGCCGTAGCGATCGTCGGCACCGCCCTTGCAGGCGATCGGCAACCCGCCAATCAACTGGATGAGATGCCGGCGGGCCTCCTGTCCGCACGCCCATGTCTTCCCATCGCGCTCGCAGTTCTGGCTCAGCTCCGGGGCATCGATGCCCGCCAGACGGATCCGATCGCGGCCAAGGGCCAGCGTATCGCCGTCCACGACGCGCGGCACGCCGGAGAGCGTTGCGTCGCCCTGGCGGGAGATGCGGTCCGCAGCCAGCCAGACGAGCCCCAGAAAGAGGACGGTCAATACGCCGTCGAGCAACAGCGACCGGGGCTTCCTCATAAAAAACATTCCGGTAACCGGTTCTTCATCACGTAACGAAGGAAAACAGGAAGCAAGTTCTTAACAATTCCTACCTAGAATCTGCCGGGGTATCCGTCAGGCTTTCCGGACAAAATGAATCAGGGCGTCAGCACATCGACCGACAAGATCATTGTCGACAAATCTCGCAGCCATCGCAACAAGGCTGTGTCGAAAGCCGTGCGCACCAATCGCGAACGCCTCCAGTCCGGTCCGTCGAATGCTGCGGGCTTCGACAAGGAAATGCTGGCCCTCTATGTCGCATCGGTGCTGCAGGGCGCTGCTGCCATGCCGATCCTCCTGATGATGATCGCCGCAAGCGGGCTCTATTTGACGGAGAACCTGCAGATCATCGCCTGGTTGACCGTTGCGCTCCTCGTTCATGCCCTCGGCCTCATGGCCGCGAAGCGTGCGTTGCGCAGGGACCTGACGCCCGAGAACATCATCGACTGGCGCCGGCGGTTTCTCCTTGTCCAGATGCTGATGGGTATCGTCTGGATGGTTTTTCTGGTGCAGGACTGCGAGAGCTGCGTCGCCCGGGATCTGGAGCTGTACAAGGGCGTCGCCCTTCTCGTCGCGCTTGCCGCCACCGCGATCGCGACGGTCCTGATGCGCTATGCCCTGATCGTCACGTTCGTTCCGTGCGTCGTCCTCCTCGCCGGAAAGGCGATCCTGGTGGGCAGCGGAAATCTGGTCGCGCTCGCCGTGGTGCTCGGGACATCCCTCGCCTTCCTCGTCTACATGACCGCGCGCATGCGCCGCGCCAATATCCAGATCCTCTCCGTTCAGGCGGAAAAGGACGATCTGATCGCCGAGCTCGAAGTGGCCAAATCCATGTCGGACGAGGCGCGCCGCCGGGCGGAAGAAGCAAACCTTGCCAAGTCGCGTTTCCTCGCCTCGATGTCCCACGAACTTCGCACCCCGCTGAATGCCATTCTCGGTTTTTCCGAGGTCATGTTCACCGAAGTGATGGGTCCGCTGAACAATCCGACCTACAAGGAATATACCGGTGACATCCACAGGTCCGGCAAGCATCTGCTCGACCTGATCAACGAGATCCTCGACCTCTCCCGCATCGAGGCGGGCCGTTACGATCTCAATGAAGAAGCGATCCAGCTCGCGGAAATCACGGAAGACTGCATCGGGATGGTCCAGCTGCGCGCCCGCACCAAGAGCATCACCATCACCGAACAGTTCGAGCAGGGCATGCCCGCGGTATGGGTCGACGAGAAGGCCATGCGCCAGGTCACACTCAATCTTCTGTCGAATGCCGTGAAGTTCACCCCGCAGGGCGGGCAGATCTCGGTCAAGGTTGGCTGGACGGCGGGTGGCGGGCAGTATCTGTCCATCAAGGACAACGGTCCTGGCATTCCCGAAGACGAGATCCCCGTCGTGCTCTCGGCGTTCGGACAGGGATCGATCGCCATCAAGAGTGCTGAGCAGGGCACGGGCCTCGGTCTGCCGATCGTTCAGGCGATCCTGGCCAAGCATGATGGGGAATTCATCCTCCGCTCCAAGCTGCGCGAGGGCACGGAGGTCATCGCCATCCTTCCGGCGCGCCGTGTCTTGGAAACGGTGCCCGCCGTGCAGGAAACCGCCGCCGTCGCCCGCCGCCGAAAGAGCTTTGCCTGACGGATAAGTCCTGATGGCGTCAGCCGGGCAGAACGTGTCCCTGCCCCACGACTTCGATCGCAACCGTCTCTCCCGGCGCCGCAACGTCAAAACCCGACACCCGGAGGTCGAGAACGGCACGCGACGGGCCCTCGCCCACCTCCACCGTCAGCCGGCAGAGGCCGCCGCCGAATTCGCTTTCCAGCACCCGCGCACGCGCGCCCTTGACGAGATCCGCTTCCCCGAGACCGAGCCAGCGGATACGCAACTGCTCCGGCCGCAGCATCACCAGTTTGTGCGCGGTCGAGCCACCGCGGTCGGACGCGTCGTCGGTCGTGCTTACGGGGATGGTGCCGAGCACCGTTTCCGCCTGCCCCGACGTCACGACGGCGTCGAGCAGCACGGCGTCTCCGAGAAAGAGCGCCGTCTGCCGATCCGCCGGCCGTCGGTACAGGGACTGCGGGCTGCCGGCCTGCACCAGCCGACCTTCCCGGAAGACCGCCACGTGATCGGCAAAAGACAGCGCTTCGCCCTGATCGTGTGTGACGAGGATGGATGTCGTTCCCGAAGCGGCGAGAATGCGTGCGACCGTGCGGCGCATGGTATCGCGCAGGCCGGTGTCGAGCGCCGAAAAGGGCTCGTCGAGCAGCATCAGCCGCGGTTCGAGCGCCAGAGCGCGGGCCAAGGCCACGCGTTGCTGTTGACCTCCGGAGAGCTGGTGCGGACGCCGCGAGCCCATGTCCGCATCAAGCTCCACCATGTTCATCAGCGCCGCGATGCGCTGGTCGCGACCCTCCTGCCGTCTCGGCAGACCAAAACCGATATTCTCGCCCACGGTCAGGTGGGGAAACAGGGCGCCATCCTGCGAGACGATGCCGATGCCCCGCTTGTGGGCCGGCACGTGAATGCCCTCGCCGGCGAGATCGGTGCCATCGAGGGTGATGCGGCCGGCGTCGGGACGCTCGAAGCCGGCGATCAGCTTCAGCAGCGTGGTCTTGCCAGAGCCGGACGGACCGACGATGGCCGTCCGCGCACCGGCCGGAACGGTGAGGGAGACATCGATCAGCGCGCGGGCGCTGCTGCCATAGGTCTTGCTGACGGACGTGATCGACAGAAGACTCATGCGGCGCTCCCGCTTGCACGGCTCGACTGTCGGTGAAGGACCAGTGTCAGCGGCAACGACAGGACGATCATCATCAGGGCATAGGGCGCGGCCGCGACATAGTCGATCTCGCTCGTCAGCGACCAGAACTTGGTCGCAAGGGTTTCGACACCGGTCGGCGACAGCATGAGCGTGGCCGTTAGCTCGTTGGTAATCCCCAGCGCCACGAGCGCCGTGCTGGCAGCCGCACCCGGTGCGGCGAGCCGCATCGTCGTCACGCGGACCGCCTGGAGGGGAGCCCGGCCGAGCGCCATGGCCGCGCGCTCCAGTTCGACCGGAGCCTGCGCGATGCTCGCCCGCAGTGCCACGAGGGCGCGGGGCAGGAACAACAGCCCGTAGGCCAGCAGAAGCGTGGCGAAGGTCTGATAGAGCGGCAGAACGAGCCGGACGGTGATGGTGACAAGCGCCAGCGCAACGACCACGCCCGGCAGGGACCCGACATAATAATGGCAGGCCTCGAGGATGCGCTGCAAACGGCCGGGCGCGCGAACCGAGAGCCACGCCATAGGGGCGGCCGCGACTGTCGTCAACATGCCGCCCATGACGGCCAGAAGAACGGTCTGAAGCACGGCATTCCCAACCGCCTGCAGGGGCCAGATGTCGAACCCGCCAATCGCCAGCCAGCGTGTCAGCGTCGTGAAGGGGACGCCGATGGCCAGCGCGGCCGTCACGAGGTTCAGCGCCAGCGCCGGCCAGATCCACGGCCCGAGCGCGTGGCGCGTCACCATGCGTGGTGCGCCGGAGCCGACACGCGCATAGCGTTCGCCGCCGCGCGCCAGCGCTTCCGTACCGAGAAGGGCAAGACAGCAGAGCACAAGGACGCCCGACAGCATGTTGGCGGCCGGCCCATTGAAGGCGGACTGGAACTGATCGACGATGGCGGTCGAGAACGTGTCGAAGCGGATCATGACGAAAAGGCCGTATTCGGCAAGGAGATGCAGGCCGACGAGCAGGCTGCCGCCGCAGATCGCCACCCGCAGTTGCGGAAGGACCGCGCGGACGAAGACGCGCCAGGGGCTGAGGCCGAGCGACGCAGCAGCGTCCTCGATGGCCGGGTCAAGCCGGCGCAACTGGGCCGCAACCGGAAGATAGAGAAACGGGAAATAGGCAAGCACGGACACGAGCACACCGCCGCCGAGCCCTTTGAGACCGGGAACGAGGCTGATCCACGCATAGGAATGCACGAACGCGGGAACGGCAAGCGGCGCCACGGCGAGCCAGGCCCAGAGCCGCGAGAACGGCAGGTTGGTGCGTTCCGTCAGCCAGGCAAGGGCGACCGCGAGAACGATCGTCAGCGGCACCGTGGCCGCTTCGAGAAGCGCCGTGTTGATGAGCAGGTCGCCGACCCGCCCGCGAAAGACCAAAGCGACCACCTGATCCCAGCCCGTCTGCACCGTCACCACGGCAACGAATCCCAGCGGAATGAGGCTGACCAGGGCCACCAGCAGAGCTGGCAGGGTCACGAGCGGATAGGCGACACGCGCGCGCTCGCGCTGCGAACCGCTCAAATGGCCCGGCGTTGCGTTCGGGGCGACGGCAAAAGACTTGGCATCGGCATGCGGCACGGGTGGCGCCTTTACTCGGAACAGAGGGTGCGCGCTTCGGCAAAGAAGCGCGCACGGATCGCGATACCCTATTGCGGCGATTGTGGACGAAATCAATCCAGAATCGTCACGCAGGTGTCATGATGCGTCGCTTCGACGCTTAGAGGATGCCGGCTTCCGTCATCAGGTCGGTCACCGACTTGCTGTTCAGCTGCTGCGGATCGACCTTCGGGTAGTCCAGCGTCGAGAGCGCCGGCAGCGCCGCATTGGACGACGCATCCTTGGCAACGGCATATTCGAAGGAGGTGCCGTCTCGCAGCACGGCCTGGCCGCCCTTGCCGGTGAGCCACTTCAGGAAGAGCTGAGCCTCCGACTTGTGTTGGCTGGAGGCCAAGATGCCGCCGCCGGAGATGCTGACGAAAGCGCCGGGATCCTGGTTCTTGAAGAAGTGCAGAGCGACGTTCTTGCTGTTCTCGCCCGTCTTCGCCTGATCGCCGTAATAGTAATAGTGGTAGATCACCGCGCCTTCGACCTCGCCGGCATTGACCGCCTT
Source organism: Rhizobium sp. Leaf384 (assembly GCF_001424065.1). Classification (GTDB taxonomy): domain Bacteria; phylum Pseudomonadota; class Alphaproteobacteria; order Rhizobiales; family Rhizobiaceae; genus Ferranicluibacter. The sequence continues at coordinate 146,659 of NZ_LMQE01000001.1, forward strand.
CATCGCGGTCGAATTGCCCTTATAGGCCGTGAAATTGGTCTTCATCGCGGCGAGCCATTCCTTGGTGGCGGGTTCGCCCTTGAGCGCGAGAAGCGCGCTGACGATCGCCTGGAAGTCTGCACCGGCAGGCGAAGCAGCCCAGCGGCCCTTCCACGCGGGATCGGCAAGATCGAGCAGCGACTTCGGCAGCTTGTCCTCGGTCAGCTTCGTCTTGTCATAGGCGAAAACGGTCGAGCGGGCAGCAACGCCAACCCAGTGGCCGTTCGACGGTTGAAACGTTTCCGGCACCTGCGCCAGGGTTTCCTTGGCGACGGGCTCGAACAGGCCGGCCTGATCAACCAGCGACATGGCCGGCGAATTCTCGGTGAGGAAAACATCGGCGGGAGAGGCTGCGCCCTCCTGCACGATCTGGTTGGCGAACTCCATGTCGCTGCCCTTGCGCAGCGTCACCTTGATGCCGGTCTCCTTCGTGAAGGCCTCGGCCCAGGCGACGCCGAGGCTTTCGTGCTGGGCATTGTAGATGACGATGCCGGCGGATTCGGACTGGGCGAGCGCGGGGTTCATCGCGGCCAGAAGAGCTGCTGCGGCGACAAAGCCTGCGGCACGGACGGAAATTTTCATGACGGCCTCCTGAGAGTGTCCGGACGACGTGCCCGGCAGAGGCGGTATAGATAAGATGAACCTAAAGGTCAACTTTAGAGCTGCGATCTTTTCGGCCGCGTCTTTTCAACAAAAGTCACGGTTTTTCAGGGGATCGGGGCCGCCGTTTGCGCGCCACGCTCCCTCCGTGCGGATCACCTTCGTGTTATTGAAAGCGGTCAGAGACCGGTCAGCGGCATGTCGCTCACGACGCCGGACAGAAACACGACATAAAAGGCATAGCCGGCATTTGCGAGGATGAGACAAAGGCAGGCGAGCGAGCCCAAATCCTTGGCATTGCGGCCCATTTCGGAAATCTCCGGCGACACGCGATCGACGATTTCCTCGATGGCCGTGTTCAGTGCCTCGAACGCGATCATCAGCAAGAACAGGAGCATCATCGCGACATACTGAAACAGGGTCGCGCCGCTGATCGCAAATCCCAGCATGGCGACGCCAAAGCCGATCAGTTCCTGCCGAAAGGCCGCTTCCCCGAGGAGACGCCGGGCTCCGCCGAGCGAATAGGTGGCGGCGGCAAAGAAGTGCTGCAGGCCGGTCAGCTTTCGCGGCAGCGTCTGACCCGGTGTCGTTGCGCCGAGTGCCGATGCGCCCGCAGCTTCCGGGCCAGGCGCGGTCTGGCCACGCGCCGTCTGTCCGGGCACCCTCTGTTTTCCGGCCTCGTGACCGAGACCCTCGCGGGTCAATCCCTCGTGGCCCGGCACCTCGTAGGGTGGCTCTCGCTCCTGCATGCGCAGCGCATTCCTGTTCATATCAGCTTCTTGCCACGCAGGGCGCGAAAGCATCCAGCTCGCGGTTATAGACATCCGTCTGGATGTTCATCATGCCCAGAACCGTGTGAAACAGGTTATCGTGCGACATGGCCGCATCCGAATAGGCGAGAAGGCACTTGGTATCAAGCCCCATGGCTTGCGCGTAGGACGGCGAGAACCAGGAGATGAAGGGCACATGGGTCTGCTCCGTTGGAGCAATCGCATAGGGCGCGCCGTGGAGATAGATCCCGTTCTCTCCAAGCGATTCGCCGTGGTCCGACATATAGATCATCGCTCCGGCCAGCGTGTCTTCGTGCTTCGCCAGCAGCTTGGCGACGCTTGCAAGGAAGTGATCGGTGTAGAGGATCGAGTTGTCATAGGCATTGACGATCTCTTCCGGGGAGCAGTTCATCAGCTCGTCCGTGCGGCAATCCGGCTTGAAGCGACGGAATTCTTCCGGGTAGCGCGCAAAATAGCCGGGTCCATGGCTCCCCAACTGATGAAGGACGATGACCGTGTCGTGCTTGACGTCCGCCAGCTTGCTGTCGAGGCCATCGAGGAAGATCCCGTCCAGGCACTCGCCATTGTTGCAGAGCGGGCTGTTCTGCCGATCGGTCTTGGTCGCGTAATCCGTGAGCCTGGCGATGCCCTTGCTGCCGGTGTTGTTGTCCCACCAGGAAACGCTGATGCCGGCATGCGTCAGGACGTCGATCAGGTTCTGGCGCGTATGAGCCTTCGTCTCGCTATACTCGGTCCGCTTGTAACCGGAGAACATGCAGGGCAATGAGACGGCCGTGGCCGTGCCGCAGCTGGTCGTGTTCGTGAAGTTCGTCACGCCCAGCGCCTTGAGCTCCGGGTTCGTTTCGCGGGCATAGCCATTGAGCGAGAAGCTGGCAGCGCGTGCGGTCTCGCCCGCAACCACCACGACGACCACCGGCTTCTTCTCGGCTGCGAGCCGGTCCCCTGCCCTGGCATCCAGACCAAAAGGTGCGACCACCAGATCAACGTCCTGATAGGCGGAGCGGGCATAGCGGACGACAGCGGACAACGGGGCAGCCGGATTGAAGACATTTAGCACTTCCTTCCGCTCGCGCGCGACATAGGCGATGGCCGCGTAATTGTAGCTGACCAGCGTCAGCGCCACGGCCAGTGCCGGAACAACGAGAGCGAGGTTGCGCACGGCCTTCTGAAAGAAGGGACGGTGCCGGACCCGCACGAGCGCGATCATGACGGCCGGCAGAACGGCGAACACCAGAATGTGGAAAAAGAAGTTCGGCGTCAGCAGATGACCGGCTTCAGCGCCCGTCGTCACGAAGGCGCTTTCCACCATCGCCTTGTCCACGACGATTCCGTAGACGTCGGTGAAATAGGACGCGACGCCGGCGGCGAGGACGCAAAGGATCAGGACCGGCTTGATGATGTAGCGCACCGAAAGCGTGACGAGGGCACAGACGGTCAGCAGCGAGATCGCAACAGAGAAGGCAAGGAGACTCGTCTTGTTGGACGAAAACGCCGCGGCGGCGCGACCCCAGAACGTGATGTTTGTGGCAAGGAGAAGATAGGCCGACACGATCAGGGTCAGCGGGATGCTGCCGATTTCGGGCCGCAGATGTTTTGAGATCTTCAAGGGACACTCCCGTCAGGATGCCGGCGGGAACCCGTCAGGCTATGCTGGGGTGTCGTAAAGCCGACATCCTGTCCGGACACTGTCAGGGCAGGCCACCTCATCATGAGGGTCCAGCAGAGAGGCGCAACGGATCTGCTGCGCCTCTTGTCCAGCCAGCTTCGGCTTCAGCGCGGTGTGCGCTACTCCCAGTCCTCGACCGCCGGCTTCTGACCGTGACCGAGCCGACGGTCGAGTTCGCCGGCTTCCGTCTCTGTCAGTCGGAGATCCAGACGTATCGTGCCGTCTTCCAGGTCTTCGCGATGGTCGACGATCGCATGTTCGTAAAGCCAGGGCAGCAGTTGCAGCCGATCGACGGGAAGCGTAACGGTCGTTTCCATCATCACGCCGGAGAGACGACGGTTGATCTCCTGCATGAGGGCATCGACCCCCTCACCCGTGACCGCCGAGACGGTGATGGTGTTGGGCGTATGCGCTGCCTTTTCGAGCAGAGCGGCATGCGGCTCCTCTTCCAGCCGGTCGATCTTGTTCCAGACCTCCAGCAGGCGTTCGGTCCGCGCCTTCTCGTCGATCCCGAGATCCTCGAGAATGCGCTCAACGTCGTCCGACTGGGCCACGTGATCCGGGTCCGAGACATCGCGGACATGCAGGATGAGGTCGGCTTCCAGCACCTCTTCGAGGGTCGCCCGGAACGCGGCCACGAGGTGCGTGGGCAGGTCGGAGATGAAGCCGACCGTATCCGACAGGATGACGGTCCGCCCCTGGGGAAGCTTCATCCGGCGCAGGGTCGGGTCCAGCGTCGCAAAGAGCATGTCCTCAGCCAGCACGCCCGCCCCGGTGATCCTGTTGAACAGGGTCGATTTTCCCGCATTGGTGTAGCCGACCAGTGCCACGATCGGATGCGGCACCTTGCGGCGCTTGGAACGGTGAAGCTGGCGCGTACGGCGCACCTGCTCCAGTTCCTTCTCCAGCTTGATGATCTTGTCCTGCAGCTGCCGTCGGTCGGCTTCGATTTGTGTTTCGCCGGGACCACCCATGAAGCCCGCACCCCCGCGCTGGCGCTCAAGGTGGGTCCAGCTGCGGACCAGGCGGCCTTTCTGATAGTTCAGATGGGCCAGGTCGACCTGAAGGGTGCCTTCCTTGGTGGAGGCGCGACGGCCGAAGATCTCGAGAATGAGGCCCGTGCGGTCGATGACCTTCGCGTTCCATTCCTTTTCGAGGTTGCGCTGTTGGACCGGCGTCAGCGGATGGTCCATGATGACGAGACCGGCATCCTGCGTGTCGAGGAGATGCTTGATTTCCTCGATCTTGCCGCTGCCCAGCAGCGTTCCCGGCTTCGGCTGGGCGATCGGAACGACGAGCCCCTGGACGACGGAGAGATCGATGGCCCGGGCGAGACCGATCGTTTCCTCAAGTCGCGCGTCATCCGTGCGAACCGAATGCGGCTGCTCGGCCTGCTGGCGGCCTGTTTTCTTGACGACCGGGACGATGACCAGCGCCCGCATGTCGTCGCGGTGCTTTTCGGTCTCGGGGATGATGCTGTCTGGCGTATCGTTGTGTTTTGTGATGGCTTCAGTCCGGTGTTCAGGATGCGGATTCTTCGCTCTCGAACATCTGCATGGGCTGGCCCGGCATGATGGTCGAGATGGCATGCTTGTAGACGAGCTGGGAATGCCCGTCGCGCCGCAGCAGCACGCAGAAGTTATCAAACGAGGTAACGACGCCTGTCAGTTTGACGCCGTTGATGAGGAAGATGGTGAGAGAGATCTTCTGCTTACGGACCGTATTGAGAAATAGATCCTGCAGGTTCTGAGAACGTTCCGCCATAGCGCCGCTTCTTTCTTTATTGCCGGTTCGAAAACAACCGGTTGATAGGTCTGCAATTCGAGAGTTGCCCCGCGCGCCTGCCCCTCAGACGCTGCGGAATCTGGTATCGCATCGACGTCTCTTTCGCAATGTCGAAAAAGGCTGGGCGTCGTTTCCGCCATACCGTGCGTCGTAGCTTTCGCAGGGGTTCAGACCCCGAGAGACTTGAGTTTGCGGTGCAGAGCGGAACGCTCCATCCCGACGAACTCCGCGGTGCGCGAGATGTTTCCGCCGAACCGGTTGATCTGTGCGATCAGATAGTCCCTCTCGAACATCTCGCGCGCTTCGCGCAGCGGGAGCGTCATGATGTGCTGGTCGCCCTGCGCGGAAATCTTCGGCAGGCTGTCGCCCACCTCCGTCGGCAGCATGTCGGCCGAAATGACCGTATCGGGCCCGTCCGAGCGCGCGAGGATCATCAGGCGTTCGATGTTGTTGCGCAGCTGGCGGATGTTGCCCGGCCAGCTGTGCGCCTGAAGCACCGCCAGCGCATCGTCGCCGATCTTGCGCGAGCGGATCCCGGCCTGCTCGCTGATCTGCCGCATGAACATGTCAACGAGGAACGGGATATCCTCCCGCCGATCGGCCAAGGCAGGCACGCGAACCGGGATCACGGCCAACCGGTGATAGAGATCCTCGCGGAACGCACCCTCGGCGATCAGGCTTTCGAGATTGTACGCCGTCGAGGAGATGATGCGCACATCGACCTTGACGCGCTTCGAGCCGCCGACGCGCTCGAACTGCTGATCCACAAGCACACGCAGGATCTTGTTCTGCGTTTCGCGCGGCATCTCGCCGATTTCGTCAAGATAGAGCATGCCGCCATGGGCTTCCTCAAGGGCGCCCGTCTTGCGTGGCTGGCCGGGCGTTCCCTCCGTGCCGAACAGGGCGATCTCCATGCGGTCGGGCGTGATGGCCGCCGCATTCAGCGCCACGAAGGGACCTGCGGCGCGCGCAGACTTCTTGTGGATCATGCGCGCAACCAGCTCCTTGCCCGAGCCCGAAGGCCCATGGATCATGATGCGGCTGTTGGTCGGGGCAACCTTCTCGATGGTCTGGCGCAACTGCGAGACGGCAACGGAGGTGCCGATCAGTTCGACGGGGTCGCCGGATCGTTTCTTGAGTTCGGTGACCTCGCGCTTGAGCTTGGAATTTTCCAGCGCGCGCTCCGCGATCAGGATCAGGCGGTCTGCCTTGAACGGCTTTTCAATGAAATCATAGGCTCCACGGCGGATCGCAGACACCGCCGTCTCGATATTGCCGTGACCCGAGATCATCACGACCGGAAGGTCGGGATGCCGGCTCTTGATCTCGTCCAACAGGGCAAGACCGTCGAGCCGGCTGCCCTGCATCCAGATATCGAGAAAGACGAGACGCGGCACCCGGTCGGAAATGGCCGCGAGCGCACTGTCGCTGTCGAACGCCATGCGCGTTTCGTAGCCTTCGTCCGAGAGGATGCCCGAGACGATCTCGCGAATGTCCTGCTCGTCGTCCACAACCAGAATATCAGCCGCCATCGGTCATTTCCCTACTCTGTCTATCGTCGTCTTTATGCCCCGCATCCGCGGCGCCAGATTGTTTCGGACGGACCTCGTGGGAGGCCTCGATACGCGCGCCGGCAGAACCGGCGGCGGCTTGCCGCTCCCGCTCGACCTCGGCATTGACCGCGGGCGGAAGAATGACCCGGATCATCGCGCCGTGGCCCTGGTCGAAATCCGGTGGCGCATCGTGCAGTTCGAGATGCCCCCCGTGGTCCTCGATGATCTTCTTCACGATCGCGAGGCCGAGACCTGTCCCTTTCTCGCGCATCGTCATGTAGGGCTCCAGGATCCTATGCCGGTTCTCCGTCGGAAGACCTTTGCCGTTGTCGACGATATCGACGACATAGGTGCCGCTCTTCTCCGCAAACCGCGACCGGATCATGATCTTCCGCTCGTGGCGTTCTGCATCGGCCGGTAGCGATTCGATCGACTCGACCGCGTTCTTGATGATGTTTCCGAAGGCCTGACCCAGCATGCGACCGTCGAAGGAGCCGTCCAGCGCCTCGTCGCCGAAGTCGCGGATGAATTGAATGTCACTGCTGCCCATCTCCCGCAGGAAGACCGCGTCCTTGAGGATGGCACGAAGGTCCGAGCGCTCCTTCGTCGGCTTCGGCATGCGGGCGAAGGACGAGAACTCATCGACCATACGGCCGATATCCTCGACCTGACGGACGATCGTGTCGGTGCACTGGTCGAAGACAGATCGATCGTCCGGATTGATCTGCTTGCCGTAACGGCGCTTCAGCCGCTCTGCCGACAGCTGGATCGGCGTCAGCGGATTCTTGATCTCGTGCGCGATGCGACGGGCGACGTCCGCCCAGGCGGTCGAACGCTGGGCAATGACGAGGTCGGTGATATCGTCGAGGGTGATGACGTAGGACTCGGCCGTATCGATCGCCTCCTCGCGCGTCACCTGCACGTTCAGCGTGCGTTCCTTGCCGTTGCGCATGATGTTGATCTGCTTGCGGAAGTCGTTCCGCGGCCGCGAGATCGCCTCGGTCAGCACCTCGTCGATCTCGGGCGCCACGTCGGAAAGACGCTCGCCGACGATATCGAAGGTCGAGCGGGACAGGAACACTTCCGTCGAGGGGTTGGCGATCGTAATCCGCCGATCGTCCTCGACGCCGATGACCGCTGCGGTCACGCCGGACAGCACGGCTTCGATGAAGCGGCGGCGGTGATCCATCTCGTCCTTGGCCTCGAGGAGCTGGTGCTGCTGGGTGCGGATCTCGACGATCATCTTGTTGAACGTGCGCGACAGACTGCCAACGTCGCCATCCACCGTGTGGACGGGAACGACGACGTTGAGATTGCCGGATGCGACGCTGTCGGCGGCCCCGATAAGCAACCGAATCGGACGCACGATGCGATCCGCAACGGCAATGGCCGCCCAGATCGCCGCCAGCAGCACGATGAGCGCGAAACCGAGGTAGAGAACGCCGAAGGCGACCTGGAGCGAGGTTCGACCGGCAGCGAGATTGCGGTATTCTGCAACGTTCTCCTCCATCAGCCGCATGGAGCTCATCACCTTGGGATCGACGGTGCGAACGGTGTAGAGATAGGCGCCGGCGATGTTGTCGAGCGGAATGATCGCGCCGACGAGATTGGTGATGCCCGGCGGAATGAGGGTCGGCTGGCCAGAAACCGTGCTGGCCAGCGCGTCGACCGGAATAGCGGGGAGCGGCCGGTCCGTCGGAATGTTTGCCTGAAGGATGGCCGTGCCATCGGCGCGCACGAGAAACGCACCCAGCATACCGCGTGCCCGGGCCTGCCGTGTCATGAGATCGACGAATCCCGTGCGATCGAGGCTGTAGAGCTGGCGGTTGCGTTCGAGATCCGTCGCCATCGAGGCGGTCTGCCCCTGGAGGTAGCTCGCATTCTCCAGCACATAGGCCTGCGCGACGTCGATGGAGGAGCGGACGATGGCTTGGGTCCGCAGGGAAAACCAACGGTCAAGCCCGACGTCGAGCGTGATCGAAGCAAAGATGGCCACGAGAATGGCCGGCGTAATCGCGACGATCGAGAACAGCGCGACGATGCGCACATGCAACCGTGCGGCCGCACGCCCCTTGTTGCGGGCACGAAGGAGACGCAGGATCTCGCGACCGATCAGATAGATCAGGCCGATGACGAACAGCGCGTTGACCGCGGCCGACGCGATGACGATGTTGGTTTCCGGCTTGATCGGCGTCAGTCCGAGCAGCACCAGCAGCGAGATGATGGCGCAGGCCAGCGCGCCCGAGGCCAGCACGAGGCCCGGCAGCGCGAAAGCGGCGCGACGATCCGTGCCGTTCCCGGTCTCGTCCGTCGCCAATGGCAGTATCAGCCCTTCGGCCATGCAAATTCCACCCACCAACGGTTACCGGCAGCGCCGGCTCCGCGTCCGCGCGCGCGTCGGGAGACGTCGAGCGCTTTGCCTGCGACCATGAGACGACATCGGCTCCAGGCCGAGTCGATCGCATGTGTCATCCAAGCAACACAATGTGGCGTAAATGCAACGGTCGCTTTTTCGTGTCAAGCGTTCCGCGAGCTGCGATAGACGGAGACGCCGAGTTCACGGATTTTCTTGCGCAGCGTATTCCGGTTCAAGCCGAGAAGATCGGCAGCTTTGATCTGGTTGCCGCGGGTCGCCGTCAGGGCCGCGAGGATGAGCGGATACTCCATCTCCGCCAGGACACGGTCATACAGACCGGAGGGCGGCAAGCCGTCCCCGAAGCCCGCAAAATACTGGCGCATGTTCTCCTCGACGGCCTGCGAGATGGACATCGAGCCCGACCGTGCGCTTGCCTTCTCGATCGGGCTGTCGGGGATGTCGGACCGGAGTTCGCTCTCGATGATCTCCCGGCTGATGACCTCCTGCGGATACAGCGCCGTGAGACGGCGAACGACGTTCTCGAGTTCGCGCACGTTGCCCGGCCAGGGATGTGATTTCATCAACTCCAGGGCTTCCTGCTCGAAGCGCTTGACGTCGAGCCCCTCCTTCTCGGCCATCTGCACGAAGTGGCGCACGAGATCGGGGATATCCTCTGCCCGGTCGCGCAGCGGCGGCAGGCGCAGCGGCACCACGTTCAGGCGATAATAGAGATCCTCGCGGAAGAGACCCTGGTTGATCGACTGCTTCAGATCCTTGTTGGTCGCCGCGACGATACGGACGTCGGAGCGGATCGGCGTGCGTCCGCCCACGGTCGTGTATTCGCCCTGCTGCAGCACGCGCAGCAGCCGCGTCTGGGCATCCATCGGCATGTCGCCGATTTCGTCGAGGAACAGCGTACCGCCTTCAGCCTGTTCGAAGCGGCCGGTCGAACGGTTCTGCGCGCCGGTGAAAGCACCCTTCTCGTGGCCGAAGAGTTCGGACTCGATGAGATCCCGCGGAATGGCGGCCATGTTGATGGCGACGAAGGGGCCGTTCCGGCGCTTGCCGTAATCATGCAGCGCGCGCGCCACCAGCTCCTTGCCGGTGCCGGACTCACCCGTGATCATCAGGGTCAGGTCCGTTTGCATCAGCCGCGCGAGCACCCGGTAGATTTCCTGCATGGCGGCAGAGCGACCGACCAACGGCATGCCGTCCTGCGTATCGTCGTCCATCTTGGCCGGCTTGCGCTTGGGTTCCGCAAGGGCCCGGCCAATGATGGCGATCAGTTCCGTCAGGTCGAAGGGTTTGGGCAGATAGTCGTAAGCCCCTTTTTCCGAGGCCTTGATGGCCGTCATGAACGTGTTCTGCGCGCTCATGACGAGAACGGGCAGCTCCGGCCGGGCTTTTTTGATGCGCGGCAGCAGATCGAAGGCATTCTCGTCCGGCATCACGACGTCCGTCAGCACGAGATCGCCGTCCCCCGCCGAGATCCAGCGCCAGAGGGTCGCGGCGTTCGAGGTGATGCGGACATCGTAGCCGGCACGGCTCAAGGCCTGGTTGAGCACGGTACGGATGGCTGCGTCGTCGTCGGCGACGAGAATCGTGGCGCCAGTCATCGGGTCTTCCCTTTTACAGCAATGGGATCGGGGTCCTCCGCGGTCGGTCCTTTTGACGCGGGCATGAGAACGCGGAATATGGTGCGGCTGGTCTGACTGTCGCATTCGACGATCCCGCCATGACCGCCGATGATCTTTGCCACCAACGCGAGGCCAAGGCCGGAGCCGTTGGTCTTTGTGGTGATAAAGGGATCGAACAGATGCGGCACGAGGTCAGCAGGCACGCCCGGCCCGTTGTCGTGAACGCAGAATTCAAGCGGCAGCGAAATCTTCTCCTGCGTACCGGCAACCGAAAGGCGGATGCCGGGCCGATACGCCGTCGTCAGCACGATCTCGCCATCCGGCTTGTCGCCGATCGCCTCGGCCGCATTCTTCACGAGATTGAGGAACACCTGCACGAGCTGATCACGATTGGCATAGACCGGCGGCAGGGACGGATCGTAGTTCTCGGTGATGCGGATGCGGCGCGCAAAGCCCGCCCCTGCCACCGCTTTGACATGGTCGAGAATGGAATGGATGTTCACGGGATGCCGATCGACCGGCCGCTCGTCCGAGAAGACCTCCATGCGGTCCACCAGAGACACGATTCGATCGGTCTCGTCACAGATGAGACGTGTCAGCGCGCGGTCCTCGTCGTTGACGGAGCTTTCCAGCAGCTGCGCGGCTCCCCGAATGCCGGAGAGCGGATTTTTGATTTCGTGGGCCAACATCGACGCAAGGCCGGTCACGGATCGCGCGGCGGCGCGATGGGTCAGCTGCCGGTCGATCTTGTCGGCCATGGAGCGTTCCTGAAAGACGATGACGACGCTGCCCGGCTCGGACAGGACCGGCGCGACATAGAGGTCGACCAGCTTGTCGGCACCCAGACGCGGCGATGAAAGATCGACGCGGTATTCGTTGACCGCCGCCCGGCGTTCGCGCACCTGCTCGATCAGGGTCAGGAGCGGACTGCCGAAGGGGATGAAGGTGCTGATATCATGACGCGCGAGATGGGTGGCGCTCGCGCCGAAGAAGGCTTCCGCCTCCCAGTTGGCAAAGGTCACCAGCCCTCTCTCGTTGACGAGAACCACCGGATTCTGGATCGCGTTCAGCACCGCCATCGGCAGGGCGGCCTTGGTGTCGTCGCTCATCGTGCCGCTCATGCCGCCATCGTCCTTTCAACCGCCGTCTCGCCGTCCCGAAGAAGCTCGAGGAGACCGGACAACGCCGTCTTGTGATCCGTCGCCGTCAGTACAAACGCCTTGCGGTGCCCGGGCGCATTGGCTGCGAACCGCTCGATGTACCAACCGAGATGTTTTCGCGCATGACGAAGCCCCGTCTCGATGCCGTAGAAGGCGAGCATCATGCCGTAGTGCTCTGCTATGACATCGAGGCGCGCCTGGCCATCGGGTTCAGCGCAGGCGCCGGCGAGAACACCGGCATGCCAGGGCCGCCCCTGACAGGCACGCCCGGCCATCACCGCATCGGCGCCCGAGCGCCTGAGGATTTCGGCCGCATCCTCGGGCGTCGTCACATCCCCGTTGGCCACGAGCGGCAGTGACATGGCGTTGCGCACGGCCCGGATCGCATCCCAGTCCGCATGCCCCTTGTAGAACTGCATGCGGGTCCGACCATGGATCGTGACCATGCGGATACCGGCCGCCTCGGCACGGCGGGCAATGTCAGGAGCGTTCATCGTCGTTTCGTCCCAGCCGAGCCGCATCTTCAACGTCACGGGGATGTCGACCGCGCGAACCGTCGCCTCGATCAGTGACAGCGCGTGATCCGGATCCCGCATCAGCGCTGACCCGGAATAGCCGCCCGTCACCTTCTTGGCAGGGCATCCCATATTGATGTCGATCACGTCGGCGCCGTTACCAGCTGCGATTTTTGCGGCCTCCGCCATCCAGTGTGCTTCCCGCCCGGCCAGCTGGACCATATGCGGCGTGATTCCCGCATTTTTGAGCCGGGCCCAGCTCTCGCCTGCACTGCATGCCAGCTCGCGACTTGCTACCATCTCCGTCACCACAAGGCCGGCGCCATAGCGCCATGCCAGCTGGCGAAACGGCAGATCGGTGACGCCCGACATGGGCGCGAGCACCACGCGGTTTCGAAACGACATCCCCTCGATCGCGAAGGGCGATGACAAAGCTGGATGCTGCAATTGATTATCTTTCAGGCACATCAGTTTTCTGCACTATTTTTAGACATAGATATCGCCCTTGCCAAGCGCTTTCGCGCGACATGCGCAATTTTCCTCAATCACCTGCCCGCTTGTCTGGCAAAGCCCGGTCATGCGGGTTAAACGCGCTCTGACGGATTGCGCAGGGCAAGCTTCATGCGGCCGGGTGCTTCGTTTGAAGGCAGGCAGGGAGGCGTCTTACAGCAGATGCAAAGAGAACGCGAACTTTCATGCGGCGTCGTGATCGTCGCAGCCGGTCGCGGTGAGCGGGCCGGTGCGTCGATCGAGGGTCCGAAGCAGTATCGTCGGATCGGTGGACGCCCCGTGATCTCCTGGACACTTGATGCGTTTGCGGCCTGGGGCAAGGCCGGTCCGATCGTTGTCGTCATCCATGCGGATGATGAAGCCTTGCTCGAAACGGCGCTCGCGGCCTGCCGGTCCCGCCCGGTCGTGACGATCGTCCGTGGCGGCCCGACGCGACAGGCATCCGTGTTGGCCGGCCTGAGGGCCCTCTCCCGCCAAGGTATCCGGCACGCGATGATCCAGGATGCGGTTCGGCCGTTCGTAACGTCGGACCTTCTCGACCGCTGTCTCGCTGCCTTATCGTCCGGTGTCCGAGCGGTGCTTCCCGCCATTCCTGTCACGGATACGCTGAAGCGCACCAATATCTCCGGTGACGTGGGGGAGACCGTCTCGCGGGACAGGCTGTTTGCGGCGCAGACACCCCAGTGTTTCGACCTCCCCAGCATCCTCGCGGCGCACGAGTCCGCCGCGACCTCCGGGCGGTCGGACTTCACCGACGACACCTCCATCGCTGAGTGGGCGGGTCTGCCGGTCGTCCTGGTCGCGGGATCGGCAGACAATGTGAAACTCACGACGCAACAGGATCTACGCATGGCAGACGAGCGACTGAACGGGCATCGGATCGATGTGCGGACCGGCAACGGCTACGACGTCCACCAGCTGGTCCCGGGCAACGGCGTCACGCTGTGCGGCATCTTCCTGCCGCACGATCAGTCGCTGCTCGGCCACTCCGACGCCGATGTCGCGCTTCATGCCTTGACGGACGCGCTGCTGGCCACCTGCGGCGCTGGCGATATCGGCGATCACTTTCCGCCATCCGACGACAGATGGAAGGGTGCCCGGTCACGGATCTTCCTGGAACATGCCGCCGGCATCGTGCGGCAGCACGGCGGCGTCGTCATGAATGCGGACATCTCCCTGATCGCGGAAGCGCCGAAGGTCGGCCCGCACCGGGACGCCATGCGGCAGGCCCTGTCCGACATGCTGGGCATTTCGCTCGACCGCTGCTCGGTCAAGGCGACAACCAACGAGAGGATCGGCTTTGTCGGCCGGCGCGAAGGCATCGCGGCGATCGCCACCGCGACGGTCAGCTTTCCCGACGGTTTTCGATGACGCTCTGGCCCGACGATATCCGGCAGTCCGCCGAACGGCTCCTTGAGCGCTGCGCCGGCCGAGGCTGGACGATTGCCACGGCCGAGTCGTGCACCGGCGGGCTGATTGCCGGCGCCCTGACCGAAATCCCCGGCTCTTCCCGGGCGGTCGATCGCGGCTTCGTCACCTATTCGAACAGGGCCAAGGCCGACATGCTGGGCGTCACGACAGCGACCCTCGAGGCGTTCGGGGCAGTGTCGCGCGAAACCGCGCTCGAAATGGTGCGAGGCGCCCTCGCGCGCTCCGACGCAGACATCGCCGTCGCCGTGACGGGCATCGCAGGGCCCGGCGGCGGATCAGAGGAAAAGCCGGTGGGCCTCGTGCATATCGCCGCCGCATGGCGCGGGGGAGCCGTCCTGCATCGCGCGATGCGATATGGCGACATCGGCCGGGACCAAGTACGGCTTGCCACAGTCAGGACGGCGCTTGACATGCTGGATCAGTGCGTCGATCAGGCGTCCGCGCCGGTATAGACCGTGTCGGCCCGCTTTTCGAAGGCTTCCGCGAAAAGCCGAAACGCGCGGTCGAACATCGACCCCATCAGCGCCCCGAGAATGCGGTTCTTGAACTCGTAATCGATGAAGAAATGGACCGAGCAGCCGCCGTCGGGCGTCGCTTCGAACGTCCAGCGGTTGTCAAGATAGCGGAAGGGTCCATCGATATACTTGACCTCGATCCGGTGCTCGGCGCGGTTCAAAAGCACCTGCGTCGTGAACGTCTCGCGGATGGCCTTGTAGCCCACCGTCATGTCGGCAAGGAGCAGCTCCTTGCCGTCGCGCTCCTTGCGGGTTCGCACCGTCAGGGCCTCACAGAGCGGCAGGAATTGCGGGTAGGACTCGACGTCGGCAACAAGGTCGAACATCTGGTCGGGAGAATGCTTCACCAAGCGTCTGGTTTCGAACTTCGGCATAAGACGCAGTTAGTCGGCGGCGGACACAAGATCAAGGAGGCGGGCCACCTCCCGGCGCGATTTCAAGGTGAAAATCGGGACGTTCGGACCGTATGTCGCCATATCCCTTTCAACGGGCGGAGCGACACGGGTCTCGAAATTCCAGATGTAGGAGAGGAATTCCCGGTCGGGAAACCGTTCCGGACAACCGGGCGCCATGTCACGGCGAACACGGCCATGGCTCCCGGCAGCCCGGCGGAAGACGCCGAGCAGGCACAGCCAGCGCGGCAGGCGCAACCAGAGAACGACATCCGTCCGAGGCATGCGCAGGTCGAAGCTCGAGGATCCCGTTCCGTCCATGATCCAGCGCTCGGTGGCCACCGCTTGCGCAATCAGCGCGCGTTCCTCGGCTTTGTTGCGCTTCTTCCAGCCCGGGAGCCAGAAGAACGCCTTGTCCATCGACATGTGCGGCAGGGACAGTCGTTCGCCGAGCGCTCTTGCAAGTGTCGTCTTGCCGCTGCCGGAACAGCCGATCACGCAGATCCGGTTGGCGCCGGAGATCACCGCGGCCGCTTGCGCACCGGTCAGTAACACGTGCAGCATGGTCACCCTCCTGATGAAGACAAACCGTGCAGACCCGCGACCCTGCTGCCGCGCCGTCGCGCATGAGCGCCCGCGCGGTCCGGGCCGAACACTCCCAGGTTCTCATCGCTGGCCCTCATCCGTCTTGATCGCGGGAGAGGATTGACGTGCCAACCGAAACGCGGAGCAGACCTTACTCGGCGGCGAGGAGAACCTTCTTTTCCCGTGCTGCCCGCAGGCGTGCGAAATCGTCGCCCGCATGATGCGACGACCGGGTCAGGGGGCTCGACGCCACCATCAGGAAGCCCTTGGTATAAGCGACTGTCTCGTAGGACTTGAACTCTTCCGGCGTGACGAAGGCTTCGACCTTATGGTGCTTGCGCGTCGGCTGCAGGTACTGGCCGATGGTCAGGAAGTCGACATCCGCGGTCCGCAGATCGTCCATGAGCTGGAGCACCTCGTTCCGCTCCTCGCCAAGGCCAACCATGATGCCGGATTTGGTGAACATGGTGGGATCCAGCTCTTTCACACGCTGCAAAAGGCGGATGGAGTGGAAGTAGCGGGCGCCCGGACGGACGGTCAGGTAGTTGCCCGGCACGGTTTCCATATTGTGGTTGAACACGTCGGGCTTTGCCGCCACGACCCGCTCTAGCGCGCCGGGCTTCTTGAGGAAATCCGGCGTCAAGATTTCGATCGTCGTCTCCGGCGACGCCAGACGGATGGCCCATATGACCTTTTCGAAGTGCTCGGCGCCACCATCGGGCAGATCGTCGCGATCGACCGAGGTGATGACGACATGCGACAGCCCCATCTGCCGAACGGCCTTGGCGACGTTTTCCGGTTCGGCCATATCCAGTGCATTGGGCTTGCCCGTTGCAACATTGCAGAAGGCGCAGGCACGGGTGCAGATCTCGCCCATGATCATGAACGTCGCGTGCTTCTTTTCCCAGCACTCGCCGATATTGGGGCAACCCGCCTCCTCGCAAACCGTCACCAGCTTGTGCGAGCGCACCAGATCGCGTGTCTCGTGATAGCCCTTCGAGGTCGGAGCCTTCACGCGGATCCACTCCGGCTTGCGCAACATCTCGGTGTCCGGCTTGTGGGCCTTTTCCGGGTGGCGCACGCGCGGCACATCGGTCGTCGTCTGAGTCCGGTCGAGAATGGTGACCATGGATCGTTCTTTCTTTCCGCTTTGGTCCGCCCGACGTGTCGGCCGGACCATCAGCTTCTGGTGCTCGTCCTGTCGCCGCAGCCGTGTCGCCGGGCGCTCAAACCTTCGAGCCGGCGAAACCGCCCGCTCCTGCTCGTGTCGGTCCGGGAGAACGGACCGTTCATGCAAGGCCTCTCAGATGCGACCGCGCGCAGCCGACGTCAAGTCACGATCAGGCGTTCAAGGCCCGCCCGTAGGCGTCGAGCACGCTTTCCTTCATCGTTTCCGAAATGGTCGGATGCGGGAAGATGGTGTGCATCAGGTCTTCCTCGGTCGTCTCGAGGTTCATCGCGACGACGAAGCCCTGGATCAGTTCGGTCACCTCGGCGCCAACGAGATGCGCTCCGATCAACTCTCCCGTCTTCTTGTCGAAGATGGTTTTCACCATGCCCTGGTCTTCGCCAAGCGCGATCGCCTTGCCGTTGGCGACGAACGGGAAGCGACCGACGCGGATATCGCGACCTTCCGCCTTGGCCTTCGCCTCGGTCAGGCCGACAGACGCGACCTGCGGATTGCAATAGGTGCAGCCCGGGATCTTCAACTTGTCCATCGGGTGGACGTTCGGCAGTCCTGCGATCTTCTCGATGCAGATGACGGCTTCATGCTCCGCCTTGTGCGCCAGCATCGGCGGACCGGCGACGTCGCCGATCGCATAGAGGCCAGGCACATTGGTCTTGCCGTAGCCGTCGCTGACGATGCAGCCGCGATCCGTCTTCACGCCGAGCGCTTCCAAGCCGAGGTTCTCGATGTTGCCGACGACGCCGACAGCCGAGATCATGCGGTCGGCCGTAATCTTTTCGATCGTTCCGTCCTTCTTCTCGACATGGGCGGTGACGCTGTCTGCGCCCTTCTCGACCTTGGATACCTTGGCCTCCAGCAGGATCTTCATGCCCTGCTTGTCGAACTGCTTCTTGGCGAAGGTCGAGATCTCCGCGTCCTCGACCGGCATGACCTGGCTGAGAACTTCGACGACCGTCACATCCACGCCCATGGTCCGGTAGAAGGATGCAAACTCGATGCCGATCGCGCCCGATCCCATGACCAGAAGCGACTTGGGCATCTTCTCGGGCTTCATCGCCTCGAAGTAGGTCCAGATCAGCTTTCCATCGGGCTCGATGCCGGGAAGCGCCCGGGGGCGCGCACCGGTCGCGACGATGATGTGCTTTGCGGTGTAGGTGCCCTCGCCGAGCGTGTTCTTCGGAATGGGGCCCTGCGGCTGGACGATCGGCTTGGTGATCGGACCGACGACGATCTCGCCGGGCTTTGTCAGCTTTGCCTCGCCCCAGATGATATCGACCTTGTTCTTCTTGAACAGGAAGCTGACGCCACCGTTCATGCGCTCGGCGATGCCGCGCGACCGGGCGACGATTGCCTGCAGGTCCGGAGAAATCGTTCCTTCGAGCTTCAGCCCGTAATTCTTGGCGTGCTGGGCACTGTGCAGAACGTCGGCGGACCGGAGCAGTGCCTTGGTCGGGATGCAACCCCAGTTCGAGCAGATGCCGGCGAGATGTTCGCGCTCGACGACGGCCACCCTCATGCCCAACTGCGCCGCGCGGATCGCCGCGATGTAGCCGCCCGGGCCGGAGCCGATGATGATGACGTCGTAATTCTGAGCCATGCCTTGCGTTTCCTGTCGGTTAAAGGCGCGCTTGGGGCGCTGCCATTCACAATGGTTGTTGCCACCGCATCGTCGCGGCGAAGATGGGGATTCCGCCCGGCGTGCGCTAGAGGCCGAGCATCACGCGGACGATCGGCTCGAGGCCGCGTCCGATGGCTCTGGTGTTCTCCGCGTCGAGATGAATCCCGTCGATCGGCGTGGTTTTCGCAACCGAACCTGCATCGAAGAAGCCGCAGCCCGTTTCGTCGGCCAGATCCGCATAGAGCGAGGCGAGCATCGCAGACTGCTCACGCGCGCCGGCAAACATCGCAGCGAAACCGGCATTCGCCGTTTCGCAGGCCGGAGGCGGCGAGACGATCAGAACGTCTGGCGCGTCGGCCTCAAAGGACCACGCATGATGCCGGACGAGCTCGACCAGCCGCTCGATGCCCTGAACCGCTCCGAATGCGGTCCCGTGCACGACGGGCTTCATATCATTGGTGCCGAGCAGAAAGATCACGAGATCAATCGGATCGTGGCTGTGGAGCACGGTCGGAAGAATCCGGGCGCCATTGCGGTCCGCATCGGCCAGATGGTCGTCATAGGCCGTGGTGCGTCCGTTGAGGCCTTCTGCGATGACATGAACGCCTTCGCCCAGCGCATTGCCGAGAACGGTCGGCCAGCGGTCCGCCAGTGCATGGCGCCCGGGCGCGGCGGCGTCATATCCCCAGGTGAGGCTGTCGCCGTAGCAGAGGACTGTCTTCATCTCGTCGCCGCCTCCCTGTCATTCCCGAAGATCGTTGCAGACATCGTTCCTGAGAAACGACGGAGCGTTGCTCCACGCTCCGTCGTCTCGGATCACACCAGCATGCCCATCGGATTTTCGATGTAGCGCTTGAACGCGCCCAGCAGCTCGGCACCCAACGCGCCATCGACCGCGCGGTGGTCGGTCGAGAGGGTCACCGTCATGACGTTGGCGATTTTCATCTCGCCCTTCTTCACGACGACACGCTCTTCCCCGGCGCCGATCGCAAGGATCGTCGCATGCGGCGGGTTGACGACGGCGGCAAAGTTCTTGACGCCCATCATGCCCATGTTGGAAACGGCCGTCGTGCCGCCCTGATACTCTTCCGGCTTCAGCTTGCGGCCCTTGGCGCGGGCGCCGAGGTCTTTCATCTCGTTGGAGATGGCCGAAAGGCTCTTCAGTTCGGCCGAGCGAACGATCGGGGTGATGAGACCGCCCGGGATCGACACGGCCACGCCGACATCGGCATGCTTGTGCTTGACCATATTGGTCTCGGTCCAGGAAACGTTCGCATCCGGCACATCGCGCAGGGCAAGTGCCAGCGCCTTGATGACCATGTCGTTGACCGAGAGCTTGTAGGCCGGCTTGCCGTCCTTCTCGGGAGCCGCAGCGTTCAGCTGTGCGCGCAGCGACAGCAGCGCATCCAGTTCGCAATCCACGGAGACGTAGAAATGCGGGATCGTCTGCTTGGATTCCTGAAGGCGCTTGGCGATCGTCTTGCGCATGCCGTCATGTGGCACGAGATCGTAGGAGCCCTCGGCAAAGTTCTTCAGGACCTGCTCGTCGGACATGCCCTTCGGCGCCGATGCCGCGACCGGTGCGGCCGCTGTCGCAGGTGCTGCGGAAGGAGCGATCGATGCCTTGCCGATGCCGCCGGCAACCGCTTTTTCGACGTCGCTCTTGATCACGCGGCCCTTCGGGCCGGTGCCGGTGACCGCCGAAAGATCGAGACCGGCCTCCTTGGCGAGACGGCGGGCGAGCGGCGACGAGAAGACGCGCTTGTCCCCATCGGTCTTTGCGGCGGAAGGTGCCTGTGCCTGCGGTGCCGACGATGTGTTCGCGGCAGCCGGCTCGGCAGTCTTCGAGGGCTCGGACGGAGCCTTGGCAGGCTGAGCCTCGGCCTTTGGCGCCGAAGCGCCGCCGCCTGCGGCGGCAGCGCCAACATCCTCGCCATCGGCGGCGAGAATGGCGATCAGGGCGTTGACCTTGACCCCTTCGGTGCCGGCGGGAACGACGAGCTTTGCGACGACGCCTTCATCGACGGCTTCGACTTCCATTGTCGCCTTGTCGGTCTCGATCTCAGCGATGACATCGCCGGACTTGACGGTATCGCCTTCCTTCACGAGCCATTTGGCAAGGTTACCCTCCTCCATGGTCGGAGAAAGCGCGGGCATGGTGATGTTGATCGGCATGATCCCGCTTCCCTTACTTGTAGCAGACGGTCTTCACCGCCTCGACGACTTCACCGACATTCGGCAGAGCCAGCTTTTCGAGGTTTGCCGCGTAGGGCATCGGAACGTCCTTGCCGGCAATCGTCAGGATCGGCGCATCGAGATAGTCGAAGGCCTGCTGCATGACGCGCGTTGCGATCTCGGTGCCGACGGACGACTGCGGATATCCCTCCTCGACGGTCACCAGGCGGCCGGTCTTCTTGACCGACTCGATGATCGTCGGCAGGTCCATCGGCCGGATCGTGCGCAGGTCGATCAGCTCGACGTCGATGCCGTCCTTCTCGAGTTCGGCGATCGCCTTCAGCGAATAGGTCATGCCGATGCCGAACGACACGATCGTGACGTCCTTCCCGGTCTTGTGGACCCGCGCCTTGCCGATCGGAAGAACGAAATCGTCCAGCTTCGGAACGTCGAAGGACTGGCCGTAGAGGATTTCGTTTTCGAGGAAGATGATCGGGTTCGGATCCCGAATCGCCGCCTTCAGGAGACCCTTGGCATCCGCAGCCGTGTAGGGTGCGATGACCTTCAAGCCGGGGATGTGGCTGTACCAGACTGCGTAATCCTGGCTGTGCTGCGCGCCGACGCGGGCGGCCGCGCCGTTCGGCCCACGAAATACGATCGGGGCACCCATCTGGCCGCCTGACATGTAGAGCGTCTTGGCTGCCGAGTTGATGATGTGGTCGATCGCCTGCATGGCGAAGTTGAACGTCATGAACTCCACGATCGGCTTCAGGCCGGCCATGGCCGCGCCGACGCCGACGCCGGCAAAGCCGTGTTCGGTGATCGGCGTGTCGACGACGCGACGCGCACCGAACTCCTGCAGCAGGCCCTGCGTGATCTTGTAGGCGCCCTGGTACTCGGCAACTTCCTCACCCATGATGAAGACGTCACCGTCGCGGCGCATTTCCTCGGCCATCGCATCGCGCAGCGCTTCACGCACCGTCGTGGAGACCATTTCCGTGCCGGCCGGGATATCCGGATCGGCGGCAACATCGACCTTCGGTGCCGCGGGCACCTTGCTGTCGGCCTTGGCTGTCGGCTCTTCGCCCGATTCCCGTGCCTTGCCACCGGCATCATTCGAGGTCGCGGCTGGCGTGTCGGCATCGGCCTTCGGAGCGGCCGGCTTCGCGCTCGCCGCGTCGTCGGCGCTCTCGCCTTCCTGGAGCAGCAGCGCGATGGCCGTGTTGACCTTCACGTTCTCCGTGCCGGCTTCGATCAAGATCTTGCCGATCGTGCCTTCATCGACGGCCTCCACTTCCATGGTGGCCTTGTCCGTCTCGATTTCCGCGATCACGTCGCCGGACGCAACGGTATCGCCTTCCTTCTTCAACCATTTGGAGAGCGTGCCTTCTTCCATGGTCGGGGAAAGGGCGGGCATCAGAATTTCAATAGGCATGGATCAATCCCTCGTCCCGGATCACAGAAGAATGTCGGTGTAGAGCTCGGATACATCCGGCTCCGGATCGTTCTGCGCGAAATCGGCGCTGTCGGCCACGATGTCGCGGACGTCCTTGTCGATCGCCTTCAGCTCGTCCTCGGTGGCCCAGCCCTTCTCCAGCAGGCGAACCTTTACCTGCTCGATCGGGTCGTGCTCGGACCGCATCTTCTGAACCTCGTCCTTCGAGCGATACTTCGCCGGGTCGGACATGGAGTGGCCGCGATAGCGGTAGGTCTGCATTTCCAGAATGACCGGACCCTTGCCTTCGCGGCAGTGGGCAACGGCCTCGTCGCCGGCCGCCTTGACGGCGCGGACATCCATGCCGTCGACCTGATAGCCGGGAATACCGATGGCGGCGCCACGCTGCGAGAAGTCGACGCCGGCAGATGCACGGGCGACCGACGTGCCCATGGCGTAACGGTTGTTCTCGATGATGTAGATGCAGGGGAGCTTCCAGAGCGCCGCCATGTTGAAGCTCTCATAGACCTGGCCCTGATTGGCCGCGCCGTCGCCGAAATAGGCGAGAGAAACATTGTCGTTGCCGCGGTAGCTGTTGGCGAAGGCGAGACCGGTGCCGAGCGACACCTGCGCTCCGACGATGCCATGGCCGCCGTAGAAGTTCTTTTCCTTGGAGAACATGTGCATAGAGCCGCCCTTGCCCCGGCTGTAGCCGCCCTGGCGCCCGGTCAGCTCGGCCATCACGCCGCGCGCACTCATGCCGGTTGCCAGCATGTGCCCGTGATCCCGGTAGCCGGTGATGACCTGATCACCGTCCTTCAGGGCCATCTGCATGCCGACGACAACAGCCTCCTGACCGATGTAGAGATGACAGAAGCCGCCGATGAAGCCCATGCCATAGAGTTGGCCGGCCTTTTCTTCGAAACGACGGATGAGGAGCATCTCGCGATAGGCTTTCAGATCCTGCTCGCGGTCGAAGTCTACGATCGTACCGTTGGCGAAATCCTTGGCTGCGAATTTGCCGCGGCTGGATACGGGCGCGTTTTGACGCGGTGCCATGCGATCCTCCCTTTGGTTAGCGTTTTGCGGCTACCATAGGGAAAGTGCGCAACAACAGCAATGCTATATTTGCATGGCTTATATTCGTCTCAAGACACTGAGAAGATTGACTTAATCAGGATTAACAAAATTCCGGTTAAGTGTCCAATCAGTGAAAGATGACGATCTCGTCGGCGCGAGACATGTTGAGTCCGAAGCGGGCTTTTTCATCCAGCATGTCGCGCTCCATGGAGCCGTCGCTCAGCAAGGCGACCTCCTTCTCCAGCAGCTGGCGTTTTTCGGTGAGGTCTTTCAACGTGGCCTGACGCTCGACGCGCTGGCGATCGAAGACCTCCGTGGCCCGCAAGCCGAAGTCGCCATGGATCGAGTGATAGGAGAAATAGGAGAGGAAGGCGACCGTGATCAGCGGCATGGCAAACCGCCCGAGTTTCCGCTTCCGATGATGTTTGGTCCACATACGCTGACGCCCTGCTACGCTACTGCGCTCACTGTAACCGGCATGTGTTAATCGAGCGTTGACCATAGTGAACATCGGGACGCGGCGGACCGAAAACGAAAAAAGCCCGGACCTCGCGGGGAGGTCCGGGCTTTCGACGATCAGGCTGGACGAGACGTATCAGCTGCGCAGGATCGAGCGACCCATGTACTGGGCCTGCGGGCCGAGCTGCTCTTCGATGCGGATCAGCTGGTTGTACTTCGCGGTCCGGTCGGAGCGCGCAAGCGAACCGGTCTTGATCTGTCCGCAATTGGTGGCGACCGCGAGATCGGAAATCGTGCTGTCTTCGGTTTCGCCCGAACGATGCGACATGACGGCCGAGTAACGCGCCTTGTGCGCTGTCTCAACAGCGTCGAGGGTTTCCGACAGCGAGCCGATCTGGTTCACCTTGACGAGGATGGAGTTGGCGACACCCATCTTGATGCCATCGCGCAGACGCTTGGAGTTGGTCACGAAGAGATCGTCGCCGACGAGCTGGACCTTGGAGCCGATCTTGTCGGTCAGGTACTTCCAGCCGTTCCAGTCGTCTTCGCCCATGCCGTCCTCGATCGAGAAGATCGGGTACTTGCCGGCGAGTTCGGCGAGGTAGTCCGCCATGGCTTCCGGCTCGAGGACGCGGCCCTCGCCTTCGAGATGATACTTGCCATCCTTGAAGAACTCGGTCGACGCGCAATCCAGCGCGATGAACATGTCTTCGCCCGGCTTGTAGCCGGCTTTTTCGATCGAGCTCATGATGAAGTCGAGCGCTGCCGGCGCAGAGGCGAGGCCGGGCGCAAAGCCGCCTTCATCGCCGACATTCGTGTTGTGGCCGTCGGCCGACAGCTGCTTCTTCAGCGTGTGGAAGACTTCCGAACCCATGCGGACGGCGTCGCGGATGGAATCGGCACCGACCGGAACGATCATGAACTCCTGGAAATCGATCGGGTTATCCGCATGTGCGCCGCCGTTGATGATGTTCATCATCGGTACCGGCAGATAATGGGCGTTCGGGCCGCCGATGTAGCGGTAGAGCGGCAAGCCAGCCGATTCGGCAGCGGCCTTGGCAACGGCGAGCGACACGCCCAGAATGGCGTTTGCACCGAGGCGCGACTTGTTCTCGGTGCCGTCGAGCTCGATCATGACCTGGTCGATCTGGATCTGATTCTCGGCGTCGAGGCCTCCGATGGCTTCGTAGATTTCGCCGTTGACGAATTCGACGGCGCGTTCGACGCCCTTTCCGAGATAGCGCGACCCGCCGTCGCGCAGTTCGACCGCCTCATGCGCACCCGTCGACGCACCGGAGGGAACCGCAGCACGACCGAAGCTGCCGTCTTCCAGATGCACGTCGACTTCGACCGTCGGGTTGCCGCGGCTGTCGAGGATTTCGCGGCCGATGATGTCGATGATGGTTGTCATGGGTCTCTTCCCTGTCTTTGGGTGGTGGGCGGATGGCCTGTCTTAATCCACGGCCATGAAATTACAATGGCAGCGCCTGTCAGCGCTTGGAGATGGAATCGAAGGCGAGCAGGGTTTCGAGCAAACGCGGCATGTCGTTGATGTTCACCATGTTCGGACCGTCCGAAGGGGCATTGTCCGGGTCCTCGTGCGTTTCGATGAAGACGCCCGCCACACCGACGGCAACGGCCGCACGCGCGAGCGTCTCGACGAACTCCCTTTGGCCGCCCGAGGACGTGCCCTGCCCGCCTGGCTGCTGCACCGAATGGGTCGCATCAAAGACCACGGGGGCGCCGAGGCCTGCCATGATCGGCAGGGAGCGCATGTCCGAGACCAGCGTGTTGTAGCCGAACGAGGCTCCGCGTTCGCAAAGAAGCACGTTGGGATTGCCGCTGTCGGTGAACTTGGCAAGGACGTTCTTCATGTCCCACGGCGCGAGAAACTGGCCCTTCTTGACGTTGATGGTCCGGCCGGTCTTTGCGGCCGCGACCAGCAGGTCCGTCTGACGGCAGAGAAAGGCAGGAATCTGCAGAATATCGACTGTCGGTGCGACGAGGGCGCAATGTTCTTCCGTGTGGATGTCCGTCAGAACGGGGAAGCCGTATTCCGCCTTGAGATCGGCAAAGATCTCCATGGCCTTCTCAAGGCCGATGCCGCGCTGACCGGCCAGCGACGTACGATTGGCCTTGTCGAAGGAGGATTTGTAGACGAGACCGAGGCCGAGCTTGTCGCAGAGTTCCACCATGCGGCCGGCGATCAT
The DNA here is from genome assembly GCF_001424065.1 of Rhizobium sp. Leaf384. GTDB lineage: Bacteria > Pseudomonadota > Alphaproteobacteria > Rhizobiales > Rhizobiaceae > Ferranicluibacter. The sequence continues at coordinate 172,360 of NZ_LMQE01000001.1, forward strand.
GAAGGCGTGGTCACGGCTCTCCATCTGGCAGGGACCGGCGATCAGCGACAGTTTCGACCCCTGCGAGAAGGTCACGGCGCGCGCGCCCTCGCCGACGACGACAGATGCATTGGTATTCATGGTCATTCTCCAAATACGAAGATGGCGCCCTGTCCGGGCGCTGGCGGAACGAGCAGCGTATCGCCGCGCTTGATGTGATCGATGGCGTTTTCAGCCAGAGCGGCCTGCGTCGCAGCAAGATCGTCAACGGTAAAGACGATCGCACGCGCGCGAAGTCCGCGCTCAGGGAGCGCCTCCTCGACGCCGAGATACGCTCGCATGCCCGCCTCGTTGAGGACGGAAATCTCGGCGTTTTCCGTCTCGATGTCCATGCCGAAGGAATGCGCCTCCGTTTCGCGCGCGTCCACCACTTGCTGCAGAACATACTGGAAGTCCGTCGGATTGGGCTCGGACAGAATGACTTTGCGGATGCCGGTCACGCCATTTGCGTGGTTTTCGAGCGTGGAACGGTCGGACGGTAGCGGCTGGACGCGCTGACAGGTGAAGCAGAAGAGATCGGGCGCGCGCAGGTCGCTGGCGAAAGCGAGCCGAAACTGCCCGATCGCCTCGCTCCCGTCCGGTCGCTTCATCGGCCGCGAGAACTCCAGGATGTCACCGCCCGACAGGCCGCTGCCCTGAAACCGGAGATGATCGGCGGCGGCATCGTCTGTGGAAAAGACAAGCGCTGAGAACCCATCCTGCCCACGCCGGAAGCGATAGGCCTGGTCGCGCGCGACGAAGACATTGCCTGTAAGGGCCGCAGCTTCGCAGTCCTCGCGCACGGCGACAGCCAACGGTTCGAGATAGGTCTTGTCGGCGAAGAATACGCAGGCATTTTCGGTGCCGAAGGGATGCAGGGCATCCGCGGCCACCGTGAAGCCTATTCGGGAGAGACGCGCACGGGCCGTGGCAAGGTCGCCGACCGGGAGAACGAGATGATCGAGATGGCGCCGGACATGGCCTGCGATCGCCGGTCGGTCGTCTCTCATCGTCCGCTTCTCCTCGTCACGCCGGCACGAACCAAGCGTTCCCGGGTGCTTGGCATCTTCGGGCCGACATTTCAAGGCTGGAGTTGAGAGGCTCGACGGGAACCCCGCGCTGACGGGCTAGTCGCAGTTGCGGAGCTGCCCTGCATAGGAGGATGCAAGAGCCGCAGACCGGCGGGCGGTCGCCTGAAGACCGGCATTGCCGCGCCAAGAGCCGCGCGCAAAGCCCGCGTCGCCCGAATAATAGGCGAGATAGAGGCTGTACGCATCGTTGAGCGCGATGCCGTTCTTGCGGTGGTTGCGTGCGTGATACCAGCCGACGAAATGGATGGCATCGGAGAAGTTGGTCCGTTTGGCCATCCAGCGCCCCGTCGAGGCGCGATATTCGTTCCAGGTCCCGTCGAGCGCCTGCGAATAACCGTACGCGCTGGACACCCGCTTCCACGGGATGAAGCCGAGCAGCTTGGTGCGCGGGGGCTTTGCATAGGGCTGGAAGTTCGATTCCGTGTAGATCGTCGCCATCAGGATGGGCACGGGAACGCCATACTGTCTTTCCGCATGCCGTGCAGCCCGCTGCCAATTGTTGAACCACCCGTCGCGCTGCTCGAAGATCGCGCAGGCGTTCCGTGTGTTCTTCGGTGCCGTTGCACAGCCGGCAAGCGCCATCAGGGCGACGATAATCAATAAACGCATCGCTCTCGATCCAATTCGAACGAAATGAATCGCAGGTAAACGTTAAAAGTTGGTTTTGATCGTTCCGGCAAATGCGCGGGGTCAGATCGTGCGACGGTAGAACCGCGTATCGAGATCCATTCAGGGGAAGCCAGCCGGCAGGTCGCCCGCATCGACGGTCGCAAAACCATTCTTCTCATAGAAGCGATGCGCCGCAACAAAGCGATCGGTCGTGCCCAAGACGATGACGGAGAAGCCGTTTGCGGCGGCATGCTGAACGAGGATGTCGAGAAGCCGCTGCGCGATCCCGTCGCCCAGGCCGCGATCGCTGGACCCGCGATGACTGGACCCGCGATGACTGGCCCCGCGATGACTGGCAGCGACGAACATCTTGCGCAAGGCGCCCTGCCCGTCTCCCAAATCCCTAAGCGCTATCGTTCCGACGATGCGACCGCCATCGTCCGCCACCCAGAACCCACCGCGCCCGCGACGGTAGAAACCGTCGATATCGGCGAGGTCGGGCTGATCGGCGGCAGTGATCGAAAAGCCGAACTCGCCTGCCTGGATGGGCAAGATCAGAGCGACGATCCCGCTTTCATCTCCGGCCCTCGCGGGTCGGAGGATGACGTCGGCCTCAGGCGGCAAACCGTTCTGCACCGCTCAGACGAGCCGGGTCTGCTCGACCGCGGCTTCGATGAAGCTGGCGAAGAGCGGATGAGGGTCGAGCGGCCGGGATTTCAGTTCCGGGTGATACTGGACACCGATGAACCAGGGATGATCCGGATACTCGATCGTTTCCGGCAGGACACCGTCGGGCGACATGCCGGAGAACACGAGGCCGCAGCCTTCGAGGCGTTCCTTGTAGTCGATGTTCACCTCATAGCGGTGACGATGACGCTCGGAAATGTCGCCGGAGCCGTAGATATCGGCGATCTTCGTTCCCTTTTTCAGCGACGCTTTGTAGGCGCCGAGGCGCATGGTGCCGCCGAGATCGCCGGAAGCCGTGCGCTTCTGAAGCTCGTTCCCCCTGATCCACTCGGTCATCAGCCCGACCACCGGCTCGGCCGTGGGACCGAATTCAGTCGAGGACGCCTTTTCGATACCGGCCAGATTGCGAGCAGCTTCGACCACCGCCATCTGCATGCCGAAGCAGATCCCGAAATAGGGAACCTTGCGTTCGCGGGCGAAGCGCGCCGCCAAGATCTTGCCTTCCGATCCGCGCTCGCCGAAGCCGCCCGGCACCAGGATGCCGTTGACCTTCTCGAGATACGGCGCCGGATCCTCCTTTTCGAAGACCTCCGACTCGATCCACTCGAGCTTCACCTTCACCCGATTGGCGATACCGCCGTGATAGAGGGCTTCGATCAGGGATTTGTAGGCGTCCTTGAGGCCGGTATACTTGCCGACGATCGCGATCGTAACCTCGCCCTCGGGCGTGCGGATCCGATCGTAGACGTTTTCCCAGCTGTCGAGTCGGGGCTTCGGTGCAGGCTCGATGCCGAAGGCGGCAAGCACTTCCGAATCGAGGCCTTCCTTGTGATAGGCGATCGGCACATCATAGATGCTGGCAACATCGAGGGCCTGGATGACGGCAGACGGACGCACGTTGCAGAACAGCGAAAGCTTGCGTCGCTCGGCTTCCGGGATTTCCCGGTCGGCGCGCACCAGCAGAATGTCGGGGTGAATGCCGAGCGCCTGCAGTTCCTTCACGGAATGCTGCGTCGGCTTGGTCTTCAGTTCGCCCGCGGCCGGGATATACGGCATCAGGGTCAGGTGAACGAACACGGCCGCGCCGCGCGGCAGGTCGTTCTTCAGCTGGCGGATCGCCTCCATGAACGGCATGGCCTCGATATCGCCGACCGTTCCGCCGATTTCGCAGATGACGAAATCATAATCCTCATTGCCCTCGGTAACGAACGCCTTGATCTCGTTCGTCACGTGCGGGATCACCTGAACGGTCGCGCCGAGGTAATCGCCGCGCCGTTCCTTGTCGATGATGTTCTTGTAGATGCGGCCCGTCGTGATGTTGTCGGTCTTGGTGGCGGAGCGGCCGGTGAAGCGCTCGTAGTGACCGAGGTCGAGGTCCGTCTCCGCACCGTCGTCGGTGACGAAAACTTCGCCGTGCTGCGTCGGGCTCATGGTGCCCGGATCGACGTTCAGGTAGGGGTCGAGTTTGCGGAGCCGCACCCGATAACCACGGGCCTGCAGCAACGCGCCGAGAGCGGCTGCGGCAATCCCTTTTCCAAGGGACGAAACCACGCCGCCGGTGATGAATACATATCGCGCCATGGGCTTGACCGGATACCTTTTCGAGATCGATTCCGCCATCGAAAAATGCCGCACTCCCCAGATTTGAGGTGGCGGCGTCGATGACGCACAAAAGAAAACCGGCGGAAAACAAGTTCCGCCGGTCGGTTTGAGCTGTGCTCTGCTTACTGCGCGGTCGGTGCGCCGGTGCCGGTCGATGCGGGCGGCGTGGCCGGTGCGGCAGCAGGTGCATTCGCGGCAGGTGCATTCGCGGCGGGTGCCGGCGTGGCCGGGGTCGCCGTCGGAGCCGGTGCGGTCGTGTTCGCCGGTGCCATCGTGTTTGCCGGTGCCATCGTGTTCGACGGAGCAGGCGCCGGTGCAGCGGGAGCGGACGTTGCGGGTGCCGTGTTTGCAGGCGCAGAGCTCGCCGGCGCAGGTGTCGCAGGCGTATCGCCACCGGTCGGAACGCCGTTGCCCTGGGCGGCGGGAGCCGAAGCTGCGGGAGCCGGGGTTGCGGGGGTCGTGGTCGCCGGTGCCGTCGTGGCAGGCGGCGTCGTCGTGCCACCGAGAGAATCGAGGACGCCGTTGCCGTTGTTGGTCGTTCCCGGGATGCGATCGAGGACATCGGTCGCATTGGGCTGGTAGCGGGCATAGATGCTCATGGCGAGCGCAAGGACGAAGAAGAGCGTTGCGAGAATGGCCGTCGTGCGGGTCAGCGCGTTCGCCGTGCCCCGCGCGGACATGAAGCCCGAGCCGCCGCCGACACCAAGACCGCCGCCTTCCGAGCGCTGGATCAGCACGACGCCGATCAGCGCCAGTACGACCATGAGATAGATGACAAGCAATACTTCCTGCATTTCGTCCAGTCCTGGCTTGAAGCGCGCAGGACCCCGGCCGTGTCGCCGTTCGTCACCCGCACTTGACGTCTCTCTTGCCGCAAATCTTCACGAAAAGCCGGGCACGGAACAGCCGCACGTTCCCGGCCGCTTGCTCGCAGCGAATTTCGGTTTCGCGGGCTCAATATACCAAGCAGCCCGCTATTCCAAGCCCGATGATTCAGCCGAGCAGCTGCTCGTACGCGCCGTAGATGGCGAGGAAGTCCTGCGCCTTCAAGCTGGCGCCGCCGATCAGAGCACCGTCGACATTGGCGATGCCCATCAATTCGACGGCATTGGCCGGCTTCACCGAGCCGCCATAGAGAATCCGCATGGCCGATCCCGCGCTGCCAAAGCGCGCCGCAAGCTCCTTGCGCATGAAGGCATGCGCCTCCTCGACATCGCCGGCCGTGGGCGTGAGGCCCGTCCCGATCGCCCATACGGGTTCGTAGGCGATGACCGTGTTCTTTGCCGTGATCTCATCGGGCAGCGAGCCGTCGAGCTGGCGCTTGAGGACGTCGAGAGTCTGGCCGGCCTTGCGCTCGTCGCCGGTCTCGCCGATGCAGACGATTGCGGTGAGCCCGGCTGCGAGAGCCGCTTGCGTCTTTGCCCGCACGACCGCATCGGTTTCGGCGTGGTCGGTGCGACGCTCGGAGTGTCCGACGATGACGTAGGTTCCGAAGCAGTCGGCAATCATGTCCGCGGAGATATCGCCCGTGTGGGCACCCGACACGGCAATGTGGCAATCCTGTGCGCCGATGGCGAGCGGACTGTCGTCGCAGAGGGCCGTCGCCACGTAGAGAAGCGTCGCGGGCGGGCAGATGAGCGCCTCGACCTTTTCCGACAGCGGGCCCTTGACCCCCTCTGCCATCGCCTTGATCTGGTCGAGAGAGGCGCGGAGCCCGTTCATCTTCCAGTTCCCCGCAACAAGCGGACGCACATCAGGTGTCATTCGGCTTCTCTCCCGTTTTCCGACGATGGATCGGCCGTAGCAAATCCCTCCGGTCGTGGAAAGCATTCATGACGCACCGCTTGAAAAACGTCCACCCGACCAAGCGCCGGGCGGAGACCGCGCGTCTTTCCCATGCTGCCGGCTCAGCCCATCTGGCTGCCGACGAAATCCTTCACGATCCGGATGATGCCGCGACCGAGAAGGTCATCCAGCGCATCGACGAACTGATCGACATGCCCACGTTCGCAGATGAGCGGCGGCTCGAGCCGGATGACGTTGCGATTGTACTCAGTGAAGGCAACGAGGGTGTCGTAATCGCGCAGAAGCAGCGCGCCGATGAATCCGGAAAGGGACCCCTTGAGCTTGTCGTCGAGCATGCCGATGATCGGCCGCAGCACCAAGGGCATCGTCTGGCTGAAATCCTGGAACTCCAGCCCGACCATGAGGCCCTGCCCGCGCACCTCCTTGATGATCTTCGGATATTTTTCGCGCAGTGTCTCGAGCCGGGCGAGCAGATAGGCGCCCTGCTCCGCCGCATTGTCGATCAGATCCTCGTCATAAAGGACGTTCAACGCCTCGATTGCGGTAACGCAGGCCTCGCCCATGCCGCCGAAGGTCGCCATGGCATGGATCATCGCCGTTTTCGGCGTACCGTAGGCCTTCATGTAGATCTCGCGCCGAGCAATCATGGCGCCCACGGCCGCCTTGCCGCCGCCGAGCGACTTGGCCAAGGCGGTGATATCCGGCACGACGCCCTCGTGCTCGAACGCAAAGAAGCGCCCCGACCGGCCGTAGCCGCACTGCACCTCGTCCGCAACCCAGACAACCCCGTAGCGATCACAGAGCGCACGCAGGTCCCGCCAGAACCCGTCGGGTGCCCGGATGATACCGCCGCCCCCCTGGATGGTTTCCAACACGATCGCCCCGATCTGGGGATCGGCCTTGAAGGCGCTTTCGATCGCCGCGATGTTGCCGAAGGGCACGCGAACGGTGTTGCCGGACACGGTGAAGTCGGCCCGGTAGAGCGCGCCGTCCGTGATGTTGAGCACGCCCTTCGTCTTCCCGTGGAAGGAGTTCTCGGCATAGACGACCTTCGGCCGTTTCGGTCCGGCCGCACGCTCCGCGAGCTTGACCGCGGCTTCCATCACCTCGGAGCCGGACGAGCCGAGGAACACCATGTCGAGATCGCCCGGCGAGACGGTCGCCAGGTTCTTCGCGAAGGCCGCGGCATATTGCGACATGAAGGCGATCGCGATCTCGTGCCGCTGTTCGTCCTGGAAGCGTTTGCGCGCCTCCAGGAGGCGCGGGTGGTTGTGACCGAAGGCGAGCGAGCCGAATCCGCCGAAGAAGTCGAGAATCCTGCGACCGTTCTGGTCCGTGTAGTACATGCCCTCGGCGCTCTCGATCTTCACCTTGTGAAAGCCGAGCAGCTTCATGAAATGGAGCTGGCCGGGATTGACGTGGTCCTTGAACAGGGTCGTCATTTCCGGGACAGTCAGTGCCTTTGCGTCTTCGACCGTCAGGAGGTCGGGTTTCCCCATTGACGGACGGACCGGCTGCGGGCCTTCGATGGCGGGAGCGTCGACGAGGACGCGGGCGGGCGTATCGAGCATCGTGGAGATTCCCTCTATTCGGCCGGCACGGCGGCGGGCGCACTGGCGACGCCTCTGGATTTCTTGGCGCGATATTCGTCGTAGGCGGCAATCAGCATGGCGCCATCGTTGAATTGGGGCTTCCAGCCGAGCTCCCGCTTCAGCTTACCGGTTTCCCGGACACACATTTCATCGGCGATGAGATACTGCTCCGGATCCATGATCGGCAGATTGATCGCGTCGAAAGCAGCAAGCGTCGCCTTGACGGCGAAGCCGGGCGTCGGGACGAGGATGGATCGGGATCCGGCATGCCGGATCAGACCGCCGAGCAGGGCACGGACGGACGGCGGGTTGTCGGACCCGAGATTGTAGGCTTCATTCGGCACGCCGCCCTTCCAGGCGAGGCGAGCGGCTTCGGCACAGTCGAACACGGAGATGAACTGATAGGGGGCCTTGCCCGAGCCGATCATCGGCACCGGAAGGTTGGCGTCGATCAGCTTAAACAGCTTTTCGAGGATGCCGAGACGGCCTGGACCGATGATAAGGCGCGGACGGAAGATGGAGATCCGCATGCCCTTCTCGCGATACGCGTGGCAAAGCTGCTCGGTCGCCCACTTCGACTTGCCGTACTCGCCGAGCGGCTTGATGGGATGATCCTCCGCCTGCGGGGATTGAACGGTATGGCCGTAGATCATGTCGGTCGTGAACTGCACGAGACGGTTCGCGCCCGATGCCTCCGTCGCCTTCATGATGTTTTCGGCGCCGTGGTAGTTGACCGGCCAGAAGAATTGCCAGCGCTTGGACCGCACCTGCAGGGGTGACAGCATCTTGGCCGCCATGTTGTAGACCATGTCGTCCGGGCCGATATCGACCTTCATGACTTGGTCCAGATCCGTAACATCGCAGGATATGAAGCGCACGCGGCCATGGGCGTAGTGTGGCAGGTCGGATCGAACGAGGTCGGCCACCAGGACCTCTTCGCCTTCGTTGACGAGACGCTCGGCAAGGTGGCGACCGACAAAGCCGTCGCCTCCGAAAATGACGTGTTTCATGTCGGGCTCCCAAGGTGGATGGATTTTGCAGCCGGGCCTTGCGCCGCCGTGATGGTTTCGGGCGACGAGCGGCCGGACTGGGCGATGAGTACGGTTCCGACGCAGATGAACCCGATGCCGGCGATGCGCCAGGCATTCAGGTCTTCGCGAAAGATGAAGTAGGCGAAGATGGCCACGGCGACGTAGGCAAGGCTGAGGAAGGGATAGGCAAAGGAAAGCTCGACCTTCGACAGCACGTAGAGATGCGACACCATCGAAATGGCGAAGGTCGCAAGACCGGCAAAGACCCAAGGGTTGAACAGGATCTGGAAGAAGCGGGCAACGGCGGTGTCGGCCGTGAATGTCAGCGGGCCAAGGCTCAGCATGCCTTGCTTCAGCATCAACTGGGCCGCCGCATTGGTCAGCACGGTAAACAGAATGAAAGCTAGATATTTCATCGCATCATCTCTTTCGGTCACGCGTCCGGGCGAACATCTTGGTGCAATCCAACTTACGCAAAAGAATCCACCATTCCGTGAAACTTGCTCGTTTCTTTGATTAAAACTGTCTTCATTTCGCTTCAAAGGGCCATGGCGGTGCGCCGCCAGAAATTGGACATCATCGCCGGATCGCGCATGGCCTCGAGCGACGTCCATTCCGGAAAGGATGCCGCGAAGGTCTGCGGGCTCATGCGGGCATCCTTGTACGGATTGACCGCTCCGCCCGCGGACACGACGATCCGGTCGAGAGCATCGAGCAGCCTCAGCGTGCTCTCGCCCTGGTTGGCGAAGTCCAGCGTGAGCGTGAAGCCAGGCCGGGGAAAGGAAAGCAGGCCCCGCGACGGATGATCGCCGAAACGCTTGAGAACCGTCAGGAAGGAACCGTGCCCGGCCGCTCGCGCCGTTTCCAAGAGGTTCGCCGTGACAGCGGGTGCGACGTCGGCGGGATAGACGCTCTGGTGCTGATACAGCCCCTTGGGTCCGTAGAGACGGTTCCAGTTCCGAATGGCGTCGAGCGGGTAGAAGTAGCCGGACCATTTGACCGTCTCGGCCGTCTCCCCCGGCTTCGCCCGGCGAAGATAGGCCGCGTTGAACGCCTTCAGCGTCAGGCGGTTGAGAAGACTGACGGGCGGGGTCGCGGGAATGCCGAGTGTGCGTCCGCTCGGCAGATCGGGAAAATCGCACGAGGCATCGGCGTGATCGCCGGCGAGCAGAATGCCACGGCCGGATTTGCGCCCGGTTGCGAGCTGGTCGATCCAGGCAACGGAATATTCGTGTTCCGCATCGACACGGTCGATCATGTGGAAATAGGCATCGAGGCTATCGAATCGGATTGTATGCTGCTGGATGTGCGCCGACGGCACTTTCATCAATTGCAGGTCGATATCGAGGATAAGGCCTGTCAGGCCCATGCCGCCGATCGTGGCGCGGAACATCTCCGGGTTTTCGCTGTCGGAACAGGTGAGCACGCGCCCGTCCGAGCGCAGCAGCGTCAACCGGCGGACATGGTTTCCGAAGGTGCCGCGCTGGTGGTGGTTCTTGCCGTGAACATCGTTGGCGACGGCGCCGCCCAAGGTGACATGGGCGGTGCCGGGCGTGACCGGCAGGAAGAAACGGTGTGGAACGGCACGGCTCAGGACGGCCGAGAGGGTGACCCCGGCCTCGGCCGAGAGCATACCGGTTCCCGGATCGAAGGCATGAATACGCCCGCGTGACCGATTGTCGATCAGGACGCCGGCATCATTGTGACAGCTATCGCCGTAGGAACGGCCGTTGCCGAAGGGAAGGTAGCTGTCCCGCGCTGCCGTGCCCGCCTCGTCCTCGAACGTGTCGGGGCGGATAGCCTGTCGCGGCCGCCGGTCGAGGCGGCCCCAGCTGTCGAAGGTCGCCGTCCCGCGTGCTGTTGTCGCGTCCGTCATTGGATGCCGACCGCCCCGATCATCACGAGCACGGCGCCCGACGCCATGGTCGCGATGCTGCGCCAGTCGCGCATGATGAAGACGACGGGATCCTCGTGCAGCAGGCCGCGCCGCGCGAGCATCCAGATGCGCAGCAGCATGTAGAGCACCATCGGGCAAAGCGGCCAAAGGGCGGCCGGCATGCTGTACATCTGCTGCATCTCGACGCTGTGGATATAGAGCGCCAGCACCAGCGCGGATGTAAAGGCGGAGGAGACGCCGGCCTGCCCGACCATCTCGAAATCGACCTGCATATAGCCGCGCCCCGGAACCTGGGCACCGGCCTCGCCGCCGTGCTCGCCGAGTTCGACATAGCGCTTTACGAGAGCCAGACTGAGAAAGAAGAAGATCGAGAAAGCGAGAAGCCAGAAGGACAGGACGGTCTCGGTCGCTGTTGCACCGGCGATGATCCGGATCGTATAGAGACCAGCCAGCGTGAAGACGTCGACAAGCAGTTTCCGCTTCAGGAAGAAGGTGTAGGCGGTTGTAATCACCAGATAAATGCCGAGCGTGAGAATGAACTCGCCGGGCATTCGCAACGTCAGGGCGGTGGCGGCCAGGAGCAGGCTGCCCGCCAGGGCGAGGCCGATCGGCAAGGACATGCGCCCGCTGGCAAGCGGCCGATACCGCTTCTTGGGATGGCGGCGATCATTCGTCAGGTCGGAGATGTCGTTGATGACATAGACAGCCGATGCGAGGAAGCTGAAGGCGAAAAAGGCGATGACCGTATTGATCAGGGCGGCCCGATCGAGGATCTCGTGATCGAGCGCCATCGGAACGGCAATCAGGATATTCTTGGCCCACTGATGGACGCGAATGGATTTCAGCGTGTCCTTCAGGCCGCTCGTGCCGGTCTCCAGACGCTCGGCATCATGACGCCGGCGCCAGGTTTCCGCAGCGCGATCCGGTGCGACGACGATGGCTTTTCGCGCGGCGTCGAACACCGGGATGTCGTCGCGGCTGTTGCCCATGTAGTCGAACCCGGCATCGCCATAGCGAGCGACCAATTCCCTGCACTTGCGATGGCTGGTCAGATTGTGGGTCGGAGACGAGTGCAGGACAGCCGTGAAGACCCCGGTATGGGCTGCGACGTCGAGCGCCACCTGCTTCGCGGCCCCTGTCACGAGCACGACCTCGCGTCCGGTTTCCCGCTCCTGCCGCAGACGTGCGATCACTTCGGGGCGATAGGGCCAGTCGCCGGCGGTGCGACCGGACCGGGCGGCAACTTCGTGCTTCAGATGGGCCTTGCCGCGCAACGCCCAGCGGATCAGCGCGAAGATCATCAGCGGATTTCGGAACAGCACGACCGCGACGCCCTCCCACAGCGTATCCGCCGCGACAAGCGTACCGTCCAGATCGACGCATAACGGGACGAGCCGTGTATCGGTTCGCGCATCCATCATCGCACTCCCGTGTTCTCAGAACCCGGACGATGCCACGCCCTGCTTTCGGAAAGGCAAACGAGAGGCCGCACAGACAGCGCGACTTCAATCGGTGGTTAATGAAGCGAAAATCGCTCAGGTTGCATCTACCGGGTAAGGATCCAGTTGATGGCGTCGCGCCAGTCGGTCATCCTGACGGGCGTTCCGTGGGTACCTGTCTGGAAGAGCACGAAGCGGGTTGGATACTTGCCCTTTCGCAGGCGCGTATAGAGCGCCGCCTGGTCGTCCGCCACGTAGGTCTTGTCGGCGCTGCCGTGGCTGAAGAACAGGGGCAGCTTGCGGGCGAAGGCAGCGCTCTTCATGAAGTCCGGGTCGGTCGCCCCACCCATGATCATCATGCCGGACAAGTTGGCAACGGCCTTGGCATCGCGGGAAACGCCCCAGCAGAGGAAGCTGCCCATCGACGCGCAGGACAGGATGATCGGGCGACCGGGTGACCGGCGCGCGACGACCTCGATCAAACCGGCAATGTCGGCAGCGCCATCCGAATCGAACGACCGCGCGCTTGGCGCGTAGTAGACGCCGCCGTTGTCCACGGCGAGGTTCTTCAGGCGATTGAAGTTGCCTCCGAAGGAATAGTCGTTTGCCCCGAGCCGTCGGTCCCCACCCCGCCCGTGAAGGAAGATCACCGTGAAGGCTGCATTCTGCGGTGTCCCGACCCTGAACACATCCAACCCATGTCCGCCGACATCGACGGTTTCGTTCTCCTGGAAACGCTTGACGCCGAGCGAGACATAGGGCCGCTTGACGCGGCGCTCGGGCACCTCGTCACGACCATTGATGTCCCGCATCTCGTCATAGTCCACGGTCAGCCAATCGCCGCCGTCGCGTGACTCCAGGACGCGGCCGTAGCTGAAAAGCTCATCCTTGAACGGCTGCAGGGTCTCGGCGCGCGCCGGGGCGTGCGCAAGAACAAGAGCGGTCATGACGACGACAGCCTTGGAAACACCGAAGCGGCCAAAAGAAAGTGTGGATCGGGCCATGTTTTGTTCCCTTTTTGATCTCCCGGGCCCTCTTGGCTCTTTCGCCGGGCCCCTGCCCTCTGTATGAAGAGGTGGAATAAACAGGCGGGCCGGGACCGGCAGCCGGTTCCCCGCCCTACAGGATCAGCCGACACATCGAAAGACGTTTGACGCACCAGATGACGGACAGCAACGACCTTTTCGCGAATGCAGCGCCCGCGCCCCGGAAGCCTTCGGATACGAAGCCGCCGGAGCCGACGTCGTTGGATCTGAAGACGGGTGCGCCGAAGATCGGTGACGGGAAATCCGGTGCCGGGCTGGGAGCCGACGAACCGAAAACAGCGACGCGTGCGGCGGGAACGACCGCTTCCCAGCTGAAGACCGATACGGGCGACTACAACGCGTCCGCCATCGAGGTTCTGGAAGGCCTCGAGCCGGTCCGCCGTCGGCCGGGCATGTACATCGGGGGTACGGACGAAAAGGCGCTGCACCATCTGTTTGCAGAAGTCATCGACAACTCGATGGACGAAGCGGTGGCCGGACATGCCAATTTCATCGATGTCCATCTCGATGCGGAAGGCTGTCTTGCGGTCACGGACAATGGTCGCGGCATCCCGGTGGAGAACCACCCGAAATTCCCGGGGAAGTCCACGCTCGAAGTCATCATGACCGTGCTCCATGCCGGCGGCAAGTTCGACAGCAAGGTCTATGAGACCTCGGGTGGTCTGCACGGCGTCGGCGTTTCCGTCGTCAATGCGCTTTCCGACGTGCTGGAGGTCGAGGTTGCGCGGAACAGGCGGCTTTACCGCCAGCGCTTTTCGCGCGGCATCCCCCAGGGCGGCCTCGAGGAGCTCGGCGACGTCCAGAACCGGCGCGGAACGCGCGTTCGCTTCCATCCGGATCCGGACATCTTCGGACCTCACGCCAAGTTCGAGCCTGCGCGTCTTTTCCGCATGGCCCGGTCGAAGGCCTATCTGTTTGGCGGTGTCGAGATCCGCTGGTCCTGCGACCCCTCGCTGGTCGAGGGCACCGAAACGCCGGACAAGGCGGTCTTCCACTTCCCCGGCGGGCTGAAGGACTACCTCAAGGCGACGATGGGCTCCGAGTTCACGGTGACGCGCGAAATCTTCGCCGGCAAGACCGAGAAGACGGGTGGCCACGGTGCGCTCGAATGGGCCGTTACCTGGTACGGCGGCGATTCGGTCGTCCATTCCTATTGCAACACCATTCCGACCCCCGAGGGCGGCACGCATGAAGCGGGCCTGCGCATCGCCCTGACCAAGGGTCTGAAGGCCTATGCCGACCTGACGCAAAACAAGCGCGCGGCGATCATAACCACCGACGACGTCATGATCTCGGCGGCGGGCATGCTGTCCGTCTTCATCCGGGAGCCGGAATTCGTCGGCCAGACGAAGGACAAGCTGGCCACCGTCGAAGCGCAGCGCATCGTCGAGAACGCGATCCGAGATCCTTTCGATCATTTTCTGGCCGGCAATCCGCAGGAGGCCGCCAAGCTGCTCGACTGGGTGATCGAGCGCGCCGACGAGCGCGTCCGCCGCCGCAAGGAAAAGGAAGTCACGCGCAAGAGCGCCGTGCGCAAGCTGCGCTTGCCGGGCAAGCTCGCCGACTGCTCGCAGAACTCGGCGCTGGGCGCCGAACTCTTCATCGTGGAGGGCGACTCGGCCGGTGGCTCGGCCAAGCAGGCGCGCAACCGCGCCAACCAGGCGATCCTTCCGCTCCGGGGCAAGATCCTGAACGTCGCGAGTGCCGGACGCGAAAAACTCGGCGCGAACCAGCAGATCTCGGATCTCGTCCAGGCACTCGGTTGCGGGACCCGGTCGAAATACCGGCAGGAAGACCTTCGCTACGACCGGGTCATTGTGATGACCGACGCCGACGTCGATGGCGCCCACATCGCCTCGCTGCTGATCACCTTCTTCTATCAGGAGATGCCGGAACTCATTCGTGGCGGCCATCTCTATCTCGCGGTGCCCCCGCTCTACCGGATGACGCAGGGCGCCAAGACGCTCTACGCCCGCGACGATCTTCATCGCGTCGAATTGATGGAGAAGGAGTTTACCGGACGCGGCAAGGTCGAAATCGGTCGCTTCAAGGGCCTCGGCGAGATGATGCCGGCGCAGTTGAAGGAAACCACGATGGATCCGTCGAAGCGGACGCTTCTGAAGGTTTCGATCGACGAGATCGATTTCGAGGGAACGCGCGATGCCGTCGACAATCTGATGGGAACCAAGCCGGAAGCCCGCTTCCGGTTCATCCAGGAGCGCGCCGTGTTCGCCGAGAATCTTGATATCTGACGCTGTTCGTTCCGGGCCTTTCCCGGCAGGTCCGGTTCCGGCCTTCGGCCGGCGGTGCTAGGCTAGGTTCTGGCCCGGCGCAGAAGCTCGGATTGGTAGATACGGTTGTCAGGCGACGATCTTTTCCATGAAGAGACTGAGCGGATCGGGCATGTAGGTGCCGAACGGCTCGATGTCCCGATACCCGGCCTTGCGATAGAGGCCGATGGCTTCCGGCTGGTAGATGCCCGTCTCGAGACGAACGGTCGTCAGTCCGCTCGCGCGCGCCTTTTGCTCGATCGCGTCGAGAAGGGCCTGCCCGGCCCGCATGCCGCGCGCCTTGGGGTCGACGAACATCCTCTTGATCTCGCCGCTGCCGTCGCCCGCGGCCACCAGCGCACAGCAGCCGACGATGGCACCATGGTGCCGCGCCACGAAAAATGAGACGCCCGGCTTTTCGAGCGTTTCCAGATCGACGAGATGATTGCTTTCCGCCGGATAAAGCGACTGCGCATAGGCATCCGACTGGTCGAGGAGATCGATGATCGCCGGTTGACGGGGAGAGTCTTCTCGAATGGTCAGAGTCACTTGGCGGAATGTCCTCAGAAGGTGAATCGGCGCGTTGAGACAGTGCGTGATACGCGGTTTTCAGCCTTACACCAATTCCCGGATGAGGTCTGTTGCATTGCCGTCGAAGGCTTCCGCCCCGAGAGCGAGCATGCCGGACGGCTTTCCAAGACTGCGCGCCATAATTTCGGGCGACCCTCTGTTTACGCTTTTCTCAGATACAGGAGAGAAGCAGATCATGGTCAGTGCGGTTCTCGTCGTGATGACGATCCTCGGTTGCGACGACAGCGTCAGCCAGTGCCATTACGTCGATACGGTGAAAGGATCCTGGGAGACGGTTGCCGCCTGCGACAGCCAGTCGCAAAGGAAGCTGCCAGCCTATACCAATGCCAGCTATCCCGTCATCGTCGCCATGTGCGAGAAAACGGGGGACGCGCCGATTGCCGCTGATGCCGAAAGCCGAACCGTTGCACGGACGACCCTGCCGCCTACGGTGACCGCCCCGTCTGCGGCGCCGACGGTCGCACCTTCCGAACCATTGTCCACGGCGCCTTCCGCGCGCCTCACGCCCGCGCCGAGCGACGCGACCGCCCTGCGCAAGCCACTTCCGGAACGGGCCTATGCGATGCTGCGCGGCGTGCTGCCGGATGGTCAGAAGATCCGTCACGCCATCTCGGTTCCCGTCCATTACCTGGGCGACGGCTATTCCTGGGTGGCGACGCGCATCACGCGGTGAGCCTGACGTCGCAGCCCAGCCCTGCACAATCGCCAAAGGGCTAAGGCACCGATACCCCGATCGGCGGCTTCACGCGGCTTGCCGGGCAGCGTCGATGGCGAAATCGCGTGCGAAGCGCCGTTGTTCGGCGATGGCCAGCTTTTCCACACACTCCGAGAGCCCGGAGCTGTCCGTCATCGTTCGAAGGCGATGGACGAGAACGGAGGCAATGGACGCTGCCGGAATGTGGGAGCCCTGGCGGCGCTCGCGGCGCCAGATGAGGATGGCTTCGGCGAAGAGCGCGCTGACCTCTCGGTCCAGTCCCCCGCTTTCAAACAGCACCTGAAGAACCTGCGGGCGGCCATCCGAGAGAATGGAGCGAACCCGCTTTTCGCTGAGCTCCGTCAGCGCAACGATGGCGGTCGCGAAGAAGTCGACGCGTCCATGGCAGAGGGCATTGACAAGCAGGGCCGGCGTTAGCCGTCCGGTGACCCTCAGTTCCTCGACCAGACCCTGGATGTCGGCGTCCTCCAGCAATCCGGCCATATCGATCGTGGCCGTTTCGCAGGCAGTGCGCGCAACCCGCTGCAGGCGATCGACGCCGATCACGGCCTGAAGAAAGGTTGCGCCCTTGAGGGCGGCGCCCACATGCTCGACCAGCACCTGACGTGCATCTGCCGGCAGGTCTTGTCGCTCGAGAAGCAGATTGCGGATGCTGCACACGTCGCCCAGACGATCCGCAATGCGCTTCAGCGTCCTGCGCGACAGATCGGCTCCGGCATTTTCAAGGAGGATCATCACCTCGGGAACGCCGCCGACTTCGCTGATAGCAGCGGAAACCGGGCGCGACACGTGGCTGCGGGAGGCGATGAAGGCGCGAAGCTCCGCTGTTCCGCGGGCCGCAAGGTCGATCAGATCGTCATCTGCAAGGACCGTGGAGCGGGTGACGACGGTAAAGGCGATTTCCGGCTGGTCTTCCGCCAGCGAGAGAATGATCGGCCTCGGCGCTTCGGGCGCTGCTGCGAGCGCCTCGGCCAAGGCCTGGCGAACTTTCGGAGAGGGATCGTCCAGCAGAAAGGTCATGGCCATGTCGGCCGCGTGACGGTCGATGCGATCGCCGTCCTTCGAGCAATAGGCCCGCGCCAGAGCGCTTGCGGCGCGGGCGCGGTCCGTCGCCTTGGCGGTTTCGACCCAGCGAAGAAATGCTTGTATGATCACCGACGCCCCACTACGCAAAACGGCCAGATGCTGATGATACGATGGTAAGCAGGAAACGTTTAAGATTGGTTCACCATGTCGCTTAACCCTGATGAAACCGGTCCGATCGTGCTCTTCGATGCCGCAGACCTTGCGCCCGAGCGCTGTTTTGCCGCGGTTCTCTCTCCGGAAGGGTCGTTCGACGGTGTGCCGGCAGGGCGCCTGCTCCTGTCGGTCGGCCTCGAAGATCTTCAGGACGACGCCTGCACGAAACTGTTCGCCAGGTTCCGACCATCCGGTGTCCTGCTGTCGGGTTGCCGGACACGGGTCCAGGTTCAGGCGGCTGACGTTGCCCTCGGGGTCATCGAGGCAGAGACCGGGCGCACCGAAGGGGACCTCGCGATTGTCGCCGTTTTCGGCGCAGACCCGGCATCCTTCCTCGGCGCGGAACGGCTTGCAGGGACGTCGCGACGCCTGATCGCTCTCGTGCTGGACGAAGACGCGCTGTCCGCCGCCATCGGCCTGATGTCGCAGGCGGCGCGGTCCCTCTCGCCGGCGATCCAGCTGGCGCGCGGTGCCATGATCCTGCGAGCGGCCGACGCCGGCCTGCCCTGTTTCTGGTCCCTCCCCTTGGGTGAGACGGACGGGCACGCGCTGCTCCGCCTGCGGGACGCGGCCCTGCAATTCGGGTTCCGCGATGTCGTCGTCCGGACAGCCCACCATCGGATCGTGCTCGGGCGGGCTGATGCGAGGGATTGATGCGACAGGCTTCGGCGCTCAGCGACCGGGGCGCATGAGTTCGAACACGTCCCCCGCATCTGCGTAATCCATGTAGCCGAGACGCCCCACGGGGCGCACTCTCGCCATGTCGAAGCGCCCGTCGCGCAGGGCGTCCTCGCGAATGTGGATGCCGACCACCTGGCCGATGACGACATGGTTTTCCGCAGGCTCGCCGGACAGGGTTTTCGGCTGGAACATCTCGGTCATTCGACATTCCAGCGCAGCATAGGCTTCGCCAACGAAGGGTACCTCGACCAGCGTGCCGTCCACCGGCGTCAGGCCGGCGGCTACGAATTCGCTTTCGCCATGCGGCAAGGGTGCCGACGAGCGGTTCATCGGATCGATGAGATCGCGGCTGACGAAACTCGCGGTGAAAACGCCGGTCTCCTCGATGTTGCGAACGCTGTCCTTCCATCCAGACGATGAAAACATCACCATCTTCGGCACATCGCCAATGGCGTTGAAGAAGGAATAGGGCGCAAGATTGTGGCTGCCGTCCTTCGATCGCGTCCCGATCCAGCCGATCGGGCGGGGAGAGACGATCGCCTTGAACGGATCGTGCGGAAGGCCATGGGCATTGGTGTCGGTGGCATAGAACATCAGGCAGACCTCACGCGTCGTCGCCGACCCAGGTGACGATGTCCGAGAGCGCGGGGCGTGGGCGCTCGGTCGGCGGCACCTGCGGCGAACCGATATGGATGAAACCGGCGACTTTCTCCCCGTCGCGAATTCCGAGCACCGGGAAAGCCCGCTGATCGAAGGCGAACCATTCGCTCAGCCAGTTCGAGCAGAAGCCGAGCGCGTTGGCAGCCATCAGCAGGTTGAGGCACACGGCACCGGCGGACATGATCTGCTCCCATTCCGGCACCTTGGCGTGCGGCGCTGCGGTGCTGATGACGGCCACGACCACAGGCGCGCGGGTGAGACGTGCGTGCTCGACCTTGATCATCTCTTCGGAAAGATCGGGCTTTGTTTCCAGAGCCAGACGCGCCAGCTCCGCGCTGATGCGGGCGCGTTCTTCGCCGCGATAGACGATGAAGCGCCACGGCGCCAGTTTGCCGTGATCGGGCACGCGTGACGCAAGCGTGAGAATCTCCTCGATCTCGGCCTGGCCGGGACCCGGCTCGCACATCTGAAAAGCAGGGATGGATCGGCGCGTCGCCAGATAGTCCTTGAGGCCGGGAACGGTCGTCATGTCGGTCACTTTCGCGGGAATCGGCCCAGCGGCGGATGCCGGCACGGGTCGGAATGTCGTCTGCGGCCGGCATCCAGTGCCGGTCATTGGGCTGGGTATGGCTAGCCCGGCACGGCCCACGAAGACGGAAGTCCTGTATCCCTCGCGTAAAACTGTACCGGTCCTGCACATTATGCAGTAGGTTGCGGCCAGTGAGGTCAGTGCCGCCAGCCACGAAATCGCCATACCGGCGTCTCAAGTGGAGCCACGTCGTCAGGAAGTCAACCGTCTCATGCGTCACCCGGCTCTTCTTCGCTCCCTCCCGCTGGATCCGCGTCCGGGAATGGCTCTCGCCGTTTTCCTGGTCTTCAGCGTGACAGGCAGTGCGCATGCCCAGACCGTGCAGACCGGAATCCTGCCGGAAGGACCGGCACAGCCGGAGGCCGTGCAGACGGACCCGTTCAAGAGCTTCCCCTCGATCTCGACGCCGCCGAAGATGCCCAAGCTGAACAGTTTCAGCCCGATCGTTCCAAGCCAGGCCACGCAGGGACCGACCACGCGCGATGTTCGGCTGGATGCGCTCTTAAAAGATAAAGGCGGCGTAGTGGAGCAGGGTCTGACCTGGCGCGTGTTCAGCCCGATCCCCGGCTCCGACGGCAAGCTACCACTGGTCGCGACCTCCCAGGGTGGATCGGCCGCATTCCAGCTCGTCCCCGGCGAGTATTTCGTCAATGTCGCCTTCGGTCGTGCGGGCGCGACACGCAAGATCCGCGTTGCGGAGACCGGTGCCTTCGAGCGGCAGGTTCTCGTGCTGGACGCGGGCGGTGTCACGTTGAACGCGGTTTCCGGCGCCGACGTGCGGATACCCCAAGCCGAGCTCTCCTTCTCGATCTTCTCATCGGACGTGAAGGAAGACGGCGAGCGGGCGCTGGTGGTGGCCGACGTCAAGCCCAACACGGTGGTTCGCCTGAACAGCGGCACCTACCATGTTGTCTCGAACTACGGCTCCGTCAACGCGGTCATCCGCGCGGATATCCAGGTCGAAGCCGGAAAGCTGACCGAAGCGACGATCCAGCATCGGGCGGCCAAGTTGACCCTGAAGCTGGTTGCCGAGCCCGGCGGCGAAGCCATCGCCGATACGGCATGGTCGATCCTGACGGCATCCGGCGACGTGGTCAGCGAAAGCGTCGGGGCGTTTCCCACGCTGGTTCTGGCCGAAGGCGACTACAGCGCCGTGGCACGCAACAACGAGAAAATCTACCAGCGCGACTTTACGGTGACCGCTGGCGTCAATGCCGAGGTGGAAGTGCTGCTGTCGAACACGGCCGCGCAGCCGGGCGCGCAGGGTGAATCGGCCGCGGCTGCCAACGCGCAGGACTGAGCGCAATGCCGCCAAGGGACAGTCCGGCGCAAAACGAGAGAAGCCGGATCTCTCGACCCGGCTCCCGTCTTCGCTTATCTCTCTCTGAACGATCAGACGGCCGCAGCCAGACGCGCCTTGCGGGCCTCGGCCTTGCGGCGGAGATCGGGTGGCGTGGCTTCCTCGACCAAGCTCGCGATCGCGTCGTTGAGCGTCATCGGCGTCTGGGCCTGCGAACCGAGGCGACGGACATTGACCGTCCGCTCTTCCGCCTCGCGCTTGCCGCAGACGATGATGACCGGCACCTTGGTGACCGAGTGTTCGCGGACCTTGTAGTTGATCTTCTCGTTGCGGAAGTCCGTTTCAACCGTCAGACCCGCGTCCCGCAGAAGTTCCGCCACTTCCTCGCCATAGGCGTCCGCATCCGATGTGATGGTGGCGACGACGATCTGGAGCGGCGACACCCAGAGCGGCATGTGGCCCGCGAAGTTTTCGATCAGGATCCCGAGGAAACGCTCCATCGAGCCGCAGATCGCGCGGTGGATCATCACCGGCTTCGTCTTCTCCGAATTGCTGTCGATGTAGAAGGCGCCAAAACGCTCCGGCAGGTTGAAGTCGACCTGCGTCGTGCCACACTGCCATTCGCGGCCGATGGCGTCCTTCAGAGTGTATTCGAACTTCGGTCCGTAGAACGCGCCCTCGCCCGGCAGAATGCCGGTCTTGATGCGGCCCTCGGACTGCGCCTCGATGGTCTTCAGCACGTCCATCATCACGCTTTCCGCACGATCCCAAAGCTCGTCGGACCCGACGCGCTTTTCCGGACGCGTGGAAAGCTTGACCACAACCTCGTCGAAGCCGAAATCTTCGTAGACAGACAGGATCAGATCGTTGATGCGCAGGCACTCCGCCGCCATCTGCTCGTCCGTGCAGAAGACATGGGCGTCGTCCTGCGTAAACCCGCGCACGCGCATCAGCCCGTGCAGAGCGCCCGACGGCTCGTACCGGTGAACGTTCCCAAATTCCGCAAGCCGGATCGGCAGTTCGCGGTAGGACTTCAAACCGTGCTTGAAGATCTGCACATGACCCGGGCAGTTCATCGGCTTCAAGGCAAAGACCCGATCATCGTCGGTATCGTCGCCGGCCACAGACACCTTGAACATGTTGTCCCGGTACCAGCCCCAGTGTCCGGAGGTTTCCCAGAGAGACTTGTCCAGCACCTGCGGCGCATTCACCTCCTGGTAGGTTCCGGCAAGGCGACGACGCATGTAGGCGACCAGCGTCTGGAAGATACGCCAGCCCTTGCCGTGCCAGAAGACCACGCCCGGACCTTCCTCCTGGAAGTGAAAGAGGTCCATCTCGCGACCAAGCTTGCGGTGGTCGCGTTTCTCGGCTTCGGCCAGGATGTTCAGATAACGGTCGAGATCCTCCTGCGTGTGCCAGGCGGTGCCGTAGATGCGGGTCAGCATCGGATTGTTGCTGTCGCCGCGCCAATAGGCACCGGCCACCTTCATGAGCTTGAATGCCGTGCCGATCTGGCCTGTCGAGGCCATATGCGGTCCGCGGCAGAGATCGAACCAGTCGCCCTGATAGTAGATCTTGAGATCCTGGCCTTCGGCGATCGCATCCACCAGCTCGACCTTGTAGGCCTCGCCCTTGTCGGCAAAGACCTGGCGCGCCTTGTCGCGCGGCCAGACTTCCTTGGTGAACGGCTTGTTGCGCTGGATGATCTCCTTCATCCGCTTTTCGATCTTCGGAAGATCGTCGGGCGTGAAGGGCTCGGCCTTGGCGAAATCGTAGTAGAAGCCGTTTTCGATGACGGGGCCGATCGTCACCTGCGTGCCGGGCCACAGCTCCTGCACCGCTTCGGCCATCACATGGGCGGCGTCGTGGCGGATCAGCTCCAGCGCGCGCGGGTCGTCGCGGGTGACGATCTCCAGACGTCCGTTCTCAATCGGGTCGGAAAGATCGCGCAGGGTGCCGTCGAGCGCGATGGCGACGGCCTTCTTGGCAAGCGATTTGGATATCGATTCGGCGACCTCGCGGCCAGTCGTTCCGACGGCGAAATCGCGAATGGAGCCATCGGGAAACGTGAGGGCAACGGACATTGTCTATCTCCTATCCAGTCCCGCCAACGAATGCGGGTGGGGAATGCTATGGATGAGACCGCACGCACTCCGCGACGTCACGGGAATTCATACGGTCGCGCGCGGTATAGAGCCATTCGCGGCATGTGGAAAGAGCCGAAGGCGGCAGCGATGCGCGGTGTTCTCAAGAGCGTTGCGTGGAAAAGGACTCACGCAACGCGCTTCAAGGTCGTGTTTGGATGCATGTCGTTTCCCGAAACCGCTGCACACGTTCGGGCGACCTGCATCAGGAGGAACGCCGCCACGGGGCGAGCCAGCGAAGTCGACCGGAGAGCTGCGGCGGCACCGGGTCCAGACCTCCCTTACCGCCGGGCCCGCACCGAGCAATGCGGTAAAGGGTCATCCAGCTCCCGGGCCACAGGCCGTGCCGGCCGATCGCTTCATAGCCGTATTCCGAGCAGGTCGGGATATGGCGGCAACCGGCACCGATGAAACTCGACAGCGTCAGCTGGTAAGCGCGAATGAGAGCCATGCCGGCGAGCCGGCCCGGTGTCTTGCGGAAGGGTCCCCGCCAGTTGCGGCCGCGATAGGGCCCGGGCTGAGGAGTGCCGTGCCCGCATTCCGCTCCACCATCGCACATGATCAGACGTGGGCCGTGTCCGGTCGCGCCGCGTCCGGTTGTGGATGGGATTGCTGCGCCTCGACCTGTCCGATCGCATCCACCACGGCATCGAAGGTCAGCATGGTGGAGGCATGGCGTGCCTTGTAGTCCTTGACCGGACGGAGAATGCGCATGTCGGCAAAGCGTCCGCCGGGGCCCTCGCCATCCGCCTTCAGCATGTCGAGCATGGCCTCGCGCGCCACTCTGATCTCCTCGGCGCTCGCACCCACGATGTTGCGCGCCATGATCGAAGACGAGGCCTGACCCAGCGCACAGGCTTTGACGTCATGGGCAAAATCCGTGATGTGCCCGTCCGCCATGCGAATGGTGACCTTGACCTTCGAGCCGCACAGCTTGGAGTGAGCAGAAGCCTCTGCGTCCGCAGGATCGAGGCGTCCACTTCGGGGAATGTTTCCAGCAAACTCAAGAATGCGGCTGTTGTAGATATCATCCATGATACGGCCGTCCCGCTTCCATGCCCTCTTTGTTTCCGCAGACAGGCAATCGATATGGTTTCGCGTGGATATAGTCACCAGGCGGAGGATTTTCTTCACCTCGGCGGAAAAAAGAACAGGGGCGTCGCATCGCCCTCTTTTACACCTGTTCGCTTATATTATATGGTACCTACGGAAAAGGCGACAGGGCAGAGGTGCTGCTGTCGCCTGTTGTTTTGGGGAACCGCGCCTGACGGTGGAGAGCCTTGACCTCTCCGTCCGAACAGCCCTGGAGCCCGCCAACGACAGCCGTAGCCTGACGATATCGGCAGGAGATCGGTGAGTGGCGAGTTGTCCGTAAAGATCAACGTCAAGCTACGCGCCACGCAGCAGGGGCTATCATGGATGCCATCGTGAAGAATTTTCCGTCTCAAACGGACGTCGACGGCCGGCCGTCGCAGAAGGAAGCCGAGGACGCTGTGCGCGTGCTCCTGCGATGGGCAGGCGACGATCCGCAGCGCGAGGGCCTGATCGACACCCCGACACGGGTTGCAAAGGCGTACAAGGAACTGTTTTCCGGCTATGACCTCGCTGCCGAGGATGTGCTGGGCCGCACCTTCGAGGAGGTTGCCGGCTTCGATGACGTTGTTTTGGTCAAGGATATCGCCTTTCATTCGCATTGCGAACACCACATGCTGCCGGTCATCGGCCGGGCCCATGTCGCCTATCTTCCCGAAGGCCGGGTTCTCGGCCTCTCGAAGATCGCGCGGGTGGTCGATATCTTCGGTCGGCGGCTGCAGACACAGGAAAGCATGACGGCGCAGATTGCCGCCGCGATCAACGAGACACTGCGTCCGCGCGGTGTTGCAGTGATGATCGAAGCCGAACATATGTGCATGGCCATGCGTGGTGTGTTGAAGCAGGGCTCGACGACATTGACGACGACCTTCACCGGCACTTTCAAGACGGACGCAGCCGAGCAGGCCCGCTTCATCTCGATGGTGCGCGGCTTCCGTTAAGCCGCGCAGGTCTCACGCAACGCTTGCTTCCGTCAGCCACGATTGCCTCGCAGTTTCGCGTCAGGTGCGCCTGCTTCTTTTTGCGTGGATCCGAGCAGGCGTGATGCTCCTCCGGCTGTCAATGCCGTGAGAATGGACGTCGGACGCTGCATCTTCTCATTTAGCCGGAGTCTTCTGGATGTCCCTCGTTTTTACCCGTCCATCGTCCGATACGTCCGAGGTCGAGGAAGGCGCCGTTTTCACGCCCCGCTTCGACGGGCACGGCCTGGTGACGGCGGTGGTAACGGATGCCGGAGACGGCATGCTGTTGATGGTGGCGCATATGAATGCGGAAGCGCTGGCGCTGACGGTCGAGACCGGCATCGCCCATTATTACAGCCGCTCTCGCAAGGCATTATGGAAGAAGGGGGAGACGTCGGGCAATCTGCAGAGCGTCGTCGAACTGCGAACCGATTGCGACCAGGATGCCGTCTGGCTGCGGGTGAACGTCGCCGGGCACGATGCGACCTGCCATACGGGACGACGGTCATGCTTCTATCGGTCTGTGGACATCACGGATGGTGCGGTGGCGCTAACCGTTCGCGATGATGTCAGGCACTTCGATCCGCGTACGGTGTACGAGAACGACGCGGCCCCGCACACGAGCGACGACAAGAATTGAGCATCTGCTTTTATTTGACGCAGGTTTTCGTCCGCTAAACGAAGTTTCAATGTCCGTGGCGCTCTAATGTCTTCAGGAAAGGCCGTAGCCTTGATCAGGGCCCGGTCATGTGGCGGACAGGTGCTCCATGCTGAACTGGACATTCTCTCGACATGGAACAGGTGCAGAAACGCCGGCGCCGCATGACGGGTTGGGCAGCGGCGGTGTCCGCATCGAGCAGGAAGGAACAGGCCACGTCTTGACTGTCGCTCCGGAGAAACCCCGCATCGCTCTCGCACTTGGTGGCGGCGCTGCCCGTGGCTGGGCGCATATCGGCGTTCTCCGCGCGCTCGATGAGGAAGGTATCCCCATCGGCATGATCGCGGGGACCTCCATTGGCGCGCTGGTCGGCGGTTGCTATCTCGCCGGGAAACTGGACGAACTCGAGACCTTCGCCCGATCCCTGACGATGCGGCGCATCGCGGGCCTGCTCGATCTCGCGATCGGCGGCGGCGGACTTTTCGGCGGATTGCGCCTGACGCGCCGCATGCAGGAGCATCTCGCAGACGTTGCCATCGAGAGCCTTGGTCGGCCGTTCGTGGCCATCGCCACCGATATTCGGTCCGGGCACGAGGTTTGGCTTTCGGAGGGCTCCCTCATCACCGCCCTGCGCGCGTCCTACGCCCTGCCCGGCATTTTCGAGCCTGTGCGTTGCAACGGACGAATGCTGGTCGATGGCGCGCTGGTCAATCCGGTTCCGGTCTCGGTATGCCGCGCCTATGAGCAACCGCTCGTCGTCGCCGTCAATCTGCAATACGATCTTTACGGCCGCTCCGCCGTCATCAAGCTGCGGGCCAGCGATCCCGTGACCCCGCCGACCCCTGGGAAGACGGCAGACCCTGTTGCGCGTCTCGGCATGACCAGTGTGATGGTGCAGGCCTTCAATGTCATCCAGGACCGGATTTCGCGGGCAAAGCTCGCCGGCGACCCGCCGGACCTGTCGCTGCATCCCAAGCTCAGCGATATCGGCCTGTCGGAATTCCATCGCGCCGGCGAGGCGATCGACCGTGGCTATGTCGAAACCAAGAATCGCCTCACCGAACTGAAACGGCTTCTCGAAACCGTGCTGCGCTGATCCGCCCCTGAAGAGGTGTCAGCGCGTTCAACCGGCGATATAGGCCTTGATCTCGCGCGCCTCGTGTTCGATGGCGCGGATGTGGTTGCGCACGGCGTCGCCGATCGACACGATCCCGACAAGACGGCCGTTGCGCGCGACGGGCAGATGACGGGCCCGACGGCTGTTCATGATTTCCATGACCGCATCGATTTCCATCTCCTCGCTGCAGGTGTGGACATCCCGACACATGACGTCGGACACCCGGCGGTCGAGGCATTCCGCTCCGTACCGCGCGATTGCGGCGACGACATCGCGCTCTGCCAGCAGACCGGCAATCGCCTGCTGCTCATCCAGCACCACGACCGTACCGATGCGGTGCTCGGCCAGAAGCGCCGCGGCGTCTCGCACCGCCATGTCCGGCGCGATCGTCACGACCTGCCGGCCCTTCTCGTCCAAAATCCTCTTCACCGTCATGCGAACCTCCCGCTTCCGCTGCGCCTGTGACAGAACGACGCAGGCGAAACATACCGCAATCCGCGTGAAACGGAAATGCCGGGTGCGCGCGATACCGGGCCGCCGGTCAGTCGCGCTCGGCCCGCGTCTCGGGCGGGTCGATCAGTCCGAAGAAGAGGAAGCCGAAGAGGAAGCCACCAATATGCGCCTCCCAGGCGATGCCGGCACCGTCAGCAAGCGTGAACAGGCCGAGCCCGATGAGGAGGTTCGTGGCAAACCAGACTCCGGCAAAGAACAGGACCGAACGATTGGACAGTGCCTCCCGGACGCTGAGGCGCGGGTTGCGGTGCGCAAACTGGCGGCTGATGCGGCCACTCGGCGAGAACACGAAGCGGGCTGCCGCACCCATCAGGCCGGCGACAACGCCGGAGGCGCCAATGACCACCGTCATGTCGCCCCAGTGAAGCGCCAGATGCAGGCCGACAGCAGCGATCGCGGCCAGACACCAGAAAACCGCCAGCCGGCCGGCACCGATCCGGCGAACGACTGGCGCGCCGAAAGCCACCATCCAGAAGGCGTTGAAGATCAGGTGCTCCCAGGATCCATGCAGGAACGAATAGGTGACCGGCGTCCAGAGCCATGCCAGGCCCTGCTCCGTCAGCGGATGATCGTAGCGCGCCGGCAGGAAAGCGACGTTGAAAATCAGTTCGTCGTCGATCTCGACGGAGAGGAGATAGGTCCGCACAGCGTGGATGAGAACGAGGACCGCCAGGATCCAGACAAGGCTTTGCGGCAGATTGAACGCCGGCTCTCGGGCCGGCGGTTCCACCGCAATGCCGGCGTCCGCCGGAAACGGCGACCCGGATAGATCCTCCGGCAAAGACCGGCGTGCCGCCCTTTCCTCGTCCGACAAGGTCGCGCCGGCGGGACGATCGCTGCGATTTGCATGTTCGTCAGGGTCAGGTCCCACCCCCGCCCCGTCCGGCGGAATCAGGCGATCTCCGGCTTTCTCGGTCTCTGCGGCACGCCCATCGATCTGGGGTACATCCGAACGGGAGGGCTTGCCGGGTACAGGCGCGTTGTCTCGGTCTGTCATGGGAACATGCTTTCGATCGTCGTCGTGTGCGAGGCGCGTTTATCCCCTGCCCGACGGCAGCTGGCAAGCACACCCGTCGGCGCCGATGGTCGCATGCCGGATCCTTACCCTCGCTATCGTGCTGCAGACGTTCACAGCGGTCGGCGGTCTGCTGCGCCAGACAACGCCGCTTCGACAATCGGAGCGCCGTCGCCATCCCCGGCGTGAACCTACCGGTACCGAAGACGAGCCTTCGTGAGGCGATCTCTTTCGCCCCAGCCGGCATGTCACAGCTCAAGCGCAGCATGTCATTAAGCTTAACGGGGCGCTGGCACGCGAATTGCGAGGGGATGACGGAAGGCCGCCGCCGCACCTCGTATCGATCCGATGCGGGACGGTTGTGCTCCAAAGCGGGACGATCGACATGAAGACGCGAACATCGACCGAGATTTTCCGGTATTGGCAGAGCCTCTGTGAAAACGGCCGAATCCCGTCACGGGAACACCTGGACCCCGGCGCGATCCGCGACGTCCTGCCGGACGTCTTTATCCTGGAACAGACGGACGCAGACTCGGGCCGGACGATGTCTCCCCGCTTCCGACTGGCCGGAACGCGCCTCTGCGCCTTGTTCGTGCGGGAACTGCGGGGCACCGGGTTTGACACTCTGTGGTCTGCAGCGGACATGCAGGCTCTTAACGACGTCACGCGCCGGGTTCAGCGCGCCGGCGAACCCGCGGTCATCCAGGCGTCCGGCATGACGGGGGGCGGCGAGCGCCTCGCGACGGAGCTCGTCCTCCTGCCGTTGACGTCCCGCAGCGGGCGTCTCGACCGGATCTTCGGATCTCTGGCGCCGACGTCGCGCCCCACCTGGATCGGCGCGCACCCTCTCCCCTTCCTGTCGATCAATCACGTCGACTTTCTCCAGCGGGATACGCCCGTCGGCGACGTTGCGGTGCGGACCACGGTCTCCCGGACCGTCACGTCGGCCCAGCGTCCGACGGCCTTCCACCAGGCTTTGTCCCGCGTCATGCATCTCTCCGTCTTCGACGGCGGAAAGGGGCACTAGGGGTCGCTTTCGAAGACTCTGTTAACCCGGCTCTTGTATTCGTAAACGTGCAAGGTCCACGGGCGTGTCGCGATGTTCAACTTCAAACAGTCTCAAGCTGCGACACCGAAGGCGCACGATGAAAGCGCATTCCAGCGCGTCACCGTGAATCTCGGCGGCCGTCTGATGCTGGCAAGCCATGACGAATATGATTGCACGGCGACGGAGATGTCTCCGGGTGACGTCTTCTTCTCCACGACGGCCCGTCCGCGCATTGGTGAGCGCGTCGTCGCCTATGTCGACCATGTCGGCCGCATCGAGGGGCTTGTTTCCCGGCTCGCCGACCAATCCTTCACTGTCCGGATCAACGCGACGGATCGCAAGCGCGACAAACTCGCCGCACAGCTGACGTGGATTGCCAACAAGCACGAACTCGGACTGCCGGAAGACCGCCGACACGACCGTCTGGCGCCGCGCAAGACCCAGACGGAGATTACGCTCGAGGACGGCACACGCTACGCCTGCCGGATCATCGACCTTTCCCTCTCCGGGGCTGCCGTCGATACGGAATTCCGCTTCGAGCTGGGAACGCCGATCCTTCTCGGCAACATGCGCGGGCGAATCGTCCGCCATTTCCAGGAAGGCGTCGCCATCGAGTTCCTGGGCGTCCAGTCGCGCGACACGCTCCGCGAATTTCTGTAAGCCCCCACTCTCACGACAAGCTACGACCGAGCGCACCGCATTGCCGCGGCGTGACCGCCCGCGCCCGTGCTTTCGCGGGCATGAGCCGTCCTCAGAACCGGTGACGTCGGCCCGCGGCGCCCCCCCTGCAGTCCATGCGTCTGGCGCGGTCGCGAGCGGCCTTTTCAATTATCCTAACCAGATCATGAAGAAGATCGAGGCCGGTTTCCTGTAACGGGACGCCGACCAATGTACCGCAATTCCGGTCCGCCGGCCGTTGCCGTCGGAAAAGACGCTCGACCGCCATTTTGCGTTTACACTTTTATTGTTTCGTTACCGTGCCTTATGCGCGGACGCGTGCCCCATTCCTTACGTTCATCGCTAAACTTTTCGACGAAACCGACTCAAATACATTTAAAACAGTCATCGTGTTTTATGCGTATTTTATATTCAGTTGATCGGCATTTGTACTTTGTTTTACTTCGGACTTTTGGCTGAGATCAAAACGTCCGTGTCATTCTGTGCCTGTAACGGGGACACGGACAATGACAAAAACAAAAAGCTTCAAAGCAGGCTTCTTCGGCATCATCGGCGCGCTTGCCTTGGCGACATCCGCCTTTGCATTCCCAGCCAATATGGAAACGGAAGGACCGACGAATCCGCCTGTCGGACATTACGAGTTTTGCCGCACGGCACCGGACGAATGCCGTGCCAACCCGACCAAGGCAGCACCGCTGACCCTCACGCGCGAGACCTGGAAGACCATTCTCGAAGTCAATTACGACGTCAACGAGCGGATCACGCCGATGACCGACAAGGAAATCTACGGTGTCGAAGAACACTGGGCCTATCCGGAAACCGTCGGCGACTGCGAAGACTACGTTCTCCTGAAGCGTCGCGAGCTGATGCAGGCCGGTATCGCACCGAACAACCTGCTGATCACCGTCGTGCTGCAGCCGAACGGCGATGGACACGCCGTACTGACGGTGCGCACGGACCGCGGAGATTTCATTCTCGACAACATGCGCAGCAAGGTGCTGATCTGGTCCGATACGGAATATACCTACCTGAAGCGGCAGTCTGTCGACAATGCCGGCCGGTGGGTCAAGATCCAGGATGGCCGGGCCGTGGCCGTCGGCAGCGTCCAGACGCAGTAGGCGCGGCTTTCCACCCTTCCCTCGATCCCGAGTTTGGGCCTGCGCGGTGATCCCCGTCACCGGCGGCCCATAAGGCCGGCTCCGCTGTCCCCGGAGCCGGCCTTCTTCGTTTCGCGACGTGATGTCACCGGACGGCGCGCCTGTGCTTTACGGAAAATTAACCTTCCTGCGTCAGCCTGACCCGGTATCGACCTGCGGTTCGTTCATCCGTGCCGGTCGATCCTGTGTCGGGTCGACGCAGGCGCGCGCCGCGCCGGGAGGGATGCTGGAACGATCCGATGACCACTTCATCAGAGCTCGCTGCAACCCCCGGACACTCTTCTCCCGGTGACGCGCCATCACGCTCGCGCCTTCTCCTTTTCACCGGATCGGCGATCGGACTGCTTGCCGCCCTGACAATCGCGATCTGCCTGGCCGGCCCCCGGATCGGCGCGACACTCGCGCTTGGTGGCAACACCACGAGCACGGTCGACACCGACATCGTGATCGGCACCGACCACCTGCGTCTGCCCGCCAACGTCATTCGCTTTGCCGAGCAGCGCACGGCAGGCGCCGCGGAACGCGTCGATCTCTACGCGACCTGGCCCGAAATGCAGGGCTATAGCGACGAAACGCGAAGCCGCTTCAACGATGTCACGCGCACGGACGGGCTCGTCTTCCTGCAGATCTCCCAAAGCACCATGTCGCGCGACATGTCCGGCCGCATCGCGCCGATCTATCGTCACCTGTTCGAAGGCGACCCCATCCCCGGCCCTGCCGGCCTGACCGGTCATCGCATGAAAGCCACATCGGGATACGGCGCCGAGATCTTTTTCACCGCGTCGTCGACCGCAACATCTGCTCCAGCAGACTACGGCGTCCGCTGCCTCATGCCGGAGCGCCCGGAGCTTGCCACCAGCGCGGATTGTCAACGCGACGTGCATGCGGGCCAGGATCTCGTGGTGCTCTACCGGTTCTCCAGCCAATTGCTGCCACAATGGCACGCCATCGACGAGGCCGTTCGGCACTTCGTCGACGCAAAACGCGTTCCTTGACGCCAAGAAGATCATCAACGGCCGCGGTCCCGCGGAGCGATTTCGGGCAGCGCGATGTGTGTCGATTTTGAAACCAATCCTTCATCATAAACCGATTGGTAACGCTGTGAGGATAAAGTCTGGGCAACGGTCGTCCGTAGGGGGGCGATGCCCGGACGACAATTTTTGACCTGAGAATGAAGAGAAGCGTAGTGTCCATGCCAACATTGAACGGTTCCACCGAGCGTCAGCCGACCCCATTCTTCAAATCGGCTTCACGTATGATCGTTGCCTCCGTCGTGGCGGTCTGTGTCTTTGCAGCCCCCGCTCTGGCCGCCAAATATGCCGGCATCGTCGTCGATGCGAAAACCGGCAAGGTGCTTTACAGCGAAGATGCCGACAGTCTGCGCTATCCTGCTTCGCTGACGAAGATGATGACCCTTTACCTGACCTTCGAAGCGCTCGAAGCTGGAAAGGTGCGCAAGGACACGCCCGTCCCCTTCTCCAAGCACGCCTCTGCCGAGCCTCCATCCAAGCTCGGCGTGCGCGCCGGCCAGACGATCACGGTCGAGCAGGCAATCCAGGCGCTCGTCACGCGCTCCGCCAATGACGCTGCAACGGCTCTCGGCGAGTTCCTCGGCGGCTCGGAAGAGCGCTTTGCCCGGATCATGACTAGCAAGGCCCGTGCGCTCGGCATGACGCGTACAACCTACCGCAATGCCAATGGCCTGCCGAACGACGACCAGATGACGACCGCTCGCGACCAGGCCCGGCTCGGCATGGCGCTGCGTCAGCATTTTCCTCAGTATTATAGCTACTTCTCGACGCGCAGCTTCACCTTCGGCCGTCAGGTCATCGGCAACCACAACCGTCTTCTCGGCAATGTGCGCGGTGTCGACGGCATCAAGACGGGCTATACCCGTGCAGCCGGCTTCAACCTTGTGACCTCGGCACAAGCCGATGGCCGCAGCATCGTCGGTGTCGTTCTCGGCGGCAAGTCCGGCGGTGCCCGCGATGCCCAGATGCGCGCGCTCGTCGCCAAGTACATGCCGGCAGCGTCGCGCAGCGGCAGCGGCAATCTCGTTGCCGAAACCCAGGACGCGCCGACGCTTTCGGCCAGCGAGCCGCGCACGGTCTCGACCGCAGCGGCGACCGGCGGCAGCTTCAACCTGCCCAACAGTGGCCCGGTCCCCGGCGCCCGCTACAGCGACGAAACGACCCGCAGCGTCGAGGTCGCCTATGCTGCCGAGCCGAAGGCCAGCGCCAACCCGGTACTTGCCGCCAAGCCGAACACCCTGGAAGCCCAGAGCCAGAAGCTTGCCTCCCTCGGCACCAACACCGCCATCGATCGCCAGGTCACGAATTCCGTCGCCAAGAAGGTCTCCGAGCCCGTGACGGAAGACGCGGCATCCGCCGGTCTGTCCGGCTGGATCATCCAGATCGGTGCAACGCCAGACAAGGACCAGGCCATGACGCTTCTTGGCAACGCCAAAGAAAAGGGCGGCAAGGCGCTCTCCGCCGCCAAGCCCTTTACCGTGGCCGTTTCGAGCGGCAGCAGCCAGCTTTATCGCGCGCGCTTCGGTGGTTTCTCCAGCCAGGACAAGGCCGTCAACGCCTGCTCGGCTCTGAAGAAGAAGGGTTTCGCCTGCTGGGCCGCCGCCCAGTAAGGTCTCAGGATTGGCCGACGGGAACGCCGGCCACCTCACACAATATCGAAATGCCGGCGTCTGTTGTTGCGCCGGCCTCCTCCTCGGGTTTGTTTTGCGTCAACGGGGTCCGTCATGTCGATGAATGAAAACGGTTCGGGAGCACCTCTGGTCCCCGACAACAAGGTTCGCCGCGCACCGCGCCGGGGCCTCCATCCACTCCACGAAGCAGCCATGCGCATTGCCGAACTGGGATCAAAGCCGCGGTCGAAGACCAAGGATCTCGTCGGAATGCTCCTCACCCATGGCGCACGAGCCTGGCGCTCGACGCAGCCGGATGTGGTCATCCACCTCCACGTGACTGCACCATCGTCACGCCGGCCGGTTCGACTGAGAATCAAATAACCTGACGTGACAGACAATCCGACAAAGCCCGCCGCGCAGACCCGCCGGCGGGCCTTGTCGTTTGGGCATGTCGATCAGAGGAGGCCGAGTTCGGTCAGTTCGCGCCGGAGGTCGCTCGGCATGTCGGCCGTCTCGGATGCGAGGTCGCGTGGCGCATCGGCGTCCGTCAGATAGCGCCAGCCCTGGAAGGGACGACGCGGCTGAAAATCGGTGTCGATGACCTCGGGGCCGAGAACGAGATTGCAGCGTCCAATGCCTTCGCCATCCGTGAACGGCGCGATATCGAGAATGCGCTGGCGGGCCTGCACCTGGCCCTTGATCACCCAGTAGAGCGAGCCGCCGTCGAGCAGTTCCTCCGTGCGCTTGGGCACCATGCGGGTGGTATGAACGGAGTGCGGCGCGTGGCCGGCCGACATCGCGTTCAGCGCGCGATGGGCGACCCATTCGCGCAGATCGTCGATGGAATCCGCGCCGACGCAAAGCTTGAGAAGATGCAAGGCCATGATGCCGCGTTCAACACGCTTGCCAGCGGCCCGTCAAGAGCCACACGGCATCAGCACTCGACAACATTGACCGCGAGGCCCCCCGTCGACGTTTCCTTGTACTTGTCGTGCATATCGACGCCCGTCTGGCGCATCGTTTCGATGCAGGCATCGAGCGGCACGAAATGGCTGCCATCCCCCTTGAGCGCGAGCGATGCGGCCGTGACCGCCTTGACGGCGCCCAGCGCATTGCGCTCAATGCAGGGCACCTGCACGAGCCCCCCCACCGGATCGCAGGTCATGCCGAGGTGATGTTCCAGTGCGATCTCGGCGGCATTCTCGATCTGCTCGGGCGTGGCTCCCATCACGGCGGCGAGGCCCGCGGCGGCCATGGCCGATGCGGATCCCACCTCTCCCTGACAGCCGACCTCGGCACCGGAGATCGAGGCATTGAACTTGATGATTCCACCGATGGCAGCCGCGGTCAGAAGATAGTCCCGGATCCCGTTCTCATCCGCGTCTTCATGAAAATGCAGGTAGTAGCGGATGGTCGCGGGCACCACGCCGGCCGCGCCATTGGTCGGCGACGTCACGACCCGCCCACCCGCCGCGTTTTCCTCATTCACGGCCATGGCGTATACGCTCAGCCAATCATTGGCGAGCAGCGGATTAATTTTGTTGGACCGCCATTCCTGTTCGAGCTTGTCATGGATCATGCCGGCCCGGCGCCGCACCTTGAGACCGCCCGGCAGGATGCCCTCCTGCGAGAGTCCCCGATCGATGCAGCTCTTCATCGCGGCCCAGATCCGGTCGAGTCCGGCATCCAGCTCTTCGCGTGACATGGAGCATTCCTCGTTCGCGCGCTTCATCTGGGCGATAGAAAGCCCCGAACGCGCCGCCATGTCGAGCATCTGCTTCGCGTTGGCAAAGGGATAGGGCACCTTGATCCCACCCGGCTTGGTCTTGGAAGCGCGCATCGCCTCGAGTTCCGTATCCGTCACGACGAAGCCACCGCCGATGGAGTAGTAGATGCGCTTCACGAGCAGGCGCCCGTCCCTGTCGAGAGCGGAGAAGGACATGCCATTGGCGTGGCCCGGCAGCGGCACCTTCTTGTCGAAGAAAAGATCGCTCTTTGGCTGGAACCGATAGGTGGGGTGACCCGGCGGCGTGACCTCTCCGCTCCGCTCGACGGCTTCGATGATCGCGTCCATGCGATCGGGATCGACCTGGTCGGGACGCTCGCCTATCAGGCCGAGCACGACCGCCCTGCCCGATCCATGGCCGATGCCGGTATGCGCAAGCGAACCATGCAGGCTGACGGTTATGGCCGCCACGGACGCACCCGCGGGACGAGGCCAGTCCGCGGACAGCAGAAGCTCCAGAAAGCGATTGGCCGCGGACATCGGCCCCATCGTATGGGAGCTCGACGGACCGATGCCGATCTTGAACACATCGAATACGGAAAGAAACATGCAAACCCCGCTCTGCGCCCGTCCGCGCATTCCTGACCACCGACCATAGGTCATCGCCGTCGCATCCGGGCGGCGACCGACCGACATCCGATGAGGCGCACGCGACATAGGCCGCCGACGGACTTTGCAGCATATTGCTTTTTCGCAAGAGCGTGCCACAAGAGCCGCATGGTTCTGCTCGATTATATCGCACTCTTGCTGTTTGCGCTGCTGTGGGGCGGCTATGTCTGGATCACGGACCGCCGCACGGTCTTCGGTCGGACAAGCCTCTCGCGACTGATGATCGAGCGACGCCGCCGATGGATTCTCAATTCGCTCAATCGCGACCTGAAAATGATCGATACCCAGATCATCGCCGGCCTGCAGGCCGGAACCGCGTTCTTCGCGTCGACCTGTATCTTTGCGCTCGGCGGCTGCTTCGCGCTTCTTGGCCGCGCCACGGAGGCACAGGCGATCTTCAACGATCTGCCCTACGTCGTCCAGGGCGGAAGAACAGCCTTCGAACTGAAGGTCAGCGGACTGACCTGCATCTTCGGCTATGCCTTCTTCAAGTTCGGATGGTCCTACCGGCTGTTCAACTACTGCTCGATTCTCATCGGCGGCATCCCCATGCTGTCGGAAACCAAGGTCGATCGTGCGTTTGCCGAACGGGCGGCCGAGCGTGCGATTCGCATGAACGTGGTCGCTGCCAAGCACTTCAATGCAGGGCTGCGCAGCATCTTCCTGTCAATCGGCTATCTTGGCTGGTTCGTCAGCCCCTATATCCTCATCGGTGCCACCGGCATCGTCATCGTCGTTCTCTTTCGACGTCAGTTCTTCTCCGAGGCGCGGGAAGCGCTCCTCGAACCGTAGATCCCGCCGGCCGCGCGCCGGCCTGTCATCCTGACGTTTCGCGTGCTCCGGAACACTCTTGCTTCCATCTTCGCCGAGCATGCTTCAGGGGAGTTTGCATGTCATTGACCCATCAGACCGCACCACTTGACGACGCCTCCGTCATCCCACCGGAGACCGGCCGCCGCGAGCGTCATCGCCTCGGTTGGCTGGACGTCGTGCGCGGCATCGCGATCCTTGCGATGGCGAGCTATCATTTCTCCTGGGATCTCGAACATTTCGGATATTTAGCACCCGGTACGGTTGGCATCGGCGTGTTCAAATATTACGCCCGCGGCATCGCCAGCACCTTTCTCTTCCTTGCCGGCTTCAGCCTCGTGCTCGGTCACTTTCCCCGCCTTCGCCGCCCCGCATTCTTCAAGCGCTTTGTCCGGATCGTGGCC
Organism: Rhizobium sp. Leaf384; assembly: GCF_001424065.1. GTDB lineage: Bacteria > Pseudomonadota > Alphaproteobacteria > Rhizobiales > Rhizobiaceae > Ferranicluibacter. The sequence continues at coordinate 209,860 of NZ_LMQE01000001.1, forward strand.
GCGGCCGTGGTGATCAGCATCGCGACCTGGTATGTCTTTCCGGCGGAATACATCTTCTTCGGCATTCTCCACGCGATTGCAGCAGCGAGCCTGATCGGCATCCTGTTTCTTCGCCTTCCGGTCGCAATCACGCTTGCGGCTGCCATTGCCGCATTCGCAGCGCCGCTGTACCTGCGCTCATCGTTCTTCGAAGCGCCTGCACTCTTGTGGGTCGGCTTGTCGGAAACGCTGCCGCGATCAAACGACTATGTCCCGCTCCTGCCCTGGCTCGCGCCGTTTCTCACCGGCATTGCGCTCGGCCGGATCGCTCTTTCGCGTGGTTGGCTCAAGCCGACCGGACCGGCCCGAGAGACAACGGGGCCGGTCTCCCGCGGGCTTGCCTTTGCCGGCCGGCACAGTCTGCCGATCTATCTTCTGCATCAGCCGCTGCTGTACTCGGTCGTTGCGCTGGTCGCCATGGTCTACCCGGCGCCGCGGCCCGATCCGCGTCCGGCCTTCCAATCGAGCTGCATGGCGACCTGCACCGGCGACGAGACGCAAGCGTTCTGTTCGAGCTTCTGCGGGTGCACGCTCGACAAGCTGGTGGAGGAAAATCTTCTCGACCCTCTGGATCGGGGTCAGACCGACGTCGAGATGAACCGCCAGGTCTCGGAGATTGCCGGTCAGTGCACGATGAAGGCGCGGGAATAGCGCCCGAAAAACAAAAACGCCGCGGCGGGTGAGCCGCCACGGCGATCGACTGTTCATGCTCCGAGGGATGTGGTCAGGTCCCGACGCCGATTTCGGCGAGCCGCGTCAGGCAGGCTTCCTCGACATTGCTCATTTCCGCGAGCGTTTCCTCGATATCCCGGCGCTTCTGGATCAGTTCCGCCCGCTTGTCCTCAAGCCGCTTCATCATCAGCCGGAGCTGACCGGCTTCGCCTGGTGGCTCCTTGTAGACCTGGATGATTTCGCGGATCTCGGCGATGCTGAAGCCGATCCGGCGTCCGCGCAGAATTTCCTTGATCAGATGCCGATCCGTCGAACGGAAGAACCGGGTCCGACCGCGTCGCTCAGGGTGGATCAACCCCTCGTCCTCATAAAAACGAAGGGTGCGGGTGGAGACACCGAATTCTCGTGTCAGTTCTGTGATGGTATAATACTTGTCCAAACCGTGCCTCATCTGCCAGACCAAATCCTGATCGACATTTACGTAAAAGTCAATCGGCAGGGACATGTCGGTGATCTCCGGCCTTGATGGGCGGGAAACCGCGTTCCGATAAAGCGAGGTCGTTCAGTGGATCCCGAACCACCAGGTGGCGAGGCCGAGAAAGGCAAAGAAGCCCGTGACGTCCGTGACGGTCGTCACGAACACCGCTGACGAAACGGCCGGATCCGCACCGAACTTGTCGAGCAGCAAGGGAATGAAGATCCCCGCAAGTGCCGCGGCGATCATGTTGATCAGCATGGCGGTCGCGATGATGCCGCCGATATCGGCACTGTGGAACCACAGGCCGGCGGCGAGGCCGATGAGGAGGCCGAACAGAGCGCCGTTGATGAGGCCGACGCCCGCTTCGCGCCGGATAACCCGGAAGGCGTTGTGAATGTCGAGATCGCGCGTCGCCAGCGCCCGCACCGTGACCGTCATCGTCTGCGACCCTGCATTGCCGCCCATGCCGGCCACGATGGGCATGAGGACGGCCAGTGCCACGATGTGCTCGATCGCCTTGTCGAACAGCCCGATGACGGAGGCGGCAAGGATGGCCGTCAACAGGTTGACCATCAGCCACACGACGCGCGAGCGCGAGGTATCGATCACCGAGTCGGACAGCTCTTCGTCGCCGACGCCGCCGAGGCGCATGATGTCTTCCTCGGCCTCTTCCTGGATGACGTCGACGACGTCGTCGATGGTCAGCACGCCGACGAGACGCTGGTTCTCGTCGACGACGGCAGCCGAGAGCAGGTTATACTGTTCGAAGACCTGGGCGGCTTCTTCCTGGTCCATTTCCGCGGGGACCGGATGATTGGTCTCGCGCATGATCGATTCGATTTTCACCGACCGTTTGGTGCGCAGGATGCGATCGAGATCGATCGTTCCGAGGAGACGGAATGTCGGATCGATCACGAAGATCTGGGTAAAACTCTCGGGAAGCTCGGTGTCCTCGCGCATATAGTCGATGGTCTGCCCCACCGTCCAGAAGGGCGGCACGGCGACGAACTCCGTCTGCATGCGTCGGCCGGCCGTCGATTCGGGATAGTCCAGCGAGCGGCGCAGGCGCACGCGTTCGGTGAAGGGAAGCTTGGCGAGGATCGCTTCCTGATCCTCCTGGTCCATATCCTCGAGAATGTAGACGGCATCGTCCGAGTCCATCTCGCCGAGCGCCGCGGCAATCTGCTCGTTCGGCAGATGCTCGACGATGTCGAGGCGAATGGCTTCGTCAACCTCCGTCAGCGCCGAGAGATCGAATTCGTCGCCCAGCAGCGACACCATGGCCCGCCGCTGTTCCGGATTGATCGCCTCGAGCAGGTCGCCCATTTCGGACGCATGGAGCCGCGCGACATGCTGACGCAGATAGAGCACGTCGCGATCGGCGATCGCTGCGCCGACATGCATGAGATAGTCGGAACGCACCGAGCCGTCCTCGGCGTAGATGTCAGCCCCGTCATAGGCATCATCCGCTTCGGGAACGCGCGTCTCCAGGTCGTCGCCGGTGTTGCTCATCTGCCCGCCTCGCGATCGTTCAGCCGTTTTCGGCGCCGGGACGATGCCCGAAGCTTGAAGAAAAGGCTCTGCCAGTGTCTCGATGGTTGCAGGCCGAAAACAGGGCCGGCCGCACTTCGTGCTAGACCAAGGACGTGCCCGGGTCTACCGAAGATGCGGCTCCGGCCGGACATATCGGAAAAATTTGTTCAAGCTGTTGCAGAACCTGACAAATCGAAGTCAAATCGGCACCCGTCCAGGCCGTTTCCGCGGCCCTCTGGCGCAGGCGTGCCTTGCCCCATCGCACCTGTTCGAGGCCGTCTGGACCCTGGAACACGACACGCCGGAGCCCGCATGACGATCCGACCGATCCTTCGTTTCCCGGATGTCCGCCTCAGGACGCCAGCGGACCCGGTCACCGCATTCGACGGGGCGCTCGCGTCGCTGGCGGCCGATCTCGTCGACACCATGCGCGCCGCTCCGGGCGTCGGCATCACCGGCCCGCATATCGGCGTTCTCCAGGCGATCACCGTGATCGAGATCGCGCCATCGGCCGGTCCGCGAATCTTCGTCAATCCGGTCGTCGTCAGCGCCTCCCGGGAAACCATTCGCCAGAGGGAAGGCAGCGTCTCCATGCCGGGCTTCACCGACGAGGTCGAACGACCCGCGCGGGTCGACGTCCGCTACCAGACGCTTGACGGCCTGTGGCAGAACCTGGAGGCGGACGGATGGATGTCGGCCTGCCTGCAGCACGAGATCGACCAGATCAATGGCATCTTCTGGCTCTATCGCCTGTCGCGGCTGAAGCGGGAGCGGTTGGTCAAGACCTACGAGAAGGGGCTGAAGCTTGGATAGCACAGCCGCGAGGGCCCGCATCGCAACCATCTGCCGTCGTTCAGGCACAAAAAAACCGGCCTAAGCCGGTTTCTGTTGGTGCGGTCGAGAAGACTCGAACTTCCACGGGTTGCCCCACAGCGACCTCAACGCTGCGCGTCTACCAATTCCGCCACGACCGCATCGTGGTAGATCCGAATTGCTCCGGCGGGGGTGCATGTAGCAAAAGGATTTGGGGGGCACAAGGGCGTGAAGCGGAAAAGTTCTCCGGCGTGGAAACTATTTGAAAGGCCTGTGGACAGTGCCCGAAAATCCGCCTTTAACCCACCCTCACGGCATCCCATCTAAACGCGATCCCCGGTTCGCCGCGCCGTCTGGCCGAGGGCTCGGGATCGGCCCGACATGACAACGGACCTGCTTGGCGCCGGATCGCTCCGGGCCGACCGCAGGCTTTCTTCAGGAAGACCCATGCAGCGCGACGCTCTCGACAGCCGTTTCTTCGCCGTTGACGGAAGCCCGCCGGTCCGCTGGCGGATTGCCGACGGGCTCGTGCCCTATCCGGACGCCGTCGAGACGATGGAGCGGGAGGTGGCGGCGATCGCTGCCGGCGAGGCGGACGAGCTCGTCTGGCTCGTCGAGCATCCGCCGCTCTACACGGCGGGCACCAGTGCCGATGCGGCGGATCTCGTCATGCCTGACCGCTTCCCGGTCTTTTCAACGGGGCGCGGGGGTGAGTACACCTATCATGGTCCCGGCCAGCGCGTGGTCTATGTCATGCTCGATTTGAAGCGGCGGCGGCAGGATGTTCGCGCCTTCGTGGCCGCGCTCGAGGATCTCGTCATCCGCACCCTGGCCAGCATGAACGTCACCGGCGAGCGACGCGAAGATCGCGTGGGCGTCTGGGTCCGTCGTCCCGAAAAGGCGCCCCTGCCCGACGGAACGCCCGTCGAGGACAAGATCGCCGCGATCGGCATTCGTCTGCGCCGCTGGGTAAGTTTTCACGGGCTGTCGTTGAACGTCGATCCCGACCTCGACCATTTCGGCGGCATCGTGCCCTGCGGCATTCGCGGGCACGGCGTGACCAGCCTCGTCGATCTCGGATTGCCCGTCATGATGGAGGACGCGGACATGCGGCTGCGGGACGCCTTCGACGCGGTCTTCGGTCCGACCGTTGCGGAACCGACGGCGCGGTCGGCCGTCAGGTCGCCGGCTGGCGACGCTCCCGCCAGATCATGAACAGGCCCGACCCAACGATGATCCCGACGCCCAGCCATTTGGAGGCCGTCGGAAACTCGCCGAACACGAGATAACCGAGAATCGTCGCCGCGATGATCTCGAAATAGTGCAGCGGCGCGAGCACCGAGGCGGGCGCAGCTTGGAAGGCCTTGACCACCATCAGGTGCCCGTAGCCGGAAATCGTGCCGAGCACGATGACGAGCCCCCACCCCAGGGGTGTCGGCGGCAACGACGGGACGAAATCCTCCGCGCCCATGCCATGACCGAGAGCGAGCGTCGCACCCATGAACAGCGTGCCGCCGAATCCCGCGAAGGTCTGCATCGCAAGCGGCGTGTCGGCGGCGCCCGAAGCCCGGTTCATCAGGAGGTAGCAGGCAAAGAGAAAGGCGCAGGCCACGGGCATCAGCGCCGTCAGGCCGAACGCCTGAAAGCTCGGCTGAATGACGATCATCGCGCCGGAAAAGCCGATGCCGATCGCGGTCCACCGCCGCCAGCCGACCTTCTCGCCGAGAACCAGCGCCGAGAGACAGGTCAGGATGAATGGCTCCACGAAATAGATCGCAAACACGTCGGCAAGCGGCATGTACTTGACCGACGTGAAGAACAGCAGCGACGCCGCGGCCAGCAGCACGCCGCGCAGCATGTTGTACCAAAGCCGTTGCGGCACGAGCGCCTTCGGACCGCCCAGTCGGAGCAGCATCGGCAGCGTTGCGACCAGCTGAAAGAAAAAGCGATAGAACGTCACCTGTCCCGGCGACATTCGAAGTTCGACGGCCATGTACTTCGCGATGGCATCCATGCAGGGCAGGATCATCATGGCGGTGACCAGGAGCACCGCGCCCTGCATCACCGTGGTGGGCATCACGGTGGTGGGCAAGACTGTGGTGGGCACGACCGGTTGGGGCGAAGCGGACGATGGTGGACGGGTCATGCGAATCAGGCTCCAGATCCGAGGTCGGACGCGCCCATGGCAATGCCCTCCGAGCGGTTTCTGCAAGGCGTCGCTCGACGGATTTTTGCCGCTTCGGGCTCTTTTCTTTCGCGGTCGTGGATGTAGGCTCGGGTGAAGAGGTTTCCTGCGGCCCACGGCACCCGTCCCGTGATCGAGCCAGCGGGAACATGATGAGGAGAGCGCCATGCGCCCATCGACTGACGGCATGATGGCCATGCTGCGGCAGCCGCACGATACGGATACGGCGGGCGGCCGTCTTTTCCGCGCGCGCGGCGCGCTCAACCTCAGCCTCGACGATCTCGCCGAGCGTCTGGGGGTCCCGCCGGATACGGTCTCCGACTGGGAGCGCGACAGGAGCGCGCCCGAGGGGGAGACGCTTGCCCTGCTCGCGGATCTTCTTGGCGTCACGTCGCTGTGGCTGACGGCCGGGATCGCGGAGCCGTCCGGCGTCACGCTGTCTCCTTCTGCCGCACAGGCCCTGATCGAGGAACTCGCCAGCGCAAGACGGCTGCACACGCAGGCGGGAAAGGCGATCGACGCGCTTGAGACCTCGCTTCGCCGTGCCCTAAAGGGTATCTGAACAGACATATCGAATCATGCAGGCCGGACATCCGGCGCTGCGCCCCCTCAAGAGCTTTGGATCCAGGAGACATTTCATGGACGTTCGCGCTGCCCTTGCCGTTCAGGCTGGCAAACCCCTCGAAATCATGACCGTGCAACTGGAGGGCCCGCGTGCCGGCGAAGTCCTCGTCGAAATCAAGGCGACCGGCATCTGCCACACTGACGAGTTCACCCTCTCGGGCGCCGATCCGGAGGGCCTGTTTCCGGCCATTCTCGGCCATGAGGGTGCCGGCATCGTGGTGGATGTCGGTCCGGGCGTGACGTCGCTGAAAAAGGGCGATCACGTCATTCCGCTCTACACGCCGGAATGCCGGGAGTGCTATTCCTGCCTGTCGCGCAAGACCAATCTCTGCACCTCGATCCGCGCCACGCAGGGCCAGGGCCTGATGCCGGACGGCACCTCGCGTTTCTCCATCGGCAAGGACAAGATCTTCCATTACATGGGCTGCTCCACCTTCGCGAACTTCACCGTCCTGCCGGAAATTGCGCTCGCCAAGGTGAACCCGGACGCCCCCTTCGACAAGATCTGCTACATCGGCTGCGGTGTGACGACAGGCATCGGCGCCGTCATCAACACGGCGAAGGTCGAGATCGGCTCGACGGCCATCGTCTTCGGTCTCGGCGGTATCGGTCTGAACGTCCTGCAGGGCCTGCGCCTTGCCGGCGCAGACATGATCATCGGTGTCGACATCAACAATGACCGCAAGGCCTGGGGCGAGAAATTCGGCATGACGCACTTCGTCAATCCGAAGGAGGTCGGAGACGACATCGTGCCCTATCTCGTCAACATGACGAAGCGCAACGGCGACACGATCGGTGGCGCTGACTATACCTTCGACTGCACCGGCAACACCAAGGTCATGCGCCAGGCGCTGGAGTCGTCGCACCGCGGTTGGGGCAAGTCCGTCATCATCGGCGTTGCCGGCGCGGGTCAGGAAATCTCCACCCGGCCCTTCCAGCTCGTGACCGGCCGCAACTGGATGGGCACGGCCTTCGGCGGCGCCCGCGGCCGCACGGACGTGCCGAAGATCGTCGAGTGGTACATGGAGGGCAAGATCCAGATCGATCCGATGATCACCCACACGATGCCGCTCGAGGACATCAACCGGGGCTTCGACCTGATGCATGCCGGCGAGAGCATCCGCAGCGTCGTGATCTATTGATGACGGACACGCGCTACGAGGTCGATCTGCGGACGATGGACGCCCTGTCGGCGACCGACCTCTATGCCCTGCTGAAACTGCGCGTCGACGTCTTCGTGGTGGAGCAGACATGCCCCTATCCGGAACTCGACGGCAAAGATGCATCCGCACTGCATCTGCGCCTTCTCGACGACGGTGTGCTCCTCGCGTCCGCCCGGCTGCAGCCGCCCGCGGATGCGCAGACGCCGGCCCGCATCGGCCGCGTGGTCGTTTCGCCTGACCATCGCGGCAAGCACCTCGGCCACGCGCTCATGCGGGAGGCGATCTCCGCCTGTGAGACCGCCTTTGGAGGCGCGCCGATCGCGCTGTCCGCACAGAGCCATCTGCGGGCCTTCTATGCAAGCTTCGGCTTTGAGGAGACGTCCGCCGAGTATGTCGAAGACGGCATCCCGCATGTCGACATGGCGCGGCGCGCGTCGCCCGTTTCCGGAGAGGTCGCGTGATCTACGTCGATGCCGATGCCTGCCCGGTCAAGCCGGAAATCCTGAAGGTTGCCGAACGGCATGACCTGCCGGTCACGCTCGTCGCCAATTCCGGACTTCGTCCGTCGCGCGACCCCATGGTCACGCATGTCGTGGTGTCGTCCGGCTTCGATGCGGCGGACGACTGGATCGCGGAGCGGGCCGGGCCCGGCGACGTGGTCATCACCGCCGACGTGCCGCTCGCGGGACGGTGCGTCGCCAAGGGTGCGCTCGTCACGGGGCCGACAGGCCGCGTGTTCGATGTCGCCAACATCGGCATGGCGACGGCCATGCGGGATCTCGGCGCCCATCTGCGGGAAACGGGCGAAAGCCGGGGCTTCAATGCCGCCTTCACCGCCCGCGACCGCTCCGCTTTTCTGGAAACCCTCGACCGGCTGTGCCGGCGCGCGAAACAGGCCTGAGGCCGTGGCCGGTGCACGGAGCGGGCTCATTCCGCGGCGACATCTTCCGTTCTCGCTCGGTGCGATGGCTGCCGCTCTGTCGCTACCGCTCGGCCTTCTCCAGAGCGAGCGCTTCGGCATCGAGCTTGCGGCCGTTCTCTTCTTTCTCGTCTATCTCGTAATGATCGCGATCCGCATGCCCAAGCTCAGCGGCGCCTTTCTGAAAGAGAATGCGGCGGGCACCGACGAGCCGGAGTTCGTGATCCTCGGCGTCACCCTGGCTGCCGTCGTGATCTGCCTCGTGTCCCTGTTTCAGGCGCTCAACGAGAAGGATGGCGCGCCTCTTCCCGAGCAGATCCTCGCCTTCGCCTCGGTCGCGCTCGGCTGGCTGACGGTCCACACGATGGCCGCCATCCACTATGCCCACCGCTACTGGAGCCCCGACCTTGCCGAAGACGGCACGGGGCAGGATGGCGATCGCCGCGGCCTCGACTTTCCGGGAACGGACATGCCGGGGATCTTCGACTTCCTCTATTTTTCCTTCGTCATCGGCATGACCGCACAAACCTCGGATGTGGCGATCAACACCACGGCCATGCGGAAGATCAATCTGCTCCACGCCGTCGTCTCCTACTTCTTCAACACCGTGCTCATCGCCGTGGCGGTCAACGCCGCGGTCGCCCTGCTCTGACGTATTGTCCGCCATGCCCAAAAGGAATCTGTCATGAACGTCCTGTCCCAGAACATCGCCTTCGGCGGCATGCAAGGCGTCTACGCGCATCGGTCCGACGCCTGTGATTGCGATATGACCTTTGCCGTCTTCGTGCCGCCGCAGGCGGTCAGCCAGCCCTGTCCGGTCGTCTGGTATCTGTCCGGCCTGACCTGCAGCCATGCCAACGTGATGGAGAAGGGCGAATATCGCCGGCTCGCCGCAGAGCTCGGCCTGATCATCGTCTGCCCGGATACCAGTCCCCGCGGCGACGACGTTGCAGACGAGGCCGCCAACTGGCAGATGGGCAAGGGCGCCGGCTTCTATCTCGATGCGACCGAGGAACCCTGGGCGCGGCACTACCGGATGGAAACCTACATCACGCAGGAACTCCCGGCGCTGATTGCCGCGCAGTTCCGTGCCGACATGAACCGCCAGGCCATCTTCGGTCACTCGATGGGCGGTCACGGCGCCCTGACGCTCGCACTGAAGAACCCGGATCGCTTCAAGAGCTGCTCCGCCTTTGCCCCCATCGTCCAGCCATCGACGGCCGATTGGTCGATGGGCGCGTTTGGAAAATACCTGGGCACCGACAAAGCCGCCTGGCGCGCCTACGACGCATGCGCGCTGGTCGAAGACGGCGCCCGCTTCCCGGAATTCCTGATCGACCAGGGAACGGCGGACGGATTTCTCGACAGCGGACTGCGCCCGCATCTTTTCGAGGAGGCCGTCAAGGGGACGGGTATTGCCCTGACGCTGCGGATGCAGGAGCGTTACGACCACTCCTACTACTTTATCTCCACCTTCATGGACGATCATCTGCGTTGGCATGCGGAGCGCCTCGCATGAGGCAGGAGAGCGCACAGGGCGTTTGTCCGTCGTCGGGGCGGCAAGCGCGCGGGGGCCGGTGGTGAACGTTTTTCTGGTTGCTCTCGGCGGGGCCGTCGGCTCCGTGCTCCGCTATCTCTCGGGCCTTGCCTGTGCTCGGCTGATGGGAACCGGCTTTCCCTGGGGCACACTGTTCGTCAACGTCACCGGCTCGTTTCTGATCGGCGTATTCTCCGAAATCATCGCCCGGCGATGGGGAGCCTCGCCCGAACTGCGCCTCTTTCTCGTGACCGGCGTTCTCGGGGGCTACACCACCTTCTCGGCCTTTTCGCTCGATGCCGCGATGCTGGCCGAACAGGGGCAATGGCCGTCCGCCATCGTCTATATTGCCGCCAGCCTTGTCCTTTCCGGGCTTGGCGTCGTCGCAGGTCTGGCCCTGATGCGCGCAATCGTCTAAAGCGGGCGCTAGACGACGATGATGGAAGGCGGGCTTTGACCGCCGAGGACGAAAGACCAGGACATGGCGGGTATCGAGCACAAGACGGTGGAAGCCGATGAAAACGGCATGCGCCTCGATCGCTGGTTCAAGGTGCACTATCCCGGCCTCGGCTTCGGGCCGTTGCAGAAGCTGTTGCGCTCGGGCCAGGTCCGCGTCAATGGCGGCCGTGTGAAATCCGACTTTCGCGTGGAAGCCGGCCAGTCGATCCGCATTCCGCCGATGGACGTCGATGAAAACCGCAAGTCCGGGCCGATCCCGAACCATGACCTGAAGCACTCTTCCGACCACGAGCTGCTGTCGCGCATGCTGTTGCATGAAGACGCCAAGGTCATCGTGCTCAACAAGCCACCGGGCATCGCCGTGCAGGGCGGGTCCGGTCTTAACCGGCATATCGACCAGATGCTGGAGGCCTGGACCAGTCCGAAGGGTGAAAAGCCGCGCCTCGTGCACCGGCTCGATCGGGACACGTCCGGCGTGCTGGTCGTCGCACGCACCCGCGGCGCCGCGCAGAAGCTGACGGCAGCCTTTCGCGAACGCGACACGAAGAAGACCTACTGGTCGCTGGTCAAGGGCGTTCCGCGCAAGCGGGAGGACAAGGTATCGAGCTGGCTCGTCAAGGAGCAGACGCCGGACGGTGATCGAATGCGCATTGCCCGCCACGGCGACGATGGCGCAGATCATGCGATTTCCTACTACCGGGTGCTCGAGCAGGCGGGCCAGAACTTTGCCTGGCTGGAGATGGAGCCCTATACCGGCCGAACCCATCAGCTGCGCGTCCACGCCCTGCATATCGGTCACCCGATCCTCGGCGACCCCAAGTATTTCGACGACGCGCCCAGCTGGAATTTCCCGAGCGGAGTCCAGAACCGCCTGCATCTGCATGCGCGCAGGATCGACATCCCGCATCCCGATGGCGGGCGTTTGACCATCACCGCCCCGATGCCCCAGCATATGGTCCAGACGTGGAACCTCTTCGGTTTCGACATGGCCAACGCCGGAGAGGACTGATGCAGCTCGTCCTGTTCGATTGCGACGGCACTCTGGTCGATAGTGCCGGCGTGATCCATGCGACGATGGCACAGACGTTTCAGGCGTTCGACCGCGTGCCGCCCTCTCTGGAAGAAACGAAGTCGATCATCGGCCTCACTCTCGACATCGCGATTGCCAGGCTGACTGGCGAACCGCATGTCGACGACCGGGCGCTTGCGATGACGGCCCACTACAAGGCCATCTACGCGGATGTCCGTGCCGCTGGCCTCTCGGAACAGCCGTTTGCCGGCATCGCCGCCCTGATGCAGACACTGGCACGACGGCCGGATCTGGTCATCGGCGCGGTCACGGGGAAATCGCGCCGCGGGCTGGATATGATCCGCACGGCGCACGGCTTCGACTTCAGGGTTTCGCGCACGGCGGACGACTGCCCTTCCAAGCCGCACCCCGCCATGGTCACCGAATGCTGCGCGGAGGCCGGTTTCGCCCCCGGCGATACGCTTGTCATCGGTGATGCGATTTACGATATGCAGATGGCAAAGAGTGCCGGCGTCACGGCAATCGGCGTTTCCTGGGGCTATGCCCCGACAAGCGCCCTCCTTGCCGCCGGCGCAAATCATATCGTCGAGACGCCGGACGATATTCTTGCCTTGCTGGAGACTGCGCATGCCTGATATCCGCGACGAATTCACGAACACGTTCAGCGATCCCGATCCTGTCCGCCGCGCGCAGATCCAGATGCTGAAGCCGTTGCCGAAACGATTCTACAAGGACGTTTCGATCGGCCCCGCCGAGGACGACAGCTTCGCCATCCTGCTCGACGGGCGGCCGGTGAAGACCCCCGCCAAGCAGGCGCTTGTCGTACCGACGAGGAGGCTGGCCGAGTATCTGGCCGCGGAGTGGGAGGCGCAGGTCGAGAACATCGATCCCGGCACCATGCCGGTCACGCGTCTTGTCAACAGCGCGCTCGATGGCGTGTCGAAGGACATTCGCGGCGTCTTCGACGACATCCTCACCTTCTCGGGCACGGATATGCTCTGCTACCGCGCCGACCAGCCGGAGGGTCTCGTGGCCCGCCAGCAGGCGCAATGGGATCCGATCCTCCGCTGGATGGCAGAGACGTTCGGGGCGCATTTCATCCTGGCCGAGGGCGTGATGCATCAGAGCCAGCCGCAGGCCGCGATCTCCGTTTTCGCCCGTGCGTTGGAGGCCTACCAGACACCGATCGCGCTTTCGGCCCTCCACGCCATGACCACGCTGACGGGCTCCGCGATACTGCCGCTCGCCATTGCCGAGCGCCGCCTCGGCGTCGACGAGGCCTGGGCGCTTGCGCATCTCGACGAGGACTGGCAGATCGAGCATTGGGGCACCGATGACGAAGCGTTCCAGCGGCGCGAGCTGCGCTGGCGCGACATGCAGGCGGCCAGCGCCGTTCTCGATTCGCTCAGGCGCGATTGACGCTCACGCCGTCAGCTTGAGCCCGGCTATGCCTGCGACGATCAAGCCGATGCAGCCGAGCCGAACCGCGGTCGCCGGCTCGGCAAACAGGACGATGCCGAGAATGACGGTGCCGACCGTGCCGATCCCGGTCCAGATCGCATAGGCCGTGCCGAGCGGCAGTGTCCGCAGCGCCACGCCGAGGAGCACGACGCTCGCAACCATGGCGGCAATGGTGAAGATGGTGGGCAGCGGTTTCGAGAAACCCTCGGTGTATTTCAGGCCGATCGCCCATCCGATTTCGAACAGTCCGGCGAGAAACAGAAAAAACCAGGCCATGGAGATCACTCCTGTGAGGAGCGAGGCCGTCCCCGCATGGATGAAACGATGTCGCGGTCGTCCGCGCCCCCTCATGCCATACCCTGCCCGGCCTGGCAACGATCAGCGCTCGCCGCCGCGCTCCTTGCGCAGCTTCTCCCACCAATCGAGCCGCTTGCGGATGTCCCGCTCAAAACCCCGTTCCGGCGGATCGTAGAAGGTCTGCCGCCCCATCTTCTCGGGAAAATAATCCTGACCGGAGAAGGCATCGGGCTCGTCGTGATCGTAACGATAGCCATCCCCATAGCCCTCCCCCTTCATCAGCTTCGTGGGCGCATTCAGGATGTGCTTGGGCGGCAGCAGCGACCCATTCTGCTTTGCGGCGCGCATCGCGGCCTTGTAGGCCGTGTAGACGGCATTCGATTTCGGGGCCGTCGCGAGGTAGACGCAGGCCTGCGCCAGCGCAAGCTCGCCTTCCGGCGAGCCGAGATAGTCGTAGGCATCCTTTGCGGCGTTACAGACGACCAGCGCCTGGGGATCCGCAAGGCCGATATCCTCCACCGCCATGCGCACGAGACGCCGCCCGAGATAGAGCGGATCCTCCCCGGCATCGAACATCCGGCAGAGGTAATAGAGAGCCGCATCGGGATCGGAGCCCCGCACGGCCTTGTGGAGCGCAGAAATCAGATTGTAGTGCCCGTCCTGCCCCTTGTCGTAGACCGGCGCCCGGCGCTGGACGACCTCCTGCAGCCCCGCCACGTCGAAGATCTCGTCCTTCCGCGCCGCACGCCAGACCTCCTCGGCCAGCGTCAGCGCGGCCCGCCCGTCTCCGTCCGCCATGCGGACCAGGCTTGTGCGCGCCTCCTCGTCGAGCGGCAGGGGCTTTGCCTCGGTCGTCTCCGCCCGCGCCAGAAGTTCGCGCAGGCTGTCCTCGTCGTGGGACCGGAAGGTCAGCACGCGTGCGCGGGAAAGCAGCGCCGCATTCAGCTCGAAGGACGGGTTTTCCGTGGTGGCACCGACGAGGATGATGGTTCCGTCTTCCATGACGGGCAGGAAACTATCCTGCTGGGCCCGGTTGAACCGATGGATCTCGTCCACGAAAAGCAGGGTCTGGCGGCCGGACATGCGCCGTGTCCGCGCCATCTCGAACACTTTCTTGAGATCGGAGACGCCCGAGAAGATTGCGGATATCTGCTCGAAGGCGAGACCGGTCTCACCGGACAAGAGCCGCGCGACGGTGGTCTTGCCCGTTCCGGGCGGCCCCCAGAAGATCATCGAGCCCAGCGAACCCGAATCGATCATCCGCCGCAACGCGCCGTCTTCTCCTGTCAGATGCGGCTGGCCCGTGACGTCCGCCAGTGTCTGCGGCCTCAGCCGGTCGGCAAGCGGGCGCCGGGCCTGGAGCTCCTGAGGCTCGTTCGGCGCGAAAAGGTCGCTCATCGGAAGAACTGGCGGATCCGCTGTCCGTCGCGCTCGATCTCCACCCGCCAGAAGGCCGGATCATCTGACGTCGCCTTGACGAGCGTCTCCGTCTTGTCGATCGGCACGCCATTCACGGCGACAATGATATCCTTCGGCGCAAAGCCGACGCGGGCGGCGGGCGAGCCACGATTGACGGCGGTGATCACAACGCCTTCCGAGGTCGCCGGCATGTGCAGCTCATCGGCAAGACGGGGCGACAGGTTGCCGACCACAGCACCGGCAAACGGCGTGCGGCCCTCGATCAGCCGTTCATCCCGGGGCGCTGTCTCCGGCGCGCGCTCCAGCCGCAATGTGACCTCACGAACCTTGCCGTTGTTCGCCACGCTCAGACGCGCGTCCTTGCCGATCCCAACGGTGGTCAGCCGGTATCCGAGCGCGTCGGGATGTTCGACCGCAATCCCGTTCACGGCCGTCACGACTTCGCCTGGACGAATGCCGGCCTTCTCCGCCGGTCCGCCCTCGATCACCGAACTCACGAGCGCGCCCCGCGCTCGATCCAGTCCGAGCGCCTCGGCAACTTCCGAGGTGACGGGTTCGAAGCTCGCGCCGATAAACGGACGGATGAAACTGCCGGTCCCACCCTTTGCAGACTCGATGAAGACCTTCACGAGATTTGCCGGAATGGCGAAGCCGACGCCGTTCGAGCCTCCGCCACGCGAGAAGATGGCTGTGTTGATCCCGATCAGCTCCCCCTTCATGTCGATCAGCCCCCCGCCCGAATTGCCCGGATTGATGGCCGCATCGGTCTGAATGAAGAAGCCGAAATCGCTGCCCGGCGTCACCTGATTGCGCGCCAAAGCCGACACGATGCCGCTCGTGACCGTCTGCCCGACGCCGAAGGGGTTGCCGATCGCAAGAACGAGATCGCCGACCTCAACGCTGTCCGAATCGCCGAGCGGGATGGTCTGGAAGGGCGCACTTCCCTCGATCTTGAGAACGGCGAGGTCCAGCCGGTCGTCCTTCAGGACAACCTTCGATTCGAACTCGCGTCCATCCGCAAGCGCGACCTTGATATCGTCAGCCCCCTCGATCACGTGGTTGTTGGTGACGACGATACCATCCGCTCCGACAATCACGCCCGAGCCCAGCGACGACTGCTTCTCGGACCGGTTCGGCATGCGCTGGCCGAAGAACTGTTGCAGGAACGGATCGTCCGCAAGCGGCGAGCGGCTTTCGACCAGTTTTTCCGCGTAGACATTGACGACCGCATTCGCCGTCTGCTTGACGAGCGGCGAGAAGGACATCTGCATTTCGGCGCGGTTTTCGGGAACCGCTTTCGCAGTAGCCGGGCGTTCGCTGCTCATGCCCGCCACCGGTGCGGTCACCGCACTCGTCTTGACCTGATCGACAGCCGTATGGGCCTCGCTCAGGTCCGTGGGCGCCACGAAGTGCGCCAGAAACATGATGATGACGAGGCCGGCAATGCCGGACAGGACGAGCGACAATGGCGAGCGGCGCATGGAGAACCTTTGATGCAGATGTAACAGGCTTGTCGTGCAGAAATAGGATGATACGGCCGGAAAGCAAAGCGGTCGTGTTCGGCAAAAACATGGCGCTGGCCACACCGCGCCGCACGCCCGGCCCTCCTCCCGGTCCAGGCCCAAGCCCCAAGACCCCAAGCCCCAAGCCCTAAGCCCTAAGCCATGTGGCCGAAACGAAAACAGCCGGACTTTCGCCCGGCTGTCTTGAAGTGCTCGTCCTGCAGAATCAGGCTGCTTCGGCGGCGTCCGCTTCGGCGGCGACGCGGGCCTTGTCGGCTGCGCCCTTGGCATCGACGTCGCGATCGACGAATTCGATGACTGCAATCGCAGCGTTGTCGCCCTGACGGTAACCGGCCTTCATGATGCGAAGGTAGCCGCCGTTGCGCGTCGCATACCGCGTGGCAATGGCGTCGAACAGCTTGGCAACGACCGTGACGTCACGGATCTGCGAGATGGCCTGACGACGGGCGTGCAGGTCGCCGCGCTTTCCGAGCGTGACAAGCTTTTCGACGATCGGACGGATTTCCTTGGCCTTGGGCAGAGTCGTGATGATCTGCTCGTGCTGGATTAGCGAAGCCGCCATGTTGGCGAACATCGCCTTGCGGTGGCTGGCGGTACGGTTCAGCTTGCGGCCGGCTTTCTGGTGGCGCATGGCTATTCTCCTTTATGCAGGTGTCGCTCTCTCTGGAGGACCTGCCGTTTCCTGGCACATACAGGCACCACGCAATCGCTCGCCGGGCCTGCTGTTTGACGGGGAAAGGCAGAGTTTTGACCTGCCTTGTCTATTTTTCACATCGCGGAATGCGAGCGGACAACCGCTTCACATTGATCCTCATTCCGCGATCAATACTGGTCTTCGTAGCGCTTTGCGAGATCTTCGATGTTCTCGGGCGGCCATGCAGGCACTTCCATGCCGAGGTGCAGACCCATGGAAGCGAGAACTTCCTTGATTTCGTTCAGCGACTTGCGGCCGAAGTTCGGAGTCCGGAGCATTTCGGCTTCCGTCTTCTGAATGAGGTCGCCGATGTAGACGATGTTGTCGTTCTTCAGGCAGTTTGCCGAACGAACGGACAGTTCGAGCTCGTCCACCTTCTTGAGAAGCGCCGGGTTGAACGCGAGTTCGGTAACGGCTTCCTCTTCGGCTTCCTTCTGCGGCTCGTCGAAATTGACGAAGACGCCGAGCTGGTCCTGAAGGATACGTGCTGCGAAAGCAACGGCATCTTCACCGGTCACGGAACCATCGGTCTCGATCGTCATTGACAGCTTGTCGTAGTCGAGAACCTGGCCTTCACGGGTGTTTTCCACCTTGTAGGACACTTTCTTGACCGGCGAGTAGAGGCTGTCGACGGGGATGAGGCCGATCGGTGCATCTTCCGAACGGTTGCGATCCGCCGGAACATAGCCCTTGCCGTTGTTGACCGTGAACTCCATGCGGATCTCCGCGCCCTCGTCGAGCGTGCAGATTACGTGGTTGGGGTTCAGAATCTCGATGTCGCCGACCGTCTGGATGTCGCCAGCCGTGACCACACCCGGGCCCTGCTTGCGAACGACCATGCGCTTGGCATCGTCGCCGTCCATCTTGATGGCGATTTCCTTGATGTTCAGGACGATGTCGGTGACATCTTCGCGAACGCCCGGGATCGAAGAGAATTCATGCAGAACGCCGTCGATCTGCACGGCCGTAACGGCGGCCCCGCGGAGCGAGGAGAGGAGAACGCGACGCAGCGCGTTGCCGAGGGTCAGACCGAAGCCACGCTCGAGCGGTTCCGCGACAAGGCTGACCTTGGTGCGACCGGAAGACGTGAACTCGACCTTGTTCGGCTTGATCAGTTCCTGCCAGTTTTTCTGAATCATATGTTTTGCCTTCCGTTCGTTGCCACCATCCATTCGTGGCAACGGAGCCCTGAAGCGCCGGCGAGAGCGTTCTCCCGCCGGACCTGATGACGAATGCGTATCAGACGCGGCGCTTCTTGCGCGGACGGCAGCCATTGTGCGGGATCGGCGTCACGTCACGGATGGACGTGATCATGAACCCGGCGGCCTGCAGGGCGCGCAGAGCCGATTCACGACCGGAGCCCGGGCCGGTGACTTCGACTTCCAGCGTCTTCATGCCGTGTTCCTGCGCCTTCTTGGCAGCATCTTCGGCGGCGATCTGCGCGGCAAACGGGGTCGACTTGCGCGAGCCCTTGAAGCCCTTCGAGCCGGCCGACGACCATGCAATGGCATTGCCCTGCGCATCGGTGATGGTGATCATCGTGTTGTTGAACGACGAGTTCACGTGGGCGACGCCCGTCGAGATATTCTTGCGTTCGCGACGACGTACGCGTGTGGCTTCCTTGGCCATGTTTACCCTTTCACGGATCTCTGCACCGCCGTAATTCCAGCGGCTACACCGGGGAGCCCTGCTCCCCACTTTCATCAGCAATGCCGGAGCACCTCGAGAGAGGCTCGGCATCGCGGCGATATCATCGCTGCCGTATTTCCAGCAGCTCCACCGAACGACGGCACAAGCCGTCTTCGACATACCAAAAAGAGGCCGGTGCTTCGCACCAGCCTCCTCACCCCCGTTTCCGGGAGATTATTTCTTCTTGCCAGCAATCGCCTTTGCCGGGCCCTTGCGGGTACGGGCATTGGTGTGCGTGCGCTGGCCGCGGACGGGCAGCGAACGACGATGACGCAGGCCGCGGTAGCAGCCGAGGTCCATCAGGCGCTTGATGTTCATCGACGTTTCGCGACGCAGGTCGCCTTCGACCTGGTATTCGCGGTCGATGGCTTCGCGGATCTGAAGAACTTCAGCATCCGTGAGCTGATGCACGCGGCGTTCAGCCGGAATACCGACCTTCTCGACGATTTCCTGTGCGAATTTCGGTCCGATCCCGTGAATGTAGGTCAGCGCGATAACAACGCGCTTTGCCGTCGGGATGTTGACGCCAGCGATACGAGCCACGTCTGTTCTCCTTGCTTCCAGTTGCCATCCGGCAATAGGTGCTTCTATGCAGCCTTGAATAGCCGTCAGTTTCAATTTTCGTTCGGAACACGGGACAAAAGCCCAACCCGGACTTCACTCGTGAAATCCGCGCCATTCCCCTGCATGTTGCGAGTTAGCGCGGTCTTTAGACGGAATCGGCCGGAAAAGTCAACTCCCGGCCAGTCCTTTTCTTGTCCAACAAGGCGTTGCGCCCGGTATCGTCAAACTTCGGCTGCTGCCGAAGCAAGAATCTCGTTGATCTGTCGGGTCACTGTTTCGACCGGCGCCATCCCGTCAAGCGTCTTCAGCTCTCCGGTCCTTGCGTAATGCTGCGAAAGCGGCGCCGTCTTCTCGCGATATTCGACAAGACGCTTCTTAACCGATTCCGGATTGTCGTCCGAGCGAACTTTACCGCCGGCGGCCAGTGTTTCAGCGACTCGGTTCTCGATGCGCCGAAGGAGCGCCTCCTCGTCGACCTTCAGCTCGATAACGGCATCGAGCTTCAGGCCCTTCTCCTCGAGCATCCGGCCGAGTGCAACGGCCTGCGGGACCGTCCGCGGGTAGCCGTCGAGAATGAAGCCATGGGCGCAGTCTTCGGCGTCGATGCGGTCCGAGACGATCTCGTTCACGATCTCGTCCGACACGAGCTGGCCCGCGTCCATGACGGCCTTTGCGCGCTTGCCGACGTCGCTGCCCTCGGCAACGGCGGCCCGCAGCATGTCACCGGTCGACAACTGGGGAATGCCGAAGCGATCCACCAGAAGCTTGGCCTGCGTCCCCTTGCCGGCCCCGGGCGGTCCTAAAAATATCAGTCTCATCGGCCCCTCTTCCCTCCACGCAACTTCGACTTCTTGATCAGCCCCTCATACTGCTGAGCGATCAGATGACCCTGTATCTGTGCTACAGTATCAAGCGTCACGCTGACAACAATCAAAAGCGACGTACCACCAAGGTAGAACGGAACGCCGGTCTGGGCGATGACGAATTCCGGAAGAATGCAGACGAAGATCAGGTAGATCGCGCCGATCACCGTGATGCGCGTGAGGACGAAGTCGATGTACTCCGCCGTGCGCTCACCCGGACGGATGCCGAGGATGAAGCCGCCGTGCTTCTTCAGATTGTCGGCCGTATCCTTCGGATTGAAGACGATCGCGGTGTAGAAGAACGCGAAGAAGGCGATCATGGCCGCATAAAGGACCATGTAGAGCGGCTGGCCGTGCGCCAGCGAGCCGACGATCGTCGTCGCCCAGGCAGGAAGCGT
Source organism: Rhizobium sp. Leaf384 (assembly GCF_001424065.1). Classification (GTDB taxonomy): domain Bacteria; phylum Pseudomonadota; class Alphaproteobacteria; order Rhizobiales; family Rhizobiaceae; genus Ferranicluibacter. Next base: position 230,220 of record NZ_LMQE01000001.1, read on the forward strand.
CGCGCTGTTGGCGAAGCCGGCCAGCGTTGCGGGAAGCAGCAGAAGGGACGACGCGAAGATCGCCGGGATGACGCCGGCCGTGTTCAGCTTCAGCGGCAGGTGCGACGTGTCGCCCTGGAACATCCGATTGCCGACCTGGCGCTTCGGGTACTGGATCAGGAGGCGACGCTGCGCTCGCTCGACGAAGACGATGAGCGCGATGACAGCGACCACCATGATGATGATGCCGAGAATCAGCGGCGTCGAGAGCGCACCCGTCCGGCCGAGCTCCAGCGTGCCGGCAAGCGCGGTCGGCAGATGCGCGACGATCCCAGCGAAGATGATGAGCGAAATGCCGTTGCCGATCCCGCGGGACGTGATCTGTTCGCCGAGCCACATCAGGAACATCGTGCCGCCCAGCAGCGAGATGACCGTGGAGATGCGGAAGAACCAGCCTGGATCGTTCACGAGACCGTTGCCGCTCTCAAGCCCGACCGCGATGCCGTAGGCCTGCAGCAGGCCCAGGAGCACCGTCCCATAGCGCGTGTACTGGTTGATGATCTTCCGGCCCTGTTCGCCTTCCTTCTTCAGCTGCTCCAGCGAGGGGACGACCGAGGTCATCAGCTGAACGATGATGGATGCGGAGATATAGGGCATGATCCCGAGCGCGAAGATCGCCATGCGCGAGACCGCACCGCCGGAAAACATGTTGAAAAGCCCGAGAATGCCGCCGCTCTGACCCTGAAAGGCCTGGGCGAACGCGTCGGGGTTCAGGCCCGGAAGCGGAATATAGGTGCCGAGCCGGTAAACCAGCAGCGCGCCCAGCGTAAACCAGAGACGCTTCTTGAGGTCCTCTGCTTTCGCAAATGTTTTGAAATTGAGATTGGAGGCGAGCTGTTCCGCTGCAGAAGCCATGCGATTCTCCGCGTAGCCAGTTCCGAACCCGCGGCGTCAGACCCGGCCGACTCCGGAAAAGCTTGAATTACGTTTCTGCACGACCCCTGGAACCAATTCTTGTCCGTCGGCGATCATGCGCTTGTCGATCTCTTGGAGCGCAGGCCGCATCCGCTCACGAATGCCGCTCCCTGCCCTTCCCGTCCAGCCCGGAGATGCGGACCAACCGACCCCTCTCCCCTGCCTTCGTCGTCCTGCCCGCGCCGTGCGCGCGTCCTCCAGACGCAATAAACCGCCCGGTGTGTAACACTCCGGGCGGTTCGACTTCAAGATTATTCGCTGGCAGCGACAGGCTTGGCAGACAGCAGCTTGATGGAGCCGCCGGCCTTTTCGATCTTCTCGATCGCGGACTGCGAGGCACCGGCCACTTCGATGGTGACCTTGCCCGTCAGTTCGCCGTCCGAGAGAACGCGAACGCCATCGCGTGCACGGCGGATGATGCCGGCAGCCTTCAGAGCAGCGGCGTCGATCGTCGCGGAAGCGTCGAGCTTCTTGGCGTCGATGGCCGTCTGGATGCGAGCGAGCGACACGACAACAAAATCCGAACGGAAGATGTTGTTGAAACCGCGCTTCGGCAGGCGACGGTAGATCGGCATCTGACCGCCTTCAAAACCGTTGATCGCGACGCCGGACCGGGCCTTCTGACCCTTGACACCCCGGCCGGCCGTCTTGCCGGAACCGGAGCCGATACCACGGCCCAAACGCTTGCGCGCGTGGGTCGAGCCTTCGTTGTCCTTGATTTCATTCAGCTTCATGATGGTATCTCCCTCACTTCTCGTCGATAACGCGGACGAGGTGCTGGACGGACCGGATCATGCCGCGAACGGAAGGTGTGTCTTCCAGCGTGCGCACCCGGTGCATCTTGTTGAGACCCAGGCCGATCAGCGTTGCGCGCTGTACGGCGGGGCGGCGGATGGGGCTGCCGATCTGCTCGACAGTAACCGTCTTACCGGTGGTTTCAGTGGCCATCGTACGGACTCCCTTATTCTTCCGACGTGACGCCAGCCGCTTCGCGACGGGCCTGCAGCGTGGCGAACTTGAGGCCGCGCTGTGCCGCGATGTCCTTCGGGTGCATCTGGTTCTTCAGAGCATCGAAGGTGGCGCGGATCATGTTGTACGGGTTGGACGAACCGGTCGACTTGGCAACGACGTCATGCATGCCGAGCGTTTCGAAAACGGCGCGCATCGGACCGCCGGCGATGATGCCGGTACCGGCCTTGGCCGAACGCAGCAGGACCTTGCCGGCGCCGTGGCGACCGTGAACGTCGTGATGCAGGGTACGGCCCGAGCGCAGCGGGACGAAGATCAGCTCGCGCTTGGCAGCTTCCGTCGCCTTGCGGATGGCTTCCGGCACTTCGCGCGCCTTGCCATGACCGAAGCCGACGCGGCCCTTCTGGTCGCCGACGACGACGAGAGCAGCAAAGCCGAAACGACGGCCGCCCTTCACCACCTTGGCGACGCGGTTGATTGCTACAAGCTTGTCGACGAATTCGCTGTCGCGCTCTTCGCGGTTCTGGCGGTCATCGCGAGAACCTCTTCTTTCTTGTGCCATTGTCCTTTTCCTTTTTCTTTTCCGGGTGCAATCGGCAGATTGATCGGTGCCGCCCCTCGATGGGTCGAGAGTACGGCGAATTCCCGACACGGCTTCGGCCCGGATGTACCGGGCCGGCCCGTCGTGGAAATGGGAGCCTTACTTCGCTTCGTCAGATTCGGAAAGCCGGTTTGGCCTTCCTCCTCGACATTAGAAGTTGAGGCCACCTTCGCGGGCGGCTTCAGCCAGGGCCTTGATGCGGCCGTGATAGATGAAGGCGCCACGATCGAAGACAACGTCCTTGACGCCGGCTTCGGATGCACGCTCCGCAAGGAGCTTGCCGACGGCAGCAGCTGCCGCCGTGTCAGCGCCCGTCTTCAGAGACGTGCGCAGACCGGTGTCGAGCGTCGAAGCGGACGCCAGCGTCGTGCCGGCGACATCGTCGATGACCTGTGCGTAGATGTTCTTCGACGAGCGATGAACCGACAGGCGCGGACGGCCGTTGGCGACCGCCTTGATTTGACGACGAACGCGCGAAGCGCGACGTACAAGATTATCTTTCCTGCTAGCCATTTCGCGTGATCCTTACTTCTTCTTGCCTTCTTTGCGGATGATCCGCTCGTTCGCGTACTTGACGCCCTTGCCCTTGTAGGGCTCGGGGCCACGATATTCGCGAATCTCTGCGGCCACCTGGCCGACCTGCTGCTTGTTGATGCCCGAAACGACGATTTCCGTCGGCTTGGGAACAGCGATCGTGATGCCTTCCGGCGTCTGGTAGACGACGTCATGGCTGAAGCCGAGCGCCAGCTGCAGGTTCTTGCCCTGCAGGGCCGCACGATAACCGACGCCGTTGATTTCGAGCTTGCGCTCGAAGCCGTCCTTCACACCCTTCAGGATGTTCTCGACCATCGTGCGGGACATGCCCCACTTGGAACGAGCGTCCTTGGACTGGCTGACAGGCTCGACGACAACAGCGTTGTCTTCCAGCTTGACGGAGACTTCGTCGTTCGCAACGAAGAAGAGTTCGCCCTTCGGGCCCTTGGCCGTCACCTTCTGTCCATCGACAGTCGCGGTGACACCAGCGGGAACCTGAACGGGCTTTTTACCGATACGAGACATGTTTCAATCCTGTCTGTTCGTTCTGGAGGTCCCTGATCCGTATTAGAATACGGAGCAGAGAACCTCGCCGCCGACGTTCTGTTCACGAGCCTGGTGATCGGCCATCACACCCTTCGGAGTCGAAAGGATGGTGATGCCGAGACCGTTCGCGACCTGCGGGATGGACTTGACCGAGACATAGACCCGGCGGCCCGGCTTGGACACGCGGCCGATCTCACGGATCACCGATGCGCCTTCGTAGTACTTCAGCTCGATGTTGAGCTCGGACTTGCCGTTGTCGAAATCGACTTCGGAATAGCCGCGGATGTAGCCTTCCGACTGCAGCACGTCGAGAACGCGTGCACGCAGCTTGGAAGCCGGCGTCGTCACGTTCGTCTTGCGGCGTGCAGCGCCGTTACGGATACGGGTGAGCATATCGCCCAAGGGATCAGTCATTGTCATTTGCCCGTCTCCTTACCAGCTCGACTTCACGATACCCGGGATCTTGCCGAAGTTGCCCAGTTCGCGCAGGGCGATACGGGACATCTTGAGCTTCCGGTAGTAGGCGCGCGGACGGCCGGTGACTTCGCAACGGTTGCGAACGCGGGTCTTCGACCCATCACGCGGCAGGCTTGCCAGTTTCAGAGTTGCCTTGAACCGCTCTTCGATCGGAAGAGACTGGTTCATGATGGTCGCCTTCAGCTCGGCCCGCTTGGAGGCCTGCTGGGTAACCAGCTTGCGGCGGCGCTTGTTCTTTTCAACTGCGCTCGTTTTCGCCATGAAACGTAATCCTTCTGCTTGTCGTTACGGCTTACTGGCGGAACGGGAAGTTGAACTCTGTGAGCAGAGCCCGCGCTTCGTCGTCCGTCGTGGCCGTCGTGCAAACGATGATGTCCATGCCCCACATCTGATCGACCTTGTCGTAGTTGATCTCAGGGAACACAATGTGTTCCTTCACGCCCATGGCGAAGTTGCCACGGCCGTCGAAGGACTTCGGGTTCAGGCCGCGGAAGTCGCGAACGCGCGGAAGCGCGATGTTGATCAGGCGGTCCAGAAATTCATACATGCGGGCGCCGCGCAGGGTGACCTTCGCGCCGATCGGCATGTCTTCGCGCAGCTTGAAGCCGGCGATGGAGGTGCGGGCCTTGGTGACGACCGGCTTCTGGCCGGCGATCGCTGCAAGGTCGGCCGCTGCGATCGAAGGCTTCTTCGAGTCGCCGGTGGCTTCGCCCACACCCATGTTGATGACGATCTTGTCCAGCTTGGGGATCATCATCTCGTTGGCGTAGGAGAACTTCTCCCGGAGCGCCGGACGAATGCGGGCGACGTATTCGCTCTTGAGCCGCGGCTCATAGGTCTTGGTGTCAGCCATCAGATAACATCTCCCGAACGCTTGGCCACGCGAACCTTCTTGTCGCCATCGATGCGGAAACCGACGCGGGTCGGCTTGCCGTCCGTGTCAGCGATCGCGATGTTCGACAGGTGGATCGGGGCTTCCTTGTTGATGATGCCGGCTTCCTGGCTCTGGGTCTGGCGCTGGTGACGCTTCACCATGTTGACGCCACGCACGACAGCCTTGTCTTCCTTCGGCATGACCTGGATGACTTCGCCGGTCTGGCCCTTGTCCTTGCCGGCGAGTACGACGACCTTGTCGCCCTTACGAATCTTGTTCATCTCTAATCGCCCCTTACAGTACTTCTGGAGCCAGCGAGATGATCTTCATGTGGTTCTTGGCGCGAAGCTCGCGCGGAACCGGTCCGAAGATACGGGTGCCGATCGGCTCTTTCTTGTTGTCGATAAGAACGGCTGCGTTGTTATCGAAGCGGATGACGCTGCCGTCCGGACGGCGGATGTCCTTGGCGGTGCGTACGACGACCGCCTTCATCACATCGCCCTTCTTGACGCGGCCGCGCGGGATGGCTTCCTTGATGGAAACGACGATGACGTCGCCCACGGAAGCATACTTGCGCTTGGAGCCGCCCAGCACCTTGATGCACATGACACGACGTGCGCCGGAATTATCCGCCACGTCGAGGTTTGTTTGCATCTGAATCATGTCAGGTCGCCTTCTTGTTGTGACCGGACCGGTTGGGATCTCCTCATCGTGAAAGAGAGCCCCCTGTTCCGGCTTATGAAAATTTGCATGCGGCGCGCTGCACCCTCTTGCGAAGGGCGGCACGCCACAATGCTTTCAATGGCATTCCCAGTCCCTCGCCTCTTGAGAGAAACGGGCGGGACATGATGCGACAGCGCGGGATCGATCTTGCCAGGGTGGTTTCCTGAAAACAGGACCTTCCGTGCGCTCAAAGCAAAAGAACGCTCGTAACCCCGAGCGTTCCGTGGCTGCTTCATACAGAGATTCTCGCCGATTACAAGGGGCGAGGTCCGAAACCCTGGCCATTTCGACCAGAAGCGAGACACTGCCCGATGGTACGAAGACGCCGCGCATTCGTGTCCTGACGACACTGCGCGGCGCAATCGACGATCTGTCTGTTCGCTTAAGCCTGGGCGGAAATGACCGTCCAGCACTTGTCCTTGGAAATCGGCGCGCATTCCTGAATGGAAACGAGGTCGCCGACCTTAAACTGGTTCTTCTCGTCGTGCGCCTTGTACTTCTTGGAGCGACGGACGGTCTTCTGGAGGATCGGGTGCGCAAAGCGACGCTCGACCCGTACGACGACGGTCTTCTCGTTCTTGTCGGAGACGACGGTGCCCTGCAGAATGCGTTTCGGCATTTTTCTTGGTCCTTAGGCCTTGGCTTCTGCCGCCTTCTGGCGGGCAATGGTTTTGATGCGCGCGATGTCCTTGCGGACCTCGTTGATGCGCGACGACTTTTCAAGCTGGCCGGTCGCCTTCTGGAAGCGCAGGTTGAACTGCTCCTTCTTCAGCTTGGCAAGCTCGTCGTTGAGCTGGTCGGCGCTGAGCGCCCGAACGTCATTGGCTTTCATGGGGCTTCTCCTTACTCCGCAATGCGCTGTACGAAGCGCGTCTTGACGGAGAGCTTCGCAGCACCAAGACGAAGGGCTTCGCGTGCGAGCTCCTCGTTGACGCCATCGATCTCGAACATCATACGACCAGGCTTGACCTTGCACGCCCAGTATTCGACGGAGCCCTTACCCTTACCCATGCGGACTTCGGTCGGCTTCGCGGTAACCGGAACGTCCGGGAATACGCGGATCCAAACGCGGCCGGCACGCTTCATGTGACGCGTGATCGCGCGGCGGGCCGCTTCGATCTCGCGCGCATTCACGCGGTTCGGTTCGACGGACTTCAGGCCGAATTCGCCGAAAGCGAGATCAGACCCGCCCTTGGCTACGCCCTTGATGCGGCCCTTGAATTGCTTGCGATACTTCGTACGCTTTGGCTGCAACATTTTTTTAATTCTCCGATATTGGCTGCCAAACGCGACTGTTACGCGTTTTCACGACGGCGATCACGATCGCGATCGCGATCACGTCCGCCACTACCCTGACTGTCACTCTCGCTCGCACGGCGCTCGGAGGCCATCGGATCGTGCTCAAGGATTTCGCCCTTGAAGATCCAGACCTTGATGCCGCAGATGCCGAATGCCGTCACAGCTTCGGCAACACCGTAGTCGATGTCGGCGCGGAGCGTGTGAAGCGGAACGCGACCTTCGCGGTACCATTCCGTCCGAGCGATTTCGGCGCCACCCAGGCGGCCGGCACAAGTAATCTTGATGCCTTCGGCACCCAGACGCATGGCCGACTGAACCGAACGCTTCATCGCGCGGCGGAAAGCCACACGGCGCTCGAGCTGCTGGGCGATCGACTGTGCGACGAGCGTCGCGTCGACTTCCGGCTTGCGCACTTCAACGATGTTGAGGTGCGTTTCCGAGTTCGTCATCTCCGACAGCTTGCGACGCAGCTTCTCGATGTCTGCGCCCTTCTTGCCGATGATCAGGCCCGGGCGAGCCGAGTGGATCGTGACGCGGCACTTCTTGTGCGGACGCTCGATGACGACCTTCGAGATACCGGCCTGCTTGAGTTCGTCCATCAGATACTTGCGGATCTTCAGGTCTTCGTGCAGCAGCTTGCCGTATTCAGCATTGTCGGCGAACCAACGGCTATCCCAGGTCCGGTTGATACCGAGACGGAAACCGATTGGATTAATTTTCTGGCCCATTATGCGGCCTCCCCTTTGGCTTCCACTTCACGAACAACGATCGTCAAGTGCGCAAACGGCTTTTCGATCCGCGATGCGCGGCCGCGACCACGGGCGTGGAAGCGCTTCATCACCATCGACTTGCCAACGAAAGCTTCCGCGACGACGAGCGAGTCGACGTCGAGGTCGTGGTTGTTCTCGGCGTTTGCGATCGCCGATTCCAGGGTCTTCCTGACCGTGCCGGCAATGCGCTTGCGGGAGAATTCAAGTTCGGCCAGAGCGCGGTCGACCTTCTTGCCGCGGATCATCGCAGCAACGAGGTTGAGCTTCTGGGGGCTGACGCGGATCGTGCGCGCAACAGCCTGCGCCTCATTATCCGCCAGCCGACGTTCGGCTTTTGCCTTGCCCATCGTTACTTCCTCTTTGCCTTCTTGTCCGCACCGTGACCGTAGTAGGTCCGGGTCGGAGAGAATTCACCGAACTTGTGACCGACCATGTCTTCATTGACACTGACGGGAACATGCTTGGAACCGTTGTAGACGCCAAAGGTCAGACCGACGAACTGCGGCAAGATCGTGGAGCGACGGCTCCACATCTTGATGACCTCATTGCGCCCGCCTTCGCGAACCTTCTCAGCCTTCTTGAGAAGATAGCCGTCGACGAACGGACCTTTCCATACTGAACGAGCCATTTGTGACTACCTCTTCTTACTTCTTGCGCTGGTGGCGCGAACGCATGATGAACTTGTCGGTCGACTTGTTCGAACGCGTGCGCTTGCCCTTGGTCGGCTTGCCCCACGGCGTGACCGGATGACGGCCGCCCGAGGTGCGGCCTTCGCCACCGCCGTGCGGGTGGTCGACCGGGTTCATGACGACGCCGCGGTTATGCGGGGTCTTACCGCGCCAGCGGGTGCGACCGGCCTTGCCGTCGTTGATGTTGCCGTGGTCCGGGTTGGACACGGCGCCGATGGAGGCCAGGCAGGACGCATGAACAAGGCGCTGTTCGCCCGAGTTCAGGCGCAGGATCGCCATGCCCTGGTCGCGACCGACGAGCTGCACGTAGGTGCCTGCCGAACGGGCCATCTGGCCACCCTTGCCGGGCTTCATTTCCACATTGTGGATGATGGAGCCGACCGGGATGAACTGCAGCGGCATGGTGTTGCCGGGCTTGACGTCGACAGCCTTCTCCGAAGCGATGACCTTGTCACCGACGGCGAGGCGCTGCGGCGCAATGATGTAGGCCTGCGTGCCGTCGTCGTACTTGATCAGCGCGATGAAGGCCGTCCGGTTCGGGTCGTATTCCAGACGCTCGACCGTACCGTCCACGTCGAACTTGCGACGCTTGAAGTCGATCAGGCGATAGGTCCGCTTGTGACCGCCACCGATGAAGCGGGCGGTGATGCGGCCGAGGTTGTTACGCCCACCGCTCTTGGTGAGACCCTGTGTCAGCGCCTTGACCGGCTTGCCCTTGTAGAGCGAGGACCGGTCGACGATGACCAGCTGACGCTGGCTCGGGGTCGTCGGATTGAAACTTTTCAATGCCATTTTCTTGTTCCCTTTTGGGTCCTTACCCGGGGGTTATGAAACCGCTCTGGGTTTAACCTTTAGAGTCCGGTGGAGACGTCGATGGACTGACCGTCAGCAAGTGTGACGATCGCCTTCTTGACATCCCGCTGCCGGCCAGCGAAGCCGCGGAAGCGCTTGAGCTTGCCCTTGCGGAGAAGCGTGTTCACTGCCGTGACCTTGACGCCGAACAGAGCTTCGATGGCAGCCTTGATCTCAGGCTTCGACGCATCCTTGGCGACGTTGAAGATGATCTGGTTCTGTTCAGAAACCAGCGTGGACTTTTCGGTGATCGACGGAGAGAGGATCACATCATAATGGCGAAGATCCGTCACTTGAACCGCTCCTCCAGAGCCTCGATCGCATCCTTGGAAAGCACGAGCTTGCCGCGGCGCAGAATGTCGTAAACGTTGATGCCCTGGATCGGCAGAACGTCCACATTGGGGATGTTCTTGGCAGCGAGCTTGAAGTTGTTGTCCAGCTCGGCGCCGCCGATGATGAGGGCGTTGGTCAGGCCGAGCGATGCAAACGCACCGGACAGGGCCTTCGTCTTGGCTTCAGCCGCGACCAGGCTGTCCACGATGATCAGCTCGTCGGCCTTCATCTTGGCAGACAGGGCGTGACGCAGGCCGAGCGCGCGAACCTTCTTGGGAAGGTCGTGCTCGTGGCTGCGGGTGACCGGGCCGTGAGCCTTGCCGCCGCCGCGGAACTGCGGAGCGCGTGCCGAATGGTGACGAGCACGGCCCGTACCCTTCTGCTTGTACATCTTGGCGCCCGTACGGGAGACTTCGCCGCGCGTCAGGGTCTTGTGCGTGCCCTGCTGCTTCTTGGCGAGCTGCCAGCGGATAACGCGGGCGATCAGGTCCTGGCGAACGTCCAAGCCAAAGATGGCGTCGGACAGGGAAACCGTGCCTGCGTCCTTACCATCCAGTGTGGTGACGGTGAGATCCATTATTCGGCTCCCTCATGTGCTGCTGCGCGGACGCCGGCCGGACGCGGAGCGTTTTCCGGGATGCCGGCCTTGATGGCGTCGCGGACGACGATCCAGGAGCCCTTGGAGCCGGGGACGGCACCCTTGACGAGGATCAGACCGCGGTCTTCATCGGTGGATACGACTTCGAGGTTCTGGGTGGTGATGCGCGTCTGGCCCATGTGACCAGCCATGCGCTTGCCCTTCCAGACGCGGCCCGGATCCTGGTTGGAACCGGTCGAACCATGCGAACGGTGCGAGACCGAAACGCCGTGCGTAGCACGCAGACCGCCGAAGTTGTGGCGCTTCATGGCGCCGGCAAAGCCCTTACCGATCGAGGTGCCGGTCACGTCAACGAGCTGGCCCGTGACGAAGTGGCTCGCCGTCAGCTCGGAGCCGACATCGATCAGGTTTTCGGACGTTACGCGAAACTCGACAAGCTTGGCCTTCGGCTCGACGTTTGCAGCGGCGAAGTGGCCGCGCATCGCCTTGGGCGTGTTCTTGACCTTGGCCTGGCCTGCGCCGAGCTGCACGGCGACGTAGCCGTTCTTTTCTTCCGTGCGCTGGCCTACCACCTGGCAGTTTTCCATCCGCAACACGGTCACTGGAATGTGCTCGCCGGCGTCGTTGTAGACCCGGGTCATTCCCACTTTCTGTGCAATCACACCTGAACGCATCGGTTCATTCCTCTTCAGAGTCCCTGTCGGGGGAAACCCCTTCAGCCTCTTTGTTCAAGGCTTCCATCCGGCATTCGCGCCATTGGTCACCCGTTTCTGGAAGTCGTTGGACGGAATGTCCACGTACCTTCCTTGTTATATCCACCCGGTCCGAAGCGTTCCGGGAGGGGCCTTTAGAGCTTGATCTCGACGTCGACGCCGGCGGCCAGATCGAGCTTCATCAGGGCGTCGACCGTCTGCGGGGTCGGGTCGACGATATCGAGAAGACGCTTGTGCGTGCGCATCTCGAACTGTTCGCGGCTCTTCTTGTCGACGTGGGGCGACCGGTTGACCGTGAACTTTTCGATACGCGTGGGAAGCGGCACGGGGCCACGGACGCTGGCGCCCGTACGCTTGGCCGTCGACACGATTTCGCGCGTGGAGGCATCGAGGATCCGGTGATCAAACGCCTTGAGGCGGATGCGGATATTCTGGCCGTTCATTCGACTAGTCCTTTTTTTCGTATGGGCAACTGGCCATACGCCAAATCTTCAATTGTTACGGTCGGCCGCGTCTTGTCAAAAAGCGCAGGAACCGGGTTGTTAGCGCCCGGTCCCTGCTAGGTCAACGGCCTAGCCGCTGATTACTCGACGATCGAAGCCACGATGCCGGCGCCGACGGTSCGGCCGCCTTCGCGGATAGCGAAGCGCAGCTTTTCTTCCATCGCGATCGGAACGATCAGCTCGACRGCAACGGTGACGTTGTCGCCCGGCATGACCATTTCCGTGCCTTCCGGAAGCGTCACGATCCCCGTCACGTCCGTCGTACGGAAGTAGAACTGCGGACGGTAGTTGGTGAAGAACGGCGTATGACGGCCGCCTTCTTCCTTCGTCAGGATGTAGGCTTCGGCCATGAACTTCTTGTGCGGCTTGACAGAGCCCGGCTTGCACAGGNGCAACGGTGACGTTGTCGCCCGGCATGACCATTTCCGTGCCTTCCGGAAGCGTCACGATCCCCGTCACGTCCGTCGTACGGAAGTAGAACTGCGGACGGTAATTCGTGAAGAACGGCGTATGACGGCCGCCTTCTTCCTTCGTCAGGATGTAGGCTTCGGCCATGAACTTCTTGTGCGGCTTGACAGAGCCCGGCTTGCACAGGATCTGGCCACGTTCAACGCCGTCACGGGTGACGCCGCGAACGAGTGCGCCGATGTTGTCGCCGGCCTGGCCCTGGTCGAGCAGCTTGCGGAACATTTCAACGCCGGTCACCGTCGTCTTCGACGTCGCGCGGATGCCGACGATCTCGACTTCTTCACCGACCTTGACGATGCCGCGCTCGACGCGACCGGTCACGACCGTACCACGACCCGAGATCGAGAAYACGTCTTCGATCGGCATCAGGAACGGCAGGTTGATCGGACGCTCCGGCGTCGGGATGTACGCGTCRACGGCGGCCATCAGTTCGCGGATGGCGTCTTCGCCGATCTTCTTGTCGCTGTCTTCGAGMGCAGCCAGWGCCGAGCCCTTGACGATCGGAATGTCGTCGCCGGGGAAGTCGTARGACGACAGAAGYTCGCGCACTTCCAGCTCRACGAGCTCGAGAAGTTCGGCGTCATCAACCTGGTCGACCTTGTTGAGGAAGACGACGATCGCGGGAACGCCGACCTGACGGGCGAGCAGGATGTGCTCGCGGGTCTGSGGCATCGGGCCGTCGGCAGCCGAGCAGACCAGGATCGCGCCGTCCATCTGCGCTGCACCGGTGATCATGTTCTTGACGTAGTCGGCGTGGCCGGGGCAGTCGACGTGCGCGTAGTGGCGGGCCGGCGTTTCATATTCGACGTGRGCCGTCGAAATGGTGATGCCGCGGGCCTTTTCTTCCGGAGCGGCGTCGATCTGGTCGTACGCCTTGAACTCGCCGAAGTACTTCGTGATCGCTGCCGTCAGCGACGTCTTGCCATGGTCGACGTGACCGATCGTTCCGATGTTCACGTGCGGCTTGTTGCGTTCAAACTTGCTCTTTGCCATNCGTGATCGCTGCCGTCAGCGACGTCTTGCCATGGTCGACGTGACCGATCGTTCCGATGTTCACGTGCGGCTTGTTGCGTTCAAACTTGCTCTTTGCCATGGGTATGTTTTCCTGTGATCAATGAGATACGGCCCGGCAGGCCAGTGTGCCGCCGGCCGGTTTGGGGAGGCGTTTAAGGGTTTCGCAAGAATTGCGCAAGGCCTATTTGCGCGGGAGGGACAGGCCGTCGTCTCACCCGCGAGATGCGGGCTTTCGACGCTGCAAATGGGAGTGCCCCGCGGCAATTGCAAGACGGTCGCCCACGCCGGACGATCGCCACAAACACGCAGCTGAGCTTGGAGGCAGCCGGGAGGCGGCAGGAAATCCTGCGCCTGCGTGGCGTGCATCATGGCATTAAGGTGAGCGAAGCGAACCCGTCGCTTCGCGACGCCCTGTGACCGTTTAATCGTGCTGTGAAATCTGGAGCGGGTAGCGGGAATCGAACCCGCGTATTCAGCTTGGAAGGCTGCTGCTCTACCATTGAGCTATACCCGCGGGGTCTTGATCCGTGCGACAGAATGGTGGAGGGAGTTGGATTTGAACCAACGTAGGCTGAGCCAACGGATTTACAGTCCGTCCCCTTTAACCACTCGGGCATCCCTCCAGTATTCCGTCGGGATCAAGCGACCAGTCGATCTTCGGAAGCGGCTGTTTGTGCCGCCCCTTGATCTGCGCCGGGTATATGACCGCCCCGTTTCCTCCTGTCAACACGACGTTGGCAGTTTTTTCAAAAGTGGGAAATCGTCCACAGCAAGGCGCATCGTCTCCCGATGCATGCCCGGGCATTCCTCCTGCGACGTCTCGACCGATGCGCCGCACGCGCTCGCGGGGAAAATGGTTTCCCTGCCGGCCCGCGCTCGATATAACGCCCGCATGAGCAAAGATCCTTCCGGCGACAAGAGCGCCAAAGACACCCATTACGCAACCCTGCGCCGCGCCCATCGCGATCAGAAGCGCGAGCGCGGAGAAATCCCGACGCCGCCGGAGGACCGTCGCCGACAGATGGCGGACGCCAAGGGCGCAAAGGGCGGGAAGGCCGCATGGCAGGCGCCGCCGCTCGCGCCTGACCAGGTCCAGCTCTACGGCATCCATACAGTCAAGGCTGCACTTGCCAACCCGGAGCGCAAGATCGTCAGCCTTTCGGCGACCCTCAATGCGCTCGTCCGTCTTGAGATCGAGAACACCGATGCCCTGCCCTTCCCGGTGGACATCGTCTCTCCCCAGATGCTCGACAAGATCCTCGGGCCGGACGCCATCCACCAGGGCGTCATGCTGGAAACAAAGCCTTTGCCGGTCCGCCGCCTGTCCGCGCTGAAGGACAGTCCGCTGATTCTCGTCCTCGACCAGGTGACCGACCCGCACAATGTCGGCGCCGTGCTCCGTTCGGCCGTGGCGTTCGACGCGGGTGCCGTCATCACGACGATGCGGCATAGCCCGACAGAGTCGGGCGTCATGGCAAAATCGGCGTCCGGCGCGATGGAGTTGATCCCCTACATCCAGATCACCAACCTCGCCGACGCGCTGGAAGAATTGCACGGCCTCGGCTTCCACTCGATCGGCCTTGATTCGGAAGGCCCGGCGCCGCTTGAAGAAACCTTCGTCGGCGACCGCGTCGCGCTGGTGCTGGGAGCCGAAGGCAAGGGCCTGCGCCAGAAGACTCGCGATACGGTCTCTGCGCTCGCACGCCTCGACATGCCCGGCGCCATCAAATCCCTCAATGTCTCCAACGCGGCAGCCATCGCGCTCTATGCCGCGCGCGCGCATCTCAAACGCTAGCCCGGGCCTCGCGCCCGCGCATTTCCGCTTTACACGCCGGAGGAATCTGCTAATTCCTCCGCTGCTGCCCTTATAGCTCAGTTGGTAGAGCACCTGATTTGTAATCAGGGGGTCCCGGGTTCGAGTCCTGGTGGGGGCACCAACACACCTTCAGATTTGTCACCACTACAGCCGCTGAGCAGCCGAGAGCCCTCTCGTGCCGGCGTTCACTCACGTCGTCGCCATTGCCGGCATGGTGGGCCACAGGGCCAAACTTCTATCTCGCTTCTGCCTTACAGAAGGCATCCTTCCGGTTGTCCGCAAGCTTCGCTTCAGCCAGAGCGCTTAAGCTCACCTGCACAATCGGGAGAGACGGGTGGCATCGGACGATATCTGGCGGACAGCTTGGGCCATTGTTGCCGAGCACATGACACGGGGCGAGACGGATCCGACCAAGATGGTCGCGGACGGCATCCGGCGCGAGCGTGCGCACTGGCTCGGGACAGGCAATCTTGGAATCCATGTGCCCGAGGCGGACCATGCGCAGGATAAGGCGGCGCAAGACGACCTTACGATCGATCGTCCGGCCCGCGATGGCAGGGTGTACGACGAGAGAGCGGAATGCGGGATCGGCAGCAACTGAGCATCGGCACCCTCCCCGGCTCAACGTCCCCTTCTGGATCCTGTCGGCACGTGCAGGCTGCGCGAGCGTCCCGGCGACATCGTGGATCCCGTTGACCCTTACACCCGCCCCTGTGCTCTTGCGCCTCCGTCGACCCCTGTTAGGTTGTCGCGGTTGCGGTGCTGCAGACTCACTGTTCTGACATCTCTGGGAGGCAAATGATGAAAAACGGGTATCGCATCGGTGCGGTGTTGCTGGCTGCGGTGCTGATGGCCGGCTGCGGACCGACAAAGCCGCAGTTTCAGGTTGCCGTCGAGACGATGAAGGGCAGCAAGCGGGCACGGGACAAGGTCACGGCCGACTGCATCGCCGGGTTTACGCAGACGGGCGTCCAGGGCGCCGCGTTGGTACTCGACGTGCCGGAGAAGGATGCCAAGCGGGTTGCGTGCCAGCGCATGGTCGCTGCCATCACGGCCGGTCGCCTGGATTACGAGGATCTCCAGTCGATGATTGCCAAGCGGCCGACGGCGAAGGTCGTGCGGGTGATGCAGAACCGCTGACGCCGGCAGCAGGAGCAGACGTAGCGGCGCAGAGGTGCCGGCACTCGTCGATGCCGCTCTGCCCGCCGCATCGACCGGACCGAGGAACGGGTCTCCCGGCCCGGCGTCCGGCCGCCGCGCAAGCGCACGCCGGTCGGGAACGATGTGGGGATGTCGTCGTTAGCGTCGGAACGCTTGAAGGAGACCTCCATGTCCGATGCCCACCGACCGACCCCGCCCCATCCCGAACAGCAACAGGCACCGCCCGGGCTGACGCGCCTGATGGATCCCCTGCCGGACCACGGCGAGAAGACCTACAAGGGCAATCATCTTCTCAAGGATAAGGTTGCTCTCATTACGGGCGGCGATTCGGGCATCGGACGGGCGGTGGCCATTGCCTACGCCCGTGAAGGCGCCGACATCGTCATTTCCTATCTCAATGAAGACGAGGATGCGGAAGAGACCGCCAAATGGGTTCGCGAGGCCGGACGCAAATGCGTGGTGGTCCGCGGCGATATCCAGTCGGAGGAGCACTGCATCGCTCTGGTCGACCAGACCGTCCGCGATCTCGGACGCATCGACATCCTGGTCAACAATGCCGCATTCCAGCGCACCTATGCGGATATTGCCGATATCACGGCTGACGAGTGGGATACGACCTTCCGCACCAATATTTACGCGTCGTTCTTTCTCTCGAAAGCCGCGGTTCCGCATATGAAGCCCGGCAGCTCGATCGTGAACACGACGTCGATCCAGTCCAAACAGCCCTCGCCGCAGCTTCTGGCCTATGCTTCCACCAAGGGCGCGATCCTGAATTTCACGGCCGGTCTTGCCGAAATGCTGGCCGAGAAGGGAATCCGCGTCAATGCGGTGGCGCCGGGTCCCATCTGGACACCTCTCATTCCCTCGACGATGCCCCCGGAAAAGGCGGCGCAGTTTGGCAAACAGACCCTGATCGGCCGTGCCGGACAGCCGGCGGAGCTCGCCGGCGCGTATGTGCTCCTCGCGTCCGAACTCGGCAGCTACATGACGGGCGCGGTCGTGCCGGTGACCGGCGGCGAGATCATGATCTAAAGCGCGTCGCGTGAAAAAGGGTTCACGCAACGCGCTTTAGCTTCCTGTTTTGATGCATGTCGTTTCCCGAAACCGCTGTACACTTTCGGGTGTACACTTTCGGGCGACATGCATGGTCGGTCGCCGACCATCGAGATGGGAACAGCTGCTCGCCGTTTCTGGAAGCGCTTGAGACGAGACGCCGCGTGCCTCAGGGCGCGCGGCGTTTTCGATGGGGTGTCAGCACGACCTCATCGACATGAGCGCCGTTTGATTCCAGCGGTCGTAAGCGCCGCTTTCTTTTCGCTATCTCTTTCATACAGCGGGATTTTATGCATGATGACGCTCGGCCGGCCTCGGCCCCGGCCGCCTCGGCGGCGCGTCCAGACAATGGCAAGGCACCCTATGCTACGCACCTTCGAGACGATCGCCTTTGCCCCATCGCCGGCAGAGGAAGCGCAGAGAGCGGCAGCAGAACTGACGGCTATCTATGGCAATGCGGATCCGGAAGCGGCCGACGTGATCGTGGCGCTCGGGGGCGACGGCTTCATGCTCCAGACGCTTCACCAGACCATGAACACCGGCAAGCTCGTTTACGGCATGAACCGCGGCTCCGTCGGGTTTCTGATGAACCGCTACAGCACGGCAAACCTGCGGGAGCGGCTGGAAAATGCCGTGGAAAACGCCTTTCGTCCGCTCGAAATGCAGACGCGCGACAGCGAGGGCCGCAGCTTCAGCGCCCTTGCGATCAACGAGGTCTATCTGTTCCGGCAATCCTATCAGGCCGCCAAGCTGAAGATCACCGTCGACGGACGGGTGCGCCTGGAAGAGCTGATCTGCGACGGCATTCTTCTTTCCACGCCTGCCGGATCCACGGCCTATAATCTCTCCGCCCACGGCCCCATCCTGCCGCTTGAGGCGCCACTTCTGGCCCTGACGCCGGTCAGTCCGTTCCGCCCACGGCGCTGGCGCGGGGCTCTGCTGCCCAACAAGGTGACGGTGGAGATCGAGATCCTGGAAACGGACAAGCGGCCGGTCAATGCCGTGGCCGATCATGTCGAAGTCAAATCGGTCGTGTCGGTTCGTATCGCCGAGTCCGAGGAAATGACGGCCCGCATCCTTTCGGATCCCGACTACTCCTGGTCCGACCGCATTCTGGCCGAGCAGTTTTCCAACTGATTCGATTCGCGAAGAATTTTATGGCAGGCTTACGCAGTGGGAGGGAATCAGGTGCAGGACACGATGGTCGTATGATGCAGGTGTGGAGGATCGGTCTTGTTGCCGCCGCTGTTACGGTTGGTTCGCTCAACGCACATGCCGAGGACGTGCTTCCCGCCAATGTGACCTTCGTCACAAGCTCCGGCTTTTGGGAGGACAGTGGCGAGGGATCGGGTAGCTCCAATCCCGCTCAGAGCGCAAAATCGCCTGCGCCGGCGGCCGCGTCCGCACAAAAGGGCTATTACAAGCTGATCGCCCTTCGCCAGACGGACGGCACGGCGCATGTCGTGCTGCAACAGGTCGCCCTCGATCCGGCAGGGCCGCGAATCGTCTCGTCGACGGAGCTGGACGAATTTTCCCGGATGAAGGCGTTCGTGACCGACATCCGGCCGGAAACCTCCGATGGCGTGACCCAGCAGCCCGGATTGTTCGCGACCGTCTATCTGCGCACGGATCCAGCCGCGACCGATATCGAGACCTGGACGGTGCTGATCGACGAATTCGGCGATATCCGCATCGAGCGGGAATCGAACTAGTGCATGTCGCCCGAAAGGGTGCAGTGGGTTCGGGAAACGACATGCATACAAACAACACCTTGAAGCGCGTTGCGTGAATCCTTTTCGCGCAACGCGCTTTAGGCGCGCTGTCTCTTCCTCGGCTCGGCCGAGAAGACGCGGCTGCGCTTTCGCGCAGCCGTCCTTTCAGTTCAGATCATCGACCGCCGCATCCGCGCCGCCGTTCACGCGATGGGCAAGCGCTGCTTCCATGAAATCGTTGAGTGCGCCGTCCAGAACGTCGGACGGTGCCGTGCTTTCGACGCCCGTTCGCAGATCCTTCACCAGCTGATATGGCTGGAGAACATAGGAGCGGATCTGGTGGCCCCAGCCGATCTCGGTCTTCGACGCGGCTTCGGCATTGGCTGCCTCCTCGCGTTTCTTCAGCTCGGACTCGTAGAGCCGGGCGCGCAGCATGTCCCAAGCCTTCGCCTTGTTCTTGTGCTGCGAGCGCTCCTGCTGGCACTGCACCACGATGCCCGAGGGCATATGGGTGATCCGGACAGCCGAGTCGGTCGTGTTGACGTGCTGTCCACCAGCGCCGGACGAGCGATAGGTATCGATGCGGCAATCGCTCTCGTTGATGTCGATCTGGATCGAGTCGTCGACCACCGGGTAGACCCAGACGGACGAGAACGATGTGTGTCGGCGGGCGTTGCTGTCGTAGGGCGAGATGCGGACGAGGCGGTGAACGCCGGACTCGGTCTTCATCCAGCCATAGGCGTTGTGACCCTTGACGAGAAGCGTTGCGGACTTGATGCCCGCTTCTTCCCCGTCATGGATTTCCATGAGTTCGACCTTGTAGCCCTGACGTTCCGCCCAACGCGTGTACATGCGCAAGAGCATGTTCGCCCAATCCTGGCTCTCGGTTCCACCAGCGCCCGAGTGCACCTCGAGATAGGTATCGTTGCTGTCGGCTTCGCCCGACAGCATGGCCTCGACCTGGCGGCGCGCGGCTTCCGTGCGCAGGCCCTTCAGCGTTTCCTCGGCATCGCGGATGATGTCGGCATCACCCTCTTCCTCGCCGAGTTCGATGAGTTCGATGCTGTCCTTCAGCTGCTGCTCGAAGGCGCGAACGCTGTTGATGCCTTCATCGAGGCTCTGCCGCTCGCGCATCAGCTTCTGGGCTTCGGCCGCATCGTTCCACAAGCTCGGATCTTCCGCCTTGTTGTTCAACCAGTCCAGTCGTCTTACCGCCTGATCCCAGTCAAAGATGCCTCCTCAGCAGGCTTACGGCCTGCTTGATCTCGTCGACGATGTTCTCGATTTCGTTACGCATTGTCTCTTTTCTTCAATGTCTTGGTCTTGATCGTGCGGAAGTGCCTGCCCGTGAAATAGCGACGCCCGCCGCCGATGTAAAGGCAGCGGGCGCATCGCAATCGGGGATGCTAGAACAGGCCGTTCGAGCCGGACGTCACGGCCTGGTTCGCCTGGGGCGAGGTCCGCAGGATCTCTTCCGGCGGCACATAGGCATCGGCACCGCCGATGACAGAGAAGGTATCGGCCGGGCCCGTGCCCGGCTTGAAGGCTTCGATGATCGTGTCGGGATCGCCTTCGGCCGCGGCCATGCCGGTCTTGCGGTTGACGGGCACCAGGCTCATGCCTTCCGGCGGAATGAACTTGGTCGGACGCGTGCCTGCAAGCGCGGCCTGCATGAACTCGTTGAAGACGGGCGCTGCGAGGCTGCCGCCTGTGCCGCCGCGCCCGAGCGGCGCAGGGTTGTCGAAGCCGAGATAGAGGCCGGCCACCAGATCGGGCGTAAAGCCGACGAACCAAGCATCCTTCTCGTCGTTCGTCGTTCCGGTCTTGCCGGCCACGGGGCGGTCAAGCGTGACCTTGCCGGCGGCGGTTCCCCGCTGCACGACGCCTTCCATCATCGACGTGATCTGGTAGGCCGTCATCGGATCGAGCACCTGCTCGCGGTTGTCGGTCAGGGTCGGCTCGTCCTGCTCCTGCCAGTCCGCGGCATTGCAGGTTTCGCAGGTCCGTTCCTCATGGCGGAAAATGGTCTTGCCGTAACGGTCCTGAATGCGGTCGATCAGAGACGGCTTGATCTGCTTGCCGCCATTGGCAATGACCGAATAGGCCGACACCATGCGCATGACGGTGGTCTCACCCGAGCCGAGCGACATGGCGAGCACAGGCAGCATCTTGTCGTAGATGCCGAAACGCTCGGCATATTCGGCGACGATGTTCATCCCCATGTCGTTGGCCAGCCGCACGGTCATCAGGTTGCGCGATTTCTCGATGCCAAGGCGCAGCGTCGACGGACCGGCCGAGCCGCCGCCGTAGTTTTCCGGACGCCAGACCTGGCCGCCCGTCACGAGCTCGAAGGGTGCGTCGAGAATGACGGACGCAGGCGTGTAGCCATTGTCGAGTGCGGCCGCATAGACGAACGGCTTGAACGACGAGCCCGGCTGGCGCATGGCCTGCGTTGCGCGGTTGAACTCCGACTGGCCGTAGGAGAAGCCGCCGACCATGGCGAGAACGCGGCCGGTCTGCGGGTCCATGGCCACAAGGCCGCCCTGCACCTTCGGCGGCTGGCGCAGGCGGTAGTCGCCGTCCGTTTCCAAGGGTTCGACATAGATGACATCGCCCGGGCCGACCACGCCTTCCGGCGAACGCGCCGTGCGGCGATTGCCGTCGGACGAGCGATAGGCCCACTGCATGTTCTTGGCCGAGATGCGCCCGGTCACACGGTCCGGGCCGACCTTGCCGGCGCCGTCCTTGGAGGGCTGGATGCCGATCTCGGCACCCTTTTCGTCCACCGCGAGCACCACGGCGAGCTTCCACTCCGGTACGTCGGAGAGCGCGTCGAGCTTGCCGAGCGCGATGCCCCAATCGCCGCCGATCTCGATGCTTTTCAGCGGGCCGTGAAAGCCGCGACGTTCATCGTAATTGACCAGACCATCCTGCAGGGCCTTGCGCGCCTCGACCTGGATCTTCGGGTCGAGAGACGTGCGAACCGACAGGCCACCTTCGTACAGCGCATTGTCGCCGTAGCGCTGGATGATCTGCCGCCGGACTTCTTCGGCAAAATAGTCCGACGCGAACAGATGCGAGCCCCCGCGGCGCACGGCAACGCCGAGCGGCTGGGTCTTGGCCTCGTCGCCATCGGCCCGCGTGACGTAACCGTTCTCGACCATCCGGTCGATCACCCAGTTGCGGCGCTCGAGCGCGGCAGCCTCGTGGCGGAAGGGATGGTAGTTCGACGGGCCCTTGGGCAGCGCAGCGAGATAGGCGGTTTCGGCAATCGTCAGCTCGGTGACCGACTTGTCGAAGTAGGTCAGAGCCGCACCGGCGATGCCGTAGGAGTTCAGCCCGAAAAAGATCTCGTTCAGATACAGCTCGAGAATTCGGTCCTTCGAATAGGCCTGCTCGATGCGGAAAGAGAGAATGGCTTCCTTGATCTTGCGGTCGATCGTCTGGTCAGCCGAGAGAAGGAAGTTCTTGGCGACCTGCTGAGTGATCGTCGAGGCACCGACGGGACGGCGACCGGAGCCCATGTTCTGCACGTTGACAAGGATCGCGCGGCCGAGACCCATGAGGTCGACGCCGGGATGCTGATAGAAGTTCTTGTCTTCGGCCGAAATGAAGGCCGCTTTGACGCGGTCGGGAATGGCCTGGATCGGCAGATAGAGACGTCGTTCACGGGCATATTCCGCCATGAGCTCGCCATTGCCCGCATGGACGCGGGTTGTCACAGGGGGCGCGTAGGTCGCCAGCACCTCGTAATCCGGAAGATCCTTGTTCAGGTTTCCGAGATAGAGTGCCGCTGCCGCCGCCGCGATCAGCACGAGGAAGGCGCCGGCGCCGAAGAAGTATCCAATCAGTCTGATCATCGGTTGGCTACCGGTCCCTTCGTCGTCGCTATCAAATGAAAGGCAGCGTTCCCGCCGCACCTTTCTGCATGTCGTCCGTCACGGTGCAGGACACCGGTGACGATGTTGACGCCGTGACCTGTGCGCCCGCCTCACATCCGTCAGGAACGAAGGTCACGCCCGGCCTCAGATCCGAACCGAGACGGCGCGGGTACCGCCCGCTTTTCCGGCTTCGGGCGCGCGGCATGTCCAGCCCGCCCGGCGATTCCACATCGTCGCGTATGTATGAGGGATAGCGACGGGAATGTGAGGAAAATAGGGCTCTTGGCGCAGTTTAGCCTGTTGCCCACGTGGATGTCACCGCGCCTGTGGCCCGGGCGACACGAAAATATGTAAGTCATCCTGAATTTTAAGGGTACATCCGGTCGGTGCCTCGGCCTGGCCAGCGTCGGCTTTCCGAGATATCGCCTTGCTGCACACGGGTCTCAGGGGATATTCAGCCGCCGTCGGCACGTGCGCCGCCGCGATACTGTCGCACGGCGGCGGCGATGCGCTCGGAGACCTTTTTGCGCCAGACCGGATCGACCAGCAGCTTCTCGTCCTCCTTGTTGGACATGAAGCCGAGTTCGAGCAGGATGGACGGCACGTCCGCAGCCCGCAGAACCTGAAAGCCGGCAAAGCGGTGAGGGTTGTTGATCAGGTTGATCTGCCCCTCGAAGGACGAGACGATGGAGCGCGCAAGGTTGACCGAGAAGGCCTGCGTCTCGCGCCGCGTGAGGTCGATGAGGATATCGGCGACCTCAGCGGGCTCGTCCGCCAATGGCACACCGGCGAGCTGGTCCGACAGGTTCTCGCGTTCGGCAAGGCTTTGCGCCAGATGGTCCGACGCCTTGTCCGAGATCGTGTAGACGGTGGCGCCGCGGATGTCATGCTGCTTCAACGTGTCGGCATGGAGCGAGATGAAGAGCTTCGCCTGCTTCTGGCGGGCAATCAGGACACGCTCGGAGAGCGAAAGGAATTCGTCGTCGTCGCGCGTCAGCACGGCTTTGATGCCGGGTTCGCGGTTGAGCGTATCGGCAAGCTCCCGCGCGAAGGCAAGCGTCACCGCCTTTTCCTCCATCTTGGTGTCGACGCCGACGGCACCGGTGTCGATGCCGCCGTGGCCTGCATCCACGGCGATGATGAAGTCGCTCGAGGGGGCCGGAGCCTCTTCGACACGCGCGGCCTTCGTCGCGGCGACGCTGCCCGTCCAGGTTTGCTCGGTCAGGAGTTGCGCAAAGCGTTTCCGGTCGATCCGCTCGGCATCCAGCACGAGGCGGAAGCTCTTGCCGCCGTCATCGGTCTTGACGTCCGCGACCGTAATCTCGACCGGTTTGATTGCGGTGAGGACGATACGGGCGCTGCTGGCACCCATGGCGCCGAACCGGATATCTTTGAACAGCCCTCGCGCCTGCGCGTCCTCCGGCTTCACCCCGAAGGAGGTTTCCGGGAGATCCACGATGACCCGGGGCGGATTGTCGACGTAGTGGACGAAGATATCGGGCTTGCGGTCGAAATCGACGACGACGCGGGTCCGCGCGTCATCACCGGCAATGCGCAGACCATAGGCCAGAAGCGGTCCCTGCCCGGTCGCCGGCTCCGCCTGAACGGGCCCCGCCAACCACAGGGTCGCGGCGACAGCGCTCAGCAGCGACAGGACCCTGCCGGCGCGGCGCTGCCGATCCGAGGCGATCTTGCGCGTCTTCGCCCTCGTTGCCGTTTCCTGCCGCGCCGTCTCCGTCAAAACCGTCCCCTCGTGATAACCTCTTGCGCCCCTGCATCGGTACGCGTCCTGAACTGCGCTTTGCCAAGGCGGGCGGACGAAGCGGATCGATGGGTCTCGACCGATCCGCATCCTTGCCGCACGGAGGTTAACCAAAACTTACCGCCAAAAAGGCAGACAGGCCCACGCGTTAGGATCAGCGGCGCCGCCGCGTCAAAACGAGACAAGCAAATCCATCAATATTAAGGCGGAAGGGCTTTTCTCTTGCCATTGTGACATGAAAACCATAAACGTTGCACAGGTAAAAAGTGTTGACGGGATAGATTCCACGACCGGGCAGCCAAGGGAGTAACCCTGGCGCCAGAGCATGATTGGACAGCGGACTACGCGCTTCCAGCGATCATGTCCTCGCAGCAAGCGTGTCTCATCCGCCGTCGCTTCACTTTTCACCGCATTCCGAATCGAGAACAGTCCGGCGGTGGCCGGAAGATACGGTGTCTGACACCACGCCCTGCAAAGGGCACACTCATCGGGCCACACGGCCTATGACTTTGGCATTCCTTGTTTGGTATCTCATGTCGACGCAGCAGGATCGGTCAGAAGCGAAAAGCGCCGGAAACGGAACGCTTGCCTCTGCCGTCCGGCTGTTTGCCCATGTCTGGTATCCATCGGGAATTTATCTATCCGGCGAACGCCGTGACCTGCGTGGGGAACCGCCTCCGGGACGTCCTTTTCCTGCCCTGTCACGCTCACGCCGAGGAGCACAACCTACATGGCAGAGAAAATGCTTATCGACGCGTCTCACGCTGAGGAGACGCGGGTCGTTGTCGTACGTGGCAACCGCATAGAAGAGTTCGACTTCGAGTCGGAACACAAGAAACAGATCCGCGGCAACATCTACCTGGCGAAGGTAACGCGCGTCGAACCCTCGCTTCAGGCCGCCTTTGTCGATTATGGCGGCAATCGCCACGGCTTCCTGGCTTTCGCCGAAATCCACCCGGACTATTACCAGATCCCGTTGGCCGACCGCCAGGCGCTGCTGCGCGCCGAGGCGGAAGAAGCGCGCCGCGACGACGATATCGAGCATGTCGAAACCGGGACGGATCTCGACTCCGACGACGATGCGTCGGACGACGAGACCGCAGGCGCCGCGGACGATCTCTCGCCCGCAACGGCCGTTGAAGCCGTTGCTTCCGAAGCTGAAGCGCCGGTCGAGACTCTTGCCGTGACGTCGTCGCCGGACATGGCCGACGGCGCTGCCGCCGAGGCCGTCGAAGGTGGCGCTGCAAGCGAGATCTCGGAAGAAGCGGCGGCCGTCGAAGAGGCGCCCAAGGCCAAGCCGAAGCGCGCGCGCCGCTCCAAGAAGACGGTGGCCGCCGAAGCCGCCGAGGCGGAAGCCTCTGCCGCGACCGCCGACGACACGACCCCCGACGACACGGCCACCGACGACAGCGCAGCCGGCGAGACCGACGAGGGCCGCGGCCCCAACGGCGAAATGGCCGCGATGGTTGACACGGACACGATTTCCGAAGCGCCGAGCCGCCGCCGCGGTCACGACGACGATGATGACGACGGTCATCACGAGGAAAAGGAAGTCATCGAGTCGGTCGGTGCCGAAGATGCGATGGAAGAGGTTCCGGATCGCAAGGATCGTCGCCCGCGCAAGCAGTACCGGATCCAGGAAGTCATCAAGCGTCGCCAGATCCTGCTCGTCCAGGTCGCCAAGGAAGAACGCGGCAACAAGGGTGCAGCGCTCACGACCTACCTGTCGCTCGCCGGCCGTTACTCGGTTCTCATGCCGAACACGGCACGGGGCGGCGGCATTTCCCGCAAGATCACCAACCTGCCGGATCGCAAGCGCCTGAAGGAAATCGCCCGCGCGCTCGACGTTCCCCAGGGCATGGGCGTCATCCTGCGCACGGCCGGCGCCAACCGCACCAAGGTTGAGGTCAAGCGCGACTTCGAATATCTGATGCGTCTTTGGGAAAATGTCCGGACCCTGACGCTCGCGTCCACCGCCCCCTGCCTCGTCTATGAGGAAGGCTCCCTGATCAAGCGATCGATCCGCGACCTCTACAACAAGGATATCAGCGAGATCGTCGTTTCCGGCGAGGAAGGCTATCGCGAAGCGAAGGCCTTCATGAAGATGCTCATGCCGAGCCACGCCAAGGTGGTTCAGCCGTATCGCGACGTGCATCCGATCTTCTCGCGCTCAGGCATCGAGGCACAGCTCGACCGCATGCTGCAGCCGCAGGTGACGCTGAAGTCGGGCGGCTACATCATCATCAACCAGACGGAAGCGCTGGTCGCGATCGACGTCAACTCGGGCCGTTCGACCCGCGAGCACTCGATCGAGGACACCGCGCTCCAGACCAACCTTGAAGCCGCCGAAGAGGTTGCCCGCCAGCTTCGCCTGCGCGACCTTGCCGGTCTCGTCGTCGTCGACTTCATCGACATGGAAGAGAAGCGCAACAACCGCGCCGTCGAGAAGCGCCTCAAGGACCATCTGAAGAACGACAGAGCCCGCATCCAGGTTGGTCGGATCTCGCATTTCGGCCTTCTGGAAATGTCGCGCCAGCGCATCCGCGCATCGGTTCTCGAATCAACCACCCAGGTCTGCCCGCATTGCGCGGGAACCGGCCATGTGCGGTCGCAGTCGTCGATCGCCCTTCATGTCCTGCGCGGCGTCGAGGAATATCTCCTCAAGAACACGACGCATGACATCACCGTGCGCGCGACGCCGGACATTGCGCTCTATCTGCTCAACTACAAGCGCTCGACGATCACCGACTACGAGGCGCGCTTCGGTGTCGCCATCGTGGTGGAAGCCGATGCGCATGTCGGCGCGCTGCACTTCGCCATCGATCGCGGCGAAGCTGTCGAGAACCCGGTGAAGATCGAACAGATCCTCCAGTTCGAAGCTCCGATTGAGGACGAGGATGATGATGTCATCATCGAAGACGATATCGAGGACGACGAAGAACTTCTGATCGAGGCGAAGCCCGAACGGGCCGAGCGTCCGGATCGTGCCGAGCGCGAGAACGGCGACGATCAGAACGGTCGCAAGCGCAAGCGTCGCCGTCGCCGTCGTGGCGGCCGTGACGGCGATGCCGACACATCGGCGGACGCTGCCAGCTCGGATGTCGCATCCGACGACGACGCCGACGAGGGGGACGACGAGGACGAGGCGGATGACGCCGTGTCTGCGGATCAGACCGAGGGCGCGAGCGGCGAAGATCGCCAGAAGCGCAAGCGTCGCCGTCGCGGCAAGCGCGGTGGTCGCCGCAACAAGGATGGCGAGATCGAAGCGGGTTCGGACGAGGCTGCAGCGGCGGATGCCGGTGATGCCGGTGCTGCTGGGGCCGACAGCCTCTCGCAGGCGGATGCCGTCGACAACGCCGACGCTTCGGAAGAGACCGCGGTCGAAGGCCAGGTGGTCGCAGCGCAAGCCGACAATCTTGCCGGCGACGCGGTTGCCGAGACCGAAGATCGGGCTCCGGCTCCCAAGCGCAGCCGGCGCCGTCGCTCGCCTCAGGACCTCGTGACGGATGTCGCCGTTCAGCCCGAGGCCGCAGGCGACGCTGTCTCGACCGACGACGCAGCCCAGGCTGCCGTCGAAGCCACGCCGGATGCCGTCGTGAGCGAACAGGCACCCGCCTCCGAAGAGGCCCGCACCGAAGAGGCATCCGCCTCGCTCGGCGAGAGCGACGAGGCCCATGTGGCTGTGGACACCGCTGGCGAGAGCCCGTCGGTTGCTGAGCCCGAGACATCGGACGACAAGCCTGCGCGCAACAATCGGAACATCGAGACGATCGCCAGCGAGCCGCTGGTTCGCTCCTCCGCTGCGTCCCCTGACGAAACGACAGAAGAGGCAAAGCCCAAGAAGGGCGGCTGGTGGCAGAAGCGCGGCTTCCTGTGATCCGCTGACCGGACGAACAGACAGAAAGGCCAGCCGGAGCGATCCGGCTGGCCTTTTTCGTTGGTCATGATCGAAGCTTGCGTGCGGCAACGCGGCACGACGCGGCTCAGACATTGATTCAAGCCGCTTCCGATCTGAATCCGCCTGTGCGCGGAAGGTGTTGACAGACCTAGCTTTTCAGCCAGCCTGCCATGCGCTCGACCGCCGTCTCGATGTCGGCCGGAGCGCCGGCATAGGAAAAGCGCATGGCGCGATGGCCTTCGATCGGATCGAAATCGCGCCCGGGCGTGGCGGCTACGTTGATGTCCGCAAGCATGCGGTGAGCAAAGGCCATGCTGTCATTGGTAAAGCGGCTCGCGTCAACATAGGCATAGAAGGCCCCGTCCATCGGAGAGGCGATGGCGAACCCCAGTTCCGGGAGCCGCTTCAGGAGGAGCGCACGGTTGACCGCATAGCTTTCCTTGTAGACCTCCAGCTCGACGGTGGCGCCGAGCGCGGCTTCCGCGGCAATCTGCGAAAGTTCCGGCGGCGAGATGTAAAGGCTCTGGGCGATACGCTCGAAACCGCGCACCTTGTCCTCCGGCAGAACCATCCAGCCGATCCGCCATCCGGTCATGCAGTAGTATTTCGAAAAGGAGTTGATGACGATGGCGTCCTCCGTCACGGCCAGCGCCGTCGTCTCCTCCCCGACGAAGGTCAAGCCGTGGTAGATCTCGTCGGAAATGAACGCGATCTTCCGGTCCGCGCAATAGTCGGCGAGCGCCTGCAAACGCGCTCGCCCCGTCACCGTTCCCGTCGGGTTTGCCGGGCTGGCGAGGAGCACGCCGTGGATCGGCCCCCCGATTCGCTTCTCGGCCTCGGCGAGCCCGTCCGGCGTCAGCGTAAAGCCGTTCGACGCATCGGCATCGACCTCGACGACGTCCAGCCCGAGAGCCGCGAGAATGTTGCGATAAGCCGGATAGCCTGGCCGCGCGATGGCCACGCGGTCGCCGGGATCGAACAAGGCGAGGAAGGCGAGATTGAATCCGGCTGACGAACCCGTCGTGACGGCGATGCGCCGCGGATCCACCGAGACGCCGTAGTGCCGCTGGTAGTGCCCGGCGATCGCCGCCCGCAGGGAGAGGGTGCCGAGCGCGTCCGTGTAGCCGAGCCGCCCGTGCTCGAGCGCCGCGCGTGCCGCGTCCAGCGCCGCCTTGGGAGCAGGATGGCTCGGCTGCCCCACAGCCATGGAGATCACGGGGAAGCCTGCATCGCGTCGACGCGTCGCTTCCGCCAGAATATCCATGGCATGGAAGGGCTCCACGGCACTGCGGCGGGAAAGCGTTGTCATGGCGGGATCCTCATAGCAATCGCCGCCCCGGGATGCGTGATGCGCAGGTCGCCGGGCGGGTCGTTTCTTGTGGAAGGCATTGCCCCAACCGCGTCGGCTTCACAAGGGCCGGGCGTCACGAGGTCCCTGCTCTCGACCTTTTGTTGTCCCCTCGGCTGTCCCTGTGCTATCGCACGAGGACGAAAGAGCGGCCTTTCCTGGATATGGGCCGTTCCGCATCAGCGAGGACCGAATGACCATCTCCCTACGCCGTCTCTTTGCCGCATCGCTGATGCTCGCGTCCACCACCGTCAGTTTTGCTCCTCCTGCGATGGCGCTTGATGACAAGCAAAAAGCCGAATTCGGGGCCTTCATCCGCGAATATCTGGTGGCCAATCCCGAGGTCATGCTCGAGGTGCAGGAAGCGCTGAAGGCCAAACAGGCCGCCGCGGCACAGCAGGTCGCCGAATCGGCGATCAGCGCGAACAAGGACGCGATCTTCCATTCGAAGTACGATGTTTCGCTCGGCAATCCCCAGGGCGACGTCACGATCGTCGAGTTCTACGATTACAATTGCGGTTATTGCAAACGCGCCCTGCCGGACATGCAGGCGATCCTCGATGCCGACAAGAATGTTCGCTTCGTCCTGAAGGAACTGCCGATTCTCGGTCAGGAATCGCTCGACGCGCACCGGGTCAGCTCGGCCTTTCGCAAGCTGGCGCCGGAAAAATACGGCGACTTCCACAAGGCGCTTCTCGGCGGCGAAGAGCGCGCGACGGAAGAAACGGCCATCGCCGTTGCCGAACGGCTCGGCGTCAAGGAGGCCGACATCCGCGCCCAGATGGTGGATCCGAGCCAGGACGACGAGGTCCGCCAGGCCTACACGCTTGCCAACGCTCTGGGCGTGACCGGTACGCCATCCTATGTCATCGGCAACGAGGCGATCTTCGGGGCTGTCGGTGCCGATGAACTGGCCTCCAAGATCGCCAACATGCGCCGCTGCGGCAAGACAGCCTGTTGACGGGAAACGCCTGCCTTGTGGACAAGGCGGACGCCCGGCGCCTGCAGCCTTGCGGCGGTCCCAAAAGGCTTTTTTTCGGCAGCCCAACCGTCTATAGCTGGCGGCACGACGCGAGGATGCTTGTGACATGCCAACGATTTTCGTCCTGAACGGCCCCAATCTCAACATGTTGGGCAAGCGCGAACCTGGCATCTATGGCGGCCAGACGCTCGCCGATATCGAGACGATGTGCGTCGAGGAAGGTCACAAGCTCGGGCTGACCGTCGATTTCCGCCAGACTAACCATGAGGGTGTGCTGGTCGACTGGTTCCACGAAGCCGGCAGCAGCGCCGCCGGAATCGCGGTGAATGCCGGTGCCTACACCCACACCTCGATCGCCCTGCACGATGCGACACGGGCGATCGGCATCCCCGTGGTCGAACTGCATCTCTCCAATGTCCATGCGCGCGAGGAATTTCGCCACAAATCCATGCTTGCCCCAGCGGCGAAAGGCGTGATCTGCGGCTTTGGCGCGCATAGTTACATTCTGGCGCTCAATGCGCTAAGTACGCTCCTTCATACATCGAAATAAAAAGAACAAGAGGCTCTCATGGCTGACAAGAAGACCGGCATCGATCAGGCACTGATCCGCGATCTCGCCAATATCCTGAACGAGACCGACCTCACGGAGATCGAGATCGAGCAGGAAGACCTGCGCATTCGCGTGTCGCGCGCGGGAACGCCGCAATATGTCTCCGCGCCGGTCCCGGCCGCCGCACCCATCGCGGTCGCGGCATCGTCGGCGGCTCCCGAGGCCCCTGCCCGCACATCCAAGAACGCGCTGACGGCGCCGATGGTCGGCACCGCCTACCTGTCGCCGGCCCCCGGCTCGCGTCCCTTCGTCGAGGTCGGCGCCACGGTGAAGGAGGGCCAGACCGTCCTCATCATCGAAGCCATGAAGACGATGAACCAGATCCCTGCGCCGCGCTCCGGCAAGGTCGTCGAGATCCTCGTGGAAGACGGCGCGCCGGTTGAGTACGGTGAAGCGCTCGTGGTCATCGAGTAAGCCCATGCCCCTCATCTCCAAGGTTCTCATCGCCAATCGCGGCGAAATCGCGCTCCGTGTCCTTCGCGCCTGCAAGGAACTCGGAATCGCAACCGTTGCCGTGCACTCCACGGCCGACGCCGACGCCATGCATGTGCGCCTGGCGGATGAAAGCGTCTGCATCGGCCCGCCGCCTTCGCGCGACAGCTACCTGAACATCCACCAGATCGTGGCCGCCTGCGAGATCACCGGGGCGGACGCTGTCCATCCCGGCTACGGCTTCCTGTCGGAAAATGCCAAGTTCGCGGATATTCTCGACGCGCACGGCATCACCTTCATCGGGCCGACCGCCGATCATATCCGCATCATGGGCGACAAGATCACCGCCAAGGAAACGGCCAAGGCGCTCGGGATTCCGGTTGTGCCCGGCTCGACCGGCGAGGTGCGCCCGGAAAATGCCCTGCAGATCGCCCGCGAGATCGGTTTCCCCGTGCTCATCAAGGCGACGGCCGGCGGCGGTGGCCGTGGCATGAAGGTCGCGCGGAACGAGGACGAGGTCGAGGAAGCCGTGTCGACGGCACGCTCCGAAGCGGCGGCCGCGTTCGGCAACGATGCCGTCTACATGGAGAAGTACCTCGGCAAGCCGCGCCACATCGAGATCCAGGTTGTCGGCGATGGCGAGGGCAACGCCATCCATCTCGGCGAGCGCGACTGCTCGCTGCAGCGGCGGCACCAGAAGGTCTGGGAAGAAGCCAATTCGCCGGCACTCAACGTCGAGCAGCGCATGAAGATCGGCGAGATCTGCGCCGATGCCATGCGCAAGCTGAAATATCGCGGCGCCGGCACCGTCGAGTTCCTGTACGAGAACGGCGAGTTCTACTTCATCGAGATGAACACGCGTCTCCAGGTGGAGCATCCGATCACCGAGGCCATCACCGGCATCGATCTCGTCCACGAGCAGATCCGTGTCGCCTCCGGCGCCGGCCTGTCCGTCACCCAGGACGAAATCACCTTCCAGGGCCACGCCATCGAGTGCCGCATCAATGCCGAGGATCCGCGCACCTTCGTGCCCTCGCCCGGCACGATCACGCATTTCCATGCGCCGGGCGGTCTCGGCGTCCGGGTCGATTCCGGCGCCTATCAGGGCTACCGGATCCCGCCCTACTACGACAGCCTCATCGGCAAGCTGATCGTGCATGGTCGCACGCGCGTCGAATGCATGATGCGTCTGCGCCGGGTGCTCGACGAGTTCGTCATCGACGGCATCAAGACGACGTTGCCGCTGTTTCAGGACCTGATCAACAATCAGGACATCGCGAACGGCGACTACGACATTCACTGGCTGGAACACTACCTGGCCCAGCCCGGAGAATGAGAACCTCCCGGAGCGTTGACGCCCTTCTGCGCCAGCGCTCCGGCCCTCACGTCGCTGCCCGGTGCCGGCCGACGCGTTTGTCGGGCAGCGGACAGATGGGCGCAAACCGAGGCAGAACATGAAGGGCAGCCGCGCCAAGCAACCGGACATCACCCCCGAGCTCTTGCTGCGCGCCTATTCGATCGGCCTGTTCCCGATGGCCGATTCGGCAGACGATCCCGAAATCTTCTGGGTCGAACCCGAGGTCCGCGGCATCATCCCGCTCGACGATTTTCACGTTTCCCGCAGCCTTGCCAAGGCAATCCGTCGCTCATCCTTTACCGTCCGGCGCAACACGGCGTTCGAGGCCGTCATGCGAGGATGCGCCGCGCCCGCGCCGGATCGACCGACGACCTGGATCAACGGCACGATCCGCGGTCTGTACACGGCCCTCCACCGGATGGGTCACGCGCATTCGGTCGAAGCATGGGACGGGGACGATCTGGTCGGCGGGCTCTACGGCGTTTCGCTCGGCGCGGCCTTCTTCGGCGAAAGCATGTTCTCGCGCCGCACCGACGCGTCGAAGATGTGCCTTGTCCACCTCGTCCAGCATCTGCGCGACCGCGGGTTCGTCCTGCTCGACACGCAGTTCACGACGGAGCACCTGAAAACGTTCGGCGCAATCGACGTGCCGAAGGCCGACTATGCTACCCTGCTCGCACAGGCCGTCGCGCAGCCCCATGTGCGGTTCTAACGGCGCGTTCTAGTATTCTCGGCATCATCTGGAACGATGAGGCCGAAGCCTTGCGGAGGCCTTGGAGCGGGATTACCGCGTGTTCGACGCGCTGTCCGGGGGCGGCAGGTCGGACTTGGCCTTGCAGCTCTGCAGCCAGACGTCGTAGACCGGGTGCTCGACGGCGTTCAGACCGGGACTGTCGGCAAACATCCAGCCGGTGAAGATGCGACGGATCTTGCGGTCGAGCGTGATTTCCTCGACCTCGACGAAGGACGTCGTCTTCTGGGCTTCCGTATCATCGCGGCTGTAGCAGACGCGCGGCGTCACCTGCAGCGCGCCAAACTGCACGGTCTCGCCGATATAGACGTCAAAGGTGGTGATGCGACCGGTGATCTTGTCGATCCCGGAGAAGACGGCCACGGGATTGGCCAGCCGTGCGGCCTCTGTCGGAAGCGCGCTCGCAGCGAAAGCGGAGACGGCGACGAGGAGCGGCAGGATCGCGCGGGCGTGAGATTTGCGGCAGATCGCGACATTGCGGTTCATCGACACGGTGCGGATCTTCCTGTTCACTGCAATTTCCGTTCTCTGCCCCGTCGGCATCCCGCCGGCGTGTCCGGCCACCCGAAGGTCGACCGCATCATCCCGGCGACATGTCCCGCTCCGCCCTCACAGGTGCTGCGGGATATTGGGTGCCAGACCCCCGATGGTCATGACGCACGCTTGCATACGCAGTGCAATCGTCACCTGTCGCGTCTCGCGGTCGGTGTAGAGGACAATCATGGCCGCGACATGTTCGTTCGGGACGGTCCGCGACCGCCGGACGCTTAAGAGCGTGGCGTCCAGGCGTCGTAGTCGCCGGTCACGCGCGGGCGCTCGCCGGCATTGGCCAGCGATCCCGGCGGACGATAGGCCTGGGCCGTGCCGGTCATGTTGACACGGTGCGGCTTCTGCCATTCGCGGGCAGCGTAGCTTTCGTCGGCCGGGGAAATATCCGTGCGGTGATGCATCCAGCCGTGCCAGCCCGGCGGAATGGCCGTCGCCTCGGCATAGCCGTTATACATGACCCAGCGGCGGGTCCGGCCCTCGGAGTCTTTGCCGCCTTCGTAATAGGTGTTGCCGAGCTCGTCCTGCCCGACCTTCTTGCCGAAGCGCCAGGTGTGGAACCGGGTCCCGATCGTCGAGCCGTTCCACCAGGTGAAAATCTGCAGAAAAGTCTTCATCGAACCGTCCTTGGACCGGCGCACGAAAGCCGTGCGCGGATGCCTTATGATTGCTTCTGCTTATGGCCTGCCGAGCCGGTCTTGTCCAGCCTGCGGGTGCCGCCCCGTGCGCCGTCGACCGCCGGCGGGATGTGCCCTATCGGGCGTCGTCCAGCACCTTTTCCATCTCGACCGTCGGCATGCCCCAGGCGTCCGATCCCGGGCCGATTTCGGTGAACCCGTGGGCTGCGTAGAACGCGATGGCCGGCGCATTGTCGCTGACGACCTCCACCCGCATGTGTCCGGCATAGGGAAAACACGTTTCGAGTTCGGCAAAGAGATCGCGCGCCAGGCCTTGGCGCTGGTACGCCGGGAGCACGTAGAGCTGGTGGAGGACGGCCGTCTCGTGCAGCGTCGGCGACATCGCGGCATAGGCCATTCCGCCGATGCGTTTGCCGTCGTCGGCCACGACGAACTCGCTGTTCTTGCGCGCCAGGTTTGCCTTGAGGACGGGAACCGCGTGCCACTTGGCCGTCATCTCGGCCACCTTGTCGGCGCCATAGGTGTCGTCGTAGGTCGCATGCGCCGTTTCGCTGAGAAGCGTGCTGATGGCCGCCAGATCGCGGTCCGTGGCTGAGCGGACGAAGAACATCCCCTAGTCCTCGAGCCCGAGCTTTGCCTTCACCAGCGACTGCACGGCCTGTGGGTTCGCCTTGCCGCCCGTCGCCTTCATCACCTGGCCGACGAACCAGCCGGCAAGCGACGGTTTGGCCTGAACCTTCGCCACCTGATCCGGATTGGCGGCGATGATGTCATCCACAGCCTTTTCGATCGCACCGGTATCGGTGACCTGCTTCATGCCGCGGGCCTCGACGATCTCGGCCGGGTCGCCGCCGTCGTTGAAGACGATCTCGAACAGGTCCTTGGCGAGCTTGCCCGAGATGACCTCGGACTTGATCAGGTCGAGAATGCCGCCGAGCTGTTTCGGGGAAACGGGAGTCTCTTCAATGCCTTTGCCGGCTTTGTTGAGCGCACCCAGCAAGTCGTTGATGACCCAGTTGGCCGCCGCCTTTCCGTCGCGGCCTGCGGACACGGCTTCGAAGTAGTCGGCGATCGCCTTTTCCGACACGAGGACAGAGGCGTCGTAGATCGACAGGCCGAGATCGCGCACAAAGCGCTCCTTCTTGTCGTCGGGCAGTTCTGGCAGGTCTGCCTTCAGCGCCGCGACAAAGGCCTCGTCGAATTCAAGCGGCAGGAGATCCGGATCCGGGAAGTAACGGTAATCATGCGCATCTTCCTTGGAGCGCATGGACCGCGTCTCGCCCTTGCCGGGGTCGAAGAGGCGCGTCTCCTGATCGATCTTGCCACCGTCCTCGAGGATCGCAATCTGGCGACGGGCTTCGTATTCGATGGCCTGGCCGATGAAGCGGATCGAGTTGACGTTCTTGATCTCGCAGCGCGTACCGAATTCGGCGCCCGGGCGGCGCACCGAGACGTTCACGTCGGCGCGCATCGAGCCTTCGTCCATGTTGCCGTCACAGGTGCCGAGATAGCGCACGATCGAGCGCAGCTTCGTCATGTAGGCCTTGGCCTCGTCGGACGAGCGCATGTCCGGCTTCGACACGATCTCCATCAGGGCGACGCCCGATCGGTTGAGATCGACATAGGACATGGTCGGGTGCTGGTCGTGCATCGACTTGCCCGCGTCCTGCTCGAGGTGCAGACGTTCGATCCCGACCTCGATATCCTCGAAATTGCCCTGACGGTCCGGGCCGAGCGAAATCACGATCTTGCCCTCGCCGACGATCGGATCCTTGAACTGCGAGATCTGGTAGCCCTGTGGGAGGTCGGGGTAGAAATAGTTCTTCCGGTCGAAGATCGAGCGGTGGTTGATCTGCGCCTTCAGGCCAAGCCCGGTGCGGACGGCCTGGCGAACGCATTCCTCGTTGATGACGGGCAGCATGCCGGGCATCGCCGCATCGACCAGGGAAACATTGGCATTGGCCGCATTGCCGAATGTCGTGGACGCGCCCGAGAAAAGCTTCGAGTTGCTCGTCACCTGGGCGTGCACCTCCATGCCGACGATCACTTCCCAGTCGCCAGTGGCACCGGGGATGAAGCGCTTCGGATCGGGGATACGGACGTCGACAAGGGTCATGACAGCTCTCGGTTCTTTCGCAGGCGGGCAGCCCGTTCGGTAAAACATCTATACCGGCGTTGCAAGGCTCGCAGCGTCGACAGCGTGCCGCGCCTGCCGACATTTGCGGGCGATCACACCCCCGCGCCCGAGGCGCCGTAGACACCGTCCTCGGTCTCGTCGGCGCAGATCAGCAACTTTCTCAGACCGATCTGCTCGACATCGCGGTCGAGGCGCGCTGCGTAGCGCGTCGAAAGCCAGGCGACGTGGAAGCCGCGCTTGGCAAAGAAGGCCAGGGCAGCCGCATTGTCCACATGGGTTGCGGTCTCCGCCACCTCCGTCCCTTCCGAGAGAATGTCGATCTCGAGCTTGTCCATCAGGCGGGCGCCCACCCCTTTTCGCTGGAAATCCGGGTGGATCCAGAAGTCGGTGATCACGCCGTCCGGGCGTTCGCAGGCGGCCCAGCCGATCACCAGTCCGTCGGTTTCGGCCACGTGGATGCGGTGCCAGCGCGACCGCGCAAAGGCAAGGAAGGCAAAATGGGCGACCTCCTGCATGGACACGTTTTCCGCCGATCCGGCATCGACGCCCGCAATGGCGCTTTCCCAGGCGGCAAGCCCGATATCGGCCAGCAGCGAAGCTTCGTCTTCCCGCGCAGCCCGGATCGTCGTCACGACCACATTCCCCTCTTCGAAAGCGTGCAAGACTGCCATGGGCCGTGGCCGAACTCAAGGCAACAGCCACGTGCAAGGGGCGGGCAGCTGCCGGACGGAGGGCAACACACAAACGATACCTCTGACACAAAAGCTTTATGAAACGGATCTAATGTAGCGCGCATGCGTCGGGCTCAGGGCCGGCGCCCAATTTCGCTCCTTGGTGATATCGAGACGTTCATGCGGGCCCCACCCTCTTCTGCGCTGCCTCTGGTCGCCAGCATCGTTGTCCCCATGAAGAACGAGGCGGAGAACGTCGAGCTTCTCGTCAACGAAATCGAACATGCATGCCGCGACCTCTGCATCGAGGCCATCATCGTGGATGACGGCTCGACCGACGCGACGCGCGCGCGCATCCTGGCCGCCATGGCAAGCCGCCCCTGGCTGAGACTTGTCGTCCATAGCCGTTCCGGCGGACAGTCGGCGGCCGTCCATTCCGGCGTTCTCGCCGCCCGCGCGGCGCTTGTCTGCACGCTCGATGGCGATGGTCAGAATCCTCCGTCCGAGATCCCGCATCTCCTGGCACCCTTTCTCGTTCCCGGGCGTCCGGAGATGCTGGGGCTCGTCGCGGGACAGCGGGTCAATCGGGCCGACACGCTTTCGAAGCGCATCGCCTCGCGCATCGCCAATGCGATCCGCGCCCGTGTCCTCTCCGACGCGACGCGGGACACGGGGTGCGGCCTGAAGGCGTTCCGCCGCGATGTCTTCCTCGAACTCCCCTACTTCAACCACATGCACCGGTACCTGCCGGCTCTGGTCGCGGCGCAGGGGTTTACGCTTGCGCATGTCGATGTTGCACATCGATCGCGTCATGCCGGGGTCTCCAACTACACCAACCTGCAACGCGCGCTGGTCGGGCTCCATGATCTCGTCGGCGTCGCCTGGCTGATCCGGCGCCGCAAGATCGTCCGGCCGGAGGAACAAGGCGTCCTTTCATGCATGACATTCTCGTCTTCTTCGGAATCGAGTCCCCGACGGATCTCGCTTGGCTGATCGTGGGGCTGTTCGCGCAGACCATGTTCTCACTGCGCTTCATCATCCAGTGGCTGCGTTCCGAAAAGGAAAAACGCTCGGTCATCCCCCATGCCTTCTGGTGGTTCTCCCTGTTTGGCGGCCTGACGCTGCTTGCCTACGGCCTGCATCGTCGCGAACCCGTGCTGATTCTCGGACAGGTGATGGGGGTGGTGATCTATGGGCGCAACATCGTCCTCATCCATCGCAGCCGCGGCGACCACGGCGGGCAGACCGGGCCGGCGCTGGGCGCGAACCCCTGACGCGCCTTTCCCGATGACGTCGAGCCGCGCCGTTCTCCTGATCCTTGCGCTCACGGCCTATCGGATCCTGCTGCTTGCCTTCGACCGGACCGATCTGTTCGTCGACGAGGCGCAGTACTGGATGTGGTCGCAGCATCTGGACTTCGGTTATTATTCCAAGCCGCCGATGATTGCCTGGGTGATCCACCTGACGACCGCGCTCGGCGGCTCGGACAGCCGCTTCTGGATCCGCCTTTCCTCGCCGCTGCTGCACGGCGCCACCGCCCTCGCCCTCATGCACTTTGCCCGAACCGTCACGCGATCGGCCCGGATCGCCGCCTGGTCGGGCGTAACTTTCGTGACCTTGCCGGGCGTCGCACTTTCATCGGTGTTCGTGTCGACCGATACGAGCCTTCTGTTCTTCTACGCGCTCGCCGCGCTCGCAACGGCCCGCCTGAGCACCCTCCATGCCGTGCGCGCCGACGTCGACATTCGCATGGGAATAGGCGGGTACATGGACAGGCCGGGCGAACGCGCGGACCCGGCTCCAGGCCGCCCCCCGGCCCCCATGATCGCTCCGGGCATGATCTCCGCGCTCGGGCTGGGTCTCGCCATCGGGCTCGGTCTTCTGTCGAAATACGCGATGCTCTATTTCCCGGTCACCGCGGCTCTTGCCGCCCATGTCGTCCGTCGATCACGGCTGCGCTGGCAGCACGCCGCCATCGCCACGCTGGTGGCTTTCATGACGGTTCTTCCCAACCTCGTGTGGAATGCCCGGCATGGCGGCGCGACCTTCCGGCATACGTCGGACAATATCGGCTGGAGCGGGTTTCATCTGCATGTCGATCGCGCGGCCGGCTTCTTCGCCGCGCAATTCGGCGTGGTGGGCCCGGTCATCTTCGCCGCGATGATCGCAGCGCTGATCCTGACGCTGCGCGGTCGCGGCACAGCAACCGACCGCCAGCTGGTGATCCTCTCATGGCCTATCATCGGACTGCTCGTCGTGCAGGCTTTGATGTCGCGCGCCTATGCAAACTGGGCGGCGACGGCCTATGTGGCCGGCGTGGTCCTCGCCGTCTGCCATCTCGACGCCACCTGGAAAAGAGGGTTGTGGATCAGTCTCGCCCTCAATGGCGCGGTGGCCGTCGCGCTGCCGCTCCTCTGCGCCTTCCCGGAAACGCATCTTCCCGGTCAGCCGCCGATCCTCAACCGGTATCTCGGGCGAAGCGCGCTCAGCCTGTCGCTGGCGGATCAGGCCCGAGCGGAGGGTTTGACGACGATCGTCGCCGAGGACCGCGATATCCTCGCGGATCTCGTCTACACCTTGCGCGGTTCGGAGATTGCGGTCCGTGCGCGGCCGACGGGCCAGCCGCCGCGCAACAGCTACGAGCAGGACCGGACCTACGCGCCTCTTCAGGATGGCCCGCGGGTGCTTCTGGTGACGGACGAGCCCTTCGCCTGCATGGCCGGGGCGGTCAAGCTGCCGGCGACCATCCGGCCGCAGACCGGCTTCCTGCAGGGCCGCGTGCTCACATCCTACGCCGCCGACGGCAGGTGCCTGCGGCCCTGACGTCGCCGGTGCTTGATGCCTACCACCACTTCGTGGGCGAAAAGCGGCCGGCAGCCTGCTCGATGACATGCGCCGTCTTGAACAGCGTTTCCTCCTCGAAGGGCCTGCCGATCAGCTGCAGGCCGAGTGGCAGGCCCTTGCCGTCGAGGCCCGCGGGAACGGCGATGCCCGGCAGTCCCGCCATGTTCACCGTCACCGTGAAGATGTCGTTGAGGTACATCTTGACCGGATCGGCTGCGAGCGCCTCGTCGGCAATGCCGAAGGCGGAGGACGGCGTGGCTGGCGTCAGGATCGCATCGACGCCCGCGTGAAAGGCCGTCTCGAAATCGCGCTTAATCAGCGTGCGCACCTTCTGGGCACGCAGGTAATAGGCGTCGTAATAGCCGGCCGAGAGCACATAGGTGCCGATCATGATCCGGCGCTTGACCTCCTGGCCGAAGCCGGCGGCGCGGGTCTGTTCGTACATGTCGGCAATGTCCTTGCCGTCGACACGCAGCCCATAGCGCACACCGTCATAGCGCGCCAAGTTGGAGGACGCCTCGGCCGGCGCGACGATGTAGTAGGCCGGCAGCGCGTACTTCGTGTGCGGCAGCGAGATGTCGACGATCTCGGCACCGGCGTCCTTGAGCCAGGCGATACCCTGACGCCACAGCGTCTCGATGTCCTCCGGCATGCCCTCGACGCGATACTCGGCGGGAATGCCGATCTTCATGCCCTTCAGGGTCTGGCCGATCGCCTTTTCGTAATCCGGGACGGGCAGATCGACCGACGTCGTGTCCTTGGCATCGACGCTTGCCATCGATTTCAGAAGGATCGCGGCGTCGCGGACGTCACGCGCGATCGGCCCGGCCTGGTCGAGCGAGGACGCGAAGGCAACGATGCCCCAGCGCGAGCAGCGGCCATAGGTCGGCTTGATTCCGACCGTGCCCGTAAAGGCCGCCGGCTGGCGGATGGAGCCGCCGGTATCGGTGGCCGTGGCGCCCGCGCACAGAAAGGCCGCGACAGCCGCGGCCGACCCGCCGGAGGAGC
Source organism: Rhizobium sp. Leaf384 (assembly GCF_001424065.1). Classification (GTDB taxonomy): domain Bacteria; phylum Pseudomonadota; class Alphaproteobacteria; order Rhizobiales; family Rhizobiaceae; genus Ferranicluibacter. The sequence goes on from NZ_LMQE01000001.1 coordinate 271,744, forward strand.
CGCCCGGCACCAGATCCAGGTTGGATCCCTCGGCACGCCAGGGGTTCTTGACCGGGCCGTAATAGGAGCTCTCGTTCGACGAGCCCATGGCGAATTCGTCCATGTTGAGCTTGCCAAGCATGACGGCGCCGTCGTTCCAGAGATTCTGGGTTACCGTCGACTCGTAGCGCGGCTCGAACCCGTCGAGAATGTGGCTGCAGGCCTGCGTGTGCACGCCTTCGGTGCCGAACAGGTCCTTGATTCCGAGCGGAATTCCCTCCAGCGCACCGGCCTTGCCGGCGGCGAGGCGCTCGTCGGACGCCTTCGCCATCGCCCGGGCCTTCTCGGGCGTCACCGTGACAAAGGCGTTCAAGGCGCCGTTCGCCGCATCGATGGCGGCGAGATAGGCATCGGTCAGTTCCACGGCCGTGATGTCGCGGGCGGCCAGCCGGTCGCGCGCTTCGGCAATGGTGAGGTGGGTGAGTTCGGTCATGGCGGACGGGACTTTCGAAAACGACAGGCGGGCGAAACGATCTTCAGCGTGGTCTGGACGGACGGTCTATTCGACGACCTTCGGCACGAGGAAGAAGTTGCGGTCGGAATTGGGCGCATTGGCCACGATGTCGTCGGCCTTGTCGCCGTCGGTCACCACATCCTCGCGCTTCTTCATCGCCATCGGCGTCACGGAGGTCATCGGCTCGACGCCGGACACATCGACCTCGCCGAGCTGTTCGACGAAGCCAAGGATCGCATTGAGCTCACCGGTCATGCGGTTGGCATCGTCTTCGCTGACGGCGATGCGGGCAAGATGTGCGACGCGCTTGACGGTGGCGAGATCGACGGACATGGCGGACTCCGGGCCTGACGGGAAATGATCCCCCGCTATACTGACCACGACGGACGCGCGCAACGGGGGATTCAGGCCAAGTCCGCCACGGCGACCCGATCAGACGGTCACGACGCCACCGACGGCAGGGACTTCGACCTTCGTGCTGGCGGGCTCCATCGCGGCAATGAAGAGGTCCGGGGTCTGGTCGACGATCGGAAAGGAACCATAGTGGCAGGGGAGCACGGTGGTGAATTTGAAGTAGCGCTGGCAAGCGAGCGCAGCCACGGCGCCGCCCATGGTGAAGCGGTCACCGATCGGGACGAGACCGATGTCGGGCTGATGAAGTTCGTGGATCAGGGCCATGTCGGAAAAGATGTCGGTGTCGCCCATGTGGTAGAGGGTCGGTGCGTCCTCGAAATGCAGCACCAGGCCGTTGGCGTTGCCGAGCGCGTGCGAAACGCCGTCTTCGGTGATCTGCGCGGAGGAGTGCAGCGCGTTGACGAAGGTGGTGGAGAAGCCCTTGAGGTGGATCGTTCCGCCCGTATTGCCCATTTCGAGGGCAGACACACCGCGCGATCCGATCCAGCTTGCGAGATCCGCATTGGCGACGACCGTCGCGCCGGTTTCCTTGGCAAGGGCAATGGTGTCCCCGACGTGGTCGCCGTGCCCATGCGTGAGCAGGATGTAGTCGAGGCCGGCCGCCGCGTCCTTGCGGGTCGATTCGTCGAAGGATGGATTGCCCGTGAAGAACGGGTCGATCAGGATCCTGGCTTTTGCCGTTTCGATGTGGAAAGCGGAATGGCCGAGCCATTTGATCTTCATGACATATCTCCTGTCATCTGTAGCATGCGCGCCCTGACCGGCCGCGCGAAAAAGCGCGCTGGCGAAATCGGCGCCCGCGGAGCATATGGAACACCGACGGGCAAAGACAAAGGCCGACGGAAAGGATTTCCATGAGCGTGATGACCATCGAGGAGCTGGCACTTGCACTGCCACCGCGCGGGGCGATTGCCGGGCTCGACCTGGGCACGAAGACGATCGGCCTTTCCGTATCCGATCTCGGACGGGGGTTGGCAACGCCGCGAACGGTCATCAAGCGCATCAAGTTTACCCCCGACGCGGATGCTCTTCTGGCCTTCGCCGACAGGGAAAAGATCATCGCCTTCATTATCGGGCTGCCGGTCAACATGGACGGATCGCAGGGGCCGCGCGCGCAGGCGACGCGCGCTTTCGTGCGCAACATGGAGCAGAAGACCGCCCTGCCCTTCGTCTACTGGGACGAGCGGCTGTCCACGGTCGCCGCCGAGCGGACGCTGATCGAGATGGACGTCTCCCGCGCCAAGCGCGCGGACCGGATCGATTCGGCGGCCGCGTCCTTCATTCTTCAGGGCGCACTCGACAGGTTGGCGTCGCTCGCCCGGGCGGCGGCAGCGAGAGACGACTGAGCCCTGCGCTGCTGGTACCAGGCGATGATGGCCTTGCGCTTGCGCAGCGCCAGCAGACCGAAGACCACGAAGCTGTCGAAGATCATGGCGCGCGCAACAAGCGGCGGAATGGCCTTTGGATCGATCCCGAGTACGTTGCCGTAGAGCTGGAACACGAGATCATTCGCCTCGCGCGACAACATGAAGATGCCGAAATTGATGTCGTTGTAAGAGAGCGTGTACCAACTCGTCAGGAACAGGACGGGGCCGCCCCAGAGGATGAGAAGCCATTTCATGTCCGGTTTCCTTCCGTGGCCGTTGTCGCGTTCACGTCCGCTCGCCCCCTCATGACGCTGCACCGCGCATGCGCCGCCCGCTGACGGCAGCGAGGGCGCGACTGGCGACGACGCAGACGAGCAGGACCAGCGCCGGTACGGCCACGTCCATCGTGACGGCTGCAAAGATCGACATGGGAATGAACGTCAGGACTGCGCGCATCATGCGGGCTCCGTGCGGCTTCGATCCGCAACACATGGGCCGTTAACCCTGACGAGGCAACGTCAACCTTTCGTTAAGGTTAATGCGCGGAGATGTGCCGAGGAACGTGCGCGATGCACGCCGCCTCGGGCGGCTTCTGCGCGGCATCGCGCCCGCGCTGCGGGCGAAGCCGACTAGCTGGAGGCGGGGTAGAGCAGATCGACGATGATCGCGCTGTCGAACCGCGAATCGAGCATGCCATAGGTGGAGCGCCAGCCGGCGGCGAGCCGCGACTCCATGAAGGCGTCCGCGATTCGGCCGGCGCCGAGCCGGTAAAGTTCGGCCGCGGCCGCGGCCAGGGCCAGCTGTTCGACCAGCAGGCGGGCCGCCCCTTCGTCGCGTTCGCAAAGCAGGATCGCGGCGCGCAGCACATCGATGGTCTTTCGCGCGGCAGGACCGAGGTCGAGGCCGATGATCTCGAACAGGGCCTCGAACAGTTCGCGACCGCGCTTGAGAACGCGCAGCACGTCGAGGGCCATCACATTGCCCGAGCCCTCCCAGATCGCATTCACCGGTGCCTCCCGGTAGTGGCGGGCGATCGGGCGCTCCTCCACATAGCCGTTGCCGCCGAGGCACTCCATGGCCTCCGCGATCAGGGTCGGTGCCGTCTTGCACACCCAGTATTTGACGACCGGCGTCATGATGCGGGCATAGGCCGCCTCCTCCGCGCTGTCGCGCGCACGGTCGAACGCATCGGCCAGCCGGAACGACAGCGCGCTGGCCGCCGCCACGTCGAGGGCCATGTCGGCGAGGACGCGGGTCATCATCGGCTGGGCCACGAGCGGCCGACCGAGCATCATACGTCCGCGGGTATGGTGCACGGCTTCCGCGAGGCTCGCCCGCATCATGCCGGCCGAGGACAAGGCGCAATCGAGCCGCGTCAGCGTGACCATGTCGAGAATCGTCGTGATCCCGGCGTCCGGCGCGCCCAGAATGAAGCCGAAGGTTTCGGAGAACTCCACTTCGGCGGAGGCGTTCGAACGATTGCCGAGCTTGTCCTTCAACCGCTGGAACCGGAGGCCGTTGGCCGATCCGTCTTCCAGCAGACGGGGAACAAGGAAGCAGCCGAGACCTTCGCGCGTCTGGGCCAGCATGACGAAGGCGTCGCTCATCGGCGCGGACATGAACCACTTGTGGCCGGAGAGCCGGTAGATCCCCTCGCCCACGCGCTCGGCCGTGGAGACATTGGCGCGCACATCCGTACCGCCCTGCTTTTCCGTCATGCCCATGCCAACGGTCACGGCGGACTTCTGCAGGAAAGGGCGATTGGACGCGTCGTACTTCCGCTGCAGGATCTTGGGCGCCCACTCCTTCTGCACCATCGGCGTTGCCGCCATGGCCGCGAGCGAGGCGCTCGTCATCGTCAGCGGGCAGAGATGCCCGCTCTCGAGCTGCGCGGTCAGGTAGAAGCGGATAGCGCGGGCCTTGTGCGCATGGCCGCGTTCGTCGGCCAGGTTCTCCCAGATGGACGCATGCAGGCCGGCCGCCATCGAGCGCCGCATCAGGGCATGCCAGGCGGGGTGGAAATCGACCACGTCCAGCCGTTCGCCGCGTGGCCCGTGCGTGCGCAGCTGCGGCACGCCCTGGTTTGCCATGCGTGCAAGATCCTGCGCCTCGGGCGACGTCACATAGCGCCCGAGTCCGTCAAAATCGTCGCGCAACGTCTTCGGCAGCCCGCTTGCGACGTCGGTCAGCAGCGGGTCGGAGCGGTAGGCATTGATACCCGACCAGGGTTTTGGCTGGTTGAGGTCGTCAGGGGTCGCATCGGGTCGAGTCACGGTCATGATCCGGTTCTAGCCGAAGTCCCGTGGGTTAGGAACAGCACCAGCCACACCCTCCCGCAAAATCGAATGCGGCTCTGACGGATGGCGTTCTCCCACCGCGAGAACCGCGTGCGCGAACGGAAGGCCGGCTTTGTCCTCAGCTGTTCGCGCGCGCTGCCTTGCCGCCCTCCTGCCGAGGCTCTATAGAGCGCGACAACGCGACCATCTGAGGCGGGCTTCCCATGGATTTCTTTCCGCATCGCCATCTTCTCGGCATCAAGGGCCTGAACGAGCGCGATATCACCGGACTTCTGGACCTGGCGGACGAGGCGGTGAAAATCTCCCGCCAGCGTGAGAAGAAGACCTCGACGCTCCGGGGCCTGACGCAGATCAATCTCTTCTTCGAAGCCTCGACCCGGACGCAATCCTCTTTCGAGCTTGCCGGAAAGCGCCTCGGCGCGGACGTCATGAACATGTCGGTCGGCAATTCGTCGGTGAAGAAGGGCGAGACGCTGATCGACACCGCCATGACGCTGAACGCGATGCATCCCGACGTGCTGGTCGTTCGCCATTCGTCGGCCGGTGCCGCCGCCCTTCTGGCGCAGAAGGTGTCCTGCTCGGTCATCAATGCCGGCGACGGACAACACGAGCATCCGACCCAGGCGCTGCTCGATGCGCTGACCATTCGCAGGGCCAAGGGCAAGCTGTCGCGCATCATCGTGGCCATTTGCGGCGACGTGCTCCATTCGCGCGTCGCGCGCTCCAACATTCTTCTGCTGAACCAGATGGGTGCACGCGTGCGCGTCGTCGCGCCCGCAACGCTGCTGCCGGCCGGCATCGCCGAAATGGGGGCGGAGGTCTACCACTCGATGGAAGAAGGCCTGAAGGACGCGGACGTCGTGATGATGCTGCGGCTGCAGCGCGAGCGGATGGCCGGGGCCTTCGTGCCGTCGGTCCGCGAATATTTCCGCTATTACGGCCTCGATGCGCAAAAGCTGAAGGCGGCCAAGGACGACGCGCTCGTCATGCATCCCGGCCCCATGAATCGCGGCGTCGAAATTGCCTCCGAAATCGCCGATGGCCCGCAGAGCGTGATCGAACAGCAGGTCGAGATGGGCGTTGCCGTCCGCATGGCCGTCATGGAGGCGCTGCTCGTCTCCCAGCATCAGGGCGGCCTCAACAACCAGGGTTTCCGCGCATGACCGACCTCGTCCTGACCAACCTGCGCATCATCGACCCGTCGCGCAACCTCGATGAGACCGGCACGATCGTCATCCGCGACGGCGTTATCCTTGCTGCCGGCAGCGATGCGACCCGCCAGGGTCATCCGGAAGGCGCGACCGTACAGGATTGCCGGGGCCTGGTCGCCGTGCCCGGGCTGGTCGATGCCCGCGTGTTCGTCGGCGAACCCGGCGCCGAACATCGCGAGACGATCGCCTCGGCCGCGCAAGCCGCAGCCGTCGGGGGCATCACCTCGTTCATCGCCATGCCCGATACCGACCCCGTCATCGACGACATCGCGCTTGTCGAATTCGTCATGAAGACGGCCCGCGACAAGGCGGTCGTCAACGTCTATCCGGCCGCCGCGCTGACCAAGGGGTTGCATGGCACGGAGATGACCGAATTCGGCCTTCTCAGCGAGGCCGGCGCCGTCTGCTTCACCAACGGCCGGGCGGCCCTGCACGATACGCTGGTCCTGCGGCGGGCGATGACCTATGCCCGCGAATTCGGCATGGTGATCGCATTGGAGTCGCGCGACAAATATCTGGGTGCCGGCGGCGTCATGAACGAAGGACTGCTGGCCAGCTGGCTCGGGCTTTCGGGGGTACCGCGCGAGGCGGAGATCATTCCCCTGGAACGCGACCTGCGCGTGGCCGGGCTGACCCGCGCCGCCTACCATGCGGCCAAGATTTCCCTGCCGGAGTCGGTCGATGCCATCACGCTGGCCAGATCGCGCGGCGTCAACGTGACCTCGGGCATCTCGATCAACCATCTGTCCCTCAACGAGAACGACATCGGGGAGTACAGGACCTTCTTCAAGGTAACGCCGCCACTGCGGGGCGAGGACGACCGGAAGGCCATGGTTCAGGCCCTGGCCGACGGGCGGATCGACATCATCGTGTCCTCGCATGATCCGCAGGACGTCGACACCAAGCGCCTGCCCTTCGCCGATGCCGCCGACGGTGCGATCGGTCTGGAAACGATGCTGGCTGCCGCCCTCCGACTGTATCATAGCGGCGAAGTGCCGCTGATCCGGCTGATCGATGCGCTGTCGACACGGCCGGCGCAGATCTTCGGGCTGGATGCGGGCACGCTCAAGCCGGGTGCGCGGGCCGACATCACGCTGATCGATCTCGACGAACCCTGGGTGGTCGCAAAGGAGGCGATCGTTTCGCGCTCGAAAAACACGCCGTTCGAAAATGCCCGCTTTACGGGCCGCGCCGTTCGCACCTATGTTGCAGGAAAGTGCGTGCACAGCCTGTAGGGGGCTGATGCGAGGGGACATCGATGGACCTGTTCATGTGGCCGCTCCCGGCCCTGCCGACGCTCGGCTTCCTTCTGTTCGGCTACCTGCTCGGCTCGATCCCGTTCGGCCTGATCCTGACGCGGGCGGCCGGCCTTGGCGATGTCCGCAAGATCGGATCCGGCAATATCGGTGCGACGAACGTGCTGCGCACGGGCAACAAGAAGCTTGCCGCGGCAACCCTGCTTCTCGACGCGCTCAAGGGAACGCTGGCCGCAGCGGTCGGGGCCTATCTCCTCGGTCCGGACGCCGGCATCGCGGCCGGTTTCGGCGCGTTTCTCGGCCATCTCTTTCCGGTCTGGCTCGGCTTCAAGGGCGGCAAGGGCATCGCGACCTATATCGGCGTGCTCCTTGGTCTCGCGCCTGTTGTCGTCCTTGTCTTCGCCGCCTGCTGGCTGATCGTCGCCAAGGTCACGCGCTATTCCTCGCTGTCGGCGCTCGTTGCCACCGTTGTGGTGCCGATCGTGCTCCTCGTCGCCGGTTATGGACGGATCGGCCTCCTGTTCGTCGCGCTGAGCCTCATCACCTGGCTCAAGCATCGCGCCAACATCGAGCGTCTGATCGCAGGAACGGAAAGCCGAATCGGTCAGAAGGGATAGGCGCCGATGAGCGACAGCGCGAAGGCCCCCGGTGGCAAAGGTATCGCGCTGACGGATCGTCAAAGGATTGCCTGGCTCCGCCTGATCCGCTCCGACAATGTCGGCCCCGTCACCTTCCGCGACCTCATCAATCATGTCGGATCGGCCGAGACGGCGCTGGAAATGCTGCCCGAACTCTCGCGCCGGGGCGGATCGACCCGCGCCATCCGCATCGCGACGGTCGCAGAGGCCGAGCGGGAGCTGGCCACCGCCACGCGTTGCGGTGCCCGATTCGTCGGTATCGGCGAACCTGACTATCCCGCCGCGCTGCGGCAGATCGACGGCGCACCCCCGCTCCTTGCCGTCAAGGGACATGCCGCGACCGGCACCGCGCCGGCGCTGGGGATCGTCGGCGCGCGCAACGCCTCCATCAGCGGCGCCAAATTTGCGGCGATGCTGGCCCGCGACGTCGGGCGGGCGGGCTATGCGATCATCTCGGGACTTGCCCGGGGGATCGATACCGCTGCCCATCGCGCGAGCCTCGACACCGGCACGATCGCGGTTCTGGCCGGCGGCATCGACATGCCCTACCCGCCCGAGAACGTTCCCCTTCTCGACGAGATCACGAACGGGCAAGGCCTCGCCATCAGCGAGATGCCGTTTGGCTGGGAACCGCGAGCGCGCGACTTTCCGCGCCGCAACCGGCTGATCGCCGGCGTGGCGCTCGGGCTCGCGGTGGTGGAGGCCGCGAGCCGATCCGGCTCGCTGATCACGGCACGCTACGCTGCTGATTTCGGGCGTCTCGTCTTCGCCGTTCCGGGATCGCCGCTCGATCCACGCTGTCACGGGACCAATGGCCTCCTGAAAGACGGCGCGGTGGTCACGACCGAAGCACGCGACATTCTGGAAGCCCTCGCGCCGCTGAGCCGTATCGACCTTTTCGACCAGCCGCAGGCGCGCGAAACCGAGGAAACGGACGTGGGCGCGGAGACCCTGCGGATGACCCCGCCGCCCGGCGAGCGCGAGCGCGAGACGATCGTCGATGCGCTGGGACCGACGCCGGTCGACATCGACGACATCATCCGGCACACCGGCTTTTCCGCCTCCGCGGTCTATCTCGTGCTTCTAGAGCTTGATCTTGCCAGCCGGCTTCACCGACACCCCGGCGGCCGCGTTTCCATCGATCCGCTTGGCTGACAAAGCGCGGCGTCCGGACATCAGGTCGCCCGCTTCCACATAGGCCATTTCCAGCAGGTAGCAGAGCATGTCCGCCCCCTTTTCATCCGCAACGCCCCGCAGCTCTCCCAGCATCTGACGGATATAGGCCAGGCTCTCGTCCGGAGGCGTCGCGGGAACTGCGGAGTCATTATATACGGGCACCATGAAACGTCCTAATGGGCTTGGCCTTGCTCTCGAGACGGCAGCAGACAGCCCGAGCGGCGGCGGCCGTCAGGCCGTCACCACCGCGCGTTCATCGATGCGCCGTCTCGTCTCCGGCAGACGATAACCCAAATATTCCTAATTGCAATAATAACATTATCCCCCTTAGGTTGTGGCGCGTTGTATTCGGTCGGGATCGCCCGGGGTCGGCACCTTGTCGCAGGGAGATCATCAAACCCCTATAAATGAAAGGGTTTCAGATCGTCTGCCGGTTCATGCAAACTGGCTAATTTCATGCTCACCACTTGACCGCGAGGAAATCCCCCTCCATGTCGAGGCTTCAAAAGTTCCCGGCGTGACGGCCGAGGGAAGTCTGTCACCCTCCTCAATGGTTGCTGAATCCTATGACCATGAATGTCGTCGTCGTTGAATCGCCGGCCAAAGCAAAGACCATCAACAAGTATCTCGGCCCCGGCTACACGGTCCTGGCCTCGTTCGGTCACGTCCGCGACCTTCCGGCCAAGGACGGGTCGGTCAAGCCCGACGAAGACTTCGCCATGCTCTGGGAGGTGGACACCGCGTCAGCCAAGCGCATGAACGACATCGGCACCGCGCTCAAGAGCGCAGACGGTCTTATTCTGGCGACCGACCCGGATCGCGAAGGCGAGGCGATTTCCTGGCACGTGCTCGATCTTCTGCGCAAGAAGAAGCTGATCGGCGACAAGCCCGTGAGCCGGGTCGTCTTCAACGCCATAACCAAGAAGGCGGTTCTCGACGCCATGGCCAATCCGCGGGACATCGACGTGCCCCTGGTGGATGCCTATCTGGCGCGCCGCGCGCTCGATTATCTCGTCGGCTTCAACCTGTCGCCGGTCCTGTGGCGCAAGCTGCCGGGCGCCCGCTCGGCCGGCCGCGTCCAGTCGGTCGCGCTGCGGCTCGTCTGCGACCGCGAGTCGGAGATCGAACGCTTCGTCTCGGAAGAATACTGGAACCTGTCGGCCGTCCTCAAGACGCCGCGGGGCGACGATTTCGAGGCGCGTCTCGTGGCCGCCGACGGCAAGCGCCTTCAGGCGCGCTCGGTCGCCAATGGCGAACAGGCCAACGATCTGAAGGCCCTGCTCGAAGGCGCATCCTATGTCGTCGATACGGTCGAGGCGAAACCCGTCAAGCGCAATCCCTCGCCACCCTTCACCACATCGACGCTGCAGCAGGCGGCCTCCTCCAAGCTCGGTTTTTCCGCGTCGCGCACCATGCAGGTGGCCCAGCGGCTTTACGAGGGCATCGACCTTGGCGGCGAGACCGTCGGTCTGATCACCTATATGCGAACCGACGGCGTACAGATGGCGGCAGAAGCGATCGACGCCGCCCGCAGCGCCATCGGCGACCAGTTCGGAGCACGGTATGTGCCCGAGAAGCCCCGTCTCTATTCGACCAAGGCGAAAAACGCGCAGGAAGCGCACGAAGCCGTGCGCCCGACCGACTTCACCCGGACGCCCGACCAGTTGCGCCGGTTTCTCGACGCCGACCAGCTGCGTCTCTACGACCTGATCTGGAAACGCGGCATCGCCAGCCAGATGGCTTCGGCCGAGATCGAACGCACGACCGTGGAAATCCTGGCCGAGAACGGAGGCCGCAAGGCCGGACTTCGGGCCGTGGGTTCCGTCATCCGCTTCGACGGCTTCATCGCCGCCTATACAGATCAGAAGGAAGACGGCGAACAGAGTGACGATGCCGAGGACGAAGGACGCCTGCCCGAGATCAAGGCGCGCGAAAACGTCGCCAAGCAGACGGTCAATGCGAGCCAGCATTTCACCGAGCCGCCGCCACGCTATTCGGAAGCGAGCCTGATCAAGCGCATGGAAGAGCTCGGCATCGGCCGGCCCTCGACCTATGCCTCGACGCTGGCGACCCTGCGCGACCGCGAATACGTCGTGATCGACAAGCGCAAGCTGATCCCCGAGGCGAAGGGACGTCTTGTCACGGCTTTCCTCGAGAGCTTTTTCCACCGCTACGTGGAGTATGACTTCACCGCGTCGCTCGAAGAAAAGCTCGACCGGATCTCGGCGGGCGAACTCAACTGGAAGGACGTGCTTCGCGACTTCTGGAAGGATTTCTTCGCGCAGATCGAGGACACCAAGGAACTGCGTGTCACCAATGTTCTCGATGCGCTGAACGAGGAACTTGCGCCGCTCGTCTTCCCCAAACGCGAAGACGGCAGCGATCCGCGGATCTGTCAGGTCTGCGGCACCGGCAAGCTGTCGCTGAAACTGGGCAAGTACGGCGCCTTCGTCGGCTGCTCGAACTATCCGGAGTGCAACTTCACGCGCCAGCTGTCCTCGGACGGCGATGCGGAAGCGCAGGCCTCGAACGAGCCGCAGGCGCTTGGCAAGGATCCGCATACGGACGAGGAGATCACGCTGCGCAACGGCCGTTTCGGCCCCTATGTCCAGCGCGGAGACGGCAAGGAAGCCAAGCGCTCCAGCCTGCCCAAGGGCTGGACGCCGGCGAGCATCGACCACGAGAAGGCGCTGGCCCTTCTCTCGCTCCCCCGCGACATCGGGCAGCATCCGGAAACCGGCAAGATGATCTCGTCCGGCCTCGGCCGCTACGGGCCCTTCATCCTGCATGACGGGAAATACGCGAATGTCGAGACCATCGAGGACGTCTTCTCGATCGGCTTGAACCGGGCCGTTTCCGTGCTCGCCGACAAGGCGTCGAAAGGTCCGGCCGGACGCGGCGCGGCCGTCGCGGCGCTGAAGGAGCTCGGCGAACATCCCGATGGCGGCGCCATCACCGTGCGCGACGGACGCTACGGCCCCTATGTCAACTGGGGCAAGGTCAATGCGACCCTGCCGAAGGGCAAGGATCCGGCCTCGGTCACGCTGGAGGAGGCCTTGCCGCTTCTGGCAGAACGTGCCGGCAAGACGAAACCTGTGAAGGCCAAGGCCGTTAAGGCAAAGACGGCCAAACCGACCAAGGCGAAAGCTGCGGCAGACGGCGGCGAGACGGTCGCCAAGCCGCGCGCCGCGGCAAAGGCCAAGCCGGCCGCGAAGACGACGAAAGCAAAGGCTGCCGCAAAACCCAAGACGGCGGCAGCCGCCAAGGCACAGAAGGGATAGACCGTGAGCAAATCGCCTCGCATCGGCATGAGACGGACCGCAAAGCCCTCGGTCCGGCTGGCCCGTGCGGGCACGGCCCTGCCGCCCGCAGATGAAGCGCCGATCATTCATGGCGCCGTGCCGCCGCGCGACGTGCTCATGCGGTTCATCGCGGAAAACCCCGACAAGGCCTCCAAGCGCGAGATCTCGCGCGCCTTCGGTTTGAAGGGCGAGGCGCGCATCGAGCTGAAGGCGGCTCTGCGCGATCTTGAGGACGACGGCCTGCTGGAAAAGAAGCGCAAGGCGCTCGTCCGGCCGGGCGCCCTGCCTCCGGTGGCGGTTCTCGATATCACGACCCGGGACAAGGATGGCGAACTCGTCGCCCGCCCCGCCGAATGGCCGGACGATGCGGGCGTCGCACCCGCCGTCCTCATCCGCCAGTCGAGCGTCGCGAAGGCCAAGGGCAAGATGCCTGTCGGCGGGATCGGCGACCGGGTGCTCGCCAAGATCTTCCCCTCCAAGGAACCGACGGGACCAGCCTATACCGGTCGCATCGTCAAGGTTCTCGATCGCCGCCGCAACGCGAACGCAGCGCTCGGCGTCTTCCGGGAAATGCCCGCCGGCACCGGCCGCATTCTGCCGATCGACAAGCGCGGCGAGGAGATGGATGTCGAGGCAAGCGGCGTCCACGATGCCAAGGACGGCGATCTGGTCGAGGTGGAAATCGTCCGCTCCGGCCGCTTCGGCCTTGCGAAGGCGGAGGTGAAATCGGTCATCGGCTCTGTCGCTTCGGAAAAGGCGATCTCGATGATCGCGATCCACGCGCACGGCATCCCCTATATCTTTCCCGACAGCGTGCTGCGCGAAGCCGATGCCGCGGGTCCGGCCACCATGTCGCATCGCGAGGACTGGCGATCCCTGCCGCTGATCACGATCGATCCTGCCGACGCCAAGGACCATGACGACGCCGTGCATGCGGAACCGGACACCGCGCCGGAGAACGAGGGCGGCGTGATCGTGACGGTCGCGATCGCCGATGTTTCCTGGTACGTGCGCCCGAAATCCGCGCTCGACAACGAAGCGCAGAAGCGCGGCAACTCCGTCTATTTCCCCGACCGTGTCGTGCCGATGCTGCCCGAGCGCATCTCCAACGAATTGTGTTCGCTGAAAGAAACGGTCGATCGGCCGGCGCTGGCCGTGCGCATGCGCTTCACCCGCGAGGGCCGGAAGATCGGGCACACGTTCCACCGCATCATGATGAAGAGTGCCGCCAAGCTCTCCTATCAGCAGGCGCAGGCTGCGATCGACGGCGCGCCGGACGAGAAGACCGGCCCGCTGCTCGAGCCGATCCTGAGGCCGCTCTGGGATGCCTATCGCATCCTCACCGTCGGGCGGAATCGTCGCCAGCCGCTCGAGCTCAACATGCCGGAGCGAAAGATCATTCTGAAGCCGGACGGAACGGTCGACCGTGTCTTCGTGCCGGACAGGCTCGACGCGCACAAGCTGATCGAGGAGATGATGATCCAGGCGAACGTGGCTGCGGCCGAGACGCTGGAGATCAAGCGCCAGCCCCTGGTCTACCGCGTTCACGATGCGCCGTCGCTCGCCAAGCAGGAGACCCTGCGCGAGTTCCTGGCGACGCTCGACCTGACCCTGGTCAAGGGCGGCAACATGCGCGCCAACCATTTCAACGGGATCCTCGCGAAAGCCGAGGATCAGGCCTATGAGACGATCGTCAACCAGATGGTGCTCCGGTCGCAGAGCCAGGCGGTCTACAGCCCCGAGAACATCGGCCATTTCGGTCTGAACCTGATGAAGTACGCGCACTTCACCTCGCCGATCCGCCGTTATGCCGACCTCATCGTCCACCGGGCGCTGGTCGGTTCGCTCGGGCTTGGCGAGGGCGGCATCACGCCGGCGGAAGAAGGGGCGCTCGAAGACATCGCCGCAGAGATTTCGACATTCGAGCGCCGGGCGATGGCAGCGGAACGCGACACGATCGATCGCCTGATCGCGCACCATCTCAGCGGCCGTGTCAACGAAGAGTTCGACGGTCGCGTGTCCGGCGTCACCAAGTCCGGCCTGTTCATCTCGCTGCCCCAATATGGGGCCGACGGCTTCGTGCCGGTCTCGACGCTCGGCCGTGACTATTTCATCTTCGACGAAGCCCACATGGCGCTGGTCGGCGACAAGACGGGTCTCGGCTATCGCCTCGGCGACGAGGTGCGGGTCAAGCTTGTCGACGCCGTGCCGCTCGCGGGCGCCCTGCGCTTCGAAATGCTGGACGAGGGCCGCAAGATGCCGGCGGCAACGCGGTCGTTCCACAAGGCCGGACGCCGCGACAGGGCGGGCGCACGCAAGGCGCCCGGCACCCGACCGCCGCGCGGGCGGCGCTGACTCCCATGAAAGATGGTGACCGCATGAACGAGACATCCTCGGACGTTGCAACGCTGCATCTCGGCGATACGCCGATCCGCGATCGGCCGATCGGCCGATCCATTGGGCGGGGGCTCTTCAACCGCTGTCCGAACTGTGGTCAGGGACGCATGTTCGGGCGGTTCCTGAAGGTCAACGACACGTGCACCACCTGTGGAGAGGCGCTTCATCATCACCGTGCGGACGACTTTCCGCCGTACATCGTCGTCACGATCGTCGGCCATCTGGTCCTCGGAGGCTTCATGATGACGGAAATGCTGGTGTCGCTGTCGAACTGGCAGCACTTGGCCATCTGGGTGCCGATCACGGTCCTTGGTTCGCTTGCCCTCATGCAGCCGGTCAAGGGCGGCGTCGTGGGGCTGCAATGGGCGCTTCGCATGCATGGCTTCGGTGGCCACGAGGATCGACCGGAAGACGAGCTGCCAGCGCAGGATCGCACCTGATGCGCAACGATGCCGCCGCAGCGGGCGGCGCGTTCAAGGCCGTCTCCAGGACGACGAGCGGGCCGACCAAGCCGACCGACGCCACCGAGGCGCCAGCGCCGGCAAAGGCGTTGCGCCCCCGGCTGGCGGCCTCGATCCTGCTTCTGGATCGAAGCGGCCGCGATGTCCGCGTGCTGGTCGGACGGCGCAGCCGGCAGCATGTGTTCATGCCGAACGTCCACGTGTTTCCCGGTGGCAGGCGCGATCCGGCCGATCACCGCATCGCCTATGCGCGCGATCTTCCCGAAGCCCTGCTCGAGCGCCTGGTCGGCATCTATCGCGGGCGCCTTTCGGTTTCCGCAGTGCGTGCCCTGGCTCTGGCCGCGATGCGGGAACTGCACGAGGAGACCAACCTCGCCGTCGGGCCTGCCTGGCCGGGGTCCGTCCGCCCTGAAGGAAGCCTGCCCTTCCAGCCGGATCTCGAGCGGCTGCGCTATGTCGCCCGAGCCGTGACGCCGACGGGACTCGTGCGACGATTCGATACGCATTTCTTCGCGCTGTTCACCGACGAGGTGGATCTCGATCTCGGCGCGCTGCAGGACAGCCGGGAGCTGGAGGACTTTCGCTGGATCTCCGTCGGCGATCCGTCCGGGGTTGCCATCCCCGATATCACCGCACGCATTCTTGCCGCGTTGCATGCAAGGCTTGACGCCGACCCGCTGCTCCGCTTTGACGGCACCGTGCCGTATTTCCATGTCCGGAATGGACGCCCCATCCGCGATCTTCTGTGAGGACACCGAATGTCTCTGACGACCCCTGGCTCGTCTCAGCCGGTTGAGGATATCCATTGGCTGTCGCTGATCGCGGCCCTTGCGGCCGTGACCACGGTCGGCATCGCCATCGGCCTCGGCGTCCCCCTGCTCAGCTTCATCATGGAGCGCCGCGGCGTTTCCTCGACGCTGATCGGCCTCAATTCGACCGTGGCCGGGCTCGCCTCCATGGTCGCGGCGTCCTTCACGACGCGGCTTGCCCATCGATTCGGCGTTGCGCAGATCATGGTGGTGGCCGTCGTGCTCGCGGCGGCGCCCGCGCTGGGCTTCTATTTCGTGGAGAATTTCTGGCTGTGGTTCCCGCTGCGGATCGTCTTCCAGAGCGGCATCACCATCCTGTTCGTCCTGTCAGAGTTCTGGATCAACGCCACGGCGCCGCCCCACCGGCGCGGGCTCGTCTTCGGCATCTACGGGACGGTTCTCTCGCTCGGCTTCGCGGCGGGCCCCCTGCTCTTCTCGCTCCTCGGCAGCGAGGGTATTCTGCCCTTCGCGGTCGGCGCCGGCATTATCCTGCTGGGCGCCATCCCGATCATCATCGCCCGCAAGGAAAGCCCGGATATCGACGAGATGCCGGAGATGCACTTCCTGCGCTACGTGTTCATGGTGCCGATGGCGACGGCCGCCGTCTTCGTCTTCGGCGCGGTGGAATATGGCGGCCTGTCGCTGTTTCCGGTCTACGGCACACGCGTCGGCTTTTCCGAATCGCAGGCTGCGCTTCTCCTGACCATCATGGGCGTGGGCAATCTGATCTTCCAGATCCCGCTCGGTCTCCTGTCGGACCGCATGAAGGACCGCCGAAAGCTGCTGGTCGCGCTGACCGTGATCGGCCTTGTCGGTGCGCTCTGCCTGCCCGTCCTGTCGACCAACTGGTATGCGCTGGCGACCATTCTGCTTCTGTGGGGCGGCATCATCTCCGGCCTTTACACGATCGGCCTCAGCCATCTCGGGACGCGTCTCCACGGGCCCGAGCTTGCAGCCGCCAATGCGGCGTTCGTGTTCTGCTATGCCCTGGGAACGGTCGCCGGCCCGCAGGTCATCGGCGCCTCCATGGATGTGTTCGGCAATGACGGCTTTGCCTGGTCCATCGCCGCGTTCTTCGGGCTTTACATCGTGCTTTCCCTGGCTCGGCTGGTTTATAACCCGAAACGGGGTTGACTTTTCGGGCGCGATTTGTAGTTTCGCGCCAAGCTCGCCGGGACCTTTGAACGAAGTCCGGCTTTGTTATTTCAGAAGGCAGGACGACCATGGCGAAAGCTGCAAAAATCAAGATCAAGCTGCTGTCGACGGCCGACACAGGTTTCTTCTACGTGACCTCGAAGAACAGCCGTACGAAGACGGACAAGTTCAGCATGACGAAGTACGACCCGGTCGTGCGCAAGCATGTCGAATTCAAGGAAACCAAGATCAAGTAAGATCGGGTTCCCGCGCTGCCAGAAAGGCGCCGGCGATATCGTCAGGCGCCTTTTTTGCGTCCGGGCTTGGGCGCAGGCGCGCCGGGCTGTACTGATCTCTGCCTGCTTCTGGCACCCGAAATGAAAAAACGCCGCTCCTGAAACCAGAAGCGGCGTTTGATGGATGCCGGCCGGCACGCAAGCGGCACGAGGAACCACTGTTACGCACCGGCCGACGACCCCACGACCCAGGAGATGCGGCGGACCTGACATCATGGGGTAACTGATCGGCTTGGGAGCTTTACGTCTCCCTGCATAGAACATCGGCGAGATACCGAAGAAAATCAATGAAATCTTAAAGCTTGGCCCGCTTTGATACAGTCATGGTTAACGATAACCATGACCTGCAGGGCGATTCGGGAGAAATTGCGGCCAGATTTCGCCACAGATCATCGAACGTGTCTTCGCATCGCACAACTGCGTGATACGGCCCCGCGGCAGGATGCCATGGTTCGATGTCAGGTGAAAGACGGCGTTCGATGCGCGGTCTCCCTGCGCGCACCTCGTCAGGCGGCCGCGCCCACGACCTGATTGCGCCCGTTGCGCTTGGCCTGATACAGCGCCGTGTCGGCACGCTTCAGCAGGCTGTCGGGCGTTTCTCCCGCGGGGTCGAGGACGGCGATCCCTATGGACGCCGTGATGGTCAGCGCGATGCTGCGATCCTGCACGAAGAAGGGCGCCGTCTCGACACTGACGCGCAGCCGCTCGGCAATCGCGCTTGCGGTCGCGGCATCCGTGTCCGGCATCACCAGCACGAATTCCTCCCCCCCGAAACGGCAGGCAAGGTCCGCACCGCGCACGGTCGAGCGCAGGCGCCGGGCAAAGTCGCGCAGCACCTCGTCCCCCGCATCGTGCCCATAGGTGTCGTTGACGGCCTTGAAACGATCGATGTCTGCGACGCAGATCGACAGGTTGCGGCCTCGCTTCGTGGCACGCTCGATCAGCAGCTTGAGATGGTTGTCCAGATAACGCCGATTGTGAAGCCCTGTCAGGCCGTCCGTGATGGCAAGCTCGATCGTCTGGTGGACGCTCAGCCGGAGCCGGTCGTTGCACTGCTTGCGCCGGATCTGCGTCAGCGACCGTGCGATCAGCTCGTTCGGATCCACCGGGCGCATGATGTAGTCGGTCACGCCGAGGTCGAGCGCGCGCACAACGAGGTCCTCGGCCCCCTGCTCGGCCACCAGGAGGATCGGGATATAGCGTGTGCGTTCCAGGGAGCGCAGCTGCGAGCAGAGCCTCAGAGGGTCATAGTCGTCGAAGTTCGCGTTGACGATGACGAGATCGAAGGATTGCTCGGCCGCTTCGAAAAGGGCTGCCTGTGGATCGCTGATGACCGTCAGGCCCGCGACGGGCTTCAGCGCCCGGGCGATCCTGTCCTGCGAGCTGGCCCGCGCATCGACGAGCAGGATGTTTCCGGGCTCGTCGGGGCGCTCGGCCCGCGAGAGATCCTCGAAACCCACGCTCTTGGCCGTCTCGGCACGCAGGCGGAGCTCGTCGCTGACATTCTTCAGCCGCACGAGGCTCTTCACCCGCGACATCAGCTGCAGATCGTTCACCGGCTTGGTCAGGAAGTCGTCGGCACCGGCTTTCAGTCCGCGGACACGATCGGAGGGCTGGTCAAGCGCGGTGACCATGACCACCGGGATATGCGCGGTCTTCGGGTTGGCCTTCAACCGCTCGCAGACCTCGAATCCGTCGATGCCGGGCATCATGATGTCGAGAAGGATGATGTCGACGGGCCGGCTGTCGCAGATGGCCAGCGCCTGATAGCCGTCAGACGCCGTGAGGACGTCGAAATATTCCGCCACGAGCCTCGCTTCCAGCAATTTGACGTTTGCCGGTATGTCGTCGACGACAAGTATGCGTGCAGTCATGCGGTTCGTCCTGTCCTATCGCCCCGGCCTTCAGAGCCCGTTCCGGCCGATGCGAGGAATACCATGATCACGTCGGCGCACCGTCATGGCCGCCTTGTTGCAGCCGTCACAGGCGTCGGTCAGCCATCGCCGAGATAGGTCTTGATGGTCTCGATGAACTTCGGCACCGAGATCGGCTTGGAGACATAGGCCTCGCAGCCCCCCTGACGGATGCGCTCCTCGTCGCCCTTCATGGCAAAGGCCGTAACGGCGATGACAGGAATAACATGCAGTTCGTCGTCTTCCTTCAACCACTTGGTCACCTCCAGCCCCGACACCTCGGGAAGCTGGATGTCCATGAGAATGAGGTCCGGTCGGTGCTTGCGGGCCAGGTCCAGCGCCTCCAGGCCGTTGCGTGTCTGAATGGTCGTGTAGCCCGATGCTTCGATCAGGTCGCGGAAGAGCTTCATGTTCAGCTCGTTGTCCTCGACGATCATAACCTGTTTCGGCATATCAGAACCTTCCGCGTCTACGGCCATGGCCGGGGGTCATTCCATCGGCTGCAAGACCAGCAATCGCGCATGACGCATGAAGGATTAGGCCTATTTGGTTGAAAAAAAGGTAATCATGGGCCAGAAAAGCCGATGTGTTCGACGAGAGGGTGGAAAACCGTGACGACAGCCGATGAGACCGCCATTGCCGTGCTCGGCTGGCTCGCAGGCGAGCCGGAGCTTCTCGGCCGCTTCCTGGCCCTGACCGGCACCGATCCGACGAGCCTGCGCGGTGCTGTCGGCGACCCCGGGTTCATGGCCGGCCTGCTCGATTTCGTCATGGATCACGAACCGACGCTGCTGCAATTCTGTGAGGCGACGGAGACGAAGCCGGAAACCGTCGCACGTGCGCATGCCGCCCTTTCCGGCTTTCGCGGGGATACGGGCAGCGCATGACGATCGAGACCTTCGATCCACAGGCACCCCTGTCGTTCGACCATATCACGCTGACCGACCGGCCGCTGATCGTCTGCGATATCGATGAGGTCGTGCTGGAATTCGTGACACCCTTCCAGAACTTTCTGAGGGCGGGCGGGCGCGACCTCGTGCCGCGGTCGTTCCGGCTGCACGGCAATATCGTGCAGAAGGACAATGGCGAGCCCGTTGCCGACGCGACCGTGGCAACCCTCATCGAGGACTTCTTCCTCAAGCAGGATGCGTGGCAGACGCCGGCGCATCAGGTGGCGGAGACGCTCGAGGATCTCTCGGGCGCGGCAGACATCTTCTTCTTGACCGCGATGCCGCCGCGGCACACCGAGATACGCCGCCGCCTGCTCGACCAGCACGGACTGTCGGCCTACCCGCTGCTGGCGACCGAAGCGCCGAAGGGACCGGTCGTGCGGCAGCTCCATGATGCACGCGACGTGCCGGTGGTGTTCATCGACGATATCCTGCGCAATCTGGAGTCCGTACGCGAGCACGCGCCCGACTGTCTGCTGATCCGCCTGATGGCCAATGCGACCTTCCTGGCGATGGCCCCTGCCCCGGACGACGGAATCGAGACGGCAGCGGACTGGCACGAGGCGGCCCGGATCATCCGCCAGCACCTCCTGCGGTGAAGGCTGATCCCGGCCACGGCCGGCCCCGTTCCGTCGCCATCCACGGCGTCACGCCCGACGCCGGCGTTATCCACAGGCTTCACGTCTTCGTGCACGGAATACGACGATCTGCCCGCTCCCCGAACGCTTGCGCAAAGCTTCCTTAAATCTCTTCCCATAGGCTTCACCCTGTTCGAGTGATCCGGATGGTGTCGATGGTTTTGCGTTCTACTCTCGGTCTCGGGCTGCTGCTCCTTGCCCTCGCCAGCACGACGGTACAGGCCGCCGATGGCAAGGCGCCGCTGCAGATCGTCGTTTCCAAGGACAAGCAATCGCTTGTGGTCTACGACGGCGACACCGTCGTTGCGACATCCAAGGTGTCGTCGGGGAAACGCGGCCACGAAACCCCGACCGGCATCTTCTCGATCCTTGAAAAGAGCCGCTATCACGAATCCAATATTTATTCGAACGCGCCCATGCCGTTCATGCAGCGCCTGACATGGTCCGGCATTGCACTGCATGCCTCCAACAGCGTGCCCGCGCATCCGGCATCGCATGGCTGCGTGCGCCTGCCGAACGCGTTTGCCAAGACGCTCTTCAAACTGACCGAGCGAGGCCTGCATGTCGTGATCTCCGATCGGCAGATCGCGCCGCAGGCGGTGTCGCACCCTTTCCTGTTCCAGCCATCCGCGCCGGAGCAGCAGCTGCTGTCGGATGCCACGCTGCGCCCGGCCATGTCTCAGGTCGCGAGCGGCGCCGTGGAGGTCGCGATGAGCGAACCTCCGCCTCCGCCGCCGGCAGCGCCTGCGGTCCGCGCCGACGATACCCGCGCGCCGATCCGGATCCTCATCACCCGGCGCGGGCCCCGGGAGCTGGCGCTCGACGCGCAGGCGGCGCTCAACACTCTCGGCTATGACGCGGGCGTCCCGGATGGCGCGCTCGGCAGCCGGTCCATCGCCGCGATCCGTGCATTCGAACTGGCCGAGGGACGCGAGCCCAAGGGCCGGCTGACGCCTGATCTGGTGGACGCCCTGTTCAGGAAGGCGAACCTGCCGCCACCTGCCAACGGCCAGCTCCTGGTCCGCCGCGATTTCACCCCTCTGTTCGAGGCGCCCGTGACGATCGCGGAGCCGGACGTGGCCTTGGGCGCCCACTTCTACCAGTTTCAGGATATCGATGCCGCCACCGGCAAGGGCAGCTGGTTCTCGCTCTCGCTGGACAACACCATTCCTAAGGGCATGAAGGCGCGGCTCGGGATCACCGTGGACGACGATGCACTCGCCTATAACGCGGCGACACGCGTTCTCGATCGCATCCAGATGACGGACGCGCTGCGCGAGAAGGTCGAGGATCTCCTTGCGCCCGGCTCCTCGCTCACGGTTTCCGACATGGGCCTCGGACCGGAGACCGGACGCGGTACGGATTTTGTGACCGTAACGCACCCCGCCAAGGGCTGAACAGCGGCCGCCGTCGGGCGGCTTGTCATCTCGGACGCCAGACGGCCTGCTCGCGCACGCTGCCGCCTGCGGATGGCGCCCGTGAGCGCGGACGCGATCCGCCGCGGTCCGCCGCCTTTTACGACACCAGTTCCACGTCGATCACGCCCGGTGCCGTCTTCAGTGCGGCGGCGATCTCCGCGGAGATCCGGTACTTGTCGCCCAGTTCCACCTCGATCTCGCGCTGCCCATTGTCCTTGACGATGATGAAGGACACCTGCCCGTCGCCCTTCGTGTTCAGATGCGTGGCGACGGAGCGCAAGGGCCCGCTGTCCCGGACATAGACGCGCAAGGCCTTCTGCATCTGGAACGAGCGCTCCTCCAGAGACTGCAGGGTCTGGATGCGCAGGCCGATTCCCTCCGGGCGCTCCTCTGCCTGCACGGTCAGCACCAGCGATTTTCCCGGCTCCAAGAGGTCGCGATACTGCTGCAGCATTTCGGAAAACAGGACGGCTTCGTACTGCCCGGACGAATCGGAGAAGGTGACGATGCCCATCTTGTTGCCCGTGCGCGTCTTCCGCTCCTGCTTGGAGGTCACGGTACCGGCCAGCCGACCGGCCGTGTTGCCCTTCTTCACCGACAGGGCAAAATCCGCAAACGTCTGGCACCGGATCTTCGCGAGAAGATCGTTATAGGTGTCGAGCGGATGGGCCGACAGATAGAAGCCGAGCACCTGGAACTCGCGCTGCAACTTTTCCGAGGCCAGCCAGGGCGTGAAATCCGGAAGGCTGATCTTTTCCGGCCCCGTGGCCGCACCGGCGCCGAACATGTCGCTCTGTCCGCTGACCTTGTCGGTCAGCGCCCGTTGCGCAAAGCCGAGGATCCGGTCCAGACCGCCGCTCAGCTGCGCCCGGTCATAGCCGAAGCCATCAAAGGCGCCGGCGAAGATCAGGCTTTCGAAAACGCGGCGGTTCAGCAGTTTCGGGTCGATCCGCAGGCAGAAGTCCTCGAGGCTCTTGAACGGGATCTCTCCCCGCACGGCCACGATATGATCCACGGCCGCCTCGCCCACGCCCTTGATGGCCGAGAGCGAATAGAAGATGCGGTTATCGCCCGTCTCGAACCGGCGGAACGAGGTCTGGACGGAGGGCGGAACGACGGTGATCCCCAGACGGCCGGCATCCTGGCGGAAATCGACGAGCTTTTCCGTGTTGCCCATGTCGAGCGTCATCGACGCGGCCAAAAACTCGACCGGATAATGCGCCTTCAAATAGGCCGTCTGGTAGGAGACGATCGCATAGGCCGCCGCATGGCTCTTGTTGAAGCCGTAGTTGGCGAACTTGGCGAGCAGGTCGAAGATCATGTCGGCCTGGGGTTTCGCCACGCCGTTCTTCACGGCGCCGTCGACGAAACGCGCGCGCTGCTTGTCCATCTCCTCCTTGATCTTCTTGCCCATGGCGCGGCGCAGAAGATCGGCCTCGCCGAGCGAGTAGCCGGAGAGAACCTGGGCGATCTGCATCACCTGTTCCTGATAGACGATGACGCCCTGCGTTTCCTTGAGCAGGTAATCGATGGTCGGGTGGATCGACTCGATCTCTTCCTCGCCATGCTTTCGCGCATTGTAGACCGGAATATTCTCCATCGGGCCCGGCCGATAGAGCGCGACGAGCGCGATGATGTCCTCGATGCAGTCCGGCCGCATGCCGATCAGCGCCTTGCGCATGCCGGCGCTTTCCACCTGGAACACGCCGACCGTGTCGCCCTTGGACAGCATCTCGTAGGTCTTGGCATCGTCGAGCGGCAAGGCTTCCAGCGCGACGTGGATGTCGCGCTTGGCGAGGAAATCCACGGCCGTCTTCAAAACCGTTAGCGTCTTCAGGCCGAGGAAGTCGAATTTCACGAGACCCGCCTGCTCGACCCACTTCATGTTGAACTGGGTTACCGGCATGTCGGAGCGCGGATCGCGGTACATCGGCACCAGCTTCGACAGCGGCCGGTCACCGATGACGATGCCGGCGGCGTGGGTCGATGCGTGGCGGTAGAGGCCCTCGATCTTCTGGGCGATATCGAGCAGACGGCCAATCACCGGCTCCTTGTCGACCTCTTCCTGGAAACGCGGCTCGTCCTCGATGGCCTTCGCCAGCGTGACCGGATTGGCCGGGTTGTTGGGCACCATCTTGCAGATCTTGTCGACCTGGCCATAGGGCATTTCCAGCACGCGGCCGACATCGCGCAGCGCGGCGCGGGCCTGGAGCGACCCGAAGGTGATGATCTGGGCCACCTGCTCGCGTCCATATTTCGCCTGGACGTAGCGGATGACCTCTTCCCGCCGGTCCTGGCAGAAGTCGATGTCGAAGTCGGGCATCGACACGCGTTCCGGATTGAGGAAGCGTTCGAACAGCAGCGAGAAGCGCAGGGGATCGACGTCGGTGATCGTCAGCGCATAGGCAACGAGGGAACCCGCACCCGAGCCGCGGCCGGGGCCGACCGGAATGTCCTGCTGCTTTGCCCATTTGATGAAGTCGGCAACGATCAGGAAATAGCCCGGAAACTTCATGCGTTCGATGACGCCGAGTTCGAAGTCCAGGCGCTCGCGATAGTCCGTCTCGCTGTAACCCGGCGACAGGCCGAGCTTCTGTATCCGCTCTTCGAGGCCCTCGATGGCCTGGCGGCGAAGCTCGCGCGTTTCCGCCCTTTCGGCTTCGGCCGGATCATCGGACGCGCCGGTAAAGCGGGGCAGAATCGGTGCCCGCGTCTTCAACACGAAGGTACAGCGACGCGCCACCTCGATCGTGTTGTCGAGCGCCTCCGGCAGATCGGCAAAGAGCTTCGCCATTTCCTGCCGGCTCTTCAGATAATGATCGGGCGTCAGCCGAAAACGCGTGTCGTCGGAGACCATGGCATTGTGCGCCACGGCCATCAGCGCATCATGCGCGTCGTAGTCGCCGGGGGTCGGGAAAAACGGCTCGTTGGTCGCCACCAGCGGCAGTTCCAGCCGGTAGGCAAGGTCGATCATCCGGTTCTCGTGCTGCCTGTCGTGGCGCCCATGCCGTTGCAGTTCGACATAGAGACGATCGCCGAAGAGGTCCATCAGGGCGTGCGCCCGGGCTTCCGCCAGCGCCGCGTGTCCGGACCGGATCGCCATGTCGATCGGCCCGCCGCTTGCGCCCGTCAGCGCGATCAGGCCATCGGTGCCGATCTCCCTCAGCCAGGAAACACAGACCCGAACACTCTGGTTGCCCTCCCCGCCGAGATAGGCGCGGCTGACGAGGTCGACGAGGTTGACATAGCCCTGATCGCTTGCCGCGATCAGCACGATGGCGGGAAGCTTGGCGAGATGCTGGGCATGCCCGCGCTTCTCCCCTTCGACCTCGTCTTCCATATCGATCGACAGCTGGCAGCCGATCAGCGGCTGGATCCCGTCGTCCATGCATTTCAATGAAAATTCGAGCGCCGCGAACAGGTTGTTCGTATCGGCAATACCGATCGCCGGCTGGGCATCGGCCACGGCCTTGCCGATGATCTTCTTGATCGGCAAGGCGCCTTCGAGCAGGGAGAACGCCGAATGGGTTCTCAAATGGACGAACTGGGGCACCGGCTTGTTGCCATTGCCTGTGTTGCCCGCCAAGCTCTCGCCTGCATCCGCCATAGGTCACTCCGACTCTTGCATGAGGTGGGAGCATACGCCCTTCGACGTCGCGAAGCGACAACGGTGTCGCCTTTCTCCCCCGGAACTTGCCCGGCGACGAAAGGACGAGAGGTCAGAGACCAAGCAGCAGGATGGAGAAGCTGGCAATGAACATGGCGACGGAGGTCAAGGCAGCGAGATCGCGAAGGAAGTCGGACATGGCGGGCTCCTTTTGGTTGTGTTCCCTTTATGTTCTAATTCCGTTCCCGTTTCAAGCTGCATCTGTGATGGACGGTTAACAAATTTCGATCGGAAACCGCGACCCTGATCCGCCGGATGGTGGCGGCCGACAGCGCAGACGCCCGCAGAGCGGCACGCACCAGGGGTGTGAGCCGCTCTGCGGCGCGGGGTTCGTGTTGTTGCGGGAGGGGTCCCCGAAGCGCTTCTGCGCGGGGAAGAGGCGTCAGGCGAGCTCGACGACCTTGCCGTCCTGCAGGGTGATGCGACGGTCCATCTTGGACGCGAGCTCGTAATTGTGAGTCGCGATCATCGCGGCAAGGCCGGATTGCTTGACCAGCGCCTTCAGAGCTTCAAAGACGTAGCCCGCGGTTTCCGGATCGAGATTGCCGGTCGGCTCGTCGGCCAGCAGGACGAAGGGGGCATTGGCCACGGCACGGGCGATCGCCACGCGCTGCTGCTCGCCGCCCGACAGTTCCGACGGGCGGTGGTCGGCGCGATGGCCGATGCGCATGTAGTCGAGCAAGGCCGACGCCCGTTCCCGCGCCTCCTTCTTGGAGAGCCCGGCGATCAGCTGCGGCATCATGATGTTCTCCACGGCCGTGAACTCCGGCAGCAGATGGTGGAACTGGTAGACGAAGCCGATCTCGTTGCGGCGGATGGCCGTGCGCTCGGGATCGCTGAGCGAGCCGCAGGCACGACCATTGATCGAGACTTCGCCGCCATCGGGCCGCTCCAGCAGGCCGGCAAGGTGCAAAAGCGTCGACTTGCCGGTGCCCGAGGGAGCGACCAGCGCGACGGTCTGCCCACCGAGCAGGCGGAAGTCCGCGCCCTTGAGGATCGAGAGCGCCTGTTCGCCCTGGCTGTAATGGCGCTCGACGCCGGATAGCTCTAGTGCCACGCGAGGGGCCATGATGTCGTTCCTGTCACTCGTAACGCAGCGCCTGGACCGGATCCAGTCGCGAGGCCCGCCAGGCGGGGAAGATGGTTGCCAGGAACGACAGTCCGATTGCCATGCCGACGACGGCGACGGTCTCGCCGAGATTCATGTCGGCCGGCAACTGGCTGAGGAAGTAGAGTTCCGGGTTGAAGATCGTCGTGCCCGAGATCCAGGAGAAGAACTGGCGGATCGATTCGATGTTGAGACAGACGACGACGCCGAGCGCGACGCCTGCCAGCGTCCCGACGATGCCGATCGCCGCGCCGGTCATGAAGAAAATGCGCATGACGGCGCCGGACGATGCCCCCATCGTGCGCAGGATGGCGATGTCGCTGCCCTTGTCCTTTACCAGCATGATGAGGCCCGAAACGATGTTGAGCGCCGCCACCAGCACGATAAGCGTCAGGATCATGAACATGACGTTGCGCTCGACCTGAAGCGCCGAGAAGAACGTCTTGTTGCGGTCGCGCCAGTCGCTGATCAGAACCTGTCTCTGGGCGGCATCCTCCACCGGTTGGCGCAGGCTGTCGACGAGGTCGGGATTTTCGACGAAGAGTTCGATCGACTGCGCGATACCCTCCGCATTGAAGTAGAGCTGCGCTTCTTCCAACGGCATGAAGATGATCGACGCGTCATATTCCGACATGCCGATCTCGAAGATCGCGGAGACGGTGTAGGACTTCACGCGCGGGTTGACGCCCATCGGGGTCACGTCGCCTTCGGGGGCCACGAGCGTGATCGTGCTGCCGGCCTGAAGGCCCAACTGGTCGGCCATGCGCGAGCCGATGGCCACGCCGCCGCCAGCCGCATAGCCGGTCAGGTCGCCCGATTTCAGATGCTCGGAGATCGACTTCATCTTCAAGAGATCGTCGGCACGCACGCCGCGCACCAGCGCACCGGTGCCGGCTCCACCCGGACCGGAAGCCAGTGTCTGGCCCTCGATCATGGGAATCGCCATGGTGACGCCCTTGATGCCGGAAAAGCGCGTGGCGAGATCGGCATAATTGTCGAGCGGGCCATCCAGCGGCTGCACGATCATATGGCCGTTGATGCCGAGAATGCGGGAGATGAGCTCCGTGCGGAAGCCGTTCATCACCGCCATGACAATGATCAGGGTGGCCACGCCGAGCATGATGCCGATGAAGGAGAAGCCGGCGATGACCGAAATAAAGGCTTCCTTGCGCCGCGAGCGCAGGTAGCGCCAGGCCACCAGCCGCTCGAAGCTCGAGAAGGGGCGGCTGGAGCCGCCCTTCGATGCCTGCCCGCCCGACGGCGTTTCCTTCGGCGCCGCGCCCTTCGAGGCTGTCTTCAGTCCGGTCTGGGACGGCGGTGCCGACGCCTTTGCCGGTTTCGGGTCCGTGGAAGCGGCGCTCATGCCTGGTCCTTATTTCGCAGCGGTCAGCTTGTTGATCGCAGCTTCGATGGTCATGGTCTCACGCGCACCGGTCTTGCGGTCCTTCAGCTCGACCTCGCCCGCGGCGACGGCGCGCGGCCCGGCGATGATCTGCGTGGGAACGCCTATCAGGTCGGCCGTCGCGAATTTCGTGCCCGCACGGTCGTCGGTGTCGTCGTAGAGCGTGTCGATGCCGGCCTTCGACAAGGCGGCATAAAGGGTTTCGCAGGCGGCATCGCACGCTGCGTCGCCGGCCTTCATATTGATGATGATGGCGTCGAAGGGCGCAACGGACGCCGGCCAGATGATGCCGTTTTCGTCATGCGACGCCTCGATGATCGCCGGCACGAGCCGTGTGGGGCCGATGCCGTAGGACCCCATGTGGACCAGATGTTCCTTGCCGTCGGGGCCTTGAACCTTGGCGCCCATCGGCTCGGAATACTTGGTGCCGAAATAGAAGATGTGACCGACCTCGATGCCGCGGGCCGACAGGCGCTCGCCCTCGGGGATCGCGTCGAACGCGGCTTCGTCGTGCATTTCCGAGGTCGCGGCGTAAACGGAGGTCCACTGGTCGAACACGCCCTGCAGCGTGGCGACGTCATCGAAATCCGTGGTCTCGGCGGGAATGTCGAAGTTCACGAAATCCCGATGGCTGAATACCTCGGACTCGCCGGTCTCCGCGAGAATGATGAACTCGTGGCTGAGATCGCCACCAATCGGGCCGGTGTCGGCCCGCATCGGAATGGCGCGCAGGCCGAGCCGCGAAAAGGTGCGCAGATAGGCCGTGAACATCTTGCGATAGGAGTGCTCGGCCCCTTCCTTCGTCAGGTCGAACGAATAGGCATCCTTCATCAGAAATTCGCGCGACCGCATCGTGCCGAAGCGCGGACGGATCTCGTCGCGGAATTTCAGCTGGATGTGATAGAGGTTCAGCGGCAGGTTCTTGTAGGACTTGACCGACGAGCGAAAGATGTCGGTGATCATTTCCTCGTTGGTCGGCCCATAGAGCATGGGGCGCTCCTGGCGATCCTTGATGCGCAGCATTTCCTTGCCGTAATCGTCGTACCGACCGCTTTCCTGCCAGAGCTCGGCCGACTGCAACGTTGGCATGGAGAGCTCGATGGCGCCCGCGCGGTTCTGCTCCTGGCGGATGATGCCGTTGACCTTGTCGAGCACGCGCTTGCCGAGCGGAAGCCACGAATAGATGCCCTGGCTCTGCTGGCGGATCATGCCGGCACGCAGCATGAGGCGATGCGAGACGATCTCCGCTTCCTTGGGGTTTTCCTTCAGGATCGGCATGAAATAGCGGGACAGACGCATGAACGGGTTCCGGAGTGGCGCCTTCCGTCTAGTCACGGATTCGGGCGAAATGAGGTTTGCTTACGGCATCTGCCTTGTGCGGGGCCGTATCGACGAACGAAAGACGATGGGATCCGGTCGTTCGAATCCGGCATCATCTTCGTGGCTCGTCTTAAACGCTTCGCGGCGGGAAGAAAACCCGTGCATGACCGATGGCGCGGAGAGCCTGCGCCATCGGGGGCGGAGACACTTTTTTGCTGCGGAAACAGCCGGAAAAAGGGGCGTCGAGTAACGTCAACAGGCCTTCGAGTGTCAATGGAAATTTTTTGCTGGACTATGGCATAAATGCAAAAAAACAGGATGACACCCCTTGGGAATTCGGCTATTTTCAGCCCACAAAACAGGCAGGAAGATTAAATTCTTGCCGACGTCGCGGAAAAGTCTTGGGAGGATCAGATCTTAGGCGCGGTCATACGCAGCCACCGGCAACGGTTACGGGTCACGCGATTTCTTAGAAACAAGGCTTCTGGCCTTGTTTTTTTTTGGTTTTCTCATACCACATTCAGGTCGGCCTGGGGGACGCGTCAGGGATGCGACCCCTCTCTCTCAGCGAGCACAGAGCCGATCGAAGATATGCCCATCTGTTGGGCAATTGCCGAAACACAACCGGACTTCTCAGGCACCGACGTCCATGCCGCTGCGCCTTGATGCCGCTCAGTAGAACTTCGGCGCGAACTGCGGGATCGAATCGATGCCGTAGCCGTATCGGACCGACAGCACGTACCACGCGACGTGGATGACGGCCGCGAGCGCCGTGGTCAGACCGAAAACGCGAAGCGCGCGAAAGCGGGCCGGCGCGCTCTCGACACTCCCCGGCACCACATCCCTCTCGTCCGCCTGGGTCCGCAGGCCGATCGGCAGCACGATGAAAAGTGTCATCCACCAGATGACGAAATAGATGGCAAAGACGGAAAACAGCGGCATGGCGATATCCCGGTTGAACGGATGCCGCCCTTATACGCTGCACCCTGCCCGGCTGGAAGCAGGATCAAACGGAAAAGGCCCCGACGCCAACGCATCGGAGGCCTTCTGAATGGCGATGTGGCCGTCTTTCGACCGGAAACGGCGCGCCGTCAGGACAGGCGGTTGATAAACACCGTCACCACCGGCTTCTTGCCCCAGACGTCATTGGCGGTGCCCCGAATGGCGCGGCGGACGGCCTCCTGCACCATGGCGAGATCCTTGCGGCGCGCGCGCGGAATGCTTTCCACCGCGCCGAGAACCGCGTCGTACAAGGTATCGTTCATGTCCTCGCCCTCGTCGTCGAACTCGGGAAGACCGATGGGCACGACGATCGGGTCGGACGCGAAATCATAGCGTGCATCCAGCACGACATTGACCGAGACATGACCCGCAAAGGACAGCTTGCGGCGGTCGCCGATGCCCATCTCCTGGAAATCGCCGATCAGGCCGCCATCCTTGAAGATGCGACCATGCGGCGCTTCGCCGATCACCTGCGCCATGCCGGGTGCAAGCCGGAGGATATCGCCGTTGCGGACCCGCGGGACGTTGGGAACACCGGACTGGAGCGCAAGCTCCATCTGTCCGACGAGATGCGCGGCTTCGCCATGAACGGGAACCAGAAGCTTCGGACGGATCCACTGATACATCTGCTTCAGCTCGTTGCGGCGGGGGTGGCCCGACACGTGCACCAGCGCATCGCTGTCGGTGACGATCAGGATGCCCTGCTCGATCAGGCCATTCTTGATGTCGTTGATCGCCTTCTCGTTGCCGGGGATGGCTCGGGAGGAGAACACGACCGTATCGCCGGCCGAAAAGGCCACGTTGCGCATCTCGTCGCGCGCGATCTTCGCTAGAGCGGCCCGGGGCTCTCCCTGGCTGCCGGTGAGGATCACGACGACGCGTTCGCGCGGGATGAAGCCGAACTCGTCTTCGCTGATGAACGGGGGAACGCCTTCCATGAGGCCGACGTCGCGCGCGACCTGCACGACACGCTTCATGGATGACCCCATCAGCAGAACCTCGCGGCCAGCGCCTGCGGCCGCCTTGGCGATCGAGCGGATGCGGCCGACATTCGACGAGAACGTCGTGATCGCGACGCGGCCCTCCGCCGCGCGGATGACCTTCTCGAGGCTCGCCGACACCTCCTCCTCGGACGGCGAGACGCCATCGCGCAGGGCATTGGTCGAATCGCACATCAGGGCGAGAACGCCCTC
This sequence comes from Rhizobium sp. Leaf384, assembly GCF_001424065.1. Lineage (GTDB taxonomy): Bacteria > Pseudomonadota > Alphaproteobacteria > Rhizobiales > Rhizobiaceae > Ferranicluibacter. The sequence goes on from NZ_LMQE01000001.1 coordinate 303,606, forward strand.
GTCGCCGACGGCGGTGAACCGGTCGCCATCGGTCAGCGGGCCGAGCGACGGCGCATGGTCGATCTTCCAGTCGCCGGTGTGTACGAGATTGCCGAGCGGCGTCCGGATGACAAGCGCCATCGGCTCGGGAATCGAGTGGTTGACGCCGACGGCCTCGACCTCGAACGGGCCGATCTGCACGCGGTCGCCCTGCTTGAAGATGGTGATCGGCACCTCGTTGCGGCTGCGCTCGTACTGGCGCTTTGCTTCCAGCATGCCGGCCGTGAAGGGCGAGGCATAGACAGGGACGTTCAGGCCCGGCCACAGATCGGACAGTGCGCCGTAGTGGTCCTCATGCGCATGCGTGATGACGATGCCCTTGAGGTTCTTGCGCTGGTCGGCAAGGAAACGGATATCGGGGAGCACCAGGTCCACCCCGGGCAGGTCCGGTCCGGGGAAGGTCACGCCGCAATCGACCATGATCCATTCGCGGTTCGCGGCCGGGCCGTAGCCATAGAGCGCGAGGTTCATGCCGATTTCGCCAACGCCGCCGAGGGGCAGGAAAACCAGTTCGTTTTTCTCAGTCATCAGAGAATATGCCTTGTTTCATCCGAAGAAGACATCGCCGGCCGCAATGTGCCGGCGCATGCCGTGTTCGTCCGTGAGAATAAGTTGGCCGGAGCCGTCGATGTCGTCAAAAATGCCTGTGATGGAGCGATCCGGAAGGTTGACCGTGATCGGGCGTCCGATGCCCACGGCGTAACGCCGCCAAAGGGCGATGATGTCACCGATCCCGCGTCCGGCGTCCCAGATGCCGAGCGTATCGGCCATGCTCATGAAAAGATGCGCGAACACGTCCTCCGCCGAGGCGGCCGAACCTTCGCTGCGCAGATCGGTCAGCGGGTAAAGCCCGTGATCGGGCGCCGTCGCCACATTGATACCGCAGCCGATGACCAGCGCATACCGTCCGTCCGGGAGACGCTCGCCTTCGAGCAGGATGCCGCAGGTCTTCTTGCCGCCGATGAGGATGTCGTTCGGCCACTTGATGTCAGCGGTCCGGGCGCCCGCCGGCAGCACCGCCTGCATCGCGTCGCGCACGGCAACGGCCACGGCAAGCGGCAGAGACGGGATCATCTCCAGGGGCGCCGGGTCGATCACCAGGAGCGAGGCATAGAGGTTGCCGCGCTCGGAACGCCAAGCACGACCGCGCCGGCCGCGACCATCGGTCTGCCGGCCGGCCGTGATCCAGAGATGCCCCGGATCGCCGGCGCGCGCGCGCGCCAGGCATTCGGTGTTGGTGGAGCCCACCTCGTCCAGAGCGACGTGGCGGAAGTCGTCTACGGACATGCGGGCGAGCGGGCTCGGGCCGCTCAAAAGAATGTCCGGGCTGCCGCTTCGGCCGCAGCACCGATCGGGCCGCCAACGAGGACATAGCCGACGATGAAGAGGCCGGAGAGACCATAGATCAGCTTCAGCGAGCCCGCCGGACGCGCGAATTCGCCGGCCGGCTCATCGAACCACATCAGCTTGATGACGCGCAGGTAGTAGTAGGCACCAACGACCGAGGCGAGCACGCCAATGACCGCGAGCGCGTACAGCTTCGCCTCGATGGCCGCCATGAACACGAAGTACTTGGCGAAGAAACCGGCGAGCGGCGGGATGCCGGCAAGCGAGAACATCAGGATCGTCAGGACGACGGCCATGAACGGATTGGTCTGCGACAGGCCGGCGAGGTCCTCGACCTGCTCGACATGATGCCCTTCCTTGCGGCGCATGGCGAGAATGCAGGCGAAGGTGCCGAGCGTCATGACCATGTAGATCAGCATGTAGAGCACGACGCCGCGGACGCCCGCCATTGAACCGGCCGAGAGGCCGACCAGCGCATAGCCCATGTGTCCGATGGACGAATAGGCCATCAGGCGCTTCAGGTTCTTCTGGCCGATGGCGGCGAAGGAGCCGAGCACCATGGAGGCAATCGAGATGAAGACGATGATCTGCTGCCAGTCGAGCTGGATCGGTTCGAAGGCGGTGATGACGACGCGCACCAGCATGGCGATCGCGGCAATCTTGGGCGCGCCGGCAAAGAAGGTCGTTACCGGGGTCGGCGCGCCTTCGTAGACATCCGGGGTCCACATGTGGAAGGGCACGGCCGAGATCTTGAACGCGACACCGGCAAGCACGAAGACGAGGCCGAAGACCAGTCCGAGCGAGCGCCCGTCAGCCGACAGGGCCGCCGCGATTTCCACGAAGCCCGTATGGCCGGTGAAACCGTAGACCAGCGACATGCCGTAAAGCAGCATGCCCGAGGACAGGGCGCCGAGAACGAAGTACTTCAGGCCGGCTTCGGTCGAACGCAGATCGTCGCGGTTCATGGCGGCGACGACATAGGCCGCGAGCGACTGCAGTTCCAGCGCCATGTAGAGCGACATCATGTCGTTGGCCGAGATCATCAGCAGCATGCCCAGCGTCGCGAGGACGACGAGAACCGGATATTCGAACCGGTCGAGCCCGAAAATCTTCGCCTGCCCTGCCGAGAGGAAGAGCGCGACGATGGACGCAAACAGCGTTAGCATCTTCATGAAGCGGGCGAAGGGGTCGGCAACGAAGGCCCCGTTATAGGCGACGCCGTCGCCCGTGGTGGTCAGCAGAACGCCGGCAACCACCAGAACCGCAATCGCTAGCCAGGTGACGAGGCCGGACGAGCGCTCGCCCGAGAAGACGCCGATCATCAGGAGCGCGAGCGCGCCGATGGCAAGCGTCACTTCGGGAAGCGACAGATGAAGACTAGCGACCAGAATATCAGCGTTCATGTTTCTCTCGCCCCGTCGTCAGTTTGCCGAGAGCGCAAGGGACTGCGCTGCCTGAACGGCGGTCGTGTAGTTATTGACCAGCACATCGACGGAAGCCGCCGTGGCATCGAAGACCGGCGCCGGATAAACGCCGAAGAAGATGGTGAGCACTGCCAGCGGATAGAGGATCACCTTCTCCCGCGGCGACAGATCGAGCAACGCCTTGAGCTTCTCCTTCTCCAGCGCGCCGAACATGACGCGACGGTAGAGCCAGAGGGCATAGCAGGCCGAGAGGATGACGCCGGTTGTCGCGAAGAAGGCGACCCATGTGTTGGCGCGGAACGCTCCGAGCAGCGTCGTGACTTCGCCGACGAACCCCGACGTGCCGGGCAGCCCGACATTCGCCATGGTGAAGATCATGAACATCACGGCGTATTTCGGCATGTTGTTGACGAGACCACCATAGGCAGAGATCTCGCGGGTGTGCAGGCGATCATAGACCACGCCGACGCAGAGGAACAGCGCGGAGGACACGATGCCGTGCGACAGCATCTGGAAGAGTGCCCCCTGAACGCCCTGGACGTTGGCGGCGAAGATCCCCATCGTCACGTAGCCCATGTGGGCGACGGACGAATAGGCGATCAGCTTCTTGATGTCCTGCTGCATCATCGCAACCAGCGACGTGTAGATGATGGCAACGACGGACAGGGTAAAGACCAGCGGCGCGAACTGCTCGGATGCGAGCGGAAACATGCCGAGCGAAATGCGGACCATGCCGTAGCCACCGAGCTTCAGCATGACGCCGGCCAGGATGACGGAGCCGGCCGTTGGCGCCTGAACGTGGGCGTCCGGAAGCCAGGTGTGGACGGGCCACATCGGCATCTTCACGGCGAAGGCCGCAAAGCAGGCGAGCCAAAGCCAGGTCTGCATTCCCGCGGGGAAGCCGGCCTTGGTGAGCTCGATCATGTCCGTCGAGCCGGTCTGCCAGTACATCGCCATGATGGCGAGCATCATCAGCACCGAGCCGAACAGCGTGTAGAGAAAGAACTTGTAGCTCGCATAGACGCGCTCCTTGCCGCCCCAGACGCCGATGATGACGAACATCGGAATGAGGGTTGCTTCGAAGAACACGTAGAAGAGCACGATATCGAGCGAAACGAAGACGCCCGTCATCACCACCTGCAGCAGCAGGAAGGCGATCATGTAGGACTTGATGCGCTTCTCCACCGAGTGCCAGCTGGCCAGCACGCAGAACGGCATCAGGAAGGTGGTGAGGATGACGAACAGCATCGAAATGCCGTCGACGCCCAGATGGTATGAAATGCCGGTTCCAAGCCAGGCGTGGCGCTCGACCATCTGGAATCCCGGATTCGCATTGTCGAACCCGGTCCAGATGAACAGCGACAGCAGGAAGGTGACGACCGTCGTTGCCAGCGAAATGTTGAGCACGTTGCGGCGACCGGCGGCGCTGTCGTCGCGCATCAGAAGCAGGAGCACAACGCCGACCAGCGGCAGGAAGGTGACCGCCGAGAGAATGGGCCAATCGGTCATCAGAAGGAGCTCCCGAGCATCATCCAGGTAACGAGCGCGGCAATGCCGATCAGCATCACGAACGCATAGTGATAGAGGTAACCGGTCTGAAGGCGTACGACGCCGCGCGTGACGTCCATGACCCGGGCGGCAACGCCGTTCGGACCGAAGCCGTCGATGACGCGACCGTCACCCTCTTTCCAGAGGAAGGTGCCAAGGCGCTTGGCGGGCCGAACGAACAGGAAGTCGTAAAGCTCGTCGAAGTACCACTTATTCAGAAGGAACTGGTAGAGGCCGCGATGCTGGCGGGCCAGCGCCTTCGGCGTTTCCGGCGACTTGATGTAGAAGTACCAGGCCGTCACGAAGCCGAGCACCATCGCGATGAACGGGCTGAGGGCGACCAGAGCCGGGACATGGTGGAACTCTTCGAGCAGTTCGTTCTCCGCCGAGGTGAAGAGCGCGCCCTGCCAGAATTCGGCATATTCATGACCGTAGAAATAGCCTTCGCCGAGGAAGCCCGCCACGACGGCGCCGAAGCCGAGCACGAAGAGCGGCAGCAGCATGACCATCGGCGATTCATGCACGTGGTGCATGACCTCATGGCTCGCCCGCGGCTTGCCGAAGAAGGTGAGGAACATCAGGCGCCACGAGTAGAAGCTCGTGAAGAGCGCGGCGATGACCAGCAGCGTGAAGGCAAAGCCCGAGAGCGGCGAGTGCGAGGCATAGGCCGCCTCAATGATCACGTCCTTGGAGAAGAAGCCCGCAAAGCCGACCGGCGTGAACGGAATGCCGACGCCGGTGATGGCGAACGTGCCGATCAGCATCATCGCGAAGGTGATCTTGATGTGCGGACGCAGGCCGCCCATGTGGCGCATGTCCTGCTCGCCGTCGACGGCATGGATGACCGAACCGGCGCAAAGGAACAGGAGCGCCTTGAAGAAGGCGTGCGTGAAGAGGTGGAAGACAGCCGCGCCATACGCACCGACGCCGAGCGCCACGAACATGTAGCCGAGCTGCGAACAGGTCGAATAGGCGATGACGCGCTTGATGTCGTTCTGCACGAGACCGACGGTGGCCGCGAAGAAGGCGGTGATGGCACCGATGAGCGTCACCACCGTCAGGGCGGTCGGCGACAGCTCGAACACCGGCGACATGCGGGCGACGAGGAACACACCGGCGGTGACCATGGTCGCGGCATGGATCAGCGCGGAGACCGGAGTCGGGCCTTCCATCGCGTCCGGCAGCCAGGTGTGCAGCAGGAACTGGGCAGACTTGCCCATGGCGCCCATGAAGAGAAGCAGCGCGACGCCGGTCACGGCATCGGCGCGATCGAGATGCATGCCGAACAGCGTGATGACCGGATCGGCCGCGTTGGCGGCACCCTCGGCCGGGAGATAGGTCGCGGCGGCGGCGAAGATGGTTTCGAACGAGATCGAGCCGAACAGGACGAACACGCCGAAAATGCCGAGCGCAAAGCCGAAGTCGCCGACGCGGTTGACGATGAACGCCTTCATCGCCGCGGCGCTGGCCGACGGCTTCTTGTACCAGAAACCGATCAGCAGATAGGAGGCAAGACCGACGCCTTCCCAGCCGAAGAACATCTGCAGCAGGTTGTCGGAGGTCACCAACATCAGCATGGCGAAGGTGAACAGCGAGAGATAGGCGAAGTACCGCGGACGGTGCGGATCGTGGTGCATGTAGCCGATCGAGTACAGATGCACGAGGAACGACACCGTGTTGACGACCACGAACATGACGGCCGTCAGCGTATCGACACGGAAGGCCCATTCGGCATCGAAGTTGCCGGTCTGGATCCAGCGCATGACGGAGACGCGGATCATCTCCGTTTCGCCGAGGCCGACATGGACGAACACGACCCAGGACAGGACGGCAACGACGGCCATCAGGCCTGTCGTGACGTATTCCGAAGCCTTCGCGCCGATCTTGGTGCCAAACAGGCCCGCGATCAGGAAGCCGACGAGCGGCAGGAAGACGACCGCTTTGATGATGGTATCCATGGCCGATCAGCCCTTCATCATGTTGACGTCTTCGACCGCGATGGAGCCGCGGTTACGATAGAAGACGACGAGAATTGCAAGACCGATGGCAGCTTCCGCCGCGGCAACCGTCAGGATGAACAGGGCGAACACCTGGCCGGTGATGTCGTTAAGGAACGACGAGAACGCGACCATGTTGATGTTCACCGCGAGCAGGATGAGCTCCACCGACATCAGGATGACGATGATGTTCTTGCGGTTGAGGAAGATGCCGAAGACGCCCAGCGTGAACAGGATGGCGCTGACGGTCAGATAGTGGGAAATGCCGATTTCCATGATGTCGTGTCCTTGACCTTCAGTACCGCCTCAGAGCCCCTGCCCCGGCTTCACCTTTACCACCTCGACGGCGGTGGCGGGAACGCGGGCGACCTGCTCTGAAATATTCTGACGCTTGATGTTGGGGCGATGGCGCAGCGTCAGGACGATCGCGCCGATCATGGCGACGAACAGCACGAGGCCGGCAATCTGGAAGTAGTAGATGTAGTGGGTGTAGATGACGTCGCCGAGCGCGGCGGTGTTCGTCCGGTCCGCAACGGACGGGATCGGCATCGAGACGGTCTTGGCGAGTTCGGGAGAAAACGTGCTGCCGGCCACGACGATGATCAGTTCGGCTGCGAGGATCAGGCCGACCAGCGCACCGACGGGCGCATAGTCGAGCACGCCTGCGCGGAGCTGGTTGAAGTCGATGTCGAGCATCATCACGACGAAGAGGAAGAGAACCGCGACGGCGCCGATATAGACCACCAGCAGGATCATCGCGAGGAACTCGGCTCCCGTCAGCAGGAAAAGACCCGCCGAGTTGAAGAAGCACAGGATGAGGAACAGGACCGAATAGACCGGGTTCCTGGCCGAAATCACCATGAACGCCGACGCCACGGCGATGAAGGCGAAGAGATAGAAGAATAGAGTCTGCAGACCCATGACCGGTGCCTTTTTCGTCTTCCCCGGAGCGGTGTGCCTTTGCGCAGACCGTTCCTGGCCGACCGGAGAGGTCCGGCCGACACCCAAATTTGCAGTGTAGCGCCGCCCGGGCGGGCGGCGTTTGACAGAGATGCCGCCGAAACCTTAGCGGTAGGGCGAGTCCATGCCGATGTTGCGGGCGATTTCACGCTCCCAACGGTCGCCGTTCGAGAGAAGGCGTTCCTTGTCGTAGTAGAGCTCTTCGCGCGTTTCCGTGGCGAACTCGAAGTTCGGCCCTTCGACGATGGCGTCGACCGGGCAGGCTTCCTGGCAGAAGCCGCAATAGATGCACTTCACCATGTCGATGTCGTAGCGCACCGTGCGGCGGGTGCCGTCATTGCGGCGCGGACCGGCCTCGATGGTGATGGCCTGGGCGGGACAGATCGCTTCGCACAGCTTGCAGGCGATGCAGCGCTCTTCGCCGTTGGGATAGCGGCGCAGCGCATGCTCGCCGCGAAAACGCGGGCTGATCGGGCCTTTTTCGAACGGATAGTTCAGCGTCGCCTTCGGCGCGAAGAAGTAGCGCATCGACAGGAAGAACGCGCCGACGAACTCCTTGAGGAACAGCGATCTGACGGCTTGCGAAATGGCGGCCATCATTTACCTCCGAATGAGCTGGCCTGGGAGATGCCAGCGACTGTCGCGAAACTGGGGACGGGCATCAGGCCCATCCGCCGAGCTTCAGCGTGATTGCAACGATAAAGACCATGACGAGCGAGAGCGGAAGGAAGACCTTCCAGCCGAGACGCATCAACTGGTCATAGCGGTAGCGTGGCACGAATGCCTTGACCATCGCGAACATGAAGAACACCAGCGACGCCTTGAGAACGAACCAGATGATCCCCGGAACCCAATTCAGGAACCAGATGTCCACCGGAGGCAGCCAGCCGCCGAGAAAGAGAATCGTGGTCAATGCGCACATCAGGCAGATCGCGGCATATTCGCCGAGCATGAACATCATGTACGGCGTCGAGCCGTATTCGACCATGAAGCCCGCGACGAGCTCCGACTCGGCCTCAACAAGGTCGAAGGGCGGGCGGTTCGTCTCGGCCAGCGCCGAGATGAAGAACACGATGAACATCGGGAACAGCGGCAGCCAGTACCAGTCAAGGAACGAGCCCGGCAGGCCCATCATCGTGCCGAGACCGTCACGCTGCGAGTTGACGATGTCCGTCAGGTTGAGCGAACCGACGCACAGCAGGACGGTGACGATGACGAAGCCAATCGAGACTTCGTAGGACACCATCTGTGCCGCCGAGCGCAGTGCCGACAGGAAGGGATACTTCGAGTTCGACGCCCAGCCGCCCATGATGACGCCGTAGACTTCAAGCGACGAGATCGCGAGAACGTAGAGAATGCCGACATTGATGTTCGCCATCACCCAGTTGTCGTTCAGCGGAACGACGGCCCAGGCGGCGAGCGCCAGCGTCACCGACACGAGCGGCGCCAGAAGGAAGAGAACCTTGTTCGCGCCGGCCGGAATGACCGGTTCCTTGACGACGAACTTCAAAAGATCGGCGAAGGACTGGAAAAGGCCGAAGGGACCCACCACGTTTGGTCCACGGCGCAGCTGCACCGCTGCCCAGATCTTGCGGTCCGCCAGCAGAATGTAGGCGATGAAGATCAGGAGAGCGACCAGCAGCAGAAGCGACTGGCCGATCATGATGGCCGCCGGCCAGACGTAGGTCGAAAGAAAACCGTCCATGGTGCCTTATTCTCCCGCGCTCATTCCGCTGCCGCTTTGAAATTGTTGCGAGCCAGCGCCGAACATTCGGCCATGACCGCGGAAGCGCGCGCTATCGGGTTCGTCAAATAGAAGTCTTTCACCGGAGACGCAAACGCGGATTTGGTCATCTCACCCGCTTTTTGTCCCAGTGCGGCAATTTCGCCGTCGACCGCCGGGGCGATCATGTCGACATCGCCGAAATGCGGATATTCCGAGACCAGCTTGCGGCGCAGTTCGGCCAGCGAGTCGTAGGGCAGCTTCTTGCCGAGCACGTCGGACAGTGCCCGGAGAATCGCCCAGTCTTCGCGGGCCTCACCCGGTGCAAAGCCGGCGCGGTTGCCCATCTGGACGCGGCCTTCGGTGTTGACCCAGAGACCGGACTTTTCCGTGTAGGTCGCACCCGGCAGGATGACATCCGCGCCGTGGGCACCGTTGTCGCCGTGGGAACCGATATAGACGGTGAAGCCGCTCATGCGCGTCGCCAGGTCGATCTCATCTGCGCCGAGCAGGAAGAGCACGTCCGTGCCCGTCACCATCTCGTGCGCCGTCTTGCCGTTGGCGCCCGGCACGAAGCCGAGGTCGAGACCGCCGACGCGCGCCGCCGCCGTGTGAAGGACGGCAAAGCCGTTCCAGCCGTCGGACACCGCACCGATCGCCCCGGCAAGCTTGGCAGCGGACGCAAGGACCGATGCCCCACCTTCGCCGATCAGGGCGCCCTGCCCGATGATGATCATCGGACGCTCGGCCTTGCTCAGCACCTCATAGAAACTGCCGCGGCCGGCGAGGAGTTCGCCCAGCGTGTCGGTCCCGGCGCCGAGGTAGTCATAGGCGTAGCGCAGCTCGGCTGCCTCGCCGATCACGCCGATCGGGAATGGGCCCATGCGGAAGCGCTTGCGGATGCGGGCGTTGAGCACCGAGGCCTCGAAGCGGGGATTGGCACCGATGATCAGGAGAGCGTCAGCGTTTTCAATGCCCTGGATGGTGGGATTGAAGAGATAGCTCGAACGTCCGAACGACGGATCAAGCGCTGCGCCGTCCTGACGACAATCGATGTTCTCGGAGCCGAGCGCCGTCATCAGGCCTTTCAGCGCATACATTTCCTCGACGGACGCAAGGTCCCCGGCGATCGCGCCGATGCGGTCGCCGCTGGTTGCCGACACGGCCGTCCGGATCGCGGCGAAGGCCTCGCCCCAGCTCGCGGGCTGCAACCGGCCGTCCTTCTTGACGTAAGGGCGATCCAGACGCTGCGTCTTCAGGCCGTCCCAGATGAACCGGGTCTTGTCGGAGATCCACTCTTCGTTGATCTCTTCGTTGATGCGCGGCATGACGCGCATGACTTCGCGGCCGCGCGTATCGACGCGGATGGCGGAGCCGACGGCGTCCATGACGTCGACCGACTCGGTCTTGCCGAGTTCCCAGGGGCGCGCATTGAACGCGTAGGGCTTGGAGGTCAGAGCACCGACCGGGCAGAGATCGACGACATTGCCCTGCAGCTCCGACGTCATCGCCTGCTCGAGATAGGTGGTGATCTCGGCGTCCTCGCCGCGACCGATCAGGCCGAGCTCGGCAATGCCGGCCACTTCGGTGGTGAAGCGGACGCAGCGTGTGCAGTGAATGCAGCGGTTCATCACCGTCTTCACCAGCGGGCCGATATACTTGTCCTCGACCGCACGCTTGTTCTCGTTGTAGCGGGTCGAGTCGACGCCGAAGGCCATGGCCTGGTCCTGCAGATCGCACTCGCCGCCCTGGTCGCAGATCGGGCAATCCAGCGGATGGTTGATCAGCAGGAATTCCATCACGCCTTCACGGGCCTTCTTGACCATCGGGGTGGTCGTGAAGACTTCCGGCGTCTCGCCGTTCGGGCCGGGGCGAAGGTCGCGCACGCCCATGGCGCAGGAGGCCGCCGGCTTCGGCGGGCCACCCTTCACCTCGATCAGACACATGCGACAATTGCCGGCAACCGACAGCCGCTCGTGGAAACAGAAGCGCGGAACCTCGGCGCCGGCTTCCTCGCACGCCTGAAGCAGCGTGAAATGATCCGGGACCTCGATCTCTTTTCCGTCGACTTTCAGCTTTGCCATCTTCGCACTCAATCCTGTCCTCTTCCGCCGGTCTTCAAGCGACGGATCGATCGTCAAAGGGCCTCGTCGGCCCTGTCTGTCCCGAGGCCAGCGGCCTCGATCGTTTGTAGGGGCCCGCAGGCACCCGAAGCGTCGGTCGGTCACCCAGGCAGCGCGCCGCCGTGACCGGCGGCCCCGCCAGGCGCTCAGCCTTTGGCGAGCACCTTTGCCTGTTCGACCCAGCGATCCCGCGCGATGCGGCCGCTCACATTCAGTTCCCGGTCGAACCGGGCAATGTCGTCCTCGTTCCAGGCCGCAATCTGGCTGAACCGCGTGACCTCAAGATTTTTCAGCACCTGCTCCAGCTTCGGGCCGATGCCGGAGATCTTCTTCAGGTCATCCGCCGCCTTGCCGCGACGCGCACGGGCCGGCTTGTCGGCGACGCCCGTGACCTTGGCGTCTGCTGGTAGCGGTGCGGAAGCCTTTGCGGCCGCATCCGATGCGCGCGCCATTGCGGCCGCCGTCACCTCGGCTGCCTGTGCCGCCATGTCGGCGGAGGGTTCGGGCGCAAGCGCGTCGTCCGCCGTCGGCTCTGCGGGTTCAGCGGGCGCTGCCCCCTGCCCTGCCTGTCGTTCAGCCTCGGCGGTGGCTGCGGCCTTCTGTGCCGCCTCCATGAAGCCCTGCATCGCACCGAGCATGAAGCCGGCAATATGGCTTGCCATTCCAAAGCCCATCGCGGCGGCTGCCGCGACGGATGCCGTCGGGTTCTGCATCAGCGGCGGCAAGGGCGGCCCGCCCTCCTTCGTCCAGCCGGCAAAGCCCCTGGGGTCGCCGCTCGACGAGGAAGTATCATGCGCGTCTGCAAAACCTGCCTGCCCTTCCTCGATCGACGACTTTACCATCTTGTCACTCCGCGGCTTGCAGAACGGCCCCATGCGATGAGGCGTTGCGTGTGTATTCATCGATTCGCGCTTCCATCTCGGGACGGAAATTGCGGATCAGTCCCTGGATCGGCCATGCCGCTGCGTCGCCCAGCGCGCAGATCGTGTGGCCTTCGACCTGCTTCGTCACGTCGAACAACATGTCGATCTCGCGTTTCTGCGCACGACCCTGAACCATGCGCTCCATGACGCGCATCATCCAGCCGGTGCCTTCGCGGCACGGCGTGCACTGGCCGCAGCTCTCATGCTTGTAGAAGGCGGCCAGACGCCAGATGGCCTTGATGATGTCGGTCGAGCGATCCATCACGATAATGGCGGCGGTGCCGAACGACGACTTCACGTCGCGCATGCCGTCGAAGTCCATCGGCGCATCGATGATGTGCTCGGCCTTGACCACCGGGCAGGATGAGCCGCCCGGAATGACGGCGAGAAGATTGTCCCATCCGCCGCGGATGCCGCCGCAATGGCGCTCGATCATCTCGCGGAACGGCGTTCCCATGGCGTCCTCGAACGTGCACGGCTTGTTGACGTGGCCGGAGACCATGTACAGCTTGGTTCCGACATTGTTCGGACGGCCGATCGAGGAGAACCAGCCGGCGCCGCGACGCAAGATGGTCGGCGCCACGGCAATCGACTCGACGTTGTTGACCGTCGTCGGGCAGCCATAGAGACCCATATTGGCTGGGAACGGCGGCTTCAGGCGCGGCTGGCCCTTCTTGCCTTCCAGGCTCTCGAGCAGGGCGGTTTCCTCGCCGCAGATATAGGCACCGGCGCCGTGGTGGACGAAGATCTCCATGTCCCAGCCGAGCTTGTTGTTCGTGCCGAGCAGACCAGCGTCATAGCATTCGTCGATCGCCGCCTGCAGCGCCTCGCGTTCCCGCATGTATTCGCCGCGGACGTAGATGTAGGCCGCATGAGCGCCCATGGCGAAGCTCGCGATGACGCAGCCTTCGATCAGCGTGTGCGGATCGTGCCGCATGATGTCGCGGTCCTTGCAGGTGCCGGGCTCCGATTCGTCGGCGTTGACGACGAGATAATGCGGACGCCCGTCGCTTTCCTTCGGCATGAAGGACCATTTGAGGCCCGTCGGGAAGCCCGCGCCACCGCGGCCGCGCAGACCGGAGGCCTTCATCTCGTTGATGATCCAGTCGCGACCTTTTTCCAGGATCTGCTTGGTGCCGTCCCAATGGCCGCGCGACATCGCGCCTTTCAGCGACTTGTCGTGAAGGCCGTAGAGATTGGTGAAGATGCGATCTTTATCGTCAAGCATGGCTCAGTCCGCCGATTCTTCGAGAATATGGGTCCGCCATGTCGGCGGGTCAGTCTTGCGTCCATTCATCGGGCTCGCGCCGTCCGCCTCGTGGCACCGATCGTCGGCGGTCGCCGATCTCTCCGGTGTACTCGGCTTCGCAGCCCGTGGCCAGTGCAACCGTGCGCCGAACCGGCGCGACGGTGCCCGACCGTCCTGTCACTTCGCTTCTGGTGCCGGCTTGCCGGCACCGGCCGTGAGGTCGGTCTTTTCGCCGCCCTCCGGCGTGTCGACGGTTGCGGCATCCTTGGTTTCGCCGCCTTCGCTCTTCGCGTTCGCCGCCGCCTCGCTCTTGGCCGTGGCCGGCGTCTTCATCGTCGGGTTGGTCTCGGCGTCCGTGCTCTTCGGGCGACCGGCCTCCGATGGAGGAACGGACGCGCCTTCCGCCGGTGCCGGCGGCGCCACAGGTTCGGTTACCTGGTTGCGCTGGGGCGTCGGCTCTTCGGTCAGCGTCGTCAGTCCGTCGATCGGCGCGGAGAAGATCCGGTCGATCTGCGGACCCGGGACGATCTCGGCGCCACGGCCGGCATCGAAGGCATCGATGATCTCTTCCAGCCGCTCGACCGTCAGGTCTTCGTAGCTGTCCTTGAAGATCATCACCATCGGCGCATTGACGCAGGCGCCCTGACACTCGACCTCTTCCCACGACAGCGTGCCGCTCTCGTTCTGCGTCAGCGGCTGGCCGTGGATCTTGCGCTTGCAGAGCGCGATCAGCTCTTCGGAGCCCCGCAGCATGCAGGGTGTCGTGCCGCAGACCTGGATATGGGCGCGGGTGCCGATCGGCTTCAGCTGGAACTGGGTGTAGAAGGTCGCGACTTCGAGAACGCGGATATAGGGCATGTCGAGCATGTCCGCGACGCTCTCGATCGCCGCCTTGGTCACCCAGCCATCCTGTTCCTGTGCCCGCATCAGCAGCGGGATGACAGCGGACTGCTGGCGGCCTTCCGGGTACTTCCGGATCGTGGTCTGCGCCCAGGCAGCATTGGCTTCGCTGAACGCGAACTGCTGCGGCTGGACGGCTTCATCGGCTAGTCGACGAACGGACATGTTTACCGCACCCTATTTCAGTTTCTCGACCCGGCAAACAGGCTGCTCAGCAGCTGCTCGGATCCGGATGTATTTTGTTCGCGGCGATCGACCGCGGCGGAAGACGCGCCGGTCTTGGCCGACTGGGCCAGAAGACGATCGAGCGTCTGGATGACGAAGCGGCGGGCGGCGACGGAACGATCCAGCATCAGCGGTCGACCTCCCCGAACACGATGTCGAGCGAGCCGAGAATCGCCGAGACGTCGGCGAGCTGGTGGCCGCGACAGATGTAGTCCATCGCCTGCAGATGCGCGTAACCCGGTGCCCGGATCTTGCAGCGATACGGCTTGTTGGTGCCGTCGGAGACGAGATAGACCCCGAACTCGCCCTTGGGGGCCTCGACCGCGGCGTAAACCTCGCCGGCCGGAACGTGGTAGCCCTCGGTATAGAGCTTGAAATGGTGGATCAGCGCTTCCATCGACCGCTTCATCTCGCCGCGCTTCGGCGGAACGACCTTGCCGTCGAGTGAGGAGACCGGTCCGACCTTGGCGTCGCCCAGAAGACGATCGACGCACTGGCGCATGATCTTCGCCGATTCGCGCATTTCGATCATGCGGATCAGGTAGCGGTCGTAGCAGTCGCCGTTCTTGCCGATCGGAATGTCGAAGTCCATGTCGGCATAGCATTCGTAGGGCTGCGACTTGCGCAGGTCCCACGCGGCGCCCGAGCCGCGGACCATGACGCCCGAAAAGCCCCAGGCCCAGCAATCCTCGAGGCTCACGACGCCGATATCGACGTTGCGCTGTTTGAAGATGCGGTTGCCCGTCAGGAGGTCGTCGATATCGTCAACGGTCTTCAGGAACGGATCGATCCATTTGCCGATGTCTTCGACCAACTCGTGCGGCAGATCCTGGTGGACACCGCCCGGGCGGAAATAGGCGGCGTGCATGCGCGAACCCGAGGCGCGCTCATAGAACACCATCAGCTTTTCGCGCTCTTCGAAGCCCCAGAGCGGCGGGGTCAGCGCGCCGACGTCCATCGCCTGCGTTGTCACGTTCAGAAGGTGCGACAAGATGCGGCTGATTTCGGAATAGAGAACCCGGATCAACTGGCCGCGGATCGGCACTTCGGTACCCGTCAGCTTTTCCACCGCCAGCGAGAACCCATGTTCCTGGTTCATCGGCGCGACATAGTCGAGACGGTCGAAATACGGCAGGGCCTGCAGATAGGTCTTCGCCTCGATCAGCTTCTCGGTGCCGCGGTGCAAGAGACCGATATGGGGATCGACCCGCTCGACAATCTCGCCGTCCAGCTCCAGCACCAGACGCAACACGCCATGCGCCGCCGGGTGCTGTGGCCCGAAGTTGATGTTGAAGTTGCGGATGTTGTGTTCGTTCATTCGCTTCGCGCTCCGCGCTCTCTGCAATTAGCCAGGTGCCAGTCGGCAGTCGGGTCGTTCATATCACACGTCACGCTGATACCGTCCTTCTCGCAAGAGCCCTATCAGGACACGCGACATTTTTCCAATGTCCGTCGCATCCTCCAGAGACGTCGTCACGCGGTCCGCGTCGATCATGCCCACCCGCACCGATCGGATGCGGTGCGCTTTGCGTTCCCTTGAAGACCCTTGTGCGATCGTCAGATGATGCACGGAAGAGCCCCATTCTCTGCTGTACCGTCCGGAGATTTCGGCCGCAACGGATGCGACCGATCTCCGGATGCGGGAGACGAAGCCGAAACCTGTTCCCGAGGAAGGGGATCGCCGTCCGACCCTCTCCTTCAAACGATTGCCGATGGGCAAAGCCCCGTTTTCCAGACCGTCACTTCGCCTTCTCGTCTCCGGGCAGGACGTAATCCGTCCCTTCCCAGGGCGACAGGAAGTCGAAGTTGCGGAATTCCTGCTTCAGTTCGACCGGCTCGTAGACCACGCGCTTGGCTTCGTCGTTGTAGCGGACTTCGACATAGCCCGTCAGCGGGAAGTCCTTGCGCAGCGGATACCCCTCGAAACCGTAGTCGGTGAGAATACGGCGCAGGTCGGGATGCCCCGTAAAAAGGATGCCGTACATGTCGTAGGCTTCACGCTCGAACCAGTCGGCGCCCGGAAAGACGCCGCAGATCGAGGGAACCGGCTCTTCTTCCGATGTCGCGACCTTCACGCGGATCCGCTGGTTCTGCTTGGGCGACAGGAGATGATAGACCACATCGAACCGCTCGGGGCGCGAGGGATAGTCCACGCCGCAGACGTCGATGATGTTGACGAAACCGCAGCGGGCGTCGTCGCGCAGGAACGTGAGCAGCGCGACGATGTTCTCGCCGGTCGTGGTCAGCGTCAGGTCGCCGAACGCGATCGTCGCCTCGGCGAACAGGGCGCCGTTCGTTTCCCGAAGATAGGTGGCGAGGCTGTTCAGAGCTTCACTCATGGCGTGTCCTTATCCGGATGACCACCCGGCCAGGGACAAGACGTCCCTGAAGCCTGTGGCCGAAGACCCCCGGCGCCGAACGCGCGGGGGCTGCAGTTGGGCCTAACGTTCGATCGTACCCGTGCGGCGGATCTTCTTCTGCAGCAGCAGCACGCCATAGAGCAGCGCTTCTGCCGTGGGAGGACAGCCCGGCACGTAGATATCGACAGGCACGACGCGATCGCATCCGCGCACCACCGAGTAGGAATAGTGATAGTAGCCGCCGCCATTGGCGCAGGAGCCCATCGAGATGACGTAACGCGGCTCCGGCATCTGGTCATAGACCTTGCGAAGTGCGGGCGCCATCTTGTTGGTCAGCGTGCCGGCGACGATCATCACGTCGGACTGGCGCGGCGACGCACGCGGCGCAAAGCCGAAGCGTTCGGCATCGTAGCGCGGCATCGACATCTGCATCATTTCCACGGCGCAGCAGGCGAGACCGAAGGTCATCCACATCAGCGAGCCCGTGCGGGCCCAGTTGATCAGCTCGTCGGTGGAGGTGACGAGGAAACCCTTGTCGGCGAGTTCATTGTTGATTTCGCCGAAAAACGGATCATTGGCGCCGACCGGCTTGCCCGTCGAGGGATCGATGATGCCCTTGGGGGACTGTGCCACCATGGGGTTCGTGGTTGCTACTCCCATTCGAGCGCTCCCTTCTTCCATTCGTAGATGAATCCGATGGTCAGCACGCCGAGGAAGGCCATCATGGACCAGAAGCCGAACCAGCCCATGCCCTTGAACGCCACGGCCCAGGGGAAGAGGAACGCGACTTCCAGGTCGAAGATGATGAACAGGATCGACACGAGATAGAACCGGATGTCGAACTTCATGCGCGCATCGTCGAACGCATTGAAGCCGCACTCGTAGGCCGAAAGCTTTTCATCGTCCGGCGCCTTGAAGGCAACCGCAAACGGCGCCGCCAGGAGGGCGAGACCGATGACCAGCGAGATGCCGATGAAGATGGCGATCGGGATATAAGAACCGAGAAGGTCTGTCATTATTTTGTCCCTGCCCGCGGCCGCACCGGTGAGGCGCGAATGGCGTCTGCCTGCAGGCCGAAAAATGTTGCAACGCCAAAGTCGTTAGCGCAGCCCGCGCCATGGCGCAAGCCTCGCTTCCTGTTTTCATCCGCTCGTTCGAGCGAATGAAGAGTCCCGCTATTTCGTGGTTCTCCTCCAGCCGTCCGGACCATGTCCGAGGCATTGCAGAGCTACAACCTACATAGTCGTTTCCGGGAAGATTACCAGTCTGGGGAAGCCCTCAAAAGGGCGAAGGGGGCAAAATGTCGCGGTCCTCTTTCGAGGACCGCTGATCGACATTTTCATTTTACTGTGAAAGTAAAATGGCGCGAGTGACGGGGCTCGAACCCGCGACCTCCGGCGTGACAGGCCGGCACTCTAACCAACTGAGCTACACCCGCGCATTGTTTGGAAAACCGTTCTTTTCAGTCCGTCTTCCGTGACCGTCCGGCGTTGCGCCGTTCGATGAGCGGCTGTTTACGGGGGGTTTCGGGGAGTGTCAAGCGCGTTCAAATACAAAATGATGACAATCTGGATTTTCTTCCCGAAGGCCCGCCTGTCGATCCCTCGCCGCTGGCCGGCAAACCCCGGCAACACAGGGCGTCGGGGCGAAAATCGTCTCGTTTTCCGTATCTTAGAAAATGAAGCGGCTTTTCCACACCCCCTCGTCTTCGCCCGAAACGCTTGCGAAAAAGGCGGAAAACATCCTTCGCGGCGCGCGCGATGCCGGGAAATGCGGGAGAAAAGAGGGAGAGGTGCGGCCTCCATAAAAAAACACCGGAAAACCCGTCATCCGGTCTTGCGGTTTGCAACGGTTCCGAATACATCACGGCCACCAACGCGGCGGGCGATTAGCTCAGTTGGTAGAGCGCCTCGTTTACACCGAGGATGTCGGCGGTTCGAGTCCGTCATCGCCCACCATTCTTCCCCGCCTTGCTATCCCACTCCGAACGTTATCCAGGTGCTCCCTCACGGGACGCAAGACGCGTGTTCCCACATGCTTGTCGGGCGTGGACCCGACGCGCGTCCGCGCGCCGGTATGGTTCGTGTGCGCGTCCGCGCGCAGATACGTTCAGGGTGCGCGTCCGCGTACCGGTATGTCTCGTGCGCGTGACGACGCCGGCCTGCCGCAGCGGCGCTGCACCGTCAGGCGGTGTAGGCCGCGCTGAGCAGCGTCTGCGTATAGGCCTGCCGCGGAGCCGCAAACAGGGCCTCGGTGTCCCCCTCCTCCACGATCTCACCATCCTTCATGACGATGACGTAGTCGGCCATGGCCTTGATGACGGCAAGGTCGTGGCTGATGAAGACATAGGAGAGGCCGTGGGCATCCTGCAGGCGGCGCAGAAGGTCGATCACCTGCCCCTGCACCGAGCGGTCGAGCGCCGATGTCGGCTCGTCGAGAACGACGAGGCGGGGTTTGAGAATCATCGCCCGCGCGATCGCGATGCGCTGCCGCTGGCCGCCGGAGAATTCGTGCGGATAGCGGTTGCGCGCCTGCGGATCG
Organism: Rhizobium sp. Leaf384; assembly: GCF_001424065.1. Lineage (GTDB taxonomy): Bacteria > Pseudomonadota > Alphaproteobacteria > Rhizobiales > Rhizobiaceae > Ferranicluibacter. The sequence continues at coordinate 322,965 of NZ_LMQE01000001.1, forward strand.
AGCCCGACCTCTTTCAGCGCCTCGATGGCACGTTTATCGCGGTCGGCGCGGCTCAGATCCGGCTCGTGGACATAGAGCCCCTCCGTGATGATCTCGCCGACGGTCTGTCGCGGAGATAGCGAACCGAACGGATCCTGGAAGACGAGCTGCATCTCCCGGCGGAGCGGGCGCATCGCCTTCCGGTCGAAGCCCGAAACGTCCTGCCCGTCGAAGCGGATGATGCCCGAGGCCGGCACGAGCTGCAGAAGCGCCCGTCCGAGCGTCGATTTTCCCGAGCCCGATTCGCCGACCACGCCGATCGTCTGCCCTTCGCAGAGCCGGAGGCTGACACTGTCGACCGCGCGGAAGGTGCTGGAACGCTTGGAAAAGAGGCCACCTCCGATCGCATAGTCGACCGAGACACGCCGCCCATCGAGAAGGACGGGCGCGGAGGCCGGCACCGGCTGCTTCTCGCCGCGCGGCTCGGCATCCAGCAGCATCTTCGTGTAGTCGGCCTGAGGCCGTTCGAAGATGTCCGTCGTCGCGCCCCGTTCCACCACCTCTCCCCGCCGCATCACGACGACGCGGTCGGCCACGTGTCGGACGACGCCGAGATCATGGGTGATGAGAACCACCGCCATCGCGAAGCGCGCCTGGAGCGACTTCAGGAGATCGAGGATCTGCGCCTGGATCGTCACGTCGAGGGCCGTCGTCGGCTCGTCGGCGATGAGGATGTCGGGATCGTTGGCAAGTGCCATGGCGATCATCACGCGCTGGCGCTGGCCGCCGGAAAGCTCGTGCGGATAGCTGTCGATTCGCCGCTGCGGATCGGGAATGCCGACGAGGTCGAGCAGCTCGAGCACGCGCGCCCGCGCCTGCCGGAAGCTGCCGCCGCGATGGTGGACGATCGGCTCGGCGATCTGTCGCCCGATGGTATAGAGCGGATCGAGCGAACTCATCGGTTCCTGGAAGATCATGGTGATCTTGGCGCCGCGCACGGTGTTCAGCGCCTTCACCGGCAGGCCGATCAGGTCCTGCCCGCGATAGGCCGCTTGGCCGCTGACGCGTCCGTTGGCGGCGAGCAGGCCCATGATTCCCATCATGGTCTGGCTCTTGCCTGAACCGCTTTCGCCGACGACGGCCAGCGTTTCTCCGGCCCGGACGTCGAGGTCGATGCCCCTCACCGCCTCGACCGGTCCATCCGGCGTGTCGAAGGTCACCTTGAGATTGCGAACGTCGAGAATGATGTCATCTGGTTCCGACATGTCAGCGGTCCCTCGGATCGAGTGCGTCACGCAGCCCGTCGCCGACGAAGTTCAAAGAGAACAGGGTCAGGACGAAGAAGAAGGCGGGAAAGATCAGCAGCCATGGCGCCGACTGGATGTTGTTGGCCCCTTCGGAGATCAGCGCGCCCCAGCTCGTCAGCGGCGCCTGAACGCCGAGGCCGAGGAAAGAGAGGAAGCTCTCGAGGAGAATCACCTTGGGCACCACGACGGTGACGAAGACGACGACCGGTCCGATGGTGTTGGGCACGACGTGGCGGCGGATAATCTGCCAGTCGGTCAGGCCGAGCGCCTGCGCGGCGGCCACGAACTCCCGGCGCTTCAGCGCCAGTGTCTGCCCGCGCACGATTCGCGCCATGTCGAGCCATTCCACCGCACCGATCACCAAGAAGATGAGAATGAAGGAGCGGCCGAAGAAGACCACGAGCACGACGACGAGGAAGACGAAGGGCAACGAGTAGAGAATCTCGACGAACCGCATCATGACATTGTCGACCCGACCGCCGAGATAGCCCGACGTTGCGCCGTAGAGAACGCCGATGCCGAGAGAGACGAGGCTGGCGAGCAGTCCGACCGCGAGCGAGATCTGCCCACCGAGCATGACGCGCGCGACGAGGTCGCGGCCGTTCGAATCGGTGCCGAACAGGAAATACTCGCGCGACACGCGCCCCTCGACCACGATCGTGCGTCCATCGTCGCGTGTTTCCGTGACCTTCGTGTCGTCGAACTCGTTGGCGCGATCGATATAGCGCGTCGTTCGCGGATCGATCGCCGCGTCGGCCGTGAAGGTCGCCGTGAAGGTCTGTCCTTCGACCTCGAACGCCTGCAGCGTGACGCGGGCCCGGGCGGCTGCGGCCGAGATCGCGCCCTCCAGGCTGTCGGCACCGGGCCGCGGCTCGAGGCTCGGCGGCACGGAGACATAGGAGGGAAAGACCTGGTCGTAGGCGTGACTGATGAACAGCGGCCCGAGGAACGAGAACAGGGCGACGAGCACCAGCACGACGCTGCCGGCCATGGCGGCGCGGTTGCGCCGAAAGCGCGTGGCGGCGAGCTGGAACAGGCTGCGGCTTGCCGCTTCCGGCATTACCGCCGGCATCTGGGCGAGATCACTCATGGCGAACCCTCGGATCGAGCAGGCCGTAGAGAATGTCGACCACTAGGTTGAAGACGATGACGAAGACCGCGATCAGCACGACCGTGCCCATGACCAGCGTATAATCGCGATTGATGGCGCCGAGCACGAAGAAGCGGCCGACACCGGGAATGGTGAACAGCGTCTCGATGACGGCGGAGCCCGTCAGCAGCGCTGCGGCGCAAGGCGCGAGATAGGAGACGACCGGCAGCATGGCCGCGCGCATCGCATGCGTCACCACCACCGTGCGGGTCGGCAGGCCGTAGGCGCGTGCCGTGCGGATATGGTCCGTGTGCAGCGCCTCGATCATCGCGCCGCGCGTTAGGCGGGCAAAGACGGCGAGCTGGGGAAGCGCCAGCGCGATCATCGGCAGGATCAGAAACCGCAGCGATCCGTCCCCCCAGCCGCCGGCCGGCAGCCAGGACAGGGTGACCGCGAAGATGAGGGTCAGGACAGGCCCGATGACGAAATTCGGCACCGTGACACCCACCGTCGACAGGGTCATCAGGCCGACGTCGAGCAGGCTGTTCTGCCGGAGGGCGGCAAACGTGCCCGCGGCGACACCGCCGACCAGCGCAAGCCCGAGCGCCCAGAGGCCCAGTTCGATCGAATACGGCAACCCCATGCCGATCAGCTGATCGACCGTGTTGTCGCGATAGATGTAGCTCGGCCCGAAATCGCCGCGCACGACATTGCCGAGGTAGCGCAGATACTGCTGCCAGAGCGGCAGATCCAGCCCATAGGCCTTGTTGATGTTGGCCATGGTCTGGGGCGAGAGCGGCCGCTCGAGATTGAACGGGCCACCGGGCGCAAAGCGCATGAGGAAGAACGAGATCGTGACGACGATGAACAGCGTCGGCACGGCACTCGCAAGGCGGCGAAGAACGAAGGATAGCATGGCCGTCTCCATGGGAGGGCGGAAGGAACAGCGACACGTGCCCCGATCGACCGGACCGACGACGCCGGCACGAGGCCGGATCGGTTGCGGTCGTTCGCAAGGCGGGCGGGAGCGAGGGGCCGTCCGGCGCGGAACGTTTGAAAAAGGCTCGCGCGACCGTGACGTTTTGAAAGCGTGAAAGGCGGCGGCGCGCAGGGCAGCGGCCGGGACCCGCCATGTCAGGCACACTCGGCCAGGGCTCACTCAGCCATGACCGAGCAAGCCCTGACTCATTTGGCTTACTCGCCGATGCTGAGGAAGCGGCTCAGATGCTGGTTGTTGGCATTGTCGACCCAGCCCTTGACCTTCTTGGACACGAGCCACAGCTCGTTCTGGTACAGAAGGGGGGCCACCGGCTGCTCCTTCATGAGCAGCGCCTCTGCCTCGTGCAGCAGTTTTGCACGGGCCGCGGGGTCCTTCTCGTCGTTCGACTTCGCCATCAATGCGTCGTAGTCCGCATTGCTCCACTTGGCGTAGTTGAAGGTCTTGTTGCTCGTCGTGTTCATGGCGAGGAAGTTTTCCGGATCGCCGTAATCGGCCGTCCAGCCGGCGCGCGCCACCGAGAACTTGCCGCCCTCCTGCAGGTAGGCGTAATGCGACGACACGTCGAGATTGACCAGCGTCACCTTGGCGTTGAAGGCCGTCTTCCACATGTCGGCGACCGCCGTTGCGACGCGCTCGTGATTGGGGTTGGTGTTGTAGCGGATCTCGATCTCGAGCGGCTTGCCACCCTCGCCGAAGCCCGCCTCCTTCAGAAGCGCAAGAGCCTCGTCCTCACGGTCGAGCTGGCTCTTCGTCGCGAAATCGGCGAGCGACGGGGCGCCGTAGTCCGGCAGGCCCGGAGGCACAAAGCCGTAGGCCGGCTGCTGCGAGCCGCTGTAGATTTCCGTCGCGAGGAAGTCGCGGTCGATGCCCATGGACAGCGCGCGCCGGACACGCACGTCGTCCATTGGCGCGGTCCGGGTGTCGAACACGTAGTAGTAGGTCGCAAGCGCCGGCGAGATATGGACCTCGTCGCCGAACTGCTTCTTCAGCCGCTCGATCTGGTCGGCCGAGAAATTGTAGTTCACCTGCAGCTCGCCCGCCTCGTAGCGACGGACCGCGGCGGCCTGATCCTCGAGCGGGTAGATGACGACCTTGTCGAGCTTGATGTTGGCCGCGTCCCAATGGTTCTCGTTTCTCGTCAGGGTCAGATGATCGTTGGCGACATGTTCCGTCAGCTTGAAACCACCGTTCGACACCATGATGCCGGGCTTGACGAAATCGGCACCGTTCTTCTCGAAGCTCGCCTTCGAGATCGGCAAAGCCGTCTGGTGCGCCAGCAATTCGAGGAAGTAGGGCGTCGCGCGCTCGAGCGTGATCTCCAGCGTCTTCGAATCGATCGCCTTCACGCCCAGCTGGTCGAGCGGTGCGCCGCTCTTGTTGACCTTTTCGGCATTCTTGATCGGATAGAGGATGTTGGCATAACCGGCCGCCGTCTTCGGGTCCTCGATCCGCATCAGCGAAAACACGAAATCCTCCGCCGTCACCGGGGATCCGTCCGACCACTTGCCATTGTCGCGCAGCTTGAAGGTGTAGACCGTCCCGTCGTCGGACACGGTCCAGCTTTCCGCCGCACCGGGCACGATCTCGCCCTTGGCGTCATAGATCGTCAAACCTTCGTAGAGATCCTTGAGGATGAACTCCTCGATGTTGATCGAGGTATGCGCCTGGTCGAGCGTCTGGGGCTCACCGGCGTTGCCGCGATTGAGCACGACCTCGGCCAATGCGGGGCTCGCGCCCAGCAACAGCGAGCCGATCAAGGCGGCCCGTCGCAGGGTCCGCGTCATGGTCGTCATCGGCAAAGGCCGGCGTCCAGTCAGGGGTGCGGTCATCGATACTCTCCTTGCCCGTTTGCGCCATCTCGGGGCGCCAAAGCGGCAGCAAAGGCGAAAAATTGGGGAAACGCAACCCTTGCCCGATCTCGTCCGCCAGCACCGGGCGGACCGGCGGCGGGCCGTCGATCATCCCGCCGGTTGCAAGAAAGGCTGTCCATCCGAACCCGGTGAACAGCAGAGGACCCGGGCAAACAGACGGCCGGGAAGCGGCGTCAAACTCCTCCCGCACCTTACGTCAAAGGCCGTATCCGCGGAAGACGTCGCCGCGGGATCGGCCGCGCCGTGCGCTCGCAGACACGCAAAACACGACAGCCGAAAGTTGTGATCAACCTTTTCCCGCATGTGCCGAGCACGGATTATTTCGCACCAAAGAAGCTGTGCGCAATCCTCAAGGCCGACCAAACCGATGCCGACTGCTCATACCGACAAGGGCGGCGCGTCGGTCTCGTCGGGATTGGGATTCGGCGTCTCGTCCGGCAGCCGGTCCGGCTCCGGTTCCGTGATCGGCGGCATGGGCGTGGGGATCGGCGGATTGCCGGGGACCGGCGGAAGAACGGGATCGGGTACGGTGGACATATCGGCTACGGTGGACATGGGGTCTCCTGTCAGACGGGAATTCCAGAAACGTCGGCGGCGGGGTGCAGGCCTAAAGGCCGGCCTCGGCTCGCCGCATGGGCATGCTGTCGATCTCGGCGAAAACAAGGGCGGGTTCGACGACGTCATCGTACCGAGCCTTCACATGGCCATCCTTTCCGACGAGCACGAGGGCGAAGGTTCCGGGTGTGCAGCCGAGTTCCTTGCGCAGCATATGCGCCTGCGGCACCACATCCGAGCCGAACTCCGGGCGGACATCATTGCCGTCGACGGAGAACACGGCGAGATCGCGATCGCGCAGGGCATCCTTGTCCGCCTTGAGCGCCAGCAACTGGGCCTGCGACTTGATGCCTGCGGGATCGGAGAAGATCACCAGAATGCGCTTTTCCCATTGCAGGTCATGAAGATGGCCGGACGTTTCCTCCGGATGGGGGCCGACGCCGAAGATTTCGGTCATCAGGGATTTGAGCATGATCGTCTCCTCAGCCGTATCGTCGTTCAGCATTTCCGTCGAAGTTCAGTCGAAGGCGGCACCGCGGGCGCCGAGAAGTTCACGCGCCAGCTGGCGGATCGCCTCTTCCGCGACATCGCGGTGCCAGCCGGAGGCTTCCGCCTGCTTGACCAGCTCCTGCAGTTCGTCGGGCAGTTCGGCACCGGCCGCCGAGCCCATGCTGACCTCACCGCTGCGCGTGATCGACTGGAAGGCATCGGCGAGGTTCGTCTTGCACGCCTCGACATCCTTTTTGCCTTCCATGTTTCCGTGCCCGAACGTTCTCGGTTCGACATTGCTGCTCATGACCGTCATCCTCCCGCGCCTCTTGCTCCGGCGTTGTCTTAGCAACACGTAAATCGGCGCGATTGTTCCGGAGGGCATCGCGACTTCTCGCCACGACACCTTGCCAGACGAGGCCGGATTGCTATGTCGTCAGAGAAATGAGGCGCGCCACTGGAGCCGTCGCCTCACGGACGGACGGACAGACGGTGGTGGGAATGACCGAGAACAACCGGACCGAAGACGCGTTCGCCTTTCTCGGGAAAGGGAATGGGATCAGGCAGTTGATCCGCGACTTTGAATGGGGTGCCACGCCGCTCGGACGCGTGGAGACGTGGCCGGGCAGCCTCAGAACGGCGACAGCGCTTCTGGTGCAGTCGTCCGTGCCGATCGTCATGCTGTGGGGCGAGCATGGCATCATGATCTACAACGACGCCTATTCCGTCTTTGCCGGCAAGCGCCACCCGCAGCTTCTGGGCTCCAAGGTCCGCGAGGGTTGGGCCGAGATTGCGGATTTCAACGATCACGTCATGAAGGTCGGCCTCGCCGGGGGTACGCTGGCCTATCGCGACCAGGAATTGACCCTGCACCGGCGCGGCGTCCCGGAACAGGTCTGGATGAATCTCGATTATTCGCCGGTGCTCGACGAAGCGGGAACGCCGGCCGGTGTCATCGCCATCGTGGTGGAAACGACCGGCGAGGTCGTGGCGCGCCAGCGCATTGCCCGCGAACACGAACGCCTGTTGCAGCTGTTTGCCCAGGCACCGACCTTCATGGCGATGCTGCGCGGCGAAAACCACGTGTTCGAGATGCTCAATCCCAACTATCAGGCGCTGATCGGCGACCGCGACGTCATCGGCAAGCCCGCTCGCGACGCCTTGCCGGAACTTGCCGACCAAGGCTTCTGGGCGCTCCTCGATCAGGCCTATCACACAGGTGAGCCTGTCAGCCGCTGGTCCGAGCGCCTCGTCATCATTCGCTCGCCCGATATCGGCCCCGAGGAGCGCTTCATCGATTTCGTCTATCAGCCCATCAAGTCCGACAGCGGCACCGTCACGCATATCTTCGTGCAGGGCTCGGATGTCACCGAACGGGTCATCGCCGAGCATCGCCAGCGCCTGCTCGTCAACGAGCTCAACCATCGCGTCAAGAACACGCTCGCCTCGGTTCAGGCCATCACCACGCAGACCTTGCGCGGTGCGATGTCGCTGCGGGAAGCATCCGATTCCATCAATGACCGGATCCTTGCCCTCTCGCGGGCGCACAACATGCTGACGGCGCAGAACTGGACGGGCGCCGATCTCTCCGACGTCCTCGACACGGCACTTGTGCTCGACGGGGATCCGGGCCGTCCCCGGTTCGACGTAACCTCCCCGGCCCTTCGTCTGGAGCCGCATGCCGCCTTGTCCCTTGCGCTCGCGCTCCACGAACTCGCCATCAATGCCGCGAAGTTCGGCGCGCTGTCGCGCCCGGACGGCCGCGTGGACATCGTCTGCGAGACCGCCCGGCTGGAGGATGAGGAGGTCTTCCGGATGACCTGGCGCGAGAAAGGCGGGCCGCCCGTGCAGACGCCGCAGCGGCGCGGTTTCGGCTTCCATCTCCTGGAACGCGCCCTTCCCGTCGAGCTGTCCGGAAAAGTGCGCATCCACCACAGGCCCGAGGGCCTTGTGTTCGAACTTTCGGCGCCGCTGTCCGCCATCCGCGAAAGCGCCGATCTTGGATAAGCTTGCCGGTAAACGTGTCCTGATCGTCGAGGACGAGATGCTGGTCGCGCTCCTCATCGAGGATTTCATTATCCAGTTGGGCTGCGAAATCGCCGGCATCGCGATGCGTCTCGAACCGGCCCTCGAGCTCGCCCGCACGATCGACGTCGATATCGCCATCCTCGATATCAACCTCGCCGGCAAACAGTCCTTTCCCATCGCCGAACTGCTGCGCACGCGCGGAATCCCCTTCGTGTTCGCCAGCGGCTATGGCGCTGCCGGGCTCGAAGGCTCCGGACTGTCCGCGCCCGTCCTGCAGAAGCCGTTCAATGTCGGCGATGTCGGCCGCCTTCTGGCGTCTGCGCTCTGACGCGGAGCGCCTGCCTCCGCATTGTCACGGAACGGTCATGTCTGCGTCATCGCCGTTGCGTAGGATATTTCACGACGCTCGGAATAATTCATCGCGGCTGCGACGAATGACAGGTCAGATCTGGTAATCGCCAGTCCGGCTGGGTCCTGTACAATCGGACGTCTGTTTATGTGCGCGCGCGTATCTCGGCACGCCCGTCAAATCGGTGGAGATCACCATGCCCACACGGAATTTCGGCCATCTCGCCGAAGGACATCCGGACGCACAGCATGCCTCTCGCGGAGGTCATGCGCTGGAACGCGTCTTCGAGGATCATTGCACGGCCGGTGCGGAGACGGGGGACATCGCCGCCGCGCGCCGGATTCACGTCTTCCAGTGCGGCATGATCAGCGAAGCCGCGCTGCAGGATCTGCTGCAGGACAGCGCCCGCGGCAGAAGCGAGCGCTAAGCGCGCCGTTCCGTTGCGCGGAGCCTCATCCAGCCGACAGCGCTTGCACCGGCTCAGGTGTCGACCTTTTCCTTTTCTCGCTTGGGCGCCGCGCGCTTCGGCTCTTCGGGTGCCGGAGGGGCGTAAGGCGTCTCGCCTTTGGGTGTCGGGGCCAGGAGGTTCTTCAGCGTCGACAGCCGGTCCTTCAACAGCGGCCGGAACCGGGTCGCGCGATACGGCATGTCGGCAGCGCCATAGCCTTCTGGCCCGTCGTCATTGCCCCGGTGGATCTCCTCGAGCTTCACGCCGATGAACTCGCCGTCGATATAGTGGCTGTAGGCGCCGACCCAGCGGATGGTGTAGATCTCGCCCTTGCGGATCAGCTGGTCGATCGAGACGTTCTTGAACTTGTCGTCGATGCAGACGACCTTCTGGCCGACATGGAAATTGTTCATCGCTGCCTCCGGCCGGACATGGCCCACCTCGGTTGATCGGTCACCTGCCCTGCAGGCGCCGCGGCGCTCCGTCGGCCTCTCGAGTTGTCTAAACGCAAGAGCCGCACGGCCCCGTCACGACCGCGCCCGGGACGCCGACTGGCTGCCTCCCTATAGAGCCAGTTGCCGCCCGCCCGCAAGTCCACCCCATCATCCCGTCCGGCAATCGCTCAGAGACGATGCAGAACCACGTCCGGACAGGCCTCGCGTGCGATCGCGCAGAGATGCTCGTGGTGCGTCAGGTAGATCACCTGTCCGACCCCCGCCATCTCCGCCATCAGCCGGAAGGCGTGGAAGGCGCGACCATCGTCGAAGGTCTCCATGATATCGTCCGCGATGAACGGCAGGGCCTCGCGCTGGGCGCTGATCTCGTGGAAGCCCGCCATGCGCAGCGCGAGATAGAGCTGGAACCGTGTTCCCTTCGACAGATCCCTCGCAAGCTTGGTCGCCCCCGTCACGGAGCGGACCAGCAGGAATTCCGTCCCCTTTTCCATCTCGGTCGACAGGCCCTCATATTCCCCGCCGCTGATGGTGGCGAAGGCGGCGGAGGCACGCTGCATCATCGCGCTGCGATGCCGTTCGCGGTAGAGCCGCAAGGCCATGTCAGCGGCCAGAAGCCCGGCGCGCAGCCGGAGATAGGCCAGCGCCTGCTCCTCGATATCGGCGAGAACCGTGCGGCGGCGTTCCTCGATAAAGGCGGCCGCATCGTCGCCGGCCGCCTTTTCCAGCCCCCGCTCCGCATCGCGCAGCTCGGCATGCCGATCCTGGACCATCCGATCCGCCTCGTCATGGCGCGCGGAGAGCTCGGCCGCCTCGCGGCGCAGCCCCTCCGCGTCGAGCGCAACGAGGATCATCTCGGCCTCCTCCGCTGTCGCGACCCGCAGGCGGGCTGCGAGATCGGACTCGGTTTCGCCGATACGTTCGCGCAATCGGGTTCGGTTTTTCGCGGTTTCGAGGTGGCTCGCGACGTCGCCGAGTTCGGTGCAGCCGAAGAAGGCCAGCATATCGCGCTTGCTGGCGTCGTGCCGCTCCTGGCTCTCGGCCAGCGAATGCGCTTCGCGCGCGCGTTCGTCCAGCTCCTGGGACAGACGGTCGAACAGCGCCTCGACCTGCTCGGCAGCCGCCACGCGCTGTAGCAGCCGTGTGTATACCGCCAGCGGATCGTCGCCGACCTCCAGATCGAGCTGCGTGCAGCAGGCGGAAACGGCCGCGACGAAGGCGGCCTGGTCGCGCCCCATCGCCTGGATCCGATGGTCGAAATCGTTGCGGCGCTGGACCAGCCGGTCGATCTCGGCCAGCACCGTCAGGGACGGCATGACCTCGGCCGGGCTCGGCACCACGCCGTCCGGCGCCAGCCAGAGCCCGGAGAGGACGTCCGCCCAGGATTGCGCCCATTCCGCCACCGCGGCCTCCGCCGCCTGTGCGTCGCTCCGCCGCGATGCGAGCGCGGCTTCCGTGCGCTTTAGAGCCTCCGAACGCGCACGCCCTTCGGCCGCCTCGGCCTGTGCCGCAGCCAGCACGCGCTCGCCGAAGGCCAGCGCCGTCTCGAAATCGTCGGGCAGCGCGGCATCCTCGCCGAAAGCGGCCGCCAACCGGGCCATGGCGCGCGCCTCGTCGGCGTCAGCCTGTGCCTGTTTCTGCCGCATGGCGCGCAGGGCCGTCCGGGTTTCCAGCGTCTTCAGGCGACGCTGCAACCAGTCCTCCAGCCGTGGGAGCGACAGGTCCGCCGGCAGGTTGCAGGCCTCCGCCGCCTGCGCGATCGCATCACCGAGCGCGCTGCGCTCCGCCAGCTGCTCGGCACGTTGCTGATCGTAGGCTGTCTGACGCGCGACGAGGTCGGCGATCGTCACCGCCAGAGCGCGGCTCCGGGCGATCTGTTCGGTCTGCGTCAGCCGCAAGGCGCTCGCCCGGTCATCCCTGTCCAGCGCGCTCTCGAACCTGTCGGCCGTGTCGGCGGCCAGCGTCTCGCGGTGTGCCCGCCAGGCGGCATCGCGCGCCCGGCGCAGCTCGGCCACGCGCCCGTCATCGGCAAATTCCGCCTGGGCGAGCAGGGAATCGCGCTCGGCCTGCGCGGTGGCCAGCTGTAGGGCGATTTCTGCGCGGCGCTCGTCGATGAGCCGCAGGCGCTCGGCCACACGCTCGCTTCGGAACGACCAGTCCGCCAGATCGCCCTCGGCGGGAACGGGCACGCGGGCGAGGCTCTCGCCATCGTGCCGGCCCGGAAGCGACGCCAGTTGATCGGAAAGGAGATCTTCGAGCCGCGCCGTCTCTTCGCGCGCGGCCGTCTGGCGAAGCGGGAAATCTTCACGCCGCAACGCGCGCAGGAGATCGGACAGGGCTTGCAGGCCGCCGGCTTGCAGGTCGCCGGCTTGCAGGTCGCGCGCCTGCAGATCGCGAGCGGGGGTCGCGCCCGGCGCCCGCCCTGCCCGTGGTTGGCCGTTCGTGTCCACGTCGTCCAGCGCCGTGCGGTGCGCGGCCTCGCTCAAGGCAAGCTCCCTGCGGGATGCGTCCTGCCGCTCGGTCAGGCGTGCATGGGACTCGGCCAGGGCTCGCAGCCGGCCAATGATCGCTGCGGGAATGAGAAGCGCTTCAGGGTTCTCGTCGGTGCGCCGGCCGAGCTGCAGCAGCCGCGCCGCCAGATCCGCGGCAACGACGGCGCGTTCCTGAGTGCGCGACGGCATGTCCTGGGCCGCCGTGCGGTAGCGGGCTTCGAGCCCCGAGCTTTCGAGACGACGCAGGTCGTCGCGCAGGGCGAGAACGGCTTCGTCACGCGCGAGCAGATCCCGCTCCTGCGTGCGCCGCGCGATATCGGCAGCGACCTGCGCAAGACGGATGCCGATCTCCGTTTCGGCCCGCATCAGGTCCGGCAGCATCTGGTGCCAGACGGCGGGCGGATCCGGGAGGTCGCTCAGGGCGGCCAGATCACCGCGCAACGCGCGCAGCCGCAGGAGCAGCGGCAGGCCCTCGAGCTTGGCATTCGCCGCGTCCCACTGGACGCGGAGCGCAGCGCGCATGGCAAGGGCGGCCTCGTGCCGTTCCGTCGCGAGGTCACGGGTCTTGCGAAGCGCTGTGTACTCCCGCTGGCTGACATCGATCGCCGCGCGCTCGTCCTTCAGCGCATCGAGTTCGGCCTTGAGTTCGGCCAGCCGATGCTTGCGCGCCTGCGGACGATAAAAGGCATCCGTCCGGCCCTTGAGGTCGGCCATGACGCCGGTCAGGTCCGGCAGCCCGGAGCTGGCGGAAAAGAGCAGCGCTCCCAGCTCGCCCTCGCTGCGCAGGATGCTTTCCCCGCCTTTTTCGATGCTGTCGTCATCGAGCGAGAACATCAGCTGGTAGGTTGCCCGGTCCACCGTGCCGAAGGCATTGGCGAGAAGGCCCTCGGGCAGTGGCTGGTCATGGGCGTCGATCAGCGTGTTCTGCTGCCGCTTGACCCTAAACAGAGACTGGCTGCGCCCGCCGGTGTCCACCGTCGCGCCGATGCGCATGGCGGGATAGGGATGAAGGAAGTTATAGGGGCTGCGGCCTTCGATGCCGAAGAACAGGTCGAGCACCGCCGAAAACAATGTCGACTTGCCGGCCTCGTTCGGTCCGTAAACCAGATGAAGGTCCGGCTTGCCGGGCCGGGCCGGCCCGAAATCGAGCTGCTTGCCGGTGAATTTTCCATAGCGGACGAGATCGAGGGCGGACAGACGCATCAGAGATCCCCTTCGCCGGCCCGCACATGCGCCAGCACCTCGTCGCTGCCGTCGCGCGCGATCTCGGCCAGCAGCGCCTCGACAGCGGCTTCATCCGTACCGAAGGTCTCCCGCAATTCGCGCGGCAGCTGGCCGAGAAGCTCGGCCATCAGGTCGGCCGCCTGCTGGCGAAACCCGTGCGCGCCGAGCACGTCGCGATGGATCAGCACCGAGAGTTCCGCAGCCGGGTCGAGGCCCGTCGCGGCGTCATGACCGGGGGTCGTCGCAAGATCAGGCGCCTGGCAGTCGATCTCGATCTTCTCCACCCAGCAGCCGGGCAAGGCATTGGCAAGCCCGGTCACCTCATCCGCCAGAAAACCCGGATCGCGCTTGAGCCGGAAGGCGAGCGCGGTGGTGCCCGTCAGCTGCAGGCGCAGAATGAGATGCTGCGCACCCGCCGCCGCGACGCGGCGCGCAAGATCGTCGCCGATCCGGGCGAGCAGCGCCCGCCATTCCGAGATGCCTGTCAGGTCGACGATCGCCCGCTCGAACACGGCGCTGCCGATGCGCCGTTCGTCATGACGGATGTCGCCCCCTTCGCCGACGGTGACGAGCGTCACGCTCTTCGGACCGGCTTCGTTGATGTCGCGGCCCTGCGGCATCCCCGGCATGACGATCAGCGGCCTTTCGCTGTGGACGAGACGATGATGCACGTGTCCGAGCGCCCAGTAATCGAAGCCGTGCGCGACAAGCTCCGTCGCGCTGCACGGGGCGTAGAGATCGTGGCCGGGCGCCCCGGCCAGACTCGTGTGCAGCATGCCGATATTGACGGCCTCCGGCTGGGGCCCGGGAAAGGACGGCAGGAGGCTGTCGGGCGCATGCGCCTGGTCGAAGCCGATCCCGTGGATATAGACGGCGCGCCCGTCGGCCAGGGTCGCCGCCTTGACGGATTTCGCACGGTTGGAAAAGACATGCACGTTGTCGGGAAAGGTCAATTCGCGGCGAATGGCCGACTGGTTGTCGTGATTGCCGCGAATGACGAAGACCCGCACGCCGGCCGTCTCCAGCCGGCGCATCTCGCCCATCAGGAACAGGGCCGTGTTCATCGAGGTCTGCGACCCGTCGTAGAGGTCCCCCGCGATCAGGAGGGCATCCACCGCCTCTGCGATGCAGAGATCGACGATGGCCGTCAGCGCGGCGCGGGTGGCACCGCGGACATGTTCTGCGAGCTCCCCGTTGCGGAGCGCCAGACTGCGGAGCGGAGAATCAAGGTGAAGGTCTGCGGTATGAACGAAGCGGAAAGCCATGCCCGACCATGGCCCTGCCGGCGCACGGACGTCAATCGTTTCGGCGTTCTCGCCGTCGTCTTTCCACCGGGCGGTCGCCTTCCGACCTGCACACGCCCTCACTGGCCAGATGCCGCGGCGCATGGTCTCCGGTGGCTTGTGTTGCTCTTCAGGAACCCCGATCCACTTTCACGCGACCCGGTTTCAGATCGCCGCGAAGGCATTTGACATGGGCCCTCATAACGTCCATCTCCACGTGATGAAAACGACATTCGACGTCTCCGACAAGCTGTTCGAGCTCTATCATCGCGTCCACCGGCTCATCAACCAGTCGATGACGGAGGAAGGCGTGTCGCTGGCCCGCAGCAAATTCCTGTTCTTCCTGAACAAGCTCGGTCCCTGCCGCTCGACGGATATCGCCTGCGCGCTCAACTTTGCGCCCCGCACGGTGACCGAGGCCATCGACGGACTGGAGCGCGACAAGCTGGTGGTCCGCCAGCCGGACCCCGAGGATCGCCGCGCCAAGATCGTGTCCATCACCGATGTCGGCCGGATCGCGCTCGAGGCCGCGGAACATCCGCGCAAACAGCTGATCGAGGAAATCTTTTCGGCGCTGGACGACGAGCAGCTCGACCAGCTGCACGACATCGTCAGCAAGCTGGTCCGCCGCACGGACGAAATCCGCGAGCGACGCGAGCAGGACGAGGCCGCCATGGCGTCGGCGACGGTACACGAGGCCTGAGCGCCGACAGCCGGCGCTGCGCCAACGCGATCGGGCCATCGCACCGGCCGAAAGGCCAGGACGAACGCCGGACGGCCAAGAGAACCGGGCACGAGGCCCGGTCCTGTCCTCCGACAGCGGTCACATCGCGTTGATCGTGCCGATGGTCCAGAACATCGTCTCGCCCGAGCTGTCATCGACGCCATCATTGTCGGTGACGACATAGCCGGTGCCCGTCCCGTCGATCGCAAAACCCTCGACCTTGTCGAGCACGTAGCCGTTCAGCGCCTTCAGATCGGGGAGCAGATCCCGGAATTCCTCCTTGGCGACGACCGGCAGCGGACCACCGAGCTTGGCCGGCTTCAGTTGGGCGAGTGACACCCGAAAGATCTTCTTCAGTTTCGCGGCCTGTCCGACGAGATTGTCGCGTTCGATGACATAGGCGTTGTCGCCGTAGATCGTGATTTCGGATAGGCCGACCCAGCCCTCGCCCGTCGTCTCGAGAGGATAGCGCACGGCGCCCCATTCCCCCGATTTTGGCGTGTAGGAGACGAGCTTGACGAAGCCCTTCTCGTCGTCCTTCCATTCGCGCTGCACCGCCATCCAAAGCGTCGTGTCATCGCCTTTTCCGGCGACGGCGATGCCTTCGAAGCCGTAGCGGGTCTCTGCGGCGCGCAGCTCTTCGGGAAGCGGGATTTCCTTCTTGATCTGGCCCTTGGCGTTGACCTGGTAGAGCGCATGCGGCACCAGCTTGTCGGCATTGCCTTCGGATGCCAGCCAGAAGCCGTCCTCCGTCGCGACGATGCCCTCGATGTCGAGTTTCTGCGCCGGTGCGCCGTCGCGGGTGATGGTCAACGCATCCGTGATCTCGGCCGGGCTCTTCGTCGCATCGATGGTGAAGATGTGCGGTTCGGCGCCATAGACGCTGTCGCTGACGGCATAGAGCTTGCCGGGCGCACCCGGCACGGCCGCCAGACCCGAGAGAGCGCCGAAGCCGATCGGCACGCCGTCCTTCTCTGCGGAGCGGAGTTGCGGATAGGCCGGCTTGCCCTCCTTGCGCTCGTAGATCATGACGTGCGAGCGCGCCGCCCCGTCTTCGACGAGGTCGGCCTCGTTGGCGGTGACCAGCAGGTTTCGGCCCGGAATGGCCACGCCGCCTTCCGGCGAGATGCCCGACGGCAGAAGCTGGAGCAGGTGCGGCTCGGCGCCGGTATCCTTGTAGACACCGACAAGCGACGCCCGCTCGGCGAGCACGAAGAACAGCCGATCATCGCCGAAGGTCGCCGCTTCCAGCCCCTCGGGCTCGATGCCCTTCGCCGCGGAACGCTTCTCGGGATAGTGACCCACGGCCGCCGCCGCATGCTCCAGGCTGGCGCCGGCCTCGAAGAGCACCGTGCCGCGGGTATCGAAGATGGTGAAACCGCGCGTACCGCCCTTCCAGTCTCCCTCGTTGGCGACAACCAGCCTGTCGTCGTCGAGCCACTTGACCGCATCCGGCTCCCGGGCCACGCCCTTCAGCGTGCCGGTGAAGGAAAGCTTGCCGTCCCGCATGGTGTCGATGCCGTCAAGGTCCACCGTGCCGGCCGAGAAATGCGAGACGACCTTACCGGAGCGCCCGTCGAGGATGACGATATGGTTGTTTTCCTGCAGCGTCAGTGCGATCTGGTCGCGACTGTTGAAGGCGACGAACTCCGGCTCCGGATCCTCGCCGCCGACGTCGGCCAGTCCGGTCAAGGCGACATGGCGGATGGTGGCGCAGTCGGGCACGCCGTCGTTGAGCTTCACGATGACGAGGTCGCCGGCCGGCATCTGCGGCAGCGCGCCGTCGTTCACCTCTTCGTCGCGCTCGTTCTCGATGGCGATGGCGGCGAGCGTCCGGTCCTTGTTCACCGCAACCGAGTCCGGCTGGCCACCCAGTTCGCAAGCCGCCGTCACGGCGCGGCTTGCAATGTCGACCGCCGCAAGCCTGCCTGACGGATTGGCGCGGTTCGGGCTCGTATTGACGGCAACGAGGGCCTTCGGGCCGGCAACCGTCACGGAGGTCGGCTCGCCGTCGAAGCGGACGACGCCGCCCGCCTTCGGTGACGCAGGGTTCGTGATGTCGATGAAGCCGATCGCCTTCTGGGGGCTGTCGGAATAGACCAGCGTCATTCCGTCGTCGGTGGCCGTGACAATTTCGGCGGAGGTCACCGTCTTGCGATCGACCTCGGCCGGCAGGTTGTCCGCCACGGCGAAGGACGCGATGCGGTTGAAGACGGGCTCCGCAGACGCGGGGCCGGCCACCGAGGCCGCAAGCAGGGCCGCGAGCGCGGCGGTGACGGATACGGTTTTCATGAGACATCCCCTCGACATGATCGCGGCGTCCAAGCCGCGGTGCCGGCAGACTGGTCGCGGCACCTGCCGGATTTCTGGCGTGCCCATATGACAGGGGAATGACAGGAACGAAAAAGGCCCGGGATGACCCGGGCCTGAAGACGAGGAGAGCGGCCTGAGCCCTCTCCTGTCGCTGGCGGATGGCAGGACGGGAAGAAGCCCCTGATCCCGCATCGCAGCGCCGCTTGAAGCGCGCGGTCTGCCGGGGTTCCCTTGGGAATGCCGGCGCCGAACGCTGATGTCACGACCCCTGAGGCGAAGCGTTGACGCCGCCCCGGGATCGCAAGGCCTTAGGAGTTGACCGCGTCCTTGAGGCCCTTGCCGGCCGCAAACTTCGGAACGTTGCGCGCGGGAATATCGACTTCCGCACCGGTGGAGGGGTTGCGGCCCTTGGAGGCTTCGCGACGGCTGACGGTGAAGTTGCCGAAGCCGACGAGGCGTACGTCGCCGCCGTTCTTCAGTTCACCCTGGATCACGTCGAACAGTGCTTCGACAGAGGCGGCAGCCTCCTTGTTCGTGATGCCGGCCTTTTCGGCAACAGCCGATACGAGCTCATTCTTGTTCATGTTTCCACCCTTTCAACTTGGTCCGAAACGACTTGTTTTCGGGCGACCGTACCATCGTCGCAGCGGTCGCCTTGGCAACCCAATCGCGCCGAATGCCCGGAAATGCAAGGCTTTGCGGTGCATTTTACGAAAAAAGACCGGCACAAAGGCCGGTCTTCCACTGATAAAGCGATGGATAACGGTGCAGGCGCCCTCCAGGGAGAGCCGAACCCTCGCGCCCCGGCCCCTTGCGAGACCGGTCGGAGAGCACCGGGGGAGCGGATCGTTTGCTCCCCCGGGCCTGTATCTTCAGTGGGCGAAACCCGCTGTGGTTTCGTCCGTATCGGCCGCAACCTTGACCGGCGCGACGTTCTTTGCCGGATCCCACTCGATGGCTTCGGGCATGCGGACCAGAGCGTGCTTGAGAACCTCGCCAATCAGCGACACGGGAATGATTTCCATGTTGTTCTTCACATTATCCGGAATTTCCGCCAGATCCTTGGCGTTTTCTTCCGGGATAAGCACCTTCTTGATCCCGCCGCGCAGGGCCGCAAGAAGCTTTTCCTTCAGGCCGCCGATCGGCAGAACCCGGCCGCGCAGGGTGATTTCCCCCGTCATGGCCACGTTCTTGTCGACCGGAATGCCCGTCATGATCGAGACGATGGCGGTGGCCATCGCAACGCCGGCCGAGGGACCATCCTTCGGGGTCGCCCCTTCGGGAACATGGACGTGGATGTCGCTCGTGTCGAAACGCGGCGGCTCGATGCCGAAGTCGATGGCGCGCGAGCGCACATAGGAGGCCGCCGCCGAAATCGATTCCTTCATCACGTCCTTCAGGTTGCCCGTCACCGTCATGCGGCCCTTGCCGGGCATCATCACGCCTTCGATCGTCAGCAGTTCGCCGCCGACCTCGGTCCAGGCCAGACCCGTGACCACGCCCACCTGGTCGGTGCGCTCGGCTTCGCCGTGGCGGAAGCGCGGAACGCCCAGATAGTCATGGATGTTCTCGGCCGTCACCTCGATGCTGGTGGCCTTGCCCTTGAGGATCTCGGTGACCGCCTTGCGGGCGAGCTTCATCAGCTCGCGCTCGAAGGAACGGACGCCCGCCTCGCGGGTGTAGGTCTGGATGACCGCCATCAACGCGCCGTCCGTCACCGAGAATTCGGCGGGCTTCAGGGCATGATCGGCGATCGCCTTGGGCAGGAGGTGCCGCTTTGCAATCTCCAGCTTTTCCTCTTCCGTGTAGCCGGCGATGCGGATCACTTCCATGCGGTCCATCAAGGGCGCCGGGATGTTCAGCGTGTTCGCCGTCGTGATGAACATCACGTTCGAAAGGTCGTACTCGACCTCCAGATAGTGGTCCATGAACGTGGCGTTCTGTTCCGGATCGAGAACCTCGAGCAGGGCCGACGACGGATCACCTCGGAAGTCCTGGCCCATCTTGTCGATTTCATCGAGCAGGAAGAGCGGGTTGGACTTCTTGGCCTTCTTCATCGACTGGATGACCTTGCCGGGCATCGAGCCGATATAGGTCCGGCGGTGGCCGCGGATCTCGGCCTCGTCACGAACGCCGCCCAGTGCCATGCGGATGTATTCGCGGCCGGTCGCCTTGGCGATCGACCGGGCGAGCGACGTCTTGCCGACGCCCGGAGGACCGACGAGGCACAGGATGGGGCCCTTGATCTTGGCGGAGCGCGCCTGCACGGCGAGATACTCGACGATGCGTTCCTTGACCTTGTCGAGGCCGAAGTGATCGAGCTCCAGCACCTTTTCGGCCGCGTTGAGATCGGTCTTGACCTTCGACTTCTTGTTCCACGGAATGCCCGTCAGCCAGTCCAGATAGTTGCGCACGACGGTGGCTTCCGCCGACATCGGGCTCATCTGGCGCAGCTTCTTCATCTCGGCGTCGGCTTTTTCCCGCGCCTCCTTGGAGAGCTTGGCCTTGTTGATCTTGTCTTCCAGTTCGGCCATCTCGTCGCGGCCTTCCTCGCCGTCGCCGAGCTCCTTCTGGATCGCCTTCATCTGTTCGTTCAGGTAGTATTCGCGCTGGGTCTTCTCCATCTGGCGCTTGACGCGCGAGCGGATCCGCTTCTCCACCTGCAGCACGGAAATCTCGCCTTCCATGAAGCCGAGCGCCTTTTCGAGGCGCGCCTTCACGCTCGTCGTTTCCAGCATTTCCTGCTTTTCGACGATCTTGATGGAGAGATGCGAGGCGACCGTGTCGGCCAGCTTCGAGTAGTCCTCGATCTGGCTGGCGGCACCGACGACCTCGGGCGAAATCTTCTTGTTGAGCTTTACGTAGCTCTCGAACTCGGAGACGACCGAGCGCGAAAGGGCTTCGATCTCGACCGGATCTTCCGCGGGTTCGGCCAGCGGGTGCGCCATCGCCTCGTAGAATTCCTCGCGACGGGTATAGCCATCGATCTCCGCGCGCGACCGGCCCTCGACCAGCACCTTCACGGTGCCGTCGGGAAGCTTCAGGAGCTGCAGGACATTGGCGATCGTGCCGATCTGATAGATCGCGGAGGGTTCCGGATCGTCATCGCCGGCATTGATCTGGGTCGCAAGCATGATCTGCTTGTCGGTACCCATGACCTCTTCCAGGGCGCGGATCGACTTTTCGCGACCCACGAAGAGGGGCACGATCATATGGGGGAACACCACGATGTCACGCAGGGGAAGGACTGGGAAGGTCCCGCTCTCGGCTGCCGAAGACGTTTTGTTCGTCATGTCATTTCCTTTCCGTCCCGTTTCCGGGAGCGTTACCCGAAGCACTTCAAGGATGCTTCCGGTCATCACTTTTTCCACTGTCACAGGTGGAGGCTGCGAGACCCGTTTTCAACCCTTCGACGGTCCGGCCGGCAGCATTCCCGGCAGCTATCGAAGCGTATCGCCCAATAGAGGCTACGTGACTGTCGCGGACCTTGCCATGCGACCGACGCGTCATGATTCGGCCCTCCGGCCCGCGACACGAAACCGTCATATCATCGCGCGGTCGGGATGCTTTAGCAATGGCGGAATGAGCGGGGTCCCGATAGCGCTCGGCCCTTGCGGACCGACGGGCGATCTGCAACGCTGACGGTCCGGATTCATCCGTCCGGTCCCTACCCCACCCAATCTCCTACCCGTGCGCCCGGGCGCTGCACCCCAGCCGTACGAAGACCCGCCCCGCGATTGGAACGCCTGTGAACCTTCATTCCCGTCCCCGGGTCGGCCCGGAGGTCCCGACGGCGGGCGATGTCACCCTGCTGTCGATCAGCCAGGCGACCACGGCCACCTTCTCCGACGTGTTCATCGGTCTCGCCTTCCTCTGCTTTATCCATGTCGGCTCCAAGCGCGTGTCCTGTCCGATCAATGGCGAGATCATCGGCCACGAAGGCGACCTGCTTGCCTTCCCGCCCGGCGCCGTCGTGACCTTGGAAAACCGCGCGCTCCGGAACGAGACCTATCGTGCGGACGGCGCTTATTTCACGCAGGATCTTGTTGACGCGGTCTTTCCGCGACAGCACCCCCGCTCCGCCTCGCCCGGCATCCAGATCATCCGGGCCGATCATCAGCCGGGCGCCCTGCTTCGTCTCATCCGGGACACGCTGTCGGCCACAGACCTGCCGGATGCGATCCGCCGACACCGCCTGCTGGAGCCGCTTCTCTGGCTGCAGCATCACGGCGTGCACTTCCCGGCGCAGGCTGATCGCCAGCCCATGATCCGGCTGCGTCGTCTTCTCGAGACGGATCTGAGCCATCCCTGGCGTGTGGCGGAGGTCGCCCGGCATTTTGCCATGAGCGAGGCGACCCTCCGTCGCTGGCTTGGCGGGTCGGAGCTGGGCTTCTCGAAGATCCTGCAGAACACCCGACTGGAGAAGGGACTGGCCCTGCTGCAGACGACGGAACTTCCGGTCTCGCACGTCGCGCAGGATTGCGGATTCAAGACACAGTCCCACTTTTCCGATGCCTTCCGAAGGCGCTTCGGCATCCCGCCGCGCGCCATCCGCGTCGCGGTCGATTGAGCGTTTTTCGATAAAAGATGAAGGCCGGGCGAAAGCGGCGACGGCCACAGACGGATACGCTGCAGAGGTCTTCCATCCTCTCCAGAAAGGGACAGAAAATGTCGTCCGTTCAGCCCATATCCCGGTTCAACCCTGTCAAGCGTGCCAGACAGGCCGGCCTCGTGTTTTGCAGCCTCCTCGTCGGCGGCCTGATGCTCGGAGGCCTCGCCACGCGCGCCGCGGCAGAAGACTTCAAGGTCACGAGCACGTCCATGCGCGAGGGCGGCAAGCTGGAGACCGCGCAGGTCTTCAAGGGGTTCGGCTGCGACGGCGGCGACGCCTCCCCGCAACTGTCCTGGTCCGGCGCACCGGTCGGGACCAAAAGCTTTGCCGTCACCGCCTACGATCCCGACGCGCCGACCGGGTCCGGCTGGTGGCACTGGGCCATCGTGAACATCCCGGCCGCCACCACCGCGCTTTCCGCCGGCATCAGCGGCACCGACGCCCTTCCCAAGGGCGCGGTCGAGCTCAAGAACGACTATGGAACGCGGGGCTTCGGCGGCGTCTGCCCGCCGCCCGGCGCCGTCCATCGCTATATCTTCACCGTGCACGCGCTTAGCGTCCCGGCACTCGATCTGCCGGAGGATGCGAGCAACGCGCTTGCCGGTTTCATGATCGGCGGCGCGACCCTCGGCACGGCGCGCCTCACCGCCGTCTATAACCGGTAGGCGCCCTCCCCGCGCAGACCGCGATCCGAAAACAAAAAGGGCCCGCATCGCTGCGGGCCCCTTTTTTCAACAGTCTCTGGCGCCATCAGGCGGAAACATTGGCCTTTTCGTCCGTGCGCTCCGAGTAGATGTAGAGCGGACGGGCCGAACCCTTGACGACCTCGTCGGAGATGACGACTTCGCGCACGCCTTCGAGCGTCGGAAGTTCGAACATCGTGTCGAGCAGGATCTTCTCCATGATCGAGCGAAGGCCGCGAGCGCCGGTCTTGCGGATGATGGCGCGCTTGGCGATCTCGCGCAGCGCGTCTTCGTGGAACGTCAGTTCCACGTCTTCCATCTCGAACAGGCGCTGGTACTGCTTGATCAGCGCGTTCTTCGGCTCCGACAGAATCTGGATCAGCGCATATTCATCGAGATCCTCGAGCGTCGCCAGAACGGGCAGACGGCCGATGAATTCCGGAATAAGACCGAACTTGACCAGATCTTCCGGCTCCAGTTCGCGCAGGACCTCGCCGACGCGGCGATCTTCCGGTGCCCGGACAGCCGCGCCGAAGCCGATCGACGTCTTTTCGCCACGGGCGGAGATGATCTTGTCGAGACCGGCAAACGCGCCGCCGCAAATGAACAGAATGTTCGTCGTGTCGACCTGCAGGAATTCCTGCTGCGGATGCTTGCGGCCACCCTGCGGGGGAACCGAAGCGACGGTGCCTTCCATGATCTTCAGCAGCGCCTGCTGCACGCCTTCGCCCGAAACGTCCCGCGTGATCGAAGGATTGTCGGACTTGCGCGAGATCTTGTCGACTTCGTCGATGTAGACGATGCCGCGCTGGGCGCGTTCGACATTGTAGTCGGCCGCCTGGAGCAGCTTCAGGATGATGTTCTCGACATCCTCGCCGACATAGCCGGCTTCGGTCAGCGTCGTCGCATCGGCCATGGTGAAGGGAACGTCGATGATGCGGGCGAGCGTCTGGGCGAGATACGTCTTGCCGCAGCCGGTCGGGCCCACGAGCATGATGTTCGACTTGGCCAGTTCGATGTCGCTGCCCTTGGCCGAATGGGCCAGGCGCTTGTAATGGTTGTGGACGGCAACCGACAGGATGCGCTTGGCCTGCTGCTGGCCAATCACGTATTCGTCGAGAACCTTGATGATTTCCTGTGGCGTGGGAACGCCATCGCGGGACTTGACCATCGAGGTCTTGTTTTCCTCGCGGATGATGTCCATGCACAGCTCGACGCATTCATCGCAGATGAAAACGGTCGGGCCGGCAATCAGCTTGCGGACTTCGTGCTGGCTCTTGCCGCAGAAGGAACAATACAGGGTATTCTTAGAGTCACCGCCGTTGCTGCCGCTGACTTTGCTCATTTCACTTTCCTTCCAGCACGCCGCGCATCCCGTGCGGGACGCAACGAACCACTCAAACCGCTCCGCAGACTGGCGCGCCGTTCAGCGTCAATGTGCTTTGCTTCCGGGAGTACGAACCGGCCGCGTTTTCACGCGGGCCGGCGGCAACTTGTCTCCCACCGAAAACCGGATGCTAGGACGCGAGAACTCAACATAGCATTAACGGTTGATAGTAACGGCTTTGGTCTCGGGATAAAGACCCTTGAAAGTTACAATTGTGTCACAAATGCATCATCCGCGACACAAAAGCCATGATCAACTTTCGACGGCCGATTCCATGGCTTCGCGCGAGGTGATGACCTTGTCGATCACGCCCCAGGCAAGCGCCTCGTCCGAGGTCATGAAGTGGTCACGATCGAGCGTCTGTTCAACCTCTTCGTAGGTCCGGCCGCAATGCTTGACGTAAACCTCATTGAGACGACGCTTCATCTTGATGATATCGCGGGCATGACGCTCGATGTCGGAGGCCTGCCCCTGGAACCCGCCGGAGGGCTGGTGCACCATGATGCGGGCATTCGGCGTCGAGAAGCGCATGTCCTTGTGGCCGGCGGCCAGAAGCAGCGACCCCATGGATGCGGCCTGCCCGATGCACAGCGTCGAGACGGCCGGCTTGATGAACTGCATCGTGTCGTAGATGGCCATGCCGGCGGTGACGACGCCACCCGGCGAGTTGATGTAGATGGCGATTTCCTTCTTCGGATTTTCCGCCTCGAGAAACAGGAGCTGGGCGCAGACCAGCGTTGCCATATGATCTTCCACAGGGCCGGTGAGGAAGATGATGCGCTCCTTCAGGAGGCGCGAAAAGATGTCGTAGGAGCGTTCGCCACGGTTGGTCTGCTCGACGACCATCGGCACGAGCGCCATAGCGGTATCAACGGGATTTGTCATGTCAGCCCTTCGTCTCATGAATGCGCGAACACTTCGCGTATCGGAATCATTCGAATATCTCTGCCCCTTTACATAGAGTGTCAGAGGTAGGCACTTCAAGTCGGCTGCCGTCTATAACGTTAACGAGAGGCGCTTGCCCGAGGGTGGCGTCAGAGCTGCGATTCGATGGGCAGAAAGCCGATGATCGCGGCTGTCGCCCGTCGCCAGAAACCGGCATCCGGCTCGCGCTCGAGCATGCGCGAACAGTGCTGCGCCTCGTCGTTCCAGCAGAGCCGGCCGTTCTCCAGCGAGAGCCGGAAGCTCGTGCCCGGGTGGGTCTCGAGCGCGAAGACCGCATCGACGTCGGCGACCAGGGCCGGACAGGTGAAGAGCACCCCCATCTCGGTGTTGAGCGAGGCCGACCGGGGGTCGAAATTCATCGACCCGACGAAGCCCCCCTTGCCATCGATGGTGAAGGCCTTGGTGTGGAGGCTCGCGCCGCGCGATCCGAACAGCGAGAGCCGCTGCGTCTCGGTCGCCTCCGACACGGCCTTCAGCTCGTAGAGCGTGACGCCGCCGGCCACCAGCTTGCGGCGGTAGTTCGCATAGGCGCCGTGTACGGCCGCGACGTCGGTTGCCGCCAGCGAATTGGTGAGGACCGCCACATCCACGTCCCGCGCGACCAGCCCGCAGAGCGTCTTCACGCCGTCGGTGCCGGGGATGAAATAGGGGGAGATGATCTTCACGCTGCGTCCGGCCGCGGTGATATGCGGCAGCAATTCCTGCATGAGCCAGTTCTGCCGACGCTCCAGATGCGCCTTTTCGGGCGGATCGGCCTTGATCGTGATGTCGCCGGTGAACCGGAGGTCCCCGCTGCCGTGGAAGAGCCCCGGGGCAGCTTCGGCGGCTTCGACATGCCCGAGGTAATGCCGCCCGCCTTTGCCGCGCGCGAGTTTGCCGAGCTTGCGGCGCAGGCGCGGCAGGTAGTGCCGGTGCGGCGTGCGCAGCGAACCGATCGGCAGCACCATCGAGCTGTTCCAGTAGTCGTCGAAGACGGCGCTCGCCTCGCGCGCGATCGGGCCAAGCATCCACATGTCGAGGTCCCGGAAGTTCGCCTGCTCGGCGGCATCGAAATAGGCATCGCCGATGTTGCGTCCGCCGGCGACGACGAGGCGGCCATCGGCGATCCAGGTCTTGTTGTGCATGCGTCGCGTGGCGCGCAGAGGGCGCAGCATCATCTCCAGCCCGCGGCGGAAGCGATCGTTGCGCGCACGGCTGGGATTGAACAGCCGGACCTGAATGTTGTCGTGCGCGTCGAGCGCCAGGCAGAAGCGGTCGTGCAGCCCGGCATTGATGTCGTCCAGGAGCAGGCGCACCTTCACGCCCCGATCGGCCGCCGCGAGAACCTCGGCAGCCAAAAGCCGTCCCGTCAGATCGCGCCGCCAGTAGTAATACTGCAGGTCGAGGCTGCGTCCCGCCTTGCGGGCGGACACGGCGCGGACGGAGAAGGCGTCGAGGTTGTCCGCGACCAGCGTCGCTGCGCTCTGTCCGTCCCGGCCCGCCAGCAGCGGTACGCTGTCCCGGTCGATCGCCGTCTGCCCCTCCACCGGCTCGATCGCCTTGGCCGGCTGACCGTAGAGATGCCGGCCGAAGCGGCCATAGACGTAGATGGTGCCGAGCGCTGCCAGCATCGCCAGGATCGCAAGGGAGATGGTCATCCAGTTCATGAAGCGGTCGAGAGCCTCCGGTGGGTCGGGGTGCGGCAGCGAAAGGAAAGCGCGCGCCTAGCCCAGCTGTGCCGTCGGCCCCTGCCGTCCCTCGCCATCCGTCTCGCCGGTGGGGACCGTCTCGCTGCGGGGCGCGGCCCCGGCGACCAGGTCTTTGCGGGTGGCGAGCGCGGCTTTCAGATCGATATGGGCCTTCAGCGGCAAATGGTCGGAGGCCACACGCGACAGGGTGGAATGGTGCACCTCCACATGCGTCACCAGCGTATGCGGACTGCCCATCACCCGGTCAAGGGCCAGCAGAGGATAACGCGACGGAAAGCTCGGCACGGCCGAGATCGAATGGTCGAAGACCGGCGACAGGAGCGACAGGGCGGAACGGCGGCCGATCCGCCATTCGTTGAGATCCCCGATCAGCAATGTCGGCCGTTCCTCGGCCTCTTCGATCGCCGCAAGAATCGCGCGGGCCTGCTGGCTGCGCGAATGCCGGAGCAGGCCGAAATGGGCGGCGATGATGCGCAGCGGTCCATGTTTCAGGTCGAGATCCACCACCAGCGCGCCGCGCGGCTCGACCCCCGGCAGTTTCAGCTGGTTGACCTTGGCGACGGCGCCCTCGCGCACCAGCAGGAGATTTCCGTGCCAGCCATGCCCCTTGGGCGAAAAGGCCGCGATCGGCACCGACAGGAGATGGCAATCCCGGTGAAGCCGCTCCAGATCGAGCAGGCCCGCCCGCTCGCCGAAGCGCTGGTCGGCCTCCTGCAGGGCAATGATATCGGCGTCGATCTCGCAGATCACATCCATGATGCGGCCGGGGTCGAAGCGCTTGTCGGTTCCCACGCATTTGTGGATGTTGTAGGAGGCAACCACCGTATCGCCCCGTGCGCCGGCGGACGCCTCCCGCCCCGGCAGAGGAACGCGGCGCGCCCGCAGCGCCGCCAACAGACCGCCCGCCGACTTGCCGGCTTTGAGGCCCGCGCTGAGGAACGGGACGGGCGTGGCTCGTTTTTGCGACATGGCGGCACTTACCTTGGCTTTTCGATACTCGGGTCGGTTTCGGTCGAAGGCTGTCTTCAGGATGTAGCGAGCAGAGCGCGGCTGACAAGGCAGCGCATCGCCGCAACAGCGCTTCCGGGCCAAACGGACAGGAGAGCGAAGATCCCGGCTGACGTCCTCAGACTTCCGTTCGGCCGTTCGCGCGGGGGTTGGCGGCGCGCCCGGCAGAAACCGCCCCCTTGAAAGCGAAAACCCGATCTTGACATCCGTCCCGTCCGGCAGCCTTCTGTGGCATCCGCCGCATGCCGGAGGCGTCCGTTCGCGACAGCCCTGCACCTGACCATCCCCCTGCCCGAGGTTTCCCTGCCCGCGGTCCCTCTGTCCGAGGTCTCCCTCTCCCCGCCTTGCGACCGTGTCGTTCTCCCATCGTTGCTCATACTGGACATGCCATGCCGACTGCCAAACACGCTTCCTCGTCCGCCGCAATCATCGATATCGCCACCCGCCGCGTCCGGCTCGACATCCGCGACCCCGCCTTCTACCGCGACCCGCTGCCGACCTATGCCGCCTTGCACGCCACCTGCCCCGCCTTCTACTGGGAGGAGCCGGGTCAGTGGTTCTTCACCGGCTACGATCAGGTGAACGCGCTGCTGCGCGACCGCCGCTTCGGGCGCCAGATCCTGCATGTGGCGACCCGGGAAGAGCTGGCCATGCCCGATCCGAAACCGCATCTCGCCGATTTCGACCGGTTGGAGCACCATTCCTTGCTGGAGCTGGAGCCGCCGGCGCACACCCGCCTGCGCACGCTCGTCAACCGCGCCTTCGTGTCGCGGCATGTCGAAACGCTGAGACCCGACATCGCCGCACTCTGTCACCGGCTGATCGACGGGTTTGCGGACGACGGACAGGTCGAGCTGCTGAAGACCTATGCCGAGATCGTCCCGGTCACGGTGATCGCGCGCATGCTGGGCGTCCCGGTCGACATGGCGCCGAGCCTGCTCGACTGGTCCCACCGCATGGTGAAGATGTACGTGTTCAACCCCTCCGTCGAAACGGAGCACGATGCCAACCGTGCCTCGGCGGAGTTCGACGCCTATCTGCGCGAGATCATCGCCTTCAAGCGCGACCATCCGGGTGACGACCTTCTGTCCCACATGATCGCGTCGGAAAAGGACGGCGAACGGCTGAGCGAGGACGAACTGGTCTCGACCGCCGTCCTCCTGCTCAACGCCGGACACGAGGCAACCGTGCACCAGCTCGGCAACGCCGTGGCGGCCATTCTGGAGTCCGGCGCGGAACCGGCTGGCCTCTTTGCCGACGACGGCACCACGGAGCGCACCGTCGAGGAGTGCATGCGCTACGCCGCGCCGCTCCACATTTTCCAGCGCTACGCCCTGTCCGACATCGCGCTCGAGGACGGCATCTCGCTGCGCAAGGGGGACCGCATCGGCCTGCTGCTGGCGGGCGCCAATGTCGATCCGCGCCGGTTTACCGATCCGCTCGCCTTCCGCCCCGCGCGCAACGAAGGCCCGCACCTTTCCTTCGGCGCGGGCATCCACTTCTGCATCGGCGCCCCGCTTGCCCGACTGGAGCTCAAGCTCTCGCTGCCCATCCTGTTTGAACGGCTGCCCGGTCTGCGCCTGGCAGCCGAGCCGGCGTTCAAGGACAGCTATCACTTCCACGGCCTGGAGCGGCTGGACCTCGCCTGGGGCTAAGCGCGGTCGAGCCGCTCCGGCGCGCTATGCTCACACCCGGATGACATAATCCTTGCGAGTCGTTTCAAGCACTTCCCACGTTCCCTTGAAGCCCGGCCTGAGGACGAGACTGTCGCCCGTCTTCAGGTCGAAGATGTCGCCCTCGTCGCTGGTGACGACGGAATGGCCCGACAGGACGTGGAAATATTCCCACTCCTCGTAGACGATCCGCCACTTGCCGGGTGTCGCCTCCCAGATGCCGGCATAGAGGCCGCCGGGGGCCTCCTCGACGTTCCAGGTGCGAAACTCCGGGGCGCCGGCAAGCAGGCGATCCTCAGCGGGGGCGCCAATATCCGGCTGGATACCGGTGATGTCGAAGGCGAGCGCAAAGGTCATCGCCATCAGACCTTCGCCAGCGACTGCTCGAGATCGGCGACGATATCGGCCGCATCCTCAATGCCGATCGACAGGCGGACGACCTCCGGCCCGGCTCCGGCCGCCACCAACTGCTCGTCGTCCAACTGGCTGTGGGTGGTGGAAGCCGGGTGGATGACGAGCGAGCGCGTGTCGCCGATATTGGCGAGATGCGAGAGCATCGCGACGCCTTCCACGAAGGCTTTGCCCGCGGCATAGCCGCCCTTGAGCCCGAAGGTGAAGACGGCCCCGGCCCCGCGCGGCGAATAGCGCTGCTGCAGCGCATGGTTCGCGTCGCTCTCGAGGCCCGCATAGTTCACCCAGGCCACCTTGTCGTGCTGGCTGAGATAGCGGGCCACGACGAACGCATTGTCGCAGTGGCGCTGCATCCGCAGCGGCAGCGTCTCGATGCCGGTGAGCAGCATGAAGGCATTGAAGGGCGAGATGGCCGGGCCGAGATCGCGCAGGCCCAACACCCGGCAGGCGATGGCAAAGGCGATGTTGCCGAAGGTCGTGTGCAGCACCATGCCGTTGTAATCGGCGCGGGGTTCGGAAAGGGCGGGATACTTGCCCGATGCCGACCAGTCGAACGTGCCGCCATCGACCAGGATGCCGCCCATGGAATTGCCGTGACCGCCCATGAATTTGGTGAGCGAATGCACGACGATATCGGCGCCGTGCTCGATCGGCCGCACGAGATAGGGCGTGGCCATCGTGTTGTCGACGATCAGCGGCAGGCCGTTGCGATGAGCGATCTCCGCGATGGCGGCAATGTCGACGAAGGTGCCGCCCGGATTGGCGAGACTCTCGATGAAGATCGCCTTGGTGCGTCCGTCGATCGCCGCCTCGAAGCTTTCGGGGCTGGCCGTGTCGGCCCAGCGCACCTGCCAGTCGAAGGCTTTGAACGCTTGCCCGAACTGGTTGATCGAGCCGCCGTAAAGCCTGCGCGCAGCAATGAAATTGTCGCCCGGCGACATCAGCGTATGGAACGCGATCAGCTGGGCGGCATGGCCGGAGGCCACCGCCAGCGCCGCCGTCCCGCCTTCCAGCGCTGCAACGCGCTCTTCCAGCACGGCCTGGGTCGGGTTCATGATGCGCGTGTAGATATTGCCGAAGGCCTGCAGGCCGAAGAGCGACGCGGCATGATCGGCATCGTCGAAGACGAAGCTCGTCGTCTGGTAGATCGGCGTCGCCCGTGCGCCCGTCGTCGGATCCGGCTGCGCCCCAGCGTGGACGGCCAGCGTATGAAACCCCGGTGCTTGCGTCATATCGTATCCTCCCTCTCGCGGACGCCTCTCCGGCGCCCGATCGTGCACGCTCCCGGCGCCCGCGCGATGATGGTCGCGTTTCAGCCTCGGGAACTTGTCCTGGGCACTATTCCAGAGCCGGAGGCCGATCGGAAGGGGGACGGAGCGGCTATACCGGGCGGATCCAGCGATCTTTCTCTCGGAAAAGACGCGGCTTTAGAATTTCATTCTCCTCAGCCGACGAGCCGCGGATACTCGATGGCCGGGCAGCGATCCATCACGACCTTGATGCCGCGTGCTTCGGCCTTGGCGGCGGCAGCGTCGTTGCGCACGGAGAGCTGGCCCCAGATCGCCTTCGGCAGCGGCTCGAGCGCGAGGATTTCGTCCACCAGGGCCGGCAGGGCATCGGCGGCGCGGAAGACGTCGATCATGTCGACCGGCTCGGGGATGTCCTTTAGACGCGCATAGACGAGACGGCCCAGAAGCTGGTGACCAGCCAGGCCCGGATTGACCGGATGGACGGCATAGCCCTTGCGCAGGAGGAAGCCCATGACACGGTGGCTCGGACGCTCCGGATTGGCAGACGCGCCGACAAGCGCGATCGTTCGCGTCGAGCGCAGAATATCGGTGAGATAGATATCCGGGTACTGATCGTGATTCATGCTGTCCTCCTGCCTCTCTTTCTGACGTGGGTCATCGGGCTTTCCAAAGGAAAAACGTCGGCCGACGGAAAAAACGTCGACCCGGGGGAAAAACGTCGGGCAACGGGAAAAACACGGGCGGGACCGTGTGTTCCCGGAAAACGTGGATTTCCGGGTCGAACCCCCCTCTCGGCGCTGTGCATAGCGGCCGAACCTGTCACAAAACCGTCACGCCGGAGGCGCGCGACGCTTGCGGTCGCCACCCCGGCTTGCGACAACGGACGGGCGCTTTCGCTTCGTCCCACCATCCGGTTTGCCCGTGCCGCTCGACGTTCTTCTCTTCGTTCTCTTCGGTGCCCTGCTGCATGCCGGGTGGAACGCGATGGTCAAGGCCGGAACGGACAAGTCGCTGGACGCCGCGATGATCGCGCTCGGCGCCGCCGTGATCGCCTGGCCGTTCCTGCCCTTCATGCCGCTGCCGGACGCGCGGGCGGTGCCGTTCCTGCTGGCCTCGGCCCTGTTGCAGTTCGGCTATTTCCATCTGGTCGCCGCCGCCTACACCGCCGGCGATATCGGCCTCGTCTATCCCTTGATGCGGGGCGGCGCCCCGCTGCTCGTCGCTGCGGCCAGCAGCATGATCGTCGGCGAGACGCTGACCCGGGGCGCAACGCTGGGTATCCTCGCCATCTCCGCCGGCATCTTCACGCTAGCCTTCGAAGGGCGGAGCAGCGGCAGGCGGGCCCTCACGCTCGCGCTCATCAATGCGGTCTTCATTGCCGCCTACACCTTCGTCGATGGTCTCGGCGCGCGGCTGTCCGGCAATGCCATCGCCTATACCCTATGGATGGCGCAGCTTCCGCCCGTGCTGCTGCTCGGCTGGGCGATGTTCAGGCGGGGAGCGCCGCCGGTGATCGGCCATATCCGGCGCAATGCCTGGCGCGGCCTTGTCGGCGGCGCCGGCTCGATCGGCTCCTACGGCATTGCGCTCTGGGCCATGACCCGGGCGCCGGTCGCAACCGTCGCGGCCCTCCGGGAGACCTCGATCCTCTTTGCGATCGTGATCTCGGTCACCGTGCTGAAGGAGCGGATCAGCCCGTTCCGCATCGCAGCCGGATGCCTCATTGCGCTCGGGGCGCTGATGCTGAAGCTCGTCGACGCCTAGCGCTTCGGCCAGACGGGCGTGCGGTTTGCAAGAAACGCCGCCATGCCCTCGACCGCATCCGGTGTCAGCGCGCTCGCGGCTTCCGCCTGTGCCGCCTGTGCGGCGGCGTCCTCCCGCGACATCGCGGCCTGCCGTGCGAAGGCAGACTTCACGCCTTGCTGCGCGCCCTGCGATTTCGAGGCGATGACGGCGGCATATTTGTCGACGACCTGCCGCAGATACTGTTTCGGGACGATGCGGTTCACGAGGCCGAAATCCTTGGCGGTGGAGGCGTCGATCGTTTCCCCCGTCAGCAGCATCTCCATCGCCTGCTTGCGGCCGGCGGACCGCGCCAGCGCCACGACCGCCCCCATCGGCGCGACGCCGATATTTACCCCGGGCGTGCAGAAGGTCGCCGTGTCCGTGCAGATGGCCAGATCGCAGGCCGCCACCAGCTCGCAGCCGGCCGCCGTCGCCAGCCCGTCGATTTCCGCGATGACGGGCTGCGGCAAGGTCGAGATGGCCGTCATGAGCCGGGCCGAGCGCGCAAAAGCGGCCTCGAGCGCCGCGCGGCCGGCATCGTCATCCGATCGCCGCCGGTCCAGGTCCTCGAGATCGAGACCGGCCGAAAACACCGCTCCGGTTGCCGCGAGGATGACGACGCGCAGCGCGGCATCGCCCGCCGCAGCCTCGAGCTCGCTCAGGAGCGCGTCGACGACATCCGTCGAAAGCGTGTTGAGCGGCGGATGGTTCAGCGTCAGGCGAAGGACATCGCCGTCGCGCACGCGCAGAACGAGGTCGCGCGGCTCGGGGCGGCGCAGGGAAACGATATCGGCCATGTCGGCTCCTTTTCGGGGGCAAAGATGCGACCTCCAGCTACGCCGCGCGCCCCGTGCTTTCAAGCCGCAGCGCCGCAAATGGCCGCGCCACAGCGGAAAACGTCACCAAAACGCGTCACATTTATTGTGGTATCATCTTACCACATAGATAACCCATTGTTTTCGTTAACGGCGGCTGGAGCCCTGCCCGACCGGTCCTCTTGACGGGCCGACCGGCCTCCCCTTATAAGCCGCACTGTTCACGGGCGTCCGCGTCCGTGTCCACTTTGCAGGGTCGTCCTCCGGGTCGCTTTCCGCAAACCAAGCAACAAAAAACGCCCGGCGGCAACGTATCGGGTTCCCAACGAAAGAGTTTCATCATGTCAACCTTCGTTCAGAAGCCTGCAGAGGTGGAGAAGAAGTGGATCCTCATCGACGCCGAAGGCCTCGTTGTGGGTCGCGTCGCGACCATCATCGCCAACATCCTGCGCGGCAAGAATAAGGCCACCTACACTCCGCATGTTGACGACGGCGACAACGTCATCGTCATCAATGCCGAGAAGGCCGTGCTTACCGGCAAGAAGTACACCGACAAGAAGTACTACTGGCACACCGGCTACCCCGGCGGCATCAAGGAGCGCACCGCGCGCCAGATCATCGAAGGCCGCTTTCCGGAGCGCGTTCTCGAGAAGGCTGTCGAGCGCATGGTTCCCCGCGGCCCCCTCGGCCGTCGCCAGATGAAGAACCTTCGCGTCTACGCAGGCACGAACCATCCGCATGAAGCCCAGCAGCCGACCGTTCTCGACGTCGCCAAGCTGAACACGAAGAACGTAAGGAGCGCCTGATCGTGGCCGACCTCTCCTCTCTGAAAGAACTTGGCACGGTCGCGGAAGCCAGCAACGCTGCTCCCGTTCATGTCAAGAAGATCGACGCCCAGGGCCGCTCCTATGCGACCGGCAAGCGCAAGAACGCCGTTGCCCGCGTCTGGGTCAAGCCGGGCTCCGGCAAGATCACCATCAACGGCAAGGCCTACCCCGAGTATTTCGCACGTCCGGTCCTGCAGATGATCCTGCGTCAGCCGATCTTCGCGGCGGCTCGTGACGGCCAGTTCGACATCGACGCCACGGTTGCCGGCGGCGGTCTCTCCGGTCAGGCCGGTGCCGTTCGTCACGGCATCTCCAAGGCCCTCACCTACTACGAGCCGGGCCTGCGCACCGTGCTCAAGAAGGGTGGCTTCCTGACCCGCGACAGCCGCGTCGTCGAGCGTAAGAAGTACGGCAAGGCGAAGGCCCGTCGTTCGTTCCAGTTCTCCAAGCGTTAATCGCTTCGGATCACGCACAGTGTCAAAGGCGGGGCTTCGGCTCCGCCTTTTTCCGTTTGGGGATGTGGGCCGGCCTGAGAGCCGCCGTGATGTCCGAGCCTCCCGCCATGGTGCCTACCGCGCGGGATGGCCGGCGGCGTCGGCGACGGGTCCCGTCGGCAGCACCGGCACGGTCGGAAGCTTGTCCAAGATCGCGGCCACCACAAGCCGGGCACCGGACGCGGTAAAATGCAGGGTGTCGGCCAGATAAGGCAATCCGGCCGATGTCAGAGCACATGTGCCGCCCTGCGAACGCGCGCAAAACACCGCCTCCGGAAACACCTTGATCGTCCGAGGACTGGCCACAGCGTCGAGCACGGCGCGGCTCCGCGCGCTGTTCTGGACAAAGTCGGCATAGGCCATCGTCACCTCCGGTCGCGCCACGCCGGCCAACATCTGCTGCGTGACGGTGCCGATGACGTTCACAGCCGGTTTAGGATGGGGATAGACGAGCACCACACGACGGCCCGACGCTTCGATCGTCGCGATCGTGTCCCGGAGGCGCTGCCGGATTTCGGGCGGAACCTCATCGCCGGCGGACTGGGTCACCCCGTCGATCTGGTATTCGGGATAGGACAGGAACACGATCCATGACGCCGCCATCACCACGGTGGTGATCTCGGGAGACGCGAGGATCTGCGCGAGCGCGCTTTCGTTAAACGGGCTGCAATGCGCGCTTTTGGCAACGGACGGAACCGACACCCCGGGAAGCGGCGCGCAGTAACCATGGGTGAGCTGCTGCAGGCTCGTCCCGCGCCTGTCCAGTTCGGCGGCCAAAACTTCCGACACGGATGCGGAGATGGAATCGCCCCAGATGGCATAGGTGACGGGATGGCCCGGGTTGTGAAGACAGTCCTTCAGCGGGAAGACGGGAAGATCGGCTTCGGCCGTATACAGGCACGCCTTGTTCCACGCGCTGGCGCGGACCATCGCGGTGACGGCTGACGGCAAGCGCCAGGGCAGGCCCTTGGTCACATTTCCTGCAACGCCGGTGGACACGATCAGCGCGGCTGCGGCGCCGCCGAGAAGGCGCGGCGTTTTCGAACCGATCCGCCAAGGGCCGATGTGTTGCCGAACCGGCTGCTCGACATACCGCCACGACAGAATGGATACGGCGACGGCCGCAAGGGACAGGGCGATCATGACCGGAAGCGTCGGCTCCCCCATGCTGCGAATGCGTGCGAAGGCGAAGATCGGCTGATGCCAGAGATAGAGACTGTAGCTGACGCGCCCGAGCCCGACGAAGGGCGGCCATGACAGGAGGCGCCCCATGATGGTCCGCTCGACCCCGAAGACAAGCAGAAGGCCGGTCCCGAGGACGGGACCGAGCGTCAGAAACGATGGCCAGTCCTGCTGCGACGTCGGAACGAGGATCGAGAGGGCAATGAGCGCGAAACCCGCAAGAGACGCCGCCTCGTTGACGCGACGCGACCGGGAACATCCTGTGAAGGAGAACAGGCCGCCCGCCAGAAGCTCCCAGGCGCGACTGGTCAGACAATAGAAATTGACCGTCGGGAAAGCCCGGACTCCGATCAGACAGACCATGAAGCTGAGGAAACAAAGCCCGGCCATCGCGGGGACGAGGCGGCCTCTCCCCTTGCGGGCGACCAGGAGGACGAATACCGGAAACAGCAGATAGAACTGCTCCTCGACGGCCAGGCTCCAGGTGTGAAGCAGGGGCACACGATGCGCATCCGGCGCGAAGTAGCCTGCCTTTGTTGCGAAGTGAATGTTTGCATAGGAGAACAGGCTCGCCAGCAGGGATTGCGCATAGTCCTTGAAGTCGAGCGGCAGCAGCCAGATCCAGGCAAAGGGAATCGTGGCCAGCAACATGACGAGCAGTGCCGGCAGAATGCGCCTCGCGCGCCGCTCGTAAAACGCCCGCATCGAGAACCGGCCGGCATCGATGTCCCGGACGATGATGCCGGTAATGAGATAGCCGCTGATGACGAAGAAGATATCCACCCCGAGGAAGCCTCCCGGCAGATACGGCAGGCCCGCATGGTCGAGAACCACGGCGGTGACAGCCATGGCGCGAAGGCCGTCGATCTCGCGTCTATGAAGCATGCCGTCTCATCCAAACCCCTGCGATAACACGGCATCTCCTAATTTAGTCATTCATCTTTGACAAGCCGATCGGCCCGCCTCGGTGCCCAAGCCCGGCGTTTCGGTGCGCAGCCTCTCCAACGGGAGGAAAGTGTCTTGCGGGCGCTGCGGAATTCCAGCAGGTTCCGGCGCAAACGTCCTGCGGAGTTCTCATGGCATCCAAGACCATCGATCACGCGATCACGGCCCCGTCCCTGAAGAGTGCCGCGTCGGATCCGACACATGCCGGCATCCTGTCCTTCATGCGGCGCAGATATACCAAGCGCCTGACCGGAGCGGACGTCGCCGTCTGGGGCGTGCCCTTCGATGCGGCGACATCGAACCGGCCGGGCGCCCGCTTCGGGCCGCAGGCCATTCGGCGGGCATCGGCCATCTTCGACAACGATCCGCAACACCCGTTCCA
The DNA here is from genome assembly GCF_001424065.1 of Rhizobium sp. Leaf384. Taxonomy (GTDB): domain Bacteria; phylum Pseudomonadota; class Alphaproteobacteria; order Rhizobiales; family Rhizobiaceae; genus Ferranicluibacter. The sequence continues at coordinate 360,656 of NZ_LMQE01000001.1, forward strand.
GCGCGACCTCTTCGCCGAGATGGCGGTGATCGATACGGGCGACTGCCTGCTCGATTACGGCCACCACGCAAAGACGCCCGCCACGATCGCCCGGGAGGCGGCGCGGATCATCAAATCGGTGCCCTACCTGCTGACGCTCGGCGGCGACCATTTCATCACCCTGCCGCTGCTGCGGGCGCACGCCGCGCGGCACGGGCCGCTCGCCCTCGTCCAGTTCGATGCGCATCAGGACACCTGGCCCGACGCGGAAGGCAGGATCGACCATGGCTCCTTCGTCGGTCGGGCCGTGCGCGAAGGGCTGATCGATGTCGCACGCTCCATCCAGGTCGGCATCCGCACCCATGCGCCGGACGATTTCGGCATCCGTATCCTCCCGGGCGATGCGGTCGAGGACATGACCGCCTCGGCCATCGCCGCCGAGATCGTCGCGCAGGCCGGCGGGGCGCCCGTCTATCTCACCGTCGATATCGACTGCCTCGACCCGGCCTTTGCGCCGGGCACGGGCACGCCCGTTTCAGGCGGATTCTCCAGCGCCAAACTTCTGTCCGTGCTTCGCCGGCTGGCCCCGCTCGACATTCGCGGTTCCGACGTGGTCGAGGTCGCACCGGCCTATGATCACGCCGACATCACCGCCATTGCTGCATCCACCGTCGCCATGTATATGCTCGGCCTGCGTGCGGAGCGGCTGGCCGCCGGCCGCTGAACATTGCCGGCAAGGGCCGCCACACTGTTATCAAACAGAATCAACGGCGTGAGAGACTGAGTCCGGCACACGCCCCAACCTCTTGAACCGACGGGACAAAGACATGACGGCTAAGATCTTCATCGATGGCGAGCACGGCACCACGGGATTGCAGATCCGCGCCCGCATGGCCGACCGCACGGATGTCGAGCTCCTGTCGATCCCGGAGGCCGAGCGGCGCAATGCCGCCATGCGCGAGGACCTGCTGAACAGCGCCGACATCGCCATTCTCTGCCTGCCCGACGATGCCTCGCGTCAGGCCGTGGCCATGCTGTCCGGCAACGACGCCGTGCGCATCATCGACACCTCGACCGCCTATCGCGTCGCGCCGGACTGGGCCTATGGCTTCGCGGAGATGGATGCCGCCCAGGCCGAGAAGATCCGCGGATCGCGCTTCGTCGCCAATCCCGGCTGCTATCCCACGGGCGCCATCGGCCTCGTGCGGCCGCTGCGCCAGGCCGGCATCCTGCCGGAGGCCTATCCGGTGAGCGTCAACGCCATCTCCGGCTATACCGGCGGCGGCAAGCAGATGATCGCCCAGATCGAGGATCCTCAAAATCCGGATCCGATCACCTCGCCGGGCTTCCTCTACGGCCTGCCGCTCAAGCACAAGCATGTTGCCGAGATGAAGATTCACGGCATGCTCGGACGCACGCCGCTGTTTTCCCCGTCGGTCGGCAAGTTCCCGCAGGGAATGATCGTGCAGGTGCCGCTGTTCCTCGAGGAGGTCGGCAACGGCGCGACGCTCGAAAGCATCCACGGCGCGCTTTTCGCGCATTATGCCGGCCAGGACGTGGTCGAGGTCGTGCCGCTGGAGGTCAGCGCCGCGCTGGCGCGTGTGGATGCTGTGGAACTGGCGGGTACGGACCGCATGAAGCTCTTCGTCTTCGGAACGCCCGGCGGCGAGCACGTCAACCTCGTGGCCCTGCTCGACAATCTCGGCAAGGGCGCCTCCGGCGCCGCCGTCCAGAACATGGACCTGATGCTGTCGGCCTGAGCATCGCTCTCCGGCGACGTCTTGACGAGATGACGCATCGCCCCGCCTCCCTTGCGGCGCCGGGGCGATGAGGATCGGCTGCCGCGGCGTCGGTCAGCCGTGCACGGTCTGCGCTTCCAGCGGATATTCCCCGAAGAAGCCGCGAAAATGGGCAATGGCAAAGCCGAGCACGACGAGCGCGCCGCCCTGATGCGCCACGCCCCAGCCGATCGGAACCTGCAGCAACAGCGTCATGATGCCGATCGAGGCCTGCAAGAGCACCAGGCCCGCGAGAACGACGGCCCGTCGGGCATGGCTCGAGCGTGGTGCAAGACGCAGGTTGGCGATCATGTGCCCGAGAACGAGCGCCAGCAGGACATAGGCGCCGCAGCGATGCACGAACTGGACGGTCTTCGGATTCTCGAACAGGTTTCGCCAGGCCGGGCTCTGGATGAAGAGATCGCTTGGGATCAGGGCACCGTCCATCAGCGGCCAGGTGTTGTAGCTGAGGCCGGCATCGAGCCCTGCGACCAGCGCGCCGAGATAGATCTGTACGAGCGCCATCAGCGCGATCGCGCCGGCGACCACATAGGAATAGCGCGTCGGCGGGGCGTCTCCCCGGTGCGGCGTCAGACCGCGCAGGATCCAGAGACAGGCCGAGAAAATCAGGCAGGCGATGATGAGATGGGTCGCCAGCCGGTACTGGCTGACATCCGTCCGGTTGACGAGGCCCGAGGAGACCATCCACCAGCCGACGAAACCCTGGAAGCCGCCGAGCGCCAGAATGCCCAGAAGCGGCAGCTTCAGCCGCCGCTCGATTCGCCCCGTCAGCCAGAAGAAGGCGAGTGGCAGCGCGAAGATCACGCCGATCGACCGGGCCAGCGCCCTGTGTGCCCATTCCCACCAGAAGATGGTCTTGAAGCCCTCCATCGTCATGTCGCTGTTCATCTGCTGATATTGCGGAATCTGCTTGTAGAGCGAGAACTCTTCCTCCCACTCAGCCTCCGACAAGGGCGGAACGACACCGTGGATCGGCTTCCATTCGGTGATGGAAAGCCCCGATTCGGTCAGGCGCGTGGCGCCACCCACGAGCACCAGCGCAAACAGCGCGAAGACGACGAAGCCGAGCCAGAGACGGATCTGCCGGCGATGACGCCGGGCGCTGTCGATCTCAAGCCTCGGTTTCTCCGGGGTCGTCGTCTGCGTCATCATGGGGTTGGCACTGGTCATCGCGCTGCTCCGTTCGCCCTGCTGGCGGTCGCCGGGGACAAGGATCAGGAAATGTCCGCGGGTCCAGCGTTGATTTGCATCACTCGGGCAGGCATGACAAGGAGGGCCTTTGCGGCATGCCGTCGCGGCCGGTGGGCGCGACACAGTGCAGCGCCATGTGCAGCGCCCTGTGCAGCGCCAAGTGCATCGCTGCACCCAGGCCTGAAAATCGCAGCGAATGGAGACGTTTGAGACAATGCCGGTACGCCTTCGCAAACTGATCGGGACGATCCTCCTCCTCGTGCTCGTCATTTCCTACGCCATCATCGCCACCGTCGTCGCCGAAGTCCGGCTCGGCGCGTCCCCGTGGTGGGTCCATCTCCTCTACTTCTTCTTCAGCGGTCTTCTCTGGGTGCTTCCGGCGATGCTCATCATCAAGTGGATGGAAAAACCCGGCAAGCGGTGACACGATCCGGTCTGGCCGCGGCAGAGGGATCACGCCGATGAAGATCGCCGTCATCGCAGACATCCACGGCAATGCCGCCGCACTCGAGGCCGTGTTGGCCGACATCGACGCGCAGGGCATCCGCCGGATCGTCCATCTCGGCGACGCCCTCAGCGGCCCGATCGATCCGGCGCGCACGGCCGAGCTTCTGATGGCACGCGACCTTCTCTCGATCCGCGGCAACCATGATCGCGCCCTGCTGACGGCCGCGCCCGACGCCATGATCGCAACCGACCGCTTCACCCATGCGGCCCTCTCGGACCATCACTTCGCATGGCTTGAAAGCCTCGAACCGACACGACGGGTGCCCGAGCACGGCCTTTTCCTCTGTCACGGCACGCCGGACTCCGACCTTACCTACTGGCTGGAGGACGTCTCGCCCGACAGCATCGTCCACCGGGCCGGTGCGGCGCGCATCGAAAGATTTGCTGCCGGCATCGCGCTGCCCCTCCTCCTGTGTGGCCACACGCATATCCCGCGCCTCGTCACGCTGTCGGATGGACGCATGATTCTCAACCCCGGCAGCGTCGGTTGCCCCGCCTATGCCGACGACCAACCGGTCGCGCACCGGGTGGAGACCGGAACGCCGCGTGCGTCCTATGCGGTCGTCGATCGGGCGGCGGACGGCACCTTCGATGTTGCCTTCCGGCTCCTGGCCTACGACCATCTCGCCGCGGCCGCGCGTGCAGCAGCGAACGGTCGCCCGGATTGGGCGCGGGCGCTGGCCACGGGATGGATGTAACGGCGCGGGACGCGTTAACCGCATGGTAACCGCATCTTGGAATATCGCGCCGCCGCACGGCGGATTTACGCAGCCTTAAGTCAACATCAGCGGCTTTACAGGCTAGATGCCGGCAACGTGTTTCAGACGGAGGGCTCATTCGCGATGAATGCCCAGATCACCGCCCTTTCTCTCGACGCGCCGCGCGCCGGACCACACGGATCGGCCAAGCGCGGCAGCGCTCCGGCCGACCTGATGCCGACCGTTGCCGGCCCGCCGGATCTCGTCTTGTCCGTGCACGTGTCGATGTCGGCCCTGGAAAAGGACTGGCGCCTGCTGGAGGCGTCGAATGCCGCCTCGATGCACCAGAGCTTCGACTGGTGCGCCAGCTGGCTGTCGACCCATGTCGAGCGTCCGCTCCTCGTGCGGGGTCGGCTCGGCGACCGGACGATCGTCATCCTGCCGCTCGAACTCGTCCGCAACGGTCTGTTCCGCACGGCACGCTTCATCGCGTCGCCGCACAACAATATCAATACGGGCCTCTTTGCCGACGATCTCGGCGGCCTGTCGCGCGAGCAGCTGGCCGCCGGCGTCCTGGCCGGCCTGACCGTCAAGCTTGCCCACGTCGCCGATATCGTCACGCTGGACAAGATGCCGCGCGAATGGCGCGGCGCGGTTCATCCGCTCGCGTCGCTGCCCTTGATCCGGCACCAGAACGCCTCCTACCAGCTGCCGCTCTTTCCCGATTTTTCCGCAACGCTCGCGCAGATCAACGCAAAACGGCGGCGCAAGAAGTTCCGCCTCTCCGAACGGCGGATGGAGACCTATGGCGGCTACGACTACATCGTCGGCGAGAGCCCGGAGGAGCAGCGCGCGATCCTCGACGTGTTCCTAATCCAGAAGGCGGTGCGTTTCGAGGCGCTGGGCCTGCCCAACGTCTTCCGGGATCCGGCCACGCAGGCTTTCCTGCGCGCCGCGGTCTCGTGTCCCGGCGCGGCCGAAAACCATCCGCTCGCCCTGCATGCGCTGCGCCTGCGCGGCGAGGCCGACAGCCGGATCGTCGCGGTCGCGGGCGTGTCGCGCAAGGGCGACCATATGATCTGCCAGTTCGGATCGATCGACGAAACGCTGGCAGCGGATGCGAGCCCGGGCGAGCTTCTGTTTCACAGGATCATCGAGCGTGCCTGCGGCGACGGTGTCGCCCTGTTCGATTTCGGGATCGGCGACCAGCTCTACAAGCGGTCCTGGTGCACGATCGAGACGCCGCTCTACGACATCGTCGTGCCGCTGACGCTGCGCGGTCGGATCGCGGCGGGCGTCCACCGGGTTCTCGTCCGGATCAAGCGCGCCATCAAATCGAACCGCCAGGTCTATGGCCTCGTGCAGCGGCTGCGCCAGAAGCATCAGGGCAAGGCCGCGCCGGAGCCGACGGCAACCGACGCGGATTGATGCGAGGAGCCGGTCGGCTCAGGCGGCGCGGCGGTCCGGTTCCGGCACGGTGTCACCGGCAGGAGGAAGGCCCGAAAGGCTTGCATCCATGATCTGGATGCGGTCGTAGCCGGCCTCGGCAAATTCCGTGATGATCTCGACCAGATCCTCGGCCGAAACCGCAGGCACCGAGAAGATGATCTCGACGTCGCCGGCCGGCGCCAGGCGCGAAACCGCAGCGGCATCCGCATCCGCACATTCGACGAGAACGAGATCGTAGGCGTCGGTCAGCGCCGCGACGATCGCCTGGAGGCGGTCGATCGCCTGCATGGCAATCGCCGGATCTGCCGTACCACGCGGAACGACATGCGCATCCGAGCCATGATCGGCATGAAGGGCATCGCCGAACGCGATATCCTCGACAAGGAGATCGGTGATGCCCGGCAGGTCGGCCGACGGTGCCATCAGGCCGGTCGGGCAGCCGGAAGCCGTGAGATCGATCAGCACCACGCGCCGCCCCTCCTCCGAGACCATCCGGGCGAGCGCAACCGTCTGCACGGAGCCGGCGTCGCCGGTCGGCGAGACGACGAAGGCGAGCGGCACGCGATCGACGATCAGCGCAGCCGCAACGTTCTCCACGAAGAAGCCGTCGAGCGGCACATCGGTCTCGTCGTCGTGTCCGGTCGTTTCCGTCACAGCGGAGGCGACGGCAATATTGGCGGCGGCCGCAGGGCGGGCCGTCTCGCGTACGCTCTCGTGCGGCTTGGCGTCTGGCCGGAAGGACCAGCCGCGCCGGGGTGTCGGCGTCGAGGGTGCAGGCGTTGGGGGTGTCGGCGGCAGCTGCGGAGACGCCGCGCGCGGGAGAGCACCGGGCGCGCCGACGGGCCTGAGGGCGCGGCCGCTGAAGAGCTCCTGCAACAGGATCACGATGCAGCTGAGCAGGAACGCGGCCATGGCGGCGACGATGGTGATCGGCAGGATCTTGGGGAAACTCGCCTCCGTCGGCTCGACGGCGCTCGAGATCACGCGCGCATCGGCCGGCGCGGCGCTCGCCCCGGTGCGCGAGCTCGCCTCGCGGTAGCGTGACAGATAGGTTTCCAAAAGCTGGCGTTGGGCGGCGGCTTCGCGCTCCAGGGCGCGCAGGCCGACCTCGTCCTCGCCGGCCTTGGCGGAGGACGCCTTCAGCGTGTTCATCTGCTGCGTCAGCTGGCGCTCGCGAAGCTCGCCGACCTTGGCCTCGTTTTCGAGGCTTGCCAGGATCTTCTGCGTCTCCTCGCGGATCTGCGCGCGGATGCCCGTCAGCTGCGAGCGCAGCGCCTTGATGCGCGGATGCCCGTCGAGCAGGGTCGTCGACAGGTCGGCGATCTGGTTCTGGATCTGCGATTCCGACTCCTTCAGCCGCTGGATCATGGCGGAGCCCACGACCTCGTTCAGCGTTTCGGCACCGCGTCCGCTGGACAGGGCGGACCGGACATTCTCCGCCCGCGCCTCCGCATTTGCCCGCTCGCCGCGAACGCGGGCGAGCTCGGTCGAGATGTCGGTCAGCTGGCGGGTGGCGAAGGTGCCGGTATCGCCGGAGGGCAGAAGGTCGGAGGTGGCGCGATACTCGGCGATCTTCGCCTCGGCCGCACGCACCTTTTCGCGAAGGTTGGCGATCTCGGGCTCCAGCCAGCGGCTGGCCTCGGTGTTGCTGTCGAGCTTCGCCCCGGCCTTGAGCGAGAGGTAGATCTTGGCGATCTCGTTGGGAATGGCGGCGGCGAGCGCGCGATCCTTGGAGGTAAACTGGATGCCGATGACCCGCGACTTCTCGACCTGGTAGACCTGCAGCTTCTCCTGGAATTCCTTCAGCACGCGTTCCTCGGGCGGCATGTCGAGCGGATTGCGCTTGAGGCCGAGCATGACGAGGATGTCGGAAACGGCGGAGGGATCGGCCGTCGGATCGAACTCCTTGAACTCGTGCAGCCGCATGTTGCGCGCCACCTGCTTGATGAGGTCGACTGAGCGCAGCAGCTGCACTTCGCTCGAAATCCCCGGCTCGTCAAAGGATGTGGCGCTGGAAGCGGACGGCTGGAGCGTCGTCGAGCTGAATTCCGGCTCGCGCGGCTCGATCAGCAGCCGCGCCTCGCTGTCGTAGCGCGGCGAAATCATGTGCGCCCCGGTAAAGGCGAGCGCCGCCACGGCCACCGTGGTCAGGAGCACCCGCGTCCGGCGACGCCAGATCGCCCCGAACAGACCGCCGAGGTCGATATCCACGTCCTGTTGACTGCCGCTGAAGCCTGACATCCACGCACCTGTACCCGAGTCCTGTTGGCGGGCACGGTAAACAAAGATGGTAACCCGAGCGTTAACGATACCGGTCACAACCTGGCCGGACGATACTTTAGAGCATTCGGAAACGTCAGGTTGAGAGCGGGTCTTTACCGGCTGTTAACCCTAACAGATCGATAACAGCGTCACGTTCACCTGAAACACGAGAATCGCATGACCGTCGCACGATGCAAGTCAGGTCTGGCCTTGGGTATCGCCCTGCTGTCGGTGACGATCGCCGGCTGCAGCAGTTACGAACCTGCGCCCCGGGCGTTCAGCGAAGCCACGATCCAGCCCTACCGGCTGGACAGCGGCGACCGGCTGCGCATCAGCGTGTTCGAACAGGCCGGCCTCACCGGCTCCTACACCGTCGACCAGGCCGGCTACGTGGCCTTCCCCCTCATCGGCTCGGTGCCCTCGCGCGGCCATACGCTGAGCGAGATGGAGACCATGATCGCCCAGAAGCTGCGCGCCGGCTATCTGCGCGATCCCGACGTGACGATCGAGGTCGATCGCTATCGCTCGGTGTTCATCATGGGCGAGGTCGGGCAGTCGGGACAGTATTCCTATGTGCCGGGCATGACGGTGCAGAACGCCATCGCCGTGGCCGGCGGTTTCTCGCAGCGGGCCAACCAGAAGACGGTGGACGTGACGCGCAAGATCAACGGACGCATCGTCACCGGGCGCGTCTCGATTTCCGATCCGATCATGGCGGGTGACACAGTCTATGTCCGCGAACGGCTGTTCTGAGACCATGTCCCATCCCGTGCAGCCCGATCATACGCAGACAGAGCCCATGCAGCCGGATCGCGGCGGGAGCGACCCGCTCCAGGCGGACACCCACCGGACCGTATCCGTGCCGCAGGCGCCCCTCCCCGCGCAGCCCCGGACAGGGGAGCGGCCGCTGCGGATCATCCACTGTTTCCGTTCGCCGGTCGGCGGCATCTTCCGGCATGTGCGCGATCTCGCCGCGGCGCATGCGGCCGAAGGGCACCAGGTCGGCATCCTCTGCGACAGCACGACCGGCGGGCCCCACGAGGAACGGCTGTTCGCGGAGATCCTTCCCCATCTCGCGCTCGGTCTCGTGCGCCTGCCGATCCGCCGGTCCATCGGCCCGTCGGACGCCAAGGCGCTGTGGACAAGCTACAAGGAGCTGCGCCAGCTCCAGCCCGACATCCTCCATGGCCACGGCGCCAAGGGCGGAGCGCTCGCCCGCACCATCGGCACGATCCTGCGCGTCAACGGATCGCCTGTGGCCCGCCTCTATTCCCCGCACGGCGGCAGTCTCCATTTCGACCGGCGGACATGGAAGGGCAAGGGCATCCTGTCCCTCGAGCGCTTCCAGGAACATGCGACGGACGCGCTGGTCTTCGTCTGCAATTACGAACGCGCCACCTACGAGGCAAAGGTCGGCCGCCCGCAGCCCCTGGCCGAAACGATCTACAACGGCGTCGAGGACGGCGAATTCCTGCCCGTCGAGCCGGCGCCGGATGCGGTGGACTTCCTCTATATCGGCATGCTGCGCGACATGAAGGGTCCGGACATCTTCATCGATGCGCTCGGCCGCACGGAGCGACTGGCCGGCCGGCCGCTGAGCGCCATGATGATCGGCGACGGGCCGCAGCAGGAAGACTATCTGCGCATGAAGCTTCAGCGCGGACTGGGGCAGCGGATCGGCATGCAGCCCGCCATGCCCGCACGCACCGCTTTTGCCAGCGCGCGTTTCGTCGTCGTGCCCTCGCGGGCCGAATCAATGCCCTATATCGTGCTCGAGGCGGTGGCTGCCCAGCGGCCGGTGATCGCCGCACGCGTCGGCGGCGTGCCAGAGATCCTCGGCCCTGACAGCGCGGCTCTGGCCGAGCCCAACGATGCACAGTCGCTTGCCAACATCATGCATCGCGCCCTGACCGAAGACGGCTGGGCCCGGCGCACCATGCCCGAGCCCGAGCGCTTCAAGGCCGCCTTCTCCTCGGCGACCATGGCCGCCGCGATGATGCGGCTCTACCGGCGGCTGGTTGCGGACGCGGAACGCTGAGACAGGCCCGCCGCCGCCCCGCTCCGCGCTGGCGGAGTTGCCCATGGACACGCGGACAGACCGTTGAATTTGCGGCTCGAATGCCCTTAACCCATTGTTGACCAGGTTCCCCTGCCGTCCCGGGTGTAAACGTTTCTTAGCGCCTCCCTGCTATGTCTTTGCGAGCCAATGGCAGGATGGGCAGCGTGATGAACCAGATCGAGAAGCCGGAAACGTTCGACCCCGAGGCCTTGCGCCGGCAGATCTCCGAAATCCGGACGATCGGGCGGGACGAGGTGCGCCCGGTCGAGGTGCAGAAGGAGCTCAATCCGCTGGCGCGCCGGATCGCGGCGCAGTTCCGCGCGGACACCTATTCGCCGGCCATGGTGCTCGGCTGCCTCCGCCTGTTCGAGTTCGCCGCCCTCTTCATCATCGGCTACATCATCACGGGCCTCTATGTCGCGCCGAGCTTCGAACGCTGGCTCCAGTACGCCGCGATGCTCGCAGCCAGCTCCGCGCTGACGGTCATCTTCCTGCAGTTTGCCGATGGCTACCAGATCCCCACGCTGCGTTCGGTCTCCCGCGCCATGCCCCGCCTCCTCGGCGCCTGGACACTCGCGTTCGCTGCGATCACCATCGTCATGTTCTTCGCCAAGACCGGTGAGAGCTTTTCGCGCCTGTCCTTCGGCATCTGGTTTCTCGCGGGCGCGGCCTTCCTCCTGATCGAACGCGCCTTCATCGCCTTTTCCATCCGGCGCTGGGCGCGCAACGGCATGATGGAGCGCCGCGTCGTCATCGTCGGCGGCGGTCAGCCCGCCAAGGATCTCATCCGCGTCCTCGAGCAGCAGACCGACAACGATATCCGCATCTGCGGCATCTTCGACGATCGCGACGAGCGTCGTTCGCCCAACATCATTGCCGGCTATCCCAAGCTCGGCACGTTTTCCGAACTCGTCGACTTCGCCCGACTGGCCCGCATCGACATGCTGATCATCGCGCTGCCGCTGTCGGCCGAGCGGCGCATTCTCGATCTTCTGCGCAAATTGTGGATCCTGCCGGTGGATATCCGGCTGGCGGCGCATGCCGCCAATCTGCGCTTCCGCCCGCGCAGCTATTCCCATGTCGGCCAGGTGCCGATGCTCGACATCTTCGACAAGCCGATCGCCGACTGGGATTCGGTCGCCAAACGCATCTTCGACGTCGTCTTCAGCGTCATCGCGCTCGTGCTGCTCTGGCCCGTCTTCATCGGCGCCGCGCTCGCCGTCAAGCTGACCTCGCCGGGCCCGATCATCTTCAAGCAGATGCGCCACGGCTTCAACAACGAGCAGATCGAGGTCTACAAATTCCGCTCGATGTACACGAACATGAGCGACCCCAGCGCCCGCAATGCGGTGACCAAGGGCGATCCGCGCGTGACCCCCGTCGGGCGTTTCCTGCGCAAATCCTCCATCGACGAACTTCCGCAGATCTTCAACGTGTTGCGGGGGCAGCTGTCGCTCGTCGGTCCGCGCCCCCATGCCGTGGCTGCGCAGACGGCGGATCGCAACTATAGCGATGTCGTCGAGGGTTATTTCGCCCGGCACCGCGTCAAGCCGGGCGTTACCGGCTGGGCGCAGATCAACGGCTGGCGCGGCGAGATCGACAATGACGAGAAGATCCGCTTCCGCACGGCGTTCGACCTCCACTACATCGAGAACTGGTCGCTCTGGTTCGACCTGAAGATCCTGTTCCTCACGCCCATCCGCCTTCTCAACACGGAAAACGCCTATTGAGCACGATCGTCGCGCCTGCCGGCCTGCCCGGCGTGTTCCGGCCGCAACGGGCTGCGTTCGGGCTTCTCGGCTCGGCGGCGGTGGCGTTCGGCGTGTTCCTCCAGGGCTTCGTCATGGTGGAACCCTCCCCGCACGAGCTCTTCGTCGCGACGCTCATCGCCATCTGGGCGTTCTGCGGCCTGCGCCTTTCGCGCTTCACCGCACCCTTGTTCACGCTCCTCGTGCTCTTCATGATCGGCGGCATCCTGTCGCTCACCATGATGGACGATCTCGACGTCGCGCCGATGTACATGGCGGTGTCCGGCTTTCTCGCGATCACCGCGATCTTCTACGCCGCGATCATCGAGGCACGTCACGAACGGCTGAAGCTGATGTTCCAGGCTTGGGTCTGGGCCGGCGTCTGCACCTCCACCCTCGGCATTCTCGGGTATTTCGGGCTGATCCCCGGCGCGGAGGCCTTTACCCGCTACGATCGGGCCATGGGCGCCTTCCAGGATCCGAACGTCTTCGGCCCCTTTCTCGTCGCCCCCTCGCTCTTCCTCATTCACGGCGTGCTCAAAGGACGCCTGATCGACCTGCCGCTGCGCGCGCTCGGCATCCTCATCATGGCCTTCGGCCTGTTTCTGTCCTTTTCGCGGGCGGCCTGGGCGCTCTACCTGTTCTCGGCCTGCATGCTGGTCTTCATCATGCTGCTCAAGGAGCGCACCGGCGCGTTTCGTCTGAAGATCTTCGTGATTGCGCTGTCCGGCATGATCTTCATGGTGACATCGCTGGTGGTGGCGCTGCAGATCCCGCAGGTGGCCGATCTCTTCTCCAGCCGGACGCAGCTCGTCCAGGATTATGACGGCGGACATCTCGGCCGCTTCGAACGCCACCGCTTCGGCTTTCTCCTGTCCATGGAACGTCCGCTCGGCATCGGCCCAATGATGTTTTCCAAGATCTTTCCGGAAGACGAGCACAATGTCTGGCTCAAGACCCTGACCTCCTACGGCTGGCTCGGCTTTGTCTCCTACGTGACGCTGATCGTCTGGACGCTGTCGATCGGCTTCCGCTTCATGCTGCTGGAGCGGCCCTGGCAGCCCTATCTGATGATCGGCTGGATCGTGCTCCTGGGGCATGCCGGTATCGGAAATGTGATCGATACGGACCATTGGCGCCATTTCTATCTCCTCCTCGGCATCATCTGGGGTTGCGGCGCGCTCGAATACCGCTACAGCAGACGGTCGCAGGCACCCGGCCTGCACACGACGACGTCAGAAGGCGCAGCGGCCTGACACGCCACCGCGATCGAAGATCATGACCAGCCCGACCTCAAGCGAACCGAATGCGACCGATGCGCCTTTGCGCGACGGCGAGCCCGCGCGACCGGAAACCGATGCCGATCGCGCCTCCCTGTCGATCCTGCAGGTGCTGGAGCCATCCGGCGGCGGATCCGGCCGACACTTCCTCGATCTCTGCCACGGCCTGTCGCGGCGCGGACATCGGGTCGAGGCCGTCGTTTCGCCGCTGCGTGCCGAGGAAAGCTTCGTGCGCGAGCTGAAGTCGCTCGGGCTGCCGGCCATTCACAAGGTGGCGATGACCCGCTCGCCCGGCCGCGCCGATATCGCCTCGTGGAAGAAGCTGAACCGCATCATCGCCCGCGGCGGTTTCGACATCGTTCACGGCCACAGCTCCAAGGCCGGCGGGCTGGCCCGCCTGCGCCTGCCCGGCCGGCACGTGCCGCGCATCTACACGCCCCACGCCTTCCGCACGATGGACCCGACGCTCGGCTCTACCGGCCGCAAACTGTTCGGGTCGGTCGAGAGCTTTCTCGGCCGGTTCCTCACCGATCACCTGATCTGCGTCTCGCAGGACGAGTACCAGCATGCCGTATCGCTCGGCATTCCCGAAAAGCGCATGTCGGTCATCGTCAATGGCGTCTCCCAGCCGGTCAAGGACATGGCGCTGACGGTGCGGGCCAGCTTCGGCATCACGCCGGAGACCTTCGTGTTCGGCTTCGTCGGCCGACTGTCGCACCAGAAAGCGCCCGAGCGCCTGATCGAGGCCTTTCGTCACGCGGCGACGACGCTGCCGGAGGCCCATCTCATCATGGTGGGATCGGGTGAGCAGGAAGCGCCGGTGCGGGCCGCGATCGCCGCAAGCGGCCTGCAGAATCGCATCCATCTGACATCCGCCTTCACCGGCCCGCAGGCCGTACCGGCCTTCGACTGCCTCGTGATGCCGAGCCGCTACGAAGCGATGTCCTACGTCATGCTGGAGGCGGCCGCCGCCGGCCGGCCGATCGTCACCACCGCGGTCGGCGGCGCGACGACGGCTGTGGAAGACGGCGTGACCGGCTTCATCGTGCCGAATGACGGCGACGCCACCCGGCTTGCGAGCGCCATGGTGACGCTTGCCGAGCCCTCGACCTTTCACGCCTTCCGGGCCGCTGCCGAGCATCACCGCGCCCGCTTCGCGCTCGACGTGATGATCGACGAGACCGAGGCCGTCTACAAGATGGTCCGCGCGCGGCGCTGACAACGCATCCCTGACCATCCGGGAACCCGACACGAAAAAGCGCCCGCGGGAGATCCCGGCGGACGCTTTTTTCGTGTGCGGCGAACCGCGATCCTCGGACCCTGAAGCGCGTCGCGTGAAAAAGGATGCACTTAACGCGCTTTAAGCCTTGTTGTGATGCATGTCGTTTCCCGAAACCGCTGCGCACGTTCCGGTGACATGCCTTCATCAGTACGGCGAGTTGCACTGACGGCGCGGGCCGCCATAGGGTTGGTACGTGTTGTCATAGGCGCGATAGGACCGGTAGCGGGCCTGGCACCAGGCGACATGCGAATTGCCGCCATAGACCCGGCGGTAGCCCGGCGCCACGTAGCGCGGCTGGCTCAGCGCGCCACCGATGATCGCGCCTGCGGCAAGGCCGCCCAGGGCGAGGCCGACGCCGCGATCGCCACGGTAGTACCGATCCCGGTAACGGCGGTCGTAGCGATAGGCCCGATGACCGCGCCAGTCGCCGCGATGGCCGCGCCAATCACTGCGATGGCCGCGCCAGTCCCCGCGATCCCAACCTCCGCGCCCATGGCGACGGATGATGTAGCGGTCGCGCACCTGCTGGACGTCCGTGCTGGTCTCTACCGGTCCGGCTTTCGACAGCGGCATGGCACTGACCGGACCGATGCCGGAAAAGGCCGTCACGAGCGAAACGAATGCGATGATAAGCTTTTTCATGGTGTTTCCTTTCGTCGGACAGAACCTAGGACGCCAACCGCCCGCGACAATATCCCCGCCTCACCTGCGGCATCACGTTCCCGCGACCGGCGCGCAACCGGCGCCCGATCGCCGCTCGGCCCCTGCCCCCGCCCTTGCCCCTGCCCCTGCCCCGCTGCGGCCTTCCACCATTTTCTTGATCCCGCGCCATTTTCCCCTTGCACCTGCAAGCCTGAGAATATAGGCCTTCCCTCGGAACGGAATGTAGCGCAGCCCGGTAGCGCACTTGACTGGGGGTCAAGGGGTCGTCGGTTCGAATCCGGCCATTCCGACCATTCAAATCAACCACTTAGCGGGTTGATCGGAGCTCCCCCAGAGCTCCCAATCGCCACCTGGTCGCCACCGGTAGCGGAAACACCATCAAACAATTATTTGAAAGCCGCCCGGTGTTGAGTGCGAGCGGCCAGCGGTGAGCCGGAACATTCGCCCTACTAATCATCTTCTCGGTGTAGCGCGCCTTTAAAGTGCGCGCTGCCGGGAGGGTGTCGTAGAATGCGGGTTCGCTCGGCGCCCTCCCGGTTTACTGTTCCTCGGCATGGGAGGAACACTTCCTAGTTTACGGAGTTAAATCAACACCGAGCGCACTTCCTCCCCCTGCCCCATGGCCTCGGATCGAACTTTCTAGAGCCAGTGGCGTCCTCCAGCGCCACTGGCTCTTTCCATTTCTGCCCGCCTGTCAGGCGAGCGGCCGGCAGCAGCTAACGCCGCGCCATGAGCAACGCACTGCGGATGGTGGCCGCCTAGGTGGTGCATGCATTGCCCTGTAAAAAAAGGCCGCGATCTACCGATGAGGAGACGGGAACGCGGCAAAGTGGTGGCCCTGGGATTATTCGAAAATCCGGCCTACTGCTTACAAGGCAGTCGCTCTATCCGCTGAGCTACAGGGCCAAAACGTCAGTGAAGGTGCCGCTCGGCAACCTTCAGCAAGTCGAGCGCCCGCGACAGCCCTGTCCGCATTGCCGTCTTATCGTCCTCGTCTGGCAGGGCAGCGGACGCCATGAAGCAAATCTCCAGCTGCTGCCGTAAGTCTTCAAGGTCGGAACCGATCTCAACGCTGACAGATGGTACGGTTACCGCGGATGCCGCTGCAGGCGTCTTGCCGAAGGCGGCATCCTTGTTCTGGGCAAACGCCTCGAAATAGACGTCGCGCGCCTCGAGTGCGGCTGTCTCTGCCGTTTCGAGGATGTAATGGGCTGCTGCAATTCGCTGCTGGGACAGAGTGCCAAGGCCGCTATTCTCGGCCAGAAGCTTGTGCACAAATTCCATTGCGATCGTTGTTCGCGTTGCCGCATGAAACAACGGATCCTCGACGTCCGCGAAAGTTACCTTCTTGTTTACCATGACCCAAGCTCCTCGTTGCGCCGATATTGTTACCGTGTAATAAGGATGCAGCACATGGTGATTACTTTCAACACCGTGTAACAACTATTTTTTACACGGTGTCACTATGAAGCCTGCACAGTTGAGAATGGCTAGGTCTGCGCTGAAGATCGGAGTAAGGGAGCTGGCTGGTATGGCAGACGTCACAACCGCGACGATCACTCGGTTTGAAAATGAGCGCGGCGGACTGAACACAGTGACGCTAACCAAGCTAAAATCAGCCCTCGAGACCGCAGGCATCATATTCATCGACGAGAATGGCGAAGGGCCTGGCGTCAGATTGCGCAAGCAAGTTTGACAAATTTGTAAAACAATACAACAACTTAGGAAAAAATTTCTTCGCCGCTGCGTTGCCCGGATCGCCAATGTCGACTATGCTCACCTTAGTAACCGGGAGAGCCATATGTTCAACAAGCACGACAACGACATCGCGGTCTTGGTTTCGTTGAACCAGGCCGCGGCTATGACGAGTATGTCGAGAGGGATGCTGAACCGGTACCGCGCGACCGGGCGTTTCCCGGCTGCCGTCGATCTTGGTGACCGACGGGTTGCCTTTGTGAAAAGCGAAGTTCTTGATTGGATCGAAAAGAAAATTGAGGCGCGTATCACGGCGCAGGTGCGTAAAGACCGGTGAGCCTAGACTACGACATACGCCTCTATGAACTGCTCCTAGATGGCAAACTTGAGGCGAGTTGGGCTCGATGGAACACTTGGTGGGTAGAAAACGCCGTAACAACACTCAACCGCCGCCAAACACGTGCTGCGCGGCCTGGGCGACCATTAAGTCAGGACTGCCAACTGAACATCGACTGATCAATGCCCTTTTTGGTGGCGTAGCTCTTTCAGGACGTGCAGGCGATTGCCGCGAAGATCGATCATTTTTTGCCGCTGAAGGAAAAACAAGCCGTTCAGAATTGCATCTTGATCGTAACCCTGTCGCGTTAGCGGCGGACCAATTTCAAACAGGCTGATGTCCGTGGAGGGCGGGATGTCGAGTTCCTGCAAAAGGGTGATGATCGCGCGGTCGGCTGTCATTTTGAACTCGATTCCTGTCTCGTCATTCGTGGGCTTCATCGCGCCAAGGTGCCAATCATCAGGCAATTGCCGCTGCGGTTTCCGCAATGGCACTTTAGTTTTTCCTGAAACTGATTAAGGCTCATATTAGCCCCTGCCCGCTGTCGAACGACAGTCATGTCCAGCCATCCGACGTGCGAGCATTGCGGGCACCTTCCGCCAAGAATCTCGTATTGCGGAAGGTCGCCAATCAGACGCCACAAATCGTAGTTCGCGTCTCTGCTACGGGCAGGCTTAAATGGCGCTGACATTTCCGCACGTAAGTCGCTGCCGCGATTGTGCTTCACGGTCAGCGCTCCCGAGCAGGGATCCGTTCGAAGGCAGGAGTCCAGCCCCTTCCCATTCCTTTTGAGAGCAAGCACGACGCAGTGTGCAGCTGTGACTGGAAGAACAGCGAGTCTGCCAGAACAGACTTTAGCGCAGCCCTGTGGTCGCCATTATAGGAGGCGATGATTTCCTCGGCCAAGGTGTCGGCTGACATTTGGAATGCCTCGGATTGCTGGACACGGTGATGCGACGCGCTAGTCATGGGGAGACTCTCGGTTGGGAATGTTTTCGGAAACAGCGGACTATGTTCCCATTTTGTTCTGGTAGCTGAGGAGAGTCAAGCGATCGTTTCTTAAGACCACAGAGAACCGCACTAGCGCATCGGGAGCTCACGTCCCTGCTTGTGAGATTCCAGTGCGACACGCTAATGCATGCCGCTTAAGCAGGCGCACCATTCGACTGGAACCTTCACTCTCGCTTCAAGTTTTCGCAGAGAACCAAGGAGATAATCATGGATGACAGAAGCCCGGTCGGGCATTACGAAAACGAGAGCACCGCTACTAAGGCGGCAAATGCTATCAAGGCCGAAGTGGCTGCCGTCAAATCAGGCGTATCCGACCATCCGCATACTGCTACCGGGCTACTGGCCCTGATAGGTATCGCTGGTTTCCTGGTAGGACATGCGATGGGCTATAGGTCAGCTGAGGCAGCGTACGAGCCGCCGCCGAGACGCCGATACTGGTAACGAAGAGCCCGGTTCTACCGGGCTTTTTTATGCGGCTTGCCTGCGGATCAGACTTAAGTCCGATGGGAGGAACTTAGAAGCGGGTTCGTCCCTTTCAGTGTCGATCTACACGAAAGGACCCGTTATGAAAAAAGCGCTTCTCATCCCCGTAGCATTTCTTGCCTTCGGCTTTGCCTCAGCGGCAAACGCAGATGGCGGCACCACCACCGGCCTCGTCGGCGGAGCTGCCACTGGTGCCGTTATTGGCGGCCCTGTTGGTGCGGTAGTCGGTGGCGCTGTTGGCGCGATTGCTGGTACGGCAATTGATCCGCCGTCTACGCGCACTGTCACGTACGTTCAGCAGGCTCCTGCTCCCACACAGACTGTCGTGGTCGATGGCGGGGTTGCTCTCGGTCAGCCGCTGCCCGAAACGGTTGTTGTCCAGCAGATCCCGGAAGATCCGAACTACGAGTATGCCGTCATTGGCAATCAGCGTGTCATCGTCGAACACAAGTCGCGCAAGGTCGTTCAGATCGTTCAGTGACCTCCGGCACTGAAAGCCAGGAAAGGGCTCCTCTATCGAGGGGCCTTTTTTGTATGCCGGCATTTCATAACGATTTTGCGGCAGCAACTAACTGTGTAGGTCGACCAGAGCCACTTGGCTAACCAAGACTTCGAGTAGGACGCCACAAAGGCCCCGCACGTAATTGCGAAGCCAGGCACTGAAAAGAATCAAATAATAAGGAAATCGTGGGCCGTGATCGAAGCATGATTTGTGAGCGTCACGACCAAATGTTGTGAATGAGAGCCATTCCCATCATCATCGTAGTATAGATTCCCAGTCTTCTTGTCATAAATGAAACGATCGTCTGCGTCATGCGCTTTTGTGCCTGAAAAAAACTCTTTGGCGTCCAGCTTGCCAAGCCCAAGTTCAAAGACGTTATGAGTAAACTCTAATTTGTCTGTTTTCGGAACGAAATCTGTAATCCTATCGCTGTCTTTCGCCGCAAACGAATTGAAGACAAACGTATCCTTCCCCGACCCGCCGTTCAGCTTATCATGGTCTTGTCCTCCTCCTATTCTATCGTTCCCAGTATCACCTTTTAAGATGTCGTCCCCTCGATGTCCGGAGATCTTATCATTGCCGCCCAAACCAGATATTATATCTGCTTTCGATGTACCCTCTAGCTTGTTCGCTTTGTTGTTACCCGTGATCTTCGCCATTGCTTCCTCCTTCAATTCTAAGATTTGCCGATAACGCCAACGTGGACGAAATAGCGCCGGAGGAACCATAATCGATTGTATTTTAGGGATATCAACTAGATGTTTGTCTGATAGGCTCACCACATTGGCTGATTCAGACCACAGTTCTAAGCAGTACGACTTAGAGCACTAGACAATAGGTGTACGAGTGATCCGCCCTCTAACCCTAGGGCAGCCGCGGGCCTCCCAGGGGTTCGCCGCGTGCCATACTCCCATTTGAATTGCGAATGTAAGAAATTGCTTGGGGTGAAACTCAGGCGGGTGCACTATTGACCCGCTACTTCTTGCCCTTTAGCTTCTATTCGCGGACCACCAATCCGCGCGAATGCCACCACAGAGGAGAACGAGACCGTCTTCGGCACAGTGCCGAGGGCAGACCTGTTTTTCTTTTAGGAAACCTGTGGTGCCGCTCAGACTGTACAAACGAAAAGATAGCCCGAACTTTTGGCTCAGTGGCACCATCCGCGGGCTTGCAGTTCGCGAGTCGACGAAGACTGCCGACAAATCAGCCGCTGAGACCATTCGCGTTTTGCGTGAGCGAGAACTGCTCGACGAAAGCATCTTTGGCAAACAGGCTGTCGTGACGTTCAAGACGGCGGTCGACGCCTACCTCGTCGCCGGTGGGTCTACACGCTTCATGGCGCCGGTGGTCGACGCCTTCGGCAACAAGCTGTTGCGAGACATCCACCAGAACGATCTGGATCTGCTATCGCTAAGGCTCTACCCCGACACGGCGGCGGTCACACGCAACCGGCAGCTCTTTACGCCCTTTATCGCAGTCTGGAACCACGCCGCGAAAAACGAGTGGGCAGAGCCGAGGCAATGGGCGCGACCGCGGAAGCAGAAGGGCACCAGGCAGCGATCAACGAGCACAAGGTCGGGCACCCGCCCAGTATCCTACGAGCGAGCCGCTGAGTTCGTATCAAACATGTCCCCTGCCCCCGCCATGGTCATGACGGCGCTGTTTTACACCGGCATGCGACCTGTCGAACTTTTTACGCTTGAGCCCAGCGATGTTGATGTGGCTCGCAGGTGGCTGACGCTCGAGCATACCAAGACGGGCGAGCCTCGCGGCGTACCGATGCACGAGTTCCTTGTTCCGCTTTTTGCTTCACTCCTGAAGCGCAAAAAGGGGCCGCCGCAGATCTTTCAGAACTACCGCGGGACATCCTACCAGCTTCTTGAGGAGCGCGGCGGCCAGCTAAAGGGGGCGATCAACGGCGCGCGTGAACGTCTGGGCAAGCGAGGCATCCGCATCGATGACGTAAGCCCGTACACGGGCCGCCACA
This sequence comes from Rhizobium sp. Leaf384, assembly GCF_001424065.1. Lineage (GTDB taxonomy): Bacteria > Pseudomonadota > Alphaproteobacteria > Rhizobiales > Rhizobiaceae > Ferranicluibacter. The sequence goes on from NZ_LMQE01000001.1 coordinate 381,588, forward strand.
CGGTCTCCACGCAGCTGGTGCTCAACGAGATTCACCCTCACATAAAGGACCAGATCCTTGGCCATGCCGTCGACAGCATGAGCCGGCATTACACCAATGTGCCGCAGACGCCGCTCATCGAGGCGATCAACACCCTTCCCGTCCCGACTCTGTGGCGGGCTGCAGAATGGTGGGCGGATCCTCTCGGCTATGTGGGCAAGCACGTGAAGTGGGGAGCGGGGTCATGACGCAGAACACCGTGGCACCGCGTCTCCTCACCAAGAGCCAAGCGGCGGCCTACTGCGGGCTGTCGGTCTCGACATTTAGCGGGGTGTGCCCGGTGAGAGCGATCGCGCTCGGCGAAGGAGTTCGCATGCACCGTTACGATGTGCGCGATCTCGACACGTGGATTGATAGTTTCAAGAGAGGCGAGAGCACTGGAGAGTCGGTTCTGCGTGCCGCCCTCGATCGCCTGTCTTCGCCAACCGACCTCGACGACCGACACGTGAAGGTCCTGCGATTCATGCGTGACCATCCGGAATGCGAAACTGCCGCGGAGATCCCAGGCGCTGGTGAAGCGACCCTCGTCATGCTCTCCGGCAAATCGATGGTGCGCGAGATCACAAAGGACGCGAAGGGCAAGCGCAGGTTCACGCTGACAAAGGACGGCAAGGCGGAGATGCGAAAGATAGAGGCGTGGGAATTGGAAGGGAGGAGGCGATGATGTGTCCAGCAGATGAGCTTCAGCTACTGACCGCCAAACAGGTCGCGACCATGCTGGCCATGTCCACGAAGACGCTGCGCGATCTCGTTCGCAACGGAGAAATCGCCTTCATATCGACAGGCAACGGCACGGTCCGTCAGCGGATGGCATTCCATCCGCGAGACGTCGAAGACTTCGTGAACCGGCGGAGGATGCGCCAATGTCCATCTACAAGCCCAAAAACAGTCCGTACTACCACTTCGACTTCGTCGTCGGAGGGATACGATTTCATGGCTCAACGGGAAGCCAGAATCGCCGAGAGGCGGAGAACAGGGAGACGATAGAAAAAGCCAATGCACGAGAAGGCGCTAAGCGTGGTGTGGCGAGCGGCAGTGGCCCGCTCACGATTGGCGCCGCAGTAAGCCGCTACTGGCTAGAGGTTGGTCAACTGCACGCTAACTCTGGGACAACCGATACCGACCTTGCTCGACTTGTCGACTACTTTGGCAAGAGCAAACTGCTCGCCGACATCACCGACGGCGATGTCTCCGCCCTTATACAATGGCGGCGTGCCCAGCCGGCGTGGGGACGTGACGAGCGAGCCGATGGCGAACCAATGAAGATGGTTTCCGCTGCCACCGTCAATCGATCGACGACGCTGGTGCTCAAGAAGATCTTCACCAGGGCGAAGCGCACCTGGCGCTATAGCTTCCCGCTCGAGCCTATCTGGCGCGATCACTGGTTGGCCGAACCAAAAGAGCGCGTGCGCGAGCTCCGCAAAGACGAAGGCGCCGCGATCACGCTTGCCACCCGACCAGACTACGAGCCGATCTTTGCGTTCGTTCGCGCCACCGGCCTGCGCCTGGAGGAATGTATTCTGAAGTGGAGCGAGGTGAATTGGCAGACGGGATGGATCTCGAAGCCCGGCAAGGGTGGACGCATGGTCAAAACGGCCATCACGACGACGGTGCGCGACATCCTGCTTCCGCTGCGTGGTCATCATGCGGAGTTCGTCTTCACGTACGAGGCAAGCCGCGCCCGCAAAGCCGACTCCTCTTATAAAGGGGACGGCAAGCCTCGGCACAAAGGCTTTCGCTATCCAATCACCTACAACGGCCTAAAGACGCAGTGGAAGCGGATCCGCAAAGCGGCCGGCGTGAAGGATTTCCGCTTTCACGACTTCCGGCACGATCTCGCCACCAAGCTGCTCCGCGAGACCGGCAACCTGAAGACAGTCCAGAAAGCGCTTAGTCATGCCGACATCAAGACCACGACGCGTTACGCTCATGTGCTCGACGAGGAAGTAGCAAACGCGATGGAGGCTTTAAGACGGAAGATGGCGAGACCGGAAGACGATAGCGATCCTAAACAATGACCGACCCCCTCGCCTCACTCCCCATGTTCGCGACCGACAAGCAGATCGCTGTGGCGATCATAGGAAAGGAGCGAGCAGATCTGTATGTGAAAACGGTCATCCCGCAGCTCATGCGGAAGGGCTTTCCGCAGATCGACCCGCTACATGGCGGCCGGCCTGTGCCATTGGTGCGTAAGTTCTACGATGGCTATTTTGGGATCACGGTGGGGTTCGCCGCGACGGCGCCGGATGGTGAAGAGCGGCTGGGGGAATCGTTGAGGAGGCGGAAGCAGAAAGAACTCAAAGCTTGATATGTACAACGGAGCAAATCAAACCCGTCCTTTGTGATATCGACACTTCTCATCGAAACGCGAAGGATCATTGTCACGTTGCCGCATTATACCAATAAAAGGATAAAGCCGCAAAGCCTCTCGACTAACCTGCTACAATTTTGCCGTAGACCCGAACGATTATTGCGATTGTTGTGTGTCTTGGTTTCACGAGAAAACGAGAAAAAAGGTAAAAGGCGGCGCAATGGATATCTAACAGCTCATCCTTCTTAAGTCACCCTACAACGCGGTTCCGCAACTGTAAATTAGCTCGTAGGTCAACACCATATACGAAAGACCTTCGAGAGAATACTAGTATAAACTAGAAGGAAGCATGATGTATTTAAGGATTTCTCTTGTCATTGCGACTGTATCTTTTTCGCTCTTTAACAACACTGAGGCCTCGCTAGCCGCTGAGAGGAAAGTCCGTTTTGAAATCCCCTTATCTACTCCCTACAATTCCGAAATATTAGCATCGACTGGCGCAAAATATTTATACCCTCAGCAGGCGTGTGTCGATGAAACTAACGGGCATCTATTCGTTGTAAACGCAAGCCGCGGCGGCGGCGACAGAAGCCAATGGGTGGCGGTATATGATTGGATGAGCGGTAAATTTCTAACTATTTTTAAAGCTGGCGACGGCCTTGGAGAGACATGCGTTGTCAGCGACAATAATCACATGCGCCCCTCGGTATGGATCAAGTCTAGAGGAAATAATCTCCTAGAGTTCGACGTGTCGGCGCTTCCGACGCCGATGTCGGCACCCTCCTACGTAAGAAAACAGAGAGCAGCCGTCCTATACCAGTCAGCGATGAGAGACGATCGTTGGTTTCTAGAAACAAAGACAAGTGGACGAGATGTCCTCTCAATCCGCAATCGGCGATTTGACGAGATGGAAACGATAATTCTCGCGGACCCGGAAATCGATAAATCAGCTCCCGTTAAAAGGCAGGGTTTTGCCGTTTCTGGTCGAGGAATCGTGGGTAGCTATGGCTCAAACTACATACGCAACAGAGACCAAGCTCCAACAGAGTATGGCGTCAAGCTCTTCCGGTTCGACGGCAGCATAGCGTATGACGGCCTAGACAACCCAGAAACCGTAATGAAACAGCTAAATTCGCAAGGCGTCATGACCACGCGGTTAGAGAATGAAGGTGTAATCGTCACTCGCGATAACAAGATATATACTATCGCAGTCACCCAAGCAGCAAACAGCGCAGCTTCCAAGACAGGCGGATTGGCAATCGTTCAAGAATTAGCAGATCCTAAAGACCGCTAGAAGTCTGCGAGTCTCGGAAAGTCTCTCCGTGTAGGAGTTCAAGACGCACTATATAATCAAACTCTTTCACCAAGAGAATTTGTGCTAATGTTCTGTCGACCGTAATTACACCGTTCGCTACCAAACGCTTAGTGAAGCGGAAGTTGGAAATCAGATCGTGATGAATGAACATGTGGGGGTCCAGCTTAGATCGACGGGCCCTGTAGTTTCTATCATGTGAAGAAAGCCACATATCCATATTGAATGCTTTCACCGCACCGACGTCGAACCTCAACAGATCAAACAGCATTCTCTGTAGAGCATTGCCATGCGATTTGAAGAAAACCGAATTCGATTGTCGGTAAGCTGATCTTATCTTTGCTTCAAGCTTCAAGACCCCTAGTTGACTACTGACCACATCGGCCTTCTGTGGAACTGCAAACGCCAACCCAGAGAGACTGCTTTTAGTGCCAATCACAACTTTCCGGAAGGCAGGATCTGTGTAGTACGATATGTCTGAGCGCTTACCAAACGTGTTAGACTGGTACTGAGCTTTATCGTGATGATTGAAGCGTATAACTACATCAAACGAGTCGATCTCTTCACCATTATTTACTCCGGTATTGACTGGACCAACAATGGCAATTGATTTTCCCGAGACAAATTCTTCAAAACTCCTGTCTCCGTCGGCTAAAGTAACAGCTGATTTCTGGCGGTAACCGTCGCGATCCCCGGATGCAAGGGCAACACCACGAATTAGCGGACGGGTTTCTCTGGCTACAGCTGCTGCCAATTTTTTATGTATATTAGGCAATAAAGATATCAGGGTTAGGTCGCCGTGATCTGCTACCCAAGACGCAAGGACAGAGAACTCCAACGTAGAAAACGCGGTATATCGAGACGGATTGGCAAGCACCTCCAATGCTTCTCGCTTCATCGCGGCATCAATGACCTGGCGGCAAAAATACGCCATGACCAGATGCATCCGGAGGGTCAGTAAGTCATGCGCTAGGAACCAAGCGTCCAAATCGCTGACCGGTTCAATCGCTTGAACGAGGTATTCGACTTCAGCTCGAAGCTCATCAATAGAATTCAAGAACGTCTGGGTTTGAAGCTGCTCAAGATCGCCACTGAAGTCTCCAATCGCGTCTGCAACGCGAGCAAGGGCCAGGTTTAGGACGCCTTCCCGCAGGGCAGCGGCCTTGACTTGGGAGCTCTGAATGTCACTGTACCACTTTTTCTTGATCAACTCATTTTACCTGGATTATCCCTCTTACGGTCCTACCGCGTTCCTTACAGGGGTTCAAGCACGTCAATTTTAGGCCCTTAAGTTGGGGAGTACATCGCGTCCCGACAGCCGCAGCTGACGGCGATGTGGCTTTGCCTCATAATTGCTGCCAACGATCTCAATACAGGATATATGGACGCTCTTGGTGATGCCCATCGCGGCCGGCACCTCCTAATACAGAAGACGCTCTTTGTAATTCGGAAGATGACGATGACGCTTGTAGAGAAGTTGCAGCCCAAACTAACTGCTTTGGCCAAAACGAAGGCTGCGAAACGGACCATCGCCTATTTCATGAAACGAGGTTTAGAGCTGTCGTCGCTCCTGCAGTACTATTTTCCCCAAAATAGGCATGCACTGAAGATTTCAGGACGGATACTTATTTATCTAGAACAGTATTCCAAAGCTGTAATTCCTCTTGAAAAAGCATCAAACATTTCCCCAGACAGCATATCAATTTGGGAAGCACTTAGCCTCTGCTATAGGAAGGTAAATAGGCCGTGGCTCCAATTGGAAGCCGCACGTAACGCAGTGCGCGTTGGACCCGCCACTCCGCATCGACTCGTCCGCCATGCAAGAATTGCACGATCAATGCACCGGTATGAGGAATCGGCGGAGAGCTATGATCGAGCTTTGCGGCTAGATCCGAATCGTACCTTATGGCAGCTCGAACGAGCGGACCTCATGCGTGAATCTGGTCGATCAGACGCAGCGTCGGCTTCATACCTTGAGATAGAGACAGCATCAAACTTATCAGCAGTTCAGAGATTTGGGATCGGGCACCTGCTGCAGAAGGAGGGTCGCTGGGCGGACGCCGCGGTTGAGTACGAACGGCGCGCACGATCAGTCAATGATGCAGAATTGTTTTACCGCACCGCTCAGGCGTTCGACTACGCATATGAATGGCAGCAATCGGAAAATTGGTACAATAAGGCAGTTACCGAGAAGCCCAGTTCACACTGGTACAAGAGACTAGGCTTCGTGCTGGAGCGAGCCCGAAAGCTCGACGAAGCGGAGCGTGCGTATAAGCGTTCGCTTCAGCTAGGTGACACGGTAGGAGTTAATTTTCGCCTCGGCTACGTAAAGTCGTTGCAGAGTAAATGGCAAGAGTCTGCCTTCTTCCTACTTAAGTCGTTTGGGGTTAACTTGGCGTACCTTTCGTCGGTTGAGGACACCACCCACGTTATCCCTGTAATTGAAAACATGGATACGGCCTACCTACAACGGGCTGCGGACGGCGCGTTCGGTCGATGTGAATGGAGCCAAACCGCTTACATATTTAAGCTCTTAATCGATAGAAGCGACAGCTTGAATACCGGCTATCATGTGAAGCGGTCGACTGCGCTTTACCTGAATAGTGAATTTCAGGAGGCAGTCCGGTGCCTTCTAGAGGCGCGTGTGGATGCCAATCATTTTGGCATGGATCATGCAATATTTAAGCGAGCACATAACCGTAAGAATCTTGAAGACTATACCTACATGCGTTCTGCGCTGGCGCTGCAGGACCGTACGATTGTGTATGAAGCATTCGGCGGTCAATCGATGGCTTGTAGCCCACTTGCTCTTTTTAGATCGTTACTAAGTGATCCAAACTACGTCGGATGGCTACATGTCTGGGTTCTGGAAGACGCGATGGCGGTACCAGATGACTATAAAAATCTTCACAATGTAATCTTCATTAGAAAAAATTCATTCAATTATCTGCGCTTTCTGGCGTCCGCGAGTCATCTTATAAACAACAGCACTTTTCCTGCATGGTTTGTCCGGCGAGAGGATCAACGATACCTAAACACTTGGCACGGCACGCCTCTCAAAACTCTAGGGATCAAGATGAGAGGCCGCTTCCTAGAACACGCCAATGGCGCCAGGAATTTCTTGCAAGCCACTCACTTGATTGTACCGAATGAGCACACAGCGAAAACCACTATAGAGGATTTCGGAATCGAAGGACTTATTGAACATAAGCTCAAGATCACAGGCTATCCACGATCCGACCTCACGGTGTCCCCAAATTCCGAGAGCCTAACCAGAGCGCGTGAAATTCTAGGTCTGCAGAATGGAATTCCTGTCGTGTTTTACGCTCCAACATGGCGTGGGACGCATAAGGGCGTAAATGTGAATATTGCACGCCTACGGCGCGATCTCGATGCTATGAAAGCAAAGGGATTTCAAATTGTGTATCGCGGTCACTCGATGGAGCAGAGGGAACTCCATGGCTTGAACGTTGATGTGATAATCGCGCCACCAGAACTCGATACCAGTGAAATTTTGGCTTTGACCGATATTCTAGTGACCGATTATTCTTCAGTGTTCTTTGAGTTTATCCCACTGAAAAAACCCATTATTTTTTACGCATTCGACCTAGAGGAGTACTCCGCTGAGCGCGGATTCTATCTAAATATCAATGATATGCCTGGTAAAGTTGTTGAGTCTCTGGATCAGCTTCTAGACGCGCTCGAAGACTTTACAATTGATGAGACTCGCTATGCGGAAGCGGCCGCACGTTTTTGCCCATACGATGACGGAAACGCTACCTCCAGGGTAAGAGATTTCTTTTTCCATGAGCTACCGTCAGAGAGTGAATGTTCAAGGAAGAAGCGAACCCTGTTTTATGCGGGCCCGTTTATGGCAAATGGGATAACAGCATCATTTATCAATCTAGCTACGGCTCTCTCTGAGAAAGGCGTCACCGGATACCTCGGCGTTGATGTAGCAGCGATTGAGAAGGATGAAGGGCGACTTGCAGCTGTACGAGCTGTTCCAAATGAAATGCAACTAATTGGGAGAGTTGGCTTGATGCCAATGACTCCTGAACAAAGATGGTTGGTGAGCGCGGCGCTAGGGATGAAAAATATCCCTAACCAAAATATCCGCGAAATCGTCTCTAATGCTTACCTGCTGGAGTTTAGGCGGGTATTCTCGTTTGTCAGATTTGACAACGCAGTCCAGTTCGAAGGTTATAGTTACTTCTGGTCAATTCTTTTCAGCAGCTCTGCAAGTACGCAAAAGATCGCTTTCCTCCATAACGATATGTATCAGGAGTGGTACACGAAGAACCCGGCCTTGGAGTACCTGTTCAGGACATATCGTGAATTTGATCGACTGGTTTCCGTTAGCAAGGATCTCGATGAACACAATAGAGGCAACATGAGTGATAATTTTCTGCTGCCAGGGGATAAGTTTACATCTGCGATGAATGTAATTTCTCCGCAAGCGATCGAGAAAAATAGCCTTGAGCCTGTAGACGAAGACCTCCTGCCTTGGCTTGCCGGGAGCCGAACGTTTGTGGCTGTTGGCCGCCTGTCTTCCGAGAAGGATCACATTAAGCTACTAAACGCTTTCTGTGAGTTAATTCAAGATTACCCCGATGCGAAGCTTCTAATCATAGGAGACGGTCCGCTACGCCAAATGCTAGAAAACTTCATCAAGGTTTCCGGACTAGCTTCTTCGATACACCTCGCCGGACACCGGTCGAACGCGTTCCCCGCGATGAGGGCCGCTATGGCGCTCGTGCTGCCGTCGAATCATGAGGGTCAACCAATGGTTCTGCTTGAGGCGCTATCTCTTGGCATAAAGATAATTGCGACTGACATACCTGGCAACCGCGGCGTGCTGCGTGACCGTTTCGGCTTTCTTGTACATAATAGTATCGAAGGGCTTCGAGAAGGCATGAAGTTGTGTCTAGATGACGCGCTTCCTGAAGCTGCAGTCTTCGATGCAGACAGCTACCGACAGGAGGCAATCCAGGAATTTCTGAAAATCCTATCTCAGCCAATCGATTGCACTGTAACTTCTCAGCATTAAGCAGTGCTGGCGGGCGACTTATGCGACCCGACAAGGCAAAGGCATTCAAGGGTGAAGCCGTAGATCAGTGACGCAGCACGGAACCGGCCGCCGCGGTGGGGGCATCACTAATGAAGAGTAGGCCCAGCGCTCATATGGTTCTAGGTGTAGAGCCAGGGGACGCCTTGTTCCTAGGATCTGCTTTCTGCCGTCACGCTTGCGCACCGTCAGCTTCTCCTCCCAAGGGAATGCCAATCCTTCTTCTGGTTCATGAAGATTCCCTGCCGGTCGGGTATGACGTTTATGCGCCGGTGACCGAAGCGCCGCCGCTCGGCACCACTTTCCTCATTGCCCTACGAATGGCCGTATCGTCACGCAGCGCAAAGTGGTTTCACGTGCTCGACCGATAAAGCGATGGACCACGTATGCCCGACGCTGGCTCACCAATGCCGTGCACAAACCTAAGCCATCGCATTCCAATTTGCATCTGGCGTCACCATCCAGCCGCAGCGACATTATTCAGGATTGCCTTGTTCCGCATGGCCTCTCCGAGCAACTTCTACGTATTGCCGTTCTCTTCCTCGAGCGCTTTTCACCTTGCTGACATCGGACACGTCTATGCCGCCATAGTTCGCCTTGTGCTTTTCTAAAGTTGAATCCGAGGTGCCGTGCTTGCAACAGACATTAACCGTCTTCGCGCCAGCCTCCTGCTCCTTCAATATTATGGTGATCGGATCTCGCGTAAACCATGTACGCTTGAGTTGTCCGTCTTCTTGATGGCTTGAACGCTCTCATTGGCTTGCTAAGAGTTCGAAGAAACCCGTGCCCCCCACCGAAGTGTTGATCTAGATCACCCACATCCGCGACCTGATGTTACGCCTTAAGGCATTGCAGCCTTTCATCAAGTTCAGACTCCGGCTCTATCGGGCAGCTTAAAACTTATCGACATCTGCCAACGGCAGGCGGAGTTGCAAAAGGGTTGGCCACTCGTTGTTAATATGCTGTGCATGAAACATATCTAAAAGGGCACAAAATTTTATAACGAGCTCCCCTGGGATCATTGCGGAAATCGCCGTTCACATCCGCAAAAGCCGACGCCAAAGCGGTTTTCGTTTTAAAGCCGCCAGCTCACGCTCAGCTGAACGGAGCGACTTGTACATATCGCGTACATAAAGTTGTGCTCTTGAGGGTCGTTCGTAATGCCCTGTCAACAGATCGTCGACAGCCCGCTTAGCAGTCTCTAGCACATCAGGATCACTAACATCCGTCATTAATTCAGCTCGAATGGTGTCCAACTGATGCTGCATTTTAATGGCGAATCCTTTCGCGGCTTCAACGGCGGCTGCGAGGTCCTCTGGACTCTCACAGACGATGCCGAGCTCATGCCGGCGCCGATATTCGATCGACTCCAAGTCAAAGCTTTGCGTTCCCACAAGTCGCTCGGCGCCTTCTTGGTACAGGACGAGGGGTTTCCTGGCATATAAACCGTCAAAGATAGCACCGGAAAAATCGCTGATTACAACGTCACAGAGATTTAGCAAATCGCCTTGGTTAGAGTTGCCTCCGTACAGATGCTTAAATCCGAGCGAAGAAGCTCTATCCTTCCACGTGAAATCGCTATGTGTTTCCTGATTATGATGAATTTTTATCAGGATATTATAACGAGACAGCATACGCGATAGTGGATTTAGTAATTTTTCGAAAGAACCTAAGTCACGATATGTCGGCATGTATAATATCGTTTGCTTATCAGCATCTAATCCATGCAGTTCTTTCAAAATCTTTCTTACCTGCTTGTCTCCCCACAGGTTCACACCTGCAAACTTCAAGTTTCCGACGGATATGCTATTGGAGAAAATGGAGACGGCGCTCGTTGAGTATGGGCCGTACATTAGATTAAGATCAGCCAGAGAGCGCCATACCCCATAGTTATGTCGCTCCTTAGCGAGACCATACTGTACGGTTATTAGGCGGCTTCGCTCCAATTTTTCAATCAACGGGAATGGAGTTTGAACGAACAACGCGTCGTAAGTTCCATCAAGCTGCACAAGCTCAAAATAAGAGACTTTTTTAAATCTCTTTGCTTCTGCGCCGTGTTGCCTTGCCAGAAACGGATCCCAGTCCGTGATTTCGCCCAATAGCAAGACATCTGCTTGCTCATATGAAGTCCATAGCTTCTCTATCTGGAGAAACATAAATTCATTACGAACGACAAATGCAAGTCGGAATGGCGCTCGCATAGCTAAGAGGCTACTGCTCTTATCTCCTGTAGGAGCTGTGTCGTCGATATACCATCTGTTCTGGGCAGATATACCACCCTGCACAATGTGTTAAACTCGTCAAACCTACCCGCCCAATCGTCGCCCATCACCAGAACATCAGACCTGTGTTCAATGATATAACGACCCTTTTCTTCCAGGGAGTGTTCGAAAAAAACTTCGTCTACACCAGATATTGCCTGGACGATTTCCAAACGATCTTGTTGAGAATATACCGTCTTCTTCTGTTTTTTCGACCAATTCAATGCATCGGTAGATATTCCAACTGTTAAGTGAGAACCTAAGGCCCTCGCTCTTTGAAGAATTCGTATATGCCCTATATGCAATACATCAAACGTTCCAAAGGTAATAACCCGCGTCATTAAAATCGGCCTTTAAACTAGTCGCGACACCAAATTATGTAACATTTATGACAGTCAGGCAACTACTTTGCGCAAGATACACGCTCGGGCTGAAATTCGGTGAGATAAGGTGTGATTTTCCGAAACTGGCCTTCTCCCGGGTAGGCCTGTAGGGCAGCTGTCATATAACCGTCATCAAATATGTATACATTTCCGGCAGCGTTGGTTGGAGAAATTTAATGGAAAATGCGCATAGAGAAGCAATTAGTAGTGTGCTGCGCGGGTACTTTCCAATGGCGCAAACTTTAACGCTGGAAGAAATTGCGGACGAAATTTACAACTGCATCCGCACGACGCCTTTAGATGTTAGTCGCAATCGCAGATCTGTGGGCTTCGAAGATAGTCAATCAACATTCCAGATTCGCAAGTAATTAATTTTATAGCAGCGGTAGCGCATTTATTGCACGCTCGGTGTATTTAAATTTTGCACTATTCAATATGCCGGCACAGCAGTTTGGATAACTCTTATATAATCAACTGTATTAAGGTTACAATACCTGGTTATCAACTGGACCGAACATCCCGGAATCAATTTTGCAACACTTCCCACCTCATTGCAATTTTCGATTACATTGGAAATCACAGCGCCGGTTTCTTTCTTTTGCGGTTTAGAGAGAATGTCACATTATCGAAATTTGCGTCGATCGTAGCATCCTCGCTTTGGCTGAGCGCAAGCCGAATTGCTTCGTTTTCCATCTAGCTATTTAACTAATGCCGCAATTGCGTCGGTGTCGCTGCTTAACGCAGCACTTAAGGCGCGTTAGTTGCCCTTTGTGAAGGCCAGCCTTATAGAGCAAAGCGGTAGATTAATTATATATTACAAGCAGATGGAGATTCCCGGGTCTGTGAGCAATCGAAATTAATTTGTAGGGCATGTCGACAATTTTCTCATCATCGAACATTATTTTCCTTGGATTAGGGAGGGTAACTTGACTCGAGATGCGACGCTTGTCCTTGATGGCATTGAATATTCTAATATCGAATTTATTGCGGACATAAACGTTGATCAGCAATGTGTTGTTGGTGCTGGAAGGTTATGGGCCCCGAAAGAGGTTATCATAGCGGCTCAGAGTTCAAGGAGTGCGAGTTTGGACCGAACTGCTATCGTTTTTAAGGAGCCAGGTGATGGGAGAAGCATCGGTTTCAGGCCAGCCTAGTGAGGAAGGCAGAGCGGTAGAAATGGTTTAACGGAACGACGGTTTAGGTATGCGCCTCAGCTGAGGCCATGGATTGCTCGCCGAGATAATGGTCTTAACTGGGGCACGGTTTAGCATCTACTGTACCGCACCAAGGCATAAGGCGATACGCGCGTGCACCCGGTCAGCGTGCGACATGATTGTTTACATCGTACCATCGCCCAACATCGATACAGACGGGATAGTGCTCGTAGTGCGCAATGCTGTCGACGACGCACTAAGTTCGCCTATTTCGATTAGGCATGTCTAGCTCTAGCCAAGCGCTCTGTTAAGCCATGACAAAACGCGCCGACAGGCTTAGTGTCGAACCAACGGGCCAAATCTGGTACTTTACCTAACAAAGTACAAACCCGATGGGGAAGCGCTGGACCTGTATGTGCAGGAACTGATCGAGGCCTCTGCACTTAGGGGGCGCCCACCCACACCGGCGCAAATTGTTAAATGGTGTGTCCTTCAGCCCATATGGATGTGGTGCTTCTGGAAGCTCGGGCCGAGCTACTCTTTGGGGATATCGGGCATGGCTTCTACCTAAAACGAGAAACCTCGCCGCCGGGAACCGGAGACGGGGCAGAAGCAGTAGGACTTCAGTCTGGCGAACAAACGTTGTTGAGCGCGCGTTCAGCGTGCAACAACATCAGGAGCCTGACATGAAACGCACCGCTATAATCGCAGCCTTCGCGCTGGTCGCCGCCGTGTCGTTATTCTGGATCGGCTATCAGCCCGAAGAGCAGGCTCTTACGACCACCATCGTTCCGGCCTCCGCAACGACTGATCCCTCTCCGAACTGAAACGCAAAACCCGCCGCGGTGAGGCGACGGGCTGCGGTAGTCTAGTGCATCACGGTTGATGCTTAGCGGCAAACCCGACGCGGGCCGTAGTTCGGCTGATACGTGTTGTCCGAAGCACGGTACGAACGGTAACGGGCTGCACAGCTTTTGCTGCCGCTATTCCGGTTCTGCGAGGCAATTGCGCCGCCGATGATCGCACCTGCGGCCAGACCGCCAATGATGGCAGCGCCATTGTTGTTATGGCGGCGGCCATAGTAGTCTCGGTCGCTGTGACGGTTGCGGTAGTCCCAACGACGATGGTTGGTATAGCGATCACGGCGATCGTAACGATGGCCATTCCGCCGAATGATCCGTCGATGTTCCCGGTACTGTACCTGTTGCACCTCGGTCGTGCCGGCCGCGCTGGTCACTGTCGGTACTGGCATCGCCTGAGCTGGGACGAAACTGGTCAACGCTGTCATCAGCGAAACCAGGATAACTGCGATCTTTTTCATATGCCTTCTCCATTGTGATGGTTCGGAGATAGGATTCATCGTCTGGCTTGTAAGGCGCATAGGACCTTAGGCCCACATGGTACAGTTATCCGTTCCCTCACACCGCCATGCTCAGCTAGGCTGGGTTCATTCAAGCCGCCTTTTTCGGTAGTCTGGCTTCTTGCTGGCATTCCGTATCGTTCGGTGCGTCTCTGACTAAGTGAATTTTCAAAGCTGCGGGACGGCGACAGGGCTCCCTTCCCCGCGGTCCCAGCTGTCAGCCCGGCACTAACGGATAAACGTCTGCCCTCTGGCTTTTCAAATGGTTCAATGCCGAAGGCACTGACGCTCGCTTTCTTTCTCGACAAGCCTCACGTGATCGCGGCAATGCTACTTCGCCAGCACGTCCTCGGCCCGTAGTCGCGTCGATCGCTCTTGCCGATGCATCCATCTCGTCAGATAGGGCTAGAGCGATACTGCCGCTCCCACCCCGCAAAACATAATGCGCGGGGTGGTCCAGGTCGCGCCGCGCTTGCTTAGTAGCACGGCCACACGGCGTCGTGAATCCAACCAGATGATGATGGGGTGGTGGTCTACGCTGCCAACAATGCCGGCTCGATACCCTTGGAGATCGACGCCACCACGGATGCACCAGTGCCGTCGCCCCCGACAAGAGTGACCGTGGGCACCGACGAGACATCGGAGCCACCCCACCAATCGGCCTCAGCAAGCACGACCTGGCCACCAACGATGCGTGCAGTCGCTTGCGGAGGAACTGCGCCTGCATGCGAAATGACAGCGCCAGTCGTGTAGCCCGCACCGCCTGCTGTGACGCTGTAACCCGTGATCCTCTTGTTGGTGAGAATTGCGGTGGCAGTCGCACCCGTGCCAGCGTTGTTGAGCGGCAGAATCGTGATAATGGGCGGATAGTCGTAATCGATCCCGCCATCGCTGACAGGCGTGATGCCCGTCAAGACGCCCCCTGTGAAAGTCGGCGTTGCGACCGGGACGCCATGACCGGAGAACACGACCTGCGGCGCCACCGTCCAGCCTGAGCCACCAACAACGGCCAGAGCCGAGACCGTGCCCCTGACCTTTGCGTGATACACGTCGGTCAGGTGGATGCCGTCTGCGACTGCGCCCAGCCTTACGTAGGATGAGCCCCAAGCCATCGGCGCATGCTTCGTCGGATCCGATTTGCTTTCGACCTGTGCAGCAATATCGCAGATGAGGCTGAGAGGATGACCCGTTTGACCAACACGAACAGTTCCCACTGCGCTTGATCCCGTAGCTGCTGGCAACCGGCCGCTCATAGGTGCACCGTCTCGAAGCCAAGCATTGAGCAAGAGCCGGACGCCGCCTGATGCATACGCCGCCGAGAATGCCGTCTGGTTTGCCAGCGTCACCCATCCGTCTGTCGAGGTTGTGTAGGGCGTGATCGTCGACTGGTAGACCGCCGGAAGAACGCCACGATAAGACTGCCATTCGGCAATCATGCTTGCCTGGACTGCGGCGAGCGAATCCCCACGGGTAACGTCGTTGATCCCCATCTGACATAGCGCAAAATCAATGCCGGACAGCGCCTGAATCATAACTGACTGCGCAGCGTGGTTGGCATTGTAGCCACTGACGTAATCGCCGGGTAGAGTGTGCTTCAGGACGCCGATACCCGCACGACCGAGAACGCGAGCCGGCCAGCCGAAGTTGCCCCAGGCATCGCCAGAGATGTCACCGCCACCCGCTGCACCGTTGGCGATACTGTCCCCTCGGACAACGCCAGATCGGCCATCCACTGCGCTTGCCAAGAATGCCGGCACTGCCGAAGGATGGCCTGATGTCAGTGGGTTGCCGCCTTGGCGCTTGTCGCCCAGCAGAGGCATGAGCACGATCGGTCGCTCAATGATGAACTGCAGAACGACGGAAGGAGTGGCCGTGTAGTTGCCGGCGGCTGTGACGTCCACGCGGTAGGCCTTGCCTTGGTAGGTGTAGACGCGTGCAGTAGCGCCAGAACCTGTGCCACCGGTAAAGGTTAGATCGTACCACGGGGCCCACAGCCCGGAACCGGCTTCCGTGATATCAATGCTCGTGATGGCCGAACCGGTGCGAACGACATTGAAGGTCGGAGCCGTGCCCAGCGTAGCCGTCGTTCGAATGCCGTACTCAGCGCCCACGGGAACCTCGACGGCAAGTTCGCCGTCGGTGACATCAAGCCGCGTGCCGCGCAAGATTGTCTTCGTTGGCACGATGTTCTGGTAGGTGTTTAGCGGGTATTCGATATCGACCGAGACAGACTGGTCGTAGTTGTAGGATGCCTCACCGATACCGTCGAAGCGATCGATAACGGCGGTAGCACCTACGCCGTCACCGGTAATCGTCAGCGTCGGGACCGGCCCTGCGGGAAATGAACCTGAAGAATAGTTCAGGATAGCAACGATTTGACCGCCAACGATCACCGGCCGGAAATCATAGCTCGAACCACCACCTGAAGCCGTGACCGTGGCCGTCGTGTAGCCGGACCCCGCGTTCGTAACGCGGATGTCCTTCGCGCTGTTCGCTGCGCCGCTGATCTTGACGCCGGAGAGCCCGACGCGGAGCTTTTTCAACGGTGCGCCAGTTCGATTTATCTGACGAACAGTGCCACCTCGGCCAGTGATGGAGGCGCCATTGACGTAGGTGTCCATGTAGCTGTTGTTGCCCATAGCCAGGCGGGCACCAATGGGCGAGTAGCGCCCTGCGCCGCCCTGCCCTGGGATGCTTCCCTTTCCGATGTAGCTTGCTGTCGAATGCATGCGCGCAACCCGCGCAGCCGACGAATTGCCGGAACGATAAGCCATGTTGAATCCTTGAGAAACGGCCCTTAAGGCACGATGACAAAGCGAACCGGCGGAGACACAACGGTCGTCGGGCCAAGCAGCTTTTGAAGAGGGTTGCAGGTGTACTCGAGCACGACTTCATAGCGAGCCGGGCCAAGCGCGGCAGACGTTGGAACGGTGATCGACCGGCGATAGGTTTCCCTGCCTGCGGTCAGATCGGCGCCAACGGTGTACTGCGGCACGGAATGCTTTTGGCCGGCGGAATCGTGGATCCATCGCTTGGCAACGACAGGGCAGATCCGATTGCGAATGACCTTGTATTCGACTTCGATCGTCCCGCCTGGTTTTGCTTCCGTGTCGATTGCGCGGGCTGCCTGGTAAGTGATGGGGGGTTCTCGGTCGACGACCATGACGGCCATGTTGAAAGAACTCACGGCCACGATCGCAGCCGTGGCTCCGGCGATAAAGCCGTAAAGAATGCGCTTCATGCTGCAGGCACTCCTTTGATCCAGCCCCATATTTTCAGGACGTTTTCGTAGAGCGCGACGGTTGCGATAAAGATCGCGATCGCGCCGTAGATGAGCCACCGCAGGAACCGAGCTACGGTTCGCAGATCGCGCACCATCTTGAAACCGTCACGAACATCGTCCGCCGGCATCTTCACGACTTCCTTGAGGGTCTTGAGCTCGTCTTCGCGCAGATCTGCCAGCCAGCTACGCGTATCCTCGGAGAGTTCGACGAGGCGGCCGGGCACTGGTTCGGTCATGCCTTTACCCCGCAGAGCTTTGCGAGCTTTTCGTTCTCTGCGAGGATCTGACGCTTGGTCTCAGTCGTCATACTGTCGAGGACAGACGGCCTGATCGTGCTCGCGATGTCGCAATAGTTACCGCTTGCCGTCGCGCATCCATTTAGCGAGACCATCGTCAACGCCACGATCATCCAGACCGCTGATTTCATTTTCGACTTCCTTGGATTTTTGTCTGGCACGCGCGTTGTTTTTGGCCACTTCCGCGGCCGCGTCTGCCTTGCCGTCAGTGCGGCCGTAGAGAAAAGCGGAGATGACGATGCCCAGCACCACACCTGCCGCTGCGACATAGCCTTGGATCCTGGCCCATAGGGTGGCGATCATTGCGCAACCTCATTAGTTGTGATGTTCTGGACCAACGCAACCGGAGACTCGACATGCTTGAAGACAAACTGATCGACATCCCCTGCCCCAAATGCGGTCATGAGACGAGAAAGAGCGTCGCTTGGATAAAGGCGAACGAGAGCCTTATCTGCGAGGGATGCGGCGCAACGATCAAAATCGAGGCGGAACAGTTCATCGCCGGAATCGATGAGGCTGAGAAAGCGCTCGCCAAATTGCGGAAATCTTTCGGAAAGTTCGGCAAGCGCAGATAGGATGCGGCGACCTCTCAATGTGTCAAAAGACAGCACAAGGTTTGCTGTAGCCATCACGCCCCTCGCCTCA
This sequence comes from Rhizobium sp. Leaf384, assembly GCF_001424065.1. Taxonomy (GTDB): domain Bacteria; phylum Pseudomonadota; class Alphaproteobacteria; order Rhizobiales; family Rhizobiaceae; genus Ferranicluibacter. The sequence continues at coordinate 399,700 of NZ_LMQE01000001.1, forward strand.
CACGCCGCACGAAGTACCAGACGCCGACAAGAACGCCCGCTACAAGCGCGATCGCGAGCGCCCACTGCAACGGCCCACTGCCAGCGGCAATCGCGCCACAGGCCGACAGGAGGCCGCCCAGCGGGCCCCATGCTTCCGGCTTCTTCAGGATCTCAGGCAAGCCGGTAATCTTGGTATCGGCCTTGGCCGCAGCCTCGATCGGCGCAACCACGGCGACAGGGTCCGGGCCCTTCGCACTGGTCATGCGAAGCGCGTTGCCAACGACGCCAGGCTGGTCTTTCCACTTCTTCAGCGGATCCTTGCCTGTCACGCGGATCGTCCAGCCGCGACCATTCGGGCCAAAGCCCGTGGGCCCGCCCAAACCACGCAGATACTTCATGCGCTCGTCGCAATATGCGATGATCAGCATTCGAACGCCGCCCGGGTAAGCCTTCACGCCGGCAAGTGTCTGCTCGCCGATGTGTCCGTCGATATTGCCGGTATAAACGCCTGCGGCTGCGAGAACGGTCTGCAGCTTCTTGATCGCCGTCGCGGGTCCGGAGTTCACGCCGAAGTCGAAGGCCGCATAATCCAGGCCAACAGGCAGAAGATCGCCGCCGGACTGCGTCCAATAGGATTTTTCGTAGATCGCCGTGGCTTCAGCCAGCGTCATCGCCTTGACCTCGGCGGCCGTGACCGACTTCAGTCCGCGGTGCGCCGCCAGCGTCTTGTGCGTGATGCCGTACTTGGTCGGGCCGCCGCTGTCCGTCTTGGCATTTGAATAGCCGCCCTCGTGCCCGAACATCAGGTCAAGGGCGACGGGAAGGGTTTCCCGCGCCATGGTTGTTTCCTCTTGTGGTGGTGGTAAGGGTTAGGCGGTATGATCCACGGCAGGGCCACGGCGCTGCAGCTCGGATTGAACATCCAAGGTGGTCTTCATAACGATGTCCTTTTGCTGCTTTCCGGCGCTCGACGCTTGCCGACTGGCGCGATCACTTCGCACCCAGCGAAGAAGATCCTTTGGTTTACGCTCTCTCACAGAGTGAAACGGGGCAAAAACCCCATTGTGCACGCCGCAAGCGGGATATATGGCTTAGCGCATACCTCTGTTTAGGCGCTCAAATAGACAACGAAGGAAGCGCTAATGAACCCACTACCGAAGAGCTGATGGAGGCAGTCGCTAAGGACATTGCGGCTGTGCTCGACAAATTGAAAAATGTCGAGACGACAGAAAACCTGGAGTTGTTTAGTTCTGGGTTCTTGTTGCAAAACATATTGGCCGACGCTTAGGCTAAGTTCGAGGCCGAGAAGGACACTCCAGATGAATGCTGAACAAATTCTGCACTTCCTTCGAGCAGCAGACGGCTCGGTCCCGCGACTGAATAATCACTTATCATTCATTATGGGGTATACCCGAGTTCCCAATACCGACCCTGCCATAAAAAAGAGGGCGACTTGGTTTGACCCACAAGGCAACGTTGTGACATTGATACCCGATTTTACTGGGAGTATTGATGCCGCGAGGATGTTTTTAGAAGCAGTTGTTCAGCCAAAAGCTGCTGGCTTTGCGCAACGGTCTGATGGCACCTTCGCACAAATAGACGGCTACCCTCCAGTCAAGGGAGCTACCCCCGCACTAGCTTTGTGTATGGCGGCTATAGAGGCCACGCTGGCAAAAGCGTGATCGCGCTGGATATTGCTAATATATCCACACCCAAAAATCGGAAGCGCCTGCCGCGCTAGAGCTTCGAGAAGTCTCTCCCGATCCGGATGCGTTCTGACTTGTGAGGCTTCAGCCCGTTGGCGATCTTTTCTTCAAGTGCATCCATAAAGGCGTCGATATCGTCCCAAGTAGACGGAGGCGGCAGCTCGACATAGCTGTAGCGCCACCAGCGAAGCGATATCATTCTCTCCACTTGAGCTTCTGAAAAACGATACTTCCGAATAGACGCCGGAGCACCACCGACGATCGCATAGGGTGGGACATCTTTCGTGACGATAGATCGAGCAGCCACAATGGCGCCGTCTCCAATCCGAACGCCACCTTTGAGCAAAGCACCTTGGCCGATCCAGACATCGTTACCGATGACGGCTGGCAAGGTGTACTTCTGGAAAGGCAGAAGCTCATAATCTACCCCATGCTCTTCACGGGCAATCGCCACAAAACGGGATGTATATGTAAGCGGACTGCTGGAAAAACGTTGTGTTGGATGCTGCGTGCCCATCATCTGCACATCTGGCGCGATACTGCAGAAACGCCCAACCTTAGTCAAAGGCGGTAAGCTGGAAGCAGAATAGGAGTGCCGCCCGATTGAGCAGAAACCGCCCTTAGGCATGGTAGAGTGCCGCTCGGCCATGACCCTAGTGCTGATTCCTAGTTTCCTGCCAGGTGCATATACTCCAATGATCCTGCGCGGATGCGCGAGATAGATCTGATGGTCGATGCAGTACTGGTCGTGACGTGTCGACCACTCAAACTTGTAGAGCGTCTTCCGCAACCGGATAATTTTTTCGTTTACGCTCTCCACCTCTTCCGGCACGACCTCTGGGGCCGGTAACTCTGCGAACTGGGCGTTCTCCTCAACAACAGGATCGCGACTGTGCCGATAACCTGGCAATTTTGACAGAAAACCGCTTAGAAAACCCAACATGATGCTCCCGGAATCCAATCAGCGAACAAGCATAATTCCGCTGATTCCTCAAGCGAACCCGTTACGTCGCCGTCACGTTTGGGTCCGACACGCCTGAAACCGACGCGACCTGCTTGCCGAATAGTCGAGTATTCTAGCGTTGAAGAAGTCCGTCGCCGTGGACTGGTTGTTGACATAAAGCCTCTCCATGACGAAACCTGCCGGGGCCGCAACATCTCCAGCGTTCAAGGTTACGCTCTCTAGCCCTGTACCGAAATAACCCCCGCCCTGATACAAGGCCAAAGACTGCTGATCGCTGATTCCGAGGGATTGCAGGAGGATAACGAACCGTTCTCCCCCCTCAGCGTCAGGTGTTGCCTATAATGTTACTGCTGCCCCCAATGCGGTCGTGCTGGTGAGGGTCGCGCCGCGCAGAATCAGTAGCAAGAGGCAAAGTGGTGTGAATACCACCAGGCAAAAGTCATTTTTCGAAATTAACGTGCAGATCGCGCCTTCAGTAATTTGGCGATCGCTTCGACTTTTTCCGTAACCGTGATGCTCTTGAATACTTCCACGTGCTTGGAGTTCACGACAACCTCTGCAAACTCAATCCGGGTATCACCCTCGTCTGTCTGGCAAAAAAAAGCGACCTTGCCGAAATCGACCACCGTGGTTGCATTGTTCTTCTGAGTAAGAATGAGCCACATAGCAAATATTCCTTATCTAATATGCTATTAACGGCTAACCAATATTCGTGCCTTACGCAAAGGTAAATAGCTTTAACCGCGTGCTCGGACCCTCGGCTGATAATGGCCATCTGCCGCGTTTCGAGGTCGAGCGATAGCCGAACAGATGAAGACGGGTAGTAGTCTAATTTGTCTCATGAGCACGATCGCGGCTTGCTACGGGCCCTGCGCCCTAAAAGTCGTGTTGTGAAACTCATGGAATGAACGCTAATTTCACTACGGTCATTCCCGCCGGCAAACAGCTTTCAGTGGCCACACTCCATTATTCGATGCTAGTGCGATACGTTATGGCGCCATTAGTCGTGACGTCGACAATTAATACCCCATCTTTTATCGCATTCGGTGAAGCCAGGCACGTGAAATGAAAATCCAAGATGTCATTCAAATCCTCAAAGACGCTAAAGAGCCCGCACCGAAGCTTGATGGCCTGATCGCTATCATCGCTGGTTATCGGCGAAGAGGCGAGAATGCTGACTCTTGGGTCGACCCAGAAGGTAGCTCCATCAATCGTCCGCCGAGGTACACCGAAGTCATCGATGATGCGATAACGCTGCAGGCAGCACTATGCCCTCAATTGAGGGTTGGGTGTGCTTGGGAGGTAGGCGAAGCATCAGCGAACGTAGGCTCGACAACCGCATTGTCGGTAAATCCTGCAATGGCACTCAGCATCGCCACACTTGAGGAAATGTTGAGCTTACAGTCGGCTAGGAACGAGTAGGAAGGACCGTTTAGCTGCGGCGTTAAAGATAGCATCGTCGCCGGCTGATCTCGCGGTGAATCCGAAGTTCTTCCCGCACATGGTCCAGCTCCTCTGCAAGCGAGCACACCGCCCGGACGTGTTTTTTGGTCGCCGTGTTCATATTGATCAGCTTGAAGCTAAGAGCCGTCGATTGAGGAAGTTGCTTTGTTGAGAGACCCTCGTCTTGGCTTCCGCCTTGCGGCTCCTGAAGTCGAGCATAGGTAAAGGTCGGGCGATGGTCAGACTCTGGCGAAGTGAAAGTGCATCCAGTTGTAGTTTTTCGCACGCCCCAGCGAGAGCGCGCCTTCCGATTCCACGATCTTCGAGAACGCTTTAAATTCTAGCTTCGCAAATCGGGCGCGATCACTCCGCCACTTCAAATGACTTTTCTCGGAGTCTGAATCAACGGCGATACTGTAGGCATGCATTGACCGCGTCTTCGCGCCGCGCATTGGTCGGAAGTTTTAGCAACAGCCAAAGATATCGACACCAAGCTTTTCGACGCCGTCGGCACCGTAGTGCGCCAGGGTCTTCTGAAAAATGCGCCGGATCGGCGCCTGTACTTGGGCACGGCAGAGGAAAGGCTTGATGATCCGATTTTTTCTTCCAAGCGATTTTCATGCGGTACGCAAGCTCAACGATGCCCGCGGTGGCTTGCACGCTCCGAGGCTCGCCAAAAGAGCTCCGCACTCCGGCTTGTGATGCCAGTCGGTCATGTGTTTCTCCAATCTGATGTGTTGTAGGTGGTTATGCGCTGCGGAGAAACGCTCAGCTTTTTGACTTGGACTCGTGGTGGTGTTGAGTATGTCTGGACTAGCACTACATAGTTTTTGTCAACACAAACCGGGGAGGCCAACATGTCTGAGAAGCAAGCAGTCGTAGCCGCGATTATTCTGGAATACCTGCCTATGGCGACACCAGAACTAGCCGCTGAGGTCTCAGCAAGGATTGTCACTGCGCTTGAGGAACAGCCGACTGAGCAGGCGAACCGCCCGATGCGAACTGGATCGCACCCCGATAATTGACCGTCACATGACTGCCAATTCTCGATCCGGGCCCGGCTCACATTGAGTCAAATGTATTACCCGCAGAAGCGAGGTTCTGTGTCACAGGTAGTACGCTGCGATGCGCTCGCAGCGCAGTCGACATCAACAGTCAGGCTGACGCAAAAAAATCGGCTGGATGACGCCTCGGCATCTCATCATTTTACTAAAATCCGCTGACAGCTCTGTCGGGCCGCCGCTGTCCGTCTTGGCATTTGAGTAGCCACTCTCGTGCTCGAACATCAGGTCAAGGGCGACGGGAAGGGTTTCCCGCGCCATGGTTGTTTCCTCTTGTGGTGGTGGTGGTGCGCGACGGCATTGCGGATGGGTGAGCACTCAAGCCGGCCTTCGGATTGAGCCGATGCGGTGGTCTGCGGGCGCGTCCGTTACTGAGAAATGCTCAGCTCACGGACCAAGGCAGTGCCGCCGCCGGCAGCCAGGATGTTGCTCCAGTAGACACCGCCGCAAGCGCCGGCAAAGTGCATCGCATAGGCTGTGCGCGCAGTGGTGATCGTCAGCACGTTGGCGGAGCTTCCGCCCCATCCTTCGAAAACATTGACGACTTGGTTGTTGCCGCTGCGAGAGACGACCAGTCGCACCTTCTGGTCGTCCGTGGTCACCGAGAGGGTTGAGGAAGTCCCAAGCGTGGAGCCCAACGTCATCGTGCCGTCGGCTGCGATCGTTGCAGCGTAGAGCCGCCATGCCGTCGTCGAGATGCGGACCAGCATCGTAACGACCTTTGAGCCCGCGGCACCCCAGGTGTTCGAATGCGCGACGATGAAGCCAGCGCCGACCGGCATGCTCACGTCTGCCAGGATCTCCACGGTATCCGTCGTGAACGCCCCAAAGATGTTGGAGCCATCTACCATCTCCGGTACGAGCTCATATGCATGGCTGGGCGTGCTGGCGAACGTGCGACGGAGCGGTCCTGAGTTCTTCAGCGCGTTCCGGGTCTTTACGCCGCGCTCCATCCGCTGGAACTCGAAGTTTCCGAAGTACAGCGCATCGCCGTCGCCGCTGAAGTAGCTGATACGACTAAGGCCGTAGGGGATCGCGCCCCAACGATAGGGAAGATCCGACTTGTGATAACCGGAAGGATTGCTCGTAAAGCCCACAGCGGCGGGGATCTTGTTCACCCCGGTGTTGGCCAGAATGTCATATACGCGCACATATGGCGGGCTCCCCGGCAGGTCGGACGCATACCCTTCTCCATCAATGCCGCGATAAACAAGGCCCATATCCGAGTCTTCGTTCCAGACCCAGAAGCTCATCATCGCGGTCGCCTTTGGGGCGGCAGAGTTCCAGAACATGTTGGCACCCTGGTGCAGGTTGTTGCCAAAAGCGGCTTGCGCGGTCGGGTCTCCGAGATAGTTGGATGCGCTATCCCAGGTCATGAGCTTCCGGCCCCTGCCCTGCTGGATGGTGACGGTATCCCCGAAGAATTCCTTTGCGAAGTAGCAACCCTTGAACCGATGGCCCACGTCCGAAAAATGCAGTCCGTCAGTCTGGAGTTGCGCCCATCGGTAGCCGTCCCGGTTGCCCTGAAGCCAGTGTTTCATGGCCGCCTCTTTGTCCATCAGCGGGATTCGGAATTCTGCCGCGATAGCCCGCTTGGCCTGATTGATCTGTCGCGTCACTTCCTTGTGGTCGCGCGTGTTCGAGGCATTCAGATAGATCGGGTCGCAGGTCGTGATAATCGGAATCGTGCCGTAAGCCATCACGAGCAGGATCAGCCGGCGAAACTCCGAAACGAAATCGGCAAGCTGAGAACCGGCTGCAGCAACATCATTCAGTCCGAAGTCGATAATCGTCGCAGCGGGAATGCCGTAAGCGGAATTGCTGATCACGGCCTTGCGGTAATTGTCGTAAGCCCATCCGCTGACGACCTTCTGCCCCACATAACCAGCATTCCAGAAAGTGACGTTGTTGCCGTACATGTCGCGGAGGATCGACTGGGCAACGGCCGGCCATGCGTTCGGCGCTGTTGCAGCATGGTCGATATTGCCGACGGCGTTCCCACTCCCGTCGACGGGGTTGGCTGTCCAGCCTGTCGTGTAAATGCCATCTGTCGTACTATCGCCATAACACGCGATGGTGACGTGATCGCCCGCCGCCATTTTTGCGCGCAGGTAGTCTAGAAGGCTTTGCGCCGTCCACTGACCGGTGAACATGTCGACCCGAGGGCGAAGGGATTGGAACGCCCACCAGCCACCGTTTGCGCTATTCGTGGTGCCATTCGGCAAGAAGCGGTCCGATGATCGGAACTTCGCCGCATCGGCAACGTCAGGCTCGCTCGCCACGCGCTTCCATGTCGTCACTTCCGTATCAAGCATGGTGTTGCGGCCGAGAGCCTGAATGGTCAGAATACCCGCCGGAACGGAAATAGAGGCCATGCCCGCCACAGTCCCGTAAATCGGCACCTGTTTTTCCGACGCAATATCGTTGACGTAGCCGGCTGCTTGGTCCCGGTAGTTGCTCGCTGCGTCTCGGGCGTCTCGAGCCTGGTTGCGGTAGTCAAGCGCCAGATTGCGAGCGCCTTCGGCTATCTCCTGGGCAGCCTGCGCCGCGTCAGCGGGAAGATCCAGTTTCTTCTGCCAAGCAATGCCGTTGTACACGTAGATCCCGCGCAAATCCTCGTTGTCGTCGGCGACCACAATACCGACGTCGCCAGTCGAAGCTCCGGAAACGCTATCCAGTTGCGCCTTTGTCCCTCGAATGAACGCCGAAGTGACAGCCATGCCGAGCGCGGTTGTCAGGTTCTCAAGCCACGTTCCCCATGCACGGATTTCTGGCTTTGAGGGCTCGGACGGATTGCCGCTTGGCCCGTCCGCCCAGATAGTTTTTGCGTTCTCTACCATAATTTCTCCATGCGGAAGCGCCCCGCCGGAGGCAGGGTGAGAGGTTCAGATTGTTCAATGGGCAGGCGTTAGGCGGCCGGGCGGAAGCCGCGAAGGCGAAGCGGGACGGACAGGGTGCCGACTGCGCTGATCGGCGGCAGGACGCAGTTCACGTCTATGACGCCGTCAACATTCACAAAACCGGTTGACTGCACGAAAATGAAGCCGAGCGTTAGCGCACCGACCGTCGGCCGCCCTGCGGGGTGGATGAAGACGAGATCCCCGACCTTTGCCTTAGCGGCCGGAGCGGAGAGGCGCAGACCGGAAAGCGCGACCGACACCGGCAGAGACTGCGTGATCGTGTAGTAGTATTCCCAGACCGGAGCGCCGGCCTTTATCGCGCCGTCAACGGACGACGCGAGATCCTGCGCGGCTTTCGCCGCTGTTTTTGCATCAGCAGCCGCCTGATCAGCAGCCGCGACCATTGCTCGTTCATCGGTTTGCGTCATGGGAAGGTCACGTCCAAAAAAGCGGTCGGCCCGACGACGCCAGAGCCGTTCTCGGGTTGCACCCAAAGGCGCCGGGTTGCCGCGGCCACCGGTGTTGGCTGCACATAGCGAACGTCGCCAGGTGCGGCCGCCAGCTTGTTGATGAGAGTTGCCGCCGCGAAGGTTTGAGCTGTCGTCCCAATCTTGAAGGTGAGGTAGGCGGTCCGACCTTGTGAGGCCGTGGTGTTGGCCGCGCGCGCGCTAAAGGTCGGCGATGCCCATGACAGCGCTTCGGCGACTGCAGGTGCTGTCGAGTCCACGGTGGATGTCACCTGGGCCACAAGAGACCATGTGCCCGTCTTCTTCGAAGTCATGAAGGCGACTTGAATGTCGAGCAATTTGTTAGAAGGCACGACGTTCGTGTTCATCTTGGTAAAGCCGCCCGCAGGCACAGCATCAGGGTATTCCTGCTCGACCCACTCCCCTGGGTTGCCAGTGCCATCATCGGAAAGCCGGTAGCGGACGGTCGGCGTCAGACTTTCATCTGCGGGGTCAATGATGTCGACGCGAATGTAAACGCTCGATCCATTGGCTTTCGACTGCACAAGATTGATGACGGGCGTTGGGATATTGTCTTTGCTCTGCCTTGGCGGAACAGGCGGTTGCTTACCTTCGTCCGTTGCAGGATCCCAAACGTCGATGCCATCCGGGTGGGCCTTGATGTCCATAGAAAAGCCGCCCTTCGTCAGGGCAACGACGGCTCTGCGGTTTTCGATGATTTTTCCATTGAGCCGCGGCAGTCGGATCGGCGTAGCTAGCCTCACCCAACGGCTGTAGACCGCGTTGATTCCCGAGTTCCAGACGTCGATTGAGCCGTTGACCTTCTGCTGGATCCGGAGCCATTCCCGCTTGCCAAGGCGGCGAGCCTGCCTCCACTGCTGGACCCACGTGTATTCGGCCTCCTCGGAGAGGACTCGGCCTGCGTTTAGCTGCGCCGGGATGTCCTCAAAATAGTCGGTGTCCGCGGTCGCGTAGTCCACCTCAGGGTACGTAAACTTGGGGACGAGACGGTTGATCTCGTCTTCGAAGAGGACATCGTATTGAATGGAGTGACCGATGATGTCAGCATCCGTCAGTGTGACGCACCGGCTTTCGCGGAACTTGCCCACCGTCAGAATGCGGGCGCCGTCGCCGCGAACGACCAGGTGGCCGTCACAGGTTGCAAGGATAGCGTTCAGGCCAGCCTTCGGGCTGTTTTCTGCCGTGTCCCAGCCGTTGCACTCGTAGCGCTTCTCTGTGCCACCTCCGAAAAGCGGAACGGCCTCATCGCAGATGTCTGCCTCTTCTTTCCAAAAATCGAGCGTCGGCAGCAAAGCCTTCGTATAATCCAACCGCTCGCCGAACTCGCTGAAGCACAGATGCCACGCCAGAATAAGTGCGGAGTTCTTCGTGAATGTCCACGTAGCAGGGTCCGTCGGGCTCTGGGCTGGGTTCCTGAAATCCCAGCACTTGGCGCCATCGACTTCTGCCGTCAGGTTCGGCACGCCGTAGGGAAACCGGCTCTGCTGGTCCTTGGCTTTTGCTGCACGCGCCAACATCGCCACGGATGCCTGACCGAAGCCAAGATGCTGAGAAGTCCAAAGGCGCTCGGAGGCTGGCTTCGCTGCATAGCGGTCGATGATGCTCTGATACGGAAGAGCCGCCGCGCTTTCGCTTCCAAGCCGTCGGAAGATATAGACGTTGTCGCGGTATGGATCGCCCGATGGCTTGCGCTGACCCAACGCATCGAGGTCCGCGAGCTCGACGACATCGTCGTGCAACCAAAAACGCTTGTAGGCGGAGACGGGATGACCAGCGATCGCCTGGATCGCGACAAGGTTATTCCCAAGCGACTCCCAGAGCATGTAGGCGCCAGCCATGCGGTTCGTGCCAACGCACCAGGCGCGGTACGGGATTGCCTGGGTCTTTGGCGCTTTGCCGTCCTCGGGCTTCGGCGGCTTTGGCACCATCAGCATCTGAAGGCCGAATGTCAATGCCGTCGTGGCGATCGCCGAAGCGATGGACGCAGTCGTAATTGTCGTGCCGGCAATCGTGCCCGTCAGGCCCATGGCGACGAACAGCGGCGTGAAGATCGGATCTCGTCGTGCGATCGGATAGAGGGTTGTCGTGCGTCGAAGCGTGTGCTCCCACAGAATCCGTTGATCAGGCGTCGCGTATGAGTGCGAATAAAAGCGCTCGTCTCTGATCATTCAATTCTCCAGGCAGCGCTATGCGTTGCCTGCTTTGCAACAGGACCGCGCGCCGACATCGCCAGCCACAAAGGGCCGAAGCGGATGGCGGGAATCTGTTTGTTGGTGATGCCAGTGGCATCGAAGCCGACGGGTGTGGAAATCAGGCCCACGTCCCCGGATCGCGGGGCTTCGGTGCGGCTGACGCTGACCCGCGCCAAGCGTTCGTCCAGCATGCGCTCGATGCCGCCATGAGACGCGATAAGGGCGTTCGCATCTTCACGCGAAGAATAGGTGCCGATCAGGCCGGCCCCGGGATCTTTGCCCGTGACGATCTCGACCCAGCGCGCACAGAATGTCGTGCAGTCATGACCGCCCACCCCACCCCACACCCATCGGTGCGGGAGGGCCGCGTACTCTGTCAGCGATGTCATGGAGTCACCTTGCCGGTGTTAGCCGTATTGCGGCCAAGAGGGCTGTACGCCCCGCGCTAGGCGGGCTGTTCCGTCGCAGAACTTGTCGGTCGGATAGATCGCCTTCTGGTGCGCGCTTGACCAAAGAGACCGCGACGGGCGCGACCTAGTTTCATTGCCGGCAGCGACGGCCAAGGAGAGCGTTAGTGAAGGGCTCTGCCCCGATTGCACCGCGGGGCTGGCCTCTCCGATATGCGAAGCTGTGCCCTGCCATAGCGGGATGATCTTGCTCATCGGCTGGAAATACTGATCCAGCGTCGTGATACCCATATGGACTTCCGCACCACGAACAGGCGGCAGGCTCTCGATCATCTTGGAGCCGGCCTCAGGGTCAATTCCAGAGATCGTGAACTCGACGCTGTCCGACGTGCCGTTGACGAGGATCTCGAGCGTCGGGATTCCCTGCAGCCTTCCGCCACCCAGATAGACCGTGCCGTCTGGGTCAATGCTGTCGAAGCCGATCGGCATGTCATTCACGCCGAACCATAGATGCAGAGCGGGATCAGTCGCCACCCGCATGAAGATGCCGAGTTGGTGGCTGCCGCGCAACTCCTGGATGATGTTGTCTGGAACCCAGCCCATCGTTAACCCCGACGGTTGGCGTAAGCCTGCGCGCCAAAGTCGCCACGCCTTGAAGCCTCAGTCCACCGCCGAAGGCATTGCTGCATGCTTTCCTTGACCTGGGTCTCGACAGCTTCTGCTGAAACGGTGGCAATCGTGAGTAAAGACGACTGCCTGCCCATCATCTTCTCGAGTTCGGCAAGCCGTTCCGACATGCGCTCAAATTCTTCTCGGCTAACGTAGCTGGTCATTAAAACGCCTCGGTAAATTGGATGGATTGCTGCGTGACGAAGAACGCCTCGACGACCGACGGCAGCGTAAATCCGGCCGGGAACTTGGCAACAAAGCGAGGGCGCGCGAACTCGACACGCGTGCCTACGGGCACGGCTTCGCGGAGTGCTGGGCCGATCGCCAGGCGGTACTGTTGGTAAGAGCCGCCGGAGTCCGCCCCGTTGTCGAACTCTTCGACGATGTCCCAGAACCGATAAGCTCGCCACCCCTTGGTCGGATGATAGATCGAGAACCATTCCGACCAGTCAAGCCGGCGCGGCATGCCGTAGATCTTCAGTTTCAGAATGCCGGCATTCAGCGCAGCCGCCTCGGTCACTACCCCCCATACTGTCGTCTGGCTGTAACCGGACGTGTCGGAAAAGAACGAGCCATCCGAATGCGGGATGCCGCCGACATTTGATGCCGGCAGCTTCCCGATTGTTGGAAACGGGCCGAACCAGTCGGTGATGATCGGGACATTCACGAACCGGAAAGAGCCGTTCAGCCGTGCGCCAAGCTGGTTGATGTAGCGAAACTGCTCTTTGTCTTTGATCTTGCAGTCTTCGTAGGTGGCGGTCACGACGCCGCCACCTGTCATCTCCATTGTGATGCCTTCGCCCAAGCTGTTGCGCCCGCCATCAAGGGATGATCCCTGGACGTCGAACGTCGTCTTGAGCGGCGCCAGAAAGTTCGCCTCAAGGGTAGGCACGTTTAGGTATCGGGCCATTATCACCCCTTCTGGCTGGCGAACTTACTCTGCATGTTGCCGAACCCGCCGCGTCGCTGTTGCTCGCGATCAGCGGCGAGCGCTTCTTGAACACCTTGCCGCACGAGTTCGCGCACATGCGGGTCGCCGGACGCACCGCTGACATTGACGTTCAAGTCGCGGGGCGTGTTCTGGCCACCGTCGATCGACTGGCGTTTGTTGAGGCTTGGGGCGACGGGTGCGCCGACGCGGCGCACGAGCCCCCCTTCGGCAAATCGCGGAACTCTGTCAGCATTGATTGCGTCAAGTAATGGCCCATGCTTTGCCACCATGGCGGCTCTTGTGACGTGCTCGCCATTTGAAAGAAGCGCAACGATGCTGTCGCTTGTGCCAGTTCCGGGTCCACGAACGCGCCCGCCTTCCGCCAGCTTTGGCGCGGGAGGGAAGTAATTGGTTCCCGAACCTGTACCTTTACTAGGCGACCCGCCGAAAAGGCTACCGAGCCAACTGAAAAGGCCACCTCCCCCGGATGCAGGATCTGACCCGAGGTTATTAGCCAGACTGCCGAGGCCCTGAGTGGCTGCGCCGGAAGACTGAGCAACCTTGGCCAGCGCTCCGGCTGCCTCGGTAGAACGGCGGACCTGAACCTCTGTGGCGCTGACCCAGCTGTTCATTACCGAGTCGGACGAGTTGCCCGAGAGCATTTGCAGTTGCTGCTGGCCGTTGGCCACGCGCGTTGCGCCTGTAGCAAACCCGACGTGTCCCCCAGACTGCCCTGCCCTGAAACCATTGGTCTGAAGAAGAACGTCGCCTTTTTGCGCGAGGCCCGGCGCAATCTTGGTGCCCCAGTTTTGGAACGAGTTCGCCGTCAGCGAACCGGAGCCTTTGACGCCGACCTGCTCAAGGGAGGAGTTGACGAAACCAGCGCACCAAGCCGTCTGTGCAGCATTGATGTCCACCCCGCCTTTCTTAAGGAAGGCATTAATATTTCCTGGGCTTCGCTCGCTTTGGCCAAGAAGGTTGCTAGCAAGATCCACGGCACTTCCGCCGCGAACGACGGAGCCTGCGGGGGCTGCTGCGGACGCAACGCTGCCAATAGCCCCAACTGAACTTGGCGCAGCAGATGGCCCCGCACCCCCAGGCAACAACGCCCCAAACACCTGTTTTAGGATGCCTGAAAGCTGCTTCTGCGCGGAGGACAGGAGCTCCTGCAGGATCATGTCGCCCAGCTTCTTGCCGATGTCCTCGCCGCCACTCAACAGCGCGCCGCTGAGGTTGTCGATAAACTGGTCAGAGGCGGACTGGATCTCGTCCAGTTGAAGCGACCGAGCGATTGCCTGGCCTGTAGCACTGTTCGGATCCTCTTGCAGACCATACTGGCGCTGCATCTGGACGATCTTCTGGTCTTGCGCAGACATTCCGCGCATTCGAGCATCTGTCAGCAGATCCTGCTGCAGCTTGGCCTTGGCCAATGCCTCGGAGTAGCCGGCATAAGCCGCAACGCGCGTTTCGATCTCCGCGCGCTCTTTGTCGCCGATCGTCCGACCCTTGTCCTGCGCATCCTGCAGAAGCTGAAGGCGGAAGCGTGCGGCATCGGTCACCGTGCCGTATTGGCCGGTGATCTCGAGTTCCAGACGCATTTGCTCGATGCGATCGTTGGCCGATTTGATCAGATCGCGGTAGGCGTTGCGGGCCTTCTCAGCAGAGGTCTCTGCCTTTTTGGACGCGGCGTCGAGTTTGGCAGGTTCCTCGCCCAATTGCACAGGCTTCTGGCCTGGCACCGGAACCGCCACAGTCACGCCCTGCGGGTTGGTGACTGTTGGATTTGCGTTCTCTTCCTGACGGCGCAGCTGGTCGCGCAGGCGGTAGTCTTGCACGCCGTCTTGGGCGCCAACTCCCTTGCCAAAACGAGCGACCTTTTCGAGGGTTGCCGCAAGATCGTCGCCCTGCTTCTTTAATTCTCCAGCTTTCTTCGATGCTTCATCCAAAAGATCAGGAAGAGCCGTCAACGATTTTGCGAATGCATCAACTGCAGGCGTGGTTCCGTCAGCCATCAATGCGCGAAGGTCATCCAGTACCTTCTTTGCCATCTCGGACGTCGCCGAACCCTTGCTAATCGCCTCTTGGAGTGCCGCAAAGTCGCGTTGCAAGTTGCCAACTTGACCCTCGTCCTTTCCCAACTGTTGAAGTTGGGAGTCAGTATCGGTCATGGCAATGTTTAAGTCTTCAATCTTTTTGCGGAGATCGGCCCATTGATTGTCGGCCTCAACAGCAGACGCGCCCTTGATATCTTTAGTCTGCTGCGCGCGTTCTCGCTCGTCGTTGTATGCCTTCAGCGCCGGAAGAGCTTCGCCCCACTTCTGGGACACCGCAGAGATGAGCTCGGCTTCCTTCTTCAGCGTCTCCGCCGATTTGGCCCCGCCCCACTCAATGCTGCTGAAATACTGAATAGCTGCAGCGGAAGCCGCAACCACACCGATCGTCACAAGCGAAATAGGTGAAACAACCGATGCAAAAGCCGCGCCCAGTGCAGACCCAAGACTTGAGCCGCTTGACTTCAGATCATTGAACACCGCGGACAGCTGCGTGCCCTGCTGCAAAGCGATCTGGAGCGGCGACATCCCGCCCATGGCGGTTACGCCGATATCCTGAAACTGAGCAGCGATGTTAGAGGTGTTGTATGAACTGACGCCTTGAGCGCCGCTACGCTGCGCCGGCGTATCTGCCAAAGCAGCATTGCGGCCCTTGATTGCGGCCGTCGATGCGAGCGCAGCCTGGCGCTCTTTCGTGATGGCGGCAGTCATCTCCGTCGCGGAAATCGCGCCGATAGAATGTGCCCGCCTGATGTCGGCGATCGACTGCTTGTAATTGTTGATCGTGGAGAAGAGAGGATTGTACTTCGCACGGAGGCGCTCGAGCTCCTTGCCCTGATCGGCAAGTGCTCCGCTCCACTCTTTGGCACCCTGCGTCCCGATACCGACCATCTTTTCAATGCGGGCCTGCAGGGCCGTAGACATCGACTTGTCGATGCCCTTGCCCATGCCGTCAAATTGCTTTTCGACCTTGCTCGACGATGCGGCAATGTCGGCTTCCAGCCTTTTGAGGCTGCGGCGAACCGTGGCCAGGTCCGTGCTAATCGAGATGATCAGGTCATCGGAATTGTCAGCCATCAGCAAGTGTCCTAGCATGCGAAAAAGCCCGCAGGAGTTGCGGGCCTTGGGAGGTGGATATGGATGGATGGCTGAAGGCGCTGATCGCAGCCGCGTGCGTCGTAATAATCGCCGGAGGCGGTTACTACGCCATCAAGGAAAACGCCGCCGCGACACAGCGAGCAGCTGACGAGAAAGAACAGACGATCCGAAATGGCTGCGCCGCAGCAAGGGCGAACAGTGGGCTCACAGCGATGCAGGAATACTGTAAGGACAGGGGGTACTAACCCCCATGCCTCTCCATAAGCTCGCGCATTTCGCGCTCAGACGGCGCACTCCTGCGTCTTCGCTGCCATCGTCGTTGTGCGCTTCGATCGCCTCGAAGAACTCGACCAGCGTGGCCGCCCAGAAGTCGGGCGGACGCCAGCCGATCTTATGCGCCGTGCGCAGCCACTGACGCAGCTGCTGCTCGGTGTTTAGCTCTTCGCCGCCCCGGTCTTCTTTGCCGGCGCGGCGCTTTCGTTTCCCTTTTCGCCGGCCTCATCGAGGTGAGCGGAGATCAGGTCGTTGAAAGCAACTGAGCAGTCGGCGAAATGGCGCAACTGGATCTTCTCGAGTGCTGCGGCCTTGTCGCCCTTGATCGTAAGGAACTGGATCGCAGCCAGGGTGGCGGCAATCTCGACGCCGGCCAACCGCTGCCACAGATCGGACAGCGACTTGCACTGAAGTGCCGCGGACACGGCAGCCAGACCGTTCATCGTGCCGGCCAGAACAAGGTCGACATCTTCGATCTTGAGCGCGACTTCGCCGCGCGCCAGATTCACGGATTCTGCCATGGATTACACCGCCGCAACAAACGTGATGGCGTCGGCCGGAACGAACGTTGCGCTGAATTCCATGTTGTTTTCCATGTCGCCCGAGAACTCAAAGTCGGTCACGAAAAACGGGCCCGTGAAGGTGCCTAGCCCGGGCACAATGACCTTCGCGTTGAACTGCTCGGCGTTGATGACCTTTTCCATGAATGCGCTCATCGCGGTCGACGACACAAACGCGCCGGAACCCGAGAACGTGCGGTTCACCATGCCAGGACGCGACGTCTTGATGACTTCGTCGCCGGGATTGGTGCACGATGGGATCGAGGTGTCGATCTCACCCGCGGAAAGGCTGAAGCTGCGCGTCTTCAGGCCGCAAAGATTGGTAAAAACTTCGGTGGAGGCGCCGTCGCCGATCTGAATGAGTAGGGTACGGCCGATCTGCTGTGCCATGTGCTGGTCCTTTAGAGAAAAAGGCCGGCACATGGCCGGCAACGTTTGTGGTGGTGATGGCGGCCGCTATTCGGCCCGATCGTACCGAGCAAGAAGCTCGACGACCGCGTGGCTGGTGAGACCGTCCGGATCTCGGAAGACCCGCGTCTGGCGATGCATGATCGAGATGAATCGGTTGGTGCTGAGCACCATTGGCGTCAGGTGCAGGGCTTCGACCATTGCGTTTGCGATGCGCCGGACTTCTGGAAAGCCAACCGCGCGCGACCATGCATGCATGGTCAGGTAGATGTCTCCGCCCTCAAGGCAGGTCGCATCCCGGCGTAGCGTCTGAGCCTCGCCGATGTTGATAAACCCTTGCTTCGGTTGAGCCCAAGCAGCGTCCGGTGTTATGTCGTAAATACCGTTCACGAGCGCCATTACAGCGCTGTCCGCCTTCAGCAGGCGCACGACTTCGCCCTGAATCTCAAGTTCTGGTGAGGCCATTATTTGTTCATTGCCTCCCGCACCGCTTTGTTGATGGCAGCGTTCAACCGCTTTTTCGCTTGGGGCTTGAATGCTCGCCAAGCCGGGAAAATGTGCGGTTGCGCTGGCATTCCCGGATGCATATCAGCTGGGTTGGCTGCGGCGGCCTTCTTGCCTGCGACAGTCCCGCCACCCTTAGCAGTGCTATGCGGAGCGGTCCCAAACTCCAGAAACCGCCAAATCCACGCGGCGAAGAGACCGACCGCGTCTTTGTCTTTGCTCGCCTGAATGCCGACTTGCTCTTGAGTGGGTCGGTTTCGCAGGAAATCAGCATCAAACGAATGCATGTATTCTAGCGTCGCGCCTGTTGGCGCCTTCTGCTCCATCTCGGCGGCGAAGTCCTCCATGATGGCGATCTTCGCGTCGGCGGCATATTTCTCAGCATTCGGCGCCAGAGCGTTCAGCCGCTTCATGAGCGCCTCGCGGCCCTGCACCTTCGCCTTGATCACGTCGCGACCCCATCATCGACCAAGAATTCGATCCAGCCGTTGCGCCCGTCGGGATTGGACGCCGTCCGGATGTTGAACTCTCGCGGAGAACGAGCATCGACGATCCGCCAGGCCGGCGTGACCGACCGTGTGCGCTCATTGGAACGAACCCAGACCGTATAAGGCTGGACACTTGACAATCGGCTTGCTTGGACAGCTTCGCCGCCTGCACGCGCAACCAACTGTGCCGGCTCGGTGAAGACGGTAGCAAATGGGCCGGAGACCTCGTTGCCATAAGAATCGTCAACGAACGTGCGGATCTGAAAATTCAGCCTCTCACGCATAGCCCCCGATTTAGGCTTCCGAGCCATCAGCGTAGTCCTCAGCCTTTGTGTCGTCGGCGACCGCCGCCCCTTTGGCAACCGCTTCCTCGCCGCAGATCCGGCGCACGTTCTTGGACGTGCCGGCCTTGTAGGCGATCGTGAAGCCTGGTTGCCGCCAGTCAAAATCTTCTACGAAACGTACGTGCATGTCTCATCCTCCAAGGATGTCCGCCAGACGCGGTAAGGCGCTAGAAGCCGTCGTACTGTCGGCTGGAGGACGGCGTCGCCTGCGTCCTTCTCTGGGGCCTCACGGCGCTCGTACAAATCCGACAGGACAAGCAGCACGGCAGCCACAATGGGCGGCGTCACGATCATCGTGTAGCCAACCGTGTCAGGGGCCGGAAGCGTGCCGCCAAGCGGCAAAACAGGCCTGTCCAGATACTCAAGAACGATCGATTCCGCCGCAGCCAGATAGACGCCAATTTCGGCGTCTTCGTCCTCATGAAAGATGCGCAGATGCTTGCGCGCGAGCTCAAGATCAACCAGCGCCATGTCAGGCCGCGATAACTGCTGCCGTCGCAGCGCTGGTGACAGTCAAACGCCCTGCGAGCGACTGCGCCCGGGTGCGTACCGTGATCGTCTTGCCGATATCATCAACAACTGGCGTGTAGGACGTGCCGTAGGGGCCGGGAATCCCGACCCCATTGGCGTGCCAATGCCTGTCCACCGTTGGCGTGGGTGTGCCCGTCACGGTGCCAGCACTTGCCGTCAGCACCTGGCCGACGCGCGCCGTGCCGGTGATCGCAGGCAGAACGGTAAAAGCAGGCGCGGCGGGGTTGGCGACACCGCCGATGTAGCTCGCAAATCGATGCTTGTTTGTCTTCGGTGTCGCCATCTGCGTCAGTCTTTCTTCTTGGCCGTTTTCGGCTCGGTGTGCGCGGCCTTTGCGGGCGCCGGCTCGGGCTCGGGTTCTGGCTCGGGCTTCGCTTCGACTTCTGCCTCGTCGGCAGGTTCGTCGGCCTTCTTGCCGTCTTCGAACGACACCAGGCCCAGCACACGAAGCTCGTTGGCTTCGCCGCGCTCGACCTTGAACGGCTTGCTCTCCGCGGTCTTGAGACCGGAGCCGTTGTCGAACGTCTTGAGCGGCTGCACTTCTACGTAATCGGTCATTGTTTTTCCTATGAAAAAGGCGCCAGAGGCGCCTTATATGAGGTACAAAATCTGATCTTTCTTGCGGATGTTTTCGTCTCCCCACATCGGCTGCAAGTTTGCTAACGACCACGCGAATTGGAATTCAGGGTCTTCAGCGGAAGTATACGAGAAACTTGAGAGGGGCAGTCGGTGGTCGATGTGCCAGCCGTTAAGACCGCGATTTTCCCAGGTCATTCCATCAGTGAACTGACGCTCCAAATGATCCATGAGTTCTTCAACGGTATACGGCACAAGAGATGTCCAAGAGCGCCCAGCTTTGTCTTCAACGGAACGCAGAATTCCACGCCGCATTATAGCGTTTAAAGAATGCTTTGGGTGGCTTGCCACCCAAGTCTTGGCATACGCGCGGACTCTCGCAACAGAATCAGGAAGCTTGTTTGCTTTTGCGAGCAGGGTGCATTCTCCGCAGTAGACGAAGTTTCCTTTGCGGGTCACGGTGAAATTCGCCCTGCAATGCTTGCACGTCTCCACACGACCGACACGTTTGCGCCCTTCGTATATTCCTTTTTCGTAAGAGATAGCTCGTGCACGCTCTAGCATTACAATCGGGCGACAAGTGGGACAAAATGATTGACGACTTTTCGAAGTGGCAACATAGTCGCACGAGCAGCGCTCACATGCGAAAGTCTCCCCCTTCACTTTTTTGATCCCGGCCTTGCGCCGCTTTGCGTCTGCCGCAATGCGATCACTTTCGCGGCGGGCTTTTATCCTGCAATCATCGCAGCGCTTCTTGTGCTTTGTTTTCCCAACTACTGGCGCCCCGCAATCGGGACACGGAAGCGAAAACAAGACTTGCGCAGCCAAAGTGGTGGCATTAATGGCTTTTGACAGCATCTCCGAACCTACCCGTTCGTTGGTGTTAGACCTCCCTAAGGATTGGCGTCCTTAAGGAGGTCGTCTACCTGATAAGTAGGTTTTGGCAGCTAAGTAATCAAGCCGCCACACCGTTAAGCAGGGTTAACCGCACCGGTGACGAAGGCCTCCGGACGATACACGGCAAGCGCGAGTCGTTCTTCGCATCGCACGCTAAGCATGTTCTTCTCGAAGTCGTCAACGTTCTCGCTCGACAGCAGGACTTCGATGTCCATACGGTCGAAAATCTGCGCAGCGATGTTGAAGGCGCCGGTCAGGAACGTGCCCGAAGCCATTGCGAAGGAAGACACAACCGGAAGATTCCAGAGGGTTGGCGAGAGCGCGCCCTGCGGCTGGCCTACGATGTAGTTGCCGCCGGCATCCTTCGTCAGTTCGATCTTCGCCCAGTCGATTGGGTTCAGAACGAAGGCCGTAGCCGGAAACTGCGCCAAAACGACCTGGAGAACTGCGAGGCGAAGGCGGTCAATCGCAGTAGCAGACGTCGGCGTGAACGACGGAGCGAAAGCAGTTGCCTGAGGCAGGATGCCGGCGATGTTCTGGCCCGTTCCGGAGCCGTTCAGCAGCTGATTTTCTTCAACGAGCTTAAGGCCGTATCGAGCCTGCCCGTCAATGAAGCTGGCCAGCGCCGGAGCGTCGTCCATGATCTGTCGGCTAGCCTTAAAAAGGTGGGCCAGCGTCCGAACAGGGGCGGACATCATGTTGAAAGCGATGTCAGAATACGGCTTGGCAGTCGTTTCAGCAACCGGAGCAGCATTATTCGTGAAGCCGGTCTGCTTGACGTATTCGATATTGTTGGATCCGGTGCGACCAGGCATCAGAAGATCGCGGATCGTCAGCTGACGCTGAGTAAGTGCGAAAATGCCAGGAACGCGAGCGCCCTGGACAAGCGACGTCCCAACGGAACGACCGGCGCCCTGCGTGGTGTCCGCCGTAGTGATGGCGGCGCGGTCAGCAATAACGCGAATGGAGCCGCGCTCTGTGCCGCTGAGGGCGCCGTTCTTGAAGCCCGCAGTTTCGACAACAAGCTGGCCAAGAGACTTTTGTTCTTCGACGCCTTCTTCCTTCTCGCGGGCAGCGCGCTTTTCGAGGTCGCTGATGCGCGTGGAGACGGCGCCGAGCTCGGATAGAGCCTTGTCGGTCTTGTCGGTGAGGTCCGCCGAGATCTTCTCGCCGTCGGCGGTCTTGCGGGTGAATTCGGTCGCCAGTTCGGTCACGTTCTCCTTGATGGAGGCGAGCGACTTCGTCAGGTCGGCGAGACCTGTTGCCAGTTCAGTGGTCATGGGGATTCCTAGATCTTTATTTTGAAGGATCGTGCTTCGGCCAGAGCCGCGTTCAGCGCTGTCAAAGCAGCAGCATCCGTCTCGACATCAGGCTCCCCCTGATCGGCCTTGAGGTAGAGCCGAGCGGCCCGCTCTGCCTCTGAGTTCGAGAAGCCTGCAAGTCCCTTGAGGCCGTTTTCAAACTCACGTTTCGTGATTGGTTCGCCAGCTGCCATCTTGCTCGCAAGCAAGGTCGCAGCCTCTGCGCGCGCCTGGTTGCTTGCCTTCACGCGCCGCACATATGCCGGCTGCGTTTCGGCGCCAAAGCGCTCAAGCGTCTCTTCCAGTGTGGCAACGCGATCGACCATGCCACGGTCCATGAGACTTTCGGCGTAAAACACCCTGCCCTGTCCATAGCCATCTTCGACCTTGCCAACCGTCGTGCCCCGCCCTTCGGCGACGGCTGCAACGAACTTGTTGTAGGAGCGGTTCACGCCATCCTGCACGTGCGCAAGCGTGTCCTTGCTCAGCGGCTCGGTCTCGTTGCCTTCGACCTTGTGCTTGCCGGCGGAAATGTACGTGCGCTTGATGCCGCGCTGCTCGAGAGCCTTGGAAACATCGTCATGCGCCGTGTAAACGCCGATCGATCCAGCGCGTCCCGAAGGCGTCACAACGATTTCGTCGGCTGCGGAGGCCACCCAGTAGGCAGCGCTGGCTGCCAGGCTGTTGACCTGCGCGATAATCGGCTTTTCGCCGCCACGTAGCTTGCGAATTTCGGTCGCAAGCTCATCCGTGCCGGGGACTGTGCCGCCGGGGCTATCGACATCGAGCACAACAGCCTTCACATCCGCGTTGGACAGCGCTGAATGCAGCGCTTTTTTGATGCCGGCGTAGGATGATCCACCGCTCATGGCGGAAAACATGTCCATTTTCTGCGCCAGCACACCGTAAACGGGGATAACTGCGACTTTCCCATCGGTTTCGGCGATATCCTTTGCTCGCGCGTCGTCGATCGCCGCGGCAAACTCGGTGGAAAACAGCTTCTCGCCCTCGGCTCGCGCGACCAAAACATCAGCCAACATGCCCAGTTTTTCGCGCTGAATCGCCCAGGGTTCGGCCAGAAAGGCCGAAATCAGGTGTTCAAATTTCATGATTTGTCCTTATGCAGCGCGTGCTGCGGGCGGTTCAGGCGTTGCCTGGGTGTCTTTGCCGAGCATATCGAGCGGCGTCATCGTGCCGTTGACGATCGAGCGGTTACCGCCTTCGATCGGCGCCTTGTTCTCGTAAGCGCGGCCCTCATTGACGGTGTAAACGCCGGACTGGATCATCTTGGAGACGAAATCAGCCCGAGCTTCGCTGTCGCCCCTCAAGAGGCCTTCCATCGAGAATTTGACGACCATCTGCTTGCGCGTTTCGCTGCTCAAAAGGTCACGATAGATGGCGGATTCGATGCTTTTCACCATCGGGCCAAGGCAGGTCTTGGTGAATTGCAGGATCAATTGCTCGATCCCGCTGCCCCACGTCGTCGTGCCGTTGGCTGCGTGGCCGATCATGACCGGCGGAACACCAAAGATGCGGCAAATCTGTTCGACACTGTATTGGCGCGTCTCCAGCATCTGCGCGTCTTTTGGATCAATGGTGAGCTGCTGATATTTCAAGCCAGCCTCAAGGACGGCGATCTTACCGGCGCGATCAGATCCGGCGAACTGCCCCAAGACATCGCCCAGCTGCTTGCGCTGATCGGGCTTTAGAATCTGGTCCGAAGACAGAACTCCTGAAACCTGAAAGCCGTTGGCAAACATCTTGCCTGCTACGCGCTCACCTGAAAGGGCGTTGCCGACCGCATTTCGGACAACGCCGATCGGCGACATGCCGCGGTCGCAGCCCGGCAGAACCGCTCCACGGACGTGGAACATCTTGTCCTCAGCGATCCGCCTGCGCTTCCCGTCCTCAAGCACCTCGTAATACCGAGCGCCACGCTTGTCGCGGCAGACGTCGACGTTCAGAGGAGGTAGCGGGTTAAGCGCAACCAATCTGGTACCGTTGAATTTCTTCTCAGCAAAGAAATTGCCGTCCAGGCAGAAACACAGCGCGACCATTGCCCAGAAGTCCGACGCGGTGTCGTCCATATTGGGCATATCGTGCAGCAGGCTGTAGAGATCGGAGCTCGTGTCGACGGTCACGCCGTCAGCCTTGTAGACTAGGCACGGGAGCATGATGAATGCGTTGCGAATCAGGTTGACGCACGCCCATACAGCATCAAGCTGCAGGGCGCTTTCGATCGTCACCGTCTCGCCTGACGTCGTTCCCAGCCCGAAGAAACCGCGCCAGAACTCGCCGTCGGTGAGTTTTATGGGCACTCCGCGCCATCTCTCGAAGAGACCCATTAGATCACCATTACCATGTTGTTGATGAAGTCGCCGATGTCGGCGCCTGGCGCAGCTTCGCCATCAACCGCAGCCCCGACAGCCATTGCAGCAGCCACAGCCGGGTCGATCCTCACCGTTGATTTCTTTTTGCTGAACCACTGATTGCCCATCAGCGGGTCCGTCTCGATTGCCACACCCATGAGAGCGCCAAGCAGGACGGGAGAACGGCGTAAACGAATGCGCCCCTCAAGGATAAGCGTTTCCAGAGCCGCAACGGACCCCGGCATCCAAAGCCCCAAAGGAGCCTCCAGGCCGGCAGCCTTTGCCGCTTCGACCTTATCCTCGTCAGGCTTCGCCCTACGCTTGCCGCCCTGCGGATGCGCTACTGTCTTGATATCGACGCCGTACTCGTCCAGTTCTTGCTCAAACTTGTCGAAAGCATAGCGGTCAAAGGCCAGCACACCGATGCCGTGCTCAGCGTTGATACGTGCGAACAGGGCGGCAACGTGATCGTAGCGAACACGCGCACCTTCCGGAGCGTTGATGTATGGCTGCGAGGTGTCATTGCCGTCTGCATCCTTGTGAAACGTCTCTTTCCAGAGCCGGTACGGCACATGGTCGACCTTTGACCGCTCATCCATCGTGTCGCGCGGCGTGAATGCCTCGATCCACAAGTCGTAAGTGGGCAGATCAACCTCTTCGCCATCCGTCCGGACAACGCGCTTTGTGCCGGTCTCGATGATGAAGGCGGCAGCCGTCAGATCCTTCGCGCCAGATAAGTCGAGCCCAGCCGCGTTGATTGTTTTGCCTTTGTGCTCGGCATACGGATCGAAGTCGGCCATCACCTTTTCAAGCAGCGGCCGCGGTATCCACGCAGTGTCGGATTCGGTCCAGACGCAGAAGTGCAGCCGCAGAATGTTGTTGCGCTTCGACGGGATGTCCCTCGCCTGCGCGACGACGCCTTCGATGTACTCGTACTTGAGCGTCACACCCAGAAGCGGATTGGCTTTCACCCAGCAGGACGGATCCGTGAACGGGTCGTCGTCCTTGTCGAGCGCGCAGACATAGCTGAACGTCTCGTCGCTGGAGTTGTTGGTGCCGATGACGTCGCCGACATAGTGGAAATCGTCGTCTGGCGTCTCCGTGCCCGCTGCAACCTTGACCGCCCACTGGTGCTCCGCCCAGCAGACGCTGTTGCGGTCGCTTCCCGAGTTCGTGATCATCAGTAACAGAGGCTGGTCGCGAAACTTGAAGCCGCGCTCCAGCATTTCGATCGTGTGGCCGTTCGGATGTTCGTGCAACTCGTCGACCAGCGCCACATAAGGCCGCGGCCCGCTGTGCGCCTGCTCGCGCGAGATCGGACGAAAGAATGATCGCGACTTGATGTGCGCCAGGTTCCAGACGGGGTTTCCGCCCGACGGCGTCAGTTCACGCGAAAGCTTCGGCGACTGCTCATACATCGCAACTGAGTCGCGAAACAGAACGAAGGCCTGCGCTTTGTCCTTGCCGGCCGCGGAGATCTCGGCCGCCGCCTCGCCGTCAGCGGTCATGCAGTAGAGTCCGACCGCGCCAGCGAACGGCGACTTGCCTTGGCCTTTTGCTTGCTCAACATATGCGCGGCGAAACCGTCGGACGATCTTGCCGTCCTCGTTCGTGCGCTTCCATCCAAAGATAGAGCCGGCAATGAACGCCTGGCTTGGCTGCAGGATGAACGGCCGGCCTTCGAACTGGCCGCCATTGAGGCGCAGAACGTCACGGCAGTAGCCGATAAAACGCGCAGCGCCCGCCGGATCCCAGATCAGGCCGCGTTTCGCGCCGTTCTTCAGGTCGTCGAGGTGGCGCTGGCATGCGTTGCGGACGTGCGGCCCAGCGATCGTCTCGCCGGAGATGACAGAACGCGCATATGCAGTCGTCGGGTCGTCAGAAGTAGGCGTCGGCAGGGTCGGTCTTTTCGCCATCTGGCTTAGCTCCCGCCTTCGATGCGTCTGCTGGCGTAGCTCCCATTGATCCCAAGCATTGCCGGTAAAGGTTCATGGCCTGGACGCCGACATCTGTCTCGCCGTTAACCATGTCGCCCATCATTCGCCCACGGACTTTTGCCGCTATCGAGAGGACGCCTCGATGGCTCTTGTTGAGCCAAGGAATTTCTTCAGCCAGCTCGCGCCAGGCCTGTTTTGCATTTTCGGACAGCCAAGCGAACGGCTCACCCAAGTCGCCGTCGACGATAGGCTCGTTTCGCTCCTCGAACCGGCCCTTGTTCTTCTTATCAGCGCCAGTGACTGCTGCCTTGGCGGCTGGCGTTCTCTGCCGTGCCATGGCGTCATACCCTCATATTTTGAAATGTGGCGTTGTACGCGTTTGCCCAACGCCGATACCCACCCCATCGATGATGGACTTCTAATGTACCCCCTTTCCGGGGGTCGGAGGGCATCCCCTCCATCATATCACGTCCGACTCGGTGTGTCAAGCACAAAATGCAACAAAATCATCTGGATGCGACGATTTATTCGTCTAATATGTCATCAGATCGGCCACCCATCCGCTCCGTAGGCCACAACCGTCTGCCCTGCGTCCTCGCGCTGGCCTCTCGAGGAGTGACAGGCTTTGCAAGTTGACAGGAAGGGGCCCGACCAGAACAGGTCAAGGTCGCCCTTGTGGGCGATGCGGTGGTGGACCTCGTTGGCCTCGGTGATCTCTTCGCGCTCAAGGCACCATTCGCAAAGCGGATGCTCGCTTAGCTGACGCTCTCGGACAGCGCGCCAACGTGCAGTCTTGTAGAGCTTGCGCCACGGTCGCGTGTCGGTCATCAGGTTGCGTGCTGCACCATCGTGGCGACGTCAGCCCATTGGCGATCGGTGGAGCAGGAGGCCACGACAGACAGCACCATTAGGAAGGCGCATGCAGTAGCAAGGCAGCGAGCGACCGTGACAGCTTGTAATGTGAGCATGGCGAGCCTTGGGGGGGTTGGCTGGAAAGGAAGGATTCGAACCTTCGACATAGCGATTAACAGTCGCCCGCTCTTCCGCTGAGCTACATTCCATAACTGGTTGCGCAGGTCAGATTCGAACTGACGATCTCCAGCTTATGAGGCTGGCGAGATACCGGGCTTCTCTACCGCGCATAAAAACGAAAGCTGGAGGGAGCGCGGCTTATGGGTGAACTAAGCACCGTGCACACTCAACCTCCAGCAGGATCGCTGCGGCGCCGAGGAGACGGAGCGGGCAGCGATGGGTGACAACAAGGGATCCCTCAGCCAAACAGAAAACTGCACCGAAGCGTGTTCCGTCTGAATGGCCTTCTATCACCTTGCTGCATTGGTGTGCCGAAGCGCAGCGCTGCAGACGCTATGCCATCGCGCCAATTGAGTGCAGATGGGGGCTTCGGCAATAAGTATCGTGGTGCCGCATGAACGCCGCAGCCCTCATGCTTCGATCCTTTCGGGTAGGCCATAAGGCCGGGCGCAAACCGCTTCCCATAACCGCCTGCCCCATACCATGGACCCCTGAGCAGGTAGGCTTTGCGCTTAACGTCCGCCGACAGCACCACGAATAGGCAAACGAAGATGGCCGAGCGGAACAAGCACCGCTGCAGCATAGTCGCCGTCCCGGTTTGTCGATCGGGCTGTAGGCGCAGGCGAACACCATCACTGGGTCGCGGCATCTTCGTTATTCACAGCCAGCCTAAGCTGGCCAGGCGCTAGCTGAGCGAAAGACTCACGGCGTTACGCCCTATAGTTACCCGCACACTCAGCGGCTGCAACGAAGTGCAGCATGGCGACGGGTCCGTCTCACTACGGGAGATCGGAAGCAATCAGGGTGGCGCAACTACGTTGCACCACCCTTCACTTGATAGGTGGGCGAAGTGTCGGAAACTTCCCCTACCTTTCCGCCGCGTGTCTCGCCGCCTCCATTGCATCGAGATAATTGTCATTCGCGGCAACCAGTAGACGCCTACCCGCATCGATCGCATGACGGCCTTTATAGCCGCGCGCCTCGCCGAGCTGTGCCAAGCTGCGGGCCGACAGAGCTTCCGTTAACGCGAAGACATGCTTATCCGCCATCGCTTCCAGCGCGCGATTGAAGGTGTCCCGGTTTTCTTTCTCCGTAAAGATATCCTGCCACGCTTGCGAACCGCTCTCGCCTTTCTTGCCCTTCCGGCCGCCGGTGAACAACTGACCCAGGTTTGTCGGACCGTATGGGAAGCCGTCGGGGCAGCGCGTGATTTCGGGGAGCGTGGGCGTGTTCGCATATGCACGAGCAAGCATATCAGCAGCCGCGGCTCGATTGACGCTGAGGCGTTCTTCCCTGGTGGGCGGTGCTTTCGATTTCGGGCGCCCCGCAAGCCGCCCCTGAACCATCCAGCGATAGTGCGCGTTGGTTCGCGAGACGTCGTCTTCCGTGCCACGATCGCGAGGGGACTTCTCTTTGCCACCAAGCATGCCGCCCACAGGCATCCGGATGTTTGCCTCCACGACCTTGTCCGCGTCCAACTTGTAGCCACGCTCGGTCTGAGTGCCGTCGCTGAACCGCAGGCGCCCGATGCGAACGACTGTCTTGCGGCTCACGCCATTATCGTCGACGTAGCTCCCGCGCTCCGGCGACTTCCTCATTTCCCGTTCGATCTCATCCATCGTTGGTGTGATCTCGAGGGTTCGATCAACGCCAAATCCTTCTTCCGGCGGGGCGTTATCGTTGTCGGCGACAAGACGGAAATTCGTGCTGATAGTTGGCGCAGGCTCTTCGGGCACGCCCTCGCCTTCAGCCGCGCCGATCGGTCGGTTCCGCATCGCCAACAGTGCGGCCAGTTCGGACAAGTCGCGGTGTCGTGGCTTCTCGGTTTTCGTCTCGCGACCAAAAATGGCGGAATCGGTTTTCGGCGCTGTTGCTGCCCAACCGGCCACGGCTGCACGATGTTCTGATGCTGTTCGGGTCATGCGGCATCCTTTTTCTTAGCGGGGCGGTTGTCGTTGGCAGGAACCAGACTGCCGGCGTCGGTCAAGCTGGGTCGGCGCGAGGCGAGGTCATTGAGATCTTCGAAGTCTGCTCGTCCAGTTGGTAGGTAAAAATCTTTCGCCATTGAGGGAGCTGAACCTTTGCCTGGGAACGGCCCGCCTTGTTGGCGGTGATGTCGAATGGTCAATTTTTCCTCCAAGGTGTTTGCTGTTCGCTGCCCCATTGCCGTATTGCCACATTGCAAACATGGATTCTGACAATCGGAATTGAGCCCAAAAAGAAGAGAGAAAACCACATTTGCAATGTGGCAATAGAATAAAAAAATATATATATCTTATTGTTATATATATGTTTTTCTATTGTTTTTAGCTGCAATGGCATGGCAATAGCTTGCAACCGTTGCCAGGATTGCAAGGCACCAGATCTGGGCCGTTGCAACGTTGCATCTTACGTTGCCAAAACGGGGAGCCGGAACTTGCTGCCTGCGCCCGGTTTCGATCGGCCTTCGATGCTGACCTCGCCGCTCTCTAGGAGGTACTGGAGAGCGGCATCAATCTCCTTTAAGTCTGCCCCACGAATGCCTTTCCGCCGCAGAAGGACGGAGTACGCGACCACGCCATCCTTCGCTTCCCGAATGACCTCGACGATCGTTTTGCGAAGAGCTTCCGCCGGGCTTTCTGACATGTGGCGGTCAACACCTTCCGCAATGAGGTGGATCGACCTAAAGACGATGGCCCACGCCCATTCGATGTCATCCAAACTGATCTCTGGCGATCTCGCATCGCGGCTAATTGCTCGGATCGTCGCAAGCCTGACTGTGTTTTCAGCGGCACGCCCGATGATGTCGTTGAAGGTCTGATCCCAGCCTAAACGATGTTGCCACATGAAAACTTGACCCCACCGCTTGTACGCGTCACCAGCTTCTCCGCCGGCAAATTGGACTTTGTGCTTCGCGTCGGACTTCGGTCCTCTTGGGAAGCCAGTGATAGCTCCTTGCAGCGAAGCCACGAGAGCGGCCGGCGGGCGCAGATCCACATCAAGCCGCGGCGGGCGTATATTGCCCTCATCACGCGTTCCCGTAACGAACACGAACCTATTGATGAAGCCATCCGAGACTGATGCGGCGGATAACCCGCTGTAGAGCGTGCTAGGTGTGGTCATGGCCAGCACGGTGAGAGCAGGCCCGACTAGCGGGCCGTCGTCTTTCTTCGTCTCGCTGGAAGCGTAGATCCGGCCGTCGAAGACGCTGTTTGATTGGTCAAAAATGGCGAGTAGCATTTTGCGGATCGAGGCCGATGCCGAACTCTGATTGCGTCCATTCACGTCTTGGAGAAGGATGCCGAACTCATCGAGCACTGCGACGGTGCTGATGTTCTTGCGCAGCATCCGCTCGATCGCCGCGTAGCTGGTCGGATCTCCATTCGAGACGGCACCCACGGCGCCGCACAGGTCCCCTAGGTTTCGGATGGCTTTTGGGGGGTGCCCCTTTCCGCCCGCCGTCCCAAGGATTGTGCAGAGGTAGCCGTTGACGCCAGCATTGGTGGGGCCAATTGCCAACTTGCCGAAGCATCCGCCGAGAAGAGCAATGGCCGCCGCAAGCGACAGCTCGCGCACCGGCACAATCGCGGTATCGTGGATCCAGTTTGCAATATTTTCGAGAAGCCCGCCGGCGGCTTGAGGCGTGAACGGGTCTGGGTGCATTGGAGGCGTATCATTAAGCGGTGTAGCGTGATTATCGTTTGCTGCGATCCTGACCTTCTCGGCTGCACTTTCAACGAATGCTTGCGCAGCTTCGGAGCGTGCAGCGCGCTCCTCGATCAGAGGAACACCAAACTTTCCCCACATGCGGCGGAAATCTGTCGCAGCGCGCTCTTCCGTTGAATATCGCCGCAGCCAATCGCCACGCGCATCAATGAACAAACGCATCCCGCCCTCTACCGTGTGGCCATCGAAGGCAAGTTGCTCGACCACGCGTGCTGCGTGCTCGGACCTATCGCCGACATCGTTCGCTGCGAGCAACTGCGCTGCCCGATCGCCAGCCTGGACGCCGCCGCTCGCCGGAAGCTGCCCGATGTCAAAGCGCGACGCCTCCCTAACCTCAGCGGCCCACGGGTCCAGCGCCGCGCGGAGATCCGCGACCGGCATAAGCTCGCCTTGCCACTCCTCGACGACGAAAACCGGTGCTGGATCCGCCGAACGCCCACGCTCTAGCTTCTTCTTATTCGGGTAGTTGAATGTTCCGGGGATCCGCCAAACGTGGGCGACGTCCGCGGTTCCATGGTCGGAGTTTGTTGCACGCTTGAGTGCGGCCGCGAGCGGTTTGGCTTCCGCTGGCGCAACGGGACTATCAAACAAAACGAATGGCTGCCGATTGCCGGGCGATGTTTCAAGAACAATACTTGCATCGAACGGCATAGCCCCGTCGCGCCCTGTGTCGGCATCGAGATCGACCACAAGACCGAGCAGTGCAACGATATCGGCTTCAGTCCCTCGTTTACCGCGTTCAAGGTTGGGCCGCATGACCTGCAGACCCGCGAACACGTTCGCATGCGGTGTCTCGGCATGGCATAATATGGCCTCGACCATGCCGTCGACGTCGCCGATGCGATGGTGGCTGACCACGCCTGGTACGTCTTCGTCCCCGTTTGGGTTCGCGTAGAAGGTCGACACGACCAGCAGCCCAGCAAGCCCGGCAGCCAACTGATGCAACATCTCGACGTGGCCGCGAACGGCAGCTTCATTGAACGTGATGGGCACTGCGGTGTTAAAGGCGGGGGTTCGAGCCATGGCTGTTTTTCGCCCTTTCCAGTTCAGAGTTGGCGATGTCTGCGATCGTTGCAGAAAGCTCAGGCGAGAACGTCGCCAAGCGCCGGCCTCCATTTGCCGACGGTGCGTAGACAATACGGCGACCATCAGGAGCCGCCATCAGCTTCAAACCAAACATCCGGACGTCGGCTGAGAACTCCAAATCGAAACAAGCAAGCGCGCGAATGGCTTTGCCAGGCTGCGCCGGAACGCGTTGGATGTGTATGACCTTCATCGGCCGCCCTCCCCGTCTCGGCCAAGTTTCTCGTTCATTGCATGGCGAACGAACTCTGCCGTCCGAGGATCAACGCAGAAGATATCCCCTGCTTGCTGCAGGTCGCGATTCCCCTCGGTGAAGCGCATCCGTCTGACGCTTGCCATTGCGGATACGCCAGTGGGAGTCAGAACCGGTGAGAAATCGACATACCCGCACGTCCGACCTTCGTCCGCGTCATGGATGGCGAGCCCGTAGCCCGTGACGGGTTTCGAACGGGGCGCGCTCAAGCGAACAACCCCGCGAAATCAGCAAAATCTGAAGCCGCGGCACCGCGCCCCCTCATCGCGAAGTACCTGCCGACGAGCTCGCGATCGTCCACGATTTTGTCAACGATGCCGCAAGCACGGAGGAGCGCGTCGAACCGGCGCGAAGCCCGCCCAGGCTCGGTCGCCAACGCGAAAATTAGCGTCGCCTCTTCGGCGAAATGGCCGACCGGAAGCGCGCGGACAGTCGCAAGATGCAGGTGGTCCACCTCGGCGGACAACTCGACGCTGGACACGCACCAGCCTGCCCACTCGGTGGTATGGGCGAGACGATGATTTGCCAGACGAGCGACGCGGGCGACGCCGTCGGCAGGACCCGTAAGGGCGAATGCCATTGCGATGGCTTCTTGGGTCGGGGTGTTTGTTTGGGGAATGGGCATGCGTTCTCCTCCGCCGACCAGGGGGTCGGACGCTCTTGTGTGTGGTGGGGTGTGCTCAAATATGTAGTGATTTTACGCGGGTATCTCGCCCGCGGCTCTACCGGTTAACCGCTGGATTGCGTCGATCGTCTAGGGGACGGCCCGCCGGCTGTGGACTGGCAGGGGTTTGTGATCTGAAAATGGTAGGGTAGTTAGACTTGGGCTGTCGGCCGGTTATCGTTCGGGGCACCCCACGTTGAACATCGTGCGCGTTCGGCTTTCCAAGCATCTAGGTCCGAAAGTTCGTAGATCACCGCCCTACCGAGCTTAAAGTACCGAGGCCCGCCGCCGAAGCAGCGAAGTTTGTCTAGGGTGGATTTCGAAAGACCGAGATGGTGGGCGGCCTGCTTAACTCGTAGGTTCGTCGTCACTGTGTTTCCCTCCGTATCCTTGCGTTGGAAGGAATATGCGACCGTTTTACATTTTTGTTTAGATCACGAAATTCCCATTTTCGTGCGGTGTTTCACGGAAGGTCTCTCGTTGCCTCGTCATGAGCTGCTTTAGCCGCGTCAAACTCCGACACGGCATTTTTGACGTGTCCTTCAGAGTAGCAGAACTTCTCAGCGGTGATTCGCATCGCGTCCTCATACTTCGCTCCACGCCGGCGGAGATCATGGAAATGCTCGCCAATCTCAAACCAGTATTGACGCAATGTCTTTCGACGTCCCCGTTTCCTCGGCTTTGGTGAGAGCATCTCGGCCGCAAGCTTTTGCGTCACCTTGCTTGCATTGCCGGTCAATAGGATCTCGACAAGGAGCCGCCGCGCGTCTTCCGTTCGCCCCTCGCTTATAGCTGACTCAATCGGAAAAGCCTGTAGGCTAAAATCGTCGGGTAGCTTCGCCATCATCGGCCTCCCATTGCTGCAGCAATGCGGTCAGCTATGGCATCAGCAGCACGTCGAACAGGATCGCTTGCCAAATGCGCGTATTTCTCCGTTGTTTTCGTGTCGGCATGGCCAAGCAGCCGGCCTATGATAGGTAGCCCCAAACCGCTGCCGGCTCCTATAGAAGCGTACGTGTGGCGCAGGTCATGCAGCCGAACACCTTCCAGGCCTGCCCGTTTCGAGATTGCAGACCACGGCCTCTTGAGATCTGCCCTTGGCTTCTCGTCCTTCATTCCTGCACTCTCACTGGCTATGACATATCGGCCTAGTCGCGGAATTTCTTTAATGACGGCGATCGCGGCTGACGACAGGATGACGGACTTCTTTCCTGTCTTGGAGTCGCCAAGGAACAGTATGCCTCGCTCGAGATCGACCTCTCTCCAGCTCAAGTGAAGAATCTCTCTCAGCCGGCAGCCGGTAAGCACTAGCAGCCTGATGGCTGCGGTAACGGCCGGAGAGAAGACAACGCGACGGTTTTCCTCTTTCGGCGCGTGCTTTGCCTTCGCTTTCGTTGGGTCAACTGCGTAGGGTACGCCAACAGTCTCTGCCTCGATAAGAGCCTCACCCAAGGCGGCGAGCTCTTCTGACGTTAGGTATCGCTCTTTCGAGTTCTCGGCGTACCGCTCAACACGGCTCACGGGATTACAGCTTTCCGGAACCAACTCCTCCCCAGTTGCCCAGCCATACGCAGCGGAGAGGATCGCTAGTGCCCTATTGGATATGGTCCTGCCGCCGGTCTTCCTATCGCGACGCCGGGAGATCGCAGCCTGCATGCGGGCGACGTCGGCTTTGGTCACCTGTCCCGCTCTCATAGACCCAATCTCTGGAACGATGTGCTTGTCGATCACATGCCGGTAAAAGTCCGCTGTAGAACCTTTACGCTTCGCCTTGACGTGCTTCTCAAGAAAGTATTCCAGGATTTCCCTCACGGACGGAGCCGCGCGCTCCTCCGCTCGCTGAGCCGCAGGATCTGCGCCTAAGGTCACCCGGGCAAGTGTTCTTGCAGCCTCGTCCCTCGCCGCCTCCGGCGAATGGGTAGAAGGCGTGCCAATTTTGATGCGCTTCTTCGCAACGCCCCTTCCACCCGCGCCTGGACGATACTCAAGGATCCATGTCCGTGTTCCGGACGGCATCACCTTAAGCCCAAATCCCTTGAGATCCTCGTCGTAGAAAATTACCGGCTTCTCGACAGCTTGGATGCCTGAGACGGCCTTACGGGTTAGCTTCAATGTCGGCACTGGCGACCCCTTGTTCTATCTATCCAGTCGCCACCCAGTCGCCACCAAGAGCGGAAACGAGAAGAAACTACATGAATGATCTTGAGACAACGTAGCCAATTTTACATTCAATAACAATATGATGGGAAACACTGGGAAACCTGAGGAAACGCAAGTTTCCAAACTGGGGGTCAAGGGGTCGTCGGTTCGAATCCGGCCATTCCGACCATTCAAATTAACCACTTAGCGGGTTGATCGAGCTCCCCCAGAGCTCACGGCTGCCGCCCGGTTTTCACCTGCGGCCCGAACGTCATCCCCACATAATGAAAAACCGCCCGATCCTGCGATCGAGCGGCGAACGGACGCTGTGCCGCGGTCCCGGATGTCCGGTTTGCGGTGTCGGGAGAGAGCCGAACAGACGCGGCTCTCTCGGGCTTGCGGGATCGTCGATCAGGCCGCTGCGATCGCCTTCTCGATGTCGTGGATCGAGTGACCGGTGAGATCCTTGTCGAGCTCTCCGACGATGACGTCCGACAGGGCCTTGTGATAGCCCTTGCGAAGCTCGCCCAGGGTGCGCGGTGCCGCGATGATCACCAGCTTCTTGATCTTGCCATCCAGAAC
Organism: Rhizobium sp. Leaf384; assembly: GCF_001424065.1. Classification (GTDB taxonomy): domain Bacteria; phylum Pseudomonadota; class Alphaproteobacteria; order Rhizobiales; family Rhizobiaceae; genus Ferranicluibacter. The sequence continues at coordinate 435,237 of NZ_LMQE01000001.1, forward strand.
CTGCTTGTTCAGCGCGCTGATCACGCCAGCGGTAAAGCCGTCTTCGTCCTGCTGTCCGTCGCCCGGATTGGCAGAACTGCTGGAATGGCGGCCACCCGACGGGATTTTCGAATCATCGATGTCCGGTTCGGGCAAGGCCTTGAGCTGGATGCTGGAGGCCTGACCTTCATTCTTGAAGAGGGACAGCTTCTTGCCGTCCGCGACCGCGACGACTGCATTCTGGGGAAGATCCATGGAAAACTCCGTTGGTATCGCGCTTGTGACGACGGGGTGTCGTGCGCATGCTCGATAAAAGCCCTTTAAGCGGCTTTTCGTTCCGTCTTGTCGTCGTCAGGCGGTCATCGCGCCAGCGTGCCGATCATCAGCCTGTTGCCGTCCCGGTTGCCGCACCGACAGACGAGCTTTTCCTGAAAATGAAGAAGGCTCATCTCGGCGCCGACCCTTCGGCGGACGATCGCCATGTCGAGCCACCCGACGTGATCGCAGGTCGGGCAGGTGCCGCCGATGATCTCGTATTGCGCCAGGTCTCCAATCGGACGCCACAGGTCGTAGCTCCCCTCGCGCATCCGGGCCGGCGCGAACGGCGCGGCCATGTCGGTGCGCAGGTCGATTCCGCGCTTGTGCTTCATGACCTCACGCCTCCGGACGGGCCGGCAGGCGCTCCAGGCGCGGCTTCCACCCCCGCCCGATCCCCGTCGAGAGCAAGCGGGACGCGATCTGAAGCTGGTCGCGCGTGAAGTCCAGCTCCATGACGAGCGTCTTGACCGCCTCCACCGCGTCTCCCGCGTGCTCGGTGATGATATGTTCGGCAAGGACGTCGATCGACATCTCCAGGGGTTCGTTGGCATGGTGCTGGACATTGGTCATGGGCCGACTCTCAGGTGGGAATGTTTTCGGAACTGGCGGACTATGTTCCTATTTTGTTCACGGTCGGATGCATGTGTCAAGGAAAGGTTTCGTTCTTCACAGGGGTGCGGGTTCGCCCTTACGCGGACACGGTTTCCCTCGTCGGCCGGGCTGTGGCGGGACACCTCTCGCGGCCTCTCCGCTGGGCGTCGAGGCGCTGCAATCCTTGCGAGCGATCGCGCGCTTGCTAAGGACCGCTCTCTTTAAAGTCGCGAAATCATTGCATTTCTGCGGAACATTTCCTTTGGCAAAAGCTTACCCATCGAGACCTGCACACGGGTCTTGAACGGAGGAACCCAATGAAAAAGATCATTCTCGCTGCGGCGATCGTTGCTGCATCCGCCTTTGGCGCCAGCGCCCAGACGACGCCCGCGCCGTCCGCCGATGGCAACACGCCGGCAGTCGCGACGCCCGACACCGCCAACCCGACGGCACCTGTCGAAGGCGCAAATTCGTTCACCGAAGCGCAGGCCAAGGAACGGATCGAAGCTGCCGGTTACACAGGCCTCGACGGCCTGATGCTGGACGACAAGGGCATCTGGCAGGCGAAAGCCATGAAGGATGGGAAATCCGTTGCGGTTTCCATGGATTACCAGGGCAACGTCGTCGCCAAATAACAAGCGTCCGTGCGCTGAAAGGAAATCATTATGAAGACTGTAACAGGACTGTTCGACGATTATAGCGATGCAAGCGCTGCCGTGAGCGCCTTGGAGGCCCGTGGCATCCCATCCGACGATATCAGCATCGTGTCCAACAATGCGGATGGCCGTTACAAGGATGGCGACCATGACAGCAAGGCTGCCGAGGGCGCCGGAACGGGCGCCGGCATTGGCGCCGTTGTCGGCGGCGCAGGCGGTCTGCTCACGGGTCTTGGCATGATGGCCATTCCGGGCGTCGGTCCCGTCGTCGCGGCCGGCTGGCTCGCCGCAACAGCCCTCGGTGCCGTTGCCGGCGCTGCCGCTGGTGGCGCCACAGGTGGCCTCATCGGTGCGCTGACGTCGTCGGGTGTCGATGAAGACCATGCGCATGTCTACGCCGAGGGCGTCCGCCGCGGCGGCACGCTGGTCACCGCGAAGGTTGACGATGCCCTGCAGATGGACGCGGAAGCGATTCTGAAGAAGTCGAACTGGGTCGATCCGGTCGAGCGTCGCAATGCCTATGCAGAGCAGGGCTGGACGAAGTTCGACGACACGGCTGCCCCCTATGGCGCCGCAGAGGTCGAGCAGGAACGCGCGCGTTATCCGCGCCGCACGCTGTAATCGGGCGAGATCGCCAAGGAAGGGGCCGGAGTCATCCGGCCCTTTTTCTCGTTCCCCGATCGTCCGGACACCGCCCCCAAGCGCGGCTGCGGTGATCGCATTCGTCCCTGGCGGACGTCGCTGCCTCGCGCACGCGACAGGAAAAACGTACCCGCCTCTGGCCGGATCGTCGGTTCACCCTAGGTTCATCGCTTACCGAATAATAGTAAGACTTACTTAGCAAGGAAGACACCATGACCAGATTGACCCAGGTTCTCGGCGCCGCCGCTGTTGCGGCCGTCCTCGGCCTCACAAGCTTCTCGACCGCGTCTGCAGCGCCTGTCGTACCGGCGCCCGTGCAGATGACGACCGATGCGCAGGCGGTCCAGTATCGCCATCGCGACGATCGTCCGCGCTGGATCAAGCGCCACGACCGTCGTCACGAGCGCCGGATAGAACGTCGCGAGGAGCGTCGTGGCTACTGGCGCGGGCACCGCGGGTATCGCGAGGCGCGTCGTGGCTACCGCCGCCACAGCGACGGATACTACTACGCACCGGAAGTCTTCCGCCTCGTCATTCGCTAACACCGGCATCGGTCGCCGCTCTCCAGGGAGCGGCGGCCTTTCTTTGTGTCGAGGGCTCCGGCCCGACGCCGTTGGCGGCCGTCAAGCGCGTGTTGTCCTGATACAGCTCGCCCGAACGTGTGCAGCGGCTTCGGGAAACGACAGGCATCACAACAAACCGTAAAGCGCACAGGCCCTGCGCGGCATGCCATTTTCACTGGACCGATAAGATCGGTCTCGTCCACTGCCCTGCCCTCGGCCTTTCCCTGTCGCACGGCGTTCCGCACGAGCGGTGACCCGACATGTCCGGCTGACTGCAAAATGCTCGTTGCCGGAGGTGAACAGCGCCAATGATCCTGTTGGTTCAAGGATGGCCTGAAGGCGGACCGCAGGCCCGGACCATGCTACCCCCCTCTTTCCCGTTGCCTGCGCAGGCGAACCGAGCACGGATGTTCCGCCAGCAGAGACCATCGGACACGGGCATCGAGACGCAGAGCTGAAGCGGTCCCCACCGACGCACAGGTTCGGTGACACGAACGGAGGCGCGCTGCATGGAGACGCTGCGCGCGACATCCAACCGCAATCAGCATTCGGCGTCGAGGCGGTGTTGGAAATATAAAGACAGGGAGAGGGTGTGACGGCGGGAGCATGGCGCTCGGGCTCAGGGTTAGAGCAGGGCCGTTACCGGGTCGGGACATGCTATCGCAGACATGCCGGACCATTATACGTCGCCTGTTGCAGCATGGCCGCACGGCAACCTTCGAAGTCCGTGTCCATGCCGATCAGGATCGACAGGAGATCGTCGCCGCTCCGTCCAGTCGGAGCCTCGAAGGCTCCGGCTGGACAGGCGTTTTCCAGGACCAGCCGGAGCCTGGCAGGCATCGGCTGGATAGGTCTTACGGCGTGGGGCAAGCCGTGCCGGATGCCGTCGTGGTCGCACCCGGTGCGCAGGGCTGGTCGCCCGTCATCGGTGCCGTTGCGGTCGGTGCCGCTGCGCTGCCGGCGCCGGACGTCGTCGTGCCCATGGAGCCGGATGCACCAGAGCTGTCGCTCGAGGCCGGCTGATCGCCCGTCATCGGTGCGGTGCCGCCCGTGGCGCCGGTCGTCGTGCCCATGGCAGAGCCGGACGTGCCGGCCGCGCCCGTTGCCATGCCGCCCGTCGACGAGGTGCCGGCTGCGGTCGTGTTCGGCTGGTCACCGGTCATCGGTGCTGCACCATTGGCTGCGCCAGAAGCGCTCGTGCCGGTCTGTGCAAGGGCGGTGCCGGTCAGGCTCAGCGCGACAAGCGCTGCGGTCAAATAGGTCTTTACCATTGTTCTCATCTCCTCGTCTCGCCTGGCATTCTGCCGGCGTTGAGACCTGAAGAACCCTCCAATAGGCAAGCTGTTCCCTCCGTCACCGGCATTAGGCCCGCTGCGCGGACGAGCGTCCGGTATCGGACGAAACAAGAACATCGGGAACGATCTGGCGTATGGTGCGCGACTAAAATACGGACGGGCGCGCCTATCGTCGTTTGACGACGACGCCGGAGACCGGCAGAGCGGGCAGGTTCCGGCAGTCTGGGATCAACGGACCTGGTCGAGCAGCCGCTTGCACTCCAGAAGGTCGTAGAGGGCCTCCTGCAGCAACGCCCGGTCTTCCTTGTTGACGGAGGTCTTGCCGACGGACACCTCGGGCATGTCGTCGGCGCCATTGTTGAAGGAGAAGAAACGGCGGCTGGTCGGCATTTTGGCGCGGCCGACGATCTGGTCCTCATCGGCCATGCCGATCTTCGGTTGCTGCTGGACCGGTGGCTCGTCGTTGCTGGCGGCAGCCAGAGCCTCGACGGTCGCAAGGTCGCCGCTGGCAATTGCCGCGACGAACTTGTTGCCGTTCATCTTCAGGAGCTTCTGGACGCCCTTGATCGTGTAGCCGTGATCGTAGAGCAGATGGCGGATACCCTTCAGCAGGTCCACGTCCTCGGGCCGGTAGTAGCGTCGCCCACCGCCGCGCTTCATCGGCTTGATCTGGACGAACCGCGTCTCCCAGAAGCGCAGCACGTGCTGCGGCAGGTCGAGATCGTCGGCGACTTCGCTGATCGTGCGAAACGCATCCGGGCTCTTGTCCATGTCGTCCTCAATCAGCCATAGGGGTCATGATCCCGAGAGGCCATGACCGGGGTGCCGCAGCGTCCCGATTCGGGACAACCCTGCGCTCTGCGCTGCATGATCGCACAATCGGGCCGTCTTTCAACGGCTTACGCGAAGGTTTTCAACCGGAAAAAGCAAGGCGCCCGAACGGGCGCCGTCGACATGCGCCCCCAGGGCGAGGCTGTCAGGGTGCAGGCGCGGCCGGCTTCTGCTTGGCCTTGCGGGCCAGATGGGCCTTCAGCACGCGCTGCTTCAGCACGTTGGAGGCCTTGAAGGTCATCACGCGACGCGGCGAGATCGGCACTTCCTCGCCCGTCTTGGGATTGCGGCCGATGCGCTCGTTCTTGTCGCGCACCTGGAAGGTGGCAAAGGAGGAGAGCTTGACGCTCTCCCCGCGCACGATGGCGTTGCAGATCTCGTCGATGACCGTTTCGACCAGTTCGGCGGATTCGGTACGCGACAGGCCGACCTTGCGAAAAACAGCCTCGGCGAGGTCTGCTCTCGTTACCGTTTTACCGCTCATGATCCCCCACAGATCTTCTGGAATCTCGATTTCCGTGAGAGACTATTGCCGTTGGCCACGTGGGTCAAGCGCTTCATTCCCTTTCGCTTTTCATCGAGCGACGGGCGGGCCCGCCGGTTACCAGCGCAGCAGCACGGAGCCCCAGGTGAAGCCGCCGCCCATGGCCTCCAGCAGCACGAGATCGCCCGGCTTGATGCGTCCGTCGGCTGCCGCCTCGTTCAAGGCGAGCGGGATGGAGGCGGCCGACGTGTTGCCGTGGAGATCGACCGTGATGACGACCTTTTCCGGGGGGATGCCGAGCTTCTTGGCCGAGCCGTCGATGATCCGGCGATTGGCCTGGTGGGGCACCAGCCAGTCGATATCCTCGGCCGTCGTGCCCGTGGCCTCGAAGGCCTGCTCGATCACGTCGGTGATCATGCCGACCGCATGCTTGAAGACTTCGCGGCCCTCCATGCGCAGATGGCCGACCGTGCCCGTCGTCGACGGCCCGCCGTCGACGTAGAGCTTTTCGCGATGGGTGCCGTCGGAGCGCAGATGCGAGGTGAGGATGCCGCGATCCGCCGTCGTGCCGTTGCCCTCGCCCGCCTCCAGGATCACGGCGCCAGCGCCGTCGCCGAAGAGCACGCAGGTGGTGCGGTCGCTCCAGTCGATGATGCGGGAAAAGGTCTCCGCGCCGATGACGAGAACGCGCCGTGCGAGCCCGCCGCGGATATAGGCGTCCGCCGTCGCCATGGCATAGACGAAGCCCGAGCAGACGGCCTGCATGTCGAAGGCCGCACCATGCTGCATGCCGAGACGTGCCTGGATGTTGACGGCGCTGGCCGGAAAGGTGTTGTCGGGCGTCGATGTCGCGAGAATGATGACGTCGATATCGGCCGGCGTCAGGCCCGCACGGTCGAGGGCGGCGCGTGCGGCGGCTTCGCCGAGCGACGCCGTCGTCTCGCCCTCGCCGGCGATGTAGCGCTGCCGGATGCCGGTTCGCTGCACGATCCACTCATCGGTGGTGTCGACCCTCGCCTCCAGGTCACGGTTGGTCACCACTTGTTTCGGGAGCGCTGCCCCGAAACCGCGAACCACAGAACGGATCATGTCTTTGTCAAACCTCGCCACCGGCACCCGTCGGCGCCCCTTCGGGGGCCCGGGTCGCGCGGTATTTGTCCAAGTCGGTCTCGATCTTGGCTTTCAATCCATTGCGGACCATGTCGTAGCCGACATCGATCGCCGCTGCAAAACCCTCGGCATCCGCACCGCCATGGCTCTTGATCACCACGCCGTTGAGGCCGAGAAAGACGCCGCCATTGACCTTGCGCGGATCCATCTTCTCGCGCAGCCGGTCAAAGGCGCCTTTCGCCAGTATATAGCCAATCTTGGCCAAAAGCGTACGGGACATGGCCGCACGCAGATATTCCGCGATCTGGCGGGCCGTGCCTTCGGCGGCCTTCAGCGCGATATTGCCGGAAAAACCCTCGGTGACCACGACGTCGACGGTCCCGCGGCCGATATCGTCGCCCTCCACGAAACCGAAATAGTCGATGCCGTCGAGATTGGCCTCGCGGATCAGCCGCCCGGCCTCCTTGACGTCTTCCTGGCCCTTCATCTCTTCCACGCCGACATTGAGGAGACCGATCGTCGGGCGATCCATCTCGAACAGCGCGCGCGCCATGGCGCCGCCCATCAGGGCGAAGTCCATGAGCTGCTGCGCATCGGCGCCGATCGTCGCGCCGACGTCCAGCACGATGCTCTCGCCTTTCAGCGTCGGCCAGATCGCCGCGATCGCCGGACGCTGGATGCCGGCCATCGTGCGCAGGCAGAAGACCGACATGGCCATCAGCGCGCCGGTGTTGCCGGCGGACACGATGACGTCGGCCTCGTTGCGGTTGATCGCATCGATCGCCTGCCACATGGACGCCTTGCCACGGCCGCGGCGCAGCGCCTGGCTCGGCTTCTCGTCCATGGCAATCGCAAGCTCGCAGGCGTGGAACGTGCTTGCAGCCTTGACCTTCGGGTACTTCTCGAGGATCGGCAGGCAGTCGGCCTCCAGACCGTAGAGCACGAATCGGATGTCCGGATGCCGCTCGAGCGCCTTGGCGGCGCCGGGGATGATGACCTGCGGACCATGATCGCCGCCCATCAGATCGAGGGATATTCTGACCACGTGTTTCCTATCCTGCTGTCCGTTTCGTGCCCGCCTGCCCCGTCCGCGCCGCGAAGCGCCGGCGCTCCTGCATGGCGATCCGGACTGGTCCTTAACCGTTCACGCGGTCGAATGCGAGCCGATCCCGCAATTCCTCCGGCCGCTTTCCGTCAAAACGGCCTTTTTTCCAAGATTCATACCTGAACCGGCCCTGAACAAGAAACGCTACGGCCGGCCGTTCAGTCCTTTTTCCAGTCTTTCAGAGCGGCAAACGGATTGGGGCGCTTGTCGTTCTGCTCCGTGCTTTCGATGTGGTCGGGAAAGGCCGCACCGGGCTTCTTCGGATAGGGGTCGATCGCCATCGCCACGTGCTCCGCGACGGTCTGGCCGATATCGATCGTATCGCCGACGAAGACGTCGGGTGCATCCGGACCGTCGGGGTCGATCACCGTCTCCGGCGTCTCGGCCGTCAGCGCACGCGCCAGCCGCGATCCGTCGGGCACGAAGGTCGCCTCCACGGGCTCGTCGATATGGCTTTCCACCGGCTCGAGCGTCACCACGCATTCCTGCACCAGATCGGCGGTGACCCGGCCCTTGACGCGCACGCCGTCCTTTTTCCAGCGCGCGATCTGCAGCTCGGCCGTCAGGCTGCGGACCTCGGTCACGCGCCATTGCCGGGCCAGCGCCTCGAGCGCCGCCGCGTCCGCGGCGAGCCGCAGCGTCGTCAGACTGGCCGAGAGCGCACCGACCTTGACCAGATGCGAATAGGCAGGGGCGTCATCGAGCTTTTCGGGCGGCTGTGCGGGGGACTTCACGGGGCGCTCCTTTGCGTCGTGTCTGTGTGTGGGATCGGGTCGGCAGCCGGGGACACCGTTGATGCGGACATCCCGGGAACCGCCCCATGGCCGGCGTCCGGGCCGGGCGCCGGGATGGCGAGCGTGCCGGTTTCGACCATGGCCTCGTCGGTCGCGCTCAGTCTCCGTTCGACCGCGATCATGTAGTCGGCCAACGCCGTCATCGCAGGCGCCTCCGCCGGCGCCTTCGGGTGAAAATTGCGGCGGAGCGCGGCTTCGAGCGCGGGGCCGTCGCCCTGGTCGAGCGCTGCGGAATAGCTTTCGAGACGGCCGTAGAACATCGACGCCAGCTTCTTCATGCGCTTGGGCACGCTGACGTCGCCGACACCGAGTTCGCGGATGGAGTGATCGACATCCTCGAAGAAGGCGTCCACGATTTCCTGGGCGATCTCCTGCCCGGGCCGCGCCGAGGCCCGCGTCCGGCGGAAGTAGAGAATCAGCATGGCCGAGACCATTTCGAACCGGCCCATGACCGTATCGGGCACATCCATGCTCTCGTAGAGCATCGGCTGCCGGGCGGCGGCCGTCAGAAGGTCATACTGACGGGCGACGATCGCGGCGTTCCCGTTTTTTTTGCCGAACAGCCCGAAAAACATCATTAAGCCCAACTTTCCCCGCTTCAAACACGCTGAAACACCGGGGGCACGCGCATCGTCTTGTTGCATGATCGCGGAAGCTGGTTTACCGAAGCAGGCACGAAAAGCAATGGCGCATCTGCCGGCGTATCTTCAAGGGAGATGTCGTTGACGAGACGTTTTTTCAAGTCCGACATGCATATTGTGAACCGGACGGGTCTCGCCGTCATCCTGTGCGCGGGCCTTCTGGCCGGCTGCCAGAGCTCGGGCGATCTGTTCACCGTGTCGCAGACCTATAACCAGGGTTATGTGGTGGACCAGGAGACGCTCGCCCTCGTGCCGGTCGGCTCCAGCCGCGAGCAGGTCCTGCTCTCGCTCGGCACGCCTTCCACCACGGCAACCTTCGACAACGAGGTGTTCTACTACATCTCGCAGAAGCGCCGCCGCCCGGTCGCCTTCATGAAGCCGAAGCTGATCGACCAGAGCATCCTCGCCGTCTATTTCGACAAGGACGGCACCGTGTCCCAGCTGGCGCACTACACGCAGCAGGATGGCAAGGTGTTCGACATGATCTCGCGCACCACGCCGACCGGCGGCAAGGAGCTCACCTTCCTCAGCCAGCTGCTGACCGGCAACGGCATCGGCAAGAGCATGGCCCGGTCCGTCCTCTCCTCCGACGTCGGCAACCGCTGATCCTTCCGCGCCGGGCGCAAGCCCGCGACGCCGCGACCGCGCAAGACAGAAAAACCCGCAGCGCCGGCCGGCCCTGCGGGTTTTCATTTGAGGCGACGCCCTTTAGGCGAGAACCGCCAGCAGCAGCAGGGCGACGATGTTGGTGATCTTGATCGCCGGGTTGACGGCCGGGCCCGCCGTGTCCTTGTAGGGATCACCCACCGTGTCGCCGGTGACGGACGCCTTGTGCGCTTCCGAGCCCTTGAGGTGACGCTGCCCGTCCTTGTCGACGAAACCGTCCTCGAAGCTCTTCTTCGCATTGTCCCAGGCGCCGCCGCCCGAGGTCATGGAGATCGCGACGAAGAGGCCGTTGACGATGACGCCGAGGAGCGACGCGCCGAGCGCCGCAAAGGCCGAGGCCTTGGAACCGGAAAGCGCGAGGACGCCGAAGTAGACGACGATCGGCGCGAGCACCGGCAGCAGCGACGGAACGATCATCTCGCGGATCGCCGCCTTGGTCAGCATGTCCACCGCCCGGCCGTAATCGGGGCGGTCCGTACCGGCCATGATGCCGGGCTTTTCGCGGAACTGCCGGCGCACCTCCTCCACGACGGAGCCCGCCGCACGGCCGACGGCCGTCATGGCGATGCCCCCGAACAGGTAGGGAATGAGGCCACCGAAGATCAGCCCGGCGACGACATAGGGATTGGAGAGATCAAAGGAGATCGTTCCGACGTCGGCATAATAGGGATACTTGTCGCCATTGGCGGCAAAATACTTCAGGTCGTTGGCGTAGGCGGCAAAGAGAACCAGCGCGCCAAGACCGGCCGAGCCGATCGCATAGCCCTTGGTGACGGCCTTGGTGGTGTTGCCGACCGCGTCGAGCGCGTCCGTCGACTTGCGCACCTCCGGCGGCAGATGCGCCATTTCGGCGATCCCGCCGGCATTGTCAGTGACCGGACCGAAGGCGTCGAGCGCCACGATCATGCCGGCGATGCCGAGCATGGCGGTGACGGCGATGCCGGTGCCGAACAGGCCGGCAAGCTGGTAGGTCGTGATGATGCCGCCGACGATGACGATGGCGGGCAAGGCGGTCGATTCCAGCGACACCGCAAGGCCCTGGATGACATTGGTGCCGTGGCCGCTGACGGAGGCCTGGGCGATCGAGTTGACCGGCCGCTTGTTGGTGCCGGTATAATATTCGGTGATGACGACGATCAGCGCCGTGACGACGAGGCCGAGAATGCCACAGGCAAAGAGGCTCGCACCCGTGATGTCCTTGCCATCGACCGTGCCGATGACGCCCCAGCCGACGGTGGCTGTCGTCGCGAGGGCAAGGCCGACGATCGACAGGAGGCCGGTGACGATCAGCCCGCGATAGAGCGCGCCCATGATCGAGCCGTTGGAGCCGAGCTTGACGAAGAAGGCCCCGATGATCGAGGTGATGATGCAGGTGCCGCAGATCGCGAGCGGGTAGACCATGGTCGAGGCGAGCGTCGCGCTTCCGGCAAAGAAGATCGCCGCCAGCACCATCGTCGCGACGATCGAGACGGCATAGGTCTCGAACAGGTCGGCCGCCATGCCGGCGCAGTCGCCGACATTGTCGCCCACATTGTCGGCGATGGTCGCGGGGTTGCGCGGATCGTCCTCGGGAATGCCGGCCTCGACCTTGCCGACGAGATCACCGCCGACATCCGCGCCCTTGGTGAAGATGCCGCCGCCGAGGCGGGCGAAGATCGAGATCAGCGACGCGCCGAAGCCGAGCGACACCAGCGCATCGATGACCTCGCGGTCACCCGGTGCATGGCCGAGGCCCGCGGTCAGGATGAGGTAATAGAGGGACACGCCGAGCAGCGCGAGGCCCGCCACCAGCATGCCGGTGATGGCACCGGACTTGAAGGCGATGTCGAGACCTGCCGACAGGCTGACGGAGGCCGCCTGCGCCGTGCGCACGTTCGCCCGGACGGAAACATGCATGCCGATGAAGCCCGCCGCGCCCGAGAGGACGGCACCGATCAGGAAGCCGATGGCGGCCGTGCCCGAGAGGAGCAGCCAGGCCGCGACGAAGACGATGGCGCCGACGATGGCGATGGTGAGATATTGCCGTGCGAGATAGGCCTGCGCCCCTTCGCGGATATAGCCTGCAATTTCCTGCATGCGGGCATTGCCCTGATCGGCAGCCAGCACGGACCGCGTCGCCCAGATGGCATAGGCCACCGAAACCAGCCCGCATAGAATTACGCCCAGTAGAACAATCATGTCGGATGTTTCCTCCCTTGGAAGGCCGGCAGGCAACGCCTCGCCAAAGCCCCGTCTTCGTCCCGCCGCGCCTCCTCACGCATAACGGGAACGGCGCCAGATTGCGGCGGCAGCATGGCAAGGTCAAGCGGACTTCGTGTCCAGAATCCCGCAACTTGGAAAAGGGCATCCCGCGGCGATGGCCATGCTCCTGCGCCCTTTCGGCACGCGCTTCGTCCTTGACCCGCCGACCGGAAGCCGCCTCCCGCACAGGGTGCCGGAGATGGGAAGCGCGCATCCACGTGCGCCGCGGCGGACGATCGCGCTCGCCGGCAAGTCCGCGGCACGAACAGCAAAAAGGGCGGACGCCCGAAGACATCCGCCCCAAAACCGATCAACGTGACATCGTGAAATAACCTACTTCCGCACGTCCGTGCGGAACTGGCGGGCAATGCGGTCGAGGACGGCGTTGACGAGCTTCGGTTCGTCTTCCTCGAAGAAGGCCCGCGCGATCTCGACATATTCGGTGACGATGACCGCGACGGGGACGTCCTTGCGTTCGGTCAGTTCGAACGTGCCGGCGCGCAGGATGGCGCGGACGGTCGAATCAAGCCGCGACAGCGCCCAGTCGTCCTGCAGGGCCGTGCCGATCAACGGGTCGAGCTTGCGCTGGTCGCGCACGACGCCCGAAACGATGGAGCGGAACCAGGAGGCGTCCGCCTTCAGATAGGTGTCGCCATCGATCTCCTGCCCGAGGCGGTGCGTCTCGTATTCGGCGACGATCTCCAGCACGCCGGTGCCGCCGATGTCCATCTGGTAAAGGGCCTGCACGGCGGCAAGGCGCGCTGCGCCGCGCTGGTTCGCCTGCTTCAGCGGGGGCGTCTGTTCGGTCGGCGTGTTCACTGTTCGCCTCCCAGCTTGGCTTTCAGGGCGATCATCGTCAGGGCAGCGCGCGCCGCGAAGCCACCCTTGTCGCCCTGCGACTTGCGCGCACGGGCCCAGCCCTGCTCGTCGTTCTCGACGGTCAGGATGCCGTTGCCGATAGCGAGGCTCTCGCTGACGGTCAGATCCATGATGGCGCGGCAGCTCTCGTTGGCCACGATGTCGAAATGGTAGGTTTCGCCGCGAATGACCATGCCGAGCGCGACGAAGCCGTCATATTCGGTGGCGCCGTTGTCGATGCCGTCGAGCGCCATGGCGATCGCGCCGGGGATTTCGAGCGCGCCGGGCACGGTCACGACGTCGTAGGTAGCGCCGGCGTCCGTCAGCGCGGAGGTCGCACCGTCGAGCAGCGCATCGGCCATGTCGTCATAGAAGCGGGCTTCGACGATGAGGATATGGGGCTTGCCGCTTTCGGCCATCGGTTCACCTGTCTGAGAAATGGGGGCAATGGAAATGTGGATGTTGCCGGTCGCTTGGTCGGCAGAGGCACGGGTCAAACCACGGCGGGGCCGCAATGGCAAGCCTTTTCCATATCGCGTGACGCAGGGCAGCTTTGCGATCGGCGCGATTCGCCTTTAAGACAGATATCATGCACGCCATACCGACCCTCGAAACAAACCGCCTGCTTCTTCGCCCCTACCGGCGCGACGACTTTACGGCCTATGCCAACCTCTTTGCCGATGCGCAGGTCGTGCGCTTCATCGGCGGCGTGCCGTTCTCGCGGGAACAGGCCTGGACGCGCTTTCTGCGCCAGGTGGGCATGTGGCATTATTTCGGCTTCGGCTTCTTCGCCCTGCAGGACAAGGAGAGCGGCGCCTTCATCGGCGAGGCGGGGTTCCACGATCTGCATCGCGTGATCCAGCCCTCGCTCGAAGGCACGATGGAAACCGGATGGGCCCTGTCCCCCACGGCCCACGGCCGGGGCTACGCCACCGAGGCCGTATCGGCGGCGCTGCAATGGGGCGAGCGGACCTATCCCAAGGCCCGGCGCACCTGCATCATCGATCTTGCCAACACCGCATCGCTGCGCGTCGCCTCCAAACTCGGCTTCCGCGAGATGGCGCGCACCGTCTATCACGGCGCACCGGTCGTGCTCTGCGAGCGCCTCTTCACAGCCCGGTCACAGGACCCCGAGGCCGGGCGACCCCACGACCGGGAGATGTCGAGAAGCTGACGCGACGTCAGACGTTCCTGGCCGGGAAATCCGCGAGCCGGGCCGCATAGCGGGCCATCGTGTCCACCTCGAAATTGACGCGGTCGCCGGCCTTGCGTTCGCCCCAGGTGGTGACCTCCAGCGAATGGCGGATCAGGAGAACGTCGAACACCGTGCCGTCGACGGCATTGACGGTCAGCGACGTGCCGTCGAGCGCGACGGAGCCCTTCGGGGCAACGAAGCGCGCCAGGTGTTCGGGCGCGTCCAGGCGAAACCGCGTCGCTTCGCCTTCCGCCTCCACCGACAGGATTTCGGCCGTGCCGTCGACATGGCCCGAGACGATGTGACCGCCGAGCTCGTCGCCGATCTTCAGGGCCCGTTCGAGGTTGATGCGCGCACCGGCAGACCAGCCGGCAATGGTCGTCAGGCGCAGCGCCTCCTCCCAGGCCTCCACCTCGAACCAGCGCTCGTTTGCGCCCTGCTCGGGCAGCGCGGTCACGGTCAGGCAGACGCCGGAATGCGAAATGGAGGCGCCGATGTCGATGGTGGCAGGATCGTAGGCTGTCGCCACGCGCAGGCGGATGCCCGCGTCGAGCGGCGTCACGCGCTCGACCTTGCCGATGTCAGTCACGATGCCGGTAAACATCAGGCAGTCCTTTCGTAGATATCCAGATGGTCGGGTCCGAAGGCCTCGCCAGACATATGCAGGAATTGCGCAGGCACAAGCCCGGGACGAACGGGAGAGGCCACGCCCTGCGGCCCGATGGTGGGCGTTCCCGTAAACAGGAGCAGGCGATCGACCAGCCCGGCCGCAAGGAACGAGGCCGCGGTGCGCGCGCCACCTTCGACCAGCAGCGAGGACAGGCCGCGGCTTGCCAGCGCCGGCAGAAGGAGGTCGAGCCTGCGCGGATCCCCTTCGAGCACCTCGACGCCCTGCGCCGACAGGGCATCGATCCGCAGCTGCCGCGCATGCGTCTCGGCGTTGTCTTCCTCCGACGCCAGCGGACGGGCCACCGCGATGACCGGAACCTGCCGTGCGGAGCGCGCCAGCTTGCTGTCCGGGGGCAGTCGCAGATCGGCGTCCAGCACGATGCGGACCGGCGAACGCTCTTCGAGCCCCGGCAGGCGGACGGTCAGGTCCGGATCGTCGGCGAGCGCCGTGCCGATCCCGACGAGGATGGCATCGGTGCGGGCGCGCAGGTGCTGCACATAGGTTCGGGCTTCCGGCCCGGTGATCGCCACCTGCCCCTGCCCCGCGCCACGGGCACGATCTCCGATCATGCCGTCGCGCGACAGCGCAAGTTTCAGCGTGACGTGCGGACGACCGAGGCGCATGCGCATCAGGTAGGCTTCCAGCGCGCGCGTACCCTGAGATGCGAGTACCCCGGTTTCCACGACGATGCCGGCCTCCTGCAACATGGCGATCCCACGCCCGGAAACGCGCGGATCGGGATCGACGACGGAGATGACGACGCGCGAAACGCCGGAGCGGATCAGCGCCTCGGCGCAGGGCGGCGTGTGGCCATGATGCGAACAGGGTTCGAGCGTGACATAGGCCGTCGCTCCGCGCGCGGCCTCCCCGGCCTGCGCCAGAGCCTGCGTTTCCGCATGCGGCCGTCCGCCGGGCGCGGTGACGGCCGCGGCGATGATCCGCGGTCCGTGCGCCTCCTCCTGCACGATCAGGCAGCCGACGGAAGGATTGCTGCCGGTGAACCCAAGATGGCCGGCCCCGACCGCAATGGCGTCCGCCATCAGCTGTTCGTCCACCGGCACGCCGGCGGAGACGGCGATGCCGTCTGCAGCCATGCCGTCTGCAGCTTGGCCGTCCGCTGTCGCGGCGGCATCCTCGGCGTTTCGATCATGGGAAGGCGTCATGTCGGCAGTTCCGGTCAGGCGCCGGGGTCGCGGGCGATCTTTGCAGAGAGTTCCGCCATGACCTTTTCGAAATCCTCGGCATGGGAGAAATCGCGATAGACGGAGGCATAGCGCACGAAGGCGACATCATCGAGACCCTTGAGCGCCTCCAGCACCTGCAGTCCGATTTCCTCGGACGCGATCTCGCTCTCTCCCGAGCTTTCGAGCCGCCGGACGATACCGGACACGGCCCGTTCGATCCGCTCGCGCTCCACCGGCCGCTTGCGCAGCGCGATGTCGAACGATCGCATCAGCTTTTCCCGGTCGAAAGGTGCCTTCCGACCGGTCTTTTTCAACACCATGAGCTCGCGCAGCTGCACACGCTCGAACGTCGTGAAGCGCCCCCCGCAATCCGGGCAGATCCGGCGGCGGCGGATCGCCGCCCCGTCTTCGGCCGGTCGGGAATCCTTGACCTGGCTGTCTTCCGATCCGCAAAAGGGGCAGCGCATTCCGATATGGCCTTACAGGTAGGCGTACATGGGGAAGCGGTCCGTCAGGGCCACGACCTTCTCGCGCACGCCGGCTTCCACCGCCGCATTGCCCTCGTCGGAATTGGCGGCCTTGAGGCCGTCCAGCGTGTCGACGATCAGGTTGCCGATCTCGCGGAATTCGGTTTCCTTGAAGCCGCGCGTCGTGCCGGCCGGCGTGCCGAGGCGAATGCCGGAGGTGACGAAGGGCTTTTCCGGATCGAAGGGAATGCCGTTCTTGTTGCAGGTGATGTAGGCGCGGCCGAGGGCCGCTTCCGCCCGCTTGCCGGTTGCGTTCTTCTTGCGCAGGTCGACCAGCATCAGGTGGTTGTCGGTGCCGCCGGAGACGATGTCGAGACCGCCATCGACCAGGGTCTGCGAAAGCGCCTTGGCGTTCTTGACGATCTGGGCCGCATACTCCTTGAATTCGGGCTTGAGTGCCTCGCCGAAGGCGACGGCCTTGGCGGCGATGACGTGCATCAGCGGGCCGCCCTGCAGGCCGGGGAAGACGGCCGAATTGAACTTCTTCGCCAGATTCTCGTCATTGGTCAGGATCATGCCGCCGCGCGGGCCGCGCAACGACTTGTGCGTCGTCGTGGTGGCAACATGGCAATGCGGGAACGGCGACGGGTGCTGGCCACCGGCAACGAGGCCGGCGATGTGCGCCATATCGACCATCAGCCAGGCGCCGACCTCGTCGGCGATCTCGCGGAAGCGCTTCCAGTCCCAGATGCGGGAATAGGCGGTGCCGCCGGCGATGATGAGCTTCGGCTTGTGCGTGCGCGCGCTTTCGGCAACCGCCTCCATGTCCAGCATGTGATCTTCTTCGCGCACGCCGTAGGAGACCACGTTGAACCATTTGCCGGACATGTTGACCGGCGAGCCGTGCGTCAAATGTCCCCCGGAGTTCAGGTCGAGGCCCATGAAGGTATCACCCGGCTGCAGCAGCGCCAGGAACACCGCCTGGTTCATCTGCGAACCGGAATTCGGCTGCACATTGGCGAAGTTGACGCCGAAGAGCTGCTTGGCGCGGTCGATGGCCAGTTCCTCGGCGATATCGACGAACTGGCAGCCGCCATAGTAGCGCTTGCCCGGATAACCCTCGGCATATTTGTTCGTCATGATCGAGCCCTGCGCTTCGAGCACGGCGCGCGACACGATGTTCTCGGATGCAATCAGCTCGATCTCGTGGCGCTGACGGCCCAGCTCCTTCTCGATCGCACCGAAAATATCCGGATCGCTATCGGCGAGGGACCGGTTGAAGAAGACGTCGTTGGCGGCTGCATCGCTCATGATCAGGCTCCTATAGGGCGGTGGCACGGTGTTTATCTCCCTCGCATGCCAAGGGCAACCCGCGCCCCGCGTTTTGCGCCATTTGCCGCGGCGTCTGCGCTGTGGACGGGATGGGTGGGGTGGGAGGCGCCTGGCAAGGGCGTTCATGTCGATGACGCTGCGGCCAGCACAAACGTGAAGTCGATCGAACGCACCGGTTCTTTCAGTCGGCCGTCTGCGATCGCCACAATGGTTTCCAGGACGGACCGCATCTCGCGCGTCACGTGATGGCTCCAGAACCGGGCGATGTTCCAGCCACGGTCTGCCATGATCGCGTTTCTGACCTGGTCGTGATCGCTGCCTGCATGCTGATGACCATCGACCTCCACGACCAGACGGGCTTCGCGACACGCAAAATCGGCAAAGTAGCGATCGATGGGCAACTGCCGTACGAATTTCAGATTGTTCAGTCGCCGCCCGCGCAGCTCGCCCCAGAGCAAGCGCTCCGCCTCGCTGTCCCCTTGTCTGAGCTGACGCGCTCGCGCTGTCGTCCGCAGGTTCGGCCCTCTCATGCCCCCTCCGCACTTGCGGGCGACCCCGCCCCTAACGCTGTCCCCGCCCGCGGGGAGAAAGCAGCGAGCGTGCCTTGCTCTCGCGGAAAAAGCAAACGGCGCACCAACGTCTCTTCTCCCCGCACGCGGGGAGAGGGGACAAGCGTGCCTTGCCCATGAGGGAAACCAAGCGGCGAACCACGTCTCTTCTCCCCGCCCGCGGGGAGAAGATGCCGGCAGGCMGATGAGGGGCTACGCCGCCCAACAAAACGGCCGCGCCATCGATCAGCGCCGCTGTGCCCTGGTCCAGCTTACGACGACCCTTTGCGCGTGCGGGCTGCCCCTCACCCTAACCCTCTCCCCGCCTGCGGGGAGAGGGGACAAGCGTGCCTCGTCCTTTGGGAGAAACSAAGCRGCGCACCAACGTCTCTTCTCCCCGCACGCGGGGAGAAGATGCCGGCAGGCAGATGAGGGGCTACGCCGCCCAACAAACGGCCATGCCATCGGTCAGCGCCGCCGTGCCCTGATCCAGCTTTACGACGACCCTTTGCGCGTGCGGGCCGCCCCTCACCCTAACCCTCTCCCCGCCTGCGGGGAGAGGGGACGAGCCTGCCTTGCCCTTTGGGGGAAACCAAGCAGCGCACCACGTCTCTTCTCCCCGCACGCGGGG
>NZ_LMQE01000001.1:454152-648763 GCF_001424065.1 Rhizobium sp. Leaf384
GGGTTGCCCCTCACCCTAACCCTCTCCCCGCCTGCGGGGAGAGGGGACGAGCCTGCCTTGCCCATGGGAGAACCGAACCGGCGMACCACGTCTCTTCTCCCCGCAGGCGGGGAGAAGATGCCGGCAGGCMGATGAGGGGCTACGCCGCCMAACAAACGGCCRTGCCMTCGGTCAGCGCCGCCGTGCCCTGGTCCAGCTTTWCRACGACCCTTTGCGCSTGCGGGYTGCCCCTCACCCTAACCCTCTCCCCGCCTGCGGGGAGAGGGGACAAGCAGGCCTTGCCCATGGGGAAACAAAGCAGGGAACCGCGTCTCTTCTCCCCGCACGCGGGGAGAAGATGCCGGCAGGCAGATGAGGGGCTACGCCGCCAAACAAACGGCCGCGCCATCGGTCAGCGCCACCGTGCGCTGGTCGAGCTTTACGACGGCCCTTTGCACGTGCGGGCTGCCCCTCACCCTAACCCTCTCCCCGCGTGCGGGGAGAGGGGACGAGCGTGCCTCGTCCTTTGGGGGAAACGAAGCGGCGCACCAACGTCTCTTCTCCCCGCCTGCGGGGAGAAGATGCCGGCAGGCAGATGAGGGGCTACGCCGCCAAACAAACGGCCGCGCTTCCGGGAAGCGCGGCCGTCGAGGGGTCGGGAGGATGAGGTCGAACGAGAGGGGACGTTACTGTGCCACGCCGCCGTCGAGGCCGTCGGTGACGGGTTCGATGCCGGTGGTGGTCTGCAGGGCCAGTTCCTGTTCGCCGTCCATCTGGTAGATGTCGTCGCGGAACTGCACGACGCCGTCCTTGGCGGCCCAGGCGGTGATGTACTTGAAGTACACCGGCACTTCGACCGAGAGCTTGATCGGGTTGTTCTGGCCCGAGCGGATGGTCGCCTCGATCTGCTGGCGGCTCCAGCCGGGCGTTTCCTTCAGGAGCCAGGTCGTGAGATCGCGCACGTTCTGCACGCGCACGCAGCCCGAGCTCTCGAAGCGCGCGAGCTTGTTGAACAGACCCTGCGAGGGCGTGTCGTGCATGTACTCGTTGTTCGGGTTGTGGAAGTTGATCTTGGTCGATGCCATGGCGTTGATCTTGCCCGGATCCTGACGGAACGTCAGGTTCGGCGCCTTGTCGGCATTCCAGTCGATCGTCTCCGGCGACACCTCGTTGCCCTGCCCGTCGATCAGGCGAATGGCATTCTTCTTCAGATATTCCGGATCCTTGCGCATCAGAGGCACGATGTCCTTCTCGACGATCGAGCGCGGTGCGGTCCAGTACGGGTTGAGAATGACCTCGTAGATCTTGGAATTGATGATGTGCGTCGGGCGCGACAGGCGGCCGACGATGGCCGTGTGGCGCTGGACGACGCGGCCGTTCTCCACCGCCTCGATCAGGGCCGCAGGGATGTTGACCACGACGTGGCGCATGCCGAGATCGCCCGACATGGACTGCAGGCGCACGAGATTGGTGTTGAGCTGCTGCAGGCGCACATTGGCGGAGATGTTCAGCGCCTTCAGCGAATATTCACCGAGAACGCCATCCGGCGGCAGGCCGTGGCGGGCCTGGAAGCGCTTGACCGCGCCGTCGACATAGCTGTCGAAATTGTCCGACATGCCGGCCGACTGCTCGAGATCGCCCGATGCCATCAGATGCTGGCGCAGCGCCCGCACCGCCGGGTCGGACACGCCGAGCTCCAGACGCTGCGACGGATTGACCTCGGGCCAGCCGCCGGCAGACACGATCCGCTGATACTGGCCGATCGCCGTCTGGGTGTTGTAGATGGTGTCCATGCTGAAGATCGGCGTGTTGGACGAAACGGCCAGCGCCGTGCGCGAAGCCTGCGCGTCGAACTGGTCGTCCCACACGCCGCGACGCGGTGCATTGATGATGTCCACCAGAGCGTCCTGCGCGAACGCGCCACCGGCCCAGGCTGCCGCACCGAGCGTGGCGGCGGAGCGCAGGAAGGCGCGGCGGCTGTGAGCATCAATTCCGTTTTTCTTCGACATGATCCCTACCATCAGATGCTGCGAGGCAATTCCGCCCTCAGCGCTATCACGATTACGGTTAACCAAAGCCAAACCGGCCCGCGGCGGGAAAGGCCTGACGGACCCGATCAGACCCCGATCGAACCCGCCGGAGCCCGCCATCGGCGGATCCCGGACATGCCGCCCGCGCGGACAGGCCTTGGCTTGAGCGTGCAGGCCCCAGACATGTCTGAGACCTTGCGGGCCTTTCCGGCCGCCCCGGCCCTGCGCGGTCGCGCCGAAACCGGTGTCCGACCCGCCTTGACAGGCCGGTTTTTTCTCCGTTTGACCTCCCATATCAATATGGCCAAACGGTGTCACACAACCAGAGGCAAAGCCCATCGACAGGCCGGGAATCAAGGCACTGCGTCCTTCCTGCCACAGCCCCACAACCGCCTTCCCCGATCCGGCACCGGTCCGGCGCGCCCCTGCCCCGCAGGGCCCGAATAGTACAGATTGGCCCGGCCCGAACCTGGCGGGCAGGACGACGGGCGCCCGAGCGACGTCGACACCCGAGGCCGCGGGCCGGATACCGGGCCGGACACCGGGCCGGACACGATCGCGTGACATCGCTCCTGAGCGCCTTGGGGCTTTCGACCGCCCGGAAGGCGCCGCCACCCGCTCGTCTGCGCCCTCGCTTACCCTTTGATCTGAATCAAGGACGTTCGCGCGCGTCCGCGCTACCGTCGGACCGCGCCAAAGAGCGACCGATGACGCACCGCAACAGCCGGCCTGCAGCCTTCATGACGACGCCGTCCCTGCGCCGCCGGATTTGTCTCCCGGACTGTCGCAAATCTGCGAATCCCGCCGCCGACGGCATCTCCGCCCGGCCGCGCGTTTACAAAGACTTTACTAATGCATAATATTTTTACCGATAGATCAGGATAGGAAAATGGCACACACATCACAGAATACCCTACATTCTTTTGAAGACGATCCCACCCGAATGGACAGTATCCTCCGCCTCCGGCTGGAGATGTGCAATGTAAACGCATTGCTGGCCTACGCCACCGTTCTTCTCTTGAATTTGCAGCTCTCTAATGAGGGTGGCGCGGATTCTCCAAATGCGCATCAGACAGCTGCGCATCAGACGTCTACTTTCTAACGCATCAGACGCATCGATCTTTTTCAAAACAAAATTCAAAAACACGTGCCTGAATTCCGACCGGACGCGGCATCTCGCCAAGATGCAGGCCGGACGTCGCATCCAGACCCTGCCCGTCACCGCTCTCGTGTCGACGCCATAGGGACTCTTCCACCTTATACTCGGATTCCGCAGATGACTGCGGCCTTGGAAACCTCGCTCATGACGGGCAAGAAAGGGTTCCTCGTCGTCAAACGATGGAGCAAGTCTTGTTGGACATGAGCAGCCCTCGGCGCGGACATGCGCCTTTTCGCCCCCGCCATCGGCCGGACCTTGACCGCCGTCGATCGGCCGGCGTCTCGGGGAATTGCAGCCTCCCCGCTGTCGCCTCGCCGCCGCTCGGGTGATTGATCCGCGTACGCCTTGAACCACGGCCTGTGCACGGGCCGACCGTAAGGTCGCGCGTGCACCTCAGGGGACGCGCGAGCGTCCCTCTCCCACCTTCTCCCGACATCGCCACCACTGCTGATCCCCGCCTTGAACCGAGGCCGGGCAGCCAACCCATGCGAGGATGACATGCAATTTCGATCCATCCAGATGAAGATAGCGTTGCTTTCGGGCATCTGCGTCCTTGCGGCGACAGGTGCTCTCGTCGGCTACAGCGTCGTTGCCGCCGGCAACAGCAAGGATTTCGTCGCCCGGTCGGTGAGCGACCTCACCGAACAGAAGACGAAGGACAGCCTGGCGACGCTGGCGTCCACCCAGGCCGGCGTCATCCGGTCGTCGCTCGACAGCGCCTTCGATTCCGCCCGCAACATGGCCCGGATGTTCGAGGTGGCCGCATCCGGCCTTCCCGCCGCGACGCCCGCGCAGGCAAGGCGAGCGCAGTTCAACGGCATTCTCCTCAACGTTCTCAAGGACAATCCGCGCTTCAACGGCACCTACAGCGCCTGGGAGCCCAACGCCCTCGACGGGCAGGACGAGGCCTTCCGGAACAACCGGAAAATGGGGTCGGATGCAACCGGCCGGTTCCTGCCCTACTGGACGCGTGACGCGGCGGGGACCGTCGATGTCCAATCGCTGGTGGAGTATGACAGCCACGAGCTGCATCCCAACGGGGTGATGAAGGGCGGCTGGTATATCGGCCCGCAGAACGACGGCGGCGAGAGCATCCTCGATCCCCTTCCCTACATCGTGCAGGGAAAGAACGTCTACCTCGCGACGATGTCGGTCCCGATCATGATCGACGGCAAGTTCGCCGGCGTCGCCGGCGCCGATTTCGACCTCGCCTTCGTCCAGCAGCTCGCCGAACAGGTCAAGGCGTCGATCTTCGGCGGCAAGGCCGGCGTCGAGATCGTCAGCTACAAGGGGCTCGTCGTCGCCTCGAGCGAACATCCCGAAACCATCGGCCAGCCGTTCGACAAGACCGATCCGACGCTGACCCAGTTCCTGCCGATCGTCCAGGGCGGAAACAGCCATGTGAAAGCCGATGGGCACTCCTTCACGGCCTTTGCGCCGATCCTCGTCGGACGGACGAAGACGCCGTGGTCCGTCCTGATCGATGTTCCCACCACCGTGGCCATGGCCGAGGCGACGGCGCTGGACAGCGCGCTCTCCACGCGCAACCACAATGACAGTCTGTTGCAGATCATCGTCGCCGTCGCCATTGCCGTCGGCGGTGTGCTTGCCATGTGGTTCGTCGCACGCAGCATTTCCCAGCCGATCCGCGCCATGACGACAGCCATGACACGTCTCGCCGGCAACGACACCAGCATCGAGATCCCCGGCCGTGACCGCATCGACGAGATCGGCGCGATGGCGGAGACCGTGTCCGTCTTCAAGGACAATGCGATCGCCAAGGCGACGATGGAGGCGGAGGCGGACGCCACCCGGACGATGAGCGAGGCCGAGCGCCGGGAGCGCGATGCCCAGAAGGCGCGGGACGCTGCCAACATACAGACGGTCGTCGATGCGCTGGCCACCGGTCTCGGCCGGCTTGCGGACGGCGATGTCGCCTACCGGATCTCGACGCCGTTCGTCGCCCCGCTCGATGCGCTGCGAACCGATTTCAACAACTCCGTGACCAAGCTTCATGAAGCGCTGCAGACCGTCCACGGCAATGCCCGGGCCATCGACAGCGGCGCAAACGAGATCCGCTCGGCGGCCGACGACCTTGCCCGGCGGACGGAACAGCAGGCAGCGTCCGTGGAGGAAACCGCCGCGGCGCTCGAGGAGATCACCACGACCATGAAGGACTCCACCAAGCGCGCCGAGGAAGCGGGAAATCTCGTGTCGAAAACGCGGGTGGGCGCGGAAAAGGCGGGAGACGTCGTCCGCTCCGCCGTCAACGCGATGCAGCAGATCGAGCGATCGTCGGGCGAGATCAGCAACATCATCGGCGTGATCGACGAGATCGCCTTCCAGACCAACCTCTTGGCGCTGAACGCCGGGGTGGAAGCCGCCCGCGCCGGAGAAGCCGGCAAGGGTTTTGCCGTGGTCGCACAGGAGGTCCGGGAACTGGCCCAGCGGTCGGCCACGGCCGCCAAGGAGATCAAGGCCCTGATCGTCACCTCCGGCGAACAGGTGCGGGTCGGCGTGTCGCTTGTCGGCGAGACGGGCAGATCGCTCGGCCTCATCGTCGACGAGGTCAACCAGATCAGCCAGCATGTCAGCGCCATCGTGGAGTCGGCGCGCGAACAGTCGGTCGGCATCCAGGAGATCAACACGGCCGTCAACACGATCGACCAGGGCACCCAGGAGAACGCGGCCATGGTCGAGCAGTCCACCGCGGCAAGCCATAGCCTTGCCGGGGAGGCCGAAGCGCTGAACAGGCTGATCGCGCAGTTCAATCTGGGCGCATCCTCCTCTGCGTCATCGGCCCATGCCCCGCAGGCGCGGCTCGCCACCGAACAGGCGCGGCCCGTGAACTCGCCGGCACGCGCGCTCGGCCGCAAGATCGCCAGCGCCTTCGGCGGCGCCGGCAACACCGCGACCGCATCCTGGCAGGACTTCTAGCGCTTCGCCGCAGAGATCCGGAACCATCACCCGGCAGAACAGACCCGGCGGACCCGCGTTCGCCGGGTCTGCTTGTTTGCGGCAAGGCGTGGGCAAGGGGCTTGGGTATGGGGCATGGACTTGGACTTGGGTATCGGCTGCGAGGTGTGCGAAGGCCGGAGGGGCCAGAAGCGGACATGCGAAAGGCCGGACGCCATTCCGCGTCCGGCCTTTTCAAGAGGATCGTCCTGTCCTGCCTTACATGCGGTAGGCGATGCTGTCGTTCCAGAAGCGGTCGAGGCGCTGCAGCAGCTTGTTCATCTGGCTGAATTCGTCCGTGCCGATGCCGCCGACCTTGTGGATCGAGCCGATGTGGCGTTCATAGAGCTTGGCGACCGTTTCGGCGATGTGCTGGCCGTCTTCCGTCAGGCTGATGCGGACCGAGCGACGGTCGATGCGCGAGCGCTGGTGATTGATGAAGCCGAGGTCGACGAGCTTCTTGACGTTGTAGGAGACGTTGGAGCCGAGATAGTAGCCCCGCGAGCGCAGCTCGCCTGCCGTCAGTTCGGAATTGCCGATGTTGAACAGCAGGAGCGCCTGGACGGCGTTGACGTCGGAGCGGCCCTGCCGGTCGAACTCGTCCTTGATGACGTCGAGCAGGCGA
Organism: Rhizobium sp. Leaf384; assembly: GCF_001424065.1. Classification (GTDB taxonomy): domain Bacteria; phylum Pseudomonadota; class Alphaproteobacteria; order Rhizobiales; family Rhizobiaceae; genus Ferranicluibacter. The sequence goes on from NZ_LMQE01000001.1 coordinate 460,901, forward strand.
CGGTGCAGGCGCTCGACGAGGTGCAGCGATTCCATGTAGAGGTTGCGGATCGCGTCTTCCTGCGGGTCCTTGTGGACGATCGTGTTGGCGGCAGACGTGGCGGAAGCGTGAGCCTTGAGCTTGGTGTTCATGATGACGGTCTCTCTCTGTTTGGGTGGCGGTGGTTATGTTTTCCCGCCTTGAGGAGACACTATCGAATACGTATAAAATTCTACTTAAACCGCAGCCTTAACATGAGCTTACCATTGGCGACTGCTGTGTCAGGGTGAATCAAATCTTGCAATACGTCCCTTACGCATGCGCTGATAGAGAATGAGAGCGCGGAAAAACACGAAGGTCAGGGCCGCGCCGCCGTGCAGGACGAGGATCGACGGCTTGGCGCCGAAGAGCTCGGGATAGAAGCCGAACATGACGATTTCGGTCGCTGCCGCCACCACCCAGATGACCGGCCCCCAGGACACGAGAAGCCACAAACCCAGGGCTGCCACGGGATAGGCCACCGCCAGCGTGGCCGCCGCGACGCGCCAGGGAACGGTCAGAAGATCGAAGCGGCCGGATCCGTTGAAGGAATAGCCGATCAGCAGCGCCCAGTAGTTCAGGCCGAACCAGAAGCACGAGATGGCCACGAGCCGCAGGAAGATGCCGAACAGCGTCTCCGTCACGGAAATCTTGGGGACATGGACAGAATCATCGGACATGACGGCGACCATAAGCGCGGATGCGGGCGACGGCCAGAGGAGGAACGCGCGGACGGCGCGCGCGAAGGCCGCGCAGAGCCGGCGGGCAACGTTCGGCGCGGGACGATCGGCGCGGCAGGCGGCAAGCGCCGGGCCGCCCCTCGAGATCGTTCGCGCCAGCGGCCCCCGAAAAAAAACGCCCTTTCTTTTCCCCGTTTCTTTTCCACGCCGGTTTTTCCGCCGCCATACTGGCCGCGTCCCGTTATCGGATGCACCGGAAGGCGTTCCGGCGAAGCGGGGCCGGTGCCGGCGATGGGGGGATGACGCATATCCCCGCCGCCGGGCTCGCGAAAAGGCCGTCCGCCGTTTGAGCTTGTAAGGCCGGCGGTGTGGCGATGACACAGAAGAGGCGGCGATCGTTGAAACCGCGATCGTCCTGTGAAACCCGGCAAGGCGGCGGCAAGCCGCGTCGTGACTGCCGGACGCGCTCCCGGGTAAAGCCGGGGGAATCCTCTTCGGGATGGCCGGGCTGCGGGAAAAACCACCGAACGAGGTGCTGGAAGATGTCGTCTTCCCTTCTACCCTTCACGTGGCAGCTTCCAGCGCCTCGTCCGAATGCCTGTCTCCACGGCGCGTCCCGCGTGCGTGGGTCTCGGCGCGTCCGCTGTTTACGTCCGTTCAGCGTGCATCACGTCAGCCCGCCCCCTCGCGTGACGACACGCCGCACCGACCCGATTTTGCCATGTCCGACAGCCATGCTAGAAGGCGCCGACATCCGGAAGGCAGCCGCGTGACGGCGGGATCCGCCTGCTGCCCGTCGCGGGACATGCGCGCGGTCGCGGCCCCACACGCCGCCACCGATCTCCGGCCTCGCACCTGCCCCGCCATCTTGGGGGCCGAGCCTTTGAAAGACGAGAGATGACCGACAAAACCGACATCGTGGACCTGATCACCGGACACCGCCGCATGCGCCGCAACCGCAAGGCGGACTGGACGCGGCGGATGGTGCGCGAAACGCAGCTGACGGTGGACGACCTGATCTGGCCGATCTTCGTCGTGCCCGGGACCAACATCGTGGAGCCGATCGCGGCCATGCCCGGTGTCATGCGCCTCAGCGTCGACAAGGCGGTCGAGGCCGCGCGCGAAGCCGCCGATCTCGGCATTCCCGCGCTTGCCACCTTTCCCAATGTCGACATGGCGCTGCGCGACGAAACCGGGTCCCACAGCCTCGACGCCGACAACCTGATCAACCGGGCGACGCGCGCCATCAAGACCGCGGTGCCGGGCATTGGCGTCATCACCGATGTGGCGCTCGACCCCTTCACCAGCCACGGCCATGACGGCATCCTGCGCCACGGCGAGATCGTCAACGACGAGACCGTATCCCAGATCGCCCGCGCGGCCGTGTCGCAGGCCGATGCGGGCGCCGATATCATCGCGCCCTCCGACATGATGGACGGCCGGATCGGCGTCATCCGCCAGGCGCTCGACGCGGCCGGTCATCAGAATGTCGGCATCATGGCCTATGCGACCAAGTTCGCCTCCGCATTCTATGGCCCCTATCGCGAAGCCATCGGCACCAGCGGGCTGCTGAAGGGCGACAAGAAGACCTATTACATCGACCCCGCCAACGGCACAGAGGCCCTGCGCGATGCGGCCCTCGACGTGGAGGAAGGGGCCGACATGATGATGGTCAAGCCCGGCCTGCCCTATCTCGATATCTGCTGGCGCATGAAGGAGGCCTTCGGCCTGCCGGTGTTCGCCTATCAGGTGTCCGGAGAATACGCGATGATCAAGGCCGCCGGCGCCAACGGCTGGATCGACGAGCAGCGCGTGATGATGGAAACCCTGCTCGCCTTCAAGCGCGCCGGCTGCGACGGCATCCTCAGCTATTTCGCGCTCGACGTGGCACGGTTGCTGGCCCGCAAGGGCTGACGGCGGCGGTCCTGCCACCGGACGACAGTGGTCGTGACAGCGCTTGAATCCGGATCGGTCCATCCCGATATGAGACTGGACCACTGGAGACCGACATGACCGTAAGCCATGATGACATTCGCTTCCCGAGCACCGACTGGCGCGCCTATCGAGGCGTCCTCAGCCGTCGGGTCATCGCGTTCTGCGTCGACTATCTGTTCGTCGCGCTGTTGTGGATTCCCGCAGCCGTCGTCGTGTTCTTCCTCGGCATCCTGACGCTCGGCTTCGGCTTCCTGCTCTATCCCGCGCTGTTTGCCATCGTGGCCATGCTCTATTTCGGCGTCACGGTGGGCGGCCGGTCGCAGGCCTCGCCGGGCATGACGATGATGGGTCTCGCCATCGCGCGGACCGACGGGCGGCCGATGGATTTCATGACGGCGATCGTGCACCTCGTGATCTTCTGGATCGCCAATGCGTTCCTGACGCCGTTCATCGTGCTGATCGGCCTCTTCACGGATCGCGGACGCCTGCTGCATGATTTCCTGATCGGCACCGTGACCGTGCGGCGCGACAGCTATCCGCTGCGCTGACAGCGCCCTTGCGGACACACCGCCGCATCAATCCGTCGTGTTTTCGACCGGCCGCGTTAACGGCCGGTTGACCTTTTCCATTCTTGGGCCATGCTAATGCATTATCGGAGATCGGAGTCGATCTCGGCAGGAGACGATGCAGCCGGCCTGCAAGCAAGATGCGGCCGGTCTGCAGCAGAGATGAAGGTGCGACGGCACGCCGGAGCGTCCCCAGGGACAACGGCACCGTCGCAATCCGTATGGTCTTGAACCCGTATGGTCATGAAGTGTGATTGCCGCCCCAGATGAACATGAACACCCACACAGCTCCGTCTCCGCAGTTCTATCTCACGGCACCGGCGGCTTGCCCCTACCTGCCGCAGGAGATGGAGCGGAAGGTGTTCACCCACATGGTCGGCGAGCGGGCGCCCGAGCTGAACGACCTCCTGACCCAGGGCGGCTTTCGCCGATCGCAGAATATCGCCTATCGTCCCGCCTGCGAGAGCTGCCGGGCCTGCGTGTCCGTGCGCATCGTGGCCGGCGAGTTCACGCCGACCCGCTCCATGAAGCGCGTGCTGGCCGAGAACACCGACGTCGTGTCCACCGAATATCCGGCCGAGCCGTCGAGCGAGCAATATGCCCTGTTCCGCCGCTATCTCGATCATCGTCACCAGAAGGGCGGCATGTCCGACATGTCGGTGCTCGACTATGCGATGATGGTCGAGGACACCCATGTGAACACCAAGATCATCGAATATCGCCTGCGCATCGAAGGCGACGGGATTGCCGGCCGGGCAAACGGCCCGCTGATCGCCGCCGCCCTGACCGACAAGATGGGCGACGGCCTGTCGATGGTCTATTCCTACTTCGACCCCGCCTTTTCCACGCGCTCGCTCGGCACCTTCATGATCCTCGATCATATCCGCAAGGCACGGGACCGCGGCCTGCCGCACGTCTATCTCGGCTACTGGGTCAAGGGATCGCGCAAGATGGACTACAAGACCAAGTTCCTGCCCCAGGAACATCTGATGGCGCGCGGCTGGGAGCGTTTCGCCGGGCCGGACGGCGCGGACGTTGCGGGCTGACGACACGCTCGGACGCGGCCAGCGAACCGTTGGCCGGACCCTCTCAAGACGGCCTCACCACGACCGACTCATGACCTAAGGTTCGTCGGCAACGCCCGTCCGACTCGCAGAGTCAGAACAGAAAGCCGCGGAGGTTGCGTCACATCGGTAAAACTCAGAGATCCGCGCCGGGCACCTGCTTCGGAACAGTTGCAAACGAGAGCCGCTGACGCATTGCCGGTCCAGTGACGAGTTGCCGGTCCAGAAAGACGGCGCTCGGCGTGGCTTGGGGACATGCCGAGGGAGACGATGCCCGATCTCTGCGCCCCGGCTCTCTCTGTCGGCGATTTTGCGAACGCAAGCGAAGGGCTCGCCGTCAACGACGAGGCCCCACCACGCCCCTCACCCCCCGAACTTCCCGCTCCGCGGAAAGCCCTTCGGCACAAGGCGACCGGCCGTGCCGCGGTCGCCGATCCATTCGGTGAGTTCGGCTGCGGATTTGGTGAAACTGCGGCCGGCGCTGTCGCTCCAGGTGAGGCCGTCGGCCAGCGCAAAGCAGCGGATGTCGGAAACGCCGCCATCCTTGTAGCGCTGCAGGCGCACGCCCTTGCCGCGGGTCATTTCCGGGATCTGCTGCAGCGGGAAGACGAGCATCTTGCGGTTTTCGCCGATGATCGCGACCTGGTCGCCCTTGGCGGTCACGACCATCTTGGCCTCGTCCGGCATGGCGACGTTGAGGATCTGCTTGCCCTTGCGGGTGTTGGCGACCATCTCGCTTTCCGCGATGACGAAGCCGTTGCCGGCGGCCGAGGCGATCACCACCTTGCGGGCGGGATCGTGGACAAAGGCGGTGAGCACGTCCTGGTCGTTTTCCATGTCGACCATGATGCGCAGCGGCTCGCCATGGCCGCGCCCGCCGGGCAGCTTGTCGCCCCCGAGCGTATAGGCCTTGCCGCCCGTGGTCACGATCAGGATGCGGTCGGTCGTCGAGGCCGGGAAGGCGAACTTCAGCGCATCGCCTTCCTTGAACTGCAGCGTCGCGGTGTCGGAAATGTGCCCCTTCAGCGCCCGGATCCAGCCCTTCTGGGACAGGACGACCGTGATCGGCTCCTTCTCGATCATCGCCTGCTGGATCGCCTCGTCGTCCGTTTCCGGCGCATCGGCAAACAGCGTGCGGCGGCGGCCGAGCTCCGTCGCCTTGGCGAACTTTTTCTTCACCTCGCCGATTTCCCAGGCGACCGTCTGCCACTGCTTGTCGTCGGAGGCGAGCAGCGCATCGATCTCGGCCTTTTCGGCGGTGAGCCCGTCGAACTCCTTGCGGATCTCGAATTCCTCCAGCTTGCGCAGCGAGCGCAGGCGCATGTTGAGGATCGATTCGGCCTGAAGGTCGGTGAGCGCGAACCGTGCCATCAAGGCAGGCTTCGGCTCGTCCTCCTCCCGGATGATGCGGATCACCTCGTCGAGGTTGAGATAGGCGATGAGGTAGCCGCCGAGAATCTCCAGCCGGCGCTCGATGGCCGCGAGGCGGAAGCGCGACCGCCGCTGCAGGACCTCGCGGCGATGCTGCAGCCACTCTGTCAGGATGTCGAAGATCGACATGACGCGCGGCACGCGCCCCATCGACAGGACGTTCATGTTCAGCGGAAACCGGTTTTCGAGATCCGTCAGCCGGAACAGCGATTCCATCATGATGGTGGGATCGACGCTGCGGCTCTTCGGCACCAGCACGACACGCACGTCTTCGGCCGATTCGTCGCGCACGTCTTCCAAGAGCGGCAGCTTGCGGGCGATCAGCAGTTCGGCGATCTTTTCGATCAGCCGCGATTTCTGCACCTGATAGGGAATTTCCGTGACGACGATCTGCCAGACGCCGCGGCCGAGATCCTCGACGGCCCATTTAGCCCGCACGCGGAAGCCGCCGCGCCCGGTCCGGTAGGCCTCGGTGATCGCAGCCTTGTTGTCGATGATGACGCCGCCGGTCGGAAAATCCGGGCCGGGTACCAGCTCCACCAGTTCCTCGATCGAGGCGTCGGGCTTGCGGATCAGGAGCAGCGCCGCATCGCACAGCTCATGCGCGTTGTGCGGCGGAATGGAGGTGGCCATGCCCACCGCGATGCCGGAGGCGCCGTTGGCGAGCAGATTGGGAAACGCGCCCGGCAGGACGACCGGCTCCTCGTCCTCCTCGTTGTAAGTCGCGCGGAAATCGACGGCGTCCTGGTCGATCCCCTCGAGCAGCAGCGCGGCGACCTCCGTCATGCGCGCTTCGGTGTACCGGTAGGCGGCGGCATTGTCGCCGTCGATATTGCCGAAATTGCCCTGGCCGTCGACCAGCGGATACCGCTGGGAGAAATCCTGCGCGAGCCGCACCAGCGCGTCATAGACCGACTGGTCGCCATGCGGGTGGAACTTACCGATGACGTCGCCGACGATGCGGGCGCATTTCTTGAAGGCGGTGTTCGGACGGATGCCCATCTCGCTCATCGCGTGGATGATGCGGCGATGCACCGGCTTCAGGCCGTCGCGGACGTCCGGAAGCGCGCGGTGCATGATGGTGGACAGCGCGTAGGCAAGGTAGCGCTCTTCCAGCGCCGCCTTGAGATCGACGGGTTGAATGTGATCGTCCCCGCCCGACGGCGGCAAAAGGCTCTGTCCCATGGGTCGTAGCTACCTCAACAAACCGTGAACATCAAGTTCTCTCGCCGGCCCTATCCCCAGCAATCTCTGCCCGGCCATCCGCCCGTCGCCTGCCCGTCGCCTGCCCAGCGCCTGGCCAGCGCCTGCCCATCGCCCACCGCGCCCCTGCGCTCGGCGGGAGACGGGCGACCCTTTTTCCCGGCGGCCAAATAATGCGTGATGCCGGCCTGACATTTGCGCGTCGCCCGCATATATTCCCGCCCCAATTGCCTTGGAGATATCGACCCCGATTTCAGAGGCTTTGCAAGGACCCATGATGATGCAGTTTCCAAGACTTCGCTTTCTGCTGGCGGGCGTTGCCTTCGCCGCCCTCGCCTCCCCCGCCTTCGCGCTCGACGGCACGGATTTCGTTGAAAAGCTGAATGCCGCCTATGCCATCAACGGGGCGACGCTCGCCTACGAGGATGTCGACGTCAACGACGACAGCGTGGTCCTGAAGGGCGCCAGCATCAAGAGCACCATGCAGAAGGCGGACGAGCTGCAGATCGGCGATCTCACCTTCGACGGCGTCGAGGAACTCGCCGACGGCGGCTACACGGTCGAAACCGTGGCCTTTCCTGACATCGATAAGACGTCCGACGGCGCGCGCCTGACCGCCAAGGACATCTCGATCGCCGGCCTGCGCGTTCCCGCCAAGGCGGGCGCCGGCGGCATCGACGACCTGCTCTACTACGAGTCCGCGGGAACTGGCCCGGTCGCGGTGGAGATCGGCGGCAAGACCGTGTTCTCGATCGAGAAGTCGGAGAGCAATCTGAGCCGTCAGGACGGCGACAAGGGCATCGATTTCGACGGCATCGTCAGCGGCGTGAAGGCGGACCTGTCCGAGGTCAAGGACGCCAAGACGAAGATGGCGATCGACAAGCTCGGCCTGCAGAAGCCGACCGGCGAATTTACCATGGAAGGCAGCTGGGACCTCGCCTCCGGCGTGTTCGACATTCGCGACAACTCGATCAATGTCGACAATGTCGGCCGCCTGTCGATCGGCCTCAACGTGTCGGGCTACACCCTCCAGCTCCTGAGCGCGTTCCAGGAAGCCTTCAAGGCTGCCGAAGCCAACCCGAACAAGGACGCCGCCAACCAGGCGCTCGGCCTGTCGGCCATGGGCCTCATGCAGCAGCTGAGCTTCACCTCTGCGTCCATCCGCTTCGAGGATGCCTCGATCACCAAGCGCCTGCTCGACTATTTCGGTGCGGAACAGGGCGTGACGGGCGAGCAGCTCGCACAGTCGATCAAGGGCCTCGCCCCGATCATGATCGCCCAGCTCAACCTTCCCGACCTGCAGAACCAGCTGACGGCGGCGATCAACACCTATCTGGACGCGCCGAAGAACATCACGATCACGGCCGAGCCGGCAAAGCCCGTGCCCTTCCCGATGATCATGGGTGCCGGCATGGGCGCGCCGAACACGCTGCCGAGCGTGCTGGGCGTCAAGGTCACTGCAAACGACTGACGCAAGCGCGCGTCCACCACGACAAAGCCCGCCGGCCTCCCAGAAACGGGCGGCCGGCGGGCTTTTTTATCGATCCGCGCCGTTAGGCCAGACGAAAGGCCCGGAAGGCGAGACGTGCCTCATGCATGTCGCCCGAACGTGTCCAGCCGTTTTCACGCAACGCGCTTTAATGCGAGGCCTGCGGCAGGGCCGGCGCGTCCGGCTTGTCGTGGACGGCAAAGCGGTCGAGCATGGTCGCGCTCGCCGCGTTGAGGCCGATCACCTCGACGGGCACGCCCGCGCGACGGAACTTCAGGACCACCTTGTCGAGGGCACCCACGGCCGTGATGTCCCAGAAATGCGCCGCGGACACGTCGATCGTGACGCTTGCGGCCGGCTCGGCGAAGTCGAAGGCGGCGATGAAGCTGTCGGCGGAGGCGAAGAAGACCTGGCCTTCGACGCGGTAGACCCGCGGCGTCACATCCCCCGAAGACACCACGCGGAACAGCTTGGCCACCTTGCCGGCGAAGAACACGCCCGACAGGAGCACACCGACGATGACGCCCTTGGCGAGATCGTGCGTCGCGACGACCGTGACGACCGTCGCCAGCATGACCACGGACGATGGCAGCGGGTTGGTGCGCAGATCGAGGATCGAGCGCCAGGAGAAGGTGCCGATCGAAACCATGATCATCACCGCGACGAGAGCGGCCATCGGGATGATGCGCACGATGTCGTCGAGGACGAGGATGAGGAAGAGAAGGAAGGCACCGGCGACGAAGGTCGAGAGCCGGCCGCGGCCGCCCGAAGACACGTTGATGACCGACTGGCCGATCATGGCGCAGCCGCCCATGCCGCCGATCAGCGCAGAGGCAATGTTGCCCGCGCCCTGGCCGACGCATTCCTGGCTCTTGTTGCTCGGCGTATCCGTCATGTCGTCGACGATCTGCGCCGTCAGCAGCGATTCGAGCAGTCCGACCGCGGCCAGCGTGACGGAATAGGGAAAGATGATGCGCAGCGTTTCCCAGGTCAGCGGCACGTCCGGCAGGCCGAAGATCGGCAGGCTGGAGGGCAGCTCACCGAGATCGCCGACCGTGCGCAGGTCGAGGCCGCCGAAGACGGTCACGGCCGTCAGCACCGCGATGGCGACAAGCGGCGATGGAATGGCCTTCGTCACGTAGGGGAAGAGGTAGATGATGCCGAGACCGACGGCGATCATCACATAGGTCAGGGCCGGCACGCCGAGCAACTCGGGCAGCTGCGCCATGAAGATGAGGATGGCCAGCGCATTGACGAAACCGGTGATAACCGAGCGCGACACGAAGCGCATGAGCCGGCCAAGCTTCAGAAAGCCGCCCGCAATCTGCAGGATGCCCATGAGGATGGTGGCGGCGAAGAGATATTGCAGGCCGTGGTCGCGCACGAGGCTGACCATGACGACAGCGGTGGCGGCCGTGGCGGCGGAGATCATGCCGGGCCGTCCGCCGGTGAAGGCGGCGACGCAGGCGATGGCGAAGGAGGCAAACAGCCCCACCTTCGGATCGACGCCGGCAATGACTGAAAAGCCGATCGCCTCGGGAATGAGCGCCAGCGCCACGACAATGCCGGAGAGAATGTCGCCGCGAATGTTGGAAAACCATTCATGGCGATAGGAGGACAGTGAGATCATGGAGGGTACGTTTCGCAAACAGGAATGCACCAGCCGGGACGAGGTCCCAAGCGGTCGGAAGGGCTGATGCTTTGCGTTGTCCGGCGGATCGGCGGCCGGAAGAGCCACCCGGGGATCGCACCCGGGTCCGTTGTGATGAACGTCTTGTAGCGATTGTGGACCAGCCTGACAATCGCGTGCCGACGTTTTTGCGCCCGAACGTCGACCTGGCCCCTATCGAGCTCACCGAGATCCTGCTGCCGATGGCCTCTGAGCAGCACGGGATATGGTTGCGGCGTTCGCTCCCGCCAACCCTCTCCCGACGGCGTGACGCGATCGCCGCGATGCGCTGAACGCAAAAGGGGCCGGCGTTGCACGGCCGGCCCCTTTTCGATTTTCGGCGTTGTGCCCTCAGTCCTTTTTCGGCTGCGGCACGACGCGCAGCGCCAGTTCGCGCAGCTGCGTCGGCGTGGCTTCACTCGGCGCGTTCATCAGCAGATCCTGGGCCTGCTGGTTCATCGGGAACAGCGAGATTTCGCGCAGATTCTTGGCACCGACGAGCAGCATGACCACGCGGTCGATGCCGAAGGCGCAGCCGCCATGCGGCGGGGCGCCGTACTGGAAGGCGCGGTACATGCCGCCGAAGCGGTCTTCCACGTCCTGCTTGGACAGTCCCACCAGTTCGAACGCCTTGACCATCAGCTCGGGCGACTGGTTGCGGATGGAGCCCGACGCGATCTCGAAGCCGTTGCAGACGGCGTCGTACTGATAGGCCTTGATCGTCAAGGGATCCTGGGTTTCCAGCGCCTCGAGCCCGCCCTGCGGCATGGAGAAGGGGTTGTGGGCGAAGTCGACCTTTTTTTCCTCCTCGCTCCATTCGTAGAACGGGAAATCCACGATCCAGCAGAGCTCAAACCGGTCGCGGTCGACGAGGTTCAGCTCCTCGCCGGCCCGCGTGCGGGCTTCGCCGGCAAACTTGTAGAACTTGGCAGGATCGCCGGCGACGAAGAAGCAGGCGTCGCCCGCTTCAAGGCCGAGCTGCACGCGCAGCGCTTCGGTGCGCTCGGGGCCGATGTTCTTGGCGAGCGGGCCGGAGCCTTCGACCGTTTCACCTTCGGCGCGCCAGAAGATGTAGCCGAGGCCCGGCTGGCCGGTGGATTGCGCCCAGGCGTTCATCCGGTCGCAGAAGGCGCGCGAGCCGCCGGTCTTGGCCGGGATCGCCCAGACCTCGACCTTGGGGTTGGACGCGATCATGTTGGCAAAGACCTTGAAGCCGGAACCGGCGAAATGCTCGGTCACGACCTGCATCTCGATCGGGTTGCGCAGGTCGGGCTTGTCGGAGCCGTATTTGCGGATCGCGACGTCGTAGGGAATGCGCGGCCAGTCCTTGGTCACCGGCTTGCCGTCGGCGAATTTCTCGAACACGCCCGTGATGACGGGCGCCATCGTGCTCCAGACGTCTTCCTGCTCGACGAAGCTCATTTCCACGTCGAGCTGGTAGAATTCGCCCGGAAGGCGGTCGGCGCGCGGGTCTTCGTCGCGGAAGCAGGGCGCGATCTGGAAGTAGCGGTCGAAGCCGGCCACCATCAGCAGCTGCTTGTACTGCTGCGGGGCCTGCGGCAGCGCGAAGAAGGTGCCGGGATGGATGCGCGACGGCACGAGGAAGTCGCGCGCACCTTCCGGCGAGGACGCCGTGAGAATCGGCGTCGTGTATTCGGCAAAGCCTTCCGCGTTCATGCGGTTGCGCATGTCGGCGATGATCTGCGTGCGCTTGACGATGTTGCGGTGCAGTGTCTCGCGGCGCAGGTCGAGGAAGCGGTACTTGAGACGCACGTCCTCGGGATAATCCGGCTCGCCGAAGATCGGCAGCGGCAGTTCCTTGGCCGCGGAGAGAACCTCGATGCCTTCGGCATAAAGCTCGATCTCGCCGGTCGGCATCGTCTTGTTGATCGTTTCGGCGGTGCGGGCCTTCACCCGGCCGTCGATGCAGATGACCCATTCGCCGCGCACGGCTTCGGCCGTCTTGAAGGCCGGGCTGTCGGGATCGACCACGACCTGGGTCAGGCCGTAATGGTCGCGCAGGTCGATGAACAGCACGCCGCCATGGTCGCGGACACGATGCACCCAGCCGGAGAGACGAACGTTTGCGCCGACATCGGTCTGGCGAAGGGCGGCGCAAGTGTGACTGCGGTAACGGTGCATGGGCGTTTCCTGGAACTGTCAATGTGCCGCACACGGGAAACCGTTCCACGGTCCCGGCGGCGTCGAAATCGCGCGGAAAAGCGCATGACAGGTCCGATTTGTCAAGGCCGGCAGGTCGGGGACAGCCGCCGCCGCACCTCTGCCGGAGCCGGCCGCGACCGGTGCGACGTCGCGGCCGGGCGGAAAGGCGGGCCCGCTGGGCGGAAAGGCGGGCGGGCAATTGCTGAACGGTGCAATCAAGTTTATGGAAGGGCGAAAATTGCCTGTGGACCGGATCATGCCTGCCCTCACCCGTCGAACGCTTCTCAAAGCCAGTGCCGCCACCGCCGCCTCCTTCGCGCTCGGCGCGGGCCTCGCCGCGCGTGCCGGCACGGCGGCACCCCTGGCGCTCAACGCCCGGTTCGGCACAGCAAAGCTTGTGGAGGGCGGCGCGGAGACGCGCGTCATGACCTGGGCGCTCGGCGACGAAGCCGCGCCATCCGGCGCACCGCCGATCCTGCGGATGCGGAAGGGCCAGCCGTTTGCGGTCCGCCTGCGCAACGAACTCGACGAGCCGACCACCGTGCACTGGCACGGGCTGCGCATCCCGAATGCGATGGACGGCGTGCCGGAGATGACGCAGGCCTACGTCTATCCGGGCGACGCCTTCGACTATGCCTTCACCCCGCCCGATGCCGGCACCTTCTGGTATCATCCCCATTGCAACACGTTGACCCAGATGGGCCACGGCATGACCGGCGTCATCGTGGTCGAGACGCCGGATGATCCCGTCTTCGACGCGGAGATCGTGCTCAATCTGCGCGACTGGCGGCTTGGCGCCGACGGAGCGTTCATCGCACCGTTCAAACCCCGCGACGCGGCGCGCGGCGGCACCTATGGCACGGTGCGCACCGCCAACTGGCAGCGCGCCCCGCAATTCGAGGCACCGGCCGGCGGACTGGTGCGGCTGCGGATCGCGGCAACCGACGTCACGCGCATCTATACGCTCGGCATCGACGCGCCCGCCGCCATTCTCGCGCTCGATTCCAATGCGCTTGCGGCCCCGCGGCTGCTCGATACGCTGGACCTCGGGCCGGGCCAGCGGGCGGATATCGTCGTGCGCATGCCGGACGGCGAAGGGCAGGTCGTCACGATCGGCAACCTGCGCGGCTCCAACCCCTGGACCATCGCGACGCTGGTCGCGCGCGGTGCGTCGCTGAAACGCGACCAGCGCGATGCCGGGCCGCTCGCGGCCAACCCGATCGCGCATCCGGACATCGCGTCCGCGCAGCGCATTCCGCTCGACGTCACGGCAACGGCCGAGCACACCGCCGGGACCAGCATCTGTGGCTCGCTCGGCTATACGTTCTGGGCCATCAACAAGGTGCCGTGGCCGGGCGATACGCCGGACCCGGTCGCGCCGCTCGCGGAGTTGAAGCTTGGACAGAGCTACGTCTTCGAGATCGCCAACCGCACGCCGCATGCGCATCCGATCCACCTGCACGGGCTGACGTTCCACATCCTGTCGTCGAACAAGCGCACCATCCTGCCGCCGCCGACGGACACGATTTTGCTGCAGCCGGACGAGCAGGCGGAACTTGCGCTGGTTGCCGACAATCCCGGGGACTGGATGCTTCATTGCCACATCATCGAGCATCAGAAGACGGGCATGTCCTCGTTTCTCCGGATCGTCTGACGGCAGGTCGGCGCCTGCCGAATCGCGGCTTTTTCATGTCGCTTGGTTGACATCCCCGCATCAAAAGAGAAGAGAAAGAAAACCCGCCTCCACATCCCCGGAGATCCGATGGACATTATCGATACGACTGCGGCGCTGCAGGCAGCCTGCGACACGCTGGCGACGGCGCCTTATCTGACGATCGACACAGAATTCCTGCGCGAGACGACGTTCTGGCCGCAGCTCTGCCTGATCCAGATGGCGGGCCCGGATATCGCCGTGATCGTCGATCCGCTCGCCAAGGGCCTCGACCTCGCCCCGTTCTTCGCGCTGATGGCCAATCCCGAGATCATCAAGGTGTTTCATGCCGCGCGGCAGGACATCGAGATCATCTTCCATCTCGGCGGCCTTATTCCGCATCCGATCTTCGACACGCAGGTGGCGGCGATGGTCTGCGGCTTCGGCGACAGCGTTTCCTACGACCAGCTCGTCAGCCGCATCAAGGGCGAGCATATCGACAAGTCCTCACGCTTCACCGACTGGAGCCGCCGGCCGCTGACGGACAAGCAGCTCGACTATGCCTTGGCCGACGTCACCCATCTGCGCGACGTCTACCACCACCTCAAGGCCGAGCTGGAGCGCGAAGGCCGCTCGCTGTGGCTGACGGAAGAGATGGCAGTGCTCGAATCGCGCGAGACCTACGACATGCATCCGGACGATGCCTGGCAGCGGCTGAAGATGCGGCTGAAAAAGCCGATCGAGCTTGCCGTGCTGCAGCGCATCGCCGCCTGGCGCGAACGCGAGGCGAGATCCCGCAACGTGCCACGCGGCCGCGTGCTGAAGGACGACGCGCTCTACGAGATCGCCCAGCAGCAGCCGAAGGACGCCGAGGCCATGTCGCGGCTGCGCACGGTGCCCAAGGGCTGGGAACGCTCCAGCGCGGGCGGCGCGATCATCGAGGCCGTCAACGAGGCGCTCGCCTTGCCCAAGGCCGACATGCCGCGCCTGCCCCGCCAGAACCAGACGAGCGAAGGCGCCGCCGCCGCGATCGAACTGCTCAAGGTCCTGCTGAAGCTCGTTGCCGAGAAACAGGGCGTCGCCGCCAAGATCATCGCCAACAGCGACGATATCGAACGCATCGCCTCCGAAGGCGAGAAAGCCGATGTCGGCGCGCTGAAAGGCTGGCGTCGCGAGCTGTTCGGCGACATCGCGCTGAAGCTGATCCAGGGCGATGTGGCGTTGCGCTTCGTGGACCGCAAGATCGAAGCCGTGGAACTCTGATCCACGGCCTTTGCGCCGGGCGGTCCTCCAATGCCGCGTGGGCGAGTGCCGCTCGGGTGGGTGCTGGCTGGACCAGTGCCGCTTGGGCCAGTGCCGCCTCTACGGGTGAAGCTTCGCGCCCTTGACGATCTTGTCGGCGATCTTCTTGTCGGCATGCAAGGCAAGGCCGACGACCTTGGCGCGGTCGGGTGCGAACGCTGCAAACGCCGCCCGGTTGGCCGCGTCGTGGCCGGTGGCAAACATCTCCTCGATATAGAGCGACGACCGGACGTCGCGCTCTAGCGTCCGGGCGAGGATGGTGCGCAAGAGGTCTGCCCCTGCCGACAGGACGATGATCGGCTGGACGCTCAATGCATTGTAGACGTTGCCGTCGGCATCGCGATAGGCTTCGCCGATCAGGTCGGGCTTTGCACCGACGATGCCGCTCGTCAGAAAAGCGGTGACGTTCAGCTTCTGCCAGACGGCGAGATCCTCGCGCAACACGATGACGAATTTGGTTTCGAACATGACGGCGAACTCCATTCTCGGATACAGGGCGCCGACTGCGCCCGCTGCGTCTCTAGCCGATGGCGCAGGCGGCGATCTTGAACGTTCGTGCGGATCGCCCACCGCCGCGCCGATGACGGACCGCATCCGCATCGCGCAAGGGACCGGCATCGAGCGCATCGAAGCCGCGTTTCGCGGCAATGCCTTTGCGCCCCACCGGCACGACACCTATGCGCTTGGTCTGACGCTGCACGGCGTCCAGACGTTTCGCTACCGCGGCGAGGTGCGCTACAGCGCACCGGGCAACATCATCGTCCTGCATCCCGACGAGGTGCATGACGGCGGGGCCGCGACGGAGGATGGGCTGCGCTACCGGATGCTGTATCTGCCGCCCGAACGGCTGATCGACGCGCTGGGCCGCCGCGATCTGCCGTTCGTGGCGTCGCCGGTCTTCTCGGATCCCGCGCTTTGGGCAAGCCTTGCGGATGCGATGCGCGACCTTGACGGCGAGCTCGACGATCTCCACTGCGCGGAACTCCTCAGCGCCGTCGCCGACGGACTGTCGCGGCACGCGAGACTGCGGCAGGCCGGCGGGGTCAGGGTCGACGAAACGGCCGTGCGGCGCGCCTGCGACTTTCTCCAGACCTGTCATGGCCAGCCCGTCACATCGGCGGATCTGGAAGCCGTGACCGGGCTCGGCCGCTTCGCCCTCGCCCGCCAGTTTCGCGCGCGCCTCGGCACGAGCCCGCATCGCTACCTGGTCATGCGCCGGCTGCAGAAGGCGCGCGCCCTCATCCGCGCGGGGCGACCGCTCGCCGACATTGCCCTGGAGACGGGGTTTGCCGATCAGGCGCACTTCACCCGGCATTTCAAGACGGCCCATGGCATGACGCCCGGCCGCTGGGCCGCCCTGTCGCGGGGTTGATGCCGGAGCCGGCCAGCGGGCCGGCCTCCATCCGACCGCGAGACGTCATGCATCCGTCATCAAACCGTCGCGGCGTTATCATTCGGTGCCTGTACGCGCTGTCTCGTTCGTTTCATGACCGAGGATACCGACATGCGATTTTCAGCCACCGCGACCCTGGCCCTCCTGCTGGCCTCTGCGGCCTTCGCGACAGCCGCCAAGGCAGAGGAGCGGCAGTTTCCGGCCACGCTCGCCGGACAGGCCGTCCTGCCCGCCGAGACCATCATCAAGGCGCCGGCGGATGCACCGGAGCACCTGCAGACGTCCGGCAAGTTCACGACCCCGGATCGCAAGCGCGCGTCCGGCCTCGCCACGGTTCCCGGCAAGGATGGCGTCCGCCCGACCGGGCTGTCGCTGCCGTTCGACGGCCAGCCGATGCAGGGCTTCTCCGGCATCAAGGCGGTCGGCGACGGCACGTTCTGGACACTGTCGGACAACGGCTTCGGGTCGAAGCTCAATTCGAGCGACGCCATGCTCATGCTCCACCATATCCGCATCGACTGGGCTGCCGGCACGGTCACTCCGCTGGAGACCGTGTTCCTGTCCGACCCCGACCGGAAAGCCCCCTTCCCGATCGTCATGGAAGGCGCGGCGAAGCGCTATCTGACCGGGGCCGATTTCGACGTCGAATCGATCCAGCCGGTGGCCGACGGTTTCTTCGTCGGCGAGGAATTCGGCCCATGGATCCTGAAATTCACGCGCGACGGACGCCTGACGGACGTGGTGCCGACGGTATCCGGGGACAAGCCGGTGCTATCGCCGGACAATCCCGTCCTCACGGTCCAGGCGGACCCGTCGAAGCCGATGCCGACGTTCAATCTGAAGCGCTCCGGCGGCTTCGAGGGGCTCGCCCTTTCGCCGGACGGCACGAAGCTCTACGGCCTGCTGGAGGGCCCGATCTGGACCGACGCCGCGACCGTCGAGCAGGCGGACGGGCATCCGGCGCTCCGCATCCTGGAACTCGATGCCGCCAGCAAGGCATGGACGGGTCGCAGCTGGCTCTATCCTCTGGCAAGCGGCGGCGAGGCGATCGGCGATTTCAACATGCTGGATGACAAAACCGCCCTGGTGATCGAGCGCGACAACGGCGCGGGAACGCCCGACAAGGCGTGCGCCGATCCGAAGGCACCGAAGCCGGACTGCTTTGCGACCCCGGCCAAGCTGAAGCGCGTCTACAAGATCGACATGAGCGCGGCGAATGTGGGCAAGGCCGTCCGCAAGATCGGCTATATCGATCTCCTCGCTATTGCCGACCCCGAGGGCAAGAACCGGCAGGGCGGCACCCCCGGCGTCTACGGCATGCCTTTCGTCACGATCGAGAACGTCGACCGGATCGACGACACCCACATCATCGTCGGCAACGACAACAACCTGCCGTTCTCGGCCGGCCGCGCCTTGGACAAGGCCGATGACAACGAATTCGTGCTGCTCGACGTGGCCGAGTTCCTCAAGGCCGAATAGGCCGGCGACCGGCCTTCGGCGACTTGCTGGCAAGATGGGCCGGCGAGTCGGGCCGGCAAGTCGGGCCCGCAAGACGGGGAGGATGGTTGCACCGCCCTCCCCGTCAAGATCGGGGACTACTGGAACCGGAAGGCGATGCGCTTGCCGGTCTGCTTGGCCAGCTGCTGCAGGCGGCCTTCGAGGCGCTCTCCGGCAAATTCGCTGTAGGCTGCCGGCACCACGAAATCGAGATCGATGTTCGGCGCCGTCGACGGCTGGATCGTGAGGTTCCGCACGACACCCGGCATCGAGGCCGAGAAGAGATAGGCCACGCGCAACAGCGCGCCGAGGATCTTGGCCTGTTCCAGCATGCGCGCCGGGGTGATGGTGGAGAGCGGGCTGGTGGCGCCGTTGTCGTTCAGCCCGTCATGCCGGTAATAATTGGCAAGCGCGATATAGGCGCGGCCGGCATGGGTGATGCCGGAGAAGGTGGAATGGGCGATGATGTTCAGCGCCTGCAGCCCGCGATAGTCGGGATGCGCCCGCCAGGAAATGTCGGCCAGCAGGCAGGCGGCCTGGCGGTAGCGCGCCTCTTCCTCGGTTTCCTCGACGCCGAAAACCGGCAGGACCCGCCCTGTCCATTGGGCCAGTTCGCGGGCATGCTCGGGCGATCGAGCCCTGAGGATGGCGAGTTCGGAGGCGGCCGTCAGCAGCGGATCGGCATTGCGGGCCTGCTCCGACAGCAGCGAGAACAGATAGCCTTCGCGCACGCCGAGCGCCGAGAACGAGATGCGCGCGGGCTTCAGAAGCGCGATCGTCTCCTGCAGCGCGATTGCGCCATACGGCAAGAGATTGCGGCGGCTGCGCGAAATCGCGGCAAAGGCGGGGATTTTGACGTCCTTGGGCTCGATCACCTCCGGCAGGAAGTTCATGGCCTCCTCGAAGCTCATCTCGTAGCCCTGCATCATGTGCAGCGGATAGTCGCTGAGCTCCATATGCAGCTTGGCGATGGAGCGCCAGGTGCCGCCGACGGCATAGAAATTGCGCCCGGCACCGCGTTTCAGAACGTCGACGTTCTTCACCGTCTTGCGAACATAGGCGCGGGCCCGCTCCAGCGATCCGCCGGCATGTTCCGACAGGCGGATGCCGCCGAGCGGCAGCGTGATACCGGTGCCGATCGTGCGGCCGACGACATCGACCAGCTCCAGCGAGCCGCCGCCGAGATCGCCAACAACCCCATCGGGATCATGGTAGCCGCTGACGATGCCGAGGGCGGAGAAATAGGCCTCTTCCTCGCCCGAGAGGACGCGGATCTTCTGTCCGAGAATGTGCTCGGCGCGGCGGATGAAGTCGGGACCGTTGGAGGCATCGCGCGCGGCCGCCGTCGCCAGCACGAAGCCGGTGGAAGCGCGCGCCTGGGTCGCCAGCGCCTTGAAGCGGTGCAACGCCTTCAGGGCCCGCTCGACGCTTTCGGCGTCCATCTGCCCGGTGGCGTCGATGCCCTTGCCAAGGCCGCACATGACCTTTTCGTTGAACAGGACCGCAGGCGAACGGTTGAGGCCCTCATAGATCACGAGCCGGATCGAGTTGGACCCGATATCGACGACGGAAACAGGAGCGATGCCAGGCAAGCGCCCCTGAGCTTCGGATTCTACCATACGGGTCCAGCTTTACTTTCTGCGGTCGCTGTCCCAGCCGGCGATAACCTTGGGCGCACTCGACTTCAGGGCCTCGCCCCGGCCGGACAGGCTGGGATTGGTCATGAAGTAGACTTGCGCATTGAACGGCTCGCTGTCCTTGGACACCGAGATCCGTCGCGAGGTGCCGTCCTCGAGAATTTCGTAGCTCTGCTGATTATCGATAAGATTTGCCAGCATGATCTGCGACAGGACCTGTTCGTGCACGGTCCGGTTGACGAGAGGTACGAGGGTCTCGACACGCCGGTCCAGGTTGCGCGGCATCATGTCCGCCGAGCCGATATACACAAGCGCATGCTCGGAGGGAAGAGCATGGCCATTGCCGAAACAGAAGATGCGGCTGTGCTCGAGAAAGCGCCCGACGATCGACTTGACGCGGATGTTATCCGACAGGCCGGGCACCTGCGGACGCAGGCAGCAGATGCCGCGGACGATGAGCTCGACCTCGACGCCGGCGCGGCTTGCGCGGTAGAGCGCGTCGATGATCTCCGGATCGACCAGCGAATTCATCTTCATCCAGATCGATGCCGGGCGACCGGCCCCGGCATGCGCGATCTCCTCCTCGATATGCTGGAGGATGCGCGGACGCAGCGTGTGCGGCGAGATCGCCAGCTTCATCCCGGCCTCGGGCTCGCCATAGCCGGTGATGAAGTTGAAGATGTTCGCCATGTCGTGGCCGACGACGGGCGAGCAGGTGAAGAAGGAGAGATCGGTATAGATCTTGGCGGTGACGGGATGATAGTTGCCGGTGCCGAGGTGGCAGTAGGTCCGCAGCCTCCCCTCCTCGCGCCGCACGACCATCGACATCTTGGCATGGGTCTTCAGCTCGATGAAGCCGAAGACGACCTGCACGCCGGCACGCTCCAGATCGCGCGCCCAGCGGATGTTCGCCTCCTCGTCGAAGCGCGCCTTGAGCTCCACCAGCGCCGTCACCGACTTGCCGGCATCCGCCGCGTCGATCAGCGCGCGCACGATCGGGCTGTCGTTGGAGGTCCGGTAGAGCGTCTGCTTTATCGCAAGGACGTCAGGGTCGCGCGCAGCCTGATGGAGGAACTGGACAACGACGTCGAAGCTCTCATAGGGGTGGTGAACCACCATGTCTTTTTCGCGGATGGCGGCGAAGCAGTCTCCCATGTGCTCTCGGACGCGCTCGGGAAATCGCGCATTGTAGGGCGCGAACCGCAGGTCCTCGCGCGGGGCCTTGGTGATTTCCGACAGCGTGTTCAGCGCCAGCAGGCCGGGCAGCACGGCCACGCGGTTTTCCGGCACGGCAAGCTCGGAGATGACGAAGCGGCGCAGCTCCAAGGGCATTTCCGAGTCGATCTCGATGCGGATGACCGAGCCGCGGCGACGGCGCTTCAGCGCGGTCTCGAAGAAGCGGACGAGATCTTCCGCCTCTTCCTCGACCTCGATATCGCTGTCGCGAATGATGCGGAACGTGCCCGCGCCCTTGACGTCGTAGCCGGGGAACAGGCGGCTGATGAACATGCCCACCACGTCTTCCAGCGTGATGTAGCGAATGGTGGCGTGCACGTCCGGCAGGCGCACGAAGCGATCGAGCGCGACCGGCAGGCGCAGCAGCGCCGTCATCGGCTCCCGGCCGGAGCGGCTGACCAGTTGCAGGCCCATGGTGAAGCCGAGATTGGGAATGAAGGGAAACGGATGCGCCGGGTCGATGGAGAGCGGGGTCAGGACCGGGAACATCGACTGGTCGAACGTCGTCTCCAGCCAGGCCCGGTCGTCGGCCGAGAGCGAGACCGGCCGAACGATGAGGATGTCCTCCTTGGCGAGATACTGCTGTAGCACGGCGAGCGAGGCCTGCTGCTCCATCTGCAGCGTGTTGATCTCCTTGAGGATGTCACCCAGCTGCTCGGCCGGCGTCTTGCCGTCGGGGCTGCGCACGACGACGCTCTGGCGGACCTGCGCCTCGAGGCCGGCAACGCGGACCATGAAGAATTCGTCGAGATTGGCCGCCGAGATCGACAGGAAGCGGACGCGCTCCAGCAGCGGATGGGCGGTGTTGAGCGTTTCCTCCAGCACGCGGCGATTGAACTGCAGCCAGGAAAACTCCCGGTTGATGAACCGTTCCGGGCTGTTCAGGAGGTCGATGCCGTCCTCGCCCACGCCGGCCGGGGTCGCTGTTTTCGCGCCCGCCGTCTTGTCGCCAGCGCCTTTGGCGGGGGTGGTCTTGTCGGTCGGGTTGGCCGGCGCCGTGCTCGTTTTTGCCGCAGCTGTCGTCGTGTCCATGTCCCGCTCCCTCATGCGCTATCCTGAAACGCTGCTAGACGAGTTTGACGACGGAACTGTGACAGTCAATCGTCCTCGCCGGGGATTTCCTGCGTATCCCCTGCATTACCAATTTTTTCAAGCACTTCGGCAGCCAGCGCCCGGCTGATCCGTGTCTGTCGGGCGAGCGCCAGCCGGTCCATCTCCGCGACGGTGCGATGGGCGGTTTCGAGCGAGCGCTCCATGCGGGCGACGAGATAGGCAATGAGCTTCTCCTCGGGGAAAAGCTGGCGATCGGCAAAGAGCTTCATCAGGACCTGGCCGAGCAGGTCGTCGTCCGGTTCGCCGGTCTCCACCACGGTGACCGCCTTGAGGCGCGAGGCGAGATCCGGCAGGCGGACGCCCCAGGCGGCAGGCCGGCTGCGGGCCGTGATCAGCAGCCAGGTTCCGTTCTCGCGCACGCTGTTGATGACGTGAAAGAGCGCCGTCTCGTCAAAGCCGCGCCGGTCGGCGTCCTCGTAGACGACGGGGCTTCCGGCGGCGATCTCGGGCGCCTGCGTGCCCGGCTGGAGGTCGATGGCCACGGCCTTGCACGTTCCGGCCCAGATGGCGGCGAGATGCGACTTGCCCGACCCGGGCGGGCCGACCAGCACCACCACCGGCGACGGCCATTGCGGCCAATGGTCGACGATCGCCACCGCCGCTTCCAGCGAGGACGAGACGAGCAGGTCGTCCCGGCTGATCTGCGGTGCGTGCCCGAGGGGCAGCGGCAACTGGTCGTCGCGGCGGTTCATGTCAGGCTGTGCGGTACGTTCGGTTGGGCCTCGATCGTCGCGTGCGTCGGCGGGCTGTGGTAGACGTCGCTTTCGAGATAGCGCGCCAGGGCGAAGCGCACGAGGACACCGAGCGCTGCGGCGGCGGGGACTGCCACCAGCAGGCCGACGAAGCCGAACAGCGAGCCGAAGGCGAGCAGCGCGAACATCAACCAGACCGGATGCAGGCCGACGCTGCTGCCGACGAGCTTGGGCTGCAGGATGTTGCCTTCGAGGAACTGGCCCGAGAAGAAGATGCAGGCGACGACGCCGACCCAGACATAGTCCGGCCAGAACTGCACGAGCGCCACGCCGACCGCGAGCACCAGGCCCACCATGGAGCCGACATAGGGCACGAAGCTGATGATGCCGGCGAAGAAGCCGATCAGCAGGCCGAAGTTGAGCCCGGCGACGGTGAGGAGGATGCCGTAGTAGAGACCGAGGATGATGCAGAGGGAGCCCTGCCCGCGAACGAAACCGGCAATGGAACTGTCCATATCGGTCGCGATCTGGCGGACGGTGGACAGCTGGCCGCGGGGGATCCAGCTGTCCACCTTGGCCACCATGCGGTCCCAGTCGAGCAGCAGGTAGAAGGCGACGACGGGCGTGACGACGAACAGCGAGATGATGTCCAGCAGCGCCACGCCGGAGTTCCAGAGCTGCTGCACCAGCGTACCGAGGAAGCTCGCCCCTTGCGCAAGCAGCCGCGCCGAGTTCTGCCGGATCGCCGGCAACTGGCTCTGCAGCCAGTCCGGCAGCAGATCGGCGTGCGGGCTTGCCAGGAAATCCTGGAAGCTTGCAACGTAATCCGGGATCTTGGCGATGAAATCGGAGGCCTGCGTGAAGATGATCGGGATCAGCAGGACGAGCGACAGCGCGAAGACGACGATGAAGCCGACGAGAATGACGATGGTCGCCATCATCCGGCTGAGGCCCCATTTCTCCAGCCGATCGGCGATCGGATCGAGGAAATAGGCAAGCGCCATGCCGGCGAGAAACGGCAGGAGGATGGAGGAGAAGACGAACAGGAAGGCGATGAACAGGCCGAGCGCGACCGCCCAGAAGACGGCCTGGCGGCGAAGTCCCTTCCCGCTGAACATGGTGGCCATCTGACGCTCCGATCCTTTGATGCCGCGGCGGCCCGGGTCCGCTTTCCCCCAGGGTCTCGCCTGCAGTGAGATAGGTGCGAGATAGGACGGTGCAAGGCGGCCGGTCAAGCGCCCGCGATCGGCTATCCCCGCGGCTATCCCCGCGGCTATCCCTGGGATGGGCTTGCGAACGCCATCCCGGGCGCGCATCCCGGGACGCGCGGGCCACGGAGGCGGATCGGGACGCGATCCGTGCGGGAAAAAGCCCCGCGCCGCGCCTTGCGCGCTTGCACTTGCCCGCACCACATGTCAATCGCAGGGCTTGAACGGGTGCGTGGAGAGCCAAACATGAGCCAGTCGGAAAAGAACGGTCTGACCTACAGCGATGCGGGCGTCGATATCGACGCCGGGAACCTGATGGTCGAGAAGATCAAGCCGCATGTCCGCTCCACCCGCAGGCCCGGCGCCGATGGCGAGATCGGCGGCTTCGGCGGCCTGTTCGACCTCAAGGCGGCCGGCTTCACCGATCCGATCCTCGTCGCGGCCAATGACGGCGTCGGCACCAAGCTGAAGATCGCCATCGACGCCGACACGCACGACACGGTGGGCATCGACCTCGTCGCCATGTGCGTCAACGACCTCGTGGTGCAGGGCGCGGAGCCGCTGTTCTTCCTCGACTATTTCGCGACCGGCAAGCTCGACCCCGATCAGGGTGCGGCCATTGTCGCGGGCATTGCGGCGGGATGCCGCGATGCGGGCTGTGCGCTGATCGGCGGCGAAACGGCGGAGATGCCCGGCATGTATTCGGGCGGCGACTACGATCTCGCGGGCTTTGCCGTCGGCGCCGCCGAGCGCGGCCGCCTGCTGCCGTCCGGCGACATCGCCGAGGGCGACGTGATCCTCGGCCTCGCCTCCTCGGGCGTCCACTCGAACGGCTATTCGCTGGTGCGCAAGATCGTCGGACTCTCGGGGCTCGCCTGGGACGCACCGGCCCCCTTCGGCGCCGGCACCGATGGCGCGACGCTCGCCGACGTGCTGATGACGCCGACGCGCATCTATGTGAAGCCGCTCCTGAAGGTCATCCGCGAGACCGCCAGCATCAAGGCACTCGCCCACATTACCGGCGGCGGCTTTCCGGAGAACATTCCGCGCGTGCTGCCGAAGCATCTGGCGGCCGAAATCGACCTTGCCGCCGTCAAGGCGCCGCCCGTGTTCGCCTGGCTTGCCCGCACCGGCGGCGTGGCGGCACCGGAAATGCTGCGCACCTTCAACTGCGGCGTCGGCATGATCGCCGTCGTTCCGGCCGACGCCGCCGACAGCGTCGCGGCAGCCCTTGCGGCCGAAGGCGAGACGGTTTTCCGCCTCGGCCGGATGATCGCCCGTGGCGAGGGCGCACCGGGCGTGGTCTACCAGGGAACGCTGGCGCTGTGAACGCAACGATCCCGCGCGAACCGCCGCCGCGAAAGCGCGTCGTCGTCTTCATCTCCGGCGGCGGCTCCAACATGCTCGCGCTGGCGGATGCCTGCGCTGCGGCCGACTATCCGGCCGAGATCGTCGGCGTGATCTCCGATCGCGCCACGGCCGGCGGGCTGGCAAAGGCAGCGGCCCGCGGCCTCCCCACCGCCGTCTTCGAGCGGCGCAACTTTGCCGACAAGGCAGCCCACGAGGCCGCCATTCTCGATTATGTCGATACGCTTCGGCCGGACCTCCTCTGCCTTGCCGGCTATATGCGCCTGCTCAGCAGCGCCTTCATCAGCCGTCACGACGGCCGGATCCTCAACATTCACCCGTCCCTCCTGCCGGACTTCCCGGGCCTGCACACGCACCAGCGCGCGCTGGACGCGGGACGCACCGAAGCCGGATGCACCGTGCATTTCGTCACCGAGGGCATGGACGAAGGTCCCGTGATCCTGCAGACGCGCGTTCCCGTGCTTTCCGACGACACGGCGGAAACGCTCGCTGCCCGCGTGCTCGCCGTGGAGCACCGCACCTATGCCGAGGCCCTGCGGCGGGTGGCATGCGGCGAGGTGCGGATGCACGGCTGAGGCCACCATTCGGGACGGGCGGCTGAGGCCGGCCATCCGGGATGGCGGTGCTTCTGGCATCACGACCGTTGCCGCGGGGCAAGGCGACGTCGGCATACTCGTCCGACACGCCGCGGCGTCTATCGCAGGCTCTCGCGGTTCATCGCCGCCCATTGCAGCAGCATGATCGTCTTGCCGTCGCAGATCTCGCCGGAGGCAATCATCGCCATCGCGGCATCGAGATCGAGCTCCACCACCTCGATGTCCTCGTCCTCGGAGGCGAGACCACCGCCATCCTCCACGCGATCCTCGATATCGATGACCGCGGCAAAGCAGTGGACGATTTCAGTGACGGCGCCGGGCGACATGTAGGCCTTGAAGAGCGAGCGGACGGCGCCGACGCGGTAGCCCGTTTCCTCCATGGCCTCGCGGCGGATCGCATCCTCCGGCGCGTCGCCATCCAGAAGACCGGCCGGCGTTTCGAGCATCCAGCCGCTGCCGCCATTGACATAGGTCGGCACGCGGAACTGGCGGACGAGGACCACGAGATCGCGCCGGGGATCGTAGAGCAGGATCGTCGCGCCATTGCCGCGATCGTAGGTTTCGCGCTTCAGCACCTTCGCACGGCCTTCGGCATCGGTGTAGCGGAAGGTGATGTTGCGCAGGTGGTACCAGTTCCTGGACAGGGTTTCGTCCTTCAGGATCTCGATCTGCGCGGTCTTGAACTTGCTCATGCAGGTGTTCTCGTCAGCGTGGCCGTGGCGTCGATCGGGGTCTCGTCGCGTCTCAGCCAGACACGGTTGTCGTGGAAGGCCGCGCCGCCATAGGGCGCGACGCTGTCCGCGCCGGTCAGCACATTGATGCCCTCGCCGTCGAGATGGGCAGCGTTCGGCCAGAGCCCCTCGGCGATGACGACGCCGGGACGCGCGCCTCCGCCAAGCCGGGCGTGAAGGCGGATCTCGCCCCTGACATTGCCGAGCCGAACGATGTCGCCCTCCGCAATCTCGAGGCGGGCGGCGTCCTGCGCATGGATCATCACCTCGGGCCGACCTTCCTTCTGCACCGAGCCGGGCGTTTCGGCAAAGGTCGAGTTGAGGAAGGAGCGTGCGGGCGAGGTCGCCAGGCGGAACGGGTGATCGGCATCGGCGGTCTCGATCAGATCCGCATGGTCGGGATAGATCGGCAGACCGTCGACCGGCCCGAGCAGACCGACGGCGGCCGGCGGGCGGTTGGGTGCGGGCGTGCCGGTCCAGTCGGCCCGGAAGCGGAAACGGCCGTCCGGATGACCGAACCCCTCGAGGAAATGCGCCGTGGCGAAATCCGGCTGCACATCCAGCCATTTCACCGCCTTCAGATGGGCATAGCCGCTGCCGTGATTGACCAGGATGCGGTCGATATGCTCGCGCTCGTCGAGCCCGAAGCCGGGCTGGTCGGCGACCCCGAGACGCTTTGCCAGTTCCTCGATGACAAAGAGGTTGCTGCGCACGGTGGGTGGCGGCTCGACGAGCTTCGGCCCGAGCAGGATATGCTGGTGGCCGCCGCCCCGGTAGAGGTCGTCATGCTCGAGGAACATGGTGGCCGGCAGCACGATATCGGCGAGCTTGGCCGTATCGGTCATGAACTGCTCGTGCACCGCGACAAACAGGTCATCGCGCAGGAAGCCGCGGGTCACCAGCCGCTGCTCGGGCGCGACGTTGACCGGGTTGGTGTTCTGGATCAGCAGCGCTGTGACCGGTCCGCGATGGCGCAGGGCTTCCGCGTCGCCGGTGAGGACGCGGCCGATCTGCGACTGGTCGAGCATGCGGATATCGGGATCCACCATGGCGGTGCCCATCAGCGCGCGCTTGTCGAAACGGAAGATGTCGTTGTTGGAGTGAAACGCGCCGCCGCCCTCGTGCTTCCAGGCGCCGAGCACCGTCGCCACGCTCGCGGCGGCGTGGATCGCGACCGCACCGTTGCGCTGGCGCGTGAAGCCGTAGCCGAGACGGAAATAGGTCTTCGGCGTCGTGCCGACCAATCGGGCGAAGGCCTCGATCTCCTCGACCGACAGGCCGGTGATCTCCGACGCCCAGGCGGGGTCGCGGCTCTGCAGATGCGCCTCCAGGCCCTCAGGGTCGTCGGAATGGGTGGCGAGATAGGCGCGGTCCGCGTGGCCGTCGCGAAACGCGATGTGCATGACGGCGCAGGCGAGCGCCGCATCCGTCCCCGGCCGCACGGTCAGCGCCATGTCGGCCTGTTTCATCGTCGGGTTGTCGTAGATATCGATGACAACGATCTTGGCCTTGCGCTCCTTGCGGGCGCGGATCGCGTGGGTCATCACGTTGACCTGGGTCGAAACCGCATTGGTGCCCCAGATGACGACGCAGTCC
Organism: Rhizobium sp. Leaf384; assembly: GCF_001424065.1. Taxonomy (GTDB): domain Bacteria; phylum Pseudomonadota; class Alphaproteobacteria; order Rhizobiales; family Rhizobiaceae; genus Ferranicluibacter. Next base: position 489,139 of record NZ_LMQE01000001.1, read on the forward strand.
GACAGGGCCATTTCGCGTGGATCCGGACCCCGCAGGGCACCGGTGCCCATGGTGAAGCCGGTCCAGGCGGGATTGGTGCAGATCGACCCGAAAAAGCCGGAATAGCGCTTGGCATGGCGCAGACGCTCGATGCTGTCGCGCTGCACCTGCCCCATCGTGCCGGCATAGAAATACGGCCAGATGGCCTCCGAGCCATGCCGCGCCTCCGCCTTGAGAAAGGCCTCCGCGATCTCGTCGAGCGCAGCGTCCCAGGAGATCTCCTGGAACGTCCCGCCGCCCTTCCCGCCGGTCCGGCGCTGCGGCACGAGCAGGCGGCCTGGATGGTAGATGCGCTCGGAATAGCGCGCCACCTTGGCGCAGATGACGCCGGCCGTGTAGGTGTTGGCCGAGGCGCCGCGCAGCCGGCCGATCCGGCCGTCCGGGGTCAGGTCCACCTCGAGCGCGCAGGCCGAGGGACAATCATGCGGACAGACGGAATGTCCGACCGCGTTTTCCGCTTTGATGGGGGTCGCAAGGTTCATGGGTTTTCTATAGGACATCGCCCCAGCAGCACAAAGCGCTTTGCCCCGTGCATCTCAAGATTTCATCGAGGCGATCACCAGAGATCATGAATTACCGGCACATCTACCATGCGGGCAATTTCGCCGACGTGCTGAAGCATGCGGTGCTTGCCCGCCTCGTCACCTATCTGAAGCAGAAAGACAAAGCGTTCCGCGTGCTGGATACCCATGCCGGCATCGGGCTCTACGATCTCTCGAGCGAGGAAGCGCAGAAGACCGGCGAATGGCGCGACGGCATCGGCCGCCTGATGGCGGACCCACTCCCCGCTGCGGTCCAGCCGCTGCTTGCGCCCTATCTCGACGCGGTCGCCGCGCTCAATTCGGATCGCGGGCCAGATCTTGGGCCAGACGGCAGCCTTGCGCGGTATCCGGGCTCTCCGAAGCTGACCCGCATGCTGATGCGGCCGCAGGACCGGCTGTCGGCGATGGAACTGCATCCCGACGATTACGAGACCCTCCACCGTCTGTTCGACGGCGACTACCAGAGCCGCATCACCGAACTCGACGGCTGGCTGGCGCTGGGCGCGCATCTGCCGCCTAAGGAGAAGCGCGGGCTGGTTCTGGTCGATCCGCCGTTCGAAGAGGCGGGCGAATACGAGCGGCTGGAAAAGGGTCTCGCCAAGGCCTATCGCCGCTTTCCCGGCGGCACCTTCTGCCTCTGGTATCCGCTGAAGCAGGGCGCACCGATCGCCGCGTTTCATGAAAGCCTGACGGCCCTGAACATTCCGAAGATGCTCTGCTGCGAACTGACGGTCAAAAGCGACCGCGGCACCACCGGGCTGACCGGGACCGGCCTCATCATCGTCAATCCGCCCTTCACGCTGAAGGGCGAGCTGGACGTGCTGCTGCCCTTCCTGAAAGACCGCCTGAAGCAGGATCGCTTCGCCTCCGCCCGCGCCATCTGGCTGCGGGGCGAGGACCGCGACGTCGCGGCCGACGACGACGACGCCTGACCGAACCACGTCGGCGGCGAATGTTTCGCCGCGGCTTGACGCGATATACCGGGACGACGCAATCTCCGGCGACGCACAGAGGCGCGCCAGAGGCAGAGACGGGAGACGACGATGACGACGAATCCCCCACCGCCCGGCCGTCGCGCGCCGTGCCGTCCGGCATGCAGGACGGCCGCGTGAGCACGCGCTATTCCCTCCTCCTGGCGACGGCGACGCTCGTTGCGACGCTGCTGTTATCCGCCTGCGGCGAGGACCCTTCGGAGCCGCAGGCACCTGATGCGGGACGACCCGCTGCAGGACGACCGGCTGCAGGACAGGCGCCGGCCACGGCCACGGCGACGCCGCCCATCCTGCAGCAGGTGCCCGCGCGTTCGCCCGGATCGGGTCTACCGAAACAGGATGAGCGGAAAGCCGACAGGTCCGCACCCGGACAGACGCTGCCGGGTGCCCGGACGGTGCCCATCGGCAGCGGCTTCGATTTCTACGTCCTCTCGCTTTCCTGGTCGCCCACATGGTGCGCGCAGAACGACCGCGCGGGACGGACCGCGCAGTGCAACGGCGACCGCGATTACCGCTTCATCGTCCACGGGCTCTGGCCCCAGAACGAGCGCGGCTTTCCGGCCTTCTGCCCCTCGCGCGAAGGCGACCGGGTTCCCGATGCGCTCGGGCGCGGACTGTTCGACATCATCCCGTCCATGGGTCTGATCGGTCATCAGTGGCGCAAGCACGGCACCTGCTCGGGGCTCGGCCAGCGCGATTACTTCACCGTGCTGCGAGCCGCGCGCGAGCGGGTGCGCATCCCATCGACCATCGACGATGCCGATGCGCGGCGGCGACTGAGCCCGGCCGCCATCGAGACGGCCCTGGTCGCGGCCAATCCCGGCATGAGCGCGCAGGGTGTCGCGGTGACCTGCGGCGACGAGCGGCTGGACGAAATCCGCATCTGTTTCACCCGCGACCTGGCCTTCCGGGCCTGCCCCGACGTCGATCGCGGCGGCTGCCGGGCGCGCGACCTGACCATTCCCGCCGCAGCGCGCCGATGACGGGCGCGGCCTCGACCCTCTCCCAAACCCGAACCCTCTCGAGAACACCGATGGTGCACCCATGAAGATCCTCTATTCCCCCGCCTCGCCCTATTCCACCAAGGTTCGCATGGCCGCGCACTACGCCGGCCTGCCGGCCGAGAGCGTGCTGACCGATACGAACTCCAACCCGCCGGACCTGCTGGCGAGCAATCCGCTCGGCAAGATCCCGACGCTGCTGCTCGACAGCGGCCAGGCCATTTTCGACAGCAGTGTGATCATGCACTTCATCGATCGGGAAACGAAGGGCATGCTCTACCCGCGCAATCCCGAGAAGCGGGTCCAGGTCGAGGTGCTCGAAGCGCTTTGCGATGGGATCTGCGACAGCCTGCTCGCCATCGTCTATGAAAAGCGCTTCCATCCGCCGGAAAAGGTTCACGAACCCTGGATCGAGCGCCAGTGGGAGAAGGTCGAGCGCGCGCTCGACTTCCTCGACGCGAACCTGCCGAAGACCAGCGCCAAGCTCAACGCCGGCCATTTCGCGCTGGCGGCGACGCTGCGCTACATCGAACTGCGCTTTGCCGGGGAATGGCAGAAGGGCCGCTCGAAGCTGAAGAGCTGGCCGGAAAAGTTCGAAAAGCATTTCCCGGACTACAAGCTCTTCAAGGCCTGAGGCGCACGCTCGGCGCGCCGGACGCGCGCTGCGAGACGTCCCCCTGTCCTTCAGACATCGAACCCCGGCCCGCATCGGCGCGTCGGGGTTATTTGACGGCAGGTCAAATTTTGTCCGAAGCGGTCGATCTCCGGATTGTCGGGAGCGTGTTCCTCGCGTTTCTCGTTCTGATGCTCGTGGGCATCGCGATCCCCAGGGGGAACAGAGAACCCTAACGCGCAAACAGCCGCCCCGATGGTCGCGACGCGCGTCCGCCTTTGTCATTTCCCGATTGCCGACCGCCACGTGCGGGCATTTCACGCGAAAGGCGCCACCCTGCGAGGATGGCGCCTTTTTCCTATGCGACACGGCTGACGATCCAGTGCGAGGATCAGCTTTCCTCCTGGAACACCACCTCGCGCTTGGCCTTGATGCTCGGCAGGAAGACCACGACGAGGACCGCGGCGGCCAGCAGCAGGAGACCGGCGCTGATCGGCCGCGTGACGAAGGTCGAGGGATCGCCGCGCGACAGGATCATGGCGCGCCGGAGGTTCTCCTCGAGCAGCGGGCCAAGCACGAAGCCGAGCAGCAGGGGAGCCGGTTCGCAGCGCAGCTTGACGAGGAGATAGCCGGCGATGCCGAAGAAGGCGACCGCGTAGAGGTCGTAGACGTTGGAATTGACGCTGTAGACCCCGATGGCGCAGAAGGCCATGATGATCGGGAACAGCACGTAATAGGGCACGGTCAGCAGCTTCACCCAGAGGCCGATCAGAGGCAGGTTCAGCACCACCAGCATCAGGTTGCCGATCCACATCGAGGCGATGATGCCCCAGAACAGCGCCGGCTGCTCGACCGCGACGTTCGGCCCGGGCACGATGCCCTGGATGATCATGGCGCCGACCATGAGCGCCATGACGGGATTGGCCGGAATGCCGAGCGTCAGGAGCGGGATGAACGAGGTCTGCGCACCGGCATTGTTGGCCGATTCCGGGCCCGCGACCCCGGCAATGGCACCCTTGCCGAATTCCTCCGGATGCTTGGAGATGCGCTTCTCCACGGTGTAGGAGGCAAAGGCCGCGAGGATGGCGCCGCCGCCGGGCAGGATGCCGAGCGCCGAGCCGATGCCCGTGCCGCGCAGGACCGGCCCGACCATCTGGCGAAAATCGTCCCGGGTCGGCATGAGGCCGGTGACCTTGCTGATCAGGACGGTCCGGGTCATCTCCCCTTCGAGATTGCGCAGGATCTCGGCCACGCCGAAGACGCCGACGGCAACGGCCACGAAGTTCAGGCCGTCCGCATATTCCCGGATGCCGAGGGTGAAGCGCGGCGTGCCGGTATAGATGTCGGTGCCGACGAGGCCGAGCAGCAGGCCGAGCGAGACCATGGCCAGCGCCTTGACGATGGACCCGTGGGCCAGCGCGATCGAGGACACGAGGCCGACGACCATCAGCGAGAAGTACTCGGCCGCGCCGAACTGCAGCGCGACGGCGGTCAGCGGCGGGGCGAAGATGGCGACGAGGAAGGTGGACACGGTGCCTGCAAAGAAAGAGCCGAGCGCCGCGATGGCGAGGGCTGCCCCCGCCCTGCCCTGACGGGCCATCTGATAGCCGTCGATGGCGGTGACGGCGGACGAGGACTCACCCGGCATGTTGATGAGAATGGCCGTAGTGGAGCCGCCATATTGCGCGCCGTAATAGATGCCGGCCAGCATGATCAACGAGGAGACCGGCTCCAGCTGGAAGGTGATCGGCAGCAGCATGGCGATGGTGGCGGTCGCGCCGATGCCGGGGAGAACGCCGATCAGCGTGCCGAGCAGAACGCCGATGAGGCAGAAGAGAAGGTTTGCCGGCGTGCCGGCCGTCGCGAAACCGAGCGCGAGATTGCTGAAGAGATCCATGGTCGAAGATCCTTAAAACCGCAGCCAGGGGCCGAAGCGTTCGAACGGAAGGCCCAGCGCATAGCTGAAGACGGCGACGGAAAAGAGCGTGATCGCGATCGACAGGACGATCGCGCCGACAGGCTTCATCCGCTGCGAGGCGAAAGCCGCGATGAAAGCGGCCAGAAACAGGGACGGCACGAAGCCGAGGCCCCGGACCGTGAGGCCGAAGACGATGGGTGCCGAGAGAATGAACAGCATGCCGCGCCAGGCCAGAGGCTCCATCGGATCGCTCTGCGTGCGCATCGCCTGCACGAGGATGACGAGACCGAGGCCGGTCAGGAACAGAGCGAGGACCAGCGGGAAATAGCCCGGGCCCATGCGAAAGGTCGTGCCGAGATCGAGCGACAACGACTGCGCCACGAAGAAGAGGCCAAGGGCGATGAACAGAAGGCCGCAAAGCGCATTCGTCCGGTCGAGACTGCGTGGTTTCATGATCGTTCCCCAATGAGCCGAACGGGCGGCGCCCCCCAGGCGCTGCGATCGCCGGCGTTGCACACGGATGCGGCAGACCGCGCCCGGTCGCGCCATCCGATGAAGCCCTTTCCGCCGTCCATGCGGAAAGGGCGCGTCACGGTGCGTTCCGCGCGGATCAGTCGGCGTACTGTCCGGCTTTCTCGATGATCGGCTTCCAGCGGGCGATTTCGCCTTCGAGCTTGGCCTTGAGGGCGGCCGGCGTCGCGTCGGCCTCCGAGGACGGCTTGGTGCCGAGCTCGGCGAAACGGGCGACGACGTTCTGGTCCTTCAGCGCCTTCTGCAAAGAGCTTTCGAGCTTGGCGATGGCCTCCGGCGGCGTGCCCTTGGGGGTGTAGACGCCGTGCCAGATCCCGACCTCGAAGCCCGGCAGGCCGCCTTCGACAGCCGTCGGCAGGTCTGGGAAGATATCGAGGCGGGCCGGCGAGGTTACGGCGAAGGCCTTGATCGTGCCGCCCTGGATCTGCTTCGTCGTGTTGGTCGTCTGGTCGCACATGATGTCGACCTGGCCGCCCAGGAGATCGGTCATCGCCGGGCCGGTGCCCTTGTAGGGCACGGTGACGAGCGGCGTTTCGATGGCGCTCATGAACAGCATGCCGCAGAGATGGGAAGCCGCGCCGATGCCCGCATTGGCCACCGTCACCGTGTCCTTGTTGGCCTTGGCGTAGTCGACGAGCCCCTTGAGATCGGTCGGCTCCAGATCCTTGCGGGCGACGATGGTCATCGGCACCTCGGTGACGAGGCCGACATAGTCGAAGGCGTTCAACGTGTCATAGGCGAGCTTGCGGTAGAGCGTGGCGCTGGTGGCCATGCCGATATGGTGGAGCAGCACCGTGTAGCCGTCGGCATCCGCGCTTGCCACGCGACCGGCCCCCAGCGTTCCGCCGGCCCCGCCGACATTTTCCACGATGACCTGCTGACCGAGATCCTTCGACATGGATTCCGCGACGAGGCGTGCGACGGTATCGGTCGGTCCGCCTGCGGCGAACGGTACGACCATGGTGATGGTGCGTTCCGGATAGTCCGCCTGCGCAACGCCGGCGAAAAGGGTTGCGGCAAGCGTCGTGGCTGCCAGAAGCGACGTGATACGCGTCATGATGTCCTCCCGAGACATGATCGACATGCCGGCGGGGCTCCTCCCCCACCGGTCATGGAATGCGTGTCAGTCTCGCGTTCGGAGGCGTGCGTGCAACCGGATTATGCGGGCGATGCCGGCCGCTCGGCCGCTTTTGCGGTGCATCATGGGTGGAAACGGCCCCCTTGTGCTCGGCCATGGGTGGAAATCCACCCACCGTGCAGTCCATGCCGCGTCAGTCGGCGAAGGGCGGCCCGTCGTCGAAGGTCGCGCGTTTGTCGAGGCCGTACTTCTGCATCTTTTCGTACAGCGTCTTGCGGGAAATGCCGAGCTCCTCGTAGACGGGACGCAGCGCGCCGCCATAGGCAGCCAGCGTCCGGGCGATCAGGCCGCGTTCGAAGGCGGCGACGCGGGGTGCGAGGCGGCCGTCTTCCTCACGATCCTCGCTGACCGCTTCAAGGGCGCGGGCATCGAGCCCGAGAACCAACCGGTCGGCCGCATTGCGCAGTTCGCGGACATTGCCGGGCCAGCGCCGATGCGCGACTTCGGAGATCACGGCCGGCGGCACGTCCATGTCGTCACGTCCGTAGCGGGCCGACGCCTCGCGCACGAGCTGCAGAAAGAGCAAGGGGATATCGGCCCCGCGCTGGGCGAGCGACGGCACGTGCAGCGTCACCACATTCAGGCGATAGAAAAGATCCGCCCGAAAGCGGCCGGCCGCGACTTCCGCGCCCAGATCGACCTTGCTGGTCGCGATGAAGCGGACATCGAGCGGCACGATCTCGTTGGAGCCGAGACGGGTGATGGTGCGCTCCTGCAGGACACGCAGGAACTTCGCCTGGAGTTCGACCGGCATCGAGCCGATCTCGTCGAGCAGGATCGTCCCGCCGCGGGCGTGCTCGAACTTGCCGTAGCGGGCGCGGATCGCTCCCGGAAAGGCACCGGCCTCGTGGCCGAAAAGCTCGCTCTCGATCAGCGTTTCCGGCAGGGCTGCGCAGTTGATGGCGATGAAGGGCCGATTGGCCCGCGCGCTGATATCGTGCAGCGCACGGGCGGCGACCTCCTTGCCGACACCGGTCTCGCCGATGATCAGCGTGTCCGCATCGGTGGCGCCGATGGCGCGCAGGCGGTAGCGCAGATCGACCATGACGGGCGTGCGGCCGGGCATGCGCGCCTCGATATCGTCGCGTTTTCCGGCGACGGCGCGCAGGCGGCGGTTTTCGAGCACAAGGCCGCGGCGATCCTGTGCGCGGCGGATGATGCCGGCCAGCGCCTGCGCGCCGAACGGTTTCTCCAGGAAATCATAGGCCCCTTCCCGCATCGCTTTGACGGCCAGCTGCACGTCGCCATGGCCGGTGACGAGAATGACCGGGATTTCATGATCGATCTCGCGGATGCGCTGCAGCAGCGTCATGCCGTCCATGCCGCGCATGCGGATATCGCTGACGACGACGCCGGCAAAGCCGTAGCCGACGCGGGCGAGGACGTCCTCGGCGGCAGCGAAGGTTTCGACCGCGAGATCCTGAAGCTCCAGCGCCTGCGCCGTCGAGCGGCGCAGCTCCTCCTCGTCGTCGATCAGGAGCACGGTGGCCGCGTCACTCATCACTCTGCTGCCTCGCGTCTGTCGTCCATGCGCTCAAGTTCGATCCGGAACGTCGCGCCGCCGCCCGCCTGACGGTCCAGGGAGAGCCGTCCGCCGAAATCCTTGACGATATTGTAGGAAATGGAAAGCCCGAGACCAAGGCCCTTCCCCACACCCTTGGTGGTGAAGAACGGGTCGAAGATGCGCTCGGCGATCGCCTTGGGAATGCCCGGCCCGGCATCGCGCACGGTGATCGCGACGCGATCGCCGGTCGTCGTCGCGGTCAGGACGATGCGCCGGTCGTCGAGGCCTTCGACGGCGTCTGCCGCATTGGAAATGATGTTGACCAGCACCTGCTGCAGGCGGACGGAACCGGCCCGCACGCGCGGCGCAGGCTCGTCGAGCGCCACGACGAGCTCGGCATCCGCCGACGCCAGGCGGGCCGAGACGATCTCCAGCGTGTCGCGCAGCACGTCGTCCAGCGCGACGGGACCAAGCTTCTCGTTGGGCTTGCGGGCGAAATTGCGCAAATGGCGGCTGATCGACGCCATGCGGTCGATCAGCTTGGCGATGCGCTGGAGATTGTCCTTGGCCTCGTCGATCCGGTTGCGTTCGATCAGCAGCGCAGCACTCTCGGCATAGGTGCGGGCGGCGGCCAGCGGCTGGTTGAATTCGTGGCTGAGCGCGGCCGACATCTGCCCGAGGCCGGCGAGCTTCCCCGCCTGCACGAGGTCGGCCTGGGTGCTGCGCAGCCTGGCATTGACGTCGGCCAGGTCAGCCGTGCGCTCTTCGACGCGGCGCTCCAGCTCCGCCTTCGCCTCGACCTGCATCTGCATGCGCTCGTTGCGACGCTCGTGCCGCTGCAGGAGCACGGCCAGAATGAGACCGGCAAGGCAGAGAAACAGGAAGACGGCGGCCACAGCGACGTGGGTCTGGGACCGCACCCAGCTCATGTCCATCAGCACCCGGACCGTCCAGTCGGCGTCGCTGACATATTCGGAGAGAACGAGGTAATCCCGCGTAACGCCCTGGGAGGGAATCGCCATCAGGGTATGTTCGCCCACCTGCGACCTGACGACGCCGAGTTCCTTCAGGTCCGCCTCGGCGTAGCGCCGCGACGCTTCGGTGCGGCGCAGGCGCTCGGGCGTCAGCGGCAGGATGCTCGAGAACAGCCATTCCGGATTGCTGGTCATGAAGATCACGCCTTCCGGGTCGGACACGAAGATCTCGTACTCGCCGCCGCGCCAGGAGGACTCGATCATGTCGATATCGACCTTGAACACGATGACGCCCGCGACCCGACCATCGACGTCGATCGGCGCCGCAAAGAAATAACCGCGCTTGAACGAGGTCGTGCCACGGGCATAGAAGCGCGACCGCTTGCCCTCCGCCGCCTGGCGGAAATAGGGACGGTAGCTGAAATTCTCACCGACGAAGCTGGTCGCCCGATCGTAATTGCTGGCGGCGATGGTTTCCCCGTCGCGGGTCATGACGTAGATGTCGGACGAGCGCAGAAGCCCGTTGATGTCCTTCAGATAGCGATTGGCGCTGTCGCGAAGAGCCTGATCCTGCGGGTTGGCGACGAGACGGCGGATGTCGTCATGATCGGCAATCAGAGCCGGCAGCGCCTCGTAACGCCGGAGATGCCCAGACAATGCAGAAACGGCAAGGCGCAGCGCGGTCCCCGCCTGCAGCGATGCCTCAGCCATGAACCGGCGGGTCGCATAGGCATTGCTCCAAACGGCAAGCCCCGTGGCCACACCGACGACCAGCACGACCGGAAGGAGCAGACTGCGGCGCAGGCTCCTCAGCATTTCCTTGCAGCCCTCCCCAACGCGGCTCCCCCTGCCCTTGGCCCCTTGCCCCTTGCCCCTCGACCTCGGGATGAGCGGCGCCTGCGCCAACCGTACCCCATGCCGGACAGCCTACAGACCCGACGTGGGGTTTCCAAGGGGTCGGGGTTCACCGGGTTGCAGATCACCCGGTCGACGATCGGGCGATGCCACGCGGACGTCGCGAAAACCGCCGGCCGCGATGCCGTCGCAGAGCGCCTGCCATTCGCACCCCGTGCAGGCCGCCCGAAGGCTGCCGGTCGCAAAATGCGTCCGCAGCCGCGCAAGGTCGGTCGCTTCAAGCAACAGGGTGACACCGGCATGGATGTCCTGGCCGAGCAACGCCGCGACGTCGGCTGCTGCCTGCCGATCGCGTGCGACGACGCTGTCATTGTCGCAGTGCGGCGTCTGCGTCTGCAGCAGCGGCTGACAGATGTCGTCGGGTCCGTCCACGACGACGAGCGCCTCCCCCCGACGGATCCGCGCAGCGATGGCGTCGTAGTTGCGGATGAAGTCGGGGCTGTAGCCCTTGCCGACATAGGTCAGCATGCAGAGGAGATGATGCGGTCGCAGGCGAATGGTCATCGTTCGGCCGCTCCCCTCGGCACCGCTTCACGGGAAAGCGTCTGTTACCGAAGGCTCCTTACAAAAAAACCGCCTGCAGCGAAAGCTGCAAGCGGTCTCGATGGTCCAGATGTCGACCTTGCGGCCGGATCTGTCGATCAGAACTTCACGCCCATACCAACCTTGACGCTGTGTTCGTCGTAGCCGGAGGAGAAGTTGCTGCCGGGAACGTCGAAGTTTTCTTTGCCGTAGTCGGTGTAGCGGTATTCGACGCGCGCCGTGACGTTGTCGGTGACGAAAGCTTCGGCACCGGCACCGGCCGTCCAGCCGATCGCGGTCTTCTTGTCGGAGCCGCCCAGTTGGTTTGCCTTGAGGCTGGAGGCCGCCACACCGGCCGTGCCGTAGAAGAGGACCGGGTTCAGGTCGTAGCCGACGCGGCCGCGGATCGAGCCGTTGACGCCCTGTTCCATGCTGCGGCCCGGACGGCTCGTGTCGTTGTCGCCGTAGTTGACGTCAGCTTCAGCACCGTAGACGATCGGGCCGTTCTGCATGTTGTAGCCGCCGTAGAGACCGCCGCCGAAGCCGGCTGCGCTGCGGTCGCCCGTGCCGTTGAACTTGCCGTGGCCCCAGTTGGCGGTACCACCGACATAAGCGCCTGCCCAGTTCTTGACAGCGGGCGCCGTGTAGTCGGCAGCCGGTGCTGCGGGGACTTCATCGATCGCGTCCGCTGCGTTGACAGCCGAGAAAGCGATGAGAGACATGGCGGACGCCATGAGAGTTGTGACGAGAGTACGCATACTAGATCTCCTTATCAGACCGGCGCTGGACCGATTTCCTGTGTCCGATGCGGCGCCGGTAAATTCGTTCAACCCCGCTCGGTTGAGGTGAAATTGATGTCCAAATGCGGAATTCCAAGAGCCGAATTGTGAAATGATTGAGGCAACGGCATGGCTGAAAAACGATGTTGTTTCAATGCAACAGGGTTTTGATTAACCATGTTGGCAATATACTGCCGAGACTACTTTGTTCCGTGCATTTTCATCGAATTCGGCCTTTTTCGTTCACCCGGGATTAACGAATGATCCGGCGGTTTCGGCGTGCGTAAGCTGTTCTTTTATGATCTGGCATGCGTGCCGGTAAGAATCGTGGGGGACAGACGCGGGTGAGACATGTGTTAAAAACGGCACTGGTGACGGGCGGTGCAAAGCGGATCGGCCGCGCGATCGTCGAGGATCTGGCCCGGAACGGCTTTGCCGTCGCCATCCACGCGAACGGATCGCTTGACGAGGCGCGCGCCCTTTCCGCAAGCCTTGCAGCGGAGGGTGCGACCACGGTCGTCGTGCAGGCGGATCTCGCCGACACCTCGGCCCTCGGCCGTCTGGTGAGCGATGCCGCCGCGGTCATCGGTCCGCTCGGTCTCCTCGTCAACAATGCCTCCGTCTTTGCCAAGGACAGTCTGGAGACCTTCGACGAGAAAGTCTGGGACCGACATTTCGCGCTGCACGTCAAGGCGCCGTCGGTTCTCGCCGGCCATTTCGCCGCCCAGCTGCCGGCGGATGCGTCGGGGCTCATCGTCAACATGATCGACCAGCGTGTCTGGTCTCCCAACCCGCGATTTTATTCCTATATGTTGTCGAAGTCGGCGCTCTTGACGGCGACGGTAACGATGGCGCAATCGCTGGCGCCCGCCATTCGCGTCAACGGGATCGGGCCCGGCCCGACCCTGCCGAACGAGCGGCAGAACGAGGCCGATTTTCGGGCGCAGGTCGATGCGGTGATGCTGAAGGTCGGCCCTGCACTGGAAGATTTCGGCCGCACCATCCGGTATATGTTCGACACGCCGTCGATGACCGGACAGATGATTGCGCTGGACGGCGGCCAGCATCTGGCGTGGCAGACGCCGGATCAAATGGAGATCGTGGAATGAACGGACGGACGCCGCAGGATGGCGGCATCTTGTACGACGAGAATGCCAACGACGATGACGAGGATGCGATCGAGACGGTCGAGGCGCCCTCGCCCGTCGGCGATATCGACTGGGCTGAAACATCCGCCGTGCCGGACGGGCTGCGCGGCGCGGAGCTGATCCAGGCTTTCGTCAAGCTTCTGCCCAACAGTCCCGGCGTCTACCGCATGTTCAACGAGGCCGGCGACGTGCTGTATGTCGGCAAGGCGCGCAGCCTGAAGAAGCGCGTCAGCAACTACGCGCAGGGACGCGGGCACTCCAACCGCATTTCCCAGATGATCCGCCAGACGGCGAACATGGAGTTCGTGACGACGCGCACCGAGATCGAGGCGCTGTTGCTCGAAGCCAATCTGATCAAGCGGCTGCGGCCGCGCTACAATGTCCTCCTGCGCGACGACAAGTCGTTTCCCTATATTCTCGTGACGGGGGACAGCCGCGCACCTGCGCTCTACAAGCATCGGGGCGCGCGCAGCCGGAAAGGCCAGTATTTCGGCCCCTTCGCCTCGGCCGGCGCGGTGGGTCGCACGATCAATTCGCTGCAGCGCGCCTTTCTCCTGCGCACCTGTACCGACAGCGTCTTCGAGAGCCGGACGCGGCCCTGCCTGCTGCACCAGATCAAGCGCTGCTCGGGACCCTGCACCCGCGAGGTCAGCGACGAGGACTATTCGGAGCTCGTTGCCGAAGCGAAGGACTTCCTGTCCGGCAAGAGCCAGGCGGTCAAGGCGACCATCGCCGCGGCCATGAGCGAGGCCTCCGACAATCTCGATTTCGAACGCGCCGCGCTCTACCGCGACCGGCTGGCGGCGCTGTCCCATGTCCAGAGCCACCAGGGCATCAACCCGTCGGGCGTCGAGGAAGCGGACGTGTTTGCCATCCACCATGAAGGCGGCGTCTCCTGCATCCAGGTGTTCTTCTTCCGCACCGGGCAGAACTGGGGCAACCGCGCCTATTTCCCCAAGGCCGACCCGTCGCTGGCCCCCGCCGAGGTGCTGGCGGCCTTCCTGGCGCAATTCTACGACGACAAGCCGTGTCCGAAGCAGATCCTTTTGTGCGAAACCGTGGCCGAACAGGACCTGCTCGGACTGGCGCTCTCGGAAAAATCCGGATTCAAGGTCACCATTCTTGCGCCGCAGCGGGGCGAGAAGAAGGATCTGGTCGATCACGCCATGACCAATGCGCGCGAGGCCCATGGCCGCAAGCTCGCGGAAACCGCCTCGCAGGGTCGGCTGCTCGACGGTTTCATGCAGACCTTCAAGCTGGACCGCGTGCCGCGACGCGTCGAGATCTACGACAATTCGCACATCATGGGCACCAATGCGGTCGGCGGCATGGTGGTGGCAGGGCCCGAGGGCTTCGTGAAAAGCCAGTATCGCAAGTTCAACATCAAATCGACCGACATCACCCCCGGCGACGACTTCGGCATGATGCGCGAGGTGATGACACGCCGCTTCAGCCGGCTGCTGAAGGAGGAAGGCAAGCCGAACCGGAGCGTCGAACCGGGCGAGGATGCCGGCTTTCCGGCGTGGCCGGACGTGATCCTGATCGACGGTGGACAGGGTCAGATGACGGCCGTTCGCGCCATCCTGAAGGAGCTCGACATCGAGGACTGCGTGATCGCGATCGGCGTCGCCAAGGGTGTCGACCGCGAAGCGGGTCGCGAGCGGTTCTTCCCGCCGGTGCGCAAAGAGGGTGGGCTGACGGTCGGTCGCGACGGCTTCACCCTGCCGCCGCGCGATCCCGTGCTCTATTTCATCCAGCGGCTGCGGGACGAGGCGCACCGCTTTGCCATCGGCAGCCACCGGGCGCGGCGCAAGCGCGAAATGGTGAAGAACCCGCTCGACGAGATTGCCGGCATCGGCCCGACGCGCAAGCGCGCGCTGCTCCACCATTTCGGAACCGCCAAGGCCGTCTCCCGCGCCGGCATCAACGACCTCGTGGCCGTCGAAGGCATTTCGGAGGCCGTGGCAAAGCTTGTCTACGACCACTTCCACGAGGATGGCGCGACGGCATCGCGGAGCTGAAGCGCGTTGCGTGAAAAGGGATTCACGCAACGCGCTTCAAGGTCCTGCTGTGATGCATGTCGTTTCCCGAAGCTTCTGCACACCTTCGGGCGACATGCATGAAGGCCCCGGAGACCGCGGGCGTGCCATTGCTCCGGCCGGGCGGTCGCCCCGCCCTTCCCCGACGCGTCTCGCTAACCGTCGCTTCCGACGGTTTCGATATCGGCACCGGCGTCGTCGCCGTCCTCTTTGGCGGCATGGAAGCGGGCCTCGAATTCGCGACGCAGCGTGCGTCGAATATCGGCGGCGTTCTGGCGGCGTCGAGCGGCGGCATTGCGAGGGACCAGCGAGGGGACGGCGGCCGGACGGCCATCCTCGTCCACCGCGACCATGGTGAAGTAGCAGGAATTGGTGTGCCGTCTGACACCGGAGCGGATATCCTCCGCCTCCACGCGAATGCCGACCTCCATGGAGGTTCGGCCCGTCTGGTTGACGGAGGCGCGGAAGGTGACGAGTTCCCCGACGAGGATCGGCTGGCGAAACACGACCTGATCGACCGACAGCGTGACGGCATAGCGCTGCGAATAGCGCGAGGCGCAGGAGAAGGCGACACGATCGAGCAGGTTGAGCAAGGCGCCGCCATGAACCTTGCCGGAGAAGTTGGCCATGTCGGGCGTCATCAGCACGACCATTTCCAGCTCACCCTTCTCATGCGTCTCCTGCGTCTCGTCCATGGCGCGTCCTTTCCCGGCTGGTTTCTCTCACCGGTGACACTACAGCGCCCGCCGTCTTCCGCAACACGTCGTCTGCCCTGGGCCGTCCTTGCCGTGCGACGCCTTTTCGGGGGAAAGGTCGCAGATCAGGGTGGGCATGTCGCGGCGGTTCACGGCCCGTTCAGAAGAATTCCGCCACAATTGCCGCTCAATCATCAAAAACCGGTTGACCTCCGGGTCACGACGTCTTTCATCCCGCCTGTACGAATTGCGTACGAAGTCCAGAGACCGAGTTAACATGCGAACCGTGCCCGTCGCCTACAATATCCCCAATCTTCTGACATACGGGCGCATCCTCGCGGTTCCGCTGATCGTTCTCTGCTTCTTCATCGAGGGCAAGCTGCAAAGCTCCGATATCGCCCGCTGGACCGCGCTCGGCCTGTTCGCGGTGGCTTCGATCACCGACTTCTTCGACGGCTATCTCGCCCGCATCTGGAAGCAGACCTCCAATATCGGTCGCATGCTCGATCCGATCGCCGACAAGCTGCTGGTCGCCTCCGTCTTGCTGCTTGTTGCCGCCGACGGCACGATCGCCGGCTGGTCGATCTGGGCCGCGATCATCATTCTCTGCCGCGAGATCCTCGTCTCGGGCCTGCGCGAATATCTGGCGGCGCTGAAAGTCAGCGTTCCCGTGACGCGGATTGCCAAGTGGAAGACGACGATCCAGATGGTGGCGATCGCCTTTCTGCTCGCAGGTCCCGCGGGCGACAAGGTTCTGCCCTACACCACGGAGATGGGCATCGCCCTCCTGTGGATCGCCGCCGCCATCACGCTTTACACCGGCTACGACTATTTCCGCGCCGGGCTGAAGCATCTGGTGGACGAATGAGAGAGGTCCGGCTCGTCTATTTTGCCTGGGTGCGCGAGCGCATCGGCCTGAGTGACGAAATCGTGTCCCTGCCCGAGGCGGTCGTGACGGCGGGCGATCTGATCACGTGGCTCAAAGGTCGCGGCGAGGACTATGCCGCAGCGCTGGAGCACGAAAACGTTATTCGCGTCGCCGTCGATCAGGACCATGTGGAGCATGACGAACCGCTCGGATCGGCGCGCGAGATCGCCCTGTTTCCGCCGATGACCGGCGGCTGACGGCATGGCCCCGGCGCCTTCCCCCCTGACGGCACGTGCGAGCATCACCGTTCGCGTGCAGCCTGGCGACTTCGATACCGCTGCCGAAATCGATGCGCTCTCGGCCGGCCGCACGGATATCGGCGCGGTCGTGACTTTTTCGGGGCTCTGCCGCGAGGAAAAGGGCCAGCTGGCCGCCCTCGAGCTCGAGCACTATCCCGGGATGGCCGAGGCCGAAATTCGGCGGATCTGCGAGACGGCCGTCGCACGTTTCGACCTGCAGGGCGCAACCGCCATCCACCGATTCGGCCGGATCGCGCCCGGTGACCGCATCGTGCTCGTGATTGCGGCCTCCACTCACCGCCAGGCCGCCTTCGATGGCGCCTCGTTCATCATGGACTACCTGAAAACGGCAGCGCCCTTCTGGAAGAAGGAGCATCTGAAGGACGGCACGGCCCGCGGCTGGGTCTCGGCGAAGGATACCGACGACACCGCCCGCGACCGCTGGTCCTGACGACTGCCTGCCCGGCGGTCAGGGGACCGGCTGCTCACGGCGGCCGACGACGACGATGAAGACCAGCAGGGCAAAGACGAAGGGGTCGCGCCAGGCCAGAGGCCCGAAGGCGCTCCAGAGCGTTTCGGCCAGCCCGAGCAGCGCGGCGCCGGCCGCCGCGCCCAGCGGATGCCAGGCACCGCCGATGCCGGCGATCATCACCACCTTCAGGCCGAACACCATGCCCGCACCGAAATCCATGTTGCCGTAGTAGGACGTGGCGAGAATGCCGCTGAGGCCTGCGACAAGGCTGGCGACGACATAGGACCAGAGGAAGACGCGACGGGCATCGATGCCGCAGAGCTCGGCCGCGCGCGGATCGTCGTTGACGGCGCGCCAGTACCGGCCGAAGCGCCCGAAATGCAGAACGGCCGCGCCGAGGCCGACGATCGCCAGCATGAGCGCGGTGTTGCCGAGCTGGATCACCGTGAGATCGACACTGGATGTCCCGTCCGTCCAGAGCGTGACCGGCGTGTTGAGAAACGGCGGCAGCCAAAGGCTGCGCGTCTTTGCGGCGAGCCGTGCCATCTCCATCAGCGCGATCGACACGCCCAGACCGGCCACGATCAGCGCGTTTTGCGATGCGCGCAGCAGCGGCAGGAGAACGAAGCGTCCGACAAGGAGGCCCGCGCCGGCGGTGTAGGCCAGCGAAGCGGCTGCCCCGAGGGCGAGACAGGCAGGCAACACCAGCCAGAAACGGTTCCAGCCGACATCGGCAAAGAGCACGTAAACCTGGCCTGCGAAGGCGAAAAGCGCGCCGTAGACAAGGTCCACGCGCTTGGTGACGCCAAAGGCGATCGCGTAGCCGAAGGCAAGGACGGCATAGAGGGCAGCGACCGGCAGGGCATTGGCAAGCTGTTGCAGCAGGTACATGCGAGGCCCTCCATCCGCAAAAATATAACTGGTGAAATGCATTTTACCAGTTATATTTAGGCATGGAATTTACCTGGACCCCGCATCGCTTTTCCGGCGGCCTGCTCGCGCTCGACGTCGCCAACAGCGTCATTCTGCGCGCGGTTCCCGAGCGCTCGATCGACCGGTTCGCCGAGCCGGAGGCGCTTGCATCGTTTGCGGCCGCAGCGGCACTGTTCTGTGTCGAGCCCCTGCCCGGAGGCGCCTCGATGCCGGAGGCCTCGACACCCTGTCCTCTGGTGCCGCCGGCAGCGGCAGACCGGGCCGCGTTCTTCGCCTTGCGGGAAGCGATCGACCGGTATTTTCGCGCACGCGCCGAGGGCGTGGACGACACGCGCCTGCTGGCCGACCTTCTCGACGCGGCATCGCAGGCGCTGCGGAGGTCGCGGACGACGTTATCGGATAAGGGCGACCTCGCAGCTTCGACGGCACGCTCCGCCCTTCGGCTCGCCGCACGGTCGGATGACGGCCGGCTGAAGATCTGCGCAAATTGCGGCTGGCTGTTTTTCGACCGGAGCAAGAACCGGAGCCGGACCTGGTGCGACATGACGGTCTGCGGCAACCGTCGCAAGGCCAGCCGGCACTATCGCCGGGGGAAGGACGACGGCAAGAAGGAAGGTAGGGAGGAAGGCCGGGAGGAAGGCCGGGACGGAGGTACGGCGGAATGAAGCGACCTGGCGTCATTCTCGGCATGATCGGCGCTCTATCGATGGCCGGATGCCAGCGCGAGACCGGGCCGGGACCGACAGAGGTGTCCGGACGCCTCTTCGTCTTCAACTATCGCATCGCCCAGGCGCACTACATGATCACGCTTCGTCGCACGGCCCCCCTGCCCGATCCGGCGGTGGCCGTCACCACGTTCGAGGATCCGCGCGGCGGGGAACCGCTGGTGACACGCACAAAGATCTTTCCGTTCTGGGACACCATCGTGCTGGAAAGCCCGCCGATCCACTGCGTCAGGAAGGATCGCTCCTATAGGGTCGGCATCCGTATCCTCGATGGTGCGGACAGGCTGGTGCAGGCGATCGAGACCACGGCAGTGTCGACCGTCGACCAGACCGTGCTGACGGCCAAGCCGCTCGTCGTTGGACCGGGCTATGCTGTCAACCCGGACATTCTGCGGGCGGACGGCAGCGTGGATTACGCGCCGGAAACAGGTTGTCCGGCCTGAGCGCCCGATCGGCCCATGCCTGTCGCCCGAACGTGCGCAGCGGTTTCGGGACACGGCTTGCATCACAACAAGAATTTAAAGCGCGTTGCGGGAATCCTTTTTCACGCAACGCGCTTCAGGAGACCGTGGCACAGCAACGAAAGCCTATAGAAAAGGCCGGGGCGTTTCCACCCCGGCCTTTTCTCATTCCGTTCGTTCACCCGATCGCTTAAGCCGGATCAGCCGACGATTTCGGTGGCCGAGAACCAGTACTTGATCTCTTCGGCAGCGGTTTCCGGAGCGTCCGAGCCGTGAACCGAGTTTTCGCCGATCGACAGGGCGTGCGTCTTGCGGATCGTGCCTTCGTCGGCATTGGCCGGGTTGGTCGCGCCCATGATTTCGCGGTTCTTCAGGATGGCGTTTTCGCCTTCGAGAACCTGAACGATGGTCGGGCCGGAGGTCATGCCCTGAACCAGCTCGCCGAAGAAGGGACGATCCTTGTGGACGGCGTAGAAGCCTTCGGCTTCGCGCTGGCTCATCCAGACGCGCTTGGAGGCAACGACGCGCAGGCCGGCGTCTTCGATCATCTTGGTGATCGCGCCGGTCAGGTTGCGCTTCGTTGCGTCCGGCTTGATCATCGAAAAGGTGCGTTCAATCGCCATGGTGTCAAATCCCTAGGAGTTGCGTTCGTTTGGACGGTTCCTTACCGAGACGCCGCGCGCAAGACAAGGGGAATGCGCCGCACGGCCGATTTGAAAAAGCGGCGATGGCGGGATCACGCGGCCTCGGCCGTCCCGGCAGCAGGCATCCCGCGGCCGAGCCCGCCGTGAAGATCGAGGCAGCGCTCGAACCAGTCGGCGACCGCGTCGAGAGGATCGAGCAGCGGTTGAGGCGAGATGATCCGGGCCCATTGCAGGGCGCCGAAGACGATGTAGTCCGCAAAGAGCGGTGTGTCTCCGCCGATGAACGGCTGCTTCCTGAGCAGGGAACGCAGCGGCATGAGCTTGTCGGCGAAGGCGGATCGCTCTGCCGGCCCTGCGGCCGCGACCTCTTCGAGCGTCTTTCCGAAAGCCGCTTCCCGGCTCGTGCGGAAATAGGCGCGATCCCGGGGGGCCAGACGGTCATGGACGTCAAGAAGGATGATGCGGATGATGGCCGGATGCAGCACCGTCTGCGAAAAGGCCTCGACGAACCGTGCGGTTGCGCGTCCGCCGTCTCCACCAAAGAGCGTTGCCCGATCGGGATAGGCCGCGTCCAGATGCTGGGCGATCGCGAAACTGTCGACGACCGCGTGATCGCCGTCGACGAGATACGGCACCGTCTTCGTCGCGCCGCCCTCCACCTCGGGAATTTCCGTGAAGGCGAGCGGCACGACGCGACAATCGAGGCCCTTGTGTGCCAGGGCCATCTCGACCTTCCAGACATGCGGCGAAAACCGCCTGGCCCGGTCTTCGCCGCAAAGCCCGTAGAGCAGTCTCGTCATCGCAGGTCTCCGTATCCGGTGTCGCGCTTATCTGAACGCGGCACGCAGGGAAAAGCAAATCAGCAAATTTCATGCATCCCATCATCCCCATCGATCGCCCGGGAGAATAGGATACCGGTCTCGCCGTCTTCGGAGCTCCCATGATCGACCATTTCCGCATGTTTGCCGCCTATAACAGCTGGGCCAACCAGCGCATCTACGCCGCAGCGGCTGCGCTCGGCGACGAGGACCGCCGCAGGCAGACCGGCGCTGCCTTCGGCAGCCTGCACGGAACGCTGAACCATCTGCTGGCCACCGACCGGATCTGGATGAAACGGTTCACCGGAGAGGGCGAGGCACCGACCACGCTCGACGCCATCCTGTTTGAGGATTTCGAGGACCTGACCGTCGCGCGCGTGGCGGAAGACCGGAGAATTGCCGGCTGGATCGACGGCCTGACCGCGCAGGAGCTGAACGGCGTCTTCACCTATACGCCGATCAGCATTCCAGAGCCGATCAGCCAGCTACTCTCCCCGTGCCTTGCCCATCTCTTCAACCATCAGACGCATCACCGAGGCCAGTGCCACATGATCCTGACGAGCCTTAGACAGCCGAGCGTCGTGCTGGACCTCGTCTTCTTCCTGCGCAGCCGCAAAGCCTGATGCGTCAGAGCGTATAGATATGGAGCTGGGTGCGGCGGGCGTCGTCGACATCGAGAATGCGGTCGGCCGCGCGACCCGGCACCGTGAAACTGTTGCTGACGAAGAGCGTGCCCGGGCGCATCTCCGCCCGCGCCTTGTCGAACAGCCGCGCCATCGGCACGGGCGAGAGAAAGCAGTAGACCAGGTCATAGGCACCGAGATCCGCGTCCCACAGGCTGCGATAGACGATACGGGCATTGGCAAGGCGACTGAAGGCGATGCGCAGCTTGGATGCGGCGACCACCAGCGGCGCGGTTTCCAAGCCGCTCACCTCGACGTCCGGATGGGCGCGGGCAAGGAAGGTGACGACCCCGCCCATGCCGCTGCCGAGATCGACCACGCGCTTTGCCTGCGCGGCGGCCACGAGGTCGGACAGCGCCTGCCAGGTCCGCCGGTTGGTGAGATAAAGCGGCACCTGCTCGGATGCGCTGTTCCAGTAGACGAGCGCGCAGAGCACGAAGGCGGCAAGATAGGCCCAGGCCGGTACCGCATCGCCGTAGACCACGGCGACCGGCAACAGGAACTGGACCACAAGCCAGATGGGCGGCATCCGCAGGAGACGCCCGAGGGCGGCGGCCGCCGCACCCTGCCCGAGAAGGACCGGCAAGGTACCCGGCGTGATGAAGCGCGACAGCGACAGGACAGCCGCGAGGACCAGCGCCTGGCAGCCGAGAACCTTGATCCAGGGGACGATCTGGTTGCGCAGGACGCGCATGGCGAAGCTCCTTGTCATCACGGTCGCCACGTTTTTGCGTGTGACGCCGATCCCGCGCCTGATTCGCAGGCGATCGTGTTCATTCGGCAGCTATCGCAGGTTCTCCGGCCCCGGCGAAGGGAGACGTGCCGGATTCGTGTCCGCAGAGCGCCGGCATCGTCAACGGGCCGCCATTGTCGGTTTCGAACAAACATCCAGTGGTTGAACCTTGATTAAGTATTTTTGAATGTTTTAATCTATATGTCTGGCGGCAACAGCGGACGCGGGATAGGCATGGCGATGAAGGAACGGGTAAGGCACAGCGGCATGACGGCACGGTTGGACCGATCTGGTCCCGAGCCTGAAACCGGCATGGTCCAGCGCATTGCGCAGGCCATGGCGCAACGGGGCGTCCAGCCCCTGCCGCGCAATTACGAGCTGTTTTACGCGGCGCTTTCCGGAGGCCCGTCGAACCTCGGCAGCGACCTTGCCGCCTTGGGCAAGACGCCCTCGCAAACGGCGCTCGATGCGATCGGCCTCAGGCGCAAGTTGCCGGGTCATCTGGGCCAGGAGCTCTGCACGGCCCAGCAGGGGATCGTGACGGCCATCCAGACCATGTCGTCGGCGCTTTTGCGGGAAACCCGGCCGATGGCGGATGCGCTCGACACACTCGACGCTTTTCTGCAGAGGCTCGACGCGGACCCGGTGATGTCGATGTCGGATTTTGCCGAGGATGCGCGGGCGCTCCGACAGACGCTGTCCCAGCTCCGCGTCTGCGAAAAGCGCCTGGCGGACACCGTGCGGATGACGACGGCCACGCTCGGCGATGCGCAGACACAGATTGCGGCCGACCAGCGCGCCGTGCTGCGCGACGGGTTGTCGGGCCTGCCGAACGGCGCGGCCCTCTCGATGACGATCGCCGCTTTGTTCGACGGGGACGTGACGGCAAAGCCGGCCGCGTTGATTCTCGTCAGCGTGGAGCAGCTGCGCGCGCTCGCGGAACGGTACGGACCGGAGGTCGGCGCTAAGGCCGTCAAGAAATGTGCCGCCATTTTCCGCAAGTCGGTCAAGAAAAGCGATGTCGTGGCCCGTATCGGTTACGACGCGTTCGGCTTCCTGCTGCTCGACGTCAGCGAACAGAACGCGCAAGCCATCGCGACGCGGATCCGCGATGCCGTGCAGTCGCTCCAGATCCGTCTCCCCAGCCGCGATTTCGCCGCCCAGTCCCTGTCGCTGTCGGCCGGCATCGCGACGACCGCCACCGTCAGCGGCCCGCGGGACCTCATGCGTCACGCGGAGATGGCCCTGACGATGGTTCGGGCCGACGGACGCCAGGGCATCCTGCGCTGCACGCCGATGATGTGCGCGCAAATGGCCGAGCTGCAGGAGGCATGAGGGCGACACGCCGGAACACGCGGCTCCGCTTGCCTTCCGGCCTCACATCGGCCAAAACGCCGGCATGATTACGATATCCAATCTCTCGGCCCGCATCGCCGGACGCCTCCTGATCGACCACGCCAACATCTCGCTGCCGGAAGGCACCAAGGCCGGCCTCGTCGGGCGCAACGGCGCGGGAAAATCGACGCTGTTCCGCATTCTCACCGGGCAGATGGAAAGCGAGAGCGGATCCATCTCCATTCCGAAGAACGCCCGCATGGGTCAGGTCGCGCAGGAGGCGCCGGGCACGGAAGAGCCCCTGATCGAGATCGTGCTCAAGGCCGACAAGGAGCGCGAGGCGCTGCTTGCCGAAGCCGAGACGGCCACGGACCCGCACCGGATTGCCGATATCCAGATGCGGCTGGCCGATATCCAGTCGCATTCCGCCGAGGCGCGCGCCGCGTCGATCCTCGCCGGCCTCGGCTTCGACCACGAGGCGCAGTTGCGCCCGGCCTCGTCCTTTTCGGGTGGGTGGCGCATGCGCGTGGCGCTGGCAGCCATCCTGTTTTCGGAGCCGGACCTTCTGCTCCTCGACGAGCCGACCAACTATCTCGACCTTGAAGGCACGCTGTGGCTGGAGGACTATATCCGCCGCTACCCCCACACCGTCATCATCATCAGCCACGACCGCGACCTGCTGAACACCGCCGTCAATGCCATCATCCATCTCGACCAGCAGAAGCTCACCTTCTATCGCGGCTCCTACGACCAGTTCGAGCGTCAGCGCGCCGAGGCGAACGAGTTGCAGGCCAAGGCCAAGGTAAAGAACGACGCGGCGCGCAAGCACCTGCAGTCGTTCATCGATCGCTTCAAGGCAAAGGCGACCAAGGCGCGCCAGGCGCAGAGCCGCGTCAAGGCGCTGGAGCGCATGGGCACCGTCGCCTCCGTCATCGAGGACCATGTCCAGCCGATCACCTTCCCGGTCCCCGAGAAGCAGCCGGCATCGCCGATCATCCAGCTGCAGAACGCGTCCGTCGGCTATACGCCCGGCAAGCCGATCCTGAAGAACATCACGCTGCGGATCGACAACGACGACCGCATCGCGCTGCTCGGTTCGAACGGCAACGGCAAGTCGACCTTTGCGAAATTCGTCTCGGGACGGCTCGATGCGGATGGCGGCGACATCAGGCTGGCGCCGAATCTCAAGATCGGCTTCTTCGCCCAGCACCAGATGGACGATCTCGTGCCGGCGGATTCGCCCGTCGAACATGTCCGCCGTCTGATGCCCGGCATTCCCGAGGCCAAAGTCCGCGCCCGCGTGGCGCAGATGGGCCTTGCCACCGAGAAGATGTCGACGGCGGCCAAGGATCTGTCCGGCGGCGAGAAGGCGCGCCTGCTCATGGGCCTTGCGGCGTTTCACCATCCCAACCTGCTCATCCTCGACGAGCCGACGAACCATCTCGACATCGACAGCCGGCGCGCGCTGATCGAAGCGCTCAACGACTATGACGGCGCTGTCATCCTGATCTCCCACGACCGGCACCTGATCGAGGCGACCGTCGACCGGTTGTGGCTGGTCAACAATGGCACGGTGTCCAACTTCGACGGGGACATGGAGGAATATCGCAGCCTCATCGTCTCTTCGGGCAAAAAAAAAGACGAAAAACCTGAGGTGATCGAGGACGCGACGTCGAAGGCTGACCAGCGCAAGGCGAATGCCGAGAAGCGGGCCGCGCTTGCGCCCCTGCGCAAGAAGATCAACGATCTCGAGTCCTTGACGGCAAAGCTTGAGAAGCAGATTCAAGCGCTTGATGCAGAGCTTGCGGATCCCGTGCTCTACGAGAAGTTCCCCGCCAAGGCCGCCGAGAAGGTGAAGCAGCGCGGCGAGACGGCGGCAAAGCTCGGCAGCGCCGAAGAGCAATGGCTGGAGCTGTCCTCGCAATATGAAGAGGCGATGGCCGGCTGACGATCCGCCCCTCCCCTTTATCCCCTGAGACCGGATCCAACGGAAAGGCAGACGCCATGCACCTTTACCTCGAGACCGACGACGATGCCCGCACGCGCGACTTCGTGGCGCAGGAAAATGCCCGCTCGGACGCTGCACTGAGAACCGAGGCCTTTGCCGCGGATGCCGCAGCCTTCAAGGCCATGATGGAACGGGAAGACCGGCTGATCCACTTCGCGCGGCGCGGCGACTGGCTGACGACGTTTCGCAAGACGGCCGGCCATCCGATGGGCGTGTGGCAGAGGCTGCCGGCCGACCAGGCGCCGGTGCCGGAGGCCCCCTGGGAGACGATGTTTGATCTCGACGCCTACAACGCCGCTGAAGGCCGGACATGGATCTGGCGCGGTGCCGTCACCTGTCCCTGGGACCCTTCACGCGTGCTCCTGTCGCTGTCGGACGGCGGGTCGGATCTGCGCGTCTTCCGCGAGTTCGATTGCACGCGCTTCACCTTCGTCGAAGACGGCTTCTCGACACCGCTTGCAAGGTCGCATGCCACCTGGGAGAGCCTCGACCACATCCTCTATTTCGGTTCGATCGACCGGGCGTCCTCCACGCAGTCGAGCTGGCCGCGGGTCGGCCGGCGCATCGCGCGGGGGCAGGACGTCGCTGCGGCCGTGCCCGTCTTTGCCGCCGACGACAACGACGTCACCGGCTACGCGACGGTCTACGGTCCGCAGATGGCCGGTCTGTCCGGAAACGACCGGCTGTCGATCTTCACGGCGGTCCACACGATCGGCACGGCCAGCCATGTCGTCTCCCGGAACGCCGGACCGCCGGTGCCGCTCGACATCCCGCGCGAGAGCGATGCCAGCTTCAACCATCAGTTCTGCCTATGGCGGGCAAAGAAGGACGAGCGCGTTCCGAGCGGCGCCCTGGTCCTGCAGGCCTTGCCGGTCGATATGGGCGGCGACCATCCGCCGGCCGCGCCGCGCGTATTGTTTACCCCATCCGGCCGCCGGTTCTGCACCAATTTTATGCTCCTGCGCGACTGGTGCGTCTTCACCGTCGCCGACAACATGACGCCGCGGCTGTTCCTGCTCGACCTGCGCCACGCGGGTGCCGAGCCCGTCGCGTTCCCGTTGCCGGACGGGTTGGAAACCCTGTCCTATCATCCGCTTTACTCGGACCTGCATCTCGGCGACGACACGCTGATCGTGTCCGGCCAGGGCTTCCTGCAGCCGCCGACGCTCTACCGGCTCGACCTGTCCGACCGGTCGAAATCCTTTTGGCTTCAGCCCGTTGCAGCGTCCCCCGCCTATTTCGATGCAAGCGGCATGTCGAGCCTTTTGCTCGAAGCGACATCCGAGGACGGAACCCGGGTGCCGTACCGGCTGGTGCTGCCCGCAACGTTCGAAAAGGGCGCGCTCCCCGTGCTGCTCTACGGCTATGGCGGTTTCGAGGTGCCGTTGCAGCCTGGCTATTCCGGCATCATCGGACGCTGGCTCGAACAGGGTGGCGCCTACGTGCAGGCCTATATTCGGGGCGGCGGCGAATTCGGCGCCGACTGGCACCGCGCGGCCAAGCGCGACGGCCGGCACCGGGCCTTTGCGGA
This sequence comes from Rhizobium sp. Leaf384, assembly GCF_001424065.1. Taxonomy (GTDB): domain Bacteria; phylum Pseudomonadota; class Alphaproteobacteria; order Rhizobiales; family Rhizobiaceae; genus Ferranicluibacter. Next base: position 515,999 of record NZ_LMQE01000001.1, read on the forward strand.
CTTTGCCGCGATCGCCCGCGACCTCGTCGCCCGAGGCTACACGAAACCGCGGCATATCGCCTGCAATGGCGGCAGCAATGGCGGGCTCCTGACCGGCGTCATGCTGACGCGCTACCCCGCGTGCTTCGGTGCCGTCTGGTGCCAGGTTCCCGTGCTCGACATGCTGCGTTTCCACACCTTCCCGGCCGGACGCGCCTGGATGGACGAATATGGCGATCCCGACGTGGCGCAGGATCGGGAAGCGATGCTTGCCTATTCGCCCCTGCAGGCGGCGCGTCCGTCGTCGGAGGTCGCCTATCCCCCGATCTATATCGAGAGTTCGAGCAATGACGACCGGGTGCACCCCTCGCACGCCCGGCGCTTTGCCGCCCGGCTGCGCGAACTCGGCCATGACCCCCTGTTCCACGAGTTCACCTCGGGCGGCCATGGCGGCGAAGGCGACACATCGGCTTCCGCCGCGCGGATCGCGACGGGCTACAGCTTCCTCCGCCAGACGATCATGGCGCCGGAAGCCTGAGGCCTATCCGAGCTCGAAGGTCGTGATGCCGAAGATGCGGGCCAGGGGCAGGTCGGGAACATCGCCCCGATACATCCGGGCCGTCTCGAACACGGGCTTGAGATTGTAGCGGTCGCACAGCGCCTTTGCGGCCGCGTTCGGCTCGGGAATATCGAGGAAGATCTGACCGTCGCCCCCCATGTCGAGGCCGGTCGCGACCAGCTTGCGAAAGAGCAGATCGGCTCCGGTCTCCGTATCGGCAAAGAGCGGGCCGATCTTCTGGCCCGAGCGGCAGGTGCGGATCGTGCCATACCCCTGGACCTCGGTGCCGCGCAGCAGCGCAAGGCTCTGGCGCGTCGGCTGGGCCTTCAACCACTGCCCGAGGAAGACGTCGCGGCGCGCGGGCGAGAACCGGGCGTCGTAATCGACGATCAGCGGCAGATGCACGGGCGAGATCTCGACCAGATCCGTGCCGGGCGGCGGCGTCACCCGGGGCGTTCCGCCATAGCGCATGTTGGCATGCGCATAGGCAAAGCCCGAGCGCTGATAGCTTGCCTGCTGCGCGACGACGCCGTCGAGACCGACGACGCGGGACCCTTGCGCGGACAGCGCGGCCTGCCACAGGGCATAGCCAAGCCCCTGGCCGCGGAAGTCGGGATGCGCCATGTAGAAACCGAGGAAGGCATAGTCGGCGCCAAACCGGACGACCGAGATCGCCGCCGCAAGTGCGCCGCCCTCCTCCGCCACCCAGAAGCCGTCCGGATCGGCCGCGTAAAACGCGGCGGCGTCGTCGAGACCGGGATTCCAGCCTTCGCGCGCGGCCCATTCGACGATCTGGTCGATCTCCGGGCGGGTGGCAGTGCGTATCGTCGGGGCCATGCGGTCTCCTCTGTCTCTTCCTGCAAGCGGTTTCGCGCCAGCGATGTCCTGCACGGGGTTTCCAGCCCGTGCCGGCCCATCCCGTTCGGCATCCGTTTCGGCCGGGCCATAGGCCGTCATCATTGAGCGACCGGAGCGCCTTGCCCGTCCCGGCCTTTCTGGTACAAAGCCGGACATAAGTCATACAATCTGGCGGAACACCATGAACCCCATCTCTATTGCTGTCGTCGGCGTTGGCAAGATCGCACGCGATCAGCATCTGCCATCCATTCACAACAATCCCGGATACCGGCTGGTTGCAGCCGCAAGCCGGCATGGCAGCGTCGATGGCGTCGAGAATTTCACCGCGATCGAGGACATGCTGGCGGCGATGCCGGAGATCGAGGCGGTTTCGCTCTGCATGCCGCCGCGGGTTCGTTTCGACGCGGCGCACAAGGCGCTGGACGCCGGCAAGCATGTGTTCCTCGAAAAGCCGCCGGGCGCAACGCTGAGCGAGGTCGCCATCCTCGAGGCGCTGGCGAAGGAAAAGAACGTCACCCTCTTTACCAGCTGGCATTCGCGGTTCGGGCCTGCGGTCGAGCCGGCCCGGGCGTTTCTCGCCGACAAGACCATTTCGCGCGTCGATATCGTCTGGAACGAGGACGTGCGGCGCTGGCATCCGAACCAGGACTGGATCTGGGAAGCCGGCGGCCTCGGCGTCTTCGATCCCGGCATCAACGCCCTGTCGATCATGACGCATATCCTGCCGATGCCGGTCTTCGTCACCCGTTCGACCCTGCAGATCCCCGAAAACCGCGATGCGCCGATCGCCGCGCAGATCGACTTCCAGAGCGCTTCCGGAATTCCCGTGACCGCCGACATGGACTGGCGTCGCCAGTCGAGCGACGACCGCTGGGACATCATCGTGGAAACCGATGCGGGAACGATGATTCTCGGCAATGGCGGTGCGCGGCTCTCGGTCGACGGCGTCATGCGCGCCGACGAGCAGGAGACGGAATATCCGACGCTCTATGCCCGCTTCCATGACCTCGTCCGGGCCGGCCGTTCGGAGGTCGACGTGGCACCGCTGCGGCATATCGCCGATATCTTCATGCTCGGCAGCCGCAAGACGGTCGAAGCCTTTCACGATTGAGCTTGGGCAGCGCTGCGGTCCCGGCTGCCGTGCCGTCTCGGCGGCGTTGCTGTCGGTCGCGGTTCGATGCGCCGGTCGCCCGGGCCTGTCCCAAGGTTCAGTCCGCGACCTGGATATCGAAGACGGCATCGCCCCGCAGCGTGTTGCTGACGGTGCAGATCTCTTCCGCCGCCATCGCCAGATGACGGCGCGTCTCCGCGTCCAGATCGCCGGAGACGGTGAAGACCACGTTAAAGCGGGCAATGCGGCTCGGCTCGCCCACCGTCTTTTCCCCCGTGACCGCCGCCTCGATCTGCGTGATCCGGCCGAGAATGCCCATGCGGCTCGCAGCGATGCGGGCGCTGAGCACGAGACAGGCGGAGAGCGAGGCGTAGAGAAGATCGATCGGGTTGAAGCCGGGGTGCGACGCGCCGGTCACGATATCGAGCGTGCCGCCCGTAACGCTGGTCAGATGCGGAAAGCCGGTACGGCCGACGCCAGCCGTCACGCCCGTCGGGCGGGTGCGGGCCCGGATCGCGGACGGAGAACCCGGCGACGCGGCGTCGCCGTGCCTCGCTTCATCGGGCCTGTCTTTCTCCGTCACGCCTTCTTCTCCCACCGTCCCTCGCTGCTTTGCTGCCAGTAGGTCAGCGCATGGCCTTCCCCCTTCAGCCGCTTCCATTGTACGCGAGCACCCTCGAGCTGCGGCTGATCGTAGCCGTCGAACATGAAGACGACGCGGTCATACGCGCCGAGATCGGGAGGAACGGCGCCGTCCACCAGGAAGCGGACGGTCGCATTGTTGGCGTTTCCGGCGCCTGTCGTCAGCAGTACCGGCTGGTTTTCCGGCGACACGGCCGCGTGCGGGCCGTCGTCGGGAGCGTGCGGGAGGAAACTGTCCTCCCGCCAGGTCCACAGGTGTTCGTCCAGCCTGTCGCGCCGTTCCTCGTCCGCCGTCTGGACGACGACCCGCCAGCCGCGCTCGACACTTTTGTCGATCAACGGCGGAAGGGCATCCTCCAGCTTGGATTCGGTCAGGTGATAGAACAGGATGTCCGTCACGTCGGGTTCATGCCTTTCAAAGCGCGCCTCAGCTCTCGTAGTGGGCGCGCACCAGTTCGTTCAGCAGACGGACACCGTAACCGGACGCCCAGGACTGATTGATCTCGTCGTTCGGCGAGCCCATCGCCGTGCCGGCGATATCGAGATGGGCCCAGGGCGTGTCCTTGACGAATCGCTTGAGGAACTGTGCCGCGGTGATCGACCCGCCGTAGCGTCCGCCCGTGTTCTTCATGTCGGCGAACTTGCTGTCGATCATCTTGTCGTATTCCGGCCCGAGCGGCATGCGCCAGACCCGCTCCTGCGTGGCAAGACCGGCCTGCGTGATCTCGGCGGCAAGCGCGTCGTCGTTGCAGAACAGGCCGGCATGATGGCTGCCGAGCGCGACCATGATGGCGCCCGTCAGCGTGGCGAGATTGATCATGAAGCGCGGCTGGAAGCGCTCGTTGCAGTACCAGAGCGCATCGCAGAGCACGAGCCGGCCTTCGGCATCCGTGTTGATGATCTCGATGGTCTGTCCCGACATCGAGGTGACGATGTCGCCCGGCCGCTGCGCGTTGCCGTCCGGCATGTTCTCGACCAGACCGATGATGCCGACGACGTTCGCCTTGGCCTTGCGGGCAGCCAGCACGTGCATCAGGCCGGTGACGGCCGCGGCACCGCCCATGTCGCCCTTCATGTCCTCCATGCCGGCGCCCGGCTTGATGGAGATGCCACCCGAATCGAACACGACGCCCTTGCCGATGAAGGCGACCGGCTTTTCCTTCTTCGCTCCGCCGTTCCAGCGCATGACGACGAGCCGCGGCGGACGCACGGATCCCTGCGCGACGCCCAGCAGGGCGCCCATGCCGAGTTCCTTCATCTCGCTCTCGCCGAGAATCTCGACCTCGACGCCGAGGTCCTCGAGCGCCTTGGCCTTGGCGGCGAACTCGATCGGGCCGAGCGCATTCGGCGGCTCGTTCACGAGGTCGCGGGCGATGAACACGCCTTCCGACACGGCCTCGGACAGAGACAGGCCCTTCTTGGCCTCGGCTGCGATCGCGGTGATGATCGTCACCTTGGTGCGCTGCGGCGTCGGCTCCTCGTCCGGCTTCTTCGTCGTCTTGTAGCTGTCGAAACGATAGGCATTCAGCTCCATGCCGAGCGCGAAGTCGGCGGCTGCCTTCGGCGTGATCTCGACGCCCGGCGCGTCCAGGAACACCGTTGCCTCGCCCGCCCCGCGCAGCTTGGACGCTGCGGTGCCGCCGAGCTTCAGCCAGTCGTGCGCCGTCTGCTTCTGCGGATCGCCCAGCCCCAGAAGCAGCAGCCGGTCGGCCGGCGAACCTTCCGGTGCGAGAATGTCGAGCGTGGACAAGGCCCGCGCCTTGAATTTGCCGGCCTTGGCCGCGCGCGGGATGATGCCGGCGGGATCGACGGTCGCGGCGCCCGCCGCCTCGCGCTCGGCAGCGGCCAGGCACAGAACCGTGCCTTCCGTCTTCTTGCGCTGCTCCTTGAAGACAATCTCGAACATTCCGGCCATCGTCGCTCCAATCTTCCTGCGGGCGCCCGTCCGGGCCGGCCCTGCAGCGTCGTCTATTCATGAACTGCGTCTTCTATATGCACGTCGGGCTGCGAGGTGCAAAGGCCTTGCGATGACGCCAGCCCGTGCGCGCGCGTGCGAATCCATCGCGGGCGCGGCTGCCGGGACGCCGTCACCAAAAAGCCACCAAAGTGGAAAATCTGGCGGACACCGGACGGCGGCGCGTTGCGGGCCGACGCCAATTTGGCTACTGCGATACCGATGAAGATCGCGGCCCATTTGCGCAGGAACGCCACCACCCCCTGCCCGTCAGATCGGTGCGGGCTTTCCTGCGCCCGGAACAGGCTGCGATGACCATTCTCCAAAGCTATATCCTCCGGCGTGTCGTGCAGATGTTCCTGTCGGCGCTGCTCCCGGTTCTGGGCATCATCTGGACCACGCAGGCGCTGCAGCGCATCAATCTCGTGACCGACACGGGGCAGTCCATCGGCACCTTCGTGCAGCTTGCGACGTTGATTCTGCCCACCGTCATTCCGCTCGTCCTGCCCTTCGCGCTTGCCATCGGCATCACGCAGGCGCTGGCGACGATGAACAACGATTCGGAACTGACGGTGATCGAATCGGCCGGCGGCAGCCGCGGCATCATCCTGCGGCCGATTCTCGGCCTCGCGCTGGCCGTCAGCGCGGTGTCCTTCACGGTCGACAACTTCGTGGAGCCGGTGGTTCGCCAGCAGGTGCGACAGATGATCGCCAGCGCCAATGCCGATCTCCTGTCCTCGGTCGTGCAGGAAAACACCTTCCGCAAGATCGCGGACGGCCTCTACATCCAGATCGGCGGGCGGCGCGGCGGCGGTGTCCTGACCGGCATCTTCGTTGGCGATTCGCGCGATCCGAACGTCGAGTTCGTCTATTATGCTCGCGAGGGAGCCGTCGACGAGGCCTCCTCCGCCCTGGTGATGAAGGACGGCGAAGTTCACCGGAAGCTGCCGGACGGCGGTGTGTCGATCATCAAGTTCGACAGCTACGCCTTCGACCTGACCGAGATGACCCGCAAGGTCGGCGCGGCGACCCTGCGCGCCCAGGACCAGGACCTCTTCACCCTGCTGCACCCGGATCCCAACGACAGCACCTATCAGCGGCGTCCGCAGACCTATGTCGCCGAGTTGCACCGGCGGCTGACGGAGTGGACCTTCCCGATCATCTTCGCGCTGATCGGCCTTGTCGTCAGCAGCGATGCGCGCTCGCACCGCGAGGCCCGCCTGCACCCGACAGCAACTGCTTTGCTGCTGATGCTCCTCTTCCGCTGGATGACGTTCTATGCAGCGAACGGCGCCGAGGACAACCGGCTGTTCGTGCCGCTGATGTATCTCGTTCCCGCGCTCACCACGTTCCTGTGCATTCGCCAGCTGTCGAGCAACAAGCGGCTTGTGATTCCGAAGACGTTCCAGGAGAAGTTCGCCGAGATGACCGGCCGGATTCGCCTGCTGCGTTTCGGCAATTCTGATCGGGAGGCGCGCTGATCCGATGAGCACGCTCAAGATCTACTTCTTTCGCCGTTTCATGGTGACGATCGGCTGGTTCCTCATCGGCGTGTTCTCGCTCGTCTTCATCATCGACTTCAGCGAACTTTCCAATCGCATGTCCAACCTGCCGGGCTATTCGCTCGGCGGCGCGCTCCTGATGACGGCGATGCGCATTCCCATGATCATGCAGCAGACGGTGCCCTTCATCGCGCTGTTTGCCGGCATGGTGACGCTGATCGCGCTGAACCGCCGCTACGAGCTGGTCGTGACGCGGGCGGCCGGCATTTCGGCCTGGCAGTTCCTGCAGCCCTTCGTGCTGGGCGCCCTGCTCTTCGGCCTGCTCTCGGTGGCGATCCTCAACCCGATCGCGGCCTGGGGCGCGCGCAGCGCCGAACTGCTGGAAACCAACTGGGGCAGCTCGTCCTCGCGCGGCTCGAAGACCATTCCCTGGCTCCGCCAGATCTATGGCGACGACGACAGCATCATCGGCGCGCGCGCGGTCGAGGACGAGGGCCGGACCCTCGTCACGGTCACGGTGATCCATCTCGACAAGCAGGGCCGCATCCTCTTCCGGCAGGATGCACACAGTGCAAAACTCGAAGACGGTTACTGGTTGCTTAACGGCGTGACCGAGACACGCAACGGCGTCCTGCCGAAGCGTTACGAATCGGCACGACTGCCGACCAATCTGAAGGCGGAATTCGTTCAGGAATCGCTGGACAAAGCTGAATCCATTCCATTTTTCGAATTGCCACACAAAATTTCGATCGCGAAATCCTTCGGGTTTCCGACCTATGGCATGCAGACGCAGCTTCATTCGCTGCTGTCGCTGCCGCTTCTTCTCGTCGCCATGACGCTGATCGCTGCAAGCGTGTCGCTGAAATTCAGCCGCTTCCATCAGTCGCGTTCGGTAATTCTCGGTGGAATCCTGGCAGGCTTCGTGCTTTATGTCGTGACCGTACTGGTCAGAGCATTTGGGAGCAGTGGCATCTTGCCTCCGTTCGTTGCAGTCTGGTTGCCGGTTGTTGTTGCGATGGCGCTGGGGTCCACGATTTTGTTGCATCAGGAGGATGGCTAGTGGCGGGCTGTGACCGCAATCATACAAGGCTACTGGCGGCCGTACTGCTTTCCAGCGTTGCATGCCTTTTTGTCTCTCCCGGCGTATCCGGTTCGGCCTGGGCCCAGTCCGCGCCGACCACGCTTGCGCCGAAGCTGCCCGACGATGCCAAGATGGTGTTGTCGGCAAACGAGCTCGTGTACAATCGCGACGCCGAGCGCGTCATCGTGCGCGGCGCCGTTCAGATCAATTATGGCGGCTACCAGATGGTCGCCCAGCAGGTCGAATACAGCCAGAAGACCGGCCGCATCGTCGCGACCGGCCAGATCGAACTGATCGAACCGACGGGCAACAAGATCTATGCCGAGAAGATGGACGTCACGGACAATTTCGCCGATGGCTTCATCGAGACGATGCGCGTCGAGACGACCGACCTGACCAAGCTTGCCGCCGTCAACGGCGAGCGACGCAATGGCGACGAGATCATCCTCAACCAGGCCGTCTACACGGCCTGCACGCCCTGTGCGACCAATCCCGATTACCGCTCGCTCTGGCATATCAAGGCGCAGCGCATCGTCCAGAACGGCAAGACGCACACGGTGCGCCTCGAAAACGCGCGCTTCGAGCTGTTCGGCAAGCCGATCCTGTTCCTGCCGGTGCTCGAGGTCCCCGACGGAACCGTGAAGCGCAAGAGCGGCTTCCTGTTCCCGCGGTTCCGCTATACCCAGAAGCTCGGCGCCGGCGTCAGCGTCCCTTATTACTGGGCGATCTCGCCCACCATGGACGCGACCGTGACGGCGACGGGGCTCACGCGGCAGGGCTTCCTCTTGGAAGGCGAGTTCCGCCAGCAGTTCGAGACCGGGCAGCACGTCCTTCGCATGGCCGGCATCAGCCAGATGAACCGCAGCTCGTTTACGGATGGAACCGTGGACGCGCAGGAGACGGAGCGTGGTCTCATCGGCTCGCGCGGCGATTTCAAGATCAATCCGCGGTGGTCGTTCGGCTGGGATGTGCTCGTCCAGAGCGACAACAACTTCGCCAAGACCTACGAACTCTCGACGTTCGACGGCACGACGCATACGAACCAGGCCTATCTGACCGGTCTCGGCAAGCGCAACTATTTCGACCTGCGTGCCTTCTACTTCGACATCCAGGATGCCGATCCGGACAGCGTGGCCGAGAACAAGCAGGCCTATGCCCAGGTTCTCGACTATGACTATACCGCGCCCCAGGCGGTTGCCGGCGGCGAGCTTTCGGCTGCGGTCAACCTGACCAACGTCAACCGCAATCGGGAAGACTCCGTCGATGTGTTCGGCGTCGACCGGTTCCGCGGCCTCGAAGGCACGGCGCATCGCCTGTCGGCCGAAGCCGAGTGGAAGAAGAGCTTCATCGTGCCCGGTGGCCTGTCGCTGACCCCGCTTCTGGCGGCCCGCGGCGACATTCTCGGCCTGACGATGGACAATCCCGGCCCGGCCTATACCGGTGACTACAACGGGGACGACGCATCGACGCGCGGCATGGTCACGGCAGGGCTGGAGGCGCGCTATCCGATCCTGATGGCGACCGCCAACAGCACCCACATCTTCGAACCGATCGCCCAGGTCTATGTCCGGCCCGACGAGAGCAATCCGGGCGGCCTTCCGAACGAGGATGCGCAGAGCTTCGTGTTCGATGCGACGAACCTGTTCGAGCGCGACAAGTTCTCGGGCTTCGACCGTATCGAGGGCGGCTCGCGCGCCAATATCGGCATGCGCTATACCGGCACGCTCGGCAACGGCTACGGCGTCCGCAGCATTGTTGGCCAGTCCTTCCATCTCGGGGGCGTCAATTCGTTCGCAACGGACGATCTCGTCAAGGTGGGAGCCGATTCCGGCCTCGAGACGGACCGGTCCGACTATGTCGGCATGTTCGGCATCGATGCGCCCTCCGGCTTCACGGCCAGCCTGAGCGGGCGTCTGGACGAGCAGGATCTCGACCTGCGCCGGACGGACTTCGCGGTCGGCTACGAGGGCATCGCCTGGCAGACGGCCATCACCTATACCAGCATCAAGGCACAGCCGACCTACGGCTCGCCCTTCGATCAGGACGAAATCCAGACGGCCGCCGCGTGGCGCTTCCGCGAATACTGGTCGGTGTTCGGCTCGGTCACCTACGACATCAACAACAGCCTCGTGACCCGCAACGGTCTCGGCATCACCTATGACGATCAGGACACGCTGTTCTCGCTCGTCTACAAGAACGAGCGCGACCCGGACCAGGCGCTGGCCAACGATTGGTCGATCGGTGCGCGGATCTCCTTCCGTACGCTCGGCGACATCAATGTCGGTGACAGCTCGTTCAACGCGCTGGACTGACGGTCACGGGCGTGCACATGATCGTGTTTGCGGGCGCTGCGGCGCCTGCAAGCCGCGATCGTGCGGGCTTGTCATCATTCGGCCGCATGGTTTATGCATCCAGCGGGAAACAAGCGCGGCCGCTGGCAGGCGCTTCATGGAGCGTTGCGAGCCCCCAGACCGCGCGGCTCGCTCTGAAGGGGATGTCTGATGGGCTACAGGACCGCAGAAAAGCGATCGTCAGTGCGAGTGATGGCGGGACTTCTACGGGCGGGCCTGCTCGCGGGCGCGCTCTGCCTTCCGACCACCCTGCCCGCTGCCGCAGCCGCAGCCGGTTCAGGCACGGCGGTCGCCGTTGTCGTCAACGGCACGGTCATCACGACCGGAGATATCGCCAAGCGCGCGGCCTTCCTCAAGCTCCAGCGCCAGAACCCGAGCGGCGCACGCGAGCAGATGATCGACGAAGCCCTGAAGCGCGCCGAGGTCCTGCGCCTTCAGCAGTCCGTCAGCACCGAGGAAGTCGACGCCGCCGTTCAGCGTTTTGCCGCGGGTAACAAGCTCAGCATCGCGCAGCTGTCGCAGGTCCTCTCCCAAGCGGGCGTCGGCCTCGACCATTTCAAGGCCTTCGTTGCGGTCTCCATGAGCTGGCCGCGCGCCGTGCGCGTGCGCTTCGGCAGCGGTGGCGGACGGCTTTCCAACGAGGAACTGGTTCGCCGCATGCAGGAAAACGGCGGCACCAAGCCGGTGACGACCGAATACTTCCTGCAGCAGGTGATCTTCGTGGTGCCCGCCGCCAAGCGCAACGCCATCATCGGCAAGCGCCAGGCCGAGGCCAACGCGTCGCGCGCGTCCTATCCGGGCTGCGACGACGCCAAGACCTTCGCCGCGACCATGCGGGACGTCTCCATCCGCAATCTCGGCCGCATGATGGTGCAGGAAATTCCCGAGGACTGGCGTCCGCTGGTCGAGAAGGCAGGTGACGGCAAGACCACCGCGACCCGCGTCACCGAAAAGGGCGTCGAGTATCTCGGCATTTGCAAGAAGCGTCAGGTCTCCGACGATCTGGCCGCCGAAGTCGTCTTCCGCGCCGAGGATCTCGGCAAGCAGAAGGGCGGCGAAGATCCGAACAGCGTGAAATACATGGAAGAACTGCGCAAGCGTGCGCAGATCGTGACAAAGTAACCGGACCATCATGACAGACGAGACCCGGGCGCCGCTTGCCCTGACCATGGGCGATCCGGCGGGCATCGGGCTCGACGTGACGCTGGAAGCCTGGACCCGCCGCGAGAGCCTCGGGCTTGCCCCCTTTCTCTTCATCGGCGATCCCGAGGCACTGGCCGCCCGGGCGCGACTTCTCGGAATGCCTGTGACCCTGGCGGAAGCGGATCATCGGACGGCCGCCGGCCTCTTTGGCCACAGCCTGCCGGTGCTTCCCCTCGCCTGCCCGGCCCCCGTCGTCGCGGGCACGCCCGACAGCGCCAATGCGCCCGCCATCATCGGCGCCATCCAGACAGCCGTCCAGATGACGCTGGCGTCGGAAACCGCAGGTGTCGTGACCAATCCCATCGCCAAATCCGTGCTCTACGCCGCCGGCTTCCGCTTCCCCGGACATACGGAATTCCTTGCGGAGCTCGGAAGCGCTGCGCGCAGCAAGCCGCTGCTGCCGATCATGATGCTGGCCGGGCCGAAGCTGAAGGCCGTGCCCGTCACGATCCACATTCCGCTGAAGGACGTGCCCGCGCACCTGACGGGCGATCTCATCTACCGGACGGCTGTCATCACCGCCGCCGATCTCAAGGCCCGTTTCGGCATTGCCGCGCCGCGCCTGGCCATCGCCGGCCTGAACCCGCATGCCGGTGAAAACGGCGCGCTGGGGCTCGAAGATGACGCGGTGATCCGCCCGGTCGTCGAGCGGCTGCAGGCGGACGGCATCGATGCCGTCGGCCCGCTGCCGGCCGATACGATGTTCCACGACCGGGCGCGCGCCATGTACGACGTTGCGCTCTGCATGTATCACGACCAGGCCCTTATCCCGGCTAAGGCGCTCGGCTTCGACGACAGCGTCAACGTGACGCTCGGCCTGCCCTTCATCCGCACGTCGCCGGACCACGGCACCGCCTTCAGCATTGCCGGGCAGACGGCGGACGGGCGCAACGTCGCGCGGGCCGACAGCCTCGTGGCGGCCCTGCGCATGGCGCGGACGCTTGCAGATACCGAGCGCGCCGCCATCGAGAGCGTCTCCTGATGGCCGCGATCGACGGACTGCCGCCGCTGCGCGATGTGATCCAGCGGCATGGTCTGGATGCCAAGAAGGCACTGGGCCAGAATTTTCTTCTCGATCTCAATCTGACGCAGAAAATCGCGCGGACGGCCGGACCGCTCGACGATGCGACCGTCATCGAAGTGGGACCCGGCCCCGGCGGCCTGACTCGCGCGATCCTGTCGCTCGGGGTGCGCAAGCTGATCGCCATCGAGCGCGACAGCCGCTGTCTGCCGGCACTCGCCGAAATTTCGGACCATTATCCCGGACGCCTGGAGGTCATCGAGGGCGATGCGCTCAAGGTGGATTTCGCGGAGCTGGCGCGCCAAGCCGGCGCCGACGGACCGATCCGCATCATCGCCAACCTGCCCTACAATGTCGGCACGCAGCTTCTGGTGAACTGGCTCACGATGGAACCCTGGCCGCCCTTCTACGCCTCGATGACGCTGATGTTCCAGCGCGAGGTCGGCCTGCGCATCGTTGCGGACGAGACGAACGACCACTACGGCCGGCTCGGCGTCTTGGCCGGCTGGCGGACGGAGGCGCGCATGGCCTTCGACGTGCCGCCGCAAGCCTTCACGCCGCCGCCCAAGGTCACCTCGACCGTCGTGCACCTGGAGCCGCGCGAAAATCCGATTCCCTGTTCGATCGCCGCACTGGAGCGCGTGACGCAGGCTGCCTTCGGCCAGAGGCGCAAGATGCTGCGCCAAAGCGTCAAGCCGCTCGGCGGCGAGACGCTGCTGGCCAAGGCGGCGATCGATCCGCAGCGCCGGGCGGAGACGCTGTCTGTCGAAGAGTTCTGCCGGCTGGCGAACTGTCTGTAACCGTCAGAGGTTCGGCGTTTCCGTCAGCAGACCCTGGACGAATTCGAACAGGCCCGGGCGGCGATCGCGGCGGAGGCGCTCGGCCTCGACGATGGCGCGGACGGCGGCAAAGGCCGTGTCGAGATCCTCGTTGACGACGATGTAGTCATATTCGAGCCAGTGCTCGATCTCGGCGCGAGAGTTGGCAAGGCGCGTGGCGATGACCTCATCGGTGTCTTCGGCCCGGCGGTGCAGGCGCGACTGCAGTTCGGCCATGGTGGGCGGCAGGATGAAGATCGAGACGACGTCCCCGGCCATCTTGTCCTGCAGCTGCTGGGCACCCTGCCAATCGATGTCGAACAGCATGTCGCGGCCTTCCGACATGGCTTCCTCCACCGCATCGCGGGGCGTGCCGTAGAAATTGCCATGCACCTCCGCCCATTCCAGCAGGGCATCCGTCTGGCGCAGACCCTCGAATTCGCGGATCGACTTGAAATGATAGTGGCGGCCGTCGATCTCGCTCGGGCGGCGCTTGCGGGTGGTGACGCTGACGGAGATGCTCATCTCCGCATCCGCCTCCAGCAAATTGCGGGCGATCGTCGACTTGCCTGCGCCCGACGGCGAGGAGATGACGAGCATCAGGCCGCGGCGGGCAATCCCGGAGGCCTTCTTGGGGGTTTCGGCAGGGCGCATGATTACTCCAGATTCTGGACCTGTTCGCGGAACTGGTCGATGACGACCTTGAGATCGACGCCTGCGGCCGTGACGGCGGCGGAGGTCGATTTCGAGCAGATCGTGTTGGTTTCGCGGTTGAATTCCTGGCAGAGAAAGTCGAGCTTGCGACCAATGGGGCCGCCCTTGGACAGAAGCGTACGCGCCGCTGCGATATGGGCCCGCAGCCGGTCGATCTCTTCCCGTACGTCGGCCTTGGCAGCCAGAAGCGCTGTCTCGGCATGCAGGCGATCGCGGTCGAGTGCGGCTGTCTGGCTGGTCAGCCAGTCGATCTGCTGCACGAGCCGATCGGCGATCGCCGATGGCCTGCGTGACGGGTCGGCCTCGATGGTCGCGAGCAGCGCTTCCATCTCGTCGATCTGGCGGATCAGGACCTGCTCGAGCGCCGCGCCTTCGCTCTCGCGCATGGCGGCAAGATCGGCGAGCGCGAGATCGAGGCCGGCGAGAACCGCCGTTTCCCGCGCTGCCTTGTCGGCCTCGCTCTCTTCCGGCTCCTTGAAATCGATGACGCCGCGGATCGCGAGCAGCGTGTCGAGCTTCAGCGGCGCGGGATCGATCACGTCGGACAACTGCGCCCGCAGCGACAGGACGGAGGCAAGCGCCGTCTGGTTGATGGTCGACTGGATCTGGGTTTCCCCGGCATTGAGGCTGAGACCGACCTGCATGTTGCCGCGCGAAAAGCAGGCGGCGATCCGTCGGCGGATGTCGGCATCGAGCGCCTCCAGTCCGCCCGGCAGGCGCAGCTTGACGTCAAGACCCTTGCCGTTGACCGAACGCAGTTCCCAAGCCCAGCGGCTTCGGCCGGACGTACCCTCCCGGCGGGCAAATCCGGTCATGGATTGCAAGGGCATGAGGACTCCTCGGGGAAATGCCGCAGGGACGAGCGAGCATCCTGTTTAAGGCCGCAACGACCATGCCTGCAAGGCCTATTGCAGATGCGGGCCCCGCGCCCTGATGTCATCCACAAGGCGAGATCGCGAGCGCACCCACGCCCGCCGTGACGGACTGACGGACCGGTATCGCTTCGGGCTTGCCGTGCCGATCAGTTCTGGACAGGCGTTTCCGCAGCATCGGCCTGCGGACCCGTTGCGCCAGCAGCCTTGGCGGCACTCGCCTTTTCCGCTTCCATCTTGCGCCAGCGACGCACATTGGCGTTGTGATCGTCCAGCGTGTTGGCGAAGACGTGCCCCCCAGTACCGTCCGCCACGAAATAGAGGTCGGCGGTTCGCGACGGATTGGCGACAGCCTCGAGGGCAGCACGGCCGGGATTAGCGATCGGCGTGGGCGGCAGGCCCTTGATGACATAGGTGTTGTAGGGTGTCTTCTTCTCGAGGTCGGAGCGCAGGATCGGTCGATCCGCCGGCTTCCCCTCGCCGCCGAAGATGCCGTAGATGATCGTCGGATCGGATTGCAGGCGCATGCCCTTGTCGAGGCGATTGAGGAAGACGGAAGCGACGCGCGAGCGCTCGTCGGCGATGCCGGTTTCCTTCTCCACGATCGAGGCAAGCGTGACGAACTCTTCGCGCGTTTTGATCGGAAGGTTCGGATCGCGCTTCGCCCAGATCTGGTCGACGATCGTCTTCTGTGCCGCGGTCGCCTGGGCAACGATCTCTGCGCGCTTCGTGCCGCGCGAGAACTTGTAGGTATCCGGCCGCAGCGTGCCTTCGGCCGGGAGGGTCGCCGGCAGGTCGCCCTCGAGAATCGGGTCGTCCTGCAGCTTGCGGAACATCTGCTTGACGGTCAGTCCCTCGGGAAGCGAGGCGGAATAGAGGATCGACTTGCCCGACTTCAGGAGTTCCATGATCTCCTGCATCGAGGCGCCGGCCTTGATCTCGTATTCGCCCGCCTTGAGGGTTTCGTCATCGAGATAGGCCTCAGACATGAAGCGGAAGACGCGACCGTCGGAGACGATCTGGTTCCGCTCGAGGCTGGACGCGATTTCGGCGATGCCGGCGCCGTTGCGGACGATGAAGTTGGAGTTGGCAGACAAGGGTCCGCGTGCCTCGTAAGCCGTCATGGCGTAATAGGCCGTGCCGGCGGCCGCCAGCGTCAGCACCACGATGACCGTCATCAGAAAGTTCAGGAAAATCACGACCTGGCTGCGCGCCTTGCGAGAACGCTTGGGCGGCTGCGGAACCTTTTCGGGGCGCAGGGCCTCGATCGGCGATTTCGGAATGATCGGCCCCTTGGTGCCGCTCTCGTTCCGGCCGCTCGCAGCCGTGTTGTTGTCTTGTCCGTCGCTCACGCCTGTCCTGCATCCGGAGTTCGCATCTTGCACGCCCCGCCTCCCGATGCGAACTCCGGAAGAGATTCGGGATAGCGAAATCATCGATTGGAACGATCAACCTTGGGGAAGGCCTCGTCCATATGTCGGGAAGACCGTGCGCTCGCCTGGCCTCCCCGACAGCGCCCAGCAAGACATTGCCGGTTCGCCGTCGCGCCTTGACCCTCCTCCAGGATCGCGCCCGACATCGAAACCGACAGGGACGTCTGCAGTAGCATGTCCCTCGCCGAAAGACGACACCGACCTGAAACGTCCCACTCACGGCAACGTTATCACGCCGACCTGTTTGCGGCAGGTGCGCTCGGAGGTGGATCAGACAGCTGTTTTGTAACGACCAATGCGGCAAAAACAGGATCGAACCGGGGTCAGCGGACAATATCGCCGAATGAAGGCGCCGGCCGGTCGACGGGCCTGCGCCGAACGCGTCAGGCGTAGCGCCGGATGATCAGCGTCGCATTGGTGCCGCCAAAGCCGAAGGAGTTTGACAGGGCGACGTCGATCGACTTCTTGCGCGCCGTGTGCGGCACGAGGTCGATGGCCGTTTCGACCGAAGGGTTGTTGAGATTGAGCGTCGGCGGCGCGATATTGTCGCGAATGGCGAGCGCACAGAAGATCGCCTCGACGGAGCCGGCCGCGCCGAGCAGATGCCCGATCGCCGACTTGGTCGAGGACATGGAGATCCGGGACGCGCTCTCGCCGACAACGCGTTCAACCGCACCGAGCTCGATCGTGTCGGCCATGGTCGATGTGCCGTGGGCGTTGATGTAGTCGATATCCGACGGCTTGAGGCCTGCGCGCTTGAGCGCCATGTTCATGCAGCGAAACGCGCCGTCGCCATCCTCGGACGGCGCGGTAATGTGAAAGGCATCGCCCGAGAGGCCGTAGCCGACGATTTCGGCATAGATGTTCGCGCCGCGCGCCTTGGCGTGCTCGAGTTCTTCCAAGACGACGATACCGGCGCCCTCGCCCATGACGAAGCCGTCGCGATCCTTGTCATACGGGCGCGAGGCCTTGATCGGATCGTCGTTGTGCTGTGTCGAGAGCGCCTTGCAGGCGGCGAAGCCGGCGAGCGCGATCCGCGAGATCGGCGATTCCGTGCCGCCCGCCACCATCACGTCGGCATCGCCCAGCGCGATCAGCCGGGCGGCATCGCCGATGGCGTGCGCGCCGGTCGAACAGGCCGTCACGACCGAGTGGTTGGGACCGCGCAACTTGTGGCGGATCGAAACCTGGCCCGACGCGAGGTTGATCAGACGGCCGGGAATGAAGAACGGGGAAACGCGGCGGGGACCCTTGTCGCGCAGCGTGTAGCCACCCTCCACGATGCCTTCCAGCCCGCCAATGCCGGATCCGATCATCACGCCGGTGGCGATCTGGTCGTCGTCGGTCTTCGGATGCCAGTCCGCATCGTTCAGGGCCATGTCGGCCGCGGCCATCGCGTAAATAATGAAGGGGTCGACCTTGCGCTGTTCCTTCGGTTCCATCCAGTCATCGGCATTGAACGTGCCGTTGGAACCGTCCCCGAAAGGAATGCGGCAGGCAATCTTGGCCGGGAGATCGGAAACGTCGAATTCCGTGACGGTACGGGCTGCGTTTTCGCCGGCGATCAGTCTCGCCCAGCTGGCTTCCGTTCCGCAGCCCAACGGCGATACCATGCCGGTACCGGTGATAACGACACGTCTCATGAACCGCGATCCATCCTCGTAAGTCTCGATATGCTCCGTCGCGGACGTTCGCTGCCGATCGATGGAGCCGGCCCCGTGGCAGGGGCCTCGTCGCATCCGCTTCCGCCTGTCGCGGCCTTGTCGCGCCGCCGGAGAGCGCTTTCAGGCCCGGATACCGGACCCGACCCTGCAGCCGCGCCCCGAGGCGGCATCACAGAGCATGGGCGGGCGGGCTCATTTTCGCGCCCGCCGCAACCCGTTCGATCGCCTGTGGCCGTTAAGCCTGGGCCTTCTCGATGAACTTGACGGCATCGCCGACGGTCAGGATCGAGTCTGCCGCGTCGTCCGGAATTTCAACGCCGAATTCTTCTTCGAAGGCCATGACCAGTTCGACCGTGTCGAGCGAGTCCGCGCCGAGATCGTCGATGAAGCTTGCGCCTTCAGTTACCTTTTCGGCATCGACGCCAAGATGATCAATGACAATTTTCTTTACGCGTTCTGCGATGTCGCTCATGTCGGATTCCTCGACCTTCGTTTTCTCTTTATCAGGGATGCCCGAAGGCGATCCCTTGCCAAAGCCTGTTAAACCACTGCGGTTCAACCGGCAATCCTTCAAACCGGGAGGCCTCGCCTTCAAACGGGCGTGCCCCGCCTTGAAACCGGGAGAGGCTGGAGCGGTGCCGGCAGGCCGGCATCCGCATCGTCTCCGTGATCCGTTCGGACCGTCCGGCAAGGGCAAAAACCCCATGCCGTCCGGACCACCACGGCCCGATTAACACGGTTTAACGGCCGCGCAAAGTCCGAATTTGGGACGCCAATCCTTGCTCAACAAGCATTTACGGGCAATTTGGCCGCGCTGGATCGACCCTCCTGCACCCGACTCAGATCATCGCCATGCCGCCATTCACGTGAATGGTCTGGCCCGTGACATAGGCAGCCTCGTTGGAGGCAAGATAGGCCACGGCGCTCGCAACCTCGGCGCCCGTGCCCATGCGCTTCATCGGAATGGCGCCCATGATGGCGTCCTTCTGCTTGTCGTTGAGCTTGCCGGTCATGGCACTCTCGATGAAGCCCGGCGCGACGCAATTGACCGTGACGTTGCGGGTGGCAATTTCCTGGGCGAGCGACTTGGAGAAGCCGATCATGCCCGCCTTGGCGGCGCAGTAGTTCGCCTGGCCGGGATTGCCGGTAACGCCGACGATGGAGGTGATGTTGATGATACGGCCGTGACGGCGCCGCATCATCGGATGCGTCAGCTCGCGGGTCAGCCGGAACACGGCGGTCAGGTTGACCTCGAGCACCGCATCCCAGTCCGCGTCGCTCATGCGCACGAACAGGCCGTCCTTGGTGATACCGGCATTGTTGACGAGAATGTCGACACCGCCGAGTTCGCTCTCCGCCTTCTCGCCGAGCGCCTTGACCGCGTCGCGATCCGACAGGTTCGCCGGGAACAGATGCACACGCTCGCCGAGCCCGTTGGCGAGCTCTTCCAGCTTCTCGACCCGGGTGCCGTGCAGCCCGACGGTTGCGCCCTGGGCGTGCAGCATGCGGGCAATCTCTTCGCCGATGCCGCCGGAGGCGCCGGTTACCAGGGCTTTGCGGCCTGTCAGGTCGAGCATGATCATCTTCCTTTCTCGTCACGTCCGAAGGCGGCACGGTGGCCGGCTCTCAGGATCCAGTGCCTGCGATTGCAGGGGTTAGAGCACAGCCGCAAGGACAGCCTCGATATCGGCCGGCGCATTCACAGCAAGCCCGGTCACGGACTTGTCGATGCGGCGGGCGAGCCCGGTCAGCACCTTGCCGGAGCCGACCTCGTAAAGGGTCGTCACGCCATTGGCGCCGAACCATTCCACCGTTTCCCGCCAGCGCACCTGTCCGGTCACCTGCTCGACGAGGAGATCGACGATCGCATCGGCCGAGGTGACGGAGGTCGCGCGGACATTGGCCACCAGCGGCACGACCGGGTCGCGACGGGCGACGGTGGCCAGCGCCTCGCGCATCGCTTCGGCAGCCGGCGCCATCAGTGCGGAGTGGAACGGTGCCGAGACCGGCAGAATGATGGCGCGCTTGGCGCCCGTGTCGCTCGCCTGCTTGGCGGCCTTCTCAACCGCGTCCCTGTCGCCGGAAATGACGATCTGCCCGCCGCCATTGTCGTTGGCAATCTGGCACGGGCCGATTTCGGACATCTCGGCGCACAGGGCCTGCACGGCCTCATGATCGAGCCCGATGATTGCGGCCATCGCGCCCTGGCCGACCGGCACGGCAGCCTGCATGGCATTGCCGCGGATGCGCAGAAGCCGCGCGGTATCGGCGAGCGAGAAGGTGCCCGCAGCGCAGAGGGCCGAATATTCGCCGAGCGAGTGACCGGCGACGAAATCGATATGCTTTGCCAGATCGAGGCCGCGCGCCTCCAGAACACGGATCGCCGCCAGCGAGACGGCCATCAGCGCCGGCTGGGCATTCGCCGTCAGCGTCAGCCGATCTTCCGGTCCGCTCCACATGACGTCGGACAGCTTTTCCCCGAGCGCGTCGTCCACTTCGGCGAAAACGGCGGACGCTTCCGGAAAAGCTTCCGCCAGATCCCGACCCATGCCGACAGCCTGGCTGCCCTGCCCCGGAAACGTAAACGCGATCGCCATGAAGCATCTCCTCTATTTTGCTTCTCCATTCACATTACGGCTCGGGAAGTCAAGGAGCCAACGGAAATGGGGAGGCGGGAAACGGGGGCCTGCACGGCCTGCAGGATCCCGATCCGACGGGCCTCGAAGCGCTTGACCTCGGTCCCGTGCCGATTATGTTGCGTCGCAGCAGGGGCGCCAGCCTCTTTTCGCGGATCACGAAGGCCGGAACTTCGGTCTCGTCTGACAAGGTCAATCCTTCATGCAGTACAAACAGCTCGGCCGCACCGGCATCGAGGTCTCCACCATCTGCCTGGGGACCATGACCTGGGGATCGCAGAACACGCAGGACGAGGCTTTCGCCCAGCTCGATGCGTCCCTGGAAGCAGGCGTCAACTTCATCGATACGGCGGAACTGTATCCGACGACGCCCCTGTCGGAGGCGACCTATGGCGGGACCGAGCGGATCATCGGCGCCTGGATGACGGAGCGCGGCAACCGCGACCGGATCGTGCTGGCGACGAAGATTGCGGGCTCCGGACGCACCTATATCCGCGGCGGGGGACCGATGACCGCCGACGGCATCGTGACGGCGCTCGATGCAAGCCTCGCGCGGCTGAAGACGGATTATGTCGACCTCTACCAGCTGCACTGGCCGAACCGCGGCCATTATCACTTCCGCAACGCCTGGAGCTACGATCCGAGCAAGCAGGATACCGACAAGGTCGTCGAGGATCTCGGCGCGCTGCTCCATGCGCTGGACACACAGGTGAAGGCGGGCAAGATCCGCGCGATCGGCGTCTCCAACGATACCGTCTGGGGTACGCAGAAGCTGATCGACCTTGCCGAACGTCACGGCCTTCCACGCGTCGCATCGGTGCAGAACGAGTACAATCTTCTGTACCGGCCGCACGATCTCGACTTTGCCGAGCTGTCGCACCACGAGCAGGTCGGGCTTCTCGCCTATTCGCCGCTCGCAGCCGGGCTCCTTTCCGGCAAGTATATTGGCGGCTCGCGCCCGGACGGCAGCCGGCTGTCGATCAACGGCGATCTCGGCGGCCGCTTCACGCCGCATCAGGAACCGGCGGTCGAAGCCTATGTGGCGCTCGCCCGAGATCACGGCATCGACCCCTCGCAGCTCGCGCTCGCCTTCGTGCTGTCGCGCCCCTTCACCACGGCGGCCATCATCGGGGCGACGACGATGGAGCAGCTCGCGGTCAATCTTAGCGCCGCCGATCTCGTGCTCACGCCGGAACTGGTGAACGGCATCCGCCGGATCCATCGCCTCTACCCGATGCCGATCTGATCGATCCCCGGAACAGGGCAGAGCTCCCCGGGGGTGTTTCGTCCCCGGGCCTTGCAATCCCCGGGAATCCGCGTATAAGCCGCCGTGTTCGAAACACCCGGTCATCAGGCTGGTGGCTGAACGGAGGGCCGGCGCTCTTGTGGCGCCTGTCGGGATCCTGAAGGGATCCAGCCTCCCGTGTCTCCGCTCTCGACCGTCTCGAAACAACACTTTCTTGCCGACGCCTCGCGTCTTTAAGAACAGTCGTTGAGGCTTAGCGCCGTTGCCGGGTGACGTTAAACGCAAGAAAGGTAAGCCAATCATGGCTCTCTATGAACATGTGTTCCTGGCTCGCCAGGACGTGTCCGCACAGCAGGTCGAAGCCCTCGTTGAACAGTACAAGGGTGTGATCGAAGCCAATGGCGGCAAGGTCGGTCGTGTGGAAAACTGGGGCCTCAAGTCCCTCACCTACCGCATCGCCAAGAATCGCAAGGCGCATTACGTGCTCATGGACATCGATGCTCCGGCACCGGCCGTCCACGAAGTCGAGCGTCAGATGCGCATCAACGAAGACGTTCTTCGTTACATGACCATCGCTGTCGAAAAGCATGAGGACGGCCCGTCCGCCATGATGCAGAAGCGTGATCGCGACGACCGTCCGCGCCGTGACGGCGACCGTCCGGACCGTGGCTTCGGCGACCGTCCGCGCCGCGATGGCGACCGCGAGGATCGCCCGCGCCGTCCGCGCGAAGACCGCGCTTGAAGTTTGAAGGGATTATAGACAATGGCTGACATCTCCTCCGCTCCGGCTCGCCGCCCCTTCCATCGCCGCCGCAAGACCTGCCCCTTCTCGGGCGCAAACGCGCCGCGGATCGATTACAAGGACGTTCGTCTCCTGCAGCGTTACATTTCCGAGCGCGGCAAGATCGTACCGTCGCGCATCACCGCCGTTTCCCAGAAGAAGCAGCGCGAACTGGCCCAGGCCATCAAGCGCGCCCGCTTCCTCGGCCTCCTGCCCTACGTTCTGTCGTAAGCCAGGCTTTCATTGACGAAGGCGGCCGGTTTTCAATCGGCCGCCTTCTCCCTTCCGCGATGGGCCCGGATCGGAACCATCGCTTGCGAGCGATCAAACCCATGTTGGGGACGGCTTCGACCCTCCTCTAACTGCCGACGAGCAGGACAGCGACACGTGACAGCCATCAACAGGACATCGTTGCTGACCGGCATTCTGGCCGGCGTGACCGCGGCGTTCCTGTCGTTCGGCGCCACCACGCCCTCTTCTCTCGCCATCGTTCTTTATGCCGCCTCGGCACTGCCGATCCTGATCGCCGGGCTCGGCTGGGGCAACGGGGCCGCCATCGTCGCCGTCGTCGTTGCGGGATTTCTCGCGGCCGTTGCCGTGTCTCCCTATTTCGCGCTGCTGATTCTCGTCGTCACGCTCATTCCCGCAGCCTGGCTGTCGCATCTGGCAAACCTGGCGCGTCCGGCAAGCGAGATCGGTGGCCCTGAGGATGCCCTGGCCTGGTATCCGCTGTCCGACATCCTGACGCATCTCGCGGGCCTCGTGACCGCCGGCATGCTGATCATCGGCGTGGTGCTCGGCTACAGCGCCGAAACCGCTGCCGGCATGGTCGACATCGTCATCGAAGCGCTGAAGACCCAGGAGCCAACCTACAATCCGGATCCCGCCGCTCTCGCACAGATCAAGGGCGTGTTCAGCGTGGCCCTGCCGATGGTCCAGGGCGCGCTCTGGGTGCTGATGCTGTTTGCGGCCTATTACGCGGCGACGCGGATCGTCCAGATGTCCGGTCGCAGCCTGCGTCCGCGCGAGGACATCCCGTCGACACTGCGGATGCATCGCTTCGCCATCTTCGCCTTTCTCGGCGGGCTGGTGCTGACCTTTGCCGGCGGTGCGGCGGGCGCCGTCGGCGCGCTCGTGTGCGGCACGTTCGGCGCGGGCTTCCTGCTCTCCGGCTTTGCCGTCTTTCACTTTCGCACCCGCGGCAAATCCTGGCGGCTTCCGGTCCTCTGGATCGGCTACCTGGCCGTGCTGCTCTTCACACTGCCCGCCCTCTTCTTCCTCCTGTCGGGTCTCATGGATACACGCCGAGCCATCGCGCTGTCTCCGACCGGGAAACCGACGGGAAAGACGCCTCAATAACCACTCCAGACACAGACACCTGAAAGGACACTACCATGGACGTCATTCTTCTCGAACGCGTTGCCAAGCTCGGCCAGATGGGCGAAACCGTCAAGGTCAAGGACGGCTTTGCCCGGAACTACCTGCTGCCGCTCGGCAAGGCGCTGCGCGCCAACGCTGCCAACAAGGCCCGTTTCGAAAGCGAGCGCGCAACGCTCGAAGCCCGCAACCTCGAGCGCAAGTCGGAAGCCCAGACGGTTGCCGAACAGCTCGACGGCAAGAGCTTCAACGTCGTCCGCTCCGCCGGCGAAACCGGCCAGCTCTATGGTTCGGTCGCCGCGCGCGACGTTGCCGAAGTGCTTGCAGCCGAAGGCTTCAATGTCGGCCGTAACCAGGTCGACCTGAACAACCCGATCAAGTCCATCGGCCTGCACCAGGTGAAGATCCACCTGCATGCCGAAGTCGAGATCACGGTCACGATGAACGTTGCCCGTTCGGCCGACGAAGCCGAGCGCCAGGCCAAGGGTGAAAACCTCAACTCCGCCGACGCCATCTACGGCGTCGACGAAGATGCCCTGCGTCCGGAAGACTTCTTCAACCCGGAAGCCGAATTCGACAACGACGAAGAATAAGCCTTCGCGATCGAACAACAAAAAGCCCCGGAGCGTCAGACGCTCCGGGGCTTTTTTCGTATCGGTGCCTTGCGTGTCCTAAAGCGCGTTGCGAGAAAAGGATCACGCAGCGCGCCTACGTTCTTGTTGTGATGCATGTCGTTTCCCGAAACCGCGGCACACGTGTCGGCGACATGCATGAGGGCTCTCCCGTTTCGGCGGGGCTGCCGCAGACGTCACTCCGCGTCGGCGATCTTCGGATCGGGATCGAGCGACTTGTCGATGCGCACAACCACCGAGAGGCCGGGGGCAAGTCGTTCGGCCGCAGCCTGGCCGGGATCGATGGAGATCCGGACACCGACGCGCTGGGCGATCTTCGTGAAGTTCCCGGTGGCGTTGTCCGGGCGGATGACACTGAACTCGGAGCCGGTGGCCGGCGAAAAGCGCTGGACGTGGCCGGTCAGCGTCTGGTGCTCGAGCGCGTCGACGGTAAAGGTCACGGGCTGGCCGACCTTCATGCCGTCGAGCTGCGTTTCCTTGTAGTTGGCCACCACCCACAGTTCGCGCGGCACAACGGACATCAGCTGGGTTCCCGCCGTGACATACTGGCCAAGGCGGACGCCGACCTCCCCGAGATGGCCGTCGCGCGGCGCGCGGATCGCCGTGTTGGCAAGATCGATTTCCGCCAGCTCGACCGCGGCCTCCGCACCGGCGACGGCGGCCTGCAGCGAGCCGCGGTTGACGATGATGGTGGCGAGCGACTGGCGATTGACCTCGACGGCGGCTTCGGCCTGCGCCTCGGCGGCCTTGGCCTGCTCGAAGGTCGCCTGGGCCGCCTCGACCTCGCTGGTGGAGGCGACGCTGCGGGCGGCGAGCTGGTTCACGCGCTCGGCGGCAAGCTCCGCCCGGCGCAGAGCGGCCTTCGTGCCCAGCACCTGCGCCTCGCTGGAGGCGATGGTGGCCTTTGCGGAGGCTTCCTGCTGGCGGGAATTGTCGAGCGCCGCCTTCTGTCCGGCCAGCGTCGCACGCGCCTGCGCCAGCTTCTGCTGATAGATGCGTTCGTCGATGCGCACGAGCACATCGCCTTCCTTCACGGCCTGGTAGTCGCGCACCGGCACGGCCACGACATAACCCGCCACCTGCGGGCTCATGATGGTGACATAGCCTTTGACGTAGGCATTGTCCGTGGTTTCCACCGCTGTGACGAAGGGCGGCAGTCGCCAGGCATACAGCACGAGCAGAACGCCGACGACGCCGGCGATGAGGACGAGAAGGGTGACGGGGGAACGGGTGAGCTTGGACATGGAAAACTCTGCTTGAAAAGGGCTTGAACGACGAACGGCGAAACGCGAGCCGGGGAATGAAGGCGCGGGAACGGGGCCCGTCAAATCAGGCCGGGGCCACGGCCGCGTCGGGTGGTGCGACGAGCCGGCGCCAGATGAGATGGCCAACGAGGATCGCCAGGGAGATGGCGCAGCCGATGAAGATGACGAAGAAGGCATCGTTATAGGCGAGGACATAGGCTTCGCGGCTGACCTGCTGCGTGAGGAGCTGTAGTCCCTCGGTGTTCAGCAGCGTCTTGTCGATGATGACCTTGCCGTAGGATCCGGCGAGCTGCGCCACGCGGTTCGCGACGAGCGGATCCGACAGCATGATTTGCTCGGCAAGAAGGTTGGAATGGAATTTCTCGCGGATGGTCACGAAGCTGCCGAGCGCGGCGGAGGCCATCAGGCTGCCGAGGCTCTGGGTGAAGAGAAAGATGACGATGAAGTTGACGACGTAGATCGGACCCTTGGCAAGGGCCGCGCCAAACCCCGTCGTCATCACGGGCGGCAGGAACATGGCGGCGCCGGCCCCCACCAGGGCCTGGCTCAGGAACATCTGCTCCGGCCGCGTCAGATTGGTCGACTGGCTGTCGAGCCACGCACCGGCACCGATCAGGACCAGCGCGATGACATGGGCGAGATCGAGCTGCTTCTTCACCATGAGAAAGGTACAGAACAGCCCGCCCGCCACCGAGGCGGCGAGCACGATGGCATAGAGCGTCATCGTCTGGTCGTTCTGGAGGCCGATCTGCTGGTAGAAGCCGGATACGGTGGCCGTCTGCTCCGATGAGACCGTGCGAAACAGGATGAGGACACCGGCCATGTGGATGTTCGGCCAGGAAAAGATCCAGCGCAGATCGAGCATCGGCTGGGACCGGTTGATCTCGATGGCGACGAAGACCGAGAGCAGACCGACCGCGCAGGCCAGCAGCACGCCGAGCCACGGCGCCTCGAACCACCAGTAGAAGCGGCCGAGCGACAGGATGATCGCCAGACAGCCGAAACCGCCGGCCAGGATGAGATAGCTGAAGATGTCGAGCGTCTGGATGACCTTGGCGCGCGGTGGCGCGGTGACCGGCAGGAGGTAGATGAAGGGCAGTGCGATGAGCGCCAGCGCGACCTCGAACGTGTAGAGCGCTCTCCAGCCGCCATATTCCATCAGCGCCGGCGAAAGGATGCGGGCGAGCGGGGCCGACAGCAGCGTGTTCGTGACGGCAAGGCTCAGCCCCATGGAAAGCTTCTTCTCGGGCGGGAAAGCCTCGAGCATGTAGAGAATGCCGATGGTGGACAGCGGCGCGGCCGCAATGCCGTTGACGAAGCGGATGATCAGCGCGGAGTGCAGGTCCGACACGAACAGATTGGCAAAAGCGGCAAAGACGAAGCAGAGAATGCCGAGTTCCGCAAAGCGCCGGAGGCCGTATTGCGTGCGGATCTTGAACAGCGCCACGGACAGGCTGGCATAGGGTGCCATATAGGCGGCCGACAGCCAGGCAAGCTCGTTGACGGTGGCCGAGAAGGCGCCCTGCAGCTGGTAGAGATTGGCGTTCAGCAGGTTCATGCCGAGGCCCTGTGTCAGGAACATCAGCACGGAGGTGAACATGTAGAGCGAAGCGCGGCCGCGCGAGAGATGCACGGCCGGTTGCGGCGGGCTTGCCGGCCGGGTTTCCACCGGGGGCGTTTCCGGTGTCTCCGGCTCGGGTGTCGCACCGTCTTCGATCGAACGCGGAAAGCTGTTGGTCACGAGATGGTCTCCCGGCCGATCTGCATCATGTTGTCCGCCATCGTCGTCATGACCGAAAGCGCGGTTTCCTTGTCCTCAAAGCTGACACCGGCGAGAAGATCGGCACGAATGCCGCAGGCGATGATCTCGATCTCCTGCGCCAGTGCCCGGCCCTTCGGCGTCAGGTGGATCTGCTTGGCGCGCCGGTCGGACTTCTCCACCCGACGCTCGATGAAGCCCTGAGCCTCCATGCCATCGAGAAGCCGGACGATGGTCGGCGTTTCGATCGCGAGTTCCTCGGCAAGCTCGCGCTGGTTCTGTCCGTCGCGACGCGCCAGAGCGAAGAGCGCGCGCGCCCGGGACAATGTGAGCCCACGCTCCCGGACCCGCGCATCGAAGACGGCACGGAGCTTCCGGTTGACGGATTGCAGGGCGTCGAACAGGGATCGATTGGCAAGATCGCTCAACTGATACTCTTTCCATAATAGTAGTATGCTAACTATGTGTGGTCGAAGTAATGCAGTCTGATGGTCATTTCAAGCTTTCATATCGACGTCCGTGCGTTTCATGCGGCTGACGTTTCGCGTATCCTGCGCGAGCGATTCGCTGCCGTGACGATGCGCGCGGTCGGTCAAGCAGAGATGGCGCGGACGGGCCCGATTTCCACTGGACGCACCATGCGGCTGTGGACACCGGTGACACCCGGCCCCCGCACCCCGGCCTGTCACCGCGACGGGTTGACACCACGCCCCGGTCAGCCAATCACAGGACCGTTCCGCGAAGAAGACGAGAGAGAGCCATGAATGAAGCAGCGCGCAGAGTGGCGGCGATGAACCAGCAGCCCATGGAGCCCCAGTACCGGGAGGCACCGAGCAACATCGAGGCGGAGCAGGCCCTGCTGGGCGCGATTCTCGTCAACAACGATGCCTTCTATCGCGTCTCGGACTTCCTGAAGCCGGTTCACCTGCACGAGCCGCTGCACCGCAAGATCTACGAGGTCGCGGGCGACATCATCCGCATGGGCAAGACCGCCCATCCCGTGACGGTCAAGACATTCCTCGCGCCCGACCAGAAGGTCGGGGACATGACGATCTCGCAATATCTCGCGCAGCTTGCCGCCAATGCGGTGACCATCATCAATGCCGAGGACTATGGCCGGGCGATCTACGATCTGGCGCTGCGCCGCTCGCTGATCACCATCGGCGAGGACATGGTCAACATCGCCTTCGACGCACCGCTCGACATGCCGCCGCAGGGGCAGATCGAGGACGCCGAGCGGCGGCTGTTCGAACTGGCCGAAACCGGCCGCTATGACGGCGGCTTCCAGGCCTTCAACGATGCCGTGGCGCTGGCCATCGACATGGCCGGCCAGGCCTTCGAGCGCGACGGGCACCTCTCCGGCATCTCGACCGGCATTCACTCGCTCGACGGCAAGATGGGCGGTCTGCAGCGGTCCGACTTGATCGTGCTTGCCGGTCGCCCAGGGATGGGCAAGACCTCGCTCGCCACCAACATCGCCTACAACATTGCCGCCTCCTACGAGCCGGAGATCCAGGCGGATGGCTCCTACAAGGCCAAGAACGGCGGCGTCGTCGGGTTCTACTCGCTCGAAATGTCCTCCGAGCAGCTGGCAACGCGTATCATTTCCGAGCAGACAGAGGTCTCCTCCTCCAAGATCCGCCGCGGCGAGATCACCGAGCACGACTTCGAGAAGCTCGTCGCCTGCGCCCAGATGATGCAGAAGGTGCCGCTCTACATCGACCAGACCGGGGGTATCTCGATCGCCCAGCTGTCGGCACGCGCGCGCCGCCTCAAGCGCCAGCGGGGGCTCGACTGCCTTGTGGTGGACTATATCCAGCTGATGACGGGCGCCGGAAAATCCGGTGAGAGCCGCGTGCAGGAGATCACCCAGATCACCACCGGCCTCAAGGCGCTGGGCAAGGAGCTGAACGTTCCGATCATCGCGCTGTCGCAGCTGTCGCGTGCGGTGGAAAGCCGCGAAGACAAGCGTCCGCAGCTCTCCGACCTTCGTGAATCCGGCTCGATCGAGCAGGACGCCGACGTCGTGCTCTTCGTGTTCCGCGAAGAATATTACGTGAAGAACATGGAGCCCCGCGACGAGTTCGATCCGAAATATGAGGAGTGGAAGCAGACCTTCGAAAAGGTCAAGGGCACCGCCGACGTGATCATCGCCAAGCAGCGTCACGGGCCGACCGGAACGGTCAAGCTCGCGTTCCAGTCGGAATATACCCGCTTCACCGACCTCGCCGACCCCTCGTTCACGCAGTACGAGGAACATTGATCGCCTGAAGCCGCAGCGCTATGTTGGAGTGGCCGACACGCCCGGACGGCGTCGCTGTTTGCAAACAGGCTTGCTCATTCCGCATATTCCGAGGCTCCCCATGGACGACGTCTTTTCCGCAGCGGCGAACCGCCTGACCATCGACCTGCAGGCGCTGGCCGACAACTGGCGCCAGATGAAGGCCCGATCCGGACGTGCGCGCGCGGCCGCCGTTCTCAAGGCGGACGCCTACGGGGTGGGGATCGAGGCGGCGGCCGAGACGCTCTACCAGGCGGGCGCGCGCGATTTCTTCGTGGCGAATGCCGAGGAAGGCGTGAACCTGCGGCCGCTGGTGCCGGAAGGCCGCATTTATGTTCTCGCCGGCCTCTGGCCGGGCATCGAGCCGCTGTTCTTTGAAAACGGGCTGGTGCCGGTCATCAATTCCGAGGAGCAGCTTGCCTTCTTCATGGCCGCGCTCTCCGAGCACGGCGAGCACCCTTGCGTCCTGCATGTGGATACCGGCATGAACCGGCTCGGCCTGTCGCTCGACGAGGCGATGGCGCTGGCCTCCGATCCGGCACGCCCGGCAAGCTTTGCGCCGATGCTGGTGATGAGCCACCTCGCCTGCGCCGACGATCCCGCACACCCGCTGAACGGTCAGCAACTGGAGGCCTTCCGCACGGTTCGCACCGCCTTCGACGGCGTCGAGGCAAGCCTGGCCAATTCCGCAGGCATTCATCTCGGGCCGGACTATCACTTCGACCTCACCCGGCCCGGCATTGCCACCTATGGCGGCGAGGCCGTGAACGGCATGGCCAACCCGATGACGCCGGTCGTCACCGCGGAAGCCCGCATCATCCAGGTGCGTTCGATCGCCAAGGGTGGATCGGCAAGCTACGGTGCCACCGCGACCTTTGCCCGCGACAGCCGCATCGCCATTGCCTCGGTCGGCTATGCCGATGGCTATCACCGCTCGGTGTCGGGCAGCGGCGTGACGCTGCGGCAGGCGCAGCCTTCGGGCGCCCACGGCTTCCTGCACGGCCGCAAGGTGCCGCATGTCGGCCGCGTCACGATGGACCTCAGCCTGTTCGACGTGACGGACCTGCCCGAGACCAGCGTCCGGGCCGGCGATTACATCGAACTCTTCGGCCGCAACATTGCCCTCGACGACGTCGCACGGGCTGGCGGGACCATCGGCTACGAGCTGCTGACAAGCCTCGGTCATCGTTATGACCGCGCCTATATCGAGGCCGATACGGAAGTTTGAAACCGCATCTTGGAAAGCGGGCGCAGATAGCGTAAACGAGAACAAAACGAGAATACCTTACCGAAAGCGATCCCGTCTGCATGGCCAAGGCCAGAACCAATTTCATTTGCCAGAACTGCGGCACCGTCACATCCCGCTGGGTGGGAAAATGCGAAGGCTGCGGACAGTGGAACACCATTGTCGAGGAAGATCCGCTCGGCGGCATCGGCGGTGGGCCCGGAAAGACGCCGAAGAAGGGGCGGCCGGTCACACTGACCACCCTTTCGGGCGAGACGGAGGATGCACCCCGCATCACCACCGGCATCTCGGAGCTGGATCGCGCGACCGGCGGCGGCTTCGTGCGCGGCTCGGCCGTCCTCATCGGCGGCGATCCCGGCATCGGGAAATCCACGGTGCTGATGCAGGCTGCAGCCGCCCTGTCGCGCAACGGCCACCGCGTCATCTACGTCTCAGGCGAAGAGGCCGTGGCCCAGGTGCGTCTGCGGGCGCAGCGGCTCGGCGCCGCCGATACCGACGTGCTGCTGGCTGCGGAGACGAACGTCGAGGACATTCTGGCCACGGTGTCGGAGGGAAAGCGGCCGGATCTCTTCATTGTCGACTCCATCCAGACGCTGTGGAGCGACGTCGTCGATTCCGCGCCGGGCACCGTCACGCAGGTACGAACCGGCGTGCAGGCGATGATCCGCTTTGCCAAGCAGACCGGCGCAACCGTCGTTCTCGTCGGCCACGTGACCAAGGAAGGCCAGATTGCCGGGCCGCGCGTGGTGGAACACATGGTCGATGCCGTTCTCTACTTCGAGGGTGACCGCGGGCATCACTATCGCATCCTGCGCACCGTCAAGAACCGCTTCGGCCCGACGGACGAGATCGGCGTGTTCGAGATGTCGGACAAGGGCCTGCGGGAAGTGACCAATCCGTCCGAGCTGTTCCTCGGCGAGCGCAATGCGAAATCTCCGGGCGCCGCCGTTTTTGCCGGCATGGAAGGGACGCGCCCGGTGCTGGTGGAGGTCCAGGCGCTGGTGGCGCCGACCTCGCTGGGAACGCCGCGCCGGGCCGTGGTCGGCTGGGATTCGGCGCGCCTGTCGATGATCCTCGCCGTCCTGGAAGCGCATTGCGGCGTGCGCCTCGGGCAGCACGATGTCTATCTCAACGTGGCCGGCGGCTACCGCATCGCGGAGCCTGCGGCCGATCTTGCCGTGGCTTCCGCACTGGTTTCCTCGCTTGCCGGTCTTGCCCTTCCCACCGATTGCGTTTATTTCGGCGAAATCAGCCTGTCCGGGGCCATCCGGCCGGTTGCGCATACGTCCCAGCGCCTGAAGGAATCCGAGAAACTCGGCTTCTCGCAAGCTGTCCTGCCGTCCGCCTCCCCCGACCTGCCCAAGGGCTCCGGGATGGCGTGGAGCGAGATGGAAAGCCTGCCGGATCTGGTCGCGCGCATTGCCGGCTCCAAGGGCGCCCTGCGGCAGACGGACGAGGACGACTGACCCGAAGGCGGACACCGCCTTTCGGCAAAGCGTCTCTCGTCGAGCGATATCGGGGCAAAGCATATCGGGACACGGCCGCCGTTTCGGTATACATGCTCCCACCGGCCTCGCGAGAGACCGGCGACGGCGCCACGAGCGGTGACTGCAGATGCCCCGGTGCGGACCCCGCCTGGCGCTTGTACGGAGTAAGACGACCATGCCCATAACCATTCTCGACGGGATCGTGATCGGTGTCGCGCTGTTCTCGGCCGTCCTGGCCATGGTGCGCGGCTTCTCGCGCGAGGTGCTTTCGGTCGCCAGCTGGCTCGGCGCGGCGGCGGCGGCCTATTTCCTCTATCCCTATCTCAAGCCCTACGCGGCGCAGTACACGACGAGCGATGCCATCGCCACGGCCGGTTCGGCCGGCGTCATCTTCCTTGTCGCCCTGATCATCATTTCCTTCATCACGATGCGGATCGCCGATTTCATCATCGACAGCCGCATCGGCGCGCTCGATCGCACGCTCGGCTTCCTGTTCGGTGCGGCGCGCGGCATCCTGCTCATCGTCGTTGCGATGCTGTTCTTCAACTGGATCGTGAAGCCCGAGCAGCAGCCGACCTGGGTCATCCAGGCAAAATCGAAGCCGCTGCTCGACAATCTCGGAACCAAGCTGGTGGCGCTGCTGCCGGAGGATGTCGGCACGACGGTGGTCAACCGCCTGACCGGCAAGCCGACACCCGAGGGCGAGCTGGACGGCACCACGCCGCCGAGCGAGCCGGTTCCCTCCGACGACGCGCCGGCCCTTCCGCCCGCCGCGCCAACGACCAACAACTGACGCAACAGCGCCAGACCTGCCAGCCCGCTTTGCGGGCTGTTGTCGTTTCATCGATCTTCCGCCGGTATGGCTGGTTGAAGCCGTGATGACGCGCTACGATATGCCAACCGCACCCGCCGAGACAAAGGTGATACCGCGATGACCTTGCCCCATTCTCCCGCATCTTCCGCCACAAGCCCGCGTGCCGTGGAGATCCACGACGAAATGGACGGCGATACGCTGCACGAAGAGTGCGGCGTGTTCGGCATCCTCGGACATGAAGACGCTGCCACGCTCACCGCGCTCGGACTGCACGCGCTCCAGCATCGTGGACAGGAAGCGGCCGGCATCGTCACCTTTGACGGCCGCCAGTTCTATACCGAAAAGCGCATGGGCCTCGTCGGCGATCACTACACGGACCCCGCGACGCTCGCCAAGCTTCCCGGCTTCAGCGGCATCGGCCACACGCGCTATTCGACCACCGGTGAAGTGGCGCTGCGCAACGTGCAGCCGCTTTTTGCCGAACTCGAGGTCGGCGGCATCGCCATCGCGCACAACGGCAACCTGACCAATGGGCTTACGCTGAGAAGGCAACTCATTGCGGACGGCGCCATCTGTCAGTCGACGTCGGATACGGAGGTCGTGCTGCACCTCATCGCGCGTTCCAAGCATGCCGGTTCCGGCGAGCGTTTCGTCGATGCGATCCGCCAGGTCGAGGGCGGCTACTCCATGCTCGCCATCACCCGCACCAAGCTGATGGCGGCGCGCGATCCCTACGGCATTCGCCCACTCGTCATGGGCGAACTCGACGGCAAGCCGATCTTTGCTTCGGAAACCTGCGCGCTCGACATCATCGGCGCGAAATTCGTCCGCGATGTCGAGAACGGCGAAGTGGTGATCTGCGAGATCCAGCCCGACGGATCGATCAGCATCGAGTCGCGCAAGGCGGAGACACCGATGCCGGAGCGGCTGTGCCTCTTCGAATATGTCTATTTCGCCCGCCCGGATTCAGTCGTCGGCGGTCGCAACGTCTATGTCGCGCGCAAGAACATGGGCATCAACCTTGCCAAGGAAGCGCCGTGCGCGGCCGATGTCGTCGTGCCTGTTCCAGACGGCGGCACCCCGGCGGCGATCGGCTTTGCCCAGGCGAGCGGCATCCCGTTCGAACTCGGCATCATCCGCAACCATTATGTCGGGCGCACCTTCATCGAGCCGACGCAGCAGATCCGCGCGTTCGGCGTGAAGCTGAAGCACTCGGCCAACCGCGCCATGATCGAGGGCAAGCGCGTCGTCCTGATCGACGATTCCATCGTGCGCGGGACGACGTCGCTGAAGATCGTCCAGATGATCCGCGAGGCCGGTGCGCTCGAGGTGCACAT
The DNA here is from genome assembly GCF_001424065.1 of Rhizobium sp. Leaf384. Taxonomy (GTDB): domain Bacteria; phylum Pseudomonadota; class Alphaproteobacteria; order Rhizobiales; family Rhizobiaceae; genus Ferranicluibacter. The sequence goes on from NZ_LMQE01000001.1 coordinate 550,622, forward strand.
CCGCGTCGCCAGCCCGATGATCTACCATCCCGATTTCTACGGCATCGATACGCCGGACGCCGACAAGCTGCTGGCCAACCAGCATGCGGACCTGGCCTCGATGTGCGCCTTCATCGGTGCGGATTCGCTGGAGTTTCTGTCGATCGATGGGCTCTACCGAGCCGTCGGGGGCGAGCCGCGCGATCCGAAGGCGCCGCAGTTCACCGATCACTATTTCACCGGCGACTATCCCACGCGTCTTCTCGACCGCGAAGCGACCAGCAATGTGCGCAAGCTGTCCGTCATGGCGAGCAACGGTTGAAACATGAATGCCATTGATCTGAAGGGGCGCATCGCGCTCGTCACCGGCGCCTCGCGGGGAATCGGCTATTTCACCGCACTTGAACTGGCACGGGCCGGCGCGCAGGTTATCGCCTGCGCCCGCACCGTTGGCGGACTCGAAGACCTGGACGATGCCGTCAAGGCGGCCGGCGGGCTTCCCGTGACGCTGGTGCCGTTCGACCTTGCCGATATGGACGCGATCGACCGGCTGGGCGCCGCAATCCACGAGCGCTGGGGCCGGCTCGATATCCTCGTTGCCAATGCCGGCATTCTCGGCACGATTTCGCCGATCGGCCATTTCGAAGCCAAGGTGTTCGAGAAGGTGATGACGATCAACGTCACTGCGACCTGGCGGCTGATCCGCACGGTGGAGCCGCTGCTGGTGCGCTCGGACGCCGGCCGCGCACTGATCATTTCCTCGTCGGCTGCGCACAAATGCAAGCCGTTCTGGGGCGCGTATTCCGCGTCCAAGGCGGCCGTCGAGGCACTGGCGCGGACCTGGGCCGGGGAAACCCAGCGTTTGCCGTTGCGGATCCTCTCGGTCGATCCCGGCGGCACCCGCACGGCCATGCGGGCGCTGGCCATGCCGGGCGAGGATCCGGAAACCGTGCCGCATCCCTCGGAGGTCGCGCGAACCCTGCTGACCCTCGTCGGACCGGACCAGACGCAGACCGGAAAGCTGTTCCAGGTTCGCGAGAACCGGCTCGTCGATTATCGTCTGCCGGATTAGCCTCTACAGCCCGATCACCAGTCGGGCACCGATCGCGACCATCACCACGCCGATGATCGCCTCCAGGACACGCCAGGCGGCCGGCTTCTCGAACAGCGGCCGCAGCCATCGGGCGCCATAGCCGAGCGAGAAGAAGAACAGGACCGAGGCGCACATCGCGCCTGCGGCAAAGGCCGCCTGGGCGCCCGGAAACCGGGTGGAGATGGTCCCGAGCAGCACGACGGTGTCGAGATAGACGTGCGGATTGAGCCAGGTCAGCGCGAGGCAGGTCGCCAGCGTGACGCCGAGGCCGCGACCTGTCTGTCCCGATATGTCGAGCGCGCTCGAAGCCCGGAGAGCCGACCACAGGCTCCGTGCACCGTAGACGAACAGGAACGCCGCGCCGCCATAGCGCATGATCGGATCGATCCCGGGAAGGATCTGCGCGATCTGCCGGAAACTCGTCACCCCCAAAGCGATCAGCGCCGCATCGGACACGGCGCAGGCGAGACAGACGGCAAAGACATGCTCGTTGCGCAGGCCCTGCCGCAGAACGAAGGCATTCTGCGCGCCGATGGCGACGATCAGCGTCAGCCCCATCGCAAGGCCGGTCGTGAACGCCGTGGAGGCCGTCTCATCGAGAAAAGCGAGCATTCCTGTCCTCCTGTTGCGGATATCTCGATAGCGCCTCAGTCGGATTTAGCCTACTTAATGATGCTTACCGTGATGAAGGAGCGCTAACGTGCTGGATTATGCCTCCCTGCGCGCTGTTGCCGCCGTGGTTCAGACGGGCAGCTTCGAAAAGGCAGCGCGACGGCTGCATGTTACGCCGTCCGCCGTGTCACAGCGCGTCAAGGCGCTGGAGGAACGCCTCGGCACAGCCCTCGTCGTCCGGAGCACGCCCTGCACGGCGACGGAGAAGGGCGCTTGGCTCTGCCGGCATATGGAGACGGTGGGCATGCTGGAGAGCGAGTTGCTGACGCACCTGCCGGCGCTGGTCGACCCGCTTTCGCCGGACGATCGCGTAACCCTCCCGATCGCGACCAATGCCGACAGCCTCGCCACATGGTTCCTTGGGGCGATCTCGACCTTTTCCAAAGGGTCGCGCCATCTTCTCAACATCGCGGTGGATGACCAGGATCATACGGCCGACTGGCTTCAGCAAGGTCGCGTCATTGCCGCCGTGACATCGCTGGAAAAACCCGTTTCCGGCTGCCGCAGAACGCCGCTCGGCGCCTTGCGCTACCGGGCCACGGCCAGTCCCGACTTTGTGGAACGATATCTTGCCGATGGCATGACGCTCGCTGCCTTTTCACAGGCGCCGTCGCTGACGTTCAACCAGAAGGACCGGCTTCAAAGCCGATGGCTCCGGGACACGCTCGGCGCGGAGCCTGCGTGTCCCACCCACTGGCTGCCGTCGACGCAGGGCTTCGTCGAGGCGAGCCTGGCTGGAATGGGGTGGGGCATGAACCCGGAAATGCTGGTGGAGGCGCATCTGGCGAACGGGCGGCTGGTCGAGCTGGTGCCCGATACGCCGCTGGACGTGCTCCTCTTCTGGCAGATCAACCGGCTCGCAGCCGACCAGCTGACGGCCCTGACGCGGGCCGTCGTCGACGTGGCGCACAAGGCGCTCCGGCCGCCTGCCTGAGCGCGCCAACGCCGTCATCCACAGACGCCGATCGAGCGCGCGACCGGGATCTAGTGTCCGGGCAGGCCGTCGTCGCGCATGCCTTCCGGATGCTCCGGCCATTTGCTGCCGTACTTCCGCTTCCAGGCGCGGGCGCCGAAAGGCAGCGACGCGAGGTAGACGATGGCGGTGATTACCATGGTTTCCCATGTGTAGCTCATCAGGGTCGCGACATAGATGACGACGGCCAGGATGACCGGGAGGACGAGATCGCGGCGGACGCGATTCTCAGATTTGCCGGACCAGACCGGCAGGCGGCTGACGAGCAGAAAGGCGATGAGCAGTGTATAGGCCGAAAAGATCAGGCCCATGGTGCGGCTCGGCTCGACGCCGAGCAGGCCAAGATAGACCGGAAGGAGAACGAGCATGGCCCCGGCCGGCGCAGGCACGCCGACAAAATATTCCGACTGCCACTTCGCCTTGATGTCGCGTTCCGCCATGACGTTGAAGCGCGCCAGTCGGAGACCCGCGGCGATGACATAGATGAGGGCGGCGATCCAGCCGATCGACTTGGCTTCATCCAGCACGAACGCGAAGAGAACCAGCGCCGGTGCGACGCCGAAATTGACGATGTCGGCGAGCGAATCCATCTGGACGCCGAATTTCGACGTCGCCTTGAGCAGGCGGGCAATGCGGCCGTCGACCCCGTCGAGAAACGCGGCCACGAGAACCATGGCGACGGCGAGTTCGAACCGTCCCTCGAAGGCGAGCCGCACGCCCGTCAAGCCGGCGCAGATCGCAAGCACCGTGATCAGGTTGGGAACGAGGAGCCGCAAGGGGATCTCCCGCAGCCGCGGACCCCGCGCCTCGTCGTCATGGGGCCCATTCGGTTCGTACGGGGGAAACGGCGTCGTATCCATGGCGCTTGGTCCTTGGGGCACAGGCGGGACGATGCGTCCCTGCGGGGGTCTCTAGATCTCGATATAGCGCTGCGCCGGACAGGTTCCAGCGCAGCCGCTCCGCGTTGCAATCACCTCGGCCCGGTCACGACCATGCCGGTACTGGCATCTGGTGACGGGCGCATCAATCGCGGCGGCCGAGGGTCGGGCCCTTCTCGGAGCCGAACTCCGCCAGCACCGTCTCGCCGGCGATCGCAAGCTGCCCAAGGCTCACGCGCGGTTCGGCGCCTGCCGGCAGAAACACGTCGAGGCGCGAACCGAAGCGGATCAGGCCAAAACGCTGGCCGGCCTGCAGCTGCTCGCCCTGCGACGCCCAGCAGATGATGCGGCGGGCCACCAGCCCCGCGATCTGCACGGTGCCGATCGCGCCATGGGCCGTCTCGATGACCAGACCATTGCGCTCGTTCTCGCTGCTGGCCTTGTCGAGTTCGGCATTGACGAACTGTCCGGCGCGGTAGGCGATGCGGGTGATGGTGCCGCGCATGGGCGCGCGGTTCACATGGCAATTGAAGACGTTCATGAAGACGGAGATGCGCAGCATCGGCTCGAAGCCGAGGCCGAGCTCTTCCGGCGGCACGATGTAGGCGACCGACGAGACGCGACCGTCGGCAGGGCTGATGACGAGATCGTCATCGACCGGCGTCACGCGTTCGGGGTCGCGGAAGAAATAGGCGCACCAGGCCGTGAGGAGAAAGCCGATCCAGAGCAGCGGCTCCCACAGGAAACCGAGAAGGAGTGAGACGACGAAGAACACGGCAATGAACGGGTAGCCGGCTTTATTGATCGGCACCAGCGTGTTGCGAACGGACGTGATCAGGCTCATGAGGGCAGCGTCTCCATTAAACTCCGACCCTGCACCTATAGGGAATCGTCCCGGGCGGCAACAAGGGCGGCTTGCAGGAGGATATGGGATGCGGCGCGCAAAACGCGAGGGCCAAGCGGCCCAAAACGCACGCCGCCGGGCAAACAGCCGTTGCTGCCATTGACCTCGCATGAGCGATATTTATAACAGGTTGTTCTTAAATGTAAGAGGACGGGCATGCTGGCATGTTGCATTGACCGGAACTATGCCGAGCTTGCGGCTGTCATGCTGCGGTCTGCGCATCTCAATGGCAATATTCCCGATGTGGAATTCTGTATTCTGGGCGACGGCCTCAGGACGCGGGACAAGGACCGGATTCAGCAGTCCGTCGGGCGCCCCATCACCTTCATCGACATCGACGAAGCGATGCTGCGCGACATTCGATACCTGAGGACGACGAACGCCTGGAGCCGCGCGACGTATGCGAGACTGCTCCTGCCGGACTATGTCGGCGAGCGGCATTCGCGCATCGTCTATCTCGACGCCGACACGCTGGTGCTCAGGGATATGTCGCATCTTTTCACGGTGCCGCTCGGCGATCATCTCATTGCCGGAGTGCAGGCACGAGGCCAAACCTCTCTTCGGGACATGAACAGACGCCTCGTGCGGAGCGATGAAGAGTTCTACTTCAACGCAGGCGTTCTGGTCATCGACGCCGTGGCCTGGAGAAACGAGAAGGCGAGCGACAGGTGCTTTGCGCTTTTGCACTCGGGGCAGTTTTCGTTTCTTGACCAGGATGTCCTCAACCTGCTCGTCAGCGGGCGCGCCTTGCAGCTTGGCTGGCAGTGGAACGCGCAAATGGAGGACGACTATGCGGGTGCGGTGATCGTGCACTTCATCCATGCCAAACCGAACTCCGAAGAATGCCGCCATCCGCAGCAACGTGCATACCTTGCGTTGCGTGCGGATACGGCCTGGGCGAACGCGCCTTTGCGCTCGAAACGCCAGCGACACTGGAAGCGCATCGGCCATTCGATCCGGAAAAGGTGGCTAGCTGTCCGACGCCGCTTCGAAGCGGCCCGGTCCCTGCCCTGAGCGACGCCCGGGCGGGGGTATGTCCCCAACCGGACGCCCCGCCGGTCAGCCCGCCTCACACGGCCGGCGGGCGACGCGTGACGATGCCGAGATCGTCTTCCTCCTGGACCTTCTTCAACTGCTCGGCCGCCTGGGTCGCCTCGCGTTGGCGGCTCCACATCGAGGCGTAGAGGCCTTCGCGGTCGATGAGTTCGCCATGCGTGCCGCGTTCGGCGATGACGCCGTCCTTCAGCACGATGATCTCGTCGGCCTGGATCACGGTCGAGAGGCGGTGGGCGATGACAAGGGTCGTGCGGTTGCGCGAGACGATATCGAGGGCGGCCTGGATTTCCTGCTCCGTCCGCGTGTCGAGCGCCGAGGTCGCCTCGTCGAGGATCAGGATCGGCGGGCTTTTGAGAACCGTCCGCGCGATGGCGACACGCTGCTTCTCGCCGCCCGACAGCTTCAATCCACGCTCCCCGACCATGGCGTTGTAGCCTTCCGGCAGCGTCTTGATGAAGGTGCCGATCTGGGCGATCTCGGCGGCCGCCTCGACCTCGTCGTGAGAGGCGGAGATGCGGCCGTAGCGGATGTTGTAGGCGATCGTGTCGTTGAAGAGCACGGTATCCTGCGGAACCATGCCGATCGCGGCGCGCAGGCTCTTCTGGGTCAGGCTCCGAACGTCCTGACCGTCGATGGTGATCGCACCTTGCTGGACGTCATAGAACCTGTAGAGCAAGCGTGACAGCGTCGACTTGCCGGCACCCGACGGGCCGACCACGGCGACGGTCTTGCCGGCAGGGACCTCGAAACTGATGCCTTTGAGAATGGGCCGCGCCGCGTCATAGGCGAAATGCACGTCCTTGAAGACAATGGCGCCCTTGTCGATCGCCAGGGCCTTGGCGTCGGGCGCATCGACCACCTCCGCCTGCACCTGGAGCAGATCGAACATCTGTTCGATGTCCGTGAGACCCTGACGGATTTCGCGGTAGACGAAGCCGATGAAATTGAGCGGAATCGAGAGCTGCATCAGCATGGCGTTGATGAAGACGAAATCGCCGATCGTCTGTTCGCCGCGCTGCACGGCGAGCGCCGACATCACCATCATGATCGCCGTGCCGAGACCGAAGATCAGCGCCTGACCGAAGTTCAGCCAGCCGAGCGAGGTCCAGACCTGGGTTGCCGCCTTCTCGTACCGCGCCATCGACTGATCGAAGCGGGTCGCCTCCATCTGCTCATTGCCGAAATACTTGACGGTCTCGAAGTTCAGCAGCGAATCGATCGCCTTGGTGTTGGCGTCGGTGTCGCTGTCGTTCATCGAGCGCCGGATGGAGATCCGCCAGTCGCTGGCCTTCACCGTGAACCAGATATAGACCGCGACCGTGACGGCGGTGACCAGCAGGTACGAGAAACCGTAGCCCCACCAGAAGATCGCGGCGGTCAAGAGGAACTCGATCAGCGTCGGCACCGTGTTGAGAATGGTGAAACGGACGATCGTCTCGATGCCCTTGGTGCCGCGCTCGATGATGCGCGACAGGCCGCCGGTGCGGCGTTCCAGGTGGAAGCGCAGCGACAGCTGATGCATGTGAACGAAGGTCCGGTAGGCCAGCTGGCGGACCGCATGCTGGCCGACGCTCGCAAACAGCGCGTCGCGCAGCTGGTTGAGCCCCGCCTGCAGCAGGCGGGCCAGATTGTAGGCCACGACCAGCATCAGCGCGCCGGTCATGGCGGCGGGGAGAATGCCGGTCATGTCGGCGCGGCCGTTCAGCGCATCCGTCGCCCATTTGAAGAAATAGGGCACGAGCAGCAGCACGATCTTGGCAACGAGCAGGATGACCGTCGCCCAGACCACGCGCATCTTGAGGTCGGCACGATCGCTCGGCCACATATAGGGCCAGAGGTTGAGGATGGTCTGCAGCGGATTGCCGGCATCCGCCGACACGGTCTTCTTCTGGTCCGTCATGATGTCTTCGCGTTTCCAGCCGGCAGGGACATGCGGCCGACAGAGGGAGCGCCGGTCGAACATGCAAACGGCGCCCCCTGCGGAAGGCGCCGTTCGCGTTGCTATCACATAGGCTCCCTCGCCCGCCGCGGCAATGGCCTGCAGCCCGACAGCTGCGCCCTGCCGCCGTGCGGCGCGACCTTACGGCGTGTGCTGCATGTGTCGGCGGTGGATTTCCTGCGACTCCGCGTCCGGCAGCGCCTTGTCCGGCACGCCGAAGACCTGGCCCGGCAGGATGCGGTCGGGATCGAGGATCTGGTCCTCATTGGCGACATAGATCGTGGTGTAGCGGACCCCTGCCCCGTATACGCGGCGCGAGATCTGCCACAGCGTATCGCCGCGGCGGATGATGACCGAGCTCTTGCTCTGCTGCAGAGGCGCCTGCTGCACCGTCTGCGGTTCCCCACCGGCCGTCTGCGAAGACTGCGTCGCGGCAGAGCCGGCGACAGGCTGATCCGGCGCGACCGGGGCGATCCCGGTGGTCTCGTTCGCCTGGGTCTTCTGTGCAGCCGCGCTGTCCAGCTGAGCGTTTGCTGCCCGATCGTTTGTCACCTGATCGACGGGTGCAGGCGCCGTCACCCTGGCCGAACCGTTTGCGGCCAGAGCGGGCGCCGTTTCCAGCACGCGGGCCATCGCGATGTCGAGGCGACCCAGTACGGCACCGACGGCGGCGGCATCGCGGGGCACGGGCTTCAGGATTGCCAGCGCCTCGGCGGCCGCCTTGGTGGTGGTGGTGACGCGATCGGCAACGCTTGTCTGCATGCCGGCGACCGGCTTGACGCCGGCAAGCGACGTCAGGGCGATTTCCGTGGCGGAGCGGGCTGCGGCCAGCTGGTCGAGACCCGGCAGCTTGCCGTCGGCAAAGAGAGCCTTCAGCAAGGCGAAGGCCTTGGCCGCCTCCATGCGCGAGGCGTCGAAGATGGCGCCATCGAAAGCCGGATCGGCGCCGCTGGCGGGTGTCTGCGCGACAGCCGCGATTTGATCGCCTTCCGGACGTTCGAACGGCACGGCGGCGCGCAACTGAACCTTTCCATCCGCACCGATCATGTCGACCCGGATCACGTGCTGGCCGACGGACAAGGCGAGCTCGCCATCGATGACGAAGCGGCCCTGCGCGTCCGCCTTGCCCTGGCCGACCAGCTGGTCGTCCGCATAGATGCGCACGGTCGCGTTCGGCCGCGCGGTGCCGGCGACAAAGAGCTTGCGGCCCTCGATCTCGACCGCGGACACGGCGACCGGCGACGTCGGCGCTGCCTCGGACGTGGCTGGCTGTGGACCGTTGGCCCCAGAAGCGGCGCTTGGGACTACCCCGGGGGCAGACGCGGCAGGCGCCTGCACTGCGGCCTGGTCGCTTGCAGACGGCGCAGCCGAGGACGGAGAGGTCGCCGCGGGCGTCCCGGCTGCGGCAGGCGCGGTCAGGATGCGGCTGGCCTCTCCCGGCTTCGTGACCATGGCGAGGAGCTGCCCGTTGTCGACCTTGGGAATGGAAACCGTGGCAACTTCCTCCGAGGCGGTGACGGTGCCGGCGGGCGTCGTGCTGCGCAATGTCAGCTGATAATCACCGGGTGCGAGCGGCTTGTCGAACACCGCCGCGAAATCGCCGGATCCCCCGACATCCGCCGTGCCGACGACGACGTTGCCATTGACGATCTCCAGCTTGCTGTTCGGCGCAGCGCGGCCGGCAATGACGGTCGAGCCGTCCGGCTCCACGCGCAACACGTCGAAGCTCGGTGCCGGGGCGCCGTCAGCAGCAACGGTCGAGCCTGCGGCAGGGGCGGTGGTGGCAGACGGCGCAGTCCCGCCTGGCGCCGCCGGCGTCAGCGACGTGTTCGGCTGACCGCCTGCCTGAGTTGCGCCTGCCTGAGTTGCGCCTGCCTGATTTGCGGCTGCCTGACCCGGAGTGGCCTGATCGGCGGTGCCCGTGCCCGCCTGATCCGACGTCGGCTGGCCTGCCGGTGTCTGATTTGCCGGTGTCTGATCTGTTGGTGTCTGGCCGGCCGGTATCTGGTCCGCCGATGCCGCGCCTGCGTTCGGCTGAGATTGAACACCCGCGTCTGCCGGATTTGCAGCATTGCCGGCGCCGGGCCGATTGCCCTTCGCTTCGACCGTCGTGGTATCGCCGCTGCCTGAAAGCGCGCCGGGCGTTCCGGGGGCTCCGTCTGCCGGCGCCGGGCTTCCTGCGCCCGCACTCTTGGCATCCGTCGACGGTGCCTTGTCACCGACATTGGGCAAGACGACGAAGATCATCAAAAGCGTGGCGACTGCCAGCACGACGAGCGCGACCAGACCTGCCGTATTCTTCCTCATGCAACTCTCCACCACGGGCGTTTCGACCGACCGTGTTCAACGAAAACGCTTGCCGTGCTCATCGGCCTTGATGACGGGCCGGACCGTCGCGCGCGCATGGGACGTCGCCCAGCGCGCATCTCTTGAAATTGCTAGCGATATCCAGCCCACTCCACAAGCAGGGATGCATGTTCTGGCGCCTTTGCAAGCGCCTTTTTACATGTTTAGCCTGGTGCATGCCTTGACGCGCCGGCAGACCGGATGTCTGCTTCGGGTATGAGCGATCAACCTGTTCCGATTCGATCCATCTGCGTCTACTGCGGGTCCCAGCCGGGGCGCGAGCCCGAGTTCATGGATGCGGGCCGCAGGCTCGGCCAATCCATCGCCGAACACCACCTGCATCTCGTCTATGGCGGCGGCACCAAGGGCATCATGGGGGCCGTGGCCAGCGGCGTGCTGGCCAAGGGCGGCCGCGTGACGGGGATCATACCGCAGTTCCTCATGGACATGGAGGCGACCCGGCATTCCCTCGGTCAATTGAGCGAACTCGTCGTCACCGCCGACATGCACGAGCGCAAGCACAAGATGTTCGAGCGGGCGGATGCCTTCGTGACGCTGCCGGGCGGCATCGGCACGCTAGAGGAGATCGTCGAGATCATGACCTGGGCGCAGCTCGGGCGGCACCGAAAGCCGATCGTGCTCGTCAACATCAACGGCTTCTGGAACCCGCTGATGAAGCTGATCCACCACATGGCCGACAGCGGGTTCATCCACACGGCGCATCTCGTGCAGCCCCTCGTCATCGACGATCCGGACGAGGTGGTCCCGGCGCTCAAGGCTCATTGGGCCGGTACGGTCGACCGTGGCGGCGAGAGCGACATTATCGACAGGATGTAGGCGAAAGCCCATTTCCCGGCGTGGCGGGGTGCGGTTCTCTCCGCACCGAACCTCTCCGGATGGGCACATTCTCCGTCCATCCGGCATTGCCTCGTTCCATCAGGCATTGCCACCTTGCATCAGGCACTGCGCAGCGCGGCCGCCTGACGGGCCTTGCGGCTCTCCACCAGCATGGACCCGGTATAGATCACCAGCGCCATCCAGATGAGCCCGAAGGCCATCAGCTTCACCATGCCGAAGGGTTCGTGGAACAGGAAGACCGCAATGAGAAAGACGATGCTCGGCGCGATATACTGCATGATGCCGATGGTGGAGAGACGCAGCAGCTTGGCGCCGTTGGCATAGAACAGCAGCGGCACGGCGGTCACGACGCCGGACGAGACGAGCCAGGCCACGTCAGTCATGCCGGTATCGGTGAAATGCCCCTGCCCCGACGCTTCGAGATACAGGATGTAGGCGAGCGACGGGACCGAGAGCAGCATCACCTCCAGAAAGAAGCCCTGGTTCGGCCCGACCGGCAGCGTCTTGCGGAAGAAGGCATAGAAACCCCAGGACACGCAGAGGCCGAGCGACACCCAGGGCAGCCCGCCGGCGTCGAAAGCGATGATGGCAACGGCAGCGACGGCAAAACCGATCGCGACCAGCTGTGCCCGGTTCAGCTTTTCCTTCAGCAGGACCGCGCCGAGAAAGATCGAGAACAGCGGATTGATGTAATAGCCGAGCGCCGCCTCGAGCGTCCGACCCGCACCGATCGCCCAGACATAGATGCCCCAGTTGAACGTCACCAGGATCGCCGTGAGCGAGGCCATCAAAAGCATGCGCGGCGAGCGCAGAGCCAGCTTCAGATCTGCCGTGCGACCGAGCCACAGGATGAAGCCGCCGACGAGCGGGACCGACCAGACGATGCGATGGGCCACGACCTCTGCTGCCGGAATGTGCCCGATGCCCTTCATGAAAAGCGGCAGGACGCCCCAGAAGAGATAGGCGATGGTGGCCAGCAGGAAGCCGCGGCGGCTGTCGCCATTGCCGGGAACAGAGGCTGTCGCCATCGGCTTGGATGTCACGTCGGCCATGTCGAGGCCCTCCTCCGGCCTTGTCGCGCAGACATGCGCAACCCCTGCCAGGGTGCAGCCTGTCTCCCGCACGTCGCGTCAAGCCTGCGGCTTACGCGAAAAGACCGGGCGGCTCCAATTCATTTCCCTGAACGATCAACGAATTCTGGTGACACACGACCGTCGCTTTTGCCTGCAAGGTGGAGAGCGGCGGGCTTTCCCGCCCAGAGCAGGCCGGATTGCCGGAGGGGATCGCAACGAGGATCGTCCGGCACGGGATCCGGCTTGAGAAGAACCGGCACGAAAGGAACGTCATGTCCTCCCCCTCAGCGCCCGTCTGCCCGTCCGAGGGCCGCCCATCCCCAACCCGCCTGTCCCAAAGCCGCCTGCCCCAGGGCCGTGCAAACCTGACCGGAACAAACGCCGGCGTCAGCCGCCGCACCTTTCTCGGGGGACTTGCTTCGGCATCCGGGCTTGTGATGCTCCATCCCTTCGCCGCCCGCGCGGCCGCCAATCAGGCGCATCTGCGCATCATGGAGACGACGGACATCCACGTTCACGTCTACCCGTACGACTATTACGGCGACAAGCCGAACGAGACGCTCGGCCTGTCGCGCACGGCCTCGATCATCGACGCGATCCGCGCAGAAGCCGGCAATTCTTTTCTGGTCGACAACGGCGACATCCTGCAGGGCAATCCGATGGGCGACTTCATGGCCTATCAGAAGGGTCTGAAAGCCGGCGACGTCCATCCCGTCATCAAGGCCATGAACCTGCTCGGCTACGAAGCCGGCACGCTCGGCAATCACGAGTTCAACTACGGGCTCGACTACATGGAGAAAGCGCTGGGCGGCGCGAATTTTCCTTACGTCTGCGCCAACCTGACGAAGGGAATGCTGGCCGAGGACCCGACCCGGGACGCGCTGTTCTTCAAGCCCTATACGATCATCGAGAAGACCGTGACGGACGGCACCGGCGCGGCGAGCCCGCTGAAGATCGGGCTCATCGGCTTCGTTCCGCCGCAGATCATGCTCTGGGACATCAAGAACCTCGAAGGCAAGGCGCAGACGCGCGACATCGTGGAAGCCGCCCGCGCCTGGGTTCCGGTGATGAAGGAAGACGGCGCCGACATCATCGTCGCCCTGTCGCATTCGGGCATCGACGGCACGGGCCAGACCGACCGCATGGAAAACGCCTCGCTCTATCTGGCCGGCGTCGAGGGCATCGACGCCGTGCTGACCGGGCATCAGCACCTCGTTTTCCCCGGCCCCAAGAGCTTTGACGGCATTGCGGGCGTGGATCCGGTCAGGGGCACGCTGCAGGGAAAGCCTGCGGTCATGGCCGGCTTCTGGGGCTCCCATCTCGGGCTTATCGATCTTCTGCTGGAGCGCGACGGCCGGCGCTGGAAGATCATCGACTTCACCACCGAGGCGCGGCCGATCTATCACCGCGAGGACAAGAAGGTCGTGGCCGACGTCAATGACCGGGCCGATATCCTGACCGCCGCCAAGGACGAACACGAGGCGACGCTGGCCTATGTCCGCACGCCCGTCGGCAAGACATCCGCGCCGCTCTACTCCTATTTTGCGCTGGTGGCCGACGATCCGTCCGTTCAGATCGTCGCCCAGGCGCAGACCTGGTACGTCAGGGACATGCTGAAGGAGACGGCGTGGAAGGATCTGCCCGTTCTCTCGGCGGCCGCTCCCTTCAAGGCCGGTGGCCGCGGCGGCGCGGATTACTACACCGACGTGCCGGCCGGCGACATCGCCATCAAGAACGTGGCCGATCTCTATCTCTATCCGAACACCGTCCAGGCGGTGGTCATCACCGGGGCACAGGTGAAGAACTGGCTGGAAATGTCGGCGGGCATGTTCAACACCCTCATACCCGGACAGACGGACCAGCCGCTCCTCAATGCCGGCTTTCCCTCGTACAATTTCGACGTCATCGACGGCGTGACCTACGAGATCGATCTGTCCCAACCACCCCGCTTCGACACGGACGGCAGGCTTGTGAACGAGGCGTCCCACCGGATAAGAGACCTGACGTTCGACGGAAAACCCATCGATCCGGAAGCGACGTTCGTCGTCGCCACGAACAATTACCGAGCTGGCGGCGGGGGCAAGTTCCCCGAGATCGCCAGCGACAAGGTCGTCTTCGCGGCCCCCGACACCAACCGCGACGTCATCGTCCGCTACATCCACGCCGAGGGCACGATCAACCCCGCAGCCGACGCCAACTGGCGCTTCAAGCCAATGCCGGGAACGACGGCACTCTTTGAGACGGGACCGAAGGCACGGCCGTTGCTCGGCGAGGTCAAGGCCGCGCGGATCGAGGATGCCGGCGACGGTGGCGACGGGTTTGCCAAGTTCCGACTGGTGCTCTGAAGCCTCCCGAAGCGCGCTTCGGCGCGCGCCGCGCTTTCCTGCGGCGCGCATCCTCCGGCGGTGTTCGCTCGAAACACCCGCCCGGACTGTCTTATGGCAGCGACGTCTGCAGGAAGACCCTACTCTGCCGCGGCCGCCACCACCTCGTCGCGGTTCTTCAAAAGCTTGAAGACGATACTGTCCATCAGGGCCTGAAACGAGGCGTCGATGATGTTGTCGGAGACGCCGACGGTCCACCATCGTGCACCGGTGCCGTCGGTGGATTCGATGAGCACGCGGGTCACGGCCTCCGTGCCGCCATTGAGGATGCGCACCTTGTAGTCCGCAAGCTCGAGATCGCCGATCTCGTTCTGGTACTTGCCGAGATCCTTGCGCAGAGCGAGATCGAGCGCGTTGACCGGGCCGTGACCTTCCGCAACCGACAGGGTCTCCTCGCCGTCGATGGTCACGCGGACGACTGCTTCCGACACGGTCTTCAACTGGCCGTTGGCGTCGAATCGCCGCTCCACCATCACCCGGAAGCTCTCGACATGAAAGAAGTCGGGCACATGACCAAGCGTTCGGCGGGCCAGGATGGCAAAGCTCGCATCAGCGCCTTCATAGGCGTAGCCGGTCGCTTCGCGCTCCTTCACGATGGAGATCAGCTTGTCGAGCCGCGGATCGTCCTTGCCGACCACGATGCCGCGACGTTTCAGGGCGTTGATAAAATTCGCCTTGCCACCCTGGTCCGACACCATGACCTTGCGCAGGTTACCGACGCTTTCCGGCGTGACATGCTCGTAGGTGCGCGGATCCTTCAGAAGCGCCGACGCGTGGATGCCGGCCTTGGTGGCGAAGGCGGAGGCGCCGACATAGGGCATCTGATGGTCCGGCGAGCGGTTGAGCAACTCGTCGAAAGCGTGGGAGAGCTTCGTCAGTTCCTGCAGGCGGTCCGTATCGATGGCCGTCTCGAAGCGGGCGGAGAAGACGTGCTTCAGCGCCAGTGTCGGGATGATCGTGACGAGATTGGCATTGCCGCAACGCTCGCCGATACCGTTGAGCGTTCCCTGGATCTGGCGGACGCCGGCCTCGACCGCGGCAAGCGAATTGGCGACGGCCTGCCCCGTATCATTGTGGGCGTGGATGCCGAGACGCTCGCCGGGGATGCCGGCGGCGATGACCGACGCGACGATGGCGCGGATCTCTTCCGGCTGCGTGCCGCCATTGGTGTCGCAGAGCACGATCCAGCGGGCGCCGGCATCATAGGCGGCGCGTGCGCAGGCGAGCGCATAGTCGGCATTGGCCTTAAACCCGTCGAAAAAGTGCTCGCAATCGACCATGGCCTCGCGACCGCTGATCACCACGGCGTCCACGGATGCCGTGATGTTGTCGAGGTTCTCCTGGTTGGTGCAGCCGAGCGCCACGGCCACGTGGTAGTCCCAGCTCTTCGCCACGAGACAGATCGTGTCGCTTGCCGACTGGAGAAGCGCGGCCAGCCCGGGATCATTGGCGGCGGACACCCCCGTTCGCTTCGTCATGCCGAAGGCGACGAACCGGGCGTTGCGGGTCCGGCGCTTGGCGAAGAAGGCGGTATCGGTCGGGTTGGCACCGGGATAGCCGCCCTCGACGTAGTCGATGCCGAAATCGTCGAGCATCGCGGCGATGGCGATCTTGTCCTCGACGGAGAAATCGACGCCGGGCGTCTGCTGACCGTCGCGCAGGGTGGTGTCGAACAGGAAGATGCGCTCGCGCGTCATGGTCAGGCGTCCTTTCCGGCAAAGCTGTCGGTCGCGCGGATCAGCCGGTCGAGGATGCCGGGCTCGTTCATGGCGTGACCGGCGCCTTCGACCAGGTGGAACTCTGCCTGCGGCCAGGCCTTGTGCAGGGCGTAGGCGTATTTCGCGGGACACGGCATGTCGTAGCGCCCCTGGATGATGACGCCGGGAATGCCCTGCAGCCGATGCGCATCGCGCACGAGCTGGCCCTCGTCCATCCAGCCGCAATGCACGAAATAGTGCGTTTCCAGCCGGGCGAACGCGTCGGCGAAATCGTCCTCGGCAAACTTGCCGCTGGTGTCGGGCTGCGGCAGAAGCGTGATCGTCTCGCCCTCCCATGTGCTCCAGATCTTGGCGAGCCTGCGACGCAACGCGATATCGTCGCCGGTCAGGCGGCGGTAATAGGCCTGCATCATCTCGTGCCGTTCCTCGGGCGGGATGGGCGCGACGAAGCGCTCGTATTTGTCGGGAAACATTTCGGAGACGCCGAACTGGTAGTACCACTCGAGCTCGGCCTTCGTCAGCGTGTAGATGCCGCGCAGGACGAGCTGCGAGACCCGCTCGGGGTGGGTTTCGGCATAGGCAAGCGCCAAAGTCGAGCCCCAGGAACCGCCGTGGACCAGCCATGTCTCGACCCCGACCATTTCGCGCAGCCGCTCGATGTCGGCCACCAGATGCCAGGTCGTATTGGCTTCAAGCCCCGCATGCGGCGTGGACCTGCCGCAACCGCGCTGGTCGAAAAGGAGCACGTCATAGAGCGCAGGGTCGAACAGGCGGCGATGGTTCGGTCCGCTGGTGCCGCCCGGTCCGCCATGCAGGAACACGGCGGGCTTCGCCCCGGGGGTGCCGGCGCGTTCCCAGTAGACCCTGTGCCCGTCGCCGACATCGAGATGGCCGGATGCATAGGCTTCGATCGGTGGGTAAAGGCCGCGCAGGCTGGTGTCCGTGTCGTGCTCTGGGGTCATAGGCTTAGTCCGTGGGTCGGCCAATCGGCGGTCTCGTGATCGGGGTGCTGGAAGGAAATGACGGCTTCCTGCTGCGCATAATAGTCCGGGTCCGTGTGGACCGGCTGGTCGAAGATGGTGGTGACCCAGGGAAGCCGGGCCTTCACGTTCACCTGGATCTGCGGCGCGAGATCCGCCCGGTCATCGAAGGCGCCGATGGCGATCTCGAGACCGCCGGGATGGCGATAGGCCAGCGGCGTGCCGCAGGCGGCGCAGAAGCCGCGCGCGATGTTGACGGAGGACTGGAACCAGGCCGGCTCGCCCCGGCTCCAGACGAAACCGTCTTCGGGAACCGTGACCAGCGGGCCGAAGAATCCGCCGAACGCCTTCTGGCACATGCGGCAATGGCAGATCGACGGGCGGCCGAGCTTGCCGTCGACACGGAAGCGCACGGCGCCGCACTGGCAGCCGCCCGTCCTTTCGCGGCCCGTTGTTTCGCCGCCTGTTGTTCCGCCGCTTGGCGGGGTCTGGTCCGGGATGATGGCCTTGCTCACTGCGGTCTCTCCTGCGGCGGCCATTGGTCGGTCTCGTGGTCGGGATGCTGGTAGGACACCAGGGACTCCAGGAACGGCGCTGCCGTGATATCGGCCATCGTGTCCTGTTCGGGCAGATCGCGGATGCCATCGACACAGGGCAGCTTTGCCTCGGTGCCCCACTGGATGACGGGCCTGATCGCTCCCGGGTCGTCGAAGGTGGCGATGGCGAGCGCGATACCGTCGGGCGCCTCGTAGGTCAGCGGCGTGCCGCAATCCGCGCAGAAGCCGCGCTGCACATGGTTGGACGACCGGAAATGCCTTGGCTGCCCGCGTGTCCAGGCGAGCCGGGCCGAACGCGCCGAAACCAGCGGCAGATAGTACCCGCCGCACGCCTTCTGGCACATCCGGCAATGACAGACGGAGGCATCGCCGAGCGGACCTTCCACCCGGAAACGCACCGCGCCGCACTGGCATCCGCCTGCACGCATGTCATCCGTCATGCTGCGAACTCTCCTTGGTTGCGCCCTACAGAAAATCCTATGAACATCAGCGACATGGTGCCCGCCGCTCCCAAACGGAGTCCGGAGGCTGACGCGTCGCATGAAGGAAAGATCCATTGCCTGTCGTGCTGCGCAAAAATGCCTTCCATCCTGTACGCTCGCGTTTCGTTTTGCATTTCATGTCGATCGTCGCCGGATAGCAAGGCCGGCGCTCGCTTGACGCCTCTAGCGCCGGATCTCCCAGGTCGTCACACGCTCTCCCGTTTCCGCGTCCTTGCCGTCCTTCAGCTGGATGCCGTCGGTCAGAAGCTCGTCGCGGATGCGATCGGCCTCGGCGAAGTTTCGCGCCTTGAGAAGGTCGAGCCGCTGCGCGATCCGCCGGTTGACCTCGGACCGCGTCTCCTCGTCGTCATGACCGGAGGCGCGATCGTTTGCCTGCTGGCTCAGGTGCTCGATCGCCTCGAAGCCCATGAGGTCGAGGAGCCCGAGAAAGGCGGCCGCAGCGTCCAGATCGCCCTTGGCCGCTTCGGCAGCGAGCTGATTCATGCCGGTGATGACCGGGTAGAGGTTGAGATCATCGAGAACGGGGCTGTCGGCCGGCAGCGTCCAGGCGCGCGCGTCGGGCCGACCGGCCAGAACGGCTTCGACCCGCGGCTTGGCGTCGGCCCAGCGACGCATGATGCCCTGGGCCTCTTCGAGCCGCTTGAGGCTGAAGTCGATCGGCTGGCGATACTGCGTCATCAGCATGGCCAGCCGCAGAACTTCGCCCGGCCAGGCCCGGCCGCCGAACTCCTCCGTGTGGAGAAGCGCGTGAATCGTGACGAAATTGCCGTCCGATTTCGACATTTTCCGGCCTTCGATCTGCACGAAGCCATT
Source organism: Rhizobium sp. Leaf384 (assembly GCF_001424065.1). Classification (GTDB taxonomy): domain Bacteria; phylum Pseudomonadota; class Alphaproteobacteria; order Rhizobiales; family Rhizobiaceae; genus Ferranicluibacter. The sequence continues at coordinate 569,348 of NZ_LMQE01000001.1, forward strand.
GTGCATCCAGACGTTCGCCATCGCGCTGGTGCCATGCGCGCAGCGCGACTGGGCAATCTCGTTCTCGTGGTGCGGAAAGATCAGATCGAGCCCGCCGCCGTGAATGTCGAAGGTTTCGCCAAGATAGCGGTGGCTCATCGCCGAGCATTCGATATGCCAGCCCGGACGGCCGCGGCCCCAGGGGCTGTCCCAGCCGGGCTCGTTTTCGGACGACATCTTCCACAGCACGAAATCGCCGGGGCTCTTCTTGTGGGCATCGACCGCAACGCGGGCGCCCGCCTGTTGTTCGTCGAGATTGCGATGGGAAAGCGCACCGTAATCGGCCATCGAGGTCGTGTCGAACAGCACCTCGCCGGCGGCGACATAGGCGTGCCCCCGCGCGATGAGCGCCTCGATGATCGCGATCATTTCGGCGATGTTGTCCGTCGCACGCGGCTGCACGGTCGGTTCCAGGGATCCGAGCGCACGGGCGTCCGCCAGGAACTGCGTCTCGGTCTTTTCCGTGACGGCCCGGATGGCGTCGTTGAGGGGCAGATCCGGAAAATCGCGCAGCGCGCGGGCGTTGATCTTGTCATCGACGTCGGTGATGTTGCGGACATAGGTCACCTTCGCCTCGCCATAGAGATGCCGCAGCAGGCGGAACAGGACGTCGAACACGATGACCGGGCGGGCATTGCCGATATGCGCGAAGTCGTAGACGGTGGGGCCGCACACGTACAGACGGACATCCTCGGCATCGATCGGCGTGAACACGGCCTTCTCGCGTGTCAGCGTGTTGTAGAGCCTCAGTGCCGGCACGTCCGTCATGCGTATGGTCTCCCTGTCTAGGTTCGTTGTCTTTGTATCGTTGTCGTCACGTCGTCGGCTTCCTGCCCGAACGCCCCGTCCGGATGATCTCCGCGAGGGATCGACCGCGCCGGCCTGCCGGCCTTCGCGTTGTCATCTTTGTCTTGGGTAAGGAGACGAAACGGAAAAGGCCAGCGACGAGCGCTAGCGAATGATCGAGCCGCAGATAATGCAGGTGTCCGTTTTCATGCCGGCTTTATCGCCGTTCTCGTCCTTTGGGTCAAGGGCCGAACCTGACCACCAGAACCGAAAGGCCGTCCGCACCGACGGTTGCATTGCAGCATGAGCTTTGCCGCGTTGCAGCATGCTTTTGCTCGCAAAAAGCTCGCAAGACGGACATGAATTTGTCATGATTGAACCGCTTCAAAACCATAGATTTCTTGGAGAGTCGAGCTTGCGGGGACAACGCAGGAAGCTTGGGTCTCCCGGAACGAAAGGGGTGCAGCAGGTTGTATAAGTGACCAAGCAGCACCCGATCCGGGACGGAATGAAATTAAGGAGAGAGTGACATGACGGAACGCAAGACGGACACGGCGGATACCGCTGCCAAGAACGAGACATTGATCGACCGCTATCGCCCGCTCGGCCTGAAGGCCGTGGCTGCCGCGGCTTTGCATCAGAAGCCCAAGGCATCGACCCAGACGACGAAGGTTTCGGATCGCGCCCGCGACTGGCGCGAGCACTGATCGCGGACGGCAGCCGAGGTCCCGCAGCGTTGCGACCGGGCGCTCAGAACAGCGACAGCTGAGGCCCGTCACTCTTGTGCAGCGATGCTTCAGGCCCGGCCTTGGCGCCGCCCGGCTTCCTGTCGGACGGGCTCTGGGCGTTGACGGCCTGCCGCGGCACCGCGGCGACGGTGACCGGCGTCTGAATGTCAGGTGTGGTGTTGGCGACCTTGTTGACCGCGTCGGATATCGGCACGAACTCGAAGAGATCGTCGTCGGCCGGAACCATCAGGTCGGCGACATCGCGCGGCTCCTGCGTCTTGCAGTCGAGCCAGCGCTCGAAATTTTCCGGCCGGATGACCACGGGCATGCGATCGTGAATGAACTCCATTGCCGCGTTGGCGCGGGTGGTGAGGATCGCGCCGGTATCCATCTCGGATCCGTCGGCCGAAGCCCAGGTTTCCATCAGCCCGCCGAAAGCCACGACCCCTCCCGCCTTCGGCCGGATCCAGTAGGCCTGCGACGGCAGGCCGCTCTCCTTCGGATGACGCCGCCATTCGTAGAAGCCGGAGGCGGGCACAAGCACGCGGCGATGGCGCATGGCGGCCCGGAACGAAGCCTTTTCGATCGCCGTCTCGGCGCGCGCGTTAAGCAGGAGGGGAAAGTCGCCGGGATCCTTGACCCAGCCGGGTACCAAGCCCCAGCGCACGAGCCCAGCGCGGCGCGGCGGCGTGTTGCTGCGCGGGTCCGAGCGGTCGGCGGCGGCGACCACCAGGATCGGCTGCGTCGGCGCGATATTGTACCGCGGCGGAAAATCCCCGGCGTCGATGACGGCAAGCGCCTCTTCCAGTTCCTCGGGCGTGACCGTCAGGGCAAAACGTCCGCACATGATGTCGATCTCCCTGTGACCGACCGGCGCCGGACCATTCCGCCAGGCTTCGGCCACTCTGCGGCGACGCATAGGATCGCGTTCGCCCCGTCCCTTGATGTAGGAACGATTGGCATGCAACGCCAGAACGGAACCGACATGACTGCCTCTCTTTCCCCCGCCCCGCCTCCTTCTCCCGCCCTCGCCTCGTCGGCGATCGTCGTGCGCGCTGGACGATACCTCCTCGTGCGCCGCTCCAAGCCGCCGTCTGCCGACATGTATGCCTTTCCGGGCGGCCGGTCCGAGCCGGGGGAGACGCCGGCGGAAACAGCGATACGGGAGCTGCTCGAGGAGACCGGCATCGTCGGATCCGCGCCGCAGCTCTTTGCCACCTACGACCTGCCGGCAGCAAAGGCGGACGGCGCAGGCGGGCGGCACTTCTTCCTCTCGGTGTTCCGCGTCGAGGCAGAGGTCGATGCCGAAGCCGTGGCGGGAGACGATGCCGCGAGCCTTGGCTGGTACACGGCCGACGAAATTGCTGACCTGCCGGCGCCGCCGAGCGTGCGGGACTGCATCGCCAGGCTGGAAGCCCTGCGGGCATCATGAAACGGTCGGGCCTTGCGGAATCGGCGGAATCCGGCATCTTCGCCGGCATGACTCTTGCCCCCCTCTCGCGCCGCGTCTGTCGCCTGCGCTGCGCCACCGCCTGTCTGCTGCTTCTGGCTATGCCCCTACCCGTCGCCCTGGCTCAACCGGCCGCGGAACGCGCGCCCGCGCCGAGCGTCGATACGGCCGCCCCGAAGCCGGCGCCCTACGATGCCCGCCTGCTGCGCATGGCGGAAATCGTCGGCTCCGTCACCTATTTGCGGACGCTCTGTGCCGACGCCTCGGCCGGAGAATGGCGGGAGGACATGCAGGCGCTGATCGACCGGGAGGCCGGCGCGGAGGCGGATCGGAAAGCGCGCCTTACCGCCGCCTTCAACAGGGGCTATCGCAGTTTTGCGGCGGTCTATACACGCTGCACGCCGAGCGCCCGGCTTGCCGACAAGCGCTACCGTGACGAAGGCGCAACACTGGCGGCCGAAATCGTCTCGCGCTTCGGAAATTAGGGGTGCGTTAACCTTTTTTCGAACGGGCCGTGTCGTTTCGGTAAAAGACTGCTAGTCTTGTTAAGACCATGGTAACAAGTGCCGCCGCGATTCCGATGCGGCGTGATGTGAAAGCGTAAATTGCATGGAACGATCGATGGAGCAGAGCCTCAACGAGATAGACGACATGATCGTCCACGAGAAGATGCAGGCGGCCCTGGAACATCAGAACGAGGCGTGGGCTGACGGCATGGCGGACGGTATCGAGCCGGAGATCATCGCCGATGCCGCCATCGCGCTTGCCATGCGCGAGACGATCCGTCTTCACGGCGAGGACGGGGCTGAAGCCATGCTCAATTCGCTGCGCGAGCGCATGCTTGCGGGCGAGTTTTCTCCGCAGCGCTCCCTTCAGTAGCCGCTGCCCGATGCGGGCACGTCCGTCTCCGGACGCCCCAGACGTAAAGCGCCGGCCGTAGCGCCCTTAGCAGTAGCGCCCCAGCAGTAGCGCCCCACCAGTAGCGAGAGTGCCATGACACGTTCGTCGGACAGCCGGAGTCCATCCGTTCTTGTGGGTGCGCTTGCCGTCGCCTCCCTGATCGCCTCGACGTCCCTCCTTTCCACGACACCGGCTCTTGCCCTCAGCCAGTTGCGCACGATCCCGGGCGATGCCGGTCCCGATGACGCGGGTTCAAGCGGCGCGACCACGGGCGCGCCGGACGCGCCGTCAAAGGACGACGCCAGCGCCCCGAGCAAACCCACCGCACCGGGCGCCATCCCCATGCCCGATCCGCTGGTCAACAAGCCGGTGGCACCGGCACGGCCCGGCAAGGCCGAAGGGCAACCCGGCAAGACACCCGCCGCAGGCGGCCCCACCGCCCAGCCCCCCGGCAGCGAGACGCGCGAAGGCCCGGTCGAGGTCCTGACGGATGTGTCCAAGATCCCGAAGCCGGTCGCCCGCATGCGCGAATTGATTGTCGAGGCTGCCGCCTCCGGCGACATCGAGCGCCTGCGCCCGCTGCTCGGCAAGGGCGAGACGGCGACGGCCATCGGCGACAGCGGAGAGGAAACCGATTCTGTCGCTGCCGTGAAAAGTCTTTCCGGCGACGCGGATGGTCTGGAAATCCTGGCGATCATGCTCGACGTCCTGTCCACGGGCTTCACCGTGATCGACAAGGGCACCCCGGACGAAATGTATGTCTGGCCCTATTTTGCGGCCAAGCCGCTCGACAGCCTGACCCCGCCGGAGAAGGTCGACCTGATGCGTCTCGTCACCGCCGGCGACGTGGCGTCCATGCAGGAGTTCGGCAGCTACAATTTCTACCGCATCGGCATCACGCCCGACGGTCAGTGGAAGTTCTTTATCGGCGGCGATTGAGGCTCGCGCCCGTCTGGAAACGCTTTGCCGGTCATGCGCTGCCGCATGGGGCGGAGTGCTTGCAGCGCAGCCGTCGAAAGCCTACCTCTCAAGCATGCGTCGCGTGCTTCTGCCGGTCTCTTGGGTCGAACGGAAGCTGCGCCGACCGGTGCAAGGCGTGCGGCCGTCCTTCGTCGAAGGCCTGCGCGGTGCAGGTGCGCCATCCCGTTCAATGCCTGGGCGTTCCGGCCCTTTCAGGATCGATCATGTCTCTTCTCTCTGTCCCCGACCGCGCTCTCGTCCTGGTATCCGGAGAGCCGGCCATCGCGTTTCTCCAGGCGCTGATCACCACCGATCTCCTGCAATTGGAGGCGGATGAGGTTCGTCCCGGCGCCCTCCTCACCCCGCAGGGCAAGATCCTGTTCGACTTCCTCGTCAGCCGGACGGACAACGGCGTCCGGCTCGAAACCGATGTCGACCAGGCGCCCGCGCTCATGAAGCGGCTGACGCTCTACAAGCTGCGTGCGCCCATCACGCTCTCGCTGGATGCCGAAACCGCTGTCGCGGTGTCGTTCGAGCTGGCCGAGGGCGCGTTGCGCGACGTGCGCTTTGCGATGTCGGGCGTTACCGCCTATCGGATCTACGGCGCGAGCGGCGTCGACGACAGCAGCGGGCGTGTCGACGCTGCGCGCATCGCCGCCGGGATTGCGGTTTCCGGCGCGGATTATGCGTTGCAGGATGCGTTCCCCCACGATGTTCTCCTCGACAAAAATGGCGGTCTTTCCTTCCGCAAGGGCTGCTATGTCGGCCAGGAGGTGGTGTCCCGCATGCAGCATCGGGGTACGGCGCGGCGACGCGTGGTGACGGTGGAGGCAAACGGCACCCTGCCCGCGTCCGGCACGCCGATCACGGCAGCCGGCAAGGTCATCGGCACGCTGGGAAGCGTCGCGGGACGCGCAGGCCTTGCCATCGTGCGCATCGACAAAGCGGGCGAAGCCATGGCGGACCGGACGGATATCCTGGCAGGCGACGTCAAGGTGGCGCTGGCGCTGCCGGCCTGGACCGGGCTCGCCTTCCCCGTGCCGTCACCAGACGCGGCTCCCAAGACCTCCGAGGCGGGCGCCTGATGTCGCCACGAGCCTGGCAGCGCATGCTCTCCGGTCGGCGACTGGATCTGCTCGACCCGTCCCCGCTCGACGTCGAGATCTCCGATATCGCACACGGACTTGCCCGCGTCGCACGCTGGAACGGACAGACGGATGGCGCGCATGCCTTTTCGGTCGCGCAGCACTCGCTGATCGTCGAGGAGATCTTTCGCCGCAACGGCAAGGCCAGCGCTGCGGAATGCCAGATGGCGCTCCTCCACGATGCGCCGGAATACGTCATCGGCGACATGATATCGCCCTTCAAGGCCGTGGTCGGCGGCGGCTACAAGGTGGTGGAGAAACGGCTCGAGGGTGCGATCCATCTGCGCTTCGGCCTGCCGCCGATCACGCCCGAGGCCGTGAAGGAGCGGATCAAGAAGGCCGACCAGATCGCAGCCTATTTCGAAGCCACCGTGCTGGCCGGCTTCACGCTCGAGGAAGGCCGCCGCATCTTCGGCCAGCCGCGCGGCATCACGCGCGACATGCTGGCGATGGAGCCTCTTCCCGCGCTCGAGGCGCAACGGCTCTTCGTCGCGCGTTTCGAGGCGATCGAGGCGGAGCGGACGGCCGGGCAGACCGTGCAGGAGGCGCACACATGAGCGTGATCGTCGTTTCGCCGCTCGCCCGCATCGGGGAGATGGCCGTCCGTCATGGCTGCCGGGACATGCTGAGCCTGATGGCTGTCGGGCACACATTTCACAGGCCTGGGGTGATTGCGGCGACGCGGCACCTGACGCTCGGGCTGAACGACATCACCTTTGCCGGCAACGACAAGCTGATTGCGCCGGCCGAGGAGCACGTGGAAGAGATCGTGCGGTTTGCCCAAGGCTGGGATCGCCGGACGCCGCTCCTCGTGCATTGCTGGATGGGCGTATCCCGCTCGCCCGCCGCCGCAGCCATTGTTGCGCTCACGGTTGCACCCGATCAGGACGACGAGACACTGGCAGACCGGCTGCGTGCGGCGTCGCCCTTTGCAACACCCAATGCCCGCCTGATCGCAATCGGTGACAGCATGCTCGACCGCGGCGGTCGACTGGTCAGGGCCATGAAACGCATCGATCGGGGCAAGGATGCGGATGGCAACACGCCGTTCGTGTTCGATCCCCTGCCGCCGCCGGCCATCCTGTCTCCCGCCCCTGCGGATCGCGGAGTGCCAGCCGATGCCACGTGAGGCGGTACCGGGCGGCATGACCGTCGAGATCGGCCTCAATGCCGCGATCGTCGCGATGGTCGATCGGTCGCCCCGCATTCTCGTCGTCAACGACGGCGGCGATGGCGGGCGGGATGCCCTGCCCTTCGGCCCCTTCGACCCGGCCGTTCACCGCACCTTCGAGACGAGCGTGCGGGCGCGGGTCGAGGAGCAGACCGCGCTCGATCTCGGTTATATCGAGCAGCTCTATACCTTCGGCGATCGTGGCCGGCAGCGGCTGGCCAACGAGGATCGCCTGCATATGGTCTCCGTCGGCTATCTCGCGCTCACGCGGAGCGACCCGGAGACGACATCGCACCTCGCGCAGGCCGGGGTCCACTGGCGCGAATGGTATGTCTACCTGCCGTGGGAAGACTGGCGGCGGGGACGCCCGGCCGTGCTCGATCGCGTGATCCTGCCGGCCTTGAGCGTGTGGGAACGGGAAGATCCGGGCAGCCGCCGCAGCCGCCTGCGGCTCGCCTTCGGCCTGGACGACTTCCCCTTCGACGAGGAGCGCGTTCTCGAACGCTACGAGCTGCTCTACGAAGCCGGCCTCGTTGCGGAAAGCCGGAGCGGCACGGAGGGAAACGGCGCAGAGACGCCGGCCGCGGCAGGCCTTCCCGTGGGTCAGGCCATGCGCCATGACCACCGGCGCATCGTTGCCACGGCCGTTGCCCGGCTGCGCGGAAAGATCAAGTATCGACCCGTCATCTTCGAACTCATGCCGCCGGAATTCACGCTGACGCGCCTGCAGGAAGCGGTGGAGGCGATCTCCGGACGGCATCTGCACAAGCAGAATTTTCGCAGGCTCGTGGAAGGCGCCTCGCTGGTGGAACCGACCGGCATGACCACCGGGGGAACCGGCGGGCGACCGGCCGCGCTCTTCCGCTTTCGACGGCAGATCCTCGACGAGCGACCGGCGCCGGGGCTCAAGCTCGGCACCCGCTGACCGTACCAAGCGGCGCCGTGCGGTTGACCCCCGGAGCTTCCGCCCCATGTCCCTCCTTCCAACGAAGAGGGCCTTTCATGGAAGCACAACAGCCGGACGTCATCCTTGCGACCCGCACGGCGCTCAGCCAGGCATCCGCCCTGGCCGTGCAGTATTCGTTCTCGATCGTGGGCGCCCTGGTGCTGCTCTGTGCGGGTTGGCTCATTGCGCGTCTCTTGCACAACTGGGCCTATGCCGGTCTGAAGCGGGTGCACGGGATCGATGAGACGCTGGCCCGGTTCTTTTCCAACATTATCCGCTATGCCCTGCTGGTGCTGGTCTTCGTCACCGTGCTCGGCCAGTTTGGGGTGCAGACGGCCTCGATCATCGCAGCTCTAGGCGCTGCCGGCCTGGCCGTCGGTCTCGCGCTTCAGGGCACGTTGCAGAACATTGCCGCAGGAATCATGCTTCTCGTGCTCCGGCCCTTTCGGGTCGGCGAATCCATCGAGACGTCCAGCGTGACCGGCACCATCCGCGAGATCGGACTGTTCGCGACGGAGCTTGTGGATTCCGACGGTGTCTATCGGCTCGCGCCCAACTCGACGCTGTGGAATACGCCGGTGCGCAATTTCAGCCGTCTGCCGACACGCAAGCACGACCTGACCATCTCCGTCGGCGCCGACCGCGATCTCGACGGCGCGATGCAGCGACTTCTCGACATCGCCAAGGGCAACGAAAACGTGCTGAAGACACCGGCACCGGCCGTCTTCATCTCCGAGCTTTCCGGCGACGGGGCCAGCGTCACGCTGCGCTACTGGGTCTCGACGCCGAACTGGTGGGCGACGACCCGCAGCATGCTGAAGCGCGTCAAGGACGAGTTTGCGGTGAAGCCTGAACCGAACCTGCCGATGGAATCCCAGACAGACGAAGACCGGGGCGACAGCCCCGGTCCGCTGGGTTCGTAGTTTAGATACCGACGACGTTATCGGATGACGGCGCAGGCGAGACGCTCGCCTGCATCGCCGGACGGCTGGCTGCGGTTGTCGTCCGGCTTGGCGTGGATCATCAGGGCCCGTCCCCGAATGCCATTGGCCTTGTCGTCGAGCGTGACCATGGTGTTGAACACCTGTGCGCGCAGCGTGCCGTCCGCACCGACATATTGATTGGGCATATCGCCGGCATGCGGGCCGTTGGCGGCGAGAAAGCCGTGCTCCGTCTTTTCCGGATTGAAGTGGCCACCCGCGGATTCATGCGCGTGGGCAGGATCGCACTTTCCGGTTTCGTGAACATGGAACGCGACCCAGGTTCCCGCCGGCAGGCCCGTTACCTCGACCTCCATGAGAACGCCGTGCTTGCCGGCGGTCAGGACCGCACGCCCGGTTTCCTTGTCGTCCTTGCCGACAAAGCTGGCCATGGCCGTCTGGGACTGCATTTGGGCGGCGGCGGGGACCGCGGCGGCGACGGTGGCCGCAAGCGCGGCGGCCGTGAAAGTGATGAGCGCTGACGTCATGATGTTCCTTCCCTGATGATCCCGATGTCCGGGAAACGAAGCCGCGTATTCGCAGACCCGCATGGACGCAACGCCGCCCGCCCGCGCGATGTTCCCCACACAACCGCGTGAGGCGTGCGCGAGCAGCCGGGGAGCAGAAGATCAGAAGAAACGGATGAGGGACGTCACGATGATGACGAAGGAGACGGCGACCATCAAGGGCCGGACCGGCAGGTGCTTGACGATATACGCCCCGACGGGTGCGGCCAGGACCCCGCCGATGATGAGACCGACCGCGGCGTCGAGCTGCGACCAGCCGAGCGTGACGATGAAGGTTGCGGAGATCGTGAGCGTTACGGCGAATTCGGTGAGGCTGGTGGAGCCGATCACCTTCTTCGGATGGTGCCCGCGGCCGATGAGCGAGGTCGTGACGATCGGACCCCAGCCACCGCCGCCGGCCGCGTCGAGGCTGCCGCCGGCAAAGCCGATCAGCGGCACCATCCGGTCGTGCACCTCCCGTGTGAATGTCGGCCGGAACGCCTTGATGAGAATATAGATGCCGATGAGGATGAGGTAGACGGAGACGAAGGGCTCGATGACCTTGCCGTCGATGTTGGAGAGCACATAGGCACCGAGAACGCCGCCGATCATGCCGGCCGGCGCCAGCCGCGCGACGAGCTTCCAGTCGACATTCCGATGCCAGGCATGCGACGCGCCGGACGCCGCCGTGGTGAAGACCTCGGTGATATGCGTCATGGCGCTTGCGACCGCCGGCGGCATGCCGAAGGCGAGAAGGGCTGTGGTGCAGAGAACGCCGAATGCCATGCCGAGCGCGCCATCGACCAGTTGCGCGAAAAAGCCGATGAGGATGAACATCCAGATGTCGCTCAAATGCCGTCTCCGTTTCGTCTATCGCGCAGCCGTTCCCGGCGGTTCGTTCTGCTCGGACACCCGGACACGCAGCACGCGCGTCGAGGCACCGCCGCGGCCGTCCCGTCAATCGGCGCCGATCCCGATGTCGAGACCGATATCGAGCGTCGGCGCCGCCATGGTGATCTTCGACGTGGAGATATAGTCCACCCCCGTCTCGGCAATGGCGGCGATGGTCCCGAGATCGACGTTTCCCGACGCCTCGAGCCGCGTGCGCCGCCTGTCGGTCGGATAGAGATCGGCGGAGAGCATCCAATGCGCAGCATTGAGCGCGACCGCCTCGAGCAGGACGTCCGGGGACATGTTGTCGAGCAGGATCGCGTCAGGCGCTTCCCGCAGCGCATCCCGCATCTGGTCCAACCCGTCCACCTCGACCTCCACCTTGACCAGATGCCCGGCATAGGCTTGGGCCGTGCGGATCGCCGGTGCCACACCGCCGCAGACCGCGATGTGATTGTCCTTGATCAGGATCGCGTCGTCGAGGCCGAAGCGGTGGTTCGACCCGCCACCGAGCCGCACGGCGTGTTTCTCGACCGCACGAAGCCCCGGCAAGGTCTTGCGCGTGCAGCAGACCCGTGCCCGGGTGTGGGAGATGGCATCGGCATACCGGGCGGTGGTGGTGGCTATCCCGCTCAGATGCATGAGGAAGTTCAGTGCCACCCGCTCCGCCGAGAGAAGCCCGCGTGCCGGGCCGGAGATCCGGGCGATGGACGTGCCGGCCGGCACGCGATCGCCGTCGGACGCAAGCGCTGCAAAGGTCAGAGCGGGGTCCACGAGCCGGAAGGCGGCACGCGCAAGGTCGAGCCCCGCCACAATGCCCGCGTCCCGGACGTTCAGGGTGGCCGTTGCCGTGAGATGCGGAGCGACGGTGGCCGCCGTGGTGATATCGCCGGCCCGACCGAGGTCTTCGAGCAGGGCGGCACGAACGATTTCGTCGATCATCAGCGGGGGAAGATACGGTGGATGGGCGGTCATCGGCGGTCTCTTGGCAAACTGGGGCGTGAAGGAGCTGGAAGCACGGACGTTCAGGCGAAGGCGGTTTCCGTCACGTCGGCAAAGATCCGGTCGGCTTCCGCAAGGGTCATGAAGGTTCGGCGCTTCCACCGGGCGCTCGGCTCGGGAAAGTCGCGGCGGAAATGACTACCGCGACTTTCCTCGCGCGTCAGAGCGCCGGCGACGATCAGTTTGGCGGTCGTGACGATATTGCTGAAGCGCAATCGCGGCGTGTTGCGTTCCAGCGCGGCAATGGCGCGCGCAGCGGTCATCAGGCCCGCGCGATCCCGAACGACGCCGGCATGGGCCGACATGATGCGGCGGAGCTCGCGCAGTTGCGGGCTGTCCTCGATGGTCACCAGATCGTCGCTCTCACCGGCATTGCCGGCCCAGTTTCCCTGGCGCGGCGCGGGAAGCATGCCCTGGATGTTCTCCGCGATGCGGGCCGCGAAGACGACGGCTTCCAGGAGCGAATTGGAGGCGAGCCGGTTTGCGCCATGGACGCCGGTGGATGTCACCTCGCCCGCCGCCCACAGACCGTCGATCGAGGTGCGGCCCTCGGCATCCGTGAGAATGCCGCCCATGTGGTAGTGGACCGCGGGCACGACAGGGATCGGCTGCGTCACCGGGTCGATGCCAGCCGCCCTGCAGGACGCATAGACCGTGGGGAAGGCCTGCGGGAAATGCGCCCCCACGGCCGTGCGGCAATCGAGGAAGGCGCCACGGCCGGCGGCGACCTCGGCGAAAACACCGCGCGACACGATATCGCGCGGTGCCAGTTCGCCATCGGGGTGGATGTCGAGCATGAAGCGGCGGCCGTTCCGGTCGACGAGGTGGGCGCCGTCCCCGCGGAGGGCTTCGGTGGCAAGCGGGGCCGGATCGCGGCCGACATCGATCGCGGTCGGGTGAAACTGGACGAATTCGGGATCGGCGATGATGGCGCCGGCGCGTGCCGCCATGCCCACGCCCTGCCCGCTCGCCTCCCGCGGGTTCGTGGTGACCGAAAAGAGGTGACCGACCCCGCCCGAGCAGAGGACGACGGCCCGTGCCGGAAACACGATGCGCGTTCGGGACTGCCCGGCATCAGGCCGTGCGATCACGCCGGCAATGAAGCGCCCTTCGCGGATCAGGTCCTCCACGACATACCCCTCCAGCACGCGGATGGACGGCGTCGCCCGGACGGAGGCGATCAGCGCCTCCATGATGGCGCGCCCGGCCATGTCCCCTTTGACGCGGACGATCCGGCGCTCGGAATGCGCCGCCTCGCGCGAGAGCAGCAGGTGCCCTTCCAGATCGCGATCGAAGGGCACGCCATAGGCGAGGAGATCATGGATGCGGGCCGGGCCTTCCGACACCATGCCACGCGCCATCTTCTCGTCGACAATGCCGGCGCCGGCGGCCAGCGTGTCGGCGACGTGGCTGTCGATCGTATCGCCCGGGCTCATGGCCGCCGCGATCCCGCCTTGCGCCCAGGCCGAGGATGCGCCGTGGCCGATCGGCGCGGCGGCGAGCACGGTGACCGGACGCGGACTGAGCTTCAGCGCGCAAAACAGGCCGGCGAGCCCGCCTCCGACGATGACGACGTCATCGATGCCGTTGAAGGACTGGGGACGAAAATGATCGGTCAGCATGGCGTTTTCCTCCGCCGTCGTCATCGGGCCGTCCTGGGTCCCGCAAACGCCGCCGTGTTGTCCCCGGCAACGATGCGACGCCGTCGGACTTACTGTTTGAGGTTGATCATCCGCTCCACGGCAAGCCGCGCACGGTCGGCGATATCCGGATCGATCACAACCTCGTCCGTCATGGTCAGCAGGCTGTCGAGGATCTTCGGCAAGGTGATGCGCTTCATGTGCGGACAGAGGTTGCACGGCTTGACGAAGTCGACGCCCTCGACCTCCGCCTCTATGTTGGACGCCATGGAACACTCGGTGACCAGCAGCACCTTCGGCGGCCGCTTGTCCTTGACATAGCCGATCATGCCGGCGGTCGACCCGGCAAAGTCGCAGACCGCGATGACGTCCGGATGGCATTCGGGATGCCCGATGATCTCGATGCCGGGATGCGCGGCCTTGTAGGCAAGGAGTTCGGCCGCCGTGAAGCGCTCGTGCACCTCGCAATGTCCCTTCCAGGTCAGGATGGTCTTGCGGGTCTGCCGGGCGACATTCATCGCCAGGTATTCGTCGGGGATGCAGAGCACGGTGTCGCTCTCCAGGCTTTCCACGACGGCAAGGACGTTGGACGAGGTGCAACAGATGTCGGTCTCGGCCTTAACGTCGGCGGAGGTGTTGACGTAGGTGACGACCGGAACGCCCGGATAGCGCGCCTTCAGAAGGCGGACGTCGGCCCCGGTGATCGAGTCCGAGAGCGAACAGCCGGCACGGGAATCGGGAATGAGAACCGTCTTCTGCGGATTGAGGAGTTTCGAGGTCTCGGCCATGAAGTGCACGCCGCACTGGACGATGATATCCGCGTCGACCCGCGTCGCGTCGCGCGCCAGCTGCAACGAATCGCCGACGATATCGGCGACGCAGTGGAAGATGTCCGGTGTCTGGTAGTTGTGGGCCAGGATCACGGCGTTCCGCTCCCGCTTCAACCGGTTGATGGCCGCGACATAGGGCGCATAGACCGGCCACTCAAAGGCAGGAATAAAATCGCGGACCTTCGCATAGAGATGCTCCGTCTCCCGGGCGACCTCGGAGGTGAAGGTGAGATCCGGGAGGGGACGGACGCCGAAGCGCTCGGCAGCGGTCGGCCGCGCGGCAGCCACGGGCCCCTGTCCTCGATGAACCATCTGTGTCATGCCGCCTCGCCTTCCGCCGCTCCACCAGGGCAGCACATATGCTCGAAATGAGCATAAACAAGCCAAAACAAAACCGGCGGTGCCGGTCCTGCTCAATTAGAAAGTTTTGTGACAGAGATCAAGCCAGCCGCGGTGACTTTTTATCATCTCGAGCATAACTGACGGCATCACGCGATCGCCGGGCGCACGACAGCTTTTTCCTCAATGGGCCAGTGCACGAGCGCTGCGAAAAGTCCGAGCGCGACGCCGATCCACCAGACCGGATCGTAGGAGCCGAAGTGATCGTACAGATACCCTCCCATCCACACGCCGAGGAACGAGCCGAGCTGGTGCGACAGGAAGACGATGCCGCCGAGCAATCCGAGATGGCGTGTCCCGAACATGATGGCCACCAAGGCATTCGTCGGCGGCACCGTCGACAGCCAGAGCAGGCCCATGGCGATGGCGAAGAGAATGACGGTCAGCGGCGACTGCGGCAGCAGGAGAAAGGCGGATACGACAATGGAGCGGCCGATATAGATCAGAGACAGGAAATAGGGCTTGGAAAACCGCTGCCCGATGATGCCGGCCGACAGCGAGCCGATGATGTTGAAAAAGCCGATGAGCGCGAGCGCAATGACGGCGTAGCGGGCATCGATGCCGATATCGCCGATATAGGCGGGGAAGTGTGCGGTGATGAAGGCGACCTGATAGCCGCAAACGAAGAAGCCGGAAACGAGGAGGAGATAGCTCTTGTGGCCGAGCGCTTCCTTCAGCGCTGCCCCGATCGACTGCTTGTAGGCCGAGGGGCTCTGCGAACCGGAGGCGGCGTTCCCGCGCAGGGGAATGGCGACGAGCGGGACGATCAGCATCATCAGCCCGAGGTAAACGAGGCTGTCCGACCAGCCGAATGTCGAAACGAGGCCCTGGCTCAGCGGTGCGAACAGGAACATGCCGGCCGATCCGGCAGCCGTCCCGATGCCGAAAGCCATGGAGCGCTGCTCCGGCGTGACATTGCGGGCGAAAGCCGAGAGAACCGTTCCGAACGACCCTGCCCCCACGGCAAGGCCGACGAGAACGCCGCCCCCGACATGCAGGAAGACCGGGGCGGTCGCGAACGCCATGACGATCAGGCCCGTGGCATAGAGGACCCCGGACATGGCGAGCACCCGCCAGGTGCCGTACTTGTCGGCGACGGCGCCGAAGAACGGCTGGCTCAACCCCCAGCACAGGTTTTGCAGGGCCATGGCCAGACCGAAGGTCGTGCGGTCCCAGCCGAGATCGGCCAGCATGGGCAACTGGAAGAACCCCATGGCCGAGCGCGGCCCGAAGGTGAGCATCGCGACCAGCGAGCCGGAAAGGATGATGAGCCACGGCAAGCCACGGCGGGGCGCGACGGCGGCAGCGGACGGGATGGCGGCGGACATGGTCGGGCTCCGGAGAATGTGCCGTGGAGGGCGAGGCGAAGTCGCAAGATTAGGCGAGCGGACGCGGGATCGAAAGTGAAATTGCGTGACGCTCGGATCAATCGGATTGATCAGACGCGAAGAGGCACGCAACTCGACATGCTGCAGGCGCGAATAGCCGTGTGCATTGCAACATGCGCCCGCAAGGTCTATGACGTTTTCATGACATTTCGTTCCCTGCTCCGAGCGGCCGCCTGGGCTGCTCTTCTCGTCCTGGTCTTCGTCACGGTCTCGCCGATCGGGTGGCGACCGCATACCGTCACGGATGTCAGTCTCGACCGGGCTGGCGCCTTCGCGCTGGCAGGCGCGATCTTCGCGATCGCCTATCCGCGCCGATGGCTTTCTCTCGCCTTGTTCCTGGTCGCGGCCGCCATGTTCATCGAGATGATGCAGTGGCTTTCACCCACCCGGCATGCGGAGATTTCCGACGCTGTTGTGAAGTCGATCGGCAGCATCGTGGGCCTTGCGCTCGGCAAGCTGGCATTGGTCGCCCACCGGCGCTGGCGTGCCTCGCGCGTCGAGGCGCCTCTCGCCAACCCTCGGCCGCGCTCTCTTCCGAGCCCGGGCGCCCGTGAGATCAGCCGCGACGCTTCATAGGCCACCGCTCGTTCCGGGTCGACAGTAGGCGGACAGCGTTGCCGAGCGCGATACGACCCGTGCCGCGCGGCACGGCATTCCATCCGAACACCACGCCGGGAACCCGTCGGTCGGCCGACAGCCGCTCCATGCGCAGGCCTTCGATGGGGTTTCCACCCGTCCGCTCGCCCGTCTCCTGGTCCTGCGTCGTCACCACGCAGCGAGCGCACGGTTTGACGAGATCGAAGCGGATGCCGCCGATTTCGACCGCTTCCCAGAGATCCTCGTCCCAGGCCGCGTCGTGATCGATGACGATGTTCGTGCGGAATCGATCCATGCCGACGGCGGGCTGGTTCATCGAGACGAGCGTCCGGTTGAGGGCGTCGAGCGAACCAGTCGTGGTGATCAGGAGCGGGAACCCGTCGGCAAACCCGACCGCTGCCGGCTCTCCGGCCCATTCCGCACCGAGGCTTCGCTCGGCCCTGTCATCCATGAAGACCAGACGGACCGGGCGGGCGAGCCAGGAGGACAGGGTCGCGTTGACCGCATCGTCGGCGCAGGCCGTATCGACCACGCTCGACCAGACACGAACCGTCAGACGCCGTTCACCGACAAACGAAGCCGACAAGGTGGCATCGCCCATCGTAAGGTGAACGCCGCCGGCCTGCGCCACCGCCGTCACCTGCGCCAGTGACGGAAGCTCGCGCTGCGTGATGAAGCTCCCCTCGGGATCGACCAGCATGAACCGGCGATCGCCGACAAAGCCGTCGAGCCTGACATCGGCCTGCTCGACCGCGATTGCCCGACCGCTCTTCAGCGGGTGGATATTGAGAGCGGCGACACGGGCGTTGAGGGTCACTGTCGGCTTGAGGGGCATCGCGGCAGTCCTTTGCGGGCTTCAAGGCCGTTCTTCTAGCCGCTGGGGCATCACGCCGTCGATACCAATCCGTCCTGCATATCCCGTCCCTTCGCGTCCCGCGCCGGCAGGTCTCCAGGACGGGCCGCGGTCCGGCTCCGTCGTGCGTGCTGTTTCCAGAACTCGACCAGCCTGCGGCGGGCCGGGTCCTCGATCAGATGGTAGGAGAAGGTGGCGAAGACGACGGCAACGCCGATGGCCAGCACGACCGAAACGGCGCCGGGCAGGAACAGGCCGAGCGTCTTCATGGACAGGAACATGACCGGCACGTGGAAGAGATAGAGCGAGAAGCTGATCTTGCCCAGAAACCGCAAGGGCGGGCTTGCAAGCACGGCTTTCGACAGGGCGTGCTCCTGTGCCGTCAGAAAGACGATCATTCCCGCCGTGGCGGCCATTGCCAGCCCCCAGCCATCATGCTGGTCCCGCAACATCAGGATCTTCGACAGGAAGACGAAGCCGAGCAGGCCCAGCGTCGCGAGGCCGACCACCGGGCCGGTGGGCGTCAGGCGGCCGGACGCAAAGAGAAGCCCGGCCGCAACGCCTGACAGAAAGAAATGGATCTTGGACGGCAACAGGATCCCGGGTCCCGGAAATCCGAAGACGGCATCGACCAGGAGGCAGCCCACCAGGAACGCGGCGAGAAACCGATACTTCCGAGGGTCGGACAGGCAGAGCCAGACGAGAAGGAAAAAGAAGTAGAACTGGATTTCCGGCGGCACCGACCAGAAGACGCCGGACGAGCCGAGCATGACGACATGCCGGAGGATCTCGACGTGACCGTGAATCGCGTGGATGTAGTCGAGGCCGGGAACGGACGACAGCAACACGACGAACAGAACGGCAACGAGATAGACCGGATAGATGCGGGCGAAACGGTGGACGAGATAATCCGCGGCCGCCTGCCGATCGAGCGGACGCGCCGCATAGAGGCTGGCCATGAGGAAGCCGCTGAGCGCGAAGAAGATTTCGACCGATTCCGCGCCGATATTGAGCGAAAACCACGTTGGCAGATGGGGATAGAGAAGAGCGACGTGCGACATCACCACCAGAAAGGCGGCCATGCCTCTCAGGCCGTCGAGGCTCGCAATGTGTCTGGTGGCGCGCATGGACATCCCGCTGGCAGCCCCTTCCGGTCACGTCTTCAAGAGGGAAACTCCAGGACACAACACCATCGCGATGCCGCCAAGTCAAATATTCGCGTCTCCTTTCAGAAGTCGCGGTTAACGCTTGAAAAGGTCGAGACGCTCGAAACAGCGCCTGTCCGGAGCGCCGATGTCTGGGATCAGCCGATCTCCTGCATCAGCATGTCGACGATGGCGCGCAGTCGCGCTTCCCGCTCCGCAGCCAGCCGTCGGCCGCTCTCGGTCTGGAAACCGGCCGCCAGCTTGAACAGCTTGACCGCGAAATGATCAAGCGCGAACGCCTTGTCGTCGAGGGGACGATCGAGCGCCAGGGGATCGAGCGGATCGTAGAGACCGCTGCCGAGGCGACCCGCGATATAGAAGCAGCGGACGGCACCGATCATGCCGATCGCATCGAGCCTGTCCGCGTCCTGAAGGATCCGGGCCTCCAGCGTCTCCGGCGGGAGGCCGGCCGAGAAGCTGTGGGTGAGAATGGCATGGGCAACGGCTGCGATATCCGACGCGCTCCAGCCGAGACCGGCCAGGAGACTGCTGGCTTTCTCCGCCGACAGCCGGGAGGCGTTTGCCCGGTCCGGCGCGTTTTTCTCGACCGCCACCCCGTCATGCAGGAGAACGGCGGCGCACAGGAGACGCAGGTCGCCACCCTCCTCCGCCTGCAGGCGGCCTACATTGCGCCAGACGCGGATCAGGTGCGCCGCATCGTGCGACCCGTCGTCGCCCGCCGCACCTTCGGCGAGCAAGGCCCCTGCTAGGTGTTCGAACTGGGCGAAGGCAGCCGCAAGGTCCGGCAGGGCGCTTGTCATGTCGCTCGTCCTTGTCATGCCACTCGTCAGGGGGCCGTTGTGACCGACGGCGCATCGTCCGGTTTCTTGGGCCGCGATGTCAGGACCTTCTGGTAGAACAGGCCAATGCCGATGAGCACGATGCCGAGGCCGATGAAGGACAGCGCCCGGAGCAATCCTTCCAGATTGGCCATGTCGAACAGGAAGACCTTGAGCACCGTCACGAAGACGAGCACGCCGGAGACGATGCGCATGCTGCGGCTGTGGAAGCGGAGGCTTGCGACGAGCAGCGCCACGCCGAGCACGAGCCAGACAACCGAATAGGTATAGGTTTCGCCGGCAAGAAAGCCTTTCCAGTCGGCGATCCCCGGTCCCTGCCATGCGCGGCGGACCGACAGCGTGGCCCAGGCAAAGGCGAGCACGGCGGCCGCCGTCGCTAGCGCCGCGACGAAGGCGGGCGGACGCCGGCCGACTGCCACGCGCGCAAGTCCGGCATAGGCGAGACCCGGCAGGAGGTAGCCGATCAACAAGAGATCGAACAGCGGATAAGGACCGAGCATTTCCCCGGTCAGATAGGGATTGAGGGCGATGAGATGAGCCGATAGCGTCATCAGCAGCGAGAGGACGCCAAGGCCGATGCTGCCATAGCGCAGGAACGAGCCGGGACGGCTGAGATCGAGCCGCATCAGGATCGCGGAGCCCCCGATGACCAGCAGCGTATAGATCGACTGTTCGGCCAGCGACGGCGCCCCGCCCTGAAGCTGTCCGCCGTTCATGGCGTGTCGCACGAGAATGGCGAGCGTCAGCAGGGCGAACAGGCTAGCAATGGCCTGCAGCGTGTTGCGCAGGGGATCGGACGGCCAATCGCGCAGCCTGTAGGCCGACCAGAGCGCAAGAAGCGCAGGAATGCCATATCCCGGCAGCAGCGCGTTGAACACCGGCGTGCGTCCAAGCGCCAGCGGCCCGACCACGGTCGGTTCCCAGCCGAGCCGTACAAGCACCAGCACGAAGCCGAGCGCGCCCACCCAGGGAAGCGCCGCCCAGTTTCGAACCTGCGTCGCGGCGACGAAGGCGCCCGCAAACGCCGCCATGGCGAGAACGGTCCACAAACCGTCGGACAGGGCGTGGGCGGCAATCACGAGATGGCCAAGCGCGCCGGCCAGCAGCAACCCGAGCGCGACCGGAGGCAGGTTCGCGTCCCGGCGGGATACCCGCTCCGCAAGCGCGAGGAAGGCGACGGCAGCGACCGTTGCGGCGAAGCCATGCAGCGGATCGAAGGCATAGGTGCCGAGCATCAGGAAGGACAGCCCGATGCAGGCGACCGACGTGATCGCCGCCAGCCCTGTCCAGAGGACCGCAACACGCGGCCTTCCCGCATGACGGTGGAGGGCGAAGGCGCAGAGCGCGATGAAGATGGCGGCAAGGCTGAACGCCGCCAGAGGCGAGGTCGAGAACGGCCTGTCGGCGACGATCCCGACGCTGGAGAGCTCCAGCAGCTGCGGCAGGGTGGCAAGCGTGGAGACGCCGAGCACGGCCATCAGCCCCGCCGCAAGGGCGGCCACGCCGGCCCGCGCGCGAAACGCGCCGAGCAGCCCGAGGGCGGCTGTGACCAAAACGAACTCGAAGGTCGGATTGCCGTCCGTCTCCGTCAGCGGGCCGATGAGCGAGAGGCCGGTCATCAGCACGGCAAAGGCACCGGTGATCATGACGGGAGCATGGCGCGGCAGCAGGAGGCGGCGCCAAGGCGCCGCTTGGCGGGTGGGCGGTAGCGCTGCGGCCTCCCCAGCTTCACCCGTGGGGTCAGCTTCACCCGTGGGGTCTGCTTCACCCGTAGGTTCCGCTTCATCCGTGCGGGGCTGGTCCGAAGCCGAGAGGGACCGAGCCTCTTCGACGGCTTCCGGCTCCGCGTCATCCGCTTTGGCCGGCCAGACGAAGGCATGGCCCGCGATGAGGACAAGCAGCGCGAGGGAGACCGGAAGGGTTACGGCGGGATCGTCTGCGATCAGATAGATCGTGCCCCAGAGCGCGAGACCGATATTGGCAAAGGCCGGCACGAAACGCCAGCGGCCGATGCGCGCCGCGGCCATGGACGCGAGCCATACAAGCGCCAGAAACGCAAAGAGGCTCCAGGGCGACGGATCGTCGGCGTCGATCAGGAGCGGCGTGACGAGCGAGGCGGCGAGACCCAGCCCGGCCAGCGCCTGTCCATGGCGCAACGACAGGAACAACACGAGGAACGAGACGAGGCCCATGAGAACGAAGGCGGTCGTCGGCCCGATGAAGGCGTAGACTGCGTGGGCCGCGAAGATCGCACCGAGCAGCGTCACCGCGCCGGCCGCCGTCAGGATGCCGGGGATCATGGCATTGCCGAACCGCTTGGCTCCCTCGAGAGAGCCCCGTCTCAGAATCATCTCGCCGCCGGCCATCAGGGCCGCGCCGAACAGGGCGGCGAGCACCAGGCGCACGGCGGGGCTCAGCAGCCCGGCATCGATCGACACCTTGACGAGGAAGATGCCGCCAAGCGCCAGCGCGATGCCGCCCACCCAGACCGCCCAGCGTGCGCCGAGCCAGCTTTCGAAGGATTCGCGCGGCGTCTGGGGTTCGGCGTCCTCGCTCGCGGCGGAGATCTGTGCGGCCTGCACGGTTTCCGGCTCGCTTGCGGGCTCGCTCACAGGCTCGCTCGGCCGGACGTCATCGGCTGCGTCGATCCGCGCGTCCGTCAATTCGCCATCTGCCGCAACGGCGTCCGCAGGCGGCGCAGGCGGCCGTTCGGCCGAAAGACGCGCAACCTCGGACTGGAGGAAGGCGATGTCTCGGGTGAACCGTTCGTTCGCCTGGCGGGTCCGGGCGAAGGCGAGGAACGACAAGATGAAGGCGGCGAGGACGAGGAGTTCGGGCATGGGCACCTGTCACACAGACCCCGGAAGCAAGCGCTGCCGGAGGCGATACGGAAAGACGGCAACTTATCGTCCTTCCCGCAGAAACCAAGACGGGCACGGCGGGAATCTCTCGCGAGGATACGAATCGCTTCAAAGAGATGGGGGATCGCGCAGCTGATCGCCTGTCGTCGGAGGGTCGACCGGGGATCGACCCGGGCCGAGCGCCTTCAGCGCAGCCTGAACAAAGCCGTTCCTGGCGGCGGAAACATCGATGCCGCGCGGCTCGTAGACATGCCGGTGCAGGAAATAGCCGGTCATGCGCAGCGCATCCTCCAGGCTCTCCCGATCGGCCGCCCGCCCCTCGACGGACAGGAACGGTGGCAGCGCGAACATCCGGTCGGCGTAGGGCAGTCCCGCGGTGCGGCTGACGGCGCGGCCGGACTTCGGCGAGACGAAGGCCAGATCCTCGAGCGTACCCGTCGCCGCGCAACGCGCGAGATCGAGCCCGAAGCCCAGATCCTCGAGCAAGGCGATCTCGAAGCGCACGAACAGCTCTCCGGCATCCCGGGGATCATGTAGATGGTCGAGGATGACGGACAGAGACGTGAAGAGGTGGGGATGCGGATCGCGCTCCGGCAGCAGGCGCAGCAGGGCCGCCATCGCCTGCACCCCATAGACGGCGGCTGCCGTCTCCATGAGACGCGCCGCCCGTAGTTCGAGCGGCTCCATCCGGAACTCGCCGAGATGTTCGTCCAATCGGGCGCGCCATGTAATCTCTACGGCGTTGCCCGGCTGAAGAACGGGCTGCAGGCTACGGGACCGCCCGCCGCGCACCAGACCGAGATGCCGACCCCGCGCCCGCGTCATCACTTCGGCGACGACCGACGTCTCGCCGTGACGTCTTACGCCAAGGATTATGGCCTCATCGGTCCATTGCATGCCCGGGTTCTACCCGCGTTTGCCGGAATTTTCAATCGCGCGTTCCGGCAGCGGCCGGGCGGTCAGGATCGCAAAACGGACGCGACATTCCGAAAACGATGCACCTTTCAGATTTTAAGCATCCGGGAAAACGGCGTGTAAAATCTCGCTGCTAGGGTGATCGCACAGGAAACGAAAAGCGCCAGACACGGCGCCGGTTGGAAACGCCGAGATACGCTTCATGGAGTCGCCAGAATTGGAGAACAGTATGTTCAGACATCTCATATTGGCCTTCTCCGTCACGGCACCCATGATGGTCCTTTTCCAGGCTGTCGCTGCACCGCTGGCGAACTCTCCCGCGGGGTCGGTTTCGTGAACCCTGCCCTCTATCTCCAGCAAAAGGGCTTAACGCTGGCGCCCTTCGCGCAGATCCGCTTCTGCTTGCAGAACCCCGGCGACTGCGAGGTCGGCTGGAGTGCGGCCATCGTCAGGCTGACCTCGGAAAAGAATGCGGAGCTGCAGCACGTCACCGCGCCGTCAACGTCGCGATCGTCCCCGTCAACGACCGGATCGGCACGATGGGCGATGTCTGGCAGGCTGATGTCTCGGCCGGCGACTGCGAGGACATCGGCATCACCAAGAAACGCAAGCTGATGTCGCTTGGCTGGTCCGCCACGGCACTGCGCCTCGCCGTCGCCGGCACCCGTGAAGGCAAGAGGCACGCTGTCCTCGTCGTCAAAAGATCCGATGGCGATCTCGTCCTCGACAATCGCACCAGCCGGATCCGGCCTTTCCGTCAGGGGGGCATCTCCTGGATCAAGATCCAGTCCGGCGAGAACCGCCGGCTCCGGTTTGCTCTGTAGAGCCGGCAACGGATAGGCGGTGACAATCATCTATGCAGCGCACAATTTAACCATGAACCGGCGGCATTTTGCCGGTTCACGTGACTTTGCTCGCAGCGGCATCCCTCCTAGAAACGACCCGTCCGACATCGAAGGTGATCTATTTTGACAGCATCCTGTGACGCGGCAGCAAGGTCATCCATATTATGTGTGAACCTTTGCCTTGAACGCAATTTCTGGCCAGCAGATCTTTTGATCACGGCCGCTGCCAGATCGAACGCATCGCGCAAGTCTTTTCTTAGATGCCGTCCCAGTCCACAGCATGAAGAAAACAGATGTTCAGACACGCCACCGCGCGGGCATCAACAGCGACTACATGCTCATGAATACTGCGTCCGGTACCACTCGACAAACTTCGCGACGCCGATCTCCAGGGAGATGTCCGGACGAAATCCGGTTAGGGCGACAAGGAGATCCGGGGATGCATAGGTTCTGGGAACATCGCCCGGCTGCATGGGAAGCATGTTGCAGACCGCTGTCTTGCCTATCATCGTCTCGATAGTTTCGACGAAGCGGAGGAGTTCGACCGGCTGACCGCCGCCAATATTGACTACGCGGAAGGGCGCATGCTTCGACAGGGTATCGTTGACACCCTTCGTAATCACCCGGTTGGATTCATTCGGCGCGACACCGACTAGACGGACGATGCCCTCGACGAGATCGTCGACGTAGGTAAAATCGCGGCTCATGCGCCCCTCGCCGTAGATGTCAATCGGGCGGTCGTTGCGGATCGCGTCTACGAACTTGAAAAGCGCCATATCTGGCCGGCCCCAAGGGCCATATACGGTAAAGAAGCGGAAGGCGGTGGTCGGAACATCGAACAGATGCGCGTAGCTATGGGCCATCAGCTCCATGGATTTCTTCGTGGCCGCGTAGATGGTCATCTGCTCGTCAGCCTTATCGCTTTCGGCAAAAGGCACCTTCTCGTTGGAACCATAGACCGACGAGGTTGAGGCCAACAGCAGATGCCGCGGCTTCCGCCTTCTAGCCGTTTCGAGAATGTTGAAGGAACCAACAACGTTGGATTCTACGTAGGAGCGCGGGTTTTCTAGACTGTAGCGAACGCCAGCTTGCGCTGCGAGATGAATGATGACGTCAGGCTCGGCTAGATCGGCAGCATAATTGACAGCCGCCTCGTCTTCCAACATCCCGATGACCGGTTTGAATCCATTCGACAGCGCCAAAATGCCATGCCGCTTCTTCTTCAGCTCAATGTCGTAATAGGCCGTCATCCCGTCAAAACCTACGACGAAGTGGCCTTGATCTAAAAGTTTCTTTGCGACATAAAATCCGATGAAACCGGCTGTTCCAGTGATGAGAAAACGCATATCGAGTTCTTGTTTATCTTAATTCAAAGAGTAAGGTCAATCTCTGCGAGAGCCCAAAGAGCGTTTCACCTTCTGACGGAAACATATCGTGTCCTCTTGAGATGGCTTGCGCATTCGTCCGGCTGGATTGTTTCGATAAGCCTGATCTGCCTCGATTTTGCCGGACATCATTTGGTTTAAATTACGCGGCTATGGCCGGTGAGTCGGTAATCCCCCGGCATGTAGCGAGCTGCAAAGGTAGAATTCCCTCGGACCTTACGATCGAGGAGATTGATGAAGATTGAATAGCCTCGAGATTTGTAGACGCTTTCTTTCCTAATTTTGAAGCAAGAAGATCACCATGAGCAAATCGAATTTCAGCGAAGAGTTTAAGCGCGACGCGGTGCGCCAGATCAGGAAACGGGGCTATCCTGTTGCGAAGGTTTCGCAGCGGCTGAGCATTAGCCCTAGCACTCGCGTTATGAGTGGAAGAAGTTCTCCTTGCGTTTGGGAACTAGGGTAACGACCAGTCCGACGAGATCAGGCAGCTTGAAAAAGAACTGGCGAGGGTCACGGAGGAGCGCGACATATTAAAGAAAGAGATCGCGTATTTTGCCAGGGATGCAAAGTGAAGTACGCGTTCGTTGCCCAGCATCAACAGCGGCTCTCGGTGCGAATGATGTGCCGCCTATTGGGCGTCCATCGCAGCGGGTTTTATGCCTGACTGCGGATGCCCTTGAGCATGCCTGCCTTTGAGGAAAAGCGGCAGATCAATCTGCTCCAAACAGCTTGGGAAGAGAGCGACAAGGTCTACGGGTATCCTTTCGCCGACAGGCGATTGCTACGCAATCGCTGATAGGCGCAAGCTTCATGACGACCTGCTCGATCACGGCGAGACATGCTGCCCCAACCGGGTTGCACGTCTGACGCGGATTGCTGGGATAAAGGCTTAGATCGACTACAAGCGCCGTCCCGGCGTTTATGGCGGCAGGCCTTCCATTGTCATCGACAACACTCCGGACCGTCAATTCGACGTTGCTGCTAATGGCTGTCTGGAGGCGAAGGCCAAAGGAAAAGCTTCTAGTGCTTCGGATCAGGGATTGCAATTCACCGGTATGGACTGGGCAGCGTTCCTGAAGCGCCGCAATCTGGTTCATTCGATGAGCCGACGGGGCAACTGCAATGACAATGCCGTCGCTGAAAGCTTCTTCAATCTGTTGAGCGGACGCGGATACGCCGGAAGGTCTATCGCGCAAGAGACGAAGCCGGGCATGACGTGTAGCAGAATATCGAACACCGGCTGACAAAGGTGAAGCACCCATGGACCAATGGACAGGTCGAGCGAATGAACCGAACAATCAAGGAAGCAACCGTCAAGCGTTTCTACTGCGACGATCACGATCAACTCAAAACGCATCTCGCCGACCTCATTTATACCTATAACTACGGGCGAGGGCTCAGGACACTAAGAGACTGACTCGAAAAGGTTTCAACAATATCCGTACCTTGCCAAGCGTCGTGTCAGGACCCGGATGTGGGCGATAGTGATCCAGGCCTCGGCTGATGCGATGGACTTTTCCCAATCCTTCGCCAATCATCGGCATCTGCCAAGCCACGCGAAGGTGCGCTCCACGACCCAGCGACGCGGCAGAACCTCGAAGCCCTTGGCCTTGTCGGTACGCTTGACTATCTGGAGAGTGAACGCAGCGATCTTTTGCAGTGCGCCTTTCAGCTTCGGTCCGGCATAACCACCATCGGCGAAGATATGTCTCAGCCACGGCCAGCGCTTGAGAATGGTTTTGAGGACGGCAGGCGCGCCGTCGCGATCCTGAATATCGGCGCTGTGGACCATGAGGCCGACCATCAGTCCGAGCGTGTCGACGACGATATGACGCTTGCGTCCCTTGATCTTCTTGCCCGCGTCATAGCCCGAAATTCCGCCGCTTTCCGTGGTTTTAACGCTTTGACTGTCGATCACGCCCGCAGACGGCGAGGCTTCTCGGCCTTCCAGTTCACGCGCCTCCATCACAAGATGATGGTTGATCCGACCCCATAACCCTGTCGCTCGCCATTCGTAGAAATAGGACTGCACAGTTGTAAAAGGCGGAAAATCTCTGAGCATCATCCGCCACTGGCACCCTGTCGCGGCGATGTAAAGCAACGCATTCACGACCTCGCGAAGATCGGTGCTGCGCGGCCTGCCCAGCGGCCTGGGTCCAGGCAGGCAATGGGAGATCAATCCCCATTCCCGGTCCGTCAGATCGCTTGCATACCGCATTGCGCGTCGGGCATATTGCCGACGGGCGAAATCAGTCCAGCCCATTGTGGTCTCCGTTCGTCCTAAGCAAACAAACAGAATCACAACTGGCTGATTTCACTCAACTCTTTTTCGGTCAGGCTCTAAAAGGCCTCACGCCCTACGAATTGATCTTTAAACGATGGATTTTGGACCCGGATCGTTTCATCTTTGATCCGATCCATCAAATGCAAGAACCAAACGGAAGCGATTGATACCCAGGTTGCTCAATCAACCCTGGGTCTGGACAACTAGACTAAGGATGTGAGGGGTTGCAGGTCTGGAAAAATGCGGTAAGACGGGGCGCCATCAGTTGTGACGCAAACCCTGGGTCCGGGTGTGCCCCATCTAGTATCACCTCCTGCAGCCTCTGAGACGGCACCGTTTTCCAGTCGGTACGAAAATCAATGTGCTCAACGCTCCTTTTCCTGGCCTCTTCGAAATGCGCATCAATGAAGTCGTCGACGAAGGGGCGGATATAGGATTTCAGCCCCAGCTGCGGGCTCATGGCCATCACCGCTAGTCTGGCGGACGGCAAACGCGCCCGCAGGTCCGTCAGGATGGACGCTATGTTGACACGGCTTTGGCGCACCGAGATGAAGCGGTTCAATGCCGCGTCATTGGCATACAGTTCGATGAGAACAACGTCCGGCCGCGCCGCCGCGATTGTATCGATCTGTGTGAGGCCCCAGCGCGTTGTTTCGCCGCTGCGCGCGATTTTAGTGACCACCACTGGCCGGCCGTCGCATGTCGCCAGTGCGCGCCCCAGGTCGTCAGGCCAGGCCGCTCTCGCGGTCAATGAGGTTCCGAACGCCACGATCGTGTAAGGCTTGAGTGTATTGGTCATGTCCACCGAACTCACTGTGCTCACACCGATCAGCATGGACGCCGCGACGGCGAGCGAACACGACAGCAACTGGAAACTCAATCGTCCGCGTCCGGCGCCTTTCCCGTTCAACACACGTGCATTGCTCCACCTGCTGTCTGTACGCACCCACATCCTTCACGGCGGACAGCAACACCCTAATCGCACGCCTGCGTGACCGCCATCGTAACGCCATACCTGTTTGACACGGTACGTTAACGGTCTCAACGTTTCCTACCGGCCTACGTATTTCGAAATATCGCGAAAATGTCAAAGCCCGACGCAAAATTCGATGTTGCCGTAGGCAGAAGGAGGGTAACATTGGGGCAATCTCCGCGCATGAAATGCACGTTCGGATAATTTGCGTTGCGCTGCAGCATATCTTGGACGACGATGGCGTCGCAGTACTTGTGCACTCTGCGAGCATTGCTTAATGTCGGAATGGGTGCAGATTTTGGTCGAGCCTGGATCGAGTTGGAACGTTGCAACGCCGATTGGCCGCGATAGCTGTTGTCGATAGTATAACCATGTAATTAGACTCGCGAAATAAGGTCATGCACATCTGCGATAAAGAGATTCGACCCACAGTCAGAATGATCCGTGACACCCGCGGTACAGAGGTAATGGAATGACGGATGCCAAGCTTGGCTACAATATGATGTCCTTTGACAGCGCGCCGACGATCGTCAATGAACTTCGCGAGTTCATGTCGATCCTTCGACGCCGCGGCAGGCTTATCCTGTTGATGGCTCCTTTGGGTCTCGTGGTTGGCTACGCTGCAAGTTATCTCATCACCCCGGTCTATACTGCCACAGCCCAATTGTCGCTGGACCCACGCCGCATCGCAATCGCGCAGCCGGTTAACGCCCAGACCCAAAGACGCGATGAACCACTGATCGATTCCGGACGCGCCGACACGGAGGTCCAAACGATCCGCTCGGAAAGCGTCATCCGATCTGTCGTTACCTCTCTCGACCTGCAGAACGAGCCGGAATTCACAAAGGCCTCGACCGGAGTTGTGGCGAAACTAAAGATCCTTGCAGGTCTCCAGGAAACTGCTCCTCCGCTCGGCGAAGAGGACCGCATTCTGGTTGCCTCGGCGGCAGTCGCCAAGAAGTTGACGGTTGAGCGCGTTGACAAGAGTTATGCCTATTCGATCACGTTTAAATCCGAGAACCCCGACCTCGCGGCTCGCATCGCCAATGGATTTGCCGAAACCTACATCAAGAAACAGCTTGATGCCGATTACGACGCGACCGGTCAGGCTGTGGCATGGTTGAAGGAGAAGTCGGAAAGCCTGTCCGTCGATCTCGACAATGCCGAGCGGGCTGCCAGCGCCTATCAGAAAGAGGCGCGTATCGCCACTTCGGATGGCAAGCTGGTCGACGAACAGCAGCTTGAAAAACTCGGCGAGCAGCTTTCGGATGCAACCGCCCAGCGCGTGGAGGCTCAGGCCCGTTACGAGGGGTCGCTGCAATTCTCGCCCAGCTCGGTCGGCGAACTTGCCACGACGGACTCGTTCCAGAACTCGGTGATTTCTAAGCTGCGCACGGAATATGTGGAGATCAAGAACAGGGCGGCGGCGCTTGCCAGCCGGTATGGCGAGAACCACATTGCGGTTCAGAAGCTCAACTCCGACGCCGAGGCTATCGAAAATTCGATCCGCGCCGAGCTGTTGAGATACCAAACCAGCTACAAAAACGACTTCGATGTGGCGCAGGCGCGCGAAAAGTCGATCCGCGACGCCCTCAACGCCCAGATGGACAAAGCAGCGGATACCAGTAGCACGCGCGTGCGACTGAAATCGCTCGAAGCCAATGCTGCCGGTCTGCGTGCGGCCTATGAGGGCTTCATGCAGCGCTATACAGAATCCATGCAACGCCAGAGCTTTCCTGTCAGTGAAGCACGGGTCATCAGCGAAGCCATGGCCTCTACATCGCCATCCAACCCGAAACGCAGCCTTTTCGGCCTAGGCGGTCTGGCGCTGGGTTTGATCGGCGGGATTGCTGGCGCATACACGCTGGAAGTGGCCTTCCGCCGCATTCGCACCCGCAACGAGGCCGAAACTGCGACAGGCGTGGAGTGCTTCGGCTACTTTCCAAAGGTGGACAAGCTGGTGGCGCAGGGCCACGATCGCCAATCCAAGCCGGGCTTGCCAATCGATTATGTCCGCACCGAACCGTTTTCGGTGGCAACGGAGACGCTGCGCACCGTCAGAACAACATTCGAAATGAAGAACAAGCGAGAAGCCTGTCCTGTCCTGGCACTCACATCCTGCTTCCCCAACGAGGGTAAGACTAGCCTTTGCGGTAATCTCGGTTTTCTTTTCGCATCGAAGAATAAACGCATTCTCTTGGTCGATGGCGATGTTCGCAACCCCAGCCTGTCGAACAAGCTGCAGCTGACCGACGCTGACGTCCGACCCGAGGAACGCGTGATGTTGGCAAACGGTGTCAGCGTCGTGCGCCGCGCGGGGCTGGGTTTCGATTTTCTCTCGATGGTGGAGACGGGACGCATCAACATGCAGAAGAGCGACCGGTCGAACAACGAGAAGAACCGAAGGGTCGTCGCCAGCCTCGAACCGGATTTTTTCGGGGAACTGATCGAAACTGCCAAGGAACATTACGATTGCATCCTGATCGATTTGCCGCCAATCGTTCCGCTGTCCGACGTGCGTGCCGTGTCCGAGTGGATAACATCCTTCGTGCTGGTTCTGTCATGGGGTCAGAGCGAGATGCGTGCGGTTAATGACGCGCTGGAAACCGCGCCGGCAATGGCCGATAAACTCATCGGTTCGATCTTGAATTTTGCAGATCTCAAGGTTCTTCCGCGGTATGGCGAACATTTTGCTGCCTATTACAACTCGGATTACTTTAATCGCTAGGTCAGCTCGAATCTGAGATTGCCGAAGCTGTCTGCTCGGCATGTGGAAAGCGGATTTTCATAACGCTCTCGTGATTTTGACGGTTGGGCCTTTCAAGCCCAACTTTCGATCTGGATGACGACGACAGATCAGCCCGCTACGCCGGTGCATGATCGATGACATGACGATCCGCCGTCTTTCGCCAGCGACGAAACGGTCGTTGCGTGCGGTCACGACGTTCCATCAAGGCCACAGATCGCCAGACCGCCTCTTAGGAGACCCTACAGCTTGGCTTGGAGTCGTAGGTCCCCCACCTATGACTTTGCCTGCAGCTCCAGCGCATCGTTGAACGGCAATGCGGTCACACGAAGCGTTTGGCCATCGTGTCTTCGCTAGTGCACTGACTCATACAGACACTACACGTAGTTCGTTGAGCTTCACGAAAATGTCCTCGGCGGATTTTGTCCAGACGAAGGGTTTGGGATCGGCATTCTGGCACTTGATGTAATCGCGGATTGTCTTCTGCAGATCAGGCACGGATTTGAACACGCCCCTTCGCAGTGTTCTTCTGGTGAGAGCTGAAAAGAAGTTCTCGACCGCATTGAGCCACGATGCGGATCCTGTCCCACGAAGTGGTGTAGCTCCGGCGTTCGCCGTGCCTTCCGGACAGAGCCAAGAATAGATCAGCTTGCGGCTGGCAGCTGATGAGCGGATCATCGCTCATCGTGGCGATGGCCTCAAGTGTCATGTAGCGGGATCGTTGGACCGCCCATTCGTCGTTTTGTTCAAGGAGCAAGGCACCGACCAGTCTGACGACGGCGTCATCGTTGGGAAGATGCCGACGACCTCCGTTCGCCGCTTGATCTCTCCGTTGAGGCGCTCGATCGGGTTTGTGGAATGTAGCTTGGCCCAGTGCGGCTTGGGAAAGGTCATGTAGGCAAGCACGTCCTGCTTGGCGCTGTCCATGAGCATGGCAAGTCTCGGCACCTTAGGCCTGATCTGATCGGCGACATTGCGTCATTGACTGCTTGCCGCCTCCGGTGTGTCCTGAGCAAAAGCCGTGGCGATAAAGGCGGAGACAACGCGGCGGCCGCTCTTTCCAGCATGGGCTAAGGCATTGCGCTCTGCGAGTGAACACAGCACCTCTGCCAGGTGGCGGAGAGCACCTTCGACACTGCTGCCTTGATGCCCTCATGCGCGTCGGAAACAGCCAGCTTGACGCCGCGCAGGCCTCTTCATGTCAGTTTGCGCAGGAATTCAGTCCAGATCGGCTCGGCCTCGGATGTGCCAATCTCCTTGCCCAACACCTCCCGGCGTCCGTCGGTGTTGACGCCGACGGCGATGATGACGGCGACGGAGACGATGCGTCCACCGCGCAGGACCTTGAGGTAGGTGGCATCGATCCACAGGTAGGGCCATTCACCCTCTATGGACCTATCGAGGGAGGCCTTCACCTTGTCGTCGATCTCCCACTGCCCGACAGGCAATGCCTGCATTGCCGATAGGGTCGCAAAGCCTCGAGACCTGGCTCTTGGAGATGCCGCTCATGTCAAGGCGAATGCAAAGCTTTCGTCCGGCCCATGGCCTTGGCCAGGTTATCGACGGAGCGGGTCGAAACACCCTGGATATAGGCTTCCTGGATCACGGCCGGCAGAGCCTTCTCCGCCATGTGGCGCGGCTCAATAAAGCTCGGGAAATAGCTGCCGGTGCGCAGCTTCGGGATGCGCAGTTCGA
Source organism: Rhizobium sp. Leaf384 (assembly GCF_001424065.1). Taxonomy (GTDB): domain Bacteria; phylum Pseudomonadota; class Alphaproteobacteria; order Rhizobiales; family Rhizobiaceae; genus Ferranicluibacter. The sequence goes on from NZ_LMQE01000001.1 coordinate 602,268, forward strand.
CGGTGCCCGCCCGCGTCTCCCAGTCCCGGTTGCGATAGCCGTTACGCTGGGCCAATCGGAAGCCATTCTTCTCGCCGTAGCCCGCGCCGGTCTTCGTCCCGACCTCCAGAGCCATCAGCTTCTCGGAAGCAAAGCCGATCATATCCGCAGTAAATCGGCGTCAGTGCTCTTCTCAACGAGTGAATGCAGGTTCATCATGTCGTCGGTCATCGTGGTCTTCCCTCAGGTTGAGCTTTAACAACCCGACCCTACCGGAAAACACCGATGGCTATGAAACCCAGCTACACCACGAACTGGTACACGATCTTCTCGGATCTGTTCAAGACGAGGTAGAGCAGTTTGGTCGCCGCGTCGTCGCTCGGGAAATGACCTCTTGCCCGCACAGCGCGACGCAGCTTGGAACTCAAGGCTTCGATGGCGTTCGTCGTGTAGATGATCCGGCGCACGTCCTTGGGAAAGGCAAAAAAAGGGGATGACCTCCTGCCAGGCGCGCCGCCAAATCTGGGCGACGGCTGGGAATTCCGGCCCCAGAAGCCCCCCTCGAACGTCGTCATGGCTGTCTCCGCCGCCTTATCGTCAATGGCGCCGTAAATTGATTTCAGCTTTCGGGCCAGGTCCTTGCGGTCTTTCCACGCGGCAAAATCCAGCGAATTTCGCAGCAGGTGAACAATGCACGTCTGCACCGTCGTTTCTGCGAAGACGGCATTGATGGCCTCTGGAAAGCCCTTCAAACCGTCAGCGACAGCGATCAGAATGTCGTCGACACCGCGGTTCTTCAGCTCGTTCATCAACCGCAACCAGAACTTGGCACCCTCGTTGGTTTCGATCCAGAGACCGAGAATCTTCTTCGTACCATCCCCGCGCACGCCAAGCGCAATATGCACCGCCTTGTTGCGAACATGGCCTTCATCCCTGATCTTGAAGCGCAACGCATCAAAGAACACCAGCGGATAGACCGGCTCCAGGGGCCGAGCCTACCACATCGCAACTTCGTCCAGCACGGCATCGGTGACAGCCGAGATCAGGTCGGGCGACACATCGATGCCTTAAAGCTCTTGGATATACCTGACGATCTCGCGCGTGCTCATACCACGCGCATACATCGACACGATCTTCTCGTCGAAGCCCGGAAAGCGCCGCTGGTATTGGCCAGCAACTGAGGATCGAAACTCGACTGCCGGTCGCGCGGGATGGAAAGCTCAAGCGAGCCGCTATCCGTTAGATATACCAATGATGCCGGCGACAGCACGCCCGGTCCATTGTGTGATCGAACCGGGTGGCTCCGAACAGGTCAGCGCTAGCACGCGCACTGTGACGCTTGAGCCAAGTGGAGCCTTGCCAGGCGGCCGCGTCTTGTCGCGGAGCAGGCCTTCCGGCCCCTCTTCGCCAAACCGCTGCTGCCAGCGCCAGACGCAGGGGCTGCTGACGCCGACGCGCCGGGCAACATTCTGCACGGTCAGACATTCCGCCGAAAACAGAATGGTCCTGGCCCGCTGCACGTGTTTGAGCGGACGATTGCGATCAGACACGATCGCTTCAAGCTGAAGGCGATCGGCAGGGTTCAGGAGAATGCAAACGGTCTGAGACATAAACCCAGATTCGCACATTTGAACGTAAATGTGAATCTTATGTCTGTGTCAGTACACTAGGTCTGACACGCAGGCATAGCCGTCGGGCAATCTCAGTTGGTATTGATTCAGCCAGAGCGGCTTCTCGTATTGCCCCTGAAGACAGATTCAGCGTTATTCTTCTCACTGAAACAAGGAGATATGCCTAAAGCGCGCTACCGTCGCGAGATGGCAAAATATGGGTCAACCGAAACTAGGGAATGAGACAATCGGGAAGTTAACCTAGATTGTCTGTTCTTTATTAGAGATCATAAAAAACTTGCGAATTAAGGTTTTGGTAATTACAAAAGCGCAATTGGGCAAAATTCCTTAGGAGTATTGAAGATGCGTACCGCTGCTATGATTTCCTCCAGGAGATGCGTGTTCTTGATCGCGTTCTTGCTGCCCACGGGTGCATACTCGGCCACATGTCTTTCACCTTTCGGCATGGCGTCGGGTGCTGAAAAAGATAGCTTCAAGTCAGATCCGCAGTCTATTCTTGCCAGCAACCCGTCGGGCGGCGGAGTGCTTGCGAGGTCTACTCGGGAATTACTCCTTGGCGAAACGCAATTGTACGATCCGATTTTGTCGATTGTGACGAATGCGAATGCCCAACAGCAATCTGCGATAGGCGTAGGCTTCGGGCAGGCGGTTTTGGCCTGCTCTCGCGTCAACCCGACCGCTGCCCAGGAAATCAGCGTGGCCGTCATCGCCCGCGCGCCGCAGGATATGGTCAACGCGTTCAGCGCAACTGTGAAAGATGTTGAAACTCTTGCAGTCGGCGGCAGTCCATCTGCGGCTGCAGCGCCCGGCTTGAACGGCGCAGCTGTTATAGGCACCAACGGTGGTCCCGGCGGGCTCGACGAGAGCGTCGCGCAGACTGCAGTGGCTTTCAGCAACCCGCACAGGACCGCACAATTCTCCCCCTCGAGCAACTTTTCGACGGGTGATGGCTCTTCAGGCGGCGGCTCCACCCCGCCGGTCGCTACAGTTCCGGGTCCGACAGTGGGTGAAGGTCCGCTAGCGATGATGGCAAGTATCGTTGCTATGATGTTTTTTTATCATCGCCGAAACAAGCGCCACGCTTCACAGGCTTGAGGTCCGCCTCGGCCAAACCCAACGGGCATTTACCCTGAATGACCTGATGGCACGCACCTGTCAGATCCTCGTAGATTGCTACTCTGTACTGAATGGCCTGGAAAGCGTCCTCAACACGCCTTCCGGGCCATTTTTTGCGGATGTGCACCATTCAGGGACGGGCTTTAACGTTCCATACAAGTACTTCTCACCAATTCACCGAACGCTTATGAAAAACGCGAACGTCTAAATCTTTAGCTTTCTCGCGGACCAAATTTTAGAAAGACCCCCTTAGTTTCTGCTCATGAGCCGGCCAAGAGTAAATTTTCCGCGCTAGGTATACAGGAGCAAATAATGACAATATCAGCCGATATTTACCAGATCGCCGAACGTACTGGTTTGAAGGCAACGACCGATCATGAAGTTGGCGCGCAAACCCCGGTAGCGACATTGCGCAGTTTCACCGAACTTTCATTCGCAAAGGACGGCGTATACTACAACAAGTCACTCAACATGCTTGTTATTAGCAAGGATGGGACGGCGCTTGACGGTTTCAACTTTAGCGGCGTAAGCATCAACGTTCAGGCCAACAACGTTGTGATCAAGAACAGCTATTTCGATGCCTCTGTCGGAATGTACGCGATCAATGCCTTTGCCGGAACCAAGAACCTGACTGTAGAGAATTCGACATTCGACGGCCTCAAGCTGGACCGTTCATCCTATAACGTCTTCATCTCGTCCAAAGGCGAAAACACCGTCATTAAGGACAGCGAATTTCTGAATGCACCGAACGACGGGATCACGCTACAGAGCGGCCAGATTTCCGGCAACGTCATCTCTGGCGGTGGTTATGCCACCGGTGCGCATTCCGATGCGATCTGGATCGGCGCCACCAACGGCGCGGTCGTGATCTCGGATAACGTCATCGACTGGCGAAGCAGCGCAGACGCACCTGTTGCCACCAACAACGCCGTCCGCGTGACGTCCGAAATGGGCAACATCGACAATGTGTTGATCAAGGGGAACATCATCCTCGGCGGAAGCGCCAGTGTTCTGGTGACGGATGGTGCGACCCTCACACATACGGCATCGCAGGTCGGTACCGTCACGAATGTCGTGGTCACGAACAACGTCGTCGATCAAGCGCAGTATTTCGATCTTTACCCGACAGGCCGTCCTGCTGATCTTGTCTACAGGGACAACCTTCATGCCTCGGGCACCCCTGTCTCGGCAGGGATCGCGTCCGTCGGTATCGTCCCCGACCGCAGCACCCTTAATGTCGTCCAGGCCACCAGTTCTGCAGCTGTCGTCAAGGGCGGCGCGGGTCACGACTTCGTCATTGGGGGCGATGGCAACAACTCGCTCTTTGGCGGCGACGGTAACGACGTGATCTTCGGTGGTGCTGGCCGGGACTACCTGACCGGCGGCAATGGCACAAACATCTTCTACTACACCTCCCTGAGAAACTCCGGCCTCGACTACATTCAGGATTTCAAGCAGGGCGTCGACAAAATCGCTCTGGCGGACCTCGACGGTGCTCCGACCTCCGCCGATGGCTGGCAATGGCTCGGTGGGGAGACGTTTACCGGCCATGCCTGGCAGCTTCGTGTCATCCGGACCGCGACCGTCACCACTGTCCAGGTCGACTCGGACGGCGACCTAACCGCTGATTTCCAGACCACTCTCAAGGGCAACGTTGCCGTTGGTCTCGGTGATTTCATTCTGGCATCCAAAGCAACCTCCAGCGTTGTTGATGTGCCGATCACCAAGCCGGTCGGCACTTCGGCGCTCATCGTGGTGCCGAACAATCTCCCGACGATCACCGGCGAGGCGACCGGCACGATCATTGCAGGGTCGTCCACGGCAGCGACGGGACAGCTGCTGTTTAGCGACGCGGATGCCTCCAACGTCCTGACTGTCTCGATCAAGTCCTACGCGACGCAATATCTCGATGTTGCCGGAGCGGCACACGCCGCTTGGCTCGACAGCACCGATATCGCCGCCCTCAAAGCCGGCTTCTCGTTGTCACTTGGCGGCGCAAGCGGTAGCGCGCAGTGGACCTATGACACGACCAAGACGGACCTGTCCTTCGTCGGGGCCGGCGAAACAGCACAGATCACCACGACGGTCGAGGTCAACGATGGCGCCGGCGGCGTAAAGCTCCAGGACGTCGTCGTCACGGTAACCGGCGTCAATGATGCCCCCGTCATTCTCGGCAGCACCACACTCTCGGTCAAGGAGACCGAAGGCCTCTCCTACAGTGCCTCGACCATGTCCCGTGAGGGCCTGATCAGCTTCGCCGACGTGGATCTGGGCGATGTGCATTCGGTCTCCGTCGCAGCGGTCACCGGCGCGCGCGGCTATCGTGGCAACCTGTCTGCGACCATCGCCGAAGACAGCACCGGCACCGGCACCGGCGCCATCAAATGGACCTTCACCGCTCAGGAGAAAACGCTCGACTATCTGGCCGCCGGGGAAACCTTGGTTCAGAACTACTGGGTTGATTTGAAGGACAACAACGGCATCAACACCCGCGCCAATGTCGCCGTCACAATCGTCGGAACCAACGACAACGCGATCATCAGCGGCACCAGCGTCGCTAATCTCTGGGAAAGCAAAGCCAGCACGTTGAGCGCAAAAAACACGCTGACATTCTTCGACGCCGATGTCACCGACAAGCTAACCAGCAGCGTCAGCAAGCAGACCCTCAACCTCGTCACCGCAGCTGGCGTCGACATGACGTACGATCTGACGGCAACGGAAATCTCCCAGCTCAAGAGCGCATTTCACATGGCGACCGGTGAGCTCAACTCGAACAAGGGCAGCGGTGTCTGGTCCTACTTCATCGATGACAGCTCTCTCGACTTTCTCGGCCAAAACGACACTCTGACCGTCGTTAATACAGTCAAGCTCGACGATGGCCACGGCGGCGCGACCACGCAGGATGTTGTAATCAAGTTACGTGGCGTCAACGATGCGCCTGTTTTCCAAACGCATAAGGCCGGCGACAGCGCTACCACGGCTAACGTCAAAGAAGCGGCACAGACGTCCGGAAGTTCCAACGTGCTTGAATCGCACGGTAAGCTCGCCTTCTCCGACATCGACATTTCCGACAGCCACACGGTCCGTGTCACGGCAAAAAGCTCCGGTTATGTTGGAAAACTGACTGCATCGGTCGACAACGACACGACCGGCGGCCATCAGGGCGACGTCGTCTGGTTGTTCCAGGTCGATGACGGCGCACTGGACAAGCTCGGCGCTGGCCAGACCGCCAAGCAGACCTACACGATCTCACTCTCGGACGGAAAATCGGGGACCACAACACAGGAGGTCACCGTCAACCTCAGCGGATCGAGCGATACCTTCCTGTTCCAGAATACGGCAACGAAAACGCTCACGACTTTTGCGAGCGGTGACCTCATCGGCCTGAACTCCAACGCCTTCGGCGGCGGTCTCCACCAAGGTGACCTGCTCGACTCCTACTTCAGCACGGGCAAGGCGCCCACCGAGGCGGGCCACGGCCAGCTCTATCAGGATGCCAGCCATAAGACGCTGTATTGGGATCAGGATGGTAGTGGCAGCGCTTCGGCAATCGTTGTCGCCAAATTCGCCTCGGCAGTCCATCTGCAAGCTTCGGACTTCTTTGTCATCTAATAAACAACCGCAGACCACGGTCTGCGCTCGCCTGGCACGATATGCCGCCGGCGCCCGCTTTGTTGCAGGGGCCGGCGGCATTATCGTTTGTTTACTGCAAATCGTCCTCGCCCCGCTACCGTCGGCCGCTTTGCAGTCGCAGAAAGACAACGTCCGCCTTACACAATGTCCGCCTTACACACGGGGGCGGTCGCCGAACACGAACGCTGGCTTTTGCGCGGCCAAGCGCGCAACCGCAGCCTTGTCGAGTACCCACCAGCGGCTCTGTTCGATCTCGTCTATTCGGGCCTGGTCAAAGCGATAGCGAACAATCTTTCCCGGTACGCCCGCAACGATGGCGTAAGCGGGAACATCGCGTGTGACCACGGCACCTGCACCGATGATGGCACCTCGCCCGATATGTTTACAGGACGGCGTAATGACCGCATTGTGGCTCAACCAGACATCGTCCTCGATCACGATGCTTGTTTCGACGACCCGACTTTCAGACACCACGTGATAGGAAGGATCGTAAAAATACGGATGTGTCGAGATCGCTTCGATCGGATGGTTGGCGTTCAATATCCGTGCTGATTTCGCAATCGAACAATAGCGGCCGATGCGCGTGCCGGGGGGTATGCGCCAGCGATCGAAGCAGCCATAACTATAATCTCCGATTTCAATTCCGTATTTCTGCGAGAAGTGCGAGCGGAGTCTCGTACTTTCGTACTCATTGCGTCGCTCGCGAAATAGCATCCATTTCTCGGTCAATTTTCCAAGCGTGCTCACGATTCCTCCATACAGACGTTACGGGCCGACAGCGGCGGCAGCGCCGGCTTTTGTGCGGCGATAGCAGGATGAAGTTACACGATCGGCACTATGGGTGGTCAACCAAAAGTCTATCGATCAGTGAAATTTAGCAACGGCCCGCGACCTTGACAGTCCAAACCCGGTTGGCCAGATTGCCACTTCGGCTGGATGATCATCATGAGAAGCGATATTGATATGGCCATGTCCTTTACACGTCGCGACTTCGTCTACAGTCTTTCGGGACTGATCGCCGCCTGCACCGTCTCGGCTGCTCAGGCACAGGCGCCGGACGAGCTGATCTTTGCGCCGACCCGCGACGATGGGCTGGGTGAAGCGATCAAGAAGGCCCTGTCTTCCGGAAAACGACGCGTCCGCCTTTTGGATGGCGATTATGGTCCACAGACGATCCAAGGTATCGCTGCCGAAAACTTCGAAATCGTCGGCAGCGGCAAGTCGGTCGTTAACATGACGATGATTACCGCATCCGCGGGGATCAGCTTCCGCAAGGTGATCTTTCAGGGCGAAAAAAGTGATCTTGGATCCGGCATGGGTCTGGTCTACGTCAACAGGGATGCCTCCCATACACGATTTTCCAAATGCACCTTCAGGACCACCGAAGACACGTCCTCATGGCAACCGCGCGACTGGGTCGAACTGCCCTATAATTCCGGCCTTCTTGCCAGGGGAAAAAACGTGGTCGTCGCGGATTGCGATTTTACCAATCTGCGGAATTGCTTGACGTTTCTCGATTGCGACGACAGCAGCGCCGAAAATTGCCGGTTTCAGGACTTTGGTAACGACGGCGTCGAATTCGGCGGCAGCAATATTCGCATTGTTGGCAACACCATCCGCGGCAGTCACCATACAGATGCGGAAAACCAGCATAGCGACGGCATCCAGGGCTTCCCTGCCCCGAACAAGCGCATCTACGAGAACATCGAGATCACCGGCAATTTGATCGAGTATGTCGGCCCGGGCGATTACATGCAGGGCATCAGCATCTTCGACGGCCGCTGGAAAGACGTGCGTGTATCGGACAACACAATCGAAGTGAACATGTGGAACGCGATTGCCCTCTACGGCATAGACGGCGTCACCGTCGAACGCAACACGGTGCGCTCGAAGGACAACAAGCGCCCGAGCTGGATCGAGGTCCGCGCCAGCAAGGACGGGCGCAATTCATCGAACATTGTCGCGCGCGACAACCATGCCCCGACACTGAGAATCCCCACCCCGCGTTAGAGCATTGATTCTACGCATCAGGCTCTCCGAAAATCAATTCCGATTTTCGGGCCGATGCTATAGAGAGCCTCCTATCGCGTCGCGAACAGACTTTCGGGTTTGCAGCGCGCTTGGCCGATGATCGCCCAGACGGGCTGCCAATCGTAATCGACACGCAATTGTCCCATTATCCGGGCGATCTGATAATGCAGCGTCGCCCTATAGACCGGCGGTTGCCGCAGAATCTTTCCGCCCAACACATAGAAGATGTCGTCGTAATCCCGATAAAGCGTCTGGATCTGCGCGGTGTTCCATCCCTGCGGCCTGATCTCCGCAAGCACAAGACGGCAGTCACCGTTCGAGGCAGCGATGGCGATTTCGGTCGTCTGAGAGGCGTGTTCGATATGGTAGCCGTTTTGCGCCAACAAGACGCTCGCGGTATCGAGCAACGCCTGCTGGTCGCGCGGATCGGGAGCGGTTCCGACGGCAAATTTCAAGCCGATCCCAAGCAACCCGACAACGAGATAAGGGTGCACGTTCATGATGCTGCGCTCGAGACATTACTGTCCTTCATAGCGCGACCTGGGGCTGATCGCTCTTGTCCCCACCCGGCATGGCCGGACCGATCGATGAGCGAATGCCAAGCCAGCACACGATGGCCACGACAGCCAGTGTGAACCATCCGACGACCGTATTGCCGATATCACCGTGAATGATATCGAAATACGGCCGAAAGGTTCCGATCGCCACGAGGCGGACGATGTTGATCAGGAAGACGCAAAGTCCCATTGCGACGGCGACCCCGGCCACCCGCGTCAACGCTATTCTCGGCACGAGGTTGACCACCGTCCACCAGGCAAGCAGTGCCAGCGACATGTTTACCAGCGACGAACAGGCCGGATAAATCTGGAAATATCCACTGCGATCCGCAAACTGCACCATGTTGCCGTTCGAGGGCATACCGAGGATGAGCGCTGTCACGAAGGCATCGGTTCTCAGCACAGCATTGCCCGCGAACGCGAATGCCAGCTTTGCCCAGAACAGCGGAACGGTGATTGCCAGAAGGATGCGGGTACCGCGCACCATCGGGCTCGGTGACTTTGCGTTTCCCAGAAGCCATGCAACACAGATGATCAGTCCGATCCAGGCTGCGTAGCTTTGCGGGATCAACGAAAGGATGACAGCAACGGAGCCGACGATACGATCTGCCCGGTTGGTCTTGTGCAGCCCTTCTCCGCGTCCAATGAGAACCAGGCCCCAGTAGGCCGCGATCCAAATGATCGCACTGACATCGAACAGCGACCAAGCTGCCTGTTCCATGCCTTTCTGCATAATGCTGATGATGGCTCTGGCGACGAGACCGTTGGCAACACACACGCAGGCCACCAACCGAAAATAGTTGCCACGTGTTGTCCCTGTCCACCAAGCCGCTTCCGGCATGTCCCTGAGCGACCCGCTGTTCATGACTGCCTTGCCAATCTCATCGATGATCACGCTATTGGTAGTGGGGATACGCCAAAATACCTTTAACGCCCGGCTGCATCGCCGTCCAGAGACGCAGGGCCCTTCAGAGACCCAGGGTCCTTCAGAGACGAAGAGCCAACAAGGCCCGCGTCGGCATCGACTTGATATCTGGAGCCAGCAAGTTTGGCAATCAGTCCCGCCTTCCTGTGTCCTTTCGAACAACCGTTGGGCGATTGCTATCCAAAATCGAACACATCGATAAAATTAATTCCACTTCTTTTACCGAGCCTTTCAAGCTGCATCCTATGCTGGCCTCAACGAGCACAGGAGATGAAAATGCTTCGACTTCACGTAGAGTCTCGGATCATCCATTCGGTTTACTTCAGCCAGGAGGATGGACAGCTTCGCATCTGTTTTAAGAACGGCGAAGAGCGCCGTTTCATCGGCGTACCCGAAGCAGAAGCGGCGGCCATGTGCGAGGCACCCTCGCCGGGACAGCACTACATCGCAAAAATCCGCAATGAGTACGACAGACTGGCAGCGTAAGCACAACGCTACGCCGCCGGTATGTTTTAAGAAATTCCCGGCAGTCAAGGCCTAGAGGGCCGCGCGGACAACCGCTGATGTCAGCAAGGAAGCAAAAGGGGTCGAAAATGTTGAAGTTATTGAACGCTGCGCTCTTGCTGACTGCTTTGTCCGTTTCGGGCCCAGCAGCCGCCAATTCCACGCAACGCCCCCATCTTGCCGCCTCCTCGCAAATGCCGGAGGGGAAGCTGGCCATGGCCCCGATTGCGTTCCTGATGTTCTGCAAACATTACGCGGCGCAATGCACGGCGGATGGCGATGCTTCCAAGGTGACCATGACAGCAGACGTCTATGCCCAGATGGTCGCAGTCAACAAGGCGGTCAACCGGAAGATCGTCCCCGACGCGGCGAAAGGCGGAATGGACTGGTCGCTGGAGACCCGTGTCGGCAATTGCAACGACTACGCGATCCAGAAACGCGATGCCCTGCATGCCATCGGCTTTCCGATGGCAGCACTGTCGCTGATCGTCGCCATTACTCCGAATGGCCAAGGCCATCTCATCCTGTCGGTTCGCACCGATCGGGGCGACTTCATTCTCGACAATCTCGCCAGCCGCGTCATGCCATGGGCTGAAACACCCCACAAGCTGTTGAAGCGCCAGTCAGCCGATCACCTCATGCAGTGGGTCATGATCGAACAGAACACAGAGGTCGCAGCTGCCAATTGACAGCTGACCCGTATCTGAGTGGTTTTCGGCCCTGCCCGCCTCAGACGATCAGAAGATCGCTAAAATGCAAGGTGGGATTGCCGTTCAATTGCGTGACCATCACAGCGGCGCCCGAGCCAATGCCATCGGCATCGTAGAGAAGCTTTCCGTTGGAGCCGTCATAAACGAACTGAGCGCTGTTGTCGCCAATAGCAGCAGTACCATAGCTGAAATGCGAGGCATCGAGCGTTCCGGCTGCGTAACGGCCGAAGTTCGACGAATTGAACGCCAGTGTGTCTGAGCCGGGCACAAAGTTGGAGATGATTTGCGTCGTCTGGTTGGTGAACAGATATTGATCTGCAGCGCCATTGAGGGTGATCGCAATGTCTTGTTTGACGAGCACGCCCTTTCCGTCGCTGATGCTCACCGTATAGGTCTGCTGCAGTTTCTGGCCGGCACCTAAAACGTCCAGCATATTGTCTGCAACCGAAAACGCCCAGTTGACCACGCCAGTATTGCCGCCGGTCGTATCGCTACCGAGGCTTGCGGTCAGGTTGCCCAGATAGCCGCCTACCGCTGCCTTGACCGTTACGGTATGTTTGTCGGAGAGGTCCGCATCGGCGAAGTTGAAACTGCCCGACGTGGTGTCGAGGAAAGTCTTGCCGCTGACATTCGATGTTTCGACAACGCCACCTGAGATGGCCACATCACCCGGCGAATAGGATTTGACGGTCGGCGCATCGTTGATGCCGCGCACGGACAGCGATATCACCTGGGTTACTTCCCCGGAACCATCATCGGCATGGACGGTGGTGTTGATGGTGACGAAGTCGTTCGCTCCGAGGAAATCCAAAGCGCTGTCATTTATGACGTAGTCCCAGGTGGCTTTCCCACTGTTCTTGCCGAGATCGCCGACAGGCATGGAGAAGGCGTTCTTCAACAGAATGGCTTGGCTGTCCGAGAGGTAGGACGTGATATCCGCCCCGTCAGACGCCTTGACCGACAGCGTCGGACGGTCGAACGAGATCATCAAATGATCGTTGGTATCCACGTCGCTCAAGTTGAGCACACCGGACTTCACGTAGCTAACGGCCTGCCCTTCGACCCAGGACAGCTTCGCCGAGCCGGTAATGGTCGGCAGATCATCGGCACCGTTGAGAACGACGTTGACGTTCTGCTTGGTGACGGCACCCTTGCTGTCGGTGACCGTGATCACATACGTCTGGGTGATCACCTGGCCGGCAGACAGAGCATCGAAGCGCTTGTCCGGTATCGAATAGGTCGCAACCACAGCGCCGCCCGTCCCGTTGACGGGCTCCTGGAGTTGCGTCGACATACTTCCAAGATATCCGGCACCCTTCATGACGACGGAGACCGAATGCACGTCGTTGATGTCGAGATCGCTGAAAAAGAGCGTGCTTGCGCGGGTCTGGACGTTCAGAGAACCTGTTTCGAGCGCCGGTTCGGAGAGAACGACGTAGACGTTCGGATCCTGTGCGGACACGACATCAAATATCGGCTTATCGTTCGTCCCGGTGATTTTGATGCTGACGTCTTGGTAAGAGACGGCGTTGCTGAGATCGGTGACCTGTACACGGGTGACGACGGTCAGCACTTCTCCAGCCGCAAGGAAAGCCGTCGCCGTGTCGGCAAGCTGGTAACGCCAGTCGAGACTGCCATTCGTGCCAATCTGGCCAAGTGGAACCGAGAAAGACGATAGAAATTTCGATATTTGATCCGGGGTTAGGCTGGCGGATATGTCCTGACCACTGGCGCTGGAAAAAGACACCGTCCTGCCCGCCAACGAAACCGTCAAACTGTCGTCGAGGTCACTGTCCGAGAATGTGAGCTTCCCCGTCAGCGAATAGAGGCTGGCGGCCCCTTGGACAAGGGTTCCCGAAACATCGCCCGAGAGCACCGGCGCCGTGTTCGCAGGTATGATGTTTATCACCAGCTGGGCGCTAGATACGCCACCAAATCCGTCCGATACACCATAGGTGAACGTGTCGGTCACCGAAGTTGCCGCCGGCGCAATGCCGTTCTGGACGTAGCTGTAGGATCCGTCTGCGTTGAGCAGGAGATCACCATAGGTCCCGTGGATCGCGCGTCCGACTCCGTCCTGAGAACCAGCGACGGAAATCACGTGCAGCGGGTCGCCGTCGGCATCTGTATCGTTGGCAAGCACGCCATTGGTCGCCGAAACGGAAAGCTGGCGGCCGGCCAGGTTCTTGGTGATGGTCGCATCGTTGGACAGGACGGCGGCCCTGTTCAACGTTATGTCGAGATTGGCGGAATTGAAACCGCCCTTTCCGTCGGCCACGACATAGCGAAAATGATCGACAAGATGGCCACCGGTCGCTCCCATGGTCGAGGTGACGGCATAGCTGAAGGTGCCGTCGGCGCCCATCTTCAGCGTGCCGTAACTGCCAACAACTTCGGCACCGATGTTGCCGACCGACCCATTGACGGAAACCACCTTGAGGACGTTGCGATCGGCATCGGAATCATTGGTAAGCACGCTCGTCGGCGACATCAGGATTGTGCCGACAACACTCTGTGCGATAGCGGCATCTGCGGCGGCGGTCGGAGCGGAGCCCACCAGGCTTACGCCGGCTTCGAAGCTGACACGGCCTTCGTAAGCGCCGATCGTCAGGAAATGCGTCAGCGGGTTCATACCTGACGCAGCGACGTCCGGACTGGCGGCGAGATAGGAGCTGACATCGAAGAGGGCGCTCGGATCACGACCTTGCATCCAGCCGACCGCCATAAAATGCGCGAGCGGCTCTACCCCTGACGCGGCAACGTCCGGGTTGCTTGCCAGGTAATAGGAAGGATCGAAATAGGCGTTGGGCCGCAGTCCCTGCTGCCAGCCGACTGTCTGATAATGCTGCAGCGCGGTCATGCCGCTCTTGGCGACCGACGGATTTGCAAGAAGGTAGTACTCCTCGTCGAATCCGTTGACGATCTGGTCGCCAATCGCGGCGTAAACCGTCCGGCCCTGGCCATGGCCGATGGACAGGTAATGCTCAAGCGGATCAAGACCCGACTTCGCGACATCGGGGTTCATCAGCAGGTAGAGCTCGGTATCAAAGTTCACGCTGGGATCGTCACCCAGCTTCCAGCCGGTGGTATGGTAATAATCCAGCGGGTTCATGCCGGCCGCGGCAGTGTGGGCCGCTGCATAACCATTGGTGGAGAAATAGAAATTGGGATCGTAACCGAGCTGCCAGCCGGTGGCGGCATAATGGGCCTCGGCATCGAGACCGGCATTCCATACTGACTTGTGGGTGGCGTAATAGAACAGGTCATCGACCATGACGTTGCCATCAGCCACGTTGATCGTTCCATCGGCAAACGCGTATGTGGACAGACCCGATATCGGCAGAAGCGAACCATCCGCATGGGCGAGCGCCGCCTGACCCTTAATGAACACGATCGGTGCAGATGCAAACGTGAAGCTGAAATTGGCCTTGGACGCCATCAGGTCCAGATTGCTGTCGGAAAAACTATACGGTTCGACGACAGCCGTTCCATCCCGATGGATGATGAGATCGGACATTGAGAGGTTGTACACCCCGGTCAGATCGATGCGGTAATCGAAAGCCGTATCGCCATTCAGGTCGATGAAGAACGAGGTGACGCCGCTGGCATTGACTGCATAGCGTATCTGCAATGGCGTTCCGGTGAAACGGTCAGTGCCGACCCAGCTCCAGTCACTGGCAGCGGACTGCGCCACCAGACCGGAAATATCAATTTTATCGATACCCTGCTCGAAGTCGCGAATGCTGTCGGCACCGTCGCTCAGCGATGTCAGCAGGAAGATGTCGGCACCCGCGCCGCCATATAGAAAATCGCGACCGCCGCCGCCCTGGATGATATCGTTTCCGCTACCGCCGGTGATGATATCGCTGCCGGCGCCACCGACAAGGTAATGGTCGGCATGACCGCCCCAAAAGCTGTCGTTTGCGACCGTACCGATCGTCGCGTCATAGCCGACGAACGACAGCTTGCCGGCGGTTTCCGAACTGCCGAAACTCGTGCCCGTGCCCGTTGGCCCGTAATTGCCGGTGTAGATTGTGCCCGCCGGCAGGAACTGGGTGTCAAATTCGCCCGTGACACCGAGACCGATGGCATTGTTCTTGATGACGACATTTGTCAGCGAACCCATCTGTTCGGCCGTATTCGTCCAGGTTGGGCCATTGGTGACAGTAATCGTGTAGTTGCCGCCGACGAGGACGTTGTTCTGGACCAGGACCTTGTCGATCGACCCGAGTTCGGAGGAGATGCGGATGGCGTTGTTGGTGCCGGTCGCTGCATCGACGGGAGAACGCCAGTCGATGATGTTGTTGGAGATGACCACCGGTGAGTTCGTCTTGCCGACCCAAATGGCATCGGAATGCGCCAGAGAATAATATCCCCCGCCGTGGAAGTAATTGCCCGAAACAGTGCCGCCCATGATGGCCACGGCATCGATCGGGGCATCGATGAACATGTTGTTGGTGATGGTCGCGTCAACGCCCTGCGCAAGGATGAAATCCTGGAACGCTGAATTGATCTTGCCGCCATCGAACGTGCTGTGGTCGACAATCAGTCCGGTCGTGCCCGCGGCAGCCCTCAGGCTCACGAAGATATCCGTCGTCGCATTGAAGATGCAGTTCACGAACTTGACGTTGTCGGCCAGGACGGAGACCTGGACGTTCCGAAAATCGACGCCGTCGAAAATGGCGCCGTTCTTCGTCACCTCGAGCGTAATGGCGGAACGGACGATCACACCGTCGGCTGCAGTCAGCGTCCTGTAGTCCTGCAGGTCACTGACGGCGACCTGATTGCCGAGCGTCACATTGGCGGGCAGCGACTGCAGAATCGTGTTGTCCAACACGTGGCTCAGATAGTCCTTCGCCTGGAAACTGGTGTCCGATCCGACCAGATCGACGACGATGGGCTGTGTAACGACCGATACCTGACCCGTCTGGGCGTGCGTCGACGAGATGGTCGCATCGACCTTGACTTCGGCATAATATCCCGCGCCGAGAAACGACACCTTGTCTGGTGTGACATCATAGGACCAGGTGACCTGACCGGCATTAACAGCCGAACCGGCCGAAACGGAGAGATACTCCCCCAACGTTCCAGCCTTTTCCAACATCAGCGCCTGCGCCGCCGTTAGCTGGCTCGGCGGAAGCGATGACAGATCGATGCCGTTGACATCATAGATCGTGACGTGAACAGCCGAAGTCTGCACGACGACCGTATCGCTGGCATCGGGGTCGGTGATCTTGACCAGACCATCAAAAGTGATCGGCTTGTCCAGAAAAGAGCCAAGCGACTGGTAATAGGTTGCGTGCGTTGCACCGGAGACCACGGCTGCGTCATCGACGCCAATGTGGTGCACGCTCACGTCCTGGGAAACCATGCTTCCCTTGCCGTCGCTGACTGAAATACGGTAGGTCTGCGTCAGCTCTTCGCCCTGCGCCAGGTAGTCCAGCGCCTTGTCAGCCACAGCATACGTCCAGTTGACAGCGCCTGTCGCAGTCGCATCGGTCTCCGAAAGCGTCGCGACAAATTTGCCGACGTAATTTTTCCCCTGTGCGGCAACGGTGACCGCATGAATGTCCGAACTGTCCTTGTCAACGAACAGCATCGTGCCGCTGGCGCTATCGAGCGTATCGCTGTTGGATTTGCCCTCGCTTTCGACAACGGTTGCTGACAAAGACGGCGAACCGCTGGCCGCGTTGTTGAACACCACATTGTCGTTCGTGCCACGAACGGTGATGATCACGTCCTTGGTGACGGTACCGCCATGTTGATCGCTGATCTGGATGGTCGTCTTCAAAGTCGCCATTTCGCTGCGACCCATGAAGTCGATTGCACTGTCGGCGATCGAGTATACCCAGGTGGCAGCACCCTTATTCGTCACCAGGGTGCCCACGGACATGCTGAAGGCGCCCTTCAGCTGGTCGATGACCGATTGCGTCAGCGAGGACGTGACGTCGTCTCCGGCCAGATTCTTGAAGGACACATCCTGGCTCAGAATGGACACGACCGGCCGGTCCGTCAGATCCGCGTCGGCTATGCTCAACGTCCCGGTCAGGTTGTAGTTGGTGGCGGCTCCTTCAGCGACATAACCGGCCACACTACCGGATACGACCGGCACGTCGTTTGTCCCGGTCAGCCTGATCGTGACGTCCTGGGTAGTTTTGCCACCCTTCTTGTCGTTGAGCGTGATCGTGTAGACCTGATAGGCAACCTGGCCCTCAGCCAGGCCATCCAGCATCTTGTCTTGCGCGTTGTAGGTCCAAGTGATGGATCCGGGAGCCCCCAACGCCGTATCAACCACCACGGCGGAAAAAGCGCCAAGATAGCCGCCGGCCTTCGGAGCAATCGAGATGGCGTGCGTATCGGTCAGGTCGAGATCGGAAAGCACAAGCACGCCTTGCGCAGAATAGGTCGCGGCGCTTGCGAGCGTGGCGGTCGCTTCTGACAGGGCAGCGGAGGTATCGGCCGCGGTATAGGCAGTCATCGTCGGCGCGTCATTCGTGCCGCGCAGCGTGACGATAATGTTCTGCGTGGTAGCCTGGCCAGCCGGATCCGTGACGGTGATCGGCAGCGTAATCGTTACGACTTCGCTGGTGCCGAGGAAATCGAGAGACGAGTCCGCGAGCGCGTAGTTCCACTTGAGGCTTCCGCCTGAAGCATAGGTGATGGACGCTGCGTCGAACGACAGCGCGCTCGTCAATTCTGCAATGCGTGCGGAGGTCAATATGGACGTCTGATCGACGCCAACCGATGATTTATACACCAGAGACGCGCTGCCAAAGCTTGGCGTGAGCACCGCTTTGGTGTCAGAACTTGAAAAAACCAGAGATCCTGTCTTGGAATAGATGGTTTGCGCACCTTCCAAAACTACGGTTGACAAGCTACCTGTAATCGTCGCAGCAGACGCCATAACAATCAATCTTTCTTCAATAATGCTTAAAAAATCCTTACGTTTGCTTATATATCAAAATCATCGAATTGTTCAAGAACCGCGACGCCCAGACCAACGATTCGAGTTAACTGGTTAGCAGCACTTACAACGAATATTCGAATGTTATAAATTATTATTACATTTATGATGAAATACGCAAAAGATATTACTGAATTTTAAATCCGTTAGATTAAATAACATCTTTTAGTTCTAAAACTTAAATTTGTCCTCATTAGCGACGCTATCATCACCTTCTTGAACAAGGAGCCGTTGCGTTGAGCCGCAAACAGGTCAGAGAAGGGCCGGAAGCGCTGATGGAGGCTGCACAGGTTTGCAGCTGGCTCAGAATTCAGCGAATGCAAGGGCTTATCTCGATATACCAAGGTAGAGGTCATGGGAAGCTTTGTCGACATGTCCTTGAGCAACGCGTGATCAAGTCCAGGGACTATGTCCGCCGTCTCAGCGACGGAGGAACGCACTGATCGGAGAAAATTCGCTATGGAGCAGAGCGGCAGCGGCTTGACAACGCCGTCCGCAAGTCCCTGACCGCCCGCCCTTCTGCCGCGCCGCTTCTGTAGAATATCGGACAGGGCACACTTGTCGCCGTCGCGCGTTGCGAGCGATCAAGGCTCCGAACTTGGTCGTTCAGAAGCAGAATTCTTCATTGGAGATGTCGATAGCACGCGCGAAGCAGCATGATATCTTCACGTTGCGCAAGCTCTACTTGTATCGAAAGGAGGCCATACTCGGGAGTGCCTGTCTGCAGCGCAAACCAGCGATGCTTGAAGCGGTTATTTACATCGCAGAATCTACGCTCAACCCGACCGGCTCGCTGGCAACCGCAGCATGATTGGTGTGACAGCACCCGATCCTTGTGCTCAGGGAAGGTCCCGCGGCCGTCACGCCAAGCGGCGGACGACCTTCTCAGACAAACATAAAATCGTCATGGCCAAGCGAAATCGCTTTGACGCCGAACAAGGTGATATCGTCGTCAGCGGTAACATGAACGACCGTATCCTTGCCGATCTGGGTGAAAACGAGATCGGAAAACTGGTAGTCTGCGCTGAGCGCAATGAGGTCGGAATTGGCGGCTTGTCCTACGTCAAAACCCTTGATGGCGTCATGACCGAAGTTTTTCCCCAGCACGAAGGTGGTCGCGCCGAAATCCAAAAACGTATCGTCCGCAAGCCCACCGTAAAGCGTCTGACCCGTCATATGCGCCGTGACGAGATGTGACCCATCGGCACTGATCGCGTCGGTCACTGCGAGCTTGCCGCCGGCGGCGTAAAGATTGTGATTGGTAAGCACGCCATTCTGAAAGATCTGGACATCGGAAGCGCCGGTGGCTTGGCGCTCTACAGACTTCGCTGTTGCACCGAGGTTATTGTAATACTGCTCGGAGGACGACCCGTCGGTATGCTGCGTGATCAGGGAGCTGATCTTTCCGCCATCGAAATTGCGGGTCACCTTGTCGCCGTCGGCTTCGAACGTCAGATCGAACTTGACGCCTTCGGTAGTGAAACTGACCGCGCGGACCACGTTGTGATCTGCATCGAAGCTGAGCTGGCGAAGCGAATTGGCTTTGATCTCCGTGATGGACCGGCTGTCCGCCGAAATCAGCCGTATCAATCCACCGGCCGGCACGGCGAGCCAATGTGCCGCGTAGTTGTAGGAGCCGGTGTTGGGATTGTCGAACGACTGTCTAACATCCCAGGCATCCGCCTGGCCACCCGTTTGCTCGTAACTATATCCGTATTTTCCATCCGACGACGTGTATTTCAGGACGTTACTGAACTCGCCGGTCGGACTATCCGTGCGAATGTAGTCAAGTCGGTCGTACCCGTTTTTCCCATCGAGAACTCTGTAGCCATAGGTATTGTAGCCATCGACCTGTGCGTATTCGAATGAGGTCCAGGTGCCGTTGTTACTGTATTCAACGGTCTCGTAATACTCTTCGTTGAAGAGTGTCTGTGTTTTGACCAGGCTGCCGTTCTGGTAGAAATCACTCTCGTCAAAAAACTGAGAGAAATCCCAGAAGGAGATGCTTCCCGTTCCCGAGGAATCGATAGTCGAGTAAATAGGGGAATTTTTCGCAATGTCGATGCCGTATTCAGTTTTTACATAGTATGGATAACTGTAAAACATCCTATAGACCCCTCATCCAATCTCAATCTATCGAATCAAAATTTGATCGACGGAAAAGAATCAATCTCGTGGTTGCAAGATGCCACTAAGTAATGGAATCCGTCCAGCGACGATTAGTGGAAATAAACGGATATGATTATTCAGCTGTTAACGACGCAGCCGGGACCGGCTGTATCGGGACATATCACCAATATCGATGGCATCGTCACCTGTCCGCGTGTGGACAGAGAGACTGACAGATTTGCTTGGTGATCCCCACACCGCCTGCAAATATTCATGCAGCTTGGGCGAGATACCCCGCTCCGCCACCGGGGTGTTGGGCCAAACGCGTCGATGTTAACAGGGGGACACGGCTACGCTCAGAGGATCAGGTTCGCTGTTTGAGCCGACCGAACCGTTCAACCTCGATATCGGTCTTGATGACTCTGGCGGGATTGCCAGCAACGGCCGTTCTGGGGGGAACGTCTTTTGTCACAATACTGCCCGCCCCAACGATGCTGCCGTCACCAATGGTAACGCCTGGCAGGATCATGCTGCGCGCACCGATGAAGCAGTTGCGGCCGATATAGGTGTTGGTACGGAAGGAGCGCGTCATGTCATGAGACAGAATGGCAGCGCCGAAGGCGATGTATGTCCCCTCAGCGATATGGATGCCACGGGGATTGGTCTTGTCTAGCTTGGCACTCAGCGACATCACCACCGAAGGATGTATGTCCATCGACCACACCCAGCGAAGATAGGTCCGCTTTATGCCGACCACGAAACGCTGGATCTTGATAAACTGATTGAGCGATTTCAGCATGTTGTTCTCATTACCTTCAACTCGAATTACCCGTCGGCTGACGGAGATGAAACATGCATCCGAGTGATCAGACAGGTTTCGGCCCTGCCCCCCCAGTCATTAGTCATGCCGACACCAGCGGTCAAGTGAACGGCAGCAGCTCAAGACAGACGTTGGCGCTCGTGGGCAATCTAGCCGGGCCGGGCAAGCAGGCCTAGGCCCGCGCTGGTGCGCGACACTTGGCTTCTGACCCTTTTAAGCTCCGCAGTTCGAGAGCTGGCCGCATGAGGCGAAAAAGGCGTACCCGTTTTTCCGATGCAAGTCCAAACTCCTACGGCTGGCCTCGGCAAGATCTGTTAACTCGCACTGAATGCTCGGTAAGCCCTGCGCGCATCCCCAAAAGAGCGGCCAAAAGCAGCCATACGAAGCCCCAAAAATGCACGCTGAATGCGCAGAAAAACAAGATAAAGATTGCTGTTCCAAGCCCTGACGACATGCTCGAAATAGCAGGATCACGCAACACAGCACTTCCCGACCTCAACCACAGACTTGTGCCTGTCGTGGCGCAACTCATAGCCAGTAGCAGGGCTGCAGGAATTCCGTACCTCACCGCCTGAACCAACCACAGGCTATCGATCGTGGCTGACATGTTTTCAGGCCTCATCCAGTCAGCGGTACCGATGCCAATCCATGGGCTTGTCTCAACATTTACCGATACCCATCGCCAGATATCCATCCTGTAGAAGCCTGTTTGCGGGTCCAGTGTGAACGTACTGATAAGCGCCTCGATAGGCTGATCCACAAATAATACAACTATACCAATAATGTAAAACACCCCCATCCAGAGTATTAACTTTGCCCAAGGATACCCACGAAGAAACCTGAAATACAACAATATCACTACGCCTTGTAGCGCGGATAGTATCGGCGCAGATGACAAGGCTAAGACAGTACCCGTCGCGCAGATGAGGACAACGAGAAACTTTTTTCTAACGTCGAGCAGCGACTGGCTGAGCAACACTGCCGAGACAACAAAGAACACCCCCATGAGAATCGGGTGCTCAAGCGAACCTTGCGCGCGAACGAGCCCAAACCGATATGCCTCCATCGCTAAAGGCTGCGTTGCCCCCCCCCCCGCCAGTGTCATTGCCAACCTCAGGATCGTGTTGCGAGAAGTGAGAGTATCGACGATTGCGTACATCAATGTCGCAATCAGGACATATAACATTCGCTCCGCAAAGACTTTTAACAACAACGGTGTCGAGAAGAACGATCGGCAGATCAGATACGTTAGCAGAAATTGTACCGCAGCGAAGGCGCCGGCCCCTGTTAATGCACGGACTCCTTCGTGCAACACAAGAGAGACCAGCATCCACAGTGCCATGGCAAGAACTGCAAAATCTGAGAGGACAAAAACATACGACTTCTGCGCAAAATTCTGAAGTAGTCTCCTTACGGCAAGAGGACCGCAGAAGAATATTGCCAACCCTACAGCGTTAAGTGCCCCGCTGCTCATGCTTCCCGGAATAAGATAAGCACCCGGGTAGAGGTACGAAACTAGGATGCTCGTTCTTTCAGGATTTTTTGCACTCCATGCTCTCCAACGTAAATTGACCCCTTCTTGAGGTAGGGGCTTTCCGCTGTCTGCCGGACTGCCCCGCTTCTGTTCTGCAGAACGCTTGGGCTCGAAACGCACTTTGCTACTTTCACGCTGGTTATGCACGCTGTTGTGCCCGGAACTCTCAAAATCGCGACGACGCTGACTTTGCACCAGATACTTTGAAAATGCCCGTCGCGCAACTTCGGTAGTAAAATTAAAAGTTTTTTAACGATAGCCTTGCACAGATTTTCGCAACTGTGTAGCTCTGGCCCTTAAAATGGAGTTACGTTGTGAGTTTAATAAAAATTGATACTTTCCCGAAGACCTCGTTTGCTGGGATCGATGCGCTTCGATTATTCGCTGCTCTCATTGTTATGATGTATCACTTTTCTTATCTCCACCTGTTGGATGGATCGTATGCAGAGTTACTTAAGAAAGAAACTTCGGATAAAGCGTCCCCGATATTCCATTTCGGCTGGGTTGGGGTGCAGATATTTTTCGTGATTTCCGGGATATTGATCTACAAGTCTGCGGCCAATTCTTCAGCTTCCAGGTTTGTGATGAATCGGGTTTTTCGTCTGGTCCCTGCCATCTGGATATGCGCGCCGATCAGCATTGCGATAGGAGTTTATTTAGGAGAGATGAGTGGGTACGCCGCGATACGCCCTTTAATCCACGCATTGCTTTTTGTCCCGGTGGGCCCTTGGCCAGATGGCGTATACTGGACGCTGGGCATAGAGTGCGTCTTCTACGCTTTGGTCGCTGTCTGTCTTTACTTCGGTAAATTATCATACGTTAAAATAACGATATTTTCTCTCAGTATATTTAGTTGTATATTTTGGGTCTCATTCTATTTCCTCAAATCAGATTATGATTTGTTTGATTTCCTTAGAGGAAATCGATATTTCGAGCTCCTTATGTTGCAGCATGCTCCCTATTTCGCATTGGGTGTCTTACTTTTTGAGATAATAAGCGGCTCACGATTGACACCAGCCGCTATGGCGCTCGCCATAATATGTATCGTTGGGGCGTGGTTCGAGATTTGGGCTGTTAACGACGAAATCAATCACATCGCATCTGACAATCAGTCCGCTATAACACCAATAGCCGTCTGGAGCATTTCCATTGCAACACTTGCATGGTGCCTGAAGAGAAACATCTTCCCGAGAAAAAAAGCTTCCGCAATATTAAGATTTCTTGGGCTTATTACATATCCGCTATACTTGATACACGGACAGCTGGGGATCCTCGTCATCTTTGCTACGGTCGCTCTTGGCGCGGGTGTGTATCTCGCAATCACGGTCGCTGTGATGACGTGTTTGGCAGCAGCTGGTGCTATCACGTATGGCCCCGAGAGAATGATCGGAAAATATCTGAAAGCGCGAACGGATATCCCCATGGCTGTGCCGGGCAGCTAAAGCATGTCACGGCCAACCGAATGAAAGTCTCGAGTTAAACACCGGCTGGAAGTTATTGCTTTTTGAATTACGTGATACTGCGAAAAAAAATCCGCTGGGTTGCGCAGTGTAGAAAGGAGCGCAGTACCCCGATCGAATAGGGCATCAGCACCGGGCCTCTTCGATGAGCGCACTGACACGGTCTGCCTGATCGAGCCAGCGCTGATTGCGCACAGAGTCGCCGCAGGCTGCGCGTATCTGCGGCGTACCGTGAGAAGTGACGCACCGCCTGCGCACAGGCGATCGTCAGGCTTTCGGCGCTGTTGTCTACAAACAGCCCGGTCGGAAACAGCGACCGCAGGAGCACGGTGTCGCTGATAATCATCGGCTTGCCGGAAGCGACCGCTTCGATGGCTGAGGACAGCTGGATGCCCTCTTCCGTGGTCAGACAGATCATCCCGGTTGCATCCGCGATCAGATCCGCGTAACGGGCTACGGGTAGAAAGCTGGTGAACATGACGTTGTCCGGCTTGTTGTCGAGATAGCCGATATTTTCGGCGCGCACCCGGTCGCCGGTCATCAATAAATAATAATCCGGCAGCCGCCGGGCAGCTTCGATCAGCGCCAACACCGGTTCATCGGGACGAAATGAACAAGGCGCGACAAATTTTAGCCGACCGCTCGGCGGCGCGTCGATATCGGCTCCGGGCGACAGCGGGACACGATCCTCAAGCTCCAGAAGACGATAGGGAAGAATGCCCACTGCAAGCGCCGTCTGGCGAACCTCATCATTATGAACAAGGACGACATCGATTGAATTGAGCAGTCGACGCGTGAGGGGAACCGAAAACCAGAGCTTGGAACATGCGGAATTGTGCACGTCTGCAACCACAACCAGTTTGCCGACGCTGACGAACCGGAAGAGCCAGGCAATATTGAGCAGGACATTTGGCGGGGTCTGTATCCACAGCACTCCAGGCCGCTCGATCAGCAACAGCCATAAGGTACACAGTGTCTGTATGGGATAGCTAACGAAGGCTTTTGCGAACCCTCGCCGCACGAGAGACGTCGGTAAGAAGCGAAGGTCATATCCGAACTCCCGACACATCGTCACAGGTCGGCGCTGATACCGTATTCAAGCAACATAGAGCTGCTTCATATTTAGCGCCTATTCCATCCGTATTGGCTATAATACATTATGGACTGACGCTCTACTTAAGTGTCCGAAGACCATAATATATTATCAATTTTAATTTTAATTCATAGTTACAAAAATAAATATAATTTAGAAGACCGTTAAAAATTTTATTGTGTCGAGAGTTATTTTCGTGAACATTTAGTGGTCACGGGAGTCCATGTAAAACCTGCCGAGTTTCGACAGTTCCCCTGCGGCGGAGGCGTATAGACGGGTTTCAAGAAGGTGAGCGAAGTGCACGACAGGTTCGTGAATGGCGTTGTAAACGCAATGAACCGCCGGATTGAACGCGCCGTCTCGACGGCGTCATTTCGAACGATGGGGCGGCCTATGACGCTTCGTACGCACCGGGTTAACGCCAGTTATCCCGAAGAGTAAGGTCGGATTATCATGGTGCTGACGAAGCAAGGCGACAGCCGACACGCCAACGTCCAGAACGTTCTCATCGACAGCACCATCTCGAAGGTCCTCGCGAGCGGCCGAGACGGACGATTCAGCTAACGCTACCGGTCAGCCGCGTGGCGGAGTGACGACCAGGCTGCAAGCGGGCGTCAATGCAATCGGCTTGCCGCTTGGGATTGTTCCGATGCTGGTTGCGTGCCGGCGCAGTCCGCGCCCGCTTCATGAACAAGCGTGGTGCCACGGCGCAGATCAAGGCCCTTCCCGCCCGCTCCAGGAGGCCTTCTATCGATTGGCGGCTCTACAAAGACCGCCATCAGGCCCAGTGCGTCTTAAGACGTTCAAACGGTTACGGCGGTTCCCCTGCCTGCGCTGGGAAGAAACCTTCCGCACCTTCATGGGCTTCGTTCCTCTCGCCTGCTCAAGGACTGGAGAGACGAATGCAGAAGGCGCCTAGCGGGCGGCACCTATGGCGCCATTGACGATCATTTCCAGATGGGACTGGAGGCGGATCCGGCCCGGCGGATCAAGCGCACTGGGGCGGGAAAGCGAATCCGTATCCGACAACAGACGGAGAAGCTCGTCCTGCTCCTCAGCAACATAGATACCCGGCCTGCCCTTCAGCTTGGACACCGTCGCCAGCTGGTGGTCGTTGCGATGTTCCCCGAGAGATGCCTTACGCGGAACCAGGATGATGGGTTTGCCGTACTGATCGGCTTTGAGCACAGTTCCAATCCCCGCATGGGCAACAAGAACACTGGCACCGCTCAGCAGCGCATCGAATTCCTTGGCTGGAACGTCTGCCTTCCATTCAATATTTTTGGGAACGTAGACGCCGCGGCCGGTCTGAGCAAAAGCCTTGTCGTGGAGGCTCGGTGCCAGGTCGTCGACCATGCGGATGAGCCGATCGAATGGCAACTGCGTTCCGACGCTGACGATGATCATAGAAGCTCCCCTGCATAGGTCGGACCCCGAGCCGTTGACAGATGCTCCCACTGCGTCAGCCAGGTATTGGCCACGTAGCGGGCAATTTTGCCGGACATCGAAAGCTTTTCGACATTTGCGAAACTATCAATCCAGATCGTATGCGCACCGATCAGCCGGCCTGCGGCAAGGCAAATTATGCCCGGTGCTGCACCAGTCGAGATTACTACGGCCGGGCGATGTACGAGGATGATCGAAAGACACTGGAAAATGCTCTTCACCATTTTCCCCAACGTGTCGCGGTTGCAGTCGAGAACCGTCCTACCATTCTCGATGCCTGCCTGAGCAAGCAGCTCCGGCTTGGTCGTGACGTAGAGTACAGATCTTGTCAGCCGAAGTGTCTGGGTTGCAAGCAAAAGCTGCTGCCAATGCCCACCACTGGAGGCTACCGCGACGATGTCCGTTTTTGGTCTCAAAGTAAGCGCCTTCTCATTCAAATTTATTGCATCTCTTGCCCTGAGCATCCGGCGCTGTCGAAGGCGACGTCATCCGGAGGGCGGAAACCGCCACATCCGATTGACGGATTATCGTCAAGCAACCACTCCGCGGTTCAACGCAACACCGGAGATCATCTGCTGCCTGTCCAGCTCAAGCATCTCGGTAGAAGAGCGCTTGGCTCTTACCCAGCAAATTCGCCGAGCATCGTAAGCTTGATGATGGTCGTCGCATCCGGCGCCACGTGAGCACGTCATGCTGCGCGAACAGCAAGGCGTTCGACATGCCCACATACCCGCTGCCGGTAACGCCTGTCTTAATTAAAAATTTCCGCCCTCGATTGTCAACGCCATAGCCTCGCTGCGTGTTTACTTATTTTGTGCAGCGCAATATCGCACTTCCAGTGTCCTGCTGCAAGGTAGGTTTAGGCCTCTACAGGCTTCGCGCTCAAAGGACGGGGGTTAATACCAAGTGTCGATGATAGGAACCTGTAGGATAATTTAGCGCTGGTATCGGGCTAAGCGCGGTGCGCAGCGCGATGTTGTTGCAGCGGGAAAGCATTGCAACACCGTCAGAGATCAGCACCGAACCACCTTCGGCAGGTTTTCTATAAAAGATACTTGGTATTATTCGGCGCGGCCCTTCGCCCACTGGCTGAAAATTGCCTGATGGCTCCAGAGCAGGCGCATTACCCTGAGCCGCACAAGCATCCCAAGGGCCAGCGCCTTGTTATTTAAGCCAGGCACATCCTTTGAGCGGAGGACGTTCAGCGTCTGCGGAATGACAGCCAGTAGCACGACCCAACTGTATCCCAGCCACTTCAGCAGGCCGAATTTTTTGGTGCGAAACAGGAGAAAGGATTCCTTGGTGATCCGGCGCCACTTGCGCTGCAATTCCTGCCAGTCGTGCCGAGCGGGGTGGCCAATGACGGCTTTGTCCGCATAACCGAGACGGTAACCAAGGCCGTGAGCGCGAAGGCACCATTCCTTGTCCTCGGAGACATCGTTTCGAAACGGTCCGACCTTGTCGAAGATCGCGCGGCTCACGAACAGCGACGCGGTAACGGTGAAATGTTTCTTCTGAATATAGCCCTTGTTGCGGAACGCAAAGACGAGTTCGAACGCTTCGGCCGCCGTCGGGTGACCGGGACGTGCCGTGTCCACGCGGACCCTGCCGCCCACCACGTCATAATTGCCTAAGGCGGCAAGGCCGGCTTCCAGATAGTTCGGATCGGGCCGGCAATCGCTGTCCATGAAGGCAAGAATATCGCCGCGTGTCGCTTCGACACCGACATTGCGGGTATACCCGGCACCTTTAACGGTGGAAATCACGAGCTTTGCACGCCCTCGGATCACGGCTTCGATTGCCGCGATACCTACGGGCGACGAGTTGTCCGAAATGATGATCTCGAACGCGTCGCGACCGACGGTCTGGCGCTCGAGCAAATCGAGGCAAAGCCCGAGGTTTTCGAGATCCTGGTAGTGCGGGATCACGACGGAAGTCAGATTCGATTGCATAGGGCCACCGCAGAAGAAGTGATTTTGGTTTACATAAACGCCACAAGGAGGTGCCGCTGCGTTCCTAGTTGACGGCGCGTGGATGGAGCTCGCGCAGTTTGATCAGCTCTTTCACATGAGCCTTGTTCAGCACCGTTCCGATCAGCTTGGCGCGAACCGGCGAGTTGTTTTGCAGAATCGACGATACGACGTGCAGCTCCGTCCTGTTCCACTCCGCAACCATGACGAAGGCGTTTGCGACACTGGCCAGCGCGTCGGCATCGGCAACGACACCAAGCGCCGGTGTGTCGATGACGATATAGCGATACTGTGTGCTGAGAGCCGTCATGAGCCGCGTGAATGCCGGCGAAGACAAGAGGTCACCGGGATTCTCTGTCTTCGATTCGCCTGCTGCGGGCAGGACGTGAAGATTTCTTTCGGCGGTTTCCACTATAAAATCGGCAATGTCGGCGCCGCGGGAAAGGCCTTCGGCAATGCCGCCATTTAGCTTGCCAGCCAGCAATCTCGAGAGCGACTCGTTGCGGAAGTTCAGGTCGACCAAAAGTGTCGGCCAGCCACCTTTGGCACATAGCGCAGCAAAATTAGCGGCCGTCGTCGTCGTCCCCTCCCCGGGCGTCGACGCCACGAACGCAATGACCGAGCTCATTCCCGGACGTTCGAGATCCATATTGATCTTAATGTGCCGCAGTGTTTCGATGTAAAGCGACGGCAGATTGCCGATCTGCTCTGCCGAACCGATCGGAACGAGCCGATCGTCAGGCAGCGTTGGAAGGTAACCCAGGAACGTCTTGCCGGTTGCCTCGCGGACCTGCCGCGAGAACCGAATACGCCGCGTAAAGCCTTCGCGCGCAATCGCCATGAGGACTCCTGCGCCAAAGCCCATAGCCAGTCCGGCCCCGAGTGTCTTGGAGGGCGTCGGGAAACTCGGCGAGCCCGGAACCTCCGCCGTACTGATCACGCGCGCCTCCGTCATCGGGAAGCTCTGCTTCTGAATGCCATCGACATAACGCGACATGAAGGTATCACGGATTGTCTTCACAGCTTCAGCCGAGCTCTCGAGGTTCGCAAGCTGTGCGCGCGCATCGCGGGAGTCGTTGGTGTCGACCGACAGCTGCGCCAGCTCCTTCTGAAGCGTTACGACCTGTGTACTTGAAATTGCCGCCTCCGTATTGGCAGCTTCGTACATGCGCTTGAACTGATCATTCAGCGCACCTTGCAGGTCGGCCATTTTGCGCCTTAGGTCAACGACCAACTTGTGTCCCTCACCATACCGGTTGGCAAGATCTTCGGCACGACGGGAGGTTTCAATCAGTGTATTGCGAAGCTCGACGACGACCGGGTTGGCAAACTCTTCGGAGAGCGCTCCGGTCGTTTCTCCGCTATCGATCAAAGTCTTCAGCTGCGAGGCCTTGGCCTCGGCGCCCGAGCGGGTGTACTGCGCCTGCAGCAATTTCTCGCTGAGGCTCGCGATCTGCTGTTCATCGATGTATTTCCCATCCGACGTGACAATGTTGTGGAGCCGTCGGAACTGGATGACCTTCATTTGGGCCGAGTTGACTTCGCTGCTCAGATCCGCGATGCGCTGCGTGAACCAGTCGCTGGCTTTTTCTGAGGCGACGCGCTTGGCGTCCAGCTGGTCGTCGATATAGGCCTGGGCGATCGCATTCGCCAAACGCGCGGCCCTTTCACCGGTACTGGCCTTGAATGTCACGGCAATCGTGTATGAAAGATCGATACGCTCGCCGACGACCGCTCTCTGCAAGGCCTCGAGCGCCTTGCGCTGACGTAAAGGCGACGGCAGCTCGGTCTTGGCGTGGCCCAAGCCGATCTTTTCCCGCAGACTCGACAACAGATCGCTGTCACCGCCAAATTCGGGATCGAGGTCCAACCTTTCGCTCTCAACCACCCGACGCCCGACGCTTTCGGACGTCAGCAATTCCAGCTGGCTGAGCACGGCGGAACTGTCAATTCGTCCGGACCCGGTCGAAAAGTTCTCATCGACGGCGGCAAGACGCTTGAAGTCGATGAGGACAACGGCTGTCGCCTTGTAGCTCGAGGGAACCAGAAGAAACACAGCAAGCCCGAGGAGAACACCAACCAGGGTCGCCACGCCGATCAGCCGGCTTTGGCGACTGATGATGCTGGCAACAAATGCCATGTCGCCGGGATCGGCCGGGGCGCGGATGTCCTTGACCCTGCTCGCGGTAATGGCTTGGTTGAGTTCCAGCATACAGATCTCCGATTGAGCTATCAGCTCGCCTCAAACTTATCGTCTCGCTCGAAAAATCGAGCTTAAACTCTATTGCTCACAGCCTATACCGAAAGGCTGGCAAAAGACACCGAGCCATCCGTCTCAAACCTGTCGTTCCGGCAACGGATGGTCCAAAAACGCGCGGGTTGGGCGGCTTCCGACGTCCTAAGCAAGCAAATTGACCAAACAAAGCTCACACAGTCCGACAGATGGTTCCGACCGTTTCGCCTTGAGCAAAAGCGATCAACGTTTATAAGGCGGGCGGTCGACACGCCCGTTGCAGCAACAATCCGTTGGGTTGCCCTAATGTTGCAACGCACACGTTTACCTTTACATAAGACTTGACCGCGATCAACGTAAGTATCTTATTTGATCCGCCATGAAGCTCGGGATGATCTATCAACGGCACGACGAGCGCTTGTCCGAGAAGCCCGACCGATTGTGACGGCACGTGCACTGCAGCACATCAGTCTTTGCTTCAGGCGCTAGGTGCTTTGTCCACGTTCCTCTCCGCGCATGAACGGCGGCATGTACGATGCCTCCGTCATGCCCGCCCGCATGCCCATGACGATCGCCAGCAGGACCCAATCCGCGCCCCAGAAATGCACCGTAAACGCATTGAACAGGATGATGAAGATGCACACGCCGAGGCCGGTGCGGATGAAGTCGATCGCAGGGTTCGGATATCTGACGAGCGGCCGGCTTTGCATGGTCACCCCCGTGGTCAGAAGCGCAAGAACAAGGAGGGCCAAAGCCGGAATGCCGAACCGGATCGCCTGAACGAGATAAAGCGAGTCGATGCTGGTCGGCATGTCTTCGGCTCGCATCCAGTCATCGAAGCCGATGCCGATAAGCGGCGCCCTTTCTATATTCAGCAAGGCCCATTTCCAGATCAATGTCCGGAAGACGCCCGTCTGCGGATCCAGCGTCAGATTGTTGATCAGCGTCAACACCGGATTATCGACTAGGATCATAAAACTGGCGACGAAAAATATGCCGACCAGAAAGATCATCATCGTCGCCCAGGGGATGTTCTTGACGCGGTTCAGCAGCAGAATCAGCCCAAACGCCATCGTCATCGACAGAATTGGTGCCGACGACAGCGGCAACAGCATTGCGAACAAACAGACACCAATCCAGAAGACCTTGCGGAGCGGTTTCAGATCGGAAAAGAAAAGAAGGACGGACGACATCACGAAGAAAATGCCAAGTAGAATCGGATGCTCCAGGGAACCTTGGGCGCGCACCAGTCCGAAGCGCTTCGGAAAGGGTTCGACAGGTGGACCTCCGGTCATCTGCTGACCGATCTTCGCAAACAACGCCTGTCCCGATGCGGTATCCACCAAAGCGGTCGCCAACACCAATCCCACAACAATCGGCAGAACTCTGGTGAATTGGTTGAAGCCGATGGGCGTGCCGAAAAAAACCCGGGCCATGAAATATCCGGCTGCAAACTCGATCGCCGACAACGAGCCGAAGCCGATCAGGCCCTTCGGCCCCTGATGGATGACGATGACGATGACCATCCACATCGTCATCAAAATGACCATTACATCTGAAAGCACCGGTACATAACCGCCGCCAGTCAATTTTCGGTAGATTTCCCGGATGGTCGGATAGATCGTGAAGAACAAAAAAAGCCGCGGGACTGTCAGGGCGTTAGCAAGTGGCAAGGCAAAGGTCGCCGGAAACACGATCGACATGGGGAACAGCCAAGGCAGGATATACGCCATCTTGGCATCGATCTGATATCCCGATCCCGCCGTCCGCCAGGCTCTCCGGCGTGTCAAAGCACTATGTGTTTTCCCTACTGCTCTCATTCAACCGCCTTCTGCATTTTGGGTGTATGCTCGATAGGCTGCTCACGCCGATAGCCGTGGCGGAAGAGTGGAAGGATAAGCACCAGGGCAAGAATTGCAAGACCGACAGCGATGCCCATGCCAATGCCGATACGCGGAAGCAAATGAATGGCCGGCCCCATCTCTTCAAGGAAGAGTCCCATGGCAAGCGGCAGAGCGATCAGCGATCCGTTCCAGAACAGCGCTTCTCCCCATGCCCCTGTCCACACCCGGCGGGCCATGACATACATGACGCACAGCGCCAGCACCTCGCCGATGGCCATGCCCGCCAGCAAGGCCTCGAGTGAGGGATACATCCAGCTCCAGGTGGCGCCGATCGCAAGGCCTATCGCCGGGATCTGGTTGCCGACCGCCAGCCTGTGCGTGAGATGGCTCTGGATGAGGAGCGACTGCGCCGGTTCCGCACGGCAGATCCGCAGGTAGACGATGACCCCGACAAGTGTCATCTGCATGTCTGACACGACGAAGCGCGACCCGAAGACCGCTGGGATGACGGCACTGCCAAGCGTGATCCATCCTACCGCATACAATGCCGCCAACATCGGTATGGCGCGCGAATACAGCTTCAGACGGGCCTTGAAGACATCCGGTCGGCCGGACGAATTCATAAGCCCGGCAAAGCAGATGGGCCCGATCAGCCGGAAAAGGGCCGACGTCGGAACATAGGAGGTGAGAATGATCACCGCATAGAGACCGAGCGTTTCAAGCCCCAGCATGGCGCCGACGAAAAGACGGTCGCCTTGGACCATGATGGCGTTGCCAGTGCCGTTGAGCATCAGAGGCAACGAAAAACGTGTCACCTTGCCCACCAGCGGGCCGCTGAAGCCGAACCGGACCGGCGACGGGGCCAGCACATGCGAAAAGATGACGTAAACGATGCACTGCGTGAAGAGATAGGCCAGCAGGGCGTCATGGGCGCGCGTCTGAAGGCCGACGATGAGAATCGCAACAAGCCCGCAGGAATGGGACAGGATTGACGCCAGCAGCTGCGGCCCGTAGCGATAGTCGCGCTCGTAGACGCGGATCTCGAGGTTTTCTAGGCTTCGGATGAAGGTCAGAGCCGCCAGGCTGGCGAAACTGGTCCACTGATCGCAGGTTGACATCATACATGCGACCGGATGGGCGAGTGCGAAGAACAGGCACCCGACGACAAGACCGCGAATGACGGAAATTCCGTGAGCGACGGCTAGAGCTTGCCGATACTGGTCGCGCGGCGTCGCCAGTACGAAACGCGCAAGCCCGGTGTCGGTCACCTGCTCGACGGTTCCGTAGACGGCAGACAGGGCCGCCGCGAAGCCGAGTTCGAAGCCGCCTAGCAGATGCGTCATGATGACCATGCGCACGAACGGCGCCATCATTTCGACCGCGGTCAGACCCAACAGGGCGCCGCCCTTCGAGATCGCACTCAATCGCATCTCACAAACCTTCTCTTCTTTCGCTGTTGCCGGTGGATGAAATCAAGCCGTCGTCAATTTCAACCAGGCTGGAACGAAAGGCATTTTCAGGTGAAGAGGCGCGTGCCGGGATGTGATGCGAACGATCGTCATCAACATGTCTGCAGGCCCGTTTTCTCACTTAGGCCTGACATTTTTGGGCAGGAAACGCGAAGGGAACCCCGTTTCTCCGCGGACCCCGCTCCACCATCCCTGCAACGCGACGCCGAAGTTCTTCCACGCGCCCTGCTTGGCATATTGGGTGGTAAGGATCAGCGTAAACAGCATGATCAGCGGGAAAGCTTTGGGATAAAAGCGCTTTGTCAGGAGCATCTTGCTTCTCTCGTCCAGATAGACGGAAAAGCTCGAACGGTTCTTGCGGCTGTGGTTCGACCCGATCGTCGCACCGTGGCTGTGACGCACGATAGAGTCATGTGCATAACCAAGGGCGAATGCACCGCGGCGCAGGCACCAGTCCACTTCTTCGGCATAGAGGAAGTAGGACTCGTCCATGTGGCCGATCGTCTCGATGAAAGGGCGGATGATATACATCGAGGCACCGCACACATAATCCATCTCGGCTTCGACGGCGGCGATGTCGGGCGTGGCGTCACGATCGGCACCAAGACCGATATTGTATCCCCGGGCCATCCAGCGGCGCCAGCGACCGCCATACATCTGGATCTTGTTGTTGTGCATCAGCACAATCCGGCTTCCGACTATGGCATAGCCACCCGCTTCGCTCCGGCGCTTCAACGCAATCAGCGCGTCAGGCGCCGGTTCCGTGTCCGGATTGAGAACCCAGACGGAATCCCAGTCTGGATCGGGCTTGAGATAATCGAGAACAGCGTTGATGGCACCGGCATAGCCGATATTGCCGGACGCTTGATGCACATATACCAGGGCGCCGCTTTCTGAAAGTTCGATGACTCGCGTCCGGGTGATGGTGCCGGGGCGACCGAAACGGGGATCGCAGGTGACCTCCGATCCAAACCCTAAGAGAGCAGACGTCATGTCTTCGAAAGCTGCAGATCCACCATTTTCACAAATATGAACCGCATGGTCAGGCTCGCGTATTTTCGACAGGTGCTCCAGACAGACGACAACATCGTCTTTGTTCCGGAAGCCAACAATAACAACGCCGCAGTAGCTCAAGTAGGGTGCTCCATGATTATTGAAGGTACTATTAGTGAATATATGAAAAACCCACGCAACTCTTACGCTCGGACCTAACGAGGTAGCCGCCATCTAAGCCATATACCCCATGTGTGTCGAGAGATAATCGGTTCTGATGCTCACACCTCCCCTTCAGGATTGCAATTTGAATCAGCGCACCCGGTTCAGATCGATCTGTCAGACCGCAAGTTGCCGAACGTTAAAAACTTGATTACCGGGGCAACTTGAAAGGTGTTCAGCTCAATGTCAGTCCCTTAGTCTATTCGGCGCTTAAGTAGTCAAGCGCCGAATAGCGTAGCGTGGGATTATGCGAGCCATCGACATAGGGGCAAATGAGTTTCAGCGTAGTTTTGTGTCTGATAGATGGTTCTCCAAATCCGCTCCGACTTCGGCGTCTTGAAGAAGAAGGTATTGACCATGGCGTTATCGTAGTAGTTTCCCTTTCTGACATCGAGATCATGGTGCCTTAGCGGCACAGTAGTGCTTGATATTTAATCGAACAGAATTGACTGCCGCGGTCAGAATGATGGACCTTGCTTCGGATCGGCTGGCCGAGATTCTGTGCACGCGGAGCAGCGCTATGTCGGGGCGCTACTGACATTCTTTTCGAGCGTAAGCGGATCACGCTCGAGGAGTGCGAGGGTGACTCGTGGATTGGTCGGCTACTATGTCGAGACCCTATAGATTCTGGCCAAAAACTTTTCTTCCGCTGCGCTTGTCATTGCGGTCACATGGACGGCCATCTGAGATGGCTATGTAGTCGATCGTGCGCACCGACCGAGGAAATCTTATGCTAGACGACAGATTCAACGCCTTCAAGCGTTGGAACGCGACAGATCTGAGCATTCTGAAAGCACAGCCCGGCTAGAACCCCCAGCTCTGGTTCGATCTCTAACAAGATTGGCTGCACCATAAGAGCGACAAAACCTCGTCGATCGCTCGGCGAGGTTTTTTTGTTACTGTAGTATTGAGTCTTGATCAGGCAGCATAGCGTTGTCGGCAGCACTTCTGCTCCGGGATGGTCGCAGACAAGTGGTCTGCTGCCGGTTTTTCGGACAGGAGGTTAAGCTATTCCCACCTTGATTTCAAATCATTTGGGCTGAGATAGCCCAGTGTTGAGTGGCGGCGTCTCGAATTGTGGAAGCGCTTGATGTAATCGAACACATCTGCTCTAGCGTCGTCCCTGCTCCTGCAGACTGTTGATTTCCTTTGAGAGCCGACCCGGCAGAGCCTCATATTTCCATTGAGAAATGACCCATGTTTCAACCGTCTCCTGCATGTTTTCAGCGGGGGCTCTGGAGTGATCGACATGGCGTTACTGAGCGGATCCGGCGCTGGCATGTTCGAGAGCATTTATCGATCCGGGAGATTTGCCGCAGGACCGGCTTATCCCGGAATACCGTCCGCAAATATCTGCGTGCAGATGGCGTAGAGCCGAAGTTCGCTGTCCCGGAGCGGCCGAGCAAACTCGATCCTTTTGCGGATCGGCTATCGGCCTGGCTGAAGACGGAGTCGAAGAAAGGCCGCAAGCAGAAGCGGACGATGAAGCAGTTGCATGCTGATCTTGTGAGCCTGGGCTACGAGGGGTCCTACAATCGCGTGGCGGCCTTTGCTCGGGAATGGCGCGATGATCGCCAGCGGGAACTGCAGACGACAGGCCGTGGCACCTTCGTTCCACTGGCGTTCGAACCCGGCGAAGCGTTCCAGTTCGACTGGTCGGAGGACTGGGCGATCATCGGCAATGAGCGCACCAAGCTGCAGGTCGCTCACACGAAGCTGAGCTACTCGAGGGCCTTTATCGTCCGGGCCTATCTCCTGCAAACGCATGAGATGCTGTTTGACGCCCACAATCACGCGTTCCGCGTCTTCGGCGGCATTCCCGGTCGCGGCATCTACGACAACATGAAGACTGCAATCGACAAGGTCGGCCGTGGCAAGGAGCGCGACGTCAATGTCCGCTTCATGGCGATGGCCAGCCATTACGTGTTCGAGCCCGAGTTCTGCAATCCGGCTTCCGGCTGGGAGAAGGGACAGGTCGAGAAGAACGTTCAGGACGCACGGCAGCGCTTCTTTCAACCTGTTCCACGCTTTCCATCACTGGAGGCACTGAACGACTGGCTCGAGGTTCGATGCAAGGAATTCTGGGCAAAGACCCCACACGGCCAAATGCGTGGCACCATCGCCGACATCCGGGCTGAGGAGGCGCCGGCTCTCATGCCGGTTTCCAGACCGTTCGACGGGTTCGTCGAATATACGAAGCGGGTTACTCCCACCTGCCTCGTGCATCTGGAGCGCAATCGCTACAGCGTTCCAGCATCCTTCGCCAATCGTCCGGTGAGCCTTCGGGTGTATCCGGATCGTGTCGTGGTCGCCGCGGAAGGTCAGATCGTCTGTGAGCACCGCCGTGTCATCGATCGTTCCCATGACCGGCCGGGTCAGACCATCTATGACTGGCAGCATTATCTGGCGGTCGTGCAGCGAAAGCCGGGCGCTCTTCGCAACGGTGCACCGTTCGTCGAGCTTCCCGAAGCCTTCCGGACCTTGCAGCAATATCTGCTCAAGAAGCCCGGCGGCGACCGGGACCCTATCGGTGATGCATAGCATCACCTTGCCAGGCAAGGGATGGTCGATATCCTGGCGCTCGTTCTCCAGCACGACGAACAGGCAGTGCTCTCAGCCGTCGATATGGCGCTGAAGTCTGGCGTTCCGACCAAGACGCATGTGCTGAACCTGCTGCATCGCCTCGTGGACGGTAAAACCTTCACGCCGCCAACCCTCGACGCACCTCAGGCACTGACGCTTACCAATGAGCCCAAGGCTAATGTCGAACGATATGATACCCTGAGAGAGACGGAGGTTCGCCATGCGTCATAACCCGGCAAGCGGCGCGATCGTCATCATGCTGCGACAGTTGAAGATGCATGGCATGGCCCATGCCGTCGGTGATTTGACCGAACAGGGATCGCCGGCGTTCGAGGCTGCCATTCCAATCCTGTCCCAGCTTCTCAAGGCGGAAACGGCCGAACGAGAGGTCCGATCGACAGCCTATCAGCTCAAGTCAGCGCGCTTCCCGGCCTACCGTGATCTGAATGGCTTCGACTTCGCCAGCAGCGAGATCAACGAGGCCCTCGTGTAGCAGCTTCATCGCTGCAACTTCCTCGACGACGCCAACACCATCCCTTGTCCGGCAGGTGCTGCCCGCATCACCCATAGGGTCCTGGTCGGAGGTCCCGGCACGAGCAAGACGCACATCGCCACGGCGATCGGTGTCCAGGCCATCGAGCATCACTGTAAGCGGGTCCGGTTCTTCTCGACGGTGGAACTAATCAACGCTCTGGAACAGGGGAGGCTCAGGCCGTCCAGGCCAGATCGCCAACCTTCTGACACATTGCGATCTCGTCATTCTCGACGAGCTTGGTTACCTTTCGTTCAGTGCCTCAGGCGACGCGCTCCTCTTCCACCTGCTGAGCAAGCTCTACGATCACACTAGGCTCCAGACCCAATTGATCCACCATGTGACGATAGCTGCGATGTAGCGCGTTGCCGCGAAGTTTATCATAAGCTTGCGTATCGCGTCGCGACACGCCTCCAGTCCTTGAGACAGCAGAATGTCCGCTCGATGATGTTGCGTCTTCGGTAGGCGACCGGGTCGAACGGTCTGATCCTCTTTCGGGTTGGATTGTTGGGAATGACGGGTTCCGTGCCGCGTGTTGTCAGGAAGTTGCGCAAGGCGTCACTGTCGTAAGCCGTATCTGCGGCGCAGAGACGTGTTGGTGGCAAGGGTTAAAGGAGCGGGATGGCAGCGGGTGCATCACCGCGTTGCCCAGGCGTTATTCGCAACGCGACTGGACGGCCGCAACCATCGACAACAGCATGGATTTTTGTCGATCTGCCGCCTCTCGATCGACCGATTGCTTCGGCATCTGCCCCCCTTTCCGCCAGCAGCAGAGCGGTGTGCTTTTGCGCTCGTGCTATCGATCATATGGATGTCCCAATCGGTCGTTTGCACCAAAGCCTCAAACAGCCGCCGCCATATCCCTTTTGCAGACCAGCGATGGAAGCGATTATAGACCGTTGTCGCAGGGCTGTAGCAGGATGGACAATTCTGCCACCGGCAACCGGATCGCAAGACGTGGATGATCCCACTGATAACCCGGCGGTCGTCGGTACGATGAGCGCCGGGTTGGTTGGTCGGAAGCAGCGGCGAAATCACCGCCCACTGATCGTCATCAAGCCAGAATTCGCCTGCCATGGTCAAACACTCCTGCTGCTGCAGGCAATGAATCATGGATGGCTAATCTCATCAACAATTTGATTGGGTTTCGACCCTAGCGTCATCATCACGACCAACTTGAGCTTCGCCAAATGGGCCAGCGTCTTCGGCGACGCCAAGATTACGACCGCGCTGCTCGACCGGCTTACCCATCACTGCCACATCCTCGAGACAAGAAACGACAGCTTCCGCTTCAAGAACAGCTCGGCTCACGAGACTAAAACAGCAAAGGAAAAACGCAGGAACTTGACCACCACGACCAACACAAACGATACCTAAGGCGGGTCACTACTCGGTGGAAATGCCGGGTCAGCTCTCAGTGGATATCAACACGCCTCGAGACTTTTCGCAAGCGCTTTGCGCTTGGTGGCGATGGTCGATGCGGCGAGCGTGCCGATATTGTCGGCAAGAGCGAAGGCTCGTTTCAGCCAGAGCCGAAGCCGCGACGGGAATGCGTCCTCACCGGCCTTTTCGGCGTAGACGACATCGCGGGCGAGATGGGCCAGGCAAGTCTGATGCGACGCACCATGGCCCTGCTGGGCCGAATAGCGGTCGGAACACCAAACATCCAAGCGATGGCCGTCCATCCACCCGGAAAAGGAACAGGTGCTTGACGGCTTCGAAGCCGATAGCTGCGAGCCGCAGGGCCTACTCAACCGCCGCATGTAGGTCCGCAATATCAAAGATCTCTGGCAGGCGCAGGACCTGCACGTACTCACGCCGACCATGCTTGGCCATGGGGCCTTCAATCAGGCGGCGCGGCGTAACGAATTCTTCCGGCATGTCGCCGCCATGGAGAGAGGCTACCTGATCAAGTGCATTGATCTTTTGCTCGATCAGCCGCAGGTAATGCACAGGATCGAAGACGACGTCTTCCTCGTTCTCAGCGCCTCAGATGGCGCGCGACGATCTCGCCACGGCAGCAGATCACCACTTCGTCGACATAACCCCGGACCCAGACATCCCAAATGGTCGTAGGCGACCGGTACGGAATAGTCGTTTGTCTGGTAGCGGACCAGCGCCTGGCAGTCACCTTGGCCGCCGGCCTGATCGCAGACATTGAATAGAGATGCCGGCAAGGCTCACATGGCAGGAAGATCGCGCTGCAGCCGTTCGCCGATCGTTTCGTTCTCGCTGCGCAGCCTGTCTCGCTTGCGCTTGCGGCACTGCACTTCCAGCCAGACGTTGAACGCCTCCCATGTTGGAAACTGAGGGATCGGCACCATGAAGTTGCGCTTGGCATATCCAACGAGACCCTCGACATTTCCTTTGTCGTTGCCGTTCCCTGGACGGCCATAGCGATCCAGGATCAGGTAAT
The DNA here is from genome assembly GCF_001424065.1 of Rhizobium sp. Leaf384. Classification (GTDB taxonomy): domain Bacteria; phylum Pseudomonadota; class Alphaproteobacteria; order Rhizobiales; family Rhizobiaceae; genus Ferranicluibacter. The sequence goes on from NZ_LMQE01000001.1 coordinate 643,042, forward strand.
GGGACAGGAAACCGCTGAATAGCGCTGCGGGCGTGCGCATGCCGGCCTGAAGGATCTTGGCCACCAGGCACTGATCGTTGTCGTAGACAATCGACTGCGGCACGTCCCCGAAGAACGCAAACGCGTGGATCTGGCCATCGACCATGCCTTCGATACTGCCACCGGCTAGGCCCGGATTGGCAACCGTCACTGTGCCAAAGGTCGAGCAGGAAGATTTGCAGCTTCCACTACACGCTAGCGATCACCAACAACGCTTTAACGAAGTCGGCCTACCAATGGTCGGACGGATACTTCAGCGGCACCGATACCTCCTGACCGCGCTGATCCCGCTTGCGCATGCATTCTTTGATGATCGTGTAGCCGCCCGTGAACCGGCGCTCGTCGCGGAGACGGTCGAATATCCGCTTGGCCGTATGCCGCTGCTTTCGCGAGACCTTCACATCCTAATCCAGCCGGTGATCGATGGTCGAGATGACGCATCCAGCTTGGGTCGCCGGATCCGCAATTGGCGTTGATATCCAGCGACGTCAAATACAACACCATGCTGGTTACGCTGTCGCAAAATATGTTGAAATGCTCTGCAGCCTGACGCCGGCTTATTCCTTGCGAGACAGCAAGTCGCGCCTTCAGATAAAGTTCCACGGTGTAGATCCCTAGGCTCTCCTGTATTAGTCACAGAAGAGTAAATAGGTGGTAGGGTTTTACTACAGCGCAGCAGTAGTATCCCGCCGCTACCGTGGCCGACTTTCTCACAGCCGCTCTCACTACGCATTTTGAAACCACAATCGGGTCAAACCCGCGCCTGTGGTTCGACCTCTCAGCGCGTCATTGCCGACAACCTCGTTGCGATTAGAACTCGCCGATTTTTCGGTCAGGTGTTCATGCGTAGACTGTTTCGTCGGCATCACTTCAAGGGTTGGGAACTTGCCGCTGTCCCCTCACACGATCCTGGTTGCGACAGATTATTGCCAAAAGAGAACCGTGAGCCTGCTAGGCGCACGGTTCAATTGCTTTACGACGCATAGGTGCTTGTCTTCGTCGCAACTAAAGGTCGCGACCTGAGTCGCGAACCGTAACAATATCAGACGAGACACCGGACGCGGTGGACGACACCGAGTTTACGACGTCTAGGAACTTGATGAGCTCGGTCGATTTCGAGTTGGAAATATACAGGATATCCTTGTCTTGCATCGGGAACTTCTGCACGAGGAACATGGCTGATGGGTCACGGAGGTTCGCCTTAAAGATGACGGGTACGGTCGCGCTCTGATGATTGCGGACATCCACCCCGAGCTTCTTCAAGAACTCGCGGTCGACGACGCGGTAGAGAAGAACTTGCGCGGGATCGGCACGTCCATCCAGAAGACCGCCCGCTTTGCCTAGAGCGTCGCCCAGCGTCAGCTTCGAATCTTCGAAATCGAAGCGGCCATTCTGACCAGATGCTCCGAACGCAAGATAGGTTCGGCGCTCCCGATTGACGATGATCGTGTCGCCAGGACTTACGAAGATATTTTCGGCTGGCGTTTTTATCAGATGATCGTAGAGAACCGTTGCAGTGCGCCCACGTCGCTGAATCGTGACATAGGTTTCCAAACCAGGTGTGCTGAGGCCGCCAGCTTGCGAGATCACATCGAGAATGCGGTCGCCGGCTTCGCTGACCTCAACCTTCGTCGCGTTATTGACGTCTCCGAGAACGGCAACCTGAGCCGAACGGCTACTGACCTTCGTAATGAGGACCTGCGGTTCGATCGCCCGGTTAGCGAGACTTCGCTGAACGTCTTCCTGTACGTCTTCCACGGCACGCCCCGAAGCACGAATCCGTCCAGCATAGGGAACGAAAATCATACCGTCGCGGCCGATTGTCTGATTAGGGATCGTGACGAAGTTGCCCGCACGGGATCCGGCGTCCACCGGGATGAACAAGCCACCGGCCTGTGATTCAAAGATTGTCACACCGACGACATCTCCGGCTCCGAGAGGAAGACTCGGCGATCCGCCGCTTCGGCCACCAAAGCTCCCTTGGAGCGAAGCGGTGACCGCTTGATTGACATTTGCAATAACGGCCGCACTAATGTCGACTAGAGCGTAGTCCACACCCGGTCGTTTTTCCTTCGAGCGCGAATTGACCACCTTGATCGCTGCCATCGACTCGACATGGCTAGAATCTGGCCCTGAGGATGGCAGGGAGGTGCATCCGGCCAATGCAGCTGCTGCAGACAGCGCCAGTACACTTATGGAACAACGATACAAGCTTCTACACTCCTGCATGACGTGAGGAATAAGACCTATTTAAAACTGATTTACCATATCATTAGACAATACTATCCCACTATGCGTCACAGGAGAGGCTCAAGCGTTGCCAAGCGGCAACACCCCTTCCCTACCATCACACGCGGTAAGAGTCTCGGGAACATTCAGAAATCCTCTTGGGTCCCGCACCAAGATAGACACTTGGTTAACGGCGAGGATTATTTTGCTATTTACTAACTTAACGACTCAAGTGCTGCTCAAGGCTTTCCTTGGACTGAATCTAAACCGCGACGCTGGCGGAACATGCTAATCGCATTTTTTGCCGTCTTCCTGCTTGACAGCTGACGTCCATGAAGCAAGGCCAGTAGAATGAACCACTTCTTGCAAAAGCTGCGTCGCAGGACGCGGCCCGGCCCGACAATGCGACGGCACATCGACCTGACGGCGCTGGATCCGCGGGGACTTAGGCTCTATGTTATTCCAGATGTTCATGGCTGCATAGACGCTCTTCTAGCTGCGGAAGATCGAATATTACACGATATGGGGGGCGATGAGACACCATCCCTCCTTATCTACCTCGGTGACTATGTTGACCGAGGTCCGCAATCGGCACGTGTTCTCGATCACCTAATTAGCACCACATTGGCCGGCACTCGCCGGATCACGCTGTGTGGAAATCACGACGACCTGTTTTTACGAGCTATCACCGGCCGGATGGCGCCTCTTGGCTGGATTGATATCGGTGGGCGAGAAACACTCAAATCCTACGGTCTCACTAGTGAACTTGTAACCAAACTTGCGCGGTGTCCTAGGGAGTTTGCAGCCGTGATTGGCCAGTTCATTCCCGCAAGTCACATAACCTTCCTTGCCTCGCTTCCAGTGACGGTTCGTATTGGAAAGTCATTGCTATTTGTTCACGCTGGTATACTGCCGGGCCGTCCACTTGAATATCAGAAGGAGGAGCACCTAATGTGGATCCGGGAACCTTTTCTCAGCACTGGCCCAAGGCTACCGCTGACCGTTGTGCATGGTCATACCATTGTTCCGGTACCGATATTTGTAAACAATCGGATCGGACTTGACACCGGTGCCTACCTTTATGGCCGCCTTGCCATCCTCAAGATGACACGCGACGGGATCGTTGTCCTGTGATTCGGCGGCCTGGCCGCCGCATTGAGTCAGACGTCCTGTTGCTTAAGGTAGCTTTAACAGCCCCGCGTTTTGTAAACACCCCCGGCGAAAGATTTTCTGCTGGTTCTCAAACTCGACAGGCGGCAGCATCCCATTACTGACGAGCTCGCGTTTCGGGTGTAGAATATTTCGACATAGTCTAACATATCCTTGCGAGCCTCATCACGTGAATGGTAGACCCTGCGGCGCATCCTCTTACGCTTCAGACGATTGAAGAAGCTCTCGGCACCGCGGTCATGGCAGTTGCCGCGTCGCCTTATCGAGTGAACCAGATTGTGGTGCTTGAGGAACGAGGCCAAGTCCATGCTGGTGAATTGAGAACCCTTATCCGAATGGATTAGCATCGTTTCTGAACCTCGCCGTGTTTGCCGGAGGCCATTTCTTTTTTTTAGTCATGCGGCCACGGCTAGTGCGTCCAGCCTGGCGGAATACGGCTTCTCGGCTTCGGCTGGCGGCATGCTGCCTATGAGCTCAAGAAGCCTTCGATGTTTGAACCAATCGACCCCTTCCCAGGTGGCGAATTCCACCGCCTCAAAGCTACGCCATGGTCCACGCCGATGAATGACTTCGGCCTTGTAGAGTCCGTTGATCGTCTCAGCGAGGGCGTTGTCGTAACTGTCGCCGACGCTTCCGACAGACGGCTCGATGCCAGCTTCTGCCAATTGCTCGGAATACCGAATGGACACGTATTGAACGCCGCGATCCGAGTGATGCACGAGGCCGCTGCCATGAGCGGGGACGCCGATCATGAAGTGCCTGCCCCAGCGCATCGAGGACGAAGCCCTCGCATGTGCTGTCCGGCTCGCCCGCCAGCCGACGATGCGACGAGCGAAGACGTCGATGACAAAGGCCACGTAGACGAAACCCTGCCAGGTGGCGACATATGTGAAATCTGAAACCCACAGCCTGTTTGGTGCTGGGGCTTTGAACTGGCGGTTCACCCGGTCAAGCGGGCTCGGAGCCGTCTTGTCCGAGAACGTCGTGCAAATCGGCTTTCGCCGAATGATGCCCTGCAGGCTCATTGACCTCATAAGCCTGGCGACACTGCAGCGGGCGACGTCAAAGCCTTCACGCTCCAATTGCCGCCAGACCTTGCGAACGCCATAGACGCGGAAGTTCTGTTCGAAGACACGCCGTATCTCGATCTTCAGGCCGATATCGCTGCGGGCGCGGATCGACAGGCGATCCACGTCCAGACGTTTGGCGACATTCTCGTAGTANCCGGCGGACTCGGAACCGTCCGCTTCGGCTAAACATCCTTGAACGCCATAGACGCGGAAGTTCTGTTCGAAGACACGCCGTATCTCGATCTTCAGGCCGATATCGCTGCGGGCGCGGATCGACAGGCGATCCACGTCCAGACGTTTGGCGACATTCTCGTAGTAAGTTGACGGGGCGATCGGCAGCAGTCTGCAGATCGGCTTGACCCCGAACTCACCACGGTGTTCGTCGATGAAAGAAATCATCGCTTGAAGGGGCGGTCGAGCTCCTCTTGCCCGGCAAGCGAATGCTTGAATTCGCTGAAAGGGGCCATCGCGAAATAGGCCAACGCCTTGCGCAAAATCTCATTGGCCTGATGAAGCTCGCGGTTCTTCCGCTCAAGAGCCTTGATCTTCTCGGCCACATCGCTCGGCAGGCCTGCTCGTTTACCGCTGTCGACCTCGGTCTTCTTGACCCACTCGTTCAGCGTAGTTGGCGAGCGGCCAATTTTGGCAGCGATAGATAGAACGGCAGCCCAGCGGGATGGATGCTCGGCTTCGTGATCCAGCAGCATGCGGGTGGCACGGTTGTGGACTTCAGGTGTGGAGTGCCCCCGTTTCACCGAACAAGTCGGCTAGTTGATTCAGCCTGACCTGCCACTGCGAGTTTCCCCCAGCATTGATTAGAGTCCGGCCCATGAGAGGACGGACGAATGAAGAAGCAGAGATTTACGGAAGAACAGGTCATCGGCGTGCTGCGAAAGCAGGAGGCCCAGCATTGATTAGAGTCCGGCCCATGAGAGGACGGACGAATGAAGAAGCAGAGATTTACGGAAGAACAGGTCATCGGCGTGCTGCGAAAGCAGGAGGCTGGCGCGAAAGCGGCTGACCTGTGCCGCAAACATGGCMTATCKGAAGCGACGTTCTACAACTGGAAGGCCAAATACGGCGGCATGGAAGTGTCCGAGGCGAAGCGTCTGAAGGCGCTCGAAGAGGAGAATGCCAAGCTGAAGAAACTGCTGGCCGAGCAGATGTTGGATGTTGCCGCGCTTCGCGAGCTTCTTGCAAAAAAATGGTAGGGC
>NZ_LMQE01000001.1:648772-1791272 GCF_001424065.1 Rhizobium sp. Leaf384
GCGCTCGAAGAGGAGAATGCCAAGCTGAAGAAACTGCTGGCCGAGCAGATGTTGGATGTTGCCGCGCTTCGCGAGCTTCTTGCAAAAAAATGGTAGGGCTCGTCGCCCAGCGTGAAGCCGTCACACATCTGAAGACCGCCATGGGTTTTTCGGAACGGCGGGCCTGCCAGATCATCTCCGTTGATCGCAAGATGATCCGCTACCGGTCGTGCCGACCGTCGGAGGTGGCATTGCGAGCAAAGCTGCGCGATCTGGCCAATGAGCGTCGGCGTTTCAGATACAGACGGCTGTNCGATCCGCTACCGGTCGTGCCGACCGTCGGAGGTGGCATTGCGAGCAAAGCTGCGCGATCTGGCCAATGAGCGTCGGCGTTTCAGATACAGACGGCTGTTCATTCTGCTTCGGCGAGACGGAGAGCCTTCTGGGGTCAATCGCATCTATCCCATGGCCGGTAGTTGATTGCATGCAATCACCGTTAGGCGATTGTATCGGGAGGAAGGTCTTTCCGTGCGCAAGCGCAAAGCSAGGCGGCGTGSTGTCGGCACCCGTGCGCCGATCCTCGTCGAAGCAAAGGCAAATGCACGCTGGTCGCTCGATTTYGTCCACGACCAKTTCGCCTGCGGCAGACGTYTTCGCGTGCTGAATGTGGTCGATGACGTCACCCGCGAATGCCTGGCGGCGATCCCGGACACATCGATCTCTGGCCGTCGTGTTGCTCGCGAACTGACRACATTGATCAAACAGCGAGGCAAGCCCGGCATRATCGTTTCCGACAATGGGACCGAACTCACCTCGAATGCCATCCTTGCCTGGTCGAAGGATCATAAGGTCGAGTGRCACTACATCGCGCAGGGAAGACCGATGCAAAATGGCTACGTCGAGAGCTTCATCGGCCGCATGCGCGACAAGTTACTGAATGAAAGCCTGTTCTTCGGCCTCGACCAGGCCCGCAACGCCATTGCGGAATGGGCGGACGATTACAACAATGTCCGGCCCCACTCATCGCTCGAATACCAGACCCCGGCAGCCTATGTCGAGACCATCGCCGCAACCGGCTCCAACGCTACGCAATATGGACGCTTCGCGTTTCCGCCGGTTGCTCACACCACGACATTTGGCATATCAAACTATGTCGAGACCATCGCCGCAACCGGCTCCAACGCTACGCAATATGGACGCTTCGCGTTTCCGCCGGTTGCTCACACCACGACATTTGGCATATCAARAACCGCCGAGGCTCTAATCGCAGCCGGATGAAAGTTCAGTGGCAGGTCAGCACCTGTCGTATCGTGTAGCGATGCGTCGCCAGTCCTTGAGCTTGGCGAAGTGGCTCTCGACCTTGTGGCACTGGCGATAGAGTACCTTGTCGTAGGGATAAGGAAGTTTCCGCTTCGGCTCGATGTAATACAGGGTTAGATACCCCTTGAGCGCTTGCCGGAACCAAGTGCTGTCGTAGCAGCGATCGGCGATAAAAACGTTGGCTGGCGGAGGGCTTTCAGCACGAGATGGGCACCTTTGTGGTCACTCATCTGACCTTCCAATAGCAGCATGACGACGGGACGGCGTTTGTCGTCGCACACAGTGTGAAGCTTGGAGTTCCAGCGGAACTTGGTGCGTCCGATACGTCGGGGAACATCTCCTTTCTAAGCAGGCTCGCCGCCGTGCGGTGGGCCTTGAGATCTGTCGCGTCGATCATAATGCGCTCGGGCTTGGCACCGTCGCACATTGAAGTCGCAAAGATCCAGTTGAACACGCTGAGCCGTCTCAACGGATGAAGCGATTGTAGAATGTCTTGTGTGGGCCGCAGTCCTTCAACACACCTTTCCACTGCAGCCCGTTGCGGATCACATAGACGATCCCGCTCACCATACGCCGGTCATCGACCCGCGGCACACCATGCGCAAGGGAAAGAACGGCGAGATCCGAGACATCTGACGATCGCTCAGCAAAACAAATCACTTATCACGGCCTCATCATGGAGACTGTGAATTACGTCCCAAATCAGACTAATCGGTCCTGAGCTTAGACTGAGTGCAATACCCGAGCAGTGACTGTTTAAGCCGAGATCCTGCCTCGTCATCCAGAATTGGCAAAGGGATTTAGCGCACATTAAAATAGAGTATTCGGTTTTGGCATGTCGTGAATGTTGACGAGCAGGAAAGGAGTTCCCTGCAGACGCATTAACCCGACAAGTTTGGACTGTCGAATTCTACTGACATGAGGACGCTCGGCTTGACGGCTGCCAGTTGCCACTCCAACCATCTACTTTATCACTCCCGGCTGGCTTCGCCGAAGTTCTAGCATGCCCATGTCATCCAGTGTGCAGGAATCTCTGAAGAGGGCGCTAGAAAAAGAGAGCACCAGTTGGCAAAAGCACCGTCGAGAAATTATTTGTCCAAGCGAGCATCATCATCCGCTTCGCTATACCTGCTCCCGTGACCTAATAAAAATCAGGTAGCTTTTAATGTTTACGCTCGCTGCCCTAGACATCAATAAGATTCCGAATGCGGACAGCAAAACCTCAAAACCACCCGTTGTTAAATGAACACGGGTTATATACACCCTCTCGAAGCGACTGCGGAAACGCAACTCGCAGAATGATGACCAGTGAAAATCCGTTAAAAATCGACGGAGCCGTCAGTGGCCTGACTATATGTCACAGCGCACCTCCGTACTAACTTGATATGCCCTAACTTCCCGAAATTTTGCCCGTGGCTAGAAGCCCGTGCCGCCGCGAAGTTCGGACCATACAGTCTTCACGATTATGTTTACGTCCATCCAGAAGGTGAAGTTGTGAACGTAATAGATGTCGCAAGCAATGCGAGCACGAGCCTTGACCGGGTCTGTGGTCGGGCCGCGGAAGCCGCGAACCTGCGCTAGCCCGGTCAGGCCGGGCTTCACCATGTGTCGGTCATGGTAGTGCGGCACCAGATCCTCATAGAGACGATCCGCAGCCAGCATGCCGATGGCGTGGCAACGTGGGCCGACCAGAGACATCTGGCCTAGAAGAACGTTAAGGAGCTGCGGCAGCTCATCGATGCTCGTCTTGCGCAGAATAGCGCCGAGGCGTGTGATCCGGGGATCGTTCTTGGTGGTCTGTGCGACGCCGGTGGCGTCGCACATGTCCGTCCGCATACTACGTAACTTATAGATTCGGATACGTTTGCCGTTCACGCCCCAGCGAACCTGAGAGAATATTGGCGAACCCGGGCTTTCCAGCCGAATCGCAACGCATACGAGCAGGAAGAGTGGGAGCAGAATCGTCAGCGCCGTCAAGGATACCGCGATGTCCAGCGCCCGCTTGGCAGCGAAGTGCGCTGTCTTACCGCTCTTCATGTCCGCGACCGAGCCCTTCTTCAGGGCAGCGCGGGAAATCGTTGCTGCATTGGCATAGGTCATCGTACCATAGTCCTTCATGCAGGCCTCCAAAATCTTGCCACTTCATGTTGCATCGCAATATGCCTCATAATCAACCATCTGTCATCGCCAATTAGAAATTTTATTAACTACGAGCAGCTGCAATGCGTCTGACGCATAGCTCGGTTCTGGTTTTCCAAATTAACCAGCGATGCGCGCCCGCTTAATCGATAAAAAACATGGTGACCGTGAGGGCGATATGCGGCGAATGAATGGTAAGACGCGTTTGAGCCGCAAGACGCGTAAAATCTTCTTGTTTTGCTTCAGGGGGATTTCACCAAACCCTTGAGAAGATAGACGGACAGTTGGCGGATTAACGGCTCCGTAGGGTCGAACCCGTAGCCTCGGTTCAACACAGGAGGCACATATGTCCTTGCGATTTAAGAGCTTGTCCGCCACATTTGGTATATCGATCGCCCTCTGGGCCGTCCTCATTCAGGGTGGACTTGCTCTCTACCAGACCGCGACCTCGGGAAGCCTGAGCGAATCGGCGATGATGGGTTCGGCTGCGAAATCGCCGGACGGACCGTCGGATGCAGCCCACTTCTGACCGCATCCGAAGGCCTGTCCAGAGGGCCGGCGGCTGGTTGGCCCCGCTTGCCTTTAGATCGACGCCGTCGGTCGAAAACGTCGGCCATCGGCCATCAGTCTTTAGTCCGCCCCGAACAGATCGCGCGTATAGACCTTGTCCGCCACGTCGGCCAGATCGTGCGTGTTGCGGTTGGCAACGATCACGTCGCAGGTCGTCTTGAACTCCGAAAGATCGGAGATCAGCGGCGACTTGAAGAACTCCTTGCCCGGCAAGGACGGTTCGTAGACGACGACCTCGATGCCCTTGGCCTTCAGACGCTTCATTATGCCCTGGATCGACGAATCACGGAAATTGTCAGAGCCTGCCTTCATCACGAGGCGATAGATGCCGACCCGCTTGGGGTCGCGTCGCAGAATGCTGTCTGCAATGAAGTCCTTACGGACGGTGTTCGCGGTGACGATCGCGCCGATCAGCGACTGTGGCACCGCATCGTAGTTTGCGAGTAGCTGCTTGGTGTCTTTGGGCAGGCAGTAGCCGCCGTAGCCGAAGGACGGATTGTTGTAGTGCGTTCCGATTCGCGGATCGAGTCCGACGCCGTCGATGATCTGGCGGGCGTCCAGACCGTGCATCTCGGAATAGGTGTCGAGTTCGTTGAAATAGGCGACGCGCATGGCGAGGTAGGTGTTGGAGAACAGCTTGATCGCCTCCGCCTCGCTGGAGTCGGTCAGGAGGATCTGGACATCCTTCTTGATGGCACCCTGCAGGAGAAGCTCGGCAAAGACCCGCGCCCTCTCGGACCGTTCTCCGACCACGATGCGCGAGGGATGGAGGTTGTCGTAGAGCGCCTTGCCTTCGCGCAGGAATTCCGGCGAGAAGATCACGCTCTCGCGCCCGAGCGATTGTTGCAGGCGCTTCGTGTACCCAACAGGGATGGTGGACTTGATGACGATGACGGCGTCGGGATTGACCGACACGACATCCGCGATGGCGGCCTCGACGGACCGCGTATCGAAGTGATTGGTCGCGGTGTCGTAGTTCGTCGGCGTTGCGATCACCACGTAATTGGCACCGGCATAGGCGTCCGCCTTGTCGCCGGTCGCGCGGAAATTCAATCCGCGGCCCAGATAATCCGACACTTCCGCGTCGACGATTGGGGACTTCCCGCCGTTCAGGAGATTTACCTTGTCGATATTGGTGTCGTAGGCAACGACCTCGTTGTGCTGCGCGAGCAGCATGGCGTTGGAAATTCCGACATAGCCGAGACCGGCAACCGCTATTTTCATTGTGAAACCTTCTCTGGACATAAGGACCGATAGCTGTCCGACACATGCATCGGGTCGCAAGGTGCGTATGTAAGCAGCTAGTATGCTGCAGCGCAGCAAGTCCTAACGCGAAGTTGGCGGTTCAACAAGTCACTCGGTCGCGTTTCTGCGCGACAGGCGATCCTCCCAGTTGAGTGCATCGCGCACAATCACGTCGAGATCGTCATATTGCGGCGTCCAGCCAAGTTCCTGCATCGCCAGAGCCGGATTGGCGACGATCATGGCCGGATCCCCTGCCCGGCGTCCGGCAAACTCGACCGAGAAATCCGCGCCATGGACGCGCTTGACGGTGTCGAGCACCTCGAGAACGGAGAATCCGTGGCCGTAGCCACAATTGGCAACCAGCGATCCGCCGCCGGCGCGCATCCGCTGCAGCGCCTTCAGATGGGCCTGGACCAGATCCCAGACGTGAATGTAATCGCGCACGCAGGTGCCGTCGGGCGTCGGATAATCCGTACCGAAAACGCTCATGGATGCGCGTTTGCCAAGCGCCACGGCGCAGGCGATCTTGATCAGATGCGTCGATGTCTTGGAGGATTGACCGGAGCGACCCTTGGGATCGGCGCCGGCGACGTTGAAATAGCGCAGCACCGTGTAGGTCAGGTCGTGCGCGGCGGCAGCGTCGCGCAGCATGATCTCCGTCATCAGCTTGGACGAGCCGTAGGGCGATTCCGGACGAAGCTGCACGGTTTCGGTGACAGGCTCCAGGACGTCGGGCGTACCGTAGACGGCCGCTGTCGAAGAGAACACGAAATGCGGAATGCCGGCCTTCACGACGCTTTCGATGAGTGCGCGCGACTTGACCGTGTTGTTTTCGTAGTAGCCGAGCGGATCGCTGACACTGTCCGGGACGACGATGGAGCCGGCGAAATGGATCACGGCATCGATATCATTGTCCGAAAAGATCTGCGCCAGCAGAGCTGAGTCGGCAATGTCGCCTTCGTAGAAGCGCGCTTCGGGGGCGATTGCCCAACGGAAGCCGGTGGAAAGACGATCGATGACGACGACGTCCTCGCCCGCTTCCTGCAGAGCCCAGACCATATGGCTGCCGATATAGCCGCCACCGCCCGTTACAAGTACCGCCATGCCATGCCTCTCCGTTGATCTTCGCCGTTGGTATGCAGCGATCGTCGTCTTCTGACAAGATGGCGTGCGCCAGTGCCCGTCCCGGCGATCGCGGTGCCGCGAGCGCTTATGTCCGCTTGGCGGCGCGCAGCAGCGCCTCGCCCAAGGCGCCGGTTGCGGACGCCTGCGGCTTCTCCGGCTTCATCGGGCGATGCTCGGCCCGCGGGCCCGGCGCGGATGCCGGCCGGCCGGAGGCTTCCCCGCCGTCCTTGCGCATGGTGAGGCCGATGCGCTTGCGCGGCACGTCCACTTCCGTCACGCGCACCTTCACCACGTCGCCCGCCTTCACCACTTCGTGGGGGTCCTTGACGAAGCGGTCCGCAAGTTGGGAGACGTGCACCAGGCCATCCTGGTGCACGCCGATGTCGACGAAGGCGCCGAATGCGGCAACGTTCGTCACGGTACCTTCCAAGAGCATTCCGGGTTTCAGATCCTTGATGTCATCGACGCCGTCGGCAAAGGTCGCAGTCTTGAAGCTCGGACGCGGGTCGCGGCCGGGCTTCTCCAGTTCCGACAGGATGTCGCGAATGGTGGGCAGGCCGAACCGCTCATCGACGAAGGCCTTGGGATCGAGCGACTTCAGAAGCTGCGAATCGCCCATCACCGCGCGGACGTCGCGCCCGCAGGCCGAGATGATTTTCTTGGCGATGCCGTAGGCCTCCGGATGCACGGACGACGCATCGAGCGGCTCCTTGCCGCCGGGGATGCGCAGGAAGCCGGCACATTGCTCGAAGGTGCGCGCGCCGAGGCGCGGTACGGTCTTCAGCTCGCTGCGCGTCTTGAACGGACCAATCGCATCGCGGTGGGCGACGATCGCCTCGGCCGTCGAGCGGCTGAGGCCCGAGACGCGTGCGAGAAGCGGCGCAGAGGCCGTGTTCAGATCGACGCCGACGGCGTTCACCGCATCCTCGACCACCGCATCCAGCGAGCGGCTGAGGCGCCCTTGGTCGACATCGTGCTGGTATTGCCCGACGCCGATCGACTTCGGCTCGATCTTGACGAGCTCGGCCAGCGGATCCTGCAGCCGCCGCGCGATCGAGACGGCGCCGCGCAGGGAAACGTCGAGGTTCGGAAACTCGTCGGCCGCCGCCTGTGATGCCGAATAGATGGAGGCGCCCGCCTCGGACACGATGACCTTGGTCGGTTTCGATCCGGGCAGCGTTGCCAGCATGTCGGCGACAAGCCGCTCGGTCTCGCGACTGCCGGTGCCGTTGCCGATCGAGATCAGCTCCACCTTGTGCCGGGCGATCAGCCGGGCAATCTCCGCTTGAGCGCCACGTACGTCGTTCTTCGGCGGAAACGGATAGACGGTGGCGGTTTCGAGCAGTTTGCCCGTTCCGTCGACGACGGCCACCTTGACGCCGGTGCGGATGCCCGGGTCGAGCCCCATCGTCGCGCGGGAGCCGGCCGGCGCCGCCAGCAACAGGTCCTTCAGGTTGCGCGCAAAGACGTGGATGGCCTCCTCTTCGGCTCTCTCGCGCAGTTCGCGCATCAGGTCGAGCGACAGCGACATCGACAGCTTGACACGCCAGGTCCAGCGGATGACCTCCATCAGCCATTGGTCGCCCGGCAGACTGCCGAGCTGGTAGGCCGCGGCGATGATGCTTTCGACCGGCTTGACGGGAGACGGATCCGCCTCGTCGACGACGATATCGACCGAGAGGATCTCCTCGTTCCAGCCGCGCAGCATGGCCAGCGCCCGGTGACCCGGCGCGGTCGCCCAGCGCTCGGTATGATCGAAATAATCGGAAAACTTCGCGCCCGCCGCTTCCTTGCCGGCCACGACCTTGGCCCGGAGAAATGCGCCGCTGCGCATGTGGCCGCGCAGTCTGCCGAGCAGGTCCGCATTCTCGACGATGCCCTCGGCAACGATATCACGCGCGCCATCGAGCGCCGTCTTCACATCGGGCACGTCGGGCGAAAGAAACGACGCAGCCCGCTCGGCCGGCTTGATGCGGCGATCCAGAAGGATCGCATCGGCCAGGGGGCCGAGCCCCCTCTCGCGCGCGATTTCCGCCTTGGTGCGGCGTTTCGGCTTATAGGGGAGATAGATATCCTCAAGCTCCGCCTTCGTCGTCACGGCAGCGATCTTCCGCGCGAGATCGTCGGTCAGTTTGTCCTGGCTGCGGATGGACTCGACGATCGAATTTCGGCGGGCTTCGAGCTCGCGCAGGTAGACCAGGCGTTCGGCGAGCGTGCGCAGCTGCGTGTCGTCGAGGCCGCCTGTGACCTCCTTGCGGTAGCGGGCGATGAAGGGCACCGTTGCGCCACCATCCAGCAGCTCCACCGCGGAGACGACCTGGGCCTGCGTTGCCTTGATCTCCTGCGCGATCAGAAGTGCGATCGGCGGAACGGTCCGCGGGGTCGTCTGTGCGGGCTGCGACATGAGGTGCGATCTCCTGATTGCGAGTCGCGCGGACCATAGAGAGATCGGACGGCGCCGCCAAGACGCCGGGAAGCGACCGTGTGGCTGGAGGCGCTCCGCAGCGCCCATGCCTCAGGCGCTGCCGAGGACACGTCGGCGCCATTACTTCGATGCCTATCCGCGCGGGAATTCGAGGCCCATCTCGCGGAAACGCTCGGGATCGTCTCCCCAGTTTTCCCGAACCTTGACGAAAAGGAAAAGATGGACGGGTTGGTCGAGAATTCCGGACAGTTCCTTGCGTGACGCCATGGAAATCGCCTTGATGGCTTCTCCGTTTCGGCCAAGCGCGATCTTTTTCTGGCTGTCGCGCTCGACATAGATGACCTGCTCGATCCGCACCGAGCCGTCCTTCTTTTCCTCCCAGCTCTCCGTTTCCACATGCGAGGAATAGGGAAGCTCCTGGTGCAGGCGCAGGAACAGCTTTTCGCGGGTAATTTCGGCGGCGAGCTGGCGCATGGGCAGGTCGGAGATCTGGTCTTCCGGATAATACCACGGGCCTTCCGGCAGGGCGTCTGCGAGATAGTCCATGACATCGTCACAGCCGGAGCCGGTCAGGGCCGAGATCATGAAGGTCCGTTCGAACGAGACGACCTCATTGGCGGCGGATGCCAGCTGCAGCAAATCTTCGCGCGACACCTGGTCGATCTTGTTCAGCACGAGGATCTTCGGCTGGTGGACCTCCTTCAGCCCCTCCAGAATCATCTGCGCATCGCCCTTGAGCCCGCGTTCGCTGTCGATCAGCAGCATGATGAAATCCGCATCCTTGGCGCCGCCCCAGGCGGTCGTGACCATGGCGCGGTCGAGCCGACGGCGCGGCTTGAAGATGCCCGGCGTGTCCATGAACACGATCTGGGCGCGGTCGTGGATCGCGATGCCGCGCACGATGGCGCGTGTCGTCTGCACCTTGTGGCTGACGATCGAAACCTTGGCCCCGACCAGTCGGTTGACCAGCGTCGACTTGCCGGCATTGGTGGCGCCGATCATGGCGACGAAGCCGGAATGCGTGGGACGGCTGTCAGCGTCCGTCACGCCGTCGATGTCAGTAGCAGCGTTCTGCGTCGTGTCGGCAGGATCCGTGTGATCTTCGGTCATCATATCCGTCAATTCGTTAAGGGCCGGCATGTCTGTCGGCGTGAGTATGAACCGCAATCGCTTCCGCGACCAGAGGCTTGGAAAAGGTTGGCATCCTGCGCGATCCGACGCCGGACTTCAGACGCCGAAGGTCAGGCTCCGGGATCAGGCACCTGAAGTGACCCAGACCCCTTCCCGCTCGAGAATGCGGGTTGCGGCGGTCTGTTCGGCGGCACGCTTGGAACGGTCGATGCCTGTCTCGGGCGCAACGCCGGGGATGATCACCGTCACCGTGAAGCGCGGATCGTGATCGGGACCGGAACGGTCGTCCACGCGATACTGCGGCGCGACGCCGAACTTGGCATGCGACCACTCCTGCAGCTCGGTCTTGGCATCCCGGCGGGCGCCGTCCGCACGCGTGGCCCGCGCCTTCCAGTGCCGGAGCACGAAGCCGCGCGCGGCTTCCAGCCCGCCATCGAGATAGATCGCCGCGATCAGGGCCTCGATCACGTCGGCGCGAATGTTCAGCACATGCTTGCCGGACAGTTTCTTCACATCGGCGCCGGCGCGAATGAAGCGATGGAGCTCGATCTCGTCCGAGATCGCCGCACAGCTTTCGGCACTGACGAGCTGGTTCAGCCGGACGGACAGTTCGCCTTCGTTCGCCGATTTGAAGGTCTGGAACAGGAGTTCCGCGACGCAGAGGCCGAGCACCCGGTCCCCGAGGAACTCCAGCCGCTCATAGTCGGATCCACCGGAATTGCGCGCGCTCGAATGCGTGAGCGCCCGGTCGAGCCTGACCTTGTCGTTAAAGACATAGCCGAGCACGTCCTCCAGGCGTTCGCGCTCCTGGGGTCCGAGATCGCGCGGTTTCATTACTTCAGAACCTTGAACAGGCGGTCGTAGCGCAGATTTGCCGGCCATTTCCAGATTTCGAGGAAGGAGGTGTCGTGACCGAGCGAGAAGAAGATGAGGCTGGCGCGGCCGACAAGATTTTCCGCCGGCACGTAGCCGACGTCGAAGCGGCTGTCGGCGGAATTGTCGCGGTTGTCGCCCATCATGAAGTAATGACCTTCCGGCACCACGAACTCGCGGGTGTTGTCGCCCCGCGTATCCGGGAACTGGTCCAGCGTGTCGAAGCTGACGCCGTTGTCGAGGGTTTCCCGGTAGACCGGCACGTCGGCGCCGGTGTCGTACTGGTCGTCGGCCCGGAAAACACCGGCGGGCTTGCGGGCGACTTCCGTGTCGTTGACGTAGAGGATGGAGTTGCGCACCTGAACCCGGTCGCCCGGCAGGCCGATGACCCGCTTGATATAGTCGATCTCGGGATTGGGCGGAAACCGGAAGACGGCGATGTCGCCGCGCTTGGGGTCGCTGCCGAAGATGCGGCCGCTGAACAGGTCCGGCGAGCGCGGCAGCGAGTATTTCGAATAGCCGTAGGCGAACTTGTTGACGAAGATGTAGTCACCGACGAGCAGCGTCGGCATCATCGAACCCGAGGGGATGGTGAAGGGCTGGAACAGCACGGTCCGGATCACGAGGGCCAGAAGCAGGGCCTGGATGATGACCTTCACATTCTCCCAGAGACCGCTGTCCTTCTTTGCGATTTTTTCTTCCACGCCCGTCCATCCTTGTTTGCCGCTGACCGGCGCTTGTGTCGTCCGAATGCCGTTGGTCTGAAGGGGTCCGTAAGAGTGCGCTATATGGCTCAGGCGCCCTCGCAAAAGTGCGCAGCGTCAGGCACAGCCGGACCTCGACTGTGCCATCCTCTAGCCGCTAACGTCTTCCGGAGCAACGGGCAGCGCTTCTATTATGACGAAGGCCTGCGCCAGCGGATCGTCGTCGGTGATCGTGAGATGGATGACGGCCCGGTGGCCGTGCGGCAGCATGCTCGCGAGGCGCGCGGCGGCGCCCCCGGTCAGCACCATGGTCGGCTTGCCGCCGGGCAAGTTGACGACGCCCATGTCCTTCCAGAGCACCCCCTGCCCGATCCCGGTTCCCAGCGCCTTGGAACAGGCCTCTTTGGCGGCGAAGCGCTTGGCGTAGGACGCCGACCGGTTCTTGCGGCCCTCGGACTTTGCGATCTCGACATCGGTGAAACAGCGCTGGATGAAGCGCTCGCCGAACCGGCTGAGCGAGTTGTCGATACGCCGGATGTCGATGAGGTCGCTGCCGAGGCCGATAATCATGGAAACCTGATGGGCTAGAGAGGATAAGGTTTAGGACGCCTGCGTCTCTTTGAGCCGGCCGGCGAGACGCGAGACGCGCCGCGACTGGAACAGTCGGGCTGCGGCATAGGCGCCGATGTAGAAAACCACCGCACTGCCGACGACCAGCGGCAGGCTGCCGACCAGCAGCGGCTTCAAGACCGGTCCCCAGAGTTCGGAAAACCGGAGATGCGTCAGCATGTTCAGCATGTCGTCTCCCCCCAGCGGAACGGGGCTTCCCGCTCCGAGAATGGCGGTGCCGATCTCGTAGCTGGTCGCGAGGATGATCGGGATGGTCAACGGGTTGGCCAGCGCGGTCGCAATCCCGGCGGCGATAAGATTGCCGGAAAAGAGATAGGCAGCGGCGACCGCGATCAGGATGTGGAGGCCGACAAAGGGCGTCGCGGAGGACGCAGCCCCTGCGGCAACGCCCACGGCGATGGAATGGGGAGACGACGACAGGCGCAGGATGCGCAGGGTCAGATAGCGCAGCCCGCGCGTGAACCCTTTGCGCGGCCATACGAGCTCGCGAAGCCGGGTCGATAGTGTTGCGGGCTGACGACGTCTGAAAATCATGATGCCGTGATAGACGACGGCCGTGTGGCCGTACAATGGCAATCTTATGCCCGCGTGGGCA
Organism: Rhizobium sp. Leaf384; assembly: GCF_001424065.1. Classification (GTDB taxonomy): domain Bacteria; phylum Pseudomonadota; class Alphaproteobacteria; order Rhizobiales; family Rhizobiaceae; genus Ferranicluibacter. The sequence continues at coordinate 661,509 of NZ_LMQE01000001.1, forward strand.
ATCCGTTGCATTTGGCTGTCGCATCCGGACGCAAAGGTGAAGCCCGGACGGCCTTCGTTCGCGCAATCGAACCGGATCGGTCGCCCGCGCGCTATGGCGAACTGCGTGGGCGGAGCATTCATGCTCCCGGCGATCACGGCTGAACGCGGGCCCGCAATGAGCCGCATCGCGCAGCGATCACCCGCGATCCCTCCGGCGGAGATCATGCTCGTCGAAACCGACCCATCATGTGCCGAGATCCGACAAGCGCTCCCTGCCGTGAGCCATCATGGCGCGTTCCGGCGGGAAGGAAACGTCAGCGTCAACGGCCGCGACACAGACATCTGTCGCGCATGCCAGCCTTGCACCAAGCGCAAGGCTTCCGTCTTCATATGCCTCTTTCGAGGCAGGCTCAGAAGCCGTTGCGGAAGAGGCCGCGGTCGATCTGACGCTGGCGATATTCGAGGTCGATCCGGTCAGACGAGCCATTGAGGTAGCTCAGTTCGCGTTCGGATGCCGACAGAGGGCGCAGGGCGCCAGTAAGCTTCTTGATCTGCTTAAACATTTTGGTAAACCTTTCTTCGTTTACCTCCCGAGGCAGAACATAGGGGTTTCCAGCACTGTCCACCAGCGTTGGCTTCGGCGGGCAGCCATGCGGGACACGCATATCGCCACCTGCCGGAGCCTCGCTTGCGGGCGCCCCTGCCTACAGGAAAACCCGCTTCACCGTCGAAACGACCGGCAGTTCCTTCAGCTGGGTCAGCATGTGGTTCAGCTGGCGCAGATCCCAGACCTCGATGTCGAGCAGCAGCTCGCTGAAATCGGCGGCGATCGGGCCCATGGTGATCGCGCGGATATTGATATCGCCGGTCGCCAAAGATTGTGCAATGTCGGCAAGCGTTCCCGGCTCGTTCAGCGCGTTGACCTGCACGCGCACCATGAAGCGGGTGTTATTGGCCTGATCCAGATCCCAGCGCACATCGATCCAGCGCTCCGACTCGTCGTCGAACTGCTGCAGGCTCGGCGACTGGATCGGGTAGATGGTGATCCCCTTGTCCTTCTCCATGATGCCGACGATGCGGTCGCCGGGCACGGCACCGGATGCGCTGAAATGGACGAAGGCATTGCCCGAAAGGCCGCGGATCGGCAGGTCTTCCGGCCCACCGGCATCGATGGGCGTCGCGGTGCTCTTGGAATGCCCCGGGATCTTGAAGGCCATGCCGGCCGCCGAGCGCATGGCGAACCAGCCGTCGTCGGTGGACGGCTTCGGCGTCACGCGCTCGTCCTGGTGATCGGGATGCATGGCGCGCAGCACGTCGAGCGAGGACAGCTCGCCCCGCCCGACGGCAGCGATGGCATCCTCGATATCCTTCTGACCGAGGCGATGCAGGATCGGCTTCATCGCCTCGCGCGAGAACGGCTTGCCGGCGCGCTCGAAGGTGCGCTCCAGGATGCGGAAGCCGAGCCCGGAATACTGCTTGCGGATGGCGGCCTTGGTTGCACGGCGGATCGCGGCGCGGGCCTTGCCCGTGACGACGATTTCCTCCCAGGCCGCCGGCGGAACCTGGATGCCCGAACGGACGATTTCGACCTCGTCGCCATTGGCGAGCCGCGTGACCAGCGGCATGATCCGGCCGTTGATCTTCGCCCCCACGCAGGTGTCGCCGATATTGGTGTGGACGGCATAGGCAAAATCGATGGGGGTCGCGCCGCGCGGCAGAGCGATCAGCTGGCCCTTTGGCGTAAAGCAGAAGACCTGGTCCTGGAAGAGTTCGAGCTTGGTATGCTCCAGGAACTCTTCCGGATTGTCGCCTTCCGCCAGCGCCTCGATCGTCCGCCGGAGCCAGGAATAGGCATTGGAGGTCGGCGACAGCTTGACGTCGCCCTGGGCCTCGGCCCCATCCTTGTACAGCGTATGGGCGGCAATGCCGTATTCGGCGATTTCATGCATGCGGCGCGTGCGGATCTGCAGCTCGATGCGCTGGCGCGACGGCCCGACGATGGTGGTGTGGATCGACTGATAGTCGTTCTGCTTCGGCGTCGAGATGTAGTCCTTGAACCGGCCCGGGACGACGCGCCACCGCGTGTGGACGATGCCGAGCGCACGATAGCAGGCGGGGATGTCCTCGACGATCACCCGGAACCCCCAGACGTCGGACAGCTGTTCGAAAGACAGCGACTTCGACTGCATCTTGCGAAACACGGAATAGGGCTTCTTCTGACGCCCCTTGACGCTGATGCCCGTCAGCCCCTTGGCCGCCAGCAGGTCGCCCAGCTCGTCCTCGATCTTCTTGATCAGGCCCTCGTTGCGCGCGGACAGCTCGTCGAGACGCTGCGTCACCGTTTCGAAGGCATCGGGGTTGATGTGGCGGAAGGAAAGGTTCTCGAGTTCCTCCCGCATGTCGTGCATGCCCATGCGGCCCGCGAGCGGCGCATAGATCTCCATCGTTTCCTCGGAGATCCGGGCGCGCTTTTCCGCCGACATGTGGTCGAGCGTGCGCATGTTGTGCAGTCGGTCCGCCAGCTTGACGAGAAGAACGCGGACATCGTCGGAGATGGCCAGCAGGAGCTTGCGCAGGTTTTCGGCCTGCTTGGCCTTGCGGCTGACGAGATCGAGCTTCTTGATCTTGGTCAGGCCCTCGACCAGCGCGCCGATGTCCTCTCCGAAGAGGTCGTCGATCTCGGCGCGCGTCGCCGTCGTATCCTCGATGGTATCGTGCAGCAGCGCGACGGCGATCGTCGCCTCGTCGAGATGCATTTCCGTCAGGATCGCCGCGACTTCCAGCGGATGCGAAATATAGGGATCGCCGCTCGCACGCTTCTGCTGGCCATGTTTCTGCATGGCATAGACATAGGCCTTGTTGAGCAGTGCCTCGTTGACGTCGGGCTTGTATTTCTGAACCCGTTCCACGAGTTCATATTGGCGCATCATGCGTGTGCGGCTCCGCGGGGGCTGTATATCTGCAGCGTCACTCCTTCAATGGGATTCCATTTAAATCATGACGTGGCGACAACGAAAAGCGCGTCCGGTGCAAACCCGGACGATTCTGACGATATGACACAGTGCTACGGCAGATTTGCCACCATGGGAATCGATGCTGCTGCAAATCATCGTGCTTTCTTGTCGCGACCGCCCGAAAACGAAAAAGCGCCGGACGATGCCGGCGCTTCTGAACAATACGACCAGAATGGGACGATCAGTAGTCGTCGCTCTTTTCCGGGGGAACGAGGCCCTCGATGCCGGCGAGAAGCTCTTCTTCCGTCATGCGGTCGAAGGTCACGGCTTCCGGCTGGTCATCGTCATCCGACGCGTCGGAGAAGGACGCCGCGCTGCCGCCGGTGATCGATGCCGGATCGGCCTCGGGCTCGTCGACCTCGACATGCTTCTGAAGCGAATGGATCAGGTCTTCCTTGAGGTCGCCGGGAGACAACGTCTCGTCGGCGATCTCGCGCAGCGCGACAACCGGGTTCTTGTCGTTGTCGCGATCGATCGTGATCGCTGCACCCTGGGAGATCAGGCGGGCGCGGTGGCTGGCGAGCAGCACCAGCTCAAAACGGTTATCGACCTTGTCGATGCAATCTTCGACCGTAACGCGGGCCATTGCGTATCCTTCGATGGTTCAAGCGCCGGACGCGGCCAGAAACAGCCCTGCCTGCGCAGATATTGACGATGAGAGCGACCAAGCGCACGAGCGGCTTTCCGCCTCTCGGGAACGGATTGGTTGCCGGATACATCCATTGGGGCGAAAATTCAAGTTTTTCATGATGCGCGGCGCGATAAAGCCTCCGGCCGAGCGGTAGTATTGTTTTCCCCGTGTATCACCGAGATTGCGGATACAACCCAACAACTTTAGGTTTGTATGAAAGAAAGACAGTTGCGGGGACGTTTGAGAGTTCGTTTAACATGTTGATGCGCAGGCTGCGCATCGAGACTAGTGGGTGTCGAAAAACTGTGCTCGAACGACATTTGTTCTGTACCGAACTTTTCTCTCGATCGGTCGTGAGATAAGGACAATGATCATGATGCTCCGGCATGCACTTGTTCCGCGTTCGTGAATGAACATGGAAGACGGTGCGAACCTCGCCGGTTTGAAGGAATGCCAATGTTCGATCCGCGTGAAAAAATTGCTCTCTTTATCGACGGTGCGAACCTCTACGCCGCCTCGAAAAGCCTCGGCTTCGACATTGATTATCGTAAGCTTTTGAAAGCTTTCCAGAAGCGTGGCTACCTTCTCCGCGCCTATTATTATACGGCCCTGATCGAGGATCAGGAATACTCCTCCATCCGCCCGCTGATCGATTGGCTGGACTACAACGGCTACAAGGTCGTGACGAAGCCCGCCAAGGAATTTACCGATTCGCTCGGCCGCCGGAAAATCAAGGGCAATATGGACATCGAGCTTGCGATCGATGCCATGGAGCAGTCGGAAACGGTGGATCACCTCGTGATCTTCTCGGGTGACGGGGATTTTACCACACTGGTGGAGGCACTGCAGCGCAAGGGCCGAAAGGTCTCGGTGGTGTCGACCATGTCGACCCAGCCGCCGATGATCGCCGACGACCTGCGTCGGCAGTCGGATCACTTCATCGACCTCCTCAGCCTCAAGGCGGAAATCGGGCGCGACCCCTCGGAACGGCCGTCGCGGCATGTCGAGCCCGTCCATCAGGACGATATCGGCGGCGCCTGAAACGCGGATCGGCGCGGTAGGCTCCCCGCCGGGGGCCCGCCGCGCCGAACGAGGCACCCGTCAAAGGCAAGGCGCATGACGGGGCGAGGATGTCGCCGTGTCAGCCGTCCTTCAGCAGGCGGCTCTTCTGGCGGTTCCAGTCGCGCTCTTTTTCGCTTTCCCGCTTATCGTGCAGCTTCTTGCCCTTGCCGAGTGCCAGCTCCAGCTTGGCCCGCCCCTGATCGTTGAAATAGATCTTCAACGGGATCAGCGACATGCCTTCACGGTTGACGGCGCCCTGCAGCCGGTTGACCTCCCGCTTCGACAGGAGAAGCTTGCGGCGCCGGCGCGGCTCGTGGTTGAAGCGGTTGGCCTGGAGGTATTCCGGCAGATAGGAATTGATCAGCCACATCTCGCCGCCCTCGTCGGTCGCATAGGACTCGGCGATGTTGGCCTTTCCCTCGCGCAGCGACTTGACCTCGGTTCCGGTCAGCACGAGGCCCGCCTCGTACGTGTCGAGGATCTCGTAATTGTAGCGCGCCTTGCGGTTTTCGGCGACGATCTTGCGAACGGTGCGCTCGCTGCCCTTCGGGGCCATCAGTTCAACAGCCCTGCATGGACAAGCGCCGCGTCGATCGCGCTCTCGGTGGCCGGCTCAAGCGACGACATGAGCGGGGAACGGACCTGACGGCTCATGCCGCGAAGCCGGTGAAGGGCAAATTTCGAACCGCAGACGCCGGGCTCCATGAAAATCGCCTTGTGCAGGGGCATCAGCTGGTCCTGGTAGTCGAGTGCCTTGGCAAAATCGCCGGCACGGGTCGCATTCTGGAAGGCGGCGCTCAGGCGCGGCGCCACATTGGCGGTGACCGAGATGCAGCCGACGCCACCATGCGCATTGAAGCCGAGCGCCGTCGCATCCTCGCCGGACAGCTGCACGAAATCCGCACCGCAAGTGATGCGCTGCTCGGACACGCGCTCGATCTTGCCCGTCGCGTCCTTGACGCCGACGATCGACGGATGCGCCTTGCGCAGGGCGCCCATCGTTTCCGGAGTCATGTCGATGACGGAGCGGCCGGGAATGTTGTAGATCACGATCGGGAGCCGGACAGCCTCGGCGATCGCCGAAAAATGGGCAAAAAGCCCCTTCTGCGTCGGCTTGTTATAATAAGGTGTGACGACGAGGATACCGTCGGCGCCGGCCTTCTCCGCATGCTGCGCAAGCTCGATGGCTTCGCGGGTGTTGTTCGACCCCGCACCGGCGATCACGGGGACGCGGCGACCGGCGGCCTCGATGCAGAGTTCGACGACGCGTTTGTGCTCAGCGTGCGAGAGCGTGGGGGACTCGCCCGTCGTCCCCACGGGAACGACACCATGGCTGCCCTCGGAAATCACCCACTGGACGTGATCGACGAATGCGTCTTCATCCACGGAGCCCGTCGGTGTGAACGGGGTGACGAGAGCGGGAATGGACCCCTTGAACATGCACGACTCCTGACGGCGCGCGGGCATCGGAAACCCATGCTTCGGCCGCATTTCACGGTTAGAAAATCGCCGGCACCTTAATCGTCCCGACCTCCGGCGGCAAGCATTGACTGACGGCGCAGGAGAGACGGAAACGGATGAGACGGCCGGGGGTTCAAGCGGTTAGCGCCGATATGTTCAGGTCTTTCGCGATCACGTTTCCGGGCAAACGCGGGATCGGGGGCCGGCTTAACCTTTCATTAGCATCTCGATTGCCAAATGAGGTAGGATTGCAAAGCGGCGTACGGTCGATCATGGGCGGGAAAGTTTTCATGCGTGGTGCCATCCCTCGAACTCTGGTCGCCGCCCTGAGCGTTTCCGCGCTTGGCCTCGGCACGCTGGTCATTCCGCTCGGCGCGCTGGCGGAAACCGCAGGCGTGCCCCTTCCCCTGTCGCGGCCCACCTCGGTTGCGTCCGCTGCGGAGGCGTTCGTGCCGGTTCCGCGTGCGCCTGCCGCCTTTACCGGCATGAATGGGGGCATGACCGACGGGGGCATCACCGGCGCCATTCCGCGCAGCGTCGTTCCCGCCTCCGTCGAGGCTCTCAAGACCGGTCTCGACGCACTGACGAACCGTGATCCCGTTCGTGCCATCGCCGTGCGCGACGCCATGGGGGACGAGACGCTCGACCGACACATTCTCACCTGGGCGATCGCCCAATCGACGCAGAAGGGCATCCCCTCCTACGAGATCGCGCGGGCCCAGCAGGAACTGAAGGGCTGGCCCGGCCTCGGCGGGCTCAGGGCGAGCTCGGAACGGGCCCTCTACCGGGAAAATCCGCCCTCCAGGGACGTGCTCGCGGCCTTCGGCAACACCCCGCCGGAGACGTGGGAAGGGTCTCTCATCCTCGCACGGGCGCTGGTGGCCAAGGGCGATCCGCGTCAGGCGGCGGGCCTGATACGCGCGCTCTGGGCAACGAAAGCGCTGGATGCTGCCACCGAGACGAAGGTTCTTGCGGAGTTTCCGACGCTGCTGACCACGGCCGACCACAAGCGCCGCATGGAAATGCTGCTCTATCGCGGGCGCTTCGAGCAGGCGACGCGCTTCAGCGATCTCGGCAAGGCGCAGTCACTGTATCGAGCCTGGCTCGCCACGTCGAAGAAGGCCGCGAATGCCGATGCTCTGATCGCGGCCGTCGATCCGTCCTGGCGCGGCGATCCGGCTTTTCTGTTCGTGCGGATCGAACAACTGCGCAAACAGGAAAAATACGACGCAGCCGCAAAGCTTCTGCTGCAGCTGCCGAAAGACCCAGACCGTCTCGTCGATAGCGGAGAATGGTGGGTCGAGCAGCGCATCATCAGCCGCGGCCTTGCCGATTCGGGCGATTTTCGCGGTGCCTACCGGGTCGCCGCCGCGCATGTCGCCACGGATGCCGCCGATGTCGTGGACGCGGAGTTCCACGCCGGCTGGTACGCTTTGCGCGGTCTTCAGGACGGACAAACGGCGGCTGCCCATTTCCAGCGCATTTTGAAAGCGTCCAACCGTCCGATTTCGGTTTCGCGGGCCTACTACTGGCTCGGCCGTGCCGCCGAAAAGGGCGGACCCGGCCAGGCGAAAACCTATTATGCCAAGGCGGCGGCCCTTTCGGGCACGTTCTACGGGCAGCTTGCCGGCGCGAAGCTCGGGCGCAAGACGCTCAATGTGACCTATCCGAGCCCGACGGCCGACGACCGCACGCGGTTCGAGAGCCGCGAAGCTGTGCGCGCCATCGCCCGGCTGGAAGCCGCCGGTCACGGGTGGCGGGCAGACGGGCTCTATCTGGCGCTGGCCGACAATCTGACCAGTCCGGGCGAACTTGCCATCCTGTCGGCCCGCGCGGAAAAGACGCGTACGCACAGTCTTGCGCTGCAGGTCGGCAAACTTGCCTTCGGCCGCGGCGTCGATGTCGCGGCGTTGGCCTTCCCGCTGGGCGTCATCCCCGGCACAGCCAATATCTCCGGCTCCGGCAAGGCCCTTGCCTATGCCATCGCGCGTCAGGAAAGTGCGTTCAACCCCGCCGCCGTCTCCCCGGCCAACGCCCGTGGGCTGCTCCAGATCCTGCCGACGACGGCGAAGCTCGTCGCGAGCCGTCACGGCATTCCCTATTCCAAGGAACGGCTGACGACGGATGCCGGATACAATGCGACCCTCGGGGCACATTATCTCGGCGAACAAATCAACGATTTCGGCGGCTCCTATATCCTGACCTTTATCGCCTACAATGCCGGCCCGCGTCGCGTGCCAGAGTGGATCGGCCGCTATGGCGATCCACGCGGCAAATCCATCGACGAGGTCGTGGACTGGATCGAGCGGATTCCCTTCGCGGAAACCCGCAACTACGTGCAGCGGGTGATGGAAAACTATCAGGTCTATAAATCTCGGCTCGGACAGGAGGCCGATATCGTTGAGGATCTGAGAATGGGTCGCCAGTCCTCCTGACCCTTCCGTCGACGCGTGTTCGTCGTCCGTCCGCTTTCTCCCCCGCCTCGCCATCGTCCCCTCACACCGCTATAAGAAGAGACGCGCGACTGCGCGTCGTCGGGCGGAGGACAGGCTGTTGGACAGGCTCAGGGACAAGACCGGAATCATCGAGCATGTCATCCGGGTCCGGGACGGGTTGACGATTTTTGCAGCCGAGTATCCGGCCGCCGCGGGTCATGCCCGGGACAGCGCCCTCCTCCCGGTCATCTGTCTCCCCGGCCTCAGCCGAAATTCGCGCGATTTTCACGGCTTTGCCAAGGCGGTCTCGAGCGATCCGGTAAAGCCGCGTCGTATCGTGTGCATCGACTATCGCGGTCGTGGCCGATCCGCCTGGGATCCGGACCCGAGCCGTTACCAGCTTGCGGTCGAGGCCAGCGATGTTCTCGAGGTCTGCAGCGCCCTCGATATCGACGCGGCGATCTTCGTCGGCACATCGCGGGGCGGCCTGATCCTGCATCTCCTGCCCGGCATGGCGCCGGATCTCGCTCGCGCCAACATCCTCAACGACATCGGCCCGGTCATCGAGATCGACGGATTGCTGGCGATCGCCCGCTCTCTGACTGCGGAAGGCCGCTATCCCTCATGGCGTGCCGCGGCCACGGCGCTGAAGATGTTGCACGGACCCGCCTTTCCGGCCCTTCAACCTTCGGACTGGGACGAGATGGCGCGGAGCCTCTATCGTGAGGCAGACGGCGTGATCCGAGCGGATTTCGACCCTGCGCTGGTCGCTCCGCTTCTCGAGCTCTCGGCTGAAACGCGGCTTGCCGATCTCTGGCCGCTTTTCGACCGGCTGCGGGATCGTCCGCTGATGGTGATCCGGGGCGAGACCTCGACGTTGTTGTCTGGAGAGACGGTCGCGGCCATGGGCCGGAGACATCCGGCACTGCACGCGCTGACGGTTGCGGGCCAGGGCCACGCTCCCCTCCTCCATCTTCCCGACGTCATCGGGCCGATCAAGGCCTTCCTCGCGACGCTCGACTAAAGCGCGTTGCGTGAAAAAGGGATTCACGCAACGCGCTTCAAGGTCTTGTTGTGATGCATGTCGTTTCCCGAAACCGCTGCACAGTTTCGGGCGGCATGCATCAAGAAGCGACGGAGCCGAGACACGCGCCGGGACGGCGAGACGGTGGCCCGATCAATAGGCGTGGTTCGAAAACGAAAAAACCCGGCATCGCTGCCGGGTTTTCCATCAATGACCGTGAGGTCAAGTGATATTAGAAGTCGCGCTGCAGACGGAGGAAGCCCGTCCAGTCCTTCTGGTCGCCCGGGAGCGATTCGTCGCTGTCCGTGTAGTTGACGGTTGCGAGCGTGCGCAGGCCAGTCGTGATCTGGTAGCCAGCGGTTACACCAACGCGCCATGCATCTTCGTTCGAGAACTCGTTGCCTACGCGAACGTTACCGAAGTACTGAGCGGCCGGGGTGATCGTGAACTTCTCGGTTGCCTTGATTGCGTATTCAGCAGCAACGGTCCACTCCGAACGGTCGTAGTAGTAGTTCGGGTCGGTGGCGTATTCGCCAGCGATGCCGAGCGTGCCCGGGCCGAGTTCAGCCGTTGCGAGGATGCGGAAAGCAGCTTCTTCAGCGTCGAAGTCGTAGGAAGCGAGGCCGTAGATGTTGAAGCCAGCGATCGTTGCGCCGAGCTTGCCGGAAACGCCGAGGCTGTCGTTCGGGTCGTTGTTGGTCGGGTAGGAACCGCCTTCGATTTCTTCAACCGAAACGCCAGCGAGGAAAGAACCGCCGTCGTAGGTGTAACGAGCCGAGTTCTGCAGAGCGCCGAACGAAGAGTCGAGCGAGTCGGTTTCGCCAGACAGGCCGTCGTCCCACCAGCTGTAGAAGTAACCGACGTCGAAGCCAGCGATGTTGATCCATGCGCCGTCGAGGAAGGTGTCGCCGTCAGCGTCAGCCTGGATGTTGATGTAGGAAGACAGAGCGCCGAATTCGGTGTCGTTCTTCGCTTCGATCGTCAGGTAACCGCGGCTGTAAGCGTTTACGTCGCCGTTGTTGCGGATGCCGAAGCCGTCATCGTTGATTTCGAGCTGGGTACGAACGTAACCACCGATCTTGAGGCAGGTTTCCGTGCCGGGGATGTAAAAGTAGCCCGTGCCGACGATGGCGTCGGCAGCGTGTGCGCCGGATACTGCTGCGAGAGCGGCAGCGGAGCCGAGAAGAAGGCTCTTAATGTTCATTTCTGACCTCCAGTCAAAAGTTTAAAACGGGTCTGGGTATTTTGCTGAAGGACAGCGTTCCCTGCCCCATCCCCAACACTTCAGAAGTTGGCGATCAACCGCCCTTGCTTCTGGATTTGAAAATACCTGACGCGGCCGATGGCGCAATCACCAACTTGCGATCGCGCACCCTTTCGTCGGCCCTTCCGCATGTCCTGTTGCTGAAACGACACAAAATGGCCATTCGGGCGCTCAACTCTTAACAAGCTCTTAAGAAAATTGTTTGTTGAGAATGGCTTAGGTTGGCCGAAGCTTGCCTGAAACTGGTGAGAATCGTGGCAAAACAGCGGCTGTTGGCCGGCCTGCCCGCGATCCATCCCCTGCTTCGTCGCCCCTCTCCTGGCCGCGTCCGTATTCACAACGCGGTTCGTGCACAGCCGAGAATCGGTTGCGGCGGATGATTCCCGACGAGAATCGTTTCCGGATCTTGGCGTTCACGGAACGAACGGACCGGTCGGGCGCGTGCGGCCGGTGGCGGATGGGCACTCCAGGCGCACCGCTCTCGCGCGCCACAATCTCCAGGCCTTGTCAGTCCCTTCTCGGCTCCGCTGCCGCTCTCGCAGCAGTATCCGGCGCACACGCTGCCGACGCCATCGTCGCTGCTGAACCGGAAGCAATGGAATACGTCCGCGTCTGCGACGCTTTCGGCGCGGGCTACTTCTACATCCCCGGCACGGAAACCTGCCTCAAGATCGGTGGCCGTGTTCGTACGCAGGTCAACTTCGCCGACGGCAACGCGAGCAACTGGCAGTCCTACACCCAGGGCTACCTGACGTTCGCCGCCAAGAGCGACACCGATCTGGGCGCGCTGACCGCCTACATCAACCTTCAGGCCGATACGGACAAGCAGTACGGCAAGACCGACGGCACGCGCGGTCTCGGCGGCGTGGCTCTCGATGGCGCCTGGATCAATCTTGCAGGCTTCGACGTCGGCTACTTCTACAACTGGTGGGACCAGTACGGCATTGCCGGCGAGACAGGTAGCCTGGGCGGCAATCTCGTCAACTCTGCACGCTACACCTATGACGGCGGCGCTTTCTCCGCCGGTGTTGCGATCGAAGATCTTCGCAAGCAGCCTGCCCAGAACCGTTCCAGCAACAACGATCTCGGCACATCCGCTCTGCTGCTCGGCACCGTCGGCGGTGTCAAGGCACTCGTCATCGGGTCTTACGACTTCGATGTCGACGAAGCCGCCTTCAAGGGTGTGGTAACGGCAGAAGTCGGTCCGGGCTCGCTCGAGATCGCAGGCGTCTACGCAACGGATCCCAGCGCGTATTGGTCAAAGTCTGAGTGGTCTGTCGCAGCCGCCTATGCCCTCAAGGCATCTGAAAAGCTGAAGATCACTCCCGGCGTTCAGTACTATGGAAACGTCGACCAGAAGGCATTCGGCGGAACGGCTGTTGGCTTCAGCAACGACGATGCCTGGACGGCCGGCCTGACCGCAGAATACCTGATCACCGATGGCCTGAAGACACTGGCGACGGTCAACTACACCAAGGTTGATTATGACAAGACCCCCGCTGGCGTCGACGACGACAACTGGACCGGCTTCCTTCGTCTGCAGCGCGACTTCTAAGTCCCGCTACCGCAACGTCGTCAGACCTTCGATCTGAAGGTCTGACACCAAAATCATAAAGCCTGCAGTTCTCGCGAACTGCGGGCCTTGTGGTTTTGGAATTTTGAAAATAAGTATGCTCTGTATAAGGCATATACCATACACGGGGATCGGGGCGTTTCGCCTTGGTCCGGCTCTCGAGACCTCGAAGCCATCGCGCTTCTCTGTTCACACCCTCTGCATCGACCTGCGGTGCCGAGAATGCGGACCTGCGTCCACCGTTCTGCGCGGCTGTTTCGCCGCGCCGACAAGACCTGCATCGGCGCCGCCTTCCGGCGCATCATTGGAGACGGCATACATGGATATCAGCGGCAAGTCCTTTCCGGCGGACACCTATGGCGCCGGTTCGTTTTCCGGCCTGTCCTACACCCTGCGGACGGGATGCGATTTCGAGCCGCCGGCCACGCATACCCTCGTCACGCTTCTCGATCGCTATGGCGACACGCTGTGGGAGGGCGGCAAGCACAAGGCCAATGTCGTCGCCTTCATCCACGACCTCTACGACATGATGGCGGACAAAGAGTTTGGCGGCTTCTCCCAGGACATGCTCGACCGCCTGGTGAATGCGCTGCGCAAGCGCGGCAACAGCAGTGCCACGATCAACCGCAAAATGTCGGCGCTGAGCAAGCTCCTGCGCAAGGCACACAAGATGGGCGACATCTCCGTCCTGCCCGATTTCACCCGCCAGAAGGAGCGCGCCGGCCGCGTCCGCTTCCTGGAGCATGACGAGGAGGCGCGCCTCTTTGCCGCGATCGGCGCGCGCAACGACCTCTATCGGCGGCTCTGCATCTTCCTGGTGGACAGCGGCGCGCGGCTCGGCGAAGCGCTCGGTCTGCGCTGGAACGACCTGCAGGGCTCCATGGCCACCTTCTGGATCACCAAATCCGGCCGCAGCCGTTCCGTTCCCCTGACGACGCGTGCCCGCAAGGCCGTCGGTCATGCCACCTCGCGCGGTCTCGGGCCGTTCTCCGGCATCGATCAGCAGCAGTTCCGCACGGTGTGGAAGCTTGCCAAGCTGGACGCCGGTTTTCTCGACGATCCCGATCTCGTGCCGCATGTGCTGCGGCATACCTGCGCGTCGCGGCTCGTCCGCGGCGGCATCGATATCCGCCGGGTCCAGATGTGGCTTGGTCACCAGACGCTGCAGATGACGATGCGCTATGCGCACCTCGCCTCGCACGATCTCGATCTGTGTGTCCCGGTGCTGGAGCGCGCGAACAAGACCTCTGCCGCCGCCGCCAAAGCCAGGCGCATGCCGCAACAGGCGCCCTCGGCGCCGCCGTGCTAATGCATCTCGCACGAAAATGTGCAGCGGTTTCGGGAGATGACATGCGTCAAACCGCGTTGCGTGAACCCTTTTTCACGCAACGCGCTTTAGAGAAAAAGAAAGGCTGTGGCCTGCCGAACCATCCGCCGCGCGGAATGGCGGATGCCGCTGCGGCAAGCCGATGTCGTGGAGGCGCAGCCTATTGGCTGCCGTCCTGCACGATCTCGTCCGTCACCACGTCGAAGCGAACGAGGGTCGCCGGGCCGAACGCGGTGGACAAGGCGACGTCCGTCGCATCGCGGCCGGTCGCCATGAGAATGCGGCCGATCCGCGGCTTGTTGTGCCGGGCGTCGGCGGTGTGCCAGTGGCCGCCGAGATAGACCTCGAACCAGGCACTGAAATCCATCGGATTGACATCGATCGGCACGCCGATATCGCCGAGATAGCCGGTGCAATAGCGCGCCGGAATGTTCATCGCCCGGCAGAGCGTGATCGCCAGATGCGCGAAGTCGCGACACACGCCGACCTGCTCCGTAAAGCCGCCAAAGGCCGATCGCGTCGAATCGGCCTTCATATAGTCGAAGCGGATGTGGTTGTGGACGAAGTCGAGGATCGCCGCCACGCGCGGCCAGCCGGGCGGCGTGTGGGAAAACGTCTGCCATGCGAAGTTCGAGAGACGATCGGTGTCGCAATACCGGCTGCCGAGCAGGAAGACGAGCACGTCGTCGGGCAGATCCTTGATGGAGTGCTGCACGGCGTCATGCGGGATGAGGTCCGGCTGGCCGCTGTCGTAGATCTCGAACGTGGTGGAGAGCGTCGTGATCCCGGCCGGGGCGACGATCCGGCTGCAGCTGTTGCCGAAGCCATCGACATATTCCCAGGCCTCGATCGGCCGGTCGAACTGCAGAACCTGATCCGTCAGCAGGTCCACGCGCCTGGAAGGATGAATGTTGAGCACCAGCAGCATGGCGGTGTCGTGTTGGCATTCATAGCTGATGTGGAACCCGGCTTTGATCTTCAAATGCTCTATCCTTCGGTGTGGAGTGACGGGAGGGTCATGCGGGGCGGGAGAAAGCGTGCGATGCGGATGGTTGCGCGGGCTCCGGCGTGTCGAGCGTTTCGGGTTTCGAACCTTCGGGATGCGCGTTGACATTTGCGGGCTGCGCCACGGCCGGGTGCAGGGCCTCGCTGATAACGTTGACCTGCACCGTCATACTGTCGAAATCCCCCTTCTTGCCGTCGTAGCTTCCCGACAGCGGCACCGCCTGTCGCGGCGTGCGCGCGACGCCGACGCGGATCAGGTCCCGGTTGCCGACGATCCCGTTGGTCGGATCGAACTCCACCCACCCTGCCCCCGGCAGATAGACCTGGCACCAGGCATGGGTCGATCCGCCGCCGAGCGTCACCTGCCCATCGCGGCTCGGCACATAGATGTAGCCCGTGACGAAACGGGCCGCGAGACCGAGCGAGCGGGCGGCCTCCATCATGAGAAGCGCGAAATCGCGGCATGTTCCCTTGCGCAGGCGCAAGGTCTCCAGAGGCTGCTGCGTGCCATGTTCCTGCCGGCGCGCATACACGAAGCCTTCGCGGATCGCGTAGCAGAGCGTCATCAGGAGATGCCCGGTTTCCGTCGGCCGGCCGACGCGCACGAACTGGCGCGCCCATTTGCCCACCTGATCCTCCGGATCCGGGCAATGCCGCTTCATCGTCTGCTCGAGATCAAATGCCTCTTCGGGATCATAGGCGAACGGATAGGTGCGCGCCTCCTCGTCGATCTCGAAATCGATCGGCACATGCGGCGTGTGTTCCAGCCGGATCAGCGTCTCGAAGGTCAGCTCGCGCGCCGGCTTTTCAAAACCCACCAGCGCCACGCAATTGCCGAACACATCGTGGATCCAGCGAACATAGCTCGGTTCGGGCGAGACATGCAGCGAGGCCTCGAGCAGCCTCTGGTCGAAACTGTCGCGCGGGCGGAACATCAGCCGGTGTTCGCCAAAGCCCACCGGCCGCTTGTAACGATAGGACGTCTTGTGGTGAACCGAGAAGAGAACCATTAGCCGACGTTAGCACCTCATATGCCGCCCGTCGCTGGGAAAGCTCACGACACCGGGGAAATTGCGGGGGGCGTCCGCGGCGCGTGCTTCTCCGCCCGGCCCCGGGCCGTGATCCGCGACGTCGCGCCCCGAACGATCCGTCCTTCAAGCGGTTTGAGCGCCTGCTTCCCGCGCCACGCGTGCGCACCCTTCGGCCGAGACCGGGCCCATCCTTATCGGAACGGCCCGTCGGACGCGGCCGCGCAGGCATCGAGCTCGCGAACGACCGCCCGCAGATAGGTGCCGCGCCGGCAATCGCCCGCCTGCAGCGATTCGACCGACAACGCGTCGCGGATCCTGTCGATGAACCCCTGATGATCGAAGGCGTCCGAACGCACATTGACCTCGACCTCCTCGACATAATGCGACACCAGCGGCTCCAGATCGAGGTTCCCGTCCGCCTGATAGGCCGACGCCATATGCTGGGCGAGCTTGACCATCTGCACATAGGGCCCGAGCGCGGTGCTCATGAAAGTCTCCTTCGTGGCTTGCTGCCCCCGCCACCAGGGACGAAAAGGCTGTCGAACTCCCGTGGAGATGGGGATGCCGCCCGCCGAAGCCATCGCTCCCCCGATAAACTTTCCGTCAGATGAGAGATGGAGACGCCGGAAAAAGGCTTGGATAGGCAGCAGGGGGCGTCGTCGGGGGCACGGTCACGCCGTCGTCAACGTCCGACGGCATTCAGTCCGCGATTTTTCGTACCGCAAGCCTCGACGCGGCACGATGGATGTTCAAAGCCGATCCCCGGTTTTGGAAGCACTCGAGCTTGATGTACCGGCCCGCCGAAAGACGAATTGTGGCGCTCGTCTGCACGGAGGTTTCCGTGCCTGCGGTTGCAATCGCGGCGATGAGCTCGGTCGATCCGGCCATAACCTCGCCTGAGGCTTGAAGACGCGCTCCCCGCATGCCCTTCGGGTCAGGAGCGAAGACGACGTTCCCTGCGATGGAATAGACCCCGTCTTCCCAGATGAAGACCGTATCCGCGTTCGACGCCGGGTTGTGCATGGCGGAGCTGTCTTCGATGTCCGGAGCACTGTAGTCGACAGACGTCCACGTGCTGTCGGCGATGGACGCGACGTCTTCGCCGATGGCACGCACGGAGAGCTCGTGAAACCCCTGCTGCGGAGCGATGGTGTGCCCCTGGCTCTCTAGACCGGAGATCGTGTTTCGGCGGAAGCCGACGACGCCCGGGTGCGGGATTTCGTTGACGGCTCCGTAGCGCATCAATGCCCCGGCACCACGATCGTCGATGGCGGTGAAGTGATCGACCCGAATGCCTTGTGGATAGTCAGGCTTGTTGTGTCCTGCAATGATGGCAAGACCGGCCCAGTTGCCGAAGGCCGGCGACCCGCCAGGATTGATCGCCCGGCAATCAGAAATGCGCAGGTTCTGGGTCTCGTTGGCTGCGGCGATGGAAGGCTCGCTTGCCGGTGAAATCACAAATCCGGCTCCACCGGCCAATATCGATGTACACCCCAGGATCGACCCCTCTTGCGCGGTGTTCGCGCATTTGAACCCCCAAGTATCGTTCTGGTAGGAAACATGATTCCCAATGACGAAATGTCGGTTCCCGACGCTCCCTGTCAGGTCGATGCCCTGATCCACGTTCCTGTTCATACCGCCGATGACGGTAAACCGGGAGTTTCCAGCCAGCGCCAGACCACGCGTAAAACGCTTGCTCGCTGACCCGGCAATCTTCCCGGTAAAATCCATCACGCGCGGGTCGGTCACGCTAAACTGCTTGCAATTGTTCACGCGAATGCCGTTGATGACATCATCCGTTGCGACCGGCAGATCGTAGTTCAGATCACGCACCTGCGGCGAGCGGATCGAAAATGCGTCACAACTCAGGACAGCGATACCGTTCCCCGGCCCACCCTTCGACGCCTTTGCCTCCACAACATCGAAATCCGACGAACCGTCGATCCAGATCAGGCCGTGGTTTTCAATATCGCCCGACGTATAGACACCGGT
This sequence comes from Rhizobium sp. Leaf384, assembly GCF_001424065.1. Classification (GTDB taxonomy): domain Bacteria; phylum Pseudomonadota; class Alphaproteobacteria; order Rhizobiales; family Rhizobiaceae; genus Ferranicluibacter. Next base: position 679,309 of record NZ_LMQE01000001.1, read on the forward strand.
CCCGATGACCTCGATCTTGCGCAGGACGAAGCCGGCTTGGTCGCGCAGGAAAAGCGCTCTGTGAACCGCGCCGGGTGTGCCCAGCTTCAGCCTGCCGTTCATGAGGCCCTTGAACGAGCCGGTCGATGGCCGGAGGTCGCCGTCGAAGTTGAACGTCAGCCCCTCGAGGTCGACCACGAAACCGGACTGCAGGGCATCGAGAAGCCGGGAGAACTGAGAGGACGTGACCCCGTCCTCGACCGCGCCCAGGCCGAAATAGCCGTAGGACTTCGCCAGCCCGTCATCGATTGCCGTCTGCACGACGGCGGCCGTAGCTGCCCTTCCAAGCGGCGTATGGCCGATGTTGATTCGCAAGGTCGCGCTGGCATTGCGAAGGAAACGGCTAGCGCTCATCATGGAGTTCCGGCACATGGTTGCGGGCTCGTCGCCCACATCAACGGGACGTGACGGGGCAAAGCGGCGCTCTTCGTCGCAACATTGGTCATCGGCACCCCGGAACAGACGGACGCACGTCTGACCGCAGCCTCCAGCGTCCTTCCCCACCTCTGTCGGAGGCAATCAGAATATGAGGCCGGGATGCAAACGCCCAAACGGAGACATTCAAAGAGGAAAACGTATGAATCAGGGAGAAAAATGGCGGAGAAGATGGGATTCGAACCCACGATACCCTTCCGGGTATACTCCCTTAGCAGGGGAGCGCCTTCGACCACTCGGCCACCTCTCCGTCGAGGCCCCTGATAGGATCAATCCACGTGGGGATCAAGGGCTATTTGGTCTTTGCCGCGACGATCTTCCAAAACGGCGGCGCGGATGCCGGGTTGCGTCGGCGGACAGGACGATCGGGGCGGATTGATGCGCCCGCTTCATGCCGGCCTGACGTCCCCGCTTGACGTCCGGGGGTGACAAGGTTGAAACAAGGCTGAAAGCCTAGAGATCGGGAACGACCGAGCGACCCTTTACCGGAGCAATCCCATGTCCATGATCATGCACAGGGCGGAGGCCCGTCCGGGGCAGACAAGTGCAACCTACAAGCACTTTTTCGTCGAGCGTCCCTGCCGCATTCTCGTGGTCGGCCAGCATCTGAAGCCCAAGACGAAATATAACGGGCTCCTGCGGCATATCTCGATCGGTGGCGCCATGATCGATTTCAATCCGGCCGTCTCCTTGCCGCAGCATTTCTTCGTGGAAATCATCGGCTTTCCCGAAGAGATCGGCAGCACGGTGGTGCACCGGATCGGCTCGGAGCTCGGCGTCCGCTTCAACATGCAGTTGACGCCGGAGTTCATCCGCCAGTTGATCCGCATGGATTTCGCCCACAACGGCATTGCCACGCGTTAAGCGCTCTTCCCGACACGACGCGCGGTAATCCGGTTGCGGTTCGCCTCCGTAGACGTGTCAAACAGGAGCGCGACGATGAAGACCTATCTGATTGCCTATGCCGGTACCCTCCTCTCCTTCCTCGTCGTCGACGCCGTTTGGCTGGGCGTAGTGGCGCGGACCTTTTATCGCGACCAGCTGGGCGACCTCATGTCGCCGCAGCCGAACCTCGCCGTCGCGGCGGTGTTCTACCTGTTCTTCGCCGCCGCCATCGTCATCCTCGCCGTCCTTCCGGGGCTCCGGGCAGGTTCGCTGCTGACGGCGATCGGCTATGGCGCGGTGCTCGGGCTCGCCGCGTACGGCACCTACGATATCACCAACCTTTCCACCCTGCGGAACTGGCCGGCCCTCCTCAGCATGGTGGACATGATCTGGGGCACCTTCCTCACTGCCCTTGGCGCTGCCTGCGGCCTGATGGCCGTTCGCTGGCTCGGCGACGCCTCGGTCTGAGGCGCGTGCGGCGGCACGTCGGCGCCGCGTCGATGGCCTTGTATTCCTTTGCGCTTCGTCGGTGCATCGGGGAAAGCGGTTGCCTGCTTTCCCCGGCAGACGCTAGGGTGGCGAACCGTCGTCACCATCGGACCCCGACATGTCAGCTTTTGCCCGCTTCACGCCGCTTGCCCGCTCCCTTCCCGCAACCGTGCCCTTCGTCGGGCCGGAAGCCATCGAGCGGCAGCGCCATGCCCGGCTGACGGCACGAATCGGGGCGAACGAAAGCGGCTTTGGCCCCTCCCCGGTCGCAGTGGCCGCCATGACAGCCGCACTTTCGGACGTCTGGAAATACAATGATCCGGAAAATTTCGACCTGAAGCAGGCGCTCGCCCGGCATCTCGGCGTGGGCGCCGACCATCTGGCCATCGGCGAAGGCATCGACGGGCTCCTCGGCCAGATCGTGCGCCTGGTGATCGAGCCCGGCATGCCCGTGGTTACCTCGCTCGGCGGCTACCCCACCTTCAACTTCCATGTCGCCGGCCATGGCGGGCGACTGGTGACCGTGCCCTATGATGGCGACGATCGGGAAAACCTCGCAGGCTTGCTCGAGGCCGTGCGCCGCGAGGATGCGCCGCTCGTCTACCTCGCCAATCCCGACAATCCGATGGGCAGCTGGTGGGATGCCGACAGCGTGCTGGATTTCGCGCGCGCGCTGCCGGAAACGACGTTGCTCGTGCTCGACGAAGCCTATGGCGAGACGGCACCGGACGGCACGCTGCCTGCGCTCTCGGCCCTTATCGACCGGCCGAACATCATCCGGACGCGGACGTTCTCGAAAGCCTATGGCCTTGCCGGCGCGCGCGTCGGCTATGCCATCTCCACGCCGGGCACGGCCGCCGCCTTCGACAAGATCCGCAATCATTTCGGGATGAACCGCATCGGGACGGCAGCGGCGCAGGCCGCCCTCAGGGATCAGGCCTATCTGCAGACCGTGATTGAACGGATCGCCGCCGCGCGCGCGACCATCGCCCGCATTGCCGAGACGGCCGGCCTGAAGGCGCTGCCCTCGGCGACGAACTTCGTCGCGATCGACTGCGGCCGCGATGCGGCCTTTGCGCGGGCCATCGTGGATGGATTGATGGATGAGGCCGGCGTCTTCATCCGCATGCCGGGCGCCGCGCCGCTCAATCGTTGCATCCGTGTCAGTGCGGGTCCGGAGGCCGAAATGAATGCGCTCGCACAGGCGCTTCCCCGCGTTCTCGACCGGCTCCGCCGCGCGTAAGGCGTCGGTCGACGCCTCGCCGTCGCCCGACCTCAAGGCATGAAAAAAGCGCGTGGCCTAGGCCACGCGCTTTTTTCGTTTACCGTTTCTCAGGCGATCAGTTAACCGAGGTCAACGTCATCGACGTGCCCGTTGCGGCGATGTTCAGGCCGACCTGACCCTGAAGGCTCAGGAGCTGCAGGTGGATCGAACCCGACGTGCCGCCGGTCAGAACATTGGCGCCGACGCCGAGACCGACCGTGGCTTCCGCGGACGCCCCCTGGTAGAGACCGGCCAGCGAGCCGTGGTGATAGCCGGCGGTCGGTGCGAGGACGGCCCAGATCAGGCGGCCTTCGGTGGTGAAGCCGAGGTCGATGCCGAGCTTGCGCATGGCGCCGGAGTAATCGTCCACGGGTTCGCCGTCGATGGTCGACTTGAAGGCGCAATTGACCTCCTTCGACGAGCCGAGAACATAGCCGGCACCCCCGGCAATGGTGCAATCGAGATAGCCGATCTTCACGCCGTTGCGGGCGCCGGAGTCGGAATAGGACTGTGCGGGGGCGAGGTCGGCGGCCATGATCGGGAGGGTGCCGGATGCCATGGCTGCAGCGCAGACGATGCTGGCGAGGGATTTGTTCATGATTTTCTCCTGTCAGAACGAGATACGGACATCGACCCGAGATAGGGCGGAAATGCGTTTGGCCCGTTATAACGCGCGACGCGGCGAAACGATCCGACCCGCCTGTGACCGGGATGTCACAAACCATGACAGGGCGTTACGGATGCGCAGTACGGCCAGATGGACCGGCACGACGCTGCGGCTGACCGCGCCAATGCAGGATATTTACCAGGCGTTAACCATGTTTCCAGCACGTTGGAGGGACCAGAATCACCTGATCGGGGCTCGTCCATGTCCATCTCCCGCCGCGGCCTGCTGCTCGGCTTTTCCGCTCTTCTTGCCGGTTGTGCCGACACCGGCTCGATTGCCCGGCTGAATTATGCGGCCTTGCCGGACGAGCGGTTTCCCCTGCCCGCAGTGCCCCTGGACCAGATCGAGCCGGATCTGCGTCGGCAGGACGTTGCCTACCCAACCGGCTACGCCGCCGGGACCATCGTCGTCGATACCCCGGCGCGGCGGCTCTATTACGTGCTTGGCGGGGGTCGGGCCATGCGCTACGGCATCGGCGTCGGGCGAGAGGGCTATGCGCTCTCCGGCAATGCCTATATCGGCCGCAAGGCGGAATGGCCCACCTGGACGCCGACACCCAACATGATCCGTCGCGATCCCGAGCGAAATCTTAAGTATGCCGGTGGCCTGCCGGGCGGCCCGAACAATCCGCTCGGCGCCCGCGCCATCTACCTCTACCGCGGCGGCAACGACACGCGCTTCCGCATTCACGGAACGAATCAGCCCCGTTCGATCGGGCAGGCGATGTCGAGCGGCTGCGTCCGCATGCTCAATCACGATGTCATCGATCTCTATGATCGCGTGAAGGCGGGCGATCAGGTGGTGGTTCTCCAGGCGGCGGCGTGAGGCGACCGCACGTCGTCTGACGCGAAGAAGGAGCCAAGTGAGCCGGGGCAAAACCTTCGCCAGTCTGCGCGAAGACGAAATAAGCTGCGCGTGCCGCACGGCGGTCATCTTGAAGCCCGTGACGAACGCCGCATATACGATCCGGCGGCAGGGACCGACCGGGGCATGCCCGGTCTGCCCATGCCGTAGCTCAGACACAGCCGGGATCCGCATGAAGCTCAAAGCGATACTGAACAGCGACGGCGGCACCTTTCGCACCACCGACATGAAGGCCTATTCCCAGGCCATGGATTCGGCCTTCCGCTCGGCCGGACACGACATCGAGATTGCCGTGGTGTCGGGCGACGACATGGAAGCGGAACTCAAGAAAGCCGCCAACCGGGACGATCTCGATGCGATGATCGCCGGCGGCGGCGATGGCACAATCTCGGCCGCCGCCGGTGTCGCCTGGAAAAGCGGGCTGCCGCTCGGCGTCGTGCCGGCCGGGACCATGAACCTCTTTGCGCGCTCGCTGAAGCTGCCCCTCGACATCTGGAAGGTTCTCGACGTGCTCGCGACCGGCGAGGTGATCGACGGCGACATCGGCAGCGCCAACGGCCGGGCCTTCGTGCACCAGTTTTCCATGGGTCTGCATGCGCGCATGGTCCGCTACCGCGAGTCCTACAGCTTCGCCTCCCGCCTCGGCAAGATTTCGGCCAGCACGCGTGCCGCCATCGGCGTGGTGTTCAACCCGCCGCAGTTCCGCATCGAGTTTCGGGCGGATGGCGTCACCGAGCGCCGAAAGGTTTCCGCCCTGTCGGTGTCCAACAATCACTTCGGCGCCAACGCGCTGATGTATGCGGACGACCTGACCGGCGGCCATCTCGGCTTCTACACGGCGCCGCCCCTCACCCCGCCGGGCGTCGGCCGGCTCGTGTTCGATATTCTCAGGGGCAAGTTTCGCGAGAGCACGCTCATCACCGAGATGAGCGTCAAGCAGGTGGAGCTCTATTTCCCGCACGCCCGCAGGCACAAGATCAACTGCGTGATCGACGGCGAACTCCTGCCGCTTCGCGGCGATGTCGACATCCGGATCCATGCGGGCGAGCTGAAACTGCTCGTGGGACGACCTGTCGAGCCGCAGGCGGCAGCCGTCACGCCGCCGCCGGACGCGACGGCCTGATCGAGGCCACCCTCCGCCGGCGCCGATCTGTCGAGATTACTGGAACGCCGTCTCGAAGAAGCTGCGAAGCTTGCGGGAATGCAGCTTTTCGGGCGGCATTGCGGCAAGCTTTTCCAGGGCGCGGATGCCGATCTGCAGGTGCTGGCTGACCTGGTTCTTGTAGAAGGCGGTGGCCATGCCCGGCAGCTTCAGCTCGCCATGCAGCGGCTTGTCGGACACGCACAGCAGTGTTCCATAGGGCACGCGGAAACGGAAACCGTTCGCGGCGATCGTGGCGGACTCCATGTCAAGCGCGATGGCGCGCGACTGCGAGAGCCGCTTGACCGGGCCGCGCTGGTCGCGCAGCTCCCAGTTGCGGTTGTCGATGGTCGCGACCGTGCCCGTCCGCATGATGCGCTTGAGGTCGTAGCCCTCGTAGCCGGTGGTTTCGGCCACCGCTTCCTGCAGCGCCATCTGCACTTCGGCGAGAGCGGGGATCGGAACCCAGACCGGCAGGTCGTCGTCCAGCACGTGGTCCTCCCGCACATAGGCGTGCGCCAGAACGTAATCCCCGAGCGCCTGGCTGTTGCGCAGGCCGGCGCAGTGACCGAGCATCAGCCAGGCATGCGGGCGCAGGACGGCGATGTGGTCAGTGATCGTCTTCGCATTGGACGGGCCGACGCCGATATTGACGACGGTGATGCCGCCATGCCCCTTCTTCTTCAGGTGGTAGGCCGGCATCTGCGGCAGGCGCGCGAGCGTAAGGTCGCTGTCCGGCGCGTCAGAGCCGGCCTGTGTCACGATATTGCCCGGCTCCACGAAAGCCGTGTAGCCATTGCCGCCCTCGGCCATCTGCTTGCGGGCCCAGGCGCAGAACTCGTCGATATAGAACTGGTAGTTTGTGAAGAGCACGAAATTCTGGAAATGGGCTGCGCTGGTGGCCGTGTAGTGGCTGAGGCGCGCCAGCGAATAGTCGATCCGTTGCGCGGTGAATGGCGCAAGCGGAAAGGGTTCGCCGGGTCCGGGCTCATAGGCGCCGTTGGCAATTTCGTCGTCGGTGGTCGAAAGATCCGGTGTGTCGAACAGGTCCCGCAGCGGCACGTCGATGTTTTCGGCAAGCGATGCCTCGACATGCGCGCCCTCGCCGAAGGCGAAGTGCAGCGGGATCGGTGTCAGGGATTCCGATACCGTGACCCCGGTGCCGTGGTTGCGAATGAGGAGACCCAGCTGTTCCTTCAGATAGTGACGGAAGAGCTTTGGGCGCGTGACCGTGGTCGTGTAGACGCCGGGCGCGGTGACATGGCCGTAGGACAGCCGCGAATCGACATGGCCGAAACTGGAGGTTTCCATGCTGACCTGCGGGTAGCAGGCGCGGAAACGGCTGGCGGCCACGCCTTTGCCAAGCGCCGTGAACCCATCCACCAGGAACGCCGTGTTGCGATCATAGAGCGCCGTCAGCGCATCGACAGCCTTGACGGGATCGTCGAACGTCTGCGGCTCGAAGGCCTCGGGCATGGCAACGGGAAGGACGGGGACGGAGGAGATTCGTGCGCTCATGCGGCATTATAGGATGCCGCCAAAGACAAGCAAACGACAAGTGGCGCCGCGGCGCTGCAATTCCTGCGTCCGCGCTTCCAGACGCTGCCGGCAGCCTGTCTTCAGCTTCGGGCCGGCACGAGGATGACGAGCGTGCCGGCCAGGGCCAACAGCACGCCGGCCAGATCGAACCGATCCGGCCGCACGCCTTCCGCAAGCCACATCCAGAGGACCGAAGCCGCAATGTAGATGCCGCCATAGGCGGCAAAGCTCCGACCGGCCGCCGGCTGCGGGCTGAGGGTCAGGAGCCAAGCGAAGGCGATCAGACTGGCGATGCCGGGAAGGAGCCAGAGCACGGACCGATCGAGCCGAAGCCAGGCCCACAGGCTGAAACAGCCTGCGATCTCGAACAGGGCTGCGCAGGCATAGAGGACAAGGGTGGAGAGAGGGCGTGCGACCATGTCGCAATGATGCTCGCACCTGGGGGATCGGCACAAGCGGATTTGTCGTCGCGGACGCCGTTCCCGGAAACCGCACCTGGGGACGGGAAAACATCGACGGGCCGGGAACTCGCCCGGTTTCGTCAGGTTGGAATGCGGGATGGGCGAGGACGGGTGGTGTCTTGGCACCGCCCGCCCGGTCGATGACCTCCGCCCGATGTCAGAGCTTTGCCTGGCAGAACTGCGCGGTATGGGCGGTGCAGTCGGCCAGCGTCGTGGTGTAATCGTGCTGGCGGCGGCGCTCGGTATCGGCGCTGACGGCGGCTGCCAGGCTCATGGCGAAGACGACCATGAGAGCGCTGATGATCGTGAGGCGGCGAGCAAGAATATCCATGACAGTCGATCCGTTCGAGGCGATTGGGGTGGGTGTGGGTTCGATGATCGTCTTTTCGCACACGCCGCCTGAATTCTAGCTGAGAGGTCGGTTCATGTGCCGTTCAGGTTGAATGCTGCATTGCACGGAGTCTCGTTTTCGGCCCCTCGCCGGACGGCCGGGCGCAGCCTGATGGCCGGCCCGGGACAGGCGCCCGCGTCGGCCCCGCGTCGGCCCCGCGTCGGCAATGGGTGGGCAGGTCTCGGTCGGAACGGTTCTCGTTCTGCGGTTTCTGCGCTAGGTTCACGCGAATCCATGCGTTCGAGAAACCGGAGACACCCATGTCCGCACCGATAGACCTCTATTACTGGCCGACCCCCAACGGCTGGAAGATCACGATCATGCTGGAAGAGCTCGGCCTTCCCTACGCGGTCAAATATGTGAACATTTCCAAGGGCGAGCAGTTTGCGCCCGATTTCCTGAAGATCGCCCCCAACAACCGCATGCCGGCCATCGTCGATCCCGACGGTCCGGGCGGCGCGCCGATCTCGGTGTTCGAGTCCGGTGCCATCCTGCAATATCTCGGCCGCAAGACCGGGCGCTTCTACCCGAGCGACGAGCGGGCACGCGTCGACGTCGATCAGTGGCTATTCTGGCAGATGGGCGGACTTGGCCCGATGGCCGGGCAGGCCAATCATTTCCGGCATTACGCGCCCGAAAAGATCGCCTACGGCATTGACCGCTACACCAACGAGGTCAATCGCCTTTACGGCGTCATGAACCGGCGTCTCGCCGATCGGGCGTTTCTGGCCGGCGAGTATTCGATCGCCGACATGGCCTGCCTCGGCTGGGTGCGCCAGTATGAAAGCGGCGGACAGGATCTGAACGACTTCCCGCATCTCAAGCGCTGGTTCGAAACGCTTTCCGCCCGCCCGGCCGTCATCGCCGGCTTCGATGTCGGGCGTGAGGAACGCGAGCGGCAGAAGCATCTTTCGGAAGACAAGGATGCGCAGAAGATCCTCTTCGGCCAGCGCGCGCAGTAAATCGCCCTGAAGTGGCGGAGCCCATCACGAAGCGGGCTCCGCCGTCCTGCACCTCTTCGTTATCCCTGCCCCGTTCTGCCTGGCTTGGCGGAGCCGACAACGTTCTGGACACCCAAGGGCCAACGGGATGACCAGCCTCAGGGCCGCGGACGCCTAGAGCGCGGTGCGTGAAAAAGGGTTCACACACCGCGCTTCAAGGTCTTGTTGTGATGCATGTCGTTTCCCGAAAGCGCTGCACACGTTCGGGCGACATGCATTAGAGCCGGCTCCAGGTCTGGCTCTTGCAGAGCACCTTCAACACGCAACCCTTCAGCTTTAGCTGGCTGCCGGTAACGGCAGCAGAGCCGCTATAGGTCTTGTCGTTGTTCGGGTCCGTCACCTCGCCGGTGTAGCTTTCGCCCGATCCGGATAACGTGCCGATCTTTTTCCCCGCATGCTTGCCCGTCTTCACCGTGATGCAGAAGCTGCCGCCGCAGCTCTCGATCGCGGCGGTCTCTCCATTGGCCGTCTTCCAGTTGCCGACGATCGGCTCGGCCGCAAAGGCCGGCAGGGCAAAGAGGGCGGCGCCGAGTGCCGCGGCAGACAGTCTCGATAGGATCTTCATGAACTCTCCCTCCAAACGACGCTCCCGAGCGCCCGCATCAAAGTTACGTGAACGTAAAGGGAATGTCAAAAGGCGGTGCGGAAAAGTCCGGACGCGCTGTTCGTCTTCCTGCCCGCAAAAGCGCCATCTGTTTCGTGGTGAACGAAGCGTTGAAATCGACGTGTAAAAGATGCGTAAAATTTGCGGCAAAAGCCCCGTATTGCAGGGTGCTGGATGTTTAACAAAAACCCAAGTTTACCAATCGTTTGAACTTCGTTTGCTGCGAATTAATCATGCATTTTAAGCGCCCATTGAAGGCCGTGCGGCATACTTTAACCCATAAGACGAGCGGAGACGAAACACTCCGCCGACAGCCTCCGGAAGATCAAGAGCCCCGCAGAGGGCCGGGCTTCCAGGGGTCGAAACAGGGACTGCACGAAGAAACGTCAACGCAACAGGGACAACGACAATGGCACGCTTCGACCTTCAGAATTTTACCTATGCCACGATCGGCGGCGAGAACCGCGCGGAAGCCTTCTGCAACATGGGCCTGATGTACGCCACCGGCCGCGGCTGCGATGTCGACGTGATCGCCGCGCACAAATGGCTGAACATCGCCGCCATCAAGGGCTCCGAGCGGGCCGCCGAGCTGCGCGCCGAGCTTGCCGCCACCATGTCGAAGGCGGATCTTGCCATCGCACTCCGCTCGGCCCGCGAATGGATGACCGTGCATTGATCGATCCCACCAACGAAAAACCCTCCCTCTCCGCACCACCGTCCTTCAGGCCGACCTGACAGGACGTGGACGGAGAGCGGAGGGTTTTCGGCGTGGTCGAGACCCCGTCTCCAGACGCCCGTTACCTGACGCGGACAGTCCGGACCGCGTTTTCCCCTACATGTTCGGGTAGACCGGCCCCTCTCCGCCCTGGGGCGGAACCCAGGTGATGTTGCCGTTGGGGTCCTTGATGTCGCAGGTCTTGCAGTGCACGCAGTTCTGCGCGTTGATCACGAACGCCGCCTCGCCGTCCTTTTCCACCCATTCATAGACGCCGGCCGGACAGTAGCGCGTCGACGGACCGGCATAGACGTCGTGCTCGGAGCGCTTCTGCAGCGCCATGTCCTTCACCTTGAGATGGACCGGCTGGTCCTCCTCGTGGTTGGTGTTGGAAAGGATAGACGTCGTGCTCGGAGCGCTTCTGCAGCGCCATGTCCTTCACCTTGAGATGGACCGGCTGGTCCTCCTCGTGGTTGGTGTTGGAAAGGAACACCGAGGACAGGCGGTCGAAGGTCAGGACGCCGTCGGGCTTGGGATAGGCGATCGGCCTGTGCCGCGCCGCCGGCTCGAGGCTCTGCGCATCGGTCTTGCCGTGCTTCAGCGTGCCGAAGACCGAGAAGCCGAGAAGCTGGTTGGTCCACATGTCGAGGCCGCCGAGCGCAACGCCCGCCACCGTGCCGAGCTTCGACCAGAGCGGCTTGACGTTGCGCACCCGCCGCAGATCCGTGCCGATCGGGCCGGCCCGCCATTCGGTCTCGATCTCGATCCAGAGCGGCTTGACGTTGCGCACCCGCCGCAGATCCGTGCCGATCGGGCCGGCCCGCCATTCGGTCTCGATCTCGATCACCTCGTCGTTGGCCCGTCCGGCCGCAATCGCGGCCGCGATCTTCTCGGCGGCCATCTTGCCCGACAGCATCGCATTGTGGCTGCCCTTGATGCGGGGCACGTTGACGAAACCCGCCGAACAGCCGATCAGCGCACCGCCGGGGAAGGTCAGCTTCGGCACCGACTGGTAGCCGCCTTCGGTGATGGCGCGGGCCCCGTAGGACAGCCGCTTGCCGCCCTCGAACGTGCCGCGGATCGCCGGATGCGTCTTGAACCGCTGGAACTCCTCGAACGGATGGAGATAGGGGTTCTTGTAGTTGAGATGCACCACGAAGCCGACGGCCACCGTGTTGTCCTCGAGATGATAGAGAAACGAGCCGCCGCCGGTGCGAAGGCCAAGCGGCCAGCCGAAGGAGTGCNAGATGCACCACGAAGCCGACGGCCACCGTGTTGTCCTCGAGATGATAGAGAAACGAGCCGCCGCCGGTGCGAAGGCCAAGCGGCCAGCCGAAGGAGTGCTGCACGAGACCCGGCCTGTGGTTCTCCGGCTTCACCTGCCAGAGCTCCTTGATGCCGATCCCGTATTTCTGGGGCTCGCGGTCCTTCTGGAGATCGTATTTCGCGATCAGCTGCTTGGCGAGCGAGCCGCGCACGCCTTCGCCGATCAGCACGTATTTGCCGCGCAGCTCCATGCCGCGGGCAAAGTTGGGGCCGGGCTCGCCGGTCTTCTCGATGCCCATGTCGCCGGTGGCCACGCCGACCACCGCGCCGTTCGCGTCATAAAGCACCTCGGTCGCGGCAAAGCCCGGATAGATCTCGACGCCGAGCGCTTCGGCCTTGCCGGCCAGCCAGCGACAGACATTGCCGAGCGAGACGATGTANACCGGCGTCCTGAAGGGATGATCCGCCTCCGCCCGCCAGCCCGGCAGGAGCGCGTCCATGCCGCAGGGATCGACAACCGCGCCCGACAGGATATGCGCGCCCACCTCCGCGCCCTTTTCCAGCACCACGACCGTCAGATCCGGGTCGAGCTGCTTCAGCCGGATCGCCGCCGCAAGCCCCGCCGGGCCCGCGCCCACCACGACCACGTCGAAATCCATGCTCTCGCGCTCAGGCCATTCGTGTGTTGCGCTCATGATCACCCCGCCTCCCAGCGACTGCTACCGGACCCGTCTTCATCGGTTCGTCATGTCAAATCCGCGCAGGCTTGTCGAGCCGATGTGCGCCATCGACCGTGCCGATCCGGTCATTCGTTCCTGTTTTTCACGCGCGCTGGTTTTTTCTTACGTGCTCGTTTTCTCAGGCGCTTGTTTTCCACGCACTCTTGTTTTTCCCGGCAGCCCATGCGAGGGAGCGCCCTTCCCGAAGCCGCCACCGGCGACAGTCCATTTCGCAGGGCCCTCCTGACCGAGGGTCTCATCGCAAGACCCTCATCGTGAGGCCCGTCCGCCGGGCCGGCCGATGTCGGTACCGCACGGCCCGCAACCCATCGCCATCCCGGCGCCCGACCCCTCGGCGCGATGGCGTCGCGTCGCGGCCATCCGCACCAGGAGACAGACCATGACCCCGTCGCTCGGCTTCGACTTCGGCACCACCAACTCCGTCCTCGCGACCGTCGGCAGCGGCGGCACACAGGCGATCGCATTCGACAGCCCCGCCGGACGCTTCGACACGATGCGCACCGCGCTCTCCTTCATGAAGCACCCGAACCTTGGCGCGCAGGCCCTGCAGATCGAGGCGGGACAGGCCGCCATCCGCACCTTCATCGACAATCCCGGCGACGCGCGCTTCCTCCAGTCGATCAAGACCTTTGCCGCGAGCCCGCTGTTCCAGGGGACGCTGATCTTTGCACGCCGCAACGGGTTCGAGGATCTGATGCGCGCGTTCGTCGAGCGCCTGAAGGATTATGCTGGTGCCGCGTGGCCCGTCGAAGACACCCGCATCGTCGTCGGGCGCCCGGTGCGCTATGCCGGGGCGAACCCGGACGACAACCTGGCGCTGGAACGCTACCAGACGGCGCTCGGCACCTTCGGCTTCTCCGACATCCGCTATGTCTACGAGCCGGTGGCCGCCGCGTTCTACTTCGCGCAGACGCTGAAGCAGGATGCGACGGTGCTGGTTGCCGACTTCGGCGGCGGCACCACCGACTATTCGCTGATCCGCTTCGAGACCCGGGCGGGCGTGCTGTCGGCGACGCCGATCGGCCATTCCGGCGTCGGCGTGGCAGGCGATCATTTCGACTTCCGCATCATCGACAACCTCGTGTCGCCGCTGATCGGCAAGGGCACGCAGTTCCGGTCCTTCGACAAGGTGCTCGACGTGCCCTCCGGCTACTACGCCAATTTCGGGCGCTGGAACCAGCTCTCGATCTTCAAGACGCTCAAGGACTTCGCCGACCTGAAGCAACTCATCCGCGCCTCGCTGGAGCCGGAAAAGCTCGAGGCCTTCGTTGACCTGATCGAACATGACGAGGGCTATCCGCTCTACCAGGCGGTCTCGGCGACCAAGATGCGGCTTTCCTCCGAGGACGAGACCGAATTCCACTTCGCGCCGCTTGGCGAACGCAGCCGCAAGATCGTGCGTCGCGCCGATTTCGAACAGTGGATCGCCCCGGAGCTTAGCCGCATCGAGACGGCGCTGGACGAGGTGCTGGACAAGACGAACACGCCCGCCACAGCGGTGGACAAGGTGTTCCTGACGGGCGGCACGTCCTTCGTTCCTGCCGTGCGGCGGATGTTCGAACGCCGCTTCGACGCCGGGAGAATCGAGAGCGGCGGCGAGCTTCTCTCCATCGCTCACGGCCTTGCCCTCATCGGCGCCCGCGACGACATCGATCTGTGGACGGCGGACGGGAACTGAGCCTTCGCGCGTGACGCGACGGCCTTTGCGCCAATTGCCGCTTTCCTGCGTGGCGGCGCTTCTGTAAACCTTGTCCCATGACCTCCCCCATTGAGACACGGGATTCCGACGGACCGACCCTGGATGCGATGACGCCGCACGAGCTTGCGGCGCTTCTGTCGTTCCATGCGGATTGCGGCGTGGAATGGCTTCTCGAGGACGATCCGATCGACCGGATCGCCGCCTTTGCCGAAAGCCAGGCGACACGCGATCGGGCGGGATCGAGCGTCGGCGGCGAGGCTCTGCGGAATTCGCAGGGCTCGAGGGGGGCCGCGCCCAAAAATGAGGCGACCAGCCGCGCGCCATCCTCCGCTCCGCAGACGCGGCAGACAGGCGGATCATCCGAGGCTGCACCGCGCCCCGTATCGACGCGGGTCGCCATTCCCGACGAGCAGGCGGTCGCCGAGGCGCGGATTGCCGCAGGTTCGGCTCAGACGCTCGCCGATCTCAAGCTGGCGCTCGACGGTTTTACCGGCTGCAACCTGCGCAACAGCGCCCGCAATCTGGTGTTCGCCGAAGGGGATCCGGCGTCCGGACTGATGATCGTCGGTCCGGGCCCCAACGGCGACGACGATCGCGAGGGACGGCCCTTTGCCGGGCGCCAGGGGGATCTCCTCGACAAGATGCTGGCGGCCATCGGCCTCGACCGGTCGGGCGTGCTCATCACCAATGTCATCCCCTGGCGGCCGCCGGGCAACCGCATGCCGTCCGCGCGCGAGCTGGAGATCTGCCGGCCCTTCCTCGACCGCCAGTTCGCGCTCGCCAAGCCGCGCCGGGTTCTCGTCCTCGGTAATTTCGCGGCGCGATTCTTCTTCGGCGGCAGCGATACGATCCACGAAATGCGGGGTGACTGGCGGACCATCACCACCGGCGGCGAGACCTTTCGGGCATTGGCCACGCTGCATCCGCAGGACCTGATGTCGGCGCCGATCTGCAAGCGCCTCGCCTGGCAGGATCTGCAGATGTTCACAGCCCCGGATGCCGACTGAGAGAGCGGGGCTGCCGCCGCGCGCCGCGCTTTTGCCTTTCGTGCGTCCGCCGTGGGTCTGCCGGTCATCCGCGATATTGCCCACATCTGCCATTCCTAAAGAAAATGTGAATGCTAGCCGGAAAAAGCCATGCAAGTTGCGCATGGCAGCAACCCGCCTTCACGGCTTGTGAAACGCATGCTGCAGCGCAATATAGCATCACGGGAGGAACGGAATTTAAGGAACTGACAATGAACACCCGTCCGCGTCCCCTGCATTGCGGCTTTGAAACGCTCCGCCGCAGCGGCTCTGCCCTCCGCACGCCGTTCAACGGCTTCGGTTCGGCCGCCAACGAACAGATGACGGCCGCCGGCTATGCCCGCGCTGTCCGTCCTGCGACGATCTACGCCGAATTCATCCAGCGCTAAGCGGTTCGGCGATGCCGCCGGTCTGAAGGCCGTCTCCGGTCTTCTTGGCCTGATCGCCGGGCCGAACGATGAACGAATGACGATCCGGACGATCTCCGGAAAATACTCAAGGACTTCCCATGGCCATCCGCGCGCTGAACGCTTTCTTTTCCGACATCCGGATCGCCGTGCGTGCGTCTCAGACCTTTTCGGACCTCAGCCGCGATGCACGTGCGTCGTCGGACATGAACCGCGGGGCATTCGGCCTGCTGCCGCGCTGATCTGCCGGACTGTACAGCCCAATCCTTTGCCGCAGGCGACAGCCCGAGCGAGCTACCCGGGTCGCAAACGCTGTCATGTCGTGAGGGATCAGCGCCTCCTTGTCCGGCCGATGGCCGAGCGTGCCCGCGCCACTTGCCTTCGGCATGTGACCGTCCAAACTTTCCCGTCCCTTTTCAGTCTTTTGCTCTCTTCGAAGCGCCTCAGCCCTGCGGCGTCACGAGCTTGCGTGCGGCCTTCCGCTCGAGGCCCAGCCGATGCTCGCGCAGGATGATGAAGATGCCGGCGCTGATGACGATGGCGGTGCCGATCAGCATGGTGACGGTGGGCACGTCGTCGAACAGCCAGTAGCCGATCACCAGGCCGAGCACGATCGACGTGTATTCGAACGGTGCGATGGTCGACATGTCGGCATGACGATAGCTCTGCGTCAGCAGCAGCTGCGCGACGCCGCCGCAGAATCCCGCCGCCATGAGAAAGAGAAAGGCGCGCCAGCTGAGCGGCTCCCATCCGAAGGGCAAGGTCAGCAGCGAGAAGAGCGAGGCGGAAAGCGAGAAATAGAGGACGATCGTATGCGTCCGCTCGTTCATCACCAGCTTGCGCACCAGCACCATTGCCGTTGCGCCGAGCGCGGCCGAAATCAGCACCGCAAGCGCGCCATAGGCCGCGCCGGCATCGCCGCCGCCGCCGGCAAAAAGCGTCAGCCGCGGATAGGTGATGATCATCACGCCGAGCAGGCCGACGATGACGGCCGACCAGCGATAGACGCGCACGACCTCCTTCAGGAACACGGCGGCAAAAAGGACGGCCAGCAGCGGCATGGCATAGCCGATGGCGATCGCCTCCGGCAGGGGCAGATGCGTGAGCCCGTAGAAGCCGCAGCTCATGGCGAGAATGCCGATGAAGCCGCGGACGAGATGGCCGAAGGGATCGCGCGTCTTGAAGGCCGTGCCGAGATCGCCCTTGATGGCGAGATAACCAAGGATCGGCACCATGGCAAACGCCGAGCGGTAGAAGGTGATCTGGCCTGTGGCGATGCCGGCGCCCGCCGACTTGATGAAGGTCGACATCGCCACGAAAACGAGAACGGAAGACACTTTAAGAGCAATACCCAGAAGTGGGTTGGGCTCGTCGCGATCCATAAGATCGGTCCTGCATGCACGAGGAGGGAAAAGCAGCCGGAGGCGGCGCGGAGAATCGCAAGCCTACTGCATAAATCCGGAAACCGGAATCGGCTTGGCCGGAAAGTTGCAGATATCTGCAAGGCCCTTACCCGGATCGATCCGGGAACCCTTTGTCACTCTGCCGCCACCGCCCATGCCGCCATGCCGGCCCGCCAAAGGTGGACCGCGGAGCGCGCATCCGCCCAGAAATAGCGATTCGAAAAGGATGAAGTCCGCCGGAAAATGGCTTATTGCTTAAAATCTTGTTAGGCCGAAGCGCGTAATTGTTCAGGTCTTTGATCGGCACTGGCCCTCGCACCCTTGCGAACGGCGTCTCAGGCTGCCTCGGGAGCAAAACGACACATGCGGACGGACACAGGCCAGATTATCCACCTCGAAGACTATCAACCGACGGATTTTGTGCTTGAACGCGTCGATCTGACGTTCGAACTGGATCCGCTGGAAACAAAGGTCGAAGCCCGTCTGATCTTCCACCGCCGCGAGGGCGTCGCCGCCGATCGGCCGCTGGTGCTGGATGGCGACGAACTGAAGATGACCGGTCTGCTTCTGGATCAGGAGCCGATCGCGGCGGACGACTATACCGAGACCGCGGAGACGCTGACCATTCGCGGCCTGCCCGAGAGCACGCCCTTCGAAATCACCGTGACGACCGAGCTTTCGCCGCTGACCAACACCAAACTGATGGGCCTCTACCGGACGAACGACGTCTATTGCACGCAGTGCGAGGCCGAAGGTTTCCGCCGCATCACCTTCTTCCCCGACAGGCCCGACGTTCTCGCCGTCTACACGGTCAACATCATTGCCGACAAGGCGACCGTGCCGCTGCTGCTGTCGAACGGCAACTTCCTCGGCGGCGCGGGCATGGGCGACGGACGCCACTTCGCCGCCTGGTTCGATCCGCATCCCAAGCCGAGCTATCTCTTCGCACTGGTCGCCGGCGATCTCGGCGTGATCGAGGACAGCTTCACCACGATGTCCGGCCGCGAGGTCGTCCTGAAGATCTATGTCGAGCATGGCAAGGAGCCGCGCGCGGCCTATGCCATGGATGCGCTGAAACGCTCCATGCGCTGGGACGAGGAGGCGTTCGGCCGCGAATACGATCTCGATATCTTCATGATCGTCGCGGTGTCCGATTTCAACATGGGCGCCATGGAGAACAAGGGCCTCAACGTCTTCAACGACAAATACGTGCTGGCCGATCCGGAAACCGCCACCGACCAGGATTATGCCAACATCGAGGCGATCATCGCCCATGAATATTTCCACAACTGGACCGGCAACCGCATCACCTGCCGCGACTGGTTCCAGCTCTGCCTGAAGGAAGGCCTGACGGTCTATCGCGATCACCAGTTCTCTGCCGATCAGCGTTCGCGCGCGGTCAAGCGCATCGCGGAAGTGCGCCACCTCAAGGCCGAGCAGTTTCCGGAAGATGGCGGTCCGCTGGCCCATCCGGTCCGGCCGACGCGCTACCGCGAGATCAACAATTTCTACACGACAACCGTCTACGAGAAGGGGTCCGAGGTTACCGGCATGATCGCGACCCTGCTCGGGCCCGATCTCTTCAAGGCCGGCATGGACCTCTATTTCGAGCGTCATGACGGCGAGGCCGTGACCATCGAGGATTTCGTGCGCGCGTTCGAGGATGCGAGCGGCCGGGACCTTTCCCAGTTCGCGCTCTGGTACCACCAGGCGGGCACGCCGCTCGTCAGCGCCTCGGGCACCTATGATGCCGCCCGGCAGACCTTCACGCTGGCGCTCGAGCAGACCGTGCCGCCCACGCCGGGACAGAGCACCAAGCAGCCGATGCACATCCCGCTGCGCTTTGCGCTGATCTCGGAAGACGGCTCGCTGGCGCAGGCGTCGAGCGTTTCGGGTGCCGAGATCACCGGCGACGTGCTGCATCTCGTCGAGCGCAGCCAGACCGTGACGTTCGAGGGAATCGCCTCGCGTCCCGTCGTCTCGCTCAACCGCGGCTTCTCCGCCCCGATCAACCTGCATTTCGAAAAGTCCGCCGCCGACCGCACCCATATCGCCCGGTTCGAGACGGATCTGTTCGCACGCTGGCAGGCGCTGAACGATATGGCGCTCGATGCGCTGGTCGCCGCGACCGAAAGCGTCCGCACCGGCAAGCCGGTCGACTGCGATCCGTCGCTGGTCGACGCGCTGATGGCGACCGTTTCGGGCGATACTCTCGAGCCCGCCTTCCGGGCCCAGGCCCTGGCGCTGCCGAGCGAGTCGGATATTGCGCGGGAGATCGGCCGGGACAACGATCCGGACGCCATTTTCGCGGCCCGTCGTGCGATCATGACGGCGATCGCGGTTGCGGGCCGGGAGACGCTGGCCCACCTGTTTGACACGCTGGGCGCGTCGGGGCCGTTTTCGCCGGATGCCGGCAGCGCCGGCCGCAGGGCCCTGCGCAACGGCGCACTGTCCTATCTCGTGCTCGCCGAAAACACGCCGGCGAGAGCCGTCGAGGCGTTCGCGGCAGCCGACAACATGACCGATCTCAGCCAGGCGCTGACCATCCTCGTGCACCGCTTCCCCGAGACGCCGGACGCCGACAAGGCGCTCGACAGCTTCCGGACGCGCTTTGCCGACAATGCGCTCGTGCTCGACAAGTGGTTCACCGTGCAGGCGACCATTCCCGGCGCGGCGACGCTGGAGCGCGTGGAGGCCCTGATGGCGCATCCGCTGTTCAACGGGCTCAATCCGAACCGCGTCCGCGCGCTCGTCGGCACCTTCGCCTTTTCCAATCCCACGGGTTTCAACCGGGCGGACGGCAAGGGCTTCCGGTTCCTCGCCCGCCAGATCCTCGAGATCGATCCGCGCAATCCGCAACTCGCCGCGCGCCTCCTCACCGCCATGCGGTCCTGGCGTTCGCTCGAAGCAGGGCGCGCCGAACAGGCCCGCGCGGCGCTCGGCGAGATTGCAGCTGGCGCGAAGCTTTCGCCGGATGTGAGAGACATCGTCGACCGCACGCTCAACGGCTGAGCTCGGGGATCGGCGCACAGGAAATATGTGATTCTGATCAACGACTTACGTCAAAAACCGAATTCGCGGCGCGGCAAGCTGCGAATTCGTACCGGTGAGAAGTGGTTAACCTCTCGTTAGCCTTTTCGCTGGACAAGAAGATTCTGAATTGATTCATTGAGCCAGATTCGGGCGAGCGGCGCGTCGAATCACACGAGGTTCAAAGAATTGACGAAGATGGCGGAAGCGCAGCAGATGCACGCGGCCGGGGAACGGCTGCGTCCAAGATTCCCGGGCTTTGCGAGCCTTGAGCAGGTTTTCCTGCGGCATGTGCGCGGGCTTGCCGCGCCGGCCTCGATCCGGCTGAACAAGGCGGAGCCGCTTCTCAAGCGCTCCATTCCCGTTCTCATCACGGCCTTCCTCATCGTCGTCGCCATTTCCCGCATCAGCGGCATCGTCAACGAATATGCCCGAATGGAAAACAGCGCCCGCCAGAACACGGTGATGGCGGCAACCGCGGCGGAAGCCGTCCTCGCCCCGCAGGCGCACCTGCTCTTCGACCAAGCGCAGCGGGCACCGGTCGAGCAGGCGCTCAACGACCTCCTCACGCCGGACATGCTGGAGCCCGGCGCCTTCGCGCTCGGCGTTCGCAACGACGGCCGGATCTTTGCCGCCTCGTCGGACGGCAAGCCCTTCACGGGACGCGCACTGTCGGCGATCTCGCCCGAAATCGCCGCCTTCCAGTATTTCGGCGAACGCTCGACCGTCATGCATGCCTTCATCGGCGGAGACGAATATGTCGTGGCGCTGATGCAGGTGGCCGACAAGGCGGGCACGCTGATGGTGGCGACGCCGCTTGCCCACATGGACGGGCTCTGGCGCGACGAAGTCTCGCTCAACGTCACGCTGTTTGCCGGCATTTCGGCGATTTTGCTGATCGTCCTCTACGCCTATTACATCCAGGCCAAGCGCGCGCGCGACGCCGACCAGATCTTCGCCGAGTCCAATCTGCGCGTCGAGACCGCGCTGTCGCGCGGTCGGTGCGGCCTGTGGGATTTCGACATGCCCAACCGGCGCCTCTTCTGGTCGCGCTCGATGTACGAGATGCTCGGCATGACGCCGCAGGGCAGCGTCCTCTCGTTCGGCGATGCCGCGCGGCTGATGCATCCCGACGACACCGGCCTCTACAAGGTCGCGCGCTCGATCGCCCGCGGCGACATCCGCCACATCGACCATGTGTTCCGCATGCGCCATGCCGACGGACATTATGTCTGGCTGCGAGCCCGCGCGCAGGTGATCCGCACCAGCGGCGACCGCGTCCACCTCATCGGCATCGCCATGGACGTCACCGAGCAGCATCGCCTCGCCCAGCGCTATGCCGAAGCCGACCAGCGGCTTGCGGACGCCATCGAGTGCACATCCGAAGCGTTCGTGCTCTGGGACAAGAACGATCGCCTGGTCATGTGCAACACGCATTACCAGCAGGCCTATCAGCTTCCCGACAGCGTGCTCGTGCCCGGCACCGAGCGTTCGGCCGTCAACGCCGCCTCCGCCCGCCCGATCATCGAGCGCCGGATCGCCGATCCGGATCGCGCCAATCATTCCTCGACGTCGGAGGTGCAACTGGCCGACCAGCGCTGGCTGCAGATCAACGATCGCCGCACGCGCGACGGCGGCCTCGTGTCCGTCGGCACCGACATCACGCTCCTGAAGCGGCATCAGGTCCGTCTGCGCGAGTCCGAGCGCCGGCTGATGGCGACCATCGGCGACCTTTCGACATCGCGCATGACGCTGGAGCACCAGAAGTCGGAACTCTCCATCGCCAATGCCAACTACCTCGCGGAAAAGCAGCGCGCGGAAGCCGCCAACCGGGCAAAGTCCGAATTCCTCGCGAACATGTCGCACGAGCTGCGCACGCCGCTGAACGCGATTCTCGGCTTTTCCGAGATCCTCAAGAACCGGATGTTCGGGCCGCTGGGGTCCGACAAATACGGCGAATACGCGCTCGACATCCATGACAGCGGCAAGCACCTCCTCAACGTCATCAACGATATCCTCGACATGTCGAAGATCGAGGCCGGGCAGATGCGGATCGACCGCGAGCGCATCGATCTCGCGCCGCTGATCGAGGAAACGCTGCGGCTGACCACCGTTCCGGCCACGCAGAAGAATATCAGCGTCATGCATCAGGTCTCTTCGGGTCTGACCATGGTCGCGGACCGCCGGGCGATGAAGCAGGTGCTGCTCAATCTTCTGTCGAATGCCGTGAAGTTTACCAATGACGGCGGCCGGATCTCGCTGCGCGCCCGCAAGGTGTCCGGGGCGGTCATGCTGACCATTGCCGATACGGGCATCGGCATCCCGCGCTCGGCCATGCGCAAGATCGGCCTCCCGTTCGAACAGGTTCAGAGCCAGTACGCCAAGAGCAAGGGCGGCTCGGGCCTCGGGCTTGCCATCTCCCGCTCGCTGACCACGCTCCACGGCGGCCGCATGAAGATTCACTCGGCCGAAAACGTCGGCACGATCATCTCGGTGCGCATCCCCGATTCGGTCTAATGCAGGTTGGCCGAAAACGGGCAGCGGCTTCGGAAAAGACAGGCATCCAGACAAGACCTTAAAGCGCGTTGCGTGAATCCTTTGTCACGCAACGCGCTTCAGGACCGCGCGGACTCAGACCCCCGGCCGGCGACGAGCGCGAGAAAGATGCGGCGCACGGCCTTTGTCAGCCGCCGCAGTTCGCCCTCGAGAACCTTGATGTCGGGGACATCCCCTGCCCGGCACAGCCGCTCGATCAGGCCGGCGGGCGCCTGGTGCGGGTCGAACGGCCCGTCGATGCAGAGGCGGATGATCTGCGACAGATCCGTCATCAGCGCGAGCGCCTGCCGCAACAGCGTGAGGTCGGCGTCCGGCAGGACGCCCGGACCCAGCTGTTCCAGAACCTCCATCGTCGACAGGCCGCTCGTGGGCAAGGCCTGTCCCTCGGCGGAGGCCAGCAGGAACATGGTCTGGGCGGCAAACTCGATGTCCACGAGGCCGCCCGGAACAAGCTTCAGATCCCAGGCATTTTCCGGCGGTTTTTCCTGTTCGACCAGCGCGCGCATCTCGCGCACATCCTTTCGAACGGTCTCCGCGTCGCTCGGCTCGGCAATCACCGCCTGGATCGCATCGGCCGTCCTCTGCATCATGTCCGCATCGCCCGCAATCGGGCGGGCACGGGTCAGGGCCATGTGCTCCCAGGTCCAGGCATCCTCGCGCTGATACTTGACGAAGGCCGGCAGGCGGGTGGCGACCGGCCCCTTGTTGCCGGACGGCCGCAGCCGCATGTCCACCTCGTACAGCACGCCCTCGGCCGTGGGGGCCGACAGGGCGGCGATCAGCCGCTGCGTCAGGCGGGCGTGATAGCGCGCGGCATCGAGCGGGCGCGGCCCGTCGGAATCCGCCGCATCGCCATCATGGTCGTAGATCAGGATCAGGTCGATGTCGGAGCCCGCCGTCAGCTCGCGACTGCCGGCCTTTCCCATCGCGACGAGCGCAACCCGTCCACGGGCGATCTCGCCATGGGCCGCGGCAATTTCGTGACGCACGGCGCGGAAGGTGGCGGCGACGACGATCTCGGCAAGGTCGGTCAGGGCCCTGCCCGTGGCCGGCCCGTCGATCACACCGGTCAGAAGCCGGATTCCGATCAGGAAGCGTTGCTCGGATGCGAAGATGCGCAGGCGATCCAGCCGGTCCTCGTAGTGACGCGCGGTCGAGAGGAAGTCGTCCAGCCGTCCGGCCAGATCGTCCCGCTCCGGCATCTCGTTCAGCACCCGCCGATCGAGCATGCCGTCGAAGACGTGCGGCTTGGCGGCGATGATATCGGCAAGGCGCGGCGCCGCCGACATGATGGTGACGATGAGGGACAGAAGCGCCGGGTTGTTGCCGAGCAGCGAAAACAGCTGGATGCCGGCCGGAAGCTTGGCGAGAAAGGCATCGAAGCGCAGCAGCGCCTCGTCGGCGCGCCGGCTTTCGCCGAACACCGTCAGAAGCCGCGGTGTCAGCTCCGTCAGCCGCTCGCGCGCCTCGACGGACTGGGTCGCCCGGTAGCGGCCATTGTGCCAGGTGCGCATCACGCGGGCGATGTCCTGCGGCCGCTCGAAACCGAGGCCGCAGATGGTCTCCAGCGTGTCGGGGTCGTCCTTCTGGCCGGTGAAGACGAGATTGCCGAGCTCCGAGGACAGCTCGGCCTCACGCTCGAACAGCTGGACATAGCGGCGCTCGACGGTGCGCATCGCCGCGGACAGGCTGTCGCCGAAGGTCCGGGTGTCGGCGAAGCCGGACATCAGCGCAATGCGTTTCAGCTCGGCCTCCGCGGTCGGCAGCGTGTGGCTCTGCTCGTCGCGAACCATCTGGATGCGATGCTCGACATCGCGCAGGAACCAGTAGGCCTGTGTCAGCTCGTCGCGCGTACGCGCGTCGATCCAGCCGGCCTCCGCCAGCGCCGCCAGCATCGCCTCCGTTTCGCGTCCCCGCAGGGCGGCGGAACGTCCACCGGCGATCAGCTGCTGCGTCTGCACGAAGAATTCGATCTCGCGGATGCCGCCCCGGCCGAGCTTGACGTTGTGCCCCTTGACCGCGATCTCGCCATGCCCCTTGTGCGCATGGATCTGTCGCTTGATCGAGTGGATGTCCGCAATCGCCGCGTAGTCGAGATACTTTCGGAAGACGAACGGCCGGAGCGCCTTCAGGAACCGCTCGCCCGCCTCCAGGTCGCCGGCGACGGGTTGGGCCTTGATATAGGCCGCCCGCTCCCAGTTCTGCCCGCGCCCTTCATAGTAGATCAGGGCGGCCTCGACGGGAATGGCAAGCGGCGTCGCGCCCGGGTCGGGCCGCAGGCGCAGGTCGGTGCGGAACACGTAACCGTCGCCCGTGCGCTCCTGCAGGATCCGCACCAGCCGGCGCAGCAACCGCGCGAAGATGTCCGAGGCATCGAGGAGATCGGCAAAACCGAGCGCGTCCGGTTCGTAGAACACCACGAGATCGATGTCGGAGGAATAGTTGAGCTCGCCGGCACCGAGCTTGCCCATGCCGAGGACGATCACGCCGGAGCCTTTGCTCGGATGGTCCTCGTCGCCAAGCCGGATCTTGCCGCTGCGATGCGCGCCCACGAGCAGGTGGTCGATGGTGGCGGACGTGGCGGCAGCGGCGAACCGGCTCAACAGCTGCGCGCTGCTGCGCGCGTCCGTCAGCCGCGCGAGGTCATGGAGCGCGAGCGCGAAGGCGGTCGTTCGCTTGGCTCTCCGCAACCGCTCCATCAGCACGGTGTCGCTGAGATCGGCGCCGCGCCAGCTCTCGCGCGCCTCGGCGATCGCGCTGTCGACAAGCGGACCCAGCGGCTGGTCGATCGCCCGCCAGAGCAGGGCCGGATGGGCCACCGCGATATCGCGCAGGTAGGGCGACAGGGAAAAGGCGGCGACAAGGAAATCGCGCAGCGCCGGGGCCGCGTCCAGAAGCGGCTGAAGCTGCGGCTCGGCCTTTGCCATCGCCTTGAGGTCGGCCGCAACGCTGCGCGCCTCCGTCTGGCTGATCGGCTTCAGCACGCTTGTCTGAAGCGCTGCCAGCCGTGCCGGCATCTCCTGCCCCGTCGTCGAACCGTCCGATGTCATGAAACCTCCCGATCACGACGTTTTCCGCCATGTCTTACAGCATCTCTGCGCCGATCGTGCATCGGTTTCGTGCAAAAGGCTGGACAGACGAGAACGTCAGGTCGGGCTCTGCGGGAAGATCATGTCGACCGTCAGGCCCTTGGCGCCGGCGGCCTCCGGCATCGTGCTGCGCAAGGCCAGGCTGCCGTGGTGCAATTCCATCACGGCCTCTACCAGGGACAGGCCAAGGCCCGTTCCCGGCTTCGACCGGCTCTGGTCAAGCCGCACGAACCGCTGAACCACCACGTCGCGCTTGTCGTCGGGAACGCCGGGCCCGAAATCCGCGACCGAGACGACGACGCCGCCACCATCGCGCCGCGAAAGCCGCACGAGGATGCGGGCGTCCTTGGCGCCTTCGGAATATTTGACGGCATTGTCGATGAGGTTTCCGAGCGCCTGCCCGATCAGCTCGCGGTTTCCGGTGACGGAAATGCCGGGCGTGATCTCGGCTTCGAGCGCCAGCGCATGCTCGTCCGCCAGGGGCTCATAGAGCTCGACGCAATCGGCCACGCTCTGCGACAGATCGACATCGCTCATCTCGGCCGCGGACGATCCCGCCTCCACGCGGGAGATCATGAGGAGCGCGTTGAACGTGCGGATCAGCTGGTCGGATTCGTTGATGATCTCGTCCAGCGAGCCGCGATAGCCGTCGATGGAGGTATTGTGGGAAAGGGCGGCTTCCGCCTTGTTGCGCAGGCGGGTCAGCGGGGTCTTCAGGTCGTGGGCGATGTTGTCGGACACCTGCCGCAGACCCTCGTTCAGCTTCTCGATGCGGCCGAGCATGGCGTTCAGCGATTCCGACAGGCGATCGAACTCGTCGCCGGAACCGCTCATCGGCAAACGCTGGGACAGATCGCCCGCCATGATGCGCGTGCTGGCATCCGACATGCGGTCGATCCGCTTCAAGGCGTTGCGCCCGATGGCAAACCAGATGATGAGGGCGCCGACCCCCATGACCCCCAGCGCCACCATTAGCGCCTGGCGCACGAGAACGCGGAATTTCTCCGGCTCCTGCAGGTCGCGGCCGACGAGCACGCGCAGGCCGTTGTCCAGGAAGAGCACCTGGGCGAGCGCCACGTGGCGGTCCTTGCGCGTCTCGTCCGTATAGCGCTGATAGGCGAAGGCCTCGTCGGTCCAGCCTTCCTTGTCCAGCAAGCCCGGCTGCAGCGAGGCGACGTTGCCGGCGAGAATCTCCCCTGTCGGACCGGCGATCACGTAGAGGGCAGCACCGGGCTGGCGCGCCCGCCGTTCCAGCGTGCGCAGAAGTCCGTTCACACCGGCACGCCCGTAGATCGCCTCGATCTGCGAGACTTCGGCGCTGACGGCATCCTTGGTCTGCTGGTCGAGCAGACGCTGCGACATGCCGGTGACGTAGAAGACGAGGAAGGCCGCACAGAGGGAGAACAGCACGAGATAGAGCGCCGACAGCCGCACGGCGGTCGTGCGCATCAGGATGCCGACGCGGCTCATGCCTCGGCGCGCCCTTCGGCCTTGGGCTCGTCCTTGATCATGTAGCCGGCGCCGCGAACAGTCCGCAGCAGCGGCTGGTCGAAGTCCTTCTCGATCTTGGCGCGCAGCCGCGACACATGCACGTCGATGACATTAGTCTGAGGATCGAAATGATAGTCCCAGACATTCTCCAGCAGCATGGTGCGCGTCACCACCTGGCCGGCATTCTTCATGAGATACTCGAGCAGCCGGAACTCGCGGGGCTGCAGCAGAAGCTCCCGGCCCTGGCGCTTGACCGTGTGGGACAGCCGGTCGAGCTCGAGATCGCCGACTCGGTAGATCATATCCTGTTCCGGCGCACCCTTGCGGCGGCCCAGCACCTCGATGCGGGCAAGAAGCTCGTTGAAGGCATAGGGTTTCGGCAGATAGTCGTCGCCGCCGGCGCGCAGGCCCGTCACGCGGTCGTCCACCTGGCCGAGCGCGGAGAGAATGAGGACCGGCGTGTGGATGCCGCGGGCGCGCAGCTCGGTGATGACGGAAATGCCGTCCCGCCGCGGCAGCATGCGGTCGATGACCAGGACGTCGTAGCTGTTCTCGCTCGCCATGAACAAGCCGCTCTCGCCATCGCTTGCATGGTCGCTGACGATGCCGGCCTCGCGGAAGGCCTTGGAGAGATAGGCGGCAGCTTCGAGGTCGTCCTCGACGATCAATATCTTCATATGGCTGACCATAATGCCGGTCCCGTCACTTTCACAATGTTTCCTTGAAAACATCCGGTTTTCCCTGGAAACATCCGGGGTTCCTTGAAACCGTCAGGGTCTCCTCGAAACCATCAGGCTTCGGATGTGGGCTCCTCCAAACGGCAACGCCGCGAAACCTCGTCGATTTCGCGGCGCTGCCTTGCATGTTCGAACGCCGGATCAGCCCTGGTCGATCGGCAGCGCGATGAAGCGGCTGGCATTGTCGGCCTGGATCTGGAACAGCGCCTTAGTGCGACCGTCCTTCTTCGCCTGGCTGATCACCTTCAGGATGTCGTCCGCGGACTTGACTTCCTGATTGTTGACCGAGACGATCTTCTCGCCTTCCTTCAAGCCGCGATCGCTCGCGTCGCTGTCCGGATCGACCTGCGAGATCGTCACGCCTTGGCCGTCCTCGGACGGCGCAACCGTTACGCCCAGGTCCGCCAGGGCCTTCTCGCTTGCCGGCTGCGAAGGCTCTTCCGGCTGAGCCGGGTCGGCGGCTGCTTCCTGCTTGTCGTCCGGCAGGGTGCCGATGACCAGCTTGACGCTCTGCGACTTGCCGTCACGCCACAGCGAGACATCCACCGAGCTGCCCGGCTTCATCGCGCCGATCTTGCGGGCGAGTTCGCGCGGTCCCTTGATCGGGTCGCCGTCAACAGCCGTCACGACATCGCCCTTCTTGATGCCGGCCTTTTCGCCCGGCGATCCCGGCTGCGGCTCGACCACCAGCGCGCCGCTAGCTTCCGCAAGGCCGAGGCTGTCGGCGATGTCCTTGTTGACGGGCTGGATCTGGACGCCGAGCCAGCCGCGCGACACGCTCCCGTCCTTCATCAGATCCTCGACCACGTCCTTGGCCACGGAGGCGGGAATGGCGAAGGCGATGCCGACATTGCCGCCGGAGGGCGAGAAGATCGCCGTGTTGATGCCGACCACCTGGCCTTCGAGGTTGAAGGTCGGGCCGCCGGAATTGCCGCGGTTCACCGCCGCATCCACCTGGAGGTAATCGTCATAGGGGCCGGAGCCGATGTCGCGACCGCGGGCCGAGACGATGCCGGAGGTCACCGTGCCGCCGAGACCGAACGGATTGCCGACGGCCACGACCCAGTCGCCGACGCGGACCTTGCTGTCGTCCGCAAAGCTGACATAGGTGAACTTGCGCTTGTCATCGACCTTGAGCACCGCGAGATCGGTGCGGCTGTCCTTACCGACGAGCTTGGCATCCAGTTCGGTGCCGTCGTTCAGCACGACCGTGAAGGCCGAGCCGTCGCTGACCACGTGGTTGTTGGTGACGAGGTAGCCGTCTTCGGTGATGAAGAAGCCGGAGCCCTGCGAGGTCGGACGCAGGCGGCCTTCGCCCTTGCCATGCGGACCGCGCTCGGCGCGCGGACCGTTCGGACCATGCTGCGGGCCGCCGTTCTGCCCGCCAAACTCGCGGAAGAGGCGCTTCAGCGGATGGTCGTCCGGCAGGTCTTCAAACCCGCGACCGTTGAAGTCGAACGAGAAACCGTTGGAGGCATCTTCCGACACCGGGTTCGCGCGGCTCTGGACGCGAACGGAGACGACGGCCGGGGAAACGGCGTCGACCACGTTGGCAAAGCTGGGAACCTGCTGCGGCGCCGTGATGCGGACGGGCTCTGCAAAGGAATTGGTGATGGCGGCCGGGATGCCCGTCGAGAGCATGACAGCCGCGAGACCGGCGACGCTGGACGTCTTCAGGACGGTCTTGAGGGTGGGGCGGAAAGAACGTGTCGTTGTCATCCTGGTATGCCTTTTCTTCTCTGCTCGGGCTGTGACTGGAGGAAACAGCTGATGACAGTAGAGATAGGCCCGCCCACCTTACGAGGGAATGTCTGGGGCATGAACATTTGGTAATGTTGCCATCGTCGTCGTCCCTCATTGCTGCCTGCGATCGAGGGATGGTCGTCTCACAGTCCCGCGGGTCTCGGCGCATGCGCGAGCGACTGCCGTGACCCCGCATGGGTCGCGTTCCGAAGCACTATCTGCTTGCCGAGGATGGGATCCCGCTACTTCAGGAGCTGGTCCAGCCGCCCCTCTTCTTCCGCCGACAACGGTTCGGCGGCGAGCGGGCGCTGACGGCGGCTGCGGGCGGCGAGCAGCGTGGCCGCCCCACCGGCAACGAGCAGCATGACAGGCGTGCCCCAGAGGATCAGCGTCTTGCCCTCGAAGCGCGGCTTCAGGAGAACGAACTCGCCATAGCGCGAAACGACATAGTCGATGACGGCCGTGTCGGTCTCGCCGCGGGCCAGCCGTTCGCGCACGATCAGGCGCAGATCCTTGGCAAGTTCGGCATTGCTGTCGTCGATCGACTGGTTCTGGCAGACCATGCAGCGCAGCTGCGCCGACAGCGCCCGTGCCCGCGCCTCGAGCGCCGGATCGGCCAGAACCTCGTCCGGATTGACCGCCATCGCCGGCGGGGCGAGCCCCGCAAACCCAGCCGTCAGGAGCGCGAGCAGACAGGCGACATGCAGCCTCCGCGCCGCCCTTGCGCCCCTCAGCGCCGTCGGGATCTGCGGCCGGCTCGTCATTCCGCGGCCTCGGCCAGGGGTCTGACAGGCTTGCGCACCCGCGACGGCGCACCGATGCGCAGGCGCCGGTCGCTCAGGGACACCACGCCGCCGAGCATCATCAGCACGGCCCCGCCCCAGATGCAGAGGATGAAAGGCTTCCACCAGATTCGCACGACGACGCCGCCGTTTGCCTGGTCGTCGCCGAGAGACACATAGAGCTGGCTTGCGCCGAAGGTCAGGATGCCCGCCTCCGTCGTGGGCATGCGCCGCGCGGTATAGAGGCGACGCGCCGACCAGACATCGTCCACGACGACGCCCGCCCGGCTGACGGTGAAATGCCCGCGCTCCTCGCTGTAGTTCGGCCCCTGCCCGGCCTTCAGACCGTCGAAACGCAGCGCATATCCGCCGGCCTCGGTCGTCTGTCCGGGCGTCATTGCCAGGATATGTTCGCTCTGGAACGCCGTTACGGCGACGATGCCGATGACGGTCACGCCGACGCCGGCATGGGCGAGCGCGGTGCCGAAGCTTGCCCGCGGAAGCCCGGAGAGCCGCCGCCAGGCGATCGCCGGCGAGACCTTGCCGAGGCCCGAGCGCAGCACGAGATCGGTTGCCGCGCCGCCGATCATATAGGCGCCGAGCGCGATCCCGAGCAGCGCCAGAACCGGACCGCCACCCTGCGCATAGGCGACGCCCGCGCCGACCACGAGCCCGAAGGCGACGGCGGCAAACAGCCGCTGGCCGGCGGCGAGCAGGTCGCCCCGCTTCCAGGCGAGCAAGGGCCCGAAGGGAACGGCAAACAGCAGCGGCAGCATCAGGAGACCGAAGGTCATGTTGAAGAAGGGCGGCCCGACGGAGATCTTGCTCCCGGTCAGGGCCTCGAGCGCCAGCGGATAGAGCGTGCCGGTGAGGACGGTGGCGGCCGCGGTGGTCAGGATGAGGTTGTTGAAGACCAGTGCCCCCTCGCGCGAGATCGGCGCGAACAGGCCGCCGGCCTTCAGCCGCGCCGCCCGCAGGGCAAACAGCGCCAGCGAGCCGCCGATGAAGAGGATGAGGATGACGAGAATGAAGATGCCGCGCCGGGGATCGGTCGCAAAGGCGTGCACCGAGGTGAGAACGCCCGAACGCACGAGAAAGGTGCCGAGCAACGACAGCGAGAAGGTCATCAGCGCGAGCAGCACGGTCCAGATCTTCAGCGCCTCGCGCTTTTCCATGACCAGGGCCGAGTGCAGGAGCGCCGTGCCGGCCAGCCAGGGCATGAAGGAGGCGTTCTCGACCGGATCCCAGAACCACCAGCCGCCCCAGCCGAGTTCGTAATAGGCCCAGTAGGAGCCCATGGCGATGCCCGCCGTGAGGAAGCTCCAGGCGGCAAGCGTCCAGGGTCGCACCCAGCGCGCCCAGGCGGCGTCCAGACGCCCCTCGATCAAGGCCGCCACGGCAAAGGAAAAGCAGACGGAAAAGCCGACATAGCCGAGGTAGAGGAGCGGCGGATGGATGGCGAGGCCGATATCCTGAAGCACCGGGTTCAGGTCCTGCCCCTCGCCCGGCGCCGGCACCAGGCGCGCGAAAGGGTTGGACGTGAGCAGCACGAACAGCGCGAAGGCGGTCGCGATCACCGCCTGGATCGACAGGACATGCGCCTTGAGCGTGGCCGGCAGGTTGCCGCCGAAGAAGGCGACGAGCGCCGAAAAGAAGGTGAGGATCAGCATCCAGAGCAGCATGGAGCCCTCGTGATTGCCCCAGACGCCGGAAAACTTGTAGATCAGCGGAATGGCCGAATGCGAATTGGCCCAGACGTTCTCGACGGAAAAATCGGACGTCACATGCGCATGCGTCAATGCGGCAAAGGACAGGGCCACGAGAAGGAAGGTCGCATACGCGGCGGCGGTGCCGCTCGCCATCAGCGCCGTGTCGCGCCGGAAGGCCCCGGCCGACGGCAGCGCCGCCTGCAGCAGGCTGGTCGCCAGCGCCAGCACCAACGCATAATGCCCGAGTTCCGCGATCATCGGATCGCCTCCTGCCCGCCGAGCGAGACGCCCTGTGCCTTCAGCCGGTCGGCGACGTCCTTCGGCATATAGGTTTCATCATGCTTGGCCAGCACCGTGTCGGCCACGAACACGCCTTCCTCGTTCATCGCGCCTTCCGCCACCACGCCCTGGCCCTCGCGGAACAGGTCCGGCAGCATGCCCGTGTAGGTGACCGGCACCTTGGCCAGCGTGTCGGTGACGGTAAAGGTCACCGTCGTGCCGGCGCTCCGCTCGACGGAGCCGGACGCGACAAGACCGCCGAGGCGGATGCGCGTTCCCGGCGCGACATGCGCCTTTTCGAGATCGGCCGGCACGTAGAAATAGGCGACCGCCTGGCTGAAGGCAAAGAGCACGAGCAGCACGGCCATGGTCACGAAGCTGACGCCGCCGGCGATCAGGGCAAGGCGTTTCTGCTTGCGCGACATCCTTTTTGCCGAAGATGGCGCCGGATCCCTCGTCGTGCTCCCCGTCGTGGTGTGCGTCATGGCGTCTTCCCCGTGTCGATGCCCAGTTCCGCGGCCAGCGCCAGCAGCTGCCGCCCGCCTGCGCCGTCGCGCGGAAAGGCGGCCAGCCCGTCCTGCAGCGCGCCTTCCGCCTTGGTCTTCTCTCCCAGCACCGCATAGGACCGGATGATGCGCTGCCAGCCTTCGAGGTTATCGGGGGCGTCCTTGAGCTTGGCAGCGAGGCTCGACACCATGCCCTCGATCATCTGCCGCCGATCGTCCGTGCTCATCGTCTGCGCACGGGCGATGGCCGCCGCATCCGGCCCGCCGAGCTTTGCGTCCGCCGCCGGCGCCGGGCCGGACGGCGCGAGCGAGGCGATATGCTGGTTGACGAGCGGCAGCCAGGGCGCGTCGGCCGGCGACGCGGCCACAATCGTGCGGAAGGCGGCCAGTGCCTCGTCCTCTTTCCCGTCCTGCTCCAGCCCCAGCGCGAGATAGAAGCGCGCCCGAGGATCGCGGGGTTCCAGCGCCAGCGACTGTTCCAGCGCCTTTCGCGCCTCCGCCGCGACCAGGCCGCCGGATTGCGCGAGTAGGCTTTCGGCATAACCGCCGAGCCGCTGTGGCGAGGGCCCCTTGAGGCGGATGGCGTTGGAATAGGCGGAGACGGCATCGTCGAAGCGACCGCTGCGATAGTAGATCGGCGCCAGCACGTCGTAGCCGGCACCGTCGTCCGGATGCGCGGCCAGCTGCCGTTCGGCCTGGGCGATCAGGAGTTCGATGTCCTCGCCGGGATTGGCAAGCCGCGCGGCAAGCGGCGCGTCGGGCAGTTCGGGGCTGCCGGTCTTCAGATAGAGACAGAGCCCGACCAGAGGCAGCACCACGATGACGGCCGCCTGCGCCAGCCGGTTGGCCCGGCCCGCGGGAGCCGTGTTTTCGCCAGTCGCCCGGCCGGCATGGGTGTCGCTGCGGTCGCCGGTCGTCGGCCGCTCCGCCTTCGCGCTCGCCGCCAGCAGGCGCCGGGCGATCTCGGCGCGGGCAAGCGCGGCCTCTTCGGGCGCGATCAGCCCGTTCCGGGCATCCCGTTTCAGCTCCTCCAACTGGTCGCGATACACTTCGGCGTCGTGTGCGCCGGCCACGGCCTCTCTCCGGCCCGCCCGCAACAGGGGCACGAGCAGCAGCGCCGCGACGGTGGCGGTCATCACGGCAACGATGATCCAGAACAGCATGTCCAGTCTTTCAAGTCCATGTCCAGCGCCGCGCGCCGGAGATGCCGCACGCCGTCGGCTTCCGTGCAGCCTAGGTGCTTGCTCCGTGCACGACATTGATCGCGATCAAGGAATGCGCCGTCGCCGTGGCGCAGGGCGGCACCCACCGGTCCCCTCCTGCACCCGCACCCCGGACGCGCGCGTCCTCCGTCGCAGCCCTTCCCGGCAGCCATACTATGCAGACGGCCGGCTTCCAATCGCCAAAGCGAGCATGACGAAAAATTGAGGCGGGAAACCGGCGATCGCTTTGGAAAGCATCGGTGGCGACACGCGTGCCCGCGCGGCGGGTCTGGCCGTCAGGGGGCGATCAGATCAACGGCGTCCAGCTGCCATCGGCATTGCGGCAGGCAACGCCGCGCGCCACGCTGTCGGCCGTTCCCGCCGTCACCGTATGGCTGTACTGCCGGCAGTTCTGCGACCCGACCTGATAGGGAGCCGCTGCCACGACCGAACCGCGGACGCCGCTCCCCTGCCAGACGACGGGCTGGCCGCCCGGTGCAGCCTCTAGGGCGCGATACTCCGCTTCGAGCGCACGCTGGCGGTCGGCGGTGGAGAGCTTGGCGCCGGCCACCTGCCCGATGATGCCGTTCCCAAGCGCTGCGATGAAGGAGGACGAGGCCGCGCTGCGCGTCGCCACGCCACCAAGCGATGCTGTCTTTGCGCCGGACGCGCGCGACGCACAGCCGGCGGCCGCGCACAGCGCCACCAGAAGACCTGCGGTTGCCAGCGTCCGGATCATGCGGGGAAAGCGGTGTCTGTCTGTCATGCGCAATGCGGATCCGGCTCAGTTCGACCTGTCGAAGCCTGTATTTTGCACTGCCGCAAAATGCGGGCAACAGCGCAAGGCAAAATAAGCGCGGCCGCCGGCGCATTTCCGGTCGAGCGTGTCGAAAAAGCACCCCGGATCGTCGAACGAGGCGGCTCACGATGCCGCAGGCAGCACCAGCGTCGCCTTGAGACCGCCGATCTCGGCCCGATCCATGGCCAGCGTCCCGTGATATTCGCCGGCGATCTCCCGCACGATGGACAGGCCGAGGCCGGTGCCGGGCTTGCTCTCGTCCAGCCGTCGCCCGCGCTTCATCGCCATGGCGATCTGCTCCGGCTCGATGCCCGGCCCGTCGTCTTCCACATCCACCGTGATCCAGGCGCGCCGCCCCGGATCGAGCCCCTGAACGCCTTCGGCCGAAAGATGCGCCGTGATCCGCACCTCCGTCAGCGCATAGCGCGCGGCATTGTCGAGCAGGTTGCCGACGGTTTCCTCCACGTCCTGCTGCTCCATCGCCAGAACGAGGTTCGGCGGTGAAATCGTCAGGAGGAACGTCTTTTCCGCATGCAACCGCCGCATCACGCGGACCAGCCGCTCCAGCGCCTGCTCGACCTCGGTGCGCGCCAGCACCGATTCGCGCTGCGCGGCGATACGTGCGCGGTTGAGATAGGATTGCACCTGAACCTGCATGGCGTCGGCCTGGCTGCGCACGAGGTCGCCGTGCGGCGGCTCGAGGACGCGCGCTTCGTTGATCAGCACGGCCAGCGGCGTCTTCAGCGAATGCGCCAGGTTTCCCACCTGCATGCGCGCCCGCTCGATGATGCGCCGGTTGCTGTCGATCAGCGCGTTGACCTCGCTGGCCAGCGGCTGGATCTCGCGCGGAAACACGCCGTCCAGCCGTTCGCTCTCGCCCGCCCGGATCTTTTCGAGCGACCGGCGCGCCTGGTCGAGGGGGCGCAGGCCGAAGAGGATGGCGAGCGCATTCATGCCGAGACCGCCGAAACCGAAGATCGCCAGCGCCAGATAGAGGTTGCGGTTGAAATCATTGATGTCGGCTTCGAGCACGTCGCGGTTGCCGGCGATGCGGAAGCGGGCCGTGCGGCCCTGAATGTCGAGCACCACCTCCGTCTCGGCCACCTCGACCTCGTTGCCGAAACTGTCGAGCGTCGTGTAGAACCGCTCGTAGCGAATGTCGAAGGGCACGTCGTCGACGCTGACGATCGGCAGCTTGCCGGAGCCGAGCGAGGTCGAGACGAGCGGCGGCGTGTTGAACTCGCCGATCGGCTCGACGATCCAGTACCAGCCCGTCTGCGGCTGCGAAAAGCGCAGGTCGCCAAGCTGCGGACTTCCCGCCAGGACGCCCTTGTCGTTGACGACGATCGAGTTGATGACGTTGTAGAGCTGCGCGCGCAGCAGATCCTGGAAACCGCGTTCCGAGCCCTGCCGGTAAAGTGTGGAGATCACGACGCCGATCACCACGAGGGCCGCCGCCGCCCAGATGGTGGAGACGAGAAGAACACGCGCCGTGAGGGATTGCAGCCGCAGCATCAGCCGCGCCGGCTTCGGGCCGAGCGGCGCCTCAAGACTTCGCGCCCTTCTCGGCGACGCCCTTTTCGTCGACACCCGGCGCCTGCATGCGGTATCCCAGCCCGCGGACGGTCTCGATCAGGTCGTTGCCGATCTTCTTGCGCAGACGGCCGACGAAGACCTCGATGGTGTTGCTGTCCCGGTCGAAATCCTGGTCGTACATGTGCTCGACCAGCTCGGTGCGCGACACCACCTGGCCCATGTGATGCATGAGATAGGAGAGCAGCCGGAATTCGTGCGACGTCAGCTTCAGCGCGACGCCGTTGACCGTCGCCTTGGAGCCCTTGGTGTCGAGCCGCACCGGCCCGCAGACGATCTCGGACGTGGCATGGCCGGCCGCCCGGCGGATGAGCGCGCGGATTCGGGCAAGCACCTCCTCCACGTGGAAGGGCTTCGTCACGTAATCGTCGGCCCCGGCATCGATGCCGGCGACCTTGTCGCTCCAGCGGTCACGGGCGGTCAGGATCAGCACGGGCATGCGGCGGCCGGCCGCGCGCCATTTTTCCAGCACCGTGATGCCGTCCATTTCCGGCAGGCCGATGTCGAGGATGATCGCGTCATAGGGCTCGCCCTCACCGAGATAATGTCCCTCTTCGCCATCGAAGGCCTGGTCGACGACATAGCCCGCCTCCTTCAGCGTGTCGGCCAGCTGCCGGTTGAGGTTCACGTCGTCTTCGACCACCAGGATGCGCATCCGATACCACTCTCCGTCTGTCCGTCGTCACGGACGTCGCCGGGCACACCGGCAGCCTTGCGTTCATAGCCGGTCTCCACCCCTTGCGGAAGCGGAAGGCCAAGTCGTGCACACGCGACAACCGCACCGCGCTACATCGGCACGCGCATCGTCACCTTTTTCGGCCGCCCGCCATTGCCGGGAATGAGCACGGTCACGACGCATTGTCCATCGGAGGTCAGCTGGACCGACAGGAGGTCGCCGCCGGTCTCCGCGACGACCTGCGAGGCCGCAGCGCTGCAATCGCCCGACACGGGCGCGACCGCCATGGCGGCGATGTCGTCCATCGACGCGCCGGCTCTCAAGGGCGCCGCCGCCGTCGGCAACGAAAGCAGCAGGACGCTTCCGGTAAGCATCGCAATGATCAGCGGTGACGGCATGAAGGCACTTTCGCAGGTCCGAGGTGTTGCGTGTGTATTAGGTGTCCCTGCCTGAATGGCGAATGAATGCGCGACTTACGACACTTTCTCCGCTCCGGATCAAGCCCCGATCCGCCTGCCGGCGGAGGGTTTCGATCGCTCGTCGCGCAATTGGCGACGTCTTCGCCGGGCGCGCGTTCAAACAACGATCGCGGCCTCGGCCGCAAGGCCGAGCGCCACCACCTGCCCCTTCTGCCGCACCCGCACCGACAACAGGCTCTGCCGCGCGCCGAAATCCGCGATTTCCAGCGCGAGCGGATAGGCAAAGTCCGGGCCGGTCGTTTCGCCCGAGCGCACGACCTGCGCGCCCGACAGGATCTCGACACGGTAGGCTTCCTGCGGCTCGTCGAGCGGGATGTCCCCGTCGCGCCAGGCGTCGGCCGCAGCGCGCGCGCACCGGATCCAGCGCAGCGTCAGGTTGCCCTCCGCATCCCGCCGGGCGGCGATGTGCACAGGCGCGAGCGGCGTTTCCGCCCGGAGCCCGCCGGCAAAGGTGACGGTGCGCCCCACGTCGGTTGGCCGGCCCTGCGCCTCGACGCGCCAGTTGAGCAGCTGTCCCGCCTCCGCGCCCGTCAGCCCGAGCGGCTGCACGGCCGCGTCGAGCATCATCACCGCCGTGCCCGCCTCCGCGCCCGCGGCCTGCGCGTCGGTCGATCCGGCAAGCCCGCGCAGCAGGCGCTGCAAGCGCCACCGACCGGGCGCAATCTCCTCGGCGCGACCGAAGCCGAGCACCTCCCAGGCGCCGTTGCGCGACAGGACGGCCAGGCGGTTTTCGCCCCCGAACAGCGCGAGGTCGCTGAGCGAGGTCAGTTCGCCGGCATGGAGATCCAGCACCACGGCCTGCGCACGGTCGAACCGGCCGGACACGCCGGGGCCAAGCGCCTCGACCAGCGTGCCCATGCGCGCCGGCTGCGCCAGCGACAGCCGCGCCGTGTAGCCTTCGCGCGTCGGCGAGGACGACAGCGTCACCGGCGTCCACGGCCGCGCAAACACCGCCGCCCGTGCAAAGCTTGCCGCATCCCCCTCCGCATAGCGCGGCAGATCCATCAGCTGCACCAGCGGCGCAAAGGCCTCGGACGCGCTGTGGCCAACGGCGGGCGTGCACGGCGACGGCACGAACCGGCTGCAGCCGCCGGGCACGATGCCCCGCGCCTCCGCCCGCCGCACGTCGCCATCATCGATCCGCTCGATGAGGAACGGGCCGGTCGGCCCGTCCGCCAGGATCACGATGTCTCCCGGCGTCGGGCCCAGTGCATTCGGCGGCAGCGAAAAGCTGACCTGCCGTCGGCCGGCCTGATGGTCGCGCAGGGCCGCCTCCACGGCGTCGATCGCCGCCGCCTCGTGCAGCGCCCCCGGCAGCGACAGCCGCAGGATGCGCTCGCTGCCGGGGGCCGCCCTGCGCGACCGGGCGGTCGTCCGGCGATAGTCGCTCGACGGGTCGAGATGATCGAGCACCGCCTCGCGGGCATAGTCGCCGGCATCGCCGCGAAGCTCCAGCGTCAGCGGTGCGTCCTTCACCTCCGCAAGCGTGTCGAGCCGCACCGGCGGGCCGGCCTGCAGCAGCCGCGAGCGAAAGACGAGCCTCCCGTTTTGCTCGACCGCATCGATTCCGCCCGCCGCCATCAGCGGCTCGAGCAGATCGCGCGCCGACATCTGCTCGGCCTGCACATAGCCGCCGAGATCGCCGCAGACGAGCGTCGCGTCGCCGTCGTCAAAGTGGTGATCGGACAGGATGGCCGCGATCGTATCGGCCATCGTCGCCGTGCCCAGCCGGCCGTTCAGCCAGTGGCCCGTCTGCCAGGCGCGGCCGTCCGCCCAGGTCGCGAGGTCGCCGGGAAAGGCCGGCTGCGGCCGCGCATCCCAGGTCCAGAGGAACATGTGGTCGGGGTCGACCCCGCTTGGCGCGTCGGCCGCCTGCCAGAGGTCGAGCTGCGCCTCCAGACACCGGCGCTGGATGGCGTCGCTGCGGCCGCCGCCGGAAAAATACGGCACCGCGCTCTCGGACGACTTCGGATCGGAGAAGACGTTCGGCTGGTTTGCACCCTTGTCGATGGCAGGGCAGCCCGTCTCGGTGAACCATACCGGCTTCATGCGCGGCGTCCAGGACGTCGGCGTCGCCTGCTCGACGCCGGCCCTGCGCGCGTGATGCGCGTTCGCCCACCAGCTGCCGATATCCTTGGCCCGAAACATCCAGGGCTTGCCCGCAGAGCCGTCGGTGATCGGCGTGCGTCGGCGGGCGGCACGATCGGCCGGGGTGGCGTAGAACCAGTCGAAGTCTTCCCCGCCCACGGTCATCGCCCGGAACGCCGCCCCGTCCTCCGGTGTCCGCTGGCCGTCCGGATTGCCGTTTTCGACGTCCTCGTCCCGCCAGTCCGACAGCGGCACGTAGGTGTCGATGCCCACCGCGTCGATGTCGGGCGACGCCCAGAGCGGGTCGAGCGGGAAGTGCACGTCGCCCGATCCGTCGTCCGGCTGAAACGCGGCATATTCGCTCCAGTCGGCGGCATAGGTCAGCCGCGTCGCCGGCCCCACCACGCCGCGCACGTCCCGCGCCAGCGCGACCAGCGCCTCGACGAAGGGAAACCCTCCCGTCCCGTCGCGCAGCGTCGTCAATCCGCGCAGTTCCGACCCGAGGATGAACCCGTCCACCCCGCCTGCGTCCCGCGCCAGCCGGGCATGGTGCAGCACGAAGGCGCGATATCGCCCGTCGTCGTTTCCCGCAGCCGTCGCACTGCCGCAGAAGGCGGCGATCTCGGTCCGCACGGCCGGCGTGTTGTCGCTGCTGCCCGGCCGGCCCGGGGCTTCATCGGCGGTGATCCGGCCGCGCCAGGGATAGGCGGGCTGATGCAGGCCGCCATAGGGATCCGGCACGCCATTATCGGCGGCAATGTCCATCATCACGAAGGGATACAGAAACACCGCGAGCCCGCGGGCCTTGAGG
The DNA here is from genome assembly GCF_001424065.1 of Rhizobium sp. Leaf384. Lineage (GTDB taxonomy): Bacteria > Pseudomonadota > Alphaproteobacteria > Rhizobiales > Rhizobiaceae > Ferranicluibacter. The sequence goes on from NZ_LMQE01000001.1 coordinate 719,914, forward strand.
TCGGCGATGGCGGCGATCACGCTCTGGTCGGAGGGCGTCCCGCCATAGGCCGGCCCTCCGCCTGAGACCAGTCCGCCGCCAGACACCAGTCCCCCGCCAGAAACCTGTCCGCCGTTGCGGCTGACGAGATGCGCATCGGCGCGCGCGATCCCGGCGACTGACCACGGACGCGTCTCGACGCCGCGGTCGCGCGTTTCCACCCCCGGCAGGATCCGGCACGCCCCGGCGCGCAGGTCCGTGCCGAACCAGGAAACGACCAGCGCCACGCGCTTCAGGTTCGGGCAGAGGGCCTGCAGCTCGTCGAGCGAGGCCTGCCAGTCCGTCTCGCCATGAAAGACGTGGCGGTTGAGGATGCGGGCTTCGCCCGGTCCGGTTTCTTCGCGCACCGGCGCCGGGTCGTAGCCGTGTTCGGTCGCGCCGGGAATGAGGGTCACCGCCCGGATCTGGCGTTCCAGACGGCCGACGGCGCGGATCACCTCGACATGCAGCAGCGGAATGCGGTTGCCATAGCCGCCGAGCGGCAGGCGCTCGAACACGAGATAGGCCAGGCCGCGATAGGCCGGGGTCTCGCCGGACGCCTGTTTCGCCGCGATCAGCGGATCGGGCGCCTGCGTCTCGGTGCCGGTATGGACGCGCATCTCGACCGTCGACAGGTCGAGTTCGCGTCCGTCGGCCCAGACGCGCCGGATGCCGGCGATCGGGCCGTCGCAGAGGCCGAGCGCGAAATTTGCGAAATAGCGGAACGTCTCGACGCGCGGCCCGCTCGCCTTGCCGCCCTGTCGCTCGCGATGCACCTCTTCCTCGAAGCGCGTCGCCCAGATCAGCGTTCCGCCGATCCGCAGCGTGCCGTAGACGCGCGGAATGGCCGTGCCCTCCTCGGCGCCGGGCACCCGGGCGTCGCCGAGCCGTGCGCCGGTCACCGTCGTCATGCCGTTGAGCACCGAGCGGTCGATGATCGAGCCCGCCAACGCGCCTGCGGCGCGCCCGACGATCGCGCCGACCGGTCCGAACACGCTGCCGATCGCGGCGCCCGCCGCCTGCAGGAGAATGGTCGCCATGGCTACAGTCCCTCGGGAAAGCGGAAGACGCCGGCCATGCGCCGTCGCCAGGACGGCACCAGCGGCGACTCCACGACGCTGGCCTGCTCGTAGGCGTGAATGAAGCGCGCGGCACCGGCATGAAGCGGGTCTTCGGCTTGGCTGAGGATGCCCGCATGCTTGGCCGGCATGCCGAGCCGCCATCGAAAGAGGATGAGATCGCCCGGCCGCATCGCCCCGGGGTCGATCGGCGGGCCCATCGCGCGTGTCGCCGCCGCCCACAGCCGGTCCTCGCCGCTGCGCTCCGCCCAGTCCGGCCGGTAGGGCGGCGGCGTCTCGGGTTCCTGCCCGTGGATCTCGCGCCAGACGCCGCGCACCAGCCCGAGGCAGTCGCAGCCGACCCCCTTCAGGCTCGCCTGATGCCGGTAGGGCGTCCCGAGCCAGCCGCGTGCAGCGGCGAGCACGCGCTGCCGCATGGCCTCGCCGGAACTGTCGTCACGCAAACAGCGGTCGTCCGTCATGCACCGTCTCCCCATCCGCATAGCCATAGGAAAAGTCGCTGCCCGGCATGTGCGGGAAGCCGCGAAAGTTGAGCGTGTTTGCAAACCGGTCGCGGCAGGTGGCGAAGCTCTTGTCGCAGCCCATCGTCACGGTGAAGGTGTCGCCGGCCGACAGCGGCAGCGGCGGCGGCAGCCAGAGGGTCAAAAGCGCCGTGCTCGCGTCGGGTCCCGCGACCGCGTGATCCTGGACATCGGTGCTCCACCCGGCATTCGCCCCGCTCGTCATGCGCAGCAGCCCGTACCGATAGGCACCGGCAGCGGCAAAGAGGCCCGACACATGCAGCACCACGTCGCCGGCGCGCGCGCGGATCGTGCCCGCTTCGCTGCGCCCGGCGAGGCTTGCGCCACAACGCGCATCGCCGAAGGCCGCGTCGCAGCGACGCCCGTAGCTGCGGCCCTTCACCTCGCCCAGCCGGTGCGTCAGGCTGCGAAGCTCCGCGCGAAAGGCGCCGCCCGCCCGCGTGACCTCGCCGATCTCCTGCACGGTCAGGCGCACATGCTGGTCCGGCGCCTGCCAGTTGACGAGAAACTGCTCGACGCGCGCGCCGTCATAGCGCCCGGCCGCCACGTCGGCGTCGCTGATCGCAACGCTCGAGAAACCGCCCGTCACCTCGCCGGCATCCGCCGCCAGTCCGGAAGACGCTTCGCTCTCGCTCGCCCGAAAGCCGCTTGCCGCCAGAAACCCGGTGCCGTCGAACGCTAGGTCGCGATCGTGCTCGGTAAAGCCGAGGACCGTGCCGTCGCGACGGGTGACCCGCCAGGCATGGCAGACGGTCGTCGCATCGCCGGCCAGATGCGCCGCCAGCGCTTCGGAAATGTCTCTCATGGCCGGATCTCCACCAGCGGAATGTTCGGGATGCGCCCCGCGCGGAACTGGGCGAGATCGACATCGATCCGGTCGGTGTCGAAGCGGACGGGAACGTCGAATTCGAAGCCGGCCCGCACGACGGCTCCGGCCGGGGGCACATGGCCAGGCGCAAAGGTCACGATGCCCGTGGCCGCATCGAGCGACACGCGCTCGAAGGGGATCGCCGTGCCGTCCACCGAAACCAGCAGCGTGCCCGCCACCGGCTTGCCGATCTCGCGCACGGTGCCGCCACCGGCATCCGCATAGGTCTTGACGAGCGGGAAGCCTGCCGTCTGCCCGTCGCCGGTGCCGATTACCTGATCGCGCGCCGTCACCGCCTGGCCCGGCGAGCCGGAGCGGAAGTCGAGCGGATCGCGGAAGCGGAAGCCGTGCAGCTGCCCGGAGCGGGCCTCGAAGAAAGCGACGACCGCGTAGAGATCGTCGATCGAGCGGATGCCGGATCCCGCATCATAATGCCTGCGCGCAGCGCTCCAGCGGTTGTTGCGGGTCTCCCGGCCGTTGGAGAGGCTGACGATGTCGGTGCGCCGCACCCGAGCGCCAGCCGCAGGGGAAAGCGCACCTCGTGAAAGCCCTGGTCCATGGCTGGTCCTCTTCAGGGTTCGGGTTTCCAGACGTTACCCCGCCTCGACGAAGGGCGGCGTCAAACGCCGCGCCGCCCGCGCCCGACGGTGCGGGTCAACATGGCGGCGATCTGCCCTTCGGAGCGGCGAAAACTGTCGGCATCGCTCGCCGTCACGTTGAAGACGACGTTTGGCGGCGCGCCGGCGCTCGTGTCGCCCCCCGCCCGCAGGCCCGCGCCGGCCGCGGCAACGGCGGCGTCCGTACCGGCGGGGGCACCGCCCTGCGCCGACAGGGATGAAAGAAACCGCGGCGTCGCGAGGCCGCCATGGTCTGAAAAGGGCGCCACGCCGCGTGCCGGGGACGCGTTGCCCGCGGTCGGCACAAGCCCCTCGAGGACCGAGCCGATCCCCGCGGACACCGCATTCTCGAGCGGTTTCAGCCCGGCCGACAGCGCGATGTCGACCAGCCGGAGACCGGCGCTCTTCAGGATGTCGTCGAGCCCTTTTCCCCCGCGCACCGCGCTCGTGAGCGCGCTGGTCATCGCCGCGCCGAAGCGCCCGGCGCTCTGCTCGAGATCGGAGAGCACCGCGTCCAGCGCCTTGCCCTCCGCGATCATCGCGGGAAAATCCCCGGTTTTATCCCCACCATCCGCCATGCCTGCCTCCAGTGTTCGCGGTTGCCGTCACACGGCATCGTCGGGAAATTCCCGCATCATCCGGGCGAGCCCCGCCCGGTCGGGGGCGGCCCCGCTTTGCGCCGAAAGGCCGAGGGCCGAGGCCAGTTCGCGCGGGGTCATCCGCCAGAAGTCGGGGGCCGGCAGCCGCAGACGCGAAAGGCCGGCCTCCATGGCCGCCTCCCAGGGAAAAGGCGCCGGTCCCGCCTTTTCCGCGCCGTCTGCGGCCGTCAGGGGTCCGGCCGGACCGGTGTGTCCGCATCGCTCCCGAATGCCGCGGCGAGAAGGTCGCCCGCAAGGCGCGCCAGGCCGGCAAGCCCGCCCGCGACGCTCATGCCGGCCACGTCTTCGTCGGAGACGATGTTGCCGCCGCCGCGCAGACCGGCGCCAAGGATCACGATCAGATCCTCCGCCTTCAGCCCGCCGGCCGAAAAGCGGCGCGCCAGTCCCGCCAGGCTGTCGGCGGCAAAGGCGGTCTCGAGTTCGGCAAGGCTGCCGAGCGTCAGGCAGAGAATGCGGCGTTCGCCGTCGATGATGGCCTCGACTTCGCCCCGGTGCCGGTTCGCGCGCCCGGTCGCGCCTGTCGCGCGGGGGCGCATCAGGCGGCCACGAAGGTCAGCGGGCCGGCCGATTCCAGCGCCGCCTCGAACTGCACCTCGCCCCGGTGGTCGCCGGAATAGGCCAGCGTGGTCAGCTGGAAGAGGCCGCTGACCGTGCCGAAATCCGGGATGATCACCTGCCAGGCGACGATTGCGCCGGCAAAGAAGGTGGCGCGCACCAGCGCATCGGACGCCTGGTCCTTGAAAAGGCCGGCACCGGAGATCGAGGCGCGCTGGACGCCCGCACCGCCGAGAAGCTCGCGCCAGCGCCCCGTCGATTCGGCGTCGGTCACGTCGACGGTCTCCGCATCGAATGCCAACCGCTTGGACCGCAGCCCGGCAACGGTGGTAAAGCCGCCGCCGCTCTCGATCTTCAACAGGATGTCCTTGCCCTTCTGCGCCACCATCGGCTGATCCCTTCCTTTTGGTTCTGTCGCTGCCGTCCGGCCCGGCATGGCCGAGCACGTCGGCGTTCCGTCATCGGATCTCGTCCATCGGCTCCGTCACGGCCCGGAACCGCATCGCCGCCACATGCCCGCGCGCCTCGGCGTCGCGCGCCGTGCGGGTGCCCTCGTGCCGCAGGTTCACCAGGTGATGGCCGGACAGGAGAAGACCCGCATCGTCCAGGAGCGCCCGCACCCGGGCGGCAATCTCCTGCACGCCGCGATGTCCGCCCTCGCCCCCGCGCACCTCGATCGCCATGTCGTGCGCCTCGCCCGGTTCACTGGCCGTCGACCAGTCGCGGCTCTCGATGCCGGCGAGCCGCAGGTAGGGATGCGCCGGATCGTCCAGCAGCCGGTCGTGAATGCCGCCCGGCCCGAGCATGGCCGACAGCGCGGCATCACCCGAGAGCGCCGTAAAGACCGCCGCCTGCAGGGCGTTCGCCGCGCTTGTTTCCCGCCCGCTCATGCGCGCGCCTCCCGGCAGCGGCAGACGAGGTAGCGCCGCGTCTCGTCCGGATCGAAGGCCGAGAGCACGACCAAAAGCCGCGTCCCCTTGCGAAAGCGCATGCCGGGCGTGACCCCGGTGCGGTGGCGGATCCAGACGTCATGCTCGACATCCACCACCCTCTCGTCGCGCCGGTCGACGATCAGCGCCACGCGCGGCTCGATCAGCGCCCAGAGCGGTCCGGTCGGCACGAAGGTCCGCGACATGCCGCCTTGTCCGTCCGGCGTCTCCACCGGCACCTCCAGGTTCATCCGCGCCGTCATCCGGCCGGGGTCGATCGTGTCGGTGCGCATGGTCAGAGCCTCATCCGGCGAAAGGGCGCGACCAGGCGGTCGTAGCCGGCCGGCACCTCCGCCGGCTGGTCGCCCGGCGAAACCGCGCCGCGATAGGCATGGAGCAGCGCCAGATGCAGGAGCAGTGCGCGCTTCAGCGACGCCGGCACCTCTGCGCCCGTCATGCCGAAGCCGGCGGTGAAATCGATCTCGATGCCGTTGATCGCCCGGGCCGTCTGCGGCGCTTCCGGCAGGAACAGGCGGGCGGGACACGCCCGGCCGTCGAGGACGAAGCCGGTCATGTCGGCCTCGAACGGCGCGCCCAGCGCGTCATATCCGGTGATCGTCTCGACGCTGCTGACCGGCCCGCGCCCGATCTCCAGCACGCGGCCCTCCGGCCAGTCGTCGAGATAGAGGCGGAAGGCGCGGGCGATCAGCACGAGGCCGGTCGTCCGCTCCAGGTGTTCGCGCACGGTCGTGATGAGGTCGGCGATCAGCGGATCGTCGGCGGCATCGTCCACGCGCAGGTGCGCCCGCGCTTCGGCAAGCGTCAGCGGCTCGCCCGCGGGCGGCGCCAGTTCGGCAAGGGTCATGGACATCTCCGGTTGGAAGGGACGTGTGGCATGGGCGGCGGGCTCTGCCGCCGCCGCGGCGCGGTCCCGGTCAGTTGACCGCGAACTTCACCAGCTTGATCGCCTCGAAGTTCTGCACCCCGCCGCCGACGCGCTTGGTGGTGTAGAAGAGGACGTAGGGCTTGGCGGAATAGGGATCGCGCAGGATGCGCACGCCCGTGCGGTCCACCACGAGATAGCCCGCCTGGAAATCGCCGAAGGCGATCGCCGTGCCGCCGCTGGTCATGTCCGGCATGTCTTCCGCTTCGGCCACGGGGAAGCCGAGGAGCGAGGCCGCCTGCCCGACCGTTGCGGGCGGCTGCCACAGATAGTTGCCGTCGGCATCCTTCAGTTTGCGGATCTCGGCCTGCGTCTTGCGGTTCATCACGAAGCTCGCCTTCTGCCGGTGCCCGGCCTTCAGCGCGTAGATCGTGTCGATCAGCACGTCGGAGGGGCCGCTCGGCCGGAAGCCGTTGAGAAGGCCGGTCGCGATATAGCCGAGGCTGCCCCAGCCCCAGTTGGCGTCCGCCACCTGGCCGTAGCTCAGAAACCCCTTCGGCTTGTTGATGCCGTCGCCGCTGACGAAGGCGGTGCCTTCCTGTTCGCTGAAGGCGATGTCGACCTCGTCGGCGATCCAGCTTTCGACATCCACGGCCGCATCGTCCAGAAGCGCCGCCGTGGCCGCCGGCATGGCGTAGAGTTCCATGGTCGGAAAGGTCAACTCCGACAGCTGCGGCGTTGCGGTCTGCGGCCGCGCGGCGGTTTCCGAAACCCAGCCGGAGGCGAGGCCCGCCACGGCGAAGGGCTTTTTCAGCACGCTGCCCGACACCTGCCGCACGGTCGACAGCGCGCGGATCGGCGAGATCACCTGCAGCCGGCGGCCGATTTCCGTGTCGGTCTGGGCGGGCACCAGATAGCCGCCGTCGCTCGCCGAGCCGATCGAGAACGCCTTTTCTTCCAAGGCCCGCAATGCGCCTTCGTCGCCCCGGCGGATATAGCTGTCGAAGGCCGCCTTGTGCTCGGCCGCCTCGAAGCTCATCGCCTCGGCCTTGCCGCCGAGCGCCGGGCGCGCCTTCTTCAGGAGCATCTGGTCGAGCGCGCGCTTCTGCTCGTCCATCCCGCGCGCGATCCGATCCACCTTGTCGCGCGTCACGACATCGGCCGAGAGCTTGCTCTCGATCTCGCCCAGCCGCTGGTCGTTCGCTTCCTTGAAGACCTCGAAGGCGCCCATGAAGTCCTCGAAGGCCGAGGCCATGGTGTCCGGGATCGTCTTGATCTCGGGCGCCGTCCTGCCCGGTGCCGTCGTCACTGGATTGGTCATCGGAAAATATCCTTTCGTTCCACCATCATCCGGGCCGCCCGCCGCATCGTGCGCACGAGCTCCGTTTCCCTGTCGCGGAAGAACCGCGCATGCTTGACGTTCGAGACCCGCGCCGACGGCAACATCGGAAAGGTCACGACCGAGATTTCCCAGAGGTCGGCTTCGAGCACGCGGCGGACGCCGCTCTTGGCGTCGGTGCGCGCCTTCACGGTCTGGAAGCCGATGGAAAGCCCGTCGAGCGCGCCGCCCTTCATCAGCTGATGCACCTCGCGGGCCCGCGCCACGCCGGGAGACAGCCGCCCCTCGACGAACAGCCCGCGTCCGTCCTCGCGGATCGTCGTCCAGGTGCCGATCGGCTCGTTCGGATCGTGCTGGAACAGCATCCGCACGCCGCCCGCCCCCCGCTTGGCCAGGGAGTGCAGAAAGGCGCCGCGCTCGATCGTGTCCTTGCCGAGATCGATCTCGCCGAACACGCTGGCATAGCCCGAAAACCGCCCCTCGCCTGTCGCCCCGGCCAGCGTAAGCCCGACAACCGCCGTCGCCCGCCGGACCGCATATCGGTCAGTCGCCATGGAATTCTCCGATGCTGTGATGTGATGTGATTAAGGCCGTTTGCGCGACGGGCGTCGAAAGGCGGGGAGCGCCTCTTTGGACCCTTTGTCCTGTGGGCCCTCTTCCCGCTATGCCGTGCCCTGGGCGCCCTTGTCCGCTCTGCCGTGGCCTGAGGAGCGGCCGTCCGTTATTTCTGCCCGTAGCGCCGGGATATCCGAACGGCGGCGCCGAGCGCCCACCAGGCCATAAGGCTGGCCGCCGCCGATCCGGTCAGCAGCACCTCCGCACCGGACACGAGCCCGGAAATGCCCAGGCGCTCGACCGCCCAGACGCCGGTCGGCCCGCCGAACACCAGCCCGCAGACCGTGCCGGTCAGAAACCGCGACGCCGCTTCGTGCCGGCTGCGGGGCAGGAGGTAGATGAGCGACACCGCCGCCCCCGCCACCGCCCCGATCCCCCGCGCGATCCAGAGGTGAGACTCTTCCGCCATCGTCCTGTCCTTCCGTGTTGCGCTTCGTCCTGCCAACCACCGTGTGCCAGCCACCGTTCGCCAGCCACCGTTCACCAACCGGCCTTCGCCGGCTGGCGTTTGCACGCCTGCGATGGTCTCAGTATCCCACCGCCGCCCGCTTCTCCGCGTCGGTCAGGAAATCCGCCGCGCCGAGCCGCGCCCAGAGTTCGCTGCGCTCGCCGGCAAGCCCGCTCACCTGGTCGAGATCGGCGCCGAGCTGCAGCGGCGTGTCGAAGCGGTCGGAGAGAAAGGCGGAGAGCGCCGTCGCCGTGCGGTTGATCAGCGGCAGCACGGTCAGCCGATAGAAGGCGCGATGCGCCTCCTGGTAGTTCGCATAGGTGTTGTCGCCGGGAATGCCGAGCAGCATCGGCGGCACGCCGAACGCGAGCGCGATGTCGCGCGCCGCACCGTTCTTGGCCTCCACGAAGTCCATGTCCTTGGGCGAAAGGCCCATCGCCTTCCAGTCGAGCCCGCCCTCCAGCAGCAGCGGCCGTCCGGCCCGCATCGGCCCGCTATAGCCCTCGTCCAGCTCGCTCTTCAGGCGGTCGTACTGGTCGGGCGAGAGGTTGCCGCCCTCCTTCGGCTGGTAGACGAGCGCGCCGGAAGGCCGGGCGGAGTTGTCGAGCAGCGCCTTGTTCCAGGTCGCCGCCGCGTTGGACAGGTCGAGCGCCGTCTGCGCCGCCGCCAACGGCGGAAAGCCGAGATGGTCGTCGAGCGGGTGAAACAGCTTCAGGTGCAGGAGGGTCGTTCCCGCCGCATAGCGCCGGACGATGCCGCCCACGCGATATTCGTAGAACTCCGGCCAGCCGTCGCGCCCTTCGAGCACCCGCACCCGGTCGGGCCGCAGCAGGTGCAGCTCGCGGGTCTCGGTGCCGATCATCACCGCCTCGACATAGGCATTGCCCGACAGCAGCAGATGGCCATAGAGCGTTTCGAGAAAGTCCGCCGCCGCCATCTGGGCGTTCGGCCGCGTCAGAAGGCGCAGCACCGGATGGTCCGTCACCTCGCGTCCGGCGCGATAGACGAGCAGCGGCACGGCGGCGGCGGCCTCGGCGATCATCCGGACGGTCCGATAAGCCACCGGATTGCGCAGAAAGCCCTCTCGCGCCAGCGCGGCATAGGATCGGCCCGTCCAGTGCGCCCGCCCCTCCTGCGCGATCGCCACGAAACCGGCCGCCTTGCTTTCGCGCCCCGGCGCGGCGTCGGCCTCGGGTTTCGGCGGCGGCGCGGGGCGTCCGGCGTCCGTCGCAAAGCGGGGTCTTTTCAGGCCGAAGGGCATCTTCATGACGTGGCGATCCTTCTGAAGGAGGGGTGACCCGCAGCCTCGAGCGCCGCGTGATAGGCCCGGGCGTCGGCCGCGATCTCCACGGCCCGGTCCCGCCCGTTGATGATGCGCCGCGCCGCCACCCAGTCGGTGCGCGCGGCATGGAACATGTCGGCCAGCGACACGCCGGTGAAGGCGCCCGTCTCCATGCCGACGTAAAGGATCTCGACCGCCGTGCCGCGGTCCATGGCACGATCGGGGTCGGCCAGAAGGTCGATGCCGATCCGCCGCGACATCGTCTCGTAATTGCGCCGGTGCGTCAGCTGCACCAGCCCGCGGCCGAACCAGGCCTTGCCCTCCGCATCGCGCCGCCAATAGGGCACGCGCACCGCCGGCAACTGTCCCGCAGAGAAAGCCCGGTCCAGCCGGGCGATGGCCTGGGCATCGGTTGCCGCCATCGTCTCGCGCACAGGCTGCATTTTTCGCCCGGTTTCGTGCTGCACGGTTGCCAGGAGATAGGCAAGCCAGCGCCCGTCATACGGCACGGGATGCGCTGACCCCGATGGCCCGCCCGCCTGCCCCGTCTCCGACCGGTCGAGGATCGCGCCGATGCCGGTCACCTGGTCCGGGTCCAGATGCCCTGTAAACAGCGTCCGGCGGACGATGCGAAAGAAGATTGCCCGGTCCATGCATCCGTCCATGCATCCGTCCATGCTCTCGCTCCTTCTTCGGGCGATCCGCGCAGACGCCCGGTTGTCCCTGAAATCCAAGAATTCAATCGATTTAGAAAATCTAAATCGTTTAAATGCCCTAAGCCCATGATTTACTTTTCGTTTAGCATCTGCCAGCGTAAGCCCACGACAGGAGACCGACCACTTTGGGTCGAATTTTAAACAACAGGACGGAGAGACGGCATGACCTCGACCATGAAGACGCAGACCACCGTTCGCGAAACCATCCCGCCGCATCTCCTCAGCCGCATCGAAAACGAATGGCAGCAGATGCGCTCGGTCGCCGTTGGCGACCGCCGCACCGAGATCCGTCCGGAGAACCGTCCGTCGGCAGCGCCGGTGTCGTCCACGCGCGGCTAAGACGTCGCCTTCCGGAAAATTTTCGCGGAACCTTCGTGTCCAATGTGCGTTTTTGTCGCACTCAACCGTCGCGTTAAGGAGAGACCATGACCGTGAAGACGATTTCCCAGAGCCTTTTCGAACGCTTCGAGAACGAATGGCGCCAGATCCGCACCGCCGCGACCCAGCCCGCCAAGCCCCAGCCGGCGAGCGCCAAGTAGCGCCGGACAGGCGAAGACGACTGCAGGACATGATGAAGGAGGCGCACTTGGTGCGCCTCTTTTCGTTGATGGAGCGGTTTTGCCCGTCATTGCCCCTCATCCGCCTGCCGGCACCTTCTCACCGCGCGCGGGGCGAAGGGAGATGGAGGATAGCGCTCGCTCCAAGTCCCTTCTCCCCGCAGGCGGGGAGAAGGTGGCGGCAGCCGGATGAGGGGCCGTGACGGGCGAAACCGTTCCACCATCATCCGCCCCGCCCCGCGTCANGCGCGCGGGGCGAAGGGAGATGGAGGATAGCGCTCGCTCCAAGTCCCTTCTCCCCGCAGGCGGGGAGAAGGTGGCGGCAGCCGGATGAGGGGCCGTGATGGCATAACCGTTCCACCATCATCCGCCCGGAAACCGCGCCGCCTGAACCGATGCGCCGCTGTCCCACCCGGCAGCCGCACATGCACCTGGCCCTGCCTCTTCCTGACCTCACCGATCCTGTCCGCCCCTCATCCGCCTGCCGGCACCTTCTCCCCGCGCGCGGGGCGAAGGGAGATGGAGGATAGCGCTCGCTCCAAGTCCCTTCTCCCCGCAGGCGGGGAGAAGGTGGCGGCAGCCGGATGAGGGGCCGTNGCGCGCGGGGCGAAGGGAGATGGAGGATAGCGCTCGCTCCAAGTCCCTTCTCCCCGCAGGCGGGGAGAAGGTGGCGGCAGCCGGATGAGGGGCCGTGACGGCATAACCGTTCCACCATCATCCGCCCGGAAACCGCGCCGCCTGAACCGATGCGCCGCTGTCCCATCCGGCAGCCGCACATGCACCTGGCCCTGCCTCTTCCTGACCTCAGCGATCCTGTCCGCCCCTCATCCGCCTGCCGGCACCTTCTCCCCGCAGGCGGGGAGAAGGTGGCGGCAGCCGGATGAGGGGCCGTGACGGGCGAAACCGTTCCACCATCATCCGCCCCGCCCCGCGTCACACCATCCGCAAGCGCGGCTCGCCGCCGCCGTCCAGCATCAGCGCCGTCAGCGCCCAGACCAGCGCGTCCAGCCGGTCGGGCGAGCGTCCCGAGGAGAGCCCCTCGGCGCCGAAGTCGCACATCTGGTCCTCGAGCGCCGGAAAGGCGCCGGCATGGACCACGCGGCCCTGTTCGTAGAGCGCGGCGACGGGTTCGGCGCGCAGCCATTTGCCGCGGCTGGCGCGGACATTGGTGATCGGCAGGCGCGCATCGATCCCGCGCAGGACGGCGGCGACCATGTCACCGCCCTGGTTGATTTCGGCGACGATCCGGTCGGCATCGAAGCGGCGGAAGGCGCGCACCACCGCCGCCGCCCATCCGGCGGGGCTTGCGCCCTCCACCGAGCAATCGGCCAGCACCACGGCCCGTCCGCGGCCGTCGATGCCGGCAACCACGATGCCGCAGCAGCTGTCCGGCCCCGATCCGGCCGGCGGATCGACGGCCACGACGATGCGGCCAAGGGGCCCCGTCTCCCGCAGCGAGCCGCCGTCGCGCAGGGTCAGCGCCTCGATGGCCGCCCGGTTCCAGAGCGCATCCTCCCGGTCGGCGATCATTTCGCCGTCGAGTTCCTGCCGCCCGAGCCGCGTGCCGCCATAGCGGCCGTCCATCGCCCTCAGGAAGCCCGGCGCCAGATTGCCGGCATTGTCGGCCGTGCGGATGCGGCGGAGCACCGTGGCCGGGTCCGCGGCCAGCGCCTTGAGGATCGGGATCGGCCGTGGTGTCGTCGTCACCAGGATGCGCGGGTCGGCCCCCAGCCGCAGCGCGAACTGCAGCATGTCGAAGGTGGCCTGGGCATGCTTCCATTTTCCCAGTTCGTCGCACCAGGCATAGTCGAATTGCGGCCCGCGCAGGCTTTCCGGATCTTCCGAGGAGAAGATCTGGGCGATCGTGCCGTTCGGCCACACAAGCCGGCGGCGCGAGACCTCGAACTCCGGGCGGTGCCGCGTTGCCACCCGGCAGATGCCGGAGACGCCGTCGATCATCACCTCGCGCGCATCGCCGAGCGTCTCCGCCACCAGCGCGATCCGAAGCCCCGGCCGGGCGCCGGGCGCGGTCGCCAGGTCATGGACCCAGTGCGCGCCCGCTCGCGTCTTGCCGGAACCGCGGCCGCCCATCAGCAGCCACACCCGCCAGTCGCCGGGCGGCGGCCGCTGCTCGGCCCGCCCGGTCAGCCGCCAGTCCGAAGCAAGGCGCGCGAGATGCACCGGCGGGAGATCCCCGACCACGCTCTTCAGCCAGGATGCGACCCCTGCCGTCCGCGGCGTCTCCGGCATCGCCTGCATGTCGGGCGTCACCTCCGCCGATCCCCCCCGATCCGCCGTGCTGCACGGCCGGTCGGCCGTATCCGCGCTGCCGGCAGGAGACCGGCTGGCGATCTCCCGGCTGAGGGCGCCCAAACGCGCCATGGTGCTCCCGTAATTGTCGCTGATCCGCCCCACGCCACCCTCGAGACTGAAAATGATCGCCGTGAAGAGCGCCGCATGCGCCGCGTCGATCCGCAGGCGCTGCGCGGCGCGCGCCAGATCCGCGTCATCCGTAGGGCGGGAGGGGTCTCTCGCCATGGCAGACTCCGGGCACGGCATCGTCGCCAGAAAGAGCGGGCGGGCGTCCGGCTGCGCCGGGTTCCTCCACAGGGGCGCCGTCTGCAGGCTTTCCCGTCCGCGCCGCCGGTTCGGCCTCGCGCTCCCGGAAACGCTCGACAGCGCGCTGCTCGATGACAGCCTCCAGCTTGACGAGAAGAGAGTGATAGCCCGCATCATCGAGGGTCTCCGCATCGAGCCGTTCCCGGTCCTGCGCCAGCGTCCGGTGCAGGCTGTCGATCTTCTCCAGCGTCCGCACGATCAGCGACATCGCCTCGATAGAGGCCTTCGCATCGGCCTGGGCCACCTTGCGGTCGATCTCCTCGCCCGCCTCCATCTTCTGGCGGTCGGCCTGCTGGCGCAGCATCTGGAACATCTGCATCTGCTCGCGCAGCTCGCGCGTCATGCCGTTCAGCATCTCCAGGAGCGCATCGCCGGCGGGCATGTCGGCCGCCTTCCGGTCGAGGAACAGCCGGATCTCGCCGGCCGTGAGCTTGTCAGCCGTGGGCTCGGCGTCGACGGCGAGCGCCCCGTCATACACACAGCGCTTCGGCCACGCGCCAAACAGCGCCGGATCTGCCTGTCCGTCGATCATCGCATCGTCCTGTCGTGAGAAAGGGTGGAAGCCGGAAGTGGGGAAAAAACGCCGGGCCGTGCGCCGCGGCCCCGCCGCACCCGCACATCTCCGACCATACATAAAACCTACCGGAACACCGTCACGCCGTCAAGGACTATTTTCCTATGACGAGAAAATAATCAGGTTTCCGAGCGCGGATGGCCGTCCGTCGGCCAGTCGGCCAAGAAATCCTCGAAGTCGTCGATATCGACATCGTCCTCGCTGATCGTGCGCCCGCGGGCCGAAATGCCGGCGATGTGCACCGTCTCCGGGTCGCCGGACACCAGCGGGTGCCACCAGTAGAGGTCCTCGCCGTCGCGCACGAGCCGGTAGCCGCAGGTGGGCGGCAGCCAGGGAAGCTCGCGCACTTGCTGCGGCGTCAGCTGGATGCAGTCCGGCACGGTCGCCTGCCGATTGGGGTAGTCGCGGCAGCGGCAGGTGTCGCCGTCGAGCAGCGTGCAGCGGATCGAGGTCCAGGCGATCTCGCCCGTGTCCCAGTCTTCCAGCTTGTTGAGGCAGCAGAGACCGCACCCGTCGCAGAGGCTTTCCCACTCCGCGCCGTTCATCGTCTCCAGTGTCTTGGTCTTCCAGAAAGGCACGTCGCCCATGGATCCGTCCTTTCGTCGTGGAAAAGTCCGTCGCTGCCGACGCATCGGCTCGAAACCGACGTCTCAGCGTCAGGTCCGTCTGCACTAGGTAAGCGTCCATTTCCAGATTTTTAAGGCTGTTCCGTCATATCCCCGTGGAAGGGAATGCCGCCCCGTGGCAGTATAGTCTCATCCCGCGCGAAAAAAGCCTGCTTTCGCCAGCAGCCTGTGCGACATCGAAACACCGCGCGAGATTGAGGACGGTCCGAAGCGTTGACAAGCCCGATCGACGACATGCCCGAGAGGACCCCGCGCCCGGCGACCCCGGACGAGGCGGCATCCGCCCTGCCCGGCACCCCGCGGCAGGCGGCATCCCTCCCCGCGCCATCCGAACCCGTCCCGTCGGAACCCGGCCCGTCCGAACCCGCCCCGGCCGAACCCGCGGCGGCCCGGCCGGAACGCCCGAAGAAGCGCCATATCCTGCTGCGCATCGATGCCTTCATCGATTCGACCGTCTGGCATGCCGGTTTTCGCCTTGCGGAATGGTGGGAGGACGTCACCATCTTCTTCCGGCGTTTCCGCATGCGCGGATGGAAGCGCGTCGTGTTCGAACTGCTCGGCGAAGGCATGACCTGGGGCACGGTCGGGGCTGTCCTGCTCCTGGCGCTCGCGCTTCCGGCCTTCCAGGAGACCAAGGGCAACTGGCTGGCGCAGAGCGATTTCGCCGTCACCTTTCTCGATCGCTACGGCAATGAGATCGGCCACCGCGGCATCATCCACGAGGACAGCGTGCCCGTGGACGAGCTGCCGGATACGCTGGTGAAAGCGGTGCTGGCCACCGAGGACCGGCGCTTCTTCGACCATTGGGGCATCGATTTCCTCGGCTTGGCCCGCGCGATGACCGTCAACGCCCGCGCCGGCGGCGTCGTGCAGGGCGGCTCGACGCTGACGCAGCAGCTCGCCAAGAACCTGTTCCTGTCCAACGAGCGCACCTTCGAGCGCAAGATCAAGGAAGCCTTCCTATCCGTCTGGCTGGAGTGCAACCTGTCGAAGAAGGAGATCCTGCGCCTCTATCTCGACCGCGCCTATATGGGCGGCGGCACCTTCGGCGCGGCGGCGGCCTCGCAGTTCTATTTCGGCAAGGCCATCACGGATATCAATCTGGCGGAGAGCGCCATGCTGGCCGGCCTGTTCAAGGCCCCGGCCCGCTACGCGCCGCACGTCAACCTGCCGGCCGCCCGCGCGCGGGCCAACGAGGTCCTGACCAATCTCGTGCAGGGCGGGCTGATGACGGAGGGCCAGGTAGTCGCCGCGCGTCTCCATCCGGCAAGCGTCGTCGATCGCGCCGAGGTCACAGCGCCCGATTTCTTCCTCGACTGGGCCTTCGACGAGGTCCAGCGCGTCGCCGCGCCCTTTGCCCAGCACTCCCTCATCGTGCGCACCACCATCGACATGAGCCTGCAGCAGGCGGCGGAAGATGCGATCGAATCGAGCCTGCGCCAGTATGGCGAGAGCTACCGTGTCAGCCAGGGCGCGCTCGTGATGATCGAGACCGGCGGCGCCGTGCGCGCCATGGTCGGCGGGCGCGACTACGGCGAGAGCCAGTTCAACCGTGCCACCAAGGCGCTGCGCCAGCCGGGCTCGTCCTTCAAGGCCTATACCTATGCGGCCGCCATGGAAAAGGGCATGACGCCGGAGACGACCATCAGCGATGCGCCGATCACCTGGGGTCGGTGGTCGCCGCAGAACTACGGCCGCAGCTTTTCCGGCAAGGTCACGCTCCTCAACGCCATCGCCCGCTCCATCAACACGGTGCCGGTGCGGCTCGCCAAGGAGACGCTCGGCATTCCCCGCATCGTCGAGCTTGCCAAGGCTTTCGGCGTGGAAACCCCCATCCGCCCGGACAAGACCATCCCGCTCGGCACCTCCGAACTGACCGTCATGGACCAGGCGACCGGCTATGCCGTCTTTCCCGCGGGCGGCCTGCAGGCGCGCCGCCATGGTCTCAGCCAGATCCTGAACTATGACGGCGACGTGCTCTATGATTTCAACCGCGATGCCCCGCCGGCCCAGCGGGTCCTCAGCGAAAAGGCCACGGCCTCGATGAACTACATGCTGACGCAGATCCCGATCATCGGCACGGCGCGCAAGGCGGCGCTCGACAACGGCGTCGTGGCCGGCGGCAAGACCGGCACCACCCAGTCCTATCGCGATGCCTGGTTCGTCGGCTTTACCGGGGACTACACCGCCGCCGTCTGGTTTGGAAACGACGACTACACCTCGACAAACAACATGACCGGGGGCTCGCTGCCCGCCATGGCCTTCAAGCGGCTGATGGATTACGCCGAACAGGGCATCGACCACCGCCCGATTCCGGGCATTGCCCCGCCGCCGGCGGCCCGCAAGCCGGCCACGCCAGCGGCCGTCGCCAAGACCGACGAAAACGCCCTGCCGCCGCTCGTGCGCCCGCGCATGCTCTCCGGCGACGTCACCCGCCTCCTCAAGGCGCTCGGCGCCCGCTTCGAAACCGCGCCGCCGCTGGCGGTCGACCCCACGGCCCCGGGAAAGGTCGCAAGCGCGGCGCCCAAACCCACTGACGCCGCCAGCAATTGATGCCGAGCCGATGTCCAGACGTCGTCCTTCCCGACGGCGCATCGCGTTCCACGCCCGTTGTCGGTCCATGGCCGCTCGGCTATATAGAAACGATGTATGTCTATAGGAGCGTGCAGTGTCCTCCACGGTTTCGGCAAATGTCGACGGCAGAACGGCCTCGAAATTGAAGCGGGTCGCGTCGATGGAAAACAGGTCCGTCTCGAACGCGGTGTCCAGCGCGATCACCGTCTTCGTCGGGCTTCCCAAGGGCGTGCGCGATTTCCTGCTCGAGCTCAACGCCGAGAACGATCAGGACACCATCGTCCGCCTCGGCCGCGAAATGATGGCCGCCGCGGCGCGGGTCCGGCTCGAGAAGGCCACGGGCGCGCTTGCCTCCGAGCACCGGTTCGGCGGACCGGACGACGCATCCAGCGAGATCGACATCATGGAGGAGGCAACGGTTCTCGCCCGTGCTGCGAGACACCGGACGTAACCGTGAACCGTCCCGTCCGCGTCGTCCTGGATGTCAACATTCTCGTGGGCAACATCATGGCCCATGATCGTGGCCGCAGGGGCACTGCAACGCAGACTTTGGTATCGATGGTCGCCGGCCAAACTTGGGGCCAGACTTGGGGCCAGACTTGGGGCATCGGCGGCAAGGCGCAGCTGGTCATCTCGCTCGATATGATCGAAACCCTTGAAACGGTGCTGCGCCGCTTGCAGTTCGCCGACGACAAGATCAAGGCATATTCCGGATCCATGATCGACATCATGCACTACGGCCCGGAAGCGCTGGATCCTTATCTCGTTCTGGGCGGAGAAGAGCGCTTCGCCATGCCGGATGCGGAGGATGCCGGCGTGCTGGCGACCGCCATCGCCGCGAAAGCCGATCTTCTCGTGACCGACAATCTGCGCGATTTCGCGACCAAGGATGCCGAGATCATCGACACGCAGGTGATCGAGACGACCGCGTCGGGCCAGAGAACCCTTCAGGCGCTGCGGTATCGGATCGGCGGCGCGGATCTCATCGTCGCGCATCCGTTCGATATCATGCACTGGATGCGCCTCGGCTATGATTTTACCCCGGAAATCCTGTGGAACGCCCTTCGCACACACGGAAGCGGAAGCGTACGATGACGGTTGACAACAGCCCGATGTCGCGGCTTCGGTGCCACCTGCGCGACTTGTCCGCGCAAACCGCCCCACCCGCACCCCTTATGCCCGAACCGCTTATGCCCGCACCTCTTATGCCCGCACCTCTTATGCCCGAAAGCCGCCAGTCCTGATGTTCCGCGTGCCCATTCTCGTTGCGCTCACCCTCTGCGTCGCTTTCGGCGGCGGCATCGCCGTCAGCAATATCGCGCTGAAGGCATCGACCGGGTTTGGCGCCATCCAGCTCGGGCCCTGGGTCGCCTATCCCAATGCCCAGACCGCCGACACCGATCCCTATGCCAAGGCGCATCGGGCGCGGGCCGGGCGGCTGCTCTACGGCAAGGCCGAAGGCATGCGGTTCACCGCCGATACCGACGATGACGGTCGTCCGCTGGCCGGTGCCTGCCGCTACGATATCGTCGGCAATACGCCGGCGGCCCGCTTCTGGACGCTCTTTGCCACCGATACGTCCGACCGGCCGCTGACGACCTCGCAGACGCTGCCGGTCGCCCTCAATGCCTGGACCGTGCTGCGCGCCACCGATACGTCCTTCGTCATCCATGTCGCGCCGGACGCCCAGCCGGACAACTGGCTGGCGATCACGCCGGCCGAGGATCCCTCCGCACGGACCGCGTCCGCCTCCGCTGCGGACAAGGCCCTGCCGCCCCCGCCGGTCGGCCGGTTCCGCCTGGTCTTGACGCTTCTCGATGCGCCGACGGCCAATTCCTCGGGCGCCATCGAGCTCGTGATGCCGTCGATTGTCGCGCGGGGATGCGGCGATGCGTAGCGTGCTCTATGCCCTCCTTGTCGGCATCATCGGGGCCGGCCTGCTGCACATCGTCATCATCCTCGCCTTGCCGCGTTTCACCGCGGAGGATGCCTATAGCCGGGTTCTCGGGCTCTATGAGATGGACAGCTTCTTTCCGCTGACCCCGGCGCCGGGGCCGACGGGTCTGTCCAACGACGATCCCTATCTCCGGGTCGCGGTGTGCGGGTTCTCGGTGCTCGGCGGGCCGGTGCGCTTCACGGCGGCCGGCGACGTGCCGTTCTGGTCGCTGGCGATCTACGATTCCGGCTCCAACGAGATCTTCAGCATGAGCAATGCCACGTCGGTCGAGAACAGGGTCGACGTCGTGGCAGCCACGCCGCTGCAGCTGGTGGAACTGCGCAAGCAGCCGGCCGAGGCGATCGGACAGACCATTACGGTGGAGATGCCGGATGACGAGGGCTATGCGGTGCTGCGGGCGCTCGCCCCGCTCGGCAGCTACGAGGCCGCGGCCAGCCGCTTCCTGGCGGAGGCCGGATGCGAGCCGCTGTCGCGCTGAGACTGTCGCGCTGAGATTGTCGCGCTAAGCCTGGGGCACTGAAACCGGGGCGCTGAGACCGGGACGCCATCGCACCTGGCATCGTCGGGTCCGCGTCGCGCCGCGTGCGTCGAGGACGCTACAGGCTGCGGTTCTTAACGATCGGTGATCGGATCCCGGAGCGTCGGAGCCAGTTCTTCTGATCTCGCCGCTTCTGGCCTCGGTGCTTGGTATCTCAGTGCTTCTGGGTCGAGCTGTTCAGCGGCTTGACGGCCGACGCCTTGGCGAGAGGGCCGCTCGTCACCGGCGTGCCGTCCATGCGCTCGTAGCGGATGCCGGTAAAGAGCAGGATGGTCGCGTCCTGTCGTGCTCCGTCCGCGCCTGCCTTGCGGCCGCCGCGAGGTCGGCGGTCCTGAAGTCTGATAACATCTGCCATGCTCGTCTCCAATGGTCTGGATGAGACGGATGAACTTGAAACAGATCTCATCCTGCCCTCGTCGGGCTGGCGCTTCACCGCTCCTTGCGGGGCGGACATGAGCGCCGTTCTCGTGGCTCCTTCTCCCGGATGATCCCGGATGTCTTGCGGTTCGTTTCGCACGGCCAGCGGCTCGTTTTCGGCACACCGTCCTGCACGTGGATTGGGCCATAGCTTAGTTAACATGGCCTTAACTTTCGAAACCCCAAACCTAGCGATGGAAAACATCACAGAAACCTGCCGCTTACCTAGTTGAACCCGTGATTCGCATGTGATTCGGTCATTTCAGCGGAAACGACCGCGTTGTTCCAGTCGCAAACAGCCGCAACATCCTTTCGGACGATGCGGCTGCAGCGGATGTCTTTGAGGTGACGGACGGCGGCGTCAGCGGCGGGCGAGAAGACCCAGCACGAAGGAAACGCCGGCGATCGTCAGAAGCGTGGTGACCGGCTCGTCGCGAACACGATCGCGCAGGCGCTCGGTGAGCACTTCCGCTTCCGACTGGACGACGGCCTTGGCGCCGCTGCCGATGGCGGAAACCGAATCCGTCAGGCGGGCGATTTCGGCACGCAGATCCGAGATCTGGCTGTCGAGTTCGCTCTTGGCGACGCTGGCTTCGACTTCGGCTTCCGTGCTGGAAACAGTGGCGAATTTCTTATCGATCATTGTCCGGGGCTCCTGTTCGAACTGCGGCGTTAACGGCCGATGCCGTCTTTTGTTCCCGGACGGACCGCCTGACCCGACATTTGGGGTCGTTTTTTAAGGCGCCGCTCCTTCAGCGTTTCGGCGGGAAAGCATGCGGGTTCCGCCGGCCTCCCGTCGCCTCCCTGCCCGTTCAGGATCCGTTCAGCCCGGCGAACCTAGGAACAAAGGCAGGCAGAAGCTTGTTTCTGCTCCGTCACACACCCGTGTGTCGGCAAGTCTCCGCGGCGTGGCCTGGTTGTCAGGCACGTCCGGTCACGGCACCCGCGCCTGTCGGGCGGTGCCGGAGGCCGGATGTCGGCAGGCCGCGGGCCCTGCCATCATATGGACGCGTTTTCGTTTGCTCATCATCCGGCTTCATCTGCGTCCCCCGCCTGCAGATCATGAGCCGAAGCCTACTGGAGGACCCCGAAGTGTATTCCGTCAAATCCATCCTGTCCGGCCTTGCGCTGGCCGCCACGCTGCTGACGCCGGTCGCAGCCAGCGCTGCCGAGGGCTTTGCCACCGCCAATGTCAACATGCGGTCCGGCCCCAGCACCCGCTACCCGGCCGTCGTCATCATCCCCGTCGGGGCCCCCGTCGAAATTCACGGCTGCCTTGCCGATGCCAACTGGTGCGACGTCTCCTTCGCACGCGGTCGCGGCTGGGTCTCGGGCTCCTATGTCCAGGCCGAGTACCAGAGAAGCCGTGTCTATGTCGCGCCGCGCTATTATCGCCCGCTCGGCATCCCCACCGTCACCTTCGAGCTCGGCAACTACTGGGATCGCAACTACCGCAACCGCGACTTCTATCGCGACCGCGAATATTGGCGCGGCGGCCCGGATCGCTTCGACCGGGACCGGGATCGGGACCGCCCCCGTTTCGACCGGGATCGCGACCGGGATCGGGATCGGGACCGGGATCGCGTTGAACGCGAGCGCGACCGCGTCGAGCAGGATCGCTTCCGGATCGAGCAGGACCGCAACCGGATCGAGCGCGAACGCGAACGTGATCGCGACCGGGAACGCTTCCAGCGCGAACGCGAGCGTCAGCGCTTCGACAACAACAACGATTTCGACCGCAACGGCGACCGCGATCGCCCGCGCTTCGATCGGGACCGCGACGGAAACCGTGATCGCCAGCAGTTCGATCGCCAGCAGTTCGATCGTCGGGACAACGACCGCGACCAGCGTCGTGACAATGACCGCGACCAGCGTCGCGATAACGACCGCCGTGACAACGACCGCCGTGACAACGACCGGCAGAACATGGAGCGTCAGGATCGGGACAATCGCGGGACGAACGGCCTGAACGAGGACCGCCGCCGCGACCGTCGCGAACAGCGGGCCTGCGAAGCCGGCGAACCCGGTTGCACGCTCTGAAGGCTCTGGCCCGGATATGCGGATCCGGGCACACCGGGTCCTGACCTGAGAACGGCGGCGCCAGCAAAAGGCGCCGCCGGAACCGCAGACACCCCTCCGGGCAAGCCGTCAGCCCGAGGCGCACCTCTCCCCCGGCGTGACGCCGCTTTCCGCTCTCACGCGACCTTCAGCCCCCCCTCTGCACCGGCTGCGCCCTCTCGAGACGGCCGCCGTCTTGCCGCCTTACACCCGCGACGACGATGCCAGGCAGAGGTTGCACGGTGCCTGCGCCGATCCGGCACGCCCTTAAGCCGATGTTAACCACGTCGTCATAATCTCCGTCTCATGGCGCGCTCGTTACCATCGCTGCAACATCTGCCTTCGTCAATCCGAGACACATCAACGCCTTCTGCCGCGATGTTCAGGAGACGCATGAGCTGGAACCGGCGGCGAGAGGCATGTTTTCGAGACGTCCGGCTAGGGTTGCCCCCGGGTCGGGATGCGTCGGTGTTTTGCGTATGAGGTGGACGTGTGGCGGACCGATTTCGTGATTTGGAAAGACCTCGCAATGGCCGTGTGAAAGACGCGGTCCTGATGGCGACCGTGTCGAGCTTCGAAGGGCTTCGCCAGCCGCGGTCCGCAGACCTTCGGCAGTTCTGCGAGCTGTTCGAGCCGCTGTTTGCCGCCTCCAGCGACGAGGCGCGCCGCCAGGCGGCCGCAGCCCTCGCCAGAAGCCCCCATGTGCCCTCGTCCGTCGCGCTCCAGATCGGCAGCGCACCCATCGCCATCGCCGCCCTGTTCCTGACGCGGGCCATGTCGATCGACGAACGTGTCCTGCTCGACATTATCCGCAACCAGAGCGCGGCCCATGCCAGCGCCATTGCCCGCCGCGACAATCTGAGCGTCCGGGTCGTCGACGCCCTTGTCGAAAAGCGCGACAGCGCACCCGGTCGTGAATTCCCGACGCGCGGGGAGAACCCGGCATCCGAGATGCCGGCTCTCGAAAACTCACCCCTGGAGACCACGGCTGCCGAGACCGCCGCCATCGCCGCACGGGCGCGCGAGGAGCGGCGGCGGGCGGAGCTGAAGGCGCTTGCCCGCTCCGTCGGCCAGCCGAGCCAAGCCCCGGCCGCCCCGGCCCGCCGACCGCTTCTGGCGCTCGACGCCACCCATGAAGCCCTGCTGGTGCGCTTTTCCCGCTCCGGCGAGGTCAATCTCTTCGCGGCCACCCTGTCGCACGCGCTCGACTGTTCGGCCGTGTTCGGCGAGCGCCTGGTCCTCGATGTCTCCGGCTGGCAGCTGGCCGTCACCCTGTCGGCGCTCGGCACCGACCGCGCCGAGATGGTGCGCATGCTGACAACGCTCTATCCCTATCTGGCCGAACGAAGCGGTGCGGGCACCCGCTGCGACGCCCTGCTCGACGGCATCGACTCTCTCGAGGCACGCGCCCGCGTCGAGGGCTGGATCGCTGCGGACGATGCGCGGCGCGACGGGTCCCATCGCCATTCCCCCGTGCTCGGTCCGGAGCGCGCCACCGATCCGCGCCAGCCGTCGAGCTACCCTGCCTCCGCCAACCAGACGCCTGCCAACCAGACACAAGAGGTCGTATCCACCTTCTACCGCCGCTCGCTCGGCCGCGGCGCGCGCTGAGGCCGGCGCGCCGCGATCACGCGTCGGGCGTCGTCGTTTCGAAGAGATCGGCAATAACAGAGGTTTCCAGCTCCACCACCCAGCAGTCGGGATCAAAGCGGATCTCGCGGGCAAGCGCAGCGTCCACGGCCTCGGGATCGGCGGCCGAGAGCCGGCATTCGAAAAGCCGTTGCCCTTCATCCTCGGCGGTCACGAGGCTTTGCGGCGCCGGCCCGAACAGCGTTTCCCGTCCGTCACGCGCCCGCTGGCGGATGAAGATCGCACCGGCCGCATCGGACCCCTTGCGCAGCACGGCCGCCATCTCGCCGCGCGCAAAGACGCGGCGGGTGATGGCGGACACGAAGATGTCGGAGCGAAGGCGCATGGTGTCTTCTAGCCCGGTCGGACAACGGCGTCTATCGCTGTTGTCTCAGAGCGTTGCATGTCGGATCTTCCACCGCCGCGCGAAGAGCCTCGCGCGCTGAATCGAAAAGCAGCGGGAAACCCCTGCCGAGACTGCCGTTTTGGGTTCGGCAGAGGTCAGATCGCACCGATTTCCTTCATTTTCTTCAGAAGCGCCGGGCTCGGCTCTCCGGTCTCCGGCAGGCGGTAATGCTTTTCGAAATGGCGGATGGCGAGGCGCGTCTGGTCGCCCACCACGCCGTCGATCGACACGTCGGAATAGGCCAGATTGGAGAGCCCGCGCTGGATGGCCATGACCATGGCCGCGCTGTCCTCGGCACCGGCACCCGCACCGGCGCCAGCGTGCGGGGCCGTCACGTCGGCGGAGGCCGTTTCCGTGGGTCTCGGCGCCTTCGCGGTCCGGGCTTCGGCCGGCTTCGGCTTGCGGTCCGTGCCGCCTTCCGCCGCGCGGATCGCCGCGGCGATGGGGTCGATCTCGGGCGTTGCACCGGCTGCGGGGTCGGCCGGAAACGCAACGGCCGTCGGACGCGGGGCGGGCCGGACGTCGGCAAAGCCCGATCCCGGCGCACCGGACGATGACGTGCCCCGCAGCGCGGAAAGCAGGCTCGGACGGACGATGCCGGTCTGCGGACGGCCGCTGGCCTGTTCGAAGCGGCGAATGGCAGCCGTGGTTTTCGGTCCGAGGCGGCCATCGGCCTCCCCATCGTAGAATCCATGCCGGGCAAGCTCGGTCTGCACGGCGCGCACGAGGCCGGCGGCGTCGAGGTCGGCGTCCGCATCGGCCCGCGGCACGGGATCGCCGGGCAGCGTCGCCAGCGCATCGGGGGCCGGGACGCTTGCGGTGCGCTCACCGGTCGGAAGGGCTTCGGCCGGCATCTGTGCCGGTTCGGTTTCCGCCGTCTCCGGGTCACCTTCGCCGCCCTCGCCTTCCCGGCGAATGACGAAGGTCGTGACCTT
Source organism: Rhizobium sp. Leaf384 (assembly GCF_001424065.1). GTDB lineage: Bacteria > Pseudomonadota > Alphaproteobacteria > Rhizobiales > Rhizobiaceae > Ferranicluibacter. The sequence continues at coordinate 745,333 of NZ_LMQE01000001.1, forward strand.
GCTCGGGTCCGGCGCATCCTGCGGATCGCGCAGCGACACGCGCGACGGGTCGGGATGGGTGAACGGCAGCCGGGTGCGCAGCAGCGGCGACGGATGGTGTCCCGGCTGGTACCAGAGCGCATTGGCGGCCACGAAGCCGAACACGACGGCAAAGGCGGCGGTGCCGCCGAAGATGGCGGGATTGCGCAGCGCAAGGCCCAGCAGGCCGGAGGCGGCCCGCAGCACGATGTTCGGGCGCGAAGACCCCGTGCGTTTCAGCGCGGTCGCGCCTCTGGCACCTGCCTTGCCGCCTGCACGCGGTGCCGAGCCTCGCGTCGGCTGCGGCTTGGTGGTCGTGGGGGATTTGCGTCTGTCAGGCTGTTTTCGCGTAGGCTTCGCCATCTGCCGCACCTCCTTTCTCGGACCCGAACCTGCGGTTCGCCGTCGCCACGGAGGGGGACGTCAAGGCCGCTTCGGTCGGGCGCGGGTCGTGGCTTTTCAGGCGTGGCGGAAACTCCGCGACGCCGGCGGTCTCGTCGACCTGGTCGACATCGCGGATGCCCGAGCCGTCGAGCGGCAGGCTGATGCGGATCGCGGTGCCTTCCCGCACGCGGCTCGAAAGGTCGAAGCCGCCGCCGTGCAGCGCCACGAGGCCCTTGACGAGCGCGAGGCCGAGGCCGGTGCCCTCGTAGGCGCGGGTATATTCGTTCTCGACCTGCATGAAGGCCTGACCGAGATGTGCGAGCTTTTCGGCCGGAATCCCGATGCCGGTGTCGCTGACCGTCAGCCGGAGATCGGCACCGCAGACCTCGGCATCGATGGTGACGATGCCGCCGGCGTCGGTGAACTTGATGGCGTTGCCGACGAGGTTGATGAGGATCTGCTGCACGGCGCGGCGGTCGGCATAGATCTCGCCGACGCCGCGCAGGATGCGGCTCGTCAGCTTCACGCCCTTGGCCTCGGCCTGCAGGCCGAGCATCGCCTCGCAGGCGGAGACGGCATCGGCGACGACGAAGGGTTCGGCGATCAGTTCGTAGCGCCCGGCCTCGATCTTGCTCATGTCGAGCATCGTGTTGACGACGGAGAGGAGATGGGCGCCCGACTGGTTGATCAGGGCCACATATTCGCGCTGGCGATCGTTCTCCAACCGGCCGAAATATTCCCCGGACAGGATATCGGAAAAGCCGAGGATGGCATTGAGCGGCGTGCGCAGCTCGTGGCTGACGGCGGCGAGGAACCGGCTCTTCGCCTCGTTTGCGCTCTCGGCCGCTTCGGCCTTGGAGGCAGCGTCCGCCTTGAGCGCGACCTCGGCCGAAATGTCGCGGGACTGCACGAGAATGCCGTTGAGGACGCCGTCCTCCACGATGCCGGCAAGCTCGCACCGGATGTGCAGGAGCTGCGCGCCGCCTTCCGTCATCGAGCCGCGCTCCAGCCGGACCTCCACCGTTTCGCCGGCAGCGCCGAGCCGGACGGCGTCGATGGCGCGCAGGAAGGCGATGCGGTCGGAGACATGGATCTGCTCGATGAAACCGCGGCCTGCGGGATCGCGCATCCAGGCGAGAAAGCCTGCGGCATCGCGTCCGTGCACCGCGGTGACCGAGCCGCGCAGATCGTGCAGCGTGACGAGGCCGGCAAAGAGATCGTAGGTCGGCGCAGCGGGTGCGACCGAAGGTGCGGCCGGTGCGACGGCCGCGGCCGGGCGACCGGCAAGGCCGACGGCCGCAAGACCGCCGACGAGGCTGAGGGCACCGACGAGGCCCGCGCCCACGGGCAAGGCCAGCGACAGCGGCAGCACGGCGGACAGAGCGAGCGGCGCGACGGGAAAGGCGATGAGAGCAGAGGCGGCCACGGTCCGGATCGCGGACAGCTCGCGCGCGGTCGGTGCCGGACGCGGCAACCAGAGCCTGGCGGCATCGTCCACGCGGGACGCAAACCTTCCAGCGATGTTCCGCACAATTGTCACGCCCGACCCTGCATTTTTCGTTGCCCGGAACATCCTGCCCCGGTCTCATGAAGTGCCGCTCCGATCGTTTCCACCCTCCTGAAGAGGTGCTGGCGATCGTCGTCGGCATGAGGGCGAATGTCTCACCGGCGGCTTAATGAAACTCTAAGTGACGACGCCCGAACTGTTGCAAAACGGCGTCACCGGCCTCGCGGCGCCGAAATCGGACGCCGTTCGTTTGTTGTGGTTAACGGCGCGTAACCGTTGAAATATTGGTGTTTTTCGGGTTAATTTAACGACTGTGGCAGCGGGTGCTATTGCGGGATGCCGCGTTTGCAGGGGTCATGGGGCCGGGCACCGCCTTGACCCTTAACGGCATTGGCTCAAATGCCCCTCAAATGCGTGTCAAAAGCGGATCGATCGAATTTTACGAAAAATCGCGTCAAATACGGTTCTCGTTTTCAAAGCCGTGTTGGAAGAGGCGCTCTAGGGTGATGTCCAGCCGCCATGGTCCACCGCATCGGCAAGGCCCGGCAACGGGACGCCGGCGGACGATGCGAACAGGGCGCGCGGGACAGTTGCGTGAACGTCAAGAACGGGGTCGACCATGTGGTTTCTGATCAAGGCAGCATTCTGGTTTTCGCTGGTGCTCGTCCTGCTGCCGATCTTCGGCACGGAGGATGCGACCCAGACGCAGACACGGACGACCGCCGGCGTCGATATCGGAGAAACGGTCTCCGCCGCCAGCGAGGCGATCGGCTACATCAGCGCCATCTGCCTTGAGAAGCCCGATGTCTGCACCAAGGGTGCGGAAACCTTCAACGCGCTCGGCCACCGCGCCAAGGACGGCGCCCGCATCGCCTACCAGCTGCTCGAGACCCAGTTTGCCGACGAGAAGACGGCGCAGGCCGCAGCACCGGGCGGCGACGGCGTGACGACGGGAACCGTGCCGGCTGCCCGGGCGCACGCACCGGATCAGGCTTTCCCCGCGGCGGCCGCGACAGCTGTGGCCCCGACATCTGTTGCCGACACGCCCGTCGCCGGGCGCCCTGTGGAGAACGTGCAGGGGGACATCGGGCAGACCGAAGATCTCGGCTTCACCCGCATTCCTGTGCCGGAAAAGCGCATCCCGCCGAAGCCGCATCGCGCCTCCTGAGAGGCTCGGTGCCGATCACCGGACCCTGTGGCCGGAAACGGCACCCGTGTCCCCTGACCGTGGCCCCCTGACCCTGGGCCCTGACCTTGGCCCTCCCCCGAGACAGACCGTCGCAGCATCGTCTGCCCGCGCGACCCGGCTTCTCATTGCGCGTGCGATCCCCTATAGAGACGGCATGACCGATGCCGCTGCCTTCACGCCGACGCCCCTTTCCGAGATTCTCGAGAATTGCGCCTATCTCGACGACTGGCAGGACAGGATGAGCTATGTCATCGAGCTCGGCCGCACCCTGCCCGTCCTGCCGGACGATCTGCGCACGGCCGAGAACAAGGTTCAGGGTTGCGCCAGCCAGGTCTGGCTCGTGACGCATGCGGAGGCCGGTGCCGATCCGGTCCTCACCTTCGAGGGCGAGTCCGACGCCCATATCGTGCGCGGCCTCGTTGCGATCGTGTTGTCGATCTTTTCCGGCAAGACGGCCTCCGAAATCGTGGCGACCGACGCGCTCGACCTTTTCAGCCAGATGGGCCTCATCGAATTTCTCACCGCCCAGCGCGCCAACGGCTTGCGCTCCATGGTCAAGCGTATCCAGGACCAGGCGGCACTTCGACGCAAGGCCTGAGCGTCCCGCCCGCCGAGCGCCCCGCCCGCCAAGCGCATCGCCACCCGGGCGCACATGGGGCAAAGCCGGCCGCAGCTGGCGTCGCATGACGGCTTCCAGCCGTCCCTCATCCCTTTTGCCCTCTTGCGCCTCCAAGATCGGGCCGGAAGCCGTCTGCACCCCAGGCATGGGTGCGGCGCGTCTGTGCGGGCGGCGGCGGCGCGTAGTGGCGGGCGAGCGCCATGAGCGCGGCGCGCAGCAGGAGCTTGGCCGAGCGCGCCGGCCACTGGCGTTCCCGCTCCACCGTCTCCAGCCCTTTCTCAAAGCCGCAAACATCGATGGCGACGCCGCAGAGTTCCGGGCCGATCGCCTCCAGCGCGCACGCCACCCGGCTTCGCGCAGCCAGCGCGCTGTCGGCGATCTCGCCCCCGCCGCCGCTTCCCTTCGTCCGTGTCGAAAGCCGCGGTTCGTACGCCATGGTCATGCGCGGCTGCAGCTGAGCGCGGGTGAAATCGCGGTGCAGGCGCTGGCCGGCCTCCAGGGCTTCCGGCGGCAGGAACGGCCGGCCGGACTTTTCCTTCAACCGGCCGATATGGGCGAGCGGGGATTCGGCAAGGTTGATCTCGACCGCCTGCCGGCCGGCTGCGGTCTCCACCGACGCGGACGCCATGTGCCGGTGCTGGCCGGCAAAGGCGTCCTGCGGATCGGCGAGCGCCCGCTTGAGAAACGCCACGGCGGGCGGAAGCAGGCGATAGTAACCGGCCTTGTCCGGCCCGCCGACGAGGCCGAGCGCAACGGCGCGGCCCAAGGCGGCCGGGGGCACCGCACGGGTCGCGCCGTCCGGCCGGGTGACGACGAGCTCCGCTCCCTCTGCCGCGATCGTGAACCGCGCCATGCCCGGATCGGCGTCGTCCGCCATCGCCCGCTCCCGCCTGTCCCGACGGTCCCCGAGGAGATGGCGAACGAGACGGACGAGGCCGGCGCGACCGTCTGCGGCGTCGTTCGCGCCGCCGGTCATGTTCCGTTCCTCTGGTCGGCGATGGCGGCGGGCGGAAAGACGGCGCCGATCACGCGCTCGATGACGGAGACGAAAGCGTCGAAGTCCGCGTCGTCGCGCCGATCCTCCACCACATGGCAGGAATAGCTGACGGTCGAGCGATCCCGTCCGAAGGCGAGCCCGATATCGGTCATGGTCACCTGCAGCACGACATGGCTGACATACATCGCGATCTGGCGCACATGCACCATCATGCGCCGGCGGTCGCGCCGCAATTGCGGGCGGTCGCCAACCATCATGGTCAGTTCCTCGACCACTTCCGCCACCATCCGGCAGCGGGCCTGCGCCCGCGGATCCGGCGCACCGCTATCGGGAAGACCGGAAATCCGGGAGAACGGAGCGGCGTCCGACGGTTCCGACCCGGCCCGGATCCCGAGAGGCGCACCGGCCGGGATCGCCTTGCATTCGGGCGCGCGTGTCGGCACCGGCTGAAGGAGATGCACCGCCTGTTCAAGGGGGAGCGCCTCGACCCGGGCGAACCGTACGGAGGGTGGATCCCGCAGGAGGCGTGAGGGAGAGCTGGCGAGAATGGTCGAGGGGAAAATGGATAGGGGTGTAGAGGGTCCGGCAGGTGCATGGGGCATGGTCATCGCAGGTCTCCGTCATAGGAATAATTTCATATACCCTATGCCGAACGAGCCGCGAGCGCTACATGTCGACTACAACTTTCTGGCGAGCGAAGCAAGCTTTCGCGTAGCCCACTGAATCATATAGGCATTTTTTCCTTATTCGCGCTTGCGCATAAGCAACGTCGGTCCAGACGCGAAAAAGCCGGGCCGGAAAGGATCCGACCCGGCGCGACAGAGCGTCCGACGATGGCTGAGATGGCGGTCCTGCGCCCCCGCCGCGCCTGCATCCGGCGCAAGACGCCCGGGCAGTCGCGGGAACGGTCAGGCAATGGCGGGCACTGGCGGGCGAAGACCCGACCGTTCGCGCCGATCCGCCGGATGTCTTACTTGGCGGCGCGCTTGCGGCGCTGGCCGAGACCCATTTCGCGGGCAAGGCGCGAGCGCGCTTCGGCATAGGCCGGGGCGACCATCGGATAATCCTGCGGAAGTTCCCACTTTTCGCGATAGTCTTCGGGCGACAGCGTGTGGTGCGTCATCAGGTGGCGCTTCAGCGACTTGAAGTTCCCGCCGCATTCCAGGCAGGTGATCTGTCCGTCCTGCACCGACTTGCGCACGGAAACGGCAGGCTTCGGCTTTTCGACAGCCGCCGCGACCGGGGCCGGCGCGCCCGTATTGTTCAGCGCATTGTGCACGTCGCCGATCAGCGTCGGCAGTTCCGAGACCGGCACGACATGATTGCTGACATAGGCTGCGACGATTTCGGCGGTCAATTCCACCAGCAGATCGCTGCCGTGTCCTGCCAGGCCATGCCCTGCCGCACTGTGCCCGGTTGCACCCTGTCCTGCCAACTGTTCGCTCATTTTTTTCTCCTTTCGGGCGATGTTCTCGTTTCACCCGCTGATCCGCAGGCGCGTGCACTAAAAGTACCAATTTTTCCCACGGAGACGCCATCGATTCCGGCGCAAACCGGGGCGATGGCATCACAAGGGAACGACCGAGTTACTTGCTTGAAGCTTTTGCATGTCCCGTCGCATCTCTTGACAGACCCTGGGAAAGACGACCCAATTCTGTCGAATTATTGTGGCGGCGGCATCCTGCAGTATGTTCAGTCTCAGACACTTTGCTGATATTCGAATAACATTCACCCCAAAAATGTCAAACACGTTTTTCAATAGTCGCAAGACTTGATGACGAAATTCCGCATCGGCATCGCAGTTACCCGAAGCAATCACCGTATATATGTGCGTTTTTATCTATCAACACGCGCGCGGGGCGGCAAGTTCTGCGCGTCCACCTTCGACAAACGCGTAAATCCTCTGCAACCGCTGATTCTGTCTCCGATTCGGGGCGGGTGTATCAGCGACGGTTACTATGCAGAGCGTGGTGTGCACCCAATCCGGCAACGCTCCGGTCTCGGTCGCATACGCTCCGGGCGCGCCAGCCTTGGCCAGACCGTGCGGCGTTCCTATATGAAGCCCGACGCCGAAAGGCCAGATGTGAAGATGAGGAGCACGCGATGCGCGAACATCACCCGAATGCCGCCGGACAGGATGAAGCCACCGGCCCGAAGGTCGTGAAAAGCGATGCCGAATGGCGCGCCCAGCTGACGCCCGACCAGTACCGCGTCACCCGCCAGCACGGAACGGAGCGGGCCTTTTCCAGCCCGGACTTCGCGCTCGGCAAGCCCGGAACCTACCGGTGCGTGTGCTGCGGCAATGCGCTCTACGACGCCCGCACGAAGTTCGATTCCGGCACGGGCTGGCCGAGCTTCTTCCAGCCGGTCGATCCGAACGCGGTGACGCAGGTGACGGACCGCTCCTACGGGATGACGCGGACGGAGGTGAAATGCGCCGATTGCGACGCGCATCTCGGCCACGTGTTTCCGGACGGCCCGGCCCCGACCGGCCTGCGCTACTGCATGAACGGCGTGGCGCTGACGTTCGACCCGGCCTGAGGGCTAGCTTGAGGGCTGGCCAGTTCGCTGGCTCGTTGGCTGACTTGATGCCGACGGCGGAAAGCACGTCATCCAGCACGGCGCCCTCATGCACGTCGCCCGAAAATGTGCAGCCGTTGCGGGAAACGACCTGCATCAAAACAAGACCTTGAAGCGCGTTGCGTGAATCCTTTTTCACGCAACGCGCTTCAGGCGGCGCCGTTGCCGATCACGGAAAAGACGGCCGAGAAATGCACGGCGGCGGCGGTCACGACGAAGCCGTGCCAGATCGCATTCTGGAAGCGCAGGCGCTCCCAGACATGGAAGATGACGCCGGCGGAGTAGAGAATGCCGCCGACCAGAATGAGCAGCATGGTCGCTCCGTTCAGCGTGGCCAGCAGCGGCCCGACGGCCAGCACCCCGCTCCAGCCCATGGCGAGATAGAGCACGATCGCCAGCCGGTCGTAGCGGCCGGGAAACAGGCATTTGAGCGCAACGCCGAGCGCGGCGATCAGCCAGATGCCGAACAGCATCACCGCCAGGAACGGATCATCCCAGCCGCTTTGCAGGAAGGGCGTATAGGTCGCCGCGATCAGGACGAAGATTGAGGAATGATCGAACCGACGCAGCAGCCATTTGGTGCGGGAGACCGGCCACATGTTGTAGACGAAGGAGATCGACAGGGTGGCAACAAGGCCTGCGCCGTAGATCGCGGCTGCAGCGATCTGCCCGGCGGTGCTCGCCGCACCGGCATGGACGAGCAGGATCGTGACCCCGACGACCGCGCAGGCAAGGCCGATCCCATGGACGATGCCGTCCGCGATCATTTCGGTCCGGTCGTAATTCCACTTGATGCCCTTGATCTCCACGCGCGCTTCGTCTCCCGATCGTTCCCGGCGTCAGGCTACGCATGCGCCGCCCGTTTGGCGAGCCCCTTTGCGCGGCCCGCCGCTGCTTTGTTGTGACGAATCGACCATGGCGGCGGATGCAGGCAGGAGCGTGGCGGCCGTGAAGAGATCGTCGACGAGCGTGACAAAGCGGGATTGTCAACGCCGCCGCGACGATCCTTCGCCGATCCCGCGCATTTCGCAAGCGCCCGGGGCGGTGCATAGTCCGCACCAACATCGACTTAGACATAGCCACCGACGACGACATCGCCAACGGGGCCAACGGGGAGAGCGAGAACGGGCGCGGCACGGTCCGGGGCTCCGATCCCTGCCCCTTTCTGCCGGAGCGACCGACATGACCCTTGCCTCATCCGCCTCATCCGAACACGGCGCACTGCCGCATCCCGGGCCCGAACACCCGCTGTCCATGCCGGCCTTCGTCGATCATGCCCGGCTGGTGGTGCGCGACCTGCCGCTCGTGTCGTCCTGGTATCAAGCCGTCATGGGGCTGCGCGTGATGGAGCGGCGGCCGAGCGGCGAGACGCTCGGCGTCGGCGGCCGGCCGCTCCTGACGCTCACCACCTCCAACCATGCCGCGCTTGCGCCGCGCAACGCGCCGGGCCTGTTCCATACGGCCTTCCTGGTGCCGGATCGGCCGGCACTGGCGCGCTGGCTCGTCCATGCCGCCCGCCAGCAGGTGGCGCTCGACGGCGCCTCCGACCATCTGGTCAGCGAGGCGATCTATCTGGCGGATCCTGAAGGCAACGGCATCGAGATCTATCGCGACCGGCCCCGCGCCGACTGGACGACCCTGCCCGACGGCATGGTGAAGATGGCGACGCGGCCGCTCGATCTCCAGTCGCTCTATGCCGAGGGCCTGGCGCTTGGACCCGGCCCGGCAAGCGGGGGCGGTGCAGGGTGGGCCGGGATGGAGCCGGGAACGGCGCTCGGCCACCTCCATCTGCAGGTCTCCGACCTCCCGGCTGCCAACGGCTTCTTCCGGGACGTGCTGGGGCTCGACATCATCTCGACCTATCCCGGCGCGAGCTTCTTTTCGACCGGCCGCTACCATCATCACCTCGCCGCCAATGTCTGGAACACGCGCGATGCGCCCCGTCGGTCCGCCGACATGACGGGTCTCGGCACCTACACGCTGCGCTTCACCGACGGGACGGCGCTCCAGACGGCGCTTGCCGCGCTCGACCGGCTGGAGATTCCCACCACGCGCCATGGCGACAGCGTCTCCCTCACCGACCCCTTCGGCATCGGCCTGACGCTGTCGACGTGACCCGCGTCAGCCGGCCCGCCGGATGACGAGAGAGGTGAGCCGGAGCGCGACCGGGCGGACGATCAGCACGCTGACGAAGGCGGCCGGCATGGCGATCGCATAGGCGGAGAACACGCGCCGCGGCAGGCCGGCATCGATGCCGCTATTGGCCGACACGATGATCCAGCACATGATGAAGGCCATGATGCCCGCCATGAAGAAGGCGAAGGCATAGGGCGTCAGGACCGGCGGCAGCCCGGCTTTCGGCAACCCGCCCGGCAACTTGCTCGGTGGGTTCGGCGTTGACGTGGCGGAGGCCGGTACGGCCGGCGTGGCAGCGGGGGTGGATGCGGCGGGCGTGGATGCGGTGGGTGTGGATGCGGTGGACATGACGTCTCCTGTCGTTCGTCGTTCGAATGCCTCTACCCCTGTCCTACGCCGTTCGGCGATCCTTGATGAGAGGCTTGCAGGCTTCATCAATCTGAAGCAAAACTTTCGAATGGGTGCGAACGACAGAGGGCAGAGCTATGGATAGCCTTCGCGGGATCGAGAGTTTCGTGCGCAGCGTCGAGATGGGCAGCATCGCCGCGGCCGCCCGGCACCTCGGCATTAGCGCGGCGGCGGCCAGCCAGAACATCGCGCGGCTGGAGCGCGACCTCGGCGTGCGCCTGCTGCAGCGCACGACCCGACGGCTGGGGCTGACGGACAGCGGAGAGGTCTATTTCGCGCGGGTCCGCCACGTGGTGCACGAACTGGAGGCCGCGGCGACCGCCGTTTCCGCGCTCAACGATATGCCGCGCGGCCGGCTTACCATCTCGGCGTCGGTCGCCTTCGGACGCCATGTCATCGCGCCGCTCGTTCCGGGCTTTGCCAGCCTCCACCCGCAGCTCTCCGTCGAGCTCGTCATCACCGACAGGGCCGTCGACCATATCGCGGAGGGCATCGACATCAGCGTGCGCTTTGCCGAACAGCTGGAGCCCTCACTGATCGCCCGCAGGCTCGCCACCGTGCCGATGATCATCTGCGCGGCGCCCGACTATCTCGCCCGGCGCGGCCACCCGCAGATGCCGGAGGATCTCGTGCACCATGATTGCCTGATCTACCGGCTGGCGACCCACGGCCGCCTGTTCCGCTGGACCTTTCTGCGCGACGGCTCGCTCTACGAGCCCGACCTCAAGCCCCGGATCGTCAGCAACGACATCGACACGCTGACCTCGATGGTGTTGGCCGGGGCCGGCATCGCCCGTCTCGGCGCGTTCATCGCCGACGACCTGATCGCCAAGGGCCTCGTGGTGCCGCTGTTCGGCAAAGCCGCGGCGCAGGCGCGCCACGGGAGCAGCGCAAGCCAGGGCATCAGCGCAAGTAACGGCAGCAGCGCCGGCCACGACGCCATCGCGGCGCATACGCCGTTCACCTTCTATGCCTGCATGCTCGACCGCCATAGCGCCACCCCGAAGATCCGCGCCTTCATCGATTACGCGGTGGCAGCACTCGCGTCGCGCTGGCGCGCGCCGGCGTCAGCCCATGCGTCGCCGTGAGGCCGCGCATTCCGTCGCGGCAAACTGTCCCGCGCTTTGCCGCTTGAATGCGCCGGCTGCGGCATCTATGTCCGGGGCACCCCAGAGCCTTTCCGGCCGTGCCGGAAAGCGTTCTCCAACCCCCCGGAGATCGCCTTGTCCGACCAGACCCCCGTATTTTCCGACCTGCCCGCCCCGCCCGTCGCGCCGAAAAAGCCGCGGGGCGACACCCGGCACGGCATCACGCGCACCGACGATTATGCCTGGCTGCGCGCCGACAACTGGCAGCAGATGTTCAAGGATACCTCCATTCTCGATCCGGAGATCCGCGCCCATCTGGAGGCCGAGAACGCCTATATGAAGGCCGCGATGGCCGACACCGAGGCGCTGCAGAAGACGCTGTTTGCCGAGATGAAGGGGCGCATCAAGGAAGACGACAGTTCGGTGCCGATGAAGGACGGACCCTTTGCCTACGGCACGTCCTTCGTGACGGGCGGCGAGCAGCCGCGCTATTTCCGCGAACCGCGTGACGGCGGTCAGCGCATCGTGCTGCTCGACGGCGACAAGGAGGCCGCGGGCAAGGACTATTTCCGCCTGTCGGGCCTCGACCACTGCACCGACCATTCGCTCGGCATCTGGGGCTATGACGACAAGGGCTCGGAATATTTCACGCTGCGGGTCCGCGATCTCTCGACCGGGGCCGACCTCGACGACGTGGTCGCAAACACCGGCGGCGGCGGCGCCTGGGCGCCCGACGGCCGCAGCTTCTTCTACACCGTGCTCGACGAGAACCACCGTCCGTCGAAGATCTTCCACCATGTCGTGGGAACGGCGCAGGAAGCAGACCGGCTGGTCTACGAGGAAGAGGATGCCGGTTTCTTCATGGGCGTCGGCGCCTCGATGCTCGACGACGTCATCTACATCGACATCCACGACCACGAGACCAGCGAATACCTGCTGATCCCGACCTCGGACCTTCAGGCCACGCCCAAGCTCGTCGCGGCGCGCGAAACCGGGCTCGAATACGCCCTGACGGAGGGCGGCGACGTCTTCTACATCCTGACGAACGCGGACGGCGCCAAGGATTTCAAGATCATGGAAACGCCGTTCGACCGCCTCGAGCGGGAAAACTGGCGCGAGGTGGTGCCGCACACGCCGGGCCGGCTGATCCTCAACCACATGGCCTTCGCCCGCCATCTCGTCTGGCTGGAGCGCGAGAACGGCCTGCCGCAGATCAAGATCCGCGACCGGCGCACCGGCGAGGAACATGCGATCGCCTTTGCCGAAGAGGCTTTCTCGCTCGGGCTGTCGGGTGCCGGCGAATACGACACCGACGTCATCCGCTTTTCCTATTCGTCCATGACGACGCCGAGCCAGCTCTACGACTACGACATGACGACGCGTGCACGCACGCTCCTGAAGACGCAGGAGGTGCCCTCCGGTCACGACCCCGAAGATTATGTGACGCGCCGGGTGTTTGCGCCCTCGCACGACGGCGCGTCCGTACCGGTGACGCTGCTCTATCGCCGCGACACACCGCTCGACGGCTCCGCCCCGTGCCTGCTCTATGGCTACGGCGCCTATGGCATCTCCATTCCGGCCTCGTTCAACACGAATTGCCTGTCGCTGGTCGATCGCGGCTTCGTCTATGCCATCGCCCATATCCGCGGCGGCAAGGACAAGGGGTTCGCCTGGTACGAAGACGGCAAGATGGAGAAGAAGACCAACACGTTCAAGGACTTCATCGCCGCGGCCGATTATCTCGACAAGGAGCGCTTCACGTCGTACGCGAACATCGTCGCCGAGGGCGGATCGGCCGGCGGCATGCTGATGGGGGCGGTCGCAAACATGGCGCCGGACAAATTCGGCGGCATCATCGCGGCCGTGCCCTTCGTGGACGTGCTGAACACCATGCTCGACGACACCCTGCCGCTAACCCCGCCGGAATGGCCGGAATGGGGCAATCCGATCGAGGACGAGGCCGCCTATCACCACATCGCCAGCTATTCGCCCTACGACAATGTGGCGGCGAAGCCTTACCCCGCTTTGCTGGCCCTGTCCGGGCTCACCGACCCCCGCGTGACCTATTGGGAGCCGACCAAGTGGGTGGCGAAGCTGCGGGAGACGACCACCGGCGACCAGCCAATCCTCTTGAAGACCAATATGGGCGCCGGCCACGGCGGCGCCTCCGGCCGCTTCCAGCGCCTGGAGGAAATCGCCTTCGAATACGCCTTCGCGATCAAGGTGGCGCGAAAGATGTAGAGGGCGGACGACGGCCGCACCCCGTCGTCCGGATCCTGCCGCCGGACTCACGTCCGCTGTCGAAAAAAGGCCGCCGCGCCCTATCATCCCCGTGGCGGCGGCAATCCCGGTCGCCGGTTCAGGGGATCTCATGCTCAGGTCGAAACGTCTCTGGCAGGTGGTGCGGCTGTCGCGGCGGCTGTGGGTGCGGGCGACGCTCTATTGCCTCGCGGGCGTCGCGACGGCGCTGGTCGCCGTGCTGCTTGGGCCGTTCATCCCGCAGGAGATGACGAAGGCCTTCGGGGCGGATGCGGTCGATCCCATCCTCAGCATCATCGCCTCCAGCATGCTCGCGGTCACCACCTTCTCGCTTTCGACGCTGGTGGCCGCGACGTCGGCCGCCGCCAGCGGCGCAACCCCGCGCGCAACAAGCCTGCTGCTCGAGGACACCACGGCGCAGCGGGCGCTCTCGACCTTTCTCGGCACCTTCCTGTTTTCGCTGGTCGGACTGATCGGGCTGCATGCCGGCCTTTATGGCGGCGGCGGGCGGCTCGTGCTGTTCGTCGTCACGCTCGGCGTCATCGCCGTGATCGTGCTGACGCTGTTGCGCTGGATCGATCACCTTTCGACCCTCGGGCGCGTCAGCGAGACGATCGACCGCGTGAAGACCGCGGCGATCTCGGCCATGCGCGATCATCTCGAGGATCCGCTCCTCGGCGGCGCGCCCCTTTCCGTCCTCACGCCCGGCGCGGGGCCCGGAAGCGGCCCACCCGGGGCCGTGCCGGTCTCGCCCGCGACGGTCGGATATCTCCAGCATATCGACATGCCGCGCCTGCAGGCGCTTGCCGAGGCGGGCGATCTCGATCTGCATCTGGCCGCGCGGACGGGCAGCTTCTGCGCGCCGGGAACGCCCGTGCTGTTTGTCCGGCCGCGATCGGGCGGCAGGCTCGATGCGGCGGCGCAGGAGGCGCTGCTCGCGGCGCTGACCATCGGCGCACGCCGCACCTTCGAGCAGGATCCCCGTTTCGGCCTGATCGTCCTCGCCGAGATCGCCTCCCGTGCGCTGTCGCCGGCCATCAACGATCCGGGAACCGCCATCGACGTCATGACGACGATGGTCGAGGTCTTCGCGGTCGAGCCGCGGGCGGACCATCGGCGCGAGACGCCGGACTTCCCCCGCGTGCACGTTCCCCCTCTGACCCTGCGCGACATGTTCGAGGATGCGTTCCTGCCCATCGCCCGCGATGGCGCCGACAATCCCGAAATCGGCATCCGCCTGCAGAAATGCCTGCGCGCGCTCGCCCGCCTGCCCGGCGGACGCCTGCACACGATCGCCCGCGAGATTGCCGCGACAAGTCTTGCGCGCGGCCTGGACGCTCTTGCCTTCGAGGGCGACCGAACCCGACTGACGCGGGAGGCTTTCGTCGAGGTTTGACCCCCGGGTCTGCGCAGACGCGATCGTGCCTTAGACCCTCGCGTTCGCTTGCCCGACGCGACAAGCAAGGCCCGACGACCCTTTCAGCGCGCTGCCCCGCACCCTATCTACAAAGCTCGGCCCTGCGACCGGACCGAGGATGACGGATCAGACACGACGCGGAGGCGATGATGGCGGCAACAAGCACAACGCGGGTGGAAGCGGCGCCCATCCCCTTCGACAACAGCTATGCCCGGCTGCCGGACAGTTTCTTCACCCATGTCGATCCGACGCCGGTCGAAGCGCCGATGCTGATCCGCTTCAACCGGGCGCTTGGCGAAGAGCTCGGGCTCGACGTCGCGACGCTCGAGGCCGAGGGTGCGGCGATCTTTTCCGGCAATGCGCATCTGCCCGGCGCGCAGCCGCTCGCCATGGCCTATTCCGGCCACCAGTTCGGCGGCTTCAACCCGCAGCTCGGGGATGGCCGGGCCATTCTGCTCGGCGAAGTCGTGGACCGCGACGGTCGGCGCCGCGACATCCAGCTGAAGGGTGCGGGTCCCACGCCCTATTCGCGCCGCGGCGACGGGCGCGCGGCACTCGGGCCCGTGCTGCGCGAGTACATCGTCAGCGAGGCCATGCATGCGCTCGGCCTGCCGACGACCCGGGCGCTCGCAGCCGTCGTCACCGGCGAACCGGTCTACCGCGAGACCGTGCAGCCCGGCGCCGTGCTGACGCGTGTGGCCGCCAGCCATATCCGGGTGGGCACGTTCCAGTTTCATGCCGCGCGTGACGACCAGGCCGGCGTCAAGCGGCTTGCCGACTATGCGATATCGCGGCATTACCCCGCGCTTGCGGACGATCCACAGCCGTATCTCGCCTTTCTCCTCGCCTTTGCCGACCGTCAGGCCGCGCTGATTGCCCGCTGGCTGTCGATCGGCTTCATCCACGGCGTGATGAACACCGACAATGTCGCGATCTCGGGCGAGACCATCGATTTCGGCCCCTGCGCCTTTCTGGACGCCTATGATCCGGCCAAGGTGTTCTCCTCCATCGACCGCAACGGCCGCTATGCCTATGCCGCCCAGCCCGGCATCGGACAATGGAACCTCGCCCGCCTCGCCGAAACCCTGCTGCCGCTGCTCGACACCGACGAGGAGGCCGCGGTCACCGCGGCGAACGGCGTGCTGAAACAGTATGGCGAGCGGTTCCAGCATCACTGGATGACCGCCATGCGCGCCAAGCTCGGCCTGTCTACCAGCGAGGGCGGCGATCTCGACCTCGTCCAGGACCTGCTGACGCTGATGCACGCGGAAGAGGCCGATTTCACGCTCACCTTTCGGCGGCTGGCCGACGTCGCGGCCGACCCGGCGGCGGAAAACCGATTTACCGAACGGTTTCGCACGCCGGCGAGCACCAGCCTCTGGCTCGACCGCTGGCGTCGCCGGATCGCCGCCGAGCACCGGGGCCCCGCCGACATCGCCGCGGCGATGCGCGCCGTCAACCCGGCCTTCATACCCCGCAACCACCGGATCGAGCAGGCGATCGCCGCCGCCCAGACGGACGCCGATTTCGCGCCGTTCGATACCCTGATGCAGGTGCTCGCCCGTCCCTACGACGCGCAGCCCGAACGGGAGGCCTATGCCGAGCCTCCGGCCCCGGGCGAAGAGGTGCTGCGGACGTTCTGCGGGACCTGAGATCGTACGCATCGGACACACGCTGTGCTCCGAGATGGCCACCCTCGCCCGGCTTTCCGGGAGAGGATACGTGCTGCCCACGCGTCCGCGGGTTCCCCCCGTTCGTTGCGCCGACGCCATGGGGAACCTGTCCATCGATTGTGCGTTGCGGCATTGACCCGGCTCTGGGCTGCCCTAATTTCGCCATGACGGGTCCGGATCTCCACCGGTCTCCCTTTATCGAAATTGACGGGGCGCCCTTCGCGGCGCCGGGAGTCCCTTCCATGATCATGTTTACGTCTGTCCTTTTTGCGCTGATAGGACTGGGGCTCGCCGGCTTCGGGGCCTGGCTCGCCGTTCTCGGCGGCAGCTGGTACTACGTGCTGGCCGGCTTGGCCTTTCTCGCGACGGCCATCCTCCTGTCGCGCCACAGATCCTCGGCGCTGACCGTCTACGCGGTGTTCATTCTCGCCACGCTCGGCTGGGCCCTATGGGAGGTCGGTTTCGACTGGTGGCAGCTCGGCCCGCGCGGCGGCGTCGTCATCCTGCTCGGCCTCTGGCTGCTGCTGCCGTCCATCCGCAAGCCGCTCGGCTTCACCAGCCCGACGGGCCACGTGTACCGCGCGAGCGGCTGGCCGCTCGGCATCGCCGTCGTCCTGTCGGTGGCCGTCGCGGTCTACTCGATGACGCAGGATCCGCTCGACATGGCCGGCACCCTGCCGACCACGGTCGCCAATGCGACACCAGCCCTCGGCGGCAACGTGCCGGACGGCGAATGGCACCAGTATGGGCGCACGCAATATGGCCAGCGCTATTCGCCGCTCGCCCAGATCACCACGGCCAACGTCTCGGACCTGAAGGAAGCCTGGCGCTACCAGACGGGCGACGTGAAGCGGCCGGAAGACGTCGGCGAAACGACCTATCAGGTGACGCCGCTCAAGATCGGCGAGACGCTCTATGTCTGCACCCCGCACAACTGGGCGATCGCCATCGATGCTGCGACCGGCAAGGAAAAGTGGAAGTTCGACAGCAATTCCGGCATGAACCCGGACCGGCAGCACCAGACCTGCCGCGGCGTCAGCTACTACAAGGACGCAGCCGCTGCCCCGGGCAGCGCTTGCGCCTCCCGCGTCTACCTGCCCACCTCAGACGCCCGCCTGATCGCGCTCGACGCCGAGAACGGCCAGGTCTGCACCGGCTTTGCCGACCAGGGCACGCTGCATCTGGAAAGCGGCATGCGCTACCAGCCGGCCGGCTACTATTACTCGACCTCGCCGCCCGTCATCACCGGCAACAAGATCATCATCGGCGGCGCCGTCAACGACAACTATTCGACGCAGGAACAGTCGGGCGTCATCCGCGCCTTCGACGTCAACACCGGCGCGCTGATCTGGAACTTTGACAGCGGCAACCCGGACGCGACCGCGCCGCTGCCGGAAGGCCAGCACTACACGACCAACTCGCCCAACAGCTGGTCGGTGTTCTCCTATGACGAGGCGCTCGGCCTCGTCTACATCCCGCTCGGCAACCAGGTGCCCGACCAGCTCGGCATGAACCGCAGCGAGAACGTGGAGAAGTTCTCCTCCTCCATCGTCGCGCTCGACATCAACAGCGGACAGCTGCGCTGGGTCCGCCAGACCGTGCATCACGATCTCTGGGACATGGACGTTCCCGCCCAGCCCGTGCTGCTCGACATCGACGGTCGTCCGGCGCTGGTCGGCCCGACCAAGCAGGGCGATCTCTACGTGCTCGACCGGCGCACCGGCGAGCCGATCATCCCCGTGAAGGAAATCCCCGCGCCCTCCGGCGCGATCCCGGAAGATTTCACGGCACCGACCCAGCCGATCTCCGACCTGACCTTCTCGCCGCCGCCGCTGACGGACAAGAACATGTGGGGCGTGAGCATGTTCGACCAGCTCGCCTGCCGCATCCAGTTCGAGCGGCTGCGCTATGAAGGCCGCTACACGCCGCCGTCGCTCGAGGGATCGCTGATCTATCCGGGCAATTTTGGCACCTTCAACTGGGGGTCCGTCGCGGTCGATCCGGAAAAGCAGCTGATGTTCGGCATGCCCACCTATCTTGCCTTCACCTCGCAGCTCGTGCCGCGGGATCAGGTTCCGCCGAAGGGTCAGGACCAGAAGGGCAGCGAGCAGGGCCTCAACCGCAACGACGGCGCGCCCTATGGCGTGTTCATGGGACCGTTCCTCGGGCCGCTCGGCATTCCCTGCCAGGCGCCGCCCTGGGGCTATGTCGCGGGCGTGGACCTGAAGACCGGCGACATCGCCTACAAGCACCGCAACGGCACGGTCTACGACATGACGCCGCTGCCCCTGCCCTTCAAGGTCGGCGTTCCCGGCATCGGCGGCCCGATGATCACCAAGGGCGGCGTCGCCTTCCTCGGCGCGGCGGTCGACAACTACCTGCGCGCCTACGATCTCTCGAACGGCCGCGAACTCTGGCGCGGCCGCCTGCCGGCCGGCGGCCAGTCCACGCCGATGACCTACAGCACCCAGGACGGCACCCAGTATGTCGTGATCGTCGCGGGCGGCCATGGCTCGGTCGGCACCAAACCCGGCGACTACATCATCGCCTACACCCTGCCGAAGTAAGGCCGGGTCTAAAACGCGCAGAAAGCCCGGCCGCGAAATCGCGCCGGGCTTTGTCGTGAAAAGCGGTTACGGCACTTCTTGGATCATAAGAATCATCTAATACTTGCGCTCCGAAGCCTCGGAGCATCTGATGTCGTCCTCACCGCCCGCGCTTGTGCGCAGTCTTCTCATCGATTTCTGGCGCGCATCGCGGCTGACGCTGTTTCTGGTCGCGGCGCTCGTGGTCGCAGCCTCGATCTCCACTGTCGCAGCACCCTATCTTTTTTCCCGCTCCATCAATCGCCTGGCAGGCGGCGGCGTGCCGGAAGCGCTGGTTTACGGGCTCCTTGCCTATGCCCTGCTGCTCGGCATTTCGACGGCACTTTCAACCGCGCAGATCTATCTGGCGCAGGTTTGCACGGAGAGCCTCGGCCTCATCGCGTCCACCGTCTTCTTCGGACGACTGCTGCACAAGACGGCCCCGTTTTTCGTCGAGCATAATTCGGTAGAGATAGAAAGCGCCGGTCAGCGGGGCCAGGATGCGCTGCTCATTCTGGTGCATCTGGCGCTGGCACTGCTAATCCCCGGTGTCGTGCAGATCGTCCTCACCCTGGCGCTACTGGGCGCAACGGTCAGCCTCGATATCGTCGGCGTGGTCACGGCTTACGGCATCGTCTATGTGCTGCTCGCCGTCATCTCTAACCGTCGTACACGAGTCTATTTCGAACGGGCCATCGCGGCCGGGCAGGACAATGCCCGCTTCATCGGCAATGCCATGAACGGCATGGAGACCCTGCGCCATTTCGGCGCTCATGGCTGGCTGCGGACCATCTTCCGGAACAAGGCGCGCGACGTGTTCGAGAACTGGCGGGCCTACTGCCTCGTCCGCATCGGCATAACCAGTCTTCAGGCAGGAGCGCTTACGATCCAGATGGCCGTCACCTTCCTCATCCTCATGCCGCGCATGCGGGCCGGCGCGATTTCGGTCGGCGATATCGTTCTTTTCAACGCCCTTCTGCTGCAACTCAACCAGCCATTCGAGGCCATCGGTCACATGATCAACGAAATTGCGATCTCGCGTGGCAATCTTGCGCCGATGCGGACGCTGTGGATGGCGCCGGAGGAGAGCGTCACCCTGTCGGGCGAGCCTCTGCATCTCCCCACGGGAACGGTGCGTTTCGACGCGGTGTCCTATCGCTACGACAATGGGCGCGGCGTCCATAACATCAGCTTCACCGCCACGCGCGGCGGCATCACCGCCCTGACCGGCGAAACCGGCGCCGGGAAATCGACCGTCTTCCGGCTGGCGCTGAAATCGCTGGAGCCGCAGCGGGGCACCATCACCGTCGACGGCAGGCCGCTCTCCAGCCTCGACCGCGCCGACTGGTACGCCCGCATCGCCGTGGTGCCGCAGGATATCATGCTGCTGAACGACACGCTCGCCGTCAACATCGCACTTGGCCGCTCGCTCGACCCTGAACGCCTGCGCCGCGCCGTGTCGCAGGCAGCGATCCTCGACACGATCGACGCATTGCCGGACGGCTTCGAGACGCCGGTGGGAGAACGCGGACTAAAGCTCTCGGGCGGCGAGCGCCAGCGAATCGCCATTGCCCGCGCGCTTTACGGCGATCCCGACATCCTGTTTCTCGACGAGGCCAGTTCGGCGCTGGACGCAGCGACCGAGCAGGATATTCTCCAGCATCTCCGCGAGATCTCCGACCGCGTCACCGTTATCGCGATCACCCACCGCACCGCGATGATCCTGCCCGGAGATACCGTGGTCCGCATCGTGGCCCCGGTCTCGGCCGATGTCGCTTGACTGCCGGAAAGCAGCCGGGATCTTCTAAAGAGCGTTGCGTGAAAAAGGATTCACGCAACGCGCTTTCAGGTCTTGTTCCTCATTGCGCCGGCCGATCGCTCAGGAAAGCCAGCCTGCGATCTGCGCTTCGGTGAGGTTGCCGCCGCAGAGGGCGGTCGCCACGCGCTGGCCCTTGAGGCTTGCGGCCTGCGTGAGAATAGCCGCGAGGCCAGCCGCCCCCGCCGGTTCGACACGGCGACCCCAGGTTCGCTCGGCAAACCGCATCGCCTGCACGATCACGTCGTCGTCGACGAGCACGACCTCGTCGACCGTGTCGCGCAGCCAATCGACGGCGGAGGGCACGGGGATGCGGACCGCAATCCCGTCGGCGATCGTGTTGCCGTCCGGCGTTGCGATCGCCCGGCCCGCCCGATAGGACAGCGCCATGCAGGGCGCGCCGGTGGCTGCGACCGCGACCACGCGGGTTTGCGGTGCCCGCGCCTTGAACCAGCACCCGATGCCGGCCGCAAGAGCGCCGTTGCCGAGGGGGATGTAGACGACGTCGAGCGCATCGACGGCCTCGCTCAGCTCGGCTGCGATCGTCCCCGCACCTTCCGCAATCGCCGCATGTGCACCGTCCTCCACGAAGGCGAGATCGCGGGCGCGGGCATGGTGTCGTGCGGCGTCCTTTGCCGCATCGAAATCCTCTCCGGCGAGATGGACCTCTGCGCCCAGCCGGCGCATGGCCGCAATCTTCAGCGGATTGGCGTTGACGCTGGCAAAGACGACGAGGGATCGCCCGTGCCGCGCGGCGTTATAGGCAAGGCCCTGCCCGAAATTGCCGGCGGACGCCGTGACCAGAGGGTCTCTGCCGGCGGCGCCCGTCTCGGGCGTGCCGTGCGCAAGATAATAGCCCGTGCCGCGGCCCTTGAAGCTGCGGATCGGATTGTCGGTCTCGTCCTTGGCAAACAGCATGAGGCCGGCGGTCGGACAGGACAGCAGCGGGCTGTTCAGAAAGACGGGGTCGATGAGCTGTCGCGCCGCGCTGATGTTGTCGTGGGAAAGTTCGGGTTCTCGTGTCATGGGCTTAGGATACGACAGCCGGATGCGGTAAAACCCTCATCTTGGAGATCGACACGCCGATAATCCGCGTCGAGGAGACATGTGACGCCATGGACGATGTGGACAGACGGATCCTGCAGGCGCTGCAGGAGAATGCCGACCTGCCGGCAAAGCGCCTCGCCGACATGGTCAACCTCTCGACCTCGGCCGTCGAGCGGCGCATCGGCCGGCTGAAGCAGGACGGGACCATCCAGAAGATCGTCGCCGTGATCGACCCGAAGGCGGTCGGCCGGCCGCTGTCCATTCTGGTGGAGCTGGAGATCCAGAACGAGCATCGCCACACGCTCGACCAGTTCCAGCGATGGCTCGACCAGGCGCCGGAGATCCAGTCGTGCTGGTACGTCACAGGGGATATGGACTATGTCCTCCTCGTCGTCGTGCGCGACCTTGCCGATTACAACGCCTTCATCGAACGCCTGATGAGCGAGCAGCAGGCGCTCGTGCGGAAATACAGGAGCATCATCGCCCTGAAGACGATCAAGCACGGGCTGGCGCTGCCGCTCGAGGCGTGAGACACGCCACCCGGCAAGGCCGAGCTTTAAACCGGCGGCGGTCGCGCCTATCTCAGGGCCAGCGGCCTTCCCTGCCGCGCGGAGACCACGGGCCATGTATTCGATCGGCGATCTGTCGCGGCGCACCGGCGTGAAGGTGCCCACCATCCGGTATTACGAGCAGGCGGGCCTGATTGCGCCGGCCGAGCGCACGGAGGGCAACCAGCGGCGCTACGAGAAACGCGCGCTCGACCGGCTCGCCTTCATCCGCCACGGGCGCGATCTCGGCCTGTCGATCGAGGCGCTGCGCGATCTGATCGACCTCAGCGATCACCCGGAAAAGCCGTGCGCGCGCGCCGATGCCATCGCCGTCGAGCATCTGGCCGCCGTTCGGGCGAAGATCACGCAGCTGCAGCGGCTGGAGCATGAGCTGGAGCGGATCGTTTCCCATTGCACCGGCCATACCGTCGAGGATTGCTATGTCCTGCGCGCCCTGTCGGACCATGCGCTCTGCGACGGCGAGCACGCCCGGCCTCTGGAAGAGACGCAGGTGCCGACGCGCTGACCTGCCGCATTGGGCATATGCGTGGGACATGTGCATGGAGGCACGCGCCGCCGCGCGGGCCTGCAGCGACGGGAGGCCGACATTGACAGGGACCGCAAAAGGGGCCATGACAGTTCCATGATCACGACCGCAACCCGTGCCCGCTGGTATTTTACGCTGCATTCATAGATGCGGCTGTCTGATCACGTTCAACAAGCCGCCGCCAGGCGGCTTTTGTTTTGACGGGTGCCTGGGGCGGATCAGCTTCAGGAAACCACGATGCCGACCCTGTCTTCCCCGCCTGTCTCACATCCGGCTGTCTCACATCCGCCAGTCTCACATCCGCCTGACCCGACCCGGCCAAGCTCGGCCCGGCCAAGCTCAGACCGGACAAGCGCGCAACAGCTCGGCTCGCCGGCCGGCCTCGACCTGCAGGCTGCCGCCGTGCCGGACCGCGCGCCGCTGGTCACGATCCGGTCCGCCCGCGCGGGCGATATCCCCGCGCTCTGCGTCATGATCGCCGAGCTTGCTGCGCATCATGGCGACACGGCTCCGCTCGACGCGGACACGCTGGCGCGCGACCTGTTCGGGCCGGTGCCGTGGATCACGGCGCTGGTCGCCGAGGCGGCGGGCACGCTGATCGGCTACGCCATTCTCGTGCCGCTCTACCGGGCGCAGCTTGGCGTGCGCGGCATGGACCTGCACCATCTCTTCGTGCGCGACGCCCATCGCGGCACCGGCATCGGCCGCCACCTCGTGGCAAAGGCGCGCCAGGAAGCCCGCCGCGCCGGCTGCGCCTATCTCTCGGTCAGCGCCGCCACCGGCAATGTCCAGGCGCACCGTTTTTACGAAAGCGAGGATTTCACGCCGGGTCCGGTAACGGGAATGCGGTATGTGCAGGCCTTGCGATAGGCGTGCGCGCGTCCTCCCAATGGCACAGCTGGATCTCGCCGGCGCGTTCCCGGCGCGACCAAGGGGTCTGCCGTTCATGACGGCCGCCCCGCCCTGGATCGCCGGCCCGGAAACGCCTCGTCTCTGAAGGAGGCCCGGTCTGCGAAAGCGGACCATAAGCCTGGTGCTGATCTTTCGGCCCTGCCGCACCAGCCTGTGCGAGGTGGTCGAAAAACAGCAGGGCTTTCTCCCGACGCCGGCGTCAGGCGATCCGTCGCGCGGCCGTTTCGAAAAATCCGGATGGTGGAGACACCCCCATCCCAAACCCTCTGCGGCCCCCTTCTTGTCAACCGCGCCTCATGCCTGTCGCCCGACACGCGTGCAGCGGTTTCGGGAAACGACAGGCATCAAGACGCGCTTCAGCGGGCCGGCACGGCCTTCAGATAGGCGGCGATGGCTTCGCGGTCGGCGGCGGGGAGCTTGGCGATGTTCTTCTGGACCTCGACCATGGAGCCGCCGACGCTGTCGAAATCCGGCGTGAAGCCGGTTTCGAGATAGTTGGCGATATCGGCCTCGCTCCAGCTGCCGATGGATTTGGAGCCGGGGGTGATATCGGGGATCTGGCCCTCGCCCTCCGGGTTCGGCGCGCCCGCGAGCCACAGGTCGGTCTTGAAGCCGCCCAGCGCATTGCGCGGGGTGTGGCATTCGCCGCAATGGCCGGGGCCTTCCACCAGATACTGGCCGCGCACCAGCTTTGCATTCGCCTGGTCGATCGGCACGCGCGCCTTGTCGCTGTAGAACAGCAGCTTCCAGCCGCCGAGCGAGGCGCGGATGTTGAACGGGAACGGCAGCTCATGCGGCGGGGCGACATTCGCGCTCTTCGGCAAGGTCTTGATGAAGCCGAAGAGGTCGTTGACGTCCGTCTGCGTCAGCCGGGCATAGGAGCCGTAGGGAAACGAGGGATAGAGGTGCTCGCCCTCCGGTCCGACGCCGCGCGTCATGGCGTTGCCGAACTGGGCGAGCGTCCAGCGGCCGATGCCGGCGGTGTCGTCGGGCGAGATGTTGGGCACGTGGAAGGTGCCGAACGGGCTCTTCAGCGGCAGCCCGCCGGTCAGCACCAGCTTGGCATCGCCCTCCGAACCCGGCGCCGCATGGCAGCTCGTGCAGCCGCCAGCCCAGAACACCTGCTCGCCATGGCCGAGATCCGGATCGCCGAGGCCCTCCCAATGCGCGGCCGGCCAGGGTTCGGGCTTGGTGACGAACCAGGTGCCCCCCGCAACCACGATGCCGAGGAACAGCACGGTCGAGACAAATGTGCGCGCGCGACGGGCCATGCGGCAGATCCTTGTGGTCGGGCGCCGGGGTCCGGGAACGCGGTGCCGTTGAGCTCGAATGACGATGGGCGGATGGCGGGCGGTGTCGCGGCCGGGCGGCCGACGCTGCCGGGCAGATGCGCAGACGACGCTGACGGCCGGCCGAATGGTCACAGCCGGCGCCGACGCGTCGCCTCAGGACAGGATCCTCGCGGGATCGCCATTCCCGTTGACAGGACGGAATCCCCTGCGGGGTCGCCATTCCTTCTGATAGGACGGGATCCCTTGCGGGATCCCGAGGCGTCTCGCGAGGCAGGCCCCTTGCGCGGGCGCAGGGGGCCCCTGGCCGGTTTGCCGCCTACTTCTTGAGGCGGTAGACCTGATGACAGTCGCCGCAATGCGGGCCGAGCTTGCCGATCGCCAGGCCGAGGGCGGCGGGATCGGCGGGCAGCTGCGCCAGAACCATGTCGGCATCGGCCGCCAGGCTTGCGGCCTTGGCGTCGAAGTCTGCCTTGTTTTCCCAGATCTTCGGGCTCGCTTCGGAATTGGCTTCCGATCCCGCCGGGAACTGGTCCGGGAAGGCCTTGATGCTGGTCGAGATCGTCGTCAGCGATGCCTTCACCAGATCGGCATCGAAGGGCTTCTGTCCCTTGGCCATGGCCGAAAGCGCGCCCATCGAGCCGCCGATCTTCTTCATCAGGCCTTCGCGCACCTCTTGCGGCTCGGCGGCCGTCACGGCACCGGCAGCAAGCCCCGTCAGGGCGGCCGCGAGAAACAGGGGTCTCAGTTTCATGGAATTCCTCTCTGCTATCGAGGTGCGTTTGCAGGCGCCTCGCCGTCATACATGGCCGAGCGAGACGACCGACTCCTCCGGGACGCGCGGCCATTTCGTCGCAGGCATCTTGGCATCTTCTCGGCGCGTTGAAAGTAAAATCTTTGCGAAAGGCGAGACGCAAAACAGTTGGTCGACAGGCTTTGGACAACCGGCTTCGGCCGACGGGTTTGGCCGACGGGCTTTGACCGACGACGTGTGGGGGAACAGGCCTCAGCGACCGAGCGTGCGCGACAGCGCCGGCCATTGCGCGATCAGCGCATCGCGCGTCAGCACGCCGGGCGAGGTCTTCGTCTGCTCGCGCGTCCGGATCAGGCGGGCGAAGACCACGGCCCCGTCCGCGTGCCCCTTCTGTTCGGCCCAACCGACATACCAGCCCCAGCCATGGGCATAGTCGAAGCTGCGATCCGCGCGGCGGGGAAAGGCGGCACCCGTCTTGCCGTGCAGCGTCCAGTCGCCGGCATCGCGGCGTTCCACGATGCGCCGCGTCTTTTCGATCGCCTCGGCCCCGACCGGCAGCGTGCCGTTGACGAGGCCGCGCAGGAAGGCGACCTGCTCGCGCGGCGAGATCTGCAGCGAAGAGGCGATCCAGGCGCGTTCCAGCCCGTTGTCGAAGCCGGGATCGCCCGAAAGATCGGCATTGCCGTATTGGAAGGCACGCGCATAGCGCTCCAGCGTGTCGCGGCCGAGATCGCGCGTGATGCGCTGGGAATACCAGACGACGGAATAGCGCAGCCAGTCGGTCGGGTTGGTATCGCGCAGCCAGTTGGCCCCGCCCCAGTCCGGATCGCCCTTCTGGTAGGCGAGGACGGGCGTCGTTTCGTCTTTGAGAAATTTCGTGTCGTAGCCGATCAGCGCCAGCGGGATCTTGAAGGTGGAGGCCGGCGTCGTGCGCGTGGCGCAGTCGCCCTCCTCGACCAGCACCTTGCCCGTCGCGGCATCGAGCATGATCGTGCAGGTGACGTCGACATCCTCCGCTGCCGCGGAGGCGGCCAGGGAATGGGAGGCGGTCGCGGCCAAAAGGGCGCAGGCGAGGAGAAGACGATGCAAGCCGATAGTCCTTTCGAAACAGGATGGTACGCGCACCATGCGGCAAAAGGCGGCATCATTGCGGCGCGGCAGGGATCGCCGGCCCGGTCTCCAGTGAAACTTCAGACTTACGAACAACACGCGCGGAAGTCTTTCCGCCACGCGCTGGAGCCAACGCCCTGAAGTCCCAGCCTGATAGCCCAAGTTCCGTCATGCCCCTCCCCACCCGGCGGTCCAGACGGTCAGCGCCGCGACCGCAATCAGCAGCCCGCCGACCCCGCGACCGATCAGCGCCGTTACCCGGGGGTGCCCCGAAAGCAGCGTCCGGCTTCGACCGGCGGTGAAGGCAAGGGTGCCGTAGACGCCGAGCTGCGTCGTCGCCGTGATCATCGACAGGATCGCCGCCTGCACGCCGATCTGCCCGTAATGCGGCTTCAGGAACTGCGGGAATACGGCCAGCATGAAGAGATAGGCTTTCGGATTGAGGAGGCAGGTGATGGCGCCGCGCCGGAAGAAGCTCCAGCCCGATGGCGCACGGGCGGCGGGCGAGAGCGTTTCCCCGCCCGGCGCGATCGGCGCGAGACGGACGCTGCTGCGCACGAGCGAGAGGCCGATCCACGCGATATAGGCCGCGCCGGCCAGCAGCAGCACGTCGAACAGGTGCGGCACGTAACGGACGAGCGCGCTGATGCCGATCACGGCATAGATCGTGTGGACCACGCCGCCCGCCATGACGCCGGCCGTCGCAAGGATGCCCGCTCTCCGGCCGCCGGAAAGCGCGCTGGACAGGACGAGCGCCATGTCCATGCCGGGCACGATGATGATGCCGAACAGCAGGGTGAAGAAGAGCCAGAGATTTTCGGCGTAGGTCATGCGGGATCCTTGTTGCCTTCCGGGACGCGACGGGATCAGGGCAGCGGCCACGGAGGCCGCCGGTATCCCGTCATCGCGTTCGTGCTATAAATCCAGGCTCCTGACAGGGTGGTGTCAGTTGGGTTCAGCGGCGTGAGGGAACATGCGCAAGGCATCGCGGCTTTTCGAAATCATCCAGATGCTGCGGCTTGCCCGACGGCCGTTGACGGCGGCGGGGATGGCCGAAAGGCTGGAGGTGACGGTCCGCTCGGTCTATCGCGATATCGCGGCCTTGCAGGCGATGCGCGTGCCGATCGAGGGTGCGCGCGGCCTCGGCTACATTCTGCGGCCCGGCTTCGACCTGCCGCCCCTGATGTTCTCGATCGAAGAGATGGAAGCGCTGGTGGTCGCCCTCGCGCTGCTGGAACGCTCCGGCGATCCGGAGCTGCGCGGCGCCGCCCGCCGGGTCGGCGACAAGATCGCCGGTGCGGTGCCCGCTCCCCTCGGCCGCGCGTTCGCCAGCCGCGCGCTCCATGCCTGGGGTGCCATTCCCGATCCACCGGAGGGGATCGACCTCGCGCTCGTCCGCCGCGCCATACGCGACGAGCGCAAACTGGTTCTCGATTACCGCGACGAACAGGGCGAGGCGACGGAGCGGACCGTCTGCCCGCTCGCCGTCGTCTATTATCCGGAAACGACGGTGATGATCGCGTGGTGCGAGCTGCGGCACGCGCTGCGGCATTTCCGGACCGACCGTGTGGAGCACTGCGAACCGACGACTGCGTCCTTCGCCGGTGCGGGTGACCGGATGCGGGAGAGCTGGATCACCGGCTGGAGCCCGCCGCCTGTCGCCTCGTGACGGCGCGACAACCGGGCGCGCCAGCGGATCAAACACGCCGCATAAAAAAGCGGGACCCGAAGGCCCCGCTGTTCGTCGTTCAGAGCCTGATCAGGCTGCCTTTTCGTAAAGCTCCAGGACGTAGTCCCAGTTGATCAGGTTGTCGATGAAGGCCTCGAGGTACTTCGGGCGGGCGTTGCGGTAGTCAATGTAGTAGGAGTGTTCCCAGACATCGACGCCGAGCACCGGCGTTGCACCGTGGACGAGCGGGTTTTCGCCGTTCGGGGTCTTGGCGATCTGCAGCTTGCCGTCCTTGACGGCGAGCCAGGCCCAGCCCGAGCCGAACTGGCCGACGCCGGCCGCGATGAAGTCGGCCTTGAACTTGTCGTAGCCGCCGAGATCGGACTTGATGGCCGCGTCGAGCTTGCCCGGCAGCGACGTGCCGCCGCCGCCCTTCTTCATCCACTTCCAGAAATGCAGATGGTTGTAGTGCTGACCGGCATTGTTGAAGAGTGGCTGGTTGGTGCCGTAGGACTTCTTGACGATCTCTTCGAGCGAGAGATCGGCCAGCCCGGCCTCTTCCGCCAGCTTGTTGCCGGCCGTCACATAGGCCTGATGGTGCTTGTCGTGATGATATTCGAGCGTCTCGCGCGACATGTAGGGGGCCAGCGCATCGTAATCATAGGGAAGCGGGGGAAGTTCGAAGGCCATGGCGGTTCTCCTCTTGGCATCGGAATTCATTCGCGAAATCGTCCGGGGAACATAGGCACCGCGCTTGCCGGAGGCAACCGGCGGCGCTCCTAAATTCACCGCACCGCGTGAAATGGTTTTCCGGACACGCCGGATCACGACAGCGTCATCGCAGCGTCCTTGCGCGGGGCGAAGCCCCCGAACCCGGTCGCGCACGGGGTGCGGCCTTCATTTCGCCAGTTTCTTAAGCCTCTGTTAAGACTTTCGAAACCAAGGGAATTTTCCATGGCGCTAGGCGCTTCGCATCGACTGCAGGACGGCATCGAGGCCGTCGAGACCATGACGCGTTTCGCGCTTGCCGTGCTGTCGCTCGCCTCCGGCGTCTACACCTATCTCGGCGTTCGCTCGATCCTCGACGGGTCGGCCACCTCCGTGTTCTTTGCCGCCCTGATCTATTCCAGCGCCGTCTCCGTCGCGATCTATGCGTTCTGGAGCTACATGGCGCGGTTCTATCCGCATGTCACCGGCACCGCCGGGCGGGGCGCCATGATCGGCGTGATGGCGCTCGGCTGCGCCATGATCATCGCCATGTCGAGCTGGCTCAACGCGGCTGCCCTTGCCGGATCGGCCGCCCTCGAGCAGCATCTGGCCGAGACGCTGGAAGACTACACGGCCGATCTCGACAAGGCGCACCAGAATGCGCTGGCCGCCCAGAGCCTGCTGCCCGACATCCAGCGGACGCAGGAACGCTTCCAGCGGCTGGCCGACCAGGAGCGCGAAACCGGCGCCCTGACGGGAACCACGGGCGCGGGCAGCGTCGTGCAGCTGCTGTCGCAGATGGCCGCCCAGCTGACCGAGCTCGAAAACGGCATCACCGCCTCGCGCGAACGGGTCACCACCCTGTTCGACGATGGCCGCAAACATCTCGAGACCATGCGCACCCTGGTCTCGGCCCCCGGCGCGATCGACCCGCGCGCCGACCAGTTCTCGGCCGAAGTCGTAGCGCTGTCGGGCGTCATCACCTCGCTGCAGCAGACGTCCATCGCCCCCTCGGTCAAGCGCGCGGCGGAGGATCTCTCGCTCGGCTTCATCGCGCCGATCGCCGATGGCGATGCACCGGACCTTGCCAACCGGCAGGACCGGGTGATGGAAACGATCCGCTCCTCGGTCGCCGCGCAATCCCGGGTCCTGTCGACGGCCGCGGACGAGATCCTCGCGCGCGAACCCGTCGCCGACCGGCGCTTCGTGCCCCTATCCTCGGCCGAAGCCGTGCTGCGCTACGCCTCGGACTTCATTCCGAGCTGGGCCGGCGCCATTTCGATCGACCTCCTCCCGGCCGTGCTCGTCTTCATGCTGTCGATCGTGCATGCGGCGCTGCGCCGGCAGGAACAAACCATGCCCTTCGCGCAGCGCATCACCGCGGCCGAACTGCTCGAGGCGATCGAGGTGCAACGGGCGCTGACCCGCAGCGGTGTGGATATCGAGGCGATCGCGCGGGGCGACGGACCGGTGCCGGAAAGCCGCGCCCAGGAGGAGCGCCGTGCCAGAGACGAGCACGCGGCCCGGGACGAGCGCAAGGCCCGGGACGAGAATACGGTCCTGGACGCCGCTGCGCCCGCCACGGCAGACACCCCCGAGCCGACCAACATCACGAGCCTCGACATCGCCGCAAAGGGTCCGCCGCGGGCGCCACGCTCCGGAACACCCGCATGAGCCTGACGGCGGACGACGGCGGAGCCGCCGGCGACGGGCATCGGGCACGTTCGGAGGGGGCACGTTCGGAGCGTGCACGACCGGCAGGGGCACGACCGGCGGGGTCACGACCGGAGCGGGCGCGCGTGCTGGCGGAACGGCCGACGACGACCGGCACGGGCTTTGCGGAGACGGCGCGGACGGTGCTCCACCGTCTTGCGCGGCTGGACGACGGGCAGATGATGCGGGCTTTCTTCTACGGGCTGCTGGCCGCCGCGCTGGTCTTCGTGCTGATCGACTGGCGGACCATCAGCCAGGAGGCCGCTCTCGTGCCGGCCTATGATCCGGCGAGCCCGTCCAGCGAGCCGGTGCTGCCGCCCGCACTCACCACCGGCGAGCCGGAGGACGCGCCCGGCGAGGTGACGACCGATCCGGAAGTGCTGAAGCAGGCGATCCGCTTCGAGCTGCAGCCGGGCGGCATCCTGCTTGCCAAGGGGGCGATCGATCCCGGAGCGGCCGTGCGGTTCGCCGCGGAGATCGAGGCCCGCGGCGAATATGTGAAGGTGGTGAGCCTCGATTCGCCCGGCGGTTCGGTCAGCGACGCGCTCGCCATGTCGAAGCTCGTTCGTGACCGGCAGCTGTCCACGCGGGTCGACAAGGGTGCGCTCTGCGCCTCCTCCTGCCCTCTCGTGCTTTCCGGCGGCGCGGAGCGGACGGTGGCCGAGGGCGCGGTCGTCGGCGTGCACCAGGTGTTCAACGGCTCGCGCGAGAAACTTTCGCCGGAAATGGCGATGTCCGAAGCCCAGCGCACCACCGCCACCGTGACCCGCCATCTCGACGCCATGGGCATCAAGCCCGGCCTCTGGCAGCGCGCCATGGACACGCCCCCGGACCGGCTGGCCTATCTCAGCGTCAAGGAGATGCGGGACTTTGCCCTGACGACGGACATAACGACGAGCGGGACGACAAGCGAGGCGACAGGCGAGAAGACGGGCGGGACCAAGGCGGCGGCATCGGCCCGTTAGGCACTGTGCTTTCGGGCCGGCGGCACCTCATGCCGCTGCCGCGACCGTCTCCCCGGTCACGTCTCCCCGGTCACGCGGGGGAGCGGCGGGCCCGGAACGGCCGCCCCGCTCTCCCGACCGCTCAGAAATCCGAGCCGTTGCCGTGCGCCCAGTCCATGTAGACCTCGAGCGCCTTCTTGCCGACCGGGCCTTCCTGGACATGGTGGTCGTCGAGGCGGATGACCGGGACGATCTTGGAATAATTGCCGGAGGTGAAGATCTCGTCGGCCGACAGGAAGTCCTCGACCGTGAGCGTGGTTTCGCGCACGTCGAGCCCTGCGCGGCGCAGCAGGGTGAGCACGCGGGAGCGGGTGATCCCGGCGAGGAAGGTGCCGTTGGCAAGCGGAGTGAAGACGACGCCGTCCTTGACCATGAAGATGTTGGACGAGGCGGTTTCCGCCACGTTGCCGTTCATGTCCTTGGCCAGCGCATTGTCGAAGCCGCGGGCGCGGGCCTCGAGAATCATGCGGCCGGAATTGGGATAGAGGCTGCCGGTCTTGGCCGTGGTCACCGCGACCTCCGGGCTCGGACGGCGGAAGGGCGAGACGGTCAGCGAGGACGGCTGCGCCGTGTTCATCGGCGCTTCGAACAGGCAGAGCGCAAAGCGCGTGGAGGCCGGATCGGCGGCCACCACCGAGCCCGGCATGCCGTGTTCGGCCCAGTACATCGGCTTGATGTAGATTGCGGTCTTCCCGTCGAACCGCTTGACGCCTTCCCAGGCGAGCCCTTCGATATCCTCGGCGGCGACGACCGGATCAAGGCCGAGCGCCAAAGCCGACCGGTTGACCCGCTGGCAGTGCAGGTCGAGATCCGGGGCGATGCCGTCGAACCAGCGCGAACCGTCGAACACGGTGGAGCCGAGCCACATGGCATGGGAGGTCGGCCCGATCAGCGGCGGATTGCCCGCCACCCATTCGCCGTCGACGAAGGTCCAGGTGGTGCTGC
Organism: Rhizobium sp. Leaf384; assembly: GCF_001424065.1. GTDB lineage: Bacteria > Pseudomonadota > Alphaproteobacteria > Rhizobiales > Rhizobiaceae > Ferranicluibacter. Next base: position 778,255 of record NZ_LMQE01000001.1, read on the forward strand.
GCGGTGACGTATCGACGGCCATGATGGTCTCCTGAGTGTCGGTCTTGCGTTCGGTCTCGAAAGGCGTTGCCGGGGGTCTCGCCCCCGGATCGATGTCGGGCGGCGGTGATCGCACACCGTCCCATCCCTGCCCTGTCTTTTCGCATAGCCCGGAATCGGAGAACAGAGGTGAATGAATCGATCAAAACTTCTGATCGACCCGATCTCCGGGCTTTGCCCCCGCGCCGCGTTTGGGTTAGGCAGAGGCGACGCTTTTTGACCCCAATCCCTTGAAGGCCCTCCAGCACCCCCAAACCCTTCAAGCACCCCAGCCCGCGGAGACGGCCATGCGCGCCATGTATTTCGACACGTTCGGCAAGACGCCGGAGATCCGCGACGTGCCGGACCCCGAGCCCACGGAGGGCGGCGTCGTCGTCAAGGTCGAGGCGACAGGGCTCTGCCGGAGCGACTGGCACGGCTGGATGGGCCATGACCCCGACATCCGCCTCCCGCATGTGCCCGGCCACGAACTTGCCGGCACCGTCGTGGCGCGCGGCCGCGGCGTCCTGCGCTACAAGGTGGGGGACCGGGTGACGGTGCCGTTCGTGTCGGGCTGCGGTCGTTGCCCGGAATGTCGCTCCGGCAACCAGCAGGTCTGCCCCGACCAGTTCCAGCCGGGCTTTACCCATTGGGGCTCGTTTGCCGAATATGTCGCGATCGACTTTGCCGACGAGAACCTCGTGCTTCTGCCCGACGACATCGATGCGGCCACGGCGGCGAGCCTCGGATGCCGGTTTGCCACCGCTTTCCGGGCGATCGTCGACCAGGGCCGGGTGCGGGGCGGCGAATGGGTGGCCGTGCACGGTGCCGGCGGCGTCGGCCTGTCCGCCGTCATGATCGCCTCGGCCATGGGCGCGAACGTGATCGCCATCGACATTGCCGACACCAAGCTGTCCTTCGCCCGCGAGATCGGCGCGGTGCAGACCATCAACGCCACGCAGACGGGCGATGTTGCCGAAGCCGTGCGCGCGATCACCGGCGGCGGCGCGCATCTGTCGATCGACGCCCTGGGATCGCCGGTCACCTGCTTCAACTCCATCCGCAACCTGCGCCGGCGCGGCCGCCACGTGCAGGTGGGGTTGATGCTTGGCGACCACGCGACGCCGCAGATCCCCATGGCGCAGGTGATCGGCCAGGAGCTGGAGATCTATGGCAGCCACGGCATGCAGGCCTGGCGTTACGAGGCCATGCTGGCGCTGGTCGCGTCGGCCAAGCTTGCCCCGCAAAAGCTGATCGGCCGGCATCTATCGCTGGAGGAAGCCGTGCCCGCGCTCGCCACGATGGACACCGCAACCGACCTCGGCATCAGCGTCATCACGACGTTCTGACGGGCGGCCGGCAACCCTCGTCGCGCGCGGCGCATGCGTGAGGGCGCACGCGTGGGCGGCGTGTCCGTGCGGGGCGCGCCGCGGAGACTTTGCTCGATCCAGCTTCGGATGCTAATTTGCGGGCCGGGGCAGACACAGAATCACGAGGTGGATCATGGCACGCACAGCGCAGAAGCCGGACGAGGATGCCCTTTTTTCGCCGGTGCTGCTTCCCAACCCCCACCATCCGCACGGCTGGCCCCTCTCGATGATGGTGAGCTCCCAGACCGAGGCGCGGCACAATCGCGCGCTCTGGGCACCGACCCATCTCATTTCCATCCGGGCGCCGGACACCAAGCTCCTGTCGATGATCGACCTTCCCGACGACAGGCATCTGCCGCTGATCTTCGGCGACACGATGGACCCGGAGGACCGCGATGCCGCACGCCTTCCGGCGATCACCGCGGCCTTCGCCTTCATCGACGGCCTGCCCGCGGATGCCCGTCTCCTGGTGCACTGCCTGCGCGGCATCGGTCGCTCCACGGCGCTGACGCTCGGCATTCTCGCGCGGTACATGGACCCGGACGCCGCCGCTGCCGCCCTGCACGCGCTCCGGCCGGATGCCAAGCCGAACCGGCATGTCGTCGGCCTCTGCGACACGGCGCTGGGGCTGAAGGGCAAGCTCGCCAAGCAGGCGCTGCGCTTTCCGGCAAAGGTCTGGAAGCCGGCAAAGGCATGAGCATGCGCTGGTCGGCCGCCCAATATCTGGCATTCGAGGACGAGCGGACGCGGCCGGCGCGCGATCTGCTGGCCCAGGTCCCCCCTCTGCCGGAGGGTCCGCTGTTCGACATCGGCTGCGGGCCCGGCAATTCGACCGAGCTGGTGGCCTCGCGGTTTCCCGATGCATCCCTCAGCGGCATCGACGGCGATGCGGACATGCTGGCCGCCGCCCGGCGACGCCTTCCCGATATTCCGTTCCACCATGCCGATCTCACCGACTGGGAGCCGGACGCCCCGCCGGCGCTGATCTTTGCCAATGCCGTGCTGCAATGGATGCCGGATCCGGCCGCGAGCATCGAGAGGCTCGCCCGCATGCTGGCGCGCGAGGGCGTCCTTGCCGTGCAGATGCCGGACAATCTCAACGAACCGACGCATCGCGCCATGCGCGACATCGCCGCCGAGCCGATCTTTGCAGAGGCCTATGGCGCAAGCCTGCCGAACCGGAGCGGCGTTGCGACCCCGGAGCGGCTGATCGACCTTCTGTCGCCGATCGCGGACCGCGTCGATGTGTGGCACACGATCTATCATCACCGCCTCACCGGGGCGGAGTCCATCGTCGACTGGGTCAAGGGGACAGGCCTGCGCCCCTATCTCGCGCCGCTGCCCGAGGCGCTCCGGCAAGAATTTCTTTTGCGGTACCTGGAGCGTATCCGAAAGGCGTATCCGCCCCTTTCCGACGGCCGCGTCCTTTTGCGCTTCCCCAGGTTGTTTCTGGTCGCGGTGCGCAAGGGAGACGTGCCAGCGTAACCGCGGGAACACAAACCTAGCTATTGCGTTTCGCGGTTTCATACAGAACGATGACAGGGAAACAACGGCCGAAGCATGAAACTGCTTGCCTGCTTCGCCGCCGCGGCTCAAAACAGACTACGCCTTTTGCTCAAGATATCGTGATCCATGATCGCACGCCTTCCATACCATCTCACGCCACACGGTGTCGCCGCGCCGCTCGCCCCTGCATGTCGGGACACCTGAGATGATCGGAGGATCCAAAACGTCGCCGCCGGTCGTGCTGGTGGTCGAGGATGAACCGCTTCTGCGGATGATGGCGGTGGACCTGATCGAGGAGGCCGGCTACGCCGTCATGGAGGCGAGCAATGCCGACGAGGCCGTTCATCTGCTCGAAACCCGCCTCGACATCCGCATCGTGTTTACCGACATCGACATGCCCGGCAGCATGGACGGGCTGAAGCTCGCGGCCGCCATCCGCGACCGCTGGCCACCGATCGAGATCATCATCACCTCCGGCGCGGTGACCAATGCCGTGGCGCAGCTGCCCGACCGGGCGGTGTTCTTTCCCAAGCCCTACGATCACGGCCGGCTGCTGTCGACGCTCCAGACCTTCGCGAACCTGCCGTCGCTGCCGGGACTGTAAGGCACCGACGTCGCCTTCGGCCGGTTGGCCCGTGATCGTCTCAGTCCCCAACCTTTCGACCGGACCGGGCTCAGGCCGGGCCGCCAGCCTTCCCGCCGCCGACCTCTTTGACGGGTGCCGCCTCCAGCGCGGCTTCGGCCTCGCGCGACACGGGCGTCGACGCCCCGCCTTCACCGTATAGCGCGCGGATCTCGTCGGCCACGAGCGCCTGCAGGCGCCAGAGATTGCGGTCGTGGATTCCCACGGCTTCGAGGTGGAGAACGGTGTTGTAGAGATATTCCGCGCCGGAGCCGACATGGCCGCAGGCGCGCGCCAGGATGCGGGCGACCTCCTCCAGCGGCAGGCGGGAAACCGCGTCGTGGCCGGTCGAGCCGAGCCAGAAACCGAGGACGTCGACGGGGCCTTCCGGCGTGCGCACCGGCATCCAGCGGACGGTGGAAATGGTTTCGCGCGAGGACAGTTCGCGGCGCAGCAGGCGCTCGATCTGGGCGATGCGATCGCCGTCCGCCAGGCGGTAGATCACGCCGTCGCAGCGCCCGCCCCGTTCCAGCGCCATCATCAGCCCGGGAGACGCGGGCGAGCCGCGCCAGCGGTCGATCTTCAGCGAGAAGGCGCGGTGCCAGCCATAGGCGGTGGCGCGGCGGCTTTCCACGGGCTCGAACTCCGGCTTCCAGATCAGCGAGCCATAGGCAAAAACCCAGAGCGGCGCACCGTGCGACTGCGCATCGAGCTCGAGAGCCAGTCTCCGGTAATCCGCGTCCTCCATCGGCGTCAGCCGCGCATCGAGGCCGGGATCGGGCTCGTCGCGATAGCAGAGCGCGACCAGCTCCGGGGTCAGCGACATCTGCCGCTGTCGTGCGCGGGGCGATCGGGATGCAGGGGGAAGTGCGGACATGAAGGCAGGTTTCCTTGCGGACATCGAACCCTCCTCCCGACGGGATCGAAGGCCGAAGCCGGGCGTCTGTCAAGACGATACGGCAACATCGATGCTGCGCTGCCTTGCTGCCACAGGCGATCACGGCGCGCAACCGCGTTGCTCTCCTGCTGCTTCCCTTAAGACTCGGCTCTGATGCTGCTCCCCTTCTAATGCTGTCGGGTGCTGCTGTCGGGTGCTGCTCCCCCGGCCCTTTGTCGCCCGCTCTCCCTTTCGGCCCCGGCCCCGGCGCCAGTGCCGGCCCCCGGCGGAGTCTCAGGCGGGGTCGATGCGGGCGACCAGGAAATCGATGAAGGCGCGGATGCGGGCTGCAAGATGCTCGTGGCTGGCAAAGACGGCGTGGATGGTTTCCCGGTCGGCCGGGCGATGCGCCTGAAGAATCGGCACGAGACGCCCGGCATCGACATCCGGCTGGATGTGGAAGGCACCGATGCGGCCGATGCCGACGCCGTCGAGACAGAGGCGGCGCATGGTGGCCCCGGTGTTGACAAGGACGGCCGGCTCGAACGGGCGCTGCACCGTCGCGCCGCTTCGCGGGTCGAGAAAAGGCCATTCCGTGCGCATGCCGGGAATATTGAAGCCGAGGCAGGCATGCCGGGCAAGATCGTCCGGCGCCTGCGGCGTCCCGTGGCGAGAGAGATAGTCGGGAGAGGCGACAAGGAGCCGATGACTGTCGAGCAGCTTTCGCGCCTTCAGCGACGTGTCCCGGAGCGCGCCGGAAGAGCGGATGGCGATATCCGTGCGGTCTCCGACCAGATCGACCACGTCGTCGCTGAGCGAGAGATCGAGCCGCACATGCGGGTAGAGGCCGCGGAACTCACCGACCAGCGGCAGGATGAAGCGCTCGGCAAAGGCCATCAGCGCGCTGACCCGCAACAGGCCCCGCGGAACGGCCTGGGCGCCGCTGGTCACCAGACGCTCGGCATCGTCGATGTCCGCGAGAATGGCGCGGGCGCGGGCGAGGTAAAGCTCGCCTTCGGGCGTCGGCTGCAGGGTGCGGGTGGTGCGCACCAGAAGCCGCGTTCCCAGCCGGTCCTCCAGCCGGGCGACGAGCTTGCTCACGGCCGATGGCGACAGCCCGAGCCTGCGCGCGGCCGCCGAAAAACCGCCCCCGTCGACGGCCGCGACGAACACCTCCATCTCGCCCGCCCGGTTGTCCATGCGTCCCTCCTATCTATGAAACAAAATCACAGATGATTATCCGATAGGCCGGATTATCGCACAAGCGGGCACCGCCTATATCTTCGGCCATTCCGCGTCGCCCGCCTTCGCAGCGCCGACGCCTCCCGTCCGCACCCCATGGAGGCCGCTCATGCCCCTTGCCCTTCTCGCCCTGACGATCGCGGCCTACGCGATCGGAACCACGGAATTCGTCATCGTCGGTCTGTTGCCGACGGTCGCCCGCGATCTCGGCATCACACTGCCGATGGCCGGCCTCATCGTCTCGATCTATGCGCTCGGGGTCACCTTCGGCGCGCCGATCCTGACGGCACTGACCGGCCGCATCGCGCGCAAGCCGCTGCTTCTCGGGCTGATGGCGCTGTTCATCCTCGGCAACGCGCTGGCGGCGCTGTCGCCGGGCTACGGCATCCTGCTCGTCGCCCGCGTTCTCTCGGCCTTCGCACATGGCGTGTTCTTCTCGGTCGGCGCGACGATCGCGGCAGGACTGGTGCCCGAAAACCGCCGCGCCTCGGCCATTGCGATGATGTTCATGGGGCTGACGGTCGCCATCGTCACCGGCGTCCCGCTCGGCACGCTGATCGGACAGACCTTCGGCTGGCGGGCCACCTTCGCCGCCGTCGCCGGTCTTGGCGCCGTCGCCTTCGCCGCCATCGCGGTCCTGCTGCCGGCCGATCTGCCGTCCAGCCCGCCGGCCAGGCTTCTCGACCAGGTCAAGGTTCTCGGCAGCGGACGGCTGCTCCTCGTCTTCGGGATGACGGCGCTCGGCTATGGCGGGACCTTCGTCACCTTCACCTATCTCGCGCCGCTTCTGGAAGAGATCACCGGCCTCTCCGCCTCCGCCGTCAGCCTGGTCCTCGTGCTCTACGGCCTCGCCATCGCGGCCGGAAACCTGGCCGGCGGCCGGTTGGCCAACCGCCATCCGGTGAAGGCGCTTGCCGCCCTGTTCACGGCGCAGGCGCTCGTTCTCTTTGCGCTCACCTGGACGGCCAGCACCACGATCCCCGCGCTCGTCACCCTGACGGCGCTCGGCTTCCTGTCCTTCGCCACGGTGCCGGGTCTGCAGCTCTACGTCGTGGAACTCGCCCGCCAGCAGCGCCCGGCCGCCGTGGACGTCGCCTCGGCGCTCAATATTGCCGCCTTCAATCTCGGCATCGCCGTCGGGGCCTGGATCGGCGGCCTCACCGTCGCCTCCCCGCTCGGCCTCGGCGCCACGCCCTGGGTCGGTGCGCTCATCGTGCTCGGGGCGCTCGGCCTGACGCTCGTCAGCGGACATCTCGACCGCCGGACGCCCGCTGCGGCCCCGGTCTGTGCCTGACCGCTTTTGCGGAACCTCCACGGCTCCGCGACATTAGGGTCTCTTCGGGAGCGGCGCGCGTGCGACGCTCTCGAAAGACAAATGAATGAATCCCTTACATGCATGTCAGCATCCTCTTGTAGAGGATGAGTGCTGCCCTTCCCCGCCCCTGCCGAACCGTGCGCGGGGCCCTTCGACAGAGGAACCATCGTCATGAAACATGTCAACGCCCATGGTGCCGAGATCCCCGCGCTCGGTTTTGGAACCTTCCGCATGCCCGGACCCGAAGTCCTCGACATCGTGCCGAAAGCGATCCAGCGCGGCTTCCGCCACGTGGATACGGCGCAGATCTACGGCAACGAAGCAGAGGTGGGAACCGCGATCCAGCAATCCGGCGTGTCCCGCAACGAGATCTTCCTGACGACCAAGGTCTGGCCGGAGAAATACGCCCGGTCGAGCTTTGCACAGTCGGTGGACGAGAGCCTGACGAAGCTGAAGACCGATCATGTCGACCTGCTGCTGCTGCACTGGCCGCGGGGCAGCAGCGTGCCGCTGGAAGAGCAGATCGAGGGGCTCAACGCCGCCGTGAAGGCCGGCAAGACTCGCCATATCGGCATCAGCAATTTCAACACCGAAGCGATGCGGGCGGCAAGCCGCCTGTCGGATGCGCCGATCGTGACGAACCAGATCGAGTATCATCCCTATATCGATCAGTCGAAGGTGCTGGAGACGGCGCGCGACCTCGGCCAGTCGATCACGGCCTATTACGCCATGGCCGACGGCCAGGTGCCGAGAGATGCCGTGCTCAACGACATCGGCAGCCGCCACGGCAAGACGGCCGCGCAGGTCGTGCTGCGCTGGCTGGTCCAGCAGGATGGCGTCATCGCCCTCTCGAAGACGTCGACGGAAGCCCGGCTTGCGGAAAATCTCGGGATCTTTGACTTCGACCTTTCGCCGCAGGAGATGCAGGCCATCCACGCTCTCGCCCGCCCCGACGGCCGGATCGTCAATCCCGGCCATCTCGCCCCGACCTGGGACGCGGCGGCCTGACCCGAACGACAAAAACCCGCCGCGGGTCAGAAGACCTGCGGCGGGACAGCCTTGCGTGAGAGGTGGATGCGGCCCCTGCGGGGCAGCCGATCCGGCTCAAACGAATTGGGTCAGACGAACTGGCGGAGGCCGGGGACGGAGTTGATCACCGCATCGACCGTTTCGTCGCCGGCATGTTCGCGGGCGTAGGCGAGCGTTTCCTTGGCAAGTCCGGTGATCTCGCCCATGGACAGGCCCTGGCCCATCAGCTGCTGGCCGAGCGCCATGACGCCGCCGCCGACAGCGCCCATGACCTTGCCGAGCAGGCCGGTCTTGGCGCCTTCGCCATTGAAGCGGGCAACGAGATCGGGGGCGCCGGGCACGGCCTCGATCATGCGGGCCACGGGACCGGCATCGGCTTCCCGCTGCAGGAAGCCCAACATCATGCCGATCGCCTTTTCCGCCCTGTCCGGCTCGATGCCGACATTGTCGGATACGCGGGTGACCAGTTCGCTCATGCTCTTCTCCTCGGCAGCGAATAACGTTCACGTCAACGTAAAGGGATAGGCGGAGAAATCAAGCGGTTCGCAGCGGTTTTCAACCGCGTGCTGGCACCCGCGAGGCGGACCGGCCAGCGTCTCGGGGCGGGCATGCCGAACGAGCGCATGCGGTCCCTGCCTTGGGGCGGCGGTCCCCACCCCAGGGCAACAGTGTGCTTGTCTGGTTGCCGACAACGTATACTATCCCGGCACAACAAGCGAATGGATCCCGACATGGCACTGCTGCAGCCCGGAATGCTCTACCTCGGCACGAGCCGCAAACCGGACGACACGCTGAACCGGCCCGAATATCTCACGCTGAAATACGGCAACCGCCACGGACTGGTGACGGGCGCCACAGGCACCGGCAAGACGGTGACGCTGCAGGTTCTCGCCGAAGGCTTTGCCAGCGCCGGCGTGCCGGTGTTCTGCGCCGACATCAAGGGCGACCTTTCGGGCATCGCCGCCCGCGGCGAGCCGAAGGACTTCCTTGTCAAACGCGCCGCGGAGATCGGGCTCGACCCGTACGAGCTTACGCAGTTTCCGGTGATCTTCTGGGATCTCTACGGCGAAAAGGGCCACCGCGTGCGCACCACCATGTCGGAGATAGGGCCGTTGCTGCTCTCCCGCCTGATGAACGCGACGGACGCGCAGGAAGGCGTGCTCAACATCGCCTTCAAGATCGCCGACGAGGGCGGCCTGCCGCTGCTCGACCTCAAGGATCTGCGCGCGCTTCTGACCTATATGAGCGAGAACGCCAGCGCGCTCTCGGCCACCGTCGGCCTGATCTCCAAGGCGTCCGTCGGCTCCATCCAGCGCGAACTTCTCATTCTCGAGCAGCAGGGGGCCGAGCATTTCTTCGGCGAGCCGGCGCTGAAGGTTACCGACATCATGCGGGTGACGCCCGAGGGGCGCGGCACGATCTCCGTGCTCGCCGCCGACAGGCTGATGATGAACCCGCGGCTCTACGGCACCTTCCTGCTGTGGCTGCTGTCGGAGCTGTTCGAGGAACTGCCGGAGGTGGGCGACCCGGACAAGCCGCGGCTGGTGTTCTTCTTCGACGAGGCGCACCTTCTGTTCAACGACGCGCCCAAGGTGCTGCTGGAGCGCATCGAACAGGTGGTGCGGCTGATCCGCTCGAAGGGCGTGGGCGTCTATTTCGTCACGCAGAACCCGCTGGACGTGCCGGAAACCGTGCTGGCGCAGCTCGGCAACCGGGTGCAGCACGCGCTGCGCGCCTATACGCCGCGCGAGCAGAAGGCCGTGAAGACCGCCGCCGAGACCTTTCGCGCCAATCCCGACTTCGACTGTGCCGCGGTGATCACCCAGCTTTCGACCGGCGAGGCGCTGGTCTCGACGCTGGAGGCCAAGGGATCCCCCTCCATGGTGGAGCGCACGCTCATCCGTCCCCCATCGGCCCGCGTCGGCCCGCTGACCGACGCCGAGCGGGCGCAGGTGATGGCGCTGAGCCCGGTGGCCGGCATCTACGACCAGGATGTCGATCGCGAATCGGCCTACGAGATCCTCGCCGCCCGCGCCGCCCGGGCGAGCGCGCAGGCGGACGCGGCGCGCCGGGCGGCGACGCCGGACGACGAAACGCCGGAGCACGGGACACCAGATCACGGAACACAGGGGGAGGACGCCCCTGCCCGCCGCCGCTGGACGCTGCCGGGCTTCGGCGACGATGCGGCGTCCGGTGCCGGGCCGCGTGCTGACGATGACGCCGGAAGGAGCCGGAAGCCGACGCGCGCGGGCACGGCAGAGCGGCCGCGCAGCACCGGTTATCAGCGGGAAACCGTGGTGGAGGCTGCCATGAAGACGGTGGCGCGCACGGTTGCAAGCTCGCTCGGCCGGGCGCTGGTGCGCGGCATCCTCGGCAGCCTCAAGCGCTAGGCGCCCGCCCGGGGGGCTCCTTCCGGACGAAGCCCCAAAACCAACGTCAAGATCGAGGCCAGGATCGAGGCCAGATCGAGGCCCCCGTTCGCGCGAACGGGGGTGCTAGGGAAGAAGACCCCCGGCCGCACCGGATGCGGGCGGCCGGTTTTCCGGCCAAGCGCTTCGTCTGCCGCATGGCGCAACCGGCTTGCGGCCGGGATTCGTCCGGGATTTTCTTGGTGTTGCCGGCCCGGGATCCGCCGGCGTTCTTGCAAATTATTGCCGACGTCTTGCAATTGTCGGGGGGATCGTCTATCTCATGTCTATCGATCTTGCATTTTGAGCTTTGCTCCCGCGCAACGCGCCGTTCAATCTTCTCTTTCAACGTCGATCTATCACCGCCCGCACGTTGCGAGCGCATCTTCATCACGATTGAAAAGGAATCACGTCGTGGCAACAGGTACCGTAAAGTTCTTCAACGCAACCAAGGGCTTCGGCTTCATCGCTCCGGACAACGGCGCAAGCGACGTTTTCGTGCACATCTCGGCTGTTGAGCGCGCCGGCATGCGTTCGCTGAACGAAGGCCAGAAGGTCAACTTCGAAATCGTTCAGGATCGTCGCAGCGGCAAGAGCGCTGCCGACAACCTGTCTGCAGCCTAATAGGCCGAATTTCGTTTCCGGCGCCTGACCACGGATGTACTGGCAGAAACCGTCGAGACGATATCGAGAAGGTCGGGAATTTCCCGGCCTTTTTTTATGCCCGTCTCCCGCACCATCGCGCTTCGCTCCCTCTTTAAAGCGCTTGGCGTGAAAAAGGAGTCACGCAACGCGCTTCAAGGTCTTGTTGTGATGCATGTCGTTTCCCGAAACCGCTGCACAGGTTTGGGCGACATGCATGAGGGTTACCGGATCGGGGTCGTCAGATCGGGGTCGGCAGATCGTGGTCGGCAGATCGGGCGGCCCGTGCCGTTTGACCGCGCATGGCCATCGGCTGCGACCCAGCGACGCATCTGCGGGGGCCACGCGCCATCCTGTATGTCGCGCGCGGCGCTTCCGGTTTGTTTTCGAATGCGGTAAGATGCTGCTATGATTGCGGGATGCCGGCGCCGGACAGGCAGACGGAGGTCCGCTCGACGAAGACGCACCCCACCCGGGACTGCGCGAACCGACGTCCCGACCCTTAAGACCCGGTCGCGCCCTGACCCGGGGACGGCCGTGCGCCCCGCGCCGAACGGCACATGCATCCGGCGGACGGGCTCGAGACCGACAACAGACTTTGCGATCGTGGCCGACCGGCCCTCGACGCCCCACATCTTCTCAAAGGAGAACGCCTTGGTTCCCGCCGATCGCCTGTTCAAGACCGAAGCCCGCCCCGCCAATGCCAAGGCGACGCAGACCGATTCGGCATCCCGCTCCATCATCGAGGTCGAAGCCGCCCAGCGCCGCGCAAAGACCGAGCGCCTGAAGCAGGCCCGGATCGCCCAGGAGGCCAGCCAGCCCGCCCCCGAAGCCCCCGTCAAGAAGACCGCCAAGCCCCGCAAGAAGGCCTGACGTTCCTGCTCGGCCGCGCTTGACCGCCAAAGGCCGGCTCCCCGGCTCCAGCCTGGCCGGCAAAGCGCCAACGCAGGATGGATTAGCACGCGCCGACGCAGGATTGATTAGCACGCGCCAATCCCGGATTGGCGGGCAAGCGTCAATCTCGGGTTGCCTGTAAGCGCCGATCCCGGATCGCCCGCAAGAGATCCCGGGCCCCGGCGGGGTGCCGGTTCCCAGACGCAGGCATCGCCGCTCCGCATGGACCGGCACGGCGTCGATCCTGGATTGGCCAGCAAAACGCCCATCCCGGACCGCGGCAAGCGCCGCCCCTGGATCGCCGCGTGGCGCTGGTCCCGGTGTGTCGGCTGAAACCACGCAGCCTTGCGCGTACCGCGACAGCCCCTTGCTGGCCGCTGGCCCGGCCTCCCGGCGGTCGCTGACGGCCTGTTGTCTCCTATAACTGCCGGCTGCCGCGCCCGCCTGCCGCCTGGCCGCTCGCTTCCGGCCGCTGCCGCGCCCCCCTACCGCCTATCGCTCGCCTCCGGTCGCTGCCGCCCCCCCTACCGCCTGCCGCTCGCTTCCAGCTGCTGCCGCGCACCTCCTGCCGCTTGGCGCGCACCTCCGCCACTGCCGCGCACCTCCCCTCTCCTGCTGCTCCTCATACCCCGTTCCCCAGCCGAAAAAGCTGGCTGCGGCAGGACAGGCACGCCGTGCCGTGTCCGACGGCCGGGCTGCGATTTGCGGAAGATACGGTCGACAGGCATGCCGCGCCGCCGGAAGCGCCGCGCGGGCGACGGAAAGCCCGTCGCCCGCCAAGGCATGACCGAGCTCTGCCCTTGTCTCTGTCCCCTGTCTCTGTCTCTGTCCCTTGTCTCCGTCCAGCTCTGCCCCCTTGTCTCTGCCCCGTGCGTGCCCTCGCGTATGTCCCCGTTTGCACCCCGTATGGTCCTCATGCCGGCGTCCGGTTTGGCCCTTGTATCTGCACGATGTCTAACCATCTATGATCTCCAGACAGGAGACCAGGATTGTCCGACTTCATCAGCACCCTCTTTGCCATCTTCGTCGTTACCCCCCTGCAGACCGAATTGCTGGAGCGCCTGCAGGGCATGCCCTCGGCAGAGCTCATCCAGGCCGGGCGCGCCTGCATCGCTGCGGAAGGACCGCGCCTTCTCCAGATGGCGCAGGACAACTGGGGCTGGGCCGCTGCCCAGGCGCTGGGCGTCACCACCGGCTTCGTCGATCCGGCGACGCTCCTCTCGACCCAGAACAGCGACTGCGGCGTCGTGCGCAACGCCTTGCTGAACCGGGCAGCCTGAGCGGAAGGGCGAGCCCGCAAACCACCCGGCACGCCGCCGGTGCGGTCTTTCAGCGAAGGATGGACCATCAGGGTGGCTGGGCGCGCCAGGATTCCCAGCCGGGGAACCGGCCTCTTTTCAAGCCCTTGAGAAGGTTCATACATCCTGATCACCGGATATCAGTGTCAGACAGTCTTTCAAGACATGTCGGCGACACAGTCCGGGGTTATTCTCGGGACATCATCATTTTCTGCGAAATGCCACGGGCCGACGGCTTGCGGGACAGATGCCTTGTTTGGTGACGGCGGTGAGCGCGCTTGGGCGAGCAGCGCTCGCCTGTTCGAGCGCCGGATGGGACGCTCTCTCTACTCTATGCGCCAGCGCGTTGAATTCCCGTTCAGGCCGTAATTCTCCGGTGTCTAAACACGGTAAGAGTTTCTTTACCTATTGCCGAGCAACCCATTTTTAGGTGTAGTCGCCCTGCATTCGATAATCTCTGGTTGGTCATGGCGAAAGAAACACCCTTCAACGCGGTCACGCGCAAAATGCTCGATTCCTGGCTTCAGACAAGCGCTCAGAAGCCCGCGGCTGCGGCCATCATCTACCGCGACATCCTCGACCTGTTGTCCATGAAGATGCGACTGACGGTTTTTTCGATCAACAGTGACAATCCCCTCGACTGGCATATGAAGGCGATCCGGCATTCCGGGTTTACCTCTCGCATCCTGAACATCAACAAGATTTTCGCCGACTGTTACGTCGGCGAATTCAAAGACCAGTCGTACATGCGCGACGCCGTCATCCCGCGCCTCCAGCAGGTGCTGGAGACACAACAGCCCGCCATGGAGCTCGTCAAGACCCGCCTCCTTGGCGTCAATCTCGGCTATGACCGCATTCTGATCCCCCAGCGCAATGCCGGCCGGCCCGAGTGGATCATCTCGTCGTCCTACGCCCAGTTTCTGCTCAGTTCGCCGCAACATCGGGAGACGCTCGACGTTGCCGATGAAGCGATCATTCAATTGCTGATCGAGGGCGCGACGGCGAAGGAGATCGCGGTAACGCTCGAAATCTCCCACCGCACGGTCGAACATCGGCTGGAGAGGATGAAGGAACGATACGGCGCGCGGAACACGGTGCATCTGGTCGCCATGCTGATCGCGACGCATCTCGATCGGACGCATGTCGATCGGACGCAGGTCGGGGATCGCGGACGATAGACCCGCGAACCCTCATCACCCCTGTGACGCGAGGTTCAGCGGAAGAGACTCATGATGTTGCCGGCATCAGCGTTGGAGATGGCCAGAGCCTGGATGGCGAGCTGTTCCTGAGCCTGAAGCGCCTTGAGCCGCGCCGACGTCTCGTTCATATCCGCATCGACCAGTTGCCCGATGCCCTTGCCGATCGTCTCGACCAGCGTCTCTGTGAAACGCGTCTGCAGATCCACCCGCGCCTTCAGGGCGCCGAGCATTGCCGCACCATCGATGACCTTTTGGCTCATCAGGTCGACGTCTACGATGTATTTCTTCAGCGCTTCCGGATGACCAACGATGTCAATGTCGAAAATGCCGACCTGAGGAATCGGCTCGATGTTGACGGCGACATCCCGGAAATAAACGCCCGTCCGCGAACCGTTCTGCCGGTCCACATCGGGGTCGGTTCTCACCGAAACGGTGTTCGCATTTGTTGCTTCGATGAAGGTGTCCGGGCGCGTAATCAACGTGTTGAGAATTTGCGCCCATTGCGCCGACGTCTCGATCTTTCCGTCGGTCGTTCCCAGAACGGAATTGACCAAGGCGCGGTCGATGCGGTGGGACGTCGGCGTCTCCTCGTTGAAGTTGAAATCAAACGTGATCTCCACGGAATGATAAACTTCGAACGGCTCGAAGGTCAGGTTGAGCGATGAACCGCGCTCCCCGTAATCCAGGTCGTCATGCAGCCCTCCGCTTCCGACCGTCGACACGAAGTTGGATATCTGGATGGCCGATCCGTTGGGGTCGTTCATCTCCCGCGAAGAGAGGTAAAACCTGTTATAGATCGGGTCTGAGGAGATGTTGAGAGCCGGGTTCGAGTAATGATACGCGTAAGCCTCAGCACCAAGGATTCTGATCTGGCTATCGAGCACGTCGGCCATCTCGAACCTGGTGTTGATCTTTCCCGCGTTTGCAGGAAGGACGCTGTCCACCACGCCGCGGTCGATCGTGATGGAATAGGAGTTTCCTGGCGCATAGGGTGCCGGACTGGGCGACGACGGGTCTTCAGCGTCCAGCATCAGATCGAACGTCATTCGGTCGCTTGCGGTTGCGAAGTCGAGAGGCCCCGAAAAAGCAAAATCGAGCCATCCCGTGTAGCCACTCCCTGCACGGCCTGTCGTGTACCCCGTGGGCGAGTAACCAGGTTCTCCAATCTGAGCCGATGAAAAGGTCCGGATACCGGCAATCGATTTCGGGCTTCTCGGGTCAGGCTCGAGAATTCCGCCGCCCTCTTTATTGAACAACGACGTTGCCAGGTGATCGACAGTCATCGTGCCGATGTCGACGCCGCCGGATTCCGACCTGCTGAACGAGGCGACGAGCGTGCTCGAACGGTTCGGCAGCGTCGTATCGATCAAACCCGAGATGTCCGTGTTCAGCCAGTTCTCGCCTGCAAAACTAGCGGAATCGGCGATATCGCGCGTCGACTGAGCGAACTGGCGTATCTCCTTCTGGATTTTCGCCTTGTCCACCCCGGGCTCTGCCGCCGCAATCAGCCTGGTCTTGATCTCGTCGAGCGCATCCTTGACAGCGGACATCGCCGAATAGGAAACATCGACCTTTGCAGCGGCAAGTCCCAGTGCATCCTGAACTGTGGCTATCGCCTTTTGATCCGAACGCATGGTCGTCGATATCGACCAGTAGGCGGCATTGTCGGCAGCGGTCTGTATGCGAAGACCGGACGATATCTTTCCCTGCTCGCCAGCGAGGCTGGAACCGATGCTTCGCAACGTGCTGAGAGCGGCCATGGCCGATGTATTGGTCAGTATGCTTGTCATGTCCGAGCCACGGTAAGGTTGTTTCAAGGTGGCATCGTCATGTGCCCGGTGCGGTCATGCCGCCCTTGCACCATGGTTCACAGTTCCCTAACGGAAATTACAAAGTCACAGGGTAGAAATACGGCAGGAGACACAATCCGGTTGTATTGGCGAACATTGGCTCGCCAAAGTTCTCATCGGCAGGGCGGCACCTGGCACAAGCCTCTGTATATTAGATGTTTTTCATTTTCTCATGGGGGGCTAAATTTGCGCGGGAATTGTGTGGTTGTTTACACGCCCTACTAGACACCCCTCGCTCTTTGTCTCATCAAATACAACGGGTGGACGGGGAGACAGGCCATGGACGAGCGAAGCATTGATGGGTCGAATGCGGTCGAGGCGTCCGTTTTCGCCAGCAGCCTGTCCGTCGAGGCCAAGATCGAACGCGCACGAATGGAGCTGCTCGATCTCTCGGCCCGCAACCGGCTGCTCAACGTCCCGCGCTTTTCCAAGAGCGCCAAGACCATCGACATCGTAGAGGAACGCGCTTCCGAGGTTTTTCGCATCCTCGTAACGGAGGCCAAGGCGATGACCTTTCTCGCCGGCGCGAAGGGGCGTGCGGTCAAGGGTGAAGACGGCACGGAAGAAGAGCTGATCGAACTGGCGCTACCGGACGACGACGATCGCGACGAGAGCGGCCGGCTCGTGCGTCATGCGGATACGAAGCTCCAGACGCGCATGACGCCGGCAGCGTTGCAGAAAAGGCTGCTCGATCTCTATTTCGACGCCCGGACGCTCGAGGAGGAACAGGGCGTCAATATTCTCTTCCTCGGTCTCGGGACGCTGAAATGGATCGACCCGAAGAACCCGGACAATATCCGTTATGCCCCGCTGGTTCTGGTTCCGGTGTCGCTGGAGCGCGGGACGGCGGCCGAGCGCTTCCGGCTGAAGGCGCGCGCCGAAGACTTCTCGTCCAACCTTTCGCTCCAGGCCTATCTCGAGCGCGAACATACGATCAGGATGCCCGACTTCGAGCCATCCGACGAGTTCTCGCTGGAGGACTATGCGGCCAAGGTTGCCGAAAGCATCGCGATCAAGCCGACATGGTCGGTGCAAACGGACGATATCGTTCTCGGGTTCTTTTCTTTCGCCAAGTTCCTGATGTACCGGGACCTCGACCCGGCCCTCTGGCCCGCCAATGCGAAGTTCACGGATCGGCCGCTGATCACCTCGCTGGTGTCGAACGGGTTCTCGCGCACCGAGGCGCTGCTGTCGGAAGACGCCAAGATCGACCCTCACATCTCGCCGGCCGAGATGACGCATATCGTCGATGCCGACAGTTCGCAGACGGTGGCCATTCACGAAGTCCGCAAAGGCCGCGATCTGGTGATCCAGGGGCCGCCAGGAACGGGCAAGTCGCAGACGATCGCCAACATTATCGCCGCGGCGGTTGCGGATGGTAAGACCGTGCTGTTCGTGGCCGAGAAGATGGCAGCTCTTGAGGTGGTCAAACGACGTCTCGATCAGGCCGGCGTCGGGGATGCGTGCCTGGAACTTCACAGCAACAAGGCCAACAAGCGCGCCGTTCTCGGGGAACTGCGCCAGACCTGGGAGCTCGGTGCACCCAAAGGGGATCGCAGCGCCATCCTGCTCGAACGGCTGACGGAGGTGCGCGACAGGCTGAACGCCCATCCCGAACGGCTTCATCGCGTCCACCAGCCCTACAATCTCTCGCCCTATCAGGTGACGGGGCATCTCGCGCGCCTTCGGCGTGCCGGCCTTCCGCCATCCGATATCGCGCTGCCGATCGCGACGACCTGGACGCCCGAGACGCACATGCGCATCGCGGCCCTCCTGTTGGAACTGGGCGAGCGGATCAAGGATATCGGACGGCCCATCGACCATCCATGGCATGGCATCGGCCTCACAGGCATCAGTCCGCTCGATCTAGACCGGCTGATGACGCGGATCTACGGTGCCGCCGAAGGTATTGAGCGTTTCCGGCTTGCCGCTTCCGACCTGGGCGGTCGGCTTCACCGGCCCGAGGTTTCCTCCGTCGCGGCGTTTCTGCGCGAGGCGGAGCTTGCGGAGCGGATCGCCACCTGCCCTGAAAACCTCTCGGCCAAGGCGCTGGCCGATCCGATCTGGGAGATGGACAGCGTCGGCGTCGCCCGTCTCGTGGAGGACGGAAGCGCCTACAAGGCGCTGACGGACAGGCTGGGCGACAGCGTGACGCCGCTCGCATGGACGGCGGAGACGGAAACATTGAGACTCGCCTTCTCGCGGCTGCCGGAAGGCTTTCCGCAGGAGGCGTTCGGCCATCTTCACGCTCTGGATGCAACCCTTCCCCGGTTCCTTCACGCGGCCCAGGCGCTGCGCAGCCTGCTCGGCGTCAACGCCTCGCCAACCCTCGGCTCGATCGACCGGCTGATCGTCATCGGCCAGCGCGTTGCCGAAGCGCCTGATGCCAGCCCGGACGCCTTTGTCGCCGCCATCTGGGAACGGGGACTCGAACAGGCGAGCGATCTCGCGGAAGCTGTCGCGACCCTCCGCCAGATCAGGGCGGAGCTTTCCGGCAAGATTGCCGATCAGGCTTGGGACCTCGATCTCGCGCCTGCCCGCATGGCCATCGCGGTCCATGGCAAGCGCTTGCTCCGGTTCACAAGCGGCGACTGGCGGGCGGCGCGCGCGCTGCTGAAAACCGTGCTTCCAAGTGAGATCACGCCGGATGAGACCGTTCGGCTGCTCGATCTCCTGCAGAAGGGCAAGGATGCCCGTGCCATCGTGCGGGACGGTGATGGACTCGGCCGATCCGCGTTTGGCGCGGACTGGCGGGGTGAGCGTTCCGACCCGAAGCCGCTGGAGAACCTTGTTCTCTGGATGCGCAGCCTGCGGGGTGTCGGTGCCGAAGCGCGCGTGATCGCCAGCCGTCTCTCCGACAAGGGTGCCGTATCATCGCGTTGCGAGCAGCTGAAAGACCAGCTGGACGAGGCGCGCCGGCTGCTTCAGGCCTTCTGGACGAGCATTGGCCACGAGGCCGCACGGCTCTTCCCGGATGCGCTGAGCGTCGACGAGGTCAGCCTTGTCACTGCCGCCAAGGCAGCCCGCGACTTGAGCGAAGCGGACAAGGCCTTTGCTCCGCTCGTCAAACGACCTCTGGAAACCGTTGACGCACGGGTGGCGCTGCTGGATATGCTCGCATCCGCCAGGCGTCTGAGGACGGAACTGACAGAACGCACTCCCATCGGGCACGCTGCGTTCCGGTCACTCTGGCAGGATGAAGCGTCCGACTGGGCCGCTCTTGCGGGTGCTCTCAACTGGACACGCGAGAATGCCGATATCCGGGTTGCGGCCTCGCAGGTCGACGACAGACAGGGCGCTGCGGAGAGTGCCGCCAAGGGCCGCACGTTTGCCGCAAGCCTGACCGCTGACCTCGATGCCCTTTTCGAGGCACTGGTGGTTAATCGGGTCATCGTGTTCGGTACCGACGATCTGGTCTCCGTGGCCTTGCCGATCCTGTCCGAGCGCCTTTCCGTCTGGCGCGCGGCAGAGGAGCAACTCTCGAAGTGGGCGGCCTATAAGGGCCGCGCCGAGGAAGCATCTAAAACCGGGCTCGGCGATATCGTGGCGCGGCTTGACGACGGCCGGGTCCTGCCGGACGCCGTTATTCCGTATTTCGAGATGGCCTTCTACGAGGCCCTGCTTCGTCACCAGACGGGCTCCGATCCGGAGATCGGACGCTTCGACGGCGAGGTGCATGGACGGTTGGTCGGCGAATTCGCGCAGCTGGACCGCGACCGCATGGCGCTCTCGCGGCTGGAGGTCGTGCGCGCGCACCACAAGCGCCTGCCTGGTATCAGCGGCATCGGCCCGGTCGGCGTTCTCCGGGGCGAAATGGCCAGGCGGAGCAAGCATATGCCGATCCGCCAGCTCATGCAGAGAGCGGCACCGGCCATCCAGGCGCTAAAACCCGTCTTCATGATGAGTCCGCTGTCCATCGCCCAGTTCCTGCCGCAGGGTCTTTTCCAGTTCGATCTCCTCGTCATGGACGAGGCCAGTCAAATCCAGCCGATCGACGCGCTGGGCGCCGTCGCCCGCGCCAATCAGGTCGTCGTCGTCGGTGACGAGCGGCAGTTGCCGCCGACCAAGTTCTTCTCGAAGATGACGTCAGGTTCGCAAGAGGATGACGACGATGCCGATGGCGCGCAGGTGTCCGATATCGAAAGCATTCTCGGCCTCTTCTCCGCGCGCGGCCTGCCCGAACGCATGTTGCGCTGGCATTATCGCAGCCGCCACCAGTCGCTGATCGCGGTCTCCAACAGCCAGTTCTACGAGAGCAAGCTCTTCATCGTTCCCAGCCCCTACACACAGGAAGCGGGCATGGGGCTGCGCTTCCACCATGTGCCGGGCGGCGTGTTCGAGGAGAGCGTCAACAAGGTCGAGGCGAAGGTCGTTGCCGAAGCGATCATTCGCCATGCCAAGCAGTTTCCCGCTTTGTCGCTCGGCGTCGCCGCCTTCTCGATCAAGCAGCGTCGCGAAATCCAGGACCAGCTCGAGCTGCTGCGTCGGCTGAACCCGGAGACGGAAGACTTCTTCCATGCCCATCCGAACGAGCCGTTTTTCATCAAGAACCTCGAAAACGTGCAGGGCGACGAGCGCGACGTGATCCTCATCTCGGTCGCCTATGCGCGCAATGCGCAGGGGTACATGGGCATGCGCTTCGGACCTCTGGGCGCCGAAGGCGGCGAGCGGCGACTGAACGTTCTGATCAGCCGGGCGAAGCGGCGCTGCGAGGTGTTCGCTTCCATCACCGATGAGGACATCGATCTTGAACGCGGCAAGGGCAAGGGCATCTTCGCCTTCAAGCTCTTCCTCCACTATGCCCGGACCGGCCGTCTCTCGATGGCGGAGCGGAGCGGACGCGACATGGACAGCGTGTTCGAGGAACAGGTGGCGGCAGCCCTGCTGGAGAAGGGATATCAGGTGCATCCGCAGGTCGGCATTGCCGGCTTCTTCATCGATCTTGCGGTTGCCGACGCCGAAGTGCCCGGCCGCTATCTCATCGGCATCGAATGCGACGGCGCCTCCTATCATAGTTCACGCTCGGCGCGGGATCGCGACCGGTTGCGCCAAGCGGTGCTGGAGGACCACGGCTGGACCATTCACCGCATCTGGAGCGGCGACTGGTTCCAGCGCCCCAAGGCAGAGCTCGAACGTCTCGTCGCCGCCATCGAGCGCGCCAAGGCAGACGCCCAGTCCGGCGCAGCCGATCACGCCCTTTCGGCGAGGGCCGTGCCGGTCGAGATCGTGACGGTCGAGCGCACCGACGTGACGGAGATCGGACTGGAGCACAGCAATGCCCCGAAGGTGGATCGCCACTATAAACAGGCGGACCTTCGCCCCGTGATCGATGGTGAGCTCCACGAGCTGCCCACGGGGAAGATGGTGAAGCTGGTGACGGAGACCGTGGAAGCCGAAAGCCCGGTTCATCGCGACGAGGTCGTTACGCGGATCAGGACGGCCTGGGGCCTGCAGCGCTCCGGGCATCGCATCGATACCCATGTCGGCAACGCCATCGCCGTCGCCGTCACCTCGGGTGTGATCCAGCGTGACGGAGATTTCCTGCTCTGGTCAGACGCTCCCGTTCCCTTCCGGGACCGCTCCTATGTCGCATCCCTCAGCCTGCGCCGTATCGAGATGCTGCCGCCGATGGAAATCGACGAGGGCCTGAAGGTCATCCTTCGCCAGAGCTTCGGCGCAACGAGCGAAGAAGCCATCAACGCGGTCTCTCGAGCGCTCGGCTTCAAGTCGACCAGCGGGCAACTGCGGGAGCTCATTCTCTCGCGAATCAACCAACTGCGAGAGGATCAGGTTCTGCTCGAAGGGAATGGTGTGTTGACCGTTCGGGAGACGTAGCGCCCGTCTGCTGCCATCGGAGGCATAGCTGGATGCCTCTCCAACTCTATCCTTTACGACCACCGGACTTTGTCCGGCACGCCATCCGGAGAAGTCCTTGTCTCGACAACATGCCGCGCCCGTCATCCTTAGGGATAGCTGCACCACCACGCTTCGTCCTATGAGCCTCACCGCAGCGTTGGATGGCGTCAGCGAAGCGCAGATTCAGGACCTCGTTCACAGGCATCCGGGATCGCTGCCGATCGATGAAATCGACCCCTCGTTCAAGAACCCGATCGCCATCTGCCGGGAGCTCAGAACCCAAGCCGGGCCGATCGACAACCTTCTCGTGACGGCGTCCGGCCTGCCGGTCCTGGTCGAATGCAAACTCTGGCGAAACCCGGAAAGCCGCCGCGAGGTCGTGGGTCAGATCATCGACTACGCCAAGGAACTCAGCCGCTGGACGTCGTCGGACCTCCAGCGTGAGGTGGGCCGACGCCTCGGCGTCACCGGCAACGCCATGCTCGACCTCGTGCGTGCCGTTGACCCCTCAGTCGACGAGATCGCCTTCAATGACGCGCTCAGCCTCAATCTTCGTCGCGGACGGTTCCTGCTCCTGATCCTGGGCGATGGCATCCGCGAAGGCGTCGAAGCCATCGCCGAATATCTGCAACGCCATGCAGGTCTGCACTTCTCTCTCGGCCTCGTCGAGATGCC
The DNA here is from genome assembly GCF_001424065.1 of Rhizobium sp. Leaf384. Classification (GTDB taxonomy): domain Bacteria; phylum Pseudomonadota; class Alphaproteobacteria; order Rhizobiales; family Rhizobiaceae; genus Ferranicluibacter. The sequence goes on from NZ_LMQE01000001.1 coordinate 801,056, forward strand.
CATCTTCACCCTGCCGGATGGTGGCCTGCTCGTCACGCCGCGCGTGCTGGCAAGAACCACCTCGATCACCCGGACCGTGGTCGTGGTGCCTGAGGGTCACCGCGTCGTTGATGTCGAGGATACGGTCGACCAGGTCGGCGATGATCTCGACCCCGAGCGTGAAGCCATGGGGTCCGAACGCCTGCAGTTCTGGAGCGACTTCCTGAAGCACCTCAAGCTCGACGACCCCGAGCAGCCGTTCCCCAAGGCGAGCCGTGGAGGCTACATCTCGGTCATGCTCCCTGCCCCGAACAGCAGTTCCTGGCTGACCGTCTACCGCGAAAAGTCCAAGAATACCCTCGGCGTCTTCCTGTCCGGCAGCCGCAACAGCGTGGGCGAACGCGCCGTGCAAGCAATCGTGGACGCATGGTACGACATTAAAAACGAACTTGGGGAGACTGCGACGATCATTGACCGAAGCGGACGCGCGACCGTATCGGACAGCAGAGCCTTCCCTGCGTTGAACACACCCGAAGGCCGGGACGCCGCGTTTTCGTGGCTGGCCGAGCGGGTCAACACGTTTGTCAACGTTGTCAGACCGCGTGTTCGATCGGTCGTGATGGATGAAGGAGAGAGCGGCCGCTGACAAGCACCGATGGAGCTTCGGCTTTTTGACTATGCGGCTTGATGAGGTCGGCCCGCGCTCTTGAAGAAGATGACTCTTAACAGGGATATTGCGATGGCAACTTTTGCCGAACGACCCATCTGAGGCCGATTGCGCAGAAACGACGAAAGTTTGCCACCTCGTAGATTCGGCGTTGCGACGACTATGCGTTAACTACCACTGATAACGTCTCGCCTCAGTTTTTGAGCTCTACAGGCTGCAAGTGGTCGAATAGCGAACCCGACTACGCGGAGATTATGCATCCACTTCGATTCCCAGCCAAGCTTATGCGCTGGAGAACGTGGATTTCCGGGCTGAAAAGGAGTTGCTGGCTGGGGCGCCAGGATTCGAACCTGGGAATGCCGGTACCAAAAACCGGTGCCTTACCGCTTGGCGACGCCCCATTGCCGGTCCGGCTGCGGTGATGGCCGGGTGTTGGGCTGATAGCAAAGCGTGAGGGCGGGGACAACGGGTAAGTTTGCCGGGTCTCAAGTTTATCCGGTCTCACGTTTATCGGGTCTCCTGTTTGTCAGGTCTCCTGTGTATTGGGTCTCATGCCGCACCCCTGCCGGGCCGGCATGCGTCCGGTGGGTTTGGGCCGTGTGCCTGTTCCCTTGGCGCCTGTTTCCCTAGGCGCCTGTCGCCGCTTGTGCCGTTTCCGCCGGAGGTGGGCATCGCGCGTCCCTCTCCTCTCCGTTGAGGCACGGGATGACGGTCGCTGCACTTTCGGTCGGAAGGGTTTTAAGGCTAGAGTTGCGTCGAGGCACAGCGCGGCTTCCGGGCCGGGCCGGGCGTCACGGCGTTTCCGACGCTCGTCGGGGCGCTCCGGGGATGGCTTCTGGGGATGGCTTCCGGGGATTGCTTCCGGCCGCACGGACGAAGCGCGCCGCCGTGTTGACGATCGGCCGGGATGAAGGAGACGGAGACATGGCAGGATATCAGGCTCGGATGCCGGCGCGGCCGACGGTGATCAGCGACGACGCGCTGATGCGCGTCACCCAGTGGGATTTCGCGCCGGGTGCGCACACCGGGCATCATGTCCACGGCCTCGGCTATATCGTCGTGCCGATGACGGATTGCCGTTTCCGGATCGAGGATGCCGAGGGCGTGCGGGAATTCGATGTGGCCAAGGGCGCGGTCTACAGGCGCGATGCCGGCGTGGAGCACGATGTGATCAATGCCGGCGATGCCCCGATGAGCTTCATCGAGATCGAACTGAAGTGAGCGCTGCCCTTCCCGACAGCGACGAGGCGGAGCCGCGCTTCGAGCAGGCCTTCGAGCCTTCCTACGGCGAGGCGGTCGCGGTTGCCAAGGGGGTAACGCGGCTGACGGTCGGCAATCCCGGGCCGTTCACCTTCCATGGCACGAACAGCTATCTCGTCGGGGAGCGGACGCTGGCGGTGATCGATCCCGGCCCGCTCGACGATGCGCATCTCGCCGCGCTCTTGCGGGCGATCGACGGGCGGCCGGTCAGCCATATCCTCGTCAGCCACACCCACCGCGACCATGCGCCGCTGGCGCGGGTGCTGCAGCGCCATGTCGGCGGGGTGATCGCGGCGGAAGGGCCCCACCGGGCTTCCCGCCCCCTGCATGACGGCGAGGTCAATCCGTTTTCGGAAAGCGCCGACCTCGATTTCACGCCCGACCTCCGGCTCGGCCACGGCGCAGCCCTTGCGGGCGACGGCTGGACGCTAACGGCGCTGGCCACGCCCGGCCATACGGCCAACCACCTCGCTTTCGCCCTTGAGGGGACGGGCATCGTCTTTTCCGCCGATCACGTCATGGCCTGGGCGACCAGCATCGTCGCGCCGCCGGACGGCGCCATGCGCGACTACATGGCCTCGCTCGACCTGATGCTGGCGCGCGACGACCGGCTCTACCTGCCCGGCCATGGCGGGCCGGTGACGGAACCGGCAAAGTTCCTGCGCGGGCTGCGCGCGCATCGGCGCATGCGCGAGCGGGGCGTGGTGGAGCGCATCCGTCGGGGCGACCGGGAGATTTCGCAGATCGTGCAGGCGCTCTATGCCTCCACGGACCCGCGCCTGCATGGCGCGGCCGCCCTTTCGGTGCTGGCCCATCTCGAGGATCTGGTGGAGCGCGGGCTCGTCTTCACCGACGGCCCGCCGGCGCTGACGGGACGCTACCGGCCCGCCTGACGGACCTTGCCGCGACGACCGCGCGTCCGCGCCGGACAGAGCGACACCGGATGGGGCGCACCGGCCAAAGCACACCGGAGAGGGCGGCACCGGACGGAGCGGCACCCGGCGGGGCGACACCGGACAGGGCGGCACCGGACGGAGCCGACAGCCGGTCGCGCGCAGCGACGACCGCCGTGCATTTTCCAAGCTCGGTGCCGTTCGAGGCTGGGTGCCGTTCCAACCTCCGCGCCTTCCAAGCTTTGCGTCAGGCCGTGGGCCGGCGTGTCGTGCTCAGTCGCCGGCGATGCCGAGAAGCTCCGCGTCGAGCGCATGCAGGACGTCTTCGGCCGTCATGGCATCGAGGCCCAGATCGTGGCGGCCGAGGCGGGAGGCGACGCGAATGTCGACGAAGGTGGTTTCGGACTCTTCGCGCAGACGGATGACGAGATCGAAGCGGAAGCCGACGACGGGGCTGCGGCTTTCTCCCTGCAGCAGGATGTCGCCCGCCTTTCGCCCGGGCGGCAGCGGCACCAGGGGCCCGAGATCCGGCTTGGGGCGCGAGAGCGGAATGGGCACCGGGCCCGGATCGCCCGAGGGTGCCGTCGCGCCTGCCCGTCCGGATGCGCGTCCCCGGGTCTTGCCCTTCGGCCCGCCCTCCGCATCCGTCGGCGGCTCCGTCTTCACGGCGAGATCCTCGAAATCGGGCTCGGCATTCTCGAGGCCCTCTTCCGCGACGATTGCGATTCCCGACTGTTCGGCGACCGTGCGGACGCCCGCAAGAACGCGGTCGAGCGCGCCGTCGTACCGACGCCCTGTCAGCGCCGGATAGGCGCGTGCCTGCGCCTGCCGGTCGGCAACGGTGGGGGCCTGCGGGGTGAGCCACCCCGCTTCGATCGGACGGTCGCGGATGAAGGGCGGCGGCGTGACGAGATCGGTCGAGACATCGGAAAGGCCGGGCTTGTCGACCAGCTGGAAGGCTGCAAACCCCGCGACGCCGAGTGGCAGCGCCGCATAGACCAGCGCCATGGTGGAGGCGATGCCGCCCACGGCCGCCACCTGCCACAGGCGGACGAAGCCGACGACGGCCAGGATGACGGCCAAGACAGCCAGAACCGCGCTGGCAAGGGCCAGCGTGACGAAGAGCGTGCTCGACAGCGAGCCGAAACGATGCGCGGCGAGCGACAGGACGAAAAGGGCGAAGGCCAGCCGCGCGACATGGCGCGCCCAGCGGGCCGCGTAGGAGATCGGGCGTTCATAGGTGATCATTGCCGGCCGAACCCTCGTCTTTCCCGCATCTCTGCCATCGCAGCCGCTGCCCCGTCCTGTCGGATCCCGCCCCCCGACCGCCTGCGGGCCCCGGTCCTGGATCGTGACGGCGTTGCGACCTGCCGTCTGCCGTCGCCCTGTCCTTACACAATCCGGCGCGTCATCCAAGGCTGCAATCGCGGCGCTTCCAGCGGCATCGGCCGAACGACGGCGCGAACCGCGCCTTTGCCACCGGCCGGGCATGCGTGGGGACGGTCCGCATGCCCCGGATGCGGCTGCAGGGGCCTTGGCACATGCAGGGGACATGGAACCTTTATCTGCCTGCCACGTTGACAAGCGCTTCGCGATCGACCGCAACCGGGAGACGCGCTGCCACGGAATTGACATACTTGTTAACGACATTTCCCGTGACCTGCAGCCTTCCGCCCGGCGCGGCTTGCGTTCAGTGGCCGACTGACAAAGACCGGGCGTCTGACAAAGAGTGTCTGAACATGTGTGGCTGGCCGGATGGGTCCGGTCGCACTGTCTGGCCGGTTCGCACCGGTTGCAAAGGGGGATGAGGACCATGCGTTCTGCCAATATCGATGGTGAGGCCGCCCGGAGCGGTCCGGATGCCGGCGATTTCGAGTTCACAATGGAAATGCTGGAGCTCGAACTGTCGCTGGACGGTATCGTGCTCGACGGCCTGGCCGGCAGCAGCCTTGCCAGCGATGGCCTTGCCTTTTCCGATCGGGTACGGGCCGCTGCGGCGGACCTCAACGGCGCCTTCCTGTTCGACCTCCCCGCCTCTGGGCTGGTCGAGAACTGCCAGCGGATCGCCGTGCTGCGGATTCCGCGGGACAAGGACATGGGCGCGGAGACGATCTTTGCCTGCCTGGAGGCGGACGGCACATCGATCCGCATCGAGAAGCCCGACGAGCGCACCCTGGGCCTCGCAAACTTCGCCCAGGCCTTCGTGGACGTCTTTCAGCGGATCTGATGCATGTCGCCCGAACGTGTGCAGCGGTTTCGGGAAACGGCATGCGCCACAACAAGACCTTAAAGCACGTTGCGTGTACCCTTTTAACGCCAACGCTTAGACCTTGCCCGCCGCGGCGGAACGCCTTGTCCTGAGAAGGGACGTTCGAGAGAACGCCGAAGCCGTTGGACCTCACCCTGTCGCTCGGGGCGACCACGTGTGTCCGGGGCTGCCGCGCTTTATCCCGCCAGCGCCTGCAGCCGGTGGGCCTGCGGCGATGCGTCCGTCCGGGCCATGGCGTCACCGTAGAGGCGGTAGGTGTTGCGGCCGCCCCGCTTGGCCTCGTAAAGCGCGGCGTCGGCCTGGGCGCAGAGCTGCGCAAAGCTTGCGGCCTCCGCGACCGATCCCGCATCCTGCCCCGAAGCCTCGTCCGCGCCCGCTTCACACAAGGCATCCATCAGGGCAAGGCCAATGCTCGCGCCCACGTGGACCGGCAGACCACCGATGATGATCGGCTTGTTGAACGCCCGCAGAATGCGACGGGCAAAGGCCTGGAGATCGGCAGCGTCGAGACCGCGGGTGCAGATGGCGAATTCGTCGCCGCCCAGGCGCGCGAGCAGGGCCTGCGGCCCCACCACGTTCGACAGACGCGAGGCGATCTCGCGCAGCAGCTGGTCGCCGGCGAAGTGGCCATGCGTATCGTTCACGGTCTTGAACCCGTCGAGATCGAGATAGAGCACGCCGACACGGCTTTCCGGCGTGTCTCCTTCGATCCGGCGCTCCCCGCCATCGCCAGCCACCGCGGAGGCTTCCGCGAACCGCTCGTCGCCGAGGCCGAAAAAGCGGGCGCGGTTGAAAAGACCGGTCAGAGGATCGGTTTCGGCCCGGAAGCGCAGCCGCTGGGTCAGCTCGCGACGCTCGGACAGCTGGGATTCCAGCCGGGAGATCGCGTCGAAGAGATCGTTCAGTTCCTGCGTATCGGCATGGCGGGCCGCACGCGGCAGCGGCCGTTCCTCGGCAAGCCCGACGATCATCGCCTGCGCCGTCAAAAGCGGACGCAGGACGGAGAGGAAGAGGCGCCGCATGACGACGACCAGCAGCACGAGCACGAGCAGCGTCGCCGCGACGATGCCGACCAGCCGCAGCAGGGCGAGATCGCGGCTGTGGCCGATATCCGTGACCATGTTTCCGATCGCGGCCTTGCGCAGGTCTTCCAGCGGCAGGAGGGTCGGGACGTAGAGGCCGGTGAGCTCGGCCGGAGCGATGCTGTAGTGTGCGGCGCTGCGCCCCTCCCGCGTCAGCCGCTCGATCAGCCCGACGCCGCGGCCGATGAAGCGGCGGCGCACCTCGCCCATCTGCTGGCGCAGGTCCGCATCCGCGATGTCGAGCCGCGCACCCAGCATCTGCACGAGCTGGTCGATCCGGCCCCGCGTCCGGTTAACGCTGTCGACCGCTTCGGGCGACAGGGCGAGGCCGCGCGACACGCTGGGAACGACATAGCTTCCGAGCCGCCCTGCCTGCTCGCGAAGCTCCGTGGCGATCAGCGCCGTGAAAACGCTGCGGGACAGGGTCGGATTTCGCGCTTCCAGCAGGGCCGCCGCCCGGGCGACGGAAGGCTGGATCGCGTCGACGATGGCGAACATCCGGTCGATCGCATCCGCCATGATGTCGAGCGACCGCTCGGCCTGCGGCATGGCCGCGATGGCGTCGATGCGCGCACGCGCACTCTCCAGATCGGCCTTGAGGCTGCGCAGCGTGCCGGGCGCCGTCGCCAGGGTCGCGGCCCGGTCGACCACGGACAGGGCGGCATCGGTCGTGCGGCGGGCGAGCCGCAGCCGGGCGGCGACAGCAGGATCGGATCCCGCCTCGACCGACATCAGGACATTGGACGGACCGCGCTCGGCCGACAGGGCGTGCGTCGCCACAAGCAGTGCTTCATAGTCGCGAACCGCGGCCAGGCTGTCTTCCGCATCGAGAAAGGCCTGGACCGAGGGCGCCACGATCCAGAGGGCCATGACGAGAAGCGCCATCGACAGCAGCAGGCAGGCGTGTCGCCATTTGCCATACAGGGATCGCGCCTGTCGCTTGACCTGGTTCATCGCCGCCTTCCTTAAGCCTCGCCTCCTTGAACCGATACTCATGAACCTTTAAGCGGCGGTGAACACCCTAAAAATCAGGCCCCCGAAATCTTGCCGCTGATGGCCGCCTGCGCCGCGGCCAGACGGGCGATCGGTACGCGGAAGGGCGAGCAGGAGACATAGTCCAGGCCCGTCTCCTCGCAGAAACGGATGGACGCGGGATCGCCGCCATGCTCGCCGCAGATGCCGAGCTTCAGGCCGTTCTTGGTCCGCCGTCCGCGCTCGGCGGCGATCTGGATAAGTTCACCGACGCCGTCATAATCGATGGAAACGAAGGGATCGCGGTCGATGATGCCCTTCGTGCGATAGGTGTTCAGGAACTGCGCGGCATCGTCGCGCGAGATGCCGAAGGTGGTCTGCGTGAGGTCGTTCGTGCCGAAGGAGAAGAAGTCCGCGGATTCGGCGATGACATGGGCGCGAAGTGCCGCACGCGGCAGCTCGATCATGGTGCCCACGAGATAGTCGATGCCCACGCCGGCCTCGGCGAGGATTTCGGCGGCCACCGCGTCGATGCGCGCCTTGACGTAGTCGAGCTCGGCTTTCAGGCCGACCAGCGGCACCATGATTTCCGGCACGACCGGCGCGCCCGTCTCCCGCGCGGCCAGCACGGCCGCTTCGAAGATGGCGCGGGCCTGCATTTCCACGATCTCGGGGTAGGAAATGGCCAGCCGGCAGCCGCGATGGCCGAGCATGGGGTTGAACTCGTGCAGCGCATCCACCCGCTGGCGCAGCACGAGTGGCTTCATGCCGAGCGCCACCGCCACATCCGCGATCTCCTCTTCGGTCTTGGGCAGGAACTCGTGCAGGGGCGGATCGAGCAGGCGGATCGTCACCGGCAGGCCGTGCATGATGGAGAAGAGTTCCGTGAAATCGGCCCGCTGCATGGGCAGGAGCTTGGCGAGAGACGCGCGCCGTCCGGCCTCGTCGGCCGCAAGGATCATCTCGCGCATCACGTTGATGCGCTCGCCCTCGAAGAACATGTGCTCGGTGCGGCAGAGGCCGATGCCTTCGGCCCCGAAGGAGCGCGCGGCGCGGGCATCGGCCGGGGTGTCCGCATTGGTGCGCACGGTCATCCGCCGGCTGGCGTCGGCCCATTCCATGATGCGGCCGAAATCGCCCGAGAGCTCCGGCTGGACCATGGAGACGCGGCCCTTGAGCACCTGGCCGGAGGATCCGTCGATGGTGATGACATCGCCGCGGGCAAAGGTGACGCCGGCGGCCATCAGCGTCTCGTTGCGCAGGTCGACCCGGATGGAGCCGGCGCCGGAAACGCAGGGGATGCCCATGCCGCGCGCGACCACAGCCGCATGGCTCGTCATGCCGCCGCGGGTGGTGAGGATGCCTTCGGCCGCATGCATGCCGTGAATGTCCTCCGGGCTCGTCTCCACCCGCACCAGAATGACGGCGCGGCCTTCCTTCTTGGCAGAGACGGCCTCTTCCGATGTGAAGACGATCTCGCCGGTCGCCGCCCCGGGAGACGCGGGAAGGCCGGCGCCGATGATGTCGCGGCGGGCGGCAGGGTCGATCGTCGGATGCAGCAGCTGGTCGAGGGCGGCCGGGTCGATGCGGGCCACCGCCTCGTCCCGCGTGATCAGCCGTTCGTCGGCCATGTCGACTGCGACCTTCATGGCCGCGCGCGCCGTGCGCTTGGCCGCACGGGTCTGCAGCATCCACAGCTTGCCCTGCTCGATGGTGAACTCGATGTCCTGCATGTCGCGATAATGGCCCTCCAGCCGGTCGCAGATGGCGCAGAGGTCGGCAAAGGCATCCGGCATGACCTTTTCGAGCGAGGGGCGATCGGAGCCCGAGGCGATGCGGGCGCTCTCCGTGATGTTCTGCGGCGTACGGATGCCGGCGACCACGTCCTCGCCCTGCGCATTGACGAGGAATTCGCCATAGAGCGCCTTTTCGCCGGTCGAGGGATTGCGCGTGAAGGCGACACCGGTGGCGGATTCGTTGCCCAGATTGCCGAACACCATGGTCTGAACGTTCACCGCGGTGCCCCAGTCGGCGGGAATATCGTGCAGATGGCGATAGGTTGCCGCACGCGGGCTCATCCAGCTGGCAAAGACGGCGCCGATCGCGCCCCAGAGCTGAACGGCCGGGTCCTGCGGAAAGCCTTGGCCGGTCTCCTCCTCGATGACATCCTTGTAGCGGCCGACGAGGCGGCGCCATTCGCTGTCGGTGAAATCGGTTTCCTGTTCCTTGCCGGTGCGGCCCTTCTCGTCCTCCAGCAGTTCGGCAAAGACCTCATGGTCGATGCCCATGACCACGTCGCCATACATCTGAATGAAGCGGCGATAGCTGTCCCAGGCAAAGCGTGCATCGCCGCTGTCGCGCGCGAGCGCCTCGACCGTGGCATCGTTGAGGCCGAGATTGAGCACCGTATCCATCATCCCGGGCATGGAGGCACGGGCGCCGGAGCGCACCGACAGGAGCAACGGCCGTTCCCCATCGCCAAAACGCCGGCCGGCCATGTCCTCGACGATGGCGATGCCGGCGCGCACGTCGGTCTTCAGGCTGTCGGGAAGGCAGCGGCCGTTTTCAAAGTAAAGGGCGCAGGCGCGCGTGACGATGGTGAAGCCCGGCGGCACCGGCAGGCCGAGACTGCACATTTCCGCAAGATTGGCCCCCTTGCCGCCGAGGAGGTCGTGATCCAGCGCCCGCCCCTCGGCCTTGCCTCCGCCGAAAGCGTATACCCACTTCTGCATGTCCGTCTCCACCCTGAGACGGTCGTGCCCGATGTCGCATGTCTGCAACCTCCGGCCTGGTCCGCCTCTTCTCCCCCTTCACGCTACAGCATCGACCACCGATTAGGAATGCTGCGCCTGCGGTAATATTGCTGCATTGCAGCAAAATTGTTGCGGGGGCGCGCCCGATCACGGTCACATGCCGGCGTGACGGGTCACACCGCCTCGCGCAGCTGCTCCGCCGTCTGCAGATCCACCGACACCAGCTGGCTGACCCCCTGTTCGGCCATGGTGACGCCGAAGAGGCGGTTCATGCGGGCCATGGTGATGGGGTTGTGGGTGATGATGACGAACCGGGTCTCGGTGGAGGCGGCCATTTCGTCCATGAGGTTGCAGTAGCGCTCGACATTGTGGTCGTCGAGCGGAGCGTCCACCTCGTCCAGCACGCAGATCGGCGCGGGATTGGTCAGGAACACGGCAAAGATCAGCGCCATGGCGGTCAGGGCCTGTTCGCCGCCGGACAGCAGCGTCATGGTCTGCGGCTTCTTGCCCGGCGGGCGGGCGAGGATTTCGAGACCGGCATCGAGCGGATCGTCGCTTTCGATCAACTGCAGCTCCGCCGTTCCGCCGCCGAACAGGTGGCTGAACAGGCGCTGGAACTGAGCGTTGACGATCTCGAAGGCAGCGAGCAGCCGTTCGCGGCCCTCGCGGTTGAGATTCTGGATGGCGCTGCGCAGCTTGCGGATCGCGTCGATCACGTCCTCGCGCTCCTTGAGAAGCGCCGCGAGCCGCGCGGAGAGCTCCGCCTGCTCCTCCTCGGCGCGCAGGTTGACGGCGCCCAGCCGCTCGCGCTCGATCTTCAGGCGTTCGAGATCGCGTTCCACGCTGCGCGGATCGGCCGGCAGGGCCTCGGCGGCCCGGCCCGTCAGGCGCAGCACTGCGTGCGGCGCGACCGACAGCGCCTGCTGGATCGCCGTCTCGACCGCCACGCGCTTTTCGCGCGCCGACATCAGCCGCTCCTCGGCGCGGCCGCGCTTTTCGCGGGTCTCGGCCAGTTCGGAGAGGGCCGTCGCGGCCAGCCGATCGGCATCACGCTGGCGGGTTTCGGCTTCCACGAGCCTGTCGGCCGCCGCCCGGCGGGCCGCTTCCGTGTCCGACAGGGCGCTCATCAGGGCACGCCGCTTCTCGTCGAATTCGTCGGGCGCATCGAGAATGGCCTCGAGTTCGTCACGCGCCTCCGCCTCGCGGTCGCGCAGCGTGGTGATCTGGTCGTCGGCACTGGCGGCACGGCTCGCCCAGGTCGCGCGCTCGGCATCGATCGCCCGCAGCCGGCGGGTCCGTGCATCGCTCTCACGGGTCAGGCCGTCGGCGAGCGCACGCGCTTCGGCCATCGCCGAGCGGTCGGCAGCGACCTCCGAGCCCTTGGCGGCAAGGCGGGCGTCGAGGCCGTCCAGATCCGGGGCGTCCTCGAGCGCCGCCGCGGCATCCTCGAAGGCGGCCATCGCCTCGTCGCGCTGCTCCTCGATCCGGGCAGAAGCCTCAACCAGCACCGCGCGACGGCGAGCGAGATCGCCCTCTGCCCGCTCGGCGGCAGCCAATGCATCGCGGGCCTCCGAAAGGCGGCGGATCGCCTGCCGCTCGGCTTCGCGCGTCCCGCGCACGGCCTCGTCGGCGGCCCGGATGGCCCCGGTCGCCGCCTCCAGGCTGCGCTGGCAACGTTCCAGGGCTTCGCCGGCCTCTGCGATCTCGGCGTCCAGTTCGATCAGCCGATTGCGGTTTTCGAGCCGCAGGGTGGCGGCGCTCGGCGCGTCGGCACCGGTGACATGGCCGTCCCAGCGCCAGAGGGCACCGGCCCGCGTCACGAGGCGCTGGCCGGGATGAAGCGCGGGAAGCAGCGTTTCCGCCTGCCCGTCGCCTGCAACGAGGCCGACCTGCGACAGGCTGCGGCGCAGCGCCTCGGGCGCCGTGACATGGTCGAGCAGCGGGGCGACGCCCGGCGGCAGGACCGGATCGGCCGGCCCGGAGCCGGGATCGCGCCAGTGGACGGGAGCGGACGGATCGAGCGGGGACTCGAGGTCATCGCCGAGCGCGGCCCCGAGCAGCATTTCATAGCCGCGCTCCACCGTGATGGCGTCGACCACCGGCCGCGCGCCACCGGCAAGCGTGGCCGCGTCGAGAAAGCGGCGAAGGGTGCGCGCTTCGGTGTCGGCCGCGCTGAGGCGTGCCCGTGCGGCCTCGAGCGGGCCACGGGCCTCGGCCTCGCGCGCACGGGCTTCACTGAGCGCCGCCTCGGCCTGCGCGATCGCCTCGGCGCGCGCCTCGAAATCGGATTGCGCATCGTCGACCGCGTCGCGGTGCGTGTCGAGGTCTGCGAGGCCGGCGATCTCCCGGTCGAGCGCGGCGATGTCGGCGGCCTGGTCGGAGATCTGGCGCGACAGGCGCATCTGCCGGTCGCCGAGGTCACGGATGCTGCGCTCGAGCTGGCCGCGAGCGGCGGCGGCTTCCGCGCGCTCGGCCGTCAGCGAGGCCAGCGCCCGCTCGCTGGTCTCGAGCCTGTCCTGCGCCTCGGCTAGACGTGCCCGCGCCTCCTCCGCCCGCTCCCCGGCCTCCTCGGCGTCGGCCAGCAGCGCTTCGGCTTCGTCCTCCAGCCGCGCAACGGCGCCGGCGTTTTCGAGCGCCAGCCGCTCTTCGCGGGCGATGTCCTCGCGAAGCTGGGCCAGGCGGCGCTGCAATTCATCGCGCCGGCGCAGCGTTCGGTTCATGTCCTCGTCGAGCTGGGTGCGGGCGATCTGCAGCCGCTGCAGGGCGGCGGCCGTGCGGGCCTCCTCCTCGCGCAGGTCCGGCAGCCTGAGGCTCGAAATGGCCTGGGTCTTTGCCGCCTCCATCTGGGCCTGCGCCTTTTCGGCGACCAGCGAGGTTGCCCGGTTGAGCAGGCTGTCCGCCTCGCTTTCGGCCTGCTTTGCCTCCACCCAGCGCATGTGGAACAGCATGGCCTCGTGGGCGCGGATCTCGGCGGAAAGCATCTTGAAGCGGCTCGCCTGCCGCGACTGGCGCTTCAGGCTCTCGATGCGGCTCTCGAGTTCGGCCGTGACCTCGTCCAGCCGTTCGAGGTTGGTTTCGGCGCCGCGCAGACGAAGCTCGGCCTCGTGGCGGCGCGAATGGAGACCGGAAATGCCCGCGGCCTCTTCCAGCAATTGGCGGCGGGCCTGGGGCTTGGCGGCGATCAGCTCGCCGATGCGGCCCTGCCCGACCATGGAGGGCGAACGGGCGCCGGTCGAGGCGTCCGCAAAGAGCAGCTGCACGTCCTTCGCGCGCGCTTCACGGCCATTGATGCGGTAGACCGAGCCGTTCTCGCGCTCGATGCGGCGCGTGACCTGGATCTCGTCGCTGTCGTTGAAGGCCGCGGGGGCGGTGCGGTCGGTATTGTCGAGATAGAGGCCGACTTCGGCGGTGTTGCGCGCCGGGCGCTTGCCCGAGCCGGAGAAGATGACGTCGTCCATGCCGGACGCGCGCATGTTCTTGTAGGAGTTCTCGCCCATCACCCAGCGAAGGGCCTCGACGAGGTTCGACTTGCCGCAGCCGTTCGGCCCGACGACGCCGGTCAGCCCGCGCTCGATGACGAATTCCGACGGCTCCACGAAGGACTTGAAGCCGACCAGCCGCAGCTTGGTGAATTTCATGGCGTCCCGCCGTTCACGCGCCGGCGAGTCCTTGGATAAACGCGGGTCCCTGGATAACGGAGGGTCCCCGGATAAAGGCGGGTGGTCGCGAGAAGGGCAGCGGGGATCGCACGGAAAAACGGCACGGTTTCCCGTGCCGCAACCGGGGGCGACTTACAGCAGAGGGTCGATAAGGGCCGACATGGTGTCAACCGACATGTCTCCGGAATAGCGCTTGCCGTTGATGAAGAAGGTCGGCGTCGAAGCCACCTTGTAGTCCTTCATGCCCTTCTGCATCACGGCATTCACATCATCCAGAAGCTTCTGGTTCGTCAAGCAGGCCTCGAAGCTCTCCTGTGAAAAACCGGCGAGCTTGGACATCTGCAGCAGGGCGTCGCGGCCGTTCTGCGCGGCAGCCCACTGCTCCTGCTGCTTGAAGAGCATGGACACCATCGGGAAATACTGGCCTTCAGGCGCGCAGCGCGCCAGCATGAAGGCGGCCGCAGCGCGGGGATCGAACGGAAACTCGCGCAGCACGAAGCGCACCTTGCCGGATTCCACGTACTTCGCCTTGATGGCGTCGAAGGTCGTGTTGTGGAAATGGGCGCAATGCGGGCAGGTCATCGACATGTATTCGACGATGGTAACCGGGGCATCGGCCTTGCCGATCGCCATTTCCGGCAGTGCGCCGGGTTCCATCAGCTTGGAAAGCTCCACCTCGCCGTCGGCCTGGGGAAGCTCCGGTGCGGCCGCGGGGGCTGCGGCCTGGGCCATCTGGGTCTGGGCCTGGGTCTGAGAGGGGGCGGGCGCCGAAGACGTCGCAGGGGTCGCGCTGGTGGAGGATGTGGTCATCGCATCCGCCGGCTTCATCTCGGTCTTGGTTGCGGTATCGACCGTCTGGGCGGGCGCCTGTGCATTCGCCGTCTCCTTCTTCTCGTCGCTGCAGGCGACGAGCGCGAGCGCGACGGTGGCAATGGCCACACCGCTCGAAAGGCGTTTCAGCAAGGTCATTTCGGAAAGGGACATGATTCACCTGTTCAAGCGGAGACGGGCCTCTGCGATATCGCGCCGGCCGGGACCGGACAAGGGGCCCCCATGGTGCATCGTTCAAAGAATTGTGAGGCATTTGTGGCGCGGGAACGCCTGACGGACGAAAGACGGCCTTGGCGACGACGCCGGGTCGGCTCTGAAGCCCCGTCGGCGGCGTCCCGACCACCCCTCCCTTAAGCCTGGCAAAGCTTGGGAAAGCCTGGCCAAGCCTGCAAAAACAAACGGGGACCTTGCTCGGAAGGGCGATACCGCCTACCGCGTCTTCCCGAGCACGGCCGTGCCAAGCCGGGTCAATGCCGCCTTCAGGCCTTCGTCCTCGATCTCCGCCGTCAAGGCGGCGAGATGACGGGCGGGCTGGCCGGTGAGCGGACGCGGGGCACGACGGGCGCGGTTCTGCGGCGTGACGGGCTTCTGGACGATGCGGACGCGATCGATGGCGGGAAAGCCGAAAAACCCGTTGATGCGCTGGACGAGCTCGCCTTCGGCATGGGCGAGAAACAGGGCGCGGGCGCCGTCGCAGGCAATGGTGAGGACGCCCGGCTGGTGGCGGCTGTCGCCCGTCATTTCCGAGACGCGCCGCGGCCAGGCGATCTTTTCCGGGCGCGTGCAGTCGGCAAAAGCCTCTCCGGCGATCTCATCCCAGGAGCCGAGCAGCAGCGTGCTGATGCCGGCGCGTTTTGCCAGAACCGGATCGAGCAGCCCGTTGGCGACCTCGCTGATCTGGCGGACCCCTTTCGGGGTATAGGGCTTGGAAGGCGCCATGCGGTTGTTCCCGTGGTGAATGATGTCGAAGCCCTTACCCGCCGAGGCCGTTTCGGCTATGACGCTCGGCGCGGCGGCGTGCAGGGATTCATAGAGCATGTCGGCCTCAAGGACCATGATGCAAGGTTTTCCGTCCACGGCAGAGGCGCTGCCCGTCGAAGCGTCCAGATCCGGCCTGCCGGCAGGCTCTGCCGCCGCCCTGCTGCTCGACTGGTACGACCGCAACCACCGCGTGCTGCCCTGGCGCATCACCCCGGCCATGGCTACAGCCGGCCGGCGGCCCGACCCCTATCACATCTGGCTGTCGGAGGTCATGCTGCAGCAGACGACAGTGCAGGCGGTGAAGGCCTATTTCGAAAAATTCCTGGCGCTGTGGCCGGAAGTGACGGATCTGGCCGCAGCCGATACCGAGGACGTCATGAAGGCGTGGGCGGGGCTCGGATATTATGCCCGGGCCCGCAACCTCAAGGCGTGCGCCGAACAGGTGGCGAGCCGGCATGGCGGGCGCTTTCCCGACACGGAAGACGGATTAAGGGCGCTTCCGGGTATCGGCGACTATACCGCCGCCGCCATCGCCGCCATCGCCTTCAACCGGCAGAGCGCCGTGCTCGACGGCAATGTCGAGCGCGTGGTGTCGCGGCTCTACCGCGTGGAGACGCCGGTGCCGTCTGCGCGTCCCGAACTGCGCCGGCTGGTCGCGGCCCTGACGCCGGCCGACCGGCCCGGCGATTTCGCGCAGGCCATGATGGATCTCGGCTCGACCATCTGCACGCCGCGCCGGCCGGTCTGCGCGCTCTGTCCCCTCCAGGCGGACTGCCACGCTTTCAAGGCAGGCGACCCGGAGCGCTTTCCGGTGAAGCTGGCGAAGAAGGCAAAACCGGTGCGCTACGGCACGGCCTTTGTCGCCACCGATGCCACGGGGGCCGTCTATCTCAGCAAGCGCGGCGACAAGGGCCTGCTCGGCGGCATGACCGAAGTGCCCTGCACCGACTGGACGACCGATCCTGCGGCCACGCCGACGGCGCCCTTTGTTTCCGAGGCTGACCCGGCCCGCGCGATCGCCTGGCGCGACTGCGGCGGGATCGTGCATGTGTTCACCCATTTCGAGCTGCGCCTGGCCGTTCTCCACGCCGAGGTGGAGCGGGACGCGATTTCGGCCAATGGCTGGTGGGAGCCCCGCGCCACGCTGGCTGCGCAGGCCTTGCCGACCGTGATGAAGAAGGCGATCGAAAAAGCCCTGCCCGGCAGCTTCAGCCCCAAATCTTCGAAAAAAGCCGGATCAGACCAGGCCCGATCTTGAAACAGGAGAGACATCCATGACCGACGCGACCACGCCCATCCGCCATATCGTCTTCGACATCGGCAAGGTGCTGATCCATTACGATCCGCATATCCCCTTCAGCCGTCTCATTCCCGACGAGGCCGAGCGGAATGCCTTCTTTGCGACCGTCTGCACGCACGAGTGGAACCTCGAACAGGACCGCGGCCGCACCTGGGCGGATGCCGAAGACATGCTCGTCGCGCAGTTTCCCGAGCAGGAGGCGAATATCCGCGCCTTCCGCATCCACTGGGGCGAGATGGTGCCGCATGCCTACGAGGAGAGCGTCGCGATTCTCGAAGCTCTGGTCGAAAAAGGCTATGACGTGACGATGCTGACCAATTTCGCGGTCGACACCTTCGCCGAGGCGCGCGCACGCTTCGCCTTCCTCAACCTGCCCCGCGGCGTGACGGTTTCCGGCGAAAAGCGTCAGATCAAGCCCGACCGCGAGATCTACGAGACGCACCAGACGACCTTCGACCTCGACCCCGCCGCCACCCTCTTCATCGACGACAGCCTTGCCAATGTCGAAGGCGCACGGGCGGCCGGCTGGCAGGCGGTGCAGTTCATCGACGGGCCGACGCTGAAGGCCGATCTCGCACGGTTGGGCCTGCCCGTCTAGCCGCCCGTTCCTCGGCATAAGGCCCGACGGCCGGGGGCTGAAGCGAATGTGCCTTTTTCATATCACTGAAAAGCCATGTTTGGTTCAGCCGACGTTCACCTCGGTAGTGTACTCTCGGCGTGTCATCTTGACCGATCATTCTGCGAGGACGCTTTCATGGCGAAGTATTACGGCACCAGCGGCAACGACATCCTGACCCAGAACAACCTCGCCGAGGTGTCGATCTACGGTTATGGCGGAAACGACACGATCTACCTCAACCGCACCGACAGCCTGGGCGGCTTCAACTACGTGGATGCGGGCTCCGGCGCCGACCGGGTCGTCAACTATTACGAAGGCGGCAACGACATCTTCCTCGGCAGCGGCAACGACCTCTACGTCGCCGACATCCGTGCCGGCGACAGCAAGGCCTATGACATCGTGTCGGGCGGCGACGGCAACGACCGCTTCGAGGTGAATTCCGAGGCCAGCGTCTACAAGGGCGATGCCGGCAACGACACCTTCGTATCGGTCGGCTACAACAACACCTTCAATGGCGGCTCGGGCATCGACACGATCAGCTACGAGATGCAGGACCAATACGCCTCGCAGCGCGGCAAGGGCGTCGACATCGATCTCGGCAAGGGCACGGCCGTCATCGACAGCGACCAGATCGAGACCCTCATCAGCATCGAGAACGCCACGGGCACGAACTCGGCCGACGACATCACCGGCTCTTCCGTCCGCAACGTGCTGAAGGGCCAGGGCGGCGCCGACGACATCTATGGCCTCGGCGGCAATGACAGCCTCTATGGCGGCAGCGGCAACGACCATCTCTATGGCGGCTCGGGCGACGACGACATCACCGGCGGTTCCGGCTCCGACTATCTGAACGGCGGCTCCGGGGCGGATATCTTCTACTTCGACAGCGTCAGCGACAGCTGGGTCGGTAGCCTGCGCGACGTCATCGCCGATTTCCGGCCGGGCGAAGGCGACCTTATCGACCTCGGCAACATCGATGCCAACACGCGCTCGGGCGGCAACCAGTCGTTCGACTATATCGGCAGCCACGGCTTCACCCAGCATGCCGGCGAACTGCGCTTCTCGAACGGCATTCTCTCGGGCGACGTCAATGGCGACGGCCGCGCGGACTTCGAAATCCGCGTCAACGGCGTCACCAAGATGTATGCCGACGATTTCATTCTCTGACACAGGCGAACATGCCGCCCTCGGGGCCTTCGGGCTTCGGGGCGCGCTGGGGCCTTTTTAGGCTCTCGGCCCGAGAAACAGGTTCCTGGAAACAGCAACGCCCGGCGGCTTGTTCAAGCGGCCGGGCGTTCCAGATTCCTCCGGGACTGAAGGTACGAAACCGGAGGAAAAACGACTGCCGGCGGGATTTCCCGTCGATAGGTCGCACTCCCGCTTCGTCTTGGGACGACGGCGCCGGCAAAGCCGGAACCCCCGTCCGCATCGCGGTCTGCCGGTGGTTGATCACACGGCGGTATCGCGGATGCGAGACTAGCGGCGAAGACGTTAATTTCTCTTAAACAATGCGGAGAGAATCCGGCGAACACAGCCGGTCCCGCACACACGCGTTCGCGGCCGGTCCTCAGGCCGTTGCTGGAGGTGATACGCTACCGCGCCGAAGGGCAGTTGCCCCTGCAGGCCATGTCAGTGTTTCCGCCGGCCTTGTCCCTCGCCTTGCTTGCGGGACGAGGAAGAGCGGCAGCCGGATGAGCGGCTGCCGCAGGCCTTGGGCATCATCCCATGCGCGCCATGTCGGCGCGGATGACGCTGCGCAGGTCGTCGATCGGCTTCAGCACGCCGCCATCGTCGTAGTGCCAGAAGGTCCAGCCGTTGCAGGCATCGAAGCCCTGTACCTTGGCGCCAAGGCGGTGAATGGAGCCGGCCTCGCCGCCGGAAGCGAGCGTTCCATCGGCGCGCACGATGGCGCTGTGCCGGCGACGCGCGTCGGTGAGGACCGCGCCGGGCTTGATGAGGCCGCTTTCCACCAGCACGTTGAAGGCGACGCGCGGCTCGGCGCGCTTGCCCGTCATCACCGACAGCGTGGCGCCGCCGAGCGGCTCGACCGCCGCGATGCGGGCGCGGGCCGCGTCGATATAGGTCTGCTCGCGCTCGACGCCGACATAATGCCGGCCGAGGCGCTTGGCGACGGCACCCGTGGTGCCCGAGCCGAAGAAGGGATCGAGGACGACATCGCCCGGCCGGGTGGAGGCCATCATGACGCGGGCGAGCAGCGCTTCCGGCTTCTGGGTCGGGTGGACCTTGTCGCCGTTCTCGTCTTTCAGGCGCTCGCCGCCCGAGCAGATCGGGAAGACCCAGTCGGAGCGCATCTGCACGTCGTCGTTCGCAGCCTTCAGGGCATCGTAGTTGAAGGTATACCCCTTGCCCTTGGCATTCGGGCTCGCCCAGATCAGCGTCTCATGCGCGTTCTGGAACCGGCGACCCTTGAAGTTCGGCATCGGGTTGGTCTTGCGCCAGACGATGTCGTTGAGGATCCAGAAATTCAGGTCCTGCAGGATCGCGCCAACGCGGAAGATGTTGTGGTAGGAGCCGATGACCCAGAGCGTGCCGGTGGGCTTCAGCACGCGGCGGCAGGCCAGAAGCCAGGCGCGGGTGAAGGCATCATAGGCTTCGAACGAGGCGAACTGGTCCCAGGCATCGTCGACGGCATCGACCAGCGACTGGTCCGGCCGGTGCAGGGCGCCACCGAGCTGCAGGTTGTAGGGCGGATCCGCGAAGACGACGTCGACCGAATTGTCGGGCAGCTTCTCGAGGGCGGAAACGCAATCGCCCTTGATGATGGTGTCGATCCACGCACGGGAATCCCGGTCGGAACCGGCGGCGGGGGAGATTTCAGCAGACAAAACGACGGAAGACTTCAGGGACACCATGACTACTCGCTGATACGCTGACTCTGGGACACAAATTCTGCTGCTATGGTTACCGAGTTTGGTTACCAAAGCCTGAAGAGGCGGAAAACTTGCGTGAAAAACCGACGGATGGACGCGCACCGCACGTGACGTCTGCCGGTCAGCACGGGATTTGCGGCATTCGGGCCCCTTGCGTGGATCGACACGGCGTGCACGACCCTTTCCCGGGCCGGGTGTTCCTGTCCGCGGGTCCGGCACCGATCGCCATTGTCCTCCGTGGTCTCGCGTGGTCTCCCGTGGTCTCCCGTTTGCGCCGGCTCCGCCGGGGGCGTCAGCGCGTTTCCGTCGTTCCCCGCATTGTCCCGCGCCGCCCCCTCGTGTAAAGCGCGGGCATTCCCATTCAGCAGAGATGTTCCCATGTCCGGTATCGACCTCATCATCTTCGATTGCGACGGCGTGCTCGTCGACTCCGAGATCATCGCTTCGGAAGTGGAAGCAGCGCTGCTGACGGAGGCAGGGTATCCGATCTCCACCGAGGAGATGGCCGAGCGCTATGCCGGCATGACCTGGCAGAACACGCTGCTGGCGGTCGAACGCGAGGCGACGATCCCGCTCTCGGCGAGCCTCCTGTCGCGCCACAGCGAGATCCTCGACCAGCGGCTGAAGGACGACGTCCAGATCATCGACGGGGTCAAGGCGGCGCTGTCGCAGATCCGGCTGAAGAAATGTGTCTGCTCGAACTCCACCTCCGAGCGGCTGGCGATGATGCTCGGCAAGGTGGGGCTGAAGGACCTGTTCGGTCGCAACATCTTTTCCGCCCGCGACCTCGGCGAGGACAAGGTAAAGCCGAAGCCCGACATCTTCCTGCACGGCGCGGCCCAGATGGGCATCGATCCGTCGCGGGTGATCGTGGTGGAGGATTCCGTGCATGGCGTCCACGGCGCCCGTTCGGCCGGCATGCGCGTCATCGGCTTCACCGGCGCCTCGCACAGCTACCCCTCGCATGCGGATGCGCTGACCGAGGCCGGGGCCGAGACCGTGATTTCCCGCATGACCGCCCTGCCCGCCACCATCGAGGCGCTGGCCGAATGGTCGGAGGAGCTGGGCGCCTGACCCGGCGCTGTCCGGCACCACACCGCGGCGGCCGTTGAACCGCCGCCGCGCGCATGCGGTCTGAGGGCCGGAGACGCTCCGGCCCCAGAGACTTGGACCTTGGACCTTGGCCCTGGCCCTAGACGATCAGGAAATCGTCGGCCGTCATCCTGAGATTGGTCGAGACCGTGGCAAACAGCACGGCAGCGGCGCCGTTCACGCCGTCGGCGTCGTAATAGAGGTTGCCGGTGCTCGACTGGTAGATGATGTGGTCATTGGCATCGACGGCCTTGCCGGTCGTGTTGATGACGAACTCCCCGGCGGCAAGAACGCCGGTCTTGGCAAACACCTTGAACACCGCGTTTTCCAGCTGGATCGTATCGTCCGCCACGACGAAGTCCGCGATGGAGTCGTGGTTGGTGCTGCCGTTCGGCGCGACGTCGAACAGGAAGCTGTCCTTGCCTGCGCCGCCGCGCAGCGTGTCGTTGCCGCCGCGACCGGCCAGGAGGTCGTTGCCCTCGTCGCCGCGCAGGAAATTGTCGACCGCGCTTCCGAACAGCTTGTCCGCGAGCTCCGTGCCGCGCGCGCCTTCGATGCTGATCAGCTTGTCGGTCTTGCCGAAGCCGTCGGTGGCCGTGCCCTTGGCCAAATCCACGGTCACGCCGCTTTCGCCGCCGCGGCGCATGTCGCGATGGTAGGTCACCATGTCGAAGCCGCCCTTGCCGTCGATCGTGTCCTTGCCGCCGAGGCCCATGAACGTCTCGTCTCGCGACGAGCCGGTCATCACGTCGGCAAACAGGGTGCCGCGGAATTCCTCGATGTTCTTGAAGGTTTCCTTGTTGCCGTACTGGTCGGTCACGGTGCCGGCCGTTGCGTCGAGCACGATGCCGCGCACGCTGTCGCGCGTGTAATAGCTGTCCTGGAAGCTGATCGTGTCCCAGCCGTCGCCGCCGTCGTAGGTATCCTTGCCGCGCCCGCCTTCCATGTAGTCGTCGCCGGCGCCGCCCTTCATGATGTCGTTGCCGCTGAAGCCATACATGTCATCGCCACCGGCCGAACCGGTGATCGTGTCGTTGCCCTGCATCAGCCAGTCCTGGAAACTCCAGGCGTCATAGGCCTGGGCCGCGTCGCTCAGATCGGCATAGGACAGGTTGAGGCCAGAAATCGTCTGGAAGACGGTGCCGGTCTTGGTAAGCAGCTGAATGCTGGTGACCGTGCCGGAAACCGGGTCCTTCTGGCTGTCGAAGGCGAAGCCCGAGCCGAGGACCTTCACTTGAAGGCCGTTGTCGAGGTCGTAGATCGCCTGCTTCGTCGTGCTCGAATTGTAGCGCAGGCCGCCCTCGCCGATATATTCGGCAATGGACAGATTGTAGTCGCCGTTGAGAGGATAGAGATTCTTCGGAAAGGAATACGTCCAGACTGCCATGGTTAAAGCCCCCTTAAACCTAATTTAAGGAATTCTTAACATGCGTTAGGAAAAAGAAAAGTCCCCCGCTGCAGGTTTGGTTACCGTTCGCGACAACAAACGCAACCAGCTCCTGCGCGCAGCCGCGAAAGGGCGCAGACCACAGGCCCGACAGCCATCGGCCAGACGCCGGCAGCCATACGCCGGCAGCCAGACGCCGGCAGCCAGATGCTAGCCGCCGGATGCCGGCAGCCGTGCCGGGGCGAACGGCCGGGTCCGTTCCCTATTTTTTCTTCTTGCTGGACGTCGGGGCCGTGTCGAAGCCGACATAGACCTTGGCGAAGTTGCCGGCGCCGCCACTGATCGGGGCGGATTTGGTGAAGATGAACTGCTGGGCGCCGGCGCCGGCCGCAACCGTCACCGGAAGCTGCGTCACGTCGGAAAAGAGCGTGTTGTCGCCGTCGCTCGCGGTGACCCGGATCGGCAGGTTGATGGTGCCGGGACCGCCGGCCGGACCGGAGGTGACGCGGCCCTGCACGACGACGTTGACGGTCAGCGTCGTGTCGCTCTGCACGCACTGGCGCGTGGAATCGGCGAGCGAGGCCTGGTAGACGATCTGCGTCGGATCGTCCTTGGCGCCCTTGGCATAGGTGCGGTAGACCGATGTCGCATCGCGCATCACGACCTGGGGGCACGCGGCCTGGATGACGGCGGGCGTGGCCGATGCGGCGCTGCCGCCGGCCTCGATCGCGCCGCCCGTGTCCGGCGTATTGCAACCGCCGAGCGCCAGGAGACCGACGCATGCCGCGATGCGGCTGACTGTATGACCCACCATTCGAATCCGACCCCCTGTCGCTGCCCGCGCTCTCACGGCGCGTGTCCGTCGCTGCCCGCAGAGCCGGTCCCGTCTGCCGAAAGGCAGGCTTTCCAGTGCTGCGGCGATGGTCTATAGCAGCGGCGCGCCGGAAAATCGATTGGACTCGCGCGCGTTCCGGTCGATTTTTGCACGGGCTGCGTTCGGCTCCGGCCTCCTCTCTCGGGGCTTGTGTTTCGGCCAGAGCAGCGTTGCCGGCAAAGACGCGCAGAAGACGGCGACGAAACGCACGCAGACGAGGATGACGACCGTGAAGTATGTTTCGACCCGGGGCGAGGCCCCTGCGCTCGGTTTCAGCGATGCCCTGATGGCGGGCCTTGCGCGCGACGGCGGACTTTATGTGCCGGAGACGTGGCCGACCTTGTCGAAGCGGGACATCCGGGCTCTGCGCGGCCTCTCCTACCAGGAGGTCGCCTTCCGCATCCTGACGCTGTTCATCGATGGCGAGATCGAGGATGCGACGCTTCGCGCGATGATCGACGAGGCCTATGCGACCTTCCGCCATCCGGCCGTGGTTCCGGTCGTGCAGACCGGGCCGAACGCCTTCGTCATGGAGCTCTTCCACGGCTCGACGCTTGCCTTCAAGGACGTGGCGATGCAGCTGCTCGCGCGGCTGATGGACCATGTGCTGGCGACGCGCGACAGCCGCGCCACCATCGTCGGCGCCACCTCGGGCGACACCGGCGGTGCGGCGATCGACGCCTTTGCCGGGCGCGACCGCACCGATATCTTCATCCTGTTTCCGCATGGCAAGGTCTCGCCGGTGCAGCAGCACCAGATGACGACGTCCAAGGCGGCAAACGTCCATGCGATTGCGATCCGTGGCAATTTCGACGATTGCCAGACGCTGGTGAAGGACATGTTCAACGACGTGGCGTTTCGCGACCGCGTCCATCTGTCGGGCGTCAATTCGATCAACTGGGCGCGCATCATGTCCCAGATCGTCTATTACTTCACGACGGCCGTGGCGCTCGGCGGGCCCGACCGGAAGATCTCCTTCACCGTGCCCACCGGCAATTTCGGCGATATCTTCGCCGGCTACGTGGCCATGAAGATGGGCCTGCCGATCGCGCGCCTCGTGGTTGCCACCAACGAGAACGACATCCTCGCCCGCACGCTGAAGACCGGGCGCTACGAGATGCGCGACGTGCGCGCGACCACCTCGCCCTCGATGGATATCCAGATCTCCTCCAACTTCGAACGGCTGCTGTTCGAGGCCTTCGACCGGGATGCGGGCAAGGTGCGCGCGGCCATGGGCGGGCTCAAGCAGTCGGGCGCCTTCGAGATCGAGGAGACGGCGCTGAAGATGATCCGCAGCCTCTTCCGCGCGGGGCGCGCGACGGAAAAACAGGTGGCGGACACCATCGCCAGGACGCTCGCGGAAACGGGGTATCTCCTCGACCCGCACAGCGCCATCGGCGCCTTCGTTGCCGCCAAGCATCTGAAACCCAACGCACCTATGGTGACGCTGGCGACGGCCCATCCGGCCAAATTCCCCGCCGCAGTAAAATCGGCGAGCGGTATTGACCCGGCGCTTCCGACGTGGCTTGCTGACCTGATGGACAGGGAGGAGCGCTTCGACGTTCTGGATCCCGAGCTGAAAGCCGTCGAGGCCTATATCGGCGAGCACGCCCGTATCCGGAACTAGTGCGCAGAAAGACCGATGATGAAAGTTGAGTGCACCCGGCTTGCCTCCGGGCTGACGGTCGTTACCGAAACCATGCCGCACCTGGAAAGCGTTGCGCTCGGCACGTGGATCAAGTCCGGCTCGCGCGACGAGACCATCGCCGAACACGGCATCGCGCATCTTCTGGAACACATGGCCTTCAAGGGAACGGCGTCGCGCTCGGCGCGCGACATTGCCGAGCAGATCGAGAATGTCGGCGGCGAGGTCAACGCGGCGACATCGACCGAGACGACCTCCTACTATGCCCGGGTGCTGAAGGACGACACGACGCTCGCCATCGACATCCTCGCCGACATCCTGACCGAGTCGTCCTTCGACGAGGAAGAACTGGAGCGCGAGAAGAACGTCATCCTGCAGGAAATCGGCGCGGCGAACGACATGCCCGACGATGTGGTGTTCGACCGCTTCGCCGAAACGGCGTTTGCCGGCCAGATCGTCGGCCGGCCGATTCTCGGCACGCCGGAAACGGTCATGTCGTTTTCCTCCGACCAGATCCGCAGCTATCTCGGACGCAACTACACGACGGACCGCATGTTCGTGGTGGGTGCCGGTGCCGTCGATCACGACGCCTTCGTGGCGCAGGTGGAGGAGCGTTTCGCCAGCCTGCCGCAGCAGCCCGCGGAAGCCCCGATCCTCGAAAAGGCCCGCTATACCGGCGGCGACACCCGCGAGGACCGCGATCTGATGGACGCGCAGGTCCTGCTCGGCTTCGAGGGCAAGGCCTATCATGCGCGCGATTTCTACTGCTCGCAGATCCTGGCCAATATCCTCGGCGGCGGCATGTCCTCCCGGCTCTTCCAGGAGGTGCGCGAGCATCGCGGCCTCTGCTATTCGGTCTATGCGTTCCACTGGGGCTTCTCCGACACCGGCATCTTCGGCGTCCACGCCGCGACCGGCGGCGAGAACCTGCCGGAACTGATGCCCGTCATCATCGAGGAGCTGCGCAAGGCCGCCGATCACATCCACCCGCAGGAGATCGACCGCGCCCGCGCGCAGATCCGCGCCCAGTTGCTGATGGGGCAGGAAAGCCCCGCGGCACGCGCCGGACAGATCGCCCGGCAGATGATGCTCTACGGCCGGCCCATCCCCAACGAGGAGCTGATGGAGCGGCTGTCCGGCATCACCGTGGAGCGTCTCACCGATCTCGCCGGCCGCCTGTTCTTCGACACGGTGCCGACGCTGTCGGCCATCGGCCCCGTCGACAAGCTCGCCCCCATGGCCGACATTCTCGGCGGCCTCGCCAAGGCGCCGGCCCTGCCGCGGGCAGCCAACGGCTGATCGCGTCCCGCGCCTGTCCCTTGCTGAGATCCCGGCCTTTCCCGAGGCCGAAGCCCCAACCAATCCAACCGGCGATGCGGAGGCGTTCATGACACGATCGGTGTTTCGGTTTCTGTCACGACAGCCGGACCCGGTCAGGATCGAGAACGACACGCATCTGCTGCGCCTGCCGCGCGGGTCCGACTACCGGCAATGGTTTGCGTTGCGGCGGGAGAGCCGTCCGTTTCTCGAGCCCTGGGAGCCGACATGGCGGGCGGAGGAAATGACCGAAAGCGCCTTCCGCGCTCGGGCGGTGCGCAGCGAGCAGGAATTCCAGTCCGGCCAGGCCGTTCCCCTGTTCGTGTTCGCCCGCGACACCGAGACGCTGCTCGGCGGCCTCACGATCGGCTACATCCGGCGCGGCGCAGCGCAATGCTGCATGATCGGCTACTGGATGGGCGAGCGTTTCGCCGGCCAGGGGCATATGTCCGCCGCGGTCCGGCTCTCCATCCCCTACATCTTTTCGACCCTTCAGTTGCACCGTATCGAGGCAGCCTGTATTCCGGAAAACGACAGGAGCATCCGGCTCCTTGAAAAGGCCGGCTTTCATCGCGAAGGCTACTTGCGGGAATATCTGAAGATCAATGGGCAGTGGCGCGACCACCTGATCTTCTCCCTTCTTTCGCGTGACATCGCGCCCAACAGGACTGCTAGCGAGTGACCCATCCCTTCCGTCCGACGCGTCTGCCGTCGATCCGCAGGCTGCCCGGGCTGATGCTGGCCCTGCTGCTCGCGATGATCGGGCTCGGCGGCGGCCAAGCCCATGCCATCGAGCCCGTGAAGATTTCGCGCGAGGATACCGCGCTCGACCTGACCGCGACGACCGAGATCTACACCGGCCGCGGCGAGGCCTTCCAGGTCTCCACGGCGCCCGGCACCGACGGCATCGTGCGGCGGATCGAGGTGCGCTCCAGCGCCGACAACCACCAGGGCGACTGGGCGGTGTTCGCGCTCGCCAACGTCTCGGAAGAGCAGCTCGACCGGGTGATCGTCGCGCCGCATTTCCGGCTGGTGAACTCGAAGATCTTCTGGCCGGACCTCGGCTCGCAGCGCATCCTCTCCATCACCCCGTCGGAAGGCTTCGCGCTCGACCGGCAGCCGAGCGAGGAAGCCGACGTCTTCCGCATCACGCTCAATCCGGGCTCGGTCATCACCTTCGTCGCGGAACTGGCGACGCCTGACCTGCCG
Organism: Rhizobium sp. Leaf384; assembly: GCF_001424065.1. GTDB lineage: Bacteria > Pseudomonadota > Alphaproteobacteria > Rhizobiales > Rhizobiaceae > Ferranicluibacter. The sequence goes on from NZ_LMQE01000001.1 coordinate 828,736, forward strand.
CAGATGTATCTCTGGGAACCCGACGCCTACAAGGACACGGTCAACGCCTTCACGCTCTATCGCGGCATCGTGCTCGGCATTGCCGGCCTGCTCGCCGTGTTCCTGACCATTCTGTTCGTCGTCAAGGGCACCTCCATGCTGCCGGCGACGGCGGCCCTGGCCTGGGCGGTGCTCGCCTATATCTGCGTCGATTTCGGCTTCCTGTCGAAGCTGATCGCCATTACGGCGGGGGACGAGCGCATATGGCGCGCGGGAACCGAGGTGTTCCTGGCGGCGGGTCTCGTGATCTTCCTCTTTACCTATCTCAACCTTAACCGCTGGCACCAGCACCTCTCCTATGCGACGCTTGCCTGGATTCTCGGTCTCGGACTGCTCTTCGGCGTGGCGATCTACGACCCTGCGATCGCGGCGGGCATTGCGCGCATTTCCTTCGCGCTGACGGGCACGGCCGGCATCTTCCTGATCGCCTATCTCGGACTGAACCGCTACGACCGCGCGATCCTGCTCGTGCCGGCCTGGCTTCTGACGCTGGTCTGGCTGTTCGGCGCGTGGCTGACGGTCACCGGGCGGCTGTCGAACGACATCGTCCAGCCCGCGCTCGGCGGCGGGCTCGTGCTGATCGTGCTGCTGATCGGCTTCACCGTCATGCAGCATGCCTTTGCTGGCGGCGCTTACAGCCAGGGGCTGTTTTCGGACCTCGAGCGCCAGTCGCTGGCGCTGACGGGCTCGGGCGACACGGTGTGGGACTGGGACGTGGCGCGCGATCGGGTGGTGACCATTCCCGACGTGTCGCAGCAGCTCGGCCTTACGCCCGGCGCCATGCACGGCCCCGTGCGCAACTGGCTGCCGCGGCTGCACCCCGACGATCGCGACCGCTTCCGCGCAACGCTCGACATCCTGCTCGAGCACCGCCGCGGCCGTCTCAATCATGATTTCCGGATCCGCGCGGAAGACGGGCACTATCACTGGCTCTCGATCCGCGCGCGGCCGGTGCTCGGCGCCAACGGCGAGATCATCCGGTGCGTCGGCACGCTGGTGGATATCACCGAGCAGCGCAACTCGCTCGACCGGCTGCTGCACGACGCGCTGCACGACAACCTGACGGGCCTGCCCAACCGGCAGATCTTCCTCGACCGGCTGCAATCGATCCTGGCGCTGGCGCCGGGTGCGAACGGCGTGCGCCCGACGGTGATCGCGATCGACATCGACCGCTACAAGCAGAACGTCAACGACGTGCTCGGCATCGCGGCTGGCGACAACATCCTGATCGCGCTGACACGGCGGCTGCGGCGGCTTCTGAAGCCGCAGGACACGCTGGCGCGGCTCGGCGGCGACCAGTTCGGCCTGATCCTCATCTCGGAGCGCGATCCGGCCAAGGTGGCGGACTTCGCCGAGGCGATCAGCCGCGCCATCATGGTGCCGATCAGCTTCGGCAACCGCGAGATCAACCTGACGGCCTCCGTCGGCCTGGTCTCCTGGGTGGACCAGAGCCAGAGTGCGGCCGGGCTCCTGGACGATGCCGAACTGGCGATGTTTCGGGCCAAGAAGGCGGGCGGCAACCGCGTGGAGCCCTATCGGCCGGCCTTCCGCACCTCCGGCACCGATCGTCTGCAGCTCGAGACCGACCTTCGCCGCGCGATCGAGCGCAACGAGCTCAGCCTCGTCTACCAGCCCATCGTGCGCCTGAGCGACGCGGAAATCGCGGGCTTCGAGGCCCTGATGCGCTGGGACCATCCGAAGCGCGGAAGCATTCCGCCGTCCGAGTTCATTCCGATTGCGGAAAGCTCCGAGGTCATCAACCAGCTCGGCCTCTTCGCCTTCGAGCGGGCGACGAGCGATCTCGGGGAATGGCAGATCCAGACCGGACAGCTGCCAATCTTCGTCTCGGTCAACCTGTCGAGCGGCCAGCTGCTCAACAACGACCTGCACGACGACATCCGCGCCATCCTCCACAAGAACCGCTGCGATCCCGCGCAGATCATGGTGGAGCTGACGGAATCGCTGATGATGGAAAACCCCGAGCAGGCGCGCCTCGTGCTGCAGAAGCTGCGCGACAGCGGGCTGAAGCTCGCGCTCGACGATTTCGGCACCGGCCACTCGTCGCTCGCCTATCTCACGCGCTTCCCCTTCGACACGATCAAGATGGACAAGGCGCTGGTGAAGGACGAGAGCGACAAGCGCACCATCCTCCTGCGCTCCGTCATCAACATGGCGCGGGAGCTGGACATGCAGGTCGTGGCGGAAGGCATCGAGTCCGAGGAAGACGCGATCCAGCTCGGACAGATGGGCTGCCACTACGGCCAGAGCTTCCTCTTCGGCCCGCCGATCGCCTCCGACCTCATCCAGCGGCTGCTGAAGGAGCGGTTTCCGTTGATGAAACGGGCCTAAGGCATGTCGCCCGAGATACAGCGGTTTCGGGAAACGGCATGCAGGACACAAGACTTCGAAGCGCGTTGCGGGAATCCTTTTTCACGCAACGCGCTTTTCGCATAACGGCGGGACCCGCACGCGCCGGCGGTTAACCAGCACGTTGCGGATCGCGACGGGCGAGACCGGCTGCGCTTGCCGGCTCACCCCTGGCAGCTTGATTTTAAGCCGCCGTCTGCACGGGCTTTGCTGCGCCAGTCAACTCCCCCCGGCCGGCCTTGCGGATCAGGCGGTTGAGGAACTGGAGCTTCTGGACGACCGGGATCGAGAGCACGAAGGGATAGCTGTCGGTCTGTCCCATCGAGCGCTGGATGCTGTTCAGGGCCACGCTCAAGGGAACCCAGGCATCGACCAGCGTCTGCGCGTCCTGGACGTTGTAGGGATCGAAATCGACCTCGGCCGCCATTTCCTCGTGACGGCGCGGGTCGGTCGAGAGGCCGAAGGAGCGCGCGGTTTCCAGCGTATCGACGATATGGAAGAAATGCGCCCAGCACTCGGCGAAGTCCTCCGACGGATGGCAGCTGGCATAGGTCGAGATGAAGCGGTTCTGCCAGTCGGCCGGCGGTCCCTGCTCGTAGTTGCGCTGGAGGGCGGCCGCATAGTCCTCGCGTTCATCGCCGAAAAGGGCGCGGGCCTCCGCCAGCGTTTCCTCGTCGCGGCAAAGCTGGGCGAAGTAGAAATGGCCGATCTCGTGGCGGAAATGGCCGAGCAGCGTGCGATAGGGCTCGCCCATGGACACGCGGATGCTTTCCCGCGTGGCATCGTCGGCTTCCGCCGCGCGCAGGCTGATGAGTCCGTCTTCGTGACCGGTCATCGCGGCCTGGACGACATTGCCGTTGGCATCAACCTCGTCGGCGAGGAAATCGAACACCAAGCCGCCCTGCGGATCGACGTCGCGACCCGGACGCGGCAGGTTCCAGCGCAGGAGCGAGTAGAACAGGTGGCGCTGGGCCTGCCCGATCTTCTGCCAGCGCTGCACGCCTTCCGGATTGTCCGTGACGGGGACGATGTGATTGTAGCTGCAGGCGACGCAGTAGGTGTTCGCACTCTCGGCCGGGACGAGCCAGTTGCAGATATCGTTCATGGCATTGGCGCAGAACCGAACGGAGGTGTCGGCCGCGCCGATCACGCTCCACAGGTCGCCACCCGCCGGTGCCAGCGCCTTCATGGTCAGGGCGCCGGTGTCGAAACCCAGCCTCGAGCCGCAATTCACGCAGGTTCTATTGTCGAAATGGACAGAATTTCCGCAATTCGTGCAGGTAAAAAGCTTCATGGTCGTATCGTCCCTGTGCCATCCCCGCGGGTCGGCTGCTGTTTGATGTGGCTTGGTATATGGGTCTGAATGGATGCTTGCTCAAATGGGTCGATCTTGTCTGCGCCGGCCTAACCCTGCCCTCGCCGAATTTGGTTGGGCAAAGCCGCCGTCCCCAGGACCTTGCCAGCGCCGTCTTTGCGGTCCGCAGGCCTCCGGCGACGTGACGCCGGCCATCCGCGCCGTTGAGACGCCCTGAACACGGGCGGCTTAAACGCGGTATTTTGATCCTTGACGACGGGCCCTGGGGCCAGACGAGGAAATGCCCGCCGGCGCGAAGCACAGCGGGCATTCGGCGCACATCGCCATCCAGTTGAACCCGTCAGGACGGCGACGGTTGCGCACCTCGGTGCTACGGCACGCGCCGTAGCGAAACTTTCCTAGAGGCGATCGACGGCACCCTTGACGGTGTCCTTCGCCTTGCCGGAAGCCTGCTGGACTTCGCCCTTGACTTCCTGTGCCTTGCCTTCGGCCTGCAGGCGCTCGTTGTCGGTCATCTTGCCGACGCCCTGCTTGACATTGCCTGCTGCCTCGTTAGCGAGACCGGATACCTTGTCGGACATGCTACCCATGTGCGTAACTCCCTGTCTTGGCAGCGCTGCTTGATTGCTGTGCCGCTTGCCTTGGAAACGGGGCGTCGGACAAAATGTTCCGCGATTTATTGATGATGCCGTCGGGAAACTTGCGTCTTTGGCCGCGACGTCATGACGGCATGAAGCACTTTGCGGAAAGGATCCGGCAAACGGCCAGACGCCGCAAGACCGCACGCAGAAAAGACACCAAGCCGTCAGGCGTAGCCGGCCGTCAGGCGTAGACGTCCGTCAGGCGTGGCCGGCCGTCATCGACAGCATGGCGGGGGCGACCCCCATTCCAGCGAGCGCGCGATCGTATTTGTCGCCGAGGTCGCGATCGAAGATCAGGTCCTCATTGGCCGGGCAGGTCAGCCAGCCATTGCCGGCGATCTCGGCCTCCAACTGGCCGGCGCCCCAGCCGGCATAGCCGAGCATCATCATGGCGCGCGAGGGGCCGGTTCCCCGCGAAATCGCGCGCACGATGTCGAGCGTGGCGGTGAGGCAGATGTCATCACTGACGGGAATGCTCGATTCGCTCAGATAGTCGTCGGAATGAAGCACGAAGCCACGACCGGTCTCGACGGGCCCACCGGTCTGGATCTGGAACGTGCGTGTGCGCTCCGGCAGCCGGATGGCCTGCAGGCGATCGACGATCTCGAGATGCAGCAGCACGTCGGGAAAGGTCAGCTGCTGCGGGCGATTGAGAATGAAGCCCATCGCGCCGTCGTCCGAATGGGCGCAGACGAAAATGACGGTGCGTGCAAAGTTGCTGTCGACCATGCCGGGCATGGCAATCAGGAATTGCCCATCCAACATGCCCCGTTCGCGGTTCTTCTGGAATGTCGCCATCATGGTACCCGTGCCCTTGTTCCCGGTTGAGATCTGTCCCGCCTTCTCGATGCCTGCCGTCGTCTGGTGTCCGTGTCGGTGTGCGATGCCTGCGCCGAAACCGTCCTCTCCTTCAGGAAGCTGGCCCAGAGGAAGCTGGCCCAGAGGAAGCTGGTTTGCTGCCGTTCGTTCCCTCGCTTGCGCAGGGTGGACGGGAAAGACGCGTTCTCTCAGGCCGCGTCTTCAAGAAAAAGTGCGCGACACCCAGCGCCGCCGCACCCTGCCGATCTTCTCCGATGTCGCCAAAACCGCTATGGCTCTGTCGATGATCGAGCGCCGTATCCTGCAGAGTTTGACCTATTCGTCCCGTGTGGCAACCCTTTTCGCCGTCTTTTTTTTCGCATGCGCAGCAGGCCCGGACACCGCATCGGCCGCGCGCAGCGCCTGGGTGGATACGGCCGGCGGCGGGATCCGGCTCGTCACGGGCGCGCGGCTGGCGGATGGCACCCTGCCGGCGATGCTGGAAATCCGGCTGGAGCCGGGCTGGCGCACCTACTGGACGGACCCGGGAGCAAGCGGCATTCCCCCGGAGGTGACGATCACCGCGACAGGACCGGGCGCTGATGACTTCGTCTATTCCGGCCTGCGGTTGCCGCCGCCGAAGCGGTTTGCAGAGGGGGATCTCACCTATACCGGCTACGACCAGCCGGTCGCCTTTCCGCTGCTTCTGAAGACCGGCACCGGGGGGTCGGGGAATTCGGGCGCATCCGGGGCCCTGACGCTGGAGGCCTCGGTGTTTCTCGGCATCTGCAAGAGCATCTGCATCCCCGTGCAGGCGCAGCTCGACGTCGCGCTTGCAGACGCGCAGGCGGGGGCGGCCGCGGACAATCCGCTGGACACAGCGCGCGTCCGATCCGCCTTTGCCGCCCTGCCCGCGCCGCCGTCACCGGATTTCAACGTGGCCGAGGCGCGCTTCGACGCAACCGGCCACGCGATCGCCCTGGCCCTGACGCTGCCGGAGGGTGCGACCCTGTCGGACGTCTTTCTCGCGGCGCCCTCCGGCTATGCGTTCGGCCCCCTGCAGAGCGAGACCGATGCGACAGGGCGGACGCAGGTCCGGATCCCCACCAAACGGCCGCTCAAGGCGTCGGGCCTTCCGGCCGACGGCAGCATCCGGGCGACGATCAGCGTGAAGCGGCCGGGCGGGATGGCGGCCATGGAAACGCCGCTTGTCTTCAAGCCCTGACCATCTATATCCTCGCTTTGCGCCGTCTCGGCGCACGGTTTTTCCACGGAGCCCGACCGCGCTCCGCGCCGTCACGCGAGCCCCATCCCCCCAAAGCCACTCCCTGAGCGAGGACCTCCCTTTGACCATTTCGATCGGCGACAAGATTCCATCCGCGACCTTCAAGGAAAAGACGGTCGACGGCCCGGTGGAGGTAACCACCGACGCCCTGTTTTCCGGCAAGCGCGTTGTGATCTTCGGCGTCCCCGGCGCCTTCACCCCCACCTGCTCGCTCAACCATCTGCCCGGCTATCTCGAGAACCGCGATGCGATTCTCTCCCGCGGGATCGACGACATTGCCGTCGTCGCCGTCAACGACATCCATGTCATGGGCGCCTGGGCCACCGCGTCGGGCGGCATGGACAAGATCCACTTTCTGTCCGATTGGGATGCGAGCTTCACCAAGGCGCTCGGCCTCGACATCGACCTGTCGGCCGGCACGCTCGGCCTGCGCTCCAAGCGCTATTCCATGCTGGTCGACGACGGCGTGGTGAAGACCCTGAACATCGAGGAAAGCCCGGGTCAGGCAACGGTCTCCTCGGCTGCCACGATGCTCGAGCAGATCTGACGATGGCCTGTGCGGCAGCCCCTCAACCGGCTGCCGCCACCCTCTCCCCGCGTGCGGGGCCAAGGGACAGAAAACACGGGGCAGGGAACAGGGGATACGGAGCACGGCGCTCGCCTCCCCATCATCGCCTGATGAAAGAGCCCCAGGCCGTGTTCTCGCGCAGGCCGTGTTCTCCCGCACACGGTCGCGGCAGCGGATCGGGAGCGGCCTGCTCCCGGGGCGATCTCACCCCAGCTTTACGCCACGCTTCGTCTTGAACGGTTCCATGCCCTTGCGGGCCAGTTCGTCCGCGCGCTCGTTCTCAGGGTGTCCGGCATGGCCCTTGACCCAGTGCCAGGTGACCTTGTGGGTGCGGTTGGCGGCGTCGAGCGCCTGCCACAGTTCGCCGTTCTTCACCGGCTTGCGGTCGGCCGTCTTCCAGCCGTTCTTCTTCCAGCCGTGGATCCACTTGGAGATCCCGTCCATGACGTATTTGCTGTCCGTGTGCAGGTCCACCTCGCAGGGCTCCTTCAGCGAGGTGAGCGCGGTGATGGCGGCCAGAAGCTCCATGCGGTTGTTGGTGGTTTCCGCCTCGCCGCCGCACAGGTCCTTTTCGGTCTCGCCATAGCGCAGCACGGCGCCCCAGCCGCCCGGACCCGGATTGCCCGAGCAGGCGCCGTCGGTGAAGATGTCGATATGTTTCATGCGTCGGGTTCCGAGATCGTCAGGCCATATTCGAGCGCCGAGTGCACCGAGCGGTGAAACTGCAGCTTGCGGAGATATTCGAGCGGGTCTTTCTTGACCACGAGCGCACCGGCCGGCGTCGTCAGCCAGTCGTAGAGCCGCGTGAGGAAGAAGCGCAGGGCCGAACCGCGGGCCAGCAGCGGCAGGGCCGCGATCTCGCCGGCCGTCAGCGCGCGGACCGACTGGTAGCCGGCCAGGAGCGCCATGCCCTTGGTCATGTTGAACGCCCCGTCCTTCTCGAAGCACCAGGCATTGAGGCAGATCGAGACGTCATAGGCGAGGAGGTCGTTGCAGGCGAAATAGAAATCGATGAGGCCCGAGAGATGTTCGCCGAGGAAGAAGACGTTGTCGGGGAAGAGATCGGCATGGATGACGCCGGAGGGCAGATCGCGCGGCCATTCCGCTTCGAGATGGTCGAGTTCGGCCGCGATCTCGGCGGCCACGCCGGGCTGCACCTCGTCGGCGCGGCCCTTTGCCTTGTCCCAGAGCGGGCGCCAGCCGGAGACGGAGAGCGCATTCTTGCGCGACAGGGCGAACCCCTCGCCGTCGACATGCATCTCGGCCAGCGCCCGGCCGACCTCGCGGCAATGGGCGGCCTCGGGCTTGCGCAGCCACATGCCCTCCAGAAAGGTGATCATGGCGGCGGGGCGGCCCGACAGCGTGCCGAGCAGCGCCCCGTCGGCACGCGCAAGCGGCAGCGGGCAAGTGAGCCCGCGATCGGCCAGGTGCTGCATCAAGCCGAGGAAAAACGGGAGATCGCCGGCATCCACCCGCTTTTCGTAGAGCGTGAGGATGTAGGCGCCCGTGGTGGTGTGGAGCAGGAAATTGCTGTTTTCCACGCCCTCGGCGATGCCCTTGTAGGAGGTGAGCTCGCCGACCTCGTAGGGACCGAGGAACTGCCGGAGGTCGTCCTCTGAGATATCGGTGTAGACGGCCATCGGGAGCGCCTCGCTTTCTGGAAGATCGGGGTATGGCCGGAGCCTGCGGTCCGGCCGTGGCTCAGCTTCCGGCGAGGCTCAGTCGCCGTTGACGAATGCCATGTCGGACGGGGTAAGCGGCACATGGCGCAGCTCGCGGTTGACGAGGAAGTTTTCGGTTTCCTCCACCGTATCGGCCAGTTCGACCACGGCATCGTAGCGCAGGCGAAACGCCTCGATGATCTCGTTGACGATGACCTCCGGCGCGGAGGCCCCGGCCGACAGGCCCACAGTGCGGATCTCGCCGAGATGGTCCCAGTCGATTTCGGCCGCGCGCTGCACGAGCACCGACTGGCGGGCCCCGGAGCGGAGCGCGACCTCGACGAGGCGCTTGGAATTGGACGAATTGGGCGCGCCAACGATCAGGAACAGGTCGCAGCCGGGCGCGGCCTGCTTCACGGCCTCCTGCCGGTTGGTGGTGGCATAGCAGATGCTGTCGGCCGCAGGCGCGGTGAGGTTGGGAAAGCGCTCGTGCAGGCGCTTGATGACGCCGGCGGTGTCATCGACCGACAGCGTCGTCTGGGTGACGAAGCCGAGATTGTCGGGATCCGGCGGGGTATAGGTCTCCACGTCGTCGACGGTTTCGACGAGCGAGACGCTGCCCTCCGGCAACTGCCCCATGGTGCCGATGACCTCGGGATGGCCGGCATGGCCGATCAGCACGACGTGGCGGCCCATGCGGTTGTGGCGCATGGCCTGCTTGTGCACCTTGGAGACCAGCGGGCAGGTCGCGTCGAGATAGAAGAGATTGCGCTGGTCGGCATCGGCCGGCACGGATTTCGGCACGCCGTGGGCCGAGAAGACGACCGGTTGCTTGCGGTGCTCCGGCGGAATCTCGTCGAGTTCCTCCACGAAGATCGCGCCCTTGGCCTCGAGCCCTTCCACGACATAGCGGTTGTGCACGATCTCGTGGCGGACATAGACCGGCGCGCCGAATTCCTTGAGTGCGAGCACAACGATCTGGATCGCGCGATCCACGCCCGCGCAGAAACCGCGCGGACCGCAGAGGCGGATCGTCAGCGCGGATTTCGACGAACCGGGCGCCTGCGAAGCGGGCTTGTCAGGGGCACGAAATTCCATGGATGAAGACGCCAAGACTGTGAACGGGAGTGCGAGCATCGCCCGACCGCCTGCACCGAACGGACGGGCGCAGGGAACGACGATGTCCCCTATATAGCGGCGCTGACACGGGGCACAAGAAAGAACAGCGGCCACCGCACGGCAAACCGGCAGGACTGCCGCCGATCAGCGGACGCCCGGCGCTTCCCCGCGCGGCCGTCGCGGGCCGCGTCGGCGCCCGCCTTCTGCCCTTCGCCGTTCCGCGCGTCCCTGGACACATGGGCCCCCGGCTACCTGGCCTCAAATCCGTGGCCCGGGCGCGCCTCGGCCCGCCGGCGAAAGACGAACACGCCGCTGACGGCAAGGAGGGCTGCCGCCAGACCGTACCAGGTCAGGGCATATTGGAGGTGGTTGTTCGGCAGGTCGAACTGGGTAACGCCGCCGACCGGCAGGCCGCCCGGATTGGGCGTCGCATCGGCATCGACGAAGAAGGGCAGCGTGCGCGCCGCCGAAAGGCCAGAGGCTGCCGTCATCGCCGTCCAGTCCTTCCAGTAGAAGATGTTCTTGGCGATGTCGTTTTCCGGCACGACCCAGGAGGGCTTGGCATCCAGCCGAGCGCGGGCAAGGCCCGTGATCGTCACCGGCCCATCGCGCTGGCTTCCCGGCCGGGTGGCGGGTTCCTTGCGCTCATAGGGCACGAAGCCGCGATTGACGAGGACGGCGCGGCCGTCGGCAAGCATCAGCGGGGTATAGACGTAGAAGCCCGTCTGTCCGTCATAGGTCGCAAAGAAATGCCGCTCGCCGCTGTTCCGGAACGTGCCGGAGAGGCGGACCGAGCGATAGTCGATCTCCGTGCCGGATACAGCCAAAGCGGCGATGGCATCGATGTCGGCGGGCGGGGCATGGCGCCGCTCGTCGATCGCGGCCAGCAGGCCCTCCTTCCAGTGGAGGCGCTGCATCTGCCACGTGCCGAGCCCGACCAGCGCCGCAAACAGGCCGACGAGCAGGATGCCCGACAGCAGGCGGGCCACAGGCCCGCGCAAACGGCGCGCCGGGCCGGACGATGCCATCGGCTCAGCCACGATCGATCTCGCCGGGCCGGGCATTGTTGCGATATTGCAGATCGATCAGCACGCCCTTCAGCATGCGCGTCAACGCGAGCGACAGGACGATGGCAAGCGGGATCCAGAGCAGGAAGTGCAACCACAGCGGCGGGCTGTAATTGACCTCGGCCCAGAGGGCGGCTCCCACCGTGATGAAGCCGATGATCAGAATGACGAAGACGACGGGACCATCGCCCGCGTCGGCAAAATCATAATCGAGCCCGCAGGCGGCGCACCGCGGGCGCAGCGCGAGATACCCGGCAAACAGCTTGCCCTCGCCGCAGCGCGGGCAGCGTCCGCGCAGGCCCGCCTTGATGGGATCGACCGGCGGGTAATGCGCGGTGTCGTGACGGTCCGGTTCTGCGGTCATGTCTCGCCCCTCTCGGCGTCTCCAGTATAAGCCGGTTTACAACGGCCGGACGGCCGGGGATATCCCCGAAAGAGAAGGAAAAGCCGGCGCGCACCGGGTGGGACGCTTTGCCGCTGCCGACCCTGACGACCCTGCCGTCCCGTGCGGCTCCGCCCGGGCCCCTCGTCCCTTTCGATCCGACCGGGTCCGATCGGGTCCGATCCGGGACTTGGGGTTCCAGATGCCGGCCCGAGAGGCGGACGCATATCTTCCCCCCGCAGACTGCGGGGATCTAAAGGGTGGCAGGCGGGAGGGAGGCAGGGAGGCGCTGGCCTCCCGGCGCGGGTGGATCCGCTCAGAACTCCTCCCAGGACGCGCGATCCAGAGCCGCATTGCCCTGAACCGCAGGCCTGCGGCGCAGCGTGGTCTGGGCCGAGGTCGAGGTCGGGACCGGGGCTTGGGCTTGGGCCGGGGCCGCCATGCCGGGTCCGGAGGCCCGCAAGGCGCCGGCGGTCTGCCGGAGGGCTGCGGTCTGGCCGGTCGCGCCGCCGAGCTTGAACTGCGACACGAGATCGCGCAGCTTGCCGGCTTCGACCGCCAGCGACGCGGATGCGGCCGTCGACTGCTCGACCATGGCGGCATTCTGCTGGGTGGTCTGGTCGAGCGCGTTGACGGCCTGGTTGACCTCGGCGAGCCCGAGCGACTGCTCCCGGGCGGAGGTCGCGATGGCCTCCACATGGGTGTTGATCTCGGTGATGAAGTTGCCGATCGTGTTCAGGGCTGTGCTGGCGTCGCGCACCAGCCGGACGCCGTTCTGGACCTCGTTCGACGAGCTCTGGATCAGGCCCTTGATCTCCTTGGCGGCCTGTGCGGACCGCTGGGCGAGTTCGCGAACCTCCTGGGCAACGACCGCAAAGCCTTTTCCGGCATCGCCCGCACGCGCCGCCTCGACGCCGGCGTTGAGCGCCAGAAGATTGGTCTGGAAGGCGATTTCGTCGATGACGCCGATGATGTTGGAGATCTGCTGCGAGCTTCCCTCGATCCGCTCCATCGCCTCCTCGGCGTGGGACACGACCTTGGCCGAGCTGACGGCGCCGTCATTGGCCTGCGTTGCGACCGAGCGGGCTTCCGAGGTGCGCTTGGTCGAGGCGTTGACATTGGCGGTGATCTCGTCGAGCGCAGCGGCGGTCTCCTCGAGCGAGGCGGCCTGCTGTTCGGTGCGCTTGGAGAGATCGTCGGCGCCGGCCGAGATTTCGCGCGTGCCGCTGTCCATGGTGGAGATGCTCTCGGCAATGGCGCTGAGCGTGGAGCCGAGCTGGCTGACGGACGTGTTGAAATCGTGACGCAGGGCCTCGAACTCAGGCGCAAAGGCCTCGGTCAGCTGGAAGGCGAGATCGCCGGAGGCGAGCCGCTGCAGACCGGCGGCCAGACCGGAGGTTGCAACCTGCAGCCGCACGGTGGCGTCGGCCTCGGCCTGCTTCTGGTCGGCGATGCGGTCCGCCTCGCTCTGCACCCGGGCAGCCTCGGCTTCCGCCTCCATCCGCTTGTTGGCGATGGCCGCCTGGCGGAAGACTTCGACGGCGCCGGCCATGGAACCGACCTCGTCGGTGCGGTCGGCGAAGGGAATGACCGAGACGGTGTCGCCCTTCGCCAGATTGGCCATGGCACCGGTGATCCGGCGGATGGGGCGGGCGACCTGGCTGAGCGCGAGGTAGATGGAGAGAATGCCGATCAGGACAGCAGCGCCTGAGAGGACGATGGCAAGCTGGATCGCGGTCTGGATCACCTGCTGGTTTGCATCGCCCTGGCGCACCGCCGTGCTGCGGCTTTCCGCGACGATGCCGTCGATAATGGTGTTCAGCCGGTTCGCCAGGACCTTCATCGCGGGGCTCTGCAGCACCGCCTGCGCCTCCGTGTTCCGGCCAGCGCGGGAATGCGCCAGCAGCTCGTCTGCCGCGTCGAAATATTTCTGCATCGTCTGACGGAAATCGTCGAGTTCAGCCCGTTCGGCCGGCTCGCTGATGACCTTGGCATAGGCGTCCATCGCGCTTGAAATGTCGGCACGGGATTTCGCGACAAGGTCTTCCGCCGAGGAGAATTCCTGCGGCGTGTCGGCGAGGATATGGTCGCGCAGTGCCAGACGCAGGTCGCCCAGCGCGACATTGACCTGCTGGGAGTTGGCAAGCGATGGCATGAGGTGCTCGACGATCATGCCGCTGTTCCGATCGATGGTGCGCATCGATCCGATCGACAGGAAGGCGAGCGTGGCGGTGATGGCAAACAGACCGGCAATAGTCCCGGTCAGAGATAGGCCGATGCTTGGTCTCTTCATGGTCTTCGTTCCTACGATGGAAAATGAACCCCGTCGGACCTTAGCATTTTAGCACTTAATAAAATAGAAATACCGAAGAGACAGTTTTGCCGGTGTGGGCGCGTGCAGGATGCCGTTGGCAAGCGTCTGCCGAGGCGCCTGGCGAGGCCAAGATCGCCGTGAGAATCTGGAACATCCGCAGGATTGGGGGCACAGGCAAGATCGGGTCTTGCGATCGCTTCGGGCGCGATGGCCGGGCATGTGGCGACGGCGCGATGGCCGTGCGGCCGGTCACGGCGCGATGGCCGTGCGGCTTGTCATGGCGTGCGACCGATGACCGGAAGGCAAAGCACGACGGACGCCGCGGCGTCCGTCGTCACGTTCAGGGCCGATCAGCCGGCGAGCGGTGCGCCCCATCCACCCCAGATGTAGATGGAGAAGAAGAGGAAGAGCCAGACGACGTCGACGAAGTGCCAGTACCAAGCGGCGGCTTCGAAGCCGAAATGCTGCTGCGGCGTGAAATCGCCCTTCAGCGCCCGGATGAGGCAGACCGCGAGGAAGATGGTGCCGACGAGGACGTGGAAGCCGTGGAAGCCGGTCGCCATGAAGAAGGTGGCGCCGTAGATCGAGTCCTTGAAGGCGAAGGGCGCGTGGGCGTATTCATAGCCCTGGACGAAGGAGAACAGCACGCCGAGCAGGACGGTCAGCGTCAGGCCGCTGACGAGGCCCTTGCGGTCGCCGTGCAGCAGGGCATGGTGCGCCCAGGTGACCGTCGTGCCCGACAGGAGCAGGATGACGGTGTTGTAGAGCGGCAGGTGCCAGGGATCGAGAACCTCGATGCCCTTCGGCGGCCACTGGCCACCGGTAAAGGCTGTCCGGGTCGCCTGGATCGCCTCGCCCGGAAACAGGCTTGCATCGAAATAGGCCCAGAACCAGGCGACGAAGAACATCACCTCCGACGCGATGAACATGATCATGCCATAGCGCAGGTGCAGCGAGACGACGCGGGTGTGGTGACCTTCATGGGCCTCCTTCACCGTATCGGCCCACCAGGCGTACATGGTGTAGAGAACGATGGCGAGACCGATGAACAGGATCCAGGGATTGGCCCATTCGAGGCCGAACATCTTGAACGACCCGCCCGAGAGATAGCGCATATAGGCGACGCCGCCGAAGGCCATGACAAACGCGCCGATGGAGGCAAGCAGCGGCCAGGGGCTGGGATCGATGATGTGATAGTCGTGGTTCTTCTGATGCGTGTCGGCCATGTGATTCTCCCCGTCGTCCCCTCGCCTGAAGCGGTCCGGCGTACCGGTGCCACTCTTTCCGAACAGCCCTGTTTTTTCAAGCACTGTCCGTCTGCTGATCTCATTTCCCGCAGGTGTCTGCGGGCCTTACAGTTTTCCGGTCGTCGCCGCCGGTTGGTCCGTCTTCAGTGCAGCGACCGGCTTTGACGGCTGGCGCGCATAGAAGGTGTAGGACAAGGTGAGCGTGCCGATGTCCTTGGTTTCCGCCGCCTTGACGATCTCCGGATCGACGTAGAAGACGACCGGCATCTCCAGTTCCTCGCCCGGCTGCAGCGTCGTCTCGGTGAAGCAGAAGCACTGGACCTTGTTGAAATAGGCGCCGCCCTGCATGGGCGTGACGTTGAACACGGCCTGACCGGTGGTCGGGACGTCGGCCATGTTGCGGGCCTTGAACTCGACCTGCACGGTTTCGCCGATCTTCGGCGAGATCTCGCGCACGACCGGCGTGAACCGCCAGGGCAGATCGCCGGACACGTTGGCATCAAAGGTGACGCGGATGGTCTTGTCGAGAATCGTGTCGGAGGCCTGCTCGACGCGTTTCGTCGTGCCGTTGTAGCCGGTGACCTTGCAGAACATGTCGTAAAGCGGAACGGCGGCGTAGGCCATGCCGACCATGCCGACGACGAAGGCGACGCAGGCGCCGACGATCACGCCGTTGCGGCGCTCGGGCTGGGCCGCCGTGGTGCGCGCCGGTGCGGCGGCCGGGCCCGTTCTGCCTGCTGGTGCTGCCGGTTGCGGTGTCATGGGCACGCCTCTCCTACTGCGCGAGGCCGTTCGAGAACTTGACGAGCGTGACGACGTAGAACAGCGCCACCAGGCCGAAGAGCACGAAGCCGAGCGCGATGTTGCGGCCGCGGCGGGCCCGCTTCTGGGCCGGCGTAAGCGTGACGAGATCCATCAGAAGCCCTTTCCGAAGGCCTGCAGCAGCGCGAGGACCGCGCGGTCGGCGAGCAGCGCCGAGAAGATTGCAAAGAGATAGACGAGCGAGAAGGCAAAGAGCTTCTTGGCCGGAACCATCTTTTCGTCCGTCTCGGGCATGGACTGAACCTTGACGGCATACCAGACGAAGCCGAGGCCGAGGGCCAGCGCCACGGCGCCGTAGCCGAGGCTCGCAAAGCCGAGCAGGGTCGGACAGATGCCGGCAACCGCGGTCAGGACGGCATAGACGAGGATCTGGACCTTGGTGGCGGGAATGCCGCGGACATTGGGCAGCATGGGCACGCCGACCGCGCCGTATTCGCCCATCTTGAACAGCGCCAGCGCCCAGAAATGCGCCGGGGTCCACAGGAAGATGATGAGGAAGAGAACAAGGCTTTCGATCGAAACGCCGCCGGTTACGCAGGCCCAACCGATCATCGGCGGGAAAGCGCCGGCCGCACCGCCGATGACGATGTTCTGCGGCGTCGCCCGCTTCAGCCACATCGTGTAGACGACGGCATAGAAGAAGATGGTGAAAGCGAGGAAGCCGGCGGCGAACCAGCCGACGACGAGACCGAGGATGCAGACCGAGAAGGCCGAGAGCGTCAGGCCGAAGCCGAGCGCTTCCTGGCCGGTGATGCGGCCTGCGGGAATGGGCCGCGTCGCCGTGCGCTTCATCACGGCATCGATATCGGCATCGTACCACATGTTGAGGGCGCCGGAGGCACCGGCACCGACTGCGATGCAGAGGATGGCGACGAAGCCGATGAAGGGATTGATGGTACCCGGCGCAAGCACCATGCCGGCGAAAGCCGTGAAGACGACCAGCGACATGACGCGCGGCTTGAGGAGCGCCCAGTAATCGCGCGCCGAGGCCTCCGACAGGCGGAATTCGCCGTCATTGAGGTTTCCGGTGGTATCGATGACGGTCATTCCAGCTGTCTTCCTTCAAGCGTTTTCGGGTGGGGCTTCCGGCCCCTGCTCCGGCGACACGTGCGCCCGAAGGCTGCCTCACCGGGCCATTCCCATGACAGGCCGTGCCCTGTGTCTGCCCTGACCCGGGCCTTCACTTTGGCCCTTCACCCTGGCCCCTTCACCTTGGCCCCTCCCCCTAGCAGGGCGAGGAAACAGGCCTCAAGCCTGCGGCCACGATGCGGGGATCCGGGCGGTCGCCGCGTGTCCCTTCGCCCCGCACCGCGGGGACAAGGTGCCGGGCGGCGGATGAGGGGCGCGCCACGTGAGCGCCCCCTCTTCCTTGGCCCTTACCGGATGCGGGGCAGCTGCTCCCACTGGTGGAACGGCGGCGGCGAAGACAGCTGCCATTCCAGCGTGTTGGCGCCTTCGCCCCACGGATTGTCGCCGGCGACCCGCTTCTTAGAGAAGGCCTCGAACACGCCGTAGAGGAAGATCAGCACGCCGACGGCCGAAATGTAGGAGCCGATCGAGGAAACGAAGTTCCAGCCCGCGAACGCATCGGGATAGTCGATGTAGCGGCGCGGCATGCCGGCAAGGCCGAGGAAATGCTGCGGGAAGAACACGAGGTTCACGCCGATGAACATGACCCAGAAGTGCAGCTTGCCGATGAACTCGTTGTACATGTAGCCGCTCATCTTCGGGAACCAGTAGTACCAGCCTGCGAAGATGGCGAAGACGGCGCCGAGCGACAGAACGTAGTGGAAGTGCGCGACCACGTAATAGGTGTCGTGCAGGGCGCGGTCGAGACCGGCATTGGCCAGCTGGACGCCCGTGACGCCGCCGACCGTGAACAGGAAGATGAAGCCAATCGCCCAGACCATCGGCGTCGCGAAGCGGATGGAGCCGCCCCACATCGTCGCGATCCAGGAGAAGATCTTCACGCCCGTCGGGATGGCGATGACCATGGTGGCGAACACGAAGTAGCGCTGCGTGTCGAGCGACATGCCGACCGTGTACATGTGGTGCGCCCAGACGATGAAGCCGACGGCGCCGATCGCCACCATCGCGTAGGCCATGCCGAGATAGCCGAAGATCGGCTTGCGCGAGAAGGTGGAGACGATGTGGCTGATGATGCCGAAGCCGGGCAGGATGAGGATGTAGACCTCGGGGTGACCGAAAAACCAGAACAGGTGCTGGAACAGGATCGGATCGCCGCCGCCTTCGGGCGCGAAGAACGACGTGCCGAAGTTGCGGTCCGTCAGCAGCATGGTGATGCCGCCGGCCAGGACCGGCAGGGACAGGAGCAGCAGGAAGGCGGTGATCAGCACCGACCAGGCAAAGAGCGGCATCTTGTGCAGCGTCATGCCCGGAGCGCGCATGTTGAGGATGGTGGTGATGAAGTTGATCGCACCGAGGATCGAGGACGCGCCGGCAATGTGCAGGCCGAGAATCACGAGATCCATGGCGGGCCCGGGTTGCCCCGCTGTCGAGAACGGCGGGTAGATCGTCCAGCCCCCGCCCGCACCGTAGCCGCCGGCCGGACCTTCCACGAACATGGAGAGAAGGACGAGCAGGAAGGCCGGGATGATCAGCCAGAAGGAGATGTTGTTCATGCGCGGGAACGCCATGTCCGGTGCGCCGATCATGATCGGCACCATCCAGTTGGCAAAGCCGCCGATCATCGCGGGCATGACCATGAAGAAGATCATGATCAGCGCGTGCGCGGTCGTGAACACGTTGTACATGTGCTTGCCGCCGTCGATGGCAGCGTCGCCCTCGAAGCCGTAGACCATGGACGCCAGACCGTGGAAGATCTGGATGCCCGGCTCCTGCAGCTCGGCGCGCATGAAGACCGACAGCGTGCCGCCGATGATGCCCGCGAAGATCGCGAAGATCAGGTACAGCGTGCCGATGTCCTTGTGGTTGGTCGACAGGAACCAGCGCTGGAAGAAGGTCAGCGGCTTGTGGACGTGGTCATCATGCGCGTGATCGAGCGAATGATCGTGAAGGTGATCGGTGTGCGCGGTTGTTCCGGCCATTGTTTCCAGCTCCCCGAATTACTGTGCGGCGGCGGCGGCGACGTCAGTCGTCTTCACCGCATCGACGGAGGCCATCAGGGCCTTGTTGGCGTCGCCGATATTGGCGGCAGCGGCGGTCAGCCAGGTGTCGTATTGCTGCTGGCTGACGACGCGGATGGCGATCGGCATGAAGGCGTGGTCCTTGCCGCAAAGCTCGGAACACTGGCCATAATAGAGACCCTCGCGATCGGCCTTGAACCAGGTCTCGTTGAGACGACCGGGCACGGCATCGATCTTGACGCCGAAGGACGGCATGGCGAAGGCGTGGATCACGTCGGCGGCGGTCACGAGCACGCGCACCGTCTTGCCGACGGGCACGACGACCTCGTTGTCGACGGCCAGGAGGCGCGGATAGGCGCTCTTGTCTTCCTTGCCGAGGGCGGCGCGGTCTTCTTCCTTCATCAGAAGGCTGTCGAAGGAGAGCGGCGTTTCCCCGACTTCATATTCATAGGACCAGTACCACTGGTTGCCCGTGGCCTTGAGGGTCAGGTCCGGATTGGCCGGCGGTGTCAGCTGCGCGGTCAGGAGCTGGAACGACGGAATGGCCAGGAACAGAAGCACCACGACGGGGCCGACGGTCCAGGCGATCTCGATCGCGGTGTTGTGGCTGGTGCGCGAGGGAACCGGGTTCACCTTCTCGCGGAACTTCAGCACGACCACGACCAGCAGGGCCAGCACGAACAGCGTGATCGGGATGATGAACCACAGCGTGTAATGCTCGAACCAGGTAACCTCTTCCATGATGCCGGTCGCGGCCGCCTGGAAATTGGTCTGCCACTCGACCGGCTTGTCCGCGAGCGCCGTGCCCGCGGAAAGCAGACAGCTTGCCGCCGTCACACATGCCGCGAGACCCGCAAAAGCCTTGTTTCTCACCATTCGTAATTCCCCTCTCCATCCCGCTCTCGCCGGATCGGACAATCTCCGCCCTTTACAGCGCTTCAAACCACAGTTTGACCAGTGCCGCAACATCTCTCCGCGCACCGCAGGCAACGGTCCGCTCCTCGTGCGCAGAATGCCACAGAAGGACCGCCGCCGCCACCGGGGGACACAGCTTCTCCATGCGGCATTTTGCGCAGCGCGGGGCGGCATTTTGCGCAGCGCGGGTGTGGCGTGTCCCGAAATGCTCGAGCGGTATCCCGCGCAGCGCGGGGCGGCATTTTGCGCAGCGCGGGTGTGGCGTGCCCCGAAATGCTCGAGCAGTATCCCGCGCAGCACGGGGCGGCATTTCGCGCAACGCGGGGGCGGCATGTCCCGAAACGCTCGAGCGGTATCCCGCACAGCGCGGGGGCGGCATTTCGCGGTGAGTGTGGACAGAGCCCGTGCGCGCGGGATAGATGGAGCCGCAGACGGGATGCCACGGTGCCAAGGGCTGGAACATGCGGGTCGCATTTCCGCCACACCGCCCTTTGATAGAACGTCGCCTGCCTTCCACGGGACACCGCGAAAGCCGGGCGACACGAGACGCGCTCCGCCCCGACAGGGGTTCACAGGCCCTTCCGGGGGTTTTCATTTCCGGGCCGGCCCTTCAAGAATAGCCGGACTGATTCGGTAGTTTGAGGTTTTCATGGGCCTGTCCCCGCTTTTTCGCCCGTCGATCATCGGAGTTGCCCTCGCTCTGGCGCTGCCTCTGGGCCTCCTGCCCACGGGTGCCATGGCGCAGCAGACGCCCGCGGCCCCCGGCACCGTCAAGTCGAACCACGGCGCCTGGTCGATCGTCTGCGACCAGCCGGCCGGCGCATCGGCCGAGCAGTGCGCATTGATGCAGAACGTGATCGCCGAGGACCGGCCGGAGGTCGGCCTGTCGGTGGTGGTGCTGAAAACCGCCGACCGCAAGGCAAAGATCCTGCGGGTTCTCGCGCCGCTCGGCGTGCTCCTGCCGAACGGGCTCGGCCTCAACGTCGACGGCAAGGATATCGGCCGGGCCTATTTCGTCCGCTGCTTCTCCGATGGCTGCTATGCCGAGGTGGTGCTGGAGGAAGAACTGCTCAAGACCTTCCGCTCCGGCGCGACGGCGACCTTCATCGTCTTCCAGTCGCCCGAGGAAGGCATCGGCATTCCCGTCG
Organism: Rhizobium sp. Leaf384; assembly: GCF_001424065.1. Taxonomy (GTDB): domain Bacteria; phylum Pseudomonadota; class Alphaproteobacteria; order Rhizobiales; family Rhizobiaceae; genus Ferranicluibacter. Next base: position 849,531 of record NZ_LMQE01000001.1, read on the forward strand.
ACCTCAAGGGATTCGGCGAAGGCTACGACGCCCTGCCGTAAACCGGCAATGCCGCAAGACGACGCGCCCTGCCGTGCCGGAACGAGCATGCGACCCGCCTTGCCCCTCCCCCGGCGCGTGCCTACATAGCGGCTTCACCCAGTCTGACGGAGATGCTCCATGAACACCGATCTCATCACCCTGTTCGATGGCGACGAGGCGACGGTGCGACGCATTCTTGCCGAGACCCTGAAGGGCGCCGATGACGGCGAGCTGTTTCTGGAACACATCCAGTCCGAATCGCTCTCCTTCGACAATGGCCGCCTGAAGGGTGGCAGCTTCAACACGGACCAGGGTTTCGGCCTGCGCGCGGTGGCGGGCGAAGCCGTCGGCTACGCGCATTCCGGCGATCTCTCGCTGGCCGCGCTGAAGCGCGCATCGGATGCCGTGTCCGCCGTGACGCGCGGCTATGCCGGCTCCTATGCCGCAGCCCCGCAAAAGACCAATCGCCGGCTCTATGGCGACGAGAACCCGATCGGCGAGCCGAGCTTCGAGGCGAAGGTCGCGCTTCTCTCCAACATCGACGCCTATGTCAGGGCCAAGGACCCGAAGGTCCGCCAGGTCACCGCCTCGATCGCCGCGAGCTGGCAGGTCGTCGATATCCTGCGCGCCGACGGGGCGCATGTGCAGGACATCCGGCCGATGACGCGGGTCAACGTCTCCGTCGTCGTCGGCGACGGCGACCGGCAGGAAGCCGGCTCCTACGGATTTGGCGGACGGCGCGGCTTCGGCGATCTGATCACCGGCGAGACCTGGCGGCACGGCGCCGACGAGGCCCTGCGGCAGGCGCTGGTCAATCTCGAGGCGATCGACACGCCGGCCGGCACCATGGACGTGGTGCTGTCGTCGGGCTGGCCGGGCGTCATGCTGCACGAGGCGGTCGGCCATGGGCTCGAAGGCGACTTCAACCGCAAGAAGACATCCGCCTTTGCCGGCCTGATCGGCGAACAGGTGGCGGCCAAGGGCGTGACTGTGGTGGACGACGGGACGATCGAGTCCCGCCGCGGATCGCTGACCGTGGACGACGAAGGCACGCCGTCCGCCTCCAATGTGCTGATCGACGACGGAAAACTGGTCGGTTACATGCAGGATCGGCAGAATGCGCGCCTGATGGGCATGCAGGCCACCGGCAACGGACGGCGCGAATCCTACGCCCATGTGCCGATGCCGCGCATGACCAACACCTACATGCTGGCCGGCGACAAGACGCCGGAAGAGATCATCGCATCGGTGAAGCGCGGCATCTATGCCGTGTCCTTCGGCGGCGGCCAGGTGGACATCACCTCCGGCAAGTTCGTCTTCGGATGCACCGAAGCCTATCTGATCGAGAACGGGAAGGTCGGCGCTCCGGTGAAGGGCGCCATGCTGATCGGCAACGGGCCGGACGCCATGAAGCGCATCACGATGATCGGCAACGACATGGCGCTCGATACCGGCATGGGCAATTGCGGCAAGGGCGGCCAGTGGGTGCCGGTCGGTGTCGGCCAGCCGCACCTGCGCATGAACGACATGACGGTCGGCGGCACGCAGGCCTGACCGGCGCGTCGTCGTCTCACGCAAAAAACGTTCGGCATCCAGCGAATCGGCAAGGTTCGCTCGATGTCGTGCGCAGTCGAACGGAACTTTTCCATATCCTTGTGGTTGATGCAGGTCATAACCGGACAGTACGTCCGGACAGCAAGGAGAGACATCATGGGACGCGGAATTCTGCTCTGGCTTCTGGGGATTCCGATCCCGATCATCATCCTCATCATGCTGTTCGTGCGCTAGGAGGCAGAGATGGCAAAGCCTCTCACCGCCGCCATTCCCGCGGCGGCAGCCTCCGTGTCCTCGGCCGAATCGGCGAAGTCCGCCGTCAGCTGGGGCGCGATTTTCGCAGGTGCCGTGGCCGCCTCGGCCCTGACCCTGCTTCTTACCCTCCTCGGCTCCGGTCTCGGCCTCAGCGTCGCGTCGCCGTTCGGCAATGACGGTCCGTCGGTCACCACCTTCGCCGTGTCCGCGGCCGTCTGGATCGTCATCGTGCAATGGCTGTCATCGGCCTTCGGCGGCTACATGACCGGACGCCTGCGCACCAAATGGAGCGGCATCCACAATGACGAGGCGTTCTTCCGCGACACCGCCCATGGCATTCTCGCCTGGGCCATCGCGACCCTCGTCGCCGCCGGCCTGCTCGGCTCGGTCATCTCCTCCACCATCGGCACCGGCGTACAGGCGGCAGCCTCGCTGACCGGCACGGCTACCGCCGCAACGGTGGGCGCAGCGGCCACCTCCGACACCGCCGGCAATGCGACGTCCTATTTCGTCGATACGCTGCTGCGTCCGGCGGATCCGCGCACCGCGCAGACGGGCCCGAATGCTCCGGACGCCACGTCCGAGGTTTCGCGCATCCTGATGAACGGGGCGACGACCGGCACGATCCCGGAAGGCGACCGCACCTATCTGTCGCAGCTGATCGCGGCTCGCACGGGCCTTTCGGAAGCCGATGCCAACACGCGCGTCGACAGCGTTCTGAAGAGCATCGAGGATGCGAAGACGGCCGCTGCGGATGCCGCCGAGACGGCCCGCAAGGCCAGCGCCACCACCGCCCTCATCGGCGCCGTGTCGCTGCTGATCGGCGCCATCTGTGCCGGTATCGGAGCTGCCCTCGGGGGTCGCCAGCGCGACGACGACAACCTCTATATCCGTCGCTAGATCATCCGATCATTGAACGAACCCGGCGGGCCGCGAAAGCGGCCCGTTTGCGTTCGGTCATGCTTCCCTAATTTGCCCGACATCGCAGCTTGGTCAGCCATTGCCTCAACTCACCGGCGCACCCGGCGACGCGTAGGACGATGCACGGTTCCCCTGCATGGGACCATGTACGACAGGCCGCGTTCAGGGAGCCTTTACCCCGCGCGTCCTACAGTTGCCGCCCAACAGAGGCGGGAGTGTCGGACATCGTGAAGCCGTTGATCAGGAGAGGCGTCATTGCCGGCGGGCTGGCCGTGTCGCGCGGACTTTCGGCCCTGGGGCTGATGCAGGGTGCGCGCGGGCGCGGATCGATCTTCACGCTGCACCATGTGCGCCCGGCCTCCGCCCGGCTGTTTCCCGCCAATACCCATCTCGACATCACCCCCCGATCGCTCGATGCGGCGATCGTCCGGCTGAAGCGGGACGGCTACCGTTTTCTCGCGCTGGCCGATCTTCCCGCGCATCTGGCGAGCGCGGATGCACAGCCGGTCGCCGTCTTCACGCTCGATGATGCCTATCGCGACAATCTCGACCATGCCGCGCCGGTCTTTGCCCATCACCACGTGCCGTTTACGGTTTTTGCCACCGAAGGCTTCGTGCGGCGTACGCACAGCCTCTGGTGGGAGACGCTTGCGGAGCTGTTGCAGGCGAAGCCGCGGCTGACCTTCGATTTCGGGGACGGGCCGGAGCGCATCCATCTCCAGACGCCGCAGCAGATGCAGGCCGCGTTCGCGCGTTTTGCCCGCTTCGTCCATGCAACGGACGAGGCCGTCGCCGTTGCCGCGATCGACCGGCTATCGCGCGCCGAAGGGCTCGACCCCCTGGCGCTGACCGACCGGCTGACGCTCGACGCTGCCGGGCTGGCCACGCTTGCGCGCCAGCCGTTCGCCGCGATCGGGGCCCACACGGTAAGCCATCGCGCACTTGCGCGGCTTGAAGATGCCGAGGCCGAGACGGAGATCTTACGCTCGGTCGAGGCCATCGCCGGCATCACCGGAACCCGCCCGACGACCCTTGCCTACCCGTACGGCGACGCGCGCGCCGTCTCTGCCCGCGACATGCGTCTTGCCGAACGGCACGGGCTGCTCGCCGTCACCACGCAGCCGGGAACCCTTGGCGGACACGCGCATCCGGCCGCCCTTCCCCGCATCTCGATCAACGGCCATTTCCAGGCGCCGGGCGATGTGGCCGCGCTCGCCTCGGGCATTCCCTTCCGCCTGATGAAGGCGGGCTGACGCCCGCCTGATCCCGAAGCCCGCCTGATCCCTTTGCAGCGACCTTCAGGGATACATCCGCACCTTCGACCAGTCTCCCTCCGCCTCGGGGCGGCGAAACTCGATCCGGTCATGGAGGCGAAACGCGCCGTCCTTCCAGAATTCGATCGAGACGGGGCGGATGCGGAAGCCGGACCAGTAGGGCGGGCGCGCGATCTCGCCGATCGCATGACGCGCCGTGAACTCGGCGACGGCCTTTTCCAGCGCGAAGCGGCTTTCGAGCGGGCGCGACTGCTTGGAGGCCCAGGCACCGATGCGGCTGCCGCGGGCGCGCGACTGGAAGTAGGCATCGGCTTCGGCGTCGCTGACGATCTCCACCGTGCCGCGCAGCCGCACCTGCCGGCGCAGGCTCTTCCAGTGAAAGCACATGGCCGCCTTGCGCGTCGCCAGGATCTCGCGACCCTTCTGGCTCTCGAAATTCGTGTAGAACACGAAGCCGTCGGCATCGAAGCCCTTCAGAAGCACCATGCGCACATTGGGCAGCCCGTCCGGATCGACGGTGGCGAGCGCGACGGCGTTGGGATCGTTGATCTCGCTCTTCTTCGCCTCCTCCAGCCAGCTGCCGAACAGCGTAAATGGTTCATTTTCCTCGGTGAAGTCACCAGTTGTTAACCGGGTTTCCGTCATAATTCAGTTTCCAATGCAGGCTGCCGATGCTGACGCCAATGTAAGCCTCGGACATGCCGTTTCGAGCGACACCGCATTCATTTTCGAGTTCGACAGGGTGACCGTGAAAGACATAGCAAAACGCGTCTGCGACACCAAGCTCTTCTCCCGATCCGGCCGTGGGCGTTTCCGTCGCATGGCCGGCGCAGCCGCGCTTGGCCTGTGCGTCGCGGGGCTCTCCGGCTGCATGGGCAACGGCATCGGCCTCGGTGACGCGGCCGGCGTCGACAGCGTGCGGACCGGCTCCATCCCGGCGCCGGCGAGCCCGGCCATGGCCGATGCCGCCGCCGTGCAGACTGCGGTCCTGACCGCCGACGTGGCCGAGGTCGCCCACAATCCGATTCCCTGGGCCAATGCACAATCCGGCAGCGCCGGCGTGATTTCCAGCATCCAGGAGCGCACGGACGGGGCGACGGTCTGCCGCCGCTTCACGACGACGCGCCATTCCTATCAGGGCATCGCCAAGTTCGACGGGAATACCTGCCGGACGGGCGACGGCGACTGGACACTGACCAGCTTCGCCCCGCGCAGCTGACGTGCAGACCGCCATCGCGCGTCGTCGGGCGCAGCCCGGCCGCGCCTCGATCCGTCAACCCTTTCTTTACCCTTCGCGCAGGTAAGCCGCCGCGTTCGCACGGGATAAACCTGTCCTTAAGGGGCGGCTTTTCATCATCGCTGCCGGCAATGGCGAACCCGTTGTCGCCCGACGAGGATGAAGAATGAAGATGTCGATGCAGGATCCCTACGCCGTTCTCGGCGTGCGCCGCAATGCGGGCCCCGACGAGATCAAGGCTGCGTGGCGTGCCGTGGCCAAGGCCGTTCATCCCGATCAGAACCGCGAAGATCCCACGGCCACCGCCCGGTTCGCCGAAGTCGGCCGCGCCTACGAGGTCCTGAAGGACCCGCAGATGCGCAATCGCTACGACCAGGCGCGCCGCGATGCCGATCTGCGCCGCATGGAAGAGATGAAGCGCCGCGCCGACCGCGCGCGGGCACCCGAACAGCCCGTGGGGCCGGAGACCGCCGAAGAGGCGGTGTCGCGCATCTTCGGCACCGACGATGCCAAGACCGAGGCTGCAAAGCCGAAGGCGCAGAGGGCTGCAGCCCCGCGCCCGGCCCCCGCGCCGAAAAGCGAGACGGTGTCGAACGAGGCAAAGCCCGCTGACGAGGCGACGCCGCCCGTCGAGACGACGGCCGATGCCGCAACACCCAGCGCGCCCGCCGGCCCGAGCATCCTTGCCCGGGCAGCTGCGCCGGCCGCCGAAATCGTGTCCAGCCTTTTCCGTCGGATCCTGCCCGTCTCGGGCGAAACCGTGGACCGGGCCGGCGAGAAAGCGGGCGACAAGACTGGTGACAAGCCAGGTGACAGGCCGGGTGAACGCGTGCCGGATCTGGTCTGCGAGGCGGTCGCGACCGTCGAAGACGTCATCGGACGGCGGCGCGTGACGGCGATGCTGCCCGACGGCCAGATGCTGAAGGTGGTGTTGCCGCCCGGCACGACAGATGGCAGCCTGATCCGCCTGCGCGAGCAGGGCTACCGGCAGGGCACGGCGCGCGGCGACGCGCTCGTCAGCATCCGCATCGCGCGGCATGAGCGCTTTCGCGTCGAGGGCACCGACCTGCGCACCACGCTCTTCCTGTCGCTGCACGATGCCGTGCTCGGCTGCAGCACGACGGTGGCGACGGTGACCGGACAGGCAGCGGTCGTCGTCCCGCCCTGGTCCGGCCCGGACAGCCCCTTGCGCATTGCCGAGCAGGGCCTGCCGACCGCCGACGGACGGCGCGGCGACCTGATCGTCGAGCTCAGCCTGACGCTCGGCAAGCGCCCCGACCGGAAGCTGGTGGACCTGATCCGCAGCCAGCGCGACGGTCTCGTTCTCTAACCGCAGCCGTCCCTGCCCGGACCGTTCCGGCCTGGGGCGCCCGGCTATGCCCCGTCCCGCCTGGCCTTGCAGGGAAAGGCGCGGGAATGCCGGCGGAGCCCGGCGCTTTCTGACGGACGCGTGCGATTCGCGGTGGACACTGACCGTTTGTTACCGGTCCTAACAGTTCCTGATCCTTCACAAGCTTGAACGCCTTGTAAGCCTATGCCATAGCGAGGCCTCGCAAACCGGCCCGCCTCTCGCTTGCGAGCGGGTGCGGACGCGTTCCGGTACTGTATTTTCAAGCAAGATTTCGACTGGCGCCTGCCGGTCCGATCCAGAGGCATTCGGGGGCAGACACGATGGCGCAGACATCCGGTTTGATGAGTGGAAAGCGCGGCGTGATCATGGGCGTCGCCAACAACAGGTCGATCGCCTGGGGAATCGCCAAGGCGATCCATGCACAGGGTGCCGAGATCGCCTTCACCTATCAGGGTGATGCGCTGAAGAAGCGTGTCGAGCCGCTGGCCGCCGAACTCGGCGGCATTCTCGCCGGCCATTGCGACGTCTCGGACGAATCGACCATCGACGCCGTGTTCGACCATATCGAGAAGACCTGGGGCAAGATCGACTTCGTCGTCCACGCCATCGGCTTTTCCGACAAGGACGAACTGACCGGCCGCTACGTCGACACCTCGGCCGACAACTTCGCCAAGACCATGCAGATCTCCGTCTATTCCTTCACCTCGGTCGCGCGCCGCGCGGAAAAGCTGATGACCGACGGCGGCTCGATGCTGACCATGACCTATTACGGCGCCGAGAAGGTCATGCCGAACTACAACGTCATGGGCGTCGCCAAGGCCGCGCTCGAGGCCAGCGTGAAGTACCTCGCGGTCGACCTCGGCCCGAAGAACATCCGCGTCAACGCCATTTCGGCCGGCCCGATCAAGACGCTGGCCGCCTCCGGCATCGGCGACTTCCGCTACATCCTCAAGTGGAACGAATACAACGCGCCGCTGCGCCGGACCGTGACGATCGAAGAGGTCGGCGATGTCGGCCTGTACATGCTGTCGGACCTGTCGCGCTCAGTGACGGGCGAAGTGCACCATGCCGACAGCGGCTATCATGTCGTCGGCATGAAGGCGGTCGACGCGCCGGATATCGCCGTCGTCAAGGACTGACCTCCCGTCCGATCGCAGATGCAGGGCGCCGGGAAACCGGCCCCCTCCCCGCGGGCGATCCCGTTCTCCTCTTCAGCAGGCATTGCGATGTTGATCTACATGATCCGCCACGGCCAGACGGATTGGAACGCGGAAATCCGCCTCCAGGGCCAGAAGGACATTCCCTTGAACGACACCGGCCGCGACCAGGCGCGCGGCAATGGCCGGGCCCTGGCCGCACGCTTGGGGACGGCGGCCGGCACCTTCGACTATGTGGCAAGCCCGCTCGGGCGGACGCGCGAGACGATGGAACTGCTGCGCGGCGCGATGGGCCTCGACCCCGTGGCCTACCGGATCGACGAGCGGCTGAAGGAAGTGTCGTTCGGCGACTGGGAAGGTTTCACGCTCGAGGAGCTGGAAGCGAGCGTGCCGGACCGGGTGGCCGAGCGCGAGGCCTCGAAGTGGGACTTCATCCCCCCGGGCGACGACGCCGAGAGCTACGAGATCCTGTCCTGGCGGATCGCGTCCTGGATGAAAGACGTTGCGGTCCCCACCGTCTGCGTCAGCCATGGCGGCGTCATCCGCAGCGTGTTCAAGCTTCTTGGCGCCATGGCGCCGGAGGAGGCCTCGATGGGCGCCATTCCGCAGGACCGGATCCTGAAAATCGAGAACGGCACGGTCGACTGGGTCTGACGACGCAGAGCGCGGTCGGACCCTACTGGACGACCTCGAGATCGTTGATGACGCGCTTGCCGTCGACTTCGGTGTAGAACACCACCACCTTGACGCCGGCCTTGAGGCCTTCGAAGTTGAACTCCTCGGGCGCCTGATAGCTCTTTCCGTCATCCAGCGAGAGGCTGAGGCGATCCGTGTCGATGCTCGTGATCGTGGCCTCGACGTCGGCGCTGTCGGCAAAGGCTGCAAGAGGGGCGAAGAAACTGGCGGTCGCCATCAATGTCGCAACGACGAAACGCATCTGTGTCTCCCTCTTACCGTTTGATTCACTGTCCGAATATGATGCAGTTTTTGGGCGTCGATTGTGGCAAAAATTCACCATCCTTGTGACAATCCGATGAGCATGTGACGGCGGGACCGGTTCCGGAGAACATGGTTAACCAAGCGTTGACGCAGCGGGCGTCCGGATGAGGGAGACCCTCGGCCTTAGCCCGCAGTGCATAAGATGTTGTTAATCTTCGAGCACTACTCTCGGTCGCTTTCAACGGGACGTCTGCTGCATGGCCGGAATGGGGAACAATGTTCGCGCCAAGGCGGCGACGATCGGGCGCTTCTGCCGTTCCTCCCTCGTGCCCTCCCTGCTGGCGCTCATCGCCCTCCTGTCGGCTGGATACGTGTATGAGACGCAGAACAGCGCCAATTTCCGTCAGGCGCTGAAGAGCGACGCGGAGAACACGCTCGGCCTCGTGGCGGCGCAGATCCAGGCCAATATCGAGAGCAACACGGCCGCGCTTTCCGGCCTCACCAACGACATCGCGCTCGACGGCGACATGTCCCCATCGCGATTTCAGGCGATCGCCACCCGCATCATGGAGCGCAATCCGGGCATCCGCCGTATCGGCCTTGCCCCGGGCGGGGTGATCTCCCGCGTCATGCCGAGCCGGGAGCATGAGCGGATCGTCGGCACGCGGCTCGACACGTTCTATTCGCAGCGCACGGCCGCGCGCCGCGCGCAGGCCCGCGGCCGCGCCGCACTCGGGAGCCGGATCATGCTTCCCGACGGCTCCGCCGGGTTCGACGTCTATTTGCCGGTGTTCTCGGGCCCGAGCGGATCATCGGCTTTCTGGGGCTTCGTCGAGGCGGTGATCGACGAAAACGCGATCCATCTCGGCGCGCACCTGACGACGGGGATCGAACGCGGCGCTGCTGCCGGCACCGTCGCCAACCGGGGGATCGGCAGTGGAAGCGCGGTGGTGGCCAGGCGCAGCACGCCGATCCTGCTCGCCATCCGGGACATTTCCGACCCCGCCAATATCGGCGACGCCTTCGTCGGCCGGAACGCGACCTTCCAGACCGAGCATGTGCTGCAGGAGGTCGCGCTGCCCGGGGGCACGTGGCAGATCGCGGGCGTGCCCGTCGGCGGATTCGACCAGGCGCCCGACAACGAAGCCGAAATCGCCCTGATCCTTTTCGGCTGCGCCGTGGCCGTCCTCGTGCCGATCGTCCTGACCTTCGGGATGATGGGGGAGCGCCGGCGCGCCGTCGCCGCGCTGGACTGCCGCAACCGCGAATTCCTCGCCATGTCGCATCGGCTCAACCTGGCGCTCGAATGCTCCCGCTTCGGCGTGTGGGAAATCGATCTCTTCACGGGGGCGCGCAGCTGGGACGACCGGATGTACCATCTTCACGGCCTTCCCGCGGGGAACGGCACGCCCGGTGCCGATGGCTGGAAGACGCATGTCCATCCCGACGACCTGCCCCAGGCGGAAAAGGCGCTGAACGAGACGGTGCTCTATCTGGAGCGCTACCAGACCGATTACCGCGTGGTCGTGCCGACGGGCATCCGCCATATCCGCCACATCGGCGCCATCAACACCGGAGCCGGTCACCGCCAGACCGTGACGGGCATCAGCTGGGATATCACCGAAGACGTGCGGCTGACGGAAGCGCTGCGGGAGGCCAAGGCGCTCGCCGAGGCGCGAACCGCGGAACTGGCAACGGCCAAGGACCGGATCGAGCACAATGCGCTGCACGACCCGCTGACCGGGCTCGGCAACCGGCGAATGCTGGACGCGGCGCTTACCACCCTGCTTAACCGCGACCCCGGGGAGGCGACGGACGTGGCGCTGCTGCATCTGGATCTCGACCGCTTCAAGCAGATCAACGACACGCTCGGACATGCCGCGGGCGACGCCATGCTGATGCACGCCTCGAAGGTGCTGAAGACGGAGGCCGGCGCTGACGATCTGGTTGCGCGGATCGGCGGGGACGAATTCATCGTGCTCGTGACCGATCCCCGGCCCGGCCAGCTGGAAGCCCTGTCCGACCGCATCATTGCCCAGATGCGGCAACCGGTGGACTACCAGGGCTTCGTCTGCCGATTCGGCGTCAGCATCGGCATTGCCGTCAGCCGGGGGGCCGACGCCGACCTCCGCCGGCTGCTCGTCAATGCCGACATCGCGCTCTACCGCGCCAAGGAGAAGGGCCGCAACCGCTTCGAGTTCTTCAGCGAGGCGCTCCAAAGCGAGATCGTCAACAGCAAACGCATCGCCGACGAGATCCTTGAGGGCATCGAGAAGGGCGAGTTTACGGCCTGGTACCAGCCGCAGTTCACCGCTGAAACGCTGGAGCTCTGCGGCGTCGAGGCGCTGATCCGCTGGAACCACCCGCGCGAAGGCGTCCTGACGCCGGACAGGTTTCTCTCGATCGCGGAGGACCTGAACGTCGTCGCAACGCTCGACAAGATCGTCATGGAGCGCGCGCTGACGGACATGATGCTGTGGACCGCTGCCGGCATCACCGTTCCCCGGATCTCGGTCAACGTGTCCGCCCGCCGGCTCAGCGACGAGACGCTGCTCGCCTCCCTGACCGGCCTTGCCTTCCGGCCGGGGCAACTCTGTTTCGAGCTGGTCGAGGCCATCTTCCTCGATGGCGACGATGCGATCATCACCGCCAACCTCGCCGGCATCGCCGCCCTCGGCATCGACGTCGAGCTCGATGATTTCGGCACCGGTCACACCTCGATCGTCAGCCTCCTGAAGATCCGGCCGAAACGCCTGAAGATCGACCGGCAGCTCGTCTCGCCCATCATCGGCTCCCCGCGCGAGCAGGCGCTGGTGCGCGCCATCATCGACATCGGACGGTCGCTCGGCATCGGAATCGTGGCGGAAGGGGTGGAGACGCTGGCGCATGCCGAAATGCTGGCCGTGCTCGGCTGCGACATCCTGCAGGGCTATGCCTTCTCCAAACCCGTACCCGCCGACGCGCTGGCCCGCGCCGCGGCCACGCAGTGGCAGCTCGCATCCTGACCGGCCCCCGGGCGACGCCGTGTTTTTCTGCGCAAAGCGTTTCCGCCCGGCAACTTATGCAGTAAGAGTGTCCGCGCAAGAACGGGTGCCGCCAGTCGGGGCCGCCCGCAGCAGACAATGGTTGCCGCAGCATGTCGCATAATACGTTCGGTCATCTCTTTCGCGTCACGACATGGGGCGAAAGCCACGGCACGGCGCTCGGTTGCGTCGTGGACGGGTGCCCTCCGGGCATTCGCTTCACGCTGCCGGAACTGCAGGCCTGGATGGACAAGCGCAAGCCCGGCCAGTCGCGCTTCGTGACCCAGCGCCGCGAGGACGACCTGGTGCGCGTGCTGTCCGGCGTGATGCCGGACGCGGACGGCGAAACGCTGGTCACCACGGGCACGCCGATCTCGATGCTGATCGAGAACACCGACCAGCGCTCCAAGGACTACGGCGATATTGCGCGGCGCTACCGCCCGGGCCACGCCGACTATACCTATGACGTCAAATACGGCATTCGCGACTATCGCGGCGGCGGACGCTCGTCGGCGCGCGAGACGGCGGCGCGCGTGGCGGCCGGCGGGCTGGCGCGGCGCGTGGTGCCGGGCCTCACCGTGCGCGCGGCGCTCGTGCAGATCGGCCAGCATCGCATCAACCGGGCGAACTGGGACTGGTCGGAAGTCGGCAACAATCCGTTCTTCGCGCCGGACCCCGCCATCGTTCCGGTCTGGGAAGACTATCTCGACGGCATCCGCAAGGCGGGCTCGTCGGTCGGCGCGATCATCGAGGTCGTGGCCGAGGGCGTGCCGGCCGGCATCGGAGCGCCGATCTATGCGAAGCTCGACCAGGACATCGCCGCCAACCTGATGTCGATCAACGCCGTCAAGGGCGTCGAGATCGGCAACGGGTTCGAGGCGGCCGGCATCACCGGCGAGGAAAATGCCGACGAGATGCGGATCGGACCGGACGGCAAGCCGGTGTTCCTGTCCAATCACGCCGGCGGCATTCTCGGCGGCATCTCGACCGGACAGCCGGTCATCGCCCGGTTCGCCATCAAGCCGACCTCCTCGATCCTCACCGAGCGGCGCTCGATCGATGCGGACGGCCAGGAGGTGGACGTGCGCACCAAGGGCCGCCACGACCCCTGCGTCGGCATCCGCGCCGTGCCGATCGGCGAAGCCATGGTCGCCTGCGCGATCGCGGACCACTATCTGCGCGACCGGGGCCAGACCGGCCGTCTTGATTGAGCAACGTCGGCAGAGCCGGCAGAATTTAGAGAGGTCGGCCTTGCCGACGCTGTGAGACCAAGAGGCCCGAGCGGCCGCCTGTCAGAAGAGGATCCCACCCATGTCCTTCGATCAGAAGCGCGTCGTCGATGCCATCCGGGCGTTCGAAGCCGGAGAAATCGTCGTCGTCACCGATGATGACGGCCGCGAGAACGAGGGCGACCTCATCGTGGCCGCCGTTCACTGCACGGCCGAGAAGATGGCCTTCATCGTGCGCCATACCTCCGGCATCGTCTGCGCCCCCATGCCCAAGGAAGAGGCCAAGCGCCTTAACCTCAACGCGATGGTGGCCGACAACGACAGTGCCCATACGACGGCCTTCACGGTCAGCGTCGACTTCAAGCATGGCACGACGACCGGCATTTCGGCCGACGACCGGACCCTGACCGTGCGCAACCTTGCCAATCCCAATGCCGGCGCCTCCGATTTCGTCCGCCCGGGCCATATCTTCCCGCTGGTGTCGCGCGAAGGCGGCGTGCTGATGCGCTCGGGCCATACCGAAGCCGCGGTCGATCTCTGCAAGCTTGCGAGCCTGCCCCAGATCGGCGTGATCTCGGAACTCGTCAACGACAACGGCACGGTGATGCGCGGACCGGATGTCGCGGCTTTCGCACAGGCGCACGGCCTCAAGCAGCTCTCGGTCGCCGATCTCATCGCCTATCGCCAGCGCAAGGAAACGCTGATCCACCGCGGCGCGGTCTTCGATATCGACACGCCCTACGGCATGGCCAAGGGCCACGCCTTCGCGCTGCCCTGGGATCCGATGCAGCACCTCGCGGTGGTGTTCGGCGACATTCGTGACGGCGTCGACATTCCGGTGCGGCTGCATCTCGAAAATGTCGGGGCGGATGTCTTCGGCAAGGAGCGTCAGCTCGACCGGATCCTGAAGCGCATCTCCGACAGCGGCCGCGGCGTCGTGGTCTATCTGCGCGAAGGCTCGGTCGGCGTCGGCGCCTCGCAGACGGCGCGCAAGACGCTGCAGGATCGGGAAGGCCACAGCGAGGCGCAGGCCCGCGACAGCGAATGGCTCGAGATCGGTCTCGGCGCCCAGATCCTGAAGGACCTCGGCATCTCGTCCATCAAACTCCTGTCGACCCGCGAACGCCATTATGTCGGACTGGAAGGCTTCGGGATCGAGATCTCGGAAACGATCCTCCTCTAAGAGCTCGCTCCGGGAGACGCCGGCCGGGATCAGACCGGGGCCTCAGATGCCGGCATCAGACGAGGGCCTCAGTTGCTGGCATCAGAGGGGCCTCAGATGCCGGGATCCTCGGTCGCGGCCTCCGCGATCGCATCGGGCAGCATGATCATCAGGGCGGGGACGGCATGCTCGAGCGTCGCCCAGATCGTGTCGACATTGAGCGTGGCGAAGCCACGGACGATGTGGTTTCGCATGCCCTTCATGTTCGGCCAGGGTATGCCGGGAAATCTCTCGGCAAAGGAACGATGCTCCTGGAGAATGCGCGCGGCGCAATCGCCGATGATCAGGAGGGTGAAGAGGCACGCCTGACGGGTTTTCTGGTCTTCCAGAAACTGCTCGCGATCCATGCCGTGGCAGAATCGACAGGCCCAGTCAGCCATGTCTTGCATCTCCTGCAGATGCAGAACGGCACGTCTCGCACTCATACAGGCATGGCTTCCTTCAGGACCTTCGTTCGCAGGCTCTCCGGCAACCCGCCCGACGTCATCACCGACACCGGCATCCCGAGCAGATCCTCCAGCGCGACCTGAAGGCCGCCGATGTCGAAGAGGGTGGTGCCGGGGCGGTCGTCGACGAGAAATTCGAGTTCGCCCCTGTCGGTCTCTCTGTCTGTCTCTCCGTCGATCTCCCTGCCGGCTTCCCTGCCGGACTCGCTGTCAGCGTCGAGGTTTTCACCCGCCGCGCCGACGAGCCGCGGGTTGGACAGGTCGAAACGACGAACCAGCGCATGGACCGCGTCCCGGTGTTTCTCGATGGCAGCGGCCGGCGTCATGTCAGATCCTCGTTCTCCGGCCTATCCTAGCCGGATCGCAAGACCCTTTCAACAGGGAATGCTGAAATACACAGCCGCCGTTCCGGCCGTCGTGCGTCTCCCCTGCCCTCTGCTCGAGGTCACCGCCCTCGTTCCTCCGGCTGAATTTTCCCGTCGAGGTCTCTGGCCCCGCCGGGGTTTCTGGCCCCGTCGAACCATACCACCTGTTCGACGCCGGCGAAGCGGGCGATGCGGGCGAGCTCGGCGTCGAGGCGGGCATCGCGGGCGGCGGACCGGCGAATGCCGGGCTCCCACCACACGCGCTTGACCTCCAGCACGCCGGCCTTGCGGTTGGCCTTCATGTCGATGCGGCCGACGAGGCGGTCGCCTTCAAGCAGCGGGAAGACGTAGTAGCCGTATTGGCGCTTGGGCTCCGGGACGAAGATCTCGATGCGGTAGGAAAAGCCGAACAGGCGCTCGGTGCGGGCGCGGTCTCTGAGCAGCGGATCGAACGGGCTGAGGACGCGCAGGCGCGCTGGCGGCTCGTCGAGATGACCGAGCGTGTCGGGGAAGCCGGCCAGGGCATGGGCGGCGCGCGGGCGGCTGCCGTCGGCAGGCTCGATGACCACCGGCTGCAGCTCGTGCGCATGCGCCAGCACCCACTGCCGCGCATCGTCCGGCGTGATCAGCGCGAAGAAGGCGGCGAGCTCCCCATGGGTGGCGAAGCCGAGACGCTCGAGCGCCGCCCGGCAGCACCAGTCGATGAAGCCTTTCCGATCGACCTCGGACGTGCGGTACACCTCGGGGATGACGCGTTCGGTGAGATCGTAGATCTTCTGGAAACTGTCGCGACCGGCGATGGCCAGCGTGCCGGTGCGCCAGAGATATTCGAGCGCGGTCTTGGAGGGATGCCAGTTCCACCAGCCGCCGGAGGTGCGGTCCTCGTATTTGAAGTCGCGGGCAAGCACGGGGCCGGTCTCGGTGATCTGCCGCAGCGTCTCGTCGAAGGCATCCTCGAACCCCGCTTCCCGCCATTTGCGCCAGCGCTCGACCAGCGTTTCCCGTTCGCGGGCAAAGCGATGCTTCCAGTAGACGAAGAAGGCGCTCGGGATGATCGAGGCATCATGGGTCCAGTGCTCGAACAGCGCGCCATCCTTTTCGAGAAGCGCCGTCAGATGCTCCGGCCGGTAGGTCTGGTTGCGGGCATGCAGGATCATGTGGTGGGCGCGTTCCACCGTGGAGATGCTGTCGACCTGCACGAAGCCGATGCGCGTGATGAGATCGAGCAGGCCGTCCTTGCCCAGCGCCCGATTGGGCGGCGAGGCCAGGCCTTGCCGGTTGAGGAAGATGCGGCGGGCATCGCGATTGGAGAGGAGAATCGTCATGGCTTTGATCATGCTTTGTTCTGACAAAGAATCAACTGCCGGCAGAACCGGCAACAGCGCCCGAACACGCCATCTGCGATCCCCCGAACCCCGCTACCCGGGCTTGCCTTTCCCTCGCTTTGGCCTATGAACCGGCCATTCGCTGTCAGAGCCGAGGAGACGGGATTGGAGATCCGCTTTGCCGATTGCAGTGTGCGCTATGGCGACACCGTTGCACTGCAGCCGCTCGACCTGACGCTGACCGAGCGGCGGATCGGGGTGATCGGGCTCAACGGATCGGGCAAGACGACCTTCGTGCGGGCGATCAACGGGCTCGTCAAGCCGAGCCGGGGCCGCGTGACCGTGAACGGGCTCGACACGGTCGAGGACGGTCCGGCCGTTCTGTCCAAGGTCGGCTTCATCTTCCAGAACCCGCAGAACCAGCTGATCCTGCCGATCGTGGCGGACGATATCGCGCTCGGGCTGAAGAGCCGCGGCCTTGCCACGTCCGCGGTTGCCGCCCGCGTCGAGGCCGTTCTTGCGCGCTTCGACATCGCGCATCTGGCGCGGCGGCGGGTGCATGCGCTTTCGGGCGGCGAGACGCAGCTGGTCGCCATGGCGAGCGTGCTGGTGACCGAGCCCGACATCCTCATTCTCGACGAGCCGACCAACCAGCTGGACCTGAAGAACCGGAAGCGGGTGATCGACACGCTGGCGGGCCTTCCGGAAGCCGCCATCGTCGTCAGCCACGATCTGTCGCTGATCGAAAGCTTTGAACGCGTGCTCCTGTTCCATGAGGGCCGGCTGATCGCCGACGGCGCACCGGTCGACGTGGTCAGGGCCTATGAGGCGGTGGCCCTGTGCTGAAGAGCCTGCATGTCGAGGGCAGCACGCCGCTTCACAAGCTGTCCGTGCGGATCAAGCTTGCCGGCCTGTTCGTCGCCAGCCTGGCGATCTTCTTCACCAAAAGCCCTCTCCTCCTCGGCGGCGCCGCGGCGCTGGCGGCGCTCGTCTTTGCCAGCGTCGGGATGGCGCCGCGCGACGCAGCGTCGCGGCTTGCCTGGCCGCTCGTCTCCATTGCGCTGGTGGCGCTCGCCACGGGCATTTTCGAAACGCCGCTCGCCGGCCTCGCCACCTTTCTGCGCTTTGCCACGCTCATCCTCCTGGCTGCGGCCGTTACCGCGTCGAGCGAGACGGGGGATGTCATGGAAGAGGTGACCGTCCTCATGCGGCCGTTCGAGCGGCTGGGCCTCGTCAATGCCGCCGATATCGGGCTGGCGCTCGGACTGGTGCTGCGCTTCGTGCCCGACATCGCCCTGCGCTACGAAAGCCTGCGGGAATCGCATGCGGCGCGGGGCCTGCCGGTGCGTCCGCTGCGGATGCTGGCGCCAATGATCATCCTGACGCTGAAAGATGCGGACATGATCGCCATGGCCATTGACGCACGCGGTCTGCGCCGTCAGTAATTCGCGTCCATAAGACCTTTGTGAAAGGAGGGACAATGTCCACACGCGACCTGGTTCTCATCGCCCTGTTTACGGCCGTCATCGTCGTTCTCGGCATCATCCCGCCGATCACGCTCGCCTTCGTGCCGGTGCCCATCACCGCCCAGTCCATGGGCGTCATGCTGGCCGGCTGCATCATCGGCGCCAAGCGCGGCGCGCTCGCCTATCTCCTCCTCATTCTCATGGTGGCCGTCGGCCTGCCCGTGCTTTCGGGCGGTCGCGGCGGCCTTGCCATCCTGGCCGGCCCGACGGCCGGCTACATCGCGGGCTGGGTCGTCGGCACCTTCGTCACCGGCCTGATCGCCGAGCGGATCGTGCGCGAGGGCCAGGCCGGCGTGCACCAGATCGCCGGCTTTCTGCTGGCCTCGATGATCGGCGGCATCGGCGTCGTCTATCTCATGGGCACGATCTGGCTTGCCCGCAGCACGGGCATGGACTTCCTGGCCGCTCTCTCGGCAAACGCCGTCTTCCTGCCCGGCGACGTTCTCAAGGCCGGCATCGCGGCCCTTGCCGCCCGTGCCGTGCTCGTCGGCTACCCGCTGCTGCCGCAGCGGACCTGACGCCCGGGCGCACATGTCGCAGGGTGCGCAGGCAGCAGGGCGCCCGTCCCTGCTGCCTGCCGCTCATGCCGGCCGCATATGCCGGCCGCAGCCTCCCGTCGCTGCGGACCATGTTCTAACCTGCTCAATATGCTTGGTTATTTTATCCCGAAACCGGTTCCGGTCTGCCGCGTTTTGCGGTAGCTTGCCGCGCATGACAACGATCCTCTTTGAAAATCCCATCTTCCTCGAGCATCAGGTGCCCGAGGGTCATCCCGAGCGGCCGGACCGGCTGCGGGCGCTCAATCTGGCGCTGGAGCATGACCGGTTCTCGGACCTCGTGCGGCTGAAAGCGCCGCAGGGCAACGAGGATCTCGTGCTTCTCGCCCATCCGGAAGAGCATCTGCGGGCGGTCATGTCGGTGATCCCCGAAGAGGGCATCAACAGTTTCGAGGCCGATACGCATGCGAGCCCCGCCAGCCTGCAGGCCGCCCTCACCGGGATCGGCGGCGCCGTGGCCGCGGTGGATGCCGTCTTTACCGGCAAGGCGGACAATGTGTTCGTCGCCTCGCGGCCGCCCGGCCATCACGCCGAGAAGACGAAGGCGATGGGCTTCTGCTTCTTCAACAATGCCGCCATCGCCGCGCGCCATGCCCAGCGCGTGCACGGCGCCGAGCGCGTGGCGATCGTCGACTGGGACGTGCATCACGGCAATGGCACGCAGGACATCTTCTACGACGACGCGTCCGTGCTCTTCTGCTCGACGCACCAGATGCCGCTTTATCCCGGCACCGGGGCCAAGGACGAAACTGGACGGCACGACACCATCGTCAATGCGCCGCTCTCGCCCGATACGGGCAGCGAGCATTTCCGGGAGGCGTTCAAATCCCGCGTCCTGCCGGCGCTCGAGCGTTTCCAGCCGGATCTGGTGATCATCTCGGCCGGCTTCGACGCCCACCACCGCGATCCGCTGGCCCAGATCAACCTCGTCGGCGACGATTTCGACTGGGCGACAGGACGGCTGCTCGATATCGCCGGCAAGCATGCCGAGAACCGCATCGTCAGCCTGCTGGAAGGCGGCTATGACCTCGTGGGGCTCGCCGAATCGGCGGGCCTGCATATCCAGCGCCTGATGAGGGGATGACCGACATGGCAAACGACGCACGCACGCAGATGCCGGCCGACGGACCGGCCCAGACGGCCACCCCTGCCGACGTGGCATCGCTCTCCTTCGAACGGGCGGTCGAGGAACTGGAATCCATCGTCTCGGCGCTCGAGCGCGGAGATGTGGCGCTCGACCGGTCGATCGAGTTCTACGAGCGCGGGGAAGCTCTGAAAAAGCATTGCGAGGCCCTGCTCAACGCGGCGGAAAACCGCATCGAGAAGATCCGCCTCGACCGGACCGGCAAGCCGCAGGGCGTCGAGCCGCTCGACGGCGCCTGACGCGATCAGGCGGCGACGCTGCCCTCGTCCGCAGATGGCTGACGATCGGACGACGGCGCGTTGGCGGGCTGCAGATGCCGGTCCGTCAGGGCGGCGAGCTTGCGGGCGTTGCGCGCGACGATCATGCTGAGGTGATTGCCGGATGAGACGGTCCATGCGGCGTTCGGCAGATAGGGCTTCCAGATGCGCACGGCATCGCAATCGATCGGCGAGCCCGACGTCGAGGCGATGAACAGGAGCGGCCCGTCATAGATGCGCGGACGATACAGCCCCTTCATCTGCAGCAGCTGGCGGGCACGGGCATCATAGCCGGGCACGTAGTCGCCGGCCCATTGCGGCGCCCTTAACGGGTAGTCCGGCGTGCGCGGATCGGAAAAGCGAAAGAAAAACTGATGGCCCCGACGGGGCGGGCTGTGACGGAAGGCGGCCGCCGCCACGGCGTCGCGCAGGGACAGGCCGCCGCTATCGCGCGGCGTCTCGCAGGATGCCTCTGCGGAGCGCCGTCGACGCCGCATCCGTGCCGAGAGCTTGGCCAGCACCGAGCGCGCCTGGCGCATGACGGTCCGGCGCATCAGCCCGGCCCAGAGAGGCCAAGGCCAGCTGTGATCGTTCTGCGGCGGGTCGAGCAGCATCAGCGTGTCGATACCATCGCCTTCGGCCCGCAGCCGCCGCCCGAGCTCGAGCGCGAGCACGCCCCCGAACGAATAGCCGGCCAGCCGATACGGCCCCACCGGCTGGATCTCCTTCAGGGCGCGATAGGCCAGCGCGACCTCGTCGGCGACCTCCGGCGGATGGCTCGCCGGTCGGCCGAAATCCGTCAGCGTGATGCCGTAGATCGCACCGTCGAAGGCCATCGCATCCACGAGGTCCTGGGTTTCCAGGAAACAGTTGACGCCACCGGCAAACAGGAAGAGCGGACGCGCGCGGTCGCCGGCGCGCAGAAGGAGGATCTTGTCGTCCATCTGCAGACGATCCTGCGCGATGGCATCGACGATCGCGCGCGGCGTGCGATGACGGTAGAAGATGTTGACGTCGAGCTCGATGCCGGTCCTCAGCCAGAACAGCCGGATCAGCGCGAGCGCACGGTTGGCGTTCAGGCCCCGCTCCACCAGATCGTCGTCGTCGGCAATGGCGCTGCGCATCGTCTGCCGGCACAGGTCTGTCAGCGTCGTGAGCATCGCGATCGAACCCCGTTTACCTGCCGGACATCCGGCCACCGTTCGCGCCTGTCGCCGCGTCACACGGCCTGTTTATCCGGGAAGCCTTACGAAAACCTTGAATGCAGACGGTCTCGCCTGTCCGTCCCGCCTGCCCGCCCGCCTGCCCATCTCTGGCGAGTCGCGGCCGCCGATCATCACAACCCGCGCTCGCATTTCCAACAGGGCGCGGCGCAAGGATGCATCTTTCCTTCGCCGGCGGTCGAGCTATGTGTCTTGGCACAAGATCCAAGGGAGAAGGGGATTTTCGATGTCGGTTGAGGACAGACACGCGACGCAACCGGAACTGAAGCGCGTCATGGGGCCGGCGCTCCTGCTGCTCTTCATCATCGGCGATATCCTCGGCACGGGGATCTATGCGCTGACCGGACAGGTCGCGGGCAAGGTCGGCGGCATCGTCTGGCTTCCGTTCCTTATCGCCTTCGCGGTCGCGCTGCTCACGGCCTTCAGCTATCTCGAGCTCGTGACGAAGTATCCGAAGGCGGCCGGGGCAGCGCTCTACACGCACAAGGCCTTCGGCGTCCATTTCCTGACCTTCATCGTCGCGTTTGCCGTGATGTCGTCGGGCATCACCTCGGCGTCCACGGCCGCGCGGGCGTTTTCGGCCAATTTCACCGCGGCGCTCGGGCTCGACGTCGGCAACGCCATGGTCGTCCTGATCGCAGTCCTGTTTCTCGGGCTGGTCGCCGCCATCAATTTCCGCGGCGTCGGCGAGAGCGTGAAGCTCAATGTCGGCCTGACGATGATCGAGCTCACCGGCCTGCTGATCATCATCGGCGTCGGCTTCTGGGCGATCTTTCACGGCCAGGGCGACGTATCGCGCATCACGACGTTCACGCCGGCCGGCGACAGCAGCGTGTTCTGGTCGGTCATCGGTGCGACGACGCTCGCCTTCTTCGCCATGGTGGGGTTCGAGGATTCGGTCAACATGGCGGAGGAATGCAAGGATCCGAGCCGGATCTTTCCGAAGGTCCTGCTGACCGGCCTGCTCATCACCGGCCTCATCTATGTCCTCGTCTCCATCGCCGCCATCACGCTGGTGCCGGCTGCCGAGCTCAGCGAAGGCGAGACGCCGCTCCTGAAAGTGATCCAGGCGGGGGCGCCCGGCTTTCCGCTCAGCATCTTCGGCGTGATCACCATGCTCGCGGTCGCCAATTCCGCGCTGATCAACATGATGATGGCGAGCCGGCTGCTCTACGGCATGGCGCGGGAAGACGTCATCCCCGCCGTTCTCGGCCGCGTGCATCACGGACGCCAGACGCCCTACATCGCCATCGGCTTTACCACCCTTCTGGCCGTCGGCCTGCTCGTCTTTGCGGGCGGCGTGCCCCAGCTTGGCGGCACCACGGCGCTGTTGCTGCTCGGCGTCTTCGCCATCGTCAACGTCGCCGTCCTGGTGCTGCGCAAGGACACGGTCGCCCATCCGCACTTCCGCATCCCCACGGTCTTTCCCGTTTTGGGCGCGCTGACCTGCACCTTCCTCGCCGGTCCCTGGACCGGACGCGACCCGGTTCAGTATCTCATCGCCGGCGTCCTTCTGGCCATCGGCGTCGTGCTCTGGCTTGCCACCGTCGGCATCATGCGCCGGACGCAGGCCGCACGCGCTTGACGAACAGCGCGCTGACGCGGTGCACGGGTGCCGTGCACCGGGGCGAGACGGAGAGGCGCATATGCATCGCGCACCGAACTTTCGGGCGCGAAGTTTGTTGTAGGATCGAGACGGGGGTTCCGGTATCCTTCCCGGCACGCCTGACGCAGATTCGGGAGCGGAGAGGACGGACGATCCGCCCCGCTGCAGGGCCTTTCGGACACGTCCAGCAGGCAGGCTTTCACGTCCCGCTCCTGTGCAGGACGTGCAGCGACAGGCTTTTGCAATTCCCGCAAATTGCGATTAAGAGGCCTTTTTGCGAATGATTTCCATCGCGGCCCTTCAATGACCGCGGGTATGAGGACAGCGTGACCCAACCGAACACCCCGCCGTCGACGCCGCTTCTCGACAAGGTCAACCTACCCCGGGACCTCAAGGCCATCGACGACAAGGATCTGCCGCAGCTCGCCGGAGAACTGCGGGCAGAAATGATCGATGCGGTGTCGCGGACGGGCGGCCACCTCGGGGCCGGCCTCGGCGTGGTCGAGCTGACGATCGCCATCCACAAGGTGTTCGACACGCCGCACGACCGGCTGATCTTCGATGTCGGCCATCAGTGCTACCCCCACAAGATTTTGACCGGACGCCGGGACCGCATCCGCACGCTGCGTCAGGAAAGCGGCCTGTCGGGCTTCACCCGCCGGGCGGAGAGCCCCTACGATCCCTTCGGCGCCGCCCATTCCTCCACCTCCATTTCCGCCGGCCTCGGCATGGCGGTCGCCTCGGAGCTCCAGGGCGTGAAGCGCAACGTCATCTCCGTCATCGGCGACGGGGCGATGTCGGCCGGGATGGCCTACGAGGCCCTGAACAATGCCGGCGCGCTGGACGCCCGGCTGATCGTCATTCTCAACGACAACGACATGTCGATCGCGCCGCCGACCGGCGCCATGAGCGCCTATCTGGCGCGTCTGGCCTCCGGCCGGACCTATATGGGGTTCCGGGAACTGGGCAAGAAGCTGACGGCCTATCTCGGCAAGTCGGTCGACCGCGCCATTACCCGCGCGGTGGAGCATGCCCGCGGCTACGTGACCGGCGGCACGCTGTTTGAGGAAATGGGGTTCTACCATATCGGGCCGATCGACGGGCACTCGTTCGAGCACCTGCTGCCGGTGCTGCGCAACGTGCGCGACAATGCCCACGGTCCGGTGCTGATCCACGTGGTCACCCAGAAGGGCAAGGGCTACGCGCCGGCGGAAGCTGCGGCCGACAAGTATCACGGCGTCAACACTTTCGACGTCATCACCGGCGCGCAGGCGAAGGCCAAGCCCAATGCGCCCTCCTACACGGCCGTCTTTGCCGAAGCGCTGGTGCAGGAAGCCAACGAGGACGAGCGGATCGTCGCCGTGACCGCCGCCATGCCGGCCGGCACCGGGCTCGACAAGTTCGCGCTCGCCCATCCCTCCCGCATCTTCGACGTCGGCATCGCCGAGCAGCATGCTGTCACCTTCGCAGCCGGGCTTGCGACCGAAGGGTTGAAGCCGTTCGCGGCGCTCTATTCCACCTTTCTGCAGCGCGGCTACGACCAGGTGGTGCACGACGTGGCGATCCAGGGCCTGCCCGTGCGTTTCCCGATTGATCGCGCCGGCTTCGTCGGCGCCGACGGACCGACGCATGCCGGCTCGTTCGACACGACCTATCTTGCCGCCCTGCCCGGCTTCGTGGTGATGGCAGCCGCCGACGAGGCGGAACTGAAGCATATGGTGCGCACCGCCGCTGCCTATGACGAGGGTCCGATTTCCTTCCGCTACCCGCGCGGCGAAGGCGTCGGCATCGACATGCCGGTTCGGGGCGAAATCCTCGAGATCGGCCGTGGCCGCATCGTCAAGGAAGGCACCAAGGTTGCGCTCCTTTCCTTCGGGACGCGGCTTGCGGACTGCCTGCTGGCTGCCGAGGATCTCGACGCTGCCGGGCTCTCCACCACGGTGGCCGATGCGCGCTTTGCCAAGCCGCTCGACCACGACCTGATCCGGCGGCTCGCGCGCGAGCACGAAGTCCTGATCACCATCGAGGAAGGATCGGTCGGCGGCTTCGGCAGCCACGTGCTCCAGTTCCTCGCGCTCGAGGGGCTGATGGACGCCGGCCTGAAGGTGCGCCCGATGGTGCTGCCGGATATCTGGATGGAACAGATGAAGCAGGACGCCATGTATGCCCAGGCGGGCCTCGACCGGGCCGGCATCGTGTCGACCGTGTTTCGCGCGCTCGGCCAGAAGCGCGTCGGCCGCGGCGCTGCGAGCTGATTTCCGACGCTTCGGGCGACGCCGCGGAGCCGCCGCAAGCTAAAGCGTCTTGTTTTGATGCATGGCGTTTCCCGAAACCGCTGCACGCGTTCGGGCGACAGGCATGAGGCTTTGCCCCCGGATCGCGCAAAAGGCTTGTCAGCCGCGCGCTGACGCGCCATGACATGCGCCATGTCAAACGAACCGAAAACCACCGTCCGCCTCGACCAGCTCGTTCTCAACCTCGGGCTCGTCGCCAGCCGGTCGCGCGCACGCGACGCGGTGCAGCGCGGAACCGTGCGGGTGAACGGCCGTGTCGTCACCAAGCCGAGCTCCACCTTTCCCGAGGATGTGACGATCGAGATCGACGATCCGGTCCAGGCCTATGTGTCGCGCGCCGCCTTGAAGCTGAAGGCCGGGCTCGACCATTTCGCGCTGTCGCCGGAGGGACTGGACTGCCTGGATATCGGCGCGTCCACCGGCGGCTTTACCGAGGTGCTGCTGCATGCGGGCGCCGCCCATGTCATTTCGGTGGATGTCGGCCATGGCCAGTTCCATCCGCGGCTTGCGGCCGATCCGCGCGTGACCAACATCGAAGGCTTGAATGCACGCGTTCTCGACGAGGAGCATCTGGAGGATCGCGAGATCGGCATGGTCGTGTCCGACGTGTCCTTCATCTCGCTGAAGCTCGCCTTGCCCCCGGCGCTCGACCTTGCGGTGCCCGGCGCCCTGTGCCTGCTTCTGGTCAAGCCGCAGTTCGAAGCCGGCCGCGACTTCGTCAGCAAAGCGGGGCTTCTCAAGGACCCCTCGACCGCGCCGGAGGTTGCCGCCGAGCTGGAGCGCTGGCTGGTGGAGGAGATGGGCTGGGAAAGCCTCGGCCTGATCCCCTCCCCGATCGCCGGCGGCGACGGCAACGAGGAGTTCCTGCTCGCCGGCCGCAAGCCGCTGGACGACGATGCCGACGCTGATGCCGAGACGGACGACGACGCGGCAGAGGAAACGGCATGAGCGCGGAAACCGCGACCATCGAGCGCCTCGGCCTGCAGGGCGACGGCATCGTTGCTTCCGAGACCGGGCCGGTCTTCGTGCCCTTTACCCTGCCCGGCGAACGGGTGACGCTGGCCGTCAACAAGCAGCAGGGCACCGTGATGTCGCTGCTCGCGCCCTCGCCCGACCGTGTTGCGCCCGCCTGCCGGCATTTCGGACCGGAGGGCGAGAACGGCACCTGCGGCGGCTGCACGTTGCAGCATGCCGGCGACGACCTCTATCACGCGTTCAAGCGGCAGATCGTCGTCGACGCCCTGCGCTCGCGCGGCATCGAGACGGAGGTCGCACCGCTCGTGATCGCCCGCCCCGGCGAACGCCGACGCACGGTCTTCACCGCGCGGCGCACCGAAAAGGAGCTGCTGCTCGGCTACAACCAGGCGGAAAGCCACCATATCGTCGCCATTACGGAATGTCCCATCGCCAGCCCCGGCATCGTGTCGCGGCTGGCAACGATCCGCATCGTCGCGGCAGCGCTTGCGGCCAGTGCCGAGCCGTTCCGCATCACCGTGCTGGAGACGGCGGCCGGGCTTGATCTGGCCGCAGACGGCATCAAGGCGCTGTCCGACAGGCACCGCCAGCAGGCGATCGAAGCCGTGCTCAAGCTGCGCGGCATCGCCCGGCTCGCCGTCAACGGCGAGACGATCGTGGAACCGCTGAAGCCGCTTCTCACCTTCGACGGCATCGCGGTCTCGCCGCCGCCCGGCGGCTTTGCGCAGGCGAGTGCGGTTGCCGAAGCGGCGATGGCGGAGCTGGTGCTGGCGCACCTCGGAAAGGCCAAGCGTATTGCGGATCTCTTTGCGGGGACCGGCACCTTTGCCCTGCGCATGGCGCGAAAGGGCCGCGTGCATGCGGTGGAAAGCGAGGACAAGGCGCTGAAGGCGCTCGATTTCGCCGCCCGCAACACGCAGGGACTGAAGCCCGTCAGCATCGAGAAGCGCGACCTTTTCCGCCGGCCGATGATGACCTCGGAACTGAAGGTCTACGACGCCGTCGTCTTCGATCCGCCGCGTGCGGGAGCCGAGGCGCAATGCCGCGAACTGGCGCGCTCGACGGTGAAGACCGTTGTCGCCGTGTCCTGCAACCCGCAGACGCTGGCGCGCGATCTCGCGATCCTCATCGAAGGCGGGTATCGCGTCACCACCGTTACCCCGGTCGACCAGTTTCTCTGGTCAGCCCATGTCGAAGCCGTGGCAACGCTGACCCGCTGAGACCTGTCGACCTTTTCGCCATCGTGCGCCCGTGCCCATGTGCCCGTGCCCGTGCCCCTGCGCCCGTGCCCGTGCCCGTGCGCCGCGCTCCCGATGGTCGCGCCTGGGGTGTTCGTCAGCGCCGCGCGAGAAAAGCCATGAACGCGGCCTGCGCCTCGGCGCTTTTCAGACGGGCGGCGAAATGCTCCGCCTCGATGTCGATGCGCGCAAGGATTTCCGTGCTGTCGCCGCGCAGGAGCTGCCGGGCGATGCGTAGCGCCTGCGGCGGCTTGGCTGCGAGCAGCGCGGCGGCGGCGAGCGTTTCCTGTTCCAGCATTTCCGGCGCGACGGCCTTCCAGACAAGCCCGGCGGCGACGGCCTCTTCGGCCGCGATCGGCAGGCCGGCGGCGAGCAGCGCAAAGGCGCGCTGGTGGCCGACAATCCGGGGAACGAGCAGGCTGGATGCGGCTTCCGGGACAAGAGCCAGATCCACGAACGGGGTCCGCAGCTGGGTCCGGGTCGACACGACGGTCAGGTCGCAATGGAGATGGAGCGTCGTGCCGATGCCGATCGCAAGGCCATCGACGCCGGAGACGAGCGGTTTTTGCGCCGTTGCCAGCGCGCGCAGGAAGCCCAGGACCTCCGCGCCCAGGGTGTTGCTCATGGCCATCTGCGCGAAATCGGCCATGTCGTTGCCGGCGGAGAAACAGCCGGGCGTCCCGAGGAACACGATCACGCGCACCTCGTCCTCCGCCTCGGCCGCCGCCAGCGCATCGGTCATCGCCAGATACATGGCGCGCGTGATCGCGTTCTTCTTTTCCGGACGATGAAGACGGATGACGCGGACGGCGGTATCCGGTCGCTCAATGAGGATGGTCTCGTCGGTCATGGCGGGATCTCAGTTCAGCGCGATGCGCGCAGCCGCGAGGCTGTCGGCGCCGTGAAGAATGGCATCGGCCAGAAAGGCGGTTTCACCGAGCAGGTTTTCGGCAAAGAACCGCGCCAGCGCGACACGCTGCGCCTGGCGACCGTCCTCGGCGTCGCTGGCCGCGCCCTTGGCGAGAAGCAGGCCGGAGAGAACCAGCCCGAACAGGCGCTGATAGGCCGTGGCGCCGGCGAGCGCCGCTGCCGGGCGCCCGGCCGCCAGTTCGGACAAGAGCCATGTCGTCGCCTCGGACAGGGTGCCGACGGCCGCGCCGAGACGCGACGCCGTCGTGCCCCAGGGGCCGTCGACGTCCGTTGGCAGGGCGTCTATCGTGGCCTGGAGTTCGGCAATGAGACCGCGCACATGGGCACCGTCGCCGAGCGGCAGCTTGCGTGTGACGAGATCGATGGCCTGGATGCCGTTGGTGCCTTCGTAGATCGGGGCGATGCGCGCATCGCGCAGCAGGCGCGCGGCTCCGGTCTCCTCGACGAAGCCCATGCCGCCATGGACCTGGATCCCGAGCGAGGCAACCTCGACGCCCACATCGGTCGGAAAGGATTTGGCGATCGGGGTCAGAAGCGCCGCGCGATCCTGCCAGTGGCGTTTTCCGGCTTGGTCGTGCCCACCCTGGCTGACACCGCTCGTACTGGCACCGGTCTCACTGGCACGGGTCTCACTGGCACCAGTCTCACTCGCACGGGTCTCATCCGCATGGGCACCGGCCTGATGGGCGCGGTCGACCGCTTCGGCGCAGAGATAGGTGATCGCCCGTGCCCCCTGGGTCAGCGCCTTCATCGTCAACAGCGTGCGGGCGATATCGGGATGGTCGATGATCGGGCTTGCCGTGGCCGAACCCGGAGCCTTGCCCTGCCGACGTTCACGCGCGTAGGCGAGCGCGGCCTGCGTGGCGGCTTCGGCCATGGCGACGCCCTGGGCGCCCACCGCGAGCCGGGCATTGTTCATCATGGTGAACATGCAGGCGAGCCCGCGGTTTTCCTCGCCGATCAGATAGCCGATGGCCCCGGCTTCCGCGCCGAAACGGCCGTCGCCATAGATCATCGTGCAGGTCGGCGAGGCGTGAATGCCGAGCTTCTCCTCGATCGAGTGGCAGAAGAGGTCGTTGCGCGCACCGAGGCTGCCATCTTCGTTCAGGAGGAATTTCGGAACGAGGAACAGCGAGATGCCGCGCGTTCCCTCGGGCGCATCGGCAAGGCGGGCGAGGACGAGATGAACGATGTTGTCGGTGAAGTCGTGCTCGCCCCAGGTGATGTAGATCTTCTGCCCGAAAATCCGGTAGGTGCCATCGTCGCGGCGTTCGGCGCGCGTGCGCAGCGTGGCCAGATCCGAGCCGGCATGGGGTTCGGTGAGGTTCATCGTGCCGGTCCATTCGCCGGAGACCATCTTCGGCAGGAAGCGGGCCTTCAGGCTGTCCGATCCGTGGGTGGCCAGCGCCTCGGCCGCGCCGGCCGTGAGCATCGGCGCGAGCGCGAACGCCATCGAGCCGCCGTTCCAGATTTCCATGGCGGCGATCTGCAGACGGTGTGGCAGGCCCTGCCCGCCGATCTCCACCGGTGCAGCAAGCCCGTTCCAGCCGGCGGCGGCCCAGGCGCGGTAGATCTCCGGCCAGCCGGTCGGCGAGCGGACCTCGCCGTTTGAAAGCCGCGAGCCTTCCTTGTCGCCGCGTGCCGCAGCCGGCGCGATCGTCGCATCGCAGAAGCGCCCTGCCTCCGTTATCACGGCATCGGCGATGTCGGCATCGACGGATGCATCGCCCTCGAGACCGGCGATGTGCTTGAGGGTGAACAGAATGTCGTCCACGGGCGATGTGTACATGAAAGCCTCCTGCCGTTGCCGGCGCCTGCTCGTCGTCTCCCGCGCCGGTCGTCAAATTATTGATTTTTACGTAAACGTCAACTGTTGACATGCCCCGACGCGTGCCGGGAGGTCGGCGGCGTGCACGACCTCCCGCACCGATCTCCGGACGTCCTTGCCCTGCAGCCGCCCCGCCCCGATGGTCCCGTGCAACAAAACTGTCACAGAAGCGCGATACAGCACGGTCCCGGCTGCCGGATACTCTGTCATGAACCTCGTATCGCCTGAAATTCCCGGCCTCGTCTGGGCCTATCGCTTCCGCCCGGGACAAAGCCGGGGCGAGCGCATTTCCGCCGATGCGCCCCTTGCGGCGTTGACGGACGGCGACGGCTGGCTCTGGCTGCACCTTGCCCTCAGCGACGCGCGCACGCCGGCGCTTATCGCGAAGATCTGCGACCTGCCGCCGGATGCCGTGGCCACCCTGTCGAGCCATGACACGCAGGCCGCGATCACCACCGACGAAGCGATGGTGCATGGCACGCTGGTGGATTTTGAGCGCACCTTCGACCAGATGACGAAGACGATCGGCTGGCTGCACTTCGCCGTAACGGACAGGGTGATCGTCACCACGCGGCTGCACCCGCTGCGCAGCATCGACCGCGTCAAGGCGGCCATCGAGAAGAACCCACGCTGCCTGCGCCCGATCGACCTGTTCGAGATGATGGTCATCGAATTCCAGCGGACGCTGATCGGCCTCGTTCTCGAGTTGACCGAGGAACTGAACGTTATCGAGGACGAGGTCTATGGCGAGGCGGGGCACAACGACCAGCCGCGACTGGCCCCTCTGCGCCGCACCGCCGTGCGGCTGCACCGCCATCTGCGAACGTTGCTCGCGCTCCTGCGCCGGGCGGCGGCCTCCGACGACGACGAGGTTCCCACAGGCTTCATCGACGTTGCCGAACGCCTGACCGATAGGCTGGAGACGGTGGATCGCGATGTCTTCGCGCTTCAGGAACGCGCCCGGCTGCTGCACGAGGAGATCGACAGCAAGCTCTCGTCGGAGACCAATCGCCACCTCTACATTCTCTCGCTGATGACGGCCTTCCTGCTGCCGCCGACGCTCGTGACCGGCTTTTTCGGCATGAACACCAGCGATCTGCCGCTGGCCGGCGGGGTTCACGGCACGCTGTTTGCCGGCGTCTTCATCATCATGTCCATGGCGTTCGCCTGGACGATCCTCAAGCGGATCGGCATTCTCTGAGCGATGACCCTTGCGACATGAAAAAGGCACCGGTCAACCGGTGCCTTTCCCTGCTCGGATCGAGATCCGGCAAATTAATCGAACGACCAGATCAATAGGGCGAATTGCACTGGCGGCGCGGACCACTGTTGGGCTGATAGGTGTTGTCGTAGGCGCGATACGACCGGTAGCGGTTCTGGCACCAGGCAACATGGCTGCCGCCGACGCGGGCGGGGCGATCGTTTGCTACGGCACCGCCGATGATGGCGCCTGTCGCGAAGGCTGCCAGCGGGAACCAGACGCCGTTGTACTCGCGGTAGCCACGGCGACGTTCGCGGTAGCCGCGATGGCCGTTGTAATAATAGGCGTTGTTCCGGCGGTGGAAGCCACGGCGGCGCCAGTCGTCGCGATCACGGTTGCGATACTGCACCGGCTCTGCGGCATTGGCCGTCTGTACGGGCTTCTGGACCGGGATCGGCACCATGGCCTGAACGGGCACGAACGAGGTGATGAAAAGCGCTGCGGAAAGGCCGGCGGCCGACAGGAGCTTGGCGTTGAAGAGACCCATTGTTTCCTCCTTGATGGTTTTATCGAACGACCGGGCGGGCCACGGTATCCGCTGGCCAGTTAACGGGCGATGCCGCTCTTGGTTCCGCGCCAGCGCCACGGAAGCACCACGCAAGCGCCACGGAAACACTGGGGAAGCACTGGGGAAGCACTCGGGAAGCACTCGGGAAGCACTGGGGAAGCACCGGGGAAGCGGCAGGGCGTTGGGCGCGGTTAACGGCCCGTTAACCATGTAGGCGCAGCATTGCGTCCATGCCGATCACCGCCAAACCCCTTGCCGGCGCGCTTCAGCCGTCCCATGCCGGGCCCGTCGTCACCTTCATGGCCGGCCTCGCGCTCGCGTTCGGCAGCCTCTTTCTTCCGCAATCGGCGCTTGCGGTCGATCTGGAGCCGTGGAAGACGCCGGAGCCGGCGCTCGTCATCGACGCCTACGAACTCAACATCATCGACTGGCAGGACATGCTGAAGGACAAGCGGATCGCCGGTTTCGTGTCCAAGGCGTCCGACGGCTTGCCGGAAAGTTTTTCCTGCACAGGCGATCACAAGGGCGACAGCGTCGCGCACTGCAAGACGATGTGGCGGAAATATGCGGTGAGCCGCGAACTCTACCAGACCCGTCGCATGGTGGCGCGGGCGAGCGGCCTTCTCTGGGGCGCCTATCATCTGGCCCGACCGGGCAATCCGATCGAGCAGGCCAACCATTTTCTCGACTATGCCGAACCCGCCGCCGACGAGCTGATGGTGCTCGACATCGAGGGCATCGATCCGGAAAACTTCATGTCGCTCGAGGACGGAGAGATCTTCGCACGGCACATCAAGACCCGCACCGGGCGCTATCCGATGCTCTACACCAACCATACGACGGCGCGCCACATCGCCGACAATCGCGCGCAGTACCCGATCCTTTCGCGTCTGCCGCTCTGGTATGCCCGCTACAAGCCCGGCATCCGCGATGTGTTTCCCATGGGCAACTGGGACAACTACGCGCTCTGGCAGTTCTCCTCCGGCGCCAACTGCAACAAGCGCCGCTGTCCCTATCGCGTGGAAGGAACCCTGCCGGACATCGACGTCAATGTCGCGCCGATGAATGCGGAACGGCTGAAGGCGGAATGGGCCAAGGGCGACCTGTTGCCGGAGAAGCCCCTGCCGGCGCAGCCGGATCCCGCCATTCCCGTCCTCGATCCGCCTGTCGTGACGCTGGTTGCCGCCAACGGCGCACGTCCCGTCTGCATCGGCACGCAGGCCGCCCTCGGCGTGGACACGATGACGACCTCCGCGATCGCGGCGCGCGGCGCGCGCATCGCTTCGCGATAGCGCTTCCGAGCGTGGCCGGTTCTGGCTGGCTTGTCCTCGCCAACACCGTCAGCGGTCTATTGCCCGGCCGGTTGCCCGACCGGTTCAATGAATCGGCTGCCCGCAGGCCCGGATCGGCGGTTCACGCCTCGATCTGCACGTCCGTCAGCGGGCGGGAGCAGCAGGCGAGGATGTAGCCCTCCTCGACTTCCTCGTCGAGAATGCCGCCATTGTGGTTCATCTCGACCTCGCCGGAAATCTTCATGACGCGGCAGGTGCCGCAGAGCCCGCCCTCGCAGGCGGCGCCGATGCGCACGCCGGCGGCACGGGCGGTCTGGAGCACGGTCTGGCCGGGCACGCATTTGGCTTCCTTGCCGGCCATGGTGAAGGTCACCGTGGGCGCGACGATCGGCTGGTCGCCGCCGATCTCGCCGGTCCCCTCGCCTGCCCCGGCGCGGACCGCAAGCTCGTCGACATTCGGCGCCGCGGCGGGCTGAAAGCTTTCCTCGTGATAGCGCGCCATGTCGAAGCCTGCGGCCTGCAACATGTCGCGCACGCCGCGCATGAACGGCTCGGGCCCGCAGCAGAACACCGTGCGCGTCAGGAAGTCGGGCGCGAGCAGCGCCACCTTGGCGGCATCGATGCGACCGCGCAGGCCATGCCAGCCATGGCGGGGCTCGTGGCCTTCCACGACGAAGCCGAGCGACAGGTTCGGCATGCCGGCGGCCATGGTCTCCAGCTCGCGCCGGAAGAGAAGATCATCGGGGCGGCGGGCGCAGGAGACGAAGGCCACGTCGGTCTGCGGCGCGCAATCGGAAAACCAGCGCGTCATCGACATCATCGGCGTGATGCCGGAGCCGGCCGACACGAACAGGTATTTCTCGCCGGGATAGCGCACGAAGGAGAAATCGCCGAGCGGACCGAACGCCCGCAGCGTCATGCCGGGACGCAGATTGTCGAACATCCAGCGCGTGCCGATGGATGACGCCTGGGCCTTGACCGTGACGGCCACGGAGAACGGGCGCGACGGCGTCGAGGACAGCGTGTAGGTCCGCATCACCGGATCATCCGGCGTGACCGGAATTTCGAGCGTGACGAACTGGCCCGGCAGATAACGGAACCAGCCGTCGCGATCCGACTTGAACACGAAGGTCATGACGTCGGGGGCCTCGAGCGTCACCGACATGCACTGCAGCAGGTGCTGCCGGTCGTTCCAGGGCTGGAGTTCGTCGAAATGACGGAACGGCGAGACGATCCCCGTTCCCTGAACCATGCCGTCGCTCATGTCAGGCCACGCGCACGAGCGGCGCGTGAACGCCGGTCAGGCGGTTCTGCATGAACTGCGTGTACCACTCGACGAACTGCATGACGCCGCCTTCGTGCTCGGGCGAATAGGGACCGGGCTCATAGGCCGGCGAGCGGATGCCGAAGGCGTTTTCCTCGACGATGCGCCGGTCCTGGTCGTTCGTCTCGGTCCAGACATGCGTCAGTTCGTCGAGCGTGTAATCGACGCCCTCGACCGCATCCTTGTGCACCAGCCACTTGGTGGTGACCTGGGTCAGTTCGGGGCCGAGCGGCAGCACGCGGAAGGTGATGGCATGGTCGGCCAGCACGTGGTTCCAGGTGCTCGGGTAATGGAACAGGAGCAGCGTCCCGATATGGCTCTGGGTGACCGTGTCGGACAGGCGGCGCTTGACGGCGCGGGCACCGGACATGGTGTAGCTTTCGGCATCCTGGATCAACGGCATGCGGGCGACGCGGAACTGGCCGGTCGGATCGATGCGGAATTCGCTCGGCAGGCCGGCGGCCTCACAGCGGCTCCAGTGCTCGGAGATCACCGGATCGTCCTTGGCGCCCTGCACGCCGGTCGCCGACGGGGCTTCGGGATAGGTCCGGCAGAGCTCCGGGTGGTTGCTGGCGCAGTGATAGCACTCGCGGTTGTTTTCCCAGACGAGCTTCCAGTTGCCCTTCTCCACGATGGTGCTCTCGAAGGCGACCTTCGTGTCCTTCAGATTGTGCGGCGTGAGGTATGCGGCGACCATGTCGCGCACGGGCTGAAAGTCCATCGGCTCGGCCGCCAGGCTGATGAAGATGTAACCGCCGATGCTTTCGCAGGCGACCGGCTTCAGCCCATGGGCGGACTTGTCGAAATCCTCGCCCATCTGGCGGGCGAACATCAGCTTGCCGTCCAGCTCGTAGGTCCACTGGTGATAGGGACAGACGAGCTTGGCCGAAGCGCCCTTGGCCTGGGTGCAGACGCGCGAGCCGCGGTGGCGGCAGGCATTGTGGAGCGCATGGATCGCGCCCTGCCGGTCGCGGGTGACGACCACGGGATAATCGCCGACCTGCACCGTGAAATAATTGCCGGCCTTGGGGATCTCGCAGTCATGGCCGATGAACAGCCAGTCCTTGTACCAGATCTCTTCCAGATCCAGCCGGTAGAGATCGGGATCCGTGTAGAACGCCTGCTCGAGGCTGTGGGTCTCGCGCCGGTTCCGGAGCGTGCGGAGCACTTCGCTGCGAAAATCCATCTTCCCGTTCCTTTAAACGACGGACCCCGCTGCGGGGCCGTATTCAGAGCCGGTCCGGAGACAAGGCGAT
Organism: Rhizobium sp. Leaf384; assembly: GCF_001424065.1. Lineage (GTDB taxonomy): Bacteria > Pseudomonadota > Alphaproteobacteria > Rhizobiales > Rhizobiaceae > Ferranicluibacter. The sequence continues at coordinate 885,069 of NZ_LMQE01000001.1, forward strand.
CGCGCCTGCATTCCCGGATCCCCGCCACACCAGACATTCCACATCACACGCAGTCACATCGGCGCAAGACAGGTGTCCGGGCTCAGGAGCCTTGGCCATGCCGACCGCGGAAGGTGCGCCCTCCGCAGGATCTGCCGGCCTGTGCTCCACCACCGTTGCGGGCGCAGCGCCGGGTTTCGACCGGCTTCCCAATTTGTCCGGATCCTTGTGAACCAGCGCCTTGAGCCTCTCTATCTAACGCCGCGTCGCGCGATTTCAGAGGCCAAGAAGCGACACGCGATTTGAGAATGACGACACGCCTTGCCGGCGCCATTTTTCGGCATCTTCAAGCCGATCCTCTAACAACTCGCCAATCCTTTAACACCTCCGGGACGATGCGAAGGCACCCTTCCGAGGGCGCCTTGTCCGAAGGGCGAAGGCCTGCAGCCGCAAGCCTGTTTGCGACATCGCCAAGAAACGGCGCTTGGCCCTCAGCCGCCGGGCGCTTGGCCCTCGGCCGCCGGGCGCTTCGCGCTTCTCACCGGCCGATCACGCAAGCCTCGCGCCATGGCGGAACCGTAGAAGCGGTGAAAAGGAAGATCACCGATGCTGGACCAGACCATGGCCAACCTGCGCTACTTCGATGATGCGATAAAGCCGCCCCCGGAAAACCGCGGCGGCATCTATACCGACTATCTCCGCACCGGACGCATCAACCGCGGGACGACGGACGCGCGCACGGCCAAGCGCTACCTGACACACCAGCATGTGGCGGAACGCACCGGACGCAGGCTGGAGGCCGCCGGCACGCTGGCCTATGACCGCATCAACGGCTTCCATGCGTCCATCCGCTTTCCCAAGATGATCTTTCACCGCACGCTCGATGGCAGCCCGCATCTCGGCTACTGCCACGTGACGGCGGCGCGCTCCAAGTTCGCGGAGTACGACGAGGTCCGATGGTCCTTCTACATGGCCAACTTCTTCTGCGAGATCGGCAAGGACGACCATTTCTTCGATGACGTGCGCCGTGGCTATTCGCGCATGTACTTCGCCGTCGCAACCGATCTCGATCGCGAGCAGGGCAAGCTCGTGATCAACCGGACCGTCCGCGATGGCGGCCTTCTCTTTCGCACCCAGGACCCGAAGACGGCCCTGAAGAACGTGCTGATGCTGGGAGCCCGCAACGACGCCCTGCGGGCGATCATCCGCGCACTCTGAACCCTTTTTCGCCGGCCGGTCGCGCAAAAACTGCTGCACAGTCCCGCGCGACATGGTTTAAGACTGCCGTCTGATCGGACGGAAGCGCGAAGCGGCATGGCAGACATCATCGAGACGACACGGGACCGGGAACGGGCGCTGGAACGCGCGATCGCGGTGCTTTGCGCCGGCCGGCCGATCGCCCTGCCGACCGAGACCGTCTACGGGCTTGCAGCCGACGCCACCCGGGGCGATGCGATCGCCTCGATCTACGAGGTCAAAGGCCGCCCGCGCTTCAACCCCCTGATTTCCCACGTCTGCGACATGGAGATGGCCGAGCGTCATGGCGCGTTCGATCCCGTCTCGCTGCGCCTTGCGGAGGCCTTCTGGCCGGGGCCCTTGACGCTGGTCGTTGCGCGGGCGCCCGGCAGTGCGGTGCATGCGCTGGCAACGGCCGGGCTCGACACGCTGGGCCTGCGCATGCCGGCGGGCTTTGCGCGCGAGGTCATCGCAGCCTTCGGACAGCCGCTGGCCGCACCGAGCGCCAATACGTCCGGGCGTATCAGCCCGACGACGGCCGCGCATGTGGCCGACGATCTCGGCGCGGCCATCGACCTCATCCTCGACGCCGGACCGGCGGGCATCGGGCTCGAATCGACCATCGTCAAGGTGGAGGCCGGCCGGTTGCGCCTGCTGCGGCCGGGCGGGCTGGAGGCCGGAGAGATCGAGGCTGTGGCCGGGCAGCCGCTGCTGCGCCCGGACGCGGCCGGTGCCGCCGTCGAAGCCCCGGGCATGCTCGCCTCGCATTATGCCCCCGGCGCGGCCGTGCGGCTGGATGCGACCGACGTGCGTCCGGGCGAAGCCCTGATCCGTTTCGGCGGTACGGCGCTTCCCGGTGAAGACAAGGCCGCCATCGTGCTCGACCTCAGCCCGTCGGGCAACCTCAGGGAGGCAGCGGCCCGTCTCTTTTCCTATATGAAGCAGGCAGACGCCACCGGCGCCCGGACCATCGCCTTTTCCCCCATGCCCACAGAGGGCCTGGGCGAGGCCATTCGCGACCGGCTGGAACGGGCGGCCGCACCCCGCTGAGACGCAACCCCATTTTGAAAGTGCCGCCATGCCGAACGCCGTTCCATCGCCCGACCTCATCCAGCGCTTCGTCGCTCTCGCCGGCGGCCATGCCGAGGTGGGGGCCGATGTCGAGGACCGCTATCTCGTCGAGACGCGCGGGCTCTATCGCGGGACAACGCCGGCCGTGCTGAAGCCCGGCAGCGTTGCGGAGGTTTCGGCGATCCTGAAGCTCGCCAGCGAAACCGGCGTCGCGATCGTGCCGCAGGCCGGCAATACCGGCCATGTCGCAGGGCAGATCCCGCGCACGGGCGCCGCCGACATGCTCCTGTCGCTCGAACGGATGAACCGCATCCGCGACGTCGATCCCGTCGGCAACGTCATCGTGGCGGATGCGGGCTGCATTCTGGCCGATATCCAGGCGGCGGCCGACGGGGTGGGCCGGCTGTTCCCGCTGTCGCTCGGCTCGGAAGGCTCCTGCCGGATCGGCGGCAACCTTTCAACCAATGCCGGGGGAACGGCCGTTTTGGCCTATGGCAACATGCGCCAGCTCTGCCTCGGGCTGGAGGTGGTGCTGCCGACCGGCGAGATCTGGGACGGGCTGCGGCGGCTGAAGAAGGACAATACCGGCTACGACCTGCGCGACCTCTTCATCGGGGCCGAGGGCACGCTCGGCGTCATCACCGGAGCGGTGCTGCGGCTGTTTCCCAAACCGCTCGGGCACGAGGTGGCCCTGGTCGGGCTGCGCACCGTCGAGGATGCCCTTGCGCTGTTCGAGCGGGCGTCCACGCTCTGCGGGCAGACGCTGACCGGGTTCGAGCTGATGCCGCGCATCGGCATCACGTTTTCGATGCGCAACATTCCCGGCGTGACGGATCCGATGGCGACGGTTCATCCCTGGTACGTGCTGATCGACATCTCGAGTTCCGACAGCGCGGAGAGCGCGCAGCGGACGATGGAAACGCTCCTCTCGGCGGCGATCGAGGACGGCTTAGCGGACGACGCCGTCGTCGCCTCCAGCGAGGCGCAGCGCAAGGCGCTCTGGTACATGCGCGAAAGCCTGTCGCTCGCCCAGCGGCCCGAAGGCGGCTCGATCAAGCACGACGTGTCGGTGCCCATCGCCAGCATTCCCGCCTTCATGGCAGAGGCCGACGCCGCGGTGATGGCGGCCGTGCCCGGCGCGCGGATCTGTTCCTTCGGCCATATGGGCGACGGCAATATCCACTACAACATCTCGCAGCCCGTGGGCGCGGACAAGCAGGCCTTTCTCGATCGCTGGCGGGAGATGAACGCCATCGTGCACGGCATCGTGCTTTCGCATTCCGGTTCGATTTCCGCCGAGCATGGCATCGGCCAGCTGAAACGCGACGAACTGGCGGAGGTGCGGCACGGCATCGAGATCGAGCTGATGCAGCGGATCAAGCATGCCTTCGACCCCGCCGGCATCATGAATCCCGGCAAGGTGCTGCAGATCAGGCCCTGAAGCGGTGGGGCCTGAAGCGAAAGCCCCTCAACAACCGGTCCTGAACAACGGGATCTGGGGCAAGACTTCCGCCGTCAGGCCGCTGGTCAGCCGCCCCTGCGCAACTGCGCGATGGCAAGGAGCGAGTCGCCGCTGATGCCGCCGCTGCCGGCCGACGAATTGAAGATCGCAAGCGCCGGGGACGTGTTCGTGTCGTTCTGCAGGTCATAGAGCGCGGTAAACCGCTTCATGAGCTTTTCGAGCTTCTCCGGATCGTGGAGGTCCTTCACATCGAGGACGCGCTTGATGTAGTCGGCCTGGACGTCGACGTCGGCGCTGCTCATCTCTTCCGGGATGCTGAAGGTCGTGCGCACCACCTGCATCAGCGGCGTATCCGCCAGGATGTCGTAGACGGAGCCGATGCCCGACGCCATGCGGCGGAAATAGAGCGCAAGGCGGACGCCTTCGTTGTCCTCGCCCGTCTGCTGCTCCAGCGTCTGGTTGAGGTAGAGGTCCTGCGTTTCCAGAAGGCCGCGGCGGGTCTGGATCTGGTTGTCCTGCGGACGCACCGTCTTGCCGGTCTTGTCGAAATTGAAGGAGGCGACCAGCTCGCGGTAGCGCGGGTCGGCCTCGGTGTTGATCAGGCTCTTCGGATCGGCAAGATCCGACGTGAAGACCTTCTTCAGATAGTCCTTCGGCACGGTCTTCGGATCGATGCCGGTGGCGACCAAGATGAAATCCGTCATGCGTTTGTTGCCCAGGAGATCGTCGAGCGTGCCGACCTTCTCCATTTCGGACGCATAGTATTTCGCCTCGGCCGTCGCGTCCGTCTTGTCCTTCGCCGTGCCGAACTGGCTCTTGGCCACCACATAGGCCTTGGAGATCTGCAGGATTTCGGACTGCGACTGGGCCAGCTTCGGCGCGCCGATCTTGCCGTCGGTCTTGAAGTTGAAGGCATTGGTCAGCTTGACGTAGCGGTCGTCCTTCAGCGTGTTCACGTAGCTCTTCGGATCGTTCACGTCGCTGGTGAGGATCAGGCGCAGCTCGCGCACGGTTTTGCCCTCGTTTTCGACGCCGAAGGCCGAGAGCGCAAGCTGCAGGGCCTGCGGATTGGCAAGCAGGGTGTCGACCTTGTCGACCTTGCCGATCACGGCCTTGTAGGACGAGATCAGTTTTTCGTCGGCCGCATCCGCCACGTCGTTGTAACGGTTCATGTAGTTGGCCGAGGCCGCCTCCTTCTGCGCGTCGGTCTGCGGCTTTTCGCCAGCGTTCAGCGTTCCGTCCGGCTTGAAGTTGAAACCCGCCGCCAGTTGCTTGTAGGCGGCATTGTATTCGGCACCGGTCGTATTGGCATAGCTCGTGGGATCGTCGAGATCGCTCGTGATGATGGCCTTCAGCACCGTGGAGGCGGTCGCGCGCGGAATGCCGTAGGCGGTGATGATGAAGGCGCGCATGCGGCTGTCGGCCAGAAGGTCGGTCGCGGTGGCGAAATCGTTGACGTGCGCCTCGAAGTAATCCTTGTTGATCACGGCCCCGGTTCCGGTCAGCCGCGGCGCGGAGGCGAAATAGAGCTCGCGCATCGATGCCTTGTCGCTGTCGCCCACCAGCGGCCCCGAGGCCGGCGCCGTCCCATCGGGATTGAACTTGAAGGCCGTTGCCATCGCTTTGAGATTGGTGGCGAGCGCGCCCGCATATTCCAGCTGTGCATACTCGTTGGAGAGCAGCGAAACATTGGTGGCGGTCTGGGACATCGGCGGAAGCTGCGCATCGAGCGCGTTGAAGATGGCCTCCTGCTCGGCGATCTTCGCCTGAATGGCCGTCTGGTCCGCGCCCGGCTGGGAGAGGCTGTTCGTCAGGGTCGCGATCTGCGCGGCGGCGTTGGAACGCGCATCGTATTTCGCGATCGTGTCCTGGATCTCGGCCCCCCGGCCCGACAGGCTGGCGCTTGCGGTCTCTTGCAGCGTGTTGATGTAGCTTGCGGGATCGTTGACGTCGCTTGTCAGCGCCTGACGCACGCTTGCAAAGTCGTAACTGTCCGGATTGAGGCCGAACAGCGGGAAGGCATAGTCGCGCAGGCGGTCGTTCTGGAGGAACTGGTCGACCGTCTTGACGTTGCCGTCCATCGTCATTGCATTGAAATAGTTCACCTCGACATTCATCGCGCTGTCGGCGTTGGCGATGTTGGCGTTGTAGAGGCCGATCACCGCGTCTTCCTGCGCGCTGGTCTGCGCCACGGTGGCGGACTTGTCGAAGCTGAAGGCCATCGCGAAATTGCGGTAGCGATCGTCGGTCAGCTGGTTGGCGTAGCTCTTGTCGTCATTGAGGTCGCTTTCCAGCACCTTCTTCATGAAGGCCTTGGCATAGGTCATGTCCTCGAGGCCATGCGCCTTCATGGCGTATGCGTACAGCCGGTAGTCGCTGAGGAAGGCGTCGACCGTCGTGACCTTGCCGATATTGTCCTTGTAGTACTGGGTGTCGCGCTCGACGACCTTCTGCTGGGAGACGCGGTTGATGCTCTCCTTCATGTCGCGAACAATGAGATTGTAGTCGAGATAGGTCGATGACATCTGCCGCCCTGTCGCTTGCCCAACCCGCAGGCTTCGCGCGCGCGGAAAGCGCGCGGCGGCAGGCTGCGGCCATGTCGCTCCACCATGCCGGCGGCTGCTTGCGCGAGGCTTTTATTGTCGAAAATGCACGGACAGACGTTGACGTCTTTTAAACCGTAAAGGCTCGACTTTTGCTAACCATCGGGGAATGCAAAGTTTTTTAACCGCGAATTTTAAGCGCTCTCAAACAGCCGGCGCCTATGTTGGCATCATAGAAGACGAAAACGTCTCGATGAGAAAAGACCGGAAACCGGCTCTCACAGGTGAAACAAGGGCGAAAAGACCATGCTGAAAACCGTTTCTCAACCCGCTTGGGTCGACACTGCACTGCGGCTCGATCCGAAGCGTTTCCCGCAACATGCAAGCTATGCACTGCCGGGCACACGGAGCAATGTGACGATCAGCCTCGACGAACGCGGCGCCGTCATGCGCAAGGTTCTCCCGTCGAGCGGCCTGCCGCTTTCCATCGCGCTGCCGGCGCGGGCCTTCAAGGGCGTCGCCGCCCGCGCCATCGACCATGGCGACGGCGAAGTGACGGTGACGCTGGAACTGCATCATGACGATCCGGAACTCTGCGTCCCGCTGCTCGTCGCCCACGATCTCTCCGACATCGCGGCCGACTGGCGCGCCTGGTCGGAAGCCTATCGCATTCCCATGCTGATGGTGGAAGCCGACGGGGTCGCCCGGCCGCTCGACAATCATCTCGGCGAGGTGAAGACCCATGCGATCGTCCCGCGCCGCCGCCATTCGCTCCATGCCAAGCGCCGTCCGCGTTTCCTGATGCGCCGCACGACCGGCAGCCTCGGCGTGGTCATGAAGATCGACGGATCCGAAATCATCGCGCGGCGCTGATCGCCCGGCTCCATACCGTTCTCTCCTCCAGTGCAAAAAGTCGGCCGTTCCCTGCGGCCGGCTTTTTGTTTGTGGAGAGCCCCGAGGCCCTTGTCGGAACAATCCGGGCCGCGACCTGTTGCCCGAGATCGATTGCTCGAGACCCATTGCTCGGGAACGCCAACGAGGACAGGCCCATGACACGCGACACGACATCATCCGAGACCGCAGCGACGACGCCGAAGACCGAGGCGGAGCGCGAAAACCTCCTGAAGGAAGCCGACCAGAATCGCGTCGACAGCGACGACGGCGAAGACCAGGTCATTCCGGATCCGGCCAACGACTGGCCGGCGGCTTGATCCGGCTTAAGGAGAGAGAATCCATCGCAGCAGGAAGGCCGAGGCCAGACCTGCGAAGATGATCAGCCCGACCGCGCCGTTGAAGCGGAACAGGATCATGCATTGCCCGGCATCGTGGATGTCGAGCACGAGGATCTGGTAGAACAGCAGGACGGCGGCGGCGGCGAGCGCGAGATAGGCGAGCGCGCCGGCGCCGGCGAGTGCGAAGGACAGCACCAAAAGGACGAGGGTCAGGCCGTAAAGCGCCACGAGCCAAGGCTTCGGACGTTCGCCGAAGCGCCGCGCCGTCGAGCGGACGCCCACGAGTTCGTCATCCTCCCGATCCTGATAGGCATAGATCGTATCGTAGCCGACCGTCCAGGCGATGGCGGCGAGATAGAGAAGGACGGGGGCCGCCGACAGACGGCCGAACTCCGCCGCCCACCCCATGACCGCACCCCAGGAAAAGGCCATGCCGAGGAAGAATTGCGGCCAATCGGTAAAGCGCTTGGCAAAGGGGTAGATGGCGACGAAGCCGAGCGAGAGAAGGCCGAGAACGATCGTAAACAGATTGAACTGCAGCAGGACGACAAGCCCCACCAGCCCCTGCAGCGCCATGAAGAGCTTTGCATCGCGGCGCGACACCCGGCCGGAGGGCAGCGGGCGCGACCGGGTGCGGGCGACGGCCCTGTCGATCGTCTCGTCGACAATGTCGTTATAGGTGCAGCCGGCACCGCGCATGGCGACCGCACCGACGAAAAACAGCGCGAGATGGATGCAGAGGCGACCGACGGACGCCGTTCCCTCGAGGGCGGCCGTGTTGGCGGCGAGCGCCGCCGACCAGAAGCATGGCCACATCAGGAGCTGCCAGCCGATCGGCCTGTCCCACCGCGCAAGCTGCGCATAGGGCCAGAGCGCGCGCGGCAGGACGCGATAGACCCAGTTGGTCGACGGCGCATCGAAGACGCGCCCGCTGTCGGAAGGCAGTGTGTTCATGCGCTCCTGTTTGCCGTCTCCCCCCGGTCCGGTCAAGGCGCATCGACCTTACGCCGGGCCGGCACGCGATCGGTCAGGCGACATGGAGTTTAGGATCGGGACCGTCGGTTCAGAACGGCTTGACGATCACGAGAAGCACGATGACCAGCATGATCACGAGCACGATTGCGCCGGAATAGCGGGCATAGGCCGGCGGGCGGCGGTTGGGATCGGCGGCGGTGCGGCGCAAAGCCCCGGACAGCATGCCGTGCAGCGCGGAGAGAACGACGACCAGCAGCAGCTTTGCGTGGAGCCAGGGCGCCGTGAACCAGTCGCCCTGCCAGGCCGCGAGGATCCCGAGCAGCCAGGTCAGGCCCATCGCCGGCGAGGTCACGCGCCCATCCCAGCGCTTGACCGACGCGATGACCGCGGTCTCGCGGTCGGTGCGCGGACATTGCGCCCGTGCCAGCCAGAGATGGATCGCCGAGAGAAGAACCATGCCGCCCATCCAGGCGACCATGCTGGCCACATGGAAGGATTTGATCAATAGATAGGTCAAGGCGATGTCTCCTCGCTGGCGCCGTCGAAACCCGGATCGGTTCGACGGTCATGATTGATGCATTCGCAACGTTCCGGCAAGTGTCGGGCCGTCGCCATTGCCACGGGTCTACAGGAAACGTGGCGTCTGGCGAACAGGCTTTCGCCGGAGCCGCGCCAAAGCCGGGCCAAAGCCGCGCCAAGGGCGGCACGCGGCGGGCTGCGACTGCCCGTGACCGACGGCCGACGCCCTCCGCAAGCATCTGACCTTGCTTGGACTTCCCTGTCTGACGGGGAAAACGGCGTAAAGTTTCAGCAAGTTTTTTCGTTTATCCTTCTTGACGACCATGGAAGGGAAGCCGGATGCGAGAGGGACTTGCTGCGACAGCGCTTCTGCTGTGTCTCTTCGGCGGCACGGCGCCGGCACGCGCGGAGACCCTGAACCTCCTGATCTGGGAAGCCTATATCGATCCGGCCATCCTTTCCGACTGGACGGCCGCGACGGGCATCGCGGTGCGGCAGATCTACTTCGATAGCGGCGACGCCCGCGACGAGATCCTTGCCGACCCCAACAGCAATATCGACCTCAGCGTCGTCGGCGAGAACGGCAGCGCCCTCTTCGGCAAGCGCGGCATTCTCGCGCCGATCGACGTGGACGGCGTGCCGTCGCTGAAGGATTACGCGACGCAGTGGACCTCGCGCTGCGGCGGTTACGGGGCGCCCTACCTCTGGGGAACCATGGGGATCGTCTATCGCTCCGACAAGATCGGCGTGGCTCCGTCCTCCTGGAAGGACCTCATGCAGCCGGCGCCGGCGCTGAAGAAGCATATCGCGATGTATGACGACCACAACGAGGCCTTCGTCGCGCCGCTCGTCCTTCTCGGGAAGTCGATCAACGCCAACGACCCGGAAACGCTGAAGGAAGCCTTCGAGCTGATGAAGGGCCAGGCGCCGTCGGTGCTGACCTACGACTATGTCATCACCTCCATCGACAATCCCGACTACGGGCACGACATCTACATGGCGCTCGCCTATAGCGGCGACCAGAAGGTTCTGAACGAGAAAACGGGGACGCCCGGCATCTGGCGCTATGTCGTGCCGCACGAGGGAACGCTCTCGTGGCTCGATTGCCTGGCGGTCACGGCCGCATCGCCGCGCAAGGCGGAGGCGATGAAGCTGCTCGACTTCATCCTTTCCGCAAAAAGCGCGGCCAGGAACGCGCAGACCCTCGGCATGCCCGCATCCAGCACCGCAGCGCTCGCGCTCCTTCCGGACGCGGTCAAGAACGACCCGGCGATCTACACCCCGGACGACATCCTCAAGAGGAGCCAGTACCAGACGGAGCTTTCGGTTTCCTCGATCCAGACCCGACGCCGGATCATCAGCGCCATGGCGAACTTCCAGTGACCCTCGGCAAGCGCGCGGTCTATCTGATCTTTCCGATCGTTCTTGCCGGGTATCTGCTGGCGGCGAGCCTTGTCTACGTGGTCGAGAGCAAGGCGCTCCTGTCGCTGGAGAAGGCCCGCATCTCCCAGCAGCTCGACCATGCCGAGGCCCTGTTCCGCACGGACGCCAACCAGAGCCGCAGCTTCCTCTACTCGCTGCTCGAGGGAAATGCCGTCCGCCTGTTCGTGTCCGAGCCGGACGACAGTTACCGCAACAATGCCTTGTCCCTGCGCATCCAGGCGTCGATCCGCTCGCTGTCGGACGATCCGCGCGCCTATGTCTCCTTCTCGATCCTGCAGCCGGACCTCTCGATCGGCTACTATTTCGAAAACAGCGACGACCCCTTCGCCGAGGTCAGCCCGGCCCAGATGACGCTGGCGCAGACGCTGTCCCGCAGCGAGGTCCTGCGCAACTGGACGTTCCTCGACGGACGCTCGGGGGGAAGCGCGCACGACCGCCGGCCGCTCCTCGTCTATTCCGAATATATCGATCCCACGACGTTCAGCCGGGCGCTGCCGAGCAATCGCAGCCGGGCGCTTCTCGTGCAGGTCGCCATCCAGCCGGACCAGTTTCTGGCCATGCTGCAGTCACTGGAAACGGAATACGGCACCGAGCCGCTGTTCACGCGCGACGCACCGACGCCGGCGCAGGGCGGCGAACTCGCGGCTTCCGTCGAACTGATCCCGCAACTGCACCTGACGCTGCGCGTTCCCGACGCCTATGTCTCGACGGCGCTGTGGCAGCTGAAACTGGTGCTGGGACTGGGCACCGTCGGCATGAGCCTGCTCTCCATCGGCCTGATGATCGCGCTCATCCGCCGCTTCATCACCGATCCCATCGCGGCCCTCGACCAGCAGGTCACCGCCGTGATGGACGAGAGGTCCGAGCAGATCGTCGATGTCGGCGGAGACGGCGAGATCGGCCGGCTGACCGGCAACATCAAGAAGCTGCACGACCAGTCGTCGAGCGCGCTTCGTCGCGTCCAGGAGGCCTCCTGGACCGATGCGCTGACGGGCATGCTGAACCGCAACCGCTTCAACGTGCTGGCCGGGCGCATCGTGCAGCGGGCGGTCGAGGGCCATGCCAGCGCCGCGCTCCTCTTCATCGACATCGACCACTTCAAGTTCGTCAACGACAAGCACGGACACGACGTCGGCGACGAACTGCTGCGCGTCTTTGCCGATCGCGTGCGCGATACCATCGCCCCGATCATGACGCGGCGGGGGCTGCCGAGCGCCGTGCTCGCACGCCTGTCGGGCGACGAATTCGCCGTGCTCCTCCAGGCGGAACCGGGCACCGGCGCGATCCGCGAGGCGTGCGACGCGATCCTTGCGCTGTTCACGCACGGGTTCGAGGTTCGGGACAAGGTGCATCCCGTCACCGCCAGCATCGGCGTCGCCATCTGCCCCTGCGACGCCACGAGCGTTGCCGCGCTGGTCTCCAATGCCGATGCGGCCATGTACCAGGCGAAGACAAGCGGCAAGAACCGGTCGTCGCGTTTTTCCCGCGCGCTGCAGGACAAGCGCGACCGCGTGCGGCAGATTCAAGAAGAGCTGCGTCTGCTCGACCCGGACGAGCAGTTCCACCTCGTCTACATGCCGATCGTGGATGCGGGAGGTCGCGTCACCGGCTGCGAGGCCCTTCTGCGCTGGACGTCGCCGACGCTCGGCCGCGTCACGCCCGACGAATTCGTACCGATCGCGGAAAGCTCCGGGCAGTTCACCAAGATCGACTGGTGGGTGGTGTCCCGCGCGATGGGTGACTATGGCACGATCCGCGACATGTTCGGGCCGCAGGCCGTGCTGGCCATCAACATCTCCTCGGCGGAACTGCATTCGCGCAGCATCGGCGATCATTTCAGCCGCGAGGCGGCCCGTCACGACATCCCGCCGGACCGGATCGAGATCGAGCTGACCGAAACCTTCGCTGTCAAGCTCGGGGACCAGCTGCATCGCAATCTCGAGGCGCTGCGCAGCCGCGGCTTCCGGATTTCGATCGACGACTTCGGCGCGGGCTATACCTCCGTGCAGCAGATCATCGAATACACCGCCGACACGATCAAGCTCGACCGGGCGATCGTCGAAACCATGGCGACGCCCGACCTCTCCCCGGCCCTGACGGCGCTGATCGCGCTCTGCCATGCGCGCGGCATGTCGGTCATCGGCGAAGGGATCGACAGTGCCGAGAAGGTCGACTTCCTCACCCGCGCCGGCTGCGACTTCTTTCAGGGCTACCTCATCTCCAAGCCGCTCGCTCTGGACGAGCTCGGCATCTGGGCGCTGCAGCGGGTGAGCGAGACGGCGACGATGCGGCCGAGCGAGCGCCCGGCCAGCGCCGTCGCGCGCGCCCGCGGGACGCTGCGGCTCCTCTAGACGGCGCGGGCTTGCGGGTTTCGTCCGGTCTCGGACACGGGATCCCGGGCGTTTTTCCTTGACCCCGGGGGAGTGCCGCCTTAACCGCAACAGCAAGGTTTGCTGGCCGGTCGACGCCCGGTCGTTCCCTCGGCTTGCCCGGTTGCTTGAAGGACGAGACACGATGAAGGTATTGCTGATCGGTTCGGGCGGGCGTGAACATGCCCTGGCTTGGAAGCTTGCCCAGTCGCCCCGCCTCACCCAGCTTTTCGCGGCACCGGGCAATCCCGGCATCGCGGACGTGGCCACGCTGATCGAGATCGACGTCGAGAACCATGAGGCGGTCCTCTCCTTCTGCCTGAGCGCCGGCATCGAGTTCGTCGTGGTCGGCCCCGAGGCACCGCTGGTGGCCGGCCTGGCCGACATGCTGCGGGCGGAGAACATCCTCGTGTTCGGCCCCTCCCAGGCGGCGGCCCAGCTCGAGGGCTCCAAGGGCTTCACCAAGGACATCTGCGCCCGCTACAACATCCCGACCGGTGCCTATCGCCGATTCGGCGACGCCGGTCCCGCGATCGACTATGTCCACGAGCAGGGTGCCCCGATCGTCATCAAGGCGGACGGGCTTGCGGCCGGCAAGGGCGTCACGGTCGCCATGACGGTCGAGGAGGCCGTCGCCGCGATCGAAGCCTGCTTCTCCGGCTCGTTCGGCGCGGCCGGTGCCGAGGTCGTGGTCGAGGCCTTCCTCGATGGCGAGGAGGCGAGCTTCTTCTGCCTCTGCGACGGAAAGAACGCGCTGCCGCTCGGCTCCGCGCAGGACCACAAACGCGTCGGCGACGGCGATACGGGCCCGAACACCGGCGGCATGGGTGCCTATTCCCCGGCTCCGGTGATGACCGACGAGATGGTGGCGCGCACGATGCGCGAGATCATCGAGCCGACGCTCTCCGGCATGGCCGACAGCGGACACCCGTTCGAAGGCGTGCTCTTTGCCGGGCTGATGATCACGGACAAGGGTCCGGAACTCATCGAGTACAATGTGCGCTTCGGCGACCCGGAATGTCAGGTCCTGATGATGCGCTTGAAGAGCGATCTTCTGCCGCTGCTGCTCGCAGCCGCAAGCGGCGGGCTGGCCGGGCTTGAGGCCGAATGGCGCGACGAGACGGCGCTGACCGTGGTGATGGCGTCGAAGGGCTATCCCGGCTCGTATGACAAGGGCACGCCCATCGCCGCGCTGCCGCCGGAGGCCCCGTCCATGAAGGTGTTCCATGCGGGCACCGCGCTGAAGGACGGTGCGCTGGTGGCGACCGGCGGCCGCGTGCTCAACGTGACCGCCGTCGGGGAGACCGTGGAGGCGGCACGGGATCTCGCCTATGCGGCGGTCGACACGGTATCCTGGGACAATGGCTTCTGCCGGCGCGACATCGGCTGGCGCGCGGTCAACCGGACCGCCTGAGCGCGCGTTTGTCTTGACGACACATCGCGCGCTTTCGCGCCGTTCATTCAAACTTTACCAATTCTCCTGACGGGACCGTAACCGCGGGATCGTATTCTGCTCCCAGATATGTGGGAGACACTGATGCGCGGATTTCTGCCGGCGGGCTTCGCCGTTGCCTCGGCCATCTCGGCCATTGCGGGCCTCGCCCCTCTTGCGGCCCGGGCGTCCTCGCTCGACTATGTGCACACGCCGCCGGACGCAGCGCCGAGCGTCACGATCATGCACTGCACGGATTGCCCGGCCCTGAAGCCCGACCCCCGCGCGGTGACCTATGTCGTGCCCGAACTCGTGCCCGGCACGGACCGGAGCGAGATCAAGGAAATCAACGGCGAAATGAAGATTGTCCGGGAGGAAGCCTGGCTTGGCGGCTCGCCCGTGACCTTCATCAGCAAGGCATCCGACGAGGATGTGCGCCTTGCGCGCGGCGAGCCGGCGCACCCGGCCGGCCCTGCAACGGTGATCGGCGAGGCTGGCCGCCCGGCGCCGCCCGAGGGGGGCACGACGGTGACGGTTGACAAGGCGATGACCACGGCCTCGCTCGGCGGGACAACGGCGGCCTCGATCGCCGCGGTCTCTGTCGCGCCTTCGGACCCCGCGTCCGCGTCCTCCTCCTCTCAGGCCCCGTCTCTGGCCCTCTCTCCAGCTACGTCTCTGGCCGCGTCCACGGCGTCTGCGACCCCGTCGCCGACCGCGGCCGACACGGCCTCGTCGTCTTCACACGATTTTGATGGGCAAAGCCTTCAGCTTCGGCTAAACTGATTGCGACTTCCAGTCCCTGCCCTCGCCGGCCTCCAGGCCTCACGGGCAAGCGCCTTCAACAAAGGCGGAAAATTGCGTCCCTGAGAGAAGCAGGGGCGCAATTTTTTTGACGTGCGCTTGTTGCCCGGGACCGCGCTTCGCCGGGTCTCGCCCCCTCGCAGAAACCCTCCGGCCATCAGCCGTTATCGATCTCGGCCGCCAGGGCGTCGATTTCGTGATCGGCAAAGACCCGTATGCCGTTGCGGCGCAGAAGTGCTGCGGCAACCCCCTCGCCGTCCTGCTGCCGTCCGGAAAACGCGCCGTCATAGATCCTGCGCGATCCGCAGGATGGGCTGCCGTCAATCAGCAGCGCATGGGTGCAGCCGGTCGCACGTGCAAGCGCCAAGGCATTTTCGGCCGCCTGCCGGAAGCCGTCGGTGATATCGCCGCCGGTCGCCTCGAACACGCGGGCCCGACCGGCAAGCACGTCCGCGCCGCTTGCGCCCCCCGCGATTTCCGCAGGGGCACGCGGCACGGGCATGCCGGCCGACATTTCCGGACAGATCGTCACCAGGCGGCCCTCGGCCTGCCAGCGCTCGAGTGCGGGGTGCCGCAAGGGTTTTGCCCGGCCGTCATAGCGCACGGCATGGCCCATGAGGCAGGCGCTGACGAGGATCCTCGCGTCCGCGCCCACCGTCCCGCTCATCCTGCGATGCGCGAGAAATCCGCGACCGTGCCCGTGGCGGCGCGGATCCGGCCGAGCAGCGCGAGACGGTTGGCGCGAATGGCCGGATCGTCATCATTGACGAGGACGTCGGCGAAGAACCGGTCGATCGGCGCCCGCAGGGTCGAGAGCGCCTCCATGGCAGCGCGGAAATCCTCTCCTGCAACCGCCTCGGCGGCGGCAGACGTTGCCGTGCTGACGGCGGCGTAAAGCTCGCCTTCCGCCGGCAGGGCGAACAGGGCAGGATTGACCGTGTCGGTGACGACGGTGCCCTTCTTTTCCTCGGCCGCCAGAAGCTGTGTTGCGCGCTTGGTCCCGGCGAGCAGGTTCAGCCCCTCCTCCGACGTCACGAACGCCGTCAGCGCCTCGACCCGGCGGGCAACCGCCAGAAGATCGTCGTTGCCGGCGGCATGCCCCTCATCCGCCCCTTCGGGCCACCTTCTCCCCGCCTGCGGGGAGAAGGACGCGGCACCCTCGGCGCTCTCCTCTCCTTCTCCCCGCAAGTGGGGAGAAGGTGCCCGGAGGGCGGATGAGGGGCCGGCCGCAAGGACGGCATCGATCAGGTCGTGCCGCGCGCCGAGATCACGAAGATAGACCTTCAGGCGATCATGGAAGAACGAGAGGAGGTCGGCCGTGTGTTCGGTCTCGAAGGCCCGGGCGTCGCCCGCCTTGATATCGGCAACGACGCGCGGTCCGTGCGTCCTGAAGAGGGAGACGAGCCCGGCGCGGATCTTGCGCTCCAGAAGCATTCGCACCACACCCAGTGCCGCACGGCGCAGCGCAAACGGATCCTTGGAGCCGGTGGGCTTTTCGTCGATCGCCCAGAAGCCCACCAGCGTATCCAGCTTGTCGGCGAGCGCCACGGTCAGCGAGACCGGGTCCGTCGGCACGACATCCGTCGGGCCCTGGGGCTTGCGGTGTTCGGCGATCGCGGTCGCCACGGTTTCGGTCTCACCCTGCAACAGCGCATATTTGCGGCCCATGATGCCCTGGAGCTCGGGGAACTCGCCAACGGCTTCGGTGCGCAGGTCGGCTTTCGAAAGCACCACGGCGCGATCGACCAGCTTCGGGTCGGCACCGGTGACGGTGCAGAGATCGGCCGCGAGCGCGCGGATGCGGCGGACGCGGGCACCCTCGGTGCCGAGCTTGGCATGGAAGGTGACGTTCAGCGCATCGAGCTTGGCCATCCGCTGGTCGAGCGGTTTGGCGAGATCGAGATCGAAGGCTTCGGCCGAACGGCGCAGGGTTTCGAGGTCCGGCAGGTCGCTCTGGTCGCGGGTCCAGAAGTGGCGGGCGTCCGACAGGCGGGCGCGCACGACCTTGCCGTTGCCGTGCACGATCTCCTTGCCGCCGTCCTTCGCCTCGATGTTGGAGACGAGGATGAAGTGATGGGACAGGGTGTCCTCGCCGGGACGACGGGTGACGAAGCACTTCTGGTTGGTCTTGATGGTCAGCCGGATGATCTCGGAGGGGATCGAGAGATCGCCTTCATCGAAGGTGCCCATGAGCACGACCGGCCATTCGACCAGGCCCGAGACTTCTTCGAGAAGAGCCGGATCCTCGACCAGTTCCAGGCCGCTCGCAAAGGCGAGATTGCCGGCATCCGCCGCGATGATCTCCTTGCGCCGCTCGGCATCGAGGACGACCTTGGCCCTTTCGAGCTTCTCGACGTAATCGGAGAAGCGACGAACGGTGATCGCGTCCGGCGCGTGGAAGCGGTGGCCATAGGTGACATTGCCGGCGACCAGGCCGTCGACCTCGAAGGCGATGACCTGCGTTTCCTCGTTCTCGGGCCCGAAGGTGCAGACGATCGACTGCAACGGGCGCACCCAGCGCAGGGCGCCGGGACGGGCCGAGGCGACGCCCGAACGCATGGAGCGCGGCCAGGGGAAGTTGCGGATGATGCCGGGCATCACGTCGGCGACGATCGCCTCGGCGGCCCGGCCGGGCTTCACCAGATGCGCGACGTAGAAATCGCCCTTCTTCGGATCGGAATGGACGTGCGCCTGCGAGATCGAGGTCAGGCCCGCCGCACGCAGGAATCCGTCGATCGCCTTTTCGTTCGCATCGGTGCGCGGCCCCTTCTTCTCCTCGCGCACATCGGCCGAGCGGGCGGTGACGCCGCGAATGTCGAGCGTCAGGCGGCGCGGCGTCCAGTATTCGCGGGCGCCCTCATAGGTCAGGCCCGCCTCGACCATGGCATCCGTCAGGAGCTTCTTCAGGTCGCCCGCAGCCTTGCGCTGCATGCCGGCGGGAATTTCCTCGGAGCGGAGTTCAAGCAGAAGATCGGGCATGGCACTCAGACTTTTCGGTGAAGCGAACGGATGCCCGTCGCCTTAGCAATCCCGTCGGCAAAAGTCACCATGATAGGTGCGCTTCGGCGGGCTTGTTTGCGGCTACCAGCCGCCGCCGCCGCCCCCACCGCCGCCACCGCCGGAAAAGCCGCCGCCGGAGGAAAAGCCGGAACTGGAGCTCTTGGGCGGCGGCGGCAGGGAGGACTGCATCGCCCCGGCCATGGAGCCGGCAAAGCCGCCCATGCGGTCCCCGAAGCCGCCATACCCGCCCGGGCCGGAATACCAGGCCGGCGCATAGGCGGCGGCACCGGCCGCCGCGGTCGCCAGCCAGGCGTCGAAGGTCTTCGACCAGGGTTTTTCCACACCCAGCGCCACCGCATAGGGCAGCAGGGTTTCATAATGTTTCGGCGACATGGTCGGGGCGCCCGCCATGTTCATGCGCTCCTGCTCGGCCAGCGTCAGATATTGCCGGAGACCCGCAATATGGGCCGACAGGCGCGCACCGACCGGCGTCGGCGCACCCATGAGGAACAGGAAGACGAGATTGACCAGCACGATGCCGCCGATGCCGGCCAGCAGCGGGAGCTGGTGCGTTTCTACGGCATCGAACGCGATGGAGGCGACGAGGCCGCCGAACACCGTGACACCGACGAAACCGAAGAACGACAGCATGACGATGCCGGCGATGCGCCCCGCGAGGCTCGACCTTCGCCGGACGGACCGGCCGATGACGGCAATGAAGATGGCGGTGAACACCGCGATGACCACGGGCACGATGACGATGGCCGCCCCCGCATCGTCAAGCGTGCCGAACCCGAGGATGGCGAGGATGAAAACGATGGACAGGGCGATGCCTGCGATGATCGCACCGATATTCGCCTTGTAGTATTTGCCGCGATGCTCGGTTTCCATCGCCTTGCGGAAGCTGTCGCCGGCCTTCTGGACCGCAGGGCCGTTTTGCCGGTCGATCACCAGCCGCCCGCCGGCGCCGTCGACGGCACGCAGAAGGGCGGCCTCCCCCGTCGGCAGCTTTTCGGTGGCGGGCGCCTTGCCGGTGGCGGAGATGACGAGCGCCTTTTCCAGATCCTCCAGCACGACGCGGCCGGTGACGGCGAGGTTGAGGGCTGCCGCCGCGATCGCGGTCCATCCTCCGTCGGCAAAACCGCGATTGTCGATGTAGTTCACGAGAGCGGGCGAGGCGTTTTCGGGCGGATCCCAGCGCGGCACGACAACGCCCCCATCCGGATCCCGTCCCGCGCGTCGCCAGATCCAGCCGTAATAGGCGGCGACGATTGCAAGACCGACGCCGGCCAGGATCGCGGCCATGTTTTCCTGCCACCAGGCGGCACGCAGCTGCGCCTCGCTCGGCGGCGCGATCACGCCTTTCTTCAGGCGCATGACGATGGTCAGGCCCTCGTTGGGGCCGAGCGGCTGCGTCGTGCGAAACGTTGCGCCATTGCCGGCCGGGGCCCCGCGTGCGTTCTTCTCCTTGGAGCCGTAAGCGCCGGTAAAGACGTTCAGCGCCTGCGGCCGCGCGCCGCCGGGCAGAAGCACCGTGGCGCTCGCCTCGTCGATCGGGAAGGCCCAGCCGGTTCCCGTGACATTCCAGTACAGCTCGTCATGATCCTCGAAATACCGGATCTGGCGGTCGGTGGTGTAGGTCAGCGCGAAGGTGTGGACGCCCTGCGGCAGGATCACATCCTTGTCACCGGTGTAGATCCGGATGCCGTTGTCGATGGTTTCGGTGCGCGACGGCTCGGCCTGACCATCGCGCTCGACCGAGACGAGATGGAAGCCGACGCGGTGGGTGCGGCCGTCCTCGCCCGTGAAGGTGAGCGGAAAATCCCGGTAGATGCCGCGCTTGATCAGGGCGCCTTCCGCAATCGCCCGGATCGTTTCCGTCACCGTCAGGGTGCCGTCGCGGGCAACCTCGATCTGCGCGTCGTAGGAAAGGATGCGCTCGTCGGCCGCTGCCATCCCGGCGGTCGCACCGGCAAGGAGAAGCAGCGCCATGCCGAGACCCGCAAGCAGGCGCACCAGGCGCAGGGTCGTGTCCCGCGCCACTCTTGCCGGAAAGCCCTTGCGGACGCTGTCTCCCCCACGCCGCATCGGATCAGGCCGACCGCAGGGTCATGTCGACGCCGAGAGAGGCGAGCGCATCCCAGTAGTCCGGGTAGGTCTTGCCGACGCAATCGGGATCGAGGATGGCGATGCCGCCGATTTTCAGGCCCGCCAGCGCAAAGCTCATGGCGATACGGTGATCGGCGAAGGTGTCGATGTCGGCCGGCAGGGTCTGCCCTGCCAGGCCCGGATCGGACGCCACAAGCAGATCGTCGCCCTCTTCGGTCGCGAGCCCCGCACGGATGGCGGACAGGCCGAGCGACAGGGCGCGCACGCGGTCGCACTCCTTGACGCGCAGGTTGGCGATGCCGGTGAAGCGAACCGGCGTCGCGTTGAAGGCGGCGAGCACGGCCAGCGTCGGCACCGCATCCTGCATCTGCGATCCGTCGATGACGGCCGGGAGATGCGGAAACTGCGCGATGACGTCATGGGCGCGCGCGTCCGGCTGCGAGAAATCCGCCGTGGGCACGCCGAGATCGATGCGACCGCCGGTGAGCTTTTCCATCGCCCAGAGATAGGTGGCGGCCGAGGCGTCGGGCTCGATGCGGAAATCGGTCGCGGTATAGCCGGTCGGCCAGACGCGCCAGACGGAGGACGAGGCCTGCTCGACGCGCGCACCGAAGGCCCGCATGGCGGCGAGCGTCAGGTCGATGTAGCCGCGCGCGCCGATCTCATCGCCGGCGAGGACGATTTCGAGCGGTTCCGCCATAGCCGGATCTGCCCCCGACGGCAGGTTTCCGGCCGCGGCCATCAGCAGTGCGGAGACGTACTGGCTGGAAAGACCGGCGTCGATCTCGACGCGGCGGCCGGGGATGCGCCCGGTTCCCGCCACGGTGACCGGCGGGCAGCCCGTTTCGGCCGAAATCTCGACGCCGAGGGACCGGAGCGCCTCGACCAGCGGCGCGATCGGACGTTTGCGCATGTGCTGGTCGCCATCGACGACGACGGTGCCGTCGACCAGGGCGGCGGCGGCGGTGAGGAAGCGGGTGGCCGTGCCGGCATTGCCGAGGAAGAGCGGTGCGGCGGGGGCCACGAGGCGGCCGGTGCCGGTGACGACGAAGGTGGTCGGGTCGGGCTCGCGGACCTCGACGCCCATGGCGCGCAGGGCCTCGGCCATGTAGCGGGTGTCGTCGCTGCGCAGGGCGCCCGTCAGCCGGCTCGTGCCCCGGGCAAGGCCCGCCAGGAGCAGCGCGCGGTTGGTGATCGACTTCGATCCGGGCGGGCTGACGGCGCCGGTCAGCGGATGGCCCGGCGGGGTGATGATCAGGGCTTTCTGCATCGCGGTCTTCTGGGCGGACGGGTTGGGGGCGTGGGTCATGGGAGCGTGGGTCATGCGGGCGGTCTCTTGTGATCTGTCAGCGCTCCGTGCCCCTCAAGGCACCGTGCGGCATCGGTGAAACTCCGGAGGCGGCGGGCCTAGAACTTGATCGTCGGCACCGCGCGGTCGGCCTCGTTGGTGATCTCGAAATAGGGCGCCTTGGAAAAGCCGAGCGGGCCCGCCACGAGATTGGACGGAAAGCTTTCGACCTTCACGTTGAGGTCGCGCGCGGCGCCGTTGTAGTAGCGGCGCGACATCTGGATCTCGTCTTCGGTGCCTTCGATCGACGCCTGCAGCTCGGAGAAATTCTGGTTGGCCTTGAGATCGGGATAGGCTTCGGCAAGGGCAAACAGCTTGCCGAGCGCCTGCCCAAGCAGGCCTTCCGCCTGTGCCCGTCCCGCGACGTCGCCGGCCGGCACGGCCTGGGCGCGATTGCGCAGGTTGACGATCTCTTCCAGCGTACCGCGCTCGTGCGCTGCATAACCCTTGACCGTTTCCAGCAGATTGGGGATCAGGTCGGCGCGGCGCTTCAGCTGCACATCGATGCCGGACCAGGCCTCTTCCTTCACGTTCCGCGCCTTGACGAGGCCGTTATAGACCAGGACGAGATAGCCCGCGACGACGGCCAGAATGACGAGACCTGCAATCATTAACTCTCTCCCCAGATGCCCCTGCGGGCTGCCCGCATCTCCATAGCGTGCTTTTACACCGCTGCCCACTGTCTTGCAGAGACGAGGCGGGCCGCAACGGCGTCCTTTCACCGGAAATGAGTCACGATTTGTCGGGATTGGCGTCAGCCTCGATCCGGCTTACGCTGCCAAGATCGCAGTCACGATGACGACGCACCCATGGCGCGCGCCATTGCCTGATTTCCGATGAGGGACATGCCGGATCACGCTCCCGAGAGCTGCCGCCTGTTCCGGATTACGTCCGACGTCGCAGCGGTGTTCGCGCTGCCGGGTGTCATGGATGCGCCACAGGTGCATCGGCACTGTCCAGTCGGCAATGACGGCCTGACAAACCTCATGGGAAGCTGCGGCTTCCCGCAGATAGGAGACCGTGAACATGACGCTTCTTGCCGTAATCGCCCTGTCCGCCGTGATGCTGACCGGCATCAGCCACCTCGTCGCCCTGCGCGGCGAGCGCCATCGCTTCACCCCGCCCATGCTCGACAGCGCGCCGCTCAACATTCACCGTCCGATCCCGCGTCCCTGGCACGGCTGAGCCGCCGGGCCGCCAGCAGAGGTCAGGTCGCGCGAAGACCAGCGCGGCCGTCATGCGTCTGCCGTCATGCGTCTGCCGTCATGCGTCTGCCGTCGGGCGTCTGCCGTCGGGCCTCTCGGATCAGGTTTCGATCTCAGGCCGCTGCCGCCGGAAGGTTGACGCCGCCGGCGTCCGTCATCAGGAAGGCTTCGCCGCAGGCCTTGGCCAGGGTGCGCACCCGCAGAATGTAGCTCTGGCGCTCCGTGACGGAGATGACGCCGCGGGCATCGAGCAGGTTGAAGACGTGGCTTGCCTTGATGCACTGGTCGTAGGCCGGGAACACGCATTTGTGCAGCGCGCGATGGGCCGTGTCGCCCGGCGCGCCGGCCTTCAACAAGGCGAGGCATTCCCCCTCGGCGTCGATGAAGTGCTGGTGCAGCATCGCCGTGTTGGCATATTCGAAATTGTGCCGCGAATATTCCTGCTCCGCCTGCAGGAAGACGTCGCCATAGCTGATCTTTTCCGCACCCTCGCGGCCGTTGAAGTTGAGGTCGTAGACATTGTCGACGCCCTGGACATACATGGCAAGCCGCTCGAGACCATAGGTCAGTTCGCCGGAGACCGGCGAGCACTCGATGCCGCAGACCTGCTGGAAATAGGTGAACTGCGACACCTCCATGCCGTCGCACCAGCACTCCCAGCCGAGACCCCAGGCGCCGAGCGTCGGGCTTTCCCAATCGTCCTCGACGAAGCGGATATCGTGCAGCAGCGGATCGAGACCGATGGCGGCGAGCGAACCGAGATAGAGTTCCTGCAGGTTCGACGGGTTCGGCTTCAGGATGACCTGGTACTGGTAGTAATGCTGCAGCCGGTTCGGATTCTCCCCGTAGCGACCGTCGGTCGGGCGACGCGAAGGCTGCACATAGGCGGCCCGCCAGGGCCGGGGCCCCAGCGCCCGCAAGGTGGTCGCGGGATGGAACGTGCCGGCGCCGACTTCCATGTCGTAAGGCTGCAGCACCGCGCAGCCCTTGTCGGCCCAATAGGCGTGCAGCGTGAGGATCAGCGCCTGAAACGAACGCTTCGGGTTCATATGGTCGGGCAAGGCGGTGAAATCGGTCAAGGCAGACATGGAAGATCAATCGCTGGTGACGGAAAGATGAGACCGGACGAGTGCCACGGGCGGCGGCAGGGGTCAATGTTTAAGCGCTTCGGGGCGCAGATTTGCGATGGCGACGCCGATGACCAGCAAGGCGACCGTCACCTGGCCGGGCTACACTCTGCACGGCTTTCCGTTGATGCGGACGATCCGCCGGTCAGCTTCGCTGCCATCCGCAGCGCCGGATCGGACGCGATGTCGAGGGTGAGACTCCGGCTGTCGTCGACGGCCCCGGAGATGGCCTTTCCGAAACGCCAACAGACAAGAGACGCGACCGGGCGGCAGCGCGCCCTCAGTCCTTCTTCACCCGATATTCCCCCGTAGCGGGATCCTGCACCAGCGTGCCCTGCGATCCCGTCTGCTGCTGCTTGCGGACGCGTTCGCGCTGGCGGGCAAGGCGTTCGGCGTCGAGAACGAACTTGCGGTAACCGAACCAGGCAATGGCGGCGACGATCAGGAGAAGAAGGAGTTGCGGCATCTTGGGTTCCAGAGGGGGACGGGTACGGCCTTGTTGCGAGAGAGCCTGTGAGAGGGGACGCCGCGCCAGCGCTCAACCGTTGCCGGTTGCCGTCGCGCGGCCTGATCCTGATGCATGTCGCCCGAAAATGTGCAGCGGTTTCGGGAAACGACCCGCATCAAGACAAGAACCTAAAGTGCGGTGCGTGAATCCTTTTTCGCGCACCGCGCTTTAGAGGCCGAACCGGCCCCATAATGCCTTTTCCTCGGCGGCTTCGGCAAGACCCGCGACGGCAGAAAGCGCAAGCCCGCTCGCGATGGCGACACCCGGCTGCCGTCGGCCGAACAGGCCGCGCGAGGCGCTCATAAGCCGGAGCTGCGTCTTCTCGCCGTAGCGGCGCTTGAGTTCGCCGCGCATGTCGCCGAGGCCATCGACCAGACCGAGCGCGCGGGCGCGTTCGCCGGTCCAGAACAGGCCTGAGAAGATCTCGCTGTCCTCGCTGAGCAGATGCCCGCGCCGCGCCTTCACCATGCCGGTGAACACGCCGTGGATCTCCTGCTGCAGGCTCTTGAGGTAGGCGACATCCTTCTCCTTTTCCGGCTGGAAGGGATCGAGCATGACCTTGTTTTCGCCGGCCGTGTAGACACGCCGTTCGATGCCGACCTTGTCGAGCAGTTCGGTAAAGCCGAACCCACCGGACACGACGCCGATGGAACCGACGATGGAGGTAGGATCGGCGATGATCTCGTCGCCTGCGAGCGCGATCATGTAGCCGCCAGATGCCGCGACATCCTCCACGAAGACGAGGACGCGCTTGTTCTTCTCCGCGGCGAGATCGCGGATGCGCTGGTAGATCAGCCGGGACTGCACCGGCGAGCCACCCGGCGAATTGATCGCGATGGCCACGGCCGGGGCTTCCTTGTCGGCAAAGGCGCGCTCGAGAAGCGGCGCGACGGCGGCAATGTTGAGCATCGGCCGGAAGGCGCTGCCGCCCGCCATGATCGCCCCGTGCAGGCGAACGACCGGGATGGTCACACCCTGCTTGCGAAAGCGCTTCGGCAGCAACCGTTTGATGAAACCGGCCAAATCTGTCTCCTCTTTATAGACGATGCCGGATGGATGTAGGGATTGGCCCGGCAGGCGCAATGGCCTGCAGGCGGGATCACGGGAAATTCAGCGGCGGGCGTAGAAGGCACGGCCATTGTTGAGATCGTCGACCTCGGGCAGGAAGGCATGCGAGCCCGCGCCGTGCATGACCAGCGGCGCCCGCAGGGAAAGGCGCGCGCGGGACTGCTTGATGCCGGTGACGAGGATGCGCACGGCATTTTCGCCGGCACGCGGCAGCAGCGGCGTGATCTCCAGTCCGCCCAGCCGCCGGCCGCAGGCCGAGACGATCTCGCCGATCGATTCCGGCCGCGCGATCAGCGACACCTGCCCGCCGGGCCGCAGGATCGCGCCCGCGGTGCGGATCCAGGCGTCGAACAGCCCCTCGTTCATCGCATGCGCCGCCGCCTTCAGCGCATCCGGCGTCCGGCGGTCGGCCCCATTGTTGAAGGGCGGGTTCATGACGACATGGTCGAAGAGGTCGCTCGGCAGCCCGGCCTCGACACGCGCCCTCCCCGTCAGCGCGACGTCGGCCTCCAGCACGTCGAGCCGGCCTGCGAAGGCGGCATTTTCGGAAAGGGCAAGGCTGCGGCGGGCAAAGGCCGCCATCTCGGCCGCCCGCTCCACGAGGAGCACCTGCGCCGAGGGCACGCGCACGGCCACCGCCATGCCGGCCGCGCCGGCCCCGGCACCGAGATCGGCCACCTTGATCGGCGCCGGGCCCGGATCGGGCACGAGGGCGGCGAGCAGCATCGCGTCCATGCCGGCGCGATGGCCGCGTCCCAGCGGCTGGACGAGGTGGAAGCGTCCCCGGTGGAAGCTGTCCACCGTCTCGCCGGCTGCAGCAGCGGGGTGGGGATCCGACGTCCTGTCAAGCGTCATGCGCGGCTCCGGACGTCACGCGTCCCTCAACTCTGCGGCCAGACCGGCGTCCGACAGAATGCGCCGCGCCTCGTCGGCGCGCTCGCCCTGAACCATCAGCCGGCGCGGCAAAAGGCCGAGCGAACCGTCGAGAATGCTCATGCCCTGGTCGGCGATGAAGCAGATGATGCCCGCGTCGCGCATCAGGCTTTCGGCAAAGGAGAGGACGACGGCGTCGTTGGTACGGATCAATTCTTTCATCTGGCTCGCTTTTTTGCCTTTCGTCGGGGCCCTGGGGCAAATCGCCACTTGCCGCGAATGCCACCCCTTTCTATTCTCAGAAGAATAGCTTGAACAGGAGTGCTTCGCCTTGGGCGTCGTGATACCGCTGGAAGACGGCAAGAACAAACAGGCCTCGGTGCAGCCGCTGGTCGATCTGACCAAGGCCGACATGGAGCGCGTCAACCAGCTGATCCTGGCCAAGGCGGGCTCGGACGTCGAGATGATTCCCGAGGTTGCCAACCACCTGATCTCGTCGGGCGGCAAGCGGCTTCGCCCCATGCTGACGCTGGCCTCCGCCGCCATGTTCGACTTCAAGGGCGATGCGCATGTCAAGCTCGCGACCAGTGTCGAGTTCATGCACACGGCAACGCTGCTCCACGACGACGTGGTGGACGAGAGCGATCTGCGGCGCGGCAAATCCACCGCGCGGATGATCTGGGGCAACCAGGCCAGCGTGCTGGTCGGCGACTTCCTGCTCGGCCAGGCCTTCCGGATGATGGTCGAGGTCGGCTCGCTGGATGCGCTCGACGTTCTCTCGACGGCCGCCTCGGTGATCGCCGAGGGCGAAGTGCTGCAGCTCTCCGTCGCCAAGAACATGGAAACGACGGAGGACGACTACCTCGCCGTCATCCGCGCGAAGACGGCGGCCCTGTTCGCCGCGGCCGCGGAAGTCGGCCCGATCGTCGCAAAGACCGATCGTTCCGCCCGCAACGCGCTGAAATCCTACGGCATGAACCTCGGCCTCGCCTTCCAGCTGGTCGACGATGTTCTCGACTACGGCGGCAAGTCCGTCGATCTCGGCAAGAATGTCGGCGACGACTTTCGCGAGGGCAAGATCACCCTGCCGGTCATTCTTTCCTATCGCCGCGGAACGGCCGAGGAGCGTGCGTTCTGGAAGGATGCGATCGAGGGCGGCAATGCAAGCGATGCGAACCTCGAGCATGCCATGGGGCTCATCACGCGCTATGGCGGGCTGACGGACACCATCGCCCGGGCGAAGCACTACGGCATGATCGCGCGCGATGCGCTTGCGCCCCTGCCCGCCTCGCCCTGGAAGAATGCGCTGCTCGAGGTCATCGACTTCTGCATCGACCGGGTGAACTGACGCCGGTTGTCGGCTTCGGGCAGGATCCCGGCGATTTTCTGGCGGCCTGCGCCAAAAAAGCCATTCTGTCTTGCCAAGCCTGCCGCAACCATGGGTGACCCTCCCGAAGGGGAGCGGACCCCGTCCGGTCGCAACGGCACGCATCGGGATGCAATTCCGGTTCCGCGCAGTATGCGGTATCACTACAGAACTGATTCCGGTTAGGCGCTTGCGCGGCGCATCCGAAACGAAAGGCTTGTCATGCGGCAAAAACATATTCTTCGGATGCTTACCGGCGTCGCGTTTCTGACGCTTG
The DNA here is from genome assembly GCF_001424065.1 of Rhizobium sp. Leaf384. GTDB lineage: Bacteria > Pseudomonadota > Alphaproteobacteria > Rhizobiales > Rhizobiaceae > Ferranicluibacter. The sequence continues at coordinate 913,012 of NZ_LMQE01000001.1, forward strand.
CCGGCGTCGTTTCTGGCCCTGTTCTGGCGGAAGAGGCCAAGGCGCCGGCGACGGAGACCGCGGCCAAGCCGTTCGATGTGAATTCCGTCAACAGCTTCTCGGGTTCGTTCCTTGCGGCCCGCACCGCCGACGTGGACCACGACCTGGACACCGCGACCAAGCTTTACCGGACGGCGCTGGAATTCGAGCCGGACAATGTCGAGGTCAAGCAGCGCCTGATGATCACGTCGCTGATGAACGGCAATTTCGCCGACGGCGTGAAGATCGCGAACGAGCTGAAGAGCGATGCCTCGGTCGAGCGGATCACCACCGTCGTGCGCGGTGTCGATGCGATCGGCAAGAAGGAATTCCGCAACGCCGAGAAGATCCTGAAATATTCCGGGCCGAACGATCTCGACCGGATGATGAACGGCCTCCTCCTGGCCTGGGCGAAGGCCGGCCAGGGCAAGCCCAAGGACGCCATCGCCATGATCGAGGAGATGAAGGGACCGGATTGGTTCGCCATCTTCAAGAACTACCAGCAGGGCGCGATCGCGCTTGCCGCCGGCGACAAGCGGACCGCCCGCACCAAGTTCAACGAGGCCGTGGCCGACCGCAACGGCGGCGGCGCGGCTCCGGACACGTTCATCCGCTCCGTCATCGCGCTGGCACGGCTGGAGGCGACCGACGGCAACAAGCAGAAGGCGCTCGACACGATCTCGCTCGGGCAGAACTTCATCAACAATTACGCGCCGCTCGACGCGCTGCGCAAAAGCATCGAGGACGGCAAGCCGCAGGAACAGCAGGTCCGCAATGCCAGCCAGGGTGCCGCTGCCGTGCTGTTCTCCGTCGGTGCCGCGCTCAATCGCGAGGGGGCGGAAGACATCGTCTCGCTCTACCTGCAGACGGCGCGCGCGCTCGATCCCGACAGTGCCGACATCCTCGTGATGCTCGGCGGCATCGCCGAAACGCTGAAGAAGCCGGAACGCGCGATCGCGCTCTATCAGCAGATACCGCAGGGCTCGCCCATGCGCCGCCTGTCGGAGATGCAGCTGGGGCTGGCGCTGGCCGAAGTCGGCAAGGTGGACGATGCGAAGAAGCATCTGCGCGAACTGATCGACCTCGATCCGACGGACGTGCGCAGCTATGTGGCCTATGGCAGCGTGCTGTCGGACGCCAAGGACTACAAGGAGATGGCGGTCACCTACGACAAGGCGATCGAGATCGTCGGCGCCGTGCCCAAGCGCAGCGACTGGTCGCTCTTCTTCCAGCGCGGCATCGCCTATGAGCGGCTGAAGGAATGGGAAAAGGCCGAGCCGAGCTTCAAGAAGGCGCTGGAGCTGAACCCGGACCAGCCGCAGGTGCTGAACTATCTCGGCTATTCCTGGGTGGACAAGAACATGAACCTTGAAGAGGGGTTGAACATGATCCGCCGCGCCGTCGACCTGAAGCCGGATGACGGCTACATCGTCGATTCGCTCGGCTGGGCCTATTTCCGCCTTGGCCAGTTCGACGAGGCCGTGGCCGAACTCGAGCGCGCGGCCGAACTGATGGCCGGCGATCCGACGATCAACGACCATCTGGGCGATGCCTACTGGCGCGTCGGCCGCAAGCTCGAAGCCGTGTTCCAGTGGAACCAGACGCTGGAGCTGAAGCCGGAGGCGGAGGAGATCCCGAAGATCAAGGCGAAGATCGAAAAGGGTCTGCCACCGCTGGATACCAAGGTCCCTGCGGCCGCCGAAGCCGAGGGCAAGCCGAAGCCGCCGGAAGCGGTCGTGCCCGGCAAGAAGTCCTGACGCCGGGCCGTGCCTGACATGCCTGTCCTGCCGGCCGCGCTCGACGCGCCGGCAAGGGCCACCTCCCCGGCCGCCGTCGCCCCGGACCATAAGGGCGCCGGCATGCCGCTGATGCTGGTGGCGCCGGCAAAGATCAATCTCGCCCTGCATGTCGTCGGCCAGCGCGCCGACGGCCATCACCTGCTCGAAAGTCTCGTGACCTTTGCCGACGCCGGCGACCGCCTGTCGCTGGCGCCGGCAGACGAGGACAGCTTCACCGTTTCCGGCCCCTTTGCCGGGGATGTGCCGACCGGCGCCGAGGGTGGAGACGGCAATCTGGTGCTGAAGGCGCGCAACCGCCTGCGCACGCAGCTGACCCTGCGCGGGCTGGCCTGCGGGCCGGTCGCCCTTCACCTCGAAAAGAACCTGCCCGTCGCCTCGGGCATCGGCGGCGGCTCCGCAGATGCGGCCGCAGCGCTGATCGGCCTTCGGCGTTTCTGGGGGCACGCGTCGGCAACCGATGAGGATCCGGACCTTGCCACTCTCGGTCTGTCGCTCGGGGCGGATCTTCCGATGTGCCTGACCGGACGGCCGCTCGTCGCCCGCGGGATCGGCGAGGCGATCTCTCTCGTATCCGGCCTGCCCGACTTTCCGGCCCTGCTGGTCAATCCGGGCGTTGCGGTCTCCACGCCGGCGGTGTTCCGCGCCCTGACCGAGAAGACGCATCCGCCGCTGACACTGCCCGATGGGCTTGTCGGGCCGCAGGCGTGGATGGCGGCGATCGCGGCGCTGCGCAACGACCTCGAACCGCCGGCCCTCAGTCTCGCGCCGGCGATCGGCCTTGCCCGGGCAGCTCTTTGCGACGCCGGCGCTGCGCTCTGCCGCATGTCCGGCTCCGGCGCCACCTGTTTCGGGCTGTTTTCCGATGTGCAAGCACGCGATCGTGCCGCGACGCGCATCCGCGAGGCCTATCCGGCCTGGTATCTCCTGCCCTGCACCACGCTGGGCTCCCGCCCGGCAGCCGAGAGGACGACGACCCTATGACGATCGACACCACCCGCAGCTTCGTGCCCGTTTCCATTGCGGTTCTCACCGTATCCGATACGCGGACGCCGGAGACCGACACATCCGGCGATACGCTCGTCGCGCGCCTGACGGAGGCCGGCCACGCGCTCGCTGCCCGCGCCATCGTTCCCGACGAGCGCGAGGCGATCGCCCGCCAGGTGACCGCCTGGAGCCTCGACCCCGGCATCGATGTCGTCATTACCACCGGCGGAACCGGCTTTACCGGGCGCGACGTGACGCCCGAGGCACTGGAACCGCTGTTCGAGAAGACGATGGACGGCTTTTCCGCCATCTTTCACCAGATCTCCTACGGCAAAATCGGGACGTCGACCATCCAGTCGCGCGCAACCGGCGGCGTCTTGAACGCGACCTTCGTCTTCGTGCTGCCGGGCTCCCCCGGCGCGTGCCGGGACGCCTGGGACGGGATCCTCAGCCAGCAACTCGACCTGCGCCATCGCCCCTGCAATTTCGTGGAGATCATGCCGCGGCTGGACGAACATCTGAAGCGGTAGGCGCGCCTCGAGCGCGTTGCGTTCTTGTTGTGATGCATGTCGTTTCCCCAAACCGCTGCACGCTTTCGGGCGACAGGCCCTAGCGGCTGGCGGCCCAGGCCGGCATGAGCTCGCTCGACAGGCGGTGCACACCCCGGCGGGTGACGAAATCGGCGATGGTCATGCCGGATCTCACCATGCCGGCTGCCTGCGGGCGGCTGACGAGAAAGCCCTGCTCGAGCGCCGGGCGGCGCGATGCGAGCCGCGCGAGAAGCGGCCGGCGATGCCGCCGGGACGCTGAAAAGCGGGCGGGACCGCGGCCGATCGCCATATGTTCGGCGACCTCCTCCACCCAGCGGCCGAGCGGGCGGGCACCGGGCTCGAGCAACAGCAGCCAGGTGCCGCGGGCCGAGCGAACCACATCGGTCATCGCCCACTCGGTCAAAAACCGCGCACCGGCGGCATCGGCAACGCGTTGCGACGCATCGCGCGACCCGTGATCGAGGATGATGACATCGCTGATCAGACCTTCCACGGCACCCGACACCAGCGCGGCCAGGGACTGGGCCAACCGCGTCTCGCTATCGTGCGTTTCCATCAGGATCGTGAGCATCGCCGTTCCTACCGCATTGCAACCGCGAATGCCATGAAGGCCGGGGGTGGAACCCACGTTTCCCTGTATTCATCATGAATCCGCACTCGCCTGACCGCCAAGGCATGGCGCATGGCTCCGTAAGCCCGGGATTTGTTCTTGCATTGTTCTCATTTTGCCGGTAGCAGTGGAGGCAGAGAGAACGACATGGTGATTTGGCAAGCGCTCGATCGCCCATGTTCCCCGGAGTGTCCCATGAACGATCTGTCCCATGTAAGGCAGGGCGCTTTTGCGCCCGGCAATCGGGCCGATGTGGCCGACGCACTGATGGTGGAGAGCGGCCTCCGCATCGACGTGGACCGTCGCCGCGGACGGGGTGCAAGCGTGAATGCATCCGGCCGGTTCGAACCGGTGACGCGCAGCGTGGAGGATGACGGCTGGAGCTCGCTCGAGGATCTGCCACCGTTCAAGACCGAAGTGCAGGTGGAAAAGCCGCGTACGATCATCTCGCGAAACGACTCGCCGGATATCCCCTTCGACCGCTCGGTCAATCCCTATCGTGGCTGCGAGCATGGCTGCATCTACTGCTTTGCCAGGCCGACCCATGCCTATATGGGCCTGTCCGCCGGCATCGATTTCGAAGCACGCCTGTTTGCCAAGCCGGATGCGGCCAAGCTCCTGGAGCGCGAGCTGGCCAAGCCCGGCTACAAGGTGAAGCCGATCGCCATCGGCACGAACACCGATCCCTATCAGCCGATCGAGAAGAAGTGGCGGATCATGCGCCAGATCCTCGAGGTGCTGAAGGCTGCGGATCATCCTGTCATGATCGTCACGAAATCGGCCATGGTCCTGCGCGACATCGACATTCTCGCCCCGATGGCCGAGAAGGGCCTTGCCCGCGTCGGCCTGTCGGTGACGACGCTCGACCGCAAGCTCGCCCGGCTCCTGGAGCCCCGCGCCTCGACGCCGGAGAAGCGGCTGGAGGCAATCCGCCGCCTGTCGGAGGCCGGCATTCCGACCAGCGTGCTGATGGCGCCCGTCATTCCCGCGCTCAACGATCACGAGATCGAGCGGGTGCTGGACAGCGCCAAGGCGGCCGGCGCAACGGAGGCGAGCTATGTTCTCCTGCGGCTGCCGCTGGAGGTAAGCCCGCTCTTTCGCGATTGGCTGCTGCAGCATTACCCCGATCGCTACCGGCATGTCATGTCGCTCGTCCGCTCCATGCGCGACGGCAAGGATTACGACGCGGATTTCACCAAGCGGATGAAGGGGGCAGGCCCCTATGCCTGGCAGATCGGCCGCCGATTCGACCTTGCGGCCAAGCGGCTGGAACTGAACACCAACCGGCGGGCGCTGAACTGCGACATCTTCGTGCCGCCGCTCGGAACCGGCGTGCAGCTCTCGCTGCTTTGACGCCGGCCCTCTCCTCGTCCGGCATGCTCCGGATCGCGAATGGGGCCGCATGTCCCTCGTAACATGCGGTCACCCGAGGCCGGCAGCGTCCGCACCGCTGCCGGCCTCCTGCCCCCAGGCGCCGCCGCATCTCCTGGGGGCCTTGCGGGGAATCGGCCTCTCGTGCAACGCTGCCGCCATGGCACCCCGCACCGCGACCGATTCCCCGCTTCTCATCGACATCCGCCTGAGCCCGGATTTCCGCATGGAAAAAGCGGCACGACGGGAGGGTCTCTGGCCGGTCGCCGGCACGGACGAGGCCGGACGGGGCCCGCTGGCCGGCCCTGTCGTCGCGGCGGCCGTCATTCTCGACCCGAAGCGCATTCCCGAAGGGCTCAACGACAGCAAGCAACTGACCGCGCAGCGACGCGAGGCCCTGTTTGCCGAGATCCTTTCCACCTCCACCGTCTCGATCGCATCCTCGGGCGCAGGCCGGATCGACGGGACGGACATTCGCAAAGCCAGCCTCGACGCCATGCGCCGCGCCGTCGGCGGGCTTCACCGACGACCGGCTTTGGTTCTTGTCGATGGGCGCGACGTGCCGCCGGGGCTCGCCTGCGAAGGTCGCGCCGTCATCAAGGGCGACGCCCGCTCGCTCTCCATCGCCGCGGCCTCGATCGTTGCGAAAGTCGCCCGCGACCGCATGATGACCCGGGCCGACGGCGTCTTTCCCGGTTACGGCTTTGCCATGCATGCCGGCTATGCCACCGCGCATCACCGCAGCGCGATCACGCTGCATGGCCCCTGCCGGCTGCACCGCATGACCTTCCGACCGCTGCGACCCGACGACGTAACTGTAGAGATCTCGAGCGCCGACCTGCTGTAGCGGCCCCCGCAGCGTGCCGCGGCCGTCAGACCGGAAGCGCCGGCGTGGCAAACCGTCCCGGTCCCCGGGAACCCCGCCACCAGACTTGGCCCTGCGCCTCCCACACTCCCCTCGAGCTTTCCCGACCTCGCGTCCCGCCCCGCCCCTTCGCCTTCGGCAGGACCGCGAGGCACTGCAGCGCCGGATGGCCGCAAACGCGCTTCAAGGTCGTATTTTGATGCATCTCGTTTCCCGAAACCGCTGCACATTTTCGGGCGACATGCATTAGGCTCGAACGCGCGGTACATTCGCCGCGAGAAGATCGACCCCAAGGAGATCGACATGGATGCCGTCACGCTTCTTGCCTTCGCCCTGACCTTCTTCGTCTTTGCCGCCAGTCCCGGACCGGACAACATGACGATCGTGCTGCGCACTCTCTCGCACGGTCCCGCCTCCGGCCTGGCCTATGGTGCGGGGACCGTTGCGGGTATCCTCGTTTTCCTGACCCTCGCCGCCTTCGGGCTTTCGGTGCTGGCGACCGAAATGGGCGCCGTCATGACCGTGCTCCGGTTCGCCGGGGCCGCCTATCTCATCTGGATGGGTCTCCGGCTCTGGACCGCGCCGCCGGAGCTTCCGCAGATGCAGGCCGTCTCCGAACGCGGCAGCCTTGCCGCCGTCTTCTGCACGGGCGTCGCGCTCAACCTCGGAAACCCGAAGATGCCGCTGTTCTACCTCGCGCTGCTGCCGAACGTGGTGGGGACGACGTTCACGGCAACGACGCTGCTCGAGCTCGCGGCAGTCATCCTCGCGGTCGAAGCGGTCGTCATCGGCGGCCACGTGCTTCTCGCCACGCGGGCGCGCCGTCTGTTGCGCACGCCGACGATCCTCCGCCGGGTCAACCGCGCCGCCGGCGGGCTGATGATCGGCATGGGCCTTGGGATCGTCGCCGCGCGGTGAGGATGAGAACTGGGCGTTGCGGATGGGAGTTGGCCGCCGAGAGCCGGCGCGTTAGTGCGCGGCCCCTTGTCCGAAGACCGCTAAAGCGCGTTGCGTAAAAAGAGATTCACGCAACGCGCTTTACGCTCTTGTTTTAACGCATGTCGTTTCCCGAAACCGCTGCACGCTTTCGGGCGACATGCATGAGCGTCTCCTGCCCGTGGTGCGAAAGCCCACCCGTGGTGCGCGAGAACACGCCGCATCGCTTCCGTCCTATGCGGATCGGCCAAGCGGCCCGCGCCCCCACTGTGTGGAGAGGGTACAGATGTCCAACGACGGAGATGCGGCTGCCTCGACCGACCGGATCCAAAAGAAAAAAGGCCGGCACATGGCCAGCCTTTCGTTCAGGTCGCGGGATGTCTGAAACCGTGTGGCTCGGACCGTCGGGCTTCGACGCCGGTCCGGCGTCGGAGACGCTTAGTTCAGCCGTGCCTTGACGTCGCCGATCGCGTTGGCGAAGAGGGCCTGCTGGGTCGGGGCATCGGCTTTCGCCACGATGACGCGCTCGGCGGCGGCGATCGCGATATCGACGGCCGTGGCGCGCACGGCGTTGATGGCGTCCGTCTCGGCCTGGCGGATCTTCTGCTCGGACAGAGCGGTGCGGCGGGTGACGAACTCTTCCGTCTTCACCTTGGCATCGGCCGTCAGGGCTTCGGCTTCGCGCGTTGCGGCGGCAACGATGTTGGCGGCCTCCGCTTCGGCTTCCTTGCGCTTCTTCTGGTATTCCACCAGCAGAGCCTGGGCTTCCTCACGGAGGCGCTTGGCTTCGTCGAGTTCGTTGCGAATGCGGACCGCACGTTCGTCGAGCTGCTTGCCCATCTTGCCGGGTACCTTCAGGTACACGATGAGAGCGAGGAAGAGCACGAGGCCGACGGTGGCCCAGAATGTGGCCAGAGAGGTCAAATCCATCTGTCGTCTCCCTTATTCTGCCGCAGCCTTGACGGCGGATGCGATTTCGTTGCGCGGGACGTCGCGCCCGAGCAGCTGCTCGACGACGGCAGCGGCGGTCTCTTCGGCGATCGCACCGACATCGGCAAGCGCGCTCGCCTTGATGTCCGCGATGCGGCTTTCGGCAGCAGCGATCTTGTCGTTGAGGGCGACTTCGACGGCCGCGCGGTCGGCGGCGGCCTTGACCTTTGCGGCCTCGCGGGCGCTGGCGGCAATGGCGTTGCCCTTGGCGCGGGCGGCGGCCAGTTCCTGCTCGTAGGACGCGATGGCGGCATCGGCTTCGGCCTTGGAGCGCGAGGCGGCGTCGAGATCGCGGGCGATGGCATCATGGCGTGTCGCGAGGATAGTGGCGATCCGCGGCATGATCACCTTCTGCATCAGCAGATAGAACAGGCCGAACGTGATCGCCAGCCACACGAGCTGCGATGCGAATGTGGATTGGTCGAAAGGCGGGAACACGCCGGAGCCGTGGCCGCCTTCTGATGCGACACCGGTTTCGGTGTGCACCTCGCCAGGCGCGGCGTGGGGTGTCTCGCCCTCGGGAGGTGTGGTTGACTGGGCATAGGCCGCGGTCACGAACATGCTCATCTCCAGGGGCAACTCAAAAGGCCACGCGCATGTCCCCCTCGATATCGACGGAGACTGGCGGCACTGTAAAAGGATGACGGGCCGCGAGCGTTCGCGGCACCGTCAAGATGTGTTGGGCCGCAACATGTCGCGACCCGCCGTGCTCGACTGTCTTAGACGGCGAACAGGAGGAGCAGGGCTACGAGCAGCGAGAAGATGCCCAGAGCTTCCGTAACGGCGAAGCCGAATACGAGGCGGCCGAACTGGCTGTCGGCTGCCGACGGGTTGCGAAGTGCGCCCGAGAGGTAGCTGCCGAAGATGTTGCCGAGGCCGAGAGCCGTGCCGGCCATGCCGAGGCATGCCAGACCCGCGCCGATGTACTTTGCTGCTTCCGCTTCCATGTTGATCTCCTTGAGAAGGGTTGTTGCGGCTTTTCTTGGCAGGCGCGGCGATGGGCTGCCGGCCTGCGTGACTTATTCCTCAGTGACCGCCCGGATGGACCGCGTCGTTCAGGTACATGCAGGTGAGTACCGCGAAGACATAGGCCTGAAGGAAGGCGACGAGGAATTCGAGACCCGTGAGCGCCACGGTCATGATGAGAGGCAGGATGGCGCCGCCGATGCCGAGTGCACCCATGGTGCCGAGCGATGCGACGAAGCCTGCAAAGACCTTCAGCGTGATGTGGCCGGCCAGCATGTTGGCGAAGAGACGGACCGAAAGGCTGATGGGGCGCGACAGGAACGAGATGATTTCGATGGCGACGACGAGCGGCAGCAGGATGCCGGGCACGCCGGAGGGCACGAAGACCTTCAGGAAGCCGAAGCCGTGCTTGTAGAAGCCGTAGACCAGGACCGTGCCGATGACGAACAGCGCCAGGGCGAAGGTGACGATGATCTGGCTGGTGATGGTGAAGAAGTAGGGCACCATGCCGAGGAGGTTCGCCGTCAGGATGAACATGAACAGCGAGAAGACCATCGGGAAGAAGTGCATGCCGTGGCTGCCGGCGCCTTCGCGCAGCATCGAGGCGATGAATTCGTAGGAGAGTTCCGACACCGACTGCATGCGGCCCGGGACGACCGAGCGCGAGGTCGTGGTGAGGTAGAGGAAGCCGATGGCGAGGACCAGGGTCGCGACCATGAACAGGGAGGCGTTGGTGAAAGAGAGATTCAAGCCGCCGATGTGAATCGGGACGATCTCGTTGATCATAAACTGGTGGGTCGGATCTACCTTATCGCCTGCCACTGTCGTTCTCTTTCGCTCTCAGCCGCGCGAAGCGGTTGTTTCCCGTTGCCGCGCCTTATCGGGCGCCGCCATCCTTGTTGTCGTCGCCCTGCCGCTCGCCGACACGATCGGCCGGATGGGGCGAAGCCACCATGCCTGCAGACCGCATGACGTTCAGCACGCCAGCGCAAAAGCCGAGGAGGAGAAGGACGATCATCCCCCAGGGCCCTGTACCCGCAAAAGTATCCAGAAGATAGCCCAGAAGCGCCCCGACAATGACGGCCGCCACGAATTCGCTCGAAAGCTTGATCGCGACCTGGTAGCCCTTGCGGTTGCCCGCCGCCCGCGCCTCGTCCGCCGCGTCGCGGCTGTCGTTGCCGCGCCGTTCCGACAGCTCGGCATCAAGGCGCCTGCGCCGTTCCTCCAGACCTTCGTTCCCGTTCGTCATGTGGCCCCTCCCCCGCATCTCCGTCTCCGTGATAAACCACGGAAGCGGCCACACAAAGGCCCGAATTGAAGCCACTCTCGGCCCGTTTGAAGTCGGCCGCACCATAGTTTTGGCGTCGCGCATAGTCAAGGCGAAGCCATGCCTTGGTAAGCGACAATATTCGACTGACAAATCAACGTGTTGCGATCGGAAAGTTGCGGCCCGGCGGAATCTGTCCCCAGCTGTTGCGGGCAAAGCGCCCCCGGCCTGCGCCGATGCATGTGCGAGCGCCGTCACGGAAACGCCCGCAGGGCCGGTGGCCGCCTGCGGGCGTTTCCACGCGATTCTCGTCTGCGGGCGCGATCAGCTCCAGCCGCCGCCATAGGTGCGGTAGAAGATGTGTTTCCCGATCTGCGTGAGGCGTTTCATGGTCGGACCCCAGTCCGGGCGGACATAGGTCGCGTGGTAATGCGTGGCGGAGCCGACTTCGGGCAGCCAGATCTTGCCGGCAGTCACGGCGAGCGCGATTTCCTTGGCCGTCTGCCAATGCGCCAGCGACCAGACGATGTCGGGGATGCGGTCGCAGGCAAACGAGAACTGGCAGCGATTATAGAGGTTCTTGTTCTGGTAGACGACGCCGCAGATCGTGCCGGGATAGGTCGGATTGCGCACGCGGTTGAGGATGACCTGCGCGACGGCCGCCTGCCCCTTCACCGATTCTCCGCGGGATTCAAAGTAGATGCCCGCCGTCAGGCACTTCTGCTCCGGCTCGCTGAAGGCGTCGGCCGGCAGCGGATTGGCAGCCCAGGCGTGATCCTCGGGCGAGATGTCCGGGATGAAGCGACCGCCGGCGGCATCGTCCTTCAGGATCGAATCGAACGGCGATTCGCGGGCATAGTCCGGGGCGGCAGGGGCGTAGGCGGTCGCCAGGATATCGGCATGCTGGTTCGTGACGAGGCTCGCGATCATCGGCGACATCGTGTCGTCGCGCTTCGGCGGCGCTTTCTTGTAGAACGCGGTGGCGATCTCGATTTCCTGGCCGCGAATCTTCGGGCGGGCAAAGACCATGCGGTCCTGCGTATCGAACAGCGGCGTCGTCAGCGCGCTGGTGCGCTGGAGGATGGAGCCGGCAGAAAAGTCCTTGGGCGGCGTAACCGGGACGACGGTGACGATCCGGCCCTTCTTGTCCCGGCGGTTGACGCGGTCCTCGTCGGTGCGCGGATCCGACTGCTTGTCGGCGGAGGCGAGCGAGACCTTGCCGCCGTCCGGCAGCGTCATGCCGGCGCCGTCGCCGAGCGCGGCCGTGGTGATCGGATCGTTGAACACCATCTCGGCTTCGTGCAGGGAGCCGGCCGGAGACGCGGTCATGTGCATCCGCCACCGCTCGCCGCCCCGGTTAATGCCGGAGAGGAAGGTGGCAAGATCGGCATGGGCGGACACGCTGGGAAAGGCGACGAAAAGGCCGAGCGCGATGAGGAGCGGCGCGGACCAGCGCCGTGCCGGCCTCGACGACGCCTGTTCCGGAGACGCCGACAGCGGAAACTGGTCCTGGGACCGAACTCTCTGACGCATATTCTGACGCACAGGCAACTCCACGCCCACTCGGGTAAGGCACACGCGCAAGAGCCCTCGCCCGGCCGAGGCTATCGGCCGGAACGCGTTTTCCGCGAACATCCATCGAAATTGCAGGTCCGGCTTGGTCATCCGAAGCGCCGCCAGGGGCCTGCTCTGCGGATGACAATGAAGCATTAACCTTAATGGCGGGTAAACGACGCACCCGGGGCCAAAGTGACGGACATGCCTCATTTGGGGGATGCCGACTTTGTAATGATCGGCTAAGGTTAGGGTATTGCGACATCCAACAACCGCCGCGTGCCCTGACGTAAAGAGGGAGCCGGCATTGTTCTTTCGAAACAACGGCCGCTTCGCGGCACCCATTTTTATAGAGCCGTTATGAACAATCGATTTTCAACGCGCCTCCGCGTCGTCACGCCTGCCGTCCGTCTGCTGCCCCAAGCACCGCGTGCGAAGGGTTAGGTCCGATGACGCGACATCCAGCGGCCCCGCAGCCGCCCCGTTTGCAGCCACCTCATTTGCAGCCACCCCGTTCAGGCGTTTTCGCCCGCTTCGGAGACCGGCCAAGAGCCATGCGGCGATCGGCCATCTGCGCCGCCTGCCTCTGGATTGCGACGGCGGGATGCGCCGTTGTGGAAACGGGACGAGTGCGGGATCTGGCCCTTCGATCCCTGCTGTGGCTCGCTATCGCCGCAACGGCCCTCTGGATCGTGCACATCCTCGCCTTCGCCGTCCGGAGCATGCGGACGGCCGACACGGTCGATGGAAGTGCCGGTCAGGCGGCGCCGGTCCTCTTTGCGGAACTCGTCCTCAGCGGCATCGTCATTTCGCTCTTCCCCAACCTGTCTCCGACCCAGGCCGATGACGGCGCCGATGACGGCGACTGTCCCGATCACGGCGCCTGATCCGAGGCGTCGGCGTGCGATCACTGGCCTCGGACAGCAAGCCGCAGGTCAGATGATGACGTGCGATCCCAGTTCCACCACGCGGTTCGTGGGCAGGCGGAAATAATCGGACGGATCGATCGCGGCATTGGCCATGGCGATGAACAGCCGATCCTGCCATTCGGGCATGCCGGACTGCGCGTCGGGCACCAGCTTGCGCCGGCCGAGATAGAAGGAGGTCGACATGATGTCGAACTTCAATCCGGTCTTGCGGAACAGGCCGAGCGTCTGCGACACATTCTGCGTTTCCATGAAGCCGAAGCGCATTTCGAGCAGGCTGAACCGGTCCGACAGTTTCGTCGCGCTGACGCGGTGCTGCTTGGAGACCACCGGGGTGTTCGTCGTGCGGATGGTCAGGATGAAGTTCTGCGCATGCAGGACGTGATTGTGCTTGATGTTGTGCAGCAGGGCGGCCGGTGCGGAATCCGGATCGCTGGTCAGGAAGATCGCGGTGCCCGGAACCTCGACGGGCGCATGCTCGCTCTTGCGCTCGATGGACTTGATGAAGGCGGCGAGCGGAATGTTGGTGTGGCGCGTCTTGTCCTGCAGGATCTTGGTGCCGCGGCGCCAGGTCCACATGACGAGCACGAAGCTGGCGGCGATCATGACGGGCACGTAGCCGCCGTCGTGGATCTTGAGGAGGTTGGCCCCCAGGAAGATTGATTCGAGCAGCAGCAGCGGCGTCAGCAGGATGATGGCGAGCGCCAGCGGCCAGCGCCAGCGCATGCGCACGAACTGGAACGCGAGCAACGTATCCACCACCATGGCGCCGGTAACCGAAATTCCGTAGGCCGTGGCGAGCGATTCGGACGAGCCGAAGATGAAGACGAGCGCCATGACGCCGAACATCAGGATGATGTTGACGTTGGGCACGTAGATCTGCCCGGTGTTGGTTTCCGACGTGTGGAGGATGGCCATGCGCGGCAGAAAGCCGAGATTGATGGCCTGCCGGGTCAGCGAGAAGGCACCCGTGATGACCGCCTGGGCGGCGATGATGGTGGCCGCGGTGGCCAGGATCACGATGGGCAGCAGCGCCCATTCCGGGAACATCAGGTAGAAGGGATCCGACATCGCCTCCGGGTGCTTCAGCACCATGGCGCCCTGCCCCAGATAGTTCAGCGCCAGAGCCGGGAAGACCAGGCAGATCCAGGCGCCCTGAATCGGTCGTCGGCCGAAGTGGCCGAGATCGGCGTAGAGCGCCTCGGCGCCGGTCACCGTGAGGAACACGGCGCCGAGCACGACGATGCCGACGAAGCCCGCGTGAATGAGAAAGCGCACCGCGTGATAGGGATTGAACGCGGCGAGGATGCCGTAATCATCGTGGATATGGCTGAAGCCGATGACGGCCAGCACGACGAACCAGACGAGCATGATCGGCCCGAAGAACTTGGAGACCGCCTCCGTGCCGCGCGACTGGACCGCAAACAGCGCGAGGAGGATGACGACCGAGATCGGCACGACATAGTCGCTGAAGGAGGGCGCGACGAGCTTCAGCCCCTCGACGGCCGAGAGCACGGACAGTGCCGGCGCGATGATCGCGTCGCCCATGAACAGGGCGGCCCCCGCGATGCCCATGAAGAAGAGATAGGCCGAATGTCCGCGCGTGAACTTCATCAACAGCGCCAGCAGCGAGAGCGTCCCGCCCTCGCCGTTGTTGTCGGCGCGCAGGAGGAAGATGACATATTTCAGCGTGACGATGATGGTCAGCGTCCAGAGCATCAGCGATACGAGGCCGATGATCTCCCCGCGCGTCACGCCATCCGCCGCCACCGGACGCAGCGCCTCGCGGAAGGCATAGAGCGGGCTCGTGCCGATATCGCCGTAGACGACGCCGATCGAACCGATGGCGAGCCCGATATAGCCGTGCTTTCCGCCATGCGCATCGTGATCGGCGTGGCCCTGCGCCGCCCCGTGGGCCCCGTGGGCCTCGCCATGCGCCTGCTGCTGGGCATGCTGCTGGGCATGCTGTTGCGCCTGCTCATGGGCCAGGCTGGCATCCGCCGCCGTTCCCAAGCTCTCGGGAGCCTTGATATCCTTGTGCGCCATGCGAGATGATCCGGCTCTTCAGAGCCAGCCTTTCCAGCGGAAGATATAGAACGGGACGATGGCCGAGACTACCATGGCGAGAAGCGCCATCGGATAGCCATAGGTCCAGTGAAGTTCGGGCATGACATCGAAGTTCATGCCGTAGAGCGAGGCAACGAGCGTCGGCGGCAGGAAGACCACCGACGCGATGGAGAAGATCTTGATGATCGCGTTCTGCTCGACGCTGATGAGGCCGAGCGAAGCATCGAGAAGAAAGGTGATGTTGCCGAAGATGAAGGAGGCGTGCTCCGACAGCGATTGCACGTCGCGGGTTACGGTCCGGCAGAGTTCCTTGGCTTCGCGCGTCTCCTGCAGGGCCGGCACCGTATAGAGGAAGGTGAGCACGCGCGCCAGAGAGGCAAGGCTGTCGCGGGTCTTTGCCACGAGGCGGTGATGCGCGGCGACGTCGAGCAGGCGCGCCTCGAGATAATGCGGCGGCCGGCGCTTGTTCTGGGTGCGGTCTCCGAAGACCTGCTGCGACAGCTTGTCGAGGCTGGCGACGGCCTGTTCCAGGATTTCGGCGGTGCGATCGGAGATCGTCTCGAACAGCCGGGCGAGCATCAGGGCGCCATTGGGGCAGCCGCCGACGATCCGCGGCAGCCCGCTGCGAAAGAGATCGAACGCCTTGGGCTTGTCGTAGCGCACGGTGATGAGCTTGCCGCGCGCGAGCACGAAGGCGACGTCGGTGATGTCGGGATGACCGCTGTCGGCACGACAGACGAGCGACGCCGTCATGAACACGGCATCGCTGGTCGTGTACATGCGGCTGGAGGGTTCGATATCTTTCAGGTCTTCACGGGTGGGAATCTCGATCTCGAGATAGCGCTCGATCATGTGATCCTCCGCGCGGTCCGGACACAGCATGTCGATCCAGACGATATCGTCGGGAATGCTCGTCGGTGCCGACGCAGCATCGATGATCATCGCCTCGCCGCGGGCGTCATAGACAGTGATCATGGCGTAAACCTCGTACCGCGGCTGTGACGGCGAGGGTCACGCGGGCGTGCGGAAATATCTCTGGGCGTGAACGGCGAAAGGCAGTGCTGGACGTTGGACCCTGACGAACGGACTTTTCGAGACGTGGACGGCAAACCGGACCTGAGACCACCGGCGAAACGGAAACGACAGGCACGAGACCCCCGGCGTTGCGGCCAGCAGGCGCGTCCCGAAGGCGGTCCGTCCGCTCGGGGGTCGCGACCGACCGGCGTGCGGAGAGGCATATGACGCATGGTCCTTCGAAAATCAACCGCCATCCGGTCCCGCGCCACCCTTTCGCCACAGGACTTAACGGCGGCGGGGACAGCCATGTCAATCGGCGATGTCGATTGCGCACCGCAATCAGCGATCTCGACCGGCGCTCTCGACCAGCGATTTCAAGCGGTGATGGACCGCGTGCCTTCGATGCCCGGCGGATACCCGGGGGACGCCCCGGGCCGTCCGGCGCCGCCCTATTCGAATACGATCGACGGCATCTCGCGCGACGTGTCGGCCTTGGCCGCCGAGACCTGGTCCCAGACCCGGGTGGCGATCTCGCGGTAGACGGCGGCGACGGGCCCGTCCGGCTCCAGCGCCACCAGCGGCGTGCCGGCATCCGACGTCTCCCGGATGGCAATGGTCAGCGGCACTTCGCCGAGGAAGGGAACGCCGATCCGCTCCGCTTCCGAGCGGGCGCCGCCATGGCCGAAGATGTCGTAGCGGGCGCCGGTATCCGGTGCGATGAAATAGCTCATGTTCTCGACGATCCCGAGCACCGGCACCTCGACCTTGCGGAACATGGCCAGTCCCTTCCGCGCATCGATCAGGGCGAGATCCTGCGGCGTGGAGACGATGACGGCGCCGGCCAACGGCACCTGCTGCGCCATCGTCAGCTGGGCATCGCCGGTGCCTGGCGGCATGTCGACCACGAGGACGTCGAGCTCGCCCCAGGCGACTTCCCGCAGCATCTGCAGCAAAGCCGACTGGATCATCGGGCCGCGCCAGATCATCGCGACCTCCTCGTCGACAAGAAAGCCCATCGACATGACCTTGAGGCCGTAATTCTCCATCGGCTTGATCATCTTGCCGCCGATCTGCTCCGGCCGGCCGGAGATCTTCAAAAGACGCGGCATGGAGGGGCCGTAGATATCGGCGTCGAGAATGCCGACCCGCAGACCGTTGGCGTGCAGGGCCAGGGCCAGATTGGCCGACGTGGTGGACTTGCCGACGCCCCCCTTGCCCGATGCGACCGCGATAATGGCGCCGACGCCGGGAATGCCGGCCTTGACGGGGCCCCGCGGCGCGGCGGGAGACGGCGCGCCGCCGCCCTGCGAATGGGAACGGGCGGGGGCATGGGAATGCGCATGGGCGGGCCCTGCTGCTGGACGCGGGCCCGGGGCAGCGGCCGGACGCGGGCTTGCCGTCCCGGCCTTGCGGTCGGCGGTGAGCGCGACCATGGCACCCTTGACGCCGGGGATGTCCTTGACGACGCGTTCGGCCGCAGCGCGCAACGGGTCGAGCTCGCGGGCGCGCTCTGCCGGCACCGTGATGGAGAAATAGACCTTACCATCCGAGATGAAGACGTCGGAGACGAGGCCGAGATCGACGATATTGCCTTCAAGCTCCGGGCCGCGCACGGCTCTCAGGGCTTCGAGGACAATCTCCTTGCTTATCCCGGCATGATCAGCGGCCATTCTCATTTTCCTTGCGCGACGAGACGCGAGACGCGCATCTCCTTGCGGTTAGATAATCGAGCCGGGCCGCTTCGCCAATGACCAATGGCAAAAGACAGGAACCAAAGGCAGGGGCCAAAGGCAGGGATGGGCAGAAAATTGCACCGCAGAGCGCGATGGGCCGAACGACATGACAAAGGCCGCCTTCCGCGTCCGTGTCCGTTCATCCGGGATCACGTCAGCAAAAGACGGCCTTGTTCGCGACCTTCTGGGGCGCAGTTCTTTTTGTAGGGTCCCCTCTGGACCTAACAGAATCGATGCAGGAAGCGTGCCAGTCTGAAACGAACGGGATTTTGGGAGGTTGGCGTCGGCGTGACCTTACATTTGCTCGTTTTGAGAGCAAATCTTCATGCGCCTGCATCTTATTCAGACGCCGGCGCCGTCAACTGATCAGACCGAGGCGCATGGCCTTGACCACCGCCTGGATCCGGTTCACCGCGTCGAGCTTCTTGGCGACATGGTTGAGGTAGTGATTGACCGTGTGTTCGGAAAGGCCGAGAATCTCGGCAATCTCGGAACTGGTCTTGCCGGCCGCCGTCCAGTTCAGACACTGGATCTCGCGCTCAGAGAGGTCGACCTTCTTCTGGTGTCCGTCCATCCCGCCGGAATTGACGAGACGATTGTAGACGCAGAGGCAGATCATGTGCAGATCCGTCATATCCTCGACGGCAAGATCGGCGCTGGGGCTGAGCAGGACGAACACGGCCCGCCCGCCCGCGGCATCGTGCACCGGAAAGAAGAAGGCACCGCGGATTCCGAGATCCCGGGCAAGCGGCGCGTGATCTTCCGTCAGCACCTTGTTCGGGTCCGAGGCGTTTTCCTGCACGACCATGCGGAAGGGTGTCGTGGTGGTTCGCAGAAGGATGAAGGCGGCATCGTCCCGCGGAGAGGCGCCCTCCTCGTACAGCTGCGTGATGTCTTCGGGGACGTTGGAGAGGACGACGATCTGCGAATATCGTGTCTGATCGGCCGTCGGCAGGGTGAAGAGGCTGAAATAGGGAAAGCCGCGGTCGCGCGTGATGCGCGCCATGAAGGCAATGATGTCCTCGCGGCTGCTCAGCCGGGCGATCTCGGCAATGTCGCTTGCCGCATCGCTCGGCGCCGAACCGAAGGATACGATCGGGCTGGTGATGATCCCCGCCGCGTCAGACATCAGACATCCCTGCCCCCGATCCACGCATGACGCGCGCGCGCATCGTGGGCTTTTCCGCCGCGCACGTCATTCCATCACCCCGCACGTCCGCTGCCTTCACGCGATCAACCCGGCCCGGAGAGCCTTGGCGATGGTCTGAACACGGTTGACGCTGTCCAGCTTGCGGGTGGCCCGATCGAGATAGTGATTGACCGTGTATTCGGACAGGCTCAGCAGGCGCGCCATCTCCACGGTGGTCTTTCCGCCCGCCGCGAGGCGCAGGCATTCGATTTCGCGCCGCGACAGGGAGCCGGGGGCGCGCCGCGAGGCCGACCAGATCTCGCTGAGGCGATTGAAGGCATGCCCGGCCACGAAGGTGACGGCGTTCAGCTCCTGCCGGCTGAGTTCCGGCCGGTCGCCCCCGAAGGCCACGGCGCTGCGGCGACCGTCGGCATCATGGACCGGGATGAACACCATGCGCCCGAAACCCGAGCGCGCGAAGAGGCCCTTGGCGCCGGCCCGGGCCGCCATCCGGGCGAAGGCCAGCGGCGAGGTGTTGTCGATGGTGAAGGGAACGGTGCTGATCCGCAGCTGCTCGAAAACCGGGCTGGTCTTCAGCAGCGCCATATCGTCATACTGCTTGACGATCTCCATCGACCAGTTGGTCATCAGAAGGACCTTGCGCAGCGACGGGACCGAACGGGACGGCAGCGACACCACCGCGAAACCCTGAAAGCCGTAATGCGCGCAAATGCTGTCGAACACGCTGCGAACGTCGTTCTCATCATTCAGATCGCCGATGGTCCAGCTCATGCCGGAGACGACGATTTGGGGCGCGACTGACCTCCTACCCATGAAACTTCCTCCGAATCCCCTTGATGGCGCCCGCAGCCAACTCCGTGGCCGACCCCCGAGTTCCATCATCTGAAACGATACCGGTGCCTGTTTTTTCACTCCCGGCGGTCTTCCACATTATATGAAGTCTGTGTGACGTCTACCATCACTTTCTAATTGGTCTGATTTAAACATGATGTTTGTCCTCTAAAAATTCCCTCAGTCCTTGCCTGCCGCGACAGGGGCCAGACCGATCGCCGCGTCGTGGGCCACGGCCGCCGCAACCTCCCGGACAAGCCCGGACCAGGCCTCCAACTGCCCGATGGTGACACGATAGGCCGGTCCTGTGACAGAGATGCCACCGACGACCCCGCCGCCCGCGCCGTCGCCCGTGGCAACGGGCGCCGCGACGCAGCGGATCTCGACCTCGTGTTCTT
The DNA here is from genome assembly GCF_001424065.1 of Rhizobium sp. Leaf384. Taxonomy (GTDB): domain Bacteria; phylum Pseudomonadota; class Alphaproteobacteria; order Rhizobiales; family Rhizobiaceae; genus Ferranicluibacter. The sequence goes on from NZ_LMQE01000001.1 coordinate 933,045, forward strand.
CCGCGTCGATCGCGTAGCCCTTCTTGCGGATTTCGTCCAGATCCGCAACCAGCGAGCAGCGAGACCGATGGGTGTTCACCGTAAAGGGGTGAAAGGCAATGCCGGCAAGACTGGCGTCGAGCCGCGCCGGCGACAATGCCGACAAGGCGGCCTTGCCCAGTCCCGTACAATAGGCCGGCGAGACGCGCCCGATCTGGCTCTCCATCCGCACGGTCTGGCGGCTCTCTACCTTGTCCAGATAGACGATCTCCGTCTTGCGCAGCACGCCGAGATGGACCGTTTCACCGGTTTCGGCGTGAAGCCGATCGAGATGCGGCCGGGCAATGCGCCTGAGATCGTTGCGCGACCAGGCACGATGGGCGAATGCCAGCAGGCGCAGGCCCGGCTCATAGGCCAGATCGGCACGCTGGACGAGCAAGCCCTCCTCCACCAGATGCGAGAGGTGGCGGTGCAGCGTGCCGCGCGGCTGACGCAAGAGCGCATGAATGTCGGTAAAGCGGAGCGGCGCGTCGGCCGTCGCGACCACCTCGAGCACGGCGAGAGCCTTGCCAAGGGTTCCCGTGTCGCACACGGCCCCGGCGACGCGCCCGGCGTTGCAATCCGCCGCCGCACCATCGCCCAGCGGCTGGTTTTCGCCAAGCGCGTCGATGTCGCCGAGCGCCTGGATGTCGCCGCGCACTGCCATTCGCACTCCCGTCTCTCCGGCACGGGCCAGACCCTGCACCTGGTATCGATGCCTGGGTGCGTTGCCGCTTTCCGCCTTGACACCCCAGCGCGATGTGACCGATATTCCACATAGTAAACGCTTGTTCCGAATATTGGAACAGCTATTTGGAATGACTGCCTGGAGGGAGGGCGTCGTCAGCATGCCCGGGCCTTCTGCAACCTTCTCGGATCTGGTCGATCGCGGCATTCTCATCACCGGTGGCGCCTCAGGTATCGGTGCGGCCCTTGTCGAAGCTTTCACGCGACAGGGCGCGAGGGTCGCATATATCGACAATGACGCATATATGGGCGCGGACGTTTCGCGGCGGCTCGCCGGGATCGGCCCGCATGCACCGCTCTTCATCGCGGCGGACCTTCGGGACGTCGCCGCCCTTCCGGCGCTGGTCGGTCGCGCGGCGGAGGCGCTCGGTGGGCTGAAGGTGCTGGTCAACAATGCGGCCCGCGACGACCGCCAAGATTTCGGCACGGTCACCGAGGCCGACTGGGACGGCAATCTCGCCATCAACCTCAAGCCGTTCTTCTTCATGAGCCAGGCGGCCGCCCCCTATCTCGCGGCCGGCGACGGCGGAGCGATCGTCAACTTTTCCTCGATTGCCTATCTTCTCAACATGGGCGAGGTTCCGGCCTATGCGACCGCCAAGGCCGGAATCATCGGCCTGACCAAGTCGCTCGCCGGCGCGCTCGGCCCCTCGGGCGTGCGGGTCAACGCGCTGCTGCCGGGCATGGTGGTGACCGAGCGGCAGAAGGCGCTGTGGCTGACGGACGAGACCATCGAGGCGATGCGCCGGCGACAGTGCATTCCCCAAACGCTTTTTGCCGACGACCTCGTCGGCCCCTGCCTGTTCCTGGCGTCCGACTGTTCGGCGCGAATGACGGCCCAGGCAATGATCATCGACGGAGGTGTCTTGTGACGACGACGACAAGCGATGCGGGCGTGGCCCGCTCCGCGGCAGGGGCCCGCTACGCGGCCGTGGATTGGGGAACCTCGAGTTTCCGGATCTGGCTGATCGGCGATACCGGCGAGATCCTGTCGGAACGCCGCAGCGCCGAGGGCATGACGACGGCGGCACAGACGGGCTTCTCCACGGTTCTGGAAGCGCATCTGGACGCGATGGGCGCCGACGCCACCTTGCCGGTCGTGATCTGCGGCATGGCCGGGGCGCGGCAGGGCTGGGTCGAGGCGGGCTATCTCGACACGCCGGCCGCCCTGTCGGAGATCGTTCGCCATGCCGTCGCGGTTCCCGATGCGGCGCGCGACATCCGCATCCTGCCGGGCCTTGCCCAGCGCGATGCCGCGATGCCCGACGTGATGCGCGGCGAGGAGACACAACTGCTCGGCAGCGTCGGCGCTCTGCCTGGAACGCGGCTCGTCTGCATGCCGGGCACGCACAGCAAGTGGGTGCGGGTGGCCGACGGCAAGGTCGAGCGGTTTTCGACCTTCATGAGCGGCGAACTGTTCGACGTCGTGTCGCGGCATTCGATCCTCAGCCATGCCGTCGCCGACGCGCAGGCTTTCGACGGCGCGCATCCGGCCTTCGGTGCGGCCGTCGCCGAGGCCATGGCCCATCCGGGCATGGCGACGAACCTCCTGTTCACCGTCCGCTCCGGCCAGTTGCTGCACGGACATGGCCCGACCGATGCCAAAGCCCGCCTCTCGGGCCTGATGATCGGCCTCGAAATCGCCGGTGCGACCACATTGACGGACGATGCCAAGGCGCCGATCAGCCTTGTCGCGTCCGGTCCCCTGGCCGGGCTCTACGCGCAGGCACTGGCGGCTGCCGGCCTGACGAGCGCGCGCATCGACGCCGACGAGGCCGTTCGCGGCGGACTGGCGGCGGCGGCACGTGCGCTCTGGCCCGCATAAGCGCCTTCATGTCACACGCCTCACGCCGTCCCCGGCCCCTCTCGCCGGCCATTTGCGCCAGCGCCTCCAGAAAGACGACACCATGACACGCGTTCCTTTTCCCACCATGAAATATCCGCTGATCGCCATCCTGCGCGGGCTGAAGCCCGAGGAAACCGAAGCGGCGATTGCGGCACTCGTCGAGGCCGAGTTCACGGCGATCGAAATTCCGCTGAACTCGCCGGATCCGTTCCGCTCGATCGAAATCGCCGTGAAGACGGCGCCTGCCCATTGCCTCATCGGGGCCGGCACCGTGCTGACGAAAGATCAGGTCGAGCGTCTGGAACAGGCGGGCGGGCGGCTGTTCGTCAGCCCGAACGTCGATGTGGACGTGATTGCGCATGCGGCGTCCAAGGGCATGGTGACCATGCCCGGCGTCTTCACGCCGACGGAAGCGCTGGCGGCGGCCGGGGCCGGTGCGACGGGACTGAAGTTCTTCCCGGCCAGCGTGCTCGGCGCGTCCGGCATTTCGGCCATTCGGGCCGTTCTGCCGACCGATCTGGAGATCGCGGCCGTCGGCGGCGTGTCGGAAAAGAATTTCGAGGAATATGCCAAGATCGGCATCAAGAGCTTCGGGCTGGGCTCCAGCATCTACAAGGTTGGCATGAGCGCCGCCGAAATCGGGGCCCGGGCCCGCATCACCACCAAGGCCTATGACGCCGTCTATGAAACAACGGGCTATGAAACAACGGGCCATGAAACAACGGGCTATGGAGCATCCGCATGACCGCCCCTGCAAAGATCGTCAGCGACAACCCCTCGGAACTCGGCGAAGGCCCGGTCTTCGACCCCTCCACCGGCACCGTCTGGTGGTTCAACATCGTCGGGCGCGAGCTTCATGGGCTTCACCTCGACAGCCAGGCCAAGAGCGTCCAGCCGCTGAATTTTCTCGCCAGCGTCATGGCGCTGGTGGACGGCGAGCGCCAGCTGATCGCCAGCGATCAGGGCCTCTTTTTGCGCGACGCCGAGACGGGTGCCTTCGAGAAGTATGGCGACCTCGAGGACAAGCCCGGCAACCGCACCAATGACGGCCGGGTGCACGCCTCGGGCGCGCTCTGGATCAGCACGATGGGCCGGAGCGCCGAGCAGAAGGCCGGCGCGATCTATCACGTCGCCAAGGGCAAGGTGACGCGCATCGTCGGCGACATCACGATCCCGAACGGGATCTGCTTCTCGCCGGACGGCCGCACCGGCTATTACTCGGACACGGGCCTCAACCGTTTCATGCGGGTGGCGCTCGATCCGGCGACGGGCCTGCCCACCGGCGAGCCCGTGCTGATGGTCGAGGAGCCCGAGGCCGAAGGCGGGTTCGACGGCGCGGTGTGCGATGCAGAAGGCCTGATCTGGGTCGCCCGCTGGGGTGCCTCCGCCATCGACGTCTATTCGCCCGACGGCAAGCGGGTGGCGCGGCACGCCGTGCCGGTGACGCAGCCGAGCTGCCCGGCCTTTGTCGGCCGCAGCGCCGATCGCCTGCTCTTCACCTCGGCGTGGCAGGGACTGGATGCTGCAGCCCGCTCGGCGGATGCGGATGCCGGCAAGACCTTCCTGCTCGACGTAGTGGTCAAGGGCCGCTTCGAACCGGTCTACGTGCTCTGATCGACGAAGGACGATCGCGCCCGGCGGGCGCCCTGCCGGGCATCGCGTGCAATCGTCGATTTACAGTCGGGACGACAAAAAGTAGGACAATTGGTCAGCGGCCGAAGCGCCGAGCCGAAGGGAGGCTTCCATGAGCGACGAGAAGAAACGGGAACTGAGAAGCCGCCACTGGTATGGCGGCACCGACAAGGACGGGTTCATCCACAGGTCGTGGATGAAGAACCAGGGCTTTCCGGACCATGCCTTCGACGGTCGTCCGATCATCGGCATCTGCAACACCTGGTCGGAACTGACGCCCTGCAACAGCCACCTGCGGATCCTGGCCGAGGGCGTGAAGCGCGGCGTCTGGGAGGCCGGCGGCTTCCCGGTCGAATTCCCGGTTTCCTCGCTCGGCGAGACCCAGATGCGGCCGACGGCCATGCTGTTCCGCAACCTTCTGGCCATGGACGTCGAGGAGGCGATCCGCGCCTACGGCATCGACGGCGTCGTGTTGCTCGGCGGCTGCGACAAGACCACGCCGGGCCAGCTGATGGGCGCGGCGTCTGTCGACCTGCCGACCATCGTCGTGTCCTCGGGCCCCATGCTGAACGGCAAGTGGCGCGGCAAGGATATCGGCTCCGGCACCGATGTGTGGAAATTCTCCGAAGACGTCCGCGCCGGCAAGATGAGCCTTGCGGAGTTCATGGCGGCGGAAAGCGGCATGTCACGCTCACCCGGCGTCTGCATGACGATGGGCACGGCCACCACCATGGCCTCGGTCGTGGAGGCCATGGGCCTGTCGCTGCCATTGAACGCCGCCCTGCCCGCCGTCGATGCGCGGCGCATGGCGCTCAGCCACATGACGGGCAAGCGGATCGTCGACATGGTGCATGAAGACCTGCGCCTGTCGAAGATCCTGACCAAGAAGAACTTCGAGAACGGCATCGTCGCGAACGCGGCCGTCGGTGGCTCGACCAATGCGGTCGTGCACCTCCTCGCCATTGCCGGACGCGCCGGCGTCGACCTGACGCTCGACGATTTCGACCGCGTCGGCGCGCAGGTCCCCTGCATTGTCAACTGCATGCCGTCGGGCAAGTACCTGATTGAGGACCTTGCCTATGCCGGCGGCCTGCCCGCCGTCATGAACCGCATCCAGGACATGCTGCACGCGGATGCGCCGACCGTCTACGGCTGTCCGATCTCGGACTATTACAAGGATGCCGAAGTCTTCAACGACGACGTCATCCGGCCGCTCGACAATCCGCTCCGCCAGGCCGGCGGCATCCGCATCCTGCGCGGCAACCTGTCGCCCAACGGGGCGGTGATCAAGCCCTCGGCCGCCAGCGAGCACCTGCTCGTGCACGAGGGTCCGGCCCACGTGTTCGAGACGATCGAGGACATGAAGGCGCAGATCGACGATCCCGATCTCGACGTTACGGAAGACACCATCCTCGTGCTGAAGGGCTGCGGTCCGAAGGGCTATCCCGGCATGGCAGAGGTCGGCAACATGCCGATCCCGCGGCGTCTGGTGGAAAAGGGCGTGCGCGACATGGTGCGCATCTCCGACGCGCGCATGTCCGGCACGGCGTTCGGCACCGTGGTGCTGCATGTCAGCCCCGAGGCCAATGCCGGCGGGCCGCTCGCCATCGTGAAGACGGGTGACCGGATCCGCCTCGACACGCTGAAGGGCGAGCTGAACCTGATGATCCCCGAGGCGGAATTTGCCGCGCGCATGGCCGCCTGGGTGGCGCCGGAGCCGCGGTGGACGCGCGGTTACTACAAGCTCTATCAGGACACGGTGCTGCAGGCGGACAAGGGCGCGGACCTCGACTTTCTGGTCGGCGGAAGCGGCAGCGAGGTCTTCCGCGAAAGCCACTGACGACTCGCTAAAGGGTCCGCACGCGGTCTTCAGACCGTCTGACACGACGTCCCGGCCTGCCGAAAGTTCCGCTTTCGGCAGGCCATTTTTTTTCGGAACCACTTTCCGGGACGGGCCGTTCTCTCAGCATCACCGGTGCGGCGTGATTGAACCCCGCGCCACGATCCGAGAAGAAACTGAATAGGAAGGTTACATCATGACCAACAAGCTCGTTACTTCCGTCGCCGCCGGCGCCCTCTTTGCCGGCATCGTTGCTTTCGCCCCGTTCGCCTCCGCCCAGGATGCCGCACAGCCGGCACCGGCCGCGCCGATGGCAACCGATCAGGCACCGGCCGCCAAGACCGCACCGATGGGCACGCAGGCCTCGTCGGGCGACTACATCACCGAGCAGGGCGCGGACCAGATTGCCGCCAGCACCTATCTCGGCCAGTCGGTCTACAATTCCTCGGATGAAAGCATCGGCGAAATCAACGATGTGATCTTCTCCAAGGACGGCTCCGTCGAAGCAGCCGTCATCGGCGTCGGTGGCTTCCTCGGCATCGGCGAAAAGAACGTTGCCGTGCCGCTCGACAAGGTCACGGTCGCCGAAGTCCCGAATTCCGACGACATCAAGCTGACCACGACGGAAACCGCCGACACGCTGAAGTCTGCGCCGGAGTTCAAGACGAAGGCCGCTCAGGTTGCCGAGCAGAACGCCGCAACGCCGGTTGACGGTTCGACCACCTCGTCGACCACCCCGGCCGGCAACAGCATGGCGCCCGCCGGCAACAACACGATGGCTCCGGCCGGTGGTGCTGCTCCGGCTGGCCAGCCGGCCACGACGAACAACTGATCCGCGCAGAACGGACGAGAAGCGGCGGTGCGAAAGCACCGCCGTTTTCGTTTGTAAGGTGGTTATCGTTCGTGATCTCGAGCTTCCGGCCACGACAGCATGTCCGGCCTTAGACCGCCGCGCTCAGATCGCGACCGGCCGCTTGGTTTCCGTATCGCGATAGCGCTCGCGCAAATAGCGCAGCGTGGCCGTGGCATCCGCCGGTTTTCCGTAGAAATAGCCTTGCCCCATGCCGCAGCCGAGTGCCTTGAGCTTCAACGCCTCGGCGAAATCCTCGATGCCTTCCGCCACGACCTCGAGCCCCAGGCCGTCGCACATCGTGACGATCGCCTTGATGATGTGCTCGGAAGCGCGATCGCTGACAATGCGGCAGACGAAGGACCGGTCGATCTTGACCTTGTCGAAGGTGAAATCCCGCAGGCGCCCGAGGCTGGATTGGCCCGTTCCGAAATCGTCCAGCGAGATGCGCACGCCTGCATCGCGCAGCTCCTTCACGATCTTCTGCGCCATATCGGCGTCGCTCATCATCGCCGTCTCGGTGATCTCGAGCTCCAGGCGACGCGGATCGAGGCCGACGCGATGGATGATGGCGAGCACGGTGCTGCTGGTCGCCAGGTCCATCAGCTGGGCGGACGACAGGTTGAACGAGAGGAACAGCTCCTTCGGCCAGAGCAATGCGGCCTCCGCCGCCTTGCGCAGCAGGGTCTCCGACAGGGCGTCGATGAATCCGCGTTCTTCGGCGAGCGGCACGAAGACGGCCGGCGAGACATAGCCAAGATCCCGGTCGCACCAGCGGGCCAAGGCTTCGAAGCCGACCACCATGTCGGTATCAAGGCTGACGATCGGCTGGAAATGCACGTCGATCTCGTCGGCAATGATGGCGTTGCGCAACGCCTGCTCCAGCTGCGTGGCGCGACGCATTTCCTGGGCGATTTCCAGGGAATAGACCGTGATCTGTCCGCGTCCGCGCCGTTTCGAGCGGTAAAGGGCGGTGTCGGCGCTTTTCAGTAGGTCGTCATAGGCCTCGCCGGCAAAGGGATAGACCGCGAAGCCGAACGAGGCGGAGAGACGCACGGTGCGCTCGGCCAGATCGAACGGGGCCTGCAGCACCTCCTTCAGCATATAACCGATACGCTCGGCGCCCTTGCGCTCGAAGATCAGCGGCAGAACGAAGGCGAATTCGTCATTGCCCATGCGGATGACCGTCGAGCCGTCGGGCATGCAGGCTTCCAGGCGGCGAGCGACCTGGCAGAGGATCTCGTTGCCCGCATCGTGCCCAAAGAGATCGTTGAGCGGCTTGAAGCCGTCGAGATTGGCAAGGCCGATGGTGAACGGCGCCGGGTCGGCGGCGCGTTCCGTCGCGATCGCCCGCACCGTTTCGCGCAGGCGGTTCGCATTGCCGAGCCCCGTCAGCGGGTCGATGAAGGCGAGCGCATGCAGATCGACCGGGTGTCGCGGATCGGCGGAATCATGGGGGACGACAGGGCTGTACTCCGCAGGCACATCGCCGGCGCGCGGAGACATGGCGGCATAAGGCCCCGGCCGGTTCTGCGGCGAAACCCGTGGCTGCCCCTTGCGGCGCGAAGCATTGTCGTCCTGATCCATCGCGGAGGTCCTGAACATTCCAGTCGGTACGCTGACCGCATGGACCATGGTGGCAGACCGTTAAAAAATTGCAACAGCCGGTATCCCTAATTCTCGTGAGACTTGCAGAGACGCAAATAAATCCGGAGATTAGGGACCTACGGATGCAGTATATCCGCGACTATCGTGTAAGGCGTATCAGCGATGCTGCCGATAGTCGGCACCGTCGGTCAGGTAGCGATTGCGCACGCGCTCGATCATGTCCGGACTGATCGGCTTGACGATGTGATCGTCCATGCCTGCGGCGCGCGCCTGCTCGAGATCGATGTCGAGAGCCTGCGTCGTGACCGCAACGATCGGCGTCCGGACAGACAGGCGCGCTTCGTGCGCCCGGATTGCGCGGGCAGCGTCGAAGCCGTTCATGACCGGCATCGACACGTCCATGAAGACGAGATGCGGGCGATACTGCTGCCAGAACCGCACCGCCTCTTCCCCATTCGCCGCTATCCGATAGGACAGGCCGAGACCGTCGAGGATCTGGGAGAAGACGATCTGGTTGATGTCGTTGTCCTCGGCGACGAGAACGTCGATGTCGGAGGTCGAGCGGCCGGCATCGGGCAGCACGATCTCCCAATCGGCCGGCGACTGCAGCAGCGCGGCCGGCGCCGCTGCCGCAAGCGTGGGGGCCGACTGCGCCGGGCCTGCCGCGAGCGCCTGCGAAACAGCCTCGACCAGGGTCGCGTCCGCCCAGGCCGGATCGAGAACGAGCGTCGAGGGGGAAGCGCCGCCAGATGTCGGGCCAGATGCCAGCATGGCCTCGATCTCCTGGAAGTCCGGGTGGAGGAGCACGAGGTCCAGCTCGAGCTTTGCCGCACGGATCGCGTCGAGGAAGGCCATGACCTCCGCCGTCGAGCGAAGGGCGCAGACCTCGTGGCCGCGGTCGGAGAGAAGCACGACGAGACGGGCCTCGCGGAAGATGTCGGGCGTGACCACGAGAATGCGGCCGGACACACCGGCAGTTTCGGCTTTCGCGGGCTCGGCCGGACGCACGCGATCGACCGGGGTCGCCTGCGCCGTCTGCGCAAGGACGTGCAGGTCCAGTGCGCGATAGGGATCATGGCAGTTCTGTGCCGGCTCGAACGCGCCATAATACTTCACGGCCAGGCTCCGCGACATCTCCGGGGAAACCTCGCCGTCTCCGAAACCGACGACCACATCGGTCACGTCGTTCATGCAGGTGACGAGAATGCCGCGCTGCGCATTGCCGACACGATACTTGCGCGTGACAACCCAGCAGTCCTCGCCGTTCGCCCGGACGATCTGTTCCGGCAGGCTGAACTCGCTGCCGGTTTCAAACACCATGCGATCGGATTTCTCGAATTTCTCGGCAAGATCCGGCTCGATGAAATCCCAGGCGGAGCGGCCGAGAATCTGGTCGGCCGTCATGCCGTGCAGGTCGCAGAAAGCCTTGTTGACGCCGATGTATTTCAGGCTGCGGTCTTTCACGCAGATCGGGTTGGGAAGGCCGTCGAGAATGCCTTCCGTCATCTCCGCCCGCTCCAGATCGAGCGCGAGCTGTTCTTCCTTCTTCTTGACCTCGGACACTTCGGTCAGCGAGACGACACAGAGGCCATTGGCAAGCCTACGCTTGCGCACGCTGATCCAGCGTTGCCGTGCAATGCGTTCGACCGCATCGTAGCGTTCGCGCCAGTGGAGAGAGACGCGCTCCGAAATCCATTCGTCGCGATTGATGCGGCGGTTGTTGCCGTCCGTCGTCGTCCCCGAGCGGACGCTAAGATCGAAGACCGCGCCCAGGAAATCGCGCAGCCGGGTGCCGCGCGCGAGAAACCTGTCCTCGATGGGATAGAACTGCTGAATGGGCCTGCTGGCAAAGATCAGTTCATCGTTGCGATCACAGACGAAAACCGCCAGACCGAGCGCATCCGTGACCGCTTCCAGCATGGCGTGCTGGACAGGTGCGCCAGATGACGCGACATCATTCATTCACGGCCTCACAGTCCTTGACGAGCATTTCGGGAACATGCCGACGTCACGGCCCTGACCGGGCGTGGCGTTTGTTCCGGATGCGCGCGGTCAGCATCGCGATCGCACCGGCGCAGCGATGGCCGACAAGCGGGCATGGCTGCGACATCTTTCGTCCAGGCATCAGGGCCGTGTTTGCCGGCAGCGCCGGTGCGGCAAGTCCCTTTGGCGTCGGCAACCGGCGTCGGATCGACGGCGCGTCTGCCTTGGTCCGGCACAGGATGCCACAGCCGGCTTAATGCACCCTTAACCCTGCGGAAAGGCGGGCCATGCCGCAAGGACGGCAAGCCCCGCTCGCCCGTGCGGCGTCGCTGTCCGCCGCATCCGCCGCATCTGCCGACAAAAGCCGACCTGGCTTGGCCCTTTCGAAGGGCAGTCCGGCGCCGGCGATCGAACGCGCGGGGGATATCCTGGCGATATCGGTGCAAGTCGGGCTCCCGGTCCTTGGCGGGACGGCTGGAATAACGGAGAATGCACCATGCCCATTGCTCTTCTTTCTGAAACGCTCATCAACCAGATCGCGGCCGGCGAGGTCATCGAGCGTCCTGCGAGCGCCGCCAAGGAACTGATCGAGAATGCGCTCGACGCCGGTGCGACCCGGATCGAGATCGCGACGGCCGGCGGCGGCAAGACGCTGCTGCGCGTCGTCGACAACGGCTGCGGCATGGGGCCGGACGATCTTACACTGGCCGTGCGCCGCCACTGCACCTCCAAGCTCGCCGGCGGCCTGTTCGACATCCGGACGCTCGGGTTTCGCGGCGAGGCGCTGCCCTCGATCGGCTCCGTCGCGCGGCTGACGATCGCAAGCCGCCCGAGCGGCAGCGACCATGGCGCCGAAATCGCCGTCCACGGCGGCGCGGTGCAGGCCGTGCGGCCGACGCCCGCCAATCACGGCACGGTGGTTGAGGTGCGCGACCTGTTCTTCGCCACCCCTGCCCGGCTGAAATTCATGAAGACCGAGCGGGCCGAAGCAGCCGCGATTTCCGAGGTGGTGCGGCGCATGGCGATCGCCTTTCCGGGCGTCCGCTTCCTGCTGTCGGGCCCGGACCGCACGACGCTCGAATTCGCCTCGACCGGCGACGACCGGCTGGAACGCATCGCCCAGGTGCTCGGCCGGGACTTCCGGGACAACGCCATCGAAATCGATGCCGAGCGCGACGGGGTGCGGCTGACCGGATTTGCCGGCGTTCCCACGTTCAACCGCGGCAATTCCCTGCAGCAATACGTGTTCGTCAACGGGCGGCCGGTCCAGGACAAGCTGATCTTCTCGGCTCTGCGCGGCGCTTATGCCGAAACCATTCCGCAGGGCCGTTTTCCCGTTGCCGTCCTGTCGATCTCCATCGACCCGGCGCTGGTGGACGTCAACGTGCATCCTGCGAAATCCGACGTGCGCTTCCGGGATCCCGGTCTCGTGCGCGGCCTGATCGTCGGGGCCATCCGGCAGGCCCTGGCGTCGGAAGGCGACCGCGCCTCGACTCTCGGGGCGCGCGGCTTCATGAACGCGTTCCGTCCGGAGCCCGGCCGCACGGGCCCGGCCTTCGGCTTCGGACCGCGATCTTCCGGGCACAGCGTCTCTGGCCAAGGTGGATCTGGGGGCCAAGCCGGATCGGGTGGATCGGGCGGGGGGTATGGATGGGGCGGCACCGCTGCACAGGCTCCCGCCGCACCCTGGGCCGCGGAGCGCTCACCCTATAGGCCTCTGGAGACAAGCGGGCGCGGCTTCGGAGAGGCGGCCCAGGCCGCGTTCACCGCATTCGCGCCGTCCGCACGGGTGGTCTCGGAGCCGGTGGACCTGGCGACGGGCGGCGCGGAGACCGCATCGGCGCACCATCCGCTCGGTGCGGCCCGAGCGCAACTCCACGAAAACTACATCGTTGCGCAGACGGGCGACGGGCTTGTCATCGTCGACCAGCATGCCGCGCATGAACGGCTCGTCTACGAGAACCTGCGCAAGGGTCTTTCGACAAAGGCGCTTCCGGCGCAGGCGCTGCTGATCCCCGATATCGTCGATCTCGCGGAAGACGACTGCGACCGGCTGATGACGCATGCGGAGGAACTGTCGCGGCTGGGGCTGACCATCGAGCGCTTCGGTCCGGGTGCCGTCGCCGTACGGGAGACGCCGGCCATGCTGGGCGAGATCGATGCGGCGGGCCTCATCCGGCAGCTGGCCGACGAGCTGGCGGAATGGGACACGGCCAACGGCCTTGCCGGCCGGCTGGAAGCGCTCGCGGCCACCATGGCCTGCCACGGCTCCGTGCGCTCCGGCCGCCGCCTCCGCCCCGAGGAGATGAACGCGCTCCTGCGCCAGATGGAGGCGACGCCCGGCTCCGGCCAGTGCAATCACGGGCGTCCGACCTATATCGAGATCAAGCTTTCCGATATCGAGCGCCTGTTCGGACGCAGCGGCTGACGGCACCGGCAGCCCGCTGGCGCATGACCGCTGGAAAAAGACGCAGCGAAGGTTTAGAGCGGCGCGACACGGGTGGCGGCACGGGGACGGGTCCGATCGGCTTGGCGCTATAGGGACCGAACGACTCGGGGCCAAATGACCCGGGGACCGAACGACCCAAGACCGAACGACCTACGGACCGAACAAGAGGGACACGACGATGAACCGGTATGAAGGCAGCGGCAACAGGCTTGCAAAGATCCGATATCTGGATGGCGATTTCAACGTCATCCTGCCGGGATCCTTCGTCATCTGTGCCGTGACCGGGCGCGAGATCCCGGTCGAGGAACTGCGCTACTGGAGCGTGGCGCGACAGGAGCCCTATATCGACGCGCAGGCGGCCTTCGATGCGGACAAGCGCGCGGGGATCCTGCCCGGACAGACGTCCGGCGTCGACAGCTTCGTCCTGCCGGATGGCGGTGCGGACGCCGTCTGACCGGGCGGGACGGCATTTACCAGACAGAATCAACGTACTTGGTCAGGCTCCGCTGCGGCGGAGCAGCCGACGCCGGGCGGCCGCCAGGGCGGCGTCGATCATCTTGTCGGGAGCTGCGGGATCGTCGAAGACGATGTCGACGTCGATGACGCGGACCTCGCGCGCGAGGTCGCCGACCCGGCTTCCCGGGTGGCCGGTGCCGTGGGATGTGTCCAGACGAACCCGATCCTTGGCCGTCGTCACCAGAAGCAGGCCGGAAGCGTCGGCATCGTCGAGAAGGCTGGCGATCTCGTCTTCGTCGAGGTGATGATGGTCCGGGAAATCCCGGCTAACGACGATCTCCGCCCCGGTCGCGCGGACCGTGCGGTAGAATTTCTCGGGATCGGCGATGCCGGCGAAGGCGAGCACGCGCCGGCCGCGCAGCGATCCGTCGTCCTCGTGCACGATGTCGGCCACGAACACGCCCTTGCCGGCCCGCGCGGCGGTTCGGACCACCGGGTCGGCGGCGCCATCCCGGCCGATCTTCAGGAGGGCGGAGGCATGACGCAGCTGCTGGGCCAGCGGCGCGCGCACGGGACCGGCCGGCACGAGATGGCCGTTGCCGATGCCGCGACGGCTGTCGATGACGAGGAGGGCGTAATCGAACACGAGGCGCGCGCTCTGAAAGCCGTCATCCATGATGATGAGATCGACCCCTTCCGCCACCAGCCGCTGCGCACCCTCGACACGCTTGCGGGAGATCACGGTGGCTGCGGCGCGGGCCAGCAGGAGCGGCTCGTCTCCCACCTCCAGCGCCCGGTGACGCTGGGGATCGACCAGCGTCGTCACGTCGAGCGAGCCGCCATAGCCACGGCTGAGAAAGCCGGGTTTGAGACCGCGGCCGCACGCGGCCCGTGCGATCGCGATGGCGGTCGGCGTCTTGCCGGCCCCGCCCACGGTAAAGTTTCCGACGCAAAGGACCGGCACGGGTGCGGCCCAGCGGCGCGCGCGGTCCATGCGGCGGCCCGCGATGCGGCCGTAGATCCAGCCGAGCGGGCTCAGCGCCCGGGCGGCCCAGCCGGACTTTTCCCACCAGAAGGGCGGCGCCTCGGAGACCATCAGGACGCCACATCCGGCAGGGCCACATCCTGGCCCGCCTCTGCCGAGCCGAGCCGGTCGAGAAGGGCGGCCAGTTCGGTGATATCGGCCAGGCAATGATCGCTGGCGGAGGCCAGCGACTGGCGCGAGCCGGTGCCCGTGAGCACCGCGACCGTCAGGCCAACGCCTGCGTTGCGTCCCATGTGCATGTCGTGATTGTTGTCGCCGACGACGACGACCTCATCGGGGATCAGGCCGGTTGCGGCGCAGAAGCCGTGCACCATGCCGGGTTCCGGCTTGACGCCGTAACCGCTGTCATAGCCCGCGACGTAATCGAGACAGTCGTCGAAGCCGAAACGCTCGGCCGTGCGGCGGATGGAAGCTTCGTTGTCGCTCGAGGCGACGCCGAGCTTGTATCCACGCGCGCGCAGCGCCGAAAACAGCGCGGACAGATCGGTCACCGGCACGGCAAAGGCTGCGGACCGGGAAAACAGATCGTCGAGAGCGACCGTCAGCGCCGCGGGCGTCCAGGGTGCGCCCGCGCCGACCATGCCCTCGGCGATCTCGGCCGTATTTCCGGCGGCCAGCAGGCTGTCGGGGGTCACCACGCCGGTGTCCGGATCCATGCCGGCGGCGCGCAGCAGCGCCGCCCCCAGATCCGCATCGTCGCGCGCGGCGATGCGGGCGATCTCGTAATTGACCGGAACCCAGCTCCGCGCATAGTCGAGCAGCGTCCCATCCTTGTCGAAGAGGATGCCGGCGATCTGTATCGGATGCGGTGCCTTGACCATCTCAGCGGTCTCTCCGGTGATTTCGAACGGGCCAGGGGGGGCCTGCGGATGTTCGGTCATGCTGCGATCCGGACGCGCGAGACCGGCATGGTTCAGGCGTCGTCGCGCGGCAACAGACGGGCTTTCACCGTCAGCGGATTGATGTAGGGCTCCAGCCCGCGGATGGTTGCCGACAGGGCTCCGCGCATGTCGTGCACGGCCTCCTGGCCGGCCTCGATCATCTTGCGGCGGACCTCGTCATTGGTCAGGAGATAGTGCACGCCCTTGGCCAGCATCTCGGGATCGCGCACGATCTTGGCGCTGCCGTTCTTGGCCAGTGCCTGATAGGTCTCGCGGAAATTCTGGACATTACCACCCGAAAGGATGGCGCAGCCGAGCATGGCCGGCTCGATCGGGTTCTGCCCGCCCTCGCCGAAGAGCGACCGGCCGACGAAGGCGACATCGGTGAGGCGGAGATAAAGGCCCATTTCGCCGACGGTATCGCCGAGCAGGATATCGGTCTCCGGCGTCACCGGATCATTGCGGGTGCGGCGCGCGACCGTGAGCCCCTTGCCGACCAGCATCGCCTCGATTGCATCGCAGCGCTCGGGATGCCGGGGCACGATGATCGTCAGGAGCGCGTTGCGTTCCTTGAGCGCCAGATGCACCGAGCCGGCCGCCGCCTCCTCCCCTTCGAAGGTGGAGATCGCCGCCCAGGTCTTCCGGTCCTCGATCTGATGGCGATACTGGCGCAGCACCCCGCCGTCGACCGGCGGCGCATCGGTATCGACCTTGAGATTGCCGGAGACCATGACCGGCAGAGCACCGAGCGTGCTGAATCGCTCCGCATCGGCCTCGGACTGGGCGATCACGAGCGCGAGATTTTCGAAGATGGCGTCAGCGAGGTTCGGTCGCTTCTTCCAGCGCGCGAAGCTGCGGTCGGACAGGCGGCCATTGACGAGGATCTGCGGAATGTGACGCTTGCCGAGCTCCATGATGGTCATCGGCCAGATCTCGCTCTCGGCGATGATGGCGAGGTCCGGCTCCCAGTAGTCGAGGAAGCGGGAGACGGCCGGCTTGAAATCGAGCGGCACATACTGGTGGATGGCGATATCGCCCAGCCGCTCGGCGACGACGCGGGCCGACGTGGTGGTGCCGCTCGTCAGCACGACGGCGATGCCGCGGCGATGGATTTCCTTGATGAGCGGCACGACGGAAACAGTCTCGCCGACGCTTGCCGCATGAAACCAGACGAGCGGTCCCTGGGGACGGGCGGCACTGGGAAAGCCGTAGCGTTCCTGCCGGCGTGCACGGTCTTCCTTGCCGCGCGCGGCGCGGAGGGCAAGATACGACCAGACAAGCGGATAGACCGCCGTTCCGACCCAGCGATACCCCGACAGTGCCATGCGCGCGAAGAGGCGCGTCATCGGGCGCAGCCCCGGAAACCGTGATCGTCTGCGGACAGCATGAGATGAAGATCGGCGGGCGGCGCGTCAGCCAGGTCCGCAGCGCCGGCGCCACGCCGGCCGGCCGGGGCCGGACGGGCGGAACGCGACGGCCCGGACATGCGCATGCCGCATCCGCCTCCAAGCATCAGAGCTGGCCTGGGTCGAGCAGGCGGTGCAGGTGCACGATGAAATAGCGCATATGCGCATTGTCGACCGTTGCCTGGGCCTTGCCGCGCCACGCCAGCAGCGCGCTCTCGTAGTTCGGGAAGATGCCGACCACGTCGAGCTTGTCGAGATCGCGAAATTCGACGCCTGTGAGCGTCTTCAGTTCGCCACCGAAGACCATGTGCAGCAGCTGCTTGTTTTCCGTCATTTTTGCCTCTTTTCGTCTGACGTCTTTGTCTTGTCGCGCGCCTATCGCCTGGTGATGTGCGGCATCCCGCCGCAAAGGTCAATGCCCGTGCAGGCCGGCCGCCGCGTCCAGAAGCGCCGGCAGAGCCGGCCGTGCGGCGGCGCATAGAACCTCGTGGCGCACGCTTGGCCGGTTGTAGATGAGGGGCCGGCCGTCCAACCCCGCAAGCACGCCGCCGGCCTGCTGCAGGATCAGATCCGCCGCGGCGAGATCCCAGTCATGCGCATTGCGCTTGACCACGGTTCCGTCGATCCGGCCGTCGGCGATCATCGCGATGCGGTAGGCAAGCGAGGGAACGTGGGAGACGCGCCCGACATCATGGCCATAGCCGGCCTTGAGCTTCGGCAGCAGGTCCTCGGCGATGGCGAACCGCGGGGGCTGGCCGGCGACCGGCTGGGCGACGCGGATGGTCACGCCGTTGCGCCGGGCCTCGACGCCCTCCTTGGCCTGATAGAGCTCGATGAGGGCCGGCGCATAGAGGACGCCCGCGACCGGACGGCCCTTGTGGACCACGGCGACGCTGACGCACCAGACGTCCTTGCCGGCGATGAACCCCCGCGTCCCGTCGATCGGATCGACCACGAACACGGTGTCGCAGCCGAGCCGCGCCTCGTCATCATCCGTCTCCTCCGACAGCCAGCCATAATTGGGCCGGCCCGACAGCAGACGTTCCTTCAGGATGTCGTTGGCCGCATAGTCCGCCTCGCTGACAGGCGAGCGGTCCTCATGCTTGTAGCGGACGTCCGGGTTCTTGCGGAAATAGGTCAGGGCCTTCTCGCCGGCGGCCATCGCTGCCGTTGTGATCAGCTCCAGGTCCCTGGTCCACTGATCCGGCGGATGATGGTCGGCGTTCATGGTGGTCCTTTCCGAATGGTCGTACCGCGCGGCATCCTGCGCTCCGGACCGCATCCGCGGTCTGACAGGCGAAGTGCGGCCAAAACATGGTGGCGGCTAGGCAATCCCCGCGTTTTCCGGGACGCGCCGGCCGTCATCGACAATGTGGGGCCAAAACCGGACAGGAGGAGACCGGACCGGCGCGTGGCGTTACTTCCCCGCCAGCGTCATGCCCTCGATGGCGATCGTCGGCGCAGCGACGGAATAGCTGCGGTCGATGTCGTTCGCCAATGTCAGGGCCATGAACATCTGCTTGAGGTTCGAGGCGATCGTCACCTCGGACACGGGAAACGCGATCTCGCCGTTCTCGATCCAGTAGCCCGAGGCGCCGCGGGAATATTCCCCCGTCAACATGTTGACGCCGTGGCCGATGAGTTCGGTGACGTAGAAGCCGGTGCCGACGCTGCGGATGAGATCCTCGCGCGAGATGTCGCCCGGTTCCAGCGCGAAATTGGTCGATGACGGATTGACC
Organism: Rhizobium sp. Leaf384; assembly: GCF_001424065.1. Classification (GTDB taxonomy): domain Bacteria; phylum Pseudomonadota; class Alphaproteobacteria; order Rhizobiales; family Rhizobiaceae; genus Ferranicluibacter. Next base: position 951,545 of record NZ_LMQE01000001.1, read on the forward strand.
GCCGTGCCGCTGCGCGCACCGCGACCATTGGTCTGGAGGCCGAGCTCGCGGGCCGTGGCGGTGGAGAGGAACCAGTTTTTCAGAACCCCGTCCTCGATCATCGTCATCTTCTGCCCCGTCACGCCCTCGCCGTCGAAGGGGCGCGAGCCGGAGCCGCGCGGGATCAGCGGATCGTCGGTCAGGTTGATGCCGGCCTTCAGGATGCGCTCGCCCATCTTGTCGCGCAGGAAAGTGGTCTTGCGGGCGACGGCTGCGCCGTTGATGGCACCGGCGATGTGGCCGGCAAAACCGCGCGACACCCGCGGATCGAAGACGACCGTGACGTTCTTCTGCGTCTCGACCTGACGCGGATTGACACGGGCGGCAGCCCGCTCGCCGGCATGCCGGCCGATGTCGGCCGCGCCGCGCAGATCGGCAAGGAACAGGGCGCTGTCAAAGTCGTAGTCGCGCTCCATCCGCGTGCCCTCGCCTGCGATGGCGCTGACGGACAGGCTGAAGCGGGTGCCCATATAGGCGCCGGAGAAGCCGCCGGAGGTGACGAGCACGAGGCCGCCCATGCCGGTCGAACCGCCGGCACCACTGGTCTTGGTGACGCCCGGCACGGCCAGGGCCGCAGCTTCTGCCGCGAGCGCGCGTTCGGTCAGCTCCTCCGTGGAGATCTCGCTCGGGTCGAACAGGTCGAGATCCGGGACGTCGCGGGCGATGTGCGCCTCGTCGGCAAGCGTGGCATAGGGATCTTCGGGCGAGGCCTTGGCCATGGCGACGGCCCGTTCGGCCAGCACCTTGAGGTCGAAGCCCGGATTGGCGGAGACGCTGGCGACCCGGCGGCCGACGAAGACGCGCAACGAAAAGTCGTCGCTTTCGGAACTGTCGGTGGCCTCCACCTTGCCCAGGCGCACCGACACGGAGCGCGAACGCCCCCGCAGCACGACGGCGTCGGCCTGATCGGCTCCCGCCTTTCTCGCAAGGTCCACGAGCTCGGCGGCCCGCTTTTCGAGTGCGGCGGAATCAATCGTCTGGGGCATGAACTGGCCTTTCCTTCGCGTCCCATTTATTGTGCACTGGCCCGGGCATCAAGGGCGCGGCGCGATTCTCCCCGTGAAGCGCGCCTTATTTCCGTCTTGCCGGCCGGGAAGAACGCCATCCTGCAGATAGCCTTCGATCGAAGGTGGGCCTGATCCGTTGCGCCCGCGCGGAAAACGGCCAAGGTTGAGGATACCGTCCACATGTCGACAACACCCGTCCTGACCTCCCAGGCGCTTCTGCTGCTCGGTGGCGCCGTGGTGGCCGCTCCCCTTTTCAAGAAGCTCGGACTGGGGACCGTGCTCGGCTATCTCGCCGCCGGCGTTATCATCGGCCCGGTGTTTCACCAGATCAGCGACGGGGAAGCCATTCTCGGCTTTGCCGAACTCGGCGTCGTCTTCCTCCTGTTCGTGATCGGGCTGGAGCTGAAGATGTCGCGGCTGTGGGCCATGCGCCGGGATATCTTCGGGCTCGGTTCGGCGCAGGTGCTGGTGACCGGCGGACTGCTCTCCCTGACCATCTTTGCATTCGGCCTGCTCGACGCCGGCGGCAGTCTCATCGCCGGCTTCGGTCTCGCGCTTTCCTCGACCGCCTTCGCGCTGCAGATCCTCGACGAGAAGGGCGACACGAATACGCGCTACGGCCAGCGGGCCTTCTCGATACTCCTCTTGCAGGATCTCGCGATCGTGCCCCTGCTGGCCCTGATCCCGCTGCTGGCGCTACAGGCGCCGGAGGACACCACGCCGCCGATCGAGGATTTTTCGGTCGCGCTCGGCGCGATCCTCGTGATGGTGCTGGCCGGGCGTTACCTGATCAACCCGCTGTTCCGCATTCTCGCCCGCACCGGCGCGCGCGAGATCATGATCGCCGCAGCGCTGCTGATCGTCCTCGGCGCGGCGACGCTGATGCAGATGGCGCAGCTTTCCATGGCGATGGGCGCCTTTCTCGCTGGCGTGCTCCTTGCGGAATCGAGCTACCGGCATGAGCTGGAAGCCGATATCGAGCCGTTTCGCGGCCTGCTTCTGGCCCTGTTTTTCATGGCGGTCGGCCTGTCGCTGCAGATCGACGTGATCTTTTCCAACTGGCACGTGGTGCTGATCGCGGTGCCCCTGCTGGTGATTATCAAGGCCGTCAGTCTGTACGCCGTCAGCCGGCTGTTCGGCTCCCCCCACAACGAGGCGGTGCGCATCGCGCTTCTCCTGCCGCAGGGCGGCGAGTTCGGCTTCGTGCTTTTCAGCGCCGCCGCCGCGGCCGGCGTGTTTCCGGCCGCAACCGGTTCTCTCCTCGTGGTCATCGTCACGCTGTCCATGGCGCTGACGCCCGCCGCCTCCGCCCTGTCGCGCTTTCTGGTGCGGGACGACGAGGAAGAAGCAGAAGACGAGATGGAGGAGGATTTCGAGGGCGCCGGCGCCGACGTGCTGATGATCGGCTTTTCCCGCTTCGGGCAGATCGCCGCGCAGATCCTGCTGGCCGGCGGACGCGACGTCACGATCATCGACCATTCCGCCGCCCGCGTGGAGCAGGCGTCGACCTTCGGCTTCCGGATCTACTTCGGTGACGGCACGCGCCTCGACGTGTTGCGGGCCGCCGGCATCGAGCGAGCAAAGATCGTGGCGATCTGCACGCACCGGAAGGAGATCACGGACCGGATCGTCGATCTCGTCCAGTCGGAATTTCCCAATGCCCGCATCTTCGCGCGCTCCTACGACCGGCAGCATACGCTGCAGTTGCGCGCGCGCGGCGTTGATTACGAACTGCGGGAAACGCTGGAATCCGGCCTGCTGTTCGGCCAGCGCACGCTGGAAAACCTGGGCGTGCCGGATGCGCAAGCGATCGCGATCACCACGGACATTCGCCGGCGCGACGAGGCGCGGCTCGAGGTGCAGGCCGTCGAGGGGCCGTCGGCCGGCCGGGACATGCTGCATTTCCGCCCGGTCAAGCCCGAGCCGCTGATGAAGCCGAAGCGCGAACCGTCCGCGCCGCTCGGGCCGGACGAGGAAATCGCCGCGGACGAACGGGCGCACGTGGCGAAATAGCCGCGACCGACCGGACGCATGACCGGCTCATGCCGAGAGAAGTCGGTCGAGCTGTCTCTTGACCTCATCCTTGACGCCGGCGCTCATGGCCAACACCTCCTGCGCGCGCAGAAAATCCATGACGCGGATGCGACCGACCGTCGGCCGCACGAGAAGATCGGGCGGGCGAGCGGTCATCTTCATCGCGATGATCGTCTGCATCATCAGCTGGCTGGCGCCGAACATGGCATCCATCCGCGACGGCAGTGTCGTGCCGTCGCCCTCGGGCCCGCCGACGACATCGACGGCGAGGACGATGTCGGCCAGACCGTGGAGATGGTCGAAGGGGACCGGATTGACGAAGCCGCCGTCGATCATGACCCGTCCGCCGAGGCGAACCGGCTGGAACATGCCGGGAAGAGCGGCAGACGCCGCGATGGCGGTGCGCAGGTCGCCCGTTTCCAGCACCCTCTCCCCCTGTGCGTAGTAATCCGTGGCAATCACCTTGAGCGGAATGGACAGCGCCTCGAAGCTCTCTGGAATGGCCTCCGGCAGGAAGGCGGACAGCACGCGTTCGAGATTGAACGGGCCGAAGCGCAGGCTGCCGCCGATCGCCTGCAGGGTCGAGGGCCGCAGGCGCCAGAGGCGGTTGGCGATCTCCGTGCGCCGGCCGACCGTGGACAGCGCAAACTCACGGATCTCATGTCCGCGCATGCCCGCCGCCATGCCGGCGCCCATAATCGCGCCGATGGAGGTGCCGGCAATGACGCACGGGCGGATTCCGAGTTCGTCCAGCGCCTCGATGACAGGGATATGGGCCAGGCCCCGTGCACCACCGCCGCCGAGCGCGAGAGCGACCGTAGGACAGCGCGATCCGGGCGAAACGGGTGGCGTCGCCGACATGGCCGGGTCAGCCGCGCGTGCGGTAGCGGTAGAAATGCATGCGGGTATCGCCGAACTGCCGGATATCGAGCGGCTCGAAATCGGGGCCGGGCATCGGCGTCACGTCGGCGCGCTCCTCGAGGATGACGAGGGCATCGGGCAGGATCCAGCCGCCAGCCGCGGCCGCGGCCATTGCCCGCTCGCCGAGCCCCTTGCCATAGGGCGGATCGGCAAAGACCAGCTGGAACGGTTCGACGGTGCCCACCGTGCCGAGGTCGGTCGCGTCGCGTCGATAGATCTTGGCGCGACCCGTCAGGCCGAGCGTCTCGATATTGGTGCGCAGCAAGCCCCTGCCCTCCGCGCTGTTTTCGACGAACAGCGCCTGCCGGCAGCCGCGCGACAGGGCTTCGAGCCCGACCGCGCCCGTCCCGGCAAAGAGATCGAGGATCCGGGTCTCCGCGAGCTTTTCCGGATAGGCATGGCTGAGAATGTTGAACAGGCTTTCCCGCGTCCGGTCGGATGTCGGCCGGATCTCCGCCGTTGCCGGGCTCGCCAGAGCCCGGCCGCGAAACGCGCCACCCACGATGCGCACCGGCGACTACTTCCCGCCGCGCGGCTTGTTGCCGCCAGTCTTGCCACCAAAGGACGGCTTGCCACCAAAGGACGGCTTGCCACCGAAGGAGGGCTTGCCGAAGGATTTTCCGGCTGGACGATCGCCGAAGCTCTTCTTGTCGCCAAAGCTCTTCTTGGCGCCGAAGGAGCGCTCGCCATCGGGGCGGTCGTCCCGCGGCTTGCGGTCGCCGAAGCTCTTGCCGTCACGCGGGGCGCGATCACCGCGATCGCCGCCGTCGCGCGACTTGAAGCCGCCGCGTTCCTCGCGGACCGGAGGCTCGCTGGCCTTGATCCAGTCGCGATCGTCCTTGTCGCGCTCGACGATGACGCGCGGACCCGTGTCGGGCCGGGCAAAACCGGACCCGGCGCCCTTGCGGTCGGGGTCGAAGCGATGCTTGCCGGCGATCGCCTGACCATCCTTGGTCCGGCCGTAGCGCTTGACCTTGGGCGCGCCTTCCGGACGCTCGCGACGCACCGGCTTTTCGGCCTGAGCAGCCTCGGAGCCGGCCTTCTTTTCGGCGATGGGACGGGCGCCGGGCGCCATCCAGACATTGGCCTTGCGGGGACGGCCGACCTGCTCGCGCTTCGGACGATCGTCACCCCGCGCCGCAGGCGCGCTGTCGCGACCGCCACGCTTGTTGTTGTCGGCCGGGCGCGTGTCGAGGCGTCCGCGCAGGCGCTCATTGCGGTCTGCAGCCTTTTCGCGGAAGGCCGGCTTCTCGTAGCCGCCCTGCCCCCGGTCGCCGGACCGGTCGTGATCCCGATCGCCGCTCCGGTCGGTCGCAACCAGCGGCCCCTCGTCGTCGGCATCCGGATTGTTGAACAGCGGCGCGTCGAAATTGGCCTTGGCATCCTCGATGAGGCGCGGGCCGAGCTGGTCGCGCAGCGTGCGGCCCCGAATCTCCTGGGCCGCGCCCTCCGGCAGTTCGCCGAGCTGGAACGGGCCGTAGGAGATGCGGATCAGGCGGTTGACGTCGAGGCCGAGCGCGCCGAGCACGTTCTTGATCTCGCGGTTCTTGCCTTCGCGCAGACCCATGGTGATCCAGACATTGGCGCCCTGAACCTTGTCGAGCGTCGCATCGATCGCCCCGTAGAGCACGCCGTCGACGGCAATGCCGTCCTTCAACTTGTCGAGATCAGCCTGTTCGATCTTGCCATGGGCGCGGACACGGTAGCGCCGCAGCCAGCCGGTGGCCGGCAATTCCAGCACGCGGGCGAGACCGCCGTCATTGGTCAGCAGAAGCAGACCCTCGGTGTTGATATCCAGACGGCCGATGGAGAGCACGCGGGGCAGCTCTTCCGGCAAGCGGTCGAACACCGTCGGCCGACCTTCCGGATCCGAATTCGTGGTCACCAGGCCGGTCGGCTTGTGGTAGAGCCAGAGGCGCGTGCGCTCGATGCCACGGATCGGCTGGCCGTCGACCTCGATCTTGTCGGACAGCGTGACGTTGACAACCGGCGTTTCCAGCTTGGTTCCGTTGACGCTGACCCGGCCTTCCATGATCATCCGCTCGATATCGCGGCGCGAGGCGATGCCGGCGCGCGCGAGGATCTTGGAGATGCGCTGCGGAGCCTCGTCGGACACGGCGGTCGCGGCGACAGCGCGTGCGCGGGCCGGACGATCATCACCGGCCCGATCGGCCGTGCGGTCACCGCGCGGCTTGTCGAACTTAGGTTTGTCGAATTTCGGCTTGTCGAATTTCGGCTTTTCCCCGCGGGCCTTATCGAAGCTGGGCCTGTCGGCACGCGGTTTGTCGGCACGCGGTTTGTCGGTTCGTGGCTGTTCACCCCATGGCTTATCGGAAAGGGGCTTGTCGAAACGGGGCCTTTCGGAGCGGGCCTCGGCGCCGCGGAAACCCTCGGACGACGGGCGGTCTGCGGTGCGGGTCTCGTCCGTCGCCGCGGCATCGCGCTTGGCGAAGGCAGGCTTGCCGCGCTGGGGACCGCCGGTCTTGCCGAAAGCAGGCTTGCCAAACGCGGGCTTACCACCCTTGTCGAAAGGCTTCTTATCGCCGGCCTTCTGGTCGAACGGCTTCTTGCCGAATTTCGGCTTGCCGTCGGCTGCCGCTCCGCGCGGCGCCCGGTCGGTCGTCTTGCCGCCGCTTGCGGGCTTGCCGCGCGGCCGCTGGGGCTTGTCATTGGATGTCATTTGTGTTGCCTGCCTTTTCAGGCTCTCCTATCAGGTCGGAGCCGATGGGTTAAGAGAAATAATGACGCGAATGGCCGCATCACCGGGCTTCATGGATCTGGCGCTGGCAGAGGCGCGGGCGGCAGAGGCCCGCGGCGAGGTGCCGATCGGCGCGGTGGTCGTGCTGGACGGCACCGTGATCGGGGCGGGCGGCAACCGGACGCGGGAGCGCCGCGACGTGACCGCCCATGCGGAGATCGAGGCGATCCGCGCGGCCTGCCGGTCCGTCGAGGCGGAACGTCTGACCGGTGCGGACCTCTATGTGACGCTCGAACCCTGTGCCATGTGCGCCGCCGCGATCTCCTTCGCCCGCATTCGCCGGCTCTATTACGGCGCGCCGGACCCGAAGGGCGGCGGCGTGGAGCATGGCGGGCGCTTCTATGCGCAACCGACCTGCCATCATGCGCCCGACGTCTATTCGGGCCTGGGCGAGACGGAGGCGGCGGCCCTGCTGCGCGCCTTCTTCACGGCGCGGCGGTAGGCTTCAGCCGGCGGCGAATGCCTGCAGGGCATCGCCCGCCAGACGGTAACGGGTCCAGCCGTCCATCGGCTCGGCCCCGATGGCGCGATAGGCGCGGATGGCCGGTTCGTTCCAGTCGAGCACGCTCCATTCGAAGCGGCCGCAGTTCTTTTCAACGGCAATGCGTGCCAGGTGCCGCAACAGGCTGCGGCCGGCGCCGGTGCCGCGGGCCTCCGGCGTGACGTAGAGATCTTCGAGGTAGAGCCCGTTGCGGGCCTGCCAGGTGGAGTAGCTCAAGAACCAGACGGCAAAACCGATGGGGGCACCGTCCCGCTCGCAGATGACGGCGCGGGAAACGCTGTCCGGGCCGAACAGCGCCTGCGCGGTGCTGTCCACCGTCGCTTCCACCTCATGTTCCAGTTTTTCGTAGGCCGCCAGTTCGCGCACGAAGCGTAGGATGATGGCGGCGTCCTCGACGGTCGCCTCGCGGATCGTGACGCTCATGACCGACTCAGAAAATCTGCCACCATTTCTTGCCGCTGCCCTGCACCTGGGCTTCCTTCTTGCGACGACGCTCCTTGACACTTTCCTCCTCGCCAAGGTCGGTCAGCGACGCCTCGGGTGCGCGACGATAATCGAGCGGGGGATCGCTGAGGAAACGACGCTTGTCGGAATAGGCGCCCATCTGCACCTTGCGGGCCTCGCGATAGGCGTCCTGCTGTTCCTGCGCGGTGAGCTTGCGGCCATTGGCGGACGCCTTGGCGAGCGGCGAGACGTAACCCGGCCGATCGGAATTCTCGTCGGCCTCCTCGCGCAGGCGCTGGCGTGTTTCCTCGGGGCTTTCCACCCAGGCCGGATTGTCCTTGTTGGCCAGGGACGCCTGGGGCTGGACGAGCGCGGTCCGCTCGCCGGACGGCGGCAGGACGAGGCCGGGGCGCGGCTGATACTTGACGCTGGCGGCCTTGTCGCTGCCCATGCTGACCGCGCTGCCGAGGTCATCCATCAGGTGCTCGCCAGCCGTTTTGTCCGTCCCGTAGGTCGGGCCGCCGATGCAACCGGTGAGCACAAGGCTTGCGGCCATGATCGAGAGCACGCCGGCGCTCGCACCATACTGTCGCGACATTGTCATTCAAACCCTTCCAGCGCGTGCGGCCTGCCCCGCGGCTCCTGCGCGCTTCCGGACCCCCCGGAGGCGCTTTGGCCGATCTGCCCGCCAATTCCTGCCCCATGACGGATGAATCCGCCCATTTTCAGGCAGGGTTCTACCGGATGAACCGCTTGAGCGCAATTCACCCGGTCGTCATGACGTCACGGCCCTCAGACCGAAACACCCAGCTCCCGCAGGGCCGCCGCATCCCGCGCCGTGACGTCGGGGTAATCCGGGTCGGAACCGACGTCGGTCGTCACCTTCCACGAGCGGGCACACTTGCGGCCCTCGGCCAGGCGCGGCTCGACGGCGATCCGGTTTTCGCCTTCCAGACGGAAGGCCTGCTCCGGCGCCTTGCCAACGACGATCTCGATCGCCGAGGTGATGCAGATCTCGGCGAAATCCTCGTCGCTCAGCGCTTCCGCCGTTGCGGCATCGGCGATGTAGACGACGGGGGCGGCCTCGAGCGAGGCGCCGATGCGCTTTTCCCGGCGCTCGACCTCGAGCGCGCCGGTGACGACGCGGCGGATGTCGCGGATCAGGCGCCACTTTTCGGCAATGGCTTCATCGCGCCATTCGGCCGGCAGCTCCGGGAACTGCTCCAGGTGGATCGAGACGGCATCGGGCTTCAGCGACAGCCAGGCCTCTTCGGTCGTAAACGGCAGCATGGGGGCAAGCCAGGTGACGAGGCACTCGAAGATTCGGCGGATCACGCAGAGGCTGGCGCGGCGGCGCAGGCTCGACGGCGCGTCGCAATAGAGCGCGTCCTTGCGGATGTCGAAATAGAAGGCCGACAGCTCGACGTTGGAAAAGTCGATCAACGCGCGTGTCACCCGCTTGAAGTCGAACGCGTCGTAGCCGCTGCGCACGACGTCGTCGAGTTCCGCCAGCCGGTGCAGCATCAGCCGTTCCAGCGACGGCATGTCGGCGAGCGCGACGTCTTCGCCCGTGTCGTGCGCCAGCGTGCCGAGCATCCAGCGGATGGTGTTGCGCAGCTTGCGATAGGCATCGATGTTGGTCTGGATGATCGCCTTGCCGACGCGCAGGTCGTCGGCATAATCCGACGTCATGACCCAGAGGCGCAGGATATCGGCGCCTGCATCCTTCATCACTTCCTGGGGCGCGGTGACGTTGCCCTTCGACTTCGACATCTTCTCCCCCTTCTCATCCATGATGAAGCCGTGGGTGACGACCGTGTCGTACGGCGCGCGGCCGCGCGTCGCAGCGCTTTCGAGCAGCGAGGAGTGGAACCAGCCGCGGTGCTGGTCGGAGCCTTCGAGATACACGTCGGCCGGCCATTTGAGATCCGGGCGATCCTCCAGCGTGAAGACGTGGGTGGAGCCACTGTCGAACCAGACGTCGAGGATATCCGTGACCTGTGTCCATTGGGCCGGGTCATGATCATTGCCGAGGAAGCGTTCCTTGGCGCCCGGCGCAAACCAGGCATCCGCGCCTTCGGCCTCGAAGGCTTCGAGGATGCGGGCATCGACGGCATCGTCGGAAAGCACCGTGCCGTCCTCGCGGGCGAAGACGCAGATGGGCACGCCCCAGGCGCGCTGGCGGGAGAGCACCCAGTCCGGACGGCCCTCGATCATCGCGCGGAGGCGATTCTGGCCGCCTGCCGGCACGAAGCGCGTATCGTCGATCGCGCTCAAAGCGCGGTTGCGCAGCGTCGTGCCGTCGGCCAGGTCCTTGTCCATGTAGACGAACCATTGCGGCGTGTTGCGGAAGATGACCGGCTTCTTGGAGCGCCAGGAATGCGGATAGGAATGCTTGAGCCGGCCGCGGGCAAAGAGCGTGCCGGTGGCGATCAGCGCCTTGATGACCCGCTCGTTGGCATCGCCCTTCTTGCCGTTGTCGTCCATGACGCGCGCGGCGCCGCCTTCGGCCTCGGGGCCGAAGCCCGGCGCATCCTTGGTGTAATAGCCGGCATCGTCCACGGGGAACGGGATGGCCGTGTCGATCCCGCGCGCCTGCAGGTCGCGGGCATTGTCCATCCACACGTCGAAGTCCTCGCGCCCGTGGCTCGGGGCGGTATGGACAAAGCCGGTGCCCGCCTCGTCGGTGACGTGGTCGCCGGCGATGAGGGGGACGTCGAAGGTATAGCCGAGCGATGCCAGCGGATGGGCGCAGGTGATGGCGGCAAGTTCGTCGGCACCAACGTCGCCCAGACGCGTTGCCTGGAGCTTGGCCTTGGCAAACGACTCAGGCGCCAGCTTGTCGGCGAAGATCAGCTTTTCGCCCGGACGGGGTCCGAAGTCGTTGACAGCTTCGGTGACCTCGTAGAGCCCATAGGCGACACGGTTCGAGAAGGCGATGGCGCGGTTGCCGGGGATCGTCCAGGGCGTCGTGGTCCAGATGACGACGAAGGCGTCCTGCACCGTCCCGGAACCCGTCCGCACCGGGAACTTCACCCAGATCATGTCGCTGTCGACGTCGTGATATTCCACCTCGGCCTCGGCGAGCGCCGTGCGCTCCACCACCGACCACATGATCGGCTTGGAGCCGCGATAGAGCTGGCCGGACCTGGCGATCTTCAGGAGCTCGCCGGCGATGCGGGCTTCGGCGTGAAAATTCATCGTGAGGTAGGGATTGTCGAAATCGCCGGTGATGCCGAGACGCTTGAACTCGTCCGCCTGAACCTTGATCCACTTTTCGGCATAGGCGCGGCATTCGCGGCGAAACTCGATCATGGCGGCAGGTTCGGAGAGATCGGGCTTGCCCTTGCCCTTGGCGCGATAGTTCTCCTCCTCGATCTTCCACTCGATCGGCAGGCCGTGGCAATCCCATCCGGGCACATAGTTGCTGTCGAAGCCGCGCATCTGGAACGAGCGGGTGATGACGTCCTTCAGGATCTTGTTCAGCGCATGGCCGATATGGATGTTGCCGTTGGCATAGGGCGGACCGTCATGCAGCACGAACTTCTCGCGGCCGGCAGCAGAGGCGCGCAGCTGCTTGTAGAGGTCCATCTGCTGCCAGCGGGCGACCATCTCCGGCTCCTTCTGCGGCAGGCCGGCGCGCATGGGAAATTCGGTTTCGGGCAGATAGAGGGTCTTAGAGTAGTCGAACGCTTCGTTCGTCTTGGAGGGCTGAACGGTGTCGGTCATATCGGCAATCATTCTCTGGCGCTGTCGAAGCGCGATGTCGGGGCAGGAAACAGACGCGCGGAGCTTTTCAGCCCGTCGGCGGCGCAAATGCTGGAACCCGGACCTTCCGGCCGCTTAGCGCGCGCGAAAGGCCGGGCCGGTAATTCGCAGGGAAGGCGCTGGCCGCAGATGTGTCATGATGGCGGTTGTCTAAGGGTTTTCGCGGCGGAATGGAAGGGGGCGCACGCACGCGGCGTTCGCCTGATGAGGCGCCCCTGTCAGGGATGCCGGAAGAAACGGCGCCGCGGTCCTGATGCTTGGAACGGTGACGTCGCGCGATGTCCTTCTCACAGCCGCCAAGGCTGGATCAGAAACACAGCCCCAGATCGATCGGCCCGAGCGGCGTGACGCCGGCGAGAAGGGCGCGGGCTTCGGCGTCGTCCTTCTTCATCTGGACGATCAGCGGGTCGAGGCCGTCGAACTTCAATTCGTCGCGCAGATGGCCGAAGAAGGAGACCGAGGCGATTTCGCCGTAGAGATCGCCCGAAAAGTCGAACAGGAAGGTCTCGAGCAGGGCTTCGCCGTCGCTGGTGACCGTCGGCCGCCGGCCAAAGCTTGCGACCGCATCGTGCAGCGAACCGTCGGCGCGGCGGAAGCGGACGGCATAGATGCCGTTCTTCAGGCAGACGCCGGGATCAAGACGCATGTTGGCCGTGGGATAGCCGAGCGTGCGGCCGAGGCGCTTGCCGCCGATGACCTCCGCCTCGACCGTGTAGTGGTAGCCGAGCAGGCCTGCTGCCTGCGCGACGTTACCATCGACGAGAAGGCTGCGCACGCGGCTCGACGAGATGACGTCGGCGTTCTCGTCGCGAAAGGCGTCGACCAGCGTGACGCCGAAGCCGTTGTCGGCGCCGGCCTTCATCAGGAAGGCGGGACCGCCTTCGCGCCCCCTGCCGAAATGAAAGTCGAACCCGGTGACGACATGCCCGGCCTTCAGCCAGTCCATCAGCACGTCGCGGATGAAATCATGGGCCGACATCTGCGAAAACCCGCGATCGAACGGATATTCGATGACGGCGGCAAAGCCCATGCCCTCGAGGATGCGCGCCTTGAGCGGCGCCGGCGTCAGGCGGAAGACAGGCTCGTCGGGCCGGAACACGGCGCGGGGATGAGGCTCGAAGGTGAGAACAAGCGCGGGGACACCCAGGGCCTCGGCCTCGGCCAGCGCGCGATTGAGCACCGACTGGTGTCCGCGATGCACGCCATCGAAGTTGCCGATGGCGATGACGCCGGCATGGAGATGGGCCGGGAGGGGAGTCCTGGTCTCGTTGCGGTGAAAGACTGTCATGTCAGGCGAGCCGCGGCATCCACCACTTCGGCGTCGCGCCCTCCTTCTTCAGAAACGCGGCCAGCTTGGCCTCGTCGGTCTTCTCGCCGGTCATGTATTCAGCCCCGTGGATGCCGGCGCCGATGTAGAGCACATCGATCCCGCTGTCCTGCGCGCCGCGAACATCGGTCGGCATGCCATCGCCGATGGCGACCACGCGGGCGCCGTCCAGCGCACCGCGCACGCTACGCGCTTCGGTGAGCGCCGCGCGATAGATCGGCTTGTGCGGCTTGCCGGCGATGCGCGCCTCGCCGCCCAGTTCCTCATAGAGCTTGGCGATGGCGCCGGCGCAGGGCACCAGCCGATCGCCGCGCTCGACCACGAGATCCGGATTGGCGCAGATGAAGGGCAGGTTGCGCTTGACGAGCGTCGAGAGCGTCGCCCGGTAATCGTCCGGCGTCTCGGTTTCATCGTCGAAAAATCCGGCACAGACGATGATCTCGGCATCCTCGGACGAGACGATATCGACGCCGAGACCGGCCAGCAGCGGAAAGTCGCGGTCGGAGCCGATGAAGTAGACCTTCTTCGGGCCTGCCGCGATCAGCGCACGCGTGACGTCGCCGGAGGTGACGATCCTGTCATAGGCGGTGTCGGGTACGCCGAGGCCGCGGATCTGGACGATGACGCCGGGATGCGGGCGCGGCGAATTGGTGACGAGCACCACGGTCAGGCCGCGATTACGCGCGTCCGTCAGGGCTTCGCAGGCCGAGCGAAAGGCCGCGACGCCATTGTGGAGCACGCCCCAGACGTCGCAAAGCACCACGTCATAACGGTTTGCGATGTCGCGAAAGCTGTTGATGCGAACGGCCATGCAGGCTTCCCATTGAGACTTCTGTCGGCTGACATCGCAAGGACGTCGCCAAAAGACAAGCCTAAACGCGGCATTCGCCCTGCTTATCCGCCGCATTCCTGCGGAATTGCGCCGTTCGGGGGCTTCACAACAGCGAGAGAAGAAGGCCGCCGGCGGCGCAGACCGTCAGCGTGCCGACCACGCCGAGGCGGATCACGAACAGGAGGCCGCCTGCCAGAAGCGCGAGAAGCGCGGCCCAGGGGTTGAAAAAGGCAAGGTCGGGCACCGCCACGACCAGCGGACCGACGCGGATCTGCTGCACGCGCTCGAACAGCACGTGCAGGGAGAACCAGACGGCGAGATTGAGGATGACGCCGACGACGGCTGCCGAGATCGCTGCCATCGCGGCAACCGCCATCCGGTTTCCGCGCAGCCGCTCGACGGAGGGCGCTCCGAGAAAGATCAGGGCGAAGCAGGGCACGAAGGTGACCCAGGTGGCCACCAGCCCGCCGATGAGACCGGAGAGGACGGGATCGAGCCCGGCCGGCGGCATGCGGAACGCGGCCATGTAGGCGACGAAGGTCAAGACCAGCACCAGCGGCCCCGGCGTGGTCTCCGCGAGCGCCAGGCCGTCCAGCATTTCGCCCGGGCGCAGCCAGTGATGCGTTTCCACCGCCTGCTGGGCGACATAGGACAGCACCGCATAGGCCCCGCCGAAGGTGACCACGGCCATCTTGGAGAAGAAGACATGAAGGGCGGAGAAAACCGTTCCGCCGCCCCAGAGAAGGACGACGAGGCCGAGCGGCGCCACCCAGAGACAGGCCCAGACGGCGACAAGCACGAGCGTCTGCGACCATGTCCGCGCGGGCCCCGCGGTGTCCGGCGCGGGCGGGACGACACTCCGGCGGTCGGCGCGCAGCAGCCCGAACAGGCCGGCGGCCAGGATGACCAGCGGGAACGGAACGGAGAAGAAGAACAGGGACGCGAAGGCGACGGCGGCGATCGTTCGCGCCGTGGTCGTCGTCAGCGCCCGTCGCGCAAGGCGCAGCAGCGCCTCCACCACGATGGCGAGAACCGCAGCCTTCAAGCCAAAGAAGGCGGCCGACAGCGTGCCTGTCTGGTGATAGAGCGCATAGAGCGTCGACAGGCCGAGCAAGATGCAGAGGCCCGGCAGCACGAAGAGGATGCCGGCCACCAGCCCGCCGCGCGTGCCGTGCAGCAGCCAGCCGATATAGACGGCGAGCTGCTGTGCCTCCGGCCCCGGCAGCAGCATGCAGTAGTTCAGCGCATGCAGGAACCGATCCTCCGCCACCCAGCGCCGGGTCTCCACGACCTCGCGGTGCATCAGCGCGATCTGGCCTGCGGGGCCGCCGAAGCTCAAGAACCCGATGCGTGCCCAGACCTGCGCTGCCTCCGCAAACGTCGGCCGGGCGGCCATGCGCCCATCATGAGGATCATCGTCCGCCAGGCTCCCTTGGGCGGCTGTCGCATTCGTGCCGTGTTGCTCGTTCATACTCTTCCCGTGGCCACGCCGGCCGGCCGATCGTTCCGCGTGTCGTTTGCGCCGTGCGAAGGGCCGGCGCCGCTTGCGGATCCCGCTCCTTACGACGCCCGCGTGACAGGGCGGCGACAGAAAAACCCACGCCGATCTTGACTCCCGTCCGCAGCGCTCTTATCTCAGCAGTGCTAGCACTCGACCTACAGGAGTGCTAACAGATCGATGGATCCCAAGAGATCCCAGCGTCATTTGATCGAGGGAAAAGACAATGACAAGCACTACATTCCGCCCCCTGCACGATCGCGTCGTCGTCCGTCGCGTTGAGTCCGAAGCCAAGACCAAGGGCGGCATCATCATTCCCGACACCGCCAAGGAAAAGCCGCAGGAAGGCGAAATCGTCGCCGTCGGCTCCGGCGCGCGTGACGACAGCGGCAAGGTCGTCCCCCTGGACGTCAAGGCCGGCGACCGCATCCTGTTCGGCAAGTGGTCGGGCACCGAAGTCAAGCTCAACGGCGAAGACCTGCTGATCATGAAGGAATCCGACATCATGGGCGTTATCGCCTGATTTCGGCTCTGCCTCCGGCAGTTTCTTCGTACAATCCGACGAATTTAAAATTTGGGCTTATGCCCGGGAGTTTTCAAAATGGCAGCTAAAGAAGTAAAATTCGGCCGCACCGCGCGCGAAAAGATGCTGCGCGGCGTCGATGTCCTCGCTGATGCCGTCAAGGTCACGCTGGGCCCCAAGGGCCGCAACGTCGTCATCGACAAGTCCTTCGGCGCACCGCGCATCACCAAGGACGGCGTTTCCGTCGCCAAGGAAATCGAACTGGAAGACAAGTTCGAGAACATGGGCGCACAGATGGTCCGGGAAGTTGCTTCCAAGACCAACGACATCGCCGGTGACGGCACCACGACGGCAACCGTTCTGGCCCAGGCGATCGTTCGCGAAGGCAACAAGGCCGTTGCCGCCGGCATGAACCCGATGGACCTGAAGCGCGGTATCGACCTCGCTGTCACGGCCGTCGTCAAGGACCTGCAGGCCAAGGCAAAGCCGATCTCCACATCGGAAGAAGTCGCCCAGGTCGGCACGATCTCGGCAAACGGCGACAAGCAGGTCGGCGCTGATATCGCTGAAGCCATGCAGAAGGTCGGCAACGAGGGTGTCATCACCGTCGAAGAAGCCAAGACCGCCGAAACCGAACTCGAAGTCGTCGAAGGCATGCAGTTCGACCGCGGCTACCTCAGCCCCTACTTCGTGACCAACCCGGAAAAGATGGTCGCAGACCTCGACGACGCTTACATTCTCCTTCACGAGAAGAAGCTGTCGAACCTGCAGGCAATGCTTCCGGTTCTCGAAGCCGTCGTTCAGACCGGCAAGCCGCTCCTCATCATCGCTGAAGACGTCGAAGGCGAAGCTCTTGCAACGCTCGTCGTCAACAAGCTGCGTGGCGGCCTCAAGATCGCTGCCGTCAAGGCTCCGGGCTTCGGCGACCGCCGCAAGGCCATGCTGGAAGACATCGCCATCCTGACGGGCGGCACGGTGATCTCCGAAGACCTCGGCATCAAGCTCGAAAACGTCACGCTCGAAATGCTCGGCCGTTCCAAGAAGATCTCGATCTCCAAGGAAAACACGACCATCGTCGACGGCGCCGGCGCCAAGAACGAGATCGAAGGCCGCGTGGCCCAGATCAAGGCGCAGATCGAAGAAACCTCTTCGGACTACGACCGCGAAAAGCTGCAGGAACGCCTGGCCAAGCTCGCTGGTGGCGTTGCCGTCATCCGCGTCGGCGGCTCGACGGAAATCGAAGTCAAGGAACGCAAGGACCGCATCGATGACGCGCTGAACGCAACGCGTGCAGCCGTTCAGGAAGGCATCGTCCCCGGCGGCGGCGTCGCCCTGCTGCGTTGCTCGGCCGTTCTCAACGTCACGGGCGAAAACCCGGACCAGCAGGCCGGCGTTGCCATCGTTCGTCGCGCCCTTCAGTCGCTCGTTCGCCAGATCGCCGACAATGCCGGTGACGAAGCTTCGATCGTGGTCGGCAAGATCCTCGAAAAGAACGACGACAACTACGGCTACAACGCCCAGACGTCGGAATATGGCGACATGATCGCCATGGGCATCGTCGACCCGGTCAAGGTCGTGCGCACCGCGCTGCAGAACGCAGCTTCGGTCGCCTCGCTCCTGATCACCACCGAAGCCATGATCGCCGAGCTGCCGAAGAAGGACGCTCCGATGGGCGGCGGCATGCCCGACATGGGCGGCATGGGCGGCATGATGTAATCAATCCGATCCGGATTGACGGAAAGGGGGCGGTCCGCAAGGGCCGCCCTTTTTCGTGGGTTGGGGATTGACCGCGGTGCTCTCACCATGCGGTGTCGGGTGCGCCATGTCACAATGCGGCGGCTTGCCGACCACCTGGGTTGAGCTGTCATGCGTGCACGACAGCGACGTGAGGACCGCCATAAGGTCGATGTGGAACGTCACGATCGGGGCAACCCCGACCCGCGCGAGCGTCAACCTCATGAAAGAAAAAGGCACGGCTCCGGATCATACCGTCGTGTCTGATCTATCCTACCCGACGCTCGACCGGGTCCGGCTTCTTCTCGATGACGACGGGGACCGTGTTTCCGAAACGGCCTGCAGCGCCTGCTGAACGGGATCGCAACTCGGCATTGACTGACGCAGGCCGACATTGCTCAGGGCCAGCGACATGCAGAATTCCGAGCACCCTTCACCGAACAACGGAACCTCCTCCGTGCGTGAACGTTTAGCGAACATAGACACCACAGGAGCCTTCCATGTCCGACAAAGCGAGTGCCAACGACACGTCTTCCAACACTGAAAAGAACCCGGACGATTGGGTCAGCGGCGATGAGCCGATGACGGGGGCGCAGCGGTCCTATCTTCAGACGCTTTCCGAACAGGCGCATGCGCCGGACCAGTTTGCCGAGGATATCACCAAGGCGGAGGCGTCCAAGCGGATCGACGCGCTTCGGGGCAAGCTTGATCTCGGCGAATAGCCCGGATCACGAGGCGAGAAGCGCCTTCAGGTCGGTGGCGGGATCTTCGATGGCGGACTTGTCCGGCGTCGTTCCCGTCTCGATCAGTTTCTTCCCCACGACATAGGCCTTGGCATCGTTGATCGCGTCGACCGCGACCAGCCTGCCCTGGCGAAAATACCAGACGGAGGCACTGCCTTCCCTCTGGCCGGCGCGGGTGACCGTTTCATCGTGCCCTAGGCCGAAACCGGCGATCTGCAGCTTGACGTCGTATTGATCCGACCAGAACCATGGCTTCGGATGATAGGGCGTCGGCATGCCGGCGATCGTCGCGGCGACGGCTTCGGCCTGGTCGACCGCGTTCTGCACCGATTCCAGACGGATCAGCATGTCGGCGAACGGCAGCACGGCGCAATCCCCCATCGCGAAGACAGAGGGGTCGCTGGAGCGGCCGTGGAGATCGACGATGATCCCGTTTGCCGTCTCGATGCCGGCCTCGTGGGCGAGGCGGTCGTTGGCGGTCACGCCGATGCCGACAATGACGAGATCGGCCGGGATCGTCGTTCCGTCCGAGAGGTGTGCGCCCGTCACGTGTCCGCTTTGGTCCGTGAGATGGGTCAGGCCGGTGCCCTCCCTGAGGTCGACGCCGCGCGACACGTGCAGGGACCGCAGGATGTCCGAGGTGGCTGCGGCCGCCACGCGCTGGACGATACGGTCGGCCATTTCGATCAGCGTGACCTCGAGCCCGAGCGTGCGCGCAACGGCTGCCGCTTCGAGCCCGATATAGCCGCCGCCGATGATCAGGGCGCGCCGTCCGGGCCGCATCGCCTCGGCCAGCCTGTCGGCATCCTCGAAATCGCGCAGGGTGAAGACGCCGTCGAGCCTGCCGCCGACACTGTCGGCCAGATGGCGGGGCGCAGCCCCGGTCGCAAGCGCCAGCGTGTGATAGCCGAGCCGCGTGCCGTCCGACAGAAGCACGCTTCGTGCCGCACGATCGATGGCCGTCGCGCGGGTGCCCAGCCGGAGGTCGATCGCATGGTCGGCGTACCAGGCCTCCGGCCGGTACTGCAGGCGGTCGAGCGTCATTTCGCGCAGGAGGTATTTCTTGGACAGCGGCGGGCGCTGGTAGGGCAGGCTTTTCTCGTCCGAGATCAGCGTGATCGGCCTGTCGTCCTTCAGGGCGCGCAGCTTGGCGATGAGCGCAAAGGCCGCCTGCCCGCCGCCGATCACGACGAGCCTGTCGGCCGGCCCGTTCCCCATGTCACCCAGCTCTTGCGCCATGCCGTCTTCCCTTCGCATCGGTCCGCCCGATGACTTAAAGCGCATTGCGTGAAAAAGGATTCACGCAACGCGCTTTAAGGTCTTGTTTTGATGCATGTCGTTTCCCGAAACCGCTGCGCACTTTCGGGCGAGATGCATTATCCCGTCCCGAGCGGAACCGTCAATGCGTCGCGGTGGGGGGCGATCAGTTCCGCTTGGGAATGTCCATGCCCGTTTTCACAGCCGGGCGTTCCAGCGCGCGGTCGACCCAGGCGAGCACGTTCGGGAAGCTCGCATAATCAAGCACCTGATCGCCGCCATAGAACTTGCGGGCACCGTCGATCCAGGGGAACGTCGCGATGTCGGCGATGGTGTAGTCGTCGCCCATCAGCCACTGGCGACCTTCAAGGCGCGTCTCGAGCACCGACAGCAGCCGCTTGGATTCGTCGCGATACCGCTCCATCGGATAGGAATTGTTGGCTACCTTGTCGGCGGCGAACTTATAGAAATGGCCGAACTGGCCGAACATCGGGCCGACGCCGCCCATCTGGAACATCACCCAGGCCAGCGTCTCGTAGCGCCCGGCGGCCGACGCCGGCAGCAGCTTGCCGGTCTTTTCGGCGAGATAGACGAGGATGGCGCCCGACTCGAACAGGCCGATCGGCTTCCCGTCCGGACCGTTCGGATCGATGATGGCGGGGATACGGCCGTTCGGATTGAGCGACAGGAATTCCGACGACTTCTGATCGTTGGTGCCGAAGGAAATGAGGTGCGGCTCGTAATCGAGCCCGAGCTCTTCGAGTGCGATCGAGATCTTCACGCCATTCGGCGTCGGCAGCGAATAGAGCTGGAGCGCATCCGGACGGGTGGCGGGCCAGCGGGTGGTAATGGGGAAGGAAGAGAGATCGGCCATGGGAGACGGGTTCCTTGGAAAGGGTTGCGGTTTCACATAGGTGCGATGGGGCGGGATGTCAGCGGGCGGCGCTGCGATTTTCCGCCGGAGCCGGGCGCAGGACATCCTCTGACCACGATCGCGCCCGGCATTATCCCCGCAGAGCCTCCTGGACCCGGCCCACGATCTCCCGCACCCTGGCATCGCCATCGTGTTCCGGCTTGCGGGCGCGGACGAGGCAGGCCTCGGAGCGCAGGATGATGCCGTCGGAGAGGATCTTGAGATGGTTGGCGTTCAGGGTGGAGCCGGTGGAGGTGATATCGACGATGATATCGGCGGAGCCGGACGCCGGTGCGCCTTCGGTGGCACCGAGGCTCTCGACGATGCGGTAGAGCTGGATGCCATGGCTGCCGGAAAAATGCTGCTGGGTCAGCCGCCAGTATTTGGTGGCGATGGCGAGACGGCGGCCGTGGCGGGCGCGGAAATCGGCCGCGACATCGCCGAGATCGGCCATGGTGTCGACATCGAGCCAGATATCCGGCACGGCGACGACGACATCGGCATGGCCGAAGCCGAGGCGGGCGCAGAATTCGACCCGCTCGTCGGCATTGGCAAGTCCCTCGCGCACGAGGTCTTCTCCCGTGACGCCGAAATCGACGGCACCGGCGCCGATCTCGCGGGAAATTTCGGACGCGGAGAGAAAGGCGATCTCGACATCGTCCATGGCGTCGACCCGTCCGCGATAGGAGCGGTCGTTGCCGACGGTGGAGATCTTCAGGCCCGCGCGCTCGAAGATGGCGGAAGCCTCGTCCTTCATGCGGCCCTTGGAGGGGAGCGCGATGGTGATGGTCATGCCGGCTCTCCCGTTGTGCGCAAGCGCTGCGTCTCGATGCGGTCGAGCCACAGCGAGAAGCCGACGGCCGGGATGTGGCTTTCGGCCCCCAGCAACGTCATCAGCCGGTCGAAGCGACCGCCGCCGGCGAGCACGTCGCCGCGCGTGGCCGTGATCTCGAAGACCATGCCGGTGTAATAGTCGAGCGGCCGGCCGAAGGCGGCGCGATAGGTCATGGCCGAGAGGTCGGCGCCGGCATTGGAGAGCGCGGCAAGACGCGCGTCGAAAGCGGCCATTGCCGGGCCGAGCTTCAGGTCGGCGGCATCGGCAAAGCCCGCAAGTGCTGCCGAGGCTTCCGCGAGCGGCAGGCGCAATGTCAGGAATTCGCGCAGGAGCAGCAGCGCCGATCCGTCGAGACGGGTTGCGGCCAGCGCGCGCTTTTCCTTGAGGCGCCGGGCGATTTCGGCCGGCGAGCGGCTGGCATTGGTGGAATAGCCGGTCTGTTCCATCCGCTGTTCCAGCCAGGCGATCAGATCATCGTCCCGGTCGGCCGCCAGCAGGGCTTCGATCTCGGGATCGAGGCCGGCCACGGGCTGCGGGCGCGCCAGCCGTTCGAGCAGGGCTTCGAGATGGCCGGCGTCGCCAAAGGCGTGGATCAGCCGCTTCTGCCAGCCGACAGGCAGGCCGAGGGCCGCGACCACTGCCTCGAACACCGCCTGATCGCCAAGCGTCAGGCGAAGATGTCGGCCGGGACCATCGCCCGGCAGGACGAGGCGCACCATGTCCATCGCGTCGACGATGGCGCGCGCATCGGCGCCGGCGACATCCCGCTCGCCGAGATCCTCGATGCCGGCCTGATAGAACTCCTCGGCCCCGCCGCGGCGCTGGCGGAAGACTTCGCCGAGATAGGCGTAGCGCCTTGGCGTGCCGGTCGCCGTCGCGATGTGGCGCAGGCAGACGGGAATGGTGAATTCCGGCCGCAGGCAGAGGCTCGTTCCGGTCTCGCTCGTGGTGAGAAAGATGCGCCGGCGCAGGTCTTCGCCCGCCATGTCGAGAAACGGATCGGCCGGCTGGATGACCGGGGTATGCACCCGTACGGCGCCGCGGGCCGTAAAGGCTGCGAGAAGATCCGGGGCGAAATCGGGCATGTCGGAGAGGGTCATGGATGTGCGGTTCCCGGAGGCGTGCGGGCGGGGTTGAACGATGGCAAGCTCGGCGGCGTCACGGGGAGAGGCTGCGCAGTCGAGGCGAACGGGAACACGCGGGTCAGCCTGCCGCCCGGTCGCGGTCCTGCTTCTGGGCCTCCAGCATCTCGCGAACCTTGTCGACAAGCTCGGCTTCCGGCACCGAGACCTGCGCGACGCGGGCCTCGCGCCAGGTGGCGTTGTCCTCGATCTCGCCGGACAGGCGCTTGCCCTCGATCAGATCCTTGATCTGGACGACGCCCTGTTCGCGCTCGTCGCCGCCCTGGATGATGGCAAGCGGCGCGCCGCGGCGGTCGGCATACTTCAGCTGGTCGCCGAAGTTCTTCTTGTTGCCCTGGTACATTTCGGCCCGGATGCCGGCGTGGCGCAGCGCCTGGGTGAAGCGCTGGTAACGGCCGAGGCTGTCGATGTCGCGATCCATCACGCAGACGACAACCGGGGCGAGAACCTCCTCCTGACCGAGCTTGCCGAGGTTCTTCAGCGCCGTCATCAGGCGGGAGACACCGATGGAGAAGCCGGTGGCCGGCACGGGCTGGCCCATGAAGCGGGAGACGAGCCCATCATAGCGACCGCCGCCGCCGACCGAGCCGAAGACGACGCTCTCGCCCTTTTCGTTGGTGACGGGGAAGGTCAGTTCCGCTTCGAAGACGGGGCCGGTGTAGTATTCGAGGCCGCGGATGACGGAAGGATCGATCTTGATGCGATCGTCGCCATACCCGGCGGCACGCACCAGCGTCTCGATCTGGTCCAGCTCGCTCATGCCCTGGGCGTAGAGGTCGCTTGTCGGCTGGTAGCCGTCCTGCGCGAGGTAGGCGAGCACGCTGGCGATCTGATCGGGGCCGAGACCGGCACCCTTGGTGAAGTCGCCGCTTTCATCCTTGCGGCCTTCGCCGAGCAGGAGCTTCACGCCCTCGAGTCCAAACTTGTCCAGCTTGTCGATGGCGCGCAGCACCGTCAGACGGCGGCCGGCATTGTCGTCGCCGGCCAGGCCGATCCCGTCGAGAACGCCATCGAAGACCTTGCGGTTGTTCACCCTGACGACGAACTGGCCGGCAAGACCCAGTGCCTCCATCGTATCCGCCATCATCATGCACATCTCGGCATCCGCCTGGACGCCGGCAGCGCCCACCGTGTCGGCGTCGAACTGCATGAACTGGCGGAAACGGCCGGGGCCCGGCTTTTCGTTGCGAAAGACCCAGCCGGCACGGAAGGTGCGGTAGGGAAGCTGGATCTCGTTGAAATTCTCGGCGACATGGCGGGCGAGCGGCGCGGTCAGGTCGTAGCGCAGCGACATCCATTGCTCGTCGTCGTCTTTGAGCGAGAACACACCTTCGTTGGGGCGGTCGCTGTCGGGCAGGAACTTGCCGAGCGCATCGGTGTATTCGAACAGCGGCGTTTCCACGGGATCGAAGCCGTAGCGCTCGTAGACCTCGCGGATTTTGACGACCATGCCATCGACGGCGCGGATGTCGGCGGCAGAGCGATCGACGAAGCCGCGCGGCAGGCGGGCCTTGAGCTTCTGAGGCTTCTTCTTCTTGTCGTTCATGGCGTTTCGACCGTCTCGCTTGCGGTTGGAAAGTCCGTTCAAGGGTTTGGCGCCTTCCCTAGCCGATCATGGCCATGGCAGCAAGGCGGCGCGGCACCGCCGGGCCGGAGCCGGGGGCAAGACGAACAGGGTCTTCCCTTGGTGCAGATCCTGCTTATGTTGGGAGAATGCGCGCGCTCCTGCTAGCCCTGTCCCTGCTTTGCGCCATCCTGTCGGGATGGACGTCGGCCGTTGCGCAGGCGCAGGGGCTCGCGCATGGCGTGCACGGGCATGTCCAAGGCACGACCCTCATCGCGCAGGGCGCCGGTGTCGCCGCCCCTGCCGTCTCTTTGGGTGACGACGACCGGCATTCGGGACCGTGCGATTGCGCACACGGCTGTCACACCTCCGGCAAGGGTGCCCATCCCATGCTCTGCTCGGCCTGCTTTGCGCTGGAGATCGAGGCCGACCATGGCAAGCGCCCGGCCCTTCCCGCGCAGGGCATCCGGCCGGCCCTGGACCGTCCGCTGATCGCCTTTTTCCAGACGCCGACGCCGCCGCCGCCCCGATCGCTTCTTTCGACCTGACAGGCATTCCCCTCATCTCGAAAGGACGGACAGATCATGTCTCGAAACCTCATCCTCGGCGCCGCGACGGCCGCGCTTCTTTCTCTCTCTGCCGCATCCGCCTTCGCACAGGATCCGGCAAAGCCCGGAGATCCCCACGCCATGGACCATGGCAGCATGTCGGGCGACATGGCAGCGCCGAAGGGCGAGATGGCAGCGCCGAAGGGCGGCATGGCAGCGCCAAAGGGCGATCAGGGCCCATCGAGCCAGGCCTTTGCCAAGGCGAACGCCCGCATGCACGCGGGCATGGCCATCACCTATACCGGCAAGGCCGACGTGGACTTCGCCAAGGGCATGATCGCGCATCATCAGGGCGCGATCGACATGGCAAAGGTGGAGCTGGAATTCGGCACCGATCCCGAGCTTCGCGCGCTGGCGCAGGAGGTGATCGCGGCTCAGGAAGCCGAAATCGCCAGAATGAAAGCCTGGCTTGCCAAGAACGGCGGCTAGAGCCTGAAGGACAATGGCGCGGGGCGCAGGCGAAAGCCGGTCCCCGCGCCACACGGCGGACCATCCGGGTCGCCGACAGGGAGGAGAATGGGATGACGCGTTTCAAGACGATTGCCGGGGTGCTCTGTCTCCTGGTGGGGCTGATCTGGATCCTTCAGGGCGCCAATCTGATGGGCGGAAGTTTCATGACGGGACAGACGCAGTGGCTGGTCATCGGCCTCGTCGTCGCCGTCATCGGCATCGCGCTGCTGGCGAGCGGGCGCCGGGGCGGGGGTCGGGGCCGGCGGCTCTAAAGCGCGTTTCCCGAAACTGCGGCACAGGTTCGGGCGACATGCAGGAGCGTCCGTCAGGGTCGAACCAGGCGCGCGCGCAAATCCTCGACCGGCTGGCGGCAGATGCAGCCCTCGATATGGTCGTTGACGAGGCCCATGGCCTGCATGAAGGCGTAGACCGTGGTCGGGCCGACGAAGGTCCAGCCACGCTTCTTCAGGTCCTTGGACATCCGCACCGACACCGGCGTCGTCGGATTGGCGGCGATTTCGGCGAAGGTGACGCTTTCCGGTCGCTCGTGCAGGGCCGGCTCATAGCGCCAGAAGTAGTGGGCCAGCGTGCCGAATTCCGCGCGAAGCGCCTGTGCGCGGCGCGCATTGTTGATCGTCGAGACGATCTTGCCGCGATGGCGCACGATGCCGGCGTCTGTGACGCAGCGCTCGATGTCCGCATCGTCGAACGCCGCCACCGCGTCGATGTCGAAGCCGGCAAAGGCGGCGCGAAAGGCTTCACGCTTGCGCAGGATCGTCAGCCAGGACAGTCCCGACTGAAAGCCTTCGAGGCAGATCTTTTCAAACAGACGCCGATCGTCCGTCACCGGACGGCCCCACTCCTCGTCATGATAGCGCAGGTAGTCCGGCAGGTTGCCGTGCCAGAAGCAGCGCGTCAGCCCGTCGGGACCGGTGATCAACCCTTTCGGTGCCGCCTCGGTTTCGCTCATCCCATCACCTCCCTGAAGGCCGCAGCCCGCGCCTTCATGCTTCGTCAACCATTTCTCGAAAGCACGCAATAACCCTACCGAAGACTTTCCGCGTGCGACCACCCGTTCCGCAATGTCTGTTTACGCTTCCTACCGCGCTCGGGTGTCAGGCTCTTGCGATAGGCCGGACGCACCACCGGCCGCGCCCTCGCCGACAGCCAGATCGAGAACGAGCCCGTCATGAAGACATTGTTGATCCTTTCCACCCTCCTGTCCTTCGTCGTCAGCGATGTCGGCGCCGGCATCGCGCAGGCTGCCGAGCGCTATGGCAACCGTCCGCCGGTCATCGTCAGCCCCGATCTCACGGCCCCCTGGCTGATGCAGCTGGGCGCGGGACCCAGGACGGGCGGTGGAGCAAGCGTCGGGGCAGGACGGATCGAAGAGCGCCGCATCCTGCGCCCGCGCGTGGCCGGCGATCCGCCGCGCGTCATCTACCGCGAACGTTCGGGGATCTTCGCCCCGCGCCAGCAGGTCATCTACCAGCGTCCGGCCCTGCAGCGGGCCGCGCCGCTCGTCCGCTCCGCCGGCATGGTGGCGCCGCAGCGGCCCGTTCGTCCGATCGATCCGCAATTCCTGCCGCAGACCGTCGCCTACGAGACGCGCGAACGGCCCGGGACGATCGTCATCGATACCACCAGCCGCTTTCTCTATCTCGTTACCGGAAACGGCGAAGCCCGGCGCTATGGCGTGGGTGTCGGCAAGCCCGGCTTCGAGTGGGCCGGGGCGCACAAGGTGACGCGCAAGGCGGAATGGCCGACCTGGCACCCGCCATCCGAAATGATCGCCCGCGAAGCCGCCAAGGGCCACTATCTGCCCACCAGCATGGAGGGCGGTCCGGCGAACCCGCTCGGCGCCCGCGCCATGTATCTCGGGTCCACGCTCTACCGCATTCACGGCACCAACGCGCCCTGGACCATCGGCTATGCCGTGTCGTCCGGCTGCATCCGCATGCGCAACGAGGATGTGACCGATCTCTACGAACGGGTCAGCGTGGGCACACGGGTCATCGTCCAGTAAGCGCGAGCCATCTGGATCGCCGCGACACCGGTCGATGCGAGGCCGCGGCGTAAGCGGGTTTTGACGCTGTATCGTGCCTTTTCAGCAACAATCGCCCTCGACGTGTTATCGGGGACGATCACATTCCGTCGATGTCGCACCGGATGATCTTGCGGGATACGTGCGATCGAATAGCGTTTCCCCGATGCGTTGCGCTTCTGCCGGACCTTTACGGGGGCCGGCGGCGCGACCGGCGGGCTTGAGAGGGAGATTACCATGACGACGAAACTGGGACGCGCGGCAGGTGCCGCGCTAGCGGCAGCGCTGCTGATCGGCGGCGCGAGCACGGCATCGGCAACGATGATGGAACGGCCGGCCGCCACCATCGGTCAGAGCGACGTAACGACGGTCGCCGCATCGCAGCGCAAGCCGGCGCGCGAATTCTGGCGCACGAAGGTGCGGCTGCGGACCGACGAGGCGCCCGGCACCATCATCGTCGATACCAATCACAAATATCTCTACTACGTCGAGGGCAACAACAAGGCGACGCGCTACGGCATCGGCGTCGGGCGCGAAGGCTTCGGCTGGTCGGGCGTGGTGAAGGTCCAGCGCAAGGCCGAATGGCCGGGATGGACGCCGCCGGCGGAAATGATCGCCCGCGAGCGCAAGAACGGCCACATCCTGCCGGCCTATATGGAGGGCGGCGTCAACAATCCGCTCGGCGCCCGCGCGCTTTATCTCTACAAGGGCAAAAGCGACAGCGGCTTCCGCATCCACGGCACGAACCAGCCCTGGACGATCGGGCAGAACATGTCGTCCGGTTGCATCCGCATGATGAACCAGGACGTCGAGCATCTCTACGACCGCGCCTCGATCGGCGCCAAGGTGATCGTGGTCGGCCCCGGCAACAAGCAGGGCGAAGTGTCCTACGATGATCGGGGCGTCGACCTGCTGCGCACCATTTTCGGCGGCTGATCGCGAAGGCCTATCATCGGGACCGGCCGGCAGGACGCTGGTCGGTCCCTTTTTTGTCTCTGTTTCCGTGTTCGGTTATGCGGCATTCTTACCCGCCGAGGCACATGGCTGGGGCTGGAAACACGGAGGGGAAACGCGTGGCGGACGAGCCGGTCGAAATGTTCTCCGCCATTCCCCCGAACCGCGCGGCCGACGAGATCGTGCAGCGCATCGAGACGCTGATCCTCGACGGCGTCCTGCGCGACGGCGACCGGCTGCCGGGCGAGCGCGATCTTGCCGCCCGCTTCGACGTGTCGCGGCCGATCCTTCGGGAAGCCCTTAAGGAACTCGAGACGCGCGGCCTGCTCGTCAGCCGGCACGGCGGCGGCACCTTCGTTGCCGACATCATCGGCGAGATCTTTTCGCAGCCCATGCGCGCCCTGATCGTGCGGCACGAAAAGGCGGCACGCGACTATCTCGATTACCGTCGCGAGATCGAAGGCCTGACGGCCGAGCGGGCCGCACGCCATGCGACGGAGGCCGATCGCAAGAGCCTGACGCGGATCGTGGCGCGCATGCGGGCGGCACACGATGCCGATGACCGCGACAGCGGCCTCACCGCCGATATCGACTTCCACATGGCCGTCGGCGAAAGCGCGCACAACATCATCCTCCTGCACACGCTCAGGTCGTGCTACCGTCTTCTGGAACAGGATATCTTTTTTAGCCGGACAACGGTTTTCCAGGCACCGGGAGCCGCCGAGAGGCTGCTTGCGCAGCACGAGGCCATCCATGCGGCGATCCTGGCGGCAGACCCTCCGGAGGCCCGCCGTGCTGCCGAGCGCCACATCGATTTCGTGATGGAAGCCAGCCGGGATGCCCATCGCGCCGAAGATCGGGCGCGGATTTCGCGGCTGCGGCTGCTCGAAAGGTCTCAGGATTGAAATGCGCCATTTGATGTCGCATATGTGATAGCGGATGGCGGTGCGCGACCACGCCTGCGCAAGATTGCAGGCATAGTAAGAATCAACGATCGATGTCGTTTGCGATAGACTGTGACAACGTCCACGTTCATTCTGTTTTTCTGACGGCCCGGTCAAAGCGCGAGTCGTCGATGTATTCCCGACGTCCCGATCGCCGCGCTCCGTCCGTGTGGACCGCTCGCAGCAAGCCTGATGAGCCGTTCGCGGCAAGCATATCCGGCCGTTCGCGGCCAGCGCAATTCCTGACGAGCCTGGCCGTGACGAGATGGCCTGACGAGACTGCCCATTGAAAGGCCCTGAAATCATTGACCATCCTCGATAGCATCGTTTCCGAAGTCCGCCTGATGTTCCGCCGGCCCGAACGCATGCAGTTTGCTGCCCTGTGCTACCGGTTCCGAAAGAAGGGCGACGTACCGGAAATGCTGCTGATCACGAGCCGCGACACGGGTCGCTGGGTCATTCCGAAGGGCTGGCCGATGGAAGGCAAGGCGTCGCACGAGGTGGCGGCGCGCGAGGCCTGGGAAGAAGCCGGCGTCAAAGGCGAAGCTTCGGCGGACACCATCGGCAGCTTCACCTATGAAAAGGGCATGAACAAGGGTCTGAAGATTCCGTGCCGTGTCCACGTCTTTCCGGTCGTGGTGTCCGAGATGGCGAAGCGCTTTCCCGAAAAAGGGTCCCGCACTCTGGAATGGGTGACCTTCACGGAGGCCGCCGGCCGCGTCGCGGAACCGGGCCTGCGCAGGCTCATCCTCGATTTCCAGACACAGCTTCTGGCGACCGCGCAGCCGCCCGTCGAAGCGGCCCGCAGCGCGGCTCGTTAGCTTTCCGGCGTCAGCTTTTCCCGTGCGCTTCGCTCGCGGCTCATGCATGTCGCCCGAAAGTGTGCAGCGTCGCTTGGTTTCCCCCATCATCACGAGGATGCCCGGTTCCCGGCGTAGCGCTCGGCACGACAGGGTTTGCCGCAGTCCCGCGTCGGCCTGCCGATCGTCGGCAAGCCTCGCGTGAGCCTTGTAAGGTAAGCTTTTTTTAACAATATCGACGCTGTCGATGCAGGCGCGCCCCGGGCGGTCGCACTCGGCCGCAAGCGCTCCTGCCCCGGCGGGCATATGGCGCGATTGCGACCGGAATGTTTCGGGCTTCAGGCCCGAGGCTTCGGGGAGCGCGGCAGCGGCAGGCGACGCGCGACGAGGAATGATCATGGGGAAGACGGCACCGTCGCTTGAAAAATCGACACTCGACAAGGATCTCGACAAGCTGACGCTGAACGAAGAGGCGTCGCATTTCGTCCTCAAGAGTTCCGCGGGCCTCGGGCTCGGCTTTCTCTTCCTCGTCTTCGTCATGATCGTCGCGGCCAGTGCAGTGTCCGAGGCGCCCGGCGCGATCGTCGTCGTCGCGGCCGCCGCCATCGCCGGCTACATGGCGATGAACATCGGCGCAAACGACGTGACGAACAATGTCGGTGCGGCCGTCGGCGCGCGGGCCATGACGATGACCGGTGCTCTGGCGATCGCTGCGGTCTTCGAAATCGCCGGGGCTCTCTTCGCCGGCGGGCGGGTGGTTTCGACCATCGAGGGCGGGCTCGTCGACGCCGCGGCCTTCACCGACAGCCCGACGCTGGTCTGGGTCATGATGTCGGCGCTGATTTCCGCCGCGGCCTGGATCAACATCGCGACATGGTGCAGCGCACCGATTTCCACCACCCATGCGATCGTCGGCAGCATTCTCGGCGCCGGGGTGGCGGCCGTCGGGTTTTCCTCGGTGCAATGGCTCTCGCTCGGCGGCATCACGCTCAGCTGGATGCTGTCGCCCTTCATCGGCGGTGGTGTGGCGGCCGGCCTACTGCTCTTCATCAAGACGTTCATCATCTACCGGGAAGACAAGATCGCCGGGGCCGTGTTCTGGATCCCGATCCTGCTGGCCGCCATGGGGGGCATCTTCACCCTCTATTTTGCGCTGATCGGCCTCGAGCGGGTCTACGAGATCCCGCCTCTTGAAGGGGTGGGTGCCGGGCTCGTCGTCGGTCTCGTCGTCTATGTCGCGACGCGGCGCTCGGTCGCGCGGCAGGCGGTGGGGCTGGAAAACCGCAACCAGTCCCTTCGGCCGCTCTTCCATCTGCCGCTCGTGGTATCGGCGGCCCTCCTCTCCTTCGCGCATGGGTCCAACGACGTTTCGAACGCGGTCGGTCCGCTCTCGGCCATCGTTGCCAATGTCGGCACGGCCGTGCCGGGCGAAACGGCCGCGGTTGCCTTCTGGGTCCTGCTGATCGGCGCGCTCGGCATTTCGGCCGGACTGCTGCTCTACGGACCGAAACTGATCCGCGTGGTCGGGGAGGAAATCACCAAGCTCAATCCGGTGCGCGCGTTCTGCGTGGCGCTGGCCACCGCCATGACCGTCATCCTCGCCTCGACCTTCGGGCTGCCGGTCAGCACCACGCACATCGCCGTCGGCGCCGTGTTCGGCATCGGCTTCTTCCGCGAGTGGTACACCCGCAATTCCAAGCTGCGGCTGGACTATGTCCGACGCAAGACGGGGCAGTCGGATTTCCAGTTGCGCACCGAGCACGGCGCAGACGAGACGCGGCGGCGGCAGCTCGTGCGGCGTTCGCATTTCATGACGATCGTCGGCGCCTGGATCATCACCGTTCCCGCCTCCGCTTTGCTCTCGGCGCTCCTCTACATTCTCTTCTCGGCCATTTTTCTGTAGAAGCGTGTCATGAGAGCCAATTTTCGCATGCAGCGTCTGTTCGTAGAGCCGGATCTCGCCTCCGGCATCGCGGTGGAAACGACGAAGGACCAGTTCAATTACCTCGCCAACGTCCTGCGCATGGAGGAAGGCCGCGACCTCCTCGTCTTCAACGGGCGCGACGGGGAATGGCGGGCGGAGATCGCCATGCCGACCCGCAAGCGCGTGGCGCTGATCCCCAGGGAGCAGACCCGGCCGCAGTCTCCCCTGCCCGACCTCCACTACCTCTTTGCCCCGCTGAAGGTGGGCAGGCTCGATTATCTCGTCCAGAAAGCGGTGGAGATGGGCGCAGGGCTGCTGCAGCCGGTGATGACGCAGCACGTGCAGGGGCGCATCACCAGCCTTGAGCGGCTGCAGGCGAATGCCGTCGAAGCCGCCGAGCAATGCGGCGTGCTGGCGATTCCCGAGGTTCGGGAGCCGACGCGGCTGGACGCGCTCCTCGACACCTGGCCGACCGACCGGCGCATTCTCTTCTGCGACGAGGGCGATGCCGGCGACAATCCGCTGCCTGTCCTGCGCGGACTGTCGGACGCCCGCTATGCGCTGCTCGTCGGTCCCGAGGGCGGTTTTTCGGATGCGGAGCGGAGCCGGCTGCGCGGGCTCGACTTCGTGACGGCCATCCCGCTCGGGCCGCGCATCCTGCGGGCCGACACGGCCGCCGTCGCCGCCATGGCGATCATCCAGGCGACGCTCGGCGACTGGCGCTGAAAGGCCACAGCGCCGATGAAATTTTGGAACATAGGTTGAAATATTTTTGCTTGCACCGCATCTCAAAGCGGTTCAATCAGCCTGACATTAGCTGATCTCATGCCCTGCTGGACGGCCGGGTTTCTCCGTTTTCGAGACGATGCCCATGGCCCGCGATACCACCGACCAGACACCGGTGACCTCCGTTTCCGAGTTGACCGAATATCTGGCGGGCGGCAACAAGCCGAAAGAGGCCTTCCGCATCGGCACCGAGCACGAAAAGTTCGTGTTCTACACGGCCGACAACAGTCCCGTTCCCTATGCGGGCGACGCCGGAATCCTGAAACTCCTGGAAGGCATGCAGCAGAAGACCGGCTGGGATCCGATCATCGATGCCGGCCATCTGATCGGTCTCGTCGAACCGCAGGGTCGCGGCGCGATTTCCCTGGAGCCGGGCGGACAGTTCGAGCTGTCGGGTGCGCCGGTCGAGACGCTGCACGAGACCTGCAAGGAATCCAACACGCATCTGGCCGTGCTGCGCGAGATTGCCGAGCCGCTCGGCATCCGTTTCCTCGGCATCGGCGGCAGCCCGAAATGGACGCTTGCCGAAACCCCGCGCATGCCGAAGTCGCGTTACGACATCATGACCCGCTACATGCCGAAGGTCGGCACCCAGGGTCTCGACATGATGTACCGGACCTGCACGATCCAGGTGAACCTCGACTTCTCCTCGGAAGCCGACATGGCCGCGAAGATGCAGGTTTCGCTGAAGCTGCAGCCGCTGGCGACCGCGCTCTTTGCAAGCTCGCCCTTTACGGAGGGCAAGCCGAACGGGCTGCAGTCCTGGCGCGGCGAGATCTGGCGGGATACCGACAACCAGCGCGCCGGCGTGCTGCCCGCGGCTCTCAGCGGGACCTTCCGCTTCGAGGACTATGTCGCGTGGGCGCTGGATGCACCGATGTATTTCGTCGTGCGCGACGGGCGCTACCACGACTGCACGCACATGACCTTCCGCCAGTTCATGGGCGGCGCCCTGAAGGGCGAACTGGCCTACTGGGAGCCCAACATGGGCGACTGGACCAACCATCTCTCGACCCTGTTTCCCGATGTGCGGCTGAAGCGCTTTCTCGAAATGCGCGGCGCGGACGGCGGTCCGTGGCGGCGGATCTGTGCCCTTCCGGCCTTCTGGGTCGGCCTGCTCTATGACGACGCCGCCTTGGCGGGCGCTGCCGAACTGGTGAAGGACTGGACCTACGAGGACGTCATCGCGCTGCGCGACACGGTCCCGGCGCAGGGACTGGGCGCCACGGTGCGGGGCCGCAGGCTGAGCGACGTCGCCCGCGACGTTCTGGCGATCTCGCGCGCCGGGCTGAAGGCGCGCAACCGGCTGAACGGCGACGGCGTGGACGAAGCGCATTTCCTCAGCCCACTCGACGAGGTCGTGGCGCGCGGCACCACGCTGGCCGAGGACATGCTGGCGCTCTACAACGGTCGCTGGAACGGCTCCGTCGAGCCGGTCTTCAAGGATTATGCCTACTGAGCGCCTCTGCGCGCGCAGGTTCGGGATCGCCGGGAAGGCGGTTCAAAAAGCGATATGCCAACGTCTTTTTCCCGTTATAGTGCAGCCTGACGTGCTGTCTGCAACAAGGATGAGACGATGATCCCCCTATTCGACATGATGATGCAGGCACAGAACGGCCGCGCCATGGATGTGATGGCGCAGCAGTTCGGGCTCGCGCAGGAGCAGATGGCCAAGGCGACCGCCGCCCTCATGCCGGCGTTTTCGGCCGGTCTGAAGACCAATGCGGCCAACCCCTATGATTTCGGCACCTTCCTCGCAGCAATGAGCAGCGGCGGTTACGCCAAGTATTTCGAAGACATGACCAAGGCCTTCACCCCGCAGGGGCTGGCCGACGGACAGGCGGCGCTCGGACAGATCTTCGGATCGCGCGATATGTCGGGTGCGGTGGCGGCCCAGGCCGCGCAGCTGACGGGGATCGGGCAGGACATCTACCGGCAGATGCTGCCGGTGGTGGCCAGCGCCATCATGGGCGGCCTGTTCAAGCAGGCGACAGGCCAGATGAACGCGTCCCCGTCGTTGGCGCAAAATCCGTTCGGCCCGGCGATGCAGAGCTGGCTGGAGGCCGTCGGCCTTGCCCGCAAGAAGGAGCCGCCGACCATGCCGAACCCTTTCGACAATCCGTTCACGCAGACCATGCAGGCCTTCTTCACGCCGCCGAAATCGCCGGAAAAGCCGCCATCGGCCCCGGACATGTTTGCTGGCAACCCTTTCATGAAGGCCTTCCAGGACATGATGACCATGGGCTCGCCGCAGACCAAGCCGGCGGACGCCCCGCCCGCGCCGAAGGCTCCCTTCGTCGACATGTTCAACACCATGTTCGACAGCGGCATCGAGGCGCAGAAGGAATATCAGAAGGCGATCGACGGGCTTTTTGCGCAGTTTCAGTCCAAGGCCTGAGACGTTGCGCCGGCACGACGCGTCCGAACGCATAAAAAAGCCCGGCGCCGAACGGATCGGAGCGCCGGGCAAGCGGCAGGGTCGTTGGCTGTAACCCTGCGGGGAACGCGGATGATGCGAGCGGTCGCACCATCCGGGCGTCGCATGCCCGGGGAAGAGCATGGAGCGCCAAAGGGGTCGGACGGTCTGCGGTTTTCGTCGTCAGTCCGTCTTCGGCATCAGAGGCCGCGGGCATCCCGATAGTAGCGACCGGTACGCTCGCGCGCGGCCCGTGTCAGATGCCGGCTCGGATCCTCGAAGAAGGCCGACGTGGCGGCGGTGCGGAGATCGTGCCGGGTGAGACCGATATCGGCCAACCGATAGTCGT
Organism: Rhizobium sp. Leaf384; assembly: GCF_001424065.1. GTDB lineage: Bacteria > Pseudomonadota > Alphaproteobacteria > Rhizobiales > Rhizobiaceae > Ferranicluibacter. The sequence continues at coordinate 986,661 of NZ_LMQE01000001.1, forward strand.
CGAGATCCTGGAGATGGCCGATGGCACGGCGATTCTTGAAGAGGCGCCAGACCGACACGAGACCCCGCTTGAGCGCGGACAGGCGCAGAGCGGCCGGCTCGCCGGCAAGGGTGATATCGAAAGCGGTCTCTTGCGTGCGCATGGGCTCAGCTCCTGAAAGGCACGGGTCGGCTATCCGGCGTCCGAGAGTGGACGCGGATGGGGTGGAGGTTTCCGAAGCATTGGCGCAGCGGGTCTTGGGAGGACGTTGTTTACGAGGGTACAGTCGCAAATCGATATTGATCAGTCCAACGAATGTTTCTAATGGTATTGATCAAACAATCTTATAGGCGCACCCATGGCCTCCCCTCTCGACCTCGACCAGCTTCAGACGTTCGTTGCCATTGCCGATACGGGCAGCTTTACCCGGGCGGCCGAACGGGTGTTCAAGACGCAGTCGGCCGTCTCCATGCAGATGCGGCGGCTGGAGGAGCGGATCGGCAAGGCGCTGTTTGCCAAGGACGGCCGGGGAAACCGGCTGACGACCGAAGGCGAGAAGCTGTTGAACTATGCGCGGCGCATGATTCGGCTGAACAACGAGGCCGTTGCCGCCTTCGACGACAACCGGCTGGAAGGAACGTTGCGCATCGGCACGCCCGACGACTATGCCGACCGCTACATGCCGGAGATCATCGTCCGCTTTGCCAAGACCCATCCGAACGTCGAGCTGTTCATCGTGTGCGAGCCCTCGGTGGACCTGGCGGAGAAGATGGCCCGCGGCGAGCTGGACATCGCGCTCGTCACGCATAATCCGCGGACGCGCGCGTCGGATGTCGTCCGGACGGAACCGCTCTGCTGGGTCAGTTCGGTCAACCACCCCCTGCCGGAGAACGCCCCGGTGCCGCTCGCGGTCGGCAAGCGCGATTGCCAGTGGCGGCAGGCGGCCTGCTCCGCGCTGGATGCGACGGGCAAGGAATACAACATCCTTTTCACGAGCTGGTCCTCGACCGTCGTCGCAGCCGCCGTGCTCGCGGGCATGGCGGTTTCCGTCCTGCCGGAATCCGCCCTGCGCAGCGGCATGAAGGTGCTGACCCAGGCGGACGGCTTTCCCGCCCTCGCCCCGGTCCAGATCGGCATCATGAAGCGGCCGGGCCTGTCCCCGTCGCTTTCCACGGCGATCAGCAATCACATCACCGCCTGCCTCGACAACATCACGCCCCAGGTGGCCGGCGACGACCTGGACGGTGACCTGAAGGGTCTCTCGCGCCTTCCGCGGCAGCGACAGGGCCACCTGCTGTCCGGCTGGTAGCAGTCACGAAAAAACCGGAAGCGTTTCCGCTCCCGGTTTCCTTATCCCAAAACCTTGACGCCGATTATTCGGCGGCGGCGGGCTGGTCGGCGCTGATCGTGTCGGCCTGGTAGCCGTGCGCCTTGTTGAGCGCGGCGCGCACGCCGGCTTCGTAGTCCGGGTGGACCTGCTTGAAGTGACCAAGCTGGCGCTCGACGATGTAGCCGGGAACGCCGCCCATCGCGGCTGCGATGTTGGAGTAGAGGCGCGCCTTCTGGTCGGCATCGAACAGGTTGAACAGGGCCGTCACCTGGACATAGTCGTTGTTGCCGTCGCGGTGGTTGAAGCGGGCCATGTCGCCATCGATCCGCAGCGGCGGCTCGAGGGCTGCAGGCTGCTCGACCGGGCCGTTGAACGAGTTGGGCTCGTAATAGGCATCCGGATTGCCCGTGCGAATGCCGCCGAACGTGTTCATCTGGCCATCGCGATGATAGTGATGGACCGGGTTCTTCGGCTGGTTGACCGGGATGTGCTCATAATGCGTGCCGAGACGATGACGATGGGCATCGGCATAGGAGAACACGCGGGCCTGCAGCATCTTGTCCGGCGAGAAGCCGATGCCGGGAACGATGTTGGACGGCGAGAACGCGGCGTTCTCGACTTCCGCAAAGTAGTTTTCCGGGTTGCGGTTCAGCTCCATCGTGCCGATCTCGATCGGCGGATATTCGCTGTGCGGCCAGACCTTCGTCAGGTCGAACGGATTGTACGAGGTCTTCTCGGCATCCAGTTCCGGCATGATCTGCACCTGGACGGTCCAGCGCGGATAGTTGCCTTCCTCGATCGAGCCGAACAGCGCCTCCTGGTAGGATTCGCGCGTCTTGCCGATGACCTGCTCGGATTCCTCGTTCGTGTAGAACTTGTGGCCGTGCTGGGTCTTGAAGTGGAACTTCACCCAGTAACGCTCGCCGGCATCGTTCCAGAACGAGAAGGTGTGCGAGCCGTAGCCGTTCATGTGCAACGGCGACGTCGGACAGCCGCGGTCGGACATCAGGATGGTGACCTGGTGCAGGCTTTCCGGCGAGAGCGACCAGAAGTCCCACATGGCCGTCGCCGAACGCAGGTTCGTCTTCGGATGGCGCTTCTGGGTGTGGATGAAGTCCGGGAACTTGTACGGGTCGCGGACGAAGAACACCGGCGTGTTGTTGCCGACCAGATCCCAGTTGCCTTCGGAGGTGTAGAACTTCAGCGCGAAGCCGCGCACGTCGCGCTCGGCATCGGCTGCACCCTGCTCACCGGCAACGGTGGAGAAGCGGGCGAGCATCGGCGTTTCCGCACCCGGCTGCAGAACGGCGGCCTTGGTGTACTTGGAGATGTCGCCGGTGATCTTCAGCGTGCCATAGGCACCCCAGCCCTTGGCGTGCACGGCGCGTTCCGGAATGCGCTCGCGGTTCTGATGGGCCAGCTTCTCGATCAGCTGGTAGTCCTGCAGCATGATGCCGCCCTTGGGGCCGGCCGTCAGCGAATTCTGGTTGTCCGGCACGGGTGCGCCGGCCGTTGTCGTCATTGTCGGGCGATCAGTCATTTCGTCCTCCTGTCTGGACATGTCGGGTCCGGTCGTGCCGATCCCGCTCGTTCATCGCCAAGCGCCGCAAAGCGCTCCGGCACGATCGGCGCGCAGGCCTCTCATCGAGAGCCTGCCCACCCCGTTTCGCTTGAAAAACCCTCGGCAGACCGCTCGGGATGCTCGGAGGCAATCCCGCGGTGTCTGTTGCCCGTCCGGCTTCAAGCTGTATCCTCGTCCTCCATCATGCCGAAAATGCGACATGTCCGAAAACCAAGGCTGCCCCCTTTCTCGCACTCTCCATCGATAATTTCCAATTGTATTTCTTGTGATGTTCGATAGGAAATTCCGATCATGCTCACCATTCGACAGATGCGCTACTTCGATGCCCTCGCCACCACGCGCCATTTCGGCCGGGCGGCGGAGCTGGTCAATGTCAGCCAACCCGCCCTCTCCGCGCAGATCGCCGAAATGGAAAAGGATCTCGGTGCTGCCCTGTTCGAGCGCAACCGGGCCGGGGCGCTCCTCACGCGGCAGGGCGAGGCGTTGCTGCCGGAGGTGCGCACGATCCTGCAGTCGGTCGATGCGCTTTACGACCGGGCCCGTCAGGTCACCGGCATTCTCGAGGGCCGGCTGCGGCTCGGGGTGATACCGACCGTCGCGCCCTACCTGGTTCCCGTGCTCATTCCCATGCTGCGTGCGCGGTTTCCCAAGCTCGAGATCGAGCTCCGCGAGCTTCTCACCTCGGGCTGCGTCGAGGATGTGAAGGCGGGTCGGCTCGACTGCGCGATCGTCGCGCTGCCGCAGGGCGAGGAGACGCTGGACGTTCTCCCGCTGTTTAAGGACCGTTTTCTCATCGCGATGGCCGAGGACGAGAGCACGCTTCTGATGTCGCCGATGACGGAAGCGCAGGTGGATGTCGACCGGCTGCTGCTGCTCGAGGAAGGTCACTGCCTGCGCGATCAGGCGCTTGCCGTCTGCGGCGCCTCGGCCGGACGGCGCGTGGCCAATTACGGCGCGACCTCCATGGCGACGCTGTTGCAGATGGTGAGCCACGGCATGGGCATCACGCTCATCCCGGAAATTGCGGTCAAGGAAGAGCGCGGGCGCAGCCGCATGCGCATCGTGCCCTTTGCCGAGCCGCAGCCCTCGCGGCAGATCGGACTCGTCTGGCGGGCACGGTCGCGCCGGACGGCCGATCACCAGGCGCTCGCCGAGGTCGTCATCGACGCCTCGGCAAAGCTGCTCGGCGAGACCGCAGGGGTCGCTACCGCATCGCCCAACCGTGGCTGACCATCAGCGACTGGCCGGTCAGGGCATTGGTCTCGAAGCCGGCCAGGAAGAGTGCGACATTCGCCACGTCCTCGATGGTGGTGAATTCCGTGTCCACGGTGCCGCCCAGCATGACGCGCTTGACCACCTCGTCTTCCGAAATGCCCAGCGCCTTCGCCTGTTCGGGGATCTGCTTCTCCACGAGCGGCGTCTTTACGAAGCCGGGGCAGATGACGTTGGACCGCACGCCATGCGGACCGCCTTCCTTGGCCGCCACGCGGGCGAGACCAAGAAGACCGTGCTTGGCCGTGACGTAGGCAGATTTAAGCGGCGAGGCTTCATGGGAATGCACCGAGCCCATGTAGATCAGCGCGCCGCCACCCTGGCGCTTCATGTGCGGCATGCAGGCCTTGGTGGTCAGGAACGCGCCGTCGAGGTGGATCGACAGCATCTTCTTCCAGTCCGCGAAGGGGAAATCCTCGATCCTGTGGACGATCTGGACACCGGCATTGGAAACGAGGACATCGACGCGACCCCATTTTTCGACCACGGCGGCCACGCCGTCATTGACCGCCTCTTCGGAGGTGACGTCCATCGCAAGGCCGATGGCCTGGCCGGGCCCTTTGGCGAGGTCCGCAGCGGCCCCTTCCGACGCTTCGAGCGAGAGATCGGCGATCGCGACGCGCGCGCCCTCGGCGGCATAGCGCACGGCAATGGCGCGGCCGATGCCGCTTGCAGCCCCGGTGACGATGCAGACCTTGTCTTTCAGTTTCATGAAGCGCTCCCTTGATGTCCGGTCGTGGCGGCGACCATCGCGACGATAGCGGCTTCGCGCACGCGGTAAAGTCGGCGGACGGCGGAATCTCGCCTTGCGGTCAGAGAATATGGACTGCGAGCAGCAGCCAGAGCAGCGCATTGAGAAGGAAACCGGCAACGAACAGCCTGTGGCGCAGCATCAGCCGGTTGGAGGTCAGATGCACGAACGCATGACCATAGCGGGAGAGAACGAACAGCCAGGCGGCGGACACGGTCAGGAAGGACACGCCGTTGGTCACGGCGAGCAGCGTGCAGACGACGTAGAAGAGGACCGGAAGCTCGAACTGGTTGGTCAGGTTGCGGGCAACCGTCGCGCTCGCGTCCGGCTCGACCGAGGGCACGAGAAAATCCTGCGCCCGGGCCTTCCCCTGCCGGACAGCGCCGAAGCGCCGTTGTCCCATCACGCCGTAGACGATGTAGACGAGCAGGACCTGTGCGATCACGGGCCAGAGGATGGCGGTTTGCGTCATGGGTCCTCGCTCGAGAAACAAGAGCCGCACGGGTGGCGTGCGGCTCCTGTTCGATGTCCGTTACGATCCGCGCTCATGCGCCGGGGTAGTTGGGGCTTTCGCGGGTGATCGTCACGTCGTGGGCATGGCTTTCGCGAAGGCCGGCACCCGAGATGCGCACGAAGGTGGCCCGGTCCTGAAAATCCTTCAGCGTCTTGCCGCCGACATAACCCATGGAGGCCTTCAGACCGCCGGCCAGCTGGTGGAGCACGCCCGAGACCGGGCCCTTGTAGGGCACCTGGCCCTCGATGCCCTCCGGCACGAGCTTCAGCGTGTCGCGCACCTCGGCCTGGAAATAGCGGTCTGCCGAGCCCCGGGCCATGGCGCCGACCGATCCCATACCGCGATAGGCCTTGAAGGAACGGCCCTGGTGCAGGAACACCTCGCCCGGGCTTTCGTCGGTACCGGCCAGGAGCGAGCCGATCATGACGGCGGACGCACCGGCCGCAATCGCCTTGGCAAGGTCGCCCGAGAACTTGATGCCGCCATCGGCGATGACGGGGATATCCGCGGCACGCGCCGCCTCGACGGCCGACATGATGGCGGCCAGCTGCGGCACGCCGACGCCGGCAACGATGCGCGTCGTGCAGATGGAGCCCGGACCGATGCCGACCTTGACGGCGTCGGCGCCCGCGTCGATCAGCGCCCGCGTGCCGTCGGACGTCGCGACGTTGCCGGCCATGATGCGGACCGAGTTCGACATGGTCTTGACGCGGGTGACGGCGTCGAGCACCCGCTGGGAATGACCATGCGCCGTGTCGATGACGATCAGGTCGATGCCGGCGTCGATCAGGCGTTCGGCGCGCTCGATGCCGTCGTCGCCGACCGAAATGGCGGCCGCGGCGCGCAGGCGACCCTGCGCATCCTTGGAGGCATTGGGGTTGAGCTGCGACTTCTCGATGTCCTTGACCGTGATCAGGCCGACGCAGCGGCCGTCGGCATCCACCACCAGCAGCTTCTCGATGCGGTGCGTGTGCAGCAGGCGCTTGGCCTCCTGCTGGTCGACGTTTTCCTTCACCGTGATGAGGTTCTCGCGCGTCATCAGCTCATAGATGCGCTGGCTGGGGTCGGAGGCAAAGCGGACGTCGCGGTTGGTGACAATGCCGACAAGGCGGCCGGGCGTCTTGCCGTTGCCGGCATTCTCGACCACCGGGATACCCGAGATGCCGTAGGTCTTCATGAGGCCGAGCGCGTCGGCGAGCGTTGCCTCCGGGCCGATCGTCACGGGATTGACGACCATGCCGCTCTCGAACTTCTTGACCTGGCGGACCTGCTCGGCCTGCTCGACCGGAGAGAGATTGCGATGGATGACGCCGATGCCGCCGGCCTGGGCCATGGCGATGGCAAGACGGCCTTCCGTGACCGTATCCATGGCCGAAGACAGGATCGGCAGGTTGAGTTCGATATCCTGGGCGATACGGGTGGCGATGTTCGTCTGGCCCGGCATGACCTCGGAGTGACCAGGCTGCAGGAGGACGTCGTCGAAGGTCAGAGCCTCCAGACCGGTAGCCGTTTCGATGATGCGCGCCATGGGCCAATTCCTTTAAAAATGTGCAAGACGCCCGGACGGACGGGGTTCCGGCGGGAGCGTCGCCTGCCGGGCATTCTGGGAGGGAATGACGGCAAGTGTTTCATGGAAGTTGGCGAGGGCACGTAACACGGATGTGACGGGATGGGAACAGAAAAAGCCGGCCGGCCGCAGCCGTCCCCTGCAAGTAAGTCCCCTCCAAGCGTAGCCCCCTGCAAGTGCGCCCTGCGGCAAGCGCCGGCCCCCTTGCGCGTGTGGACGAAGTCTCGCGGGCGCGCATTTTCAGTTTTTATTAGGCGTGCCTTTTTGACGGGCATTAAGCGCTGTCCGGTAGAACCATCCCCAACGCGGTGCCCGGAAAGGCAACCGGCGGAACACACAGACAGGAAGAGACGAGGAACCGAAACCATGACGCCCCTGCGCAAGATCGCCCAAGCCGAGGAAACGCGCTTCGTCCGCGGAGAGGAACTGACATTCCGTGCGGAAGCGCGGCGAAATGCCCTGATTGGCCTGTGGGCCGCGGCCATGCTCGACAGTCCGGATCGCGAAACCTATGCGCGCGACATCATGGCGGTCGGCGTCGAACATCCGAACGGCGTTATGGACCGGCTGAATGCCGATTTCGACGCCGCCGGGGTCATCTTCCTGGAAGACGACATTCGCGAGCGCATGGCGGCAATGCTGCGCTCGCTCAAGGACGAAATGTCCGCAGGCTGACGGTTGCGGCGTCATCCGACACCGGCAAGGCTGCCAACCTGCCCTTCCTGCCCTTCCTGCCCTTTCTGCCCTCAGAGGTAGAGCTGGTAGGACGCCGGGACAAAGCGGTAGCCTGCCTCCTGCTTCTCGACATAGCCGACAGCCGGAAAGGGCATGTGGTAGCCGATGAAGGGCAGCCGCTCGGCGGCGACCATGTCGAACACCTTGCGGCGCGATGCTGCGGCCTTTTCCTTGTCCATGTCGAACTTCACCTGCCAGTCGGGCTGCTGCAGCGACAGGACATAGTGGTTGGCGGTATCGGCCGTGAGCATCAGATCCTTGCCCTGCGAGGACACGCGGAACACCATATGCCCGGGTGAATGGCCAAAGGCCGCCATGGCGGTGATACCGGAAACGACATCGGCACCGTCCCCGATCAGCGTTGCCTTCTCGACCAGCGGCACGACATTCGTCAGCACGGCCTTGTGTCCACCCTCGGCGGGCGTTCCCACGCGGGCCGGATCCTTCCAGAAGGCAAGCTCCGTCTCGCCCATGACGTAGCGGGCATTGGGAAAGGCCGGCTTGCCGCCTTCCATCAGACCATTGATGTGATCGCCGTGCATGTGCGTGAGAACCACGAGCGTGATGCTCTCCGGCGGATAGCCCGCGGCCCGCAGCCCCTCAAGCAGATAGCCGGTTCCGGCCGGACGGCCCGCCTCGCCGTTGCCCGTATCGAACAGCACCACCTCCGACCCCGTGTCGACGACGACGGGCGAGAAGCCGTTGGCAAACCGGTCGGTCGGCAGGAAGTTCTTTTGCAAAAGCGCCGCCACGGCTTCCGGGGGCTGGTCGGTCCCGAAGGTCTCGTTCGGCTTGTCGGCAACGCGCAGGCCATCGCTGACAATGGTCACGATGAAATCGCCAAGCTTGACGGTCGCGCTCTTGCCGCCGGTCGAGGCCGTGGGCGTTTCCTTGCCCGCCGACCCTGCGGCACCTTGCGCAAAGGCGGCGCGCTTCAGGATGAAGGGTGCTGCGAGCGCGCCAAGAGCGGTGGCTGCAAAAAGGGTGCGTCTGCCGAGAGAAAATCCGTGCATCAATCGTTTCCTTTGTGTTTGAACCCAATAGCGAGGCGAACCCAAGGCCGAGCGAAGCCGATGGCGAGGTGAACCCAAGGCCGAGGCGAAGCCGTGCTGCGCAAACCCATGGCTGGCGCCCATCGGCCTGAGGCTGTCGAGACGGCATGCCGTTCCCGTGACGCGGATCGGACACGGGGTGCGCCACCCTCCCCGTCACGACGCGCAAGGTCCGCGAGAGGCTCTGAGGTAGAGCGAGGCGGACAGCTTGACAGCGCGGCCGCCCATTCTTCACAGGAAATTGACCATGGCGTGAGACGGGACACGGGACTTTCGGCGCAGCGTGTCTATGTCCCTTCCAGAAATCCTCCCCGACCGCATGCCCTGCGCACGGGCATCCACATCTCAACCAAGGTAATCATCCCGGATCCTGCCGGGAGCCGAAAGGCCGTCGCAAAGGTTTGCCTTCGCATGAACCGCATCGTTCCCCTGATCCTTGCCGTCGCGCTCTTCATGGAGCAGATGGATTCCACCGTCATCGCGACCTCCCTGCCGGCGATCGCCCGCGACCTCGGCGTCGGCCCGATCACGCTCAAGCTGGCGCTGACCTCCTATATGGTGTCGCTCGCCATCTTCATTCCGTTGAGCGGCTGGATGGCCGACCGGTTCGGCGCGAAACGCATCTTCCGCTCGGCAATCCTCGTCTTCATCGCCGGCTCCGTGCTTTGCGCCATTTCCGGAGATCTGGTCTCCTTCGTCGGCGCCCGCTTCCTTCAGGGAATGGGCGGCGCCATGATGACGCCCGTCGCGCGGCTGGTGCTGGTGCGCAGCACCCAGCGCAGCGAGCTCGTGAGCGCCATGGCGCTGCTGAGCATTCCCGCGCTCGTCGGACCCCTGGCAGGCCCTCCGCTCGGCGGTTTCATCACCACCTACTTCTCCTGGCACTGGATCTTCATCATCAACGTGCCCGTCGGAATTCTCGGCTATATCCTCTCCGGCGTCTATCTGCCGGAGGTCATCAGCGACCGGCCGCCACCGATCGACATCACCGGCTTCTTTCTCAGCGCCATTGCCGCCTCCGGCACCATGTTCGGCCTGTCCGTCATGAGCCTGCCTGCCCTGCCGCCGATCATCGGTGCGGTTGCAGCCGTTGTCGGGATCCTTTGCGGCATCCTCTATGTCCGCCATGCCCGGCACCATCCGGCGCCGCTGCTCGATCTCAACCTGTTCAAGGACAGCGCCTTCCGCGCCGCTGCCGTCGGCGGCACGCTGTTCCGCATCTCGATCGGCGCCATTCCCTTTCTCATGCCGCTGATGCTGCAGGTCGGATTCGGGCTTTCGCCCTTCCAGTCAGGCATGATCACCTTTGTCGGCGCCATCGGCGCGCTCACGACGAAATTCTTCGCCAAGCGGGTGCTGATCCGCGCCGGCTTCCGCACGACGCTCATCATCGCAGCGCTGATCGCGACGGTTCTCACCTTCGTCAACGGGCTCTTCACACCGGCAACGCCCTATCTCGTGATGTGCCTCGTGCTGCTTGTGGCCGGGCTTGCCCGCTCGTTCTTCTTCACCAGCATCAACGCCCTGTCGTTTGCCGACATTCCCGACGCGATGGCCAGCAAGGCGACGGCGATGAGCGCCGTGCTGCAGCAGATGAGCCTGGCGATGGGCGTGGCGGTGGCCGGCGCCATTCTGGAGGTGGAAAACCGCTGGACCGGCACGCAGCTGGAACTTGCCGACTTCCAGCTCGCCTTCATGCTGATCTCCGCGATCACCCTCGTCTCCGTCATCCCCTTCCTCGGCATGGCGAAGAATGCCGGTGCCGCCGTCTCGGGACACGGCGCCGCGTCCCGCGAGAAAGGTGAGGCGCAACTGGAGCAGCTGGCCGGAAAGTGATGTGACGGAGTGCTCGCGCAGGAAACGGACACGAGCGCCTTTGCAGGGACAGACACCCGTCGTCTTCGGCATTCCGGGCGTGACACAGATATCCCGCAGCTTGAGTCCTCGGGGAGAGCCCCGCCCTGACCCGAAAGACGTCGGCGCGTCCGATTTCGGGCCAAGCCCGGGAGCACGGCGTTTGGCGGGCGGACCTTTCGGGACATTCAGCCTCGATTGTGTCCGTCCCCTTGTTTACTTCGGGAAACACCGAGCCTCCGACCCCGATATCGACATGGGGCGTCAACAGGCGCCGCCGCAACGGATCATGCGCGTTCGCAGACGGCTGCAATCTTGTTGCCATCGGGGTCGCGCAAGAAGGCTGCGTAGAACGCGGCATGAAACGGCCGAAGGCCGGGTGCGCCTTCGCAAGTCCCTCCAAACCGAAGGCCCTCCGCGTGAAACGCGTCTACGGCGGCGCGGTTGGCAGCCTCCAGTGCGATCGTCACGCCGTTTCCGACGGTCGCAGGCCGCCCGTCATGGGGTGCGACGACCCAGACGCGGCAGCGGCTGTCATCGGGATGTCCATAGCCGATCTCCGAGCCGCTCTCCTGCCGGCGTACGAGGCCAAGCGGCGCCAGTGCGGCATCGTAGAACGTGCCTGCGCGCGCCGGGTCGTTCGTGCCGACAGTGACGTACAGCAGCACGGCTCAGTCCTCGTCGTGCTCGCCCACATCCTCGCGCGCGTCGCGGAAATCCTCGCCTTCCGCCCGCAGGTCGGGATGGTCGGAAATGCCCTCGCGACGGCCCTTGAAGTCCTTGGCCAGCAGGAACATCTCGACCGATTCGGCCCGCGACGAGGCCGGCTTGATGTGGAGAACCTGACGGAAATTCTGCTTCAGCAGATTGAGAAGCTCGCGCTCCGTTCCGCCCTGGAACGTCTTGGCGAGGAAATGGCCGCCGGGTCCGAGAACGTCGATCGCGAAATGGGCCGCGACCTCGCAGAGATGCATGGTGCGGATATGGTCCGTCTGGCGGTGGCCCGTGGTGGGGGCCGCCATGTCGGACAGCACGAGATCCGGCGTGCCGCCGAGCGCATCCATCAGGGCGTCGGGAGCCGAGGGGTCGAGGAAGTCGAGCTTGAGGATGACGACACCGGGCAGCGGATCGACATCGAGAAAATCGATCGCCACGACCCGCGGGTCGGTGTCCGTCGAGCTCGTGACCTTGGCGGCGATCTGCGACCAGCTGCCGGGGGCGGCGCCCAGATCGATGATGCGCCGAGCGCCGGAGAGGATCTTGTGCTTCTCGTCGATCTCCAGAAGCTTGAAGGCCGCACGGGCGCGATAGCCTTCCAGCTGGGCGCGCTGCACATAGGGATCGTTGATATGGCGCTCGATCCAGCGTCGCGAGGACGCCTTCAGCTTGCCCTTCTTCACCTTCTGTCCGAGCTTGCGACCGGTCCGATTTCCACCGATGGGAGGCTTTGTCATACGTTTCGGCCCTCCTCGGAGCCGGTTTGCGGGCCGGTTCGCGACGGGCGGCGGCCGCGGCCGCGACGCCAGACGCCGTCATCGGCCATCATATCGGTCAAAAGTCCTTCGCGCAGCCCACGATCGGCAACCCGCATGCGGGTCGACGGCCAGCGTCGGCGGATCGCCTCCAGGATGGCGCAGCCGGCAAGAACGAGATCCGCCCGATCCGGCCCGATGCAGGGATTGGCCGCCCGCGCGGCAAAATCCCAGGACAGCAGCCGCGCCTGCATCGCAGACACCTCGTCATCGGACAGCCAGAGGCCATCCACCCGGCGGCGATCGTAGCGTGGCAGGTCCAGATGCACGCCGGCGAGCGTCGTGACGGTACCCGAGGTGCCGATGAGATGGAAATCCTCCGCCGCGTGAACCGCCTCGACATCGGGGCAATCGAAGCGATCAAGCATGCCGGAGACTTCGCGGATCATGCCCTCGAAGCTTTCCGGCGTGACGTCGCGGCCGCCATGGCGCTCCGACAGGGTGACGACGCCGACCGGCAGCGAGGTCCAGTGGGTAATGTGGTTGGCAAGCCGGCTCGACCGGGTGTCGCCGATGCGCAGCACGGCAATTTCCGACGAACCGCCGCCGATGTCGAACAGCACGACGGAGCGCGCCTCGCGCCCGACCAGCGACGCGCAGCCGGACACCGCAAGCCGCGCCTCGGTTTCCCGGTCGATGATCTCAAGTTCAAGGCCGGTTTCCGCGGACACGCGCTCCATGAAGACCACGCCGTTTTCGGCGGCGCGGGCGGCTTCGGTCGCGATCAGCCGGCTGCGCCGGATGTTGCGATGCCCGAGTTTCGCAGCGCAGATCTTCAGCGCCTCGACCGAACGGTTCATCGCATCCTCGGACAGGCGGCCGGTGGCCGCAAGGCCCTCGCCAAGCCGGACGATGCGCGAAAAGCCATCCACGACCCGGAACTGCCCTGGCCGCGTCGGCTGCGCGATCAGAAGCCGGCAGTTGTTGGTGCCGAGATCGAGCGCCGCATAGAGCGGCATCGGCGCCATATCGTCGCCCTCGAAGGCATCCACGCGTCGGCCGGCGCCCGAGCTGCCCGGGCCGCCAGTGCCACTGGCCAGGCTGCGCGCGCCGTAACCCGCCTGCGCACCGGCTTCACGCCCCTGCGGCAGATCCGCGGACGACCCCGCAGGGCCGGGCTTTCCAGACGCATGCCCCCTCAATGCATCCGTGCGGGCGCTGCCCTGCTCGAAACGCTGGTGTCCGGAATGGCCGCTTTGCGGCGAGGCCGCCCGCCCAGGGGTGCCCCCCAGGCTGTCGGCCGAAACGCCCGATGGCGCCCCCGCGGATGAGGAAGAAGCAGCGCCGCCATGCCCGCCGGCGCCACGCCCCGGCCGCTGGGCCGGTGTACGTCCACCGTTCGTCGGCCGCGCATCCGCCGGCCTGGCCGCGGCCGCACCCGGTACCCCTGCTGTCCTTGCTGGCCCTCCCCCGGCTGCGCCTGGGCTCGCTGTCGCTGCGCCCGGCAACTTCGCGACCGGCGTTGCTTGCATGCCCGATCCTGCGCGATCGCGCCCGGACCGCAGCACATCCGTGCCCTGGAGCGGACGTGCCTGCGCCGTGCGGCGATGACGGTGCCTGTGATGTCGGTGACCCTTGCCGGCACGGTCGCCCTGCGCTTCCGGCCCACGCCCCTGCTGGTCGGCGGCCTGGCTCTGGCCCATCTTCCGCCCGGCGCTATCGCCATCCCGTCCTGAGGCTTCCGACCGGCCATCGCCGCGATCTTGGCGCTGGTCGGGGCGCTGGTCGTGGCGCTGGTCAGGGCGATCATCAGGGCGGCCCGTGCCGCTCCCGGCCATCGCACCGGCAGTCTCGCTGCCCGTCCGGCCGGAGGACCCGCGTGCAGCCGCCGTGCCCGGCGCGCCGTTGCAGGCGCCGGGCTCCGAGCCCTCCTCGCGAGACGCGCCGCCTTTATCAAAACCCGCGTCGTTGAAAACCGGACCGGTCGGGCCACGGCTCTGCGAACCCGCAGATCCCCTCGTGGATCCCTCGCCGTTGCGGCTCCTCGTGTCCCGCGCGGTCGTATCCCGTCCTGTGCTATCCCGCCTCGGGGCGTCGCGACCCGCGTCGCTCGGGGAGAGGGACGCCGCGATGTCGCCATCCGGCGCAATGCCGGACCCAGTGCCGGAACCAGTGCCAGCCACGCGGGTCGGCTGTCCGCGGCCCGGTTGATGATCAAGAGATCCCGACGGCAGACGGCCGCCCGTTGCGACGGCCGGGCCCTGACGCGTACCCGCGCCGGCGGACTTCGTCCGACGCCGCCGCTTGCGTTTGCGCACGGGTTCGCCGTCCGGAAGTCCCGGACCGGAGGGACCGCCTCCGGAGACGGAGGGGTTTTGGGAGCTGGCATATGCGGCGCCGTTGCGCGCCGCCTTACGACGCCTGCGCTTGGCTTTGCCGGACCCGGGGCTCGCATGTCCCGGGTTTCCTGCCGCTGCCGACGCCCCGCTCTCGACCGGCGTATCGCCGTGCTCGGGGTCTTTCACTGATCTTACCACCGCGTCGCGCGAAGCCTTGTCGGTCGCTCAAGACGCTCTCTCGATTTTCGTTGTCCCGACTCTACCAGTGCGCCCGCCTTTCGCCAACTGCTTTTTCCCGAGCGCCGCCCCGCCTTCCCGAACCCGCCCTCCGGGACAGCCCCGCACCGGCCGTTTCAACAGGGAAAATCCGGCCCCGCAAAGTTTTTCAAAAACCCCCTTTGCATCCCCCCGTCTTTTGTCTATAAGCCCGGCACACCGACGGGCACAGCCCGCGCGTTGGGGAATAGGTTAACGGTAGACCCACGGACTCTGACTCCGTTAGTCCTGGTTCGAATCCAGGTTCCCCAGCCAGCTCTCTCGATTTTCCCTGAATTCCTTGTCTTTTGGGCCTTTTTGGATCCCGTTCTGGCATTAACTGCGACCTGATGCCCAGAACTGATGCCCAAAGGTGGTGTCCATTGCTTCGCGCGAGGGCAACACTGAGGGCCGTTCAAAGGGCTTGAGCCTCATGACGGTTCGTCACCACGTCGAGAACCTCATCCGCCGGGGAAATGTCTTTTATTGGCGGCCGCGGGTCCCGCGCAGTTTTCATCTCTGCCCAGCAGGCACCCGGCTTTCACTCTCTCTTCAGGCCTCCGATCATAGAAAGGCACAGATGATGGCGAGGCGGCTCAACACCCTTCTGGCAGACTTGAAGTTAGGAACAATGGCAGGGACGACGACGAAGGATCAGTTGGCAAGATTGTGTGCGGCCGAACGAGACCAGATGATGGATCACCTCGACGGTATCGCCTTTGCGGCCCGTCGTCGCGGAAGACCCCACGACATCACAGACGTAGAGATGGACCTGGAGAACGGTTGGGCATACCGGCTGCTTGAGAACTTCGGGCCCCATACCCTGCTTACTCTGGACGATGGCTGCCCAGGGCGAGCCCTGCTGGACAGGAACGGGATACCCGACGCACATATCGCCAACATCAAGGCAGACTACGCTTCGGCCAGATCTCAGTTTCTTCATAGGGGACACGAGAATCGCCTTCATACCGTCATGAAGGAGTTCGAGATCCCGGACAGCCCGCTCAACCGAGAGCGGACAGCTATGAATATTTTCCGTGGTCGAGCAGATGCATTGATGGCCACGGACGAGCGCTACCCGTTAGCCGACAAAAACCTCAGCGAACTCACGGGCGGATCACCGCCTCGAGAAACTGCAGACCAGTCATCGGAGCAACCCCATCAAACGCTGGCCTCTGCGTCGTCTGCAGACTCAGAGACAGTGCCTTTTCGACTGGCTCCTGCTGCCCCCGGCTTCACACCTCTCTCTGCGGCACCTGAGGAGGAGCTCAGGAGCGTAGATTTTAGAGAGGTCGAGAGTTCTACGCTTGTCGACCTGCCCATCTCAGATTTCTCCCAAGAGTGCGAGAACCTGATCAAGAACAAGAAGGACGAGTGGGAGCCGGCGACAGCAAATGACGCGCGCGCTCTTGTGCGCATATTCACCGGCGTCCTTCAGGAACACAACCTCGCGCATTCTGGGCAGATCACGCAATATCACATCGGCCGGTTGCGGCAGCACTTCAACGACATACCGACACGATGGGGGCAAAGCTCGCAGCTCCGAGCTCTGTCAACTGCCGATCTGCGTAAGCAAGGTCTACAGATGAGAGCGGACGCTGAAGCATCGGGAGCAAAATCCGCGGTAGGCTTGAGTGCCCAGACCATCCGGAAGCACTTTGCCAATCTTCAGACATTCCTCCAGCACCTTCGCGGTAACGGGTTCAATATTCTCGACTGGACGTTCGAAGGCGTTCGACCAAAGAAGCCAAAGCCCGGTTCAATCCGACACCAGCAGTACAAGCCTAAACCAGCGGATATCAAACCGATTTTCTCTGCCCCCATATTCACAGGATGCGCTGGCTGGGAGCAGCGGGGAAAATCTGGCGACGTTGTATATCACGACAGCCTTTTCTATATGCCGCTGCTCTTCGTTTACCTTGGTGCGCGCCGTAAGGAGCTCGCCGGCCTGGGCGTGAATGATGTGTATGAGACAGAAGACGGCTGGGTCGTCGATGTCCGGGCTAATGAGCTTCGTCGTATCAAGACCATCCAATCACACAGGCTGCTCCCGCTGCCGGATGAACTCATCCGATTGAATTTTCTCCAATACAGGACCGAGATCAAGAAGCTTGGATACGACGCGCTCTTCCCAGATCTATTCTCACATTTGACGGAGAATGATCCAGGCGATCGCTTTTACGATCAATTCATACCGGTGATGCAGCAGTCACTCGGTGAGGCTCTTTGGCAGCGCTCGCTTCACGCACTCCGGCACGGCCTTTCCAACACTTTGAAACAGAGGGGCGTTCCTCCCGCGATCATCGATGACCTTTCCGGACGACTGAGTGACGGTGAAACCAACAATCGATACACGGATGTCGCCGGTCTTTCGTTGATGCGCGATGCCTTAGCAAAGTTTCCGATCATTACGGACGATATCCAGCCTCGAGACATCAAACTGCTGCCTTGGGTTAAAGAGAAGCAACCGCCGCCGTGGGCACGACCTGGTCGTAAATAAGCGGCAAGCCGGCCGGAAATCATTTCCTCGGCAATCCTCAACACGCCCATCCGTACATCGTGCGCCGCAGCTCGTCCCATAGCTGCTCAATACCGTTGACGTCCTCATACTTCTGCTCCGTCGGCGGAAGCTCTCGGCGGGTTGCGCTACAGGCTGGTCAATCCGGTCGGAGGTAGCGTGTCGCCGAGCCGGTCAGCGATCTCTTGAAAAAACCGATTCAGAATCAAACGGCGTTTTAAGAAGTAACCGGGGGAAGACAGTCGTGTTACTTGAACGCCGTTTGCACTAGTCAGAGCGATTTGCGGGAGAAACAGGTGAGCTGAAGCGGCCTAGCAATCACTTATCCTGATTGACCTCTGGCGGATAGAGAAGATGCGGCTTCCTTCGAAAGCCCCAGGCATTGCCTCCGTACTTATCAACGAGGGCATCGAAGACGGCGTAGGACGCGGCCTCGTCGAACCCCTGTTCGACCAGTCTCTTGACGATGATCTCTCCGGTGCGGTCGAGTTCATGCTCGCGACCCTTCACGGTTGCACCGCGGATGAACCAGTGCAGAAGAACGCGCGCCACATCATCACGGCCCGGTCGCTTCTCTGCTTTCTGCTTCGCCCTCAGGGTGCGCTGTCGCTCCTTCTGCTCACGGTTACGCACCGCTTCCGATTTCCGGGTCATATGTCCTCCTGCGTTGTTGGCTCCTACCAATGGTGAGAGGACCCGCCCACCGGCGCAAGGCGTTTCAGCGTGAATCGGAATTCCGGAACTTAGAATCGATTCAGCTTAGTTTTGAATCGAATGAACGCAATTTGAGTCAACGTGCCTGCACGTCATCGAGAGTTATGCGGCTCTGAGCCGTTGCAAACGGCGTTTGCAGAATCGTTTGCGCAAAAGCTTGAATCGGAAATCCGCAGTTCAGAATCGGATGATCGCAATGTGTTTCAAGTTGCAGGCACATCAGCCTGAGTTTGCCAAAAGTCGACTCGCTTCAAGTCAGGTCGCCGCGAGAGCTGGCCTGCCCCAAAATCCAGCCTTCCCATGTTTCCACGGCATCGTCGGTCGGGGCGCCTTCAGGCCTTGCTGCAGTGACGACATCGATCATGCCCAAGAGTCCGACTGTCGCGTCGAATCTATCTTCGCCGGTCTTATCCGAACCGAATCCATCTTCGATGGATTCGAGGATGGCTGAGGCATCCACATGCGCTCGCCGCGTAATCCAGCGTTCGAGGTGGTTGCCGACAGCGCGACGGCCGAACTGCTGCCGCTTGCTCCACACCGGTCGGCGCGGGATGCCAAGCTGGCCGTAGACATCGCCTGGGTAGGTCTCAGCTAGGACCACGGGATGCACGGCGGTCAATTCCAGCAAGCTGCCATCGAACGGCCAGAGGCCAACGTTGTCCGGGCGCGGCAGGATGACTTCGCGCCAGCCGGCTAGAGCTGCCTTGCCGACCTGATTTCCGCCGAGTGTCCAGAACAGTGAACACGCCGCCTGGCGATCAGCCGTCGAACGCTCGCAGCGCCGCAACAGATCCGCGGTCTCGTTGACCCCAAGTCCTTCCAGCAAATGTGCGCGTTTCGTTCCGCCTGGACGCATCGGATAGAAAGGACGATGGACCGAAATCTCGCCGCGGTGTTCTGCGACCTTGTACCAATCGGACCAAGCTCCCTTGCCGAAGCCTGCCAACGCATCCCGGAAGGACTTGAACCCAGTTTTCTGCCCGTAGGAATGCGGCAAGCCGATTGGAAAGTCGAAGCCAACCAACAGTGAGCCTGTGATGACAGCACGACGTTGCAGGCGATCAATCAGTAACGCAGTGTCGCCGACAGGCTCGGGCACGCCGATGACCCAGCCGCGCTGCGGCGCCGCGATCGCGACCGCCATCCAACGTTTAGACCTGTCGATGCTCCAGTCACAGTGCGCGATCACTGATACGGTCATACCTCTGCGCCCCCAATGCTCCAAGACATCTGTATCAGAGCAATGAGCTTTTGAAGCTGTTGTCCTGATGCACCACTAGTCATAGCACCTCCGCAGGATCGCCATGACTGCCGGACCATCCAGCGCCTGGGCACCGAACAGGGCTCGCACCAGAGCGTCCATTGGTGGCCGATTGAGCTTGATCACCTCCATTGCCAGCTCCAGTCCTGTCTCGATACGCGCGTGAACGCGGTCGGCAAGATCTCGATCGGAGGTCAGCGCCTGTGCAGGCGAGGTGTGCGACAGATACAGCAGCGGATGAACGCCGCCAAAGCCAAGCTTTGCTTCCATCGCCAGTCCAAGATCGGTCGCCTTGGCGAGATCGGAGTGGTCAGCACCTGCCGATCCCGTGGAGGCTGACGTCAGCAAAAGCAACTCGGCCGCCCGACCAGCCATCAGCATAGCCATCATGTCTTCATGCCAAGCAAGCGTGCCCGCGCTGCCGCCGCTGAAGTTCAGCATGTTGTAGCCGCCGTCCTGCGCGTCGACCGTCAGTCCGGTCACGTCGCCAAGTCCCAGCGCGTGATGGACGACGGCATGTCCCGCTTCATGGATGGCGTAGCGCCATCTGGTATCGTACGGCAGGGTCGGTCGGTAATCGCGAAGGCCGGCCTCGAGATCCTCGTAGCGCAACGCTCGCTTCTCCCGACGCGCCGTCAGCCGGGCCTGCCGGACGATCCGCTCGATATCCGCACCGGTCATGCCCATTGCGCGGGTTGCAAGCTGCCGTAACAGCGGCGCAGTCTCCGGGGCCAAGGCATCCGTCGGTTGAAGGCCGGAAGCGTTCGACGTTGTCGTCATGATCGAGGAGATGGGTGTCATGCTGGGGCTCCCTCCTGGTCGGTATCAACGGGCGCACCGAACGTCTCTTCCTCAAGGGCATTTCCGACTACCTTGTCGATCCATTGCCGCTTCGATGGCTCGGCAGTCTGCAGCACGGCATCGATGTCCTTGCCGAGATGATGGGCGATGATTCCGGCAAGGGCCGAGATGTCCGGTTTCGGGATTTCGATATGCGTCTCCAGCCGTCCGGAGCGCTTGATGGCTTCGTCGATCTGCTCGGGCCGGTTGGTCGCACCGATCACAATGACACCGTCGCATCTGACCGCGCCATCCAGCAGCTCGAGCATCTTGTTCACGACAGCATTCCAATAGTCGGCATACTCCCGGTTGGGATCGACCCGTTTCCCGATGCCATCGATCTCGTCGATGAACAGAATGGATGGTGCGTAATCGCGTGCTTCTGCAAACGTCCGGCTCATACGGTCGATGACATCGTTGAGATGACCGCCTTGCAGCCAGGTCGAGACAGATGTGACGACTAGGGGGACTTGCAGCGTGTTGCAGAGGGCTTGTGCGAAGCTGGTCTTGCCGGTTCCGGGCGAGCCAGACAACAGCAGCTTGGTGCTCATCTCATCCCAGCCGAGGTCGCCCGTGCGGTAGTCGCCAAGATCGCTTTTGAGATCGAGCGCCCAGGATCGTGCCGCGCCGTAGCCCGACAGGGTCTCGACGGTCACCGGTGGCTTGATCCCGTCTGCGCGGTCGCCCGGCGAGGGTTGTGGCTGGATAATCTCAGTGCCTGACGGTTTGCCCTTCCTGGACGAGGGAGACCGCGACGCCTTGTTCCCTTCCGCCAATGCCCCCTGCCCTGTCGCGGGCTCGGTTGGGAACCTGTCTCGATTGTCCTGGGTATCCTCACCGCGTTCGCCTTGAACCTTGCACGCAGCAAGCTGCCGGAGGGCAACCAGGGCCTCATCCAAGGGTCGGCCCGGCCGCAGCGCAAGGACGAGATCGTCAAGCGTCAACACACTCGCATCGAACGCCCTGAGATGGGGGGCATCGTGGACCATGCCGCCGATATCGCCATAGACCGCTTCGAAGAGATCGACCACGAACGCCCGATCGACCGCGCCGGCATCGAGATGCAGGTCGGCCGCCGCCGAGATCTGATCAGGGATGTCGGCAAGCTGATGCGCGATGGCAAGGATCGGATCCTCTTTGCCAAGGACAGACGCGAGCCCGCGCCTCATGGCCCGGCTTTCGCGGCCTGTTTCTTTTCCCTGGAAGAACACGAAGCGGCGGCGAGGGATGATGTCCGTAAAGCCATCCATGTCGCGCTCATAGAAACTGTCGCCGGATGCCCCGGCATAAGGGCCTGACGGGACAAGGCCGGTCATCTCGATCAGCCGCAAGAAAGCGTCCTGTGCCCGGTCCACCTGTGATCTCAGGACGATGATCGGGGCGGGTCGCCGGATGATCTCGACCACGCGTCGCAGCGTCATGCGGGATGAGGTGATGGCGCGGGCGATGAGCAAGGCGGTAGCAAGATGTGCGACATGAACGGGAGGTGCTGCCAGGCCGACCAGCGTCGTGGCGTAGGCACGTCGGTCCGGAGTGGGTGCGGGGAGATCGAGGGCTGTGTCTGTTCGCAGGCTGACCGCCGTAGAACGCGTGCCGGACAGTCTGGCGGTCGGCTGGGCGACGACGGCGGCCGCTCCATCGGCCTCCGGCTTGACCGTCTCCAGTAACAGCGAGCCGAAGGTCCGGGTCAGCCAGGCAAGATCCGCGGACCGGTTGAATGTCAGCGAGCCGGTGTCAAAGGCCGGGGTGTAGCGCCGCACGAGATGGCCTTGCACGTCGATGCTCGACACGGCGAGCAAGCCATTCGCCAAGCCATGACGGCGGGTGTCGCGGCTTGCGAGATGACGCAGGCGACGGACAAACAAACGGGATAATCTGTTCATCGGGTACCCTCCCCGGTCGCGGCAATAATTGCCGTTTTGGGAAACCGCGAGCGCGCGCGGCCGCGGCTATAAGAGTGTCGAGACGCGGCGTTCGAGCGCGTCGCAAGCCAGTCGGAGACAAGGCGGCAGGTGACATCACCCTGGGCTGCAAGCTCCATCAACGGCAAGGCGATTGCTGCAGGCACCGCTGCTCGTCGCCGGGCGTAGGCAAGAGACAGGCCAATCAGCACGGCAGGATCAAGATGGCGCTCACAGACGGATGAAGTCTGTATTTCCGCCTCGGCGGCATCGCAGCGGATTGTGGACCGTCGGGATGAAGGCAGGGATGTGTCTGAAGATGACATGGGACAAAGCTCCGCACGCAGCGTCCGCAACACGGACGGCGGGATTAAAAGGGGATGAAGGAGGCGAGAGGCTGGCGGCGCGAAGACAAGCTCTCACGCCGCACTACCGATCATCGGTCGATCAGCTATCGAGCAATCGGCGGGCAAAGCCAACGCGGATGCGCTGCGGCTGGCGGATCAGCGGGAGATCGACCGCAGGTTCGTCCTGCTCGTCGGCTTCGAAGGGGAAGGCATCCTCATCGTCATCCATGCCGTCAGCGCCGAGAGCGTTGAGGTTGATCATCGGCCGATGGATGCTGGTGGGCCTGGCTTCAGCGGTGGCAGCCGGTGTGACCCCGACCAAACCCAGCGCCTTCCTGGCCTCGGCTTCGAGAAGCTGCTGCACCCGGATGCCAAACCGTCTGCGTAGCTCAGCCATGCAGGCCGCCGCACCATCGATCTCCAAGAGGTCGTCGATCTCCGACAGAGCCCAAATGCCGGTCTCGTGACTGCTTGGGCGGCTTGCACCATCGACAATGGCCACGCCAACCGTATCGACCATCACACGCTTCTGGTTCTTGTAGAGCCAATCGGGAAGGATCATGGCCGTCGCCATCATCTTGGCCTTCAACTCCTCCAGCCGGCTTGTGTCGCCGTAGGACGCGAGCGAACGCTTGAGATCCAAGATAGAAGCTGAGTGCCGGACGCGGTTTACGATAATCAGGTCCGGGGTGTAGCTCCCTTTGGCCGGTGCCTCGCTGTCGAACTTGATGCCATCGAGATCATGCCAGGCGTTTCCGGCAATCGCCTCGATCGCCGTCTTGACCAACGGCAGCTTGATCGACTGCGTCAGCACGATCAGATCCGGGTTTGCCTTCGACAGCCGTTCGACCGCCTGCTCGAGCAGCTTACCTTCCCGGAAGCTGATGGCGCGGACCAGCGATGCGACGTGGACGTAGTGTCCGAGGATCTCGTCGTCGGCAGGCTCGCCCTCGGCGATCGCGGCAATCGCCTTGTCGATCAGCATCTCGAGATCGGTCTCAACCTCGGCGAAGCGGACGCGGCACGGGAAGCGCCGCTGAGCGGGTGGCTCGCTGGTCGAGACTGCGGGGCGGTTCCCCAAGTGGCGGCGGATGGCAAGGGGAGCTTCCCCGGTGGAGACAGAGGCAGTAAGGGTGTTCATAGCCCGATTCCTTTTCATCGAAGGCATGAGGGTTAGGCCCTTGTCGGTGGTGCAAACACTGGCTTGGGCCGTTCGAAGTTCCCGTCTGGAACGCCTTCAGAGATGACAGGACCATACCCGGATCTCAAGCATCGCAGTGAGCCCGATGAGAACGGATCCAGAACACGGTTAACGGCGAGCTCACGAGGTTGATAGGCGCTTACGGGTAAGCGTTTCCGGGAGCCAACGATGTCAGCTCCCGATACTCGCTTCAAAGCGAATGGGCCGGCAAGAGGTCTGAGGCCGTTAGTTGGGGGAAATCGCGCGTCTCAATATCCGACCCGAGATCCTCCTTTGAGAAGAATGCTCCCAAAGTCTCGTCGTCGTCAGCGTTCGCCGATACGAGCGACGGCCGAGCCTCAGTCCTAACATCAGCTACCGCAGGACTGCGAGCAACCGCCCGGTGTGCGGAATTGAATGCACTGTTTAGCGCGAGCTCGGTCTGCCGGCGCTTGGATTCTGGGACCTGGGTATCGATCTTGCCACGTTCAGGCGCCACAGTGAGGCCGCTGACATCGGACGGATTGATAGCGGCTGGATCCATCCAGACCGGCATCTTGGTTTTCGCGGTTGCCCAGTCGAGAGCCGGAAGAACGTCCACCTCTAGCCAAGAACGAACGTTTGTCGCTTCTGGCCAGCTATCGATGCCGCCTAAGTCTTGGAGAACACTGAATACCCGAGCCCAGTGACTGCCATTTGCAAAGGTGGTGTCCCACACGACGCTGGGATCGAACCCGCCTGGCTGGACGAACAACGCCAAGCTCTTGAGTTCCGCCTTCGCAAGACGGGTAACGACCACAACCTCGTCGGCAAGCTTTGACTTGACCACGCGTTTGCCAGAAAGCGCTGCGGTGATCTTGGCTTGAATCTCTGCAACGTGCATGAGGAACAGCCGAAGCCCTTCCCGCACTTTCGCGACAATCAATGCTTTGAGGCCATCTATACCGCCGACATCCGCAGGGTCGATTGTCGGCGTCGGCTTGTCGTCGGTTTCCATGGCCAAGATGGCCTGCACGTCCTTGACTTTGATCGACCCGTTCTTTCTGCACAGATCGATGGCAGCCTCGATCTGATCATCCGTTGCCGCTGTCAGTCGAACGAGCACAGTGGAGTTGACGCCAAGATCGACCAGTCGAGGCCGGTACGGCGCGAGGACACGATGAATCGCGCGGAAATTTCGCGCATGACGCTCTGTCATCCCGCATCGCTTCCCAACCCACTTTCCAAATGAACCTTCTGGAAGAAGCTCACTGGCATACTCAAGATGCTCGCCAAGTTGAAAGGCCTGCTCTGTCGATTTCCGACCGAGCTGGTAGATATGGAATGCGCTATCTTCAAGTCTCCTTTTATCACCCTCGATGATATCGTATGCATCGTAGTCAAATCTGGTAGTCGTGATGGTGGCGTTCATATGATTATCCTTCAAACGCGTTTCAGATCGCCACAACGCTTTTGCACTGTGAATCCACTTATTATCGTAATAAAACATATGCTTGTCAAATTTCCCCAGTATGCACACCAAAGAAAAGCTTCTGAAGACACTTGTAACTAGTCTACATTACTGCCGAAATTAACCATATTTCTAACTTATAAAAATTATTTTGCTGTGAGAGATACTTCAGGTATCTAGGGCCACCTTTTGCCCCAAGTGAAACGTTGATGAAGGTGGTTTGCAGAGCGCCAGGGGCCGTGCCGTCTAAAAGGGTGAGGCTCAGGCGTAACAGGCGTTACCGCCCCTGCGATGCTGAGGATTGCTATTTCGCCACATCTTCGCGCCTGGTAGACCGCTTCAGGGCAGGAGACGGCGCGATGACGAAAGCGGTACTGACGACGAAAATCGATCCGACCTATGACGACCTGCCTGAGCAGCGCTATCATTTCCCAAGGACGTATCTCTCCGTCAGGTCGAGGCCGCTCTGTCGGACTGGATTGTCTATTACGAACCACGGCGTCCGAGCGGCGACCTGATGCGCACAGGAGGCAAACAGGCTTACTTCGCAACGGCACGCATAGCTTCCATCATCCCAGATCCGTCTAAAGCGGACCACTTCTACGCCCTCATCGAGGATTTTCTTCCGTTCGATCATGACGTGCCGTTCAAGGACGGCAGTCACTACTATGAAAGCGGGCTTCAAAAGGCCGATGGCTCGACGAACAAAGGTGCTTTCGGTCGCGCGGTGCGCACCATGTCCGAAACCGAATACGATCTGATCCTGGCTGCAGGCTTTGCCCATGTCCTCGGCGCCAAAGACCGGACTCGGCCGGTTCCTGATCCTGCCGAGCAGGCGAATGACGGGTTTCGCGAGCAGAACCAAGTCGCCTATGAGCCCGAATTCACGCAACGCCGGCTCATATCCCAAGTCGTGCAGAGGCCGTTCAGGGACCGTGCATTCTCCGCCGCGATCAAGACCGCGTACCGCGACACCTGCGCCGTCACTGGCCTCAAACTCATCAACGGCGGCGGTCGCTCCGAAGTCGAGGCTGCGCACATCCGTCCTGTTGCCGACAACGGCCCTGATAGTGTCCGCAACGGCATTGCTTTGTCCGCGACGGTGCACTGGATGTTCGATAGAGGGCTGATTTCAGTCGACGACGACTACAGCATTCTCATAGCCGACGGATCTGTCCCGGATACGGCGCGAAGGCTGATCAATCCTGATCTACGCTTGATCTTGCCAGATCGGTTTGAAGACCGGCCGCATTCACAGTTTCTGCGGCATCATCGTGACACCGTCTTCAAGGGATGATGGCGGAATTTATTTCCGCACTTCTCACCTTCATCGGAACCGCCAGTTTTCTGCCATTGATCAGAAGGACCTTCGAGAGAGCGCCTGACGTGGTCACGCGGCTGCTCAGGCACGTTCGGCATCGTGTACATGACCGTTGAACACCAAAAGATGATCCTCGCGAAGCTCCAGCTCTCCATCCCAGCGGTAGGCGCAGGGGGTGCTGGGGTAATCGAGGCAGGCCGCGTTGGGGGCGTCCAGCGTCGGCGTTCCGTGCATCTTGTAGTGGCCGAAGAAGACCGGCTTGACCGAACGGTCATAAAAGCGGATGGCGGTGCTTTCGGGCACGGGCAGGTCCGGGAGGTGCTGATCGGGCGGAATGGAGAGGGCTGCCCTCTTCCAGCTTCGCTCGCCCGCTTTCCACCACCGCAGCCGTGCCGATGTTCGGCGATGACCCTTGAGGTCGTGGAAGAATGCGCCTTCCGGCAGCTCTGCCTCAGGGCCCTTGAGGATCGACAGAACAGCGTCGGCAAAGGTCGTGGGCGCGTCCTCGAAGGCCAGCTCCTGCAGATCCTGTCTGCGCAGGCGCCCGTCCGGCAGGCGATCCGTGATGGTCGCGATACGAGCGTCGTCCCAATAGGCATGGACCAGCCGCAAGCCGGGCAGGTCGAGGAAGAGCGGCAGCGTCAAAAACCAGTCGAGAACGTCCTGCGTCTCACGGCTTCCGAGGGGAAACTCGGCCAGAAAGGTCGCGTGCTGAGCGGTGTTCTTCGCCGTATGCGCCCTCATGAACCCGCTTTGATCCGGGCCGGCGCAGCGGCCGGGCGTGTGGTAGAGCAAGGCATTGAGTTCATGATTGCCCATGATGGCGATGGCGGACCCGTCCCGCTCCATGCGCCTCACGGTGTCGATCACGGCCGCATTCGCCGTCCCGCCGTCGATGAAGTCACCGAGGAAGGCCGCCACGCGCCCTTCGGGGTGCCGCCAGCTTCCCGACCGGTCGGCATAGCCGAGCTGCGCCAGCGTCCGGCGGAGCCGGTCGATGTCCCCGTGGATATCTGGGATGATGTCGAGCCACGGCGTTGGTTCTGTCATTCTTGCCACATGACTCACAAAGAGAGGAGCATCCTAGTGCGTTTACTCGCCGTCGCGAAGCAGATCAACGATTTTGCCGGAGGGACCCTGCGCACGAACGAAGATAGACAGCCCCATGCCCGGTGCGTCCTCATCGTCGAGCCCGTAATTGTTTTCGGCGGGTGTGTTTATCAGCCCTCGGCAGGTTTCTTTTAGATAGGCAGCAACCTGTTTTGCAATCTGGCGGGGCCGGGCGTCCGGGTCATCGGTGATCGCCGTGAACCACCTGTTAAAGAACATGACGTCGAGGGCTGTGCCATCAATGAAGTCCGAAGGGTTCTGATAACCGGCCACCCAGCGAAGCTGCGGATCGCGATCGAGAAGATATGTTGCGAGCTCCTTCGTACCGAATTCGCAAGCACCCAGATAAATCCCGGTCAATGATCGTTTCGTGCTGCCCTCCAACAACATCTTGCTCAGCTTTCGCCGGTCAATGAAGGTCTCCTCGCCATGAAGTTTCAGACCGTCACGATTGCCATGACAGGCAAGATAGATGGTCGAAATATCTGTGTCCCATGCCATGCGCATGATCGCGTTCGTGAGAGCCGGCGTCGTTGCGACCATCTCGTAGACATATTCGTGAGTATTGCCGAAATGCAGATCGCATAGCATATCGAACATCGGCCTGACCGACGCGTTCTTGCGCATCAAGTGATCGTCACCATTCCACTTGCTTCAATGACGGCGATGCCGGTCTTGGTCGTTTCAATCATAGTTAAGTCCTCCCTCTTCGACTGGCTTCGTCATGCCCGCAAGGAGATGGTGTCACGCACGGGGGCGATCCTTGGAACGACGATGGGGCTCTGCCGGCTACCTCTCTGGTTGCTCGAAGCTTTGGAGGTGGCGGAGAAATCAGTTCGCGGCAGGAGCATTGAACAGGACTGGGAGGTTCTGGCGCGGTTTCGAAACGCAATCCAGCCTGGCATTCAGTCGTCAGGAAACGATAGTAGCGCAAAGCTCGAGCTCTCGAACTTCCTCCGTGATTTGAACGTGCAGTTGGCAGATGCTTTCTCGCTCTCTCCCGTGGGTGACGAGGCCAGCGCGGACTTCGAGATCGTCCCCTTTTCGCGCCAGATGATCGAGCAACAGACTGTTACCGACGGGACTGGAGACATTGGCGAAGGCGCAGGTCTTCTGTCTGGGGCGTCGTTGAAGGCTTTTCAGAGCCGCGTCAACGAGAAAGGCGCCATCCCCGCCTACAGGACGGGGGAGCGCAGCTATCTGGTCGTTAATCGCTCTGCGGCGCCGGCACCAGACGTGATGCAGAGAATGAAATCCGCACCAGATGAAGCCCGGCGCGCCTTCATTCAGAATCCAAGACTCCTGATCTCCCAAGCCATAGAAGAAGACCTGCGAAAGCGAGGTCAGCTTGAGGGGCTATCTCCTGCGCAGGAACAGGAACTGATCGATTCCCGTGCCGAGCCTGTGCTGATCGAAACTCGTGAGTATTCCGAACGCGTCACCGGCAAAACCGTCTACGTCAGGCCCAACCTTGACCTCATCGAGTCCAGCGGAACGACTTGGTTACCGGAAATCTTCGGCGAGGCGACCGCGCGCGTGATCCGCGGCTTGCCCGCCGAACAGCTTGCAGTGCTCGAGCGGGACATTCCCTCGGCCATCGAAACGGATCGGCCCGAAGTCCAGTTCGCCGGCGAGACGATCGCCGCGACACCCGCAACGGAACATGCCGTGCGGCGGCAGAGAGAACAACTAGAAGCTGAGACGCTCAGTGCCCCAACCGAGGAGCCAGTCGACACCGATAGTGCGGACGGGACCAATGAGGGACCTGTTATCCTGGAGACCGAAGACAATTATGAAAGCCTGAAGTGGACGCAGGCCATCAAACCCCGGACGGCGGTCTTGCCGCCCACTGTGCCGGCTGTCATCCGGACGCCATTGAAGGCGCATCAGGTCGAAGGCCTCAACTGGCAGATCGAAGCCTGGCAGACGGGGCTACCCGGAATTCTGAATGCTGACGAGCAGGGACTGGGCAAGACTCTCCAGACCATCGCATTTCTTTGCTGGCTTCGGGCCAATGCAGCCGCATCGAGACAACCTTCCGGCCCGGTTCTCGTTGTGGCGCCGACATCCCTGCTCGAGAATTGGGAGATGGAGGTTGAAAATCACATTGGGACGGGCGGCCTCGGCCACCTCGTGCGCCTCTATGGCAGTGCGACAGGCGCCTTGAAGAAAACCGGCGCGCGGGGAATGGATACAGATTCCGGCGAATCTCTTCTCGAACTCGGCTTTCTGGAAGATGCGATCCGCCAGGGCCGCGGACATGACTTCTGGGTGCTGACGACCTATACGACGCTCACGAACTACCAGCATTCACTGGGCGCCATCCCCTTCAGCGCGGTGGTGTTCGACGAAATTCAGGCCTTGAAGAACCCAGTCAGCCTGCGCGCGAAAGCCGGTGTCGCCGTGAACGCGGATTTCCACATCGGCCTGACCGGCACCCCGATCGAAAATACGACTATCGACCTCTGGGCCATCTTCGAGCAACTGTTTCCAGGACCACTCGGCACACTTCGCGATTTCCGGGCGCGATTCAAAAGCCCTGACGAAGGAAACACGAGCGAACTGAGCAAGCTCGTGTTCAGTGGAAAGAACGGTCATCCACCCATGGCGCGGCGCCGTCTCAAGGAAGACGTCGCTCGTGATCTGCCGATGAAGCGGAGGATTCTGCGGCCGCGACTTATGCCCGAACATCAATCGCGGACTTACGAAGATGCCCGTTTGAAACTCGCGACAGGCAGCCGAGGCGGCGCCCTAAAGATGCTACACCATATCCGTACGGTTTCGGTCCATCCCGCTATTACGGCCTCTGAGGAGGCCGAAGCCTTCATTGAGATGTCTGCCCGCCTTTCTTCCTGCTTCGCCGTGCTCGAAGCGATCCGGGGGAGAGGTGAGCGCGCGCTTGTCTTTATCGAACACGTCCAGATGCAGCACCGCTTCATTAGCCTGGTGAAACATGTCTTCGGACTGGAGCGGGTCGATCTGATTAACGGCTCCACTCCGATCCACAGGCGTCAGGAAATCGTCAACCGCTTTCAGCGACACCTAGGCGATGATCGGGGGTTTGATCTGCTCGTCCTCGGGCCGAAAGCAGCGGGGACCGGTCTGACTCTGACCGCTGCGACGCATGTCATTCATCTATCGCGCTGGTGGAACCCTGCCGTTGAGGAACAGTGCAATGATCGTGTGCATCGGATCGGCCAAACGAAACCAGTAACAGTGCATATGCCGATGGCCATTCACCCGGCCTTCCAAGAGCATTCCTTCGATTGCCTTTTGAACAGCCTGATGACGAAAAAGCGGAATCTGGCGAAAAGCGTTCTATGGCCCATGGGCGACACGGACGATGACGCCGATCAACTACAGGCCATGCTGAAAGACGATACACGCCGCTTAACCGTCAATCCGCTGGAAAATGCAATGGCCGCGATGTTCAAGCGAGAAGGGGCCGCTCTCCCGGAACTCTCAAGGGATGGCGGATACGAAATTGTATAGTATTCGATTTCTGAAGACCACTGTGTCCAAGCCAAACCTTATCCTGCAGATCGAAAAACTGGCCGTTGCGGCACCGCAACTGGGACGGGAAGCGGAATTCATTGCCGCGTGCCCATGCTGTCGACTGATGCCCAAAGCCAGGGCACAAAGATGACATCCAAAGGTCGCTCGCGATGGGAAAATAGATGAGATTTCAGTGCCTTTCCGTTAACACCCTGAAATCTTGCGAGAATCTCGGCCCCCTAGGCGAACTATCTTAGACCAGTTTGCGCTTCAAGTTAGAGACTAACTCCCTCACCAAAGAGCGGTGCTTTCGAAGAAACTTAGGCTGCATCATTGAGAATATGCGGGCTAAATGGCCACATTCAAAAGACGACGGAGAGGGTGCGGCGCTAGGGGCCCGCAGGAAATGACAGCAATGAGGCCGCCAGCAGACCGGCAGCTATCGGTACGGCGCAAGTCAGAACAGCCGTTAGACCTACCATTCTCTGAGCTCAGTGTATCCAAGATTTCGCGTTGTCCGCTCGAGGGCCAGCATCCCAACGCTCTATCAGCGTCGCCATAGGAATGGAGTGCAAATGGTGCTCGGAACTCGACATCAGCAACAGCCGATTGATGGTATTGTCTTGAAAGCCTCCCAGGCGAAACGCGGTCGTAAGGCGCGCCGCGACGGCGGGGGCCTTGGTGCTGGCGATTAAGGATTTCATCGAATCCCGCTGCCGCCGGAAGCGTGCGGCGAGTTGCGCCTCGAAGTTCGGTTTCAGGTTGTCAGCGGTACGGGAAGCCGTGTAGGCGAAGGCGGCACTAAAGAGCGACTCCATCTCACGAAACGACCGGTCGTCTAATACTCGGAATATTGCCTGGTGGCCTACCGGAAATTCGACTGGGCTCGATGCGATCTCGCGCTGCAACTGGATCAGGGCAGGCTTGGTTCCAAGATGCCGCCTGGCGAGCGCTGCCTGAAGTTCTCTCCAGCGGAAGATACTATCGGTCAGTATCTGCGCGCCGGTCGCCTGCGCCAGGTACATCGCGATCTCGAAGTTGGGGGCCATCTTCATCACTTCGAACTGGCCACCGTCCATGAGAGAGTCGCTCTGCAGGATGGCCAGCATATCGTCCACCTTCATCTGTTCAATGTGCTCAACGAGGGCATCTATCCCGATCGACTCGTTATCGCCGGGCGTCTCCAGAATTCGCTTGACAAGAGTTTCCTTCGGCATGTTGAGCATTATACGGCGCATGTCTTCTTGCATCACCGCCTCAAGCCTCGCGTCGTCGGACAGGCCGAATTCAAGAGTCCGGGAGCGAGTACTAGCCATGGCCATCATCTGGTCACGGAGGTGAAAATCGAAGTCGCACGGATCCGGGATCAGAGTTACCAGCCCGGCCTCAACGAGCGGCATGAGCTGCATGAAAGTCATCAGGGTCTTGAGGGCTTCGCCACGGTATTGGCGGGGTTGCTCCGTCGGCCGCTTATCCTTCCGTAGGGTTCGTGAGATCATGAATGGGTTCTGGATGATGACCTCACCAAAGTATAGTGGCGCCCCCAGCGCGAACTCCATGATCAATTTGGGATGGAGCGATCCTGTATAGACCGAACGCATTTTGCCATCCGGCTTGGGCATGAGGGATAGCAGGTCGGTCTCGAGAGGCCACAGGGCCTCGTACAGGCCATACATCTGCGCGATCTTGTCATCGGTCATCTCGCGACGGACCGTGTCCCAGTCCTTGCGTTCCAGGTCGAAGAGCCGGGTCAGGGCGCCCATGAACATCACGTTGCGCTCGCGGGTACTCTTCTGCGTCCACGACATGCGCAGATGTACCGGCTTGTCCCGGCAGCAATTTCCGAACGGCTGCCCGGATCCACACGGACAGTAATCGCGTGGCCGGGGCTGAGCCTTGGGCTCGACTTTCAGCAGCCATCCCCTGGGTTTTTCGGTTCGGCCGAACTCATCCTGATAGTGGAAATCGCCGTTTTCGAAACTGGCAAACATCTCGCCACCGAACCGGTAGAGCTCATCCGCCGGTGGCAGGAACGTTGCACGAAGGTCGGCCCAGGACTTAGACACCACTTTTTCGGGATAGAGGTCCTCCCGGCGCGACCCGGCGACATAGCGGTCTGCACGGGCCTTGATCACGAAGTTCACCTCGGCGACCTGATCGTCGGTGAGGTACCGCGTCTTGATGAACTCGATCGTCGATACCATAGTAGACTGATAGGTCCGCGCAAACGTCCTCTTCGCGTCGGGCCGCACCGCGGGGTCCTTTGCGTATTCAAGGTTGGTAAGGATCAGAAGGTGATCCGGCCCCAGCGGGAAGAGTGTCTGCGAGCCCTTCAGAGCTGTCGATGGATCTCGAGGGTATCGGCTGCGCGCGTCGGACGGAGGTATGGCATGGTTGTAGACCGTGACCGGATGGTCGCTGAGGATGAACTTGACACCGACCCGCTCTGCAGAGACGATTTCCCGAACCCCGGTCGTCCAAGCCGTAACGTTGAGCATGCGGATACTCTGCATCTCCGACATCAATTGGTTCTGGGCAACGCTCGGCAACATCTCGCCGAGCCGACCAATCTCTGGATACTGCTGGCGTAGCCATGCGAGACCCTTTGGCGTCCGCAATTTCTGGATGTCCAGAAATTCAAAAAGGTCTTCGAAATGTTCATGCCAGGCGCGCTGGTCATCACCGCAGAATGCACGGATCGCGTCGGCGCCCCGCCGGTCGATGTCACCGAAAAGCTTTCTCTCGATCTCGTCATCGACCTCGACTCCAAAGAATGTCGAGTAGAGGTCCTGCTCGACAAACGCCCGTGACGTGGGTGAATTGAACAGGCAGCGCCCGCTCGACACCGTTCCGTCCCGGTCCATGTAGCTAGGTGGCTTCAGGTCAAGCAGGCAGTGCGTCTTCCTGCCCGCAGTAAAGAACCTTTCCTGATGCCATTGGGGAATATAATGGTTCTTCCTTGTAACCGACATAAGTGCTCGCTGCGTATGTGCGGGATATCCAACTACCTTACTCTGTCGATCGGCCGACCGACAATGTTCGCTATCAACATTGGAGAGGAGCTTGCCGAACGACCGAAATGAGGGCGCAAAATTGCCGTGAGCCTTTTGGCCGCCTCGCCGCAAACATAAGGCCTGAAAGCGGAAATTATTGCCGTTAGACCGTCCAGTTGAGTGATGCCCAAAGCCAGGGCACAAAGGTGGCATCCGCGGTCGCTCGCGATTGGAAACCAGAGGGAACTTCAGGGCTCTTACACTAAGTCATTAAAATTATGTGAGAATCCAAAGCGCCCAGGCAAGTCATTTTGGACCGATTTTTCGATCTAAATTGGGGACCATCACCCCTTGGGAAAAGTGGCGTCTTCTCAATACGTTGGGCGATCGCGGCCGCACTTCCTTGGGCCATCCGTCGCGTTCGAAGGCGGATAGGAAATTGGCTGGGGACCCGCGATCAATGACCGCAACGGGGCGGCAGCCGACCGTAGGCTGCTAGGACACACAACACGGAAAGCTGACTTCTAAGTTCAAACCGCTGACGTCTGAAATAGGCCCAAAGCTGCCCTCGTAAACATGCGAAAACAAGCTAGGCAGGCGGGAGGGTGCTTATCAGCTCGTGCACTAATCGTTGCTGGCGAGGCCCCCCTAAGCTCAATCGCTTCTCGGGTGCATAGTTCTTCAGAGCATCAATCAGCGTGCGAATTCGGCGAGGCAGGTGCCGCCGTAACAAATAGTGACCGTCAGAGAGGACCACGAACGGATCTCGCCATCCGTCACAAGTAGCGGTAGAACTCTTTGGGGAGTTTTGGGAGGCGACGTGGACGACGCGCATAAACAAGCGATCATCATTCGGGGCGCGATTACTGCCGTGCTGGTCTTCGCGGGATTTGCATTTCCGCTAGTCTGGATCGCCGCCGCGTTTTTCGCCTACACCACTTTCCAGGCTTTCCCGGATCCCGAGCCTGAAACGCCCGAAAGCATGTACCGAACCCGGCAGTCGACAGTGACCGCCGATGATCCCGAATGGCGCGAATATTTCTTGGCGGCCTGTGAATCGCCTGCAGAGACAGCTTTCCTCGAAGCGATGATCAAGGGCTACGACCTGAAACCCGAGAAAGGCATTCTTGTCGGCGCGGGGATCGAGCTAGACATACAGACCGAATACAAGCCTTACCGGCTCGATTTCCTCGTGAACAAATGGCTTGTCGTCGAGGTCGATGGCGCAGAGTGGCATTCTTCTCCAGAGGCCATTGAGCGTGATGGAATCAGGGACGAGTTCTTCAGAGCCAAGGGCTTTGCCGTCCTGCGCATTCCGGCCAAGGTCGTCTTTCAGAGACCAACCGACGCCGTGAGCAGAGTAAGGGCGGCCATCGCCAATGGCAGGCCAGCACAGAAGGTGGCCGTGAAGGAAGCGCCGATATCGGTCGCCAAGACCTTTACCAACTCGATGAGCGCGTTCGGAAAGTTCATGGACGATGTCGATGCTCACGTTACCAGGGAAAAAGCCATTCAGGAGGCCTTGGGGCCATCAAGACAGACCTTCGATACCGAGAAGAAGGTGATCGACTCAGGATTGGAAATTGCCAAGAAGGCGGTAGCGCTTGAAGACCAGCTATCTGCGAATCCAAATCTTCGTAAGCATTTCGAAGAGTATCATGCCGAATTCGAAGCGCTCTTGAAAAGCAGGCGTTCTAAATATGACCGCGGTCAGAGCGCAACAATCATAATCCCACCGATATCGTGGCCGAAGGCGCATCCGGATCCTGACTTGAACGCGACGATCATGGATATGCACTTCAAGCTGCACTGCGACCGAACGCGCTACTTCAACGAGGTTCGACAGCAAATCTCGAAAGATCCACGCTTATCTCCTCACGTCCGAAGCCACCTGGAAAACCTTGGCTGCCATTCCTCGTGGAAGGAGATATCAACGAAAAAGGACGTGTTCTCGCTTGAAGCGTTTCTGAAAGAAATTGAAGCCGAGGGTGGGGGCGGCGCACAAAAGAATCCGCCGCCGAGCTGATGAGCCGGGCGGCAGTCCTGAGAGGCTGATGCGGAGGGGGCCGACAGCGGACTGTAAGCGTTACCTTCAGAGGAGGAAGTAGTCGCTTGTCAGAGCAACTGCGTCGTCTAGATGGATGGCAAAGTCCGCTCTCTTGTCTCCATTGGTATCAGCGTAGATATAGGTATCCGAAGATTTCAGCTCGAAGCGAAGCTCGCCTGCCTTGCCGGTGAAAGCACCACTGCCAACGAAGCTGAAAACCTGATCACCAAACGTTTTCGATGAAGCATCGACCGCCGACAGATCTATAAGATCACCCTCCTTGATGGAGAAGTCGAAGATCGTATCGCAACCGCCGACGCTAGTCAGTGTGTCACCCGGTGCTTTGAAGATAAATCTATCCGCACCTAGGCCGCCATAAAGATCGTCCGCTCCTTTGCCGCCGTAGAGTTTGTCGGCGCCATTTCCGCCGGACAGATAGTCGTTGCCGTCTCCGCCATTTAAGATGTCGCTTCCATCCAGGCCTAGGATCTTGTCAGCGCCTAGCTTGCCGGTAATGGTTTCCGATTTGTTGGTGCCGGTGATGGTTTCCATCTGGTCGAGTATATCGATAGCAAACGTCTTAGTGGTGACATTGCCGCCATCATCTTTAATTTCGATCTTGATTGTGTCCGTCTGAACAGACTCATAGTCCGCAGCCTTTGCGACGACCACCTTGTTGCCGGACATTTTGAACAGACCATCGGCTGTATCCAAAAGCTTGTAGTTCAGTGCCTTGCCTTCGGGGTCGATTGCCGAAAGCACACCGACAACTGTACCGACTTTCGCGTTCTCGGCGACCTCGCTGCCATCCAAAGCAATTGACAAAGGCGCCTCGTTCACGTCCGTCACGTCGATCGTGAACGTCTTGGTTGTCGTGTTGGTCCCGTCGGAAACYGCGATGGTGACCGTATCGGATTTCAGCACCTCGTAGTCCAGAGCCTTCGTCGTGACCAGCTTGTTGCCGGAGAGCTTGAAGATGCCACCAGCCGTATCCGTCAAGCTGTACGTCAGAGCCTTGCCTTCCGGATCGGTCGCCGAGAACGTGCCGACGGTGGTGTTCGCCGGCGCATTTTCAGAAATTGTGGCGTTCGAAAGGGCTATAGATACAGGCGCCTCGTTCACGTCCGTCACGTCGATCGTGAACGTCTTGGTTGTCGTGTTGGTCCCGTCGGAAACTGCGATGGTGACCGTATCGGATTTCAGCACCTCGTAGTCCAGAGCCTTCGTCGTGACCAGCTTGTTGCCGGAGAGCTTGAAGATGCCACCAGCCGTATCCGTCAAGCTGTACGTCAGAGCCTTGCCTTCCGGATCGGTCGCCGAGAACGTGCCGACGGTGGTGTTCGCCGGCGCATTTTCAGAAATTGATCGGATTTCAGCACCTCGTAGTCCAGAGCCTTCGTCGTGACCAGCTTGTTGCCGGAGAGCTTGAAGATGCCACCAGCCGTATCCGTCAAGCTGTACGTCAGAGCCTTGCCTTCCGGATCGGTAGCCGAGAACGTGCCGACGGTGGTGTTCGCCGGCGCATTTTCGGCAATTTTATTGTTCGACAGTGCTACTAAAACGGGCGCCAAATCCTGTACGACGTCATCAATCGCGACCGTCCCGTCTGCGAAGCGAAGAAGCTCGACACCGGAAACGATATCTATGCCCTCATTGACGTTCCCGGACCGTTGATCGACCACCTGATACGCACCGTTGTTCATCAGCGAAACAACGTAGGAAGCTTTGTCTCCTGCATAGACAGCTATATCGGTGCCAGCACCACCGATGAACTTGTCGTTGCCAGCGCCGCCCGTCAGTTCGTCCGCGCCATTCTCCGCATTCATTTCGTCGTTGCCCGCACCACCAATCAGCTTGTTCGCCGCGCCGTTGCCGGTGATTATGTTGTTCAAAGCGTTGCCGGTTCCGTTGACCGCAGAGGAGCCGCCAAGGATAAGATTTTCGACATTTTCGCCCAAGCTATAGGTCAGATTCGTTCTGACCGTGTCAGTTCCCTGATCCTCATATTCCGTAACAATGTCTCCGGCGACATCGACACGATAGGTGTCATCGCCGTCACCACCATACATTCGGTCGGCCTGCGACCCGCCGTCGAGCACGTCATTGCCGCTGTCGCCATAAAGCTGGTCGGCACCATCATTGCCGTTAAGGGTGTCGTCGTTGTTGCCGCCATAGAGGGTGTCGTTGTCGGCACCACCATTGAGCGTATCCTTGCCTTCGCTMCCGTGGAGTCGATCGTCGCCGGCCTCACCATTGAGGGTGTTGATGGAATCGACGTCGTCCGTGTCCCAGTAGGAAGCATAGAGCTCGTCTGCGTCGTTANNGTCGCCGGCCTCGCCATCCAGCGTGTCGTTGCCCGTGCCGCCATAAAGGCTGTCATTGCCATCGCCGCCTGACAGGGTGTCGTTGCCGTCAAGGCCGTAGATGGTATCGTCTTCGGAAGTGACCGGTCCGGAAAGTTCGGCATTGGTGTCGTCACCGGTGGTGCCGGTCAGGACCTTGAAGGTGCCGTCGACGAAGTCGGAGGCCTGCAAGTCGGTGAGGCCGTCGAGATAGACAACGGAGTCGGCACCTGACAGCTCAAAGTCATCATTGCTGTCGATGATCAGCGCAATGCCGGTTGCGGTGCGGGTCCACCAAACCTGGCGGAAGCCATGGCCAATGTCCTCGCTGCCGGTAAGCTCCGAGCCGGTCGCAAAGGAGAAACCTTGTGGCAGTTCGCCGCGGAAGACCAGCGGCTGGGAGCTGTAACCAAGTGAGATCTTGTCGCCTTCGCTGGAACTGAAGTCGGTAATGGTGTCCGGAACTGCAAAAGATGTGTCTTGATCATATACATGGAAGCGGTCGGCCCCACTACCGCCCGTCATCGTATCCTGGCCTATGCCGCCTTGGATGATATCGTCGCCAGCGCCACCATTCAGCACGTCATTGCCGCTGTCGCCATAAAGCTGGTCGGCACCATCATTGCCGTTAAGGGTGTCGTCGTTGTTGCCGCCATAGAGGGTGTCGTTGTCGGCACCACCATTGAGCGTATCCTTGCCTTCGCTACCGTGGAGTCGATCGTCGCCGGCCTCACCATTGAGGGTGTTATAGGTGTCATCGCCGTCACCACCATACATTCGGTCGGCCAGCGCCACCATTCAGCACGTCATTGCCGCTGTCGCCATAAAGCTGGTCGGCACCATCATTGCCGTTAAGGGTGTCGTCGTTGTTGCCGCCATAGAGGGTGTCGTTGTCGGCACCACCATTGAGCGTATCCTTGCCTTCGCTCCCGTGGAGTCGATCGTCGCCGGCCTCACCATTGAGGGTGTTGATGGAATCGACGTCGTCCGTGTCCCAGTAGGAAGCATAGAGCTCGTCTGCGTCGTTACCGCCGTTGAGGGTGTCATTGCCGCGTTCGCCGACGATGAAGTCCTGGCCATCGCCGCCGTTGAGGACGTCGTTGCCGTCGCCGCCAACTATCATGTCGTCGCCGGCCTCGCCATCCAGCGTGTCGTTGCCCGTGCCGCCATAAAGGCTGTCATTGCCATCGCCGCCTGACAGGGTGTCGTTGCCGTCAAGGCCGTAGATTATCAGTTCGACCTCAACCATGCCGTCGCCGCCAACTATCATGTCGTCGCCGGCCTCGCCATCCAGCGTGTCGTTGCCCGTGCCGCCATAAAGGCTGTCATTGCCATCGCCGCCTGACAGGGTGTCGTTGCCGTCAAGGCCGTAAGCGATATCATCGCGACCGTCAAACTGAGGCGAGTCGTCCCCGACCGTTCCACGCCAGGCGACAAAATTATCGACGAAATCTTCTCTACTGAGGGCAGATATGTTCTCCAACACGACGAACATGTCACCTTCGCTGAATTGACCATCGTCATTGGCGTCGAGCCACACCTGCACATCCGAGCCAAGTTGACGCCAGATGACGTCGATCATTCCATCTCCGACCCAATCTGGGTTCATTTGGACGCCACTATCGCCAGTGTTCGACCATTCGAAATCCCATTTACCCGCAAATACAAGCGGCAACCCGCCCCAGAAGGAAGGAAGGTCAATCAGATCGCCTCCAGCGGAACCGGCGCCCTGAAAATCGGTAATGTGGTCAAAGAGACTTTCCTCCGCCGCAGAGCTTTCCCCGCGAGGGAACCCGAAGCCGATGACAAAACGGTCGTCGCCAGCGCCTCCGGTGAGAATGTCGCCTCCAAGGCCGCCAGTCAGGAGATCATTGCCGTCACCGCCGTTGAGGATATCGGCACCATCGCCGCCCGACAGTGCATCCGCGTTATCACCGCCCGTTAAGATGTCCTGGCCGGAGCCTCCGATTAGACTGAGCGAGCCTCCCGTCACGTTACTGCCATCAATCTCAAGCGAATCTTGTTCTGACAGGGCTGATCCATCTACCGTGAGCAACCCTCCCAAAGCGCTCGTGACGGATTCATTTGCGAGCAAAAGAGAGACCGAACTATCGCGTTCAACGACTATCTTTTCGATACCGACAATGGTTGAAGAGGCAAGATTAAGCTGCTCGCCGTATACGCCATCGACGATGAGTTCATCCACACCGTTGCCGCCAACGATCATGTCGCCCGAGGAAAGGGCATTTCCCACGTAAATGACATCATCGCCATCACCTGCTGAAGCTGCAAGTTCTGCGTGCTGCCGCAGATCAAGATAGTCGCTGCCGGTGCCGCCTGATAAGGGTGAACCATCACCTTCAAATAGCGCAAGGCTTCCGTCGCTGAAGGAAAAATTGGCTGAGTTGAAATCGACAACGGTTGCTCCCAGCAATGTCAAGGACCCCCAACCGCTGCTGATTAAGACATTTCCATCTTCTTCATGAAAACGAAAATCACTTGCCGACCCCCCCAAGTCGAATTCGATGACGTCTCCTTGAGTAAAAATAACCGCGCCATTCATATAGTCAGTAAATTTATGGACTGTCATTTTGAGCTCCACAGAGAGAATTATGCTTGGGTATCCATTGATGTGTAATTCTTATAATATTGATAGAATTACTCTCGGACCATACCGCCAAAATCTCGTTCCGGATCGACCGAATACGTCGAGATGAAGCAGATATATTCGCTTTCACTAAAATTGAAACACTTAACTATTCGAGGAATCTGTTTCTTCACTTATTATGCGTGAAGTTTACAATCTTCCCCAGATGCCATTAGTGAGCGTCCCATCTCACTTTCAGAATACGCAGCTTCCACTTAGCCGTTCGTGGCAAGTTATTATCACGAAGTCTGCAGCGATCTCAACGATGCCCTGATGAAAAAAATGAAAAATACATGACCAATAAAAAGCGGAAGTTCCGGCTGCTTAAATTTGGCTATTAGAGAGGTCATTCTGATCACACTGCGCTGACACGACTTGCTGAATTGGCTGTTTTACAGCAAACAGTGCCGACCATGCCTGTGTCGATTTTGCTACTGTTTAGCACAGTTGAGCGAGACGCATGGGTGCTACCGGAGCTTAGTCGGCCGGGTGTGAACGTGATGGATAGGCATCAAGAACAGGTGCCGTCACCTCTCTAGTCAGTATTGCCAGATAACGCGTTGTCGCCGTGACCCTCACATCTAGCATCTGCTCCATAGTGCGTCCTCCCATTCACTCATAATATTGCACCATAGAAGTCTAGGATCAGACATAAAGGTCCAGTCTGAATGGCTAGACTGGGCGCGAGAAGCGGCCGGACGCCTATGGCCGCCTCGTCGTAAACGTGAGGTTTAACAGCGGAAATAATTTCCGTCAGCCCACCCCGTTGACTGATGCCCAAAGCCAGGACACAAAGGCGGTATCCAAGGTCGCTCGCGGTCGGAGAAACACATCGAATTCAGGGTCTCAGCTAAGCCCCTGAGAACTCAGTGAGAATCCAGGTCTCCCAGGCGAGCTATTTCAGACCTGCAAATCAGCGATTGTCTCCCTCACCAAAAAGCGACGTCTTCTCAGGAACTTGGGCGACCCCGGCCGCAATCTTTGAGGCCGCCCACCTGCTAAAATGACGCTAGAGAGATTGGCTGGGGACCCGCAGCAAGGCGAGTTTTGGGCCGACAAGTGACAGTAGATTTGACTTCGACCGACATGGCAGTAAACGACAATCTGGCGCAAACCCCACTTCAGATTTGGCCGCAAAACTGCTGCACGTTTCGCCGAAGCGATCGTCATAATATGAGATCGGGAACGGTAATTACTTTCACACACGCTGTTGATTGACGAGGTCCACTGTCATGGCATTTGGCTGCCTGGCCTCAGCAAGAAGCGCAGCGCCGCGAAGCTCGCTTAGTTGGCCGGGCTGCCGATCATCCGCAGGTGTCGGATCTCGACCGGTCGGGCCAGCAGTCTGTCGATCTCAGACAGAAGCGGCTGGAGATGCGGCGTCTTCATATGCTGGTCCAGATCGTCCTGGCTTCTCCAGTTCTCGTAAAAGACGAAAACACAGTCATCGCCCGCATCGACATGGAAATCGTAGTTGATGCAGCCGGCTTCCGCCCGTGTCGGGGCAACCTGCTGGGTGAGAATGGCCTCCAGTTCGGCGCGGCATTCGGGTCGAGCCGTGACGGTGCCAATGATGGTGACGGTCATGATGCGGTCCTTTTCTGGCTAAGGGCGACGGCAAGGATGATGATCCCGCCACGGGCGATGAGCTGCTGGCTGAATTCGAGGCCCATCAGGATGAGGCCATTGTTGATCAGGCCGATCATCAGCGCGCCGACGATGGTGCCGACCACGGTGCCCTTGCCGCCGAAGAGGCTGGTGCCGCCGAGGACGGCTGCCGCGATGACCGAGAGCTCATCCCCTTCGCCAAGCTGGAAGCGGCCCGACTGCAGACGTCCCGCATAAAGCATGCCGGCCAGCGCGGCGGCAGAAGAGGACATGACCAGAACCTTGAACTTGATGTTGCGCGTGTCGATGCCGGAATAGCGCGCTGCCGTCTCACCACCGCCTGTCGCCAGCACCCGGCGGCCGAAGCCGGTGCGGCGCAGCACGATATGGCCGATCACGCCAAGCACCACCATCCAGATCAGCAGCACGGGCACGCGGCCGAGATTGCCGCCGCCGAAGAGCCAGGAATAGCCGGGCGACAGGATCGGAACGGCGGCGGTTGCCGAAATCCACATGGCAACGCCCTTGGCGATTCCCATCATCGCCAGCGTGGTGAGGAAGGAGGGGATGCCGATCCGCGTGGTCAGCCAGCCATTGAAGGCACCCACCGCGATACCCGTGGCAATCCCGGCCAGCACGCCTGCAAAAGGGCCACCGACGGCAATGGCCATGGCAACCGTGACGGTCGTGAGACCAGCCACCGCGCCGACCGAGAGGTCGATCTCGCCGGCTGACAGCACGAAGGTGATGGCGATGGCCATGACCGCGATCATCGCCGTCTGTCGGACGATGTTCAGCAGATTGTTGGGTGTGAGGAAGCCCTTGTCGTTCAACGCCACCGCAAAGACGACGAAGATGACGATGAAGCCGATATAGATGATGTTCTGGCGCCAGTCGGCCGCGAAACGCTTAAGCATTGATTGTCTCCTGGGCTGCGAGCGCCCGCTGTATCTCGGTCTGGAGTTTTTGCTCCGCTGCCTGCAGGCGATGCGCCAGGTCGTCTTCCGGCACTGTGGGGTCATCGAGGGCTTCGCGCGGCACATCCGCGTGCACCCGGCCATCCGCCATCACCAGTATGCGGTCGCAGGCGGTGAGCAATTCCGACAGTTCGGACGAAATCATGATGATCGCCTTGCCGGATGCGGCAAGCTCCCGCACGAGGCGGATGATTTCTGACTTCGAGCCGATATCGATCCCGGCGGTCGGTTCATCGAGGATAAGAATGTCGGGGTTGGTGGCGAGCCACTTGCCGATGACTACCTTCTGCTGGTTGCCGCCCGACAGGGTGGAAACGGCATGGTCGCGGCTGGCGGTCTTGATCGAGAGGCGGCTGATCTGCGTGTCGGTCAGATCGGCTGCGGCCTTCTGGTCAACGAAGCCCGCCTTTGACAGGCGACCGATGACGGACAGCACCATGTTGGAGGCCACCGAATGGGCCGGGATGATGCCCTGCGTGGCGCGGGCTTCTGGCACCAGCGCC
Organism: Rhizobium sp. Leaf384; assembly: GCF_001424065.1. Classification (GTDB taxonomy): domain Bacteria; phylum Pseudomonadota; class Alphaproteobacteria; order Rhizobiales; family Rhizobiaceae; genus Ferranicluibacter. The sequence goes on from NZ_LMQE01000001.1 coordinate 1,030,617, forward strand.
ACGCCACAGGCGATGGCATCACCGGGGTTGCGAATGGTGACCGCCCTGCCCTTCATGCGCATCGACCCCTTGGCTGCGGGATCAATCCCGGCAATCAACCGGGCCAGCGAGGAGCGGCCGGAACCGAGCAAGCCGGCGAGGCCCAGCACTTCGCCGGCATGCAGCGAGAAGGACACGTTTTCGGGCTTGTGGACACCACTGAGGTTCGACACGTCGAGGAGCACCTCGCCCCGCACCGTCGAGCCGCGGACGACATCCGACAGGCCTTTCGAGCGTTTGCCGACGATGTGCTCGATCATCGTGTCGATCGGCAGGTCGCTGAGCGGTGCGGTGATGACGTGCCGGCCATCGCGCAGGATGGTGGCGCGGTCCGCGATGCGGGCGATTTCATCCATGCGGTGGCTGACATAGATAATTGCCACGCCCCTGGATTTGAGCTTGCGGAGAAAGACGAAGAGCCGCTCGACATCCGACACCGCGAGTGCGGTGGAGGGTTCGTCGAGGACCAGCACCTTCGCATCCTGCGAGATGGCTTTGGCGATTTCCGTCAACTGCTTCTGGCCCGCGCCGAGATCGCCGACGATGGCGCGGGGATCGACGGAGACTTCGAGCCGGGCGAACAGTTCGGCGGCGCGGCGTTCGGCGTCGGCGTCGTCAATCAGTCCCACACCCGTACGGCCCTCGCGGGTCAGGAAGACGTTCTGCGCCACGGTCAGCGTCGGGATCAGGCTCATTTCCTGATAATTCATGGCAATGCCGGCGCTGCGCGATTCTTCCGGCGTATGGGCCGTCAGCGCCTGCCCGCCGACCTCGATCGTTCCCTGGTCCGGCTTGTGAACGCCGTTCAGGATCTTGAGGATTGTGGATTTGCCAGCGCCGTTTCCGCCCAGAAGCGCGTGAACTTCACCCGGCATTATTTCCAGATCGACCCCTTCAAGGGCGCGGACGCCCCCGAAGGATTTCGAAATGCCGGTCATCCGGACGGCTGCGACGCTGGCACTCATCCCACTCTCTCCCATATGCCGCTCTCACCCGAGCGAATGAAGGCGTCCGCCACCAGTTCGGTCAACAGGCCGTCATCGAAATTCGGGCTAGCCTGCTTGCCCTTCGCGATCGCCTGGAAGAAGTCATAGCACTCGACGATCTTGGTTTCCGAATAACCGATGCCGAGGCCGGGGATTGGCCAGAGACCGCCGCCATAGGGATGGGCCGGTCCGGTATAGACCGTGCGGAAGCCACGGGCGTCTGCCGGGTCATCGGCAAACATCACCTGAAGTTCGTCGCGGCGCTCGTAGTTGAAGTGGATCGAGCCCTTGGTGCCATGGATCTCGAGCGTGATGAAATTGTTGCGGCCATAGGCATTGCGGGTGGCCTCCAGGCTGCCGATCGCTCCATTGGCGAATTTCAGCATCGAGACGACTTCGTCATCCACATCCACATCGCCCCGCTCCGCGTCAGCCGCCTTTTCCGCCGCACCCAGCTTGTCGACGCCGCCCTGCTGCAGCGGGCGGGTCTTGTTGTAGGTGGTGGTGAGGGCGATGACTTCGGCAATGGGGCCGACGAGGTAATGCGCGAGATCGACCACATGGGTGCCGATGTCGCCAACGGCGCCGGAACCGGCGATCTTCTTCTGGAAGCGCCAGGAGAGCGGCGAGTCCGGATCGGCGGACCAATCCTGCAGATAGGTGCCGCGGAAATTGAGGATACGGCCGATGCGGCCTTCCTCGATGTATTTCTTGGCCAGCGCAACCGCCGGCGTGCGGCGGTAATTGAAGGCCACCATGTTAATGACGCCGGCCTTGTCGACGGCTTCAGCCATGGCGCGGGCTTCCTCGACGGTGCGGGCCAGCGGCTTTTCGCAGATGATATGCTTGCCGGCCCGTGCCGCCTCGATGGCGATTTCGGCATGGACATTGTTCGGGGTGCAGATATCGACCACATCGATATCCGGCCGGTTGACGGTGGCGCGCCAGTCGGAGGAGGCTTCTTCAAAGCCGAACCGCTGGCGGGCTTCGTCGGCCATGCCATCGGTCACATCCACCACGACCTTGCGGTGGGGAATGGCCGGGGCCGGCCAGAAGAACATGGGCATGGCAGCATAGGCCATGGCATGCGCCTTGCCCATGAAGCCGCCACCAATCATGGCGACGTTCATCACTTTCGTCATTGCGGTTTCTCCTGATTGTCGCAGCCATATGCTGCTTCTTGTTGCCGGCGGGATCCGTGATCACCTTCAACCGGCCTGCGGGGACGCGGCGCGATGAGCCGCGACGCGTCCCGGCTGCTGTCAGTTGCCGAGGCTGGACTTGACGTTGTCGGTCGCTTCGGTCGAATAGACCGTCTTCCAGGAGTCCAGCAGGTTTTCACGCGTCACCGGCAAAGCCGGCAGGGCGACGAAGGCAGGAGCCTCTTTGCCGAGAAGCGCATAACCGGCGAGCTTGGCTTCGACAACACCCGCATCATAGGGACGCTGGGCGCCAAGGCCCTTGACGAAACCGTTTTGCGCCATCGAGATCGCCACGTTTTCTCCGAGGTCGATCGTGGTGATGATGAGGTCGTCCCGTCCGGCATTGCGCGCGGCGGCGATGACGCCTTCCGCGGGCACATCCCAGACCGCCCAGATGCCCTTGACGTTCGGGTTGGACGTCAGAATGGCACCGGCGGCCTTTTCGGCATCACCGGAGAAATCCGGGCCGCCGATGCCCTGCTCGGCAACGATCTTGATGTCTGGATAGTCCGACGTGATGGTCTTCTTGAAGGCGTCATAGCGCTGCTTGGTCACGAAAAAGTCGGCAGCGTGGAAGACGAGGCCGATTTCGCCCTTGCCACCCAGTGCCTTGGCCATCAGATGCGCCGAGGCAACGCCATTTCCATAATTGTCGGCGGAGACGACCGAGACATAGTCCTTGCCTGCCTTGAAGCCAGCCGGAACATTGTCCATGAACACCAGCTTGGTGCCGGCATCGGCGGCGGCCTTGTAGGCTGCTGCGGTTGCAGTCGGGTCGGTCGGAATGGACACGATGATGCTCGGCTTCTGCGCCATGATGGTCTCGAGGTCGGCCACCTGCTTTTCCGGCTTGAAGCCGGCATCGGTGACCGCGATGACCTTGATGCCCATGGCCGCAAACTGCGTCTGCAGACCGTTGATCTGGGCACGCGACCAGTCGTTGCCGCCATAATGCATGACTATGGCGGCCGTGGCACTCATGCCCTTGACCTTGGCGAGTTCCTCATCGCTCAGCTTGACGCCGGAGGCCGGCGACGGGTCTTCGCCCGACGGACCCTTCGACAGAACCGAATCCTGCAGCTTGGCGAGCGCAGCATCGGGATCGGCGGCCCATGTAGGGGCGGCGATGGACAGGGCTGCCGCGATGGCCGCGGAGCACAACAGAATGCGTCTGGTAATCATGATTTCCTCCCGTGGATGGGGCCCTGCCCCGGTGGCCTTCAATCCTTCTCGGGACTGGCCGATTTCAGATAGGTCATGCTGGCACGAGCGCCCTCCAGCGGGTCGGGCCAGGCATCAAGTTCCGCGCAGATCCAGCCGGCAAAGCCGATATCGCGCAATGCGGCGATGATGCCGTCCGTCGGCACGTCACCACGATCGAGGGGCGTGAAGGCGAAGGGTTCGCGCTGCAGGCCCTTGAGATGGACATAAGAAATGCGCGAAGCGTGATCCCGGATAAGCGTTGCGGGATCGCCGCCGGCTGCGGCGAGATGCGCCGTGTCCGGGCAGAAATCGATACCCGTGAGGCTGAAGATCTTGGCAACCTCCTCCGGTCCTTCCACGATCGTGGAGAGATGGGGATGGTAATGGGCGCGCAGGCCGCGTGCGCTGGCAATCTCCCCCACCCGATCCAGCGCTGCGGCAAGCTTGTGAAAATCTGCCTCCCGCGTTCCATCGAAACGCTTTGCGCCGCCACCGACGACCAGATGCGGAGCGCCGAGTTCGGCGGCCCGATCCGCCGCACGGGTCACCCGTGCCAGCTCCTCGGGCAGGATGTCGTCGAAGATGAAGTTTCCACCGGCATAGGCCGCGACCAGGCTCAGGCCATGGTCGGAAAGCAGGGCACGCATGTCGCCCGCAGAGAAGTCGAGCAGGTTGCCGTCGAACAGCTCCACGCCCTCATAGCCCGCCGCTGCGATATCGGCGAAGGCGCGGCGCATGTCGCCGAAGGTTCGGTAGGAAAGCTGCGTGATCGAGGTGACGCCGACGGCGCTTCCACCCAACTCCCCCCAGCAATTGGCATGATAGGCCAGTTTGCAGCCATCCATGGTCCTCTCCTCCTCAAGATATTTCCACCAGATGCCGACTTTAATGCGTCCGTATAAAACGTATGTCAACATTTAAAATGCATTTACTACCTAACTTATGTTGATTTAATGCAAAAGTTTGTAGTTGCGCGTCTCAAGATGAGGATTTATCAAGGTTTATCCGCTTTGTTCGGGCGAAAGGAACAGACATGCCTGCCACGGCGAATATGGATGCCGATCTACAGCCCCGCCGAAAGGGCCGTCCGCGCACGGCGGAGACGGCTGCGCCCAGCCTGGTGGAAATTCTCAACCTGGTGCGCACGGAAAAGGCCACGACCCGGCAGGAGCTGGAGCGCGAGAGCGAACTCGGCCGCGCCGTGGTGGCGGATCGTCTTGGCACGCTGACCGAGCTCGGGCTGGTCGATGAAAGCGAACTGGGGACGGCCACAGGCGGACGGGCGCCGCGGCTGGTGCAGTTTTCTGCCCATCGCGGCAGCCTTCTCGTCGCGACCCTCGATCAGACGGCGCTTGGCGTCGGCCTTGCCGATCTCGGTGGCAAGCTGAAGATGGAGCATCACGAGGCGGCGGATCTGACCCAGCCTGTCTCTGCACTGCTCGACCGGCTCATCACGCTGTTTCGCTGGATTGTCGAGATGCAGCCGGATGCCGGCGAGCTCTGGGGCATCTCCATTTCGGTGCCGGGCGTGGTGACCGACAGTGGCGAGAGCTTTTTTCAAAACGCCACGCCGCCGGTCCTGCCCGGCTGGGAAAGCTTCCCCCTGGTCGAGAAACTGGTCGAGTCCTTCGACGTTCCTGTCTGGCTGCGCTCCAGTGTCGAAACCATGACCATGGGTGAATTTCATTCCGGCGCCGGCGTCGGCCATCGCGCCATGCTGTTTGTCAAGGTGGGCAAGCGGATCGGCGCGGGTCTCGTCAGCGACGGCCACCTGTTTCGCGGGGCACAGGGGGCGGTTGGCCTGATCGGCTCCGTACCCGTTAGTGCCGGCGAGCGGCACGGCACGCTGGAAACCATGGCGGGCTCCGAGGCGATCATCCGCGAAGGCCGCCAGCAGGCGGAAAGGGGATTGAGCCCGATCCTCGCCGAGCATCTGCGGCGCGGCGGAGAGATCACCGCCGTCGAGGTGGCGCAGGCAGCCCATATGGGCGATGCCGGCGCGATCGACATCCTCTCCCAAAGCGGTCGCATGATCGGCCAGGTGGTGGCAACACTCGCCAACATGCTGAACCCGGAACTGATCGTGCTGTCCGGATCGATCGCCCAGAGCAACGACATTCTTCTCGCGGCGGCCCGCGAGGCCATCTATGGCGCCTCTCATCCGCTCGTCAGCCGCGACCTGCAGATCATCCGCTCGCAGATGGGAAGTTCGTCCGGACTTGTCGGCGCGGCCATCGTGGCGACGGAAAGCCTGTTTTCTCCTGCGGTCCTGCGCGACTGGATCATGGCCGGGCGGCCGCAGGCGCATCCACAATTCGAGGCCCTTCGCGGCCGCCTGGAGACGCAGACCGCTGCCGTTGCAGCGGTCATGCCGCCTCCGAAAGCTTGAGGTGCGTCGATGGTGATTGAAGGACTGGGTCCCCATGGGGAACGGGCATCGGCCCCGGAACGGGTGCTGCTGCTGCCGGAGGACAAGGCACGCGCGCGGGCTGCGGGCCTGCGCGTGGCGATCGTGCTGCATACGCTGGCGAGCGACTGGGCCAAGCAGCAACTGGCCGGCATCGTCGGAACGCTGGGCGATTGCGGTGTGGCGGTCATCGATGTCGTCGATTGCGGTTTCACGCCGGAGGTACAGATCGAGGCGCTGGACCGGCTGATCCGCGAGGCACCGGACGCCATCATTTCGCTGCCCGTCGCCAATGCGAAAGTTGCTGCCGCCCATGCCCGCGTTTCCGCCGCCGGGATCAAGCTGGTGCTGCTCGACAATGTGCCGACCGGCTTGCTGCCCGGCAAGGATTACGTCGCGCTGATCTCCGCCGACAATTTTGGCCTCGGCAAGATGGCGGCCGAGGGTCTGGCGCCGCATCTCGGCGAAGATGGGGAAGTCGGCGTGCTCGGCTACGACTCCGATTTCTTCGCAACCAACGAGCGCGAGATCGCCTTCGTCAAATGGATGCGGATCAACCGGCCGCGCCACCGCCTGCATGTCGCCCGTTTTCCTTCCCTTGCGGAGGCAGGCGCCACGGCTGCGGCAATGGCGAAAAAGCAACCAGACCTCAAGGGCCTCTTCGTGGTCTGGGATACGCCTGCGATCGCGGCAGCCGCCGCCCTCGCCTCTGCCGGACTGTCCGTCCCGATCGGCACCGTCGATCTCGGCAAGGAAGCCGCCATTAGCCTGTCCGGCGGTGGCCCAATCGTGACGATCGCGGCACAGCAGCCATTCCGGCAGGGGCAGACCGCCGCCTCGACGACCGTCACCGCCCTCCTCAATCGTCTGACCCCTGCCTGGGTTGCCCTGCCCGGCGTCTCGGTCACGGCTTCCAATGTGGTGGAATCTTTCCAGACAATCTGGCGATCTCCTGCACCCCGAGAAGTCTTGAGGCAGCAGAACCTTCTCCGCTGAGCTTGGCCTGTCTGAAGATTTAGCGGTGAGACAATCCCTTTTGTCGGTCCAAAATTTGGACTGATAAGACCATAACCCGGATTGGTCTCATGCGATCGGGCGCAGCGCCTCCACTCGTACAACTTCATTGTACTGCGCGATATCCCGCATTTTCGCGCGCAAAAATTAGCTCATTAACCCGGAAATAATTGCCCCTCGCCCGCCCTGTTGACTGATGTCCAAAGCCAGGGCACAAAGGCGGCATCCAAGGTCGTTTGCGGCCGGAGAGACACAGAGAATTCAGGGCCTCAGCTAAGCCTTTGAGAAGTCAGTGAGAATCCAGGTTCCCCAGCCAATTGATTTCCTTATATTTTCCGCCGAACACGTCTGGAACGATTTCGGGCATTTGGGCGCTTATTTGGCCGAGGTGATCGACGAGGTCATCCCCTATGGCTGCATCATGGCGGACGACTGGCAGAAGGATGCGCCCTGGCGGAAAACGAAGAGCCGGGCGTAAGCGCACGATCCGCGGCGGGACGACAACCCATCGCGGTTCAAAGCTGTCTTTGGTCACCCTTGGGTTGTTGCGCTTGCCGGACGATCATGCAAGATATTGTCCATTAGCAAAAACATGCATGCGCATGGGAGGTTAGGGGTGAGCTTGAGTCTGTCGAAGATTGAAGCGCTGGCTCCCGACCAAGGCTCGCTTGACGCCGCGCGCAAGCTTCTCAAGCCAGCGCTCTGGCCAACTTTGGCGGAGGACGGCGCGGGACTCATTTGGGGCGAGTGCCACGGATCGGGCGCGACACCCTACCGGATTTCAGTGACCGAGCTCGATGCGGGCTACAAATGCACATGCCCCAGCCGTAAATTTCCCTGCAAGCACTCGCTGGCGCTAATGTGGATGCGCGCAGAGCAGAAAGCGCCATTTGCGACCAGCGCTCCGCCAGATTGGGTGAGCGACTGGCTCTCACGTCGGCGCGGACCGAATGCGGCGGCACCAGCCGCCGCGGACAAACCCAAGGCCGCCATCGCTTCAACAACCGAGGTCGAAGACAATGCTGACCCGAAGGCTGAAGCGCGCGCGTCGGCTGCACGCGCGCGCAATCGGGTTGAGCGTGAGGCGTCAATCGCCAACGGCCTTGATGAGCTCGACATCTGGATATCAGACCAGATCGATGCCGGCCTTGCGGCGTTCCCGTCGAAAGCCTCTGGCGTATGCCGCCTGATGGCGCAGCGTCTGGTCGACGCCAAGGCATCAGGGCTGGCGCTGAGGGTCGACACCCTTCCAGCCCGGCTGTTTGCTTTGCCGGAAGCCGCCCGGCCGGAAGCAGCGGTGAAGGAACTTGGCATGCTGCACCTGATTGCAGACGCCTATCGGCGACAGGACGATTTGCCCGATCTTCTTCAAAGCGATGTGCGCCAGATGGTGGGCTGGAACATTACGCGCGAGAGCCTGCTCGCCGACGCCGAGGCCCTGCGTGTCAATGATACCTGGCGCGTCTGGGCGAGCCGTAGCGAGGTGCAACCCGACAAGCTCAGGCGCAGCGAGACATGGCTTAAGGGAAGGGAGCAGATTGCTGTCCTGATTGAATTCACCCCGGTTGCGACAGGCGGAGCCTCCGGGTTTTCCCCTGGCGACAGCTTTGAGGCGGAGCTCGTCTTCTATCCTTCTCCGGTGCCTATGCGTGCAGTGATCGCGCGGCAATTCACTGGCTCGAAACAGTCCATCGCGCCGCTTTCTCTGCCAGATCATGATCTCGCCGACGCTGTGAACCAGTATGATGACGCGATGGCGGAAAAGCCGTGGCTCGAGGATTATGCGTTAATGTTCCTGGGCGCCGAGCTCCGGCGTTCGGGCGAGGCGCTCTGGCTACGCCAAGGCGAGATCGCGCTGCCACTCGATCAATCCCAGACGGCGGAGGCATGGCCGCTATTGCAATTCAAGGCCTTCGATGGCGCTGGCCTTTGGGATGGCGCGAGCTTTCGGCTTTGTTGGGCAGAGACGCCGCTTGGCAGGTGGACGGCATGACGGCGCAGAACCTCAGGGCCCTTATCTTGCCGAGACTTCTGTCCGGCGCGCGCGACGGGCTTGCGCTGGACAAGATCAAAGCGAGCTCTCCGCTTCAGGCGCTCAGCCTTGCCGGGCAAGCGCTTCGTTTTGACCGCCCCGCGCACCCTGCCCAGTTTCTGGTCGAAGCGCCAGTCGAAGACGAACGGCGCATCGTGCCCGATCCAGCGCGCAAGTTGATGGTTCGCCTTCTTGCCGGCAAGTCTCCGGTCTCCACGATGATGGCTGTGGAAATCGCCCGCACGTTGGATCTGCGTGCGCTTCGGCTTCATCCATTTGACCTGCCGAAACTGGAAAGCTTTGTGAAAGCGCATGCGGAAGCGCTCGGCGCCGAGGCCATGGCGTTTTCCCAGCGTGAGGCGCCGACCGAGCAGAAGCAGAGCTACTTTGCCTCCGACATGCTCACCGATGAAACGTGGATGGTTGCAACGCCTGCGCTGAAGGCGCGCTTCATCGCATCACGCCGGGAGATTGATCCTGCAGGGGCTTTGGCGCTGCTCAAAATCAGCTGGGGTTCGGAGAATGCGGACAATCGCTTCCGGTTGCTCAACGCTCTGCGCGCCAAGCTCTCGCCGGCCGACGCGGAATTCCTGGAGAGCCTCGCCCAGGACCGCGCGCCGCGCGTCCGTGAATTGGGGCGGCAGTTTCTCGCGCGGCTTCCTGGATTTGTAGGCGACAATCCAGCCCTGAACGCCGCACTGGAACGAATAAAGAGGGCGAAAATCGGCCTTATCTTCAGAAAGACGGTGCTGACTCTGCAAACTCCAGCCACTGTTCAACAGAACGCCATCTCTGTCTGGGTGCGGCAAACATTTGCCGATATCGGTTTCTCCGCGCTGGCAGGCAGTCTGAAGATGTCTCCCGAGGAGATCATCGAAGCGGCGCAGAAAGACGCGCCATTGCTGTTGGCATGTCTGATCATGGCCACCGATGAGAAACGGCTGGACCTGGTCGGCAAGATTGTTTCGCGTCTCGACACGGCCTGGTCCGATGTCGTCCAGGGCGGCTTTGGCGCTCTTGCGGGATATACACCGGAAGAGCGGAGCCGATGGGCGGATCTGGTCGTGCAGCCGAAACATTGGAATGAAACAGCCACGCTCTGGACGCTGACATCCTTGATCGATCTGCTCGACGGTCCAGCGTCCGAACAGTTGATGCGCGATTTCCTGGCAAGCCGGGCGTGGCTGGCTTTTCGCCAGGATCCGACACGCCTTTCTACCGAGCTGATCGAGTGCCTCGCCGTGCTCTGCCCGCCATCGATGCGCCCGGCGTTGCGGTCGGCGTTTGCATCTCTCGACGCCAACCTAACCCATTCCGCCGCGCTTTTTGTTGATCTCATGGATATTCTGGAGGCCCATAATGCCTGAAGCACAACTCCGTCGCCCAGCCGAGCAGATCTATGCCGCCGAGCTTGCCGCGCTCGCCAAGGGCGATGATCACGCTCGACCGGCAAACTGGAAGCTGTCGCCGCAGGCTGTCGCGACCTATGTTCTCGGCGGCAAGGCCGCAGATGGCACGCCAATCTCTGCAAAATATGTCGGCAATCGCCGCTTGATCGAAACGGCCGTGGCGACGCTTGCAACCGATCGGGCTCTCTTGCTGCTGGGTCTGCCGGGCACTGCGAAATCCTGGGTGTCCGAACATCTGGCGGCCGGCGTTTCCGGCTCGTCGCAGCGCCTCATCCAATGCACCGCCGGCACGGACGAAAACCAGATCCGCTACGGCTGGAACTATGCTCTCCTGCTCGCAAAAGGCCCTTCGCGCGAGGCTTTGGTCAAGACGCCGCTCGTCCGCGCCATGGAAGAGGGCACAATTCTGAGGCTCGAAGAGCTGACCCGCATGGGTTCGGATGTGCAGGATACGTTGATCACCGTTCTTTCGGAAAAGACGCTGCCGGTGCCGGAACTCGATACGGCCATTGATGCTGAACGCGGCTTTAACATCATCGCCACCGCCAACAATCGCGACAAGGGCGTCAACGAATTGTCGTCGGCGCTCAAGCGTCGCTTTAATGTCGTGGTGCTGCCGTCGCCAGCGACGCTTGAGGAAGAGACGCAGATCGTCATCAAGCGGGTTGGCGAGATCGGCGGCAATCTCAGCCTGCCGCCGATCCAACCGGCGGACAAGGAGTTGGCGCGCGTGGTCACGCTGTTTCGCGAAATCCGCGATGGCAAGACGCTGAATGGCAAGACCAAGCTCAAGAGTTCCACCGGCACGCTGTCGACTGCCGAAGCCATCTCGGTCGGCGTATCAGCCTGGGCCGAAGCGGCGCATTTCGGCGATGGCCGGATCGATGCGCGGGCCTTGGCCACAAATATTGTCGGCGCTGTCGTCAAAGATCCCGCGCAGGACGGCGTGGCGCTGTCGGAATATCTCGAAACCGTGGTGCGCACCCGCGATGGCTGGAGCGATCTTTATGGCGCGATCCGTGAGGTAATCTAGCCAATGAAGCGCAAGGCGCATCTTTTCGGCATTCGCCATCACGGACCGGGATCGGCGGCGCTGCTGAAGGGCGCGCTCGATGCGCTGGATCCGGCTTGCGTGCTGATCGAGGGGTCGCCAGAGGGCGACGCGCTGATTGATTTTGCCGCGCTGCCGGGCATGAAGCCGCCGCTCGCCATGCTGTTTTACGCGGCCGACGAGGCGTCGAACGCCATATTTGCGCCTTTCGCTGAATTTTCGCCCGAATGGGTCGCCATGCGCTGGGCTCTTGCGCGGGGCAGGCCGGTGCGCTTCATCGACTGGCCGGCCGCGGTCTCGCTTGCAACACGCAAAGAGGAACGCGATGCAGAGCTTGCTCCCCCTGAGATGGAACAGGGAGGACCGGAGAATGACGAAGAAAAGCCAGAGGGTGGAGCCCATCAGCTCAACGCCTTGACGCTTGATCCGCTTGATATGCTTGCGGAAGCGGCCGGCTATAGCGATGGCGAAGCATTCTGGAACGGTTTGATCGAGCAGCACGGTGGCAGCCAGTCGCCACTGGATGTCTTTGCAGCGATCGAAGTCGCCATGACCGAGGCGCGCAGACACCCATATGCGCAAGAAGGCGTCGAGGCGGCTGAACAGTTGCGCCAAACGCGGCGCGAAGCCTTTATGCGCGGCCATATGCGCGATGCGCTCAGGGAGCACGCCGGCGACGTGGCGGCTGTGGTTGGGGCATGGCATGTCGGCGGCCTGCGGGCCGAGACGACGGTCGCCGAGGATCGAGCGATCATCAAAGATCTGCCGAAAATCAAGGTCGAAGCGACGTGGGCGCCATGGAGCGATGGACGGCTAAGCTATGCCTCGGGCTATGGCGCGGGCGTGATTTCGCCGGGCTGGTATCGCCACCTGTGGAACCTCTACTCCAACCCGGAACACCGCAGCCCCGAGGCTTTTGCAGCGCTGTGGCAGGCGCAGACCGCTGCGCTGCTCCGCGCCGAAGGTCATGCCGCCTCGACTGCGTCAGCCATCGAGGCAGCGCGTCTTGCGCTGGGGCTCGCCTCGATCCGTGGGCTCTCCATGCCAGGACTTAGCGAGATGCGCGATGCGTCGCTTTCGGCGCTTTGCCATGGTGACGATGGTCAGCTGTCGTTGATTGAACGCAAGCTCTACATCGGCAGCCGCATCGGCGAAATCGATGACGTCGTTCCGCAGATGCCGCTCGCCAGGGATTTCGAGCTTTGGCGCCGCAAGACACGCCTCAAGACCGAAGAGGCGCCCTCCGAGGCGACGCTTGATCTGCGAAGTGATGCCGGCCTCTTGAAATCCATCTTCCTGCACCGGCTCAACCTGATTGACATCGGCTGGGGCCGCCTCATCGACGCCGAGGCGGGGCGTGGGACGTTTAGGGAAATCTGGCGGCTCGCCTGGACGCCGGACATGACAGTGGGACTTGCCGAAGCGCTGGTTTGGGGTGTGACGATTGAGCAGGCCGCAGCCGTCGCGACGGTGGAGCGCGCCCGTAAAGCGGAGGGCATCGCCCGTCTTTCGGACCTTGTGCGGGGCGCGCTGGTCGCCGATCTGCCGGAAGCGGCAGGCGTGTGCATCAGTCTCCTCCAAGCCGCCGCCGTGCAGACCAGCGACATCACCGAGCTGATGAACGCTGTGGCTCCCTTGACGCGCATTGTGCGCTACGGCACGGCGCGCAAACTGCCCCAAGAAGAAATGCGCGCGCTGATCGTTGCTCTGAGCGCCGAAATCAATGCGGGAGTCCGGATTGGCTCTCACCAACTCGACGAGCAGGCCACGGCGGCGCGGACAACGGCGATGCGCGCCTATGACGAGGCGCTGGGACTGTTTGGCGATGCCGCTCTTCTTGAAGACTGGCGCCGGCAATTGGCGATCATGGTCGATGACGCGCAAGTCGTCGCTGCCGTGGCGGGCGTCAGCCTGCGACGCCTACATGACCTTGCGCTGTGGGATGAAGCATCGGTGACCGCGGCTTTCTCACGCCATATCTTGGGTGAAACGGCAGCCCGAGCAGGCGCGTTCGTCGAGGCCTTCCTGACCGGCTCGGTGGAAGTGCTGATCCAGGATCAAACGCTGTTGTTTCTTATCGACGAATGGCTTTGCGGGCTTGATGAAACGGACTTCGTTGAAAGTCTGCCATTGCTCCGCCGCGCCTTGTCGAATTTTGATATGGTGGGCCGCAAACGCGTGTTCGAGCGCATTGCCGGCGGCAGGCGTGAGCAGCTGACCAGCGTCATCGCAGCGGCCGACAATCCAGCCTTTGAGCGCGCCTTGCCGTTGCTCCGCCAGATTCTGGGGATGAATCCATGAGCGATCACGAACGTTTGCGTCGCTGGAAACTCGCTCTCGGCGATGATGACATGAGCGATCTCGATGATCGCGACCAACGGCTGAACCGGGCGCTATCCGCGCTCTATCAGGCCGGTGGCCAAAAGGGGGGTGGCGGCTTGGGTGCTTCAGCGCCCAAGGTCTCGCGCTGGCTGGGCGATATCCGTGAATTCTTTCCGACGCCAGTCGTGCAGGTCATCCAGAAGGACGCCTTCGAGCGGCTGAACCTCAAGGCGCTGATGCTGGAGCCCGAATTCCTCTCGACGCTCGAAGCCGACGTCCATCTGGTCGCCGACCTGATATCGCTGCGCGGCGCAATCCCCGCCAAGACCATGGATACTGCGCGCATGGTGGTGAATACGGTGGTCGAGAACCTGATGAAGCGCCTGCAGTCAAAGACCATCGAGACGATCAGCGGCGCGCTCAATCGCTCTCGGCGAACGCGACGCCCGAGGCATGCGGATATCGATTGGCCGCGCACCATCAGCGCCAATCTACGCCACTACCAGAAGGATCTGGGCACGATTGTGCCGGAGACGCTCATTGGTTTTGCCCGCAAGACCCGCACCCGCGCCGACCTAGACCATGTCATCCTATGCGTCGATCAATCAGGCTCGATGGCGTCTTCGGTGGTCTATGCCTCGATCTTTGCCGCAGTCATGGCCTCACTGCCGGTGCTTTCAACGCAACTTGTCTGTTTCGACACGGCGATTGTCGACATGAGCGAGGATCTCGCCGATCCGGTCAAGGTGCTGTTTGGCATCCAGCTTGGCGGCGGCACCGATATCAATGCTGCGCTCGCCTATTGCGAAACCAAGATCGAACATCCCGGCAAGACGCATCTCGTGCTGATCAGCGATCTCTATGAGGGCGGCGACGCCGCCGCAATGCTGGCGCGCGTGGCCGCCTTTAAACAATCTGGCGTGAATGTGATTGTTCTCCTGGCGCTCTCAGATGATGGCCGGCCGAGCTATGATGCGCGCCATGCCGGCGCAATCGCCGCGATGAATTGCCCGGTCTTCGCCTGCACGCCCGACCAGTTCCCCGACCTTATGGCGACGGCGCTGACCAAGCAGGACATTTCGCAATGGGCAAGCGCAAACGGCATTGAGCTCATTCGCGCAACAGCAATGTAGCCTGTGCTGCGCCTGCGTCGGATGCGGCGCACGCTGCGATCTTCCTTTGGCGACGGGTGCGAGGGATTTCAGATTCGGTGGTGGCTGCATCCTGCTCCAAACGCGCGACGTCGTCGCAAGCGGTCTTCGGAAAGACGAATGCGGTTCCTGTCAGACACGGCGCCCGTGGCGTCTGTCGAGCCAGCGCATGGCAGGTGTCACCGTCAGGCCGTGGATCAAAATCGAGAAGAGAACGACAAGGCAGAGGATGGCCCAGAGCCTGTTTCCGTCCGAAAAGTCCCCGTGATTGATGGCATAGCTTACGTAGTAGACGGATCCGACACCTCGGATGCCGAAGAAGGCGATCGAGACCTTCTCGCCCCACGTCGCAGCGCTGCCATGCATGCCGAGGAGCCCGGCAAGCGGACGAATGGCCAGCAGGATCACGGCAGCCGCAAGGACATCCCGCCAGCCAATACCCGCCAGCAGTCCTCCGGCAATTGCGCCGCCGAAGGCCAGAAGCAGGACCATCATGGTGATCCGTTCGATTTGCTCCGTGATGTCGTGCATGTCTCGCTGGAAGTCATGGTTGCGGTGCGCGGCACGCAGCGTCAGCGCCGTGACGAAGACGGCAAAGAAGCCATAGCAGTGAAGCATCTCGGATACGCCGTAGGAGACGAAGGTCGCGGCGATGGCGACCAAGCCGTCGCCAGTCTTGGCGAGCGTATCTCCTGGCATCCGGAATGTCAGCCACCCAAAGAGGCGGCCGACCAGCCAGCCGCACACCACGCCGGCGGCTGTTTCCCACAAGACGTTATAGGTGATCCACTCGGCGAGCCACGGCTCGCCTGTGCGGGCCGATAGGCTCAACGCGATCGCGAGATGCACGAACGGGAACGCCAAGCCGTCGTTCAAGCCGGCCTCAGACGTCAGGGCGAAGCGGACGGTGTCCTCGCCGCCGTCCAGCGGACCACCCACCTGGATGTCCGCGGCGAGAACAGGATCGGTCGGCGCAAGGCTGGCTGCGAGAAGGAGCGCGGAAACGACGCTCAGGCCCAGGACGCTGACACCCACGACCATGATCGCGGCGATGCTGAGCGGCATGGTGATGAGGAGCAGCCGCCAGGTCAGTCGCCATTCCTTGAACGAGAAGACGCGATCGATCTTGAGGCCCGCCCCCATCAATGCCACGATGACCACGAATTCCGAAAGCCGCTCGGTGATATAGGGGTGTGCCTGCGGTGATAGGTCTATGGCGACGTAGCCGGTGGCGGAGATCAACCCACCGATGATGAGACAAACGATTGGCAGCGAGATGGGGCGGCGGCTGAGGGCAAGCGGGAGCCATACGACGAGAGCGATCAGGATGCCCGCTGCGGTCAGGGCGACAATGTAGGCGTCCGGTTCCCATCCCTGGCTCACGTCGCGAAACCACCCAAGGGCTGGTTCATCCTGCTTCTCCTTCAGAACGCTTTTCAACAGAGGTAGGTCAGTATTCTGAGAATTCTCGTGTCCGCCCGGTTTATCGAGCGGACAGGGTGCTTCGATTTGCGCGACGTCCCTTGCCGGGCAGCAGGTCACGAGGTTGGACGCGTACCACAGGGCAGCAGCCGACGAAGACGACACCCCCGCGCCCTTGAGCGTGATGGGCGTGATCGAGGTCAGGCGCAGGGGAGCCTATCACTCCCATGGTCTTGGCTGTGTGGGAAAGGTCGGTACAGGACGACGCTTCGTTGTCCCAGCCAATTGGTACTGTCAGATGGCTTGTCTGTTGCGCCGGCCGAAGACGCCGAGGAACAAGGCGCCGAGGGCTCCTGCCGTGAATGACCCTATGAGGATGCCGATCTTCAGGTGATCCTGGACTGTCGGATCGTTAAAGGCCAGCAAACCGATGAACAGGGACATCGTAAACCCGATCCCGCAGAGAAGAGCCACACCGGTCATCTGACCCCAGCTTGCCTGAGCCGGTAGATCTGCGATGTTCAGCTTGACGAGAGCCGCGGCCGTTCCAAGCACGCCGATCAGCTTACCGAGCACGAGGCCTGCCGCCACACCCATTGTCAGCGGTTCTGCAAAAACAGCCATGGTGACTCCGGTGAAGGATACGCCTGCATTCGCGAAGCCGAAGATCGGAACGATGACGAACGCGACCGGCTTGTGCAGCGCATGCTCGAGCTTGTGCAGCGGTGACTCCGAATGGTGGGCTTCCGGCGTTCCGGGTGTGCGTTTCAGCGGAATGGTCAGAGCGAGCACGACACCTGCCAGTGTTGCATGCACGCCGGAGGCAAACACCAGCACCCACAGGACGGCACCGAGAGCCAGATACGGAACGAGCGATTTTACCCCTGTCCGATTGAGAAACACCAGCAGACCAACCACGACCGCAGAAGCCGCAAGGGCCAGAAGATTGAGACCTGCCGTGTAAAACAAGGCGATGACGATAACGGCCCCGAGGTCATCGATGATGGCAAGGGCCGCAAGGAAAATCTTCAGGGATGTCGGGACGCGCCGTCCGAAGAGCGAGATCACACCGAGCGCAAAGGCAATGTCTGTGGCTGTCGGGATAGCCCATCCGCGCAGGGTCGAAGGATCATCCCAGTTGAAATAGACATAGATCAGTGCTGGGACGATCATCCCGCCCGCAGCCGCGGCTCCCGGAAGGATGCGCCGGCTCCATGTCGATAGCTGGCCATCAAGCATCTCGCGCTTGATCTCGAGACCCACGAGCAGGAAAAAGATCGCCATCAGCGCGTCGTTGATCCAGTGCTGAAGGCTCAAAGGTCCTACGTATGCATGCAGAAGATGAAAATACGTCTCGGCCAAAGGTGAGTTTGCGGTTGCGATGGCGAGGACGGCAACCGCCATGAGAATGATGCCGCCGGCAGCCTCGTTATGGAGGAAGTGGCGGAGAGTGGATTGAATGCGGCCTGTCAGCAATAGAGACATGGGTTCGCGCTCCCTGTGTGAGAGGTTGATCGAAGTCTCCGTCGATTTCGGGATTTCCCGCGGCGCACGCAGCACACGCCAAGGTCAATTTAGACTGTTAACGTCTCGAATTCCATTGAAAAAAGATGTGTTCATGATCACACCGAACACGTCCGCGTTATCGGTACATCAGGAATGCAACAAGGCTCAGCAGCAGTTGCGCAACAGCCAAAGTAACAATTACCAACATCGCGATCGCCTGCTAGGTGGCTTTGGGTCGAAGCGAATGGGAGCGCTCCCGTCTCGATTGGACCGCGCACCATTCAGCCTGAGCTCTCGAAGCGGTTGCGTCTTTTCAAGCAAGTCCTCTTGCTCCTTCCTGATCATCGCCTCCGCCACCAATTTTGTTGCATTGACGTCACCTACAGCCAGCGGACCCTTTATGTCGCCTTTTCTTTATTGTTGCTGCGTCGCTGCCGCCCTTAAACGGTTGCGTATTCTAAGCAGCCAAAGCGAGTGTCAACCCGTGTCAGACCCCAGTGTGCCGGCAGATGCCGGTGCGAACTGACATCTGCACTTGTTGTACCTTGGAGCTCGTTCTGTAGCGCTGACGCGAAAAATTCATCCGCGCTTCACTTACGGTCTTGCACACCCCTTGGCATAAGTATCATGAAGCCTGAAGGTGCTTGGAAACCTCACGCAGACAGGCTGTAGATCAACGTGACCGATGACGAACTCAAAGCAACGGAGCGGTACAGCCGCCAGATCCTGGACAGTGCGATCGACTATGCCATCCTCGCCATGGACCTCGAGGGAAAGATAACGCACTGGAATGAAGGCGCGCGCCGCATGTTCGGGTGGAGTGATGCTGAGGTCACGGGCCATCGCTGGGACCTGATCCTCACCCACCAAGACCAAGCGGCAGGTGCGGCGCGTGAAGCGATGCGTGCGGCTCTTGTTTCCGGTACAGCTCACCATGAGCGCTGGCACAGACGCAAGTCAGGCGAATTGTTTTGGGCGAACGGCGAGATCAGTAGGATCGTCGATGAGGGTGGAGCCACCGTAGGCTTCGTGAAGGTCCTGCGGGACCGGACCAAGGAACATCACACCGCCCAGGCGCTTCGCGACGCGGAAGCGCGGCTGCGCCGTGCCCAGGAGGCCGGCGGCGTTGGTGTGTTCTCGCTTGACCTGATCACCAACGTGCTCAGCCCGACCCCCGAATTTTGCAAGATCTACGGCCTTCCGGAGGTAGGGGATGTGTCGATCGAACAGATCGAAGCCCTTGTCGTGCCCGACGACAGGAACACAGCGTCCAATCGGGAAAGCAGAAAGTTAGGCGCATCGCCACTCGACGTAGAGTACCGGATCAGACGCGCCGATACGGGGCAGAAACGATACATCGCGCGCAAGGGCGAATTCGAGACCGATCCGAATGGTATTCCGATCCGTTTCGTCGGCGTCGTACAGGATGTCACGGACCGTCGCCGCGCGCAGAAGGAACTGCGCGACAGCCACGCGCGGTTTCAGGCGCTGACACAAGCACTCCCGAACCATGTCTGGACAGCGGGCTCCGATGGGCAGCTCGACTGGTTCAACGATCGTGTCTACGCGTTCTCGGGCCTGAAGCAGGACGACCTCATGGGAAGCGGGTGGACGCAGATGGTCCATCCAGACGACTTGCCGACCGCCGCGGCAAAGTGGCTGAAGGCTGTCGCTGCCGGCACAACGTACGAGGCGGAGTTTCGTCTGATAGCAGCCGACGGAACACCCCGCTGGCACATTGCCAGGGCAGTACCGACCAAGGACGAGGATGGTGCCGTTGTCCGATGGATTGGCACAAATACCGACATTGAAGAGCAGCGCGAAACGCAGGCAAAATTGGAGGCTCTCAACAAGACCCTGGAAGAACGGGTTGCGGAGCGCACCGCCGATCGGGACCGGATGTGGCGGTTGTCTACCGACATCATGCTCGTCGCGGACTTCGAGGCAACGATCACAGCCGTCAATCCCGCTTGGCGGACCGTCTTTCGATGGGATGAAGAGGAACTTGTCGGTCGGTCCTTCATGGACCTCATCCATCCGGACGATCTTGCAGCCACTCTGGCAGAGGTCGGAAAACTCAGCGACGGTGTGACCACCTTTTCCTTCGAGAACAGATATCGCACGAAGAGCGGAACGTACCGGACCATCTCCTGGACGGCGGTACCTGACGACGCCTTCATCCATGCCGTCGGGCGTGATGTGACGCAGGAACGTGAAGCTTCCCTGGCCCTTCGCAAGACGGAACTTGCCCTTCAGCAGGCGCAGAAGATGGAAGCCATCGGTAACCTGACAGGCGGGGTTGCTCATGACTTTAACAACCTGCTGCAAGTGGTTGCAGGCAATCTCCAGCTCCTGGCGCGGGACATCGCCGGAAACGAGAAGGCGGAGAAGAGGGTCACGAATGCGCTCGCCGGAGTGGAGCGCGGCGCAAAGCTCGCTGCACAGCTTCTCGCCTTCGGTCGACGACAGGCACTGGACCCGAAAGTCGTCAATGCAGGGCGCCTCGTGCGCAACATGGACGAGATGCTCCGCCGAACGATCGGAGAAGGCATCGAGGTCGAGACGGTCGTGGCCGCAGGTTTGTGGAATACGCTCATCGACCCGATGCAGACGGAGAACGCGCTTCTGAACCTCGCTATCAATGCCCGCGACGCCATGGATGGCTTCGGCAAGCTGACGATCGAAGTTGGCAACGCTGTTCTGGACGACGTTTACGCACGCAGGAATACCGATGTCGTGGCAGGAGACTATGTTGTGCTGTCTGTCACGGACACGGGTGCCGGCATGACGCCCGACATCATCGAGAAGGTGTTCGAGCCCTTCTTTACGACCAAACCCGAAGGCAAGGGCACGGGCCTGGGGCTCTCCATGGTCTATGGGTTTGTCAAGCAGACGGGAGGCCACGTCAGGATCTACAGCGAGATCGGACTGGGCACGACGATCCGGATCTACCTTCCGCGCTCGCAGGACGATGAAGAAGTGACGTCCATCCAAAACGACGGCCCGGCTGAGGGCGGCTACGAGACGATTTTGGTGGCGGAAGATGACGAAGGCGTGCGCGCTACGGTCGTGGAGACACTCCAGGGACTAGGCTACCGCGTCTTGACGGCTCCCGACGCCGGCGCGGCAATGTCGATTATCGAAAGTGGTGTCCCGATCGATCTGTTGTTCACGGATGTCGTCATGCCAGGCCAGCTCAAGAGCACGGATCTTGCACGGAGAGCCAAGGAGCGTCTGCCGAATATCGGCGTGCTCTTTACCTCAGGCTACACGGAGAATTCGATTGTGCACGGGGGTCGGCTGGACGCTGGTGTTCAGCTCCTGTCAAAGCCGTATGCTCGCGAGGCACTCGCACGCAAGGTCAGGCAAGTGCTCGACCGCAACAAGAACAGCATAGCAGACCAGGACGTGCCGCCCTCTCCTGCCCCCTCAAGGGGGAATGGTGCGGCCGGACACGATACCAGTGATGAGAGCGCGAAACTCTCAATACTTGTGGTCGAAGATGAGGCCCTCATCAGGGCTGCGACTGCAGATATGATAGAGGACCTCGGTCACGAAGCCTTGGAAGCGGGTTCAGGAGAGAAGGCGATCCTGATGCTTGAGAGACAGGGTGTGGATGTCATCCTCACGGACCTGGGGCTGCCTGGCATGACGGGTGAGGAACTCTGCAGAACTGTTCGGGAAAGGTGGCCAGCCCTCGCCATTGTGTTCGCCACCGGTCAAGACTCCGCACCCGATCTTGCCGATCACAGTCGAACAGCCATGCTCAACAAACCCTTCGGCATTGAAGACCTCAATGCTGCGATCAGGAAAGCAATCCGCGATGCCTGAAGCTGCGGCTATGCCAAACAGCCGATAATAGCCACGCCAACTCCCCGCTCCACAGTGCGCTCGATATCGTGATCTCGGCGCTTGGCACCGGTCCGGATCATCCGTGTTTCGGAGGTCACAGGCTCAAGAATTCGATGTCGATGCAGGTGAATCAAGAGGTCTAACTTGGGAACCGCCAATGCCATCGAGGCTGGAAAAGGCGGTTTCAAGCTCTGATCGTCCAAACGGTTTTAAGAGAACGGCGCAAGGCAGTGCATGACCTTGGTCGAGCTTCTCGCTGTAACCCGTCATGAGGACCATCCGGAGAGACGGGAACTCCCTGCGCGCCTGCTCTGCGAGCTCGATGCCGGATATGCCGGGCATCATGACGTCGCTGAGAAGCGCATCGATCCCTGCCGTCGACCGGAGTATACGAAGCGCCTCCTCTGCGCCGCCCGCGGTTACCGTCGTCAGCCCCGCCTCCTCCGCCAGAGCCCTTGCGGCCTGGAGCGTGTCTGGATTGTCATCGACCACGAGGACCCGCTTTGGGAGCGACGCCTTCGAAATGGGTTGCACGTCCCGTGAAATGACATCGGCACGAGGCAGGGAAAGGAGAACACGAGCACCCTTTCCCGACGAAGCCTCGATCCGGACGCCGCCGCCGCTCCTCTCGGCAAAACCGTAGACCTGCGTGAGGCCGAGACCAACCGCGGATCCGGACTTGGTGGTGAAGAAGGGTTCGAAAGCACGCTTCGCAGCCTCTCTGTCGAAGCCAGACCCCGTATCAGCCACCTCGATCTCCATATGCTCGACGATGCCACCATTCCCCGCCCGACGAGGCCTACCAGCGCCTCGCACGGTTAGCGTCAAGGTCCCACCGTCGGGCATGGCGTCGCTGGCGTTGCTGCAGAGGTTAACAAGGGCGGTCTGCAAGTCCTTTGCGTCGACCATGACAGAACAGCTCTCCGCCGGCAGGTGCAGGACCAGGACGACATTGCTCCGGACAGTCTGCTCGATCAGCAATCTCGACGCTTGTACGAAGTCGACCAGGTCGATTCTTTCGGTAGTCCCCTTGGACTTCGTCGAATAGGATCTCAGGCGCTGAGTCAGCTCCGCGCCCTTGACGATCCCGTCCTTCATCAAGCTCAACAGCCGCGACCTTCTTTCGAGGTCGTCTTGTCTCCGTTCGATTCCGCTGATTCCAGCCTGGAAGACCATCAGGAGATTGTTGAAGTCGTGAGCGACCTGTCCGGTTAGACGTCCCAAGGCATCCATTCGCTGCCATCGCGACATCGCTTCCTCGCGCTGTCTTTGAATGCGATGCTCCCGTGCGAACAGGAAGTACGCCACCAGCGCAAGGGCTGCGGTAAGAAGCAGGGTGGCGCCCATTTCTAGCCACGCCATCGTCCGGATCCTGGCATAGGCCGACATCGGTGCGGCGACATGCACCGTCCATCCGACTTGCTTCAAAGCGCCGTGCGCTGCCCGTATGGCCTCTCCGGTCGCGAGCTTACCGCCGCTGATGGAGGCCGGACCATCGGAGCTGACGGTTGCGAACCCGGCGCTGGGATGACCCGTCAAACGCGCGGGACCCGTGGAGGTCACGATGTTCCCGCTCTGATCGACGAGCCATGCATGCCAACTCGGCGGAAGGTCATCGAGATACAGGGCTTCCGCTAGTCCTTTGGGACGTATGACCGCCGTCAGAACGTAGATGGAAGCCCCGCCCCGAAGCACCGGTACGCGGACCGCAAAACCGCCTCGCCCTTCCCGACCGTTCACCATTCCGCCGATCGAAGGACGGGAGGTTGCGACCACCTGCTGGAATGTCTCGGGATCAACGATCCGATTGTCCTGCGCCGCCGGGCGTGGCGGCTCGGACAGCAGAATCTGTCCGTCGGTTGAGATTACCCTGACCAGCGCCCAATTGGGTATTCTGGCTTGAAGCCTGCGCGCGACCTCGGCGAACGACGCAATGCTCGCGGGCGAATCGAGCCTTGGCGATTCCGCCAGCACCGCGAGAAGCTGCACCTGCGTGGCAAGTTCCCGGTCAAGCGCCGCCGCGAGCGCGTGCGCGCGATCCTCCAAAGATCGGTCGATACCCTGTCTCTGTTCTGACAGGTAGAGCTGCCCGAATGCGCCTGCTGTCAGAACGAGCGGAGCAATCGCCACAAGCACAAGGATCCAGGCTATCCTGACCCGATTAAACATTGCGCCCCCCTGGATACCCTGCACATCGTACGCTTGCGCTGTAGATTTGAAAGAGGCCGGCCGCAAGTGACGGATGGACTCCGCAGCCGCGAATGTGATCAAAGCTCGCCCTCACACAGCGTGGTACCCTTCAACAAGATCGACAGTATTCTTGTGGGAAAAGAATTGCGCGCCGGAGCTGCTCGAGCCCTTCGCCAGCGTTGGCATCCGAATAACCCGCGCGGGCGGTGAAGAGCGACGGCAAGGAATAGCGGGTTTCTGCAAAAGCGCTTTGGAGGCACTCAGGAGACTTTTAATGCGCTGCCGGTCAGCTGGGATTACCCTCGTTACGGTGAACGTGGGGACTTGCGACGAGTACCGACACCACCTTAGACGTCGCCTGCCCTAGTGCGGTTACCCGCATAGTCCTATGTAAAATGCGACCTGGTTAACCGGATACGGGCTAGGCAATTTTTCGACAAGTTTCTCCAGGAGGAGGCATGGCATTGTGGGTGGAAGCAGCTCTGTGGGGGCTGCTTGGAGGTTCGGCCCTTGTTCTAGGCGCTGCCATTGCATTCCTTGCCAACCTGCCACAGCGCGCAATCGCGTCGGTGATGGCGCTTGGGTCGGGTGTCCTGATTTCCGCTGTCGCCTTCGAACTCATGGACGAGGCCTTTGCGCGCGGAGGCTTCGATTCCACCGCCCTCGGTTTCGTGGTTGGTGCAGCCATCTACACAGGCGCCAACATCTTCATTTCACGACGCGGCGCGCGGCACCGCAAAAGGTCGGGATCGAACGAGCACCAGAAACAGCAGGATGCTTCGGAGGGATCCGGCGCTGCCATCGCCGTTGGGGCTCTGCTTGACGGCATTCCAGAGTCAATCGTCATCGGCGTCAGCCTTCTGGGTGGAACGGGAGTGAGCCTGGTGACGGTGTTCGCGATATTCCTGTCGAACGTTCCTGAAGGACTGGCCAGCGCTGCCGGCATGCGCAAGGCAGGGCGCTCGCCGGTCTACATCTTCAGCGTCTGGGGAGGGATAGCCGCTGCCTCAGGCCTCGCTGCACTCTTTGGCAACGTTGCCCTGGCGGGAGCTGACCCTGACCTGATCGCCGCGACGACGGCACTCGCTGCAGGAGCGATTCTGGCCATGCTGGCGGACACCATGATCCCGGAAGCTTTTGAGGAGACCCATGAATATGCAGGCCTCATTACGGTCTTCGGGTTCCTGCTTGCCTTCGTCCTTTCAAAGGTGGGTGGCTAGCATGGATGGCCTGCCCGCGGGCCGTCCGCATAACAAAGGCAGGCTCCTATCGTGCTGGTGGGCTGAGCTATGAGGTTGTCTCCGACACGTTCGGATGGCGGCAAGAAGTCGTAGCTGAGAATGTTGCGTGATGTCCGCTGTGCGGTATAGCTCGAATGCCGTGGGAAATTCGGCGTAGGGTAAAGACGCCGATGAGACTTCTCGCAATATCCGGCAGTGGACGACGAGCCTCGACCAATACAGCGATGCTGCGCGCATTGTCTTTTGCCGC
Source organism: Rhizobium sp. Leaf384 (assembly GCF_001424065.1). GTDB lineage: Bacteria > Pseudomonadota > Alphaproteobacteria > Rhizobiales > Rhizobiaceae > Ferranicluibacter. Next base: position 1,055,894 of record NZ_LMQE01000001.1, read on the forward strand.
GCAACCCGACCACCAAGTGATCGTCTATGACGGGATCGGCGATCTGCCAATCTTTTCGCCGGACCTCGAAGCCAAGCCATTACCGCAAGCCGTCCAGGACTTGGCAGATCTTATCGAACGAAGCGACGGACTGATCATAGCGAGCCCGGAATATGTCAGAGGGATCCCCGGCGGTCTGAAGAATGCGATCGACTGGTTTGTGTCGCGCAAGGAGATCGTGGACAAACCGATCGTCCTTATGCATGCCTCGCACAGAGGTGACGACATGCTGGCACAGTTGAGGATAATCCTTTCAACGGTCAGCTCGCGTTTCAGCGAAGCCGTGTTCCTGCGATACGGGCTTATGAAGATGTCTCCGGAGGAGATCGCGGTCTTCTTCGAAACGGGCAATCCTCGTGCCGAACTTGCTCGGTTCATCTGCCGTCTTGCCGCGCATTGCAGCCACTGCGAACCCGAAGCAGATTTTCCCTAATCGCTTAGGCATATCCGCAAAGACGTCGGAAGCGGTCATTCCATCACAAACGCCGAACCAGCCTCCTAATGCCTTTGCTCCGAAATCGTATCCATGCGCCAGAAGCTGACGCATGCCTTCCGAAAGGAGACGCTCGCGCGTCGCAGAATGACCGTCCATAGCTAGACCGATCGTCTACATGATTGAATATGCACGGGTCTCACTTCGGAGCGCGTCGGATATGAACGTAGCAGGCGATCGTCTCGTCGGCATCTACCTCGTGATTGCTTCCGCGGTATTGTGGAGCACGGCCGGCCTTTTCGTCCGCATGGCCGACATGGACGTCTGGTCCCTGGTCGCCTGGCGCTCGGCTTTTTCGGTCATCACGCTTGGTGCCTTCATGCTTGTTCGAACGACAACCGTCAGACCTCGTCCGGCCAAGACCTTTGGGCTGCCCGGCGTCGTGGCATGCTTGGTTTCCGCCGTCACGGCGATCAGCTATATCGTGTCGCTGCAATGGACGACGGTTGCCAATGTGATGACGGTCTATGCCGCTCTGCCCTTCGTCGCGACAGGCATCGCCTTCGTATGGTTGCGAGACCAGGTTACGTGCCGATTTGTCATCGCAGGGTGCGCGGCTTTTATCGGCGTAGCGATTTCGGTCGGTGCTGCGGTGTCTGCAACGGATATCCTCGGAGTCCTTGCAGCTCTGGTCATGACTGTGGGTTGCGCCACCCAGATCGTCATCACCAAGCGGTTTCCCAGCATGGATTCGACAATGATGACGGTCTATGCGGCGCTCGTCTGCTTATGTGTCTCTCTTCCCCTGATGCAAGTCTCGCTTCCGTCTCCAACCCAGCTTTTCGCATGCGCCTTTTATGGCGTCTTGACGACAGGCGTCGGCTATATCCTCCTGCTTTTAGGGTCTCGCCGGATTGGCTCCGGGGAAGCCGGGCTCCTCTCCATGCTCGATGTCGTGCTTGGCCCGCTTTGGGTCCTGCTGTTCTACAACGAGCATATCTCGCTTCCCGTCCTGGCAGGCGGTACCATCGTTTTGGCTGCCGTAATCTGGTACTTGATCGGAGATCCCAAGACGATGGGTGCAGCCGTTTCAACGTCCGCTTAGGGCGAGTAGCGGAAATGACTTCCTCTGTGCGCCTTGTTTCTGGTCATTGGAGCAGTGGTGGCGCCTCCCTGAAAGCAGTCATTCCGTCGGCGGTACCACGTCGCCTCTGTGCCGCCACAGCGGCCATGTCGCCCTGAGTAGAGATCCGACATCAGGGAAGAATGCTGGTCCCATAAGGCTGATAGCGCAGCAGTGGCGTCAACGGCTTTTGCATCGCGGGATACTCCTGGAATCACAAAATCACTAATGATGATGATGATGATGATCATACCGCCAACCGGATCGCGATGATTGACAACATCCATGTATCCGGTAATCTAGATACATGGAATCAGAAAGCGCTATTGCGGCACTTGCCGCCCTTGCCCAATCCACCCGCCTGGACACGTTTCGACTACTGGTCCGCCACGAACCGGATGGCGTGCCCGCCGGTGAGCTCGCTCGCCTTATCGGCGTGCCGCAGAACACCATGTCGGCTCACCTCGCGATCCTTTCGCGCGCCGGGCTGATCAAAGGCGAGCGCTTCAGCCGCTCGATCATCTACCGTGCCGAGATTGACGCCCTTCGTGACCTGACCCTCTACTTGGTCAAGGACTGCTGCGGTGGCAGCGCTGAACTGTGCGCGCCGCTGATCACCGCACTCACCCCCTGCTGCCCCGCGCCGGCCACAGAGAACCGGCAATGACGATCTTTGAACGCTATCTCACGCTTTGGGTCGCCCTCTGCATTCTCGTCGGCATCGGCCTTGGGCACATGATGCCCAGCGTGTTCCAGACCATCGGCGCGGCCGAAGTCGCCAAGGTCAACCTGCCGGTGGCGGTGCTGATCTGGCTGATGATCATACCCATGCTGCTGAAGATCGATTTTGCCGCTTTGGCGCAGGTCGGCCGGCACTGGCGCGGCATCGGCGTGACCCTGTTCATCAACTGGGCGGTGAAGCCGTTCTCGATGGCGCTGCTCGGCTGGCTGTTCATTGGCTGGCTGTTTCGGCCGTATCTGCCGGAAACCCAGATCGACAGCTATATCGCCGGCCTGATCATCCTTGCGGCGGCACCCTGCACGGCCATGGTGTTCGTCTGGTCGAACCTGACCAGGGGCGAACCGCACTTCACGCTGAGCCAGGTGGCGCTGAACGACGCGATCATGGTGGTGGCGTTCGCGCCGATCGTCGCCTTGCTGCTGGGACTTTCCGCCATCACCGTGCCATGGGATACGCTGATCCTCTCGGTGGTGCTCTACATCGTCCTGCCCGTGATCGTGGCCCAAGCCCTTCGCCGCAGCACGGATATCGAACGCATGGCGGGACGCCTTCAACCGGTCTCGCTGGTCGCTCTCCTCACCACCCTCGTGCTGCTGTTCGGCTTCCAGGGCGAGCAGCTCATCGCACAGCCGACCGTCATCGCGCTCCTCGCCGTGCCGATCCTCATTCAGGTCTATTTCAACTCGGGTCTCGCCTATCTCCTGAACCGCGTCAGCGGTGAGGAGCACTGCGTGGCCGGTCCTTCAGCCCTCATCGGCGCCTCGAACTTCTTCGAACTGGCCGTGGCCGCCGCCATCAGCCTGTTCGGCTTCACCTCCGGCGCGGCGCTCGCCACCGTCGTCGGCGTGCTGGTCGAGGTGCCGGTGATGCTGTCGGTGGTCTGGATCGTCAACCGCAGCAAGGGCTGGTACGAGCGCGGCGCCGCCGTCCGGACCAAAGCCGCCACATTCAGAAAGGCCTGAGACCATGGACGTCACAATCTATCATAACCCCGCCTGCGGCACGTCGCGCAACACGCTGGAGCTGATCCGCGATGCGGGCATCGAACCGACTGTCATCGAGTATGTGAAACATCCACCGTCGAAAGCGACGCTCGTCACCATGATTGCGGAAGCGGGCCTCACTGTGCGTGAAGCCATCCGCGACAAGGGCACGCCCTATGCCGAGCTTGGCCTCGACAATCCGGACCTTTCCGACAACCAGCTCCTCGACGCCATGCTGCAGGATCCCATCCTGATCAACCGCCCGTTCGTGGTCTCCCCGCTCGGCACGCGCCTGTCGCGGCCGTCCGAGGTCGTGCTCGACATCCTGCCGGAGACGCACAAGGGTGCGTTCAGGAAGGAAGACGGCGAGCAGGTCCTCGATGCGGAGGGCAAGCGCATTGGCTGATCTGCCTGCCCTCGACCGCGACCATCTGCGCCAGCCGGACCTCGACGCGCTTCGCCCCGCGTTCTCGACCCACAAGCCGCGCATCCTGATCCTCTACGGCTCGCTCCGCACGGTGTCTTATAGTCGCCTACTGGCGTTCGAGGCGGGCAGGCTGCTGGAGGCGTTGGGCTGCGAGGTGCGGATCTTCGATCCCACAGACCTGCCTTTGCCCGATGCCGCACCGGTGACCCATCCCAAGGTGCAGGAGCTACGCGACCTGACCCAGTGGTCGGAAGGCCATGTCTGGGTCTCGCCGGAGCGCCATGGGGCGATGACCGGCATCATGAAGGCCCAAATTGACTGGATCCCGCTGGCGGTCGGCTCGATCCGGCCGACGCAGGGCAAGACCCTTGCGGTGATGCAGGTGTCTGGCGGTTCCCAATCGTTCAACACGGTCAACCACCTGCGCATCCTCGGCCGCTGGATGCGGATGATCACCATCCCCAACCAGTCCTCGGTCGCCAAGGCCTTCCAGGAGTTCGACGCAGACGGCCGTATGAAACCCTCGGCCTATTACGACCGTGTCGTCGACGTCTGCGAGGAGCTGGTCAAGTTCACGCTGCTCACACGGGACGCGTCCGGCTACCTGACCGATCGCTACAGCGAGCGGAAGGAGGACGCTGAGAAGCTGGAGCAGCGTGTGAGCCTCACGTCCATATGAGCGCAAGGCTGCCGATCGCGGCCATCCTGGCGCTCGGTCTTACCCAGATCATCGGCTACGGCACCCTCTATTACAGCTTCAGCATCCTCGCGCCGGACATGGGTAAAAGCCTCGGCTGGTCGCAGGAATGGATCTTCGGCGCACTTTCGGTCGCGCTTCTGATTGGCGGATTCACCGCGCCCTGGCTCGGTAGCCTGATCGACCGCGTCGGCGCAGGTGTGGTCATGACCATTGGCTCTGCCGTGGCCGCCACAGCCCTCGTCGCCTGCGCCTATGCGCCTGGCAGAACCACCTATGTCGCCGCCCTGATCGGCATCGAGGTTGCCGCCAATCTCGTACAGTACGGGGCCGCCTTTGCGCTCTTGGTTCAGCTTCAGCCGACGGTGGCCCAGCGCAGTATCACCTACCTGACCCTGATCGCGGGCTTCGCCTCGACGTTGTTCTGGCCGCTCACGTCGAGCCTTCACACGCATCTCTCCTGGCAGAACGTCTATCTGGTCTTTGCAGGCCTCAACCTGCTGGTCTGCCTGCCGCTGCATGCGTGGCTGGCAACGAGGGTGACCCACAGCCGCAAGCAGGCCGCATCATCCTCGACCCAGCCGGTGCTCGGCACACAGCCGCCGGAACGCCGGCGCTCGGGGTTCCGTCTCATGACCACGGCCTTCGCCCTGCAATATCTCGCAGGCTCGGCGGTGCTGGTGCACATGGTGCCGCTGCTGGTCGGACTGGGGCTTGGCACCAGCGCTGCCATTGTCGGCTCTCTCTTCGGTCCGTCGCAGGTGGTGAGCCGCCTGATCAACATGGTGTTCGGCAAACGTCTGAACGCGCTGCATCTGGCTCTGATCTCCGCCGCGCTGATCCCAGGGAGTGGGACAATCCTGATCCTGAGTGCTCCCTCAATCCCCGGCGCCATGGTCTTCGCCGTGATCTTCGGCATGGGCAATGGCCTGCTGAGCATCGTGTCGGGCACTCTGCCCCTAACGCTGTTTGGCAGTGAAGGCTACGGCAAGCTTCAGGGCAGGATGATGGCAGCCCGCTTGGTCGCTTCGGCACTCGCGCCCTTCGCACTTGCCCTCACGATGGAGTGGTTCGGCATCCGTGTTTCGATGGGCGGGATCATTGTATTGGCGCTACTGGCCGTCGCCGCCTTTACAACTCTGTTCCGCTTCCAACGGCAAGGCTGATCGAACCGAAGCGAAATCCGGATTGCGGACAGTTCCAGACGCGTTCGCTGTGTACGCTGCCTGTGGACTGACAGCGGATAGGGCCGCTTTGCGCCTTCATGGCGGTCATTCGCGCCCGTTTTTCACCTGCCTGAAAGCGGACACGCTCGGGAAGGGGAGACGCAATGTGTCAAACTGGCGTAGAGGACCGAAAGCAAGAGAACGGCATCAGGTGATGGGAGACTAAAAGGTGGCAGGTTCCGTTATGGACGGTCAAAACAGCAAACGGAAACGGACAACCACCGAACCTTGGACGATGGATGAACTTCAAGATGATTTTGAGAAGAGCATTCGGCAGGCCTTTGAAGAAGGGAAAAGCTTAACCGAGAGGCAGATTGAACGCATAGCATTGGGAACGGTGAAGTCGGCGGGTAGGCTCTTCTACCGATCGCTTATCGACAGCGCGCCTCCGATGCTGGCGGAACGACGCAAGCAGCAAGAAGGCTTTGAAACACGCAACCTGCGTCGCTGGCGAAAGGCGTTTGACCTTCTGGAGACAATATGGGTCTGCTGTGAGGAAATAGGCAGCGCGTTCAACGGCTATCATCGCCCTCAGGCCGTTCAAGAGCAGGACCATGTTTTCGAAGCGATGACGTATCTTCATGCAAAAGCCCTTCTCGTGACTTCCGAAATAATCTGTCTATTGAGGGGCGGCTTTGCCGATGGCGCGCTTACGCGCTGGCGCACTCTTTATGAGAACAACGTCATTGCAACCCTGATCCGACAGGAAGGGCAGGAACTCGCATTAAGGTACGTGGCCCATTCGCGCGTACAAGCATGGCTGCGGGCGGGAGCCAAGACATATAATCTGCCGAACGAGGACGCCGAACTCCAGAAGCAAGCCGAATTTGCTATCTCGACTTTTGGGGAGGAGATGAAACTTCGACACGGCTGGGCCTCAAAGTTAGTCGGCAAGAAAAAGCCGACATTCAAGGACATTGCCGCAAAGTGCGGCCAAGAGGCCGAGGGCGGCGTCTATGAATATGCGTCTCAGCACATCCACTTTAACCATCGAATGTTCGATGAACTACTGGCGACATCCGAGGCTGAGCAAAATGTGTTGCTCGTGGGGTCGAGCAATTCAGGAATGGTCGGGCCTCTCACAGTGACCGCGATTAGTATGGTCGAAGCCACCTCTCTCCTGTTGCTGCACAAACCGAACCTCGACCGGCTCGCGCTGCTGGACTCGGTGTGGCGCATGGCCAAACGCATGAACAAGCTGGCAGGCGGCCTTGAGAAGCGCACCTTCGAAGCTGCAAAGAAGCGCAAGAAAGCCGTCAGCTAAGCGCCAGCAGAAGAGACCGTCCGCTCGGACCAAACCTCCAATCGCATGTGCGCTTGAGCGTCTTGTGACGGAAGAGGTGCCAGTTCCCTCCCGGCCCCTTATAAGTCATTCGATGAAGCGCGGCGCTCTAGCGCCCATAATGCGGCAAGTGAAGGCCATGCCGTCCGCGACAATGCCTGCAAGTGATCGCTACGCCGCCCGGATATTGGACAGCTGCATTTGCTGTACCCGAGGAAGCCCTGTCGACAGGCTGGTTGCACAAAGTCGAAGAGCGGAAATTATTGCCGTGCGCTCTACCGGTTGACGGATGCCCAGAGCCAGGGCACGAAGGCTGCATCCAAGGTCGCTCGCGGTCGGAGAAACACAACGGATTGAGGGTCTCCGCTAAGTCCCTGAGACGTCATTGAGAATCCAGGTTTCCCAGCCATCTCTCTTCCTTCATCGAGAGCCATCCATCAGGCCGAAATCGCCAGCTGGAACAGATTTCCGATACAGCCAGCTTGATCAGACAGCGTATGGGCTTCTCCGCTTCACCCGGCGGTCGGGTCTTCTTCCCGTGATGCAAGACGTCCGCTCACGAGCGATGACCGGATTGGGTTTGGGAGCGAACGCCCGATATCGAGGCATGTCAGGCTAGAGCCGAGATTCTGATATCATGCGCCATTCTGCGCGTTCGCCCCTTGCGTCATCGCGACGCAAGGCCCTGACATTCTGCGCAATGATATTGGGCGTGGCGGTTCCACAGAAGCGCGCCATGGAGAGCGAATGAAGCGGAAGCGACGTCTCGCTTCCGCCTCCATGATACTCTGATACCGACACTCTGATACCGACACTCTGATGCCTGCCGGAAGCGTCGCTCATCCCCCGGCCTTTCATCTCCGATTACTTCTCGACGACGGCTCCAAGGCTGCTGGCCGGGCCCTTCAACGCCGTACATGCCGAGGACCAGGCATTCGGGTCGTCGCCAAGCGCAGTTCTCAGCCAAGCCAGCGTCATGCGCTTCGTTGCCTCGAGCGCATCCGGCACCTCGATCTCCGTCTCCTTGGCGTCGAGCCCGGCAATGCCGCCAAGGCCGTGGCCGACGCCTTGAAGCGTCAGAAGGGCATGCGTCCCGACCGCATCATGGTAGGCATCGGCGTGCCACTCCGGGCCACGGGGCGTGAAACGGGGGTTGTCATCTGCCCCGCAGACGACCAGGGTCGGCGTCGTCAGGTGTGAGAAGTCGAGGTCGAAGAAGGGGAAGCGCACGGCGTTTTCTTCCGTCAGATCCTTTCCACCTCTTCCGGGCGCGGTGAGAAGGACCCCGGCTTTGACGCGCGGATCGCCAAACATTTCTTCGTGAAGTCGTGCACCCAGGAGCAGGCTTACGGTATGGCCACCGAGGGAATGTCCTGCTGCCGCGATGCGGTCATGATCAAGCCGCCCCGAGACAGCCGACGCTTGCTCTTCGATCTCCGACAGCCGGTCGATGACGGTCCGTATCTCAGCAACGCGCTCGCGCCAGAAGAACGGCGCGCCTTCGGCGTCTGCAGACAGGCCGCCGACGCGGGAGCTTGCGTGGGTGGGCTGAAGGACGGCGAAGCCGCGCTCCGCCCAGAACTGTGCCAGGTGCGCGTAGCCGTCCTTTGACGGCACGTAGAATGACGGCCCGAACCCGTGCGACAGGATGACGATGGGGAGGCGGTCGCCCTCTGCGGGTGCCGTCAAGCGCAGTTCCAGAGGCGGCCGTCCCTCCATGTCGAGGCGGATCGGCGAATAGGCGATTGTCAGGGCTCCGTCGGGCGCCGGGATACGGCGCGAGACATCGATAAGATTGTTCGTGGTCATTTGTAGGGCTCCTTGTGCACCGCCAAGATGGACGAAGGCTGAAGGACGATCTATATCTCTATGTCCGCATCTGTTTCGCGAAAGTCCAGATATGTCCGATCCACTCGCCGAGATCGTCGCCCTGCTCAAGCCTGTGCCGTCGATCGCCAAGCTGGTTACGGCCGGTGGGGCGTGGTGGGTCGAGCGTCGCGACCTCGGTCATCCGTTCTATTGTGCGATGGTGGAAGGGCGCTGCTTGCTGACGATCGCCGGGAGACCGCCGATCGTCCTCGAGCCTGGTGATTTCGTGCTTGTGCCGCAAATCCACGCATTCACCATGAGCAGCCTCAGACCGCCGCCGCCGGGCACAACACCGCAACGGCTGGAGACCAGCCCTGGCGTCTTTCGCCTTGGCAATCCAGACGCGCCGGCCGACGTCACGGCGATGGTGGGTCATTGTTCCTTTCTGGCGAACGACAAGCAGTTGCTGAGCGCGCTGCTGCCGGACATCGTCCACGCCCAAGGCGAACAGCGGCTTACGGATCTCGTCAGGATGATTCACGCCGAGATGGTCGGAGGACTTGCAGCGCGGGAGATGATCCTGAGCCGGTTGCTCGAAGTTCTCTTCATCGACGCTCTGCGGCGTGCAGAAGGCGCAAAGACATCTCCCGGCCTGTTGCGCGGACTTTCCGACCTTCGCCTGGCGCCTGCGCTCCGACGCATTCATCAGGACCCGAGCGGCGGTGTATCCGTCGAAGACCTGGCCAAGACCTCCGCCATGTCTCGGTCGGCCTTCTTCGATCGCTTCCGACGGCAGGTCGGCGTCGCTCCGATGGAATATGTGACGGGCTGGCGCATGGCGCTTGCAAAGGACCTGCTGGTGCGGCGCGAGGCGCCGCTGGTCGAGATCGCAACACGGATCGGCTATGCCTCCGCCAGCGCGTTCAGCGTTGCATTCACCCGGCATGTCGGCGTCACGCCGGGCCATTTCTCCCGGATACCCTGACCCCGACCGCCTTGTCTTGCCGCCGGTCTTGCTGCCCGTTCTGCGCGGGTTCCGTCCTGTCATGTCCGCTTCGAAGGCGCACGAGCTGCACGAGGACGGTTGTGAAGGCGGGTCCGTGTTCACGTTTTACCGCGTGCGTTTTGCTGTACCCGACCGATGCCGGTGCGGGTACAGCGTTTCGCTGGCTCCTCAGACCTGCCGCAAGCCTCCGTCCACGCAGAGTTCAGCCCCGGCGATGTAGCTCGCGTCATCGCTCAACAGGAACAGTGCGGCGGCGGCGACCTCTGACGGCCGTGCCATACGACCCATGGGAATGGGAGCAACAATGGCTGCACGCGTCTCTTCAGCGACAGCAGCCATCATGTCCGTATCCGTGGGGCCCGGTGCAACGACATTGACCCGAATGCCTCTGGATGCAAGTTCGGTCGTCCAAGTCCGCGCGTAGGATCGCACGGCCGCTTTGGTTGCGCAGTAGGTGCCGTAAGCCGCGTAACCTGCACTCCCGGCGATGGAGCCGATGAGGACGACCGAGCCGCCGTCCGTCATTGCGGGAAGAGCTGCCTGGAGGCCGAACACCATCCCCCGCACGTTGACGTCGAAGTGGCGGTCGAAGTGCTCCGGTGTTATCTCCGCGATCTGCGAAGGCTCGGAAAGCCCTGCATTCAAAACAAGCGCGTCGATCCGGTCGTATGCCTGGCGCACTTTTTCGACGACGACGACCATATCTTCCGGAGAGCTTGCATCAGCAGCAAGACCGACCGCGCCATTGCCAATGTCTCTGGCCGCCTTTTCAGCGTCTTCGCCTTTCCGACTGGTGATGACGACTTGTGCGCCTTCTGCCGACAGCCGCTCGGCAATGGCCAGCCCGATCCCCTTCGCGCCGCCGACAACCAATGCAATCTTGTTCTTCATGCGATCCATCGTAAATCCCTTTCACCGAATGGTCCGGATATGATATACGCTGGATATCTGATATCAATTACGCACCTGGAATAGCCTAGATATGGATGAGTATACCGACCTGAAAGCCCTCTCTCACCGCGCGCTTTGCGACATGTCCCTCGTGCGCCCGGTGCTCGATAAGATCGCTGACAAATGGACGATCCTGATCCTGACGGTCATCTGTCCACAACCCGCGCGCTTCAACGAAATCAAGCGGCGTCTCGACGGGATCACGCACAAGGCTTTGGCCGACGCCTTGAAACGGCTCGAGCGGAACGGCCTCGTGACGAGAACAGTCCTCCCGACGCAGCCGATTGGCGTCGAATATGCGATCACGCCCCTCGGTCATTCGCTGCGGCAGCCGTTCGAGGCATTGTGCGCGTGGGCAGCAGCCAACGGCGAGAAGGTCGAGGCCGCTACCCTACGCTATGACGAGACGCGCGATCGTCGTTGACGACGTTGGTGTTTCCGCATCGAGCGCGAAGCCGCCGCGGCGGCGATCCGGGGCTATTCAACGGATCCACGTGCGTCTTTGAAAAAGGGGTTCCGTCCGGTGCACGCCTGCAGCCATGCATGGGGGATGACCAGGCGGGGTCGGGGGCGGAATGCCAAAGCCCGCCTTTCGCGGTCCGCATGCGACACAAGCAGTCATTTGTGCGACAGGGTGAAGCTGATATCCTGAATGTCATGACACTATAGCGCAATCGCGCGGGGGGACTATCGCGTGATCTACGCTTGGATTGATGGCGTGAAGCGGCAACCGATCGCCAAGGGCGAGAGCACCGTTTGCAAGGATTGCGGCGGGCTCCTGACCTCCGTCGTGCCCGCGCAGAACGTCAAGCATTGGCGGCACAAGGCGGGCGATTGCGACAGTTGGGCCGAAGGCGAAGGCCCTGGCATCTGGGCTGGAAAGAGCAGTTCGACATGGAATGCCGCGAAATTGGTCTTTATGATGCCGCCGCCGGTGAGTGGCACCGCGCCGATGTGCTGTGCGGTGCTGGCACGCCGATCGCGACCGTGCTGGAGCTGCAACACTCCAGCATCAGCGAGCAGGAGTGCATGGAGCGTGAGACCTTCTACCGCCAGAAGCATCGCATGTTCTGGCTTGTCCACCTGCACGACGAGCACAGCTTCACTGGCACTAGCTTCCGCCTGTCGCTGGGCCTGGGCGCGCGCACGGCTGCCGTGGACGGCCATACGTTCGAAATCGTGCACTTCGCGTCGCGCAGCAGCCAGTTCATCGAAAAATGGAAGCGATCGAGCGCGCACGTCTTTTTCGAATGTCAGGGCCACATCTTCTACCTCGCCAACGAGAGCGTGGCAGCGCGGGCCAATGGCGGTCTTCCGCTGAAAAAAGGCTATTTTGCCTATTCTCGGTTATCGCGGCAAGACTTCATCCGTGCCGTGCACGGGGGGCTGGCACCATGACAGACCCTAACGCGGCCTGATGGTGGAAACGGGCAATGGCCTCGGTTCTCCGCGCACCAAGAGGCTTAAGGCATGTCGCCCGAACGTGTGCAGCGGTTTCGGGAAACGACATGCATCAAACAAGACCTACGCAAGGCGCCCTGCGGCGTAGTCGCGGGCGAGCGCGATAAAGGCCTGAAAGGCGGCGGAAGAGTTACGTCGATTGGAATAATAGAGGCACAGCGGTGCAAGCGGCGGCGTCCAGTCTTCGAGAATGCGCACGAGCCGTCCCGCGGCGATATCCTCACGGACATCGGTCTCCATGAAATAGCCGATCCCCACGCCATTCGCCACAGCGATCCGCGCCAGGGAGGCTTCGTCCAGCGTGATCGGCCCCTCGACGTCAAGCTGCAGTTCTTCGCCCCCCTTCTCGAAGCGCCATCGCAACACACCACCATTGGGAAGTCGCCCGCGAACGCAGGGGTACGCGCGCAGGTCGTGCGGCACCTGGGGAATCGTTCTGTTCTCGAAAAAGGCCGGGGATGCGGCAACCGCCATGCGTCGCATCTGACCGAGCGGTATCGCGATCGCGTCGCTTGGCACCAGATCCGCGCTGCGCACCCCGAGATCAAAACCGGCAGCCACGACGTCGACAAGCCGCCCTTCGGTGACGATGTCGATATGAACCTTCGGATAGAGCTTCAGATAGCTCAGCACCAGGGGCGCCATGATCTCACGCGCGGCTGTTGCGAAGGCATTGATGCGCAAAATGCCAGACGGCGTCTCCTGCTGGGAGCGCGCCGTATTCATGGCTTTCTGGATGCCCTCAAGTGCTGGTTTGATCTGCGCGACGAAGATGTGCCCCGCATGGGTGAGAGAGACGCTCCGCGTCGTGCGATTGAACAGTCGCACATCAAGCTCGCGCTCGAGCTTGCCCACCGCGCTGCTGATGGCTGTCGTCGACATGCCGAGATCGAGCGCCGCCGCTCGAAACGAGCCGCACCGAACGATGGCGAGAACAGCCTCAAGTTCGATCAGCGCGTGGCGTGCCATTGTCCCGATCTCCGGAATACGTCGTGCTGATTTATCTTGCTTATCGGGAGAAAAGTCCATCGCTAAGGTGCCGTCATCACCACTGAGGAGATGAACATGACAATGCGCCTACCCAAACCCATCGCGGATTATGTCGACGCAAACGCCCGGCTCGATATCGATGGAATGATGCAGACTTTCCTGGATGACGCCCTGCTTATCGACAACGGCAGGCGTTACGCGGGGCTGGCCGAGATCCGCAAGCGCCTGAAGGAAGAAGCGATCGCGGTCGGGGCGATCTTCACGCCCGACGCTGTTCGGGAAGACGACGGCGATGTGGTGCTTGAAGGCCCAGTTCATGGCGACTTCCCGGGCAGCCCGATCCGCTTCACCTATCGCGTCACGCTGGCAAACGACGCCATCAAGACTCTGGAGATGACGGCATGAGCTTCCGGGTCGATCCAAACGAATTCATGGGCAGGCGCGTGCTCGTCAGCGGCGGCACCAAGGGTCTCGGCCGCGCCACGGTCGAGCGCTTTCTCGCCGGGGGAGCCCGTGTCGTCACCGCCGCCCGCACGATCCGGGATCCGATCGAGGGCGTCGACTATGTGCAGGCCGACCTGACCACTGCGGAGGGTGGTGAGGCGGTCGCCAGGGCGGCTCTCGAGCGGCTGGGCGGCATCGACATCCTTGCCCATGTCATCGGCGGCTCGGCTGCGCCGGCGGGTGGCTTTGCCGCGCTGACGGATGATCACTGGCTCGCTGAGCTGAACCTCAACCTGCTGGCGACCGTCCGGCTCGATCGCCTTTTGCTCCCGCAAATGATCGAGCGGGGCAAGGGCACAGTGGTGCACATCACCTCCATTCAATCCGTCCTGCCGCTGCCCGAATCCACGACAGGCTACGCCGCCGCGAAGGCCGCGCTGAGAACCTACAGCAAGTCCATTTCGAAAGAACTTGGTCCGAGGGGCGTGCGCGTCAACTCCGTCTCGCCTGGCTGGATCATGACCGATTCTGCTGGAGACTTTCTCGACATGCTTCGGTCTGCCAATGGCGGCACGATCGAGGACGCGCGGCAGTCTGTGCTCGATGCCCTGGGCGGCATCTCGATCGGGCGCGGAGCCGAGCCCGAAGAGGTGGCCGACCTGATCGCCTACCTCGCATCCGACCGTGCTGCCGCGATCCACGGGGCCGAGTTCGTCATCGATGGTGGAACCATCCGCACAGTTTGAAGGGTCTCAACCCCGCCTTCTCCTGAGGGAGTCGGCATACGGCAGAGGGCAATCAAACAGTGCCGTCGCACAGCGCCAGGCGTGGCGTCTCCCTTGGCGCTGCCGTCGTCAGGAAACGTCGCGATCCGTTGTGTCGGAAGGCTGGGTGCGTGTGAAGGCGACAGACGCCTGCCTGACCAGCACGACACCTCATGCTTTTCGGTTGACCTGCCGCGAAGAGCCGACTGTTTCCGAGGATCTTCGGCAGTGACGAACCCACCGGACGACCTGAAGCTCGAAGCAAAACCCTGCCACAAGCTTTGACATCCACCGTAAAAGCCCCAACCGACGAGGCCAGTCAGTCCTTGCCTATTGGCAGCAATTGGGCTTTCTCATGCATGTCGCCCGAACGTGTGCAGCGGTTCCGGGAAACGACATGCCTCCAAACACGACCTTGAAGCGCGTTGCGTCATTCTTTTCAAGCAACGCGCTTTAGGAAATACCGCTGTATAAGCGAAGCGGCCAAGCACGTCCGCTGGTTGTCACAGGAGACCCCGTTGCCAGGTCTTGAAGATGGACGGTGGCTCAATGAGCCAAAAAAATCAAATGCGTCGCATGCCGAACTTTCCGTAACGACGGACGTCAACACAGACTTTTGGCGAGAAACGCACTACGGCTTTGTGCGCGACAACGGCCACTTCTACGCGTTCCGGACCGAATGCGATTTTACCGCTCAGGTGCGGGTCCGGGCACATTTTGAGCATCTTTACGACCAAGCCGGCCTTATGGTCCGGCTCGACGAAAGACGCTGGGTCAAGACGGGGATCGAGTTCTCGGACGGATACGGCTTGCTCGGCAGTGTGCTGACGGATAACGCCTCGGACTGGGCAACCGGGCGATATCACGGCGACCCGTCCGATTTTTGGATCAGGGTGACCGTCCATGGCGGCGTTCTCCGCATACAAGCTTCTGACGACGGGGAGACATGGCCTCTGGTCCGTCTCTGCCCTTTCCCAAAAGCCGACCATTATTTCGTTGGCCCGATGTGCTGCACGCCCGAACGTGCAGGCTTGGAGGTACGATTCAGTGCCTGGCAGATCGGCAGGGCCGTGGGCAAGGACCTCCACGACCTGACGTAGCCGCCAGAGCGCTGTGCAGAAAACCGCCGCTTCTGTTTCTGGCGCACCGCCCCTACGCCTGATCGTCCGCAAAGGCGGCCGCGAGGCCTTCGGGGTCGTCGGTGGTGATCTGGTCGACCCGCAGGGCGAGGAGGCGTCGGACCGCGTCGAGGGTGGCAGGGGTGACCGATTGGATGGTCCAGGCATCGACGCGGCGTCCGTCCGCATGGACGATGCCGATCATGTCGACCCCTTGCGCCTCGGCCGCAAGCACGAGCGCGTGGTCCAGATAGATCATGCCGGCATCCGGCGCCTGCCGGAGGGCACGCCGGATGAACGCCATGTGGTCCTCCGCCGATGTGAGATCGTCGAGGATGCCGGGATAGGTCGGGTCATAGCCGATTTTGAGGCCGGGCGTCGCTGCGGCCAGCGCTGCCATCGCCGCGCTGTCGCCGCCCGACAGGATCATTGCGGCCGCAAAGGGCGACACCGCGCGGGCGAAGTTTGCGATGACCGCAGGCGGAAGGCTGGACCGGTCTTCCTTCAGGTCCAGCTGCAGCACGGCGCCCGGATGCACCGACGCGGTCTGGAGGACGTCGCAGAGATCATCGAGAAGCATCACGCGATCGCGGGTTGGCGCGCCGTCGTTTCCGCGCAGGAAAAGCCGCCGCAGGTCCTGCGCGGAAGCGCCGGAGACGCGGCCGGTTCCCGTCGTTGTCGGGTGGAGGTCGGGATCATGGAGAATGGCAAAGCCGTGGTCTGCATGGAGCACAAGGTCCACCTCGACACTCGCGCCCAGCTGCATCCCTTCCAGAATGCGCCGCGGGGAGAATGCGGGATCGGAGGCCTTCCGGCGCGCGCGATGCCATTTGAGCAGGGTCCGATGACCCTGCTGCTCAATGCTGATCGGCGGGTTCGGCATCGATGGCCCCATACAGCTTGACGGTGTCGCGGAAGGCGGCAAAGGCACGGGGCTTGAGCCCGACGCCCTGGCCGGGATGAAAGGGCCCGGGCCTGCGGACCAGGGATTTGATCCTCGTGCCGTCGGACAAAGAGAGATCCACGAGCCCGTGCGTGCCGAAGTCCGTCACGCGATTGACGGTGGCCTGGCGCACGCCGTCCGCTGGAACGAGATCGAGCGCCTCCGGCCGCACCGCGAGCGTCACCGGTCCATCCGCGACGGGAAGATCGACGGCGAAGTCGGCATGCCGGAACCGGCCCGTCTCCACCTTGCCCTCGATGAAGTTCATGGTGCCGATGAAACCGGCGACGAAGGGCGTCAGGGGATTGCGGTAGACGACCTCCGGCCGATCGGTCTGCTCCGTCCGTCCGTTGCGCATCACGACGATCCGATCCGCCATCGACAGCGCCTCATCCTGCCCATGGGTGACGAAGAGCGTCGTGATCTTCAGGCGAAGCTGGATATCGCGCACCTCCTCCCTCAGCCGCTCGCGCAGGTGCTGGTCGAGGCTGGCAAAGGGTTCGTCGAGCAGCAGGATCTTCGGCTCGAGGATCAGCGAGCGTGCGAGCGCGACGCGCTGTTGCTGCCCGCCCGACAGCTCGTGCGTCATGCGCCGATCATACCCCTTCAACCCCACCAGATCGAGCACGGCTTCGACCCTGTCGCGGATCTCGCCTTTCGGCCGCCGGCGCAGTTTCAAACCGAAGGCGAGGTTGTTGAAGACGTTCATGTGCGACCAGAGGGCATGACTCTGGAACACCATGCCCGTCGGTCGCTGCTCGGGCGGCAGCCGTGTCACGTCCTGGCCGTCGATCGCGATCGAGCCCACGGTCGGCTGTTCGAAGCCGCCCACCATGCGCAGCAGCGTCGATTTGCCCGAGCCGGAAGGCCCGAGCAGGCAGACGAGTTCGCCATCGGCGATCTCGAGAGAGACCGCGTCGACCGCCGCCGTATCGCCTGCAAAGATCTTGGAAACGGCGTGAATGCTCAGTGTCGCCATGCTGGTTGTCCCGTGATGGTGCGCGTCATCCCCCGAACCCCTTGGCGAACGCGTTGCCGCCGATCACCTTCCGGGCAAACATCAGGGCGATGAAGGAGGGCACCCAGAGCATGACGGACAGCACCGCACCGAACTGGATGACCATCTGGTTGTTGATGAAGCTGATCATCAGCACCGGCATGGTGCGAATACCCGGCGCACCGATCAGCCAGGCGCCTTCGGTTTCGTAGAACGTGCCGACGAAGGTCAAGAGAAGGGCGGCGGCGATGGTGGACGCGGCCTGGGGAAGCGTGATCGAGCGGAACACGCGAAACGGACCGGCACCCACGTCGCGCGCGGCCTCCTCCATCCGGCGGTCGACGGTCTGGAACGCCGCGACCGGAATCCAGATCATGAACATCAGCGTGTTGACCAGCTGGATCAGGGCAACGCCCCAGAAGGTTCCGATCAGGTCGAGCTGGAGGAAGATGGCGGCGATGGCCATCAGGAGCCCGAACCGTGGAAAAGCGTGCCCCGCCAGAAACGAGAAGAACAGGATGTCCCGGCCTGGAAACCGCATCCGTGCGAAGGCGTAAGCGGCCGGTAGGCAGATGATGGCGGAGGCGAGCGTGACGACCGTCGCGAGCGTCAGGCTCAGCCGCAGAGCGTGCCAGACATCCGGTCGTCCGAGCGTCTGCGCCCAGAAGCGCAAGCCGAACTGTTGCGGAAAGACATGGGGATAGCGCCAGATCTCGGTAAAGGCCCAGACCCCGACCACGAGCAGCGGGAGGACGATGACGATCGAGAGCGCGAGGGCGAGCAGGATGCCCGGGACGTCCAAAGGCTGCGGGCGTGTTGTCCGGTGCGTCATGCTTATTTCCCCTGGTTGCGGGCGACGGAGCGCACGTAGAACAGGCCGAACACGATGCAGAAGCCGAAGGTGACGACGGCCTGCGTGACGGCGCCGACAGGGTCGTTCAGATCACGGAAGGTGCGCTGCATGTACGGGCCCATCATCTCCGGCGAGGCTGGCCCCAGCAGATAGGGAAGCGTGAAGGCCGAGAAGATCCCGAGCACGGCGAATGAAAGCGCGACCAGAATGGAGGTCGTGATCTGCGGCAGAATGATGTGCCACAGCCGTTGACGCCGGTTTGCGCCGACATCGCGCGCCGCTTCAATCGCGCTGTTGCCGACCGCGCCGAGACCCGACAGAAGGATCAGGACCGTCAGCGGTATGTTGTCCCAGACCAGACCGATCACCGGCCCCCAGGGCGTCAGGTAGGGCGTGCGCAGCTTGGGCAGCCCGGCGGCATTCAGGAGAAGATCGATGAGACCGTTCGGGCCGAGGACCCGGATCAGCGCGTAAGCGAGGATCACCGACGGCACGAACATCGGCAGGATCGCAAGCGCCTGGACGTAGGATGCGAGCCGCCCCCTGGCGAAGCGCAGATACAGCGCGATCGGCAGCGAAACGACGAGCAGAAGCGCCGCACAGACGCTTGTTGTCCAGAGCGTCAGGCTCAGATTGTTCAGACTGTAGGCGTCCGAAAAGAAGAAGACGTAGCTCGACAGGTCGAAATGCCCTGCCCCGTCCGGCGACGCTCGCCAGACGGTGCGCTGGACGGCGCTGATGATCGGCCAGATCACCAGCCATCCGACGAGGGAGACCGGCAGGGCAACGAGCAGGAGGCCGACGAGCCCCCTGGCCGACGCCTTGCCGAGCATGCCGGACGATGGGACGCGTGTTCTCACGACTTCCGGTCGATAGCCGGAGCGACATTGCGGTACCAGCCGTCGTTGACCGCCGCTTCCCAAGCCCCCGACGGAAAGGTCGGAATGCTGTTCGGGATGATGTCCGCGAACTTCTCGCGCAGGTTGGCGGAGACGTAATCCCAGCTGACGCCGGGGAAGCCGCCGAGTTCGTTGAGCACGGCATCCTGCATCGCTTCGGTCAGGACGAAATCGGCCAGCTTCAACGCAGCCTCGCGGTTGCGTCCGTTGCCGAGCACCACGCAGCGCGAAAAGCCCCCGCAAAGTGCCAGATCCTGCAGCTGCACGATGCCGGTCGTGTCCGGCAGGACGCCCTGCGCGATCGCCTGAAGAACCTGGTCGGACCAGACCGGTGTCATGACGACCACGCCCTGGCTGAGCAGCTGGATCGATTGGGTGTTGCCGGAGGAGTAGGCGCCGTTGTCGTACAGCGACGGAGCAAGGTCGTTCAGCAGCTCCCAGGCCTTGCCAAGCGCCTCGTTGCCAAAGGCTTCGGTATAATTGCCGACCGTAAACAGCTTGGGGTCGAGGCCGTTCGCCTGATGGATCGCGCGACGGACAAAATTCCCGCCCGATCCGCCCTTGTCGGGGCGGTTGTAGACGAACTGGCCCGGGTGCGCCTTGATCCAGGCAACAAGCGCGTCCCAGGTCTTCGGCACGTCCGCGGCTGAGAGCCGGGTGGTGTCGTACGCCAGAAGCACCTGCGAACCGCGATAGGGAAGCGAGAAATCACTGTCGATCGCAAGCGGATTGAGCTTCGAATAGTTCGACAAGCCGGCCTGCTTCATGTTGACATAGAGGCCCGCCTCGATGCCGCCCTGGGGGAGCTGCGGATCGGCCTGCTCGAAAAAGTCGGCCTGCGGATCGGTGTTCGTCTGCATGGCCGCGACGGCCCGCTCGCCGATCGCCTGGATACCGGCATTGTTGCTGGCGTTCACGAGGTTGAGCTTCAGATCGGGATGGGCGGCCTCGAAGGCCGGCTTGACGGAGTTGGTCCAGAAGTCGAGCACGTTGGCATCCGAACCGGTGTACCAATCGATCTGCCCCGGCGCTGCAAAGGACAGCTTCGGCAGAAGCATCAGGCCGGCAGCGGTACCAGCCGTCGAAATCAGGAATGCGCGGCGCTTCATCGTCTTATCCCTCAGGGGCCCCACCATTGAAGGCGGCCTATTGAAACCGAGATGCGCGGAAGGTCTCCCGGGTCAGGGGTCCACCATGCATCTCCCGGACGTCTCTTGCCCGGTCGCGCTGACGAGACGGCACCCCGTCTTCGGCTTTGCGACGAGACGACCACCGGATGGCACCGCGGTGCGATCGGGGATCCTCAAGACGGGTTCGAGGTATACATATTAGACGACGCTTTTATGACAAATCGAGGGGCGTGTGCGGGTCGGTGCCCGGAGCGACGCCGTTGCTCCGGGCCGGTGGATGGCAGCGATCGCGTCAGACCTGCGCCTGCCCGCCATCGACGAACAGTTCCGTCCCGTTGACGAAGCTTGCCGCGTCGGATGCGAGAAACAGGACGGCATTGGCGATCTCGTCCGGCTCGCCGACCCGTCCGAGCGGAATCTGCGACCCCAGGGCATGCAGAAGCGCCTGCTGCTTTTCGGCGTCCGCGCCGGCAAGACCGACAAGGCCTGGCGTGCGCGTCGCACCGGGGCTGACGACGTTGACGCGGATGCGACGCTCCTTCAGGTCGAGGATCCAGCTACGGGCAAAGTTCCGGATGGCGGCCTTGCTGGCACGGTTTCCCAAGGTTCAGCTGCAGCTCGTCGTTACGGACCGCGCCATCGACCTCATCGAGGAGCGCATAGACCTTGCCCTGCGCGTTCGCCACGCCTTGACGAGCGATGCATCGCTGACGATGCGGTCGCTGGGGCACTCACGCTGGATCCTCGTCGCCAGCCCTGCCTGCGCCGCGCGTCTTGGCCCTGACCTGAAAGACCTCACGGCCCATCCGACGCTGGGGACGAGCGATGATCCGGGTGACGCGACCTGGACGCTCGAACGCGACGACGGGGCCATCGAGGTGCTTCGTCACCAGCCGCGCATGACCTGCGCCGATTACGGCGCTGTGTGCGATGCTGCAGCAGACGGCCTGGGCATCGCCTTTCTGCCGGACCACGCCTGTGCGGCCCACATAGCGGCCGGCAAGCTGGTGCGCGTCTACAGCGAATGGCGGAGCCAGAGCGGCATCGTCCATCTCGTCTTCACGACCCGCCGCGGCCTGCCGCCGGCCGTGCGCGCCCTTGTCGATGTCATGGCGAAGGAGATCCCCGCGCTTTGACCGTGTAAGCGACGCACCGACGTGAGGCTTGCGAGCGCAGGCCGAAGCTCCTTAGGCTGGCCGACGGGGGCGCAGGATGAACCCTGCGTCCGTCCGGGGAGACATCGTCGACGCGTCCTGCCGCCGACCCGTCAGATGGCGCTTTCGTCGTCCCGTGTCCAGATGGATTGCCCGTTGGCGAAGGCCTTTGTGATCCGGCGTTCGTCCCGCCAGAGCCGGCCGGTGTCTTCGATGACCGGCGTTCGGTTGGGGGAAAAGATATAGGTCCTGTAGGGTGCGACACGGGTCTGCAGCACCATGTTCGTGTTGGAATAGAACTGCTTTTCGGGGTCATAGGCCGGATCGAGGAGACCGGCAGCAAGGCGGGCGAAGTCGCCGCGAAGCACGGAGGGCGAGGTCGAAAAAAGCGGCCGTCTGCGGAAACTGGGCAGCTTCACGCCCCAGAGCTTGAAACTGCGCTTCTCGTAGAGATGGCCTTTTCGCCGGATGTCCCAGTTCTGATTGATCGTATGCAGCGAAACCTGCTGGACGGATTGATCCGCAAAAGGCGCGAGGATGCTCTGGTCAAGCGGCGTCAGCGTGCGCCAGTCGTCTTCCAGATGGAAGACATGGTCGGCCGAGGTGCTTGACCACAGCCGCTTCACGGCCGAACAGAAGTTCGCCTTTTCGGGCTGAAACACGATGGCGCCGGGAAACAGCCGGTCGACGATCGACACGCAGGCACGGGCATCGTCCGCGTCGCCGAAAATGGGATCGATATTGACGAAGCATGCGGAAATGTCGAGGAACCGAAAGCACCTGTCCTGAAAATCGCGCAAGGTCGCTTCCAGCAGGTCCGGCCTGCGGCCGGCGACAACGCAGATATCGATCGCCATAAACGGGCCTTCCCCTCACTCGACACGCAGAATTTCCAAGGCAATACCGCAAACGCCCGTCGTATTGAAGAACATTCTAATTGTCTTGAGCACCGTCGTTCGGGAGACGGCGGACGGCCGTCCTCCGGAACATTGGCGTGCGGCAGACGTTGTTTCGCGAATTGAAGGAGAAGCGATATGGACAGCACCAAGACATCCGCCGCAGGGTCCGACACGGACCGGAACCTCGATATCCGCGACGAGGACGTGACGCCGATCGAAAGCGAGGCCGATCTCAAGGGTAAGGATGGCGATGATGTCGAGCCTGACGACATGATGTCAGCGGCCGCACGCCGGGAGGCCGTCCGACTGAGGGGTGACGTCTTCATGGTGCGCTCGGATCTCGAAGACGCCGATCAGCGCGAAGCCACACCGGGCATGCGCGAACAGGACTGAGTGTTCGCCGTAGGCGTCTGAAGCTCGGGACGACCCAGCGGACGGGCAAGGCGCAAGTGCCTCGCGCAGAGCGGATCTGATACAATGCGGGTGGTGAGCCGACGGCTCGTCGCCCGCTTTTTTGCGTCGGCTGACAGGTCGCGGGCGCAGGTCCGCCCCGGAACTTAAGCCGAAACGGTGCGTTTGCCCTTCATGTGCCGGTATCCGGCGAAACAAGAAGGAGGAAGCAGACCATGAACCAGCGTTTTGATCCGAATGAGAATCGTCCCGCCAACCCCACGGCTTGGCCCGCAGACGATGCGGCGCGCGCCGACGAGGCCGCCCGTACCAATCCGGCGACGATGCGACCGGCCTCCGGTATCGATCCGGTCACGGCAGCGCCGCTCGGGGATCCCCTGGCACAGCGTCCGCTCGATCCGACGGCCCCCGTCGCCCGGACCCGTCGCAGCAACTGGCCTGTGCTGATCATCCTGCTTGCAGGTCTGGTTCTGGCGCTTCTGGTCTGGCTGCCGGCCGAAATGTCCAACGACGCGTCCGATACGGCGACGCAGCCGGCACCGGCCAGCGAAACCGCAACGCCGCCGGCCGCGCAGGCGCCGGCTGCAACGGCCCCGTCCACGACCACGCCGCCGGCCGCAACGGCGCCCGCTGACACAGCTCCGGCTGCTCCGGCAACGCCCCCTGCTGCAACCGGTACGGCTCCGGCCACGGGCGCTGCTCCGGCAACGGCTCAGTAAGCCAAGTTGGACCTGCCACGTTGTCACGGCAATCGATGGAGAGAAGCGGGCCCGGACGGGCCCGTTTTTCGTTGGGCCCGCGATGGCGGACATCGCGCTCCGGTCGTCCGCTTCGGGTCCGCTCCGCAGCCATACGCTCCGCTTGCAGGCCGCTCATGGACATAATCGCCCGCCTGGTCGAACCAAAGCGCGCCTCAGCGGTTTATCCCCAGTGAAACGACAGATCGAGGATCAGACCATGATCGAGAAGACCACGCGCCGCGAAGAAGACTATCGGGATTATGAAGACCGCGACCTGAAGGACGGCTGGCCTTACGCCGACGAGGTCTCGGGTTCGCCCACCGACGTCGCCAATCGCTCTTATGGCGAGACGGATGAAAGCTTCGACGAGTCCGGCAATCCGGGTTTCGAAGCGTCCGACGAGACGGTTCGGGTCGGCCATGGTGGCCCCGACATCCTCCGGGACGATCCGCAGGCCGTTAACGATGACGACAGCATGGAAGAGACGCTGTCCAATGCGCTCGAAGAGCACGACATCGATACGTCGTCCGTCGAGATCAAGGTCTTGCGCGGCGTCGCCGAGCTTTCTGGCGAGGTGGAAACGGACGCGGATCGCCGCTCGATCGAGGCGCTTGCCTATCGCGTCCCCGGCATTTCCAAGGTACGCAACGGCCTGACGACAATGGCCGTCGATGCGGCGCTGCCGAGCGGCCTCAACGACTGATCCTTTCGGGGCTGGATCGCTCTGGTATGGCCGAGGCGGCAATGTTTCGTCCGCCGGATCCGTTTCCAAAACGATAGTCTTTGCTTACGATAGCTGCGCGGCCCCTCGGGCCGCGCTGTTCCTGTGTCGAGTGTCGGGAGTGATCATGGGAAAATCGGAGGAGGCAAGCGGTCCGCTTGACCCTGTGGACGACCCGCCTGCAGGCCAGCCATCGTTTCGAACGACGGACTTTGTGAAGGGACTTGCACGCGGCATTGCAGGCGCTTTGCTGTTTGCCCTTCCCATGCAGATGACGATGGAGATGTGGGCACTGGGCTTTGCGATGGATCGTTTTCGCCTCGCCCTGCTTCTCGTCATCGCGGTGCCCCTGCTCGTCGGTATCGCCCACCGCATCGGATTCGAGAAGACGGTCTCCTGGCGCGAGGATATTCGCGACGCAATGATCGCCTATGCGATCGGCATCATTGCGAGCGCCATGATCCTTGCCTTGTTCAAGCTTCTTACCCCAGACACGTCGGAACAGGATTTTCTCGGGAAGATCGCCCTGCAGGCCGTGCCCGCAGGGATCGGCGCCCTTCTCGGACGAAGCCAGCTCGGCGCCGATCCGGATGATGCCGAGGATGATCCGGACAGCGGATATGGGGCCGAACTCTTCATGATGGCCGTCGGCGCGCTGTTCCTCAACCTCAACATGGCGCCGACCGAGGAAATGATCCTGATCTCCTACAAGATGACGCCCTGGCACGCGCTGGCCACCATCGGCCTGTCGATCCTCGTCATGCATGCTTTCGTCTACGCCGTCTCGTTCAAGGGCGGGCACGAGCTGGATGATACGCCCGGCTGGCATGCGCTGATCCGGTTTACCCTGCCGGGCTATGTGATCGCCCTCCTGGTCAGCCTTTACTGTCTCTGGAGTTTCGGCAGGCTGGACGGGTCCGGCTCCATGGCGACGCTGATGGCAACCATCGTGCTCGGCTTCCCCGGCGCGATCGGCGCGGCCGCCGCGCGCCTGATCTTGTGAGGTTCTGATGGCTTCGTCCCGCCGAAAAGTCGTCCGCCGCCATCCGCACTGGATCGAGTGGACCACAGGCCTTCTCTCGACCGCGCTTGTCGCCACGATGACCGGCATGATCGTCTATCATGGCCTGACGGCAAAGGACGCCGCACCCGAACTGGTTGTCACGGTGACGGCCCAGCGACCGACGGCGCAGGGCTTCGAGGTCTCGTTCACGGTGTTCAACACCGGCAAGAAAACCGCGGCCGGCGTGCCCGTGACCGGGCGTCTGCTGGATGGGGAGCAACGGTCGATCGAAACCCGGGAGGTGACGATCGATTACGTTCCTGCCCAGTCCCATGTGGAAGGCGCCCTGCTCTTTGCGGCCGATCCGGGTGCGTCCCGGCTGGATATCCGCGCGTCCGGCTACAACGATCCGTAACCGCGCTGTTTGCCGCGGCTTCAAGCCCTCATTGCATCCGGTCCGTCATCGCTTCCCGTGTCGCCGCGATATGGTCGGACACGGCCTGCTGTGCCGTGGCAGGGTCGGCAAAGACCTTGCCGTCGAGGGGCCAGACATGAAACTTGACGGCCATGAAGCGCAGGCCGCGTGCGTGCGGCATCAGCGTGCCGACGGCTTCGCCGGCAATCTCAACGATGTGTTTCTGCATGTCTGTCTCCTGCCGCCGTGCCCCGGTAGCCCATTCCGCCACAGGCACGACGCGGTGTCGTCTGCGGCCACCGGGGAAACGGCAGGATCCGCCCATCGTTCCCGGTCCGCCATCAAACAAACTTGTCCGCAGCGGAGCCAAGTTTGATCGGCGGACACGGATATCAGGGCATCAGGCCACGAAGCGCTCCGGACGATACGGCGCGAGATCCACGATCGTCGTGCGCTCGCCCGTCATTTTCTCCGCGAGCGCGCGGCCGGTCACCGGACCGAGCGTCATGCCGTGATGCGCGTGGCCGAAGGCGAACCACAGGCCCTCATGACGGGGCGCCTTGCCGATGATCGGCATCATGTCGGGCGTGCAGGGGCGCGCGCCCATCCAGGGCTCCTCGTCGCGGCGTTCGGCCAGCGGGAAGAACTCGCGGGCGACACGCTCGGCACGGGCGAGCTGGACCGGTGTCTTCGGCGCATCGCGGGTGGCAAATTCCGCACCCGTCGTGAGACGGATCCCCCGCAGCATGGGCGCGAGGAAATAGCCCTTCTCCGCGTCGAGCACCCAGTTGTTCAGGCGCTCGCCCTCCTGCGTGCCGTAATGCATGTGGTAGCCGCGCTTGACGGCGAGCGGAAACCGGTAGCCGAGCTTGCGGGTCACCGTGTCCGCCCAAGGACCC
This sequence comes from Rhizobium sp. Leaf384, assembly GCF_001424065.1. GTDB lineage: Bacteria > Pseudomonadota > Alphaproteobacteria > Rhizobiales > Rhizobiaceae > Ferranicluibacter. The sequence continues at coordinate 1,082,453 of NZ_LMQE01000001.1, forward strand.
AACGCCACCACCACTTCGGCCGCTTCGATCGGCCCATCGGGAGAGGCGATCCGCCAGCCCGGACCTTCCAGAACATGCTCGAGCGTCGCGGCATCACCGGCGACGAGGCGTCCGCCCAGCGACTGGAAATAGGCGAGATAGGCCTTGTTCAGGCTATGGGGGTCGCGGATCGACCATGGATCCGTCCAGCGCAGCCCTCCGGCGAGATCGATGCGAATGGAGGGTTCCAGCGCCTTGACGTCACTGGGCGACAGCTTCTGATGGTTGACGCCGAAGCCGGCCGACAGGCGCTCGGCCTCCTTGTAGGCAGCATCCCGGGCGCCGTCGGTGCGAAACACCTTCATCCAGCCGTCCCGCTGGATCAGGTTGTCGGCACCCGACGCCTTGATCAGATCGGCATGCTCGGTGATCGAGTTCTCGATCAGCGGGGCATAGAGCCTTGCAATATGCTGATGCTGGGTAAAGCCCGAATTCCACCAGTAGCGCAGGAGAAACGGCACGAGACCGGGCAGCGCTTTCAGGTGATAATGCGCATCGATCGTGTTGTTCAGCGCATAGCGGAACAGCGCACCGAAATCGTGGGGAAAGCCATAGGGAACGACGCCTTCACGCTGGATGAGCCCGGCATTGCCGAAGGACGTCTCTTCCCCTGCCCCGCGACGATCGACGAGCAGCACCGATTTTCCGCGGCGGGCCAGATGAATGGCCGTGGAAAGACCGACAATCCCTCCGCCCAGAACCGCAACATCCGTCTTCATTCCCATCAACTCCCTGTTCCCGGAACTCCCTGTTCCCGGCGCGCTCTGCGTCTCTCGCCTATGTCAGCATTTTCCCTGCGTTCCGCAACAGGGGCCGGCGCAAATCACCGTGCCACCGCGCGTGTGTCCCGACAAAAAAGGGAGCGGCGAACCGCTCCCCTGTCATGTCTTCCCGTGCCGTCGTCCGCTTGCGTCTCAGGTGTGGCGACGCATGAAGCTCGCGACGATCGAGATGACGAGGAAGGCCAGAAACAGGAAGAAAAGGATCTGGGCGATACCTGCCGATGCTCCGGCAATGCCGCCAAAGCCGAGGACACCCGCAATGATGGCCACGACGAGAAAAACAAGTGCATAGTACAGCATGTCACGCTCCTCCGTTAAAACATGTGGGTGAATGCATTCCTGCTGCCGGTTGTTCCCGTTTCCCGGTCGAGATTTGCTTGAACCCCATCTCTTGCTTCGGAAAGACGAGCGGCTTTCGGGTCCCGTCTGCCGGACAACGTTTAAGTGTTTGTTTACCATAACGGCAACACTGGTTCATTTTGACACGAGATCGCCGCCAATCTTGGGGAACTTCAATGTGCAAGAGGCGTTGAGTTCACAATCGATTGAGGCGAGACACCATCATGACCGTATCGAACGCACATATCTGGAAGTCCGTTGCGGCTTCGGCGCGGCCGGCATCGCGGTCGAATGAGAAGAACCTTCACATCGGACAGACGTTGAAGGATCTCTACTTCAGCGGCAATATGCCGGCGACGGATGGACGATTCGAGCAGCTGCTGCAGCAACTCGACTCCTCCGAAAGCGGCCGCGAGCATCACTGAGACACCGCAACGTTTCCATAAATTCGATGAAAAGGCGGTCCCGTGGGCCGCCTTTTTTTGTTGTCTGCACCAGGCGGATTGCAGAGCCCGAAGGGCCGGACGCTGCATGCCTGGGCGTCATGACACCGCGAAGCCCTGCAGCGCGTTGGGTGAAAAAGGATTCACGCAACGCGCTTAAAGGTCTTGTCTTGAGGCATGTCGTTTCCCGAAACCGCTGCTCGCGTTCGGGCGACATGCATTACGGCTTCGGTGTCGACAGAACGATGCTGGCAGGATCCGCCTTGTAGGCAGCGGCATCATAGGCCGGCTGCGTTTCGAGCTGCTCCTTGGTGAAGGGCGAATAGATCGTCATCGCGCCCTTCGCATCCGCCATGACCTGAATGTTGGCCGCACTCATGGCAACGGGCTTCTGGGCAATGCCGAGGAATCCGCCGACATCGATGATGTAGGCTTCCAGCTTGCCATCCTTGCCAAGGATCACATCGCCGACTTCGCCGATCTTGGTGTCGTCGGCGACCTTGACGGGTGTGCCGATCAGCTTGTCGGCCGACAGCATGGCTGCATCGACAGGCTTCAGCTCCTCGGCCGGCTCGGCCGTGGTCGCGGCATCGGGCGCGAGATCCGGATCAGTCATCTGCGGCGTCGTGCCCGTCTGCGGCACGGAGGGGTCGGCGCCAGCGGCGTCCAAAGGCACCTCGGTGTTTTCAGGCGTCGCCAGCGGCGGCGTTGCACTGTCCCCCGGGGCCGCCGGGGCTGCCGGGGCTCCGGACGTTGCGGCCGTGTCCTTGGTCACGGCACCATCCATCACGGCCTTGCGCTGAAAAGCCGGTGCCTTTTCCAGATCCTGCTTCGTCATGGAGACCACGAGGATCTTCGATCCGTCCCGCTCCGACCAGGAAGCACGGTCGAAATTGACGGCGACATCCTTTTCGCCGATGCCGAGGAAGCCGCCGACACCGATCACCAGCGCTTCCGTCGCGCCGGCCGCGTTGATCACGACGTCCTTGACCTCGCCGATCGCCTCGCCCTCTTCGTCGACGCCGGTATAGACCGTCTTGCCGATCACGTTGGAGGCCAGCATGTCATCGCCGGAAGCTGCGGCCGGTGCGGTTGCGCCCGAAGCGGCCGGGGCAGCCGGTGCTGCGGGGGTCTGCTGCGCCAGAGCCGTTCCGGCGAGCGTTGCGGCAAGAACAGTGCTTGCCAGAAGGGTCTTCAGCATCGGATTGCTCCTTAGATAAGCGATTGTTTGAATGAGGGGCGATTGCGACAACGGGCGTCATTTGCGAAACGCGGCGATGAACGTGATGGAGGTATCGTCGGACTGCGCTCATCGGTGAAGGGAATCATGTGAGAGGCGGGACAGCGTCTCGAGCGCATTCCGGCGGCCGTCATGGCCGACTTTGTGGTGGGTATCAGACCTTCAGGGTCTCGCCGACGCTGGACACGTCGACGATCTCGCACCGGCCAACCCCATTCCACTATCCTCATATTCACACAGCCCCTTCAACGCGGTCGGCGCTGAAAAGGTTCCTGTGCCGGATCGGGATGTGCTGTTGTCATGAGGGACTCTTGTGCCTGCCGGTGATGAAGATGACGCGTGTTCGAACGTCGTCTTCAATGCTGGCGCACGATCCTGTAAAAATCCCGTGATCGCCTTTGGGAACAATATGTGCAAAGCTGCGTTTCAGCTCCGCATTCCGAATGAACCCGAAAAGGAACCGCCATGCTGGGCACAATTCTCGTGATCGTCCTTATTCTCCTGCTGATCGGCGCTCTGCCGACGTGGGGCCACAGCCGGAGCTGGGGTTATGGGCCGTCGGGCGGATTGGGCCTCGTGGTCGTTATCCTTCTTGTCTTGGTCCTCATGGGACGCATCTGAAAACCAAGGCTTTCCCTGAGGGCCATCACCAACATCTTGAACCGGAGGATATCACCATGAAAAAAGCTCTTCTCGCCGTCGCCCTGATCATGCCGCTCGCAGCCTGCACGCAGACCGAACGCGGTGCCGGCATCGGCGCAGCCTCGGGCGCCATCATCGGCGGCGTTGCAACCGGCAACGTTCGCGGCGCAGCTGTCGGCGCAGCCGTCGGCGGTGTTGCTGGCGCCCTGATCGGCCGTGCGAACGAGCCGGGCCGCTGCATCTACCGCGACCGTTACGGCCGCCGCTACACGGCAGCTTGCTGATCGGCCTATCTGGTCACATCAGAAACGGAAAAACGGGCCTCGGCCCGTTTTTTTGTGTCTCGACGTCTTGTGGATTTCAGCGCCGGCATCGGCCACCTGATCAGGCTTTGCGGGCCTTTTCGATGCTGTCCAGCTGTTCGAGGAGATCGAGAAAGACGTCCGGCAAAGGCTCCTCCTCGACCGAACTGTAGAAGGCGCGCAGTTTGGAAACGATCTGGCTGTTCTGGTCGACGGGCTTGGTCCGCTTCGGTGCCAGGCGGTGCTTGGGGTCTGTCATATCCGTCATGTCTTCAGACCGCCTCGTCCATTATTACAAAGCGACCCGTGCCGGTCGCCAGCGTCAGCATCCCCAAGGAAATCACAACGACCTCGTGCTTTGCAATTCTTACCAATCAAACTTTCCACGCGGCAGGAAACATGGTCAAACGTCCCCTGTTCCGACTCGTCGAACGGGCGCAGTCCGTCCGTTTTCGGCGCCAATATATCGAAGGACGTCATTCATGTCACTTTCCATGCGGATCGCCGCTCACCTTCCCTATGTGCGCCGCTTCTCCCGTGCCATCACAGGGTCGCAGACGTCAGGCGATGCCTATGTCGCAGCGGTTCTCGAAGCCCTGATCGCCAATATCGATCTCTTCCCGAAGGCCTCCAGCGATCGGGTCAGCGTCTTCAAGCTCTATTGTTCCCAGTTCGACTCGATCACCATCACGATCGATGAGACTGCGGTCAATTCGCCCTATGCCTGGGAAAAGAAGGCTGCCGCCAATCTCGCGCGAATTTCGCCGGACGCGCGCAAGGCCTTCCTCCTCGTGTCCGTCGAAGGTTTCTCGCAGGAAGAGACCGCCGAAATCCTGGATGTCACGCCGGAGGCCGTTGCCGGGCTGATCCAGCAGGCCTCGCAGGACATTGCCCGTCAGGTCGTGACCGATATCCTGATCATCGAGGATGAACCCCTGATCGCGATGGATATCGAAGACATGGTGCGCAGCCTTGGCCACGGCGTCGCAGGCATTGCGCGCACGCACAGCGAGGCGGTCGATCTCTTCAAGCGGACATCGCCCAAGATGGTGCTGGCCGACATCCAGCTTGCGGATGGCAGCTCCGGGATCGATGCGGTCAACGAGATCCTGAAGACGGCCACGGTGCCGGTGATCTTCATCACGGCGTTTCCCGAGCGCTTGCTGACCGGCGAAAAGCCGGAGCCGGCCTTCCTCGTGACGAAGCCGTTCAATCCCGACATGGTCAAGGCGCTGATCAGCCAGGCACTGTTCTTCAACGAGAATGCGCACGCCGGCGAGGCATGAGATATTGGCCGGCCGGTCGATCGGCTAACCCGGCAGCTGGCGTTCCGGCGGCCGGGTGCGGACCTCGTTGAAAATGGTGAGCCCGATCAGCGCCAACGGCATGGCGAGCATCGCGCCTACCGCACCCCACATCCATGTCCAGAAGATGATGGCAATGAAGATCAGGAACGGATTGATCTCCAGGCGATGACCGAGGATGGCCGGGGTCACCAGGTTTTCCATGACCAGATGCAGCAGGAAGAAACAGATGGCTGGCAACACGGCCATGATCATGCTGTCATGCGTCATCAAGCCGGCGCAGGTCAGCGCGATGGTCATCGCGGTCACCCCGAGATAGGGAATGAAGCTGGAGACGAAGGCGAAAAGGCCCCAGAGAATGGCGCCTGACAGACCCCCGGCGAAAGCGATCACGGCCGTGACCGTGCCGAGCGAGATGTAGATCAGACTGGCCGTCGAGAAATAGAAGCCGACCGCATTCTCCGTGGCATTCATGACGCGGATGGCCGTCAGCCGGCGCTCATGCGTGGCGAAGGCGAGAATGATGGTCTTGCGCAGATGTGTGCGTCCGAGGAGGAACAGGCCGAGCGCTGCAAGGAAGATCAGGGTCTGCACGAAGGCGGGGGTCAGCCCCGTCGCAACGATGCCGAGCATGGCCCCGGCATTCGCCATGACCATATCGGAAACGGCCTTCTCATCGGCTCCGTTGATCGCTCTCCTGACCCATTCGAAGCGTTCGAAGAACGGCAGGAAGCGCTGGATCGAGTCCTCGATCAGCGCTGGCGCTTTCGCGGTCAGCATCGACACCGGCTCGATCAGCGCATTGACGAGGAAGAACACCAGAACGACGAAGATGACGCCGAAGACCAGACCGCCCAGCACCGGCGGCAGGCCGAAGCGCGAGAGACGATCCGCTGCGACGCCGAGGACCATGCCGACCACGATCGCCAGGGTGACCGGCATCAGAATGGATTCAAGCGCATAGATCACGCCCGACATCAGGATGACGAAGGTGCCGACGATGCTCCAGGCAACGACGAGATCAAGGCCGGTTTTCGGATCGACCAAAGCCGTCGCTTCCGAGAGCGGCGGATTTTCGATCTGCGCTTTCTTCTTCGCCTTGAACAAGGCTCGCTCCGGTATGACAGCGTTCACGTCCGACCTCCACTCGCAATGAGCGCGGGCCAGAAGCTGCCGCGATATCCTGCAGGATGTCCCGTTTGCCCGTCCGGTCCGCAAGCCTGCGGCTGTATGACATGACGATCGGGACGCCATACAATGTTCATACGCGTCGAAAGTTCCCGCTATCTGCCCCGCGCCAGGATCTTTCTACCAAAAATGGCAGGTTCCGACAGGCAGGGCACCGAAGCGTTTCCGGATCAGTACTTTTCCGGCGGGAAGATGCGCAGCGTGAGCGAGAAGAGGCCGAGCCCCAGGAGAACGACGAGCAGCGTGTTGGCCACATCGTCGGATGTCGCGGAAACAACGCCGACGGCGAGCGCGGCGCAGACGAGCAGGATCAGGCCGAGCCTCGGCAGCCAGTAAAGCATGGTGACGTCCTTCGATGTTCGGAAATGTGAATTCTGGCCTAACAACGGCAGCATTTGACGAATTGTTCCGAAGCTTTCGCAAAGCTTGCCGGTTGCGGGTGCTGCATGTCGGTCGGCGGGTGATCCGGGGCGTTTCTCACTCCGTACGTTTCCGCAAACGCAACAGAGAGCACGCGACCATGTCCAGACTTGCCTCCACCAGTCTCCTGCTGGCCTTCGGCAGCCTCTTCTTCGCCTCCGTTACCCCTGCTGCTTTTGCGGCCAGCATGACCGAGCCGGAAATCCGCGAGAAGATCGTCGGTCGGACGATCTTTCTTGCAGCACCGATGGGCGGAGAGTTTCCGCTGAACTACCGGACATCGGGGGTGGTCGACGGGGATGGCAAGGCGCTCGGCATCGGCAAGCTCATCCAGCCGAGCGATACGGGCAAGTGGTGGATCGCCGACAACAAGCTCTGCCAGCAGTTCAGCACCTGGTACAAGGGCGCAAAGATGTGTTTTGACCTGACGCTTGTTGGCGACGACAAGGTGAAGTGGGTGCGTGACGACGGCGAGACCGGCGTGGCGCGGATCGGCAACTGACGTCGGCCGAGGCGGCGGCGGAGATGCCCACGTTTTCGGAGCAAAGACCGGGCGAGCGCTCGCTGCCCGGTCCTCGGCTTACCGGTCGTTGACGAACCGGTTGCGGCTTGCTCAGAGCGCCGCGATGACGATGACTTCCACCAGATAGTCCGGCGTCGCCAGCTTGGCCTCGCCCGTGGCGCGCGCCGGCGTGTTGCCCTGCGGCGCCCACTTGTCCCAGACGGCGTTCATCTTCGGAAAATCGGCCATGTCGGCGAGCCAGACCGTGGCGCTGAGGATGCGGGACTTGTCGGTGCCGGCAAGCTCCAGCAGGCGATCGACCGAGGCCAGAGCCTGGCTCGTCTGCGTGGCAACGTCGTCGCCGGCATTGCCGACCTGGCCGGCGAGATAGACGGTGCCGTTGTGTACGACGGCCTGGCTCATGCGCGGGCCGGTTTCGAAGCGTTTGATATCCATCGTGACGTTCCTCTTGCTCGAATAGATGGCGCCGAAGCGCAGACCCGGCGGGCTTACAGGAGAACGCTGCCGAGGAAAACCGCCGTGCGGAACTTCACGGCGTCGCGAAGGTCGAAACCTGGCAGCTTTAGCCGCAAGCCTCAGGCCGCTTCCGGCAGCGGCGGGAACTCCAGCCGCACGCGCGTCCCCTCCCCGGGCTGCGACTCCACCATCAGCGCGGCATCATGCAGTTCGGCGATGCGCTCGACGATCCTCAGGCCCACGCCCAGCGCATCCGAACTCTTGATCCGGCCACCTTCAAGGACATGGCTGGGGGTCCGCCCGAAGCCCGGGCCGTCGTCAGCCACCTCGAGAAGACCGGTTTCGGCCGTGCGGACAGAGATCCGCGTCCCCTTGGGCGTGTGCTTCACGGCATTTTCGACAAGGTTGCTGATCGTGTTTTCCACCAGCGATGGCACGGCACGGATCTCGCCACCGCCGTCCTCGACGAATTCGAGCGTCCGGCCGCTGTTGAACACGAAGGGCGCGAGCTGGGCAACGACATCGCTGGCGAGACCGGCGAGCGAGACTGGCTTGAACGAGGCTGCGTCCACCACGTCGAGCTTGGCGAGCGAGGTCAGCTGCTCCAGCATGTGGGTCAGCGCCTCGAGGTCCTTCTCGGCCTTGCGCGCGCGCGGATCGTCGATCCGCTCCAGCTCCATCCGGACGACGGCGACCGGCGTGCGGATCTCATGGGCGATCGACGTCGAGAAGATTTTCTGGGCCTGGATGAGATCCGCCACGCGGACCAGCAACCGATTGACCGCATTGGCGAAATTGGCGATCTCGCGCGGCATGCCCTCGGTCGAGAGCGGGCTGAAGGCGGCACGGGGATCGATCCGGTCTGCGGCCCTGCCGGCCGCCACCACCGGCTTGAGCGCGCGCCGGACCGACAGAATGGTCGCGCCGGCGACAAGGCCGAACATCAGCGGCATGGGAATGATCAGATGGTCGCGCAATTCGTGCAGGAGCACGCCGGTCACGAACCCGTGGGGGTCGCGCAGGACCGCGAGTTCGACGAAGACCTCCTGCGTGCCGAACCGGAACGAGCGCCCACCCGCCACGCTGAGCGGCTTTCCGGGCGCGATCTCGCGCTGCCAGAAGGTGGGCGGGTTGATTTCGATGGGCAGGAAGTGGCGCTGGCAAAGCGCCTCGCAGTTGGAAAACAACACTTCACCCGTGGAGGTGCGGACCCGCACGAAAATATCGCCGTCGCGCTCGTCGTCGCGCATCGTGTAGCGCTCGGCAAGCGACGGCGGCATGTGGAAGGAGATCCGGTCCTTTGCCACGACGATGCCTTCGGCCAGCGTCTCGGCCTCCTGTCCGATCAGGAACCCGCCGAGATCCGCATCGTTGGACCAGTATTCGGCCAGCACGATGCCGAACTCCAGCATCATGGCGAGCACCGTGAAGGTGACGATGCGCAGCGAGACGATGCCGATCAGCGAGCGATCCCGGACGGTCTTCATGGCGCGGCCTGCAGCATGTAGCCGACGCCCCGCACGGTGACGAGATCCGCACCGGTCTCGAGCGGCAGCAGTTTCTTGCGCAGGCGCGAGACGGCGAGCTCCAGCGCATTGGCCGTCATCTCCTCGCCGAATTCCGACAGAGCGAGTTCGAGCTTGCGCTTCTGCACCACCCGGCCGGCATCGCGCATCAGAAGTTCGGCCAGCGCACGCTCACGCGGCGGCAGTGCCACGATGATCCCGCCGCAGGAGAGTTCCGCCGTGGCCGGATCGTAGCGCAGGTGCCCGCATTCGAGCACCGGCTGCAGCGAGGTCGGGCTGCGCCGCAGCATGGCCCGGCAGCGTGCCAGGAACTCGCGGTGATGGAACGGCTTGACGAGATAGTCGTCCGCCCCGGCATCCAGTCCCTCGATCCGCTCCTCGATCGACCCGCGTGCGGTGATGACGAGGACCGGGAGATCCTTGTAGGTCCTGCGGATCAGGCGCAGCAGCTCGAGACCATTGCCGTCGGGAAGGCCGAGGTCGAGCAGCACGAGGTCATGCTCCCGCCAGGTCAGGGTCACCGTGGCGTCGGCGACCGTCGTCACGACGTCGAGACGCCATCCGGCCTCCCGGACGGTTTCGCCCAGGAGCTCGGCGAGCCGGGGACTGTCTTCAACCAGCAGCAACCGCATGCATCTCGTCTCTTATGTTGGATTGCGGATCGGACACACCGAAACTAGCAGCTTTCGTGCGTCGCGACAGCGCCTCGTCCCGATCTTTCGGGCGTCTTTGGACGCTACTCGGGCGTGCTGCCCATCGACGCCGCGACGACGTCGCCGGTCATCGGGTCCATGACGACATCGGCCTGCAGGCGACGAGACGTCAGCGCCTCGATCTCGTAGCAGGAACCGGCTATCGCGACATGACGGATCTCGGGATATCCCGCGGCCATGGCCTTTCGCGAAATGGCCTCCGGGCTCATCCAGTGCGCCCGCGGCTCCTGCGTGCACTCCGCCGTGCGATCGCCGGCCAGGGCCATGCCGGCCGGCAATGCAACGTGCAGGATGGGAACGACGAGACAGAGCAGGCGGCGCATCAGCAATCTCCAGGGCCGGACCCTGCGGATATGCCGGTCCTTAGCCGTCATATGGCTGTCTGACACCGATCGAACCCTCGGAAATATGCGCCTTCGGACTTACGGCCTGCCCGAATCCTAGGCGGCCGGAGCCGACGGCAGTGCGTCGTCGAGAGGGTGGTAGCAGGCAAAGCGATGATCCGCCGGACCGTCAAGCGCCGGCATCGCCTCGCGGCAGAGATCCGTCGCACGCCAGCAGCGCGGATTGAAGGGACAGCCGCTCGGCGGCTTCAGCGGCGACGGCAGCTCGCCCTGCAGCTGGATGCGCTGACGCGCGCCGTCCGGATTGGCGACCGGCGTCGCCGACAGAAGCGCGGCGGTATAGGGATGCTGCGGATTGGTGAACACGCTTTCCGCGGTGCCGGTCTCCACCGGTCGGCCGAGATACATGACCATGATGTCGTCGGCGATGTGCCGCACGACCGACAAACCATGCGAAATGAACAGATAGGCCAGGCCCATCTCCTTCTGCAGGTCCATCAGCAGATTGAGCACCTGCGCCTGGATCGACAGGTCGAGCGCCGACACCGGCTCGTCCAGCACCAGCACCTTCGGGCGGAGCATGAGCGCGCGGGCGATCGCGATGCGCTGACGCTGGCCGCCGGAGAACATGTGCGGGTAGCGGTCGTAGTGCTCCGGCCGCAAGCCCACCTTCCGCATCATTTCCTCCACCTTGCCGCGCCGCGTGGCGGCATCGTCGGTGGTGTTGATCTTGAGCGGCTCCTCCAGGAGAGACCCGACCTTCTGGCGCGGATTGAGCGAGCCATAGGGGTTCTGGAAGACGATTTGGACAAGGCTGCGCAGCGAGGCGTCGCCGACGCGCGCCGGCTTGCCGTCGATCAGCAATTCGCCGCCGCTTGGATCCTCGATCATCGTGACGAGACGCGCAAGCGTAGACTTGCCACAGCCGCTCTCACCGACCACCGCCAGCGTCCGGCCGGAATGGAGTTCGAAGGACACGCCGTTCAGCGCGCGGACGGTGGCCGCCGGCTTGAACAGGCCGCGCGAGACGGAATAGAAGCGCTGGAGGTCGTGGCCTTCGAGCACCGGCCGGGATGCGGCTACCGTGCCGCCGCTCTGGCGATCGCGGGTCGTGGTTTCGCTGAGTCCGGTCTCGCTCATCGCGCGCCCTCTCCTGCAAGCTCGACGGTCATCGTCGGGTGGTTCTGGGGGATGCCGTCGATCAGCGGATAGTTGCACAGCGCGCGGCCGAGATCTGGCCCCTGGCGCACGACGGAGCGCGAACAGAGATCGGTGGCGAAGGCACAGCGCGGCGAGAACAGACAGCCCTCGGGCCGATCGTGCTGCCCCGGCACGACGCCGAGGATCGACGGAAGACGTTCGCCGATCCGCGCGCGCTCCGGCAGCGATGCGAGAAGTGCCGCGGTGTAGGGATGATGCGGGTCGCGGAACAGCGCTTTCACCGGCTGTTCCTCGACTTTCTGGCCCGCATACTGCACCTGCACGCGCTCGGCGGTTTCGGCCACAACACCCATGTCATGGGTGATCAGCACCAGCGCCATGCCGTTTTCCTTCTGCAGGCGCACCAGCAGGTCGAGGATCTGGGCCTGGATGGTCACGTCGAGCGCCGTCGTCGGCTCGTCGGCGATCAGGAGCTTCGGATTGCAGGACAGCGCCATGGCGATCATGACGCGCTGGCTCATGCCACCCGACATCTGGTGCGGGAAGTTGGACAGGCGATCTTCCGGCGAGGGAATCCCGACCAGCTTCAGGAGCTCGATCGAGCGGGCCCGCCGCGCGGCGCGGTCGAGGCCCATGTGGATGCGCAGGCTTTCGCCCAGCTGGAAGCCGACCGTGAAGCACGGGTTGAGGCTCGACATCGGCTCCTGGAAGATCATCGCCATGTCCTTGCCGATGATCTTGCGTCGGTTGCGGGGCGAGAGCTTCAGGAGGTCCTCGCCATTGAAGGCCATGCGGTCGGCGGTGATCTTCGCCGTCCAGGGCAGAAGCCCCATGACGGCGAGCATGGACACCGACTTGCCCGAGCCGCTTTCCCCGACGATCGACAGGATTTCGCCGGTATCACAGGTGAGCGAGACGCCATCCACCGCGCGGAAGGTGCCGGTGGAGGTCGCGAACTCGACGGTGAGGTTCTGGATATCGAGAAGCGGCATCAGGACCTCTTCAGTTTGGGGTCAAGCGCATCGCGCAGGCCGTCGCCCATCAGGTTGATGGCGAGAACGGTGATGAGAATGGCAAGGCCGGGAAAGGTCACGACCCACCAGGCGCGCTGGATGAATTCGCGCGCTTCGGCAAGCATCGTGCCCCATTCCGGTGTCGGTGGCTGGGCGCCCATGCCAAGGAAGCCGAGGGCGGCGGCATCGAGGATCGCCGCGGAGAAGGCGAGCGTCGCCTGCACGATCAGCGGCGCCAGACAGTTCGGCAGGATGGTGACGAACATGATGCGCAGCGTGCCGGCACCCGCGACCTGGCTGCCGATGACGTAATCCTTGTTGCGCTCCGTCATGACGGAGGCGCGTGTCAGACGGACGAAATGCGGCAGGTTGACAAGCGCGATCGCGATCATCGCGTTGACGAGGCCGGGCCCCAGCACGGCGACGAGGACGAGGGCCAGCAGCAGCGACGGAAACGCCAGGATAATGTCCATCAACCGCATGATGATCGTGTCGACCTTGCCGCGGAAGAAGCCGGCGAGAAGGCCGATGAGCACGCCCGCAACGACGGACAGCGTCACGACGATGAGGCCGACGAACAGCGAAAAGCGCGCCCCGTACATGAGGCGGGTCAGGATATCGCGGCCGACCGGATCGGTTCCGAGAAGATATTCGGCGCGACCGCCATCGGCAAAGGCCGGCGGCAGCAGCAGCACGTCGCGATTCTGGATGATCGGGTCATGCGAGGTGAGCAGCGGCGCAAAGATCGCCATCAGCAGGATGGCGACGAAGATGACGAGCCCGAGCACCGCACCGCGATTGCTGGAAAAATAGAACCAGAACTCGGAAAAGCCCGAGGGTGGCGCGGACGGCGCGGCGGCGGCCGCCGCCGGCGAGACCGATTTGGTTTCGACAGATGACATGGGTCGCCTCTCCTATCGCCGAATACGGGGGTTCGCCCAACCATAGAGCAGGTCGACGATCAGATTGACGAACATGATCACCAGCGTGATCATCATGAGGCCGCCCTGCACGACGGCGTAGTCGCGCTTGAACACGCTGTCGACCATCCACTTGCCGATCCCCGGCCAGGAGAAGATGCTCTCGGTCAGGATCGCGCCGCCCAGGAGCACGCCGATCTGGAGACCGATTGTCGTGATGACGGGGATCATGGCGTTGCGCAGCGCGTGAACGCCGATGATGCGGAAGGGCGACATGCCTTTGGACCGGGCCGTGCGCACATAGTCTTCGCTCAGCACCTCGAGCATGGCGGACCGCGTCTGACGCGCGATGACCGCGAGCGGAATGGTCGCCAGCACGATGGTCGGCAGGATCATATGGCTGACGGCCGAGGCGAAAGCGCCCTTCTGGCCGGACAAGAGACTGTCGATCAGCATGAAGCCGGTCACGGGCGGGAAGAAATAGAGGAACGAGATGCGGCCCGAGACGGGCGTCCAGCCGAGCGTTCCCGAAAAGAAGATGATGAGCAGCAGGCCCCACCAGAAGATCGGCATGGAATAGCCGACGAGGGCCGTTCCCATGATGGTCTGGTCGAGCCAGGTGCCGCGTTTCACCGCCGCCACCACGCCGGCCGGGATCCCGAGACAGACCGCCAGAATGATGGCGCAGATCGCGAGCTCCATGGTCGCGGGGAACAGCGTCATGAAGTCGTCGATGACAGGCCGCTTGGAGATGATCGAGCGCCCGAAATCCCCCTGCAACAGACCGACCAGATAGTCGAAATACTGCACGTACATCGGCCGGTCGAGACCGAGCTCGGCCATGATCTGCGCATGCCGCTCGGGCGCCATGACGCGCTCGCCGGACAGCAGCATGACGGGATCGCCGGGCAGCAGGCGGATGAAGGAAAAAGCGATGATGGATACCCCGACGAAGGTCGGGATGAGGACGGCGAGCCGCCCGAAAATGAAGCGCAGCATGAGCGTTCCGTAAGATTGCAAAACCGGCGGCCCGAAACATTCGGACCGCCGGAGACACCGCAAGAGCGGCAGACGTGGCGATATTACTCGGCGATATCAACGCCGTCGAAGCGATGGATGCCAAGCGGATCCTGGACGTAGCCCGACACCTTCTTGCTCATCGGCATGAAGACGAGGGAATGGTCGATCGTGTTCCAAGGCGCCTCTTTCTTGAAGACGAGCTGGGCCTGCTGGTAGAGCTTGGTGCGCTCTGCCTGATCCGGCGTCAGCTTGGCCTTCTTGACGAGCTCGTCGAACTCCTTGTTGCACCACTGCGCGCGGTTGTTGCCACCGACCGCGGTGCAGCCGAGCAGCGTGTCGAGGAAGTTGTCCGGGTCGCCGTTGTCGCCGGTCCAGCCGAGGATGACGGCACCATCGCGGGCCTTGTCGGAAGACAGCTTGAGATATTCGGCCCATTCGTAGGAGACGATCTCGACCTCGACGCCGATCTTGGCAAGGTCGGCCTGCATGAGCTCGGCCGCACGGCGGGCGTTCAGCATGTAGGGACGCGAGACGGGCATGGCCCAGATCTTCATCTTGAGATTGGAGACGCCAGCGGCCTCGAGCATCTTCTTGGCGGCTTCCGGATCGTACTTGTCGTCCTCGACAGCGTCGTTATAGGACCACATCGTCGGCGGGATCGGGTTCTTGGCAACGGTCGCCGCGCCCTGGAAGACGGCATCGACGATCGCCTGCTTGTTGACGGCCATGTTCAGCGCCTTGCGCACTTCCGGCTTGTCGAACGGCGCAACGAGCGTGTTGTAGGCAAGGTAGGAGACGTTGAGGCCTTCTTCCTTGAGGACCGTCAGGTTCTCATCCTTCTGCAGCTCGGCAACATCGGCCGCGTTCGGATACGGCATGATGTGGCATTCGCCGGCCTTCAGCTTCTGCGCGCGCACGGCAGCGTCGGTCGTGATGGCGAAGACGAGGTCGTCGATCTTCTGCTTGCCGCCCCAATAATCCGGGTTGGCCTTGTAGCGGATGGCAGCGTCGGCCTGGTAGGCGACGAAGGTGTAGGGACCAGTGCCGAGCGGCTGCTGGTTCATCATTTCCATCTTGCCGTCAGCCTGCAGCTTGTCGGCATATTCCTTGGAGTAGATGGAGGCGAAATCCATGCCGAGATTGGCAAGGAACGGCGCTTCGGACTTGTTGAGAACAAATTTGACGGTGAGGTTGTCGACCTTCTCGATCGACTTGATCAGCTCGGGAAAGCCCATGCCGCTGAAGTATTCGTAGCTGGCGCCGGCAACATACTTGTTCCAGGGATTGTCGGCCTTGTACTGGCGCTCGAACGAGAAGATGACGTCGTCGGCATTCAGGTCGCGGGTCGGGGTGAAGAAGTCCGTGGTCTGAAACTTGACGCCCGGACGCAGCTTGAACGTATATTCGGTACCGTCGGCTGACATATCCCAGCTCGCGGCAAGGCCCGGTTCGATCTCCGTGCTGCCTTTCTTAAACTCGACGAGGCGGTTGTAGACCGTGCGCGAGGAGGCGTCGAAGGTGGTGCCGGCCGTATAGAGCGCGGAGTCGAAACCTTCGGGCGAGCCTTCGGAGCAATAAACCAGCGTCTTCGACCAGGCACTGCCGGCCATCAGCGTGACGACCGCCGTCGCCGCGAGAAGAGTAGAGAGCTTTTTCATCACCGTTTTTCCCAGTTTTCTTGTGTTCTCTTGAAGCGTTCTTATCTGCAAATGATCCGGATCGCAGCCGCAACCGGTCAGACCGGAAGGGAACGACATTTGCTTCGGCATTGCAATAACCCGCTCCGTTCTTTTGTCCAGTTGGAAAATTTATCCAATATATAAGACATTCAAGCGATATCATTCCGAACGGACCAGCCTTGACCGCCAGGCTTTCCCTCGGCGCTCGACGCGAAATTGCACGCGAACAGTAACCCCCGCATCGGTACGTGCTTTTTAACACTGATCGCGTTCATCGGTCAGCCACGGCACACGCAGATGAAGGCCGCGCGCTATTTTAGTCGCGAATTACCTTTTTTAGGGGAGTTGCCAAGCAGGAAATGCTCGCTAAACTCGTAGTCTGGAGTGAGAGGGGCAACATCGACGTGGGCGCGTTGCTGGACACTTATAGACGCTACGATTTCCAGAAGGATCTCGAAAAAGCGCTGAACCGCGTCGATTTCTTTCGTGTTTTCCACATGCTGGCGCTCGGAGCGGGGTTCGATCACTTCGGCGTGTTGCAGCTTGGGCAGGAGGCGGAGCCCGCCGTTCTGACGACGCGCCTGGTCCTTCACGATCTGCCGCCCGGCCTGACCGAGGAATATGACCGGCGATACCGGTTTTCGGATTGTCTTCTCCTGAAAAGCCTTCACGCATCCACCGTTCCGTCCGTCTGGTCGGCCGCATGCGAGGAGGTCTCGCCCTCCAAGGCAGGCACGGATTTCCTGGCGCAGATCGGCTTTGATCTGGTGGCCTGCGTGCCGGTTCACAGCCTTGTCGGCACCCGCTATGCCGTGCTCTATTTCGGGGACAATGACGACATCGACCGCTCGAGCCATGTCGAGCTCTGCTACAACTCGGTGACGGCGTTCGACTACTTCTACCGGTTCGTTCTTGCAACGCGGGCGGGCATGGGCCTGACGGCGCGCGAGACGGAGATTCTCCGGTGGATCTCGCACGGGAAGACGGCGAGCGAAATCGCGCTGATTGTCTCGGTGTCGGAGCACACCATCAATTCGCACACGGCGACGATCCTGAAAAAGCTCGATGTCGTCAATCGAACGCAAATGGTCGCCAAGGCTATCAGGGAACAAATCATCCAATGAATCTCTTTGAAGACCCGATCGCCTGACCCTCCAGGTCCGACAATATTACAGGCATTTTAGAGAAACCGGAATATTCGAACCGATGACGACAGTGCATATCCTTCTGATCGATGACGAACCTGCCGAGCATGTCATTCTGCGGCGCCTGATGACGAAGGTCCAATCCTTTGCAACGCAGCTGCATTACGCCGACACGATCGAAGCCGCGATCGACTTCATCGCCTCGGGCGCTCCGATCTCCATGGTGCTGGTGGACAATCGCTTGCCGCCGCATGGCGACTTTCGCGAGACGGTTCCGCTCCTTCGCCAGAAGGGTTTTATCGGGCCCGTCGGCGTGATCTCGGGCTCGCTCGACGATGCCTATTTCCAGTCTTTCCAGGAATACGGCGTCGATTTTCGCCTCGACAAGGCCGAACTGGATCCGACCGCCATTGAGTTCCTGCTGAAGGAATATCTGGTAAAATCCTAAAGCGCGTTGCGTGAAAAAGGATTCACGCAACGCGCTTTAAGGTCTGTTGAGATGCATGTCGTTTCCCGAAACCGCTGCACAGGTTCGGGCGACATGCATGAAAACCGAAACGACGCGCCCGTCGGGACGCGTCGTTTGTCGTTCTTGGGATGGTTATGGCATGGTTGCCGTGACCGGCGTCAGGCTGCCGTTTGCGGCTGGGCTGACGGGGCCACGTAGGGCAGCGGATCGAGGCCGAGGAGAAAGTTGATCTGCGGGCGGGACTTGACCAGATCGTCGATCGAATATTGCGAGAGCACGTCGAAAAAGGCGTTGAGCGCCTTGCGCAGCGCGGAGTTAAGCCCGCAGCTGTCGACCAGGGGACAATCCACCTCGCCCGCATCGAAGCATTCGGCCATCGAGAAGCTGTCTTCCGTTACCTTGACGACATCGAACAGCGTGATCTGCGAAGCGGGCTTCGGCAGGCGCACGCCGCCATTGCGGCCGCGCACGGTTTCGACGAGACCCGCCTTGTTGAGCGGCTGCAGGATCTTGAAGAGAAACAGCTCGGAGACGCCGTAAGCCCGTGCGATTTCGGGAATGCGGCTCAGATGGCCTTCGTTTGCGGCACAGTACATCAGCATGCGAACGGCATAGTTGGTCTGCTTGGTCAGGCGCATTCTTCACTCCGATGCTCGGACGCAGGCGAATCCTCGATCGCCAATCCCTGTCGCCGCTACATATAGAACGGTCGCCAGTTTGGAACAATTCCAAAACGACGTAATGTCGAGAAAGATGCTCATGAAAAAAGGGCCCCTTTCGGAGCCCTTTTCGCGCCTGTCGGCGGCCTGCGTCATTTCATCGTCGGCATCACGAATTCGGCGCCGTCCTTGATGCCCGAAGGCCAGCGGCTGGTGATGGTCTTGGTACGGGTCCAGAACTTGATCGAGTCCGTACCGTGCTGGTTGAGATCGCCGAAGGACGATGACTTCCAGCCCCCGAAGGAGTGGTAGGCAAGCGGAACGGGGATCGGAACGTTGACCCCGACCATGCCGATGTTGATGCGCGAGGCGAAATCGCGGGCAGCGTCACCGTCGCGGGTGTAGATCGCGACGCCATTGCCGTATTCGTGCTTCATCGGGAGGTCGAGCGCTTCCTCATAGGTCTTGGCCCGGACGACGGAGAGCACGGGACCGAAGATCTCCGTCTTGTAGATGTCCATGTCCGGCGTGACGTTGTCGAACAGGCAGCCGCCGACGAAGTAGCCGTCCTCATAGCCCTGCAGCTTGAAGCCGCGGCCGTCCACCACGAGATCGGCACCGGCCTCCACGCCCTTGTCGATCAGGCCGAGAATGCGGTCGCGCGCTTCCTTGGTAACGACGGGGCCGAGATCGGCCTTCTCGTCGGTATAGGGCCCGATGCGCAGGCTTTCGACCATGGGCGTCAGCTTCTCGATCAGCCGGTTGGCGGTTTCCTCGCCAACGGGAACGGCCACCGAGATCGCCATGCAGCGCTCGCCGGCCGAGCCGTAGCCGGCCCCCATGAGGGCATTCGCCGCCTGGTCGAGATCGGCATCCGGCATGATGATCATGTGGTTCTTCGCGCCGCCGAAGCACTGGGCGCGCTTGCCGTTCATCGCCGCGGTGCCATAGACATAGCGGGCGATCGGCGTGGAGCCGACGAACGAGACGGCGGAAATGTCGGGATGCGTGAGGATGGCATCGACCGCACCCTTGTCGCCGTTGACGACATTGAGGATACCGGCCGGCAGGCCCGCTTCGATCATCAGTTCGGCCAGGCGGATCGGCACGGACGGATCGCGCTCGGACGGCTTCAGAATGAAGGCATTGCCGCAGGCGATCGCCGGCGCAAACATCCACATCGGGATCATGCCGGGGAAGTTGAACGGCGTGATGCCCGCACCGATGCCGACCGGCTGGCGGATCGAATACATGTCGATGTTCGGACCGGCGCCTTCGGTGAACTCGCTCTTCGACAGATGCGGAATGCCGATGACGAACTCGCAGACCTCGAGACCGCGGACGATATCGCCCTTGGCATCTTCGATGGTCTTGCCGTGCTCGCGCGAGAGTGTTTCGGCCAGCTCGTCCATGTTGTCATTGAGAAGCTGGACGAACTTCATGAAGACGCGGGCGCGGCGCTGCGGGTTGGTGGCCGCCCATTTCGGCTGCGCCGCCTTGGCGTTGTCGACCGCAGCGGCCAGTTCGGTGTCGCTGGCGAGCGCCACCGTGCCCTGCACTTCGCCCGTTGCCGGATTGAAGATGTTGCTCGTGCGACCGCTGGTGCCGGCGACCTTCTTGCCGCCGATGAAATGACCGATCTCGTACATGCTGTCTCCTCCAGATTTTTTCATTGCTGCCAGGAGCACGATCGCACTACAGTCTGTACAAATCAACATGCGAAAATCAGCATCGGTTGTGCAAAAATCGACACAGCAGAGGGGCCTTGATGAACTGGGACGATGTGCGGATGTTTCTCGCGGTGGCCCGCACAGGCCAGATCCTCGCTGCCTCCAAGCGCGTCGGTGTCAACCATGCCACGCTCAGCCGGCGTGTGACGGCGCTGGAGGAGGCCCTGAAAACGAGGCTCCTCGTGCGGCGCACCAACGGCTGCGAGCTGACGGCCGAAGGCGAGGTGTTCCTGCATGCCGCCGAGCGCATGGAGACGGAAATGCTGGCGGCCCAGGCGCATGTCGGCCGGGTCGATACGGCGGTTGCCGGAACCGTGCGGATCGGGGCGCCGGACGGCTTCGGCGTATCCTTTCTGGCGCCGAGGCTCGGGCGGCTCACGGCGCGTTTTCCCGCGCTGCGCATCCAGCTCGTACCGGTGCCGCGGTCTTTTTCGCTGTCGCAACGGGAGGCGGACATCGCCATCACGCTCGAGCGACCCGAGCAGGGCCGCCTCGTCTCCTCCAAGCTCACGGACTACACGCTCGGCATCTACGCGTCCGAGACCTACCTGCGCGAGCACGGCGCGCCGGAGACCATCGAGGCGCTGAAGCGGCATCCGCGGATCGGCTATGTCGAGGATCTTCTCTGGACGGCGTCACTCGATTTTACCGGCGAGATCATGCGCAACTGGGATGCGGGCTTCGAGATCTCCAGCGCGACGGGTCAGACGGAGGCGGTGCGGTCGGGCGCAGGCATCGGCATCCTGCACAATTACATCGCACGCCAGCATGACGAGCTCCGGCGCATTCTGCCCGAAGCGACGATCCGGCGCGCCTACTGGACGACCTATCACGAGAGTGCGCGGGATCTCCTGCGGGTGCGGACCGTGGTCGACTTCCTTCAGGAGCTCGTGGCCGCGGAGACCGCGATCTTCGTCTGAGGCGTTATCGTGAGAACCGGGGAAGCCAGCGGTCGATCATGGCAATTCCGACGTCAGCGCCGGAATTGCCAGACCCGTTGGGCACGTCATGCGCGTCATCCACCATTGTTTTCGAGCTGCGCATCATGCGCCTCGGTTCTGCATCGAACAGGACAATCCTAGCGGGTAAAACGTGAACGAGACTTTAACAGTGCCTTCATCCGGCACGCCGGGCGACCGGAAAGGTTAATACAGGGTGAAGATGCCCCTACGATATCCAAGGTGTCCACGGACACGTGCGGCCGCCAGACGGGCGCCAGGAAACCGGGCAAGATCCACGTCGTTTCAGCCGCCTCGGACGTCTTGGCGCGAGGCCGCCCACAGTCAGGCAAGGCCAGGACGCGCCCCCCCTTCTCCGGATCAACCGGCTGAGCCGGACAATGCCATCCATGCCGCCTTCGTCGTCGGAGACGTCTGAGCCGGGCGGCGTCGTCAGCGGCCTCAAAGCGTCGGGTTTTCGAGCTCCGCGCGCGTACCCCTTGCCGCGATGAAACGGTTCATGGCTTCGAAGGAGAAGGCGCCGATCGGAAGACGCGTCCCGCCGTCAAGCGCGAGATCGGCGAGGATCTCGCCGACGACGCTCGTGAACTTGAAGCCGTGGCCGGAACAGGGGGATGCGATGACGATGCGTGGGTCGGACGGCAGAAGATCGATCAGGAAATCCTCGCTCGGCAGCATGGTGTAGCGGCAGGTCGTCGCGCGCACCCGCAGGCCGGCTGCCGTCGGCAGGCGGCGGCGAACAAAGGCATCGAGCAGATCCGTGTCGCGCGCGTTGACCGGCGGATTGGGCGCATGCGGGTCGATTTCTTCCATGAAATGCGCGTGGCGCCCGACCTTGACGCCATCGACGCCGATGGCCGGGAAGCCGAAATAGGAGCCGTCCTCGCCCTCGTCGCGAATGAAGGCCGGCATGCGCTGCGGCGTGGTGAGGAAGCCGTCCGCCGGCTGATACCAGGCGACGACCTGCTTGATCGGCATGGCTTTGCCGGCGAGATCCGGCACGAGGTCGGTGATCCAGGATCCTGTGGCGACGATCACCCTGCCGACGCTGTAGCGGCCGGTGGCGGTTTCGACCGTAATGTCTTCGGCTTGGGGCCGGATGGCGGTGACCTTCTCGCCGAAATGCAAGACGGCGCCATCGGCCACGGCGAGCTTGACGTGGCCCATGACGGCCGCTTCCGGCCGGAGGTAGCCGCCCTGCGGATCCAGCACCGCGATCTCGTCGTCATCGATCGCAAAGGCGGGATGGCGCGCGCGCAACGCCGCAGCATCCAGCGTTTCCGAAGCCAGGCCGTACATGTCGCTGCTCTTGAGGGTGCCGCTGACGATCTTGCTGTCGGGCAGACCGATCTGCAGCACCCCGGTGATGGTCAGGATCTCGTCGCGCAGCCGGCCTTCGAGCGCCCGCCAGTTGGCATAGGCGCGCTGCAGCAGCGGCACATAGGAGGGATCCTCGAAATAGCCGAGGCGGATCAGGCGGCTGTCGCCATGCGACGAACCGAGCCCGTGGGCGGGATGGTAGGCATCGAAGCCGATGACCGAGACGCCACGAGCGGCCAGATGCGCGGCCGCCGCGCTGCCCATGGCACCGAGACCGACAATGGCGACATCGAAACGGGCCGTCGGGGCGGCAGTCGTCGGGCCAGTCATAGAGCCATTCATGGCGGGCAGTCCTTCCGGTCGTCGGCCTGCCTGTCCCGGCGTGCCTGCGGTGAGGGATAAACCATATCGCGGCGCATGGCGCGAGAAGGAACTTTGCGCCCTGCGCCGGACTGTCGCGGGGATGGGCCCTTACGCTGCGGGATCGGCGGCCTCGGGTATAGGCGGCAGGGTCGCCTGCGAAAAGGTGGCAAAGTCGAAGGCCGGAAGCGGGCCGGCCGTCATCAGGGTGAAATCGAACGAAGATCTTCGGTCCGGGCCGAGCACATATTGCCGGTGGACGCGCAGGAAGTCGTGCTTGATGCGCGCATAGCGCTCCGCGCTCAGGATGTGTTTCAGCCGGATCGTCACGATCTGCGCCTGCCGGGCTTTTGGATGACCGGAGCAGGCGACCACCGGAGCCTTGTAGAAATGGATCGAGTCCGTCAGGCACTGGACGTCCAGCCAGTCGATCCCGGCGGTTTGTGCGAGCAGGCCAACGCGGACGCGCAAACGGTCGGCGGAGCGAAGGAGCGCGCATTGCAGAATGGCGCCGCCCAGCGTGACGAAGGTCAGGCGATGCCCCTGCATCAAGGCCGGCTCGCGCTCCAGGAGAGCGCCGATCACATGGGCAGCAACCGTGGAACCCATGCTGTGGGATGTGACCAGCACCTCATCGCAGCCCGCGTTGCGCGCCTCCACCAGCACGGCCCGGGCGGACGCAATCGCCCTCTCCAGCCAGAGGTTGATATCGGCACGATCAAGGGCCGCCATGGCGACGGCCAGCTCCCAATCGGCAAAGAGGTGGAGCGTGTGAAACCGTTCGGTCCGCGGCATGAGACCGTATCGGAACACCGCGACGGCGGCCGGCAGGCTCCAGACGAGATTCCACCCCGGCAGGCCGGCGACAAGCGGCGTGAGCGCAAGACCGAGACACGCAAGGAACGCCAGCGCAACCAGCAGGAAGGGAAAGACGAAGAAGAGGCCGAAGCGCCAGGCGTGACGGAAATAGCCGACCAGCCCGCCCTGCCAGACCACCCGCGCTGCACTGGCATACCCTGCAAGAAGACGCCGGTGAAAGGGCTTGTCGGTGAGCAGCGCGACCAGTGCCTGATGATCGAAGACGAAGATGCGGCTCTTCGTGTCGGCAGCATCATCTGCACCCGCATGTGCGGCCGACACGTCGAAGAAGGGGATAGGCGCGCCGTCCACGAGGGGACCGACCTGGAAAGGCAGGTTCCAGACGCGTGCGCTCTGCGCTGCAGCCCGGGCATACCGCGCCTGATGCGCCTGCGCATTCAGCGGCTCGAAACCCGGAAAATGCAGAACGATCCGCTTGCGGACGATGGGCACGTCGCCCTGGATCATGACCCTGTTCTCATCTTTCTTCCGCAGACCGGCCCGCACCCGGGCGACACCCGGGCGACACCTGGGCGGGAGCGCTCGGGAGCGCGGCGGTATGCCTGTGTCACCCTACTCTGGCAAGCGGACTTGCCCTTTTTAAGGTGAGATGCATATCCGTATACGGACGCTCCATGCCTCAGCGTGGAGGGTTTGGCAACAATGCCGTGTCCCGTGCCGGACGATGTTCGGCTGCCGTTCATCTCGGACGGCGCACACAGGATGACGACATCTCTTTGCCGGGCGGCGCCGCGGGGTCGTTTCGTTTCGTGCCTGTATTCCTACAGATTGCCATCTTGAAAGGTTGATCCCCATGCGTCCCCTGCTCTGTGCCCTGCTCCTCTCGTCCACCGCGCTTCTCGCCGGCTGCGTCGATGACGGCTATCGCGAAAACAGCGTTCGCTACGATAGCGGTCCGCGCTATTCGTCGAGCGGCGTCTATATCCGCCAGTCGCGCTACGACACCGATCGCGTTCCGGTCTACATCGAGCGCGACCGCCGTCCCGACTATGATCGCTACGACCGATATGACCGCTCGCGCGACGACCGCCGCGACCGGGACAGCAGTGACCGCCGGATCCGCCGGGAAGCGGCAGACCGCGACAGGGGCGACAATGACAACCGCTTTGACCGCGACGACGACCGCCGCACGCCCCGCCGTCCCGTCGACATCTGCGAATATCCCTGCATTCGCTGACCTGCCCGCCGATCTCGCGCGCGGTGACGAAACCGGAGCGGCGTTCTGCGCCGCTTCCACACGACTTTGAAGGACCCGCAGGGCATTGATCTGATGGCTCCGGAGGGCCGTCCGTATGCCTGCCTGCAAGGCCGCCCCGTCTGATCGGCCCCTGCCGGACGTGGTACTGGAATATTCAATCTTTCTTTAGCTTGTCGCAGTAAGTTTGCGCGAACCGGTAGCAGGCATGATGCCTGCACGTCCGACGGTATCCCATGATGCACAGGTTTTGCTGCTGCTCTTCCAGCCGGGCAGATGCTTTCGTGCGCCATCATCCATGCCCCTACGCCCAGACCTGTCCGCAACGCGAGTCGAGAGAGCCCATGTCCCTTTTTGAGAATGCCAAGGTCGGCACCAAACTGATGATCACGTCCGGCGTGAGCATCCTGCTCGTGATCGGCATGATCTCGAACCAGA
The DNA here is from genome assembly GCF_001424065.1 of Rhizobium sp. Leaf384. Lineage (GTDB taxonomy): Bacteria > Pseudomonadota > Alphaproteobacteria > Rhizobiales > Rhizobiaceae > Ferranicluibacter. The sequence goes on from NZ_LMQE01000001.1 coordinate 1,107,661, forward strand.
CGATCAGCGATGCGAAGACAGCCGAGGCCAACGCGCTGCTCGAGCGGGAGCAGATCGTTCTCGACGGCGTCGTCAATGCCAAGCTTGCGCTCAGCAACATGCGGTTTGCCTCGCGCGGGCTGCGTCTCGTCAACAGCGAGGCCGAAACGCAGAAGGCCATGGCCGATGTGAAGACCTATTTCGACAACGGCATCGCCGGGCTGCAGAAGCCGGTCGAGGTCGCACCGGAGCGCGACACGCTGAAGCAGATCGCCGCACGGCTGACCGACTACGCGACGATCTCGCAGAAACGCACCCAGGACATTCTGGCGGCCTTCCAGAAGGCCGGTGGCCGGAAACTGACGCCCGAGGAGATGTCGGCCGCGGTCGCCACCACCGCGACCGACAACACCAAGGTCGCGGAAACCGCCAACCAGCTCATCAACGACGCCGTAAAGAGTGCGACCGAGATCACGGCGGAGGCCAAGGCCACCCTCACGACGATGATTGCGCAGGCCCGGACCATCTCGCTTGCCATCAACGCGGCGATCATCCTCATCCTCGTCGCCTCCGCCATCGTTCTGGTGCGCAGTGTCGGCCACCCGATCCGCCGCATGACGCAGGCCATGCGCCAGCTGGCCGCCGGGCAGACCGACATCGATCTCGGCCATGCCACACGCAAGGATGAGATCGGCGAGATGGCGGGCGCCGTCGAGGTGTTCCGCCAGTCCGCCATCAGCAACAAGCGGCTGGAGCAGGAGGCGGAGGCCGCTCGTGCCCACGCCGAAGCCGAGCGCGAGCGCCTGACGGCCGAAGCCGAGGCATCGGCGCGCGAGCGCATGCAGCAGGCCACGTCCGGCCTGGCCACCGGCCTGCGCCGCCTTGCAGCCGGCGATCTCGGCTTTCAGCTGGACCAGGCGTTCGCACCGGATTTCGAGGCGCTCCGCCATGACCTCAACGGCGCCATCGCCCAGTTGTCGGCGACCTTGCTGGCTGTTGCCGAAGCGACCACGCAGATCGACACCGGGACGCGCGAGATCAGCCAGAGCACGGACGATCTGTCCCGCCGGACGGAACAGCAGGCCGCCTCGCTGGAGGAAACGGCCGCCGCCCTCGATGAAATCACCGTCAACGTGACGAACTCTTCGAAACGTGCCGAAGAGGCCCGCTCGGTCGCCGTCCAGGCCAACGCCAGCGCCGGACAATCCGGGAAGGTCGTCGCGGACGCGGTCGACGCCATGCAGAAGATCGAGCAGTCGTCGAGCCAGGTCGCCAACATCATCGGCGTGATCGACGAGATTGCCTTCCAGACCAACCTTCTCGCCCTCAATGCCGGCGTCGAAGCCGCGCGTGCCGGAGAAGCCGGCAAGGGATTTGCCGTCGTGGCGCAGGAAGTCCGCGAGCTCGCGCAACGGTCTGCGAAGGCGGCCAAGGAGATCAAGGATCTGATCCGCATCTCCTCGGTCGAAGTGCAGGGCGGCGTCAAGCTGGTCAGCGAAACCGGCGAGGCGCTGAAGACCATCGAAGGCTATATCGTCACGATCAACCAGCACATGGACGCGATCGCGACGTCGGCCCGGGAACAGTCCGTCGGCCTTTCCGAGGTCAACACGGCCGTCAACCAGATGGACCAGGTGACGCAGCAGAACGCAGCCATGGTGGAAGAAAGCAATGCCGCGAGCGCCACGCTTGCAGGTGAAGCCGAACGCCTGCGCGACCTGATCAGCCGCTTTCAGTTCGGCGACATCAAGCGCGCCGCCGGACGGACGACGACACCCGTCGCCGCCGGCGCCGGCGCCGGCCACCGACCTGCGGCCTCCCCCGCCCGCAAGATGAACGCCCAGATTGCCCGCGCCTACTCCGGCAATGCGGGCGCCCGCATCGCGGCCTCCGGCAACACGGCTGTCCAGACGTGGGAAGACTTCTGATCCAGCGGACCATCCCGGGGAACGGCATGCGCCATCCGCGAGAACCCGCGGGTGGCGTTTCTGTTCAACGACGGGCTCGAGCGGTCCCTGCCCTGCCGATGCGCAACGTTGCCGGCGGTCGCGGGGAGCTAGGTCGGCGCGTCGCGATCGACGTGGATCCTTCGCGGCCGAACCCCGCCCGCAGCCCGAGCCAAAGCCGTTGCAAATGACCAGCCGATATGTTTATGTACTCATCAGTCAGTTTTTATAACTCATCGATCAGTCAAAAAGACCAAGAAGAAATCGGGCGTTGAACTGGGAAGGGAGGTTCACTTTGGATCATTCGACGAATCCGCTCCGTGTCACGCCAGTCGGCTCGGAGTCAGATCAACGCCGTGTTCGCGGGCAGATTGAAAGATTATCGCCAATGGCAAATGAAAACGGGCGACCAAAGGTTGTCGAGCGCGACGAGATCGTGCGGGCTTTGAACGTGGGGAAATCGTTCGGCACGCACAAGGTTCTGGACGGGATCAATCTGACTGTCCGCTCCGGCGAGGTGCTCGCCATCATCGGGCCGAGCGGCTCGGGAAAGAGCACTCTCCTCCGGTGCCTGAACCAGCTGGAGCCCCAGACGGAAGGCTCGATCACGCTTGCAGGCATCACCATCGATGCCCGGAAAGCCGCAACCAAAAAGCAGCTGACAGACTTGCGGCGCTCTGCGGGCATGGTCTTCCAATCCTTCAATCTCTTTCCCCACCTCAGCGTTCTCCAGAACATCAGCCTTCCGCAACAGCGCGTTCTCGGTCGGCCGAAGGCAGAGGCGGATATCCGCTCGAGAGCCCTCCTGGAGCGTGTCGGTCTCGCCTCCAAGGCCGACCATTATCCCGTTCGCTGCTCCGGCGGTCAGCAACAGCGTATCGCCATCGCGCGCGCCCTTGCCCTCGATCCGAAGATCATGCTGTTCGACGAGCCGACATCGGCTCTCGATCCGGAGCTGGGTCTCGAGGTCCTTGCAGTCATGAAGGAACTGGCAGACGGCGGCATGACCATGGTCGTCGTCACGCACGAGATGCACTTTGCGGAAACCGTCTCCAACCGCGTGATGATCATGGCCGACGGCCGTGTTCTCGAAGAGGGCCCCAGCCAGTCGATCATGCGTGATCCGCAGACGGAGCGGGCGCAGCGGTTTCTTCAGGCGGTCAAGAACCGATGAGCGCAGAGTCTCTCCTCGTCATCCTCAGTGGCATTCCCTGGACGCTGGCGATCACGGCCGGCGCCTTCACGATGGGCGCGATCCTCGGCATACCGCTGTGCGCGATGCGCGTTTCGCGCTCCTGGCTGCTGCGGTCCATGGCCATCGTGATCGTCCTAATCCTCCGGTCGGTTCCGCCCATCGTCTGGCTGTTTCTCCTGTACTTCGGCATCGGATCAGGATTTTTCCAGGTCGGACCCATGCAGGCCTCGATCGTCGCCCTGGGACTGATCACCGGCGCGAACCTATCGGAAATCTACCGCGGCGCCCTGAAGAGCATTCACCCCGGGCAGTGGGAAGCCTCTCACGCACTGAACATGCCGCGCTGGTCGGTCTTCATCGACATCATGGTCCCCCAACTGGTGCGCGTGATCCTGCCGTCGGCCACGAGCTATATCATCGGCCTGCTCAAGGATTCCGCCATTGCATCGACCGTCGGCGTCACCGAGATCGCGTTCCAGGCGAACTTCATCTCCCGGCGACACTTCCAGGGGCTGGAGGTCTTTGCGGTCGCCGGTCTCTTCTACATCTTGATCAGCCTCCCCGTTGCCGCTGTGGCACGGTACAGCGACGGCGTCCTGAGAGCGAAGGTGGCCCGATGAGCGATCTCTTCACCTTCTGGCTCGAAAACCTCCCCACCATGATCGACGGCCTGATCGTCAGCCTGGAGGTCACCGGCGTTGCCCTTGCCGTCGGCATTCCCCTGGGATTGCTGCTGGCTCTCGGCGTTCAGTCCAGGACCCTGGCCGTGCGCTGGGCGACGATGGCCGTCGTGGAAATCGGCCGGGGTGCCCCTGCCCTCATCATGCTGCAGTTCTTCTACTTCGGCCTGCCGCAGGCGGGCGTCAGCCTCACCTCGTTCTCGGCAGCGGCCTTCGCGCTCGCCTGGACGACCAGCGCCTATACCAGCGAGATCATTCGCGCCGGCCTCGAGGCGGTCCCCTATGGCCAGAAGGAAGCCGCCGCCGCGGTCGGCTTCACCCATACCGACGCCCTCCGCTACATCATCGTGCCCCAGGGCCTGAGGGTTGCGGCACCGGCGCTCCTCGGCTTTTCGATCCTCATGCTCCAGGCGACCTCGCTCTGCTTTGCGATCGCGCTGCCGGAGCTGCTCTCCCAGGCCTATATGATCGGGACGAACACCTTCCAGTATCTGCCGATCCTTATCCTGGCGGGGATTCTCTACGCATTGATCTGTATCCCGGCGACGATTGCGGTCTCCCTGCTGGAGCGCAGCCTCAGCCGGCATACGGCCTGAGATGCGCGCCCCGCCACGGTAGACGCGCAGCGGGGCAGATCCGCGTGCACACCCGCACTCGACCGCAATGCACGATTGAGCAGGCGCCGATCCGGACAAATGAATTGACTGAGCGGTCAGAATTTTTATAAGTCTGGGTGGTAGTGCCTGAGCGATGAAGCGTCGTTCATGGCGGCCGGAACCTCCTGCGTGCAACGACCGGAGGCTCTCATGCTTGAAGACGAGGGTTTGATGAAGTTGAAGGTCAGGGAAGAGCTGAAGCTCAAGAAACAGGCCTATGTTCAGGAAGAGATCCTGACGGCGGCCGCCGCCTTGTTTGCGGAGACCGGCGTGCGTGCCGTGACCATCGACGATATCGCTTCCAGTCTCGGCTACACCAAGAGCGTGGTCTACTACTACTTCAAGAACAAGAACCAGGTTCTCTGGGAAATCTTCGAGCGCATCCACGAGGCCTGGTCGCAGGACATGACCTCGATCATGGAGAAGGACCTTCCGCCTGCCGAGCTTCTCGGCGCCATGATCCGTCAGCATGCGCTGAACGTGATGGGCCGCAAAGCCTGGACAGCGATCTATTTTCGCGACCAGGCGGAGCTCACCAGTGATCAGCAGAAGATCATCGTGAAGCGGAAGCGCGAATACGACCAGCTGTTCAAGACCGTCTACACGAAGGGTGTCGAGGCCGGCATCTTCCGCGACATCCCGACGCCCGTCATCGTCAGCGGAATCATCGGCATGGCCAATTTCACCCATGCATGGTTCAAGGACGGCCGCGGCCTCGCGCCCGAGGAGATCGCAAACCACTATGTCGAGATCATCCTGAACGGATGCCGGACCGCCTGATCACTGGGCATCCGCGGACGTCGTGGATGTGGACGGGGGCGGTTCTTCGCGCCGATCCGACACAACCGTTTTTTCAAAACGCCGCCGGCCGAACCGGCGGCGTTTCATGTTCTGGCCCATCAAGCAGCGGCAGCGGCCCTGGCGTGGAACATGACCTTCCATTCGCCTTCCTGGCAGACGACGCCTTGCTGGTTGCGGACCTCGACCCAGAAATTGACGATGCCGCGAGCCGGATTCTTGGTCGGGCGGATGCTGGCGACCTTCTGGGCCACATGGATCGTATCGCCGATCTTGACCGGAGCCTTGAGATCCCAGGTCATGCCCAGGAAAGCGATGGCCGTCCCTTCCTTGATGCCGAGCCGGAACTCGAGGCCGGTCGCGATTGCAAAGACGGCGGGTCCATGGAGGATTCGCGTGCCGAACGGCGTCGTCTTTGCAAATTCCTCGTCGGTGTGAACCGGATTGTAGTCGCCGGTCATGCCGGCAAACATCACGATATCGGCTTCGGTGATGGTCCGGCGGGGGCTCGTCCAGTTCTGATCGACCACGAAATCGTCGAAGTACAATGCGTTCGGGCCTATGGTTAGCTGGGTCATCTTCGCTCCTTGCATTTGAATACCAGTTCGTCTTTTTTTCAAGCGGCGCCCTTGTCATCGGCGCCGCAGGTCAGGGCTGAAATTGTCGGTCGTATCGTTCGATCCACGGCGCCGCCTCTTCGAGCTGCGCCGAGACTTTCAGCAGGCCGGCCTCCTGTCCGAAGCGGCCGACGAGCTGCACACCGACGGGCAGACCGTCCTCGGTCCAGTAGACGGGCACATTCGCGGCCGGCTGGCCGGAGGCGTTGATGATGGCAAGAAAGGTCGTGTACGCACTGACAGCATTCCGGAAGGTGCGGAAATCCGTCTCCATGGAGTGCGTGCCGAGCGGTGCCGGCAGTTGCGTCAAGGTCGGCGTCAGCACGACGTCGTAATCCGCCATGTAGACTTCCATCTGGCGCGCGATGGTGTGAAAACGTGTGATCGCAAGCGCATAGGTTTCGGCAGAAAGCGTCTTGCCGATGGCGTAGGCATCGAGAAGGGCCGGCTCAAGGCACGTGCGCAGATCGAGATCGGGTCTCGTCCGGAGCATGCCGTTGACCGTCATGGTGACGCTGGCGGCAAGGACATCCTGATGCGCGCGCAGGAAACTGCCGTACTTGATCGGCGGCGGGGCGGCGTCCACCACCTCGTGCCCCAGTGACGCCAGCAGGTTTGCGGTGAACGCGACGGCAGCAATGCAGTCGGCAGCGACCGCGATCCCCTCGAAAGCGGACCGCCACATCGCGATTTTCAGCGGACGGTCGAAGGGCTGCCGGAGGTGCTCGCGGTAGCTGCCCGGAATAGCGGGCGCGGCATAGGGTGCGCCGAGTTCCATCCCGACGACACCATCGAGTGCAGCAGCCGTGTCGCGAACGGTGCGCGTCAGCACCCCGTCTGCCGCCAGGCCGCCCCAGGCTTCGCCCCTGGAAGGCCCGAGCGGGACGAGGCCCCGCGAGGGCTTCAGGCCATAGAGACCGCAGCAGGCTGCGGGGATGCGGATCGATCCGCCGCCGTCGCTGCCATGGGCGATCGGGACGACACCCGTGCTGACGGCCACGCCGGCGCCGCCGCTGGAGCCGCCTGCGGACCGTGTCTCGTCCCAGGGGTTCCGGGTCGGGCCGCCATTCTGGATGGCCTCCGTCGTCGGCGCCATGCAGAACTCGGGTACGGTGGTTCGTCCAAAGGATATGAACCCGTCGTCGATGAAGCGTTTCGTCAACGTCGCATCGATCGGGGACCGCATTGCGCCGAAGAGGCGTGACCCGACGCTGGACGGCAGGGTCTTCGACGCAAGCCCGGAATCCTTCAGCAGGAAAGGCAGCGCCCCGAACTGGCCGCGTGGCACGGCCTGTCGCGCCACATCGATGGCCTGTTCACGGTCGACGTAGCACAGCGCATTGAGCGCGGTGGCACGGCCGTCGCCAATCTTGATCGCGCGCTCCATGAGCTCCACGGGCGCCACGTCGCGCTTGTGGATCAGGTCTGCGAGCGCGATCCCGTCACGTCGTTGATATTCCGTCGCCTGCATCATGTGGTCCCTGTTCTCACGCTTGGGTCAACGGGTGGCCGTCAGCGGTTCGATCCGTTCCTTCAGCGCCTTCTTGTCCGTCTTTCCGGTCTTTCCCTGGGGAAGTTGCGTTTCGAAGAGAATGGTCCGGGGAACTTTGAAGTCCGAGATCAGCCCCTCGACATGGGCGATGAGCTCCTCTTGCGTGACCTGCGATCCGTGGCGGCGGACGACCACGGCGACAGGCACTTCACCGAAAATGCGGTCGGCAACGCCGATCACGGCCGCATCCTGGACGCCCGCATGCGAGATCAGCGCCATCTCGACCTCCGCCGGCGAAATGTTCGCGCCGCCGCGGATGATGATCTCCTTGATCCGTCCGGTGATGAAGTAGAAGCCATTCTCGTCGTACCGGACCAGGTCGCCGGTCCTGAAAAGACCGTCGCGCATCGCCTCCTCGGTCATTTCGGGATTCTTGAGGTAGCGATCGAGCGTTGCGGCCCCGCGGACGAACAGTTCACCGTCCTCGTTCGGACCGCATTCCGTCCCGTCGGCCCGAAGAATCCTGACGGTCGTTCCCGGCGCTGCCCGGCCAATCGACCCCTCGGGAAGCGGGCGCGGGTCGTCGAAATAGCGACCGAAGACCGGCGTGCATTCGGTCATGGCGTAATAGTTCTCGAGCGCCTTGCCGAACTGGGCCATGAAGCGTCGCTCCACCTCTGCCGTCAGGGGAGCTCCGGCACAGATGAGCTTGCGCATCCCGGATAGATCGAATGCCAGCGACCGCTGCTCGCAATACTCCATCATCATCGAAAACATGGTCGGCACGCCATGAAAGACCGTCGCGCCGTTTTCGACCAGACCCGCAAGGACGTCGCGCGGATGGAAGCGCCGGAGGACGACGATCGTGCCACCGGCCTGGAGGGTCACCGCCGCAGCGGTGGAAAGACCATAGAGATAGCCCAGGGGCAGGGCCACGAGGGTGACATCGTCGCGCGTGATCCCGAACAGTCGCGCCAGGGCGGCGGGGCCCTTCATCTGCGCGGCATGGTCGAGAATGATGGCCTTGGGCGCGCCTGTCGTCCCGGACGTGTAGATGATCAGGAAGTCATCGGTCGGCGTGACGGCTGCGGTGTCGATCAGCCGTACCGGCAGCGTTGTTTCCAGCACGCTCATCGGCACGAGCCGGCTCTCGGACACGGCCGCCTTGGCCGTTTCCGCCACGGCGTCGTCGTAGAACAGAACCTTCGCCTCGCTGTGGTCCATCGTATAGGCGACTTCGGCGGCCGTGAGGTTGGGATTGACGGGCACGAAAACGGCGCCGAGCTTGGCCGCGGCGTAGTAGCAGTAGAGTTGCTCCGGACGGTTTTGGCCGAACGCCGCAAAGGCGTCGCCCTTGCCGATCCCCCGGGCCCTGAGATGTCGCGCGGTGTTCTCGATCCGCGCGACAAGATCGGCGTAGGAGACCGTCTCCCCTTCGAATTTCAGCGCGGCCTTCTCCAGATTGCGCTGCGCCACAGCCTCGAAGGCGGCGTAGACGGAAGCAAATCCGGGCTCGAGATCGAACGTCACGTCGGAAGTCTTTTCGACAGTCATGGTCATCTCTGGATCTCGGCGGAAGGGTCGATCGACGCTGCGCGCCATGTCAGGGCAGCCTCGGCAACGGTTGAAAACGTGGTCCCCGGGGTCGCCTTCATATGATCGATCAGCCGGGACAGCATCGCGATGCGGGGGCCGCGTCCGATGACCTGGGGGTGCAGCGTGAGGGTGAACACGCCGTCTTCGATGGTCGTTGCGAAATCATATTCGTCTTTCCAGAGTTCGAAGACCTCTGCAGGCGTCCGCATGCCCTGGTACATCGGCTTGTTCAAAAACATGAAGTGCGGGAAATCGTCGAGCTCCCAGGCGACCGGGATCTCGACCACCCGGGATTTCGGTCCCGCCGTGTAGATCTCCTCGGAGACCTCGAAGCCACGGCGCGCCCAGTAGGGCGTATAGTCATTGGCCATCAGGCTGCTGTCATAGAGAAAGCCTCTTTCTTCCAGGAGCGCAATGGAGTCTGCCGAGAGATCCCAGGCGGGTGAGCGATAGCCAACCGGCTGAAAATCGCTCCCGAGGGCCGTCCGCAGCTTTTCCATCGCGCGGTCGAGAAGGCTGGCTTCCGCGTCCCGGCTGAGGCCGATCGGCGTTTCGTGGCAGTAGCCGTGCACCCCGATCTCGTGTCCCGCCTCGAGAATGCTCAAGGCTTGCCTGTTGAACGACACCGCCGTGTGTGCCGGGACGAAGAAGGTCGCCTTGACCTTCTTCTCCTCGAGAAGCCGCAGAACGCGCGGCAAACCCACGGCCGCACCGTATTCGCCTCGCGACAGGGGATTGGCCGTCGTCTGCTTCAGCGAACTGATCCAGAGCGAAACGGCGTCGAAATCGAAGGTCAGACACACCGTGGTCATGGCACCAATCCCAGATAGGCGCGCTCTTCCGCCCCGCTCATGCGGCGCGAAATGACGATCCGGTTGACGTCGTTGGTGCCCTCCCCGATCGTGTAGAGCAGGGCTTCGCGATACAGACGCTCGACCGCATAGTCCTGGATGTATCCGGCACCGCCATGGACCCGGACCGCATCATGGGCGACCTCGAGGGCGGCGTCGCTCGCGTGGAGCTTTGCCATGGCGCTGATCATGTCGCAGCGTCCCCCGCCTTCCTTCAACCAAGCCGCTTCCATGGTCAGAAGACGCGCGGTGACCAGCTTCGTCGCCATGTCCGCCAATTTGAGCTGGATCGCCTGGTGCTTGTCGATGGTGACCCCGAAGGTCACGCGCTCGGACGCGTAGCGGACCGCTTCGGAGAGGGCGTCGGCCGCCAGACCCACCGCGCTGATCCCGATGGCAATCCGCCCGATCTCGAGGGACTCGAAAAGGTGGTGAAATCCCTTCCCCTCCACCAAGCCGACGAGGTTTTCCTTGGGGACAGGCACATTGTCCATTTCGATCTGGACGGTGTCGACGAGGCCCATTCCCATCTTGTGGAAGGTGGTCGTGACCTGCACGCCGGGGAACGTCTTTTCGACAAGGAGAAGGCTGAAACGGGTCTTGGCTTCGGATGCGTCCCTGGGATGCTTGACCAGCGTCAGGAGAAGCGTCGCGCGGTCGCCATTGGTGACGTATGTCTTGCTCGCGGTCAGACGGTAGTGATCGCCGTCGTCGGTCGCCGTCGCGCGGATCGCCTGCAGGTCGGAACCGCAGCCGGGCTCCGTCAGGCAAAGCGACGCATGATGCTTTCCGGTTGCGAGCCCCGGGAGATATCGCCGCTTCTGATCGTCCGTGCCATAGGTCTTGATGGCATGCGCCACCGTGGAATGGCTGTTCAGATAGGCCGCGAGCGTCGTCCAGCCGCGAGACACGACCTCCATCACTGCCGCGAAGACCGGCACGCGAAGCCCGAGGCCGCCGAACGCTTCGGGGACGGCGAGCCCGAACAGGCCGAGTTCCTTCATCTCGTCGACGACTGCTTGCGGATAGAGGCTGTCGCGCTCGCAGGCCATGACGTTCGGGCGAACGCGCTCCTCGATGAAGCGTTCGACGGTCGATACGATCTCGACCTCTTCTGCGGTAAACATCGGATAGTTCAAAGAGACACCTCGCTCGCCGCACGCCGGACACGTCTTTGGCAGAGAAGAATGGGCCAGCCATCCCTGGCCGCTGTGACAATCGGTCCTGATCCAACGCCGCGCCGCGCCCACGACATCGGAAGAGACATTAGACGTATAGGTATATAAATTTGACTGTTTGGTATGTTATGGGCATCCGAAGAGAAAATCAACGGCTAATCCGCAACGATCGCCGCTTCGACCCGAAAGGCGTCGACGGGGCGCGCGCGAACCATCGCCGCCGAGCGCCGGTCATCTGGACCGCATCCGCGTTGTTGCCGGTGACGCGGCCGCCGGGAAGGACTTGCCGAGGTCTCGCAGGATTTCGCGGGCTGCATTGTGGCCGGGAATGCCGTTTACGCCCCCGCCCGGGTGGCACGCCGCCCCGCACATGTACATTGCCTCGATCGGGGTGCGGTAGTCGGCATAATGCTGGATCGGACGCCGGAAGAAGACTTGGTCGAGGCTCATCTCGCCATGGTGGACATGCCCGTCGACCATGGCGAACATCTCCTCGATGTCCTTGGGCGTCAGGATCTGGGCATGGATGACCTCCTGGTCGAAACCCGGCGCATATCGGCAGATCTGTTTCAGGACGATGTCGAGCAACGCGTGTCGCGACGCCTCGTCCCAGTCGCGGTCCTTCAACCGGTAGGGAGCGTGGCCGCCCATGATCTGGACGACATGCTTGCCTTCCGGGGCCACGGTCTTGTCGAACGCGCTCGGCGTCGTGATCCACAGATAGGGATGCGGAGAGATCTCGCCGTTCTGGGCGGCGTGAAATGCTTCTTCCAACTCATCGGAATTTTCGGCGAGCGTGACCGAGCCGGGATTGGGCTCGTTCAGCCGCCGCTCGTCGTAGGCCGTCCATCGCGGAAGCGCATGGCAGGCGAGGTTGATCTTGAAGGCGATCGATCGCGTCCGGTGACGCTCGACCTGTCCTTTCACGTCCTCGGACAGCAGGTCGCGGCCGATGAGATCGAAATAGGTCGACTTGGCGCCGGCGTTGGATACCACAGTCCTTGCTGCGATGTGCTCGCCGTCGACCAGCTCGATGCCCACGGCTCGGCCATTTTGAATATCGACTTTCCTGACCGGCCGGCCGGTGATGACATGGACGCCCTCGGTCTTCGCCACGCGGAGAAGCGCCTCCGAAATCGCGCCCATACCGCCTCTGACGAGGCCTCCGCCACCGACCGGGGTGGTGTTGTCGCGAAGATAGGGACGCGCGAGGACATAGGCCGATCCAGCCGTCTTGGGGCTGATGAGCCCTGCCGAGCCCGAGGCATAGCTGCCGAACGCGGTGAGGATTTCGTCGCTCTCGAACCAGCGTTTCAGGAAATCGTGGGCGCTCAGTGTCAGGAGATCCCACACGTCATAGACCCGGGATCCGATGTCGCGCATGCGCCAGGCCAGCCCCATCGTCTTGACGATATCCTTGATCCTGCCCGTCGTGGGATCGATCGGCGTCTCCCAGAGAAGCCGGCGGAGATAGGGAACGATCGCCATCATGTGGGCTGAAAATCTCGGATAGTTTTCCGCATCTTTCACCGAGAATTTGGCAACTTCGGCTGCCATGCGCGCGTCATCGGGCCAGAAGACGAGGCTCTTGCCGCTTTCGAACGGCTGGAAGCTCGGTGGCACGGCAATGACCTCGACGCCGTTCTCGACGAGATCGAGATCCATCATGATCTTCGGCTGAAGCATGCTCATCCAGTAGGACGCGACGGACACCGTGAACCCCGGCCAAACCTCGCGCGAGATAGCGGCGCCACCGACAAACGGTTGCCGTTCGACGACACAAACGCTCAAGCCCGCCTTGGCGAGATAGCAGGCGCATACGAGGCCGTTATGTCCGCCACCAACGATTACGACATCATAGGTCTTCATGATCGGGCCTGCCTTCAGGGAACGACAGCGATGACTTCAGCTTCGAGAACGAGACGCGGATCGTAGAGCGCCGCCTGCACCATGACGCTCGAGGGTGGACACGCGGCATTCCAGTAGTTGGCGCGAACCTTCCGGATGGCTGCCAGCGTTTCCGGCTCGAAGTTGGCAACGAAGCAGGTCATGCGCGCCACATGGCTGTAGTCGAGGTCGGCCGCTGCCAATGTGGCCTTGAGGTTTTCGAAGACGGCGACAACCTGCGCCTCAACGGAACTGACGATCGGCTCGCCGCTGGCGTCGGTCCCCACATGTCCGGTCGAGACGAAGACGCCGCTGCCCTTCATGACGACGCCCTGCGAGAGTCCCGGCCATCCCTGCCCCGGTGCGTTGACTGCTTTCAACATCCTGCTGCTCCCTTAAAGGCGCGCGTTCACCACTGGGATCCCTGTCCCAGTCGCGGATTGCGGCCATTGCGTCGGCCAACGGTACGCCGCACAAAACCGATGTCCAGCAAAAAAGACCGAATATCCAGATAAAAATACTTATGGGTATTCTTTTTCGTTTGGCTGCGGGTGTCGGATACGAGGGCAGGTCGGCGCACGCGCGCAGACAATCACGGCGCAAGGCTGATTTGACCCATTGGTATTTTAGTTTGACTATACCGTATGTTTTGATATTGTCGCGTCCGCTGGTGCGTTCGGCCCGTCCTGTCGCTGCCTGGAAACAAAGGTGAGACCATGAAAATCCTCGTCCCCGTCAAGCGAGTCGTTGACTACAACGTCAAGATCCGCGTCAAGCCGGATGGTTCCGGCGTAGACCTTGCCAACGTCAAGATGGCGATGAATCCCTTCGACGAGATCTCCGTCGAGGAGGCGCTCCGCATCCGGGAACGCGGAGAGGCCGAGGAGGTCGTCGTCTCGATCGGCCCCGCAAAGGCCGAGGAGACGCTTCGCACGGCCCTGGCCATGGGCGCCGACCGGGCGATTCTGGTTGAAACCGACGACACCGTGGAGCCGCTTGCCGTCGCCAAGATCCTGTGTGCCATCGCGACCGAAGAGCAGTCCGGGCTGGTGATCGTCGGCAAGCAGGCCATCGACGACGATTCAAACCAGACCGGCCAGATGCTTGCGGCCCTGTCGGGATGGCCGCAAGCCACATTCGCGTCGAGCATCGTCATCGCGGGAAGCAAGGCCGTGGTGACGCGGGAGGTCGACGGCGGCCTTCAGACGGTTTCGGTCGAGCTGCCCGCGGTCGTGACGACCGATCTCCGGCTGAACGAACCGCGTTACGCCTCGCTTCCCAACATCATGAAGGCAAAGAAGAAGCCGCTCGTGAAGCGCGCCGTCTCGGAGTTTCCCATCGATATCGCCCCGCGCCTCAAGGTGCTGAAGACCGAGGAGCCGGTCGGCCGAAAGGCGGGCGTCAAGGTCGGGACGGTCGGCGAGCTGATCGAGAAGCTGAAATCCGACGCCGTTCTCTGAACGGTCGCGACAAGGAGCAAATCACATGTCCATCCTTCTTCTGGCCGAGCACAACAACCAGACCCTCTCCGAACAGACCGCACGTGCCCTAACGGCCGCCCTCCAGATCGGCACCGTCGTCCATGTGCTCGTCGCCGGAAAGGGTGCGACGGCGGTCGCCGAGCAGGCGTCACGACTTCAGGGCGTGACCAAGGTGCTGATCGCCGAGGACGACGCGCTGGAGCATGCGCTCGCCGAGCCGCTGTCCGACCTCGTGCGATCCCTGGCATCCGGCTACCAGACGATCATGGCGGCAGCGACATCGATCGGCAAGAATGTGATGCCCCGGGTGGCCGCTCTCCTCGATGTCGTGCAGGTGTCCGAGATCACGGACGTCGTGACGCCCAATACCTTCAAACGCCCGATCTACGCCGGCAACGCGATCCAGACCGTCCAGACCACGGATGCGCAGCAGGTCGTGACGGTCCGCACGGCATCCTTCTCCCCGGCCTCCCAAGGCCCGACTGCTGTCGCCGTCGAAAAGACGGCGGCAGCCTTTTCTTCCGCCAAGTCCGCCTTCGTCTCCCATGCAATATCCGCGTCCGAGCGACCCGAACTGACATCGGCGAAGATCGTCGTTGCCGGCGGCCGCGCTCTCGGATCCGCGGAGAAGTTCAAAGAGGTCATCCTTCCACTGGCCGACAAACTCGGTGCGGCGGTCGGCGCGTCGCGTGCTGCCGTCGATGCCGGGTATGCACCCAACGACTGGCAGGTTGGCCAGACCGGCAAGGTCGTCGCCCCGGACCTCTACATCGCCTGCGGCATTTCCGGTGCGATCCAGCATCTGGCGGGCATGAAGGACTCGAAAATCATCGTTGCCATCAACAAAGACGAAGAGGCTCCGATCTTTCAGGTTGCGGACTACGGGCTGGTTGGCGACCTGTTCGAGCTGCTGCCGGAATTTTCAGCGAAACTCTAACCGCGCGATGGCAGGCCTTCAGCCGAGGGCCTGCCTTGGGAAACGTGGCGATTCAACCGTGCGAAGGCATGGCGCTGGGGGTAACGGCCCGCCGACGCGGTCCGAGAGTAACGTCTGTCGCGCCGGCGATCCATGTTTCCCAGCCAGCGTCCACGCCTGGGTGGCGCAGCAGAGCGCGGACGCGGTCGTCATGGACCAAAGATGCAGGCCGCGCCTTACAACAGGCGACATGGCCCGGCAGGCGAGATGGCCTGCTGTCCTTTTCAGGGATCGCTGTTGTTCTTACCCGGCGGCCAGCAGTCGCTCGGCGCTTGCCCGGATCTCGTCGGGAAGCGTCAGACTCTTGCGAGCAGCAAGATCGAAATAGACGGATTTGATCTCGTTCGACGCGCAGAGGTCGCCCGCCATGTCGTAGAGCGCGTGATAGCTGGTCAGGGACGCGCCGCCGATCGCGGAGATGCTGCTCTCAACGCAGAAGAGGTCGCCGACAGCCAGCTCCTTGGAGAAGCCGACATTGTGCCGGACGTCGGCCCACCCCTCGTTCCTGTCCTTCTGCCAGGCGGTCCGATAGCCGAGCGCATGAACAAGGTGCCACATGGCCTGATCGAATGCGGCAACGTAGTACTGGACGTTCATGTGCCCCATGGCGTCGGTGTGGGCCGGATAGACCACACCCGAATATGTCCTCATGACAGGTCCTCCGTATCCGCGTTCCCGCCATCGCCGGCCCTTGCCGGCTCGGCCTTGCCCCGAAAGCCCGTGCCTGCCGGGAGGCTAGGTGTTGTATTGCCCGGCCTGCCAGTTCCGGCGCGTCCGCCATTCGGGCGAAATGCTCTTGAAGCGGTCGAGAGACAGCTGGTCGATGGGCATGCGCGTCTCGCCCTTGAGGAGCAATTCGGCAACGGCGATCCCGACGGCGGGCGCCATGCCGAAGCCGTGGCCCGAACAGGCGGCCGTCACCAAGCCATCCGGATTGTCGAACGCATGGATCGTCGTCATCTGGTCCGGTGCCATATCGACGATGCCGGCCCAGCTCCGCAGGAACTGCGCGCCCTTGAGAACGGGCATCGTTTCGATTGCACGACGCAGGATGTTGCGAACGATCTGCGTGTTCGGCTTCGCGGCCTCCTTGCCGATATCCAGGTCGATCCATTCATAAGGACCCCCATTCATATGCAGGTTTCCCCGCTTCGTCTGGCGGATCGACAAGCCGTTCCCGATGAAGGCCTGATCGAACAGCGGCGGCATCGGCGTCGTCACCAGCGCCTCGAGCCGGACCGGCGCCAAGGGAAACCGGATGCCGAGCGGATCGAGCAACAGGGTGTTGTGCGCAGCAGCGCAGAGCGCAACCTTCCCGCAATGCAGTTCACCCTGGGCGGTGCGTACGCCTTTTGCCTTCCCGCCCTCGACCAGCAGCTCCAGGACGGGGGTGTGTTCGCGGATCTCGCCCCCCAGATCGCTGAAGGCCCAGGCGAAAGCCTGGGACGTCCGCTGCGGATTGGCGTGCCCGGAGCGTTGCGTCCAGATCCCGCCGAGACACGTCTCGCTGAGACACGGGATCATCTGGCGCAGAGCATCGCCATCCAGAAACTCGAAGGGGACATCGGTTTTCCGAAAACTGCCATAGAGCTGCTTCAGCTCCTCCAGCTCCCGTTCGTGAAAGGCAGCCCAGATCCGGCCCTTCTGCGTCCATTCGGTCGGATATCCCAGCTCATCGCTGAGCCCGTCCCAGAGCTTTTCCGCTTCCTGAGCAAGCGGGCTTTCGGCCGGCGTCTCGCCCCGCAGGCTGAGATAGCCGGTCGCTCTCGATGACGCTTCGTAGGCCGTTGCCCCGGCATCAAGGACGAGCACCCTCGCTCCGCCCTTTTGCGCGTTATACGCTACGGAAAGGCCAAGAATGCCGGCGCCCACAACAATTACGTCGAAATTATCCATTGCTTCATCCAGTCGGCCGGTGGTCAGTCCTGGCGGGTCTCATAGGGCCACATCTGCCAGTTCAGGCGGATCTCATCGCTCTCGTCATCATCTGCGATAACACCAAGATCGATCGGCCTCAGCGGAAACCGGTAACTTGCCGGGCGGATGGCCTGGAGATCGACGCCGAAGCGGATCGACAGGGTGACCGCTGCCTCGTCGCGGCACCGCTTGCCCTGGCAGTGCCCCATCGAGACGCGCGTCATGCGCTTCAGGAAATCCTGATTGATCCGCGGCGCCTTCAGGTTTTCGCCCTGGGTGACGGGCGTCTGCTCGTGCCGCAGCCTGCTTTCCAAGTAGGTCGGGGGCGTCATTCCGCAGAACGCCCCGCGGCTCACGGTCTCGCACTGGCAGAGGACGACATCGTCCTGCCCTGTCTGGTGGAGCGCTGCGACCCAGGCCTTGATGTAATCGAGGGCATTTCGGCGAAGGGTGGCGCGGGACGGGACATCCGCGACGTGGTCCTGTCCGCCGATCAACGCGAGCAGCCCCTCCGCCCTGCCCTCGTCTTCCACCCAGAACACATTCTCCAGGCTGGTCGTCCCGAGCGCATCGACCTCGGGCACCCATGAGGCAACGGCAGGCTCGTACCGCATCCTGCAGCCCATGGCGGCAGGCAGTTCGATATTCGGCAAGGTGGCAATCGCGACCGCGATCGTATCGCAGGCGACGGCAAACGTGGCGCCGTTCTCGAGCGAGATGCATGTCGCACCAGCAACGGCCGTCTTGCCTCGCGCCTCCTGGATGACATGGGCGAGATGGACGGGGATGCCCTCCCCGGCGAGCCACGCGGCCGCCTCCGGTCCCGCCTCCACCTCGTCTCCGACCTCGAGGACCGCGACGATCTCGACGCCGCGTGCGCGCGCGGACCGGATGAAGCGCATGGCGAGGTCGGAGGTTCCAAGCACGACGGTCCGGCGCCCCTCATAGACCTGATAGAGATCCAGCAAGGCGATGCCGGCTTTCCCTCCGAACACGCCCGGCAGGTCCCAGCCCTTGAACGACGGCACGAAGTCGCGAACGCCGGTGGCGATGATCAGGGTATCATGCTCGAGCATCTCGTTGCCTTCGCGGGTCACCAGCCCCACCTTGGGCCGCCCCACGTTCACGCAGTTCGGGCCGTCCCGGAAGGCACCCCAGAGAACGGTCGACACGCGGAGATCGACACCGCTTTCGAGACATTCCATCAACGTCGGACTTCCTTCAAGAACAGCCTGCGCGATGGAGTTCTCATTCAAGAGGGCCGAGGGGAGCGCGGCACCGTAGAACCACGGCGCGTCGAAGCTCATGTCCTTCATGGCCTGGGGATGTTCGTCGACGAGCGTCACATCGTGCCCCGCGGCCTGGGCAGCCAGTGCGAGCGTGCATCCAGCGGAACTGGCCCCCACGACGACGATCTTTCCCAACATCAGCGTTTCCCTTCCCGACCGGCCTTATCCTAGCATGGGAGGCGCTCAAGCACGCCCGAATGCGAGGCTTCCTGCGGCCTGCACCCGCCCATCCGACGAACAGTCTCTCGGACGTCGAGAGATCCGCGTATCAAGCCATCAGACGTTAGCGCATGTGTGCCGGCAAAAAAATACCCATCCATCAAAAAACATACTCGCTGGACAAATATTTTAATCCTTGATACTCAAAAAGCCGCCGCAGCACGCATCGCTGCGTGCTTTTCGATGAGCGAGGGATTGCGTGATGACGGCCGATATCCAGAAGTCGTGGAAGACGAGCGTGAGCGATGTCGAGGAATCGGATGTCTTCATCCGGGGCTATAGCCTCGGCGACATCATCGGCACCCTCTCGTTTCCCGCCGCCTCATATCTTCTGATCCGGGGCCAGTTGCCGACCCCCGGCCAGACAAGAATGATGGACGCGATCCTGTGCTCCGTCCTCGACTATTCCCTCAAGAAGCCCGGCACCGTGGCGGCACGCTACTGTGTGTCCGGCAACCCTTCGATGGTCGCCGGCCTTGCGACCGCGATCCTGTCCGCCGGTGAGTATACGCTTGCTCCCGACAGCGCAGGCTCCTTCATTCGCGCGACCTACGATGCCCACCGCAAGCCTGGCGCGTCGCTCGACGCCTGCGCCGATGTGGCCGTGGACGAAATTCGCGAGAAGAAACTCCGGGTCGGTGGCTTCGGTCATCCGAACTTCAAATTCACCGATCCGCGCGCGCAGAAGCTCAAGGCGATCGCCGTCGAAGCCGGCGTCTGGGGTGACGTGTGCGAATGGTACGAGGCCGTGCACCGCGCCTTCATCAAGCGGGTGAACAAGCCTGAGATGGCCATCAACGAGGTCGGCATCATGGCCGCCATCCTGACCGAGATGGGTTTCACGCCCGACGAGATGACCGGCCTTGCTTTGCTGTCGACGTTCCCCGGCGTGGTTGCGCATGTTTCCGAAGAGCTCCAGTCGAAGACGCGTATCCGCACGGTCCCGGATGACATCGTCGATTACGCGCGCGATCGCAAAGACCTGACAAACGATCTGGCCGCTGCCGGCTGGGCCTAAAGCGCGGTTTCGTGAAAAGGATTCACGCAACGCGCACTAAGATCTTGTTTTGATGCATGTCGTTTCCTGAAACCGCTGCACACTTCGGGCAACCTGCATAAGGGCCGGACGGGCCGGACATGCGCCTCTCCGGGGCGACAGGTCCGGCTTTGTCGCATGCCTGCCGACGTGCCATCGCGACGGCCTGATGGCAGATCGTGCAGGCCGCCTTGCCGCAAGCCGGCTTTCCGATCCTTTGTCACAAACGTCTTTATCATCTCATGGCGTCCCGAGTGCAATGCCGGCCATCGCAGCCTGCAGGGCGCCGCGGGGGCCCGTGCCGTTTCCGATACCGTCGCTGAGCACAGGCGCGACATGTTGGGAAGACAGGCATGCAAAAGCCGCCTTGGGTGACCAAGGCGGCTCTTTTCGTGGCCAGTGTGGAAGCGTTACTTCACCATCCGCGGCTCGCCGACGTCGGCGACCTTCTTGTCGAAGCCGGCCGCTTCCAGCGCCTTGACGATGGAGCCATCCGCGTGTTGCGCCTTGATGCTCTTGTCGAGCGCAGCCCCGAGGGATTCGTTGTCCTTGGTGTAGATGACACCAGCCTGTGCGGGCTGGACGGAGGCCTGCACGCGCTCGTCCGGCTTCGAGAGAACGATCTTGATGCCCTTATAGGCATCGGCCGTCTTCTGGAGATAGACGCCGGAATTGTATCCGTCGGCAGCCACGTCGATCCGGCCTGCTTCGAGGTCCTGCGCCAGGGCGACGGGTGTCGGATACAGCTTCAGGCTGGGGCCGAGGAGTTTCTGGAGCTCGCTGACCCACAGGTAGCCCTGGACGGTCCCGACGTTCTTGCCGATGAAGGAGTCCACACTGTCGTAGCCTTCCTTCGAGAAGATGCCCATGGGATCGAGATAGGTCGGGGCCGACATCGAGACGGCCTTGGCACGCTTTTCCGTACGGTTCCAGCTTCCGATCGCCACATCCGCCTTGCCGCTGACCACAGCCTGGATCGTCGCCGCCGGATCGAGCGTCAGGGACACAACCTCAAGGCAGTTTTCCTGCGCAGCGCGCTTCACGATGTCGAAGTCGATGCCGGATGCACCCGTACCGGATGTCACGGAGAAGGGAGGATAGTCGTAGGCGGCAACGGTGAGCTTGCCCTTCTCCACGGTCTTCACGGCGTTGCTGCAGTCTGCTGCGAACGCCGAAGCCGTGTGGGCAAAGGCGAGGATGGCCGTCATGGCCAGAAGACGCTTCATTTCAAGTTCCTCTCTGAGATTATTGTTGAACCACCTTATCAGTATACAAAGATACCGTACGGTCATTTTATAGTCTTGTCTCGTCTTTTTGGCAAGAGTTAGTACGAGCACTCGCTAATATTTTCAAGATTTGAAATATCATAAAGTAGAAACGGCTCCCGCACCCCGAAAATACGAGGCACAAGAGCCGCTTGATACCATAACGCAGCACTTTTTAAAACGCTCGCGGAGATTTGACCTTGGTCGCGATTACTCGCTCTCGATGATGGTCGTCATCCTGTCCATCGATTCCGCATATTCGGTGAGCATATCGTACATCACCTGCTTGACCGTCTTGGGCTCGTTGACCTGGCCCACGACCTGGCCCGCCGAGTAGGTCATCCAGTCTTTGCGATGCGAGCGCTCCGCCCGCCGGAAAGGTTCACCGGACAGGATCGACTGGAGCGGCACCTTCAAGGGCTTGGGGGCGTCGGACGCCGCCCATGCCTCAGTGTACTTGCTGCGAATGGCGCGGCAGGGCTTGCCCGTATATCCATAGGTGATGATCGCGTCGGTCGACTTGGCCGCATAGAGGACGTCCCGCATGTCCTGGTTCAGTTCGCTTTCCACCGTTCCGAGCCAGATGGTCCCACACCAGACGCCCTCGGCGCCGAGCGCGAATGCCGCCGCCATCTGCCGTCCGTTGCCGATCCCGCCTGCGGCAAGAACCGGAATGGGCGCGACGAGATCGACGATCTCGGGCCACAGGACCATCGACGCGACGTTTCCCGTGTGCCCCCCGCCTTCGGTCCCCTGGGCGATGATCAGGTCGACACCGGCTTCCACCTGTTTTTCCGCTTGGCGGGCGGAGCCGACCAGTGCGCCGAACTTGATTCCGGCTGCGTGCGCCCGATCCAGGATCGCCGGCGGCGCGACGCCGAGCGCGCTGACGACAAGCTTGATCGGATGGCGCATCGCGACCTCGAAGAGGGCATCGCTCTCCTCCTGGGTGAAGCTGAGGTTGCTGGCATAATCCTCGTACCAGCCCTCGACATCCTCGTCCGACAAAGGCGGCACGCCATCCTTCGTCATCAGCGCGTTGATGTAGTCGACCTGCTCCGCCGGCAGGATCTTGCGGGGTGACTTGCCGCCCGAAACATCCGACGCGGTGGAGGTGAAGATCATGTCGACGCCGTAGGGCTTGCCGTCGATGTGATCGTCGATCCACTTCAGTTCCTGTTCCAGATGCTCCGGCGTCATCCAGGCCGCCCCCAGAACGCCCATGCCGCCCGCCTTCGACGTTGCGACCACCACATCCCGGCAGTGGCTGAAGGCGAAGACGGGGGTTTCGATTCCGAACATTTCGGTGGCGACGGTTTTCAAGGCGACCCTCCAGCAGCGCGTGCTGACTTTTGCGACATAAATTCTGACTATTGAGTATGTAAGTCCTTTCCCGGAGCGACGTCAAGTTGGCGACATCCGATTTTTCCAGCCCGGGCGCGCTTGACAGGACGGCTGCGAAGATCGAAGACTTATGCGTCTAAAAATTATTCTCACGGGTCAGATATGAGGTCAGCGATGGTCAATCGGATAAATTTCATCAACCCGTTCGGAAATGCGAACTACGACGCGATCATCCTCAAGACGCTCGGCCACTACGCGGCTTCGGATACGAACCTGGATGTCACGCATCTCGAGAACTGCCCTTCCGACATCGACTTCTTCTATTCCAAGCACATGATCGAGCAGTCGCTGTTCGAGGCCGTTCTGGCATCCGAAGAACAGGGCTACGATGCGGTGATCGTCGGGTGCCTTTACGATCCCGGGGTTCGCGTTGCCCGCGAACTCGTCGATATCCCGGTCATCGGCCCGCTGGAAGCATCGTTCCAGATGGCGGCAAACTTCGGCCATTCCACCATGGTGCTCACCGATCATCGCAAGGCGGTGCCGTATATCTACGATCAGGCCCGCCTGAACGGCCAGGGCGACACGGTGCGCGGCGTCGACGCCATCGACTGGTTCGTGAAGGACATGATCAACGACCGGGCATCGGTCGCCGCCGATGTGGTGCGCCTCTCCGGGGAGGCATCCCGGCGTTTCGGCTCGGAAACCGTGATCATGGGCTGCACGATCATCGCCGCGATCTACCAGGAATACCTGATGGAGGGCGGCACGCCGTCCGAGGTGCCGATCATCAATCCGAACCTCATGGCTCTCAAGATGGCCGAGGGTCTTGCCGACCTCAAGCGCAAGGGCGGCTACTTTCTCGCCCGCCAGGGTTTCTACATGAAGCCGACGGGGCACTTCAAAGACGAGTTCGACAATGCGCGCCGGACGTGGAATGCGTCGAAGCCGCGCTTTGCCCGATAATCAGGCCTGCTACCAGGCAACCAACTCTCGACAGATGGACAGGGTATTACCATGGAATTGAGCTTGAAGGGCAGAACCGCCGTCATCACCGGCGGAGAAACCGGGATCGGTGCCGCCATCACGCGGGCGCTCGCGGAAGCCGGTGCGGCGGTCGTCGTCGGCGGCATCCTCGAAGAGGTCGGCACGACCTTCGCCAGGGGCCTCGCGCAGGCGGGCCTGACCGTCACCTTCCAGAAGACGGACGTGCGCAAGGAAGCCGATGTCAACGCGCTGGTCGACGGCGCGCTCCGTCAATTCGGCGCGATCGACGTCATGGTCAACAATGCCGGCGTGTTCGATGGATTTGCCGACTGCCTGGAAACGACCGAGGCGCTGTGGGACCAGATCATCGACATCAACCTGAAGGGCACCTTTTTCGGCTGCCGGGCGGCGCTGAAGCACATGGTGACGCGGGGCTCCGGCAGGATCATCAACACGTCGTCCGTCGGAGGCCTGCGGGGTGCGGCCGACGGCTTGTCCTACACGGCGTCGAAATTCGGCGTCGTCGGTCTCACGCGCCAGCTTGCTGTTACCCATACCCAATACGGCATCACGGTCAACGCGATCTGCCCCGGCGTCATCCAGACCGATATCCGCGGAAATTCCGCCGCCATCCTCGGTTCGGACGGACCGGACATGCAGAAGGGCGTCGGCAGCGATCCCGACGCCTACAAGCGGCTGGTCCCCGCAAAACGCAAAGGCACGCCGGAGGAGGTCGCATCCGTCGCGCTCTTCCTGGCCACCGATGCCGGCAGCTACATTTCCGGGCAGGCGATCGCGATCGATGGCGGCTGGACGGCCACCTGAGGCGCGGGCAAGCCTGCCGCGCCCTGAGGCGCATCACCCCGGCCGATCGCGGCACATGCCCGACCGCCGGGGTATCGACGCGCTGACCGGCATGCGCCGGTCGGCCCCTCCCCGGGAGTCGCCAAGAGACGCCGACCCGGATCGTCTCCCGCATGACCACGCAAGGGTTTGCCGGCACGACGGAAGGCTTCGCAAGGGAGAGACGTTCGCTTAGAAGCTCTCCTGCAACGCGCCCTTGGCCGCCTGCCAGGCGCGCCGCGTCTGCCGTGTCACCGTCTCGAAATGCGCGTCTTTCGGCTGCCCGTAATAGCCGAGGCGCGACACTCGATACCCGCCCTTCTGATGCAGGTTGGCGAGCGTCTCGGCCATGCTGAGCGCCATCAGATTGGGGTTCAGGATGGGAAACGGTGCGGGCTCGCCGCCGTCCATGAGGTATTTCTGGTACGATGCGGCGATGATCGTGCAATTCAGGATCACCGCTTCCGCCCCGGTGCGGGCAATGGATTTCGCCGTCTGCTCGACGACGTCGCAGGCAACGGAAGCGGTATCGAGCACCATGTCCTTGACGTACCAGTCGATGACATCGAGGCCGAGAATGCGGTCCGACGCCCCGTAGAGCTTCACATTGTCCTTCATCTGCGCGCCGGCCTTGACGTGGTCCGCGACGATCACGGCCGTGCGACCGTAGAAGGACAGCATGTTGAGGCTCGCCTCGAACGGTCCGATGACCGGAATATCGACCAGTTCGCGCGAGACCATCACCCCGGGGTCATAACAGCAACCGCTGATCACCGCATCGAAACCGTCTTCCTCCGCCTTTTTGACGGCTTCGAACAAAGCCGCCTCCACGATGTGCTTGGGATAGAAATAGTCCATGTCGGCCGGGCATCCTTCGAGATGCGTCACCTCGAGAACGGTATCCGGCATCGCATAATGCGCGAGCGTCTCCTGGATCAGTTCGTCATAGGCGGTCGTCCCGAAAGGATTGATGAAATTGATCCGACGCGACATCACATTCCTCCAAGGCCAAAATATAGACTAATGCGTATGTTAAATCGTACGAACGGTCAATGTCCTGCCGTCCCGGTCGAGAGGCCGGGAAGTCGGAAATCGCCGACGCCCTGCCCGGTCGTCATGACCGGCAGCAACAGGAGGCATGTGGAAGGAGATCGGCAGACAAGCTCACTGGAAGCAATCCGGGGATGGCCCAGCCGCGCGTATGCGGCATCGGAAGCAACGTCGATTGCCCCGGAGCGTCGATACCAGTGACTGGAGTGGGCCTCTCGACGATCTGCGAGAAAGAAATGGTACGGTTGGGGGGTCTCGAACCTCCGACCTCAGGTGCCACAAACCTGCGCTCTAACCAACTGAGCTACAACCGCACGAACAAGCATGTCGCTTGGTCGCGTCATTACGGCGATGGGTTCGGTTTGGCAAGTCCGAACTTCGATTATTCGCCAAAAACCGGGCGGTTTCCCGCCCGGCACGTGTTTTCCACGGTGCTTTCGGCAGCCGGATCAGGCGCGGGGAAGACCGGACATGGCCTTTTCGGCGGCATCCTTGGTCGGCTTGACCAGGTTTTCGGCAACCTTGCGGGTCGTTTCCTGCATGGCGCGCGCCTGTTCCATGGCAAGCTCGGCCTGCTTGCGGATGAAGGCCGTCTGAAGCTCGAACACTTCCGACAACGACTTGCAGGCAACCAGCGCCTCCATGTGGGAAAGCGAGGTCTCGGCATTGGTGCGCAGGGCGTCGATGGCCTTCAGGCTGAGTTCGATCGTTCCGGACTGTGCGCTCTCGACCGTCGCCTCGATGGTCTTGCCGGCTTCGTCTGCGGCCGTCTTCATCTTGGCATAGGCTTCGCGGGACTGCGTCGCGCCCTTTTCCGCGAAATCGCGGAAGGTTTCCGTGACCTTGCTGGGGTCGAAGTTTGCGACGGAGAAGATGTCCTGGGTCATCGGTGTGTCCTGGTTGGATGGGTATTTCGCTGTGTATCGACGGCGAATACGGGCTTTCCAGGTCTCTTAGCATACACTATGTTGCGGTGCAACATAATTTTGCACTGCAACATGCGTCATTTCGGTACATTAACCTTGCATTAGGAAAGAGGCCGGTTTTCACTGCGAATATGCCGTCCAAACTGGACCCTTTGGGGGGTCACGGGTATTAATAGTCTATTAACGCATCCGGAGACCCGAGACCTCCGCCAGAGCCGGATAGAAGAATGCCCGTCACATCCTACCCCTTCATCGACATTGCCGTTCATGAACGTGTGCGGGCGCATTTTTCGCGTGGCGATGCGGCCATCCTGTTTGCGCCGGACCTTTCACGGGTGCTGTGGTCCAACGGCGAAGGGGCTGCGCTCTTCGGGCTGGCGTCGATCTACGATTTCCTCGACAGCGGTCTGGACGGCGGATCGAGCGCGGCCGGCGTTGCCTTCCGGCAATTGCAGGCGACCGCGCGCCAGCTTCGCGAGCCGGGGGAAACCCGCCGCTTCCTGATGCGCATGTCCGCCGGTTTCAAGAGCGTGACCGTGAATGCCGAGCTGACGCTGATCGACGTGCGGGCGGGCGAGCGAGCGATCCTCTTTACTGCGCCGAAGGCTGCCGCCGCGCGCGGAGGCCGCGCCGCGTCGCTGGCGGAAACGGCCGCGCGGATGATTTCCGGTTTCGACGATCCCGATACGCATATGGCGGTGCTGGATGGCGAAGGTGGCGTGCTGGCGTCCTCGCCCCAGTTCCAGGCGCTGGAGATGACGCCGCAGACGCTTCTGTCGCTGGTCGAGGCCGTCGGGCGCGATAGCGACTGGCTGCTGAAGCGTCCCGTGCGCACGGGCAAGGGCACGCTGCCGGCCGCCATCGGCAAGGTCTCGGCCGATCCGGCGCTGCACCTGCTCTTTGCGGTGGAGACGATCCTCGGTCATCTCGACGCAACGACCGACGTCGTCGCACCGGCTGCCGTGATCGACCCCGTTTCGAGCGCGCCCGACCTTTTCTCCACATCCGGCCAAGGTTCCGACGTCGCGTCGGACAGGACGGATGCATTGGAGAGGGCGGAGACGCCGGCCGAGACCGAAAACAGGGCCGAGGCCGTGCCCGCCGATCGGGTTGAGGTCATCGCATCGACAGCCGACGCAAACCCGGACAGCAGGACGGACGATCCGGCAGATGCGCGCGGGCCGGATCAGGACGAGAACGCGGTCGTCGCTGCCGAAAACGTGACGTCCGACCTTGCTGGCATGGAGATGGCCGACGAACATCTTCCGGCAGAACGTCCGGCAGACGATACGCCGATCGCCGATGCCACAGAGGTCACGGGCACCGATCCGGGCCACACCGGCATTGATGTCGATGCCGACGAGCCCGCCGGGAATACGCTTGCAAAGACATCGGATACGGACGAGAGCGACGCGGACAGGCTCGACGGGGACGGGATCGACGTCGGCGCGAGCGACGTCGGCGAGAGCGACGCGGGCAGTGGAGACGATGCGGCAGGCGACCTGCCCGACGCGCGGACGGCCACCCCGGACGATGCGAGCGAACAGGGCGACGTTGTGGGAGAGGCGCCGGCGGGCTTTGCCTTCGACCCGGCCATGCGCTCCATCCGGTTTGTCTGGAAGATCGGAGCCGATGGGCGCTTCAGCGAGATTTCGCGCGAGTTCGCGCTGGCCGTCGGTCCGCAGGCTGCGGATGTGCTGGGACAAAGCTTTGCGGACCTCGCGGCGCGCTTTGCGCTCGACCCCGACAGGACCATCGTCGACCTGCTGAACCGGCGCGACACCTGGTCGGGCAAGACGGTCCTCTGGCCGGTCGAGGGTGAAGCGCTGTGCGTTCCGGTCGATCTTGCGGCTCTCCCTACCTATTCGCGCAACCGGGAGTTCGACGGCTTTCGCGGCTTCGGCATCGTGCGCGTCTCCGACGCGGTCGCAGACCCCTCGGCGCGCGGACGCAACCTTGCCGGACTTCCGGCCTTTGTTCCCGGGGTGCCGCCAGCGGCGGACGCACCGATCACGACGACGCTGGACGATGGCGCCGGACACGCATTGTCCGGTCCGAACGAAATGGGCGACGTTGTCGCCCGCGACGACGACATGGCCGCGCTTGCCGACGACGCGGCGGAGGGCGATGGGCCGCGCGAGACGCTGGAGGATGACGGGTCTTTCTTCGTGACGGCGGACGAGGCGGCAAGCGACGCGACGTCCTGGGGCGATCGCGAAGCCGATGTCGACATCGACGATCCCGAACGCGCCGAGGACGGATTGCCGCATGACCCCTTCATGGGCGAACGTCCGGCTCTCAAGCTGGTGGAAACGCCTTCGCGCCGGCATTCCGACAAGATCATCCAGATCGACAATGCGCGTCCGGCGAACACAGAAACCCTGACGCGGAGCGAACAGGCAGCCTTCCGCGAGATCGCCCGACAGTTGACGACGACCTTCGGTAAGCGGACGGAGCCGCCCGTCCCTCCGGGCGCGGAAGCGGACGCGGCGGCCGGTACTGCCCAGGGAGCTGACGATCGCGCGCCCGAGTCCCCTGTCGAGTTTACCGGCGAGATGCCGGTCGGGGAGATTTCGGCCGAGGAGATGCCGGCCGAAGAGATGTCGACCGGGGAGATGCTGGATGAGACGCGCGTTGCGGCCGCGGACCTGGACCCGCCCGCGAACGCGCAGCCGAGGATCGGCGACGACAGAATGTCGGACGCGGATGTCGACGCCGTGCTGTCCGACGAGGCCGGACGGTCCCGGGAAGACACGCCGAGTGCGCGAAACGACGAGACGACGCCCCGCCTCGAGGCCGAAGCGATCGCCCCCGAAGCCGGAGCGGTCGATGACATCGATACCGCAGCGGGTGCGGACGCGATGGGGGATGACAAGGATGTTGCGCTGAGCCAGGCGGCGATCGACCGCATGGAGAGCGCGGTGCTGATCCACAGCGGCGACGATCTCTATCACGCGAATGCTGCCTTCCTGGAACTGACCGGCTACCAGACGCTGCAGGATCTGCGCGTGGAAGGCGGCATCGACGCGTTGTTCGTCGGCGAAGATGAAGGCATTTTCGACGTGCCCCCGGGCGCCATGATGATGATCCGCAACGATGGGCGGCTCGTTCCGGTGACGGCACGGCTGCAGGCCATGCGCTTCGACGACAAGGGCGTGGCGCTGATGATGTCGTTGGCGCTGGCGGAGCCAGCGAAGGCAGAGATGTCGACACCGGATACCTCCACGCCGGAAGAGACGACGGCAGCACGGGACGTTGCGGACGAAACGCCGCGTCAGGAGGAGCCGCCTCAAGAGTTGTCGACTGGGGACCTGCCGCCTCAGGAGTTGTCGACAGCGGCCGAGGGCGGCCCCATCTCCTCCACGGACGTAGATTTAGGTTCGTCTTCACTTACCAATGAAGCGGCGATCGCGGAGGCGGAGGCGCGCGTCGAAGCGCTCCGGATCGAGACCGAGGAGCTTCGCGCGATCCTGGAAACCGCCACGGACGGCGTGGTCGTGATGGGTGCGGATGGCGACATCCGATCGCTGAACCGCTCGGCCAACGCGCTTTTCAACTACAATGATGCCGACGTTATTGGTAAGCCGTTTGCTACATTGTTTGCCCATGAGAGCCAGCGCGCGGTGATGGATTATCTCGCCGGGCTCGCCGGCCATGGCGTCGCCAGCGTGCTCAACGACGGGCGCGAAGTCATCGGTCGGGAGGCCTCCGGCGGGTTCATTCCGCTGTTCATGACCATGGGCCGCCTTTCCTCCTCCAACGGCTATTGCGCCGTCATTCGTGATATCACGCAATGGAAACGCACGGAGGAAGAGCTGCGCAGCGCCAAGCGCGCGGCGGAGACGGCCAATGCGCACAAGACCGACTTTCTGGCGCGCGTGAGCCACGAAATCCGCACGCCGCTGAACGCGATCATCGGCTTTTCCGACATGATGGCGAGCGAGCATTTCGGTCCGATCGGCAGTGCCCGCTATATCGAATATGCGAGCGACATCGGCCGCTCCGGCCGCCATGTGCTGGATATCGTCAATGATCTCCTCGATATCTCGAAGATCGAAGCCGGCGAGATGGAGCTGGAGTTTGCCGCTGTCGAGATCAACGAGGCGGTTTCCGAAGCGGTGTCGCTGGTCCAGCCCCAGGCGAACGCGCAGCGCGTGATCATCCGCACCTCGCTGTCCACGTCGGTGCCGAGTGTCGTTGCCGATAACCGGTCGATCAAGCAGATTGCGCTCAACATCCTGGCCAACGCCATCCGGTTCACGCCGGCCGGCGGCCAGATCGTGGTGTCGACCGCCTATGAGGCGAACGGCAGCGTGATGCTGCGCGTTCGCGACACCGGCATCGGCATGACACGGACCGAACTCGAGCAGGCCATGAAACCATTTCGTCAGGTAACGACCGGTGCGCGAAAGCGCGGCGAAGGAACCGGGCTGGGCCTGCCGCTGACCAAGGCAATGGCGGAAGCCAACCGCGCGCTGTTTTCGATCAACTCGGCGCCGAACGAGGGAACGCTGGTGGAAATCACGTTCCCGTCGCAGCGGGTGCTGGCCAACTGAGCGACAGCGCCTTCGAGGCCGCCTTTTTCAAAAAGGAGGCAGCCACGAAGGGCTGCCTCAAGTTGAATGCTTTCGAACACGTGCAGACGACATCATGTCGGAGATCCGGCTCTGCCGGCGCGTGGCGCGTCATGACCACGCGAGACCCCGACAATGGGCATGGGAGCATAACCAAACCTTAACGCGGGCTCCCTGCAATCTTGTGATTGAAAGATGTGTTCGCCGATCTAAAGCCCGTGTCAGACCTTGAGGTCATCAAGCTCTAAATAGAGATCCAGAGCCTCCGGATTGGCGAGCGCCTCCTTGTTCTTCACCGGACGACCATGCACGACGTCGCGCACGGCCAGTTCGACGATCTTGCCGGATTTGGTGCGCGGGATGTCCGCGACGGCAATGATCTTTGCCGGGACATGGCGGGGCGAAGCGCCGGTGCGGATGCGGGTGCGGATCGTTTTGGCGAGATCGTCGTCCAGGACGACACCGGCAGCAAGGCGCACGAACAGCACGACGCGCACGTCGTCGTCCCAATCCTGCCCGATGCAAAGGGCTTCCGCGACCTCCTCCATCTGCTCGACCTGATTGTAGATCTCCGCCGTGCCGATCCGGACACCGCCCGGATTGAGCGTCGCATCCGAGCGCCCATGGATGATGATGCCGCCATGCGGCGTCCATTCGGCGAAATCGCCATGACACCAGACATTGGCGAAGCGATCGAAATAGGCCGCATGATACCGTGCGCCGTCCGGATCGTTCCAGAACATGATCGGCATGCTGGGGAACGCCCGGGTGCAGACAAGTTCGCCTTTCTCGCCCTTGACCGGACGTCCCGCATCGTCCCAGACGTCCATGGCAAGCGCGAGCCCCGGCCCCTGGATTTCACCGCGCCAGACAGGCTTCAGGGGATTTCCCAGCACGAAGCAGGAAACGATATCCGTGCCGCCGGAGATGGACGCCAGCAATATGTCGGGCTTGATGCTCTCATAGACGAAGGAGAAGCCTTCCGGCGACAGAGGCGACCCGGTGGAGGTCATCATCCGAAGAGCCGAAAGATCGTGTGTCTCGCGCGGGATCAGGCCCGACTTCCGCACGGCATCGATGAACTTCGCCGATGTGCCGAACACGGTGAAGCGCTCGGCTTCGGCGAAATCGAAGAGGGCCGCGCCATCGGGATAGAAGGGCGATCCGTCGTAGAGGCAGAGCGTCACGCCGGCGGCAAGTCCCGTTGCCAGCCAGTTCCACATCATCCAGCCACAGGTGGTGAAATAGAACAGCCGGTCGCCGCTCTTCAGGCCGCAATGCAGAACATGCTCCTTGAGGTGCTGGACCAGCGTGCCGCCTGCCGAATGGACGATGCATTTCGGCACGCCCGTGGTTCCCGAAGAGAACAGAATATAGAGGGGATGGGAGAACGGTAGCCGGCGAAACGACAGCGTTCGCGACTCGAAAGGTCCGATGAAATCCGGCAGGGTTCGTCCGTCCGCCAGCGTGGAAACCAGCGCCGCGGCATCGCCCGCATAGGGAACGACCAGCACGGGCACGCCGAGCCGGTCAGAGACCGCCTTCACCTTCCCGGCCACATCCTGGCGCTTGCCGTTGTACCAGTAGCCATCGCAGGCGATGAAGAGCTTTGGAGAAATCTGGCCGAACCGATCGAGCACGCCCTGTTCTCCGAAATCGGGGGAGCAGGACGACCAGATGGCGCCGAGCGAGGCCATCGCCAGCATCAGGGCCACGGTTTCCGGAAGGTTCGGCATCATGGCCGCGACGCGATCGCCCTCGCCGATGCCGAGCGCCGCCAGCGCCTGTTGCAGGCGGGATACGAGATCGGCGAGCGCATCCCAGGAGAGACGCGACGAGACCTGGTCTTCCCCCCGAAAGACGATGGCGTCGTCGCTGCCGGTTTTCCGCAGCAGGTTCTCGGCAAAGTTCAGGCGGGCATCGGGAAAGAAGCGGGCTTGCGTCATATGCCCGTCATCGACCAGCGCGCGCGATCCCTTCTCTCCGGCGATGGCGCAGAAATCCCAGAGATCGCTCCAGAAGCTGGCCCGATCGGCAACCGACCAGGCCTGAAAGGCATCCACATCGGCAAAGTGAATGCGATGGCGCTGACTGCACAGCGCCATGAACGCCGTGAGCGGCTGCGCATCGATGGCGGCTTGCGACGGTATCCAGAGCGGCTTGTCGGTTGGCATCATGTCCCCTCATGCGCGGCTGTCGAGCTATAGCACGTCGCGTCATAGCGCGTCACGATGCCCGCTGAACAGAGCGTCTCGACGACCCCCTGTCCGCCTGCGCGTCGGTTCGACCGTTGTCGCCCCCTCGCCGTCCATGACGAAAGCCCGGCAGAGATCTAGCCGGGCTCTCGATCCTCGCCAGCTGGCATGTTCGGCCGTGGTCAGCTGCGACCCTGCGTCACGATGACCGGGATCATCAGGTCGCCCCAATTGCCTTCCCCGGCATGGTGTCGGGCGGAGCGGACGAGCTCGACGGAAACGCCGGCCTCGACGGCCTTCATGATGGTATGGTTCAACCGGTGCAGGTCATTGGCGACCATGCGGATCGCGGCCTGCTGGTCGGCGGTCATGCTGGAGGCCTGTTCGTCTGCGCGTTCCTTGACGCGGGTCTGGATCGTCATGTGGTTTCCTTTCCTGAGGGCTTGCGAGCCTCATTCTGCGTGGTGTGAGAGGAAGGCCCGATTGCCCGAGCCGTGCAGCCCAGGCGAAGGCATGTCAAAATCCGTCATGATCTCCTCCCCTGTTACGGGTCACAAGAGAGGACCGTGTCCTGCCGTCGCGGCCCCTGTCTGGAAATCTAGGGGAACACGGTTTCTTTCACCAATGGTTTCAGGGGTTTGTCAGAGCGAAAGAGGTCACGCTGTCTTGTCTTTTACATAGCCGTTCGGTAATATTGTAAAACTCGTCAAAAATGCGCAGAGCCCAGTGGAGTCGATATCGTCATGGCCGAGACCAAGATTTTCGCCGGGCCGCGGGTGCGACGCATCCGCAATGGGTTGTCGCTCACGCAGACTGCGATGGCGGAGGCGCTGGGGATCTCTCCGTCCTACCTGAACCTGATCGAGCGAAACCAGCGGCCGCTGACGGTGCAACTGCTGTTGAAACTGGCGGCCGTCTACCAGATCGACCTTGCCGAGCTGCGAGGGCCGGCGTCCGACAGCCTTGGCGAGCTTCGGGCCGTGTTTGCCGATCCGCTTCTCGCGGGCGAACTGCCCGGCGATCAGGAACTGATCGAGATCGCGGAAGCTGCCCCCAATGCAGCTATCGGGCTGATCAAGCTGTATCGGGCCTATCAGGAACAGGGCTCCCGGCTGAGGGACCTGACACGTCTGCTCTCCGGCCAGGATCAGGCGGCAGCCCTGAGCGGGGCCCGCCTGCCGATAGACGAGGTGCGCGAGATCTTCGAGAACCGGCCCTACCATTTTGCCGGGCTCGACGCCGCAGCGGAGGCATTCCATCAGCGGCTGGCGCCCGGAGAGGATCTGCAGGCAGCGCTCAAGGACTGGCTGCGCCGCGACCACGGCCTTGCCGTGCGCATCCTGCCGATCCATGTCATGCCGGACCTGAGACGGCGGTTCGACCGTCATTCGTTGCGCCTGTTCCTGTCGGAACGGCTTTCGGCCGAGGACCAGCTCTGCGAGGTCGCCATGGAAACCGCGCATTTCGCCATGCCGGAGGCGCTGGCCGAGGCGCTGGACGCACTTCCGCTCGCCTCCGGCGAGGCGCGCCGCATCGCCCGCTTCGAGCTTGCGCGCTATGCGGCCCTGGCGCTGATGATGCCGTACACGGCCTTTCTCGAGACATGCCGTCGGGCCCGGTTCGATATCGACCTCGTGCGGGTGCGGATGCGGGTGAGCGTCGAGCAGGCAGCAACGCGGATGGTGACCTTGCAGCGGAGCGGCGCTCTCGGACCTCGTTTCTTCCTCATGGAAATCGACCATGCCGGCAACCGGCTCCGCATGCGCGGCGCGACCGGCTTCCCGCATCGCGCCTTCGGCGGCGGATGCGTGAAACTCAACGTGCATGCGACCTTCGCCCAGCCCGGACAGATCCTGGTCGAGCGGGCCGAGATGCCGGGCGGCGCTTGTTTCCTTCTGGTCTCCCGCACCTCGGACGGACCGCGTTCGGGCTACACCGAACGGGTGCGGCGCACGGCGTTCCTGCTGGGCTGCGAGGCCGGGCAGGCCGCCGAGACGACCTACGCATCCGTCGACGGTGCCCCGCTGGCAGCCGGCCCCGCCTGTCGCCTCTGCGAACGCCAGGGCTGTCTTGCGCGCGCCGAACCTCCGGTCACGCGCCCGCTCGGGCTGGACGAGATGGTCGGGGGACTGAGCGTGTTCGACTTCCGGTAACGGCAGCGCGAACGCCTTTGTTTCCCGCCGGTCCGCGCGCGCCTTGGGCCCCAAGTCTTCGCAGGTGCGAAAGGCCTTGAGCTTCGGGGGAAAGCTGCTTAACCTTTCCTTGCGCGTTCGCGTTCGCGAACATTGCTCTGCAGGTATTGCTGCACGAGATCCTGCGAAACGGACGCTGCGAACAATAAAGGGGAATAGCATGTCGTTGAAGATCGTCAGCCTGTTTACCAGCCTTGTCCTGGCCGGGTCCGCGGGCTTTGCGAGCGCGCAGGAGCGCGTCGTCAATGTGTACAACTGGTCCGACTATATCGATGCCAGCATTCTCGAGGACTTTACCAAGGAAACCGGCATCAAGGTCGTCTACGACGTGTTTGATTCCAACGAGATCGTGGAGACGAAGCTGCTCGCCGGCGGCACCGGCTACGATGTCGTCGTGCCCACGGCCGACTTCCTGCAGCGCCAGATCAAGGCCGGCGTGTTCCAGAAGCTCGACAAGTCGAAGCTGCCGAACATCGCCAACATGTGGGACATGGTGATGCAGCGCACCGCCAAGTACGATCCCGGCAACGAATATGCCGTGGACTACATGTGGGGCACCAACGGCATCGGCTACAATGTCGCCAAGACCAAGGAGATCCTCGGCTCCGACGCGCGTCCCGGCCTCGAGGTCCTGTTCGATCCGGCGATTGCCGCGAAGTTCAAGGATTGCGGCATCTATGTGCTCGACGCGCCGAAGGACGTTCTGCCGGCCGCCCTCACCTATCTCGGGCTCAATCCGGACAGCCATGATCCGGCAGACCTCGACAAGGCGGGGGAACTGATGCTGAAGGCTCGTCCCTTCATCCGCAAATTCCACTCCTCGGAATACATCAATGCGCTTGCCAACGGCGATATCTGCGTTGCCTTCGGCTATTCCGGCGACCTGCTGCAGGCCCGCTCGCGCGCCGCGGAAGCCAAGGCCGGCGTCGAGGTCAATTATTCCATCCCGTCTCAGGGCGCGCAGATGTGGTTCGACATGATGGCAATCCCCGCCGATGCGCCGCATGTGGAGGAAGCCCATGCCTTCATCAACTACATGATGAAGCCGGAGGTCATCGCCAAGGCATCGGACTACGTGTTCTACGCCAACGGCAACAAGGCCTCGCAGCAGTTCGTGTCCAAGGAGGTCCTGGAGGATCCCGCGGTCTATCCGGACGAGGCGACCATGGCGAAGCTTTACACCATCTCTCCCTGGGATCCGAAAACCCAGCGCGTGGCGACACGGCTCTGGACCCGGGTCCTGACCGGCCAGTAAGCCCAAACGTCAATGCCCGGTTCTCCTCCAGTGCCGGGCATTTTCCATCCTGCGGCGTCCTCTCTTCAGCTCACGCGGCCTCGGCCCATCGGGAACCCTTCATGAAGTCTCTTGGCAGCATTCGCCGCTCCTTTTCCCCATGGACGGATCCCACGTCCAAACCCTTCATCTCCTTTCGCAACGTCACCAAGCGGTTCGGCGATTTCGTTGCCGTCGACGACCTCTCGCTCGACATCTACACGCGCGAATTCCATGCTCTGCTCGGCGCATCCGGCTGCGGAAAATCGACGCTGCTGCGCATGCTTGCCGGCTTCGAGCAGCCGACCTCCGGCGAGATCATCCTGGACGGCCAGAATCTTGCGGGCATTCCGCCCTATCGGCGTCCGGTCAACATGATGTTCCAGTCCTATGCCCTGTTTCCGCACATGACGGTGGAGGCAAACATTGCCTTCGGGCTGAAGCAGGACGGCATGCCGAAGCCGGCGATCGCCGAGCGCGTGACGCAGATGCTGAAGCTCGTGAAGATGGAGCAGTTCGCCAAGCGCAAGCCGCACCAGCTGTCCGGCGGCCAGCGCCAGCGCGTCGCCCTTGCGCGGTCGCTTGCCAAGCAGCCCAAGGTGCTCCTGCTCGACGAACCGCTCGGCGCGCTCGACAAGAAGCTGCGCGAGGAAACCCAGTTCGAGCTCATGGACCTGCAGCAGGACCTCGGCCTGACCTTCGTCGTGGTGACGCATGACCAGGAAGAGGCGATGACCATGGCCGACCGCATCGCCGTCATGGCGCATGGCAAGGTCATCCAGGTGGCGACGCCGGCCGAGATCTACGAAGCGCCGAATTCGCGCTTCGTCGCGGACTTCATCGGCGACGTGAATATTTTCGACGGCACCGTCTCGCGGGCGCAGGCCTCCGAGATCCGCATCGAGGCGGATGCGGGCTTCGCCATCGAGGCGGCCAGCAGCGAACATCCGAGCGAGGGCGCGAAAGCAGGCTTCGCCATCCGGCCCGAAAAGATCCGCGTCGGGCGGCAGGCACCCGCCGGCGGCCCCGTCAATGCAGCCGAAGGCGAGCTGTGGGATATCGCCTATCTCGGCGACATGACGGTCTACCACGTCAAGCTGAACGGTGGGAAAGTCGTCAAGGCATCGTCGCTCAACGCGGTTCGCGCCGTCGAGGACCCGCTTGGCTACGACCAGAAGGTCTGGATCTCGTTCGACCGGGATGCCGGCGTCGTGCTGAAGGATTGAGCCCGATGACCCGGCTGCTTCCCGCTCTTGCCAACCGCCTCGTGATCATCATCCCCTATGCGTGGCTGCTGGTCTTCTTCCTCGTGCCCTTCTTCATCGTTCTGCGCATCTCGCTGTCGGAAGCCGCCGTCGCCATGCCGCCCTATCTGCCGGTTTTTGCCTGGGCGGACGGGCTTTCCGGCTTCATCGACAACATCCGGCAGTTCTCCTTCGACAACTATGTCTGGCTGACGGAAGACGCGCTCTACATGAACGCCTATCTCTCCAGCCTGACGATTGCGCTCATCTCGACCGCCCTGACACTGCTCATCGCCTATCCCATCGCCTACGGCATGGCGAAGGCGCCGGCCACCTTGCGGCCGACCCTGCTGATGCTGGTGATCCTGCCGTTCTGGACGAGCTTTCTCATCCGCGTCTATGCCTGGATCGCCATCCTGAAACCGGAAGGCCTGTTGAACCAGCTTCTCCTCTCCACGGGGATCATCAGTCAGCCGCTCATCATCCTCAATACCAACACGGCGATCTACATCGGCATCGTCTATTCCTACCTGCCGTTCATGGTGCTGCCGCTTTACTCGGCCCTCGAGAAGATGGATCACAGCCTGACGGAGGCGGCACAGGATCTCGGTTGCACCCCGATCTCGGCCTTCTGGCGCATCACCTTTCCGCTGTCGCTGCCGGGCGTCGTCGCCGGCTGCCTGCTGGTCTTCATTCCCGCGGTCGGAGAGTTCGTCATTCCCGATCTCCTCGGCGGTTCGGAAACCCTGATGATCGGCAAGACGCTCTGGAACGAGTTCAATGCCAATCGCGACTGGCCCGTCTCCTCGGCCGTCGCCGCCATCCTGCTGATGATCCTGGTGGTGCCGATCATGTTCTTCCAGAACGCGCAGTCGCGTCTCGACCGCGAGGGACGATAGGCATGAACCGCTGGTCCCGCTTCAACATCGCCTCGATCGTCATCGGGTTCGCCTTTCTCTACCTGCCGATCGTGCTTCTGGTCGTCTTCTCCTTCAACGCCTCCAAGCTCGTG
The DNA here is from genome assembly GCF_001424065.1 of Rhizobium sp. Leaf384. Lineage (GTDB taxonomy): Bacteria > Pseudomonadota > Alphaproteobacteria > Rhizobiales > Rhizobiaceae > Ferranicluibacter. Next base: position 1,146,359 of record NZ_LMQE01000001.1, read on the forward strand.
ACCGTCTGGGCCGGGTTCTCGACGCAGTGGTACGGGCAGCTCTTCCGCAACCAGGCTCTGATGGATGCCGCCTGGGTGACGGTGCGCGTCGGCCTGCTCTCCGCCACGACGGCGACCGTCCTCGGCACCCTGGCCGCGCTCGCCATGACGCGCTATCAGCGCTTCCACGGCCGCGTGCTGTTTTCGGGCATGATCTACGCGCCGCTCGTCATGCCAGAGGTCATCACCGGCCTGTCGATGCTGCTGCTGTTCGTCGCCATTGGCTTCGATCGCGGCTTCTGGACGCTGACGATCGCGCATATCACCTTCACCATGTGCTTCGTCGCCGTCGTCATCCAGTCGCGGCTGGCAAGCTTCGACCGGTCGATCGAGGAAGCCGCGCTGGACCTCGGTGCCACGCCGACCGCCACCTTCTTCCAGGTAACGCTGCCGGTCATCGCACCCGCCGTCTTCTCCGGCTGGGTGCTCGCCTTCACCCTCTCGCTCGATGACCTGGTGATCTCCAGCTTCACCTCGGGCCCGGGGGCGACGACGCTGCCGATGAAGATCTACAGCCAGGTCCGCCTCGGCGTCACGCCCGAGATCAACGCCGCCTGCACCATCCTGATCGGCATCGTCGCCACCGGCGTCTTGATCGCCTCCATCGTCTCCCGCCGCCAGCAGATTCAGCGGGAACGCGACGAACGCGCGGCGTTCGCCGGGGGTTGAGGGCGCCTGGGTTTCCGGTGCGCGCGGCTTCTGCACCTCCTGTCGAAAGAGCGAATGGTGGACTCTGTCCCCTGCTCAAACGAAAACGCCGGGACAAAGCCCGGCGTTCTTGATCTCGGCGTCGTCCGTCGGACGTCTCAGGCCGCCCGGCCCATCTGGTAGCCGGCGGCCGGTTCGAGACGGAACTGTTCGACCAGTTGCATCAGCGTGTCGGCCTGTTCTGCGAGGTTGCGGCTGGCCGTGGTGGCTTCGTCGACCATGGTCGCATTCTGCTGGGTCATCTGGTCCATCTGGTTGACGGAGCCGTTGACCTCGTGGAGCGCGGAGGCTTGGTCGCGGCTGGCGGTGGCGATCATGTCGACATGCTGGCTGACGGTGACGATCTGCTGGCTGATGGAGGCGAGCACGGCACCGGTTTCCCGGACGGCCTGCGACCCTGCTGTCACCTCGAGCGTGGACTTGTTGATCAGGCCCTTGATCTCCCGGGCAGCTCCGGCCGACCGCTGGGCGAGTTCGCGCACCTCCTGCGCCACGACCGCAAAGCCCTTGCCCGCCTCGCCGGCCCGTGCCGCCTCGATGCCGGCATTCAGCGCCAGCAGGTTGGTTTGGAAGGCGATCTCGTCGATGACCTCGATGATCTGCTCGATCTGGCGCGAGGCGTCCTCGATGCGCCCCATGGCGGCAATCGCATTGCTGACCACGATGCCCGAGCCGTCGGCGCTCTTCTTCGTGTGCGACACGGCGACGTTGGCTTCATGCGCGCGCTCGGCGGAGGAGCGAACGGTGACCGTGATCTGGTCGACGGCGGCGGCCGTTTCCTCAAGCGAGGCCGCCTGCGCCTCGGTGCGGCGCGACAGGCTGTCGGCGGAGGAATGCATGTCGTTGCCGCTGCGCTGGATGTGGACGGCATTGTTGCGGATCTGCAGGAGCGTATCCTGCAGGCGGATGAGCGAGCCGTTGAAATCGACCCGCAGCTGTTCGAGGCGGCCGTTGAAGGGTGTTTCGATCTGCTGCGACAGGTCGCCCTGGGCGAGACGGCCGAGACCGGCGGCAAGCTGGCTCACTGCGAAGTCGATCTGGCTGTCCATGGCGCGCTTTTCGGCATCGTTGCGGCTGCGCTCGGCATCGGCCTGCAGCCGCTGCTCCTCGCTTTCCGCCTCGATGCGCACCTTCGACAAGGCGTTTTCCTTGAAGATGCCGAGCGCACGCGCCATGTCACCGATCTCGTCCTGCCGGGCATCGCCATCGATGCGCGTATCAAGCGCACCTTCGGCGAGACGTCGCATGGCGGCGGTGATCTGGCCGATCGGCCCTTTCAGCGTCAGCACCAGGGCGACGCCGGCGAGAAGGGCGATGACGACGCCGCCGGCCGTCGCAAAAACCGAGACCTGGTTGGCCTTTTCGCGTTCGATGCCCGCATTGGTCTTCTGCACTTCGGCAAAGCCGACGAGCTGCTGCCAGATCCGGTCGATATCGGCGGCCGCCTCGGCGAACTCCTTGTGCCGGGCGGCACTGACACCGATCAGCGACATGCTGTCGGACTTGATCTTGCCGGCGACCGGCTGAACCTTTGCGGCGAGACCGGCGAAGAACTCCATTTCCGGCGCGGTATAGGCAATGTTGAGGACTTCCTGGTTGAGGACGTTCACCTCGCGGGCCAGCCTCGCCTGGTCCGTCTGCTGGGATGTTTCGAGGAAGCTGCTGGCCGCCAGCCGGATGCCCGACACGGCGTTCATGATGGCGCGGGCGTTTTCGAGGATCTTGTTGGCCTTGATCAGCGGAGCATCGAGCTTGCCGAAGGTCGCCGTTGCATTGCGCATCGTGGCAGTGGCGGCTGTCTGGAACTGGATGCTCGCCTGACGGAAGCGGGCGACCAGCCGGCCGATGGCCTTGGCGTTATCGTCGCTGACGTCGCCATTGTTGGCCAGCGCGCGGATGTCGCCGATGGTGACCTTGAACGTGTCTGCGACGGCCTTCTGGTTGGCCGGCAGCGCCGTGCCGATCTGGGCGAGCACCCCTTCGAGCGCGGCCTGGCTGTCGCGCACCACCTTGATCTTGGCCTCGGGCGTCGGTGCACGGGCGAAATCGGAGCTTAGGCCCGTGAGGAGATCGCTGGATGCGGTAAGGCGCTCAGCCTCGCGCAGAAGCGATTTGGCCTTGGTCTCGTCGTCGCGGACGCGTTGCTCGACGGCGGTCGCCTCTTCCACCAGCTTGCCTTGTGTCGAGAGGAGAAGGCGGATGCTTTTGGTAATGGAGGAGCGGAGCTCGACTTCGCCCTCATGCAGCTTCCAGAGTTCGCCCACCCGTTCGCGGATCTTCGCCGTTCCGGCGATCGCACTGTCGAGCTCGCTGGCACCCTCGCTGTTTTCCATCTGGGCGCGGGTCGCGTTGAGGACCTGTTCCTGACCCGCAATCTTCTGGACGACGTCCTCGCGGGTCTTTTCGCTCGCATCGGTCAAAAACGCGTTCATGCCGGCATAGACGTCGCGGAAGCCGGACAGCGACTGGAGCACGCTGTTGGAGATTTCCATGCGCCCCTGCAGAAGGCCGGAAGCGTAGAGGCCCGTGAGCCCCACGGCACAGATGCTGACGACAAAAGGCAGGATGAAGAAGAGAACCTTCGTCTGGATTTTGAAGCGGGCAAGGATCTTGTCGATGAGCATGGGCGCGTCCTGGCTTTCAGGCCTGCTTACGCCTCCCCCCGAGCCGTCATCGGCTTCATCGGTGCGTTTCGTGTCAGGCCGTCATCATGGTCTGAAAGAATGCGGGGATGCCGCCAGCCGCTTCGCAATCATTGCAGGACGCCGCGCCCCTCCGGTGACGTCGCCCAAGCATGCTCCTCAATCCGGCCAGCTTGGACCAGATGCGTTAATTTCATGTAAGCGTGGGTTGACGTTGTCACGTCGCTGCAATGCCTGTGTGGCAAAACGTGCAAAGGGATCTTCTCGCGGCGATGGCTTCTAATCACCGCAAGCCAAAGAAAAAGCCCCTGAGGGGCCATGATCTTGCACAATCGCATCAGGATGCCTGTAGCTTGAAGATTGTGTCGCGGAGATTTTGTCGCAAAATTGCCGGCCTTACCGAAAGGCGGGCATCGCGTCATCGCCTATGAATATGCGACTTCGTGTCTCCCTGGGAGACGGGTCGACACATGGCGGGCCTTCACAGGCAAGACTGGCTTACCCACACGAAACCGGGCTGCAAAGGCGATGCAGCCCCGGAGAAAATCGCCGTGCAGACGGGCTCAGAACGAGCCGAGCGTCGAGAGACCGAGAATGGCGGCAGCGGTCAGGATGGCTGCGGCCGTGTAGGTCAGCGCGAGGATCTTGTGTGTACGGCTGTCATCGGCCTTGGCGATGGCGATGGCACGGGCATTGCGTCGGCTATGCTGGTTCATGATATCATGTCCTTCCGTCCGAAGAGAATAGACCCGGTTGAGACGATCCACCAGACACTTTCTGCCGCACCCGTTAAAAATGCGAAAACTGTGCCGCTGCGGGACAATCCGTTCCCATGCGTCAGGTAGGGTTGCGACGTTTCGTTAACAAGGTCGGACCTTCTCTCACGATTTCGGCATTCCGCTTGGCTCCTGCCTTCAGCGGCGTCAGGCACTTTAAAAAACAGTAGGCCAATCAACGCGATAGGATCGTCTCGGCCGACTCGGACGCCGCTTCGTCACCTCCGATGCATTGAAGGCGGCATCCCGCCGCACCATGCCCGACCGAAGACTTCGCGATTGCGTTCTGGCGATCACCGGAACGTGATCGCACGATTGTCGTCTCGATCAGCGTCAGGCCACCTGGCCACAACAAAATCCGGACGCCCAGGCCCATTGAAAATTGTATCCGCCGAGCCAGCCGGTGACGTCGACACATTCGCCGATGAAAAAGAGGCCCGGGACAGCTTTCGCCATCATGGTGCGGGAGTCGAGATGCCGCGTGTCCACCCCGCCAAGCGTTACCTCTGCCGTCCGGAAGCCTTCCGACCCCGCCGGCTTCATGGACCAGCCGGACACGTGCTCTATCAGCCGGTCGATTGCCCTGTCGGAGAGATCCGCCAACGGCCGGTCGAGCAGTCCCGCCTCGGCGGCGAGATGCTGGGCAAGCCGCTTCGGCAGATGTTCTCCGAGCACCGTCTGTACGGCCTGCCGGCCTTGCGTGCGGCGCGCTGCCTTCAAGAGTCCCCCGACATCGGTTTCCGGCTCGAAAGCCAAGCGGATCTCGTCGCCCTCCCGCCAATAGGACGAGATCTGCAGGATCGCCGGGCCGCTGAGACCGCGATGGGTGAAGAGCATGGCCTCGCGAAATGTCGTCTTCCCGCAGGCGGCGCGCACGTCGACGGAGAGGCCCGCCAATGCGCCAAGGTTTTCCTTCGCCGCATCCGACACCGTCAGCGGAACGAGACCCGGGCGTGTTTCGACCAGAGCCAGGCCGAACTGCTCGGCGAGGCGATAGGCAAACCCGGTTGCGCCCATCTTCGGGATCGACTTGCCACCTGTGGCGATGACGAGCGACTGGGCCTCGACCGTACCGTCCGCCAGCAAGACGCGAAAGCCGGTCGCGGACGTCTCGACGGCGGCGATCTCCGTTTCCAACCGGAGCACGACACCGGCAGCCTTCATTTCCTCCAGCAGCATACGGACGATGTCACGAGCCGTGTCGTCGCAAAACAACTGACCGAGCGTCTTTTCATGCCAGGCGATCCCGTACCGCTCGACCAAAGCGACGAAATCGCGCGGCGTGTAGCGGGCGAGTGCCGATTTGGCAAAGTGCGGGTTCTGCGAGAGGAAGTTGGCGGGCGTCGTGTGAAGATTGGTGAAGTTGCAGCGGCCGCCGCCCGAGATGCGGATCTTCTCACCCGGCGCCTTGGCATGATCCAGGACAAGCACGCTGCGGCCGCGGCGACCGGCTTGCGCCGCGCACATCATTCCCGCAGCGCCGGCGCCGATGATCACCACGTCGAAGCTCTTTGCCACCGCGCGTCTCCCTTGGTCAGTGACGCCCGGATAACGTCAATGGCATCTGACCGCCAGCATTTTCGCGCCGGTCAAGCTGGCCAATCTTCAAACACTGGCTATGATAGAAATATCCGAAAGAACCCCGGTGATTTATGCCTGCGAAGAAAACCATCGCCAACCAGACGACGAAATCGACCAAGAGCAACAAAATCCCATCCGCCCTCCAGGCGCCACGTGGCGTGAAGACCTGGAAGGAGGCCGCCGACTGGCTGAAAGTTCGCGGTATCGAAGACGTGGAGTGCATCACCCCCGATATCGCCGGGGTCCCCCGCGGCAAGATGATGCCGTCCTCCAAGTTCACCTCCAACACCTCGCTCGCTCTGCCCTCCGCCATCTATCGGCACACGATTTCGGGTGAATATCCCGAGGAGACCGGCGATTTCCGCTATGACAGCCGCGACAGCGACATCAAGCTCGTCCCCGACCTTTCCACGCTTTCGATCGTGCCGTGGGAGACGGACCCGACGGCGCAGGTGATCTGCGACATCGCCGGCTCCAAAGGGGAAAACGTGCCCTACACGCCCCGCAACGTGCTGAAGCACGTGCTGGAACTTTATCGGCTGAAAGGCTGGAAGCCGGTCGTCGCGCCCGAGATCGAATTCTACCTGGTCGCCAAGAACGACGACCCCGACTATCCGCTGCATCCGCCGAAAGGTCGCTCCGGCCGCTCCATCCAGGGTGGGCAGGCCTATTCCATCGCCGGCGTCAACGAGTTCGACGAGCTGATCGACGACATCTACCACTTCTCCGAAAAGCAGGGCCTGGAGATCGACACCCTGATCCACGAAGAGGGACCGGCGCAGCTCGAGATCAACCTGCGGCACGGCGATCCGATCGAGCTGGCCGACCAGGTGTTCCTGTTCAAGCGCACGATCCGCGAAGCCGCGCTGAAGCACGGCATCTATGCGACCTTCATGGCCAAGCCCATGCAGAGCCAGGCAGGCTCCGCCATGCATATCCACCAGTCGATCGTCGAGGTGAACACCGGCCGCAATCTGTTCTCGAACGCGGATGGCTCGGCGTCCAAGGAGTTCTTCCACTTCATCGGGGGCATGCAGACCTACATTCCAAAGGCGCTGTCGATGATGGCGCCCTACGTCAACTCCTATCGCCGCCTGACGCCCGACATGTCGGCACCGGTCAACAACGCCTGGGGCTACGACAACCGGACGACGGCCTTTCGTGTGCCGGATTCCGAACCGGCCGCCCGGCGGGTGGAAAACCGGCTGCCGAGTTCGGACGCCAACCCCTATCTCGCGCTCGCAGCGTCGCTCGGCTGCGGTTATCTCGGCCTGATCCAGGGCCTGGAGCCAACGGCACCGGCCGACGACAGTGTCAACACCAAGGCGATCGAACTGCCGCGCGGCCTGCTGGAAGCCGTGGCGGCGCTCGAGGCGGAACCCGCCTTCCATGACGTGTTCTCGGCAGAGTTCATTGCCATCTATGCGGGCGTGAAGCGTGGCGAGTTCGAGACGTTCATGCAGGTGATCAGCCCCTGGGAGCGGGAATATCTGCTTCTCAACGTGTGAGGTGCATCATGACCTCGCCGGAAACATGGCAGAGCCCGATCTCGCCCGGGATCTCGTACTACGAGGACGCCGTGCGCGAGCGACCCGTCTACCCGACGCTTGATGGCGACATGACCGCCGATGTCGTCGTCATCGGCGGCGGCTTCACCGGTCTGCAGGCGGCCTACAATCTTGCCGCGGGCGGCGTGCGGGTCGTGCTGATCGACGCCTGCCGCTTCGGCGACGGAGCATCCGGGCGCAATGGCGGGCAACTGGGCACGGGCCAGCGCGCCGAGGTGGACGAACTCGAGAAGCAATATGGCCGGGAGCGGGCCAAGGCCCTGTTCGACATGGCCGAGCAGGCCAAGCGCGGCCTTCTCGATTTTGCCGCCCGCCACGACATCGACATGGAGTATCAGCCGGGCCATCTTTCGGTGACGCACAAGGCTTCCTACGCCGGGGACTACCGCGCTTATGTGGAGAGCACGGCGCGCGACTACGCCTATCCGCACCTGCAGATGATGGACGCCGAGGAGACGGCACGTCGTGTGGGCTCCCGGCATTATGTCCTCGGCATCCGGGACGGCGGCACGGGCCATATCCAGCCGATGAAGCTCCTGGTCGGCCTTGCCCGCGTTGCCCAAGCGGCCGGCGCGCAGCTTTTCGAGAACACGCCGGCGACCGCTATCCGGCTTGCGCAGGGCAAGGTGCTCGTGGAAACGGCGCGCGGTACGCTTCGCGCCGATCGGGCTCTGATTGCCTGCAACGCGCATATCGGCAGCCTCGAGCCCGTGACGGCATCACATGTGATGCCCATCCGATCCTTCATCGGCGCGACGGTGCCGCTCGGAGAGACGTCGCCTGTTCTGCCCGGTGGCGAGTCCGTGGCCGACAGCCGCTTCGTCGTGCGCTATTTCCGCCGGTCGCGGGACGGACGGCTGCTGTTTGGCGGCCGCGAGGCCTACACGGCCGACAATCCGCGCGACATGTCCAAGCATATCCGGCGGCAGATCGCCGAAATCTATCCGGATCTTGCCGAGGTCGAAATGACGCATGCCTGGGGCGGGTCCGTCGGCATCACCATGCCACGCCAGCCCTTCGTGCGCGAGGTCATGCCGGGCGTCACCACCATCGGCGGCTTTTCCGGGCACGGCGTCATGCTGTCCAACCACTGCGGAAAGCTCTACGCAGACCTCATCCTCGGCCGTGGCTCGGAATTGGACCTGTTGAAGGACCTGCGCATTCCGGCCTTCCCCGGCGGACGCCGGTTCCGATCGCCGCTTTTGTTCCTGGCGCTCACTTGGTATGCTCTCCGCGACAGGCTTTGACCCCCTCCCCGGCGCATTTTTTGCACCATACTACTAGCGTCTTTAAATCGATTAGATTATAGAACGCCCGACCCGAGAGAGATCGATATCCCATGAGCAGCCAGATCATTCCCGTCGAACCCTTTGACTACGTCGTCTTCGGCGGCACAGGCGATCTTGCCGAGCGAAAGCTCCTTCCGGCCCTATATCATCGCCAGCTCGACGGCCAGCTGACCGATCCGACCCGCATCATCGGCGCCTCGCGCACCGCGATGACGCACGAGGAGTATCGCCAGTTCGGACGCGACGCGCTGAAAGAGCACCTCAAGGCCGGCGAATTTGACGAGGCGCAGGTCAAGGCCTTCACCGACCGGCTTTTCTACATTTCCGTGGACGCCAAGAGCGATCAGGGCTGGGACAAGCTGAAGTCGCTGCTTGACGAGGCAAAGGACCGCGTGCGGGCCTTCTATCTCGCCGTCGCCCCCGGAATTTTCGGTGCCATTTCCGAGAAGATCCGCGATCACAAGCTGATCACCAAGACCACCCGTATCGTGGTCGAAAAGCCGATCGGCCGCGACCTTGCGTCCGCGCTCGAACTGAACGACACGATCGGCAAGGTCTTCCGGGAAGAGCAGATCTTCCGCATCGATCATTACCTCGGCAAGGAGACCGTGCAGAACCTGATGGCGCTGCGCTTCGCCAACACGCTGTACGAACCGCTGTGGAATTCGTCCTACATCGACCATATCCAGATCACCGTGGCGGAAGCCGTCGGGCTGGAGAGCCGCGCCGGCTATTACGACACGGCGGGCGCGCTGCGCGACATGGTGCAGAACCATATCCTGCAGCTGCTCTGCCTTGTTGCGATGGAGGTTCCGCCCTCGATGAACGCCGAGGCCGTGCGCGACGAGAAGCTTAAGGTTCTGCGCGCGCTGAAGCCGATCACCGCCGCCAATGTCGAAAAAATGACGGTGCGCGGTCAGTACAAGGCCGGCGCCTCCGCCGGTGGGCCCGTCAAGGGCTATCTCGAGGAACTGGAAGGCGGCGTCTCCAATACCGAGACCTTTGTCGGCATCAAGGCCGAGATCAACAATTGGCGCTGGGCGGGCGTACCCTTCTACATCCGCACCGGCAAGCGCATGGCGACCCGCATGTCGGAGATCGTCATTTCCTTCAAGCCGATCCCGCATTCGATCTTCGACGAGGCAGCCGGGCGTGTGGAAGCCAACCAGCTCATCATCCGCCTGCAGCCCGACGAAGGCGTCAAGCAGTCGCTGATGATCAAGGATCCCGGCCCGGGCGGCATGCGCCTGCGCAACGTGTCGCTGGACATGACCTTCGCCGAGTCGTTCAAGGCGCGCAGCGCCGATGCCTATGAGCGCCTTCTGCTCGACGTGATCCGCAACAACCAGACCTTGTTCATGCGCCGCGACGAAGTGGAAGCGGCATGGCGCTGGGTCGATCCGATCCTGAAGGCCTGGGACGAAGTGGGCCAGAAGCCGCAGTCCTATACCGCGGGCACCTGGGGCCCGAGCCAGGCCATCGCGCTCATCGAGCGGGACGGCCGCACCTGGCACGAAGTGGTCTGAGCCATGACCGTCCAGCTCCACACGTTCGAGACCCCGGCCATTCTTGCCGAACGCCTGGCGACAGCCGTTGCAGACGCCCTGGCCGCCGGCATCGCGGCTGCCGGTTCCGCCTCCATCGCGGTTTCCGGCGGCTCGACGCCCAAGGCGTTCTTCAAGGTGCTGTCCGGCGCCTCGCTCGACTGGAGCAAGGTCACGGTGACGCTGGTGGACGAACGGTTCGTGGCGCCCGATAGCGAACGGTCCAACGAGAAGCTGGTGCGCGACAATCTGCTGGTCGGGAATGCCGCGGCGGCAGGGTTCGAGCCGCTCTACTACCCGACGGCCACTGCCGAGGAGGCCGCAGCGACCGCCACCAAGGAGACGGCGCGGATCGGACGGCCCTTCGATGTCGTGGTGCTGGGCATGGGCGGGGACGGACACACCGCCTCGTTCTTCCCCGGCGGATCACGCCTTGCCGAAGCGCTCGACCCGCAGACACCGCGCGGCGTGATGACCATGCAAGCCGCCGGCGCCGGCGAGCCGCGTCTGACCTATACATTCACGAGCCTGCACGATGCGCGGCTTCTGGTGCTCCACATCGAGGGCGACGCCAAGAAGGCCGCGCTGGAAGCGGCGCAAGGCGACGGCCCCGAGACCGAAATGCCCATCCGCGCCATGCTGCGCCGGGCCGCCGCGCCGGTCGAGATCTACTGGGCTCCGTAAGAGGTGCACCGTTTCGGTCACCGGCCTGTGGCATGACACTTGACACAACCGGCGTTCACCCGCGCCGATACCGATGATCCACATCTGAGACAGGGGCCCGGAGGGCCCCGGAAGGATAGGCCATGACCGTCGATCCCCGTATCGCAGCCATCACCGCCCGCATCGTCGAGCGCTCCAAGCCCTCGCGCGAGCCGTATCTGGACCGCGTGCGCAATGCCGCTGCCAAGGGCGTCCACCGCTCCGTGCTCGGCTGCGGCAACCTTGCCCATGGCTTCGCGGTCTGTTCCCCCTCCGAGAAGGTGGCGCTGTCGGGCGACACGGTGCCCAATCTCGGCATCATCACCTCCTATAACGACATGCTTTCGGCGCATCAGCCGTTCGAAACCTATCCGGCGATGATCCGGGCAGCCGCGGCGGAAGCCGGCGGGATCGCCCAGGTCGCCGGCGGCGTCCCCGCCATGTGCGATGGCGTGACACAGGGCCAGCCGGGCATGGAGCTGTCGCTGTTTTCCCGCGACCTTATCGCCATGGCGGCCGGTATCGGCCTGTCGCACAACATGTTCGACAGCACGGTCTATCTCGGTGTCTGCGACAAGATCGTGCCCGGCCTGATGATCGCCGCCATGACATTCGGTCATCTGCCGGCCGTGTTCATTCCCGCCGGACCCATGACCACGGGCCTGCCGAACGACGAAAAGGCGCGCGTGCGCCAGCTCTATGCCGAAGGCAAGATCGGTCGGGACGAACTGCTGGAAGCCGAGTCCAAATCCTATCATGGACCCGGGACCTGCACCTTCTACGGCACGGCCAACTCCAACCAGATGGTCATGGAGATCATGGGCTTCCACATGCCCGGTGCGTCCTTCGTCAATCCCGGCACGCCGCTGCGGGATGCCTTGACGCGCGAGGCGACCAAGCGGGCGCTCGCGATCACCGCGCTCGGCAATGCCTTCACCCCGGCCGGCGAAATGATCGACGAGCGGTCCATCGTCAATGGCGTCATCGGCCTGCATGCGACCGGCGGCTCGACCAACCACACGATGCATCTCGTCGCCATGGCCCGCGCAGCCGGCATCCAGCTGACATGGCAGGATATCTCGGAGCTCTCCGACATCATTCCGCTGCTCGCCCGGGTCTATCCGAACGGGCTTGCCGACGTGAACCATTTCCATGCCGCCGGCGGCATCGGCTACCTCATCGGCCAGCTGCTGAAGGCCGGCATGCTGCACGAGGATGTCCGCACCGTCTTCGGTCACGGCCTTGAGGCCTATGCGATCGACGTCAAGCTCGGCGAGAACGGCACCGTCGCGCGCGAGCGCGCCCCCGAGGTCAGCCACGACCCGAAGGTGCTCGCCACCATCGACAAGCCGTTCCAGGCGACGGGCGGACTGAAGATGCTGACCGGCAATCTCGGCAAGGCCGTCATCAAGATCTCGGCGGTCAAGCCGGAGCGCCACATCATCGAAGCGCCGGCGAAGATCTTCCACGATCAGGCAAGCCTCAACGACGCCTTCAAGGACGGCAAGCTGGAGGGCAATTTCGTCGCGGTCGTCCGCTTCCAGGGCCCGAAGGCGAACGGCATGCCGGAACTGCACAAGCTGACGACGGTGCTCGGCATCCTGCAGGACCGCGGCCAGATGGTCGCACTCATTACCGACGGCCGCATGTCCGGCGCCTCCGGCAAGGTACCGTCCGCGATCCACATGACGCCGGAAGCCAAAGACGGCGGCCCGATCTCCAAGATCCGCGAAGGCGACATCATCCGGCTCGATGCAACGACCGGCGAGGTCAACGTGCTCGTCTCGGACGCGGAACTGGCGGCGCGCGCGCCCGCCGAGGCCGATCTCGACGGCAATGCGTTCGGTATGGGCCGGGAGCTCTTTGCCCCGTTCCGCGCCTTGACGGGCGCGGCCGAACACGGCGCGAGCGTGTTTTTCCACTAATCCTGTCGCCCGAGAGCGTGCAGCGCTTTCGGGAAACGACATGCCTTAAAACAAGACCTTAAAGCGCGGTGCGTGAATCCTTTTCACGCACCGCGCTTTAGACGGCGGAAACGCATGGTCCGGAAAAAGAGCGCGCCGACCTCTTCGGCGCGCTCTTTTCGTTTCAGACGAGAAACGCGAGAAGGTCCTTGTTCAGCCGTTCCGGTGCGGTTGCAAACAGGCCATGGGGCTCGCCGTCGTACTCGATCAGACGCGCGCCTTTGATGCCCTTCGCGGCAGCACGCCCCGACGGGTCGATCGGCACGGTCTTGTCGGCCGTTCCATGAATGACGAGCGTCGGGATGGTGAACGCCGCAAGGTCCGGACGGAAATCGGTCGTGCCGAAGGCTGTCACGCAGTCGATCGTCGCCTTGGGGCTCGCCATGACGCCGAGCACGAACGACCAGTCGAGCACGCCCTGGCTGACCGGACGGCTGACGAGGCCGACGCCGTAGAATGTCTTGGCAAAGCTCTGCAGGAAGGCGAAGCGATCCTCGCGGATCTGTGTCTTCATATCCTCGAACACGCTGCCATCGACACCGTCCGGATTGCTGTCATCCTTCAGCAGATACGGGGCGACCGATGCGACAAGCACGGCCTTGGCGATGCGCGATGCCCCGTGACGCGACAGATAGCGCGCAATCTCGCCGCCTCCCATGGAGAAACCGACCAGGGAGACGTCTTGCAGATCGAGCCCGTCAATCACGCTCGCCAGATCGTCGGCAAAGATATCGTAGGTGTAACCGGTCGCCGGATGTCCAGACTGGCCGAAGCCGCGACGGTCATAGGTGATGACGCGGTAACCTGCCTCGAGCAGCGCCACGGTCTGATACTCGAACATGTCGCCTGTCAGCGGCCAGCCGTGAATGAGGACGACGGGACGGCCCTGCCCCATATCCTTGACATGTAGTTTCGTGCCGTCCTTTGCGTCGATATACGCCATGCGGAACTCCTTTTCTGTCTCGCCTCTTCCAATTCCGGGAGACAAGGTTTGGTTCCGGCAGGCGCGCATCACATCCGGGGCGACGGCACTACCGCCGATACGTCTTCCCCTCCCCGTCGAACAGATGCAGCTTGGCGCGATCGGCGGTGAAGCGGACGCGGTCGCCGCGCTTGATCGGCTGGATGCCGGCAAGCTTGGCGATGATGGGCTCGTCGGGGACGAGGCCTTCGATGTAGAGGAGCGTGACTTCGCCAAGCGCTTCGACGATGGAAACGGTGCCCTCGAAGAGGAAGCTGTCGCCGGTGGTGATCTGGAGATCCTCCGGTCGCACGCCGAAGCTTGCCGACCGGCCGGATTCGGTATCGGGCGTCGCGATGTCGAGAATGTCGCGCTTGCCGCCGACGAGCTCGACCGTGGTCTGGACGCCGGTGGCGACGATCTTGGCGGGGATGATGTTCATGGCGGGCGAGCCGATGAACTGCGCGACGAACAGGTTGGCGGGGCGCTCGTAGAGTTCGAGCGGCGGGCCGACCTGCTCGATATGGCCGCCCGAGAGAACGACGATACGGTCGGCGAGCGTCATGGCCTCCACCTGGTCGTGGGTGACGTAGATCATGGTCGTATCGGCCATCTGCTCGTTCAGACGGGCGATTTCGATACGGGTTGCGACCCGCAGCGCCGCGTCGAGGTTCGACAGCGGTTCGTCGAACAGGAACACCTTGGGATCGCGGCAGATGGCGCGACCGATGGCGACGCGCTGGCGCTGACCACCCGAAAGCGCCTTGGGCAGACGGTCCAGATACTGGGTGAGCTGCAGGATTTCGGCTGCGGCGCGCACGCGGCGGTCGATCTCCTCCTTGCTTTCCTTGGCGATGCGCATCCCAAAGGCCATGTTGTCGTACACCGTCATATGCGGGTAGAGCGCATAGGACTGGAACACCATGGCGATGCCGCGCTTGGACGGCGGGGTGTCGTTGACCTTTTCGCCCTCGATGAACATCTCGCCGCCGGTGATCTCTTCGAGACCGGCGATCATGCGCAGGAGCGTCGACTTTCCGCAGCCGGACGGGCCGACGAAGACGATGAATTCACCCTTCTCGATCGTGAGGTCGATGCCATGGATGACATCCACCGCACCGTAGGATTTGCGGATCTTGCGTAGTTCCAGTCCGGACATGGGTCCCTCCCCGTTCACTCGGTTGATGATCGTCAGACGATCCGCGCGAAAAATCCGCTCCAGGCGGGCAATGTAATGCTGTTGTCACCCAGTTCCGAGCCGAAACCGTGACCGGAGAGCACCTCGAGGCGCTCTGCCGGCCGCTCGACCGAAGCCGTTTCACCGCTCATGTTGAAAAGGCAGAGCAGCGTCTCGTTGCCATGGCTCCGCTCGAAGCCGAGCACGGGCGCCGCATGGGCCTTGAAGGCAATCTCGCCCTTGGACAGCGCCTTGTGCTGCCGGCGAAAGGCGAGAAACCGGCGATAATGGTGAAGGACGGAGCGCATGTCCTGCTCCTGGACCGAAACGGCCCGGGCGAGATGCGCTTCAGCCACCGGCAGCCACGGCCTCCCGTCGCCGAAGCCGCCGTTCGGCGCATCCGCTTCCCAGACCATCGGCGTGCGGCAGCCGTCGCGACCCTTGAAGTCGGGCCAGAACTGAATACCGTAAGGGTCCTGCAGATCCTCGAAGGCGAGGTCCGCCTCGGTCAAAGCCAGTTCTTCCCCCTGGTAGATGCAGACCGAGCCGCGCAGCGACATCAAGAGGCTGGCCAGAAACTTCGCATGCCCGTCATGGTCGGTGATGCCCTGTCCCCAGCGGGAGACGTGACGCACGACATCGTGGTTGGAGAACGCCCAGCAGGCCCAACCTTCCGGCGCCGCCCGCTCGAAGGCATGCTGAACCTCGGCGACGCGGGCCGGGGTGAGCGGATCGGGCGCCAGGAACTCGAAGGCATAGCACATATGCATCTTGTCGCCGCCCGACGTGTACTGCCCGGCGATTTCGAGACCGATCTGGCTGTCGCCCACTTCGCCGACCGCGGCAATGGCGGGATATTCGTCCATAACGGCGCGAAACCGCTGGAGGAAGGCGATATTTTCGGGCCGGTTCTTGTCGTAGAGATGCTCCTGGTAATTGTAGGGGTTCACGGCCGGCGCCGTATTGGCATTGCGACGCTCGGGCGCCAGGGCCGGGTTGTCGCGCAGTTGCAAGTCGTGGAAATAGAAGTTGATCGTGTCGAGGCGAAAGCCATCGACGCCGCGTTCCAGCCAGAAACGCTCGACCGAGATCAGCGCCTCCTGCACCTCGGCATTGTGCAGGTTCAGGTCCGGCTGCGAGGTCAGGAAGTTGTGCATGTAATACTGCAGGCGCGTCGGATCCCACTGCCAGGCGGAACCGCCGAAGATCGACATCCAGTTGTTGGGCGGCGTGCCATCGGGCTTGGAGTCCGACCAGACATACCAGTCCGCCTTTGGGTTGAAACGGCTGGAGCGGCTTTCGGCAAACCAGGAATGCTGGTCGGACGTGTGGGAGAGCACGAGGTCGATCATGACCCGGATTCCCAGACGATGGGCTTCCGCGATCAGCGCGTCGAAATCCGAGAGGAGACCGAAGATCGGATCGACATCCTTGTAGTTGGAAACGTCGTAGCCGAAGTCCTTCATCGGCGAGGTGAAGAAGGGCGAGATCCAGATCGCATCGACATTCAGCGCGGCGATGTAGGGCAGCCGGCGCGTGATCCCCTTGAGGTCGCCGATCCCGTCGTCGTTCGAGTCCTGATAGGACCGCGGATAGATCTGGTAGATCACGGCGCCACGCCACCAGTCGCGATCCGCGGCTGGCAGGGTGGAGATCGTCTCGGTCTGGGTCTTGCGGAGAGGCAGGCTCATGGGAGGGCGGAAGTCCTTGGACGGTGGGTTCGGGAGACGGCGGGTTCGGCCGTCCTTCGGGCGATCAGCCGCCTTTGACCGATCCGGCCAGCAGGCCGCGCACGAGATAGCGCTGCAAACTGAAGAAGACGATCAGCGGGATGATGATGGTGATGAAGGCCGATGCCGTCAGGATTTCCCAGTTTCCGCCGCGCGACCCGAGCAGGTTGACGAGGCGACCGGTCAGCACGAGCTCGTTGTTGCCGGTGCCCAGAAAGACCATGGCGACGAGAAGGTCGTTCCAGGTCCAGAGGAACTGGAAGATGGCGAAGGAGGCAAGCGCCGGGAAGGACAGCGGCAGGATGATCTTGACGAAGATGTCGAAATCACTCGCGCCGTCGACCCGGGCCGACTCCATGATCTCGCGCGGCAGGCCGGCCATGTAGTTGCGCAGGAGATAGATGGCAAGCGGCAGGCCGAACCCCATATGCGCCAGCCAGATGCCGACATAGGTCTTGGCCGGCACGCCGAGAAAGGCGCCGACCCCGTTGTAGAGCTTCAGGAGCGGGATGAGCGACATCTGCAGCGGCACGACCAGGAGGCCGACGACGACAGCGATGAGCAGGGTGCGTCCGGGAAACGGCATCCAGGCGAGCGCATAGGCGGCAAAGGCCGCGACGAGGATCGGGATGATGGTCGAGGGAATGGAGACGGTGAGCGAATTGATGAAGGACGCGCCGATGCCTTCGGCATTGAGCACCTCGCGGTAATTGTCGAAGGTGAAGCGCGAGGGAACGGCCGCCTGCACGAAGATGCGCTGGCCGCGCGAGCCTTCCATGGCGACATCGGACACGATCTCGAACGTCCCGTCCTCCTGGACGGTCAATCGTTCGCCATCGTTGAGCGTCGCCGTCTGACCGGGCTCGAACGCCGCAGGCTCTTGGGTGCGGAAGCCGAAGGCGGAAACCTTGGCGCCGGCATTGTCGAGCACGTTGCCGGAAATCACGAACTTGCCGTCGCGCTGCTGCTGCGTTTCAGGGCCCGGCGCACGCACCGTCAGGTTCTGGCTGGAGGTGGACAGGGCCGTCCACCAGCCGGAGACGGCAAGCTGGTCCTTGTCGCGCAGCGACGAGATCAGAAGGCCTGCCGTCGGGATGGTCCAGAGAATGACCAGCAGCAGCACGGACAGGTGCACGAACAGGACGAGCGGGGAGCGTTTCGACGCGATCATCTCAGTGTCCCTTCATCTCTCGGGCGGCATTGCGGATGTTCCAGATCATGATCGGCACGACGAGGAGCATGATGACGACGGCGATCGCCGCGCCGCGGCCGAAATCGCCGCCACCCCGGAACATCCAGTCGAACATGAGATTGGCCAGCACCTGCGTCTGCCACTGCCCGTTGGTCATGGCGAGAACGATGTCGAACACCTTGAGGACCAGGATCGTGATGGTGGTCCAGACCACAGCGATGGTGCCCCAGATCTGCGGGATCATGATCTTGAAGAAGATCTGGAAGCCGTTGGCGCCGTCGATCACGGCGGCCTCCACGGTTTCCTCGGGAATGCCCCGCAGCGCTGCCGACAGGATGACCATGGCAAAGCCTGTCTGGATCCAGACGAGAATTGCCATCAGGAAGAAGTTGTTCCAGAGCGGGATGGTGACCCATGCCTGCGGCTCGAAGCCGAACGCGGTGACGATCGCGTTGAGAAGGCCGATCTGCTCGGATCCCGCAGCCCTGTAATCGTAGATGAACTTCCAGATCACGGATGCGCCGACGAAGGAAATGGCCATCGGCATGAAAATCAGCGTCTTTGCAATGTTGCCCCACCAGATGCGATCGGTGAGTGCGGCGATGATCAGGCCGAAAAAGGTGGCGAGCGCCGGGACGACCAGCAGCCAGAGGAAGTTGTTGAAGATCGATTGACGGAATTCGCCGTCATGGATCATCCAGACGTAATTGGCACCTCCGACGAAATTCTGCCCGGCCCGGTCGTGGAAGGAGAGCCAGACGGATTCGATCACCGGATAGATCAGGTAGATCGTCATGGCGAAGAGCGCGGGAAACAGGAAAAGCCAGGGGCGGATCGCATTGCTGATGCGCAGGTTCCGCGATGCCTGTGCGCCCGATCGTCCCTTCGAGGGAAAGATCAGGTCGAGGATGAGGTTCGTTCCGTAGAAGTAGGCAGCGCAGGCGAGAACGCCGGCTACCATCGTGACGACGGCCATCAACAATTGCTGCATGTTCCCCCCTTACCAGCGCTTTGCATCGGACACGATGTGCCGCGGTTCCGCTGGAACGCTCCGTTCTGCTCAAGTTCGGCCTCGAACCGTCTGGATCCGAGATCGCCGCATGCCCGCGCTGCGATCGCAGCCTTTCGGCCGGCATCGCCTTGCGGTCATGGACACCCGCAGCGCATCCCATCCGCAGACACGATCGCCGATCGCGCGGCGGTCATGCCTGAAGGCACGGTGCCGGCAGCGGCAGGGCGCGGGGGTGTTCCGGTAGACGGTTTCGGGACGACCGCGTGGCGGCCGCCCCGAAACGGTGCTTACTTGATGCTATCCCAAGACTTCTGGATGTCGGCCGCCACGTCGGCTGCCGGCTTGCCGCCGACATAGTCGATCATGCCGGTCCAGAAGGCGCCTGCACCGATCTTGCCGGGCATCAGGTCGGAGCCGTCAAAGCGGAAGGTGGTCGCATTGAGGAGAATGTCCCCCTGCTTCTTCATCGGCGGATTGGCATAAGTGTCCAGATTGACGCCCTTGTAGGGGGTCAGGAAGCTCGACTGGGCCATCCAGACTTCATGGGCGATCGGCGTCTTAAGGAAGTCGAGGAACGCGCGCGATGCCGGGGTGTCCTTGGTGATCATGGCGAGCGTGCCGGCACCGAGAACCGGGTTGCCGAGATCCGGCTTGCTGGCGTAGGGCGGCATGTAGAAGAAGTCCGCATCCTCGCCGACCTTCGTGCCTTCCGGGAAGAAGGACGGGATGAAAGAGGCCTGGTGATGCAGGTAGCACTTGGGCGGCGAGGCAAAGAGACCCTTCGGGCTGTCGCGGAAGTCCGTCGACGAAACCGCCTGCGTCCCGCCATCGACATATTTCGGATTTTTGGCGAAGAAGCCGAACTCGTCGATCGCGCCAACGACGGCCGGATCGGTGAACGGAATGGCGTTGGTGACCCACTTGTCATAGGTGTCGGCCGGCTGCGTGCGCAGCATCATGTCTTCCACCCAG
This sequence comes from Rhizobium sp. Leaf384, assembly GCF_001424065.1. Taxonomy (GTDB): domain Bacteria; phylum Pseudomonadota; class Alphaproteobacteria; order Rhizobiales; family Rhizobiaceae; genus Ferranicluibacter. Next base: position 1,166,216 of record NZ_LMQE01000001.1, read on the forward strand.
TCGGTGGCCGGCCAGCCGGTTGCGCCGCCCGAACCGAGGCCGATGCACCAGGGCGTGCCGCCGTCGGCGACGATCTTGTCCGTCAGCGCCTTCAGCTCTTCCATGGTCTTGGGCACTTCATAACCCGCATCCTCGAAGTTCTCGGGCACGTACCAGACCAGCGACTTGACGTCGATCTTGTAGGGGAATGCGTAGAGCGCCTTCTTGCCGTCCTTGCCGGCATAGGTGGACAGATCCACCCAGGACTGGCCGGCCGCATAGTTGTCGAGCAGCCACTTGTCCGTGCCCTCGCTGAGCGGCGTCAGATAGCCCTTGGAGGCGAGATCGGCGATGAGGCCCGGCTGGGGCAGGATCGCCACGTCCGGCGGCGAACCGGCCTGCGTGTCGATGACGATCTGCTGCTCGTAGTTCTCGGAGGACGAATATTTCACGTCGGCCCCGGTGACCTCGCGGAAATAGTCGAGCACGCTTTCGAATAGGACCTGGTCTTCGCCACGCCACGGACCGAAGATGGTCAGCGACTGCCCCTTGAGATCATGTCCGGACTTGAAGTCCTCGTAGCTTTTCCAGTTGAACTTGGCGTCGTCGCCCGGCTTGAACTTCAGGTCTGCGGCCGAGGCCGTTCCTGCGATCAGAGCAAGCGCAGCTGCGCCCAGGATCAATGTTGTCTTCACGTGATTCCTCCCGAAAATCCGCGGCACCTTGCTGGTATCTTTCATCGACACCTGCTTTCAAAGCGCTTTGAGAAGCGTAAGAAACCATTGGTCTAGGCTGCAAGTCAAGGGATTTTGCGCCGCCGTCCATCGTAAGTTGTTCATTCGCGGTGCAGCAAAGGTTTGCAATGCCGCATCCGCAAACTCTTTTGCACCGACAAGTCTTTGATGATACTGAGCGATCACACCGCTTTGAGACGGTATCAAAGCGCTTTGGTGGGAGTTGGAGGATGGTCGTCAATCTCAGGCAGCTTGCGGAGATGCTCGGCCTGTCGCAGACGACGGTCAGCCGGGCGCTGAACGGCTATCCCGAGGTCAATGCGGAAACGCGCGAGCGCGTGTTGAAGGCCGTTCATGACACCGGATATCGGCCAAACCGGGCTGCGCAGAGGCTTGCGACCGGGCGTGCGGCCTCGATCGGGCTCGTGATGACGGTCGCGCCCGATATCGACGCCGACGTTCACTTCAGCGCCTTCCTGACCGGTCTCGGCGAGGCCTCGGTTCGCCACGATTTTCACTTCGTGATCAATCCGAGCGCCCCGGAAGACGAAGAGACGACCTTTCGCCGACTGGCGGCCAGCGGCAATGTCGACGCCCTGTTCATCGCCTCTGTCCGCCGGGACGATCCGAGGATCGACATGCTGCGGTCGCTGCCCATCCCCTACCTTGTGCATGGTCGGGCCATCGGCCAGGGCGACGATTATCCCTTTCTCGACATCGATAACGAAGGTGCGTTCTACGAGGCGACGCAGCTGCTGATCGCGCTCGGGCATCGTCGCATCGCGCTGATCAACGGGCAGGAGCATCTGACCTTCGCCATGCGCCGGAAGGCCGGCATGCTCGCCGCTCTCACGGAAGCCGGCCTGGAAACCGACGACGTCCTGATCGCCCATGATTTCATGACGGATGAATATGGGTTTCGGGCAACGACCGCGTTCCTGGCCGATGCACGCCCGCCGACGGCCATTCTCTGCTCGAGCACGGTGATGGCGCTGGGCGTCGTCAGGGCGCTGACCCGCGCCGGGCTGAAGGTCGGCGACGACGTCTCGCTGATCGCGCATGACGACGTGCTGCCGCTTCTCAAGCCGGAACATTTCAACGTTCCGCTGACCACGACGCAATCGTCGCTCCGGGCAGCCGGCGCGCGCATTGCCGAGCGTCTGATCACCCATGTGCTCAATCCGGCGGACGCGCTGGAGCGCGAAGTCTGGCAGGCGGAGCTGATCCTGCGCGATTCGACCAAGCCTGCGCCACGCCGCTAAGATCTCTCGTCGGGTCGGGTCGGGTCGGGTTGGCTCGAACTTCGGATCTCCGGCGCGTTCTTATCGAGGCGTCAGAACGTCGGCGCGACAACGCCTGCCGCGCGGTGGGCGGCGATGACGGTATTGGCCATCAGCATGGCGATGGTCATCGGGCCAACGCCGCCCGGGACCGGCGTGATGGTCGCGGCGACATCCTTGCATTCGGCGAAGGCGACGTCGCCGACGAGACGGGTCTTGCCCTCCCCGCGCTCGGGTGCCGCAATGCGATTGATGCCGACGTCGATGACAGTCGCGCCCGGCTTGACCCAATCAGCCTTGACCATTTCCGGACGCCCGACCGCAGCAACGAGGATATCGGCATTGCGGCAGACGGACGGCAGATCCTTCGTGCGGGAGTGCGCGACGGTCACGGTTGCGTTGGCAGCCAGCAGCAGTGCCGCCATGGGCTTGCCGAACAGGTTCGAGCGGCCGATGACGACCGCGTTCAGGCCCGAGAGATCGTCTCCGTGGGTCTGCCGCACGAACACCATGGCCCCTGCCGGCGTGCAGGACACGAGACCGCCCTTCACGTCGCCCGTTGCAAGCTTGCCGGCATTGACGACGTTCAATCCATCCACGTCCTTTTCCGGCCTGATCGACTGGATGATGGCGTCGGCGTCGAAGTGCCCCGGAAGCGGCAGCTGCACGAGAATGCCGTGGATCGACGGATCGGCATTGAGGCGATCGACGATGGCCGCGAGATCATCCTGGCGCGTCTCTTCCGGCAGCGTGTGCTGAACCGAGACGAAGCCGCACTCCTTGGCCATGCGGCTCTTGGAGGAGACATAGGTGTGGCTTGCCGGATCGTTGCCGACGATGACGACGGCAAGGCCTGTCTTGATGCCACGGCTTTCTTCCAACGCGCGCGCCGCGGCCTTGACCCGGTCGAGAACGGAGGCGGCTACGGTCTTTCCATCGATAACGGTGCTCATCAGTCCCTCGCGCATATGGTTCGTGCTGAGGGATATACAGCGCGGAAACGCCGGTTGATCGCCTCAATGCGTCCTAAGCCGTTCTTCGCGAGGATTTCAAGGCCGTGCTCGGGCCTCCTGGGAAGATCGCGCTCCGGTGCACCGCTTTTTTAGCGAAGGCGCGCGCGTTTCCCGGAGCGGGCGCGAAGACGCGCCCTACAGCGATGTGAGCCGACGCACCGGCTCGGAGCGCACCGGCTCGGACCGCACGATCTGCGGCCCGGCAAATTTCCGCCAGAGGATGAACCGCAGGAAGACAGGGATGCCGATGACGTAACGCTTCCACAGCCGCTGCGGCTCGATCGTCATGCGATAGAGCCATTCCAGCCGCATGCGGCGGATGGATTCAGGCGCGCGCGGCACTTCGCCGGCGACGAAGTCGAACAGGGCCCCTACACCCAGCACGAGACGGGCATGCCCCGGGCCGACGTGGCGGTCGATCCACTTTTCCTGGCGCGGGGTGCCCATGGCGATCAGCAGGATGTCCGGCTTTGCCTCGCGCACCTTCGCCATCACGGCATCCGACTCCGACGCGTCGAAATAGCCGTCCGAAACCGGAAGAAAGGTGTGCCAGGGCGTGTGTCTCGCGAAATTCTCGGCTGCCCGTTGCAGCACGTCGGATCGCGCACCGACCATGGCGACGCGTCGCGGCGTCCGCATGTAGGTCAGCATCGCCGGGACGAAATCAGTGCCGTTCAGATTGGCGGGAAAGGGCTTGCCGTGAAAGATCTTGGAGGCGATGTCGATGCCGTGCCCGTCGGGGAACACGACGTGGCGGTCGAGGATCGCGCGGTAGTCCGGATCCGTCATCATGTAGTTCGCATTATTGGCATTCAGAAAAGAGATGATCGTCTGTCCGATCGGCAGCGACGCGACTTCGTCCACGAAGGTGAAGGCTTCCTCCCATCCGAAATCGCAGACAGCAAGGTCGAGAATATCGCGTTGGGACGGCTGAAGCGAAACAGGCGGAAAATATTTCATGCGGCAATCCTCCATCAGGAGCATCACGCACGCACGGCATCGTCCCTCATTCGCCTGTTACGGCCTCCATACGCCGCCGCTTTGTGCGACGTTAACGGAGCGAACGCGAACATTTCCCGGTGCCTGTGCGGTCACGATCCTCGGATCAATGACGGGCACCATAGCAACGCGGTCTGAAATCGCGTTTAAACCATTCTATCAAAAGCGTTTTTGCGGATTAAGATTTTGCTTACGAAATTTCTAGATGAATCTCGCTTTCCACAACCTGAAAATGCAGCACGGTGACGCTCGTGAAAGAACAATTAACCCTTTCGTCACTCTCTCGGTCAGGAACTCTGTTGAGAATAGCAGAGCCCCCTTGAATTTTACGTCCTCAGTGGCCGGCCGCTATCTTTTCGGCGGCGCCCGGGATCACGTCGTGCGCGGTATCGCCGTTGCGATCGACGATCGCCACGGGCTCCGGCTGCTTGCGGCTCTCGGGGTTGGCTACGCGCGCCACGTCCGCCTTGGAAAGATATTCGAGCTGCTCGACCAGGACCTCGAAGACGACCTCGTTCTTCATCTGCTCGTTCAGGCCCGTCTTCACGGCGGACTTGAAGTTCGCGAGATCGAAGGAGTTCTTGTCCTCGACATTGATCAGCTGCTTGCCGACCAGGATATCGAACAGCGCGTTGGTGACGGTCTCCTTGAAGGGCACCTGCAAGGTCTTCACCTTCGTCTTGTCGACAGCAAAGGAAAGCTTTGTCAGGAAGTAGCCCTGAACGCCGCCGTTGCGCAGCACGGGAACCGTGATCATCTCGCCCGGGAGATATTCCTGGACGGCCAGTCGCGCCTGCTCCTCACTGGATTCCACCGGTGCGGAAGCGTGGCGCATCGAGAGATAGACCGATCCGAGTGTAATGCCCGCGACCCAGACGCCGGTGAGGAGAAGCTTGAGCATTACATCGCGCCGTAACGGAACTGTTCCTCGGAGTAGATGCCGTCGGCATCCGCATCCTGCGCCGCAGCCTTCAGAAGCTCGACCACGGAACGGCACGCATCGAGATGGGCCTCGACCTTCTCGGAATTGGCCGCAAGCTTGTTGCGGATATGCTTTGCCTGCGACACATAGGACGGTGTCGCGTCGGCCGGCGTTTCCTTGCGGCTGAGCATCGTCAGCTCATAGAGGCACCGGCTCTTGCGCAGGTTGGAAGCCTTGAGGTCGAAGGTCGGATCGACGCCGATACGGGCGTTCTCATTGTCGAGGATCATCTCGAGCCGACCCAGAATGCTGCGGATCCGCACGTCGCCCGAAGCTTGAATTTCCATAAAACGTCTCCCGTCTTGGCACGGCGTCCGGTTGAACGTCGCCGCTCACCGTGCCGCCTGCATTCCTGATTGTCCGCGCGTCTCGACGCCCGGGGCCAGCCCCTTGCCGTCGCGTGCGGACCACAAACCTCTCCCGGTGCCGGTGCATGTCATGATGCCCGCCCCCGGTTTGCGACACCCGCCCCTATCGGGCCAGGCGTCCCGTCAGTCCTTGCCATCCGTCGTCGACAGAGCTTCGCTTGCCCGGAAGCCATCCAGCGCCTTGCGTTGGTATTCCTGCACCATGCTCTGGGCCATGTTGGCGCTGTTGCCGTCGAGTTGCGCGCTGACGCGGTTGGTCATGCTCGTGCCGCCCGCGCCATCGGCCACCATGCTGGCGGCGATACCGACCCCGTTGCCCTTTGCCATGACGTTGCCGATCTGCTCGGCCATCATGCTCTTCCAAATGTCGCCGGCCGTCCCCTTGCCGTAGACGTCCTCGCTGTTGCTCGGCATCATCGACTTGACGAAATTCTGGAGCACCATTGCTTCGAATTTCCGGTAGGTTTCCGGCACTTTCTTCGGTTCGGCGCGATTGTCGATGTTGCCAAGGCCCGAACCGGTCGGGCTTTGGTTGAGAATCGCAACCGTGTTGGCAAAGCCGTTGCCGGTTTCCGCAAGGCTCGATGCGCGGAACGCGGCCCGGCTGGACTGCAAACGCGCCTGTGCTTCCTTGACCTGCGTCGGATCCGCCGCGCGCAGGACATCCATCACCAGATCGGTCGGAGGAGAAATGGCCATCCGGTTGCTTCCTTCGTCACGCCGCCCGCCCCTCTGGAAGGTGCGAAAACCGGCCATGAAAATCCGTATCGGGGATTGAACGGGCGGTGAAAGCCGCGTCCAGCCGACCGGGACACTATGAGGGGTCAAGCTTACCGGAAGCTGGCGCGCCCAGCATGACGTGCTGGTCGATCAGATCGTAGATCGCATCGTCTGCCGCGGCCCGCTCTTCGAGGGCGCGGGCGTCCTTCATGTGCTCGGCGAGCCTGTCGCCTTTTGCCCGCTCCTTCAGCACGCGCGCCTCGTGCACCTGCTGGATGCCCTCGAGCATCTGGTCCTTCTGCGCCAGCCGGCCGAGCTGCGAGGCGTAGTGGCCCGAGAACATGGCATGAAGCGGCTTGGCCGAGCCCATGGCCTCCGCCACGACATCGATCGTGGTCGCCAGCTCCCGACGTTGTCGCGCGGTTTCGGAAAGTTCGTTCTCCGCCATCTGCTCGAGATGACGCTGGACGGCAACGAGACGCCTCAGCTTGTCGGAACGGTTCTCGGCCATGGCTATATCCCCTGCATGACGACGGCAAACCCATCGGCAAACAGTCGCAGCATGGCGGCAATGCCGAGATAGAGGAGGAACATGCCGCCCATGATGAGATAGGGCGCCGAAATGAAGTAAAGCGGCATTTGCGGCGCCAGCTTGTTGACCATGCCCAGCGCGACGTTGAAGAGCAGGCCGTAGATGATGAACGGGCTCGACAGGCGCAGCATGATCATGAAGGTCATTTCCAGCGCATTCGTCATCGTGATCAGGATGCCCTGCGGATCGAATCCGACACCGAGCGGCATGGCCTTGTAGCTGTCGAAGATGGACTCGAAGATCACATGGTGGAAATCCAGCATGAAGAGCACCATGAGCCCGCCGAACGAGATCAGGTTCGTCACCTGGTTTTCCGCGGTATCTTCGAGAACGTCGCTCGCGGGCGGTGCCGTGAAGCCGATCATCATCGTGAGCACGGAGCCGACGAACTGGAGGCCCAGCGCGTAATAGCGGGCGATCAGGCCGATCACGCTGCCGATGACGACTTCGGTGGTGATGATGTAGATATAGGTATGCCCCTTGCCGGAGATCTGCGGGTAGATGTCGTCCCACATGATCGGCAGGATCGCCATGGAGATCGCGACGGCTGTAAACAGGCGGATCTGCACGGAGACCCGTGCCGAGGAAAAACCCGGCATGACCATGATGCAGGCGCCGATCCGGCAAAACGCCGCAAACAGCGCGAGCACCGTGCCCTCCGGGTCCGTTATCATGAAATGGAGCCGATGATCTTGATCTCGAGCCCCTTTGCAAGCTCGACATGGCTGAGGACCGGCAGCGTGGCAAACAGGCGTTCGATGATCATGCGCACATAAGAGCGGGATTCGGGCGAAGATACCAGCACGAACGGCATGCCGCGGTCGAGATGCTCGCGGATGACGCGCGTCGCCTCTTCGCTGAACTCTTCGAGATGGCGCGGATCGATATCGAACTCGACGATATCGCCCTTCGCATCGCGCTTGAGCGCCTGATGGAACACCATGTCCCACTTGTTGCCGAGACGCAGGACGCGCAGCGTGCCGTTGTCGGACAGATCGCCGCAGAGCTGCTGCGACATGCGGACGCGGACATGTTCGACGATGTGCTCGGTTTTGCGCACATGCGGGGCGAGCTCGGCCACCGCTTCCAGGATCAGGTGCAGGTTGCGGATGGAGACCCGCTCGGCCAGCAGCAGCTTCAGCACGGCCTGCAGGCCCGAATAGGACATGTGCGAGGTGCAGATCTCGTCGGCGAGCTTGCGGTATTCCGGGTCGAGACGCTCGATGAGGATCTTGACGTCCTTGTAGGAGAGCAGTTGCGGCAAATTGTTGCGAATGACTTCCGACAGATGCGTCAGAACGACGGAAACATTGTCGATCGGGTGGAAGCCCTCGCGTTTCAGGTCTTCGGTAAAGGTTTCCAGGATCGACACGGCAGGCATGCCGAAGGCGGGTTCCCGGATGTCGTCGCCCGGAACGGTCGGGCGACGGCCGCCGCCGGTGACCACGATGACCTCCCCGACGCGCACCGTGTTCGACGCGATCGTCGTTCCGTGCACGCGGATATGATAGGCCTTGTCGGGCACGGCGATATCGTCGGACACCTTGATCTCGGGGACGATGAGCCCGTACTGGCTGGCGAACTTGCGGCGCATCTTGCCGACGCGGAAGGCGAGCTCCTGGTGGGCGCCAAGCAGGCGCGTGGAGACCTGCTTGCCGAGCAGCAGCTCGATTTCCGCGGTCTTGAGAACAGACTTGACGCTGTCCTTCTCGCTGTCCTTCACCTGCGCTGCCGTCTGCAGATCCTGCTCGCGCTTCAGCTGGCTGGCGGCTGCGGCCCGGCGCGGGATGATGTAGGCCATGGCGGCCATGCCGACGGCAAGCGTGGCGAAGGGAATGAAGGGCAGACCCGGAATGATGGCCAGCATGGCCAGCAGGCCGGCCGCGACCATCAGCGCGCGGGGGTAGTTGCTGAGCTGGCCGACGACTGCCTGGTCGGTCGAGCCGGATGTGCCGCCGCGCGAGACGAGAAGGCCTGCCGCCAGAGAGACGATCAGGGCCGGAATCTGCGACACGAGACCGTCGCCGACGGAGAGCTTGACGAACACGTCGGCTGCTTCGCCGATCGACATGCCGTGGCGGAAATAGCCAATGATGATGCCGCCGAACACATTGATGCCGGTGATGAGGAGGCCGGCGACCGCATCGCCGCGCACGAACTTCGACGCACCGTCCATGGAGCCGAAGAACGAGCTTTCCTCCTCCAGCTCGCGCCGGCGATGCTGCGCCTCCTTCTCGTTGATCAGGCCGGCGGACAGATCGGCATCGATCGACATCTGCTTGCCCGGAATGGCATCGAGGGTGAAGCGGGCGCCGACTTCCGCGATACGCGTGGCGCCCTTGGTGATGACGATGAAGTTCACCGTGATCAGGATCAGGAAGACGATCAGACCGATGACGAAATCGCCGGACATCACCAGGCTCGCAAAGCCCGCGATGACGCTGCCCGCAGCATCGTGCCCCTGGTGCCCGTGCGACAGGATCACGCGGGTCGTCGCGATGTTGAGCGCGAGGCGGATCATGGTGGAGATCAGCAGGATGACCGGAAAGGACGAGAAATCGAGCGGCCGCTGGATCCAGAGCGACACCATCAGGATGAGAATGGAGAAGGCGATGGAGAAGGCCAGGCCCATGTCGATCAGGAAGGGCGGGATCGGCAGGAAAAGGATCGACAGGATCGAAACGATACCAAGCGCGAAGCCGATATCGCGCCCTTTCGGGGCGATCTTGGGAATGACAATTGCAGGAGGTTGTGCCATCGGAATGTCCGTCTCGTCATGAGAGGCGGGCGACATTCATACCTGTCGCCCCATATGACGACCGTTCTAGGCGCTCAAGCTTGCGTGGGGATGGCTCGCGATCGGACCGCGCCGCTGCGCGACGGCAGCGTGCAGGCCCTGAAACCGATCAGAATCCGGTCTGAATGCGCGAAAAGACGATATCGGTGAAGATCGAGACCTGCGAGCCGATGAACGGCGCGGCGATCGCGACGGTCACGAGAACCGCGAGGATCTTCGGAACGAAGGTCAGCGTCATTTCCTGCACCTGCGTCAGTGCCTGGATCAGGGCGACAACGAGGCCGACGATCATCGCGGCGAGGACGGGCGGGCCAGACGCCACGATCACCGTCCACATCGCCGTCTGAACCATGTCGAGAGCGTCGGCCTCATTCATTGCAACATCACTTCGCGACGGAGAATCGGGCGATGTCCGCCCGACACGGCTGCTTGCCGAGACGTTTACTTTACCGAAACGCCGGGACCGATGGCAAGCTTGCTTCCGTTTTCGAGGAGCGCCACGATTCCGTCGGAATAGAGCGTGACCTCCTTGACGACGCCGGTCGTCTTGCCGTCCGCGCTCGTCACCGTCTTGCCGATGACGGCATTGGCTTCCGAGAGCGAGGTGCGCTGCAGCAGGCTTTCCAGATTGGTGTTGGTCTGGATGGTCTGCTCGACCTGCGAGAAGGTCGCCAGCTGGGCGATCTGCTGCGTGCTGTCCATCGGCTGCGTCGGATCCTGATTCTTCATCTGGGCGACGAGCAGCTTCAGAAAGCTGTCATAGTTGAGATTGGCCTTGCTGGACGCACTGGCTGCATCCTTGGCCGTCGTATTCGGAGTGCTGGTCGGGCTCGGGGCGGCTGTCGCGCCAATCAGACTGCCTAACGCCATGGTGCGATCTCCTTGCGGATATGTTCGATCATGGCGGGTGCCATCTCCTGTGCGTTGAGGATCTTGTCCTCGATCGGATAGAGGCCACGGATCGCCTTCAGGGCGTCGAAGGCGCGTCCCTGCATGACGAGAGCGTCGATGCGCTTCAGCTCCGACAGGATCTCGTCGTTCTTGAAGCAGTTGAGCAGCATGACGATCGACTTGCGGAACATGATCGTCGACTGCTCGGCACCTTCCGGATTGATCAGGATCATCTGGGCGATGAAATAGAGCTGACGCAGCGGGGTGGTCGCATCCTCCGGCTGGAGGACGTGGTTTTCGAGCAGGAAGGTGACATCGTTCAGAAACTCGACGGCAACCTTGCGATCGACCCGCAGAACGGCGCCATTCACAAAGATCCGTTCGCCCGACTTCAGCGAGATGCGCAGTGTGCTTTTCATTTCAGTCCATCCCTGATGATGGTTGTGATGTCGATGATGCCCTGGAAGTTCGAGGATTCGCGTTTGCGGATCTTCTCGGTCTCGCTCAAAATCCAGATGGCGATGGAGATGAGGTTGGCGCGCAGCGACTCGTCCAGCTGGTTGTCGGGTGCGCGCAGGTCCTCGATGAAACGGATCCAGAGACGCCGCGTGTAGTAGACCGCCTCGATCGCCTCTCGCGAGTATCCCTTCTGCCGGGCAGCAGATGCGAGCAGCGCTATCGAACGGTCGAGGACCTGTCGCTCACGATCCTTGGAGTCGACAACGCCGTCCTCCATGATCTCGGCATACGAAAACTGATACATTCAGACATCCCTCATGTTTGTCTAAGCCTCTTCGCATCAGAGGAAATTGATCAAGCTCAGCTGCTGCATCCGCGACGTGAGTGTGTAGGACGTCTCGATCTGCGTCATCAGGGCCTTCATCCGCGTGGTGGCCTCATAGGGGTCGACCCCTTCGAGATCGCTGACGTGCGTGGTGAGCAGCTTCGTCTGCGAGTCCAGCAGCGTGTTGGCCTTGGTGACGCGCCCCTCGGAGGTGCCCAGATCGCTGCCCATGCTGATCATGCCGGAGATGGCCTGCTGGGTGTAGTTCTGTGCCTTCTGATTGGCGACCAGGCGCGCCTCGCTCGTCAGGTCCGCCGCGATGAGCTCGGACGCCAGGACGGAGGCGAGCACCATCTTGCGCACGCCGGCCTCGTTGGCATTGGTGTTCGACGACACGACCTCGGAGCCGGAAATGCGGCTCTGGACGTTGTTGTCCGATGCCTTCGACCAGTCCGTCCGCCACTGATCGGGAACGGCCTTTTCGCCGGCACTGGTGTCGCCGACATAGAGAGGCACGATCTTGCGATCGATGAAGTCCTGCATCTGCGCCCCCGTCAGATCCTTGAGGGTCGCAACCGGATTGTTGGCCGGATTGCCGTTGTTTTCCAGCTTGTAGCTCTCGAACGCGTCCTTGAAGGTCTGCTGGGCTGCCGCGTTCTCGGCATAGGGGGTCAGCGGACGGGCGTCGGAATTGATACCCGACAGGAGGTACTCGCCGTTCGACTGGGAGTTCGCCGCAACGAAGAATGCATTGAATGTCGAGACGACCGCCGTCTTCGTGTTGCCGAGGCGGGACATGTCTTCCACGCCCATGGCGCCGACCAGGGTCGTGTTCATTTCCTCGCCGGCCTTACGCATGGATTCGACGGCCAACTGGGACGTCGACAGGCGCTGGGTCACGAGAGCATTGGTGTCCTTGATATTGGTCAGACGCTGCAGCTCATCCTTGAGGCTGACCAGACGCGAAGCACTGGAACCGAGCGATGCGCCGGGATCGGCGTGGATGCCGGTCGTTGCCTCCTGCTGAAGCTTCACGACGTCCTGCTGGCCGCGCTGGACGCTGAGCCGCATGGCGTTTTGAACCGCCAGGTTGGAAATGAATGACGTCTTCATCTTATCTCACCATGTCCAGCAGGGATTTGAGCATTTCGTCCACGGTGGTCATCAGCTTTGCCGACGCCTTGTAGGACTGCTCGAGGTCGAGCATGAGCGACAGCTCCTCGTCGAGACTGACACCGGTCTCGTTGCTGAGTGTCTGCGAGGTCTGGGCCAGCATGGCGCTCTTGGTCTCGTCGGCCGAGGTTGCCGCCTTGCGCAGCTGCTCGATCCAGCCGATCGAGCTCGAGGAATACGACATGAGCGTTGCGGTGCTGCCGATATCGGCGGTTACGTCGAAGGCCTGCGGCTTTCCCATTTCCTCGATAAGGCCGTTGAGGCGACCGGTATAGGCCGCGACATTCGCCGTATTGTAGGTGTAGTTCGTCGAGGTCGACGTGTTGTTGAACCCGCCATCGCGCAACAGCATCGGATTGTTTTCGATCGCCGTGTTGAGCTTGATGCGTGCGGCGAGCCCGGTCGAGATCTTTTCCGATGCCGGCATGTCGGTGCTGTCGCCGTCGAGGAAGAGTCCCGGCAATCCGGGTTCGCGGTTCTCCACGGGGATTGTCTGGTCGGTTTCGCGGAAGGCGACGATCAGTCCGCGCGCGATTTCGTCGAGCTGATTCTGCATCATCGGCGCGACATCGTCGCGAAGCTGGAACAGAGCCGCCAGACTGCCCTGCGCCGTCGTGTTTCCGCCCTTGCCGGGCTTCAGCTTTTCACTGTCGACCTCGACGTGAAACGGCGGAGACGCGCTGCCGTCCTTGCCGACAAGTTCCACCTTCCGTGCTGATGTTTCAAACAGCACGCTCCCGTCGCTCGTGTAGATGACGGTATCCATGCTGGCGCGGGTGGTGGTCGAGATCCCGACGATGTCGGCGATCGACTTCAGGAGCGAGTCCCGCTTGTCGAGCGCGTCGCCCGCATCCTTGCCGTTCGCGATCAGAGAGACGACGGCATTGTTGGTCTTTTCGAAAGCCGCCAGGTAGTCGTTGAGCTGGCCGACCTGCTCGCTGATTTCCTTGTCCGTTGTCGCCTTGACCTCTTCGATGACCCTCGATGCGGAGTTCAGGGAGTTTGCAACGTCCCGTGCTTCCGAAACGGCGGATCTGGCAATGGTGATGCTGCTCGGAGACGCGGCAAGCGTCTGAAGGCTGCTGCGGAAGGAGGTCATGTAGGTCGCCGGCGCGGTCGGATAATCCGCGCCGCCGAAGGCAGACTGAATCTGCTGCAGGCCGTAGAGCAGTCTCGACTGACCCGAATTGTCCGAGATGCTGGCGATGTTCTGCTTGAACAGCGCCTCGTTCTGGGCTCGCTGCACCTTGAGGAAGGGCTGGCCGTCGGTGTCTACACCCATCATGGCGAGACGACGCGCGTAGTCGGCATTGCCGACATTCGCGATGTTCTGCGATACGACGGCCGTCTGCTTGCCCGTATTGCTGAAGATCGTCTGAGCCGTGGTGATGGCGGAAGCGAGAGACATGACGGAGTCCGTCCTTTTCTAGATCAGCGCTTGAGGTTGACCAGGACGTCCAGAAGGTCTGCACCTGTCTGGAACACCTTGGAATTGGCGGTGTAGCTGCGCTGGGATTCGATCATCGACGTCAGTTCGTCGGCGATATCGACGTTGGAGCTTTCGAGAGCGTTGGTCTGGATCCCGCCGAACTGGCCCGTTCCCGCATAGCCGAGCGACACTTCGCCGGACGCGGAACCCGCCAGATAGACGTTGCCGGCCTGCGGCTCGAGATTGTTGATGCTCTGGACCGATGCGAGCGCGAGGCGGTAGCGCGGATCCAGATCGTTGTTGGCGTATCGGACGTAGACGATGCCTTCGTCGTCGATCTCGAAGCCGGCGACGGCGCTCGGCGCATTGCCGTTCTTCGTCCCGGGCACCGGCGTGAAGGTGGCCCCGAGCTGCGTCGTGTTGGACATGTCGATCTCGATCGATTCCAGCGTGGCGCCCGCAACGGGCAGCGACGTCGTCGTCAGCGTCAGCGGCGTCGAGGTCAGCGTGCCCTTGTCATCGAACGTCATGGCCGCCGTTCCGATCTGCGTGCCGCTGGCGCGGTCCGTCACATCGGCGCGCCACGTGTTGGTGGCCGTCTTGGTATAGGCGATGTCGAGGAGCCGCGTGTTGCCCTGCGTGTCGAAGACCTGGATGGAGGTTTTTGCTGCGGGAGCATTGTCGACCGTCCGCATGTCGAGGTTGGCGCCGAAAGCGACCTTCGTCGTCCCCGTCGCCACGAGGCCGCCTGCCTGGAGATTGATGTTCGTCAGTCCGCCGAAACCGTTCGCAACGGCGGTCGGCGCTTTGCCGTTCTCGTAGGCATAGCCCTGAAGGCTGTAGCCGGCCGCATTGACCAGATTGCCCTTGTCGTCCTTGGTGAAGGCGCCGGCGCGGGTCATGAAGGACTTACCAGCAGCATCGGAAACGACGAAGAAACCTTCGCCCTTAATGCGCATGTCGGAGCCGGAGGTCGTGGAGGTCGTTGCGCCCTCATCGTCGATGCTGCGGCGGATCTTCGTCTCGACGCCGCCCGAATTGTAGCTGCCACCCGTGGTCGGCAGGATCAGCGAGGAGAATTCCGTCGAGCTGCGCTTGTAGCCGGTGGTGCTGGCATTCGCGATGTTCTCCGCGACGGTGCTCAAGCGGTTGGCCTGGGCGTTCATGCCGGATCCGCCGGTCCGCATCATTCCGTAGAGACTCATGTCCGATCCTCGTTTCGTTCGTCCTGCAGACACTAGGAAGCAAGCCTTGCGTGAACCTGTTCAGGCTGTCCGCCCGGGCGGTCGAGCGACAGATTGCGTCTACTTTCTTTTAATGAAACCAAGAGCTTGAAACGGAAAGGGAGCCATGGCGTCTCCCGATTGCGAACCCTCGTCGTTCGCTTTCGAAAGACCCCATGGCTCCCATTGGAAACCGGGGCAGACGGTGGAGGCTCAGCTCCAGTCGATGCAGTAACCCAGGAAGCGCTTGCTATCGATTGGATCGAAGCCGAGCTTCTTGCGCAGCTTCTTGCGCAGCTTGCTGATGTGGCTTTCCACGACGTTCTCTTCGACGTCCTCGTCGAAGATGCCATAGATCGCGTTGAAGATCTGCGACTTGGAGACGCGACGGCCGCGGTTTGCGACCAGATATTCCAGGATGCGACGCTCGCGGCGCGGCAGGGCGAAGGTGTCGCCTTCGATTTCGGGATCGCGGCCGTCGGAGAAGACGCGGATCGCACCGATATCGGTGTAGTTCGAGAGGGACTTCAGGCGGCGGCGGATCGCAGCAGCACGGGCCAGAATTTCACGCGGATGGACCGGCTTGCGCACGACATCGTCGACACCGCAGTCGAAGAAGGCAAGCGTGGCTTCCAGCGACGGGGTGTCGCTGATGGCGATGACCGGTGCCGTGGAACGATCGCGGATGGCTCGGGGAAGGGTCATCGCCCGTTCACCCTGACCGATCAGGAAGGCTTCGACAGCGTCAATATCACTGTCGGCGGCGGTGGAAACCCAGTCGCCGAATTCCTTGGGATCAAACCCGGTGGAGGGTACGCCTTCCCGTCCGAAGAGAGAAGTATACCCGTCTTTTACAAGTTCACGTTCATCAACCACTACGATCATTCGTCCGCTCCGAATCAGTATGGTGTTTTCCAATACGTCATTGGTACGAATCGTGGCGCCTCGTCACAATTAGAGGGTTTTGGTGGGTAGAAATGGTACTAGCTGCGGGGTCTTGAGCCGATTTGATCAATATGTAGTGGTTCATTTCGATACAGCATCTATAAATCCTGTGGAAAGGTTAACGCGTGTTAATGAAGCCCATTGCACGCGCCGCAATTCCGTCAAAAAATTTTCGCCCAGCCACTGCAAGAAGTGAGGGATTTAAAATCGCATAGGTTGTCATGGTCGGCGTCTTATTGACAAAAGGACGCAGCGTTCGGAGTCCAGTTTCCGTAGCCTGTCGCAACCAGATTGGCGATCACCCGACAGACATATTGCTTCTGTGCCGGATCATTGTTGGGCCCGGCATGGTACCGGGCGACGGCCATGGTCCAGGTCTCGTGTCGCGCATGCAGGTTTGCCAGGAAGCGGGCTGCATATTCGACGTTTGCACGCGGGTCGAGCATGGCCTCGGGCGACGCGAAATTCTCCCCGTGGAACCGATAATTGATCTGCATGCAGCCGAGGTCGATCAGCCTTGCTCCCTCCGCCCTTGCGGCTTCGAACCGCTGCAGGACCTCGGCCGCGCTCGACGCAAAGACCGCCTTGCCGTCGATGTTCATGGCATAGGGCTGCAGCGATCCCTTGCGGCCCGTCTCGGTCAGCCCCACCGAGTAGAGAATGCCCTCGGGGATGCCGTATCTGGCCGCTGCGGCGATGATCTGTCTCTCGCACAAGCCCGAACCCGACCCGACACTGGATCCAGGGGCGGCGTCCGCCGAGATCGGAGCGCTAGAAGTAAAGCTCGTCAGAAGAGCCAGGCTGAGCCGTCGCAGACGCTTCGCGAAGGGTATCCTGTCTCGTCCGCCCGTCATCCGCATTCCGCTGTCCTGCGCCATTTCGGCCTTCTCCGCCATTGCCGGCCGCAAGGCCGCTCTGGGTGTCCCGTCCGTTGTGCGACGGCTGCTGCTGATTGCCTTGCGGCTGGGAGGAGCCGTCATTTCCGCCTGCGCTGTCGGAGCCCGTGAAGATCACGTTGACCTGATCGACCTGGAAGCCCTGCGCGCGGAGCGCCTTGATCATCGCGTCCTGATCGTCGCTCAGCTGGCGGTAGGCCTCGCCGGTCCGGACACGGAGATCGATCTGCAGCTCGTCGTCGCGAAGCCGCAGCGTCGCGGTGACGAGGCCAAGGTCGATCGGATGCATCTGGATCTTGAGGGTGTTCACGACCTTGCCGGTCCCGCCCTGGGCTCCCGAAAGGCCTGTATTGGCTTGCAGCGACTGCGTCGCGTCACCATTGCCGGTGATGGCCGCGGCCACGGCCTGGGCATTCGCCGTCATGGGCAGCGCATTGCCGAGCGTCGGGGCGATGCCGAGATAGCGCCGGGCGTCCAGCACGGTCACGGTCTCAGCCTTGGAAGCGGCCTGCTCGCCCGCCGCTGCGGGCAATGTCCGCTCCGCGTCCGGTCGAAGCGTCATCGGCACGACCTTGCCATCTGCACGCGCGAAGCGGAACACCTGGTCGGTGCCTTCGGTCGACGTCGGCATGCCCGATGGCGGCGCGTCCGTGGCCGGCATCGGCAGATTGGTCCGGGTGCCCGCAAGCTTCGCGCTCCGCGTCCCGGTCTCGGCGGCCACGGGTTCGTCTCGAGCAGGTGCATCCTGGGCGGTGGCTGCCTTTACCGGACCGAGAATGGCCATCAGGCTGCGAAGATCGGCATCCGGCGACGGTGCCGCAGCCGCGGCAATCGCGGCCGGGTCCGTTGCGTCGGGTTGCGTCTCTTTCAGGGGGCGCTCCTCTGCGCCCTGCACCTTTGCCTCGTGAAGCATCCGCGCATCGACGGCCGCGGGCGCATCGACATCCTCTTCCGACGATGTGGCCGTCAACGCGGCCCCGGTCGACGGCATTCCGCCGGACTTTGCCTCCGCGGCTCGGACCGCCGACAGCGCCGCGGCCGGCAGCTGGAACCTCGACGGGCGGAGGGTCTCATCGACCGCGATCGACGGCATGGCATGGGAAGCTGCTGACCCGTCTCGCGTGGTCGCGTGCGTCGCCTGCAAGCTATCCACGCTTGCGGCGGGATCCGCCGCTGGTGATCCCTCGGGGACGCCTTCAAGAACGATCTGGCCGCTTGCGCGCGCTGCAAGCTCCGCCGCGGTCTTGCCACCGCTCAAGGGCTCGACGCCTGCCTTCGCACCGCCGTCGGCCTTGATCGCCTTCAGGGCCAGCGTGGCGGACAGCGTGGCCGTTGCCGAGAGCCTCGCCGGCGACCCGGGCGCGGTTCCGAGAGCGGTGTGGGCACTTTTCTCATCGGCCGCTGCGGTCGACGCTCCTGCGCGCGGCTCTTTCCGGATCCCGGTGTTTTCGGCCGATGTCACGGGCTCGGATCTCTCCAGCGGATCGGCGGCCTGAGTGCTAGGCGCGTCCGTTGCTGCCTCGGCCTCCCGCCCATGCTTCAGATCGGCAAATGTCTTGCGAAAAGCGGCGCCACCTTCGGCATCGTCGTGCCGGTTCTTGACGGTGGAAACGCTGGCACGGGCCGTCCTGGCTGCCGGCAGCGCTTCATCAAGCGAATTCATCCTACTTATCCTCCCGAAGCAGAGCGTCGATCTCGCCCAGCTTGTTCTTTCCGCTCGTCAGAAATGTCGCCAGCGCCGGGTCGGCAGCCGCGGCTTCCGAGGCTGCGGCCGTCTCAGCCGCCGGCTTTTCCGCCATCTGCGATGGGGCTGGTGCCGCAGGCGCTGCGAAAGGGCTGTCCTTGCTGCCGGATCCCGAAAGGGCTTCGGGAGACAATGTCTGTAAGGGTTGTGTATCAGTGTGAGCTTGTGCTGAACTGGCGACCGGCGTTTCCACGGGCGCAACAGGCGCACGCAGGACCTCCCGCGCGACCGCCTGCGCGGCTTCCCTCAGGCTGCGGTCGCGCGCCGAGAGTTCGACATCGGGAATGGACTCGATGTCCTTGACGGCCTCGAGAATGCCGGTCGTCGGGACATCCACGAGGTTCGAGTAGAAGCTCGCGAGGGCGTTGGGCTCGGCATCCCCCGGTGCTGACAGTGCGGCGGCCCGCTCGGACGCGAGTTTCGTCAAGGGCTTCAGCCCTGCAATCGCGGCGTTGCGCGCGAGACGCAGGAAGACCTCGCGCTGGCGGGGCTTGTCCATGAAGGACAGGATCTCCTCGATCCTGTCGCGTGTCGCATCGCCGTAGCTCGCCACCGCAAGCTCCACGAACGTATCGGCGAACTGCCCCGCATAGGGCGATGTCATGAACCGACGCGTATAGGCGAGCGAATAGCGCAATGCCTCGTCGACCTTGCCCGCATGCGTGGTGATCGTCAGCGACCGCCGGAGCGCGGCCTCCTCGATATTCGTGCCCGGCGCGACCAGACGGGCCCAGTCGTATGCCTTCACGGCCTTGCGCGGATCCTGCTGGGCGACCGCATTGCCATAGACCAGGAAGAGGTAGGGGCCGATCGGCGCGTTCTTGTATTCCTCGATCGTCTTCGACAGCGTTTCCACGATCAGACCGCCCTTGCCGTTCAGATAGTGGCCAAGAGAGTCCGTGATGCGGTTGTCGAAATTGCCGTCGATGTCGCGGCTGGCGAGATAGGCGAGCGTCTTCGGATTGCCGCCGCTCATCGCATAGATCAAGGCCGCATCGACATTGCGCGGATCGGCAAAGACACTGCGATCGGCGGCCATCAGCCGCTTGTCGATGGCCCCCAGCATGAACTGCTGCATGTCGGCAGACGACAGATCGCCATGGACGATGCTGTCCTGCACGTGCTGGAGCGAGCGGATCATCTTGTAGGGCGGAAGATTTTCATCCTTCTCCCCGGCTGCCTGGGCGTGCGACAGCAGCGCCAGCCAGGCGACCGATGCGCACGCGCCGATGGCGAGGGAACGGAGGGCCTTGATCATGGCTCGGCCTGGTTTGTCTGGATGAGAATCTCGATGCGCCGGTTGGCAGCGGCATTCGGATCGTTGGGAACCTGCAGGCGGCGATCGGCAAAGCCGCTGATCTGGCTGACGCGGTCTTCGGCAAGGCCGCCATGGATCAGCATGTAATAGGCGCTCTGCGCCCGATCGGACGAAAGGCGCCAATTGTCATAGCCGCCGGACTTGTACTGCCGCCCGTCGGTATGACCGCGGATGGCGATCGCGCCGGGGCGGGCCGAGAGCAGCTTGCCGATCTTTTCCATGGCGAGAACGGTCTCGCGCTGTGGAACGGCGGAGCCGAGGCCGAACATCGGGGTATCGCTCTGCTCGCTGATCGAGACGAGCAGGCCACCCTCCGTCGGCGTTACCAGAAGACCTTCGGCAAGCTTGCCGGCTGCGCCCCCGATTTCCTTCTCGATCGCCTGTTTGAGTTCGGTCGCCGCCTTGGTTTCGGCCACAGAGGGCGCGGGGTTCGGCGTCGCCGGGTCGTTTGCGGCGACCTTGGCATCGCCCTTGGCCTCGCTCTTGCCGTCTCCGACATTCTCTGCCGCGCCGTTGCCGGACTTGTCGCCGGTCGTCGACCCCGCCTTGCTCACCTTTTCCAGCTCGACCTGCTTGGCCCAGAAATCCGGATCGAACGGGTCACGATAGGCTTCGCCGCCGGAGGCGCCGGTGGACGGCCCCGAGGTGGAGGCCCCGCCATCGCCCTTGGAGCTGATATTGGCTTCGCGTCCGACCTCGTTGGCGATTTCGGAGAGGACGGAATAGGGATTCTCGAAGAAGTCGGCGTCGGAATACTTCGTTTCCTCGCCGGAGGTCGCAGACTCGTCCTCTCCGGATTTCGCCGACCCGCCGCTTTTCGGCTGGCTGCCATCGACCTGGGACCGCGCCTGCGTTTCTTCGCCCTTGGCGTCCTTGGCCGGCTGCTTGACGCCCTTTTCCGACGGTTCCTGCTGCGTCAGCTGGACCGGGTTGAAATAGGAGGCAATGGCGGCCTTCGTCTTCGGGTTGGATGCGTTGATGAGCCACATGACCAGAAAGAAGGCCATCATGGCGGTCATGAAGTCGGCATAGGCAATCTTCCAGGCGCCGCCGTGATGACCGCCATGCGCGGCCGCGTGCCGCTTGATGATGATGATTTCGTTCTTGCCGTGATGGCTGTTGCTCTCGCTCATGCTATCACTTTCCGCACGGTGTCAGCCCAGGCCGACAGCCGGGTCATCAGGATCGAATCGCCGAATTCGGCGGAGAGGTCGATGTCGTCGGTCTCGACATGCCGGAAGGTCACCTCCGTGCCCGAGAGGCGCGTCTCGAGCGCCTCGAACATCCGGGCCGGCCCGCGCACCGTGATCTTCACGGCTTCGCCATCGATGGAATGGCGGATGGCGGCGGCGAGCGATTCCACGGCCTTGTCGGCCAATGTTTCCTGCAGGATCGGCGCAAGAACCTGGGCGGTCTGCTCGCAGATCATGCCGGCAAGCAGAGAGCCGATTTCGCTGAAGCGTTGATGGATCATGGCGGCGGCCTGGTTTTCCAGCCGCTCGCGGATGGCTTCGCACTCGGCCTCATGCTCGGCGCGCAGGGCGGCGATCTCGGCCTGATGGCGGGCGCGCATCTCCATTTCGGCATGCTCGCGGCCGCGTCCATAGGCGCTCTGCCGTTCCGCCTCGATATCGATGACCGGCTCCGGGGGTGCCTTGACCAGAGGGCGCGTGTCCCGCGAGATCGGCTCTTCGATCTCCGGAAAATAGGTCTTGGGCACGCGCGTCAGGTCCACCTTCGGCGTGCTGAAATCCTTGAGATATCGGGAAAGCGGGGCCGTCATCGTTGCGTCTCCGGCATCGCGCGTCTCGCATCGAGGACCAGCGGTTTGCGGGCGGGGGACAACAGGCTTTCGGGGCCGAAACAACGGGTCATGGGCACGTCCGACCGTCTCCTTCTGGGCCCGTGCCATTCTGGCGGAGCCCGGACATCTCGTTGAGCAGACAGGCGGAACGATATCCGGAAGGCTGCAAGCGGCAGTGCAAGGACAGAATGCACCGGCGACCCGTCCCGCGATCTGCGGGATCTTCTGTCCGAGGGAGCGCCCAAGAAAAAGGCGCGCGCCGGAGACGGGGCTGCGAGAAGAGACTAGCGGGTCAAACTTGTGCGAGGGTTGAAGGGTGTTGGACCGCGTTCGGGCAATAACGCGGTCCAACCGATCCACCGAAGCCGATGACCGCGGCTCCGGCGAATGACGGCCCCGCCCCTGCCGATGGCAGGTACGAGGCTTGTCTCGACTTACTGCTGGAAGAGACGCAGGATGTTTTCGGAATTGGTGTTGGCGATGGAGAGCGACTGAACGCCGAGCTGCTGCTGCGTCTGCAGCGCCTTGAGGCGGGTCGATTCCTCGTTCATGTCGGCATCCACAAGGCGGCCGACGCCCTTGTCGATCACGTCGATCAGATTGGCGACGAAGCCTTCCTGGAGATCGATGCGCTTGGTGATGGCGCCGAGCGTGGAGGCCGCATCCGTCAGGCTGGACAGGATTGTGTTCACGGCGGACAGCATGCCGGCGATCTGCTGCGGCGTCGTCGCCTGCGAGAGCTCGATCACTGCGCCGGATGCATTCGTGCCGCCCTGTGCATTGATCAGATGGTAATCGACCGGAGTGGTGCCGCCTGCCCCATCGGGCTGAGCAACCGTGATGTCCTTGGTCAGCTGGCCACGCGCCGGGTTCTGAAGGTCGATCATGATCGAGGTCGACGTATCATAATCCAGCGTCGTCACGGAAACGGACCCGTCCGACGAGCGGTTGAAGGATCCGACGATCGACTTGACGCCGACAGCGGGCGCGCCTGAGTTGTAGAGCCAGTTCTCGCCGGAGAAGGAGGCCGACTGTGCCGCGGCGGCGAGCTGGTTCTTCAGCTCGGTCAGTTCCTTGTTGATCTTGGACTTGTCGACGCCCGGCTCGCTGGCGGCAACCAGCTTGGACTGGATCTCCGTGATGACCTGGATCGAGGAGTCCATGGCGGAATAGGACGTGTCGACCTTGGCGGCGCCCAGCCCGAGCGCGTCCTGGACCGTGGAAAGTGCCATGTTGTCGGACCGCATGGTCGTGGCGATCGACCAGTAAGCGGCGTTGTCGGACGCCGTTTCCACGCGGTAGCCCGAGGAGACGCGCGCCTGCGTTTCTTCCATGGCGGTATTGATCGTGCGAAGCGTCTGCAGCGCAGCCATCGCTGCGCCGTTGGTCATGATGCTGGTCATTGGGGTTCACCCTTTTTTGGAAGATCGAAAGCATGCGGCCGTTGGCCACCGACGACGAAGGAGCGTCATGCACCTGCCCGATTTACCCGATCGGCAGCGCTTCGTCTTAAGGATGATTTAATCGTGTTATGGTTAACAAAGATTTAAAAGCCGCACTTGCCCGTCAATCTTTATGAACAAATATAAATCAGTCTTATCAATGATTTAATTGGCAATGCCGAACAAAAAAAGACCGCCTCTTGCGAGACGGCCTTTTCCGTGGCGGCAGCGTGTGTCCTGCCGCTTGTTCCAGACGCTCTTAACGGAAGAGCGACAGGATGTTTTCGGAGTTGGAGTTGGCGATCGAGAGCGACTGGACGCCCAGCTGCTGCTGCGTCTGCAGAGCCTTGAGGCGGGTCGATTCCTCGTTCATGTCGGCATCCACCAGGCGGCCGATGCCCTTTTCGAAGGACGAGCTGAGATCCTTGACAAAGTCAGCCTGCATGTCGATGCGCTTGTTGAGGGCACCGAGGTCGGCACCGGCGTCGGTCATGGTCTGCAGAACGCCATCGACGCCCGAAATAGCGGCGGAAAGCAGTGCGGGCGTCATGGCGGAGATATCCAGGGTCAGAACGCTCATGTTGGTCAGGCCAGCCAGATCCGTGGTCAGCTTTCCAGCGGTACCGCCTGTTGCGGGATTGCCGCTTACGTCAACTTCGATCAGCATGCTCTTCGTCGTATCGAAATCCAGCGTCGTCAGGCTGACGGCGTTCGAGGAATCGCGGTTGAAGCCGCCGACGATGTTCTTCGGGGCACCAACCGTACCCTGAACCCAGTTTTCGCCCGAGAAAGAAGCCGACTTGGCAATCGAGACCAACTGGTTCTGGAGTTCGTCGATTTCCTTCTGAACCTTGCCCTTGTCGACACCCGGCTCGCTGGCGGCAACCAGCTTTGCCTTGATTTCGTCAACGACCTTGATCGAGGAGTCCATAGCGGTGTAGGCGACGTCGGTCTTGGCAGCGCCGAGGCCGAGGGCGTCCTGGACCGTGCCGAGCGCCTTGTTGTCCGACTTCATGGTCGTTGCGATCGACCAGTAGGCGGCATTATCTGCGGCGACGCCGACCTTGAGGCCCGAGGACACGCGGCCCTGGGTGGTTTCCATGTCGGCACCGATCTGGCGCAACGTGGAGAGTGCCGCCATTGCGGAAGAATTCGTCAGAATGCTCGTCATCGTAATCTGCCCCTCTTGAACAGGAAAAATGGAAGGGACATTCCGGCCCTTACCGGGAGACAGCGGCCAGCTTCATGCCTGCTAACGTGTTAATTCTCTTGGTTAACCCGCTGTCTCGATAACCATAGAAAACACCATCAGAGTTAAAGAACAGCTAAGGCCGTCAAACATTTTGGAACGAACGAAAAAAGGCCGCGTCTCTTGCGAGACGCGGCCTTTCGTAGGTGTCGTTCGTGCGGGCCGGAGCCCTTCGCGTCTTAACGGAAGAGCGACAGGATGTTCTGCGAGTCCGAGTTGGCGATCGAGAGCGACTGGATGCCGAGCTGCTGCTGCGTCTGCAGAGCCTTGAGGCGGGTCGACTCTTCGTTCATGTCGGCGTCGACGAGACGGCCGATGCCCTTGGTGAAGGAAGCGCTGAGGTCGCTGACGAAATCGGTCTGGAGGCCGATACGCTTGTTGAGGGCACCGAGGTCGGCACCGGCGTCCGTCATTCCCTGAAGGACCGTGTCGACGCCGGAGATGGCGGTGGCGAGATCGGTATTGCTCATCGTCGAGATGTCAAGGTTCAGAACCGTCTTGCCGGTCATGTTCGTGCCGGTGAGGTCGGTCGTGAGCTTTCCGCCGGTTACAACTGCACCCGTGTTGTCGACGGCGATCAGAAGGCTCTTGTTCGTATCGAAATCGAGTGTCGTCAGGCTGACGGCATTGCTGGAGTCACGGTTGAAACCGCCAACCACGTTCTTGACCGCACCGCCCGCTGCGCCCTGAACCCAGTTTTCACCGGAGAACGAAGCAGATTTTGCGATCGACTTCAGCTGGTTCTGGAGTTCCGAAATGTCCTTCTGAACCTTGGCCTTGTCCACGCCCGGCTCGCTGGCGGCAACCAGCTTGGACTTGATTTCATCGACAACCTTGATGGAGGCGTCCATCGCCGTGTAGGCGACGTCTGTCTTTGCGGCGCCGAGGCCGAGGGCGTCCTGGACCGTTGCCAGTGCCTTGTTGTCCGACTTCATGGTCGTGGAGATCGACCAGTATGCAGCGTTGTCGGAAGCCGAGCCGACCTTGAGGCCGGAGGAGATGCGCGACTGGGTCGTCTCCATGTCGTTGCTGATCGTGCGCAGCGTGGAGAGTGCCGCCATTGCGGAAACGTTGGTGTTGATGCTTGACATTTAGACTGTCCCTCTAAGGTACACAAAACAAAAAACTTAGGGACATACCGGACTAACTTACCGGTGATAACGGTTCGGCATCATGCCACTCGGTACCTGTAAATTCCTCAGGAGAACCAAACCCGTCATGTAGGCTGAATATCGCATTCAAAGCTTGCGATTTGCTTAAATCGACCTTGAGCGCAAACCGCAGCCAACCACGGCAGACTCCCGTCTCTGCGCAGAATATACGTTTAAAAACAATGACCTAGAAAATCAATTAAAACTAAATATACCGTGCCGAACAGTACTTGGTTAACCACGCCGCGAACGTCAGTTGAACGAGCGCACCAAACTGCCGACGAGGAGGTTCCAGCCGTCGATCAGCACGAAGAAAAGAATCTTGAACGGCAGGGAAATCGAGGTCGGCGGCAGCATCATCATGCCCATCGCCATCGTGATGGTCGCTACGATCAGGTCGATGACGAGGAAGGGCAGCATGATCAGGAAGCCGATCTCGAAGCCGCGCCGGATCTCGGAAATCATGAAGGCCGGGATGACGGCTCGCAGATCGACGCGACCATCCACGACGACGGTCTGGTTCTTCTCCTGGGCGATCTCGACGAAGAGCTGGAGATCCCGGTCACGCGTATTGGCCAGCATGAACTCCCGGAAGGGTTCGCTGATGCGCGTGAGGGCCTCGGTCTCCGTGATCTGGTTCTGGATCAGCGGATCCACGCCCTCTCGCCACGCCCGGTCGAAGGTGGGCGCCATGACGTAGAAGGTCATGAACAGGGCCAGGCTCACCATGATCATGTTGGACGGCGTGGTCGCCAGGCCCATGCCGGTGCGCAGGATCGCGAAGGCGATGACGAAGCGCGGAAAGCTCGTGACCATGATCAGAATGCCGGGCGCGACCGACAGGATCGTCAGGAGCCCAAAGGTGCGGATGATCCACGAGGCGGCCGAGCCGTCGATCGGCTGGTTGAAGATCTGGGAGGGAAACCCCTGCGCCCCTGCGATCCCCGTCATGGCGACCATGGCGGCTATGAATGCGACCAGACGAATCATTGGACCACGAATGTTCTGAAGATCACATTCGTTACGCGCCCTTCGGAGCGAAGGTCAACCCGTTCCTGGATATCGTCCCTGAGATACTGGAAGCCGCGAGGCCCTTCGATCTGCTGCAGCGAGACGGTGCGCAGGTATGCGGCGACATCATCATGGATCTGCTCGGCCATCGCGACGTCGGGTTTCCCCTGGAAGAGAAGCGCCAGCTCCAGCCGGATCCAGTTTTCCGTAGGATAGGACAGGTTGGTGGTGATCGGATCGAGCTGCAGGACGCCGTTGGCTTCCGTAGAGGCCTTGGGCAAACCGTCCTTGTCGTCCTTCTTGGCATCGCCATGCTCGCCGCCCGCCGGCGCTGCCTCGTGGGCGGCCTCCGCGGCTTCGCGTGCCTTGATGGTCGCCTTGGCCTCTTCCAGCACGCGTGCCTCGTCCGAGCTCAACGGCTCCGGCGCCAGCATGCCGCCGAGAAACCAGCCCCCGCCGGCGCCGACCACCGAGACGATGGCGATCGCCGCGATGGTCATCACCATGCCTTTTTTCTTTTTCGGCTGTGCGCCGTCTTCGATGCCGTCCATCTCGCCTCGCTCCTGCCTTCGGAAGTCCGTTCTGTTCGATGCTGCCGGTTGCCGGCTGCAGCGGCGTCAGAGCGGCGATATGATATCCATGACCTGCTGACCCCAGGGCGGCTGCTGCACTTCGGTCAGGCGCCCACGGCCGCCATAGGAGATGCGGGCCTCTGCGATCTTGTCGTAGGAGATCATGTTCTTCGCATCGACGTCCTGCGGCCGGACGATACCGGCGACATTCAGGATGCGGAGCTCGTGGTTGACGCGCACCTCCTGCGAACCGCTGATCAGCAGGTTTCCGTTCTCCAGGACCCCTGTGACCACGGCAGCGACGAGAAGGACGAGCTTTTCGGAGCGCTCCGTGGTTCCCTCCCCCTTCGTCGACGTGTTCGAGCCATAATCGAGGTTGCCCTTCCAGGCGAAGTCGCTCGTCTGCGAGTTGCCGCTCGCGCCGATATTGTAGCCGCTGTCGTTCGTGCGCTTGCGATCGGTCTTGTTGTCAAAGCTTGCCTTGTCGTCGATCCGGATGTCGACGGTAATGATGTCGCCGATCTTCATGGCGCGGGCGTCCTTGAAGAGCGCCGACTGCTGGTCGCTCCACAGAGAATATCCGCTGGCCACCTGATGCGGCTCCTTGGGATACATCGCGAGCTGCGGCGTCTGCGTGTATTGCAGACCGCTGCCGATCGGGCTCATCGCGGGCGCGCGGCCGACATCGTGCAGGGACGACTGGCAACCGGTCAGAAGACTTGCGGCCAGGGCGGCCGAAAGGCGGATTTTCATGACGGTTCCTTCGATGTGTTCGGATCGGCGGCGCTGGAAATGATGTTGGTCATGACGGCCGCTTTCTCGTCGCTCATCTCGCTGAGGATGAGGCTGGACTGACGGGGCGGCAGCTTCATGATAACGGCGGCGGCGATTTCCGGGCGCACCAGCGACAGCTTGCTCGCCGCGGCGTCCGGCTTCATCGTCTTGTAGATGTCGACGAGGTTGAGCTCGGCCTGCTTCAGGAACTCGTCGCGCCGCTTGCGCCAGTCCTCGTATTCCGCACGCCGCTTTTCGAGAAGGGCGATGCGTTCGTCGACGCCGGCCTGCAGCTGCTCGATCTGCTGCTTCTGCAGAAGATAGCGCTGGTCGCGCGCGGCATCGGCGATGTTCGTGCAGAACTGCTGGATCTCGCCACCCTGGGGGGTGCCGGCACCGGCGGGCGATGCGACCTCCTGGGCAAAGGCGCCCGGAATCGTCAGGACGAGGCATGCTGCGGCTGACACCAGCAGCTGGCGCAGGCGTGTGGAAGGCATGTGTGTCGCGGTCATTGCAGAACGAGCTCCGCCTGGAGGGCACCGGCCGATTTGATGCCCTGGAGAATGGAAATGATGCCGTCCGGCTTTACGCCGATCGAATTGAGGCCCGAGACGAGGGTCCGCAGATTGGACCCGTTGAGGATGGCGACCTTGCCGCCGGCTTCCTTCGCGTCGATCCGCGTGTTCGGCTCCACGGCCGTCTGGCCCCGCGAGAAGGGTTCGGGCTGGACGACCGTCGGTGATTCAGTGACCTGCACCGTCAACGTGCCGAAGCTGACCGCGACCGGCGAGATCTGAACGTCCTGCCCGATGACGATCGTGCCGGTGCGCTCGTTGACGACGACGCGCGCCGGCACGTCGGTTTCGATGACGAGGTTTTCGATATCCGCCATCAGGCGCGCGAGATCGGCCATCTTCGGCTTGTCGATGATGACGGACTGGCTGTCGCGCGCTTCCGCGATCTGACCGCCGAACTGCTCGCGCCCATAGCGGTTGATCGCCGCGGCCATGCCGACCGCGGTGGAGAAGTCGGGATTGCGAAGCTGCAGGACGAGATTGATCGCATCCTTGAACTTTGCCGGCAATTCACGCTCGATGATCGCGCCGTTCGGCACGCGGCCGGCCGTGGTGATGCCCTGCTGCAAGGTGGCTGCGTCGCCCTCGGCGCTGAAGCCGGTGACGACGACAGAGCCCTGGGCCACGGCATAGATCTGCCCGTCGGCACCCGAGAGCGACGTCATGACCAGCGTGCCGCCGCGCAGCGACGTGCTGTCGCCGAGGGAGCCGACGGTCACGTCGATGCGGCTGCCGGGGCTCGCGAACGGGGGAAGGTTGGCGGTGACGAGCACCGCCGCGATGTTCTTCGAGCGCGACTCGCCTCCCTGGGTGGAGATGCCGAGGTTTTGCAGCATGGCGCGCAGCGACTGCTCGGTAAAGGGTGAGGATCGCAGGCTGTCGCCTGTGCCCTGCAGGCCGACAACGAGACCGTAGCCGATCAGCTGGTTGTCGCGACCCGACTGCAGCGAGGCCACGTCCTTGATGCGGGCGGCCGCGGAAGCGGTATCGACGCCGAGGGTCAGGTTGAGCGGCAGGCTGAGAGCAACCGCCGCAACCACTGCAATCAGGCGCCGTGCGAAGGAAACGGTCATTTTGCCACCACGTGAACTGTTCCGTCTGCCATGACGGTGCCCGACACGATCATGCCGGAATCGGTGTTGCGAATGCGGATGAGGTCGCCGACAGCGGCGTTGTCGAGCGGAGAGCCGCCGGCCGAGATCGTCAGCGACCCGTTCGAATAGACGATCCGCACGGCTTTGCCGCGTTCCACGGCATAGGGTTCGCGCAGTCCGGCGACGAAGATGACGCGACCGGCGAGAAGCGTGCGGTTGGTGATCTTGCCCACGACCTGATCGAGCCCGGAGGCGTAGTCGCCGGCAAGGTCCGGATTGGTCACGGCAACCACCTGCAGGTGCGCCTCGTCGATGGTCTGGCCAGGGTAGATGGTTTCCGTGGGAATGACGGCGGTTTTCGACGCGGGCTGCGCGCCGTCCTGGGCACCGGTCAGGCTGCCGGCCTGGCCGTTGGCGCCGGTGGTCGTCATCGTCGAAAGGGCGGCAGCGCACAGCATCGTGGCCAGCAGGCGGCGAAGCGCGGGCGGCACGAAGCGCGCCGCCGACCTCACCGTCTTCAACCTGTCCTTCGGGCGAAACATCATGTCTGCCGCTCCTTCCGTGTCTTCCGGGCTCTGGCCGCTTATCTCAGGTTCTTGCTGACAGTGGAGGCCATCTCGTCGGCGGCCTGGATGATCTTGGAGTTCATCTCGTAGGCGCGCTGCGCCGAGATCAGGTCGGTGATTTCCTTGACCGGATCGACGTTCGACGCCTCGAGATACTTCTGCTTGATCTGCGCATAGCCCGGATCCGCGGGAGATCCGACGACAGGCGCGCCCGATGCCGGCGTTTCCTTGAACAGGTTGTCGCCCTGCGGTGCGAGGCCAGCCTCGTTGATGAAGTTGGCAATCGTCAGCTGCCCGATCGCCTGAGGAATGGAGCTGCCATTGATGCGCGCCATGACCTGGCCGGAGGTGCTGACCGTGACTTCCGACGCACCCTGCGGAATGGTGATGCCAGGCACGACCGTGTAGCCGTCGATGGTGACGAGCTGGCCCGTATCGTTGGTGTTGAAGGCGCCCGCCCGGGTATAGGCCGTCTGGCCGTCCGGCGTTTCCACCTGGAACCATCCCCGGCCGATCAGCGCCATATCGAGGTCGTTGCCCGTGGAGACGAGGCTGCCCTGGATGTGCAGGTTGCGCACGGCGGAGGTCTGGACGCCGAGGCCGACATTGGCGCCCTCCGGAACGACCGCCTGGTTTGCCCGGTTGGGCACGCCGGCCGCACGCTCCGTCTGATAGAGAAGGTCGGAAAACTCGGCGCGGGCCCGCTTGTAACCCGTCGTGTTGATGTTCGCGATGTTGTTCGCGATCACTTCGAGGTTCAACTGCTGGGCATTCATGCCGGTAGCGGCAATGGAGAGAGCCTTCATGGTACTGGTCCTTTAGATCCGCGCGTCAGATCGGAGTACGGGCAATTTCGAGATAGGCCGTGACGATCTTGTCGCGGATGGCGATCGCGGTCTGGAGCGACTGTTCGGCGCTCATGACGGCATCGATGACTTCGCGGGTGTTGGCCTTGCCGCTGATGCCCTGGATGGAGGCGGTTTCGGCGGAGCGGAGCGAATTGGTCATCTCCGAGGCCATGCCGCTGAAGACGTCCGAGAAGCTCTGTCCGGCCGGCGCTGCGCCGCCCAGAGCCTGAGAAGCGATGGAGGCCGCGGAGCCCGTCGCGCTGGTCGTGCTTTCGGTCGCGGTGGAGAGTGCTGCACCGATGGTCTTGATTGCGTCGATCATTATTGCGATGCCCTCAGGAGGTCGATTGTCTGGGAAATGAGATCGCGGGCCTGCTTGGTTGTCTGCAGGTTCGCCTCGTAGGAACGGTTGGCTTCGCGCATGTCGGCCATTTCGATCAGCACGTTGACATTGGGCAGCTTGACCATGCCCTTGGCATCGGCGGCCGGATTGCCCGGGTCGAACTCGACGCTGAAATCGGACTGGTCGACGCCCAGCTTCTGGACTTCGACGCTCGAGGCACCGCTGACGCGATCCACTTCGGCGGCAAAGCTCACCGTCTTGCGGCGATAGGGGTCGGCGCCGGCCGTATCGCCGGTCGAGCGAGCGTTGGCGATGTTTTCGGACACGATGCGCAGGCGCGTGGACTCGGCTTCGAGACCGGAGGCTGCGACTTTGAGTGCGGAGACGAGAGGATCCATGACCATTATTTCCTGACGACCATCAGCATCATGCGATGGAAGGACTTCACCAGACCGGTGTTGAGCTCGTAGTCCCGCTTCACCTCGCCGGACTTCATGAGCTCCTTCTCGATCTCGACGCTGTTACCGGACTGCTGGACCTCGCCATCGGCGATCAGCGACGTCTCGGTGACCTGATCGCTCAGGGGACCGCTGTTGAAATGCGCGGGATTGGTGGCCGCCAGCTGGAAACCGGTTTCCTTCATGACGCTATCGAACGGCTTGATATCCTTCGATGCGTAGTGCGGCGTATTGGCGTTGGCGATGTTGCCTGCGACGACATTCTGGCGGACGGCGAGCCACTGTGCTTGCCTCGATGCCAGTTCGAACAGCTGAATAGGTTGCATCATGCGACTCCATGCTTGTTGATGGAGACACTAGGCGCGTAATCTTGCGTGGGACTGGCGCGGTTTCAGGGGCTTTCGGCACGTGGAACGCGCGAAAACGGCCTTCGACCAAACTGGGGCAGGCCGTCATGGCGGGGGTCGGGGGGGAGACCTCGGGGCTAGGCTCGGGGCCTGCTTCCGGGGTGTGCGCACCGGCGTCGTGAGAACGCGAAGGGTGCCACAGCCATCGCTGGAGATGGCAGGCCCGCGCAAGCATCATGCATGCGGAAAGAAAGGAATGGCGGACCGTGTCAGTCCGCCTTGAAGACGTCTCCTCGGGACGTGATCATCACCCAGGTGCCGTCGCGCTCTTCGAGCGTGGCGAGGCGGCTGTTGTCCGGGAGGGGAGAACCGACCCGGACGACATACATGCCGCTGACATCCTCGATCAGGGCACGACCGCCGGCCACGTGGACGAGCTTGAAGGTGCTCGACCCGGGAAAGGGTTGATCGAGCATCGGCTCGTCGGGCTCGCCCGATCTCGATGGCTGGGCAGGAACCGTCGCCGTGACCAGCTGGTCGACGGCCGCCTGGGTTTCAGCCGCCAGCGACCGTGCCGGCTCGGACGGCGCGGCCTCCGGGGCCGAGGCCATGCCGGGCGTTCCGATCTTCTGCGGCAGGTCGCGCGTTGCACCGTTCCAGAGGGCAGGAAGCGCGAACTTCTCCTGATGCAGGAAGGCATACCACGGGAAGAACATGGCCAACCCCGCAAGGGCGATGCCCGTGCCGGCCAGCGCCTTGTCGATGACGGGCATGCGATCGCGCTGCTTTTTCTGCTTGACGATTTCGTCTGCGTCCATGTCGTTCATAGCGGCCCCTCCCCGTCCTTACCGCCGCGCCTGCTGCGCACCCGCTCCGGCCTTCAGCGCATTGGCGAGGTCGGTAAAGGCGTCGAACGCAGGGCGTTCCCCCGGTGTCTGCTTCAAGATGTCGTAGATGACCGGCACCTGCTTGATGGCCATGTCGAGATCCGGATCGGAGCCCGGACGGTAACCGCCGATCAGGCGGAGGTCGCGGGTTTCCTCGAACCGATGGATCAGCGACTTCAGGCGCGAGACCAGCATTTCCTGATCCGGCGTCCAGGCCTTTCGCGCAAGGCGCGACACGGAGGACAGCGGATTGATCGGCGGATAACGCCCTTCTTCGGCAAGGCTGCGGTCCATGACGATGTGGCCGTCGAGAATGCCACGCGTCGAGTCCGCGATGGGATCGTTATGGTTGTCGCCATCGACCAGGATCGAGATGATTGCCGTGATCGTGCCGGTTCCCTCGGGGCCCGGGCCCGCGCGTTCCAACAGGCGCGGCAGTTCCGTGAAGACCGACGCCGGATAGCCGCGTGCGATCGGCGGCTCGCCGGACGCCGTGGCAACTTCGCGGATGGCATGGGCAAATCGCGTCACGCTGTCGATGATCAGCAGGACGTTGTCGCCCTGATCGCGGAAATGCTCGGCAATCGTGATGGCCGTCAGCGGCGCCATCTTGCGCAGCATGGGGCTCTCGTCGCTGGTGGCCACAACGGCGACCGACTTCTTCAGATTGTCGCCGAGCGTGTCCTCGATGAATTCACGCACTTCGCGACCGCGTTCGCCCACGAGCGCGATCACCACCCGGTCGAAGGCATCCGCGCGCGCCAGCATCGACAGGAGCGTCGACTTGCCCACGCCGGAACCGGCGAAGACGCCCAGACGCTGGCCAAGGCAGAGCGGCGAGAAGATATCGACGGCGCGGACGCCGGTGCGGAAACCGCGTTCGACGCGCTGTCGCGTCATAGAGGGCGGGGCGGAGGTGGAAATCGCGCGGCGGACATCGCCCTGCATCATCGGGCCGCGTCCGTCGATCGGCTCTCCAAGCGAATTGATGGTGCGACCGCACCAGCTGGCGGTGGGAGCGACGCGGAAGGCGCCCTTGCGGATAACCGTGTCATGGATGCCGATCGGCTCGCCCGGCTCGATCGGGCAGACGACGACGGTGTCCGGCTCCACCTTGACGACCTCGCCGAGATGGACGCCGGTCGCGCTCTTGTGGGCGACGAACTCGCCGAGACGAACATGCCGGGACAGACCGCTGACCGTGTAGTGTCCGGGCGAGATGGTCTGGACGTGACCGCCGGGCGCGACGGCATGTTCGGGCCGGGAATAGCGATCGACGAGACCGGCCAGCGCCGACAGCGCCGTCGAGGCCTGCCGGACGTCCAGCGGCT
Organism: Rhizobium sp. Leaf384; assembly: GCF_001424065.1. Classification (GTDB taxonomy): domain Bacteria; phylum Pseudomonadota; class Alphaproteobacteria; order Rhizobiales; family Rhizobiaceae; genus Ferranicluibacter. The sequence goes on from NZ_LMQE01000001.1 coordinate 1,200,535, forward strand.
GATCGTTGATGACCGTCACTTGCTGCCACCGAGCGTCTTGATCGCCTCATCCAAAGAGGTCTCGCTGTCGCGCAGCAACGAAGCGATGCTCTCGAAAGCGCGCGAGACGGTGATCAGCTGCGACATTTCCTGAACGGGATTGACGTTGGATTCCTCGACATAGCCCTGCATCACACCGACGTCCATGCGGTCGACGATCGGATCCGGCGCCGCATTCGGAAGAATGGCGGAATTGTCGTAACGGTTGAAACCTCTGGCAAAATTGGCTTCATAGAGACCGAGCGCGGCCACCTGCGTCCCGTTCTGGCGAATGGCGCCGTCCTTGCCGATGACCAGCTCTCCGGCATTGGCGTTCAGCTGAATGGGTGCCCCGCCCGCATCCAGCACCGGATAGCCCCGCAAAGTGACGAGGTCTCCGGTTTCCGTCAGCGAAAAGCGGCCATCCCGCGTCAGGGCCGGACCGGCGGGCGTCTCGATGGACAACCAGGCATCGCCCTTGACGGCGACATCAAGCGAATTGCCCGTATGCGACAGACCACCCGTCTTGGTGTTCAGGAACTCCGCACCCTCGCCGACGAAGGCCACCTTGTTCGGCTTGGTATCGCCGAGCACCGTGTTGAACTTCACTTCCGTTGCGCGGAAGCCGACGGTCGTAGAGTTGGCGACGTTGTCGGCCAGCGTGTTCATGCGCTTTTCGAGCGCGATCTGCGAGGAAACGCCGACGTACAGACCGGTCTGCATGCTCATCGACCTCCGAGCTTCAGGGTGTTGATGGACAGGAGCAGGTCGGACGATATCCCGAAGCCGCTCTGCTTGCCGAAGAGCGCGAGGGGGTCGTAGGAGCTCGTGGCATTGTCCAGCTCCCAGAGCGCCGTGAAGCGCTCCATCAGCTTGGACATCTTCTGCGGATCCTTGAGATCCTTGAGGTCGATCGCCTTGGATACGGCGTCGGCCTGCTTGTCGATGTCGGCCGCAGCGAAAGCCTCGGGGACCTGCATGATCGTGCGGACGACCTGCGCCAGGGCTTCGTCGGCCAGAAGGCCGTAGGCATTGGTGACGCCGGGCGCCATGCGTTCGAAATAGAGGGCCAGGCGAACGCCAGCATTGTCCTCGCCTGCGTCCTGTTCCAGCGTCTGGCGCGCGTATTTGTCCGTCACGCCCTTGCGGGCCTTGTCGGAGGCGGTGGCGGCAGGGCCGTCCGCGGCGAAGTTCAGCGACTTGACGAGATCGATGTAGCGGCTGTCGGACAGCTTGTTGGCGAAGGCATCGTCGCTGGCGACGCCTTCGGTCAGAACCTTGCGCATGAAGGCCTTGGCGTAGCCCATGTCCTCGAGGCCGTGGGCCTTCATGGCATAGTCGTAGAGACGGGTGTCGGCGAAGAGATCGTCGATGGTCTTCACATTGCCGATGTGGGCCAGATAATACTCGGTTTCCCGCGCCACGTCGGGCTTTTCCGTGACGCGCTTCAGCGACGTCGTAAGGTCGGCGCTGATCTGCCGGTAGCTGGTGAAGGTGGTGGTCAAGGCGTGTCCTCGATGGCGAAGCCCCGAGGCTGAGGGCCGGGCTCCTGTTCGCTACACAAGCTGAACCTTACGCCTTGCGCGAACCTGTTGGGGCGACTTGCACCGGCCGGCACCGCTTTCGCCGGGGTTGCAGCCAGCCTCACGCAAGCAACGAACCCTAGGGATGGAGACCACAAATCCATCACTGCGGCAGGTAGAGACATGAACATCATCATCGGGCTCGTCATGACAATGGGCTGTATTCTCGGCGGCTTCATTGCGATGGGCGGGCACATGGCCGTCCTGAACCAGCCCTTCGAGCTCGTCATCATCGGCGGCGCGGGTATCGGCGGCTTCATCATGGGCAATTCCATGAAGACCGTGAAGGATGCCGGAAAGGCGCTTGTCGAGGCTTTCAAGCACAAGGTGCCCAAGCAGCGGGAATATCTCGATACGCTCGGCGTTCTCTACAGCCTGATGCGGGACCTGCGCACCAAGTCGCGCAACGAGATCGAGAGCCATATCGACAATCCCGACGAGTCCGCGATCTTCCAGCAGGCCCCGACCGTTCTGAAGAACAAGGACCTGACGGCCTTCATCTGCGACTATGTCCGCCTCATCATCATCGGCAATGCCCGCAGCCATGAGATCGAAGCGCTGATGGACGAGGAAATCAACACGATCACCCACGACAAGATGCACTCGTACAACTCGCTGGCAACGATGGGCGACGCCTTCCCCGCCATCGGGATCGTCGCCGCCGTTCTCGGGGTTATCAAGGCCATGGGCGCGATTACCGAAAGCCCGGAAGTTCTCGGCGGCAAGATCGCGGCCGCGCTCGTCGGCACCATGCTCGGCATCTTCCTGTCCTACTGCATCGTCAGCCCGCTGATCGCCAACGTGAAGCATGTGCGCGAGAAACAGAACCGCCTCTACATCATCGTCAAGCAGACGCTGCTCGCCTACATGAACGGCTCCGTGCCGCAGGTGGCGCTCGAATACGGCCGCAAGACGATCTCGTCCTACGAGCGGCCGTCGATCGACGCCGTGGAGCAGGAAATGATGAACCCGGGCGGCGGCGGCGAAAGCAAGGCGGCCTGATCCATGACCAGCGACAACATCTACTCCTTCGATCGCAGATTGCTGGCGCGCATGACGGGCGCGCTCGGCGACGACAAGACGATCGGCAAGATCTGCGCCGATCTCGGCCAGGTGTTCAGCGAGTTCCTGCCGGACCTGCTGCAAAGCGAAACGGGCCTCGACCTGACGATCGGCTATGCCGGCTTCGACACGGGCCTGAAGAGCGACCTGATCCGAAAGCTTGGCGACGGCGTCGCCCTGTCGGATTGTCTCCTGCGCAACTGGTGCAGCGATTTCACGATCAGCTGCGACAGCCCGGCGATCATCGCCATGATGGAAATGCTGCTCGGATCCCCGGCCGAATCGATCGAGGAGCCGCAGCCGCGCAATCTCTCGGGCATCGAGCTGGACGTCGCGGCCATCGTGTTCGAAAAGGTGGCGGGCGTCCTGAAATCTGCGGTCAACGCGACCGGCGGCTTCGAGCCGAACGTCGGCAAGGCCTACAATGCCGAAGCGCGCCCCGCAGCCGACAAGGAGGCGGAGGATGTCTACGCGGCCTGCGTCAACATCTCGCTGGGCGTCGGACCCGTGCTGTCCACCTTCTCGATCCTCGTGCCGCAGCAGACGCTCCTGAAGACGACGATCGTGTTTCCCAAGGGCATCGGCCAGCCGCGGCGCCAGAAGTCGGCCTGGGCGGAACAGGTCGAGCAGCAGGTCCGCCGCTCGATGGTCGAACTGCAGGCCCATATCCGGCTCGAAGACCTGACGCTTGCCGCGATCACCCAGCTGAAGCCCGGCGACGTCATTCCCTTCCACGACCCCAAGGACGTGCGGGTCGACGTGAAGGCGAATGGCCGGGACCTCTATGTCTGCGAATTCGGGCGCTCCGGCGCACGCTATACCGTGCGGGTCAAGGACACCTACGGGTCCGAAGACGAGCTGCTTCAGCATCTCACGCGCTAATCCGCCGCTCCCCCTGCCCGCGACAGGCTTGGGGCAAGTTTCAACTGGAATACTCTCGACATGGCACCCAGAAAAGCACCCATTACAGAAGACATGAGCGCGGGAGCGGGCGATGCAGAGCTCGACCAGGCGATCGATGACCTGCGCGGCGTTCTGAAAACGGATGCCGAGGGCGGACTTCCGGAAACCGGCTTCGACATGGACTTCGGCGCGGCCCCGGCGGCCGAGCCCGACTTCATGAGCGACTTCGGCGCCGTCTCCGAAGACGAGAATCCTTTTGCCGGCACCTTCTCCGAACCTGCGGCCTTTGCCGATACGGGTTTTGGTGGCGGCGATGCTTTCGAGGACAGCTTTGCGACGCCGTCGGCCACCGCCGGTGCGACCATGCATGGCAATCTCGACCTGATCATGGATATTCCGATCGATGTTCAGATCGTGCTCGGCTCGAGCCGCATGCAGGTCTCCGGCCTCATGGGTCTGACGGAAGGCGCGACAATCGCGCTCGACCGCAAGATCGGCGAGCCGGTGGAAATCATGGTCAACGGCCGGGTGATCGGCCGCGGCGAGATTACGGTCCTAGAAGAAGACGACACCCGGTTCGGCGTCCGCCTGATCGAGGTGAACAGCGCCAAGAAGGCCTGAGGGCCTTGGGAAACTGGTGAAAGGCGGCCATGACGGCCGGCTTTCAGATCCTGAAAGTGCAGCGGCTATCTTCGGACCATCACGGCCCGAGAGGACCATGCCGGCAGAGTAAGACTGTTTCGACGTCGTGGCCGAGCGCGACGCCGTCTAGGAAGGATCCATGATGGATTACGATGATTTCGAAGCATCGGCGCTCACGCGCCCCCTGACCCAGATGGACAAGGCCGCCGCCGTGCTCCTCAGCATGGGCAAGCCGATTGCCGGGAAGCTGTTGAAGTTCTTCACGCAGAGCGAGCTCCAGGGCATCATCGCCTCTGCGCAGACGCTGCGATCCATCCCGCCGCACGAGCTGGAAATTCTCGTCAACGAGTTCGAAGACCTGTTTACCGAAGGTGCAGGCCTGATGGACAATGCCAAGGCCATCGAGGCCATCCTCGAAGAGGGCCTCACGCCCGACGAGGTCGACGGCCTGCTCGGTCGGCGCACGGCGTTCCAGTCCTACGAGACCAGCATCTGGGACAGGCTGCAGGATGCCGATCCCACCTTCGTCTCGCAGCACCTGTCGCGCGAACACCCCCAGACCATCGCCTACATCCTGTCCATGATGCCATCGACCTTTGGCGCCAAGGTTCTTCTGCAGCTGCCGGAAAGCGGCCGCGCCGACATCATCAACCGCACCGTCAACATGAAGAACGTGGCGCCGAAGGCTGCCGCGATCATCGAGACGCGGGTGGTGGAACTCCTGCGCGAGATGGATGCGGATCGCAATTCCGCCGGTTCGGTCAAGGTTGCCGAAGTCATGAACGAGATGGAAAAGAACGACGTCGATACGCTGCTCGCCTCGCTCGAATCCATCAGCACCGAATCGGTCAAGAAAGTCCGGCCGAAAATCTTCCTGTTCGACGACATCCTGCTCATGCCGCAGAGAAGCCGCGTCGCGCTCTTCAACGACATATCCGGCGACATCATCACGATGGCGCTGCGGGGGTCGAGCATGGAACTGCGCGAATGCGTTCTCGCTTCGATCGGCGCCCGCCAGCGCCGCATGATCGAGTCGGATCTGGGATCCGGCGACGCCGGCATCAATCCCCGCGACATCGCGGTCGCCCGCCGCTCCGTGACGCAGGAAGCCATCCGGCTGTCGGCCAGCGGCCAGATCGAGCTGAAGCCGAAGGAATCGGTCGCCGCCTGAGACATTCGCCTTTCGGCGACACATCGTCAGCCCGTCCGCACCCCAGGAGTGCGGGCGGGCTTTTCGCGTCGATCAGGACTGACCCTCCAGACGCCGGGGTGTGGGTTGCGTCCCGGTGGAGGCTTGCCAGATGCGGCCCGTCGGCCCACAACAGCCCAGCAGCGCCCCTCGGCACGGGATGATCCGGCCCATGAAGCGCGACGTCGTGAAGGGCCGTTTCCATGTCGGACGATCAGGATAAAGACAGCAAAACCGAATCGCCGTCCGAGAAAAAGATCAGCGACGCCTTGGAAAAGGGAAACGTGCCCTTCTCTCGCGAGGTCACGATGTTCGCCTCCACGCTTGCCATCTATATCTACGTGGTCTTCTTCCTGCCGGACGGATTCCGCAGTCTGGCGGAAGCGCTCAAGGACGTGTTCGAGCAGCCGGACGCCTGGCGGCTGGCGACGTCCAGCGATGCGTCGGCCCTCATCTCCAAGCTCCTGTGGGCCTCGGGCGCCCTCGTCGTCCCGATCTTCGTGTTGATGATCGCGTTCGGCGTGGGTTCGTCGATCCTTCAGAACCTCCCGAGTCCCGTGCTCGACCGGATTGCGCCGAAGCTCAACCGCATTTCGCCGATGGCCGGCGTGTCGCGGATCTACAGCGTCCCGGGCCTTGTCGAGTTCGCCAAGTCGTTCTTCAAGATCGCCGTCATCTCCGGCATCGTGGCGCTGACGCTGTCGCGGGATTTCTACGCGACGCTCGACGCCATGTTCTCCGACCCGTTCACGATCTTCGAGATCATGGGGCGCGACTTCAACAAGATCATGAATGTCGTCCTGTTCTCCACGGCCATCATCGCGATCGCCGACTTCTTCTGGACGCGGCACCATTGGTACTCGGAGCTGCGCATGACGAAGCAGGAGGTGAAGGAGGAAATGAAGCAGACGCAGGGCGACCCCATCGTCAAGGCGCGTCTGCGCTCCATCGCCCGCGACCGTGCGCGGCGCCGGATGATTTCCTCCGTTCCGCGCGCGACCCTGGTCATTGCGAACCCGACCCACTTTGCCGTGGCGCTGCGCTATGTGCGGGAAGAGGGCGACGCCCCTGTTGTGGTGGCCAAGGGGCAGGACCTCGTCGCGCTGCGCATTCGCGCCCTTGCGGAGGAAAACAACATTCCGGTGTTCGAGGATCCGCCGCTCGCACGCTCAATGTTTGCGCAAGTCTCGGTGGATAGTGTCATTCCACCGGTGTTTTACAAGGCGGTCGCCGAACTCATCCACCGGGTCTACGCAACGAAATCGAACCCGACACGGATGAACTGATTGCGATGAAAAAATGCGAATATTCCGAACAGCGCGAAAAGATCGTTGCGGATGCCATCCGTCCAGTGGCAACCGAACTCCGTCTCATCGATGCTGCCGACTTCATTGCGCTTCTGCGCTATGAGTCGCATGGCAGCCTGTCCGACCTGGTGGCGTCGGCGGCCGAGCTCTATTTCGTTCCAGGGACGGTCAATTTCGGCATCGGCGGCAACTACATGCTCGACTGGAATCGCAATCCCGAGATCGTGCTCGATCTCGAGCTGAAGCCGGACGGCGTCACCGTCTACGCGCAGCTGGCACTCCGGGACGACTCCGCCGCCATCGAAATCAACCATATCGCGTTCAACAAGCCGTCGGTCGATCCGGACGAGAACACGGCCTTTCTCGCCCGCAGCCTGAACGCGGCCAAATTCATGAAAACCTACCCGACGGCGCTCGCCAGCTGACGAAACACGTCAGCTGATATAGCCAAGGCGGATCGCCTTGGCGATCGCCTGGATGCGGTTGACCGAGTCGAGCTTGGCGGTGGCCGCTCCCAGGTAGGCGTTCACGGTATGCACCGAGAGGCCCATCTTCTCGGCAATCTCTTCGCTGATGTAACCATCGCCCGCCATCTGCAGGCAACCGATCTCGCGCTCGCTGAGCGCTTCGGCCGGCTGCAGGCGGCGCTCGTCGGCCGCGAAGAGATCCGTCATCAGGTGACAGCTCCGGCCATGCAGATCGAGGATGATCTCGCTCGTCAGATCGAGCGACGGCGCCATGAAGGCGACATAGCCGTTTCCCTGCGCACCGAGGCGGACCGGAAATGCAATCCCGGCATAGGAGAGCGTTCGCGGCTTCATCCGGAGGACGAAGCGATCGAAATCGATGGTCTCTGCGGTCTGGCGGTTGTCCGCACCGTTCCAGAGGAGCGGCAGAAGCGAGGTGTCGAGATGCTGCTTCATCTCGTCGCCATAGGTCGAGACGACGTCCTGCGTCATCTCCTCCGCTGCGGTTCCCCAGTTGTCCAGGACACAGGTCAGCTTGCGGGAGGCAGGAAGACCGTTTCCGTTCATCCGGAAGACGGCGAAGTTGCGCGCCTCGATGTCCTTCTGCATCACCTGCAGGCGGGCAACGAGCGTGGCCGTGCGCGAGGCCCGTGTCTGGCGGCCATTGCGGCTTTCGTCGCCGCTTCGCCCTCCCGGAATATAGATGACCATCCGCGTTCCTATACCAGGTTGTTTCGAACCGCGCAGGCAATCGCTTCCGAGCGCGTCTTGGTCGCCGTCTTACGCATGACACTGGTGATGTAGTTGTTGATGGTATTGCGCGAGATGCCGAGAATGAGGGCGATCTCCTCGCTGGTCTTGCCTTCCGCGATCCAGGAAAGGCACTCGAGCTCGCGCTCGGTCAGGTCGAAGCCGCGCTCGGAGCGCAGCGAGACGTCCTGCGCCAGGCTGGCGAAATAGCCCGTCAGCAGGCCGATGTCGCGCAGGCCCTCGCGCGACAGGATGAGGTCCTGCGGGAACAGCAGCATCAAAGACAGCCGCAGCCGGCCGATGGAAAAGGTGATCGCGCAATACTCGCGGCTGATACCGCGGCTGAGAACGACCTCCTCGGGAAGATGCATGAAGACCGGATGCAGCAGCGAGAGGCACTTCTCCTGCTCGTTGGTCTTTGCGTGGAGGCCCTGCATGACCTGGCCCAGCCGTCTGACCACGTCGAAGGGCCAGTCCGAAACCATGACGAAATCGAGGCCGCTGTCCTGCGACAGGTCGTAGCGCGCCAGGAGATAGTGGCTGGCGCCCACATAGTCCGTCAGTGCTGCCAACGCCTTGTTGAGCTGGCCCCGCGCAGCGTAATCGCCGAGCTTCTCCAGCAGCTGGCGCTTTGCAGCGGGATGACTGGCCGTACCCGTGTGCACCGGCTGGCCCGCATGCGCCGACTGGCCCGCGTGCGCCGATTGGGCTGCGTGCACCGCCTGGCCCGGAGCGGGCATCGCTGTGCGCATCGAGGCGACCGGTAGAGGTCGACCCGCAATCTCCGTATGAAGAGCTTCCATGACATTTTCCCCGTGACGGATCCGTCATGCGACCTGTGCACGCGCACTGCCGAAGGCAGCAAACGCGGCCGGGGATCCGCTTTCCCCGACGAGCACACATCACCATGCGAATCACTATCAAAACTATACAGGCCCGAACTCAAAAAACTACTGCTGGCTTATCGGGATTTACTTTTTGTTAATAACCTGAAGTGATTCGCAAGCAGTGCATTACAGATTCGTCATCGACCGTGAACAAACAGGAACGCTTTTATCAGGTGCTTGGAAAAGCAGGGATTTTTCTAACGCACATGCAGCGCTCGGCCCCGAGAATCGCGACAAATCGCGTTTTTTTGCCGCGCAAGTCGGCGAAAACCGCTGTTCATTCGAGTCATGTGTCGAATCGGATTTGTATTTGCGAAGTCCATGTTGCGCAATTGCATCAAAAACCTTTTGAGCACAATAGAGCGGAGCGGGAAGCAGATTGACGAATAAGAGAAGAACTATACCAGTTTTATAAAGATATTTTCTTAAGATGACACAATCATTTTTCGGGCACCCGGAGTCGAGCCGCTTCTGCAAGCAAGCAAAGCGACCTTTCCACATAAAAAAGTGACCAAATGGTTAAATAGAGGAATCGCCCGCGCGCCGCGTCGACTCCGCGGATACGGAGCGGACTGTTGCAATTGACACAAAGACTCCGATCGGCGCGATCCATGACCTGTCCGAGCCTCCGGAATTGCCCTGCGGCGGCCGTCATTTCTTGAACACCACGCCGCGAGGCCTGAACAAAAAAATCCGCCCGGAAGGCGGATTTTTTTTGCATCGGGGTCTTTCAGGGTCAGGCGGCTTTTTCTGCGACCCATTTGCGCAGAATCTTGGCCGCGCGTTCCTCGTTGATCTCGACCATGCGGGCCAGGCGCCGCTCGGGACCTTCCTTGACGCGGCGGTTGAAATCGCCGCCGTCTTCGCCGAGGCTTAGCAGATCGTCCGTGCTGTCGAAGCCGAAATCGGACCCGAAGCCTTCCATGAGGGCTCCGCCTGCGGCGCCTGCCGGTGCCGGCGAGAAGTCCGGGAGTTCGAGGCCAACAGCCTCGGTTTCCGTCAGAGTGCCCGGGCCGCCGAAGCCCATGGAGCGGGCCAGCGGACGGAGGCCCATCCAGACCACGAGGATGGCGACCGTGATGAAGGCAAGAGCGTTGATGATGCCGCCGAGATTGCGCGTCAACGTTTCCAGAATGCCGGGGCCTTCGACCGGCGTGTCGAGCAGTTCGTTGTTGACGAAATCCATGGCGGTGAGCGTCACCACGTCTCCCCGGGCGGCGTCGATGCCGACGGCGGAGGCGACGATCTTCTGCATCTCGGCCAGGTAGGTATCGATCTTGGCCTGGTCGGCACCCTCGCCGATCATGGCAGCGACGCGGCCGCGATTGACGACGACGGCGACGGAGAGCTTTTCAACCTTGTAGCTGTTCTTGGTGGTCGCGATGGTCTTCGAGTTGATCTCGTAGTTGGTCTGCTCTTCCTTCTTTTCGGCCTGGTCGTTCGACTGCGGACCTGCGCCACCGCTCTTGGGGGCGGCCTGCGGCACGTTCTGCTGAACCGTGGTGGCGTTGTCGGCCTGTTGCTGACTGGACTTCTGCTGTTCCTTCGTGATCCGCGTCGAGCGTTCGACGCGCGATTCCGGATCATAGGTGGTTTCCTGGACCTGCTGCGTGTCGGTATTGAGCTGCGCGGTCACGCTGGAGCGGAAGTTGTCGACGCCGAGGAAGGGCGAAAGGGCCTTGTCGATGTTCTTTTCGATCTCGCCCTGAACGGACTGGACGATGGAGAGCGACTGGCTCATCGCCCCGTTCTGGGGATCGTCGCCCGAGGCCAGAAGCTGGCCGGCGCTGTCGAGAATGGTCACGTCGTCGATGGAGAGGCCGGGAACCGACGAGCCGACGAGATGGCGGATCGAGGCTGCCGCACTGCGACCGATGGTCGAATTGGCCCGGATCATGACGGACGCGGTCGGCTTCTGCTCCGTCTTGCGGAAGCTTCCGCGGTCGGCCATGACGATATGGACGCGGGCGGAGGTGATGCCGGAGATCTGCTGGATGGTGCGGGCAATTTCGCCTTCGAGAGCGCGGACGCGGGTGACTTCCTGCATGAAGGAGGTCAGGCCGAGCGAGCCAACATTGTCGAAGAGTTCATAGCCGGCGTTTGCGCTGTTGGGCAGGCCGCGCTCGGCCAGGAACAGGCGTGCCTTGCCCGTGTTGCCGACCGGCACCTGGACACTCTTGCCGTCGGTGCCGACCTCGAAGGCGATGCCGCCTTCGGCCAAGGCCATCGTGACCTGATTGAGGTCGCCCGACTCCAGATTGACATAGAGCGTCTCGTAGGCGGGCTTGTTGACATAGAACCCGGCTGCCAGAACGAGCCCGATGGTGACCAGAGCCGCCGCCGCCATGGCGATGAGCTTGCCCTGCCCCAGGCTCGTCAAATTTTTCGTGACCGACGAAAGTTGATCTAACAGATTCATTCTGTTTCGCACCCAGTAGCGCACTTCACCATGCGAGATTGCATGGACGAAGCTTCATTGCGCAGTCCCAACATCAGGGTCCGATCGGGGCCGCATCCGGCGAAAACCTTCGCACGTGCAGGCACAGATCCATCTGACCCGTTTGGAGAATAGGACGCGAAGCTTGCGCGAACTTGTCGCTTGCCTGTCGGGTCCGGCCTCGCACCCTGTCGCAAAACGCAGAAAGCGCACCCGCGGCCGAACCGGAGGTGCGCTTTTCAAGGTTGTTTCTGGCAGGGTCCGGATCGGGCTAGAACGCCTCGAAGTCGCCGGCGGCCTCCGTCAGAGGCTGCGAATGACCGTGGCGCAGGCCGTTGGCAAGCGACTTCTGCATGTCGGCCAGCTTCACGAGGTTCAGCGCCGTGGAGATGTCGACCAGCCAGGATTCCGGCAGCGCCGCCGTGATCGTGTCGATGAACTCGGCAAGCCCACGCGTCTTCTGGACGGCCAGATCGATGCCCTGCAGAACCTGGATGCGATGCCCAGCATTGGCCTGCGGGTCGCCGGCCATCTCGCCCAGCATCGGCTCGATCCGCTCGATGAGGTAGGCGACGTCGTGGAGTTCCGAAACGACACGCATCATGACGTCGGGAAGGGCCTCGTCCATATCCCCGGGGATCTCTTTTCGCTCGCTCTGCATATGATGTCCCCTGACCGCGTGCCGGACGGCGCGGTTGCTGATTAAAAGAATTCGATCGAATTGTCTGCGGGCTTGGGAGCCGGGACTGGGCGCTGCTCCTGGGCGACCGTCTTCTGCGTCTCGACGCCGGTCAGGGCGTATTGACGTGCCCGGCCGGTCACCGGCCAGTATTCCAGCTTGCGCCCGTGCTCGCCGCCGGTGCTCTCGCCGACGATGGGAATGCCTTCGTCCTGGAGAAACCGGCGGGCGAACAGGGCGTTCTGCTCACCGACATTGGAAAAGCGCGCAATGGTCTTGGCGCCGCCGAAGATCTTGGCCTCAAGCCGGTCGCGCCGCGCGCCTTTCTTGAGAAGTCCGTTGATCAGCAATTCCATGAGATGAACGCCATATCGCGTGGCGTCTCCTCCCGATGACATCGCCTCGGCGGAACCGGGCAGCAGGAAATGGTTGATGCCGCCCACGCCTGCCACGGGATCGCGCATGCAGGCAGCAACGCAGGAGCCGAGAATGGTCGAGAGAACCACATCCGGATCCGTTACGACCTTATACTCGCCCTGGATGACATGCACACGCTTAACCGCAGCGTCTAGGGTCATTTGAGCGCTCCGAACACGGCTTCGATCGCCGCCCGCATCTTCTCGATGGTGAAGGGCTTTGCCAGGACGTTGTTGGCGCCGAGCGCTGCCGCCTTGGTGACCAGTGCCCGGTCGCCCTGGGCCGTCAACATGATGAAGGCGGCCTTCTTGGTTGCAGGGTTGGTGCGAACAGCCTGCAGCAAGCCGAGACCGTCCATCTTCGGCATGTTGAAGTCGGAGATGACGAGGTGGTGCGGCTGCTGCGCCATGATCTTGGCCCCCTGCTCGCCATCGGCGGCAACGGTGATCTGCTTGAAGCCCAGCTGTTGCAGAGCTTCGCCCAGCAGAAGCCGGCTGGTTACCTGATCGTCGACGATCAGCACTTTGATTTTTTCGGCGATAGACATTATTCAGTTCCTTCCCTTCGGGTCGCGGCGCATTTCAGAACTTCTTCCCCGATGGAGTTGAGGGGCAGTTGCATTTCGACGGCGCCTATTTCGTAGGCCACCCTCGGCATTCCATAGACCACGCAGGTCTTTTCATTCTGGCCGAACGTCCGGGCCCCGGCCTTGCGCATCTTGAGAAGGCCGGAGGCGCCATCGCGCCCCATGCCCGTCAGGATGATGCCAATGCCGTTGCGGCCGGCGAGTTCCGCCACGGAATCAAACAGAACGTCCACGGACGGGCGGTGTCCGTTGACGGGTTCCCGATCGATCAGTCGGCACGTGGGTGCGGACGGATTGACGATCTGGAGGTGGCGATCTCCCCCGGGGGCGAGATAGATCTTGCCGATCTCGAGCTTTGCGCCGTCGAAGGCCTCTTCGACCGTCGGGGCGCAAAGCCGGTTGAGCCGTTCCGAAAAACTCTTCGTGAAGGTGACCGGCATGTGTTGCGTGATCACCGTCGGCGGACAATTCTTCGGAAACTTCTGCAAGACGTTGATCAGGGCCTCCACCCCCCCGGTGGAGGATCCGATGGCGATGATCCGGCGGGCGGCCCGATAGTCGACCGCCGTGGCATTGGTGTTGGCAGCGCTCGGCGCCGCAACCTTGTTGCCGGAGAGGATGAACTTGCGTTGCGAGCGAGCGGCGGCCTTCACCTTTTCGGCAAGGTCGCTGAAGGGGTGCGGATCGCCCGGGAGAGGTTTGCCGACGCAGTCGAAGGCTCCGATCTCGAGCGCAGCCACGGACGCTTCCGCGCCACGATGCGTGAGCGTCGACACCATGATGACCGGCATCGGACGCAGCCGCATGATCTTCTCGAGAAAATCGAGACCGTTCATGTTGGGCATTTCGATGTCGAGCGTGATGACGTCGGGATCGAGGTCCTTGATCGCCTGGCGTGCCTGCAGCGCATCGGCTGCCTGTCCGACCACGCTGACGGCGGGATCGGCATTCAGGATGGCCGTGATGAGACCACGCATCGTGGCACTGTCATCGACGACGAGGACGCGAGCGGGCGCGGTCATCAGCGGCCTCCCCCGTGCTTGCCGGTATAGCGATAGGCGGTGATGCCGATGTTGTCGAACACGGCCTTTGCATCGCCGGAAACGCGCTCGGAATGACCGATGTAGAGGTGCCCGCCGCCGTCCAGCATGGTGGCGAACCGCGACCAGATCTTCATCTGGGTCGGCTCATCGAAGTAGATGACGACGTTGCGGCAGAAGATCACGTCGAAGGGCCCCTTGAACGGCCACTGTGCCATCAGGTTCAGTTCGTTGAAGGTGATCAGCCGTTTGACCTTGTCGTCGATCTGCCACTTCTCGCGACCATTGACCGCGGTCTGCTGAAAGTGCTGCTTGCGCATCTGCGGGGTAACCGTTTCCAGCGCATTGACGTCATAGGCACCGGCGCGGGCAATCGCGAGGATCTTCGGGTCGATATCGGTGGCGAGAATGCGGATGTCGAAATCCGCCGCATTGGGCAGGACCGACAGGATGGTCAGCGCGATCGAATAGGGTTCCTGCCCGTCGGAGCAGGCAGCCGACCAGATGCGGACGCGGCCGCCGGCCTTGGCACGCGCGATCAGGCCCGGCAGCACGGCATCGCGCAAGTGCTCGAAATGGTGGTTCTCGCGGAAGAAGCGCGTGAAATTGGTGGTGAGATGCGACAGCATGTCCCGGCGCTCGGCGGCACCGGCCGGGGACGACACGAGATTGCAGTACTCGCGGAAGCCCCCGAGGCCAAGATTGCGGATGTGTTTCGACAGGCGCGAATAGACGAGCGAGGCCTTGGACTCGTTCAGGTAGATGCCGGCATCGGCGTAGATCATCGCTGCGATCTCGGAAAGATCGCGGCGCGTCAGCGGGTATTCGCCGCTGGCCAAGCACTCGTCGGGCGACGCTTTCGTGTCGAATGCGGCCATTCTGCTCATGCGGCTTCGCTTTCGGTATGAGGAAAGACGGCGTCCAGTTCGATCAGGCAGATCATGCGCTTCTCGATGGCAAGGACACCGCGGGCAAAGGTTCGCTCGAAGTCGGAACTGACATCGGGCGTCGGTTGTATGTTGTCGTTCGTCACGCTCAGAATGTCGGACACCGCCTCGACCAGCAGTCCGACGATCGTCTGTCCGGACTGTGCGACGATGATGACATGCCGAACGGTTGGTTCGGCCGGCTTCATTCCGAGGCGCGCTGCCAGATCGATGATCGGCAGCACGGCGCCCCGCAGGTTGATGACGCCGAGCATGTAGCGCGGCGTATGCGGCATGGGCGTTGCAGGCGTCCAGCCGCGGATCTCGCGCACCGACATGATGTCAACGCAGAACTCCTGGTCACCGATCCTGAAGGCGATCAGTTCGCGGGCACTGCCGGTCATGGTGGCTACGAGCGTCGTCATGGCTTATCCCACAGCGGCCAGAGCGGATTCGAGCTTCAAGGGCTGACCACGGGAGGCCGCGACGACGGCGTCGACATCCAGGATGAGCGCGACGCGCCCGTCACCGAGAATGGTCGCCGCGGCGATGCCCGGCACGTGGGTGTAGTTGGCCTCGAGGCTCTTGATGACCACCTGTCGCTGCCCCTGGATCGCATCGACCATGAGAGCGCGCTGACCGCCGCCTTCCGACTCGACGAGCAGGGCCACACCTTCGACGGGATTGGCCTGGGTTGCCCGGAAATTCAGGATCCGGCCGACATCGACCAGCGGGCAGAAGGAGTTGCGGATCGAGATCAGGCGCTGCGTCGCGCCGAAGGAATGGATGGAGGCGGCATCCGGCTGCAGCGTCTCGACAATCGCGGTCAGCGGCACCACCAGCGTCTGGCTCGCCACCGTGACCACCATGCCGTCCAGGACGGCGAGCGTCAGCGGCAGGCTCATCGTGAAGACGGATCCCTGGCCAGGCTTGGACGAGATGTTGATGCGGCCGCCGAGCGCCTGGATGGACCGCTTGACCACGTCCATGCCCACGCCGCGGCCGGAAAGGTCGGAGACCTTCTCGGCCGTTGAGAAACCGGCATGGAAGATCAGGTTGTCGATTTCCTCGTCCGACAGGTTGGCATCGGCCGCGATCAGATCGTTGTCGATGGCCTTCTGGCGAACGCGTTCGCGGTTGATGCCCGCGCCGTCGTCGGCAAGCTCGATGATGATGCGTCCCGAGCGATGCTTGGCGGTCAGACGGACCGTTCCCTCGGGGTTCTTGCCGAGAGCGACGCGCTTCTCGGGCATTTCCAGGCCGTGATCGACCGCGTTGCGGATCATGTGCGTCAGCGGCTCGGCGAGCTTGTCGATGACGGTCTTGTCGACTTCGGTGTTTTCGCCCTCGGTGATGAGGCGGACCGACTTGCCGGTGATGTCGGCGATTTCCCGGACCGTGCGGGCCATGCGCTGGAAGACCGGCTTCACCGGCTGCGCGCGGATGGCCATGACCGAGTCCTGGATCTCGCGGGTGAGCTGCTGCAGCTCCTCGAGGCCCATGTTGATCGACGACGTGCCGTTGGTGTCGTTTTCGATGACGCTCTGCGACAGCATCGCCTGGTTGATGACAAGCTCGCCGACGAGGTTGATCAGGCGGTCGACGCGGTCGAGATCGACACGGATCGTCTGGCCCGCTGCGGCGGCCTGCTGGGCGCTGGCGGCATTTGCGGCGCTGGCCGGCGCCTGCTTTGCTTCTGCGGCCTTCGCGGCGGCGCTGGCGAGATTGAGAACGTTGCTGGCCGTTTCCAGAGCGTTGGCCGCGGCCTCGCGTTCGCCGGCGGCAATCTGCTCCTCCTCCTCGACCACGCCGAGGGGATGTTCCTGCTCGTCGTCCAGGATGGAAAGATCGAAGGGGACGGCCTGCATCGGCGCTTCGCCATCGACCGCAACAGACTGTTCGCCTTCGGCAAGCTCGGCAACCTCAAGTTCGCAGTCCCATTCGGCGAATTCGAACACGCTGCGGATCGCGTCTTCGCCCTTGTCGGTGCGCAGCGAGATCTTCCAGAAGAAATAGGCATCTTCCGGGTTCATCGCCTCCAGCGGCGGCAGGCTGTCCATGTCGCACAGGATGCTCATCTCGCCGAGGCGCGAGAGGTCGCGCAGGAGCAGCGTCGCCTCGTTGCCCTTGCGGTAGAGGTCGGCATTCGGCTTGAAGGAGATTTCGAAGGTCGGCATCGGTGCCGGCTCGGCCTCGGCCTCGTCGCCGAAATCATCGAACGAAAAGGCAACGGGAACAAAGCCCTGGTCGTTGGGCGCCGCAGCCACGGGTGCCGGTGCGGCCGGCTTGGCGGGCGCAGCCTTGGCAGGTGCGGGCTTGGCTGCCGGCGCCTCGGAAGCGCCCGGGAGCGGCGTTCCATGCGCCAGTGCTTCGAGCTCGCGGATCAGCTGCTTGGACCGCGCTTCGTCGACGCTGCCGCCGTCGCGGGCACAGTTGGTCAGGTCGGCCAGGACGTCGGCCGACTTGAGCATGACCTTCAGGACCTCCTGCGTGGGCTCCAGCTTGTTGGAACGGACGCAGTCCAGCGTCGTCTCGAACACGTGGGCGAACGAGACCAGATCATCCAGGCCAAAGGCGCCGGCACCGCCCTTGATGGAGTGAACGGCCCGGAAGACCGCATTGACCGTTTCCGGATCGCGATCTCCGTCATTCAAACGGAGGAGACCGGATTCCAGTTCTGCGAGCTGTTCTTCACATTCCTGGAAGAAGATCTCTTTGATTTCGTTCATATCCATAGCTGGAATCCTGGCGAGGGTGTTCTTTTAAGCGGTTACGCGCTCGATGGCGTCGATCAGCTTGGTCGGATCGAACGGCTTGACGATCCAGCCTGTCGCTCCGGCCTGGCGGGCGCGGTTCTTCTTTTCCGCATCGCTTTCCGTGGTGAGGACCAGGATCGGAATGGCGCGGTACTTCTCGTTGCGACGAACGCCTTCGATGAATCCGAAGCCGTCGAGGCGGGGCATGTTGATGTCGGTGACGATGACATCGGGGTTGCAGTCTTCGAGAACTTCGAGCCCTTCGATGCCGTCTTCGGCCTGAATAGTTTCGAAACCGGCATTGTTAAGCGTCACGAGGAGCATATTCCGGATGGTCCGGCTATCGTCCACGGTGAGAACCTTCTTCTTCATTTTCAGATCTCCTTCGCCATCAGGTGGTCGACATTGACCCCGATGAGCTGCGTCGTTTTCGTGAAAGCATCCGACACCTTGGAAATGGTGAAGGCGTGTTTGTCCTGTTCCCAGCTCTTGGCGCCGGCCATCAGGACCTGCACGCAGAGGGCGCCGACCCGCTCGACGGCCGAGGCATCGATGACGATGTTGCTGCCACGCATCTCCGTCAGCTTGCTGTGAAGGGCGCTTGCCTCGTTGAGGTCGAGGACCGGCGCGAGATTGAGCGTCTTCGATGCGGCTTTCTTTGGGGCCATCACGGCGCCTTTCCTTGTGTCACCTGGAGGAGATTGACCTGTCGAACGAAACCGTCCCGGCTGCGCGAACCGGCAAAAGCGGTGTCACGCAGGCGGCACGGGCATGGACGCAGAGCGGGGAGCATCGTCATGATCGCCCCCATGCCGACACGCGCCCGAAGGCCATGTCGTCCTCGTCATCGAGAAAGGCTTCCGCCCTCGGCATCCGCGCGGCTACGGCCTGCGGCGGTTGCGGGGCGGCGACCATCGTGTTGGATGCCGCACGTGAACCCGTGCCTGCTGGGCGCAGCGTGAAGCGGCGAATGGTTTCACCGAGCTCGATCGTCACGAGCCGTGCCGTCTGACCGACGCCGTTGGTGTGCTCGGCATCGCTGGTGAGGTCTGCAAGCGCCCGACCGGCCCGGCCGATCTCAAGACGCAGATCCTCGAGGCTCGAGAGATCCTCGCCCGACTGCCGGGCGATGCCGGTGACGGCCGACTGGATGCCGTGAACCTGCTCGACGATGCTGCCGATCGCAGCCTGCGTGCGGCCGACCCGTTCGACGCCGGCGTCGACCTGGGCTTTCGTGCCGGAAACCAGCTGCTTGATTTCGCGCGCGGCATCGCCGGAGCGCTGGGCAAGCGCCCGCACTTCCTGGGCGACGACCGCGAAACCGCGACCGCTTTCGCCTGCACGCGCGGCCTCGATACCGGCATTCAAGGCGAGAAGATTGGTCTGGAAGGCGATTTCATCGATGACGCCGATGATCTGGCCGATCTTCTCGGCCGAGGTTTCGATGTCGGCCATCGCGGCGATCGCAAGGCCTGCGATCTCGCCGCTGCGTTCGACGGAGTGACCGGTTGCAGCAACGGCCTTTTCGGCAGCCGCGCTTTCGCGGGCACTTTCGCGAACACGGGCAACGAGCGCCTCGAGGCGCTCGGCAACCGCATCGAGGGCGACCGCCTCGGATTGGGCCGCCGATCCCAGGCGTTCGGTTCCCTCGGCAAGTGCTGCGCCCGCCGTGGCGGAGGCGGAGATGCCGGTGTCCAGATTGCGCAGGTTCGCCTCGATGGTGTCGAGCGCCGCATCGAGCGACCGGGCGAGCGGAACGGCAGCCTCGGGGACGTCGGCCGGCGTGCGCATGGTAACGTCACCCAGAGACAGGGCGTCGGCAATACCGGTGAAGGCTGCCAGAATTTCGGCTTCGGATGTCGCGCGCGTCTCTGCGAGCTGGCGCTGGTGGGCCTGCCGTTGCTCGTTGAAGCGCAGCGTGACGCCGATTTCCGTGTCGACGAACACGGTCCGCACCAGAGCGGAGACGAGGTCCGTCAGTTCCTGCTGCTTGCCCTTGCCGGTCGACAGCACGGACTTCGGCCAGAATTCCGCGATGGCCGCGAGGATAAGCCGTTCGAGAATGACGCCATGGCCGGCAATCTGCCAGCGGGGATCGAGCCCCATGCGGCTTTCCGCATCGGCCAGAACCTTCACGCGCTCGGCATAGAGGCTGTCGAACCGCGCATCCGTCACCACGCTCCAATGCGAGGTGTGGAGGTCGTGCAGCCGATCGATCTGGCGGTCGCTGGCAAAATGGCGAGACGCTTCGGGAAAGGTCTGAAGACGCTGAAAGAGATCGCGCAAGGCGAGATCGACCTGGGGCTGAAGGGCCTGCCGATGACGGCGGAGAACCTCCGTTTCGCCGGAATCCAGCCCGGCAAACCGCAGGCGCTCGACCAGGCTTCCCGCCTGCGCCCTCCGATTCTGGTCTGCCACCGCTTCCTGTCCCACGCTTGTCCCCGGTCCCAGTCTGTCTCCCGTCAGGATCGATGACCATCACCGCCTGCCGAACGAAAGGAGAGTGTGCGCCTGCGGCGCACGATGATGCCTATTGTCCGAAAACGGGACGAAACCCGTTTACGTCCCATACCGGGTTCAAACCGGCTCGTCGGATCGGCATCATGCCCGGGAGGGGACGCGGGTCCCCACTTCGACGTGTAGGGACCATGTTTATGGTTAATTCGTTGCTTGAAGGTTAACGGCCGACCCCTATTCCACAGAATGCTGAATGATCCCTTGGCAAAGGCCGCAAACGCCTGTGGTTACAGGTTTTCACCCCCCATTCCTCGCAATTGTGGCCTTGTCCGCGCGCGCATAGAAAGAGGTCGCTTCCGGCACGACGTCCGGCCACGAGCGACAGCGTCATGAACGGCGCGATCGGGTCGCTCCGGCAGCGTTTTGTGTCATGTGGAAGGATCCAGCGGCATCATGACGGTGACGCGAAAAGGAAACGGGCAATGATTGTTCTCGGATTGAGCGCCACCCTCATCGCATGCCTGACGCTCGCTGCCATCTCCGCGCTTCTCAACATCGAGGATGGCCGCGTCACGCTGCCCGCCCGGGTTCTCTGACCCATTCCGGGACGATCCGTTCACGCATATTTCCTGCCGGTGAAGATCTAACCCCGGACCCATGCTGCCCTATCTCCTGGTTCATCCATTCGGAAAGGAACCATCCATGGGTATCGAAAGCATCCTCATCTTCCTGCTGATCGGGGCCGTGGCCGGCTGGCTCGCCGGCCTCATCGTGTCCGGCTTCGGCTTCGGCCTCGTCGGCAACATCATCGTCGGCATTCTCGGCGCCTTCATCGCGGGCTGGCTGTTCCCCCGTCTCGGCTTCGGGATCGGCGGCGGCATTCTCGCTGCCATCATCCATGCGACCCTCGGCGCGATCATCCTGCTCGTGCTCATTCGCGTGATCAAGCGGGCCTGAGGACACGATATCGATGACCAGCACGACAGATCCCAAGATCGAATCCGCCCTCGCATCCTTCATCTCCGACCATCCGGAGATCGACAGCCGGGATGCCGCGATTGCCGCCATCCTCGAGAACTGGTTCACGAGCCACGGCTACCTTCCTCATGGCCAGCAAGGCATCCGGCCCGAGGATCTTGACGCATCCAACGACGATTGAACACGCGTTGAACAGGGTTTGGCGACGGGCTCGCAGGGGCGCGTCGCTGCCGTCTGCGTTCGGTCGGGAACGACCGGCATGCGGCGGTGCGAAAACAGGGAAACGGCCAGCCTCATGAGTCTCTCCTCCGTGACCGCCTTTCTTGCCGAGACGGCACCCGACCTCGACGTGATCGTCCTTACGGAAAGCACGGCGACCGTGGCATTGGCGGCCGCCGCGCACGGCGTCGTTCCGGCGCAGATCGCCAAGACCCTGGCGCTCCGGTTGGGAGACGAGGTGATCCTGATCGTCACCGGCGGCGAGGCGCGTCTCGACAACAAGAAATTCAAGGCACGGTTCGGCACCAAGGCCCGCATGCTCGACCTCGCCGACGTCGAAAGCGAAACGGGTCATCCGGTCGGTGGCGTCTGTCCGTTTGGCCTGCCCCGGCCTCTTGCGATCTATTGCGATCTCTCGCTGCGTGCCTTCGATATCGTGGTGCCGGCAGCCGGTGCGATCAACGCCGCGGTGCGGATTTCGCCCGAGCGCATGGCAGAGATCACCGGCGCGACATGGATCGACGTGGCGGCAGCGCCATAAATCGGTGCCATCTGTCTGTCGGTCATGTCCGTTCAGAAAATTCGTTTTCATTCAATGGGATAGAGGACACTCAGGGCGTACGTTCACACGCACATGAGCCATCGCCGGTGCTCGCGCCTTTTTTCAGCCATGGAATGGACAAGAAAATGGCCTTGAAGCGGGGCTCCGACCGATAGCGAGAGAATCAACGCATGAACAGAATAGCCTTGTCGGCTCTGCTGGCGGCATGCGCCGCCACCTCGACGGCCGCCATGGATCAACGGCTTGTTTCCCAATTCCAGAAGCTCGACCCGGCCACTCGGCTGGAGCAGCGCTGCGATACCGAAGCCATGGAGCGCATCAACAAGGACAAGAACACCTATCGTCCTGACAAGGTGATTGCCTATGCCTTCGGCGATCCCGTGACGGCCACGAACACGATCACGGCGCCAGGAGCGGTCTTTCGGAGTGAGGGCGAGTGGTACCGGCTGAAATTCCGCTGCACGACCGGCCCGGATCATATCAACGTGAAATCGTTCAAATACGAGATCGGCAGCCTGATCCCGCACGATGCCTGGGAACGGCACTATCTTTATCCCTGACGGCGGGCATGCCTGACCTCAGGCGCTCCTGACCTCAAGTGCTCCCGACCTCAGGCGCTCCTGAATCCGAGCGGCAGACCTAGTTTGCCGCCCAGAGCATGAGGGTCATCGAAACCGTCAGCAATCCGACAGTGGTCAGAAGTGTGCGCATCATATGCGTCGCCATGTCCTCCACGGCTGCCTCTGGTGCCAGCACCAGGCGGCCGCATTTCCCTTGGTCGATCAGCCATTCTCGCGAAACCACCTCCTCCAGGGTCGATCCGCCGTCCGGGGCTTGGCCCCTTGCGTTCTCCAGCATATCACCCATCCCTTAACAGAACTCGCACATGCAAGACGCTTCCATGATTTAGGTTACTCTAATTCATGGCTTGGCGCTATTGTTCGGGAAGAAATTTTCAGGCCACGGGAATAAGCACAGCTTGACGTGCGTATATGGGGCATGGACGACAGGAAAAGCCCCTTCGATGTCATCGGCCAGCTCGGCGCTCTCCGGCGCTACGCCCGCTCGCTCGTGCGCAATCCGCACGATGCGGAGGATCTGGTGCAGGACGCGCTGATGCGTGCCTATGAGCGTCGACCGACATTCCGCCAGGGTGCCAACCTGCGGACATGGCTGATGTCCGTTCTTCACAACACGCATGTCGACAGCCTGCGCCGCAAACGCTCGCAGACGCGGCGCGCAGAGGAAGCCGCCTTGCTGTCGGAAGGACTGCATCAAGGCGGGGCGGAAGATGTCGTTCGTCTCGCACAGCTGCGCGAGGCCTTCTTCAGCCTTCCCGAAGAGCAGCGCGCAGCCCTGCATCTCGTTGCCCTCGACGAGATGTCCTACCAGGACGCCGCCCGCGTCCTCGACATACCCGTGGGGACGCTGATGTCGCGCCTTTCCCGCGCGCGGGCCCGCCTGCGCGCGTTCGAGGAAGGCCGCGCGCCGACGCACCTCAAGATCGTTGGAGGTACCGACAATGACCATGGCTGATCCGATCCTCGACGGCGACCTGGATGCCTATGTCGACAACCAGCTGACGCCGAAGCGGCGGTTGCAGGTCGAAGCGCATCTGGCCCGAAACCCGGAGGCCGCGGCCCGCGTGATGGGCGATCTGGCATTGCGGGGCGAACTGCGCCTGTCACTGCAGGCGACGGTCGATCCCGGCGGTACGCGCCAGACACGCGACGCGGCCCGGCGCCTCGAAAGCGGCCTGCGCTTTCGAGGTGTCAGCCAGCAGCTGCGGCGGGTGGCCGCCATCGGCCTGCTCGTCGGTGCCGGCTGGGTTGCCAGTACGAGCTTCGGCCCCTTCCAGGTAACGGAAGTCGTGGCATCCGAGCCACCGCCGGCGCATGTCGAGGAGGCTGTGCGGGCCCACCGCACGGCGGAGATCCGCGAGACCATGGCGTCGCAGCCGGAGGTTCACACCTACGACCGCGAGGACATCCGCGCCGCGACCGCCATCGTCATGCCGGCCCTGCCGGACAGCTGGACGGTCGTCGACGTGCAGGTGTTCCCCTCGCGCTTCGGCCCGAGCGTGGAGCTCGCCATCCGCACGCCGGACAAGGTGCAGATGTCCCTCTTTGCCGTTCGCCCGGGGGCCTTCTCGGTTCGACCGGTCAAGACCTACGCGATCGACGGCATCGAGGCGGCGGACTGGCAGATCGGCGACGTCGCCTATGCACTCGTCTCGCCGAAAGGCGATGCCAAGCTGACGCAGACGGCGGAACGCCTCTTCGAATCCCTTTACTGATCTTCGGTCGCCACGCGGCCGGAGGTAATCACATCCCGCATTCCAAAGGAGAACCCCAATGAGCTTCAGCAATCCCGGCCCCCGCTACGGCGCCACGGTCCAAGGCGGCGCCTTCCTTGATCAGGCCCTGCGCCAGCACATGCTCCGGGTCTACAACTACATGGGCCTCGGCCTCGTGGTCACCGGCCTCGTCGCCTTCATCGTCGGCACGACGCCGGCACTCTACGTTCCCATCTTCCAGTCGCCGCTGAAATGGGTCGTGATGCTCGCCCCGCTCGGCTTCGTGCTCTTCATGTCGTTTCGACTGCAGACCCTGTCGGGCGCCGCCGCACAGGCAATGTTCTGGGCCTTCTGCGCCGTGATGGGGCTCTCGCTCGCGTCCGTGTTCCTCGTGTTCACCGAGACGAGCATCGCCCGCACCTTCTTCATCGCTGCGACGATGTTCGGCGCGACCAGCCTCTATGGCTACGTGACGAAGGCCGACCTGTCGAAGATGGGCTCGTTCCTGATGATGGGCCTGATCGGCGTGGTCATCGCCTCGGTCGTCAACATCTTTCTCGGTTCGTCGGCCCTGCAGTTCGCCATCTCGGTCATCGGCATCGTCGTGTTCGTCGGCCTGACGGCTTACGACACGCAGAACATCAAGGAACAGTTCGCCGAGAACATGGATCAGGAATCGCAGCAGAAGCTTGCCGTCTTCGGCGCCCTGTCGCTGTACCTCAACTTCGTCAACATCTTCCAGCTCCTGCTGAACTTCACCGGCGAGCGCGAATAGCGCCATCGCCCGCGCCCCAAGCCTTCCGGCCCGACGGCCGGGAGGACCCGACAACAGTCCTTGCAACCATTGCGTTGCGCACGAGATGACGGAGACACATCACCATGGACAGCAATGACCGCCAGGCAATCGACGGGCTCTTTTCCCGTATTGCCGAGGTCGAGCGTCAATCCGGACCGCTCGACCAGGAGGCCAATGCCTTCATCGGCCAGAAAATCGCCGCCCAGCCGACGGCCCCCTATCTGATGGCACAGACCATCGTGGTCCAGGACCAGGCCCTGGCGGCCGCCGAGCAGCGGATCCAGGAGCTGGAGCACCAGTTTTCGGGCCAGGCGTCGGGCCAGTCTTCGGGCCGCTCGTCCGGCGGACTGCTCTCCAGCCTGTTCGGCGGCGGAAGCCGGGCGGCCCCGGCCCGCGGAGCGGCGCCAGCCAACACCTACGGCCAGCTGTCGCAAGGCGGGTACGGCCAGGTGAACCCCATGGGCCAACCACCCGCAAGCCACCCAGGCGGCCCGGCAACCAGCCCCTGGGGCAACCAGGGTGCGGTTCAGCAGGGCCAGCGGGCCGGCGGCGGCTTCCTGCAGGGCGCCGCGCAGACCGCCATGGGCGTCGCCGGCGGCATGCTCATCGGGAGCGCCATCGGCAGCATGTTCTCCGGAGGCGAGGCAAACGCGGCCGAAACCCCGGCCGGAGCCCCGGCGGACGATGCCGGAGCCGACATGGGCGCCGACGACATGGGAGGGGACGACATGGGCGACATGGATTTTTGATCCCCCAAACGATGTGACGAAACCAGGAGCCGGCCAAACGCCGGCTCTTTTTCGTGCGACCGCGGCTCATTGGGTGGGCCATCCGCCGGAGATGCGGGACAGCAACAGTACCTGCGTCCACTTTGTGGATCACGTTCGGACGGCCGAAGAAAATTGGATGAGGAAAGAAGATGAATGGTGCTGCTAGAGAGATTTGAACTCTCGGCCTCTCCCTTACCAAGGGAGTGCTCTACCCCTGAGCTATAGCAGCACTGAAGACAGCGGCGGCGCGTTGGCGACCGTGTCGGAGCGAGGGCCTATTGCCATAGGTTTTCGGGGAGCGCAAGGCGCGTGTCGCGGTTTTCTTGCGTTTGGGGCATTTGCAGGCGGCGAGCGACACGCCTCGGCTTTCGCGAAACGCGCCGATTCTGTAGGAAGGCGACCGGACGATCCGGCAGGCGCGCCGCGACGCGCGCGCGTCGGGGCCAGCCTTAGGCGTGAGGAAGGGGAGCAGCGACATGAGCGAGGCGGAACGACAGGCCCAGGCCCGGCGGGAGCGGGCGGCGCGGACGTTGCGGGAGAACCTTCAGCGTCGCAAGCAGCAGGGGCGAGCACGCCGTGCGGGCGATGCCGATGACGGCGTGGGCTTGCCGGCCGCCGAATCGCCTCCCGGCGAAGAGACGACGCCTCGGAGCGACCGCGCGGGCGATGGTGACCCTGCGGTGCCCGCTTCGTCCGATCCTGCCGCAAATCCGGACGAATCCTCCACATAATGCGCGGCGTCGGCATCCTCCTGCGCCGATATCGCCTGCGGACCCCCCTCCGCCTTCGCGTCCCCCCGGGGTCGCTTCTCATTTGCGCCGGCTTGCTTTATGGAAGCCGCTTTCCTGCCGACGAACGGCATATCTATCATGCAGGGGCGCTTCAGCCCTGACGAGGACCGATCATGGATCGCATCAGAATTACCGGCGGCAACGAGCTTCACGGGATCATCCCGATTTCCGGCGCCAAGAACGCCGCCCTGCCGCTGATGATCGCATCACTCCTCACCGACGACACGCTGACGCTGGAGAACGTGCCGCATCTTGCCGACGTCGAGCAGCTCATCCGCATCCTCGGCAATCACGGCGCCGACATTTCGGTCAATGGCCGGCGCGAGCGGCAGGGCGAAAGCTATGCGCGCACGATCCATTTCACCTGCCGTAACATCGTGGACACCACGGCGCCCTACGAACTCGTTTCAAAGATGCGCGCGAGCTTCTGGGTCATCGGGCCGCTTCTGGCGCGTGAGGGCAAGGCCCGCGTGTCGCTGCCCGGCGGCTGCGCCATCGGCACCCGGCCGGTCGACTTGTTCATCGAAGGCCTCGCCGCCCTTGGCGCGAACATCGAAATCGACAGCGGCTACATCAATGCGACGGCCCCCACGGGTGGCCTGATCGGCGCGCGCTACGTGTTCCCGAAGGTTTCCGTCGGCGCCACGCACGTCATGATGATGGCGGCAACGCTTGCCAATGGCACGACGACGATCGGCAATGCCGCGCGCGAGCCCGAGGTGGTCGATCTTGCAAACTGCCTGAACGCCATGGGCGCAAAGATCACCGGCGCCGGCACCTCCACCATCACCATCGAGGGCGTCACATCGCTCTCCGGCGCGCGCCACCGGGTGCTGCCCGACCGCATCGAAACCGGGACCTATGCGATGGCCGTGGCAATGACCGGCGGCGACGTCGTGCTGGAAGGCACCGATGCAAGCCTGCTCGACACGGCGCTCGAAGCGATCCGCCGCGCGGGCGCCGAGATCACGCCGACCGAAACCGGCATCCGGGTCTACCGCAACGGCGGCGGCATCAAGCCGGTGGATGTGGTGACGGACCCCTTCCCGGGCTTCCCGACCGACCTGCAGGCGCAGTTCATGGGCCTGATGACGCGTTCCAGCGGCGTTTCGCACATCACCGAGACGATCTTCGAGAACCGGTTCATGCATGTGCAGGAGCTCGCGCGGCTCGGCGCACGGATCACGCTGTCCGGACAGACGGCGAAGATCGAGGGCGTGCCGCGCCTGAAGGGCGCCCCGGTCATGGCAACCGACCTGCGCGCTTCCGTGTCGCTCGTCATTGCGGGCCTGGTGGCCGAAGGCGACACGATGGTGTCGCGCGTCTATCATCTGGATCGCGGCTTCGAGCGACTGGAAGAGAAGCTCACGCGCTGCGGCGCGATCGTCGAGCGCGTGACCGACTGATGCCGTGCGGGTCGCGGCCCGTTGCGCAAGCCGCGGCCGCGACCTATCTCTGCTGTGGATGACGGAACCCGGCGGTCCGGAAGCCGGATTGCAGCCGGATTGCAGACGACACCGCAGAAGCCCGTTCGCCCAAGGTGCGCTCGCACAGGCGGATCCCGGGCAGGATCTCACTCGCAGGATCGTGCAGTACAGGCAGGATCTGACAGGCAGGACCTTATGGACGCATTGAAGCTCATGGCGCTTGACGCCCAGGACCTCGAGATCCTTTCCGCGCATGTGCAGGATGCGGTCTTCAAGGTCGAGGGCATATCCTACACGCCCCGGACCGGCAGCTTCGCCCTGGTGGTGAACCGCTTCGTCTGGGAAAAGACGGTGGGGGGCGAGCCGGCGCTTTCCAAGAAGAAGACCAACGAGCGCCGCCGTGCCGTGATCGGGTTCCACCGGGTCACCTCCGTGCGCTCCATCGGCGTTGCGAGGACGGACCCGGATGCCGTGCTGTCGCTGCTCGCGCTGCGCTTCCAGCCCCAGGGCGAAGGCCCGGACGGCGTGCTGGAACTGGTTCTCGCCGGCGATGCGACGATCGCGCTGAATGTGGAATGTATCGAGGTACAGCTTGCGGACACGGGCGGGGCATGGGAAACCGCTTTCAGGCCGCACCATCCGGAAAGCTGAGACGGTGCCGGCCGGCGCTTGACGCGGGCCGAGCCGATCCCGGCTGCAGACCCGTCTTGCGTCTGCAGCTTGCCTCCCGGACCGCGCGCCCCGACGTTTCGTCTTGGGTCGCCCGCGGCCCGACATGATGTCCGCCGACAGGAAGGATAAAGACCCAGTGGCCATTCGCCTCGATCACCGCGCTTCCGATTTCGAGGCCGCTTTTGCGGCTTTTCTCACCACCAAGCGGGAGGTCTCCGAGGATGTCGACCTTGCCGTGCGCCGGATCATCGCAGACGTGCGCGCCCGGGGCGATACGGCTCTGTCCGAGTATACGCTGACATGGGACAAGCTCGACCATGCCACGACGGCCATGGCCGTTTCTGCCGAGGAAGTGGATGCCGCCATCGAGGCCGTGCCGTCCGAGGTGCTGGGCGCGCTGAAGGTCGCCGCCGTGCGGATCGAGGCGCACCATGCCCGGCAGCTGCCGAAGGACGATATCTATACCGATGCCATGGGCGTCGGTCTCGGCTCGCGATGGACGCCGATCGATGCGGTCGGCCTCTATGTTCCCGGCGGAACGGCAAGCTATCCGAGCTCGGTGCTGATGAATGCCCTGCCGGCGAAGGTCGCCGGCGTTCCGCGCGTGGTCATGGTCGTGCCGGCGCTGGCGGGCAACATCAATCCCGCCGTGCTCGCCGCGGCCCGGATGGCCGGCGTGTCCGAGATCTACCGGATCGGCGGCGCACAAGCCATCGCCGCCCTTGCCTATGGCACGGCGACGATCGCACCGGTCGCCAAGATCATGGGTCCGGGCAATGCCTATGTCGCCGCCGCAAAGCGGCAGGTTTTCGGCACGGTCGGCATCGACATGATCGCCGGGCCTTCCGAAGTCCTGGTGATTGCCGACAAGGACAATGATCCGAGCTGGATCGCAGCCGATCTGCTGGCGCAGGCGGAGCACGATTCCGGCGCGCAATCGATCCTCATCACCGACGATGCCGATCTTGCCGATGCGGTCGAGCGCGCCGTGGAGCGGCAGCTCGCCACCCTGCCACGCGCGGAGACGGCACGCAGCAGCTGGCGCGATTTCGGCGCGATCATCCTTGTCGAGGACCTTGCCCACGCGCCGGATCTCGCCAACCGGATCGCCGCCGAGCATCTGGAACTCGCTTTGGCCGATGCGGACGCAATGATCCCGCAGATCCGCAATGCGGGCGCGATCTTCATCGGACGCTACACGCCCGAGGTCATCGGCGACTATGTCGGCGGCTCCAACCATGTCCTGCCAACGGCGCGTTCGGCGCGGTTCTCCTCCGGCCTCGGCGTGCTCGACTACATGAAGCGCACTTCGATTCTCAGGCTTGGCGCAGACCAGCTGCGCGACCTCGGCCCGGCGGCAATCGCGCTTGCGCGCGCCGAGGGTCTGGAGGCCCACGCCCGCTCGGTGGCGATCCGCCTGAACCTCGGAGAGGCGGGATGAGCGAGGGGCCCGCTTTTCGCCTCTGCGACGTCGTGCTGGACGAGACGATCGGCCGCTCGACGCCCGATGTGGAGCATGAGCGGGCCGTGGCCATCTTCGACCTGATCGAGGAAAACAGCTTCGAGCCGATTGGCCATGAGGGCGGGCCCTATTGCCTGAAACTGTCGCTGATGGACAGCAAGCTCGTGCTCCACGTGAGCACGCAGGCCGGCTCCGACGTGATCACCCATATTCTGTCGCTGACGCCGTTCCGCCGCATCGTGCGGGACTATTTCATGATCTGCGAAAGCTATTACGCCGCCATCCGCAGTGCGACGCCCAGCCAGATCGAGGCGATCGACATGGGGCGGCGCGGCATCCACAACGAGGGATCGCAGACGCTGATGGATCGCCTTTCGGGCAAGATCAGGCTCGACTTCGACACGGCGCGCCGGCTCTTTACCCTCGTCTGCGTGCTCTACTGGCGGGGATAGGCGATGGCGCCGGGGCTTGAACCGCGAGACGACGGCGCCGGTCCTCCCCGATCGGTGCTGTTCATGTGCGGCATGAATGCCATCCGCTCGCCCATGGCCGAGGTGCTGGCGAAGGCGCTTCTGCCGGCCGGCACCTATATCGCATCGGCCGGCGTCAAGACCGGAGAGCGTGACCCGTTCGTCGATGTCGTGCTGGACGAGCTGGGCCTGACCGCCGGTCGCCATGAACCGCACACGCTGGATCAGCTCGAGGATGACTATTTCGACATGATCGTAACCCTGGCGCCGGAAGCGCATCACCGCGCCCTCGAGCTGACCCGCTCGATGGCGGTCGATGTGGAATACTGGCCAACGGCGGACCCCACAGCCGCCATCGGCACGCGCGACCAGATCGTCGGGGCCTATCGCGACGTCCGCGACCATCTGGAGAGCCTCATCCGGCATCGTTTGCTTGGACAATCGCCGCGCAAGATGCCATAGAGCGGGTCACGCGCAGCCGCGCATGCGGGAACAGGCGTTCTCCGGCGGCGGCACGGACCCTCGTCGACGCCATCGTGCCCGGCCTGCAGCGTCGAAAGACGCCGTGTAGCCGTTGCCGAATCCCTGGCTGATGACGGAAAGATCGAAAACCGGAACGCCGCTGTTCACAAACGGACGGTGATTGTGTAGTTTCCGGCAAATTTTTTAAAGAGGCCCAGTGCCTTCATGAAACTCGGAAAGACAAATCGTCAATGGCGAAAGAAGAAGTCCTCGAATTCCCGGGCGTCGTAACCGAACTGCTCCCCAATGCGACGTTTCGCGTCAAGCTGGAGAACGAACACGAAATCATCGCCCACACGGCCGGCCGCATGCGCAAGAACCGCATCCGCGTTCTTGCCGGCGACAAGGTGCTCGTGGAAATGACCCCCTACGACCTGACCAAGGGCCGCATCACCTACCGCTTCAAGTAAGGCACGCGCCAAGCCGGATCCGGCCGTGGCGTCGCCATGTTCTGTCGGGACAGAGATCCGGTCCGATCGTGGACGATCCCGACAGGTGCTGCCAGCCCCTGCCCGGCAGACCGGCGCTACAGGGCCGAATGCGTGGCTCGGGTGAGGACGGTCATTGCCGACCCGGCTGGTCCGGATCCGGCATCGACGCCGCCCGGCACCCTGCTGCAGGGCCTTGTCCACAAGACCGGTTCCGGCCGGGAGATCCTTGCGCAGAGATCCGGGAACGACAGACGATGGCAAACGATCAGACGCTTATTCTGGCATCCGGCTCGCCCCGCCGCGTCGAGCTGCTGGCACAGGTCGGCATCGAGCCTAGGCGGTTGATGCCGATGGATCTCGACGAGACGCCAAGGCGGACGGAGCATCCGCGCTCGCTGGCCTGGCGGCTTTCGTCCGAGAAGGCGCGGGCGGCGGCGGCAGCGCTGAAGGGCATGGACGAGGCGCGCGGCGCCTATCTCCTGGCCGCCGACACCGTCGTCAGCGTCGGCCGACGCATTCTACAGAAACCCGAAAGCCTTGGAGAGGCCACGGCGGCCCTGACGCTTCTCTCCGGCCGTAGCCATCGCGTCTATACCGGCATCTGCCTGATCACGCCGGACGGCTCCGTTCGGCAGAAGGTCGTCGATACCAAGGTGCGGTTCCGCCGCCTGACCTCGCACGATATCGAAAGCTACCTTGCCTCCGGCCAGTGGCGCGGCAAGGCAGGCGGCTACGCCATCCAGGGGATTGCCGGGAGCTTTGTCGTCAAGCTCGTCGGCTCCTATTCCAATGTCGTCGGCCTGCCCCTGACGGAAACCGTCGCCCTCCTCTCCGGCGAGGGCTTCAACGTGCATGATGCCTGGCTTGAAGGATGACAGCATGAGCAGCGACACCCCGAAAACGCCAGGCGGCCGCAAGACCCAGGACGAAGCGGCAACCGACGGCGGCGCCCAGCCCAAGCCGGCCTCCAATGTCGCGCCGCTGCGCAAGACCGTGCCCTGCCCGGAATGCGGCCGCCCGTCCCACCGCGAGCACTATCCCTTCTGCTCCAACCGCTGCCGCGACCTTGATCTCAGCCGCTGGCTGACCGGCGCCTACGCCATCCCCGTTTCGCAGGACGAGGACAATCCCGACGACACGCTGCAGAGCGGCGTCCGCAACGACGAATAGCCGACCGCTTAAGGAAAAGGCCAACGCCGGGATGCCGGGATGGCAGCAATGCCGCCGTGCCCAGTGGCTCGCTCTAAAGCGTCTTGTTTGGGTGCATGTCGTTTCCCGAACCCGCTGCACACGTTCGGGCGACCTGCATGAGCCCGGCTGGGAGCGCAGGCACCGTGCCGGCCGCCGATCCAGCGTCCTGCTGCCGCTTTGGGCGCTTCGGCCGCCGTGATAAGCGCAGCTCTATCAACAGGTTGTTCCGCAAACGAATTTTCTGTCAGAAAAACGCCATCTGCGGCTGGACACCTCCGAACAAGATGTTATAACCCCGCTCGCTTCCCGGGGAAAACCAAAGCCCCACGGTCTCAAAGGCCTTCGAAGCCGGTATGCCCGGATAGCTCAGTTGGTAGAGCAGCGGATTGAAAATCCGCGTGTCGGTGGTTCAAATCCGCCTCCGGGCACCATATCGCTATTGCGATATTGTTTTCATTCAGAAAATCTATCCTGAACGACCAGAGGCGACAAAATAGGCTTAAAAGCTGGACACTTTTGTTCCGCTTTTGGTCAGTCAATGTCGCTTGCAGCCGTCCTTCCCATGAGGCTCACAGCGCTTTTGGCAAGAACCTTCTGACGCGCGGCCTTGGTGTACCGCGTCACCTCCTTAGATGTCGTATGGCCAGTAATCGACATGATCTGATGCTCTGTCGCTCCTCTATCGGCGAGCTGCGAAGCCGACGCCTTGCGAATACCATGGGCGCTACAATGCTCCGGTAAATTGGCCTCCCGGCAGCGCTTACGGAACCAGTTGCCGAATCCGTTCGAGGTGAACGGCTTTTCGAACTCCGTCACCAAGAACGTCAGATCGCCACATGGTGACGCATTGATGATCGCCTGAAGCTCAGGGTGAATCGGTATCTCCAACGTGATTGGCTTTCTATTGCGGCCCTTAAATTGCGTGAACTTTATCCAACCGTTGGCAATGTGTTGGCGACCAAAGAGAATTATGTCGCTTCGACGCTGGCCGGTATAAAGCATCAGCGCCAGCGCAAGACGGGCCTTGGTGCCGACAGGGTGGCGCTTTTCAAACTGAGCGATTTCCGCCTGTGTCCATGAGTGGAACCCTTCTGAGCTTGTCTTGAAGTATTGAACGTCGCGAGCCGGGTTCGTCAGAGCGAGTTCGACGTCCTTGAGCGTCGCCCAATTGAAGACGGCGCGGAGTGCCTTCAAGCGCCCATTGGCGGCTTCAGGCACTTCTGCTTTTCGGTCCCGCAACACTCGCACTGCCTTTGCGCCAAACGCAGAGAGCGGCATGTCTTGGAACAGCTTTTCCGACTCTGGCCTGATAGGTTCTTTGAGCATCCCTTCTATAAGCAGCTTCCGAACGTACTGAGTACGGCTGTCCAGCAGCTTGAACTCGGCGGATTGGAAATACTGCTCACACAGCCAGCGTAGCGTCCCGCGCGATGAAAGCTTGGGAGAAATCCGCTCCTCTTTCATCACGCCGTTCAAGGCGTCGTAATAGGCTGCGTTAAATTCATCGCTACCCGGTACTCCAGGCAAGCGTATTTTCCGTTGGCCTTTCCTCCGGAAATAGAATCGAAGCACGCCGTCGGTGCGGTCCTCGATTATGTACTTTTTGGAAAACTTTCTGGGCATTAGAGTGACACGCTCCAACTGTCGTTATCTTCGTTGACATCGCTGCCGGGCAATCGGCCAAACGCGGCCTCCAGCTTACGACGGTCCCAGATTCTACGTGCTCCAACGGTCTTCGGTCTAGGCATTCTGCCATCTTTGACCATCTCATCAAAAAGCGACGGAGATACCCCGATAAATGCCGCTGCTTGCGCTCGGTTTAACCCGAGCACTATTGGTAGCGGTACTGCGGTATGGCGATTGTGTGGGGATGCAATAGGGTCGGTCACGGCGAGTTCCAGCATTGGTTGCTCGCAGCATCTAGGAGCGGCCATGAACAAGATGAAGCGTGGGAATCGGTTTTAACCGGGCAAAGGCAACTTGGTAGCGTTCAGAGCTGCGATATAGTCAATACCAGGCGCGCTACCTGCTCATCGGAGTAGGTAGCGGCATCGTGAAAGCCATTTTTCTCTAAGTAGGTGCGAGTGATTCTGCCGGGTGCGACATCAGTTCCGCTTTTTGAATAGAGCCAAGCAACCACGTCCGAAATCAAATATCGTGGTCTCGTTTCGCTAGAGCCTTCCGCAATGGAGGGACCAACACCGCGCCAGCGCCATACTGTCAGCGTAGCGGGGTCAATTTTTAAAAGTAACGCCAGTTGTTTGGTTGAGACAACGTCCCAAGGCGCGTGACTTGCCAGCAGGTCGGCAGGGGTGGCGTGGAGCTGTCGCAATGACGATTTCAAAATTCGATCTCCTCTTGAGATCAGGAGATCGGAAGATCAGAGAAAATGAAAAGTTTATAAAAACAGATGTCATTATAATCTTTTCAGATTCGGGTGATCTCCCGATCTGCCGATCTAGGCGTTACGCAGCAAGTGATGTGTTGGCAGCGCCGCTCAAGTGAGCCCGCGCTGCTTCGTTAGTCTGCGTCAACCAGAGCTGATGATTGCGGATGATCCACAGCCTCTTCTTGCTCTTGTCTGTCATCTGGACGGCGTTTCCATTGGAGAATGCCGCCGCCCCTGCAGCCTTGAGCGCTGACACCACCCTCTGCGGCGTCACTATTCCATGAGATGCAAAACGCCCCCGAATGAACGACGGTGCGGCGAACTTGCCTGCAATATCATCTGCGGACACAAGGTCCTTCTCGAATGGCGAAGAACCGTCTTCGATCCATTCGATAAAAGACTGTGCAAGAGATGACTTGCTCTCCAGTGCGATCCGCCCCTTGGCAGCGGTGATCGGTGGAGCCGAATTAGCGCTGAACGCGCCAAGATCCCTAGTCATCAGCATATTCTTGAAAGCCTCGATTTCCGAACTAAAGGCTTCGTCGTAAAGCTTGTCATAATATTCGCGACTCTGCTTTTCG
Source organism: Rhizobium sp. Leaf384 (assembly GCF_001424065.1). Classification (GTDB taxonomy): domain Bacteria; phylum Pseudomonadota; class Alphaproteobacteria; order Rhizobiales; family Rhizobiaceae; genus Ferranicluibacter. Next base: position 1,236,198 of record NZ_LMQE01000001.1, read on the forward strand.
ACCGGCCCATGTACGATGAACCACCGACGGTCGTCAGGCTCAATGTTGATTGGCCGCAGGTGGTTTGAGGATGTGATGATCAGGCGTGGCGTCATCGCTTCGTAAGCCCTCACATACTTCTCATCGACCTGAATTGTCTCTTCGGAAATCAGCTCCTTTGTGGCGTTGTATGCCTCGACCTTGTCCTGCAGCATCATCTCGCCCAACAACAAAACCTGCACATCCGTGAGCTTCGCACGAAAATTTCCTGCCAAAGACGCTGCATCGCTCTTTCGCACATTTTCCGTGCCGTACAAGGAAGTGCAAAGTCTCTCGATGAAAGACTTTCCCGTCCCCTGTCCGCCGATCAAAAGGAAAGCATGCTTGATCTTCTGCCCCGGGCGCTGAACCAGATGAGCTAAACAATTCAGCGCATGCTCCAGTTCAGCAGGCTCCGGAAAAAGATAAGCCAGATGCGCGTCAAAGACGTCGTGCTTCCCAAGTGAAGCGGAACAACCCGTGTCGCGCCAGCTGTTGCAAACGCTGGACTGCCCGTCAGGATAAATCAAACGTGGTTCGCCGGGGGTGTAGACTGTTCTATCCACCTTCCGAGTGCGCTTTGATGCCACGAGTGCAGCGTGCGGCCCTTCCTTTAAAAGGTGGCGATACGTGTCATTGAATGCTGCGGGCTTTATAACCTTGCAGTCACGAAGCCGCCGCCAACCCTCTGCGCTGGTGTCATACGCGTATTCCCGCTGAAGAGCTGCCACCTCCCGCGTCTCGTATGCTAGACTGATAGGACTCTTAATCAGACCGTGAAATGGGCATCGCAAACAACCATCGAACCCTGAACCCTCGACCGTGCCGCAAAGAGTAGGCCCTGTACTTGAGGTAAGCGCAATATTGAACTTAGCGTCTGTGTCTCCGGCATTGTAGCGATGAATGTCGGGCTTCGATAGCTGATGAAAAACCTCCCTGCCATCATCACAGTGAGCGAGCAGGTTACCCGCCAAGAACCACTGCGGCTCGGTCACCGAGGACGGCGAATTCAAAAAATCGTCAGCCCACGCACATCCTGCCAGAAATCCGGCAGCCTTAGGCTTTGGGCCGTTAAAACTCGCATGCGGCATCGTCTCAGAAGATCGCGAAAATTCACTATCGGCAGCAAGGACGGCAAGTAACTTCTCTGGCAGGAATGCCATCTCATGCGTTCCGGCAGCCATTCCCTCGCGGAAATAGTAGGCCCTACCGTTTGGGTGCAGTGAACCGGGACCAACGAGGTGGCCATTAGGACCCTTAAAATCAATGCCGGGATACTTTGCAAGGTGGGCCTTTAAGCGACCAACGTTCTTTGAAGGAAGCCGGTAGTAGCGATGAAAGCCACCGCTGCCGGTCACAACCTCAATTGTCGATGGCAATATGCCAAAATCGGTTTCAAGCTGAGCAAACGAAACTTCGCCACCGTTTCTTGGATCGATGTCCAACACGATCACATCCAAACCCGGCACGATGCCTAAGTTGTAGTTGTCAACCCGAAACCATGTTTCGGCATCGGCTGGGTCAGTGCTAGCGGTCTTGAAGCTATAGGCGCGGGCTGGAAACTTCTCTCGTTCAACGAGCGGAAGAAAAGAGCAACCTTCCTTGGCAAGGGCCAAGGCATTTTCGAACTTATCCATCTGGATATCCTTCATTGAGGGAAGTTCGAACTTCGACAGCGCTCGATAAGAGACGCCGTCTATGACATTTTTGTTCTCGGTTCTCGGTTCTCGGTTCTCGGTTCTTTGTTCTTTGTTCTTTGTTCTTTGTTCTTGATACTTTAAGTCAACGAAGTTCGGTATGGGTTTGTTAGGAGGGTTAGAAATTAGGGCAGAAGAAGCGCTTCCACCGAAACCCAGTATTGTTTTCGCTCACATCGATCAACCAGTCGCGAAGGTTTACACCCTGCCTAAACGGATAATCGCGAGCATACGCGTCGCCCTCCAGCACGATTTCTACAATGTCGGCAATCTGTTCGTCGGTTGCTTCCTTCCTCAGCCAGCGCCACCACGGTCCTTCCATACCCTTGCTGATGAACCAAGCGCCGCCAATAGTCCGGTTTGGTCCCGGATTGGGGAAGTAATTTTTATCAAGCATCTTGCTGAAGGCATCTGCCTTAAGACCGACGCGAGGAGCAAATGTACTTGCCGAAACAATTCCACTCCTGCCGAATAGATAACCATCTAGTGAAATTCTGATCATGTGTTTTCCTTTTGCGTTATGGATTTTTTATTTACTACATCGGAAATTAAACTGCGTGTTGTTCAAATATTTCATCTAAATGGTGATTTTTGCACCATAACTCACCAGGCAGGCAGATGCCTCTGTTGTAATGTCAATAAACTCAAAACCTCTGCCAGACGTTTTCAAAGCGATGCGGGGGCGCTATCTAATTGATTTCACTTAGAAAAGGTGTACTCCCCCTCCTTCTCCTCAATGAATGAACTGGCTAATCTCATTTCAAGTGCGTGTAATCGGTGCGCATAACGTTTCCATACGGACGTATGATTCTGATAAAGCGGCGATAAGATGAAGTCTGTAGTTGCATATCTCAGGGTATCAACCCAAGGGCAGGGCCGGTCCGGTTTGGGACTTCTTGCCCAAAGAGAGGCGATTGAACTTTTCGCACAAGCAAACGATCTGGAAGTCGTTCACTGGTGCGAGGAGATCGAGACCGGTAAGGGCATTGATGCCTTAGATCGACGGCCGCTTCTTTCCGAAGCGCTTCAAAATGCACGAAGGCTGAAATGCGCTGTCATAGTTTCAAAGTTGGATCGGTTATCTCGTGATGTCGCTTTCATTGCGGGCTTGATGGTCCAACGGGTGCCATTCATCGTGGCTGAGCTGGGCTTGGATGCTGACCCCTTCACTTTACACTTATATGCCGCGTTGGCTGAGAAGGAGCGGGCACTAATTTCGGCCAGAACGAAGGCTGCTTTGGCTAGGAAGAAAGCTGCTGGTGCTTCTCTTGGCAACCTTACCAATCTCGCTGAAGCGAGTGCCCTCGGAGCAAGCGCCCGAAGAATGAAGGCTCTAGCAGCGTCGAAAAAGATGTTCCCAATCATTCAAGACCTTCAGTCCAAGGGCACGAAGTCGTTAGCTGCCATTGCTGACGCGCTGAACAGCTTTGGCTTCAAAACATCTAACGGATGCGAGTGGTCGCCTATGGCCGTATCGCGGATTATCAAGCGCTGCAGTTAATTCGGGCCTTGGGTTTTTTGACATCGTAGAACGATGGATGCCGCCTCTTGCCCATAAGCGGGAGGCGGCGCATCATACCCTGTTATCTATGCTAGCAATCTCCACTGTACACATAGTTGGGATAAGGGATCGCTAGGGCAGCAAGCATGGCCAGCAAGATCTGAGATTGTTCCTTCAATATAGGTCCCTTCTTCGACGAAGCTCGTTGCTTCGGTTGCCAAAATCGGAGATTGCGTTAACTGTGGGCTCCCATTCCTAAGGCTGGACAGCTATACATTTCGAATCATCCAAAAGAGGCCTGCCTGAGTGGATAGCCTGCGGAGTGACAATCTTAACATGCACACACTTGAAAGAGGCCTTGAAGACACGCTCGTCGCCAAGCTGAAGAACCTAAAATACGAACATCGTCCGGATATCCGAGACCGCGATACGCTAGAGCAGAACTTTCGTGAGAAATTCGAAAGCCTGAACCGCGTCACTCTTACCGACGCTGAATTTCAGAGGCTCATCGACGAGATCGTCACTCCTGACGTTTTTACCGCGGCCCGAACACTTCGCGAGCGCAACAGCTTCACACGTGATGACGGCACGCCGCTCAACTATACGCTCGTAAACATCAAGGACTGGTGCAAGAACTCCTTCGAGGTGGTCAACCAGCTCCGTATCAACACGGACAACAGCCATCATCGCTACGACGTCATTCTCCTGATCAACGGCGTGCCGGTCGTTCAGATCGAACTGAAGACCCTCGGCATAAGCCCGCGTCGTGCCATGGAGCAGATCGTCGAATACAAGAACGACCCCGGAAACGGCTATACAAAGACGATCTTGTGCTTTCTTCAGCTTTTCATCGTCAGCAACCGCGATCGAACATTCTATTTCGCGAACAACAATGCGCGCCACTTCGCCTTCAATGCCGAGGAGCGTTTTCTGCCGGTCTACGAGTTCGCCGATGTAGACAACAAGAAGATTGTCCATCTCGACAGCTTCGCCGAGACCTTTCTCGTCAAGTGCACGCTCGGCCAGACCATCAGCCGTTATATGGTTCTGATCACAAGTGAGCAGAAGCTCCTGATGATGCGGCCGTATCAGGTCTACGCGGTGAAGGCGATTGTCGACTTGATCGCGCAAGACTGCGGCAATGGCTACATCTGGCACACCACCGGCAGCGGCAAGACGCTCACCTCCTTCAAGGCGTCAACGCTGCTGAAGGACAATCCGGACATTGAGAAGTGCCTGTTCGTCGTGGACCGAAAGGACCTCGATCGGCAGACGCGCGAGGAGTTCAACAAGTTCCAGGAAGGTTGCGTCGAGGAAAACACCAACACCGCATCCCTTGTCCGCCGCCTGGTCTCAGACGACTATGCCGACAAGGTCATCGTCTGCACGATCCAGAAGCTGGGGCTCGCACTGGACGAAAACAGCAAGCGCAACAAGCAGCAGAAGAAGGACGGCAAGAAGTCCTTCAAGGAACAGCTAGAACCCCTGCGCGAAAAGCGCATCGCCTTTATTTTTGACGAATGCCATCGGTCACAGTTCGGCGAGAACCACAAGGCCATCAAGGAGTTCTTCCCGCGCGCCCAGCTCTTCGGCTTCACCGGAACACCCATTTTCGACCAGAACGCGGCTAATCAGAAGATTGAAGACACACAGGCCAGCATGAAGACGACGGAAGACCTCTTCCAGCAGCGTCTTCACACCTACACGATCACGCATGCCATCGAAGACGGAAACGTCCTTCGCTTCCATGTCGACTACTTCAAGCCGCAGGGCAAATCCCTGCCGAAGCCGGGCGAGCCGCTGGCCAAGCGGGCGATCATCGAGGCAATCCTGACCAAGCACGATGCCGCGACCGGTCAGCGCCGGTTCAACGCTTTGCTCGCCACATCGTCGATCAATGATGCCATCGAATATCACGCGCTGTTCAAGACCATGCAGGCCGAGAAGCTAGCCGTCGATCCCAACTTCCGGCCGCTGAACATCGCTTGCGTCTTCTCCCCGCCCGCCGAGGGCGATCCTGATGTGAAGCAGATCCAGGAAGACCTGCCGCAGGAGAAGGAGGACAACGCAGTCGAGCCGGAAAAAAAGAAAGAAGCCCTGAAGGCCATCCTCGCCGACTACAACGCCCACTACGGCACCAATCACAAGATTGGCGAGTTCGATCTCTACTATCAGGATGTGCAGAAGCGCATCAAAGACCAGCAATGGCCGGAGGCGGATCTCAAGAAGGCTTACCCCAACCAGCCGCACCACAAGATCGACATCACGATCGTGGTTGACATGCTGCTGACCGGCTTTGATTCCAAGTTCCTGAACACCCTCTACGTCGATAAGAACCTGAAGCATCACGGTCTAATCCAGGCATTCTCGCGCACGAACCGCGTGCTGAACGCCACCAAGCCTTATGGCAACATCCTCGACTTCCGCCAGCAACAGGGCGCAGTCGATGCCGCTATTGCGCTGTTCTCGGGCGAGGCCGCTGCCGAAAAGGCTCGCGAGATTTGGCTGGTCGATAAGGCCCCTGTGGTCATCCAGAAACTGGAAACGGCAGTCCGGAAGCTCGACACCTTCATGAAGTCGCAGGGCCTCGATTGCGCTCCTGAGGCGGTGCCCAACCTTAAGGGCGACGCTGCCCGCGCCGCCTTCATCGAGCATTTCAAGGAGGTGCAGCGCCTCAAGACCCAGCTTGACCAATACACCGACCTGACGGGCGAGAACCGCACCGCCATCGAACAGGTCCTGCCGCGCGACAACCTGCTTGGCTTTCGCGGCGCCTATCTGGAAACAGCCCAGCGCCTGCGGGCACAGCAGGGTAAAAGCGCGGACAAGCCGAGCCAAGATGTCGATCAGCTGGATTTCGAGTTCGTTCTCTTCGCGTCGGCTGTCATCGACTATGACTACATCATGGGTCTGATCGCCCGCTATTCGGAAAGCGCGCCCGGCAAGCAGAAGATGAGTCGCGCAGAGCTGATCGGCCTGATTCAGTCCGATGCCAAATTCATGAATGAGAGTGAGGATATCGCCGCCTATATCAACACCCTGAAGGCTGGTGAGGGCTTAAGCGAAAAGGCCATCCGGGAGGGCTACAGCCGCTTCAAGTCGGAGAAGAACGCAGCCGAACTGGCGGGCATCGCTGGCGAGCACGGGCTGGCGACCGAGGCGCTGCAAGGCTTTGTCGATACCATCCTGCAACGCATGATCTTTGACGGAGAGGCACTGACCGACCTGATGGAACCCCTCGGCCTGAACTGGAAGGCGCGGCGGGTGAAGGAACTGGACCTGATGGCCGACCTGATGCCGCTGCTGTTGAAGCGCGCGGGTGGCCGCGAAATCTCTGGGCTGAGCGCTTATGAGCAGTAAGGGGAAATCGTCTGCCGCACCGATCCCTGAACGACGCTTTCCGGGGTTCTCTGGCCCTTGGGCTTATGAGCCGCTTTCGAGTGTTCTGACGGAGCACAAAGTTAAGAATGGCAGTGGCTACGAAGTTTTCTCGGTCTCGATGGAGAGCGGAATCGTCAACCAGATCGAACATCTGGGACGCAGTTTCGCTGCCGCCGACACATCCCATTACAATGTCGGGCATCGCTTTGATGTAGTCTACACGAAAAGCCCGCTAAAGGCGTTTCCCTTTGGTATCGTCAAACAGTGCAAGTTTGAAGGGAAAGTGGCCCTTTCACCTCTCTATGGCGTATTCACGCCGAAGAACCCGCATGTGGGCTTGATAATCGAAGCCTTTTTCGAGGCACCTGAGCGCTCGCAGGCGTTCCTTTCGCCGCTCTGCCAGAAGGGTGCAAAGAACACGCTTCAGATCACCAACGCAACCTTTCTGTCTGGGCGCTTGGCGCTTCCGAAAGAGGAAGCCGAACAACAAAAGATCGCCGACTGTCTGGACTCGGCGGACGCGCTGATTGCCGTACAGGGGCGGGAGGTAAAGGCGCTGAGGGCCCACAAGAAGGGCCTGATGCAGCAGCTTTTCCCCCAGGAAGGCGAAACCCAACCCCGCCTCCGCTTCCCCGAGTTCGAGGGAACGGGTGAGTGGGAAGAGAAGACGGTTGGCGACTTTGGTAAGGTCATTACAGGAAGCACGCCCAGCACGGCTGATCCTAGCCTTTACGGAGGCGGCATCCCGTTCGTGTCGCCCGCTGACATCTCTGAGCTAAGATATGTAGACGAAACCAGAACCACGCTGACCGCGGCTGGCTTCGAGAAAACTCGCCCAATCAGGGCGGGCAGCGTCCTCTTCGTGTGCATCGGTTCCACGATTGGAAAAATCGCCCAGAACGTTCGCGACTGCGCGACGAACCAGCAAATCAATGCGGTCATCCCTAACGCAAAGCACTCGGGTGGGTTCGTCTATTTTGCCTTGTCGAATGCTTCTGATCGCATCGCGTTGCTCGCCGGTAAGCAGGCCGTCCCGATCATCAATAAATCGCTGTTCTCCTCGGTGCGACTACTAGCTCCGGGCCTTCCCGAACAACAACGCATCGCGGACTGCCTCACCGCCCTCGACGACCTAATCGCCGCCGAGGCTCGAAAGCTCGACACGCTGAAGGCCCACAAGAAGGGGCTGATGCAGCAGCTTTTCCCCTTGGTCGGAGAGGCTAACGCATGAACGGCATCCGAACCTATCAGAGCTTGGGCAAGCTTGTGACCCGGTTGCGGGACGATCTGAACGCCGCCGACCTGTTGTTGCTTTACGCCTACAACCGAACCGGCAAGACGCGCCTGTCGATGCAGTTCAAGGACGCTGGCAAGCGCAAGCATAAGACCAAGAACCCGACCGGCACGCCCGACACGCTTTATTTCAATGCCTTCACCGAGGATCTGTTCGTTTGGGAAAATGACCTTGACGGCGACAGCGTGCGCCGCCTGCAACTGAACGAAAAGTCATCCTTCTTCAACGCGATGACGGAACTCGCGTTGGAAGAGACGATCGATCTCTACCTCTCCCGATACGCCGACTTCGATTTCGACTTTACCTATAAAGATGTTCAGCAAGGCGAAGAGACCATCTCCAAGCCGGATTTCGTGAGCTTCCGAAAAGGCGATCAGACCAACATCAAAGTGTCACGGGGTGAACAGAACATCTTTGTCTGGTGCATCTTCATGGCCATCTGCGAACGGATGCTGGATGGCCATGAATCCTATCAGGGGAAGAAGTACCTCTACATCGACGATCCGATCTCGTCGCTGGATGATAACAACGCAATTTCAGTGGCCTGCGATTTGGCCAAGCTTCTCCGCCGAGCAGCCACGCGGAAGGATGCTGCCGGTGGGGCCGCCCCGATCAAAGTGATCTTTTCTTCGCACCACGCGCTGTTCTTCAACGTGATGTGCAACGAAGTCGGCAGGCGGATCGACGGCGAGCCGAAGATCACCCACAAGCGCTATTTCCTGCACCGCCCGGGCGGCGACGGCGCCTACACGCTTCAGGCAACCGACGACACGCCGTTCTTCCATCACGTCGCCGCTTTGGCTGAATTGCAGCGCGCCGCCGATCCCACCGAGGGAAAGCTATACACCTTCCATTTCAACGCCCTGCGCAGCATCATGGAGAAGACGGCGTCTTTCTTTGGGCATCCGGGCATGGACTTCTGCCTCAAGGCGCTCGACAACGAGGAAGATCGGGCGCTGTTCAACCGTGCCCTGAATCTGCTCAGCCACGGCGCGTATGCGATCCACGAACCCACTGAAATGGGCGAGGACAACAAGGAACTGTTCCGCCGCATCCTGCGCGAGTTCGTCACGCGGTTTGACTTCGCCCTGCCGGGATTTGTTCCAGCCAAGCCCCCAGCCCCGGCGCCCGCTCCAGAGGAAGCACCCGCACAATGAACGACCAAACCCAAAAGCAACTGGGCAAAACGCTCTGGAACATCGCCGACACGTTGCGTGGGGCGATGAACGCGGACGATTTCCGCGATTACATGCTGTCTTTCCTCTTCCTGCGCTACCTCTCTGACAATTACGAGATCGCCGCGAAGAAGGAACTCGGGCGCGACTACCCCGATCCCAACGCGATCGGCAATGGCGGGCGCTCGCCCCTCTCTGTTTGGTACGCGGAGAACCCCGATGATGTTGCGGCTTTTGAAAAGCAGATGCGCCTCAAGGCGCACTACGTCATCAAGCCGGAACACCTCTGGAACAGCATCGCTCATATGGCGCGCACCCAGAACGACGAACTACTGAACACCCTGCAGGCGGGCTTCAAATACATTGAAAACGAGTCGTTTCAGAGCACGTTCGGCGGCCTGTTCTCGGAGATCAATCTCGGCTCTGACAAGCTCGGCAGGTCCTACGCTGATCGCAACGCCAAACTCTGCGCCATCATCACCGAGATCGCCAAAGGGCTCGCCAAGTTCTCGTCCGATGTGGATGCGCTGGGCGACGCCTACGAATATCTGATCGGCCAATTCGCCGCCGGTTCGGGCAAGAAGGCAGGGGAGTTCTATACCCCACAACAGGTGTCAGACATCCTTTCCGCGATCGTGACGCTCGACAGCCAGGAGCCTGCAACCGGCAAGAAGGAACGGCTCGCCAGCGTGTTCGACTTCGCGTGTGGCTCCGGGTCGCTGCTGCTGAACGTGCGAAAGCGTATGGGCCCGCACGGCATCGGCAGAATCTACGGGCAGGAAAAGAACATCACCACTTACAATCTCGCGCGCATGAACATGCTGCTGCACGGTGTGAAAGACACTGAATTCGAGATTTACCACGGCGATACACTGACCAACGACTGGGACATCCTGCGCGAGTTGAATCCTGCAAAGAAGCCTGCCTTCGATGCGATCGTCGCCAACCCGCCCTTCAGCTTGCGATGGGAACCGACGGACGCGATGGGCGACGATGTGCGGTTCAAGAACTACGGGCTGGCGCCTAAATCTGCCGCGGACTTCGCCTTCCTGCTGCACGGGTTCCACTATCTGAAGGATGAGGGCGTTATGGCCATCATCCTTCCCCACGGCGTGCTGTTCAGAGGTGGCGCGGAAGAGCGCATCCGAACCAAGCTTCTGAAGGATGGCCACATCGACACGGTGATCGGCCTGCCTGCGAACCTGTTCTATTCGACGGGCATCCCAGTCTGCATCCTTGTGTTGAAGAAGTGCAAAAAGCCGGACGACGTGCTCTTCATCAACGCGGCAGAGCATTTCTTGAAGGACAAACGCCAAAACAAGCTGGGAGACGGCAAGAATGGAACGCCGGATCATATCGGCAAGATTGTCTCCACTTACCAATTTCGCACGGAAGAGGACCGCTATTCCAAGCGCATCAGCATGGAGCGCATTGCTGAGGAAGGCTACAACCTGAACATCTCTCGCTACATCAGCACGGCTATGGGCGAGGAGGAAGTCGATCTGTCGGGCACGCAGAGAGAACTGGTCAATATCGAGAGTGAGGTCCGTTCGGCGACAGCGAAACATAACGCTTTTCTAAAGGAGTTAGGACTATCTACTTTGCCAATAACTGATAAGTGATCGTGGCATTTTGCTAGACTGAGTGGTCGTATTACTCAGAGCATAAAAATAGAGTTGTACATGAGCGAATTATACTCTCATCAATGGTCATTGAGCCATTGATCTACCAGTCTTTGCATGTGGTTGCGCACCGTGAAAATAAGATAGCCTAAACCGGTTTCTCCCGTCGCACAACGCGATCCGTTTACTGCCTCAACTGAGCCCGATACCGTCTAGGATCTGCTGTCTCGTGCGGCAGAATTCATACCACAACTGAAATACCTTTTTATTCCATAAGAACAGACCTTTGCAGACCCTCTATTGGGCTGGACACTTTAATCAAAAGCATAATGACCGTATGGTATCGGAAATGGTCCAGCTCCCACTTAAGCGGCTGGAAATTAAAGGAATATATATGCCGCCTCCGGGCACCATTAGCCCTCTCAAAATGCTTGGTTTTTAAGGTGCTCTTTGATCCCGCTTGTGCTGGACATACGTGAGCGCCTGTCGCGCGCAGCCTGCAGAATTGCTCTTTTCCTTCAAGACCCATCATGCCTGCCGCGGTTTCAGGTTAGCGCAGCTTTGACGCAGGCGTGCCAGTAGCTTTACTGATTGTGGAGAACTCACCCCGCGACGGGCCCTGGTCATGCGCCGCTCTTTCATCGGTTCCTCCGCTCCCACCACGACAGAGCTTTCGATATGGACGGAGACGCTGGATGGAATGATCGCGGCTGCGAGGCGCTTCCTAGACCGATGCCGCAATGGTGAACACCTCGCCGGGGTCGCGTCGACCCTTCCTTCGTCAGGATAAGGCGTCGCGAAAGAGCCGGGGCGGTGGGCGGTCGAACGTCTGCCGGCCGTTCTTCCACCCGGCGATGGCCGTTGCCGGACCGGCGATCGCGCTCGCGCCGGAGGGTGCGGAGAGCAGGACCAGTGTTGCGGGATCTCCGACCTTCGGCACTGCGGCGTTGACGCCCAACAGCCGTTCTGCATTGCGCGTGATCATGTCGAAGACATCGGCAAGGGCCTGATCCGTTCCGAGCTGTGCGATGTTGGCATAAAGATTTGCCATGCGGAGCAGCGACATGTCGCCGAAGGGCGTGAAGGGATTGAGGACGTTGTTGGTGGAAAGCGTCGTCAGCACCCCATGGCTCGCCAGCCGGTGCGCCGGCGCGACGCCGCGGGGAACGAGATGGGTGGCGTTCCGACCGGTGAGAAAGAGATCGGTCGCCGGCAGGACGGTGACGGCGATGCCGGCGTCCGCGATCTCCCGCGCGGTCATGGCAAAGCGATCGGGCGGGAGTGCGGACAGCTTGGTGACGTGGCCGATGGAGACGCGCCCCTGATGACCGCGCCGCACCGTCTCCGTGATGACCGTCGGGAGATCGCCTTGCTGCGGATCAAGGTCAAAATCCAGGTGGAAATCGACCGGGACGCCATGGCGGTCCGCAAGATCAAAGATGGCGGCGATGTGCGCCTGCGGATCCGGATCGGTATAGGGGCAACCGCCGACGAGATCCGCGCCGGACTGCAAGGCTGTCTCCAGCATCTCCAGCGTGCCCGGGTCGTTCGTCAGCCCCTCCTGCACGAAGGCACAGATCTCGATGTCGATCAGGGCCCGGTAATCGATGCGCAGTTGGCGGATCGCCTCGAACGAGCGAAAGCCGGCGCGTCCGTCGATCTCGACAAAGGTGCGGATGCGGTTCGTGCCGTTGACGATCGCCTGACACACAACATGGGCAGCCCGTTCGTAGACATCGGCCTCGGTGAAGGCGGCCTTGGCGCGGGCGGTTTCCGCAACCGCCTCGGCCAGCGTGCCGGTGCAGAGGTTACACCGGCCGATGATCCCGGCCTTGTCCAGATGGAGATGGGTCTCGACGAGGCCGCGACAGAGAAGATTGCTCATGGCATCACGCTCCGGCGCATCGCACACAAAGGCGCGTGTCGCGCTCGCGGCGATACCGGTAATGACGCCGCCTGTAAAAGCGATGTCGTCGAGGCCTTCCCTTCCCTGCAGGCGGGCATTGCGGATCACGAAATCGATGGTCATGGTTGCCTTGCGATCGCTTCAGCCTTCAAATGCCCGGCAGGCCGCACCCGGATCGAGTCCGTTCCGGGCCCTGCAGCAAGGGTCGGCGAAGTTGAAACGGGTTCTTGCGGGAACGCAAGACCGGAGATAGCGATGAGGCGATGAGCAGAGGTCCATCCACGGAAACGTCCGGCACGACCCGGCCAAGCCTTGCACGCGGGCGCGGCGGCATGGTCACGAGCCCGCATGCGCTGGCGAGCGAAGCAGGCGCACGCGTGCTGCGCGAAGGCGGCAATGCGCTCGAGGCCTGCATTGCCACGGGTGCTGCCATCGCCGTGCTCTATCCGCATTTCTGCGGCCTCGGGGGAGATGCCGTCTGGATCGTCGCCGACCCGGACGGGGGGCGGCGTTGCTTCCTCGGAATTGGCCAGTCGGCGCGTCAGTTACCGGCACGAGCTGGGGACGAAGCCACCATTCCCGTCCGCGGACCGGGCTCGGCTCTGACCACCGCCTGCGTGGTCGACAGCTGGGGGCATGCGCTCGCCTATTCGGAAAAGAACTGGGGCGGCACGCGCACCTTCCCGAGCCTGCTCGCGGATGCCATCGGCTTTGCAGGCGATGGCTTTCCGGTGACGGCATCGCAGGCCTTCTGGCTCGACTTCCGCCATGCCGAGGCCCGAACCTGGCCGGGATTTGCCCCGGTGTTCATGCCGGGCGGCGCGGCTCCTGCGATCGGAGCGACCTTTCGCCAGCCGCAGCTTGCCCGGACGCTCGAACGGCTGGCGGCGGAGGGGCCACGTGCCTTCTACGCCGGGCCGCTCGCCGAAGCGATCGCCGACGGTCTGCGCGCAGCGGGTTCTCCGCTGACGGCGGCGGACCTGGCCGCAACGCGGACGCGCGAAGAGACGCCGGCAAGCCTTTTCTATCGGGACATGGAGCTGCTGGCGCCGCCACCGCCGACACAGGGCGTGACCACGCTTGCGATCATGGGGATTCTCTCCCATTTCGATCTCGCTGCGCTCGAGGCCGGACATGCCGATCACCTCCATCTCTGCGTGGAGGCCGTGAAGCAGGCCTTTCTCGACCGCAACGGCATTGCCGATCCCGATGGCGGCACCCAGCGGATCGATGCGCTGCTCGATCCGGACCATCTGAGGACGCGGGCCCAGGCCATCGATCTCGCGAGAGCCAAGGCCTGGCCGCATGTGTTTCAGACCGGCGATACCGTGTTCTTCGGCGCGAGCGATGCGGCGGGACGCAGCGTCAGCGTGCTCCAGAGCACCTATTTCGACTGGGGAAGCGGCGTGGTTGTCGGCGATACCGGCATTCTCTGGCAGAACCGCGGCGCTGCCTTCTCGCTCGATCCCGGCCATCCCAACACGCTGGCGCCCGGCAAGCGGCCGTTCTACACGCTCAATCCCGGCCTTGGCCTGCGCCATGGCCGCCCCGAGCTGATCTACGGAACACAAGGGGCTGACGGGCAGCCTCAGACGCTCGCGATGCTGCTGACCCGGATGATCGATTTTGGCGAGGATCCCGCCCAGGCGCTGGCCGGACCGCGCTTTCTGCTCGGCAAGACGTTTTCCGACAGCCGCGACAGCCTGAAGCTGGAGGCGGACGTCGGCGAACCTGTCCTGACAGCGCTGGCCGACCGTGGCCATCTCCTGTCGCCCCTACCCGCGCGGAGCCCGATTGCCGGACAGGCGGGGATCATTCGTGTCAACGCCGACGGGACCTTCGAAGGCGCGCATGATCCGCGCGGGGACGGCCTCGCCATCGCGGTCACGCCCGAACCGGATATGTCGCCGGCTCGCTAGCCGCGCGCAGCATGGGTGATCCCTCGTCCTGTGGAACCGTGGCCGATCCTGCGGTCGCGCCTGGAAACACGGGCCCGACAGCGATCAGCACGGGATTGTCGGTGCCGATGTCGGCAATGCCGATAGGCAGAGTCGAAAGCGTGCCATGCCAGTGGCGCTCGTTCGCACGGCTGATGCTGGAGGCGATGACCACCGGCATGTCGGCGCTCATGCCCTCGGCCATCAGGCGCGCGGCAATGGCGGGGGCTGTCCGTCCACCCATGTAGAACACGGTCGTGGTGCGCGGGTCGGCGCAGGCGCGCCAGTCGATATCCGTCGGCAGACAGCCGTTGCGCGAGTGGCCGGTGATGAAGCGGACGGCGTGGGTGTGATCGCGGTGGGTGAGCGACACGCCGAGCCGCGCAGCCAGCCCGCTGGCCGCCGTGATGCCGGGCACGACATCCACCGGAATGCCATGCGACTTGAGACAGGCGATCTCCTCCCCGGCACGGCCGAAGACCATGGGGTCGCCGCTCTTCAGGCGGACGACGGTCTTGCCGGCCTTGGCGAAGGTGATCATCATGGCGTTGATGTCCTCCTGCTTGCAGCTCGTCCGCCCGCCTCGTTTGCCGACCAGCATGCGCTTGGCCTCCCGGCGGGCGAGCTCGAGCACATCGGCGGAGACAAGGTCGTCGAACAGGATGACATCAGCGGCCTGAAGCGCGCGCACGGCCTTCAGGGTCAAGAGCTCCGCATCGCCCGGACCGGCGCCGACCAGCGTGACCTTGCCGATCACAGGCGCATCGCTCGTGGCTCTGCGGCCGGCGGCAAGGCGGTCGGCTTCGGCGATCAGGTTCGCGGCGCTTTCGGGGGCTGGCAGGCTGGTGAAGGCCCGATCGACGAAAGACTCCCAGAAGGCGCGACGCTCCGGCCCCGGCGTGAGCCGCGCGGCGACCGCATCGCGCAGCGACTGGGCGAGCACCGACCAGGCTTTGATGCTCTGCGGCAGAAGCGTCTCGATGCGCCGGCGGATGGCCTGCGCCAGGATCGGCGCGGCGCCATCGGTGGAGATCGCGACGACGACCGGCGAACGATTGACGATCGAGCCGAACTGGAACTGGCAGAAGGTCGGCTTGTCGATGACGTTGACCGGTACGCCAGCCGCAACCGCAGCGTCGTGGAATGCGCGCGCCTCGTCCTGCGCGTCGCAATCGGCAATGGCGAGCGCGGCACCGGACAGGACATCCGCCGACCATTGTCGTGCGTGGTGGACGAAAGCGCCGCGTGCCCTGCCCGCCGCGCGCTCCTGCGCATGACGCCCGAGCATGTCGGCGAAGACGTCGCAGAGCATGTCGTCGGGTGCAAAGACATGGACCTCGGCGCCACAGGCCGCAAGAAGCTCTGCCTTCCAGCACGCCCCTTCCGTGCCGCCGGCAAGGACGACGCGCTTGCCTTCGAGCCCCCAGAAGACCGGCAGCTTCGCGAGAGCCTCGACACGGGCCGTCGCGTTCAATGGCGATCCGTCGCGGGAGGCGGTGGTCTCACTCCGCAGCAGCGATACGTGTTCCATGAAGGATCTCCCTGATCTCTGCGCGGCAGGAGCCGCAGTCGGTGCCGGCGTTCAGCGCCTTGCCGATGGCCTCGACCGTGCGGCAACCGCCGGCCGCTGCGGTGACGATCTGGTTGATGCCGACATTGAAACAGGAACAGACCGTCGCGCCGGGATCGACCGCCTCGGCACCCGGACGGCCCGCGACGACGGCAAAACGACGCCGGAGATCGGAATGCGAGGCGTTCAGCTGGGAGATGGCCCAGTTGCGAGCGACCGCGACCGGGCGCGGGCTGAGAAAGACGGCACCGAGGAGGCGTTCGCCATCGAAGAAGGCCATCCGGATCTGGCCGGTGACGGCGTCGCGGTAGCCGAGGGGTTCAAGGCCCGGGGGAATGCCGAGCGTGTCGACACTCCACCCGGTCCAGTCGCGATCCTGCGCCCCGCCCTCCTCCTCAAGAGACAGGGGTGCAGCCGCAAACTCCAGGCGCCAGCCGCCGGCCGCGCGTGCCAGCGCGTGATAGACGAGCGGACGGGAGGAGGATCCAGACAGTCTCGGCTTTTCGAGCGAGATGGCAAAGCCGTAAAGCCCGACATCAAGCTTTGCAGCGCGGACCGGCACATGCTTGGAGGCGGGCTGGCCGGAGACCGGATCCACCAGCCCCGGCACCAGGGCATCGATGCGTCCGGCGGAGGAAAACTGGTCGTTCCAATGCATGGGCGCAAAGAGGTGACCGGGCTTCTGGCGCGCGGTCACCAAGGCCCGCAGCACGGCCCTTCCCTGCGCGCTCGCCAGCACCACAAGATCGGCCGGCGTCAGCCCGAGCGCCTGGGCGTCGTCCGGATGGATCTCCACGAAGGGCTCGGCCAGATGCGCGGTCAGTCGCGCCGTCCTGCCGGTCCGCGTCATCGTGTGCCACTGGTCGCGGATGCGCCCGGTATTGAGCGTGAAGGGATAGGCTGGCGTCGTGCGGTGATCGCGGGCGGGAACGATGGGCACGAAGCGCGCCCGGCCGTCCGCATGATAAAAGCGCCCCTCCGCGAAGAACCGGCTGTCGCCGACAGCCGGCGCAAAGCCCGCCGGTTGCGGCCACTGGAAGGGCGCGAGCGCTTCATAGGCGTCGGCCGAGATATCGGCATGCGCACCGATGTCGAAATCGCGCGTGCCGTCGTTTTCAAAGGCGGACAGCCCAGCATGCTCGGCAAAGACGGCGGCAGCATCCGGAAAGTCAAAGGCTGCGCCAAAGCCCATGCGTGCAGCGACCTGCGCCATCTGCCACCAGTCGGCTTTCGCCTCCCCCGGCGCGGCAAGAAAGGCGCGCTGCCGCGAGATGCGACGCTCCGAATTCGTCACCGTGCCCTGCTTTTCGCCCCAGCCGAGCGAGGGCAGCAGGACATGGGCGTGGGCCGTTGTATCAGTCTCTGCTTCCACATCCGAGACGACGACGAAAGGACAAGCCGCCAAAGCGGCCCGGACCAGATCGGCTTCGGGCATGGAGACGACAGGATTGGTGGCCATGATCCAGATCGCCTTCACACGACCATCGGCGACAGCCCGGAAGAGATCCACAGCCTTCAATCCGGGCTTGTTGGCCATGACGGGCGATTGCCAGAAGCGCTGAACGGTCTCGCGATCCCTGGCGCTCTCGATTGCCATGTGCGCCGCGAGCATGTTGGCAAGCCCGCCCACTTCGCGTCCCCCCATGGCATTGGGCTGGCCGGTCAGCGAGAAGGGGCCCATGCCGGGCCTGCCGATGCGGCCGGTGGCGAGGTGGCAGTTGATGATGGCGTTGACCTTGTCGCTGCCGGAGGACGACTGGTTGACCCCCTGGCTGTAGCAGGTGACGGTCTTCTCGGCCTTGGCGAAGAGCGCGTAGAAGGTCGCGACATCCGCGCTTTCGAGCCCAGTTTCCGCTGCGATGCCGGCAAGCGTCAGATGCGCGACGCGCCCAAGGGCGTCCCAGAAACCCTCGGTATGCTGTGCAATGTAGTCTCGATCCAGCGCGTCTTCCGCAGCGAGATGGGCCAGCAGGCCGGCAAAGAGCATGGTGTCGCCGTCGGGCAGGATGGAGAGATGCAGGTCGGCGATATCACATGTCGCCGTACGGCGGGGGTCGATGACGACGATCTTCATATGCGGGCGTGCGGCCTTGGCAGCGACGAGGCGCTGAAAGAGGACCGGGTGACACCAGGCCAGGTTCGACCCCGTGAGAACGACGAGATCGGCGCATTCGAGATCGGCATAGGTGCCCGGCACCGTATCCGACCCGAAGGCGCGCAGATGGCCGGCAACGGAGGACGACATGCAGAGGCGGGAATTGGTGTCAATGTTCGCCGACCCGATGAAACCCTTCATCAGCTTGTTGGCGACGTAGTAGTCCTCGGTGAGAAGCTGCCCCGAGACATAGAAAGCCACGGAATCCGGCCCATAGCGCCGGATCGTGTCGGAGAAGGTCGTGGCGACGCGGTCGAGGGCCGCGTCCCAGGTCGCAGGCGCGCCGGCTATGCGGGGCGTCAGAAGACGCCCGTCGAGACCGATGGTTTCGGCAAGCGCCGAACCCTTGGAGCAGAGCCGACCGAAATTGGCCGGGTGGTCGGGATCGCCACGCACGGAAACGACGGCATCCTCCGCGACGCGGGCGATGACGCCGCAGCCGACGCCACAGTAGGGACAGGTCGTCTTGATCTCGACGGGCATCGGCATCTTCCCAGGGTTGACGTGAGGATTGGTCCCCATCGGAGCGTCGCTATTCTGCCGCGACGAGCAGGCCGAGCGTATCGACCGCGATGGACAGCCGGCCATCACGGTTGCGGATCGGGATGGTTCGGACCTCGCCCTCGTCGGCGCCTTGTGCCTGTCCGGTCTCGAGCGAAATCACCATGTTGTGCAGGGGGCAGGTGACCGACGTTCCGTGGACGATGCCCTGGGACAGGGGACCGGCCTTGTGCGGGCAGCGGTCCTCGATCGCAAACACCTGATCGTCCGCCGTGCGGAAAACCGCGATCCGGCCCAGCGGCGTGCGGACGCACCGGGCGCCGCGCAGAGGAATGTCGTGGAGAACGCCGATGTCGACCCAGTCCCGGTCGAAGCCGCCTTGAACGCATTCCGCATCGCGCCTGCCCATGATCTTCGTGTCCATCATCCTCACTCCGCCGCTTCCGCCATGCCGACGACGGCCATGGGCTTGAACTCGTGCTTGTCCTTGCCGGAGACGCGCTCCGACCAAGGATCGACCTGTGCGAATTTCTGGGAAAAGACGAAGCGGTCGAAATAGCCCCTGCGCTTTTCGGAATCGCCCATGATCTGGCGGCGGATCTCATCGAGTCCGACCCGCTTTGCCCATTTGTAGATCCGCTCGAGGTAGCGTCCCTGCTCGCGGTACATCTGCGCCAGCGCCACGATGTGCTCGAGCGCCTCGTCTTCCGTGGGCACAAGCCCCAGCACTTCGGTCCCCTTGATGTCGAGGCCGGCAGCGCCTGCAAAGTGGATCTCGTACCCGCTGTCGACGCAGATCACGCCGATATCCTTGCAGGTCGCCTCCGCGCAGTTGCGCGGACAGCCGGAAACCGCAAGCTTCAGCTTGGCCGGGGTCCAGGACCCCCACATGAACTTCTCGAGCCTGATTCCGAGCCCGGTGGAATCCTGCGTACCGAACCGGCACCAGTCCGTGCCGACGCAGGTCTTCACGGTGCGCAGGCCCTTGGCATAGGCCTGACCCGAGACGAAACCGGCCTTGCCGAGATCCGCCCAAACCGCCGGCAGAT
This sequence comes from Rhizobium sp. Leaf384, assembly GCF_001424065.1. Lineage (GTDB taxonomy): Bacteria > Pseudomonadota > Alphaproteobacteria > Rhizobiales > Rhizobiaceae > Ferranicluibacter. The sequence goes on from NZ_LMQE01000001.1 coordinate 1,256,004, forward strand.
CCTCCTTGTGGATGCCCAGAAGGTCGATGCGCTGGCCGCCGGTCACCTTCACCATGGGGATCTCGAACTTGTCGACCACATCCGCGATGGCCCGCAGTTCCCCCGCATTGGTGACGCCGCCCCACATGCGCGGAACGACGGAATAGGTGCCGTCCTTCTGGATGTTGGCATGAACGCGCTCATTGATGAAGCGCGACTGGTAGTCGTCGGCATACTCGTCCGGCCAGTCGCAGACGAGGTAGTAATTGAGCGCCGGCCGGCACTTGGCGCAGCCGCAGGAGGTCTTCCATTCTAGCTCCTGCATGACGGCGGGAATGGTCTTCAGGCCCTTGGCGACGATCAGGCGGCGCACGTCGTCATGCCCGAGCTCGGTGCAGGTGCACATGGGCTGGACCGCAGAGGGATTGTAGCTGTCGCCCATCGTCAGCGCCATCAGCTGTTCGACGAGGCCTGTGCAGGAGCCGCAGGAGGCGGACGCCTTGGTGTGGGCGCGCACATCGTCCAGCGATGTCAGGCCCTTTGCCGTGATCGTCCCGACGATCTTGCTCTTGCAGACGCCGTTGCAGCCGCAGATTTCCGCATCATCCGGCAAGGCTGCAACGGCCGCCGTAGGGTCCAGCGGGCTGCCCCCCTGATAGGCTTGGCCGAAAATGAGGGTGTCACGCATCTCGGAGATGTCCGTCCCCCGTTTGATCATGTCGAAGAACCAGGCACCGTCGGCCGTCTCGCCGTAGAGGACCGCGCCGACGATGCGATTGTTCTTGAGCACGAGGCGCTTGTAGACGCCCGCGGTGGCATCGCGCAGCACGATTTCCTCGCGATCGTCTCCCTCGGCGAAGTCGCCGGCCGAGAAGAGATTGATGCCCGTGACTTTCAGCTTGGTGTTGACGACGGAGCCGCGATATTCCGAAGCGCCGCCCACCAGGCGATCCGCGAGCGTCTTTGCACTTTCATAGAGCGGCGCGACGAGGCCGTAGCAGACCCCGCGGTGTTCGGCGCATTCGCCGAGGGCGAAGATCGCGCCGTCCGACGTCATCATGCCGTCATCCACGACGATGCCACGGTTGGTGACGACACCCGCATCCTTGGCGAGCTGGGCTGCCGGACGGATGCCGACGGCCATCACGACGATCGTGCCGTCGATGATCCGGCCATCTTCGAGCTCAATACCCTCGACCTTGTCCTCACCGACGATGCGCTTGGTATTGGCCTTGGTGATGATCTCGATGCCGCGATCGTTCAGGGCTTTCTCGAGCAGATAGGCGGCCGGCGGATCGAGCTGGCGCTCCATGATCGTCGGCATGATGTGGATGACGGTAACATCCATGCCCTGACGCTTCAGGCCATAGGCGGCCTCGAGCCCGAGCAGGCCCGCGCCGATGACGATGGCCCGGCCACCGCGCCTGGTGGCCTCCAGCATCTTCTCGACGTCATCGAGGTCGCGGTAGGCCAGCACGCCGGGCAGGTCATGACCGGGCACGGGAATGATGAAGGGCAAAGAGCCCGTGGCGATGACGAGCTTGTCATAGCTTTCCGTCACGCCGTTTGCGGACGTCACGGTCTTGGCCGTACGGTCGATGCCGGTCACCTTCGCGCCCTTGTGGAGGGTGACGCCGTGGCGGGCATACCAATCATCCCCATGGATGACGATGTCCTCGTAGAGCTTTTCGCCCGAGAGAACCGGCGAGAGCATGATGCGGTCGTAGTTGACGCGCGGCTCGCCGTTGAAGATCACGACGTCGTAAAGGCCGGGGGCCCGCTCGAAGAGTTCTTCCAACATCCGGCCGGGCGCCATGCCATTGCCGATGATGACGAGTTTCTGTTTCATCTCATCCTCTCCTATGCGGCTTCCACGAGACGGTGGCGCTCGTAGAGGAATTTCAGGACGGCTTCCCGGCACTTCAGGTAGGTGCGGTCGGTGGCCAGCTCGATGCGATTGCGTGGGCGGCCGATCGGAACGTCGAGAATTTCGCCGATGCGGGCCGCCGGGCCGTTGGTCATCATGACGATGCGGTCCGACAGCAGCACGGCCTCGTCCACATCGTGGGTGATCATCAACACGGTGTTGCCGAGCTTGGCGTGAATCTGCATGACCTGATCCTGCAGATGGGCGCGGGTGAGCGCATCGAGCGCGCCGAAGGGCTCGTCGAGCAGCAAAACCTTCGGCTCCATGGCAAGCGCGCGGGCGATGCCGACACGTTGCTTCATGCCGCCGGAGACTTCGGATGGCTTCTTGTCCCGGGCATGCGTCATCTGCACGAGATCGAGGTTGCGCATGACCCAGTCGTGACGTTCCGCCTTCGTCTTCTTGCGGGCAAAGACCTTGTCGACGGCCAGCGACACGTTTTCGTAGACGCTGAGCCAGGGAAGCAGAGAGTGATTCTGGAACACCACCGCGCGTTCCGGGCCGGGCTCGGAGACCTCCTTGTCCTCCAGCAGCACAGCACCGCTGCTGACCTTGGTCAGGCCGGCGACGAGGTTGAGCAGAGTGGACTTGCCGCAGCCGGAATGGCCGATGATCGAGATGAACTCGCCCTTGTCGACGCCGAGCGAAATCTGCTTGAGCACCTCCGAGATCTGGCCGTTGCGCTCGAAGGACTTGTCGACCATTTCGATGGAGAGATAGGCTTTTGCCATGGGAACGTCCTCCTTCAGGCCGTTGCAGTGCCGCGGGTGACCGCGCGGCCGATGAATGCGATGAGACGATCGAGGAAGAAGCCGACAACGCCGACGTAGATGAGGGCGACGATGATGTCGCTGATGAGCGAGGAATTCCACGCATCCCAGATGAAGAAGCCGATGCCGACACCGCCGATGAGCATTTCCGCGGCGACGATGGCGAGCCAGGAAAGGCCGATGCCGATGCGCAGGCCGGTGAAGATGTAGGGGGCTGCGGCCGGCAGCATGATCTTGCCGAAATATTCGAACTGGTTGAGGCGCAACACCTTGGCGACGTTCTGGTAGTCCTGCGGAATATTGCGGATGCCGACGGCGGTGTTGATGATGATCGGCCAGACGGCCGTGATGAAGATCACGAAGATGGCCGAAGGATTGCCGTCACGGAACGCGGCAAGCGAGAGGGGTAGCCAGGCGAGCGGCGGCACGGTGCGCAGGATTTGGAAGATCGGGTCGAGACCCTTCATGGCCCACTGGCTCTGGCCGACAAGCACGCCCATGGCGATGCCGACGACGGCCGCGATGGCATAGCCGACGGCGACGCGCTGGAGGCTTGCCAGAATGTGCCAGGCCATCCCCTGATCGGTGCCCTGGCCGACATAGAAGGGGTGTACGATCAGGTCCCAGCTCTCGGCCATGACGCGTGTGGGCGACGGCAGGCTCGATGTCGGAGAGGAACAAAGCAGTTCCCACGCGGCGAGCAGGACGATCAGCGTGACGAGCGGCGGCACGAGATCGCCCGAGATCGCCGACAGGCGCCGCCAGAGCGACGATGGCGCCCGTCGCTTGACCGGCGCCGAAAAAGCGACGACCTGTGCGCTTCGCTTCGCCTTCGAAGGGGACGTATTGAGATTGGTGACGGACATGCCGGTCTCCTGAAAAATGAGGGTGTGCCGCCGGCGCGCAGGGCGCCGACCCGGGGGCCAGGTCAGGCGAACCGCTTGATTGAAAGGCTCTGCAGGTAGGCTTCCGGACTTGCCGGATCGAAGATCTTTCCGTCGAAGAAGGTTTCGACACCGCGCGACGTGGAGGCCGGCACATCGGTGATGCCGAGATCCCGAGCGGCGGCGCGCCAGATATCCTCGCGGTTGACCTTGGAGATCAGGGCCTTGATGTCCGTATCCGCGGCATATTTTCCCCAGCGCATGTCTTCGGTGAGGAACCAGGCATCGTGGCTCTGGTAGGGGTAGGAGGCATGATCCGCCCAGAACTTCATGAGGTGCGGGCTTTGGTCGACCACCTTGCCGTTGCCGTAGTCGTATGCGCCCTTGAGGCGTCCGACGATGTCCTTGGCCGGCACGTTGAACCAGGCGCGCTTGCCGATGATATCGGCCAGCTCTTCCTTGTTGCCCATCTCGTCGCACCATTGCTGGGCTTCCATGATCGCCATGGTCAGCGCCTTTGCAGCATTGGGATGCGCCTCCACCCAATCGCTGCGCATGGCAAAGGACTTCTCGGGATGCTTGTCCCAGATCTCGGCCGTATTGACGGCGGTGTAGCCGATGCCCTGGTTGACCAGCTGCGCATTCCACGGCTCGCCCACGCAGAAACAGTCCATGGTGCCGACCTTCATGTTGGCAACCATCTGCGGCGGAGGAACGACAATGGTTTCGACATCCGTATCAGGATCGATGCCGCCGGCGGCGAGCCAGTAACGGATCCAGAGATCGTGCGTGCCACCGGGAAACGTCATGGCAACCTTGGCAGCCGCGCCGTCTGCTTTCTTCCTAGCGAAGACCTCCCTCAGCACACCGGAATCAAGGCCGACCTTCAAGTCCGCATAGGCCGCGCCGACCGAGATCGCCTGCGCGTCGAGATTGAGACGGGCAAGGATCGACATCGGCAGAGGCTGATTGTTCTGGGTCACCTTGCCAGTCGAAATCAGGTAGGGCATGGGCGTCAGGATATGCCCGCCATCGATGCCGTTGCCGGCCGAGCCGAGAACCAGATTGTCGCGTGTCGTGCCCCAGGACGCCTGCTTGACGACGTTCACCTCGGTCATGCCATGCTTGTCGAAAAATCCCTTCTCCTTGGCGACGATCAGCGGAGAACTGTCCGTCAGCGCAATGAAGCCGAGGGTTGCCTTGGTGGTCTCCGGGCCCGTGCCTTGCGCAAAGGCGCCGCCGGGAAAGGCGGACCTGACGGCCGCCACAAGGGCTGCGGTCGTGGTGGTTTTAAGGATCGAACGGCGGGTGAAGGACGGGGTGAAACTGCGGGTCATCGGAAAAATCCTCTGGTGAAACGAACGGAGGCCGAGAAATCGGGGCACAAAAAAACGCCGCTTGGAGAATGCATCCCGAGAAGCTTGAAGCTCTGGAGCAAAAACCTTGCGACGTCGATGTCATGGGGTGAGCGCATCTTGCGCTCTTTCGCTTCAATCGCCGTTGACTGAGCTAATGAGGAAAAGCAAAAGGCGTGCCAGTTTGCCCTGTCCATGCGAAGCGATTGGAAGAACAAGACAATCCACTCGCTGCATCAAATGTAGACAAAAGCCTTCCTGCCTACGTTTTCACCATATGCTTGGAGCGCACCGCGGATGGTGCATTGCGAAACGGCAATCTGAATCACACGTCGTCGTGCAGACGGTCAGATTTCGGCAGGCAGCGAACGGGAAAGCCGGCGACATAGTCCTGAAGTCGATGCGGGTCGAAGGTGACGTTGTCCATGAAACGATCGCCCTCGATCGTGCCTTCCACACGCAGGTCCGCATCCTCGGGACCGGTACCCAGCGCTGCGCGGTAGAGATCGGGCCGATAGGCCGACATGGCCTTCTCCGCGGACACCTGCGACCAATCGGCCTGTCCCCAGCGCAGCATCTGGCTGTAGGTCCAGAGCACGTGCCCCGGCCGCGGATAGTTTGCAAAACCGCGGTGGAAGGTGAAGTAGTCGGGGATGACGCGACGCTCGCCCGTGTCATCGAGGCTAAACTCTCCGGCCAGGACCCGGCGGATGATATCGACCGGGGCGGCGAGGTAGTTCGGCTGCGCAAGGAGCGCCGCCAGCTTGTCGTGATTTTCGCTCCGGTCGCACCAGCGCGCGGCCGCATCCAACGCGACCAGCAGGCGAGAGACGGTTTCCGGATGGCCTTCCGCCCAGTCCGGCCGCATGCCGATGACCTTTTCCGGGGCGGAGGGCCAGATGTCTTGCTTGGCGGCGACGATGCGGCCGACGCCGCGTTCCGACGCGATCATGTTCCAGGGGGCGCCGACGCAGAAGCCGTCGATGGCGCCCGCCGCCAGGGCATCCGATGTCAGCGGCGGGGGAACCACCACCAGCTTGACGTCCCGGTCCGGATCAATCCCGCCAGCGGCCAGCCAATAGCGGAACTCGTAATTGTGTGACGAGAATGGATAGGTCATGCCGAAGGTCGGCGGCGCCTCGCCTGCCTCGCGCATCCTGCCCAGAACGTGCCGGAGCATCCGGCTGCTCGTCAAAGCATCGCCACCGTCGGGCGCGCCCGCATCCCGCATGCGGGCAAACAGGCGGGTGGACAAGGTAATGGCGTTGCCCCCGCGCCCAAGCGAAAACGGGGTGATCGTCGGCGATGGGTTCGAGCCGAGTCCCAGCATGGAAGCGACGGGCATCGGCGACAGCATGTGGGCAATGTCGAACTGCCGGAACGCCAGCCGGTCGCGAACATTGGCCCAGGAAACGTCGCGAACAAGCTCGAGCGTCAGGCCCTCGTGGGCTGCGAAACCGAACTCGGCGGCGGCGATCAGCACGGAGGCATCGACGAGGGGAATGAATCCTGCCCGGAGCACACGTGCACCGTCGCGCTTTGCGCCCAGCGCCGGCGCGGCAAGCGCCGCACCGGGCGCCACAAGCGTTGAGGTCATGGGCATCTCCTCCGATGGGCGACAGAGCGGTGCAGGGACGTGATCATGTGAGCAGCCCCGCCGCCGTCACGACACTCTGCGCGATTTCGGCGATCTTCTTTTTCTCGTTCATGGCCGTCTGACGCAGCAGGGCAAACGCCTCTTCCTCGGAGAGACCGCGCATCTTCATCACGATGCCCTTGGCCCGTTCGACCACCTTGCGATCTTCTAAAGCCGATTTGGCGTCCGCCAGCTCCCGCTGCAACCGGGAAAAGGCATTGAACCGGCTGACAGCCATGTCGAGGATGGGTTTTACCCGCTCCTTGCGCAGGCCATCGACGATATAGGCGGAGACGCCGGCATCGACCGCCGCCTCGATCGAGGCCGTATCCGACCGATCGACGAACATGGCGATGGGGCGGCTGACCGTCCGGGTCAGCTGGAAGAGGTGCTCCATCATGTCCCGGTTCGGGTTTTCGAGATCGATGATGATGACATCGGGCTTCAGCGTCTCGATGATCCGCGCGACACCGTTCACCTCGTGGATCACGGTCACCTTGAGATGTCCGGCCTCGCGCAGGCCTTCCTCGATGATCGAGGAGCGGATGGCATTTTCGTCGATGACGAGGATCGTGAGATCGGCATGGCGCATGCACCTATTCTTGTGCAGCGCAACAGAATGTGCAAGCTGCGAACCGGCAACATTTCTGGCCATAGCGGATGCCGGTGTTCGTGCTTGCTCCCGACCCGGCAAAGATTGTAACGGTGTTTCGAAATTGCCCCTGAGGTATCCGCGAAACGGAGTTCGCTCTATATAGCCGCGGAAGATCGGCGTTGCAGGACCCCGGTGGCGCAGAACGCCGACCGCAACGTTGTCCGCAGCGCTCGAATTGTCCGCACACGCAAGCCGTGTCTCGCGTGCTGCGAGACGTGAACGAAAGTCAGACATTCCATGACCGCATCCGCCGACCCGGCCCCGCAGGACACCGCAGGTACGAAGAAATTTCTTGTGCTGCTCATGGGATCCATCGGCGTCGTCTATGGCGATATCGGGACCAGTCCACTCTATGCCTTTCGCGAAGCGCTCCGCCCGTTTTCGCATGACGGCATCAGCCAGAATGAGGTCATCGGCCTGATCTCGCTGATGGTGTGGACGCTGACGATCATCGTGACCTTCAAATACGTCCTCTTTCTGCTGCGTGCCGACAATGACGGCGAAGGTGGAACGCTGTCGCTTCTCGCGCTCTTGATGAAGAGGACCGGGCGATACATGCCCGTCCTGTTCTTTGCAGGCATCATCGGCGCCGCCTTGTTCATCGGAGATGCCATGATCACGCCGGCGCTTTCCGTCATGTCGGCCGTCGAAGGCCTGAAGCTCGTGACGCCGGCGCTCGGCGGCTATGTCCTGCCGATTTCGGCCGCGATCATGGTCGGCCTCTTCGCCGTGCAGTCCCGCGGCACGGCTGCCGTCTCCAATTTCTTCGGCCCGATCACGGTTCTGTGGTTTCTCGCGATGGCCTGGGGCGGCCTCCTGCATATCGGCGACGACTACACGATCCTCGAGGCCCTCAACCCGATCAATGCCGTCTGGTTCATCACGCATGCCGGGTTCGTCGGCCTCATCGTTCTCGGCGCCGTTTTCCTGACCGTGACGGGAGCGGAGGCCCTTTATGCCGATCTTGGCCATTTCGGACGCAAACCGATCCAGGTCGCCTGGTTCGTCCTCGTCTTTCCGTCGCTGGCATTGAACTATCTCGGTCAGGGAGCCTTCGTCCTGGCGCATCCGGAAGCGGCGGAGAACCCCTTCTATCTGATGTATCCGGATTGGGCGTTGCTGCCGGTCGTGCTTCTTGCGACGGCTGCCACCATCATTGCCAGTCAGGCCGTCATCACCGGCGCCTTCTCGCTTGCGCGCCAGGCTGTCCATCTCGGCTTCCTGCCGCGCCTGCAGATCACCTTCACGTCGGAAACCAATACCGGACAGATCTACGTCCCGGCCGTCAACACGCTCCTCTTCGTCGGCGTTCTCGTGCTGATCTTCACCTTTGGCGACTCCGAGTCCCTTGCGACCGCCTACGGCATCTCGGTGACGGGCGCCATGGTCGTGACGACGCTGATGGCCTTCCAGTTCCTGCGCTCTGTCTGGAAATGGAGCGCCGTGGCCTCCGGGGCCATCCTGCTGCCGCTGCTTCTGCTGGAGACCGTTTTCCTCGCTGCCAATCTCCTGAAGATCCATGACGGAGGATGGGTGCCGGTGCTGCTGGCGGCCACCATCATGGTGATCATGTGGACATGGCGGAAGGGCTCGATGATCCTGCGCGAAAAGACCGCGCGCAACGACATCCCGCTCGAAACCTTCATCCGGTCCATCGAGAAGAAATCGGATCACGCTCCCGTCGCCGTGCCCGGCACCGCCGTGTTTCTCACCAGCGTTCCCGACAAGACGCCAGCCGTCCTGCTGCACAACATCAAGCACAACCACGTCCTGCACGAACAGAACGTCATCCTGACCGTACGAACGTCCGATACCCCTTACGTGCCACCGTCCTCGCGCATCGAGCTCGTGCGGATCTCCGAGCGCTTCCTGCGGATCCAGATCACATTCGGTTTCATGGACGACCAGAACGTGTCCAAGGCGCTGGCTCTCTGCAAGAAGGCCGGATTCAAGTTCGAGATCATGCAGACGTCGTTTTACGTCGGACGACGAAATTTGATCAGCGACCCCAATTCGGGACTGCCCCGTTGGCAGGACCGTCTTTATATCGCCCTTGCCGGCATCGGCATCGACCCTTCGGACTACTTCCGTCTGCCCGCCAACCGCGTCGTGGAACTGGGCGAGCAAGTGACGATCTGAGCGAGCACAGGCCATCGGTGCCCGGTGTTTGCACGGTCCTTGCCCTGTTCATTCCTTCAATCGCTTTATGGAAGGGCGTTTCGCGGGAAGACGGTACGCCGCGCAGTATACGAGCATTTCTATCGCAGGGTTTACTGTGATATGGAGCGGTATGCCTTGAGTTGCGTCAACGGATGCAAAATGTTTCTTATTTCTTTTTTAGATGTTCCTAATGCGCAGCCTGTTTTACTGGTTCGCGTTTGGTGCCTAGACTGTCCGTCACGAAGTTCTGATTGATTTTTTGAACTTCAAATGCAATCAGCAAGTCACATTGCAGACATTTCAGAGCGTGCGACAAAAGATGACAGCAGAGATTATTGGGCGCGCCTGCGTCGCTCCGGGAGCTCAATCGCCTCAAGCGCTGTTCCGGCTTCTGCGGCAGGGCAAGAGTGCGGTAACACGGATTCCGTCGGATCGGTGGGATCTCGCGCGCTTCTGGCACCCGGAAATGGGCAACCCCGGCAAGACCTATTCGTTTGCCGCCGGCGTTATCGACGACATCTACGACTTTGACCCCGCCGCGTTCGGCATGTCGCAGCGCGAAGCCATGTACATGGATCCGCAGCAGCGCGTTCTCCTGCAGCTGGCATGGCGGGCGATCGAGGACGCCAATATTCCCTTGAGCGCGCTGCAGGGTGAAAATGTCGGCGTCTATGTCGGCGCATCGAGTCTGGACCATGCGAACCTGACGGTCGAAGATCCGGCCGCTGCCGGCCCTTACTTCATGACGGGAAACACGCTTTCCGTCATTTCAAACCGGATCTCTCACATCTTCGGGTTGAGCGGCCCGTCGATGACCATCGATACGGCCTGTTCGTCCTCCATCGTGGCCCTGGACCAGGCCATGCGGGCGCTGAACGCCGGCGAGATCGAGACCGCAATCGTCGGCGGCATCAATATTCTCGCGCATCCTCTTCCTTTTGTCGGCTTTGCGCAGGCCCGCATGCTGTCGCCGGAAGGCCTCTGCCGGGCCTACGACAATGACGGCGCCGGCTATGTCCGCGCCGAAGGCGGCGTCGTGTTCGTTCTGCGTCGCACCGATCGCGCCCGCCAGGAGAAGGATCGCAGCTACGCGCGGATCGTCGCGACAGGCACGAACTCCGCAGGACGCACGAACGGCATCTCGCTCCCCTCGCGCGAGTCCCAGGCAGCCTTGCTGCGATCGATCTACGACGGCAATAATATCGACGCCAACCAGGTCGCTTTCGTCGAGGGGCATGGAACCGGCACCAAGGTCGGAGACCCTGCGGAAGTCTGGTCGATCGGCACGGTTATCGGCACCAATCGTCGCGCGCCCGTGCCGATCGGCTCTATCAAATCGAACATCGGTCACACCGAGCCTGCCTCCGGCCTCTTCGGCATGCTGAAGGCCGTAATGGCGCTCGAGAACAACTATCTCCCGGCTTCGCTGCATTTCGATACGCCGAACGAGAACATCGATTTCGAAGGATTGAACGTTCGCGTCACGGCCAACCCGATCGAGCTGCTGCGGGGCAAGCGCGCACGCCTTGCCGGCATCAACTCCTTCGGCTTTGGCGGCGCCAACGCCCATGTCGTGATCTCGGACCCCGAGCCCGTCACGGAGGACCGCCAGCGCAATACGGCTGCGGGGCACATGTTCGTCGCAAGCGCCCATACGGCCACCGCTCTCGAGGAGCTTCTGCGCGCCTACAAGTCGTCGTTCGCCAAGGCGTCCCGTGAGGAAGCGCGTGCCATCATTGCCGCATCCGGCGCCAACCGCATGCCCATGCGTCACCGGTTTGCCGCGCGCAGCGAGAACCCCGAAGACATCATTCGCGCAATTTCGAGCCATATCGAAAAGCCGGCTTCCGATCTCGGGGAGACTGGCGAAGCCGCAACGCGGGACGCGAAGGTCGCCTTCGTGTTTTCCGGTAACGGCTCGCAATGGGCCGGCATGGGGGCAGACGCCTATCGCGAGAACCTGCACTTCCGCCAGTGCTTCACGTCGATCAGCGCGCTGTTCCGGTTCCACGCGGATCTCGATCTTGCTGCCTTGCTGACCGATCCGGACCTTGCAGAAAAGCTCGCCGATACGAAAATCGCCCAGCCGATGCTGTTTGCGGTACAGGCAGCCCTGTCGGACTCGCTCGTCGCCATGGGCATTACCCCGACGGCCGTCTTCGGACATTCCGTCGGCGAGATCGCCGCCGCTTACGCGGCCGGCGCCTTGTCGCTGGTCGATGCGGTCGCCATCGTCGCCAAGCGGTCCCTCCACCAGGATCTGTTGGCCGGCAAGGGCATCATGGCGGCGGTCATGCTGGGCGACGAAGCCGCCCAAGCCTTCGCAACCAAGCACGGGATTGCCAATGTCTGCGTGGCGGCCATCAATGCGCGCAATTCGGTCACCATTTCGGGACCTGCGCCCGAGGTAACGGCCTTCCGGGACGCCGCCCGAAAGGCGAAGATCCCCGTCCAGATTCTCGACATCAACTATCCGTTCCATCACCCGATCATCGATCAGGCGAAGACAGCCTTCATGGGCGACATCCCGGACCTGTCGCCACGCACCACCGAAATCGCGTATCTCTCCACGGTTACCGGCGAGCAACTCGACGGGTCGCAGCTGGATGTCGACTACTGGTGGAAGAACGTGCGCGAGCCGGTTCGCTTCCAGGCCGCCACCGAAGCTGCGATCGCACTGGGCTGCACCCTCTTCATCGAGGTCTCGCCGCGGCCGATCCTGTCGTCCTACCTCAAGGAAACGATCAAGGCGGCCACCGCACCGGGTGTCGTCGTCCCGACGCTTCTCAAAGACCCGTCGGCCAAGGGCATCGATCCGGTCTCGCGCTCCATGGCGCGTGCGATCGCGCATGGGGCAGCCTTCAATTCGGCACGGCTTTTCGGCAAGCGCAACGCTTCTGTCCGGCTGCCGATCCTGCCGTTCGAGCCGACCGAACTTCGTCCGGCCGTCACAAGCGACAGCGCCGATCTGTTCGGGCGCGGCTCGCGCGTGCCTTACACGCTCGCCGGCTGGCGGGCCGATCTCAACGGCAGCAGCTGGAAGAACCATATCGACGGCCATCTTTTCCCAGACCTCGCCGAGCACATCGTCGACGGGAAGCCCATCCTGCCGGGCAGCGGCTTCATCGAGATTGCGATCTCGGCCGCGCAGCAGTTCTATGGCACCCGTGAGGTCGAGATCACCAATCTCGAAATCGTCCGGCCGCTGGAGCTTGGCGATACCAGGATCATGGAACTGTCGACGATCCTCTCCCCGGAGACCGGCGACATCGAGATCCGCTCGCGCGAGCGCCTGACGGAAGACGACTGGGCCGTGCATGCCGTGGCCCGCTGCCGCAAGCCGATCGCGCGCAACGACCATGTCCGGCCGGACCTCAAGGGTTTCGAACAGACCGAAACCGTTTATGCGGCGAAAGCCTATGAAACGGCTCGGCAGTTCGGCCTCGACTATGGGCCGCGGTTCCAGCTGATGTCGAAAGCCGTCGCTTTCGGCGAGAGGTTCATCGACGTCACGTTGAAGTCGCCTGCCGAGGCGGGGCATCCCTTCGTTTCCTACAGCCTGAACCCTATTTCCGTGGATGCGACCTTCCACGGCATGGTGGCCCTCTTCGGGCGCTTCACCGGCGAGGTCGGCGGCGCACCCTACATTCCCGTCCGCTTCGGCTCTGTCCGCCTGGCCGCGTCCGGCCAGGTGATCACGCGCGCAATCGCAGAGGTTGAGCGCGTCAGTGCCAATTCGATCAAGGCGAAGTTCCGGTTCTACGGTGAAGACGGCAAGCTGGTCGCCGCATTCGACGATTGCCGCTTCCGGCGCACCTATCTGCGCCAGCACAAGACGCTGGACATGTTGTCCTACCATTACGAATCCATTCCCTCGGACGCGCTTGCGGCGCTCCTGCCCGCGCCGTCGACGGCTCTCCCGACAGGTCTTCTGCCCGACGATCGCGGCGAGGGGATCGACAACACGACGCTGCTCTTCAACGCGGCGATCTATCGGGCCTGCCACGAAATCGCGCTCAAGCTCGCTCGCGGCGGCAATCAAGTCGACATGCGACTGGTGCCCGGCGATATCGGCTTCCGCTGCTTCCTCAGCAACTGCCTTGTCGTTCTCGAGGATGCGGGTCTTGCCGAGCACACGGACAACCGCTGGACCGTGGCGGCGGATTTCGCGCTGCCCCCGGTCAGCGAGATTCTCAAGGAGATCTACGCCGAGAATGCCGCGCGCGCCGTCGAGGCCGTGCTGATCAACAATGCCTACACCGAGGCTCTCGATCGCCTATCGGTGCTCTATGCCGAGGAATTGTCCGGCAAGGTCGGTGACGAGACCCCTGCCCGGACCCCCGGGCTCGTCAGCGAAGCAACGCTCGACCATCAGGCGGTGCACTCTCTGGCCACCCGGCAGAGAACCGATATGGTCTACGAAGCGCTGGAAAACGCCCTTTCGTCGGCTGGAGATGGCCTGCGCATCATCGAACTTGGCACCGTCTCGGCGAGCTTCACCCGCCGCCTGGCCGCCCTTGCGGTGCGCCATGGTGCAACCCTTGCCGTTCTCGAGCCGCGCGACAATGCGCAACGCAATCTCGAAATCGCTTTCGAGACCGATGCGCGCGTGTCCGTCCTCAAGAAGGAGGCGTTCAAGTCGGTCAAGTCGATCGATATCGTCGTCAGCGCGTCGGACATGCTGTTTGCACTCGTCGACGAGGACGCGGCAGTTCGCGGGATTCTTGGCCAGGCTTTGCGCCCGGGCGGTGCCTTCATCGCCGCGACGACGGCGCCGACCGTCTTCAGCGATTTTGCCTACGGCCTGACGGACGGCTGGTTCGCCCGTAGCCAGTCGCCGGAATTCCCCGTCGGTCGGTTCGCAACCGCATTGCAGTGGGAGAAGTGTCTTGCCGATCTGAGGCTTGCCGACATCGTGGTGGAAGACCGCGAAGGCGCGTTCGGCGCTCTGGTTGCTCTGGAGGCGAGAGCAGGCCGGTCGACGTCCGACGCTCTCCTTCAAGACGGTGCAGTGCTCGTGTCGCATCACCCGATCCTGGTCCTTCAGGCAGGCGCTTCGATCGGTGTTCTGCCGTCATCCATCGGTGAAAGCCCTGTCCTTTCCGTCACGGTGACGGGCGAGACGACCGACAAGGCGCTGCTTCTCGACGCTTTCGCCGCCTTCCATAACCGCCCTGTTCGCGCCGTCTTCCTGTCGCCGGCATCGTCCGACGACAGGCTCGGCGATTCCGAGATGCTTCAGACCCTCGTCTTGGCGCTCAGCGCCTTCGGCGAAGCCGTGCGGGAGCATCATGCGGATCGCGAGCCCTCGGGCGACGAACGGCCGCAGCTCGTCCTGGTTGCTCCAGGTGGTTCGCCGGTCTCTGCAACCTCTGCGCTCAACAGCGGCGTGTGGACCTTCTGCCGCGTTCTGGAAAATGAATACGACCTGATCGATCTTCATGCGATCGATGTGCCCGCTTCGACCTCTTCCGACGTCGAAGCGGCACTCGCACTCGTGGCATCGCTGATCGAAGGCGGATCGGACAATCGCGAGTGGGCCGTCATCAACGGACTTGCCCAGGAAATTCGCGCCGTGCCCGGTCCGGTCGAGGGGACGCTCCGCCAGACGCAGTCCTTCGAGGCGGCAACCATCCGCCAGCGCGTGGCGTCGCAGGTTGGCAGCATCGCCTGGGAAGCAACCCGCCTGCCGAAGCCCGGCCCGACCGATGTCGTCGTCGAAGTCGCAGCCACCGGCCTCAACTTCCGCGACGTGATGTGGGCCATGGGCCTGCTCCCCGAAGAAGCGCTAGAGGACGGCTTTGCCGGCGCCACGATCGGCATGGAGCTGTCCGGCCACGTGGTTGCGCTTGGCAGCGAGATTACGGATCTCGAGATCGGCGACCCCGTGATGGCGATGGCCTCGGCCGCCTTCTCCACACATGCCGTCGTTGCCCGCGCCGGTATCGCCCGTCTGCCGAAAACGGTGAACCCGGTCGCAGCCGCGACGGTCCCCGTTGCGTTTCTGACGGCCTATTACGCGATGATCGAGCTTGGCCGCATCCAGGCTGGGGAAACCATCCTCATCCACGGCGCCGCCGGCGGCGTCGGGCTTGCCGCCCTGCAGGTGGCCAAACATGCTGGCGCCAAGGTGATCGCCACCGCGGGAACCCGCGAGAAGCGTCACTTCCTCACCATGCTGGGTGCCGACCACGTCTTCGACTCGCGGACGCTCTCCTTCGTCGAGGACATTCGTGCCGTCACCAAGGGCGAAGGCGTCGATCTCGTGCTCAATTCGCTCTTTGCCGAAGCGATGGAACAGAGCCTGTCGCTGGTGAAGCCTTTTGGCCGCTTCCTCGAACTGGGCAAGCGGGACTACTTTGCCGACAGCAAGATCGGGCTTCGTCCGTTCCGCCGGAACATCAGCTATTTCGGCATCGATGCCGATCAGCTGCTCGTCAACCAGCCGGACCTCACCAAGCGGATATTCACGGAGGTCGGGCAACTGTTCGAAGAGGGCAAATTTGTCCCGCTTCCCTACCGCGCCTTTGCCCATGACGAGATCGGCAATGCGTTTCGACTGATGCAGAATGCCGGACATATCGGCAAGATCGTCGTGCTGCCACCCGTTTCGAGCCGCGACTCGGTTTCGGCGGCACCCGCCGCGCGGATGACGGTTTCCGGCGACGGTGTACATCTCGTGGTCGGCGGCATCGGCGGCTTCGGTCTGGCCGCTGCCAACTGGCTGGTCGAAAAGGGTGCCCGCAAGCTGGCGCTCGTGACCCGGCGCGGCGTTGCCGGTGCCGACACCCTGAGCGCGATCAAGCGCTGGGAGGCGAAGGGCGTCGTCACCAGTCTGCACGCCTGCGACGTGACGGATGCCGACGCGACGGCTGCCTTGCTCGCGTCGCTGCGAGCCGAAGCGCCGCTCAAGGGCGTCGTGCATGCCGCAATGGTGCTTGACGACGCGCTGCTTTCCAATCTCGACCGCGATCGCAACCGCCCCGTCATCGACACGAAGACGAAGGGCGCCGCCGTGCTGGACAGCCTGACCCGGGGCGACGATCTCGACCTCTTCCTGCTGTTCTCATCGGCCACGACGCTTGTCGGCAACCCCGGCCAAGGCAACTATGTCGCCGCCAACGGCTATCTCGAAGGGCTTGCGCGGGCACGACGGGCAGCCGGCCTGACAGCGCTCGCCATCGGCTTCGGTGCCATTGCCGATACCGGCTATCTCGCCGAGAACACCGAGGTGAACGACATCCTGTCGAAACGCATCGGCAAAACGGCGCTGAAGGCACAGGCTGCCCTTGACCACGTCGAGGCCTATGTGGCGGCCGATCCGGGCACGGTGAATGCAGCAACCGCGATGATCGCCGAATTCGACTGGTCGACCGCACGCAATCTCCCGGTCGTTCGGCAGCCGCTTTTCGAGGTCGTGATGCGCACCGCCGACCAGCATACCGGCAGCAGCGACGGCAGCATGCTCGACCTCGTTGCGATGATCGAGGGCAAATCGCCGCAGGAGGGCGAAGACCTGCTTTATGAGCTTGTCGCCAGCGAAATCGCCGCAATTCTGCGGGTTTCCAAGGATACGATTTCGCGAAGCAAGGTCTTGAAGGAAATTGGGCTGGACAGTCTGATGGCGGTCGAACTCGGCATCAGCTTCCAGCAGAACACGGGCTTCGACATGCCGCTCTCCGGTGTCGCCGACAATACGACGGTCGGCGACGTTGCACACAAGCTGTACGAAAAGGTCAGCAAGCGTGATCTGGGAAGCAGCGAGGACGAGCCTCCGACGGAAGACAAGATCCTGGCCGAACTGACCCAGCGCCATAAGGCAACGTCTTCGGAAAAGGTTGCAAGCCAATGAGTGACGACCGGCAGCCCGCCGCGACAAAAATGAACAGCAGCATCCGGGAAAACCTTCTCGACCGGATGCGCAACACGCACCAGTCGTCTGAGCGCAACCGGATGGCACGGTCGGAGCGCGATGCGCCGACCCCGGTTCGCCGGACGCAGATGCGCTTCGAGGACCTGCCGGAATACAAGCAGGTGCAGACCCAGGAGGCCGCAAGCGCACAGCTCGGCATCGACAACCCGTTCTACCGCGCGCATGCGACGGCGGCCGGCGCGACGACCATCATCAACGGTCGCGAGCTCATCAATTTCGCGTCCTACGACTATCTCGGCCTCAACCGGCATCCGCATGTCCTCGAAAAGGCAGCGGACGCCATCGGAACCTACGGCATCTCGGCGTCGGCAAGCCGTCTCGTGGCCGGCGAACGTCCGGTTCACGGGGAACTGGAAGAGCGGATCGCCCACTTCTATGGCGTGGAGGCCGCGGTCTGCTTCGTCAGCGGCTACCTCACCAACGTTGCGGCGATCAGCTGCCTGCTCGGCCCGAAGGATCTCGTCGTCCACGACGAGTTCATCCACAACAGTGCCCTTGCCGGCATCAAGCTTTCGGGCGCCACGCGTCGCCTGTTCAAGCACAATGATGCGAACGATCTCGAAACGGTGCTGCGGACCGTGTCCGGCGACTATCGCCGCATTCTCGTGATCGTCGAGGGCATCTATTCGATGGATGGCGACGTGGCGAACCTGCCGGCCATCCTCAAGCTGAAGGCGGAGTACGGTTTCTGGCTTATGGTCGACGAGGCGCACTCTCTCGGCATTCTCGGACGCCGGGGACGCGGCACGTTCGAACATTACGGCGTCGATCCGAAAGAGGTCGACGTCTGGATGGGCACCTTGTCGAAGACGACGGCGAGCTGTGGCGGCTATATCGCCGGCAATGCGGCTCTGGCATCCGTTCTCAAAGCGACCGCCGGCGGGTTCGTCTACAGCGTCGGCCTTGCTCCCGCGCTGACGGCCGCCGCATTGGGCAGCCTCGACATCCTGGAAGCGGAACCGGAGCGTGCTGCCGCCCTTCGACGCAACGGGACACTGTTCCTGAAGCTGGCGCAGGAAGCCGGTCTCGACACCGGGCTTAGTGCGGGCTTTTCCGTCGTGCCGGTTCTCGTCGGCGACAGTCTGCGCGCCGTGCAACTGTCCAACGATCTTCTGGCTGCCGGCGTCAATGCTCTGCCGATCATCCATCCGGCCGTGCCGGAAGGCCTGGCACGACTGCGCTTCTTCATCACCAGCGACCATACGGAAGAACAGATCCGCAAGACGGTGGCGCTGACGGCCACCAAGCTCAAGGATCTCACCGACCGCAATTTCGGACTGGCCTCCATTGATCTCCAGCAAATGATGAAAATGCTGGCAGCGCGGTGAAGCCGGCGCACCGACAGCCGATCTCGCGCGCAGCAACAGGGTTGAGCGTCGCATGACCCATGTTGTCATCACCGGCGGATCGAGCGGTATCGGCCTTGCGGTTGCCCGGATTTATGTCAGTCGCGGCTATCGGGTCTCGCTGATCGCGCGGGGGGCTGCGGCTCTCGACGCGGCGGCGGCCTCCCTGGGCGCTGAAGGCGGAGGACAGGTTCGGTTCGCCGCCGCTGACGTCGCGGATGCGGATGCCCTCGCGGCGGCGATCCATGGATGCGAAACGGCATACGGTCCCTGTGACATCCTGGTGTGCTCGGCCGGTATCGTCGAACCCGCCTCCTTCGAGCACCAGACGGCAGCGGACGTGGACCGCCAGATCGCGGTCAACCTCATGGGCTCCATTCATTCGGTGCGGGCTGTCTACGCGCAGATGCTGGCGCGCGGCCAAGGACGCATCATGCTGGTCTCGTCGGGTGCCGGCCTGATGGGCATTCCCGGCTACTCCGCCTATTGCGCATCAAAATTCGCGCTTCGCGGCTTTGCCGAAGCCTTGCGCTCCGAAGCCAAGCCAAGGGGCATCATCGTCTCCATCAGCTTCCCGCCGGACACCGAGACACCGCAACTCGAACGCGAACGTGCGGCGCGGCCGACGGAGGCAGAGGTGATCATGGGACAGGTCAAGCCGTGGAAGGCCGAGGACGTTGCTCGGCAGATGGTCCGCGCGCTCGATCGGGGGCGTTTCGAGGTCTATTTCGGACCCACGCTGCATGCGCTCGGCAGGATCGCGCCGCTTGTACGGCCGCTCATCGACCGGTACTTCGACCACCGTATTCGCAGCCTGCGAAGGTAACGCAGACGTGACGATGCTTGTAACGACTCGTGAATGTCACTAGAACTCGCTCGCGACGTGACGGCGCTCACGCCGCGGAATTAAAGGGTTTCGTTTGCCGTCGACATCACTCCAGCTTCACGACTATCCCCTTTCGTTGATCCTCGTCTGCTTCACGCTTTCGTTCTGCGTCGCGTGGTTCACCGACAGGTTCGCACTGCCTGCGCGTGAGCGTCGTCGGAACATGCCCAAGGGCCGGACCCTGTGGCACAGCCTGCGCGACGGTCTGGCCCGACTGCCTGTCGTCGCGATCATCTATGCGTTCTTCTTCGCGATTTCCTGGCGCCCGCTCTATGGTGCCGCCGGTTGCATGAGCTTCTTCATCATCTTCACGGCCATCTCGCGTGCCAAATTCCAGTTTATCCGCGAACCCTTGGTGTTTTCCGACATCGCGCTCGTTCTGGATGTCTTCAAGTACAAGTCGATCTTCTATGCCAACTCGCTGAACATCGTCTTCTGGATCGTCGCATTCGGCTACGTCTTTGGTGTTTCCGGCCTTTACATGTATTTCGAGCCGCATGTTCTCCCGGATCATGCCGAGACGTTCTACATCGTGCTGATGGTTGCCGCCGCAGCCCTGCCCTGGATCTCGCTCTTCTGGGGCCCGGTCAACGCCCCGACCGCAGACCTTGTGCAGCGGCTTGTCGGAAAACCCAACGCGAAGATCAGCACCGTGCGTTTCGGCACGTTCTCATCGGTCGTCTTTCACTTCATCATCTGGCTCGGTGTACGGCGGGAAAAGATCGTCAGCGAGCTTTCAGACGCCTTCTTTGCCGCGGTCAACGATCTCATCGGACACAATGCCGAGAACAAGGCACCGCTGGTGGTTGTATGGCAGTCCGAATCCTTCCTCGACATGCGGCACTACGGGGTCGACGCCGTCCGCCTGCCCAACATCGACCGCTTACAAAAGCTCTCCGCACAGTGGGGACGCATCGCAACTGTGTTTGAAGGCGGTTACACGTTGCGGACCGAGTTTGCTGTCCTGAGCGGGCTGCAGCCGGACGATATCCATGTCGACGCAAGCTACCCCTATCTTCGCGCGCGACACTATACCGACGTCGTTTGGCCGACGAAGCTTAAAAAGGCAGGCTGGCGCACGCACTTCATCCACCCTTATGATCGCACGTTCTTTCTGCGCCACAAGGCGATGCCGCTGCTCGGCTTCGAGGAGATGACGATGCTGGATGCGTTCGATCACGATCCCGTTCGAGACGGGCCCTACGTCTCCGATGCCACGTTGACGCGGAAGGTGATCGAGGCGGTCGACCGGCAGAAGGACGACAAGGGCAGTTTCATTTTTGTGGCCTCGATGGCCAATCACGGCCCATGGGAACCGGGCCGCGTTCCCAATCACACGGATCCGGTGAGCATCTATCTCGAGATCCTGCAACAGTCGGACAAGGCGCTCGGCCAGCTGATCGATCACCTGAACAAGCTCGACAGGCCTGTCTGGCTCGTCTTCTATGGAGACCACGCGCCTTTGTTGAAGTCCTTCGCCGATCCCTTCCCGGATCCGCGCACGGACTATTTCATCACGCCGCTAGGCGCGGCCCGGACGCTGCAACAAGCACCCGTATTTCCTCGAAACGAAGAGCCCTGGAATCTGTTGAAGGCCATGCTGAAGCATGCAAACCTTCACAAGAACGACTTGAAATAGACGGGAATGACACGCACCGGCGCGCCCGCACCCGAACCGTCGCAACGGGTGTTCCTGTTTCTCGAAGGCCCCTCCTCACCCCTGTTCATGAAAATTGCGGACCGGTTGGAGGCGATGGGGCATGCCTGCCTGCGGGTGAACCTCAATATCGGCGACCAGATCTTCTGGCGGCGGCGGGGCGGCCATGCGTTCCGCGGCCGGCCTGAGAACTGGCCCCGCTGGATCGAGGACTTTCTCGCGCGCCATCGCGTCACAGATCTCGTGCTTCTCGGCGAAGAGCGCCCCTATCACCAGTTTGCGACGGCGGCTGCAAAGCGGCTCTCGATCGAGATCTATGTCGTCGAGATGGGATACCTGCGTCCGGACTGGCTAACGCTCGAGCGCGACGGCATGTCGACCAACTCGCATTTTCCGGAAGATCCCCACCATATCCTCAAGGTTGGCGGCGGCCTGCCGGAGCCGGACTGGAAACGCCGATATTCGCAGACCTTTCTGGCAGAGGCAGCTTACGATCTGCTCTACAATCTGCCCAATGCGTTTCTGTGGTTCCTCTATCCGCACTATCGTCGCCACGCGCTCTACCATCCGCTGGTGGAATATGGCGGCTGGGTACGGAAGCTTCTGCGAGAAACGCGTCGGGGCCGGGAGGCTGCCGCCACGATCGCTCTCCTGGAACAGGGCCAAGGCCCGCTGTTCATCTTTCCGCTGCAGCTGCAGACTGACTTCCAGCTTCGGGCTCACTCGCCCTACCATGACCAGCAACAGGCGATCCGGGAGGTGCTGACATCGTTCTCCCGCGCGGCAAGCCCCGATGCGCGGCTTGTCGTCAAGGTCCATCCGCTCGACAATGGTCTCGTTCCCTGGGCCAAGTCCATTGTCCAGGAAGCCAAACGGCTCGGCATCGGTTCGCGCGTCGTCTTTCTGGATGGCGGCAATCTCAACGCCCTCATCCGCCTTGCCGCAGGGATCGTCACGATCAATTCGACGGTCGGGCTCCATGCCCTGCAGCAGCGCAAACCGGTCAAGGTACTGGGTGTCGCCATGTTCGATGTGGAAAGGCTGACGGATCACCAGTCGCTGGATACGTTCTGGCAGGCCCCGCGCCCGCCGGACCCTGACGTCTGCGACGCCTTCTTCCGGCTGGTGGCGGCTGCCATCCAGGTTCGCGGCAATTTCTACTCGAAGGCCGGAACGGACGCAGGCGCGGAGGCGATTGCGACGCGTCTTGATGCTCGCACCGTCAACGAACCCGACGCCTTCATCGATCCGCCGCCGCGCAAACGCCCGACGAAGCGCGCGCGCGTTTGAACTGCGGACGTCCCGAGCCTATAGCTTAGCGACGCCGGCGCAGCAGGTCATGGATATGCAGGATGCCGACGGGCATTTCGGTTTTGTGGACAAGGAAGAGAACCGTCACCTTGCTCGATGGCATGACCTGCATCAGCAAGGGCCAGAGAAGGTGCATTGAGAGAAGCGGATGCGGCGCGTTCGTCAGCTGACGCGTTTGACAACCGTGTCATCCGGAAGCGCCTCGCGGTGCTTCTCGGGATTGGCGATGAAGTCTTCCAGCGTCATGGAATCCAGAATGTCGGCCATGGCGTCACGCACGACGGTCATCGATCGGCGCACCTCACAGGTCTCCGGATCGTTGCAATCGTCACAGACTTCGTACGCGGTTCGGCTGGCGCAGCGGATCGGTGCGAGGGGTCCGTCGAGTGTTCGCACGACCTGGCCGATGCGGATCTGGGATGCAGGCCGCGACAAGGAGTAGCCGCCGCCCGGGCCCTTCTTCGACTTGAGGAAGCCGGCATTGCGCAGTTCCAGCAGGATGGCGTCGAGAAACTTCTTCGGAATATTGTTGCGGGTCGCAATCTCGGTGATGAAGGCGGTCTCGCCCGGATCCAGGTGCGCCAAATCGACCAGCGCCTTCAGTCCGTACTTCCCTTTTTTCGTCAACATTCCGCTTGCTCGTCCTGAGAGGCAGCACGCCTGACGATTCAGACATGCTGCCGCAGCAGCCTAGCACGTTTGGCACCTTTCAGACATAGGTGAACAACCTCGCAGCAAGGTTTTTACCGGAACGGCCGCAAACGGCGCGTTGCGGGAATCCTTCTCACGCAAAGCACTTTAGGCGGCGAGGCCCTGCATGCGTCCACGAGACGCCGGCGTGCCATGAAGATGCGCCAGCACGGCGTGTCGGGCCGCGTCGGCACTGGCAAAGCGCTGTGCGTCGAGTTCCCATACATGATACTTCACGGCAACGAACTTTAGCGTGCCGGCATCGGGCACGACGACGCCGACGGCTTCGCCGTTGATCTCGATGACCTGCTTGTGCGCATTCGCGTTGGTGTTTTCGGTTTCCATGAGGAACGCTCCTTCCACGCCGAGGGCGGGAGTGTCTGTCAGTTTCGTGATTTGGAGGATTTAAGCCGAGGTCACATTCGCGAAAGCGAACACATCCAACGGTCTGCCACTGCTTCACGACACAGGGAACGCGAGGCACAGAGGAAGGCGGTACGGTTAAACTGCAACATGCCTTCTCCTCTGGCTGAAATCGCTCCGAGAGGAGCGGGTTGAAAACCTATCGCCGACAGTCTGTCCGCGGATAGTTTAAAGCTAGCGCAGTCTACCCCTGAAGTCAAATACCAAATCCATCTCGAAAGAAATTCATTCCAATAATTCTCGCCATTCTGCCTCAGACGGCTACTTCATTCCAATTTCTGCCATTTTTCAGAAAAGCATTCTGATTTCATCAAACGGCGCAGCAACCAATATATGGCCTGTGCTTCGCATGAAAAAAGGGCGGCCCGTAAGGCCGCCCTATGAAATTTTCATGACATTCGAGAAGGGACCGACGGCCCTTTTCCTCAACCCTTGACCGGTTCTCCAGGGACGCCAACGCTCCGCGTCGTCTCGCGATCCTTCCACCAGCGGCTGAGGAACAGCAGGATGGGACCGCCGATATAGATCGACGACGTCGTCGCGACGATCACGCCGAAGATCATCGGCCAGGCGAAGCTCTTGACAGCATCGCCGCCCCAGATCGCCATGGGCACCAGAGAGATGGCGGTGGCCATGGAGGTGAAGATGCATCGTGCCAGAACCTGGTTGATCGACATATCGATCAACTCGGAGAAGGGCATCGACTTGTACTTGCGCATGTTTTCGCGCATGCGGTCGTAGACCACCACCTTGTCGTTGACGGAATAGCCGATCATCGTCAGCACGGCGGCAATGGCCGTGAGGTTGAAGTCGATCCCCGTCAGCGCAAAGAAGCCGATGGTCTTGGTGATGTCGAGCAGCAGAACCGCGATGGCACCGACAGCAAAGTGCCATTCGAACCGCCACCAGATGTAGATCAGGATCGCGATCATGGCGAGCGACACGGCGAGGAAGCCGGATCGCGCGAGTTCGGCACTGATCGTCGGGCCCACCACTTCGGTCCGCTCAAACGAGGCATCCGGGATCGTGCTGGCCACGGCTCCCTTGATGGCATTCAGTGCGACCGTCTGCTCCTGCTCCCCGCCCGGCTGGCGCTGGACACGGATGAGAACCGACGTGCCCTGGCCGAACTCCTGCAGTGCAACTTCGCCGAGGTTCAGCCCTTCCAGGTTTTCCCGCAGCTTCGGCAGATCGAGCTTGGTCTTCGACGTCGTCTCGACCTGGATGCCGCCGACGAAGTCGATGCCGTAGTTGAGGCCCGGCGTGAAGAACAGGATGATCGAGCTGATCGACAGGAAGGCCGACGTCCCGATGGCGATGTAGCGGCCGCGCATGAAGGAGAAGGCAGGAAGGTGCCGGACCTTGCCGAACAGCGAGGGAATGTCGAGCTTCTTCATTTTCCGGCGCACGACCATTTCCCGCATCATCAGGCGGACGACGGTGATGGAGGTGAACATGGAAATGACGATGCCGAGCATCATGGTGACGGCGAAGCCACGAACGGGGCCCGAACCGAAGGCAAACAGCAACACGGTGCCCGAAAGCGTCGTGACGTTGCTGTCGATGATGGTGGCGTAGGCCTTGCTGAAGCCGATATCGAGCGCCTTCATGGCGCCGGCGCCCGCGGCGGTTTCTTCCCGGATGCGGGCGTTGATGAGGATGTTGGCATCGACCGCCATGCCGATACCGAGGATGATGCCGGCGATGCCGGGCAGCGTCAGCGTGGAGCCGAGCATGCCGAGCACGCCGATCGTCAGGATCGTGTGCAGCAGGAGGCCGATATTGGCAATCATGCCCCAGGAGCCGTACAGCACGACCATGAGCGTGACGACGAGGATGAAGCCGGCAACGCCGGTGTAGATGCCCATGCGGATGGAGTCGGAGCCGAGGTTGGGGCCGACCGAGCGTTCCTCGATGATGGTCAGTGGGGCCGGCAGCGCGCCGGAGCGCAGCAGCGCCGAGAGCACGGTGGCTTCCTGCGCGGTGAAGTTGCCGGAGATCTGGCCTTGCCCGCCGAGGATCGGCTCGCGGATGACCGGCGCGGTCAGAACCTTGCCGTCGAGCACGATGGCGAAGGGCTTGCCGACATTGTCGCGCGTGATTTCGGCAAACTGGCGAGCGCCCTGTGCGTCGAAGGAGAAGGAGACGATCGGCTCGTTGGTCTGCTGGTTGAAGCCGGCCTTGGCGTCGGCAAGCCGCTCGCCGGAAATGGCGACCCGGGTCTCGACGGCATATTTCGCCGGATCGTTGGCGCCGACCAGGATATCGACACCGCGAGGCGCGACGCCGTTCGGATCGACGGTCTGATCAACCATGTGGAAGCTCATCTGGGCGGTCGAGCCGAGAAGCTGGCGCAGACGGGTGGGGTCCTGGAGACCGGGCAGCTGAACGAGGATGCGGTCCGAGCCGACGCGCTGGATCAGCGGTTCGGCAACGCCCACCTGGTCGACGCGCCGGCGGATGATCTCGAGGCTCTGATCGACGGCAGCGGTCATGCGCTCGTCAAGGCCCGCCTGGGTCAGGCGAACGGTGATCGCTGCTTCGGCGCTGGTGACGTCGATGTCGGAGGCGGCCGTACCAAAGCCGAGCGGGCTGGCCGGGGCGGCAAGCGCATTGATCTTCGGGAGAACGCGGTCCCGCGCTGCGGCGTCGGCGATCGTGACAACGATCGCGTCGCCGGCGATGCGCGCCGACGAAACGGGCACGCGCTCACCGCGCAGCACGCCGCGAATATCATCAAGCAGCGTGTTCAGGCGCGCCTGGCGAAGCCCGGCGGCATCCACTTCGAGCACGAGGTGGGAGCCGCCCTTGAGGTCGAGGCCGAGGGTCACCGGCTTGACCGGGAGATAGGCGGCGTAACGCTGTTGCGTTTCCACCGGCAGCACGTTTGGGAGCGCCGCGAGGATCCCGAAGAGGGTGATCGCGACATAGGCCAGGATGGCCCATTTCGAAGTTCGCATGAGGGTTTCCAATATCGTCCGCCCTGAACCTCGTGAGGTCCGGCGGGTCGTGAAGGCCAAGAGATTATGACGCGAAGGCAGCCGGCGCGTCAGCGGCGAAATGTCTGTCGCATTGGCGGTGCCCGGGCTTCCGCCGCCTCGGACACGCCGCCGTCAAGGCAATGGCTGCGACCGCCGGCCGCTTTGGCGGCGACGACACAGGGCGCATCGGGTGTATCGAACACGGCAAGGGAAAAAGGGTCAGGGCCGCCGGGTACGGGTTTGGCATCGACCCGCTCGGCCGTGAACCGCACGTCTGCGGGCTGGGATGCGCGCAGCGCTTGTCGCGAAAGAGCCGTATCGGCAGCGCGACCTTCCCGATTTTCCCGGCCGGAAACGTCACCTTGCCGCAGGATTCCGCCCGTGCCCGACGCGACGATCTGCGCAGAGGCAACCAGGGGCATTGCGAGCACGGCGGCAAACAGCCAAAGCAGCGCCAGAAGCCTCGACGAGGCCTCCCACACTGCCCGGTCCCATTGAGGGCGCCGTTTCGTTTTGCCGATCCCGTCGTTCACGGGGATGTCCTTCCCTGCGGGTCGTGTCCCGACGATCCGTTCATGCCGGCCTTACAATCATTCCCGGCAGGCAAAGTCAAATCACGCTCCGACGATCGCCGGCCCCTGCCGGGCAGCGGATCATGCGACGTCAGCTGCGATGCAGCGCGGAGACCAGGCCGGTCGGTCCGCCTTCGCACGCCACGCAGAGCGTATCGCCGTCGAAGCTCTGGACGGTGCAGCCCGCCGCTTCGAGAACACCCCGCGTCTCCGGATATCCCGAAAGCATCACGATCTGCCCGGGCTTCAGTGCGAGAACCTGCAGGCTGGTGCCTTTGCTGGCACGAAACTCCTCAGCCGGCGCCTCGAGGAGACTGATGCCCCATTCCTGCAGGATCTGGTAGAGCGCCACGGGCAAGAGCGGTGCGAACACCAGGGCCAGATCCCGCCGCACGGGGCTGACGATGGAGGACAGATGAAAACAGGCGTCGTCACCGTTCCAGAGCGGCAGGTCGTAGCTGAGAACATCGACCCCTTGGGCCGCGAGAATCGTCGCCAGCTGGGCGATCCCCTCGTCATTGGTTCGCAGCCCGCGGCCGATGAGCAAGGTCTCCGCATCCAGCCAGATGGCATCGCCCCCCTCGACGGTCCCGAAACCGTCGATCTGGCCGAGAAGCGGGATGCCGGCCTTTTTGCAGGCGGCTTCGTGCAGCGCGACCTCCTTGCGTCGCATCGCCTTGCCGGGCCGCAAAAGGACCGCGCCGTGCGGCGTCATCAACACAGGATCCTGGGTGAACATGCCATCCGCAAGGCCGTCGCCCTTGTCCTCGATCCAGACGATCTCGGTGCCGGCCTGTTCCACGAGGGTCGCGAACTGGGCATATTGCCCGATCGCCGTCTCGGCGTCGAAGCCCGCACCATAATGCCAGGCCGCAGTGTCGGCGGCCACCAGGCTTTTTCCGGGACGGCGCATCAGCGCGCGCCTGAGGGGAGACGACATGTCCCGAACGCCGAATTCCGCCATGGTGTCTCCTTGCCGAACAAAGCGCCAGGCGGCGCGGCGGGGATCATAGGCAGGATCGGGACGACGGCAAGCCCTCGAAAAAAAGCCGCAGGACGGGACGATCCTGCGGCTGAAGATATTGGGACAGTCTAGCATGCGACGCCGGCTTACGGCGTCGACGGCTCACCATAGGGACGGCCCGTGTGCGGCCGCTTAAGCGGATCGGGAGAATTTTACGGATTGCCGCTTTGCCGCACGAGGTTTCGTCGCGTCGCGCCATCGCTGCAGCCTGGCTCAAGATTGCGGACGTATTGTCCTGCCATGCCGGCGGGCATCGGGCATCCAGCATGTCCGCACCATGCGGAGACCCGACCCCGCCCGCCGGTATCCCCCCATCACGATCAGCCACACGGGCGCGTTTCCGGATCATTTTCTCGGGGCGACGGTTCAAGTGTCGGACGACATGCGCTACTGCATTGCCGGGCAACGGGAGACACGACCGCATTCGGCGCGGCGGGCGCTTGCCGGACGACGGGAAGGATGGCGGCTGGAAGGATGGCGGCAATGAAAACGGCAGCGGAATGCCAATCGATGGCAGATATCCGGACAGAGATCGACCGGCTGGACGAAACGCTGATGCGGCTTCTGGCAGAGCGCTGGAGTTACATCGGCAGGGCCGCGGAGATCAAGACGACAGCGGGCCTTCCGGCGGATATTCCGAGCCGTGTCGACGAAGTCCGCGCCAATGTCCGGCGTCATGCGACCGAACTCGGCCTCGATCCTCACTTCTACGACGCCATCTGGTCGCAGTTGATCCGTCACAGCATCGTCCGCGAAGAAGAGATCCTCGGGCCGCAGAACCCGGGCCGAAGCGCCTGAGGCAACGAGCCTCCTACCAGACCTTCCAGGGTGGCGTCCCCTCTTTCCAGAGACCTTCGAGGCGAGCAACATCCTGGCGCGTCTCGACCGGTTGCCAAAAACCTTCGTGCAGATAGGCCCGCAGCTGGCCCGCCTGCGCCAAGGCGTCCAGCCCTGCCCTGCGATGATCCGGGAGACAGAGCGCGCCGAATGTGTCCAGACAGGACGGTGACAGCACGAGGAACCCGCCATTGACGAATCCCGCTTCCGGCCGGGCCGACAGCGCGCGCACCTCGGTACCGTCCAGATGCAAGGCGCCGTGCTGTGCTGGCGGATAGACCGCCGAAACCGTTGCTTGCCGACCATGGGAGCGGTGGAAGGCGAGGCTTGCTCCGATATCGATGCTGGAAAGACTATCGCCATAGCAAAGACAGAAGGCGTCCTCGCCCTCGAGATGGGCCGCGACCTTCGACAGGCTCCGGTCGCTTGCGATGGCCGGGCCCATATCCACCACCGTTACGCGCCAGTCTTCGACGGCGGCATGATGGATCTCGGCGCTCTTTTGCGTGAGATCGAAGGTCACATCGGCGGCGTGAACCGCGTAGCCGGCAAAGAAGTTCTTGATATCGGCGGCATTCTCGGCGCAGCAAAGGATGAAATCGCTGATGCCGTGCGCAGCGTAGATCTTCATGATATGCCAGATCAGCGGACGTCCGCCGATCTCGACCAGGGGCTTCGAGAGATTGCCTGGAACGGGAAAGCGGAGGTCCGGGCCGTCAGCCCGGATCACGACCTTCACCGGACGTCTCCGGCCGTGAACGTCACGCGTGCCGGAGGACGGCCACGCTCTCTCGATGCACGCATCTCCTTCCGACCTCCGTCAATGCCCGCCAATGCCCGCCAAGGGATCAGCGGCTCGTCATGGGTCAAGAAGACGTAGGGCGCGACGTCTCGCCGTCAATTTTACAGAGCGGCGATGTAGCTTGCCAGTCGATCCGCAGCGGTGCGGATGTGGAGCGGATCGCGCAAGAAGCAGGCCCGCATGAAGCCGGCGCCACCCTGGCCGAACGCCGTGCCGGGGGCAAGGCCGACCAGGGTCCGATCGACGATGTCGAGCGCCGCCGCGCGCACGTCGGTGATGCCGTCGATCTTGAGAAAGGCGTAGATGGCGCCGTCCGGACGAAGCGTCTCGACCCGGTTCGTCGCGATCAGGGCATCGCAGAGGATATCGCGCGACATGGTCGCCTTGACGACGTTCTGGCGGACGAAGTCGTCGCCATGATCGAGCGCGACGCGGGCCCCGGCCTGAATGAAGGGAGCCACGCCCGATGTCGAATACTGGATGAGATTCTCGAGCGCCTGGCCGATCTCGGCCGGGGCCACGATCCACCCTGCCCGCCAGCCGGTCATCGACCAGTTCTTGGAAAAGGAGTTGACGAAGATGATCCTGTCTTCATCCTCCATGACATCGAGGAAAGACGGCGCGCGCGCCTCGGCATAGAAATATTGCGCATAGATTTCGTCCGCGATGATCCACAGGCCATGACGGCGCGCGAGATCGAGAAGCGCGACGAGATCGGACGGCGTTGCCGTCCAGCCGGTCGGATTCGATGGCGTATTGACGAAGAGCGCCCGGGTGCGCGGGGTGATCGCCGCCTCGATCCGGTCGAGATCCAGCTGCCACTTGCCGTCGGCGAACGAGAGAGGCACGCCGACGGCCTGCGCCCCCGAAAGCTCGGCGGATGCGGCGAAGTTGGGCCAGGCCGGCGTCAGGTACAGGAGCTCGTCACCTGGGGAGGCCACCGCCTCCACAGCCAGCTTGATCGACTGCATGCCGGAGCCCGTGACGAAGACATTGTCCATGCCGAGGGTCTTGTTGAAGTGCCGGTCGTAGTAGCGCACGATCGCCTGGCGAAGCTCGGGGATGCCACGCTGCCAGGTGTAGAAGGTTTCGCCCGCCGTCAGGGAGTCCCGCGCCGCCTGCGAGATGAAATCCGGCGTCGGAAGGTCCCCCTCGCCGACCCAAAGCGGAATGAGCCCTTCGCGGCCACGCGCATAGTTCACGACCTCCACGATGCCGCTCTGCGGCGCCGCATGTGCGCGGGCGCTCAGGCTCGGCGAGATGCTGGCCGGAACGTTGGTATCCGAGGAGGAAGGCGACGAGAATGACGACATGGCTGGTAAGGGTCCGGTTGACGACCGAGACGTCCTAGACCCTTTCGACCGGACGATCACGCGATAATCGCTGGCCGTCCGATCGATTTTCGTGATGTTTCACCTAAGGTGCGTCGCGTGAAACAGGATTCACGCAGCGCACTTTAAGGTCTTGTTTGGATGCATGTCGTTTTCCGAAACCGCTGCACACGTTCGGCGACATGCATTAGACGCGCGGTGCGCGCAGCAGATCGCGGATTTCGGTCAGAAGCTGGACATCGGCCGGCGGCGGAGCCTGCTCTTCCTTGCCCTCGCGCTTGTCGCGCTCGACGGACGCGCGCAGCTTGTTGACGCCCTTGATCATCATGAAGATGATCCAGGCAAGGATGATGAAGTTGATGAACACGGTAATGAAATTGCCATAGGCGAAGATAGCCCCCTGCTCGCGTGCCTGGGCGAGCGTCGTGGCCGTCACGTTGCCGCTGAGCACGAGGAAGTAGTTGGAAAAGTCGAAGCCACCGCCCGTGAGCGCGCCGACGACCGGCATGACGAGGTCGTTCACGACGGAATCGACGATCTTGCTGAAAGCCGCACCGATGATAACGCCGACGGCCAGATCCATCACATTGCCGCGGGCGATAAATTGCTTGAACTCGTTCAACATCCCAACTCTCCTTTGACGTGCACCGGACGTGCCGGCCCCCGGAGCAAACGTATCGTCTTTCGAAAGAAAGGAAAGCTGCAACGGCTCGCATTTGTGACCGGCTGCTTTCGCCGTCCTGCGCTTTTCATCCAGCGGCTTCGACCTAAGACGTAAGCCAAAGCAATTCTCTTCGCCGCGCCTTTCCCCTATGTTCGGGGCCCATGCTCGCTGCCTGTGATCGGGACCGGGCTCGGGATCGGCGCGCCGTCGAGGAGGAATGCATGCTATCCGGCACGGTCGTCTTTGCGGCCGCCTTCACCTATCTGCTGTTTCTGTTCGCTGTCGCCACCTATGGCGACCGCAGGGCGCGCAAGGCTGCAACGAGCGGCGTGGCGGCACGCGGTCGCCCCGTCGTCTATGCGTTCAGCCTGGCGATCTACTGCACGAGCTGGACCTATTTCGGCGGCATCGGCCTTGCTGCCGAACGGGGGCTGGAATTCACCGGCATCTACATCGGCCCGATCCTCATGTTCACGGTGGGATTGCCGATCATTCGCCGCATCACGGCACTGGCAAAGTCGCAGAAGCTGACATCGGTGGCCGATTTCATCGCGGCACGGCATGGCAAGAACCCGACCGTGGCGGGCATCGTGGCGCTGATCTCGCTGGTCGGCGCCATTCCCTACATCGCCTTGCAGCTCAAAGCCGTGTCGAGTTCGATGGCCGTCCTGGTTGATACCCGACCCTACGGGCTCGACAGCGGAGCGGCGTTCATCGACCTCCCCCTGCTGGTCACCCTGTTCCTGGCCTGCTTTGCCATCGTCTTCGGCACCCGGCACACGGATGCGACGGAGCATCAGGATGGGCTGATCCTGGCGATCGCGATGGAATCGGTTGTCAAGCTCGTGGCGCTCGTTACCGTCGGCCTTTACGTCATCTTCTTCCTGTTCGACGGCCCGGCCGACATGCTCGCCCGCGCCCGGGAGAACAGTTCGGTGATGCAGGCCCTGACCTATCAGACGCCGGTGGCCCGCTGGATCGTGCTGACCGTTCTCTCGGCCATCGCCATCATCCTGTTGCCGCGCCAGTTTCATGTGACGGTGGTCGAAAACCGCACGGCCGGTGAGCTTCGGACGGCGGGCATTCTGTTCCCGCTCTATCTCGTCGGCATCAATCTTTTCGTGCTGCCCGTTGCCATCGCCGGCATGCTGACCTTTCAGGGAAACGGTGTCGCGGATCTCTACCTGCTGACGCTGCCGCTGTCGCACGACCTGCCCATCCTGACCCTCATTGCGTTCATCGGCGGGTTCTCTGCCGCGACGGCCATGGTCATCGTCGCCTCCGTCGCCCTGTCGATCATGCTGTCGAACGACATCGTCATGCCGATCTTTCTGCGGCGAAACCTGACCGGACGAGGCCGATCCAAGGATGTGGGCGCCACGCTTCTGAATGTCCGGCGGATGGCGATCTTCGCGGTGCTTCTGCTTGGCTACGGCTATTATCGCGCCGCCGACATCACGGCGGGGCTTGCCTCCCTCGGGCTCCTGTCCTTTGCGGCGATCGCCCAGATGGCGCCGGCCATGTTCGGCGGGCTTGTCTGGCGGCAGGCGAATGCACGCGGCGCCATTGCCGGCATGACCATCGGTTTCTTCATCTGGGCCTACCTGCTGTTTCTGCCGAGCCTTGGCGGTCCCGACAATTCGCAGGTAGCAGCGACGATTCTCGGCTTCCTGTTTCCTTTTGCCGACATGTTCACCCTCGAGACCGCCGACCCCCTGGTGAATGCGACGGCGCTCAGCCTCCTGTTCAACAGCACGGCCTATATCCTTTTCTCGCTGTCGCGCGCGCCGAAACCCCTGGAGCGCCTGCAAGCCGGGTTCTTCATTCACAGGACATCGCGCACCGAGCGCGCATTCCGGGGCCGCAAGACCAAGATCACCGTGCTCGACCTGAAAAACACCATCGCCCGCTATCTCGGCGAGGAACGGATGCAGCGATCCTTCGAAACCCATGCGCGCAAGAGCGGGCGCCGGCTGGAAGACGGACAGCCGGCCGACATGGCGCTCATTCATTTCTCCGAACAGATCCTCGGCAGCGCCATCGGCTCGTCCTCGGCCCGGCTCGTCCTGTCCCTGGTTCTTCAACGGCTCGACGACACGTCGCCGGATACCGCCATCCTCCTCGACCAGGCCAGCGAAGCGCTGCAATACAATCAGGACATGCTGCAGACAGCCCTGTCGCAGATGGATCAGGGCATCGCCGTCTTCGACAGTTCCAACCATCTGATCATCTGGAACCGCCGGTTCCGGCAGTTGCTCGATCTGCCCGAGGCCTCGGGCCAGGTCGGCTTTCCGCTCTCGGAGATCGTTGCGATCCTGACGCGGCGCGGGGACCGGGTGCGCGACGGCGAACCGGCTCTGCTGACAAGCTTTCTGGCTCTCGACAAGCCGTTCCAACTGGTGCTCTCCGGCGGCGAGCGGATCATCGAGGTGCGCAGCAATGCCATGCCGGACAAGGGCCTGGTCACGACCTACACCGACATCACGCAGCGCGTCGCCGCCGACATGGCGCTGCTGCAGGCAAACGAAACGCTGGAGGCGCGCGTTGCCGAGCGGACGGCGGAACTGACGCGGGTCAACCGCGAGGTGGCGGAAGCCCGCGCGGCGGCCGAAGAGGCGAACAACGGAAAGACGCGTTTCTTTGCGGCAGCCGGCCACGACATCCTGCAGCCGCTGAATGCCGCCCGACTCTACTCGTCTTCGTTGGTCGAGCGTCTGGGCGCGTCGGAAAATCGACTGCTGGTCCAGAACATCGACTCGTCCCTGGAGTCCGTCGAAGCCATTCTCGGTGCCGTGCTCGATATTTCGCGGCTGGACACCGGCGCCATGAAGGCGCGCCTGCAAACCGTACCCCTTGATGATTTCCTCCGACGCATCGAGACCGACTTCGCGCCGGTCGCCAAGGCAAGCGGCCTGAAACTGACCGTGATGCCCACGTCGCTCAGCGTGCGCACCGATCCGAACCTGCTGCGCCGCCTGGTGCAGAACCTCGTGTCGAACGCGGTGAAATATACGCCGCGCGGACGTGTGCTCGTGGGCGTGCGACGCCGGGGAAGCGACGCCGTGATCGAGGTGATCGATTCCGGCATCGGCATTCCCGCCTCGAAATTCCGGACGGTCTTCAAGGAGTTTGCGCGGCTGGAGGAAGGGGCGCGAACGGCCTCGGGGCTCGGACTGGGACTTTCGATCGTGGACCGGATCTCCCGCGTGCTGCACCATGCCGTCGATCTTCATTCCGTGCCGGGAAAGGGCACCCGGTTCCGGGTGACGCTGCCCATCGAGGCGAGCGCCCGGCCGAAAGCGGCATCTGGCGGGACAAGCGCAAACGTCGGGCACGCCACGCCGATGAACGGGCTCGCCGTTCTCTGCATCGACAACGAGCCGCGGATCCTCGAAGGCATGCGCAGCCTTCTGGAAAGCTGGGGATGCCGTGTCATGACGGCGGCCTCCGCGGAAGTCTGGCTGCCCGGCGCGCGCCATGACATGCCGGATACGATCATCGCCGATTACCATCTCGATCACGCAACGGGGATCGATGCCATCCGCGATGTTCGTGCAGCCTGCGGCCGCGAAGTCCCGGCCCTTCTGATCACGGCGGATCGGTCGATCGAGGTTCGCGCAGCGGCCGAGCGCGACGGAATTGCGCTTCAGAACAAGCCGGTGCGGCCAGCCGCGCTGCGGGCCTGGCTGACGCGCTCGGCGGCCATGCCGAAAGCGGCGGCCGAATGACCCCCGCAGCGACAAACCGGATCATGACACGACGCGTTCGCCGCACCGCGTAAAGCTTACGCCGCGACGGCGGTGACCTTGCCGAGCTGGATCACCGCCTGGGTGCGGCTGTCGACATTGAGCTTCAGGAGAATGGCCGAGACGTGCGCCTTGATCGTCGCCTCGGAGACACCGAGCTCGTAGGCGATCTGCTTGTTGAGGAGACCTTCGGCCAGCATGGCCAGCACGCGGGATTGCTGCGGCGTCAGCGTGTTCAGTCGCTGGATCAGATCGGCGACATCGGGCTCGTGGCTCATGCCACGCTGGAAACCATCGGGTGTGTAGAGATTGCCGGCGATGACCGTATCGATCGCGCGGCGAATGTCGTCGATCCCGGCCGATTTTGACAGGAAGCCGCAGGCGCCGAGATCGATCGCCCGCGTGATGGTGGCCGGCTCGTCATGGGCGGAGACGATGAGGATCGGCAGCGAGGGAAATTCGGTCCGCAGGACCATCAGGCCGGAAAAGCCGCTCACGCCCGGCATGGTGAGATCAAGCATCAGAAGATCGGCATCGGGGTGACCTGCCGCCGCGTCGCGCACGGCACCGAAATCGCCGGCTTCCACGATATCGGGTGCGCCCGGCATGGCGGCGAGCGCCTGCCGCATCGCCCCACGAAAAAGCGGATGATCGTCCGCAACGATGATGGTCATGCCCTGTGCCATGATGCTCCCTCCCCGAGCGACCGGCGACCGGGTCCTCCAACCCGTCGACCGGCGTCATGCCTTGCCTTTCCGGCCGTTGCCCGGATCACGTCTTCCGGAGATCGCCCTCCAAGTCGGCCGCGGGCGGGGTTTTCTCCTCCCCCTGCCACTCGCGACCGAAATCCTTGGCAATGCCCATGAAACTGCGCAACATTCTATCCATAATGCCCATGGTCTGGTCAATCTCTTCCTGCGTCGGCAATCGCGGCGACAAGGCCCGCGGCGGTTCGCTTGCGGCTTTTTCCAGGGCGTCTACACGTTTTTCGAGGAGTTCGAGTTCCAGGTCATAGGCCGTTCGCTCATCGGCGGCCATCCGGCACACGAGATCGCCCGCCTTTTCCTGGCAGAGGGTGACTTCGCCCGTCTGCGTGTCGAGCCGTGCGATGCCTGTATCGGTCTTCTGCATGCTGTAGCGACCCGGCATCGGTTCCTCGGAAAAGACCGGGGCAGCGCCGATCAGAAGCATCACAGTCGCACAGGACAGGCGTTTCGGTGCGAGGCAACGGCGGGTCATGGGTTTGGTCATGGCGGCAGATCCTCCTGGGCTTTGGCGTTCGGGCGTGTCACGTGGCACGCATGGTTGACGAGTGGTGGACTTTTACGCCGCTTTACGGCAAGTCCACGGCATGGGGGCGACCCGCCTTGCGGGGCCTGTCTCGTTGCGACGCTTCTCGCCTTATGCGACGGCGTGCGATCGGAGATCGACCCGAGGACGGAGCCCGAAGCGTTGCCCTGCCGGTTGCAGATCATGTCTGCCTGGCGCGCATCGAACGACGAGGAGCAAGCAGCATGTCCGGCATCATCTACAAAATCGTGCCAACGTCACTCTGGCGAAACGCACAGGCCGCCGGATCGTTCGACGGCGCGCCGGTCGACCTCGCGGACGGCTTCATCCATTTCTCGACCGCGGACCAGGTCGCGGAAACCGCACGTCGTCACTTTGCCGGGCAGGACGACCTGTTGCTGGTCGCCATCGACGGCGAGAGGCTCGGTGAAGCCCTCATCTACGAGCCCTCGCGCGGCGGAGCGCTGTTTCCGCATCTCTACGGACCGCTTCCCATGACGGCCGTCCTGTCGGAGCAGCCTCTCCCGCTGGCGCCGGACGGCACGCACATCATTCCGGAGCTCGATGCATGAAGGCTCATCTGGAAACCCTGGCGCGGCGCGCCCTGTTTCTCACCGATCCGGAAACGGCACACGGACTGTCGATCAAGGCCCTGCGTTCTGGCCTCGTGCCATCGCATGCGGCATCGGCGGATCCGCGCTTGCGCCAGTCGGTGGCGGGCATCAGCTTTCCCAACCCTCTCGGCATGGCCGCCGGTTACGACAAGAACGCGGAAGTCCCCGAGGCACTTCTGCGCCTCGGCTTCGGCTTTACCGAGATCGGCACTGTGACCCCCCGCCCCCAGACGGGCAACGACCGGCCGCGCATCTTCCGGCTGGTTCGCGATGAGGCCGTGATCAACCGGCTGGGATTCAACAATGACGGGCATGCCGCAGCGCTCGATCGGCTGAAGGCTTGTCGGAGCGATCCGCTGATCGGCGTGAATATCGGCGCCAACAAGGACAGCACCGACCGGGTGAACGACTATGTTCTGGGCATCCGATGCTTTGCGCCGGTGGCGCGATATTTCACGGCCAATATCTCCTCGCCGAACACGCCCGGCTTGCGCGACCTCCAGGCCCGCAGCAGCCTGTCTGCCCTTCTGGCAGCCGTGCTGGAGGCGCGGGATATCGAAGCACGCAAAGTGAAACGCCGGCTGCCGGTATTCTTGAAGATCGCGCCCGATCTCAGCGACGAGGGCCTCGACGATATCGCCGCGGAAGCCTTGGCCCATCCGCTCGACGGGCTGATCGTCTCCAACACGACGCTTGCGCGCAGCGGGCTGACCGATCCGACACTCGCGGCGGAGGCCGGCGGTCTTTCCGGAAAGCCGCTGTTCGACCTCTCCACGGTGGTGCTGGCAAAAATGCGCCAGCGCGTCGGTCCCGACATGCCGATCATCGGTGTCGGCGGCATCCGTTCGGCCGAGACGGCGGCAGAGAAGATCCGGGCGGGCGCCGATCTGGTTCAGCTGTATTCGGGCATGATCTTCGAGGGGCCGGCGCTACCAGGCCGTATCGTCACTGGCCTTTCGCGCCTCTGCGATCGCGAGGGGCTGGCCTCGATCCGCGACATCCGAAATTCGCGCACGGCCTACTGGGCGGCAAAGGTCTGAGCCGATCGCCGCGGTATGCGCGACAGGAGCAGCAGGCCGCGGCAGAGCAGGAACAGGTTGAGCGACGCCCACAGACCGTGATTGCCGAAGAACGGCACGAAGGCGCAGAGTGCCGCGATATAGATCGCAAAGGCCGCCAGCATCATGTTGCGCATGTCGCGTGACCAGGTCGCGCCGATGAAGACACCGTCCATGAGAAAGGCGAGCGCGCCCGTTGTCGCGGTCAGCGCCGCCCACGGCGTGTAGGCGTAGGCAATGCTGCGCACATCCGGCGCCGTGGTCAGGAGATTGACGATATCGTCTCCGAAGAGAAAGAAGCCGAGCGTCGTCAGCGCCGCCAGCGCGAAGGACCAGACCGCCGTCATCTTCAGCGCGCGCTCGAAGGCCGGACGATACTGTGCCCCGATGGCGCGACCGGTCAACTGTTCGGCGGCGTTGGCAAGACCGTCAAGATAGTAGCCGGCCACGAGAAAGATCGTCATCAGCACGGCATTGGCCGCCAGGGTTACCGGCCCGAAGGTCGTGCCGACCCGCGTCATCACCAGGAACACGGCGAGAAGCACGAAGGACCGGATCATGATGTCGCGATTCAGCGCGAAGAGACGCGCCAGCCCGGTCCGCTCGGCGATTTCTCGCCATGTCGGCCGCGCCGTCGGGTCGAAACGGGAAACGACGACCACGGAGCCGATCAGTGCGCCGACCATTTCGCCGGTCAGCGTGGCAATGGCGACGCCGGCCACACCCCAGCCGGCGTAGAGCCCGAGCGTGATCGACAGGACGATGTTGACGCCATTGATCAGCGTCTGCAGCAGGAGGCCGAGCGTTGCCTGCCCGCGCCCGAGGACGTAACCGAGAATGGTATAGTTGGCCAGCGATGCGGGGGCGGCAAGGATGCGCCAGAGGAAGTAGGTGCGCGTGACCTCCGCCACTGCATCGCCGGGATCGAGCAAAGCCAGCCCCGCCGAGAGGAGAAGCGGCGACAGGACGATGGTTGCCAAACCCGCCGTGAGCGCGATGGTCATCGAGCGCCAGAAGACGGTCTGCTCCGCGCGCCGGTCGCCGCGCCCAAATGCCTGCGCCACCAGTCCCGTCGTGGCGGAGCGCAGGAAGTTGAAGGTGACGAAGATGAGATCGAAGACGACGGCCCCGACGGCAAGGCCCGCCAGCAGCGTCGCATCGCCCAAGCGCCCGACGACGGCGGTATCGACGAGGCCGAGAAGCGGCGTCGTGAGAAAGCCGAGCGTCATGGGCACGGCGATGGAAAGGATGAGCCGATGGGTGACCTCGAAGGCCCCCGCGCTGTCGGATGTCAGCCGGCTTTCGTCATTTCTCGCTTGTCCTGACGTCATGTCCATCCACCTTCGATGTCATGCCGTTGGACGACCTCCCCAGGCTTTTACGTGCCGGAGGAGAGCACCATGGCCCAATAGGGCCGGTTGCCGGAAGCGGGATTGCGCATGACGGCAACGCCAAGACCTGAATAGCCCGGACCGAGCATGTTTTCGAGATGTTTTGGCGAGTTCAGCCAGGCGAGATAGGCTTTTTGCGCATCCGCCTGGCCGACTGCGATGTTTTCGGCTGCCGGCAGGCTGACCGACTGGCTTCGCATGCGCGTGCCGAAATTGTCGGTGATCCCGATCAGATGGGCCATCTTGCCGGCTTTCGCCATACGATCGGCCTGAGACAGCGCAGCGTTTGCGGCAGCCGGATCGCGCGCGAGAGGGCTCAGTCCGCGCTCCTTGCGCAAACCGTTGATGAGGCCAAGCGTCGCTTCCGTCTGATCGCTTCCGTCACCGGGTGGGGAAAGCACGGATGTGGTGCTGCAGCCGGATATCCCGCCGAGCGCAAGGAGAGCTGCAGCCGTCAAAAAGGTGCG
Source organism: Rhizobium sp. Leaf384 (assembly GCF_001424065.1). GTDB lineage: Bacteria > Pseudomonadota > Alphaproteobacteria > Rhizobiales > Rhizobiaceae > Ferranicluibacter. The sequence goes on from NZ_LMQE01000001.1 coordinate 1,296,393, forward strand.
GCGATTCTGCGAAGGAGAAAACGGCATCGCTAGCGACGGAAACTGAGCAGACGGAGCACGATAAAGATCGGAATCACCACCGCCGCGCCGATCAGCAGATACTCGCCGACATCGCCCAGCGCGTCGAAACCCGTGTACCAGAGGTCGAGCACGAAATCGCGGATGCTGCGGAAGATGCCATAGGGCGTCCAGCCGAACACGGTCATGACGAAGCCGACGATCAGCGAGAGGACCAGCAGCTTCACGATGACCCGGCCGGGCGTATCGCCGAGAAACCTGTTCAAACCATCCGCCATGCCTGTTCGTCTCCTCGGGCTGTTGCGCGCGGTCATCCGGTGCCGGGCCTTCAACGGCCCGTCCGCATGTAGCGGTCGCGGCCTCCTGTCGCAAGGATTGTAGGCGGAATCGCGGCGTAGCCTGACCTCGACACGAATTCCCTTTTCAGGCTCCCGGCGACAGCCTATGCATCGCGCGCCCTTCGGCACTGGAGCCCGACCATGAACCCGCATCAACTGTCCTCCGGCGACCTTCTCGCCGACCGGCGCGCCGAATATGCCCAGATGCTCGGTGCGAGCGGCGATCATGCGGAAGCAGCCGATCTCATGCGCCAGGCACTGGAGCGGGTGCCCGACTGGGCCGCCGGCTGGTACCGGCTTGCGGAATACGAGGAAAAGGCCGGGGACGCCAAGGCGGCCGCGGCTTCGCTTGCCCGCGTGCTCGACCTCAACCCCGAAGACATGTTCGGCGCCCGCCTCAAGCGCGCCGTGCTGGGCGTCGACGCTGTCCCCGGGCAGGCCTCCAGTGCCTATGTGACGCGGCTTTTCGACGACTATGCTGATCGGTTCGATGCCGCGCTCGTCGAACGTCTGGGATATACGGTTCCCGGACGGCTGGCGGCCATGATCGAGCGCTGCACGGACGGCGCGATGCTGGAACGGGCGATCGATCTCGGCTGCGGTACGGGCCTCTTGGGTGCGGAAATCCGACATCGCGTGAGAGCACTGGAGGGCTACGACCTTTCGTCGAACATGCTGGGCAAGGCTGCGGAAAAGCATCTCTATGACCATCTGGGGGAGGCCGACCTCTCCAGACCGCTCGCGGCCTCCGGCCTGATCGCTCCCGACCGGCCGGAAGGCCGCGCCGATCTCGCAGTGGCAGCCGACGTGCTGATGTATCTCGGCGATCTCCTGGCCGTCTTTGCCATCGCGCCGGCCTTGCTGAAGGACGGAGGTCTGTTTGCGTTTTCCGTCGAGGACGCAGAGGCGCCGCCCACCAGCGGCTCCGGCGCGGATTTCGTCCTGCGTCCGTCGCTGCGCTATGCCCATGCCGAACGCTATGTCCGCAGCCTCTGCAACGCGGCCGGATTGGAGGTGATGGACGTCGCGCGGGCCACCATTCGCAAAGATGGCGTAGAGGATATCGCAGGCATCCTGTTTCTTTCACGCAAGCGCCCCTGAACGACGCTTTGTTGCGAATTTAAAATAGGTCAGCAATCCTTACGTATTCGCCTTGCAAACCTGCAGGAAACGCCGATGATACCGGCACTTCCAAGGGCACCTGGCCTATGGCCAGCCTTGGTGAAGCACGAGCATTCCTGACACCGGGTCAGGCTTTTATGCCTGTCGATATCGCCCTCAACGCCTTTTCGGAGCGAACGCCATGTCCTTGATTTCAGCCCTCGGGTTCTGGAATACGAATGCCGCGCGCCATACGCCGATCGAGGATGTGCAGGGGGTCTTTACCGGGAGTCTCGTGTCGGCGCTGGGCCTTTATATCCTGGCCAGTGCTGGGCTTCTGACCGGCAGCACGGCGGGCGTCGCCTTTCTGCTGCACTACGCGTTCGACGTGAACTTTGGCCTTGCCTTCTTCCTGCTCAACCTGCCGTTCTTTTATCTCTCGCTGAAGCGGCTGGGATGGGCCTTCACCATCAAGACCTTCATTGCCATCGGCCTGACATCGGTCATTGCCGACATGCAGTCGCGCGTCTTCGTGATTTCGAGCATCCATCCGGCCTGGGCTGCCCTTCTCGGCGGCCTCCTGCTCGGTTACGGGCTGCTGGCGCTTTATCGGCACCGCGCCAGCCTCGGCGGCGTCGGTATTCTGGGTATCTATCTCCAGGAGCGTTTCGGCATCCGCGCCGGGCTTGTCCAGCTCGCCATCGATCTCTGCGTGCTCACCGCTGCCTTCTTCGTCACGATCCCGTCTGTGGTATTCTACTCGGTGCTCGGTGCCGTCGCGCTCAATCTGTTTCTCACGATCAATCACCGTGCGGACCGCTATATCGCCTTGTAAGAGCAGTCTCTCACGTCGAGGAACATCGTCTGCATCACCTCGACGTATGGAAACCCTCCAGCCAAGCCTCGCGCTGTGCGCGGCTGGACACGGCGTAGGGGCAGGACCTCGCCGACAATCCTGCAAATGCCGCGTTACGCCCTTCGCATCGCAAGCGGGCCATATCGTCCTGCGTGAGCACGGGCTCGACCTCCGCTGGCTCCTCGGCCGTCGGCAGGCCGTGCTTCAGCTTCGCCTCGATGTGGCGCAGGACCGCCAGAGCGGGCAGCGCGCGCTTTTCGTCGATCCGCGGGAGGCTCGGATCGCCTCGCGATCCTGAGACACTGAAGGTCATCGGCTCTCTCCTTTCCGTCTATTTCGCGAATAGCCCTCTTTTATCATACATCCGTAAAATACCCCTATCAATTCTAGGGGTTTGCTTCAGGGTCCTGGCCGGACGCCGGTCTGAGGCGCCGCCTCGTCCATCGCCTTGCGAACGGTCTCGTGCAGGCCGGCTGCCTTTCCCGTGTCGTCCGCGTTGTCGTGATGCGCCACGTTGCCGCCGTCCTTGCGCTCCAGCTCGCGATCGATCATGGCGCGGTCCCCTTCAGCGGGTTCCTGAAGGATCTTGTTGTCGTCCGGGGTCGTGTCCTTGCGTTCCATCGTGCCGTCCTTTCGACGTTCGGCCTGCCTCTGCGGCTATTTGCTGTGGAGGACAAACGAGTGTTGAATTCGATGGTTCCTTGAACGGTTTCGGACCTTTCCGTTTCCCCGGCAAAGCGCCGAGCCTTTCCGAAACACGGACCGCGACATCGCGCTTTGATCAGAAAGACGATCGCGAAGGTGCGAGATGACGACGATGCCAGCGCCAAAGGATGGAGCCGAGGAAGGCGCCGGGCATGAAGCCCGAGGATGCCAGCGTCTGGAAAGAAGGGCCTCCGCGTTCTACATTCGAACGCGTGAAACAGATCCCGTCCGTTAAGCCCGCATCGCCGGCCTTTGCCCTGCCCGAACCCTTCCTGCGCTGGTTCTCGCGCAAGGGCTGGCAGCCGCGCCCGCATCAGCTCGATCTTCTGGCGCGGATCCGCGGCGGCGAGAGCATGCTGCTCATTGCGCCGACCGGGGCCGGCAAGACGCTGGCCGGATTTCTCCCCTCGCTGGTGTCGCTCACCGAGCGCGGCCGGATCCCGCCCGGCTCCGGCTTTCACGGCATCCACACGCTGTACATCTCTCCGCTGAAGGCGCTGGCCGTCGATATCGAGCGCAACCTGATGACGCCGGTGGGTGAGATGGGGCTGCCGATCCGGGTGGAGAACCGCACCGGCGATACGCCCCAATCCAAGCGCCAGCGCCAGAAACTCGATCCGCCCGACATCCTCCTGACGACGCCCGAACAGTTGGCCCTGCTGATCGCCAATGGCGAAGCCGAACGGTTCTTCAAGAATCTCGACTATGTCATCTTCGACGAGCTGCACTCGCTGGTCACCTCCAAGCGCGGACATCTCCTGGCGCTCGGTCTCGCGCGGCTGAGACGGCTTGCGCCGGGTCTGAAAACGATCGGCCTGTCGGCAACGGTGGCCGATCCCATGGACCTGCAGCGCTGGCTCGTGGCGCAGTCCCCAGACCAGAACGCGGCGGCAGGGGTCATCACCGTCGCAGGCGGGGCGAAACCCGATATCTCCATTCTCGCAAGCGAGGTCCGCGTACCCTGGTCCGGCCATACGGCGAGCTATGCGATGCCGGAGGTCTACGAGGCCATCAAGCGGCACCGCACCGCCCTTCTCTTCGTCAACACCCGCAACCAGGCGGAGCGGCTGTTCCAGGCCCTCTGGACCATCAACGACGACAACCTGCCGATTGCCCTTCACCACGGATCTCTCGATGTCGGCCAGAGACGCAAGGTCGAGGCAGCCATGGCGGAAAACCGTCTGCGCGCCGTCGTCGCCACCTCGACGCTCGACCTGGGCATCGACTGGGGCGATGTCGACCTCGTCATCCATGTCGGTGCACCGAAGGGGGCAAGCCGCCTCGCCCAGCGCATCGGCCGCTCCAACCACCGCATGGACGAGCCGAGCCAGGCGATCCTCGTTCCCGCGAACCGTTTCGAGGTGATGGAGTGCCAGGCGGCGCTCGATGCCAACTATCTCGGCGCGCAGGACACGCCGCCGGTCGGGCGGGGCGCTCTTGACGTTCTCGCCCAGCATGTTCTGGGCATGGCCTGCGCCGCGCCCTTCGACCCACTGGCGCTTTACGACGAGATTACCAGCGCCTCTCCCTATGCCGAACTCAGCTGGGAGACCTTCGAGCGCATCATCGATTTCGTGGCAACCGGTGGCTATGCGCTACGGACCTACGAACGCTATGCCCGCATCCGCAAGACGGCGGACGGGCTGTGGCGGGTCTCGAACGGCAAGGTGGCGCAGCAATACCGGCTGAACATCGGTACCATCATCGAATCGCCGATGCTGAACGTGCGGCTCGTCGGCAAGATGGCGAGCAAGGCGCGCATGGGACGCGGCGGCCTTTCGCTCGGAAAGGTCGAGGAGTTCTTCCTGGAGATGCTGTCGCCGGGCGACACCTTCCTGTTCGGCGGCAAGGTCATCCGGTTCGAGGGCATCCATGAAAACGAGTGCCTCGTGACGCAAGGCTACAAGCTCGACCCGAAGATCCCGTCCTATGCAGGCGGCAAGTTCCCGCTTTCGACCTATCTCGCCGCACAGGTGCGCCGGATGCTGGCGGATCCCGAGGCTCATGCCGATCTTCCGCAGCAGGTGCGCGACTGGCTGGCCATCCAGCGCGACCTGTCGATGCTGCCGCGCGAGGACGAACTGCTGATCGAGACCTTTCCCTATGGCAACCGCTACTTCATGGTCGCCTATGCCTTCGAGGGCCGGCTTGCCCACCAGACGCTCGGCATGCTGCTGACACGCCGGCTGGACCGGGCCGGACTGAACCCGATGGGCTTCGTTGCGACGGATTATTCCCTGGCCATATGGGGCATGGAGGATATGACACAGGCCTTCGAGGCTGGTCATCCGTCCCTTCCGGATCTTTTCGACGAGGATATGCTGGGCGACGACCTGGAGGCCTGGCTGGACGAGAGCTACCTGCTGAAGCGCACGTTTCGCAACTGCGCCATCATCGCAGGGCTGATCGAACCTCGGCATCCCGGCAAGGAAAAGACCGGGCGTCAGGTGACAGTGTCCAGCGACCTGATCTACGACGTGTTGCGCAGCCACGAGCCGGATCACATTCTCTTGGAAGCGACCCGCAACGATGCGGCAACAGGGCTTTTGGATATCGGACGGCTTGGAGATATGCTGGTGCGAATCAAGAGCCACATCGTTCACCGTCCGCTTGAGAAAGTTTCGCCGCTCGCCGTCCCGATCATGCTGGAAATCGGTCGGGAGTCCGTGCCGGGCCAGGCACCGGATGCGCTGCTGGCAGAAGCCGCCGACGAGCTGATCTTTGAGGCGATGGGCGAACACGCCGATATCCCGGGGCTCTCGCAAGGTCTCGGCATGTCGGCACCTTCGCAGGCTCTTTCGACAGACTCTGACAAGCCGGTACGTTGACCGGTGGGAACGACGCGCTGATGCACCGCCTCTACCATGCCAGCCGAACCACGGCTGACGCCTATCCTGCCCTGTCCGAACGGATCGCCATCAACGGCGTTGCCGCCGTCTGCGATCCGCTCGGGGGCCTCCACCTGCCCGACGACGACGTGCTTGTCGTGTCCGACCTGCACCTCGAGAAAGGCTCGGCGTTCGCCCGGCGCGGCATGATGCTGCCGCCCTATGACACGCTGTCGACGCTGAAGATCCTGCAGGCGATCATCGCCCGCCACAATCCGAAGATCGTGATCAGCCTCGGCGACAATTTTCATGATCGCGTCGGCTCGGCGCTGATGCCGGACATGTTTCGTCAGATGATCGTCGATATGGCGCGCGGCCGGGAATGGATCTGGATCAACGGCAACCACGATCCGGACGGCGCCGCCACCCTGCCCGGCACCTCGCTCGACGAGGTGCGCCTGGCCGGACTCACGTTCCGCCACGAACCGAGCCCCGATGCCGTACCGGGGGAGATCGCCGGCCACCTGCACCCGGCCGCCATCGTCCGCCGACGCGAGAAATCGGTGCGCCGCGCCTGTTTCGCAACCGACGGCAGCCGCCTCGTCATGCCGGCCTTCGGCGTCACGACCGGCGGCATGGATCTTTCCCACCCCAATATCTGCCGCCTGTTCGACGCTGCGAGGCTGACCGCCCACATGCTCGGCCGCGACCGGATCTATTCGGTGCGGTTTGCCAACCTGCGGGGGTGATCCCTCAGCTTGCCACGGAACGGCACTGCAGGCGCCCTACCCTCAAAACGCGTTGAACGTCAGCGTCGTCAGTGATCGCATGATCCCGGGGACGGTGGCGATGTGGTCGTTGATAAACTTGCCGATGTCCTGGCCTTCCTCGATGTAGACCTTGATGATGAGGTCGTAATCGCCGGAGGTGGAGTACATTTCCGACACGATTTCCTTGCGGTAGATCACGTCGGCGACCTCGTAGGTCTTGCCGGGGGCGCATTGCAGCTGAACGAAGATCGGCTTCATGAGGGCTGTCCTTGAGATGTTTCGCACGACATAGGACAGAATCGTGCGCTATGGAACCGTACCTTGCCCCTGAAGCAGCCCGCCCGTACCCAAGGGCCGCCGTCGTCTCTCAGTCGCGTCGGAAGGCGACGCTGGCGGCCCAGCCGGTGATGACGGCCAGCAGAACGGCAAAGAGGCCATAGAAGAAGGGGTGCTTGTGCGCCGCTTCCGTGATCGTCGCCTCGAGCCCGGTCTTGATGACCCGGAGCGGCAGGGCCTTTGCGGCCACGAACACGCCGTCGCGAAAGAGGTAGGCGCGCACCACGTGAACGCCGTTGGGCACGTCGGCAGGCAGGCGCACGGACGCCTTGAACAGGCTAGCCGAGATAAACTGCACGCCGCCGGGATCGCGCTGATAGACGCCGCTCGTTTCGCGCAGCCGGCGAAAGGCGTTGCGAAACTCCGTGACGCTGCTGCCGTCGCCGATATAGCCGATGGGACTGAGCGTCATGTGGGACACGCCGATCCCCATATTGTTCATCTCGTTGGCCGGCGCGATGGCGTCGATGTCCCGCGTGCTCGACAGGGAGTAGGATTCCGGTACGAGTTCGAAGGTCATCGACTGCGTGTTGACCCAAATGCCGAACACACGCCGCTTCTTGCGGACGGTCGCGCTTTCCTTGGGGCCCTCCAGCGCGACGACGATGTTGTATTTTCCCTGCGCCAGAAGATCGGGCGCGAAACCGTCGATCGCGCCGAAAATCGTCAGATCCGCGCCCCGAAAGTCGGAGGTAATGGCGATCTCGTCGGTGGAGATGCCGATATCGAGCTTCTCCGTGAACTCTTCGGCCCCGGTTTGCGCAGCCGCGGGGAGTGCCAGCATGAGAATGGCGACGAGGCCTGCAAGGAAGGACCGCATCAGAAGCCCGACCCCGACGCGATGACGGAATAGACGTCTGCAGGCGGCAGAACGAGTTCGACCGCAAGGCGGATACCGACGGCGAGAACCAGCAGGGCCAGAAGCGCCCGCAGCTGCTCACCACGCAGCTTCTGGCCGACACGCACGCCATATTGCGCGCCGATGACCCCGGCGATCATCAGGACGAAGGCGAGGACGATATCGACCGTATAGTTGGCCGTCGCCTGGACGATGACGGTGTAGGCGGAGACGAAGATAATCTGAAACAGCGACGTGCCCACGACGACATTGGTGGGGATGCGCAGGAGATAGATCATGGCGGGCACCATGATGAAGCCGCCGCCGACGCCCATGACGGAGGTGAGAATGCCGATGCAGAAGCCGAGGCCGGCCACCGGGATGACGCTGAGATAGATCTTCGATTTCTTGAACCGGACCTTGAGGGGAAGCCGGTGGATCCAGCCATGGTGGCCGGGACGACGCAGCGGCATGGCCTCGTTGCGCTTGGCGCGCCGCATCGCGTTGATGCTTTCCGCCAGCATCAGCGAGCCGACGGAGCCGAGCAGCAAGACGTAGGCGAGCGAGATTACGAGATCGAGCTGGCCGATGCGGCGCAAGGCGGCGAAGATCCAGATGCCGACCGTCGCACCTGCCAGACCTCCGAGCAGAAGGACGGTCCCGAGCTTGATGTCGATCGTGCCGCGGCGGAAATGGGTGATGGCGCCGGAGATGGAGGAAGCCACGACCTGGTTTGCGCCGGTGGCGACGGCCACGACCGGCGGAATATTGTAGAAGATCAGCAATGGCGTGATCAGGAATCCGCCACCAACGCCGAACATGCCGGAGAGAAAACCGACGGCAGCCCCCATGCCGAGGATGATCAGCACGTTCACCGACAATTCGGCAATGGGCAGGTAGATCGTCACGGCCGGACCTCAAGCATCAAACAGAGCGGAACGGGCGGCGCGACCCTTCGGAGGTCGCGCCGTTGCCGCAGTATGCAGCGAGCTGCTGGATAATCTCTAAACGACGGCCGTATTTCGGACCTTCTTCGAGACGAGACGCGCCTTGCCGCAAGTTCGATGTCCCGCGCGTCGCCGATCTCTCGGAGACACGACGGGTCGGTCGATGCGTCAGCCGTTTCGCTTCAGCAGTTCCTTGACAAGCGCGTCGGTGATGCGACCGTTGGGCTCCTGGCCGATCGAGGTCTGGAAGGCCTTGATGGCATTGACCGTCTTCGTGCCGAGCGCACCGTCGGGCGTACCGGCATCGAAGCCGTTATTGTTCAGGATCGCCTGAATGTTGCGGACGGCCTTCTTCATGTCGACGGAGGACGTCTTCGTGCCCTTGCCGACCCAGGTATCGGGAACGGTCGTGTCGTTGCCCTTGGGATCGAGGGCTGCAGGCTTCCAGGCTGCGACCTTGGCCTTGGCCGCCGTCAACTGATCGGGGGACAGCTCCTTCTCGACCTGGTCGCGCTTCTGCGCCGCGTCGGTATCGCCGTCGGCAGCCGCGACCGCAAACCATTTGTAGGATTCCACGAGGTCCTTGGCGACGCCGTTGCCGCGCGCATAGAGAATGGCGAGGTTGAACTGGCTGTCGCGGACGCCCAGATCGGCCGCCTTTGCAAACCACATGCTGGCAAGGGTGAAGTCCGGGGTCGTGCCATTGCCGCTGGCCAGCATGACCGCCAGATTGTGCATGGCATTCGCATTGCCGCTTTCGGCTGCTTTCTGATAGAGCGTGCGGGCCTTGGCAGCGTCGCGGGGAACGCCGGTGCCCTTTTCGTACAGGCTCCCGAGACGATACTGGGCAGGCACCACGCCGGCATCCGCAGCGCGCTGATACCATTCCGCAGCCTTGGCAAAGTCGGCCTTGACGCCACGACCTTCGGTATAGACCGCGCCGATTTCGAAATAGGCCTTGGGATCGCCGGCGCGGGCAGCATCGGCAAGCGCGACGGGCACGATTTCCGTGGGCACATCGACACTGGCGGGCGCTGCGGCCGTGGAGACGGCCGGTTCCGCGGACGTGGACGCTTCGGGAGCGACGGTCTTGGCAGCAGGCGCTACGGGCTGGGCCTCGGCTTGCCCGGCCATGGAAGCACTGCCTTCTGTCGCCTGGCCCTGCGGCTGCAACGAACTCAGCGGCGCGACGCCTTCCTCCTGCGTTCCGGGGGACGCCTCGGTGACAGGCCCGCCGTCGGCTGCAGGCGCAGCGAGCGCCGGGGCCGTCCCGGAGGCGCTTTCCGGTGCCTGTTGGCCAGACGCCTGATCGGCCGGGACCGCATCCCGGTCGACGGGCGATTCGATCGCCGTGACCGGGGCTGCCGTCTGCTCGGTCTTCATCAGCGTGCTGACGAGCGGATAGGACAGAATGGCGAGGAGCACGGCTCCGACGGCCATGAGGATCGGACGTCGATGGCGGGCAAGAGCGCTCGGCGCGGCACCGGGGCGGGCTGCCGTGCGATTGCCGGTATCGACTTCTTGGGCTGCCTGCTGGGCTGCGCGCCGGGCCGCCGCAATGAAATCCGACTTGTCGCCCTCGCTCGCAACAGATGGGCGCGCGGCCTGGCCCGCGCGGACGCGTTCCAGGATCTTCTTGACGTCCGGCGTGCCGGAGCCCGGCTCCAGGAGCTGGTTGGCGGCTTCGGGGTTGATGGTTTCGAGCGCATCGATCGGCGGCGTCGGCTCGACGAAGCGGCGCTCGACGGCGGGAGCTGCCTGCTTGGCGCGCTTGCCGGCAAAGCGGCTTGTGAGGCCGGAGAGAAGACCGGTGCGCACAACGGCTGCCTCGACCGGGACGAGGCCCTGGGGCTCGCGCATGTCCGCAGCTGCAAGATGCGCCGGATCGGTGACGGCATCCTCGGCAGCGGGACGATCGCGATGATCAAATGTATCGCGCTCCATCGGCATCCGCGACGCAATGTCGGCAGGCATCGCGACGGTGGCGTGCATCGTCCGTGTCAGATCGCCATAGCTGTCGTCGACCTCGCCGCGCTCCAGGAAGGCGGGCGTTTCGGCGCGCGGCATCGTCGCGGCCGTGTCGCGACGGCCGAATGTCGGGGCTGCCTCGTCCCGGACGATCGGCGCAGACGCACGCTCCTCGATACGCTCCAGCTTGTCGGCAATGTGGACAAGCGTTTCGTGCAGCGCCTCGAAGGTGCGGGCGGTGCGCTCGTCGCTCGACCGGCTCAGATCCTCCAGCGTCTTCAGATCGTCCGCGAGAGCCGAGATGGCGGCAATATCGCCCAGGGCCGGAGATGCCGACTGCGTCATGCCATTGCGCGTATAGGCTTCCATCACCGCTTCGGCCGCCTGCCGGGCAGCTTCGATGATGTATTCGTCGCTCGAGGCGAGGTAATCTTCCAGCGCGTTCATGCGGCCTTCGACCTCGGCCGGAACCGCAGGTGTCGTTTCGCGCGGCTGGCTGATGAGGAAGGAGAGATTGGCGATCTGATCCTGGAGGCTGCGCAGGACCTCGCCATCGTCGTAGGGCGCGGCATGCGTCTCGTCGAGACGCTGGGCAATGCCTGACAGCTGGCCTTCGAGCCGCAGGAAGCGATCGTCCGGCAAGGCTGGGGAGCTGTCGAGATTGTCGATGCGGCGCGCGAGGTCGTCGAAGCGGCGGGCCAGGGTATGGCTGACATCGCCCGTGTCGAGCGCGTCGATTTTCGCGGAGATGTCGGCGAGGTGTCCGGTGAGGTCCGGCTGGACGGCGGCGCGCTCGGCGCGTTCCATCATGGCGGAGAGATGATCGAGCCGCTCTTCGAGACGCGCGGCCGCCTCCGCGTTGACGAGGTCTTCCACGCGCGCGGACAAGGCTTCGATGCGCGCTGCAAGACCGTTGTCGGCAGGATAGGCAAGATCGTCGATCTGGCGCGACAGGTCGACGAGACGGCTTTCGACCCGGGTCACGCCGGGGCTGTCGGAGGTTGAGGCCGTGCGGCCGCTCGCGACGATGGCGCGGCTGATCTCGTCGAGACGCGCATCGAGATCGGCGAACTGTTCCTGGAAGCGGCGATCGTCCGGCTGCATGTGCCGGCCGATGAGGTCGATCGCCTGGGCGACCGCCACAAGCTTGTCTTCCAGGGCGTAGAGCGCTGGGCCGTTGTTCATGGTGCCGAGCTGCGACTTGATCTCGTCCAGGCGATAGGCGAGCGCCACGAGTTCGTCATCGCGGGCGGCATCGAACACGTTCAGCCGATCCTCGACGCCAGTCCAGCGGCTCTCCATCCGGCGCACGCTTTCCTCGCGGGCAAGACCGTCGATCATCGCGCGCATCTCTTCCAGATCGGCGCGCAGGGCATTGCTCTCGGAGGTCGTGGGCTGGCGGCCGAGGTCAGCGAGCGACAGCGAAAGGCGCTGCAGGTCCTGGCGAATATCCTGCGCAAGCGCATCGCCCTGCGTCGCGGCTGCGGCGATGCCATGCATCTCGTTGCGCAGCGACGACATTTCGCGCGCGAGACCCTGCTCGATGTCGCGCTTCAGATCCTGACGGAGGCCAACCAGCGCCGTGGCGATATCGCGGACGGCCGTCTCCGGCACGGCAGCGGCGACCGGCTGCAAGACGGGGCGCGACGCTGTACGGGCGGGCTCGCGATGGCTGCGCATGGACAGATCGTCGTCCAGCGCAGGGCGCGGCGGCTGCCGATCGTCATAAGCGGGCGCGACAAAGCGGTCGGAGCCGCGTGCAAGGGCCGGGCTCGAAGCGGAGACCCGCGCGGGGGCCGGCTCGGAAGGGGCCGGCACCGGAGCGGACGGCGCGCGCGTCTGGATGCGATGGCGCTCGGTTGCTTTTTCCAGACGCGTGGCGCTCAGGGCGCGCTGACGCTGGAGGATTTCGGAAATGGCATCGGCGCGGGAGACAGGCCGCTCGGCTGCAGCGCCAACACCATTGCGGGCCGCTTCCGGCGGGCGCGTCTCGCGCTTGGCAGGCGCGATCAGGCCTTCGATGCGGGCCTCCAGACCTTCGATCGTGCGGTTCAGGGCTTCCAGTGAGGAACGCTCGCCATGGCGACCGTCTTGACGGTCATCGGCCGGGGTGCCCATCCGGGGAGGAGTTGATCGCGATCCGTTCATATGTGCTTTCGCCTTTTGCCTGGCATTCCCCGGACGCGGCCGAAGGGTCAGGCCCCTTGAGCCGGTGGACACGCTGCGGACGACTCGGAACGGAACAAGCAGCATTGACCTCTCGCGCCACTTTCACGGAACGTGGTAAACAAGCCGTTAACCTCTCACCCGATTTCGGGGCTTGGACACGAAAAGGTTAGTTTTTGCCGACAGTCTCAGTCTGCCCGCGACCGTAATTTTCGGGCAAAACGCACCGGTCGCCAATTTGACGTTTACGCGCACGTCAGTTTTTAATAGAGTGCCCTCATGAATGGCCTTAATGAGGATAGGCCGCAGGAGGAAGACAGTCGATGCCCATCTACAAGGCCCCGGTCGAGGATACGCTTTTCATTCTCAATGACGTGCTCGGCATCGAGCGCTACAACAATATCCCCGGCTTCTCGGACGTCACGCCGGACATGCTCGACGTCATCGTCGGCGAAGCCGCCAAGCTGGCCGAGGAAGTGTTGTTTCCCCTGAACCTTTCAGGCGATCAGGAGGGGTGTGTCCGCCATCCGGACGGCTCGGTCACCACCCCGAAAGGGTTCAAGGAAGCCTATGACCTCTACCGCCAGAGCGGCTGGCTGGGCCTTGCCGCACCGGAAGCGTTTGGGGGCCAGGGCCTGCCCTACACGCTCCACACGGCGATCGGCGAATACATGTCGTCCGCCAACATGTCGCTCACCATGTATCCGGGCCTGACGCAGGGGGCCATCGCCGCCATCATCGAGCATGGCACGGACGAGCAGCGGGCCACCTATCTGCCGAAGATGATCGCCGGCGACTGGACGGGAACGATGAACCTGACGGAGCCGCACTGCGGCACCGATCTGGGGCTTTTGCGAACCAAAGCCGTGCCGCAGGCCGATGGCAGCTACAAGATCTCCGGCCAGAAGATCTTCATCTCCGCCGGCGAACACGATATGGCCGACAACATCGTCCATCTTGTCCTTGCCCGCATCGAAGGCGCCCCCGAGGGGACGAAGGGCATCTCGCTCTTCATCGTGCCGAAGTTCATCGTTCAGGCCGACGGCACGCCGGGCGCGCGCAACGGCGCGACGTGCGGCGCCATCGAGCACAAGATGGGCATCCACGGCAATTCGACCTGCGTCATGAACTATGACGACGCGACGGGCTACCTGATCGGTGCCGCCAATCGCGGCTTGAACGCCATGTTCGTCATGATGAACGAGGCCCGTCTCGGCGTCGGCCTGCAGGGTCTCTCGGTCTCGGAGACGGCGTATCAGAACGCTGTCGCCTATGCGCGCGAGCGTTTGCAGGGCCGCTCGCTCTCCGGCATCAAGGCGCCGGACAAGAAGGCCGATCCGCTGATCGTCCATCCGGACATCCGCCGCGTGCTGATGACAATCCGCGCCTTCAACGAAGCCAGCCGGGCCTTCACGCTCTGGACTGCGCTAAAGTCGGACATTGCGCATCGCTCCGAAGACGAAGCGGAGCGCCAGACGGCCGATGACCTGCTGGGCCTCCTGACACCGATCCTCAAGGGCGTCCTGACCGACCGCGGCTTTGACCATGCCGTCATGGCACAGCAGGTCTATGGCGGGCACGGCTATATCGAAGAGCACGGCATGAGCCAGTATGTGCGCGATGCACGCATTGCCATGATCTACGAAGGCGCCAACGGCATCCAGGCGCTCGACCTCGTCGGCCGGAAGCTTGGCCTTAACGGTGGCCGCGCCATCATGACGCTGTTCAAGGAGATCGGCGATTTCTGCGACGAAAACCGCAATGACGAGCGAATGAACCCCTATACCAAGGCGCTCAAGAAGAGCCTGAACGACCTGCAGTCGGCGTCCATGTGGTTCATGTCCAACGCGATGGCAAAGCCCGACAATGCGGGAGCCGGCTCGACAGACTACATGCACCTCAGCGGGCTGGTCATCCTCGGCTACATGTGGGCGAAGATGGCGAAGACCGCGCAGGACCTTCTGGCGTCAGGTGCCGGCGACCGCAAGACGTACCTGCAAAACAAGTTGGTGACGGCGACGTTCTACATGGAGCGGATCCTGCCCGAGACGGCCCTGCGCCGCTCGCGCATCGAAGCGGGATCGGATACGCTTATGGCGCTCGACGCCGCCGCATTCTGACACGCGACCGCCACCTCACGTTTCATCGCCTCCAAGGATATATCGACGGCTTCGTGCCGATTGGGAGAACGGGATCATGACTGACGTATTCATTTACGACCATGTGCGCACGCCACGCGGTCGCGGCAAGAAGGACGGCGCTCTGCATGAAGTCCCGACGCCCCGCCTTGCTGCCCGCATGCTCGAGGCGCTGCGGGACCGCAACGGTCTCGATACGAGCACCGTCGACGACATCATCATGGGCTGCGTCGATCCGGTCTACGAAGCCGGCGCCGTCATTCCCAAGGCGGCGGCGTTCGAAGCAGGCTACTCGACCCGGGCCCCCGGGCTGCAGATCTCGCGCTTCTGCGCGTCCGGCCTCGATGCCATCAATCTAGCCGCCGGCAAGATCTCCCAGGGTGCGGACGACATCGTCATCGCCGGCGGGGTCGAGAGCATGTCCCGCGTCGGCATGGGCATGTCGGGCGGCGCCTGGTACATGGACCCCTCCGTGAGTTTTCCAGGCTATTTCATGCCGCAGGGCGTCTCTGCCGATCTGATCGCCACGAAGTACGGCTTCTCGCGTGACGATGTCGATGCCTATGCCGTGGAGAGCCAGCGCCGCGCGGGCGTCGCCTGGGAAAACGGCTACTTCGACCGCTCCGTCGTTCCGGTGAAGGACCAGAACGGCATCGTCATTCTCGCCAAGGACGAGCATATGCGTCCGACGACGACGATGCAGACCCTCGCCGGGCTCAATCCCTCATTCCAGATGCCGGGCGAGATGGGCGGCTTCGAGGCCGTCGGCATTCAGGCGCATCCGGAAATCGAGAAGATCAACTACGTCCACCACGCGGGCAACTCCTCGGGCATCGTGGATGGCGCCGGCCTCGTGCTCGTCGGTTCCAAGGCCGGCGGCGAGAGCATCGGAGCCAGGCCTCGCGCCCGCATCAAGGCCTTTGCAAACATCGGCTCGGACCCGGCGCTGATGCTGACCGGCCCGGTGGACGTGACCGAAAAGCTGCTGAAGCGCGCAGGCATGACCATCGGCGATATCGACCTGTTCGAGCTGAACGAGGCCTTTGCCGCCGTCGTGCTGCGGTATTGCCAAGCCTTCGACATCTCCCATGACATCATCAACGTCAATGGTGGCGCCATCGCCCTTGGCCATCCGCTCGGGGCGACCGGTGCGATGATCCTCGGCACGGTGCTCGACGAACTCGAGCGCCGAGACCTCAACACGGCCCTCGTCACGCTCTGCATCGGAGCGGGCATGGGCACGGCCACGATCATCGAACGCGTTTGAGGGGGAGACAATCATGACATACACCAATTTCACCATCGAGACGGATGGCGACGGGATTGCACTCGTCACCTGGAACATGCCCGACAAGTCGATGAACGTCTTCACGGCCGACGTCCTGCGGGAACTGTCTGCCATCAACGACGCGGTCGTGAAGGACGAGGCCATCAAGGGGGTCGTCTTCACGTCGGGCAAGTCGACCTTCTCGGGCGGCGCCGACCTCTCGATGATCAAGGGCATGTTCACCTTCCAAGCCGAGGAAAAGAAGAAGAACCCCGACACCGCGGCCGAGAAGCTGTTCGAACTCTGCGGCGAGATGACAGGCCTGTTCCGCAGGATCGAAACCTCGGGCAAGCCATGGGTTTCCGCCATCAACGGCACCTGCATGGGCGGCGCCTTCGAGCTGTCGCTCGCCTGCCACGGTCGCGCTGCATCCAATTCCAAGGCGGTCAAGATCGCCCTGCCCGAGGTCAAGGTTGGGATCTTTCCCGGTGCCGGCGGTACGCAGCGCGTGCCGCGTCTGACCAATGCGCAGGATGCGCTGCAGATGATGACGACCGGCCAGACCCTCACCCCCCAGCGTGCCAGGGCTCTCGGCCTCGTGCACGAGCTCGCGGCGCCCGAGGCCCTGATCGATGCTGCCAAGGCGATGATCAAGAACGGCCTGAAGCCTGTCCAGCCTTGGGACGAGAAGGGCTTCAAGGCGCCGGGCGGCTCCATGTGGAGCGCGGCGGGCGCCCAGCTCTGGCCGGCAGCTTCCGGCATTTTGCGCCGCGAGACCTACGGCAATTACCCGGGTGCGCTCGCCATCGTGAAGTGTGTCTATGAAGGGCTCCAGGTACCGTTCGATACGGCCCTCAAGATCGAGCAGCGCTACTTCACGCAGATCCTGCAGACCACCGAGGCCTTCTCGATGATCCGCTCGCTGTTCATCTCCATGCAGGAACTCGGCAAGGGCGCACGCCGCCCGGCCGGTGTTCCAAAATCGGAATTTCGGCATGTGGGGGTCGTCGGCGCCGGCTTCATGGGCGCCTCCATCGCCTATGTCACGGCCGCTGCCGGAATTCCCGTCACGCTCATCGACCGCGACCTCGAAGCGGCCACCAAGGGCCGGACGCATTCCGAAAACCTCGTGAAGGACAGTGTGGCCAAGGGCCGGATGACGCAGGAAAAGGGCGAGCAGCTTCTGGCCCTGATCACCCCGTCGGCCGACTATGCGGACCTGAAGACTGCGGACTTCGTGATCGAGGCGGTGTTCGAGGACCGCACGGTCAAGAAGGACGTGATCGCGGCCGTTGAAGCCGTGCTCTCGCCCGATGCGATCTTTGCCTCCAACACCTCGACGCTGCCGATCACTGGCCTTGCCGAGACATCGAAACGGCCGGCCCAGTTCATCGGCGTCCACTTCTTCTCGCCCGTCGAGAAGATGATGCTGACCGAGGTCATTCTCGGAAAGGAAACCGGCGACGCCGCATTGGCCCGGGCGCTCGATTATGTCGCCGCGATCAAGAAGACACCGATCGTCGTCAACGACACCCGCGGCTTCTACGTCAACCGCTGCGTCTTCCGCTATATCCACGAAGCCTATGACATGCTGATCGAAGGCGTGCCGGCTGCCATGATCGAGAACGTTGCCAAGATGGCCGGCATGCCGGTCGGCCCGCTCTCGCTCAACGACGAAGTCGCCATCGACCTGTCGCAGAAGATCCTGAAGGCGACCGTTGCCGATCTTGGGGCACAGGCGGTCGATCCGGCCCACCTCGCTCTCGTCAACAAACTCGTCGACGACCTCGGCCGGCGTGGACGCAAGAACGGCAAGGGCTTCTATGATTATCCGGAAAAGCCGGCCAAGAAGCACATCTGGGCGGGATTGAAGGATCTCTATCCGCAGACGCCGGCCGACGAGATCGACGTACAGACGATCAAGGACCGCTTCCTCGTCACCATCGCGCTCGAGGCCGCCCGCACCGTCGAAGAAGGCATTGTCACCGATCCGCGCGAAGCCGATGTCGGCTCCATTCTCGGCTTCGGTTTTGCGCCCTACACCGGAGGCACGCTGTCCTACATCGACGGCATGGGCGCCAAGGCCTTTGTCGCCCTGTGCGAGAGGCTGGCCGCACGCTATGGCGACCACTTCGCGCCGACGCAACTGCTGGTAGACATGGCCGCCAAAGGCGAGACCTTCTACGGCCGGTTCGACCCTTACGCGAAGGTGGCGGCCGCAGCCTGACCGGGCCGAGATGGCCGCTTTAGTACTCCCGACGCTAGCGAACCCCGGCTCACGCCGGGGTTTGATCGTTTCGCCCCCTGACTGCGCTGTCGATCCCGCACCATCGTCTCACGACACGAAAAAAGCCGGCGCATGTTCTGCGCCGGCTTCGTCATTCCAATGGTCCGTTTCAGGCTGCCTGGATGGCCGAGACCTGCCACTGCGTATTGGGGCGGCGGAAGAAGGTCCAAAGCTCCGTCGCCTCGGTCGGGCGATCCGGGTCGCCGTCGACGACCTTGCCGGTATTCCGGTCGCGGGTGACGTCGATGCTCTCATAGCGCATGGCAACTGTTGCGAATTCGCCGGCTTCCTCTCTCCAGGATTCCGCCAGATCTCCCTGGAGGAGACGAACGTCGCGAACCTCGTTGCGCCGGCCCTGCGTGGCATTCTCGCTCAATTCCTCGGCAAGCCAGGACATGGCTTCCGGTGTCGTGAGCCGGCGCAGGGCACCATAGTCCTCGGCGCCATAGGCCGTCTGCACGTCCTTCAGCATGGCTTCGAAGCGCTCCAGATCGGCCTGGCCGATGCCGAGTTCATCCGAGACGGCAGCGGACCGGGCCGGCTGCGCCTGCGGTGCCGCACCGCCGCCGATGCGCGGAATGGCGAAACCGGGGCCGCGCGAGGACTGCGCATTGCCGCGCTGCGGATCGTTCGCGGCGTCACGGGCATAACCGTTGTAGGAACCGGTGTTCGCATTGCCGGCGGCCGCGCCGGCACGTCCGGTTGCCGGCTGCTGCTGGCGATTGCGCAAGAAGCGCATCAGCAGCATCGCGGCACCGGCGATCAGGGCGAGCTGCAGCAGCATGCCGAGGAAGCCGGCCGCGCCGCCGAAACCGTTGCCCATCATCATTCCGAGCAGGCCGCCAAGGGCAAGGCCACCGAGCAGCGAACCGCCGAAGCCGCCGAAGAAGCCGCCGGGGCGACGTGCAGGCGCAGTCTGCGCCGCGCCCGGCTGGTTCTGCGCCGCGTTGGGGCGAGTCGCCTGGGGCGTCATGGTGCGATCGATCGGCGCCGGCGCATTGGGAGCCGTGCGGGTGACGGGCGGCGCCGAGAAGGTGCGCGTGCCGCGGCTCCCGAAACCGCCACCTGCACGGCGCGCTTCGGCAAAATCTGTCGCCGTGATGACAAGCGTCATCGCAACCGCCGACAAAACCGCAAACTTCTTCAATCCTGACATGCCGCATCCCCGTTATCGTTCAACCGGATCGAAAGACCCTTAGGGCGAATATATGGGCACGAGCACGCCGTCTTGAAAGGGTTTTGCCGCGTGATCACGAAAACGGCATCCGCCGTGAGGGCGCCGGCTCGTCATGTCGTAGAGATCATATCCGCCCCTGCGGCCCTCGAGCATCAGTTCGTCAGATCGTAGGGGACACGGTAACCGTTTTCGTCCAGCCAGGCGATCAGGGCTTTCGGCTCGTCCGTCTGTATGATCGTTGCTCCATGGTCGATCCAGAAGCCCCAACTTTCGAGCGGCCTACCGTCGATTACAGCCCGCTCGTCTCCGCGACCGCCTGCCTGCATGCCCGGGGCACGATTGATGATCGTGTAGGTGTTGACCCACTGGTGCCAGTTTCCCTTGATGGCCGCAGCGCGTGCCTTGGCGGAAAACAGGACGCCGCCATCGCGGGTTTCCGGGGCATCGTCGGCATGCCAATGGACCAGTTCCGCAGCCGGTGCGCCAAAGCTTGCCGTTGCCTTCGCCATGAAGTCCGCATTGCGTACGGCGTCGTCTGCCAGGATCGGCAGGAACGTCACATCGGACCCGACGGACGCCATCACAGCCTTCGCCTCAGCGATCCGCCTGTCGTTCCAGAGATTTTCCTTGACGAGAATCTGTTCCGCCATTCCGAGGCGACGGGCCAGTCGTGCAACCTGTGGCAGGATGTCCGGCGTCAGCTTGTTGTCGATGTTGACGAGGATGCGGCCGCGGGTCTCGAGCAGGACCTCTTCCAGCGTCGGAACGGTCTCGTCCGTCACGCGACCGTCGGACTCGACCACGAGCCTGCAGGTTCTGAGCGTCGCCAGAGAGGTCTTGCGGGTTTCGCCGCGGCAGGTCGTCGTGCGATCGAGATCGTCATCATGCATCAGGATCAGCGTGCCGTCGGAGGATCTGCGGACATCGAGCTCGATCATCTCGGCTCCGAGCGCAATCGCGTTCCGGACCGCATCGAGTGAGTTCTCGGCGCGGATCATGCGACCGTTTTCCTTCCATCCGGTCCGGTGGGCAACCACCATGACGTGGTTGCGCCAGGCATTGGCATTCCTCAGGCGCTCGAGAATGCGGTCGGTTCGCGTGTTGTCCACCGCTTGGGCTGGCAAGGTCGCGACGATGGCGACGCAGCAGGCGGCGGCGGAAATCAGGATACCGGTCCAGCGCATCGTGCGAGCCCCTTGGACGGTTGCAGGTCCGCTGGGCTTAGAAGTCCGTCGTGACAGTGCCGTGAAGCTGCGATGACGGAAGCATGAAGTCTGGCGGAGCCAGAGGGAGAGCCGCCGATGTCGAACCTAGCGGGACGCCTCGTTTGCGCGCATCGGCATGCTGTCAATGAGCCCGAACAGCTGCTCCGGAGCCACCGGCTTGGCGGCGCGCAGCTTGATGCCGCCGTCCTTGCCGACAAGGATCGCGGCAAACGGGCCGTTATCCGTCACGCCGGCGTCTTTGCGCAGTTCTGCGGCCGTGGCGGTCTCTGCCCTGCCGAAGACAGGCATCACGGTGTCGCCGACCACCTCGAGCACCACCATGTCACGGTCGGCAAGCGCCGCTCTACCCTGAAGAAGAAGCCGTCTCTGCTCGACGGCCTCAGCGTTCCCAAGCTTTGCGAAGACGAGGAGGACGCGGCTTTTCCAGCCAAAGGTGTCGATGCCGGAAGCAAAAGCGGGGAAAGAACTGCTGACGACAAGAAGGGCAAGGGCAGCAGCCCTGAGGATGCGCGACATCGGAGATCTCCCGTTTGCGTGAAAACGCCACGGTGCGGTACGGCGTTCCCTCACATCCCCGTCATCGGCGTCTGGGATCAGGCCAGGAAGGTCTCGTAGAGCAGCTTGACGTTGAGCACGACGATGATGGTGGCGACGATCCAGGCGAGCGCGCCGACCCAGCGGGAGACGACGAACGTGCCCATTTTCTCGCGGTTGGTGACGAAGCTGACCAGCGGGATGACCGCGAACGGCAGTTGCATGGACAGCACGACCTGGCTCAGCACCAGAAGCTCGGCCGTGCCGCGCTCGCCGTAGAGATAGGTAATGACGACGACAGGCACGATGGCGATGCCCCGGGTGATGAGACGGCGGGCCCAGTTCGGGATCGTCAGCCGCAGAAACCCTTCCATGACGATCTGCCCGGCCAGGGTTGCCGTGACCGTGGAATTGAGTCCGGACGCGAGCAGCGCGACGGCAAAGAGTGTCGAGGCGATGCCAAGACCCAGCAGCGGCGAGAGAAGTTCGTAGGCCTGTTCGATTTCCGCGACGTCGGTACGGCCGTTGGCATGGAAGACGGAGGCTGCAACGATGAGGATGGCAGCATTGATGAACAGCGCGAGCATGAGTGCAATCGTGCTGTCGAGGGTCGCCCACTTGATCGCCTCGCGCTTGCCCGGCTCGGTACGTTCGAACTTGCGCGTCTGGACGATCGACGAGTGAAGGTAGAGATTGTGCGGCATGACCGTTGCGCCGATAATCCCGATGGCGATGTAGAGCATCGCAGGATTGGTGACGACCTCCGTCGACGGCAGGAAGCCCTGCAGCACAGCGGCGACCGGCGGGGCGGCGGCGGCGATCTGCACGAGGAAGCAGAGGGCGATGATGCCGAGGAGTGCCATGACGAAGGACTCCAGGAAGCGGAAACCCTTCTGCATCAGGTAGAGAAGCAGAAAGGCATCGAGCGCCGTGATCAGCGCGCCGGCGATCAGGGGAATCCCGAACAGCAGTTTCAGCGCGATCGCCGTGCCGATGACCTCGGCAAGATCGCAGGCGATGATGGCAAGCTCGCAGGCGATCCAGAGCACGAAGCCGACAGGCCTCGGGTAGGCATCCCGACAGGCTTGCGCCAGATCGCGACCCGTGGCGATGCCGAGGCGGGCGGCCAGCGCCTGCAGGAGGATAGCCATGAGATTGGACAGAAGGATGACCGTGAGCAGGGTGTAGCCGAACTGGGCACCCCCTGCGATGTCCGTTGCCCAGTTTCCCGGGTCCATGTAGCCGACCGAGACCATGTAGCCGGGACCGACAAAGGCGAGGAAGCGGCGAAACCATGTGCCACCCACAGGCACCGCGACCGTGGAGTGAACGTCGGCAAGGCTCTGCCGCCCCTCTTCTTCCGAATGATTGAAACGCCAGCTGGAGCGGGTTTCACGCTGGTTCAGAAGAACGTCAGGGGTAGCCATCAGGCAGTCTCCGGATGCGGATCGGCGTCGATGGACAAAAACTAGGGCAGGCCCGAACATTATGCAATGGGCTATATTTCATCGATTTGGCTTTTTTCCGCAGTGCAGCGTGGTGATGGCCTTGGTCTGGTCCTGGTCCGGGCCATGGGCGGCACATTCTGGTGGTGGAGGAGTGGAGAAAGCCATTCGGAAAATGCCCGCTTGCATGATAGACACGCGAAAACCGGATGCATGAACGTTGACGCGAACTCGAAGGATCAGGAATACGTGGCGCGCAGATCCATTCCCCGCGCGGATCCCCTTCCGGACGCGGACACGCACTCGGAGGGCTTCCGCCAGACGCGCCAGGCGTTGCGCGGCGCCCTTGTCGAGGATTATGTCGAGCTGATTGCCGATCTGATCGACGACGGCAACGAGGCGCGGCAGGTGGATATTGCCGCCCGCCTGGGCGTGGCGCAGCCGACCGTTGCCAAGATGCTGGCGCGGCTTGCAGCCGATGGTCTCGTCTCGCGAAAGCCCTATCGCGGCGTTTTCCTGACCGAAGCGGGACAGAAGATGGCGGCCGAAAGCCGGGAGCGGCACCAGACCGTGGAACAGTTCCTGCGCTGTCTCGGCGTTAGTCCGGAGACGGCGCGGGTGGATGCCGAAGGTATCGAGCATCATGTCAGCGACGAAACGCTGGCGGCATTCCGTCGTCTGATCGCCGACCGGTCTTCGCATGCGAAAGATCGCGACGCGCCTTAGAGCCCCAGGCAGGACAGCATGACGAAGGTGGCGAACAGCACGAAATGCGTCATGCCCTCGATGGCATTGGTCTCGCCGTCGTTGAGGTTGATCGCCGCGACGATCAGCGTGATGGTGATCATGACCGTCTGCACCGGGGTCATCGCCATGATGAACGGCTGGCCGGTATAAAGCGCGATGGCCTCCATCACGGGGACGGTGAGAATGACGGTGGAAAGCGAAGCGCCGAGCGCGATGTTGACAACCGACTGCATGTGATTGGCAAGGGCCGAGCGCATGGCGGTCATGATCTCGGGTGCGGCCGAAATGGCGGCGACGACGATGGCGGCCAGGATCGGCGGGGCGCCGGTTCCCGCCAGGCCGGTATTGAGCAGCGCCGACATGATCTCGGCCAGCACGCCGATGACGACGATGCCGAAGACGAGAATGCCGATCGAGAGCGTCGTGCTCTCTGGCTCTTCGACGCGCCCGACTGCTTTTTCGCGACGGGTCTTCGGATAGCTGTAGCTGAAGAAGTAACTGTGCGCCCCGACCTGCATGCGCAGGAAGAGACCATAGAGCATGATCATCGCAACGATGGTGAAGGCGGAATAGAAGTGCCACTTCGCTTGCGGAATGAACTCCGGCACGATCATAGAGATGCTCATGGCCGTCAGGATCATGACGCAATAGGTGCGGCTGGAATCGTCGTTGTAGGGCTGTTCGCCGTGCTTCAGCCCGCCCAGAAGCGCCGCGATGCCGAGAATACCGTTGATGTCGAGCATGACGGCGGAATAGATCGTATCGCGCACCAGCGTCGGCGAGCTTTCGGATGAACTCATCATGATCGCGAGAATGACCACCTCGACCAGCACGGCCGAGAGCGTCAGGATCATCGTACCGTAGGGATCACCGACCTTGGTTGCCAGCAGTTCCGCGTGGTGTGCCACCCGCATCGAGGCCAGGATGATGGCGCCGATCAGGAACACGGCACCGGCAAGCGACGCCACCTGCCCCATGCCGATGAGGCTGTGTTCGGACGCAAGTCCCGCGATGCCGGCCACGATGGCAACGAGGATAAGCCGCTCGGAGCGGATAAGGGTGAAGAGCACGGCGCCTCGCTCGTCTGGACATGGCATACGACCTGAACGGCCTTGATGGTCGGAAAATGCAAGTATAGGTCCTGCGACCTGCATTTCAACAAAACCACCTGAAGCGATCGAATAAGGATTATTTTCCTCGCATTCTTTACTTGTTGCTGTTTTTTGGCTAGTGTCTGGCCGGATAGAGGATGTATTCCACTTCTCCGGATCTTGCATCCGGACCTTTCACCACGACATCAGGTCACCGGGACATCAGGTCGATGCTGTCACATGAGCGTATCTGGCATGCGATAGACGCCTTGGCGGAGCGGCACCAGATGTCGCCCTCGGGACTTGCTCGCCGTGCCGGGCTTGATCCGACATCGTTCAACAAATCGAAGCGCCAGTCCGCCGACGGACGCGAGCGCTGGCCATCGACCGAATCCATCGCCAAGGTTCTGGATGCGACGGGATCGACGATCAGTCAGTTCATGGAGTTCCTGCGCCCAGAGGGTGACAAGCGATCCAGCAGCGTGGAGACGCTGGCGCCGTCGAGTGCCATTCCGCTTCTCGGCTTTGCCCAGGCGGGAGCCGGCGGTTTTTTCGACGATGGCGGTTTTCCTGCAGGTCAGGGCTGGGACGTGGTCGATTTTCCTGCATCGGGTACAAAAGCGGGCGTCTACGCGTTGGAAATTCAGGGCGACAGCATGCAGCCGCTCTACAGGGACGGCGATGTCCTGATCGTCGAGCCGGGCGCACAGGTTCGCCGCGGCGATCGCGTCGTCGTCAAGACAACCGAGGGCGAGGTCATGGCAAAGGTGCTGATGCGCCAGAGCGCACGCAGCATCGACCTCCACTCCCTCAACCCCGAACATCCGAACCGCAGCTTCGACCTTTCCGAGGTGGAGTGGATCGCCCGGATCATCTGGGCAAGCCAGTAGGACCGTTTTCCTTATGTACGCTCCACTGCTCCGCATCGGTGGCCCGGCGCTCTGCGTCGTCCTGACCATCGGCCTGCTTCTGGCAGGAAAATCCGTCATCTCGGGCACGGAGAGCGCGGCCGTGCCCGAGATGACGCTGGAAACCCCTGACCTCAGCGACGTGCCGACCATCGGCGAAGAGCCTGCGACGGACGGGGACATTCCCGCCGATCCGGGCATGGAGGCGATGCCGTTGACCCCGGATGCGCCGCTGCCCGACAACGGACCGGCACAGAATACGATCCCGGAGCCGCCTGCCGTCGATACGGCGCCGCTCGCGCCGTCGAGCGCAGCGCCGACGGAGCCGCCGAAGCTTGAGGAAACCATTCTTCGGCACCCCGTCGCGCTGACGGCAGGTCTCGTGCAGTTTGACGGGCGGACGATCCAGCTTGCGGGTCTCAAACCGCAATCGGTGGACCGGATCTGCACGGCAACGGGCGGCGACTGGCCATGCGGCACCGTTGCGCGGACCGCGTTCCGCAACTTCATCCGCGCCCGCGCCTTTACCTGCGAGACACCGGCTGATGCTGGCGATGGCGTGATGCAGGCCCGCTGCAGGATCGGCTCCGACGACCCCGCCCTCTGGCTTGCCCGCAATGGATGGGCGGAGGTGGATGGCGACGACCCTGACCTGACCGCGGCTGTGGAGGCGGCGAAGGCGACGGCGAAGGGATTTTATCGCGCCGGTTTTGCGCCTTCCCCGCCCTCGTCTCGTTCTGCGCCCTGACCCGTTAAAGCGCGTTGCGTGAAACAGGTTTCACGCAACGCGCTTTAGGGTCATGTTTTGATGCATATCGTTTCCCGAAACCGCTGCACATTTTCGGGCGACATGCATGAGGTCCGATCTTCGCTCCGCGTGATCTCGGTCTATTGCAACCGTGCCTGCGAGACCATACGTCCGGGATCTCGTGAACCCGGAGAACGCATGTCCCAAGCTTTGACCCACCAGGAAGCCCTGATCCACGTCATGGTGATGATGTCAGCCGTGGACCGTGCCATGAGCGACGAGGAAATGGAGCGGATCGGCAAGCTCTCCCGCATTCTGCCCGTCTTCGATGATTTCGACCCGGAAAGCCTCCTGCCGGTCGCCCGAAGCAGCGCGACCTTGCTGTCGGCACCAGAGGGGCTGGATATCCTGCTCGAATTGGTGCGCGAGGCACTGCCGCCGCGCCTGTATGAGACTGCCTACGCCCTGGCTGTCGATATTGCCGCTGTCGATCGCAATGTCAGGACGGAGGAGCTCCGGCTTCTTGCCCTGCTGCGCGACCGGCTTGGTCTCGACAAGCTCGTCTGTGCTGCGATCGAGCGCGGTGCTCAGGCCCGCATGCGCCGCTGAGCCGGCGCCAGCACATCAGTAGATCCCGGTCGGGAAATATCGCAGGTAGATTTCGTTGAGGCGTCCGTTGCGGGTGAGTTCGAGAAGGGCATGATCCAGAGCCTGCGTCAGAGCCGGATCGCCCTTCCTGTTCATGATTGCTAGCCCTTCCCCGAGAAAGTGTTCGGAGACATAGGCGCCGTCGACCAGCGTGCAGCATGCCGCTGCGTCGGGTGAAGCGGCCCAGAAGGACAGCTGCATGCCGTCGGAGAAAACCGCATTCACGCTGCCCGTCTTCAACGCCTGAAGCATCGTTGCGCGATCCGGAAAGACCTGGGCCGCGGCCGTCGGGAAAAACGCCTTCAGCATGGCTTCATGCGTCGTTCCCGCCACGACACCGACCGGCTTTGCAAGCACGGCTGAGCGCTCGATCGTCTCGCCCCGGCCGTTCTCGTTTCCGGGTGACACCCGTGCGGCGAAGCGAGCGGGCAGACGCAGGAACGGCCGCGTGAAAGCAAAACGCTGGCGGAGCGCATCGGTCATCGCCACACCCGCAATGACGGCCTCGCCCTGCCCTTCCTCCAATGCCGGCTGCAGCTCCTGGAACGTCACGGCCTGGATCTGGCACTTTGCCTCGATGTCCAGAACCCGACAGATCTCGCGAGCCAGATCGATGTGAAATCCCGACAGCTTTTGTGACTGGTCGATGAAGTTGAAGGGCGGGAAGTCAACGGTGGTCAGGAAGCGCAGTCGTGCGAGCCCCCCAAGGTCGGGCTTTGCGATCCGCTCGCGCATGTCGAAGGCGAGCGGAAGCTCGCGGACAGGCTCGACCGCCTGCGCGGCAACAGCACCTATCCAAGTCAACGCAAAGATGCTTAAGATAGTTCTAATGATCGGTTGGATCGGAGAAATCCGTATCGGTCTCATCAGATGTCGAGTTCCGGTCTGCAGGGCCGACGCTGTTTGCGACGAGGTGTTGATGCGTCATCTAGACTATCCACCAGCAACGGACATGGCTACTCGGAGCGCGCCAAACGTTTCGGAAAAGTTGCCCCTGCCAACCTTTTCCGTCGACCTGTTGCGGGAAGGACGCCTGCTTCTCAAGCTCGGCATCGGCAAGCCGACGATTGCCCGGATGATGCTTCGGGCGGACGAGAACGGAACGACGGTCGAAGAGGAATTGCTGGCGTCCCGCGACATCGTGCTCGATCTCTACTTCGAAGGATTGGCCAATCTCCTCGGACTTCCGTTCCATGCTGAGATCGACGCGGATCAGGTCCATGATGCCGAGATGCTGGATATCCAGCTGATCTCCCCGCAGCTTCTGCGTCTCTATCATTCCAGCCGTCCGCCGGTCACCGTCATCGTTCCCACGCTTGCCCGCCTCGCCGACATCGCGTTGACGCTCGAACGGCGGCCTGCGCTGCGTCAAATCCTGGTGGTTTCGACACCTGCAGCGGTGCGAAAGGCGGCCTGGGCTGCAGGCGGTCAACGCCGCGTGGGCGCCGCCGTTGCCGGTCTCTTCGAGGCCGCGCCGATGCACAGTGCCCGTATCGTGTTCTGGGGCCAGCAAGGGTTTTGTACCGGCTTGGGCCTCGCCATGCTGGTCGTCTCCGCCTGGCTTGCACCCGTGGCCTGGATGCTCGTGCTGCATCTTCTCCTGACCGGCCTCTATTGCAGCCAGTTGTTTCTGCGCGCTCGCGCTCTTCTGTGGATCGGAAGACCGCTCGAAAGGCCCCGAAGCGTATCTCCGGTGCCGTTGCGGCTGGCCGCAGACCCCTCCGGACCCTTGCCGATCTATTCGATCTTCGTCGCGCTCTACCGGGAAACGGAAGTCGTGGGGCAGCTGGTCCGCGCTCTTGATCGTCTCGACTGGCCTCGATCGCGCCTCGACATCAAACTTGTCTGCGAGGAAGATGACGGCGAGACGCTGGCGGCGCTCGAGGCGCTGTCGCTCTCCTGCGAATATGAGATCGTGCGCGTCCCTCCCGCCGCACCGCGCACCAAACCGAAAGCGTTGAGCTACGCGCTCCCCGGTGCACGCGGCACCTTTCTCACGGTCTACGACGCCGAAGACAGGCCCGATCCGGGCCAGTTGCGCGAGGCCCATGCCGCCTTTCGCGCCGCCGACCCGCGCGTTGCATGCCTTCAGTCGCCCCTGGTCGTGACCAATGTCGAGGCTGGATGGTTGAGCACGATGTTCGGGCTCGAATATTCGGGCCTCTTTCGTGGCCTCTTGCCCTTCCTCGCATCGCGCGGCCTGCCTCTTCCGCTCGGCGGCACCTCCAACCATTTTCGCATCGAAGCCCTCAAAGACGTCGGGGGCTGGGATCCCTTCAACACGACGGAAGATGCGGATGTCGGCATGCGGCTGTTTCGTCTCGGCTACCTCTCGCAGATGATTGCGCGTCCGACCTTCGAGGACGCGCCGACGGATATCGCCGTGTGGTTTGCTCAAAGAACCCGCTGGTACAAGGGCTGGATGCAGACCTGGCTCGTCCTGATGCGCAATCCGTCTCTTCTGGTGCGGCAGATGGGATGGACGGCCTTTGCGACCCTGCAGATCCTGGTCGCCGGCATGATCCTGTCGGCCCTCGGTCATCCCCTGGTCATCGCCTTCCTCGTTTACCTCGGCTGGAGCCTTACAGCAGGTGGGCTGTCCGAAGGGGATACGTTGCTCACCTCCGGCCTGCTGCTCCTCGATATCCTCAACCTTATCGGCAGCTACGCGATCATGATCCAGCTTGGCCGCAAGCCGATGCAGGCTGCCGAGCGGCGCGCCGTCGGCGGCAAGTGGAAGGCTGTTCCCATCTACTGGCTGTTGATCTCGGGGGCTGCCTGGGCGGCCGTCATCGAGCTCTATCGCAAGCCCTTTGCCTGGAACAAGACGCCGCACATTCCGTCAGCCAGTTGAGCGATGCACCGGCTTCCGTACGAGCCACCATCATTCGTCACGCCGATTGACGGGAATATCACACATGAATATGTTACCTCACGCCGTGGCCGGGAGCTTCGGCTGGAGGATGGGAGGACTGACCGGTGGATTATCTGCTCGGCATCGACAATGGGCTGACGGTGACCAAGGCCGTGGTCTTCCGACCGGACGGAACGCCCGTGTCCGTGGCGCGCCGGCGCGTGGCACAATCCCTTCCGCACCCGCGCTGGGTGGAACGCGATATGGACGCGCTTTGGACGGCGACGGCCGAGGCCATTCGAGACGCGATCACGACGGCCGGCTGCCGCCCGTCCGACATCAAGGCGGTGGCCGCGACCGCCCATGGCGATGGCGTCTACGTGCTCAGCCGTGACGGACGGCCGCTTGGACCGGGCATTCTGTCGCTCGACAGCCGGGCGGGCAGCCTGTCCGACGCCTGGAACGCGACCGAGATTGCCGGAAAGGCGCTTGCCCTGACAGGGCAGTCTCCCCATGCCTCTGCGCCTTCGGCCATTCTCGCCTGGATGCGCGACCATCAGCCGGATCGGTTTGCCCGCATCGGTCACGTGCTCGCCTGCAAGGATTGGCTTCGGTTCTGCCTGACAGGCACGATCGGCACCGACCGGACAGAGGCCAGCATCGCCTTTGCGAACGTCGCAACGCAGAGCTTCGACCGCGACGCCCTGGCGATTTTCGGGCTGGATTCCCTGTGGGATGCGCTTCCAGAGATGGCCCCGTCTGCCGCCATCGTCGGCGGCATCACCGCGGCGGCTTCCGCAGGGACAGGCCTCCTGGAGGGAACGCCGGTTGCTGCCGGCCTGCACGACGTGACAGCATCGGCGCTCGGCATCGGCGGCCATGACACCGGATTTCTGTCGATCGTGGCGGGGACCTATTCGATCAACGAGGTGGTGACCGACAGGCCGGTGACCGACCCACGCTGGTACTGCCGAAGCGGGATCGAGCCTGGGCAGTGGAACAACATGGCGGTGTCTCCGGCATCGACCGCAAACTACGACTGGTTCCTCGATCAGTTCTGCCGCGCCGAGCAGGCGGAAGCTCTTTCGAGCGGTCGCGACATCCATCATCTTTTGAAGCCGGAACTCGACGCCGCTTTCGGCCGCCCGTCCGACATTCTCTTTCATCCCTACCTGTTCGGCTCTCCCTATGGCAGTTCGGCCAGTGCCGGCTTCTTCGGCGTTCACGGCTGGCACGGCCGCGGCGACATGTTGAAGGCGGTCCTCGAAGGCATCGTCTTCAATCACAAGGCGCATGTGGACGACCTGCGAACGGTGATGCCGGTGACCGAGGCACGGATTTCCGGCGGCGGCGCCCGAAATCCCGCTCTGTCGCAGATGTTTGCCGACGCGCTGGATCTCCCGGTGCATGTAACCTCCGCGGACGAGGCTGCCGCTTGGGGTGCTGCCTTGACGGCCGGGGCTGCGATCGGCCTCTACGAAAGCCCGCAGGCGGGCGCCCGGGCAACGACGACGATCCTGCGCAGCCATAACCCGGACCCCGAGCGGAAAGCCGCGCTTGCCGCGCGCTATGCGCTCTACCGCGACATGGCTGAAGCGATGCAACCACACTGGCACGCGATCGAACGACTGGCGGAGGGGTCTCGAGGGGCGATCACGTCATGAAGGGGGATGCGCGCCGGGATGAGATTGCCGACTATATCATGCAGGCCGGACAGGCGCGCATCGACGATCTCGTCAATCATTTCGGCGTATCCCGCATGACGATCCATCGCCATGTCGATCGCCTTGCGCATCAGGGCGTGCTGCGCAAACTGCACGGCACCGTGACGGTCCAGCCGTCCGGTCTCTACGAAAGCGCCTTTCGCTATCGGGAGACCGTCGGCAAGGCGGAAAAGGCGGCACTGGCGCGCGCCGCACTTGCCCATGTCGAACCGGGGCAGGCCGTCATGCTCGACGACAGCACCACGGGCGCAGCCCTGGCCGACCTCCTGGCGGGCGTCAGACCGCTGACGGTCATTACCAACGGGCTCGTTTCGACCAACAGATTGATCGACATCGACGAGATCGAGGTGCTCTGCCTTGGCGGCACCTATCATCGGACGTTCAACGCCTTCATCGGGCTGACGACCGAGCGCGCCGTCGCGGCTTTGCGGGCAAACGTCTTCTTCTGTTCGGCCTCCGCCGTGGAAGGCGGCATCGCCTTCATTCAGGATGCGCAGGTGACCAAAGTCAAGCAGGCGATGATGGCCGCATCCTCGCGCCGTATCCTGCTGCTCGACGCCTCCAAATTCGGCAAGGTGGCCCTGAACGTCTTTGCCGACCTCTCGGCCTTCGACGCCGTCCTCGCCACAGACCGGCTGGCCGACGACGTCCGTGCAGATCTTCTCGCGCGCGGCATTCCCCTCAGCATCACCAGAACAGGCAGGACATCATGAGCGAAACCGTCAACGACATGCGGTGGCCCGGCGACATGGCGGAGCGCCTGGACGCCATCGCCAAAACCGGCACCGTCGACGTCGTCATCATCGGCGCGGGCGTCAACGGCGCTGGCCTGTTTCGCGATCTCTGCGCCCAGGGGCTGACCTGCCTCATCCTCGACAAGTCGGACTACGGCTCGGGTACGAGCGCCGCTCCCTCCCGCCTCATTCATGGCGGTTTGAAATACCTGGAAACCGGCGAACTTCGGCTGGTGGCGCAATCGACCTATGAGCGCAACCTCCTGCTGCGCAACGCCCCGCATTACGTAAAGCCTCTGGCCACCGTCATTCCCATCTTCTCCTGGACGAAAGGTATCCTTTCGGCCGTGCGCACGCTTTTCGGCGCCAAGGGAACGCCCCGCAGCCGCGGCGCGCTCCTGATCAAGACGGGCCTCTGGATGTACGATGCCTATGGCGCCCGCGAACGGGTGATGCCGCGTCATACGATGGCCGGCAAATCCGCATCCCTCCGCAGCCTGCCGGCGCTGACCCCGCGCATCGTCGCGACAGGAACCTACTACGACGCGACCGTAACGCATCCCGAACGGCTGGTCGCCGAACTCGTGTGGGACGGCCTGGCCGCAAGTCCGGCGTCTGCAGCGGTCAATCATGCCCGCCTCGAAGGCCGAGCAGGCGATACGCTGGTCATTTCCAGCCTGCTCAACGGAGCACAGATGCGCGTCAAGCCCCGCCTCGTGGTCAATGCGGGGGGCCCGTGGATCGACACGGTCAACGCGGCACTCGGCGAGACCTCGCGCATGATCGGCGGCACCAAGGGCTCGCATATCCTGCTGCGCCACGATGCACTGCTCAGGGAACTCGATGGGCGGATGATCTACTTCGAGGCGGACGATGGCCGCATCTGCCTCGTCTTCGACTATCTGGGTCGCGCGATGGTCGGCTCGACCGATATCAAGGCCGACCAGCCCGACAGCGTGCGCTGCGAAGACGACGAGATCGATTACCTTCTGGAAAGCCTGAGCA
Source organism: Rhizobium sp. Leaf384 (assembly GCF_001424065.1). Classification (GTDB taxonomy): domain Bacteria; phylum Pseudomonadota; class Alphaproteobacteria; order Rhizobiales; family Rhizobiaceae; genus Ferranicluibacter. Next base: position 1,329,797 of record NZ_LMQE01000001.1, read on the forward strand.
AGCTCCTGCCCAAGATGACGTTCGATCGCAGCCAGATCGTCTATACCTACAGCGGTATTCGTCCTTTGCCGGCTAACAACGCCAGCAACCCCGGCCTGATCAGTCGAGATCACGTGACGCCGGTTCTGGAACCTCAGGGAGATCGTCCCTTTCCCGTCCTGTCGCTGGTCGGGGGCAAGTGGACGACGTTCCGTGGTTATGCGGAAGAGGTCGCGGACACGGTCCTTAAGCGTCTCGGTCGCGCGCGCACGGTCTCGACCGAAGCGATGCCGATTGGCGGAGGGCGGGACTTTCCCGGAGACGATGCCGGCCGCCGCCGGCTTGTGGCTGACCTCGTCACGATTTCCGGTCTTGCGGAGGCACCTGTCGAAAAACTTCTCGCCCGTTACGGTACGAAGGCGCGCGCCGTGGCTCGTCACCTCGCCACCACGGGTGCTGTTCCCCTTCCCGACGCGCCGGACCATTTCGAGGGCGAAATCGACTATGTCGTTCGCTACGAGCAGGTCGGGCGGCTTGCAGATATCGTGCTCCGTCGCACGGCCCTTGCCGTAACGGGAACGCTGACGCTGCGTCTTCTCGCTCGGATCGCAGACATTGCCGGACAGGCGCTCGGCTGGTCCGAGGAGAGGATCGAGCAGGAGATCGCGCGCGTACGCGACGAACTTTCCCGCCTGCATGGCGTCACCCTGGCTTAATACTTGTCGCCCGAACGTGTGCAGCGGTTTCGGGAAACGACATGCATCAAAACAAGACCCTCAAGCGCGTTGCGGAATCCTTTTTCACGCGACGCGCTTGAGCGGCGGGATGAGTCTCGGACGTCGATCGCCGAACATAAGACAATAAAAAAGGCCGGGGCGAAATCGCACCGACCTTCCTCATTCGCTTTTATCAAGTTGCCAGTACATCCGTGGTCAAATCGACGAAAGCTTTTATCGACCCCGAGAACTTCTCTTTTTCAGAAAAGCTCGACCGTTTGCCGATGAGAGGAATATAGGAGCCGAATGTGACAGCTTCAAGTCGATGCGAGGCTGTTTTTTCTTCGACGCTTCATTCCGCTCCGACATCGCTTCCCCGAACGCCTCAGATATGGTGTCGGCGGTTGTAGATGCCCGTTACCCGGACGGCGACCTGCTGGTGCTTGGGATGCAGAGCGATGTATTCATACTGCAGGCCGGTGCTTTCCACGAATTCGCGAAAAGCCTTGAACTCGTGCATCTCCCAGCCCGGATAGTTGAAGTACTCATCGAAGAGGATGATGGTTCCGGGAACGAGACGTTCGCGCAACTGTGTCAGGACCGTCTGGGTCGAGCTGTAGAGATCGCAGTCGACGTGCAGGAACGATACCGGACCGGGATGTGAATCCAGAAAGCTGGGCAGCGTCCGATCGAACCAGCCGACGACCAGTTCGACATTGTCCGCCACCGCCGGAAGATCGTCCCGGGCAAACGCGCTTTTGTCGTATCCGTCGCGCCAGCTTTCCGGCAATCCCTCGAAACTGTCGAATCCGTAGATCGTGTCGGACGGGCGGGCTGCGGCGGTCCGGTTGATCGAGCGTCCGGAGAAGACGCCGAACTCGAGCGAGAGACCTTGGACGGTCGCACAGGAGACCGCATAGTCGAGAACGTCGCCGGAGGTCTCGAAACGCTTGGCGCCCAGCATGTGCGAATAGAGATATTGCGAGGACGAAACAGCGGCAGATAGTTTTGCAACCTTGTCCAGATCAAAGGCGTCGCCCCGCGGATTTGCAAGAGCATGATCGTAGACCAGAAGAAGGAACTGCATGAATTCCGGATTTTCCAATGTCGCCTTGTCCATCGAGTTCCTGGCCTTTCGTGGCACGTGTGTAGAACGCTCTCCGTGGTCAGATAAACGGAGGAGCTTGCCCAAGGCGTTCGCCATTTATAGTCGGCAGATACGCGCCGTTCATCGGCTCTGTGAATTCGACCGCGTTTTTACGCGACATCCGCTGTATTGTGGCACGCTTGCGTGTCACAACAGCGGCTCAGACCTTGGATCGGTGCAAGCCTGTTGTGTCGAAATGATCGTCAGGCTCGGCAAAGGGGGAAGCATTGGACGCGTTGCTGCCGACCTCGGTCAGACGGAGGACAGCCAGAAAAGCAACGCGGATATCGTGGGTTGGCTGGAGCGGGTGAAGGGAATCGAACCCTCGTATTCAGCTTGGGAAGCTGCTGCTCTACCATTGAGCTACACCCGCCAATGCGCCAGACATCCAACAGATGAAGCCGCGTGTCAATCCTTGGCCGCGGTTTCCGAAGACGGAAAGGCGCGTCTCAACCGCGAAAATGCTTGGAGAGCTTCAGACCCTGCGCTTGATAGTTCGATCCGACGCCGAGGCCGTAGAGCCCTCTCGGTCGCTCCATCATGTGCTCGTAGACAAGGCGGCCGACGATCTGGCCGTGTTCGAGGATGAAGGGGACCTCATGGCTGCGCACTTCCAGCACGGCCCGGCTGCCGGTGCCGCCGGACGGGGCATGGCCGAAGCCGGGGTCGAAGAAGCCGGCATAGTGCACGCGGAATTCGCCGACCAGGGGATCGAACGGGGTCATCTCAGCGGCAAACAGAGGCGGCACGTGGACGGCCTCGCGGGAGACGAGGATATAGAACTCGTCGGGATCGAGAATGAGCTCGTCGGCACCGCGGCTGTATAGCGGCTCCCAGAAATCATAAATCCCATGCGCACCTTTGCGGTCGACATCCACCACGGCCGTGTGGTGCTTGCCGCGGTAGCCGATCAGACCTTCGGGGCCCGTGCCCTTGAGGTCAATCGACAGTGCGATGCCGGCCCCCGATACGTTCGGCGTATCGCTGGCGACCAGCGTTTCCGTTCGGTGAAGATCAAGCACTTCGCTTTCGGTCAGGAGCGCGTGTCCGACCCGGAAGCGGATCTGCGAGAGACGCGAGCCCCGGCGAACGATGACCGGAAACGTGCGTGGGCTGATTTCGAGATAAAGCGGGCCGCGATACCCGGCCGGGATCTTGTCGAACTCTTGCGCCCGGTCGGTGATGACGCGGGTGAAGATGTCGAGCCGTCCGGTTGAACTCTTCGGATTGGCCGAGGCCGACATGGTGGCCGGCAGGTCGAGGCTTTCCATCAGCGGCACGATATAGACGCAACCGGTCTCGAGCACGGCACCCTCGGTCAGGTCGATGACGTGCAGCTTGAGCCGATCGAGCTTGTCGGCGACGAGATGCCCGGGACCGGGCATGAAGCTCGCACGCACCCGGAAGGCACGACCGCCCAGACGCAGGTCGAGACTCGCCGGCTGGATCTGGTCGTCGTCCAGCGCCCCTTCGCTGAGAAGGCGGCCTTGATCGAACAGCGAAGCGATTGCGCTATCCGCCAGAATGCCTGTGTCGCGCGCCATGCCTTCATCCTTTTTCCGGGGCCGACAAAACCAAAAACGGCTGATTGACGCAAGCGGGGCGAAGACGTATGGGAACTTATCCCGTGGTGATTTGGCCGGTCGGCTTGCAGCCACGTTAAACAAATGGCTAAAAAGACCGGGCTCGAACCGGTCTGCTTTACGCGACCGGTTTTTTTGTTTCTGGAAGGAGACAAGCGATGAGCACGGCAAACAAGACCTGGCGCCCCGCGACCCAGCTCGTTCACGGCGGCACGACCCGCTCCAATCACGGTGAGACGTCCGAGGCGATCTTCCTGACACAGGGCTTCGTCTACGAGACATCGGAAGCTGCGGAAGCACGCTTCAAGGGTGAAACGGACGGCTTTATCTACGCGCGCTATGGCAGCCCCACCAACGACATGTTCGAAAAGCGCATGTGCCTCCTCGAAGGCGCCGAGGATGCGCGCGCAACGGCCTCGGGCATGGCCGCCGTGGCTGCCGCCATCCTCTGCCAGTTGAAGGCGGGGGATCATATCGTCGCCGCACGCGCGCTCTTCGGTTCGTGCCGCTGGGTCGTGGAAACCTTGGCGCCCTCCTATGGCATCGAATGCACGCTGGTCGACGGCCGCTTCATCGAGAACTGGGAAAAGGCCATCCGCCCGAATACCAAGGTCTTCTTCCTGGAAAGCCCGACCAATCCGACACTCGAGGTGGTCGACATTGCCGCCGTGGCGAAGCTTGCCGATGCGGCGGGTGCCAAGCTGGTGGTGGACAACGTCTTTGCGACGCCGCTCCTGCAGAAGCCGCTCGAACTCGGCGCCCATGTCGTCGTATATTCCGCCACCAAGCATATCGACGGCCAGGGGCGTTGCCTTGGCGGTGTCATCCTCTCGTCGAAAGACTGGATCGACGAGCATCTGCACGATTATTTCCGCCACACCGGCCCTGCCTTGTCCCCGTTCAACGCCTGGACGCTGTTGAAAGGCATCGAGACCCTGCCGTTGCGGGTGCGCCAGCAGAGCGAAAACGCAGCGAAGGTTGCCGACTTCCTCGCCGAACAGAACCAGATTGCGCGCGTCATCTACCCCGGCCGCAAGGACCATCCGCAGGCGGATATCATCGCCAAGCAGATGAAGGGCGGATCGACGCTCGTCTGTTTCGACATGAAGGGTGGCAAGAAGGCGGCGTTCGCGCTGCAGAACGCGCTGGAAATCGTCAAGATCTCCAACAATCTCGGCGACAGCAAGAGCCTGATCACGCATCCGGCAACGACGACGCACAAGAACCTCAACGAGGAGGCCCGTGCGGAACTCGGCATTTCCGACGGGACCGTGCGCCTGTCGGCCGGCATCGAGGACAGTGCGGATCTCATCGAGGATTTCGCCCGGGCGCTGAAGACCGTCGCCGCCTGAGGCGCGTCCTGATCCTGCTACCCGGCCCTGCTCCATCCTCGGAGCGTCACGTCGCGCTAACCCCGCGCGGCGTGACAGCGTGACGGCGTGCCATGCCGCAACACACTTCCTGCGGGCGTTATTCTTCGGGAAACCATCTTCCCCTAGAATATGCACACTGACTGGAAGGGTTGCATCATGTATCGCGCGCTGACACGGGACATCGAGGTCACCGTAGAGCCTTATTATCTGGAAGATCAGTCCGATCCCGAAGATGGGCGCTATGTGTGGGGCTACCGCATTCTGATTTCGAACCGTTCCACGAAAACCGTGCGTCTGATGACGCGGTATTGGCATATCACGGACGAAAGCGGTCAGGTCGACGAGGTCAACGGCCCCGGAGTGATCGGCGAGCAACCCATCCTCAATCCGGGCGATACGTTCGAGTACTCCTCCGGCTGCCCGCTCGACACGCCTTCCGGCGTGATGTTCGGACACTACTCGATGGAGACACCTGACGGCGAAACCTTCACGGTCGACATTCCCGCCTTTTCGCTGGACCTGCCGGGCCTCAGCCGGACGTTGAACTGACCACAACAGCAGATGTGCCCCCGGCCGCAATTGCCGGGAGCCCCTTCAGTTTCCAAACGATGTGCGCGCTCTTACTGCGGGCGGACTTCGGTGGCTTCGAACGTGTAGGTGGTCGAGCAGAACTCGCAGGTCACCGAGATGACCCCATCCTCCACCGTGCTGTCGATCTCCTCCTGGCTGAAGCTGGCAAGGACGTCGCGCAGCTTTTCACGCGAGCAGGCGCATTGGTCATAGACCGCCTGCGGGGGATAGACCCGCACGCCGCGCTCGTGAAACAGGCGATAGAGCAGCCGTTCCGTCCCGACGGTCGGATCGGTCAATTCGTCGGCGTCGATCGTCTCGACCATGACACGCGCCTCGTCCCAGAGGTCGTCGACACCACCCTCGAACGTCTCGGCTCCATCCCCGCCATGCAGGTCCGGCTGGCGCATCCGGTCGGGCGCCTCCGGCAGAAACTGCGCGACCATGCCTCCGGCCCGCCAGCGGTGGCGCGGCTTGCCGTTCTCGTCGCGATCCAACAGCTCGGCGACGCCAAGGCGCACCTTGGTCGGGATCTGCTCCGACTGGCGGAAATAGACGCCGGCGATCTCCTCCAGCGAAGCGCCGTCCAGCGGAACGATGCCCTGGTAGCGCTGGGTGTATTCGCCCTGATCGATGGTGAAGGCAAGGATGCCCTGGCCGAGCAGATCCTGTGGATCGGTTTCGCCCTTGTCGATCGCGCTGGCCAGCGCCTCTTCGTCGTAGCGGGCATAAGCGCGCACGCGATCCGGCGTCGAGAAGTCGGCGACCACGAGATCGACCGGGCCATCGCTTTTCGTCTGGATGATGAGCTTGCCATCGAACTTCAGCGAAGTGCCGAGGAGGACGGTGAGCACCACCGTTTCCGCCACGAGGCGTGCGACCGGCAACGGATAATTGTGCCGTTCGAGGATCGCATCCAGCATGGGGCCAAGCTGAACGGCGCGACCGCGCACGTCGAGGCCTTCCACCTGAAAAGGCACGACGCGGTCATCGCCTGCGTAACCGAATTCGCCGAGATCTGGTCCTTTGTCCACCATGTCCATGCTCCTGATGCATGACCCGCCGCGGCGAGCCCGAACGCAGATGACGGCGCCCCGGACAGGTCCGGGTTTTGCACGCCACAACGCCATTCTATTGGATCGATATGAAATGCCAGCAAAAATCGTGACATTCCGCTTTGCACCTAGATCGGTGGCCGAATGCCGTTTTTCAAGGTTTTGACGATGCGCGTCGCAGGCAGGCGCTCAGAGCGCGCCCAGGCACCAGGCAAGGATCGACTTCTGCGCATGAAGGCGGTTTTCCGCCTCGTCGAACACCACGGACTGACGCCCGTCAATGACCTCGTCGGTCACTTCCTCGCCCCGATGCGCCGGCAGGCAGTGCATGAAGAGCGCGTTCTCGTCCGCCTTCGACATCAGCGCAGCATTGACCTGATAGGGCTGGAAGACGTTGTGTCCCCGGGCGCGATGCTCCTGGTTCATCGACACCCAGGTGTCCGTGACGACGCAATCGGCACCGGCGACCGTCTTTTCCGCGTCATGCGACAGGATCACGTTGCCGCCATTGTTGCGCGCCCAGTTGAGAATCTTGTCGTCGGGTTCGGAGCCGAGCGGCACCGCCATCTTCATCGTGTAGCCGAAACGCGCCGATCCCTCGATGAAGGAATGCAGCACGTTGTTGCCGTCTCCCGTCCAGGCAATGGTCTTGCCCTTCACCGGGCCGCTATGCTCTTCGAAGGTCATGATGTCGGCCATGATCTGGCAGGGATGCGTCGTGTCTGTCAGGGCATTGATGACCGGCACGGTCGCATGTTCGGCAAGCTCGAGCAGGCGGCTGTGATCCGTCGTTCGGATCATGATGGCATCGACGTAACGAGAGAGAACCTTGGCCGTATCGCCGATCGTCTCGGCGCGACCGAGCTGCATTTCCGTGCCCGAAAGGAACAGCGTCTCGCCGCCGAGCTGGCGCATGCCGACATCGAACGACACACGGGTTCGGGTGGAAGGCTTTTCGAAGATCATGGCGAGCATCTTGCCGGCCAGCGGCTTTTCCGCAGTCCCGGCCTTGGTCGCTGCCTTTCGCACCCGGGCATCATCGATGATGGAGCGCAGGTTCTCTGCCGACATGGCGGAGAGATCGAGGAAGTGGCGAGGTTCGGCCATGAAAATGCGGTGTCCTGTCCTTGTGCCCGGGGGCGGCTCCAAGGCGTTCTTGGAGCCTATGCCTTCTGCGCGGGCCGGCTGTCGGTAATCCTGATGTCGAAGGCGTCCGGATCACGCACGCGCGCGCTGTTTGACCGCCGTCAACGTTTCGCTGGCGCGTTCGATGCGGGCGAGACCCTCGCGGGCTTCGTCCGCGCTGGTGATCAGCGGCGGCAGCAGGCGGATGACGTTTTCCCCTGCGGGAACGGCCAGCATCTTCTCCGCCCGGATCGCCTTCAGCAGGTCGGCGGAGGGAACCGCCGCCTTGATGCCGAGCATGAGGCCTTCGCCGCGGATTTCCTCGATCACATCGGGGAAACGATCGGCAAGCGAGGCCAGCCCCTGACGGAAGACGAGTGCGACATCCCGCACATGCTCGAGAAACCCATCGCCGAGAACGACGTCCAGCACGGCATTGCCGATCGCCATGGCCAGCGGATTGCCGCCGTAGGTCGAACCATGCGTGCCCGCGACCATCCCCGAGGCGGCCTCTTCCGTGGCAAGGCAGGCGCCGAGCGGGAAGCCGCCGCCGATGCCCTTTGCGGCCGCGAGGATATCCGGAGATATGCCGGACCATTCATAGGCAAAGAGCTTGCCGGTTCGTCCGACGCCACACTGGACCTCATCGAAGATCAGCATCAGGCCGTGCTCGTCGCACAATGCGCGCAGCGCCTGCAGGAAGGCCTTGGGTGCCGGGCGTATCCCGCCCTCGCCCTGGATCGGCTCGATCAGGATCGCCGCGGTCTCCTCGGTGATCGCATCCTTGACGGCATCAAGGTCGGCAAACGGGACCTGGACGAAGCCCGGTGCCTTGGGGCCGAAGCCTTCGAGATATTTCGCCTGGCCGCCGGCCGCGATCGTCGCGAGCGTGCGCCCGTGAAAGGCGCCCTCGAAGGTAATGACGTGGAAACGCTCCGGCCGGCCCTTGGAAAACTGGTAGCGGCGCGCGGTCTTGATGGCGCATTCCAGCGCTTCCGCACCGGAATTGGTGAAGAAGACCTTGTCCGCAAACGTGTTGTCGGTCAGACGCTTGGCGAGCTTTTCCTGCCCGGGAATCTCGTACAGATTGGAGAGATGCCAAACCTTTTCGGCCTGGTCCTTCAGCGCTGCGACGAGATGCGGATGCGCGTGGCCAAGGGAATTGACGGCGACACCCGCGGCGAAGTCGAGATAGCGCGACCCATCTTCCGCCACCAGCCAGACGCCCTCGCCGCGCTCGAAGCGCAGCGGCGCACGCATGTAGGTCTCGTAAAGCGGGGTTGCCTCGGCCATCGTGCCTGTCTCCTCGTCCTGTCCGCACACTCTGCGGGGAAGGTTCGATCCGTTGTGCAGCGGCCGACAGCGCCGACCCGAAATGAAAAATACCGCCCTGACGGCGGCGAGCGCACTATCGGTATTTCGGGTGCCGCTGTCAACAAAACTCCCGGAAAGACAGGCGTCGGACGCATTTTTCGAGCACGATGCTTTCCGGCAAAAAGGTCTTGCAAATATATCACGCGGCGACAGCAAGTTGGGGAAAACCCAAAAATCGATTCGGCGCGATTCCCGGGACTCTTGTCACGGAGTCACCCCGTCTCTACGTTACCAAGGAATTGCTAGACGCATGCGGCGGACCTAGTCACCAGAAGAGTCAAGGCGTTGCAGCTTCGGAGCCATCCGGAGCGCGGTGAGGGATTCATCCTTTGCTACGGCCTGGAACGGAGACGACAATGAACTGGACTGACGAGCGGGTAGAGAGACTGAAGAAGCTCTGGGCCGAAGGGCTGAGCGCGAGCCAGATCGCGGCGCAGCTTGGTGGCGTCAGTCGCAACGCCGTCATCGGCAAGGTTCATCGCCTGTCGCTTCCGGGCCGCGCAAAGGCAGGCGGCGCCTCGCCGAGTGCAACCCGTCCCAAGCGCCCCGTCGTCGTTGCCCGTCCGGCAGCACCGGAAGCCGTGGTTGCGAGCACAGCCCCCCGTTCCGCCCCGCAGCGTTCGATGGCCCGCCCGGTCAGCGTGAACGTCATCGAAGATTCCGAAAGCGCATTCGCGCCGGAAACCGCACTGGCGGTAACGAACAGCGCAGGCAGCGCGACGGGCAGCAATGTCGTCGTGCCCATGTCCCGCAAGCTTGTGCTGACGCAGCTGACCGATCGCACCTGCAAGTGGCCGATCGGCGACCCGATGAAGGACGAATTCCACTTCTGCGGAAACGACTCCCCGGATAGCTCGCCCTACTGCACGTTCCACGCCAAGCTTGCCTACCAGCCCTCGGCCGAGCGCCGTCGCGCCCGATAAGAGAACGCCCTGCAGGCAGAACGCCCTACAGGCAGAACGCAAGAACGCCTTCCTCGCTTTGCGAGGAAGGCGTTTTCGTTTCAGGCCTCGGCGGCAGCGCGTGGGGCGGGTAAGCAGCTTTGCTTCGTGGCAGGCTCAGCTTTCCAGCGAGTAGCCCGCTCCGCGTACGGTGCGGATCACGTCCTGCATGTTGGAGAAGTTGAGCGCCTTGCGCAGGCGACCGACATGGACGTCGACGGTGCGCTCGTCGACGTAGATATCGTGCCCCCAAACGCCATCGAGAAGCTGCGAGCGCGAGAAGACGCGGCCGGGCGAAGACATGAAGAACTCGAGCAGACGAAATTCGGTCGGGCCGAGACGGACTTCCCGGGTCTTACGATGGACGCGGTGCGTCTCGCGGTCGAGCTCGATGTCGCCGCATTTCAAGAGCGACGACAGCACTTCCGGACGCGCGCGGCGGAGCATGGCTTTCACGCGGGCGATCAGTTCCGGCGTCGAGAACGGCTTGACGACATAATCATCGGCGCCGGTGGCAAGACCACGGACCCGCTCGCTTTCCTCGCCCCGTGCCGTCAGCATGATGATGGGAAGACGCTCCGTCTCGCTGCGCTGGCGAAGGCGCCGGCAGAGCTCGATGCCGGACACGCCGGGGAGCATCCAGTCGAGGATGAGCAGATCCGGCAGCCGTTCCTGCAAGCGAACCTCTGCCTCGTCGCCCCGATTGATGGTATCGACATCGAAACCTTCGGCCTCAAGATTGTACCGCAGCAGGACGCTCAGGGCTTCTTCATCTTCGACAACGGCTATTCTCGGCTGCATTTCTGGACTCCGTAGTGTCCTCGTCGCGTGACGAGGCCTTCGCCAGAACCCGAAGGCGGCGATCATCGTTGACAGTTCAGGCATTTCGGCAAGAGACCACCCTTCGGCCGCCATCCCCAACCTCGAGACAGCGACCGGTCTCAAGACCGAGGACGACGCCGCAGGATGGATTTCTCCCGCGCCGTTCGCTCAGGTGGAGAGTGCGCCGACAGTGTTCGACGAGTCGTCCTTCGGACGTTCGCCGAGCGGCTGCGCGCCGGTCGTCATGTAGTAGATCGTCTCAGCGATATTGGTCGCGTGGTCGCCGATGCGCTCGATGTTCTTGGCGCAGAACAGGAGATGCGTGCACGGGGTAATGTTGCGCGGATCCTCCATCATGTAGGTCAGGAGTTCGCGGAACAGCGAGGTGTAGATCGCGTCGATCTCGCCGTCTCGCTCCCGGATGGCCTTTGCCTTTTCCGCCGAGCGGGAGGCGTAGACATCCAGGACTTCCTTCAGCTGCATCAGCGTCAGTTCGGCCAGATGCTCGATCCCCCGCGCCAACTGGCGCGGCAGACTGGCACTGGACACCGCGATGACGCGCTTGGCGGTGTTCTTGCCAAGATCGCCGACACGCTCGAGGTCGGCCGCAATGCGGATCGACCCCATGATCTCGCGCAGGTCGGCCGCCATCGGCTGCCGCTTGGCGATCGTGATGATGGCCTTCTCACCGATCTGGCGCTCGGCGTCATCGAGCACGACGTCATCGGAAATCACCTTCTGGGCGAGACCCAGATCGGCGTTGACCAGAGCCCGCACGGATTCGGCCACCATCTGCTCGGCAAGGCCGCCCATCTCGGAGATACGGCGGCTGAGATATTTGAGGTCTTCGTCATAGACGGATACGATATGGGTTGCCATGGATCCTGTCCTTGGAGTTCGGTCACGGGCACTTGTCTATCGGTCGCACGACCGGTCAGCCGAAGCGTCCCATGATATAATCCTGCGTGCGCTGGTCGTCGGGGTTGGTGAACATCTTGTCGGTATCGTTCTCCTCGACGAGATTGCCGAGATGGAACATGGCGGTGCGCTGCGAGACGCGGGCTGCCTGCTGCATGGAATGCGTGACGATCACGATCGTGTAGTTGGCGCGCAGTTCGTGGATGAGCTCCTCGACCTTGGCGGTGGCAATCGGGTCGAGCGCCGAGCAGGGTTCGTCCATCAGAATGACCTCAGGACTGACGGCAACGGCGCGTGCAATGCAGAGACGCTGCTGCTGACCGCCGGAGAGACCGGTGCCGGATTCGTGCAGGCGATCCTTCACCTCGTTCCAGAGGCCGGCCTTCTGCAGGCTCTGCTCGACAATGGCGTCGAGTTCGGCCTTGCTGCGGGCAAGACCGTGGATCTTCGGGCCGTAGGTCACGTTTTCATAGATCGACTTCGGAAACGGATTGGGTTTCTGGAAGACCATGCCGACGCGGGCGCGCAGTTCGACCACGTCGATCGAGGGATCGTAGATGTCGCCGTCATCGAGCGTGATCTTGCCGGTGACCCGGCAATGATCGATCGTATCGTTCATGCGGTTCAGCGTCCGCAGAAAGGTCGACTTGCCGCAGCCCGACGGGCCGATCAGCGCCGTGACCGTATTCTCGCGGATGTTGAGGTTCACGTCGAACAGCGCGCGCTTCTCGCCGTAATAGACCGACACATCCTTGCCGATCATCTTGTGAGGGACAGCATTCATCTTCTGATCGACCGCCTTTTCGAGAGTCGCTTCTGACATCATGTTCATTGTTTTCTACCTCACTACCAGCGTCGTTCAAAGCGGCGCCGCAACAGGATCGCGCCAAGGTTCATGATCACCAGGAAGACCAGGAGCACGATGATCGCACCGGAGGTCCTCTCCACGAATGCACGTTCGGCTTCATTGGCCCACATGTAGATCTGGACCGGAAGGGCCGTCGAAGGTTCGAGCGGCGAGCCCGGGAAATCGACCACGAAGGCCACCATGCCGATGAGAAGCAGGGGAGCCGTCTCTCCGAGCGCATGCGCCAGGCCGATGATGGTGCCCGTAAGGATGCCCGGCATGGCGAGAGGCAGGACGTGGTGGAAGATGGTCTGCATCTTGGAGGCGCCCAGGCCGAGTGCTGCGGCCCGGATGGACGGCGGCACCGCCTTCAGGGCTGCACGCGTGGCGATGATGATGGTGGGCAACGTCATCAGGGTGAGGACCAGACCGCCGACGAGCGCCGCCGAACGCGGCATGCCGGCGAAATTGATGAAGATCGACAGGCCGAGCAGACCATAGACGATCGAGGGAACGGCCGCGAGATTGTTGATGTTGACCTCGATGAGGTCGGTCAGCTTGTTCTTCGGAGCGAACTCTTCGAGATAGATCGACGCGGAGACCCCGATCGGCAGCGCGAGCACGAGAACGATCAGCATCATGTAGAGCGAGCCGAGGGCCGCAACGCCGATCCCCGCGGCTTCCGGCCGCGACGAGGCGCCCGAGGTGAAGAGGCCCGTGTTGAAGGACTTCGTCATTGCGCCGTCCTGCGCAAGCGTCTGCATCCAGGCGAGCTGCTTGTCCTTCACCTTGCGGTTGGCCTCGTTGACCGTCACGTCGATCTGGCCCTTGTTGGCCGAGTCGATATTGCCTTCGGCAAGCAGTGCCACCGGAACGGTCTGGCCAATGATGGCGGGATTGGCGACGACGACATCGCGAAGCTGCGTTCGCGCGCTGGCCGAGACCATGTCGGTCGCCAGCTTCACGTCGGCGCGGTTGGCCGGATCGATGCCCAGCTTCTGCACGAGAGCATCGCGCACCAGCAGCGGATAGTTCGCCGTCATCAGCTTGGCAGGATTGCTTGCCCGTTCGTTCTTCGGATCGATGACCTTTTCGCTGAAGGTGATCGGCAGGACGATCTCGGTCTGCAGGAAGGCGGTGTAGCCCTTGGATACGACGGTCCAGAGGAGGAGGCCGAGGAAGAAGATGCCGATGGCGATCGCCGCGATGCCATAGGCGCGAAAGCGACGTTCTGCGGCGTAGCGGCGCTTGATGCCGATATCGCGACGGCTGACGACGGGACGCGGCGATGCACCGGCGAGCGATGAGGTCATGTCGGTCATTCGTACTGTTCCCGGTATTTGCGCACGATGTAGAGCGCGTAAATGTTGAGGCAGAGCGTGATGGCGAACAGCGTGATGCCGAGCGCAAAGGCGACGAGGGTCTGCGGCGAGGTAAACTCCAGGTCGCCCGTCAGCTGGTTGACGATCTTGACCGTGACGGTGGTCATCGGCTCGAAGGGATTGATCTGCATGCGCGCGGCCACACCCGCGGCGAGCACCACGATCATGGTCTCGCCGACGGCGCGGGATGCCGTCAGCAGCAGAGCCCCGACGATGCCGGGCAGTGCCGCAGGCAGCACGACGCGCTTGATGGTTTCCGAGCGCGTGGCCCCCAACCCGAGAGACCCGTCACGCAGCGAGCGCGGTACCTGCGTAATGATGTCATCCGACAGCGAGGACACGAAGGGGATCAGCATGATGCCCATTACGATGCCGGCTGTCAGCACGCTCTGCGCCTGGATGAAGCTTGTATAATTGCCGGTGACGAGACCGTTCAGCTGGCCCGAGATGTCGCGCAGGAACGGACCGACCGTGACGAGGGCGAAGAAGCCGTAGACGATGGTCGGAATACCGGCCAGGATCTCCAGGAGCGGCTTGGCGACCGAGCGCACGGTGTTGTTGGCATATTCCGCCATGTAGATCGCCGCGAAGAGGCCGATCGGCACGGCAAACAGCATGGCCACAAGAGCGATGTAGAGCGTACCGGCTAGCAGCGGCAGGAGACCGAACTGGCCCGACTGACCGGCTTGGCCGGCCGCGGCGAAACGTGGGTCCCACACCGTTCCGAAAAAGAATTCCATCGGCGACACAGACGCGAAGAAGCGCAAGGCTTCCGACAGCATGGAGCCGATGATGCCGATCGTCGTGAGGATGGCGATGGAGGACGCAAGGATCAACCCGCCGAGAATGACCTGCTCGACGCGATTTCGGGCCCGGAAGCGTTGGGAGATACCGCGGAGTGCCAGCACCGCGCCACCGATGGCGAGCAGCAGAACGACCCCGGCCATGGCAAGGTGGCTGGTCGCCGTCATGCCGTTGAAGCGGGTGGCCGACTCGATCATCCAGGGTTCGCCGGCACTGGCCAGCGGAATGCCCTTGGCGGCCATGGCGTCGCGAAGATTGATGGCGCCGCTGTCGAGCGCACTGCGCTCGGCATCCGAGAGAAGCGCCAGACCGCGGGCGACCGACTTCACCTGCCCCAGTGCCAGCTCGGCAGGCGCGCTGCCCTGGTTGAGGACGTCGGTGGGGAGATGGAAGAGGACGCTGCGATCGATCATCGGCGGAGCTGCGACCAGCCAGACCGCGAGAACCACAAGGGCAGGAAGAAGCGCCCAGATGGCGGCGTAGCTTCCGTGATATCCCGGCAGGGAATGCAGCGAGGACAGCTTGCCGCCGGCCGTGGCGATGGCCCGCGATCGACCCATCACGAAGGCCGATGCGCCGACGAGGAGGACAAGGAGAAAGAGAAGGGAGGCGCTCATGATCTGGGTCCCCCGGTCGTTTCACGACATCGCATGCTGCAAGATCGGACGCCGGCCATTCGAACGTTGAGGTTCCGGCACGGCGCCCCTGCGCCGTGCCGGATGATCCGGGGAGACTGCGTCTCCGGATCGACGTTTCTTACAGCATCGTGCCGTCGGCAAAGGCCTTGCGGTCGGCTTCGCGCTCGGCGTCCGGCGCCGAAACGAGGCCGTAGGCCGCCAGCGGGCTTTCCGGGCCGACCATCTGGTCGTCCAGGAAGAATTCCACGAATTCCTTCAGGCCGGGAATGACGCCGAGGTGTGCCTTCTTGACGTAGAAGAACAGCGGGCGCGAGACCGGATATTCGCCGGAAGCGATCGTTTCCGTGGAGGGCACCACGCCGTTGACGGTGGCGACCTTCAGCTTGTCGGCGTTGTTTTCGTAGAATGCCAGGCCGAAGACGCCGATGCCGTTCTTGTTGGCAGCGATACGCGCGAGGGTTTCCGTGTAGTCGCCGTCAATGTCGACAGCCTTTCCGTCTTTGCGAACGGCGACGCAGGTGCGCGCCTGCTCCTTGGCGTCAGAAACGGCAGCCTTGATGACGTCTTCAGCACCGGAAGCCTTGCAGCCGGCATGAAGGATCTTTTCTTCGAAGACTTCGCGCGTGCCGTGCTTCTCGCCCGGGATGTAGGCCGCAATGTCGGCGTCCGGCAGGTTCTTGTTGACCTCAGACCACTTCGTGTAGGGGTTGGCGACGATCTTGCCGTCGACGACCACCTGAGCTGCGAGGCCGAGGTAGAGATCCTTCGGCTCGAGCTTCAGGTCGGCATTGCCGCTGTCGGTGGCAAACACGATGCCGTCATAGCCGATCTTGACTTCCTGCACTTCGGTCACGCCGGCAGCCTTGCACTCGGCCAGCTCGCTGTCCTTGATCTTGCGCGAGGCATTGGCGATGTCGATTGTATCGGGGCCGACGCCCTTGCAGAATTCCTTGAGGCCGGCGCCCGTGCCGCCGGATTCAACGACCGGCGTCTTGAAGTCCGGGAACGTCTCGCCGAAGGTTTCGGCAACGATCTTGGCATAGGGAAGAACAGTGGACGAACCAGCAATCTGGATCTGGTCGCGAGCGGCAGCGGCGCCAGCAAAGGCGACAGAGGCCACCAGGGCTGCAGCAGTGAGTTTCAGGGCGTTCATGGGATTCTCCCGGATGGGCTTGTGTGGGTGCGCTAGGGTGTCAGCGCTCGCTTTCGCCGTTTCATTCTCATCGGCTGACATTCATTAGCGGCCGATGCCACAAGCTTTTATGTCAAGTTGACGAAAGATTTATGACAGCCCAAGTTTCTGATTTTTCATGTCTTTTCTCATGTCGTTTTCCGTCTCTGTGAAGCCGGTCAAAAACGGACGGTGAAAACGGTGCCTTCCCCCAGCACGGAGCGAACGAGCAGGCGGGCGCGATGCCGGGTGAGGATGTGCTTGACGATCGCCAGCCCCAGTCCGGTTCCCTTTTTCGAGCGGCTGGCTTCGACATTCACACGGTAGAAACGCTCGGTAATGCGCGGCACGTGCTCTGCGGGAATGCCTGGTCCGCGATCTCGCACGGAAACCTCGACCGGATCCCCGCCTCCGCCGGACAGGCTCACCTCGACGGTCTTGCCCTCCTGACCATATTTGCAGGCATTCTCCACGAGGTTTTCGAACACCTCGATCAGCTCGTCCCGGTCGCCTTGGACGATGACCGGGACGGACGGAAGATCCAGCGCGATAGCGACCCCCAGATCCTGGGCCAGCGGACCGAGCGTGTCGCAGACATGACCGAGCAACGGCCCGAGGGCGATGTCCTGCTCGGGCGCGATATGGGATTTCAACTCGAGGCGCGACAGCGACAGCAGGTCGTCCACGAGGCGGCTCATCCGTGTCGCCTGCTCGAGCATGATGCCGAGAAACCGCTCCTGTGCCTTCACATCGTTGCGCGCCGGGCCCTGCAGGGTCTCGATGAAGCCGCGCAGGGAGGCAAGCGGTGTGCGCAATTCATGGCTCGCATTGGCAACGAAGTCCGAGCGCATGCGATCGATCCGGCGTGCCTGCGAGATGTCGCGATAGGAGACGATATAGACGGTGTCGATAGCTGCCGGATCGACACGGGGCCTGGGGGCGCCGAGCGCCGCCGGCGCAACACGGACGATGTACACGGCCTCAGAAGGCAGACGCTCGGAATGCTCGATCTGGTTGACCCGCCCCGTGGCGATCGTTTCGCGGACCATGTCGAGAATGCCCGGCGACCGCACGCGGCCGGACAGATCCGAATGGGGAGGGATGACGCCGAAGGCTTTTTCGGCGGCCTGGTTCTGGAACAGCACGCGCTCGTCCGCGCCGATGATGAGCACCGGCATGTCCAGGGCGTCGAAGCCGCTTTCAAGCGCGGAGAGTTCCGTCTCGCCGGTCGATGGCAGCGGTTCGACATGGGGCGGCAGGCTCGGCGTCGCGGGCTGCCGCAGAAGGGCCGTGACAAGCGTGAGCCAGCATGCGCCGGCCAGCACCGGGTGGCCGCTGGTCGCAATCAACGCGACGCAGCCGGCAAACGTCAGGCCGACCAACCACTTCTCCGCCCAGATCCGCGAGGCGATCGTCTGCCAGAATGTCGTTTCCTGCACCGGTTCCCCGCATCTTGCTGCCTGCCCGCGCCGGCGTAAAAATTCCCGGCGCGATGCAGGTCGGTCCCGCCGTCCGGTAAAGCTCACGGTCAATGCTCGTGGTCAATGCTCTTGATCAATGCCCATCATCGAAGCTCTTGGCCCACATGGTCATCTCCAACATGTAACCCGGCTTCATGACATGATTTTCACGGTGCGCTTGAAATCGCAATGGACTTATGGCCTGCTCGCGCGCGGCGGCACGGCCTCTCTGGCTTGCCCGCCGACATCCACGGGAGTGAACAGCATGGACGATATCAAGCCGGTCGAAATCGATATCGACGGAACGACGCATCTGTTTGACGTCGACACGCCCGACCTGCCGGACTGGATCACGAAGGCTGCCATGGCCTCCGGCGGCTACCCCTACGAAAAAAAGCTGAACAAGGACACCTACAAGGCCGATCTGGAGCGGTTGCAGATCGAGCTCGTGAAGGTGCAGGCCTGGCAGCAGGCAAGCGGCAAGCGCGTGATCGTGGTGTTTGAAGGGCGCGACGCGGCCGGCAAGGGTGGCGCGATCCACGAGACGCGCGCCTACATGAATCCGCGCACGGCCCGGATCGTGGCGTTGACCAAACCGACCGAGACGGAGAGCGGTCAATGGTATTTTCAGCGCTACGTCTCGCATTTTCCGACGGTGGGCGAATTCGTGATGTTCGACCGCTCCTGGTACAATCGGGCCGGCGTCGAACCGATCATGGGTTTCTGTACGCCGGCGCAATACGAGCATTTCCTGAAGCAGGTGCCGCCGTTCGAAAAGCTGATCGTCGACGAGGGCATCGTTCTTTTCAAGATCTGGCTGGAAATCGGACAGGAAATGCAGCTCATGCAGTTCCACCAGCGGCGTCATGATCCGCTGAAGGTGTGGAAGCTTTCGCCGATGGACATCGAAGCCCTATCGCGCTGGAACGACTACACCGAAAAGCGCGACCGCATGCTGAAGGAAACACACAAGGGCAAGGCGCCCTGGACCGTAATCCTGGGAAACGACCGCCGTCGCGCCCGCCTCAACCTTATCCGTCATCTTCTGACGAACCTCGACTACACGGGCAAGGATGAGAAGGCGATCGGCGAGATCGACGACAAGATTCTCATGTCCGGACAACATTTCCGGAAATCCTGACCGAAGGACGGCTCGAACACAGGGCCGGTCCTCGTCGTTCCGGATGGCGCGGCCCTCCTACGGGCAACGCCACCACGCTCATTGCCCCGGCAAAAGCCGGATGGCGTAAAGATCGAGACCGCCGCCATTGGCGGTCACGTCGCTGTTGATGAGAAGGCGACCCGGACCGTTCGGCGACAGCGTGCGGTCGAAGGTGATCTTGAACAGCATGTCGCTTTTCTCGTCATTGACCGTAAAGCGATGTCGCCCGCAGTCGCCGAGAGATGCGAAGTCGCATTCCACCGAAAACTGGGTCGGCTTGCCGTCGGCCGATTGAACGCTGAGAGCCAGCGTCGAGGTCTGGCCCGCCATGCGCTGAAGCGCCGACGCCGGAACCTCGATCGCGACGTTTCCGCTGCCATCGCTCGCGCCGGACGTGATACGAAGCCGCGCGCCGCCCTCGTCGCGCACGACGTCCGTCCGGACGCGGGCGCCCGGCGTCACGCCGCTGGGGTCGGTCGGCAGGTAGAGATCAACCCAGTCCGCCGTAAAGCCTGCCTGGGCACCAAGCGTCCGCAGGCCGGCACCTCCGTCGAAGTCCTCGGCGGCAACGGTCGGCGGGGGGGCCGGCTGGCCTTCGGGACGTTCGAGCAGCCCCGTGCTGAGAACCCACCAGGTCGCGCTTCCGACGGCCGCCACGAGAACGGCAACCACCATCAGGATGGAGGCAATCCGTCCGCCGCGGCCGCGACGCCGACGCGGCACCAGGGGCTCCGCGCCGGGAAGACCGAGATCGTTGACGGTATCGCGCGCATGCGCGCCCGGCCGAAAGGGATCGCGATCCGGCGAGACCATCATCGGCGCCAAGGATGCGTCTTCACGGCTGTCGCGCCGCTCCTCGGGTTCCACCACAGCGCTCTCGCTGCGTCGGCTCTTCGCAATCGAAGGCGGGCGGAGCTCTGCGGCTGGACCATCCGGAACCACGTCGTCGAAGCCCGGTTCCTCCCGGCGATGCTCGCGCGAACCGACAGGCGGTTCTGCTCGCACCGGCTCCCGCAGGACAGGTGCCATGCCACTGTTCGGAACCTGCATCGGGTCGGGAGCCTGCACGACGGCGGCATCGCGGAGCGTCGCCCTCTCCTGCTGCTCGATCGCGTGAATGGCGACCTCCAGACGATGCCTCTGCTGGGCGATGACCGTCTCGTCCTGGACGTTCTGCTTGCGCAGACCGGCCTCCAGCGCATTGCGCGCCGACTGGTAGATCCGGGCGCGCGTTTCCGCATTCGCCCGGTCGGAGCGCTCCAGCGCCTGCTTGATGGCTGTTTCCAGTCCGCTCACCCTGATCCCTTGCCTGGCGCTTCGCTTCGCGCACCCATCCGGATGCAGGTGTCGCGACGAAGGAAAGCATATTTACTTTTCGGTAACGATTGCCGTCCCGTTGCGCAAGTCCGCCGAACGCACATAAGGCAAGCGCGATGCGGCCTGCCGACGATATGCGCCGTCGTGCCGCCCGGAGCCGTCTGTCCATGCGGGCGCCGGCATTCATCGCGGCGCAGGCGACGGGCCGCTTGAAGAGATATGTATCGTGACGGCGCCCCGCATGCCCTCGCTCGCCCTATGCACGCGTGGGGCGTTCGGGACGCCATGAGCGAACGCACGACATGGGCATCGCGCCCCTTGCCAGACCCGCGCTCTCCCCGCTATCTTCCGTTTACGCGAACGTCAATCGAGAGAGACCGTCATGGCCCTGCCGCCCATCCTTTCCAACCTCCGCATTCCCGTCGTTGCAGCGCCCTTGTTCATCATTTCCCATCCCGCCCTCACGCTTGCCCAGTGCAAGGCGGGCGTGGTCGGCTCCTTTCCGGCACTCAATGCCAGACCGGAAGCACAGCTGGACGAATGGCTGGCGATGATCACGGAAGAGCTGGCGGCCCACGACGCGCGGAACCCGGGCAAACCGTCGGCACCCTTTGCCGTCAACCAGATCGTCCATCGCTCCAACAAGAGGCTGGAGCATGACCTGATGCTCTGCGCAAAATACAAGGTGCCGATCGTCATCTCCTCACTTGGTGCCGTGCCCGAGGTAAACGCGGCGGTGCACGGTTATGGCGGCATCGTGCTGCACGACGTGATCCACGACCGCCATGCGCGTTCCGCGATCAACAAAGGGGCGGACGGACTGATCGCCGTCGCTGCGGGAGCCGGTGGCCACACCGGCGCCCTGTCGCCTTTTGCCCTCGTTCAGGAGATCCGCAGCTGGTTTTCCGGTCCGCTCCTGCTGTCCGGCGCCATAGCCAATGGCGGCGCGGTGCTGGCTGCGCAGGCCATGGGTGCGGACCTTGCCTATATCGGATCGGCCTTCATCGCCACCGAGGAAGCCCGGGCCAGCGACAGCTACAAGCAGATGATCGTCGACAGCAAGGCCAAGGACATCGTGGAAACGCCCCATTTTACCGGCGTCAACGGCAACTATCTGCGACCCTCCATCGCTGCAGCCGGCCTCGATGCCGACCACCTACCGGCGGCCGAAGCCGCAACGATGGATCTCGATGCTGCCGTCGGCAGTGGTGCAAAAGCCTGGCGCGACATCTGGGGTTCGGGCCAGGGGATCGGCGCTGTCACCGCGATCACCCCGGTCGAAACGCTTGTCGAACGCCTGGAGACGGAATACGCGGCCGCCCGCGCACGGCTTTCGCTGTGAGGCGCCGGGTTTCCCGTGGTCTTCCTCTTTGCCGCGTTACAGCCCCCGCGCTCGTCACGAGTTTTTCCATTCCGGGCGAAGAGACCGCTTGAATTCCCCGAACTTTGCAGGTATCAGCCCCTCACATCACAGGCTGACCATGCGGTTCGCCGGTGAGCCGCTTTAGCTCAGGTGGTAGAGCACATCATTCGTAATGATGGGGTCGCAGGTTCGAGTCCTGCAAGCGGCACCATTCTTTCCCTCGATCTTCATTTGCCTGCTGTCATCGAACGCCCGTTCGAAGCGTGTCGTCGCGCGTAGGAGAGCGGCAGCACGTCGCCGGCAGCCTTTTCGCTCGTGTCGACAAGGGCTTCAGTCGGTCCACTCGTTGCTGAATGTCAGGCGCGCGACCGTTATGGTACGGCCGGTGGCGTCGCGGACGGTCAGGGCGATGGTGCCGTTGCAGGTTTCAGGCATTTCGTCGCGGGCGATGTCCCCGAGGATCCGGCCGACTTCCATGGCAACCGATTCCCGGCTCGCCAGCTCCTGACCCTCTTCGTCCAGGACCGGACCATTGCCATTGTGAAGATCAAAGAAGTAGCGGCTCATTTTCGGTCTCGACGTCTCGGCTCGGGCGCACTTGCCCTGCTAAGTTGCGGATGGGGCTTTTGTTCCGAAATCGAAGGCCTGCCATCGCGAAGCACGCGCAGCTGACGGCATCCTGCTTTTTGCGCTTGCCGTTTTTCAGATGCCACTGTTTAAAATGCATCGGTGATGCGCCCGCCGGCAGGGTCCTCCGCAGCGGTTGCGTCTCCGGGTCCGTTGCGGATTGTTCATACGTTTATTCTTGAAGGCCTTTATCGTGATCGACATTCTCATTCGGAACCTCTCCAACCACGACATTGTATCGGAGGATGAGCAGAGTCTTCTGAGATCGCTGGCTGCGCGCGAGCGCGCGTACGAGGTGGATGAGGATCTCGTGTCGGAGAACTCGCGACCGACCTACAGCACGCAGCTGGTCGAGGGCTTCGCGGCACGCTACAAGCTCACCCCCGATGGCACGCGGCAAATCACCGCCCTGCATGTGCCCGGGGACTTCGTCGATCTGCATGCCTTCCTTCTGAAGACGATGGACCACGGGATCATCGCGCTTTCCCCCTGCCGCGTGATGCAGATCGACCATACCGACCTTCAGACGGTGACGGAGAAGGCGCCGCACCTGACGCGTCTGCTCTGGCTGAAGACGATCATCGACGGCGCGATCCATCGCGAGTGGATTGTCGCCATGGGCCGCCGCTCCAAGCGGGCGCACCTCGCCCACCTGCTTTGCGAACTGCATATGCGACTGGAGGCCATGGGCCTTACTCAGGGTCTGAGCTTTTACTTCCCGCTCTCGCAGGGGGAGATGGCGGACGTGCTTGGGCTCTCGCTCGTTCACATGAACCGCACGATCCAGAACCTGCGCAAGGACGGGCTGATCAGTTGGATCAACCATACGGTGACGATCCTCGACTGGGATGAATTGCGGAACATCGCGGATTTCGATCCGACTTATCTCAGCCTGACCGTGGAGCCGCGTTGAGCGGTCCGGGCAACGTCATGTCGGCCAGTACATCTCCGAACGGTAGTCCTCGGGAATGGTCTCAAGGCTGCACAGAGCCATCGCAATGGCCATGATCTGCAAATGCTTGATGTGGATATCGCGCGGCATATCGATGCCGGTGGCGAGCGCCCGCGCGCGATGCCGGTCGTAGCCGAGAGCCGCTATCCGCCGGCGTGCTTCGGCATGCACGTCACCCATGCCGATCGGCGCTTCGACGCGGTCTCCCGCGTCATCCCTGACAAGTCTCAGCCCCATCTCTCGCCCCAGACAATTGACCTGCCGTCATGATGACGGAAACGGGCCGATTCTCAATTCGCAGAAATAGGGAGCAAAACCTTGGAGACGATCGCAAACATCGCGATGCGGGCTGGGCAAGGAGGACGCAAGGACAAGGCAGGGGCCGTCAGGCCTCCTCGTTGTCCGGCACATTGCGCCGCAGTTCGTCCAGCCACAGCCGCGCATTGCCGTCGGACGGGGCGCGCCAGTCGCCGCGCGGCGACAGGGAGCCGCCGGATGTGACCTTCGGGCCATTCGGGGAGGCCGAGCGCTTGAACTGGCTGGTCGTGAAGAACCGGAACAGGAAGGCTTCCAGCCATTTGCGGATCGTCGCGAGATCATAGGCGCCTCGGCTCTCCTCGGGGAAGCCGGACGGCCACTTGCCTGCTTTCGCGTCATGCCAGGCGTGCCAGGCGAGGAAGGCGACCTTCGACGGTTTCAGCCCGAAGCGGGTGATGTAATAGAGCGCAAAATCATGCAGCGCATAGGGGCCGATCTTGTCCTCGGTGCTCTGGATCGCACCGGTCTCGTCGGCGGGCACGAGCTCGGGTGAAATGACCGTATCGAGAACGTCGGCCAGCGTTGCGTTCGTTTCAGGATCGAACAGCTGCTTGGCGATGACCCAGCGGATCAGGTGCTGGATAAGCGTCTTCGGCACGGACGCATTGACATTGTAGTGGCTCATATGGTCGCCCACGCCGTATGTGGACCAGCCGAGCGCGATTTCCGAAAGATCGCCCGTTCCCAGCACCAGCGCATCATAGCGGTTGGCCGCGCGGAACAGGAAGTCCGTTCGCAGGCCGGCCTGCACGTTCTCGAAGGTGATGTCGTAGACCGGCTTACCCTCGGCATAGGGATGCTTCAGATCCTTCAGCAATTGCTCTGCCAGGGGTTTGATGTCGATCTCATCGGCGGTGATGCCGAGCGATCGCATCAGCTTCCAGGCGTTTGTCTTGGTGACGTCGCCCGTGGCGAAACCCGGCATGGTGAATCCGAGAATGCCGGAACGCGGCAAGCCCAGCTGATCGAACGCGCGGGCAGCCACGACGAGGGCATGGGTGCTGTCGAGCCCCCCGGAGACGCCGATGCAGATCTTCCGGATGCCGGTCGCCTGGAGGCGCTTCATCAGGCCCTGGACCTGGATGTTGTAGGTCTCGTAGCAATCCTGGTCGAGCCGCGCGGCATCCGCGGGCACGAAGGGATAGCGTGAGATGCCGCGTTCGAGCCCGATATCGCCCCGGTTGGGCTCGAACAGGAAATCGATCGTGCGGAAGGTGCGATCGGCCCGATGCTGGTGGTTGGCGGCGTCGTTGAAGGTGCCGGTCCGCAGGCGCTCGAGCAGCAGACGATCGACGTCGATATCGGCAACGCACATTTGCGGGCCGTCGGGGAACCGCTCGGTCTCTGCCAGGAAGTGGCCGAGTTCGTAGATGCAGGCCTGACCGTCCCAAGCAAGGTCCGTGGTGGATTCCCCCGGGCCGGCAGCCGCATAGACATAGGCGGCAAAGCAACGATTGGACTGCGAGCCCGCCAGCTGGCGCCGGGTCTCGGCTTTGCCGACCGTGATGTTGCTCGCCGAGAGATTGGTGAGGATGAGCGCGCCGGCGAGCGCACCGAAGTCGCTCGGCGATGCTGCGACCCAGACATCCTCGCAGATCTCGATATGGAAGACGAAACCGCGGATGTCGGTTGCCGAGAACAGGAGGTCCACACCGAAGGGTGCCACCTGCCCGGCCACGGAAATGCTCTCGCCGCGGATGTCGCGCCCGGCCGCGCACCAGCGCTTCTCGTAGAACTCGCGATAGTTCGGCAGATAGCTTTTCGGCACGACCCCGAGGATACGACCGCGATGGATCGCCAGCGCGCAGTTGTAGAGCCGGCCATTCTGAGGAAGGGGGGCGCCAACGAGAAGAACCGGGGACAGCGTGCGGCTTTCCTCGATAAGACGAGCCAGCGCCATGTCCACCGCCTCGTGCAGCGCGGCTTGGCCAAGGAGATCGTCGAGCGTGTAGCTGGATATGCACAGCTCGGGAAACACCATCAGTCCCACGGACCGGGCATCGCCTTCGCGGGCAAGCGCGATGACCTGGTCGACATTGAAGGCGGGATCGGCGACCTCGCACCGCGGCGTGCAGGCGGCAACGCGCACAAAACCCTGATCATAGGCTGAAAAGAAATTCACCGGCACGCATCCCGTGTTGATCACTGTCGCCATGATACTTAAGGCAGTCAGCTCGTCCGGGAAAGGCTCTGTTCTTTGCTTTACCGGTCTGTCAGGCCTGCTTGATCAAGGTGGCTGTCTGCGCCTGGGCTGGCGTCTGCGCCGGCACTGCCACGTCATGCAGCCATTCGCGCCAGATCGCGACGATCAGCGCCATGAGCACCGGACCGACGAACAGGCCGAGGAAACCCATGGTCTTCACCCCGCCGACGAGGCCGAAGAAGGTGGGCAGGAACGGCAGCTTGATCGGGCCGCCGACCAGGCGGGGACGAAGCGTCTTGTCGACGATGAAGAGTTCGATGGTGCCCCAGGCAAAAAGAGCAAGCCCTGTCAGCGGCGCACCGCTGGCCAGCAGATAGACCGACACGAGCGTGAAGCAGAGAGGCGCGCCGCCCGGAATGAGCGCCATGAAGCCGGTGATGATGCCAAGGGTTACCGGCGACGGAACGCCGGCGATCCAGTAGGCGACGCCGAGAACAATCCCCTCCCCGATGGCGATAAGGCCCATGCCGGTCACGGTGGAGGAAATGGTCAACGGCACGATCCGCGATACGCGCTCCCACCGCATGGGCAGGATCCGCTCCCCGAGCCGGTCCAGTTGCGCCACGAACTTTTCGCCGTCACGGTAGACGAAGAACAGGGTGATGAGCATGAAGAGCAAGGTCAGCAGTGAGCGCGCGGCCCCCGCCCCGACGACGAGCGCCCCCCGGTAGATGCTGCCGATGTTGGAGCCGCTGACCAGCTGCACGAGTTCGCCGAGCGCGCCGGGATGCCCGACATGCTTTGCCCACTGCTCGCCGAGCCAGGCGCCGCCCAACGGCAGCTGCAGGACCCAGGCGGGCACATCGGCACCGACGGAGTTGGCTTCCACGGCCCAGCCGACCCAGCCGCGGAACTCGTCGACGGCATAGATCGCGGCGAATGTCACGGGCGTGACGATAAAGGCGATGACGAGGATGATCGCAATCGTCGCCCCGATGGTGCGGTTGCCCTTTACGGCAATCAGCAAGCGTCGGTAGAGCGGCCAGCTGGCAAAGCCGATGACGACCGCTGCGAGAACCGGGACAAGGAAGCCATGAAAGAAATAGGCACCGGCCAGGAGAATGAAGACGAGAAGCCATCGCGCCGCGGATGCGGGGCCCACCAGCGCCGAGCGATCATAGGCTGGACGCCCAAAGAGCCGCGGCTCTGCCGACTGGTTTTCCAATTCGCGATGGCGCACCCACTACCTCCGTCAGGCTCCCGCCTGCAATTGTCCGATCGACCTTCTATAACAGCCGAAGGGCGCGCGCGGGATGACAATTGCAAAATCGGCGCCAAAATGTGGCGGCGCCATTGGTCCTGTTCGACAGACAGCTTAACGGGCGGCTTGGCGGACGAGCTTCAGGCAGCACGCGACGTGCGTTCGACGGCCACCGAGACCGCGAAGATGCCGATGCCGAACACGGCCATGACAGCGCCGACCAAGCCGGTCGAGGTCCAGCCGTATCCGGCGGCGATGGCCACGCCGCCGAGCCAGGCGCCGAGCGCGTTGGCGAGATTGAAGGCAGAGTGCATGAGCGCTGCCGCCAGGGTTTGCGCCTCGCCAGCAACATCCATCAGACGGGTCTGCATGGCCGGCACCATGAGAAAGGCGAAGCCGATCGAGAGAATGTTGACCGTCGCCATGGCGGGAGAGTTCATGGTGGCGGCGAACAGCAGAAGGGCTGCCAGATTGAAAACGAGGCCGAGACCGATCGCCTTCATCAGAGACCAGTCCGCCAGTCGCGCGCCGATGATGTTTCCAAGGATCATGCCGGCGCCGAAGACGCACAGCATCAGGGGCACGCGGGACAGCGAAACACCTGCAACCTCCGTCAGGGCCGGCGTGATGTAGCTGAACGTGGCAAACATGCCGCCGCAGCCGATGGCGCAGATGCCGAGCGTCAGCCAGACCTGCAGCTTTTTCAACGCCCCAAGCTCGCGCAGCGGTGAGGCTGCGGCGTCGGCCCGATCCTTGGGCACGAAAAGCATGGTCAGCACGATGGTCAGAAGGCTGATGCCGCCGACGATGGCAAAGGCGGCGCGCCACCCCAGCGCCTGGCCGAACCAGGCGGTCAGGGGCGTGCCCACGAGCGTTGCCAGCGTGAGGCCCATCATGACCCGTCCGATGGCGCGCCCGCGTTGGTGCGGCGCGACCATGCCCGCCGCCACGAGCGCGGCCACGCCGAAATAGGCACCATGGGGCAGGCCGGCAAGGAAGCGGGCCGTGACCAGCAGGTTGAATGACGGCGCCAGCGCGCTGGCGATATTGCCTGCCGCAAACAGGGCCATGAGGGTCAGAAGCACGACGTGCCGGGCATAGCGGGCCGCGATCACCGCAATCAGAGGCGCGCCGACGACGACGCCGAGGGCATAGGCGCTGACGACGACGCCGGCATGCGGCACCGAGACATGCAGATCCTGCGCGACCTGGGGCAGCAAGCCCATGATGGCAAACTCTCCGGTGCCGATTCCGAAACCGCCCACGGCCAAGGCGACCTCCGCCATGGAGATCCCTCCGAAGCGGACCGTGCGGGGGGATGAAAGCGCGGTGTCGGACATGGGGGTGACCTTGCGTTGAGACCGGGTCGGCCTCCGGGAAAAATCTCAGTCGGCACTCGCGTGGAATGAGGCTGAGTCGTGGAACGAGGCGTAGACCGTATCGAGAGCATCCGCAAAGCATTGGTACGCAGCCATGCACACATCGAAAGCCTCCCATGCCTGAGCAACATACCTTGTTGACGCTTACGTGTAGGTCATATATTTTTGACGTCGCTTGAAGCGCGTGCAGAAGAGCATAGAGTTCAAGCAGGCCACTCGGGAGAGGTGCGCCATCTGGGGGATCGCCGGCGGCTCACAACCGGCTCGAGGAGGATCAAAATGCCCGATACGGCCAGCCGGACGCCATTGATGTCGCCGCACAGGCCTTGGCTTGCGTCTTACCCGTCGGGCATGCCGGCCGAGATCGGCGCCAGCCCCTACGCGTCTCTCAGCCATCTGTTCGAGGTTTTGTGCGAAAAAAATGCGGGGCGCCCGGCCTATACGTGCATGGGCACGACGCTCACGTTCGGCGCGTTTGCAAAGACCGTCGATGCGTTTGCCGCCCATCTGCAATCGACCGGGCTGAAGCCGGGCGATCGCGTGGCCGTCATGATGCCGAACGTCCTGCAAAACCCGGTGACGATCTTTGCGATCCTGAGGGCCGGATTCGTGGTCGTCAACGTCAACCCGCTCTACACGCCACGCGAGCTCGAATATCAGTTGAAGGATAGCGGCGCGAAAGCGATCGTCGTCCTGGAAAATTTCGCCCACACGGTGGAACAGGTGGCCTCGAAAACGGCTCTGCAGCATGTCGTCGTCGCCTCGATGGGCGATCTGCTCGGCGTGAAGGGCTTGCTCGTCAACATCATCGTCCGACGGGTGAAGAAGCTGGTGCCCGCCTGGTCGCTGCCCGGCCATGTCAGGTTCAACACTGCGCTTGCCATGGGCAAACGGCTCTTGCTGGCGAAGCGCGAGATCAAGGCCGAGGATGTCGCATTCCTGCAATATACAGGCGGCACCACCGGCGTCTCCAAGGGTGCAGTGCTAACGCATGCCAACCTGCTGGCAAATACGGCGCAGATGCGCCTCTGGGTCGAAACGGCCTTCATCAACAAGCCGAGGCCGGAGACCCTCGTGTTTCTCTGCGCCCTGCCTCTCTATCACATCTTTGCCCTCACCGTGAACGGGCTGATGGGCCTCGTGCTCGGCGGACACAACGTGCTCATTCCAAACCCGCGCGATATACCCTCCCTGGTCAAGGAGTTCGGGAGCCACAAGGTCACGATCTTCCCCGGCCTCAACACCCTGTTCAACGCCCTTCTGAACAACGAAGCCTTTCGGGCGCTCGACTTTTCCTCGCTCGTCCTGACGTTTGGCGGCGGCATGTCCGTGCAGCGTCCGGTGGCGGAGCGCTGGGAGAAAGTGACGGGCTGCCCCATCAAGGAGGGCTATGGCCTGTCCGAGACGTCGCCTGTCGCAAGCGCCAACCGTCTCGACCTGCCGGACTTTACCGGAACCATTGGCCTGCCTCTGCCCTCGACCGACATCGAGATCCGCAACGAGGCGGATGTGTCCGTGCCGATCGGCGAGATCGGCGAGATCTGCATTCGCGGGCCGCAGGTCATGGCCGGCTATTGGAACAAGCCTGAGGAAACCGCGCAGGCAATTTCTGCAGATGGCTTCTTCCGCACCGGCGATATCGGCCGGATGAGCCCGGAAGGGCTGATCAAGATCGTGGACCGCAAGAAGGACATGATCCTGGTCTCCGGCTTCAATGTTTTTCCGAACGAGGTCGAGGAAGTGGCCATGTCGCATCCTGGCGTTTTGGAATGCGCGGCCATCGGTATTCCGGATGCGCATTCGGGAGAAGCGGTGAAGCTGTTTGTCGTTCGTCGTGATCCAGCACTGACGGAGGCCGAGCTTCGCGCGCACTGCACCGACGGGCTGACGAACTACAAGCGACCGCGCTTCATCGAGTTCCGCGACGAATTGCCGAAGTCGAATGTCGGGAAGATCCTGCGGAAAGACCTGCGCACCTGAAGAGGCCGGCAGCCCGCCCAGCTGCACGCCGCCTATGCGGAGATGGCCGGCTGCCCGTGAAATTCGGGCGCCAAGGCTTGATTTGCTGTGACCAAACGCACTAGCTATCGCGGCTGATAAAAACCCATTGAAAGCATGTCCGGGCAAGCGCCAAGGCTTTTACCGGAACTGCCCGAGGAGCCGATGATGAAAGCGCTGGTCGAAGAGCTGAAGAGCACCGCCACCGAAACAGACGCCACCGATATTCGTGCAGCCTTCGCTGCGGATCCGCAGCGCTTCCAGCGCTTTTCGGTCACGCTCGATGATATTCTGTTCGATTACTCCAAATGCGCCGTCAACGACCGTGTTCTGGACGGGTTGGAGGCGATTGCAAAGGCTGCCCGGGTTACCGAAAAGCGCGACGAGATGTTCGCCGGCAAACCGATCAACTTCACTGAGGGCCGTGCTGTCCTTCATACGGCTTTGCGCAACCGCTCCAACACGCCCGTCATGGTCGACGGCCGGGACGTGATGCCGGACGTCAATGCCGTGCTCGATGCCATGGGCACCTTTTCCGACAAGATCCGCAACGGCACTCTGACCGGTGCGACCGGGAAGAAGATCACCGACATCGTCAACATCGGCATTGGCGGCTCCGATCTCGGGCCTGTCATGGCGACGCTTGCGCTTGCGCCGGAGCATGACGGTCCGCGCACCCATTTCGTCTCCAACATCGACGGCGCCCACATCGCCGATACGCTGAAGCTGCTGGACCCGGAAACATCCCTGTTCATCGTCGCGTCGAAGACGTTCACGACGATCGAGACGATGACCAATGCGCAGACGGCGCGCGCCTTCATCGCAAAGGCGCTCGGCGAAGACGCCGTTGGCCATCATTTCTGCGCGGTCTCCACGGCACTCGACAAGGTCGCGGCCTTCGGCATCGCCAGCGATCGCATCTTCGGGTTCTGGGATTGGGTCGGCGGACGCTACTCCATCTGGTCGGCGATCGGCCTGCCGCTGATGATCGCGATCGGCAAGGAGAAGTTCGGCGAATTCCTGGCCGGCGCCCATGCAATCGACGAGCATTTCAAATCCGCCCCGCTGCGACAGAACCTGCCGATGCTGCTTGGCCTGATCGGCTATTATCATCGCAACGTGCTCGGCTACCCCTCCCGCGCCATCCTGCCCTACGATCAGCGCCTGTCGCGCTTCCCTGCCTACCTGCAGCAGCTCGACATGGAGTCGAACGGCAAGGGCGTGACGCTTGACGGCACCCCGGTCGAGGGGAATTCCGGCCCTGTCGTCTGGGGCGAGCCAGGCACCAACGGGCAGCATGCGTTCTACCAGCTGATCCATCAGGGCACGACGGTGATCCCGGCCGAGTTCATGATCGCGGCCAACGCGCATGAGCCGACCCTGCGCCACCAGCACGACTTGCTGATTGCCAACTGCCTGGCCCAGTCGGAAGCCCTCATGAAGGGCCGGACGCTGGAGGAGGCGAAGGCCCAGCTGACCGACAAGGGCATGGACGATGCCAAGGCCGACCACATTGCGCCGCATCGCGTGTTCACCGGCAACCGCCCTTCGCTGACGATCGTTTACGACAAGCTGACGCCCTATGCGCTCGGTCGCCTGATCGCGCTCTATGAACATCGCGTCTTCGTCGAAGGTGCGCTTTTCAACATCAACTCCTTCGACCAGTGGGGCGTGGAGCTTGGCAAGGAACTGGCAACAGGTCTGCTGCCGGTCGTCGAAGGCAAGGAAAGTGCTGAAGGCCACGACAGCTCGACCGCCGGCCTGGTGAAGGCACTGCTCGCCGCCAAGGCATAAGGCTTGCCCCCGCGAAAGGGAGCTTTCCTACAGGAACGATCTTCCCCCACGGGGGAAGATCGCGTCGCCCACTGCCGCAGGGCGAGGCCCGGCGTCAGGATGGCAGGGTTGAAGGAGCGATTCGCCGATCTGGCACAGAACCCGCCGGCCCGAGGCGAGGACAAGTGCATAGTCCTGCCGGAGGGGAAAACTGTTGCCCCGCAGCGACACCGGCCGTGTTTCGGCTGACTTACCTTGAGTTCGGGCGATCGTGATCGGATCACGCCTTGTGCCTGTGCCGCCTGAGACTAGAGATCAGGGCTCACCGGGGCACTTTTCATGACATCGACCTACCTTGCCGATCCCTTCTCGCGCCGCACCTTTTTGCTTGGCGCGATCTCCACCGCCGCGACCTTGGCGGGATGCACGACCTCGACGGGCGTCCGCAACGCGCCGGTTCCGCCCGTGATCAGCCGTCCAATCCTGCCGCCGACAGACGCAGAGCTTGCCGTCATGTACGGCCCGGTCGAAGATGACGGCATCCTCATTCCCGCCATCCCCTATCAGGACATCGATCCGCGCTTCTATCGCCAACGTGTCGCCAACACGACGGGCGAGCCGGACAACACGGTCGTCGTGGATACGCCCGGCCGGTTTCTCTACATCACCGAGCCCGGTGGCACGGCCATGCGCTACGGCGTCGGCATCGGCCGCGAAGGATTTGCCTGGCAGGGCGAAGGCACCATCCACTGGCGCCAGCATTGGCCGCGCTGGAAGCCGCCGAACGAAATGGTCGCGCGCCAGCCGGAGCTTGCCCGTTTTTCGATCGAGAACGGCGGCATGGAACCCGGTCTGAAAAACCCACTTGGCGCCCGCGCGCTTTATATCTTTCAGAACGGCCAGGACACGCTGTACCGCCTGCATGGCAGCCCGGAATGGCGGTCGATCGGCAAGGCGGTCTCGTCCGGCTGCGTGCGCCTGATCAACCAGGACATCATCGATCTTTACGATCGCGTGCCCTACCACGCGCGTATCGTCGTGCATCAATAGAGCTTATGTCGGCGCGCCCGCCTGTGGACGCGCCGACGGCCGTACGCCGCTTAAAGGCCGATCTCGTATGCCCAGGGCGGATTGGCGCCTGCGCGCGAGACCGTGACGGAAGCCGCCTTTGCCCCCAGCGTGAGAGCAGCCTTGATGGCATCGTCGCTCAACGTCGCGATGGCGTCCTTTGTCAGAAGGTTGTTCATCTTCAGCGACGCCAGAATGCCGGCGTCGAAGGTATCGCCGGCACCGACCGTATCGACCACCGTGACCTTCTCGCCGGGAACGGAGACTTTTCCCCGCAGCGTGTAGGCGTCGGCGCCCTCGGCTCCCTTGGTGATGACGACGAGCTTCGGCCCGCGCGCAAGCCATTGGCCGACCAGTGTTTCGTGATCGCCCTCTTCACCGAACCAGTCGAGATCCTCGTCGGAAAACTTGACGATATCCGACATGGCGGCCATGCGCAGCATGCGCGCCTTGTGGGCCTCGGCATCACGGATGAAGCCCGGGCGGATGTTCGGATCGAAGGAGATGACGCGTTTCCGGTGCTCGCGCGTCATCAGCGCTTCATAGGTCGAGCCGCAGGGCTCGGGAATGAGGCTGATGGCGCCGAAATGCAGAGCCTCGCAGAAATCGCCGAGTGCCGGCAGGTCGGCCTCCGTGATCATGCGGCCTGCACTGTTCTCATCGAAAAAGGCGTAGGTCGCGGAGCCGTTGACCAGCTTGACGACGGCCAGCGTCGTATGCAGATCGGATGTGGCCGACGGCGCAAAATCCACACTGCTGCTCTTCAGGGTTTCGCGGAGAATATCGCCGAACATGTCGGTCGAAAGGCCGGTGAAGAAGCCGGTGGGGATGCCTAGGCGCCCGAGCGCGATCGCCGTGTTAAAAATGGCGCCGCCTGCATAGGGCGCGAAGGCAGGCTCGCCGAGCGTGGATTCGCGCGGGAGCATATCGATCAGGGCTTCACCGCAGCAGATGATCATGGGTCTTCCTCTTGGGACGTTGAGCGTTTCGAGACGTTTGCCGGCCAGACGGCCACTTTCGGACCTTAGCCCGCCAAGTCGGAGATGCCTCCGTGACGGCCCGACCATTCCAGCGGTTCATCGAGAAATGCCTCGACGCTGGCCAGCGTTTCCATATCGAAAAGCTTGTCCTCGCGGGCGATGGCCAGCACGTTGCGCCAGGTGGCGATGTTGTGGAGGGTAATGCCTTTCTTCTTCATGTTGGCACGACCCTCGGGGAAGATATCGTAATAGAACAGCGCCATGCCGTGATCGACCACACCACCGGCCGCACGGATCGCATCGATGAAGGTGAACATCGAAACGCCGGCCGTTGTCAGATCCTCGATCACGAGAACCCGGGCGCCCTCCGGCATGTGCCCCTCGATCTGGTTGGTGCGTCCATGCCCCTTCGGTGCCTTGCGCACATAGATCATCGGCAGGCTGAGGCGCTCGGCCAGCATGGCGGCGAAGGGAATGCCGGCCGTTTCCCCGCCGGCGATGACGTCGAACCGCTCGAAGCCCGCCTCGCGCATGACGGTGACGGCCGCGAAATCCATGACCGCGGAGCGGATGCGCGGATAGGAGATCAGCTTGCGGCAGTCGATGTAGACCGGGCTCGCCATGCCGGAGGCAAGCTTGTAGGGCTGGTCAGCCCGAAAGTGTACCGCCTTGATCTCCCACAGCATTTTCGCCAGCAGTTCGGCCATGACGGCCTTATCGGGGAAGGAAGTGGGGATCATCATGCGGTTCCTCTTGGTGGATGGCTCAGAACAAGGTGTCGTGTGCGTCAGCCTTGGAGGTGATCCACGGCCCAATGCAGCGGGAACATCGGGTCGAACACGGTAACCGGACCCGCCCCCGTCTCGATCTTTGCGGGATAAGCGACCGGCGCGTCGTGGCGCGTCAGCGTGATCATCTCGTCGTTGACAGGCAATCCGTACCAGGCCGGACCGTTGCGGGACGCGAAAGCTTCAAGCTTGTCGAGTGCGTCGTCCTGCTCGAACACATGAGCAAGGCAGCTCATCGTGTTGACCGACGTATAGACACCCGCGCAGCCGCAGGCGCATTCCTTCAGCGGATCGACATGCGGGGCGCTGTCGGTGCCGAGAAAGAACCGGGCATCGCCCGACGTCGCGGCCTTGCGCAGAGCCAGCCGGTGAACTTCGCGCTTGGCGACGGGCAGGCAGTAATAATGCGGGCGAATGCCCCCGACGAGGAGCGCATTCCGGTTGATGATCAAATGATGGGTGGTGATCGAGCCGGCGAGATTCCGGTCTGCGTTGCGGATATACGCGACGCCGTCCTGCGTCGTCACGTGCTCCATCGTCACCTTCAACTCGGGCAGGCGGCGGCGCAACGGGTCGAGAACCGTTTCGATGAAGACAGCCTCACGGTCGAAGATATCCACCTCGGGCGTCGTCACCTCCCCGTGGACGCAGAGCGGGAGGCCGATCTCGGCCATCGTCTCCAGCACCGGCATGACCTTTTCAAGATCGCGAACGCCGCCATGCGAGTTCGTCGTGGCGCCGGCGGGATAGAGCTTGACCGCATGGATCAGTCCGTCTCTCTTTCCCTTGGCGACATCCGCAGCGTCCGTATGCTCCGTGAGATAAAGCGTCATCAGAGGCTCGAAGCGATCGCCGGCGGGCAGTGCCGAAAGGATGCGGGCACGATAGGCGGCGGCATCCGCGGTGGTCACCACAGGCGGCACCAGATTGGGCATGATGATGGCACGGGCAAAGTGGCGGCTGGTGTCGGGAAGCACACCCTCCAGCATGGCGCCGTCGCGCAGATGCAGGTGCCAATCATCGGGCCGGCGGATGGTGAGGGTTGTCGTCCGGTGGTCGCTCATCGCCTGCCTCTCCTCGTGCCGATCGCCCCAACGCTCTGAAGGGAGCCGGGACACTCTGCATCGCTTCCGTGATCGTGCCGTTCCCGACTTGCTTTGGGACAGCGGTTCCCGTTTGCCTCATCGGGCCACAGATGACAATGGTCAGATTGCACCGCGCGTTGCGGGCCGGATGGTCTATGCGCTCACGGCTGCTCGAAGACGTCCAGCATGATATCGGCCCGCCGTGAACCGTTGCAGATGCGCTCGCCGTTGGGCAGATCATTGCCGTAAAGCTTCCACCGGATGGCCTCTTCGTCGAGCCCGTAGTGGATCCAGCGCTGACGCAGGCGTTCCTCGAGGACGGCATAGGTCGGGCCAACGAAGATCGAGAGGTCGAAGAGCGGCGCAAGCCGGGTCCACGGTGCCTCGTCGAGCAAGAGATAATTGCCCTCCGCAAGAATGAAACGTGTGTCCGACGAGATCGGGCGGGCCGATGCAATGGCGATTTCGCGCGTGCGGTCAAAGACCGGAACGAGGACTTCCTCGTCGCTGCGGCGCACCGCCGTGACGATGTCGAGAAAGCCACGCACGTCGAAGGTTTCGGGCGCTCCCTTGCGCGCCAGCAGGCCGCGCGCCTCTAGGATGCCGTTGTCCATATGAAAGCCGTCCATGGGGAGGACGGCCGACGTCTCCCCACGACCGGCCAGCTCCGCGTGGAGCGCATCGGCAAGCGTCGATTTGCCGGCCCCCGGAGGACCGGCAATGGCCACGATGAAGCGGGCGGCACCCGCCGCCCGCTCAAGAACAAGATCGGCGATCTCGCCGACGGACCGCGTCATGCCGCCAGAGCCTCGCGCGGGGGCTCCTTGGCGCCAGTCATGAAGGCCACGGCATCCGACATCGCATAATCCTTCGGATTGATGACACAGAGACGCTTGCCGAGGCGGTGGATGTGGATGCGATCGGCGACCTCGAAGACATGCGGCATGTTGTGCGAGATAAGCACGATCGGCATGCCGCGCGAACGGACGTCGAGGATGAGCTCCAGCACCCGCCGACTTTCCTTGACGCCCAAGGCCGCGGTCGGCTCGTCGAGAATGACGAGCTTGGAACCGAAGGCGGCGGCGCGAGCGACGGCCACACCCTGGCGCTGGCCGCCGGACAGAGTTTCCACCGCCTGGTTGATGTTCTGGATGGTCATCAGGCCGAGCTCGGACAGCTTGTCACGCGCGAATTTCTCCATCGCACTCTTGTCGAGCATGCGAAAAACCGACCCGAGGACACCCGGTTTGCGGATCTCGCGGCCAAGGAACATGTTGTCGGCGATCGACAGTGCCGGGGAGACGGCGAGGTTCTGGTACACCGTCTCAATGCCGGCCTTCTGCGCCTCGATCGGCGACTTGAAGCTGATCAGCTGGCCATCGAGACGGATTTCCCCCTCGTCGGGCCGGATCGCGCCGGAAATGGCCTTGATCAGGGACGACTTGCCGGCACCGTTATCGCCGATGACGGCGAGGATTTCGCCTTTGTGCAGATCAAAGTCCGCATGATCGAGAGCCGTGACCCGACCATAGCGCTTGACGAGGCCGCGGCCGGTAAGGATGGGAGCTTCGGAATAGGAGGGCGCGTTCATCAGCCGGCTACCTTTCTGATCCACTGGTCGATTGCTACGGCGGCGATGATGAGAACGCCGATCATGAGATAGGTCCACTGCGGATCCGTGCCGACGAGACGCAGGCCGAGCTGGAAGACGCCGACGATGAGCGCCCCGAAGAGCATGCCCATGATGGAGCCACGTCCGCCGAACAGCGAGATGCCGCCGATCACCACGGCCGTGATGGATTCGATGTTGGCGAACTGGCCGGCCGTCGGGGAGACAGAGCCGATACGCCCGATGAGGGCCCAGCCGCCGAGCGCGCAGATGATGCCGGAAATGGTGTAGACCGACAAAAGCATGCGCTTGACGTTGACCCCGGCGAGTTCGGCAGCCACCGGATCGTCACCGACCGCATAGAGATGACGGCCCCATGCGGTCTTGTTCAGCACATACCAGAGCAGCATGACGAGCAGGATCATGGCGAAGACGCCATACGTAAACACGGCGCCGCCGAGGCGGACGGGTTCGGCGAAGAACTTCAGCAGCGGCGCGGTCGCTTCGATGTCCTGGCTGCGGATGGTCTCGTTGGCCGAATAGAGGAAGTTGGAGGCAAGGATGATCTGCCACATGCCGAGCGTGACGATGAAGGGCGGCAGCTTCATGCGGGCGACGAGCCACCCGTTGATCGCGCCGCAGGCGGCGCCGACGGCAAAGCCGCAGAGGATGGCGAGTTCCGCCGGAAGACCGTAGCGGAACACGAACTGCCCCATGACGACGGACGACAACACCATGATGGCGCCGACCGAGAGGTCGATGCCCGCCGTCATGATGATCAGCGTCTGGGCGGCGCCGATGATGCCGGTGATGGCAACCTGCTGCAGGATGAGCGTCAGGGAGAAGGCGGAGAAGAACTTGGATCCGAGGATCGAGCCGAAGACGATCAGGGACAGCACGAGCACGATCAAGGGCACGGCGGATGGCCGCGAATGCAGGAAATGCTGGAAGTGCTGGACGGGCGTCTTGCGATCGGTGTCGAAAGACGCAACCGTCTTGGAACTGCCGGACAGGACGGACTCGAAGTCCTGCGAGGGCCGCGCAGCGGCTGTTGGCTCGCTCATCAATTTATCCTCCGCTTGGCGGCCTTTGCGAATGACCTCGGACAGGAGATCAAAGCAGGCCGGGCGCTTCGTCGGGATGACGGGTCAAGATTGTCTTGGTGTGAAACAAGGCGGCGTTTGGCAAAAGGGCGGCCGAAGCCGCCCCTCGCATGTCGCATCGATGTCGGGGCTTAGCCCCAGCACTTGTCCTTGCCAGCCTTGACGTCGATCGACTCGACGCCTGCAGCAGGCTTGCCGGTGACGAGCGAAACGCCCGTGTCGAAGAAGGCCTTGCCGGGGGTCGGCTTCGGCTTTTCGCCGGAGTCGGCGAACTTCTTGATGGCCTCGACGCCAAGGGCCGCCATTTGCAGCGGATACTGCTGGGAGGTCGCGCCGATTACGCCGTCCTCGACGTTCTTGATACCCGGGCAGCCGCCGTCGACGGAGACGATCAGCACGTCCTTCTCGCGGCCGACGGCCTTGAGCGCTTCGTAGGCACCGGCTGCAGCCGGCTCGTTGATCGTGTGGACAACGTTGATGGTAGGATCCTTCTGGAGAAGGTTTTCCATGGCCGTGCGGCCGCCCTCTTCGTTGCCGTTGGTGATGTCGTGGCCGACGATGCGGGCATCGTCCTCGTCACCGATCTTGTTCGGGTCCTTCGGATCGATGCCGAAGCCCATCATGAAGCCCTGGTCGCGCATGACGTCGACGGAAGGCTGCGACGGGGTCAGGTCGAGGAAGGCGACCTTGGCGTCCTTGGCAGCATCGCCGAGCGTTGCGGCAGCCCACTGGCCGATCAGCTTGCCGGCGAGCAGGTTGTCGGTCGCGAACGTGGCATCAGCGCTGTCGGCCGGCTCGAGCGGCGTGTCGAGCGCGATGACAAGAAGACCGGCGTCGCGCGCCTGCTTCACGGTCGGAACGATGCCCTTGGTGTCCGAAGCGGCGATCAGAATACCCTTGGCGCCATCTGCAATGCAGGTTTCAATGGCGGCAACCTGGCTTTCGCTGTCACCGTCGATCTTGCCGGCGTAGGCCTTGAGCGTCACACCCAGTTCTTTCGCCTTGGCTTCAGCGCCTTCCTTCATCTTGACGAAGAAGGGGTTCGTATCCGTCTTGGTGATGAGGCAGGCGGTAACGTCGGCAGCCTGTGCCGAACCTGCAAAAACGACGCCGAGCGCCAGCGCGCCGATGCCGGCGGTGATAAGGTTCTTCATGGATATCCTCCCAAGGATCAAATGGTGGACCGGGTTCCCGGCCCGTCAGGCTTCGCGATCGTTACGTCCTCCGCAATGAAACCGCGCTTCCGTTAGCGAGCAAACACCAAAGCTTTTTGCGTGTCAATAACTAAATCAAATTGATTTATTAAAATCTTGTGGCATTCTCTGCTCGTCGATTGTGCACACGCATGCCTCGCATGCACAGAAAGCGCAGGGACACTTCCAGCATCGCGCTGGAATGGGAGGATGGGGAATGACCGCCGTGACCGATCAGGAGACTCTGCCTGTGATGCCCGATGTCGTGGATCCGGCTGGCGGGGCCAATCAAACGCGGGTGCGCGCGCACAATGAACGACTGGTCATGTCGCTCGTGCGTCGGCATGACGGCCTTTCCAAAGCCGACATCGCGCGTCGGTCCGGTCTTTCGGCACAGACGGTCTCGGTCATCATGCGGGCACTGGAGAAGGATGGCCTGCTGATCCGCGGCGAACCGACACGCGGGCGCGTCGGGCAACCCTCCGTCCCCATGCATATCAACCCGTCCGCCGTGTTCTCCTTCGGCGTCAAGATCGGCCGGCGCAGCGCGGATCTCATTCTCATGGACTTCGTCGGCTCAATCCGCCTGAACCTGCACCGGGCCTATCCCTATCCGATGCCGGACGACATCCTCGCGTTCATCACGGAGGGCGTTGCGCAGCTGGAGCACATGCTTGGTGCCGACGAACGCTCGCGCATCGCCGGCATCGGCATCGGCACGCCGTTTGAACTCTGGAACTGGGCGCCCGAAGTGGGCGCTCCGAGCGAGGCCATGGAGAGTTGGCGCCATTTCGACCTGCAGGCTGCAGTGTCGGAGCGCACGTCCTACCCGGTCTATCTTCAGAACGACGCCACAAGTGCCTGCGGCGCCGAGCTGGTGTTCGGCGTCGGCGCCAATTATCCGGATTTCATCTATTTCTACATCGGCTCGTTCATCGGAGGCGGGATCGTTCTGAACTCAGCTCTGTTTTCCGGCCGGACGGGAACCGCGGGCGCGCTTGGACCTTTGCAGGTGCCGGGGCCGGACGGGCGCACGCAGCCGCTCCTCAAGGTGGCCTCGATCTTCGTGCTTGAAAACATGTTGCGGGAGCGCGGCATCGATGCGCGACCACTGTGGTATTCCGCCGAAGAATGGATCGACTTCGGGGACGCACTCGAGGCGTGGATCGTGCAGACGGCAGAAGCCCTTGCGCGTGCGATCATCTCGGCGGCCTCGATCATCGACTTCGCCGCAGCCGTGATCGACGGCGGATTTCCCGGCTGGGTTCGGGCGCGCATCGTCGCGGCCACGCGCGTGGCCGTCAACGACCTCGACCTTCAGGGTGTGATCGTGCCGGACAT
The DNA here is from genome assembly GCF_001424065.1 of Rhizobium sp. Leaf384. Taxonomy (GTDB): domain Bacteria; phylum Pseudomonadota; class Alphaproteobacteria; order Rhizobiales; family Rhizobiaceae; genus Ferranicluibacter. The sequence goes on from NZ_LMQE01000001.1 coordinate 1,371,162, forward strand.
CATCGAAGGTGCCGTCGGCGCGGAGGCGCGCGCCATTGGCGGGGCGAGCCTGCCGCTCTTCTCGCGCTACTTCCTGGACACCAATATCCTCTTCAAGGAACCTGCCTGATGCTGAAAGGTCTTTCACCCCTTCTGAGCCCCGACCTGCTCGCCACTCTGCGCGCCATGGGTCATGGCGACGAGATCGCCATCGTGGATGGCAACTACCCGGCACTCGAACATGCTCGCCGTCTGGTCCGCCTCGACGGCCATGGCGTGGTGCCGGTGGTCGATGCCATTCTCAGCGTCATGCCAATCGACGATTTCGTGGACGCGGCGATCTTTCGCGCGACGGTGAAGCAGGATCGCGAGAGCCTCGACCCGGTCCATGAAGAATTGATCGCCTGCTGTGCCCGCCATGAGCCCGGCAGAGCCGTGGTGCCTTTGCTAGGGGCGGACTTCTACCCGCGCGTGAAGGCGGCGCATACCGTGGTGCAGACCAGCGAGCCTCGCCTCTACGGCAACGTGATCCTGCGCAAGGGCGTCATCTACCCCGCCGGCTGACCCACAGCTGACGATACGAAAAAGCCCGCCGGATCGTCGATCCGGCGGGCTTTTAACGGTTCAGATTGGGGGCGATCAGGCGCGACGCGCGTCAACCGAGAGTGCGCCGGGGCCGAAGGCTGCGAGCACGAGGAAGCCGCCAGCCATGGCGAAATTCTTCTGGAAGTTGATCATCTGGTTCATGTCGGCAAAGTTGAAGTGCGCGATGAACGCTGTGGCGATGCAGAATGCAGCAAGGACGTAAGCTGTCGGGCGGGTGAAGAAGCCGACGAGAATGAAGATGCCGCCGACGAGCTCGACGATCGACACGATAACGGCCGTGACCATCGGTACAGGCAGGCCCGATCCGGCGAAGTAGCCGGCTGTACCTTCCAGATTGGTGATCTTGCCGAAGCCGGCCAGGATGAAGATGATGGAGAGGAGAATACGTCCGACGAGGACGATGGCGCTGGTGGACATGGAAGTGGGCTCCGTTGAGGCGACGATGGCCAAGCTTTAACAGCAATAACAGACGAACATAGCCTGCAGCTCAACGACACATCGTCAACAAGCAGCGAACGATAGCCGCTTATCGTCAACCGCCGGCGACACTTACTCCTGACGGTCGACGCGATGCGTGACACAGCGAGGTGGCTGTGGCGGCTAGCGGATCTCGCCAGCCTGCGGGCCCCAGGTGTCGGTGAGAGCGAAGCCTTCGGCCAATGGATCGAAGGGGTCGAGCGCGACCTGGTGGAGGCCGAATGTCCAGCCACGTCCGGAGATGGTCGGGATGATGGCCGGGCGGCCGGCAACCTCGGTCACGCTGTCGAGACCGACCTCGAACTCCGAACCGATGATGGAGCGGGACTTGAACACATCGCCCGGCTTGGCGAGACCGCGGGCATGAAGCGTTGCGAGATTGGCGGAACTGCCGGTTCCGCAGGGAGAGCGATCGACGCGTCCGGGCCACATCGTCGTGCAGGTGCGCACCGTGCCGTCGGCTTCCGTGCTGCGGAACATCACATAGGCGACGCCGGAAATCTCGGGGATTTCGGGATGGACCGTCGGGATGGTGCGATTGACGATGTCCTTGATGATCATTCCGGCCTCCACGATCTCGCGGGCATTGGCCTTTTCGATCGTCGTGCCGATCTGGTGGACGTCCACCAGCGCATAAAAGATGCCGCCATAACAGAGATCGACCTTGATCGTGCCCCATTGCGGGGTTTCCACCTCGACATCCAGCGCCTGGACAAAGGACGGGGTCATCGTCAGCTTGACGCGCTCGCACCGACCGTCACGGCAGGTTGCCGTCGCCTTGACGAGGCCGGCGGCGGTGTCGAGCATGACCACCGTCTCCGGTTCCTTCATCTCAACAATACCGGATTCGAGCAGCGCCGTGGTGACGCAGATGGAATTGGAGCCGGACATCGCATGTGCCTGGTCGGCCTGGAGGATGATGAAGCCGGCATCGGCTTCCGGACGTTTGGCCGGCACCAGCAAGTTGACCGATCCGATGGATGCAGCGCGCGGCTCGAGGCAGAGAAACCGTCGCAGGCTGTCATCCACCGTATTGATGTGGTGGAGCTGCTCGGCGATCGTGTTGCCCGGGATCTTCGGCACGCCGCCGATGGCAACCTTGCCGATCTCGCCCTCGCAATGAACATCCAGCAACTGGATCGTGCGCTTCCATCTCATGGTGCCATGCCCTTTCATGCCGCGCCGGAGCTACGTGGCGACAAAATGTGTACAACGCTGTTTACCTGCGTTGCGACCGTTTGCCTAGGACTTCCTTTATCCGGGGGGAACCGTCTCATGGCTATGTGCGCATGGCGCCAAGGGGGTTTGCATGGTAGATAAGGCGTCATGATGCCTGCCGTTCCGACCGATGATTTCGATTGCCAGAGCTGTGGAGCCTGTTGCGCCTACTCTGCCGATTGGCCGCGCTTCTCGATGGAGACCGAGGAGGAGCTTGCCCGGATTCCGGACGACCTGATCTCCGCCGATCTCGGCGGCATGCGCTGCGAGAACGATCGCTGCGCGGCCTTGTCCGGCGTGCTCGGACAGCGGGTCGGCTGCGGCATCTATGCTGCAAGGCCGATTGTCTGCCGCACGTGCATGCCGGGCGACGACGAGTGTCTGACAGCCCGACAGGCTTTGTCGGCGCATGTTCTGCTTTAGGCGTTTGCACCTTCTGATCTGAACTGCAGGCGATCCCTCGGCGCATCCGGCAAGGTGCCGCATCTATCCCGCTCAAAGGTATCTTCGGGCGTGGATCATGAGGCGCTAGAGCGTTTTTTCCGGATGGTGATGCGGCGCGTCCGGCCGTATTCTCGCCGTCAGTTTAATCGCCTCCTTACGCTCCTGTTTTCGCATCTGAAAAGGCCTCCCGATGAGCCAGACGTCGCTGAAGTCCCCCCTCGACACGATGCCGCTTCCTTTAGAGGCCTTTGCGCCCCCGCTCTCGCCACCCACGCCCCTGCGGGCCGCCGTCACGCGCGCCTATCGCCAGCCGGAGGCTGCCTGCGTTGCGGCTCTCCTCGAGCAGGCGACCTTGGGGGACGACGTCCGCACGAAGGCTGCAACGACGGCGCGCGGGCTGATCACCGCGCTGCGCGCCAAGCACAAAGGCTCCGGCGTCGAGGGGTTGGTGCACGAGTACTCCCTGTCGAGCCAGGAAGGCGTGGCGCTGATGTGCCTTGCGGAAGCTCTTTTGCGCATTCCCGATACGGCCACACGCGACGCGCTGATCCGCGACAAGATTGCTACGGGCGACTGGCGCTCCCATGTCGGCGGCGGACGCTCGCTGTTCGTCAACGCGGCCACCTGGGGTCTCGTCGTGACCGGCAAGCTCACCTCCACCGTCAATGATCGCGGTCTCTCGGCGGCCCTGACGCGCCTCATCGCCCGTGCCGGCGAGCCCGTCATCCGGCGTGGCGTCGACATGGCCATGCGGATGATGGGCGAGCAGTTCGTTACCGGCGAAACGATCGAGGAAGCCCTGAAGCGGGCGCGGCCGCTGGAGGCCCGCGGATTCCGCTACTCCTACGACATGCTCGGTGAAGCCGCGACGACGGCGGCCGATGCCAAGCGCTATTATGCCGACTACGAAAACGCCATTCATGCGATCGGCAAGGCCGCCGCCGGCAGGGGTATCTACGAGGGGCCCGGCATTTCCATCAAGCTCTCGGCTCTGCATCCCCGTTACGTCCGGGCGCAGGCTGCCCGCGTGATGCGCGAGTTGCTGCCGCGCGTGAAAGCGCTGGCGCTGATCGCCAAGCACTATGATATCGGCCTCAATATCGACGCCGAGGAAGCCGACCGGCTGGAACTGTCGCTTGATCTTCTGGAGGCCCTCCGGCTCGATCCGGATCTTTCGGGCTGGCATGGCGTCGGCTTCGTCGTTCAGGCCTATGGCAAACGTTGCCCGATGGTTCTGGACGTGATCATCGACCTCGCGCGGCGGTCCGGCCATCGGATGATGGTTCGCCTCGTCAAGGGTGCCTATTGGGATGCCGAGATCAAGCGGGCCCAGGTGGACGGGCTCGAGGACTTCCCGGTGTTTACCCGCAAGATCCACACGGACCTTTCCTACATCGCCTGCGCGCGCAAGCTGCTCGCGGCCAAGGATGTGATCTTCCCCCAGTTCGCCACGCACAATGCCCAGAGCCTCGCCACCATCCATGCCATGGCCGGCCCGGAGTTCACGGTTGGGGACTACGAGTTCCAGTGCCTGCACGGCATGGGCGAGCCGCTTTATGACGAGGTTGTCGGCGCACACAAGCTCGATCGGCCCTGCCGCATCTATGCGCCAGTGGGAACCCATGAAACCCTGCTCGCCTACCTCGTCCGGCGTCTCCTCGAAAACGGCGCCAACTCGTCCTTCGTCAACCGCATTGCCGATCCTGCCGTGTCGATCGACGACTTGATCGCCGATCCGGTGGAGGTCGTGCGCAGCATGGCGGCTCCCGGCGCGCCCCATGACAGGATCCGCCTGCCGGCGGCACTTTATCCCGGCCGCAGCAATTCCGCAGGTCTTGATCTGTCTTCCGAAACGACGCTGGCCATGCTGGCCCAAACGTTTTCGGCCGGTGGCCGCGCCGACTGGACCGCGGCACCGCTTCTTGCCGGCAGCGCGTCTTCTGGGACGGCACGCCCTGTCGAGAACCCCGGGGACCGTCGCGATCGCGTCGGCAGCGTGATCGAGGCGTCGGAGGCCGACGCGATCCAGGCCGTGGCGCGGGCAAGCGAAGCGGCAGCCCGATGGGCGGCAACGGCTCCGTCAGAGCGCGCCGCGTGCCTGTCGCGTGCGGCAGACCACATGCAGGCGCGCATGCCGGAACTTCTCGGCCTCATCATCCGCGAAGCCGGCAAGTCCGCGTCGAACGCGATTGCCGAAGTCCGGGAGGCGATCGACTTCCTGCGCTACTATGCGGAGCAGGCCGGGCGGACGCTCGGTCCGGCGCATGGTGCGCTCGGCCCGATCGTTTGCATCAGTCCCTGGAACTTCCCGCTCGCCATCTTCACCGGACAGATTGCCGCCGCACTCGTCGCCGGCAATCCAGTGCTTGCAAAGCCCGCCGAAGAAACACCGCTGATCGCCGCCGAAGGTGTTCGGCTGCTGCATGAGGCCGGCATTCCCATGGATGTGCTGCAGTTCCTGCCCGGCGACGGCCGCGTGGGCGCGGCGCTGGTCGGAGCCGACGGCGTGGCCGGCGTCATGTTCACGGGGTCGACGGAGGTCGCACGGCTCATCCAGGCCCAGCTCGCAGCCCGCGTTTCTGCAGCGGGCAAGCCGATCCCGCTGATCGCTGAGACGGGCGGTCAGAACGCCATGATCGTCGACAGTTCGGCGCTTGCCGAACAGGTGGTGGCCGACGTGATCGCCTCGGCCTTTGACAGTGCCGGCCAGCGCTGCTCCGCGCTGCGCGTGCTCTGCCTGCAGACGGATGTGGCCGACCGCGTGCTCGCCATGCTGAAGGGCGCCCTGCACGAGTTGGAGATCGGGCGCACGGACACGCTGTCCGCCGACGTCGGGCCGGTGATCTCGGCCGAGGCCAAGGAAACGATCGACAGGCACATCGACGCCATGCGCACGAAGGGCGCGCGTGTCGAGCAGATTGCCATGCCGGATGCCACCGCCCACGGTACCTTTGTGGCGCCGACGATCATCGAGATCACGCGTCTATCGGATCTCACCCGCGAGGTGTTCGGACCGGTGCTTCACGTCCTGCGCTATGAGCGGGACGACCTGGACCGGCTGATCGACGACATCAACGCCACGGGATATGGCCTGACCTTCGGCCTGCACACGCGCCTCGACGAGACCATTGCGCATGTGACAAGCCGGGTCAAAGCAGGGAACCTCTACGTCAACCGCAACATCATCGGCGCGGTGGTCGGAGTCCAGCCCTTTGGCGGGCGCGGTCTCTCTGGCACGGGGCCGAAGGCCGGTGGGCCGCTCTATCTCGGGCGCCTCGTCCGCGTGGCTCCGGTTCCGCCGCAGGTGAGCTCGGTTCATACCGATCCGGCTTTGCTCGATTTCGCCAAATGGCTCGACGGCCAAGGGCGGAAGGCCGAGGCTTTTGCGGCCCGCGAGACCGGCAGCCAATCGCCACTCGGCCTGATCAGCGAGATGCCCGGTCCGGTCGGCGAGCGCAATCTCTACGCGCTGCACCCGCGCGGCACGATCCTCTTGGTACCGGAGACAGCGGAAGGCCTGATCCGCCAGATCTCGGCCGTGCTGGCGACCGGCAATCGGGGCGTCATCGACGCGGGGTCCGGCCTCGAAGACACATTGGCCGCCCTGCCGCCAAGCGTCGCGGCGCGTCTCACCTTTGCCCGCGACTGGGTTTCCGCCGGCCCCTTCTCCGGCGCGCTGGTCGAGGGCGATGCGGGACGGGTGAAAGCCGTGAACCAGACGATCTCCGAACTGCCAGGCCCGCTCCTGCTGGTTCAGGCGGCAACGCGGGAAGAACTCGATGCCAATCCCGATGCCTATTGCCTGAACTGGTTGCTGGAGGAGGTCTCCACCAGCGTGAACACGGCTGCGGCCGGCGGCAATGCCAGCCTGATGTCGATCGGCTGAGACGCCTCTCTCATCCCGGGCGGACGATGCCAAGCGTCGTCCTGCCCGGATGCGCCTGCAGGTCTTCTTGCCATGAGGTGGATTACAACGCCGTCACGTTTGGCGTAGGAAGCGGCATGCTCACCCTTGCAGGACCACACAGCCTATCCCAGGAGATCCGAAAAAGCCGGTTTCTGGCGCATGCTGCGCCTGTGACCGACGAAGCGGAGGCGCGAGCCTTCATCGCGGCCCAGTCGGACGCGTCGGCCACGCACAATTGCTGGGCGTGGCGGATCGGGCAGAGCTACCGCTTCAACGACGACGGAGAACCGGGCGGCACAGCAGGCAAACCCATCCTCCAGGCGATCGACGGACAGGGCCTCGATCACGTTGTCGTTCTCGTCATCCGCTGGTTCGGCGGGATCCTGCTCGGCAGCGGCGGCTTGATGCGCGCCTATGGCGGCACGGCCGCCATGGCTCTGAACTCGGCCCCACGCGTCGAGCATGTCGCCATGGCGCGTGGTACCCTGCGGGTCACCTTCTCGGAATTGCCGCTGGTCAAGGTGCGCCTGGCGAGCCTCGGCGCCGTCGTCGTCGACGAGGCCTTTATCGCGACGGGCGCGGATCTGACCGTCGATGTGCCCGAGAGCGTGCGCGACCCGGCGAGGCGGCTGACACGCGATGTGACGAGCGGCCGCGCGTGTCTCGCATTCGAAGACGACCCGCCGATCTAGCCGTTCTGCCGATCGGACGTTCGCGGAGCGAACAAACCAGCCGCTATTTGGTTAGTCTTACCTGACATTCAGGAGACGACCATGAAAGATCCGTTTCACCTTGCCCGCTTCATCGACGCGCAATCGCGCCTCTATCACCAAGCGTTGGACGAACTTGCAGCCGGGGACAAGCGAACCCACTGGATGTGGTTCGTCTTTCCGCAAATCGAAGGGTTGGGATCTTCGCCGACCGCGCGACACTTCGCCATTTCGGGTCTCGCGGAAGCCCAGGCGTATCTCGCGCACCCGGTTCTCGGAAGCCGCCTGCTGGAGTGCACGACGACGGTCAACGCGCTCGAAGACGCGTTGACGGCGCGGGCCATCTTCTCCAGCCCGGACGATCTGAAGTTCCGCTCCTCGATGACGCTCTTCGCCCAGGCCGCCACGTCATCAACACGCAGCCCCGCCCCATTCCAGATCGCCCTCAAGCGCTATTTCGGCGGCAAGCCGGATGTGCGCACGCTGGACCTGCTGAAGCCCGCCCCTGCCCGGTCCGCCGCCCTTCATGCTGCAACCGGCGGCGGTCGATAAACAGTCAGCGGGAACACCGCTTCGATCCCGACACACTCAAGGAGAAGAACATGGAAAACCACATCTGGCTTTTCGCCACAGCCGGCGGCGCAGCCATCCTCGGCCTTGCTCTTGCCTACGGACTTTCCACGCAACGCAGACTGTCGCGAACAGAGAAAGAGCAGCAGGACAACAAGGTGGAGGATCTCTACGGGAAGCGCTGACGACAGCTCTCGCGGTCTCGTTCTCACTTTCCGCGGGCAGAGACATCAAGGAAGAGAATGGCGCACCCGGAACGATTCGAACGTCCGACCCTCAGATTCGTAGTCTGATGCTCTATCCAGCTGAGCTACGGGTGCGTGCAACAGCGTCTGCTGTGTGCGTGGCGATCCTCTAAAGCCTGGGGAAAATGAATGCAAGCCAAATTCGGGACATTTGCCGAATTTTGTGACAGCGATTTTTTACGCCCTTGAATTCATTTGTGTTTCGGATGACGCCGATATGCGTGGACGCAAGACGTCAGGTTCGGGTCTGCGAGCGGAACGCATCGAGCGGCACCGGCCGGTCCGGAAGTTCGATGCGGAACAGTGTTCCGGGCGTCGCCTTCTCGACCAGTGCAATTGTGCCGCCATGGGCAAGCACGAGTTCCCGTGCGATCGCAAGGCCAAGCCCGGTGCCGCCCGAGCGGGCCGAGCCGCGAAAGGCCGCAAAGAGGTTCTCACGTGCCTTCCGCGGCATGCCGGGACCGGTATCGTCCACCGTGATGCTGACAACGCTGCCGGTGCGCATGGCCGAAACCGTCACGGTGCGCGTCGGATTGCCGGGATCGTTCTCGTTCATCAAAGCCTGCACGGCGTTGCGGCAGATGTTGTGCACGACGCGAAACAGCTGCTCGCCGTCCGCATCGACTTCCAGATCGTCAGGAACCGCGATGGTGAAGCCGATGCCGGACTTCGGGTCGATCGCCAGGACGTCGCCGACATCCTCCACCAGCGGGCGCAGAGCGAGAAAGCGGCGGCGGGGTTCCGGCTCGGTCGTGCGGCCATATTCCAAGACCTCGCTGGTGTAGCCAACGGCGCGGTCGATCGTGCGCAGCAGAGTCGGCGCGAACCGCTTCACGACGGGATCGTCCACGTCCGCCAGCCGGTCGGACAAAAGCTGTGCGGAAGACAGGATGTTGCGCATGTCATGATTGATCTTGGACACGGCAAGACCGAGATCGGCGAGGTTCTTCTGTTGCTTGAGCGTCTTCTGCAGCTGCGTCTGCATGGCAGCGAGATGTCGGCCGGCCATGGCGAGTTCATCCTGACCCGGCAGGGGCTCCATCACGCGGCGGGGATCGGCGGGGTCCTCGGCAAAGTCCCGCATGCTCGCGGTCATGCGGCGAATGGGCGCGATCATGACCCGGTTGATGACGAGAAAGATCAAGGTCGCAGTAAAGAGCGAGATGCCGATGGAGACGAGGAAGACGGATCGGGCATAGACGAGCATCGCCTTGCGCAGGCTGCGTTCATCCATGACGAGCTCGATCAGCGTGTCGCTTTCACCGATCGGTCCATAAAAGCGGATGGTCCGGTCGCCGCCGAACAGCAATGTCTCGAATGCATCGCGAATGGCGCCGGCGGCCCCGGTGTTGGCGACGTCGAACTTCGCGTCCACCTCGGGCGGCATTTCGGTGGCGGCGATCAGGCGCGATTCCTCGGCGCGACGCAGGGCGATCGCCTTGGTCCCCGTCGCCATCAGCGTATCCTCGCGCACCGGCCCGGAGAGCTGCATGTTCTGCAGTCCGTCGACCACGACCGCAGCGGCCGCGGCCGTGTTCAGCCGGTCCTGCATCCAGCGCAGCCGCATGTTGGCGACCGAGGGGACGAAGATCAGGATTTCGGCGATCATGACGAAGAGGATCGTCAGCAGCAGGAGCTTGCCGGAAAGGCCGCGCAGGAAACTCGAGCGCAGCTGCGGCTCGTCCAGAGCCGTTTCCTTCATGGCGTCGATCGACATTCAGCGTTCCCATGGCGTCCGACGCGCGGACACAAACGGCCGATCGACGACGCATGCACGCGATTATAGGTCACCCAAGCCGAATCTCCAACCCGAAGCCTCCAAGGTTTGCCGGCGACAACGTACCAGCCGGCGCTTTCCGGCGGAAGCCGTGGCACCGCCGCTCGGGCAGCGGTGCGTCCGGACCTCCTCTGTCCGGTCAGAATTCCTCCCAATTATCCTGCGAGGCGGCTGGCGCCGGTGCTGCGTGACTGGCCGAGCCTGCGGAGAAAGCGCGCGCGACGGATCCCATCATCTTGCGGGCCGGCGAGGCGACCGGACGCGCAGTTGCGGTGGCGGCCTTCGGCGCCGGCGTGCGGGTTGCAACGGCCTTTACAGGTGTCGGCCGGGACGGCGTGGCCGAACCGCCAGGTCGCGCCTGCGCGGCTGCGTAAGCGGCAACAGGTTGCGTCTGGTCGAGCCGGAAGTGCTCGATCATCTGCGCGAGGGTTTCGGCTTCGGTGGAAAGCCGGTGCGTGGCGGCATTCGCCTCCTGCACCATCGCGGCATTCTGTTGTGTCACCTTGTCCATCTGGTTGACAGCCGAGGAGACCTCGCCAAGGCTGGTGGCCTGCTCCCGCGCGGCCGTGGCAATGGAGTGGATATGATCGGTGATCGCCAGAACCCGGTTCTCGATCTCGCCGAGGACCTTCCCCGTTTCCTGGACCAGCTGGACGCCGGTCGATACTTCTGCGCCGGACTTTGCGATGAGTCCCTTGATGTCCTTGGCAGCGCTCGCGGCCCGCTGGGCGAGTTCGCGCACTTCCTGGGCAACGACGGCAAAGCCTTTGCCGGCCTCCCCTGCCCGCGCGGCCTCGACCCCTGCATTGAGCGCCAGAAGGTTGGTCTGGAACGCGATTTCATCGATGACGTTGGTGATCTTGCCGATTTCGCTGGAGGCCTGCTCGATCCGGCCCATGGCGTCGACCGCGCTGCGCACGACGGTGCCGGACTGGGCGGCGGCTTCCTTGGCCTGCGTCACGATGACGGTGGCTTCGTGCGCGCGCTCCGTGGACGTCTGTACCGCCACCGTGATCTGGCCGAGGGAAGCCGAGGTTTGCTCCAGCGAGGCAGCCTGCTGTTCCGTGCGCTTGGCCAGATCGTCGGTGGCCGAGCGGAGTTCGCCCGAATTGCCCGTGATCTCGAGCGTCGTCGAGCGGACTTCGCCGAGCGTTTTCTGAAGAACGGAGAGCGCCTCGTTCACGTTGCGCTGAAGTTCGGCAAAGGCACCCTGGAAGTCGCCCGTCATGGGCTGGGTCAGGTCGCCCTGCGCCAAACGCGCAATGACACGACCGGTCTCGCCGATGCCGCGATCGACACCTGCGACGAGTTCATTGACGTTGCCGGCAAAGCGGTCGAGGCTTGTTTCGCCGTAGGTCCGCGTGATGCGGCGAGAGAAGTCGCCGGCAGCGGCGGCCTCGACGACATGCGACATGCTGACCTGCAGGTCGGCCGTCTTTTCGCGCAGAACACTGTCTTCCGTGCTGGCGCGACGGGCCGAAAGGCCGTTGCTGCGGAAGACCTCGACGGCACGCGCCATCTCTCCGATCTCGTCCGAACGCTTGGACTGGGGGAGATCGATCTCGAGGTCGCCGCCGGCAAGCGCCGTCATCGATCGGGTCAGTTCGGAAATGGGGCGGCTGAGTTCGCGACGGGCGATGGCGGCGGCGGCCAGCAGACCTGCGGCGAGACCGAGGAACGCCGTGCCGACGATCATGATGGTCATCTGCCTGCCGATACCGTCGATCTCCGCCTGGATGGCCGCGAGATCGGCTTTATCCTTAGCGACGACCGCATCGATCTCGGCCTGGAAAGCCTTCCGGTTGGCGCGATTCTTGTCGTTGTTGCCCTGCTCGTTGGCCGCCTGGACGGAGACCTCGCGGGCAAGGCGTGCGGTCTCGGTCCGGAACGTGCGGAATTCGGCGGCGCGCGTCACGACCCCATCGAAAGCCGGGAGATCGGCAGCCAGGACCAGCGGGCGCCATTCGGCCGTCAAGGCGTCAATCTTGTCGAGCGTTTTCAAAACGCCTTCCGCGAAAGGCGCAGCTTTTTCCGCCGAGGGCGCCGCATAGATGCCACGCGCATCCATGACGACGGCGGTTACGAGACGATTGAGCTTCTCGCCATTATAAGCGCGCTCGGAGGCCGCCTTGAAGGCTTCGAGCTGGCTATCGTAGCGATGCACGACGGCCAGGGCCATTCCGGCGACGACGAGCGTAACCGCGCTCATGACAATGACGATCAACGAAATCTTACCGCTTATGCGCATGGCACGCGTTCCTCCGACGGCTTTACCCACAGGAGATCACCCCGCCCCTGCATTCTTCGGGGAAATTATCGGTAAGTAGTTAATAACGTAGTACCGGGATCGGCCAAATCCGGGGTAGCGTCTCTTCCGAAATCGGCCGGCGAAGGGATGGCGCAGCGGACACAAGCGACCCCCTTCTGCGTGAAAACGCGGTTATCCGGGGCCGGCAATTGACTTTGACGCTTTTATTCTTATAAGCCGCCGCACGTCCGGGAACGAAATGGCGGGTGAGCTCCGTGCTCGCCGGCTCTGCCGTGCCTTGACAGAAACGCTGCTTGCTTAAGGAAGCAAACCCAAGAAGGGCCGCACACCGCGGTATTAAAATAAATGACAAAGCGTACCTACCAACCCTCAAAGCTTGTTCGCAAGCGTCGCCACGGCTTCCGTGCACGCATTGCCACCAAGGGCGGCCGCAAGGTCATCGTTGCCCGTCGCGCGCGCGGCCGCAAGCGTCTTTCGGCCTAATGGCATACGGCGTCCGCGCCGTCGCCACAGCCGGCACGCCTGCCTTGGCGGAGGCCGCCGGTGACAAGAGATCCCAGACGCATGACGTCAGGTAATCCCAAATCGACTGTCGGGCGGCTGAAAAGCCGGCCGCAGTTTCTTGCCGTGCGCGCCGGCGAGAAGCGGAAGGGTTCCACCTTTCTGCTCGAGGTGCTCGACAGACAGGCGGCTGACGAGCCCGCCCGCGTCGGTTTCACGGTGACGAAGAAGCATGGCAATGCGGTGGAACGGAACCGCATGCGCCGCCGCCTGCGCGAGGCCGTCAGGCTCCAAGCCGCGTTTGCAATGAAACCCGGCCACGATTATGTGATTGTCGCCCGCCGCGAGGTGCTTGGCGTCCCTTTCGACCGACTGGCTAAGATGCTCGCTACGCGAATCGAAGCCCCTCTCGAAGGCAGGCAGAAACAGGCACGGCCGCCGGCCGGCTCCAGGAAAGAATGATGGACAAGAACCGCAACTATTTCATCGCGATCGGCCTGTCGGTGCTGATCCTCATCGCCTGGCAGTTCCTCTACATCAATCCGAAGATGGAGCGCGAACGCGTCGCTCAGGAAGCCGCGCAAGCCCAGGAGACCCAGCAGCAGGCGCAGCAGACCCCTGCCGCAACCACGGACGGCTCGATCCCCGGCGCCACAGCGGGCGCCGTTCCGGGTGCAGCGACCGCCGTTCCCGGCGCAGTGCCCCAGGGCGCCTCGCGTGACGAAGCCATCGCACGGTCTGCCCGCGTCGTCATCGACACGAAGGCGCTTTCCGGCTCGATCAACCTCACCGGCGCGCGCCTCGACGACCTGAAACTGCGGGAGTATCACGAGACGGTCGACGACCGCAGCCCGATCATTACCCTCTTCAGCCCCGCGGAGACGCCGGACGGCTACTTCACCGAAATCGGCTATGTCGGCGATGCCTCCACCGGCGCCGTTCCCGGACCGTCCACCGTTTGGACAGCCTCCGAAGGCGCAAGGCTGACCACGGAAACGCCGGTCACGCTGACCTATACAAACGAGAAGGGCGTGGTCTTCACGCGCGTCATCTCCGTTGACGACCACTTCATGTTCAAGATCGACGACACGATCCAGAACCCGACCGGCGCGCCGATCGCGTTGTCCACCTATGGCCGCGTCACCCGCTTCAACAAGCCGGCGACACCCAGCGTGTACGTTCTGCATGAAGGCTTCATCGGCGTCATCGGGGAGCACGGCCTCGAAGAGGTGAGCTACAAGAAGGTCGAGGACAACGCGCCGGCACAGCCCGGCAAGACGACCGGCGGCTGGCTCGGCATCACCGACAAGTACTGGGCCGCGACCATCATCCCGCCGCAGGCGACGCCCTACGAGACGCGCTTTGCGCATTTCACCGATGGTCGCCCGCGTTATCAGGCCGACTACAAGCAGGATGCCATCACCGTGGCGCCCGGCCAGACGACGACGCTGAACAACCTCGTCTTCGCCGGTGCCAAGCAGGTGCCGCTGGTCGATGGCTATGAGGCGAGCTACAATATTCCGAAGTTCGATCTCCTGATCGACTGGGGCTGGTTCTATTTCATCACCAAGCCGATGTTCAAGCTGATGGACTTCTTCTTCCGCTTCTTCGGCAATTTCGGCGTCGCCATCCTTCTCACCACCATCGTCGTCAAGGCCCTCTTCTTCCCGCTGGCCAGCAAGCAATACGCGTCCATGGCGAACATGAAGAAGATCCAGCCGAAGATGGAGGAAATGAAGAAGAAGTTCGGCGATGACCGGATGGGCATGCAGCAGGCCATGATGGCGCTCTACAAGGAAGAAAAGATCAACCCGATTGCCGGGTGCTGGCCGATCCTCCTGCAGATCCCCGTGTTCTTCGCGCTCTACAAGGTCATCTACGTCACGATCGAAATGCGGCATGCGCCGTTCTTCGGCTGGATCCAGGATCTGTCCGCGCCGGACCCGACGTCGCTGTTCAACCTGTTCGGCCTTCTGCCCTATAGCGTCCCGCACGCACTGATGATCGGCGTCTGGCCCTTGATCATGGGTGTCACGATGTTCCTGCAGATGCGCATGAATCCGACGCCGCCCGATCCGACCCAGGCAATGCTCTTCACCTGGATGCCGGTTGTCTTCACCTTCATGCTGTCAAGCTTCCCTGCGGGTCTCGTGATCTACTGGGCGTGGAACAACACGCTGTCGGTGATCCAGCAGGCCTTCATCATGAAGCGGCACGGCGTCAAGATCGAGCTGATCGACAACATCAAGGGCGTGTTCTCGCGAAAACCCAAACCCGCGAAATAGCAACCGACCATCCCGCCCCGGGCCGCAAGCCCGGGGTTTTCTTTTCCGCCGATAGCATTCACTCTTCAGGCGACCTGACTGCAGGTGAAACGCTCCATTTCAAAGTCCAGAGCGACCTTCGCGCTTTCGATCGAACGCGCAGCGCTCTAAGGGATCCGCCGATGACCGACACCGCCCTGAACGACGAAAAGCCGATGTTCGGCAATCCCTGGATCTTCATTCGCGGCGTTCCCTCCATGGAGTTTCTGCCGCCGGAAGGACCGACGGAAATCGCCTTTGCCGGACGCTCGAACGTCGGCAAGTCCTCGCTGATCAATGCCCTCGTTGGACAGAAGGGGCTGGCACGGACCTCCAACACCCCGGGACGGACACAGGAGCTCAACTACTTCGTGCCGGACGGGTATTCGGGCGCCGAGGGCGACCTGCCGCCGATGGCTCTCATCGACATGCCAGGTTACGGCTATGCGCAGGCGCCCAAGGCGCATGTAGACGCCTGGACGAAACTGGTTTTCGACTATCTGCGCGGCCGGGCCACGTTGAAGCGGGTCTATGTCCTGATCGACAGCCGTCACGGCATCAAGAAGAACGACGACGACGTGCTGTCGCTTCTCGACAAGGCCGCCGTGTCCTATCAGGTTGTCTTGACGAAGACAGACAAGATCAAGGCGGGTGCGGTGCCGCATCTGATGGCCGACACGCTGGAAAAAATCCGCAAGCGCCCGGCCGCGTTCCCGGAAATCGTCGCGACATCGTCGGAAAAAGGCGAAGGCCTCGACGAATTGCGCGCGGCCATCCTGACCGCAATCAGGAACTGATATTCTCTAGACATGTCCTAGGCGCGGCCGTTCGCCGCGCCTGGAAGGCCAACAACAGGGACTGTCAGGCCGGCGCCGTGCCCGGCACGAACGTCATCGACAGGCCGTTGATGCAGTGTCGCTTGCCAGTCGGCTTCGGGCCATCATCGAAGATGTGGCCGAGATGCCCACCGCAGCGACTGCAGTGACATTCCGTCCGCACCATCATGAATGACGTATCGGTGCGCGTTCCCACGGCATTCGGCAACGCCTCCCAGAAGCTTGGCCAGCCCGTGCCGCTATCGAATTTCGTTTCCGAGGAATAGACCGGCAAGGCGCAACCGGCACACTGAAACGTGCCCTTGCGCTTCTCTTCGTTGAGCGCGCTCGTGAACGGACGTTCGGTGTCTTCATGCCGCAGAATGCGGTATTGCTCGTCCCCGAGCATTGCCTTCCATTCGGCATCCGTTTTCGTAACCGCAAACGTCTCGGCGGCGGCAGACGGGGCGACGTGGTTTTTCAAGGCAAAAGCGGCGAGACCGGCTGTCCCGGTCAAGAGAAAGAAGCGACGGCTGAGCATGAAACCTCCTTGCAGGCCATAGAGTGCCTACGGGAGGTGTTCTACGCCTGTCGGCACCATTCAGAAAGCAGCAGACCGATCAAACCCGCGTGAGGATCGATCGCGAAGTTTAAGCGCAGGCGCAAACACGAAAACTCAACGACCGACAATGCCGCTGGCGAGCACCTTGCCCGTCGGCGCGCCGGTTGGGGAACCGCCGGCCGGCTCGAGGCTGACCATGACCGGGGCACCATCCCGCAGACGGGTCCGTGCTGCCTTGGGCACGACGATCTCGCCGTGGCTGTTCCTGTTGACCACCCCGAGAGAGACGGGTTCGCTGCCTTCGGGCGTCAGCCAAATCTGGATGGACTTCGCGTCGGCGACGCCTGCCGTGCTCGCACCCGCAGCCACCGGCGCCAGCCGTAGGCGACCGCTGTCATTGTCGTACCGGGCGGTCAGCGCCAGATCGGAGCCTGCGACGAGGGGGAGGCTCGTGGCCACGCCGCGTGTCGGCGATGCCGCAAAAAGACCGGTCTGCGAGACACCCGTTGCCACGAGCCCAACGACCGCAATGCAGGCAACGCCGCGCCAGAAGGCAGCGGAATTCCAGATGGCCGCGTTGAAGACCGGGACGCGCTCTCGTTGCGGGCGGGGACGCGCGGCCAGCGGCTCGGCAAAGGGAGACACGCGGCGCGGAGCGCGACGGGTCGGCCGCGGCGTCTGGTCGACCGTCAGCATGTTGCTGCGCCAATGATCCACCATGGCTGCAAAATTGCGATCGAGCGTCATGCGCGCCTCGACCTTCTGGCGATCCTCCGGGGAAAGAACGCCCAGCACGTATTCGCCGGCAATCACCTGATCGAGGCGGGAATCGCCACTCTTCGCATTTTCTGTCGTCATGATGTCAATGTGCTCGCCTAGAACCGCGGCCATGCCAAGCGGATGATCGTCGGGATCATACGCATGGTTCGACGCATTTTCCATGGCTTTTACGCCACAGGCTCATGTTCGCCCCCGTGACGACGCGACGCGTTGCACTTTCCGGCTGTCATCATGCCGTTATCTTGCCTCCCGATCATTCCCCCGCGAAAAGACTTGCGCTAAACAGCATCCGCATCGATCCCGAAGGTTTCCGACATGTCCCCATCTGAAAGCGAAATCCAGGCCCGTCTTCTTGCCCAGGCCCTGCCCTACATGCAGCGTTATGAGAACAAGACGATCGTCGTGAAATATGGCGGACATGCCATGGGCGACCCGGAACTCGGGAAGGCTTTCGCCGCCGACATCGCCCTTCTCAAGCAGTCCGGCGTCAACCCCATCGTCGTTCACGGTGGCGGCCCGCAGATCGGCGCCATGCTCAGCAAGATGGGCATCGAATCCAAATTCGAGGGCGGCCTGCGCGTCACCGATGCCAAGACCGTCGAGATCGTCGAGATGGTGCTTGCCGGATCGATCAACAAGGAGATCGTCGCGCTCATCAACCAGACGGGCGAATGGGCGATCGGCCTCTGCGGTAAGGACGGCAACATGGTCTTTGCGGAAAAGGCCAAGAAGACGATCATCGATCCCGACAGCAACATCGAGCGGGTTCTCGATCTCGGCTTCGTCGGCGAGGTGGTCGAGGTCGACCGCACGTTGCTCGACCTCCTGGCGCGTTCCGAGATGATCCCCGTCATTGCCCCGGTTGCGCCCGGCCGCGACGGCGCGACCTACAATATCAATGCCGATACCTTTGCCGGCGCCATTGCCGGCGCGCTCAACGCGACGCGTCTCCTGTTCCTGACCGACGTTCCCGGCGTGCTCGACAAGAACAAGGATCTGATCAAGGAACTCTCCGTGTCCGAGGCCCTGGCCCTGATCGCCGATGGCACGATTTCCGGTGGTATGATCCCCAAGGTCGAGACGTGCATCGAGGCCATCAAGGCCGGCGTCCAAGGCGTCGTCATCCTCAACGGCAAGACGGCCCATTCGGTACTGCTCGAGATCTTCACGGAGCATGGCGCGGGAACACTGATCGTTCCGTAAGGCTGAGCGTTTTCACGGTAGGCAGGCCCGTCCATGCATGGCATAAGGCGGGCATGCGCTCCATTGACAGACTGCCGACCATCGACGATTTCGCCCACGTCACCGAGTGGGTGTTCGACATGGACAACACGCTCTATCCGCACCGCGTCAATCTGTTTTCGCAGATCGACAGCAATATGACGGCTTTCGTCGCGGATCTGCTCCAGATGGAGCCGGCCGAAGCCAAGATCCTGCAGAAGCAGTATTATCGCGATCACGGCACGACACTGAAGGGCTTGATGGTCCACCACGGCATCGACCCGAACGACTTCCTGCAGAAGGCCCACGCGATTGACTATAATGTCATTCCGTCCGATCCGGCTCTGGGCGAGGCAATCAAGGCTCTGCCGGGGCGCAAGTTCATCTTCACCAACGGGACGGTGGTGCATGCCGAAATGGCTGCCCGGGCGCTCGGCATCCTCGATCACTTCGACGACATCTTTGACATCGTCGCGGCCGACTACGTTCCGAAGCCCGCCGGCGCAACCTACGACAAGTTCATGAGCCTCAACCGCGTCGATACCCGACATGCCGCCATGTTCGAGGATCTGCCGCGCAATCTTGCGGTGCCGAAGGCCTTGGGCATGACGACCGTTCTTCTGGTCCCGCAGAACTTCGAATACGCGTTTGCGGAAGCCTGGGAACAGAGCGAGGACGGAAACACGGATATCGACTTCGTGACGGAAGACCTTGCAGGCTTCCTGAAGCAGCTCGTGCCTTCGGCCTAGCCGTCCGGTTTCATTACCGAAGTTTAACTGGCACCCGGCAACGTATTCTCTATCCTTGTCTTCAGGGACGACACGCTGCGGTCAGCCGCCCCCATAAAACGGCACCGCTCCCCGACACAGCACGTGGCCATATCCCGCCTGTCGGGCTGCTGGCGCGTGCGAGAAGACAAGGACGACTCATGACCAAGAAAACCCTTATCCTCGGCCTCTCCGCCATGGCCATCGCCGCATCTGCCCTTGCGACACCATCGTTTGCCGCCAAGCATGATGGCCCGACGCGCGAACAGCGTGCCGAATGGATGATCAAGAGACTGGACACCGACAAGGATGGCAAGGTTTCTCGTGCCGAGGCCGATGCCGCCGCATCGCGCGTCTTTGCCGCCTTCGATGCAGACAAGAACGGGCAGGTCACGCCGGACGAGGTGAAGGCCAAGCGCGACGCCATCAAGGCGGCCCGCGCCGAGATGCGCAAGGCGGACAAGGGTCCGGAACGTCAGGAACTGCGCGCCAAGCTGCAGGAGATGCGACCGGCCATGCTGCCGGCGATGAGCCAGCGGATATTCAAGCGCGCCGACACCGACAAGAACGGCTCACTGTCGCTTGCCGAGGTGACGGTCGCTGCGGACAAGCGCTTCAAGATGCGGGACACGAACGCGGATGGCTTTATCGACGCAGCCGACTTGACCCGCAAGATCTGATCCGGTTCGGCACGGACCTAAAAAATCCGCATCCGAGAAATGGAAATGCCCCGGCGACGGGGCATTTTTCATTCGTGGCTCGCCTGCTCGATCAGGTTTACAGCGTGACTTCGCCTTCGTCTTCGCCATCCCAATAATGGGCCCGTTCGGCAACGACCTTGATCAGCACCAGACCCTTGGTATCGATGCCGTCGGCAAACCACTTGTCGATATCCGCAGACCAGTGCTCCTTGAACGCTTCCTTGTCCCGGATCAGATCGGCTTTGCCTTCGACGGCGACCAGAAACGCCTTGGCGCCCTGAAAGGCCAGAGCGACTTTGGGATCGGCCTTGATATCGTCGACCGTGCGCGTGTCTTCCAGCGTGAAATAGAACGACGTGCCGTCGTACTCGACTTCACGATTGTTGCTCATCGGACGACCGGCGATTGCACCGCCGTCCGTATGGGTCGAGAGCATGCAGATATCGATGTCGCGCATCTTTTCGGCGAGATCGGACAGGGCCTTGTTCGTCATGGATGGATCTCCTCTTGGTGACAGAGGAGAACGCGGGCCCGTCCAACTTGTTGCTTCGCGCATCGTCCGATCGTGTGCGCGCAGACGCGTTATCGTTCGCCGGAGGCGAGCGGCAGGGATGCAGGATCGACGCTGCCATAGAAGCGGGCAATGATGTCCCAAGCCTCGTCGGCGGTATCGACGAACTGGATGAGATCGACGTCGCCAGGCGCAATCGTGCCGAATGCGGCAAGCGCATCGAAATCGACGATCGAGCGCCAGAATTTCTCCCCGAACAGGATGAGGGGGACCAGCGCCATGCGACCGGTCTGCATCAGCGTCATCGTTTCGAACAATTCATCGAGCGTTCCAAAGCCGCCCGGAAAGACCGTCACGGCCTTGGCACGCACAAGGAAGTGCATCTTGCGGATTGCAAAATAGTGGAAATTGAAGCTGAGCTCCGGCGTGACGTAGGGGTTCGGCGCCTGTTCGTGCGGCAGGACGATGTTGAGCCCGATCGACGGCGCGCCGACATCGGCCGCCCCGCGATTGCCGGCCTCCATCACACCGGGGCCCCCACCGGTGACGACGACGAATTCCTTGAAATCCGATTGGGCCGAATGCTCCGAGCAGAGCCGTGCGAACTTGCGGGCCTCGTCGTAATAGACCGAAGCTGCCGTCAAGTTTGCGCGCTGGGTCTCGTTCTTGGCTGCCCATGCATCCTTGCCGGGCTCGGGGATACGCGCACCACCGAACATGACCACCGTGGACGTGATGCCGCGCTCCGCGAGCATCATCTCCGTTTTCAGCAGTTCGAGCTGCAGGCGGATCGGCCGCAATTCCTCGCGGCACAGAAAGTCTTCGTCGGCATAGGCCAGACGGTAGGACGGCGAGAGGGACTGCGGCGTCTTTTCGACGCTTGCCGCGCGGGCGCGCGCCTGGGCGCTGTCTGCAAGGGGGTCCCAGACCCCATCCTTGCGCCGCAAATTCCGCTTCTTCATCCGTGTCATCAGGATCTCGTCTCCCACGCCTGCCGCGGCAGCGACCGGCGAATCTCATCATGTCCGATCGAGACATAGACCGTGCCTCCCGGCGCACCGCAACCGAAAAACGCTTCAAATCTCGGGCATCATGCTCTACAGCGTTGGATACAGCCCGGCTTTTAGGATTTGCGATGACCTCCCACGATCTTGCCTCTCTCGCCTCCACGATCGAGACCGCCTTCGACAACCGCGATACGGTGACGACCGGCACGAAAGGCGAGATTCGCGATGCCGTGGAATCGGCCCTGAACCTTCTCGACAGCGGCAAGGTGCGTGTTGCGGAACGCGGAGCAGATGGCAACTGGACGGTCAACCAGTGGCTGAAGAAGGCGGTTCTTCTGTCCTTCCGTCTTAACCCGATGGAGATCGTCAAGGGAGGCCCGGGCGGGTCGACCTGGTGGGACAAGGTTCCCTCCAAGTTCGACGGCTGGAGTGCAAACGAATTCGAGAATGCCGGTTTCCGCGCCGTACCCAACTGCGTCGTGCGCCGCTCGGCCTACATCGCGCCGAACGCCATCCTGATGCCGTCCTTCGTCAACCTCGGCGCCTATGTCGGCGAAGGCACGATGGTCGATACCTGGGCCACCGTCGGATCCTGCGCGCAGATCGGCGCCCACGTGCACCTGTCGGGAGGCGTCGGCATTGGCGGCGTTCTCGAGCCCATGCAGGCGGGTCCGACCATCATCGAAGACAATTGCTTCATCGGCGCCCGCTCGGAAGTCGTGGAGGGTTGCATTATCCGGGAAGGCTCCGTCCTCGGCATGGGCGTCTTCATCGGCAAGTCGACCCGGATCGTCGATCGCGCCACAGGCGAGATCACCTATGGTGAAGTCCCGCCCTACTCCGTCGTCGTTGCCGGGGCACTGGCCTCCGACAAGCTGATGGGCAACGGCCAGCCGGCCCCGGCCCTCTATTGCGCCGTGATCGTCAAGCGCGTCGACGAGAAGACCCGTTCGAAGACCGGAATCAACGAGCTGCTGCGCGACTGATCGTCGCCCAGCACGGCAGCAACTTTGCCTAACTCAGCGGAATCCGGCAGGTGAAGCAGGTTTCCGCCGCGCTCGACGTCACCTCGATCGTGCCGTTATGGGCCTTGACGATTTCCGAGGCGATATAGAGCCCGAGCCCCAGACCCTCGCGGCCGTGCTCGACCGTGGCACGCACAAATGGCTTGAACAGGTCCCGCTGTACCGCATGCGGGATCGGCTTGCCGGAATTCGTGACGGAGACGACGAACTCGCGCCCGACTTGCGCGGTCCTGACCCGGATCGGACGATCGGCAGTTCCATGCGTCAGAGCATTGGCGACGAGGTTGGACACGAGCTGACCCATCCGGCCTTCATCGCAACGCACGAGGCAATCGCTGAAATCCGTTTCAATCGGCCGGCCCGGATTGGCGATGCTGAGCTCGGCAACGACATGCTCCAGAACCGGGCGTAGCGGTACGCGCTCGGCCTGCTCCACGGCAAGCCCGCCACCCAGGCGTCCGCGTGCAAAATCCAGAACATTGTCGATGAGGCCTGACATGCGCACGACGCTGGCACGCATGAGATCGACCACCGTCTTGGATTTGTCGCTGAGCTCCGTTCGGGCAAGCATGCGCGTGCCCGCATCGATCGAGGCCAGGGGATTGCGCAAATCATGGCCGAGAACGGCAATGAACTGCTCGCGCAGCTCGTTGGCCTGGCGGTCCTGCTCCATCTTGCGGCGGGCATCGACGTGGAAGGCGATCAGTTCGGCGAACAGCCGGAACATGTCGACGATCTCAGGCGTGTTCAGCTTGTTCGGCGCCGGATCGATTGCGCAGAGTGTCCCGAAGAAGGAGCCATCCGAGAGAAGGATCGGCGCCGAAATATAGCTTTGAAAGCCATATTGCGCCGGCGTGTGGTGATGGGCGAAGTCCGGATCCTCGGCAACGTGCTCGATGATGACCACCTTGCGGTGATCGCGAATCTCGTTGCAGATGGTCGTCTCGATGGCCAGTTCCTTGCCAGGAGAAAGACCGAAGTCGATCTTGTCGAGAACATCGCAGGCAATCCACCGGTCTTCCGTGACACGGGCGACAGCGGCAAAGCCCATCCCCGTTACGCGACAGACGACATCGAGAACTTTCGGGACGGCATCGATCTTGGAGACCAGTTCGACGGATTCGGCGGCCAGATCGGGCAACGGTACACTCTCGGAACAAAGGGTTTGACGGATCGCGAAAGTAGCCTTTCGCAATCCCGCAAGCAATGGGCGCGACGGGGCGCAGAACGCCTGCGAGGCCCCGTCGCTGTCGTGATATCTAACGCTTGAAGGGATCAGGACGCCGGTTCGTGGCCTGCCGCTCCAGCATCCAGCCCGGATACTCCGGTGCCAGCGCACTGACCGCATCGAGCTTTTCGAGATCACCCGCGTCAAGCCGGACGTCGGTGGCCTTCAGGTTCTGTTCCAGCTGCTCGATCCTCTTGGCACCGATGATGACGGTGCTGACAAAGGGCTTGGCCAGGATATAGGCAAGCGCAACCTCGGCAACGCTGATCCCATGCTTCTCGCCAACGTCGCGCATGGCGGCGACGCAGGCCCAGGCGCGGTCCTTGTCCACGGGCGGAAAGTCGAAGGTCGCGCGGCGGCCGTCGCCGTTACCAGGCGCACCCGGGCCATATTTTCCCGAAAGCAGCCCGCCGGCGAGCGGCGACCAGACCATCAGGCCCATCTTCTCCTCCAGGAGCAAGGGAGCGAGTTCGCGTTCCAGGTCGCGACCTGCGATCGAGTAATAGGCCTGCAGGCTGTCGAAGCGTGCATAGCCCTTGCGCTCGGAGATGCCAAGCGCCTTGGCGATCCGCCACGCCTGCCAGTTCGACACCCCGATGTACCGGACAAGCCCGCGAGAAACGAGATCGTCGAATGCGCGCAGGGTTTCGTCGATGGGCGTGACGGGATCGGTGGCATGAATCTGGTAAAGGTCGATATGGTCGGTCTGCAGACGCTCAAGGCTCGCCTCCACCGAGTCCATGATATGGCCCCGTGACGCACCGCGATCATTGGGCTTGCCGCTCATCACGCCATAGACCTTGGTGGCGATGATGACATCCTTGCGCGCAACCGCATTGTTCTTCAGCGCCTGACCCAGCAGCCGCTCCGACTGGCCAAAGGAATAGACGTCGGCCGTATCGATGAAATTGATGCCGGCGGCCAGCGAGCGCTCGACGATGCGATCGGCGGCATCCTGGTCGACGTCCGCGATCGGACCCCAGCGCGGATCGTCCGCCGAGCCGAAGGTCATCGTTCCCAGGCAAAGCTCGGAAACGAAGAGGCCGGTATTGCCAAGCTGATTGTAGCGCATGGTCTGCTCCATCCTATCTGTCGAATCGCGTCCGTCGTTGAACCGTGCGATTCGGCCCATAAGCTAGCGCAAAGCCGTCAGAGGTCCAGCAATGCCGGACAGCCGCTCACGCCGCCTGGGTTTCTGTCGGCTCGACCTCGATCGTAACGTGCGACAGCTCGGCAAGATGTGCGAGCTTGGCGCGATAGAAGGATGATGGCATCGGCCTTGTTGCCTTCAGGGCGACGATCGCGCCGTGATGGCCGGGTCCGAGCTGCCAGACGTGCAGATCCGTAATTCTCACGTCGCCACCCTCGATGGCACTCCGGATATCGTCGGGGAGACGCTCTCCCGCAGGTACGTAGTCGAGCAGCACAGACCCGCTGTCGCGCAGGAGACCAAAGGACCAGCGGGCGATGACGAGCGCGCCGATGATGCCGATGGCGGGATCGAGCCAGAGCCAACCATAGAGGCTGCCGAGAACGAGCGCAGCGATCGCCAGAACCGACGTCAGGGCATCGGCAAGCACGTGCAGATAAGCGCCGCGGAGATTGTTGTCCGTATGGCGCCGGGCATCATGATGCTGCTGCGCATGATCGTGCGGGTGTCCGCCATGCGGATGTTCATGTTCATGATCGTGCTCATGTCCATGGTCGTGTCCGTGCCCATGGTCGTGCCCGTGCCGATGGTCGTGTCCGTGCCCGTGATGGTGCCCGCCGAGCAGCCAGGCGCACAGCAGATTGACGAGAAGGCCGAGGACAGCCACCGCAATGGCCTGACGGAAATCGATATCAACCGGGGACCACAGCCGCAGCATGCTTTCCCAGGCAATGAACATGGCAACCAGCGCGAGAACGATGGCGCTGGCAAAGCCGGCGAGGTCTCCGAACTTACCGGTGCCGAAGGTGAAGCGCGGGTTCCGCGCGTTCCGGCGGGCGTAGACATAGGCAAGAGCCGTGATGAGCATGGCAGCGGCGTGGGTCGACATATGCCAGCCATCGGCCACCAGCGCCATGGAGCCGAAGGCGGTCCCGGCGACGATCTCGGCGACCATCATCCCGGCCGTCAGTCCGATGACGATCCAGGTCCGGCGTTCGTTGCGTTCGTGGTCCTGCCCGAGAAAGACGTGGTGATGGGGATTCGACAGACGGCTTTCGGTCATTTCAGGTAGATCCTCATCACGTCGATCAGCTCTGCCGCGGCGCGGGCGCGCTCCGGATCGTCATCCTGGTCCGGATCGCTCACATGGTTGCGGATATGATCCTCGATCAGCTCGGCCGTCAGTCCGCTCATGGCGCCGCGAACGGAAGCCACCTGGTTGAGCACGACACCACAGGGCTCTTCCGCTTCCAGCGCACGTTCGATTGCCTCCAGCTGCCCCTTCAGGCGCCGGACGCGGGCGATCAGTTTGGTCTTGCTCTTCGACAGGTGCGACATAGCATAGGGGGTTACCCTATATTCACCCGAATTGCAATCCGCGTCCCTGTCGCGAACCGCCGTGACAGCGGTGGAGCGATCGGCTACATCTTTCCGGAATCAACAGGCTGTCTTCATGTCCCTTGCCGATCCGACCTCCCTCGACCCTTCCGCCCTTCCCCCATCTCACGATCCCGTTGCCAATCTTGCGGCGCTGATCCGCTGCCCTTCGGTCACCCCGGCCGAGGGCGGGGCGCTCGGCGTACTCGAGGAGATGCTGGCACCCCTCGGCTTTGCCGTCGACCGCGTGCTCGCCCAGGAAGCGGGAACACCCGATATAGAAAATCTCTACGCACGCCTCGGGGGCGCAGACGCGTCATCCGAGGGACGGCACCTGCTCTTTGCCGGCCATACGGATGTCGTTCCGATCGGTGACGAAGCGGCCTGGACGCACGCTCCCTTCGCCGCGGTTATCGACGACGGCATGCTGTATGGTCGCGGCGCGGTGGACATGAAAGGCGGCATTGCCTGCTTCATCGCCGCCGTCGCCCGTTTTGTCGGCCAGCATGGGACACCGAACGGCGCGATTTCGCTGCTGATCACGGGCGACGAGGAAGGCCCGGCCATCAACGGCACGACAAAGCTGCTCGATTGGGCGACGGCCCGTGGTGAACGCTGGGATGCTTGCATCGTGGGCGAACCGACCAATCCCGACCAGCTTGGGGACATGATCAAGATCGGCCGGCGCGGATCCCTGTCGGGCACGGTCACCGTGCATGGCGTTCAGGGTCATGCCGCCTACCCCCATCTCGCAGACAGCCCTGTGCGGGGTGCGCTGCAGCTTGCGGCAGCTCTCATGGACCCCCCTTTCGACGCGGGCACCGAGAACTTCCAGCCATCGAATCTCGAGGTCACAAGCCTCGACGTCGGCAATCCCGCCGTCAACGTGATCCCGGCACGCGCGACATTCCGCTTCAACATCCGCTTCAACGACACGTGGGACGCTGACAGCCTGAAGGGCGAGATCATCACGCGGCTCGATCGGGCGGCCGCGCATGGCCCGTTGCGTCCGGGCCGCGATCCCGTCCGCTACGATCTCACGTGGAGCGAGCGGCCCAGCCACGTTTTCCTCACGCGCAGCAACCAGCTCATTTCGTCGCTTTCGTCGGCCGTCGAGGCGGTCACGGGCCGGCAGCCGGCGCTTTCGACGACGGGCGGCACATCGGATGCGCGCTTCATCAAGGATCATTGCCCGGTGGTGGAATTCGGCCTGGTCGGCCAGACTATGCACATGGTGGACGAGCGGGTTTCGGTTGCGGATCTGGAGACCCTGACCCGCATCTATCTTGCCTTTCTCGAGCGCTGGTTCAACGATGCCGCAGCTTGAGGACATCGGCATCTATCTCAAGGGCGTCTGGATGCTGGTGCTCGGCAAGCCTGAGGGCTTCGACTGGCTGGATCTCAGCGCCGCCGGCGTCTGGCGTTCCTTTGCAGCCATCCTGTGGTGCCTGCCAGCGATGGCTGTCAGCTGGTCGGCGTGGCGGATGTTCTACCTGATCAATATGCCCGAGGGGACGACCGCAGGTCTCGCCTTCATCGCCAAGCTCTTCATCGTCGATGTCGCAACGTGGATCCTGCCGATCCTGCTGATCGTGGTTCTTGCCCGACCGCTTGGCTACGGACAGGCCTTGGGCGCCATCATCGTCGTCACCAACTGGCTGTCGATCCCGACTTTCTACGGCATGGCCGTCCCCGCCGCCATACGGCTGGTCATCCCCGACAGCGACGGGTTGACGGGCATGCTTTCCCTCATGGCGCTCGTCGCGATCATTATCGCGATCTTCAGGGTGCTCAAGGTGATCACGGGCGGCGACCAGACGTTGCTCGCCGCCACGCTGTCGGCGCTCTTCATTCTACCCTCGCTGATGATCGGCGAGGCGATGCAGCGCAGCTTCGGTCTCCTGCCGATTTAAGCCGCCGCCACGCGACCGGTCAGTAGTCCACCTGCATGAAGTAGAGCCCGTCCGGCGGGGCAACGGGCCCGCAGGCCTTGCGATCGCGCGCGTCGAGCGCCGCACGCACCCCCTCGACCGGCCACTTGCCCTCGCCCACCATCTTCAGGGTGCCCGCCAGCGAGCGGATCTGGTTGTGCAGGAAGCTCTGAGCCGTCGCGCGGATCTCGATCACGACGCCGTCCTGCGTCACGTCGAGACGGTCGAGCGTGCGCACGGGGCTGTTGGCCTGGCAGTGGACGGAGCGGAAGGTGGTGAAATCGTGCCGGCCGACAAGGGTCTGGGCGGCTGCATGCATGAGGCCGGCATCAAGCGGCTTCACCACCCACCAGGCACGCTTCGCCTCGAGTGCCAAAGGCGAATGTCGGCAGATGATGCGGTAGAGATAATGGCGGCGAAGGGCCGAGAAGCGCGCGTCGAACGTGTCCGGCACGGCTTGCGCATCGAGGATCGCGACCCGCTCGCCATGCTGGCCGAGATGGGCGTTCAGGGCATTACGCAGCGTTTCCGGCGGCCAGTCGCGGGAAAGGTCGACATGGGCCACCTGCCCCCGGGCGTGGACCCCTGAATCCGTTCTGCCCGCCCCGCGGACCGCAACGGTCTCGCGCGTCAGCCGCAGGACCGCGCCTTCGATGGCACCCTGAACGGAGCGCCCGTTGTCCTGACGTTGCCAGCCGACGTAGGACGACCCGTCATATTCAACAAGCAGTCGAAAGCGAGGCATTCAGAGAAGCCTCGTGCCGGCGGGGATCGGCGTGCCGCGCCGGAATTCGTCGGCGGGCAAGACCTTGCCGCCGGCCTTCTGCAACCGCGTCAGACGGATCGAGCCGTCCCCGCAGGCGATCGTCAGGTCGTCGAAAACGGCCGTCCCCGTCTCGCCGCGCGCCGTCTCCACCGTGGACGCGAGAACCTTGACGCGTTCGCGCTTGCCGGCGACGTCGAGCTCGAACCACGCGCCCGGAAAGGGCGACAGGCCGCGAATGTGGTCATGAACCTCCTGCGCCGGCTTGGTGAAATCGATGTGTGTTTCGCCCTTGGCGATCTTTGCCGCGTAGAGAACGCCCTCGTCGCGCTGCGGGGTCAGCGGCAGTTCGTCCGCTTCCAGCTTCTCCATCGCGTCGCGCATCAGCGCTGCGCCGC
Source organism: Rhizobium sp. Leaf384 (assembly GCF_001424065.1). GTDB lineage: Bacteria > Pseudomonadota > Alphaproteobacteria > Rhizobiales > Rhizobiaceae > Ferranicluibacter. The sequence continues at coordinate 1,400,404 of NZ_LMQE01000001.1, forward strand.
GCACCATGAGTGTGTTGTGCAGGTCGCCTGCCGTCATATCCGGGCCGATGGTGACGAGACTGGTAAGGGCGACGGGGCCGGTATCCAGGCCCTTCTCCATCTTCATCACCATCATGCCGGTTTCACGGTCGCCCGCCATGATCGCGCGCTGGATGGGTGCCGCACCGCGCCAGCGCGGCAGGAGAGAGGCGTGGCCATTGTAGCAGCCGAGCCGCGTGCCCGACAGGATGGCTTCCGGCAGAAGTAGGCCATAAGCAACCACCACGGCGACATCGGCATCGAGTGCGCGAAATGCCTGCCGATCTTCCTCGGCCTTGAAGTTGAGTGGCGTGCGGACCTCGATGCCGAGCAGTTCTGCGGCCTGATGCACGGGAGACTTCTGCAGGTCGAGCCCGCGCCGTCCACCGGGACGCGGCGGTTGCGTGTAGACGGCGGCAATCTTGTGCCCGGCCTGCGCGAGCGCGGCGAGCGTCGGCACGGAAAAGTCCGGCGTTCCCATAAAGATGATGCGCAGCGACATGATGGCCTCCCTCGAGAGCGCGGTCGGGCCCGCGGCTGACGGCGGCCCGCGTCGATCAGATGGTTTTCGAACCGCGGGTCTTGGCGGCCTTGGTAAACTTGCGCACCACCATCTCGCGTTTCAGCTTGGAGATATGATCGATGAACAACACACCGTTCAAGTGGTCGATCTCATGCTGCAGACAAGTGGCGAGAAGGCCATCGGCCGCGATTTCCTGCGGATGACCGTCGCGATCGAGATATCGCAGCGTAATGCCGGCCGGACGCTCGACCTCGGCGTAATAGTCGGGAATCGACAGGCAACCTTCCTCGTAGACCGACCGCTCGTCCGACGATGTCAGGATCTCCGGGTTGATGAAGACCTGGGGTGCCTTCTCTTCGCCCTCCTTGGCGATGTCGATCACCAGCATGCGGCGGGGAAGGCCGACCTGGATCGCCGCAAGCCCGATGCCGGGGGCGTCGTACATGGTTTCCAGCATGTCGTCGGCCATGCGTCGAACATCGTCGTCGATCCGCTCGATGGGCGCGGATACCTGGCGGAGCAGGGGATCGGGAAGGATGATAAGAGGCTTGATCGTCATCGCGTCGTGATAGCCGATCTTTTCGGGGTATGGAATTCGTCGCAGCGCGATTTACCGGCATTTTCGCGCAGAAACCACCACCGACGGCGGAGATGTTCATGATTTGATCTGGTCTTTGCCGTGAATTTTGCTAGGGTCCGGCCATGACCTCCTCCTATCTGCTGGATACGCTGCTGGCCGTCTTGTCTGCAACAGGCCTCTCTCCGACCATCATCGCCTGGCTCTTCGTCGGCCTGGCGGCCGTCGTCTGTCTTGCGATCGTCGCCGGTCTTCGCCGGCGCGCTGCCCGGACGTCGGAGACGGCGCAGGCGCAGATGGCGGCGCTCATTCAGGCGCAAACCGAAATGCAGGGGCGAATCGCCGCCATCGCCGACATCTTCGGCACGCGGCAGTACGAACTGAACCAGTCGATCAATCAGCGTATCGACGGCATGACGCAACGGATCGGCGCCTCGATCACCGAGCAGACACGCCAGACGCACGAGAACCTGCGCACGCTTCAGGAACGGCTGGCCGTGATCGACACGGCGCAGACGAACATTCAGTCGCTGGCCAAGGACATGGCCGGACTGCAGCAGATCCTCGCCAACAAGCAGACCCGCGGCGCCTTCGGACAGGGGCGCATGGAAACGATCATTGCCGATGGGTTGCCGCAGGGAGCCTACGCGTTTCAGGCGACGCTATCCAACGCGTCCCGACCCGACTGCATCATCCATATGCCGAACGGCCAGCCCGGCCTGGCAATCGACGCGAAGTTTCCTTTGGAGGCCTGGAACGCCATGCGGGCCGCACAGTCGCCCGACCTCAAGCGGCAGGCGTCGCTGCTTTTCCGCCGTGACCTTGAGGTGCATATCAAGGACATCGCCGGGAAATACCTGATCCCGGGCGAGACGCAGGAGACGGCCTTCCTGTTCGTCCCGTCCGAGTCGATCTTTGCCGACATCCACGAGCATTTCGAGAGCATCGTCCAGAAAGCGCATCGATCGCGCGTCGTCATCGTTTCGCCGTCTCTGCTTCTGCTGTCCATCCAGGTCATCCAAGCGATACTGCGCGACCACCGCATGCGTGAACAGGCCCATCTGATCCAGGCGGAGGTGGTGCGGCTGATGGAGGATCTGGGGCGTCTCGACGAGCGGGTCCGCAAGCTGCACGGCCATTTCACCACCACACAGAAGGATGTCGACGATATCCTGATCTCCTCCGACAAGCTGAAGCGCCGGGGCGCGAAGATCGAAGCCCTGGAACTTCAGGAGAATCGGAGCGCAGCGTCCGAGCAGGCCGAAGGTGGCGCTTCGCCATCGACGCCAGCCCCCGGCAGCCGCGCCGGGTCGCTGAAGCTCAGAGTGGTTGACGAAGACTGAGGCCGTCGGGCAGTGTCCGGCTTACACACGCCGCCGGATGCGGCGTATTCGGGAGGCACTGCATGATCACCGTCTTCGGCTCCATCAACATGGACCTTATCGCCACCACGGCACGCTTGCCGAAACCGGGTGAAACGGTGACGGGCAACAGCTTCACGACAGCCGCCGGCGGCAAGGGGGCAAACCAGGCACTGGCCGCAACACGCGCCGGCGCCAGCGTTCGCATGGCCGGCGCCGTCGGTTGGGACTCCTTTGCCGAATCCGCGCTCGGCCTGATGAAGGAGGCAGGCACCGATCTGTCGCTGGTAAAGACCGCGAGCGAACCGACGGGCACCGCCCACATTCTGGTCGGCGGGGACGGCGAGAACGTGATTGTCGTCGTCTCCAGCGCGAACGAGACGGTCAACGAGGCGGATGCGCTGGCCGCCATCGAGACGATGACGCCGCAGGACACCCTTGTCTTGCAACTGGAAGTCCCGGCAGCGGCGGTCGAAGGCGCACTTCTTGCCGCCCGCGAGCGCGGCGTGCGCTCGATCATCAACATTGCGCCTCTGACCGAGCATGCCGCGGCGCTCGGACGCATGGCCGACATCGTGGTGGCCAACGAAACCGAATTCGAACGTCTCGCCGGACGGGACCGGCTTTCGCCGGAGGAACGCCAGTCTGCCATCCAGGCGCTGAGCGCCGAAACGGGTCAGACGGTCATCGTGACCCTTGGCGCGGACGGCGTGATCGCCATGCATGAAGGCGAGATGTACACGGCTGCAGGCCTCGTGATCGAGCCGATCGACACGGTGGGCGCAGGCGATACGTTCTGCGGCTATCTGGCCGCCGGACTGGATGCCGGGCTGTCGTTCGAGAAGGCCTTGCGACGTGCGGCTGTTGCGGGCTCCCTTGCCTGTCTGAAGCCGGGCGCTCAGCCGGCCATCCCGTTGGCAAGCATGGTCGACGCTGCGCTCTGAGGTCCGTGACAGAATTGCGGGTTTCCACGGGTGCGGGCCCGCCGCCGGCACCGGAACCAATTCTTGTCGGTCGGAGTTTAGCCGATGATCGACAAGGAGAACCCGAAATGTCTTTGAATTCCTCGAATGAAGATGTCCGCGCGCTGCGCGACGAAGTCGCACGTCTGACGAAGATCGTCTCGTCGCAGAGCGCGCGTGCCTATAGCGACACGCTCGACAAGGCCTCCGAAGCCTATGAGGCCGCCGCTCCCTACGCGAAGAAGGCCGTTTCCCAAGTGAAGGCCGAAGGTCGCGCTGTGGCGGACGTCGCGCGCGAACACCCGACTGGCATTGCGAGCGTCGTGGTGCTTGCCACGGCGATCGGCGTTGCTGTCGGCTATATCCTGGGGTCGTCCAGCGAGCCCGAGCCCCGGTCCTGGTGGCGCTGACACCGTCCGGTCGGGATCATCAGAGAACAGACCACAAAGCCGCGCGTCCCGAAAAGGCGCGCGGCTTTGGCGTTGGGGCACGCCGGTCAGAGACGGGCGAGGCGTTCCGTCAGGAGATCGAAGAAGCCGTCCGCATCGACATCCTTCATGACCTTGGCGGTGTGGGGGCGGCCCGTGACCTGCCACCAGTCGACCACCGTCATTCCGGCCGTCAGGGCGGATTCCGTCTCGATCTCCACGTTGCACTCTCTGCCGGAGAAAAGCTCCGGGTGGAGAAGGTAGGCAATCACCGTCGGGTCATGCAGCGGACCACCGTCGCTGCCGTATTTCTCGATATCGAAACGCTCGAAGAAATCGAGCATTTCCGCCATTGCGACCGCAGCGGGACGCCCGATGGCGCGGATCCGGTCGACGCGCGCTTTCAAGGTTAGAACCTTGTGCGTCACATCGAGCGGCATCATGACGATCGGCATGCCCGACTTGAAGACCACTCCCGCAGCCTCGGGATCGACATAGATGTTGAACTCGGCGGCCGGCGTGATGTTGCCGCCCTCGAAGAAGCCGCCGCCCATCATCACAAGCTCTTTCACCTTCCCCGCGATATCCGGCGCCTTCTGCAGCGCGAGCGCAATGTTCGTGAGGGCTCCCAGCGTGCAAAGCGTGACAGTGCCCGCCGGCTCGGCACGCAGGGTCTCGACGATGAAGTCGACAGCGTGCATGTCCTGAAGTGGCATGGTCGGCTCGGCAAGCACTGTTCCGTCGAGCCCGGTGGAGCCGTGCACGTGCTCGGCCGTGACAAGCGCGCGCACGAGCGGTCTTTCGGCACCGGCGTAGACCTTCACGTCGGGCCGGCCCGACAATTCGCAGATGATCCGCGCATTGCGGGACGTCAGGCTCAGCGGCACGTTGCCAGCAACGGTGGTGATCCCCACGACATCGAGTTCGTCGGGGCTTGCGAGCGCCAGCATGATCGCGGCGGCGTCGTCCTGTCCGGGATCCGTATCGATGATGATCTTGGCGGGTGCGGCCACGGCGAACTCCTATCCTTCTGTCTTTTGCCGTCCTGCATAGAACGATTCCCTCCGCCCCGTAAGCGCTGTGCGCATGCTTTCCCGTTGGCCACGGGAGATGCGTGTTTTGCAGGAGGAAAGGCGCAGGCCGCTTGCGCGCGATCCGTAGGCACCCCATATGTCGAGCGCGAACGCCGACCTCGGGTTCGCGTATCGGTCGCTTGAGGTTTGCAAGGACGAGATATGAGCCGCCTGACGCCTTTTACGAGTCCGCTGATGCTGGGCTTCGACGCCATGGAAAAGACGCTCGAACGCGTCGCCAGGGGCAATGACGGCTATCCTCCCTACAACATCGAACGCGTGCGCAGTTCCGGACCGGATGAACCCGAGCGCCTCCGGATCACGCTTGCCGTCGCCGGTTTTGCGGAAGACGACCTGGATGTAACGATCGAGGAAAGCCAGCTGGTGATCCGTGGCCGCCAGACAGAAACGCAGGAGCGTGACTATCTCCATCGCGGCATCGCCGCGCGCCAGTTTCAGCGCATGTTCGTGCTTGCCGAGGGCATGGAGGTCATGAAGGCGGAATTGCGCCACGGATTGCTTTCCGTCGATCTCATTCGTCCAGAACCTGTCCGCATGGTAAAGAAAATTAACATTTTGGTCCCAGAGTGAGCGCACCGGCAAGGGTGACTTGGCCGGCTGCAAGGCTGGCGACCCTGGTTGCGAATTTCGCCAATCCTCGCGTGAAAACATAATCTTATGTCGCGTGGTCCTTCCCAAGGGAAGGCTCGTGCGACAACGAGGAGAGAGTTCATGGGATTGAAACACATCAGCAGCCATTTGTCGAAAACCGACCTGGCACATCTCGGTGCAGGTGAAGTCGGTTACATCCGGAAAATGCGCTCTGATGAGGTCTCGCGCTGCTTTCCAGAAGCTCCCAGCATGGAACCCGGTCTCGATCTCTGGGCGCTGTTCGGCGCCGACGGCACGCCCATTCTTCTCACCGATAACCGGTCCAGCACGTTTTTCAAGGCGGCGGAAGACGACCTGAAGACGGTAACACTGCACTAATCGAAGGCCGGTGGGTCGACAGCGAGCAGATCGCGCATTGCCCCTGACCCATCCGGCCCACGACGCCGCTGCACCGACCACAGGCCAATGCGGCGTCCTGACATCCTCCACCGGAAAAGTCTTTGCCGTCGTGCTGCCCTTGGGATAACCGGGGGTTCATGAAACCGCGGGATCTTGCTGCCTATCTCTTTCTCGCCTTTGCCTGGGGCCTCTCGTTCCTCGTGCTTCTGCATGTGGTCCATGCGTTCGGCTGGGTCGGCGCTGTCACGTTGCGAAGCTTCGTCGCGGGCGGCACCCTTCTTCTGTTTGCCGCTCTTCGTCGCCGGATGCTTTGCTTCGGCCCACGGCGATGGCCCTTCATCATCGTTGGCGCCACCACGGTTGCCGGACAGCTGATCGGGCTTTCCTACGCGACGCCGCGCATCGGAACGGCGATGGCTGCCATTCTGGTGGCCGCGATCCCTCTTTTTTCCATGGTCATCGCGCATCTCTGGAAGCTGGAGCCGATGCGGACGCAAGGGCTGCTCGGTCTCGTCAGCGGCACGTTCGGCATCGTGCTTCTGGTCGGCTTTCCCGCCGTGCCGATCACGCCCGATTTTCTGCTCGGATGTACCGCCTCGCTGTTCAGCGCCTTCTGCGCCGCCTTCGGCAGCAATTATGCGAGCCGCCACCTGCAAGGCATCGGATCGCTCGAGGTGACGATTGGCGCGTTCCTCTCCGGCGGACTGATGACCCTGCCTCTGCTGCTCGCGGTGCCCGTACCGGCCCTGCTCTCGTGGACGGATCTTGGTGCCCTCGTCGTGCTGGGCAGCGGGATGAGCGCCCTGACCTATGTCACCTACTTCCGACTGGTCGCCTCGATCGGCGCGACGCGCGCCATCAGTGTCGAATTTGCCGTCACCGTGGTCGCCGTCCTCGTTGGCGCACTAGCCCTCAACGAGCCCATCGCGCCCATGCAGATGCTCGGCGCTGTCATCATCGTTGCCGGCTGCGCCCTTGTATTGGGCCTTTTACCCTTCGGCCGAAAACCGAACCTGAAGCCTGTCGCCTGAGCTATCCCTGACCGGTCTCGCTCAAGCCCCGGTCCGGACAAAGGTGAGGTAGGCGGAGCTGCGCCCCTCGCGACGCGCCTTTGCCTCGTACCGCGTGCTTGGCCATGTCTCGTAAGGCGTCAGCCAGTCGCTGGCATTGCGGGCGGGCCAGTCGAAGGCAGCGTGGTCGCGGCAATGGAGCAGCGTCCAGTTGACGTAGCTGTCGATGTCGGATGCAAAGCAGAAGAGTCCGCCCGGCTTGAGCACGCGGGCAAAGCGGTCGAGATTGACCGAGGACACGAACCGGCGTTTCCAGTGCTTCCGCTTTGGCCAGGGATCGGGATAGAGCAGATCGATCTGGTCGATGCTTTCCGCCGGCAGCCAGTCGAGAACCTGCGTTGCATCGTCGTCATACAGCCGGATGTTGCGCGCACCGACCTCATCAATCCGTCCGACGAGTTTCGCCATGGAATTGACGAAGGGCTCCACGCCGATGAAGCCGGTCATGGGTTGCTCGACGGCGCGATGAATCAGATGCTCCCCGCCACCAAACCCGATCTCCACCCGTATCCGCTTCACCTCGTCCGGGAAGAGGCTCCGGAGATCGTTCGGCGCTGCGGCGCCGAGATCTAGACGCAAGGTCGGCAGGTCATTCTCGAGATGCGCCGCCTGGCTCGCCCGCAGCGGCTTTCCCTTGCGACGGCCAAAAAAGGCCTCTGTGGCCCGGGTCGGGGACCCGGCGGGGCGCTTGTCTGTCATGCGCTGACGTCTCCAAAACAAAACGGATGCCGGTGAGGCATCCGTTCTCTTGTCACAAAATCCGGCGGACCGAAACGCCTCAGGCGGCTTTCAGCGCATCCTTCAGCGGCTTCACGAGATCGAGCCGCTCCCAGGAAAAGGACCCGTCGCGACCCGCCTTGCGACCGAAATGGCCGTAGGACGACGTTTTGGCGTAGATCGGCTTGTTCAGGTCGAGATGCCGACGGATGCCGGACGGCGACAGGTCGATCGTCTTGCGGATTGCCGCCTCAACCTCGTCCTCGCTGATCTTGCCGGTGCCGTGCAGATCGACATAGATCGAGAGCGGCTGCGCAACGCCGATGGCGTAGGAGAGCTGGATCGTGCAACGGTCCGAAAGACCGGCCGCGACCACGTTCTTGGCGAGATAGCGGGCGACGTAAGCCGCCGAGCGATCGACCTTGGTCGTGTCCTTGCCGGAAAAGGCGCCGCCGCCGTGCGGCGCAGCACCGCCATAGGTGTCGACGATGATCTTGCGGCCCGTCAAGCCTGCGTCGCCGTCCGGTCCGCCGATGACGAACTTGCCGGTCGGGTTGATGTACCAGTTGCAGTCCGAAGCGATCTCAATGTCGTGCAGTGCTTCGCGGATGAAGGGCTCGACGACGTCGCGTACCTTGGCCGAGTCCCAGGTCTCGTCGAGATGCTGGGTCGACAACACGATGGAGGCGACCTCCTTCGGCTGACCGTCGACGTACCGCACCGTGATCTGGCTCTTGGCATCCGGGCCGAGCTTGCCGGCATCGCCTTCGCCCTTTTTGCGGGCAGCCGCCAGCAGGTGCAGGATGCGATGGGAATAATAGATCGGAGCCGGCATCAGGTCTGCGGTTTCGCGGCAGGCGTAGCCGAACATGATGCCCTGGTCGCCGGCACCTTCGTCGCCCTGCTTGTCGGCGGCGCTGTCGACGCCTTGCGCGATATCGGCCGACTGCGAATGGAGCAGCACGTCGATCTTGGCGGTCTTCCAGTGAAAGCCTTCCTGCTCATAGCCGATTTCGCGGATGGCCTTGCGGGCGGCCGTCTTGAACTTGGCCGGATTGATGACGTCCTTGCCGTTCTTGTCCTTTTTCATGAGGCTTGGCGGCAGGCGAACCTCGCCGGCGATCACGACCCGATTGGTGGTCGCAAGCGTTTCGCAGGCGATGCGCACGCCCCAGGGATCGACACCCGTCTTTGCAGCCTCGCGGTAGACCAGATCGACGATCTCGTCCGAGATCCGGTCGCATACCTTGTCGGGATGCCCTTCGGCCACGGATTCGGATGTAAACAGATAGTTAGCACGCATGCGGGACGTCCCCTCAGTGAAAACAGGCTTCGACGGTGTAGTAAGTATGCCTGTAAAAAACAAGCGCACAAGGACATAAATATATCTTTATATCAACAAATGCAGCTGAAGTTTCGATGTCGGGCCAGTAGCGGGAAAGAAACCGGAGTTGAAGACCCCGTTCGCGACATAAAAAAAGCGGCTCGTAAGCCGCTCCTTTCAGTAAAGATGTGTGCGATCTACTCGACCTCGGCATCCGCTGCGAGCGCCTTGACGAGATCGACAATTTTGCGGCGAACCTTGGGGTCGCCGATCTTGACGAAAGCCCGGTTCAACTGAAGACCTTCCGACGACGAGAGAAAATCGACCACATAATTCGAGCTGGACGCCTCTGCCATCCCGGAGGCGCCGCTGCCAGCCCCGGCATCGCCCGGCGCGTCTTCGAAAAAGAAGGAAACCGGGACATTGAGAATAGCGGAGATGTTCTGAAGGCGACTTGCACCGACGCGGTTCGTACCCTTTTCGTATTTCTGGATCTGCTGGAAGGTAATGCCAAGGGCCTCCCCCAGCTTTTCCTGACTCATTCCGAGCATTGTCCGGCGGAGCCTGATCCGACTTCCGACATGGATGTCGATCGGATTGGGCTTCTTCTTATTCTCAATCATTGTGGGTTCCTATTCTTCGAAGTGACTCCGCCCGTACTTCGGCCGTTGCAAAGTGCACACCATATGCCATGCCACACAGTCCGGCTCGCACCCTTCGCGCATAGGTGACATCGACGGCAGCGTCACTATGCAGCCTCACGCGTTTTGGGTCAATTCTGCCGAAAAACTAAACCAAAACGCGAAAGTATTGCCGACACTATCATAAACAGCACCAAGGCGAGGGCGTGCCTCCGCTGTTGCTCGGGCGCCGCAACCAAAACGGTACGAGCGGGCAGAATTGTGTCGAAAAAGCCACGTTGCCCAAGAGAAAGGCCTGAGACCACATTTCCACGCGCATCCATCACCGCGGAGATACCCGAATTGGCGGCACGGATCATCGGAAGACCGTTCTCGACCGCACGCAGGCGGGCCTGCTGGAAGTGCTGATAGGGTCCGGGCGTGTCGCCGAACCAGGCATCGTTGGTGATGTTCAGCAAGGCTGCCGTGGAGAGCGCATCACTTCCGATCTCGTCCGGAAAGATCGCCTCGTAGCAGATGAGCGGATAAAGCGTCCTTCCGCCCGGCAGGGTGAGAATGGTGCGGGAGGCCGCCGACGAGAAGCCGCCGGGCATGGCGGCGGCAATGGCATTCAGGCCCAGGCGCGACAGCAGATCCTCGAACGGAAGATATTCGCCAAACGGAACGAGATGGACCTTGTCGGCCGCGCCGATGATCTGGCCGCGGTCGTCGATGACATAGATGGAATTGTAGTAGCGCGGCGGCAGGCCGGCCCCGGCATCTTCGGTGCGCACGGCACCGGTAATGAGGATCTGACCATCCTGCAGGACATCGGCGATCCGCGTCAGGGCATCAGGATTGTCGGTGAGGATGAATGGCACAGCCGTTTCCGGCCAGACGATGATGTCCGGTCTCTTGCCGCCCTCGGCCGGTGCTGCCGTGAGCGCCAGATGGGCCTCGAAGACGGACGCCCGTTCGCGATCGTCCAGCTTGTGGGCCTGATCGATGGCCGGTTGGACGATGCGGACGCTGGCCTGTGGTTCGGGTGCAGGGAGCGCGGGTTGCGCAAGGCGATAGGCGCCGTAGCCGACATGGGCAGCGACAAGACCGGCCGCGAGCGTCAGCCCAAGGCCCATGCCCTTGCGGGTGCCGACCAGCGCCGGCGCGGCATAGACAAAGACGGCAAGCAGGTTCATGCCGAGCATGCCGACCAGCGAGACGGACTGCATGAGCAGCGGAACCGGCATGGCCGCCATTCCGATCGCGTTCCAGGGGAAGCCGGTGAACAGGATGCCGCGCAGCCATTCGGCACCGGCAAACGCCACGGAGAGAGCGGCAATACGGGCTGCACCGTCGGACCAGATCAGGCGGGCAACGAAGGCAGCGAGGCCATAATAGATCGCCAGCACGGCCGGCAGGCCCACCACGGCAAGCGGCAACGCCCAGGCAAAGGTATCGGCTTCCACCAGAAGCGCGTTGCCAAGCCACCAGAGGCTGCCGAGGAGGTAGCCGAAGCCGAACCACCACCCGAGCGCAAAGGCGGGAAGCGCCCGTCGCAGCGGCCCGTGCTCGGGATCACCGGACGACCCGTCGAGCAGCCAGACCAGAACGGGAAAGGTGAGAAACGGAACGGCAAAGATGTTGAAGGGCGGCAGGGCAAGGACGGTGAGCAGCCCCGCCAGAAACCCGAGCGAGGCCCGCCGCAGCCCCGACGAGAGCATGATCCTGCCCGCCAAACGTTCCATGCGCATTGCCTCCGCTCGCCGACATCCGGATGCCCGGCGCTGCCGCCCGCCGATCAGAGTCCGGCGCTCATCGGTGTCCCGGTCCTTTTCATCGGGCCCTTCATGACGCATCAGGCATGCCCAGAGCATGCGGCCGCGCGCGACAGTGTGCCGATTGTGCGTGTGGGAGCCCGAAAGTGGGCGATGAAGCTCGCCTTCCGGACCCTCCTGTCGCCTTTCCGGCGAGACCGTCAATCGCCTGGAGGACGGGATGGCGTTGCCGATGAGGTGGTTTCTGCGCGGGACGGCTCGATGCTCGTGTCGTCCTCACCCTTGACCGCCGTGCGGCGGCGGGCGGGCGGGCGCTTGCGCACGATCCGGACCTTCTTCACACGACGGGGATCAGCGTCCAGAACCTGGAATTCAAATCCCGGCAGCGCCTGGACGACTTCCCCCCGGGCAGGGATCCGACCGAGGGAGGCAAAAACAAGTCCGCCCAGGGTATCCACCTCTTCCAGCTGTTCGCGAACATCGAAATCGGGACCGATCGCAGCTGCGATGACTTCGAGTTCCACGCGGGCGTCGGCCACGAAGATATCGTCCGACGTCCGGGAGAACATGACTTCGCTGTCGTCATGCTCGTCTTCGATGTCGCCGACGACCATTTCGACGATATCTTCGAGGGACGCGAGCCCATCGGTGCCGCCATATTCGTCGATGACGAGCGCCATCTGAATGCGCGCGGCCTGCATGCGCTGCATCAGGTCGGAGGCATGCATGGACGGCGGCACGAAGAGAACCTGACGAACGATGCCGGCCTCCTCCACCGTCTTGTCGAGATCGATGCGGGCAAGATCGATTCCAGCACGCGGCTGGCGCTGGACCTTTTGCGGACGCTCGGCGGCAATCGCCGCCACCGCGGGCGACGCAGCCACGCGCGGCGGACCACGGCGGCGCGCACGTGCCTGTTTCGTCACGTATGAGAGAAGGTCCCGGATATGCACCATGCCCCGCGGATCATCGAGGCTTTCGCTGTAGACCGGCATGCGCGAGCGCCCGGACTCCTCGAAGATGATCATCAGTTCGCCGACAGTGATGTTCTGATCGACGGCCTCGATATCCGCACGCGGCACCATCACATCCTCGACGCGCACTTCGCGGAAGCGCAGGATGTTGTTGAGCATGGCGCGCTCGGCGGGCGAGAAGACCTCGTCCGTCCCTGGATCTGCCATAAGAGCATCGGCAAGATCCTCCCGAATCGTCGCACCGTTCGGGCTACGGAACAGGCGAGCCGCGCGGGCCCAGAAGGAGGTATGGTGCCGGTGACCTTCCGGCTTGTGCGCCTCAGGCTTCAGGGATTCCGGTTTTGCGGCATCGGCGGCTTCGGCCTCATAGGCCTGCACCGCGCTACTACTGCCCGGTTCGTCCTGATTGGAGGCGCCCGCGTCGTCTTTGCCAGCCACGGCAGGCTGTGATCTGAAGTCGCTCATCGTTCCAAACTGTCAAACGGGATCGCTGTCCCCATAGGGATCAGATATCCCAAGACCCGAGAGAATGCGAGTCTCCAGCTGTTCCATTCGCTCCGCCTCTGCTGTTTCCAAGTGGTCGTAGCCGAAAAGATGCAGGAAACCATGCACCAGGAGATGCGTCAGATGGTCGTCGAAAGGCTTTCCGAGATCCGCTGATTCGCGCACGAGCGTTTCCCAGGCGAGCACAATATCGCCCAGCATCGGCCCCGGCATACTGCCCGGCGTCACGGGAAAGGCGGGGAAGGACAAGACGTTTGTCGGCTTGTCCTGACCACGCCACTCGGCGTTGATACTGCGGATGTCGGCATCGCTGGTGAAGACGAGAGACAGTTCCGGCATCATCTCGGGAAAGGGCTGACCTTCCTCGCGCGCCAGGAAGGCTGCGGCATGTTCCAGAATTCGGGCGCTGGAGGCCTCGAGCACCGCCTCGTCCGGCCAGCCGCCTTCCTCGACGCTGACTTGAAACTGCAGCAGGGATGGACGTGGCATGGTTTAGAGGCTTTCGTCCGGCACGGCCGTCTGCGCCTCATAGGCCCGGACGATGCGGGCGACCATGGGGTGACGCACGACGTCCACGTCCTTGAAACGCACGACCGATACGCCCTCGACATCCTTCAGGATCTGCAACGCTTCGACCAGACCCGACTTGGTCCCGCGCGGAAGGTCGACCTGGCTCGGGTCACCGGTCACAATCATGCGGCCGTTTTCGCCGAGACGCGTCAGAAACATCTTCATCTGCATGGTCGTCGTGTTCTGGGCTTCGTCGAGGATGACCGCGGCATTGCCGAGCGTCCGGCCACGCATGAACGCAAGCGGCGCGATTTCGATGACGCCGGCCGTGATTGCCCGTTCGACCTTGTCGCCCGGCATCATGTCGTAGAGCGCGTCATAAAGCGGGCGCAGATAGGGATCGACCTTCTCCTTCATATCGCCGGGCAGGAAGCCGAGGCGTTCTCCCGCCTCGACAGCCGGACGCGATAGGATGATGCGATCGACCGCACCGCGCTCCAGCAGTTGAGCGGCGTAGGCGACGGCAAGATAGGTCTTGCCGGTGCCTGCCGGACCGACGCCGAAGACGAGCTCGGAACGCTCCAGCGCGCGGATATAGGCATCCTGCGTCGGCGTACGGGCGGCAATCGTCTTCTTGCGGGTCGAAATCTGCGCGAGGTTCAACTTGGCCTTCTTCTCCATGGTGGGAAGCTGCAACTGATCATCGGCGGCAACCGCCATGCGGATGGCACCTTCAACGTCGGACGCCTCGACCGTGCTGCCTTTCTGCAGGCGACCGTAGAGATAATCCAGCGCCCGGCGCGCCTGGTTGGTCGCCGTTACATCGCCTGAAATTGCCACGGAATTGCCGCGTGGGCGCGCCTCGACATGCAGGCGCTGCTCGATCAGCTTGAGATTCTGGTCGTATTGTCCGAACAGTTCGCTTGCGAAGCGATTGTTCTCGAATGTGAGCACGAAGTGATTGGCGTCTGTCGCAGGCGTTGTCTGTGATGGGCGCGGCGGGGTTGAAACCAATTCGTGTCCGTTCAAGCGGCAGGGCTCCCGAGATGTCGTCAGGCCCTGATTGTATCAGTCGTCGACCACGTCGGCAAACAAACTGTTGGGACCCGCGGCGGTGATTCGTACCTTGATAATGTCACCGATTTCGACGCCCTTTGCATCAACATTCACCGATTGCAGCCAGGGCGAACGACCGATGAGCTGCCCGGGCATGCGCCCAGGCTTTTCGAGAAGCAGGTCGATCGTGCGCCCGATGCAGCTTTCGTTGAAGGCCCGTTGCTGCTCGATCAACAAAGCCTGCAACGTTTCCAAGCGTTTGGCCTTGATATCCTCCGGCACTTGGTCCTTCAGATCGGCGCCGGGCGTGCCGGGACGCGTGGAATATTTGAACGAAAATGCCTGTGCATAACCGACGGCTCGCACGAGGCGCAGCGTGTCGTCGAAATCCGCGTCAGTCTCTCCGGGAAACCCAACGATGAAATCACCCGACAGAGCCAGGTCGGGCCGTGCACGGCGGATGCGCTCGACCAGCGCGACATATTCGGCTGCGGTGTGACGGCGGTTCATCGCCTTGAGGATACGGTCCGAGCCCGACTGAACGGGCAGGTGCAGATAGGGCATCAGCGTCGGCAGCGAACGGTGCGCCTCGATCAGGCTGTCGTCCATGTCGCGGGGATGGCTCGTCGTGTAGCGGAGCCGGGCAAGACCCTTGATCTCCGAGAGTCGCTGCAGCAGGGCGCCCAGCCCTCCATTGCCGGCCGTGACCGCGCCATGCCAGGCGTTGACGTTCTGACCCAGCAGCGTGATCTCGCGAACGCCGGCGGAGACGAGCTTTTCGGCTTCCGCGACGATCTGCGCCATGGGCCGCGAGACTTCGGAGCCGCGGGTGTAGGGAACGACGCAGAAGGTGCAGAACTTGTCGCATCCTTCCTGCACGGTCAGGAAGGCCGTGACGCCGCGAGCACGTGTCTTTGCCTTGTCCGGTGCCGGGAGGTGCTCAAACTTGTCCTCGATCGCGTAATCGGTCTCCAGCACCCGCTCGCCGCGGCTGACGCGCTTCAGTGCATCCGGCAGACGGTGATAGGTCTGCGGTCCGATCACGAGGTCGACCGCCGGTGCCCGGCGCAGGATCTCGTCGCCTTCGGCCTGCGCGACGCAGCCGGCCACGCCGATCATCATCTCGCGCCCCTCGCCCGCCTTGCGCTTCTTGAGGTCACGCAGCCGGCCAAGCGCGGAATAGACCTTTTCGGCCGCCTTCTCCCGGATGTGGCAGGTGTTCAAAAGGACGAGATCCGCATCCTCGGCATTGTCCGTCGCGACGTAGCCGTCCTTTGCCAGGGCGTCCGTCATCCGGTCGGAATCATAGACGTTCATCTGGCAGCCATAGGTCTTGACGAAGACTTTCTTCACAGGCGCCGTGGCGGGATGAGAAAGGGGGGTAAGGAGCGTTTGGTCGGTCATGTCCGGTCCATAGCGTAATTCGGGATGGAAATGAAGCGATGTGGGCCTCTACAGGCCGGAGAGACGCCAGCCCCGCCTACCGCCCGCGAAGACGCGCGAGGAGCATGGACTTCATCTGCTTCTCGACCTCCCGGCTGACCTGCTTGCGATGGCTGTCGGCGCGATAGTCGATGGTTTCACCAAAGACCAGATCGACATCCATGGCTCCTTCGCGAAGCACACCCATGAGATGGGGCACGAGCGCGATATCGCCGGGCCACGCGGCGATCGGCCGGTGATAGCGCCCCATCGGCATGCCGTGGACCCGCGTGTAGGCGATCGCCACGGGCTGGACATGGACGATCCCGCCGGGCACCGAAGGGACGGCAGCCGCCGCCGCACCGAAGAGCGAGCTCTTGATTTCCAGAAGCCGATTGCCGTCGGAGGTCGTGCCCTCCGGAAAGAGCACGACGATCTCGCCGGCCGCCAGCCGCGCGCCGATCTCGTTGACCTGGTTTCCGGTCGTGCGCTTCTGCTCGCGTGCAACGAAGATGGTTGCCTGGAGGCGGGCAAGAAGGCCGAAGACCGGCCAGGCCTTCACCTCGGCCTTGGCGATGAAGACGACGTCCGCGACCGAACCGAGAACCAGGATGTCCTTCCAGCTGACATGATTGGACACCAGCATAAGCGGGCGGCGCGCTTCGGGAGTGCTATGGACATGAACGCGCAGTCCGATCATCCGGCAGGCGATGCGATGCCAGAGACGCGGAAGCGTCCGTCGTGCGGGCCGATCGCGCCAAAGCAGAAGCAACTGGACCGGTGCGAGCAACAGTGTTGCCACGACCAGAATCGAAACGCAGACGAAGACTCGGATCCAGACGATCATCGTGTGCTCAGAGATCGAGACGAAGAATATCGGCACCGCCGGGGGACGCGTCCTGGGCGGACGCCTTGTAATAGGCTTTCCGCTCACCGACCTTGCGGAAGCCCAGGCGGCGATAAAGCGCCCATGCGGGGACATTCGCCTGATCGACCTCAAGGAACATCGCTTCCGCCCCATCCTGCCGGGCGCGCCGGAGCGCTGCCTGCATGAGCCGCCAGCCCAGCCCCGACCGCCCGAAGCGCGGATCGACGCCGATGGTGAGAATCTCCGCCTCGCCGCCCGCAGAGCGCGTGAGCACGAAGCCGCCCATGACGGACCCGACACTTGCATTGTTCTGGCGGGCGACGAAGCCGAAGACGCTTTCCTGCGACAAGAGGCTGTAGAACTCGCTGGCGCTCCAGGCGGGCTTGAAAAGGCCACCATGGATCCGGGCAACATCGGTGAGATGATCGCCCGTCATTTCAAAGACGTCGAACTCGGGACGGCGGAGGAAGTAATCGATCAGCGCCATTTCAAGCACGCGCCACGGCAAAGCCCGCCTGCGAGCGGACGTCGGGGCCCCGGAGATAAAGCGGCTTTGGAAGCGCCACGGATGGATCGTGCGCCGCACCAAGTCGCGCGACAACGACGATATCGGCCGTTTCGGGATGCGTCTCCCCCGGTCGGATGTCGCGATCCTCGCGCAGAAGCGCTGCGCCCGAGCCGCTGATGGTCCCGGCAAACTGTCCGAACGTCGTGCGGGCGGTGGCAATGTCCAACGCTTCGGCTTCCGTCAGCGGTTGTCCCGCAGCATCGAAGGACTGGACATAAACCTCCTCGCGCTTCGCATCGGTGACGATGAGCACGGATTGCCCCGGATTGTCGGCCAGCACGGAAAACGCCTGTGCCTGAAGGACGGAAACGCCGACCACTGGAATGCCGAGGGCCAGGCCAAGGCCCCGCGCTGCGGCAACGCCGACACGGATGCCGGTGAACGAGCCCGGACCGATGGTCACGGCAACGCGATCGATCGCGTTCATTTCGAGGCCCGAACGCTCCAGTGCCTCATCGATGAAACCCATCAAACGCTCGGCATGACCGCGACCGATGTCGGCTCCGGCATTGCCGAGCGGCGCACCACGCGCGGAATCATAGAGCGCGACATTGCAGGCCGTGCCGGCGGTATCGATGGCAAGAACGATCATGCGAAAGATGGCCCCATCTCAGGATGCACGCCCCGGGGTACACCCCCTGAGCGCTTATTCTCGTCGGGACGCGCCGCCCCTGGCGCTGCCCGACGAGCCGTCTGCAGGCGTCCGGTCAGACGGCTTCGACGGCCTGAACCTCGGGCACGAAATGGTGCAGCAGGTTCTGAACGCCATGCTTCAGGGTTGCCGTCGAGGACGGGCAACCCGAACAGGCGCCCTTCATGTTGAGAAAGACCGTGCCGTCGCGAAATCCCTTGAACGTGATGTCGCCACCGTCCTGCGCCACGGCTGGCCGCACACGGGTTTCCAGCAGTTCCTTGATGGTCGCGACGATGGTTTCGTCGCCCTTCTCAAAGAACTCGCCCTCCTGATCGGCCTCTTCGGCACGCCCCTGCCCCGCCATGATCGGCTGGCCGGACATGAAATGCTCCATGATGGAGCCAAGGATGGCAGGCTTCAGGTGCTGCCACTCGGCGTCCGCCTTGGTGACCGTAATGAAGTCGTAGCCGAAATAGACGCCGGTGACGCCGGGAATATCGAAGATCCGGGCGGCCAGCGACGAGCTCGCGCGCGCCTCGGTCTCGTCGCGGAATTCGGCTGTGCCGTTTTCCAAAACCACTTTGCCCGGCAGGAATTTGAGCGTTGCGGGGTTCGGGGTCGATTCGGTCTGAATGAACATGAGAGTGCTCCTGTCGGGTCAAGGCCGACGGTCAAAGAAATGCCTGACAAGCATAGGCGTCCGGCGCCTTGCCATCAAGCCTGTGCTGCCCGATGCGTCTCCGGTGCCTGTCTTGTCATGAAATGGGGATCGGGGCGCTTGCCTACCAGAGGTGTCCCCGCGAGGAACAGCCAAGCGACCGAAAGATCTTCCCGGGCGCAACGCGTCCGTCAGCTCAGCGCGTCGATCTCCTCGTCCGTCAGCATGTCGGGAATGACGGTGACGGGAATGGGAAAGACGGCCGTCTTGCCGGCAATGGAGGCGACCAGGGGGCCCGGCCCATCCTTGTAGGAGCCGGCGGCGAGGACGAGGATGGCAATATCCCGGTCTTCCTCGATCAATCCGTAGATCTGCTCGGTGGGCATCCCTTCCCGGATGATCATCTCCGGTTCGATACCGATCTTTTCGCGCACGTCATGGGCGACCTTTGCAAGCGTGGCTTCGGCTTCCGCCCGGGCTTCGGCCCGCATGATTCCCTCGACGCCGAGCCATTGCTGAAAATCGCCATCGGGAATGACATAGAGCAGAACCAGCGCACCGGAAGAATGCTTTGCGCGCTTGCCGGCATAGTGAACGGCGCGGCCGCATTCCGGCGTGCCGTCGATCACCGCCAGAAACTTTCGGCGGTGACCTTCCATACGAGAGAGACGTGTCGAGACCATTCGGGAACTCTGACATTCGCGCCGGTCCTTCGCAAGACCGTTTTCATCCTGTCCCCGCTGGGGACCGGGCATGGCCTATTGCAGGAAGCCGATGATGTCGCGCACCTCGCGCATCGTCGTCTCCGCCCGCGCCCGCGCCCTCTCGCCACCGTCGCGCAAGATGGCGTCGATGTGGCTGGTGTCGGCCAGGAGCCGCGACATTTCCCCGGTGATCGGTGCGAGCACGCTGACGGCGAGATCGACGAGCGCCGGCTTGAAGACGGAGAATTGCTGGCCACCGAACTCGGTAAGGACGTCGGCCTTGGTGCGATCGGCGAGCGCGGCGTAGATTCCGACGAGATTGTCGGCCTCCGGGCGTCCGGCGAGACCTTCGACATCAGAGGGCAAGCCGTCCGGATCGGTCTTCGCCTTGCGGATCTTCCTCGAAATCGTCTCGGCATCGTCCACAAGATTGATGCGCGAGAGGTCCGACGGGTCGGATTTCGACATCTTCTTGGTGCCGTCGCGCAGGCTCATGACACGGGGCGCCGGCCCGTCGATCATGGGCTCGACCATCGGGAAATAGGCATGCACCGGCTCTTCGCCCACCGTGATGTCGATGCCTTTGCCGCCGTTGCGGATGTGAGCCTGATAATCCAGGTTGAACTTCATGGCGATGTCGCGCGTCAGCTCCAGATGCTGCTTCTGGTCGTCGCCAACCGGCACGTGCGTCGCACGGTAAACAAGAATGTCGGCAGCCATCAGGCTCGGATAGGCGAGCAGGCCGAGCGAGGCGTTCTCGCGGTCCTTGCCGGCCTTGTCCTTGAACTGCGTCATGCGGTTCATCCAGCCGATGCGCGCAACGCAGTTGAAGATCCAGGCCAGCTCCGCATGTTGCGGGACGGCCGACTGGTTGAAGACGATATGCGCCTTCGGGTCGATGCCGGACGCGATAAAGGCTGCGGCAATCGACCGGATCTGTCCCGGCAGGTCTTCGTGCACGAGCTGCGCCGTCAGCGAGTGGAGATCCACCACGCAGTAGATGCAATCGTTGTTTTCCTGCAGCGCCACGAATTTGCGGATCGCACCGAGATAATTGCCAAGGTGGAGATTGCCTGTCGGCTGGACACCGGAGAAGACGAGCGGCGGAAAGTTTGACATGGAAACCTCGATCAGGCGGGAAATCATGCGGACTGCCGCGGGAACGGCCGGCGGATTTCCGGGCTTATGCACGGGCGATGCCCGACAATCAAGGTGGTTCTCGTCGGCAGGCATTCCCGCCGACACAAGCGCACAGGCCGGCCCCGTCAGCCAGCCGGCTGCAGCAAATCCCAGAGATTGCCGAAAGGGTCGCGGAAGACGGCAACCGTTCCATAGGGCTCCCGTCGCGGCTCCTCCTTGAACGCGACGCCACGGGCACGCATGGCGGCGTGATCTCGGGCAAAGTCATCGGTGTGGAGGAAGAACGCGACACGTCCGCCGGTCTGGTTGCCAATGGCGGCCGCCTGCGCTGTGCCGTCCGCTTTGGCGATCAGCAGCGCGGTTTCCCGCGCACCCGGCGGCCGCAGGACCACCCAGCGCTTGCCGTGCCCCATGTCGACATCCTCCAGAAGCTCGAAACCGATGTCGTCGCGATAAAAAGCGATCGCAGCATCATAGTCGGGCACCACGAGCGTTATGCGGGCTATGGTCTGGGGCATCGAGGCCAGTGCTGTCAGATCTGCGGCGGAGGCAGAACGCTGGTCTCGGCCTCCTCCTTGGCGGTTTCCGGGCGCGGCTTTCGCTTCAGGTTGCGGCGGAGCATCGATGCGTCCGCACCGCCGATCGCAAAGGCCATCACGAAATAGACCAACATGGCCATGGCGATCAGAAGCATCAGCGCCGTCAGCTGGGTGACCAGATGTGCTTGCGGCGTAAGCCAATCGGCAAGATAAGCCGAGGCGAAGTGGAGCGCGATCGCCATGACGGCCGTTGCCGCGAGAAGGCGCAGGACGCGGGAAAAAAGGGCTGGCTCCCAGACCCAATGACCGCGGCGCACGAGCGTGACGAAGAGCAGCACCGTCGTCAGCCAGCCGGAGGCAGCTTCGGCCGTGGCAATGCCCCGTTCCCCATACAGCGGAAAGAGAGAGACCGCGAGCAGGCAGTTGAACGCGACCGAAATGCCGGTGAACCGCATCGGCGTCTTGGTGTCCTCCCGGGCAAAAAAGCCGGGATTGAGCGCCTTGATCATGACGAAGGCGGGAAGACCGAGGCCGTAGATCGCCAGCGTCGAGGCGACGGTGGCCGTGGTGGTCGGCGAGAAGGCGCCGCGCTCGTAAAGCACCCGGACGATCTCGTCGGAGATAACCCAGATCGCGCCGGCGGCCGGCAACGTGAGAAACAGGACGAACTCGAGAGAACGGTTCTGCAGGTTCGCCGCCTCCTTGAGCGCCCCGCCGCGGAGTGCGCGCGACAGCTCGGGCAGGAGCACAACCCCAACGGCGATCCCGACGACGCCGAGCGGCAACTGATAGACCCGATCGGCGTATTGCAGCACGGCAATGGCGCCGTCCTTTGTGGAGGCAATCATCTGCCCGATCAGCTGATTGATCTGGGTGATGCCGCCGGTGACCGCGGCGGGAAAGGCAAGCACGAGGAGGCGTTTGACATTCGGCGTATAGCGCGGACGGCGAAGGCCGAACCGCATGCCGGCATGGCGCACGCCCGCATAGAGCACGGCCATCTGCAGGATGCCGGCGATCAGCACGCCCCAGGAGAGATACCAGGCCGTCATCAGCGGATCGGCACCGGTCCACAGACCGTAGGCGAGCGCCGTGATCAGGGTCAGGTTGAGAAAGACGGGCGCGATAGCGGCCGCGAAATAATGGTGCAGCGAGTTCAGCATGCCCGACAGCATCGCCGTCAGCGACATGCACATCAGATAGGGAAACATGACGACGGCGAGCTTCACCGTGATGTCGAACTTCTCGGTATCGCCGACAAAGCCGGGCGCAATGATCGTCGAGACGATCAACGGCATGGCCAGTTCCATCGCGATGGTGATGACGAGCAGAACCGTGAAGAGGACGCCGAGGACTTCCTCGGAGAAACGCTTCGCACCATCGATGCCGTTCGCCTCGATTTCCTTGGCAAAGAGCGGCACGAATGCGGCGTTGAAGGCCCCTTCCGCAAACAGACGGCGGAAGAGATTGGGGAAACGAAAGGCGGCATAGAAAGCATCCGCCATCGGGCCCGTCCCGAGCGCTGCAGCCATCAGCGTTTCGCGGCCGAAGCCGAGCAGCCGGCTGCCGAGCGTGGCTCCGCCGACGGTTGCAAACTTGCGTGCGAGACTCATCCTTCGGCCTTCATCTTGCGGGGGCCAGCGGACCGCGAGGCCAAGGGCGCGGTGACAGCACCCTCGGGTACACGTCCTTCGGGTTTTTCGCCGTCCTGCATCTGGCCGTCCGGCGTCAGGGCCGAGGGGGCGGGCCCCTGGGCGATGATGCCGGTCGGCATGCGGTCGCGCACCTCGTCCGCCTGTTCGGCCATCACGGCCTTGAGGCGAGCGGTGATGTGGCCATGCCGCGTTTCGTTGGTGATCTTGGCGCCCACGAGGTCGGTGACGTAGAAGGTGTCGATGACCTTCTCGCCGAACGTGGTGATATGGGCGGAACGGATGTCGAGCGAGAGATCTGCAAGCACCGCCGTGATCTCGGACAGGAGGCCTGTCCGGTCGAGGCACTCGACCTCGATGACCGTGAACTTGTTCGACAGCGAATTGCTGATGGTGACGGCTGGCGGCACGGTGAAGGTCTTGTTGCGTTTGCGCCCTTTGGTGCGGCTGGCGATCACGCCCGGCAGATCCTTCTTGCCGGACAGCACGTCCTCGATCATCCGGCCGATGCTCGCGGCACGGCGCATTTCATCGTCATCGACCGTGAATTCGCGGTTGATGAGAATCGTATCGAGCGCGCGTCCGTCCGAAGTCGTGAAGATCTGGGCATCGACGATGTTGGCCCCGGCAGCAGCGCAGGCACCCGCAATGATGGCAAGCAGGCGCGGGTGGTCCGGCGCGAGAACCGTGATCTCGGTGATGGCATGGAACTGATGCGTGCGCACCATGGTCGCCAACGTCCGCTCGGCCTTGTCCGTCTCGCGGATGAACCGGGCATGGCGCACCTGGTCATCGAGCGACACCGAGAGAAGGTAGGGCTGATAGTGGAGCCGCGAATAGGTCTTGCGGTCTTTCTGGTTGAACTCGGCAAGCGCGTCGAAGAGCTGCGAGGCGGCATGGGCGGCCCGTTCCTTGCGCGGCACGTCCGAGAACCCGCCCGACAGCAGAAGCTCCGTTTCATAATACAGTGTCCGCAGAAGCTGACCCTTCCAGCCGTTCCAAACGCCCGGCCCCACGGCACGGATATCGCAGACCGTCAGGATCATCAGCATTTTCAGCCGATCGAGCGACTGCACGCGCTCGGCAAAGTCGAGGATCGTCTTGCGGTCGTTGAGATCGCGCGTCTGCGCCACCATCGACATCGTCAGATGTTCCTCGATGAGCCAGGCAACCGTTTCCGTCTGCTTGTGCGTCAGCCGAAGGCGGGGTCCGAGACGGCGTGCGAGCCTTGCGCCGGCTTGGGAGTGATCTTCCGGGCGACCCTTGGCGACATCGTGCAGGAGAACGGCGACATAGAGCGCGGTGCGCTCCTCCACCTGCGGCATGAGTTTGCCGGCCAGGGGATGGATGTCCTGGTCGAGCCCGCGATCGATCCGCGACAGCATGTCCACGGCCCGCAGAAGATGCTCGTCGACCGTATAATGGTGATACATGTTGAACTGCATCAGCGAGACGATACGGCCGAACTCGGGAATGAAGCGTCCGAGAACGCCGGCTTCGTTCATGCGGCGCAACACGAGTTCCGGGTCACGGCGGGACGTGAGGATGGAAATGAAGAGCCGGTTCGCCTCCTCGTTTTCGCGCAAGGCCGGCGTGATGAGGCCGAGCGACCGCGTCAGCTGCTTTAGCGCGGCCGGATGGAATTCCAGACCGTTGACATCGGCAATGTGGAAGAAGCGGATGAGGTTGACCGGGTCACGCCGGAAGATGTCCGGGCTCGCCAGCGCAATGCGGCCACCATCGTCGACGAATTCGAGCGAACCGGGGATCTTGCGCACGCGCCTGCGGAACCGGTTGATGACCGCGGAGAAGCCAGGCAACTCCTTGGCCTGCTGGTCTTCCAGCGCCGCGCAGAAGATGCGCGTGAGATCGCCGACATTCTTGGCGACCAGGAAGTAGTGCTTCATGAAGCGCTCGACGGATGTCATGCCGGGATGATCCTGATAGCCCAGGCTTTCGGCGATCTCCCGCTGGATGTCGAACGACAGACGTTCCTCGGCCTTCCCCGTCAGGAAGTGCATGTGGCAACGCACGGCCCAGAGGAAATCGTCGGATTTGCGAAACAAGTGGTATTCGGACCGCGAGAGCACGCCGAGCTTGACGAGATCGGCCGATTCCCGAACGCGGTAATAGTATTTTGCGATCCAGAACAGCGTGTGCAGATCGCGCAGGCCGCCCTTGCCTTCCTTGACGTTCGGTTCGACGAGGTATCGCGTATCGCCCGCCTTGCGGTGGCGTTCGTTACGTTCGGCGAGCTTGGCGGCGATGAACTGGGGGCCGGTGTTGCACACGATCTCGTCGTCGAACCGGGCTTCCAGATCGTCCACCAGTCCGACGCAGCCGCAGATCAGGCGCGCTTCGAGAATGGCGGTGCGGATCGTCATGTCCTCTTCCGAAAGACGGATGCACTCCTCGACCGTGCGGGTGGCGTGGCCGACCTTGAAGCCCATGTCCCACAGGAGATAGAGCATGTACTCGATCGCCGGCTCGCAGAAAGGCAGCTTCTTGGCCGGCAGCAGGAACAGGAGATCGATGTCGGAACCGGGCGCCAGCGTGCCGCGGCCATAGCCGCCGACGGCCGCCACGGCGATCTGCAGAGAGGGGGGCACGCTTGCGGCATTGAAGATGTGGTTCAGCACGAAATCGTGCAGGATCGCGATCAATCGGTCCTGAAGCCAGGAAATGCGTGCCGCACAGGCAAGCCCGCCGCCGTCCTTTTTCAGAAGTTCGTAGGCTTTGGCCCGTCCACGGGCGTTGGCGTCCTTGAGGGTGGCCAGCAGAGCCTGACGCATGGGATCGCGCTGCTCGGCATGTGCCGACGCGATGAAATCCACCTTGGCCTTGAGGGCTGTGATGTCCAGGATGTCGCTGAAGTCGATGTCCTGTCTCCTTGGCGCCGGCCGGATATAGTCCGGGCGCGCGATAGCTGCGTGCCGCTCCTTTGGCATCACACTCCGAACCTTCCGCCGTCCCGGCGTCCATGGGCCACCGGTCGCGGCTCGATCGTCGTTTGCGCCCGACCTCGATTTCCACGAGGCCTCAAGCGACTATAAGGCAAAACGATTGCCAAGACGTTTCCAGCTCGGCAGACCCCTTGCTTCCCATCGGGCAATGCTTCCAATCGGGCAATTGCGCCCTTTCGAAGGCGTTCCTAGGCTGCCTGCCTGACCCTGGGCTGGATATGCTCGCGACATGGCGGACACGTCAAGCCAGGCCGCACCGGATCGCGTACAGCGCCGACATTCGTCCAGGGCGTCACGAGAGCTGCTTCTTCAAGGCATAGAGCGCATCCATCGCCTCGCGCGGCGTCATGTCGTCGGGGTTGAGCCGCTTTAACGCGTCCTCGACTGCAGATGGCTTGGCGCGGGCACC
The DNA here is from genome assembly GCF_001424065.1 of Rhizobium sp. Leaf384. GTDB lineage: Bacteria > Pseudomonadota > Alphaproteobacteria > Rhizobiales > Rhizobiaceae > Ferranicluibacter. Next base: position 1,426,464 of record NZ_LMQE01000001.1, read on the forward strand.
CTCTTCCCGGCGGATCGCCACCTGAAAGAGAGGTAGGTCGTCGATCAGCTGACTTGCGGGGTTCTTCCTGTCGGCGTCCTCGAGCTTTGCCAACACGTCCTTTGCCCGCGCGACGACAGCCGCCGGCAACCCGGCCAGGCGGGCGACCTGGATCCCGTAGGAGCGATCGGCGGAGCCTGGCCCCACCTCGTGCAGGAAGATCACGTCGCCGTCCCATTCCTTGACGCGCATGGTGACGTTGGAGAGACGCTTCAGCTTTTCCGAGAGAACGGTCAGCTCGTGGAAGTGCGTGGCAAACAGGCCCCGGCACCGATTGGCCTCGTGCAGGTGCTCGACGGCCGCCCAGGCGATCGACAGGCCGTCGAAGGTGGCGGTACCCCGGCCGATCTCGTCGAGGATGACGAGCGAGCGATCTGTTGCCTGATTGAGGATGGCGGCCGTCTCGACCATTTCCACCATGAAGGTGGACCGTCCCCGCGCCAGATCGTCGGAAGCACCGACACGGGAAAACAGGCGATCGACGACGCCGATATGGGCGCTTGCGGCGGGCACATAGGAGCCCATCTGCGCCATGATGGCGATCAAGGCGTTCTGGCGCAGAAATGTCGACTTGCCGCCCATGTTGGGACCGGTCAGCAGCCAAAGCGCACCGTCGCCTTCCGACGACAGGGGCGAGAGATCGCAGGTGTTGGCGACGAAGGCGGCCGATGCCTGCCGGCGAAGCGCCTGCTCGACCACCGGATGCCGGCCGCCGTCGATCGCAAACATCTTCGATGTGTCGACCGTGGGACGTCGGTAATCCTGTTCCTCTGCCAGCACCGCAAGGCCGGCGGACACGTCGAGAACGGCCAGCGCCAGCGCGGCCGCCTTGATATCCTCGGCCGCGGCGATGACGGCTTCGACCATGCTGTCGAACGCGACAAGCTCGATGCCGAGCGCACGATCGGCTGCGTTGGCGATCTTGGTCTCGAGATCGGCAAGCTCGGTGGTGGTGAAGCGCATTGCGTTCGCCATGGTCTGGCGATGGATGAAACGGGCCTTGGCGCCCTCACCCTCCGTCATCGGTCCTGCGTTGCCGGCGGTCACCTCGATGAAGTAGCCGAGCACGTTGTTATACTTGATCTTCAACGAGCGGATGCCCGTTTCCTCGGCATAGCTCAATTGAAGCGCGGCGATCACCCGGCGGGACTGATCGCGCAAAGCACGCATCTCGTCGAGCTCGGGGTGGCAGCCATCGCGCAGGAAGCCGCCATCCCGCTTGAGAAGCGGCAGGTCATCGGCGAGCATGCCGGCGAGTTTCTCGGAAAGCTCGGACGGCAGCCGCGCAAGCGCGCCACGTGCGGCCTCCAGTTCAGCGGGAAGCTCGGACCGGCCGATCAGCCGAGCGATCTCCGACCCGGTACGAATACCGATGAGCACGGCCCCGAGATCCCGCGGCCCACCGCGCCCAAGGGAAAGCCGCGAGAGCGCGCGCGGCATGTCTGGCACATGCTTCAGCGCTGCACGCATATCCGCGCAAAGCGACGGCTGAGCGAGGATCGTCGCGATCGAATCGAGACGCGCGCGAATGCGGTCCGGATCGGTCAGCGGCGACATCAGCCGTTCGGCGAGAAGCCGCCCGCCGCCGCCGGTCACCGTTCGATCCAGAGCCCGCAGAAGCGAGCCATCCCGACTGCCCGAGAGTGTCTTCACCAGCTCCAGGTTTGCCCGCGTGGCAGGATCGATGAAGAGGGTCGAGGCGGCACTTTCGCGCTCGGGAATGTCGAGCGGCGGACGCTCGGCAAGCTGGGTCTTCTCGACATAGCCGACGGCGGCCGAGGCGGCAGCCAGTTCGGCGCGCGAGAACTGGCCGAAACCATCGAGGGTCTTGACGCCGTAATAGCGCGCCAGACGATTTTCGGCGGTTGCGCTGTCGAACAGAATGGCCGGCTGAGGAACCGCGACGCGACCGATGACGTCGAGCACGGGTCGCATCTCGGGGTCGTAAAACAACGTATCGGCAAGGATCAGCTCGCGCGGCTCGACGCGCAGGATATCGGCGAGAAGCCGTGTTTCCGTCGTCTCGGAAAGCCGGAAGATGCCTGTGGAAATATCGATCCAGGCGAGCGCGAAGACCGACTCGGCGCTGCCGCGCAGGCGGGCCATGGCCATCAGATAGTTGCTCTCCGACGCGACGAGCAGCTTTTCCTCGGTGATGGTTCCCGGCGTGACAAGACGCACGACGTCCCGCTTGACGACCGACTTCGAGCCTCGTTTGCGTGCCTCGGCCGGATCTTCCGTCTGCTCGCAGACGGCAACCCGAAAACCAAGACCGATCAGTTTCTGGAGATAGTCGTCGGCTGCGTGAATCGGCACGCCGCACATGGGAATGTCCTGCCCGAGATGCTGGCCGCGCTTCGTCAGGACAATCCCGAGCGCGCGGGAGGCTTCCAGCGCATCGTCGAAGAACAGTTCGTAGAAATCGCCCATGCGATAGAACAGGAGCGATCCGGGGTTATTGGCCTTGATCTCGATATACTGTTCCATCATCGGCGTCGCCTGCACGCGCACGTCCGGAGCCATGGAGGGTGGCGCAACCGTTGCTTCGGTCGTTGATGGGAAATGTGTCGTCAAAGTCTACCAGGTCTCGCTAAAAAAGCCGTTCACCGGCCAAAAAGACAGTGTCACCCTAGCGAACGGCGTCTATAGAAGACAACAAGAAAGCGCGGCTGGAGGTTGCCGCCCACAGAAGCTTGAGGGATCCGAGGGAGCATCGACATGGCAAACGAACGCAAGGCCCGTGCAGGCGGGACAGCCGTCACCGATCAGGAAGCGCTGGATTTTCACGCGCAGGGGCGCCCCGGCAAGCTCGAAATCACGCCGACGAAGCCGATGGCAACGCAGCGCGACCTGTCGCTGGCCTATTCGCCCGGGGTCGCCGTCCCCGTGAAGGCGATTGCGGCCGATCCGGCTACTGCGTACGACTACACGACCCGCGGCAACATGGTTGCTGTCATCTCCAACGGCACCGCCATTCTGGGCCTCGGCAATCTCGGCGCGCTTGCCTCCAAGCCCGTGATGGAAGGCAAATCGGTCCTTTTCAAGCGCTTTGCCGATGTCGACAGCATCGACCTCGAGGTCGACACGGAAGATGCCGATACCTTCATCAACTGCGTGCGCTACCTTGGGCCCTCATTCGGCGGCATCAACCTTGAGGACATCAAGGCCCCGGAATGTTTCATCATCGAGCAGAAGTTGCGCGAGATCATGGACATCCCGGTCTTCCACGACGACCAACACGGCACCGCGATCATCGCGACGGCCGGCCTGATCAATGCGCTCGAACTGACCGGCCGCGACCTGAAGACAACCCGGCTCGTCTGCAACGGCGCGGGAGCCGCGGCCATCGCCTGCGTCGAACTGGTCAAGTCGCTTGGTTTTGCGCCCGAAAACATCATCATGTGCGACACCAAGGGCGTGATCTATCAGGGTCGCACCGAGGGCATGAACCAGTGGAAGTCGGCGCATGCGGTCAAGACCGACAGGAGGACGCTGGAAGAGGCCATGGACGGCGCAGACGTCGTCCTCGGACTGTCGCAGAAGGGCGCCTTCTCGGAAAGCATGATCCGCTCCATGGCCCCGCGTCCCATCATCTTTGCGATGGCCAATCCCGATCCGGAAATCACGCCGGAAGACGTCGCCGCCATCCGTGACGACGCCATCATGGCGACCGGGCGTTCCGACTATCCGAACCAGGTCAACAATGTCCTCTGTTTCCCCTACATGTTCCGCGGTGCGCTGGACGTACGGGCAACCACGATCAACGAGGACATGAAGATCGCCGCTGCCCGGGCACTCGCGAGCCTTGCCAAGGAAGATGTGCCCGACGACGTCGCGGCGGCATATCAGGGCAACCGTCCTCGGTTCGGCGCGCAATATATCATACCCGTCCCGTTCGACCCGCGCCTGATCTCGTCTATTCCGGTCGCCGTCGCGAAAGCGGCGATGGAGAGCGGCGTCGCCCGCAAGCCGATTGCCGATCTCGCTGCCTACGGCCACCAGCTCTCGATGCGTCGCGATCCGATCGCCTCGACATTGGCCCGGATCTACGAGCGGGTGCGGCTTGCGCCGAAGCGCATCGTCTTCACCGAGGGCGAGGAACTGCCGATGATGCGTTCGGCCCTCGCCTATGCCAATCAGAAGCTCGGTACCGCGCTGCTGCTCGGCCGCGAGGACCGCATGCGCGAGACCGCAGCACGAGAAGGCATCGACCTCGATCGGCCGGGCATCAAGCTCGTCAATGCCCGGATTTCCGATCGCACCGGGGCCTATACGGATTATCTCTATGCCCGGCTGCAGCGCGAGGGATACCTGTTCCGCGATGCCCAGCGGCTGATCAACAATGATCGTAACCACTTCGCCGCCTGCATGGTCGCCCTGGGCGATGCCGACGGCATGGTCACGGGGATCACCCGCAACTACTCGACAGCCCTCGACGACGTCAGACGCTGCATCGACGCCAAGCCGGGACATCGGGTCATCGGCGTTTCCATCGCGCTCTGCCGGGGCCGCACGGTTCTGGTCGCGGACACGGCGGTGCATGACATGCCGTCGTCCGAAGAGCTGGCCGATATTGCCGTGGAAGCTGCAGGTCTCGCCCGACGCCTCGGTTACATCCCGCGCGTGGCGATGCTGGCCTATTCCACCTTCGGGCATCCCCACGGCGAGCGGTCGGATCGGGTCCGCGAGGCCGTGAAGATCCTTGACCGGCGGCGCGTCGATTTCGAGTATGACGGGGAAATGGCGGCCGATGTGGCACTGAACATGAAGGCCATGGAGCAGTATCCGTTTTGCCGTCTCTCAGGCCCTGCAACGGTCCTCGTGATGCCGGCGTTTCATTCCGCCTCCATTTCGACCAAGATGCTGCAGGAACTGGGCGGCGCCACGATCATCGGCCCGCTGCTGGTCGGCCTCGACAAACCGGTACAGATCGTCTCGTTGACGGCCAAGGATTCCGAGATCGTCAACATGGCGGCGCTGGCCGCCTACAATGCGGGGTGAAGGCGGGCCCCCGATACAGCGTACAATGCCTTCCCTTGCGGGAAGGCATCAGATCCGTGGATGCTTCCATCCCGCCGGGCGGTGAGATCGCAGACCTCGGGATTTCCCAGGTCTCTCTCTTCAAGCCTCAATCATCTGCAAAGATAGGTGGATCAACGCCCTCAGAGTGCGAAGCGGGTCGCGTCGGCGCCGTAGTAGTTGAGATACCGGCCGGCAATATTGGTGATCGGCAGGACGACGAGGATGTCCGTGGTGCGGAACGCTTCGTCGACAACGGCACCGTCACCGACCATGGCGCCGATGCGCAGATATCCCTTGATCAACGGCGGCATGGCCGAAAGCGCGGCGCGGGCCTGGATCGCCTCGACCGGCATGAGGTCCATGACGCGGTAAAGCTCCGGGCGCGCCGCCACCTGCCAGTCGCCGCTGGCTGGCACCGTGTGGTGCAGGAAGGACAACGCCAGTGCGTGATGTTCGGGAACGGTGCCGGGAAACGAGGCGCAGCCGAACATCGCATCGATGCCGTGCTTCAGCGCATAGGCCCAATTGCCCTGCCACAGAAGCTCCACGGTCCGTTTGGTACGATAGGACGGCAGGACGCAGGAGCGGCCGAGTTCCATGAACCGCTTGCCGGGGTGACGGGCGATCATGGGATCAACCAGGAATTCGGATGCCGAATAGAAGCCTTGCGCGGCCGCCGCGACGTCCTGACGCAAAAGGCGGTAGGTTCCGACGATCTGGGCTTCCGATTGCCCTGGAAGCGACGTGTCGAGCACGAGGAGATGATCGCAGACGGCATCCCAGCCATCGACGTCGCGGCCGATCCGGGCGGCATCCGCCGGGATGCGGGCGCCCATTTCCTCCACGAACACCTTGTAGCGCAGGGCCTGTGCGGCATCGATTTCCGAAGGGGTACGGGCGATCCGTGTTTCGAGCGGCCCGATGCGACCCAGAACGTCGCTGGCCGGTGCCGTCTCGCGTGACGGGCGGGCCCGCACAAGGGTCGGGCTCGCCACGGGCACGGACATGGTGCGCAGTGCCGAGATGGATTCCAGAATTTCGATCGTCATCGCAGATTACCCCTAATCGCGAGCACGCGCCTGCACGTAAACCGCGAACGCCGGGGAAAGAGGACGGGTATTTTCCCGCCATTTCCCGAATCACGCCCCGGCGGCGGTGTCAGTCCGCTTCCTGCAGGCGTTTAAGCATGTCACTGCAACAAGACCGTGACAAGGCTTGAGCAGCACTCATTAGCCGGCAATCAATCGAGCGACCAGCTCCACCAGCTGCCGGGGATCGGCGGGCTTTGCGAGAATGGCGTCCGCACCTGCCTGAAGCAAGGCGCTGTGGGTTTCAGGTCGACGGTCGGACGTCTGCACGATGACGGGAAGCCGCGAGCGGCCCTCTGTCGCCTGCTCGCGCAGACGCAGATGCCGCAGCATCGTCAGCGCGTCGCCAGATGGCATGTTGAGGTCCGTGATCAGGATCTTGAGTGCGGGTCCGTCTATGGTCGCCGCGGGCGATGTCCGTATAAGCATCTCGTCAAGGGCGGCAAAATCCACGACATGGCGTACGGCGTGTCCGGCGCGCTCCAGCGTGCGTTTCAGGATCGCGGCGTTGATCGGATCGTCCTCGCCCAGCAGGACGGTCGGCTCGACATGGGGGACAAAGGTGGATGCGACGTCGACGGCATCCCGAAGGATCGGACGATTGTCATTGATGGCGTCCCGAACCTCCATGCCCTTCAGCTGGCCTTTGAGCACCGCCACCAGCGAGCGCTCCCGCAGCGGGCGAATGAGCCAGGCATGGAACCCGTCGGTCTGGTGCAAAGGTTGCTGGATGCGCTCTTCCGGATTGGCCAGATAGGTCCGCCGCAGCGGGACGGCGTCGAGATCGGGCCTCTCGCTGCAGATCTTGCGGAAAAGGGCGGCACAGCGATGATCAACGATGAGGTCGGTCAACCGCTCGCCATTCTCTGCATCCGTTGCCGCCTGCAGGAGGCGCTCGGCCTCGGCCGCTGTCGAGGCGACGCGGCAGCGACCGCCAAGCGTTTCGACGGTTGCGGCCAGGGCATCGGATGCTGGGCCCTTTGGCGCGATCAGCAGGACACGGGACGTGGAAAGCGTGCGGCTGCGGGCCGAAGCGAGCGGAAGGCGCGAGGTCTGCAGGGGAAAGCGGATTTCAAAGAGGCTGCCCGACCCCAAGCGGCTGGAGACGGAGATATCGCCTCCGAACGCCTGCGCGATCCGTCGTGATATGGCAAGGCCCAGACCGGTGCCGCCCGCCTGTGCGGCCGTCGTGCCAGCCTGTTCGAAGGCGTCGAAGATGCGGGACTGATCGCCGGCCGTCATGCCGGGCCCGGTGTCCGTGACACGCAGCACGAGCGTACCCTGCTGCTCGGCGCAGCTGACGAGCACGCCCCCGGTCGTCGTAAACTTGACGGCGTTGCCCACGACGTTGAACAGGATCTGCTTCAGGCGCGGTCCATCGATCGACAGCATATCAGGCACGTCTGCCGCGATCGTGGACGCAATTTCGATTCCCTTGGCGTGCGCGCGATGCGACAGCATCTCCACCACGCTTTCGATCAGCGGACGCAGATCCTGCCGCGTCGGGCGCAGAACGAACCGCCCGGCCTCCATGGAGGCGCAATCCAGCAGATCGTCGACGAGCTGTACGAGGTCATGGCCGGACTGGCGCATGCCGGCAAGATAGTTTGCCTGCTGCGGCGTGAGCCGCGTCTGGTCGAGAAGGTCGCTCATGCCGAGAATACCGGAAAGCGGCGTGCGGATCTCATGGCTGACGGTGGCCAGAAGGTGGGATTTTGCCTGGCTTTCGGCTTCGACCCGTCGCAGCGCCGCTTCGTTGTTGCGCGCCGCGCTGACATTGTCGGTGATATCGCGGCCGACGCTGATGATGCGCAGGGTGCCCGACCCGGGGTCGCGGGTCAGCACATCGTGCCAGTCGTAACAGCGCGACCCTTCCGCCGTCCGGAACTCGACCGTGTAGCGACCCGAGGTGCCGATCGGGCGCAGATCAAGCCCGAAGGCCGCGCACTCCCGACCTTCGGGCGCCGGCGAACCGGTCAGCGCGCGGAAGGTTTCGTTCGCCTCGAGAATGCGGCCTTTCGCATCGCGCAGAATGGCCATGTCACCGAGCGCATCATGGAGCGAAAACCTTGCCGTGCTTGCTTCGCGCGCCTCCCACGCACGGTCGCCCGCCCCTTCCGCTAGCGCGCTGCCTTCGCGACGCCCATCGCGCCACAGAAGGGCAATCCCCGCAAGACCCGCCAAAGCCAGGCACAGAGGAAGCAGGAGGAGATCCGTCTGCAGGCCGACAGCAAGAAGTGCGGCCGAGGCAACGATACCGACACCGGCGATCGCAGGGCGAATGGCGCTGAGACGCGTGCTGCCGGAAGGCAGGTCTGCGACGGTGAGCGGGGAGATGTCGAGCTCGGGGAAAGCTGCACGTGGGCGGACCGGGTCGTGCACAGCCTCCTGCTCCTCCGCAGGGGCTCGCGACAGGTGCTCGATGATCGTGCGCTGCAGTCTGAAAGGCTCGCTCATCCGCCTTGCCTATCATGCAGCAGTTGGCAATGCTTTCAGCCGGTCGCTTGCATTTTATCGGTCGCGCTTTTTCGCCTGCAGAATTTCGTCCAGCACGATCGCGCCGGCGCCGACGGAGATGAAGGCATCCGCGAGATTGAAGACGGCGAAGGACCAGGTCTCCGTATAGAACAGGATATAGTCGATCACATAACCGTACAGAAACCGGTCGACGAGATTGCCGAGCGCGCCGGCAATGATCATGGCATAGCCGAGATGGGCAAAGAAGCGGTCCTTCGGCGTCTTGCGCCACAGCCAGAGCACGAAGGCGACCACGACAAGGCGCATGCCCACGATGAACCAGCCTTCCATGCCGGACAGCATGGAGAAGGCGACGCCGTAATTGTACACCCGATAGAGCGCCAGCATGGGGATGACATGAACGGCCTCCTCCATCGGCAGGTAGGCCTCCACCGCCTGCTTGACCGCCTGATCGAGCAGAAGCGCGACGATGATGAAGATCGCAATCGGCCAGGGGCGCGAAAACAGGGTCGGACGGATACCGGGTGCGGTCCTGGAAGTTGGCGTCTGGGTTTCGGTCATCCGCGGTCGTCCAGTGTCAGCAGATGGCGCCGGGCCTCGAACAGCATGACGCCGGTGGCAATCGCAAGATTGAGCGAGTCCGCGCGCCCTGCCTGGGGTATGCGGGCGAGCCTGTCGGCCTTTGCCGCAAGTTCATCCGGCAGTCCGGCCTGCTCGTTGCCCATCAGGACGACGACCGGGCGCGGGCGGTAGTCGATGGTGCGATAGTCGACCGCACCGGCCAGATGGGTGCCGACGACCATGACCCCCGCCGACCTCTGCCATGCCAGGAACTCCGACACCGTCGCGCGGAACACGGGCACCGCGAAGACGGAGCCCATGGTCGCCCGCACCGTTTCGAGCGAGAAGGGGTCCGTGGTCTCGCCGATCAGGATCACGCCGGAAACGCCGGCCGCATCCGCCGTGCGGATGATGGTGCCGAGATTGCCGGGATCGCGCACCCGGTCGAGCGCCACATAGGTCTCGCTGGCTTGCGGCCTGATGTCTTTCAGAGTGCCATAGCGCTGTTCGAAGACGCCGACGACCATTTGGGGATTGTCCCGCCGTGTCACGGTGGCGATGACCTTTTCGCTGACCTCCAGCACGAGGCCACCCCGCGCCACGGTGCGGGCGGCGATGTCGTCCACGGGCTTCTTGCCCTTCGCGGCCTTGGCGTAGACCAGCGTGCGGATCGTCCAGCCAAGGTCGACCGCATCGATGACAAGCTTCAGGCCTTCCGCGATAAACGTGCCGCTCTCGTCGCGCGCCTTCTTCTGGGTAAGCGCACGGATGTCCTTGATGATCGGGTTGGCGAGGCTTGTGACCTCCTTCACCTGTCCGACCCGGCCCTCTCCACGTCCAACCTGTCCACGCGGGTTGCCGTCACTGTATTCGATGCTCATTTCGGGACCCACCGGCTGAAGAGAGACGTGGACAGCGCGCGGCCGACGCCGGATTCGTCATCCTGTTTCACGCTTGCGGTTTCGCGCAGGATCAGTTCGCCGGATTCGACAACGCCGCCGCGACCACGCATGACTTCGCGCATCAGTTCGTGGATCGAATAGAAGCTCGCCCGGATGGAATAGGCCGTCAGCACGAAGCCGCGCGCGTCGTCGGACAAAAGCTCGCGGCAAATGTCGAGCATGCCGGCGAGATGATCGAAGAGGTGCCAGACTTCGCCGTTCGGACCACGTCCGAACTTGGGCGGATCGGTCAGGATGATGTCGTAACGGCTGCCGCGGCGCTCCTCGCGCTGGATGAACTTCATCGCGTCGTCGCAGATCCAGCGGATCGGCAAAGCCTCGGCCCGCCCCAATGCCTGGTTCTCGCGACCCCAGCCGATCGCCTTCTTCGACGCATCGACATGCGTCACCTCCGCGCCGGCCTTCGCCGCAATCAGCGATGCGACACCGGTATAGCCGAAGAGATTGAGCACTTTCAGGGGCCGGCCGGCCGATTCCACCTGGGCCTTCATCCACCGCCAGTGCGCCAATTGCTCGGGGAAGACGCCGACATGGCGGAAAGACGTGAAGCGGCCATAAAACTCGGCGTCGAGCAGCCGCATCGGCCAGGTCTCGCCCAGCATCTCGCGCGGAAAGCGCCAGCGGCCCATGCCATCCTCGTCGGTATCGCCGGTGAAGACCGCATCCGCCCGCTCCCAGAGCGCGGCCTGCGACTTCGGCCACAGCGCTTGCGCTTCGGGACGCACGATCGTGTAGGGGCCGTACTGCTCGAGCTTGAGAGCCTCGCCGCTGTCGATCAGGCGATAATCAGCCTCCGCTGCGGTTTCCAGAATGACGGGCACGCGCTGTCCGGGCTTTTCGCCAGAGCGCGGACGCATGGTCACGGACGGCGCCGATGTCGGCTCGATGGAGGACGGCCCGGACAGGGACGGTTGCGGCCGGCTCGACGAGCGCTGCCCGTGCGGCTCCTGTCTCGACAGTTTGGGGCCGGCTTTTAGATCCTGCGCACCAAGGCCTGCGTCCGGGCGCGCCGGGACCATCGGCGGTCCCTTGCGAGACGGACCGGATTTCGGGGGAGCCTTGCCGGGCGCTCGTCTCTGCTTGTCCTTCAAGGGGCGTCATTTCCCGTTCTTCAGCGTGTGGCGTGCAAATAGCATCGCTGTTGCTCTTGGCAAAGCGGTTTCCACCCGTAGATTTCCGTCGTAGCTGCGGCCAGGTGGACATCTCTCCGAGAATGGCGGCAGCGAGGCTTGAGATCGAGGAGAGTTTTCATGGACATGACCGGTGAAGAGCGGATCGCCGCGCCGCGCGATGCCGTCTGGGCGGCCCTGAACGATCCCGAGGTTCTCAAAGGCTGCATACCCGGCTGCACGCTCCTCGAATGGACATCTCCAACGACGCTGGATGCCGTGGTGACGGTCAAGTTCGGCTTCATCACCATGGCGTTCTCGGGCGTGATCGCGCTCACAAACATGAATCCGCCCGAGAGCTACACGATCTCGGGCGAGGGAAAGGGCGGCCTTGCCGGATACGCAAAGGGCGGCGCGGATGTGCGGCTCGTGGACGATGGCGACGAGACCATTCTGCATTACGCCATCGTCGCCGACGTGTCCGGCAAGATTGCGTCCCTCGGGTCGAAGCTCGTGCAATCCGGCGCAAACCGGATCGCAAGCCGCTTCTTTTCCGATTTTACGGCAGCGGCCAACGCCAAGGCGGCACGGAGCTGAGGTTATTTCTGCTGGGCCGCCAGCATCGTCTGGCTCGACCCTGGGAATGCCGGGCGATCGGCGGCGGGGCTCGAGGCCTGGGCCGAGACGATCGCCTCCTGCTGCAGGCGACGCTTTTCAGCCTCGGTGTGCCACTTCAGCGCTTCCTTTGCCTCGACGCGCGACCGCTTGCGATACTTGCCCTGGCTGAACCAGACGGCGCAGGCACCGATCACGAGGCCGAGGATCACGGCCAGAAACAGGAAGACGAAGAACGGACCCGAGATGGCCAAAACCGTGTCGGCAGGATCGAACGGGTTGAACCCGAGCGTCACCTGCTGGCGGTTCGCGACGCAGAGCACGACCAGAACGATCCCGAGCGGCACGAGAACGACGATGTTCAGAATTTTACGCAACATGTGAGCCGGTCTCCGCGTCTGTCAGGGCCTGACGACAAGATGGGCGCCAAGCGCGCCGGGTCAAGATCATGCGATCATAAGCGCATCCGGCAATCGCGCGATCAGTCTTCGTCTTCCTCGTCGACATCCGCGTCGGAACCGGGGTTCAGCCGCTCGCGCAGCTCCTTGCCGGTCTTGAAGAACGGCACCCATTTTTCCTCGACGAAGACGCTGTCGCCCGTGCGCGGGTTGCGGCCGGAGCGGGAGGGTCTATTCTTGACAGAGAAGGCGCCAAATCCGCGCAACTCGACACGGTTGCCGCCTGCCAGAGCGTCCGTAATCTCATCGAGAACGGCGTTGACGATGTTCTCGACATCGCGGTGATAGAGGTGCGGGTTTCGAGCCGCCACGATCTGCACCAGTTCCGACTTGATCACCCTCTGCCCCCTCTTGACGACGTTCTTCGCGATACGCCCGTCATCCGCGGGCAGACGATCGAGATCCTTTCGCGGACCGGACACGCTCGGGCGCGGGTTGCCCCGCGCGCCGCGTCTCTCAATCGCGGCCAACCTGCCAAACGGAAACGAGACCGTCAAGAAACAACTTGTCCTGAGCCAGATTTCCCGAAAACGGAAAACCGTCAAATCCCAACGATTTGGCAAAGATTGCGGCCATCGAACCCAGCCCGAACGGAAGGCCGCTCTCCGGCTTTTCCCAATCGACGATCGGCAGGGTGTCGGCAACGTCCCGGCTTTTGAGATAGTCGCGGATGGCGTCGTCGCCGCCGAGCTCGTCGATCAGCTTCAGGTCGACCGCCTGGCGTCCGGTAAAGATGCGCCCGTCGCCAAGGCTGAGGGCTTGCTCGCGCGGCATTTCCCGGCGTTCGGCAACGAGGTCCACGAACCAGGCATAGCTGTCGTTGATCATTGCCTGGATCACGGCCTTTGCCGCATCGCTCGGTGGATGGAACGGCGATGGCTCGGCCTTCAGCGGGGCGGACTTGATCTCCTCGAGCGACACCCCGATCTTGTCGAGCAATGTCTTCACCTGCGGATACTGGAAAATCACGCCGATGGAGCCCGTGATGGACGTATCGCCGGCAATGATCCGATCGCCCGCCAGCGCGACCATGTATCCTGCAGACGCCGCCAAGGTGCGAACGTCGGACACGACAGGTTTTTTCTCTGCAACCTTGCGGATCGCATCATAGAGCGTCTCGCCGCCGAAGGTGGAGCCGCCGGGCGAGTTGATGCTGACGATCAAGGCTTTCACATGGTCGGCCTTGGCGATGCGGTCGAGCCGCTCGATCAGCTCGCGATCGTCCAGGATGACGCCGGAGACGGTGATGCGCGCGACCTGGCTCGCGCCGAGCACGCCGGAGCGCGACTGCGCAATGCCGACATAAAGGCCGATGCCGACCAGCACGATGAGGCCGATCGCCACGAGGCGCCAGAAGCCGAGCTTGCGACGAAGCTGTCGCCGGTCGACGAATGCAAGAGGATCCATTCCACATTTCCCTGTTCAGCGCGCAGCAGCAAAAGCTCGCACCGGATGTTCCGGCGATGATTCCTACTGCATAACGAGGCGAACCGGTATCTTCGCGCGCGGAAAAAATCCCGGGCGTAGAGAGGCACGCGTGACGTTTGCAACCCGTCTTGCGAACGCTTGCCGTCCGCAACGACAAAGAATTCTCCGCCTCCATTGTGTGGAGACATAAAAATCTCCATATTCACGCCTCTTGACACCATAGGCTGGCAACGTCTGGACCCCGACGTCGTCCGACCCCTGGATTAACGGAACCGCTCATGGCGAACGATGTGCATTTTCCCGGCGCCCTGCCGCATACGGGGCCGACGGTCAACGACGCCTATGAACGGGCGGCCCGGCATTCGCGCCGTGTCAAGCGGCTGAAGATCGTCCTGCCGATCGTTGCCGTCATTATCGCCGTCATCTTCGCTGCCGTATCCATCATCCGCACCATGCTGCCGGAAGAGCTGCACATCGAGAACGCGACGATCGAGAACGGCAAGATCGTCATGCAGAATCCCGCGATTTCCGGGCGGAACAAGCAGGATATCAGCTATTCGATGAAGGCTGAGCGGGCGCTGCAGGATATCGCCAATCCCGACCTGATCACGCTGGAGAAAATCCATGCAGAGATGCCGGTCAACGACAAGACGATCGCCACCGTGGACGCGACGAGCGGGCTCTATGATCGCGGCGGCAATACGCTCGACATGAACGCTCCCTTTACGATCTCCATGAACAATGGGGTCATCGCCGATTTCCAGGCCGCCTATCTGGATATCAATGCGGGCGAGATGTTGAGCAAGACGCCAATCGCCATCCGGATGTCGGGTGGGTCGATTGTTGCGCAACAAATGAGAATGACGGATAAAGGGCGGGTAATCTCCTTTGAAGGCATGGTGAAGGTTGTCGTCGAGCCGAGCACCATACGCAAGAACGCAAATTAGGACCCGGTGCACCCCATGTCGACCCTCCATGCCTCTCTTCCCCGCCGCAGCCTCTCGCTTTTCGGCCTCCTCGCCTCCTCGATGGCCTGCCTGTGTCTGACCTTCCTGCCGGCCGTCGCCCAGCAGAAGAGCAAAATGAGCGGCATGAAGCTCTCCAACGATCAGCCGATCCAGATCGAGAGCGACAAGCTGGAGATCAAGGATCCCGAAAGCAAGGCGATCTTCACCGGCAACGTGAAGGTGGTCCAGGGTGCGACGACGCTGCAGGCCGGCAGCATGGTCGTTTACTACAAGTCTGGTGGCGGCTCGATTTCCGGCGGCAATGCCGAAATCGACCGGATCGAAGTCAACAACAAGGTTTTCCTGCAGTCGGGGACGCAGCAGGCGACGGCCGATAGCGGCCAATTCAACATGGCCGCGCAAACGCTCGTGCTGAAGGGCAAGCAGGTGGTGCTGTCGGAAGGCAAGAACGTGTTCAGCGGATGTCAGCTCAACGTCCAGATGGAGACGGGAGAAGCACAGCTGGAATCCTGCGGTGGCCGCGTCCAGATCCAGCTCGATCCGAAATCCCAGAAGACCAACTGACGCAGCCCCAGACCGTGAACATTCCCTTCAAGCGCAAGCGCGGCGCCGAGCCGGCCGGTTCGTCCTTTACCAAGGACCTCGGCACAGCCGTATTCGATGACAGAACCCCCGAGGAAAAGGCTCGGTATGACGGCACGCTGATCGCCCGCGGCCTGACCAAAAGCTATCGCGACCGCAGGGTGGTGAACGGCGTCTCGCTGGTGGTCCGCCGCGGTGAGGCAGTCGGCTTGCTTGGACCGAACGGTGCCGGCAAGACCACGTGCTTCTACATGATCACAGGTCTCGTCCCGGTCGATGAGGGAACGATCGAGATCAACGGCAACGACGTCACGTCCATGCCGATGTATCGACGTGCGCGGCTGGGCGTCGGCTACCTGCCGCAGGAAGCCTCGATCTTCCGCGGGCTTTCGGTCGAAGACAATATCCGTGCCGTGCTGGAGCTGCATCAGCCGAAGCGTGCAGCACAGGACGCCAAGCTGAATGCACTGCTCGAGGAGTTTTCCATCACGCATCTGCGCAAGGCGGCAGCGATCTCGCTCTCGGGCGGCGAGCGGCGACGGCTGGAAATCGCGCGCGCGCTGGCCACCGACCCGACCTTCATGCTGCTCGATGAACCCTTCGCAGGCGTCGATCCCATTTCGGTCGCTGACATCCAGGCACTCGTGCGCCATCTTACATCGCGCGGCATCGGCGTCCTGATCACCGACCACAATGTCCGCGAGACACTGGGACTGATCGATCGCGCCTATATCATCCATGCCGGTGAGGTGCTGACTCACGGTCGCGCCAACGACATTGTGACCAATCCCGATGTGCGCAGGCTCTATCTAGGCGACAACTTCAGCCTCTAGGCGGGGAAAGCATGGACGACGACGTCCATGCTTTCAGAGGCCCCTGAGGGGTCTCTGCCGGGCCTTGACGCCGTCTCGCGATTGCGCGACGTTCGACAGCGAGGTCGCGGGGCAGACGCTAAGCTTGCGTCCGCCTATCCGTGCCGCAGCCGGCCTGAAAGCGGGACCGCATATCTCTTGCCGCCCGTTGAAGCCCATCACGGGCGTCGCGCGGTAAACGTATCAATTTTATTACAGCCGCTTGACCAAACCTCCGTTATAAGCAATTTTCGGGCCAGTTGACGAAGCTGGGCGAGATTTCGCGTAAAGGCGGTGATCGCGTCCGACACCCGGAGCGTTGCGCGTCATCGTCCTGACCCCGACGTTGCTCTATTGCTTCGAGCTGATGCAAGGTCGCGATGCCGTTTCCGGTCTTGCGATGTCTGACGTAGGGAGTTTTGCGTTTATGGCACTTTCGGCCAGCCTCTATCTGCGCCAGTCCCAGAGCCTGGCCATGACGCCGCAGTTGATGCAGTCGATCCAGCTGTTGCAGATGACGCATTTCGAACTGACCCAGTTCATCGAGCAGGAGGTCGAGAAGAACCCCCTGCTCGAATTCGTATCCGACGCCACGCAATCAAGCGACATCACGCAGGACGACGCGTCGCCGGACCATCGCGACGCCGACGCGTTCTCCGGCATCACAGACGTCTACGACGGCACGACGCGTGACGATGCGCTGCGCATGAGCGAAACGCTCGACGCGACCTTCGAGAACGTTTTTCAGGACGACACGGCGCCGCAGCGGGCCGACGCCCCAGAGCTGCTCAGCCAGTGGAAATCCATGTCCGGCGGAGGCAACGGGGAAACGAGCGACGGTTATGACCTCGAGGACTTCGTCGCCAACCGGTTGACCCTGCGCGACGTCTTGACCGAGCAGTTGATCCTCAGCGTCCGCGATGCCCGCGACCGGATGATCGCTCAGGCACTGATCGACCAGATCGACGACACGGGCTATCTCCACGCAGACACGACCGAGATTGCCGAGCGGCTCGGCTGCACGGCGCTGGACGTGGAGACCGTGCTGGCCACGCTGCAGCGGTTCGATCCGCCCGGCGTCTTCGCCCGCAGCCTCAGCGAGTGCCTGGCGATCCAGCTCCGCCAGAAGAACCGGCTGGATCCGGCCATGTCGGCCCTGATCGGCAATCTCGAGCTTCTGGCACGCCGGGACTTTGCCACGCTGAAGAAACTCTGCGGCGTGGACGAGGAAGACTTGATCGACATGCTCGGCGAGATCCGCAAGCTCGATCCGAAACCGGGCACGAGCTTCGAGATGACGCCCTGCGAGGCGATCGTGCCGGACATCGTCGTGCGTGAGGCCTCCGACGGGACCTGGGCGGTGGAATTGAACCCCGAGACGCTGCCGCGCGTTCTCGTCAACCAGGTCTACTACACGACAGTATCGCGCCATGCGCCCAAGAACAGCGGCGACCATGCCTTCCTGTCGGAGTGCCTGCAGACGGCCAACTGGCTGACGCGAAGCCTCGACCAGCGCGCCAAGACCATCATGAAGGTGGCCACCGAGATCGTCCGCCAGCAGGATGCCTTCCTCATCAATGGCGTCGATCACCTGCGGCCGCTCAACCTCAAGACCATTGCCGACGCCATCAAGATGCATGAGTCGACGGTCAGCCGCGTGACCTCGAACAAGTACATGATGACACCCCGCGGGCTGTTCGAGCTCAAATACTTCTTCACCGTGTCGATCGGCTCGGCAGAAGGCGGCGACAGTCATTCGGCGGAGTCGGTACGCCACCGCATCCGCAACATGATCGTCCTCGAGAGCCCGGACGCCGTGCTGTCGGACGATGATATCGTCGAGATCCTGAAAAAGGGCGGCGTCGATCTCGCACGCCGGACGGTCGCAAAATATCGTGAAGCGATGAACATCCCTTCCTCGGTGCAACGGCGACGTGAAAAGCGCGCCATGGCAAAGGTTTCTGCCTGAAAGTCGACAAGATCCGCGTGCACCGCAGCATCGAAACACGCTCAGGCTGTTCGGCCTTCATTGACATTTGTTAACGGCACGCTTATAGGGCGCGCCGACAGTTACGATTGATCGGCTTCTTTCTCCCCTCTCCCGGACATCGTCGATCACGCGCAAAGTGAAAACGGCTGCGTGAAAAGCTTGGAGGTGGAAGGCGCTTGGAATAAACTGGATGCGCAAATCATGAAAGAGAGGAAACTCCATGAGTGTGCGTGTATCCGGTAAACATATGGAAATCGGCGAGAGCTTTCGTCTTCGGATCGAGGACCAGATCGCTCAGGCGGTCACCAAGTATTTTGACGGAGGGTATTCGAGCCAAGTCACGGTGGTGAAGTCGGGACCGCGTTTCAGCGCGGACTGCATGATCCATCTCGACACGGGCGCCACGTTGCATGCGAACGGCGAGGCTTCCGAGCCGCAGGCCGCATTTGACGCGGCATCGGAACGGATCGCAAAGCGCATTCGGCGTTACAAACGCAGGCTGAAGGACCACCATAACGGCACGGGTCATGCAGGCCTGGAAGTTGCCTACAAGGTCATGGACTCCGTGCCGGACGAAGAGGACGAGCTGCCGGAGGACTACGCACCGACGATCGTTGCCGAAAGCTCCAAGCAGGTGCGGACCATGTCGGTTGCCAATGCCGTCATGGCCTTGGACATGACGGACAATCCGGTCCTGATGTTTCGCAATCCCGGCAGCGATGAACTCAATATCGTCTATCGCCGCACGGACGGAAATATCGGCTGGATCGATACAGCCGCCATGAAAAACTGACGAGGATGGACCAGCGCTGTTTTCGGATCGTCGCGATGCGGCGAACCGGGCGCATATGAAGCAGAGACGGCCCTGACGGAACACATCGTTTCCCAGCGGCTTGGCAAGAGAGACAAGGCGGCGCGCGAAAAGCGGCCGCCTTGTTGATAGACGGTGATCGGCAGGCATGGGGATGAGGCCTGCCGAGCATCGAGAAAAATGGGTCGCAAGGTGGCACGTCGTGCCGTTCGACGCGCCCCTGTCAACAAGGTACAAAAAAATGGCTTTGGCAGGTCTGCTGCAGCAAGATGCGATCTTTCCAACCCTTCGGGTGCAGTCCAAGAAGCAACTGCTTCAGGAACTGGCCGTCAAGGCTTCCAAGCTGACCGGTCTGCCAGAGCGCGAGATCTTTGACGTCATCCTGCAGCGGGAGCGGCTGGGTTCGACCGGCGTCGGCAATGGCATCGCCATTCCGCACGGCAAGCTGCCCGGCGTGACCGCCATCGTCGGCATCTTCGCACGGCTGGAAACACCGGTGGATTTCGAGGCGCTCGACGACCAGCCGGTCGATCTCGTTTTCCTGCTGCTCGCACCGGAGGGTGCCGGTGCCGACCACCTGAAGGCGCTCTCGCGGATCGCACGCGTGCTGCGCGATCCCGATATGGTCGCCCGCCTGCGCGGCACCGAGTCGGCTTCGGCGATCTACACCTTCCTCAGCGACGACCAGACTTCCAACGCGGCCTGATCCTGAACGTCGTTTGACGGAACTTTTGCCGCCGGTCTGGAAGTTGATATCGACAGAACCCCTTTGCCGGTGAATACTCCTGTTCGATCAACAGGGGGCAGAACGGAATGGGCGCGACAGCTTCGGGACGATTGGTGGGCAAGATCGCACTGATCAGTGGTGGCGCCGGCGGCTGCGGGCTGGCGGCATCCGAGCTGTTCGCCCAGGAAGGCGCAAAGGTTGGCATCGTCGATCTGCCATCGAGCCGCGGCGAAGAGGTTGCTGCCGGCATTCGTGCTGCCGGCGGGGACGCCGTCTTTGCGCCCGCAGACGTGTCCGTCTCAAAAGATGTGACCGCAGCCGTCAAAGCGGTCGAGTCGGCCTTTGGCCCCATTACCGTTCTCTTCAATCATGCAGGAATTCTTGCCGTCGGTCCGTTTCTGGAAACGGAAGAGGACGAATGGGACCGGCTGATGGCCGTCAACGTCCGCTCGATGTTTCTCATGACGAAAGCGGTGCTGCCGGGCATGATTGCGGCAGGCGGAGGCAGCATCGTCTCGACCTCCTCGATCTCGGCCGTAGCCGCAACGCCGATGGAGGTGCTCTACGACACGACCAAAAGCGCCTGTCACATGTTCGCCCGCGCGATCGCCGTGGAGTTCCGCGATCGCAATATTCGTTCCAACGCCGTCTGCCCGGGCTTCATTGCGACCGACCACGGCAAGCGTGAACTGGTCGGCCTTGCCAAATACGGGATCGACGTCTCGGACACGGCCATCGCTGCGCAACAGGGGCGCCTCTGCGAGCCGATCGAAGTGGCGCGCGCGGCTCTGTTTCTGGCCAGCGACGAGGCAAGCTTCATCAACGGCACCCACCTGTTCGTCGACAATGGATTCACCGCCGTGTGAAAGGGGAACGCCATGGATAGCATCACCTCGCGACGAGCCGGTGGGCTCTGGCGCAACTGGGTGGGAAACCAGTCCTGTATCGTGCGTGCCCGAGGCGCGCCCGGAAGCGAGGCGGAACTTTCGGACATGGTGCGCACCGCCGCCGCCGAAGGCATGGCGGTGCGTTGCGCGGGCTCCGGCCATTCCTTTACCCCGGTCGCCCTGACCAGCGGCCTCCATCTCACATTGTCGGGCATGCAGGGCGTGACGGGCATCGACCGGGAGCGCAAGCGGGTTTCCGTCTCGGCGGGCACGACGATCAACGCGCTTGGCAAGGTGCTCAAGGCGAACGGGCTTTCGCTGATCAATCAGGGCGACATCGATAGCCAGGCCCTGGCCGGCGCTCTGACCACCGGCACGCACGGTACCGGCGCAACCCTTGGCAACATGGCCTCGCAGATTGTCGGCATGCGGATCGTCCAGCCGGACGGCAGCATTCTTGTTGCGGACGAAAGCAATCCGGACCTCTTGAACGCCGCGCGGGTTTCGATCGGCATGCTCGGCGTCATCTCGGAAATCACGCTCCAGGCCATGGACAGCTATAGCCTGCATGAGACGCTGTGGCGGTGCAGCTTCGAGGAATGCATGGAGCAACACGACGAGCTCGCAGCCAAGCATCGGCATTTCGGCTTCTTCTGGTGCCCCGTTCCGGAAAGCCGACACTGCTACTGCCTGCCGGACACGGCCTTCGTCTCGACGACCAACCGTCTTTCCGACGTGTGCGAGATGAAGATCATCGACATCACGGACGCCGATCCGGTGGAAGCAGGATTCGAGAAGATCGCGTACTCCTCGGAGATCTACCCGATCGAGTATGTCCCGAATTTTCACGAGCTGGAATATGCAGTACCCCTAAGGTACGGCAAGGAAGCATGCCGGGCAGTGCGTGAGCTAATGCTCACGAAGCATCCGACCTGCATCTACCCGATCGAATACCGTTTCACGGCTGGCGATCCCGGTTGGATCAGCCCGTTCTTCGAGCAGGATTCGATCACGCTCTCGGTGTCCGGACAGCCGGGCACCGACTACTGGTCCTATCTCTCGGACGTTGACGCGATTCTGCGGCAGTTCGGCTCCCGGCCGCACTGGGGCAAGCTGCATTTCCTGACCAGCGACGACGTGACGTCGCTTTATCCCCGCGCCGGGGATTTCCGTGCCCTGCGAGAAAGGCTCGACCCCAGTGGGGTCTTTCTCAACGACCATCTTCGACAGCTCTTTGCATAGGCTGCACCCGGGCAAAGGGCCGCCACTCTGAGCATCTCAAAGGACAAGGCCGGGAAGAGAGCCCTCTTCCCGGCCTTGTCGTCATCCAATCGCGCGAATTTCGCCTTATGCCGAAGGTCAGCCGGCCGAGGACTCGCCGTCCGCTGCGGGGGTCTTCGGTCCGCCCTTGGCGACGCCGACCATGGCCGGGCGTAGCACGCGCTCGCCGATCGTAAAGCCTGCCTGGACGACCTGGACCACCGTATTGTGCGGCACGTCGGCATTAGGAATTTCGAACATGGCCTGATGGAAGTTCGGATCGAACTTCTGGCCTTCCGGTTCAAGCTTGCGGACGCCATGCCGCTCCAGCGCCGAGAGCATGGAGCGCTCGGTCAGCTCGACGCCTTCGATCAGCGTGCTGAGACCCGCATCGGCACCGGCCCTGACGTCGGCGGGGATGGCATCCAGAGCGCGGCGGAGATTGTCGGATACGGCCAGCATGTCGCGCGCAAACCCTGCGACAGAATAGGACTTGGCATCCTTGACCTCGCGCTCGGTGCGCCGACGGAGATTGTCCATGTCGGCCGCCAGCCGAAGGTAGCGATCACGAAAATCCGCTGCCTCCGCGCGTGCCGACTCCAGCTCGCCGGCGTCGGCCTGCGTCGCCTCATCGGCATCCTCAAACATGGCTTGCATATCTGCCTCGGCCGGCGTGACGATTTCTTCAGCCGGATTGCTGGCTTCGGCACCGTGTTTGTTCGTTTCGTCGGTCATGACGTCTCCGCATTCAGGATCGTTTCGGGAATTTGATGCCGATATCGAGGTTCGAGCGCCAAAAATCAAGGGTCGTCGCGCCCGAGCGCCCGCTCACGAGCATCGTCTGGGCTGGCTATCGTGAAAGTCGCGACATGAGTTGGGCCGTGTAATCCACCATCGGAACGATCCGCGCGTAATTCAGCCGGGTCGGACCAATGACACCGACGGCGCCGATGATGCGATCGTCTCCATCCTTGTACGGCGCGACGATCAGGGATGAACCCGACAGCGAGAACAGTTTGTTTTCCGAGCCAATGAAGATCCGCACACCCGGTCCGGTTTCCGCCAGACTGAGCAGCTCGATCATGCTGTCCTTCTTCTCCAGATCATCAAACAGCATGCGGAGCCGATCAATATCCTCGGCGCCGGCCAAGCCTTCGAGAAGATTGGCGCGCCCGCGAACGATCAGCTGCGTCGGGTTCTTGTCGTCGGCATCGCCGCCGGACCAGCTGGCGAGACCCCGCTCGACCAGATCCTGCGAGAGAACGTCGAGTTCCGTGCGAACGGTTTCCTTGACCTTCTGCAACTGTCCGCGAACCTCTGCGAGGGTCTGGCCTGCCAGATGCGCATTCAGGAAGTTGGCCGCCTCCGTCAGCTGCGAACTCGTGACGCCTGCCGGAAGCTCGATGATCCGGTTTTCCACCTGATCATGCTCTCCCACCAGCACCGCCAAGGCCTTGGTCGGCGCGAGGCGCATGAATTCGACGTGCTTGAGAACCGGATCGTTCTTGGCCGTGATGACGAGCCCTGCGCCGCGCGACATTCCGGAAAGAACCTGGCTTGCCTCGTTGAACAGCTGCTCGACCGGCTGGTCGCGGTCACTGCGTCGCACCTGCCGATCGATGGAGGCGCGGTCTTCGGCCGAGAGGTTGCCGACCTGCATGAAGGCATCCACGAAAAAGCGCAG
The DNA here is from genome assembly GCF_001424065.1 of Rhizobium sp. Leaf384. GTDB lineage: Bacteria > Pseudomonadota > Alphaproteobacteria > Rhizobiales > Rhizobiaceae > Ferranicluibacter. The sequence continues at coordinate 1,449,984 of NZ_LMQE01000001.1, forward strand.
CCCGATCTGAGTCGGGAGGCGGCCGGCGCTGACATGAGGGGAATAGATGAGGCCCAAATCTTCCAGATCGCTCATGACGTTGCGAACCGAAGCAGGGGACAGCGACATGGGAAGAAGCCGCGACAGGCTGCGCGACCCCAGCGGCTCGCCGCTGTCCAGATAGCTCTCGACGATCCGGCGGAAGACCTCGCCGGAGCGCTCGTCGAGGGCCGAGAGCCTGTCCCGCATTGCCGATGTCAGCGCCGCCTTGTCGGCGGATCGTTCGTTCTGTGCCATGTCAGAAATATAGTAAGAGCCCGAGCGATCGACAAAGGGAAAATTGCCATACAGGGCCTCTCGCGCGTCCCGACGGGCCTATTTTGCTCCTCGTCTTTCCTTTGAGCGGCGATATAGGCTAGAAGGCACGCACGTTTCAGACCAAGGGAGTCCAAGATGCGGCCGTCCGGCAGAAAAACAGATCAGATGCGCAAGGTCACCTTCGAGCGCAACGTCTCCAAGCATGCCGAAGGCTCCTGCCTGGTCAAGTTCGGCGATACGCATGTGCTTTGCACCGCGAGCCTTGAGGAGAAGACCCCACCCTGGCTGCGCAACAGCGGCAAGGGCTGGGTGACGGCCGAATACGGCATGCTGCCGCGGGCGACCGGCGATCGCATGAAGCGCGAAGCTGCAACCGGCAAGCAGAGCGGCCGCACGCAGGAGATCCAGCGGCTTATCGGCCGCTCCCTGCGCTCCGTCGTCGACCTGCAGGCCCTCGGCGAACGCCAGATCTCGCTCGACTGCGACGTCATCCAGGCCGACGGCGGCACCCGCACCGCGTCGATCACCGGCGCGTGGATCGCGCTGCACGACTGCCTGAAGTGGATGGAAGCGCGCAATATGACGAAAGTCGAGCGTGTGCTGAAGGATCACGTGGCCGCGATCTCCTGCGGGATTTTTGCCGATCAGGCGGTGATCGATCTCGACTACCTCGAGGACAGTGCCGCGGAGACGGATGCCAATTTCGTCATGACGGGATCCGGCGGTATCGTGGAAATTCAGGGTACGGCCGAAGGCAAGCCTTTCTCCGAAGCGGAATTTGCAAGCCTGATGGGCTTGGCAAAGAACGGCATCTCGGAGCTGGTGACCTTGCAGAAGCAGATCATCGCCTAAGCGGAGATAAAGATGGTCACGACGACGGCGGAACTCGAAGGCATACTGGAAACAGCGCTCTACGCGTCGGATCTGGATGCAGCGGACCGTTTCTATGGCGATGTGCTCGGACTGGAGCGCATTACCCGCGTCGATGGTCGCCACCTGTTCTTTCGCTGCGGACCGGGCGTCCTCCTGATCTTCAATCCGATGGAAACCCTGAAACCTGCCGACGGTGCGGCTCTGCCCGTTCCGGCCCATGGGACGACGGGTCCGGGCCACGTCTGCTTTCGCGTCTCGAGCGGCAGGCTCGCATCCCTGCGAGACAGGCTTGCAGCCGATGGCGTGATGATCGAGAGTGAGATCACCTGGCCGAACGGCGCGCAATCCTTCTATTTTCGCGATCCGGCCGGCAACAGCCTGGAATGCGCCGAACCTGGGCTTTGGTCCATCGACTGAACCGCTCGCCCCGATCCCCGCTCGGATCATCCGCTCGCGCTTGCGAGAAGGTGATCCGTCCTACCGACCCCGTCTCCGTGGCGTCAGCGCCCTCCGGTTTACCTTCGAGACCTATCATGACACGCACGCTTGACGACAAGACCCTTATCGTCGCCAGTCACAATGCCGGCAAGATCCGCGAAATCCGCGACCTGATCGGGCCGCTCGGCTTTTCCGCCAAATCCGCAGCCGACCTCAACTTCATCGAGCCGGACGAAACCGGCACGACGTTCGAGGAAAACGCGACCATCAAGGCGCTGGCGTCTGCGCGCGCTTCCGGCCTGCCGGCTTTGTCCGACGATTCCGGGCTGGTTGTGGACGCCTTGAACGGCGATCCCGGCGTCTACACCGCGAACTGGGCGGAGACGGCCGATGGGACGCGCGATTTCGCCATGGCCATGCACAAGGTCGAAGCAGCATTGCAGGACGCAGGGGCAACGACGTCTGCGGCACGGTCCGCCCGCTTTGTGTCCGTTCTCTGCCTTGCCTGGCCCGACGGCCATGTGGAGCTCTTCCGGGGCGAAGTGGAAGGCACCGTCGTTTGGCCGCCGCGTGGCAGCCAAGGCTTCGGCTACGATCCGATCTTCCAGCCCGAGGGCCACGATCGAACCTTTGGCGAAATGAGCGCGGACGAGAAGCATGGCTGGAAGCCCGGCGACGACCATGCTCTGTCCCATCGTGCCCGCGCCTTCAAGGTGTTTGCCGAGACCTGCCTCGGCGCCTGACGGATATGGCTGACTTCTCCTTCATCGGCGACAAGACGGACCCCGGCTTCGGCGTCTACGTGCATTGGCCATTCTGCGCGGCCAAGTGCCCCTATTGCGACTTCAACAGCCACGTGCGCCATCAGGGCGTTGACCAGGCCCGCTATGTCTCGGCCTTTCTGAAGGAGATGGAGGAAGCGCGCCGTTTGTCGGGCCCGCGCACCGTGACCAGCATCTTCCTCGGCGGCGGCACGCCCTCGCTGATGGACCCGACAACGGTCGATGCGATCCTGAACGGCATTTCGCGCTTCTGGCACGTTCCCGATGGGATCGAGATCACGCTGGAAGCCAACCCGTCGAGCGTGGAGGCGACGCGTTTCCGCGGCTATCGCGCCGCTGGCGTCAACCGCGTGTCTCTTGGCGTACAGGCTCTGAACGATCGTGACCTGAAGTTTCTGGGCCGGCTTCACAACGTCGAGGACGCCCTGAAGGCGATCCGGCTCGCGCGCGACATCTTCCCGCGCATGTCCTTCGACCTGATCTATGCGCGGCCAAACCAGCTCGTGGAAGATTGGGAGGCGGAGCTCAAACAGGCTGTGTCCTACGCCGTCGATCACCTGTCGCTCTACCAGCTGACCATCGAAGAAGGAACGCCGTTCTATGGCCTGCACAAGGCCGGAAAGCTGATCGTTCCCGACGGCGATCAATCGGCGCTTCTCTACGAAGCGACACAGGACATCACTGCCTCGATCGGCATGCCGGCCTACGAGGTGTCCAATCACGCCGTACCGGGGGCGGAGAGCCGCCACAACCTGACCTACTGGCGTTATGGTGACTATGCCGGCATCGGCCCCGGAGCCCACGGACGCCTGACGATCGGCCGTGAAAAGCTCGCGACAGCGACCGAACGCAAACCTGAGGCCTGGCTCGACCTTGTGGAGGCGAATGGTCACGGAATGATCGACCAGGAGGTGCTCGGCTACGACGAACAGTCCGACGAGCTGCTGCTGATGGGGCTGCGCCTGAAGGAGGGGATCGACCTCGTGCGTTGGGAGGCTCTGTCCGGCCGTGCGCCTGATCCGGAGAAGGAACGTTTCCTGATCGAGCACGGATTCATCGAGCGGATCGGCAACTCACGGCTGCGCTGCACGCCCTCCGGCATGCTGATCCTCGACGCCGTCGTTGCCGACCTTGCCTGCTGAGCAGACAACGCCATGTCGGCGAAGCCCGCTCGCCGTCGAAACGACCGGCCCGAAGGCCGATCACAGGACGGTCAGGCCCACTCGCCGCTGCGCATGACGGGCACCTTCGTCCCGTCCTCGCGAAGACCGTCGATGTCGATCTTGTCGGATCCGATCATCCAGTCGATGTGAATGAAGCTGGCATTACCGCCCTGAGCGGCGATCTGATCCTGGCTCAGCGACGCGCCGTCGATGAAGCACTTCGAATAGCACTGGCCGAGCGCGATATGACAGGACGCATTCTCGTCGAAAAGCGTGTTGTAGAACAGGACGCCGCTGGCCGAGATCGGCGAGGAATGTGGGACGAGCGCCACTTCGCCCAACCGCCGAGCGCCCTCGTCCGTTTCGAGGATCTTGTTCAACACCGCTTCTCCCTTCGAGGCTTTGGCCTCGATGATCCGTCCACCCTCGAAACGAACCTGAATATTGTCGATCAGCGTGCCCTGATGCGACAGCGGCTTCGTGCTGGACACATGGCCTTCGACACGCAGCGCATGCGGCGTGGTGAAGACCTCTTCCGTCGGGATATTGGGGTTGCAGGTAATGCCGTTCTTGGCGGTTGACGCACCGCCGTGCCATTCATGTCCGTCTGCAAGACCCACCGTGAGGTCGGTCCCCGGACCCGTGAAATGGAGGGCGGAGAAGCGCTCCCCGTTCAGCCAGGTCGAGCGCTCGCGCAGATTGGCGTTGTGGGCCTTCCAGGCTGCAACGGGGTCCTCCACATCGACGCGAGACGCCGCGAAGATCGCATTGGCCAGTTTCTCGACGGCCAAATCCTCGGCGTCTTCCGGAAACATCTGTCGGGCCCAGGACGGATTGGGGTAGGACACGATGTTCCAGTTGATATCGAAGTTCGAGATCTTCTCGAGCGCGGGCTTGTAGGCCATCGACATGGCCTTGTTTGCCCGCGCGACCTTGGCCGGGTCCTGAGACGCAAGCAGCATCGGATTATCGCCGGAGATCGCCAGGCGCGCCGCGTTGCCCGCATAGGCCTTCGCCATGCCCTCGTAGAGCCAGTTGCTGGCGCGATCGAAGCTCTCGTCCGGCGCATGCTCGTAACGCGCCAGCGTGCTTTCCTCGTCCGAATAGAACGTTGTCACGAGGCCGGCACCCGCGAGATAAGCATGCTTGGTGATGAGCCGCACCAAGGGCAGAGCTGCGATCGGCGATGTGATGACCAGATCCTGTCCCCGCGCGAGCCCGAGCCCGACCTTGACCGCGACTTCGGCGAGCTTCTCAAGTTTCCGGGCGTCGATCGGCGACGTGTGGCGTGCAGTTGCGGACATGTCGAACATCTTTCTTCGAGAAAACGAAGTTCAACGTTAGGACAGGACGCAGCGGATTTGAAGGAAAAACGACGGGCGCGGGTGATGGCACGACGGCCGCAAGGCATGGTCGGGACCATGCCTCACGCTTTGACAGATCCCCCTCGATTTGAGAGGCAGCTTTGGTGACCGGCAGTCGGAAAGCGGCGAGATACACAGGCCTGTTGCCGGTCCAGGGCCGACAGTCACCACGATGTGCCGCTGTCCGTTACCGGAACGTGTTGACCGCTCTTCCAACCGTTGCCGCCTGGGCGACCGGTGCCGTTGTCGAACTGACCAGAGTTGCGAACTTCCGCACCTCGGCAAGAGACGAATTGGCGATGAAGATCAGGTCGCGGTTCTTCAAGCTGAAGCTCTTCAGCAAGAAGAAGCCGTTCGGGTCCTTCAGATCGATCTGATAGATGACGTTGGTCGTCGGCCCGGCGGAGGCGAACTTGCCCGGCACCAGACGCTGAACAAGCGCGGTCGGTTCCGTGCGGTAGATGAAGACACCCCGGGCATTGGCGCGTTCATCGTTGAGGCCGCCGACCTTTGCCAGCGCCTGATTGAGGAACAGCTGCGACTCGTCGAACTGGATGGACGCATTGCTTGTCGCCGCGCCAAACACCGTGAAGCTGCGCGGCTGCCGAATGAGCGCGATCACATCGTCAGACTGCACATAGATGTTTTCCGACGGATCCGAGATCAACCCCTCCATCGGAATGGTTTCCGTGCGCTGGCCGCGCGTGATCTGAACGGAGAGCTGGTGTGACTCGATGCGAGGGCCGCCGGCCATGGCAATGACGTCGAGCAGTTTTTCGCCTCGCGGAGACAGGGCGATGCGGCCGCTGCTGGCCACCTCCCCCGTCACCGTTACCGTGTTGGAGACGTTTTTAACGACGCTCACGAGAACCTGCGGCTGAATGGCGATGCGCGCAAGCGCATTTTCGATGGCGGCCTTGACCTGTTGCGGCGTACGGTTGGCCGCCTGCACGGTGCCGGCATAGGGCACGGAGATCGTACCGGATTCCGACACCGGCTGTTCCGGTATCTGCGTTCCACCCTTGACGGAGCCGCCGGAGAAAAGACCGTCAGGCGATGCTTCCCATATGGAGACGACGACTGTGTCGCCGACACCGATGATGGACGAGCTGCGCTTGCGCGCATTGCCGAGCTTGGCCGCGAGTTGCGTTTCCATGCCGCTGGAAAGAAGCGAGATGATGCCGGGGGTGACGGGGATCAGCGTGTAGGGAGAATAGCTGTCCTTGGCCTCTTCGAGGATGTTGGCGGAGCTTGGGCCCGAACTTGGCATTACCGTACAGGATGTTGTGGTCAGACAAACAACGGCCAGCGACAAACTGGTGAACTTGGTCAAGAACGGCATGGGCACCCTCAAGCGCGGATCCTTCACGAGAAGACGATCCACTCCCCCGAAATAGCGGTGTTGGTTTGGTTATCTCAACACCAGCTCACAAACAATCACTTCAAGGCCGCACCAAACAAAAACACGCGGACCACTGCAAAAAGGGCACAGTGCCTGCGACCGGCGCCTGTCCGACACGCACTTGGACAGGGCGGAACATGTTCTTTGATATCAAGGCCTTGCAAAACGGAAATTCCTTGGAAGGCGTTTCCTCGATAGACTCTGCTTCCTTCTGTTCGATCGACAAGGCCGATGGCATCGGCGTTGACGGGGCATGGCATAGACAGCGCGACTTGCGTTCGCAACTGCTGGCAGGCGGGCAATCAGACGTCGCTCGATCGGCTCTCGCCCGGCGAACGGTAACCCATCACTTTGCCGAGGCTGAATGGTGATGAGCGCCCACCCTGTTGTAAGTTTCAGCTATGACCAAACCGTGAAGATGGGAAGGGGTGCGCTCACGAACGTCCCAAATTTGGACAGTTCACGCTTTCGGTCTCATAAACACTCTGCTGTTCCCCGGACGAGCGCGTTGGGATACTGTTCCGGCGAGTGCCGCCGGGCAATCCGTGTCCGGGGGAAGCGACCGTCAAACCAAATGTCGCAGGAGAGGCCAGAGCTGCTGTGAGCGCAATCTTACCCACGCCTCCTACGCCTGAGCGGCGGATACATTGCCGGATTCCTGACATGACGACCAAGCTCTTGATCACTCCGGCATGACGCGCTTCGACTTAGCGGGCGCCGGAGAGATGCGCGACAAAGGCCCCCGACAGCTGACTTACGCATTTCATATGCATGCCTGGAAGCGTGATGTCCTGCGTCGCTATTTTCCGACGAGACGCTTTGTCTTCGTTCCATTCCATCTCAGCGAAACGCGGCTGCGGCGGGACTGGCTGGACAGGATCGATCTTGCGGCAGCGCCTGAATTCTTCGTCTGGAGCCTCAACCTGCCGCCATCGGCATCGTCCTTCGCGCGCCGGCATGCGATCCCGGTTTGCATCATCGAGGATGGCTTCATTCGCTCCGCCGTGCCGCATGCTGGCCGCACCCCGCCCCTGTCGCTGATCATGGACAGCCAGACGGCCTATTTCGACAGCCGTACGCCTTCCGATCTCGAACATATCCTGCAGCATCACGACTTCGACGCCGACCGCGTCTTGATGCAGCGGGCGCTCCAGGGCATGGAGACGCTTCTCTCGAAAGGCATCAGCAAATACAATGCGCCGGCCGATCCGGTTGTCCCGTCATACGGACCGAAGAAAAAGCGCCGGGTGCTTGCTCTTGGCCAAGTGGACGGCGACGCGTCGATCCGCTACGGCTGCCCTATCCCTGTGACAAACCAAGATATGGTCCGGCAGGCCGTTGCGGAGAACCCCGACGCGGAGGTCATCTACAAGCCGCATCCCGATGTGCTCAGCGGTGTGCGGCATTCGTCCGCAAACCTTGCAGAATTGGCGCAGATCTGCACGGTTCTGACGGGAAGGCTCCCGATGTCGCGCGCTTTCGAGACGATCGACCATGTCTACACCATCACCTCTCTCGCCGGATTCGAAGCGCTGATGCGGCGGCTGCCCGTCACCGTGCTCGGTGCACCGTTTTATGCGGGGTGGGGCCTGACGGATGATCGGCAGACCTTGGCACGGCGGACGCGCCGCCTGACCGTCGAGCAGGTGTTCGCTGCGGCCTATCTGCTTTATCCCCGCTATTTCGACCCGGATACCGGAGCGACCACGACGTTCGAGGCTGTCGTCCAGGATCTGCGTCGTGCTGTCGTCCCTGCCTTTTCCAACCGAGAGCCGCCGGCATGGCAGCCCCTCGGCCCTTACGGCGTGTTGGGCTGGCGACATGTTCTCACACCGATCGTCGCCGCCGTCGTCAGGCGGATCGCAACGGCCGAAGATGCGGACTACTATCGGCACCACCCGATCGACTTTTTCCGCGAGCGACCGCAATCCGCCTTCCGCGCCGTCGGACGCCTGCTCTACCCGTTCGATGCCAAGCCGGACCAAGAGCCGCTGTAGCCTTTGCGAAGGCCGTAGTGACGCACGCGCGCATCCGAATCGTTATCGGCTACGCGTCCGTCTCCGGCATGGGCATGAGTGTGAAGAGTTCCTGGGCCAGTTTGACGCCGCGCAGTGCGTAGCGGCCGATGGAGACGACCTCCCGGTCGCCGGGCGGCGGGGCGGCGGCCACAAACGGCGAGGACATCACCACCGTGCGGTCGACAAACCGGCAAAGCGACGCGATCCGGCTGACCTCGTTGACGGCCGGACCGATTACCGTGAAGTCGAGGCGGTCTGCGCTGCCGATGTTGCCGTAGAACACATCCCCGATATGCAGCCCGAGATAGACTTCGGTCGTCGGACGGCCTTCCATCGCGCGGCGCGCGTTGAGATCAGCGAGCTTGCCGCGCAGGCGTCGCTCGGCATCAAGCGCCCGGCTGCAAGCATCCTCCCGTTCTTCCGCCTTGAAGATCGCGAGCGTCCCGTCTCCGATCAGCTTCAGCACGTTCCCGCCAGCCTCGTGGATGGAGGTGATCACGGCGTCCGCGTAATCATTGAGGAAGGGGATGATTTCGTCCGGGGCGAGACTCTCGGTGATGCGGGTGTAGTTCTGCAGATCGGAAAACCAGAGCACGGCCGAGATGCGTTCGGCCTTTCCCCGCGTGATGCGGCCTTCCAGAACGTGGCTTGCTGCATCTTCGCCGAGATAGACCTCGGCGATCGTGCGGGTAACGCGATTGAGGGATCCGGCCTTGATGGCCAAAGCGAGCACGGGCACGAGGGACCGCAGGGCATCGACGCCCTGATCGGTGAAGCCACTCTCGTCGGCCGTGGTCCAATGCGAATAGAAGCAGTCCATATCGCCGATATGGCTGTCCGGTGAGAAGCGGTGGATCATGGCGATGTAGTCACGGTGACCTGCCGCCAACAGCGTGTCGAGCGCGTAAAAGTCGGTCGGATCGCCAAAACCGATACGGCGGCGCAACTCGTTGCCGTTGGTTTCGCGCAGGTGGTAGAACGGCGACCTCTTCCAGTTTTCTTCCGAGACGCCCTCGTTGGTCGGGCCGTATTCGAACATGCCCTTGCCCGGCTCGCGACTGTCCCACTGGAATGCGCGACCTTCATAGACCGGATGGAGCGTGTCGATGAGCGCCAGCCCTCTGTCGAGCGGCAGTCCGGCACTGCGCAGATGCTCGCAGAAACCGCGCATGATCTCCATCTCGTCGGACCCTTTGAGCCCTTGTGTCGTCAACCATGCGGAGATGCGTGCGATGTCGCCTGCGTCCATGTCCGCCCCTTCCTGTCGTCGTGATGCTGCGGTTCCCTGTCCCCTTGCGATCAAAACGGAACGGCAAGAAGTGGATCGAGGGCGCCGGGTTCTACTGCATATTCGGCCAAACCGGAATCATTTTCAGGTCGGTTCAGGAAAGGTCCGGTATTCCAAGGGAAACGCGAGCTAGGTTTCTTTTGCTGTGTAGAGCGCGCGGGACCGTTCGAGATGGCGCAGCATGGCCTGCTCCGTGGCATCGGCGTCTCGCGCAACGATACAGTCGATGATGGATCTATGTTCTGCGAGCGTGACCGTCTCCTTGCCGGTCCAGATCAGCATGTGCGTGTGATAGCCTCGCAGCCAGGCCAACATGGCTTCGCTGACGGCCACATAGATCGGGTTTCCGGAAATGCGCGCGATACGGCTGTGAAACTCCATGTCGGCAGCGATGAAGGCCGAGGCATCCTCGAGCGCCGCTTCCTGGCGATCGAGGATGGCGTTGAGATCCGCGATGTCGGGATCCGTTGCCCTGGATGCCGCCTCTCGCGCCATGCCCCGTTCGAAAAAGATGCGGGCACTCTTCAGGTGCTCCAGCGTGTCCGAGGATTTCGCCAGCATCATCTGGGCCGTCGTGTCCACCTGACGCAGGATCGAGCGCGCCGTCAGCTCCAGCACGCGGGCACGCTCGCCATGGGAAATAACGACAAGGCCCATGTTCGCCAATGCCTGCATCGCTTCGCGAATGGCTGGCCGGCCGACGCCGAACCGCTCCATCAGCTCCCGCTCAGAGGGCATTTCATCGCCGGGGTTAAGTTCTCCGGAGGTGATCATCGCCTGCAGGCGCGAAAAAACCTCGTCAGACAGTTTTCGGCGCGTGATCGTCTCGGTTGGCTGGTTCATGAGATCCCGGTTGGTTGGTCGATGCCTTTATCTTCGCATGCGCGTGCCGCTTGGAAAAGAGAGACGCGTTCATCGAACGCATTCTCTTGATCCGACGTTCGTTCGTTCGTTGGCGGCTACCGGCGTGACCTCGACGGCTCGTCGCTTTCTCCGAACACCCATCTTGCTTCATTGATATACTCATTATACCAGTTGAACAATCGTGACCCTTTGCACCGAGGGGTCCAGTCGGCAGGAGAAGCGCATGATCACCGTTACCTATCGCATCGAGACGACCGGAAGCGTCGAGGCGATGGCTGCGAAGATTGCGAGCGACCAGTCCACCGGGACGTTCGTGCCGGTACCGGGGGAAACGGAAGCGCTGAAGGCCCGGGTCGCAGCCCGCGTCATGGCTATCCGCCCGCTGGAGCCTGCAACGGTGCCGAGCTGGCCGGAGACGCCCGACGGTCATGGAGACATTCACCGAGCCGATGTGGATATTGCATTTCCGCTCGATGCGGTCGGAACCGATCTTTCCGCGCTGATGACGATTGCCATCGGCGGGATCTTTTCCATCAAAGGCATGACCGGGCTTCGCGTGGTGGATCTCAAGTTGCCACCGGAATATGGCAAAGCCTATCCCGGCCCTCAGTTTGGCATGCCCGGCAGCCGACGCCTCACGGGGGTCGAGGGACGACCGATCATCGGCACGATCGTCAAGCCCGCGCTCGGTCTCCGGCCGATGGAAACGGCAGAACTGGTCGGGGAGCTGATCGGCTCGGGCGTCGATTTCATCAAGGACGACGAAAAGCTGATGAGCCCTGCCTATTCGCCGCTGAAGGAGCGTGTGGCCGCCATCATGCCGCTGATCCTCGATCACGAGCAGAAGACCGGCAAGAAGGTGATGTATGCCTTTGGCATCTCGCACACCGACCCGGACGAGATGATGCGAAATCACGATCTGGTGCTGGAAGCCGGCGGCAATTGCGCGGTCGTCAACATCAACTCGATCGGCATGGGGGCCATGGCTTTTCTGCGCAAGCGCTCCGGTCTCGTCCTGCATGCCCATCGCAACGGCTGGGATGTCCTGACCCGGCATCCGGGCATCGGTTTCGATTTCAAGGTCTGGCAGCAGTTCTGGCGACTGCTCGGGGTGGACCAGTTTCAAATCAACGGGATCGGCGTCAAATACTGGGAGCCCGACGAAAGCTTTGTCGAGTCCTTCAAGGCCGTGTCCACGCCACTCTTCTCGCCGGCGGACTGCCCGCTGCCGGTGGCCGGATCGGGCCAATGGGGAGGGCAGGCTCCCGAAACCTATCGGCGGACCGGACGCACGACCGATCTTCTCTATCTCTGCGGCGGCGGCATCGTCAGCCACCCCGGCGGTCCGGCCGCCGGCGTTCGTGCCGTGCGGCAGGCGTGGGAGGCGGCCGTTGCCGACATCCCGCTGGAGACCTATGCCCTGGATCATCCCGAGCTTGCCGCGTCGCTGAAAACGTTCGGCGGAAAGGATGCCTGACATGGCCGACCCGCTGTTTCTCAGCTATTACGGCGACGATTTTACCGGCTCGACCGACGTCATGGAAGCCTTGGCGTCGCGGGGCGTGGAAACCGTGCTCTTCCTGCGCGTTCCCGATGACGCGCTGCTGCAGCGCTTTGCCCATTGCCGTGCCATCGGCCTTGCCGGAACCAGCCGCAGCGAGACGCCCGACTGGATGGATGCACAGCTGAGGTCGGTCTTTGAATGGCTGAAGGCAAGACAGGCGATGGTCTGCCACTACAAGGTCTGCTCGACCTTCGACTCCGCCCCTGCCGTCGGCAATATCGGGCGGGCGATCGAAATCGGGCTCGATGTGTTCCGGCAGGATGTTGCGCCTCTTGTCGTCGGCGCGCCGCAGCTGAGACGCTACACGGCCTTCGGCCATTTATTTGCCGGCTATCAAAACGATGTGTTCCGGATCGACCGCCATCCGGTGATGAGCCGGCATCCGGTAACGCCGATGAACGAGGCCGACCTGACGCTGCATCTTCGTCGCCAGACGGACCTTCCGGTCGCCCTGGCCGATCTCACCTCGCTCACCGATACCGGCGTGGATGCGCGCCTCGCAGCGATGACCGGCAAGGGTATCCTGATGCTGGATGTGGATGGGCCGGACACACAGAAGGCGGCAGGTGTTCAGTTGCTTCGCCTTGCAGAGCGTGGATCGCGGTTCATGGCAGGGTCGTCAGGCATTGAATATGCCCTTCTTCAGGCATGGCAGACGGAAGGGCGTGTCGAGGGCAAGCGGGATTTTCCGTCTCCCGGTTCGGCAGATCGGATCGCCGTCGTTTCCGGCAGCGTCTCTCCTACCACAGAGCGGCAGATCCGGCAGGCAACCGGGTTCGACGGGTTCGACGGCGTGCCGCTCGACCCGCTGGAGCTTCTCGGCGAGAATGGCGAGACGGCGATGCGCCGTGCGATCGAGGCTGCAGAGGCAGGTCTTGCTGCCGGCCGCAGCGTCATCCTGCATACCGCACTTGGACCAGGCGCAGACCGTGGCAGCGAGATCGACCGGGTGGCAGGCAGCCGGCATCGGCTGGGCCAGATGCTGGGCCGCATTCTTCTGCACCTGATCGAAACGCAGACCCTGAGCCGTGCCGTGATCGCGGGCGGTGACACATCGAGCCATGCGCTCGGTGCTCTCAAGGTCGACGCACTGACCACGTTGCTGCCGCTGCCGGAAACACCGGGATCGCCGCTCTGCACCGCGCACGGCCTGCATGCACCGACCAATGGTCTGCAGATCGCCTTGAAAGGCGGACAGGTGGGTCGCGATGGTTATTTCGCGCAAATCCGAGACGGACATGCGATCGCAGCTGGTTGACTCATTATACCAGTCATCGTTAGATGCGGTGACCAAACAGGATGATCGCCTATGCCATCGAACGGTTGCGTTCGGCATTTTTACCCGCAGATGCTGTCGCTTGGAAAAGGTCTCTTCGCCCCGGGAGATCATAGAGAATCCGGCGGATAACCTCAGCCACGCGACTGACCGATGCCATTTTTTCAAGGATACTGACGATGCCGAATTTCAAGGGAGCGCTGATCGGTTGCGGCTTCTTCGCGGTCAACCAGATGCATGCCTGGCGGGATGTGGAGGGCGCAGAGATCGTTGCCATCTGCGACCGCGATCCGGACCGTTTGCGGATCGTCGGCGACCAGTTCGACATCGCGCGCCGTTATAGCGATGCCGCCGCGATGATGGCCGACGGGGGGTTCGACTTCGTCGATATTGCGACAACGGTCAACAGCCATCGCGCGCTGGTTGAGATGGCGGCCTCCTACCGGCTCCCGGTCATCTGCCAAAAGCCGTTTGCCCCCACGCTTAAGGATGCAAAGGCGATGGTCGACGCGTGTACCACTGCGGGCGTTCCGCTGATGATCCACGAGAACTTCCGTTGGCAGACGCCGATCCAGGCCGTGCGCAAGGTGCTCGATCGCTCAGCGATCGGCACGCCCTTCTGGGGCCGATTTTCCTTCCGTTCCGGCTACGACGTGTTTTCGGGCCAGCCTTATCTTGCCGAAGGGAAACGCTTCATCATCGAAGACCTCGGAATCCACACGCTCGATATCGCCCGTTACATCCTCGGCGACGTCACCGCGCTGACCGCCCGCACCAAGCGCGTCAATCCTGCGATCAAGGGCGAGGACGTGGCAACGATCCTGCTGGACCACGCATGCGGCGCGACCTCGGTCGTCGACGTCAGTTATGCCACCAAGGCGTCCGTCGAGCCTTTCCCCGAAACCTTGATCGAGCTGGACGGGACGGAGGGCAGCCTCCGGTTGATGCAGGGATACCGGCTGGAGATCACCACCGCGTCGGGCACCGAAACGCACGACGTCTCGCCGACTCTTCTTCCCTGGGCCTCACGCCCCTGGCACAATATCCAGGAGAGCGTCCTTGCGATCCAGCAGCATTGGACAAGGGCTCTGGCGGGTGAGACCGCGATTTCCACGTCCGGCGCCGACAATCTGAAGACCTTCGCGCTGGTCGAGGCGGCCTATGAAAGCGCCGCAACGCTTCAGCCCGTCGCCATCGGTCCGCTGGTCGCATGACGCAGGACGCGCTCGCCTTTCGCCTGACCGGCACCTTCCGGACCGAAACGGACCCTCTGGTTCTGATCGCGGGCGGCCTTTCCGCAGAGTTCTCCGGTGGCGCTTTGCGTAACATCCGCTACGAGGGCGTGGAGGTGCTTCGCGCCATCTCCTTCCTGGTGCGCGATCGGGACTGGGGCACGTACGATCCCGAAATCGCGGATCTGGTGGTCGATCAGCATGCAAACGGCTTCACCGTTTCTTATGGCGCGACATGCTTAGGCCCGGACGGGACGCATCTCGACATCAAGGCCCGGATCGACGGGGAAAGCGACGGGCGCCTGCGTTTTTCCGGGACGGCGCGATCTGAGACGGGCTTTGAAACCAATCGCTGCGGCTTCTGCGTGCTTCACCCGATCGTCGGCGTCGCGGGATCGGCGGTTCACATCGAGCATGTCGATGGGACCCTGGAGGACACCGTCCTGCCGGACCTTATCGAACCCTGGCAGCCCTTCAAGGACATGCGGGCCATCACGCACTTGGCCCGGCCCGGCGTCAAAGTCGAATGCCGAATGGAAGGCGATACCTTCGAGATGGAGGATCAGCGCAACTGGTCGGACGCGTCCTACAAGACCTATGTCCGCCCGCTTGCCCTACCCTGGCCCTATCATATTGCAGCGGGTGCCGAGGTTGAACAGGCGATCACGCTGCAGGTCATGCATGACGCGCCGTCTTTGCCGGTCGCGCCCTTGGCGGCACAAACAGCGACACCGATCAAGCTGTCCCTGACTGAAGGATCCGCACAGAAGCTGCCGCCCATCGGCCTCATCATCACCCCCGAGGAGGCCGTGTCGAGCCAGGCCTTGCTGGAGGCGGGGACCAGTCCCGGGGCACAGGCATTGCTGTTCCCCTTCGATCCGCTCGCCGGGCACGATGCCGCTGTGTTCGGGGATTTTGCAGCGCTTGCCGCCGCCCATCGCGGATCGACCAACCTGGAGATCGCACTTCCCTGCCGGTCGGCTCTGGACGAGGAACTGGGCGCCATTGCCGCAGCGATGCACATGGCGGGATTTGCCCCGGATGCCATCATGGTCTCTCCCGCTGTCGATCGGCAATCCACGCCGCCCGGCAGCCGCTGGCCGAAGTGCCCGCCGCTTGAAGATGTCTATGCTGCGGCCAGAACCGTCTTCCCGTCCGCGATGCTCGGTGGCGGCATGCTCAGCTACTTCACCGAGCTCAACCGCAAACGCGTGCCTGCTGACAACCTCGACTTCATCAGCCATTGCACCAACCCGATCGTGCATGCTGCGGACGATCACAGTGTCATGCAGACGCTGGAGGCGCTGCCGTTCATCACGCGATCGGTGCGCGCGATCTATGGCGACCGGCGCTATCGCATCGGACCCTCAACCATTCCCATGCGGCAGAATCCTTATGGCAGCCGGACGATGGACAATCCTGGCGGTAGCCGGATTCCGATGGCGAACCGAGATCCACGCCAGACCGGTCTTTTCGCCGCAGCCTATGCAGTCGGCTATGCTATTTCAGTGGCACCTGCGGGGCTCGATCAGTTGACACTCTCCGCGCTGACGGGCCCCTTCGGCCTGATGGCAGGTGCTGGCGAACCGGTTGCGGAAGGCGGGCGGCGACCGTTGTTCCATGTCGTTTCCATGCTGGCGGACCTCGCCGGCGCAATGACGACCGTTCTCGACTCCAGCCGACCGGATCATGTTCTGGGGATGCGGGCGGAGCGGGAGGGCGGCTTGACCATCCTGCTTGGAAACCTGACGCCTCTGCCACAGACGCTCGATCTGTCCGTGCTCGACATTCCGGCGCACGCCTCCGTCTTCAGGCTCGATGCCGAAACGATGTTATCATCAGCCACCGGTGCCTTGCGGGCCGACGTGCTCGAGAACGGCAACGTCATGATCGGCGGTTACGGCGTGCTGCGCATCGACGCCTGAGCTGCAACGCCGGGCCGGCATTTTTCGGAAGCGGCGCGTCGACGATTGGGCTATCGTTTCGGCTTGCGACCACGGTCGCCTTCCCGGAGGAGCCCCGCACATGACCCTCATCCGCACCTCTTTCGTGCACCTGACCCTCGTTTCCTGCCTTGCTGCACCTCCTGTGCAGGCGGCGTCGCCGCAGCCGGTTGCCGGCGAGAAGGGCATGGTGGTCACTGCCCAGCATCTGGCGTCGGACGTCGGCGTCGACATTCTCCGCCAAGGTGGCAATGCGGTGGATGCCGCGGTCGCGGTGGGCTATGCCCTGGCGGTCGTCTATCCCACGGCCGGAAACATCGGTGGCGGCGGCTTCATGACGGTTCGCCTTGCCGACGGTCGCACAAGTTTTCTCGATTTTCGCGAGCGGGCGCCGCTGGCTGCGACGAAGACGATGTATCTTGACGAAAAAGGCGAAATCGCCAAAGGACGAAGCACGGACGGCTATCTTGCCGTCGGCGTACCCGGATCGGTTGCCGGATTCGAGGCTGCACGAACCCGCTTTGGAAGCTTGTCGCGCGCGGCGCTCATGGCACCGGCCATCAAACTTGCAAAGCAAGGCTTTACGCTGGATGGCGGGGACGTCGCTTCACTCGGCAACAGCCTCAAGAAGCTCGGCCGCGATCCGGCCGCCGCCGCGATCTTCCTGAAGCCGGATGGCACCGTGCCCGATATTGGCGGGACGCTGATGCAGCCGGATCTGGCGCGAAGCCTGACCGCGATCTCCACAGAAGGCCCAGACGCCTTCTACAAGGGCTCCATCGCAGACCAGATCGTCAA
Source organism: Rhizobium sp. Leaf384 (assembly GCF_001424065.1). GTDB lineage: Bacteria > Pseudomonadota > Alphaproteobacteria > Rhizobiales > Rhizobiaceae > Ferranicluibacter. Next base: position 1,467,286 of record NZ_LMQE01000001.1, read on the forward strand.
AGCCAGCAAGGACAAGGGCGGCATCCTGACGAAGGAGGATTTCGAGCGCTACGCGGTGCGCGAACTGAAACCGGTCACCTGCACCTATCGCGGCTACGAGATCATTTCCTCTCCGCCGCCCAGTTCGGGCGGCGTCATCCTCTGCGAGATCCTGAACATCCTCGAGGGATATCCCCTCGGCGAACTCGGCGCTGGCTCGGCGGCAACCGCGCATGTCATGATCGAGGCGATGCGATACGCCTATGTCGACCGCAATTCGGCCCTCGGCGATCCGGACTTCGTCAAGAACCCGGTCGAAAAACTGGTCGATAAAGCCTATGCGCAGGAAATCCGGGGAAAGATTGACCTCCGAAAGGCCGGCGTTTCCGCCGATCTGACCCCGAAGGGGCTTGGGGAAAGCCACGAGACGACGCATTACTCGATCATGGACGAGAAGGGCAATGCGGTCTCCGTGACCTACACGCTCAACGGCTCCTTCGGCGCCGGCGTTGTCGCGCCAGGCACGGGGATTCTCCTCAACAACGAGATGGACGACTTCACGTCCAAGCCGGGCGCGCCGAACCTTTACGGCCTCGTTCAGGGAGAAGCAAACGCGATTGCACCGGGCAAAACGCCGCTCTCTTCCATGAGCCCCACCATCGTGACCAAGGACGGCAAGCCGTTCATGGTCATCGGCAGCCCCGGCGGCGCGCGCATAATCACCATCACGCTCGAGGCGATCCTGAACGTCATCGACCATGGCATGACACTGCAGGAAGCGATCGACGCGCCGCGTCTGCACCATCAATGGATGCCGGATTCGGTGGCCATCGAACCCTTTGCCCTCTCCGCCGATACGCTGAAGATCCTGCGGGACATGGGGCACGACATCGGACCGGACAAGAACTGGCCTGTCTGGGGACAGGCAGCCGGAATCCTCGTCGGCGGAAAGACGGCAGCGGAGTCGGCCGGGACCAACGGCGGTGCCCGCTACTACGGCGCGATGGACAGCCGCGCCGCCTCAGGCGCGGCGCGGGGATATTGAAGGCTTACGCAAACAGCGTGCGCATCGCCTCGATCTCGTTCTCGCGGATATCATGGCCGCCATTGTGCCAGGAAAGCTCCGTCGTCGCACCCTGCGCTCTGAAGTACTCAGCGAGCGCAAGGGTCAACGACGTCGGGCAGATCGGATCGCGCTCGCCTGCCGTGACGAGAACGCGACGCCCGGCAAGGCCCGGAGCCGGCTTTGGCTGAAACGGAATCAGCGGGTGCAGGAGCGCAGCCCGATCGAACAGGTCCGGAAACTCGATCAGAACATTGGCGAGGATGTTGGCACCATTGGAGAAGCCCAGACCGAAGACCTCGGAGGCTCCGGTCGCCTGCGCCTTCTCGCGGACGAAGTTCGCCAGCTTCTGCGTCCCGCGGGCGAGGTCCGTCATGTCGTAGACGCCTTCGCCGGTGCGTCGGAAGAAGCGGGACGCGCCGTGTTCTGAGACATCACCACGCGGTGACAGGATGGTGGCGTCGGGCCGCAGTTGGGTTGCGAAGGCGAAAAACTGGGTCTCGTCACCGCCCGTACCGTGCAGTGTCACGAGAAGCGGTGCACCTTGCACGCCCTCTTTCATCAGGTGCTTGTAGGTCGTATCTGTCATGGCCATGCTCCCCGGAGCACCGTCGCATGTCCTGCGACGGCTCCGGCTTCTGTCGGTTTCTTTCTCGGTGACGGTGGCAACCTCAGTCGAGCTTTTCCAGCTGCTGCTCGAGGATGGGCCGAAGGTGCTTGTGCTGCTGCGGCAGCTTCAGCGCTTCACCCAGATGCGCCCGTTCCTCGTCACGCTCGAAACCGGGTTCGTTCGTCGCGATCTCGAACAGCACGCCGCCCGGCGTGCGGAAGTAGATCGCCCAGAAATAATCGCGGTCGATGACCGGAGTGACCTGGTATCCCGTCTCCATCAGCGCCTTGCGCACCTCGAGCTGGGCTGCACGGTTGTCGACGGCGAAGGCGACATGGTGAACGGAACCGGCACCCTGACGGCTTCCGGGCGCATCCGGCAGCGTCTCGATGTCGATGACACCTGCTGCCGTTGCACCGGGCACGAGAAGGCGTGTCACGCCGTCGCGTTTCTCCAGCGTGTCGTAACCCATGAAGCCGAGGAGCTCCGAGGTCGCACCCGCATCCCTCAGCCGCATCGCTACCGAGTGAAAGCCGCGAATGGCATGATCCTCATCGATGCCGCCTGCGGTCCATGGCGTGCGCGGATCATCGGCCACTTCCACCAGCGCGAAGCCGTCGCCATCCGGACCTGTGAACGAGAGCCGCTTCTCGCCGAAGGTTTCGCTCGGCGTGACATTGGCGACCCCTTTCCGGCTCAGGCGATCAGCCCAGAACGGAAGTGCCCCCCTTGGTACCGCGAATACGGTCGTGCCGACCTCACCGGTCCCGGGACGGCCACGGGCGATATGGGGAAACGGAAAGTAGGTCATGACGGTGCCGGGTGTGCCGATTTCATCGCCGTAATAGAGATGATACACGTCGGGCGCATCGAAATTGACGGTCTTCTTGATGCGGCGAAGGCCGAGGACATCCGTGAAGAACGCATTGTTGACACGAGCATTCGCGGCCATCGACGTGACGTGATGGAGGCCCCTGATGTGGTTGATCATGATCTCATCCTTTCCTGCCCGACCGTGGTGCCATGATGTGGCTGTCGAGCGTTTGATGAGGCCAAGATGGTGCAGGAGCGCAAAGCGCGATAGAGGACCGATGCAGGACGGATTGTTCTCAATTAAGAGAACAATCCGTCCGCGCTGTTCACAGACTGGTACTGGTAGGGCTCGGTACTAGGCTTTTGTCACCGAGCCCCTTCCGATGCTAGGCGCGATCGAGGGCAAACAGAACCGAATGTGGTTCCATCCCCTGCGTGCTGTGCTCACCGTAAAGCGTCTCGCCGGTGGCCGGCGGTAGGTCGGCGGCGACGTCACTGAGATTGGCGCGCAATTGCAGACGACGGTCGCCAAGCTGCCAGTCGATCGCCAGCAATCGACCTTCCGCTGTCAGCACTGTTCCGGCCGACAGCGTGTTGGGCGCAGCGACCAGCAATGGGACAATCGCACGCTTGCGGATGGCAATCAGGTCGCGATAGAGCGCGCGCCAGGCCTGCCCTTCCTCCGTTTCGGCCTTTGACCAGTCGAGACGGGTGTTCTCCATCGTTTCCAACGCATTGGGATCGGCCACGTCCTCGACGGATTTCCCCTCCGGCAAGCCACCGAAATTGTCCATGTCGGTGCGGCGGCCTTCCCGCACCGCCTTGCCGAGGTCGCCGTGATAATCGGTAAAGAAGAGGAACGGACGTGTTTCGCCATATTCCTCGCCCATGAACAGCATGGGAATGTGCGGCGCGAGCATGGTGACGACCGTCAGTGCTTTCAGCATCTCTTTCGACGTCAGCGTGATCAGCCGATCGCCGAAGGCGCGGTTGCCGATCTGATCGTGGTTCTGCAGGAACCCGACGAACGCTTCCATCGGCACCGGCTCGCTCATCTCGACCGCTTCCTGGCCGGGATAGATGTAGCCTTCCGTCAAAGCACGGGCGAGGTTTTCGACCGGCTTGTCGACGAATTTGCCGTAGTAGCCGTTCTTTTCGCCCGTGGCCACGACATGTGCCGCATGGTGATAGTCATCGTTCCAGTCGGCGTCGTAGAGGAGAGTCTCGTTGTCGTCGTTTCTGCGCAGTTCGATATGGTTTGCCGGATCTTCGGTGACCAGGTGAATATGGCGCGCTCCGAACTCCGACCGCGCCCGGCGCGCGATCTCGATGAGAACATGTGTTTCCGCGTCATCGAAGATCATGTCGATTGCGTCAAAACGCAGCCCGTCGATCCGGAATTCCCGCAGCCAATAGAGCGCATTCTCAACGAAGAAATCGCGAACCTGACGCTTGTTGTAGGCAATGGCCGCTCCCCACGGTGTCTTCTTGCCTTCCCGGAAGAAATCCGGCGCATAGGCGCTCAGGTAGTTTCCGTCGGGACCGAAGTGATTGTAGACGACATCCATGTAGACCATCAGACCAAGGCCGTGCGCGGCGTCGATGAAGGCCTTGAGATCGTCCGGTGCGCCGTAGGCATTGTGCGGCGCATAGGGATAAACGCCGTCGTAACCCCAGCCTCGCGTCCCGCCGAACTGCGAGACCGGCATGATTTCGATCGCGGTGATTCCGGTTTCGGCAATGGCCGCAAGCTTGTCGATCGCGGCGCGGAACGTGCCTTCAGACGTAAACGTGCCGACATGGAATTCATAGAGGATGGTCTCCGCCCAAGGCATGCCGGTCCAGCCGGTGTTCTGCCATTCATAGGCATCGGGATCGACCAGCACAGCCGGGCCGTGCACGTCCTCTGCCAACGCGCGTGCTGCCGGGTCCGGCACGACCTTTCCGTCCGGGAGAACGAAGGCATAGGTAGCACCCGGCTTTGCCTCGGGAACAACGCTCTCGAACCATCCCTCGCCCGCCTTGCGCATCTCGTGGTCCGTGCCGTCGAGCCGCAGCGTCAACCTGTCTTCGCCCGGAGCCCAGAGACGGAACCGGGCGCCGCCCTCGGCAAGAAGCTCCGGCCCCCAGGCTGTCGTCTGCCGGTTTGCGGAAGGTTCAACGCTCTTGCTTGTCATCAGGGTGTTCATCCTGTCCTCGTATCAATTAGGTTCGGCGTGCGGTTCTGGCATAGCTGGAGCGCCGGCGCCGGCGCCCGGCACGGCCTTGATCCGCCCCTCAACATCCGGGTTGGGGCAAATGTTCCGGGCCATCGTGTGCGAATGCCGCGGTGCACGGCAACGCCTCCCGGGAGACCCGGTGATCTCCTCACGCGCGCACGCACAGACCACGCAGAGACAATCTTTCCTGCCATCGAACTTGTTGATCGGTGGAAAGTTAGGAGGGCGAATGTGCAGACCAGACGGACGCCCGGGAGCGTGCGGCAAGACGGGAGATCACGCTCTCATCACGCCAGGACAAAGAATCTCGACACCGGCGGGAACAAAATGATGCGACGCACAATTTCTGATCGGATCAATACAGGGGATGCCTTCATGGACGCCAAAGTCAATCAGTACGCAGTCGAGCCGGGGTACTGGCATACGCTCGGCGCGACGCCCGACAAGGATGGCGTCAATTTCGCGATCTTTTCCGCCCATGCCGAACGGGTTGAGCTCTGCCTGTTCGACGACAGCGGCGCGATCGAAGTTGCCCGGATCGAGCTTCCGGAATACACCAACGAGATCTGGCATGGTTACATCCCCGGCCTCAAGCCGGGCGCGCTTTACGGCTATCGCGTGCATGGTCCCTATGATCCGGAACGTGGCCATCGCTTCAATCCGAACAAGCTTCTGGTCGATCCTTATGCCCGCGAGCTGGTCGGCGACGTTCAGTGGTCCCAGGCACATTTTGCCTATGACATGGACGCGGAAGACGACAAGGACCTGACCTTCAACACGCTCGACAGCGCTCCCGTGACGCCGAAGGGTCGGGTCATCGATCCCAAGACCTATGACTGGAAGGGCGACCGTGGGCCGCTGATCCCCTGGTCGAAGACCATCTTCTACGAGACGCATGTCAAGGGCTTCACCAAGCTGCACCCTGCCATTCCGGAGAACATGCGCGGCACGTTCGACGGCATGGGCCACAAGGCGGCCGTCGATTACCTCAAGAGCCTCGGCATCACATCGGTTGAACTGCTGCCGACCCACTTTTTCCCCGACGACAGCATGCTGGTCGACAAGGGCCTCCACAATTACTGGGGCTACAACACGCTCGGCTTCTTCGCACCGGCCACGCGCTATTACGGTCCGCGGGCGCTGGATGGCTTCCGCGACATGGTACGGGCGCTGCACGATGGCGGCCTCGAGGTCATCCTGGACGTGGTCTACAACCATACGGCCGAAGGCAACGAACTTGGGCCGACCCTTTCGTTCAAGGGTATCGACAACTTCTCCTACTACCGCACCCTGCCGGATAACCACCGCTACTACATCAACGACACAGGTACCGGGAATACGGTCAACACCTCGCACCCCCGCGTGCTGCAGATGGTGACGGATTCGCTGCGCTACTGGGTCGAAGACATGCATGTCGACGGCTTCCGCTTCGACCTCGGCACCATTCTGGGACGCGAGCCGGAGGGTTTCGACCAGCGCGGCGGCTTCTTCGACGCCGTTACGCAGGATCCCGTCCTGTCCAAGGTCAAGCTCGTCGGCGAACCCTGGGACATCGGACCAGGCGGTTATCAGGTCGGCGGTTTCCCGCCCGGCTGGGCCGAATGGAACGACAAGTATCGCGACACGGTCCGCGACTACTGGATGGACACGGACGGGACTGCGCCGGACTTCGCGGCCCGCTTCTTTGGATCCGGCGATATCTACGATCTTCGCGGTCGTCGCCCGTGGTCCAGCGTCAACTTCGTCGCTGCCCATGATGGTTTCACCATCAACGATCTCGTCTCCTACAACGAGAAGCATAACGAGGCAAATGGCGAGGACAACAACGACGGTCATGGCGACAATCGCAGCTTCAACTACGGCGCTGAAGGTCCGACCGACGACGAGACCATCAACGCGACGCGGGAACGCCAGAAGCGAAACTTCCTTGCGACGCTGCTCTTGTCCCACGGCACGCCGATGATCCTCGGCGGCGACGAGTTCGGTCGCAGCCAGATGGGCAACAACAACGGCTACTGCCAGGACAGCGATATCAGCTGGATCCACTGGGAAGACCTGCCGCCCAGCGCAGACGTCTTGCGCGATTTTGTCCGCCGGCTCACGACGCTGCGGGCGGACCAGCCGCTCTTGCACCGTGAGAACTGGCGTGACGGCATGGTGATCACCTGGCTCAACGCCGGAGGTGGCGAGCAGACCGACGAGCAGTGGCAGGACGGCGGCGGCACAACGATCGGGGCCATGCTCTCCCGAGAGGATCTTGCCGACAAGGATGGCATCTGGTCGCGTATCCTGATGATCTTCAACCCGCATGACGGCGTGGTTCCGTTTGTCCTGCCCGAATGCCCCGACGGCGAGTGGGTTCTCGAATTGACGACGGATGATCCCGCGATCGCGGCGCAGCCTGTCGACGTCGCCGAACCGTTCGACATGCAGGCGCGCAGCCTGGCGGTCTTCCGCCCGGCCTGACCGGGCCGGTGCCGGCCCGCACCCGCGGATCGGCGGGACACAACAAAAAAGCCGGGCTGACGCACTGTCAGTCCGGCTTTTTCTTGAAACGCTTGGGAAGTTTGGGAACGCTCGGGAAGATCGGAACCGATCAGCCTGTCGCCTTGGCCGCGTGTGCGATGACCCTGCCATAGAGTTCCGCATACTGCTCGGCACTCCGCTCCCAGGAGAAGTTGGCCTTCATGCCCTGGTTCTGGAGCCGGGCCCACTTCTTCGGTTCCCGATAGGCATGAAACGCCCGATGGATGGCAAGACGCAGATTGTCGCTGGTCGCGGGGTGGAACTGGAAGCCGGTGGCCACCCGCGCAGACATGGCCGCATCATTGGCATCGATGATCGTCTCCGACAGACCGCCCGTTCGCGATACCACTGGCACGGCACCGTAGCGCAGCGCATAGAGCTGCGTCAGCCCGCAAGGCTCAAAGCGGGACGGCTGGATAATGATATCGGTGCCACCATGAACGAGATGCGCGGTTTCCTCGTCATAGCCGATGCGAACGCCAATCCTGCCGGGATGGCGGCCTGCGGCCAGCAGAAGCTGCGTCTCGATGTCCTTGGAGCCCTTGCCGAGCACGATCAACTTGCCGCCCAGTGCCGCGATCTCTTCTGCGACCTCTGCCAGCATATCGCCACCCTTTTGCCAGGTGAGCCGGGTAACGGCCGCAAAAACAGGTCCCGGTGTCGGATCGAGGCGAAACGTCTCGAGCAGGCGCGCGCGGTTGACGCTCCGATTGCGGATCTGGCGCACATCGTAGCGGGCCGGAAGATAGGGGTCGGTCACCGGATCCCAAATCTCGCTGTCGATGCCGTTGACGATCCCGGTAAAGGTATCCAGTCGCGACAGCAGGGCGCCCTCCATACCCATTCCGAGCTCTGGAGACACGATTTCGCGCGCATAGGTCGGGCTGACGGTGGTGATGGCACTTGCGGTACGGATCCCCCCCTTCAGATAGCTCATGTCGCCGTAATATTCGAGGCAGTCGATCGACAGTGCTTCGGGCGGAAGGCCGATATCCTTCAGGTGCTCAGCCGCGTACTGCCCCTGAAAAGCGAGGTTATGGATGGTCAGAACCGAGGGAATCGTGTTCGCATTGGTCGAATAGCGCATGTAGACCGAGGTCAGCGCCGTCTGCCAATCATGTGTATGCACAAGATCAGGCATCCACTCCGGAAGAAGCCCGCCGGCGACCGCAGAAGCCACGTAGGAAAGCACAGCGAAGCGCTTCCAGTTGTCGGGATGGTCCATGCCATCCTCGCCGACATACGGACCACCCGGCCGGTCATAAAGCGCAGGCGCGTTCAGCACCAGGAGATCGAGACCCTGGCATTCGGCTTCCAGCAGCCACGCGGGATGTCCGAAGAGATCAGGAAAGAAATGCAAGGGGCGCGCATTGCTGATCTCAGCAAGGACGGAGCTGTAGCCGGGGATCAGGCTGCGGGTTTTATATCCCCGGGCGGCAAGCACTTTCGGGAGAGCCCCTGTCACGTCGGCAAGGCCGCCGGTCTTGATCAGGGGGAAGATTTCCGACGTTACAGACAGTACGTTCACGAAGGCCACGGTCCTCTTCGCAATCCGATGGGATTGCCGGCTGAAATGGAGGTCGGGAGAAAAACGAAACACCTCATGCTCCAATGATGGAGGAAAGCGGTCCCCGTGTCCGCACAAATATTGCGGATCAGGCCAGAAACTTGTGCGGTGCGATAGGTGCGACACCTGCCTCGCAAAAGAGCGAGGGCAGGTATCGACGTCGGTATGTCAGGCACCGGACAGGTCCGGCCCTGCGCGGTCTCAGACCGACTTTCGCTTGCGCTTGGCGCCGGGATTTCCTGCAGCGCCGCCTTCCAAAACGGATAGTGGCGGCTTGCCCTTCTCGGCCTTCGCAGGCTGATCCACAGGCGCGGCATTCTCCTCGGGGCCTTCCGGCGCACCCAGGACGGACGTGTTCTCGGTCGTCGCGAGCTCCTGATACGCCTTGTTCCAATGCTCGTCGTGACGACCTTCCGGCCGGCCTTCGGATTCCCACAAGGCATAGGCCCGCTTCTTGATCAGGTCTTCGTCTTTCTCGGTCATGGCCTTCTCCCTTTACTAACCGGACTACCGCCACTCCCAAATCGAGGAGGGTCGATTTGGTTCCAGGCAGGTTGGATATTTTGCCTGTCCCGGCGCTTCCCGAAAGGAGGAGCGACGAGACGTTGCAGGATCAGAGGCTACCGGCGTTCCCTACCGCCGAAGCCGCTGGATGGCGGTCGAAACCGCCCTATCTAGTGCTTATGGATCGTCTCGGCGCAGGCCCGTCTGCCAACGCGACGCTCCCGATCAGTCACTGCCGCCTCAGGCGGCCTCCCGGAGTGTGTCATGAGAAAACGGATTGTTCTAGCCATTGCAGCGGCATCGACCTTCATCGGACTGTCGCCGGCCGCCGCACAAACGCCGAAGATCGAAGATGTCTGCGTTCAGGTCGCCAAGCACCTGCTGCTTGCCGATACGCTCCAGACCGGCGTTGTCCAGTCCTTTCCGGAGCTGAAGCCGCCAGGCGCGCGCCTGACCTACTCGACGCGCGAAGGCGTGGAAAAGAAGGATATGGTCGACTCCATCGAATGCGAATTTCAAAACACAGCTGCGCCCTTCAACCTGCAGCGTTTCTGCGTCTCCAGCACATGCTACGGCCCGGATGAGCGCAACGAGGCGAACAAGCGCCGTTTCGAAGAGGTTCGTGCGCTCCTGCAGCGCGACGGGATGTGATCTTGAAACATCCGCGTATAAACCCGAAAGCCATCGCGTCGCCGCGATGGCTTTCGTCTGATGGAAGGCAGGGGTGCTTTGTCTAAGCCTCAGCGCACGCCGACGCCAAAGGCATGCAGCGTGTTCCGACAGGCGCGCTGAAAGCACTGGGCGGGGCCTTCAAGGCCCGAGGCCTGGCGGCTGACACGCGCGCCTTCCAGCAGTAGGAGCAACGTGTCCGCCAGAGTTTCCGGCTCCTCAGTGCCGGTTCGCCGGCAGAGATCCGTCAGCTTGCCGCGCTGTAGTATCTTGAAATTCTCGATGACCGCATGGGCGGGATGATCCGCCTCTTTCAACTCGACCGCCGCATTGGCGATATCGCAGCCGGACGGCTCGCGTTGAAGACATTCGGAAAGTGCGGCTACCCAGGCGCCGAGCTGGGCCTTTGCATCATCGGGAAAGCGCGTTTCGATATCCGCCCACATCGCACCGCTTTTTTCGGAGGTGACCCGCAGGGTCTCACAGATGAGATCATCCTTGGAGCCGAAGTGCCGATAGAGTGTCATTTTGTTGGTCGAGGCCGCCTCGGCGATGGCATCGACACCGATGCCGCGAATGCCGTGCTGGCGGAACAGCTCGCAGGCTGTCGACACGATCCGGTCCCGCGGAGCCACCTTTGCACCGGATAAACCGGAGGACGCCGCGGATTCCGGTTCCGGTTTCACAGTAGAGCCACGTTTGGCGTTTTTATTCACAACAGCGATTGACATGGGTGTGACCGTTCGGTAACAAATGACGTGTTACTTACCGGTAACATACCAAAGCATTTCGGTCAAGGACAGGCCTAACCCAGCCTGCCCCTGACTGTGGACGAGACGAAGGAGACGGCCATGAACATGGCGAATGACGATCTGACCCTGAGCGAGGTGCTGACCGATCCGATGATCCGCGCCGTAATGCGGGCCGATGGCGTGACCTCCTCGCAGTTCAAGACGCTGCTCTATTCGGCAGCGAACGCACTGGAGCACGCCAAGCCCGAACCCGGCGGCGCCCGGACCCATGCCGCGAAGCTTCTTGCCGCCCCCAAGCGACGCCTGCTCGCGATGGTGCACCCGCTGGCCGTTCGCACGGGCTCTGCCTGCGCTGCCTGCTATTGAGCACCGCGTTCATCTTGTCGGCGAGGCTCTGACCGGGCCCGCCTGCGAGCACCACGCCCTGTTCCCGGGCGAAACGAAACCCGACCGGAAGGGCCTCCTCCGGTCGGGTTTTTTTGCGTTAAGTTCCTGCGGATCACGTTACACGCGAACAGCAAGTTCCTCGAAGTCCTGCGTGCCGAAGAATTTCAGATAGCGCTCCACCTCGGCTGGATCGCCGGTCGCCTTGCGCGGGTTGTCGGATAGCTTGACCGCCGGTCGGCCATTGGCATCGATGACCTTGCAGACGATGGAAATCGGGTTCAGCCCGCTGACCTCCGTCGGCGCGCAATCGGCGAAATCATTGGTCAGGTTGGTGCCCCAGCCAAAGCTCATGCGCACCCTGCCCTCGAAATGCCGGTAGGTCTTGATGATCATGTCGACATCAAGCCCGTCGGAGAAGATCAGCAGCTTCTCTCTCGGGTCGCGGCCATGGGCCCGCCACCAGTCGAGAATGCGCTCGCCGCCTTCGATGGGCGGGGCACTGTCGGGGCGGAAACCCGTCCAGTCGGCGACCCAGTCGGGGGCGTTCTTGAGAAAGGCCGCTGTCCCGAAGGCATCGGGCAGGACGATCAGCAGGTTGCCGCCGTAAAGACGATTCCAGTCCTGCAAAACCTTGTAGGGTGCATCCGCAAGCTCGGCATCGCTGTTGGCAAGAGCTGCCGCCACCATCGGCAATTCGTGGGCGTTGGTTCCGAGCGCCTCGAGATCCGTATCCATGGCAAGGAGCACATTGCTGGTGCCGGAGAAGGACTCCCCGATTCCTTCTTTTAGCGCCTCAACGCACCAGCGCTGCCACAGGAAGGAATGGCGACGCCGGGTGCCGAAATCCGAAATGCGCAGGTCCGGCACCGCCCGCAGCTGCTCCACCTTCGACCACATCTTCGCTTTTGCACGTGCATACAGCACATCGAGCGCAAAGGGCCCCATATCCTTCATCGCCGTGCGCGAACGCAGTTCGTTGACGATGGCGAGAGCAGGAATCTCCCACATGCTGGTATGCGTCCACTTTCCGGGGAAGGTCAGCTCGTACTGACCGTGCCGGCGCGAGAGTTCGTAATCCGGAAGCTGGAAATCGGCGAGCCAAGCGAGGAAATCCGGCGAGAAGATCTGCTTGCGGCCATAAAAGGTGTTACCCGCCAGCCAGATCATTTCCTTCTTGGTAAAGCGCACCGTACGCACGTAATCCAGCTGCTCGCGCAATTCCTGCTCATCGATCTCCTCCGTCAGGAGCACCGTCTTGGTACGGTTGATCAGGGAGAAGGTCGCATCGACATCCGGGTAGAGCCGCCAGATCATCTGCAACATCAGGAGCTTGTAGAAATCCGTGTCCAGGAGACTGCGTACGACCGGATCGAGCTTCCAGGCATTGTCGTAGACGCGTCGCGCAATATCCGTCTTCGTCATGCCATATCCTCGTATCCGCGTGAACGGCGGGGCCGTGCGGACATTCCTCCTGCGCTGCTCCATCGTTGGCGCAGCATGCATCCTCTTCATGCCATGCCGGGCTATGGCCTGCAACATTGCGAATGTGCGAACATCACATTTCGTAACACTTCAGGTTCACATAATCTCATTGATTATGTTGTCTTTCGACCGAATTATGTTTACATAGGGGAGGACAAAGGGATGTGGCTTTGAAACCGGACGATCGGCGACAGGAGATCATGGATATCCTGATGGAAGCGGGCTCCGCGTCTGTCGAGGATCTGGCCCTGCGCTTTTCCGTGAGCAAGATGACCGTCCATCGCGATCTCGACGATCTCGAGCAGGCCGGGCTCCTTCGCAAGGTTCACGGCGGTGCATCGATCCAATCCAGCGCCCATTTCGAAAGCGATTTCCGATACCGCGAGAAGATGGCCGCAGAGGAAAAGCGGCAACTCGCATCCCATGCCGCGACGCTCGTGGAGCCGGGGCAGATCATCATCATCGACGACGGTTCGACGGCCGGTGGTCTTGCCGAGCATCTCGCCACGATACGGCCGCTGACGGTGATCACCAACAATCTCTCCGTGATCGTCATGCTGACCGCCGTATCCGGTATCGAGGTCATCTCGCTCGGTGGTCAGTACAGCCGCAAATTCAACGGGTTCTTCGGGATCGTGACGGAGGAGACATTGTCGTCGCTCCGCGCGGATATTGCGTTTCTCTCTTCCTCCGCCATTCAGGGAGCGGCCGCGTATCATCAGGATCAGGAAGTGGTGAAGACCAAACGGCAAATGATGCGGTCGGCAAGCCGTAGCTATCTCATGGTAGACCACGCGAAATTCGGCAAGCCCGCCCTCCATTTCCTGACCGGGCTGGACGGCTTCAGCGCGGTCATCACCAGTAACCGCATCGACGGTGGCCATGAGGCCGCGTTGGGGGATGCGGGGATCCCCATTATCAAGGTCTGACGACCGGAGCTACGACGAGGAGTATGCAGTGACGACGAACGGCATCTGGGTTGGAACAAGCTGGAAGATGAACAAGACGCTGAGCGAGGCCATGGCCTTTGCCGACGGTCTGGCGGCCAGCGACGGCGCACGCGACCCGCGCATTCAGCGCTTCGTCATTCCCCCGTTTACGGCTGTTCGGGAGACGAAGCAGCGGCTCTCCAACACCAGCGTCAAAGTCGGCGCGCAGAACATGCATTGGGACGATGACGGCGCCTGGACCGGCGAGATCTCGGCACCGATGCTGACAGATTGCGGGCTGGACCTTGTGGAACTCGGGCACAGCGAGCGGCGCGAGCATTTCGGCGAGACCGACCGGACGGTCGGCATGAAGACGGCCGCCGCCGTTCGCCACGGGCTGACACCGCTGATCTGCATCGGGGAAACGCTGTCCGAGCGCGAGGCCGGCGAAGCCGACGCCGTTCTGAAGCGGCAGGTCGAAGGCGCGCTTTCCGGACTTGCGGGCACAGATCGACAAAAGCCGGTTCTTCTGGCCTACGAACCTGTCTGGGCCATCGGCGTCAACGGCATTCCTGCATCGGCAGACTACGCCGACGAGCGCCACGCCCGGATCGCCGAGGTCGCCGAAACCTGTCTCGGCGTCAGGGTTCCGGTTCTCTATGGTGGCAGCGTCAACCCGCAAAACTGTGTCGAACTGATCGCCAAGCCGCATATCGACGGCCTGTTCATCGGCCGCTCCGCCTGGAACGTCGCGGGCTATCTCGACATCCTCACGCGCGTTTCATCCGCGCTCTGATCTTCCCTCCGATAACAAAAGCCTGAAAGGAAACAGTCATGAAAATTGCCATTGGAGCCGACAGCGCCGGCAAACCGCTTCTCGACGTCATCGCCAAGCATCTCGCGACACGCACGGATCTCGAGGTGACGGATCTCAGCCAGCAAGGCTTTTATGCCGACCTGTCGGAGAAGCTCGCCCAGACCATCGTCGCCGGCGAGAACGAGCGCGGCATCCTCTTCTGCGGCACCGGAATCGGCGTCAGCATCTCGGCCAACAAGGTGCCCGGCATCCGCGCCGCGCTGACGCATGATACCTATTCGGCGGAACGCGCCGCGAAGTCAAACAACGCCCAGATCATCACGATGGGCGCCCGCGTCATCGGCCCGGAACTTGCCAAGGCGATCGTCGATACCTGGCTCGCTTCAGAGTTCGATCCGAATGGCTCGTCGGCCGACAACGTCAAGGCGATCGATCGCCTCGACACGACGAAGTAGCGCACGCGACGCCGTCTTTCGCAGGCCGCCCGGATTCGTGCGCGCGATCCCGCATAACAAACGCCCGGCAGTGATGCCGGGCGTTTGTCGTCGGTCACGGGGGGCGACTGCATGTCGCCCGAAAGTGTGCAGCGGTTTCGGGAAACGACATGCATCAAAACAACACCTTCAAGCGCGCTGCGTGAACCCTTCTCACACAACGCGCTTTAGGCGCGGACGTGCAAGAGACGCAAGGCGTTGATGGTGACGAGCACGGTCGCGCCGGTATCGGCGAGAATCGCGGGCCAGAGACCGGTGATCCCGACAACGGTCGTGACGAGGAAGATGGCCTTGAGGCCGAGCGCGACCGCAATGTTCTGGCGGATGTTTGCCATGCAGCGCTTCGACAAAGCGATCAATGCTGCGACATCGGCCATGCGGCCGTGGAGGATCGCCGCATCCGCGGTCTCCAGAGCCACATCCGTTCCCCCGCCGATGGCGATGCCGACATCGGCTGCCGCGAGCGCCGGTGCATCGTTGATACCATCCCCCACCTTGGCGACGATGGCGCCTTGCGCCTTGAGTTCGCGGACGATCGTCTGCTTGTCCTCGGGCAAAAGTTCTGCGCGAACGTCGATCTCGAGATCGCGCCCGACAGCCTCTGCAACGCGGCGATTGTCGCCGGTCAGCATCAGCGTGCGGATGCCACCGGCCTTGAGTGCAGCAAGCGCTTGCCGCGCATCCTTGCGCGGCTCGTCGCGCATGGCGATGGCGCCGGCGATCTGCCCGTCGACGACCAGCACCGACACCGTCCTGCCGTCGTCGTTAAGCCTCTGGACAGCACGTGCCTGTTCTTCCGTCAGCGGCGCGATATCGCCAGCCGCCCGGGGGGAGCCCAGGAAAAGGTCCTGCTGGCCGACGTTTCCAGCAACCCCTTTGCCGCCCTTCGCCGACACCTTTTCGGCGGCGGGATAGGGGACGCCATCCCTCTCCGCGCGGGCGAGAATGGCAAGCGCGAGCGGATGGCTCGAACCCGCGTCAAGTGCAGCCGAGAGCCGCAGGACATCGCTCGCCGCGACGGTGAAGGACAGGATGTCCGTGACCTCGGGGCGTCCCTGGGTCAGCGTTCCCGTCTTGTCGAACGCCACGGTATCGATCGTGCCGAGCCTTTCGAGAACGGCTCCGCCCTTGACCAGCAGCCCCCGACGGGCGCCGGCGGACAAGGACGCGGCAATGGCGGCCGGCGTGGAAATCACCAGCGCGCAGGGGCAGCCGATCAGGAGGATGGCGAGACCCTTGTAGACCCATTCCGACCAGGAACCATCGGCCAGGAGCGGCGGCAGAATGGCAACGAGTGCGGCGACAAGCACCACGCCGGGTGTGTAATAGCGCGAGAACCTGTCGATGAAGCGCTCGGTCGGCGCCTTTGCCTCCTGTGCTTCCTCCACGAGGCGAACCACCCGGGCAATCGTGTTGTCGGCGGCCGCTGCCGTGACCGTGACGCGCAACACGCCCTCGCCGTTGACGGTGCCGGCAAAGACCGGATCGCCGCCAGCCTTGCGAACAGGCACGCTCTCGCCTGTCACAGGCGCTTCGTCGATCGCGCTTTCCCCCGAAAGAATCTCCCCGTCCGCAGGGACGCGGTCACCAGGCCGGATACGGATGACGTTGCCGGGCGCGAGCGTCTCGGCCGCCACCTCACGCGTCGTGCCGTTGTCATCGAGAAAGGCCGTCTTCGGCACGAGGTCGGTCAAAGCCTGGATGCTGCGCCTTGCCCGGCTGGCGGCCACACCCTCCAGCAGTTCCCCGACGAGAAACAGGAAGACGACAGCCGCAGCCTCCTCGCCCGCATCGATCACGACCGCGCCGATCGCTGCGATCGTCATCAGCATCTCGATCGAGAACGGCGTTCCTGCCAGCGCCGCCATGACGGCACGCCGGCCGATCGGCACGAGTCCGACCAGCAGAGCGATGAGGAACGCCGGCGCCGCCAGCGTGGGAAGGACATGCCCGACCGCATAGGCCAGCACCAGGGCAGCGCCGCAGAGCAGCGTCAGCCGCCCTTTCGCCGATGCCCACCAAGGCCCGGACATCGGTCCATGATCGTGACCATGCAAGTCGGCGGGTCGGGCGTCGGCCGTCATCGTCGAAGGCGCTTCGCGCGCGTGATCGCCGGGAGATCCGTGTTGATGGTCGCCCTGATGGCGGCCAGCGCGGTCGGCGCTGTCGTGATCATGCTCGGCATGAGCGTGAGGCGCATGTCCGCCGCAACAGGTTGCCGCCTGCACCGTCGATTTTGGCTCCGCGCGCCTCGCCGGCGCGGTCTTGTAGCCCAGGCCGGAGACTTTGCGCGCGACAGCGGACAGATCAGCGGTCTCGTCATGGTGAACGATCATGCCTTGGGTCGTGACCGAGACGGCGACATCGGAAACGCCCGGCATTCGCCGCACGGCCGTGTCGATCTTGGATGCGCAAGAGGCACAGTCCATTCCTTCAACGTCGAATCGCGTCTTCCGCATCTCGCCCATGATCATCTCCGTCACTTGATGCGAGATGGTGTAAAGGCTCTAGCGACTAGAGCTACAAGGGAAAAGATTCGAAAGATCGAGATCGCCGCATCCACGCCGTGCATTCGCGCGTAGGACTGTGCCATGACGGAGATCGGGACACTGACGGACAATCCGGGCACGCAGGACGACAAGGCTTTCCTCCCAGCGCATCGGCGGCTGATCCTCACCGCCGAGATGGAGGAAGCGGCGCAGGTGCGGTTCGACCGGCTCCGGCGCCTGCATTTTCCGGCAGAGCGGAATTGGCTATCTGCCCATCTGACGCTCTTCCACGCCCTCCCCGGCGAAGAGAGAGTGACCATCGAACAGCATCTTACAGAACTGACCGCTGGGGTGGGCCCCATCACCACGTCGGTCGAAGGCGTTCGCTTCCTGGGAAATGGCGTCGCCTTTGCTCTGTCGAGCGGGGCGCTGCAGGACCTCCGCGCGGCGTTCGCGCACCGGTGGCGCGACTGGCTGACGCGACAGGATCAGCAGGGATTCAGACCGCATGTCACGGTGCAGAACAAGGTCTCTCCCGAGAGGGCACGCGCGCTTCAGGCACGGCTGTCAGAAGATTTTGCTCCTTGGGATTTCGCGGTGACCGGGCTCCGTCTCTGGCATTATGACGGCGGCCCCTGGGAGCCGGCCGCGCAGGTGTCCTTTTCCTGAGACGTTCAGGTGCGGATGCGGTGGCCTTCTTCCGGGTCCGCATCGGCGCCCGCTTCAAGACGTTCGCTGTAACGGCGCATCATCTCGAGCTGGACCTCGGTCTGGAAATCCATGACCTGATGATGGATGTCGTCCTCGTCGCAGCCGAGCGTAAGCAGATCGTCGGCCAGGCGGCGGCAGGCCGTGCGCCAGTAGGTGACTGCAGCCTCGCCGTGAACGGCCTCCAGTTCGGCCGCGCAACGGCGGATCAGGTTTGTCCGTCCGGACAGCGGAAATGCAATGATCCCGCCCTGCATGTCCCGGGCGTCGTGTCCTGTCGTCATGGTCAAACCGATTCTCCTTCTGTCACCCTGATGTAAGGAGATTTTGGTTAACGCTTCGTATCCGGCCCCTTGGCGACGTCCCCTTATGTGACAAGCGTCACGGCCGTGGCATTGAGCACCGACAGGGCGTCGGCCGGCGCGAGACGGACCTGCAACCCCCGCTGGCCGCCATTGATATAGACCAGAGGTTCTGCAAGGGCTGCCGCCTCGATGTAGGTCGGCACCGTCTTCTTCTGCCCGAACGGGCTGATGCCGCCGACATGGTAGCCGGTGAGCCGCTCGGCCGCGGCCGGCTTCATCATCGCGGCGGACTTGCCCGAAGCGGCAGCGGCAAGCTTCTTCATGCTGACCTCGCGGTCGGACGGCACGACGACGCAGACCGGCTTGCCATCGACCTCCGCCATCAGCGTTTTCAGAACCCGGTGCGGCGGCTCGCCCATGGCGTCTGCAGCGGCCATCCCGATGCGATCGACGGACGGGTCGTAGTCGTAACTATGGGTGGTAAAGGCGATTGCCGCGTTTGTCAGCGTCTGTGTCGCACGTGTCGTTTTCGACATGGCTCAATTCCCGAAGACGGTCTCATACACTTCCGGCCGGAAGCCTGCGGTCAGCGCGCCGTCGAAATCAAGGATCGGGCGTTTGATCATGGACGGATTGGCCAGCATCAAGGCAATGGCCTTCTCTTCATCGAGATCCTGCCGTTCCACGTCCGGGAGCTTGCGAAACGTCGTTCCCGCTCGATTCAGGACCGTTTCCCAGCCAAGCGCCGCGCACCAGCCGGACAGAGAGGCTCGATCGATGCCTTCGGCCTTGTAGTCGTGAAAGCGGTAGGCAATGGTTTGGCTGTCCAGCCAGCTCCGAGCCTTCTTCATCGTGTCGCAGTTACGAATGCCGTAGAGGGTCACGGGCACGATCAGTCCTCCAGCGCGCCCGCCTTGCGGCCCGCTCGCGTCATGTCTGCACAACCGATCTTCATGAGATCGTCGCGACGGCGGGCAAAGCGCGCGGAGGATCGCGTAACGACGAGCCCGGCCTGTGGCGCGCGCACCTCCACATCATCCTCCGGAAAGCCCGGGCGCGGAACGAGAACGGCCAGGAGGTCTCCGGCATCGACACGATCTCCGACGTCGCGATGAAACAGAATGGTACCGGGAACGGGCGCCTTGATCATTTCGATCGTGTCGAGAGCAAAGGCCGGTCCGGAATAGGCCGCAAGTGCCGGCGCGTTGCCGTCCACGATGCCCCGTGCCTGCAGAAACGCCCAGAGCCCATCTGCGTCGCGCCGTGCCACGTCCGGGCCGACGTCGCGACGCCCACGCAACTCCATCGTCACCGAGAGGCAACCCGGGAGCGAGACGCCCTTTCCACCCTTTTCCTGTTTCCACGCATAGGAAACAGCCTCTTCAAACGCCGAGCTTTCCCCGTCGGACAGGAAAACGGCGTCCATTTCCAAGGCCGATGCAAGGTCGGAAGCTTCGGGCCAGAACGCGCTATCGATATAGGCATAGGGCAGCGACTCGTCGTCACAGTGAAGATCGAGCACGAGATCCGCCCCAAGCGCGCGGAAAAGCAGCTCCCGCTTCAAACGCTCCGGTGCGGTGAACCGGTCCAGATCAAGCAACAGGGCGTGACGCTCGGACGCGGCGATCAAGGGAAAATCCCGATTGAAGTTCCCGCGTGACCCCAGATCGAAGCGTCCCTGCATCTCACCGAAATGGGACTGTGCTGCGCCGAGAGGGTTTGCCTGCGGCACGACGGTGATGTCGCCCCGGATCGCCCCTGCCGCTTCCGCCTCGCGAAGTCGCGCGCAAAGCAGGTGAAGCGTCGCGACACCCGGCAACTCGTTGGCATGCAGAGCTGCCTGAAGATAGACCTTCGGCGTGGAGCTGGCCTGCGAACCGGAGAACTCCAGAACAGGAATGCGCCAGCTCACTTCCGGCGTATCCCCTGGGATATTGATCGCGTCCTGCTTCACCCAAATCTCCATCTCGTTCTGCATCTATAGCCGAACCGCTGCCTCGTTCAAGAACGAAGAGTGAACAGGCGCGTTTAACGAGCGGCGATATGAAGGACAAAGCGAAAGGACCGGTGCGTCACGGCGTGTAGCGTGCCAGTCCTTCGCGGGACGCTATTCCCACTCGATCGTTCCCGGCGGCTTCGACGTGATATCGTAGACCACGCGGTTGATGCCGCGGACCTCGTTGATGATGCGGGTCGCCGTGCGGCCGAGAAAGGTCATGTCGTAGGGGTAGAAGTCGGCCGTCATTCCGTCGACCGAGGTGACGGCGCGCAGGGCGCAGACGAAATCGTAGGTGCGGTAGTCGCCCATGACGCCGACGGTCTGGACCGGAAGCAGCACGGCGAAGGCCTGCCAGATCACATCGTAGAGACCCGCCTTGCGAATTTCATCGAGGTAGACGGCATCGGCTTTGCGCAGGATGTCGAGCTTTTCGCGCGTCACGCCGCCGGGGCAACGGATGGCCAGACCGGGGCCTGGGAACGGGTGGCGGCCCACGAAGCGCTCGGGAAGACCGAGCTCGCGGCCGAGCGCACGCACCTCGTCCTTGAAGAGTTCGCGCAACGGCTCGACCAGCTTCATGTTCATGCGGGCCGGCAGCCCACCCACATTGTGATGGCTCTTGATCGTGACGGAGGGACCGCCCGAGAAAGACACGCTTTCGATGACGTCGGGGTAGAGCGTTCCCTGCGCGAGGAAGGCCGGCGCGCCCTTGCCATCTTCGGCAATGCGCTTGGCCTCCGTCTCGAAAACATCGATGAAGAGGCGACCAATGGTCTTGCGCTTGACCTCGGGATCGACCTCTCCGGCAAGTTCGGTCAGGAACAGGTCCGATGCATCGACATGGACAAGCGGGATATTGTAGTGATCCCGAAACATCTTGATCACTTCATCCGCCTCGTTGAGGCGCATCATGCCGTGATCGACGAAGACGCAGGTCAGCTGGTCGCCGATCGCTTCATGGATGAGAACGGCAGCGACCGAGCTGTCGACGCCGCCGGAGAGCCCGCAGATCACCCGGCCATCCCCGACATCTTCGCGTATCTTGCGGATCATTTCGGCCCGGTAGGCGGCCATGGTCCAATCGGACTTCAGGCCGACGATCTTGTGCACGAAGTTGGAAAGCAGCTTGGCGCCATCCGGCGTGTGCACCACTTCGGGATGGAACATGGTGGTGTAGTAGCGGCGGCTCTCATCGGCGGCGATCGCAAACGGCGCATTCTCGGAGGTGGCGATGACCTCGAAGCCATGCGGCAGCTGCGTCACGCGGTCGCCGTGGCTCATCCAGACAGGATACCGTTCGCCGACCTGCCAGAGCCCCTCGAACAGCGGGCTTGCCGCCTTGATCTCGACATCTGCGCGACCGAATTCGGCGGCATGACCACCTTCTACGGTGCCGCCCAGCTGCACGCACATCGTCTGCTGGCCGTAGCAGATGCCAAGCAAGGGAATCCCGCTGTCAAACACCGCCTGCGGAGCGCGCGGGCTGCCTTCCGCCGTGACGGACGCCGGGCCGCCGGAGAAGATGACGCCTTTCGGCGCCATGCGGGCGAATGCATCCTCGGCATTGTTGAAGGGATGGATCTCGCAATAGACGCCGGCTTCGCGAATCCGGCGCGCGATGAGTTGCGTCACCTGGCTGCCGAAATCGATGATGAGGATGCTGTCGGGATGGGCTATCTCGGTCATGCCTGGCCTTTTCACGCGCGGGATCATTCCGAGCCTTTAAATAAACGGGCCGGCAAGTGCAATGTCTAACCCGCGCTCTCCTGCCTCAAAGGCCAAGCGCGCCCTCTGCCGTCGCGGCTTCCAGCCGATCGAGAACACCGGCAAGCTTCTCGTCGATGACGTGCAGATAGGCGGTCCAGTCGGAGACGTGGCGGAGTTCCGCCTTGCCGTCGGAAATGCCGCGCAGCGCCAGCAAGGGCACGCCGAAGACCTGGCAGGCACGCAGCACGGCGAAGGTTTCCATGTCAACCATGTCGGCGGCAATATCGGAATAGGCGGATCCGGACACGATATTGCCACCTGTGGAGAGGCTTGCTTCCGGCACGCCCGGAATGCGCAGCGGCAAGGGAACGGTGACGGGAAGGTCGAGGAAGGGCGTTGCTCCTTTCTCGAATCCGAGCGGCGAAGCATCCATGTCGCGATAGGCAACCGAGGTCGCCTGGTAGACCCCTGCCTGCTCGAGCGAGGCGGAGCCGGCCGAGCCCAAGGATACGACCAACGCCGGCAATCGGTTTGCGCCCGAAAGCTGAGCGAGGGCGCGGGTGACCATGACCGCCGCCTCCACCGGCCCGACGCCGGTCATCAGCGGCGTCATCCGCGTCTTCAGATGCGGGCCGTACTCCGCCTCGACCGCCATGACGTAGAGGATCGACTGTTCGCCAACCTGCTTCAGCAGGTCTACGGGCATCGTGCCCGGTGTCGGATGGGTCATCTCGTTCACTCTGCAAATCCTTCACGGTCGCGCACGACCATTTTGGTGGCTGTCATCGAGGCGATCAGCTTGGGCGGCGCATCCTGCGACATCGCATAGGCGCGGCCGTCGGAGACGATGATGGTGGTGCCCGGCTTCGTGACTTCGCCGCGGAACAGGAAGCGTTCGCCCCGTCCGGGCGACAGCAGATTGACCTTGAACTCGATGGTGAGCAGCCCGGCGTCCGGTTCCAGCACGGAATAGCCGGCATAGGTGCTCGCGGTTTCCAGCGCAGACGAGATAATCCCGGCATGGAGGATGCCGTGCTGCTGCGTCATCATCTCGTCGAAGGGCAGTTCGATCTCCACCATGCCTTGTTCGACGCGCGTCAGTTCGGCACCGATCGTCCGCATGAAGGCCTGGCGGTCGAAGCTCCGACGGACACGGGCGCGAAAATCGTGGCCGGTCGTTTCATCCATGTCCAACACTCCACTGATGCGGCATCGGCGCCTCCGGACACCTGCTGCTTCTGGCCTTGCGGCCGGGACGGCTGAAGACTGGCATGCTGCTCCCTCCACCCGCAAGGGTTTCCCTTTAGCATCCTCAGTTGAGGAGCAGAATGGACCCATTCAGGAGCGTCGCGAACGAGACCCAGACGGCATACGGCACGAAGAGCCATGCGGACAACCGATCCTGCCGCCAGGAGACGGCGATGAAGGCATAGACCGATATCAGCAAGGCGAGGATGACGATCAGCGCCAGGGCGATCTCGTGAAACCCGAAGAACAGCGGCGACCAAGCGAAGTTGAACAGCATCTGCGCAGCCCAAAAACCCATGGCACGCGTATGGCGATGATGCAGGAAGGTGCGGGCACCGACGGCACCGATCATCACGTAGAGCGTTGTCCAGACGGGCGCGAAAATCCAGTTCGGCGGATTGAACGGCGGCTTTTGCAGCGATTGGTACCACTCGCCGGGGATATTGTTGATCCCGATCAAGATGCCGCAAGCAACGACGACGCCGATGAAGAGTGCGTAGATCAGCGGAGGGCGCATGAGGGTCCAATCATGATCGTGTTCCGTCGACGTCCCGAAAATCGCAGGTCGAACCGTTGCGAGGGGAAGCTTACGACAGCCGGTCATCCGGCAGAGAAAATTTAGGGCAGCGCCACGTCTTTGACAGGCTCTGTCAAGCGGTGGGTCTCGTTCGCAGTGTCTTGCTCCCTCATAGCGGGCGCGTGCGAACGATGTGCTGGTCCCAGGCGATCGGCGCGATCCTTTCCGCGAAGCGCCCGTCATAGGACGAGACCGCGAAACCCTGGCGGTTCGCAGGCGCAATGCCGGCCGCGTCGGCAAGCTTGTCCAGTCGAACGAAAGCGCCGGTCTTTGCATCCACCGTGACGACCGCGCCCCCTTTCGGCGATGCGAGGCCCACCAGCCCCTCGCGACGATGGACGGCAATCGCGCCGACATAATTGGCCAGCGCCGCGGTCGCCTCCTCCGGCAGATCAAGGAAGCGGATGTCCTCGCCGGGAGCGAACACGCCGGCAACCGGAGGGCGTGCATTGCGGGGCCCCTCGTACTGGCAGGCAAACCAGATGCGGCCTTTGTCGTCGATATCGACGTGCCGCGTCGAGAGTTGTCGCAAGTGTTCCGGCATGACGTGCCGCTCGACCAGCCGCCCGGTCGCCGTCTCGATAAGAACGAGCGAGGGGTCCATGTGATCGAGGTTGAGCTTGGTGCGTCCGAAGTCCGGATGCGTCTCGATGCCGCCATTGGCGACGGCCAAGTGACGGCCGTCCGACGAGAGCGTCATATCATGCGGGCCGATGCCGAAGGTCGGGAACTCGCCCACGCGACGGAAGCCGTCCGTGCCGTCGTAGATGCCGACCATGCCGCGATTTCCTGCAAAGTCGTTCTCGGTGGCATAGAGCAGCCGGCCGTCTGCGGAAAAACACCCATGACCGAAGAAATGTCGCCCTTCGCTGGCGGTAATGACGACCGGTTCGTTGCGCCCGGCCGTATCGAGAACCATCGCGAAGGTTCCCGGGCGGCGAGCGAAGGCGACGGTATGGCCGGTGATCGCGGAATGGGCTAGACCATGGGCCCGATCCGGCAGGGCATGACGATCGATGACCTCGCCCTCCTCCGAGACGGTGGCGATCCCGTAGGAGCCGTCCTCGGCCCTGAAGGCGGAGGCAAACACGGCGTCCGTTCGAGACAGGATGGCAGCGGCAGCAGGCGAAAGCGAGACCGCCCATGCGGCGCCTGCCATCGAAAGAAACGCCCGTCTGTCGAGGAGCACCTGGCCGCGGGGCACATCGGAACGCGTCATCGCCGTCCTCCGTCAATCGCCGTCGGCGAAGGAGAAGCCGGCGCCAAGTCCGATCGCGGCGCCGAAATCCAAATTCAAACGCTGCAACAGATCATTGGCGTTGCGCAGGACGAGAAGCAGTTTCTCGCGTTCCGCCGGATCTGTCAGCGACGTGTCGATCGGCCGATCGACGGCGTCGGCTGAGGCGATCAGGTCGTTCAAGACGATATCAATCGAAGCGGCGATCGACTGCTTGTCCGCGGGAAGGAGCGCACGCATGCCGGAGGAATCGAAGAGTGCCTTGAGACCTCGCGCATTGCCGGCGACCGACGCCATCGTCTGACCGGACCGCCAGTAGACGGCGAGCTTTGGATGGCCGGGAGACGGCGCAGGCGTGATCGCGCCGGCAAAAACGGGACGAAGACGCTGATCGCGCAGGCTTTCGACGCCGTGAACGAGGATGCCGAGGAGCTCCGTGGCCGCCTCTCCCTCCGTCCGATAGAGCGGATTGTCGGGCCCCGGCGCCTTCCATGCGGCCTGAACACCCCGCGGATTTTCCCATGCGGCACTCAGTTCGGCGGCAACGCTCGTCAGGTTCTCGGCAATGGCCCGCGCGTAGCGGCATCGGAATCCGTCAGGCGCATCGAGCAATTCATCGGCATCGGTGCCAAACAGGACATATTCCAGGGCGCCCAGCCCTTGGACGGCAACGCTCTTGCCGCGCAGCGAGGTCGCGATCGTCGCCGTTTCGTCGCCTTCGGCCAGAATCCGCTGAACCTGCTTCAGGCCCGTACTTTTGCGGTCGGGGAAGAACAGGACACGCTCGAACCGGTTGTCGTCGAGAACCGGGCCAACGCGGACGATCTCAATGCGCGACCACGCGGCGGTAACATCGGCAAATGCGCGTTTGGCGTGGGCGAGCGATCTGGGCGACGGCCGGTGGCAGAGCGGACGAAGATGATCGGCAAGCGCGCCCGTCCGCTCGACAAGATCGCGGTAGCCGGGTCGGATGAACCCATCGACGGCCCGGGTCATCACCGTCGGCACAGCCTCTACCACAAGTCCGCTGGACGGTACGGCGGCGAGCTCGTCGTCGACCTCCTGCGCAGCGGCCGGCGTTGCCGAGGCGAGCGCGACGGTGAGAAGGAAGGTTGTCCATAGACGCATCACAGCGACTCCAGAAATGCGAGCAACGCCCGACGATCCGCGACGTCGAGGGAAACAAAACGATCGCGCGCGGCTTGCGCTTCGCCGCCATGCCAGAGAATGGCCTCGGTCAGCGTCCGCGCTCGCCCGTCGTGCAGGAAGCCGGCTTCCCTATCGACGGTGCGCGCAAGACCGATACCCCAAAGCGGCGGCGTCCGCCATTCCCCGGGCAGAGCGTCCTCTTGTCCGACAGCGTCGTCCGCTTTTTCATCGGACAATCCCTCGCCCATATCGTGCAGGAGCAGGTCGGAGTAGGGCCAGATCAGCTGGAAGGCGACCGACGGCGTTGCCGGGTCGCGGCGGGTGACGAATTTCGGAACGTGGCAGGTGGCACATCCTGCTTCCGAAAAGATCCGCTTGCCCGTGAGCACGGCGGGCGCAGCGACGTCCCGTCGCGCCGGGACGGCGAGGTGCCGGGCATAGAAGGCAACGAGGTCGAGCACAGGATCGGGTGCCTCGCTCGACCCCAGCCGCGGCTGCACACCATCCTTGAGGGAAAGGCATTGCGGTTGAAGGGCCGTGCAATCGCCATGACTCCGCATGACATCCGGGGTGGAGATCCCGATATCGGTCGCAAAGGCCTCGGCCGCCTGGGCCCGGACGGTGGGAGCCTGCGCCTTCCAGCCGAAACGGCCGAGAACGGGGGTATCGGCGGCGCCCTCCGCAATCCAGGACGGACGGCCGCTGATGCCATCGCCATCACGATCCTGCGGGTCCGCATGCGTGAGGATATCGCCGACGTCGATCGCCTCCAGCAAGCCGAGGCCGGTCATCGGCGGCGCAAGACGCGGCGAAAGGCGCGTGGCGCGCGCCAGAGGGCCGTAGGCCAGACCTTCGATCGCATAGACCGGCCGGCGCAGGCTGACCTGTTCCCCACCGGCCAACATGACCGGAACCTCCTGATAACGCGGCACGAGGCGACCTTCGGCAGCAAGACCGGGGACGGCGTTGTCCTGGAGCTGACGACCGTAGACCGGATCGCCTTGGGGGCCGGATCGAGCCTGACCGGGAAACGAGAACTTCACCACCAGCGAGGGACTTCCCGCCTCGCCGGACGGTGGCTGCCCGCGGCCGTCCCGCACATGACAGGTTTCGCAGGAGCGGGCATTGTAGAGAGGCCCAAGTCCGTCCGAGGCCTGTGTCGAGGAGGGCGAGGACACCCAGAGCTTTTCAAAAAGAGCGCTGCCGAGGCGAAAACGTTGCTCCGCCTCGGAATCCAGATTGGCCGCAGGATGGGTGAGAACGGCCCGATCCGGCCTTGCCGTCGAAGTTCCCGCGCCGCCGGCCATTGCCTCGAAAGGCTCCGGACGGGAGACGTCCCGCGTCGGCTTGACGACCCGGGCAACGCGACGCCGGTCCTGTTCAGACAGGTCGCTGCGTTCGGCGTTTCCCCCGGACCACGGAGGCGCAACCGCCGAAACAGCGGGCACGGCCTGTGCGGAGAAGGACGCGCCCGACCCCGCTCCGACCCATGCGCCAACTGCAGCCACGACGAGACCCGCCGCGAGGCTCGCGGCGGCTGCAGTCGTGATGGAACGGGGGACGGTCCGAGCGGTCATCGCGGATCAGGCGTCGGCGCGGCCGGAAACGGCTCTCACTGGAAAACGGCGTTCGGATTATCGAGGCTGTCGGACCCTTCAAGTTCGATCTTGCCGAGATCCAGCGCGGTCAGCACGCGCTCGACGGTCTTCGACTGGGCGATGAGACCATCGATCGCCTTCTGGACGACCGCATTGCCTTCGGTGTTGCCTTCCGCGATCATCTGGTCGTAGGCCTCGACGGTCTGGCCGCGCTTTGCCATCGCCTGCATCGCCGCCACGGTCGTGGCGAGCTTTTCCTTCATCTCCGCATCGACAGCCGGGTCCTTGGCAGCAACGAGCTCCGACAAAGAAGGCCCGGACATCTTGGTGCCGTCCGTGCGGGTGTAGGTCCCGAGATAGGCCTGCTCGATGCCGATCGCGTCGTGGAGATGCGAGTTGTAGGTGTTGTCCGAGAAGCAGTCATGCTCTTCTTCCGGATCATGCAGAAGAAGGCCGAGTTTCATGCGCTCGCCGGCAAGTTCGCCATAGGAGAGCGATCCCATGCCGGTCAGGATAGCGGTGAGGCCAGCCTTCGGATCGGCTTCGACAGCCTTTGTGGCGGCTCCATCCGGCGTCCAGTTGGCCGCCATCTCCTTCAGATCCGAGACGAGAAGATCGGTTGCAGCCTTCAGGTAGGCGGCACGACGATCGCAGTTGCCATTGGTGCAAGCCTTCGTATCGTAATCGGTGTAGGGCCGATTGCCGGCGCCCGGACCGGTGCCGTTCAAGTCCTGCCCCCAAAGCAGAAACTCGATCGCGTGATAGCCCGTGGCGACGTTCGCCTCAATGCCATCCGCTTCCTGCAGCGTTCCCGACAGAAATTCCGGGGTGATCTTCGATGCGTCGATTTCCTTGCCGTCGATCGAGATCGTCTTGTTGGCAATGACATTGGCGGTGAAGAGCGCGTTCTCGTCGCTCTCGCTGCCGTAGCTCGGATCGACATAATCGATCAGCCCCTCATCGAGCGGCCAGGCGTTGACCTTGCCCTCCCATTCATCGACGATCGGGTTGCCGAAACGGAAGACCTCGGTTTCCTGATAGGGGTTGCGGGCAGCGAGCCAAGCCTCTCTGGCGGCCTTCAGGGTCGTGTCGCTCGGCGTTGCGATCAGGGCGTCGACAGCCTTGTCGAGCGCCTGCGCCGTTGTCAGTGCATCCTCGAACTTGGCATGTGCCACGTCGGAATAATGCTTGAGCACGGCTGCGGCATCCGTTGCCGCATGGGCCGGTTGAAGCGAAAGCGCGGATGTGGCCGCAGCCAGCGCCAAGGCGGCGGAGCGAAGGAATGATACGGTCATGACCTCTCCTCGGCGGGCCTGCCCAGGAAGCCGGACAGGAAAACCGCACGTGTGAAACGGATTGGGGACGGCCATGCCTTTCCGGCATGCTGCAGCCCTTGTCCGATCCTCATGAACGAAAACTAAACTTGTGTCAAAGGATATAGTTTAACCGCTTTGACCCTCTTATCCCTGCCGCCGCAGCATGGCAAAGAAGAAGCCGTCGGTTGCGGTCGATGCCGGGGACAGGGTCAGCGTGCGGCCATCGCGCGTGACCGGGCGACGCGCCGACGTGCCGAACAGGGTCTCCCAGCTCTTGATCGCCGGCACCGCGGTAAAGCCCGCATTCTCCGCAAGAAATCGATCGATCTGCTGATCATTCTCTTCCGGAAGTACAGAGCAGGTCACATAGACAAGACGACCGCCGGGTCGGATGTAGCGTGCGGCCTCCGCCAGCGCTTCGCGCTGCTGGCCCTGGCGTTCTTCGATGTTGCGCTCGTTCAGCCGCCATTTCGTGTCGGGCCGGCGGCGCCAAGTTCCGGTTCCTGTGCAGGGGGCATCAACCAGCACCGCATCGCAGCGATCGGCCAGACTGGTGAGTGCCTGCTGCCGGTCGTGAACCTGCACGTTTCGGGTGCCTGCCCGTTTCAATCGCTCGATGATGGGTGCCAGCCGCTTGCGGTCGGTGTCGAAGGCGTGAATCTGACCTTTGTTGTCCATGGTGGCCGAAAGAGCGAGCGTCTTTCCACCGCCGCCGGCACAGTAATCGAGGATCTGCTCGCCGCCGGTCGCACCGACGAGGTCCGCAACGATCTGCGAGCCTTCATCCTGAACTTCGAACCAGCCCTTCTGGAAGGAAAGCTCGGCCGTGACATTGGGGAGTCGGGACGGCCCCTCGCCCGGCGCAACGCGCAGGCCTTGGCGCGCGGTCTCTGTCGGACGCACGCCGGCGTCTTCCAGCGCCTTCTGCACTTTCGCACGATCGGCCTTCAGCGTGTTGACACGCAGATCGAGTGCCGGGCGTTCGGCGAGTGCCGCCGCTTCGTCCAGCCAGCGATCACCGAAGGCCGCCTGAAAGGACGGAACGACCCACTCCGGAACATCTCCCTGGATATGCGCGGGGGCCTCCTTGATGTCGCGCGTGCGAAACGCGGCCAGCGCCGCGTCGGGAAGCGGGGGCGGTGCGAAACGATCACCCTCGAGGCTTGCCGCCAGCGTCTCCGGCGTTTCGCCCCACTGACGCAGCATGACGGCATAACCGAGTGCGGTCGCCCGGTCGTCGTCCATCAGCCAGGCGTGAGACAGTTTCTGACGAAGCGCATCGTAGACGATGTTGCCAATAGCAGCGCGGTCGCCGGAGCCCGCGAAACGATGGGAGAGACCCCAGTCCTTCAGCGCGTCCGCAACAGGACGCTTTCGCGCCTCGATGTCGGAGAGAACATCGATTGCACCGGCAAGTCGTCCACCCAGTCGCATCGCTCATTCTCCATCGTTCGGCGGTACAAATCCAACATCCATTGTGGCGCGTGTACCGGCGATGAAAGCGAAGAGCAAGCCGGAAGGCCCTGCGACCCTTGCCCGTTTCCCTGCGGGCGCATGCCGCGCAGGCGGTTTCCGGACAGAGCCGGAATTTGTTTCCGGAACCTTTTTACGACCGTCGGGATTTATCCGACGACGCGGTAACAGATGCTGGCGTGGCCGGAACTGACCATACCGACTTGCGAGGCTGCGGCCTTGGAGAGATCGAGCACGCGGCCTCGGATGAAGGGGCCTCGGTCATTGATGCGGACAACGACGCTCTTGCCGTTTCGCTTGTTCGTCACTTCGACCCGTGTGCCGAACTTCAGGCTGCGGTGGGCTGCGGTGAGGTATTTGGCATTCATCCGCTCACCGGAAGCGGTCCGCGATGAGAGTGCATACCACGATGCGCCGCCACATCCTGCGCCTGCGGCCTGTGATGGTGTGATGGATGTGAAAGTTGCCCCCAAAGCAACGCATGCCGCCAGTGCGACATTCGCAAGTTTCAGTGTCGTCAACCAGGTACCCCTTTGTCGTATCGTCTTGCTTTTCAGCGAACGAGACGGCTTGTCCGGGGCAAAAATGGCAAAAAAGAGCTTCAACCGTTAAGCAACAGTTAGGGTTTACTGATCCTGTCCTCTGTTGAATTTTCTTAAATTTTTGAATCACGCGCCATCACTGGAAAAAAATGCGTTGAATCAAGACAATTCAGTAAATGTGGCATTTTGTGGAATAGTTTTTCCACAGGCTGAATAAAATGAGATTAAATTTTTGAAAAGCCCATAATTTCGTCATCCGCAGGTCACCGGTGCTGCGCAAATTCCCGACAGGGTTGTGTCCTCGGCGACCGGCTGCGCATTTTCAGATCTGCGCTTTCCAGCAATTCTCGTTCCACATCTGTTGCAGAGACTGCCGATAGTCGGGATGAAGAAAGGTATATCCGGAAGCGCGGAGTTTCGCGTTCGAAACGCGCTTGTTTTCTGCGTAGAAGGTTCGCGCCATCGGGGAGAGGTCGGCCGTTTCGAAGGCCATCTCCGGCGGAGGCGTTACGCCCATCAGACGAGCGGCTTCCAGCACGACGTCTTGCGGCGGCGCGGGTTCATCATCCGTCACGTTGAAGACGCCCCCCATACCGTTCTCACCGAGAAAGGCGACTGCACCAGCGATGTCCTCGACACGGATGCGGTTGAAGACCTGCCCAGGCTTTACGAGACGCCGTGCCGTCCCGTTGGCGAGATTGCAGAAGCCGTTGCGGCCAGGCCCGTAAATGCCCGACAGACGCAGAACGGCCACGGGAATGCCGACCGACCGGCCGTAACCCAGCCACGCCTCTTCCGCCTCCACACGCTCCAGAGAGCGGGTCGATACCGGATCGAGCGGCGTGTCCTCGGTCACCCAGGCGCCCTTGTGATCGCCGTAGACGCCGACGGTGGAAAGATAGGCCACCCAGCTCAGATTCGGCATGAGGCGAGAGAGGCTTGGTGTACCGGGCCGCATCAGCGGATCGCCGGCCTTGCCGGGTGCGATCGATTGTACGAGATGCGTCGCCCGCCCCATCACGGAGAGAAGTTCGGCAGAAAGGGTTTCGCCGTCGTAGATCAGCGCGTCCAGTCCCATGTCTGAGAGCGCCTGCTGCCGCTCGGGAGACCGGGTCGTGCCGGCGACCGAGGTCGCCGACGGCAGAAGCCGGCGCGCGATAGCGGCCCCGGAAAAACCAGCACCCAGAATGAGAACGTCCATCATGCGGCTCCTGCGCGTTTCCATTCGTCCAAGACCTCGCCATCATTTTCCGGTGGCCGCTCTCGGGCAAGCGCCTGAAAAGCATCCGGCTGCATCAGACGGGACAGCGCCCAGACGGCCATTCCCCGCACCGCAGGCGCAGCATCGCTCAAGCGTGCGCGGGTTGGCGCGATCAGTTCGGGATCGCGCGAATTGCCCGCGGCGATCAGACAATTGCGCACGAAGCGGTCGCGCCCGATGCGCTTGACCGGGGAACCGGAAAAAAGCGTGCGAAAGCCGGCATCATCGAGTGCAAGCAGCAGAGCCAGCGACGGCGCGGCGAGGTCGGCGCGCGCCCTCAGCTTCATCTCGCGCGCGACGGCCGCAAACTTGTTCCAGGGGCAGGCCGAAAGGCAGTCGTCGCATCCGTAGATGCGATTGCCGATGGCCGGGCGCAGTGCAGGGTCGATCGACCCCTTGTGCTCGATCGTCAGGTAGGAGATGCAGCGGCGCGCATCGATCTTGTAGGGCGCCGGAAAGGCATCCGTCGGACAGGCGTCGAGGCAGGCCCGACAGGAGCCGCAATGGTCCCGCTCGGCCGCATCGAACGCGAGATCCTCCGTCGTGAACAGGCTGCCGAGAAACAGCCAGGAGCCGAACGTCCGACTGACGAGATTGGTGTGTTTTCCCTGCCAGCCGAGACCCGCCTGCTCGGCGAGCGGCTTTTCCATCACCGGCGCCGTGTCCACGAAGACTTTGACATCGGCGCCCGCGCGCGCCGCGAAGCGTGTCGCGACCTCTTTCAGTCGCCCCTTGATGACGTCGTGATAATCGCGGTTCTGCGCATAGACCGAGATTGCACCACGATCCCTCAATTCCTGGACGGTGCGAGGATCATGGTCCGGGCCATAATTCATGCCGAACATGACGACCGAGCGGACCTCGCTCCAGAGCGTTCGGGGATCAGCACGGCGATCGGCGGTTTCTGCCATCCAGTCCATGGTGCCGTGATAGCCCTTGTGCAGGAAGTCTGTCAGACGGGCCGGCGCATCCGGTATGGCGTCGGGCGTCGTGATGCGACAGATATCGAAGCCCTGCGCCTGTGCCTCGGCCTTCAGAAAGGCTGTCAGTCCCGCGCGGCGACGTGCGAGAGCGCCGTCAGCGCGGCTTTGCGGATCAGAAGTCGAGGTCCGCATAATGCGATACCGGAGTAAGGCCGCGCACGCGCTCGGCAAGCAGCGGGCGGAAAGACGGACGCGACTTCAGCCGCTGATACCAATCCTTGGCGGCGGGAGCCTCCGTCCAGTCAATCTCGCCCATGTAGTCGAGCACGGAAAGCGCCGCCGCTGCGGCAAGGTCCGCATAGGACAGGCGATCGCCTGCCAGATAGGTGCGCGACCCGGCCAGCCAGGACAGATATTTCATGTGCTGGCGGATATTGGCGCGCGACAGGCGCAGCATCTTGGAGTCGGGGGCGCCGCCGCCCTGCTCCGCCGTCATCTGCAGCTTGAAGATCCGCTCGCGGACCAGGGGGCGGGTCACGTCCGCTTCCATCTTGAGAAGGAACCATTCGGTGAGGCGGCGGATCTCCGCGCGCTGGAATGGATCTTCCGCCAGAAGCCGGCGTTCGCGCTTCAGCACGCCATTGGTCTCATCGAGGTATTCGGAGATGACCGCGGCACCGCAAAGAGCGCGCATGCTGTCATCGACATAGACCGGCAAGGTTCCGGCCGGATTGAGCGCCAGAAAATCGCGTCGCTTTTCCCAAGGCTGCTCTTCCGTCAGATCCGTCTGGTAGCCGTATTCCGACAGGATGAGCCGGACAAAACGGGACGCTGTGGACATGGAGTGATGATAGAGAGTGGGCATCGATGGATCTGTCTCGGAACAGGATTTCAAGGTCGGATCGGGAGGCGCGGTTTCGTCTGGCCATGGCAGAGGGAAGACAGCTATAAGGCAGCGCTCGTCGCAGCTATAGAAGCAAGCCTTCCCGAACTCAAGCGAATCGGCCCTCCCCCGGTTCCTGAACCCTTAAACTCCTTTGCTTAAAGGAACTTTACCTGATGCCCGAACATTCGATCCTCAGTGCACTCATTCTGGGCCTCATCGAGGGCCTGACCGAGTTCATCCCCGTCTCCTCGACCGCCCATATCCTGCTGGCGGGGCATTTCCTCGGATTTGAATCGAAGGGAAAGACCTTCGAGATCATCATCCAGCTCGGCGCCATTCTTGCGATCCTGACCGTCTATTTCCATCGCCTCTGGTCGATCCTGATCGCTCTGCCGAACGATCCCCGGGCCCGACGCTTTGTTCTCCTCATCGTGCTCGCCTTCCTGCCGGCGGCGGTCATCGGCTTTCTCGCTCACGACTTCATCAAGAACGTTCTTTTCGAAACGCCCAAGCTCATTTGCATCATGCTGATCGTCGGCGGCATCATTCTGTATGCAATCGACCGCATGCCGATGAAGCCGCGCTACCATGACATGATGGACTACACGCCGTCGCTGGCGCTGAAGATCGGCCTGTTTCAGTGCCTCGCGATGATTCCGGGAACCTCGCGCTCCGGCGCCACCATCGCAGGCTCGCTTCTGATGGGGACGGACAAGCGCTCAGCTGCGGAATTCTCGTTCTTTCTCGCCATTCCGACCATGCTGGGGGCGACCGTTCTCGATCTCTACAAGAACCGCGACGTGCTGGATTTCAACGATGCCTCGCTGATCGCGGTCGGCTTCATTGCCGCCTTCGTCTCGGCACTCCTCGTGGTGCGTTCGCTTCTCGCGTTTGTTTCCAGCCGCGGATTTGCGCCATTCGCCATCTGGCGCATTATCGTCGGCATTGCCGGCCTCATCGGCCTCACCGTGTTCGGCTGAACCGCATAAAAAAAACCGCATGCGGCCGATGAACGGTCCGCATGCGGTTTCCTGGCCCCCGCCATACCCTCAGAATTCACATCTTAGCCGGCGGCCCTCGCTGCGGCCACAACATCAGCGACCGGAAGCAAAACCGATCGACGACGTCGTGCAAGGATCGACGCCATAAGCCGGCGCACAGTTATCGTGGCTGCCTGCCACGGTCTTCGGCGCGGCGAACGAGCCGGCAACGATGACCAATGCCGCGCACGCAAAGAAGATGGCGATCGACTTACCCATTTACTCTCTAGCCTTTCGAGATGTCCGAATGGCGTGCCCTGACCCTGACAAAGGCACGCGGCTGCTGTCTATGCCCCAGCACCGGCACAAGCAATAACGCAACATGTTGAATCGCCGGTAAAGGCCATCGGGAAAAGTGCAGTGCGGCAGAACTGCAACGCCGACCTTTCCGGACAAAGAAAAGCCGCCGGCTCATCACCGGCGGCTTATCAAGCCCGATGTTCCAGGCGGCCTTAGGCGGCCTTGCCGGAGCGGGTATACTGTCCCTGCGGGCGATAGCGGACGAGGTAGCTCGGAATGATCGCCTCGACCAACGTCGGCTCGATGCCGAAAGCCTTGAAGGTTCGCCCCTCGGCTTCGGCCGCCTGCGACACGACATTGTCGCTCTTCAGCAGCGTCACCTGGTCTGTGGTAAGCGGCGGGGTGATGAGCGGAATCAGGGAGGCAACGCTGCCGATCAGCGAGGCGGCACCGAAAGGCACCGTGACGAGTGCACGCTTACGGTCGATGGCCTTCAGCATGATCTCCAGACACTGGCGGAAGGTCAGGACTTCGGGACCGCCGAGCTCGTAAATCCTGCCCTTTTCGACTGCTCCTTCGACAGCCTTGGCGACGGCTTCCGCTAGATCCGCGACATAGACCGGCTGAAATGCAGTCTTGCCGCCGCCAACGAGCGGGAGCGCCGGCGAGAAACGCGACATTTGTGCAAACTTGTTGAAGAAACCGTCTTCCGGACCAAAGACGATCGAAGGGCGCAGGATGACCGCATCCGGCTTGATCTCCATCACGGCTTTTTCGGCCTTCGCCTTGGACTGGGCGTAGATGGATGCGCTGGCCGCATCGGCGCCGATCGCGGAGATATGGGTGAGCGAGGCGCCGACGCTGCGGGCAGCCTCAGCCACGGCGCGCGCACCGAAATCCTGCACCGCATCGAACGTGTTTCGCCCAGCCTCGAACAGGATGCCGACGCAGTTGACGACATGATCGCTGCCTTGCACGGCGGCATCGACCGACTGGCGATATCGCAGGTTGGCCTGCACGAACGAGATCTGGCCGACATTGCCGAGCGGCTGCAGGAAGCCTGCCAGATCCGGGCGGCGTACGGCGACGCGAATGCGAAAACCGCGCCGAGCAAGCGCGCGCACCACGTGCCTCCCGACGAAGCCCGATCCGCCGAAGACGGTGACGAGCGGGGGAAGATTGGACAGGGTCATGGAACGGCGCTCCGGTGGTGTTCAGGCATAGGGTGTTTCAAGCATGCTCAGTCATGCGATATAGCTTAACCCGCCTCGTACGGAAAGATATCATGCAGCGCAACATGTCGCAGAGGGACGGCGCCGCTTAGACGCCTTCGACCACCAGCATGTCAGCATCCGCGACCTCCTGGCGGATGGCCGCAGCGATCTGGTATTCCGGCGAATTGTAGCAGGCCGTGGCGGCCTCCATCGAGGGGAACTCGATGATCACGTTGCGCGCCCGGATGTTGCCCTCAAGCTTTTCCACCGGCCCGCCCCGCGCGAGGAAGACAGCGCCATATTTTTCGAAGGCCGGCTTGGCCGCCGCGACGTAATCCTTGTAACGCTCGACATCGCGAACATCGACGCGCGCGATCCAGTATCCCTTGGCCATATCGGTCTCCTCTGAAATGTGTAGCGCTGACGCCGTCAGTCGTTGCTGGGCCAGCTGGCGCGGCGCATGTCGTCAAGAATGGCATGCGTCGCAGCACGGGGATCCGCCGCCTGAACGATCGGGCGGCCGACGACGAGATGGCTTGCGCCGGACGAGATCGCATCGAAGGGGGTCATGACCCGTTTCTGGTCGCCCTTGTCAGCGCCCGCCGGCCGGATGCCGGGCGTGACCACGGCGAGATCCGGACCCACGACCTCGCGCACGATCGCAGCCTCTTCGGCCGAACAAACGATGCCGCCCATTCCGGCATCCCGCGCCTGGGCTGCGCGGCGCAGCACGAGCGCGCGCGGATCGTCGGCATAGCCGGCGGCCTTCAGGTCGTCCGCATCCATCGAGGTGAGCACGGTCACGCCCAGCAGGCAGAGGCCGGAGCCTTTCGCCGCCTCAACGGCGGCGGCCATGGCTTTTGGATAGGCGTGCAGCGTGAGCATGGTCATTCCCATGCGCGCAATGTTCTCGACGCCCTTGGCGACCGTATTGTCGATATCGAGAAGCTTCATGTCGAGAAAGATCTTCTTGCCCGAGGCGGCGAGGTCTCGCGCAAATTCGAGACCGCCGGCAAAGATCAGCTGATAGCCGATCTTGTAGAAGCGGCCTTCGTCGCCAACGGCATCGACAATGCCCTGCGCCTCGGCGACCGTGGGGACATCAAGACCGATGATCAACCTGTCGCGCGCTGCCTCAGCCATCCGTCCACCCCTGCCAATCCTCAATGCGGGTCCACTTGCACACCGGGCGATGGCGAGCAAGGGAAAAAGCCGTCTCACAGACATCCTCGGACCGGTCGCGCACCGCGCGGAGCGGAAACGCAAAGAGGTGCCCACCACCCGGCCCTTGGTCGTGAGCCCGCGAAATGGGAAGGCCGGAGAGGTGACAATAGAGCAGCGTGCCGACGCCGCCATGGCCGATGAAGGCGATGGGAACGGTTGGGTCGTGCGTATCGAGCACAGTCGTGACGGCCTGGACGATGCGGGCCTGCGCGTCGTCCGCCGTTTCCCAGCCGCGAAAGCTCACGGAAGGCTTCGCGAAGAAGCTGTCGGCCGCCGCCTCGAACGCCGCCGAGGGCAGGAATCCGGTTGCCGAGCGGTCGTTCTCGCCGGCGTTTTCCAAAACCTCGACAATAGCTCCCGATACATCCGCCAGAATGCCGGCCGTCTCCAGCGCTTTCGTTTCGTCCGATGAGACGATCCGACCGAGACGCCGTGCCCAACCGGCCTGCGCTGCGACCCCGGCCCGCGCGCGACCCCGCTCCGAAAGGCCCCAGCGCGGGATCGGCACGTCGGGATCGATCGAAACCTCGGGATGGCTGATATAAAGGCCGAACATAACGGTGCCCCGTGCGCCCAGAAGACGCGATCAATGGGTCTTGCGATAGATCCAGAGCCGCGCCGGCGGGATATTGCGCATGATGAAGTCGAGCTGTTCGGTGCGGAACCGGTCCGGCAAGTTGGCGACAGGCGAACGCGGACCGTAGGAAATCTGCACCACGGGGCGACCGACGGGTACCCGGGTCAGCAGATCCTCGATCAACGCGACGCGGCGCGGCATCGGCATGTTCAAAAGCGGGACGGCCGAGATAACGCAATCGAACTGATCTGCGGCACGGCGGCCGAGCGTGGTGCCGAGATCGAAGGCATCGCCGTTGATGAACTCGACGGCGGGAAAGCGCGCCAGGAGCTGGGTGTAGAAGTCGCTCGAATATTCCACCGACACGAGCTGGTCGGGCGCCACGCCACGATCAAGGATGGCTTTGGTAATGACGCCGGTGCCCGGTCCAAGCTCGAGGACCGGCAGGCCCGAATCGGTATCGATGACGCTGGCCATCCGCCGCGCGGCGATCGAGGAAGTCGGCGTGATGGCACCCACGGCCTTCATGTTGCTGCGCCAGCCCTTGAAGAACCGGATTTCCTCATCGAATTTCTTGCCGAAACGCTCTTTCAAACGCAAATTCATACCCGTCTCCACTCCGACTCGCTGCTTGAGCGTTCGCTGTCATACCCCATTCAAATATCCAACGCGACAAAAACCGTCCTCTTTGCGTCATTTTGCTGGGCGGCGTTGCGGAGGAAATCCAAGGGGTTTTCTCTGTAAGGAGCGGTCGACATTGGGCGAAAGACGGCCGGTGCTCGGCCCGGACAATGCCCTGACATGCAAAAGCGCCCGGAGGAGAATCCTCTCGGGCGCTCAAGACAGGCATGCATCCAAAAACAGGCGGTTACGGCGTTATACGCGGTGCCGCCTTACACGCGCATCGGCATCAGCACGTACAGCGCGTCTTCACCAGCGAGATCGCGGACCAATGTCGGCGAGCCGGCATCGGCGAGCATGAAGACGGCTTCGGTCCCTGAGAGCTGGGCCGTGATGTCGAGGAGATACTTGGCGTTGAAGCCGATTTCGAGAGGGTCATTGTCGTAACCGACCGGCAGTTCTTCGGTCG
The DNA here is from genome assembly GCF_001424065.1 of Rhizobium sp. Leaf384. GTDB lineage: Bacteria > Pseudomonadota > Alphaproteobacteria > Rhizobiales > Rhizobiaceae > Ferranicluibacter. Next base: position 1,506,900 of record NZ_LMQE01000001.1, read on the forward strand.
CGCTCCCGCTGTCGGGATTGTTGACCGTCAGCGTCAGTTGTCCGTCGGCAAGCGCCAGCTTCACGGCACGACCTCGCTCGGAGGAAATGGTGGAAACGCGGTCCACGGCCTGCGCGAAGGACTGGCAATCGATCCGCAGTTCCTTCTCGTTATTGGCCGGAATGACGCGCTGGTAATCCGGGAACGTCCCGTCGATCAGCTTCGATGTCATGACGATGGAGCCGATGCTCATGCGGATCTTGGCATCGGAAAGCTCCAGCGTCACCGTCGCGTCCGGCTGATCCACCAGCTTCTGCAGTTCGCCCACGGTCTTGCGGGGAATGATGATGCCCGGCATGCCTTCGGAGCCCGAAGGCGCCTCCAGATCGGCCCGCGCAAGACGGTGCCCGTCCGTTGCCACGGCGCGCAGCTTCAGGTCTCCCTTGCTTTCGATCGTGTGGATATAGATGCCGTTCAGATAGTAGCGTGTCTCTTCCGTCGAGATCGCGAACTGCGTGCGATCGATCAGCATCTTGAGATCGGTCGCCTTCATGGTGAACTTGTGCGTGAAGGTGCCGGCGTTCAGGTCCGGAAAATCCGACTGCGGCAGGCATTGAAGCGAAAACTTCGATCGGCCGGAGGCGACCGTCATCGCTGTACCCTCGGCATTGGTCGAAAGCCGGACCTCCGAACCGTCCGACAGCTTGCGGACGATGTCGTAGAGCAGGTGGGCTGGAACAGTGGTGGCACCCGGCTGCTCGACTTGCGCCGGTGTCGCCTCGGTGATTTCGAGATCGAGGTCGGTCGCCTTCATGTCGAGGCTCTCGCCGTCGGCCCGCAGCAGAACGTTCGACAGGATCGGAATGGTGTTCCGGCGCTCGACGACGCGGTGGACGTGGTTCAGCGATTTGAGGAGATTGGACCGCTCGATCGTAATGCGCATGAGATGCTGTCGCTTTCCATCAGGACCGGGAGAGACCTCCCGGCTTGAACTCTTGAACGCCTCGGCCACCGGGCCGCGGGCGGCCGAAGGGCGGCGTGGATGTGGACGCGCAAAATGGCACTACACCGGGACGAAGTGCAAGGGCCAAGCCGCGCTCGCATTACACTGCCCACCATTATCCTTCGACGCTCCGGCTTGCGGCCCGACACCGGCTCCCCCATAAAGACCGCATGAAGGACAAGACAAGAGAACGCGGTGCGGCATCGGATGCCGACATACGGTCGCGCAGCTATCGCGTCCACGATACGATCGTGGATGCCCGACCGATCGAGCCGGCGCTCTATCTGGTGGCGACGCCGATCGGCAATCTCGGCGACATCACCCTGCGGGCATTGGAAACCCTGGCCGGCGCCGATGTGCTAGCCTGCGAAGACACACGCGTCACACGCGTTCTCCTGGACCGCTACGGAATCGCCAACCGTCCCTACGCCTATCACGAGCACAATGCCAACGAGGCCGGCCCGCGGCTGATCGCGGCGCTCGATGCCGGCCGGTCGGTCGCGCTGGTGTCGGATGCGGGCACGCCTCTTGTGTCCGATCCGGGTTATCGGCTTGCCCAGACGGCGATCGAAGCGGGGCACAGGGTGGTGCCCCTACCCGGGCCTTCGGCCCCCCTGGCTGCGCTGGTCGGCTCCGGACTTTCGAACGAGGCCTTCCTCTTCGCAGGCTTTCTGCCCTCCAAGGACAAGGCGCGGCGCGACCGGCTGGGCGACCTTTCCCGCGTGCCGGCAACGCTGATCTTCTTCGAGTCGCCTCACCGGATCGGCGCCACGCTGATCGGCGCTGCGGAGACGCTCGGCCGGGCACGCGCGGCGGTGGTCTGTCGCGAACTGACCAAGACCTACGAGGAGTTCCGGCGCGGGACGCTCGGTGAACTTTCCGACCATTACGGCGGCGACGTCGTCGTGAAGGGCGAAATCGTGCTGGTCATCGGCCCGCCTCCGGAGGAAGCGGCACCGGAAGCGCAGGATGTCGATGCTCTCCTGACAGAGCTTTCCGCCGAGATGTCGGCCGGCAAGGCGGCGACCGAAGCTGCAAAACGCACGGGACTGAACCGGCGCACGCTCTATGACCGGCTTCTGGTGCTCAAGGATCAGCCGTGACGCAAAGGGCCGACCGGCGACGCTTGCAGGCGCTGCGCAAAGGGGCCCTTGCGGAATATCTCGCAGCCCTAGCCCTCATGCTGCGCGGCTATCGGATTGTCGCCTTTCGCTACCGCACGAAGCTCGGGGAAATCGACATCATCGCCCGGCGTGGCGATCTCATCGCCTGCGTCGAGGTGAAGGCGCGCCGAAGCGCGGATGCGGCGATCGCCGCGGTGAGTGCCCTGTCGGAGGCGAGAATCCGCAACGCGAGCGAACTCTGGCTGCAACGGCAGCCAGATGCGGATCGCCTGTCGATCCGCTATGACATCATGGCCGTCACGCCATGGCGTTGGCCGGTCCACTTCCCCGACGCGTTCTAGTCGGGGAGACGGTTCTGTTCGGTGCGCGTTCTCGTGTGATGTTCGCCAGATGCGGTCGTGACGGATAGGGGTGCGACGGAGAGCGCGTCAGCCTGCTTGGTCGAAGAACCTGAAAGACGTCTGCCGGACGCGATGTTGCTCGAGCACCTGGAACTCTCAGTGGTGCCGGACGGTTACATTGTTCTCGACGAGATGAACACCGATCACCGATGCGGCTGCCTGTTCGACGCAACCGACCTCGGCTTCGTTCGACACATAGCCGGACAGGATGATGGTGCGTCCGATGGCGATGACATCAAGGTGGGTCGTATCGACGAGGGCCACATACTGGATGTACCGTGAGACCTTGCTTGCGAGGTCGTCATCCCGCAGATGGGGTTCATCGTCGCGTCGGCAATATGTCTGCTTGTCAATCGGCATGCCTGTGCGCCCCTGTTGCCCGCGTTCCGCATTCAGGGCCGGCCGTTTTTGGCCGTTTCGCGGATCAGCGTTATCGCTGCAATGCAACGCGAGGTCTCACAGGAATGTTCCACGCCATCCCGCTTCGCCGTGAGGCGTACCGTCTCGCCATGAACGGTCGATCAGAAGAGGCGGCGCCCGTCTTCGACATGGATGAACGCTTCGACGGCCGCCGCGATGAAGTCCTCGCGTGCATAATCCGCGGGCTGCTCGCCGTTCAGAACGTAGCGGCACATTCGCAGGGCGGCTCCGTAGGCGGCGCCTTCATGTGTCGGCCATTTGTCGAGTAGGACTTCGGCCGCTTCCCGCGTGTTGCGGATAATCCGGTAGTCTCCGATGCCGCCGAGTTCGAGGACGACCGGTTGCTGCCACCATTTTTCATTGATCACTGTGTAATTACTTACCGTCATGCCGAATCCTTCCGCTGCCGATAACCGTCGGCCTTTATGGCAGTCGAAACTTACGCAGGCATTGCGTCGCAAACGGAAAGGTTGCGAAGGGCGCACGAAGCAGTTTATGCGATAGGGGCACGGAGAGCTTCATGTCCGACGTCCTCATCAATGTCCTTCCTCTCTTCGTCCTCATTTTCGCAGGCTGGCTGATCGTGCGAACGGGCTATCTGAAGCCCGCGGTCGGCGATGCCCTCGGCGACTTCGTGTTCAAGGTTTCCGTGCCCGTTCTCCTGTTTCGCACCATAGCGACCGCGGACTTCACGGACGGCTCGCCCTGGCCACTCTGGGTCGCCTATTTCTCGGGGGTCGCCGTCGTCTGGACGCTTGGCCATCTCGTCGCCACCCTCGGCTTCAAGCGCGACCGCCGCATCGGCGTGCTCGCGGGCGTCTCTTCGGCCTTCGCCAACACGATTTTCATCGGCCTGCCGCTCGTCTCGCGCAATGTGGGGGACGCCGGTGTCGTGGCCCTGTCGATCCTGATCTCGGTGCATCTTCCCGTGATGATGATCGCCGGCACGATCCTGATGGAACGGGCAGAACGGAAGACCAATGGCGGCGCGGCCCAAAGTCCGCTGGCGCTGGCTCGCGGCATCCTGCGGAATCTGGTGCGCAACCCGCTTGTGATCGGGCTCGCCTGCGGCGCCGTGATGCATGCGCTAAAGCTCCCGCTGTCGGGACCGCTCAAGATCGCCATCGACCAGACCGCGGCTGTCGCAGGCCCCGCCGCGCTGATCTCGATCGGAATGGCGCTTGATAAATATGGACTGTCAGGCAATCTCGGCCTTGCCGCCTTCACCAGCGCGCTCAAACTCGTGGTGTTGCCCGCCTGTGTTTTCAGCGCAAGCCATCTGCTCGGCCTCGAACGCTCCTGGACGGCCGCGCTGGTGCTGACGTCGGCAGTCCCCACAGGTGTCAACGCCTGGCTGATCGCGAACCATTTCAATGTGGGTCATGGCTTGGCATCCTCGACCATTACCCTGACCACGGCCCTCGGCGTGGTCACCGTTTCCGCATGGGCCTACGTTCTGCTCTGACGCTCGCCCTTTGACGCTCGGCAGCCCGACATCCTCATACCGGCTCTCGTGGTCGCACTTCCGGACAGCGACAGACCCTGTTGTCAGAACGCAAAAGCCCGGCGCGAGCCGGGCTTAGACAATTGTCGATCAATAACACTCTGCGACTTAGTTCGCAGGGGCCGGTGTTGCAGGGGCCGGTGTCGCAGGGGCCGGGGCTGCGGGTGTCGCAGGGGCCGGGGCAGAAGGGGCAGCCGGGGCAGCAGCGCCGGCCGGGGCCGGGGCAGCGGGGGCCGGGGCAGCCGGAGCCCCAGCATCAGCCGGCGCGGCTGCAGGTGCAGCGGAGGCAGAGGCATCGGGAAGGGCAACAGGCGCATCGGACTGACCGCGAAGCCAGGCGATGAGGTTGGCACGCTCTTCCGGCTTCTTCACGCCCGCAAATCCCATGGCCGTGCCAGGCACGTGCTTCTTCGGCGCCTCGATGAAATAGCTCAGATGATCGTATGTCCACGTCTTGTTGGCTTCGGCAAAGGTCTTCATGCCGGCCGAATAGGCAAAGCCTTCATGCGAGGCGATCGGTCGCTCCACCACGCCCCAGAGGTTGGGTCCGACCTTGTTCGGCCCACCCTTTTCGATGGTGTGACAGGCGCCACACTTCTTGAAGATGGCTTCGCCGGCACCGGCATCGGCGCTGGCAAGCAGCGGCTTGATGTCGACTTCCGTCTCGGCAGCAGCCCCCGCTCCGGCCTCGCCTGCCGTCTCCTCGGCAATGATGGCAAAGCCCGGCTTCTCCGGAGCTTCGGAATGAAAAATGCCTTCAGAGGCGATCGATACGGACATCAGCACGAAGACCGTTCCGAGAAAGGCTCCCACGGCCATATTTACATGCGAGTTCATCAACACACCTCCCCTTGCGTCCGGCTCCAGGCATACGCACGCGCCGCCGGTTTCAACAATCTGCCACGGCACCTTGAAATCGTGCGGAAGCTATGTCTTTTGACCAAGCGTTGCAACAGCGATATCCGTGCCGGACGAACCACTTCTGGCACTTTTTGATGGTGTTTTGAAGGGCTCGGCATGAAAAGCGACAATTTGGCAAAAACACTCGTCCTCATCCCGGCGCGGATGGCCTCCACACGGCTTCCTGGCAAGCCTCTGGCCGACATCTGCGGGCTGCCGATGATCGTCCAGGTCGCGCTTCGTGCGCGGGATGCGGACGCCGGACGCATCGTCGTGGCTGTCGATCACCAGGACACGTTCGATGCCGTGACGGCGGCCGGCTTCGAAGCCGTGATGACGCGCATCGACCATCAATCCGGCTCTGACCGGATCTACGAGGCGCTGACCCTCTGCGACCCCGAGGGCCGGATCGAGACCGTCATCAACGTACAGGGCGATCTGCCGACGATCGAGCCGGAAACCATCCGCGCAGCCCTGCGGCCGCTGGAAGATCCCGCCGTGGACATCGCGACGCTGGCGGTGGAAATCGTGCACGAAGCGGAGAAGAGCAATCCGAACGTCGTGAAGGTCGTCGGCGCACCCTTGTCTGCCAGCCGCATGCGGGCGCTTTACTTCACGCGGGCAACCGCACCCCATGGTGCAGGACCGCTCTACCATCATATCGGCCTCTACGCGTATCGCCGGTCTGCTCTGGAACGTTTCGTGGCCCTGCCGCCGTCGACGCTGGAAAAGCGCGAATCGCTCGAACAGCTCCGCGCGCTCGAGGCAGGCATGCGCATCGACGTGGAAATCGTGAGCTCCATTCCGCTCGGCGTCGATACGCCTGCCGATCTCGAGGCGGCACGGCGGATGCTTTCGACGCGTCCCGGAGCCACGTCATGATGCCTGTCACCAACCGGATCTCGTTCCAGGGCGACTACGGCGCAAATTCGGACATGGCATCGCGCGACATGTTCCCGGCGATGGACCCGCTGCCCTGCCAGACGTTTGAGGATGCCTTTCTGGCCGTCGAGAACGGCGAGGCGGACCTCGCCATGATCCCGATCGAAAACACGATCGCGGGACGCGTCGCCGACATCCATCATCTGTTGCCGGAGTCGCGCCTGCACATCATCGGCGAGTATTTCATGCCGATCCGGTTCCAGCTGATGGTCCTGCCCGGTGTTTCCCGCAGCGAGATCCGCACCGTGCACAGCCACATTCATGCGCTCGGCCAGTGCCGCAAGATCGTGCGCGCCAACGGCTGGAAGCCCGTCGTCGCCGGCGACACCGCCGGCGCCGCCAAGCTTGTGTCGGAAACGGGGGACCGCTCGATGGCGGCCCTCGCGCCCCGGCTGGCGGCCGATCTCTACAAGCTCGATATCGTCGCCGAGAACGTCGAGGACACGGAAAACAACGTGACGCGCTTCGTGGTGCTCTCACGCGACGAAAAGCCGATCCGGCGCGATGCCGCAAGCGACCATCTCGTCACCACATTCGTCTTCAACGTCCGCAACATTCCGGCCGCGCTCTACAAGGCGCTGGGGGGCTTCGCCACGAACGGCATCAACATGACGAAGCTGGAGAGCTATCAGATCGGCGGAAAGTTCATCGCGACGCAATTCTATGCGGATATCGACGGGCATCCCGACGATGCGAACGTCAAGCGGGCGCTGGAAGAACTTCGGTTCTTTTCGGAGAAGGTCCGGATCCTCGGCTCCTATCCGGCGCACCCCATGCGACGCGTGTTATAAAAGTCGCGCCCTGCCGAAATCCCTTCCGCGCGGACAAACATGTCCAAGGTGCGGGGTAGTGTTCATGACGCAAAGATGATTGCGTACGGCGGAGAGGTGACTGATTTGCGGCATTGCCGCCCGCGCCTTTCGTTTGACAGCCGCGGAAAAGGCGGCATCCAAGGGACGCCTACCATGATCATCAGAACTCTTCTTCTTGCCTCGACGGCTGCGTTGTCCATGACTGCGGGCGCACGGGCCGCCGATGCGATCGTTGCCGCCGAGCCGGAAGCCATGGAATATGTTCGTGTCTGCGATGCCTTCGGCGAAGGCTTCTTCTACATTCCCGGCACGGAGACATGCCTGAAGATTGGCGGCTATGTCCGCAACGACAACAATCTGGGGGAAAGTGCCTATAGCGGCGAAGATCTCGACTGGTCGCCCTTTACCCGGGGAACGCTGACCTTGGATGCCCGCAGCGATACGGAATTCGGCGAGCTCCGCTCCTTCATCGAAATGCGATCGGAAGCGAGCGATGGCGAATCGACCACCTACATCAATTCGGCCTACATCATGCTCGGCGGCTTCATGGCCGGCTTCAACGATTCACGCTACGACCTTTTCCTGAATTCGGCCGGCAACATCATCAATGACGACGTCATCGACTATACCGGCGACCGGACGAACCAGGTGAGCTACCAGTGGGGCGGCGACAAGGGCTTTTCGGCCTTCATCGGCGTGGAAGAGGGTGGCGGCTCCTACGATACCGGCTTTGCCGGCAGGCCGGTCGAAGACTATCAGGCGGCACACCCGCTGGCAGGCGCACGCATTCAGGAAGACTGGGGCGGCCTGTTCATCATCGGCGGCTACGATCCGGATGCCGAGGCCTTCGGCGGCAAGGTTCGCGGCGATATCGTCTTCAACGACGTGTTCAAGATCTTCATCATGGCCGGCTACCAGTCCGACTGGAACAATGACAAAGGTCCGGGGGACACCCGCAGGCGCAACTACTATGGCCCGTGGAACGGAGACTGGGCCGCATGGGGCGGGTTCACCGCCACGGTCAACGAGAAGACCTCCGTCAACGGTCAGGTGGCCTATGAAGAGGATGGCACGCTCGCGACCGCCCTCAACATGGAGTACATGATCGTCGACAATTTCAAGGTGCAGCCGGAGTTCAACTACACCAAATTCGACGGCGAACGCGGTCATGGCGATGCAGTCGGCGGCACGATCCGCTTCCAGCGCGACTTCTGATCCGGCGTCCCTTCGACGATTGCGCTTTGAAGAACCGGCCTCGTGCCGGTTCTTTCGTTTTCCGGTTCGGCGTTTCGTCAGGCCGGCCAATCCAGCCAATCGCGCATCAGCTGGTGGGCGATCGCCCCTTTCGGCGGCGTCGACTGGACGTCGACGTCATGGCCCGTATTGCGGGCAAGCATGGCACGGGTCTCCTCGCGGGTGAACCAGCGGCAGTCTTCAAGCTCGAGATCGTCGATCCGGATCTCGCTCGACTTGGCCTCGGCATAGCAGCCGATCATGAGGCTGTGCGGCATCGGCCAGGGCTGGGAAGCGTGATAGCGCACGCGGCCGATTCGAATGCCGGACTCTTCCATCGTCTCGCGCCGCACGGCATTCTCGATCGTCTCGCCGGGCTCCAGAAAGCCAGCAAGACAGGAATACATGCCCTCGGGAAAGTGCGGGCTGCGGCCGAGCAGGCAGAGGTCGCGCTGCAGGTCGATCGTCAGCATGATGACGACGGGATCCGTGCGCGGGAACGCCGGATGGCCGCAGGCCGTGCACACCCGCCGATATCCGCCGCCCCGGGCCTCCATCGGGCTGCCGCATTTGCCGCAGAAGCGGTTGGAGGCATTCCAGGCCATCAGGCTCGCGGCCTGGGCAAACTGCCCGAGCAATTCGTCCGGCAGCATCGCCTGCCGATAGAGGCTGCGGCCATCTGCCAGCTTGAAGGGCTCCTCCAACGTCGCCTCCGTCCGGTTGACGGGAACCGCGATCCGCGGCTCTCCGGAGGGGAGCGTTCCCAGAAGGATGGCAGCCTCGAGATCAGGCTCGAGCGCCGCGATCTCGTACGGCGCAAACAGCGGGTCGATGATGTTTTCGTCGTGCTTGACGACCAGCTTGCCCTCCGCAAAGGCGAAGAGATGCGCGCCCTCGGTCTTCAGCGCCACCTCCACGCAATCGTCGGCTCGGTGTTCGCTGTCGCGGACGAGATGATTGCCGGCAAAAGCGACCAGAGAACTCGGTTCGGGATGCGGTCCCTTGAAATCAAAAATCGCGTGGCTCATGTCAGGGATTCCATCAGGCTCTTCAGGAAGTGGTCTCGCTTTGCCGCGTCCCAAGGTTCGGCCACGCCGAAGCCCCAGATGGGGCCCGGCCAGTTCGCATCGTCCTCGGTGCGGGCAACGACATGGACATGGAGCTGTCGAACGATATTGCCCAGTGCGCCGATGTTGATCTTGGTCGCACCGGTTACCTGCTTCAAAGCAGTCCCAATCCGGTTGGTTTCGCGCGAAAGCGTTGCCTGCTCGTCGGGCGACAGCTCGAACGTTTCGCTGACAGCGTTGCGCTCCGGGATGAGAATCAGCCAGGGCCAGCGCGCATCGCGGCTGAGCCGCAGCTGGCAAAGATCGAGGCGGGACACGAGATCGCTGTCACGCGCGAGGCGCGGGTCGAGTTCGAACGGGGTCACGGGTTCCTCCTGCTTGTGCTGTCGGTCTTTCCCGGCCGCCGTGCCCGTTTGTCTGAACGACGGGTCAGCGCTTCGGGAAAGGCCTCTCTTTGGACAGGCTTCTCTTCTGACAGGGATGCCAGATTCTTCCAAGGGCCGACTTGCATTCCGTTTGGATATTGCCGATATGGAGATCGGGAGGTTGGTGGTGGACGAGCCACTCGCCAACCGGGTCAGGTCCGGAAGGAAGCAGCCCCAACGAGCCCGGCACGGGTCATCGTGCCAGCCTCCCACCCTCAGGGTCTTCGTGGAAGTCCCTGAACCACCAGACCATGGCCGCCCGTTCGCAAGCTCGCTGCCGCGTCTAAAGCTTGCCGACCGTCCGGACAGACGGAACGAGCGGCGGGGCGCATGACCGACATCACCACGACATCTCCTGACGCAGCCACCGCCCCGGTCGAGAAGCCGGCGGCTTACAGGGTTCTTGCGCGGAAATATCGCCCGAAGGACTTCTCCGACCTGATGGTCGGACAAGAGCCAATGGTCCGGACGCTGACCAATGCGTTCGAGACGGGGCGCATCGCGCAGGCCTACATGCTGACGGGTGTCCGCGGCGTCGGCAAGACGACCACGGCCCGCATCCTCGCGCGCGCATTGAACTACAAGACCGACGACATTGACAAGCCGACGATCGATCTTCGCACGCCGGGTGAACACTGCCAGGCGATCATGGAAGGGCGCCATGTCGACGTGATCGAGATGGACGCCGCGTCCCATACCGGCATCGACGATATCCGCGAGATCATCGAGCAGGTGCGCTATCGGCCGGTTTCCGCGCGCTATAAGGTCTACATCATCGACGAGGTGCACATGCTCTCGACGCAGGCCTTCAACGGACTGCTGAAAACGCTCGAAGAGCCGCCTGAGCATGTGAAATTTATCTTCGCGACGACCGAAATCCGCAAGGTTCCGATCACCGTCCTATCCCGGTGCCAGAGGTTCGACCTGCGGCGTATCGCAGCGACCGATCTGGTCGGCCTTTTCTCCACCATTCTCGGCAAGGAAGGCGTCACCGCAGAAGCCGAGGCGCTGGCCATGATCGCGCGCGCCGCAGAAGGCTCGGCCCGTGACGGCCTTTCGCTGCTCGACCAGGCGATCGCCCATGGCGGCGGGATCGTTGCCGCGGATGCCGTGCGGAGCATGCTCGGCCTTGCCGATCGCGCCCGTATCGTCGACCTCTTCGGCCATGTGGTGCGCGGCGACGTGAAAGCGGCACTCGAGGAGTTCGCCCTTCAGTACGAGGCCGGCGCCAGCCCGTCTGTCGTCCTGACCGATCTTGCCGATTTTACGCATCTCGTGACCAAGCTGAAGTTTTCCGCGGAGGCCGCCAACGACCAGTCGCTCAGCGAGGTTGAGCGGGTTCGCGGTGCGGAATTTTCTGCCGCCGTCGCCGTCTCCACTTTGTCGCGGATCTGGCAGATGCTGCTGAAAGGCATACCGGAGACGGAAAACGCCGCCCGGCCTGCCGGTGCCGCCGAAATGGTGCTGATCCGGCTGACGCATGCCGCCCACCTTCCCTCGCCGGAAGATGCGGCCCGCCGGCTGTTGGAAATGTCGGGCAGCGATGCCGCGCGGCCGGCCCCCCGGGGGGCAGGATCGGGCGCGGGTGGTACGCCCGGGAACGCCCATGCGAGCGGCAATGGTACGATGGCATCCGCCGTTGCCCAGCAGGGTTACGGACAGGGTCAGGGCAGTGTCACGGCGCGCGCCGGCGAACCGGTCACGCCATCGCGATTGACGGCCAACGGCGCGGCCATGCTGCGTGCGGTGCCCGAGGCCGAGCTTCCCGCGGCACAGGAGCGTGGTCAGGTCGACCTGAAGCCCGAGCCGGCGCCGGCGGCTCCCGTCGTTCCCCTGCGCTCGGTCGCCGATATCGTCGACCTCTGCCAGAAGAACCGTGACATCCTCTTGAAGACGCTGGTGCGCAATTTCGTGCGTCTCGTGCGGATCGAACCGGGCCGGCTGGAAATGAACGTTCCCGATGACGCGCCGAAAACGCTGGTGACCGACTTGCAGCGGCGGCTGGAGGAGTGGACCGGCATCCGTTGGATGGTGACGGTGAGCCGCGAGCCTGGTCTGCCGACCATGGTGGAAACCGAAGCGGCTGCGAAGGAAGAACGCTTCAACGATGCGCGTCAGGATCCGGACGTCGCAGCCATCCTCGCTCGCTTCCCCGGCGCCAAGATGGTCGATGTCCGCATCAAGGTATCGGAGGTCGAACGGGACGAGACGCCGGAGATTGTTGCGGTGGCCGAGTCCGAAGAGGGCGACATCCTTCCCGGTGACGACATAGAACACTGATCCAACCGGATATGAGAAGAGGAGACGACGGACGATGCGCGATATCATGGGCATGATGGGCAAGGTCAAGGAAATGCAGGCCAAGATGGAGAAGCTTCAGGAGGAAATCGCCCTTCTCGAAGTGGACGGCACCTCCGGAGGGGGCCTCGTCACCGTCCGGCTCGATGGAAAGGGCGCCTTGAAGAGCATCAAGATCGATCCGTCTCTCTTTAAGGAAGACGACGTCGAGATCCTCGAGGACCTGATTGTCGCCGCGCACAAGGACGGCAAGGACAAGGCGGAGGCGATCACGGCGGAAAAGACGCGCGAACTGACCGCCGGCCTGCCGATTCCGCCCGGAATGAAGCTGCCTTTCTGAGGGCCGTTGGGTTAGAGGTCTGGCAGGAATGCAGGCCCGACCATGCGGACCTTGCGCGGAAACCTTGGGATATCCGTTCGCGTACCACGCAGGCCGACGTCGGAGAACAGTCCTTTGTCCGGGCTTCCTTCCAGCGTCGCGAGAACGGTCGGCCCCCGATCTGGCGCTGCTTCGGAGCCGTTCTGGGGCGCTGTCGCAGGCATGCTTGCGGCGGACATGGGTCGAAAGTCGGCAGAAAAGATGCGGCTCGCATCGCAGGTTTTCGCCTGTTCGGCCTTTCGGTAAAGACCTGCCACGTCGAGATCCCGATAGCGTCTCCCGGTCGAGAGCGAGACCATGTCCATCGGCTCGCCATTCCCTCTCGGCTGCTGGAAAACATCCATGTTCGCCGTGGCGCAGATGGCCCTGCATTGTGCCGCAAGCCCTTCGATCGAGGCGCGACGAGGGCTGAATCCGGAATTGGGCGTCGGGAAGTAATAGCCGTCCGAAAGACGAACGCAGAACGTGGCCACGCGTGTCGCCGCGGAGAGCGCCGGGCGGGCAGTGGACGCCTCGGCCTTGGCAAGCTGCCGGATGACGCGTTTCGGCGAGATCGCCGCGTGGGTCGCGCGACCATCGGCCTTGCAGGCGGATGGCAAGGCCGAAAGCGCCGCTCGGGCCTGTGCGATACGGCCAGCCACCTCCCGGCAGACAAAGCCGCCGATTTCGAGATCGCACCCATGCTTGTGCGCCATCGTCCTGTTCGTGGCAATCTGACGCTGGAGGCGGGCCGCCTCGACGCCAGAGGACGCGCAGGTTCGGGCAAGGCTGTGGCTCGCGGGAACCGCGACGAGGAGAACAAGCGCCAGATATCCTGCCTGCCGTTTGATCCTGCTCACCCACGTCATTGCCCGCTCCCCGTCAGCTGCCTTGGTCGCGAAGGACATAACGGAGCCCGATGGCGGCGCGAAGCGGTTCCTTAAGGAATGGTTAAGGCCGGAGCGCTTCAAGCTGCGCACGAACCCGCTCGCTGATCGGGGCCGCCCGGTAACGCGCGCGCTCTGCGTCCGAAAGCGTCTTGACCGCGGTGGCAAGCATCTCCGGCATCGTGATCCGAGGCCCCTGGAACGCATGAAAGACGACGCGTTCCCCGGCGCACATCATGCCCGGACGCAGTACGCGGCAGTAGAAGCCCGGCCGGCCAACCCTCCGGAACCTCCGCGCAAATCCCGGATCGTTGAACCGAAGTGCGAGCGTGGAACAGGGGATTCGGGTGGAGGTGACCTCCAGCGTGACGCTGTCCGTCTCGAAGCGATCGCCGACCGCGATTGCTCGGCTGTCGACGTCCGAGACAACGAGATTTTCGCCAAACAGGCCGGGCGGGACGGCATGGCCCAGTTCCTCTGCCCAGGCGTCCAGATCCAGCGAGCCGAGGCCGTAGACGGCCTGATCCGGACCGCCATGATGTTTCCGATTGCACACCGCATCGCCCGCCAGCCCGGCGGCATCCACGATAACGGTACCGCCCTGGGGATGCTTGACGATCCCCGTCTTTGCGATCTTGCCGCCGATGACGGTGGCATGGCCGACGCAGACGGCGTCTATCTTCATGGCTTACCCTTTTCGTGCGTGGTTGCCGATCATACCTGCGCGGTGCAAAGCATTTTCACTCCACTCGCATATGGGATAGAACGCGCCTCATGGCAAAGCGAGTCACCGGCCCCGAAATCGAAAAACTCATCCAGCTTCTGGCGAAGGTACCGGGGCTCGGCCCCCGCTCGGCCCGTCGCGCGGCTCTCCATCTCGTCAAGAAGAAGGACCAGCTGCTCGGGCCGCTCGCCGATGCGATGAGCGAGGCGCATCGGAAGGTCCGCATCTGCTCCTGCTGCGGCAATGTGGATACGAGCGACCCCTGCAGCGTCTGCACGGATGCACGGCGCGACCATAGCTGCATCATCGTGGTCGAAGACGTGGCCGATCTCTGGGCACTGGAGCGCACAGGGGCGATGAACACGGCCTATCATGTGCTCGGCGGCACGCTGTCGCCGCTCGATGGCGTCGGCCCCGACGACCTGAACATCCGTGGACTGGTCGATCGCGTCGTCAAGGGCGAGGTGCGCGAGCTGATCATCGCCGTGAACGCAACCGTCGAGGGCCAAACGACAGCGCATTACATCACCGACCAGCTCGACGGGCTGGACGTCCGCATCACCCGGCTTGCCCACGGCGTCCCCGTCGGAGGCGAGCTTGACTATCTCGACGACGGCACACTGACCGCGGCTCTGCGGGCGAGGACGGCAATCTGACATGACATTCCCCAGACTTCCTGGCCTTCGCCATTTCCATCGCCTCGGCCTCGCGGCTCTCGTCTGCGCGTGCACAGTCATTCCGGCGCTGGCCGCTTCGAAGACCGAGACCGAAGCGCAGTTCCGGCGCTGGCTGCAGACCGATCTCTGGCCGCAAGCTCAGAAGGGCGGCATTACTAGGAACGAATTCGACACGGCGTTTGCCGATGTGAAGCTCGACTGGGACCTTCCGGACCTGGTGCCGCCGGGCGCAAAACCGCCAGGCGACCAGAAACAGAGCCAGGCGGAGTTCGCCTCTCCCGGCGCCTATTTCTCGGAAAATCGCCTGCAGGGCCTCGCCGTCACCGGTCGGAGCCTCGCCTCGACGCACGCCGCGACGCTGCGGCGGATCGAGAAGACCTATGGCGTGCCCGGCCCGATCGTGCTGGCGATCTGGGGCCGCGAGTCGGGCTTCGGGCGGGCGAAGATCCCCCATCCGGTGCTCGATGTGCTTGCGACCAAGGCCTTCATGTCCACGCGCAGTGAACTCTTCACCCGCGAGCTCGTCTCGGCCCTGCATATCCTGGCCAGCGGCGACGTCGCGGAGGCCGACATGCGCGGATCCTGGGCGGGTGCCATGGGCCAGCCGCAGTTCCTTCCCTCGAGCTTCCTTTCCTATGCCGTCGATTTCGATGGCGACGGGCGGCGTGACATCTGGAATTCCGTGCCGGACGTCCTTGGCTCCATCGCGCATTACCTGTCCGAAAAAGGCTGGCAGCGCGGTCGTGACTGGGGCTTCGAGGTGTCGATCCCGCGGACCGTTTCCTGCGCGCAGGAGGGGCCGGATCTTGCAAAGCCGTTCGGGCAATGGGCCGCATCCGGGATCGCCCGTGTTTCCGGCAAGGCCTTTCCACGCAGTGACGCGAAGGAGAGCGGCATGATGCTGGTGCCGGCCGGTCGCCATGGCCCGGAATTCCTGGTGACGCCGAATTTCTACGTCATCAAGGAATACAACAATTCCGATCTCTATGCGCTCTTCATCGGCAATCTCGCCGACCGGATCGGCGCCAATGGCGGTGCGTTCGAGGGCAGCTGGGGCGACGTCGGAAAGATGCTGCGCTCCGATGTTCTGACCATGCAGAAACGGCTCGAAGCCCAGGGTTACGACATCGGAAAGGCCGATGGACTGGCCGGCTACAAGACAAGGCGCTCGCTCGGCCAGTGGCAGGAGAAAAACGGGCTTGCAGCGACATGCTTCCCGGACGCCGGTCTCAAGGCCAAGCTGCGATAGACCATCGCCTTAGTGACCGATGTCAACCGGCCGTTTGAACTGTTCGTATTCGTGCGGCAGGATCGTCTGCCGCTCGATCATGCGATGCACATAAGGAGCCGTTTCGCCACGATGGAGCGCGCGGAGCCGCTCGTAGATTGCCGCATCGTCCTTGGTGCGCCGCTGATTGTGGCGGACATACTCGACCCAGGTCGGCACATGATAGGTCTCGGTCCAGATCTCCGGTCGCTCCAGATCGCGCATCAGTGTCCACTGGCCGGCACCGTCGCGGATCCGGACACGGCGACGTTCGGTCATGATCGACAAGAACGCCTCGACATCCGCAGGATCGATCTCGTAGTCGATCATCACGACGATCGGCCCGCTTCTTGGTTTCAGATCGAGCTTGAGCATCGGTTCGGTGAAACTGCCCAGGGGATCGAGATTGAGCGCCTTGAACTCCGGCAAGGCAAACCGCAGGCCGACGGCTGCACCGACCAGCATGACGGCCGCCGAGCCGACAAGCGCCGTTGCGGGACCGTAGTTTTCCGCGGCCAGGCCCCAGACCCAGCTGCCGAGCGCCATGCCGCCGAACGTGGTCGTCTGGTAGAGCGAAAGAGCCCGTGCCACCACCCAGCGCGGCGTGGACAGCTGCACGGTCGTGTTGAACAGCGACAGGGCCAACACCCAGCCGGCACCCGATAGAAGCATGGCAAGGCTTGTGAGGACTTCCGACCGGCTGACCGCGGCGATGACGGCGGACAGCCCGAAGCCGACGAAGGCAATGCGCACGACGGCTTCGCCGGCCAGACGCTCGCGCAGCCGGGCGCTCAGCAGCGCACCGCCGATCGCACCGATGCCGAAGGCGCCGAGAAGGACGCCATAGGTGAGCGGTCCACCGGCCACGAGATCGCGCGCGACGAGCGGCAGAAGGGCCAGGATCGCGCTCGCCGACAGGCCAAAGAGGAAGCCGCGCAGCATGACCTTCAGGATGTTCGGCGACATCGCGACATATCGCAGGCCTGCCCCGACGGCCCGTGCCAGGGGCTCGCGCGGCAGGGCGTTGAGCGCCGGCGTCCGTTTCCAGCGCAACAGCGCATAGATCAGCGCGAAATAGGTGAGCGTGTTCACCGCGAATGCCGCCGCTGCGCCGGCTGCTGCCACGATCACGCCCCCGATGGCCGGGCCGACGCTGCGCGTCATGTTGAAGCCCATGCTGTTCAGCGACACGGCTCCCGGCAGATCCTCGCGCGGGACAATGTCGCCAACGGAGGCCTGCCAGGCCGGGTTGTTCAGCGCCGTCCCGCAGCCGATCAAAAAGGTGAACGTCAGCAACAGCCAGGGCGTGATCAGACCGAACCAGGCGAACGCCGTCAGCAGCGCCGATACGACCAGCATGAAGAGCTGCGCGACCAACATGATCCGCCGCCGGTCGAAACTGTCCGCCAGCGCGCCCGAGATCAGCGAGAACAGCATGATCGGCAGCGTGACCGACGCCTGCACCAGTGCAACCATGTTCACCGACGTCGAGATGGACGTCATCATCCAGGCGGCGCCGACGGACTGGATCAAGCCGCCAAAGTTCGAGGCAAGGCTGGCGATCCAGATGATGCGGAAGGTCTCGTGGCGGAATGGCGCCAAAGGCGATGATCGATCCGGCACGGCCGTCTCCTCGTTTATGCGCAGCCACCTTGACGAGACCGCCGATATGCCATGGCGGCACGACCGTGATGCGGGCGGCGGCCTTTTCAGGATGTCTGATGTCCTCTTGACGCAATGTAGCCCGGACACCTGCTGCGGCAACCCGCGGCAGCGCGCCGATTTCGCCCAAGGGACGCTCGCGGGTCGCTCGGGGACCGCGCAAGGGTCACATCCCGCGCGGCGCTTGCAATTGCGGCGGATGCAGCGTATACGACGCTCAAATTCTTGATCGGTTGATGAAGAGTGGGCCCGTCAGGACCCGCTCTTTTTTATTACCATCATGACAGACCTTGCATGACGGGAGACAGTGCTTGTCCGACATCGACACGGCAGAAATGCAGCAGGAACCGCGCCTGATCACCGAGACCGGGATCGATCGTCGCGTGGCCGACATTATCGAACCCGTGCTGATCCCGATGGGCTACCAGCTGGTACGCGTCAGGCTTTCGGCCCAGAATGGTGCAACGCTGCAGATCATGGCGGAACGGACCGACGGCACGATGACGGTCGAGGATTGCGAAACCGTCTCCACCGCGATCTCGCCGGTGCTAGACGTGGACGATCCGATCGGCAAGGCGTATCATCTGGAAGTGTCTTCGCCGGGCATCGACCGGCCGATGGTGCGCAAGGGCGATTTCGTCCGCTGGACCGGCCATCTCGTGAAATGCGAGACTTCGGTTCTGGTCGAAAGCCGCAAGCGCTTCCGCGGTGTCATTCGGAGCGCGGACGCGGACGGCTTCACGATCGAGCGCGACCAGCCGGGTCCGGACGAGGCGCCGATGGTCACGGTGCCGTTCTCCGCGCTGGCAGAAGCCAAGCTGATCCTGACGGACGACCTGATCCGCGATGCACTGACCGCCGACAAGAAGGCCAAGGCTGCACGCGAAGCGGCCAACGAGAATTTCGAAGACATCGACGGCGACGACGAGACCCCTTCGCAGCAATGACAAGCGCCCGGCCGGCGCTTCAGCTTCGAAGCCCGGCCCGAGAGGCACCACCCGGACTATTCGACCTACGGAGACATACCCCATGGCAGTCAGTGCTAACCGGCTCGAACTTCTGCAGATCGCGGATGCCGTCGCGCGCGAAAAGGTGATCGACCGCGAAATCGTGCTGGCCGCCATGGCCGATGCGATCCAGAAGGCGGCACGCTCCCGCTACGGTTCGGAAAGCAACATCCGCGCCGACATCAACTCCAAGACCGGCGAAATCCGCCTTCAGCGTCTCCTGGAAGTTGTCGAGGTTGCCGAAGACTACGGCACGCAGATTCCCCTGGAACTGGCGCGCGACCGCAACCCGGATGCAAAGCTCGGCGACTTCATTGCCGACCCGCTGCCGCCGATGGATTTCGGCCGCATCGCTGCCCAGTCCGCCAAGCAGGTCATCGTCCAGAAGGTCCGCGAAGCCGAGCGTGACCGCCAGTTCGACGAATACAAGGACCGCATCGGCGAGATCGTCAACGGCACGGTCAAGCGCGTCGAATACGGCAATGTCATCGTGGACCTCGGCCGCGGCGAAGGCATCATCCGCCGCGACGAGATGATCCCGCGCGAGAACATGCGCTATGGCGACCGGGTCCGCTCTTATGTCTACGACGTTCGTCGCGAACAGCGCGGTCCGCAGATCTTCCTGTCGCGCACGCATCCGCAGTTCATGGTCAAGCTCTTCACCATGGAAGTGCCCGAAATCTACGACGGCATCATCCAGATCCGCTCGGTCGCCCGTGACCCCGGTTCGCGCGCCAAGATCGCCGTCATTTCCAACGACTCGTCGATCGATCCGGTCGGCGCCTGCGTCGGCATGCGCGGAAGCCGCGTTCAGGCTGTCGTCGGCGAGCTCCAGGGCGAAAAGATCGATATCATTCCGTGGAGCCAGGATCCCGCATCCTTCATCGTCAACGCCCTGCAGCCGGCCGAAGTGGCCAAGGTCGTGCTTGACGAAGATGCCGAGCGCATCGAGGTCGTCGTGCCCGACGAGCAGCTGTCGCTCGCGATCGGTCGTCGTGGCCAGAACGTCCGTCTCGCGTCGCAGCTGACCGGCTGGGACATCGACATCATGACCGAAGCCGAAGAGTCCGAGCGTCGCCAGAAGGAATTCAACGAGCGCACGAACCTCTTCATGGAAGCGCTCGACGTGGACGAGATGGTCGGCCAGGTTCTGGCGTCCGAGGGCTTTGCCCAGGTCGAGGAGCTCGCCTTCGTAGAACTCGACGAGATTGCCTCCATCGAAGGCTTCGACGAGGAGACCGCGAGCGAGATCCAGACACGTGCCCGCGAATATCTCGACAGGCTGGAAGCCGAGATGGATGAAAAGCGCAAGGAACTCGGCGTTGCCGACGAACTGCGCTCCATCAACGGCATGACCGGTCAGATGCTCGTGGCCCTGGGTCAGGACGGCATCAAGACGATGGAAGATTTCGCAGGCTGCGCCGCCGACGACCTCGTGGGCTGGTCGGAGCGCAAGGATGGCGAGACCAAGCGTTTCGAGGGCCTGTTCTCGAAGCTCGAAGTTTCGCGCACCGAAGCGGAAACCATGATCCTCGAAGCACGCCTTGCTGCGGGCTGGATTACGGAGGAAGACCTTGCACGCGAGACCGAGGCACTCCAAATAACGGAAGGTAGCGAGGAGGACGAGGCGGAAGCCGCGTCCTGATCCTCATGAATGCCGCACCCGATCAGCCCGAATGGGCAACGGACGATCCCAGCGTCCCCGAAGACGCGGATGACGACTTGCCGCTCAACGGCCGCATGTGCATCGTCACCCGCAAGAGCGGTCCGGCCGATGACGGCCTGATCCGCTTCGTTGCGGGGCCGGACGGCCGGGTGGTCGCGGATCTGAAACGCCAGTTGCCGGGACGCGGCTGCTGGGTCACGGCCGAACGGGCGGTTCTCGAGACGGCGATCAAGCGCAAGCTTTTTGCCCGGGCGCTCAAAACGGCAGAGGCCAAGCCCGGTCCCGAACTCCTGGACGAGGTCGACAGGCTGCTGGTTCAGCAACTTGTCGGCATGATGAACATGGCGCGCAAGGCCGCGCAGTTCATCACGGGGGCTTCGAAGGTCGAGCAGGCCGTCCGCGGGATGGCGGCCATCGCCACCTTCCACGCCTCCACGGCCGCACCCGACGGTGTGCGGAAGATTGACCAGGCGCGCAAGGCCATCAGCTTTGCTGCCGATGACGGTGAGCAGATACCCACGTTCCGCTTCTTCACCGGAGAGGAATTGGATACGTTGCTCGGAAGTAATTCTTTTATCCATGCCGCAGCGCTTGCAGGGCAGGCGGGTGAGGGTGTAGTGAAGCGCGCAAACATGCTGGAACGATACCGGGGCGAAATGTCCCCCCGTGCCTTCGGCGACGCTTCCCAGCCGACATCATGACGCGGGACACCGGCTACGGCCGTGACGACCGCAATACAGTAAGACGACAATCGAACGACGGGGTCTGGTGATACGCATCCGGCTTCGATCTGAGGAACGGAACGGAATGACCGATAACAACGACGACAAGACCCTGAGCGGAGCCGGCAAGAAGACTCTGACGCTGCGCCCCTCCGGCGTGAGCCAGGGCACAGTCCGCCAGGACATGGGCCGCGGCCGCACGAAGGCTGTCGTGGTCGAAACCCGCAAGCGCCGCCCCACACGGCCCGAAGACGAGAAGCCGGTCGCACCGATCGCCTCGGCTCCGGTCCGCGCGCCGCAGCCACGCCCGCCGGAAACCCGGCCGATGCAGCAGACGTCGGTTCGCCCGCAGCCCCAGGCTCCGCGGCCCGATCCTGCGCGTCCGCGCACGGGTGTCGTCCTGAACCAGCTGTCAGCCGGTGAAATCGATGCACGCCGTCGTGCGCTTGCCGAAGCGCAGATCCGCGATGCCGAGGAAGCCAAGGCACGCGCAGCGGCCGAGGAACAGCGCAAGATCGAAGAAGCTGCCCGCCTGAAGCGCGAAGCCGAAGAGGCCGCACGCCGCGAGGCGGAAGAAGCTGCCCGTCCTGCGGCAGAACGCGAAGCCGAGAAGGTGGCCCTGGCCGCTGCTGCCGAAGCCGAAAAGGCTGCGGCCGCTGCAGCTGCCGCTGCTCCGGTTGTCGAGCGCCCTGCCCCCATCATCACGACGGATGCCAATGGCGTCCGCACCCGCCGCACCAACGAAGCCGAGGAAACGCGCTCTGCCCGTCCCGGCGCGGTACCGGTCCGCGGCAAGCCCGTTCGTCCCGAGCCGGCGAAGGCTCCCGCCCGTCCGAAAACCGAGGAAGAACGTCGCAAGGGCAAGTTGACCCTGACGGCCGCGCTCGACGACGACGGCAATGCCCGTGGCCGCTCGCTCGCCGCCATGCGTCGCCGGCAGGAGAAATTCCGCCGGAGCCAGATGCAGGAAACGCGCGAAAAGGTCATGCGCGAGGTTATTCTGCCGGAAACCATCACCATTCAGGAACTCTCGCAGCGCATGTCCGAGCGCGCCGTTGACGTCATCAAGTACCTGATGAAAGACGGCCAGATGATGAAGCCCGGCGACGTCATCGACGCGGATCTGGCGGAAATCATCGCCGCCGAATTCGGCCACACGGTCAAGCGCGTATCGGAATCCGACGTTGAAGAAGGCATCTTCAACCAGGCCGACGATGCTGGTGAAATGGTTTCGCGCCCTCCGGTCGTGACGATCATGGGCCATGTCGACCATGGTAAGACCTCCCTACTCGACGCCATTCGCCAGACGAGCGTCGTCTCCGGCGAGGCCGGCGGCATCACGCAGCACATCGGTGCCTACCAGGTCGAACAAAACGGCCAGAAGATCACCTTCATCGACACGCCCGGTCACGCGGCCTTCACAGCCATGCGTGCCCGCGGTGCGCAGGCAACCGACATTGCGATCCTCGTGGTCGCGGCCGACGACAGCGTCATGCCGCAGACGATCGAATCGATCAGCCATGCAAAGGCGGCCGACGTTCCGATCATCGTGGCGATCAACAAGATCGACAAGCACGAAGCCAACCCGGACAAGGTTCGTCAGCAGCTGCTGCAGCATGAAGTGTTCGTGGAGTCGCTCGGCGGTGAAGTTCTCGACGTCGAAGTCTCGGCCAAGAACAAGGTCAATCTCGACAAGCTGCTCGAGGCGATCCTGCTGCAGGCCGAAATTCTCGACCTCAAGGCCGACCCGAGCCGGACGGCCGAAGGTATCGTCATCGAAGCCCAGCTCGACCGCGGTCGCGGCTCGGTGGCGACCGTGCTTGTCCAGAAGGGCACGCTGAAGCCCGGCCAGATCATCGTGGCCGGCGACCAGTGGGGCCGTGTCCGTGCCTTGGTCACCGACAAGGGCGACCACGTCAAGGAAGCGGGCCCTGCGACCCCGGTCGAGGTTCTCGGCCTGTCGGGCACCCCGGCTGCCGGCGATCGTTTCGCGGTCGTTGAAAACGAAAGCCGTGCGCGCGAGATCTCCGAATATCGCCAGCGTCTGACGCGCGACAAGGCGGTTGCCCGCCAGTCCGGCCAGCGCGGTTCGCTCGAGCAGATGATGAGCAAGCTTCAGAACACCGGGTTCAAGGAGTTCCCGCTGGTCATCAAGGGCGACGTGCAGGGTTCGGTCGAAGCCATCATCGGCGCGCTCGATCGTCTCGGAACCGACGAAGTGCGGGCTCGGATCGTGCATTCGGGCGCCGGTGCGATCACCGAGTCCGATATCGCGCTTGCGGAGTCCTCGGATGCCGCGATCATCGGCTTCAACGTTCGCGCCAATACCCAGGCCCGTCAGGCGTCCGAGCGTTCGGGCATCGAGATCCGTTACTACAACATCATCTACGACCTGGTGGATGACGTGAAGGCGGCGATGTCGGGCCTGCTTTCGCCGGAACGTCGCGAGACCTTCCTCGGCAACGCCGAAATTCTGGAGGTGTTCAACATCACCAAGACCGGCAAGGTCGCGGGTTGCCGCGTGGTCGAAGGCAAAGTCGAGCGTGGTGCGGGCGTCCGCCTTGTGCGCGACAACGTCGTCATCCACGAGGGCAAGCTCAAGACCCTCAAGCGCTTCAAGGACGAAGTCTCCGAAGTGCCCGTCGGTCAGGAATGCGGCATGGCCTTCGAAAACTACGAAGACATCCGTGCTGGCGACACGATCGAGTGCTTCCGCGTGGAGCACATTACCCGGACGCTGTAAGGCAAACCGGATTTCCGATTTGAAAATGGCGGCTGCGGCCGCCATTTTCATGTCCGGTCGCCAGAGGGCGAGACGCTGCAAGCCAAGCGGGGGTGAGATCACCCTCCATGCCGCCAGCACATCGCGGAAGGAGCAGAAACGTGAACCACGGAAAACCCCGCATCAGCATTGTCTATTGCACGCAATGCAACTGGCTTCTGCGCTCCGGCTGGATGGCACAGGAGCTGCTGCAGACCTTTTCCGATGCGCTTGGCGAAGTGGCGCTCCTTCCCGGAACAGGCGGCATCTTCGAGATCCGGGTCGATGAGACCCTGATCTGGGAGCGCAAGCGGGACGGCGGGTTTCCAGGCCCCAAGGAGCTGAAGCAACGGGTGCGGGACATCATCGCGCCGGAGCGTGACCTCGGCCATACAGATCGGCCCGCCTCTTGAGCTTCGCAGCGCTTGCCGGCGTCTTCGGTGCTGCGTTCCTGTCCGCCACGCTTCTTTTCGGGCTTTCGGAAGCGGCTGTCATCGCGGCGCTGCAGAATCCCGAGCTGCCGCGCGGCATCGTCTTGCTCGTCGCCACCGCCGGCAACGTCTGCGGTGCCGTCGCCACATTCGTGCTGGGCCGCTTTTTCCTGCGTTTCGAGGCGCGGCGGTGGTTTCCCGTCTCGCCGGAGAACCGGGCGCGGGCAGAGGCCATTTTCCGGAGATACGGGCAGCCGGTTCTGCTTCTCTCCTGGCTCCCCCTTATCGGCGATCCGCTAACGCTTGCGGCCGGGATTCTGCGCATGCCGTGGCTTGCCTTCCTTGTCTATGTCACGATCGGCAAGGCAATCCGTTACGGCCTGCTGGTCTGGGTTTTCGGTTGAGGCAACTTCAGTAACCGATTTCTTATTTTGCCGCCTCCGTAACCGTCGCGCGGCTTTGATGCATCGTGGGTTTTAGGGTACTTCTGCCGCGAACGCCGGTGCCACAGGGCATCATCTGAAGACGCAGGAGCCCCACGTCCCATGAGCCTGAAATTCGGAACCAGCGGGCTGCGTGGCCTCGCCATTGATCTAGAGGGTCCGGCAGCCGCGCTCTACGCTACGGCATTCGCGCACATGCTCCTATCGACCGGACAGGCAAATCCCGGCGATACGGTCCTCATCGCCCGTGACTTCCGTGCTTCCAGCCCGGCGATCTCCGCCATCGCCGCGGGCGCACTGCTGCGCGCCGGCCTTTCCGTGCTTGACTGCGGCACCGTACCGACGCCGGCGCTTGCGCTATATGCCCTCACCACGCGCTCGGCCGCCTTGATGGTCACCGGCTCCCACATCCCAGCCGACCGCAACGGCATCAAGTTCTATCGTCCTGATGGAGAGATCGCGAAGGATGACGAACTGGCGATCACCGAGGCCGCGGACAGGCTTCGTGCAAGCGCCGGGACGGTCGACGCCACGCCGGCGGAGGCCCCCGATATCGAAGCCACCGTGCGCGATCTCTTCGTCGCGCGAAACATGGCGCTTCTGCCGGACCGCGCGCTCGCCGGCCTCAAGGTCGGCGTCTACCAGCATTCCACGGTCGCCCGCGATCTCTTCGTCGATGTGCTCACGCGCTACGGTGCCGATGTGGTGCCGCTTAGGCGATCCGACAGCTTCATTCCGGTGGACACGGAGGCGGTCTCCCCCGAGACGGTTGTGGCCCTGCGCTGCTGGGCGAGCGAGCACGGCCTGGATGCGATCGTCTCGGCGGATGGTGACGGGGACCGGCCGCTTTTGAGCAACGAGCGCGGTGAGCCGATCAGAGGCGATCTGCTCGGCCTGATCGCGGCCGAGTTCCTTGGCGCGACCATCGCGGTTACACCGGTCACCTCGAACTCCGGGCTGGAACGACGGGGCACGGTGGAGGTTCTACGGACCCGCGTCGGCTCCCCTTTCGTCATTGCGGGCATGCAGGATGCGGTAATGTCCGGGCATGCCTGCGTGGTCGGCTTCGAGGCGAACGGCGGGACATTGACGGCAAGCGATGTGACGGTGAACGGCACACGGTTGGCCGCGCTTCCGACGCGCGATTGCTTCCTCCCGGTCTTAGCAGCGCTTTTCCAAGCCGCAGAGCGTCGTGTGGCGCTTTCGGCGGTTGTTGCAGGGTATGACCTGCCCAT
The DNA here is from genome assembly GCF_001424065.1 of Rhizobium sp. Leaf384. Taxonomy (GTDB): domain Bacteria; phylum Pseudomonadota; class Alphaproteobacteria; order Rhizobiales; family Rhizobiaceae; genus Ferranicluibacter. The sequence continues at coordinate 1,532,848 of NZ_LMQE01000001.1, forward strand.
TGCCCTCAGCGACCGCCTGGAGCGGTTTCCGGTCGAGACGAGCGAGGCCCTGATGACGCATCTGCGCCATGGTCCGGCAGAGCTTGCCGCTTTTCTGGCGCCCGTGGGCACACCGGCCCTCGTTAGCGATATCGACGGTCTGCGGATTACGCTCCAGGACGGTGCGATCCTTCACCTCCGCCCGTCCGGAAACGCACCAGAAATGCGCTGCTATGTGGAAGCCGCCACCGAGACGAAGGCAAAGGCGCTCCTGGCCGACGGTCTTGCGCTTATCCGCGCCTTCGCCCATCAACGGGCCGAAACCTGCAGCAGCGCAACGAGCGCGGCAGAATGAAAATTGAACATTAACAATACTTTGCAGCGACTGTCGCGAAAACTTCAAAAACGCTGTTGACACCGGACGCCCGGCCTTTTACATCCCCGCTCGTCGCCCAGATGGCGGAATTGGTAGACGCGCCAGCTTCAGGTGCTGGTACCCGAAAGGGTGTGGAGGTTCGAGTCCTCTTCTGGGCACCAAATTCCCGAAAATGACCCACAAAGCCCTGCTTCTGCAGGGCTTTTGGCGTTTGAAGCCTTGTCGAGCACGCGCTCCGTGGCCGGCACCGAAAGACGCTTCTCGTGACAGTCTGCTGCGTCGTAGCCTGAACAATCGTCACAAAACTCTTACTTTTCATCCGGCAGAAGTCACGCTTCTCATTCAGCCTGTTTTCGCATTTCCTTGAACATGTTCCGATGATTCGCGGCACGCGTGTTTTGCGCGCCGAGGGAGGGGACATGAAAGCTTCATGATCAAGCGAAGGGGTGTCGCAATGGGGAAATACGATAGCGTGGAAAACTGGGCCGTGCTGCGGGCACAGCAGATCCTGATGCGGGAAGGCATGGACCTTGCCGTCTCGGTGCGCGATGCCAATACGGGGGCGGTTCGCGCGAAGGGAAAGCTTCTGGCCATGGCGATCGCCGCATCTCTGATGGAGGCGTCCGCTTCCTCGCTGCGGAATGACGCCACCCCCTCGATGTAGGGATTGCTGCACCTTCGCGATGGCCTTACAGATCGCGCCGTGACTGGTGGGCTGTTCCCGCAGAAAAGAAGGAGAACGTCATGTCGTTCATTTCGGATATGGCGCTCGAGCAAACGCAGATCGATGTCGTCTATCGGGCCCTCGATCTCTGGTGTCGGGAGATCGGCACGCCGATCGACAGTGCGGACGGTCGCGATGTCGCGACCGTTCTCCTCGGACTTTACAAGACAGGCCATACCAGCGAAACGGAGTTGTTGGCGGCGATGCGCAGGATCAACGTCGACGAACGCTGACCCTGTCATCTCCGGATGCAAAACCGATGCGAGCGGTTCTAGTTGTTGGTGACGGGTTTCGAGCGCATGCGGGAGACGGTTTCCCGCTCGGCGCGCTTGCAGCGCACGGGTGGCAATCCGCGATCCATCAGATCCATGTCTTCCAGCACCATGTCGCCCATTTTCTTGAAGGCGCTGTCGAGCGCCCCGGCCCGGTGCGCCGAGCGTAGAAAGCCAGGCAGGCCGCGAACCTTGTGGTCGAGCGGCAAGGGTTCCTCCGGAAAGACGTCGCTGGCCGCAACGATGTGACCTTGCTCGACGGCGGCCATCAGATCTTCGAAATCCACGACATTGGCGCGGCTCAGCAGAATGAAGGCCGCGCCCTTCTTCATCTTGGAAAATGCGCGCGCGTCGAGGAAGCCTTCGTTCTCGCTGGTCACGGCCGCAACGACAAAGATGAAGTCGCTTTCGGACAATACGGTGTCGAGATCCGCCGGGATGACGCCGTTGTCCTTGAGGATGGACGCCGGCAGCCAGGGATCGAACACCCGCGTCACCGTCCGGAAACCGGTGAGGACACGGTTGAGCGCCTTGCCGAGGTCGCCAAAGCCGATGATACCCACCTGGGAGCCGCTCAGGAGCCTTGCCGTCCGGTTGCCGTCCCCGCCCCAAAGTTCGCGACCCTGCCGGAAGTCCAGATCGGCATCCACCAGACCACGCGCGATTCCGAGCGCCATGGCGAGGCCCAGTTCCGCAACAGGCTCTGCAAAAACCTGCCCTGTGGTGACGACATGAATGCCCCGTTCGAAGAGCACCTCATAGGGCATGTTGTTGATCAGGTTGCTTTCGACATTCAGAATGGAACGCAGCCTGGGCATGCGTGCGAGCGTAGCGGCATCGAGCGGTGGCTGGCCAAGGACATAGCGCGCAGCGCCAAGGATATCGCCATCCAGACTGGCGACGGTTTCGGCCTCGACTTCGATGACCCGATATCGGTCGTGGAGTACGCCAAGGGCGTCCGTTGTGAAGATGAGATCGAGCGTTCGCGGCTCGGGTGCGCTGATCACCAGCGGCTTTTCGTTTCCGGACATTCGCGTTCCTCCCGCATTGTCGGCGCTCGCATCGTTCGAGAGCGCGTGTCGTCCGAGATCGCACCCGGACAGGTTCACCAGCTCTGCGGCTGATGCCCTTTCCGTAGCAGACGATGGGCCCATGCGAAATTGCGGGTTGCGGGAATGAGACGGGTTAATAATTCAGGCCGCGAAGCTGCCGATACGTCGAAGGCGGCAGGCGGGGCGAGACGAACTCCGGGCCGCCGTTGCGACTGCAGACATTGACCGTGTCATAGCGCGGCCCGCGTGTGGGCAAGATGTTGCCCAGCGCACGATCGATCAGCACCTGTTCGCAGCGCAGGTTGCTGGTCATGCCGATCGGATCCTCCGGTTTGACACCCGGCAGATTGTCGAACGTCAAGCCGGGTTGGCGCGGTTCGGCAGCATGTGTGACCGACGCGATGCCGAGAAAGAGCATGATGCCGACGCCTGCGAGCAGGGCATGTGTGCAGATCCCGTGTCCCATGGCTTGCGCCCCTTTTCGTTCGTTTGTCGTCCGGTCCCCGGTGCCGACCTGCTGTTCTCGCGGCGAGCCAACGCTATCGCATCGCAAGCCGTTCCGCGCTATACCGCCGGCTTGGGCCGGTCAAATGCGGGCGACACGACCATTCTCCGTCCGTGGCCTTGACGAGGCCGACGGCCTGCCCGGCCAGACCGTATCATGATGTGGGGACGTGCATGCCGAATACAATCCGGTTTCACGAAGGCGATATCGCCGCTCAGGACGCCGCGCGCTACAATGGCGCAATCGCCGTGGATACGGAAACGCTTGGTCTCGTGCCGCGCCGCGATCGTCTGTGTCTCGTGCAACTGTCACCCGGAGACGGGACGGCCGATATCGTGCGGATCGCCCCAGGGCAGACGACGGCGCCCCATCTCGTTCACATGCTCGCAGACCCCGCCCGGCAGAAGATCTTTCACTATGGACGCTTCGATATTGCCGTGCTCTTCCACACCTTCGGCGTCACCACCACGCCTGTGTTCTGCACCAAGATCGCCTCGCGTCTGTCGCGCACCTACACCGACCGCCATGGCCTGAAGGACAACCTGAAAGAAATGCTGGAGGTCGACATCTCCAAGCAGCAGCAGTCGTCCGACTGGGGAGCGCCGGTTCTGACCCCGGCCCAACTGGACTATGCGGCCTCCGACGTTCTCTACCTGCATGCTCTGCGCGACAAGCTGAACCAGCGCCTGATCCGGGATGGCCGGATCGACCACGCGGAAGCCTGTTTTGCGTTTCTGCCCACGCGCGCAAAGCTCGACCTGCTCGGATGGGACGAAACGGACATTTTCTCACACAGCTGAAGCCGCGCTTTCAGATCTGCGCCGGCTTGCGCACGACGCCGAGGCGGGCCACGACCTCCTTTGGGATCCGGTAACGCTCGATGGCGTCCCGATTGGAGCGAAGACCACACATCTCGCGCTGGATGAAGAACGACCAGACAACATCGGCTGCGGCATCCAGCAGGGCCTCACGCCGCTCCGGCGTGGTCTCGGGATCGTCGAGCGCCTGCAGCGCGCCGATTGCCTTTTCCACTTTCAACCCGTGTCGTCCCAGCGCGTCCGCGCGCTCGGCCATCAGTTCATACCCGAGGATATCCAGCCCCGTAGACCGCGCGGCGCCCGGATTTCTGAACGATTGCGGCGGCCTGACCGACATTGCGGACCCTCCCTCTGCTCTGGGGCGTCCGTGAGCCGGATCGCCCGTCCTGCCGCCCTCGTCTCGGCAGAGGACGCGCAGGGTCTGATTTGGGGCGCCCTCCTCCCGCCGGCAAGAGGATCGCCGCGGTCCAGCGCCCTCGACCTCGACCTCAACCTTATCGGGCCTGCGCGCGAACCTCCTCGAACGACCAGTCCTTAAGAAGGCGGCCATCCTGCCATACGGGCTTTAGCTGATTTTCGCGGCCGCCGAGCGCGTCGAGCCGCACGGCCTCTAACCCGGCCAATCCTGAGATGACGGCCTGACGCCCGGCCTTGGAGGCCTTGACGTTCATGGTGGCTGGGCGCTTCCAGACGTCGTGCCAGCGCCCGGCCGTATCCTGGCGGGCATTGGCTTTCATGGCGAAGGCATAGGTATCGCGGTTCACCTTCTGGAGAATACCGCCGCCCATGGCAAAGGTCATATTCTCGGCGGAATAGCCGAAGGCTTCCAGCCGGCTCAAGATCTGGTTCATATCGGCCAGCGTGATTCCGTCGCCCTGAATAACCCGGACGCATCGATCGAGCACCTTGAAACCCTTGCGGTTCTGCGTCGCGCCAAACCGATAGTCGAGTTGCTGGACCACTTGGACCGGCGTCTCGATCGGATCGCCACTGTCGGGGCGGATATAGACCGTCGCCCCGCTGGCCTTGACGGTGTCGCGCAGTTGCTTGCCCCAGATGAAGGATACCGCCGTATTGATGTCGTAGCTGTCGGAAACGACAGCAAAGGCGCCGGAGGGCGCAAAGCGGGCGACCATGTTCTCGTAGGCATCCGCCTCGTGGTCGCCGCCCCAGGCCGTCATGGTCGAATGCTCGGAGGCCGGCATGGAGCGACCGGCCATGGCCGCACCGTAGCAGCGGCGCGCGGTGAGCACGCCCGACAGCGTATCCGTCCCCGTGAAATGGACGAGATGCGCGGCGCCACCGATGCCGGCCTGCTCGAAAGCGCCGACGCCGCGCGCGCCATAGTCGAGGAGGCGCGATGGCAGAAGGAGGTCGGGCTCGTCGGCCGTCCGTTCGAGCGCATCGCGAAGCGCCAGCTTGACCTTGCGGACGTTGCTGGCCACCGAGGACGGATACCAGACAGCGCGCAGCAGTGCCGTTTCGATATGCGACGTCAGCCACCAGCAGGCGGGATCGGTGTTGACGACCTGAACCAGCGGCACGCCGCGGCGCGTCAGCGTGCCCTCCGGCAAAGCCTCGATCCGCAGCGGGAGATAGCCCCCATGCACGTTGACGATATGCGTCCAGCCGGCCCGATCGAACGGCAGGCCATGGGCCTTCGCGATCTCTTCGGCCTCTGCCACGTCGATCGCCGTCACGGGGCGGCTCAAGACGTCCTTGAGGAAAATCTGCAAGCCGAAGAAGACCACGTCGATGAGATCGCTCCCGCCACGGGTCTCGATGTAGGAGGAGATGGCGGCCGTCTCCGGCGGATATTGCAGGAAATGGCTGAGCTTGTAGCTATCGGTATTGAGGATGAGATTGTCCCAGTTCATGTCATGCAGCCTTCCGTCCATCGCGTGATATGCATCGGCATCTCGCTAAGGATATCGTAACCATATTGCGCTAATCTGGAGACATTCATGCCTCGCCGGCTCTTTTGCCGGTTATGCTGCCTCCAGATGTTTTCTGGCGGGCATGCGCATGACGCGCCCCTCGACATCATGACGCCGGTTCTCCCGGCGCTCCTGAACCCGCCGGCCGGCAGGGCGTTTGTTCCCTGCGTTCGTTTCGCATCAATCGCACCCGGTCGAGACCGGACATTGACGGAGACTGCCATGCAGACATCGACCGCCATCTCCCGAAGTGCCCCCGCAGCCTTGACCGACGGCGGCACGGCAAAAGACCGGCAGGCGCTCCCTGCAGCGGCAACGAAGCGGTTCGACACCATCCTTCATGTCATCGAGATCGTCCTGCGCGACATGCCGAATGCGGATCCGGCGACGCGTGTCGCGCTGGCCCGCCTGACGGACGCGCTGGCCCGGATCGTCGATCTTCCTCCACAGCCACAGGAAACCCTGCGCGATTTTACCCGCCGCCTCGCTGCCCATATGGACGTTTTGCCGCCCGCCGCGCGGGCGCTGATCGAAAAGCAACTGAACCAGCAGCCGCTTCTCGCCGCTCTGAAGATGCTGGTGGAAACGTTGCGGCCGGCGCTGACAATCGATCTCCGGATCGACATGCCGCTGACACGCGATGGCCTTTGGCATCCCGACGCCGTCTCCGCCCTCTTCCCGGACGAAGACGACAGACCCGCGTTCCATCAGCCGACCATCCAGGTTCCGCTGCCGACCCGCATGGCCTTCTCCCAGGCACCCGGCGTTGCGCCCGGCGCACCGCACCTGCAGCAGGCGCTTGGAAAGGCCTTCTCGCCGGAAACGACGGGGCCTTCGTCCGGGCGGCCGGAACAGGCACCCGATCCACGTCCTGTAATGGAGCCGTCCGGCCGGACCGGCAGTCCCTTGCAGACCGCAAACGAACCCGTGCCGCCGCTGCGAAAGGCGGTGGCATTCCTCGCGTCCGACGCACAGGCGCTGGCGCAGGCTGCCGCCATTGCGAGGATCAGTCCCGTCACGGGGTTCGTGACATGGCCCATGACATGACCCATGACATGACCAGCGACATGCCACGCGAAATGCGCCGGGACATCCCGACCGCTTTACCTTCCAAGCCGCTTCCGCAAGGGCAGGATGGCATCGGTCCAGCGGAGAGCAGCATTGGGGACAATGCCCGTGGCGGGCTTCCGGCGATGCAGCCTCCTACAGATAGGGACGGCACGATCGTTGGCGCGACCCATCGGGGCAGTGCCCAGTTCGCGTCTGACGGGATGGGGCCTGCCGGGCTTGGCCGCGGTACTCCGGTTCCCGAAACGCCCGTCGATGGAGCAGGGATCGCGGCGTCCTTCTCAGCCGTAGACGATCCTGAAGAGCGGCTAGCGCAGCAACAGTCCATCGGCAACCAATCTCACATGCCGGATCATCCGGCATCCCTGCGCACGTCAACGGCGCTCGGACCGGCGTCCTCGGGGCCCGTCGTTCTCGAACGTTATGGTTCTACGCAGACTGCCCCTGCCTCATCGTCCGCTGATCATATGGACAGCAAGCTTCCGTCGGCAGCGCCCCGCATCACCGAGACGATCACCTTTCAGGCTCGGCCGCTCGTGCCCGCGCAGGTTGACGCTCCGCACGGTCACCGCCCCGAAAACTCGCAGGAACGCGGCCCTGCCCAGCGCAACGGCGACGCTGCCGATGCCCTTGCCCGCCGGATCGACGCGATCCCACCACAGGTGGAAATCGCCCTGATGACGCCGGGAATGCGCGAGGTTGCGAATGCCATCGGACAACTCGATGAATGGGAAACGCTGTTCTACCTGCTGTCCGGAAGCCTCGGCGAGACGCCTGAAGCCCTTCTGCCACAGGAAACGCTCCGTGCCGCAGACCATCCGGCAGTCGCGACGGCGGCGCGCCCGCAGAATAATCACAGCACCGAGTCGGACCTGTTGACGGTCATGGACGAGGACCGCGCATCACGCGGGCTCGCGCCGCAGGCGACGCACGGCGAAGACATCGCGCCCCTCCCCGGTCCGCCTCGCGGCCTTGACGCCATACTCGCCCGGGAGGCGGTCGGTTACGCCTTTGTCCCCTACTTGACCGCTGCCGATGCCGGCAAGACCGAGGATGAGGAGCCGCGCGCCCAACGGCGGGATGACGAAGCCGGCTTCGCCCAGAGCGAGGATGGCGATACCAGCGGAAACGACCGTGAAGCAACGTCGGATAAAGACGAAGCGGCCCTTGCCGAGACAGCTCCACCCGACGAGCAGGCGGAGGCCGGCCGAACGGACGAGATGGCGGACGGTGCGCGCCATGACGCTTACGATCTGTATCAGCGCCTCTCGGACCTTGCCTGAACGGGCACAGCCCGCGAGCGGGGCATGGCCCGGATCGACACAAGGAAAAGGCCCGCGGCGAGGGATCGCCGCGGGCCTTTTTCGTTCAAACGCGGTTCAACAGGACTGTTGAACGGACAACGATTACTCGTTGCCGCCGCGGTTCTTGAGGGCGGCGCCCAGGATGTCGCCGAGCGATGCGCCCGAATCGGACGAACCGAACTGTGCGACGGCTTCCTTCTCTTCGGCGATTTCCAGCGCCTTGATCGAAAGCATGACCTTGCGGTCCTTCTTGGAGAAGTTCGTGACGCGGGCGTCTACGGTCTGGCCGACCGAGAAACGCTCGGGACGCTGCTCGTCACGGTCGCGCGACAGGTCGGCACGACGGATGAACGAGGTGATGTCCTCGTGGTTGACGAGACGAACCTCGAGGCCACCGTCGTTGACGGCCGTAACTTCGCACGAGACGACGGCGTTCTTGCGCAGTTCGCCGGACGTGGCGGCTTCGCCGACCGAGTCCTTGCCGAGCTGCTTGATGCCGAGCGAGATGCGCTCCTTGTCGACGTCCACATCGAGAACGACGGCCTTGACCATGTCGCCCTTGTTGTATTCCTCGATGACCTGCTCGCCCGGACGGTTCCAGTCGAGATCCGACAGGTGCACCATGCCGTCGACGTCGCCGTCGAGGCCGATGAACAGGCCGAATTCGGTCTTGTTCTTGACTTCGCCTTCAACTTCCGTGCCAGCCGGATGGCTGTGCGCGAAGGCCTGCCACGGGTTCTCGAGCGTCTGCTTGAGGCCGAGCGAGATGCGGCGCTTGGTCGGATCGACTTCGAGAACAACAACGTCGACTTCCTGCGTCGTGGACAGGATCTTGCCGGGATGTACGTTCTTCTTGGTCCAGGACATCTCCGAGATATGGATCAGGCCTTCGATGCCCGGCTCCAGTTCGACGAATGCACCGTAGTCGGTGATGTTGGTGACGGTACCGGAGATCTTCTTGCCGACCGGGTACTTCGCACCGATGCCATCCCACGGATCGCTCTCGAGCTGCTTCATGCCGAGCGAGATGCGGTGCGTTTCCTGGTTGATGCGGATGATCTGAACCTTGACCTGCTGGCCGATGTTCAGGATCTCGGACGGATGGTTGACGCGGCGCCATGCCATGTCCGTCACGTGCAGCAGACCATCGATGCCGCCGAGATCAACGAACGCACCGTAATCGGTGATGTTCTTGACGACGCCGTCAACGACCTGGCCTTCTTCGAGGTTCTGGACGATTTCAGAACGCTGCTCGGCACGGGACTCCTCGAGAACCGTCCGGCGCGAAACCACGATGTTGCCGCGACGCTTGTCCATCTTGAGGATTTCGAAGGGCTGCGGGTTGTGCATCAGCGGGGTAACGTCGCGAATCGGGCGGATATCGACCTGCGAGCGCGGCAGGAAGGCAACGGCACCATCCAGATCGACGGTGAAGCCGCCCTTGACCTGGTTGAAGATGACGCCTTCGACGCGTTCGCCGGCTTCGAACTTCACTTCCAGGCGCATCCAGCTTTCTTCGCGGCGAGCCTTCTCGCGCGACAGAACGGCTTCGCCCAGAGCGTTTTCGATGCGCTCGACATAGACTTCGACTTCATCGCCGACCTTCAGCGTGCCGTCCTTGGCCTTTGCGCCGAATTCCTTCAGGGCAACGCGGCCTTCGACCTTGAGGCCGACGTCAACGATCGCGACGTCCTTCTCGATGGCCGTGATCACACCCTTTGTGACGTAGCCTTCGGCCAGATCCTGCTGGGCAAAGGATTCCTGCAGCAACGCTGCAAAATCGTCGCGGGTGGGTTGTGCTTGAGACATGAATACTCCTGGTCGTGCCATCTGGCACGGGCGCCGGGGGTTTGCGTTGATCATGTCCGATGACCGCCCGCTCCCGATCGGCCCCATAGGGCATCGTATCGGGAACAATTCCGGCGCGGGGACGGTCGGTTCGGACTGCTAGATTGCTAACGCGGCGTCGATCACTGACTTCGCCGCTGAAAACGCCGCCTCTATACCCATTTCCGAGGTATCGATCAAGTGCGCGTCTGCAGCGGGGCGCAAGGGGCTGTCGGCACGGCCCATGTCCCGCTCGTCCCGCTTGATGATATCGGCAAGGACCGAAAGATAATCGGCAGAAACGCCGTGCGCCGTCATCTCGTCGAAGCGGCGCCGCGCCCGCACCTCCGGCGAAGCGGTGACGAAGAGCTTGACCTGGGCTTGCGGACAAACGACCGTGCCGATATCGCGCCCGTCGAGCACAGTGCCCGGGGTCTGGCTGGAAAATGCCTTCTGCGCCTCGACCAGCGCACGGCGGACCGCCGGCATCACCGCGATCTTCGACGCGGCTTCGCCGATCTGGTGCGAGGCGAGGACCGAGCGGTCGAGCCCGGCAAGATCGACCTTGGAGGCCATCGCCTCGGCGACGCCCTCGTCATCGAGCGGCATGGCTGCATCGAGCAGCGCCTTCGCAGTGGCGCGATAGGTCAGTCCCGTATCAAGGTGGTGAAAGCCGTAGGTTTCGGCAATGCGACGCGACAACGTTCCCTTGCCCGCCGCAGCCGGGCCGTCGATGGCGATAATGAATGTCATGCTTCACCCGAATCAAGAAACTTCGCCCGGATGGATCTCCAGCAGAGACCGGGGAAAAGCAGGAAACCGGGAGAAGGCGTGATGACCGCCGCAGCGATGCCGCCTCCCGATGGACGAACCGTCTCCATCCCCTACCGAACGCACTTTTGCAAGATGGAGCCGTGCCACGATTTATCCAGCCGACCCTCCCCCCCCCCGCATGATTGGGAAAGGGAGAACGCCAAAGCGGCTCGCGCGACGAAAGCCTCTCCATCCCGACGGGGCACCCCTGGTTGCCGCGCTTGCGACCGTGGCGTCACCACTGTCCGGCATCACAAGGCACTCCCTCGCTCTGCAAGGAAACGTCGCCGGGCGCGTTTTCGCTTTGACAGTAACCGCCCATACGATTAAGGGGACCGGCTAATTCATCTTAGGTTTACGGCCGGCATTCCGGCTGATGCCGGTTCGTCCGGCCGTTCGAGAGGCATCGACAGTGGCAAAAGCGGAACTCGGAACCAAGCGAATCGACCCGGAAACGGGCCGTAAGTTCTATGACCTGAACAAGGACCCGATCGTGTCTCCGTACACGGGCAAGTCCTATCCGCTCTCCTTCTTCGAGGAGACCTCGGTTGCCAAGGTCATGGAAAAGGCTGCGGAAGAAGAGGACGTCGCAGAAGTCGATACCGAGAACCCGGAAGTCGAGCTCGTCTCCCTCGAAGAGGCCGACGAGGGCGCAAACGGCGACGACATCCCGGATCTGGGCGATGACGAAGTCGAGATCGACAATGACGATGACGACACCTTCCTCGAGGAAGACGAAGACGACGATAATGACGGCCTGTCCGATCTGATCGGCGTCAATGACGACGACGACGAAGTCTGATCGGCCTCCGCATTCCCTCTCTTCAAGGCCTGCCTTTTTCGCAAAAGGCAGGCCTTTTCTTTGGCGTGATCCCGTTCTTTCAGTGCGCCACCAAGGCGGTTTCCCCGCAAATTCAACAAAATGTCGATAGCATCGATTTTATGACTTGCCATCGTCGGGAAGCGGACGTAATAAGCCGCACCTGCCGGGACGAAACGCCCGGCGGCACCCGGAACCGGCCTTGCCGGACCCTTAATGGGGCTATAGCTCAGCTGGGAGAGCGCTTGCATGGCATGCAAGAGGTCAGCGGTTCGATCCCGCTTAGCTCCACCAAATCTCTCTGGAAGTCGAATTCTCTTGCAGCCTCTGCTGTCGATACGTCTGCAGGATGACTTGGCGCGTCTGCACGGGCCTTTTTCACGCACCGCGCTTTGGGGCGCGATCCGGAGGGCGGCCCGAAAGTGCGCTGCTCGTGGGAACGTCCATGCCGGCATATCCGGCTACAGCGACAGCTCGATCCAAACGGGCGCGTGGTCGCTGGTCTTTTCCCATGCGCGGACATGCCGATCGACGCCGCAGGCGGTGAGGCGCGGCGCGAGGTCGGGACTGAGGAGGCAATGGTCGATCCGCAGCCCTGCATTTCGCGCAAAGGCATTGCGGAGGTATTTCCAGAAGGTGAAGATCTGCTCGTCGGGATGCAGCGTGCGGATGGCGTCGGTCCAGCCGGTCGTGACCAGATTGCGGTAGGCCTTGCGTACTTCGGGACGAAAGAGCGCGTCGTCCGCCCAGCGCGCGGGGTTGTAGACATCCAGATCGGTCGGCATGACGTTGAAGTCGCCCACCAAGGCGGACGGCATACCGAATTCCAGCAATGTCTCGCCATAGGCCGTCAGAGCCTTGAACCAGTCGAGCTTTCGCGCAAATTTGGGTCCGGGATAGGGGTTGCCATTGGGTGCATACAGCGCGCCGACGATGATCCCGCCGGCGATCGCCTCGATGTACCGGCTCTCACCGTCATCCTGTCGCGTTGCATCGTCGTAACCGGGAATGCCCCGCCGGATAAGCGTCGGCTGGGCGTCACGCTCAAGGATCGCCACCCCGTTCCAGGCCTTCTGCCCGTGCCATACGGCCCCGTAGCCTGCCTTCTCCAAGGCCTGCTTCGGAAACTTGGCCTGTGGTGCCTTCAGTTCCTGAAGGCTGACGACGTCCGGCCGGGTTTCCTTCAGCCAGCGAAGAAGAATATCCAGCCGACCGTTGATCCCGTTCACGTTATAGGTGGCGATCCGCATGGAGGGCTCAGTGGCCCTTCCGGTCGCCCTTGTCGCCTTCGCCGGGTTTTGCATCCGTCTTGGCATCGTGACGGGCATCGGCTGAAAGGGAGCGACTGACATCGACGCTCTCCTTGAACCGGCCGTCTTCGTCGCGCCGGACGTAACGCTTGTCTGTTCCCGTATCGATCAATTCCCGCTTCGACATGGTCGTCTCCTTTTGGCTGATGACAGGAGATAACTTCGGAAGCCGGAAAAAGATGCGCTCCCCTCCCGCGGGATGAACAACATCGGGTCTTGCCGATCTCCTGGTCCGCCACGCGTCATAGCGTTGTCGCCAAGCCACGAGGCTCCGAGCACGGATCCGCCAGAGGCGACGATCAGGATTGTCATTGGGAATAGCCTCCTCCAGAAACTGAAAAGCCTGCCGCGGGAGGAGGTGCGGCAGGCTTTCCAAAAGAACCGAACAGCGGCTGGGAGGAGGAGTGCCGCTATTCCTACAGGGTCCGGGAAGGAGGATCGGAGCCCTGAAACACGAAGAGCGCGGGAGGAGGTGCGCTGTTCGATAGGGACCATCTTACGCGATTTCGAAAAAACCAAAAGACCGTTCATTGCAGTGCAGCTATGCAAGGCAAGCATATCGGTCAAAAGAAACGTCCGTCATTGACCAAATCTTAACCATTCGGAGGTTTTTGGCGTCACTTGCTATCAGCGGCCGACAGCATTTTCGGGCATGTTTACCCCCTCAAACTCTGTACGTTTCTGACATTCCGCGTCGAAGTCATTGTCAACCCTCGAACATAACGATCTTCTTTTTCAGTGCAGGGAGTAGCATAATCGTGCGGAAAACGTTATCGATTGCTAACAAGAAGGGCTGTAGGGCTTCCACCATCCGTCGGGTTGGAAATTCGTTGCTCTTTCTGAAGATTCATACATTCTCGCGCGACGAGAATTCAGCCGGTATTCCGCAGGAGCGACCATGAACGCGAAAGCCCCCCATGCGATCGATGTGTACGTCGGAGGTCGTGTTCGTGCGCGCCGGCTTATTCTTGGAATGAGCCAGACGGCGCTGGGCGATCGCCTCGGCATTACCTTCCAGCAGATCCAGAAATACGAAAAAGGCGTGAACCGGATGGGCGCGAGCCGGCTTCAGGCGGCCGCCGACATCTTGAGTGTCCCGATCAGCTACTTTTTCCAGGACAATCCGAGTGATCAGGCACGTCCCGAAGCGGCCGATTTCGATGCTGTGAACGCCTTTCTCTCGACACGCGAAGGCCTGTCGCTGAACAAGGCCTTCTCGTCCATCAAGAGCCCTGATATCCGCAAGACGGTCGTTGCCCTGGTCACCTCGCTGGCCCAGGGCGAAGAAGCATCTGTGCGGCAGCCGGCGGATGCGTCCGCTACGCAGGCTTCCGCCAACGTTTCCTGATGTGCCCGCTGCGGCTGCAGACCTTCGGCAATCTGGCCCTGAAAGCCCGAAGCGGTGAAGACCTCGCCTTCCCGCAGAAGGCCCTGCTGATCGTCTGCGTGTTGCGCCTGGGCGAGCGTCCGGCGCTGCGGCGGGATGAGGCGTCCGCCATGCTCTGGCCCGAAGCCGATCGCGAGGTGCAGCACATCAATCTGCGCAAGATGGTGTCCCGCGTCCGGAAAGCCCAACTCGCCTATCACAGTGTCATCCTCGATATCGACGAGACGTCCATCGCGCTGGGCGACGACGGGCAGCGGCTGGTGGTGGACGCCGCCTGCTTTCGCCGGGACGATACGTCACTGGAAACCATGCTGGCCTTGCTGCGGGAGCGCTTTCTCTCCGGCACGCTCCCGGACGGCTTTCTGAGGCGCTGGGGCGACCTGCAGGTCGACATGCAGTATCACCGCTTCCGCGAGCGGCTGTTTGCCGTCTCGCGGGACGTCGCGGCCAAGCCGGACACCGTGGTGCTGCGAGAGGCGGCCTTCCTGCTTCTGGAACGCAATGTCCACGATGAACCGGTGCGGGCACTGCTCGAAGACAATGCACCATCGGCGCAGCAGGACGACCTTCTGGGCGACCCGACAAAAGCCTCCCTGTTTCCAGGGCAACGGACGACCGCGCCGAAGAGCCTTCCGTTGGATACGCCGGTCGTCTATGCGCAGGTCATGCCTCACGCTTCGCGGGCGCTCAGCGTCACGGCATCGCTGCCCAGGCTCGCCCTCCTGCCGCCGGCCCTGCGCCTCGGGGCCTCGCGCACCCTCACCGGGACCGTTGCGGCCCTGATCGACGATATCGCCATCAGTCTCTGCACCTTGCGAAATATCTCGATCGTCGCGCCGCACACGGCCAAGCGGATTCAGGAGAGCAACGACAAGATTGCCATGCTGGAAACGCATGCCATCTCCTATCTGGTCGACACCACGCTCTGCGCGGAAGGCCTGCTGGTCCAGATCATCTTCGTTCCTCTCGACCGGGTCATCTGGGCGGAGCGCTTTGCGCTCGACACGCCCTTTTCCTCGCACAGGCGGGTGATCGCCAAGATCATTGCGGACAGCATCGCGACCGAGCTTCAGCGCAACCATGATCCGCTGGTCGAATACGAACATCATCCGGATGCCTACCGTGCCTATCTCGCCGGCGCGCGCCAGACGAAGGACATTTCGCTCCCGTCCATTCGCGGGGCACGACGCGGCTTTCGCGAAGCGCTTCAGTACAGGCAGGATTTTGCGCCGAGCTTCATCGGGCTCGCACGCACCTACTCGCTGGAATGGGTGTTGACCGCACGTGGCGACAAGAACCTGCTCCACAAGGCGGAAGCGCACGCGCGGCTCGCCATCCAGCAAGACCCTGCAGGGGCAGCAGGCTACAAGGAACTTGGCGTCGCCAAGCTCTATCTCGGCGACCTCGACGAAAGCCTCGACGCTCTGGCACGGGCGGAAGCCCTGAGCCCCCATTACGCCGACGCGATCTACAGCTATGCCGACTCGCTCGTCCATGCCTCGCGCCCGGACGAGGGGCTCCGCAAGATCCAGCGGGCGATCGAGCTCAATCCCCTGAGCCCGGACGATTATTTCTGGAGCGCCGCCGGCGCGAGTTATTTCGTCGGCAAGTATCAGGAGGCCATCGACTATATCAGCCGGATGACCAATCAATCCTCGGCCGATCGGCTGAGAGCCGCTGCATTCGCCATGCTCGGCGATCTGGCGTCCGCGCGCCGCTACCGCCGCAAGGACCGCGAAACCAATCCGCATTTCGACCTCGATCGCTGGCTGGCGGTTCTACCCATCCGCGAAACATGGCAGAAAGAGCTTTACCGTGAAGGCCTTTCCCGGGCAGGATATTAGCGGCAGATTCGCTTGAGGAACCTGTCCTTTCTACTTTGGCAACCACAACCTTACATGGCAGGTGGTTGTCCTTGTCGTTCTTGTCTCAAAGGAAGATCTCATGTCCAAAACTGTCGTTTTCGGCGTCCCCGGGGATAGCCAGCTCTACGTCGCTGATATCGAGGCGGGCACGGTCAAGCCCCTGGAGGACACTGACGGCCGCGCTGGCGAACTGCGCGCCGACCGCGCGCCTTTTATTCGCGGCGTCGATTTCGCCGTAGCCCTCGCTCCGGCCGACAAGGCGTTCTCCGGTCTGTTCGACTGACACCGTTGCAGCCGTCAAGCTTCGACCGGATCTGCACCGCGGCCGAGACCTTCGACCGCGTTGCACCTTTCCTTGCAGACTTCGGCATCACGCGCATTGCGCGTCACACCGGGCTCGATCGGGTTGGCATTCCCGTCTGGTGCGCCTTCACCCCCAATGCCAAGTCCATCGTCGTGGCGCAGGGCAAGGGCATCACCGATGCGGATGCACGAACATCGGCCGTCATGGAGGCTTTGGAACGGGCGGTGGCATGCAGCCCTGCCGTCGGGAAGATCACGGACAACGTGGCCGGATTGAAGCGGCGCGGACGAACGTTTCATACACTGCCGTCACTGGTCGCCGCAGGCCATGACCTGCTGGCTCCAGACGACGATACCGACTGGGTAGAGGGACAGGATCTTCTCACCGGGCAATCCATCCTCGTGCCCCGGCAGGCCGTGGTCCTCGACCGGACCCTTAGGAATGCCCGCTATTGGCAATCGTCCGATGGCCTTGCCTCCGGCAACACCTTTGACGAAGCGATCGCCCATGGCCTGATGGAGCGCGTAGAGCGGGACGCCCATGCCCTCTGGCAGTTGCGCGCTCCCGCGGCGCGTCTTGCGACTTGCGTCTCACCTTCCGGTTTCGATTGCCCCGTCATCCACGCGCTGGCGAGCCGGATCGACGCTGCAGGGCTGCGGCTGCGTCTGTTCGATGCCACGAGCAATCTCGGCATCCCCTGTTTTTCGGCCTATCTCGGCCCTCAGGAGAAACATCTCTCGGGACCGCTTCGCCATGTGGACGTCACGTTCGGCGCGGGTGCCCACCCGACCGCGCGCCAGGCTGCCGTCAGGGCGATCACCGAAAGCGCTCAGTCGCGCCTGACCTACATCAGCGGTGCGCGCGACGACGTCTTTCCCGAAGATTACGACAGGCCGCTTGCAGATAGCACGCGGCAGGCGATGCGGGCGGAACCCGGCGCATCGACCCCGCCGCTTCTCGCGGTGCCGGTCGAGCGCGTGGTCGAGACCCTCTGCGCACGGGGTGCAGGACCCTTGATCGCGGTGCGGCTATCCCGACATGAGCTTCCCTTCGCCGTCGTGAAGGTCCTTGCCCCAGCGCTCGAAAATCCCGAGGGAAAGCGGCGGCAGCGACATGGGACGCGCGCCCTTCGCCAGGCGCTTGCATCATGAGCCCTCTGGAAGAGCGCAACAACCGAAAGGTTCTGTTCGTCGGGCCGACCCTGCCAGATGCGGCACGGATCGCGCCAGACCTCGCAATCTGCCCGCCAGCGATCCAAGGCGACGTCTACCGCGCCGTTCGCGCGGGCGCTACCGCTATCGGCCTGGTGGATGGTGGGTTCGAATACACCGCACCTGTCTGGCACAAGGAGATCCTCTACGCCCTCTCTGTCGGCGTTTCCGTCTTCGGTGCGGCGAGCATGGGTGCACTGCGCGCTGTCGAGTGCCACGCCTTTGGAATGGTCGGGATTGGTGCCATTGCGCAGGCTTATGCCGATGGCGTGCTGGTGGACGACGCCGATGTCGCACAGCTGCATGCCCCCGCGGAGCTCGGCTGGCAAAGCCTCAGCGAACCCCTCGTCAATATCGCCGCGACGCTTGCGCAACCCGGTCTGCGGACCAGCCTCACGGAGGATCTGTGCGACCGGATCGGGGCGGCGGCCCAGCGCCTGCATTTCAAGGACCGGACGTGGCGCACCATATTGAGAAGCGTTGATCTGCCGGACGATAACCGTCGGCGGGCGGTCGAAGCGACCCTGAAAGCGTCTGTACGCAATGTGAAACGGGACGACGCCTTGCTTCTGGTTCGCGCCTTGCAGGCATGCTCGAACGAACGATCCCGGGAAAAGCCTGACTGGGACTTTCAGGAAACGACACTTTGGCAAACGCTTACGCACAGATGAGAATGCGAAATTTCTAATGTTTATAAGGTGCTTTGCGGAACGTGCAACGCGTCACGCGCCTCATGTCACGCCTGTGTCACGCGCGATTTTCCAGCCGTGTCGCTACACTTGCTCGCAGGATAACGAAATGGCTTGAAACATGACACTCATCAACCCGCTTGCAGGACCGCTAGACGTCACTCTTACCGAGCGCGACCCTCAGGAGGTCCGGGCGCTTGCCCGCCTGATCGTCTTTGCGCGCCAAAATGCGATTGATCTCAATCTGGAAAACGCGGTTCACTGCCTGGATCTCGCTTTGCGCTCGGTGCTGCAGGAAAACGATAGCACCTTCGACGGACTTGTCTTCCCGGAGGCCAGCCTGCACCGGCAGCGCTCGCACTGAACGGCCTTTGCGCCTGCCGGGTGTTTGCGCCAACGACGACGGTCAGCGGCCTGTCCGGCGGCGCAGGCGCCTTTCGAGTGCCGACAGGCCATCATAGATTAGAACGGCCAGCGCTCCAACAATCAGACCGCCTTGCAGGATGAAGGCAAGGTTGTTCGACTGGAGCCCCGCTATGATCACCTCCCCGAGCGTCCTTGCCGCGACCGTCGAGCCGATGGTCGCGGTCGCAAGGCTTACCGTGACCGACAACCTTATGCCTGCGAGAATGACCGGTGCGGCGAGCGGCAGCTCCACACGGAAAAGTCGCTGCCTGTCCGTCATCCCGGCGCCGCGGGCAGCGTCCATCACGGCCGGCGGCAGCGTCGTCAGGGCCGTCAAGGTGTTCTCGAAGATCGGCAGCAGGCCGTAGAGGAACAGCGCCACCAGCGTCGGCTTTTCTCCGAACCCCAGGGCCGGCACCGAAAGCGCAAGAACGGCAACTGGCGGAAACGTCTGGCCGACATTCACAAGGCTGCGCGACAGAGGCAGAAACTCTGCTCCGAACGGTCGCGTCACGAGCACAGCGAGCGTGACCGCGACCAGAATGGCAGCCGTCGTGGCAATAGCGACGAGGCGCAGATGCAGCAGCGTCAGCGTGAACAGGCTTCCCTGATTGTAGATCGCAGGGGCGTTTTCCTGAACCAAGGGCTTCAGGATCGGCTCGAACAGCATCGGAGCGATCAGGAAGGTAAGAAGCACGATCAGCAAAAGCGTCCGCAAGGCAAGCGGCAGCCATGCCGTCGCCGGGGCTTTGGTCGTCGCTGGCTCAGTTGTCGTGGAAAGCGCCGTCATCGGCGTCTCGCGGCACGCTGGACCAGCGCATCCAGCGTGATACGGCCCATCGGTCTGCCATCCGCGTCCGACACGGGCGCGGCGTTCCGCCCGCTCCAGAGAAGTTCGGCCAGGGCATCCCGCTGGGTGGTCGTGGCGGCGATCGACGCGCCGGCCGCCTCGCCAGCCTCGACGGCTGCGCCCGCCGTTCCGATCGACAACATGCGGAACGGACGCTCGGCAGCGCCGATCAACGTTTCGACAAAACCCGTTGCAGGACGCTCGACCAGCTCGGAGGGCGGCCCGTACTGGACGAGCTTACCCTTGTCCATGACGGCGATGCGATCTGCGAGATGAAAGGCTTCCTCCATGTCGTGCGTCACGAGAATGATCGTCGTGCCCAGCAGACGCTGGATCGCCAGGAGATCCTCCTGCGCCTTGGCGCGGATGATCGGGTCGAGCGCGCCGAAAGGCTCGTCCATGAGAAGCACGTTCGGCTCCGCCGCCAGCGCCCGTGCGACGCCCACACGCTGCTGCTGGCCGCCGGAAAGCTCGTGCGGTAGACGGTTGGCGAACGTTTCCGGATCGAGCTGGAACAGCGCCAGAAGTTCGGCCACCTTGGCGTCGATGCGCGAGGCATCCCAACCCAGCAAGACCGGCACCGTCGCGATGTTCTCGGCCACCGTGCGATGCGGGAACAGGCCGTGTCCCTGAATGGCGTAGCCGATGCGCCGACGAAGTTCGAAGCCTGGAACGGAGCGGTTGTCCTCGCCATCCAGGCGGATCGTTCCGGAGGTTGGCTCGACGAGCCGATTGATCATGCGCAGGAGTGTCGTCTTTCCGGAGCCCGACGTTCCGACGATGACCGTAACGGTTCGCGGCTGGATGGTCATCGTGACATTGTCGACCACGGTGGTGTCGTCGTAGCGCTTGGTGATGCCGTCGATCTCGATCATGCTGTCCTGCCTGCGCGGTTGAGCGGCGCGTTCATTTCGATGAGGGCGTCGAGGACGATGGCAGCAGCGAAGGCCAGCAGCACGGTCGGCACGGCGCCGAGCAGCACGAGATCCATCGCGGTCTGGCCGATGCCCTGAAAGACGAAGACGCCGAAGCCGCCGCCACCGATCAGCGCCGCGATGGTTGCGAGCCCGATATTCTGCACGAGGACGATACGGATCCCGGTGAGGATCACGGGCAGTGCCAGCGGAAATTCGACGCGCAGAAGGCGCTGTGCGCCCGTCATTCCGAGGCCGCGCGCCGCCTCGTTCGCCTCGCGGGGAACACCTGCAAGACCGACCACCGTGTTCGCGACGACCGGCAGCAGCGAATATAGGAACAGCGCGACGAAGGCCGGTGCCGCGCCGATGCCGCGCACACCGATCGCATAGGCGCCGGGCACATGTATCGAGATCCAGCCGAGGGGCGCGATAAGGATGCCGAAAAGCGCGATCGACGGAATTGTCTGGATCAGATTGAGGATGTTCAACACGGCGGCCCGCAGCGGCCGCACCCTGTGACAGAGGATTCCGAGCGGCAGGCCGACGACGACGCTGGCAATCAGCGAGCCAAGCGCCAGCGTCACGTGCTTGCCCGCCTCGGTCCAGAACACATCCGCCCGTCCGGCGTATTCCTTGAGGAGCGAGAGGGCATCCCATCGGCCCGAGGCGAAAATGACGGCAAGGGCGCCCAGCGCCACGCCGAGCAGCAGCAGCCGGACGCCGGGCTTCGGCTTCATGCGCGTGATTGCGTCTGCGGCCTGAAGCAAGAAGGCGGAAAGCAGCGTCCAAAAGCCGGACGCCGGGGAAATCCGCGCATAGCTGTTACCTTCCGGGGTGAGAAAGCGACCCGCAGTGCCCATCAGCAGCATCAGCACGAGGACGCCGATGGCGGCGACGATCAGGCGTATGGCCGGCGGGGTGCGCAGGACAGCCAGCACGGCAGCGATGGCCAAGGCAACCAGAAGCGCTGCTCCCCAGGAAGGCGGAAGCGACTCCATGACCGAGCGTGGGGTGCCAGGGACGATGCGGTTGGCGCGAAACGTTGCGAACGGCGCCCAGAACATGCCGAGGCCAAGGAGGAGGGCGATCATGACGCCGAGCTTGTCGAAGCGGATGCGCATGCCTCTCCCGGTGTTTGGCAAGACAACCCCGCGCCAGATAACGCTCCGGCGACGGGGATATGGTCATGTTGACTGCAGAGATCGTCGGGTTCAGGCGTTTGAATATCCTGGACGCCGGGATGTCCGCCGTCTCATCACGAAATGCGCCTGGACCGACACCGGGAGGCCGAATGCCTCCCGTGGCCAGACGAACAAACCTACTTCAGAAAGCCGTTCTTCTTCAGAAAGTCTTCGGCCACAGCCTTAGCCGGCTCACCGCCGACCTGCACGCGACCGTTCAGATCCTGCAGGGTCACGAGGTCGAGCTTTTCGAAGACGGGCTTCAGGAGCGTTTCAATCTGCGGATTTTCCTTCAGCACCGCCTCGCGGATGATCGGCGCGGGCTGATAGACAGGCTGGACGCCCTTGTCGTCTTCCAGAACCACGAGACCGGACGGCGCGATGCCGCCGTCCGTGCCGTAGACCATGGCGGCATTGGCACCGTTCGTCTGATTGGCCGCCGCAGCGATAGTGGCAGCGGTGTCGCCGCCCGACAGCGTGATCAACTGGTCCGGCTTCAGCGTGAAGCCATAGGTCGTCTGGAAAGCCGGCAGGGCCGCCGCCGAATTCACGAACTCCGATGAGGCCGCAAGCTTGATCGTGCCGCCGTCTGCGACATACTTGCCGAACTCAGAGAAGGTCTTGACCTTGGACTGGTCGGCAAGATCCTTGCGAATGGCCACAGCCCAGGTGTTGTTGGCCGGCGACGGCGTCAGCCAGACGATCTTGTTCGTGTCGTAATCGACCTTCTTGGCTTCCTCATAGGCCTTGGCGGCATCCTTCCACGCAGGATCGTCAGCTTTCTCGAAGAAGAATGCCGCGTTGCCCGTATATTCGGGATAAATGTCGATCTCGCCCGCCGTAATGGCCTTCCGCACGACCGGCGTTGCACCGAGCTGCACCCGGTCCGTCGTCTTGATGCCATTGGCGTTCAGGACCGAGAGGATGATGTTGCCGAGCACGCCGCCTTCGGTATCGATCTTGGAGGATACGACCACCTGGGCCTCAGCCGCGGCAGAGAAGGACAGGACCGCGGCGGCTGCCGCGATGACGGTTGACTTGAGACGCATGTGAATTCTCCCCTGATAACACAAAAGCTTCCTGCGTCCTTCATGACGCACGCGGTCAGCTTCACCCCACCACACCTGCTGCACGATATTACTCTCGAGCCGGTTGGAGTCGAGGATCTCTTCAGCATCGTCCGTAAGGAGACGCCGATATCGCTGCATAGGCTGGCATATGTAGCGATCTCGGCGGAAGAACAGGGTGGGCGTGATCAAAATGAGAAGGTGACGATCGAACGCAACTCAGGAATGTATTCCCGGAGCCTCCTGCCCTGTTCGCTCGACATATTCGGTATATCCGCCACCATATTGGTGGATCCCGTCGGGCGTGAGCTCCAGCACGCGATTGGAGAGAGCTGCGAGGAAGTGGCGATCGTGAGAGACGAAGAGCATCGTCCCCTCATAGGCCGACAAGGCCTTGATCAGCATTTCCTTCGTGTCGAGGTCGAGATGGTTGGTGGGTTCGTCGAGCACCAGGAAGTTCGGCGGGTCAAACAGCATCGCCGCCATGACGAGGCGCGCCTTTTCGCCGCCCGAGAGAACCCGGCAGCGCTTATCGACGTCGTCGCCGGAAAAGCCGAAGCAGCCTGATAAAGCCCGGAGCGGCGCCTGGCCCGCTTTCGGAAAGCGCTCTTCCAGCCATTGGAGCACCGTGCTCTCCCCGTCGAGCAGGTCCATTGCGTGCTGGGCGAAATAGCCGACCTTGACGCTGGCGCCGATGGTGACGCTGCCCTTGTCCGGCGCCGCAGTTCCGGTCACGAGCTTCAGCAGGGTGGATTTGCCGGCACCGTTGATACCCATGATGCACCAGCGTTCGCGCCGACGGACCATGAAGTCGAGCCCGTCATAGATCGTCCGCGAGCCATAGGCCTTGTGGACCTGTTTGATGTTCACGACGTCTTCACCGGATCGCGGGGCCGGCAGGAAGTCGAACGCAACGGTCTGCCGGCGTTTGGGCGGCTCGACCCGGTCGATCTTCTCGAGTTTCTTGACGCGGCTCTGCACTTGGGAAGCATGCGAGGCGCGCGCTTTGAAGCGTTCGATGAACTTGATTTCCTTGGCAAGCATCGCCTGCTGTCGTTCGAACTGTGCCTGCTGGTGCTTCTCGCTCAGCGCCCGCTGCTGTTCGTAGAAGCCATAGTCGCCGGAATAGCTGTTGAGCGAGCCACCGTCGATCTCGATGATCTTGGTGACGATGCGGTTCATGAATTCGCGGTCGTGCGACGTCATCAGAAGCGCGCCGTCGTAGGTTTTCAGGAAGTTTTCAAGCCAGATTAGGCTTTCGAGGTCCAGATGGTTGCTGGGCTCGTCGAGCAGCATGACATCGGGCCGCATCAGGAGAATTCGGGCGAGCGCAACGCGCATTTTCCAGCCGCCGGACAGCTTGCCGACATCGCCGTCCATCATCTCCTGGCTGAAAGACAGGCCATCGAGCACCTCGCGGGCCCGGCCTTCCAGCGCGTAACCGTCGAGTTCCTCGTAACGCGCCTGCACCTCGCCATAGCGTTCGATGATCGCGTCCATCTCGTCCATGCGGTCGGGATCGGACATCGCGGCTTCGAGGTCACGCAGCTCGGCCGCAACGACGCTTACGGGTCCTGCGCCTTCCATGACCTCGGCCACGGCGCTGCGGCCCGCCATCTCGCCCACATCCTGGTTGAAATAGCCGATCGTCACGTTCTTCTCGGTCGCGACCTGCCCCTCGTCGGGCAGTTCCGAGCCGGTGATCATGCGAAAGAGCGTGGTCTTGCCAGCGCCGTTCGGGCCGACGAGGCCGATCTTCTCACCTTTGTTCAGCGCGGCCGAAGCCTCGATGAACAGAAGACGGTGGCTGTTCTGCTTGGAGATGTTTTCAATGCGGATCATGATCGGTCGGGCCCGGCTGCGTTGCGGGTCGCCTTATGGCACGGGATGGCCCTGTTGTCCCGGCTTTTTGCTGCAGCGCACGCTCCGGTCCTGGCGTGACCTACAGGAAGGACATGCCGATCAGCGTGGCGATGGAAAGAAGCAGCGCGGGGATCATCACCACGGTTCCAAGCTTCAGGAAGGTCCAAGCGCCGACGTCGATACCTTCACGACGCAGGGCGGTCAGCCAGAGAATGGTGGCAAGAGAGCCAGTGACGGACAGATTGGGGCCGAGATCGACACCGATGAGGATCGCAGCGGCCACGAGGCTTGGGGCTCCGGCCGTCTGTACCGCGCTGCCGGCAAAAAGCCCGGCCGGCAGGTTGTTGACGAGGTTGGCCACAAAGCCGACGCCGACGCCGGCGACACCCGCTGTCCAGGCCGGCGATGTCGCAGCGTGGCGGGCAAGGAGGTCGCCGAGCATGCCGACAAGCCCGGTTCCCGCCAGCGCCTCCACGATAACGAACAGGCCCGCGACCAGCGGCAGGACACTCCAGGAGATGCCCTTGAGAACGTCGATGGGGGGCTCGCGATTGACGATGACGATCAGCAGCGTCGTGGCGATGCCGGCGACGAAGGTCGGCAGGCCGAGATCGAGATCGAGGGCGGAGACGACGACAAGACCGATGGCGGTCAGGGCAAGCCCGATGCCGGCAACGCGGGCGGCAGGCGACAACGTCGGTGTCGGCACATCGGCAGCAACGGTTTCAGAGGCCATGGCCCGACGCTGGGTAAAGGCGAGCGCAAGATAGGTGGCGACGATCGCCACGATCGAGGGAAGCGTGAAGGTGCGCAGCCATTCGCCGAGCGGCGGCATCTCGCCGCCCCCGAAGATGACGAGATTGGCGGGATTGGAGATCGGCAGGACGAAACTTGCGGCATTCGCGATGAAGGCGCAGATCAGGAGGTAAGGCAGCGGATTGGCGACTTTGGCCGCCCGGGTGGCCGCATAGACGGCCGGCGTCAGGACCACGGCCGTTGCGTCGTTGGACAGGAAGACGGTGACGAGCACCCCGACCGCGTAGATCAGGAAGAACAGGCGCTTCGGGGATCCCTTGGCGTGGCGTGTCGCAATGGCGGCGAGCCAGTCGAACAGACCTTCCTTGCGCGCGAGCTCCGACAAAAGCATCATGCCGATCAGGAAGAGATAGACGTCGTAGCCCCTTGCGATGCCACTCCAGACTGCCGACAGCGGCATGAGGCCGAGCGCGGCGAGGAGAGCCGCGCCGAGAACGGCCCAGACGGCTTCGGGAAGGTGGAAAGGCCGCGTGATGACGCCGGCGACGGCAAGGGCGGAGATGCCCCAGGTGAGCATGACGGGGGAAAGAAACGTCGGCATGAAGTTCCGGCTCTTGGAATGTCTGAATGGCGATGGGAAAGCGGGTGGACGGAGGCCGCCTTCTACCCCGTCTCGGCCCTTACGCGAAAGGCGCTGATCGGCTGAGCGATATTCTTGACGCGCTGGAAGCCCAGATCGTCGAATGTCAGGGGACGCTGCTTTCGGACATGGTCGCGCACAGTACGGGAAATGCAGATGGCACCGGGTTCGGCCAGTGTTTCCAGCCGGGCCGCGACGTTGACCGTGTCGCCGAAGATGTCGCCGTCCTGCACCACGACATCGCCGACATTGATGCCGATCCGAAACATCAGCCGATCGTTCTCGTCGAGACCGGCATTGGCCTCAGCCATCGCCTGCTGGATCTCGATCGCGCAGTCGATCGCCGAGAGGGCGCTGGCAAAGGCAGCAAGGACACTGTCGCCGGCGGTGGTGACGATCGTGCCGCTGTGATGCTCGATGATCGGATCGATCCGGTCCCGCACGATCTTCAGGCTTGCAAGCGTGCGGGTTTCGTCGCCCTCCATCAAGCGGGAATAGCCGACGACATCGGCCGCCATGATCGCGAGCAGCCGGCGGTCGAGCCGGGAGAGCAATTCATCCCGGGTCAGTTCGGCGGAGCGCGCGCGCCGTGCGGTGGCGCGGACAGCCACCAGCGCGAAGACGGCTGTCAGGAGCGACAGTGCGAAGACCACCATTTCCATGCGGGCACCGGCTTGGCGTGCTTCCGCCACGCGCTGCATGCGCTGGTTGCTTTCTTCGGCCCGCATGGTCTTCAGGGCATTGCGCACGCCATCCATGAGCATCTTGCCCTGACCGGTCTTGATGATGCCGAGCGCACCGGCTGCATCGCCTTCACGCTGGCGATCGATACTCTGGTGCAGCTCCGACAGTTTCTGGACGATCAGCGATCGGAGCACGGCGACATTGGCATCTTGGCGCGTATTGTCGGAAAGGCCTGTCGCAAGGTCTTCCATCACCCGATCAATCTCCGCGATCGAGGCCTCGTACGGCTCGAGATAGGCGCGATCCTGCGTAAGAAGATAGCCGCGTTGTCCGATCTCGGCATCCTGCAACAGCGACTGCAGGGTCGAGATGCGCCGCTCGTTGCCGATTGTATGGGCGATGGCCTCCTGCGCCTGCCGCTCGCGCTGAGACAGGAGCACCGAGGCTCCGATCGAGGCGAAGGCCACGAAGAGCACTGCAAGGATGATCATCCCGGCACTCTGCCGTACCTCGTTGCGGGCCTGCAGCAGGAACTTGTTTACCGTCGGTCTGGCCATGGTCCCTCGCATTGCGACGTCGCAGGCATGCCATTTGCCCCGCATTCGACCATACATGTGCTCGGCAAGGCGAATGGAAAGCGTCTCGCCATGCTTTTATGATGAAAAGCTTTTCCAAGACGTCCTCACGTGGAAAGCCATGGCTGTCACCCGGCGTCGAGCAAGGCCTGCGCGGTGCGTTCGTCGGTGATAAGGCCGGAAAGACGGCGGCTTGTGAGGACCGCCCGGATCGCCTCGACCTTTCCCGGCCCACCGGCAATGGCCACAATGCGGTCTGCCTGCGCGGAGTGGAAGGAAACCGAAAGCGTGCGGGCGGTCAGCATGGTTTCGAGCAGGCGGCCGCGGGCGTCGAAGAAGTGGCCGAGCAGTTCGCCGACGGCGCCATTGCCGGAGATCTCGCGGATCTCGCGGGGCTCGATCATGCCGGATGCGACCAGCTGGGCTGCAGGTTCCACCGTGCCGATGCCGACGAACTTGAGATCGGCACCTTCGGCCAGCGCGAACACTTCGCCGACCCCGCGCTGGGCGAGAAGAACCTCGCGGTCCTCCGCCGTATTGGCAAAGAAAGGAACCGGCATGACATAGGCGGTTGCCCCGGTCTTCTCGGCAATCTGGTGCATGACGTCGTGCGGATTGATGGCATAGTTGCGGGTGACGCCGCCCAAGAGCGACACGAAGGACACGTTGCTCGCACCCAGGCGCGGCATGTGCCGGACGGCCGCCGCCAGGGTGCGGCCATGGCCGAGGCCGATCATCCTGTGTTCGCCGCGCTCGATTTCCCGCCGCAGGTAGGATGCGCCGGCATAGGCGAGCGCGCGAAGCGGAAGCCCTTCCTCGCGCATGTCGGGCGCAACCTCGCAATAATCGAGGCCATAGCGCTCGGCGAGGCGGACCTCCAGGTCAACACATTCGACGATATCGCCGTCGATGGTCACCTTGACCATGCCGTCCGCCACGGCCCGCGCGATCATCCGATGGGTCTTGACGGAGGGCAAGCCGAGCATCTTGGCAACCGCCGCCTGGGTCATGCCGCCGACATAGTGCAGCCAGGCAGCGCGTGTGGCGAGCGATTCCTCAGGGTCGATGGGGCGTCGGTGTCCTGCCATGCGTCCTGCCGTCTTTCCTGCCATGCTGTCACGGATCCGCTCATGGATACACGCCATGCCGCGTCCTGCCATCCTTTTTCGCGTCTCAGACGGGCCACCGCGTCTCAGATGTTCAGGTCGGACGCGCCCGTGTCGATGTGCGGCGCCCAGAAGGCGACGCTCTCGGCGATCTGCTCGATGACCTGGCGGTCGTTCGGATCGCGTTCCTTGAAGGACAGCTCAAGGCAGATCTCGTTGTTTTCGGCGCCGCCCTCGGCCAGTGCCTTGAGAAGCGGCTCGGGGTGAACGCGACCGCGCGCGTTGAACTCGGCGGTGAACGGACGGTGGCCGCCCTTGTCCATCAGGCTCTGCTTGATGTGGATGATCGGCGACATTCTCGGCACCGCCCGGGCCCAGGCATACGGGTCGACATCATCGGGATTGGGCGAGGTCACGTCGCCATGGTCGATATCGGCCATCATCCACATGGGGATGGCCATGGCGGTGGCCGACAGCCGGTCCTGAAGGCGGATGCACTCGCCGATCGTTTCGCCGAACTCACGCCCGACGCTCATCGGCTCCCAGAAGATGTAGTCGAGACCGGCGGCTTTGCCGTGCTCGGCGACTTCGGCCCAGCAGTCGATGGCGATCGTGACAAGCTCCTCGCGGCGGGCCGGGTCGTCGAAATCCTTGTAGGTGAAAATGGCAAACTGGGTTCCGACGGAGACGCCGCCAAGATCGGCGGTGATATCCGCAAAGGTCTTGAACCAGTCGACGTAATAGCGCCGCACGTCGCGGTCCGGATGACCAAAATGATTGAGGCGACCGTAGGGGCCCGTCATGCCGGAGGTAACGCGCACGCCGGTGCGAGACAGGGCACGCTGCATGTCCCGCGTCAGGCGGCGGATGACGGGTGCGGGCCAACTCGGATTGATGAACTCGTGGGTCAGCTGGAGATCGCGGATCTTCAGGTCGTGGGCCACGGCGTCGATTAGGTCGTCCGGTTCTGCAAAACGGTTGACGAGCGGATTGGTGTTCAAGGACAGGGTCAGGCTCATGATCTTACCTCAGGCCGCCAGGGCAACATGCGCTTCGAACCAGTCCGCAAAGGCCGCCCGTTCGGCCTCCGTCAGGTGCAGGTTCTGCTTGGTGCGCCGGACGAGCACGTCCTCGGCCGTCTCCGCCCACTCGTTGGCCACGAGATAACGAACTTCGGTCTCGTAGAGCTGCCCGCCGAAATGACGGCCGAGACCCTCCAGCGATGTCACGCCCTTGACGATGCGGTTGACGCGGGCGCCGTAGAGGCGACCGTAATGGTTGACCAGCGCACGCGGCATCCAGGGATAGTCGCTGCGCATCCGCTCGGCGAACTGCACGTAGTCGGCGTTCGGAATCTCACCGCCGGGAAGCGTCGCGCCGCGCGTCCAGTCGCCCTTCATGTTGGGAAAGAAGCCCGCGATCTTCTGGATGGCATGCTCGGACAGCTTGCGGAACGTGGTGATCTTGCCGCCGTAGATGTTCAGCATCGGGGCGCCACCGGTTTCGTCGAGCTCGAAGACGTAGTCACGCGTGACGGCAGAGGGATTGCCCTTGCCGTCGTCGAAGAGCGGGCGAACGCCGGAGAAGCTGTGCAGCACGTCGCTGCGACGCAGTTTCTCCTTGAAGTAGCGGTTCACGGCGGCGAGCAGGTAATCGATCTCTTTCTCATCGGCCCGGACCTCTTCGGGGCGTCCCTCATAGGGAATGTCGGTGGTGCCGATCAGCGCCTTGTCGCCCTCGTAGGGGTTGATGAAGATGACGCGCTTGTCGTGGTTCTGCACGAGATAGGCCTGCTGCCCCTCCCAGAATTTCGGCACCACGATGTGGCTGCCCTTGACCAGACGCACGTTGCGGCTGCTGTTGGAACCGGCGACCCGGCCGACGATGTCGTTGACCCAGGGGCCACCGGCATTGACGAGGACTTTTGCGCGGAACGTCGCAATTTCGCCGGTGCGCTCGTTGCGCGTATCCACGCGCCAGCCGCCATCCTCGCGACGCGCGCTGATGCAGGCGGTGCGCGTCAGCACGGTGGCGCCGCGTTCGGCAGCGTCGAGCGCGTTCAGCACCACGAGCCGAGCGTCGTCCACCCAGCAATCGGAGTACTCGAATCCCCGCGTATACTTGTCAAGGATCGGTGCGCCTTCAGGATCCCTGTGCAGGTCGAGGGAGCGGGTTCCCGGCAGGCGCTTGCGGCCGCCGAGATGGTCATAGAGGAAGAGACCGAGCCGGACGAGCCAGGCGGGACGATCGTCCGGGCTGTGCGGCAAAACGAAGCGCATCGGCCAGATGATGTGGCTTGCCGAGTTGAGAAGCACCTCGCGCTCGATCAGGGCCTCGCGCACGAGACGGAATTCGTAATATTCAAGGTAGCGCAGACCGCCGTGGACGAGTTTCCCCGAGCGCGACGACGTGCCTTCCGCCAGATCGCCTTTTTCGCACAGGATGACGGACAGGCCGCGGCCGGCGGCGTCCCGCGCAATGCCGGCACCGTTGATGCCGCCGCCGATCACGAAGAGATCGACCGTCTTTGCTTCTGTCATGTCAGGCTCCTCAAAGCGGGGACGCAGGAAGGTGGGGTTGGGACGCAGATGCAGGACCTGCGTCGTCGTGTGCCGTCAGATCGGCTGAATCCGGAGCGGCCATCGCCGCGTCGCCTTCAGATACGGCATGCGCGTGCTCCTGTCCCAGTGTCTCCCAGACGGGCGTGAGTGACTGGCGGGCCGCGACATAGGCCGGGTAAAGGCGATCATAATGGCGGGCGAGCTCCGGATCCGGCGCTTCCGTCTTCCCCAAGAGGGGGCTCACCCATTCGTCGATGCAGGCGTCCATCGTCGGATAGACGCCGAGCGCGACGGCGGCCATCATTGCGGCACCGGCAGCGCCCGCTTCCTCGCGATCGGAAATTCGCACAGGCGCATCGATCGAGGCCGCGAGAACGCCGCGCAGGGCACGTGAGCGGGCCGCGCCACCGGTCAGCCGCAGTTCCCGAGGCATCGCACCCATTGCGGCATAACAATCGCGCGTTGCCATGCCGAGGCCTTCGACAACGGCGCGCAACAGGTCCGGAAAACCATGACGGGTGGAAAGGCCGATGAAGCCGGCACGGGCATTCGCATTGACGAAGGGTCCGCGCTCGCCGGCCTCGGAAATATAGGGATGATAAAGCAGCGCCCCGGGCCGGGTGGTTTCCAGCCAGTGCTCGATCCGCCCGACGAGATCGGAGAACGCCACTTCCCGGCCTGCATCCGCCATTAGATCCGCTGCAAGCCGCAGAATCCAGTCGATGTTGAGCGTCGCGCCCATGTTCGTCTGAACCTGGGTGACGATGCCCGGAACGGGAAGCGCGATGACATAACCGGTGCCGTCAGCATTCAACTGCACCTCCTCCACCGGTTTGGCCCGCATATGGACACCGGTGGAGCCAACCGTCGAACAGGCGGCGTTTGTCGAGCGCGTGCGAACCCCGGCCCCGAGCGCCGTCATGACCATATCGACATAACCGAGCGACACGGGCGTTCCCGCGCGCAGGCCGGTTGCCTGGGCAGCCTCGACCGAAAGCGGATGCTGGATCTGCGTGCCGTCGACGATCTCCGGCAACAGGCTTTTGCGATGCGAGAGGCCAAGGCTGTCGATCGCGACATCGTCGTAGCGCCGCGTGCGAAAATTGCCAAAGGTAAAGCTCGCCTCCGACGGGTCTGTAGCACGTACGCCGGTGAGGTTCAGGTAGAGCCAGTCCTTGCAGTGGAGAGCGACCTCGGCACTATCCAGAAGCACCGGAAAGTGTCGATCCATATGCGCCATCTGAGCACCCTGCTGACAGGTGTTGAGACCGGTGCCGGTCGCCTCGAAGCGCGCCCGATCCTCGCCGCGGTTGGCTATACGGCGCACGCTCGGCGCCGCGCGGGCATCCAGCCAAAGCCAGGCATCGCCCACGGGGCGGTTGCCGGCTCCCACCAACCAGGTTCCATCGCCTTGCGCGGTCACGGCCAGCGCCACCGTTCGCCCTGCAAGCCCATCCAGCTTTTCGCCGAGGCCTTTCAGCGCCGATACGCAGTCCGCCCAGGTGCGCTCCAGCGACTGGGTCGCCGAGCCGCCGTTGCCGGTTGCATAGAGATTGCGCACGGAGGCGCAGGCAAGCTGACGTCCGGCAGGGTCAAAGGCGACCGCCTTGATGACAGACGTTCCCGCATCGATCCCGATAATGACATCGTCACCGTTATGCATTCCGTCCGCTCCTGCGCAGCCACAAGGTCCGGCGACGCGCTTTCGCACATGGCATCATCGGTGATCCTCCCCTTCCCGCAGCGCCCTTGTCGGAAGGGCTAGAGCATCATCATCCTCCAAGACAACAATGCGCCGCCAGAGTTATATCACAAACATAACACTGACTGCGAAATATATTTCTCGTGTCGCATTTTTTTTCATATTCAGCTTACGGTGTCAAGGTCTACGCTTCCCCACCGCAAGTACGCACGATCGTTTTCGTGAGAGCTGCCGACGTGTCTCACGAACACACAGCCCGCTACCGCTTCCAGACCGGGAGGACATCAGATTCGTTCATGAATTACTATTTAAAATCAATAACATTTGCGCTTTCCTGCGGTCTTTGGCGACAAACGATGTGCCTTAACGCCAGGCAGAACACGCTGGGTACACCCCTGTTCCAGAGCTGGCATGTGCTCACGACGTGACGCCTTCTGCTGCATGAAGCGCCGACTCCGGCATGGGACGTCGATCTGTCGATGCCGTTGACAGTCGAAAAATTTTCTATCATTGTCCGATCCGTAGATAACACAGATCTACCATCGATCTGAGAAGGCGTGACACTGGCGGGAGGAGATCGCCGGTTCGGCTGCACCAAGGAGGAGACGTCATGATCAGCACTGCGATCCCGATCTGCGGCCGACCCCTCCGGTTTTGGCTTGCCCTGCGTGGCAGCCATTGCGCGCGCGGCACCCTTCTCCCGAGATGACATTCGACACGTGGCCGCGGACATCTGCGGCGTTCAACAGAACTTTGCGCCTCTTTCGAGAGGTGACTTCAGATATGAGGCTCTCGTCATGAGCACCCTTGCCGAACCGAAATCGCTGACGTCCCCTCGCCTGACCCGTGGCCGTGCCATCGCAACCGCGTTGGCCGTGATTCTGGTCGGCGCCATGGCCTACAATACGCGCGTGGTGCGGATCGGCTCCGAGCATGATGTTCGCGCCGACGTATTCTCGCCAGAGGCGTTCGGAGCGGAGAATTTTCCGAAGGTTCGCGACAGCGTGGTCAGCCGCGCGGTCGATGCTGCTGAGCTCGGCCGTGCGATTGCCGCCGACAAGGCTGCGGCCGGCACGAAATATGGCGTCGCCACGAGCACCGGTCCCGTTATCCCGGTCAAATTGACCGGCGTGGTTGGCGAACGGAAGTCGAGCACCAACACGATCGCCGTCCCAGGGCTGCCCGAAGGCACCGTGGTGCGGGTGCAGACCGGCCCTGCCATCAACGGCACGGACCTCAGAGACGCGACGGGCGACATCGAATTCGGCCAGTTCACCAACCAGATCGAATACCAGAACGCAGGCTCGGCGCTGAACAACGCCATGAAGAAGGAGGCGCTCGGCAACATTGATCCAGCAGCGCTCGAAGGCAAGACCGTGGACATCACGGGCGTGTTCAAGCTGATCAACCCCAAGAACTGGCTGATCACCCCCGTCGCGGTGACCGTGAAATGAGCGTCACAGCCGACCACCAGGCCCGCAAGCCCGCCTTGGCGCATGGCGCCGTCGTGATGGAGGCGCGCAACATCGCAAAGTCGTATGGCAGCATCCATGCGCTGAAAGGCGTGAACTTCGAGATCCGCCGCGGTCAGGTCACAACGCTTTTCGGCGAGAACGGAGCTGGCAAGTCGACCCTGATGAAAATTCTGTCCGGGGTGGTCCAGCCGACCTCCGGCGAGATCATCCTCGACGGCGAACCGGTGACCTTCTCGTCCTCCTCGCATGCGCGCGACAGTGGTGTATCGATCATTCACCAGGAATTGTCGCTCGCGCTGAACATGAATGTTCGCGACAATATCTTCATGGGCCGCGAGATCATGGGGTCGACCGGCGTTGATTACGCCGAGGAAGAACGGCAGACCCGGCTCCTGATGGAGGAGCTGGAAGAGCACATCGACCCACTGACACCGGTCGAGGAACTGCGTCTCGGCCAACAGCAGATCGTGGAAATCGCGCGGGCGCTGTCGGTCAATTCCCGCATCCTCATCATGGACGAGCCGACATCGGCGCTCAGCGCGTCCGAGGTCGAGGTTCTTTTCAAGGTGATCCGCGACCTCTCGGCGCGCGGCGTCTCGATCGTCTATATCTCGCATCACCTCGAAGAGGCTCTTCAGATCACCCATCACGCCGTGGTGCTGCGCGACGGCACGATGACCGCCTATGCGGCGCGGGCCGATATCGATCTCGAATGGATCGTGCGCAACATGGTCGGCGAGAATTTCGATCTTGGCGCTCCGCCGTCGGGCTATGCGTTCGGTCCGGTCGCCCTGTCGATCGAGACGCTTTCGGTCCCGGACGCCTCGGGCGCCGGCTATTCCGTGGTCGACAACCTTTCGCTCGATGTGCGCGCAGGCGAGGTCGTCTGCATCTATGGGCTGATGGGTGCCGGCCGCACCGAGCTTCTCGAGTGCGTGGCCGGACGCCTGCAGCCGTCCGCGGGGCGCGTCATGCTGCGCGGGCAAGACGTCTCGAAGCTCTCCATCGCCGAGCGCATCGACAATGGGCTCGTTCTCGTGCCGGAAGACCGGCAGCGGGACGGTCTGGTGCAGACGATGACGGTCGGCAGCAACCTGTCGCTCGCCAGCATCGGCGCCTTCACGAAGGGTCTTTTCACGTCCCGCCGCAGCGAAGCCGGCCTCGTCACCGATGCGATCCGCAAGGTCCACATCAAGACGGCTGGCGGCGCGGCGCCGATCGGTTCGCTGTCAGGCGGCAATCAGCAGAAGGTCGTCATCGGCAAGATGCTCGCGACAAACCCGGAGGTCATGCTGCTCGACGAACCGAGCCGCGGCATCGACATCGGCGCGAAGTCGGAAGTCTTCAAGCTGCTCGCCGAGCGTGCCCGCCAGGGCCTCGCGGTGATCTATTCAACGTCGGAAGTGGGCGAATGCCTGAGCATCGCGCACCGCATCATCGTCATGCGCCGCGGCAAGATTTCCGCCGAATTCGGCTCCGACGTCACCAAGGAACTCATCATGGCGGCGTCCGGCGAAAAAGCCGGCGGCCATGGATCGGATGGGCACGAGCCCGAAACGAGGACGCACTGATCATGTCGGCAACCCCTTCCACCGCGACCGCTGCGCCGCCCCAGAAGAAGACGATGAATATCGGCCATCTCCTGCTTGAAGGCCGCGCCTTCTTCGCGCTGATCGCGATCATCATCGTGTTCTCGCTCCTTTCGCCCTACTACTTCTCCGTCGCCAACTTCCTGATCATGTCGTCGCATGTCGCGATTTTCGGGATCCTTGCGATCGGCATGCTGCTCGTCATCCTGAATGGCGGCATCGACCTCTCGGTCGGCTCCACGCTCGGGCTCTCCGGTGTTGTGGCGGGCTATCTCATGCAGGGCGTCACGCTCAATCAATTCGGCGTCGTGCTCTATCCGCCGGTCTGGGTCGTGGTCATCCTCACCTGCGCGCTCGGCGCGTTCGTCGGCGCCATCAACGGGGTACTGATCGCCTATCTCCGGGTTCCCGCCTTCGTGGCCACCCTCGGCGTGCTGTATGTCGCCCGCGGCGTCGCGCTGTTGATGACCAACGGTCTTACCTTCAACAATCTCGGCGGACGGCCGGAACTCGGCAATACCGGTTTCGACTGGCTGGGCTTCAACCGACTGTTCGGTGTCCCGATCGGAGTTCTGGTCCTTGCCCTCCTCGCCATCCTCTGCTTCGTCATGCTCAGCCGGTCGGCTTTCGGTCGCTGGCTCTACGCATCCGGTGGCAACGAGCGTGCAGCGGAGCTTTCGGGCGTGCCGGTCAAGCGGGTCAAGATCATCGTCTACGTGCTGTCGGGCGTCTGCGCGGCCATTGCCGGCCTCGTCCTGTCGTCGCAGCTCACCTCGGCCGGCCCCACGGCCGGAACCACCTACGAGCTGACGGCGATCGCCGCCGTCGTCATCGGTGGCGCGGCCCTGACCGGCGGACGCGGCACGATCGGCGGCACCATGCTCGGCGCCTTCGTCATCGGCTTCCTTTCGGACGGCCTCGTCATCATCGGCGTGTCCTCCTACTGGCAGACCGTCTTCACCGGCGCGGTCATCGTGCTCGCCGTCCTGCTCAACAGCATCCAGTACGGCCGCCGCCCGAAGTAAGAGGCGACCGACACACGACCTTCTCCGCATCACCGACCTTCGCCTTTCGAGGAGAGGCAGAGGCCGGCAACGGACAAGCACCGCCGGGTGACCGGCACAACCGAACCGCATTTCAAACCGGGAGTGAGACCATGATGAAGACCGCAACCCGCCTCTTGATGGCAGCCGCAGCTGCCGCAACGATGTTCGCCAGCACCGCCTATGCCGAAGGCCTGATGACAGTGATCGTCAACGATCCGTCCAACCCCTACTGGCTGACCGAAGGCAATGTGGCAAAGGCCGCCGCTGAAAAGCTCGGCTATACCGCCACCGTCGGCGCACACAAGGGTGACACCAACACCGAAAGCAACCTGATCGACACCGCGATCACCAACAAGTCGGTCGCGATCATTCTGGATCCGGCCAATGCCGACGGCTCCGTCGGTGCTGTGAAGAAGGCCGTTGCCGCTGGCATCCCGGTCATTCTCGTCAATGCCGAGATCAACCAGGAAGGTCTCGCCAAGGCGCAGCTCGTATCCAACAACGCTCAGGGTGCCGCCCTCGGTGCCACGCAGTGGGTGGAAGCCGTCGGCGACAAGGGCAAATATGTCGAGCTCTTCGGCGCCCCCTCCGACAACAATGCTGCAACCCGCTCCAATGGTTACGAAACTGTCCTGACGCAGTATCCGGACCTCGAGAAGGTCGCTTCTGAGGTGGCTGACTGGGATCGCACTAAGGGCCATGACAAGATGCAGTCCATGCTGCAGGCCAACCCCGACATCAACGGCGTGATCTCGGGCAATGACGAAATGGCGCTTGGCGCCATCGCAGCGCTCAAGGAAGCCGGCAAGATCGCCAACGTCAAGGTCGGCGGCTTCGACGGTTCGCCGGATGCGGTCGCCGCCATCAAGGCCGGTGAACTGCAGTACACCGTTCTCCAGCCGGTCGCCGTCTTCTCGGAAGAAGCCGTGAAGCAGGCCGACAGCTTCATTAAGACAGGCGCGACGGGCGCCAAGTCCGAGAAGCAGCTGTTCGATTGCCTGCTCATCACCAAGGACAACGTCGACAAGTACTCCGCACCGTTCGTCCTCGACAAGTAAGCCTCTCTGCAAGGAGGGCGCCGTCCGCGGCGCCCTCCTTTCGCGTTTATCCTCTCGCTGCTTCGCCCACTCGCCCCCAGCTTGCGAACGGGCTTTCCGTTGAAAGTTTCCCGCGCTAGGACGCACACAGCAACGGCGCCGCCGCGCGCTTGGCAACCACGACCAGAGGGGGCAATGGCATGACGAGCAAGACAATCGCCGGTCCGTTCATGTCCGAGCTTCCAAGCGACAGTCGCCATGCCCGCCAGATCGTGCGTCGCCAGCTGATCGCCGAGGCGGTCATGGCCGAGGGGTCGATGAGGATCGAGGATCTGACCGACCGTTTCGGCATCAGCCTGATGACGGCGCACCGGGATGTCGATGAACTCGTCAGCCGCGGCCTGTTCCGCAAGACACGTGGCATCGTGACCGCCGCCCCGACGAGCTTGATCGAATCCAGTGACGTCTACCGCTCGAGCCGCCAGGCCCGCGAGAAGGCTGCGATCGCCCAGGCCGCGATGACCTTCATCGAGCCGGGCCAGGCGATCTTCTTCGATGACAGCACGACCGTGCTGCAGATGGCTCATCACCTGCCCGAAAAAGTGCCGCTGACGGTCATCACGAACTCCCTCAATCTCATGAACGAGCTGAAGGCCGTGCCGGACGTCACGTTGCTTGGGCTCGGCGGGCAGTTCTACAACTGGTGCAACGCCTTCATGGGGCGCATGACCATTCGCGAAATCGAAAAACTGCGTGCCGATACCGTGTTCATGTCGATGTCGGCCATTCTCGACGATGTCGCCTTTCACCAATCGCCGGAAATGGTGGAAACCAAGCGGGCTATGTTCGACAGCGCCGCCATGCGGATCCTTCTGGCGGACCACACGAAATTCGAGCGTCGGGCACTTTACTCCTTCGCCGCGCTCACCGAGTTCGATCTCGTGATCGTCGACGACAACATCGCGCCCGAACATCTGGAGCGCATGCGCTCCAAGGGCATCAACCTGATGATCGCGCCCGTGGATCGGCCAAAGGCCGCGCGATAGCGGTTTCGCCCAGAGCATTCACAACCGACGGAACGCGTTTCGGCGTTCGATCCTGCGGCGCCCCTTTTTTACAGAAAAGGTCTAGCGAGCGCTTTCCGGGTTGGAAAAGACGAGTTCCATGCGATCTGCGAGGAAGCGGGTGCGGATCGCCTGCACAGGCCGACCTTCCAGGTCCACGTCGACAGCATTGGCAACGAGCACGATGGCATCGGCGGCGCAGGACAGCGCATCGGCATCCGTCGCAGCGATCCGTTCGGCCGTCAGACGCGTCTCGCGCCGGCGATAATCCGAAAGACCGCAACGCTGAAGGGCCTGGGTGATCGAGCCTTCCTGTGCATAGGCGGCGATGATGCCGGGGAAGCGCGCGGCGGAGAAATGGGAGGTGGAGCGCGACAGAGGCACGCCATCCACCACGGCCATATGATCCAGCCGGTGGAGCGGAGCGCCGGGGGCGAGCCCGAGCAGCCGTGCCATGACCATATCCGCCACCACTTTCTGCGACCCGACGAGACGCCCCGAGGGTTCCAACGACTGCCGCATCATGTTCTCGGAGAACCGCGCCCGCGTGCCGATCGGATAGGAGATCCGCGGCTCGACGGGATTGACGAAGGTTCCGCGGCCACGTTCGGCCCGCACGACCCCCTCCGCCGCCAAAGCCGCGATGGCGCGACGCACTGTATGGCGATTGACGCCGTAGTCCGCTGCCAGGTCCGTCTCCGGGGGCAGACGCGCGGTCACCGCGCCCGACGTGATCGAAGCGCGGATTCCGTCCGCCACGCGCCGCCAGCGTGAAACGCCATCATCCTGCCTATCCATGGCATTTCCTTCCCGCACAGCCACGCCGCTTGTCACAGCGGCGTCATGGTTTTCGGGTTATAAGTCGCTTTGAGATTGGTTGTCTATACAAATAGACAAATAGGATTGAGAATGAGTAGAGCTGATAAAAAGCCGGGCCGCAAACGCTCCCTCGACGCCATGGCATCCATGCCGGCCCAGCTGCTTTCCGAGCGCTACGGCACGATCGCAGCGGCCGCACCACGGGCAATCCCTGTGCGCGGTCCGGAAATCGGTGCGGTGATGGTCCGCGGGCGGATCGGCGGCGGCGGGGCACCCTTCAATCTCGGCGAAGCGAGTGTAACGCGGGCAACCGTCAAGCTCGACAGCGGCGAGGTCGGCCACGCCATCCTTCTCGGCCGGGACCTGGAGAAGGCGCGCATGGTCGCCCATCTCGATGCGCTCGGGCAGCGTACGGAATGGCAGCCCGTGATCGAAGCGGATGTCGTAGCGCCGGCGCTTTTGCTCGAGACCGCTGCCCGCCAGCGGCGCGCGGAAGAAACGGAAGCAACGCGCGTCGACTTTTTCACGCTGGTTCGGGGAGAAGATCGATGAGCCTTGCCTTTGTCGATGGCGGTTTCGCCGAACCCGTGTTCGGGTCACAGCACGCCTTTCGGGCGCTGATGGATGCCTTTGCGCGCCCGGGCAGCATCGCCGACCTCTCCGGCCTTGCGGTTCCCCCCGTTCCCATGTCGCCGGCTGCGGGCGCGTTTCTGCTCGCGCTCGCTGATCAGGACACGCCGGTGTTCTTTGAGACGCACATGCCGGATGCTCAAGCCTGGGTTGGCTTTCACACCGGCGCGACTGTTACCCGCGACGCTCCATCTGCCCGCTTCGCTCACCTTTCCGATGCCGGTGACGCCGCTGCCTGGAACCGTTTTGCGCGCGGCACCGCCGAGTATCCGGATCGCTCGGCATCGCTGCTGCTGCCGGTCGCTGGCCTGCGTGGCGGCCAAAGCCTCATTCTCAAGGGGCCGGGCATCGAGACGACGCGTGAGATTGCGCCGCAGGGTCTGCCGAGGGGCTTTGCCGATGTCATGGCCGCCAACCGTGCCGGCTTTCCGCTCGGTTTCGATCTCGTCCTCGTCGCGGGCGGCGAGGCGCTGGCCCTGCCCCGCACCACACGCATCGAAGAGGTCTGAGCCATGTATGTTGCCGTCAAGGGCGGGGAAGCCGCTATCGAAAAGGCGCACCGGCTGCTGGCCGACCGACGCCGCGGGGATCGCTCCGTTCCCGCGCTCTCTCTGGAACAGGTCGCCGGCCAGCTTTCGCTCGCCGTGGATCGCGTCATGGCCGAGGGGTCGCTGTATGATCCGGACCTGGCCGCCA
Organism: Rhizobium sp. Leaf384; assembly: GCF_001424065.1. Taxonomy (GTDB): domain Bacteria; phylum Pseudomonadota; class Alphaproteobacteria; order Rhizobiales; family Rhizobiaceae; genus Ferranicluibacter. The sequence goes on from NZ_LMQE01000001.1 coordinate 1,573,772, forward strand.
TGGCCGTCCGCCAATCGCGCGGCGACCTGATCGAGGCGATCTTCCTCATCCGTGCCTACCGCACCACGCTGCCCCGCTTTGGTGCGACGCGTCCGGTGGAAACGGCGGCCATGCGGATCGAACGACGCGTTTCGGCCACCTACAAGGACATTCCGGGCGGACAGCTGCTCGGACCGACCTTCGACTACACCCATCGCCTGATCGACCCGGACATGGCCGGCGACCATCCCGTCGCACCCGGTGCGCTTCGCGAAATGGCCGGCGATGCTGCCTATCCCCGGGTAACGGATATCCTGAACGACGAAGGCCTGATCGAGCCGGATGTCGCGTCGGATGTCGAACCCGGCGATCTGACCCGCGATCCGACCGGCTTTCCCGCCGGTCGCGACCTGAGACTTCAGGCGCTGGCACGCGGCGACGAAGGGTTTCTTCTGTCGCTCGGCTATTCGACACAGCGCGGCTACGGGCGCACGCATCCCTTTGTCGGGGAAGTGCGCATCGGCCTCGTCGATCTGGAGATCGACCTGCCCGAGCTCGGCTTTGCCGTCAACATCGGGGCGATCCGCGTGACGGAATGCCAGATGGTGTCGCAGTTCAAGGGCGGCGGCGAGAACGGCCCGCGCTTCACGCGCGGCTATGGTCTGGTGTTTGGCCAGTCGGAACGCAAGGCCATGGCAATGAGTCTTGTTGACCGGGCGCTGCGCGCAGACGAGTTCGACGAGAACCGCGTGGCGCCGGCACAGGACGAGGAATTCGTTCTTTCGCACTGCGACAATGTCGAAGCGACCGGCTTTGTCGAGCATCTGAAGCTACCGCATTACGTGGATTTCCAAGCCGAACTCGACCTGCTGCGCATGCTGCGGCGGGAACATGCCGCGAAGACGACCGCAGAGACGGACCGACAGGAGGCCGCGGAATGACCCTGCCCACCTACAACTTCGCCTATCTGGACGAGCAGACCAAGCGCATGATCCGCCGCGCGATCCTGAAAGGCATCGCCATCCCCGGCTATCAGGTGCCGTTCGCCTCCCGTGAAATGCCGATGCCCTATGGCTGGGGCACGGGCGGCGTGCAGGTGACGGCCGCCATTCTCGGGCCGGACGACGTTCTCAAGGTGATCGACCAGGGCGCCGACGACACGACCAATGCCGTCTCGATCCGCGCTTTCTTCGCCAAGACCGCGAATGTGGCGACGACGACGAAGACGGCGGACGCCACGATCATCCAGACCCGGCACCGCATCCCGGAAGAGCGGCTCCAGGCGCACCAGACCCTCGTTTTCCAGGTTCCCATCCCCGAACCGCTGCGCTTTCTAGAACCGCGGGAAACGGAAACGCGGGTGATGCACGGACTAGAGGAATACGGCCTCGTTCATGTGAAACTCTATGAAGATATCGCGCAGCACGGTCACATCGCCACGACCTATGCCTATCCGGTGAAGGTCGAGGACCGCTATGTTATGGACCCCTCCCCCATCCCGAAATTCGACAATCCAAAGCTCGGTCGTTCGCCGGCGCTGCAGCTCTTCGGCGCGGGACGCGAAAAGCGCATCTATGCGCTGCCGCCTTTCACCGAGGTAGCGAGCCTCGATTTCGAGGATCATCCGTTCACCGTTCAAAGGTTCAGCCGTCCCTGCGCGCTCTGCAACGCGACCGGCGTCTACATGGACGAGGTGGTCACCGACGACCGAGGCGGACGCATGTTCGTCTGCTCGGACACCGATCACTGCGAGACCCGGCAGGCGGACGGCCACAGAGGCCCCGGCTTGCCCCAGCTCGGACCTCATGCTGCATCAGACCGGGAGAGCGCGCGATGACCGATCCCATTCTCTCTGTCCGCGGCCTTGAAAAGCGCTATGGATCCTTCGTCGGCTGCACGGACATCGCCTTCGATGTCTGGCCCGGCGAAGTCGTGGCCATCGTGGGCGAGTCCGGCTCCGGCAAGACGACGCTGCTCAACTGCATTTCCGGCAGGCTCGAACGCTCGGCCGGTGAAATCCGCTACAGGCTGCGCGATGGTCGCTTTCCCGACCTTGCGGAACTTTCCGAAGCCGAGCGCCGGTTCCTGATGCGCACCGACTGGGGCTTCGTCCACCAGAACCCGGCCGACGGGCTGCGGATGCGGGTGTCGGCCGGCGCCAATGTCGGCGAGCGGCTGATGGCCGTCGGTGCACGTCACTACGGCGATATCCGCCGTACGGCCGGCGACTGGCTTTCGCGCGTCGAGATCCCCACAGTGCGGATCGACGACCAGCCGATCGCCTTTTCCGGCGGCATGCGACAGCGCCTGCAGATTGCCCGCAACCTCGTCACGCATCCCCGTTTGATCTTCATGGACGAGCCGACCGGGGGCCTCGACGTGTCCGTGCAGGCGCGCGTGCTCGACCTTCTGCGCGGCCTCGTCACCGACCTGTCGCTTGCCGTCGTCATCGTCACCCATGATCTCGCGGTCGCGCGTCTCCTGTCGCAACGCATGATCGTGATGAAGGGCGGGCACATCGTCGAGGCCGGGCTGACGGACCGGGTGCTGGACGATCCGCGCCATGCCTACACCCAGCTTCTCGTCGCTTCGATCCCTGAGTCCTGAACCCCAACACCTCTGAGCCGGAGTCTGCCCGTGTCCCTATCCTCCGCCGTGTCGCCCCCCTCCGGGTCTCGCCAACCTTCCATGCCTCGCCAACCTTCCATGCCGGAGGGTGCGCTGCTCAGCGTGCGCGACGTCGCAAAGTCTTTTGTCATGCATCTGCGGGACGGCGTCGTGCTGCCCGTGGTCGCGAATGTCCGCTTCGATCTCTTCCCCGGCGAATGCGTCGTTCTCGGTGGCCCTTCGGGCGTTGGCAAGTCGTCCATCCTGCGGATGGTCTATGGCAACTACGCCATCGATGCCGGTTCCGTCCTTATGCGAGATCCTTCGACCGGCGAGATCCGCGATCTCGGAGCCGGCGACCCACGCCTTGTGCTCGCCATCCGGCATGACGGCATCGGCTATGTCAGCCAGTTCCTGCGCGCCGTGCCGCGCGTCTCCGCCGTGGAGATCGTGGCCGAGCCGCTTGTCGCCCGCGGTGTCGATCGGGCAGACGCGCTTTTGCGCGCCCGCGACCTGCTGACCCGCCTGAACCTGCCGGAAACGCTGCACGGACTTCCCCCTGCCACGTTCTCCGGCGGCGAGAAGCAGCGCGTCAATATCGCCCGCGGCTTCATCACCGATCATCCCGTGCTTCTTCTCGACGAGCCGACGGCCTCGCTCGATGCGGAGAACCGCGACGTGGTCACCGCAATGATCCGCGAGAAGCTTGCCCGGGGCACCGCGGTTCTGGGCATTTTCCACGACCAGCCGGTGCGCGACGCCGTGGCAACCCGCACGATCGACGTCGCCGCATTCTCCGCTCGGAAGGCCGTGTGATGCCCAAGCTCCGCGAACATGTCCCTGCAATCCACGACACCGCGACGGTCACCGACTGTCGTCTCGGCCGCTATGTCGAGATTGCCGAAAGGTCGCGCCTCGGCGAGGTCGATCTCGGCGATTACTCCTACGTGATGGAGGACTGCGCGCTATGGTGCGCAACCGTCGGAAAGTTCGTCAACATCGCCTCTACCGTGCGGCTGAACGCGACCAACCATCCGATGGAGCGCGCCACGCTCCACCATTTCACCTATAGGGCCGGCGACTATTTCGACGGTGCCGCAGACGAGGCGGACTTCTTTGCCGCGCGGCGGGCAAGGCGGGTCACCATAGGGCACGATGTCTGGATCGGCCATGGCGCGACGGTCCTGCCGGGCGTGACGGTCGGAAACGGTGCCGTCATCGGCGCAGGCGCCGTGGTTTCCCGCGATGTGGCCCCCTACACGGTGGTCGGCGGCGTGCCGGCCCGACTGATCCGCGACCGCTTTTCCCGCGCGACGGCCGAAGCCATGGACCGGCTGGCCTGGTGGGACTGGCCGCATGACAGACTGTTCGCCGCCCTTGAAGATTTCCGCATGTTGACCGGCGAAGCGTTCCTTGCGCGCTACGCTTCCGACATCGGACACTGACGCAAAAGTTTCATGTAACCGTCACGCAACCATCACCGCTTGCCGCTCACAGTCCCTGGACGTGCAGCCGGCCTGAGGTCGGCTTTCAAGCTGCTGTCCGGGATCAAACCATGACCGAGATTACACCCCTTGCGCTTTCCGTGACCAATCTCTCCAAGCGCTATGGCGAGACCCGGGCGTTGAACAGCGTCAGCCTTATGCTGGAGCAAGGCGAGATGGTGGCGCTGATCGGCGCCTCCGGGTCCGGCAAGAGCACTCTCATCCGTCATATTGCCGGCCTTGAGATCGGCGACGGAGATGGCGGCCGTGTCGAGATCCTCGGCGCGGTGTCGCAGGCCGGCGGGCGCATGAATCGCGAAGCGGCGCGCGGCCGCGTGGCGGTGATCTTCCAGCAGTTCAATCTCGTCGGACGCCTTTCGGTGCTTACCAACGTGTTGATCGGCCATCTTGGCCGCGTCCCGCGCTGGAGGGGCACGCTCGGCCTCTTCAACGCCGGGGAGAAGACGAAAGCGCATACGGCCCTGACCCGCGTCGGGATCCCCCAGGTTGCGGCGCAACGCGCCTCGACCCTCTCCGGCGGCCAGCAGCAGCGTGCGGCGATCGCCCGCACCCTTGTCCAGGAAGCACGCATTCTGATTGCCGACGAGCCGATCTCGGCGCTCGATCCCTCGGCAGCACGCCGAGTGATGGACTTGCTGGCCGACATCTGCCGCGAAGACGGCATCACCGTGCTCGTTTCGCTTCATCAGGTTGAGTATGCGCGACGCTATTGTCGCCGCACGATCGCCATGCGCGACGGCGCCATCGTCTATGACGGCCCGTCCACGGCCCTTTCCAATGATTTCCTGGCCGAGCTTTACGGCGCGGCATCGGAGGAGCTCGTTCTTCCGGAAGCAGCCCCCGGCAACCCGCCGGACCCCGCGGCGCCGCTCGGCGCCGAGCCTCATAAACGTCAGACAGTGCTCGCCACCGTCTGATCACCCGATCACCACCCGACCCCCTGTTAACGGACCAACCGGAGACCACCATGAACGCGATCATCAAGAGCATTGCGGCGCTTTCGCTCGCCGCGACACTGAGCCAGCAGGCGTTTGCAGCCGAGACCATCAACTTCGGCATCATTTCCACCGAATCCCAACAGAACCTGAAGGCAAACTGGGAGCCGCTGCTGGCCGACCTCAAGACCAAGACCGGTCTCGACGTGAAGCCCTTCTTCGCCTCGGACTACGCCGGCATCATCGAAGGCATGCGCTTCAACAAGGTGCAGGTTGCCTGGTACGGCAACAAGTCGGCCATGGAAGCCGTCGATCGCGCCGAGGGCGAGGTGTTCGTGCAGAGTGTCGCCAAGAATGGCGACCCAGGCTACTGGTCGGTCATCATCGTCCCCAAGGATAGCCCGATCCAGACGGTCGACGAGCTTCTGACCTGCGACAAAACCAAGAGCTTCGGTCTGGGTGACCCGAATTCAACCTCCGGCTATCTCGTGCCCATGACCTTTGTCTTCGGCGCCCGCGGCATCGACCCGAAGAATTGCTTCAAGACAGTCACCAACGCCAACCACGAGACGAATGCCATGGCGGTTGCCATGAAGCAGGTCGATGCAGCGGCCAACAATACCGAGAACATGGCGCTGATCGAGCAGAACAAGCCGGATGCTTTCTCCAACATTCGCGAAATCTGGCGCTCGCCGCTGATCCCGTCCGACCCGATCGTCTGGCGCAAGGATCTGCCGGAAGAAACCAAGACCAAGCTGCGCGATTTCTTTCTGGCCTATGGCACTGCCAACTCCAAGGGCGACATCGCCCATGAAAAGGAGGTTCTTGCCGGCCTGAAGTGGGCACCATTCAAGGCCTCGACCGACAAGCAGCTCCTGCCGATCCGGGTCATGGAACTCTCGAAGTCCATCGCCAAGATCGACGCCGACACGTCGCTGTCGGCTGATGCCAAGGCCGAAAAGATCAAGCCTCTGACGGAGCAGAAGGCCAAGTTCGAAGCCGAACTCGGCACCGCCTCCAACGGCTGAGCATAAGAACCGGAGCGGGCAACACCGCCCGCTCCGGTTCGCCCACTCGCCATCCGCCCTGCGAACTTCTGCCTGCGATCCACAAGGACGACGCCCATGACCGACGTCATCGCCACCACAGGTCTCACCGACGCCCGCCTGGCGATAGGGCAGACCAGCGCGAAGGCTGCGCGCGGCAGCAAACGCGGCTGGCTTGTCGCGCTCGTCTTCGCCGGTGCGCTGGCAGCCAGCTGGGGACCGGCCGAGATGGGGCGCTGGACCTATCTCTTTTCGGACGCTGGCAACATGGCGTCGTATGCCAAGGATTTTCTCAAGCCCGACTTCAAGGAGTGGCTCTCCTATCTCAACGAGATGCTTGTCACGATCCAGATTGCGCTCTGGGGCACCTTCCTTGCCGTTCTCCTCTCCGTTCCCTTCGGCATTCTCTCGGCGCACAACATGGCGCCGACGTGGGTCGTTCATCCGGTCCGCAGGCTGATGGATCTGTTTCGAGCCATCCACGAGATCGTGTTCGCCGTGCTCTTCGTCGTCGCGGTTGGTCTTGGGCCGTTCGCAGGCGTGATGGCGCTGTTCGTGCATACGACGGGCATTCTGGCCAAGCTGTTTTCCGAGGCGGTGGAGGCGATCGATCCGCGGCCGGTGGAGGCGATCCGGACCACCGGCGCGTCCCGCCTCCAGCAGGTCGTCTTCGGTGTCATCCCGCAGGTCCTGCCGCTCTGGATCTCCTTCTCGCTCTATCGGCTGGAATCCAACATCCGCTCTGCCACCGTACTTGGCCTGATCGGCGCGGGAGGCATCGGACAGATCCTGTTCGAAAGCATTCGCGGCTTCTACTATCCGCAGGCATCCGCCATTCTCATCATCGTGGTCGCCACCGTGACGCTGATGGATATTCTGTCCCAGCAATTGCGCAAGGTCGTTATCTGACGGCGACCGCACGAGACCGCGCGCCGACGTCTCTCCACGCCACACTTCTCTCCCACCCGAAAACTGCAGCCAGGCTGCGGAACGGCAGACCATGACCCACGAACAGATCTTCACCCGCTGCGCCATCATCCTTCCGACCGAGATCGTTGAGGGCACCGTCGTCGTGCGCAACGGCGTGATCGCGGATATCTCCACCACGGCAACGGCGCACCAGACGGCAAACGGGATCGACCTCGAGGGCGACTACCTGATGCCCGGATGCGTCGAACTGCACACGGATCACCTGGAAACCCATCTCCAGCCGCGGCCGAAGGTGCGCTGGAACCTTGCCGCCGCCTTGCAGGCGCATGACGGGCAGATTGCCACGGCGGGCATCACCACGGTGTTCGACGCACTGCGCGTCGGGCTCGATGGCGATACGGAGCTCGGTGCCGGGGATATGGCGGAAATGGCGGAAATGATCTCATTCGCCACGGCCGCGAACCGCCTGCGCGCCGAGCACTTCATTCACCTGCGCTGCGAAGTTTCCATGCCGGATGTGGTCGAGCAGTTCGATGCCATGAAGCGCAATGATCGGGTGCGGCTGGCGTCGTTGATGGATCATGCGCCGGGGCAGCGCCAGTTCGTGAGTCTGGAGGCCTATCGAATCTACTATCAGGGGAAGAAAAAGATCTCCGACGCGGATTTCGAGGCGTTCAGCGCGCGACGGATCGCCCAGTCCCTGGAGAATGCGGACCGCAACCGCCTGGCGCTCGCAGCACGCTGCCACGCAGCCGGCATCCCGATCGCCTCGCATGATGATGCAACGGCGGCGCATGTGCGCGAGAGTGTTGATCTCGGAATCGCTCTTGCCGAGTTCCCGACAACGATCGAGGCCGCAACGTTGTCCAAGTCCGCCCGCCTACAGGTTCTGATGGGGGCCCCGAACGTCGTGCGTGGCGGGTCTCATTCCGGAAATGTGTCGGCGCTCGACCTTCTGGAGCGCGATGCGCTCGATATCCTGTCGTCGGACTACGTGCCGTTCAGCCTGCTCCAGGCAGCCTTCCTGCTGGCCGAGCGCGGACAGACGAACCTGCCGCATGCTGTCAGGATGATCACGGCCAATCCGGCAAAGGCGGCCGGTCTGGCCGATCGCGGCCGGATCGAGACGGGCTTGCGCGCCGATCTCCTACGGGTGCGGTCGGAGCCCGGTTCGCCGCCGCTTGTCGCTGGCGTCTGGCGCGCCGGCGCGCGCGTCGCCTGAGGATATGCGCCGGCCGCGCATATCCGCGGCAGGCACATCCGATCGAGGTCACAGGGCCGGCTGTCGGACACAGGCCCAGCTGTCAGACTTAGGCCGTTGGCTGCTTGGTCTTGCGCAGGTAGGGCAGGACAGTATCAAAACTGCCGAAACGGGCGATCGCATCCTCGTTGGAAACGGCCGCAGTGATGATGACATCGTCGCCCTGCTTCCAGTTCGCGGGCGTGGCCACCTGATGCTTTGCCGTCAGCTGAATCGAGTCGATCGCGCGCAGGATCTCGTCGAAGTTGCGACCGGTCGTCATGGGATAGGTCAGGATCAGCTTTATCTTCTTGTCCGGCCCGATCACGAAGACCGAGCGAACCGTGGCATTGTCGGCAGGCGTGCGGCCCTCCGAACTTTCACCGGCACCGGCCGGCAGCATGTCGTAGAGCTTTGCGACGGCCAAATCCTTGTCGCCGATCAGGGGGTAGTCGACCTCGTAGCCGGTCGCCGTGCGGATATCGTTCTTCCAGCGCTCATGGCTTTCGACCGGGTCGACCGAGATGCCGATGACCTTTACGCCACGCTTGGCGAATTCGTCCTGGAGGCCGGCCATGGCGCCGAGTTCGGTCGTGCAGACCGGGGTGAAATTCTTCGGATGCGAGAACAGGACGCCCCATCCATTGCCGATCCAATCGTGGAACGAGATCGTTCCCTGGCTGGTTTCTGCGGTAAAATCGGGGGCGATATCGTTGATGCGCAGGCTCATGGATCGGTCCTCTTTTCGGGTTGCCGGAAAGTGGCATCATCGCGCCCGTCGTTCAAGGTTGCGTCGGCATCGCGCCCACGCGCAGGCCGTCAAATTTTCTCCCTGCGTTGATCGAAAAACAAATGACATGTCTTGACGCCGTAAAGCGCCGTCTCTGGAGCCTCTCACGAGTGCAAGCTCGGCGGCATCTGCCTGGCCTTTTCGACCATTGCCTATCGGTCACGGAACATTGACGAGAGCGAGGATGAGCGCGTGAACCGCGCCGCCCTCCGTGAACTCCGCACGGTCGAACGCACGGTCGAGATCACGCCGTTCATCGGAAAGCGCACCGAGGCGACGGGTCATTTCCGTCTTGATCTTCGTGCAGCCGGGATCTTCGGACTGGCGAAGCCCGATGGTTGCGGTCTCGATCTTTGCAACGAGATCGCGAACATATCGACCATGCACAGCTTCGTGCCGGCGAACGCCGTCGATGAACGTCTTCCAGCTGGCCCGCACGGGCGGAGGAAGGCTGGCGGTCGGTTTCGGCAGCGTGGTCGTGATGATGAGGCGCGGAACAGCCGAGACGAGAACGCAGTCATTGCCCTCCGTCTGATAATTCCGGCGCCAGGTCAGCTTGAACCGTGTATGCGCGATGACCCGACTAGCGCCGAGCAGAGGTCCGCGTTCGCCGATTGAAGCATAGAGTTCAGCGCCGGTTTTGCCGGTGATCCCGTAGGTTTCGACCGTCTCCGTCGCCTTTACCTCAGCGTCGGCCGGCAGGGGAAAGGCGGCTGTCGAAGCCGCCGTTGCGGCCACCATCCAGGCCCCTGCTATCGTCCCGTGCATCGTGTTCTTCCGCGTCACCCGTCATCCCGCCTCTGATTTCCCTGCGAGCCTATCGCATCGCCGGCTGGAGCGGAATGAATTTGCGGCCGCGATGGTCGGACAGGCCATCAGACCCGCACGATGCTCGCATAGATCAGGATGCTCAGATACATGAGAAACGCCGCAAGAGCGAAGGCCGCTATGAACATGATGATGCCCTTGCCCGCTTTCGACTTGTGTTCGACCTGCTTTGGCGAGTCGGCGGAAGGTGCCAGATAGGGTTCTCGATTTCGATCGCCCGTCACTGCACATTTCCCCCTTCAAGCGTCGTATCAGGGCGGTCCTTACGGCCGACGGGCGCTACGCGGGCATGGCGTCGACGGCTCCGCAGGGCCCAGGCGCCAATCACTCCACAGATGGCAACAAGCACGACGACCATGATCAGCAAGGATGTATAGTTCTCAGGCATATCGACCTCACGCTCGGCGCAGCCAGCGCGCGCTTTGCGCGGCAGGCGGGCCCTTGATGAGCCTGTCGCGGCCGGACCGGCGACAGGGGGGAGCCGGCGCGGTCGCGACAGGCATGCCGGCACGGAGCCGGATGAAAAGATGGCAGGATGGATCCCCGCGCATCGGCTGTCGGTCATCGAACCAGTCGAAACGCTAAAGGTTCCGCGGCCGGCAGACCTGCACCCGGCTTCCCATCCACCCGCGGCGGTGAGGCGCAGAGGCTCAGCGCCTTGCGGCAGGCAACACGTCCTCCCTGTCATTCTCGTCGATCAGGCGTGCGCCGCGCTGGCGGGTTAGATAGCGCCAGATCCACTGGAGCGTGACCAGCATCCGCTTTTCGAAATTGACCAGAAGGTAGACATGGACAATCGCCCAGAGGATCCAGGCGAGATAGCCTTTCAGCGTCCAGCGACCAAAATCAAAGATCGCGGCATTTCGGCCGATCACGGCCGTGTTGCCGCGATTGTTGAAGTAAAAGGGCTTCGCGTTTTCAATGGTGTCGATCTTGGCAAGAAGCTTTCCAAGATAGTGACCCTGCTGCTTTGCCACCTGGGCCAAAGCCGGCAGAGGCGCGCCGTTGTCGCCGGATTGGACCGAGGTGTCCCCGAGCGAGAAGATATCCTCGTACCCTTCGACACGCAGTTTGGAGTCGACGGGGATGCGGCCGTTCGCCTTGCCCTCCAGGCCGAGCCAGCGGGAAGCCGGCGACGCCTTGACGCCCGCGCCCCAGACGATGTTGCCCGCCGGCACCATCTCCCCTGCGATCACGGCACCCTCCATGGTTATATCGGACACCTGCGCACCCAATCGGACGTCAACACCGATCTTCTCGAGATAACCCAAGGCATAGGTCTGGAGATGCTCGGGAAACGCCGACAGGATGCGCGGCCCCGCTTCCACCAGGATGACGCGGAGGTCCGACAACGGAATGGTGCGGAAGTCGCGCGACGCCATGGAGCGCCCGAGCTCGGAGATAGCGCCCGCCATCTCGACGCCGGTCGGTCCACCGCCGACGACGATGCTGGTGAGCAGAGCGCGACGTTCCGCCGGATCTTTCGTCTGCTCGGCCTTTTCGAAGGCCAGAAGCAGGCGGTGACGGATGCGGCGAGCTTCGTGAAGGGTCTTGAGACCCGGTGCAAACCGCTGCCACTCGTCATGTCCGAAATAATTGTATTCCGAGCCGGTAGCGATCACGAGCTGGTCGTAGGCGACCGCATTGCCATCCTTGAGCATCACCCGCTTCGTCTGCGTATCGATGCCGTGGGCTTCGGCGAGCATGATGTGGATATTGCGATAGCGTCCGAGCGTTCTGCGGATCGGCTCCGCAATATCGGCCGGGGACAAGGCCGCGGTGGCAACCTGGTAGAGCAGCGGCTGAAACAGATTGTGGTTGCGCCGATCGATCACGACCACATCGACCTCGGCATGTCCGAGCGCTCCGGCACACGCCAGGCCACCGAAGCCGGCGCCGATGATAACGACGCGGCGGCGCGGCAACGCCCGGGCAAGGTCCGCCTCTTCCAGCACGTTCATTATCGAGCGCTCCCATGACGCAGGTTGCAAAAGGCGTCCATGGGCATCCTCTCACATGAAGCCTGAATTGGGCAGACGAATAGGACGGCATTCATCGAGACCTTGGAACGCTCGATCCATGGTCCCGACATCTCGTTGTGCAAAGTGCACCGTTTCGCTGCGAAGACCGCCCATGCCCGTCACGGGTTCCGCTCTCCGATCTCCGCGTGACATGGACTGGAAAAAGAATGGATAAGGCCGGAACCAACGCAGGTTCAGTTACTTCTCCAAGCAGATCGCAGGCCGTGTCAAGCGGACACGATGGAGATGAAGAACATAGGGATTTTTCCGCTTTCTTCCTATGGCCAACGAAATGGCAGCCGAGCTTCCCACCCATCCGGCCAGCGATCACCCGTTAAGCCTGACAGCGATCCGGCTGTCGTTTGCAGCCCTGAAGGCTTGCCTTGCCTCTCGGGCCGATAGACCCGAAAGCAATGATGAACCGCTGCGGCGGCTTCAGCCGGCCGTGTCGTTCTGCTGGGCCTCGCGTTGGAGTCGGAGCTGTTTTAACCGCTCGGTCTTCTCACGTGCGGCATTGAGTTGCGTGTCGATAATGGCTTGTGCCACGACTTTGGTTTCGTCGATGTTCCCGAGCGCCGGCCCCGCTTTCGGACGACGCTTTTTCTTCTCTTCGGTCATAGAGGCTCTCTGTCTTTGACAAGACAAGCGTTCTCCACTCCAGGGCCGATAGTGTCATTCAACTATTTTAATGCGGTGGCAGACGGTACGGAAATGGACGCTCCGATATTCGTCAGATGAATGGCGCCCGTTTCAGGTCGAACCTGTGCATGCGCAGCACATGGAAGGTTGATCTACATAAGGAACAAATTTCAGACCGGTGCGTTAACGAGCGAACCCGTACTCAAAGGAATCACCAATGCTCAAGTGGGCGCTGATCTTCTTCCTCGTTTCCCTCGTCACCGGCTTTCTTGGCTTCTCCGGCGTCTCAGCTGCGACCGCGACAATCGCGCGCGTCCTGTTCGCCATCGCCGTCGTCATCTTCCTGATCTTCGTCGTTCTTGCCTTCATGGCAGGCAGCGCGGTTCTCTAAATCGGTTTTCGCAGAGGGGCCGATGGAAACATCCATCCGTCGGCCACGATCTGTTTGCAAAACATTTTCAGAAAAGAGATCATCATGGACGTCGTCCGTATTCTCATCGCCATCCTCCTCCCGCCTGTCGGCGTGTTTCTGCAGGTGGGTATCGGCCTTCACTTCTGGCTGAACATCCTTCTCACGATCTTTGGCTATATCCCGGGAATCATTCACGCTATCTGGGTCATCCTGAAAAAGTAGGATCCCAGATCCATCCTCAATTCGACGTGTCGAAAAAGCTGAGCCGTGGCGGAACCAAACCTGCCATGGCCAGTTATCGACGCGTCAATTGAAAGGGATGGATCGTGAGCGAGCATATCGACGTTGCCAAAGTGGAGAATAGTGCGTTGCGGCGTGTACGCAGCGTGGACGATTTCTGCTGTCGATATCGTCTTGGCCCGGAAGAAAAAATCCGGCTGACCCGGCTCTTCGGCCAGTTCGCGACCGAGCAGGAATTGCTGTCCAATGCGACACGGGCCCCGGTTTTTCGCTGATCCAAACCGCGCTTGACGTTCGACGTCAGCCGCCCATTGCCTGTCTCGTTTCCGAACCAGAAACCCATTCCAGAAGACCGGTCGCCGCAAGTCGACCGGTCGCCATGCATGCTGTCAGAAGGTAACCGCCCGTCGGAGCTTCCCAGTCGGTCATTTCGCCCGCTACAAAAATGCCGGGCGCAGCGCGAAGCATCCCTGTCGGCCCGATCGCGTCGAGCGGAATGCCTCCGGCAGATGAAATGGCTTCTTCAATCGGCCGTGGTCGCAAGACAGGAACACGCAACGTTTTCAGCATGGAAGCAAGATCCTTTGCCGGCAAATGATCGGCGTTGGGCACGACCTCGCGGACCAATGCCAGCTTCACGCCATCGATACGAGCCGCTTTCCTAAGCCGGTTGCTGAAGCTCGCCTTTCGCGGTGCCTTGTCCAAGGCGGAGGCTAATGCATCGAGGGACCGCCCGGGCACAAGATCGAGAACAAAATCGGCCTGCCCGTTGGCGGCCAGCCTGTCGCGCAGCGCCGCCGCATGGCCGTAGACGAGGCTGCCCTCGATCCCATGCCGCGTGATGACGAACTCCCCCTGGCTGCGTCCCGCGTCCGACATCGCCGCGACAGACTTCACCGGGGCTCCGGCATGGCGCTCGACGAAGTCTGCACCCCAGGCAACATCGAAGCCGCAATTGGCCGGACGAAACGGGACGGCGGTCACGCCACGGGCTTGGAGGATCGGCACCCATCGCGCGTCGGAACCAAGCCGCGGCCAGCTTGCCCCGCCCAGCGCCAGCAGCGTCGCATCGCTGTCGATGGCTTGCGTCCCCTCCGGCGTTTCGAAGAGAAGGGCATCGCCTTCACCGAAGCCGATCCAATGCCAGCGCGTGCGGATGGTAACGCCGCGCATCTCCAGACGCTGGCGCCAGGCCCGCAACAGCGGCGACGCCTTCATCGCCGTGGGAAACACACGCCCGGAAGATCCGACGAAGGTTTCGATGCCGAGACCTTGCGCCCAATGCCGCATATCCTGCGGGGTAAAGGCATCGAGAGCCGGCCGAAGGTGCGCGCTGGCGGCGCCATAGCGACCGGCGAAGTCCTCGAATGGTTCGGCATGGGTCAGATTAAGGCCAGACTTGCCAGCAAGGAGGAACTTGCGGCCGATCGTCGGCATGGCGTCGTAGACCGTGACACCATGCTGTGTTTCCGAGAGGAGTTCGGCGGCCGCCAGTCCGGCCGGTCCGCCTCCAATGATCGCGATCGTCTTTGCCATATTGCTCGTTTTCGTCATGCGTTCGTTCATGCGGCAAAGGGCATGGCGGGGCAAGATGTCAGGCGATCCCGAACGGCAGATCAGCACGACACGCGCCGCATCTCTGCACAAGCGCGATCCCTGTTCACGTCATCGCGCCGGTTGCTTCCGGGCAAGGCCCACGTCTATGGTCGCCCATCGATCCCAGAACCCCGCGTGCCCCACCCATGTTTCTCATCTCCAAGATTTTCTGGCTGCTGGCCCAGCCCCTGTCGCTTGCCTTTGCGCTCGTGCTGTCCGGGTGCATCTCCACCGCTGCCGGGTTTCAGAGGTTGGGCCTCGTGCTTTCGGGACTTTCGACCGTCATTCTCTGCGTCACCCTGTTCACGACGACAGGCAGCGTGCTGTTGCAGAGATTGGAAGACCGATTTCCCCGCCCGCCCGCTCTTCCCGCAGATATCTCCTGCCTGATCGTCCTCGGCGGCGCGTTCGAGAACGAGGTGATGGCCACGCGCGGCGGCTTCGAATTCAATCAGGCGGCCGACCGCTTCGTGGAGGCTCTGCGGATTGCCCGGCTAGTGCCGGGTGCGCGCATTCTCGTGTCGGGCGGCGATGGTTCCTTGAGCGGAAGCTTTGAAGGCGACGCCGATGCCGCAGCACGTTTCTTTCCGGCGTTTGGCATTCCCCTCGATCGCCTGATCCGGGAAGACGGTTCGCGCACCACCTTCGAGAATGCAGCGAACACCAAGACACTGCTGGCTCAGAAGGGCTTGTCGAACTGCCTCCTGATCACATCAGCCTTCCACATGCCGCGCGCCGTTGGCCTGTTCCGCAATCTCGACATTGCCGTCATACCCTGGGCGACGGACTACCGCACGACGGGCAAGGCAAGCTTCGGTCTCGACCTCACGCAGCCGGCGCTCAATGCTCAGCTGACGACGACGGCCGTGCGCGAGTGGATCGGCCTGCTGGCCTACGCCTTGACGGGTCGCACTTCCACCCTCTTCCCGTCCGTGGAACGCCCATGACCATTCTCGATCTGCTCGACTATTCCGGCGTCGCCGTTTTCGCTGCAACCGGCGCCTTGTCCGCGTCTCGAAAACAGCTGGACATCATCGGCTATGTCTTCCTTGCCTCCATCACCGGCATCGGCGGGGGCACGCTTCGCGATGTCATCCTGGGGGCGACGCCCGTTTTCTGGATCAAGAACCCGCTCTATCTCATCATCTGCGCGACCGTCGGCGTTGCGCTCTTCCTGTTCTCGCACCGGCTCGATTCGCGGTATCGCGCGCTCGTCTGGCTCGATGCGATCGGGCTGTCGGCCTATTGCGTCATGGGGGCAGCCAAAGGGCTTTCGGCAACGGGGTCCCCCGTCGTGGCACTCGTCACCGGCATGTTGACGGCAACGTTCGGCGGAATCCTGCGCGATCTGCTTGCGGGAGAACCCTCTGTGCTCCTGCGTCCGGAAATCTACGTCACGGCCGCGCTGACCGGCTCCGCCATGTTTACGCTCGCAACCCTTGTCGGCCTGCCCTTGCTCGTCGCATCCGCGCTCGGCATCGTCTCTGCCTTCGTGGTGCGCGGCGGAGCGCTGAAATTCGGCTGGACGCTGCCCACGGGCAAGGCAGGCCCAGGCCGAAACCCGGACGACGTGCTCTGAGAAGACGCGTTACAGACGCAGACGGAAAGGGTTCAGCGTTGCTTCGGCTTGAGCCGGATCACAACATCGACATGGGAAATCTCCATGCCCTCCGGCGGTTCCGGAAGATTGCCGATCGTGATGTTGTTGACCGGAATATCGAGCACCTGGTTCGCGCCCTCCACGAAAAAGTGGTGGTGATCGGAGACGTTGGTGTCGAAATATGTACGCGCACCCTCGACGGAGAGAACGCGGATCATGCCCGCTTCGGTAAACTGGTGCAGCGTGTTGTAGACGGTCGCAAGTGACACGGGTACGCCAACGGTTACGGCCTCCTCGTGCAGTTCCTCAACCGTGAGGTGCCGGTCGCCCTTGGCAAACAGGAGGTCGGCAAGCGCCACGCGCTGACGCGTCGGCCTGAGGCCAAAGCGGCGCAAGCGGTCGTCGGGCCTCATTCCTGTTTCCATCGTCATGCAGACTGGTCCGGTCAGCTCTTGTTAAGTTGAGTATTCGTGTCGATATAACTTTGGTTGGCCATGCTTTCAATACACATTAAGCTGCCATCGGGGTCCACGGGCAGAAAAGGGCCCGAAAAAGGCGCGAGATGGCAATTGCTACTGGTTGTTTCCGGTATCATGCGCTATGCGACTGCGGATATGGGCCAAAGCCGGAACCTCCGGCGTGGCATCGGACGAAGACTGCATTGGTCCGAGCCTGCGGGCTTGGCAAGAGCAAGACCCGGTCCCGACCGGGCAGACAAGACACCTTGGCGGAGACACCAGACGTTCATGACGACCAGACAATCCAGCTACGGCTACGACGACATCCTGCGTTGCGCGCGGGGCGAACTGTTCGGCCCCGGCAATGCGCAACTGCCGCTTCCGCCGATGCTGATGGTCCATCGGATCACGGACATCTCCGAAACCGGCGGCGTTTTCGACAAGGGCTATATCCGGGCTGCGTATGACGTGAAGCCGGATGACTGGTACTTTCCCTGTCACTTTCCCGGCAACCCGATCATGCCCGGTTGCCTCGGCCTCGACGGCATGTGGCAGCTGACGGGCTTCTTCCTCGGCTGGCTTGGCGAGCCCGGTCGCGGCATGGCGCTGTCGACCGGAGAGGTCAAGTTCAAGGGCATGGTTCTCCCCGACACCAAGCTTCTGGAATACGGCATCGACTTCAAGCGCGTGATGCGCGGACGCCTGGTGCTCGGCATCGCGGACGGCTGGCTGAAGGCCGACGGAGAAACCATCTACCAGGCAACGGACCTTCGCGTCGGCCTGTCGAAGGAAAAGGCGGCCTGATCCCTCGGGGTGGCAGGCGCTTTCTCCAATTCACTTCAAGAAAAGGTCATCGAGATGAGACGGGTTGTTGTCACGGGTCTTGGTATCGTTTCCTCCATCGGGAACGACGCCGAAGCGGTTACGGCATCGTTGCGCGATGCGCGCTCCGGTATCAGCTTTTCCAACGATTTCGCTGAACACGGATTTCGTTGCCAGGTCTGGGGTTCCCCCGATCTGGACACGACGGATCTGGTCGATCGCCGCGCGGCGCGTTTTCTGTCGCAAGGGGGCGCCTGGAACCACGTCGCGATGAAGCAGGCGATTGCCGATTCGGGTCTCGAAGACAGCGATATCTCGGGCAACGAGCGCACCGGCATCATCATGGGCTCCGGCGGGCCATCCACCCGGACGCTGATCGAGGCAGCCGACATCACCCGCAAGAACAACAGCCCGAAGCGCATCGGTCCGTTCGCCGTGCCGAAGGCCATGTCTTCGACCGCTTCGGCAACGCTTGCCACCTGGTTCAAGATTCACGGCGTCAACTATTCGATCTCCTCGGCCTGCTCCACATCCGCGCACTGCATCGGGAACGCGGCGGAAATGATCCAGTGGGGCAAGCAGGACATCATGTTCGCGGGCGGCCACGAGGATCTCGACTGGACGATGTCGAACCTGTTCGATGCCATGGGCGCCATGTCGTCGAAATACAACGACACGCCGTCGACGGCATCCCGCGCCTATGACGTTTCCCGCGACGGCTTCGTCATCGCCGGCGGTGCGGGCGTTCTGGTGCTCGAAGAGCTGGAACATGCCAAGGCCCGCGGCGCCAAGATCTATGCCGAGCTGACCGGCTATGGTGCAACGTCCGACGGCTACGACATGGTGGCTCCGTCCGGAGAAGGCGCGATCCGCTGCATGCGTCAGGCACTGGCAACAGTGAAGACCGACATCGACTATATCAATACGCACGGCACCTCGACGCCGGTCGGCGACAGCAAGGAGATCGGCGCGATCCGCGAAGTCTTCGGGTCGAAGATCCCGGCCGTGCAGTCGACCAAGTCGCTGACGGGCCACTCCCTGGGTGCGGCCGGCGTTCAGGAATCGATCTATGCGCTGCTCATGATGCAGGAACGCTTTATCGGCGAAAGCGCGCATATCACCGAACTCGACCCGGAGTTCGACGGGGTGCCGATCGTGCGCAAGCGGATCGACGATGCCAAGATCGATACGGTCCTGTCGAACTCGTTCGGCTTCGGCGGCACCAATGCGACCCTCGTCTTCCAGCGTTACAACGGGTAAGCCGCCATGACCGGTCTGATGTCAGGGAAGCGCGGCCTCATCATGGGTGTCGCCAACAGCCATTCAATCGCCTGGGGCATTTCCCAGGCATTGTCGCGCGCAGGGGCAGAACTGGCCTTCACCTATCAGGGCGAAGCCCTCGGCAAGCGCGTCAAGCCGCTGGCGGCACAGCTGAATTCGGATCTGCTGCTTCCTTGCGACGTTGAGGACCTCGCCTCCGTCGACACGGTGATCGAGACCCTGAGGGAGCGCTGGGGCCGTCTCGACTTCATCGTCCATGCCATCGGCTTCTCCGACAAGAACGAGCTGAAAGGTCTTTACGCCGATACGAGCCGTGAGAACTTCAGCCGGACCATGGTCATTTCCTGTTTCTCCTTCACCGAAATCGCGCGCCGCGCGGCCGAGTTGATGACGGAGGGTGGTGCGATGCTGACCTTGACCTACGGCGGCTCCGTGCGGGTCATGCCGAATTACAACGTGATGGGCGTTGCCAAGGCTGCGCTCGAAGCATCCGTCCGCTACCTCGCGGCCGACTATGGTCCCCGCGGCATCCGCGTCAACGCCATTTCCGCCGGGCCGATCCGTACCCTTGCCGGCGCCGGCATCTCGGACGCGCGCGCCATGCTCTCCTGGAACCAGAAGAACGCGCCGCTCCGCCGCACCGTGACCATCGACGACGTCGGCAATTCGGCTCTCTACCTTCTCTCAGAGCTCGCATCCGGCGTGACCGGCGAGATCCACTATGTGGATTCCGGCTACAACATCACGTCGATGCCGGTGCTGGAAACATTGCGGAATGCGGACGGAGAATAGTCGGCCCTGCCCCTTTCCGTCTCCACATGCAAAAGGCGCCGCGAGATCATCGCGGCGCCTTTTGCATGGAAACAACGGGGAGACCGAAACGCTACTTGCGGCCCCAGAGGATCTTGAAGCGGGCGTTGCGGCAGGTTTCGCCCCATTCCTTGAAGGTTGCGTTCATTGTCGGCTCATAGGGGAGGCCGCGGTTGGCAACCAGCATGAGGCGTCCACCCGCCTTGAGTGATTTGGCTGCCATGGCGATCATGGCGGCGCCGAGCGCGGGGTCGGCGGCCTGGGTCTCGTGGAAGGGCGGGTTCATCACGATGAGGTCGTAGTGATCGCGCGGGGCTTCCTGCGTCAGATCCTGCCAATGGAAGCGCGTCGGCACCTTCGGTGCGTTGGCCTTCAGGTTGCCACGGGCAGCCTCCAGCGCGTGATAGTCGGCCTCGAACAGATCGATGCCCTTGATGCCAGGCGCGCGTTCGGCGAGCATGACCGAGAGATAGCCCCAGCCGGCGCCGAAATCGGCAGCGTGGCCGGAAAAATCGGCCGGCAGGCGCGAGGCCAACAGCTCCGAGCCACCATCGATCCGGTCATGCGAGAACATCCCCGGGGCCGCATCGAAGCGCCCTTCGACGCGAACAGCAGTCGAAGCGAAGCGCTCGATCTCGGCCGTGGCATCTTCGGGGCGCGCGAACCAGAAGACAACGCCGTGGTATTTCGGCATGCTGTCGCCGCCCCACTCCAGCGCGTTGAAGCGCTTGCGCAGCGACTGGATGCCGTCTTCCTTGGTGCCGGCCACGACGATGAGCCCGCCGATGCGGGTGCGCTTCAGCGCCTCGGCAATGCGATTCTCATTCTCGCCGCGATGCTTTCCGCAAAGGATCAGCGTCGCGGCGTAGTCATCGCCTTCCACGAAGGGCGTGACGTTCGCACCGGCAGAGACCAGTGCGCGATAGAGCGGGCGGTTCGGCTGTACGCAGACCAGCTCGGCGTCGAAGCCTTCCGGCAGCCGGTAGCCCGCCTCGGCTGCCAGGAAGAGCACGCGCTCGCCTGCGCCCGGCGCCGACAGCACGCCGCTGTCGAAAGGATGGAACAGGGTCTTGACCTTGTCGCTCGTCATTGCGTGTTGCCTCTTCAGCAGCCTCTTGCGGCTGCGCGTCGTGCCGATCCCCATGTCGGATCGGCGGTGTTCGGTTCGGTACCGCGTCGCGTGCGGCTATCGTGATCATGCAAGAAGGGCGCGGAGCGATCAACGCCCCGCGCCCTTGCTGTCTTGGTTCGGCGGCGCGCCTTATTCGGCGGCTTCGCCACCTTTTTCGCTGATTTCCTTGCCGGTTGCCTGGTCGACGACCTTCATGGACAGGCGCACCTTGCCGCGCTCGTCGAAGCCCATCAGCTTGACCCAGACCTTGTCGCCTTCCTTGACGACGTCGGAGGTCTTGGCAACGCGCTCGGAAGCAAGCTGCGAGATATGGACGAGGCCGTCACGCGGGCCGAAGAAGTTGACGAAGGCGCCGAAATCGGCGGTCTTCACAACGGTCCCTTCATAGACCTGGCCGACTTCCGGTTCCGCAACAATCGAATGGATCCACTTGCGGGCCGCTTCGATTTCCTTGCCGGACGACGATGCGATCTTGATCGTGCCGTCATCCTCGATGTTGACCTTGGCGCCGGTCTTCTCGACGATCTCGCGGATGACCTTGCCGCCCGAGCCGATGACTTCCCGGATCTTGTCGACCGGGATCTGCATGACTTCGATGCGGGGTGCAAATTCGCCGAGCTGGCTCCGGCCTTCGGTGATGGCATTGGCCATCTCGTTCAGGATGTGCTTGCGACCGCCCTGCGCCTGGCTGAGCGCGACCTTCATGATCTCTTCGGTGATACCGGCGATCTTGATGTCCATCTGCAGCGACGTGATGCCGGCTTCCGTGCCTGCAACCTTGAAGTCCATGTCACCGAGTTGGTCTTCGTCGCCCAGGATATCGGAAAGAACCGCAAAACGGTCGCCTTCGAGGATGAGGCCCATGGCGATGCCGGCAACCGGCTTGGCCAGAGGAACGCCGGCATCCATCAGCGCGAGCGACGTGCCGCAGACGGTAGCCATCGAGGACGAGCCGTTGGACTCGGTGATCTCGGAGACGACACGCAGCGTGTAGGGGAACTGGTCCGGGCTGGGGAGCATCGGACGGATAGCGCGCCATGCAAGCTTGCCGTGGCCGATTTCGCGGCGGCCCGGGGAGCCCATGCGGCCGGTTTCGCCGACGGAATAGGGCGGGAAGTTGTAATGGAGCAGGAAGCGCTCCTTGTACATGCCCGTGAGGCTGTCGACGTACTGCTCGTCTTCGCCGGTGCCGAGCGTGGCAACGACGATCGCCTGCGTTTCGCCGCGGGTAAAGAGGGCCGAACCGTGCGTGCGCGGCAGGATGCCGACTTCGGAGACGATCGGGCGGACGGTCTCAAGATCACGGCCATCGATGCGGCTCTTGGTGTCGAGAATGTTCCAACGGACGATCTTGGCCTGAAGGTGCTTGAAGACAGCACCGATGACTTCGCTCGTGTAGCGGGCCTCTTCGCCTTCCGGGAAGAAGTGCGCCTTGACCTTAGCCTTGACGGCATCGACCGCCTTGTAACGGTCGGCCTTCTGCGTGATCTTGTAGGCATCGCGCAGTTCGGCTTCAAAATGCTGGAGCATCTCGCCTTCGAGTGCGGAATGATCTTCCGGTTCGAATTCGCGCGGCTCCTTGGCAGCAACTTCCGCAAGCTTGATGATCGCGTCGATCACCGGCTGGAAGCCCTTGTGGCCGAACATCACGGCGCCGAGCATGATCTCTTCGTTGAGTTCCTTGGCCTCGGACTCGACCATCAGGACAGCGTCCTGCGTGCCGGCGACGACGAGATCGAGAACCGACTCGTCCATCTCGTCGAGATGCGGATTGAGGACGTACTCGCCGTTGATGTAGCCGACGCGCGCGCCGCCGACCGGACCCATGAAGGGAACGCCGGAGAGCGTCAGCGCGGCCGAAGCCGCCACCATCGACAGGACGTCCGGATCGTTTTCAAGGTCATGCTGGACCACGGTCACGACGACCTGCGTGTCGTTCTTGTAGCCTTCCGGGAAGAGCGGGCGGATCGGACGGTCGATCAGGCGGGAAACGAGCGTTTCCTTTTCCGACGGACGGCCTTCGCGCTTGAAGTAGCCGCCCGGGATCTTGCCGGCGGCGTAGGTCTTTTCCTGGTAGTTGACGGTCAGCGGAAAGAAGTCCTGGCCCGGCTTCGGCGACTTGGCCGAAACGACGGTGGCGAGAACGACGGTTTCGCCGTAGGTGGCGAGGACGGCACCATCTGCCTGGCGGGCAATCTTGCCCGTTTCAAGCTTCAGCGGGCGGCCTGCCCATTCGATTTCAACGCTATGGGTATCGAACATATCTTGTCCTAACATTTGTGCGGCAAGGCCGCGCCGCAGGCCTTTGTGAATATGGCGCGGGCGGCCCTGCATGGTCGACGTATCACGGGCAAGACAACGGGAGGCTTCCGGGTTCACGAAGCAAGGTTCGGCTTCGAAGCATCCTGCAATCCTGCCCCATGACAGGTCATCTGTTGCTCTGCAGTCCGGCACGTCCGGGCTGCTCTTGGACTTTCAAGCGGGGTACGGAAGACCGCACCCGGAAAAGAGGCCGGCGGGCGAGCGCCTTGAAGCACCGCCCGCCGGGAATGATCTTAACGGCGGATGCCGAGGGAAGTGATCAGCTTGGTGTAGCGGGCCTCTTCCTTCTTCTTGAGGTAATCAAGAAGCGAACGACGGCTCGAAACCATGGCGAGAAGGCCACGACGCGAGTGGTTGTCCTTCTTGTGGCCCTTGAAGTGTTCGGTCAGGTTGTTGATCCGCTCGGTCAGGATGGCCACCTGGACTTCCGGAGAACCGGTGTCGCCTTCGGCGGTTGCGTACTGCTTGATCAGATCTGCCTTGCGTTCTGCAGTGATCGACATCGTGTGATCCTTTCGATTTTAAGGATTGCGGGTCGCCGGCAGCCGGGATGTCGTCTAGCTGCGGCCTTGAAGGCAGAAGGAGACAGGCACGTTAAAGCCCGTCCTTATGCTGGCGGTGCCTATAAAGCATTCGTGAGGGAAAGGAAAGACCCGCCGTCCCGGCCCTGTCCTCTGGCCATTCTCGGGCCTACCTCCGGCGGGCTCGCGGCCCCTTCTCCGCCAATGCTGCCTCAACCCGCCGCCGTGCCCTTTCCGCCTTCCGGAGGCGGATTGTTCAGCCGGGCGCTGTCGATCTCTACCTGCCATTCGATACCGTCCTCGTGCATCAAGCGCTGCAGACGCGCATCGAGCGACATGCCGAGCATGCGCTCGAGCACGAGCGTTCCGAACCCTTTGCGGCCGGGCGTGCGCATCTCCGGAGCGATATCGGCGCGGCTTTCGCGCCAGACGAGGCGAAACGTATCGCCGTCGAGTCTCCACGAAAGGTCGACGCGACCATGCGCATTCGCAAGGGCGCCGTATTTGGTGGCATTGGTCGCCAGTTCGTGCAGCGCCATCCCGAGCATCTGCGATACCTGCGTGTCCAGCCGCACCGGTGGACCGGAGAAGGAGAAGCGATCGCACCCTTCAGGAATGAAGGGTTGGAGCTGGTTGTGCGCCAGCTCGTCCATATCGATGCCTTGAGCCGCGTTCGCGATCATCAGGTCGGTGGAGCGGGCGAGGCCGGCAACGCGCCGCCTAAACGTTTCCACGAAGTCCTGCCGGCTTTCGAGCGAGGTTGCGGACTGGGTCAGCATGGACTGGATGACGCTCAACTGGTTCTTGGAGCGGTGGGCGACCTCGCGCATCAGGAACCGGATCTCGGCCTCGGCGCGCACCCGCTCTTCGGCAGCGTCCGAGAGAGCGGCCGAGACGACGGCCACCTCCTCCACCATATGATGCCGCAAGGCAACCGGCTTGCCTTGCCCGAGCCGGCGGGCATCTGCCGCAAGCAGCCGAACCCCGCGACTCATCATTCTGGCGATGGCGAGCGAGATGGCCAGGGCGATCAGCGCGAAAACCAGTGCTCCGCCCGAGAGCCAGACATAGGAGCGCCGCGCCGTGGCATCGACATCGGCGGCCTTCGCCCAGGCGACGATCTTCCAGCCGCTGAGGATGGAGAACTCCGTCACGGTGCGATAGCGGATCCCCTGTTCTTCGGCTTCGCCCACGCCGACGCGCAGGGAGGGAACGATGGAGAGAAAGAAAGGCTTGCCCGGCTCCACCTTGGGGTCGGAGGCCGCGACGACATCGCCTTTACCGTCGATGATGGCGGCATTCCAGCCGGGCGACAGGACGTCGCGCCCGATCGGTCGCTCGAGAGACACGGCATCGCGCGTCAGCGTCATCAGATAGTCGTCTTCCCGCCGGGCCGCGAAGATCGGCAGATAGACGTTGAAGACCCATGTCTTGGCCGTCCGCCCGAAAAACACCGGCGACACCAGGGGAACACCGCTTCGGAACGCCCGATCGACAGAGAGAGGATCGGACGCGCGGCCGAGCGGCTTGCCGAAGGGAACGCGCGTGTTGACGCGTTGCTGGTAGCTCCGGTCTATGATGAGGAGGTGCATGCCCGTACCGGAAAGCGACGAAGCCGCACGCCGATAGAAGGCGGAGAGATCGTCGTTCTCAAGCGATCGGGAGGAGGCAAGCACGCGCAGCGTCGTCAGCATGTTGTCCACCTCGCGCTCGACGGCGCGGGTGACCGAACCGGTCGAAGCCTTGAGGAGCGCGTCGACCACGCGTTCCTGGTCGTCCATGCTGCGCTTCAGGATCATCAGGGAGAAGACGAACGAGGGAATGATCGCCATCAGCAGAAGGGCTGCGAGATAGACCGCAAGAGGTCGGCGCAGACGGATATGCAGGCTGGAAAGCCCGCTGGTCACGCGTTGGCGCAAGCCTCTGTTCAGCCCACCACCCAAGAACGTTGCCCCCGCAGTGTCGCGCATCCCTGTGGACGCGCCGGAGACACTGCCCTTCGACCCTGTTCCGGAACTTGACCTCCCGGAACCGGCTCGCTCCCTCGCACGGAACGTCGGGCATCCGGCCCAAGAGCCAGACGCCCGAATCACCTTACTAGACCACCCTCGGCCCTGTTTGAAAAGGCACGAGATTTCGCCTGTAGGTAAGCCGCCGATCCGCGCGGGTCATGGGGGCACAGGTCAGTGGAGCGTGTCAGTCGGCATTGAAGACACGCTTCGGGCGGAATTCGCCTTCGCCAATCTCCCCGATCGCAACCAGCCGGCCCCGAACGGTGGCATAGGCCTCGTCCTCGGCCAGCGGTGCGTCGCGACCGCGCAGGATGATCGGATTGCCCATGCGGATGCGATGAGCCTGGTCTTCGGAGATCGCGATATGCGGCAGGTTCGACAGCGCCTCTCCCGTATCGATCAGGAAGGCATCGAGCGCGGCCAGGCGGTCCTCGTCGCTCTCGATGGATTCGAGCGCCGTCAATTCTGACAGCGGCACCATCGTCTCTTCGGCGAACGGCGCGACGAATGAACGACGCAGCGAGGCGATGTGGCCGAAGCAGCCGAGGTCACGCCCGAAATCGCGCGCGAGCGAGCGAACATAGGTTCCCTTGCCGCATTCGATCTCGAAATGCGCCAGATTGGGCGTGCAGCCAAGCAGAGACAGACGGAAGATTTCCACCTCACGCGCGGGGATGTCGAGCACCTCGCCTTCCCGTGCCAGATCATAGGCGCGCTCGCCGGCGATCTTGATGGCCGAGAACTGCGGGGGAACCTGCGAAATCACGCCGGTATAGTTGGCCAGAATACCGCGCACGGCCTCCTCGCTCGGGCGGCTGTCGGACGTCTTCACCACGTCGCCCTCGAGGTCGTCCGTCGTGCGTTCCTCGCCCCATGCGACGGTGAATTCGTACACCTTGCGTCCATCCATGACGTAGGGCACGGTCTTGGTGGCGTCGCCGAGCGCGATCGGCAGCATGCCGGAGGCCAGCGGGTCCAGCGTTCCGGCATGGCCGGCCTTCTGCGCCTTGAACAGCCACTTTACCTTCGAAACGGCTTCCGTCGATCCGAAGTCCAGCGGCTTGTCGAGAATCAGCCAGCCGGAGACCGGCCGCCCTTTTGGTTTGCGCGGTTTACCCATCGTCTTATCGTTCCACTGTTCGTGTCGGTTTCATCGAGATGCTCGGATCTCGCATCATAAGGCATCCGTCTCCACTCTGCCGCGAGAGGGAAACGGCCAAAGCGTCCTATCGCCTGTCCGCCTCGTCCTCGCCGAGATCTTCCGCCGTCGCATCGCTCGGGCCGAGATCGCGCGCGACATCGGGCGAACGCAGCAGTTCGTCGATCTTCCTGTAGTTGTCGAAGCTCGTATCGTCCTTGAAACGCACTTCCGGCATGTACTTCATCTGGCGCAGGTGCGGCGACAGCCGACCCCGAAGGAATTTCGCGTGCCGGTTCAGCGCCTCGATGATGCCGTCGTGATCGGCAACGCCGAGCGGCGTCACATAGGCGGTGGCCACCTTCAGGTCTGTCGACATGCGCACTTCCGAGATGGAGATGACGGTGGTCTCGATCAGAGGATCGCGCACCTCTCCCCGCTGCAGAACCTGGACCAGGGCTGCGCGGACTTGTTCGCCGACCCGCAGCATGCGCTGGGTGCGGCCCGAAGAGGTGGATTTGGCCATGATGTATCCAATATCGAGCGCCGATGTCGGCGCGATTGAGGCGGTGCAATGCCTCTTTCGAGGCTGAAGGTCAAGACTTGCCGCGCGAAAGTGCCGGAAATGCGGGCCTTGACGCGCCTCTTGATCGGGAAAGCCGCCCATGATCTCTTCCTGAAAGACCCAGCCAGCGGAGCCGCCATGCACGTCCTTGTCATCGAAAACATGCCCCATTCCGATCTCGGCCTGGTCGGCGTGGCGCTGAGGGAGGCCGGTGCACGCCTCGATATCCGCAAGGCCTATGCGGGCGATCCCTTGCCTGCCAATTGTGACCCGTTCGATGCGATGGTGGTGCTCGGTGGAGAGCAAAGCGCGCTCGACGACGACCTCTACCCCTACCTTCCGGCCCTCGCCCTTCTGATGCGCCGCTTCACCGAAACGGACCGGGCGGTTCTCGGCATCTGCCTTGGCAGCCAGCTTCTGGCGCGGGCCCACGGTGCCGACAACCATCTCGGCACGGCGCGGGAGTTCGGGTGGCAGCCGGTCGTGCTGACGGCAGAGGGGCTCGCAGATCCGGTCCTTTCAGCGGCCGGTGCATGCTTTACAGCCTTCCAGTGGCATTCCGACACGTTCACGCTGCCGCCTGCAGCAGACGGTCTGGCGTGGAACGAAGCGGTTCCCCTGCAGGCCTTCCGCATTGGCCGGGCGAGCTACGGGATGCAGTTTCACGTCGAGGCGGGAACGGCTGTGATCGATACCTGGAAGACGATCTACAAGGACCAGATCGACCGGATCGACCCGGACTGGCTCTCCCGCTCCGCGGATCTCCAGGCACGGTTCGGGGCGGCGTCCGACAAAGCCGGCCTGGCGATCGCCCGCGCCTGGGTCGATACGATTGCCGTCGCGCCATCCGGGCAGGCGGAAGGGATGCATGGCGTGCGAAATGTTTCTGAAAGCTGACGAAACGCCTGCCGACCATTGCGGCCTGGTGCCCTTCCTCTTATTCTCTTCATCATGAAGACGTGGAGGACGCGCCGGATTCCGGCACGGGAGGCAATGATGACGAACCCCGCCGGACGGATCGCGACCCTATCGGTTCGCACGCGGATCGATGCGCGCGTCAGGACGCTGCTGAGCGTCGGCCTGCCGGTTGCGGGCCTGTGCGCAGGCATCGCTTTTGCCAGCTTCTCCGGCGCGGCAGGTCCGGCCGCGGCTGCGGATTGCGAAGCGACACCGAATGCCGGGATCGACTGGAGCGGCTGCAGCAAGGCCAACCTCATGCTGCCATCCAGCACGCTGACCGACGCGGTTCTTGCCGGGGCAAATCTGTCGGCCACCGATCTCGGTGGATCGGATCTGGGCGGTGCAAACCTCGAAAAGGCAACGCTGATCCGGGCTTCGCTGAGCGGCGCCTCGGCAGAGAAGGCGAATTTTGCGCGGATCGAAGCCTATCGGTCCAATCTGTCGGGAATTAAGGCGGCCGGGGCGTCGTTTGCAGGCGCAGAGTTGCAACGGACCAACCTGACGGAGGCGAACCTGACCGGAGCCGATTTCAGCAAGGCCGAACTGTCGCGTGTCAATTTCGCGAAATCAAACATTACCGGTACCCGGTTCTCGCTTGCCAATCTTGCCCGGGCCAAGCTGACAGGTGCGACCTTCAAGGGTCCAATCGCCTTCGACGAGGCGTTTCTCTACCTGACGCGCATCGAAGGGCTGGATCTCTCCGCGGCAACCGGCCTGAAGCAGGAGCAGGTTGCCTTGGCCTGCGGCGATGCGAAGACCAAACTTCCCCCCGGACTGACGCCCCCGACAAACTGGCCCTGCAAGCACGATTGATCCGACCGAAAAAGGACTGCAAATGACGCGCAACCTGCCGCATCTTCCCCTGACGGGCGCTTGTCGCTGCGGGAAGGTCCGTCTGCGCATCACGGCAGAGCCGATCGTGACGATGGCATGCCATTGCACGGGATGCCAGAAGATGACCGCCGGGCCCTATTCGCTCAGCGTCGCCATTCCTGCTCATGGCTTTTCCGTTCCCGAGGGCGAACCTGTCATCGGCGGTCTTCATGGCGATATGCTGCACCATTTCGCCTGTCCGCACTGCCTGAGCTGGATGTTCACGCGGATCGAGAGTCTGCCGGACATGGTCAATGTTCGGGCGACCATGCTGGACGACCTCAGCTGGTATCGTCCCTTCATCGAGACCTATACCTGCGAGAAGCTGGCCTTTGCCGGAACGGGCGCCGCCCACAGCTTCGAGCGCTTCCCGCCGATGGATGCTTTCCCTGGGCTCATCGCCGCCTACCAAGCGAGGGAAACAACGGCATGATCATCCGAATTTTTCAAACAGGAGGTCGAGCGCGACCTTAATCGCGTCCGACACTGTTTTGATTTGGCGGCAAACGCTCCCGTTTCCTAAGCGGACACCCGCTGCAATCTCTGTGACCGCCACCGTATAGGCTGCCATCAACTCGAGATATCGGGCGGGCTGCGCGTCCGCACACCGCCTCCGGGCGAGAGAACGAGACCCTACGCCCGGAAGAAGTAAGACGCGTCGAACGCGGTCACGCTGTTACGGTTTCATCCACAACCGGCGCGCCAGGCGCGTTCTTCTTGATGGATTCGATGCAGGTCTTGGCACTGGCCTTCGCGGCATAGGCCTCCGACTGGACCAGAGGCTCGCCGTTTGCCGCCCTGAAGCGGACAAAGTGTTGTCCGCCCTTGTTCTCGACGATCTCGAACCGATAACCGGATCCGGTTTCGTCCTTGGTCAGATCGATGGTGGATGCGCCCGGCGCATTCGTCTTGATAGAGTCGATGCAATTCCTGGCGCTGACTTTCGAAGCATAGTTCTCCGACCAGACCATCACTTCAGCATTATAGAGAAACTGGGCCCGAAACTGACCACCGGCGGCTTTCAGGATCTTGAACGTGTGCATGTCATGTCCCTCCCTTCGGCCAAAAGCGGGCGCTTTTGTCCGTCAGCAAAAACCTACAACAAAAGCGGCAGGACGGGAATGCACTGTAACAAATGACATAGCGTCGCCCACCAGCACATCGATGCCAGAACATGAATACCTGACATCGATGAAGATGGCGCGGGACTCGCTTATTCGTCGCTCATCTTCAACGCGGCGATGAAGGCTTCCTGTGGGATATCGACCTTGCCGAACTGCCGCATGCGCTTCTTGCCGGCCTTCTGCTTGTCGAGCAGCTTGCGCTTGCGGCTGGCGTCGCCGCCATAGCACTTCGCCGTCACGTCCTTGCGCATGGCCGAGATCGTCTCGCGGGCGATGACGTTGCCGCCGATGGCCGCCTGGATCGGGATCTTGAACATGTGTCGCGGGATCAGGTCCTTCAGCTTCTCGCACATGTCGCGCCCGCGCTTCTCCGCAGCCGAGCGGTGGACCAGCATCGACAGGGCATCGACCGGCTCACCATTGACCATGATCGACATTTTCACGAGGTTGCCCTCGCGGTAGCCGTCGAGATGATAGTCGAAGGAGGCGTAACCCTTGGAAATGGACTTCAGGCGGTCGTAGAAGTCGAACACGACTTCGTTCAGCGGCAGCTCGTAGGTAAGCATGGCGCGCTTGCCGACATAGGTCAGTTCGGTCTGAACGCCGCGGCGATCCTGGCAGAGCTTCAGAATGCCGCCGAGATAATCGTCCGGCGTAAGAATCGTCGCCTTGATCCAGGGTTCCTGGATTTCCGCGATCCGCACCGGGTCCGGCATGTCGGCGGGGTTGTGGAGCTCGCGCTCCGAACCGTCTGTCATGGTCAGCCTATAGACCACCGACGGCGCCGTCGCGATCAGGTCGAGGTCGAACTCCCGCTCGAGGCGTTCCTGAATGATCTCGAGATGCAACAGGCCGAGGAAGCCGCAGCGGAAGCCGAAGCCGAGCGCTGCCGAACTTTCCATTTCGAACGAGAAGGATGCATCGTTGAGACGCAGCTTGCCCATAGCAGAGCGCAGATCCTCGAAATCGGCAGCGTCGACGGGGAAGAGGCCGCAGAACACGACCGGCTGCGCCGGCTTGAAGCCCGGGAGCGCCTCGGCAGTCGGCTTCTTGTCCTCGGTAATGGTGTCACCGACGCGGGTATCGGCCACTTCCTTGATGGAGCCGGTGAAGAAGCCGATCTCACCCGGTCCGAGACTGTCGACCGCCAGCATCTTCGGCGTGAGCACACCAACGCGTTCCACCTGGTACTTGGCGTCCGTGCCCATCATGCGGATCGTCTGCCCCTTGGAGAGCACGCCGTCGATGACGCGGACGAGAACCATGACGCCGAGATAGGTGTCGTACCAACTGTCGACCAGCAGCGCCTTCAGGGGTGCCTTTTCGCCGCCCGGGCTCTTGGGTGCCGGCAATTGGTGCACGATGGCCTCAAGCACGTCGGGAATACCGAGGCCCGTCTTCGCCGAAATCAGGACGGCCTGGCTCGCATCGATGCCGATAACCTCTTCGATCTGCTCGCGGATGCGGTCGGGCTCGGCGGCCGGCAGGTCGATCTTGTTGAGAACCGTGACGATCTCGTGGTTGTTGTCGATCGCCTGGTAGACGTTCGCGAGCGTCTGCGCCTCGACACCCTGGCTTGCATCGACCACGAGCAACGAACCCTCGCAGGCCGACAGCGAGCGGGAGACTTCATAGGCGAAGTCGACATGGCCGGGGGTGTCGATGAGGTTCAGGATGTAGGTTTCGCCATTGTTGGCCTTGTAGTGCAGACGCACTGTCTGGGCCTTGATGGTGATGCCGCGCTCACGCTCGATGTCCATCGAGTCCAGCACCTGCTCGGACATGTCGCGCTCGGCAAGGCCACCCGTCGACTGTATCAGCCGGTCGGCAAGCGTCGACTTGCCGTGGTCGATATGGGCGACGATGGAGAAATTGCGGATATGATCCAGCGGCGTCTTGGAGGATGGTGTGCTCATGCGCCCGCATATAGCAGCGCTCCCGACGGGCGCAAAGCGGGAAATGCAGGCGTTTCAGCATTCGGATACCATAAATCCGTCGGCTTGCGCCGTCTTGACTCCATCATGAAAGCCAATAATTCTCTTATGATGGAAAATACAATGGGACCCTCGGATCTGGCGATTGCAGGCCGACTGCGCGCACTGCGTCGCGCTCACGCGACCACGCTCGACACCCTTGCCGAGCGGTCGGGCGTCAGCCGCGCCATGATATCGCGCATCGAGCGCGGTGAAGCCAATCCGACCGCCCAACTTCTGGCAAACCTCTGCCACGCGCTGGGCACGACCCTCTCGCGCTTTTTCTCAGAAGACGTCCCCGAGCCGACCCCTCTGCGCAGGGCGCAGGAGCAGCACGTCTGGCGCGATCCGCAGACGGGTTATGTCCGGCGGGCGGTCTCGCCGGACGCCATGGGTTCACCGGTCGATCTCGTCGACGTCACCTTTCCGCCCGGCGGCCGAGTGGTGTTCGAGCCCCAGGCGTTCGACAGCGGCACGACCCAGTATCTCTGGATGCTCGACGGGCGCATGATGATGACGGCCGGCGACGCAACCTACGACCTCCAAACCGGCGACTGCCTGTTCATGCGGTTGAGCGAGATGATCGTCTTCTGGAACCCTCACGAACAGTCGGCCCGCTATGCCGTCATCCTTCATCGCGGCCAGCCGCGTCCCAGCAAGGCACGCCCATGACCATGCCCATGACCATACCCATCGCCACTTCCCAGTCTGCAGAACCAGCCGGCATCCGACAGCCGATCCGCCGCCTGAGCGGCGAGGAAGCCCGCGCCGCCATTCCCGCTTTGTCCGCGATCCTGGTCGACTGCGTTGCCGATGGAGCGTCGGTCGGCTTCCTCTCGCCGTTCGGCGATGCGGACGCAGCCATCTATTGGAGCGGCGTCGCTGAGGCCGTGGCGGTCGGGCAGGTCGTGCTGCTCGTTGCGGAGCACGACGGCGAGATTGTCGGCACAGTCCAGCTCGGAGTCGCCCTGCCACCCAACCAGCCGCATCGGGCGGACCTGAAGAAGCTTCTTGTCCATCGGCGCGGGCGCGGCCGAGGTCTCGCGCGCTCCCTGATGGCAGCGGCAGAGGAGCACGCGCTGGCGCTCGGACGGCATCTGCTCGTGCTGGACACCGCGACGGGCAGTCCGGCAGAGGCGATCTATGCGCGGCTCGGCTGGAGGCAAGCCGGCGTCATTCCGGACTACGCCTGTTTTCCCGATGGCAGCTTCTGCGGGTCGACCTTCTTTTACAAATCCCTGCTCTCGTCGGACACGCCTGTCGTTCCGGCGGCGACCCGGTCTCCATCATAAGGCCGCAATCCATGCTATGAGAAACAGGGAGCAATTTTGGGGACACTTGATTCGATGATGAAGAAAATCGCCATCATGGCCGTCTCGGCCATCTATCTTTCCGGCTGCACGACGACCGACCCGTATACGGGCGAACAGAAGATGTCGAACACGGCTGGCGGCGCGCTGATCGGCGCGGGGCTGGGGGCTGCAACCGGACTTCTCGTCGGCGGCAGCGCACGCGGTCGGCGCGACTCCGCGCTCGTCGGCGCCGGGATCGGCGCGCTCGGCGGCGGCCTCATCGGCAACTACATGGATAGCCAGGAAAGCGAGCTGCGCGCCCAGCTTCAGGGCACCGGCGTTTCCGTCACCCGCCAGGGCGATCGAATCATCCTCAACATGCCGTCGAACATCACGTTTGCGACCGATCAGGATCAGGTCATGCCGGGCTTCTATGCCACGTTGAATTCGGTCGCGATCGTGCTGCGCAAGTTCAACAAGACGCTGGTCGACGTCGATGGCCACACGGACTCCACCGGCAGCGCCGGCTACAACCAGGGCCTTTCGGAACGCCGCGCCGCGTCGGTCGCCAACTATCTCGCGTCGCAGGGCGTGGACCAGCGCCGCATGTCGGCGATGGGCTACGGGGCCGAGCGCCCGGTCGCGTCCAATTCGAGCGAAGCCGGTCGCGCCCAGAACCGGCGCGTGGAAATCTCGATCGCACCGATCAAGGAACAATAAGCGGCTTTGTCTGTCACATCCTGAAAACAAAAGGAGCCGGCGCCGGGAGGTGCCGGCTCTTTTCTGTCAGCGAGGCGGGTAATCGTGAAGGCCGCCGCGAAAGTCCTCGACCCTGTGGCCAGCGTCAGTCCGCACGATGCTCGGGGATGCGATAACCGCCTTGCCGTGGCCGCCGGGAATGTCGAGCACGTAGACCGGCTGGCACAACCCCGAGATCGAGCCGCGAAGGGCTGCGACCAACGCCTGCCCCTCCTCCACCGACAGGCGGAAGTGCGCGGTTCCCGGCGCGAGATCCGGATGGTGCAGGTAATAGGGCTTGATGCGTGTCTCCACGAAAGCCCGCATCAGGGCCGACAGCGTTTCGACATCGTCATTGATACCCTTCAACAGCACCGTCTGGCTGACCATGACGATGCCGGCATCCACAAGCCGGGCGCAGGCATCACGCGCCTGCTGCGTGAGTTCGCGGGGATGGTTGGCATGCAGCGCGACATACACCGTCTTGCCGCTTCCCTTGAGCGCAGCAATTAGCGCGGCATCGATCCGTGCGGGATCGACCGCTGGAACGCGGCTGTGAAGCCGGACGATCTTCACATGATCGATTTCCGCCAGCCGTCCCAGGATATCGGCGAGCCTGCGCGGTGACAGCACCAGCGGATCGCCGCCTGTCAGAATGACCTCCCAGATTTCCCGGTGCTCGGCGATATAGGCGATCGCGGCGTCCAGTGCGTCCGCGGCAAGCGTTCCCAGCCCCTCGGGGCCGACCATCTCGCGGCGAAAGCAGAAGCGGCAATAGACCGGACACACATGCACAGCCTTCAACAGCACGCGATCGGGATAGCGATGGACGATGCCTTCGACAGGACTGTGCGCGGCATCGCCGATCGGGTCCGCGCGCTCTTCCGGCCGGTGGTCGAGTTCGGCGATGTCGGGAACGAACTGCAACGCGATCGGGTCGCGCGGATCGGCGGGATCAATCAGCGCGGCCATTTCGGGCGTGATGCCCACGGCATAGCGACGCGCAACGGCGTCGAGATCGCCGGCATGGGGCCCCACGAGCCCGGCGCCGCGCAGCTGCGCCACGGTCTTCAGCGGCAAGCTCTTGAAAGGAACATTCACCGGTCTGCTCCCGTCTCCACGACCGGCGCCCAGAGCACCTGGTCGATCCGCGCGGCGTCAGTTGCCAGCATGACCAGACGGTCGAACCCCAGCGCGCTGCCACTTGCCTCGGGCATGACCGCAAGCGCTGCAAGAAAATCCTCGTCGATCGGATAGCGCTCGCCATAGAGGCGGCTCTTTTCCTTCATTTCCTGCTCGAACCGCCGTCTCTGTTCGCCGGCATCGGTCAGTTCGCCAAAGGCATTGGCAAGTTCGACGCCGCAGGCGTAAAGCTCGAACCGCTCCGCAACGCGCGGATCGTCCGCCGACGGGCGGGCAAGAGCCGCCTCGGTGATCGGATATTCCATCAGGATGGTGGCGCGACCGATGCCCAGATGCGGCTCGATCTTCTCGACGAGAACCCGGCTGAAGAGATCTGACCAGCTGTCGTCCTCTGCAATCCGGATCCCGGCACCGATAACGGCGGCAGCCAGGGCATCCCGATCAGGCTCGCCTTGCGGCCCGATGGTTGCGAGGAGGTCGATGCCGGCAGAGCGGTCGAAGGCTTCGGCCAGCGTCAGACGCTCGGGCTCGAGCGCCGGGTCGCAGAAACGGCCGCGATGGCCGAGCATTCGCGTTCCTGCCGCCTCTGCCGCGCGCATCAGCATTTCATGGCCGTCCGTCATCAGCGCCTTATAGGTCTCGCCGGTCCGGTACCATTCGAGCATGGTGAACTCGGGATGGTGCAGCGGGCCCCGTTCCCGGTTGCGGTACACAGGCGCGAAGCACGCGATCCGCCGTTCGCCGGCAGCCAGCAATTTCTTGCAGGCAAACTCGGGCGAGGTGTGGAGGTAGAGCGGCGTGCGCGTCCCGGCCGGATCGATCGCGGCGGTCTCGAAAGCATGAAGATGCGCCTCGTTTCCGGGCGAGACTTGAAGGGCCGCCGTCTCCACTTCGATGAAGTCCTCGCGCGCAAGATAGTCGCGCAGCGCCGCCTTGATCCGGTTGCGGGCAAGCAGAAACGGCCGGCGGTCAGCGTGAACATGAGGCGTCCACCAGGGAGAGGCTGCGACTGGTGTCATCGAGGGGTCCGTCTGCGGTTCATGATGGGCATCGTCGAGGTGCGCACTGCCCTTCCTCTTCCGGCATTCCTTCGCCCTGCGCGCGGCCTGCACTGGCTATTTGCCCGGATATGCGCTAGGTGCGGCCCAAATCCGGTTTACCCGCATCGCAGATGGGCAGACGCCCACGCTCTACGATGCATCTTTATCAGTTACAAGGAAGACTTATGGTCAAGGTGATCGCCTCCTCCGTTCGCAAGGGCAATGTGCTCGACGTCGACGGCAAGCTTTATGTCGTTCTCACGGCCGCCAACTTCCACCCCGGCAAGGGTACGCCGGTCACGCAGGTGGACATGCGCCGGATCTCCGACGGCGTGAAGGTTTCCGAGCGCTACCGCACGACCGAACAGGTCGAGCGCGCCTATGTCGAGGACAGCGATCACACCTTCCTCTACGAAGATGGCGAAGGCTTCCATTTCATGAACCCGGCCACCTACGACCAGGTGGTGATGACCGCGGAAGACATCGGCGACCAGAAGGTCTTCCTGCAGGACGGCATGACCGTCACGCTGTCGATCCACGAAGGCCTGGCCATCGCGATCCAGCTGCCGCGTCATGTGACGCTGGAGATCGTGGAGACCGAGCCGGTCACCAAGGGCCAGACGGCTTCGTCGTCCTATAAGCCGGCAATCCTGTCGAACGGCGTGCGCACGCTCGTTCCCCCGCATATCGTCGCAAACACCCGCGTTGTCATCGCGACCGAAGACAATTCCTATGTCGAGCGCGCCAAGGACTGACAGCGTGCAGGCTTGAGACGTGAATCAGGCCTGATCCATGAGATGGATTAGGTCAGAACATGAGAAAGGGCGCCGTAATGAGCGGCGCCCTTTCTGTTTCAACCATCCGGTCGATCAGTGCTTCAGTTCCGGATAGGCTTGCGCCACATCCGAAGCGTCACTTCGCGTGTCGTCGTAGCCTTCGAGCGTGACCGACATAGCGTCCCCAACATCCAGCTCGCCGTCGCGGCGAACGGGAATGCGGTCGCCATTGGCACGGACGAGAGTAGCTTCGCCCTTGAAGCCCTGGTTCAGCAGCCAATCACGTGGCGCACTGAGCTTGATGCGCACCTGACGCGATTCATCCTCTTCCCGGGCGACAATCAGTTCGTAGGTCACGGGCGCGGTCTGCCCGTTGATCTCGAGCCTGCCCTGACCATTGCCTTCAGCAGCGAATGTCAGCATGTTCATCTCCCGGCTTCGGTGGTCGCGGTCTTCTGCGTTTCGGTTCGATGACGCTTCTTAGCGACGTACCATGCGACCAATGGCAATCAGGATGCAGGCACCGATGAAGCCCGTGATCAGATAGGCGATCCAGCCAGCGCCAAGCGACACGCCGATTGCGGCCAGGATGGCGTTGAGCACGACGGCGCCGATGATGCCGAGGATGATGTTCATGAACACGCCCATATTGGACTTCATGAACTGTTCTGCGAGCCAGCCGGCAAAACCGCCGATGATGATTGCTGCGAGCCAGCCTACGCCGTTAACGTCCATTTTCATTCTCCGTGGGTTCAATAATATCGAATTGCCGAGAATGAACGTAGCGCGTGTGGTTTTGTTCCCCTACGGCGGAAGATCGCCCAGGCAAGGTCATGGTCGATCATCGGTCCGACCCTTCCGCGATCGTCCTGCGACGTCGATCCGGCCTCCGACGGCTGCCGGAGGAGGCCTGCACTTTGGCCGTCTCCCTACGGACGCACAGGACCACGAGAACATCGAGCACCCCGACCGCATTCGTGCTTGATCTTCGCGTACAAGCGTCTAGTTTAGAATTATTCTAATTCAGGACCGACCATGCTGACGACCTTCTTCTCCCGCTCCCGCCGCGCCTTTGACAGCCTGAGTGAACAGGAAATCCTGGCGCTTGCGATTTCGTCCGAGGAGGACGACGCCCGGATCTATCTCGCCTATGCCGATCATCTGCGGACCGCCTACCCGGCTTCCGCCAAGGTGTTCGAGGACATGGCCACCATCGAACAGACACATCGCAACATGCTGATCGACATGCATCGCCGCCGCTTCGGCGAGCGGATCCCTCTCCTTCGCCGGGAGCATGTCAGCGGCTTCATTCGCCAGAAGCCCGACTGGTTGCAGCGCAATCTGACACTCGATCAGATGCGGCAGGAAGCCGAGACGATGGAGCGGCAGACGCAGAATTTCTACTACGCCGCAGCCAAGCGCACCAGTGACGCGGACACGCGCAAGCTGCTGGGCGACCTCGCTCTGGCCGAAGAAGGCCACGAGGATATCGCCCGCATGCTCGGCGCGCGCCACACCCCCGACGACGTCAAGGCTTCGGAAGACGAAACGGCGCGGCGGCAATTCGTGCTGACCTACGTGCAGCCGGGCCTTGCTGGTCTCATGGATGGATCGGTCTCCACATTGGCGCCGATCTTCGCCGCGGCCTTTGCGACGCAGGACACGTGGCAGACCTTCCTTGTCGGTCTTTCGGCCTCTGTCGGCGCAGGCATCTCGATGGGCTTTACCGAAGCCGCGCATGACGACGGCAAGATCTCCGGGCGCGGCTCGCCGCTGAAGCGCGGCCTTGCCTGCGGCATCATGACCGCCGTTGGCGGCCTCGGACATGCTCTGCCCTATCTGATCCCCGATTTCTGGACTGCGACCACACTGGCCGTCGCCGTGGTCTTCATCGAACTCTGGGCCATCGCCTTCATCCAGAACCGTTTTATGGAAACGTCGTTCCTGCGCGCAGCCTTCCAGGTGGTGCTGGGCGGCGGGCTGGTTCTGGGTGCCGGCATTCTGATCGGAAACAGCTGACCGTCTGTCGAAGCGGCGAGGCGCCCTTAGGCGCCTCGTGACATGCGACGATCAGATCCGATCGTCATCGCCCGACAGAACCGACGACGATTTCGGCGCCGTTTTCGATCGTGACCCAGCGGCCGGTGTTGAACGATGCCTGGCGCTTGAGGAAACGATAGGGCGTCTTGGTCCACAGCTTCACGGTGTCGTCGAGATTGTCGAGGATGAAGTCACCCTGCGCGGTGCGTACGGTCAGGACAGCGTGGCCTTCGCCGTCGGGCTTGCGAACGACCGTGATCAGGACGTCTGCCGGAGAGAAGCCCTTTTCCATGAGACGCTTGCGCTTGAGGAGAACATAGTCCTCGCAGTCGCCGGCGGTTTCCGGATAGGCCCAGACCTCGTCCTGGCCGTAGAGCTCGAGATCCGTCATCGGCGTGATCTCGTGATTGGTGTCGGCATTGACGGCGCGGATCACGGACCAGCCATAGGCCGTCACCCGCGGTGCGGGCGTCGAGCGGGTGCGGATGTCGCACTCGTCAGCGTGCGTCTTGCAGAATTCATAATGACCGATGGGCTGGGAGGTGATCGCGCCTGTCTGCATGGACAATGCGGTCGCAGAGAGCGCCGGTACGGCCGCGCCTGCCGAAACGAGAAGGCTCGCCAGCGCGACGACCATTCCCTTGAGCCCCGTCATCTGTGCCATGCACATCCCCTATGGCGCAGGGAGGCTTTCGCCGCAAAGCATGCGACGTCCGTGTCCCCGCTGAATTCTGACAACAACGCCGGCTTCGCGTCTTCTAGGCTGCGCGCACCGCTCTAATCGTTAACAGAAAGTTAACAGGCTCCTTCCCCTTGCGTCAATCTGAAGATTCGAGGATCGATTCATATGGTTAAAATGGGAGACAAATTCGCACCACCCGATGCAAGCCATTGAAATATCACATTTAATTGGATGGGACTTGTCTCACCGCGGGAGGTTAACGCGCCCTGAAGCTTTTTCCGGACAGCAGAACGCCTCCGTCACGCTGCAGCGCAGCATTCCAACCGTCATCATTCCGTAAAGGAAACGACGCCTGCGTGTCATGGCCGGCTGCTAGCAGCGGCGTGGATTTATCCGAGGCAGCGACCCGGATAGGCCTTCACGTCCCTGCAAGAGGCACAAGCGATGAAACCCTCCGTTTTCCCCTTCGTCCTGACCGGCCTTCTGGCGGCCACGACGCTCACCGCCACCACCTTGTCGGCCACCTCGGCTCACGCGGAAAAGACCAGGTTCGAGTTCTGGTACGGCCTGACGGGCGATCTCAGCGATCGTGTTCAGGAGGCCTGCTCGAAATTCAACCAGTCGCAGGGTGACTTCGAGGTCGTCTGCACGTCGCAGAACGCTTATGACGCAACGCTGCAGAACACGATTGCCGCCTATCGCGCCAAGAAGCAGCCGGCCATCACCCAGATCTACGATGCCGGCACGCTGGATCTGATGCTGTCCAAGGCCTTCGTTCCGGCCAAGACGCTCATGGCCGACAATGGCTACAAGATCGACTGGGACAACTATTTCAGCGGCATCGCCAATTACTACGCAACGGCATCGGGCGAGCTGAACTCCTTCCCCTTCAACTCCTCCACAGCCATGTTCTATTACAATGTCGACGCCTTCCAGAAGGCCGGCATCGACTTCAAGCCGGATACATGGGAGCAGGTCGAAGAGGCCGCACGCAAGCTGAAGGCTGCCGGCTATGATTGCCCGATGGGCATGAACTTCGACACCTGGGCGACCATGGAGCAGTTTTCGGCCATCCATAATCAGCCGATCGCCACACAGGCCAATGGCTACAAGGGTCTCGACGCCGAAGTCGTCTTCAACAAGACGCGGTTCGTCGATCAGGTCAAATTCCTGAAGAGACTGGCCGACGAAAAGCTGGTGGTGATCAAGACCAAGCAGCTCGGCATGGACGTGGTTCCCGCCTTCACCTCGCAGACCTGCCAGATGATCCAGACCTCGATCGCCGATCACGGCACGATCGGCAGGACGCTCCCGCAGGGCGTGAAGTGGGAGGTTGCCATGCTGCCCGTCTGGAACGGCACCGAGCGGCAGAATTCTCTGGTTGGCGGCGCGTCACTCTGGGTCATGGCTGGGCTTCCGCAGGCGCAGTACAAGGGCGCGGCGGCCTTTCTCGCCTATCTCGGCACGCCGGAGATGGCGCAATGGTGGTCCACCGTCACCGGCTATATCCCCGTCACCAAGACAGGTTTCGACGCGATGAAGGCCAACGGCTTCTATGACAAGGCGCCCTACAAGGGACGTGAACTGGCGATTGCCAGCCTGACCTACACGCCGACCTCGGAGAACACCCGCGGTATCCGCCTCGGCGGTTTCACGCAGATCCGCAAGGAAGTCGGCACCGCGCTGGAAGCGATCTTCATGCAGAATGCCGACGTGCAGACCGCTCTCGACCAGGCCGCCGAGCGCAGCAATGCGGTCCTGCGCCGCTTCGAAAAGACCTATTCCGGACAGACGTTGAACTAACCCGCTGCCATCGTCGAGCCTGCCGCTCCGTTGCGGCAGGCTTCTCAGCCTCATGCCAACTGCCGGAACTCCTCTCATGGACAAACGCGCCGTCTTTCGAAGCTGGTGGCTGCCGACCGCCTTTGCCCTGCCGCAGCTTGCCCTCATCGTGCTGTTCTTCTACTGGCCAGCCGTTGCGGTAGTCCGCTGGGCCTTCACGCTGGAGCCCCCGTTCGGCGGCTCTGCCGAGTTTGTCGGCCTCGCCAATTTCCGTGAGGTCTTTGCCGACCCGCTCTATTGGAATTCGGTTCTTGTCAGTCTTACCTTCGCCCTCGCCGGCACGCTCAGCACGATCTTCATCGGCCTTGTGCTGGCGCTGGCGGTCGATCGGCAGTTGCCCGGCTCGGGGGCCGTCCGCTTTCTCTATATCCTTCCCTATGCGATTGCGGGTCCGGCTGCGGGCTTGGCCTTCCGCTTCATCCTGTCGCCGGAGCGCGGGTTGATGGCCTCTGTCAATTCCGTCTTTCCCGACTTTTGGAATCCGGCGAGATATGGCAGCCATGCGCTGATCCTCGTCATTGTCGTCTTTGCCTGGAAATGGGCCGGCTACACCTTCATCTTCCTGCTGGCCGGGCTGCAATCGGTGCCGACGTCACTCACAGAAGCCGCCGCCATGGATGGTTCGGGGCCGATCCGCCGGGCGATCGACATCCAGATCCCGCTGCTTGCGCCAACCCTTTTCTTCCTTTCCGTCGTCATGATGACCGAGGGTTTCGTGGGGGCAGACACCTACGGCATTGTCGCCCGCACCACGGATGGCGGTCCCAATCATGGTACCGACGTCATGGTCTATCGCATCGTCGAGGAAGCCTTTCGCGGCCT
Source organism: Rhizobium sp. Leaf384 (assembly GCF_001424065.1). Lineage (GTDB taxonomy): Bacteria > Pseudomonadota > Alphaproteobacteria > Rhizobiales > Rhizobiaceae > Ferranicluibacter. The sequence continues at coordinate 1,616,506 of NZ_LMQE01000001.1, forward strand.
CAACTATTCCGGCGCTTCTGCGCAGAGCATCGTTCTCATCGGCCTCATCATGATCTTCACCTTCATCCAGTTCCGCTTCATCGAGCGGCGCGTACACTACAAGTGAGGCGGCCGTGATCCAGCGCACACCCTATGCCGACGCCTTCACCTACGGTCTCATGGCCCTCGGCTTCCTCCTCTTGATCGGCCCCTTCGCCGTGATCGTGGCCGCAGCCAGCCAGACGATGCAGCAGGTCAATGCCGTGCCCTTCAACTTCCTGCCGCAGAACCAGTTGATCGCCAACATGACGGCCGCCTGGACGCGGGCGGACCTCGGCACAGCCATGCTGAACAGCTTCGTCATGGCGAGCCTCGTTACCATCGGCAAGGTTGCGCTGTCGGCGCTCACCGCCTTCTCGATCGTTTTTTTCCGCACGCCGCTCAAGCACGTCTTCTTCTGGATCGTCTTCATCACGCTGATGCTTCCGCTCGAGGTCCGCGTCGTCCCGACCTATGCGGTGGCCGCGGATCTGTTCGAGCCGATCCGCCTGGCGATCGCCTGGGCGACCGGCATCACCGTGTCGGTCGAGTGGAACCTGCTCAATTCCTACGCCGGGCTGACGCTGCCACTGGTGGCGACGGCTACCGGGACTTTTCTCTATCGCCAGTTCTTCCTCACGCTTCCGGACGAACTGGCCGAAGCCGCGCGCATGGACGGATCAGGTCCCGCCCGCTTCTTCATCGACATGCTGCTCCCGCTCTCGCGCACAAACATGCTCGCCCTCACCACCATCATGTTCGTCTATGGCTGGAACCAGTATCTCTGGCCGCTGCTGATGATCACCGATCCCGCCTACAAGACGACCATGATGTCGCTGAGTTCGCTGGTGCCGCACGAAAATGCCCTGCCGGACTGGAACGTCACCTTGGCCGGCGCCCTCATCATCATGCTGCCGCCGCTTCTCGTCGTCGCCGTCCTCCAGCGCTGGTTCGTCCGCGGTCTCGTCTCCAGCGAGAAATGATCCTTTATCCGGCAAACGGCCACTTCAAAGCGGCACCCACAGAAAGGCTTCACCCATGGCTGACATCACCATTCGGGCCGTCCGCAAATCCTACGGCAAGACCGCGACGCTTCACGGCATCGACCTTGCCTTCGCCTCGGGCGAATTTGTCGTTATCCTCGGCCCTTCCGGCTGCGGCAAGTCCACGCTGCTGCGCATGATTGCCGGCCTCGAGGACATCACAGGCGGCGAAATCGAGATCAACGGCCGCGTCGTCAACAAGCTCGAGCCGCGCGAGCGGGGCTGCGCCATGGTGTTTCAGAACTATGCGCTCTACCCCCACATGACGGTGGCCGACAACATCGGCTATGCCCTCAAAGTGGCCGGCGTGCCCAAAGCCGAGCGCCGGCCACGCATTGCGGAAACGGCGCGAATCGTGGGTCTTGGTGACTATCTCGCACGCAAGCCGGCCGCCCTTTCGGGCGGGCAGCGTCAGCGCGTCGCCATGGCGCGCGCCATCATCCGCGAGCCCGGCGTCTTCCTGTTCGACGAACCGCTGTCGAACCTCGACGCGACGCTGCGCGTCACGATGCGCGCCGAGATCCGCAAGCTGCATCAGCGGCTGTCGGCCACCTCCGTCTTCGTGACCCATGATCAGGTGGAGGCGATGACACTGGCCGACAAGCTCGTCGTCATGAACAAGGGCCATGTGGAGCAGGTCGGCCAGCCGCTCGACATCTATCATCGTCCGGCGAGCACCTTCGTCGCCTCGTTCATCGGCGCGCCGCCCATGAATCTCATCGACTGCAGCATCGATGCCGCTGACGCCGTTGCCCGTCACGAGCACCTGGCGATCCCGGTGCCCCCGGCCATTGCGGCCGCGCTTGGCGGTCGCCAGGTGACGCTCGGCATCCGCCCGGAAGAATGCCGCGTGCTGCCGGCCGGACAGGGTCAACCGGCCCGCGTCGACTTCGTCGAGGAGCTCGGCTCGGGACGGATCGTGCACGTCGCCTTCGGCAGCCGGATCTTTGCGGCCGCCATCCCGCCTGATATTCGTCTGGCGCCCGGCGACCTGATCGGCCTTGCCCTGCCGCCGGCGCAACTGCACGTCTTTCACCGCGAGACCGGCAAGCGGCTCGACGTGACGCATTCGGCAGGGCGCCTTGGGCTCGGCCCGGAGAATGACCGCGTGAACGAGCAGGAGACCGGGCTGAGAGCCACGGAAGCTGTTTGAACGACAGATCATCGACATCCTCAGCGGGCGTGCCCGCGAGCAAACCTCTTCAGGACACAGAGAAAGGCTCCGCCATGAAGGACATCATTTCCGCCGTCGGCTTCTGCAACCGGACCGGCAAGGGGGACCTGTCGGTTCTCGACGCCTCGCTGCGCGAGATCGCCGAAACCGGCGCCAACGCCTGCGAGATCGGCATCTACGGTGAAGAGATCATCGCCGGCGGCCGGATCATCGAGGACCGGACCCGCAGGGTTGCCGAGATCGTGCGACCGTATGATTTCCACAAACTCTCGCTGCACGGGCAAATCGTTTCCAATTTCATGGATCGCGAGCATCTGCACCTGCAGAAGAAAGTCGTCCGGGCGATGCTGGAGCTTTGCGACCGGCTCGGAGCCGGCATCCTCGTGCACCATTCGGGCGCAGCCCTTCTTGGGCCCGACGAGACCGGGGCGAATCTTGATCGGATGGAACGCGATGCGCTGGCCGAAATGGGCGAGGTCGCTCGCGGCTATGGTGTCCGCATCGTGCTTGAGAACATCTTCACAACGGAAAGCGGCCAATATCGCCAGACGCCGCGCCAGGTGGCCGAAACGGTGCGGGCAATCGGCTCCGACAATGTCGTGGCACTGATCGACTTCTCGCACGCCTATATCGAATCGACCTTCAAGGGGCTCGATTTCCGCGAGGAGCTCCGTGCCATGGCGCCGGTCGCCGGCCATCTGCACGTGCATGACAGTTTCGGCCTGCCCTATACGAAGAAGACCTTCTACCACACGGCGGAGGCGACCGCGCTCGGCATCGGCGATCTGCACCTGCCGATTGGCTGGGGCGACATTGCCTGGGACGAGATCTTCTCCGAGCTGACCTTCCTGCCCGACACGACGCTGATCATGGAGATCGATTCCGGCCGGTTCATGGACCAGCAACCGGCCTGCCTGTCGCATGCCCGCAAGCTTGCCACGCTGGTCAACGAACGTGCCGCTGCCGGAACGCGCGAGGCTTTGCGCGCCTAAAGCGCGTTGCGTGAAAAAGGATTCACGCAACGCGCTTTACGGTCTTGTCGGGATGCATGTCGCTTCCCGAAACCACTGCACAGTTTCGGGCGACATGCATTCGTCCGGCGGGCCGTCGCCGGACCGGTCACGCCGTCGCCATCACCCCATCAATGGCAGCGAGGATGCGCTCGATGTCCTCCGGTCGGGAAAGGCGATGATCGCCGTCACCGATGAGCGTCATCACGACGTCATCGGCCGGCAGGTGCTCCATCAGCTTCAGGGCATGGGAGAAGGGCACATCGGGGTCCGCCATGCCCTGGAGGATATGGATGGGGCATCCCGTCTCGATCATGCCGGACAGCACGACGTTGTCCCGTCCGTCTGCGATCAGGCCGGCAGTATAGATATTGGCGTCGGGCCCATATGGCGTCGGCTCCTCGAAATAGCCGCGCTCTGCGAGCGAGGCCCGCTCTGCCTCCGTCAGGTTCGGCTCGATCAAATCGACGGTGAAATCCGGCGCCGGGGCAATAAGCACGAGACCGGCGATGCGCGTCTCCTCCCCCCGCGCGCGCAGCACCTGAACGGCCCGAAGCGCAATCCAGGCGCCCATCGACGAGCCGATGAGGATCATCGGTCCGTGGACGGCGTGGTCGATCACGGCGAGGCTTTCTTCGAGCCAGCGCGAGATGGTGCCGTCGCGGAAGGCGCCGCCCGAGGCGCCATGGCCGGAGTAATCGAGCCGAAGGCAGGCGCAGCCGGTTTCACGGGCATGGCGCTCGATCTCCACCGCCTTGGTGCCGCTCATGTCCGAGCGGTAGCCGCCGAGCCAGACGAGCGTAGGCTTCGTCGCGTCGGTGCCGCCCTGCAGGATGTAGGCGATGCGCCGGGCGGTGCCGTCGTTTCCGACATCGAGGGTCTGAGGCTGGACAAGCTGGGGGGTAAGCGACATATCCGTTCCTTCCGGGGCGACGCATCAACAGAAAGCGGCCGAATTTCTTCTAAAACAGATTTTGCGGGCGCATGACAGGTGGTGATTTTCTTTCCGACCTGTGGTAAAGACGTCGCCTCAAACGATCCAGGCAATCCCGCGGCCAGCGCCGCTTTCGGATCCTGCCTCGTCCACCATCAAGACGTCGTCAACAACTCGAGGAGAGTACGACCATTCGCAGACCTTTCAAAACTGATGCCCCGGTCAAGGACGGCCCCCGTTCCAACAAGGAGATCCGCGTTCCCCGGATCCAGCTGATTGATGCCGAGGGCGGCAACCAGGGCATCGTGCCGACCGACCAGGCACTTCGCATGGCAGAGGAAGCCGGCCTCGATCTCGTGGAGATCTCGCCGAACGCCGAACCGCCGGTGTGCAAGATCCTCGATCTCGGCAAGATGAAGTACGCGACCCAGAAGAAGGCCGCCGAAGCGCGCAAGAAGCAGAAGATCATCGAGATCAAGGAGATCAAGATGCGTCCGAACATCGACACTCACGATTATGAGGTGAAGATGCGCGCGATGAACCGCTTCTTCGAAGAAGGCGACAAGGTCAAGGTGACGCTGAAGTTCCGCGGCCGTGAAATGGCGCACCAGGAACTCGGCATGAAGCTTCTGCTTCAGGTCAAGGAAGACACCACGACCATTGCCAAGGTGGAAGCCGAGCCCAAGCTCGAAGGCCGCCAGATGATGATGGTGCTCGCACCGAGATAATGCCGTCGGGCTGCAGGCAGGCTGCCGCAAGGCCGCATGTCGTCATGGCCTCGACCATTTTTCAAAAGCCGTTCGCGACCTCGTCCCGGACGGCTTTTTGCTGGCTCGAGGTTAAACGCGACCCCGGCCTACGGGCTATCGGCGGCGCTGCCTGAAGGCGCCGACGGGTATACCCAGGCATAGCGGATATGGTAGAGATCCCCCGGCCGGCCGTAATAATAGGGTCTCGCGATGTCCTGCGCGGCGATCGGCCCGGCAGGCGCGTTTCCGGTGGCGGCGCGGACATAGGCGTCATGCCAGGCCCGCAATGCAGGATCGAGCGGCGCATCCGCTTTCCCGTCGTCGCGCCAGACCATCAGCAGCGGATGCTCGGCATCGAAGGTGATCGGCGGCTCAAACGTCTCCGAACCCGGGATCGTTACCGGGATATCGGGTGCGTTCAGTCTCAGATTGCCCGCCATCTGCTCCTCGACCGTCGCGATCAGGGTCGGGCGATGCCGACCCGTCGACAGGATCGCCTCGATCGCAGGCTGGTAGGGCACATTGATCTTCTTGTAATCGCCCGTCAGCCGCGCAGCGGGCACACGCAGGAAAAGCACCAGCGGCACCACGAGCATGATGAACATCGCGATGCGGCCAAAGTGTTTTGGCGCCGGCCCGAGCGGCTGGTCCAGAAGATCGATCTTCAGCGCGAGATAGACCGGCAGCAGGAAGAAGAACGGCGTCAGCCACCGCGCCTTGATGTGTGACGCGCCCCCGACCACGATCAGCAGGACAAGCGCAAGGACGAGCACCGCGAAGATATGGCCGATCAGCCGCGACCAGGAGCTCTGCAAACGCCAGGCGGCGCGCCATTGCCGGCCGAACACCGCCGCAAACAGAAGGATGGTGGCGACCGAAAACGCGGCCAGCGCCTGTACCAGGGACAGGAGGCCTTCGCCGATCTGAACCAGACGGCCGGTATCCTCATCCTGCATCAACTTGTCGAGCGTGCGGCCCGTGGCCGTCTGGAGATGATCGAGGAACCACAGTCCGTGCGGCGCGGCGATCGCAAGGGCGACGACCGCCGTCAGGACAAGGCGGACATCGAAAAGGCGGCGCCGGAAAACCGGATCCAGAAGAACGGCGACGAGGGCTGCGACCGGCAAGAGGACGAAATTGTATTTCGCGATGACGCCGATGCCGATGGCGAGACCGGTCAGCGCATAATGGGGAGCGGTCGGCCGCTGCAAGGTCGTGACCAGCGCATAGACGAAAAGACAGGCCGCAAAGAGGACGGCCACGGTATGGGTCAGGTCCCGCTGCGCCTCGAAGACGATCTGCGGAATGGTCAGCATGCCGAACACGGCGATGACGACAAGAACGGGATTGCGGATGATCCGGGCGGCCATCATGCTGACCAGCGCAAAACACGCAAACAGCATCGCGTTCTTGAGAATCGACAGCGCCAGAAGCGTATTGCCAAACAGCTGGACGACGCCGTATTGCAGCCAGTTGTAGAATGGCGGCTGGCTGTCATAGCCGAGCGCCAGACCCTGTGCCAGAAACAGCTGCTGCCCTTCGTCAAGTTCCAGCGAATGCGGCAGCGCCAGCCGCAGCAGCAGGTTGACGGCAAAATAGAGCGCAAACAGGCCGTAAAGCCATCCGCGGTTCCGCGACAGGGACTCCACCATGTCAACGGTCCCGTTCGTAGACCTTGCGGACGATATAGCTCGCCTCGCTTCCAGAGGTCCGAACGAGCATTTCCGCCAGGACGCCGGTGGTGATCATCTGAACGGCGGCGATGAACAGCATGAAGGCGGTGGTGAACATCGGCCGTGTTCCGATATCCTGCCCGAGAACGAACTTGGCCCAGGCGAGATAGACGAACATCAGAGCACTGAGGCCGCCGAAGAGAAGGCCGATCGAGCCGAAAAACTGTGCCGGACGTTGGCGAAAGCGCATGAAGAACATGACGGACAGGAGATCGAGCACCACCTTGAAGGTTCGCGATATCCCGTATTTCGAGGTGCCGAACTGGCGCGGATGATGGTCGATCACCATCTCGCCGATCCGCGAGGTCGGGACCACGTTGGCGACCCAGGCCGGGATGAAGCGATGCATGCCGCCGATGATCAGGACATGTTTGAGAATTTCGGTCCGGTAGAGTTTCAGACCGCAGCCATAGTCGTGAATATGGACGCCGGTAATTCTCCGGATCAGCCGGTTGGCAATCCAGGAAGGAATGAGCCGCAACATCAGGCCGTCCTGCCGTGTCTTGCGCCAGCCGCACAGAAGGTCAAGTTCGCGGGCCTCCAGCGTCTCGATCATCTTTGGAATGTCGTAAGGGTCGTTCTGCAGGTCACCGTCGAGCGTGGCGAGAAGACGGCCACGCGCTGCATCCATGCCGGCCTGAATGCCGGCCGCCTGGCCGAAATTGCGCTGGAACGCAATGATCCGCAAATCCAGGCCGGGCCGGTCCAGCTGCTTGCGGCAGTTGAGCAGCGTTGCATCGGTGGAACCGTCATCGACAATGATCAATTCCCACGGCTTGTCGAAATCTTTCAGGGCATCGCAGATCCGGTCGAACAAGGGCGCGATATTGTCCTCCTCGTTGCAGACCGGAATGAGAACCGAAAGCTCGACCTCCGCCTCGCGGCGGACGTCAGCCCCTGGCATGATCTCGGTTTCTGAAGAGGCTTCCTGCACGTGATGCTCCGGACATATCTGTTCTTACCCGCGCATCTGTTATAGCAGGCACTTACCGAGAGCAATCCGCTGTCAGTCTCAGCTTACGGGCGAGAGCGGCGCAAGGTCCAGGAACCAAGGTTCAAGAGCATGCAGGCCTTCCAGAAGCGCCATCGCGCACCGCTGATCACCCTCGGCGTCATCGGTCTTTATGCCGGCTTCCTCCAATGGTTCCTCGGATGGGGCGACATCCTCTCCCGCTGGCAGGCGGTGGGACCGGGCACAGGGATGATGGCGCTGGCGCTGCTTGTGGCCACCTATTTCATTCGCACCCATCGTATCCAGGACTACTTCCGCCACGAGACGAAAGGACGGTTCGTTGCCCTCTTCAGGGTGACGCAGATCCACAATCTTCTCAACATCATGATGCCGCTGCGCACCGGCGAGACCAGTTTTCCGCTGCTGATGCGCTCGGAGTTCGGTGTGCCGCTGGCCCGGGGCGCCGCATCGCTGCTCGTGTTGCGCCTGCTTGATCTTCATGCGCTTCTCGCCTCAGGCGGCATCGGCCTCGTGGCGACCGCGAGGCAACCCGCGATCGCAGGCGCGCTGTGGGCGCTGTTTCTTGTCCTGCCGCTCCTCCTGTTTTTTCTGCGTGCACGCCTCGTCGCCCTTGCAACGCGTAGGCTTCCCGCACGGTTGACCGGGCTCATCAACGACATCGACGCCGGCATCCCGGCAGACCTCGGCGGGTTCGGCAGAGCCTGGTTTCTCACGGTCTTCAACTGGGGCGTCAAGATCGCGGTGCTTGCCTGGGTGCTGGCCCTGATGGGCGTCGCCCCGCTTGCGGCGAGTGTCGGGGGAGCACTGGGCGGCGAGATCTCCTCGATTCTTCCGGTCCATGCGCCTGCGGGCGTGGGAACCTACCCCGCCGGCATCGCGGCCGGTGCCGCGGCACTCGGTGCATCGCGGGCGCCGGGCGCGCTGGAGACCCTGACTGCCGCCAGCGTCAACACGCATCTGCTGGTGGTCGTTTCCGCCCTCGTCGGCACCGCGATCTCGCTGATCCTGCCGCTTCTCTCCCGCAGGCACGCTGTGCATTGACCTGCGCATGGCTTCTGCGTCGGGCATCGCGCGGAGAATCCCGTACCGGGCCTGTTGCTCTTTTTCCTGCCTGCGGTTATAAGCCGCCGTCCGAACGGTCCGGCAGGGCATGCCGTGGCCGTTCTTTTACGCTCGAGGAGACCTCGTCAGTCACCTCACATAATCAGAATGGAGTAGCAAAATGCCCAAGATGAAGACGAAGTCCTCTGCCAAGAAGCGGTTCAAGATCACCGCGACCGGCAAGGTCGTAGCAGCTGCCGCCGGCAAGCGCCACGGCATGATCAAGCGGTCCAACAAGTTCATTCGCGACGCCCGCGGCACGATGGTGCTGGCCGAGCCCGATGGCAAGAAGGTCATCAAGAACTACCTGCCCAACGGTCTCTGAGACGTCTGGCACTTTTGGATTTTAAGGAGATCATACCATGGCACGTGTAAAGCGCGGCGTAGCCGCTCATGCAAAGCATAAGAAGGTTCTGAAGGCAGCGAAGGGCTTCTACGGCCGTCGCAAGAACACGATCCGTGCAGCCAAGGCTGCCGTCGATCGTTCCAAGCAGTTCGCCTACCGCGACCGCAAGGTCAACAAGCGCAACTTCCGTGCGCTCTGGATCCAGCGTATCAACGCCGCTGTCCGCGAGCATGGCCTGACCTATGGCCGCTTCATCGACGGCCTGAACAAGGCCGGCATCGAAGTCGACCGCAAGGTTCTGTCGGACATGGCCATCCATGAAGCCGCAGCTTTCGGCGCGCTGGTCGAAGCCTCCAAGTCGGCTCTGGCCTACCTGAAGGACGCCGGCACGAAGAACGAGTTTGAAAGCGCGGTCAAGTAAGCCAGCGCTTCCCTGACGACTGAAGACTTTGGGAAACCCGCGCTGGCAGGCTAGCGCGGGTTTTTCCGTTTTTGAACACGCCCCACCGACAAGGCAGAAGACGAATGAGCGACCTCGACACTTTGCAAAGCACTCTTCTCGGCGAGATCGCCTCTGCCGACAGCGAGGCCGCGATCGAGGCGGTGCGTCTTTCCGCACTCGGCAAGAAGGGCTCGATTTCCGAACTGCTGAAGACGCTGGGCACGATGACGCCGGAAGAGCGACAGACTCGGGGCGCGGCGATCAATGCGCTGAAGACCGTCGTCGGCGAGGCGATCACAACCCGCAAGGCGGATCTGAAGGACGCGGCGATCGCCGAGCGCCTGGCCCGCGAGACCGTCGACGTGACCCTGCCGGTGCGCGCCTCGCCGGCCGAGCGCGGCCGGATCCACCCGATCAGCCAGATCACCGATGAGATTACCGCGATCTTCGCCGACATGGGTTTCTCGATCGCCGAAGGTCCGGATATCGAGACGGACTACTACAATTTCACGGCACTGAATTTCCCCGAAGGCCACCCGGCGCGTGAGATGCACGACACGTTCTTCTTCCCGCCGGACGAGAGCGGCGCACGCAAGGTGCTGCGCACGCACACCTCGCCCGTGCAGGTGCGCACGATGGAGGCGCAGAAGCCGCCGATCCGCATCATCATCCCCGGCAAGACCTACCGGCAGGATTCCGACGCCACGCATTCGCCGATGTTCCACCAGGTCGAAGGCCTTGTGGTCGACACCAAGGCGAATGTCGCCAACCTGCGCTGGGTGCTTGAGGAATTCTGCAAGGCCTTCTTCGAGGTCGACACGGTCACGATGCGCTTCCGCCCCTCTTTCTTCCCCTTCACCGAGCCGAGCTTCGAGGTCGATATCCAGTGCGACCGCTCCTCGGGTCCGATCGTCAAGTTTGGCGAGGGCACCGACTGGATGGAGATCCTGGGCTGCGGCATGGTGCACCCCAACGTGCTGCGCGCCGGCGGTCTCGATCCCGACGTTTACCAGGGCTTTGCCTGGGGCATGGGTCTCGACCGCATCGCCATGCTGAAATACGGCATGCCGGACCTGCGCAATTTCTTCGATGCCGACGTCCGCTGGATGTCCCATTACGGCTTCCGCCCGCTCGACATGCCGACGCTGTTCGGGGGGTTGAGCGGGTGATAGGCTGAAAAAACGTCACGCGCGAAAGGAGGACGGGATGAATGTTCCTGCAGAGTTCCTGGCCCACCGATCCATCGCAGCCTCTCCTTTGGGCATGTCCCGGTCACGCCTTGAACATGAACGCGGATGACATGTCTCACGAAGGCGATGAAGACTGAGATGGACCACGGACGAATGCGCTGACGCGATCACCGTTGAAGATCATGCCGTCTTGAAAACGCTCGGCCCTTTGATGTTCTGCCTGAAGGAAGAACGGCATCGGGCCGGCGATCCGGCCCGGACAAAGCGCTTTTTCCTCTCGTTGAGGCCGAGGCACTTCTTAGCGATGCAGAACGCGTCATCGATCTGCTCGACCAGTTGCAACCCGCAGACTGCCGATTGCTGGCAACGTGTCTGCTCTTCAAAGAGCGAAATCATGAAATTCACACTCTCCTGGTTGAAGGACCATCTCGAAACGGATGCCGCGCTCGACGAGATCTGCACGCGGCTGACAGCGATCGGGCTTGAGGTCGAGCATATCGACGACAAGGCGGCGTTCCGGCCGTTCGTCATTGCGAAGGTGCTGTCGGCGGAAAAGCATCCCCAGGCCGACAAGCTGAAGGTGCTGATGGTCGACACAGGCGCCGGGCAGCCGGTCCAGGTCGTTTGCGGTGCGCCCAATGCGCGCGCCGGCCTCATCGGGGCTTTCGCGGCGCCGGGCGCCTATGTTCCCGGAATCGACGTGACGCTGTCCGTCGGCACCATTCGTGGCGTCGAAAGCCGCGGCATGATGTGCTCGGAGCGCGAGCTGCAGATCTCCGACAGCCATGACGGCATCATCGACCTGCCGGCCGACGCGCCCGTGGGCACGAGCTTTGCCGCCTATGCCGGGCTCGACGATCCGATCATCGAGATCAACCTCACGCCAAACCGACCGGACTGCACCAGCATCCATGGTATCGCGCGCGATCTCGCGGCATCCGGCTTGGGCACGCTGAAGGCGCGGCCGGCGCCGACATTCCGGGCGGAGGGCCAGACCCCTGTCGAGGTCAAGCTCGACCTCGGTGCCGACGTCAATCTTTGCCCGGGCTTTTCACTGCGCCTCGTGCGGGGCGTCAAGAACGGACCGAGCCCTGCCTGGATGCAGAAGCGGCTGATCGCCATCGGTCTACGCCCCATCAACGCGCTCGTCGACATCACCAACTACATGACCTTCGACATGGGCCGGCCGATGCATGTCTTCGACGCAGCCAAGGTCAAGGGCCATCTCACGGTGCGCCGTGCCCTGGACGGCGAGACCGTCCTGGCGCTCGACCAGCGCACGTACAAGCTGACGCCCAGCCATGTCGTCATTGCCGACGAAACCAGGGTGGAGTCCATCGGCGGCGTGATGGGCGGCGAACATTCGGGCTGCGACGAGACCACCACGGACGTCCTGATCGAGTCCGCCCTCTGGGATCCGATGAACATCGCCCGTACGGGCAGAAGCCTCGGAATCATCACCGATGCGCGCTACCGCTTCGAGCGGGGCGTCGATCCGGCCTACATGCTTCCCGGCCTCGACCGTACCACCGAACTGGTTCTGGAACTCTGCGGCGGTACGCCGGCCGAGGCCCATGTCGTGCAGGGTCCGAACACCGATCCGAAAACCGTTGATTTCCCCGTGTCCGAGGTCAAGCGCCTGACGGGGCTTGATGTCGGCGCGGAGGAAAGCGTCGCGATCCTGCGCGGGCTCGGCTTTGGCGTCGAGAACGGGGCAGACGCCGGGCGGTTCCGGGTCACAGTGCCCTCGTGGCGTCCTGATGTCGACGGCAAGGCGGATCTGGTCGAGGAGGTCATGCGCATCCACGGCGTCGATCACATCCGTCCGGTGCCGCTCGCGCGGGACGTCTCGGTCAACACGCGCATCCTCACGCCGCTGCAGATCCGCACGCGGCTGGCCAAGCGGGCGCTCGCTGCCCGCGGCATGCTGGAGGCCGTGACCTGGTCTTTCATCCCCAAGGCCCACGCAAGCCTTTTTGGCGGCGGCCAGCCGGCGCTGGCACTCTCCAATCCGATCGCGGCCGACATGTCGGACATGCGGCCGTCGCTGCTGCCGGGTCTCCTGACGGCGGCGCAGCGCAATGCCGACAAGGGCTACGGCGACGTTGCGATCTTCGAGGTGTCCGGCACCTATGAAAATGATCGGCCGGAGGGTCAGCGACGCGTGGCCGGCGGCATCCGTCGCGGTACGGCGGGCCTTGCAGGTTCAGGCCGCGCCTGGTCGAATGCCAGAAGCGGCGGCGGCAAGCCGGTGGATGTCTACGACGCCAAGGCCGATGCCTTGGCGGTGCTTGAAGCCTGCGGCGTCCCCATGGCCAATGTGCAGATCGAGGCGGGCGCCCCCGCCTGGTTCCATCCGGGTCGGTCCGGCACCATCAAGTACGGCCCGAAAATCACGCTCGGCGTCTTCGGCGAGTTTCACCCGAAAACGCTGGAGGCTCTCGACGTCTCCGGCACGCTGGCCGGCTTCGAGGTGTTCGTCGATGCCTTGCCAGAGCCGAAGAAGAAGGCCACCCGCACCAAGCCGGCGCTCGAGCTTTCGCCATTCCAGGCGGTGAAGCGCGACTTCGCCTTCGTCGTCGATCGTTCGGTTGAAGCGGCGGCCATCGTCAAGGCAGCCTCGGGTGCCGACCGCAAGCTGGTCGCGGGCGTGACCGTCTTCGACGTGTTCGAGGGCGCGTCCCTCGGCGAGAACAGGAAATCGGTCGCCGTCGAGGTCGTCATCCAGCCGGCAGAACGCACCCTGACGGACGAGGACTTCGAGGCGCTAACCGCAAAGATCGTCGCGAACGTCATGAAGACCACCGGCGGCGTACTGCGCGGGTAAAGCAAGCGCCCGCCGGGCCGTCTCGCGATGTTTCCTCAAGCCCCCGGCAAGCCTTGCTTTCCGGGGGCTTTCTTATGCGCTCTCAGGTGCGTGCGGGAACGCTCGCCCGGACTTCCGCCTGCGCGCCGACGAAGGCCCTCAACGAGCGCTGGATATCGCCCAGATCGCCGTCTGTGATCAGAACAAGCAGGCTTGCCCTGTCGCATGGCCAGTCTGCGAGGTGAAAGGGCGGATGGATCAGGTGCCGGACGCCGTGCACCACGACAGGAGACCCGACCCCCTCGATATCGAGGATGCCTTTCAGCCGGAGGATGCGCGTCCCATGTCGGTGCACCATCAGCGACAGCCAGAGCGAAAAGCGGGCCCAGGCGATGGGGCGGTCGATCGTCAGGGACATCGCGCGGATATCACCATGACGGTTGCGGTCAGGGGTCGCGTGGACGTGATCGCCATGACGGGCGGCCGCCACCCAGCGACGCGCCTCTGCAGGGCGGGATGCGAGATCGTGGATATCCTGCGTCAACAGCGCGGCCACCTCTGAGGATCTCGCTTGACCCTTGTCGCGGCTGTCGCGTCCGGTCGTCACGATGGTCGTCGTTATGATGGCTGCGGGGTTGATCGCTTCCACCGCGAGGCGGAGCGCCTCCAGATCTTGACCGGAAGCGAGGTCCGCCTTGGTGAGAACGATGCGATCGGCAAGTGCCACCTGCCGCCCGGCTTCCTCGAAGGCCTCCAGGTTGTGCAGGCCGTTCGGTACATCAATGGCCGTGACGACATTGCCGATGGCGAAATGATATTTCAGCATCAGATCGGCGGCGAGCGTCGCGATGATGGGCGCCGGATCGGCAAGGCCCGTCGTCTCAATGACCAGCCGGCGAAAGGCCGGGATATCGCCACGCGCACGACGTTCGAACAGGGCGAGCACCGCGTCCTTCAGGTCGCCGCGAACGGTGCAGCAGACGCATCCGCTCTTGAGGAGCACGATATCACCGTCAACAGACTCAACCAGCAGGTGATCGAGACCGATATCGCCAAATTCATTGATGATGACGGCCGTATCCGCAAGGTCCGGACCGGACAGCAACCGATTGAGAAGCGTCGTCTTGCCGGCGCCGAGAAATCCCGTCAGCACGCTGGCGGTGATCAGGTCCCGCGTCATGTCTGGTCGTCTTCCAGCCGTGACATCAGGCCTGCGTCTAGCGGATCGACGCACGCACCCAGGCTATCGGCCGCCGTCCAGAGGGTGCCAAGGTGATCGACCACGACGCTGCGGCCCGTTGGGCCGCGCAGCACGAACCGGTCGGCCCAGACCGACAGTTTAAGACCGCGCAGGGCCAGCACGCGGTTTGCCGCCGCCGCCTGTCGCATGCGCTCGACGGCCGGAACGGCATCCGTCATGCGCGCGGCGTCGCCGCCCTGGCTCCAGTGATCGGCATTGGCAAAGGCACCGCAGAGGCCGCACATGTCAGGGTTTTGGCCGCTCCGGACCCGAACGGGGGAACCGGGTGGCAAAATCCTGCGCGATCTCTTCCATCGTGACGAATTTCACGCCCTCATACCCTTTCAGCGTTTCGAACAGACGTTCGTGCATCTTCAGCACATGCGGCCGGCCGGAGACGTCGGGGTGAATGGTTATCGGGAAGACGGCATAATCGTAGTTCTCATAGACCCATTCGAACTGGTCGAGCCATTGCTGTTCCAGATCGCGCGGACTGACGAAGCCGTGGCTGTTGGGCGCGGCCTTGATGAACATCATCGGGGGAAGATCGTCGAGGTTCCAGGAGGCCGGGATTTCGATCAGGTCCGTCTCCGGCCCCGCCACATAGGGCTTCATCCAAGTCGAGGGATGCTGCGCATAATCGATCTTCGTCCACGCGTCGCCCACGGTCACGTAATAGGGGAAGTGGTCGTTGTGCATCAGGGAATGATCGTAGAGGATCCCCTTCTCCTTGAGCAGGGCATTGGTCTTGGAGCCGAATTCCCACCAGGGCGCGACATAGCCGCGTGGTGGCCTACCGGAAAGCTGCGTGATCAGCTCGACGCATTTGTCGAAAATGGCCTCTTCCTGCTCAGGCGTCATGGCGATCGGGTTCTCGTGGCTATAGCCATGCATGCCGATCTCGTGGCCCGCATCGGCCACCGCCTTCATCTCATCCCAGAAAGTCTCGATGGAATGGCCGGGAATGAACCAGGTGGTCCTGATGCCCCATTTCTGAAACATCTTCAAAAGGCGGACGCTGCCGACCTTGCCGGCAAAGACGCCGCGAGAGATATCGCAGGGGCTGTCCTCGCCGCCATAGGAACCGAGCCATCCGGCAACGGCATCCACATCGATGCCGTAGGATACGAAGATCTCTTTCGCCATGGCCATTCCTTTCATCCGACGGCACCGAAGCCTCAGCTTAGAGAGGCCTGCCGGCAGGTCAACGGCTCTTTCCTATTCGCTGGCCTCGTTGAGCCGACGGCAGTCCTCCTCCGAGAGCTCGATCTCGGCGGCATTCGTCAGGCTCTGGAGCTGTTCGAGACTGGTGGCACTGGCGATGGGCGCGGTGACGCCGCGGCGCGCCATGATCCAGGCAAGCGCGATTTCAGCCTGCGTCGCCGCCTTCTCCGCCGCGATCTCGTCCAGTGCGCCGAGGATGCGCATGCCGCGCCCATCGAGATACTTGGCAACGCCCTTGCCCCGCACCTTGCCCTCGAGGTCCTTGTGCGAGCGGTACTTGCCCGAAAGGAAGCCGGAAGCGAGGCTGTAATAGGTGATGACGCCAATCTCCTCGGCAATGCAGAGATTGCGCAGCGCGCCATCGAAGCTCGATCGGTCGTAGAGATTGTATTCCGGCTGGAGAACGTCGTAGCGCGGCAGGCCGTTTTCCCGGGCAACGTCGAGCGACTGGCGCAACTGGCCCGCATCGAGGTTGGACGCCCCGATGGCGCGGACCTTGCCCTGCTTCACGAGGGCCTGGTAGGCGCCAAGCGTTTCCTCATATGGCGTGTCCGCATCCGGCCAGTGCGAGAGGTAGAGATCGATATGATCGGTGTTGAGGCGCAGCAGCGAATCGTCGACGGCCTTGGAGATCCACTTTTCCGAAAGTCCCTTGCGGCCCTCGCCCATGTCGGAGCCGACCTTCGTGATGATCACGACCTCGTCGCGCGGGCGCTTTGTCTGACGGAGCCATTTGCCGATGATCATCTCGGATTCACCGCCCTTGTTGCCCGGCGCCCAGGCAGAATAGACGTCGGCGGTGTCGATGGCGTTGAAACCGGCATCGAAGAAGGCGTCCAGCAGACGGAAGGACGTTGTCTCGTCCGCTGTCCAGCCAAATACATTGCCTCCGAAGACCAGCGGCGCGATGGCGATCTCGGTCCGGCCCAGCTGTCTTTTTTCCATGAAAATTCTCCGGTTCGATCTCGATGAAGAGGTTCGGGGCATCCGCCCAGCCTTCGACATAGGGGCCCGCAAGGCCGCCTGACAGGGCCGACCCCCCCAAAAGGTCTAGGGGTCGCAGGTCGATCTGATGGGTAAGGCCGGCCAAAAACATGGGGAAGCGATGCGATCCGGAAGCCGCGACACAGACAGTCTGTCCGTGCCGTGGCATAGTCCGGCGCACAATCCAGGGAGAAGCACAGCATGTTGAGGTTCGGAATTCTGTCGACCGCCAAGATCGGTCGCGATGCGGTCGTCCCCGCCATCCAGGACGCAGAAAACTGCGTGGTCACCGCCATTGCCAGCCGCGACGGCGCTCGGGCCCGCGAAATGGCCGACAGGTTTTCCGTGCCGCACGCCTTTGCCAGCTACGAGGAGATGCTCGCGTCCGACGTGATCGACGCCGTCTACATCCCCCTGCCGACGGCCCAGCACGTCGAGTGGTCCATCCGGGCGGCGGAAGCTGGAAAGCATGTGCTCTGCGAGAAGCCGATCGCTCTCAAGGCGCAGGAGATCGACCGGCTGATCGAGGCGCGCGACCGGACGGGCGTCCTGATTTCGGAAGCCTACATGATCACCTACAGCCCCGTTTGGCACAAGGTGCGGTCGCTGCTGGCCGAGGGTGCCGTCGGCCGGCTGCGGCACGTGCAGGGCGCCTTCACCTATTTCAACCGCGATCCTGCGAACATGCGCAACATTCCCGCACTCGGCGGCGGCGGGCTTCCTGATATTGGCGTGTACCCGACCATGGCGACCCGTTTCTCAACGGGCCTCGAGCCTCAGCGCGTCCAGGCCAACACGGAGCGGGATGCGACGTTCGGCACCGATATCTATTCGAGCGTCAGGGCGGATTTTGGCGCCTTCGAGCTGTCCTTCTACATCTCGACCCAGCTGGCCGCCCGCCAGGTCATGGTTTTCCACGGCGAAGAGGGCGTGATCGAGGTGACCTCCCCGTTCAACGCCGAACGCTACGGCCGTCAGGAAGTGGCCCTGACCAACCAGAACCATAGCCAGTCGCAGCTTTTCCGCTTCCAGGACACGCGCCAATACAAGCTCCAGGCCGAAGCCTTTTCGCGCGCTGCCATGGGGAGCAAAGATGCCGTGGTGACGCTCGAGAACTCGCGCGCCAACCAGGCCTTCATCGACGCGATCTACCGCGCCAGCGACAAGGACGGCTGGGAAGCCGTCTGATGCTCAGACTAGGCCGACGAGGGCGGATGCCGTCGTGCCGGTGGCCAGGATGCGATCGGCCCGCACCGGCAGGAGCGTGCCCTGGGAGATGCCGGCAAGCGTAACGACGGCGCCCGACTGCATCCGCAACGCGACCGCGCCGCGGATCCCCACGAAAATCGCCCGGGTCGTTTCCGGGAGATCGGCGTCGTCGGCAGGCGTGATGTCGAAAGCATGGGTGGCGGGGCTCGAGAGCGAGTCTGCGGTGTGAGCAAAACGGTCGGTCATGGTGGTGCGGTCCTTTTTCGGCTGGTTGTCGTTCGCCGACAGGATGCGGCACCCCGGCCGAGCGTGGAAAACCGGTGGCAAGATTGTTCGCCGGACCGCCGCATCTGGTTTTCACGGCCCGGGCGCGTCACAATGACCACATGAGCTTTACCTCCGATGCCGATTCGCCTTCCAATCTGTGGGAATATTCCGTTTCCGAGCTGTCCGGCTCGATCAAGCGGACAATGGAACAGGCGTTCGACCAAGTTCGCGTCCGCGGCGAGATCTGCGGCTATCGCGGTCCGCATTCCTCGGGCCATGCCTATTTCGGGCTGAAGGACGAACGCGCCCGGATCGATGCCGTGGTCTGGAAAGGCACCATGGGCAAGCTGCGCTTCAAGCCCGAAGAGGGCATGGAGGTGATCGCGGTCGGCAAGGTCACCACCTTCCCGGGCTCCTCCAAATACCAGATCATGATCGAGACGCTGGAGCCGGCGGGCGCCGGCGCCCTGATGGCACTTCTGGAAGAGCGCCGGCGCAGGCTTGCCGCCGAGGGTCTGTTCGAGGAAAGCCGCAAGCAGCTCCTGCCCTTCATGCCACGCGTCATCGGCGTCGTGACGTCGCCAACCGGAGCCGTCATCCGCGACATTCTCCACCGCATTGCCGATCGCTTTCCGGTGCATGTCGTCGTCTGGCCGGTCAAGGTGCAGGGTGAGGGTTCCGGCGACGAGGTGGCAGCCGCCATTCGCGGCTTCAACGCGCTTTCGCCCGGCGGGCCGATCGCGAGGCCCGATGTGCTGATCGTCGCGCGCGGCGGCGGCAGTCTCGAAGACCTCTGGGGCTTCAACGACGAGGCAGTCGTGCGGGCCGCCGCAGCCTCCGACATTCCCCTGATCTCGGCCGTCGGGCACGAGACAGACTGGACGCTCATCGACCATGCGAGCGACCGCCGCGCGCCGACACCGACGGGGGCTGCGGAGATGGCAGTGCCCGTGCGCGCCGACCTCGAGGCGACGCTGTCGTCACTGACCGCCCGCCTGCGCAGCGCGGCCGGACGGCATATGGACAATCGCCGCCAGTCACTGCGGGCCCTGGCACGCGTGTTGCCCTCGCTCGATCAGGTGCTCGCGTTACCGCGCCGCCGTTTCGACGAGGCGGCGTCCGGGCTCGTGCGCGGGCTGGTCAGCAACACGGCCGACAAGCGCCGCAGTTTCGAGCGCGTCGGGGCACATCTTCGTCCCGATATACTGACTGCCCGGATCAACGATCGGCGCCAGCGGCTCCTCGAACGGATGGTGCGGGCCGAACGCAATGTCGAGCGGCTCATCGCGCGGGCCGGCTCGCGCGTAACGTCGGCGGATGTGGCCTTGCGGGGCCTTCCCGCCCGGCTGCTGTCGCAGGTCCATCGCTCGGGCGATCGGCTGAAGGGCCTTTCGGGACGGGCCGATGCCGCCATCATTGCCGATCTGCGCCGGGCCCGCAGCACCGTCTCGGCACAGGATCGCGTGCTGCAATCGCTCTCCTATCAGAACGTGCTTGCCCGCGGCTATGCGATCGTGCGGGATGCGGACGGCGCTCCGGTCAAGGCCGCAGCCACCCTGTCGGCAGGCCAGTCCGTGGCCTTGCAATTTGCCGATGGCACCGTCGGCGCGATCACCACCGAGGGACCAGCACCCAGGCCGCGCAAGCGCGGCAGCGCAGAGCCGTCCGAGCCGGCAAAGCAGGGCAGTCTGTTCTAGGAAATGTCCGGGCGGTAAGGCACTCTCGGTCGTGATCGCGATCAGAGACGCAGCGTGTCCTGCCTCCGATCGTGCCTCGCATGCATCGGAGACCCGACAGGCGAGAACGCTTCCGTAACGATTTTCCGGGACAAGTTGGGATCCGTTTCCAGAACACCCGGAGGGATCATGCCGGTCGAACTGTCCGCAACGCAGGCGCTGACGCTCTGGCACACGGTGTCGCTCGATCAGGTTCGTGTCGAGACCGGCGACTTGACACTGCGGCAGATGGCCATTCTGCTCCATATCTACCTCGTGCCGCCGCCGCATACGGTCCGCGGTCTCGCCGCCACCTTGGGCGTTACCAAGCCGGTGATCACGCGAGCGCTGGACACGATGGGCGAACGTGGGCTGGTGGAGCGGGTTCGCGACGAGCGCGACCGGCGCAATGTCGTGATCAAACGCACCGTGACCGGCGCGCTCTATCTTGAAAAACTTGGCGATCTGATCATTGATCGCGGCCGTAGACTGTCCCTCTGATATGTCGTTTGAAACGCCGTTTCGGGATCGTCATCCCGATCCTTCTCAATCCCCTTCCCTGCGTGTGAACATGATGACCTCTTCCTTCGATCGCCGTCTCCATGCCTTTCGCCCGGATCTTGCAGAGGAAGCGCTGCGCGGCCATGTCGACGCCCTTGCCTTCACCGCGGGCTCGACCGCCGTCTGCTGCGTGCCGGTCATGCCGTTGCGGGCCGAGCCGGATCTCGGCTGTGGCACCGATACGGAACTTCTGATCGGCGAAACGGTGCGCGTGCTCGATACCGCGAACGGCTGGGCATGGGTCAAGGCGGATGCGGACAGTTATGTCGGCTATGTCCCGGATTTCGCCGTGGTCAGTATCCAGAAGAGCCCGACGCACATCATCACAGCGCCGCGCACCTTCGTCTATTCCGGCGCGGATCTCCGCTTTCCCACCGTCCAGGCCCTGTCGATGGGCAGCCGGATCACGGCGATCGACGAGCGCAGCACGCGCGGCACGCGCTATTTTCTTCTGGAGAACGGACAGGCCATCGTTGCGGGTCACTGCGCGCCGGTCGGCGAGGCGCTGCAGGGCGATTACGTCTCGATCGCCGCCCGGTTCGTCGAGACACCCTATCTGTGGGGTGGACGCTCCGGTTTCGGCATCGACTGCTCGGGACTCGTGCAATTGTCGCTGATGATGACCGGGGTCAGCGCGCCGCGCGACACCGACATGCAAGCGGCCTCGTTGGGGCGCGAGATCACCCGCGACACGCTGCGGCGCGGCGACCTTGTCTTCTGGAAGGGCCATGTTGCGATCATGGAAGACGAAACGACCTTGATCCATGCCAACGGCAACACGATGAGCGTGGCACGCGAAGGGCTCGACGAGGCGATCGAACGGATCGGCTGGCTCTACGAGCAGCCGACAGCCTTTCGCCGGCCGGTCGAGAGGCCCTAAAGCGCGGTGGGTGAAAAAGGATTCACACAACGCGCTTCAAGGTCTTGTTCTGATGCATGTCGTTTCCCGAAACCGCTGCACACTTTCGGGCGACATGCATTCAGCCGAGGTATCAATAGCCGGCTGTTCGATCGACCAGATGCTCGAAGGGCAGTCCTGCCTCGTGACGCTTTATCTGCGCCTCCACGTGGCGGAAGAGGGCATTGACGTCTGACGCCGCTGCCGCATGCGGCGTGACGATCGTGTTCGGAAGCGTCCATAGCGGACTATCGGCCTCCAGCGGCTCGGTCGAGAAGACATCCAGCGAGGCACCGTGCAGGACGCCCGAGCGGAGTGACGCGACGATATCGGCTTCCGCCTGGCTACCGCCGCGTCCGGCATTGATGAACACCGGCGCACCGAGCGGCCCCCCGCGGCGGAGCTTTGCGAAAAGCGCCGCATCATAGAGGCCGCGCGTCTCGGCCGTCAGCGGCAGAAGTCCGACGAGCATGTCCGTGCGGGCGAGAAAGGCGTCGAGGCCGTTTTCGTCATAGGTCTCGACCCCGTCGATCGTCTTTTGCCGCCGCGACCAGCCGACGACGGTGAAGCCCATGATCTTCAGTTTGCGCACGGCGTCCTGCCCGAGAACGCCGAGACCCATGACGCCGACGGTGATCTCGCGCGCCTCCGGCTGTGGAAGCTCCGCCCATTCACCCCGCTGAGCCTGCGCCGCATAGCGAGCGTGCTGGCGGAGATGCAGCAGGCACTGCAGCACCACCCATTCGCTCATGCGGGTGGTGAGCGTCGGGTCGACGAAGCGGACCAGAGGCACATCCGGCAATCCGGGCAGGGTCAGCACGTGATCGACCCCTGCGCCGCCGGAGAAGACCGCCTGCAGGTTGGGTGCGCGCGCAAAGAGATCGGGTTGCGACTTCCAGACGACGGCATAGCGCGCCTGCGCAAGATCGCGC
Source organism: Rhizobium sp. Leaf384 (assembly GCF_001424065.1). Lineage (GTDB taxonomy): Bacteria > Pseudomonadota > Alphaproteobacteria > Rhizobiales > Rhizobiaceae > Ferranicluibacter. The sequence goes on from NZ_LMQE01000001.1 coordinate 1,639,055, forward strand.
CCCGCCTGGTCGGGATCGGCGCGGTTGATGACGTCGCGGCCGGGAAAGGCACGGGAAAGCGCTGCCTTCACGTCATCCGGGTTGAATTTCAGGTCGACGACGACAGGAGCGGCACTGGCAGTCATGTTGATTTTCCCGGATCTGCTTTGGGTTTCGCGCGTCCGAGCCTACTGGCGCACCGCAGGAACGGGCACGGCTTCCAGATCGAAGGCGGCGGCCATAAGGGCCTTGGTATAGTCTTCGCGGGGCGCCGTGAAGATGGTCTCCGCCGGCCCCTTCTCCACCACCTTGCCGAGCCGCATGACGATCATGTCATTGGCCAGCGCCCGCACCACCTTCAGATCATGGCTGATAAAGAGGTAGGCGAGACCGTGGCGCGCCTGCAGGTCGCGCAGGAGGTCGACCACCTGGGCCTGGACGCTCATATCGAGTGCCGAGGTCGGCTCGTCGAGCATGACGAACTGCGGCTTGAGCACCATGGCGCGGGCAATCGCGATGCGCTGGCGCTGGCCGCCCGAAAACTCATGCGGGTATCGCCAGCGCGTTGCAGCGTCGAGGCCCACCTCCTCCAGGGCGGCGGCCACGCGCGCGTCGCGTTCCCGCGCCGACAGGGACGGCTCGTGCACCTTCAGCCCCTCGCCGATGATGTCGGAAACCGCCATGCGGGGCGAGAGTGAGCCGAAGGGATCCTGGAAGACGATCTGCATGCGCCGTCGCAGCGGCCGCATCTGGCTGAAGGAATAGCTCTCGATGTTCTGCCCCTCAAAACCGATACGCCCCTGCGACCCGATCAGCCGGGTGAGGGCAAGGCCGAGGGTCGTCTTGCCTGAACCGGATTCTCCGACCACGCCCAGCGTCTGCCCGGCGCGCAGCGTTAGGTCGATGCCATCGACGGCCTTCACATGATCCACCGTCTTGCGCAGGAAGCCTGCCTTGATCGGAAACCACACCTTCATGTCCGTGGCCTCGATGACGATGGGCTTCGTCTCGTCGGTCGTCGGCGGGGTGCCGCGCGGTTCGGAGGCGAGGAGATGACGGGTATAGGCGTGCTGCGGATTGCCGAAGATCTCGGCGGTCGGCCCCGTCTCCACGATCCGGCCCTTCGTCATGACGCAGACGCGATCGGCAATCTTGCGCACGATGCCGAGATCATGGGTGATGAACAGCATGGACATGCCATGCGCGTCCTTCAGTTGCTTGAGAAGCTCGAGGATCTGCGCCTGCACGGTGACGTCGAGCGCCGTTGTCGGCTCGTCGGCAATCAGCAATTCGGGCCGGTTGGCAAGCGCCATGGCGATCATCACGCGCTGGCGCTGACCGCCGGAGAGCTCGTGCGGATAGGCCTTCAGGCGCTTCTCCGGCTCGCGGATGCCGACCTGGCTTAAGAGCTCCAGCACGCGCGGCCTGGCCTGCGCCGGCTTGATGCCCTGGTGGAGGTCGAGGATCTCGGCGATCTGCCGTTCGATCGAATGGAGCGGGTTGAGCGACGTCATCGGCTCCTGGAAGATCATGGTGATGTCGTTGCCGCGCACGGCACGCAGTTCGGCATCATCGATCGTCAGGAGATCGCGGCCATTGAACAGGATCTGCCCGCTCGGATGGCTAGCGGCGGGATAGGGCAAAAGCTTCAGGATGGAATTGGCGGATACCGACTTGCCGGACCCGGACTCGCCCACAAGCGCCACCACCTCGCCTTTTGCAATGTCGAACGACACACGATCGACCGCCAGGGAGGTCTTGCCGCCCTGATGGAAGGCCACGGAGAGATCGCGCACGGAAAGCAGCGGTTCGGTCATGGGGACAGCGATTCCAGACGTGTGGTGAGCGTGGGGATGTCGGCGCGCAAAAGCCTGACGGCTTCATTCATGCCCGCGGGTGATACAGCATCGGCCATGTCGCCCTGACAGCAAATAGCGTCGTCGGCAGATTGCATGCGGGGCGGGCATGCCGGATCATCGACGTCATATCGCCTTTGGAACGGGCCGGACGCGAGGATACGCCCTTTCATGTGCGCGTGCGAGACACGCATCAACCAAACGTCTTTCGCGGATCGAACGCATCACGCGCGGCTTCGCCGATAAAGATCAGCAGCGACAGCATGATCGACATCACCAGAAAGGCGGTAAGGCCGAGCCAAGGGGCCTGCAGGTTGGACTTGCCCTGTGCGATCAGCTCGCCGAGCGAGGGCGAGCCGGGCGGCATGCCGAAACCGAGAAAGTCGAGCGAGGTCAGCGTGGTGATGGAGCCTGAAAGGATAAAGGGCAGGAAGGTGAGCGTGGCCACCATCGCGTTCGGCAGAAGATGCCGCCACATGATGGTGGCATTGCCGACGCCAAGCGCCCGGGCGGCGCGGACATACTCGAAATTGCGCGCCCGCAGGAATTCGGCCCGCACCACGCCCACGAAACCGACCCAGGAGAACAGCAGCATGATGCCGAGGAGAACGAAGAAGCCGGGCGGAAGGATCGCCGCGATGATCAGCAGGATGTAGAGCACCGGCATGGACGACCAGATCTCGATGAAGCGCTGCATCAGGAGGTCCGTCCAACCGCCGAAATAGCCCTGAATGGCGCCGGCGGTCACGCCGACGATGGCCGAGGCGATGGTCAGCGCCAGGCCGAAGAGCACCGAAATGCGGAACCCGTAGATCGTGCGCGCGGCGACATCTCGCGCCTGATCGTCGGTGCCGAGCCAGTTGAAATTGCCGAGCGTGCAGCCGCGATCCGCCTCGCCCTGCGGGTAGCCCGAACAACGCTCTGTTGCGCTCATCGTCCAGAACGGCGCCGTGGGCGCGGAATGCGGGATATTGGAATTGGCGCTGCGATAAGAATACCGGATCGGCGGCCAGACCATCCAGCCATTCGCCTCGATCTCCTCCCGAATGAAGTCGGAGGCATAGTCGGTTTCGGCCAGAAATCCGCCGAACGTCTCTTCCGGATAGTTGACGAGCACCGGAACGAGCAGTTCGCCTTTGTAGGAGACGAGGATCGGCCGGTCGTTGGCGATGAATTCGGCGCAGAGACTGATGCCGAACAGGGCAAGGAAGATCCAGAGCGACCAGAAGCCACGCCGGTTGGCCTTGAAGTTCTCCCAGCGCCGACGGGCGACGGGGGAAAGCCGACCCGTCTGCGGCGCGGCCATCCCGGACGGGGTTCCAGTGAGCGCCGTCATCAGACGTCCCTCCGCTCGAAGTCGATACGCGGATCGACCCAGGTGTAGATAAGGTCCGATAGCAGACTGACGACGAGGCCCATCAGCGAGAAGATGAAGAGTGTGCCGAACACGATCGGGTAATCCCGCTTGACGACGGCGTCGTAGCCGAGACGGCCAAGGCCATCGAGCGAGAAGATGTATTCGGTCAAGAGCGAGCCGGTGAAGAAGGCCGAGATGAAGGCTGCGGGAAAGCCGGCGATGATGATTAGCATGGCATTGCGAAAGACGTGGCGATAGAGCACCTGCCGCTCCGCCAAGCCCTTTGCCCGGGCGGTGACGACATATTGCTTGCGGATTTCGTCGATGAAGGAGTTCTTCGTCAGCAGTGTCGTCGTGGCAAAGGCCGAGAGCAGCAGTGTGACAAGCGGCAGCGTCATGTGCCAGAGATAATCCAGGATCTTCTGCCACCATGTCAGTTGGCTAAAATTGTCCGAGACCAGGCCCCGCAGCGGAAACCAGTCGAAGAAGGACCCGCCTGCAAAAAGCACGATGAGCAGGATGCCGAACAGGAAGCCCGGCACGGCATAGCCGACGATGACGATGGCAGAGGTCCAGACATCGAAGCGCGAGCCGTCCGAGACCGCCTTCCGGATACCGAGCGGAATCGAGATCGCATAGGAGAGAATGAGGATCCACAGGCCGAGCGAGATCGACACCGGCATCTTGTCGAGGATGAGGTCGATGACGGACGTGTTGCGGAAGAAGCTCTCGCCGAAATCGAAGCGGGCATAGTTCCACATCATCGTGAGGAAGCGCTCGAGCGGTGGTTTGTCGAAGCCGAACTGCTTCTCGAGCTTGGCAATGAAATCCGGATCGAGCCCCTGAGCGCCGCGATAGCTGTTGCCGCTCTGGTCACCGCCGGACGCGCCAGCAAGATCGCCGCCGCCGCCCGACAACCGGTCGCCGCCCTGGTTCGGCCCGGTCAGGTCGGCAATGACCTGCTCGACTGGACCACCGGGTGCAAACTGAACGACAGCGAAGGAGATGGCCATGATACCGATGATCGTCGGGATCATTAGGAGCAGACGCCGCAGAATATAGCCGCCCATTAGACCCGTACCCCTGCCGTTGTCCCGAGCCTTGTTCCCGCCTCTGCTATTGTCACCGACACGACGCGGTCGCGAAGAATGCCGTTACGGCGCCTCGTTTCGTGCGACCCGATGTTCCGATGTACGATCAATGCGCTGACGTTCCCGTTCCTGATTCGCGGTTTGGCCTTATGAAAAGCAGGCCAGCCTGCCACGCAAGGCTTTCATGGAGCTTTCGCGGAAGCCGACCACCAGATCGCAGGAAAGCCGACCGAATACTCCGGCAGATTTTGCGGATGCATCAGATCTTTGGAATAGGCGATTCGCATATCGCGCGACGCATAGGTCGGAACGATGATGTGATGGGCCAGGAGAACCCGATCAAGCGCCTTCGTCGCGGCAACCAGTTCGTCGCGATCCTTCGCAAAGATGACCTTGCGGATGAGGGCATCGACTCCCGGATCGGCAAGGCCCGAGAAGTTCTGCGACCCTTCGCGCGTTGCCGCGGCGGTTCCCCAGTATTCCGTCTGCTCGTTTCCCGGGTTGAGCGACTGTCCCCAGCCCAGATAGATGGAATCGAAATCCTTCGACCGCCAGCGATTGGTGTACTGAGAACTATCAACCGTTCGAACACGTGCTTCGATTCCGATCTTCCGCAGGTTCTGGCTGAAAGGCAAAGCGACGCGTTCGATGGTCGTGCCGTCGAGCAAGATCTCGAAGGTCAGCGGCTTGCCTGTCTTCGTCTCGATCATCTGGTTGTTCTTGAGTTCGTAACCGGCCTCCTTGAGAAGTCCGATCGCCTTGCGCAGGTTATCGCGCAGCTTGGCAGGCTCTCCGCCAACCGGATTGGTATAGGGCTTGGTGAACACGGTTGGGGGCACCTTGTCCTTGAGCTCCGTCAGGATCTCCAGCTCACGCCCTTGGGGAAGCCCCGAGGATGCCAGCTCGGTCGGAAAGAAGAAGCTGTTGATGCGGTCGTATTCGTTGAAGAAAATCGTCCTCTTCAGCTCCTCGAAATCGAACGCGTAGTTCAGAGCCTCGCGGACTCTGACATCCTTGAACGGTTCGCGTCGAAGGTTGAGGATGAAGCCGACCATGACGCCGCTGTCGCGACTGTCGTTCTCCAGCCGCTCAAGCTTGATTCTGCCGTCCTTGATGGCGGGAAAGTCGTAGGAGGTTGCCCAGCGCCGCGCGGAGTTTTCCCACCTGTAGTCTGCGTTGCCCGACCGGAACGCTTCGAACGCGACGTCAAGATCCGCGAAGTAGGTGAAACGGATGCTTGCAAAGTTGTTCTGCCCGACGTTGACGTTCAGGTTCTTTCCCCAATAGTCGTTGCGAAGCTCGTACGAGACGGTCGATCCGGCTTTCATGGAGGTCATCTTGTAGGGGCCGGAACCCATGGGTATCTCAAGGGTCGTGCGGGAGATGTCCCGCGGCTTCCCGGCAGCATCCTTTCCCTCCCACCAATGCTTGGGCACGACGGCCAGGCTGCCCGCCACCTTCGGCAATTCGCGGTTGCCGGTCTCGTCGAACCAGAACGTCACCTCCCGCTCGCCTGTTTTTTCCGCCTTGGTGATATGGCCGTAATAGGAGGCGGCTTTGGGATCGAGCTCTTTCGCCTTATCGAAACTGAAAATCACGTCGTCCGGCGTTACCGGCGCGCCATCGGCCCATTTCGCTTCCGGTCGAAGACGGAACTTGGCCCAGGCAAAATCGTCTGGATAGGCGACAGCCTCGGCCAGAAGGCCATAATCCGTCAGGATCTCGTCCATGGAGGGCTTCATGAGCGTTTCGAACACCAGTCCGACAGACATGCCGGAGGCGCTGGAAACCGGTCCCATCACGCCGGCAGCCAGCTCGCCTTTGGCGAGGATCGAGTTGAAGGTGTCGAACGTGCCCATCGTGGCCAGCCTGACATTCCCTCCCTTCGGCGCATCCGCATTCACATAGTCGAATTTCGTGAATCCCTGCGGATACTTCAGTTCACCCACGGTCGACATGCCATGGCGCCACTGCACATTCTCGGCCTGCGCGGGGCGTGCGGCGACGGCTGTGACAAGGATGGCGGCGGCGATGAGGGCGCGTGTTCCAAAACGCTGTGCCGGGGTTGTCCTGCTCGTCGTCTGCCGCATGCAATTGGTCTCCATGATCACGGTGTTCGCACACAATAGGCAAATTGCGGCCGATTGACAGGCAATGCCCCGGGAGCACCGGAAATCCGTCTTCACATCGGCTTGACCGCAAGTCTGACACAAAGACCGTGTGAGAGAGATGGCTCTCGACGACCCGCCCGATCCCGACAGCACCGGACAGACCCGCATGATATCGCCTCTCTCAAGATTTTCAGCCGGCGCAAGATTTTTCAATGGCGCGCGATTTTCTGGCCATTGGGCGACACGGGCCCTCGTCGCGGCGGCGCTCATCCTGCCGCTCGGACTCGAGCCGGCGCTTTCAGCCGAGCCGCAGACGGCCAAGCAGCTCTTCGGCGCCATGACGCTCCCGAGCAGGACGGCGCCCGCTTCCTTCGGCTCCTATGCCAAGGGATGCCTGTCGGGTGCCGTCGCGCTGCCGGCCGACGGACCCACCTGGCAGGCCATGCGCCTGTCGCGCAACCGGCGTTGGGGCAATCCGCACATGATCGCCTTCCTGGAGCGTTTCTCGCGTGATGCGGCAGAGATCGGTTGGGGCTCGGGCATCCTGCTCGGCGATATCTCCCAGCCGCGTGGCGGGCCGATGCTGACGGGCCATGCCTCCCACCAGATCGGACTCGATGCCGACATCTGGTTCCAGCCAAAGCCCGCACGGCCGATGAGCGTGGCGGAACGCGAAAGCAGGCCTTTCGTGTCCATGCTCGATAAGACCAAGTTTCTCACCGTCAATCCAGACCGCTGGACGCCGACGCATGCCCGGCTGATCATGCTGGCCGCAAGCGAGCCGGAGGTCGACCGGGTGTTCGTCAACCCGGCGATCAAGAAGAAGCTGTGCGACACCTGGACCGGCGACCGGACGTCGATGGGCAAGATCCGGCCGATTTACGGCCATGACGAGCATTTCCACATCCGCATCAAATGCCCGGCCGATTCGCCCGGCTGCAAGCCTCAGGCAGCCGTTGCGCCCGGCGATGGCTGCGACAAGTCGCTTGCCTGGTGGTTCACGAAGGAACCTTGGGCAAAGCCGAAGCCGAACCCGAATACCAAGCCTGTCAAACCGCGCTTCGTGATGCTGTCCGACCTGCCGCAGGCCTGCACGGGCGTGCTTGCCGCACCCGCTTCGTCGGAAGCCGCCTCGACCTTCGGCGGCAAGGTTCCGGTCTCAGCGCCGATCACGCGGTCCATGGCCGACCCGTCGTCGAGTACCCTGCCGTCGTCAGCCAATGTTCCGCCGGCCTCCGTCGGCGACCCCGCTGTTCCTCTTCCCACCCGCCGACCGGGCGCAACACAGTAGCGTGCCGGCGTCGCACTTTCCCCTTGAACCGGTTCGGGTTCCGGGAAATATGGGCGACGAGGATGAGGCGGAGGACGGAATGACCGGTCGCAAATGCATGGCGCTGATTGCGCATGACCTGAAGAAGCAGGACATGGCGGAGTTCGCCAAAGCCCACGAGAACGTGCTGTCGGAATGGCGGATCGTCGCAACCGGCACCACGGGCGGCCGCGTGCAGGACGCATGCCCCGGCCTCGACGTGACGCGCCTGAAAAGTGGACCTCTCGGTGGTGACCAGCAGATCGGCGCGCTGATCGCCACGGGTGATGTCGATCTGCTGATCTTCTTCATCGATCCGCTGACGGCTCTGCCGCACGATGTCGACGTGAAGGCCCTGACGCGGCTCGCGACCGTCTACGACATTCCCATGGCGCTGAACCGTGCGACCGCCGAGCGCCTGGTGGATTTCCGGCCGCTCTGAGAAGTTGTCGCGTCCGGCTCAGCCTGACGTTTCGACTTTTGGACTGGAGCGGTTCTGCAAAACATGCGAAGCGCTTCCGCCCTTGCCCCGCCAGTCCGGCAGGCTGGTGCCTGTCGACCCTCAGCCCCATCGTTTTCCTTAGGAGGTTTCATGCCCGCGTCTGCAGAAACGGTTCCCGGCCTCGCCTTTCCCATCCTGGTCGGGGACATCGGCGGGACGAATGCCCGTTTCGCGCTCCTGACGGACGCGACGGCTGCCCCGGTCGTCTTTCCCGTGGTGCCGACAGGCGGCTATCCCAGCATCCAGGCAGCGCTGGAGATCGGCGTGCTGCCCCGCGCTCCGCTTCGCCCGCGCTCGGCCATCATCGCGGTGGCCGCGCCCGTCAAGGGCAACCAGATCCCGCTGACCAATGCCGGCTGGGTGATCACGCCGGCGGACATGATCGCCACGCTCGGCCTTTCCGACGTCATCGTCATCAATGATTTCGAGGCGCAGGCTCTCGCCGTTGCGGCGATCGCAAAGACGGATTGCGCGCAGATCGGTACGGGCGTGCCGATGGAGAGCGCCTCCTGCGCCGTCCTTGGTCCGGGCACAGGCCTCGGCGTTGCCGGCCTCCTACATACGCACGGCACCTATTTCCCCATTCCCGGCGAGGGCGGCCACGTGGACATCGGCCCGCGCACGCGCCGCGATACCGCACTCTGGCCGCATCTCGAAACCATCGAGGGCCGCATCTCTGCCGAACAACTTCTGTGCGGCCGCGGCATCGTCAATATCTACCAGGCCATCTGCCAGACGGACGGCTTGACGCCGGAGCACACCGATCCGGCCGACATCACGGCGGCGGGGCTCGCCGGCACCGAACCGGCCTGTGTCGAAACGCTGTCGCTCTTTGCCGGATATCTCGGTCGGGTGGCAGGCGACATGGCGCTGATCTTCATGGCGCGCGGCGGCGTCTATCTGGCTGGCGGCATCTCGCAGAAGATCCTGCCTGCGCTGCAGCAGCCCGAATTCCGCGCGGCCTTCGAGGACAAGGCGCCGCATTCGGCCCTGATGCGCTCGATCCCCACCTATGTCGTCACCCACCCCTTTGCCGCACTGGCAGGCCTTGCGGCCTTCGCGCAGACTCCGGCCCGGTTCGGCGTGGCAACCACAGGGCGTCACTGGAGGGCCTGAACCGGACCGGCTGGCCCGGGGCCATACCCTCGAAACGGGGGGGGGAGACTCGCCAAATGGCTCTCAAGGCACTATAGAGCGCGGCCAAGCATCCGATCGAAGGACCGCTCGGTCAGGGAAAGAGCTTTTGAAAGATCAGAAGAAGAAGCACACGCCAGTGGACGCCGACACGATCACCAGCGTGCTCAAGCGGGTCGCGCGGGAGAACGGGCGGGCACATCTCAAAGGCTATCTGTTTGCGATCGCTTGCCTTGCGCTCGTAGCGGGGTCGACGGCGTTCACGGCCTGGATCATGGAAGCCGTCGTCAACGAGGCGTTTGCCAACAAGCGGGCCGACATGGTCCTCATCATCTGCGCCGCCATCTTCGTTGCTTTCGTCGTGCGCGGCTTTGCCACCTATGGCCAGGCAGTCGCCTTGTCGAAGATCGGCAACAACATCGTGGCGAGCTACCAGCGCCGGCTCTACGCCCATCTGATGGCTCTGAGCGTCGGTTACTTCACCGATTCCCGCTCCGCCCGGATCTCCGCCAAGATCAGCCAGAACGTATCGGGCATCCGCGACGTCCTCAACATGACGGTCACCTCGATCGCACGCGACCTGCTGACGCTGATCGCGCTGATCGGCGTGATGATCGGCAAGGACTGGGTGCTGACGATCATTGTTTTCCTGATCGCTCCGCCTTTGCTGATCGGCCTTCGCTACGTGTCGCGGCGGCTGCGCAACGCGACGCGCGAATCGGTCGAGATCAACAGCCATGTGCTGGGTGCCATGCAGGAGACGATCCAGGGGATCACGATCGTCAAGGCCTTCACCATGGAGGAGCAGTTGAAAAGCAAAGTCGAGGCGATCATCGCGCGCGCGGAGAACCGCGCCAACCGGATCGCTCGCCTGTCCGAGCGCACTGCCCCGATGACGGAGACTTTTGCGGGCTTTGCCATTGCCAGCGTCCTCGGCTACGCCGCCTTCCGCTCGATCTACGACAACGTCCCGCCTGGCGCCTTCTTCTCCTTCGTCACCGCGCTTCTCATGGCCTACGATCCGGCACGGCGCCTCGCGCGCCTGCAGGTGTCGATGGAGCGCGCCGCCGTCAACGCACGGATGATCTACGAGGTGCTCGACACCGTGCCGCACCAGCGCGACAAGGCCGACGCCCGGGCCTTGGAGGTCTCCTCCGCGACGATCACCTTCAACAATGTCCATTTTTCCTACGGCACCGGCGACGAGATCCTGCGGGGCGTCAGCTTCGTGGCCGAAGGCGGCAAGACGACGGCTCTGGTCGGCCCGTCCGGCGCTGGCAAATCCACTGTGATCAGCCTCATTCCGCGCTTCTACGATCCGTCGGAAGGCGAAATCCTGATCGACGGTCAGGACATCGCCCATATCACCAAGCTGTCGCTGCGGAACGGGCTCGCCTATGTCTCGCAGCAGCCATACCTCTTTGAAGGCTCGATCGGCGACAATATCCGCTATGGCCGACCCGAGGCGACAGACGAAGAGGTGTTCGAGGCTGCCCGTCTCGCCTATGCGCATGATTTCATTCTTGCCCAGCCGCAAGGCTACGACACGCCTGTCGGCGAAAACGGCGTGACGCTTTCGGGCGGACAGCGTCAGCGGCTTTCGATCGCCCGCGCGCTGGTCCGGCGCGCGCCGATCCTGCTTCTCGACGAAGCCACCTCCTCGCTCGATACCGAATCCGAATCCGCGGTGCAGAAGGCGCTCGACCATGCCATGAACGGGCGAACCGTCGTCGTGATCGCGCACCGCCTCTCCACGATCGTCAATGCCGACAAGATCATCGTCATGCGCGACGGGCGGGTGGTCGAGGAAGGCACGCATATGGAGCTTGCGGATCGTAAGGACGGGCTTTACGCTCGCCTCCACAACCTTCAGGGCAGCCAGACGACCGAGATTCTCGATGACCTCGTCGACAGCACGGACCGGACCAGATGAGCCCCATTGCATGAGCCTTGCAGCATGAGCACGTCGGATATGAACCTCGTCGTCGTGGGCGCGGCGGGCCGCATGGGCCAGACGCTGATCCGGACGATCCAGGCCATGCCGGGTGTCAGCCTGTCGGCCGCCGTTGCACGCTCCGGCTCGCCGTTCGTCGGACGCGACGCCGGCGAGATCGCGGGGCTCGGCCCCATCGGCATTCCCGTGACGGACGATCCGCTCCAGGCCTTCGTCGAGGCCGACGGCGTTCTCGATTTCACGACGCCGGCCACCAGCGTCGCGTTTTCCGGCCTGGCCGCGCAAGCGCGCATCGTCCATGTGATCGGCACCACCGGATGCTCGGCCGACGACGAGGCGCGGTTCGAAGCGGCGGCGCGGCATGCACGGGTGGTCAAGTCGGGCAATATGAGCCTCGGCCTCAATCTCCTCGGCGTTCTCGTGCAACAGGCGGCCCGCGCCCTTCCCGCTTCCGGATGGGACCTGGAAATCCTGGAAATGCACCACAAGCACAAGGTCGACGCTCCTTCGGGCACGGCGCTTCTGCTCGGGGAGGCTGCGGCCCGCGGCCGCGGGATCGACCTCGAAGACCAATCCGTGCGCGTGCGCGACGGCCACACGGGGCCACGGCCCGAGGGCACGATCGGCTTTGCAACGCTGCGCGGCGGTTCCGTCATCGGCGAACATTCCGTCATTCTCGCCGGCGAAGGCGAGACCGTGACGCTGTCGCATTCGGCCACCGACCGTTCGATCTTTGCGCGCGGGGCCGTTACCGCAGCGCTCTGGGCGCGGACGCGCAAACCCGGCTACTACACCATGCTGGACGTGCTGGGGCTCGCCGGCTGAGGCATTTCCAGCACGTCCCCGACGTCAACACCGAAACGAGGAATGAACGATCATGAGCGGAACGCTTGTCCTGGTGCGTCATGGCCAGAGCGAATGGAACCTGAAGAACCTCTTCACCGGCTGGAAGGACCCCGACCTGACCCCGCTCGGGATCGAGGAGGCCGAGACTGGCGGCAAGGCGCTTGCCGCCACCGGGCTGAAATACGACATCGCCTTCACCTCCGACCTGACCCGGGCGCAGAAGACCCTGAAGATCATTCTCGATGCCGTCGGCCAGCCCGAGCTCGAGACGATCCGCAACCAGGCGCTCAACGAGCGCGACTATGGCGACCTGTCGGGTCTCAACAAGGACGATGCGCGCGCCAAGTGGGGCGAGGAGCAGGTGCATATCTGGCGCCGGTCCTACGACGTCCCTCCTCCGGGTGGCGAGAGCCTGCGTGACACCGGTGCCCGTGTCTGGCCGTATTACCTCACCGAGATCCTGCCGCGCGTGCTGAAGGGCCAGACGGTGCTGGTCGCCGCGCATGGCAATTCGCTGCGCGCGCTGGTCATGGTGCTCGATCGGCTGACCAAGGAGGAGATCCTCAAGCTCAACCTGGCGACCGGCGTGCCGATGGTCTACACGCTCAATCCGGATTCGACCGTCGCCTCGAAAGAGGTTCTCGGCGATATGTCGGGCGCACACTGACCTGCACGCACGCATGACGGGCGGGGATGGATCAGACCTTCCCCGCTTCCCAGCCGAGCATGGCGCGCTTGCGTGTCAGGCCCCAGTGATATCCGGTCAGCGCGCCACTCTTGCCGACCGCACGGTGGCAGGGAACGACGAACGAGATGGGGTTGCGGCCAATGGCGGCACCCACGGCGCGGGACGCCCTGGGTTGACCGATCCGGCCGGCGATCGCCGAATAGGTTTCCGCGCGTCCCATGGGAATGTCGAGGAGGGCCTGCCATACCCGGACCTGGAAATCCGAACCGATCAGCACGATCCGAAGCGGCTGCTCGGCGTCCCAGTGCCCAGGCTCGAAGATCCGCGCGGCGTAGGGTGTGGTGGCGGCAACGTCCTCCACATAGGTGGCGTTCGGCCAGCGGCCGGCCATATCCTGAAAACTTTCCCGTTCGCTGCCCGTATCATTGAAGGCAAGGCCGGCAAGACCGCGATCCGTGACCATGATGAGCGCCGTGCCGAACGGTGATGGGTGGAAGCCGTACCGGATCGTCAGGCCCCCACCCCTGAGCTTCCATTCACCGGGCGACATGGCCTCGTGGGTGACGAACAGGTCGTGCAGCCGTCCCGGACCGGACAGGCCGAGTTCAAGGCTTGCCTCGAGGAGAGGCAGGCCCTCCGTTCCGAGCAGACGCTTGGCGTGGTCGAGCGTCACCGCCTGGAGAAATGCCTTGGGCGACAAGCCCGCCCAGCGCGTGAATATGCGCTGGAGATGCGTCGGCGACTGCCCGAGCCGCGCGGCGAGCTCCTCAAGGCCCGGCTGTTCCCGATAATCGCCCGTCAGCAGTTCGACCACACGGCAGACCGTATCGTAATCGCTCCCCTCGGGGGTGATCTCGCTTGTCAGGCGCGGCATGATCGTCATCGTCGTCTTCTCCTCGTCCTCGCGGCCGGCACATATGCGATGCCGCCGGCCGTAGAACAGCATGCGCGCTCGCCCGCCGCCACCCGATTTGCGACGATCAGCCCCGCCGCTTCACCGTGGCCAGCGCGCCGGAAAAGGCGGTGGCGAAGGTCTCGCGGTCGTCGCGATTGAGGAAGGACCCGATGTCGGTACCGCGCCGGCGATCGTGGACATGCATGGAAACGATGCCGATCTCGTCGTGGCGGGCGACATCGAAGCGCGTCCAGAACGGATTGAACCGGTGCTCCGTCATGTGGCCGGCGGCCGTAAACTTGCGCACGGCGACATCGGTGCGCGAAACGCTGACCTCTTCACGCATGCGCGCCGAACGATTGTTTAGCCAGAAGGCGCCGAACAGAAGCACGAAGTCGAGCCCGAAGAACAGAACGACCGGCCAGGCGCCGATGACAAGGAACACGAAGACATGAACGAGGCTCATCAGCGCGGCCAGCAGGAAGACCACACGCAGACCTTTCCGGCCGAGCGAGCGATGCGGCGTCAGCTCCGCGGCGAAAACAGGCGTTTCGGCAGAGCGTATGTCGGCGTTGCCATCGTTCATGGCCCACCATTATAGAGGAGACATGAAAGACCCGAAACCGAAATCCGTGGACCCTGCAGCGCTCGAGCCCGCGGCAAAGCCGCGCAACCCCAAGGCTGCGGCGACCCCGCGCCCTCTCAAGGCGCCGGCGAAGGCCTCGAAGGCGCGCGTGCGCACGCCGAAAAGCGCCTACACGCGCGAGGAAGTCGAGGAGATCTTCCGCCGTTTTTCCGTGCAGCGGCCCGAGCCGAAGGGCGAGTTGATCTACCTCAACCCCTTCACGCTGGTCGTCGCCGTGGCGCTGTCGGCCCAGGCTACCGATGTCGGGGTCAACAGGGCGACGAAGGGCCTGTTTGCCGTCGCCGATACGCCGGAAAAGATGCTGGCGCTCGGCGAGGATGCGGTGCGCGAACATATCCGCACGATCGGCCTCTACCGCAACAAGGCCAAAAACGTCATCGCGCTCAGCCGCAAGCTGGTCGAGGATTTCGGCGGCGAGGTGCCGCGCGACCGGGACGCCCTGGTGACCTTGCCCGGCGTCGGACGCAAGACCGCCAATGTGGTCCTGTCGATGGCCTTCGGCCAAGCGACGATCGCTGTGGACACGCATATCTTCCGCATCGCCAACCGGATCGGGCTTGCTCCGGGCAAGACGCCGGATCAGGTGGAAGACCATCTCGTGCGGATCATCCCCGATCATTATCTCTTCCACGCCCATCACTGGCTGATCCTGCACGGACGCTACACCTGCAAGGCGCGCCGTCCCGAATGCGAGCACTGCGTGATCGCCGACCTGTGCAAGGCAGCGGAAAAGTCCAACACCATCCCCGCGCCGCTGGTTCCCCTTCCGCCGCAGGTGTTCTGAACGCGACCGCAGGCGCGCAAGGCGCCGCGTCAGCGGCGTTCGGTCAGGCTGTAGAGAAGAGCCGCAGCCGGGAGGGAGAAGCCGAGAAGCGAAGCGCCCCACCAGCCCCAATGGGCGTAGAGCCAGGCCCCGGCCGCCGAACCCATTGCGCCGCATAGAAAGAACGTCGCCATATAGAGGCCATTCAGACGGCTGCGATGCTCGTCGCCGAGCACGTAGATCGCCCGCTGCCCGAGCACCAACGTCGTCGACACCGCAAAGTCGAGACCAATGGCGGCAAGCGTCAGGACGGCAAGCGAGACCGTCGAGCTTTCCGGCGCGAGATGGGTGACGAGAAAGGCGCAGGCGCCGCCGATCAGCGCGATGCGGGTGGCGGCAAAGCTGAGGTTCCTGTCCGCCAGGCGCCCGGCGATGGGGGCGGCCAGCGCGCCGGATGCTCCCGCGAGTGCGAACAGGGCGATACCCGCCTGAGACAGACCAAAGGTCGGGCTTGCGAGCAGGAGCGGCGTCACGGTCCAGAAAACGCTGAAAGCCGCGAACATGCACCCCTGATAGGCCGCGCGCCGCCGCAGCACCGGCTGCGTGGCAACGAGCCGCGGCAGCGAGCCGATCAATGCCGTATAGGCAAGGCGGGAGGTCGGCATGCGGCGCGGGAGCACGCGCGCCAGAAACAGCGCAAGACCGCTCATGCAGAGGGCGGAGAGAACGAAGACCATATGCCACGGCAGGAAGGCAGCGATGAAGCTCGAGGCCGGACGGGCCAGCATGATCCCGACCATCAGTCCGCTCATGACATTCCCGACCGCGCGCCCCCGTTCGGCCGGAGACACCATCTGCGCCGCATAGGGAACGATGATCTGGACCGCCACACAGCAGAGCCCGATGGCGAAGGCCGTCGCCAGGAACGCCGCAGCCTGCGTCACCAGGCCGGCCGACAGGACCGCGAGAATGGAAAGGCCCAGCATCACCAGAATGAGCTTCCGGTTCTCGAAGAGATCCCCGAGAGGCACGATCAGCAGAAGACCGAGGCCATAACCGAGCTGCGTCAGCGTGACGATCAATCCGGCCGCATCCGGCGAGAGCCCGAGTGAGGCGCCGATGGGACCGACGAGCGGCTGAGCAAAGTAGAGGTTTGCGACGATGAGGCCGCACGCTGCGGCCAGAACAAGGCTCAGCCGCCTCGAAAGTCCGCTCGTACCAGGATCTTCCATCCCAGCCGGCTTCGACGTGGTGGCCGACATCAACCCACTCCCTTCCCCATCCATATGCTCCGTCGCAAAGGCATGGAGACGTCTTGCAGAGGTTCGTCCCCCCAAGCGCCCTCTCCCCCGGCGGATCGAACACCCTCCCCGGGCGATACGCCGCCGATATGCCATGCTGTCCTGCCGATCGCAACGCGGCAATTGCACGCGGAAGAAAGCCGTCTTTTCCAGCCTTGCGACGCCTTCGGCCGAAAGACCTTCCAAAGCGCGAGAATTCGATTAAGACCAAACGCCGGACACAGATTTTTCCAGGCGGGGTTCATGACCACTTTCGACGTCCTGACGATCGGCAACGCCATCGTTGACATTATCGCACGCTGCGAAGAGCGGTTTCTCACCGACAATGGCATCATCAAGAGTGCGATGAACCTGATCGACGCCGAGCGCGCCGAGCTGCTTTACGCGCGCATGGGGCCCGCGCTCGAAGCCTCGGGCGGCAGTGCCGGCAACACGGCGGCCGGTATTGCGAGCCTCGGTGGCAGGGCCGCCTATTTCGGCAAGATCGCCAACGATCAGCTGGGCGACATCTTTACCCACGACATCCAGGCGCAGGGCGTGCATTTCCTTACCCGGCCGCTCGACAGCTTTCCGCCGACGGCGCGGTCGATGATCTTCGTGACCGAGGACGGCGAGCGCTCGATGAACACCTATCTCGGGGCCTGCGTGGAGCTCGGCCCGGAGGACGTGGAACCCGATGTCGTGGCCAACGCTGCCGTCACCTATTTCGAGGGCTATCTCTGGGATCCCCCGCGCGCCAAGGAGGCCATCCGCGACGCGGCGCGCATCGCGCATGCCAATGGACGCGAGGTCTCCATGACCCTGTCCGACAGCTTCTGCGTCAACCGTTACCGCGCCGAATTCCTGGAGTTGATGACGAGCGGCACGGTGGATATCGTTTTCGCCAATCGGGCCGAAGCGCTGGCGCTGTACGAAACGGAGGATTTCTCCGATGCTCTGACCCGGCTCTCGCGCGATTGCCGGCTCGCGGCCGTCACGATGAGCGAGGAAGGCTCCATCATCGTACGGGGCGACGAGCGCATCAAGGTCGAAGCGACCAAGGTCGCGCGGGTCGTCGATACGACGGGGGCGGGCGATCTCTATGCGGCGGGCTTCCTTTTCGGTTACACCGCCGGCAAGCCGCTCGACACCTGCGGGAAGCTCGGGAGCCTTGCCGCCGGCATCGTGATCGAGCAGGTCGGTCCCCGCCCGATGGTTTCGCTAAAGGACGCCGCGGCCAAAGCGGGCCTTCTCTGATCCCGATTATTTGAAGGCTTCACCGGGATAGGCGCCCCAGATTTCGGTCTGGACGATCCAGCCCTCCGCCCCTTGCGCTTCGGCCTTGCACCACTCGCCGGTGCATTCGCCGATGTGCAGCATCACGCCCGGCTCGACACGGGCGACGACGGTCGCGCCCGATTGCGGCTCGCGGCGCATGTTGACGAGCACGCCCTGCCCCTTACCGCGCATCCACGGGGCTGCCAGGGCGGTCCGGGCACCCGAAAGGAGTGCCTGGTTGACCCAGCCTTCCGTTCCGTCCGCATCGCGTACGCGGCGCCAGTTGTCGTACTCCTGGATGATTTCGACCGGCACGCCAGGTTTGAGGTAGCGCCAGGAAACCGCGTAGTCGACACTGGGGCCGACGCGCAGGTTGACGCTCTTCGACTTCAGGCTGACGAAACGTGGCAGCGGCAGGCCGCTTGCACCCTTGGCCGCCTGCGCCCATGCGGGCGCGGCAACGCCGGAGATGGCGAGGGGTAGGAGGGTCGAGGCTGCAAGAACGGCAGCCATGAGGCCGCGCCTGGCGACCCGCTGCCCGATCAAGCCGAGATGGAACTGGCGCATGGCAATATCCGTTTTGTGAAACCGGGTCGAACATCAACATCATCGGGCCTTCACGGGCTTCGATGTCTCCGGTCGTCCCGGCGGCATCGAGAGGCTGGCTGTGTTGGTCTTCCGGTGCGTCTCTGCTAGATAACGCTCTGACGATACGATCCATCATCTTGGTTAAGAAGCCGTCAACGCGGCGCACCGTCTGGCATGGGTCCGGGGAGAGATTTGACGATGACGCAGAGACAGAAGCCGAAGGTCTTTATCACCCGCAAGCTGCCGGACATCGTCGAGACCCGCATGCGCGAACTTTTCGATGCAACCCTCAACATCGACGACACCCCGCGCAGCCACGACGAGCTCGCCTTGGCTGTCGCACAGGCCGACGTGCTGGTGCCCACCGTCACCGACCGGATCGACGCAGCGCTGATCGAAAAGGCCGGACCGAAGCTCAAGCTGATCGCGAGCTTTTCCAACGGCGTTGACAACATCGACGTCGATGCCGCTGCGCGCCGCGGCATCACGGTAACGAACACGCCGGCGGTTCTGACGGAAGACACGGCCGACATGACGCTTGCCCTCATTCTGGCTGTTCCGCGGCGGCTGACGGAGGGCGCCGCCATCCTTGCCGACCGGCGCCACGACTGGGCCGGCTGGTCGCCCAACTGGATGCTCGGACGGCGGATTTCCGGCAAGCGGATCGGTATCGTCGGCATGGGTCGGATCGGCACCGCCGTCGCCCGCCGGGCCAAAGCCTTCGGCCTCTCGATCCACTACCACAACCGGCATCGCGTCAGCGCGGAGACCGAGGCGTCGCTGGAAGCGACATATTGGGACGGCCTCGACCAGATGCTGGCCCGTGTCGACTTCGTGTCGGTCAACTGCCCCTCGACGCCGGCGACCTATCACCTTCTCTCCGCACGGCGGCTACAGCTGATGCAGCCGACGAGCTATCTCGTCAACACAGCACGTGGCGGCATCGTGGACGAGACAGCGCTCATCAAATGCCTGCGGGAGGGCCGCATCGCTGGAGCCGGTCTCGACGTCTACGAGAACGAACCGGCCGTCAATCCGAAGCTCGTCAAGCTGGCTTCCGAAGGCAAAGTAGTTCTTCTGCCGCATATGGGATCGGCAACCATCGAAAGTCGGGTCGACATGGGCGAGAAGGTCATCATCAACATCCGCGCCTTCTTCGATGGGCACCGTCCGCCCGACCGCGTTCTGCCCGGCCGCAACTGAGAGCGACTGTCAGACGCGTTTCTGCATCTCGATGAACGTTGTGCGATCGAACCCCGGATGGCGGCCTTCCCGTGTCACCACAAATCCCATGGCCGAGAAGGCGCGATGATTGCCCGTGAGTTCGATGCGGGTTTCCAGGCGCAGACGGGAAAATCCTCGATGGGTCGCGATCGCGGCCGCGGTCTCTACCAGGGACCGCCCGAGCCCATTTCCTTGCAGGTCGGGACGCACAGCCAGCTTGCCGACATAGAGCGTTTCCGGCGGTTCCGGTCGACAGAAGACGCATCCGACCAAGCTGCCGTCATCGGCATAGGCGAGGTGGACGATTTCCCGCCCGGCTTTCTCGCGCAGTGTCTCCGGCGTCAGATCGAGCGCGGAGGATGGCGGATCGATGCGCGAAGCCATGCCGGCAAATGCCGTGAGGATCAGATCGTGCAGGTCAGCCCAATCCTTGAAGTCCGGGGCACACTCAACGATCCGCATGCCGGCGCCGGTAGCGGATCGTGTCGAAACGGGCGGCCAGCGCGTCATAGAGCAGCAGGCGGCCGACAAGAGGGTCTCCGGCACCCGTGAGGAGCTTCACCACCTCCATGGCCTGCAGCGTGCCGATAACGCCGGTCAGAGCACCGACAATGCCGGCTTCGGCGCAGGACGGCACGGTGCCCGGCGGCGGCGGTTCGGGAAAGAGATCGCGATAGCGCGGCGCCTCGCGGCCGGCCGCGTCGAGGGTCCAGGGCATGAGAACGGTCAGAGACCCGTCGAACCGGCCGACGGCGCCGGTCACGAGCGGGACCTTTAGCGTTTCTGCCGCCTTTGCCACGAGGTAGCGGGTGTCGAAATTGTCGGACCCATCAACCACGACGTCATAGCCGGCAAGGGTCTCGGACGCCGTGTCCGGGGTCAGCCGGAACGGCAGCGGACGAACGGTCACATGCGGGTTCAGCCGCGCGACCGTATCGCGGGCGCTGTCCGTTTTGCTCATGCCGACCGTCGACGTCTGGTGAATGACCTGACGCTGGAGATTGGAGAGCGACACCCGGTCGTCATCGACAATGCCGAGCGTACCGACGCCGGCCGCCGCAAGATAGAGGATGACCGGTGCCCCGAGGCCACCGGCGCCGACCACCAGCACGCGGGCCGCTTTCAGCGCCTGCTGGCCCTGTCCGCCGATTTCCGGCAGGAGGATGTGACGCGAATAGCGTTCGATCTCCTGAGATGACAGGCTTGGCGCCGTGGATGATGTCGGTTCATCGCTCATGCAGCGACCCTCACTCGAAAACCTGGCTGTTGGCAACCGTCAGGAACTGGGCGCGATCGCCGAGTGCCGAAAACATGGTGCGGTCGGTGCCGGTCATGAAAGCCTGCCCCCCGAGATCATCGACGATGTCGAACAGGGCCGCCCGGCGGCCGGCATCCAGATGGGCTGCGATTTCGTCGAGCAGCAGCACCGGGGCATGCCCGGTAAGGTCCGCCACGAGACGGGCATGGGCCAGAACCAGACCGACGAGCAGAGCCTTCTGCTCGCCCGTCGAGCAGCGCTCGGCTTCGATGTTCTTGGCCCGATGGCGGATGAGAAGGTCGCTGCGGTGCGGGCCTTCCAGCGTACGGCCCGCGGCCCCGTCACGCCAGCGGCCGGTGCGCAATCGCTCCAGATAGTCTTCTTCCAGATCGAAGGCCGGGCGGTCCCATGCGCCGTCGAGAAAGCCGGAGAGGGCGAGATCCGCCTTCGGAAAGGAGCCGTCGTCCGGACTGCGATCGATGAGGGCGGCGAGAAGGCCGAGCATCTCGTTGCGCGCAAGCGCCATGGCGATACCGAGCTCGGCCAGCTGGCGCTCCAACCCGGTCAGCCAGACGGGGTCGGCGCCGGGTTCCGACAACAATTTGTTGCGGCTGCGCATCGCCCGCTCGAAGTCGGCTGCCCGTCGGCCATGATCCGGGTCAAGCGACAGGACCAGCCGATCAAGGAAGCGACGGCGGTCGCCGGAGGGTCCGGTGAAAAGCCCATCCATGGCGGGGGTTAGCCAGAGGACACGCAGATGATCGAGAAGTTCGTCGATCGCCTTGGCGTTGGTGCCGTTAAGGCGCAGACGGCGCGCCTGGCCGTCCTCCGTTCCGAAGGTTCCGGTGCCGATCTCGACATCGCCCTGCATGCCCTCGACTTCGGCGAAGACCGAGAAGCCGGCGCCGGCGCCCACGCGCGGGACATCGGCATAGGCGGCGCGCCGCAGTCCCCGCCCCGGCGACAGGAACGACACGGCTTCCATCAGATTGGTCTTGCCCGCACCGTTCTCGCCGGTGAGCACGACATGGCGCGCGTCGAGATTCAGCGATAAGGCCGCATAATTGCGGAAATCGCCGAGCTTCAGACGGGACAGGGAGACTTTTTGCGGCATGTCGTCCGGCTCTAGGCTTTCCGGGGATGCCTGACAAGCGTCCTGAACCGCAGGCGGGGCGCTTTCAATCCTCGCCGCCCGTCCCGACGCCATCGAGCTCGGGATAATGCCGGAAGACGCCGTTCTCATTGAAGGGAATGCGACGATCCGAGGCGAGATAGGCGGCGATGCGCGGCAGGCGCGCAATCTCGTGGCGAAGAGCATTGAGATGCGGCCACCGATCGCCATAGGCCGTCATGGCTTGCGGAAAGGCGTAATGCAGACCTTCGAGCAGATGATGGAGCGACAGATCGCCATAGGTCAGCGCCGGTCCGACGACGTGCTTCGGCCCGTCCGGGTTGGCCGTGAGAACACGTTCGAAATAGTCGAGATACTTGGGGATGCGCGCCTTGCGGAAATCCGCGGCGCGCCGCGCGGCCTCCGGCTTCTGGTCCTCGTAGTAGAGGCTGGTCGCCACGGGGTGATGGGTGTCGTGCGCCTCGGCGACCATATCGGCGATCGTCATCTGCAGGCCGTTGAGGCGATGCCGATCGCCTTCGGCTTCCGGAGCCAGGCCGAGGCGAGGGCCGAGATAGAAGAGGATATTCGCCGTCTGGGAGACGATCAGGTTGCCGTCCTTCAGGAAAGGCGGCGCGAACGGCGCGGCCGCGCTGTCGGCTTCCATGATGTCCAGCATCGTGTCCGTCCCGTCTCGGCTCCGGGCAATGTCCACATAGTCTGCGCCCGCTTGTTCCAGCGCCAGTCGCACGAACTCCCCGCGGCCAGGAAGGCCGTCCCAGTAGTAAAGCGCATAGGTCACGGCGGCATCCTCTCGTCCTGTCTCATCCCGTTCAGACCGAGAAGATGGGGCAGCGGGTGGCAAGGGCAATAAGGGTGTTGAGAGCAATGAGCGTCGCGGAAACGAAAAGGCCGGAGCCCATGGCATCCGGCCTTTTCGGTCAGGATCGAGCATGCCGACGGCGCGCGGTCAGCCCTCGAAGAACTCCTTCATCCGGGCAAAGAAACCGGCAGATTCGGGATTGTTGTCCTTCGACGAGATCTCTGCGAACTCCTCGAGCAGTTCGCGCTGGCGCTTGGTCAGCTTCTGCGGCGTCTCGATGCCGATCTGGATGTAGAGGTCGCCGACCTGCGTCGAGCGCAGCACCGGCATGCCCTTCCCCTTGAGACGGAACTGCTTGCCCGCCTGCGTGCCCTCGGGAACGGTGACGCGCGACTTGGTGCCGTCGAGCGTCTGCACGTCGAACTTGCCGCCAAGCGCCGCCGTCGTCATCGATATCGGCACGCTGCAGTAAAGGTCTGCGCCGTCACGCTGGTAGAACTCGTGCGGTTTGACCGACAGGAAGATGTAGAGGTCGCCCGAAGGACCGCCGCGAAGGCCAGCCTCGCCCTCGCCCGACAGGCGGATACGGGTGCCGTCCTCGATCCCGGCAGGGATGTTGACCGACAGCGAGCGCTCTTCCGTCACGCGACCCTGGCCATGACATTTGGTGCAGGGGTCGGGAATGATGGTGCCACGGCCCTGGCAGGTCGGGCAGGTGCGCTCGATGGAAAAGAAACCCTGGGCGGCGCGCACGCGGCCGGAGCCTTGGCAGGTGCCGCAGGTCGTCGGTTTCGTGCCGGGCTTTGCACCCGAGCCGGAACAGACGTCGCAGGTGATGGAGGTGGGAACCCGGATCTGCGCGGTCTTGCCGGCATAGGCTTCCTCGAGCGTGATCTCCATGTTGTAGCGGAGATCGGCGCCGCGCTCGCGGCCACCCGACGAGCGTTGGCGCTGGCGTCCGCCGCCCATCATCTCCCCGAAGATGTCCTCGAAGATATCAGAGAAGCCGGCCGCACCGCCGCCCATGCCGCCGCCGCCGCCCATTCCGCCCTGCTCGAACGCAGCGTGACCGTAGCGGTCATAGGCCGCGCGCTTCTGGGGATCCTTCAGCGTCTCATAGGCCTGATTGATGTCCTTGAACGTCTTTTCCGCTTCCGCATCGCCCGGATTCTTGTCCGGGTGGTATTTCATCGCCAGCTTGCGGAAGGCGCTTTTCAACTCCTTCTCGTCGGCTGTCTTTGCAACACCGAGTGTTTCGTAAAGATCACGTTTCATGTGGTCGCGCGTATCCCGTTGAACCGCGGCGACAGGACCGGACGTCGGTCGTCGCCAGATTTCATTGAGCCAAAGTTCGGTCAGCCAAGTTTGATCAGCCAGAGGTCGTTCGGCCAGGTGCCGTATCGCCGAATGCCGTTGATAAGGATTTAGGAAATCCCGGCGGCCGATACCATAGCGAATCTATGCCAACGCCGGCTTTTTCGACGAAATGAAGGCAGAATCAGCGCCTGCGTATTCTTTCGACACTTATGAAAAAGGCCCGGAACATGTGCTCCGGGCCCTGTTTCGTGCGTCATCGCATAGCGCGAGGCCCTGATGTCTTAGGCCGACTTCTTGCGACCGTCTTCGTCGCTGACGTCTTCGTAGTCGGCATCGACGATGTTGTCGCGAGCGGCATCCGCTGCGGCATCGGCATTGGCCGCTTCGGTCTGCTGCGACTCATACATGGCTTGGCCCAACTTCATGGATGCTTCCAGCAGCGTCTGGGTCTTCGCCTTGATGTCCTCGGCGTCCGGCTCGGAAGCTTCGACCGACGTCTTCAGCGCGGCAATCGCGTCGGAGATGGCGGCGCGGTCGGCTTCGGTGACCTTGTCGCCATATTCCTTCAGCGACTTTTCGGACGAATGGATCAGGCTTTCGGCCTGGTTCTTCGCCTCGACGCCATCACGGCGCTTCCGGTCGTTCTCGGCATTGGCCTCGGCATCCTTGACCATCTTCTCGATGTCGGCGTCGGACAGACCGCCCGATGCCTGGATGCGGATCTGGTGCTCCTTGCCGGTGCCCTTGTCCTTCGCCGAAACGTTGACGATGCCGTTGGCGTCGATATCGAAGGTGACTTCGATCTGCGGAACGCCACGCGGTGCCGGCGGAATGCCGACGAGGTCGAACTGGCCGAGCAGCTTGTTGTCGGCTGCCATTTCGCGCTCGCCCTGGCTGACGCGGATGGTCACGGCCGACTGGCTGTCTTCGGCGGTCGAGAAGGTCTGGCTCTTCTTCGTCGGGATCGTCGTATTGCGTTCGATCAGACGGGTGAAGACGCCGCCGAGCGTTTCGATGCCGAGCGAAAGCGGGGTCACGTCAAGCAGCAGCACGTCCTTGACGTCGCCCTGGAGAACGCCGGCCTGGATGGCCGCGCCAAGCGCGACGACTTCGTCCGGGTTGACACCCTTGTGCGGCTCCTTGCCGAACAGCTGCTTCACGACTTCCTGCACCTTCGGCATGCGGCTCATGCCGCCGACGAGCACGACTTCGTCGATTTCGGAGGCCGAAACGCCGGCATCTTTCAGCGCTGCCTTGCAGGGCGCGATCGTACGCTGGACGAGATCGTCGACGAGCGCTTCGAACTTTGCGCGCGTCAGCTTCAGCGTCAGGTGCTTCGGGCCGGATGCGTCCGCCGTGATGAAGGGCAGGTTGATTTCCGTCTGCTGCGACGAGGACAGTTCGATCTTGGCCTTTTCGGCAGCTTCCTTGAGGCGCTGCAGAGCCAGCTTGTCGTTCTTCAGGTCGATGCCCTGGTCCTTCTTGAATTCGCCAGCGAGATATTCGACGAGACGCATGTCGAAGTCTTCACCGCCGAGGAAGGTGTCGCCATTGGTCGACTTCACCTCGAAGACACCGTCGCCGATTTCCAGGACCGAGACGTCGAAGGTGCCGCCGCCGAGATCGTAGACAGCGATCGTCTTGCCCTCGGTCTTATCGAGACCATAGGCGAGCGCCGCAGCCGTCGGCTCGTTGATGATGCGCAGCACGTCGAGACCGGCGATGCGGCCGGCATCCTTGGTGGCCTGGCGCTGAGCGTCGTTGAAGTAGGCGGGAACGGTGATGACAGCCTGCGTGACCTTTTCGCCGAGGTAGGATTCGGCGGTTTCCTTCATCTTCTGAAGGATCATGGCCGAGACCTGCGACGGAGACTGGTTCTTGCCGCCGGCTTCCACCCATGCGTCGCCATTGTCGCCCTTGACGATCTTGAACGGCACGAGGGCCTTGTCCTTCGTCACGGTCGGATCTTCATAGCGGCGGCCGATCAGGCGCTTCACGGCGAAGAGGGTGTTTTCCGGGTTGGTCACGGCCTGGCGCTTGGCCGGCTGGCCAACGAGGCGCTCGCCATCATCCGAGAAGGCGACCATGGACGGCGTCGTGCGCGCGCCTTCCGCGTTTTCGATGACCTTCGCGTCCTTGCCGTCCATGACGGCGACGCAGGAGTTGGTCGTTCCCAGATCGATACCGATTACTTTTGCCATGTCGTTCTCTCCTTGCAGCGGACTGTCGGAACCCGGTCAGGCATTCGTGCGACAGTCCCTAGGGATGCTCTTGTCGTGGTGAGCCGCGGCCCGAAAGCCTTGGACGTGCGGCGTATATAAGGACGGGTTTTTTGCTGTGCAAGGCGTTGCAAGCCCTGAAGGCGGTGAAAAGAAATGCGGAGCCGAAAGAGTTTAGGCCGGATTTCGACCCGCACGTCCCGCCCGCGCCGTCAACCCCCGGTCAGGATGTCGAACAGGGTGGTGCGGCGCGTCGGTGGCGTGGCGCCTGTGGTCTGGCCGACATCGGCCGGCGGCACCAATCCCCCCTCAGCGGCATCCGCCGCGGCATTCTGGGATCCGCCCGGCGATGGCGGCATTTCGGCATCCGCTACGGGAGCATCCGGATAGACGTCCACCGGCTTGTGTCCGAAGGCACCGGAGATGACGTCGCCGATGGTGCGCTGGATCCCGGGATCGTCGAAGGACGGCTGGATGCCTTTCGTTCCGAAGATGGGTGAGGGCGTCAGCCCTGCATGCGCCTCCGCCATATAGGTTGCCCAGGCCTTGGCCGGCAGGCCACCGCCCGTCACCTTTTTCATGGAGGTGCCGTCATCGTTGCCGAACCAGACGCCCGTCGTCAGATTGTTGGTGAAGCCCACGAACAGGGCATCGCGGAAGGACTGCGTGGTGCCGGACTTGCCGGCGACCTGCCAGCCCTTGAGCCTGGCGTTCTTGCCCGTGCCGTGCTCCACCACGCCCACCATCATCTGGTTCATTTCCGAAACGATCTCGGGGTCGAGCACACGTGGCGGATTGTCATAGGTATTCTGGTAGAGAACCTTGCCATCCGTCGTCAGCACCCGCTTGACGATATGCGGCGTCGCCTTGAAGCCGCCGTTCATGAAAGGCGCATAGGCGGAGGTAAGCTCGAGCAGACTGACCTCTGACGTGCCGAGCGCGATCGAGGCGTTGGCCTGCAATTCCGATTCGATACCCAGCCGATGAGCGAGCTTTGCCACCTGGGGCGGTCCCACTTCCATGACCAGCTGCGCTGCGATGGTGTTCAGCGAGTTGGCGAGGGCATCGGCCAGCGACACCTCCCCGCGATACTTCTGGTCGTAATTCTCCGGCGTCCACTTGCCGATCCGCACGGGCGCATCGTTGCGGATGGACATGGGCGTGCGGCCGATCTCCATGGCCGCGGCATAGACGAAGGGCTTGAAAGCCGAGCCGGGCTGGCGCTTGGCCTTGACCGCTCGGTCGAACTGGCTGTCGGCATAGTCGCGCCCGCCGACCAGAGCGCGGATGGCGCCGGTCGCATCCACCGAAACGAGCGCCGCCTGCGAGGCACGCGACTTCGTTCCGCTTTCCTTGAGGATCGCCGACAGCGTCTTCTCGGCTTTCTTTTCAAGATCGAGATCGAGCGTGGTTTCCACGACCAGATCCTGCTTGACCGTGCCGACAAGGCCCGGAAGCTGGTCCAT
Organism: Rhizobium sp. Leaf384; assembly: GCF_001424065.1. Lineage (GTDB taxonomy): Bacteria > Pseudomonadota > Alphaproteobacteria > Rhizobiales > Rhizobiaceae > Ferranicluibacter. Next base: position 1,666,750 of record NZ_LMQE01000001.1, read on the forward strand.
GACCAGATCGGCGGCATAATATTGTGCACCGGACCAAAAGCTCTTCGCCTTGGTCGGCGGCTGCGACATCGCGGTCTTTACCTCGTCGTCGGTGATCAACCCCTCTTCCCGCATGGCGCCCAGCACCACCTGGGCACGCTCTTCGGCAGCCTTCGGATCACGCGCCGGCGACAGGCGCGAGGGCGCTTTGAGGAGGCCCGCAAGCAAGGCAGCTTCGCCAAGATTGACGTCGCGGGCGGACTTGTTGAAGTAGCGCTGCGACGCGGCCTCAACACCATAGGCATTGGAACCGAAGAAGACGCGGTTCAGATACATCGCAAGGATCTGGTCCTTGGAGTATTTCTGTTCCAGCCATAAGGCGAGCAGCACTTCCTGCACCTTGCGCTCCAGCGTGCGCTCCGGCGAGAGAAACAGGTTCTTGGCCAGCTGCTGCGTCAGCGTCGAGCCGCCCTGCACCATGCGCCCGGTGGTGACATTGGTGAAGACGGCGCGGGCGAGACCCAGGGGATCGACGCCAAAATGCGAATAGAACCGCCGGTCCTCGATGGCCATGACAGCCTGGGGAATGAAAGGCGACATGTCCTCGAGCGCGACGGCCTCGCCTCCGGTCGCGCCGCGATTGGCAAGCGTGTCGCCGTCGACCGCAAGGATCTTCACATTCGGCGGCCGTTCCGGGATGCTCCAGCTCGTCGCGTTCGGCATGCGCGAGCCGTAATAAAGCACGAGACCGCCGATGCCCATGGCGCCCCAGATGCCGGCGACGATGCACCAGTAGACGAGCGACCGGACGACGCCAAAGAGACCACCCCCGCTGCTTCGGCGCCCGCCACGCCCCTTGAGCGATCGGCGCGGCGCCTTGCCGCTCTTCGCCTTGGAACGTGTCGACGCCGACGTCTTGGTGGAAGGCCGTCCGCTCACGCGGTCGCTCGCATCGACGCGAAGACCGTCGTCGTCTCCGCTCGAAAAGGACGGGTCGATGCGGGGACGTGAACGAGATTTGCCTGCCATACCGGGATGTGACCGCTCCGTGTGTGCGCCGAGGAAAGAACGACCGGCGAGCCGCCCGAGCCGTCGCAGGGTGCGGTGAACTGTAAATGCGGCGATTTAAGGGGGCGTTAACGACCTTGCCCCCTTGAGGAAAGCCGTCCGGCCACGAGTGTTCGATGGGCAAACAGTGCCCGCTCGGGGTTGTCGGATAGGCCGAAACAGGCGGTCATCACTCTCAAGACGCGCTGTCCACGATACCATGCGCGAAACGGCGCGACCCGCACACGGACCGCGAACTAAAGCGGCCGAGGCGGGTTGGGCCTGTCAGATCCAACAGAGGGCAGTCCGTGTCGGACTGAACGTTCCGTGACGATACGGTCGGCCAGACGTTTCCAGATCCTTGTGGTCGGCGCGCCGCAAGCAGCCGACATCCTGCCCATCCGGATCGCCTGGCACCTCGCCGGAGCCGATCTTCTCGGCCCTGTCGATGTCGGCGGAGCCCGTATGGATGATTGTCTTCGGTTGGACGGCGTGCTCATCGTTCTCGATGCGGAGGCCGGCCCGACGCAACGCCTTGCCGACAGGCTGGACGACGCCCACGTACCGTTCCTGTTCCTCCTGCCGGATGGACTTCGCGATCCTGCAACGCCAGGCTTCTGCCTGTCGGCCGATCAGGACGAAATCCTGGAGATCATCGACCGGCTTTCCCGCCAGAATGACGGCATGGCGCGTCACTGAGAGGCATCACGATCCGCCCAGCGTCACGACCCTTTCCTCTTATCCGAGCTCGCGATCGAAGGCGCAGCGATCGAGCACGAGGCCGCGCATGATGCGCAAGACCCGAAGACGATAGTCGGCATCGGTCTGCGCATCCGATCCAGGATCCATCAACCCTACTGTCCTCGAGACGAGGTCTCGGACGTCGTCCGGAGAGCGGTAGAATCGTCGCGCCATCCGCTCGACCCAGAGGGTCGCGGCGTCCGGTTCGGGAACGAAGGCGTCTGCGGCCTGCGTTTCCAGGCGTGTGCTCGTCATATCAGGTGCCTTCCGAGAACGTTGTCTCAGGAATTACACCTGCAGGGGGAAGTTCCCCGTCCGTGCGGAGCGTACGAAAGCGCACAGGCAGGCTCGGACTGTCGGAAACGCCGATCTCTGGTGCGTGCCGGAATGAGCAAGACGCCGGCTTTTGCGGAAAGCGACCGTACCCTAGCGCCGTGACGAGACGGTGCGGCCGATCAGACGGTCATATTCCTTCTCCGGCTCGCCGTACGAGGCGCCGGCGATATCCTCGAGACGTTTGCGATCGAGAATCCGGATATTGCCGCGGGTCGCCTTGATGGCTTTCATGCCTTCGATGACATGCAGCTCATTGGTCACGCCGGAGCGCCGCACGCCCAGCATGATCGACAGGAATTCATGGGTCAGTGGAAGATCGTCGCCATGAATACGGTCATGGCACATCAACAGCCAGCGCGCGAGTCGCTCATGCATGTTGTAGCGCGCATTGGCGAGCGCGGAATGGGCGACCTGGATCTCGCAGCAGTGAATGTAATTCATCAGCAGCGTGTTGGTGTCGCTGTCCTGAAGGATATCGAGCATGGCCTCCGAGGGAACGCGGATCCCGGAACCGGGCGCCTGCATGAAAGCCCGATTCGGCGTGCTCTTCACCTTGAGTAGGATATGAGCGCCGGCGAGGCCCTCGGACCCGACATGACCGACCTCGATATCCTCGGCGTCCGCGCTTGTGGCCACCAGCGAGCAAAGGCCACTCTCGAGGAAGGTCACATAAGCTGTGGGAACATGAGGCTCCACGAGAAGGTGCCGCGCGGGAAGATCCACGCGCTCCATCAGCGGCTGAAGCCTTGAAAAAATGTCCGGCGTCATCGTTCGAAGCAGATTGTTGCGGACGCTTTCTCGTTCCAGTGGCGCCATGGTCATTCCTCGCCGGGGAAGAGCCCGGACTCATACCATTGCTCCACACGCTGGTATTTTGAAGCTTATGCGGCAGACTGAACGACTTCGCCACCACGTCACGGACATCTGTACGCTTCTGACATTACGCCGAAGCCGCAGGCATCGCCACGTTACATAACACCACAAAATACATCAGAAAGTATATTCTTAGATATTCATGTAATCCAAGATCGCGTTCATTGCCAGTGCCAAGAAATATTTATGTCCGTCGACGAGAATATTTTCATATGAAAAAAAGACATATCTGAATATCGAAATATAACTCTTTTAAACAGAAGCGACGGGGAACGCCGGGCGTGGCGTATCGCGAGAGCATCGCCTCTCAAGGCGCAGGCAGACCGTTGCAGGCGTCGCGCCGCCTCTCAACGAGCACAGCGGGTGTCCGAGACGCCTCCGGCGATGCGGCGCTTACAACCTGCGCTTCGAAAAATTGAAGTGCATATGCAGCGTAACGAATATTTGCGGCAACGCGCGATATGGCCGGGAACGGGCTGCTCCTGCTGCGTGCAAATTGGAACGAAACGCGGAATCACGCGTTTGTTACATGTCAAACAAAGGAACCCGTCATGAACAATATCATCTACATCGTCGGACTGGTCGTCGTCGTTCTCGCCGTCCTGTCATTTTTCGGGCTGCGTTGAGCTGATTCGACCGATCGCCTAGCCATAAAGCCCCGCCCGTCGGGGCTTTATGACGTTTGGCGGCTGCGTCGAAGCTCGCGAGTCGCACGCTCATGGCATTCGCGTTCCGCCTTCTCCTCCTTCCGGCGTGCCGCCTGCGCGCAAGGATTTTTCGTCGGACCGGTTTCGGTCTTCGGGCTTTTGCCATAGGGTTTTGCCAGAGAGCCGCCGGTCGCGGCACCGACCATGGTAGACACGCGTGACATCAACGATCCTTCCCGTCAGCATCTCGCCCGGCCTGCACCCGTGAAAACGCAGGAAGATCTCGCGATCGCCGTTCGCCGCATGCAACAGCAATATGAAAAAGGCCGCATTGACCGCGATATTCTCCGCGGCTGGGTGCTGGGGCTATCCTCCTACCCGCCACCGCATGGCGCAGCCGTCGATGCGTTGAAGGCCTGGTTCGGGCTGCGGACCGTCGAGATCACGCCGGATGTTCGGGAACGCGATATCACATTGCTTGCGGCCGTCGCGGATCTGCCGGTCGCCACACGCCGCAGCGGCCCATGACGGTGAGATTTTCGCGTGGCAGATGTAGAGCACCGAGTCCGAGCGACATCACCGAACGCACCACCGACAGCACCGGCAGACGCAGACGGGTAGCTCGCGATGGGGCGTCCGGATGACCACACGATGAAGAGGAGCAAGAACCCATGTCGAACGACAATGAACCGGAAATGGAATATTCGGAGCTTTCCGGCGAATTTACCGAAGACGGCGTGACCGTCCTGGTCGACATTTCGCGTCCGGCCGGCACGAATCTCGACTGGCGGATGCTGGTGCTCACCCAGGAGGAAGACGTGACGGAGTGGGAAGACCCATTCCCGACCGATCGCGAAGCCTTTGACGAGTTCCTGGCAACCGTGGCGCGGGAAGGTATCCGCTCGTTCTTCGGGGACGAAGAACCGCCGACCCTTCAATAGACCAAAGCCCGCTGTTCCTCTCGGTGTTAAGCGCCAACACCAAGGCACAACGATGCACGTGTCTCACGCCGCACTGGTCATGCGGTCTCCCGTCACGCGATAAGAAATGGCCTCCGCAAGATGGATGCGCCCGACCCTCGCAGCGCCGTCGAGATCGGCAAGCGTACGGGCCACTTTCAAGACGCGATGATAGGCACGGGCGGAAAAGGCCATTCGTTCGGCCGCATCCCGCAGAAGCTGCAGCCCGGCCGCGTCGGGTTCGGCCATCCGCTCGATCATCGCCGTCGTGCAGCGCGCATTGGATGTGATACGGGGCATGCCGTAATCGATGAAACGCTCGATCTGGATCGCTCTGGCACGGGCGACGCGCGCCGCAACGACGGCGCTGGTTTCGGCCGGTGCCGGACGGAGCAGGTCGGCCGCCGACACGGCAGGCACGGAAATGCGAATGTCGATCCTGTCCATCAGCGGACCGGAAATGCGCGCCTGGTAGTCGCTGGCGCAGCGCGGACCGCGGGCGCAGCTGTGCCCCGGCTCGCCGGCCATGCCGCAGCGGCACGGATTCATCGCCGCCACCAGCTGGATGGCGGCGGGATAGCTGATCCGATGATTGGCCCGGGCGATGATGCATTCGGCCGTTTCGAGCGGCTGGCGCAGGGCATCCAGCGCCTGCGGCGTAAACTCCGGAAATTCGTCCAGAAACAGCACGCCGTGATGGGCAAGCGAGGCCTCGCCCGGCCGTGCGCGCAGGCCGCCGCCGACGAGCGCTGCCATGGTGGCGGAATGGTGCGGCGTGCGGAAGGGACGACGATCCGAAAGCTTGCCGCCCGGCAGTTGTCCGGCGATCGAATGGATCATTGAGACCTCCAGGAGCTCCCCGGGTGACAACGGCGGCAGGATCGATGGAAGACGCGCCGCCAGCATCGACTTGCCCGAACCGGGTGGGCCGACCATCAACAGGTTGTGGTTGCCGGCCGCAGCCACCTCGAGGGCGCGCTTGGCGCTTTCCTGACCCTTGATATCGGCGAGATCCGGCATGTTCGCGGGTATCGCGCGGATGGCGGGCTCCGGGCGGGTCAGCACCTGCGTGCCACGGAAGTGATTGGCAAGCGCGATGAGGCTACGGGGCGCGAGAATGTCGATCTCGGCCCCGGCCCAGGCCGCCTCCGCGCCGCTGTCGGCCGGGCAGATCAGCCCCTTGCCGATCGCATTCGCCCCGATCGCTGCGGGCAGCGCGCCGGCGACCGCCGCGATCGTGCCGTCAAGGTTGAGCTCGCCGATGACGACGTAGTCCGTCAACGCGTCGGGCGGAATTGCGCCCAGTGCCGCCATGAGCCCGAGCGCGATCGGCAGGTCGAAATGGCTGCCTTCCTTCGGCAGGTCGGCCGGCGCCAGATTGATGGTCACGCGTTTTGGCGGCAGGGAAAGGCCCGAGGCATGCAGGGCGGCGTGCACGCGCTCCCGGCTTTCGGCCACCGCCTTGTCCGGCAGTCCGACGATCTGCACGCCGACTTTGCCGGGCGCGACCATCACCTGCACGTCGACGGGAACGCCCTCAATCCCTTGGAACGCCACCGTGCTGACCCGTGCCACCATGCCTCGTTCCTCCAATCGATATGTTTATGAGATATGTCTCACATTACACGTCGATTGGAATAAAACAAGAACATCTGCCGAACAGCCACAACTCGACGCGTCCGGGAGGTTGAAACCCTTACAACCCGGGCCCGTAAACACGGGTTCGCCCGTTCACTGACCACCCAGCAGGACGCCGGGAACGGCGTGCTCAGGCGCGTTTGCGTTCGATCGCATCCCAGAAAAGGCCTGCAATGTCGGCACCGCCGAACGTCCTGACCTCGCGGATGCCGGTCGGCGACGTGACGTTGATCTCCGTCATGACATCGCCGATGACGTCGATGCCGACGAGCAGGAAGCCGCGGTCGCGCAATGCCGGGCCGATGCGGGCGCAGATTTCCTTCTCGCTTGCCGTCAGCTCGGTCGGCTCGGGCTTACCTCCAGCATGCATATTGGAGCGCGCATCGTGCTCTGCCGGGACACGGTTGATTGCGCCGACGGGCTCGCCATCGACGAGAAGAATGCGCTTGTCACCCTTGCGCACAGCCGGGAGATATTCCTGGGCAATGAAGGGCTCGCGGAACATCTGCCCGAACATTTCGAGCAGCGACGACATGTTGCGGTCGTCGCGGGCGGCGTGGAAGACGCCGGCGCCGCCATTGCCGTAAAGCGGCTTCAGGATGATATCGCCCATTTCCTCGCGGAACTTGGCGATCTCGGCCGGATCGCGGGTGATCAGTGTCTTCGGCATCAGGTCCGGGAATTCGGTGACGAAGATCTTTTCCGGCGAGTTTCGCACCCAGGCGGGATCGTTCACCACCAATGTCTTCGGATGGATGCGCTCGAGGAGATGCGTCGAGGTGATGTAGGCCATATCGAACGGCGGATCCTGGCGCAGCAGCACCACGTCCATGGTGGACAGGTCCAGCCGTTCCGGTTCGCCAAGGGTGAAATGGTCGCCCTTCACGTCACGCAGGGTCATCGGTTGCGCCGTGGCGTAGACCTGCCCATCACGCAAGGACAGCCGATCCGGCGTATAATGAAACAGCCGGTAGCCGCGGTTCTGGGCCTCCAGGCTCATCGCAAAGGTCGAGTCGCCCGCGATATTGATGGTGGAGACGTGGTCCATCTGAACCGCGACGTTTCGGAGTGCCGTCCTGGTGGCTGCCATAGTCTTCCCCTGTCACCGATCCGCCGCAAGTCCGGCGGGCCTCATGACGTAGGATGCCGGCGGGCCAAAGGCAACCGGCAGGAGCCCTCGAAAGTCGCGGTCCTCTCCGTGCGACCAGGCGCGCCGGCAGAATACGCTCAGCTTTCTGGCCGCTCCGATCAGGCCGCAAGCGCAGGCTTCGGCGCCTCCCCGCGCAGCAGGTCGCGCAGGCGATAGGCCAGCACCACAGGCTCGGGGAACGGCTTGCGGCAGAAAGCGATCTTGCGCACATAGGTGTCGATGCGCCAGTTTGCCCAGGTGCCGCCGTTGAAGAATCCGATATCGCCTGCGCGCAGGGTCTGTTCGGTGCCGTCCTCGGCCGTCACATGCACCTCGCCTTCGAGAATGACGACCGTCTCGTCCCAGCCGAAATACCAATTGAACTCGCCGGCCGTGCAGTCCCACATGGCGGTGACGGCAGCGTCGTCATGGCTGCGGGAGTGCTCGGCAAGCCGTGCGACGGGTGTACCGGAAACAATCCAGGCCGGATCGATGGGGGCGGGCAGCATCGGCAGGTCGATGGCCGGGGAGGCGATCATGGGCCGCCTGCCACGGGCGACCGGGCGCACGGCGCCAGACTTCGGAAAGAGCGGCGTCGCTCGCATCGCAACCGTCATGAACTCTGCAAAAAGCATTTTCAGCGCCATATCGCCCCCCTGGCAAACCGTGATGGGCCGAGACTAGCGAGAAGGCGCAAAAACAGCGTTGCAGAGATTGCTTGCATTTAAGCGATTGCCGCATTTGCATCCGGCTCACCGAGCGGTCGCAGATTCGCCGCATGTCGCAGGTCTCTTCGCTTTCCGGAAGGCGGATGGTCGTTCCCTGCAAACAATCCGCCGCCTTGCGCTTTACAGCAAACGTGTGTGCATCATGTAGAGGGCAGCGCTGGCAGTCGACCCGTTACAGGCACCCACATCCGGCACCTGCGCGCACCGCCATCACCACGCCACCGCATTACGAGGACCGACCATGCTTCATCAGACCCGCTCTTGCGCTATCCTCCTCGTCGCAGGGAGCCTCGTCGCCGGCGCCCTTGCCGCGCCGGCTGTCGCTCTCGCGCAGGATGCGCCCTATGTCGACGACCGCTCGGATGGCGCCAAGCTTGTCCAGTCGCTCTACAATGCGATCGAACGGAAAGAATATGCGCGCGCCTATGCCTATTTCGGCGACAAGCCGCCGGCGGGAGATTATGCGAGCTTCGTTGAGGGCTATAAAAAGACGGTCGATGTCGAGGTGAAGACCGGCGTAGTCACGCAGGAAGGGGCTGCGGGCAGCCTGTATGCGCCGGTGCCCGTCGCCGTGCGCTCCGTCGACAAGGACGGCAGGGAGCGCATCTTTGCCGGATGCTACGTGACGCGCATCGTCAATGCCGCCATTCAGGAACCGCCTTTCACGCCCTTGCACATCGAGAGCGCGGAACTCGAAGAGGTAAAAACGCCGTTTGCCGAGGCCGTGCCCAAGGTCTGCCACGCACCGTCGTGACAGCTCGGATCCCCTCCGATCAGGGCTCTACGCGGCGCCGCTCCAGAAACTGGCGGCGCTCGAACAGGACGACCACCACGAGCGCCATCACAAACGGAATGACCAGGTAGAACAGCCGGAAGATGACAAGGGCGGCCAGAACCGATGCCGGATCGACCTCCGGCAGCGCCGCGATGAAGATCAGCTCGAACACGCCGATGCCGCCGGGTGCATGGCTGAGCAGCGCTGCAGAGAACGATGCGAGAAAGACGCCGAGAACCACCATATAGCCGGGATTGCCCATCGCCGGCAGGGCGAAATAGATGATCGCCGCCGCGCCGATCAGCTCGACCGGGGCGATCAGCAGCTGGCGAACGGCGAGCGTCGGCCGCGGATATTCAAGCCGGAACCATTTCGTGTTGATGGGGCGGAAGCCGATCAGACTCCCCAGGATATAGAGCGAGATCAGCGCAAGAATGAACAACGCCGTCGAAATCGAAGCTTCGATCGGGATGACGTCGGAAAAGCGATCGACGATCTCCGGCTCGATCAGAAGCACGATGGCCGACAGGGTCAGCGTGCCCAGCACGAAGGTCAGCGAACAGAAGGCGACGAGAATGCCGGTTTCGCTGACGCTCAGCCCCTTGGATCCGTAGGCCCGGTATCGCACGACGGCGCCCGAGAACACCGATGCACCGATGGTGTGCGACAGGGCATAGGCGGTAAACGAGCAGATGGTGATGAAGATCAGCGACAGGCGCCGCCCGAGATGCTCGAGCGCCAGATGGTCGTAGGCGGCGAGCGCCGCGTAGGCGACCAGCGTGGCGCCCGCCGACAGAAGCCAGCTGCGCAGCGGCACCGCCTCGAAGCGGGTCAGCACGTCCGCAAGCGAAAGCCCCCGCAGCTCGTGATAGAGGCCGTAAAGCGAGAACAGGATCGCTGCGAGCCCGACAGCCGGCCAGATCAAAGCACGGATCGTCTTCATGCAGGTCTTTTTCGGTCCGGCGGAAGCAGTCTCGATGTCATATGGGTCATGAGACCATCGCCACCCGGCCGGGTCAAGGGCGTCCCGGCCGGCAGCTCCTCACAATCTTGAGAGATTTCAATGTCTCAGCATGCGTGTTCAGCGTGCTGCGGCCAGCGCGTCGAGAATGCGGACCCAGGAGCGAATGCCCTTGTGGAAGGACTGCAGGTCGTATTTCTCGTTGGGCGAATGGATGCGGTCGTCCGACAGGCCAAAACCGACCAGGAGCGATTCCATGCCCAGCATCTTCTGGAAATCGCCGACGATCGGAATGGAGCCTCCCATGCCGATGATCACGGCCGCCTTCGGCCACTCGTCCGACAGGGCTGCTTTCGCCGTGTTGAGAAGGGGCGAATCATAGGGCAGCTGGATAGCGGGCGAGCCGCCGTGTTCGTGAAATTCGACCGAGCAGTCCGCCGGGATGCGGGTCCGGACAAAATCGCGGAACGCCGTGCGAATGGCGGCCGGATCCTGCTGGCCGACGAGGCGGAAGGAAATCTTGGCCGATGCCTTGGAGGCGATCACGGTCTTGAAGCCTTCGCCGGTATAGCCGCCGGTGATGCCGTTGACCTCGGCCGTCGGACGCGCCCAGGTGAGTTCGAGGACCGAGCGGCCCTGTTCGCCGGCGGGAATGGCGAGACCGATTTCGCCCAGCATCTTCTCCGCCGTCTGACCGAGCGTTTCCCATGCGGCCTTGATCTGCGTCGGGGTTTCCTCGACACCATCATAGAAGCCGTCAAGCGTCACGCGGCCGGCTTCGTCGTGCAGCCCGGCAAGGATACGCGACAGGATGTGGATCGGGTTGGCAGCCGCTCCGCCGAACTGGCCGGAATGCAGGTCGCGATCGGCCGCCGTTACCACGACTTCCTCGCCGACGAGCCCACGCAGGCCGGCCGAAATTGCTGGTGTCTCACGATCCCACATGCCGGTATCGCAGACCAGCGCATAGTCGGCCGTCAACTCCTCGGCATGGGCGGTGAGGAACGGCTTCAAGGACGGCGAGCCGGATTCCTCCTCGCCTTCGAACAGGATCGTGATCCGGCACGGCAGGCTGCCCTGCGTTTCCTTGTAGGCCCGGCAGGCCTCGACGAAGGTCATCAGCTGGCCCTTGTCGTCGGAGGTGCCGCGACCGGTGATGACCTTGCGGCCGGGCGACAGCTCGCGCACGGCGGGCGTGAACGGATCGGTGTCCCAGAGCGACAGCGGATCGACCGGCTGCACGTCGTAATGGCCGTAGAACAGAACATGCGGCGCGTCGGCGGTGGCGCCGTCCTGGTGCGCAACGACCATGGGATGGCCGGGCGTATCGCGCACGGAGGCTGTGAAACCAAGGCTCTGAAGGTCGGCGACCAGCCATTCCGCCGCCTTGCGGCAAGCGTCCTTGTAGGCCGGATCGGTGGAAATGGAGGGGATGCGCACAAGGTCGAAGAGCCGCTCCAGGCTGGCGTCGAGATTGGTGTCCGCCTTGGCAAGAACGCCGGTGATATCGGTCATTGGCACTGCTCCTTGATGTCGGCGCGACCCTACTCAAAAATTCCCGAATGGGAAGACCCGCGCCTCATTTCGGGCTTTTGCCAGGCGTGTCCCGGCCGTCCTCCGTCTCCGGCGCGTGCGCGCATGCCTCGTGGGCATCCCGCAGAGGTTGGGGGGCATTGGCGATGGCCATGCGCATGTATTCGAGCATCAGAGCGCGCTCGAAGCGCCGGAAGCCGACGAAGAGTGCATCGTCCGCCGCCTTTGCAGCCGCCATCGCGTCGCCTTCGAGCGCCCGCCCCCGGTCGGTCAGAAAGATCTGCTGCGCCCGCCGGTCGTCCGGATGCGGACGCCGCACGATCAGCCCATCGCGCTCCATGCGCGCGAGCGTGTTGGCAAGCGTCGCCTGCTCGGCATCCAGCCGGTCGAGCAGCTGGCGCTGGGTCAGACCATCCGCGGTCCACAATTCTGCAAGAACCGGAAACTGCCCCGGCGCAAAGCCGAGCGTTCGGCCCCTCTCCTGCAGCTGGCGGGAGAAGCGTCTGGCCAGCAGGCCGGCGAGATAGGTGGCGGACTCCATGCGGTCGTAGGCCATGATCATCGGTACGCCTGCAAAGGGACGGTGACAAGATCGCAGCGACGGGCGGCAGTGGCCCGCCGCGGTCAACTGAAGATACCATCACAAGCCAAATAGAAAAACCGCCATGGCGGAGGCGGGCCATGACGGTTTTTGATGATGGACAAAGGCCCGGAGAGGGGGGTTAGGCCTTTGTCCTTGCATCTGGGTTCGGCGGGGGACAGGCCTTGACCAGATGACGGCGCTTGACGCTGCCGTTGACCTGGATTTGTGGGTCCGAATGTGGCTTTTCAAGGGAAGCCCCGGGCGAAGCCTGATTACAAATTGGTAAGGTTTGAACCTGCGTCATTGCGGTTGGGATGCGAGCGACGGCTCTGCCAGAAGAGGACCATGTTGACGGCCGCCATTCCGAGCGTCATCAACACCACGAACCTTGCCATCTGCCACAACGCTTCGTCGTTCCCCGGCGTTGCGATCAAGACGACGAAGACGGCCTGGAGACCAGAGGCCAGAAGCTGGAACTCGAGATGCGTCAGCAGGCTCCGGCTTTCGTCCTTCGCCTCCGGAAAGAATGTTCTCACCCCCCGCATGGCCAGCAGGAACATCGGTACCAGAACCATCTTCCGGGCGATATCGACAGGTCGGTCGTTCATCGAGATGGCGAGGAGTCCGACAAGAATCATCAGTAGGAAAGGAACCGCATAGGCTCGAGCGATCGCTGTCCTGCTCATCCGTCCCTCGTTTCCATTTTCGTCCGGCACCATCATCAAGCACCCTGGAAAGATTGTCGACCTTGCCCGCGTAGAATGGACCTTTCGCGCCCGCCGCGCTATCCCTTCTCTCCATGAAAAAAGGCGATCATCTCTTCCTCGTGGACGGCTCCGGCTTCATCTTCCGGGCCTTCCACGCCATTCCCCCGCTCAACCGCAAATCGGACGGCCTGCCGGTCAATGCGGTGTCGGGCTTCTGCAACATGCTGTGGAAGCTTCTGACCGATGCCCGCGACACCTCGGTCGGCGTCACGCCGACGCATTTTGCCGTCATTTTCGACTATTCTTCCAAGACGTTCCGCAACGATCTCTATGACAAGTACAAGGCCAACCGCACGGCGCCGCCGGAAGACCTGATCCCGCAATTCGGACTGATCCGCCACGCGACCCGCGCTTTCAACCTGCCCTGCATCGAGATGGAAGGCTACGAGGCCGACGATCTGATCGCAACTTATGCCCGCATGGCGGAAGAAGCCGGCGGCGACGTGACGATCGTCTCCTCCGATAAGGATCTGATGCAGCTGCTGACGCCCTGCGTATCCATGTATGACAGCATGAAGGACAAGCAGATCGGCATTCCCGAGGTCATCGAGAAATGGGGGGTGCCTCCCGAGAAGATGATCGACCTGCAGGCGCTGACGGGCGATTCGACCGACAATGTACCGGGCATTCCGGGCATTGGGCCGAAGACGGCGGCGCAATTGCTGGAAGCCTTTGGCGATCTCGATACGCTGCTTGCCCGCGCCGGCGAGATCAAGCAGGTCAAGCGCCGTGAAACCATCATCGCCAATGCCGATCTCGCCCGCCTGTCGCGCGACCTCGTGACCCTGAAGACCGATGTCCCCGTCGACATGCCGCTCGACGCGCTCGACCTGCATCCGCAGGATGGGCCAAAGCTGGTCGCCTTCCTCAAGGCCATGGAGTTCACCTCACTCACCCGCCGCGTGGCAGCGGCAACCAATACCGATGCAGAAGCGGTGACGGCTGCGCAGGTTCCCGTCGAAGGCGGTGCGAAGGCGCACGGCCCGGATCTCGATCCGGGCGAGGCCGCGGTCCCACCTTCCGCCCAGGGCGCCCAGAACGCCCACGAGACCGCGGAAGACGCCGCGAAAATCCTCAGCCAGGCGCTCATCCTTCCCGTTGAGAGCGGCACAACGCCACAGGGGCTGGCGCAGGCCCGCGCCGACGCCTTTGCCACCGCCCCCATCGATCGGTCGACCTATGTGACGATCCGCGATGCCGCAACGCTCGAAAGCTGGATCGCGGCCGCCCGCGAGGCAGGACTCGTCGGCTTCGACACGGAAACGAATTCGCTCGATGCCATGCGCGCCGATCTCGTCGGTTTCTCGCTTGCCATCGCCGACAACAGCCGCGACCCCTCGGGCACCGCCATCCGCGCAGCCTATGTGCCGCTCCTCCACAAGAGCGGCGTCGGCGATCTCCTCGGCGGTGGGCTGGTGGAAAACCAGATCCCGAGCGGACAGGCGATCGATCTCCTGAAATCGCTGCTCGAGGATCCCGCCGTTCTCGTGGTCGCGCAGAACCTGAAATACGACTATCTCGTCATGAAGCGGCACGGCGTCGAAATCGCCCGCTTCGACGATACCATGCTGATGTCCTACATCTCGGATGCCGGTGCGAACGCCCACGGCATGGATGCCCTGTCGGAACGCTGGCTCGGACACCAGCCGATCCCCTTCAAGGACGTGGCCGGCAGCGGCAAGTCGATGGTGACGTTCGACTATGTCGACATCGACCGAGCGACCGCCTATGCCGCCGAGGACGCGGACGTGACGCTGCGCCTCTGGCACGTTCTCAAGCCCCGGCTTGCGGCAAAAAAGCTCATGCGCGTCTATGAAAGGCTGGAGCGGCCGCTGGTGCCGGTGCTCGCGCGCATGGAGGAGCGCGGGATCTCCATCGACCGGCAGATCCTGTCGCGGCTGTCTGGCGAACTTGCCCAGGGCGCGGCACGGCTGGAGGCCGAAATCCACGAGCTGGCCGGAGAAAGCTTCAATATCGGCTCGCCCAAGCAGCTCGGCGACATTCTCTTTGGCAAGATGGGCCTGCCCGGCGCATCGAAAACGAAGACGGGACAGTGGTCGACGTCGGCACAGGTGCTGGAAGATCTTGCCCTTTCAGGCCATGACCTGCCGCGGCGCATCGTCGATTGGCGGCAGCTGACCAAGCTCAAATCCACCTATACGGACGCCCTGCCCGGCTTCGTGCATCCGGACACGAAGCGCGTCCACACCTCCTACGCGCTGGCCGCCACCACCACAGGCCGGCTGTCCTCGTCGGAACCCAACCTCCAGAACATCCCGATCCGCACGGCCGAAGGTCGAAAGATCCGCACGGCTTTCATCTCGACGCCGGGCCACAAGCTGATTTCGGCCGACTACAGCCAGATCGAGCTCAGGGTGCTTGCGCATGTCGCCGATATCCCGCAGCTCCGACAGGCTTTTGCCGAAGGGATCGACATCCATGCCATGACGGCGTCCGAAATGTTCGGCGTGCCGGTGGAGGGCATGCCGAGCGAGATTCGTCGGCGGGCGAAAGCCATCAATTTCGGTATCATCTACGGCATTTCCGCCTTCGGCCTCGCCAATCAGCTTTCCATCGAGCGCTCCGAGGCCGGCGACTACATCAAGCGCTATTTCGAGCGCTTCCCCGGCATCCGCGACTATATGGATGCGACCAAGGCGTTCGCGCGCGAGAATGGCTATGTCGAGACCATCTTCGGCCGACGAGCACACTATCCTGACATCCGCTCGTCCAACCCGTCGGTGCGCGCCTTCAACGAACGCGCGGCCATCAACGCTCCGATCCAGGGCTCGGCCGCCGACGTTATCCGCCGGGCGATGGTGCAGATGGAGCCGGCGCTGGAGGCCGCAAAGCTTGCCGACCGCTGCCGCATGCTGCTGCAGGTCCATGACGAACTGATCTTCGAGGTGGAGGAGGCCGAGATCGACAAGGCCATTCCGCTGATCGTGTCGACCATGGAAAATGCTGCCATGCCGGCGCTCGACATGCGCGTGCCGCTGAAGGTGGACGCCCGCGCCGCGCGCAACTGGGACGAAGCACACTGAGGACGACAGATCTCGCGGGACGGCTGTGCGGGACGGCGCAGGAAAATCCTGACGGTCGGTCGTGCGTTTCGGTCGCCCCGCCTTCTTGCGGTCGCGGGGCATCTGTCGTCGGCGGAAGCTGGCGACACCCCTGGTTACGTCGCCGGCGCGTCTCCGCGTCGAAAACAGCCGAAGAGCCGGGACAGGCCCTGGCGGCCGTCTTCGGCGAGGTCGAAGCGACGGCCGAACAGGAGCCATTCGCTGCAGAGGCCCTTGATCATCCAGCGGAGCGCCCGTGCAGCGCTCGACGGCGTCCAGGCGCTGCTGAGCGTGCCGCGGGCTGCGGCCCGGGAAAAGGCGTCCTCCAGAAACCGCGTGTGTTCGTCGTCGATCTCTTGCTGGCGGCCGAGGACGGGGGCAAGATCACTCGTATAGTCGCAGCGCAGGAGAATGGTGAGGATGCGCTGGCGTTGCTCGTCCTCAGCCATCACATCCAGCCAGTCGCCGGCGACCGCCTCGATATGGGCAAGAATGTCGATGCCGGCATTCTCGATCTCGCCCCGGAGCAGTTCCTCGTCGGGCAAGGGCACGGCCTTGTAGAGTTCGAGGAAAATATCGGCCTTGTTCTGGAAATGCCAGTAGATCGCGCCGCGGGTAACCCCGGCGGCCGAGGCGACATGCTCCAGCGTCGCGTTGGAAACGCCCTTCTCATAGAACACGTGCTCCGCCGCCGTCAGGATGCGGTTGCGCGTTTCCTCCGCCTTCGCCTTCGTCCGCCGCATGGTCTGTCTCACGCCTCCCGCAGGGCTTCGACGCTGGCTCCGCCCGGCTGACGACGGGCGGACACCGCGATCACTCGGCCGGGGTGTGGCCGGGAGCCGCCGCCGGCGTGGTGCGATCGGTCTTTCTCTTGCCGCGCTGGAAGATCTTCATCACGAAGACGAAGAACACCGGCACGAAGAAGATCGCGAGGATGGTCGCCGAGATCATGCCGCCGAGAACACCGGTGCCGATCGCGTTCTGGCTGGCCGCCGATGCACCACTGGCGATCGCGAGAGGCACGACGCCGAGGGTGAAGGCGAGCGAGGTCATGAGGATCGGCCGGAAGCGCAGATGCGCCGCCTCGATCGTCGCGTCCATCAGCGACTTGCCCGCCTCCATCTGCTCCTTGGCGAACTCGATGATCAGGATCGCGTTCTTGGCCGAGAGGCCCATGATCGTGATCAGGCCCACCTTGAAATAGACGTCGTTGGACATGTCGCGCAGCGCGATGGCGATGACGGCGCCGATGATCCCGAGCGGCACCACGAGCATGACCGAGATCGGAATCGACCAGCTTTCGTAGAGCGCGGCGAGGCAGAGGAAGATCAGGAGGCAGGACAGGCCGATCAGAAGCGGAGCCTGCGATCCCGACTGGATTTCCTCACGCGACTGGCCGGACCACTCATAGGCAAAGCCCGACGGCAATTCGCCCATCAACCGCTCCATCTCCGCGATCGCCTCGCCGGAGGAATGGCCGGGCGTCGCCTGGCCCGAGATCCGGATGGACGGATAGCCGTTGTAGCCGACGGTCTGCGCCGGCCCCATCTGCCATTCGATCGAGGAGAAGGCCGACAGGGGCACCATACCGCCATTGGTGTTGCGGACGTTGAGCGTCAGCAGGTCGGACGGCTTGGTGCGTTTGGCCACGTCGGCCTGCACGGTCACGCGTTGCAGGCGGCCCGAATTCGGGAAGTCGTTGACATAGGTAGAGCCGAGATTGGTCGAGATCGTCGCGTTGATGTCGGCAAAGGCGACACCGAACGTGTTGGCCTTCTCGCGGTCCACGATCAGGTTCAGCTGGGCAACGTCCGGCAGGCCATCGACGCGGACGCCGGCCAGGATCGGGCTCTGCGCGGCAAGACCGAGCAGCTGGTCGCGCGCGGCGGCGAGGGCCGTGTCGCCCTGGCCTGCACGGTCCTGGAGCCGGAATTCGAAGCCGTTGCTGGTGCCGAGCCCCTGGATGGGCGGCGGTGACAGCGCAAAGGCGATCGCGTCGCGGATCTGGCTGAAAGCGATCGAGGCGCGCATGGCAATCGAAGCCGCGGCATCGTCCGGTCCACGCTCCGCCCAGTCCTTCAGGGTGATAAAGGCGAGAGCGGCATTCTGGCCGGAGCCCGAGAAGGAGAAACCGTTGACGGCGATGATGCGATCGACGGCGCCTTCCTTCCCGAAGAAGCTTTCGACCTGCTGGATGACCTCGGTCGTCCGATTGGCCGTGGCTTCCGATGGCAGCTGCATGGAGACGATAATGTAGCCCTGGTCTTCGTTCGGCAGGAAGGCCGAGGGAAGCCGCATGAACAGGTAGCCCATAGCGGCGACGATCACGAGATAGACGAGGATGAAGCGGCCCGTGCGCTGGATCAGCCAGCCGACCCAGGTGCTGTAACGGTGCGAGGTACGATCGAAGCCCCGGTTGAACAGGCCGAAAAAGCCGCGCTTCTTCTGGTGCTGGCCCTTCGGGATTTGCTTCAGGAAGCTGCCGGCCAGAGCCGGGGTCAGCGAGAGCGCCAGAAACGCGGAGAACAGGATCGAGGTCACCATGGTCAGCGAGAACTGCTGGTAGATGACGCCGACCGAGCCCGGGAAGAAGGCCATAGGAATGAACACGGCGGAGAGAACCAGCGTGATGCCGATGACGGCACCGGTAATCTGGCCCATCGCCTTGCGGGTGGCCTCCTTCGGCGTCAGCCCCTCCTCCGTCATGATGCGCTCGACGTTTTCCACGACGATGATGGCGTCGTCGACGAGAATGCCGATCGCCAGCACCATGGCGAACATGGTGAGCACGTTGATGGAGAAGCCGGCGACATACATCACGGCGCAGGTGCCGAGCAGGGCGACCGGCACGACGATCGTGGGGATGAGCGTGTAGCGGAAGTTCTGCAGGAACAGGAACATCACGAGGAAGACGAGCGCCATCGCCTCCAGCAGCGTATGGATCACCTTCTCGATCGAGACCTCGACGAAGGGCGCGGTGTTGTAGGGAATGGAATATTCGACGCCCGTCGGGAAATAGCCTTTCAGCTCTTCCATCCGCTCCTCGATCAGCGTCGCGGTGTTGAGCGCGTTGCCGGTCGGGGTCAGCTGCACCGCAATGGCGGCCGATGGCTTGCCGTTGAGGCGGGTCGAGGTGTCATAGCTCTGGCCACCAACCTCGATACGCGCAACGTCGCGCAGGCGTACCGCGGACCCGTCGGGATTGGCACGCAGCACGATCGCGCCGAACTCTTCCGGCGTGGACAGCTGGCCCTTGACGAGAACCGGGGCGGAGACCTGCTGGGTGATCGGGTTGGGCTGGGCGCCGATGGAGCCGGCTGCGATCTGGGCGTTCTGCGCCTGGATGGCGCTTGTCACGTCGCCGGCCGTGAGGTTGAGGCCGACCATCTTGTCCGGGTCGATCCAGACGCGCATGGACCGCTCGGAGGAGAACAGCTGCGCCTGGCCGACGCCCTCGATGCGCTGGATTTCGTTCAGGACGTTGCGGCTGAGATAGTCCCCGAGGCCGATCGCGTCCATCGACCCGTCGGTGGAGGTGAGCGAGATGATGAGGAGGAAGCCCGAGCCGGCTTCATCGACCTGAATGCCCTGCTGCGTCACGGCATCCGGCAGCCGCGGCTCGACGCGACGGACACGGTTCTGCACGTCCACGGCCGCGTCGCCCGGATCGGTTCCGGGCGCGAAGGTAACATTGATGGATACAGCGCCGGCGGCGTTCGACGTGGACTCGAAATACTGGAGCCCTTCGATGCCGTTCAGCTCGTTTTCGATCAGCTGCGTCACGCCCTGATACGTCTCAGTGGAAGAGGCGCCGGGATAGGTGGCGGAGATGCTGATCTGCGGCGGCGCCACGCTCGGATACTGCGCGATGGGCAGAAAGGGGATCGCGATGATCCCTGCAATCATGATGAAGAGGGCGACGACCCAGGCGAAGATGGGCCGGTCGATGAAGAAACTGGGCATGGACCGTCCTTAATTCGCTTGTGCGGGCTGTGCGCCGCCGTTGCCGGCACCCTTGCCAGTGTCTTTGCCGGTGTTCTTGCCACCGTCTGCGCCTGCATCGTCGCCGTTCTGCGCCGCAGCCGGTGCGGCACCACCTTCGGGAACTGCGGGCTTGTCAGCGGAGGCCGCCGGGGTGCCCGACTGTTCTCCGCCGGCCGGGTTGGTGCCGGATTGGTTGGTGCCGGCCGGCGCGCCTTCCGGCGCGGTGGGAGCAGCCGCGGCGCCAGCATCGGGCTTCGGTGGTGCCGGGTTCCAGTCGACGACCTTGACGGGTGCGCCTGGGCCAACCTTCTGGAAGCCCTCGACGATGATCTTCTCGTCGGCCTTCAGGCCGTTGGAAATGACCCAGCGGTCGCCGACGACCCGGCTCGTCGTGACGGGACGGATCTCGACCTTGCTCTCGGGATTGACGACGTAGACGAGCGCCTTGCCGGCAGTGTCGCGCTGGATGGCCTGCTGCGGCACGGCGATCGCATGGCGCTCGATGCCCTGCTGGATGAGCCCGCGCACATACATGCCCGGCAGGAGATCGCCGTTCGGGTTGGCGAACTCGCCGCGAAGGGTGATCTGGCCGGTGGTTTCGTCGACGGCCGCTTCCGAAAACAGCAGTCGGCCCTTTTCCGGATAGGGCGTTCCGTCGTCCAGCACCAGCTGAGCGGCCGCCTCGTTGGCATTGGTCATCAGCTGGCCGTCCTGCAGCGCCTTGCGCAGACGGATGACGTCGGTCGCGGTCTGGGTAAAGTCCGCATAGACAGGGTCGAGCTGTTGGATCGTCGCCAGATTCTCCGTGCCGTTCTGCGTGACGAGCGCACCCTCGGTGATCAACGCGCGACCGATGCGGCCGGTGATCGGGGCGGTCACATTGGTGTATTGCAGGTTGAGGCGGGCCGATGCAACGCCAGCCTCGGCGATCGCCACATCGGCATCGGCCTGCGCGAGCAAAGCGACCGCGTCATCGAAGTTCTGCTGCGTCGCGACGTTCGACTTGCGCAACTGCTCCTGGCGTCCGGCGGTGTTGCGCGCCTGCGTCTGGGCGGCGCGTGCGCGGGCAAGCGTCGCCTCGGCGCTGTCCACCTGCACCTGGAAGGGCTTCGGGTCGATGCGGTAGAGCACGTCGCCCTGCTGGACCGTGGTGCCTTGCTCGAACACACGCTCGACCACGATGCCGGAGACCCGCGGACGGACTTCCGCCGTGCGGGTAGCGGCGATCCGGCCGGGCAGCTCGTTGGTGATCGGCAGCTCCTCCGTCTTGGTGGTGATGACCGCGACTTCGGAGGGCGGCCGCTGCGGCTGTCCTTCCGCTTTGGTCTCCTCCTGCTGGCAGGCACTCAGGAAAGCCGCGCCGATGAGAAGGGCGGCGAGCGTCAGGCGATTGGTCCGCATAGGAAGGTCCCACGAAAAGAGCCGGCGCGCGGACGATGTCTTCAAAAGAGATCGTAGCGTCGGCCGGAAGACATGAAGTCGGACGGCAACCCTGACCAGGTTCACGGCGGGTCACGCGTTATACAAACACGACTGTATGTATGCGTACCGAGAGCGTCAAGATGATGCGGCGCACAATTCCGTGAAACCTTGCAGAGCGCGGGCTTTCCCCACCCACCTGAGGAAAGCGCGGGGGGACACCTCGCTAAAGACCGGTCGACCCGAAACCGCCATCCCTGCGCGCCGTCAGCGAAAGCGCAGTCGCCTCCCGGACGCGGGCCTGCGTCACCGGCGCGACCACCATCTGCGCGATGCGCATGTCGCGCACCACGGTGAAGGGCTCGCTCCCGTGATTGATCAGCAGCACCTTCACCTCCCCGCGATAGTCGCTGTCGATCGTTCCCGGCGTGTTCAGGCAGGTAACACCATTCTTGAAGGCGAGGCCCGAGCGCGGCCGAACCTGCCCCTCAAACCCATCCGGGATCTCGAAGACGAAGCCGGTCGGCACCAGCGCGCGCTCCCCCGGACCGATCACCAGCGCTTTGTCCACGCTCACGGCAGCGCGCAGGTCCATGCCGGCCGCCCCCGGGCTCTCATAGGCCGGCAGCGCCAGTCCCGCGCCATGGGGAAGACGGATCAGGGCAAGAACGGGCGTCGAGAGGTCGGGCATGGGCAACTCCTTTACGAAGCCTGATACGGGAGCAGAGCAAGGGATCGACGGCGTCAATTGCATATCGGCCGCCATATCGCTAGATAAGCCTTCCAAAACAGGACACTTCCCATGGCTGAAACGCTCGCCGATGCGGTCTCCCGCCGCCGAACCTTTGCGATCATCGCGCACCCCGACGCGGGCAAGACGACGCTGACCGAAAAGCTCCTGCTGTTCGGCGGCGCGATTCAGCTGGCCGGCGAGGTCAAGGCCAAGAAGGACCGGATCCAGACCCGGTCCGACTGGATGAAGATCGAGCGCGAGCGCGGCATCTCGGTCGTGACCTCGGTAATGACGTTCGAATATGACGGTAACGTCTTCAATATCCTCGACACGCCCGGCCACGAGGATTTTGCCGACGACACCTATCGCACCCTGACGGCGGTGGATGCCGCCGTGATGGTGATCGATGCCGCCAAGGGCATCGAGCCGCGGACGCTGAAGCTGTTCGAGGTCTGCCGCATGCGCGACATCCCGATCATCACCTTCATCAACAAGATGGACCGGGAAAGCCGGGATCCCTTCGAGATCCTCGACGAGGTCGAAGAAAAGCTCGCGCTTGATACGGCGCCGATCACGTGGCCGATCGGCCGGTCGAAGACCTTCTGCGGCTCCTATTATCTGGCGGAAAACACGGTGCGCGGCGCAGACACGCAGGTCGAGGCGCTGAAGGTCAACGGTCCGCAGGCGGTGGCCGACCGGTTGCCTGAAAACGAACGCGCCGCCTTCATCGAGGAAACGGAGCTTGCCATCGAGGCCTGTCGTCCGTTCGACCGGCAGGCCTTCCTCGAAGGCCACATGACACCGGTCTTCTTCGGCTCCGCGTTGCGCAATTACGGCGTGCGCGACCTTATCAATGCGCTGGGCGCCATGGCGCCGCCGCCGCGCGATCAGGTGGCGGATATCCGCACGGTGCATGCCAACGAGGACAAGATGACGGCCTTTGTCTTCAAGATCCAGGCCAACATGGACCCGAACCATCGCGACCGCATCGCCTTTGCGCGCATCTGTTCCGGCAAGCTGGAACGCGGCATGAAGGCGCGGCTTGCCCGCACCGGCAAGCAGCTCGGCCTCACCGCACCGCAGTTCTTTTTCGCTTCGCAGCGCCAGCTGGCCGATACGGCCTATGCCGGCGACGTGGTCGGCATTCCCAACCACGGGACGCTGCGCATCGGCGATACGCTGACGGAAGGCGAACCGCTGGTGTTCCAGGGCGTTCCGAACTTCTCGCCGGAAATCCTGCGCCGCGTGCGGCTGGAGGATGCCATGAAGGCCAAGAAGCTCAAGGAAGCGCTACAGCAGATGGCTGAAGAAGGTGTCGTGCAACTGTTTTCTCCCGAAGATGGCTCCCCGGCCATCGTCGGTGTCGTCGGCGCGCTGCAGCTCGATGTGTTGAAGGAGCGTCTCCAGGGCGAGTACGGCCTGCCCGTCTCGTTCGACATGGCCCGCTTCTCGATCTGCCGGTGGGTGTCCTCCGATGTCCCTGGCGAACTCGACCGCTTCATCACCGCACGGCGCGGCGATATCGCCCGCGACCTCGATGGAGACCCGGTCTTCCTCGCTCAGGACGGTTTTTCGCTGAATTACGAAGCGGAGCGCTGGAAGGCGATCAAGATGGTTGCGATCAAGGAATATCACGTCGCCAAGGCGGCGTGATATCTCGGTCGGATGTGTTCTTGGACGCTGATCAGGCGACGAGATCCTTGAGGAAATCGTCGCACCAGCGCACCACGTCGTGCTCGTTCAGATAATCCATCATCCGGCCCCACCGCTCCTGCCGCTCGGGAAGCGGCATGGACAGCCCCCGCGCGATGGCATTGGCTGTGCCCTCGATGTCATAGGGATTGACGAGCAGCGCCCCGTCCAGCTCGCGGGCCGCACCGGCGAAACGCGAGAGCACAAGCACGCCGGGGTTTTCGGGATCCTGCGCCGCCACATATTCCTTGGCAACGAGGTTCATGCCGTCGCGCAGCGGCGTGACCAGACCAACCTTCGCCATTCGGTAGAGCCCGGCGAGAATCGGCCGTGAAATCGAGCGGTTGATGTAGCGGATCGGCACCCAGTCGACCGTTCCGAGCGCGCCGTTGACGCGTCCGGCCTGTTCGGCCACCGTGCGCTGCATGGCCTCATATTCCGGCACTTCGGAACGGGATTTCGGTGTGACCTGCAGATAGGTTACCTTGCCCTGCTGCCCCGGGCTCGCCTCGATGAAGCGCTCGAAGGCATCGATGCGCTGGGTGATGCCCTTGGAATAATCGAGCCGGTCGACGCCGATGATCAGGTCGCGCCCTTCGATGCTGGCGGCCGCCTTCTTCACCATGACATGAGACGCACTCTTGCGGGCGAAGGTTGCGAAAGCCTTCGTCTCGATGCCGATGCCATAGGTGCCGCCCTTGAAGATCCGGCCATGCGCACTGTAGCGGCCGGGGCTGATCTCGTTGCCGATGCCCTCGCGGCGCAGGCCGCCGGCGAAGTTCTCGAGATCGTGGTCGGTCTGAAAGCCGATCAGGTCGTAATGCGAGAGGCCACGCATGATCTCCTCATGCACCGGCATGGCGAAGAGCACGTCGGCTGGCGGCCACGGGATATGGAGGAAGAAGCCGATGCGGTTCTGAATGCCCATCTGGCGCAGTTCGGCCGCCAGCGGGATCAGGTGATAGTCGTGAATCCAGATGACATCATCCGGCTCCAGCAGCGGCGCCAGCCGATGGGCGAAGAAGCGGTTGACGCGAAAGTATCCGGCCATCTCCTTGCGGCCGTATTCAGCGAGATCCAGCCGATAGTGGCAGATCGGCCAGAGCACGCGGTTGGCGAATCCGAAATAATATTCGTCGACGTCCTTGTCGGTGAGATCGGTAAGCGCATAGGTGATCTTGCCGCGATCCTTGAGGTCGAGGGGAGCCGGCTCCTTCGTGCCGCTGGATTTGCCCGACCAGCCCATCCAGATGCCGCCATGCTCTTCGAGTGCGGCCTGCAGCGCGACGGCAAGACCGCCGGCAGGCGCATCTCCCGATTTTTCCGGTACCGGCACGCGGTTGGACACGACGATGAGACGGCTCAAGATGTCTTCCTTTCAGAATTCTGCTCCGCCAGGGACGCACAGGCGAGCACAGGGCAGGGCAACGTCCGCCCCAAGCCGAAGCCTGTCGCGCAGATGGCGTCGCTCACGGTTTGCTGCCGTGGGCAAGCATCGTCAGGGCGTCCCGAACCGCCTGCGCCGAGCCGATGGTCGCTTGGGCCTGCGTTTCGAAACCCGGCTCGCCGACGCGCAGCGACATGCCGCCGGCGGCGTTGGCCACCTTGAACATGGCCTCGTCGGTAACGTCATCGCCGATCGCCAACGGCTTACGGCCTGAAAAGGGCGATTGCGACAGGAACGTCATGACGGCCGCGCCCTTGCTGGCCGTCGCGGGGCGAAGCTCCACCACCATCTTGCCGAACTGGAGGCCCCAGTCTCCGCCAATGGCGAGCGAAGCGCGTCGCATGACGTGTTCGACATCGGCGCAGCGTTCCGGCGCCAGCCGGTAATGCAGGGCAACGGCGGCACCCTTGTCCTCGAACAGCACGCCCTCCCAGTCCTTGACGGTGCGGGCAAGCTCGTTCTTCAGGGTAACGAAGGCCGGCGTGATCTCCGGCCGGGTAATCGCGCCCGTCTGGTCGCGCAGCTCGGCGCCATGCAGACCGGCAATGGGAAACGTCGCTGGATCGAACAGGACGTCGGCATAATGCAGCGCCCGCCCCGTCACGAGCGCAAGCGCGCCGCCCAGCCGGTTGGAAACGGCCATCAGCGTGGAGGGCAGGTCCGGGGGAACGCGGATCGCGTCCGGCGTTTCCGCCAGATCGACAAGCGTCCCGTCGATATCGAGGAAAAGGGCCCAGTCGTCAGGCTCTGCCGCAAGGCGCCCGAAGGCGTCGGCGACCGCAGGAGACAGCAGCGCCTGCTGCAGGGTCGAGGCGCCCGGATCCTGTCGGAAAAGAGGGTGGCTGTCGTTTGGCATGAGGGTCTAGTTAGGTCGCCACCGCGCGGTGACAACCCTTTGACACCGTGCGGCAACTCGCGCTTCTGATCAGGCCGCCGTCTTTTCGACCAGCATGAGGCGTCCATCCGCGGCGATTTCAACCGAAAGTCCCTCATATCCGGGAAGTTTGAGATGCGTGGTCTCCATGGGATGCTCATGCGTCGTGGTGATCACCGCAACATCCGAGCCGGCGGCTTCGCCGGCCGTCACACCGGCCGGGACATCTTCGAACACGAGGCAATCGGTAGGGTCGAACCCGACGCGCTCGGCGCCCAGTCGGTAGCAATCCGGTGCCGGCTTTCCCTGCGTCACGTCTTCCGCAGTCACAAGAAACTTCGGCGCCGTGATTCCGGCCTTGGCGAGACGCGCTCTGGCAAGCGGCAGTGGCGAGGAGGTGACGATCGCCCAGCGATCCGCGGGCAGCAACTTCAGGAATTCGAGCGCGCCGGGGATCGGCTTCACGCCCTCGACGTCGTCGATCTCCGCCTGCGTGATATAGGCGGCTTCCTTGGCCGGATCGACGCCGGGCAAGTTCAGCTGCGTGATCGTGTCGATGCCACGCTTGCCATGCATGAAAGGCAGGAAGGTCTTGAGATCCAACCCGTGCGCCACGGCCCATTTCCCCCAGACGCGCTCCGCCGCTGCAATCGAATTGAGAAGCGTGCCGTCCATGTCGAAGAGGAAAGCGGAAAAGGGCTTGCCGAGGGTCGGATGCGACGAGAAAGGGGAAGACGCGGCGGACGAGGACACGGGAGAAGCGGAAACGGGAGAAGACAAGAGGAGCATTCCTTTAAGTTTTCGCGCCTTTCGGCGTAGGGACTTCGGCGCAGGGGCCGTTCGGTAGCGGTAACGCGGTGGATCATACCCGGCAGGGCGGGCCGCTTGGGAAAGTCTCCCGGACTTACTCCATAATCCCTGCTTTCGAAATCGATTTCCGGCGGCCGACGTCAGGGCTTCAATCGCCGGCCGTTCCGGGCAAGGCCGAGACGGCGTCCAGCCAAGGCGCTGCGGAGGCGCACCAGATCTGGCGGGTCGGAGCGAGATCGCGCCGCTGGCGGATGGTGCCCCAGCGGATGGCGATCTCCTGCGCCGCCTCGCCTTCGCCGGTCGTGAAGATCGGGGAGCCGCAGTCGGAACAGAACATCTGCAGTCTGCGGTTCCCGTTGTCCGCTGTCTTCACATAGGTTTTCGGTGACCCTTTCGTCAGCCGGAAATGGTCGCTGGGGAGCGAGACGCTGACCCGATAGGCCGTGCCCGTCAATTGCTGGCAGTCGGTGCAGTGGCAGACCGAAACGGCATCGGGATCGACCTCCGCTTCAAAGCTGATCTGTCCGCAGTGGCACGCACCATCGATCTTCATATCGATCCTCCTTTTGCTTGCGCGAAACGTCGTTGCTTGGAACTGAACCTGTTCCGGCGCAAAATGATCCGCTCCAGCGAGGACGCCGCCTCATATGCCTTTTCAAGCCGGGAGATAATTGCCGTTCTCCCTCTTGCAATGTCAGGGCCTATATCCGCGCCCCGAACCGGCTATGCCATCATCGCTCCGCTCCGTCTCGGATCGATGACAAGGCGTTTCCGCAAGGCGGGATCCGCTCCTTGAGGCGCGGAATGGAGGCAAGCCCAACCGCTTCGGGTCTGCAGAAACGGCCTCCCTCCGAGAGCCTGCAGTCCCTCGCTGAAACGGCTGGAAGGCGCACCGGAAGGTGTCATATCAAAATCGATCCTTGGCGGCAGCTTTCCGTACCCCGTCCGATAACCGATCCGTCAACCTCCGGCGTTTTACGCGCGGAGCCTCTGTCACACGCCGGTGAAAAGCCATTCGTGCTCCTTGGCGTTGTTGAACTTCCACGCCCGCGCCGGCCCTGCCATGACGTTGAGATAATAGAGGTCGT
The DNA here is from genome assembly GCF_001424065.1 of Rhizobium sp. Leaf384. GTDB lineage: Bacteria > Pseudomonadota > Alphaproteobacteria > Rhizobiales > Rhizobiaceae > Ferranicluibacter. The sequence goes on from NZ_LMQE01000001.1 coordinate 1,694,555, forward strand.
ATCCATGGATCGCCGCGACAGGGTGATAGCCTTTCGGCACCAGCACGACATCGCCGTTCTCGACTGCCATGGTCTCGTCTAGCGACCGGTCGTCCGTATAGACGCGCTGCATGGCAAAGCCCTGCGCCGGATTGAGGCGGTGGTAATAGGTTTCTTCCAGGAAGCTTTCGGCCGGCAGGTTGTCCTCGTCGTGCTTGTGCGGCGGATAGGACGAGGTGTGGCCGCCGGGCGTGATGACTTCGACCACCAGCAGTGACTGCGCTGCCTCGTCGTTTTCCGGCATGATGTTGGTGACGTAGCGGGTGTTTGTGCCCTTGCCGCGCGTCATCTGCGGGTGCCGGTCGGGCCGGATGACCTGTGCCTTGAAGCCTTCGCCGCCCGGTGCCGAACAGACGCCGAGCTCGAGATCTGTCGTTGCCGTCACCGTATAGGCGGCGCCCTTCGGCGCATACACCGAAAAGGGTGCACCCTCGAACGGCGTCATCCGTTCGCCGAGTTCGCCAAAATCCTCATCGTCCACCGTCACGCGTGCCTTGCCGGCGACGAGGACGAGGCAGACCTCGCGCTCGTCTGTTCGGCCCGAGACGGCCTCCCCGGCCGCGAGCTTGTGCAGTTGGAAACCGACATAGGTCCAGCCTGCGCTTTCCGGCGTGACGTCTTGGACGAGGCCGCTTTCGGCCCTCGGCTTGACGAGAAGGTTCGGCATGTCGGCTTCCTTTCGGAGAGAGGTTCAGGACCGGTCGAGACCGGCCTCCCGTGCGTAGGCCTTGAGGGATCGGAAGCCCAGCGACTGGTATTCGAACGGAATGCGGATGGCGCTGTCCTGTTCCGCCTCGATGACCAGCCAACCGTCATAGCCATGTTCGGCAGCAATCTTGAGAACGGGCAGGAAATCGACGCCGCCCTCATCATCGCCCGGCACGGTAAAAACGCCGCGGCGCACGCCTTCGAGGAAGGAGAGCCCGTTATCCTCGACCTCCTTGCGCACCGCACGACGCACGTTCTTGGCGTGGATATGGCGGACACGGTGCATGTATTTCCGGGCAAGCTCGGCTGGGTCCGAGCCGCCGAACCAGGCATGGCCGGTGTCGAGCAGTAGCTTGGTCGCCGGTCCGGTTGTCTCCATCAGCCGGTCGATCTCGGGCCCGGTCTGGACGATCGTGCCCATGTGATGGTGATAAACCAGATCGATGCCCTGATCGGCGCAATACTGGGCAATCGCCTCGAGATCGGCGCCGAATGTTTCCCACTGGTCGTCGGGCAGCACCGGCTTGTCGGCCACCAGCGAGGTCGCGTCATCGCCGTGAATGGCATTGGACGTCTCGCAGACGATGCAGACCTTGCAGCCGTTTGCCTTGAGAAGATCTAGATGCGGCTGGATCGCCCGCTTCTCGACCTCAACATCATGGGTCAGAAGGTTGGTCGAGTGCCAGCCGGAAACCAAGACGAGGCCGTATTCGGCGAGTTTCGCCTTCAGCGCCTGCGGCTCGGTCGGCATCTTGTGACCCTTCTCGATACCGTCGAAGCCGATCTTCTGGCAATCGGACAGGCAGTCTTCGAGCGAGAGATGGGCGCCGATCGTCTGATCGTCGTCGTTGCTCCAGGCGATCGGGTTGGTTCCGTAGCGGATCATGATGTGTCTCTGTGGTGCTTCTTCGTGATGACGGGAATTAAGGGGATCAGCCGACGCGCTGGGCGGCGAGTGCCCGCTCATAGGCCCGGCGTGCCTGCCCGACGGCATCGCGCTCCGAAACCTCGGGCACGGCCACATCCCACCAGTGGCCACCGGCGTCGGTGGTGATCAGCGGGTCTGTGTCGATGACGATGACGGTTGTCCGGGTTTCGCCCGCGGTTTCGGCCAGCGCTGCTTCCAGTTCGGCGAGCGAGGCGACCTTGCGCGTCACCGCCCCCATGGCGGCGGCATGGCCGGCGAAATCGATCGCCGGCAGCGCGACATGATGCGTGTCCCGCAGGAGATTGTTGAAGTTCGCACCGCCGGTCGCCATCTGCAGCCGGTTGATGCAGCCATAGCCGGCATTGTCGAGAAGCACGACCGTGAGCTTCGCGCCAAGCATGATGGACGAGGCGATCTCGGCATTCAGCATCATGTAGCTGCCGTCGCCGACCATCACGATGACGTCGCTTTCGGGCTTGGCAAGCTTGACGCCCAGGCCGCCCGCTATCTCATAGCCCATGGTCGAGAAGCCATATTCCATGTGGTAGCTGCCGGGCTTTTCGGCGCGCCACAGCTTGTGCAGTTCGCCCGGAAGGCCACCCGCGGCGCAGACCAGCGTCGTGTCGCCCTTTCGGGCCCGCATCACTGCGCCGATCACCTGGGCGTCGGATGGAAGCGTCGCATTGGTGGCGGCGAGCGCCGTGTCGGCTGCTGCCTGCCATTCGGTCTTCAGGCTGCCGGCCTTGTCTCCCCAGCCGCTGTCGGCATGGTAGGCCCTCAGCTCTGCCGACAGTTCGGAAAGGCCGATCGCAGCGTCGCAGACGAGCGGCAGGGACTCATGCTTGGCAGCATCGAAGGACTGCACGTTGAGACCGACGATCTTCAGCCCGTCATTCTTGAACAGCGCCCAGGAGCCGGTGGTGAAATCCTGCAGGCGGGTGCCGACCGCCAGCACGAGGTCGGCTTCTTCGGCCAGCGCATTGGCCGCCGAGGTGCCGGTCACGCCGACGGAGCCCATGTTCATCGGATGGCTGTCCGGCAGCGACGACTTGCCGGCCTGTGTCTCCACCACGGGGATACCGTGCTTTTCCGCAAAGGTCGCGAGCGCCGCACTCGCCTCGCTGTAGAGCACGCCACCGCCGGCAATGATGATCGGCTTCTTCGCCGCCGCGATCGCCGTGGAGGCGGTCAGTCGTTCCTGCGTGTCGGGCCGGAGCCGGCGCGGCAGCCAGACCTTCTCGGCAAAGAAGCTCTCGGGGTAATCATAGGCCTCGGCCTGAACGTCCTGGCAGAGCGCCAGCGTTACCGGGCCGCACTCGGAGGGGTCGGTCAGCACCTGCATGGCGCGGCGCAGCGCCGGAATGATCTGTTCGGGACGGGTGATCCGGTCGAAATAGCGCGAGACCGGGCGGAAACAGTCATTGACGGTCATGCTGCCGTCGCCGAAATCCTCGATCTGCTGGAGCACCGGGTCGGGCCGGCGATTGGCAAAAACGTCGCCGGGCAGAAGCAAAACGGGCAACCGGTTGACATGGGCAAGGGCTGCCGACGTCACCATGTTGAGCGCGCCAGGGCCGATCGAGGTGGTGCAAGCCATGAAGCGGCGGCGGAAGCTCGCCTTGGCAAAGGCAACGGCGGCATTGGCCATGCCCTGCTCGTTCTGCGCGCGGTAGGTCGGCAGCACGTCCTTGATGCCGTGCAGCGCTTCGCCCATGCCGGCTACGTTGCCATGACCGAAGATCGCGAAGACGCCGCCGAAAATCGGCACGGTCTCGCCGTCGATCACCGTCATCTGCCGCGTCAGGAAGCGCGCGAGCGCCTGCGCCATGGTCAGCCGCACGGTGCCCGGCGATCTCGTCGCCTTGTGAGCGCCGTCGTCCGATGCGATGGGGGCTTGCTGGTTCATGATCTCAAGGTCTCCTCACGCCGCAGGCTGTCCGCCCGCCTGTCCCTGCCGCCCGTTCCGGCGGTCGTTGTCATCAGCATCGTGGCCTGTTCAGGCCGCTTTCTCGTCGGCGAGGCCGACCCACAGGTCGACCAGCTGGCGGAACCGGTGCGCCATGTCGTCGATCGCCGCGGCATCGTCGATCTCGCCGGCGAGCCACCGGCGCGCCGCCTCCACGAAGATCGTCCGCCCTACGGCAAAGCCGCGAACCTGCCGCGCGGTGCGGGCGGCGGCAAAGCCCTCTTTCAGTGCATCGTAAGACGCTTCGAGACCGAGCAGAACCACGCCGCGGCAGAGCGGATCGCGCGTCTCGATGACATCGTCGATGCCGCTCCAGGCGCTGCGGCTTGCCTGCGGCTCCAGCTTCCACCAGTCGGGTTTCAGTCCGGCATCGTAGAGCTCATTGAGCGCCCGCGGGATGGTCGTGTCATCCAGCGGGCCATGCTTGCCGGCGATGATCTCGATCAGGATATCGCGGCCGACCTTGCGCGCTGCCTCGAAGGCGCTGCGCAGCTTGGCGATCTGCGTCGCCTTGAGATCGGCAGGGTCGTCCGGGTGGTAGAAGCTCAAAACCTTGATGCAGTGATCGACCGGCCAGTCGATGAGGCGGCTGCCGAGATCCTGGCTGAACTCGAACTGCAGCGGACGCGAGCCCGGCAGCTCGATCGGCTTTGCCACCCAGAAGTCTTTCAATGCACCGGCGGCATAGAGCGCATCCCGGCCGTATTTGTCGTCGATCAGCATGCCGAAACCCGGCCGGCCGTCGGCGATTTTCGCCGCTGCCTTGACCGCGAGAACCTTGAAGGCGGGAATACGGGCGAGCTTGGCGGCGTCGCCGGCGGCCATGTCTTCGAGCTGGCTGCGGTGATCGATGGCCAGCGCCATGAGGCTCGGGATCTCCCGGCGGCGGGTGGTCGCCCAGTGCACGTGGTTGATCGCCGCATCCTTGCGCAGCGCGCGCTCCGGGCTTCCGTTCTCGAGGAAGAACTGCAATTCGGTCCAGGTGGGAATTTCGGGCGCACAAAGGAGGCGCGAGACGGCAAAGGCGCCGCAGGCATTGGCCCAGGTGGCCGATGTCGCGTGGGGTTCTCCGGCAAGCCAGCCACGCAGGAAGCCGGACATGAAGGCATCGCCTGCGCCGAGCACATTGTAGACCTCGATCGGAAAACCCCGGCCGATGATGCCGTCTTCCAGATCGTCCGAAATCGCGCCATCATAGACGATGCAGCCCATGGGCCCGCGCTTGAGGACGATGGTCGCTGCGGACTGCGCGCGAATGGTCTTCAGGGCAGCGAGAAGGTCGCTTTCGCCGGAGGCGATCAGCACCTCTTCCTCCGTGCCGACAATCAGGTCGCAATCGGCCAGAACCGTCTTGAGATGCGCGGAAACATGGGCGGACGCGATATAGCGGTTGTCGCCCGCGTCATGCCCGGCCAGGCCCCAGAGGTTCGGACGGTAGTCGATGTCGAAAGCGATCTTGACGCCGTTCGCCTTGGCGATGCGGATCGCCTTGCGTTGCGCGGCATCGGTGTTTTCACGCGAGAAATGCGTGCCGGACACGAGGATTGCGCGAGACGAGCGGATGAAAGCCTCGTCGATATCGTCCTCGCAGAGCGCGTTGTCGGCGCAGTTGTCGCGATAAAAGAGCAGCGGAAAGGAGTGGTCGTTCTCGACGGCGAGAATGGCGAGCGCGGTCAGACGCTCGGGGTCGGTGACGATACCCTTGGTTTCCACACCCTCGCGGGTCAGTTGCTCCACGATGAAGCGGCCCATCTGCTCGCGACCGACGCGGGTCAGAAGCGCCGATTTCAGGCCGAGCCGCGCGGTGCCGACCGCAATGTTGGTCGGGCAACCACCGACCGACTTGGCGAAGCTTGCGACGTCCTCCAGCCGCGTTCCGATCTGCTGACCGTAAAGATCGACCGAGGCGCGACCAATGGTGATGATATCGAGCGGCCGCGCCGCATCCCTCTGGCTGATCCCGGTCAACGTTGCTGCCCTCCCGACGTGCGGCTTGTCGTCTTTTCCTGTCCGAATAGCCGCACATGAAACATAGGTTCCGTCTATCCGTCAATATGGAATTTTCATTCCATATCTGGAACGGGCCATCCACGCTGGCGCTTCTCCGCCACCGCAACGGTCAGCGCCATGGCGAAAGCCATACTGGCCGAGAGCGAGCGAAACCCGGCGTGGTCGGCCTCCACGATCTCGAACCAGATCTTTGAGGATTCGACGAGGGGCGAAAAGGCGCTGTCGGTGAGAGAGACGACCGGAACCTTGCGGCCTGCCAAAAGCCGGGCCTGGTGAATGCTTTCGGACGTATAGGGCGAAAAACTGACCGCGAAGGCGGCGTCGCGGCGTCCGGCCAGGGCGAGGATGTCGTCATCGACACCGGCGGCCGTGCCCACCATCTGGTAGCGAATCTTCAGCTTGCCAAAGGCATAGGCCATATAGCCGGAGATCGGATAGGACCGCCGCTTGGCGATGAGGAAGATGGTGTCGGCCTTCGCCAGGAGATCGACCGCCTGCTCGAAGGCGGCGGGATCGACGGAGCCGGCGATGTTGTCGAGCGACCGATGGGCCGCGGCGACGAAGCCGTTGAAGATCGCGCCGCTTTCGCCCCGGCTGTGGCCGTTGTCGCCAAGCGCCCGCAAGCGCTCCTCGTAGCCCGGATTGCGCTCCCGGAGGCGGGCGCGAAAGATCTGCTGCAGGCTCGAAAACCCTTCGAAGCCGAAATGCTGGGCAAAGCGGACGAGCGTCGAAGGCTGCACGTCGGCGGCGGCGGCGATGCTGGCAGCCGTTCCGAAAGCGATCTCGTCCGGCTGATCGAGCGCATAGGCGGCGACCTGACGCAAGCGCTTGGGCAATTGCGTCTTGCGTTCCAGAATGACGGCCTTCAGCGCATCGAAATCCTGCGGCACGCCGGCGCTCGGCAGCGCAGCCTCGGCATCCGGTTTCTCCTGGAGCCCCTCTATCGCGGCATCCGGCGTCATGCTGTCATTCCCGTATTCCTGGGCCCGGTCTCATCGCGTGCAGCGTACCGCCTCGACGGCGAGAATGATAGAACGTTCGTTCCAGAAGCGGCTGTCACCCAAAGGGCACAGGAGATCGTTAACGCATTTTTACCATCTTTCGCCTGAAGATACCGCAGACATATGGTTAACGCCGTCCCGCCAAGCGATTCGCGTTTCCCGGACAGCCACGGAGTTTCAGCACATGTGCCGATGGGCAGCCTATCGCGGAGAGCCGCTCTATCTGGAGGATCTCGTATCCTCGCCGGCGCACTCCCTGATCGAGCAGTCCCATTGTGCAACGCGGGCGAAGACCTCCACGAACGGCGACGGGTTCGGCATTGCCTGGTACGGCGACCATCCTGAGCCCGGCCGATACCGCGACATCCTGCCGGCCTGGTCCGACTGCAACCTGAAGAGCATCGCCCGCCAGATCCGCTCGCCGCTGTTTCTTGCTCATGTCCGGGCGGCGACCGGCGGCGGCACCCGCCGCGACAACTGCCATCCGTTCGTCAATGGTCGCTGGTCGTTCATGCACAACGGGCAGATCGGCGGCTTCGAGCATCTGCGCCGGCCGATGGAGGCGATGTTGGACGATGCGCTCTACACGGCGCGCACCGGCACCACCGACAGCGAACTCCTGTTTCTGATGGCCCTGCAGTTCGGTTTGGAGCGGGATCCGTTGGGCGCCATGGCCGAAACACTGTCTTTCGTCGAACGGCTGGCAACGCATATGAAGCACGAGGTTCTCGTGCGGTTCACCGCCGCCTTTTCCGATGGCGTCGATCTCTACGCCGTGCGCTATGCGTCTGATCGGTTCGCCCCGACGCTCTATGCCGCGCCGATGGGTCCGCAAGGCGGCTATTGCCTCGTGTCCGAACCGCTTAACGACGACGATGATGCGTGGGTGGAAATCCCAGACGGCACGGCCGTCGTGATCGGTGAGAACGGGTTCGATATGCGCATCTTCCAGCTCGATCAGGAGATCGAAGCGAAGCGGGCCCTACGCCAGCCGTGAGGCGATGAGGGCCGCCAGCCTGTCGGCCACGGCCTCCTTGTCGAGTTCGGGCCAGGTTTCCTCGCCGTCGCGGCCGATGATGGTGACACGGTTGCGTGTCCCCCCCATGACGCCCCCGGCGACGCCGCTGCCGGCGGAGACGTCGTTGGCGACGATGATATCCGCCCCCTTGCGCGCCAGCTTGAGACGCCCGTTCGCGACCGGATCGTCGGTTTCCGCAGCAAAGCCGACGACGATGCGCGGCCGCTCCGCATGGTGCCCGACCGTTTTGAGAATGTCCGGATTTTCCGTCAGCTGCAGCGGCGGCGGCGCTTCGCCGGGCGCTTTCTTGATCTTGCCTCCGGAAACGTCTGCGACCCGCCAGTCGGCAACGGCGGCAACCATGACCGCGACATCGGCCGGCAAGGCGGCCAGCACCGCATCCTGCATCTCGACCGCCGTCTGGACAGGGACGACGGTGACGCCGGCAGGGTCGGCGATCGTGACCGGACCCGAGACGAGCGTGACGTTGGCTCCAAGGCGGGCGAGCGCCGCCGCAATGGCGTGGCCTTGCCGCCCCGAAGAGCGGTTGGCGATGTAGCGCACCGGATCGATCGGTTCGTGGGTCGGTCCCGAGGTAACGATGGCATGGCGTCCGGAAAGCGGGAGGGTGGTCGGCGCCGCGAGTGGCTGCGAGCCTTCGAGGCAGGCCTCCACGGCGGCCACGATCTGCAGCGGTTCGGCCATGCGGCCCTCGCCCCGCTCGCCGCTTTCCGCCATCTCGCCGAGACCGGGGCCGACAAAGGCGATCCCGTCGCCGGCCAAGGTATCGCGATTGCGCCGAGTCGCCGGATGCGACCACATCTTGGGGTTCATGGCGGGCGCCAAGAGGACCGGCCGATCGGTCGCCAGCAGAATGGTGGAGGCAAGATCGTCGGTCATCCCCTGCGCCATCTTCGCCATGATGTTGGCGGTCGCCGGCGCAACGAGCACCAGATCGCACTCCCGCGCTAGCCTGATGTGCCCGACATCCTGCTCATCCTCGCGCGAGAAAAGCTCGGTGAAAACCTTGTCGGCCGACAGAGCGCCGACGGCGAGCGGCGTCACGAAAGCCTGCGCACCGGCCGTCATGACGGGACGGACGCTCGCGCCCCGCTCGCGGAGGCGGCGGATCAGATCGAGGCTCTTATAGGCGGCGATGCCACCGGAGATGATGAGAAGAATGCGCTTGCCCGAGAGGCTGACGGCCGGGGACGTGGATGAAGGCATGAAACCACCGAGACGGCATGATCGATGCGCGACCCTACTGCATGATGCCCGAAATCGAAATCGATTTCGGGCCACTGATCTCTGCTGATCGCGCGTACCGGAGCCCTGATCTCAGGGGTCGAGCAGCGTGCTCATCGTTCGCACCAGCGCGTCGCGCTCATAGGGCTTGCGCACAACCGGCACGCCGGCAAAGCCGCTCGGAATAGGCGAGATGTTGCCGTAGCCGGTAGCAAACAGGAAGGGGATATCCCGGCGCGTCAGTTCCGTCGCCACTTCGATCGAGGTGCCTGTGCCCAGATTGACGTCGAGGATCGCCACATCCGGCTTGAACGTCGCGAGCTTGGCCAGGGCCTCGTCCGCGGACGCTGCGGTCAGGACCGTCTGGATTCCCTGATCGGCCAGCATGCCCTCGACATCCATGGCGATCAGCATCTGGTCTTCCACCAGGAGCACGCGGATGTCGGGATCGAGATCGGCCCCTGCGGTTGTTGTGTCCGCTCCGGCCGCGAGGCTTAAGGTCTCGTCACGCTCCGACAGGGTGACGTGCTTGGCCGGCAGCACGAAATCCGCCTCGACACCAACCGGCGCGAAGACGACGGTGCTGCGTCCGTCAAGGTCATAGGGGACGCTGCGGTCGATCAGTGCGCTGCCAAAGCCGGTGCGCGTGGGCGGCAGCACGGCCGGGCCACCGCTTTCGCGCCAGGCTATTTCGCAATCGCCGGCCTGCGTCAGGCGCCAGCTGACCGACAGGGCACCGCCGGGTCGCGACAAGGCGCCGTATTTGGCGGCATTGGTCGAGAGTTCGTGCAGAACCAGCGCCATGACCGAGAAGGCTCGTGCATTGAGCAGGACCGGCGGACCGGACAGGTTCAGGACATTGGCCGTGTTGCGATAGGGGCCGAGTTCGGCATCGAGCAGATCCGACAGCAAGCCGCCGCCATCGCCCCGCACGACCTGATCATGGGCAAACGACAGCGCCTGGATGCGCCCCTTGAGAGAGCTCACATATTCGCTCAGGCTGCGTCCGTCGCCGACCGGCTGGCTGACGAGAGACTTGATCAGCGCCAGGATGTTCTTGACCCGGTGGTTGAGTTCCTCGTTCAGCATGCGCTGGCGCACATCGGCGCGGCTGCGCTCCTCGGCCATCAGCTCGCTATGCCGAAGGCCGATTTCGACGAGCGCTGCACGGGTGACCTCGGCGATCTCGCGGTCGGCCTCGGTCCAGGGCTGGGCCTGGAGCTGCACCGTTTCCTTCCAGATCGCAAAGCTCTTGCGTGGCGTCAGGCGCTCGCCGAAAGGGCCGCTTTCATACGACTTGTTGGGATCGCCGCCCCAGTTCAGCGTCTGGACGAACTCCTTGCGGAAGAAGAAGAGATAGTCGCGATGCAACTGGGTCAGCGGCACAGCCAGCACGCCTGCTGCCTGTTCGCGGAAGGCTTCCGCTTCCGGAAGGCGCTGCGCCATGGCATGCGTCGCCCAGACCTGTCCCGCGACCACAGACCCCATGAGCCTGAGGATCGATGGCACGGCACTTGCAGGCGGCGTCGATCCGAAGGAGGTCCAAGTCCCGTTCATCCAGAGCCCGATGCCGTCGCAGGCCATCAGCGAGGTGAAGTGCGGGAGATGATCGCGCAGGAGTTCGCCCATGTCGGCGTGGTGCGACGCCATGCGCAGGAAGCGATCGAGAGAGGACCGGGCACGGTTGGCGGTGTCGAGCTTTTGCCGCTGTTTCAGCGCATGCAGATGCAGCGAAAAGAACTCGCCGAACATTTCCGCGGCCACCCGCTGCGCCATGGGCAGGATCCGCGGCTGGTAGTGATGGCACGCGATGAGGCCCCAGAGCTTGCCATCGACGATGATCGAGATCGACATGGACGCGGCAACGCCCATGTTGCGCAGATATTCGCAGTGGATCGGCGAAACACTGCGCAGATGGGCGAGCGACATGTCGAGCGGCTCCCCCGAGACGTCGATATCGGGCATCAGGGGGATGCGGGTGCCGCTGGCATCGCCGATAATGCGGATGGTGTTCTGAAGGTAAAGCGCGCGCGCCTGCTGCGGAATGTCGCTTGCCGGAAAATATTGCCCGAGAAAACTCTCGAGATCGCCGCGCTTGGCTTCCGCCATGACCTTGCCGGCACCGTCCTGCTCGAAGGCATAGATCATCACGCGGTCGTAGCCGAGCATGCCGCGGATGAGGCGTGCCGACTGTTTCAGAAGCTGGTCGACGTCGTTGATATCGGTGATGCGGCCGATCAGCGTGCGCGCCAGCTGCAGCGGCTGCCCCTCGGTGGCCGGCTCGAACTCGATGATGACGATCGCCTTGTTGAGATGAATGGCAACGTCGTAGCTGACATTCGCGATCTCAAGGCCCGACAGCAGCGCCGGGCGGCTGCCGTCGCGCAGCGCCGCCACGGCATTGCGCAGCGTGTGCGTCGCCTCATATCCGATGAGGGCTTCCAGCGGTTGGCCATTGATCTCGCCATCCAGTCCCAGAAACTCCGGGGCGTTGGCGGAATGGCGCAGCACCATGCCGGCGCGAGCATCGCAGGCAAGCAGGCAACCATGCGGCTGGATGCTGCCCGGAATATGGATCGGCTCGCGATCGCAGTTTGTGAGATCGATGGTCTCGCCCGGCTTCATCATGCGGCTTGTCGCGGATGCGGTCTTGACGTTCGCAGGGTCATTCAGCGGCATGGGAAGCCCTTCGGAACGCTGTTTCCGCGACCATGAATGTGGCTCTGGACGCGCTTGCGACACGATCGATCTCGATAGCGTCGATGGATTCGAGGAGATGCAGGAAGCGCGGCCACCGGTCGCTCTTTTCTGCCTGGGCCGCCAGATGCCGGGCGCCGAAATCGGCCCGTAATCCCAGCGCCTGGGCGCGGCGATAGAGAAGCCGGGCTCCGAGTGCCGAACCTTCGAGAACATAGAGCATGCCGAGCATGTCCTCCCGCGCGGCACCCATCGGCGGCACGGGTACGGTCGCATCGGCAGAGATTTCGAGGTCGGAAAGATCGGTGCGGATCAGCGCGCCGAAGGTCTGCTGCGACCAGAGATCGAGATCGTCAGGCCATGCGCGCCCGGCCAGCATCGTTTCCACGGGAATGCGGAAAGCGCTCATTCCTCGCAGATAGGTCTTGTAGGACGACAGGCTGTCGAAAGCGCCGATCATGTCGTCGAGCGCCGCATGGGCGTCGGCAGTACTTTCGCGGAGAAAGGCTCGGCGCGACCGATCAGGCATAAAGGTGTTCCGGAGATCAACAAAAAGAGGTCAGACAGGGAGAAGGTTTCAGGATGCGGTTCAGTTCCATCGCGCGCCAAACTTTTTTAGAAATTCTCGCCTCAGGGCGCCGACAGGGCAACAGCCGGCTGAAGGCGCGACGCGTTATGCGCCGGGAGGTAGCCAAAAACAAGACCGGTAACGAAGGCGCTGGCAAAGGCCAGCAGAACCGGCCCGGCGGAGAAGGTGACGGGCACGCCAAATGACTGGGCGATCAGACCGATCGACAGGCCTAGACCAACGCCGATAATGCCGCCGAGTGCCGAGACCACGAGCGCCTCGACGATGAACTGCGTAAGGATGTCGCGGCCTCGCGCGCCGGTCGCCATGCGAATGCCGATCTCCCGCGTCCGTTCGGTGACGCTGACTAGCATGATGTTCATGACCCCGATGCCGCCGACCAGAAGCGAGATCGCGGCGATGGAGCCGAGAAAGACCTTGAGGATGTTGGAGGTCTCGGTGAAGGCCTCACGGATGGCGGCGAGATTGGCGATCTGGGTATCCTGACGCTGGTGGCGCTCGTCGAGCAAAGCCTGGATCTGGTCCTGCGTGATGTTGATGGCGCTGTCATCCTTCACCTGCACGGTGATGGAACGGACGTTGCGCGCGCCGAAGAGACGGAGATTGCCCGTCGACAGCGGCACGAGGACCGTATCGTCCTGATCGTTTCCACCGGCGGTCGCCCCCTTTGGCGCCATGACGCCGATGACCTGGAAGGGAATGTTCTTAATGAGGATATATTGGCCGAGCGGGTCGGCGCCATCCGGAAACAGCGTATCGGCAACAGTCTTGCCCAGAACGGCGACGGTCGCATAGCTGCGCATGTCGGCCGGTGCGATGAAGGCGCCCTCGGCCAGCGACCAGGTCTTCGCCTCGGGAAACTGCGGCACCGTGCCGTTGACCGTTGTCTGGGTATCCAGATTGCCGGCGCGCACGGTCAGCGAACTCGACATCTCCGGCACGGCAAAGGAGATGTTGGGCAATTCCAGGATTGCATCCGCATCGGCGGGCACGAGCGAAACAACGCTCCCGCCCTCGCCGCCCCGGAAATTGGCCATGTTCGGCCGGATGACGAGAAGATCCGACCCCATGGCGGCGATGCGGCTCAGCACCTGGTTCTGCGCGCCGGTGCCGATCGCGAGCATGGCGACGACGGAGCTCACGCCGATGACGATACCGAGAAGCGTCAGCACCGTGCGGAAGAAGTTGGCCCGCAGCGCCCGGAACGACATGCGCACGGCTTCCGCCACATCCGAAAACAGGGCGGCCTTGCCGGCCTGCGTCGCAAAGACGCGTGGTGCCGGACGAACTGGCCGGCTGATACGGCGCGGCAGCCGATCGGCCACGATGAGCCCGTCGCGGATCTCGATGACGCGATCGGCCGATTCCGCAAGATCCGGCGCGTGGGTGATGATGATGACGGTGTGACCGTCTTCGTTCATGCGCCGCAGAGTCGCCATGACATCCTTGCCGCTCTGGCTGTCGAGGGCGCCGGTCGGCTCGTCCGCCAGGATGATCTGGCCGCCATTCATGAGGGCGCGGGCAATCGAGACGCGCTGCTGCTGGCCACCCGAAAGCTGGTTCGGCAGGTGATCCATGCGATCGCCAAGCCGGAGCGCCTCGAGCAGCTCGCGGGAGCGCGCTTCCCGGCGCTTTGCCGACACGCCGGCATAGATGGCGGGAATCTCAACATTCTCGCGGGCGGTGGAGGTGGCGACCAGGTTGTAGCTCTGGAACACAAAGCCGAACATCTGGCGGCGGCGCTCGGCCAGCTGGTCGGCATCGAAACCCGCAACGTCCTCGCCATCCAGATGGTAGGCACCGCCGGTCGGCTGGTCGAGACAGCCGAGAATGTTCATCAGGGTCGACTTGCCCGACCCGGACTGGCCGACGATCGCGACGAACTCGCCCGGCTGGATGTCGAGCGAGACGCCGCGCAAGGCGTCCACCGGTACGTCGCCGGTCATGAAGGTCTTGCGGATGTTCTTGAGCGAAATCAGAGGCGTCATGCGTCGGCGCCTCAGAACATCGGCGGCGGTCCGCCGCGTGTCCGGGTTGCCGCGCGCTGGGCATTGGTGGCACCGCCCTCCGTGCCGGAGCCGACGACGACCTTTTCGCCTTCCGACAGGCCGCTCACGATCTCGACCCGGACACGATTGCGGATGCCGGGCTGAACGGTACGCACCTCCTGCCGGCCATCGCCGGTGACGACCGCGACCTCGGCACGCTTGCCGCCGTCCCGCATGCGGAGCGCTGCCGCGGGAATGGTCAGAACATCGGTTGCGCGCGACTGGACGAAGAAGACCTGCGCCGTCATGTTCATCATCAAGCGGCGGTCAGGATTGGGCACGTCGAAAAGCGCATAATAGAGCACGACGTTGTTTTCGGTCGACGGCGTCGGCCTGATCTGCCGCAACGTGCCGGCATAGTGCTTGCCGGGCTGGCCGAGCAGCGTGAAATAGGCTTCCATGCCGATCGAGAGCTTGCCGATATCGGCTTCGGAGACCTCGGCCTCGACGGTCATCGTGTCGAGATCCGCCACCGTCACGATGGTGGGGGCCGACTGGTTGGCGTTCAGCGTCTGACCTTCCTTGGCGACGACATCGACGATGGTGCCGGCGAGCGGCGCGTAGATCTTGGTGTAGCCGAGACTGATCCGGGCGTCCTTCAGTGTCGCCTGCTGCTTGCGGATCTGCGCATCCAGCGCGGCCACGTTGGCTTCGGCGGTGGCAAGTGCCGCCACCGCTTCGTCGAGCGCTGACTGTGCCGCACTGTTTCCGGCGACAAGGCTACGCTGTCGGGTAAGATTGGCGCCGGCGAGCACGACCTGTGCCTTCTTGTCGATCATCTGCGCATCGAGATTGGCAAGCTCGGCCTCCGCGATCTCGATCTGTGTCTGGATGGAGGCGCTGTCGATTTCCGCGATCAACTGGCCCTGCGTGACCATATCGCCGACATCGACCTTGAGGCTCTTCAACTGACCCGATACCTGGGCGCCGACATCCACGTCGCGGATGGGGCTGAGAAGCCCGGAGGCCGTGACGCTGTTTTCGATATCGCTGCGGGTGACCTCTTCGCTGACCACGGCTTGGGTGGTGCCTGCCGCACCATAGGTCTTCCATCCGTACCAGCTGCCAAAGCCAAGGACCGCAACGAGGCTCGCAAGCAGCATCGCACGCCCCCTGCGGCGCCGCGGCTTTGCCTTTTGCAAAGGTGCCGCCTGAGGCGGATGGTCGAGCGGGGATCGAAGCTCAGGCTGAGACTCAGACGCGTGCTCAGGCTGCAGCCCAGTCTGAGGTCCAGTCTGAGGTCCAGTCTGGGACTCAGGCTGGGGCTCGACGATCTTGGGATAGGCATCCGCCATTCAGGCCGGTCCTTCGAAAGGGTTTCTTCAACCCCCAATTACGTCCGGACTGCGGTAAATTGAAGTCGCACCAGATTACATCTCTGTCATGTGCGCGGTTTCTACGTGCGGACGTCTCGCCGCACGAGGGCAAACACGGAGGCGGAGCGTTCGTCAGAGCACCTTGATGACGATGATGGCGAGCAGAAGTGCAATTACCCAGAGAGCGACGCGGCCAGAGCGTGTGTGGCGGGCTTCGGCGCGACCGATGGCCTCGGCCGTCTCTGCGTCAAATTTCAGCCCGTGTTCGGCCATTTCGGTCAGATCACGCGAGAAGCGTTCCGTCTTTGCGACGATTTCCGGGGCAGCCTCCGCCAGCCTCAGCGCTGCGTGCAGACCGTCCTTGAGGTCGGTAACCACCCGCTTGGGCCCGAGATTGTCGCGAATCCAGGCGCCGACCACAGGTTCGGAGGCCTTCCACATGTTGAAGCGCGGATTGAGGGAGCGGGAAACGCCCTCGACCACCACCATCGTCTTTTGCAGCATGACCAGCTCAGGACGCGTTTCCATGTCGAAAAGCTCGGTGACCTCGAACAGCAGGGTAAGCAGCTTGGCCATGGAAATCGTCTCGGCCGGCTGGCCGTGGATCGGCTCGCCGATGGCGCGAATGGCCTGGGCAAAGCTTGCGACGTCGTGATGGGAGGGTACGTAGCCGGCTTCGAAATGCACATCGGCCACACGGCGATAATCGCGGGTGATGAAGCCGAACAGGATTTCGGCAAGAAACCGCCGTTCCTTCTTGCCAAGGCGCCCAACGATGCCGAAATCGACGGCAACGATCATGCCCTTCCGGTCGACCAGCAGGTTGCCCTGGTGCATGTCGGCATGGAAGAAGCCATCCCGCAGGGTGTGCCGCAGGAAGGACTGGATCAGCGTTTCCGCCAGCCGGTTGAGGTCGTGACCGGCAGCACGCAGCGCCTCCACATCGGCCATGCGGGTGCCGTCGATCCATTCCATGGTGACGACATCGCGACCCGTGCGTTCCCAATCGACGCGCGGGACACGGAAACCTTCGTCATTCTCCGTGTTCTCGGCAATTTCCGATAGAGCTGCGGCTTCGAGCCGGAGATCCATCTCGACCTTGGTCGTCTGCTCCAGCGTCTTCGTCACCTCCACCGGGCGCAAACGCCGCGTGTGCGGCAGAAATCGCTCCTGCAGGCGGGCAACAAGATACATGGCCTCGAGATCGTGGGCGAAGCGCTGGCGGATGCCCGGCCGGATCACCTTGATCGCGACCTTCTCCTCCCGCCCGTCCCGCATCACCCAGCCCGGATGGACCTGGGCGATGGAGGCGGCCGCAATGGGATCGTCGATGCGGCTATAGAGCTCCGCAACCGGACGGCCGAGCGAACCTTCCACGGCGGCATAGGCTTCGGTAACCGGGAAGGTCGCCATCCGATCCTGCAGGAAGGCGAGATCGGCGGCAAATTCGGCACCGACCACGTCCGGACGGGTGGCGAGGAACTGACCGATCTTCACATAGGAAGGGCCGAGTCGGCCGATCGCCCGCGAGAGGCGGTCGCTTCGCTCCTCGAACTGGGCACGGCGTCGCTCGAGAAGGCCCGCAACCTTCTGGGCAAAGCGGGCAAAGGGCGGCAGGTTCTCCGGCGGTATCGCCGTGACGACGCCTTCGCGGACGAGAACCCAGCCGATCCTGGCGATGCGGAGATAGGTGGCAGGCGTGCTCATCGGTACCGAAGGCTCCCCTGGAGACACGGCGGGAACAGGAGGCTGATCATGCGCTCAGATCTTCCATCCGGAATGCAGTGCCGCGATGCCGCCGGTGTAATTGGTGTAGGTGACGCGCGAAAAGCCGGCCTTCTCGATCATGCGGGCGAAATCCTTCTGGTCCGGGAACTTCCGGATGGACTCGACGAGATACTGGTAGGGCTCGGCCTCGCCGGTGATCATCTTGCCAAAGCGCGGAATGGCGTTGAACGACCAGGCATCATAGACCTTGTCGAGAAGCGGCATCTCGACATCGGAAAATTCGAGCACCAGCAGACGTCCGCCGCGCTTCAGCACGCGATAGGCCTCCGACAGTGCGACATCGATGCGCGGCACGTTGCGAATGCCGAAGGCGATCGTGTAGGCGTCGAAGCGACCGCCTTCGAATGGCAGGCTTTCCGCATTGGCCTCGACGAATTCGAGATTATCGGTCAGACCTTTCTTGCGGGCGCGCTCGGCACCGACGCCGAGCATCGAACCATTGATGTCGAGTACCGTCGCCTGCGCCTGCCGGGCGGAGGCCTCGACGATGCGAAATGCAATGTCGCCCGTGCCGCCGGCAACGTCGAGGACCCTGTAGTCGGCGCTGCGGCGCGGGTGGAGCGCGGCGACCATCGCATCCTTCCAGGCCCGATGAAGGCCCATCGACATCACGTCGTTCATGATGTCGTAGCGCTTGGCGACCTTATGGAAGACGTCGTTGACAAGACCTTGCTTCTCGCCCTCGTTGACGCGGCGAAAACCATAAGACGTTTCCATGCCGCCTTCGGCGGAAACCCGTTCGTCCGTCATACTCTACACCTTTCCATTCCAGACCGTTCGTTTCCGGCCTGATCGCCCGTATCGGGATCGGAACCCCATTCATCCTGTGCCCGCAGACGTGAGCCGTCATACGGCTGATCCCGCCATCCTGCCCGTCCAGTGACAGGTTCATCCGACCCACAGTCTCGGACAGTCAACGGCACATAGGACGTTTACGTCCATCCGACCAGATCGGGAATACGGACCATTCGACGCGTCGGACCATAGCGATTTCGCACCGGCAACGCTATCTCCAGGGAAAGGAAGCGCCGCGACGCGGCTGTCGGCCCGAAATGCGCTGCAAGAAGGACTGGCTATGCCCGAACTGCCCGAGGTCGAAACGGTCCGCCGGGGCCTTGCGCCCGTTATGGAGGGCGCACTGATCACCCGTGCCGAGGTGCGGCGCCCCGACCTGCGGTTTCCCTTTCCGCCGGACTTCGCCCGCCGCCTCGAAAATCGCCGGATTCTCGCTCTGTCACGCCGGGCGAAATATCTGCTGATCGAGCTCGACAACGACGATGTCGTCATTGCGCATCTGGGAATGTCCGGCTCGTTCCGGGTGATCGAGGCGGCCTCTGCCGATGCCGACACGCCGGGCGACTTTCATCATCCCCGCGGCAAGGACGAGCGGCACGATCATGTCGTTTTCCATCTTCTCTCGGACCGCGGAACCGTGCAGGTCATCTACAACGATCCGCGCCGGTTCGGCTTCATGGACATCGGGCCGCGCGAAACATTGGCGGCGCACGCCTTCTTTCGGCAGCTCGGGGAGGAGCCGACCGGCAACCGGCTCGATGCCGCCTATCTCGCCAGCCGGTTTGCCGGCAAGGCGCAGCCGCTGAAGTCGACCCTGCTCGACCAGAGGATCATCGCCGGACTGGGCAACATCTACGTCTGCGAGGCACTGTGGCGGGCGCGGCTCTCGCCGGTCAAGCCGTCGGGAAAGCTGGTCGATGCGCGCGGGCGCCCGCGGACACCGCTGATCGTGCTGACGGAAGCAATTCGCGCCGTCATCGCCGACGCGATCGCGGCCGGAGGCTCGTCGCTCCGCGATCATATCCAGGCGGACGGATCGCTTGGCTATTTCCAGCATAGCTTCGCCGTCTACGACCGGGAGGGCAAACCCTGCGCGCGGCCTGGCTGTGGTGGCATCATCGCCCGGATCCCCCAGGCGGGGCGCTCGACATTTTACTGCGCTTCGTGCCAGGTGTAGGCCCGGAATGGCGGCAACCCTGCCTACGCGCTGTAGATGGCGCCTGAAATAGCGCGTTGACGAAATGGGCGTTTGCGTCTATACGGCGCCCACAGTTTGGGAAGCCACGTTGCAGGTTTCTCGCTATTGCCTCCGAAGAGCTTGGATGACAGGTCGCAGTGACCCGACACGGCGAGGCGGAGGTGCTTGTCAGAATCTGAAGAGAGAAACCCATGGCCAATACAACTTCGGCGAAAAAAGCGACCCGCAAGATCGCTCGTCGCACCGAGATCAACAAGTCGCGCCGTTCGCGCGTTCGCAACTTCCTCCGCAAGGTCGAAGAAGCCATCGCATCCGGCGATCAGGCCGTTGCACAGGAAGCCCTGCGCGTTGCACAGCCCGAGCTGATGCGCGCTGCCAGCAAGGGCGTCGTGCATGCCAACACGGCATCGCGCAAGGTTTCGCGCCTGGCCAGCCGCGTCAACGCATTGTCGGCATAAGCCTTATCATTTCCGCCTTATAAGAGAGTGGCCCGGTCATCGACCGGGCCCTTTCGATTCGTACGCCGGCTTTTCCGGTCGATCATTGCCCATGACGAGATCATGTCATGGATGTGACCAAATAATCTCCATATTAACAACGGCTTGCTGAAGTTTATGACACGTTGCCCTTCCACGAGGAGGGGCCGTCGAAGTGAATCCGAGTCAAGCGATTTTTTATTTTTCTTGCTTTTCCGGGCACCTTTGAAACGCCCAAAAACAAAGCCTTTGATTCGACTGCGATTCTCAAATGGCGGCCTGGGGCAGTTGCAAAACGCCGGTTGAGAGTCAACGGCCAAGGCCCTGCCGGCCGTAAAAATGGCGATTGATCTTGGGTCATGATCCTGCCTAAATGCTTTCAGCAAGAGATGTGGGACAGCGAGTTTTCGATGTCGGCAACGGGCCCTGAAAAGGGCTGCGCAGCCTCCATATTTCCTGGACCGAGGTGGACATCACAATTTTCCATCAACTGAAGGAACGTCTCACCTTGATGGCTTTCGTCGTCAAGGAGCGAGAAACCGCGTCTTAAGGTTGAAGGCTCTATTGAACGTCGCCGGCAATGAAAGGCCGTCGATCGACTGCGAGAGCCGTTGTGGGAGAGCAAGCCCGGCAGATGCGCCGGAGGAAAGATCTGCTGCAAGATGTCTTGAACCGTTTCGGTTCGAGCATGATTGCAACAGGAAAGAGAAGAGCAAGGCCTGGGTGGCACGAACGTCACTCCGGCAGGCTCGATCGGTCCCACGGCAAGCGGGGACCCGGATGACAGAGGCCGATTTCGGCCACGGTCTGAGGGGTTTGCCGAGGGATCGGAAACGCGCGGGCACACGAGGGACCCGTCCGTTTGAACAGCCATGGTAATGCCGCCGCAAGGCGGCACATCCGACACGAGACTGCCGGCCATCAAAGCCGGTATCGGGACAGACATTGGAAGGCGGCACATGCTTTTAAATTCGGTGACCTCGGGGCGCACATTCGCTGCTGGCGAACATGCTCGGCCGATCAAGAGCGCGCAGAACGAACAGACGACGGGAGAGCAGGCCATCATGACCCAGAGCGCACTTTTCGACCGGGTCAGCGCTCTCCTCAAGGCGCAGGTCGGCCCTGACGTCTTTGCGAGCTGGTTTGGCCGGCTCAAGCTGCACTCGATGTCGAAGAGCGTCGTGCGTCTTTCCGTGCCCACCACGTTCCTGAAGTCCTGGATCAACAACCGGTATCTCGACCAGATCACGACCCTGTTCCAGCAGGAAGATTCCGAGATCCTGAAGGTCGAGATCGTGGTGCGCAGCGCGATGCGTGGCGCCCGTGCTCCGAATGAAGCCGACATGGTCGCCGGCGAGACCGTTCCTGCTGCGCCAACCGCCACGTCGGCGCGCAAGACCGGTGTCCAGAGCATCGGACAGCAGGCGACAGCTGCCCTGCCGGCTGCGGCGAAGCTCCCCGTCGCCACGCCGCTCTTTGGCTCCCCGCTCGACCCGCGCTACAGCTTTGCAAGCTTCGTCGAAGGCTCATCCAACCGCGTCGCACTGGCTGCCGCCAAGACGATCGCGGAAGCGGGCGCCGGAGCAGTGCGGTTCAATCCGCTCTTCATTCACTCCTCCGTCGGCCTCGGCAAGACGCACCTCCTCCAGGCGATCGCCATTGCCGCAATCCAGAGCCCGCGCGCCTCGCGCGTCGTCTATCTCACGGCCGAGTATTTCATGTGGCGCTTCGCCACCGCCATCCGCGACAATGATGCGCTGTCGCTGAAGGAAACCTTGCGCAACATCGACCTGCTCGTCATCGACGACATGCAGTTCCTGCAGGGAAAGTCGATCCAGCACGAGTTCTGCCATCTCCTGAACATGTTGCTCGACAGCGCCAAGCAGGTCGTCGTGGCGGCTGACCGGGCGCCGTGGGAGCTGGAATCGCTCGACCCGCGCGTCCGTTCGCGCCTTCAGGGTGGCGTCGCCATCGAGATGGACGGTCCCGACTACGAGATGCGGCTGGAGATCCTGAAGCGTCGGCTGGATGTGGCGCGCGAGGAGGATCCCTCCCTCGACATTCCCGCCGATATCTTGAGCCACGTCGCCCGCAGCATCACCGCCAGCGGCCGCGAACTGGAGGGCGCCTTCAACCAGCTCCTGTTCCGCATGTCGTTCGAACCCCAGCTCTCGATCGAGCGCGTCGACGAGCTTCTCGGACATCTCGTCAATGCCGGCGAGCCGCGCCGCGTGCGGATCGAGGATATCCAGCGCGTTGTCGCCAAGCATTACAACGTCTCCCGCCAGGAGCTCGTGTCCAATCGTCGCACGCGCGTCATCGTCAAGCCGCGCCAGATCGCCATGTATCTGGCAAAGACCCTGACGCCTCGCTCGTTTCCCGAAATCGGCCGCCGGTTCGGTGGACGCGATCATACGACGGTGCTGCATGCCGTGCGCAAGATCGAGGACCTGATCTCCGGCGACACGAAGCTCAGCCATGAGATCGAACTCCTGAAGCGCCTGATCAACGAATAGACGGCCCGTTCTGGAAGCATTCAAGGCGTCGAAGCAATTCGGCGCCTTTCTCGTTGTGTTCAAGGCTTACGAGAGATCGCGTGCGATCAGGGCATAAAGAGCCCGGATGCCTTGTGCCTCGCCGCCGACAAGCGCGTGCGGACGCTCGCTCGGGTTCCAGCCATAGACATCGAGATGGACCCAGCCGCGCGTTTGGGCCACGAAGCGCTTGAGAAACAGGGCCGCGGTGATTGCCCCGGCCATGCCGCCCGACGGCGCATTTGTGAGGTCGGCGATGCGGGACGTCACGTCCTTCTCGTACCCCTTGTAAAGCGGCAGCCGCCACAGGGGGTCGTGAGTGGCAAGGCTTGCCTGCGACAGATCAGTAGCGAGTGTCTCGTCGTCGGTAAAGAAGGGCGGCAGGTCGGGGCCGAGCGCGACCCGGGCAGCCCCCGTCAGCGTAGCCATGTCGATGAGAAGGTCGGTCTCGCTCTCGCCGGCGTAAGCGAGCGCATCCGCCAGGACGAGCCGACCCTCGGCGTCGGTATTGTCGATCTGCACCGTCAGGCCCTTGCGCGACCGATAGATATCGCTCGGGCGGAAAGCATTGCCGGCTATGGAATTCTCGACCGCGGGGACCAGGACGCGCAACGAGACGTCGAGCCCGGCATCCATGATCATCAGCGCCAGGCCCATGACGTTTGCAGCCCCGCCCATGTCCTTCTTCATCAGAAGCATGGAAGCAGCAGGCTTGATGTCCAGCCCGCCGGTATCAAAGCAGACCCCTTTTCCCACGAGCGTGATCTTTTTTGATCCGGAGCCCCAGCGCAGGTCCAGAAGGCGCGGCGCCTGGTGGGCGGCGCGGCCGACCGCGTGGATCAGGGGGAAGTTCTGCACCAGCAGATCATCGCCAAGGATGGTTGTGACGGTCGCGCCGTAATCCCTGCCGAGCGCCTGGAACGCTTCTTCCAGGGCGTCCGGTCCGAGATCGTTGGTCGGCGTATTGATGAGATCGCGGACCAGCGAGATGCCGGCCACCGTGCGGTCCAAGGCCGGCCGATCGACGCTCTCCGGCAGCTGGAGCCGTGGCCGCTCGGCCTTCCCCGCCTTGTAGCGGTCAAAGCTATAGGCGCCGAGCGCAAAGCCGAGGGCAGCCTGTTCGGCCGACAGGCTATCGGAGACAATCCGCCAATCTCCGGGTGGCAATGTGCGGGCGAGCTTGCCCGTAGCGAAGGGCGCATCGAACGGTGTGCTGCCGAGACCGAAGAGGGCACCGCCGAGGCCATCCCCCCCGCCCTGCCCGTCCGGATGTGCCGGAATGAGGAGCAGCGCCCCGCTTTCGGCTTTGAAGCCTGCCTGACGCGCCCAGTTGCGGACGAACGGATCGAGCGCGGCACTCTCGAGGTCGTCCGGCGTCAGCGCATAAACCGGAAGGGCTGCGTTCGGAGCGGCGCCCTCACCGGACGTGAAAGGCGACGGTCGATGTTCGAGACAAAAGGGAGGCATGGGTTCTCCTGAAATCCATTGACGGCAGCCGCGCCCGGCCTCGTCCGACCCGCCGGACGGACTGGGACTGCGCGCAAGACCGAAGCGGAAATTAACACTCTATTAGGGTTAACAGATTATTGATGAGGATACGATTGCGCCGTGAAAGTTGATGCGTGCCGGTGCTTTCCCCATTTTTCCGGGAGCTTTGCCATGGCGGCATCACTTGACCAGCCTCGTTCGCGGCACGCCTGCCGCGCGACCGTCCACCTGTCCCTCTCCGCCGTCCTGATTGCAGGCCTGCTATCGGGCTGCGCGGCTCCGCGCAAGGAATTGACCACGGGGTCGATATCCAACAGAGCCTCGAATGGCCTGGCGTCGGTCAACAGCGCTTCCATGAATGCAGGGCAACTCGATGCCGCGGCTCAAAGCCTCGGCAAGGCCTATGAGAAGAACCCGAAGGACCGGACGACCGGTCTCAACTATGCCAACGTGCTGCGCCAGACTGGCCGCAACGACCAGGCGCTCGCCGTCATGCAGCAGGTGGCGATCCAGTATCCGGCCGATCGCGAGGTGCTGGCCGCCTATGGCAAGTCGCAGGCCGCAGCCGGCCAGCTTGAACAGGCGCTGCTCACCGTCGGCCGCGCGCAGACGCCCGACCGTCCGGACTGGAAGCTGAAATCGGCCGAAGGGGCGATCCTCGACCAGCTCGGACGCTCGCCGGAAGCGCGGCAGCGTTACCGTGAGGCCCTGGACATCCAGCCGAACGAACCGTCCGTGCTTTCCAATCTCGGCATGTCCTATCTCTTGTCGAAAGACCTGAAGACGGCGGAAACCTATCTGCGCAAGGCGGCGGAACAGCCGGGTGCCGACAGCGGCGTTCGCCAGAACCTGGCACTGGCCATCGGCCTGCAAGGCCGCTTCCCGGAAGCGGAAGCCATCGCCCGCCAGGAACTGTCCTCCCAGCAGGCCGAGGCGAACGTCGCCTATCTCCGGTCGATTCTGTCGCAGCAGAACGCATGGCAGAAGCTTGCCAAAGACGGAAAGCCGGCAAAGGCGACTGAAACCGGAACGAACTGATCTTTCGTTTTCTTAGCAAACGGCGCCTGCATCCTTTATCGGATGCGGTGCCTTTCGTTCGGGCTCACATACGATCGGCGACCTGAATGCCGGCCGGGCCGAGGATAACGGCAATCAGAACCGGCAGGAAGAACAGGATCATCGGCACCGTCAGCTTCGGCGGCAAGGCTGCGGCCTTCTTTTCGGCCTGGTTCATGCGCTGGTCGCGGCTTTCCTGGGCGAGAACGCGGAGCGCCTGCGCGATCGGCGTGCCATAGCGGTCCGCCTGGATCAGGGCCTGCGTCACCGCCTTCACGTCATCGATGCCGGTTCGAAGACCAAGGTTTTCGAGCGCAACCCGGCGATCGGGCAGGAAGGAGAGTTCGGCCGTGGTCAGCACCATCTCTTCGGCAAGCGCCGGCGACTGCCCGGCAATCTCGTCTGCCACGCGGCGCATGCCGAGTTCCATGGAAATACCGGACTCCACGCAGATCAGCAGCAGATCGAGCGCATCCGGCCAGGCGCGGCGAATGGAGGACTGCCGCTTGCCGACCGCATTGCCGATGAAGATGTTGGGCAGGTAGAAGCCGATATAGGCGGCGACGATAACGCCGAGGAGACGCATGGCCTGCGGCCTATCAGCAAAGGCGCCGAGACCGAAGACATAGACCGCCGCAACGCCGAGAAGAACGAAGGGCAGGACGAAGCGGGCGAACAGGAAGATGTTGAGCGCGTTCTGCGACCTGTAGCCAGCCATTTTCAGCCGGTTGACGGTCTTGTCGTCCACCAGCGCCTTGCGAAGATTCAGACGTTCGACGACCTGCAGGACCGACGTGTTGTTCTTGGCTCGAAGGGAGGCGCGTCCGGTGGTGATCTCGTTGTTCAGCCGCGCACGCTCGCGGGCACGGATCTGCTCCCGCTCCGAGGCGACGGATTTCATCCGCTTCTGGAGATTGTCGCCTTCGAGGAAGGGCGCGGCGAGCGTGTAGATCGTCGCCATGACGGCGATGGAGACAAGGACCGCGACGATGGTCGCCGGCGTGAGGAGGCCCAACATGACGCGAATTCCCTACATATCGAAGTTGATCATCTGCCGCATGACGAAGATGCCGATGCCCATCCAGATGGCGGAAATGCCCATGATCAGATGCCCGCGCGGGTCGGTGAACAGCACCATGATGTAGGCGGGCGAACTGAGGTAAACGAGCGTCGCGACAATGAAGGGGAGCGCGCCGATGATCCAGGCAGAAGCCTTGGCTTCCATCGAAAGCGCCTGGACCTTCGCCTTCATCTTGCGGCGTTCGCGCAGCACTCTGGCAAGGTTGGTCAGCGCCTCCGACAGATTGCCCCCTGCCTGCGATTGAATGGTGATGACCACCGAAAAGAAATTGACCTCCTGCAGCGGCACCGTCTGGATCATGCGCGCGCAGGCTTCAGGAACGGTCATGCCGACACCCTGCGCATCGATGACACGGCGGAACTCCGTCTTGACCGGCTCCTGTCCATCGTTGGAGATCAGGCGGATGGCGTCGCTGAGCGGCAGGCCGGACTTGATCGACCGCACCATGACCTCGAGCGAATTCGGAAACTCCTCGATGAACTTGTTGCAGCGCCGCTTCACGAGATAGCCGAGGATCCAGCGCGGCAGGCCCAGCGACGCAAAGATTGCGACACCGGCGGCTATCAGCAAGGACCCGCCGACGACAAGCGCGGTCAGGAATGCGGCAAAGCCGAAGATGCCGCTGAAAACGTAAAACTTTGTCAGCGAGATGGGCAGCCCCGCCTGGGTCAGCCGCACCTTGATCGGCGGCTTGGCGCGCGCTGATTTTTCCTTCTGCTTCTTCTGGAGATCCTTCAGCGAGTCCTGCACCGACTTTCGACGCTTGGACAGCTCGTTCATGCGATCGCGGGCGGCCTTGATGTTGACCCGGTCCGTTTCCGCCGCCTTGATCTTGCGAAAGCGGACGTCCGCCTTCTTTTCATCCTGAATGCGCGAGAACAGGAACCCGTAGGCAAGGCCTGCGGTGGATACGGCCACGAGAGCGGCAATAGCAATGATCAGCGGGTCCAGACCGAACATCGCGCTACTCCTTGTTCAAAGTGTCGAGCGTGGCGGCGAGCCGCTTGTCCTCGTTGAAGTAGCGGGCACGATCCCAGAAATGCGGACGGCCGATGCCCGAACCCTTGTGGCGGCCGACGATCTTGCCGACGGCGTCCTCGCCCTCGATCTCGTAGCGCATGAGGTCCTGCGTGATGATGACGTCGCCTTCCATCCCGACCACTTCGGTGATGTGGGTGATCCGACGTGAACCATCGCGCAGGCGCGCCGCCTGGATGATGACGTCAATCGAGCCGGCAATGATCTCGCGCACGGTCCGGGCGGGCAAGGTATAGCCCCCCATGGCGATCATCGATTCCATGCGGGCGAGGCATTCGCGCGGCGTGTTCGCGTGGATCGTCCCCATGGAGCCGTCATGGCCGGTGTTCATGGCCTGGAGCAGGTCGAACACCTCGGCTCCGCGGACTTCGCCAACGATGATGCGTTCAGGCCGCATGCGGAGACAGTTCTTGATAAGGTCCCGCATGGTGATTTCGCCCTCGCCCTCGATATTGGGCGGTCGCGTTTCCAGGCGCACCACATGCGGCTGCTGCAGCTGAAGTTCGGCGGTATCTTCGCAGGTGATGACGCGCTCGTCCGCATCGATATAGCCGGTGAGGCAATTGAGGAGCGTCGTCTTGCCGGAGCCCGTTCCGCCGGAAATGACGACGTTGCATCGCACACGTCCGATGATCTGCAGAAGAACGGCACCCTCCGGCGTGATCGCGCCGAATCGGACGAGCTGGTCGAGCTTCAGTTTGTCCTTCTTGAACTTTCGAATGGTGAGCGCTGCGCCGTCGATGGCGAGCGGCGGGGCGATGACGTTGACACGCGAGCCGTCCGGAAGGCGAGCGTCGCAGATCGGCGAGCTTTCATCAACGCGGCGGCCGACCTGGGAGACGATGCGCTGGCAGATCGACAGCAGTTGGGCATTGTCGCGGAAACGGACGTCGCTCTCGATGGTCTTGCCGTTGACTTCAATGAAGGTCTGCCCGGCACCGTTGACCATGATGTCGGCGATATCGTCGCGGGCGAGCAGCGGCTCGAGTGGCCCGTAGCCGAGAACGTCGTTGCAGATGTCCTCGAGCAGTTCCTCCTGCTCGGAAATCGACATCGCGAAATTCTTGATCGTGATGATGTCGTTGACGATGTCACGAATCTCTTCGCGCGCGCTCTCCCCGTCCAGCTTGGCCAGCTGCGACAGGTCGATCGTGTCGATCAGCGCAGAGAAGACCTGCGCCTTGGTGTCATAGTAGTCGTCCGTGCGCGGTGTACGCTTGCGGGGTGCCGGCGGCGGCGGCTGGCGAACGAGGGCGGCCGCCTCACGGGCGCTCTCCTGCAAAACCGGGGCTGCCGGTCGCTCGATGACGGCAGCGGCTGCCGACGCCATGGCCGGCGGCGGGGTCTGTGTCCGGCCGGCGCTGTCGTTTCCGCGTTTACCAAACATGGCTGTCCACCTGGTTCCGTCTCATCGTCGCTGTCCCCCGGCTCAGTTGCGCCCGAGAAGGCCGAGCACCATGCCGAGGCCTGCCTTTCGCGGTTTCTTGGCCGTGACCCGACCCGTCAGCAGATGCGCCAGCTGCGAGAAGATCTCCGCTGTCGGTGCCTTCTTGTCGGTTTCCGCGATCATGCGTCCGCTGTTGGCCGCCGAACCGAAAAGCACGGCGTCGAACGGAATGATCGCCGCCGTCTCGACTTCGAGGGATTCGCAGAAATCGGCGACGGGAATTTCCGGCCGCTTCGGCATGCCGACCTGGTTGAGCACCAGATGGGGCGCCTTGTCGTTCGGACGCAGCTTGCGAATGGAATCGAACAGGTTCTTCGCGTTGCGCAGATTAGCGAGATCGGGAACGGCCGTGATGACGAGTTCGTCGGCCTCGCCAACGACGTTGCGCGTCCAGGCGTTCCAGGTATGGGGCACGTCGAGGACCGACACCGGCGCGTTTCGCTGCAGAATTTCGGCCAGAGCCTGGAAGGCGTTTCCGTCGAAATCATAGGCGCGATCGAGCATAGACGGCGCGGCGAGCAGCGAGAGATGCTCCGAGCATTTCGTGAGGAGCCGGTCGAGGAAGACCTCGTCGAGGCGTTCTGGCGAAAAGACGGCCTCGGCCACCCCCTGCGGCGGATCCTGATCGAAATTGATATTGGCGGTGCCGTAGGGCAGGTCGAGATCGGCAAGGACGGTCTCGGTTGCGAAGAGGTGGGATATGCCCCAGGCGCAGTTGTGCGCGAGCGTCGAGGAGCCGACGCCGCCCTTTGCCCCGATGAAGGCGATGCTGCGGCCCAGAGGCTCCGCTTCGGGATCGACGAAGATCGAGGAGATCGCGCCCATTAGATCCGCCATGGCGACGGGCGCCACCAGATATTCGGAGATGCCGTTGCGGATCAGCTCCCGGTAGAGGCCGATATCATTGAAGCGGCCGATCAGGATGACCTTGGTGCTGGGATCGCAGACCTGTGCGAGGGGCGCGAGTTCCTGCATCAGAGCGCCGGGCTCAGAAGCGGTTTCCAGAATGATCAGGTTCGGCGTCGGCATGGTGGCGAACATGTTGGCCGCAGCCGCCATGTTGCCGCTGTTGATGCGGAAGCCGACCTTGGCCATGCGCCGGTCCTGCCCGCACCGCTCGAGGCTGCGCTGCACGGCCTCTGTTTCGCAGAAGGCATGGATCGAAATGCGGGGCAGCGGACGAAGATGCTCGATGTCCTGCGGCAGAACGACGTCGGCCGGTGCCGCCGCGCTGCCGCTCAGGCTTTCGATCGTATAATCAATGGCGCTCATGTGGTGCCCCGCGACGCGTTCGGTGCGTCAGTTGGTCGTGATGGAGATCGTGGTATTCGGCGTCGTTGTCAGACCCCGATAATCGTTAATGACCTGACCGCGCCGGGCCGCATCGATGGGCGATTGCGCCTGGGGTCCGAGAAGGTCCGTCGGATTGGCGATCTGGGCGGCAAGGTTCGCCTGGCTGGCACAGCCGAAATTGCTCCAGTTGCGGTTCTGCGTCGTATCCTTGACGAGATCCTCGGGCCAGGCGCCGCACGGTTCGGTGGAGGCGGTGATCGCCGTGAAGCTCAGGCGCACAGGTGCTGCGTCCCCGCTGGCTGCCGCGTTGTAGCGGGTCTCGAGAAGCCGGTTTGCCGGAACGCCCATCTGGACGAGGAGCGCGCGGATGTCGCGGCGCACGGCCTCGACCGCCGCGCCGTTTGCGGATCCGCTCGGCAGCATGATCTGGACGACGCCGTTGGCCGAGCCACGGTATGTCTGGGCAAAGCCCTTGATGACCTCGCGCGTGCCAACCGGCAGACGACGATCGCTAGAGGCGATGGGAATGTCGATCGACCGCTCGCTTTCGCCGACGACGATCGGATGGCGCGTGCGATAGTCATCGGGGATGGCGCCCGTCGACAGATCGTCACGTTTGGCGCAGGCCGCAAGACTGGCTGCAATGCTGAGGCTGAGAAGAGCGATGCGGGCAATGCGGACGGGGAACGGCATGGCCGGGCGCCTTTCGAAACTGGGGAGTGCAATGGATGATGTCATGTCCGTCCCCGCCTATTTGTAAATGAAGCCGACATTGCCGTGATACTGGCCGACCGGTTGAGCGCCTCGGTTGCCGTAGAGACGATTGACTTCGCCGAGGAAGAAGCCGGGAAGATCGGCAGACGGACTGAAATTGTCGTCGGGCCGGGAGATCTGGTTGCGGGCGACGGGACGCACGAGATAGGGCGTGGCAATGATGACCAGTTCCGTCTCGTTGCGCTGGAAATCGCGCGAGCGGAACAGCGTGCCAAAGATCGGGATCTTGGCAAATCCGGGGACGCCGGAGATCGCCTGGCGAATATTGTCCTGCACGAGACCGCCGATGACGATGGAGCCGCCGGAGGGGAGCTCGACGCTGGTCGATGCCTCGCGCTTGCGGATCGACATGTAGTTCTGGCCCGCGATGTTTCTATAGGCGCCACTGGCGACGCTGCCCTCGAAAGTCGGCTCCGACACGTTGGTCTCGATGTCGAGCGCGATCCGTCCCGGACCGAGGACCACCGGCTTGAAGTTCAGCTCGACGCCGTATTCAACCGTTTCGACCTTGCGTTCCAGGACAGGCTTCTCCTTCCCGGTCACCTTGTCTTCCTCTGTGGTGACTTCTTGACCGGCCGGGATGCGGTAGTCGCCCCCGACAAAGAACTTGGCGCTCTTGCCGGAGATGGCCGTCAGGCTCGGCTCCGCCAGCGTCCGCATGACGCCAGCCTGCTCCATCGCATTGATGTAACTGGCGAGCCCAACAGCACCGCCGGCAATGCTGCCTGTGATAATGGACGAGCTGGCATTGAGGGCGTTACCGAGGTTGGCTGGATTCTGGAACGAGATCTCGGCGTTGTTGCCACGCACAGCACCGGAGAAGCCGAGCTGCTTGAGAATCTGGCGCGAGACTTCGGCAACCGTGACCTTCAACATGACCTGGTCTTCGCCATCGATCGTCAGGAGGTTGACGATCTTCGACTTCTGGCGGTCTTCCGCATAGATGTCGGCATCGCCGTTGGTGCCCTGCGCGGTAATATTGCGGGTCGTGGCCTCGCCGCCCTGGAGGAAGGCCTGTGCCAGTTCCACGACGCGCGTCGAATCGAGCGGGGTTCGGACCGAGCCCGTCAGCACGATATTGTCCGACACGATTTCGACGTTGATGTCGGAGTCCGGCAGGTAGCGACGCAGATTGGATTGGAGCGTCGAAACGTCGCGTTCGATTTCCAGATCGAGACTGACGATTTCCTCGCCATTGGCACCGAAGATGAAGATGTTGGTCTGCCCGACCGATTTACCGAAAAGATAAATGCGGCGGGACGTGCGCGTTACCGCATCGGCAAGGGACGGGTCGGCAACAAGGATGTCATGCGCATCGGCCGGCAGGTCGATGACGATGGCCTTGTTGAGGCCGAGCTTGATGGTCTTCTTGGCGCCGGGCCCGCTGTCGACGATGCGCAGGAGCGCACTGTCTGCTGCCTGCGCGATACCTGCGGTGCCGGGCATCATCGGCGCAGCCGTGAGGGCCAGCGCCATGGCAAGCGCGCCGGCAAGCGGTGCGCGCAACGTCGTCCCGAACGTCATGGGGGTCTTTCCTCGGCTGGCCATTATTGCATTGCTCCCGTCTTGGTCTCGCCGTCTGAGGAGACGATGGAGCCGGATTTGATCAGCTGGACGGCCGGACGGCTGCCGCCGGAGAGCAGGTAATCGGCAGCGATCGTGTCCGGCTCCTGCGCGTCGGCAACCGAGCGCAGAGCAAGAGAGAGGCGATCGGCCATCTGCTGGGCGACCGCGAGGACCTTCGACTGGTCGGGCGTC
This sequence comes from Rhizobium sp. Leaf384, assembly GCF_001424065.1. Taxonomy (GTDB): domain Bacteria; phylum Pseudomonadota; class Alphaproteobacteria; order Rhizobiales; family Rhizobiaceae; genus Ferranicluibacter. The sequence continues at coordinate 1,726,846 of NZ_LMQE01000001.1, forward strand.
AGCTCGAGGGTTGCGGTCGTGCCGATGACGGTCTTGGAGCCGTCATCCTTTTCCTCGATCTGCTGGTCGACGGCGAGGATGCGAACGTTGCTGAGCACGGTTTCCGTGTTGAACGCCTTGCCCTCGCCCTTGCGCACCATAATCACATCGACGCGGTCGTTCGGCAGGATGAAGCCGCCGGCGCCGGTGGCCACCGTGATCTCGGTGGCGACAGCTCGCTTTCCGGCTGGCAGGATGGAAGAGAGAATGCGACCGGAGGCATCGGCAATTTTCTCGGCGCGAACCGGCTCGCCATTGAGAAGCGGCAGGCGCACGACGGAGCCTTGCAACTGGGTCACCGCATCCGGGCGGGCCTCGTCTGTGATGAAGCCATCGACGATGCCGGCCTTGGGCCAAGCCATCCATCGGATCGCGTCCGCACTGAGACGCGAACCGACCGGCAGGCTCTTGGCCATGACGAGGACGTTGACGGTCGGCTCCCGCTCGATGACCGGCTGCGCCGCCTCGATCACGGTCGGCCCGGTGATGCTCATCGCCAGCAGGCCGGCAAGGCCTGCCGAGACGACCGCAACAGCCAAAATGAAAACGCGTGCCGGCTTCATCTGATCACCGAACCCTTCCCCTGAACTCTCGGAAAAGGCTACGGCGTAAAGGTGTAATTAAGGTTAACGAAAACCGACCGACTATACTTAATGAAGTCTTAAGATCGGGCGCGCGCCGATCGTCGAAGTCACCGCATATGCACCAGAGCAAGCTGCATCAGGGGCGATTCCGGAAAGGTCAGCAAGGCGCCGCAGCCAATGGCGACACCATAGGGGACTTTGGAACCGTGGAAGAGCTGTTCCGGGATCGGAATTCGGTACGCCAGAATGACGTTCTCTTCCTTGCGCAGAAGAAGAACCGCCAGCACCAGCACGCCGCCCAGGAAGGAAACGGCCACAAGAAAGGTCAGAAGGCTCATGTTCCAGCCGAACCAGACGGCGCTTGCTGTCAGCAGCTTCGCGTCGCCACCGCCCATGACGTTCGTGGCAAAGAGGGCAAAGCAGACGGCAAAGACGGCAAGGCCCGCAGCGAGGTGCAGGCCGATCTGGGTCATTTCCAGGCCGGCCAGGGGCGCAATGACGACGAAGCTGCCGAGCAGGATGGCCGAGACACGGTTGGGAATGGTCATGGAGAGAAAATCGGAGCAGGCCGCAAAGGCCAGGCACAAAGGAAAAATGACGAAAATCGCAGCCTGGACCATAAATCATCTCCGGAAACAGGGCGATCCTAGAGGAGGCGCCTTAAGGAAATGCGAATCAACGACCGTCACGAAGCTTCATAACGAAAAAAGTGGCCGCTCTTGGAGCAGCCACTTGTTTCCTCCATCGCCCTTGGACAATGGCAAGGTATGCTGAACTGTCTCAGACCGGCTTTGCGAGCTTGTCCTTGAGGTTCGTGAAGGTCGTGTTGATCTGGTTGCCCAGTGCGCTGGCACCGAGGATCATCGCAACAGCGATCAGCGATGCGATCAGGCCGTATTCGATGGCGGTCGCGCCGGACTCGTCCTTCATGAAACGTGCGAAAATTGCGGTCATGTCATTTCTCCTACATCACTTGTTTCGTGTTCAGCACTCCCTCCGACATGTCTCTGCCGGCCGGTTACAAACAACTTACACAACGCATATTTCGAGTGGCTTAAAGAAAAGCGTTACCGGAACGTAAATCCTTCGGGCATCTGTCGCGCCTCGCGATCCGCAGCGCTGCGTGTGTTTAAGTCTTCATTCACCAAAAGCGGGGATAGTGGTGCATCGGCATCACCGGATCCTGCATCACCATGGCTTTCATTCCGCCCCTCGACCGTCTCCGTTCCGCCTCTGCCCGCCGGCTGGCCGGCCTCGGCGTTGCGATCTGCCTTGCGGGCCTTGTCAGTGCCGGGCCGGCGATGGCGCAGGATGCAGCGCTGATGAACGTCTACCTCAATCACGCACGCGTCCTGAAGCTCGATCGCAGCGTCAGCCGTGTCATTATCGGCAGTGCCGAAATTGCCGATGCGACCGTGGCCGACGCGCAGACCATCGTGCTGACCGGCAAGTCCATTGGCACGACCAACATCGTCATTCTCGACGAGAACGACAACCCGATCGTCGATCAGCGCATCCTCGTCTCGACGGATGAGGGCAACACCTTGCGCGTATATCGCTCCACGGCCCGCGCCATTCTCACCTGCACGCCGAGCTGCGAAGAGCATTCGAAGAAGTAACGGCTTTCGCCGTTTGCCTGCCTTCACCACAATGCCTCTTCACCACAATGCGTCGTCACCACGTTACGAAGTGGAAACGCTTTCCAAGTAAGCTGGCGTTCACGCAAAACATGGCGGGGACAATGACGCTTACCAGACGGGATGACGAACAGGATAGCGGAACGGCACCGGTGCGCGGGAAGCTTGCCCGTCGCTTTGCGCGCGACCGCAAGGGCGCGGCGGCTATCGAGTTCGCCATTCTCGTCATTCCCTTTCTCATGGTCATTTTTGCCTCGATCGAGACCTTCATCGCTTTTACCGGCGAGCAGATTCTCGCCAATGCGACCCAGACCATGGCCCGCAAGATCCGAACCGGCCTCCTGCCGGCAAACATGAGCCAGACCCAGTTTCGCAGTGCCTTCTGCAGCGAACTGACGGCCATGCTGAGCTGCTCGGCAACCGAGGCAGGAGCACCGTCCAAGCTGCTGATCGACGTTCGCAGCTATGCGAGCTTTGCCGATATTCCGACCGCCATTCCGCGCAAGGGCACAGATCTCGACACGTCCGGCTTCAACTTTGCCCCCGGCGGCCCCGGATCGATCAACCTGATCCGCGCCTATTACCGCTGGACCGTCGTGACCGATCTCGTGCGGCCCTACATCACCAATCTGCGCGCTGCCGGCAGCTCGATGCCGAACGACTACCTGATGGCAACCACCGCCGCCTTCATGAACGAGAAATACTGACATGCCGGGCGCAAACCTCAGCCACGACCGCAGCACCGTCCCCAACCCCTTCTCCCGGATCCAACGCCTTGCCCGGGATCGGCGGGGAACGAGCGGCATCGAGTTTGCGCTCATCGCGCCGATCCTCCTGATGATCTATCTCGGAGCGTTCGAACTGTCCGTCGGCTTCAACATGTCACAGAAGGTCTCCCAAGCGACCGGCACCGTCGCCGATATCCTCAGCCAGAAGACGGAGGTGACACCGACGGAACTCGACGGCATGAAGAATGTCGCGCTGAGCATCATGGCGCCATTTTCCGTGAGCAACTACGCCTTGAAAGTGTCCGGTATCCGCGTGACGGCCCCGGGCGTCGGTGTGGTTGCCTGGTCGCGCGACGAAAAAGGGGGAACCCCCTATGCCGTAAACACGATTGTCGCCGTTCCCGCGGATCTGAATGTTCTCAACACCTTCGTCGTCCGCTCGGAGTTTTCGGTTCCCTACGAACTGGTTCTCATGTCGCCGCCCGGCACGCAGGAGAATTCCGTCCGCATCATGAACCTGTCGGAAAGCTACTATTATCGCCAGCGCGTCGGCCTCGGGATCACCTGCTCGCTCTGCAAATAGCCCGTTCCGCGCCGTTGCCGTACTGCCCAACCGCCACATCCCCTCCCTGCCCTATCCGTCCCACGGCAGTCGGTTTGCAAAAGCGTAAGGCGAAGCGTATCTCTTGCCGCCATTGTCGGTGCAGCTCAGGCGCCGATCTCATGACGCCGCCTTGCGCGGCAGATCGTTCAGGAGACTGCGGGGCGTGCGGGCATTTCTCTTCGTTCTGGATTCCCTCGGTATCGGCGGCGCGCCGGATGCCGCTGCTTTTGGTGACGAGGGTGCCGACACGCTCGGACACATTGCCGAATTCTGTGCAGCCGGGGCTGCCGACCGGCACGGTCTGCGCAGCGGACCTCTCATGCTTCCCAACCTGGCCGCACGCGGGCTTTACCATGCTGCCCGCTTGTCGAGTGGCGGCATGCCGGCCGGCGTCGCGCTGCCCGAGACCGTCACGGGACTCCACGGCGCGGCTGAAGAGGTCTCGCGCGGGAAGGACACGCCGTCGGGCCACTGGGAAATCGCAGGCACGCCGGTGCAGTTCGACTGGGGCTATTTTCCCAATGAGGGCGATGCCTTTCCGGAGACGTTGGTCGCGCGAATCTGCGAAGAGGGCAACGTCCCCGGCGTTCTCGGCAATTGCCATGCCTCGGGAACCGATATCATCGCGCGGCTGGGCGAAGAGCATCTGCGGACGGGAAAGCCGATCTGCTACACCTCATCGGATTCCGTCTTCCAGATCGCTGCACACGAGGAAACCTTCGGTCTGGAGCGTCTGTTGGCCTTCTGCGAGACGGTTCGCCGCCTGTTGGACGAGGTCAATATCGGACGGGTGATCGCGCGGCCTTTCATCGGACGGAGCGCGCAAGACTTCACACGCACCGGCAATCGGCGCGATTATTCCGTGTTGCCACCGGAGCCGACGCTGCTCGACCGGTTGACTGATGCGGGCCGTACCGTTCATGCCGTCGGCAAGATTGCCGATATCTTTGCGCATCAGGGCATCGGCCGCACGATCAAGGCGAACGGCAATGATGCGCTGTTCGACGCCAGTCTGAAGGCGATCGTCGAAGCTGAAGATGGCGATCTCGTCTTCACCAATTTTGTCGATTTCGACATGCTCTACGGCCATCGCCGGGATGTCGCGGGCTATGCGGCGGCGCTCGAAGCCTTCGACCGCAGGCTGCCCGAACTCGATGCCGTGCTCGAGCCCGGCGACATCGTCATCCTGACCGGCGACCACGGCTGCGATCCGACCTGGCGCGGCACCGACCATACGCGAGAGCGTGTACCCGTCCTCGTCTTCGGCCCCGGTCTCGGCAGCCGGTCCATCGGAATCATTCCAGGCTTTGCCGGCATCGGCGAGACGGTGGCCAAGCATCTCGGCATCGCCCCCGGCCCCCATGGAAGGAGTTTCCTGTGACGCTGCACCTGAAGAAAGCGGAGTTGCACTGCCACATCGAAGGCGCGGCACCACCCGCGCTCGCACGTGCGCAGGCGCAAAAATACGGTGTCGACGTCTCCGGTCTGATCGAGGACGAAGCCTATGTCTGGAGTGATTTCAGCGCATTCATCGTCTGCTACGATCGCGTCGCCTCGCTGTTCCGCACGGAGGAAGACTATGCCGCGCTCGCGGAAACCTATCTGACGGAGCTGAGCGCAGCCGGCACGATCTACAGCGAGATCATCGTGTCGCCTGACCACGGAAACACGATCGGCATCGGCGCCGACGCTTATCTCCGGGGCCTGGCGACAGGGATCAAGGCCGCCAAGGCAAAGACCGGCATCGAGGGCCGGATGATTATCACGCTCATCCGGCATCTCGGCCCCGAACGAGCCGAACAGACCTCACGCTTCGCCGCTCGGCGCGATCACCCTCTGGTGACAGGCCTAAATCTGGCAGGCGAGGAGCGCATGTACCGGGTCGCCGATTTTGCCCGCGCCTACGACATCGCCCGCGATGCGGGGCTCGGCCTCACCATCCATGCTGGCGAGATGGCAGGGGCTGAGAGCGTACGCGATGCGCTCGACGTCGTCAGGCCTTCGCGCATCAGCCATGGCGTGCGCGCCATCGAGGATGGCGATCTCGTCCGCCGGGTGGCTGCAGAGGGCGTCGTCCTGGAAACCTGTCCCGGCTCCAACATCGCGCTCAATGTCTTTCCCGGCTTTCACGCGCATCCGTTGCAGGCGCTGCGCGATGCCGGGTGCCGCGTCACGCTCAATTCGGACGACCCGCCGTTTTTCCAGACGTCGCTTGCCTAGGAGTACGATATCGCCTCGGAGGTCATGGGGTTCCGCGACGACGAGATCGATGCGATGACCCGCACCGCGATCGAGGCCGCCTTCGTCGACGAGGACACCCGCGCGACGTTGCTGTCCAAGCTCCAAGCCTAGGCGCGGCGCCCGATCGGTTGGGGACGGCGTGGCGGCGGACTTGCAGCGGCAGGTCTTTCCATGGAAAAAGGACGGATGACCATCCGTCGCGGCAAGAGGCTTCCAGCATGACCAGCGTTACCGTCATCGACCATCCGCTCGTCCAGCACAAGCTGACGATCATGCGCAAGAAGGAAACCTCGACCGCAGGGTTCCGCCGGCTTCTGCGCGAGATTTCCACGCTGCTTTGCTACGAGGTGACGCGCGACCTGGAGCTGACGATGGAAACCATCGATACGCCGCTGCAGCAGATCCAGGCGCCCGTGCTCGAAGGCAAGAAGTTGGTGTTCGCCTCCATTCTGCGGGCTGGCAACGGTCTTCTCGAAGGCATGCTGGAGTTGGTTCCCTCCGCGCGCGTCTCGCATGTCGGCGTCTACCGCGATCATGAAACGCTCGAAGCGGTGGAATACTACTTCAAGGCGCCCGAGAACATGGCGGAACGGCTGGTGATCGTCGTCGATCCGATGCTGGCAACCGGAAACTCCTCGATTGCCGCGATCGACAAGCTGAAGGAGCGCGGCGCCGTCAACCTGCGGTTCCTCTGCCTTCTCGCCGCTCCCGAAGGGATCGCCAATTTCCACGCCGTACATCCGGATGTCCCGATCTTCACCGCCTCGATCGACAGCCACCTCAACGAGAAGGGCTATATCATGCCGGGTCTCGGCGACGCCGGGGACAGGATGTACGGCACGAAGTAAGGTTCGTTAACTCTTCCAGACGAGAGACCGGGCAGACGGCGCCGTCCTTGCACCTTGTTAAAGACCCTGTGCGGTACGCTCAGCCATCGTCCTTTCGTTCAGGAGTTGCGGGCATGCTGAGCCGCGTGCTGATGATCGCCGGTCTTGCCGGCCTTTGCGCCTATACCTTGCCGCATCTTGCAGACCGCTCGCTTGACCGGGCGTCAAAGCCAGACGCTTCGGTGCAGCGGATACCTGCCGCCGCAGATCCGGCGCTGCCGGCTGCGGTCGGCACGCGCGAAGTGGTCCTTTCGGCGACACAAGGCGGGCATTTCAGTGCCGCGCTCGAACTAAATGGCCGCAGCGTTCGCGGCCTGATCGATACGGGCGCAACCGTGGTCGCCCTGAACGAGAGCACCGCACGGCGTATCGGTCTTTCGCTCTCGACGCTCGACTATTCCGTCCCGGTTTCCACCGCGAATGGCCTGGCGAAGGCGGCTTCGGTGACGCTCAAGCGCGTGAAGATCGGAAGCATCGCCGTGGACAACGTGCAGGCGATGGTGCTGCCGGATACAGCCCTTTCGGAAACGCTGGTCGGAATGAGCTTTCTCAATCGCCTCTCGTCCTTCGCCGTCGAAGACGGTTCCTTGCGTCTGAGACGCTGAGGTCGGCTTTCGGTCTGAGGTCGGCTTTCGGTCTGTGGTCGGCTTTCAGGCGGTGAGGCGCGAAAGAATGATGGGACGCCGTTCGAATGCGCCGTCTGTCACCGTGTAGGCTGCCTTCAAGGCGGCCGCAGCTTCGTCGGCCGCAGCATCACTTGCGGCATGGACGACGGCCAGCGGCTCSCCCGCTGCGACGCGGTGGCCGAGCGGGACGATGTCGGAAAAGCCGACGCTGTGGTCGATCGCCTGGTCGGCCCGGGTCCGCCCTCCGCCGAGCGCAATCAGAGCCATCCCGATCGCGCGCGCGTCGCAGGTCTGCAGAACGCCCGCGTGGTCGGACACGACAGGACGCGAAATGGGCGCCGTCGTCAGATAGGTGTCTGGACGCTCGACGAAATCGGCCGGCCCGCCGTGTCCTGCCACCATCCGGCCGAAGACCTCGAGCGCCCCTCCACTTTCGAGCGCCCGCCGCGCTGCATCCTGGCTCTCGACAGGGCCCGAGGTGACGCCGGCCACCAGCAACATCTCGGACGCAAGCGCCATTACCACCTGCTCCAGACGCGTGCCCTGCTTTTCCCCGCGCAGGAAGGCGAGGCAATTGCGGATTTCAAGCGCATTGCCGACGGCATCGGCCAGGGGCTCGCTCATGTCCGTGATGAGCGCGGTCGTGCGCAGCCCTGCGCCATTGGCCACATCGACCAGCGACCGCGCGAGGATTTCGGCTTCGCCCTGTGACTCCATGAATGCGCCGCTGCCCACCTTCACGTCGAGCACAAGCGACCCGAGGCCGGCCGCAAGCTTTTTCGACAGGATGGAGGCGGTGATCAGCGGCACGGAATCCACGGTGGCGGTCACGTCGCGAATGGCATAGAGCCGGCGATCGGCCGGCGCGAGATCCGCCGTCTGGCCGATGATGGCGCAGCCGACGCTGTCCATCACGCGACGCAGCGTTTCCACGGAGGGGGCGATGTCGTAGCCGGGAATGGATTCGAGCTTGTCGAGGGTTCCACCCGTATGCCCGAGGCCACGGCCGGAAATCATGGGGACGACGAGACCGCACGCTGCAAGGATGGGCGCAAGCATGAGGGAGACATTGTCGCCGACGCCGCCGGTCGAATGCTTGTCCGCCACGGGGCGTCCGAGCACGCTGTAGTCCAGCACCGTGCCGCTGTCGCGCATGGCAACCGTCAGCGCCACCGTTTCTGCACGCGTCATGCCGGAGAACCACGTCGCCATGGCAAAGGCCGCCACCTGGGCATCCGCAATGGATCCATCGGCCATTCCGGCGACGAAGGCCGCGATGTCGTCGGGTTCGAGAACGACGCGATCACGCTTTCGGCGGATGATCTCCTGCGGGATCATCGCCTCAATACGCCGCTGGGGCTGCAAGCGACTCGCGTCCATCGATAACGGAAAGGATATCGCCGAGAAGACCCGACGCACCGAAGCGGAATGTCGAGGGCATCAGCCAGTCCGGACCATGAATGGTGGCGGCAAGCGTCAGATAGAGCCGAGCGTCCGCCACGGTTTTCACGCCGCCCGCCGGCTTGAAGCCGACGCGCCGACCACTCTCGCGGATCGCCGTCAGCATAATGTCGGCCGCTTCCAGCGTTGCATTGACGGCCACCTTGCCGGTGGAGGTCTTGATGAAATCCGCACCCTCCTGGATGGCAAGAAGGGAGGCGTTGCGGATCAGCCCCCGCTCCTTCAGTTCGCCCGTTTCCAGAATGGTCTTGAGAAGGACTGCATCGCCGCAGGCCGTGCGCACGGCGCGGATCATGTCGCGCACCGCCTGCTCGTCGCCTGCCATCAGAGCGCGGTAGGGAATGACAAGGTCGATCTCGTCGGCGCCGTCGGCGATCGCGCGCGCGGTTTCGGCGACCACCTCATCGACCGACAACGCGCCCGAGGGAAAATTGACGACGGTCGCAATGCGCACGGGGTTTGCGCTTCCGAGAATGTCGCGCGCCTGGCGCACGAAACGCGGCCAGATGCAGATCGCGGCGACCGAGCCATGTGGCGTGCGCGCCTTGGCGCACAGAGCCTCGATCGCCTCCGACGTGCAATCATCGTTGAGGTCGGTGAGATCGAGCAGGGACAGCGCGAGAGAGGCGAGCTGACGGTTGCTGGCTTCCAGAGTCATGGGTGCCTCCTTGGGCGCGTTCGGTCCTGATGCGGTAAAGGTTTTGCCGGGGTTTGGCAAAGCCATTCACACGCCTTGACGGCCATCCGCGGCCGTGGACGCAGAGGTTCAGCCGATCGTGTCCGTGGCAAAGGAATGCGGCAGCAGGTCCGAGAGAACGACCGTCTTCTTCACCCCGGTCTCGTCGCAGAGATAAATCGGCGTGCCGGCTTCGGCAAATTCCGACAGGCGCTGGCGGCAGCCACCACACGGCGGGCAAAGCGGCAACTTCTCGGCGATGACGGCGACCTCCAGGATCTTCCGCGCGCCGCCCATGATCATGTGGCTGATCGCAGTGGTTTCGGCACACCAGCCTTCGGGAAAGGAGAGGTTCTCGATATTGGCGCCAGCATAGATCGTGCCGTCCTCGGCGCGAATGGCCGCCCCAACGGGAAACTTGGAATAAGGCGCATGCGCCAGCGCCATGGCCTTGCGTGCAGCCTCGAAGAGATCATTCGCCATGAGATCAGCGCTCCTTGACATAGGGTACCCCGCCGGCTTTGGGCGGCACGGCCTTGCCGATGAAACCGGCGAGAAGGATGACGGTGAGAATATAGGGCAGCGCCTGCATGAGCTGCACCGGGATCTGCCCGATCAACGGAAGCGGATTGCCCTGCAGGCGAATGGCCAGCGCATCGAGGAAACCGAAGAGCAGGCAGGCGAGCATGACGTTGAGCGGCTTCCATTTTGCAAAGATCAGCGCGGCAAGCGCGATGTAGCCCTTGCCCGCCGTCATGCCCTTGACGAAGCCGGCCGTCATGGCGAGCGACAGATAGGCCCCGCCGAGACCCGCAAGAATGCCGCAGCAGATGACAGCGCGGTATCGCATCCAGACGACCGAAATGCCGGCCGTATCCACGGCACCCGGATTTTCGCCGACGGCGCGCAGCCGCAGGCCGAATCGGGTCCGATAGAGGATCCACCAGGTGATCGGGACCATGGCGAAGGCGAGATAGGTCAGGAAGAAATGGCCGGAGATCAGGTCCGCATAGATCGGACCGATGACGGGAACGGGGCGGATCTCGTCGGCGAAGGGAAACGTGATGGTGGCGAAACGCGCATCGCCCGCCAGCGCCGGGGTACGGCCCCCCTGGCGGAACCATGCTTCGCCGAGAATGATGGTGGAGCCGAAGACGATGAAGTTGATGGCAACGCCCGAGACGATCTGGCTGCCGCGCTGGGTAATCGATGCATAGCCATGCACCAGCGACAGAAGCACGGAAATAAGGATCGCAGCCAGCAGACCGGCCCAGACCGAGCCTGTGACCGCGGCGACGGCGCCGGCGGCGAAGGCCGCGCCCAGCATCTTGCCCTCGAGCCCGATGTCGAACACGCCCGCCCGTTCGGTAAAAAGACCGCCCAAGGCTGCGAAGATGAGGGGCACGGAGACGCGGATGGTCGATTCCAGCACCGTCACCAGCATGTGAAAGACATCCATGGATCAGGCTCCCTTGGTGGCGGCAGCCGACCGGCGGCTGGCGACAGAGGCGAAGATCTGCCCGATCGCCGGGCGGAACATGTTTTCGAGCGCACCGGCGAAGAGAATGACGAGGCCCTGGATGATGACGATCATGTCGCGCGAGATCGTCGGCATCTCGAAGGCGATCTCTGCGCCGCCCTGATAGAGCATGCCGAAGAGGATGGCGGCGGGAATGATGCCGGCCGGGTGCGAGCGCCCCATGAGGGCGACGGCGATGCCGACGAAGCCCGCGCCCTGCACGAAATCGAGCTGCATGCGGAACTGCTCGCCCATGATCGGGTTCAGCGCCATCATGCCGCACAAGGCGCCCGAAATCATCATGGCGATAACGGTGATGCGGGCATCCTTGATGCCGGCATAGCGCGCGGCAGAGGGGCTGTGACCCATGACGCGCATCTCGTAGCCAAGCCGCGTGCGCCAGATGAGGAGCCAGCAGCCGAAGGCGGCCAGAAGCGCCAGCAGGAAGGACACGTTGAACGGGGCATTGCCGATGTCGAGGCCGAAGAGGCCAAGCAGCCAGTCAAGTTTCGGCAACTGCCCGCCCGCCTCGAAGGTGCGCGTCTGCGGGGCCATGGAGCCAAGCGGCTTGAGAACACGGGTCAAGAGGTAGACCATCAGGCTCGAAGCGATGAAATTGAACATGATGGTGGTAATGACGATGTGGCTGCCGCGCTTGGCCTGCAGCCAGCCGGGCAGGAAGGCCCACATGGCACCGAAGGCTGCGGACCCCAGGATCGCCAAGGGGAAGACGACGTACCAGGGCATGATGCGATCGAGCCAGAGGCAGACAAGCGCTACGCCGATGCCGCCCACATAAGCCTGACCTTCGCCGCCGATGTTGAAGAGGCCGGCATGGGAGGCGACGGCGACCGCAAGGCCGGTGAAGATGAAGGTCGTCGCATAATAGAGCGTGAAACCGATGTATTCGCCGCGACCGAAAGCGCCGTTGATCAGATGATAGGCGGCCTCCAGCGGATTTTCACCCACCAGGAGCACGACGAGGCCGGCAACGAGGAACGCGACGACGAGATTGATGAGCGGAATGAGCCCGTATTCGGCCCAGCCGGGCAATTTGGCGTAAGGGTTGCTCACTGCGCGGCCTCCATGCGGTTTTCGACGCCGGCCATCAACAGGCCGAGATCGCCCTCGCTGGCATCCGAGGTGCGCTCGCCGACAACGCGGCCGGCGAACATTACGAGGATACGGTCCGACAGAGCGCGGATTTCGTCCAGCTCCACCGAAACCAGAAGCACCGCCTTCCCCTGGTCGCGCATCTCGATGATCCGCTTGTGGATGAACTCGATGGCGCCAACATCGACGCCGCGCGTCGGCTGGCCGATAATCAGCACATCGGGATTGCGCTCCATCTCGCGGGCCAGCACGATTTTCTGCTGGTTGCCGCCGGAGAAGTTGGCCGTCTTTAGGCGCGGGTTTGGAGGGCGGATGTCGTATTGGGCGATCTTCTCTTCGGCATCTGCACGCATGGCGGCGATGTCGAGCAGCGCACCCTTCTTGTAGGCGGGATCGCGGTGATAGCCGAGGATGGCATTTTCGCTTTCCTCGAATTTCAGCACCAGTCCGACGTGATGGCGGTCTTCCGGTACGTGGGCAAGACCGCGAGTGCGCAGCTCGGCCGGGTCCGCAAGACCGGTGATGTCGACCGCGGAGCCGTTGAGCTCGACCGTTCCGCCGGTTGCGCGGCGGATGCCGGCGATGGCTTCGAGAAGTTCGGACTGGCCATTGCCCGCAACGCCTGCGATGCCGACGATCTCGCCGGCCCGGAGATCGAAGGACACATCGTCGACCATGGTGACGCCACGACCGTCGCGAACCGTCAGGTTGCGCACCGAAAGCTTGACGTCGCCCGGACGGGCCTCGCCCTTTTCGACCCGCAGCAGCACGCGCCGCCCGACCATCAGCTCGGCAAGCTCCTCGACCGAGGTCTGGTCCGTCTGGCGCGTGGCGACCATTTCGCCGCGGCGCATGACGGACACCGCATCGGTAACGGCCATGATCTCGCGCAGCTTGTGGGTGATCAGAATGATCGTCTTGCCCTGATTCTTCAGCTGCTCGAGGATGCGGAACAGGTGGTCGGCCTCCGGAGGCGTCAGAACCCCGGTGGGCTCGTCGAGAATGAGGATGTCGGCCTTGCGGTAAAGCGCCTTCAGGATTTCCACGCGCTGCTGCAGGCCAACGGGCAGTTCCTCGATCACGGCGTCGGGATTGACCTCCAGCGCATATTCCTTTTCCAGCCGCTTCAGTTCGATGCGGGCCTTGGAAATGGAGGCGTTGAGGACCTGGCTGTCCTCGGCACCGAGCATGACGTTTTCGAGCACGGTGAAATTTTCGACCAGCATGAAGTGCTGGTGCACCATGCCGATCCCGCTCGCGATCGCCGCGTTCGGATCCTTGATCGTCAACACCTTGCCATCGACGAGGATCTCGCCGTGATCGGCCTGGTAGAAGCCGTAGAGAATCGACATCAACGTCGACTTGCCGGCGCCGTTTTCGCCGATGATCCCGTGGATCGTTCCCTTCCTGACCACCAGGTCGATATGTTTGTTGGCGTGGACAGGGCCGAAGCTCTTGTCGATGCCCCGAAGCTCAATCGCGATATCGCTCATGGCAGCCGCATCCCCGTTCCCGATACCCGTTGTCGGCAGGCCATGCCGCCGGGTGCTTGCTTGATCTGTCCGGCGACGCGCTTCAAGAAGAGCACGGAGCCTTGGGGTAACATCGCCAGCGGCAACTGCCACAGGCCTTTCGAAAGAGGTGCGCGAAAACACATCCTTATTTCGTCTTAACATTTTTCCGCACGGCGTCCCGCGCCGCAACCTGCCATACCAAAACCGCTGCGCACTTTCAGGCGGCATGCTCTATAACGACGAGACACGACCCGCTGCAAGAGGAAGAGGATGACCATGACGAGCACAGAGACGCGGATGACGACCCTCGAGGAAACGATCGCTCATCAGGCTCGCACGATCGAGGACTTGTCGCAGCAGCTTGCCGATCAATGGAAGATCGTGGACCAGGTTCGCACGAAACTCGACCGCCTGACCGAACGGTTCCTGACGCTGGAAGAGACCTCGCTAGAGGCTCCTGCCATCACCCGGCCACCGCATTACTGAGCCAGGATGGAGCGCGAAGGCGCTGCCGGCCACGAGGCCGCCAGCGCTCTCAAGTCCCGCAAGCCCTCAATAAGCGCAGGATTCATCCGTCATATAGTCGTGGACCTCGACCGTCCCGGCGATGATATCGGCCTTCGCCTTTTCGACAGCTGCCTGCATCTCCGGCGTGATCAGCGCCTTGTTGTTATCGTCGACGGCATAACCGACGCCGTCTTCCTTCAAGCCGAGATTGGAGATACCGGTCTTGAACGTATCGTTCTTGGCGCTCATGAAGCTGTCGTAGACGGCAACGTCGACACGCTTCAGCATGGAGGTCAGAACCTTGCCGGGCTGCATGCCGTTCTGGTTCGAATCGACGCCGATACCGAGCTTGCCCGCGTCTGCGGCTGCCTGGAGCACGCCGACACCGGTACCGCCGGCAGCGTGGTAGACAACATCCGAGCCCTGGTCGAACTGCGACTTAGCAATTTCGCCGCCCTTGACCGGATCGTTCCAGGCTTCCGGCGTGGTGCCGGTGTAGGCTTCGAGAACCTTGACGTCAGAGCCCGTGGACTTGGCACCGCCGATATAGCCGCAGGCGAACTTGTGGATCAGCGGAATATCCATGCCGCCGATGAAGGACACGGTCTTCGACTTCGACGCCAGTCCTGCGAGAACGCCAACGAGATAGGAGCCTTCCTGCTCCTTGAAGACGACCGACTTGACGTTCGGCTTGTCGACAACCATGTCGATGATGGCGAATTTGGTGTCCGGATATTCGGCGGATACCTTTTCGAGAGCGGCGGCCCAGGAAAAGCCAGCCATGACAATCGGATTGTTGCCGTCACCGGCGAAGCGGCGAAGTGCCTGCTCGCGCTGCGCATCGTTGGCGATTTCGAACTCGCGATAGGCAATGCCGGTTTCGGCCTTGAACTTCTCGGCGCCGTTGAAGGCGGATTCGTTGAAGGACTTATCGAACTTGCCGCCGAGGTCGTAGATGACCGCAGGCTTGATGTCAGCGGCCAGCGCCGTGGCCGACATCATCGAAAAGGCAAAGAGACCGAGGAGGGTTTTCTTCATTGTGCAGCCCTGTTTGTTACCATGTGTTTTCTGGGTCCTCCCGCACGCTTCTCTTGTGTCGGAAGCATGTCTGCGGAACCGGCCGCGCGGATGAGCGGGCTTGGTTGAGATGTATCCTTGCATGGGCCTTTGGAAAATACACCCGAAATTTTTCAACTGGTAAAAAATAGACCGACGCTCGTCGACCCGGTTTGAGGCTGGATCGTGGACCGTGGGGACGCCCGTGAGAGGCCGCTGCGCCGTTGCCCAGCGACCTCCGAATTCGATCAAATTGCAGTCCTGAAGGGGTTTTCGAGCCTCACCGTTGCGGTGCGTTGCAAGGATCTCACCGTCGTGTTTCCTGCAACACAGCCTTCGATTGGAAGGCAGGAGGTGCCAGCCTGAGATCACGGGCCTAAGAGCATGGGCCTGAGATCACGGGCCTCAAGTTCGGCGGCCTCGCGTTCGGCTCCCCCTGCATTCCGGTCGCGACTACAAGGCGGGCACCGGGCAGGTCACGCCGGTTCCCCGCAGACCGCAATAGCCGTTCGGGTTCTTGGCGAGATACTGCTGGTGTTCGGGCTCTGCAAAGTAGAAGGTATCGGCCATCGCGATTTCGGTGGTGATCGCCTCCCGGTGGCCAGCCTTCTTCAGCTGCGCCTGGTACGCATCGCGTGCGGTCTTTGCCTCGGCAAGCTGCGCCTCGTCTCGAACATAGATAGCGGACCGGTAGGTCGTGCCGACATCGTTGCCCTGACGCATGCCCTGTGTCGGGTCATGCTCTTCAAAGAAGACCTTCAGGATCTCGCCGAAAGAGACCACCTTGGGGTCGTAGACGACCAGAACGACTTCCGTATGCCCCGTCAGCCCGGTCGTCGTCTCTTGATAGGTCGGGTTTTTGGTAAAGCCGCCGGAATAGCCCACGGCGGTCACATAGACGCCCGGGAGCTGCCACATCAGGCGCTCGGCGCCCCAGAAGCAGCCCATACCGAGAAAGACGGTTTTCATTCCTTCAGGATAAGGACCTTTCAAAGGCTGCCCGTTCACGGCGTGGTGCGTCGCGGTGGGCAAGGGCGTTTCGCGCCCCGGAAGCGCGTTGTGAGGCTCGGGCATGGTGGTCTTCTTGCTGAAAAGTTCGGTCAGAAACATGGTGCTCGTCTCCATTCAGAGGGATCGTTCAATCATTCAAGAATCACGTCATGGGCAGAAACGGGGTTCCTGCCCAGCATAGGCGTCGTCCGGGCGTTCCGGCAGACGACTCATGTTCGTTTCGGCGCCGGTGTCCGTCGCCGTCCTGCTCGCCTTGCGCTGCGCTGCATGTCCGTCCACGCCGGATCGCAGGGTCTGCATGAGGACGGTGGCAAACCGTCTCAGGCCAGTCGGCGCTTGCGCGCCCGGCGATAGCCGCCCATCCACAACACCAACGACAGCCCCAGGAAGACCGCGAAGGCCGGCTGTTGCAGGCACCAACGCAGGACGGGCTGAAACACGGCAAGGCTGCCGTCCGGTCGCTCCAGAGCCTCCACCACCTCCAGCCAGTAGGGGCTGATCGAGGCGACCGCGATCCCGAGCGGCGTCATGACCACCGCGGTTTCCGCAACGGAGCGGATGGCATCCACCGTTCCCGCAACGATCGCGGCGATCAGTGCGAGACAACTGGCGAGCCTGAAGAGAATTGCCATGACCTTTACCGCCTGCCTGCTTGCCGTCCAGATCCTGATACGCGCCAGATCCTAAATGCAAAGCCGCTCAGGTTCCCGCACCAACTGCATACCGGGATCCGTCCTGCCCGACGAAGCCTGAACGCGCTCCGGCGCGGCATTTCCGCCGTTCGGCGACGCATCCTTGCATAAAGATAGGTTGCCGCCGCCGGAGCGCAATGGCAATCCGACCCCGGGCACCGCTCCGCGCATGGAGATGTGGTCGACGGAGACCGTGCAGCCTGTCGGAAAAATCTGTCAGATTTCGGTTGATCGCCGTGAGATCCTCGGTATATATCGCGCCGTTCGCAGGATTTCCCGGTATGGGTTTTGGCGAACCGTTGCACACGGTCGCGATCGCTCGCCATCCGCGCAACACGCTCATCGCACAAACCGGCGGTGACGATGTCAAGGACAGGTGGCCGAGTGGTTTAAGGCGCACGCCTGGAACGCGTGTGTACGTGAAAGCGTACCGAGGGTTCGAATCCCTCCCTGTCCGCCATCCTTCTGCTTCTCTTCCGCTGAAATCCCGATCGCTGTCGATCTTAATGGCGGCATGCCATGTATCGGCAGTCTGCAGTATGGCGATTTGCCAAATCGTGTTATCGGACCGCTTTTTGAAGCAAGGGACAGAGCGTGTGAGCGAACAGACCGTAGCCGAGGTAACCGAGAAGATTTATGCATCGCTCCAGGCGGGGAATGCAGAGATCGACGAGCATATTGCAAGCCTCAAGGCGGCGCTTGCCCGGGAAGGCGCAACGGAGGCGGTGTTCGATCCTGCCAAGCTCGCACAGAACAACCGCTCGGGCCGCAAGACGATGCAGGCCTATTTCCGGCAACGCGGCGTCCGGGTGAGCTTCTCTGGCTGAGGACGACCGGAGAGGCGACGAGGACGCAAGGATGCGTTTTGCCTCTCCAGCGCCGGCCAGCATGACGGAAAGGCATGGCCGGCAAGGATGACCGGCGAGCAGGACCGGCAAGGCGCGCCTCAGGCGCTCTTGCGCCCGCCCGGGCGCGCCGGTTCCGCTTGGCGCGGCCCCTGCGGCTTGAACTCCACCAGGATCGATTTCAGCTCGATCTCGCGCACGCGGCGGGCCGCCTCGTCAGGCGACACCCAGGCAAGCACGCGTTCGCCACGCTCCTTGAAATCATCGCTGACGCTTTTGACCTCGATTTGGAAGAGGTCGACGATGCAGGGCGCCACATCGCCATCGTCGAGCCATTTCAAATAGGTGTAGCGGCCAACCGGTTTCTTGCGTGTACGACCGCGAACACCCGCTTCCTGCCAAGCCTCGATCGCGGCTGCGCGATAGGGCTTCTTCTTTTTCATCGGCCAGCCCTTGGGAATGACCCAGCGCCGGCTCTCCCGGGTCGTGATCACGAGAATCTCGATCTCGTCGCCACGCCCGATATAGCGGAAACACACGGCACCATATTGCTGACGAAAGGCGCCTTGGAACAGCTTCGCCGGCATGGTCGCCAGTTGCTGCAACAGATGACCGGCCTGGTTCGTCTGCTTCTTCGTAACCTTTTTCAAAAGTTTCATGCCGTCAAATCGACGCTCTGCGTTGCTAGAAGGTGCCGATACCATTTATGACAGTTTTGTGACACTGACATAATGGTGCAGGCCGACTGACATGATGAGCATATTCCGAAAGCTGATGCCCCGCGAAGACAAGTTCTTCGATCTGTTCGCCGAACATTCGCGCCTGGTGGTAGAGGCGGCCGGCGCTCTCGGCGACCTGCTCAATGGAATCGAGCTCGAACAGAACTGCGCGCGGATCGTGGCCCTCGAGGACCGCGCGGATGCCATCACGCGCGACGTGCTTCTGGCCGTGCGCCGCAGCTTTATCACCCCGTTCGATCGCAGCGACATCCAGGATCTGATCCAGTCGATGGATGATGCCATCGACATGATGCACAAAACGGTGAAAACCATCCGGCTGTTCGAACAGACGGAATTCGACCCCGTGATGCGGGAAATGGGCGGCGAGATCATCAAGGCCGCAAACCTCATTGCCCAGGCCATCCCCCTGCTCGACAAGGTCGGCGCCAACGCACAGCGACTGAGCGTGATCGCCGAGGATGTCACGCGGGTCGAAGGCCGATCCGACGAGCTGCATGAACTCGGTCTCAAGGATCTGTTCCGCCGTCATGGAACGGCCGGCAATGCGATGGCCTATATGATCGGCGCCGAGATTTATGGCGAGCTGGAGAAGGTGGTCGACCGGTTCGAGGACGTTGCCGACGAGATCAGCGGCATCGTGATCGAGAACGTCTGATGGACGCTTCGCTGGCTTTTCCGCTGCTGGTCGGCCTGATCGCGATCGCCCTGTTCTTCGATTTCCTGAACGGGCTTCACGATGCCGCCAACTCCATTGCGACCATCGTTTCGACGCGCGTGCTGCGCCCGCAATATGCCGTTCTCTGGGCCGCGTTCTTCAATTTCATCGCCTTCCTGTTCTTCGGCCTGCATGTCGCGGAAACGCTCGGCACCGGCATTATCGATCCCGCGATCGTCTCGCCGCTCGTCATCTTCGCCGCGCTGATGGGCGCCATTGTGTGGAACATCATCACCTGGATCTTCGGTATTCCTTCGAGCTCCTCGCATGCGCTGGTCGGCGGGCTGGTCGGTGCGGGCCTGAGCAAGGTCGGCTTCTCGTCGATCGTGTGGAGCGGACTCGGCAAGACGGTGGGCGCCATCTTCCTGTCACCGGCCATCGGCTTCTTCCTGGCGCTGGTGCTGGTTCTCGCCGTGTCCTGGACCTTCGTGCGCCACACGCCCTTCGCCGTGGACCGCACCTTTCGCGTCATGCAGTTCATCTCGGCCTCGCTTTATTCGCTCGGTCACGGCGGTAACGATGCGCAGAAGACGATGGGCATCATCGCCGTGCTGCTGTTCAGTCAGGGCTATCTCGGATCGAACTTCTACGTGCCGTTCTGGGTCGTCATCACCTGCCAGTCGGCCATGGCGCTCGGCACCCTGCTCGGCGGCTGGCGCATCGTTCACACCATGGGCTCGAAGATCACGCGGCTGAACCCGATGCAGGGTTTCTGCGCGGAAACGGGCGGCGCACTGACGCTGTTCGGCGCGACCTGGCTCGGCATTCCCGTCTCGACCACCCACACCATCACGGGCGCGATCATCGGCGTGGGCGCCGCCCGCCGCGTTTCGGCCGTTCGCTGGGGGCTTGCAGGCAACATCGTCATCGCCTGGATCGTCACCATGCCAGCGGCAGCCCTGATTGCGGCGGCATTCTACGGACTGGGTCTGCTCTTCTCATAGAACCGGGAACGGTCGGTCGTGAGATCGACATCCGCAAGAAGCCGCACGGCGCTGGTCAAACCCTCATCCGGTCGCCCGGGGCCCATCCACATCGATGCCGATCTGGTCGCGACCCCGCATCTTTGCGGCATAGAGCGCCAGATCGGCACGCCGGTAAAGATCGGCCGGGTCGTCGCCTGCCCGTGCACTGGCAAGTCCGGCCGAGAACGTATAGCGAAAGCTCGCCTGCTCACGCACCGGGCGGGATTGGCGCACCTCGCCCAACATGCGGGAGAGAATTGCCTCGGCGTCCCACGTCGTCGTATTCGGCAGAACCAGGACGAACTCCTCGCCTCCGACGCGGCCGAGAACGTCCGTCTTGCGCACGAGACGCTGGATCGTCTCGGCAAAATGCTTCAGTACGGCGTCGCCGATGCTGTGACCAAACCGGTCGTTGATATATTTGAAATTGTCGATGTCGAGAACGGCGATGCACCCCACCGACGCTATATTCCCTGTCGGAGCCGCGGACGGGGCCGGTGTCGTCTTCACGAGAGCCTCGAGCTTCGACATTACGAAACGGCGGCTGGCAATGCCGGTGAGGTCATCGGTTTGGGACACCTTGATTGCCATGTCGCGCGCCTGACGCAGTTCGCGCTCGTCCGGCCGCAACGACGTGATGTCGGATGCAACACACAGCATCCAGCCGTCGGCATGCATGGTCTCCGTCATCCATAGCCAGCGACCGTCGTGAAGATCGGTCTCGAAGGCGCGAAAGCCGGTTTTCCCGCGGCGTCCGAGAACGGAGCGAAGCCAGGCCTCGAAATCATCTGCCGCAATGACGGTGCCGCGACGGCCGGCGAAGTTCCGCCGCATGAGATCGGACCATAACGGACGCTCGTCATCGGCTATATGCCAGGCGGCGCAAAAGGCAGCGTTTGCAAAGCGCAGCCGATCATCCTGATCATAGACAGCAACCATGACATCGGTGCTGTCCATGAGTTGCGCCAGATGCAGCATGGCTTCATTTTCGACCAAGGCTTGCGCTCCTCACCGAGGGGTGAACATCCTGATTACAGCGCGCATATGAACAAAGGATCAAGCACGATCTGGAAATCCGGGCGAAGATCAGGCACCGAAACAAGGGGGGTGTTGGGCAGGCCACGGGCATGGAAATGCCGTGTTCACGCTTCGGTCAACCGTGCGCTTTGCTGGAACTTTCGACCACATCCCCGGTTGCGGGGGCATCGGCGAGAGGCCGTTGCAGAACCGGGAGCCCGCGTGCGCATGCCAAGATATTACTTTCAGATCGTGGAGCGGAATGCCGTGCTGGACGATCTTGATGGTGCAGAGGTTGCCTCGCTGGACGATGCGCGGCGAGAAGCAGAGCGCGCGATCCGGGAGATCGCTGCAGAGCACCTGAAGATCGAACGCAAACTCGAGTTGACATCGATCCAGATCCGCGACGAGGCCGGGGACATCGTCGCATCGGTTACCTATGACGAGGCGATGGACGATATTTTGCCATGAGCAAGGGAACCGGAGCGGGGCAAAAAGATTGTTCCCGCCGAAACGCGCGCCTCCCGCAACCTCCGTACGGTCGCTGACCAATCGCTGCGTGCGTTTGCAGATCGGCACGCACTCTTGGTAATGCCACTCTCAATGCGCTGACTTTGCTTGTTTTTCGGAGACGTTAACATCTACATGAAGAATGGCCTTCTTGCTTCCCTGTCTTCGCCCGATCTCGATATCATGCTCGAGCAACTCGAGCAGGTCGATCTGGCGCATGGTCAGGTCCTCTACGAGCCTTTCGAAAAGATCTCCCACGCCTACTTCTTTCTCGGCGGTCTGTCCTCCGAGGTAATCCGGGATTCCAGCGGCCAACGGGTGGAAATCGGCTGCATTGGCCGGGAGGGGCTATCGGGCCTGCCACTTCTGCTCGGCATCGCCGAGGCGCCGCACCAGGCTTTCATGCAGATCGGAGGGCCAGCCCTGCGTGTCAGTGCAGAAGGGCTGGGCCGCGTGCTCAAGGAGCATCCTTCCATCCGCAGCGCGCTGATGAAATTCGTACATACCTTCATGATGCAAGTCGCCTCAACGGCGCTTGCCGATGCGCGCTACACCATCAACGAACGGCTGGCGCGCTGGATCCTGATGGCCCATGATCGCGCCGGCGACGATGATCTGTCCCTCACCCATGATTTTCTCGCACTGATGCTCGGCGTGCGTCGCCCGAGCGTGACGACGGCGCTGCATATCCTGGAAGGCGACAATCTGATTCGATCCAGCCGCGGCACCGTCACCGTGCGCGACCGCCAGGGCCTGGAACGGCTCGCCGGAGGCTCCTACGGCTTTGCAGAGGCCGAGTACAAGCGCGTCATCGGTTGATGACGCGCGAGGTTCTGGATCAATGCGCGGTCCGCATCTGGGCGAACGCCGGCTGCCCGAGCGTCATCGATCCCGGCGCAGGCTGGGCAAGTGCCTCGAAGCTCGGGCGCGCGAAGAAATAGCCCTGCATCAACCGCACGCCGAGTTCTTCCAGCACGCGCGCCTCGCCTTCCGTCTCGATGCCCTCGCAGAGGGGCGTAACGCCGAGATCGTGCAGCATGGCCACGGTGTGGCGGACGATGGTCTGGCGCGCCTTGTCGGTGTCGATATTGCGGATAAGGTCCATATCGAGCTTGGCAATATCCGGCTGAAACTTGGCCAGCAGCGCCAGGCCGGCGTGCCCTGCGCCGAAATCGTCGATCGCCGTGCGAAAGCCCATCTGGCGATAGGTGTTCAGGATGTTGAGAAGATGCGCCGTGTCCAGGATCTCGCCTTCCGTGAATTCGAAGATGATGTTCTTCGGTGAGAACTTGGTTCGGGCGGCGGCGGCCAGCGTCAGTCGAATGCAGGCGCGCGGCTCGTAGACGGCATTGGGCAGGAAGTTGATCGACAGGCCGACGTCGCTTTGCGCGCCGAAGAGGCGTGAAGCAAGTTCGATGGCCTTGACCCGGCACTGCTGGTCGAAGGCATAACGGTTCTCGGTATCGACGGCCGAAAGGACGGTGCCGGCGCCCTCGCCCGCGATACCGCGGACCAGCGCTTCATGCGCGAAAGTGGTCTTGGTCGCGACATCGACGATCGGCTGAAACGCCATGGAAAATGGTATGTGGAATTCGGCGCCGTCGCGACATCCCTGGCAGGTTGATGACATTGATCTTTCCCAACTTTGACGACCAGATAAGACGCGATGGATGTGAACGTCGTCTTAAAGCGCACAACCCAAACGCGGGGATCCGGTCGTCCGTACGCTTCCAGACCGAGGGTGTCGGCCTGTGATCGGGGGATTCGGAAGGGAACTCTCGCCTCTCCTGCGGGTTGAGGATCCGGAAGCGATAAAGGAAAATGCAATGGGAGAACGTCGGGCCCCGGCCTTTCGAAGAATGACGACCTTCGTCATCACGCTGCTGCTTGCCGGCGCGGTGCTCGCCGGCGTTTATCTGTTCGTGTCGAGCCCCGGCGAAGTCCGGGACCAGCCGCCTGCCGGCGCTGGCCAACAGGCGCCCTGACCGGTCGTCCGATCAGACGATGCCGCCGCCGCCGGCCCGCGCCGCCGGCCGTTCGGCGCCGATCCTCTGGCGGTATCCACTCGCGCGGTAGGCGGCAATCGGATTGATCGCCCCGCCGTCGCGGCGTCGCGCTTCTGCAAGGATCGCTTCCACATCCGTACGGAAGGCGCGCTTCAGCGTGTCGGATGCCATCAGGGCATCGTTTTCATCCTGATATCCATCCAGTGCCGCGCGATCGACGAGGAGGGCCTGCGCATAGGCGCGACGGATCTCGTTGGCGCTGGACATCAGGCTCTCGATCGGATCGGTGACATTGTGCGACTGGTCGATCATGTGGGACGGGTTGAAGTCCCGGATCCCGTGATGTTCTGCATCAACGAGTTCGTTGAAGACCAGGAAGAGGCGATAGGGATCGACCGAGCCCGCATCGAGGTCATCGTCGCCGTATTTCGAATCGTTGAAGTGGAAGCCGCCGAGCTTCCCGAACTGGGTGAGCCGGGCGACGATCATTTCAATGTTGACGTTCGGGGCATGGTGGCCGAGATCGACCAGGCACTGGGCTTTCGGGCCGAGTGTCGAGGCGATGAGATAGCTCGTGCCCCAATCCTGGACGACCGTGGAATAGAACGCCGGCTCGTACATCTTGTGCTCGGAGAACAGGCGCCAGTCCTCCGGCAGAGCCGCGTAGATATCACCCATCGAAGCGAGATATCGCTCAAAGCTGCGGGTGAAGTGGCTCTGGCCCGGAAAATTCGAGCCGTCGCCGACCCAAACCGTCAGCGCCTTCGAGCCGATGGCACGGCCGATCTCGATGCATTCGAGATTGTGCTCGACCGCCTGCGTGCGGGTTCCCGCATCGGCATGGCTGAGCGAGCCGAACTTGTAGGACAGCGCCTGCCCTTCCGCATCCGAGAACGTGTTGGAGTTCATGGCATCGAAATGCAGCCCGTAGGCTTTCGCAGCCGCCTGCAATTCGGCCGGGTCGGCTTTGTCCCAGGGAATATGCAGGGACACGCCGGGCGTCGCGCGCGTCAGCTGATGGATGACGGCGCAATCGGCCAGCTTGTCGAAGATGCCGCGGGGCTCGCCGATCCCCGGGAAGCGGGCGAATCGCGTGCCTCCGGTTCCCACCCCCCAGGAAGGGACGGCGACGTGGAAGCGCGACACCTTCTCCGTCACGCTTTCGATGTCGATGCCCCGACGCGACAAATGTTCGCCGAGCGCCTGATAATCGGCAGCCTGCGCCGCGGCATGGCGTTCGTTATGCGCAGCGACCAGGTCGAGCGCGATACGGTGATCCGTCATGATGGTCTCCTCCCTCACGTATCCTGACAACCCTAGCGCGGAAAGCTCTGCGCGTTGCCGCCATCGACATTGATGATGTTGCCGGTCGATTTGGCCGACAGGTCGGAGGCAAGGAAGTAGATGGCTTCGGCCACATCGTCCGGCAGGATATTGACCTTGAGCATGGATCGCTTGCGGTAATGTTCCTCGAGATCACTGACCTCGATCTTGGAGGAGGCCGCGCGTTGCTCGCGCCATTCGCCATCCCAGATCTTGGATCCGCGCAGGACCGCATCGGGATTGACCGTGTTCACGCGGATGCCGCCTTCGGCGCCTTCGAGCGCAAGGCATCGCGCGAGATGGATTTCGGCAGCCTTCGCCGTGCAATAGGCCGACGCGTTGGGCGACGAAGCGAGACCGTTCTTGGAGGCGACGAAGACAACGTTGCCGCCCAGCTTCTGGCGACGGAACAGGCGGAAGGCCTCGCGCGAGACGAGGAAGTAGCCGGTCGCCAGAATGTCGATATTGCGGTTCCACATGGCGAGATCGGTCTCCTCGACGGGCGCGGAGGACGCAATGCCGGCATTGGAGACAAGGATATCGAGGCCGCCGAATTCGACGAGACCCTTTGCGAAGGCTTCCGCCACCTGGGTCTCGTCGGTCACGTCGAGCTTGACGCTCCGCACCGCATCGGCGCCATAGCGTTTGGCGAAGTCCGCCTGGGCACCATCGAGCGCCGCCTGGTCGATATCGGCCAGCACCACGCAGGCCCCTTCCGCGATCAGGCGGGTGGCCGTGGCGCGACCGATGCCGCCAGCACCGCCGGTGACGAAGGCGACGCGGCCAGCCAGGCTCTTCGGCTTGGGCATCCGCTGGAGCTTGGCCTCCTCGAGCAGCCAGTATTCGATATCGAAGGCTTCCTGTTCCGGCAGCCCTTGATATTCCGACACGGTGGACGCGCCGCGCATGACATTGATCGCATTGACATAGAATTCGGCAGCAATGCGGGCTGTCGCCTTGTCGCGAGCAAAGGAAAGCATTCCAACACCCGGGATGAGGAAGATCACCGGGTTCGGATCGCGCATGTTCGGCGAATTTTCGTGCCGGCAGGTCTCGTAGTAACGGGCATAATCGGCCCGGTACGCGTCAAGCGCTGCATCGAGCCCATCCACCACCGCATCGATGCCCTGTTCGGCATCGGGATGGAAATCCAGGATCAAGGGGCGGATCTTGGTGCGCAGGAAATGATCGGGGCAGGAGGTGCCAAGGGCGCCGAGACGCCGAAGATCGGCGGAATTGACGAACTCCAGCACGGCAGGCTGATCGTCGAAATGACCGAGCTTCCGTTCCTCCCGGCCGATGCGGCCGCGGATTTCGGGCATCAGCCGCGCGGCGATGGCGCGGCGTCGACCTTCGTCGAGGCTTGACGCGACCGCGCCGCCAAAGATGGTCTTGCCCTCCGTCTTCGTTGCGAACCAGTCGATCGCCCGGTTGATGATGTCGAGCGTCAGCTCGTAGCAAGCCTTGGCATCGTCGGCCCAGGTGAAGAGCCCATGGCTTTCGAGCACCACGCCCTTGGCATGGGGGTTGGCGGCCACGAAGGCGGCAAGATCAAGTCCGAGCTGGAAGCCCGGACGGCGCCAGGGCAGCCAGCCGATCTCGTCGCCGAAAACCTCCTTCGTCAGCTCGCGCGAATTCCTGGAGGCCGCGATCGCGATGATCGCGTCGGGATGCATGTGGTCGACATGGGTGAAGGGCACGAACCCGTGCAGCGGCGTGTCGATGGACGCGGCGCGCGGGTTGAGCGCGAAGGTGCAATGCGGAAGAAAGCCGACCATGCGGTCTTCGTCCGCCACACCGGCATAGAGGCCTTTCAGTGCTTCCAGTTTGTCGAGATAGAGCGTTGCGAATCCGTCGAGCTTGATCGTACCGACGTCGCCGCCGGAGCCTTTCACCCAGAGAACGCGGACAGGCTCGCCCGTCAGCGGATCGGCTTCGATCACTTTGGCCGACGTGTTGCCACCGCCGTAATTGGTGATTCGTTTGTCGGCGCCTAGCAGATTCGAGCGATAAAGAAGCTTGCCTGGCTCGTCGAGACCCTCGGCAACGGCATCATCCCAGCGGCTTTGAAGACGGTGGCTCTGTTCCGACATGTCATCCTCCCATGTTATCGCGGCTCCCATGCGGTGAACGCAGGTCGACCTCGTGTTGACGACGGTATCGCGCAGTCACGCCGGTCGTGTCAATCATCTTCAATCATAAATGTTCATTGTGCATCGCAATATTTAATTTCTTGATCGTTATTGATTGACACGCTGTGCGGAATTCGCATAACTCGTTTTCGAGGAGATCGTCATGCACGAACGCGAACGCCATCGCATCATCATGAGCGCCGTCCAGGAAAAACCTGTGGTGACGGTGCAGGATATCGCGGAACTGACGGATGCGTCGGAGGCGACGATCCGTCGTGACATCGCATCCTTGCATGTCCAGGGAAAGCTGCGTCGGGTCCGTGGCGGTGCCGAAGCCGTGCATCCTCCGCAGATCGGGCATCTCGCAGCCCGCCCCTTTAAAGTATCAGAATCGATCAACTCCGATAAAAAGCGCGCAATTGCCCGCATGGCCGTCGATCTCTGTGAGGAGGGTGATGCCGTCATCATCAATGGAGGCACGACGACCTTCCAGATGGTGCATTTCATGGCGGCGCGGCGCCTGCAGGTGATGACCAACTCGTTCGCGATCGCCGAACATCTCGTCAAACACTCGAAATGCACCGTAACGGTGCCCGGCGGCACGATCTATCGCGACCAGAGCCTGATCCTGTCGCCGTTCGAAAACGACGCTATCCGGAATTTCTCGGCGCGCCGCATGTTCGTCGGCGCGCAAGGCGCCAGCGCACTTGGCATCATGGAGTCTGATGCCCTTGTCATCCAGAGCGAGCAGCGCCTGATGCGGCAGGCAGACGAGCTCGTTGTCATGATCGATTCAGGCAAGTTCGCGCGGCGATCGAGCCTCATTCTTTGCCCGCTCGAAAACGTTTCCACCATCATTACCGACAGCGCCGTGTCTGAGGAGGCCGTGCGCATGGTGGAGGCCGCGGGTGTCAAGCTCGTCACGGTTCCCGTGGCGGCGTCGGATACGAAGGATCACACCGCATCGGTCGCATGAGCGGCCGGGCACTTTTCGTCAACTGGGAGGAGACAGCATGAAACTCGCACAAAAGCTTGCCATCGGGGTGGTGTTCGCCATGGCCGCCTTCGGCTCTGCCGCACAGGCCGCCGAGGTCAAGATCGGCCTCGTCGTCAAATCGCTCGGCAACGGCTTCTTCGAGGCCGCCAACAAGGGCGCGCAGGAAGCCGCCAAGGAACTCGGCGATGTCGAGATCATCTATACCGGGCCAACCAGCACGACGGCCGAAGGCCAGATCGAGGTGATCAACGCGCTGATCGCCCAAGGCGTCAACGCCATCGCCATCTCCGCAAACGACCCCGATGCCGTCGTCCCGGCGCTGAAAAAGGCGGCACAGCGCGGCATCAAGGTCATTTCGTGGGATTCCGGGGTTGCTCCCGAGGGCCGCATCCTGCAGCTGAACCCGTCTTCCAACGCGCTGATCGGCAAGATGTGCCTGCAGCTCGCCAAGGATCACCTCGATGGCGGCAAGGGTGACTTCGCCGTCCTGTCGGCCACGACGACGTCCACGAACCAGAATATCTGGATCGAGGAAATGAAGAAGCAGCTGAAGGACTTCCCTGGGCTCAACCTGGTCACCACCGTCTACGGCGACGACCTTTCGGACAAGAGCTATCGTGAAGCGCAAGGCTTGATGACCTCCAATCCGAACGTCAGGGTCATCGTCGCCCCGACCACGGTCGGCGTGCTTGCGGCATCGCAGGCCGTCAAGGATGCAGGCAAGATCGGCCAGGTCTACGTAACCGGTCTCGGCCTTCCCTCCGAAATGGCAGGCGCCATCAAGTCCGGCGCGACGAAGGAATTCGCGATCTGGAACCCCATCGACCTCGGCTATTCCGCGGCCCAGATCGCCTATCGCCTCGTCAAGGGCGAGACGGACGGCGCGCCGGGCTCGGAGATCGAAGCGGGCCGCATGGGCAAGATCAAGGTCGGCGAGAACGGCGAGGCCGCCATGGCCGATCCCTTCGTCTACAATGCCGGCAACATCGACCAGTTCTCGAAAGTGTTCTGAGCAAAGCCGTCTGGCCCGCTCAGGTGCCGGAATGACGCGACCAGGCAATCCGGCGGCGCCCAAGGGCGCCGTCGGTCCTCTCTTTCCGACCGGACATGGACATGATGGCCCTACAACACCCCGTCGCCGAGGAACGCGCCCCCCCGCCTGCCGTTCTGGAAATGCGCGGCATTTCGCAGATCTTCCCGGGCGTCAAGGCGCTCGACGGCGTTGATATCGCGCTTTATCCGGGAACGGTAACCGCCCTGATCGGCGAAAACGGCGCCGGCAAATCGACGCTCGTGAAAATCCTGACCGGCATCTACCGCCCGACCGAGGGCGAGATCCGCATCGATGGCTCGCCCGTGACCTTCGCCGACGCGCAGGCCGCCATCGACGCCGGCGTAACCGCCATTCACCAGGAAACCGTGCTCTTCGACGAGCTGACGGTGGCCGAAAACATCTTTCTCGGACACGCCCCGCGCACGCGGATCGGGACCATCGACTGGACGACCATGAACCGACGGGCACGCGATCTTCTGCGCTCGCTCGAAAGCACGATCGAGCCGACGATCCGGCTGAAGGACCTGTCGATCGCGCAGCGCCATCTGGTCGCGATCTCGCGCGCGCTGTCGATCGAGGCGCGCATCGTCATCATGGACGAGCCGACGGCCGCTCTGTCCCGCAAGGAGATCGACGATCTCTTCCGGATCGTGCGCGACCTGAAGCGCCAGGGCAAGGCCATCCTCTTCATCAGCCATAAGTTCGACGAGGTCTACGAGATCGCCGAGAACTACGTGGTTTTTCGCGACGGCAAGGCCGTGGGACAGGGTGTTCTCGCATCGACCGCACAGGACGACATCGTCCGTCTGATGGTCGGCCGCACGGTGGCCGACGCATTTCCGAAGCTTGCGGTCGCCCCCGGCGCACCGGTGCTTGAGGTCTCCGGCTACTGCCATCCGACCGAATTCCGCGATATCTCCTTCACGCTGCATCGTGGTGAGATACTGGGCGTCTACGGGCTTATCGGTGCCGGGCGCTCCGAGCTCTGCCAGGCGCTGTTCGGCATTACCGCTCCGACCAGCGGCACCGTGCAGATCGAAGGGCGCCCGGTCACGATTCGCTCGCCCCGCGATGCGATCCGTGCCGGCATCGTCTACGTGCCCGAGGAGCGCGGCCGTCACGGATTGGCGCTGCCCATGCCGATCTTCCAGAACATGACACTCCCATCGCTCGGTCGCACATCCCGCGTGGGCTTCCTGCGGCTGGCCGACGAGTTTTCTCTTGCGCGCAAATATGCCGAGCGGCTGGACCTGCGCGCCGCAGCACTCTCCGTGCCCGTCGGCACGCTGTCGGGCGGCAACCAGCAAAAGGTGGTCATCGGCAAGTGGCTCGCGACGCAGCCCAAGGTGATCATTCTCGATGAACCGACCAAAGGCATCGACATTGGCTCGAAGGCAGCCGTTCACGCCTTTATCAGCGAGCTTGCCGCCGAAGGTCTGTCGATCGTGATGATCTCGTCGGAACTGCCGGAGATCCTCGGAATGTCGGACCGGGTCATGGTGATGAAGGAAGGCCTGCTGGCCGGTATTCATCCGCGTGCGGGGCTGACGCCGGAAACATTGGTGCGCGCGGCCACCGGCAATACGGTGAGGATGACGGCATGACCTTCCTGAAGAAACGCGAAACCCTGCTCTTTCTCATCATCGCCCTCATGGTGATCGCCTTTTCCACGCGCGCGCCCGGTTTCGGCGCGCCACGCAATCTCGGCGTCATTTTCAACGACACGGCAATCCTGATCATTCTGGCACTCGCGCAGATGACGGTGATCCTGACGAAGTCGATCGATCTTTCGGTTGCCGCCAATCTCGCCTTCAGCGGAATGGCCGTGGCGATGCTGAACGCTGCTGTGCCCGGCCTGCCGCTCGTCCTTCTGATCCTGCTTGCCATCGGCATCGGGGCGGCGCTCGGCGCGATCAACGGCTTTCTCGTCTGGCGGCTCGAAATGCCGCCGATCGTCGTCACGCTGGGCACGCTGACCATCTACCGCGGCATGGCCTTCGTTCTCTCGGGTGGTGCCTGGGTCAACGCGCACCAGATGACGCCGGAGTTTCTGAATGTCCCGCGTCTTGCCATCGCCGGGCTCCCGGTGCTCTCCTGGGTCGCGGTGCTCGTCGTCGTGCTGGTCTATCTGATGGCCCGCTACACGCCCTTCGGCCGCTCAGCCTATGCGGCGGGCGGCAACCCCGTGGCCGCGGTCTATGCCGGGATCGATGTCGGCTACACCCGGTTCCTTGCCTTTACGCTTTCGGGGGCGCTGGCCGGCCTCAGCGGCTATCTCTGGGTCTCGCGCTATGCGGTCGCCTATGTCGATATCGCCATTGGCTTCGAACTCGACAGCGTCGCAGCCTGCGTCATCGGCGGCATCTCGATCGCGGGCGGTGTCGGTACCGTCATCGGCACCGTGCTCGGCGCCCTGTTTCTCGGCGTCATCAAGAACGCCCTCCCGGTCATCGGCATCTCGCCCTTCACGCAGATGGCGATCTCAGGCTCCGTGATCATTCTTGCCGTCGTGTTCAATGCCCGGCACGAGCGTCGTCGTGGACGGATCATTCTGCGGAACCGGGCGGCGGAAGACGGCAGCTCCAATACGATCACCAAGGAGGTCCTGGCATGAGCGCGATCCCGTCGACAACGCCCCAGCCCGAGCCGTCGCAGCCGGCCCGACGGGCCATCCCCGATCGGCTCGGGACGCCGCTTCGCCGGCTGCTGGCCAGCTGGGAAGTGCTGCTTCTCGGAGTGGCCGTTGCCATCTTCGCGTTCAACTCGTTGGCGTCACCCTATTTCCTCGACGCCTGGAACCTCTCGGACGCGACCTTCAACTTTACCGAAAAGGCGATGATCGCCTTTGCCATGGCGCTGCTCGTGATCGCCGGCGAGATCGATCTCTCGGTCGCCGCCATCATCGCGCTTGCCTCCACTGCCATGGGCGCAGCGGCGCAAGCGGGTGTCGGCGCGGCGGGGCTGGTGGCCATCGGTATCGGCGTCGGCTTGGCGTGCGGCGTCATCAACGGTGCGCTCGTGTCGGGCATGAAGCTGCCCTCCATCGTCGTGACGATCGGTACGATGAGCCTTTTCCGGGGCCTCTCCTATATCGTCCTCGGCGACAAGGCCTATGGCGGCTATCCCGCCGATTTCGCCTTCTTCGGGCAGGGTTACGTCGTCTGGGTGTTCTCGTTCGAGTTTGTGCTGTTCCTTGTGCTGGCAGGCCTCTTCGCCGTGCTTCTGCACGCGACCAACTTCGGGCGGCAGGTCCAGGTGATCGGCAACAACGAATTCGCTGCCCGCTTTTCCGGCATCCCGGTGGAGCGGATCAAGTTCATCCTCTTTCTGCTCACCGGATTGATGAGTGGCATTGCCGCTGTCTGCCTTACCTCGCGCCTCGGCTCGACCCGGCCCTCGATCGCGCAAGGCTGGGAGCTGGAGGTCGTCACCATGGTGGTGCTCGGCGGCGTCTCCATTCTTGGCGGCTCCGGCACGATCGGCGGCGTCGTCATTGCGGCCTTCGTCATGGGTCTTGTCACATTCGGGCTAGGGCTTCTCAACGTGCCCGGGATCGTTATGTCGATCTTCATCGGCCTGCTTCTCATTATCACCATCGCGCTGCCGATCCTGGCGCGCCGCATCAAGGCGAGATCCTGATGATCCCCGACAGCACCTGGGAACGCCACGCCTTCGTCATGAAGCTCCATGCGGGCCAGGAGGCGGAATACCGCCGCCGCCACGACGCGATCTGGCCCGAACTCAGCGCTCTTCTCGCGCAGGCCGGGGTTCGGGACTACTCGATCTTTCTCGACCCGGAAACCCTGACGCTCTTCGGCGTGCTCGCGCGGCCGCGTGACCATCAGATGGCTGCGCTGCCCGAACACCCCGTGATGAAACGCTGGTGGGCGCACATGGCCGACATCATGGAAACCCATCCCGACAATGCACCCGTGACCCGCGATCTGCTGCCCGTCTTCCACATGCCGGGGCAGCCATGAACCACCTGACCGATCGGGCACCGGGCCGGGTCGCCGTCTTCGACGTCGGCAAGACCAATGCAAAGCTCGTCGTCTACGACACCGCCAGCGGTCGCGAACTCGTGTCCCACCGGATGGCAAACCGCGTGATCGGCGAAGGACCTTATCCGCATTATGATACGGACGCGCTTTGGGATTTTCTCGTCGCATCGCTGAAGGCCGTCGCGCAGACGCCGGGCTTCGACGCGATCTCGGTCACGACCCACGGCGCAGCTGCGGCGCTTCTGGACGCGCATGGCGCGCTGGCGCTGCCCGTGCTCGACTATGAGCATGATTATCCCCCGGATGTTAAGGCCGCCTACGACCGCATCCGGCCGGCCTTTGCAGAGACGTTTTCGCCAAGACTGGCGATGGGGCTCAACCTCGGTGCCCAGCTGCATTATCAGAAGACCACGTTTCCCGCAGACTTCGCTCGCGTCCGCACCATCGTCACCTATGCGCAATACTGGTCCGGCCGACTGAGCGGCCACTTCGCAACCGAGGTGACGTCCCTCGGGTGCCACACCGATCTCTGGAACCCGGCTCTCGGCGGGTTCTCGACCTTGGTGGAAACCCTCGACCTTGCAGGCCTCATGGCACCCGCACAGTCTGCCTTCGACGTGCTGGGGCCGCTGTTGCCGCAGCTTGCCCTGGCCATTGGCGCGGGTACGAAACGGGACATCCCTGTCCATTGCGGCATTCACGACAGCAACGCCTCGCTGCTGCCGCATCTCATCGTGCGCAAAGCCCCATTCTCCGTCGTTTCCACGGGGACCTGGGTCGTCGCCTTCGGCGTCGGCGGCGATCTCGGGCGGCTCGATCCCGCGCGGGACACGCTTGCCAATGTCGACGCCTTCGGCCGCGCGGTGCCCTCCGCGCGGTTCATGGGCGGGCGGGAATACGAGATGCTGATGGCCGGAAAGGAAACGGTGCAGGCCGGCCCCGAAGACCCATCGTTGCTGCGAACGGTGATCGCGCGCGGCATGATGCTCCTGCCTTCGGTTGTGACAGGCTGCGGCCCCTTCCCGTCGATGACGGCAGCCTGGATCGCGGCGGAAGGGGCATCGGATGACGAGCGCCACGCAGCCGTCTGCGTCTATCTCGCGCTGATGACGCAGGAAAGCCTGCAGCTCCTGGGCGCTGGCGGATCGATCCTCGTTGAGGGACCGTTCGCGCAGAACAGCCGTTACCTTGCTGCTCTTTCCGCCTTTTCCGGCCGACGGGTGCTTGCGCTCGAGGGATCGACGGGAACGAGCCTGGGTGCTGCCCTGCTTGCAGGACAGACCCCACGTCCGTCCGCCGCCGCGCCTGCGCCTGCTTCAGATCCTGACGAAACGGAACAGCCTGCGCGCGACAGCCTGCTCGGCACGCGGGATGAGATCGACACCTATCAGAGGCTCTGGCGCGAGCGGATCGCAGCGCGTTGAGATCGACACGATGCTTGCGCAGGCGTCGACGGACAGGTGCGCATCCGTTGCCGCCGCAAAGCGGCGTTCAGGCCGTTCGCAACGCGATATAGGCGGCCGTCGCACCCAGCATGCTCGCCGCCCCCCGATTGAGGATCATCAGCGCCTTCGGTCGGCGCAGGAACTGGCGCGCCCGCGAGGCGAGCACGATGTAGGGGATCAGCACCGACAGCAGAATCACGAAGGTGGTCAGCACAAGAAGGATGTAGTCGCGCGGACCGATGGCGGCGAGATCGATCAGTGTCGGCACCAGCGCGACGTAGAAGAGCATTGTTTTCGGATTGCCGAGCGTAACCAGAAGCCCTGAGAGGAACGCAAGGCCCGGGGACGTGCGGACCCGGTTCTCCTGCAGATCCTGCGCCATCAAACCCGACGTCCAGAGCTTCCAGGCGATAAAGCCGAGATAAAGGGCGCCGATGACCTTGATGACGAGGAAGGCGGTGGTGAAGGTCTGCGCAACATAGGCAAGACCGAGCACGACACCCGTAAGGTAGACGAGGTCTCCCAGCACGAGACCGAGGCCCATGAAAAACGTATCGCGAAAGCCGGAGCCGAGCGCGCGCGCAACGATCGCCGTCATGCCGGGCCCGGGGATGGCAGCGGCAATGAAAAGGGCGGCGGCATAGGCAAGAAGGCTGGCGAGGGTCACGAACGGCACCTTTCGCTGATCGAAATGAGAGATCGCTGCTGTGTTTGGAGCCGTTCGACGCTAGCTCGTTTCGCCGTGTTCGCCAAGAGCCAGCGCACGGCGCAAGCTCTGTCCCACCCGGTCAAGCCGCGCCTGTGCTGCCCCACGGTCCGCCACGCCCGACGCCAGAAGAACGGCGATCTTGACGGAGCCGCCGGCGGCTTCCAGACGGCGCTCGGCTTCGACGAGATCGACACCGGCGATCTCCGCCACCATACGGGCGGCGCGCTGACGCAACTTCGCGTTGTCGGGCCGCAGATTGACCATGTGACCGTCATGGACATGGCCGAGCCCGATACCGACGAGCGTGGAGATCATGTTGAGCGCGATCTTCTGCGCCGTTCCCGCGCCCATGCGCGTCGACCCGGAAACCACTTCGGGTGGCGTTGCCAGGAGCACGGCGACATCGGCGCTCTCGAAAAGGGGTGCACCGGCGTTGTTGGCGATGGCAACGACGCTGGCGCCGCGCGCGTGCGCCGCTTCCGCGCAACCGAGCGCGTAGGGCGTCGTGCCGCTGGCGGAAACGATCACGATGCAATCTCCCGGGCCGACCCCCGCCTGCTCGGTATCGTACGCGCCAAGGGCCCGATCATCCTCGTAGCCGCCTGCGAGATCGGCGAGGCTGGCCGCACCGCCCGCCAGGAGGACGACGACGGATTGCTGCGCAAGACCATAGGTGCCGGGCAGTTCGAGCGCATCGACCATGGCCATCAGGCCGGAACTGCCGGCCCCGGCATAGACGAGGCGGCCCCCGCTTCGCAGCGCCTCTGTCGCAAGAGAGGCGGCCCGTGCCAGCGGCTCGAAAGCGGCATCGACCGCCCGCGCGGCGGCCTGCTGCCCCTCTGCCAGGAGCTTCAGGATCGCGAAAGAATCCCGTGTATCGAGATCCCGCGCTTGCCCGTGCCTCTCTTCCGTCCTGTCCGCCATATGAACCTCTCGCCTTACAGTCCAAATGAATACCAATACGCGCGAGATAATCAAGGATCTGGCTGACGGTGAAGATTCTAGAGCCCGCATCTCACGTCTATCTAGCTGCTTTCATATCGGAAACTTCATCCTCCGAATTTTATTGAATTTCGCCTTGGTAAATGGTCCTTTTTTGGTATTATCAAGCCGGAGGTCATCCATGGGTCTTTATCGTGTTGGAATCGATGGTGGGGGTACGCGGTGCCGGGCAGCAGTGGCCGATGCGGACGGCCGTCTTCTCGGCCGTGGCATCAGCGGTGCTGCCAATATTCTCACCGATCCCGAAACCGCACTTGTCCATATCCGACAGGCAACAGAAGCGGCTTTCAAAGAGGCCGGACTTCCGCTGTCCGACATTTCCTCGGCTTATGCCGTTCTCGGTCTTGCCGGCAACAATGTCGCTGACGCCGTTTCCTTTATCGCCGCGCGTCTCCCCTTTGCCAAGGCGGACATCGTATCCGACGTCGTGATCGCGCTGCAAGGCGCACTCGGCGATCGCGACGGCGCCGTGGCGAGCCTCGGGACAGGCACCGTCTATTGCATGCGACAGGCCGGCACGATCTCCATGCTGGGCGGCCACGGCTTCAAGGTGGGCGATCTCGGCAGCGGGGCACGGCTGGGGCAAGGCCTTCTTCAGGAGGTGCTGCTTGCCCATGACGGCATCCAGCCCTCCTCGCCTCTGACCGAGGCGGTACTTGCGGAATTCGGCCATTCGCCCGAGGCTATCATCGCCTTTGCCCACGGCGCGCGCCCGGCCGATTACGGTCGCTATGCGCCGAGCATCTTTTCAGCCGCCGCGGCACACGATCCTGTCGCGATCGATCTCATCCGCGCCGCTGCGTACCGGATCGACCAGACGCTTGACGCCATCATTGCGCGCGGTGTCACAACCCTTTGCCTCGTTGGTGGCCTCGCGCCCCTTTACAGGCCCTGGCTGGCCGAGCGGGGCGACAACGTCTTCGCCGAACCGCTTGCCGACGCGCTGACCGGGGCTGTGGCTTTGGCGGTTCAAGGCGTTTTCACGGCAACATGTTCCAACCAGGCGGAGGCGGTGCAATGAGCGATCATCTGGCGCATCTCCTGCCGCTCGAGGGCCTCCAGGGCGCGGGTGCCGGCCCCTTGTATCTGAAGCTGCGCCAGTCTCTCGAAGACGCGATCCAGACGGGTCGGCTCAACCACGGCGATGCGCTGCCGCCGGAGCGCGACCTTGCCGAATATGCCCGCATCAGTCGCGTCACAGTGCGAAAAGCGGTGGATGATCTCGTGCGCGACGGACTTCTCGTGCGGCGTCATGGCTCGGGAACCTTCGTCGTCAAGCCGCTGGCCCGCGTCCAGCAATCCCTGTCCCGCCTGACCTCCTTTACCGAGGATATGGCGCGCCGCGGCCTGACCACGCGCGCTCAGTGGATCGAGCGAGGACTTTTTGCAGCCTCGCCGGACGAGATGATGACGCTCGGCCTGCCGGCCGACGCGCTTGTCGCACGGCTCGGGCGGCTGCGGATCGCCGACGACATGCCACTGGCTATCGAGCGGGCCAGCATCTCGGCGGAATTCCTGCCCGATCCGACGCAGGTCACGACCTCTCTCTATGCCGAGCTCGACAAGTCGCGCGCACGGCCGGTGCGCGCGGTGCAGCGAATCTCGGCCTGTGGGCTGAAGGATCCGGACGCCGCGATGCTGGGCGTCGCCAGCGGGTCGGCGAGCCTGTCGATCGAGCGTATCTCCTATCTTGCATCCGGCCGCGTGGTGGAGTTCACCCGCTCGCTCTATCGCGGCGATGCCTATGATTTCGTGGCTGAACTCAGCCTTTCCGACGCGTAAGCGGCGACACGCAAATGGCTCTCGAACAGAAGGGCCTTGAAGGACATGCCACATGACGACCGACCAGACCCATATGCGCCGTGAGATCAACGAGATCCCGGAAGCAGCCGCCCGTCTCCTCGACCGGTCCCGCGGTGCTCTCGATGCCGCAGGCGCCGCGCTTGCAGCACATGATCCGGCTTTCCTCGTGACCATCGCCCGAGGCTCGTCCGACCATGCCGCCTTGTTCCTGAAATATGCCATCGAGCTGACAACGGGACGCCCCGTCGCCTCTCTCGGCCCATCGCTCGCTTCGATCTACGGCGCGAAAATGGCGCTTTCAGGCGCCGGTTCGATCGCCATCTCCCAGTCCGGCAAGAGCCCCGACATCGTCGCCATGGCCGAGGCTGCGACCAGGGCCGGCGCCGTGACCATTGCGCTGACCAACACACTGCCGTCGCCGATCGCCGAAGCGAGCACCCATCCCGTGCACATCATGGCCGGCCCCGAGATCGCGGTTGCCGCAAC
The DNA here is from genome assembly GCF_001424065.1 of Rhizobium sp. Leaf384. Taxonomy (GTDB): domain Bacteria; phylum Pseudomonadota; class Alphaproteobacteria; order Rhizobiales; family Rhizobiaceae; genus Ferranicluibacter. The sequence goes on from NZ_LMQE01000001.1 coordinate 1,765,491, forward strand.
GAAATCCTATGTGAACTCGATCATCGCCGGTCTCGCCGTGCTAGCGGCCTGGACGAAGGATGCAGCGCTCGAACATGCTGTGCGTGATCTGCCCACGCATCTCGCACGCGCGGTGACGCTCGACTGGAGCGCCCTCTTCGACGGGATCGGCACGTCGGATTCACTCTATGTGCTTGGTCGCGGGCCAGCGCTCGCCATCGCCAGCGAAGCCGCCTTGAAGTTCAAGGAAACGTCCGGCCTGCATGCCGAAGCCTATTCCGCCGCGGAGGTGCTGCACGGGCCGGTCGCGCTCGTAGAGAAGCGCTTTCCGGTTCTCGGTCTGGCCGCACGCGACGCGGCCGAAACCTCCGTCAGCGACATTCTCGACGATCTCGCCGCCAAGGGCGCACGGGCCTTTCTGACCGCCGATGCCCATGGCCGTGCCGCGCCGCTGCCCTTCGTTGCCACGGGGCATCCGCTGACCGACGCGCTCTGCCTTATTCTTCCCTTCTACGGCTTCGTGGAAGCATGGTCGCGCGCCAAGGGCTTCAACCCCGATCAGCCGGCAGCGCTGAAGAAAGTGACGGAAACGCGATGAACGCACAGCGCGACGACACGGCCTTCGCCGTTACCGGGGCCCGGATCTTCGACGGGCAGGACTGGCATGCCGGACAGGCTCTCCTTGTCGGTGACGGCGTCATCACCGGCATCGTCGCACCGGAGACGCTGCCGGAGGGACTGAAAACGGTTTCCGCCAAGGGCCATCTTCTGGTGCCCGGCTTCATCGACCTCCAGGTCAACGGCGGCGGCGGGGCTCTGCTCAACGACGCACCCAGCCTCGAAGTGATCCGCACGATGTGCGCCGCGCATGCACGTTTCGGCACGACCGCTCTTCTGCCGACGCTGATCACCGATACGCCGGACGTGCGCAGCCATGCGATATCGGCGGCACGGGAGGCACGGGCCGAGCGCGTCCCAGGCTTCATCGGCCTTCATCTCGAAGGCCCGCATTTGTCTGTCGCACGCAAGGGCGTTCACGACGCCGCCCTGATCCGGCCGATGGAAGCCGATGATCTTCACGTCGTTCTGGCCTGCGCCTCGCTGTTCGATGCCGTCATGGTCACGGTGGCGCCCGAGAATGTGACGCTCGAACAGGTTGCCGCCATGAGCAAGGCGGGCATTACCGTCAGCCTCGGCCATACAGCGGCCGACTACGAGACGGTAGCGACCTATGCGCTGGCCGGGGCCCGCACGGTCACCCATCTCTTCAACGCGATGAGCCCGCTCGGGCATCGCGAGCCCGGTTGCGTCGGTGCAGCGCTCGATCTCGGGACGCTCCATGCCGGGATCATCGCCGATGGGTTTCACGTCGATCCGGTCTCCATGGGCATCGCGCTGCGGGCTAAGGTCGGGCCAGGTCGTATCTTCCTCGTCACCGACGCAATGTCGACCATCGGCTCCGACCAGACCGGATTTCAGCTGAACGGGCGGCAGATCTTTCGCCGAGAGGGACGGCTGACGCTCGCCGACGGGACACTGGCAGGGGCCGACATCGACATGCTGTCTTCCGTGCGTTTCGTGCACCGAACGCTCGACGTGCCGCTCGGCGAGGCGATCCGGATGGCATCCGCCTATCCGGCAGACGCCATCGGCCTGTCCGCCACCAAGGGCCGGCTGCTGCCCGGGCTCGATGCGGACTTCGTTCTCCTGACGGAGGATCTCGACATGGTCGCGACCTATATCGATGGTCATGCGGTGTTTTCGGCCTGACAGCCGTCAGCTACCGACGGGGTGTCAGAGCGCGGCTTTCAGCGCCCGGACAACGGGGGCACTGGTTCGGCGCACGGTTTCCGGGGCGAAGCCGAGCTCGACCAGGCCGCGATCGGCGGTCGGCACGGGAGCGGAACAGGAGGCGTGAACCTCCAGGACGCCGGTGGCCAGCAGCGGCCCGATATTCGTCAACGAGACACCGGAGCCCGGCATGATCGACAGGCGCCCGCGCGCTTGGCCGACGAGATCGGCGATCGCCGCGATCCCCTTCGCCGCCGTCGTCTCGCCGCCCGAGGTAAGGATCCGCTCAAAGCCGAGATCGACGGCCGTCTCCAGGGCTGCTGCCCGATCGGGGACGAGGTCGAAGGCCCGGTGGAGCGTTCGTCCCATGCCATCGGCATGCTGCGCAAGACGGGCAAGGCTGGCAGAGTCGAGGCTGCGGTCGCCAAGGCTTGCGCCGAGAACGACGCCCGCCAGACCCGCCTGCCGCGCGGCGTCGATTTCCGCCTCCATCAGGGCGATTTCGGTTTCATCGAAGACGAAGTCGCCGGCGCGGGGACGGATCATCGCATAGACCGGCACGGCCATGCGAGCCGCCAGTTGCATGAGGCCGACCGACGGCGTCAGACCGCCCAGCGACAAAGCGGAGCAGAGCTCGACCCGGTCGGCACCGCCCTCGACAGCGGCCAGAAGGCCCGCTGCATCATCGACGCAGACCTCAAGCAGGATGGAGCTCATCGAGGTCCTCCATCAAGAGCGAGAAGGGCGGCACCGATCAGGCCGGGTTCGATCCGGCATTCTCCCGGCACGACCAGAGGACGATCGAACCTGCGCAGAATGCGGCTGCGGACGGTCCGGTCGATCGCCTCGACAAGCGGCGTGACGCCCGACAGCCCGCCGCCGACCGGCACGATGGTCGCACCGGTGATGTTGATCGCAAGCGCGAGGGGAGACGAGACAAGATCGACCAGAACCTCGATGGTCCGTGCGGCGTCCGGATCCCCGGCCTGCCAGCGCGCGGTGATGTCCTGGCTCGGCAGCGTCTCCTGGTGCAGCACCTTGTGAAGGCGCTCCATGCCACGGGCAGCGCCGATCGTATCGACGCAGCCGCTCTGGCCGCAGCCGCAGGCAAAGGCGGGAATGGCAACAGGCGGGCTCCCGGCCGTGGCGGCAACGGCCGGGCCATGGCCCCATTCGCCGGCAAAGCCGCCCTGGCCGTTGATCAGACGCCCGTCCGCGACGAGACCGCCGCCAACGCCGGTGCCGAGGATGATGCCAAAGACGACGCGATGCCCACGCCCGGCCCCGAGGCCGGCTTCGGCGAGCGCAAAGCAATCCGCATCATTGGCGATCAGCACCGGCATCCGGAGGCGGTCCCCGAGGTCACGCGCTAGCGGCCGCTGGTCCAGGCAAGGAATATTGGCGACCGTGATTGCCTGAGTGTCCGGATCGACCACGCCTGCAATCGACAAGGCGATCCGCGAGGGCCGGAAGCCGGCTTCCGTGAAGGCATCCTCCAGCACGCGCACGAAGGCATCGAAATCCTGCAGGGGCGTCGGCCGACGGGCCAAGGGGCGAATGTCCTGCGGCGCTGTAGCAACCGCACCCTTGATGGCCGAACCGCCAATATCGAAACAGACAATCATATGTCACCCCGGATGATGGGTTCGGCCGCGAGGGCCGCGGACAGGAGCCTGCGGTCCTCGCCCTGCGGCCCCGAAAGGAGGAATCCGACCGGCATCCCGGCGTCCCCCGTCCCACACGGGATGGAGATACCGCAGCCGTCGAGGAAATTGCCGACCAGCGTGTTGCGCAGCGTGCGGAAGTTTGTGTCCACGAACAGCGCGTCATCCGTCAGGAGCGGCGCGATGGGCGGGGCGACATGGGGCAGGGTCGGATGGGCAAGCAACGCGCGTGGGCCGAGCATGGCGGAAAACGCGGCAATCATGTCGCGGCGGGCGGCGGTGAGGGCGAGATAGTCGACCATGCCGGTCTTCTCGCCCATGCGCGTGCGCACCACGACCCTTGGGTCCATCCGCGCCGCATCCGGGCCGGCAAGCCGCTCGCGATGAAGCGCAAAAGCCTCGGCTGTCACAAGGGCGCCATGGCGGGCAGACAGTTCGAAGACCTCGGCAAAAAGCGGCACTGCCCGATGCTCGATGGAAACTCCGGCATCCGCCAGACGCGCGAGCGCCGCCTCGAAGGCTTCGACCACGGCGGGCTCTGCACCGTCGAACATAACCGTCCGGGGCACCACGAGCGTCAGCCCTTCTACCTCTCCGCGGTCGATCTCCGGATGGACGAGACCGCGCATGGCGGCGTCCACCCAGACGGCGTCCTGCACCGTCCGGCAGAGAGGGCCGAGCGAGTCGAGGCTCGCGGCCAGCGGGAACACGCCCTTCATGGCATACCGGTCGCGTGTCGCCTTATAGCCGACGATCCCGTTGAGGGCTGCGGGAATGCGGATCGAACCGCCGGTGTCGGTCCCGATCGCAACCGGCACGAGGCCTGAGGCCACGGCGACAGCCGAGCCGGAGGAGGAGCCGCCGGGAATACGCGGCACATCCGTCGAGGCCGCATTGGCCGGCGTGCCGTAATGTGGATTGATTCCGAGCCCGGAAAACGCGAACTCGCTCAGATTGGTCCGCCCGACGCTTACCATGCCGGCGGCGGCAAGCGCCGCGACGACGGCCGCATCCTTAGGTGCCGGTCCATGATCGAGGACGATCGAGCCTGCCCGTGTGACGGCACCTTCGGTATCGAACAGATCTTTCCAGGCGACCGGCACGCCATCGAGAAGACCAAGCGAGCGGCCGGCCCGGAGCCGCAGACGGGCCGCCCCGGCTTCCTTCAGCGCACGCTGGCCGAGAACCTCGGTGAAAATTGCCGGATCGGCCGAAGCGATCCGATCGAGGACCGCTTCCGTCAACGCGATCGGATCGAGAGCGCCGCTCTGGAGAAGAACCGCAAGGCTGGCGACAGAGAGATCCGTCCTGATATCGTTCATGGCTCGCTCCGACGACATGGCTGACCTCTCCTACTGCATTCTCGCGAAAACCAAAATCGGCCGGTGCGATTTCTGCACCACGGGTCGTCCGGCAGACGGTCTTAACCGCGAGCGCCTTGCGGCCACCGGCAAGGCACTCTACATCATCTGTTGCGCTGCAGCATGCGCGTGTACCTGGAGCCGCCGGATGATCTTTCACGCTGCCCGCCTGTCGTTGGCCAATCTTTTTGCGCCGGAGACGCGCGCTGCGTTCTGGAAAACGCTGGGCCTCACCATCCTTGCTCTCGTGCTGCTCTGGCTGGGCCTTCGCGAGAGCTTCGTCTATTTCGTCGCTCCGCTCGTTACAGAGATGCTCCCGGGCACGCCGGAATGGGCCGGTTGGCTCACGTTCATTCTCATCATCCTCGCCAGCATCGGGCTGGCGCTCGGGCTTGCCTTGCTGCTCGCCCCCGTGACGGCGCTGATCGCCGGACTGTTCCTCGATGACGTTGCCGACGTCATCGAAACCCGGGATTATCCGAATGAGCCTGCCGGCCGGTCCCTGCCGATGGGAGAAGCCATTCGCGGGACGCTGAAATTTCTCGGTGTCGTGATCGTCGGCAACGTGATTGCACTGTTCCTGCTGCTGGTACCCGGCATCAACCTCGTCGCTTTCTTCCTCGTCAACGGCTACCTGCTCGGGCGGGAGTTCTTCGAGTTCGCCGCCATGCGGTTTCGGCCGCCCGAGGAAGCCCGGGCTTTTCGCGCCAAACATCGCACGACGATCTTCATGGCGGGCCTTCTGTTGGCTGCCTTCCTCGCGGTTCCGGTTCTCAACCTTCTCACCCCGCTCTTTGCAGCCGGGTTGATGGTGCATTTGCACAAGGCGCTTTCCGCTCGCGATCCCGAATTCGGCTATCCCCGCATTCGCCCCTCGGTACGTCCGCCGCTGCCAAGCGCACCGCGCTGAGCAGAGCCCATAGAAGGCCTGAAGGCCGAGCACGGCGAAACCATGCTCGACAGAGCGAATCATCGCCAGAGCCGGTCGATGTCTTTCGTCCCTGACGGAATGGTCGGAGGATTGTAAGATGTCCTGCTCATCAGGATGGAAAGCGGCAATTTATAAGAACCAGTCGCTGCTATAACAACCTTGAAGAGCAAACCCTCACTATTCACTGTCCGCCGTCTTTTTTTGTTTTTTTACAATACGAAAATAGAATAAAACCAGAGGTTCTATTTTCGGCTTAGTAATGTCTTAAAAATGTTTGGCTATAAGAACGTGTGGTCCCGGCACGTGCGGGCAGAAAGACAGCATTTGCTTGCTTGCCGGTGCATTGTCGAGGAGAGGCATGTGCAGGGAGGCGGTGAGGAACAGCGGCATGGTGAAACGTATCGAGAGGCACGAGGCTCGGATCGGCATGTTCATCGAGTCGCTCGAGGGATCCTGGCAGGATAACCCGATCGGCCAACGCCGCTTCCTTTTGACCACCGATAGCGAGGTCGACCTTATCAGGAACAGCCGGATCACCGGTATCTACATCAACCTTGCCAAGGGCGTTGACGTTGATGGCGCCAGTCGTACCCCCGGCAGCGGACTGTCGCGAAGCACTGCGCCGCGGAAGCGATCCCTCGAGGAGGAACGCAAAGCAACCGCCAAGGTCGTCCAGGCCTCGGTCAAGCGTCTCGAAGGCACGTTCGATCGGAGCCGCAGCGGCGAGCCGATCAGCATTGAGAGCGTCTCCAGGATCGTCGGTGACATTTCCAACCAGATTGGCGACAGCCCTGCCATCCTGCTCGACATCACCCGGCTGAAGTCCAAGGACAAGGTCACATTTGTCCATTCCGTCGCCGTCTCGGCGCTCCTCGTCCATTTTGCGCGGCACCTGCAGTTCGAGGAACCGCTCGTAAGGGTGCTTGGCTTTGCGGGTCTCGTGCACGATATCGGCAAGCTGGCGATCCCGACCGCGATCCTGAACAAGAACAGCGCCCTTACGGCGGAGGAGCGCGACGTCATCATGCAGCACCCGGCCGTCGGCCACGATATTCTCAAGCGGCAAGGCAACCTGCCCGGCGTCGTGCTCGATATCTGTCGCCACCATCATGAGCGCATGAACGGCAAGGGGTATCCGGATGGCGTGCCCGCCGCCGACCTTTCGGTCTACGTCCGGATGAGCACGATCTGCGACGTCTACGAAGCCGTGACCTCGGTCCGGCCCTACAAGAAGCCGTGGTCGTCCGCTATGGCGCTGTCCTGGATGCTGCAGCATGGCGATCATTTCGATCTTCAACTGCTCTGGAAGTTCATCCTCAGCCTGGACACGGAACTGACCCGAGGCCTGTCCTGAAAACCCGACCGGTAACGGTGAAGAAAAGTCTCTCTTTCCCGGCCGGACCGCTCTAAGGTATCGCTGTCACAATCAGACGGATACCAGCAAGCCGATGAAGAATACGCGTCTCTTTTCCAACATGGGTGGCCTGCCGGGCCAAAGCGAACTCCTCTCCAGCAAGGCGGTGTTCACCACTGCCTATGCGGTCATCCCCGGTAGCGTCATGCGCGACATCGTCACCAGCGTTCTGCCACACTGGACGGGAACACGGGCTTGGATCATCTCGCGTCCCCTGACCGGCTTTTCCGAAACCTTCTCGCAATACATCATGGAGGTGGCGCCCGGCGGCGGCAGCGAAAGGCCGGAGCCCGATACGCGCGCTTCCGCCGCCATCTTCGTGGTGGATGGAGAGATGGTCATGACCTTCGAGGGCGAGGAAAAGGCGCTGCGGACAGGCTCCTTTGCCTATCTTCCTGCCGGTCGTGCCTGGACGCTGAAGAACACGGGTGATGTGCCCGCAAAATTCCACTGGGTGCGCAAGGCGTTCGAGGTGGTCGATGGGCTCGAAGCGCCACCTGCCGTCTTTACCCATGAGAACGATTGCGCGATCAGCGCCATGCCAGATACCGACGGCCGATGGGCGACGACACGCTTTCTCGACCCGGAAGACGTCCGCTACGACATGCACCTCAACATCGTCACCTTCGAGCCGGGCGCCGTCATTCCCTTCCTCGAGACACACGTGATGGAACATGGGCTCTACGTCCTCGAAGGCCGGGCGGTGTATCGGTTGAACGAGGATTGGGTCGAGGTGGAGGCCGGTGACTACATGTGGCTGCGTGCCTTCTGCCCGCAGGCCTGCTATGCCGGCGGTCCCGGACGTTTCCGCTATCTGCTCTACAAGGACGTCAACCGGCACACCAAGCTCTGGTAGCCTGACGCAGACCGATCTCTCCGCTTCAGGACCAGCCGTCACGTCAACGGCAGATGCCTAAAGCGCGATGCGTGAAAAGGGTCCACAACGCGCTTTCAGGTCTTGTTGTGATGCATGTCGTTTCCCGAAACCGCTGCACACTTTCAGGCGACATGCATTAGCCGAGCGGAAAATGACACGCGACCTGACGCTCGGTGGAGAGGGCCGCGAGCACCGGGCGGACCTGCCGGCAGATATCCTGAGCCTGCGGGCAACGTGTCGAGAACTTGCAGCCGGTCGGCGGATCGAGAGGACTTGGGATTTCGCCCGAGAGCAGGATGCGTTCGCGACTGCCGCGATTGTGCGGTTGAGGAATGGCCGAGAGCAAAGCCTGCGTGTACGGGTGGCTCGGACGCGCGTAGAGCGCATCGGTCTCGCCCGTCTCGACAATGGAGCCGAGATACATGACCGCAACGCGGCTCGAGACCTGGCGGACGACGGCGAGGTCATGGGCAATGAAGACGTAGGTAAGATCGAGCCTTTCACGAAGGTCGCTGAACAGATTGACGATCTGGGCCTGTACCGAGACATCGAGCGCCGAGACCGGTTCATCGGCGACGATCAGCTTCGGCTCCACCGCCAGCGCCCGGGCAATGCCGATACGCTGGCGCTGGCCGCCGGAAAATTCGTGGGGATATCGATCGAGATATTCTCGGCGCAGGCCAACGAGGTCCATGAGTTCCAAGAGACGTTGTTCGATGCCGGCGCCTTCTCGGATTCTGTGAACCTTCAGCACTTCGGCCAGCACGTCGCGCACACGGCGACGAGGATTGAGCGATGCCGAGGGATCCTGGAAGATCATCTGGACGTTGCGGCGCATCGGCTTCAGCGCGCGTGCATCCGCCCTTGTGATGTCGACACCTTCAAAAGTCAGCGTGCCCCCATCAATGTCGTAGAGGCGCGTGAGGCAGCGGCCGAGCGTGGATTTTCCGCTGCCGGATTCGCCGACGAGACCCAGCGTCTCTGCCGGAAAAACATCGAGACTGATCGCATCGACAGCGTGGAGCGTCCGGCCCGAGCCGGGCCTGAGGGTTCGCCCGACGGTGAAGGTCTTGACGAGCGACCGTGCCGACATCAGCGGAGTGTCCGATGCAGAGGCGGCTTCCGAAGCTGCGGACGCGGGTTTCGAAAGGTCGGGCGGCATCATGCAAGTTCCTCGGCAGACAGGACGGTGCGGCGGAGTGCTGCACGCTCCGGCTCCTCCAGGACGCACAAAGCGGCCTGCGTGCCGATCTTGCGCAATGGCGGGCGCTCCAGACAGGCGGCCCGGGCAAAAGCGCAGCGCGGCGCAAAACCGCACCCCTCCCCGATCCTGTCGGGCGTCGGCGGCATGCCCGGAATGGACTTCAGCCGGGCGAGACGCGGACCGGCCAGAGGCGGGATCGAGCCCATCAGGCCCCAGCTATAGGGGTGGAGCGGGCTTTCGAACATCGCTTCGGTCTCGCCCCGCTCGACGATGCGTCCTGCATACATCACGGCAACGCGGTCGGCCACTTCGGAGACGACGCCCATGTCGTGCGTGATCAGAATGATGGCGGAGCCGAAATCCTTGCGCAGACGCAGCAGCAGATCGAGAACCTGCGCCTGCACGGTCACGTCGAGCGCCGTGGTGGGCTCGTCCGCTACCAGAAGCGCGGGATTACAGGAAAGCGCCATGGCAATGACGGCGCGCTGGCGCATGCCGCCGGAGAGCTGATGGGGATACCGGTCCACGGCTTCCTGCGGGTTGGACAGGCCCACCTCGCCCAGAAGCTCGACAGCGCGTTTTCTAGCCGCCCTGGCAGAGATCCTCTCGTGAGCACGGATCTGCTCTGCGATCTGCCAGCCGATCGTATAAACCGGCGTCAGCGCCGTCATGGGATCCTGCGAGATGAGACCGATTTCCCGGCCGCGGATGCTGCGCAGTTCGCCGGGGCTCAGATCGAGAATGCCGCGTCCACGGAAGGACACCATACCGTTGACCCGCGTGGTCTTGCGGTCGTGGAGCCCGAGCAGCGACAGCAACGTTACCGACTTGCCGGAGCCGGACTCGCCGACGATCGACAGGATTTCGCCTTCCCGCACGGAGAAAGAGACATCGCGCACCGCCGTGACCGGCCCGCGGTCGGTGGCGAAGGCGACCGTAAGGCCGTTGACGTCAAGGAGGATGGGTTTTTCCACAAAGGTCATGGCTTCAGCTTTCCCGCACACGCGGATCGATGAGGACGTAGACGACATCGACGAGCGCATTGGCCAGAACCACGAAGAACGAGGCATACATGACGGTACCAAGGACCATGGGCAGATCGAGGTTGAGCAGCGCCTGGTAGGTCAGCCGCCCGACGCCGTTCAAGCCGAACACGACTTCGGTCAGCAAGGCCGAGCCGCCAACAAGCACGCCGAAATCCAGGCCGAACATGGTGACGAAGGGGATCAGTGAGGTGCGTAGCGCGTGACGGACCATCACGCGCGCAGGGCTCAGCCCCTTGGCACGCGCGGTGCGGATGAAGTCCTCCTGATAGGCCTCTACCAGATTGGCGCGCAGGACCCGTCCATAGATGCCGATGTAGAGAGCGGCAAGCGTGAACCAGGGGATGAGCAGTGTCTTGAACCAGCCCCAGGGATCGGTGAGCAGCGGCTTGTAGCCGAGAGAGGGAACCCAGGAAAACAGGATCGTATCGTGAAACCGGCTCTGGGTAACGAGATTCATGACCTCTCCCAGCCAGTAGACCGGCATGGACACGCCGATGAGCGCAAGCACCATCAGACCGCGGTCGAGCAGCGTGTCGCGCGCGAGGGCTGCCACCACGCCCACGAGAATGCCGCCGACCACCCAGAGCACCGCAGCGCCGGCCACCAGCGAGAGCGTGACCGGAGCGGCTTGCGCAACGGCCGGCACGATGCGCAGCCCGCGATTGACGAAGGATGTGAGGTCCTGCGTGACGAACAGCCGGTTCATCATGATGACATACTGGACGGGCAGCGGCCGATCGAAGCCGAAATCCTTCCGGATCGCCTCTACCGTTTCCGGCGAGGCATTGCGCCCGGCGAGGCGCGCAGCCGGATCCGAACCCGGCGTGGCAAAGAAGATCAGGAAAACGAGGGCGGAGATGCCGATCATGACGAAAAGCATCTGGCCGAGGCGCTGGAGAACGGCAAAGAACATGGGCGTCCCTCTCAGGCCAGTTTCGTGCGCGGGTCGAGCGCATCGCGGATGCTGTCGCCGAGCACGTTCAGCGACAGAACGGTCAATGCGATGGCGATGCCCGGGGCCAGCGCGACCGCGGGGCGGGTGTAGAGCAGCGTTTGCCCGTCCTGAATGATCGTGCCCCAGCTCGCATCCGGCGCCTGCACGCCGATCGACAGGAAGGAAAGCGAGGACTCCGTGATGATGTTGAGCGCCATCATCAGTGGCACGAAGACGATGAGCATCGTGGACACGTTGGGCAGGATGTCGTTCACGAGAATGCGCCAGGCGGGAATACCGAGACCGGTGGCCGCCAGCACGAACTCGCTCCGCTTCAACGCCATCACCCGACCGCGGACGGGGCGCGCGACATAGGGAACATAGATGATGCCGATGATGACGATGGGCAGCAACAGGCTGTCTCCCGTGATCTCAAGCGGCCCGATGACGATGCCGTGCGACAGGAGCACGATGGAGAGCGATATCGCGAGAAGATAGACCGGGAAAGCCCAGAGGATGTCGAGGATGCGCGAGAGGATCTGGTCGGTGATGCCGCCGAAGAAGCCCGCGGTGATGCCGATGATCGCAGCCAGCACGAGACAGATGGCGGTCGCGGACGTGGCGATCAGAAGCGAGTTTCGCCCGCCGTAAAGAAGCCGGGCGGCGACGTCGCGCCCTTGGGTATCCGCTCCGAGGAAGTACTGCGTCCCGTAGGTCGGGCCGATCGGGGTAACGCCGAGACCGAGCCCCTCCGTGGACGCCTGCATCACCTTGACCCGCTTGCCATCGATCGTGATGCGGGCGGAGAGGTTTGAGCGGAACGGGTCGCTCGCGGCAACATATTCGGCATAAAGCGGTGCCGACAGACTGGAAAGGACCACAAGAATGAGCACGACGGCCGCGATGATCGTCGGCTTGTCGCGCCGCATGAGCAGCCAGGCCCGGCGCCAGGGCCCTGCCCCCGATCCCCGGACGGCGTCTTCCTCGAGATCAAGGGTCGGCACATCGGGAACGTAAGCTTCTGTGGAAGCGATGTCGGACGAGATGCTCATGACATGTCCTGCAGGCGTCTGGCGGCCGGGAACCGCGCGATCTTGGCGGGAATTTCCGGTGGCATGGGAAGAATACGCCCATGCCACCGGCATTGGCTGGTTCAGTGGCAGGAATTACTTCACCCAGGAGTGAGAAATGATCCAGCGGTTCTGCTTGTTGAAGACGTAGTTCCCAAGGCGGGCGGAGGTGAAGTTCACGCTCTTCGGCGTAAAGAGCGGGGCAATGGGCGCCTGTTCCATGAACCCTTTGTCCACGTCGGCCCAGATGGCGTTTGCGGCGTCCTGATCGGTGAGCGCCTTGGTCATGGCCTGCTTCATCCTGGCGTCCAGCTCCTTGTTGCAGTAGCCGGCAATGTTGATAGAGGCATCAGACCCCTTGTTGAACGAACTGCAGGACAGCAGCACATTCAGGAAGTTGGAGGCAGCCGGATAGTCCTGGTACCACTGGCTGACGCTGATCTGGACGTTGTTGTTGGTGTTCTGGATATAGGTGAACTGGATGTTCGGCGAGATCGCCTTCATCGAGGCGTCGTAGCCGAGTTCGGTCAGGACGCTGGCGATATAGGTGCCAATGCCCCGCGCGACGGCATTGTCCTCGGCGATCACCGTGACCTTCTGGCCTTTGGTTCCACTCTCGTCCACCAGCGCCTGCGCCTTCTCCATGTCCGGTTCGGACCAGGTTTCGCCCGGCGACTTCGTATAGAGGCAGCTGTCGACGTGGCCCGGGAAATCCGGCGGCAGGATCTGGCAGACCGGCTGGCCGAGAACGTCGCCGCCGAAAAGGCCGACCAGCGCATCGCGGTCCAGCGCATAGTTGACCGCCTGGCGAACCTTCACATTGTCGAAAGGCGCAAGGTTGGTGTTCATCGGCGCGTACCAGAACGCAGCCAGAGGATCGATATGGACCTGGCTGGCATATTTCGCACCGATTTCGGGCAGGCGATCGGAAGGCGGCGTGTCGAACATCCAGTCGATCTGGCCATTGATAATGGCGTTGATCGCCGCTTCCTCGGTCAGGCCGAACTTGTAGACGACCTCGTCGGCATAGCCGTCCGGCTGGGCATCGACGCTCCATTCCTTGAAAGAGGGGTTACGTTTCAGCACCATTTCCGAATTTGGGTCGTAGCTGGCGATCATATAGGCCCCAGTGCCCGGGATCGGCGTCGTGCCGGCATCGGTAAGAGGCGTATCGGCCGGCACGATCGAGGCGTGCGGGACAGCAAGCTTCGAAAAGATTTCGGCGTCCGGCGCGACAAGATTGATGGTCACCGTACCGGCCGCGTCGTCGCCGGTCACGCCGCCTTCAAGCGTGCAGGACGCGGCGTCGGCGATGCATTTGTCGGCGCCGACAATGCCGTTGTAGAAGCTGCCCGTCGTCGGTCCCTTGATCTTGAAGATGCGCTGGAACGAGGCCACGACGTCTGAGGGAGTGACCTCCTTGCCGTTCGAGAACTTGATGCCCTTGCGGATCTTGAAGACATAGGTCTTGCCGTCGTTCGTCGGCTTCGGCACCTCCTCGGCGAGTGCGGGCACGATCTCGAACCCCTCGGCGCCGCCTGCCTGTTTGAACTTGACGAGACCATCATAGGTCATCTGGAAAATCTGCCAGAACTGGGCCGTGTAGTTGATCATCGGATCAACGGTGCCGGCAGCCGAGACGGCGGCAAGCGTAATGGTTCCGCCGCGATGCGCGCTCATAAGGGCCGCACGATCCTGCGCCACGGCGACGCCGCCAAGCGCCGTTTGGGCGAGGAGGCACGTCGCGAGCATCGCGCCTGCCTGTCGGGTAAGCTGTTTCAGATGCATGGTCATGATCGTCGTTCCCTTGTTTGATGCGGTGGCGTTTCCTGCAGTCGGTTGCTGTGTCGATCTCAAGGTGCCTTTTCCTCAAGAAAGACCTTCACGACGGCCATCGTCTCCTGCCGTTCCTCGACATGCGGCATGTGGCTGGACCGTTCGAAAATCGTCCAGCGCACGTCGGGGATCTCATCGGCATAGGGTTGAACGCAGGCTTCCGTCGCTTCGTCGAACCGGCCGGAAATGAGGAGCGTCGGCACCGCAATGGTGGACAGCCGCCCGACGATCGACCAGTCTTTCATCGTGCCGATGACATGAAACTCGTTAGGACCGTTCATCGTGTGGTAGACGGTCGGATCCGCTGCAATCGCATCGAACGTGCGCTGGACCTCCGGCGGCATGGGCACGACGCGGCAGACATGTCGCTGGTTGAAGACGTCGGTCGCCGCCATGTAATCCGCGCTGTCCGTCGTTTCCGCCTGCTCGTGCTTCAGCAGCGTTGCCTGCACGGCCTCGGGCAACTCCCGGCGCAGCCGGTTGGCCTCCGAAATCCAGGTATGCATGGACGCCGGCGAATTGGCGATGATGAGCGCCTTCAGGCCCTCCGGCTGATCGACGGCAAATTCCGCGCCGAGCATGCCGCCCCATGACTGTCCGAGCAGGCAGTAGGCCTGGCGGATCCCGAGGTGATCAATCAGGTTGTGAAGCTCGGCCTTGAAGAAGGGCACGGTCCAGAAATCTGCGCCTTTTTCCGGAAGATGGGTCGACTGCCCGTTTCCGATCTGGTCGTAATGGATGACAGCGCGGCCCGTCCCGGCAATGTCCTTGAAACTGTCGACATAATCATGCGTGCAGCCCGGGCCGCCATGTGCAACGATCAGAGGCGGCTTTGGCGACGACAGGTCGCCGGTCACCCGATACCAGGTCTGATAGTCGCCATAGGGCGCGAAACCCTCGATGATGTCCATTTTATCCCTCTCCTCGTTCTTTTCAGGCACCGCTGCGGGTGCGCTTGTCGTTGCGGCAAATGGCTTCCGCCGCGTCTTCGATGGTCATGCCCCAATTCATGGCAACCGAGCGCAGGTGCTTCCACGCCGCAGCCTCGTTGCCGCCTTCGTTCTGGAGCAGGTGCAGAATGGCGCGGACGACAATGGGCCGCTGACGCAGCCGATCCTCCAGCACGCGGATGTCATCGGCCTGGGCACGAACCTGCTGATAGGCATGTGCCGCGATGAGCAACGCGCTATAGGCGCCGGTCGACCCGATCGGCTTGAGCAGATGCGCGTTGGAGCCCTGGTCCAGCGCCCATTCGATCCGTCCGGGCGCTTCCGAGCCGATCAGCGCGATGATGGGCATGGGGGCAAGACCCCGCGGCCAGGGAAACTGTCCGTCATGTCCCATGTCGGCATCGAAGAAAACGACGTCGGCTGTTGCCTGCGCCTCATCGAGATGCGGCCAGCAGACCGTCACCCGGATCTGCAGGAGTTCGAGCTGGCGTCGAAGTGCGTCCACGAGAGGATGCTCCCGATGCAGGATCACGGCATGCCATTCTGCAAGGGGCGGCCGAATGCGACGCGTCATTTGACCACCTTCAGGGTGGCGGGAACGACCGGTGGATCGGACCTCTGTCCGGCATGCACGAGAAAAGGATCGGCAACGACGGCTTCCTCGGCGCTTTGAAGCAGTGTGAAGCCGCCCGTCTCATCGGACAGACCCAAATGCGGCCGCAGCGCTGCATGATGCGTTTTCCGGTCGATCCGAATAGGCCCGGCCGGCGTGTCGAAGCTTCGGGCGGTTATGATCTTGCAGATCGCGTCCGGCGCGTCGGTGCCCGCGTCTGAAATGGCGCGTGTCAGGATCGACATCGCCGTATAGGCCGACAGGAAGGGCGTGGTGATGCGTCGTTCGGAACCGTGTCGCTCCGTCATGCGCGCCTTGAATGCCCTATTTTCCGGCGTTTCCAGTCGATCGAAATAGATCGAGGTGGAAAGATGTCCGTGGCGGGCAAAGGTGGGGAGGCCTTCGAGATCGATTTCCGACATGTTGCAGGCGACGATCGGCGGCGCGCCCGTCGTGTTTTTTCGGTATTCGCCATAGGCGGAAATGAAAGCGCTCGCGGACTGGCCGACCAGGTTGCTCAGGATGAAATCCGGCTTCTTCTGGCTTATCTCGGCGATAAGGTGATCAACCTCGGTCGAGCCGAGCGGAACGTAGCGGTCCGAGACAATTTGCCCGCCGAATGATTCCGTGCGTTCACGGGCAATGCGGCTGATTTCCCAGCCCCAAATATAGTTGGATCCGACGATAAAGGCCCGCCGCCCGTAGCGCGGCAGGACATGGTCGAACAAGGGCAACAGATGCTGGTTCGGGCAGGCACCAAGATAGACGGCGCTGTCGCTCGCCTCGTAGCCTTCATAGGGAAAGGCATACCAGAGAAGCGCGCCATGCCGTTCGACAACGGGAAGAACCTCCTTGCGGCTCCAGGACGTTATCGTGCCGATGATATGGCGACACTGGCGCGTCCGGATCGCAGCGTCTGCGAGAACGGCGTAGTCTTCGGCACGACCGCCCGGATCATCGATCATGGCGACGATCGAAAAGCGGGAGGCGTTGTCCATGTTGACCTCTGCAATGGCCGCCATCGCTCCGTCCACCGCGTCCCGGCCGAGAGCCGCATAGGGCCCTGTGGTCGAATACAAGATGGAAACAGGAATGGCGGTGCGGCTCATCGCTGCTGCACCCCCAACCGGTCATTGCGCCTGCTCGTCTGGTTCAAGATCAATCACCCCTTACCGGCGTCCCAGCATGATGACGGGTCAAAGAGGCGTCCGGAAACAAAAAAGCCCCGAGTCGCGGAAAGCGATTTTCGGGGCTCTGTTGCCGTCGGCGTCTTCCGCCAGGATTAAAGCGAAGCTACGCTCAGGACCGAATACAGTCAATCTGAAAATCTGCTTGTTTTTTGGTCATTCACCTTGCTGTTTCCCGAAAAGACTGGTTCTCCAGCACGCCGGCCGGTATAAGACATGCGGGCGTGTGCTGCGTGCGCCCTCGGCTTCCCGAAAACCTACGGAGATGATGTCCAACCTTTTTCGAGGTGCCAAACCCATGAGCAAACATTCCGCCTCCCTCGTCTCCAAAGGCCGTATCCAGTCCACCGTCCGCGCGTTTCTCGACAATGAAACGTCGAGTGGCCTTCTGCTGATGGGCATCGCGCTGCTTGCCATTCTCACGGCGAACTCCCCCCTGGCAGAGGCCTATTTTGGCGCCCTGCACATCACGATCGGGCCCTTGAGCCTTCAGCACTGGATCAACGACCTGTTGATGGCCGCCTTTTTCCTGCTGGTCGGACTTGAGATCAAACGCGAGCTTCTCGATGGGCAGCTCTCGACCTGGAGCCGACGCATTCTTCCCGGTGCCGCCGCTGCGGGCGGCATGGCGATCCCTGCATTGATCTACATCGCCTTCAACTATCGTGATCCCGTGGCCGTGCATGGCTGGGCTGTTCCGTCCGCGACGGATATCGCCTTTGCGCTCGGAGTCCTCTCGCTGCTGGGCCCGCGCGTGCCGGCATCGCTGAAAATCTTCCTGGCCGCACTCGCGATCATCGATGACCTCGGCGCCGTTGTGATCATCGCTCTGTTCTACACGTCGGGCATGAACGTGATGGCACTCGGCGGGGCCGCCTTGGTGATCGGTGCGCTGATTGCCCTCAACCGAACCGGCGTGCAGCGCCTTCTGCCCTATCTCGCCTTGGGCGCGGTGCTCTGGATACTCGTCTTCGCATCAGGCGTCCATGCGACACTCGCGGGGGTCATCCTTGCGCTTACGATCCCGATCCGCCGTACGCCCGGCACGCCGGAAGCCACTCCGGACACCTCGCCCCTGCACCGGCTGGAGCATGCTCTCCACAAGCCTGTTGCCTTCATCATCGTGCCGATCTTCGGTTTTGCGAATGCCGGCGTGTCGTTCGCGCACATCACCCTTTCCACGCTCGCTGAACCGGTCACACTCGGCGTCGCGATGGGGCTGGTGCTTGGAAAGTGCATCGGCGTGTTCGGAACCGTCTTCATCCTGGTGAAGATGAATCTTGCGGATCTTCCGGCGAAGGCGAGCTGGGGCCAGACCCTCGGCGTTTCGCTGGTCTGCGGCATCGGCTTTACCATGAGCCTCTTCATCGGCCTCCTGGCCTTTTCCGATCCCGACATGCAGGACCGCGTCAAGGTGGGCATTCTCATCGGCTCGCTGATCGCGGGCCTGCTCGGCTACACGATCCTGCGCATCACCAACCGGCGCGCGCCGGTGGTAGGCGTCCAAGGGGCCTGAGACGAGGGGACTGGAACGTCGGAGCCTTGCCGCAAGCCTTCCGATGGGCGTGCGGCAGGCAAGATCGGAAGGATCTCCTAGAAGACACAGATGGTTGCCGCGCCCATCCGACGCGCAGACGTTCGGCGCGGCGACCAGCACCTTGATTTTGCCGCGATTTAACCGCTATATCGCTTCTTGAGCTGCGTGACATATGCCACGATGTCAAAAGAACTGGCCCGCCCATTGATATGAATGCAGCTAACCAAGGTCGTGCGCCGATCCCTATCTGCGTGCTGGACCATCCCGCAGCTTCCAAGGATGACCGGCTTTTGACGATGCAGGCTCTCGATATGGCATTTCGTCAAGACTCCAGATGCCGAGGCGATCATGATACAGCTTGAACGGGCAACCAAATTTGCCAAGGCCAAGGGCGTTACGAAAACGATCCTGAACGATGTCAGCTTCACGATTCCGCGCGGCAGAAGCCTTGCGCTGCTGGGCCGCAATGGGGCGGGCAAATCGACACTGCTGCAGATCATCGCCGGCACCCTGCATCTCGATAAGGGCAGCGTCAGGCGGGATGCAAAGGTGTCGTGGCCCCTCGGTTTCTCGGGGAGCTTCCAGGGAAGCCTGAGCGGTGAGCAGAATGTCCGGTTCGTCGCGCGGATCTACGGTGTCGATACCGAGAGCCTTGTCGAATATGTCCGGGACTTCGCCGAGCTTGGCGCATTTTTCAGGGCGCCCGTGCAGACGTATTCATCCGGGATGAAAGCGCGTCTGGCCTTCGGGATCAGCATGGGCGTAAAGTTCGATTACTATCTCGTCGATGAGGTCACGGCCGTCGGCGATACCAACTTCAAGCGAAAATCGCATCAGGTTTTTAAAGAGCGTTTAAAGGGTTCGGATGTGATTATGGTCTCTCACAGCACATCGACCCTGAAAGATTACTGCCATTCTGGCGTGGTTCTTGAAGGCGGCGCGCTTACCTATTATGAAGATTTGGCTGACGCAGTCCGCGTTCACGAGGAAAACATGGCGAGGTCCTACCGGTGATTACTGCAAAGGCAGGCGATGCTTCCGCGAACGCTGCAGCCAGCTCTTCGGGACAGGGCAAGCCGCGGCACTTGATGTTGCTGAAGGGCCTGCTCGAGATGAAGCCCCCGGTGGTCGAGCGGCCGCCGATCGAGATCGAGCCGGAGCCCTCGCAGGACAGCACGGCGCTGGACCGGCCCCGTGCGCGGCTTAAACTCCGTCATATCGTGATCGCCGCCACGTTCTTCTGCGCCGTGCTCGTTCCTACGATCATCGCCGGCGCCTATATGATGTTCGTCGCTGCCGACCAGTATCACAGCACGACCTCATTCTCGGTTCGTAGCCTTGCATCGTCGCAGCCTTCCGACTTGATGGGCATTTTCACCCAAGCTTCTGGCGGAAGCACCGTCAGCGACTCCTATATGTTGCTGGACTATGTCCTTGGTCCAGAAATGGTTCAAGCTGCCGACCAGACATTTGATCTGGAGAAAGTGTTTGCACCGCGCGGGCTCGATTATTTCTATGGTCTTGGCGGTGACCGAACGATTGAGGAGAAAATCGAATACTGGAAGCGGATGGTCTCCATCAATTTCGATCAGTCCTCCGGCGTTCTAAACCTTAATGTCAAAGCGTTCGATCCGGCGTCTTCTCAGAAGTTGTCACGGTTTATCGTCGACCAAAGCGAAAAGCTCGTCAACAGCGTGTCCGACGCCGCGAAATCTGAGGTGTTGCGCGACGCTGAAAATGCGGTTGCAAAGATGGAGACCCGCCTTGGAAATGCGCAAATCGAAGTGAGAAAATTCCGAAGTGTCATGCAGGAAGCTGACCCAACGGAAGGTGCGAAGCTCGCTGCACAGATCGTCGCGACGCTGGAACAGCAACTTTCAGTGGCTAAGACGGAGCTGAGTGTGGCGCGTTCGCAGATGTCTGAGGAGTCACCGCGCGTGAAGGTGCTGAATTCTCAGATCGCAAGCCTAGAGCAACAACTCTCGCGGGAGCGTGATCGCTTTGGCGATGGGCAGTCTGGAAAGAAGGGACGTTTCAATACGGACGACGCGACGGATGTTGCGGGCCGGTTGGATCACTACGAGAAGCTTGAAACTGAACGCGGATTTTCCGAGAAGGCATATACGTCCGCCCTTGCCGGTCTCGAGAAGGCCAAAATTGAGGCCTCATCGCGAGATCGCTATATGGCTGTTGTGATCAAGCCAACGTTACCGCAGCTCGCTCTCTATCCCAGTCGGCTCCTCAATACGCTGCTGGTCTTCGCGATTGGTATCATGTTGTGGGGCGTAGGCGTGATGGTCTTCTACAACATTCGAGACCGAAACTAGCGCGTGTCCGTCTGTCAGACGGAAGTCCGACGACAGAAATCGTTCGCGCGCTCATGGACTTGAACGCGCGACGGTTCGCCAGCAGCGTTCCGCAGGGCCTCACCAATACGCCGACATTCGGCTCAAATGGAGCTTCGGCTGGCAGAGGCCTTCTCAATGAGAGCAAGGTAGGAACAACAGGCGCGGGACGGAGCGCTCGGGATTGGGCACCTCCGATAAAGTAGCCTGCGTTCTGTGACGCAACTTCCGAGAAGTGCCCGTAGGGCGATGTCGCCGGAGCTAGAATGATCACGAGAACCTGCCGGACTCAGATCTGAGGCATCGTCTCTTTCATCGGATCATTGGGAACAGTCCGCGCGACCGTGGTCTAGCGTTCGAGTAACACGGCCGAGAGCTTGGTCGTGCTGGCTGCTTGGAACGGGCGAGCGGAGGCATACCAACAGTCTCGACAAAGGGCGTGCCATATGTCGAACGGATGAGATTCATCATTTCTGACCGCACGCTTCCGTATGACGCGTTCCAAAGATCAAAAGTCGTCATAGCTGCGACGGAGCTCACATCAGAGATGGACGAGCCGCGCTCTGTTACGTCCTCAGGGAGAGAGATACCGACGAAATTCAACCCTCTTGCGAGATCATCGACGCGGAAGACTGATGCGGCAGGCCGCCCAACTCGATGTGCCGGATTATTTGCGCGATACACCTTGCCAGACATCACCGCGAAGACAACGACTGACCCGCGACGTGCACTTTGTTTATGAGGCTGACGACGGCGAACACTCGTAGGATGGAGGTTGAGCCAAGCAGCAGGCTGGTTCATGCAGTAGCTGTCCCAAACGACTCCACATGTCACGAGCAGGTCGGTCGAAAACGTCGTGGGGACCGCCGTGCCTGGAACCTGGCCGAAGTCACAGATTGCAGCGGAGGTTGACGACATGGCGATGATGCGTCTTCTGGCGCGGGAGGGGGTTGGGCTGGCGGTTTTGCCGCCGATCGTGGTGAAGGGCGAGCTGGAGATGGGANCCTGGAGCGGGCTTTCGAACCGCTCCTTGTTGGACGCCGAGATTGCAGCGGAGGTTGACGACATGGCGATGATGCGTCTTCTGGCGCGGGAGGGGGTTGGGCTGGCGGTTTTGCCGCCGATCGTGGTGAAGGGCGAGCTGGAGATGGGAAGCCTTGTGGCCTTTGACGCCCTGCCGGGCATGATCGAATCCTTTTACGCCGTGACGGTCAAGCGGCGCTTTCCCAATCCTCTGATCACGCCCTTGCTGGACGCGGCGCGTCTGCCTGGGGGCGGGAGCAACGAGACGCCGTAGACACCTGAGGCATCGGGGAGGACACGGCGTGCGGCTCCTCCCCCGGAGATCAGTCTGTCGGCCGCAGCATCCTCTGTCTCTCGTTCTGTGGCTGCCATCAGCACGACGCGACGTGGTCTGACCATTTTCCTGGCATTGGAACGCAAAAACCCCCGGACCTTGCGGACCGGGGGTTTTTGGATTGTCTGTCTGGTTGCGGGGGCAGGATTTGAACCTGCGGCCTTCAGGNCTGGCATTGGAACGCAAAAACCCCCGGACCTTGCGGACCGGGGGTTTTTGGATTGTCTGTCTGGTTGCGGGGGCAGGATTTGAACCTGCGGCCTTCAGGTTATGAGCCTGACGAGCTACCGGGCTGCTCCACCCCGCGAGAGAAGGGGACTGATGGTGAGGGAAGGGKGTGTTTGCGCTTAGCAGACCTGGCAGCGACCGACTCTCCCGCGTCTTAAGACGAAGTACCATAGGCGCTGGGGCGTTTCACGGCCGTGTTCGGAATGGGAACGGGTGCGGCCACCCCGCCAGAACCACCAGGTCGGCTAAGGGCAAACAACGAGAAGCTGGATTTGAACACGTCTTTGGGTTTTCCGAGGTCTTGAGGCCGAAGGCTTGGAGGCCTTGGGGCTCAAGGGTCGGCCGCGTGGCCGTAAAGGCGCAACGCGGTGTCTCATGTCGATCGGCCGGAGGCTTTCGCCTTGGCCGCTCGATGAGCATGGGCAATGGGAACGATCAAGTTCGATCGAACGATTAGTACCGGTAAGCTTCATGCATTGCTGCACGTCCACACCCGGCCTATCAACGTGGTCGTCTTCCACGGTTCTCAAGGGAATACTCGTTTTCAGGGGGGTTTCCCGCTTAGATGCCTTCAGCGGTTATCCCGTCCATATATAGCTACCCTGCTATGCCCTTGGCAGGACAACAGGTCCACCAGAGATATGTCCATCCCGGTCCTCTCGTACTAGGGACAGATCCTGTCAATATTCCAACACCCACGGCAGATAGGGACCGAACTGTCTCACGACGTTCTGAACCCAGCTCACGTACCGCTTTAATTGGCGAACAGCCAAACCCTTGGGACCTGCTCCAGCCCCAGGATGCGATGAGCCGACATCGAGGTGCCAAACAACCCCGTCGATATGGACTCTTGGGGGTCATCAGCCTGTTATCCCCGGCGTACCTTTTATCCGTTGAGCGATGGCCCTTCCACGCGGGACCACCGGATCACTATGACCGACTTTCGTCTCTGCTCGACTTGTCAGTCTCGCAGTCAGGCGGGCTTATGCCATTGCACTCGACGAACGATTTCCGACCGTTCTGAGCCCACCATCGCGCGCCTCCGTTACTCTTTCGGAGGCGACCGCCCCAGTCAAACTACCCACCATACACTGTCCCGGATCCGGATAACGGACCGCGGTTAGACATCCATGACGATAAGGGTGGTATTTCAAGGATGGCTCCACGAGAACTGGCGTCCCCGCTTCAAAGCCTACCACCTATCCTACACATGCCGACACGAATGCCAGTGTAAAGCTATAGTAAAGGTGCACGGGGTCTTTCCGTCTGACCGCAGGAACCCCGCATCTTCACGGGGAATTCAATTTCACTGAGTCTATGCTGGAGACAGCGGGGAAGTCGTTACGCCATTCGTGCAGGTCGGAACTTACCCGACAAGGAATTTCGCTACCTTAGGACCGTTATAGTTACGGCCGCCGTTTACTGGGGCTTCAGTTCAAAGCTTGCACCTCTCCCTTTAACCTTCCAGCACCGGGCAGGCGTCAGGCCCTATACGTCGTCTTAAAGACTTCGCAGAGCCCTGTGTTTTTGATAAACAGTCGCTACCCCCTGGTCTGTGCCACCCCATCCTACTTGCGTAGAAAAGGGTCACGCTTCTTCCGAAGTTACGCGTGCAATTTGCCGAGTTCCTTCAGCATAGTTCTCTCAAGCGCCTTGGTATGCTCTACCTGACCACCTGTGTCGGTTTCGGGTACGGTCTATACGGTGGGGCTATTTCCTGGAACCGCTTCCCCGCCCTGACAATCCAATAAGTCAGAACAAGTTACGCAATCCGTCACTTCCCACCAGGCCCACGAATATTAACGTGGTTCCCATCGACTACGCGTTTCCGCCTCGCCTTAGGGGCCGGCTAACCCTGCTCAGATTAACTTTAAGCAGGAACCCTTGGTCTTTCGGCGAGAGGGTCTCTCACCCTCTTTATCGTTACTCATGTCAACATTCGCACTTCCGATACCTCCAGGAGCCCTCACGGGTCTCCCTTCACAGGCTTACGGAACGCTCCGCTACCCCTAGATATTCGTTAGAATGTCTAAGCCTCAGCTTCGGTGCATGGCTTTAGCCCCGTTACATTTTCGGCGCAAAGACCCTTATTTAGACCAGTGAGCTGTTACGCTTTCTTTAAATGATGGCTGCTTCTAAGCCAACATCCTGGTTGTTTTGGGATCCTCACATCCTTTCCCACTTAGCCATGACTTGGGGACCTTAGCTGGAGGTCAGGGTTGTTGCCCTCTTCACGACGGACGTTAGCACCCGCCGTGTGTCTGCCGATTAGTACTCTCAGGTATTCGGAGTTTGATTAGGATCAGTAAGACGGTGAGTCCCCATAGCCCATTCAGTGCTCTACCCCCTGAGGTATTCGATCGACGCACTACCTAAATAGTTTTCGCGGAGAACCAGCTATCTCCGAGTTTGATTGGCCTTTCACCCCTAGCCACAAGTCATCCCAATCTATTGCAACAGATGCGGGTTCGGTCCTCCAGTTGGTGTTACCCAACCTTCAACCTGCTCATGGCTAGATCACTCGGTTTCGGGTCTAATGCAACATACTATGATCGCCCTATTCAGACTCGCTTTCGCTGCGCCTACACCTATCGGCTTAAGCTTGCATGTCACACTAAGTCGTTGACCCATTATACAAAAGGTACGCCGTCACCAATAATGGCTCCGACTGTTTGTAGGCAACCGGTTTCAGGTTCTCTTTCACTCCCCTTGTCGGGGTGCTTTTCACCTTTCCCTCACGGTACTTGTTCGCTATCGGTCATGCACGAGTACTTAGGCTTGGAGAGTGGTCTCCCCATGTTCAGACAGGATTTCACGTGTCCCGCCTTACTCTAGGACGATAAATGCATCACCGCATACGGGGCTGTCACCCACTCTGGCCGACCTTTCCAAGTCGTTCTGCTTTATCACTCATCGCCACTGGCCTGGTCCGCGTTCGCTCGCCACTACTTGCGGAGTCTCGGTTGATGTCCTTTCCTGCAGGTACTTAGATGTTTCAGTTCCCTGCGTTCGCCTCTTACACCCTATGGATTCAGGTGTAGATACCTTATGATAATGCTTGGAAACCTGAAGCGCCTTGCGACACAACAGATTTCCCAAGCATTTAAGGTGGGTTTCCCCATTCGGACATCTAAGGATCAAAGCTTATTCGCAGCTCCCCTTAGCTTATCGCAGCGTATCACGTCCTTCTTCGCCTGTGCATGCCAAGGCATCCACCAATTGCCCTTAATTCACTTGATCGTTCTCATTGCCAATGCTCATCCCTAGTTGGGTTTTGCAAACCTGTCCTCCTCGCTTGCGCTTGAAGGGGTGCAAAACCTGGCCATCCCGGCACCTTTGCAGGTGCGGCGAACGACATTCCCTCGCTAACGATATGCGCGGGAACAACGGCCTGATTACCTTTTACAATCAGACCACTTCAGAATGCCATCGACGTGTTCGATCTGATCCTCTTTGCA
>NZ_LMQE01000002.1 GCF_001424065.1 Rhizobium sp. Leaf384
CGTCCGCAGTTCTACTTCCGTACGACGGACGTGACGGGGATCGTGACGCTTCCGGAAGGCACGGAAATGGTCATGCCGGGCGACAACGTCACCGTTGCCGTCGAGCTGATCGTTCCGATCGCGATGGAAGAAAAGCTGCGCTTCGCTATCCGCGAAGGCGGCCGCACCGTCGGCGCCGGCATCGTGGCTTCGATCGTCGAGTAAACTTCAAACGAGCGACGGCATGGCGCATCCGCCATGACGTCGTGACATCCGACGTCTGGAAAGCGCTGCCTTCGGGTGGCGCTTTTGTCGTTTTCGGGGATCAGAAATTCGCACATCGGGGCTGCCGCTTCCGATACGCGCATCTGCGGCAGGTCGGGAACGGAGAGACGCGCTTTCGCAAACCACTTGTCCTTTGCCGCCAATGCGTTAGTTGCGCCTTGGCATTCTGGAGGATTTCACGTGACGAAACGCATTCTGTTCACCGGCGGCGCGGGCAAGGCCGGCCGCCACGTCGTGCCCTATCTGGTGGAGGCGGGCTACGAGGTACACAATCTCGACCTCGTGCCGCTGGACCATCCCGGCGTGACCAATCTCATTGTCGACATCACCGACAGCGGCCAGGTGTTCAACGCCTTGTCCATGCATGCCGACATGCCGGATCTCGATCGCGCGCCGATCGGCAAGGGCAGGGGCATGCGCACCTACGATGCCGTCGTGCATTTCGCGGCCATCCCGCGCATCCTGATCAAGCCCGACAACGAGACCTTCCGCATCAACACCATCGGTACCTACAACGTCATCGAGGCCGCTGCCAAATTCGGCGTACGCAAGATCCTCGTCGCATCCAGCGAAACCACCTATGGCATCTGCTTTGCAGAGGGACACCGGGACGTCGCCCACTTCCCGCTGGAAGAGGACGACGATGTGAACCCGATGGACAGCTACGGCTTGTCGAAGGTGCTGAACGAAAAGACGGCGCGGGCGTTCGCAGCGCGGTTCGGCATCGATATCTATGCCATCCGCATCGGTAACGTGATCGAACCGCATGAATATGCGATGTTCCCGACCTGGTTCGCCGATCCGACCATTCGCAAGCGCATCGCCTGGAGCTATATCGACGCGCGCGATCTCGGGCAGATCTGCAAGCTCGCCATCGAGAAGGACGGCCTCGGTTTCCAGGTCTTCAACGCGGCCAACGACACCACGTCCGCCAACACACCGACGGCTGACCTGCTCCGGGATCACTTTCCCAATGTGTCGGTCTCCCGCGAGCTCGGGACCTATGAAAGCCTGCTGTCGAATCGCAAGATCCGGGACGTGCTCGGCTTTCGCGAGGAGCATGACTGGCGCAAGTACGTGAAGCAATCTGGCTGACGCCACGTTTCTCCTTGACCTGCGGGGCGTTCGATGACGCCCTTCTAGGGGCATGGGCCCGGTCGCACCTGACCGGGCGGCCCCATCCTCAGAATGACCGACAAGATTTTGGGGTTCCGCCCCTTGGCTGTTCAGCCTATGTACCGCCGATACAAGAAACGCTCATGTTGAGGACCTCCGCTTCGGCGATGGCCGGATGAGCGGTATCGACCTTGCCTGTGCGGTCCGCGTTCCAGGCAATGAATCATGGCAGGGCTCTCGCGTCGGTTCTCTCGATGGCGCGCCCGGAACGGTGGAACCCTTCGATGAAGATGAAGTCCGGGGCGGCGCTTTCCGTCGCCTGGCTTGCCTTTGCAGGCCTTGCGCACCTTCCGGCGGCCTCCGCGGCGGATCGGCTGATCTGGCAACCGACACGGATGGGGGATAATGGCCTGCATCTGCGGATGGGCGTCAAGCTGCCCGCCATTGGCGAGGCAAGTGCCGGGGCGGACGTCGCGGTCGCCGCCACACGCTCGGGCCGTGTCGAGGATGCGCCTGTCGACGTGTGGGCGCGGGTCGCCTCTCGGAGCGGGGTCCGCACCGCGTTGGTCACCAGCCGGTCCATCGACGGATCGTTCGATCCGCGCAGCGGAAGCGGGCATGTCGATGTCAGCACGACGCGGAAGCGGATTCTCAATGAAGCCTTCGATCTGGAACGCGTCCGCGGCGTCAATCTCGTCTGTTCCAGACTTCTGAAGCGCTGCGACGCGGTCACCGTCCATCAGGCTGCGCGCCTGACGTCGCTGGCGACCGGGACAGCCATTGTGGCGGAGGGCCAATATGCGTCTGACACCCGTGGCATCACCCATCTCGTCCGCGTCGAGCAGCAGATCACGCGCAAGATGAACATGACGGCGGCGCTCGCCGCGCCCTTCGAGACGAAGCGGCAGGCCAGCATCGGCCTCTCCTATGCCTTCACCTGGTAGCGGAAATATCGACACCGCCCCGTCGGGTGCCGCGCGAAGGCGAGGGCGAAAAGATCAAAAGAGCCCTTGCCAATCCCGCGCGCGCGTCTTAAAGGAGCGCACGGTCGACACGACGACGATACGCTCCAAGGAGCTGTTCCGGCGTGACGCGAAGGGGTATAGCTCAGTTGGTAGAGCGGCGGTCTCCAAAACCGCAGGTCGTCGGTTCAAGCCCGGCTGCCCCTGCCATATGTTTTGATGGCGTTTGCCATATACCGTGATACCCGCCGTGACCTCTGGAAAAATGCCCCGCTGACATGCTCCGTGCACGTTCGGCAAAGCCCGGGGCTGATGGCAGAATTCGTTTAAAAGATCGGAAAGTCCTTGTGATTTTCAGAATCGGTCTTTATGTAGGGTCCAACAGACACGCGGCGCGTGGGGCTGAGCGTTCAGCTTTACGGGCCGTCAAGGCGTGAGCATTCAATGGCAGCGAAGACTAATCCCGTAACGTTTCTGAAGCAGGTCCGCTCCGAGACGGCAAAAGTGACATGGCCCTCGCGCCGGGAAACCGTGATTTCCACCTTGATGGTGTTCATCATGGTCATCCTTGCTGCGGCGTTCTTTTTTGCTGCGGATCAATTGATGGGCTGGCTGATCGGCCTCGTCCTCAATGTTGGCATCTAATCGAGTGGGAATGAACATGGCTCCGCGTTGGTATATCGTTCACGCCTATTCGAATTTCGAGAAGAAGGTCGCCGAGTCGATCGAAGAGAAGGCCAAGCAGAAGGGGTTGAGCCATCTGTTCGAAAAGATCCTCGTTCCGACCGAGAAGGTTGTGGAAGTGCGCCGCGGCCGCAAGGTCGATGCCGAGCGCAAGTTTTTCCCGGGTTACGTGCTCGTTCGCGCCAACCTGACGGATGAGGCCTATCACCTCATCAAGAACACGCCGAAGGTCACCGGGTTCCTTGGTTCCGACAATAAGCCTGTTCCGATCCCGGACCATGAAGCCGAGCGCATCCTTGGCCAGGTTCAGGACGGTGTGGACCGCCCCAAGCCGTCGATCTCGTTCGAAGTCGGCGAGCAGGTCAGGGTCTCCGACGGTCCCTTCGCCTCGTTCAACGGCATCGTTCAGGATGTCGACGAGGAGCGGGCTCGTCTCAAGGTCGAGGTTTCGATCTTCGGTCGCGCTACGCCGGTGGATCTCGAATTCGCTCAGGTCGAAAAGGTCTGAGCCGACGTCATGACGGCCTGCTGCAAGGCGGGCTATCAGGCGGCGCTTGCGCCGCCATTCGCGTGGAAGGGGACGGGCTCTTAGCCGGACCCGACAACCGAACCACGCAACCGCAGCCGCCGCATCGCATCGCGATATGGCATCCGTGATCGGGAAACCGGTCAAACGCCCGGTCTGCGGTGCGCCCTTCGGGGCCATCCGGAGCCCGGGACAGAGAAAAGGCAGAGAGTAATGGCTAAGAAAGTTATGGGCCAGCTCAAGCTGCAGGTGAAGGCAGGGTCGGCCAATCCGTCCCCGCCGATCGGTCCTGCACTTGGTCAGCGCGGCATCAACATCATGGAATTCTGCAAGGCGTTCAATGCCGCTACGCAGGAAATGGAAAAGGGCATGCCGATCCCGGTCGTCATCACCTACTTCCAGGACAAGTCCTTTACCTTCGCGATGAAGAAGCCGCCGGTCAGCTACTTCCTCAAGAAGGAAGCGAAGATCACCTCGGGTTCCAAGACTCCGGGCAAGGGCGGCGTTGCCGGCACCCTCACCAAGGCTCAGATCAAGTCGATCGCCGAAGCCAAGATGAAGGACCTCAATGCAGCCGATATCGAAGGCGCAATGACCATGATCGAGGGCTCCGCCCGCGCCATGGGTCTGGAAGTGGTGGCGTAAGATGGCAAAGCTTGCAAAGCGCGTACAGAAGACCCGCGAAGGCGTCGATCCCACGAAGATCTACAGCCTGTCAAACGCCATCGGCATGGTCAAGGAACGGGCGATCGCCAAGTTCGACGAGACCATCGAAGTTGCTATGAACCTCGGCGTTGACCCGCGTCACGCAGACCAGATGGTCCGCGGCGTCGTCAATCTGCCGAACGGCACAGGCCGCGACGTTCGCGTTGCCGTCTTCGCACGTGGCGCAAAGGCTGACGAAGCCCGCGCTGCCGGTGCAGACGTCGTTGGTGCCGAAGATCTCGTCGAGATCGTCCAGGGTGGCAAGATCGATTTCGATCGCTGCATCGCCACGCCGGACATGATGCCGCTCGTCGGCCGTCTCGGTAAGGTTCTCGGCCCGCGCGGCATGATGCCGAACCCGAAGGTCGGCACCGTGACCATGGACGTCACCGGCGCCGTCAAGGCATCCAAGGGCGGTGCTGTCGAGTTCCGCGTCGAAAAGGCGGGGATCATCCATGCCGGTATCGGCAAGGCCTCGTTCGCACCGGGTGCGCTGGAAGAAAACATCCGCGCCTTTGCGGATGCGGTCGTGAAGGCGAAGCCGGCAGGTGCCAAGGGCAACTACGTCAAGCGCATCGCGATTTCCTCGACCATGGGTCCGGGCGTCAAGATCGATCTGTCGACGCTCAGCGTCGCCTGATGTGTCGGTAGGGCGCAGGCCCTGCCGGTTACGAATTCCGGCCCTTCGGGGCCGGATATCCAGGCTTCGGCCTGGAACTCCTGTCCGAGATTGCAGGTGGTTATCCCTTAATCACTGATGCCTGCATGAGACGGGTGAGACCCGAATTTGTCCCGAGGCCACGGCCTGCGGGAAACATCGGTTCGAACCTCGGCTTGCCTTGTGAGCGCCTTTGGCGCTTCGCAGGGGACAGGATCCTCGAGCGTCGCCCGGGATCGTCAAAGATCCCGCGCGGCAAAGGCAAACCCGGCAGGCCTGCAGGATTGCGGTCTGCCAACTGGAGATAGGCAGTGGAAAGAGCGGAAAAACGCGAATTCGTCACGGAGCTGAACGAAGTCTTCAAGGCTTCCGGTTCGGTTGTCGTGGCCCACTATGCCGGCGTCACCGTTGCGCAAATGAACGATTTTCGTTCGAAGATGCGCGCAGCTGGCGGCACCGTCAAAGTCGCGAAGAACCGCCTGGCCAAGATTGCCCTTCAGGGTACGGAGTCCGAAGGGATCGTTGATCTCTTCAAGGGTCAGACGCTCATTGCATATAGCAATGACCCGATCGTGGCTCCCAAGGTCGTCGTGGATTTCGCCAAGACCAACGACAAGGTCGTTGTTCTCGGTGGTTCCATGGGCACTACAACGCTGAATGCGGAAGGCGTCAAGTCGCTTGCGACCCTGCCTTCGCTGGATGAACTGCGTGGAAAGCTGCTGGGCATGATCCAGACCCCGGCTACCCGTATCGCAGGCGTTGTTGCAGCACCGGCAAGCCAGCTTGCCCGCGTGTTCGCGGCCTATGCCAAGAAGGACGAAGAAGCCGCGTAAGGCGGTTTTTCGCTGTTTATATCAACATCGGTTCGAATTGAACAAAAGGAACTAGACAATGGCTGATCTCTCTAAGATCGTTGAAGACCTCTCCTCGCTGACCGTTCTGGAAGCTGCAGAACTGTCGAAGCTTCTCGAAGAAAAGTGGGGCGTTTCCGCTGCAGCACCGGTAGCCGTTGCTGCTGCCGGCGGCGCTGGCGCTGCTGCACCCGTCGAAGAAGAAAAGACCGAGTTCGACGTTATCCTGGCTGAAGCCGGCGCTAACAAGATCAACGTCATCAAGGAAGTCCGCGCGATCACCGGCCTCGGCCTCAAGGAAGCCAAGGACCTGGTCGAAGCTGCTCCGAAGGCCGTCAAGGAAGGCGTTTCCAAGGCTGAAGCTGCCGACCTCAAGAAGAAGCTCGAAGATGCTGGCGCCAAGGTTGACGTCAAGTAATCTGGCTTTATGACGGAGAGAGGCGGCCCGAAAGGGCTGCCTCTCTTTGACCGTTTTTCGAACGTATTACCCAAAAGCCCCCAAAAATTCGGCTTTTCGGTAATGGGTTCTTCAAGAGGATGGTCCCGGTACCTGGACGACACGGCATTCCGCGCTTTGTGTCCCGGACCGCGAGACGAGATTGAACAATCCATCTTAGACGGGGTCGACTGGCCATCGATCCCCGTCCGTTGCAGGCCCGGATGCACATATTGAAGGAGCGACGATGGCTCAGACCCTTACGTTTAACGGTCGCAGGCGCGTACGCAAGTTTTTCGGCAAAATCCCCGAAGTCGCAGAGATGCCGAACCTCATCGAGGTTCAGAAGGCGTCCTACGATCAGTTCCTGATGGTCAAGGAGCCGGCTGGTGGCCGTCCTGACGAAGGGCTGCAGTCGGTTTTCAAGTCCGTCTTCCCCATCAGCGACTTTTCCGGCGCGTCCATGCTGGAATTCGTTTCCTATGAATTCGAGCCGCCGAAGTTCGACGTCGATGAATGCCGTCAGCGCGATCTGACCTATGCGGCGCCGCTCAAGGTGACGTTGCGCCTCATCGTGTTCGATATCGACGAGGATACGGGTGCGAAGTCCATCAAGGACATCAAGGAACAGAACGTCTACATGGGCGACATGCCGCTCATGACGAACAACGGCACGTTCATCGTCAACGGCACCGAGCGCGTCATCGTCTCGCAGATGCACCGTTCGCCGGGCGTGTTCTTCGACCACGACAAGGGCAAGAGCCACTCGTCGGGCAAGCTTCTGTTTGCTGCGCGCGTCATCCCCTATCGCGGTTCCTGGCTCGACATCGAGTTCGACGCCAAGGACATCGTTCATGCGCGTATCGACCGTCGCCGCAAGATCCCCGTCTCGTCCCTGCTGATGGCACTCGGCATGGACGGCGAGGAGATCCTCGAGACGTTCTACACCAAGTCCTTCTACAAGCGTGATGGCAAGGGATGGCGGATTCCGTTCCAGCCCGAGGTCCTGAAGGGCCAGAAGGCCATCACCGAGATGATCGACGCCGATACCGGCGAAGTCGTCGTGGAAAGCGGCAAGAAGCTGACGCCGCGCCTGCTCCGGTCCCTGACCGAGAAGGGTCTGAAGGCGATCAAGGCGTCCGACGACGATCTCTATGGCAACTACCTTGCCGAAGACCTCGTCAACATGGAAACCGGGGAAATCTTCCTGGAAGCCGGCGACGAGATCGACGAGAAGACGCTGGGCGTCATCCTCGGCGCGGGCTTCGAAGAGATCCCGGTTCTCGACATCGACCATATCAATGTCGGCGCCTACATCCGCAACACGATCGCCGTCGACAAGAACGAGAACCGTCAGGACGCGCTGTTCGACATCTACCGTGTCATGCGCCCGGGCGAGCCGCCGACCATGGATTCGGCCGAGGCCATGTTCAACACGCTGTTCTTCGATGCGGAGCGCTACGACCTTTCGGCCGTCGGTCGCGTCAAGATGAACATGCGTCTCGATCTCGATTGCCCGGACACGGTTCGTGTTCTGCGCAAGGAAGACATCCTGGCGGTCGTCAAGATGCTGGTCGAGCTGCGTGACGGCAAGGGCGAAATCGACGACATCGACAACCTCGGCAACCGCCGTGTCCGTTCCGTCGGCGAACTGATGGAAAATCAGTACCGTCTCGGCCTGCTTCGCATGGAGCGTGCCATCAAGGAGCGCATGTCGTCGATCGAGATCGACACCGTGATGCCGCAGGACCTGATCAACGCCAAGCCGGCGGCGGCTGCCGTGCGCGAGTTCTTCGGTTCCTCGCAGCTGTCGCAGTTCATGGACCAGGTGAACCCGCTTTCGGAAATCACGCACAAGCGCCGTCTTTCGGCTCTTGGACCGGGTGGTCTGACCCGCGAGCGTGCAGGCTTCGAAGTCCGCGACGTTCACCCGACCCATTACGGCCGTATCTGCCCGATCGAAACGCCGGAAGGCCCGAACATCGGTCTGATCAACTCTCTGGCCACGTTCGCCCGCGTCAACAAGTACGGCTTCATCGAGAGCCCGTACCGCAAGATCGTCGACGGCAAGGTTACCCGCGAAGTTGTCTACCTCTCCGCGATGGAAGAGGCCAAGTACCACGTCGCCCAGGCGAACTCCGTGCTGAATGCCGACAATGAATTCGAGGAAGAATTCGTCGTCTGCCGTCACTCGGGCGAAGTCATGCTGACGCCGCGCGACCAGATCAACCTGATGGACGTTTCGCCGAAGCAGCTGGTGTCCGTCGCCGCCGCTCTCATCCCGTTCCTCGAGAACGACGATGCGAACCGCGCGCTCATGGGCTCCAACATGCAGCGTCAGGCCGTGCCGCTGCTGCGTGCCGAAGCACCGTTCGTTGGCACCGGCATGGAGCCGGTTGTTGCCCGTGACTCTGGCGCTGCCATCGCGGCACGCCGTGGCGGCGTCGTCGACCAGGTCGACGCGACGCGTATCGTCATCCGGGCGACGGAAGAGCTCGAGGCCGGCAAGTCCGGCGTCGATATCTATCGCCTGCAGAAGTTCCAGCGCTCCAACCAGAACACCTGTGTCAACCAGCGTCCGCTGGTTACCGTCGGTGACATCCTGAACAAGGGCGACATCATTGCGGACGGTCCTTCGACCGACCTCGGCGATCTCGCTCTCGGCCGCAACGCGCTCGTCGCGTTCATGCCGTGGAACGGCTACAACTACGAGGACTCGATCCTTCTGTCCGAGCGCATCGTGCGCGACGACGTGTTCACCTCCATCCACATCGAGGAATTCGAAGTGATGGCGCGCGACACGAAGCTCGGGCCGGAAGAAATCACGCGCGACATCCCGAACGTTTCGGAAGAAGCGCTGAAGAACCTCGATGAAGCCGGTATCGTCTACATCGGTGCGGAAGTGCAGCCGGGCGATATTCTCGTCGGCAAGATCACGCCGAAGGGCGAAAGCCCGATGACGCCGGAAGAAAAGCTTCTGCGTGCCATCTTCGGCGAGAAGGCCTCCGACGTCCGCGATACGTCCATGCGCATGCCGCCCGGCACGTTCGGGACCATCGTTGAAGTTCGCGTTTTCAACCGCCACGGCGTTGAAAAGGACGAGCGTGCGATGGCGATCGAGCGCGAGGAAATCGAACGTCTCGCAAAGGACCGCGACGACGAACAGGCGATCCTCGACCGCAACGTCTATGCCCGCCTGATCGAGATGCTGCGCGGCCATTCCGCCGTGGCAGGTCCGAAGGGCTTCAAGAAGGGCACGGAGCTGACCAACGCGATCGTCTCCGAATATCCCCGCTCGCAGTGGTGGATGTTCGCCGTCGAGGACGAAAAGGCTCAGGGCGAAATTGAAGCTCTGCGGGGCCAGTACGACGAGTCGAAGTCGCTGCTCGAGCATCGTTTCATGGACAAGGTCGAAAAGGTCCAGCGCGGCGACGAAATGCCTCCGGGCGTCATGAAGATGGTGAAGGTTTTTGTTGCTGTGAAGCGCAAGATCCAGCCAGGCGACAAGATGGCCGGCCGTCATGGCAACAAGGGTGTCGTTTCGCGCATCGTTCCGATCGAGGACATGCCGTTCCTCGAAGACGGTACGCATGTGGACGTGGTTCTCAACCCGCTGGGCGTGCCCTCGCGCATGAACGTCGGCCAGATCCTCGAAACGCACCTCGGCTGGGCTTGTGCCGGCATGGGTCGCAAGATCGGTGACATGCTCGACGCCTACAAGGCAGGCGCCGACATCAAGCCGCTGCGCGACACCATCGACAGCGTCATCGGATCCGGTCCGAAGGGCGAGCCCATCAAGGACTACGACGACGACAGCATCGTTCGTCTGGCCGAACAGACACGCCGCGGCGTGTCGATCGCAACGCCGGTCTTCGATGGTGCGGTGGAAGCCGACGTCAACGAGATGCTGGAGCAGGCCGGCCTGAAGATCTCCGGTCAGTCGACGCTCTATGATGGCCGTACGGGTGATCAGTTCGACCGTCAGGTCACGGTGGGCTACATCTACATGCTGAAGCTGAACCACCTCGTGGATGACAAGATCCACGCGCGTTCGATCGGTCCTTACTCGCTGGTCACCCAGCAGCCGCTCGGCGGCAAGGCCCAGTTCGGCGGTCAGCGCTTCGGGGAAATGGAAGTCTGGGCTCTGGAAGCCTACGGCGCCGCCTACACCCTGCAGGAAATGCTGACGGTGAAGTCGGACGACGTGGCCGGACGCACCAAGGTCTACGAGGCGATCGTGCGTGGCGACGACACGTTCGAGGCAGGCATTCCCGAGAGCTTCAACGTTCTCGTCAAGGAAATGCGCTCTCTCGGCCTGTCCGTCGAGCTCGAGAACTCGAAGCTTGAAGACCTCCAGCCGACACAGCTGCCGGACGCCGCTGAATAAAACGCGATTGACGCGCGCGCCTGAACAAGGCGCGCGCAGGTCCCGCCGGTCGTCGTCCTCACAGGCGATGACGGGGCAGGCCGCTGAGCCGCACCCGATGCGGTTTTATCCGTTTGACGAGCAGAGGGGCCGACGCCCCGAGAAATGTCGGCCATCCTCGCTCAAGATAAGGGGCTATGCCCCAAAGGAGATAGGCATGAACCAAGAGGTCATGAACCTTTTCAATCCGCAGATGCCGGCACAGACGTTCGACTCGATCCGCATCTCGATCGCGTCGCCGGAGAAGATTCTCTCCTGGTCGTTCGGCGAGATCAAGAAGCCGGAAACCATCAACTACCGGACGTTCAAGCCGGAACGTGACGGCCTGTTCTGCGCGCGCATCTTCGGACCCATCAAGGACTACGAATGCCTGTGCGGCAAGTACAAGCGCATGAAGTACAAGGGCATCATCTGCGAAAAGTGCGGCGTTGAAGTCACGCTGTCGCGCGTCCGCCGCGAGCGCATGGGCCACATCGAGCTCGCAGCCCCGGTTGCCCACATCTGGTTCCTGAAGTCCCTGCCGAGCCGCATCGCGACGCTGCTCGACATGACGCTGAAGGATATCGAGCGCGTCCTCTACTTCGAAAACTACATCGTCACCGAGCCGGGTCTGACCTCCCTCAAGGAGAACCAGCTTCTCTCGGAAGAGGAATACATGATCGCCGTCGACGAGTTCGGCGAAGATCAGTTCACGGCGATGATCGGTGCGGAAGCCATCTACGAGATGCTCGCGTCGATGAACCTCGAGAAGATCGCTGGCGATCTGCGCCAGGACATGGCTGACACCACGTCCGAGCTGAAGCAGAAGAAGCTGATGAAGCGTCTGAAGATCGTCGAGAACTTCATGGAGTCGGGCAACCGCCCGGAATGGATGATCATGAAGGTCGTTCCGGTGATCCCGCCGGATCTGCGCCCGCTCGTTCCTCTGGACGGCGGCCGTTTCGCGACGTCCGACCTCAACGACCTCTATCGCCGCGTCATTAACCGTAACAACCGTCTCAAGCGGCTGATCGAGCTGCGGGCGCCGGGCATCATCATCCGCAACGAAAAGCGCATGTTGCAGGAATCCGTCGATGCGCTGTTCGACAATGGCCGTCGCGGTCGCGTCATCACGGGTGCCAACAAGCGCCCGCTGAAGTCGCTGTCGGACATGCTGAAGGGGAAGCAGGGCCGGTTCCGCCAGAACCTGCTCGGCAAGCGCGTCGACTATTCCGGTCGTTCCGTCATCGTGACGGGTCCGGAACTGAAGCTGCACCAGTGCGGCCTGCCGAAGAAGATGGCGCTCGAACTCTTCAAGCCCTTCATCTACGCCCGTCTCGACGCCAAGGGCTTCTCGTCCACCGTCAAGCAGGCCAAGAAGCTGGTCGAGAAGGAAAAGCCGGAAGTCTGGGATATCCTCGACGAGGTCATCCGCGAGCATCCGGTTCTCCTGAACCGTGCGCCGACGCTGCACCGCCTCGGCATCCAGGCGTTCGAGCCCACGCTGGTCGAAGGCAAGGCCATCCAGCTGCACCCGCTCGTCTGCACGGCGTTCAACGCCGACTTCGACGGTGACCAGATGGCCGTTCACGTCCCGCTGTCGCTCGAAGCGCAGCTGGAAGCGCGCGTGCTGATGATGTCGACCAACAACATCCTGCACCCGGCCAACGGCGCACCGATCATCGTTCCGTCGCAGGACATGGTTCTCGGGCTCTACTACCTGTCGATCATGAACCAGAACGAGCCGGGCGAAGGCATGGCCTTCTCCGACATCGGGGAACTGCACCATGCGCTCGACAACAAGTCGGTCACGCTGCATGCGAAGATCCGTGGTCGCTTCAAGTCGGTCGACGAGAACGGCAAGCCGGTCTCCAAGATCTTCGAAACGACCCCGGGCCGTATGCTCATCGGCGAACTCCTGCCGAAGAACCACAACGTGCCGTTCGACGTCTGCAACCAGGAACTGACCAAGAAGAACATCTCCAAGATGATCGACACGGTCTATCGCCACTGCGGACAGAAGGACACGGTCATCTTCTGCGACCGGATCATGCAGCTCGGCTTTGCCCATGCCTGCCGCGCCGGCATTTCGTTCGGCAAGGACGACATGGTCATTCCGGAAACCAAGGCGAAGATCGTCGGCGACACCGAGTCGCTGGTGAAGGAATACGAACAGCAGTACAATGACGGCCTGATCACCCAGGGCGAAAAGTACAACAAGGTCGTCGACGCCTGGGGCAAGGCCACCGAAAAGGTCGCCGAAGACATGATGGCCCGCATCAAGGCCGTCGAGTTCGATGACAACGGCCGTCAGAAGCCGATGAACGCGATCTACATGATGTCGCACTCCGGCGCCCGTGGTTCTCCGAACCAGATGCGCCAGCTGGGCGGGATGCGTGGTCTGATGGCCAAGCCTTCGGGCGAAATCATCGAGACTCCGATCATCTCGAACTTCAAGGAAGGCCTGACCGTTAACGAGTACTTCAACTCGACGCACGGTGCCCGTAAGGGTCTTGCAGACACCGCCTTGAAGACGGCGAACTCCGGCTACCTGACGCGTCGTCTCGTGGACGTGGCGCAGGATTGCATCGTCAACTCGGTGGATTGCGGCACCGAAAACGGCCTCACCATGACCGCCATCGTCGATGCCGGTCAGGTCGTTGCTTCCATCGGCGCCCGCGTTCTGGGTCGTACGGCTCTCGACAACATCGATCATCCGGTCACGGGTGAGCGCATCGTCGATGCAGGCCGCATGATCCTCGAAGCCGACGTTGTCGAGATCGAGAAGGCCGGCATCCAGTCGATCCGGATCCGCTCGGCCCTGACCTGCGAAATCCAGACCGGCGTCTGCGGCGTCTGCTACGGTCGTGACCTTGCCCGCGGTACCCCTGTCAACATGGGTGAAGCGGTCGGCGTCATCGCGGCCCAGTCGATCGGCGAACCGGGCACGCAGCTCACCATGCGGACGTTCCACCTGGGTGGCACGGCCAACGTGGTCGACCAGTCGTTCCTGGAAGCGTCGTACGAAGGCACGATCCAGATCAAGAACCGCAACATGCTGCGCAACTCCGATGGCATCCTCATTGCCATGGGCCGCAACATGGCGATCCAGATCCTGGACGAGCGCGGCGTGGAACGGTCCTCGCAGCGTGTCGCCTACGGATCGAAGATCTTCGTGGACGACGGCGACAAGGTTCGTCGCGGTCAGCGTTTCGCGGAGTGGGACCCCTACACGCGTCCGATGATGACGGAAGTCGAAGGAACGGTTCACTTCGAAGATATCGTCGACGGTATCTCGGTTCTCGAAGCGACGGACGAAGCGACCGGCATCACCAAGCGTCAGGTTATCGACTGGCGTTCGACGCCGCGCGGTATCGACCTGAAGCCGGCGATCGTCATCAAGGACAAGAACGGCGCCGTTGCCAAGCTGTCGCGTGGCGGCGAGGCCCGGTTCCTTCTCTCGGTCGATGCGATCCTGTCGGTCGAGCCCGGCACGAAGGTGTCCCAGGGTGACGTGCTCGCGCGTTCGCCGCTGGAAAGCGCCAAGACCAAGGACATCACCGGTGGTCTGCCGCGTGTTGCCGAACTCTTCGAAGCGCGTCGTCCGAAGGACCACGCGATCATCGCGGAGATCGATGGCACGATCCGTTTCGGTCGCGACTACAAGAACAAGCGTCGCGTGCTGATCGAGCCGGCGGAAGACGGTGTCGAACCGGTCGAGTACCTGATCCCGAAGGGCAAGCCCTTCCACCTTCAGGACGGCGACTATATCGAAAAGGGTGACTACATCCTCGACGGTAACCCGGCGCCGCACGACATCCTGGCGATCAAGGGCGTGGAAGCTCTGGCGTCCTACCTCGTCAACGAGATCCAGGAAGTCTACCGTCTCCAGGGCGTTGTCATCAACGACAAGCACATCGAGGTGATCGTTCGCCAGATGCTGCAGAAGGTCGAAGTCACCGACGCCGGCGACTCCACCTATATCGTGGGCGACAGCGTGGACCGGATCGAACTGGAAGACGTCAACGACCAGCTGATCGAACAGGGCAAGAAGCCGGCCTATGGCGATCCTGTTCTGCTCGGCATCACCAAGGCGTCCCTGCAGACGCCGTCCTTCATCTCGGCCGCATCCTTCCAGGAAACGACCAAGGTGCTGACGGAAGCTGCGATCGCCGGCAAGACCGACGGTCTCCAGGGCCTCAAGGAAAACGTCATCGTCGGCCGTCTCATTCCGGCCGGTACCGGCGGAACCATGACGCAGATCCGTCGCATCGCCACGGCACGCGACGAGATGATCCTCGAGGAACGCCGCAAGTCGACGGGTGCGGATACCGCGACCCCGA
Source organism: Rhizobium sp. Leaf384 (assembly GCF_001424065.1). Taxonomy (GTDB): domain Bacteria; phylum Pseudomonadota; class Alphaproteobacteria; order Rhizobiales; family Rhizobiaceae; genus Ferranicluibacter. The sequence goes on from NZ_LMQE01000002.1 coordinate 14,951, forward strand.
TGCTCGCGGACATGGCGTCCGAAAACGCAGCCGCCGAGTAAGCGCAGGCGTTCGAAATATGACAAAGCCGCCCGGAGCGATCCGGGCGGCTTTTGCGTGCGGTCACCGCGGCATCCTTTTCGTTGAATGCTGACCCGAGGGCAGGCGGAGTCATGCATCCGAGATTGCTTATGGAGGCATCTGCTCTATGATCCGCCTCGTCGTGGCAGCCATGTGGCTGCCGGATGACGGTCTAACGGAGGGATGGAGATGAAGACGACAACCGTGGCGATGGCTCTGATGGGCCTGCTGCTTGCAAGTGGGACGGCGGCGGCGAAGAACGACGCGAAGCTGCCCGCGACCGCGACCGCGATTACATCTGAGGAGGTTACGGCTCTTTTCAGCGGCAACACGACCGACTGGAAACCCGCGCGCGCCTTCTGGGCGGCGGATGGAAAGGTCATCGGCCTGTACCCGAAGAAGGGAAGCGAGGCCGTCGGGGAAGGCAAATGGACGGTCACCGGCAACAAGATGTGCTACGAGATCGATTGGCGGACCGCAAAGAAGACGGCTGCGCCTTTCCACGAGAACGCCTGCAACGAGTTCTACAAGGCCGGCAAGAAAATCTGGACCAAGAACGTCGAAAACAGCGACGCCCAATACAAGGGCAATATCTATACCGGCGAAGACAAGAAGCTCCTCAAGGGCGACAAGGCCTCGAAGGAGGCGGACGCCGTAAAGGCGAAGTTCGAACAGTAGGGCGAGAAGGAAGAGGGGCACGCAGGAGCGTTTCCCTCTTTCTCTTTATAAGCCAGCAATCTGGCAGAAGAACGCGGGCGAGGCCCGGCATAACCTCAGTTGAACCGGATGATCGCGACTTCGCCGTCTAGAGCGCCCTTGTAGGCCGAAGCATGCGGCTCGTCGTCCGGCACGCCTTCCAGCATCCCGATTTGGTCGAGGTCCGCCTCCAGAAAGCCTTCCTCGGCCAAGGCATTCAGGGCCTCCCGCACGGCGGAGTCGTCATCCGCGGCACGCAGCACGACATGGATGTCGACGCCATCGCCGTCTCCATCCTGCTCGAAGGCCTTGCCGATGATGATGAACACCATCGGATCGTCGGAATTGTTGTCATTGTCGGGCAGGACCGTCATGGAGACTCCTCTTGTCGGGTCTTTGATAATGCGGCATGGAGCGCCGATCGGCTGATCTATAGCAAAAGCTGCGGCCGCGACAATTCGTTCCCGCTGCTTCTCTTGAGGCGTGCGATTCTTTAGATCTCCTGTTGCCGATTCTCCCGATGCCTGTTGGTCGTCACTGGCGCCTGGGGGCGAGAGCCGCCGGGGAGGGTGTCACAAAGCCCGCAATTGCGGGCTTTTGGGCCGCAAGCGCGGGAGAATCTTTAGGATTTGCCCTTGACGGGAGGGGGGTAAAACAGTACACCCCGCCTCATCGGAGCCCATGTGAGGCTGGCTGGTTCGGAACGACACGTTCTGGAGTTCGCCTCAAACAAGGTTCAAACGCACGCTGAAGACCAAGAATGCTGCACGCAAGACGCCCGAAATGGCGTCCTCTGCTTTTCATGGGGCATCTGCTGAAACGCGGATCGGCCCTTGTTCGCGCATTTTCAAGCGTACGCAAAGCCGGAGACGGCATTGATCCGCCCGAGAGGGTAACGAAGATTTTGCAAGGGATGGTTATATGCCTACCGTAAACCAGCTGATCCGCAAGCCGCGTCAGGCACAGGTCAAGCGCAACAAGGTACCGGCGCTTCAGGAAAATCCGCAGAAGCGTGGCGTGTGCACACGCGTCTACACGACGACCCCGAAGAAGCCGAACTCGGCTCTCCGTAAGGTTGCCAAGATCCGCCTGACGAATGGCTTCGAAGTCATCGGCTACATCCCGGGCGAAGGCCACAACCTCCAGGAACACTCCGTCGTGATGATCCGCGGCGGCCGCGTGAAGGACTTGCCGGGCGTTCGCTACCACATCATCCGTGGTGTTCTCGATACCCAGGGTGTCAAGAACCGTAAGCAGCGCCGTTCCAAGTACGGTGCGAAGCGTCCGAAGTAATCGATCACCAGCGCCATTTCGCTGGGTAAACAAAGATAAAGTTGAGAGACGAAACATATGTCCCGTCGCCATAGTGCAGAAAAGCGTGAGATCAACCCGGACCCGAAGTTCGGCGATCTCGTTGTCACCAAGTTCATGAACGCCATCATGCTTCATGGGAAGAAGTCGGTTGCTGAAAACATCGTCTACGGTGCTTTCGACGCCGTCCAGGGCAAGCTGAAGCAGGAGCCGGTCGCCGTGTTCCATTCGGCGCTCGACAACATCGCTCCGCACGTAGAAGTCCGTTCGCGCCGCGTTGGTGGTGCAACGTACCAGGTTCCGGTCGATGTTCGTCCGGAGCGCCGTCAGGCTCTCGCTATCCGCTGGCTCATCGCCGCAGCTCGCAAGCGCAACGAAACCACCATGATCGATCGCCTCTGCGGCGAACTCATGGATGCCGCAAACAACCGCGGCAGCGCAGTGAAGAAGCGCGAAGACACGCACAAGATGGCCGATGCCAACCGCGCTTTCTCGCATTATCGCTGGTAATAGACGAACGTCTCGAAAGGCAGTCCATCATGGCTCGCGAATATAAAATCGAAGATTACCGCAATTTCGGGATCATGGCGCATATCGACGCCGGCAAGACCACGACCACCGAGCGGATTCTTTACTACACCGGCAAGTCGCACAAGATCGGCGAAGTGCACGACGGCGCTGCCACCATGGACTGGATGGAGCAGGAGCAGGAACGCGGCATCACCATCACGTCGGCTGCGACCACGACCTACTGGAAGGGTCGCGACGGCAAGATGCGTCGCTTCAACATCATCGACACCCCCGGCCACGTTGACTTCACGATTGAAGTCGAGCGTTCGCTGCGCGTTCTCGACGGTGCGATCGCTCTGCTCGACGCCAACGCCGGCGTGGAGCCGCAGACGGAAACCGTCTGGCGCCAGGCCGAGAAGTACAACGTTCCGCGGATGATCTTCTGCAACAAGATGGACAAGACCGGCGCTGACTTCTATCGCTCGGTGTCCATGATCAAGTCGCGCCTCGGTGCGATCCCGGTCGTCATGCAGCTCCCGATCGGCGCGGAAACGGAATTCAAGGGCGTCGTCGATCTGATCGAGATGAACGCGCTTGTCTGGCGCGACGAGTCGCTCGGCGCTCAGTGGGACGTCGTCGAAATCCCCGATGACATGAAGGACCAGGCGCAGGAATACCGCGAACTCCTGATCGAGACCGTTGTCGACATCGACGAAGAAGCGATGGAAAACTACCTGAACGGTGTCATGCCCGACAACGATCAGATCCGTTCGCTCGTTCGCCGCGGCACCATCGACGTCAAGTTCCATCCCATGTTCTGCGGCACGGCCTTCAAGAACAAGGGCGTTCAGCCCCTGCTCGACGCCGTCTGCGATTACCTGCCGTCGCCGGCCGACATCCCTGCCATCAAGGGCATCGACGTCAAGACGGAAGGCGAGATCGAGCGTCATGCTTCCGACGACGAGCCGCTGTCCATGCTCGCGTTCAAGATCATGAACGACCCCTTCGTCGGTTCGCTGACCTTCGCCCGCATCTATTCCGGCAAGCTCGAAAAGGGCACGTCGGTCATGAACACGGTCAAGGAAAAGCGCGAGCGCGTCGGGCGTATGCTGCAGATGCACTCCAACTCGCGTGAAGACATCGAAGAAGCGTTTGCAGGCGATATCGTCGCTCTCGCAGGCCTCAAGGAAACCACGACGGGCGACACGCTTTGCGATCCCCTGAAGCAGGTCATCCTCGAGCGGATGGAATTCCCCGAGCCGGTCATCCAGATCGCGATCGAGCCGAAGTCCAAGGGCGACCAGGAAAAGATGGGCCTCGCGCTCAACCGCCTGGCAGCTGAAGATCCGTCGTTCCGCGTCAAGACGGACGAAGAGTCCGGCCAGACGATCATCGCCGGCATGGGCGAACTTCACCTCGACATTCTCGTCGACCGCATGCGTCGCGAGTTCAAGGTCGAAGCCAACGTCGGTGCGCCGCAGGTTGCTTATCGCGAGACGATCACGAAGAAGCACGAGGAAGACTACACGCACAAGAAGCAGTCCGGTGGTACCGGCCAGTTCGCGCGCGTCAAGATCATCTTCGAACCCAATCCGGATGGCGACGACTTCAAGTTCGAGTCCAAGATCGTTGGTGGTTCCATTCCGAAGGAATACATCCCCGGCGTTCAGAAGGGCATCGAGAGCGTTCTCTCGTCCGGCCCGCTGGCTGGCTTCCCGATGCTCGGCGTCAAGGCGACGCTCATCGACGGTGCCTTCCACGACGTCGACTCCTCGGTCCTCGCCTTCGAAATCGCCTCGCGTGCCTGCTTCCGTGAAGCATCGCGCAAGGCCGGCGCTCAGCTGCTGGAGCCGATGATGAAGGTCGAAGTCGTGACGCCGGAAGATTATGTCGGCGACGTCATCGGCGACCTGAACTCCCGTCGCGGGCAGATCCAGGGCCAGGAAAGCCGCGGCATCGCGGTCGTGATCAGCGCGAACGTCCCGCTGGCCAACATGTTCAAGTACGTCGACAACCTGCGCTCCATGAGCCAGGGCCGCGCGCAGTACTCGATGGTCTTCGATCACTACGCACCGGTTCCGTCGAACGTCGCAACCGAAATCCAGGCGAAGTACTCCGGTCAGAAGTGACCGGAGCCAACTGACGCCCGTTAAACAGAATTGAACCCCGCAAGGGGCCACAGATGGAGAGCCGAAAATGGCAAAGAGCAAGTTTGAACGCAACAAGCCGCACGTGAACATCGGAACGATCGGTCACGTCGACCATGGCAAGACGTCGCTGACGGCAGCGATCACG
>NZ_LMQE01000003.1 GCF_001424065.1 Rhizobium sp. Leaf384
AAGTGCTCCAGCAGAAACGGATCTGCCGTGGTCTGCGAGCCATTGTAGAACTTGATCCAGGCGTAATCGTCGATGCCGCTACCGACGTCGCCGCCTCTGTCGTCATCGTCTCGAAACTGCTTGATCGGATAGCCGTTCTCGTCGGGTGTCTCGTTGAACAGGATCTCGGCTTTCTGATCGTCGACCCAGAGAACAAGATCCTGAATGCCCGTCTTCGACATCGGCAGGTTGCCGAGCTCGATCACCTGCGTGAGGTTTGCGTTCGGCGTTTTGCGGAAATCCCCCCACGTTTGAACATACTTCCGCTTTCCGGAGGTCGCGTAGTACCCAACCACGGTTGCAACCGGGGTGTCGTCGCCGATCTCGATGTCGAGCTTGACGCCGATCGGCTTCTGCTGAGGCGTTTTCGCCAACGCCTTCTGCAACAGGGAAGAGGCAAGGTTGAAAGCGATGCCAAGGATGATCTTCGTCAGAGCGCTGGCGCTGGCAACCGCGGTGGATATCGCCGCGATCAGTCCGCTGATGGGCTCCGCATGCGCAGGCTCCGCCGGCGCCAGCACGAACCATGCGGCGGTCAAAAACAGAATGATGAAGTTCATGGTCTATCCAACCCGGAAGGCGCGCGTGGCGGCCGATCGGTCAATGTGATTGATGCCGGACTCGCCGAGCGTGAAGATCCGCTCGCCATTGAGCACACCGAGCCCATGCACGAATGCCGAAGCGGTCGGGATGGCCATGATGTCGCCGATCTGCGCTTCGGATGGATGACCGTATTCCGGCAGGTAGGCCGCCACCATGTCCGCAAGATCCTTGAAACCAGCGCCGCGCATGACGCGATAAGCCGACTCCGCATCATCATAGGCGCCATCGAACTCGGCATAGATGTTCTCGCCCGTAAGCACCTCGACGATGCGTCCGGCGAACTTGCAGGCGCAGTCGTTTGTCTTCCAGTCGAAGGGCGTGCGACGCATCTCGTCGAGAACGTCATTGAACGGCCCAACCCATAGCGGGAGGCGCTTCAGCTCGATCATTTCTGCCCCCAGTTCGGCTTCCAGTTTTTGACGGCGCCGGCGTATTTGCCAAAATCATCGTCTTGCCGTTTCTTCTGTTCTTCCGCGGAAGACTTGGCCGGGTTCTTGCGGGTGAGCATCGAGATCGCGTCCGAATTCGTCTTGATCTTGACGCTTCCCTGACCGCCGACGCCCGGCGTCTCGATCGGAGATCCGTCGACCTCGCCGATCCAGACGAGAGCGGGCGCAGCGGCCAGAAGGCGCGAGCCAGGATCAAGCAGAGCGTCCCATATCTCGACCTTCGCAAGCCGGATGTTCATGCCGCGCACGGCCTCCTGAATAGCGGGCGCGATTTGGCTTGCGCTGACAGTGACCGTCTGGACCGTAAGATCGGTCACGCGCGGTATCGGCCCGACATCGAGGCCCACGCCACCGTAGAAGAGCCGTGTTTCCGTCAGCCCGGTCAGTCCGCTCGTGACCGTGATCGACTCGTCGTCGTTCTCCGACCAGAAGCTGACGATCTTCGGCGTCATGCTGGTCAGAAGCGTGCCGATGATGCTCACCAGTTTGCGAGGCACAATTCCGCGCTCACGCGCATTGACCAGCGCCGTGTAGAAAGCAGGATCGACGTTTCTCATTTCTTCTGGATCACCTTGAAGCCCGCGCCCTCGGTATGGAGCTTGCGGGCACTTCCGGGATTGTGCGAGCCGGGCATGNGATGTTACCGGGGATGCGCTGGCGGGTGGGCGGGCTGGTTGACCAGCGCCGTGTAGAAAGCAGGATCGACGTTTCTCATTTCTTCTGGATCACCTTGAAGCCCGCGCCCTCGGTATGGAGCTTGCGGGCACTTCCGGGATTGTGCGAGCCGGGCATGATCACGCACTTGCAGTAGGGCTTGGCGAGCCTGACGGCCTGGCCAGCCGAGATCCCGCTCTGGACATACGGGAAGACGCCAATCTGCCCCGTGTTGCCGCTTCCGTTCGCTGTCGCGGTCTCGGATATCTCGAAGAAGCCTACGCGCTGCGGATTGCTGCCATAGAGGACCGTGAACTTGTCGCCCAGCGTCAAGACATATCCGGCCGGCAGTCCCGAGAAGGCGATCGCCGAACGGTCGCTCGAGATCGATGCGATCGTGACCGTCGACGCGCCGAGGACCGAGCCCGTCGGATCGCTCTGCGGATACAGGGAAAGCGGGTCGCCGAGGTAGAAACTCTCCTGAATTCCATGGAGCTTGCGGATCAATGCGGCGATCTGCTTTGCCCGGTTGTTCGGCATCATGATCAGCTCGACCGTCCCGATCCAGAGCGGGCTGGAAAGCTCGGCCTGCCACAGGCGGCCGTCGCCGCCGCCTGAGTTCTCGTCATTCCGCTGGATGTCCCAGACGACGGTGGAAATCGCCAGCTGATCGGCGAAGGTGGCGAGGGAGTACGGATAGGTGACCGTCATCCTGCCATCCTCTTGCGCGGGTTGCGGCCATGTTCTTCGATCATGTACGGAATATGCCGGTTGTTCTCGTCGACCGCCTCGCTTGCTGCCCGCTGGCCTTCCTCCTGCGCGACGTTCTTGACGTAGGCCTTAAGGTTCCCCTGGTCATCAACCGAGACGCCTACGTCGACCTTGATCCGCCCGCTCGACCCGCTCCCGCCATGATTGTTCGCGGCCTGCCTGATCGTCGATCGGCGATGAGGACCAGCCACAAGCCCGCCGTCGGCATAACCACGCCATCCCAAGCGCATGCCTTCGACGGCACCAATGCCGCCAGCGCGCGCGATGTCACTCTGCGACCAGACGATCTCGCCTTTATGGACGACGCCGGCTGGCTGATTGCGTCCACCATGCCCTGTGAAGCCGCCATCGGCGTATAGACCGAAACCGCCTCCCGAGATGCCAGTCCAGACGCCGCCACTGATTGCTCCGCTGAACTGGGCTGAACTGTTGAAAATGCTCTGCCCGATGCCCGTAAGCGACGTCAACGCGCTCAACAGTCCTCCCCCGCCAGATTGAGCGGCTGCCAAGGCTTGGCCGAATTTGGACAGGCCACCGCCGAGGTTGGTCATTCCCTCAGCTGCAACATTGTTTGCAGACGCAAGGCCGCCGGCGCTTTGCGCAGCATTCTGGCTACCAGCGGCCAGCTTGTTGACGGCAGCTGTCGCCGTATCCATGCCCTCGCTCTGAGCACCCGGCCACAATGCGCGCTGGGAGGAGTTGAGGCCACCTTCCCACGACCCGCCGCCCATGCCGACGCGCCTGCCGGCAAGGTCGAAATGCATGGTATCCGCGGCGCCATACTTGCCCTTGCCGCCGCTGAAATAACCGCCCCAGCGCAAATCCTGCGCGAGTTCCGGATACTTCTCCATCTGTACGCCACGGGCTGTCTGCGCGAACTGCTCATAGGTCCGGAAGCTCGACGCATCCTGATAATTGCCGAGCATCTTGCCTGAAGCGAGGTCGGTGATCTTGACGTCTGTCGCCAGCCCCTGCCCATGAAAGCGCGGATCACCAGGCCGGAAGCCCGACATCGCGTCGACCTTGAAGCCCGGGAAGCGCTGCGCAGCCGTGTTCAGGATGTCCGTCAGTTTCGCATCGACGCCACTCTTGTAGTTGCCGACGAAGCTGAGAGCCGATCCCGCTGCGCTCCGGACTGCATTGTCGTTTGCAGCCGCAGCAACCGTATTCGCAATCCCGGCGCCGGCCGACGCGGTCGACGCGGCTGCACCAGCAACAGGCGCGGCCGTGCCAATCAGGCTGAAGATCCCGGTGCCTGCCGTCGATCCGCTACCGGGCTTGCCGATGATGCTCGACACGAAGCTGTCGATCAGACTGTCGGTGATCCAGTTCGTCACCTTCATCAGGCCGTTCAACAGCGCATTCCCGAACGCCTCGCCGATGCTGTCACCCTGCTCAAGCCCGTCGCGAAAATCGGTGAAAAAGCCGGTGATGCCGTCGCGCAGCGCAGCGATCTGCATGTTCTGGCGCATCATCAGAGCTTCTTGCGACGACAGGTCTACGGACAACCCGGCGCCGCGCTGACGAGATGCAATCTGCTGATCTTCCGAAGATCGGTAAAGCTGGTCACGCTCGAACTGCAGATCGTTTGACAGCTGCGCACGCGCACGCGCTTCCGCAAGGCGGCCATGCGCGGCGGCCGCCTGGTTGATCAGCTCGACCTCCTGACCGAACACGCGCTGGAACTCGGCCTCCGACGTGATGCCGTTGCGAGCCGCCTCAGACCGGAGCTGAGACAGAAGCGAATATTGCGTCTGCAATTCAGCCGTCTTGCCAACCGTCTGCCCGATGACAGCGATCTCCATCTCCTGCTGGCGAATGCCCTCCTGCAGAGAGCGGACACGCTCCTGTTGCGCCTCGGAAAGCTGATACTCGGCCTGGACACGAGCTTGCGTGCCTGCCATGGCGACCCGCGACTGTCGCGCCGCCGCGTCCTCACCATCGACGATCTGGACAGCGGCCTGCGCTCGGGCGGCCGCTTCCTTGTCGGCTGGAGACTTCGCGCGCATGGCGGCCATGTCTGCATCATACTGACGGATGCGCTGGCTCTGCGCTTCCTTCAACTCATACTCGGCACGCGTGAGCGCCTGCGTCTCCGCAAGCTGGATTCGCATGGTCCGGGTCGGGACGGACTCGATAGGATTGTAAGTGTTTTCTTCTCGCTGGCGGGCGACGGCCGCGTGCTCGGCAGGTGTTCGAGCGCGCATCTCCGCTGCCTCAAGTTCTGCCGAGCGCTGCATCGAGAGCTGGCGAAACGCCTGGTCTGCAGCAAAAGCGGCTCCGACATCACCATAGTTTCGGCTGCCAGCGTTCTGCAACGCTCGCTGGGCCCGCTCCATTTCCGCCAAGGCCTGCGCCGCTGCCTGTAACGGTGCAACCAGCTTTGCGATCTCGTCGGCCTGCTTTGCATATTCCGGCTTAAGGGCAGCCGTCTTGTAGAGGCTGTCGTAGAATGCCTCGAAGTCGGGCTTTCCAGCTTTCACGCCGTTACGCAGTTTCGTGATTGCATCATTGAAGGCCGAGAAGTTCTGGCCAAACATCTCGCTCTTTGCAACGTAACCGCCACGCGTCAGTGTGCCGACTTCATCGAAGAACTCGTCGCCGGTGACCTTGGTCGAGTTTCGAAGGCCACGGATATCAGCGCCCGCCTGGAAGTTAAGCGCATTGACGCCCTGCATCGAGAAGCCCTTGGCTTTCGCAATCAGGGAGCCATACCGCTCCTCCAGTGCCTTCAGCACGTTCCCATGGTTCTGCAAGACAGTGTCGAGCTTCTTTGCATCCTCCTCAGAGGTTGCCAGACCGATACCGAACTGGATGGCCGCCGCAGCGCCGGCCGTCAGTCCGATCGTGGCGATCGACAGAGGACTGACAAGGCTGACAAGGGCGGCACCTGTCGTCGTGATGGCCTCTTTCATGCCCATGCCGGCAAAGCCTCCGGCAAGCTGCGAACCTTGCTGAAGGCCGATCATGGCAGGGCTCATTCCGCCGGCTGCGGTCATCGCGATATCCTGAAACTGGAACATCGCGTTCGTTGCGGTATGGTTGGGCTTGTTGTCATTCACAGGATTGCGATCGAGGCTGGCCACATATTGCTCGTGGCGAGCCCGAGCCATGGTCTGCGCTTGAGCCAGTTCCGTCGTGCTGATCTCGGCACGATCGGCAAGCATGGCATATTCCGCCAACTCGCTGTTTAGCCGCGCCTGAGACGCGCCAACCGGGTCGAGTTGTGCCCGCAGCGCTGTTGCCTTTTGGGCAAACCGATCTGCCTCACGTGCAGCCTCCTCGAACACGGCAGCCGAGCCGCGCGCGGACGTGCCGTTGCCATTGACGCCAAGGCGGGCGTTCAAGTCGCTGGCAAATGCGCTCCCCGTCTGTGTGGCGCGAAGACGCTCCATTTCTTCCCGACGCGCAAGCTCTTCGGCAAAGACAGATGCGCTGTCTGATGCTCGACTGCCCGCAGCAGCGCCCACGCCGAGCGTCCGGTTGATGCTGGCCTGCGCCTGCGATGCCGCCTGTTCCGCCGCCTGCGCGAGACGTGCTTCGGCTGCCATGCGCTGATAGGATTGCGCGAGGTCGTCGACAGCAGCACTCTGAGCGGTGATCCGACCGTTGGCTTCGGCGATCGCCTGCGACAGCGCAGCATTGCCCTTTGCAACAGAATGCGATGCGTCGGCCGCCACGCCGTATTTCCGCGACAGGTTTTCCACCGCGACCGAGGCTTGCTCGGCAGACAGACGTCCTTTGTCGAGGCCGGCGCCCACAGTTTTCAATCCGCGATCAAAGTCTGCCTGGGCGGCATAGCCGGTCACGAACTGGCGCTTGATCCGCTCGATCCCGTCGGCCGCCGACGAGATCTTCGTGTTGGTCGAGGCGGCTGTTGTCCCGACAGCTTCCATGGCCTGCGCAGCCTGCCGGCCAGACTCCGACATGGCCCGGTCGGCGGCAACCTTGCGGTTTGCGCCGGCGGCGTATCCGTTCGCATCGAGATCCGCCGCGACGCGCAGCGAACGAAGTTCCATGGCCATGATCTACCTCGGAGGACGTCAGCTCGCTGGAGCTGCTATTTTCTGCTTTGCCTTCAGCGCTTCTGTTTCCAGATGGACGCTGTCGAGCAGGCCCATGAAGCGCCGGAAGTGCTCGAACTCATCGAGCGTCAGGCCGTGGTCCCGCGCATACTGGCTCATCACCATGTACGAGATCGGGCTTTCGCCACCCATCGCGCCGTATTGCCGGTCAAACCGGATGGCATCNCGTCAGGCCGTGGTCCCGCGCATACTGGCTCATCACCATGTACGAGATCGGGCTTTCGCCACCCATCGCGCCGTATTGCCGGTCAAACCGGATGGCATCGAAGGCACGAAAGTAGAACTCGTGCCAGGGGCGAGGCTCAAAGTCCTCGTCCCCGGCGTCCTCGTCAGCTGTCAGCCAATCCTCGTCGGGATAGGCTTCGGCGATTTCATCGATCCACGACTGGTGTTTTGCAGCCCCCGAACGCTCTAGGCGGCTTCGGAAGGCTGCTCGGAGTTTCCCGCTTCTTCCTCGTCGTACTCGACCTCGATCTCACTGACAGCTGCGGCGCACCATTCCACCGCCGAGATGACGTTCCGATATTCGGGGTTGGTCATGATTTCGGCCGCCGTCGCTGCATCATAGGCAACGTCGAGACCGCGCCAGCCGTGGAGCAGATGCTCGTGGTAGAGTTTGCCCAGCTCGACGAGCATGACGTTCGGCGGTACCGGCTTTTTCTTGTACTTCCGGCCGAGCCGCTGCATCAGCAACTCACGTTGTGTCCGGTATGCCGGCAGATGGAGGGACGAGACGTTGAACTCGACACCGGGCCAGTCGGGAAACTCGATCCAGTCACCCTTCTCTTCGCGGGTCAAGTCGGCCTTGAGCGATGCGAGCTTGACGGTCATTTCACTGTGTCCTTGTTCGAAATTTCAATGACGACGGCGCCGTGGACGACCTCCGTCAGAAGCTCGCCGCGCGCGTGAGCGTAGTTGCCGTCCGGCGTGCGAATATGCTTTTTGATCCAGCCCTCACGAGCGTCGGCTGTAATGACTGCCGGCTCCTTCTGCCCATTCAGAAAGATGCTGACTTTCTTCCTGTCTCCGCGCAGCATTCCGTAGGGGATGTAGCCGGGATCACCTTCCTCAACGGATATGCGGTGGAAACCTTCGGGAGCCGTGACGCTGGCAAAGGCAACCGCCGGCAGAGCAACAACGGCTGGCGCGGCTTTCAGAAAGCTACGCCTGTTCATTGATCGCGTCCTCTTTCGGTTCGCGGAGCTGCGTGCGCGGGGCGACCAGCCCCTTGTCTCGCATCAGCTGCGCATAGGTTTCGGGCACCGGTACGCTTTCGACGCCTGCGGTAAAGCGGGTTTTTGTCTTCTCGTCCGGGTAGCCGTCGAAGGTCTCGGACGGCGTGAAGGTGACGAGCTTCTCATCAAGCTTCTTGGTCATGCCACAGCCCTCGTCAGCACCATCGATGCGGCGGACGTCGGATCGAACTTCGCCTGGAAAGGCATTTCGATGATAACCGACTGATTGTTGCCGCGAACCATTGGCCCGCCGCTCATGCCCTTCATCTTCGGGATTGCGAGGGTGTATTTCGCGCCCGTCGCCGCGCCGACTGTGAGCGCCAGCGACAGGTCGTCATGGTTCAGGATCGCATTGTAGAGATCGAGGTTCTCGAACAGCGCCGTGACCGAGCCGGAAACGTCGAAGCGGCCGAGACCATGGCTGTACGTCTCGTACTGCCCCAAGACTTCGTTCGCATAGATGTTGTTGTTGATCCGGATCGATGCAGCCTGCAGCTTCGGAGATGCCGCAACGCCGCCCATCGTCAACGTGCCGATATTGAGCGCTGCGTTCAGGACGGGCGTGGTCGACGCAGCGGCGTAGGTGGCGCCGGCGATGATGGCCGTGGCAGGCGCCGGCGAACCGAGACCCATCACGCCGAAGTTCGCGGTGATGAACTGCTTTGCGTTCAGCTGCAGGTCGAGGGTATTGATCCGGCAGCCGCGATAACGCGTGTAGGCATCGGCCGCACCCTGCTCGAACGTCTTCTCGAAAGCGAGAGTCTTTGGCGTGCGCCCGTTCTTCAGGACGTCGCCGGTCCAGTCCGAGCAGAACAGCGCGGCGAAGAGATCGTCATAGGTGCCGTAGCTCAGAACGCCGTTAATCGGACCCGTGACGGAGCGGCCAACATCGACGATGTCAGAGACGTTGCGATCGTCCCGGATCTCGTCCGGAATGGCCGTCTGCTTTTCGAGCGTGATGCTTTCGCTCGTGTAGCGCAGCGACTTCCACGAAGGCGTGGCGGGAATGACGCCGATGGCGGTTTCCACGAGATAGGCAAGCCGCGTCTGCGACCCTTCGGCAACTGTCATGGCTAGTTCTCCAGATATGGCCCGCAGGCGTTATGGGTTGGTGGTGTAATCCTGACGGTCCCACGTGATCGTGGCTGTCATGGCGTAGTAGCCGCCGAAGGAACGGCCGGGATCACCGGCGCCGATCGACATCTGTCGGGGATGGAGGTCTTCGAGCGGGCGCTCCCGGAAGAGCATGGTCAGGCGTTCGGCAATGCCCCGAGCGTCCCGGCTGCCGGCTCCATTCGGCGTCATCACATGCAGGTAGACAACACCGGACTCGAGCCAAAGATTGTTGCCAGGTGCGCCAACGGTTTGCTGTTCGAGCAGGTCGCCGACAACCTCGACATAAACGAAGGGCGCGGGAACATCGGGTGTACTGAAGCCATCATTCTCTTCGGAAACCGGCGTCTCTACCCACTCAGCCAGACGGGTCATGATGAGGTTGTAAGCGTTGAGGCTGGACATTCAGAACACCATGTTCATGACGACAGAGGGATAGGTGATCGGCATGCCCTTCTGCCGGTCTTTGCGGGTGCCCCCGCGCTTGAGGACATATGGCATTTGCGGATGGACGCCCGAACGGATGTCGAGCCACTTCGTCTCGAAATGGAAGGCGGCAGGTGTATTCCGACCCTCGTTGCCGAACCGCCGTGCAGCGTCGCGCTTTGCCCCGTCGAAGATGGCATTGCGCTTGGTGCTCAACTGCCCGGTCTCGGCCTTGCGGACGTACGGCTGAAAGTTCGTGATCACGACCTCAGCCCGGCCGCTGATCGTGTCGAAGTTCGTCACCGGCACTTGATCCGCCAGGACGATGAACGATGCCCTGAAGCGCCCAGATCGGGCTGGCGCACGTTGGCGAAGACGATCAAGCACGAAGGTGATGACCGGCTCCCAGAACGCAAATTCGTAGATAATCGGGCCAGGCGCGACGACCTCATCCTCGGAAGATGCCGCACGGCCGTTTACGTAGAGATCATAGACCCGGCTGGCGCCTGCACTCTGGGCTTTCTGCAGCTCCTGGCGAGCAAAGACGGCGAGCGCCTTGCTGATCTGCTCAGGCTCAAGATCCACTGTCGCAAGCTGGAGTTCGCGGTCGAACGCATCGAAGTTGGCCATCAGCCGCGCGCCAAAAGCGTATAGCGCACGAGCACANTCAGGCTCAAGATCCACTGTCGCAAGCTGGAGTTCGCGGTCGAACGCATCGAAGTTGGCCATCAGCCGCGCGCCAAAAGCGTATAGCGCACGAGCACACTTTGCATCCGTATCGGCTTCGGGATCTCGATGTTCAGTTCCCGTCCGTCAACAACGACCTTGTCGCTCTTCCTCAGCGGAGCAAGCCCACCCAAGCCGGATGGGCTGATGATCACCATGAGATCGGTGAGCTTAATGTCGCCAACGAGCTCGTCGTTCTTCACCGGGCGCACAAAAGCGTTGACCGTGACTTCGTGCGCCTTGACCCGAGGCGAGACATTTCCCTCGTAGCGATAAAGCGAGATGACTTCCCCGCTCACCGCCAGCGCTTTGTCCAGCTCGGCGATAGCTTCCTCAGCCTTGAACATCACGGCCCCAAAAGGTTGCGGTATCGGATGAGCTGACCTGCCACGACAGGCGGAACAGCGGCTTCACCGGAGCGGCCGGGAATGGCACCGACCCAATAATCGCGCTTTGTGCGCATCACATCGGGAACATCGATCTCCTCGCTCTTCAGCGAAGGATCGCGCTCGCGTTCCAGCCAGGCGAAGCGGAAGAAGTCGAGCGCCGCCATCTTCAGGTCGGCCGGAATCTCTTGGAAGCCTGCCTTGTAGGTGACGACAATCTTCCCCGCCCCCCAAGTCACGATCTGGTCGTCGTACAGCCGGCGCAGGATCCCGACCTCTGGATCAACGTAATGATCGGTCCCGGTCAGCATCGATCCGCCGATATTGAGCGAGACGATTTCCACCTCATGACGGCGCGCAAGCAGAAGGTCCTCACCGCGAACGCCACGGAATGTTTCTTCCAACGTTTCCTGAAGAAGCGTCGGCACAGCCCCCGCCGCAATGGCGACATTGCATTCTGCGCAGATTGCCGCAGCGACACGTCGATCCATCGCCTCGAGCATCGGATCCTGCGAAGTGTCCACGGAGCGCAGGCCTGCTGCAGCCCGTCTCTCGTCCGGTGTCAGCAGCGCCAGATCTGCCGCTGGCGTGACGATCCGCAGGATGCCCCGCATCAGGCCTGCGCCTCGGAGGTGGCCTGATGCGCAGCCTGGTTAGCAGCTTGAAGTGCAGCAATAACGTCGTCTTTGGTGCGTGCGCCAGACACGTCGACGCCGCGATCAGCCGCAAGAGCCTCAAGTTCCTTGCGCGTCAGTTTATCGAAGTCGATCGGCGGGGGCGAAACGACATCGGTTTCGACGTCGGCCTCGACGTCGAGTGCAGCCGTTGTGCTTTGCGACGCAATGAGATCGGTTGCAAAGGATCTGGCCGCCGGAAGGTTCGGAAGGAAACCCTCGTTGAGGATAACGCCGCCATCGTCGACGACATCAAAGCCGCCGCCAAGAGACGGTACCGCGCGCAATCCTCGCGGCATCTCTTCCGGCGACGGATGCCGGAACTCTTTGACCTCGATGAGGCCGGCTTCCGCAATCTCCTCGTCCGTGACCGGGGCGCAGGTGCCCATGGCGAGGCTGGACGTCGCGGCGACATACGGGAGGGTAATGATATTGCCGGCTTCGCGGCCGATCAGTTGGCGAACGAACATGGGAGATCCTTCTGCTGGAGCAAGGCACCGCCGGCGAGCGGCGGAGCTTCAGCGATCAACGAACATGGGAGATCCTTCTGCTGGAGCAAGGCACCGCCGGCGAGCGGCGGAGCTTCAGCGATCAGTTGATGATGGCAGAGGGCGGCGTGGACTGCTGATACCGCAGATCCACCAGGATGAACTCCGCCTGAGTGATGTTCGCGGCATTCGAGGCGCCCGTGGTCAGGTAGATGCAGTCGAAACCATTGGCGAGGTCGAGCTGTGCAGGGTCGACCTCGAAGATGACCTGCTTGTTCTTCACCGCCGCATCCGTGGTGTAGCTCACCGCATCGCTGCGCCGAATGAGCGTATCGGTCAGCGAGGTATCGAGGTTTGCCCAGATCGGTACGGCATTGGCGAGGGGCTTGGCGCCGGTACCAGCAACATCTGTCGCCTGCATGATGGCAAGGGCAACCGTCGCGGCATTGCCCTGCGCAAGGTGGACCTTCACGTATGCCTTGCCGGCATTCTTGAGGCTGACGATATCCGAGGAGCGGCCAGCGGCATCGGCAGCTGGCGGCAGGGCTTCGACCAGCTTCATCTGCTGGGGAAATGTGAACTTGGTCATTCCGTTGATCTCCTGTGTGAGTCTGATGAGGCAAAGGCCGGGGCCAAAGCCCCGGTTCGGTTCGGCTCGTTACGCGCGTGTTTCGAGCGTGATGAACGGGCTTTGCGTGGCCGTCCCCTTGTAGGGCGTCATCGGGTTGGACCAGATGGGCTGGCCATTGAACCGGTAGACGAAGCGGAAGCACGTCTCGTCGTAGATGAAGCGGACATGGATCGACGACGCGAACTGTGTCGGGCCCTTGTCGATCGCCAGATACTGCGACAGGTCGACCAGCATGATGTCGCCAGCCGTGCCGAGCGTTGCGGCGTACTCGACGGGGATGATCGG
>NZ_LMQE01000004.1 GCF_001424065.1 Rhizobium sp. Leaf384
CCGATCATCCCCGTCGAGTACGCCGCAACGCTCGGCACGGCTGGCGACATCATGCTGGTCGACCTGTCGCAGTATCTGGCGATCGACAAGGGCCCGACGCAATTCGCGTCGTCGATCCATGTCCGTTTCATCTACGACGAGACGTGCTTCCGCTTTGTCTACCGGTTCAACGGTCAGCCCATCTGGTCCAACCCGATGACGCCCTACAAGGGCACGGCCACGCAGAGCCCGTTCATCACGCTCGAAACACGCGCGTAACGAGCCGAACCGAACCGGGGCTTTGGCCCCGGCCTTTGCCTCATCAGATTCACACAGGAGATCAACGGAATGACCAAGTTCACATTTCCCCAGCAGATGAAGCTGGTTGAAGCCCTGCCGCCAGCTGCCGACGCCGCCGGCCGCTCTTCGGATATCGTCAGCCTGAAGAATGCCGGCAAGGCATACGTGAAGGTCCACCTTGCGCAGGGCAATGCCGCGACGGTTGCACTTGCCATCATGCAGGCGACAGATGTTGCTGGTACCGGCGCCAAACCCCTCGCCAATGCTGTACCGATCTGGGCAAACCTTGATACCTCGCTGACCGATACGCTCATTCGGCGCAGCGATGCGGTGAGCTACACCACGGATGCAGCGGTGAAGAACAAGCAGGTCATCTTCGAGATCGACCCTGCACAGCTCGACCTCGCCAATGGTTTCGACTGCATCTACCTTACCACGGGCGCCTCGAATGCCGCGAACATTACTCAGGCGAAGTTCATCCTGGTGGATCTGCGGTACCAGCAGTCCACGCCGCCCTCTGCCATCATCAACTGATCGCTGAAGCTCCGCCGCTCGCCGGCGGTGCCTTGCTCCAGCAGAAGGATCTCCCATGTTCGTNCAGCAGTCCACGCCGCCCTCTGCCATCATCAACTGATCGCTGAAGCTCCGCCGCTCGCCGGCGGTGCCTTGCTCCAGCAGAAGGATCTCCCATGTTCGTTCGCCAACTGATCGGCCGCGAAGCCGGCAATATTATCACCCTCCCGTTTGTCGCCGCGACGTCCAGCCTCGCCATGGGCACGTGCGCCCCGGTCACGGACGAGGAGATTGCGGAAGCCGGCCTCATCGAGGTCAAAGAGTTCCAGCATCCGTCGCCGGAAGAGATGCCACGAGGCTTGCGCGCGGTACCGTCTCTTGGCGGCGGCTTTGATGTCGTTGACGATGGCGGCGTTATCCTCAACGAGGGTTTCCTTCCGAACCTTCCGGCGGCCAGATCTTTCGCGACCGATCTGATTGCATCGCAGAGCACAACTGCTGCGCTCGACGTCGAGGCCGAAGTCGAAACCGATGTTGTTTCGCCTCCGCCAATCGACTTCGATAAACTGACGCGCAAGGAACTTGAGGCTCTAGCGGCTGATCGCGACGTCGACGTGTCTGGCGCGCGCACCAAAGACGACGTTATTGCTGCACTTCAGGCTGCTGACCAAGCTGGGCTCCAGGCTACCTCCGGGGCGCAGGCCTGATGCGGGGCATCCTGCGGATCGTCACGCCAGCGGCAGATCTGGCGCTACTGACGCCGGACGAGCGACGGGCTGCGGCAGGCCTGCGCTCCGTGGACACTTCGCAGGATCCGCTGCTCGAGGCGATGGATCGGCGTGTCGCTGCGTCGATCTGTGCAGAATGCAATGTCGCCGTTGCGGCGGGGGCTGTGCCGACGCTTCTTCAGGAAACGTTGGAAGAAACGTTCCGTGGGGTTCGCGGTGAGGACCTTCTGCTTGCGCGCCGTCATGAGGTGGAGATCGTCTCGCTCAATATCGGCGGATCGATGCTGACTGGTACCGATCATTACGTTGATCCAGAGGTCGGGATCCTGCGCCGGCTGTACGACGACCAAATCGTGACTTGGGGGGCGGGGAAGATTGTCGTCACCTACAAGGCAGGCTTCCAAGAGATTCCGGCCGACCTGAAGATGGCCGCGCTCGACTTCTTCCGCTTTGCCTGGCTGGAACGCGAGCGCGATCCTTCGCTGAAGAGCGAGGAGATCGATGTTCCCGATGTGATGCGCACAAAGCGCGACTATTGGGTCGGTGCCATTCCCGGCTGCTCCGGTGAAGCGGCTGTTCCGCCTGTTGTGGCAGGTCAGCTCATCCGATATCGCAACCTGTTGGGACCGTGATGTTCAAGGCTGAGGAAGCTATTGCCGAGCTGGACAAGGCGCTGGCGCTCAGCGGGGAACTCATCTCGCTTTATCGCTACGAGGGAAATGTCTCGCCTCGGATCAAGGCGCACGAAGTCACTGTCAACGCCTTTGTGCGCCCGGTGAAGAACGACGAGCTCGTTGGCGACATAAAGCTCACCGATCTCGTGGTGATCATCAGCCCATCCGGTTTGGGTGGGCTTGCTCCGCTGAAGAAGAGCGACAAGGTCCTTGTTGACGGACGGGAACTGAACATCGAGATCCCGAAGCCCATACGGATGCGAAATGTGCTCGTGCGCTATACGCTTTTGGCGCGCGGCTGATGGCCAACTTCGATGCGTTCGACCGCGAACTCCAGCTTGCGACAGTGGATCTTGAGCCTGAGCAGATCAGCAAGGCGCTCGCCGTCTTTGCTCGCCAGGAGCTGCAGAAGGCCCAGAGTGCAGGCGCCAGCCGGGTCTACGATCTCTATGTAAACGGCCGTGCGGCATCCTCCGAGGACGAGGTCGTCGCGCCTGGTCCGATTATCTACGAATTTGCGCTCTGGGAGCCGGTCATCACCTTCGTGCTTGATCGACTTCGCCAACGTGCGCCAGCCCGATCTGGGCGCTTCAGGGCATCGTTCATTGTCTTGGCGGATCAAATGCCGGTGACGAACTTCGACGCGATCAGCGGCCGCTCTGAGGTCGTGATCACGAACTTTCAGCCGTACGTCCGCAAGGCCGAGACCGGGCAGTTGAGCACCAAGCGCAATGCGATCTTCGACGGTGCAAAACGCGACGCTGCGCGGCGGTTCGGCAACGAGGGTCGGAATACGCCTGCCGCCTTCCAGTTCGAGACGAAGTGGCTCGACATCCGTTCGGGCGTCCATTCGCAAATGCCATACGTCCTCAAGCGTGGGGGCGGCCGCAAGGATCGACAGAAGGGCATGTCGATCACCTATCCCTCCGTCGTCATGAACATGGTGTTCTGAATGTCCAGCCTCAACGCTTACAACCTCATCATGACCCGTCTGGCCGAATGGGTAGAGACGCCGGTTTCCGAAGAGAATGATGGCTTCAGTACACCTGATGTTCCCGCGCCCTTCGTTTATGTCGAGGTTGTCGGCGACATGCTCGAACAGCAGACTGTTGGCGCACCTGGCAGCAATCTTTGGCTCGAGTCCGGTGTTGTCTATCTGCATGTGATGACGCCGAATGGTGCCGGCAGCCGGGACGCTCGAGGCATTGCCGAACGCCTAACCATGCTCTTCCGGGAACGCCCGCTCGGCGACCTTCACCCTCGCCAGATGTCGATCGGCGCCGGTGATCCCGGCCGCTCTTTCGGCGGCTATTACGCCATGACGGCCACGATCACGTGGGACCGTCAGGATTATACCACCAACCCATAACGCCTACGGGCCTTATCTGGAGAACAGCCATGACAGTTGCCGAAGGGTCGCAGACGCGGCTTGCTTATCTCGTGGAAGCCGCCATAGGCGTCATTCCTGCGACGCCTTCCTGGAAGTCGCTGCGCTACACGAGCGAAAGCATCACGCTCGAAAAGCAAACGGCCATTCCGGACGAGATCCGGGACGATCGCAACGTCTCTGATATCGTCGATGTCGGCCGCTCCGTCACGGGCCCGATCAACGGCGTGCTGAGCTACGGCACCTATGACGATCTGCTGGCCGCCCTGTTCTGCTCGGACTGGACCGGCGACGTCCTGAAGAACGGGCGCACGCCGAAGACTCTCGCATTCGAGAAGACGTTCGAGCAGGGCGCAGCCGATGCTTACACGCGTTATCGCGGCTGCCGGATCAATACCCTCGATCTGCAGCTGAATGCCAAGCAGTTCATCACCGCGAACTTCGGCGTGATGGGTCTCGGTTCGCCGGCGCCTGCCACGGCCATCATCACCGGTGCCACCTATGCTGCAGCGTCGACCACGCCTGTTCTCAACGCCGCACTCAATATCGGCACGCTGACGATGGGCGGCATTGCGGCATCTCCGAAGCTGCAGGCCGCGTCGATCCGGATCAACAACAATATCTACGCCAACGAGGTCTTGGGGCAGTACGAGACGTACAGCCATGGCCTCGGACGCTTCGACGTTTCCGGCTCGGTCACGGCGCTGTTTGAGAACCTCGATCTCTACAATGCGATCTTGAACCATGACGACTTGTCGCTGGCGCTCACGGTCGGCGCGGCGACAGGCGCGAAATACACCCTCGCCATCCCGAAGATGAAGGGCATGAGCGGCGGCCCGATGGTCCGCGGTAACAATCAGTCGGTCATCATCGAAATGCCTTTCCAGGCGAAGTTCGATCCGACGTCCGCCGCATCAATGACGCTGACGAGGGCTGTGGCATGACCAAGAAGCTTGATGAGAAGCTTGTCACCTTCACGCCGTCCGAGAGCTTTGACGGCTACCCGGACGAGAAGACAAAAACCCGCTTTACCGCCGGCGTTGAAAGCGTGCCGGTGCCCGAAACCTATGCGCAGCTGATGCGAGACAAAGGGCTGGTCGCCCCGCGCACGCAGCTCCGCGAACCGAAAGAGGGCGCGAACGATGAACAGGCGTAGCTTTCTGAAAGCCGCGCCAGCCGTTGTTGCTCTGCCTGCGGTCGCCTTTGCCAGCGTCACGGCTCCCGAAGGTTTCCACCGCATATCCGTCGAGGAAGGTGATCCCGGCTACATCCCCTACGGAATGCTGCGCGGAGACAGGAAGAAAGTCAGCATCTTTCTGAACGGGCAGAAGGAGGCGGCAGTCGTTACAGCCGACGCTCGTGAGGGCTGGATCAAAAGGCATATTCGCACGCCGGACGGCAACTACGCTCACGCGCGCGGCGAGCTTCTGACAGAGGTCGTCCACGGCGCCGTCGTCATTGAAATCTCGAACAAGGACACAGTGAAATGACCGTCAAGCTTGCATCGCTCAAGGCTGACCTGACCCGCGAAGAGAAGGGTGACTGGATCGAGTTCCCTGATTGGCCCGGTGTCGAGTTCAACGTCTCTTCCCTCCATCTGCCGGCATACCGAACACAACGTGAGTTGCTGATGCAGCGGCTCGGCCGGAAGTACAAGAAAAAGCCGGTACCGCCGAACGTCATGCTCGTCGAGCTGGGCAAGCTCTACCACGAGCATCTGCTCCACGGCTGGCGCGGTCTCGACGTTGCCTATGATGCAGCGACGGCGGCCGAAATCATGACCAACCCCGAGTATCGGAACGTCATCTCGGCGGTGGAATGGTGCGCTGCGGCTGTCAGTGAAGTCGAGGTCGAGTACGACGAGGAAGAAGCGGGAAACTCCGAGCAGCCTTCCGAAGCCGCCTAGAGCGTTCGGGGGCTGCGAAGCACCAATCGTGGATCGATGAGATCGCCGAAGCCTATCCCGACGAGGATTGGCTGACGGCTGACGAGTACGCCGAGGACGAGGACTTTGAGCCTCGCCCCTGGCACGAGTTCTACTTTCGCGCCTTTGATGCCATCCGGTTTGACCGGCAATACGGCGCGATGGGTGGCGAAAGCCCG
The DNA here is from genome assembly GCF_001424065.1 of Rhizobium sp. Leaf384. Classification (GTDB taxonomy): domain Bacteria; phylum Pseudomonadota; class Alphaproteobacteria; order Rhizobiales; family Rhizobiaceae; genus Ferranicluibacter. The sequence continues at coordinate 5,685 of NZ_LMQE01000004.1, forward strand.
ATCTCGTACATGGTGATGAGCCAGTATGCGCGGGACCACGGCCTGACGNGATGCCATCCGGTTTGACCGGCAATACGGCGCGATGGGTGGCGAAAGCCCGATCTCGTACATGGTGATGAGCCAGTATGCGCGGGACCACGGCCTGACGCTCGACGAGTTCGAGCATTTCCGGCGCTTCATGGGCCTGCTCGACAGTGTCCATCTGGAAACAGAAGCGCTGAAGGCAAAGCAGAAAATAGCAGCTTCAGCGAGCTGACGTCCTCCCGAGGTAGATCATGGCCATGGAACTTCGTTCGCTGCGCGTTGCGGCGGATCTCGATGCGAACGGATATGCTGCCGGCGCAAACCGCAAGGTTGCCGCCGACCGGGCCATGTCGGAGTCCGGCCGGCAGGCAGCACAGGCCATGGAGGCAGTTGGAACAACGGCCGCCTCGACCAACACTAAGATTTCGTCGGCGGCCGACGGGATCGAGCGGATCAAGCGCCAGTTCGTGACCGGCTATGCCGCCCAGGCAGACTTCGATCGCGGATTGAAGACTGTGGGCGCCGGCCTCGACAAGGGCCGCTTGTCTGCCGAGCAGGCCTCGGTCGCGGTGGAAAACCTGTCGCGGAAATACGGCGTGGCGGCCGACGCATCGCATTCCGTTGCAAAGGGCAATGCTGCCCTGTCGCAGGCGATCGCCGAAGCCAACGGTCGGATCACCGCTCAGAGTGCTGCTGTCGACGACCTCGCGCAATCCTATCAGCGCATGGCAGCCGAAGCGCGCCTGGCGCAGGCGGCAGAACAGGCTGCATCGCAGGCGCAGGCCAGCATCAACCGGACGCTCGGTGTGGGCGCCGCAGCGGGCAGTCGGGCATCAGACAGCGCATCTGTCTTTGCCGAAGAGCTTGCGCGTCGGGAGGAAATGGAGCGTCTTCGCGCCACGCAGACGGGGAGTGCATTCGCCAGCGACTTGAATGCCCGCCTTGGCGTCAATGGCAATGGTACGTCTGCGCGCGGCTCGGCTGCCGTGTTCGAGGAGGCTGCACGCGAGGCAGATCGGTTTGCCCAAAAGGCGACGGCGCTGCGGGCACAGCTAGACCCGGTTGGCGCGTCTCAGGCGCGGCTAAACAGCGAGTTGGCGGAATATGCCATGCTTGCTGATCGTGCCGAGATCAGCACGACGGAACTGGCTCAAGCGCAGACCATGGCTCGGGCTCGCCACGAGCAATATGTGGCCAGTCTCGATCGCAACCCTGTGAATGACAACAAGCCCAACCATACCGCAACGAACGCGATGTTCCAGTTCCAGGATATCGCGATGACGGCAGCCGGCGGAATGAGCCCCGCCATGATCGGCCTTCAGCAAGGTTCGCAGCTTGCCGGCGGATTTGCCGGCATGGGATTGAAAGAGGCCGTCACGACGACGGGTGCTGCTCTTGTCAGCCTGGTCAGTCCTCTGTCGATCGCCACGATCGGGCTGACGGCAGGCGCTGCGGCTGCGATCCAGTTCGGCATTGGTCTGGCGACGTCCGAGGAGGATGCGAAGAAACTCGATACTGTCTTGCAGAACCATGGGAACGTGCTGAAGGCGCTGGAGGATCGTTATGGCTCCCTGATCGCAAAAGCCAAGGGCTTCTCGATGCAGGGCGTCAATGCGCTGAACTTCCAGGCTGGCGCGGATGTTCGCGGCTTGCGTAACTCAACGAAGGTAACCGGCGACGAATTCTTCGATGAGGTTGGGACGCTGACGCGTGGCGGATATGTCGCCAAAAGCTCGTATCTTGGCAAGGATTTCTCCGCATTCAACGACGCGATCACGCAGCTCCGCAACGGGGTAAAAGCTGGAAAACCGGACTTCGAGGCGTTCTACGATAGCCTTTACAAGACGGCCGCCCTCAAGCCGGAATACGCAAAGCAGGCCGACGAGATCGCAAAGCTGGTTGCACCGTTGCAGGCAGCGGCGCAGGCTCTGGCGGAAATGGAGCGCGCGCAACGTGCGCTTCAAAACGCTGGCAGCCGAAACTATGGTGATGTCGGGGCTGCCTTCGCTGCCGACCAGGCGTTTCGTCAGCTTTCGATGCAGCGCTCGGCAGAGCTTGAGGCAGCGGAGATGCGCGCTCGAACACCTGCCGAGCACGCGGCAGTGGCGCGGATGCGCGAAGAAAACACTTACAATCCTATCGAGTCAGTCCCGACCCGGACCATGCGAATCCAGCTTGCGGAGACACAGGCGCTGACGCGTGCCGAGTATGAGTTGAAGGAAGCGCAGAGCCAGCGCATCCGTCAGTATGATGCAGACATGGCCGCCATGCGCGCGAAGTCTCCGGCCGACAAGGAAGCGGCCGCCCGTGCGCAGGCTGCTGTGCAGATCGTCGATGGTGAGGACGCGGCGGCGCGACAGTCGCGGATCGCCATGGCCGGCACGCAAGCTCGTGTCCAGGCTGAGTATCAGCTTTCCGAGGCGCAACAGGAACGTGTCCGTTCGCTCCAGGAAGGCATTCGCCAGCAGGAGCTGGAGATCACTGTCATCGGGCAGACGGTCGGCAAGACGGCTGAATTGCAGACGCAGTATTCGCTTCTGTCTCAGCTGCGATCCGAGGCGGCCCGCAACGGCATCACGTCGGAGACCGAGTTCCAGCGCGTGTTCGGTCAGGAGATCGAGCTGATCAACCAGGCCGCGTCCGCGCATGGCCGCCTGGCGGAAGCGCGTGCGCGTGCGCAGCTGTCAAACGATCTGCAGTTCGAGCGTGACCAGCTTTACCGCTCCTCGCAAGATCAGCAGATTGCAACTCGCCAGCGTGGCGCCGGCTTGTCCGTTGACTTGTCGTCGCAAGAAGCTCTGATGATGCGCCAGAACATGCAGATCGCTGCGCTGCGCGACGGCATCACCGGCTTTTTCACCGACTTCCGCGACGGGCTCGAGCAGGGCGACAGCATTGGCGAGGCGTTTGGCAACGCGCTCTTGAACGGTCTCATGAAGGTGACGAACCGGATCACCGACAGTCTGATCGACAGCTTCGTGTCGAGCATCATCGGCAAGCCCGGTAGCGGCTCGACGGCAGGCACCGGGATCTTCAGCCTGATCGGCACGGCCGCGCCTGTTGTTGGTGCAGCCTCGTCGACCGCGTCGGCGGGCGCTGGAATTGCGAACACGGTTGCTGCGGCTGCAAACGACAATGCGGTCCGGAGTGCGGCGGGATCGGCTCTCAGCTTCGTCGGCAACTACAAGAGCGGTGTCGATGCCAAGCTGACGGATATCCTGAACACGGCTGCGCAGCGCTTCCCAGGCTTCAAGGTCGACGCGATGTCGGGCTTCCGGCCTGGTGATCCGCGCTTCCACGGGCAGGGGCTAGCGACAGACGTCAAGATCACCGACCTCGTGTCAGGCAAGATGCTCGGCAACTACCAGGATGCGTCGAGCTTCCGGACATATGAGCAGTTCGCGCAGACGGCCCGTGGCGTACAGATGGAGAAGTATCCAGAGCTCGCGCAGGATTTGCGCTGGGGCGGTTATTTCAGCGGCGGCAAGGGCAAGTACGGCGCCGCGGATACCATGCATTTCGACCTCGCCGGCAGGCGCGTCGGCATGGGTGGCGGGTCGTGGGAAGGTGGCCTCAACTCCTCCCAGCGCGCGTTGTGGCCGGGGGCTCAGAGCGAAGGCATGGATACGGCAACAGCTGCGGTCAACAAGCTGGCAGCTGGCAGCCAGAATGCTGCACAGAGCACCAGCAGCCTCGCTTCTGCGAACAATGTCGCAGCCGAGGGAATGACCAGCCTCGGCGGCGGCCTGTCCAAATTCGGCCAGGCGTTGGCAGCCGCTCAATCTGGCGGCGGAGGGCTGTTGAGTGCGTTGACGTCGCTCACGGGCATCGGGCAGAGCATTTTCAACAGTTCGGCCCAGTTCAGCGGAGCAATCAGTGGCGGCGTCTGGACTGGCATTTCGGGAGGCGGTTTCGGTCTATACGCCGATGGCGGCTTCACGGGGCATGGTGGACGCAATCAGCCGGCCGGCGTTGTCCACAAAGGCGAGATCGTCTGGTCGCAGAGTGACATCGCGCGCGCTGGCGGCATTGGCGCGGTCGAAGGCATGCGCCTCGGCTGGGCCGGATATGCGGCTGGTGGACTAGTGGGCGGGCCTGCGAGCATGCCGCAGCGGCGATCGACGATCCAGGACGCCGCGAACGACAGCGTACCGGCCGGCGGGAAGGATCGGGCATCTGGATCGGTCACGATCCGCGGCGGTGACGTCATCGTTCAAGGCGATGTCTCGGAAAAGAACCTGAAGGCAATTCAGGACGCGATCGAGGAGAACAACCGGTATCTGCCTGAGCGGATCGAAGAGCATCGCCGCAATCCGCGCAAGAGGATGGCTGGATGACGGTCACCTATCCCTACTCCCTCGCCACCTTCGCTGATCAGCTGGCGATTTCCACCGTTGTCTGGGACATCCAGCGGAACGACGAGAACTCAGGCGGCGGCGACGGCCGCCTGTGGCAGGCCGAGCTTTCCAGCCCGCTTTGGATCGGGACGGTCGAGCTGATCATGATGCCGAACAACCGGGCAAAGCAGATCGCCGCATTGATCCGCAAGCTGCATGGCATTCAGGAGAGTTTTTACCTCGGCGACCCGCTTTCCCTGTATCCGCAGAGCGATCCGACGGGCTCGGTCCTCGGCTCGTCGACGGTCACGATCGCGTCGATATCGAGCGACCGTTCGGCAATCGCCTTCTCAGGGCTGCCGGCCGGTTACGTTCTCACCCTTGGTGACAAGTTCACGGTCCTCTATGGCAGCAATCCGCAGCGCGTGGGCTTCTTCGAGATCTCTGAGACCGCAACGGCGAACGCAAGCGGCAACACGGGGCAGATTGGCGTCTTCCCGTATGTCCAAAGCGGGATCTCGGCTGGTCAGGCCGTCAGGCTCGCCAAGCCCTACTGCAAGTGCGTGATCATGCCCGGCTCGCACAATCCCGGAAGTGCCCGCAAGCTCCATACCGAGGGCGCGGGCTTCAAGGTGATCCAGAAGAAATGAGAAACGTCGATCCTGCCTTCTACACGGCGCTGGTCAATGCGCGTGAGCGCGGAATTGTGCCCCGCAAGCTGGTGAGCATCACCGGCACGCTTCTGACCAGCATGACGCCAAAGATCGTCAGCTTCTGGTCAGAGAACGACGACGAGTCGATCACGGTCACGAGCGGACTGACCGGGCTGACCGAAACGCGACTCTTCTACGGTGGCGTGGGCCTCGATGTCGGGCCGATCCCGCGCGTGACCGATCTTACAGTCCAGACGGTCACTGTCGGTGCAAGCCAGATTGCGCCCGCCATCCAAGAGGCCGTGCGCGGCATGAATATCCGGCTCGCAAAGGTCGAGATCTGGGACGCCTTGCTTGATCCTGGCTCGCGCCTGCTGGCCGCTGCGCCCGCTCTCGTCTGGATCGGTGAGGTCGACGGATCTCCGATCGAGACGCCGGGCATCGGCGGCCAGGGCAGCGTCAAGATCAAGACGAACTCGGACGCGATCTCGATGCTCACCCGCAAGAACCCGGCCAAGTCTTCCGCGGAAGAACAGAAGAAGCGGCAGGACGATGACTTTGGCAAATACGCCGGCGCCGTCAAAAACTGGAAGCCGAACTGGGGGCAAAAATGATCGAGCTGAAGCGCCTCCCGCTATGGGTTGGGCCGTTCAATGACGTTCTCGACGAGATGCGTCGCACGCCCTTCGACTGGAAGACAAACGACTNAAATGATCGAGCTGAAGCGCCTCCCGCTATGGGTTGGGCCGTTCAATGACGTTCTCGACGAGATGCGTCGCACGCCCTTCGACTGGAAGACAAACGACTGCGCCTGCAAGTTCGCCGGACGCATCGTCGAGGTGCTTACGGGCGAAAACATCTATGCCGAGTTCGATGGCGCCTATGATGATGCGGAGTCGGCTTATCGCGTCATGCGCGGCGCTGGTTTCAAGGATCTTGCGGACATGGTGGCGGCCTACCTGCCGGAATACGGTCATCCATCCGAAGCNTGCGGAGTCGGCTTATCGCGTCATGCGCGGCGCTGGTTTCAAGGATCTTGCGGACATGGTGGCGGCCTACCTGCCGGAATACGGTCATCCATCCGAAGCCCAGATCGGCGACATCATGGCCATCCCGGTCGATACGCCCTTTCGCCATTCGCTCGGCGTCCTGAACGGCGAGCGGATCTTCACGCTCGCCGATACCGGCATCAACCACATTGACCGAGCCGCCGCAGCGCGTGCCTTTCGGGTCGGATAATCCATGAAGCTCATCATCCTGCTTTTGAACGTCGCATTCCTGGTGCTGACGGCGGCGGAGCCTGCGCATGCGGGACCGCTGGTTGCTATTGCTTCGGCGATATCGACCGCGGTTGCCAGTGCCAGCGCCCTGACGAAGATCATCCTTGGCATCGCTTTCAACCTTGCCTCGTCTTTGTTGCAAAAGGCGTTGGCCAAGACGCCTCAGCAGAAGCCGATCGGCGTCAAGCTCGACATCGAAATCGGCGACGACATCCCGGTTGCAACCGTTGTCGGATACTACGCGACATCGGGCAAGCGGAAGTACGTTCAAACGTGGGGGGATTTCCGCAAGACGCCGAACGCCAACCTTACGCAGGTGATCGAGCTCGGCAACCTGCCCATGTCGAAGACGGGCATTCAGGATCTTGTTCTCTGGGTCGACGACCAGAAGGCCGAGATCCTGTTCAACGAGACGCCCGACGAGAACGGCTATCCGATCAAGCAGTTTCGCGACGATGACGATAGAGGCGGCGACGTCGGTAGCGGCATCGACGATTACGCCTGGATCAAGTTCTACAATGGCTCGCAGACCACGGCAGATCCGTTTCTGCTGGAGCACTT
>NZ_LMQE01000005.1 GCF_001424065.1 Rhizobium sp. Leaf384
CTCATAACCTGAAGGCCGCAGGTTCAAATCCTGCCCCCGCAACCAGACAGACAATCCAAAAACCCCCGGTCCGCAAGGTCCGGGGGTTTTTGCGTTCCAATGCCACGAAAAGGATCAGGCGACGTCGCGTTGGGCTGATGGCACTCCGCGAACGAGAGGCCGGTGTCCTAGAGCAGCTTCGGCAATGGCGCGTCGCTTCATTGGTCTGATCAAAGTTCTCCGGCAGCTAATGCCGCTTTACCGCAACGCTCTGTTCGTTCCGGGTATGGGAGACCGGCAAGGCGCACCAGTGTTTGTGGTGTGTGCGTGCCCGGCCGAGTGCCTGCCGCACGGGCGCCAGATCGCGGACTGTATCCGCCATACGCATTTGCCTGGAGGATGCCGGTGAAGTCCGAAGCTGGCGTTCGAAATGCTTCTGTCACCGATTTCGCGGTGCGGGGAATAGAGCCGCAGTTGGCGAATGCGCGCGGAAGGGGCTTCTATTCCGAATAGATGGTCGGATGCGGCTCGTGTCAGTCTTGTCGCTCGCCATGATCGGCACGGTCGTCTCGTCGCCATGCAACTGCTCGGCTGAAAAGTCATGGGCGGCGATCAGCGAACGGAAGGCCTTCAGGGCCGTGGCACACGCGCCGACTTGGGCGGCAAAGCCGCGGGGTTCACAGGCAGGGGGTCTGGCGGCTGCGTGATCGTTTGGCACACGATGCGGGAGAGCGCCTGCCGCATCGTCAGGATAGCGTCCCTTGCCACGGGATGACCTCCAGGGCCGCCCTGTTACGAGAGTGGTGTTGGCGTGGCATCATCGCCATCGCGCTGAGCCTTGGAGGCGTGGCCGAGCCGTCGCAGGGCCAACGGGTCGGATCCGCTATGAGCGACGCCAGTCAGGATGCTGGTTTCTCACGCGATCTGCATATGGGTATCCCGCCAAACATCCTGGACCGCCTGAATGGCTGTATCCGGCTTTGAATCACCGATGAAGATGATGATCGGACCCTGTTCCGTGTAGCTGGGATCATAAAAGTCGAGCAGATCCGGATGGCGGTCCTGCAGGAACGCGGGCATGCCGCCGCCGTGGCGCAGCAGGTGATCCACCACGACCTGATCGCCATGAACGGAATTGGGTACCGCGCCGCACGAGCCGGGCTGCATCCAGCGGTCGGGGTCCGCTCTGAAGGTTTCGTAGAGATGGTCGAGCTCGTTCCCGCGCCAGCGCATGAGCGCGGTGGAGAGGCGGCCTTTCAGGAAATAATCCTCCATGGCGGCCATGCTGTCATCGACGAGACCGCTTGCATCTCCGGTAAAGACCGTATCGAGATCGCAGAGGATCGTAAGATCGTCAGCGAGATCTGCGCGGAAGGCCTCGAACTTCGACCACCATGCCGGCCAGCCATGGCGAAGCGGCAAGGTCTCGACCCCCGCCACCTGAAGGTCAAGGTCCGTAAGGCAGACGACACGGTCGAGCCCGGAGATCGACCGACGGGCGCCCGCGTTCAGGCGCTCGACCCATCCTGCATCGTAGCGGCCACCGCTTTTCAGAACCGTCGTGAAGGTGACCATGCGGGTTACACCACCTTCAGCCGCGGCGTTTCGTTGACAGCGGTGCCCTGCCAGAGGTCGTCGCACAGCGTCTCGAGCCAGTTGGCAGCCTTGCGCGCGGCATCCGGATCGTGCAGCGCGTGAAGAATGGCTGGGTCGATCGCCTCTGCGGCATCCAGAAGCTGCTGCCACCCACGATAATCGCCCGGCCATGCCGGTGCGGTCACGGCAGCGCCCAGTGCGACCAGGGCTTCCGCCTTTCGGTGCTGCTCGGCGAAGTAACGCCATTCCGGCATGACGACGAATTTGGCGCCTGCACGGGCGATCTCGTGGACCGTGTTATCGCCGGCCGAGGCGACGACGATGTCGGCCGCGGCAATATGGTCGGTGACGTTCTCGACCCAGCCGAGCTCCTTGAGGTTGGCGAAATCCGTCTCGTGCCCTTCCCGGTGAACAGGGCCGGCAACCAGCCAGAGCGCATCCGGCACCGCACGCGCGGCAATCGTCAGCGGTGCCAGCGGTGTCCCGCTGCCGCCACCGCCCGTCAGGACCAGAATGACCTTGCGATCGTCTGCAAGGCCGAGCTTGGTCCGGGCCGCCTGTCGTGTGGGCACCGCGTCGCGCGTTGTGCACAGCCCGCCGGTGTAGATCGTCTTGGCGCGGAGAGCCTGCGGATAATCGTCCTGCTCCAGGCGGGCGTCGAATGGCGCGATCATGCCGACGCAGGCCTCGTAGGAGCCGATATGGCCCACATCGCTGCGATCGCCATGCATGCGGATCTGCACCGTCGGCGTGCTGACGATGCGGCCCAGCATGCCGATCTCCGCGGAGACATCGACCACGAAGAGACCGACATCGCGGTCATCCAGATGATCGACGATGGTCCGCATGGTGCGGCGCATGGAGGGAAGCCCGAGCGGCACGCAATGCATGACGGACGGCGTGGGTTCGGCAAAGAGCCGCGGCGTCGGCACGGTTTCGCCGATCATGTTCGGAAGCGCGATGACCTCGATGCGAGGGTCGGCCTTGGCAAAATGCTCAGGGCCCGCGGTGAGCACGGAAACAGGACGGTCCTTGCTGAAATGCTCGGCCATCGCCATCGTACGATTGGCGTGGCCGCGGCCCTGATGGTGGACGAAGAACGCGATCGGTTTTTTCATGAAAATGGTCCCATCAGGAAAAGAGAACGTGGTCGGGCTGGCGTGCAGCGTTTGTTTCGCGGTCAAGGGGGCGGCGCAGCAGGCGGATTTCATGGGCCGCGCTCGTCCAGTCGATCAGCCCGCGTTCTGCGAACTGCGTCAGCCAATAGTCCATGCACCAGACCCCGTGCTTCGCGTGGTACAGGCTGGCATTGCGCAGGATGTGGTCGAAGTGCTGAAGCGGCGGGATATGGACGGAATGATGCTGGTGGTAGGCACGTGCGCCACCGACGCGGTAGGTTCGAAGGCCTGCTTTCGAGGCTCTGCGCGCAAGGTCCGTTTCTTCGCCGCCATAGCCATAGAAGTCCTCGTCCATGCCGCCCAGCGACGCCCAGGTCGCCTTGCGCAAGGCAAAGGACAGGCCCCAGAGTTGTCCCGAATCCGGCTCTTCGGCGACGCCGAGAGGAGGGAATGCAGGCTTGGAGGGGTGGGCGAGGCCGTGGCTCTCCAGCGCGGCGACATCGCCGTCAAACCTTGGCAGGCCGCCCGGGAGATAGTGGATTTCACCGAGCATGACGCCGTCGTGCAGGGTCAACGCTCGGGTATAGGCCTCAACGGTGGCCGGCGAGGGAATGCAGTCGACATCAAGGAAGATGAGATGCGTACCGGATGCGGCCTCCGCCGCGCGGTTCCGGGCCGCAGCAAGCGGGAGGTCGTCACCGTCGACGAAGACATGGTGGACCGGAAAGGAGAGGACCGGCAGCGCTTCGGCCTTTTCGGCCTGCATCCACGCGATCACGAGTTCGCCGGGTGGTACGCTCTGTTGCGAAAGCCCCGTCATCAGCGCCCGCAGATGATCATCCCGTCCGCGGACGATCGTCAGGACGCTTGTGGAGACCACTGCCGTCATAATGCCAGACCCGCGGCCTTGGCCTTGTTGCGGAAGTGGAGAACCCCTTCGATGATGCCTGCGGCGTGGGTGCTGGACGCGATGTAGGCATGCTTCAATGCCGGCAGCTTGCCGAGATTGTCGGAATAGTTGGCAACGATGATCGATTGCGGAATGGCCTGCAGCATCTCGATGTCGTTGCCGCTGTCGCCTGCAACGAAAACCGAGCTTTCCGGCAAGCCGTAGCGACGGCGCACATGATCGACGGCTGTCCCCTTGGAGGCCTTGATCGGCAGGATATCCAGATAGCGCCTGTGGCTGTGAATGACGGACGCCAGCACGCCCGCTTCCTGAAGGGCTGTCCGCACACGCTCGACGGTCGCGTGGTTGCCGTCGCTGAAATAGCTGAGCTTGAAGTCCCGCTGTTCCAGCGGGGCCTGCAGCGTTATGCCGGATACGCCACGCAGGACCCGCTCGACGGCCGAGCGCTGCCATTTTGCGGCAATCGTCTTCAGCCAGCCCTCGTCCTGCTCGTAGGATACGCCGTTCTCCGAGAGCGTATAGATCTCCGAGCCGACCGACGTAATCATCACTTCCGGACGCGGCACGTCCTGTTGTTCCAGGATTGCCATGGCGCTGTGAAAGGAGCGTCCGGTCGCAACGCCGAAGGCCAGATTCTCCTGCACACGGCGCCAGTTGCCGAAAGCATGCAGATGCGGAACGGAGCCGACAAGCGTGTTGTCGATGTCGCTGATCAGGAGCTGGATGGCGCGTTGCGTGGCCATTTCCGGTGGGCGGACGAGGTCATGGACGAGCCCGTGATACCGCGTGACGTGCCGCTCCCAGTCATAGGTCTTCACCGCCCTGTCGCCGCACGCGGCAAAGCGATCCCACATCTCGTCATTGCGAAAGATCTGCAGCAAGGCATCGGCAATGCCATTCGCATCGCGCGGGTCGACCAAAAGTCCGTTGCCGCAGGTCTCGATGATGTCGTTCGGTCCACCGCTGTCGGTCGCCACGAGCGGCAGCCCGACGGCGGCCGCTTCCAGAAGCGTCAGACCGAACGGCTCGTTGAAGGCCGGGTTGACGAATATGCCGCGCCGGTCCCGGGCATAGGCATAATATCCGGGTATATCCTCGCCACGATGGCTCTTGGGGTAGGCCACCTTGCCGTAGAGGTCGTAGCGGTCGATGAGACGCAGGAGCTCGCGAAGATTGGCGGCCATGTCCGCCTCCAGCGTGTCGATGTCGTCCCGCGAACCCGCGACGATCACCAGATTGGCCGCGGCCTGCAAGGCGTCCGACTGGCCATAGGCCTCGATCAGGCCGGCAAGGTTCTTCTTGGCAACCGGCCGTGCAATGGCAAGGATGACGGGCTTGTTCGGCTCTACCAGAAACCGCGCCATTTCTCGCTCGACGACGGGCGATGCCGCCGCACCGCGAAACGCTTTCAGGTCGCTACCGGGCGGCAGCACGCGAATCTTGCCGGGGTCGTAATGACGGTAGGCCTTGTATTGCAGTTCCGCTTCGTCGCGGGAGGATGCGATGACGAGGGAGGCCCGGGCGAGCGCCAGCTCTTCCGCTGCGATCCGCTCGGCAAAGCCGCGGTCGGCCTCGCAGGCGGGCAGGGCTTTCTGCTTGACCTTGCCCAGCGAGTGGCCGGTGAAGACGAAGGGGATGCCGAGTGCATCCTCGACACGGGCCGCCACCACTGCGGCATCGGCATAATGGGCGTGGAGAATGTCCGGTCGAAGGCCGCCCGCCACGATGTGTTCGATCAGCGCGGTCGAAAAGCTGTCCAGTTCGGTATGCAGATCTTCTTTGGCGAGGTAGCCCGGATGCGTCGTGCGCAAGCGGACAATACTCGTGGTCTCATCCACGATTTCGACAGGCGTGAGGTACGCTTCACCGAACCCTTCGAAGGCGCGCGTGGCGATGACAATGCGCCCGGCCTGCTGTTCCTGTTTGCAAGCATCGACCAGATCCAGGAGGTAGCGGATATGCCCGCCCGTATCCGTCGTCAGCCCATATTCGACATTGTTTCCGCGCAGGCACCCTTGAAGTGCGACGTGAAGAACGAACATACATGATCTCCCGTGCAGTCAGGACCAGAAATGCCGAACCGCGACCGTGAACTGAATGAGCCAATAAAAGTTGCACAGGTTGCACCAAGTATTTTCCCCGTGCCGCCTCTCAACCACGGCGGGACCGAACGTGTCATTCACGACCTGGCGGTCGGGCTGCAGGCGCTGGGCTGCGAGGTGACGCTGTTTGCCCCCTCTGACAGCACATGCCCGGTACCTCAGGTCGGGGCCCTCCCGAGCCTGCAATTCCTTGAAAACAAACATGGTCTCGTGCCGCCGTCGATTCCGTCCGTTCTGGAAACAGTGCGGATGGAGGAGGTCCGCCGCGCGCTGTCCTTGTTCGACATCGTGCACTTCCACGGCGAGTTTTTCCATGCCGTGACGCTGGGCGAAAAACGTAAACAGTCGCTGACGACAATTCACTGGCGTGTCGACGAACTCGACCGAGAGTTGTTCTTTTCGGCTTTTCCTGATCTTCCTGTCGCGGCCATTTCACGATCGCAGGAAGAGGCGCTGCCTGTGGCGAACCGCGCAGGTGTCGTGCTGCATGGCGTCGACCCGGCACGCTTCGAGCCGAACGACACGCCGGAACCCTATCTCGCCTTCATCGGCCGCATGACCGACCAGAAACGGCCGGATGTCGCCATCCGCGTGGCAAGGGCAGCGGGTCGGCCGATCCGGCTAGCCGGGACCGTCGATGTCGGCAACCCGCTTTACTTCGACACCCATGTTCGACCGTTTCTCTCGCCGACTGCGGAATACATCGGTCCCGTGGACGATGCGGCCAAGAATGTCCTGTTGCGCAACGCCAGCGCGCTGCTCTTTCCGATCGACTGGCCGGAGCCGTTCGGGCTCGTGATGATCGAGGCCATGGCCTGCGGCACGCCGGTCATCGCCTGGAACCGGGGCTCCGTTCCCGAAGTCGTCGAACACGGTGTGACCGGCTTCATCGTCGACAGCGAAGAGGATGCGCTGGCGGCCATCGGGCAGATCGGCCAACTCGACCGACGCGTGATCCGCGCGCGCTTCGAGCAGCGTTTTACCGCACGGCGCATGGCGCAGGATTATCTCGATATCTATCGGAGGCTGCTCCAGCGATGATGCGCACCGCTCTCATTGCATGGGATTATCCGCCATCGCCGAGCGGGCTTTCGACAGCGGCGCGTGAGATCGCGGAAAGTCTGGCGGCACAAGGCTGCGACGTCACGGTGTTTTCCGGAGACAGGACCGGCACGAGCATGAGCGACGGCGTGCGCATTATCGGCTGCGCCATAGAGGAGCGCTCGGCACTTGGGCGCTTGCGGACCTATGCCGGCATCGGCCATCTCGCGGCACCCCGGCGGTTTCGCGATGCAGTGGCCTCCGCGCATGCCGCAGTGCCGTTCGATGTGGTTGAGGCGACCAACTGGTATGCGCCGGCCGCGCTGCTGGCCGGGCGGCGGGATCTGCCGCTTGTCACGCGCAATTCCACGCCTGCGTCCTGGTCGAGGGACAGCCGGCTCTCTCCCCGCAACCGGGTGGATGCCTGGGCGGCGGATAGGCTGGAGCGGCGGCAGGCGCACGGCAGCGCGGCGCTGATCTCCAACACGGCCGAGCATGGCCGCCGCATCGCCGACCTCTACCGCCTCGACGCGCGCCGCCCGCACGCAACGATCGGCCTCTCGCTCTCGCAAGCCGTGCTGAGGCGGGCGGGCGCGGCGACCTATCCGCCCGCGCAGGACCCGCTCCGCATTCTCTTCGTCGGCCGGGCCGAGGCAAGGAAAGGCTTTCGCGAACTCATGGATGCGATTGTCCAAGTCGCCGAGGAAGCCGATGCGGGGTCGGTCGCAAATTTTCGCGTCGACCTGCTGGGTGTACCCGATAGCGACCTGCCGGAGACGCTGTCTCCCAGCGCCCGCCGGCGCATTTTTGCCCTCGGCCGACAGCCGGACGCGATGCTGTTTGTTCTCTACGAGGCGGCCCATATCGTCGCGGCGCCCTCGCGTTACGAGAGTTTCGGCCTGGTCTATCAGGAGGCGATTGCCTTCGGCCGCCCGATCATCGCCTCGGCGGAAGACCCGAGCGCGCGCGAATTTGTCGGCCAGACCGGAGCAGGCTTGCTCGCATCGGCAACGACGGGCAGGGCGATCGCAGAGTGCCTGCGGGACATGCTGACGTCCGACACGCTGCGCACAGCGCTCCGCTTGAAGGCGTTGAAGGCGGCCGGAACCTTCTCCCGTGCGACGCTCGGCCGCCAGACGATCGAGGTCTACGAGCAAGCCGTTGCCGGCCATCGCGACACCGGATGGGCGAGGGCCAGATGAAGCGGACGGCCATTGTCGGCAACGCGCCAGAATTCGACGGTCGGGACTTTGATATCGACGGGTACGATCATGTCGTGAGGTTCAACAACACCGCCGGGCTCGGCTCCACGAGCGGCACCAAGACGTCCGAACTCGTGCTGGTCAGCCGTGGCGGACAACCGGCGGAATGGCTTGCCGATCCCATGTTCCCGCAGCGACGGGCCGTGCAGGATGCCGCGCGAATCACGCTGGTCTTTCCACCCTCGGAAAAGCCGGAAGACGAGTGCCATGCTGAAGACCTATGCCAGCGCCTTGGTCTGCTGGGCAAGGAGATCGGGTGGATCGATGCGGCAACAGAAGACAGGGCACGTGCAGCGCTGCTGACCCACGGCGCACTCTCGACCTCCGCTCTCAGCTCCGGCTTTCTCTACACATTCCGGACGTTGGAGGCCGAGGAGCCCGGATCCTCGTCGTTCGACATCGTCGGCTTCGGTTTCGACGGGTGGGATGGGCATGCCTGGAGCGCCGAGCGCGCCTGGTTTGAAGCCGCGCACAATTCCGGCCGGCTTGTCCTGCACCCTTTGGCAAGACGCTGACCGACGACGGGCAGGGAAGAGAGAATGCCAGACGCCATCACCGCTCGCTGTCCGCTTTGCCAGGCCCGTGGCATTGCGCCGACGTCTCGAACCCTGCGGAGCGGAGATGTCGTTCGGACATTTCCCTATGCCTGCTCACACTGCGGGCTGCTGCTGGATGCGCCCGCCACCATGCCGGATCCCCGGCAATGCGATGCGTTCTTTCGTGATATTTGCGCCCGAAAGCCTCCGATGGCCCACGCCGATGATCCCTTTGGTTGCGACATCTATACGATGCGGACGATCGCAACCCGTTTCGGTCTTGCGGCGAAGCCGGCGAATGCGATGCAGGACGAAGAATTGCGAAATCCGCATGGCACGCTCGCGGCCGATGCCGACCTCGTATCCTTGCTAACGCTCGCACCAACAGCTGTTGCCGTCGGCATCCTGTGCAGTGAGCGGGAGGCGGGTTTCGTGCTGGAGACGGCCGCGCGCCATTCGTCCTGGGCGGCTGAGGTCGTCGTCCTCGTTGATCGCGCCGCAGCGCCAGCCGAAGTAAGGCAGGACGGCGACAACGGCTTGGTGAGGGTATTTTCACGCCGGCTGAATGGCGATTTCGCAAGCCAACGAAATGCGCTGCAAGCTCTCTGTCGCAGTCCCTGGATCTTCCAACTGGATGCCGATGAGGACGTTTCGCCGGAACTTGGAGATAGCCTAACGCGTCTCGCCACGCTTGCCGACCGGCAAGGTGTCGTCTCGATCGGTCTGCCGCGCAAGAATCTGGTGGATGGACACCTCTCCGACCTCTACCCGGACGTCCAGTATCGCCTCAACCGATGCGACGTTTCCTATGAGGGGATCGTGCACGAGCGCCCTGAGCGCGCTTGGCAGAGCAGCTTCATTGCCCTTTCCGGCGCCATCGAGCACAACCTTACGGCCCGGCATGTTGCCAGGAGATCGAACGTCTACGAGACGCTCCAGCCCGGTGGCGGACGCCTGTTCGAGAGGGATGCGCTTGAGCGCCCCTTCTCGCTTTTATAAGTCTCGGCGCATATTGGCGGCGCCGTTACGTGTCTGGGACGGGCGACAGGCGCGTTTAGAACCTCCGGGGGCGAATTATCCGGGCGCGGGAACAAGCCGCTCCGGGACGGCCGAGCGTCGCTGCGAAAAACATGACGGGCGATCATCGGATCGCTAGATCTAGGGATGCCGTCACGAGCCGTTAACCGTTTCCGTTAGCATCGGATGTACCGAACAGGATCAGTATGATCGCGCCGATACGCGGGGCATGATGCCTGAACGCACATCCGCAGATGCAGGCTTCACGGCACCCCGGAAACACAATGGACTCGCGAAACACCACCCCCCGCACCGGCTCGACGGTAACCGTCGCGTGCGCAACCGCCTTCTTCCTTCTCGTCGGCGTAACTCTTACCGGGCTGATGATGAACGTCGTGACCACCATGGTCGCCTCGGCCGACCGCATCGATAACGCCCGTGCGGAACGGGCGGCGCATTCGGTCGTCACGGCGCTGGAGGGGCGGCTCGCGGCCGTCACGGGCGACAATTCTGTCTGGGACGATGCATACGCGGCCTCGGTCGGTGACGATCCTGTGGGATGGGCCTTCAGCAATTGGGCGAAGACGAGCGCCGACTATCCGCTTTACGACGGTGTGGTCGTGACCGATCCGACGGGAAGGATCTACTCGTCTTACATGAAGGGCCTGGTTTTCGATCCGATCGCCATGTTCGGACCTTCTTTCCAGAAACAGATTCAGGCGGCCCTTCTCGGTGGAAGAGAACCGACGGTTCAATTTTTTGCCGCAGGCGGAAAGCTGTTTCTGATCGCGTCCAATGCCATCCAGCCCTATGCAGAACCCGTGGGCCTGCCGAAACCGCGACATGTTCTGACATTCCTGAAGGAACTGACCCCTGCGGTGCTCGACGCTCAGGCCACCCCATACGACCTGAACGGCCTGCGCGTCGCCACTGCAGCAGAGCACACCGAACTCGCCATTGACCTGCTTTCGATTGACGGGAATCCTCTGGCGCGCCTGGCTTGGGAGGAGAAGCATCCCGGCAGCGAGCTTTACCACGTCGTCCGGCCGAAACTGATCGTCGCTCTTGCCATTCTCCTCGTGTTCCTGATCGGCATCCTTGTCTCCGGAGCAACGGAGACGCGCCGATTGAAGGCATTAGCGCAGACGGCTCGGCATGAGGCTGCCCACGATGGACTGACGGGCTTGTTGAACCGCAGCGGCCTGCTCCAAGAGATGGGGCGGGTCCAGAACCTGCGTGTCGATGACGGGAGTCTCACGCTCCATCTCATCGATTTGGATGGATTCAAGGCCGTAAACGACTCGTGGGGACACGCCGTCGGGGACGAACTCATCAAGCAGGTCGCTTACGCCTTCTCCAACCTTTCTCCAGCGGTCGATGCCGTGGCTCGGCTAGGCGGAGACGAGTTTGCATTGGTTCAAAGGGGTGATCTCTCGACCGTGATCGATGAGGCTGTTCTCGCCATTTTCCGTACGCCCTTCGTGATCGGCGGTCGGACGATCGAGGTGGGAGCGAGCCTTGGCACTGCGTCGGCAACCGCGATCGTCGAGCCGCTCGAGGTTCTAAGACGGGCGGATATGGCGCTCTACCGTGCCAAGGAAGATGGCCGGGGCCGGGTCGTGCATTATGATCCGTCACTCGACGTCGAACGGGAACAACTCTCGCTGCTGGAGGCAGACCTTCGCCTCGCGATATCAAACGGCGACATCACACCGGTCTTCCAGCCCCTGGTCTCCGCGAGTGACGGCAGGGTCCGCGGCGTTGAGGCACTTGCGCGCTGGCAAGCCCCGACGGGGAATGTCAGCCCGGAGACCTTCATTCCGCTTGCTGAGAGGTCGGGCCTCATCGATGCCCTTGGAGCGCTGATGCTCTCCGCATCGATCATCCACGCAAAGCGTTGGAACGACCTTTATCTCTCGGTCAACGTTTCGCCGCTCCAGTTGTGCAATCCGGACTTCCCGAAGACTGTCCTTTCGATTGTGGAAAGGGAGAGCTTTGATCCGCACCGTCTGACGCTCGAGATCACGGAAGGTGTTTTGATCGCGAACCCTGACCAGGCACGGCGGGCGATCGAGTCGTTGAAACGCGTTGGCGTCAGGTTTGCCCTTGATGACTTCGGCTGCGGATACGCAAGCATCGGTGCGCTACGAACGTTCGGTTTCGACCGCGTCAAGATCGATCGGTCGCTGGTGACGGCGCTCGGGGAGAAGTCCAACGGCAAGGACGTCCTTGAAGCGACCGTCCTTCTGGCAACGGCGCTCAACATCCCTGTCACGGCAGAAGGCATCGAAAGTACGGATCAGGCAAACATCCTGCGGGCGGCAGGTTGCGATCAACTCCAAGGATACCTGCATGGAAAACCCATGCGGGGCGAGGACATTGACGCGCTGCTGGACCGGCATCTCCCGACACGGCCCGAGACCCGTTCAGGACATGACGCGGTCGCTGTCGGAAAACGGCGTCCGGCCCGTCGAAACGGTATTTCCTGACGATCCTGGGGAGGCACCTGTTCTCCCTTACGCAAGGTAAGCTGGCGTCGACGGACGTCCGGAGGGTGGTTTTCCGATGCCGATAAAAGTCCGGTGGTTCCACAAGCTTGACAGGACAGCTGCGGAAATCACACATGCAGGACTTCGTGCGGTTGAGGGAGATTATCGAGATGCGTCACGGGCTTATGGCGGCGACGAGCAGCATTGTTTTGGCTTTGGCCACAGGGGCACTTGCCGCGGATATCAGCGAGGATGGCGCTCATGTCATTCGCGACAATCTCAATCGAATGCTGCCCGAGAATGTTGCCAAGAGCGCACCTTTCACGGTCACGCCCGAAGGGTCTCGCTACAAGATCGTCTATGACTTCGCCCAACTGATGTCGCGGATCAAGACAGAGAGTTTTGATATCAAAGGTCTCACGCCATTCGCGATGTTCGCCAAGCCGCTGGACAGCGGACTCTGGGATTTCGAAAGTAACCACAACCTCAATGTCACCGGCTACTTTCTCGGGCCGGACAAAACGCGCACGGACTTCACCTATTCCATCGCCGACATGGTGTTCAACGCTGTCTTCGACCCGGCAATCAGCTATTTCCGCTCGAGTGATCTCAGCGCAAAAGGGCTGAGATTGACATCGTCCTCCGATACCGAGGTGATCGATGCCAGCTTCGGCAACGTCATCTACAAGCTGAACTCCGCGGAAAGTGCCACTGCCGGTCGCCTGGATTTCGCGGCCAACGGGACGTTGAGCACCTTTGTGGAGAAAGTCAGCAGCAAGGACATGCCGCCGATCCAGATCTCGGCAGACAGCTTGGATTTCACCGCGAAGCTCACGGGCGTTGCCGCCAGGGAACTGAAGGAGATGGTCGTGTTCGTGCGCGATCGCTCCGAAGAGAAGCAGCTCACGATGGAGAGTGAGAGAAAGCTCAAGGAGATCCTCGGCAAGGCCTTTCCGCTCCTGAGTTCTCTCGAGGAAACAGTCGGGCTTAACAACGTCGCCGTCACCAGCGCGGTGGGCAGCGGCGGCGCCAAGTCCCTCGGCTATCACTTCAAGGTGGATGGACCGAGCAACGCGACGCGCATCGGCATGGCGATGAATGCTGCCGACGTGACGCTCGACAGTGCGATGGTTCCCGCTGCTTACACCGCCTTTCTGCCGCAGGCGCTTGACATACAGTTCGGCGTTGGCGGCATGAATTTCGCCGCTCTTGGCGACGCGTTCATGAAGATGGACTTCACCACGTCGACCGGCGACAGTGAGATGGCAGGACAGAAGGCTGTCGAGGAGCTCTTCCCGGGCGGTATCCTGACCGTGGATTTCCCGAAGATCAGCGCCAAGTCCAGCGTCTACGACATAGACGTATCCGGTGACATGGAAGGCTCTTTTGATCAGCAAAAGGGCTACAAGGTGAACGCCTCGATCCTGGCACGCGACTACGACAAGACAATCGCGGCGGTGCAGGAGCTGGCAAAAGCCGATCCTGAGCTGAACCAGGCGTCCTTCGGCTTGATGATGATCAAGGGCTTTGCCAAAACCGACCCTGACGGCGCACAGCGCTGGGACGTGGCCGTTGCCAGCGACGGCTCGGTGAGCGTCAACGGCCAACAGATCAAGGGACCTGACGCACCGACGACGGACGCACCCCCGACGGACCAGATCGCGCCTTCGGACGAGGGAGGCCCATCGGAAGAGACAGCACCTTCCGGTGGATCCGAGCCGGATTGACAGACAGACCACCCGGCTTTCTTTCGCCAAACCCTGGCTGCCATGTGGAAGGAAGCGCGAGTTCGTCTCGGCTCCCGCAATGGGAATGCCGCTGCCTCCTGCAGGCTGGAAGGGTCGACAGCGGTTGCCCACGAGCGCGTACTTGCATGGAGATCTGGCGTCCAGCGGGCTCCAGCTCTCCTGACAGACAGGCAGTCCTTCAGACGGGTCTCCAGTAGGACGCCAGCCTCCAGAGGTCGGAGCGCTTGATCTCAGCGATCCGCCGACTGACGCATGGTCAGTCAGATCCCGTTTCCCTCCTGATTGTTGTCACCACGAGCCCGCAAGCTAACGGGTCGTCCAGCCGTTCGTCAGAATGGCGTCTTGAGATGGGGAACATAACCCGCAGGCCATTGTTAGATGCCATCTCGAATCGCAACTGTAAGGAGCGTTACATGGCCGAGAAAACCCTTGAGACACTGTTTCTGGACACTCTGAAAGACATTTACTACGCGGAACGGCAAATTTTGAAGACCCTGCCGAAGATGGCGCGGGCTGCGACTTCCGAGGAAGGCAAGCAGGCGTTCCTGAAGCACAAGGACCAGACCGAAGGTCAGATCGAGCGCCTCCAGCAGGTCTTCGAACTCATCGGCAAGCCGGCACGTGGTAAGACCTGCGAAGCGATCCAGGGCATCATCGCCGAAGGCGAAGAGATCATGGACGAGTACAAGGGGTTCGTCGCCCTCGATGCCGGATTGATTTCCTCGGCGCAGGCCGTCGAGCATTACGAGATCGCCCGCTACGGCACGCTCAAGAGCTGGGCAGGCCAGCTGGGCATGGACGAGGCCGCCGCACTCATCGATGCCAACCTTCAGGAAGAGCTGGAAACCGACCAGCTGCTGACGCAGCTCGGCGAGGCTTCGGCCAATCCCAAGGGCGCCAAGCTCAAAGCTGTCTGAGCCATCCTGCAGGAAGCCGCTTTCGGGCGGCTTTCTGCATGTCTGTCGCGCCCGGCTGAGGTGTGGACATGCACGACGTTTCCCCATCATTTCTGATTTTCATGGACGTGGTCGCGACGCGTTGCCGCAAACACATCAGGGTGAAGCGATGGATGCGGGCGGCCCGTCGATGTGCCATGGGAGTGCATGACCGTCCTCAGGCTGCTGACAGCAGGAAATGGCGTCAGTAGCTTCTTTCGAAGCGCATTCCGGATCGACCCTTTGTCGAGATCAACAAACCTTCGACACGCGAGATCTCGAACGTCGCCATGCCACTGCAGCAGTCCCTTCCTTTTCCGGCGACGTCGATCTTCCAGAGCTTCGCCATAGCCGGGTTCGAGTGCGGTCTGGTTCACGGTGGCCGTCACGACCTCCTCGTCACGACACGGCACACCCCCCCGTTTCGCATGCTTGAGCATTACCGGATCGTTCGCGATCATCGGATGACGACCATCCGCGACGGGCTCGTGCCCGGTCACCACGCCGTGGAACGACTTGCCGCTGCAAAGCAGGCATCGGTCGAAGCCATATGGGATCTGTCGCATTTCCATCGCAACCAAGACCCCGTCCGCTGCGCTAAAATCGCGGCCGATGCATCCAGGGCCGTCAACGGTTCGGACAGGCTGTGGCTCTGTCCCGTCAACGAACCGTCCCTCTATCCGAGGATTTCCGGAATGCCACGACAGGAGGCCGTTGCAATGGCGATCACGATGGCGCGCGTCGCGCGGGATCATCATCCGGATGTCGGCATCCTGACGAACGATCCGATTACCGGTGTGGGCGACCGTCAGTTCGAGGCGACCGATGCAATCGTCTCTGCCGTCCATGTCGACGTCATCGGGATCAACTATTATCCGCACACGGCGAGAACGTCCCTCGTCAAGGTGCTGATGGCGACGTGGCGCCGCTATCGCAAGCCGATCATGGTTTCGGAAACCAGTTGGCACGACGGTCATCCGGTGCATCACCGTCGGTATCCCGGGCTGAACAAGGGAACATGGTTGCGGCATGTCATCGAGCAGGTGCGTGTCGCCAGATTTCACGGGGCCAATATCGTTGGCGTATGCTGGTATCCGATCGTCGATTGTCCACCCTGGCACGCGCCTCAGTCGAGTAACCGCTGGAGCCACGGTTTGATCCGGAAAGATCTGACGGTGGATCCATGGCTATCGGCGGAACTTCGGCAGGTGACGCTGCATGAGGACGCTCTCAATTGAGTGCTTACCGCGTCGCAACGCCTCGGATCGGCCGGCGGAAGCGCAGTCGCATTCGGCTGACAAATGAATGTGGCGACACCAAAGCCAAACTCCTACTGGACATCAAGCATGACATCTGCACGCTTACCAAGGAGCATGGCTTCTTTCGAAAAAGAACCCACCGGTTGGCCCTGAAGCATCCTGCCCTGCAAGCCAGACGATGGTATCCGCGGCCTGTTCGACGGTGCGATATCCGGAATGATTGTTGAAGTCGGTCTTCGTGTAACCGGGATCTGCCGCGTTGACCCTGATACCATCTCCTTCAAGGTCCTTGGCCAGGGACAGGGTGATTGCATTCAGCGCCGTCTTCGAGCTGTTGTACCCCAGTATGTTGACGGTATGGTAAGGATGCGCGGGATCGGAAAGCCATGTGAGCGAGCCCAGGCCGCTACTCACCATGATCACGTTGGCCTGACCGGAAGCCCGAAGCAGGGGCAGGAACGCCTGTGTCACCCGGATCGGGCCAAAAACATTGGTCTGGTAGACCGTTTCTATCTCGCGCACGCTCTGCTCGCTCGGTGCGGCGTAGCCGCCGGGAATGCCCGCATTGTTGATCAAGACGTCGAGCTTGCCATCGGCAGCCTGGACTGTGCGGACGGCGTTCCGAATACTGTCGTCATCCGTCACGTCGATCGCAATCGGCCGCGCATCAATGCCCTCAGACAAGAGTGTTTCCACCGCGCGCGTGCCTCGCCCGGCGTCTCGGCTGCCGAGCCAGATGCGATATCCGAGCCGACCCAGCTGGCGGGCGGTCTCGTAACCGATGCTCTTGTTCGCACCGGTGATCAGAACATTCTTGCCTGTCATATGATGTTTCCCATTCCGCATATCCGGCTCTCGTCTCGTTCTCCAACGGACCGGCTATTTCCTGTTGCGGACGATCCTATCACGCGGCGAATGTTTGATAAGCGATCCAGATCCACATAGTGTGATCGCCATGGCGAGCAATGAAGATCTGCCCTTGGACGACCTGTCCGTCTTTCTGTCGGTCTGCGAAACCGGCGGGTTCAGGAGAACCGCGAAGCAGCTTGGCCTGTCGCCGTCGACCGTCAGTGAGAGGATTGCCTCACTGGAGACGCGACTGGCCGTGCCGCTTCTCATCCGGACCACGCGCAGCGTCAATCTGACGGAGGCCGGGCAGACGCTGGCTTCCCGGCTGTCGCCATTGATGCGAGAAGCACGGGCCGCGCTGCAGGATGTTGCGAGTTCGAAGGGTCAGGTCAGAGGCCAGCTGAAGCTGAATGTCACGGGCGCCGTCATGGTTGACATCCTGCCGCCGTTGATCGATCGCTTCCTCAACCGCTTTCCGGAGGTCAAGCTCGAGCTTGTGGTGGAGGACAGGCTTGTTGACGTCATTGCGGCTGGTTGCGACGCCGGGATCCGCTACGGCGAACATCTGGCCAAGGATATGATCGCTGTCCCGATCGGGCCGCGATATCAGCGATTGGCCCTCGCGGCGTCCCCAGGATACCTCGACGCGCGAGGGGCGCCTGTGCATCCGAATGATTTGCTCAACCATGACTGCATCCGGTTTCGCTTCTCAAGCGGCGCGCTGACGGCATGGGAGTTCGAACGCGGTGAGCAGTCCGTCACGGTCGATCCTCCTGCACGTCTGACAATCGGCGTGAATGCCGCACCCGCTGCCATTGAGCTCGCATCCGCGGGTCACGGGATTATCTGCACCTTCGAGAACTGGCTTCGCCCAGCGCTTGAAGCCGGGGCTCTCAAACCGGTTCTGCCCGAATGGTGGACCCGGTTCGAGGGGCCGCGGCTCTACTTCTCCAGCAGGCTGATGTCCGCTCCTCTCAGGGCCTTCGTCGATCTGTTGGGGGAAGAGAGGCGTAGCGACAGGGTCTGACTCCGTCGCGTTGATGTCGAACCTGCGATGCATGAACCAGACAGGCCTGCAGACCCTTGGGTCGAGCTCGCCCATGAATGGGCCTTTGATAAGGTCCGGATACGTGATCACACCTCACGTCTGTCCGTTCTCCTCAGTGGACCCGGATACGGTCGATCTTTGCCCGTTGGCGTTGCGCGACCGCAGACGCGCTCCTGTCCAGTATTGGTAGCATTGGTTGGACAGGAAATGTCGGCCGCCTCGGCAATCTCATCGGTTTTGCCGCTCACCTTCTTGAAGGGGCGAACCTGCACGACGGCTGCGAGGATCCTTGAACAGCACCAACATCCGCGCTCATATCAAGTCTAGGGGTGCGCGATTATCTTTGGATTAAGGTTCGTCGGGCACTTAATTGTTCGAGGAGGCTGGCTCAGGCAATGTGCTCTCCTCGGCTTTCATCCAAAGACTAAGTTCGCAATCGCTGACGCTCGGCATCAGAATTAACGCGATATTAGTAAGTTAACCCTAAAACTTATGCATCCTTCAGTTGCGGTTGTAACGGGTCTCCAATGATTGGGGGTGGGTCGGGACGCATCACCGTCCCATATCCGCGATGCGATCCGTGTCGCGTCGGTGGCCATTTGAGAGAGACCCGCTATGAGCGCCAACGGAAATGCCGCAGTCCAACTGAAAGAACGCCTCGACTTTGTCGAGCTTAAAGAGGTTCACAAGCGCTCGCTTGCGGCTCTCGCGCCGACCATCGCCCTCTCTCTCGACGGTGCACTGGACGATTTCTATGCCAAGGCGACAGCCCATCCGGAAACCGCCAAGTTCTTTTCCAGCGATGCTCATGTCGCCCATGCCAAAGGGCGGCAGGTCCGGCACTGGGAAACGATAGCCTCAGCGAAATTCGACGAAGCTTATGTCGATGGCGTGACCATGGTCGGGCGCGTTCATGCACGATTGGGCCTCGAACCTCGTTGGTACATCGGGGGCTATGCCCTGATGCTGGAGGGGATCATACGGGCGGTCGTGTCGGAGGAGTTGAAGGGATACTTCGTAAGAGGGAAGGCGAAGAAACTGGCAGACGACATCAGCGTGGTTGTGAAAGCCGCCTTGGTCGACATGGACTACGCCATCTCCGTTTATCTCGAGGTTCTCGCCGAGCAACGGACAGCTGCCGAAAATGCAAGGACGGCAATCAAGAACGACCAAGACACGGCGATGTCCGTCTTGGAGGAATCTCTTGCCAAATTGTCGGAAGGCGATCTTACCGTCGCGCTTGAACGGACGCTGGCGCCCGAGTTCGAGGGTCTGAAATCCGACTTCAACGCCTCGGTCTCAAGCCTCAACGGCGCGATGCGGCAGATCGGTCAGTCCGTCAATCTCGTTTCGGCGCAATCGCACGAGATAGCCGATGCGACGAACGAGATGGCCAAGCGCACCGAGCAGCAGGCGGCCGCGCTTGAGGAAACCGCGGCGGCTCTCGAGCAGATCAGCACGATATCGAAACAGGCGCAGACCCGAACTGCGGAAATCCAGGACATCATCGCCAAGTCAGCAATCGGTGCGGCAAAGTCCGGCGAGGTCGTTGAACAGGCCGTAAACGCGATGAGCGAGATCGAGATCTCGTCGCAGCAAATGACCCAGATCATCGGCACGATCGACGAGATTGCGTTTCAAACCAATCTCCTGGCGCTGAACGCAGGCGTCGAGGCCGCGAGAGCCGGTGACCAGGGCAAAGGGTTCGCGGTCGTGGCCCAGGAAGTCCGCGAACTCGCGCAACGGTCTGCCGGTGCCGCGAAGGAAATCAAGCTGCTCATCGGAAAGTCTTCCGAAGACGTCAACCGGGGCGTCGTCCTGGTCAATTCCACCGGGCGCGCTCTGAAGGAAATCGGAGATCAGGTGCGCATGATCAATGACTTCATGACCCAGATCGCCAGCTCTTCGAAAGAACAGGCTTCCGGGATTGCCGAAATCAACGCTGCCGTGACGAGTCTCGACCAGATCACCCAGCAGAACGCAGCGATGTCCGAAGAATCGTCCGCCGCCACGCAGAAGCTCTCGGCAGAGGCGGTAAGCCTTTCCGAACTCGTCAGCAGCTTTAGGGTTCAAAAGGATCAGTTCCTCCGATCGACCTCCTCCAACAGGACGCCCGTAGCGTCGCCCGCTCGGGCGTTGCAGGACACGATCAAACGTCGTGCCGCGGGCGTCGGGGCGCGGATGAAGGAAAGCTGGGAAGACGTCTGACGGGAACCTTGCCGACGAGTTAGAGTCCTGGAGAGGGGCGATGGGCATGACCATGCCCAGGCGTATCGAGATGCTGATCACACAGAACCGGAGGCCGGGTCAGGGCAGACAGCGCTGACCTGCGTGCCTAGGCCTCGCGGCCCATGTCGCGTTCCTCTCCGCGGCACGGACCGTCACGCTTGAGCGACCCAACAGTGGACACGTGGACGGGAACGGGCGTCGCAGCGCCCTTCGGGAACGCGCATCCGGCTTGAAAATGCGCATCCAGCCGCATTCCGTCGACGATCGAGACCTCGGCGAGCCTGTCGGACGGATGCCGCATGTCTCGACGTCGATGGTCCAGCCCCGAGCTTCACCACACCAGGCAAGACCACACAGCGGGCCGAAGGGTTCTTTCCGTCGCCGCTCATTGCCGACGGCTTGACCTCATGGCCATGTTTGAAACGGAAGACAGGCGGCGCTTACCGAGCGTCGACCTTCTTGCAACAGCGCGCAAACCGTTGAAGACGGACATTGCGATCGTTTCGTCAATTGCTTCGTAACCATTAGCTCACATATGTTCCCGCCTTTGGCGTCCCCCGGACAGTCTATTAAGGCCTCGTTAAAGTCTCTCCCCATAATTTGCGGTGTCCGTATCGAACGACCAATTCGGCATGATGCCGATCCAGGCTACGCGGCCTCGCGTTTGCGACCGAACGCCACCGGACACTGGCTTGCGGCATTGTCCGCCCCACCGTCCTGCCGCTCGTAACGGCATGTGTTATCTATGGAGAATGCGTTGAAGACGTCCAGTTTCGTGGCGGCACTTTCGGTCGCCGCTACTCTTTTGTCGTGTCCTGCGTTTGCGCTCGACAATCCGACGGGCGAAGTCGTGCTCACTGTTCGCGCGGCCAAGCTTGACCACGCCAACGTCGATGGAACGGCCCAGTTCGACTTGCCCATGCTCGAAGCTCTGGTCGGCCGGAAAGCCGTGATGGAGACACCCTGGACCAAGGGCAAGGTCGAATTTTCCGGACCCCTGCTGAGATCGGTTCTCGATGCGGCAGGCGCGCACGGCCAGAAGATCAAGCTCACGGCGCTGAACGACTATGCAGCCGACGTGCCTGCCGAAGACGCAAGCGAACTCGACACGATGCTCGCGACACGCATGGACGGCAAGCGCATGTCGGTCCGTGAAAAGGGGCCTCTTTTCCTGGTCTACCCCTTCGATAAGGATGCGTCGCTCCTCAATGAAAAGTACTTCTCGCGCTCGGTCTGGCAGATCAAGGACATCGAGGTCTCGGAGTGATCCCGTCGTCCCAGCAGAGCGGTGATGTGATCCGGCGCGCCGGCAAGGCCACGATGGTCTTGCAGGCGTTCGCCGTCGCTCTCCTGCTGGGGCTCGTCATGCTGTTCACCGACTTGTCGCAGAAGTACTCCGCACTGCAGGACGGCATAAGGGAGAACGCCCTCTGGTCCGTCTACCAGCTCGACCGCGAGGCGCGGAGACTACACGAGACCGTCCATGTCATGCTTGCGGAGGGGGCGTTCACGGAGCCCCGGATCAAGGCCCTGTCCACCCGCTTCGACATCCTCTATTCGCGAATGGACATCCTCGACAAGACGTCGTTCAACGACGGCTTCCGAAACGATGGCGACGTGTCGGCCGGCGTGTCCGCGATCCGTCGCGCCGTTTCGAACCAAACCCCGCTGTTCGATAGAATATCCGGTGGCGCGCAGGTTGATGCTGCGGACCTCAAAGGCGCGGACCAGGAGTTCGAAGCCCTTATCAAGCACACGGAAGAACTCCTCACTTATTCGAACAACACGGTCAGCGTCGAGCGAGCAGAGGCAAGAGACGCCGTTCTTGGCCTTCAGTGGAAGTCGGCAGGTGTCGTTGCGCTGCTCGTCTGCTGCGTCGGCGTCCTCATCTTCACGCTCAGAAGACAGTTGAATTCGGTCCGTCTAGCTGGACTTACACTTGAGGATATCTCCAACAAGCTGAAAGAGTCCTACATGGCGGCCGAGGCGGGGAACCGCGCGAAGTCGCAGTTCATGGCGACCATGGGCCACGAGATCAGAACGCCTCTCAACGCCATCCTCGGCACCGCGGAACTGCTGGAACTGTCGAACCTGCCGCCGACGGTTGCACCGGGGGTCCAGACGATCCGGCGATCCGGGCAGGCTCTGCTCGAGATCATCAACGAGATCCTCGATTTCTCGAAGATCGAGCATGGTCGTCTCAACATCGAGATCCGGGCGATAGACGTCGCATCGATCGTCGGCGGAGCCGTCGACATGCTCCGGGACCGCGCGACGGAACATGGAACCCGTATCCATCTCGATCTGCCCGAATGCCTGGAAACGCCTGTCGTCATGTCGGATCCGACCCGCCTACGACAGGTTCTCCTGAACCTGCTGAGCAACGCCATCAAGTTCACCGAGGAAGGATCGGTCACCCTCAGGCTGACGGAAACGAGGAATGCAGAAGCCCAGGACAGCATGCGCTTCGAGATCATCGACACCGGCATCGGCATCGACAAGGAGAACATCGACCGCCTCTTTCAGCCTTTCTCGCAGGGCGATGCGACGATTAGCCGGCGCTACGGAGGTACAGGGCTCGGCCTGACCATCAGCCGCCAGATCGTCGAGGCGCTGGGTGGTCAGATCGGGGTTGAAAGCCGAAAAGGCGAGGGGAGCACGTTCTGGTTCGAAATACCGCGCAACCCGGCCGACCCGCTCGCATTGCCAGCAACGGATGAGACGCAGGAGCGCACGGGACCTGTCCCCTCGCTGGACATTCTTCTGGTGGAGGACAACCTCGTCAACCAGCAGGTCGCGGCAGGCTTTCTGAAACACCTGGGTCAGAAGGTCGCGATCGCGTCCGACGGCCTTGAGGCCGTCGAGATGGCGGCTCGGCACCGTTACGACCTCATCCTGATGGACATGCAGATGCCAAGGATGGACGGGATCGAAGCGACACGGCGCATCAGGTCAGCCGAAGAGGATGGGCGAGCCGTTCCGATCGTGGCGATGACGGCGAACGCTTCCGATGACGATTGCCGCCTTTGCCATGAGGCCGGAATGAGCGCGTTCCAGTCGAAGCCTGTGACCATGAGACAGCTACGCACGGTCATTCTTTCGATCACCGGAAAAGATACGGCCCTGCCGCAACATGCTGCCGATGCCGACGCGCCGGTCACCGTGTCCGGTCCCGACCACGCATTTGAGAAGCGCCGGGCGGAGATCATCGAGGTGCTCGGGCCGGACGCTTTCGACGAACTGCTGGGAAGCTTCTTCGATGATGCTTCACAGTTGTTGTCCGAACTGCACGCCGCGCTTTCCGGAAATGGAGGAAACGTCGATCGTATCCTCCATACGCTGAAAGGCGCCGCCAGCAGCGTTGGCCTGCAGGCCGTTGCCGACAGGTCGCAGCAACTGCGGGACAATGCCGTCGGCGACGCCGACCTTGCCGAACTTCATGGAACCATAGCCGATAGCCGACGGCACCTAGCCGCATGAGGGATTACGACGGATGCGCATACTTCTCGTCGACGACAACAGGACGAACCTTGCTTTCCTCACGAAGCTCGTTGAACGCATTCCCGACTGTGTTGCCGTCCCCTTCGGACTGCCCGAGGACGTTCTCGCATGCGCGTCCGATCTGGACTACGACATTGCAGTCATCGACTACCAGATGCCCGGCTTCACGGGGGCCGAGCTCTTGGTCGAGCTGATGCGCTTCGAAAAACACCGGGACAGTTTGGTCGTGATCGTTACGTCCGACACCGATGCCGCGACCAGAATGACGGCGCTGAACGCGGGCGCGATCGACTTCCTGACGAAACCCGTCAATCCGCTGGAGTTCCAGGCAAGGATCAAGAACCTGATGGCGCTCGTCGACGCGCGCAACAAGCTTGCCGACAAGGCGGAGTGGCTGAGGATAGAAGTCGACAAGGCGGTCAGGGAGATACGCGAGCGCGAGGAGGAGATCATCGATCGCCTGACCATCGCGGCCAGCTACAAGGATTTGGAAACCGCGCGGCACACCCGTCGGGTCGGACTGTATTCCGAAGCCATCGCCGTCTGCATGGGTCTTTCGCCGCGTGATTGCTCCGATATCCGGCTTGCATCTCCGATGCACGATATTGGAAAGGTCGCCATCCCGGATGCCGTGCTCCTCAAGAAGGGCAAGTTCACCGAGGACGAGTTCATCACCATGCAGCGCCACACCGTCGTCGGCTGGAACATCCTGCGGGAGTCGAAATCCAGTCTGCTCCGGCTCGCGGCCGAGATCGCCGGCAGCCATCATGAGCGCTGGGACGGCACGGGCTATCCCCACGGAATCGCGGGCAACAGGATCCCGATCTCCGGACGTATCGTCGCGATTGCCGACAACTTCGACGCCCTCACGACCGAAAGGCCATACAAGGCCGCATGGACCGTGGAGCGCACTGTCGAGCACATCCGGTCGAAGGCTGGAACCCAGTTCGATGCGACCTGCGTCGAGGCCTTCGAAAGAGCGCTTCCGCGCATACTGGCGATCATGGAAAGCGACCTTGCCGATAGCGGCGGGCCAGCCGGCGAGAGGGATTTCCTCCCGCAAAGTTCGTTTCCCATGATGCGTCTTCAGTCAGCGTGAGCGCATGGGCCCAACCTCGCGATATCGTGGTCGAAGGGGGTTCTCTCTACCCAATGCGGGCGAAGCGACATCGTCGCGCACACCGCCTCAACACCATGGCATTCGTCGGTTCAATAGTGGTCGGGCACCAAGGCGCACATCCTTCCCGGCGGACTGCGCTCGACTGTGCAGAGAAGCGATGATCTCTCATCGACCGCCGCCGACGTGCGCTCGGGGTCAAGCCCGCTGCGAGCTGCTGCGGCGTGCCCCGTCGGCATGTCATGAGGCCATTGCTGAGCCAATCGACGCGGATCGCCTGTCGACCCGCGCCCGGTACAAAATGTCCACGAAGGTCGCGCGACGTCTCGTGTCGAGCGCGAAACTCTGACTTTACGGCATGCGCAAGGTCTGGCGAAAGTTGCAGCGAGGAGTTTCAGATATCGCTCGGCGCGCGCAACCGCTCGTCGTAGCCCTTTGGAATCTCATGAAAATGATGGCAACCGCTCCTTCGTTTCCTTGTCGAACACATGCAGCGGCGCTGTCCCCAGTGAAAGGTGAACCTGTTCGCCGGGGACCAGTGCGATGCGGGACCTCAGGACAACGGTGATCTCCTGCGAGCCGAGCCGGACAGCAAGGTGGGTTTCCGAGCCTGTCGGCTCCACCACGAGCACCTCGGCCGGTATGCCGCCGGTGTCGGCGATGCCGATCTCCTCTGGACGGATGCCGGCGATGACCGATTGTCCTGCGGCACAACGAAGGCCCGCTGGAAGCGGCACGCGGCCGGCGCCGTTCAGTTCGAGGAAGGCGCCGTCTTCGCCGACGATGACGCCGTCGAGGAAGTTCATGGCGGGCGACCCGAGGAAGCCAGCGACGAAGACGTTCTTCGGATGGTCGTAGAGATCGAGCGGCGTTCCGATCTGCTCGATATGACCACCTTGCATGACGACGATCTTGTCGGCCATCGTCATGGCTTCGATCTGGTCATGGGTGACGTAGACGATCGTCGTCTTCAGGCGGTGATGCAGCGCTTTGATCTCCGCGCGCATTTTGACGCGCAGCTTGGCATCAAGGTTTGAGAGCGGCTCGTCGAACAGGAAAACCTTGGGATCGCGCACGATGGCGCGACCCATGGCGACGCGCTGGCGCTGACCACCTGAAAGCTGAGCCGGCTTCCGGTCGAGAAGCGTCTCGAGACCAAGGATTCCCGCGGCATGATCCACCTTGCGCTTGATCTCGTCCTTGCCGGCGCCCGCCAACTCCAGCGCGAAGCCCATGTTCTGCGCCACCGTCATCTGGGGATAGAGCGCATAGTTCTGGAAAACCATCGCGATATCTCGGTCTTTCGGTTCCACTCCGTTCACGACGCGCCCGTCAATGCTGATCGTACCGCCGGTGATCGTCTCCAGACCGGCCACCATTCGCAGCAGTGTCGATTTCCCACAGCCCGAGGGGCCGACGAGAATGACGAACTCGCCGTCCGCGATGTCGATATCGACACCGTGGAGGACAGGATGGGCGCCATAGGATTTTCGGACGTCGCGGATCTGAACGGTCGACATTCCATGTTCCTCCTAGCGCTTCGGCCGCACGCGGATGGCGAGGTTCGGCTTGCCCGGCAGTTTCACGGCGAAAGCGGCATCCGGACGGCGCGGGCGGAGCGACGCGCCATGCCGGGTCGGATGGTTGGCTGGGGCATCGACGATCGTGGCGGGCGTCACCGTCATTTCCCACGTATCGATCACGTCAACGTCATAGTCTCCAGCCTCCTGCGGCAGGCCCGGCGCCCAGATGACGGGCTGGTGCTCGCCGAGATAGATATAGGTGACGTCACCATCGGTGGCGCCGGACACGCGGCTCCATGGCCAGTTCGCCTCGCGCGCGATCGGCGTCAGGCCGTCTTTCACTTCCTCCTGCAGGAGATCGCGCAGGAAGCCGATCCGCTTCCAGGCCTCCCCGTGCAGCACGCCCCCCTTTGCCCACCAGAGGATGTCGTCGGGATGCATGAAGGTTTCGCCATGACCCGCATAGCCGCCGCGCAGCAGGGTAATCCAGTAACGATGGACCAGTTCGCGGGCGGAAATATTGCCCCAGGACAGCATGATGTCGCCCTCATACTCCGGCTCATCGTTGACGACCGGCTTCCCGTAGGTCTCCCGCCATTCCTGCGTGCGCTTCACGTCCCAGTTCTGGATGCAGACGTGGCTGACCCAGGGGCGGCGATGATCGTAATTCGCGTTGACGTCGCCGTTATGGATCGACTTCAGGTGATGATAGGGATCATTCTCCTCGATGATCTGGAAGTAGCGGTCCCATTGGCCCATTGGCTTGGTGTCGAGGAGGAAGTCATACTCGTTGGCAAGCGACCACCAGACATTGCGATACGCAGCGAGGCGTGCGGTGAGATAGGCGACGTAGCGATAGTCCTGCTCGGCGCTCATGTCGCAATATCCCCAGCGGTCATAGGGATGGAAGATGATGATGTCGGCTTCGATGCCGAGATCGCCCAGCGCTTTCACCTGATTTTCGAAGTGTCGGAAACTTTCGGGGTTGGGCCGGTCGAAATCGAGTTCCCCGTCTGCGTCGCGCTCATAGACGTCATGGAGCGGCTCGTTGATATTGAACGGGTAATCCTTTGGGAAAACGCCCATCCGCATCTTATTGAAGCGCGCCTGTTTTAAGGTTTCCAGCGTCCGGGCCTGCAGGTCCAGAGGTTGATGCGTCCAGGCATAGCAGGTCGTGCCGAACGATAGGAACGGCGTGCCGTCGGCATGGGCGAAGTGAAACCTGTTGGCGACCTGAACGGGTCCGTGGACGTCGGGTCGCGCCGGTCCGGCAAGGAAGCTGCCGGATTGGCCGTCGAGTTCGGGTGCCGAAGAGCGCGTCACATACGTCCATTCGCCCTCGTTGTCGGGCATGAAGCGGACCTTGTAGACGCCATCGCCGTCATAGAAGCCGGGCACCCGCACGCGACGACTCTTCTGACTGAAGTCGGCCTCGAGTTCGACCTCGATGAACGGATTGCCGGAGGAGGGCCCCGTCAGGCTGGTTTCGAAGATGTCCCATTTGGCGATGCTGTTGTCGGTCATATCATGCGTCCTTGATGGAGATTCAGCCCTTCACCGCGCCGGACGTCAGTCCGGAAACGAAGTAGCGCTGGAAGATGAGGTAGACGATGGCGGCAGGAAGCACCGTCATCACGATGGCGGCGTTGAGCTGGCCGTAGTCCCTCGAGAATTGTCCTTGGAAAGCCGAAAGGCCGAGGGGAAGGGTCCACATGTCGCGGTCCTGCAGAAGGACGAGCGCCATGGCAAACTCGTTCCATGTGGACACGAAGTCGAGGATGAGCAAGGCGGCCAGCACGGGCAGGGAAACCGGCAGGAAGATCCGTCGGAAGATCGTGAAATGCGAAGCGCCGTCGATGCGTGCCGCCTCGCTCAGTTCCTTCGGGATACCCCGGAAGAAGCTCTGCAGGATGAAGACCTGATAGGGAATGCCGAAGGCAAGGTAAGGCAGGATGACGCCGGGATAGGTGTCGATCAGGTGCAGGCGGTTCACCAGCGTGAAGAGCGGTGCGAGCATCACCTGGAAGGGGATCATCGTGCCGAAGAGAATGACCAGAAGCAGCATCTTGCGACCCGTGAACGGGATTTTCGCGAAGGCATAGGCAGCCATGGACGAGAGAAACAGACCAAGGGGTACCTTGATGACGGTGATGATGACGCTGTTGAAGAACGTCGTGTTGAAGCGACCACGGTCCCAGGCGCCGGTGTAGTTGGCGAATTTCGGATCGACGGGCGGGGCAAAGGCACTGGACGCCATCACCGCGGCATTGGACTTCAGAGAGGTGAAGATGATGAAGACGAAGGGTGCGACCCAGATGAGCGCGACCAGAACGAGCGTCGCCCACAGCGCCACCAGCACCCAGTCCCGCTGGGGCTTTTGCAGTGTATTGTCGTACGGAGAGGCTGCCGTCGGTGTCATTGCTCGGTCTCCTCGGAGTTTCGCGTCCAGCGCAGATAGGGGATGACGACGCATAGGGTGATGAGCAGGAGGACGACGGAGATGGCGCTGCCGCGACCGAAGTCGAAGATCTGCATCGACTGGGTGAAAGCCCAGAGCGCCAGCATCTGCGTCGACTGCGCCGGCCCGCCGCCGGTCAGGCCGTAGATGATATCGAACGCCTTCAGTGAAGAGATGATGGCCAGCACGAGGACGATGGTGATCGTCGGCTTTAGCGCCGGAAAGGTCACGTGACGAAACACGCGCCAGCGTCCGGCGCCATCGATGCGGGCCGCCTCGATCAGCGTCTTGCTGACGCCCTGCAATCCGGCGAGAAAGAGCACCATGGAAAAACCGACCGTCTGCCAGAGATAGGCGACGAATGCGGAGTAGAGCGCGATGTTGCGGTTTCCGAGCCAGTCCTGGATCCAGGTCTGGAGACCGAGAGAGGTCAGGACCTGCCCAAACAGGCCAAAGAACGGGTCGTACATCCAGCGCCACATGGTGGCGACCGCAATGGGCGCGATGATGACGGGAAGATAGAAGATCGCCCGCAGGCCGTTACGGCCGAAGATCGGCTGGTTGACCCCGAGGGCCAGCATCAGCCCGACCAGCGGGGGAAAGATCGTCGACAGGATCGTCCAGATGACGGTGTTGCGGAACGCGCCCCAGAACACCGGATCCTTGGTAAAGATGTCGACGTAATTGTTGAGGCCGACGAACTCCTTGTGGGCGTCAAGGCCGTTCCACCGCTGGAAGCTCAGGGCCACCACGTCCACCATGGGATAAATCGCAAACAGGACGTAGATGATGAAAGCCGGAGCGATCAGCATTGCCGCCTGGGTGCGCTGGTCGGAGAACAGGGATCTGGACGTCATGAGACACTCCATGCGAGGCAGGCTCTACGGCGCGGCAAGTCCGACGCGGGCGATGGATGCAGAGGGTAGAGGGCCGGCCCTTGCTCAGGGCCGGCGCAGGCAACCGGCAATCAGCGCCGGTTGTCGATGAAGGCCTGAAGCTGGCCGCCGGCATCCGCCGCCGCCATGTTGCCGCTCGCCACTTCGTTGATGACCCGGAAATACTCCGTCGTTACGTCGAGCGGAAAGGCCTGGTCGCCGTTCATGTAGACCTGCGTATAGGTGTTGAAGATGTCGACCCATTTCTGGTCGAGAGGACGCAGGTCCTTGTAGGTGACGTTCTTGTTGATGGAGGTGGTGCTGAACTGCCCGAGGCTTGCCTGCTGCACCGGTGTCGACATGAAATAGTCGAGGAACTTGGCCGCGGTGTCGGGGTTTTTGCTCTTGCTGCTGATGTAGTGATACTCGGCAAAACCGTAGAGTCGGTTGGTACCGGTGGGAACGGGGAAAACGTCGTAGTCGTCGAGGTTTCCGGCCTCTGCGAGCTGCTGCACCAGCCAGTCGCCTTCCAGCATCATCGCCGCCCGACCACCGACGAAGAGATTGAAGGACTGGGCATTGTCGATGCCCATGAAGGGGCTGAGAATGTAGTTCTTGCTCCACCGGTCGAGCTCGGTGAAGGATGCCGCAGCGCAAGGCTCGGTTTTCCAGCTCGTCTTCATGTTCATCAGCGCATCATGCTTTTCGATGCCGCATTTGGACTCCAGGATCACGTCCATCAGGCGCATGAGATGCCAATTGACCGTGCCGCCGAAGGTGATGGCGGGGATGCCGGCAGCTTTGAGCTTTTCTGCAGCCGCGACCAGTTCGTCATAGGTTTTCGGCGCTTCGGTGATGCCGGCCTGCGTGAACAGGGCCTTGTTGTAGTAGAGCGCCTCGCCCTTGAACGTGAAGGGCACGCCCTGCCGTCCGCCCTCGTAGATCTTGGAGAAGGACGCGGCGGCGGGCACCAGCTCCTCGTCCCACTTGTACTGCGCATAATATTTGTCGAGCGGAAGGCTGAGGCCCGCCTTGATGTACTCGCCACCCAGGCCGAGACCGGCCCAGCTGAAGAAGATATCGGGTCCGCGATCCGATCCTGCGGCAACGCGCAGGGCCGTCTTGTGATCGTCGACGCCGCGCGTGACGATCTCGACGTTGACGCCGGGGTTTGCGGCCTCGAAGTCGGAGGCTATTTTCTGCATGGCGGCATTCGATGCCTCAGAGCTGAAATTCAGCGTCCACAGTGTGATATCCTCCGCAGACGCCGCGGTGCCCATCGCAAGTGCTGCGAGCATCGTGCCGGTCCGAAGTGTTTTCGTGATCAAGCGCATGGTGTCCTCCCTGTGTGTTTTCCTCATCCTCGCTGCTTTTTAGACTGGCGGAGCGTCCGTTTGTCAATATGAATTCTGTCAGCCATGACAAAAGTCCGACGATATGGCGATTGTCGGCGCGCCAGTTCTGTCGTAGATGACGTCGTCGGACGCATGGAAAAACGCGAGAATGGGCGAGGGGACGGACGCGATATGGCCAATATGATCAGCGGCGGACTGCGAGGCCTTCTCGACGAGCGTCAGGTCGATACGCCTGTCGCGCGCGTCGTGCGTGCGCTCAGCGGTCACGGCGCGGTCAGTGCTGCCCAGATCGCTCGTACGACCGGTCTCGCGCGCTCCACCGTCTCCACGATCCTTGCCGATCTCCGGCGATCGAGCCTGGTCGTCGAGGTAGAGACGCGCAGCCCAGGCCTCGGTCGTCCCGCGCTTGCCCATTCTCTCAATCCGGAAGCGGGCACCTGTCTCGGCGTTCTGCTCGGACGCAACGAATTGCGGGTGGTTCTGGCGGATGTCGCCCACAACATCGTGGCCGATGTGGCGATCCCGCTCGAGCGCGATTACAAGCCGGAAAAAGCAACGCGGACTGCGAAGCAGACGATCGACAACATCTACAAAGAGCACAGTCTGCCGTATTCCGGGCTATTGGGCGTCGGGTTCGCGGTGTCAGCGCCTATCGCGTCCAGCGGACGCATCATGCGCGGCTCGCAGCTTCCGGGCTGGCAGGGGGTCGATCTGCGTGCAACCTTCGAGCCTGTTCTGCAGAAGCCGATCTTCGCCGACAACGAAAGCAACTGCGCGGCCCTTGCCGAGATGATGTGGGGGGCTGCCGCAGGGTTTGAGAATTTCGTGCTCTTCAAGCTCGATCTCGGCATCGGCGGCGCCATCGTCGCCAACGGCAAGGTTCTCACCGGTGCGGCCGGCACGGCGGGAGAATTCGGCCACATGGTGCTCGATCCTCGGGGGGATCTCTGCACCTGCGGCAACCGTGGTTGTATGGAGCTTTCCTGCAGCGGCGCTGCTGTTCTCGGCATCGCCGAGCGCCGCCTCGCCCGCAGTCTCGGGATGGCGGAGTTCGTGAAGATGGCGCAGGCCGGCGACCTTGGCTTCCAGCGCCTGCTGGAGGATGCGGGCGAGGCGGCAGGCCGCGGGCTTGCAACGGTCGGAACCATTCTCAACCCCGGCCTTTTCGTCATCAGCGGCGGAATGGCGACAGCGGGTGAAATGCTCCTTGCTCCCATCCGCGCAGCCTACAACCGGCACACCTTGGTCAAGGCAGGAGACGGAGAGGGCGCCAACCCCGCGTTTGTCACCGGCCGCTTCCTTGACAACGACAACTGCATGGGCGCTGTCGGACTGGTCCTCCGCCATCACGGGCGACTGACGAGAGCGGTGTAACGCCGTGTGACATGGAGGCGGAAGGCCGACCCACTTTCATCGAGACGGTTAGATCTGCATGTCTCGCCGCGCTTACGACGCCGGGCCCTTTCCTGCGGCAGCGTCGCGGGCGAGGGGAGAGACATCGCTGGCTGGCCGGCGATCTCGCGCCGGCTCTCCGAGAGTGCCTCTGCTGGAGAAGCAAAGGTCCGGGCCTCACCGTATCTGCCGGAGGTTTGCTCGGCGCGAGATGATATCGATGGCTGACCTACGCCGCTGCCATCAATTCGGCCTCGCTCCGGTTGAACATCCGCTCCAGGTTCAGAAAGCAAATCATCCCGCTTGCCTGCGCGATGATGCCTTCGGAAAAGGTCGTGGCGTTCGACGAGGTCACGTCGGGGACCGGTTGCAGCAAGCTTGTTGGCACCATCAGGATATCGGATACGCGATCCACAAGGAGGCCCATGACCATTCCATGAACCTCCGTCACGACAATGGCGCTCCGTTCGGTCGGCTCCGTACTGCGCATTCCCAGTTTGAGCGCGAGGTTGATGACGGGAATAACGGTTCCCCGGAGGTTCATGACGCCGAGCACCTCGGCAGGCGCCTGTGGGATCGGTGTCGCCGGAGCCCATCCGCGGATCTCGCGGATCGTGATGGTCCGGACACAGAATTCCTGATCGTGAAGTCGAAAGGCGATAATCTCGAGCATATCAGTAGTTGCCATTGTCATGATCAGAACTCCTCCCAGCTTTCCTTGACAGCCGCGTTTCCGGCTGCGGCCTTAACGCCCTTTCGCATCGGCAATGCCGCTGCCGGAGCGCTCGGGCGGGCGCTCTGCTGGGTCGCACCCATGGCGGCGGCCATGTGACGCAGTGTGGCGGGCTGTGCACCGAGGCCACCGAGGTTGAACTGGCCGATCAGGTGGCGGAGCTTGCCACTTTCATCGGCAAGGGTTGCACCAGCCGCGCTTGTTTCCTCGACCATGGCCGCGTTTTGCTGGGTCACCTGGTCCATCTGGTTGACGGCGGTGTTCACTTCGCCAAGCCCGACAGACTGCTCGCGGGCGGATGTCGCGATGGAATCCATATGCTGGTTGATCGTGACGATGTAGCTTTCGATCGTCTGCAGGGCCTGGCCGGTTTCGCTGACAAGCTTCACACCGTTCTGGACCTCGACGGACGAATTGCGGATCAGCTCCTTGATCTCCTTCGCCGCCTTGGCCGAGCGCTGTGCAAGCTCGCGGACTTCCTGCGCGACCACGGCAAACCCCTTGCCGGCGTCTCCTGCCCGCGCGGCTTCGACACCGGCGTTCAAGGCAAGCAGGTTGGTCTGGAACGCAATCTCGTCGATGACGCCGATGATGTTGGAGACTTCGCTGGAGGATGTCTCGATCTTCCCCATCGCCTCGACGGCTTTGGCCACCACCCGTCCGGATTCGCTGGCGCTGGCATTCGCCTGGAGCGCGACGGAACGCGCTTCGTCGGCTCGTTTGGATGAGTTCGAGACATTGACGGTGATCTGATCGAGTGCCGCAGCCGTTTCCTCCAGAGACGCCGCCTGCTGTTCCGTCCGCTTCGACAGATCGTCGGCGCCGCGGCTGATCTCCTGGCTGCCGCTGTCGATGGAGCCCGTGGCTTGAGCAACCGAACGCAGCGTGTTTGCAAGCTGTTCGACGGCACCGTTCAGGTCATGACGCAGGGCCTCGAAGTCGGGAGCAAAGGGTTCATTCAGCTGGAAGGACAGATCCCCGGCAGCGAGGCGCTGGAGCCCTCGTGCAAGACCGGCGGTCGCTTCTGTAAGACGGACCTGTGCGGCGGCTTCTGCTTCGGCGGTGAGGCGGATCCGATCGGCTTCGGCCTGCTGTCTTGCGGCTTCCGCTTCTGCCTCCAACTGCCGGTTGGCGATCGCGGACTGACGAAAGACCTCGACGGCCTGCGCCATGTCGCCAACCTCGTCCCTGCGGCCGCGGCCGGGCACCTCGTTCGACGTGTCTCCGCCGGCCAGACGCTCCATGAAGGACGTCATGCGCCGGATGGGCTTGGCAATCGAAACGATGAGCAGCGTCGCGCAGATCAGCGCGAGGACAAGGCTTGCGGCTGAAGCCATCAACAGCGTCGCATAGGAGGTGGCAACAGCCGCATCCTGCGCTGCGAGGGCGGTTACGAGCCGGGCTTGCGCAACGTCGGTCATCTCCCCCGCTTTGGCTCTCATCGCATCCATCGAGGCCTTGCCGGCGCCGCT
Source organism: Rhizobium sp. Leaf384 (assembly GCF_001424065.1). Taxonomy (GTDB): domain Bacteria; phylum Pseudomonadota; class Alphaproteobacteria; order Rhizobiales; family Rhizobiaceae; genus Ferranicluibacter. Next base: position 34,545 of record NZ_LMQE01000005.1, read on the forward strand.
CGACTCCAGCGCCCGTGCGTCCGCCTGTGTGGTCTTCTGCTGCATCAGCTTGATCTCGGCCTCTGCAACGTCATTGCGCCATTTCGACGCCAGGCCGACGAAGGCATCCAGTCTGGCGACCTGATCCGCGCTGTTGATCCATTCCGTGCGCAGAGCACGCTGTTGATCCTCGAGACGGGTCTGTCCGGACCGATAGGGGGCAAGAAAGTCTTCGTTCCCGGAAACGAGATAGCCGCGGATCCCCGTTTCCTGGTCGATCATGGATGCCATCAACGCATCGATGCCGCGCATGATGCGGGAGCGCTTCAGGGCGTCGTTTGTGGCGTCATCGCCTATGCCGACCTGCAACCAGTTGAAGGCGGCGGTCGAGAGCATCGTGATGAACAAGACAAAAAATGCCGCGAAAAATTTCGTACTTATCTTCCAAGAATTCATGTTTATGGGCCCGTTCCTGCAGATCAATCGAATGGCTTGTCAGCGGAAAATGCTTCGGCACGTTTGAAGCGAGAACAGAAATTCCCCTGTGCGGCCAAGGTGTGCGATCGGCCTTTAATCTTGATTAAAATCGCAATAGTAGAAGTAACGAGTGCAAAATGACGCAAGTGTAAAATAAGATATATAAAGAGAGAGGCTGTCATGTATTATTATCAGAAAACCAGATGACTTTGGCCCAAAACCCGCCGTTTCGTGGTGGTGGCGGTGCCGGCGAGGTGGTCGGCGTCGTCCGACGCTCCGCCCCGGTGCTCTCGTCCTCACACCGGTCGAGCGTCAACCATCGATCAGTCTATCGGGTGCGTCGATCAGACCCTGAGGTGCGAGGAGATGCGCGTGCCGATCGTTTCGATGGGAGCACGGTTTTCCGCAAGATCGAAGGTGCGGCTCGCCAGCGTCCCGTTCATTTCCAGCGGTCGTGCAGGAACTGGGCTGCTTCCCTTGCCTCGTCCGATGAAATCGTGTGGCCCACGTCGGGAAACGTCTTCAGCGTGACATCGTATCCCGCTGCCGCGAGCTGTCGCTTTGCCGCGACCGAGGCTATGGGCGGTATCGTTCTATCTGCGGCGCCATGCATCAGCAGGATCGGGGTCTGCGTAGAAGACGCGGTGGGTGGAAGGGCCAACAGGCCTGCAAAACTTACGACAGCGCCAACCTTCCAGCGCCCCGTGGTCACCGCGTCAAGGGCCATGATGGCACCCTGAGAAACACCGACGAAGGCCACCCTTTCCAGCGCGTTATCGAAACCCTCCCGTTTGACGATCCCGGAAACGAGGTCGTCGAAAGCCCGGCGGGCATCCCGGATACGGTCGGGCTTCATGACCTGGTCATCGACGGGGAACCACTGGCGGCCGCCTGACCTGTGCGGCGACGGTGCGTCGGGCGCCACAAACCTGGTGTTCGGCAATGTCGCCGTCCACGAATGGCCGATCACGGACATGACCGCCCCGCGACCGCCAATTCCATGAAACAGGATGACGAGCCGATCGCGCCGCTCCGGCCGCGCGGGAGCGACGTCGGCCACCTCGTGGCTTTGGCCACCCTTCGCCCCCACCTTGTCGACCACGCCCATGGCTTCCGGGGTCGGTCGGAGACGAGTGTTGGCGGCCGAGGTCGCATTGGAGAGCAAGAAGGCTGACAGCGCAACGAAGGCAAAGACAGCGACCGAATGAGACGAAGCGGCGATACTGGATGTGGTCATGGATTTTCCCGGATGCCTCCGCGAAACCAGATCGGCGTGATATTCGTTCCGCCCTCCCAAAAAATGCCGCGACCGCTGACGGGATGACCGTCCGCACAATCGGGAAGGCGCAAAGCGAGGCCCGGCGTGAAGGCCCTTGGCGCAGACCGGAGTGGGGCCGGTCGGCGCGTGTAACGCCTCGCGGGGAAAGGTTGCCGCGACATTCGCCACGGGCGGCCAGTTTCCGCGGGCGCGGCAACCGGTGTTCGAGAGGTCGCTGGCCGACCGTCACGCGGCCGTGAAAGCGCCTTGCCTGTATTGCTGTGCGAGATGTCTGCAGGCGCGCAGGGTCAACGCCATCACGGTCAGCGTCGTGCCGGAGATGCCGCTTCCCGGGAAGGCGCTGGCATCGGTGACGATCAGGTTGGGTGCATCCCAAAGCTGGTTGTACGGATTGAGAACCGCTGCCTCGGGCGTCTCGCCCATCCGGGCGCCGCCGGTCTCGTGAATCGCCGCGCCCATGCACATGGTCTTCTTGAACCATGTGCGGAACATCCATCGGCTAAAGGCGCTGGCGTCGGGAAAGGCGCCTCTTCCGATTTCCTTCAGCCCGGTCGGCGAGCCGATGAATTCCAGATCGCCGCCGACGCCCTGAACCATCGCTATCAAGCTTTCCTCCTGGCGTTTGAGCAGCGCATGTTCTTCGTCCTGCATGACGCAGCGGATATGCGGGACGGGGATCTTCCAGGCGTCCGTGCGTCTGGCATCGAGCGTGATTCGGTTGTCGGCATAGGGCAGCATCCGGCCGAAACCAAAAAAGGCGAGCCGGGATGCCTCCTGATCCGATGCAGGCGCGCGCCCCACGCTGCCCTGATAGTTGAAATCACCACGGTCCGGATCCGCTCCGCCGAAACGCGGAATGAAGATGCCGCCGGAGGGGTTGTAAAACGGGTCGATGGGGGCAGACTCGTCGATGGCCCAGCCCTTTGCCCCGGCGAAGGAGCCAAAGGCAAGGCATGGCACCTGGTCCATGAAGTAGCGGCCAAGTCCGCCGGAGCTGTTGCCAAGTCCATCCGCATGTCGGCCGGAGGCAGAATTCAGGAGAAGGCGGACGCTTTCGATGGGGGATGCCGCAAGGACGACCATGGCGGCCTGGGCCGTTGACACGGCACCCGTCGCGCTGTCGATGAATTCGGCACCGGTTGCGCGGCCGCTCTTGTCATCGGTGGTGATGCGCCGCACGACGGCGTTGTACCTTACCGTGAGATTGCCGCTCGCGAGGGCTTCCCGCAGCGGTTTCGGGATCCGTGCGGCATCCGGTGCGATATAGCGCCAAGACACCACGTGCCGGTTTTGCCAACGGCTCTCGATCGCGTGCTTGAAGGTCTGTTCCGCCGGCGTCAGACTGGCGCGCTTGGCATAAACGCCGTCCGGCAGGGTGGAGACATCGTCCTTGTTTCCGTAGAGCCCGAGATAGCTTTCGACCTCCGCGTAAAGCGGCGCTATCTCCGCATAGGAGATCGGCCAGTCAACGCCCTTTCCCGTTCTCGCATGAATCTTGAAGTCGTCGTCGGTCCAGCGCAGCAACACGCGCCCGAAGCTGTGCAGCCGTCCGCCGCTCTGGCGGCCACGGATCCAGAGGAAGGGTTCATGTTTCGGTGTTGTATAGGGGTTCTTGCGGTCGTTGACGAAGAAGTGGCTGAAGCGCTCGGTGAAGAAAGCCGCGCGGGCCTGGATGGGTTGTCCCTTCACAGTGGCGCGGGCGCGCTCCCAGATGTTGATGCTGCTTGTCGGGGGTTTCTTGCGCTCAGGATCGAAAGCCTCCGGGCCGACCTCCGCGCCGGCTTCCAGAAGAAGCACCGACAATCCCTGTGCCGTCAGCTCCTTGACCGCGAACGAGCCCGCGGCACCAGAGCCGATGACCAGTGCGTCATATCGTTTGTCCGTCATGTCGGCTCACATCCTGTCTTGAAGCAATAACGGGAGAAATCCTCCCGGGTCTCGCGAAAGACCACATGCCGTTTGCGCTAAAGTCGCGATCCCTCGGCCCCGAAGAGCGATGCCTTTGTCATGTCGAGGCCGGGTGCAAGCGCGTCGCCGGGCTTCAGCGTGACATCGCCCATCAGACGAAGCGAAAGGGTTTGGTCGAACCAGTCGAACCAGAGGACCGCCTCCGACCCCATCGGCTCCACGACAGAGACGTGTCCGGAAAGAGTGGGCAGCCCACGGGCGATGCCGTCGAGCACGAGATGGTCCGGCCGGAAGCCGAGGGTTGCCGGTCCCGCCGCAGGAGGCGTCTCGAAGCCGTAGTTACCGAGATCCGCGCGCAGTCCCTTGCTCTCGAACGTGATCGAACCCCCGTCGGTGTTGATGCGGCCTTCGATGAAGTTCATCGCCGGGGCACCGATGAAGGCGGCGACGAACAGATTGGCGGGCCGGTGATAGATCTCCGCAGGCGAGGCCAACTGCTGGATGACGCCGTCGCGCATGATCGCGATGCGATCGGCCAGGGTCAGCGCTTCGACCTGATCATGGGTCACGTAGATCATGGTGTTGCCGAGACGCTGGTGCAGCTTCTTGATCTCGACGCGGAGCTCGTTGCGGAGCTTTGCGTCCAGATTGGACAACGGCTCGTCGAAGAGGAACACATCGACCTCTCGAACCAGCGCGCGCCCAATGGCCACGCGCTGACGCTGCCCGCCGGAAAGTTCGGCTGGGCGCCGATCCAGCAGCGTGTCGAGGTGAAGAAGGGCAGCGATCCGCGAGACCCGCGCCTCGATCTCCAGCTTCGGCAGTCCCGCGACGCGCAGGCCGAAGGAAAGGTTCTTGCGCACGGACATGCGGGGATAAAGCGCATAGGATTGGAACACCATGCCGATCCCGCGATCCTTCGGCTCTTCCCAGGTGACATTCTTGCCGGAAATCCAGACTTCGCCGGCGGTGATGTTCTGGAGGCCGGCAATCGCGTTCAGGAGCGTGGACTTGCCGCAACCCGAAGGGCCGAGCAAAACGAGAAACTCCTTTGGCGCGATGTCGATCGACATCTCCTCGATGACGGTCTGGTTGCCATAGGCGATCTTGAGGTTGTTGATGGAAATAGCGGACTGCATGGCGGCATTATCCCTTTACGGCCCCTGCGGCGATGCCTCTGACGAACCAGCGACCGGACAGGAAATAGATGGCGAGCGGAACGAGCGCGGTGAGGATCGTTGCGGCCATGTTGACGTTGTAGGTGCGCTCGCCCATCGTCGTGTTGACGATGTTGTTGAGTTGAACCGTCATCGGCAGGTTGTCGCGGCCGGCAAAGACAAGGCCCAGCAGGAAGTCGTTCCAGATGCCGGTGAATTGCAGCATGGACACGACGGCTACCATCGGCACAGCCAGCGGCAGCATGATTTCAAAGAAGATGCGCCAGAAGCCGGCACCATCGACACGGGCTGCCTTGCACAATTCTTCGGGAACGCTGACGAAATAGTTGCGGAACAGCAACGTCACCAGCGGCAGGCCGAAGATGACATGGACAAGGATGATGCCGGCGAAGGAGTTATAGAGACCGACCGTCGCGAGTGCCCGGACCATCGGATAGAGATAGATCTGATAGGGAATGAGACCGCCGGCCAGGAGAAGGCCGAACAGCAGGTGAGCTCCGCGCGGACGCCAGAGCGACAGGGCGTAGCCATTGACGGCACCCATGAAGACCGACAGTGCGACCGATGGCAGGGTGATCGCAACGGAATTCCAGAAGCCGTTGCGAATGCCGACGCAGACGGTGCCCATGCACGCACCGGACCAGGCTGTGACCCAGGCGGACACATCGAGCTTCGCCGGGAGGGCGAAGATCTGTCCGAGGCGGATCTCGTCCATGGTTTTCAGCGATGTGACGACCATGATGTAGAGCGGCAGCGTGAAGAAGAGGACGGCAACGAGGAGGAAAACATAGAGCCCGACGCGGCCGACGGTGATGTGTGCCGGCATCGGGCCGTTGGGGCTTCGCGGGCTCATCCGCGCGCTCCGGTGCTTTTGCGGCGCAGGAACATCGCGTACCGGAACGGAGCGACGATGGCGATCACGCCGAGGACGAGGACCGTTGCCCCCGCGGTGGCCAGGCCGAGGTTCTGGCGCCCGAAGAGATTGTCCATGATGAACTTGGCCGGCACCTCCGTCGCATTGCCGGGACCACCATTGGTCATGGCGACGACGATATCGTAGGTCTTGATCACCCCCATGCCGAGCAGCAGGCCGGCAGCGGCAAGCGCCGGACCCAGTTGCGGCAGGATGATCGAGACATAGATGCGCCAGACGGGAATGCCGTCGATCCTGGCCGCTTTCCATTGTTCGGCCTCGATGCCGCGCATGCCGGCCAGCACGATCACCATGACAAGACCCGCACCCTGCCAGACGCCGGCCAGAACCAGGGCATAGATCGCCATGTCGCGGTTCACCGCCCAGTCGAGAACGAAGCTTTCCCAGCCGAGGGCGCGCACGCTGGCCTGGATGCCGAGCGTCGGATTCAGCATCCATTGCCAGATGAGCCCGGTTACGACGAACGACATCGCGTAGGGATACAGAAAGAGCGTGCGGAAGACGCTTTCAAAGCGGATTTTGCGATCGAGGGCTGCTGCCAGCAGAAAGCCCAGCAGAAGACACCCGCCGACGTAGAGAAGACCGAAGACCAGGACATTGTGCAGCGAGGCGAGCCACTTGGCCGAGGAAAACAGTTTTGCGTACTGGGCAAGGCCGACATAGTCCGACGAGGGAAAGATCGTTGAACCCGTGAAGGAGAGATGGATCGACCACGCCATGGTGCCGATGAAGACCACCACCGCCACGAGCCAGGTCGGCAGAAGGGCGAGGGTCGCTGACAGGTTGGGCTTGCGTTTCATGGGCGTCGCCAGTTCGTTGCGGGATAGGCGGCAGTCATCGCACCCCCCTTTGTCAGGAGCGGCGTGGAGGCGCATCAGCGGCGCCGGAGCAGGTCCGGCGCCATCTGCAGGTCTCATTGCAAGACGGTGAAGAAGTTCGTGGTCGCGGCATCCGCGTCGTTGAAGCTGCCGTTCCAGTATTCATCGACGAAGTCGTCCAGGGCCCCAACCTGTTGCGGCGTCAGCACGATCGCCTGGTCCGGCACGATGGCACCGGCACGCATCAAGTCGACACCCTTCTGGGCGCAGACGTCCAGCTTTGATGTGTCGACGTCGGAACGAGCGGGGACCGATCCCTTCTTCAGGGCGAAATCGACCTGAACCGCCGGATCCATCGCGACGTCGGCGATGAGCTTCTGTGCCGTGTCGGTCTCGGCATTGCCGGTTTTCGGGAGGTAGAAGGAGTCGGCGATATAGACCATGCCCGGCGATTCCGGGACGATCATGCAGCCATAGTCCTTTCCGGCTTCCTTGCCGGCAACGGTAAATTCCCCTTTGGCCCAATCGCCCATGAACTGCACGCCGGCTTTGGCCGTGATCAGCATCGCCGTGGCATCGTTCCAGTTGCGGCCGCTCGCACCTTCGTCGACGTAGCCATGCAGCTTGCCAAGGATCTGCAGCGTCTTGCGGACACCCTCTCGGGAGGCGTCGCTTGTGTCCTTGTCGACGTAGATCTTCAGGAAACCGTCGATCCCGACCTGCGAAAGCAGGATCATGTTGAAGACCTTCGTCTGTTGCCAGGGCTGGCCGCCCCAAGCGACCGGGACCAAGCCCGCCGCTTTCAGCTTATCCAAGCCGGCAAAGAGCTCGTCCCAGGTTTTCGGCTCCGCCTCGATACCCGCCTTCTGGAAGGCGTCTTTCGAATAGAACATCCAGCTTTCGCCATGCGCGCCGATGGGTGCGAGATAGACATGTCCGTCATAAGAAGCGAGATCGAGAAGCGACTTGGGCAAGACGCCGGCCCAGTTTCCGTTCGTGGCGATGTCATCGATGGGGTTGAACAGTCCCTGCTTCAGGAAGTCGGCGGCAGCCAATCCGATAATGCCCTGTTTCGCCCCCGGCGGGTCACCCGCAACCATTCGGTTCTGGAAGGCTGCATCCGCTGCGCCAAAGCCGGCGATCGAGGAGTCCTTCCAGACACCGCCTCGCTTTTCATATTCCGTTTTGATGACGTTGAGGGCAGCGGCCTCGCCGCCCGACGTCCATGAGGATAGCACCTCGATCGTCGGCTTGTTCCCGGCCTCGGCCGTGGTCAGAAACCCGGCGCATGCGACACCGGCCAGAAAGAGCATCATCCTGTTCTTCATCGTTCGACCCTTCCAAAAAACGCCCTTTCGGGGCGCGTTCATCGACTGTGAGGACTGTGTCAGTGATAGATCGGGAGCAGCGCCTGTCGGACGAGCGTGAGCCCGTTGGCAATGTCACGCACGGGATTCGGCGCGGCGTCGAGCTCGAGGATTGCCCACCCTTTGAAACCCCGATCGCGCAGCAGTCTCGTCCAGGCCGGCCAGTCAACCCTCCCGAGACCGAGGTCGCAGAAATAAGGGCGGTGACGATCGTGGATGTGTTCGTCGATCGGCGTATCGGCCGGCATCGGGCCGATCGCATCCTTCCAATGGGCGATGATCATGCGCTCGTGATGGCGATCGACCATCTGCACAGGGTCGGATCCAGCAAGAATGATATGCGCCGTATCCGGGCACATATGCACATAGGCCGGATCGGTGAGCATCATCATCAAATCGACATCGCGGGCGGCGGCGAAGATCGAATGGGCTTCCGTATGAAGCGCAAGACGGATGCCGCGTGCGAAAAGAGCGGCGCCGAGCCGATTAAGGAAATCGGCGATGCGTTTCGCCCGATCGAAATCGTAAAACTCCACCGGCTGCGCGCCCAAAGTCTGGCGCAAGGGGGCGCCGATCACCATGATGTCGCTGCCACACGCCTTCAGGAAATCGGCATAGGCCTCGGCCTTGGCAATAATCGCCGCTTGCGCCTCCGCCTTGGTAAAATCGCCGGAGGCTTCGAGCTCGGCGAAGAAGCCGCTGCACAGCGTCAACCCACGCCGTGAGAGCTCGGCTGCGAAAGCATCGACGGAGCCATATGTCTTGACCGCGTCCTGCCAGTTGAAGGGGGAGAAGGTCAGTTCGACGCCGGTGACGCCTGATTGTTGGACGCTGTCGAGGATCTTGTCCCAGAAGGCGCGTGGCGCCGAGCGTGCATAGGCGATGATGGCATCGTGAGTATCGACATCCCAGAAACCGGGATGGAAGAAGGTGACGAGATCAACACCGAAACGAAGTCTAACACCATCTGTCATGGACACACCTTCCTTAGGGCAGAGCATGCCGTTCCTGAGCGTCGATCGTCACGTCAGCACGACGTCGACTGGCCGCCCCGTTAGATATGGCAAACGTTTGCCATGATGAGATAATAGCCAGGCCTTTTTTTTAAGCAAGTGCTTTTTAGCAAATGTTTGCGAGAAATCGTCTATGACCGTACAAGTGCGACGGAGAGCCTGCAGGAGCATAATGGAACGTGCCTAAGGACAAGGATATTCCCGGGGAGGAGCAGGCAGGTCCCCTGATGGCTGATGTCGCGGTCCTTGCGGGCGTGGCGATCTCGACGGTCAGCCGCGCGCTCGCCAACCCCGGCCGTGTGAACGAGAAGACGCGGATCCGGATCGATGCCGCCGCCAAGCAGCTCGGCTATACGCCGAATGCCATGGCGCGCGGTCTTCGGGTCGGCAAGTCCAATATCATCATGATCGTCCTGCCGGGTTCCCTCTACTACGGCGCTTCGCAGATCGTCCCGCAGGTGCTGCATGCCATCAACACGGCGCTGCTGCGGAGCGGCTATACTCTGCTGATCGCCAACCTCGCGCGCGATGAGCCCTCCGAGCGGCATATCCTCAACCTGGCCTATAGCGGGACGGTCCGGGGCACGATCATCCTCTCGTCGAAGCTGCCGGAGCTGGAAGGTCGTTCGCTCGCGGGCGCCGGCTTGCCGATCGTTTCCATGCTGTTGGATATGAGCGCATCCGGTGTGCCGAGTGTCGTGACCAACGATCGCGAAGCCGTTCGCGACGCAACTGCAGATCTCATTCGTCTGGGGCATCGCCGGTTTTTCTATCTCGCCGGACCTGACGGGAATTATCACGACGTCGAGCGGTTCGGCGGCGTGTTGGAAGCACTGCAGATGGCAGGATTGCCGGAAGCGGCGGTGGTTCGCTCGGGCGGCAAGCTGGATTACCAGCAGGGGTTTGAGATTGGCCTGCAGGGTGCCGACGATTTCATGGCGCTTGCCGAGAAGCCGACCGCCGTCATTGCGACGAGCGACGATATGGCAATCTCGTTCATGAGCAAGTTGAAAGGCATAGGCATTTCAATTCCGGACGAACTCTCGATCGTCTCGTTCGACGGCTCTCCCGTTTGCGCCTTCTGTTCGCCGCCGCTGTCGACGATCGAACAACCGGCAGAGGAAATGGGCGGTGCGGCCGTTGAATTGCTCCTCCAGGCCATCGAGAAGGGAAATGGCCCACAGGCCACGCGTCGGGTCATTCCAAGCCGTCTGATTGTTCGCGACAGCATGGCCACGCCGCCGTCGTCCGCGCACGGGGCAGAGCGCTCGCCCGTTCACCCGCTGCGCGGCTGACGAGCGCGTTCGAGGGTTTCCCGGAAAGGAGGCCGGAGGTCACGCCGACCTGCCGACCGCTGGGCGGCGCGGAACATGTGGGCGAAACGGGACATCGTCGGGCTCTTCAGCGCACGTGCGGATCACGGTCGTGTCGCAGGCGGGACGCGGAGAGAGCCGCCGTGTCCGGCGCGAGCAGGTCGTGTCTCCCGGCAAAGGCGACAAACAGGCCGCGGGCCGTCTCGGCCTCGATGTCGCCCCGCAATGCCGCTTCGCAGGCTTTCAAGGCGACCGCGTGCGCGGCGTCTCGCATCGACATCGGCCACTCGCTAAGGTGCCGATGAGCGTCGGCCACGCTCCGGATCTCGGCCGGAAAGCCGAGGCCGATGACGATGGACACGGGTTTTCTGAAGAAATTCGGTTTCATGGCGCGCTCCTTCCCAACCTCGCCCCAACCTGGCCCAACCCCGGATGTCACCTCCGGGATGTCACTCCCAAATGTCAAAGGGGCGCTGGCGCAGCAGCGCCCCTCCTCGACGGTCTGATCACGCCGCCTTCTGCGCTTCGATCTGCGCCGGCGCGGTTTTCTGCCCAATGGCTGTCCTGCCCTCAATGTCGATTTTCCGCGGCTTCAATGCCTCCGGGATTTCGCGAACGAGGTCGATCGACAGAAGACCGTTCTCCAGGCTCGCACCTTTCACCCTGACGTGATCGGCAAGCTCGAACCGATGCTCGAACGGCCGCGCGGCGATGCCGCGGTGGAGATAGCCATCATTCTGCACCTCCTGTTTCTTGCCGGTCACCGTCAGAAGATTGGACTGGAAGGTGATGTCGAGATCGTCCTGCGCGAAACCTGCGGCGGCAACGGAGATCCGGTAGCTGTCGTCGCCGGTTTTCACGATGTCATAAGGCGGCCAGTCGCTGATCGAGCGGGCGCGCTGGGCGTTTTCCAGAAGATGGAAGACCCGGTCGAAGCCGACGCTGGAGCGAAAGAGCGGCGCATAGTCGTAAGATGTTGCCATAGCCATATCCTCCTTGAAGCAACATGGGATCGGAAGCGCCGCAGCGGCGCTTCCGGCAAAGCCGGCCTTGGCGTCAGCGACCGGCAGGAAACGATTTGGTTTTTGCGTTTTTCGGGTTCAAGAGGGGATGGTGAGAAAAATGTGCGGTCTCGGGCGCTGGCGCTGCGCGAACGCAGCGGTGCCAACGCGCCTCGTTTGTCGCGGCCGGTTGCGACATGCGCTGACTGTCTCCACCGGCTGCATTCTGATGGCGGTGCGGATGTTCGGTGGGTCGCCGCCTCGGCTTTGCATTCTGTCGCGCGCTTTGCCAAAAGAGGTGTTGCAAGAGACAGCAAGGTGGACCCCGGATGCCAATCGAGAACCCGCGTGCGTTCCTCACGTCGCTCTTTGAGGCTGCTGTTCGCGCGGCTGATCCTCTGGAGGCGATCCGGGCCCACCTGCCGGAGCGACCGAAGGGTCGCACGGTTGTGATCGGTGCCGGAAAGGCGGCGAGTCAGATGGCGCAGGCCCTGGAAAGCGTCTGGGATGGTCCGCTGGAAGGCGTGGTCGTCGCCCGGCATGGTCCTGTCGCCGCCTGCGCGCGGATCCGCGTGCTGCAGGCCGCGCATCCGGTCCCCGACGCCGCGGGCATCGTCGGGGCGCAGGCATTGTTGGCGGAAGTCTCCGGCCTGACGCCGGACGATCTCGTGATCGCCTTGATCTCTGGGGGTGCCTCCGCCCTTTTGCCGTCGCCGCCGGCGGGATTCGCTCTGGCCGACGAGATTGCGCTGAACGAGGCGCTTCTCGCTTCCGGTGCGCCGATTTCCGCCATGAACGTCGTGCGCAAGCATGTCTCGCTGATCAAGGGCGGACGCCTCGCCAAGCGCGCGTTCCCGGCGCGCGTCGTCAGCCTCGTCGTGTCGGATGTCCCCGGGGACAATCCTGCCTTCGTCGGCTCCGGTCCCACGATTCCCGACGATGCGGATCGCAATGACGCGCTTCGGGCCATTCGGGACTATGGTATGAAGATCCCGCCCCGCCTTCTCGACCATATCGCCACGGCAGACAGCCCGCGGCCCGACGATCCGGCCTTTGCCGGGCACGAGGCTCATGTCATTGCCTCTGCCCGTGTTTCTCTGCAGGCCGCCGCACGCCTGAGCCTTGAGGCCGGCGTTACGCCGTTGATCCTTTCTGACCGGATCGAGGGGGAAGCCCGTGATATCGGGCGCATGCATGCGGCGCTGGCCATGGAGTTTCAGACAGGCCAGCGCCCGCAGGAAGGCCCGATGGTTCTCCTTTCAGGCGGGGAAACCACTGTGACCATGGGCTTGGAGCATGCCGACCCCGCACGGCGCGGCAAAGGCGGGCGAAACACCGAACTGCTGCTGGCAGCCGCCATCGACCTCGACGGCTCCACTGGCATCACCGGCCTTGCAGCCGACACCGACGGCATCGATGGTTCCGAGACCAACGCCGGCGCCTTCTGCGATGGCCAGACCGCCGCACGCATGCGGGCGACCGGTTGCGAGATGCGTGCCTGCCTTGCCCGGCACGACGCCTGGTCCGCATTTTCAGCGTCCGGCGACCTGTTCGAGACCGGTCCGACGGGCACCAACGTCAACGACTTCAGGGCGTTTCTTCTGCTCTAGGCGTGCAAGACGCTTTGTGGGGCGTTTACTCCGGGGAAGCCGCCGCGCGGATGGCCTGAACCGGCTGCATCAGCGCAGCGGCAGGGTTGGGAAGGGCGTCCGCCCGCTCGTCTGGCCCGACAGGCGGCGGGGCATCGATCGACATCTTCGGTCGGCGTGGTCGCCGCAAACCAGGAGATGGACCGCCCGTCAAGAAGGCCCTTGACTTAATGATGATGATCGTCATATTTAATGATGACGGACATCATCAAAACAGGTCGATGGCTCTGCGGCCCTTTCGAACCGGCGGCCGAGACCAAGAGGTGCAACATGGACAGTGCTCAGAAGACAGCGTTCCTGACGGGCGCCTCGAGCGGGATCGGGAAGGCGACGGCGATTGCGCTGACCAAGGCCGGGTATCGGGTCATCGGCACAAGCCGGACGGCAAAGCCCGGCGAGGTTCGCGACGGAATCCGGCTGGTCGGCTGTGACGTGACCTCCGACGCATCGGTCGCCGCCGCCGTCGCGCAGGCGCATGCGGAGCTCGGGCGCATCGATCTTCTCGTCAACAATGCAGGCTTCGGTATCGTCGGTGCCGCGGAAGAGAGTTCGCTTGAACAGGTCCGGTCGCTCTATGATACCAATGTTCTCGGCGTCGTACGGGTTACCAACGCGGTCCTGCCGATCATGCGAGCACAGGGACGCGGCCGCATCGTCAATGTCGGATCCGGGCTCGGCTTCATTCCCGCGCCGTTCAATACCCATTATTCGGCGACCAAACATGCTCTTGAAGGCTATTCCGAAGCCCTTGATCACGAGGTTCGCGGCTTCGGCGTGCGGGTTCTGCTCGTCGAACCGGGTGCCACGCATACCGCGTTCGAAGCGAGTGCCGTCCCGGCCGATGCACCCCTGACAGCCTATGACCAGCTTCGCGCCGGTTACGATACCGCCTATGGCAAGGCGATGAGGGCGGCCGATACGGCGCAGAGCGTTGCAGACACCATTTTGCGCGCAGCGTCCGACAGCACGCCGATGCTCCGTTATCCCTCGGGCAAGGTGGCGCGACAAGGCGCCTTTGCTCGTCGCTTTCTGCCCCGCTCCCTGTTCGACAGGGTGCTGCACAAACAGTTCGGCCTCGGCTAGGGCATCGCCGGAGGCGACAGCGGGGGTAGTGCCGCGACGTGCCGGTCGCACGGGCCGACCCACGGCGGACGGCAAACCGCGATACCGACATCTTACGACCGGGTGGCGTCTTGAAGAAAACGACCCCGCGGTTCCCTGCAGCCTGACGGCTTGCACTTCCATTCTGGAGAATAGGCCCATGAAGGCTTTCATCGTCGAGACCTACAAAAAGAACGGCGCTCTGCACATGGTCGACCGGGCCGAACCCGTGATCGAGGCCCAGGATGTCCTCATCGAGATCAAGGCGACCGCCATCAACCTGCTGGACTCCAAGATCCGCGACGGGGCGTTCAAGGCTCTGCTCCCGTACAAGCCTCCGTTCATTCTCGGCCACGACCTTGCCGGCACGGTTCTGGCCGTCGGTCGGGACGTTCAACGTTTCGCGGTCGGCGATGCCGTTTATGCAAGGCCGCGCGATCGCCGCATCGGCACCTTTGCGGAGCGCATCTCGGTCCACGAAAGCGACGTCGCGCTCAAGCCCGGCAATCTCGACTGGACGCAGGCAGCATCGATCCCACTGGTAGGCCTGACAGCCTGGCAGGCACTGGTCGAGCTCGGCAAGGTCAAAAAAGGCCAGAAGGTCTTCATCGAGGCCGGTTCCGGCGGTGTCGGGACGTTTGCCATCCAGCTCGCCAAGCATCTGGGTGCGACGGTCGCCACCACCACGAGTGCAAAGAACGCCGCGCTTGTCAGAAGCCTAGGCGCCGATATCGTGATCGACTACAAAACCGAGGATTTCGAAGCCCTGCTATCCGGCTACGATCTCGTCCTGCACAGCCAAGACCAGAAGACGTTGCAGAAAGCGCTTCGCGTGCTCAAGCCCGGCGGCCACCTCATTTCCATCTCCGGCCCTCCGGACCCGACATTCGCGACATCGGCCGGGCTGGGTACGTTTCTCAAACTCGTCTTCACTCTGCTCAGCCGGGGGACCCGAAAAGCGGCGCGAAAACGCGGCGTTCGCTACGATTTTCTTTTCATGCGCGCCGACGGTCGCCAGTTGGCAGAGATTGCCGCCCTGGTCGAAGGCGGCGCGATCCAGCCCGTCGTCGACCGCGTCTTCCCGTTCGAACAGACGGGCGATGCTCTTGCCTATGTCGAGACCGGCCGCGCGAAAGGCAAGGTCGTCGTCGCCGTTCAATAGGCCGAAGACCCATCCGGCCGAGATGGGCTCGGCGTTGACGTCATCCTTCAACGGACCAGACAGAGAGAATTTTATGACCTCCAAACCCACCGTCCTCATCACCGGCGCTTCCACCGGCATCGGCGCCATGTATGCGCAGCGCTTCGCGGAACGTGGGCACGACCTCGTGCTCGTCGCCAGAAACGTCGCGACGCTCGAGGCGCTTGCCGCACGGCTCAAGGAAGAGACCGGCGTATCCGTCGAGCTGTTGCCCGCCGATCTCACGAACGAGGCACAGTTGCTGACCGTGGAGAAGAGATTGCGCGACGATGCCTCGATCGGCATCCTCGTCAACAACGCCGGTGGCAATGTCGGCGGCACCTTCGTGACGCAGAGCATCGAGGACCTGACGAAACTGGTAACCCTGAATGCCACCAGCGTATTGCGCCTTGCGCATGCCGTCGCGCCGCGCTTCGCGCAAAGCGGCGAGGGTTCCATCATCAACATCAGCTCCGTTCTCGCGCTCGCGCCGGAATGGGCGACCTCGGTCTATACCGCGACGAAGGCTTTCGTCCTGTCGCTGTCGCAGGCGCTCCAACTCGAGCTCGCCGCGCAAGGTGTCTACGTCCAGGCGGTGGCGCCTGCGGCAACACGAACCGACATCTGGAATTTTGTCGAGGAAGCCAAGCGCCCACCGATGATGGAAGCCGCCGAGCTCGTTGACGGCGCTCTTGTCGGCTTCGATCGGCGCGAGGCCGTGACCATCCCGCATCTTCACGAGGAGGCGCGTTGGCAATCCATGGAGGCCGCGCGCAAAACGCTCCTCGAGGATACGGGCCACACGACCGCCGCCGCCCGATACCACACGTCGGGATAAGACAAGCTGGGCTGATGCGGATCATCCGCTGAGGCATATCGGGGCGGAGAAGAGCGCCATGCGGGTCACGCGTGAACAGGTCGCGGAAAACAGGCGACGCATCCTCGACGCCTCCGCCCGGCTCTTTCGAAACCGGGGCGTGAGCGCCGTCAGCGTGGCAGACGTCATGCAATGTGCCGGCCTCACCCATGGCGGCTTCTACCGGTACTTTTCTTCCAAGGACGATCTGGTCGCGCAGGCGCTGGCGCATATCCTGACATCGAGCGCCGACGCACCGTTCAGCGTCGGCGAGCACGTGGAACGCTATCTTTCCGCAGAGCATCGAGACAATGCTGCGGAAGGATGCCCCTTTGCGGCGCTCGCGTCCGAGATGCGATACCAGACCCCGCAGGCGCGTGCCGTGATGACGGCCGGCGCGCGTCAGATCATCGCGACGCTGACGTCCGCAATGTCGCCGCATCCGCAAACGGACGAACGGCGCGCTGCCATCGGCAGCTGGGCGGCAATGGTCGGCGCCATGGTGATTGCAAGGGTCGTGGATGACGAAGATCTGTCCGACCGCATCCTCGAGGAGACACGGCGCTTCCTGGAGTCTGTCGCCAGATGCCCTGGAAATGTCGATCCGGAAAGCGGGTCTTCAACCTTCCCGGCGTCGTCAGAGCCCGACTGACACCCTCATTCCGCCAGGACCGAACCAGCAGCGGCCGCAAGGATTTCCTTCGAGAGCGCGTCGTCCTCCACCGCACGCGCAAGAACCAGCGCCCCGACCATCGTCGCCATCGTCGCGATTGCCGATGAACGGTCGGCCATCTCGCCGTTGGAACCGGCGACGGACTGGAGGAGAGCGATCTGGTCTTCGACGCCGCGCTGCATGACGCGGCGAACCTTCGGACCATGGCGCGCCGCGTCCGGTGCGAGGGCAGCGAACGCGCAACCCTGCGAAACGCCGTCCCGATGCTGATCGGACAGATAAAAGCGGACGGCCTTCTTCAGCGCGTCGGGCGCTTCGTCCCCGATCAGGGACGACATGCGTTGCGTGCTTTGCGCGAGCGCGGCCGCCGTTGCCTGGGCAATCAGGTCGTCCTTGGACTCAAACTGCTTGTAGAAGCCGCCATGGGTCAGGCCCGCCGCCTGCATCAGCGTATTGACGCCGACGCCATCGAAGCCTTTCTCTCGAAACAGCCGGCTGGAGCTCTCGATTACCTGCTGACGGTTTTCTTCCGCCTTTTCCTTCGTGACTTTCATGGCACCGATCTCTTCCCGAAAGCTTGATGATATATGATGAACGGCATCTTACTCAACGGCGTTGGGCAAGGGTATGAGAGAGGCTGTTGCGTTGCCTGGGCACGCGCGAACGACCGGAACCTCGACACGGGTCATGTACGGGTATATACACGAAAACATGAACCGTTGCTACTCGATGATGCTCCGTGAGGCGGCCCGCAGGGTTTCGTCAATCTATGACGAAGCGCTGTCGCCGCTTCAGATCAACATCGCTCAGTTCTCCCTTCTCCGCCGCATCGAACGGCTGCAGCCCGTCAGCATGACCGATCTCGCGCAAAGCGCTCAGCTGGATCGTTCGACGATCGGGCGAAACATCAAGGTCCTGAGCCGTATGGGACTTGTCGAGACCGGACGGGCGGACCGGGACCAGCGAGAGGCGACGGTCGGGCTTACCGGCGCCGGCGCCGAATTGCTGGCACGGGCCGGCCCCATCTGGGATCAGTGTCAAAGAGACATGGAGGCGAGCCTTGGTCCGATCAAGATAACAGCACTCGAAGACATCCTGCGCTCGATCTGATCTTCAATAACCAAATACGTGTATATACCGATAAATAGGGACACCATGATCTTCCGGCGCCATGTCTCACCGATCACGGAATGGTTCTCGCAGAAGGGCATCCACTATGGCTGGATTGTCGTCGCGACCACATTCCTGACCATGATGGTGGCGGCAGGTGCTGTCGGAGCCCCCGGGGTGTTGATGAAGCCTCTGCAGACGGAGTTCGGCTGGGACGTGGCCGATATCTCTGCAGCCTTTGCCATTCGCTTTCTGCTCTTTGGCGCAATGGGCCCGTTTGCGGCCGCTTTCCTCACCCGCTTCGGCGTGAAACGCGTTTCCGTTTTCGCGCTTGCCCTCATCGCAGCCGGAGTGGGCGGCTCGTTCCTGATGACAAGCCTGACGGAGCTGTTTCTGCTCTGGGGTGTCGTCGTGGGTCTTGGAACCGGCTTGACCGCCATGGTCCTCGGGGCGACGGTCGCGACGCGCTGGTTTGCTGCGAAGCGCGGGTTGGTTATCGGTCTTCTCAGCGCCAGCGTGGCGACGGGGCAGGTGGTCTTTCTTCCGGTGTTCGCGGCCCTGTCGGAAGCCTGGGGATGGCGCACTGCGCTCGGCCTCCTGCTGGCGATGCTCGGTCTCTGCTCCGCTGTGGTGCTTCTGCTGATGCACGAGCGACCCGAGGACATCGGCCTCTTGCCCTACGGCGCTGCGGAGGCGCCTCCGCCGGAGCAGGGCTTGTCTTCTTTTGCGAAAACGCTGGTTGCGCCGATCCGCATCCTGGCGATGGCCGCCCGGTCCAGCACGTTCTGGATCCTGTTCGGGACCTTTTTCGTCTGCGGCGCGACGACAACCGGGCTTGTCCAGACCCATCTCGTGGCGATCTGCGGCGACTTCGGCATCGCGCCGGTCATGGCCGCCGGCCTGCTCGCAGCCATCGGGGCTTTCAATTTCGTGGGCACCATCGCTTCGGGGTGGCTGTCCGATCGGTTTGACGGCCGTTGGCTCCTCTTCTGGTACTACGGCCTGCGCGGGCTCTCACTGCTCTATCTTCCCTACACGGACTTTGGATTTTACGAGCTCAGTCTTTTCACGCTGTTCTACGGGCTCGATTGGCTCGCAACGGTTCCACCCACTGTTAAACTCATCACTGACCGGTTCGGGAGCGCCTCGACGATCGTCTTCGGCTGGGTTTTTCTCGGCCATCAGATCGGCGCTGCCTTGGCAGCCTGGGGGGCGGGACTGACCCGTAGTCTCTACGCCAGTTACCTGCCCGCCGTCTTCGCTGCGGGCGCAATTTGCCTTACAGCCGCCGTCGCCGTGTTCGCGATCCGGACGCACGCAAGGATGCCTCAACCGGGATCGGCCTGAGTCGCCAGCGGGAAGAACGCGTGTGCCGGCGAACAACACCGGACAAGCGCACCCTGCCGTCCCGGCCCGGCCGCCGATGTCGCTTGCGGAGCCGCCGGCACGAAAGCTCCGAACGGCATGTCACGCTGATGCGTCATGCCGTGTCGGCGGTGGGATCCGGAAATGCCAGCGTCACCACGGTGCCGTGGCCCAGACGGGAGTGAATGCTCGCATCGCCGCCCGACTGGCGGATGAAGCCATAGACGGTTGCCAGGCCGAGGCCGGCGCCTCCGTCCTTGAGGCGGGTCGTGAAATAGGGCTCGAAGGCCTTGTCGATGGCTTCCGGCGTCATGCCGATGCCTGCGTCCGCGACGGATACGATGACGGATGGCCCGTCCCGCACTGCGGAGATCGTGATATCGCCGCCGTTCGGCATGGCGGCTGCGGCATTGAGGCAGAGGTTGAGGATGGATTGCTCGAAGAGGGCGGGATCGAGAAAGACCGGGGGCAGGTCGCCTTGGGTTGACAGGCTGATCCGGCATTTCTCGCCGACGGCAATCTCGAGCACGTCGATCATGCCGGTGAGGACGGCCCGCAGATCGATCGAGACGGGAAAGATCTGCTGCTGGCTCGCCACCGACAACATGCTCGAGGATAGTGCGCGGCCACGGTCCGCTGCCTTTCGGATACGGTTGAGATGCCGCTTCTGGCGGTCGGTCAGGCCGTCCTCGCGCTCCAACAGGCCGAGGCTGCCGGTCACGATGCCGATCATGTTTCCGACCTCGTGGGCGAGCTGGTGGGTCATGCGCGTGATGCCGCCGAGCCGAAGCGCCTTTGCCGCCTCGGCTTCCTGCCGGTCGGCTTCGGTAACGTCGCGCGCGAGGAGCACAAAACCGCCGTCCCGCTGGCGCGAGAGGGACAGTTCCACCACCTGCCCATCGGGGCGGCGCTGGCGCGAGACGAACGGCGTTCCCGGCCGATCCTCTTTCGCCAGCGCCTCCTCCAGGCCCCGGACGTCGACGTCTGCGACCCCCTCCATGAAGCGTCGCAAGGGGAGTTTTCGCGAGGCGCCGCCGCCGCCGAGAAGCTCGATCACCCGTCGGTTCATCGCCAGCGGCTTGCCGGCGGAATCGAAGAGGGCGATGCCCTCGTTCATGCTGCGGAAGATCGCGCGGATCGTCTTGGCCGCCGTGTCCGCCTTGCGCCGCATCTGGCTGACGCGATCGACGCTCTCCCGAAAGGCGCTGAACGCCTGCCCCAGCCGGATCAGTTCCGTTTCGTCGCCGCGATAGCGCGGCACGTCGATGGTTTTCTGTCCTCCGGCGAGCGCGTTCATGCCGGCGGAAAGATCGATGATCCCGCGGGAGACCCGCATGACCGAGCGAATGGCGAGGGCGGCAACGACCAGCATCAGAAGGGCGGTCACGACGACGATGCTCAACAGCCTTTGCAGCATGTGCGAGATCGCCTGGACATCGTTGCCGAGCTTTTGCACGACGCCATCGTTCTGCGCCTCGACGGCGAGCGAAAGCTCGCGCGAGACGGCATGCAGGCGCGTGATCGCAGCGCGAATGGAAAACATTTCTCTGAGGTAACGCGTCTGCGCCGCAAAGATGCGACGGTGCGCATCGAGCGCTGCCTGGTCCATGCGCACGGGCGCCGCCTCGGCAATGGACAGATCCCGGACGTAGCGTCGTTGAAGCTCCCCGAGCTGGAACAGGCTGTCCGAAGTCGAAGCGGATTGGGCGAGGGCATTGAGCGTCGGTGGCAGGTTGCGAACGGTGGACATGTCCCGTGTCGCGATCTGGCTCAGCGCCATCGCGGCATCCGACTTGTGCGCCTGTGCAGCCTCGGCATTGTCGAGCATGGAGATCGTCTGTTGTCGGATGCTTCCGAGCAGAGCAAGAACCGCTCCCGTGTCGGCGGGTGCGCTTGCGCGCTCGCGCCGCGGCTGCATCATGCGCATCAATGCTTCGACCTGCGTTAGGACGGCGCGACTTTCGCTGGAAATGCGATAGGGCGACGTCGCATTCATCAGGAAGGGCGCGCTGGACACGAGATCGGACACTTGCTTGGAAACCGCGGCGGACTTGCCGAGGCTGACGAAGGCCTGAGTGCCGTAGGTTGCCATTTCGTTGCGGGCCTTCAGAAGCCCGAAAATGGCGATGGTGGAAATGCCGAGAACCAGGGCGCCGATGATGAGGATGGCCGCGGGAAGACGGAAGGCGATCGAGGAGAAGAAGGCCCGATGGGTCATTGCTCCGTCTCGCGGCGGGCCGTCTCCAGCACATAGCCTCGGCCACGGCGCGTCTTGATGAAGCGCGGCAATTCCGGGTTCTGCTCGATCTTGCGGCGCAGCCTCAGAACAAGCACATCCACGTTACGATCGACGTAGCGCTCCGTGCCGCTTCCGAGCCGCTCGAGGATCTGCGCGCGGGTTACCGCCAGATTGGGCGTTTCGGCCAGCAATTCGAGAAGCGCGAACTCCGCGCCCGTCAGCGTCTTTCCCGGTTGGCCCTCGCAGATGGCCAGTCTGCGATCGAGATCGATCGTCCAGTTCCCAAGATGCAGCGCCGACGTCGGGAACGCGCGATCGGAACCCGGCTGCGCGCCCGCCTCGGGGACACGCTCGGGTTTCGGCATCAGGATCGAGCGACGCAACACCGCCTTGATCCGGGCAGCGAGTTCGATGGGCTCGAACGGCTTGACGATATAGTCGTCGGCTGCCGTTTCGAGACCCAGAACCCGCTCGGCCGAACTGCCGGCCGCCGTCACCATGATGATGCCGACATCCAGGCTGCTCCGGACGCGCTGGGCAAACGTGCGTCCAGACGCACCAGGCAGATTGTGGTCCAGCAGCACGAGATGCACCGCCTCATGGGACAGAAACACCGTCGCCTCTTCCGCCGATCCGGCAACAAAAGGCGTCCAGCCCTCCGCCTCGACGAGATCAAACAACATCTCCGCCATATCCGGATCGTCCTCGACGATCAGAATCTTCACCTGCATGCCGAAATTCCTCCTGCTGCATCATAGGCTTCCGGAGGAATTGTTCAAATCCTCGCCGATGACGGGAACTGTCACAAATGTAATATCTGTAAGGCTCGCAATCCTTCGAAAGTCTGGCTGTAACAACGGTAACCACTCCTTTCTTGAAGCCTTCGCCGTATCTGCCATTCTGACGGCGGAGGTCGGAGCGGCATCGTTCCGGGAAGTGGAGGATCTTGGTGAGGACGTTCATCTGTCTGATGGCGGCGGCATTCGTGTCGTTCGGCGCGACGGCACGGTCAGAGCCGTTGGCGCGGCTCAACGTCCTGTGCGGCGTTGACGAAGCCTGGTGCGCCGCGATGAAGCAGGCCGTCCTGACGCATTTGAAGATTGACGCGACCGTGACGCGCAAGAGCACCGGCGAAATCCTCGACAGGGTGCGTCAGGAGCGGGCTGATCCCCAGACGGATGTCTGGTGGGGCGGTACGGGAGACACGCATCTGCAGGCAGCGGCCGAAGGCCTGTTGCAGCCTTACCAGCCGCCATCGACGCTGACGATGCTGCCTTGGGCGGACAATTTCTTCGATCTTTCGGGCGGCCATTCCGCCGGCATCTATGCCGGAGCGCTCGGCTTTGCCTACAATGCCGATCTGCTGAAACAGAAGGGTCTGCAGGCTCCCGCCTGCTGGAAGGATCTGCTCGACGGCACCTATGTCGGGGCGATCGAGCTTGCCGATCCCACCACGTCGGGTACGGCCTATACGGCCTTGGCCACGCTGGTTCAGCTCTTCGGAGAAGACGAGGCGTTCAAGTATCTGGGTCGGCTCCGCACCAACATCCGTGCTTTTCCGCAGTCCGGCTCCGCACCCGTGAAGGATGCTGCTCATGGCGAGACGCTGATCGGCATCTCCTTCATCCACGATGCCGTGACGCTGCGTCAGGCGGGGTATCCGCTTGAAATCGTCGCGCCGTGCGAAGGCACGGGTTACGAAATCGGGGCCGTCAGCATCGTGAAAGGTGCAAAGAACCTGGAGGCTGCCCGGGCTTTCGTCGGTTTCGCCCTCAGCGCCGAAGGGCAGGCGACGGGGGCGGCCGCCGGTCAGAACCAAGTTCCGTCCAATGCCGGTGCATCCTTGCCGCCGGGCGCGCCCGATATTTCGATGATCCGGATGGTCGACTACGACTTTGCGACCTTCGGCTCGCCCACAGAACGTAGTCGGCTTCTCAAACGCTTCGATAGCGAGATCCGCGGAATACCCTGAACGCAAACCATTGCCGAAAAGACACGTCACCCGCTGCGCATGACAGGGGAACGGCATCGCCATGCCGTCCGGAGGCTCGTGCAACCCGCTTACAAAGTTCAACCAGGAGGAAAGACCATGAAAACCTATACAGCCTGCATGCTGATGACGGCCGCGACGGCACTGACGGCCCCGTCAGCGCATGCGGCCGGCACGCTCAATCTGATCTGCTCGGCCGACGTCGTGATCTGCGAGCAGATGAAGGGCGACTTCGAGAAGGATCACGACATCAAGGTCAACATGGTGCGCCTGTCATCCGGCGAAACCTATGCGAAGATCCGGGCGGAAGCCCGCAACCCCAAGACAGATATCTGGTGGGCCGGCACGGGTGATCCCCATATGCAGGCGGCATCCGACGGGCTGACGCAAGAGTACAAATCGCCGCTGCTCGACCAGTTGCAGGATTGGGCGCAGAAGCAGGCCGAGGGGTCCGGTTTCAAGACGGTCGGGGTCTATGCCGGCGCGCTCGGCTGGGGCTACAACACCGAGATCTTCAAGACCAAGGGCTTTACCGAGCCGAAGTGCTGGGCTGATCTTCTCAACCCCGCGTTCAAGGGCGAGATCCAGATCGCCAATCCCAACTCGTCCGGCACGGCCTATACGGCCCTGGCGTCGCTGGCCCAGATCATGGGTGAAGATCAGGCCTTCGACTATCTGAAGAAGCTCAACGCCAACATCTCGCAATACACCAAGTCGGGTTCGGCGCCGGTGAAGGCCGCAGCCCGCGGCGAAACGGCCATCGGCATCGTCTTCATGCACGATGCCGTCGCGCAGACGGCGGAAGGCTTCCCGGTCAAGGCCGTCGCGCCCTGTGAGGGCACGGGCTACGAGATCGGCTCCATGTCGATCGTCAAGGGTGCAAAGAACCTCGACAACGCCAAGATCTGGTACGACTGGGCACTTACGCCGGCCGTCCAGTCGCGCATGAAGGACGCCAAGTCTTTCCAGCTGCCCTCCAACAAGTCGGCCGAAATTCCCGAGGAAGCGCCGCGCTTCGAAGACATCAAGCTGATCGACTACGACTTCAAGACCTATGGCGATCCGGCCAAGCGCAAGGAACTGCTCGAGCGCTGGGACCGCGAGATCAGCGCCAACGCCAACTAAGGCGCGCACCCCGCGCCGGCCGACGCAGCTGTCGGCCGGCGCAGGCAAAGGAAACAGGGCATGGCTCGGAGAGGGGATCGGCATGAAGACCGACACGGACACTCGAAACCGCAGACTTGATATCACGCTCGGGCTTGGCATTCTGGCCTTCCTGCTCGTCCCCTGGTACAGGATCGAGGGCGGTTTTCTGGCCTTCGGCTGGCTGTCGGGCTTTCCCGCAGAAGCCTCGGTTTCACCCGGTCTTCTGCAGATCCTTCTTCATGGCCGCTGGTGGCTGGCCGTGGCGGCGCTCATGCTGGCGATTGCCGGCATCGCCCGCTTCACGCAGGATCCAAAACGACGCGGAGCTCTCCTTGTCGCATCCGGCGCGATCGGCACCGCGTTCCTGACGCTGCAAGGATTGGCCATCGGCTATTCCGGCTGGTCCTGGACGGTCAGCGAGACGCTTTTCGGTGCAATGGCGGATGGGCAACCCTCCATGGGGGCCGGCGCTATGCTCTCCGCGCTCGTCTTCGTGCTGCTTTTTTCCTTCGGCCTTGCCGAGCGTGGCGCGATGAAGGGCGATGCCTTCGTCGTCGCGTCCATCGCGCTTCTCGTCTTCCTCGTCGCCATCTTCGTGTTCTATCCGGTCGGCAGCATGCTGGTCGGCGCCTTCCAGGATTTCGATGGCTCGCTCAATCCAGACGGGTTCACCCGCAATATCCAGGATCCCGCCATCTGGAGCCTCGGCTGCGTTCTCGGGGGCGAGCGTTGCGGCGTCGCCTGGCGGACGCTGTTTCTCGCGATCATGACGGCGGGCGGATCCACGATCATGGGGCTTGCCTTCGCGCTGGTCGCCACGCGCACGCGCTTCCCCTTCAAAAAGGGTCTGCGCCTCCTCACCGTCCTTCCCATCATCACGCCGCCCTTCGTCATCGGTCTGGCGCTGACTCTGCTGTTCGGACGTGCCGGCGTCGTGACCGAAGCCTTGTCGAACCTGTTCGGTATCGAGCCCGGCCGCTGGCTCTACGGAATGACGGGCATCTGGATCGCCCAGGTCCTGTCGTTCACGCCCATCTCGTTCCTGGTCCTCATCGGTGTGGTCGAGGGCGTCAGTCCCTCCATGGAAGAGGCGTCGCAGACGCTGCGCGCCGATCGGTGGCGCACATTCTGGCGGGTTTCCCTGCCGCTGATGAAGCCAGGCATCGCCAATGCGTTTCTGATCGGGTTCATCGAAAGCATGGCCGATTTCGGCAATCCGCTGGTGCTCGGTGGAAGCCACGGCGTGCTTTCGACGGAGATCTTCTTCGCCGTCGTCGGTTCCCAGAACGACCCCTCGCGCGCCGCCGTGCTTGCGATCATCCTGCTGTGCTTCACGCTCACCGCGTTTCTCACGCAGCGTTACTGGCTCTCGGGCAAGAATTTCGCCACCGTCACGGGCAAGGGCGATAGTGGCGCCCACATCGCTCTGCCCCGATCCATCGCGATCGGCGTCCATGCGCTTGTCGTCCCCTGGATGCTGTTCACGATCGTCATCTACGGCATGATCCTGTTCGGCGGCTTCGTCAAAACCTGGGGTCTCGACAATTCGCTGACGCTCGATCACTACATCAAGGCCTTCTCGATCGAGATGCGCGATGGTGTCATCGCCTGGACGGGCGTCGCCTGGAATTCCTTCTGGACGACCATGGAGATCGCGCTGATCTCGGCACCGCTGACGGCCGCCGTCGGTTTGCTCACGGCCTACATCATCGTCCGCCAGAAGTTCGTCGGTCGCAACGTGTTCGAGTTCGCGCTGATGATGAGCTTTGCCATTCCCGGTACCGTCATCGGCATCAGCTACATCATGGCGTTCAACCTGCCGCCGCTGGAAATGACCGGCACGGCCCTGATCCTCATCGCCTGCTTCGTCTTCCGCAACATGCCGGTCGGCGTGCGGGGCGGTGTGGCAGCGATGAGCCAGCTCGACAAAAGCCTGGACGAAGCGTCGCTGACGCTGCGCGCGACCAGCTTCCGCACGGTGCGCAAGGTCATCCTGCCGCTCCTGCGTCCCGCCATCACGGCCGCGCTGGTCTATTCCTTCGTGCGGGCCATCACCTCGATCAGCGCCGTCATCTTCCTCGTCAGCGCCGAATACAACATGGCGACCTCCTATATCGTCGGTCTCGTCGAAAACGGCGAGTACGGCGTGGCGATCGCATATTCCTCCATGCTGATCGTCGTGATGATCGTCGTCATCGCCGGCTTCCAGCTTCTCGTCGGCGAACGGCGGCTGCGGCGCGAAAATCGCGTCGCAGGCCTTCGCTCCGCACCTTCCTCTCTTCTCGGTCAGGAGAAAACAGCATGATTCATCCCCGCGCCGGTTCCGTCGTCTTTCAGCACGTGAAAAAGCAATTCGGTGCCTTCACCGCCATCCACGACCTGTCGATCACCATCGAACCGGGCCAGCTCGTGACCCTGCTCGGACCTTCGGGTTGCGGCAAGACCACGACGCTGCGCATGCTCGCCGGGCTCGAACATCCCACCTCGGGGCAGATTCTCATCGGCGGCAAGGACGTCACCATGCTGCCGGCCAATGAGCGCGACGTCTCGATGGTGTTCCAGTCCTACGCGCTGTTTCCCCATATGAGTTCGCTTGACAATGTCGCCTATGGCCTGGAATCGTCGGGCATGAAGCGCAAGGAGGCGCGCGAACGGGCAGAGGAAGGCTTGAAGCTCGTGGGTCTCGCCGGCATGGGGGCGCGTCTTCCCGCCGAGCTTTCGGGTGGGCAGCAGCAGCGCGTGGCCGTTGCCCGCGCCCTCGTGCTGGAACCGCAGGTGCTGCTGCTCGACGAGCCGTTGTCCAACCTCGACGCCCGGCTTCGCCGCCAGGTTCGCACCGAAATCCGCGAGCTGCAGCAGCGCCTCGGCTTCACCGCCGTCTATGTCACCCATGACCAGGACGAGGCGCTGGCCGTGTCCGACCGCATCATCATCATGAAGGACGGCGTGATCGCGCAGGAGGGTTCGCCGCGCGATCTCTACGAAGCCCCGGCGTCCGCCTTCATCGCCGATTTCATGGGCGAGGCGAACGTGGTGGCCTGCGATGTCATTCGCGTCGAGGGCGCGGACGCGACGATCCGCATCGGGGCACTCGAACATCGCGTGCCCAGCCGCAATGCCCGGCCGGGCCCGGCCAAGCTCGCCGTGCGGCCGAACTCGATTACCCTGGAACCGGCTTCGACGGCCGCACTTCCTGGGCGGATTACCCACGCCGCCTATCTCGGCGACCATGTGGAATACGAGGTGGAAACTGACACGGGCAAACTGTTCGTCGTCGATCCCGCCGTGGAACGCACGCTGCCGCCGGCAACCGACGTCGCTGTCGGCTTCAAAGGTCGCGGCATTGCCATTATCAACGATTGAGCCGTCTCGCAGTGAAGGACTACCCATGACGCATGATCTCGACGCCCGCTTCGCGCTTGCGCAAACGATCGCCCGCACCGCCGGCGCCGTCGCTCTCGACTACTTCAACCGGCGCGAGACGCTGGTCATCGAAACCAAGCGTGATGCCCAGGACGTGGTCTCGATCGCCGATCGCGAGGTGGAGAACCTGATACGCGCGGCCGTGGCGGAGGCCCATGCCGATGACGGCTTTCTCGGCGAGGAATACGGCCTTGCTGCAGGCACATCCGGCTACACCTGGGTGGTCGATCCGATCGACGGCACCAGCCCCTTCGTCAACGGCATGCCGAGCTGGTGCGTTTCGATCGCGGTTCTGCGTGACAGCAAGCCGGTGATCGGCGTGATCTACGCGCCCTGTTTCGACGAGCTCTATGCTGGCGCAGATGGCAAGGGGGCGACACTGAACGGGCGCGCCCTGGTTCTCGATCCGTCGCGCACCATCCGCAATGCTGTCACCGGGATCGGCGCCAACAATTACGTCACCCCGGCGTTCGTTGGCAAAATGGTGGAATCGCTGCTGGAGGCCGGTGGCAACTTCATCCGCAATGGGTCCGGTGCGCTTATGCTCGCCTATGTCGCGGCGGGCCGGCTTGTCGGATACTACGAGCCCTATATGCATGCCTGGGATTGCCTTGCGGGTTATTGCCTCGTGCGCGAAGCGGGTGGCTGGCATCATCCCTTTCCAGTCGAAGGCGCGCAGTTGACGCGCGGATCGCCCGTTCTTGCGGCAGCGCCCGGCGCCGTGGATGATCTGCGGAAGATCGCCGGCCTCTAGTGCCGGCGTTCGCCTCGAAAGAGGGCGGCGCGATCCGCCCGGATGTCGGGCCGGAACCTGGGAAGGGCACGTGCGTTTCCGATGGCGAGCCCTTCAACCAGCAAGTCAGGTCATCTCATGTCCCGTGTGATCGTCATCGGAGCAACAGGGCATGTTGGAACCTATCTCGTTCCCGCCCTTGTCGAGGCGGGACACGAGGTCGTCGCGATCAGCCGCGGCATGTCCGACCCCTACAGGCCGCATGCCGCCTGGAGACACGCGGAACGGCTGACGATGGATCGGGACGCGCGGGAACGTGCGGGCACCTTCGGTCAAGACATCCGGTCGCTGAAGCCGGACATCGTCATCGACATGATCTGCTTTACGAAACCCAGCGCGGCGATGCTGGTCGATGCGCTGAAGGGGCATGTCGGCCACTTCCTCCACACGGGCACGATCTGGACGCATGGTACGCCGGTCACCGTTCCCACCCCTGAAGACGCACCAAAGCAACCGTTCGGCGACTACGGGATCCAGAAAGCGGACATCGAAACCTACCTTTTAAGGGCAGCGCACTGCGAGGGCTTTCCCGCGACCGTCCTTCACCCGGGACATATCGTCGGTCCCGGGTGGAACCCGCTCAACCCCCAGGGCAATTTCAATCCAGAGGTGTTTTCGATCCTTGCTCGCGGCGAGCAGCTCCCCTTGGCGAACTTCGGCCTTGAGACCGTGCATCACGTGCATGCGGAGGACGTCGCGCGGCTCTTTCTCGCCGCTCTCTCGTCCCGTGCGAGCGCGATCGGGGAAAGCTTCCACGCGGTGTCGGAAAAAGCCCTGACGTTGCGCGGCTATGCCGAGCGCATGTCGCGCTGGTTCGGACGCGATCCTGATCTCACGTTCCTGCCATACGATCAGTGGGCGGCGGACCGGCCGGCGGAAGACGCCAAAGCCACCTGGGAACATATCGCCCGCAGTCCCAACTGCTCCATGGAAAAAGCAAAACGGCTGCTCGGGTTTGCGCCACGCTATACCTCCCTGCAGGCGGTCGAGGAGGCTGTTACCTGGCTGATCGAGCAGGGCAAGGTGGCGCCGCCGTCTCGCGCAGGCTAAAGCGCTGTGCGTGAGAAAGAATTCACGCAACGCGCTTTAAGGTCCTGTTTTCCCGAAACCGCTGCACACGTTCGGGCGACCTGCATTGGCCCTGAGATGGCCCGGTGCAGCGTCCCCAGATCCGAGACATCCGGGGTTGCGGCGTGTGCCGGAGGAAGGGACCGAGGGTCACTCGACGAGCCGGTAACCGACGCCCGTTTCCGTGAGGATGTAGCGGGGATGATCGGGGTTTTCTTCGATCTTCTGGCGCAGCTGCCGAATATAGACCCTGAGATACTGGACGTCGCTGATCTCCCCCCAGACCTTTTCGAGGATCAGGCGATGGGTGAGGACGCGTCCCGAATGCTGGACCAGAAGCCTGAGGATATCATACTCCTTGGGTGTCAGTCTGACGTCCATTCCCCGCACCCTGACGATCCGCTTGACGAGATCGACGGACAGATCACCCGCCTGGAAGATCGGCTTCTCGCCGTTTGTTTGCAGCCGATGGCGCAGAGCCACGCGAATGCGCGCGACGAGTTCGTTCATGCCGAACGGCTTGGTGACATAGTCGTCCGCGCCGATCTCCAATGCCTGAACGATGCCTGCCTCGTCCGTGCGGCTCGACAGGATGACGATCGGAAAAGAAACGTTCTCCGCCCGCCATCGGCTGAGGAGGTCATGTCCGCTGATGTCGGGCAGGCCGAGATCCAAGAGCACGAGGTCGGGAACATCCGACTGCACCATCTCGATTGCCGAACGGGCGTTCTGCGCGCCTTTGACGACGAATCCCTGCGATGACAGGCCGACGTCCAGCAGCCTTCGGATCGGCGGTTCGTCGTCCACGACGAGGATCTTGACGGCGGCATGGGTCATGATG
Organism: Rhizobium sp. Leaf384; assembly: GCF_001424065.1. Taxonomy (GTDB): domain Bacteria; phylum Pseudomonadota; class Alphaproteobacteria; order Rhizobiales; family Rhizobiaceae; genus Ferranicluibacter. The sequence continues at coordinate 65,246 of NZ_LMQE01000005.1, forward strand.
TCGGTCCTCCTGCCATCGTCGCTATGGGTAGTCGGATCTCGAAGACGGCACCAGGGGTGTCCGGTCGATTTCCCGCGACGATGCTTCCGCCCATCGCTTCGACGAAACCCCGGCAGATCGACAGCCCGAGGCCGGTCCCGGCTTTGACATGGTCGATCTTGCGGACACGATAGAAACTGTCGAAAACGCGCTCCACGTCTCCGGGCGGCAGGCCCGGTCCTTCGTCGATCACGCAGAGGCGAACCGTGCCCTCGGCAGCGCTGGCCTCGATGCGGATCGTCGTGTGCGCCGGAGCGTATTTGGCGGCATTGTCGATCAGGTTGAAGAGCGATTGCTCGAGGAGGACCGGATCGACCTTCACCATGGGCAGATCATTGGGAATTAACGTTTCCACGCGATGGTCCACCGTGATCTTGGCCGCGCGCGCGAGAGCGGACCCGACGATATCGCCGACGAAGTGCGGCGAGGCGTTCGGCATCATGGCGCCCGATCCGATGCGGGTCATATCGAGGAGGTTGGCGATGAAACGGTTGAGACGCTCTGATTCCTCGATGATCGTCGTCAGCAGCTCGGACTTTGCGTCTTCGGACAAGCCGCCGCCGAAATCCTTGATGGTGCCGGCAGATCCCATGATGGCGGCCAGCGGGGTCTTGAGGTCATGCGAGATCGAAGTGAGGAGCGCCGTCCTCAGCCGGTCGGTTTCCGCGGCGAGCCTGGCCTTGTCGACGTCTGCGACGAGCTGGATCCGCTCGATGGCGAGGGCAGCCTGGTCGGCGAGCGCATCGAACAGGCGCTGCTGGTCGGAGTTCAGCAGGGGCCCCTGTCTGTCGTTGTCGAGCCCGACCACGCCGATCGCGCCGCGGCCGGTGCGCAGCGGCAGGTAGAGGCGCTTGGCGCCGGGAAGCGTATCGGCCGCACGTCCTGCGGGCCGATCGTGCTCCCACGCCCAGCGCGCTGCCGCGATGTCCGCATCGACAAGCGTATCGTCCGGCGGATAGCCGGCCTTGACCGCGATCGTCCCGTCCTCCGGCAGAAGGAGGACGACCCGGACCTTCAGCATCGAGGCCATCTGGTAGGCTGTTGCCCAGAGAACGTCGTCAAGCGTGCCCGTTCCCGCAAGCTTGCGAGAAAAGAGATAGAGGTCTTCCGTCGTCCGCGCCCGCTGTCGCGCGGCCATAGCCTGTCTCTGGACCGCGGCGGCAAGGTTGCTGGCGATGAGGGCGGTCCCGAGGAAGAAGAGAAGAGCGACCACGCTTTCCGGGTCGCGGATGGTGAGCGTATAGCGCGGCTCCAAGAAGAAGAAGTTGAAGGCGGTGGCGCCGAGAAAGGAGGCAAACAGGCCGGGCCCGAGCCCCCCTTTGACGGCGGAGGCGAGAACGCCCATCAGGAACACCAGCGCAAGGTTCTGCACATTGAGCGTCTGGTCGAGAAGAATGCCGATCAGCACGGCCATCGAAACGAAAGCGAGACTGGAGAGATAGTCCTTCATCCTGATGCGCGTGGCCGGTGCGGCCGTCCGGACACCGCGCGGCGCGACCTCTTCGCCGCCGTCCGACATGACATGTACGCTGATGGTGCCCGAGTGGCGGATGAGATCGTGCGTGACCGATCCTTCGAACCGCTCCCGCCACCAGGACCGTTCGGACTTGCCGATGATGAGATGATTGACGTTGTTCGCCGTCGCATAGGCCAGCAGCTCGCGCGACACGCGCGACGCCGGCAACGTCACGGTTTCCGCACCAAGCTGTTCGGCAAGCCGCATGCAGGCCGCCAGCCGATCCTTGTCCGCCTCTGCGAGAGAGGCCGACCTTGCGGTCTCCAGATGGATGACGGTCCAGGGCGCCCGCAGTCTGTCGGCGTGTCGTCGGGCGTAGCGGACCAGCGTGGGTCCGTTGCGACCGTGATCGAGGCAGACGAGAATGCGCTCACCCGCGGCCCAAGGGCCCGGGATGGCATGGGCCTGCATATGCGTGAGAAGCTGGTCGTCGACCCGCTGCGCCGTGCGTCGAAGCGCGAGTTCGCGCAGGGCCGTCAGGTTGCCGGGCGAGAAGTAGTTCTCGATCGCGCGCCGTGCCGTCTTGGGAAGGTAGACCTTGCCGTCCTGCATCCGCTTGATAAGGTCCTGCGGCGTGATGTCGATGATCTCGATGTCGTCGGCGCGGTCGATGATCGAATCCGGAACCGTCTCGCGCACCCGGATGCGGGTGATCTGGGCGACGATGTCGTTGAGGCTCTCGACGTGCTGGATGTTGAGCGTGGTGTAGACGTCGATACCCTTTGCCAGCAGTTCCAACACGTCCAGATAGCGCTTGGGGTGGCGGCTTCCGGGTGCGTTGGTGTGCGCGAGCTCGTCCACGAGCGCAAGCGCGGGCCGGCGCTTGAGGATGCCATCGATATCCATCTCGTCGAGCGCGCGTCCTTTGTAGTCGACGGATGTCCGTGCGACGGTTTCCAGTCCGGCGACGAGCGCCTCGGTTTCCCTCCGTCCATGGGTTTCCACCACGCCGATGACGACGTCAGTGCCGTCGGCGCGCCGGGCCCGGGCGGACATCAACATCTCGTAGGTCTTGCCAACGCCCGGGGCTGCGCCGAGAAAGATTTTCAGCTTGCCACGATCGTCCCGGTCCGCCTGGGCAAGGAGCGCTTCGGGGGATGGTCGCCGGTCCCGTCCGCCCTGGTTGTCGTTGGCCATCCTTCGCTCCATGGTTGGTCGGCCGCCGGTCAACGCGACTGCCGACCGATCTTGTGCTTAACGCAGGGCGGTCTTGTCCAGCGCGAGGTTGATCTCAAGCACGTTTACGAGCCGGTCCGGCGTCAGAATCCCGCCCGGCGAGAAGGCGCTGCGGTCGATGAGGGCGTTGACGGCCTCGACCGGCAGGCTGCGCGCGCTGGCGACACGCGCGGCCTGGTAGCGCGCGGCGCGTTCGGTGATGTGCGGGTCGAGACCCGCGCCGGAGGCAGCCGCCAGTTCGGCCGGAAGGGGGTTCTGCGGCGTTGCCCCGAAGGCGGCCGCCGTTTTCGACGCGCGGTCGGTCAAATCGGTGCTTGTCGGTGACTTGTTGGAGCCGCCGGCCGCCGCCGCGTTGTAGTCCACAGCCGAGGGGCGAGGCCAGAAGTATTGCGGTTGCGTGAAGGCCTGTGCGAGCTGTCGGCTACCGATGACCCTGCCGTCTGCAGTGGTGATCAAAGAGCCCTGCGCCATCTGCGGCGTGACAGCCGTACCGACCGCCCAGACGACGCCCGTATAGCCGCCGACGCAGACCAGCATGGTTGCAAGAGCGATGCGGACGCTGGAGAGAAGAGTTTCCATAATGGTTGGTCTCACTTCATGAACATGACGTGTTCGGCGATGGGGCCGAGCGTGGCTGCAGGAAAGAAGGTCAGCGCACCGACGATCACGACCGTGACGGTCAACATTCCGGCGAAGGTGCCGTCCTCCACCGAGAGAGTGCCACTGGACTCGGTGGCCCGGCGCTTGACGGACAGCGAACCGACGATGGCGAGCGGCAGGATGATCGGGATGAAGCGCGCGAGCAGCATGACGGTGCCCGTCGCGATGTTCCAGGCGACGGTGTTGTCGCCGAGACCCTCGAAACCGGAGCCGTTGTTGGCCGCGGCCGACGAGAATTCATAGAGGATTTCGCTGAAGCCGTGCGGGCCGATGTTGTTCAGCGTCGCCGCACCCCAAGGTGTCGCCGCAAAGATTGCCGTGCCGACGAGAATGAAGAAGCCGTGGCTGAGAAGACCCATCATGGCGAACTTGACCTCCTTCGCCTCGACGCGCCAGCCGAGATATTCGGGCGTGCGGCCGATCATCATGCCGGCGATGAAGACACCGACGACGATGTAGAGGAACATGTTGATCATTCCGACCCCGACGCCGCCAAAGTCTTCGTTGAGCCACATGCCGATCATCGGCATCAGGCCCGTCAGTGGATTGAGGCTGTCGTGCATGGCGTTGACGGAGCCGTTGCTGGTGGAGGTCGTCACGACCGCCCAGACGGGGCCGGCCGCCGTGCCGAAACGCAGTTCTTTGCCTTCGAGATTGCCAACATCCTGCGTGATGGGCAGATTTGCAAAGGCGTGGGTCGGTGCGGATTCAAAGCCGACCGCGCCGGTGATGCGGGCGCCCATGAGGACGAGCATGACCGTGAACAGCACGGCGGCATGCTTCATCCGCCCGATGATCCCGCCGAACATCCAGACGCAGCCCATGGGAATGATGATGATCGACATGGTCTGCAGGACGTTCGACCAGAAGGAGGGATTCTCGAGGGGATGCGTGCTGTTCGGGCCAAAGAAGCCGCCGCCATTGGTGCCGAGCTGTTTGATGGCGACGAAGGCAGCGACAGGACCCCGCGCAATGGTCTGCTGGACGCCTTCGAGCGTGGTCGCGACCGCCGATCCCTCGAATGTCATCGGCACGCCGGTTAGGAGCAGGAGGAGGGCGACGACGAGAGCGAGCGGAAGCAGAACGAGGAATGTAGCGCGCTGCACGTCGACGAAGAAGTTGCCGAGCGTGCGTCCCGCAAGCCCGCGCGCCAGCGCCGCGAGGGCGGCAAGGCCGACGGCCGCCGAGACGAACTGAAGCCACATCAGCGCGGCAAGCTGCGACAGGTAGCTCATCGCGACTTCTCCGGAGTAATGCTGCAGGTTGGTGTTGGCGACGAAGGAGCTGGTCGTGTTGTAGATCAGGCTGCCCTCGAGCGCCTGCCGGCCATCGGGATTGAGCGGCAGATACGGCTGCAACGCGAGGATCGCGAAGCAGATCACGAACATGACGACGTTGAAGCCGAGGAGGGAGACGACGTAGCGCTTCCAGTCCTGCGTCGGCGCCGTTGCGGCCCCGCCGATCGCCTGGAACGTCGCGGTCAGGCGGTTCCCTTTGCCTCGGCCGGCACCGGGATCCATAGCCCAGTGCATATAGCGCCCGAGCGGCCAGGAGAGGAGGGCCGTGCCGCCGATGATCATGATGACGAAGAGGATGGCGTGTATCATTTCGAGGTCTCCCGCATCAGGCTTTGTCGAGCGCCGAGGCCAAGGCGAAGAGCAGTCCGAAGAGGGTCATGCCGAGGATGAATACTGCGATGGTCATTGGTTTTTCCGATCAGGCGAGGTTGAGCGCCGACACGATCATGTCGATCAGCTTGATGCCGGCGAACGGCACGACGAGGCCGCCGAGGCCGTAAATCAGGAGGTTTCGGCGCAGCAACGGTCCCGCACCGATCGGCTTGTACGCGACCCCCTTCAGGGCAAGCGGGATGAGCGCGATGATGATGAGCGCATTGAAGATGATCGCCGAGAGGATCGCGCTTTGGGGCGTGGCGAGGCCCATGACGTTCAGCGTGTCGAGAGGCGGATACAGCGTGACGAACATTGCCGGGATGATCGCGAAGTACTTGGCGACGTCGTTCGCGATCGAGAAGGTCGTCAGCGACCCGCGCGTCATCAGCAATTGCTTGCCGATTTCCACGATCTCGATCAGCTTTGTCGGGTCGCTGTCGAGGTCGACCATGTTTCCAGCTTCGCGGGCTGCGACCGTGCCCGTGTTCATGGCGACGCCGACGTCGGCCTGAGCGAGCGCCGGCGCGTCGTTGGTTCCGTCGCCGCACATGGCGACGAGTTTTCCTTTCGCCTGCTCGTCGCGGATAAGCTGCAGCTTGTTCTCGGGCGTCGCCTGGGCCAGGAAGTCGTCCACCCCGGCTTCGGCCGCGATGGCCGCAGCCGTCATGGGGTTATCGCCGGTGATCATGACGGTCCTAATTCCCATGCGGCGCAACTCCGCAAAGCGCTCGCGGATGCCACCCTTGACGATATCCTTCAGGTGGATGATGCCGAGCACCTTACCGTCCCGGGCGACCGCGAGCGGCGTGCCACCCGCTTTCGCAATCGAATCCGCGATCGCTTGTGCCTCCTTTGCCCGTGCCTCCCCTTGTGTCGATGCGGCTGTTCCGGTTTCGCTCTGCAGATAGCGGAGCACCGACTCCACGGCGCCCTTGCGGATCGACGTTCCCTCCAGATCGACGCCGGACATCCGGCTCTGCGCGGTGAAGGGCACGAAGGTCGCATTCAGATCCTGCATGTCGCGCGCGCGGAGGCCGTATTTCTCCTTGGCGAGCACGACGACGGAGCGGCCTTCGGGGGTTTCGTCGGCCAGTGACGCAAGCTGCGCCGCATCCGCGAGATCCTGTTCCGTCACGCCGCTGACGGGGCAGAACGCAGTCGCCTGCCGATTGCCGAGCGTGATGGTCCCCGTCTTGTCGAGGAGCAGCGTATCGATGTCGCCCGCTGCCTCGACCGCGCGCCCGGACATGGCGAGGACGTTGAAGCGGACCAAGCGGTCCATGCCCGCGATGCCGATGGCGGAGAGAAGGGCGCCGATGGTGGTGGGGATGAGCGTGACGAACAGCGCGACGAGCACGATGATCGGGATGGAGCCGCCGGCATAGCCGGCAAACGCCGGGATCGTTGCCGTCGCCATGACGAAGATAAGCGTCATGGCGGCCAGGAGGATGTTGAGCGCAATTTCGTTCGGGGTCTTCTGACGCTCGGCACCTTCGACCAGCGCGATCATGCGATCGATGAAGGTCGATCCGGCGGCTGCCGTGATGCGCACCTTGATCCAGTCGGACAGAACCTGTGTTCCGCCGGTCACCGCGGATCGATCGCCGCCGGACTCGCGGATGACGGGCGCGGATTCACCGGTGATCGCCGCTTCGTTGACGGACGCGATCCCCTCGATGATTTCGCCGTCCGAGGGGATGATGTCCCCGGCTTCGACGAGCACGATATCATTGACCTTGAGCGTCGCACCGGGAACATCCTTCCATGTACGGCTGTCGGCGGATATCAGCAGCTTGGCCTGCGTTTCCGAGCGGGTGCGGCGGAGCGACTCTGCCTGCGCCTTGCCCCGACCCTCGGCCACGGCTTCCGCAAAATTGGCAAACAGCACGGTGAACCACAGCCAGAGGATGATCTGGAACGAGAAGCCGAGACCGTCCGAACCCGATGCCAGATCCTTGACGAAGAGGATCGTGGTCAGAACGGAAACGGTGGCGACCACGAACATGACCGGGTTCTTGGCCAGGGTTCGCGGGTCGAGTTTTCGAAACGCGCCGCCGATGGCAGGCACGAGGATGCGGGCATCCAAGATGCTCGCGGATGTGGGTTTGCTCATCAGAGACCCCGGATGATGGTTGAACGTCGGAAGAAAAGTGTCGGGTGCCCGCGGGGGGCAAAAGCCTCAACCACGACAGAAGGATGCCGGTGTGGAGGTCAGCGCCGAAGCAATGCGGCTTAAAGCGCGTTGCGTGAAAAAGGACTCACATGACGCGTTTTAAGGTCTTGTTGTGATGCATGTCGTTTCCCGAAACCGCTGCACACGTTCGGGCGACATGCATTAGAAGCGCTCCGGTCGCCAAAGGGCGTAGGCGAGATAGGCCGTGATGAAGAGGGTCACACCACCGCTGAGGATGTAATCGAATGTCATGTTGCACCTGTCATTTCTGTCGTGACCCGGCACGCAAAGGCACCGGCGTCAACCGGACTATGCGGCTGACCGGCGTAGGAATTCGAGACGGTGGACATGGCAAAGATATAAAGATTCCATAGGAATCTGGAGCCGATGCGGCGGGAAATGAGAGCGAGGATAGAAGCCTGCGGTGTCTTCAGCCGCTGGCGAGCCGGGCAATGGATTTATCGATCGCGGATCTCCGGCGCGGAAATCCGCTTTAGGAACCGGTGCCGAGCCGTCGCTGCGGGCGCTCGAAATAGCGTTCCGACATATCCGCCGCCGACAGAGGCTTGCTGTAGAGATAGCCTTGCATGACGTCGCAGCCGTAAAGGCGGGCGATCCCGGCCTGCAACTCCGTTTCGATACCCTCGATCGTGACGGCGATGCCCATCGCGCTGGCAAGGGCGACGGTCGCCTGCAGCACGGGCGCCGCATCATGCTTCGCATCCAATGCCGCCACCAGCGACTTGTCCACCTTCACGCGGTCGAACGGAAAACTGCGCAGCATGCCGATGCTGGCGAAGCCCGTTCCGAAGTCGTCGAGCGCGATGTCGACGCCGAGGTCCTTAAGGGCGGTAATCGCTCTCAGGGCCTGCTCCGGATGGCTGATCAGCACGCCTTCCGTGATCTCGAGGGTGAGCCTCGTGGCATCGAAGCCCGCCTTGGCGAGGATCGATGCCACTGCATGGGCGAACCCGTGGTCCTGCAGCTGGACCGGCGAGACATTGACGCAGACGCCGATCCCGGGCCAGGCCGCGGATGCCTCGACGGCCGTTCGCAGCACCTGCAGTCCCAGGGTTTCGATGAGGCCGGCCTTTTCGGCGACCGGTATGAAGACATCCGGGGGAACGCGCCCGAGAGGGGAGCTGCTCCAGCGAGCCAATGCCTCGACGCCGCAGATCGACTGATCGTTGCTCCGGAAAAGCGGCTGGTAGAAAACCTCGATCCCATCGGTTTCCAGCGTCTTCTTGAGGTACTGCTCCATCGTCATGTCGTCACGTCGACGCTGCTCGAGCTCGCTGTCGAAGGTGACGATGCGGCCGCGGCCAAGGTCCTTTGCCCGGTAGAGGGCAACGTCGGCCGCCCGCATCAGGTCGCCCATATCCACATCGGACAGCCCCGCCACCGCGCGTCCGATACTGGCGGCGACCTGGATCTGCCGTGTTCCCAGGAAGAAGACGTCGCAGGCCGCCACAAGCGCCCTATCGGCAGTATCGTCCGCGATGCGCGTCTCCGGCGTTCTGGCCACAACGATTGCAAATTCGTCGCCGCCGAGGCGGGCAATGAAGACTTCCGGCGGCAGGATGTCCCGCAGCCGCGCGGCGACCGAGGCGATGAGCTCGTCGCCCGTTGCGTGCCCCCAGGCATCGTTGACGCGCTTGAACCCGTCAAGGTCGAGGAGACACAGCTCCACGGTGCCTTGCTGTCCGTTTCGCGTGAGGTCGGTCAGGTGTTCCAGCAAGGCACGCCTGTTCCAGAGGCCGGTCAGCGCGTCGCGGAGCGCCGCGTGCCGCGCCGCTGCCTCGTCCTGGCGCAGTTTGCGAACCGCCACCCATCCGGCCATGGCGATGCCGGTGAGAAAGACCATGAGGATGGCGGCGCCGACGGCAAGCTGCGTCTTGACCGTGAGGAAACTTCGGCTGCCTGGCAGCTTGGACGGCCAGCTGAGATAGGCGATGGCCGTGCCATCGAGGTCGGTCAACGGCACGTTCAACATGCTCTCGGACCGTGTGGGACTGAGGCTGAGCTTCTCGATGCGGAAACTCTGCGCAAGATCGCCGATCACCCGGGGCGTCAGGTGCCGTGCCATGAAGAGGGTGTAGAGATTGCGCTCCTCGATCCGGGTGCTGGTCGTGCTCGGGCGGATCTTGGCGGCAGCCATCAGCGCGATACCGCTTTCGGAACGGACGGCGTAGACGGGTGTAATGCCGGCCTGTTCGCCGAGCCGGTCGGCATTGCGCACGATCGTGGTGAAGTGGTCGCCGAAGAAGACCGCGGGCGGTTCGGTCAGTTCCTCGCCATCCTTGTAGGCGACGATGACCTTGCCACGGGCGTCGGTCACGATGGCCGTATCATAGGCCGGGTTGTCCGCCCCGGTATTGGCCCAGTTCTCGATGACCCAGTACTTGCGGTTGATCGAATTGAGCTGCTTGTACGCCCCGTCCCAGGTCGCATTGTCGTGGAGAATGCCATAAAGCTGCGTGCGGAGCGCATCCACGGCCGCGGAGGTCGCATCCAGCGCGCGTTCGTCATCGATCCGGTTGGCGGTCTCCCGCATCGCATCGATCGAGCGGAAGACGATGCCGGCAAAGATGCTGGCGACGAGAATGAACAGGAATGCCACGGCCAGGACCGCGCGTCGCCGTCGCCGGTTATCGGTATGGGGCAGCATCATCTGTCATTCCTCCCCTCCGGCAGCGACGCTGTCGGAGTCCATCGGAAACAGCATTAGGGGCAAGCCCTCAAGAAATGGTGACCATCGGCACCCAAAGATGGTAAGTTTTCACTATCCTATACGAATTGGTTCAGCGCCCTGCTGGTACGGCGGGCCCTTCGGTAACTCTACGCTTGCGTTCGAGGGGCTTTCCCCCTCAGGCACGTGGCGAGAGGGCGCTGACGTCGCTAGAAGACATGGGCAAGCACGCTGCGGTTTCTGCCTCGGATGTCGATCGTCAGCGTGTGCGCGACCTTCCGCCCCGGTGGAGCGCCCCCGGCTGCTTGCAGACAGGCGTCTGAAACGACAAGGCTGCCTTCAAGATGGCGGGTCGCGCGCTCGAGGCGACTGGCGACGTTCACGACATCGCCGATGACGGTGAACTCTCGGCGTTCGCTCGTCCCGACATTGCCGACGATCACTTCGCCGAAATGGAGGCCGATCGCGATATCGACCGGCTGAGCGCCACGCCGTCGCCTCTTCTCCGACCACGCCGCATAGGTGTCGAGCAGCTGGAAAGCACAGGAGAGCGCGCGCTCCGCCGCATCCTTCTGCGGCTGCACGCCGCCAAAGGTCGCCATGAAACCATCACCGAGAAACTTGTCGAGCGTGCCCCCGCACGGGAACAGCACGCTGCAACCGCGCTCCTGGAAGCTCCGCAGGAGATTGAGCGCCTGCTCTGGCGAACGCTTTTCGGCCATGCGGGTGAAGCCGACGATATCCACGAACATGATCGCAACCTCGTGTTTCGTGGGCTCGCCGAAACGCGGGGCGCCGTCGCCCATGGCATGGGCAACGTCCGGAGAAACATAGCGGGCCAGCGATGTGCGAGCCGTGTTGTCCTTGATCTGGGAAATCAGCGTGTTGCGGCTGCGCAGGACCGCGATGGCCAGGATGAGCGTGATCAGGCCGGTCGTCACCAGCTGGACCCACATCTGGATGAGACCGACGAAGTAGGGATTGAGAAACCGCTCGAGCGCCTGCATGTCCGACATCGTGCCGGAAGCGTCGAACCGGACCGTGTCGGGCCGGTCATAGAGCGTGTTGATGCCGAAGGACCAGACCGCGAGGATGATGCCGCCCGTCCATACGACGAGGATAGGGGAGTAGGTGAGCGCCGATTCTGCCAGCAGAAGAAGCAGGTAGAGGAATTCCGGTCCGCGCGTACGGGTCTGGATCGGCCAGTCGGAAGCAAGGTCGCCCAGGGGCGGAAGGAGAATGGTGGCGGTGATGAGGGCGACATCGAGGATGGTGCAGGCCAGCTTGATCGTCCATGCGGCGCGATGATGCCGCGTCGCATACGGAACGTAGCTCAACGCGAGAAAGACGAAGCTGACGGCGAGATAATAGACGTTGCGCGGCCAGGCGGTGCTGACGAGCAACCAGACGGCGATCACGGCGACGGCGCATAGCCGGACGCGAAAGGCCACAGCCAGCCCTTCCAGTTCCGCATCTCGCAGGCGCTTGAACTGCTCGTCGGATGCAGACCGCCCGGGCAGCGCCGCAGACAGCTGAAGCTGAAGCCATTCAAGCATGCGCGTCATTGCCTCGGCTAAGGCCCCGAACGGACGGACCTTCGCGCCGACGAAGCCACAGAGAGTTGGTCATAGATGACATTCCGTCGCACGAGGATTGGTGACAGCACGCACTGCGCAGCGCCGCCCGCGTAAGCAGACGTCCGGACGCCCCATCATTCGACGGCCACCCAGCGCTTTTCCCGAAACGACTGCGCCATGGCGTGGATGCTTCGCTCGATCCGCACACCCTCTTCGAACGTGACGGCCGTGAAGGGTTTGCCGGCGATGGCCTGGTGAAGCTGGTGGCATTCGATGATCTTGAGATCGTTGAAGCCGAGGCCATGGCCCGGGGCCGGGATGAAGCGGTCGTAAGGCGGATGAACGGGCGCTGTGAGGACACGGGCAAAGCCGCGCGTCGCCTCCGGTCCTGAGGTCGTAAAGAGTTCGAACTCGTTCATGCGCTCCTGGTCGTAGAGGATCGATCCCTTGGAGCCGAAGATCTGCAGCGCGATGCGGCCTTTGCGGCCCCAGGCCGAGCGGTTCGTCATCAGAACCGCCGAGATATCGCCCTCGAGCTTCATGAGCACGCTGGCGATATCGTGGTTGTCGACCTCTCTCCGCTCGCCTGCCCGTGTCGGCCGGTCTGCATAGGGCTTGCGAAGGTCAGCGATGACCTCCTGCACATGGCCGAAGAGAGACCAGAGCAGCGATAGCGGATGGACGGCAAAGTCGTCCAGCGCGCCGTAGCCGGAGCTTGCCTCGCTCTTCAAGGAGAAGAATGCCTCTGGATCGGCCATGAAGTCTTCATCCATCTCGGCCCGGACATGGTTCACCTTGCCGATCGTGCCCTCTTCGATCAGGCGGCGGATCTGGGCGATGGCCGGGTTCTGGATATAGTTATAACCCACAATGGCGACTTTGCCGCTGCTGCGCGCCGCCGCCAGCATGGCTTCCGCATCGGCAAGGGCCGGCGCCATCGGCTTTTCGCACCAGACATGCTTGCCGGCCTGAAGAGCGGCGATTGCCATATCCGGATGAAACGCGTTGGGCGTCGTGATCGAGATCACGTCGACCTCCGGGTCTGCCAGAAGGTCGCGCCAGTTGCCGGTTGCTTTGCGGAAGCCGAAGATGCCGGCGCGGTGCGCCGCCATCTCCGCATTGTTTTCGGCGAGAGACACAAGCTGCGGTGCAGGAATGTCGCCGAAAACCTGTCGCACGCCGTTCCAGGCCAGTGCGTGGCACTTGCCCATGTACCCCGTTCCGATAAGGCCGACGCCCAAAGCTTTCATCTCTCTCTCCCCGATCTTTGCCGTGCCGCGCTGTCCCGATGGCGCGCCCCGATGCAAGAGCCTGTCACCGGCCTTTCCCAACCATGGGCTCCGTGACGGTGTCGCGATAGTAGGCACCGACGCTTGGTCAGGTAAAGCCCCGGGAATGAGGACCGGAGGCAAGGCATCGAACCCCGATGCAGGAAGACCGGACTCAACTGCGGCCGACCCTGGATCGCACAGACCGTCGTGTCCTCGCTCAGTTCGGCGAACGCGTGGGGCGGACGACGATTTCGTTGATGTCCACGTCGTCGGGTTGTTCGATCGCAAAGCGGACGGCCCGGCCGATGGCGTCCGGGGTCAGGGCGACGGCGCGGTAGGCTTTCATCGCGTCCCGGGCGATCGGATCGGTGATGGTCGCGGCCAGTTCACTCTCCACGACACCCGGGTGAATGCAGGTGACGCGAAGCTTGTCGTGTTCCTGCCGCAGCCCGTCGGAGATCGCCCGAACGGCGAACTTGGTTGCGCAATAAACCGCGGCCGTGGGCGAGACGCTCAAGGCGCCGATCGAGGCAATGTTGATGATGTGGCCCGAACCGCGCGCCGTCATCTCCGGCAAGACGGCGGCGACGCCGTAGAGAACACCTTTGATGTTGACATCGATCATGCGGTCCCATTCCTCGACCTTCAGCGAGGCCATCAACGACAGCGGCATGATCCCGGCATTGTTGACGATGACATCGATGCGGCCGAAGGCCTCCCGTGCGGCCTTTGCGAACGCGGCGACGTCGGCGCGATCCGTCACGTCCAGCGCGCGGACCATGACCCTTGCGCCCTCGGCACGAAGGTCGCTTGCGAGGTCGTTCAGCCGATCGATGCGACGGGCGCCGAGAACCAGCGTGGTCCCGGCCTTTGCAAGTTCACGCGCGATGCCGGCTCCGATGCCGCTGGACGCGCCTGTGATGAGAACGATCTTGTCCATCCTGTCTGCCTTTCTGTGTTGCAGATGTCGATAGAGACACGATACGTCGTCGAGATTGTCGCGATAAGCTGCCCGCTGCTCACCATTCTGGTAAGGAAACCTAACCAATGAACCCTGATCTGAATGCGCTCTCTGTGTTTGTCATCGTGGCCGAAGCGCGAAGCTTCAGGGCTGCCGCGGATCGCATGGGCGTCACGCGGTCCGCCGTCAGCCAAACGATCCGCAAGCTCGAAGCAGCACTCGGCATCGCGCTGGTGGCGCGCACCACACGAAGCGTCACGCTGACCGAAGCCGGAGAGGATCTTTATCGACGTGCGGCGCCGGCAGTCGCCGAGATCACCGCGGCCATGGAGCACGCAGGCGTACCGTCCGGCCCGCCGCGTGGACGCTTGCGCCTTGCGGTTTCCTCGATCGCCGAGAGCTTTCTGACCGGCCCGCTGCTGGCGACGTTCGCGGAGGCGCATCGGCACGTGAAGCTGCACGTCACGGTAACGGATGAGGACTTCGATATCGTGGCAGAAGGCTATGATGCCGGCGTTCGGCTTGGCGAGGTCATTGCGCAGGATATGATTGCCGTCCCTGTATCGGCCGAGCAGCGGCAGCTCCCATTCGCATCGCCGGACTATCTTCGCGCTTGGGGAACCCCGGTGCATCCGCGCGAGCTCAGCGGGCGGCGCTGTATCGGGTGGCGCGCCGGCGTGGATGTCGCGCCCTATCACTGGGAGTTCGAAGAGGGCGGAAAAGCCTTCTCGGTCGCGGTCGACGATGCCATCACGACCACCGACATGGCTTTGATGATCCGCCTCGCCATTGCCGGGGCAGGCATCACCTTCGGCCTTGAGGAAAGCTTCCGTGTGCCTGTTGCGCGCGGCGAACTGGTGCCACTGCTGGAGGAATTCTGTCCGCGTTTCCCGGGCTTCTACCTCTATTATCCGAGCCGCCGCGACATGGCGCCGAAGCTTCGGGCCTTCATCGATCATGTGAAGCGCTGACGCGCGGGCGACGCTGCGCCCTGCGCAGAGAAGGGCGAAACCTTCCGGTCCCGCCCTTACCTTTTTTGCCTTTCCTGGGGAATGTTCGCTTCCGGTTGCACGCACCGCTATCAGGCGGGTGTCATCGGCCGGCCACCATTCCAGTCGGACATCACCTGCTGACCATTACCTGCTGACCATCATCAGCCGGCCATCATTAGCTGGCAGGACGGAGCTGCAGGCGGGAGATCCCGGCGGCGACATTCAGGCCGGTGCCGGCCTGCGCGCTCAGGGGCTGAAGGCCGAAATTCTTGGAATTGCCGCCGACAAGCGCGTTTGCGCCGAGGCCCAGTCCGACAGCCGCGCTCGCGGAGGCGCCGACATACGTGCCCGCGAGGCTACCCTGGCCGACGGTGGTCGGCACGGTGTTGACGACGATCCACCGCAGGTACGACTTTCCGGTCACACCGACGTCGAGACCGAGCTTGCCGATCGTGCCGGTATACCGCTCTGTCTTGCCGTCGCGCTGGGCGAAGGTGCAATCGACAGCCTTGCTCGATCCGATCAGCAGGCCGATGCCGCCGGCAACCTCGCAGGACAGGGTTCCGAGGCGCTCCCGCGGCTCGTCTGCGACCACGCGGCCATGATGTTTCTTCGCAGGCGTCTTGGACGACGTCATGTCCGCGGCCGATGCGGTGGTGCCGACGGCAAGCGTTGTGGCGAGAGCGAGGATGAGGGTCTGTTTCATGGGATACTCCAAATGGGCTAAGTCTGTTTGATATTTTCGAGGGTTCCGGCAGCGCGCACCCGTCAGCAGGCAGCCTTCGGCGCGATGATCTCGATGTCGCTGAGGACACGGCGCGGGGAAAGGTCGGCCGCGATGCCGATCGCCATATCGGCCATCTCGCTGCTCGGAGCGGTGCCCGACAGCAGAATGTGGTCGTCGCGCACGGAGACGTCGATCCGGCACTCCTCCAGTCCATACGTATAGGCAAGGACGCAGGCGATCGTCGCTTCGGTCGAACCGAAGTCCGGCGTGAGGATGGTGTTCGAAAGAACGGGAAACAACATGATGGCTCTGCCTCTCAATCGGGCTTTCGGTCGGTCGCTCAAGGTCGGATCATCTCACCTGTCCCGGCCCCCACGGGAAATGGGGCCGGGCTCTGGCACGGGCCGCGGGGAGGGGGCTTATTTCAGCGCATCCTTGACGGCATCCTTGGCCTTGCCGAGCGTGCTCTGGGTCTTGCCCTCGAGCTTGTCGGCCTTGCCCTCGGCCTCGAGGCGCTCGTTGCCGACAAGCTTGCCGACGGCTTCCTTGATAGTGCCCTTGACGTCCTTGGCTCCACCTTCGATGCGATTCTTGTCCATTTCGGTTCTCCTTCAATCCTGTGTTCAGGTTCACATGGCAGCGGGTCCGTCGCTGTCATGACACGGGAAATAAGGAGGTCGGAGGAGGGATTTCAGATCGAAAAATACCAATTGGCCTAGTATCAAATGACCTTTTTTGGGGTCGCGAAGCGCTTTTCGGCTATTTCTGCCGGCCCGGTCGTTTGCTCAGCTTGGCATCCGGCGGGCCGGTAAACCCGCGTTCCCTGGCCCAGATGACCGCTGCGGCGCGGCGGTTGACGCCGATCTTGCCGTAGAGCGACGCAATATGATTGCGGATCGTGTTCTTGGAGAGATGCAGGGTGTCGCTCATCTCCGCATCGGTCTGCCCGCTGCAGATCAGGCCCAGGATTTCCCGCTCCCGGTCGCTCAAGGCGACGAGCTGCGCCCTTGGCGCCGTGGTCGAGGTCTGTTTCAGCGTCGCCAGGCGGTCGACGATCGAGCGGCTCAGCCAGGAGGTGTCGGCCATCACGCTCTCGATCGCCTCCACCAGCTGTGCCTCGCTTCGCCTGCGCTCGGTGACGTCCTGCAAGGCCCAGATGACGCATTGTTCGTCGTTGATCTCGACGCGTTCGGCCGAAACGAGGCATTCCGCGAATGCGCCGTCCTTCTGCTTCATGCGCATCGGCTCATCGCGCACGAACGTGTTGTCGCGCAGTTTCTGCTCGAGACCGCGCCGCGCCGGGACGTCGTCCCACAGACGCAGCTCGCCGGCCGTCCGGCCGATCACATCGCTTGCGGCATAGCCGGAGATTTGCAGGAAGGCGTCGTTCGCCTCCGTAAAGACGAAATCGTCCAGCCGCGAGATGGCTGCGGGTGCCGGCGACAGGCGAAAGGACTTCGAGAACCGCTCCTCGCTCTGGCGCAGGGCATTCTGCGCTTTCCGGCGTGCGTCGAGGTCGGCGAAGGTGAAGAGCATGCAGGGCTCTTCCACCACCGCGATCGGCTCGCCTGCAACGATGACGAGACGGTCGCCGCCCGCCGGCAGGGGAACAAGCGCCTCACGATGACGGATGACGCGGCCCTCGCCGAGTTTCGTCAGCGCATCCTCGCCGCTTTCGCAGTTGGAAAACAGTCCGATCGTCTCGACCGTCCGCCCGATGATGTCTTCCTTCATGAAGCCGGTCATTTCCAGAAAGCCCTGGTTGACACGGATGAACCTCTGATCGTCCAGACGGCAGATGAGACCGGGTGCAGGATTGGCGTTGAACGACCGCTCGAAGCGCTCTTCCGCCTCGAAGCGGGGCGTCTCGTCACGCAGCACCAGGGCCAGAACGGCCTCGTCATCGTCCTTTCCCGTGATCACCATGCTCCGGTTGGTGTGCACCCAGGCGACATCGAGATCGCTCGCCGGCGAGATCTCCACCGTCACGTCCTCGACGGTCTCCCCCGCCAGAAGGCGCTCGATCGGATATTCTCCCTCCTCCAGCGGATGATTGTTGCGATAGCGCAGCGTGAACGTCCGTCGATACCCCTTGGCGTGGCCACCGAGGTCATCGATGCACGTGACCCGATGCATCGCAAGCGCGGCCGCGTTCGCAAAGGTGATGCGTCCTTTCTTGTCCAGGAACATGACGCCTTCGCTCAAGCCGCCGAGGAATTCCTGAAGGGTGGCTCGGTCAAGGCTTGGTGTTTTCAGGCGTTCAGGCATGAGCATTTTCCCGTAAGAAAGGGACCGGTTATCGGGATCGAGAGCGCACGGCCACGGCGGTGGCCGCCATCGCCAGAACGAGTGCCGCGATCGCGATCAGGAGATGAATGTGCAGGCGCAGATGGCCGAAAAGGATCTGCACCGCGTTGCCGAAGAGGAAGCCGACGGCGGTGATGGCCAGGCCCCAGAGACAGGCCGCGATGCCGTTCAGCACGAGAAAGCGCAGGGCAGAGATATTGGTGCGGCTGATCAGCAGCGGGCTGATGATGCGCATGCCGTAAATGAAGCGGAACGCCAGGATGAAACCGACCGGATACCGCTCCAGCAGCCCGGTTGCCCGGCGCATGGCCGCGGTCGCTTCGAGGCGAGCGACGAAGCGAAACCGCGCGGAATGGCGGCCGATCAGGAAGAACAGCTGATCGGCGACAAAAGACCCGAACGCCGCGGCAGCGGCCACCTGCCAGTAGACAAGGAGGCCGCGATGCGCGAGGACGCCGCCGAGGAAGGCGACCGCCTCACCCTCCACGCCGGCGCCGATGAGAACGGCCCAAATACCGTAAGTCGAGATCAGCGCTTCCAAGGAGCGCCGCCTGGTGCCCGCGATGCGCTTTTCCAAACCCCGGTCATCTCTTACTCTCCATCAACGATCGCTTTTCAAGATAGATCTCAATTGCGCTTTTTGAAGTGGCTGGCGGGCGGGAGATGGAGCGCCGTTGCAGACCGTCCTCGGGCTTCTTTTTCCGCGATCAGCTGGGTCGATAGGGTTTGAACAGCAAGGCGACCAGAGCCGTCCACCCCGTCTGGTGTGCCGCGCCGAGCCCCTCTCCCGTGTCGCCGTGGAAAAACTCGTTGAAGGTGATACGGTCGATATCGGCGGGATCGCGGGTCGTGCCGGGACGGGCCATGGCCGGGCGCGTGCCCTCGTGGTCCTTCAGGAACAGCGCGCAGAGACGGCGGCAGAGTTCGTCGCAGATCGCGGGCAGGCCGAGCATCTGGCCGGAGCCTGCGGGAAACTCGATCGTAAAGCCTTCTCCGTAGAAGTGGTCGAACGCGCGCAGCGCATCGATGATCATGACGTTGAGCGGCATCCAGACAGGTCCGCGCCAGTTGGAATTGCCACCGAACATCGCTGTGCTCGACAGGCCCGGTTCGTAGCGGACTTCGAAGCGCGCGCCGTCGAGATCGAGTGCGAACGGTGCCTGATCATGCGCTTTCGACAGGGAGCGCAGGCCGAAAGGCGACAGAAACTCGGTTTCGTCCATCATGCGCGTCAGAAGCGCCGTCATGCGCTGTCGGCGCAGGAGCGAGAGCAGCAGGCGCTGATCCTGCCCCGGTTCGGTGAAGCGGGAAACCTGGCCGGTAAGGTCCGGCCGATGCCTCAGCATCCAGCCAAGGCGCGCGGCGAAATCGGCATGCCGCGTCGCGACATCGGCAGCCAGAACCTCCACGGCGCAGAGCGGGATCAGCCCGACGAGCGAGCGGACGCGCAGGGTCGTCTCGCTGCCGTCGGGCAGGACCAGCGCATCGTAGAAAAAGCCGTCCTCGTCGTCCCATAGCCCGCGTCCGCTCTCTCCCTTTTCTGCCTCGCTGCCGCCGACATGCGTCATCGCCGAGGCAATGGTTAGAAAGTGTTCGAAGAACTTCGACGCGACATCCTCGTACACCGCATTTTCCCGGGCCAGTTCCAGCGCGATCCGCATAAGGTTCAGCGCATACATCGCCATCCAGGCGGTGCCGTCGGACTGTTCGATATAGCCCCCGCCGGGGATGGGCTTCGAGCGGTCGAAGACGCCGATATTGTCGAGGCCGAGAAATCCGCCCTGAAAGAGGTTGCGGCCGGCCGCATCCTTGCGGTTCACCCACCAAGTGAAGTTGATCATCAGCTTGTGGAAGATGCGCTCCAGGAAGGCGCGATCGGCCGTGCCGCTTTGCGCCGCATCCATTCGGTAGACGCGCAAGGCGGCGAAGGCGTGGATCGGAGGGTTGGCGTCGCCGAATGCCCATTCATAGGCCGGCAGTTGCCCGCTCGGATGCATGTACCATTCGCGGGTGAGCAACAGGAGCTGGGTCTTGGCGAAGGCAGGATCGACGAGAGCCGCGCTGATGGCGTGGAAGGCGAGATCCCAGGAGGCGTACCAGGGATATTCCCACTTGTCCGGCATCAGCACGACATCGGTATTGGCGAGGTGCGTCCAGTCCGCATTCCGGCCGGAACGCCGGCTTTCGGGCGGCGGTGGCTGCGTGGGATCGCCATCGAGCCACCGCTTGACGTCATAGCGATAGACCTGCTTCGACCAGAGAAGACTGCCGAGCGCCTGCCGCTGCACGAGCCGCGCATCCGGATCGGCGATATCGGCCTGCACGCAGGCGTAAAACGCGTCCGCCTCCTGCGCCCGTTGGGCAAAGACGGCATCGAAGGTTTCGACCGACAGCGGCGCGCTACCGTCTGTCGGTGACAGCCGGTAGCGGAGCACGAGCGTGTCGCCTGAGGCGATGCGATGCTCCGACAGGGCCGCACATTTGGTGCCGTGGCCGGGCAGGGTGCTCGTTTTTCCCCCGATCAGGTGGTTGTTGATGGCGTCCTTGTAGAGGGTATCGCCATCGGCCTCGCGGGACGGGCTCCACTCTCCATGCCGGCGGATATCGGGACGGCGGATGTTGGTTTCATTCTCGCAAAACAGCATTTGCGCCGGCTGCAGCGCCTGGAAACGGCAAGGCGGCATCAGGCGATGGCGGGTCGCGACGCTGTTGTCCTCGCAAAGCGTCATCCCCGGCTTTTCGCCCGGAGCGCCCCAGCTCCAGATGTTGCGGAAGACAAGCTGCGGCAGGACATGGAGAGACGCAGCGTCCGGCCCACGGTTGACGACCGAGACGCGCATCAGGATGTCGTCCGACGTCACCTTGGCATAGCTGACCTCGACGTCGAAATATCGGCGGTCATCAAGCGCGCCGGTGTCCTCGAGCTTGTACTCCGGCAGATCGCTGCCTTTGCGGCGGGCGTTCTCTGCCACGAGATCGTCATAGGGGAAGGCTGCCTGCGGATAGCGGTAGAGCATGGACTGGTAGCTGTGCGACGGCGTCGCATCGAGATACCACCAGACCTCCTTGACGTCTTCGCCGTGATTGCCTTCCTCGTTGGCGAGGCCGAACATGCGCTCCTTGATGATCGGATCCGCGCCGTTCCAGAGCGCCAGCGACAGGCACAGATATTGATGTTCGTCGCAAAAGCCGGCAATTCCGTCTTCGCCCCAGCGGTACGCGCGCGAGCGCGCATGATCATGCGGAAAAAAGGACCAGGCATCGCCGTCGGCGCTGTAGTCCTCGCGCACCGTGCCCCACTGCCGCTCGCTGAGATAGGGGCCCCAGCGCCGCCAGCCCGCGGCTTCGGCGTTCGCGACACGTTGGCCTTCGTCGGTGTCGAAAATACCCGTGGAGGGCGTCACCGGCGCGCCTCGATCTGTGCTGCTCTGTTGCGATGTGCGTCTGCCATGCGGGCTCCCGTCCGGACGTCCTGGTGTCGTGCCTGAAGAGTCAGGCCTTGGCCGCGGTCTCGAAGGTCTCGCGCGCTTCATGGACCTTGGCAAGGTTTTCCTCCGCCCAGATCCACACGCCGCAGAAGGCTTCCCCAAGGCTCCTGCCAAGCTCGGTCAGCCGATATTCCACTTTCGGCGGAACGACAGGATGGATCGTGCGCTTGATCAGCCCGTCGCGCTCCATCTGCCGGAGCGTCTGGGTCAGCATCTTCTGGCTGATGGTGCCGATCTCGCGGCTGAGCTGGGTGAAGCGCAACTCGCCTTTCTCCTCCAGCGTTTCCAGGATCAGCATCGTCCATTTGTCGGCAACGCGCCCGATCAGCTCGTGGACCAGCGCCTCGACACGCGGATCCACCACGTCGGGAATGACGCGCAGCGGCGCGTCAGCGGGCAGGCTTCGCATCAACACTCTCCTTCAGGTGCGTATAAATCTTTTCGGTGCCTTCTGTTCGATGGAGAGTAACAACGTTAGCTTCGATGCACAATCAACGCCAACCTATCCATTGTGCGAGGCAGACCATGAAAACCAGCGGAAACACCATTCTCGTGACCGGCGGCGCGTCCGGAATCGGGCGCGAACTGGCGCAGCGATTTCACGCCCAGGGCAACACCGTCATCATCGCCGGGCGCCGACAGGAGCGCCTGGACGAGGTCGCCGCGGCCCATGACGGGATCGTCGGCTATGCGCTCGATATTGCGGATCCCGCAAGCATCGACGCTTTCGCAGAGACGGTCGTCCGCCATCATCCGGAGATCAATGTTCTCATCAACAATGCCGGCGTGATGATGTTCGAGGACCTGACGCGGTCGCGCGATCTTGCCGATGCGGAATCCACCATCGCGACCAATCTCCTTGGCCCGATCCGGTTGACCAACGCCCTGATCGATCATCTGACGACACGGCCCGACGCCGCGATCGTCAACGTCACCTCCGGTCTCGCCTTCGTGCCCCTCATCGCGACGCCGACCTATTCCGCAACGAAGGCTGCGATGCATTCCTACACGGTGAGTTTGCGGGAAGCGCTCAAGGGCAAGGTCGAGGTCATCGAGCTTGCGCCACCCGCCGTGCAGACCGAGCTGACGCCGGGGCAATCGACACGCGAGGGCTACATGCCGCTTGGCGATTTCATGGACGAGGTCATGGCGCTGTTCTCGCGGCAGCCGACACCGGCCGAGATTCTTGTCGAGAAGGTCGGTTTCCTCCGCTTTGCCGAGGCAGAGAAACGCTTCGATCCGACACTCGCGGCCGTGAACGATTTTGCGCGCAAGGCACGCGAAGGCTAGCACGCGTCTGCGGGCCCGCAGCGCGGCCGGGATCGACGGACGGGGCGAAGGGCAGAGGCGAACAAGCAGGGAAGAAGGGCGCTCCATTATATTTTTGCCCTTTGCGATGAACCAGCTTGTCCGCAGAGGTCCTTGTCCCACTTCATCTCCCACGATACGGCGTTCTCAGGGACATCGTACGGTTGACGGTCACGGATCGGTCGTTGTCGGCGGAGCGCCGGCGACAGCCCGGGCGGCCATGGGAGATCCAGAACGATGAACTTCTCCTGGGGTGCGCTGCGTGCCAGATACCTGACGACGCCGGTTCTGCTGCGGTCGATACCGGTCGGCGTCGTGATCGCCGCCGGTGTTGTCGCAACGACCTGGACGCATATGCTCCTCAGCGATCATCAGGACCTCGTCGTTCATACCTATGAGGCGATCGATACGACCAAGGATGTGCTGATCGGCCTCGACGATGCCGAGACGGGACAGCGTGGCTACCTGTTGAGTGGCGACCGCCGATACCTCGAACCCTACGACAAAGCCCTGACACGACTGTCCGATCTGCGGCGCAGCTTGCGATCGCACATCTCAGACAATGCCGAACAGATCAAACGGGTGGAGACGCTCGGCGGAATGATCGACGAGAAGCTCGGCGAACTCAAGCGATCGATCGCGGCTCATGACGCGGACGGTTTCGCGGCGGCCCGGCAGTTGGAAATCGCCATGATGGAGCGCGCTACGATGGACGACATCCGCCGCGTGATCGGTTCGATCACGGAGAACGAGAAGGCGCTCCTCTCGGCGCGGCAGTCGGAGGTCGACCGTGACGAAGCGCGGATCCGGATCGTTGCAATCCTGGTCGGTCTCGCGTCGTTCCTGACGCGTGCGGCAATCGAGCTTTACCTCGGCCGGAGAGAGCGGGTCGCTGCGAGCCGCGAGCGACGGCAATAAGCGCCCCGGCCGGCTGGCGGGGCGCTTGCGACCGGAGGTGCGCTGGCCGCGATCAGTCGCCGGCGCAGGCGGCTGCAACCTTCTTCATCGACACAAGCCAGATGGCCAATCCGCAGACGGCAAAGCCTGCCAGCGTCAGATAGGCCGCCGAAAATCCGTAATGGGAGACGATGACGCCGGCGATCGCAGGGCTGAGGGACGCGCCGACGCCCTGCACGGTCATGACGGCGCCGAGGCCGGCATTGATGTGGCCCGTGCCCTTCAGCATGCGCGCCACGAGACCGGGCACAGCCACCCCGAGGAGGCCGGCACCGACGCCGTCGAGCATCTGGACCGGGATGAGCGCATAGGGGCTCGGCCAGAGACCGGCGATCAACCCGCGAACGGGCAACGCCACCAGGGCCGCGGCGAGAAGCAGGAAATAGCCGCGCCGTCCCGCAAAGCCGGCCGCGAGAAGGGCAATCGGGATCATCGTCAATTGGGCGATGATCACGGTCGCGGCCGTGTAGGAGACGGGGTCCGACAGGAGGCTCTGCAGAGACGACGGCTGGCTGACCGGCTGGGCTGCGGGCTGGCCCGGCTTGCTCTGCCCCGGAGGCAGCGTGGTCGCGGCATCGGCCTTTCCGCCTGCATTTGCAGGGTCCGTCGTCCCGCCCTTGGCCGGCGCGGTGGAATTCTCCGCCTGGGTCGCGACCTGCTGCCCGAGGAGCGGAAGCATGGCGCCGTTGCCGAAATGGAAGAGCATGAGCGTCGCGGCGAGGATCAGCAGGGGCGTCGATTTCCAAAGGACGCTGAAGCCGGATGGCGCGTCGGCGTCCTGGCCCGCCTTTTTCTCGATCCCGCGCGCGGCATCATGGTCGATGTCGCCGGGCCGGATCATCAAGACGGCGATGATCGAGCCCGCGGCCATGGCCGTCATCAGGATGAACACGGCGGTGAGCCCGAATTCATAGCCGAAGAAACCGGCGCCAGCCGCCGCAAAGACGTTGCCGCCGTGATTCCAGGCCTCGTTTCGTCCGAGCTGCGGGGCGAGCCCCTTCTGTCCGACGAGACCGAGCGTCAGGCCGGCAACGGCGGGACCGATGGCGGCCCCTGCGATGCCTGTCGCGATCTGCGAGGCCGCGACGAAGGTCAGGGTGGGAACGAAGAGAATGGCCAGCGACGCGATGATGACCAGGGCTGCGCAGAACCCGACCATGAAGCGCTTTGCCTTGGAGGCATCCGCAAGCGCGCCAAGCGGCGTGGTCGCCAGCATGCCGGCAATGCCGCCGATCGTCATGACGACGCCGATGGTCGCCGTGCTCCATCCCTGGCCGATCAGGAAGATGCCGAGGAACGGTCCGAGTCCGTCGCGGACGTCGGCGAGGAAGAAGTTGACGGCGCTGAGGGCTTTCACCGACCGCGACCGAGGTTCTACAGGCGCCACATGTGCGCTTGCCGCCATTGTACTCATCGGGGAGTTCCTGTGCTGGACGGAGTGTCGGTAAGAATTCGCTTCGAAACGCGCAGGGCGATCAAAGGTTTCTCATAAAGCGCCTGTTTATCAACGTGCTGCTTTCATGGCGGACGAGACGGGGCGGAGACGTCGCAGATGGACCCTGCACCACCGTTTTTCGCGGCCAGTCCTTGTCGCTTTCAGATCAGGCGTCGCACGGGCTAAGCTCTACAATCGCACGAGATCAGAGACACGGGGCAGGCAATGGCAGAGTTTCCAAGCAGGGCAAAGGTCGTCATCATCGGGCTCGGCGGCATCGTCGGTGCTTCCATCGCGCATCATCTCGTCGAGCGCGGTTGGGACGATATCGTCGGCATCGACAAGTCGGGCATCCCGACCGATATCGGCTCGACGGCGCATGCCTCGGACTTCTGCTACACGACCAGCCATGATTACCTTTCGGTCTGGACCACGCAGTACTCGATCGATTTCTACGAAAAGATGGGTCACTATGCCCGCATCGGCGGCCTCGAAGTGGCTCGCACCGGCGACGACAGCTGGATGGAGGAAATCAAGCGCAAGCTGTCCTCCGCCAAGGCCTTCGGCACGCGGGCGCATTACGTCAGCCCCTCGGAAATCAAGCAGATGTTTCCGCTGATCGAGGAAGACCAGGTCCAGGGCGGCCTCTTCGATCCGGACGCCGGCCTCGTCATTCCGCGGTCGCAGACCGTCGCCGGCAAGCTGATCGATGCCGCTGAAAAATCCGGCAAGCTGAAGATCTTCGGCAACACGCCGGCAACGTCGCTGATCGTCGAACACGGCCGTATCAAGGGCGTTGTCACGCATCGCGGAACGATTCTCGCCGATCACGTCATCGTCTGCGCCGGCATCTGGGGACGCCTGATTGCGGAAATGGTGGGCGAGGACCTGCCGGTCATGCCGGTCGATCACCCGCTGACCTTCTTCGGCCCCTACAATGAATTTGCCGGCACCGGCAAGGAAATCGGCTTTCCGCTGCTGCGCGACCAGGGCAATTCCGCCTATATGCGCGACACCGGCGATCCGAACACGACCGAGGGCGGACAGATCGAGTGGGGCTATTACGAGGCCGACAACCCGCGCCTCTGTCATCCCCGCGAGATCCTCGAAAAGCATGAAGCACGCCTCTCACCCTCGCAGCGCGATCTCGACATGGAGCAGATCCTTACGCCGCTGGAGCGCGCGATGGAGCTGACGCCGATCCTCGGCGAACTCGGCTACAACGAAGGGCACTCGTTCAACGGCCTCCTGCAGGTTTCCGCCGCCGGAGGTCCGTCTTGCGGGGAAAGCCAGAAGGTGCGCGGCCTCTGGTACTGCGTGGCCATCTGGGTCAAGGACGGTCCGGGCTACGGCAAGCTGATCGCCGACTGGATGACCGATGGGCGCACCGAAATCGACCATAGCTCGATCGACTATGCCCGCTTCTACCCGCATCAGCTGACGGAAGCGTTCATCGAGGGCCGCAGTTACGAGGCGGCGCAGAAGATCTATTTCCCGGCGATTCATCCGCGCGAGCCCTACGCCTCGGGCCGTGGCGCCAAGCGCTCTCCCTTCCACGAGCGTGAAAAGGAACTGGGCGGCTATTTCATGGAGCTCGGCGGCTGGGAGCGGGCCCATGGCTACAAGGCCAATGAGCACCTGCTCGAAACCTATGGCGACCGGGTGCCGGTGCGCGAGAACGAGTGGGACAACCGACACTTCTGGCGGGTCTCCAACGCCGAGCATCTGGCGATGAGCGAGGATTGCGGTATCGTCAACCTGTCGCATTTCCACATGGTGGACATCACGGGGCCCGATCATGTCGACCTCCTCGAATGGCTTTGCGCCGCCAAGATCGGCGGCGACGGCAACATCGGCAAGGGCATCTACACGCACTTCCTCGATGACGAGGGCATGGTTCGTGCCGACTTTACGGTGATCCGCATGGCCGACCGCTGCCGCCTCATCAATGGCGCAGATGCGGGCCCGCGCGATTTCCACTACATGAAACGCGTCGCGCAGGATCGCGGCCTCGACGTGACCATCACCGACGTCTCGGAAGCGTTCACGACCATCGGGATCTGGGGTCCGAACGCGCGCGAAACGCTGAAGAAGGTCGTCGCCGATCCTGCCGCGCTCGATCCCGAAAAGTTCGCCTTCGCGGCGATCAAGCCGATCGAGATCGCGGGCGTGACCGTGACGGCCTTCCGCATTTCCTATGTCGGCGAGCAGGGCTGGGAACTGCACATGAAGTACGAAGACGGCCTGGCCGTCTGGGACGCGCTGCGCGCAACCGGCGTGATGGCCTTCGGGGTGGAAACCTACGCGAATTCCCGCCGCATGGAAAAGAGCCTGCGTCTGCAGAATGCCGACCTCCTGACGCAGTACAATCTGATCGAGGCGGATCTGGCCCGTCCGAAGGTCAAGGAGGCGGATTTCCGCGGCAAGGCGAAGCACCTCGAATACAAGGCGCGACCGCATCAACCCGCCATGCTCTGCACGCTGGTCATGACGGAGAACACGGACGCGAACGGGGTCAAGCGTTATCCGCTCGGATCGCTGCCGGTCATCGATCCGGAAACGGGCACCGTGCTGGTCGACGATCTCGGTCGCCGCTCCTACACGACCTCGATCGCCTACGGTCCGACGATCGGCAAGAACATTGCGCTCGCCTATATCCCGCAGTCGCATTGCGTCGTCGGGCGAACCCTGACCGTCGAGTACTTCAACGAAAGCTACCCGGTCGAGATCGTCGCTGTGGGCTACAAGCCGCTCTATGACCCCGAGAACCTCAAGCCGAGAAGCTGAGGCTCTGCTTGCCGGATCTCGGCGCGGCCGCCTTTCAGTTTGAGGCGGCTGCCCTTTTCGGGAGAACGACCCGTTGGAAGACCGCGCCGATCGCGCGGCACGATACTGGCGGGAAGCGGTTGGCGCGGCTCGGTCCTGGCAAAGCTCGCCGCGAGCAACATGCGTCGCCGCAGTCGCCAGAACACGCGCTCTTGCTCCAAAATGTCGCGATGACAGGCGAGATGGAGTGTGTCATTCCTGAGGCATGACATTTCTGCGCCGGATCATCGAAGACAGGCAGACGGGAGGGCTCTTCGGCGTCCTGCTCGCTTTGTCCTTTGCGATCCAGACGCTGATCGTTGGATGGTCCAGTGCCGCGATGGCGGCGCCGGATCCCCTCTCGGTCCTCTGCGTGTCGGAACAGGGCGCGCATCGCCCGGCCGATGGCCATCATCAGGATTGCCCCTGCAGCACGCTCTGCCATGCCGGCGTGCACGTGCAGTCCCTTCTGGCACCCGTCGACGATACCGGCCTGCCGATCCGGTTTTCTGTCTTTATCGACGAACCCGTCGACGTCGCCACGCC
Source organism: Rhizobium sp. Leaf384 (assembly GCF_001424065.1). Classification (GTDB taxonomy): domain Bacteria; phylum Pseudomonadota; class Alphaproteobacteria; order Rhizobiales; family Rhizobiaceae; genus Ferranicluibacter. The sequence goes on from NZ_LMQE01000005.1 coordinate 93,546, forward strand.
GCTGTCCGCCATTGTGGATGTCAGGCGCTACGACGCCCAAGGGCCGCCCGCCTGATCCGGAAAAGCAACTGACGGGCTGGCGGCCCGCCTCATCCGAGCTGAAGACGTCCGCCGCGGCGCGTGTTTCCACGCCGGCCGATGTCTCGGCTTCACGCTTTTTCCGCCGATCCGCGCGCTGTTCTGCGCCGGTCTGCGCACCCGTTCCAGGATTGACCATGACTGATGTCACCCCATCGCGGCCGGCGGGCGATTCCGCGCCGTCTGTCGACCTCTACCGCGCCATCTGGCGATGGCACTTCTATGCCGGCCTGATCGCCGTTCCCTTCATGATCCTGCTGGCCGTCACCGGTTCGCTCTATCTCTTCCGCGACGAAATCGACCGCTCGGCCTTCGCCCATCGCACGGTCGTCGCTCTGGAATCGACGCCGCAACAGGCGCCGAGCGCTCTCATTGGCCGTGCGCGGACGGCTGTCCCGGCAGCGCGGGTAAAGGCCTACCGGCCTCCCGCCGATCCGACCTCCTCGGCACGCGTCACCCTCGAAACGGCGGATGGCGCAGCCTACGTGTTCCTGAACCCCTATTCCGGCGCGATCCTCGCCACGATGTTGAAACGAGAGGAATTCAACGAGGTGGTGCGCAAGCTGCACAGCCTTGAATATTTCGGTCCCTATGCCAATCGTCTCATCGAGGCGATGGCCGGATTCGCTATCATCCTCGTCATCTCCGGGTTTTATCTCTGGTGGCCGCGGCGGCAGACCGGCGGGGTGCTGAGCGTGCGGGGGACACCGTCGCGTCGCGTGTTCTGGCGTGACACCCATGCCGTCACCGGGGCTGTCGCCGGCGGTCTGATCGCCTTCCTCGCGCTGTCGGGCCTGCCCTGGTCGTCCTTCTGGGGCGGCAAGCTGACGGAACTGGCGGTGGCGACCGGCACGGGGTATCCCGCGGCGCTCTGGGATGCCGTTCCGACATCCAACGAGCACGCTCAGCATGCCCTGCAGACCGTCGGATGGACGATGGAGGCCTCGCCGATGCCGATGTCGCATCCCATGACGGGCGATGGCACGATGACAGCCGAACCGATGGGAAAGGGCGCGGAGGCCGCCCCTCTCGGCATCGACAGGATCGTAGAGATCGCACACGCGCGCGGCCTGGCACCGGGGTTCGAGGTCACGCTTCCAGACGACGCGACCGGCGTCTTCACGACGGCCGTCTTTCCCGACGACCTTTCAAAGGTACGCACGATTCATATCGATCAGTATAGTGGGAAACCTCTGGTCGATATCGGCTATGCCGACTACGGTCCGCTCGCCAAGATCACCGAGTTCGGGATCAACATCCACATGGGCCAGCAGTTCGGACGTGTGAACCAGCTCCTGATGCTGGCGACCTGCCTCGCAGTCATCCTGTCCTCGGTGGCCGCCGTCGTGATGTGGCTGAAGCGCCGGCCGGCCGGCCGCCTTGGCGTGCCACCCTATCCCACGAGCCGCAGGGTCTACGGCGTCCTCTGGGGCATGGCGGTGGTCTTCGGCGTGATGTTTCCGCTCTCGGGCCTGCTGATCGTCGCCATGGTCGGGATAGACATCCTCGTGATCCGACGGGTGCCCGTCTTGAGGCGGACATTCGCCTGACGCTCGGGACACGTACCTTGCGGACGGATGAATAGCAGCGATGCGGCAGCCAAAGGAGATTGCCGCGTCGCTTCACGATGTCGACGATCAAACAGACAGAATGGCCGCCGGCGCCGCGCGCACGCGCACCTCGAAGGGCGCGCGACGATCGCTCGGCTTGAGCGAGGGGGCCTGACCATCATCCCACCGTCACACAGGACGGTTAAGGCTGCCGCAAACAGTCTCACGCGATCCGAACGAGGTTATCATGCGGACCCTTCTTGCTGCGCTCGTCGCAACCACCATTCTTGCCGGCACGGCCCAGGCCACGACGGTCTATCCGCTTCCGCGCGCAACGATCCTTGCCGGATCGCCCTTCGACTTCAAGGTCGAGCTGCCCGGCGTGGTGAAGGCCGATGACGTGAAGATCACGGTCAACGGGGAGGATTATGTCGCAGCTCTCGGATCGGCTGCGGCGTTCGTGGCTGAAGAGAAGGGCAAGGAGGACAAGGTCCTCGGTTCCGCCCTGATCCTGCGCGGGGCGCGGATCCTCAAGGCCGGCAGCTACAAGGTCGATGTCACGGCGGGCGGCGAAACGAAATCGGTGACGTGGGAGGTCTACGACACCATCGCCCAGCCCAAGGCGAAGAACGTGATCTTCCTTCTCGGCGACGGTCTGTCCGTCGCGCATCGGACGGGCGCCCGCATCATGTCCAAGGGCATGACGGAGGGCAAAGCCAACGGTCGCCTCGCCATGGACGATCTCGATCACATGGCCTTCGTGGGGACGTCGGCAACGGATGCGATCGCGACCGACAGCGCCAATACGATGTCGGCCTACATGACGGGGCACAAGACCGCCGTCAACGCGCTCGGCGTCTATGCCGACCGGACACCGGCAAGCCTCGATGATCCCAAGGTCGAGACGATTGCGGAAGCCCTGCGCCGCACCACCAAGAAAGCGATCGGTGTCGTGTCGACTGCCGAGATCGAGGATGCGACACCGGCCGCCGTCGTCGCCCACACGCGCAAACGCGCCGACAAGGCCGATATCGTCGGCATGTTCTACGCCGTTCAGCCGGACGTCATCCTCGGCGGCGGCTCCGCCTATTTCCTCCCGCAGGCGACGCCGGGCTCCAAGCGCAAGGACGACAAGGATTACATCCAGCTGTTCAAGGACGCCGGCTATGCGCTGGCGACCGACAAGACGGAGCTTGCGGCCTCCTCCGGAACGAACGCGGCCAAGCTTCTCGGGCTGTTCCACACAGGCAACATGGATACGGTCCTCGACCGGGACTTCCTCAAGAAGGGAACCGTTGCCAAATTCCCCAACCAGCCGGGCCTTGTCGACATGACGAACGCCGCGCTGACCCAACTCTCCCGGAACCAGGAGGGGTTCTTCCTGATGGTGGAAGGCGCGTCGATCGACAAGATGTCCCACCCCATGGACTGGGACCGAGCCATGTACGAGACGATTGAGTTCGACAAGGCCGTCGCCGTCGCGCGCGACTTCGCCGCCAAAAATCCGGAGACGCTGATCGTCGTCACCGGCGACCACACGCATGGCATGTCCATCGTCGGCACGATCGACGACGAAAAGCCGGGCACCGAGATGCGCCAGAAGGTCGGCGTCTACGCCGATGCCGGCTTCCCGAACTACGAGGACAAGGACGGGGACGGCTATCCGGACAAGGTCGACCCGACGCGCCGTCTTGCTGTCTTCTCCAGCAACTTCCCGGATTACTACGAGACGTTCCGTCCGAAGCTTGAAGGCCCGTTCGAGCCGACGGTTCAGAATGAAAAGAAGGAGTATGTCGCCAACCCGGCCTACAAGGACGTCCCCGGTGCCGTTCTGCGCGAGGGCAATCTGCCGCGGGCCTCGGAAAGCGCCGTCCACGCCGTGGACGACGTCGTGCTTCAGGCGAGCGGTCCCGGTGCCGAAGCGTTCAAGGGCTATTTGGAAGAAAGCGACATCTACCGGGTTCTTGCCGACACGCTCGCCCTCGGCGCACCCGACAAGATCGGCGCGAAATAGCGGCGATCCGGCCTGGGCGCGGCCGTCCGGTGCGCATGGGCTTGCCGGACGGCCTCGCCGCTGTTCATGCCGGTCGATCGAGGTTGGGGCGGCCTTGCTTTAAATGGATATGGTCGGGCGCGTCCGCCGCCCGCTCGAGGAAACGCGATGACGAAGACGAAGCCCATGCGACGCCGTACCCTGCTTGGCCTGCTCGCCGCCTTGCCGGTGCTGACGAGAGTGCCGCGGGCCCATGCTGCCACGGAGGTCGGCTTCGATGATCTCTATGGCAGCGTCGGCGTGCTGGGTCTGACCTTCTCCGATACGGTCAAAAGGCTGAACGGGCAAAGCGTGACGATGAGCGGGTTCATGGCGCCGCCCCTCAAGGCCGAGGCGACCTTCTTCGTCCTCACCGAAATTCCCATGTCGATCTGCCCCTTCTGCTCGTCCGACTCGGATTGGCCGGACAATATCGTGGTTGTCTATCTCGACGCGGCACAGACCTTCGTTCAGCCGGGGACGCGGATCTCCGTTTCCGGCATGCTCGACGTCGGTACGTGGACCGACCCCGAGACGGGCTTCGTCAGCCGCCTGCGCCTTCGAAGCGCCCGATACTGGTCGGTGTGAACCCATGCTGTCCCTGACCCTCAAGGATATCTCGGTTTCCTATCCGGGCCTCGGTGCACCGGTTCTCGCCATCCCGCATCTTGAGGTCGGTGCCGGCGAGATCCTTGCGGTCACGGGCGCTTCGGGCTCCGGCAAGAGCACCTTCGTGAACGTCATTTCAGGATTGGAGCCTCTCCGGGAGGGGCGGGTCGATTGGAGTGGCACCGATCTCGCGGGTCTTGCGGAGCATCGGCGCGACCGATGGCGCGGGACGCATGTCGGGCTCGTCATGCAGGACTTCCATCTGTTCCCCGGCTTGTCGGCGCTCGACAATGTGCTGCTGCCGGCGCGCCTCGCTTCGGAGGCGTCCGCGGCCGTCAAGCGCCGGGCACGCGATCTCCTGGCCAGCACGGGTCTCGAGCGGCCGAGCCAAGCGGTCGAGACGATGTCGCGCGGCGAAATGCAGCGGGTCGCTCTTGCGCGCGCGCTCGTGCGTGCACCGGGCGTCGTCATTGCCGACGAGCCGACAGCCAGCCTTGACGAGGCGAGCGGGCAGATCGTCGCGGACCTTCTGGTCGGTCTCACCGGGGCGGTCGGCGCAACGCTGATCGTGGTCTCGCACGATCCGGGGCTCATCGCGCGCCTGCCGCGGCGGATCACGCTCCAGAGCGGGAATATCACGCAGGATAGCCGGGCGGTGACGCCATGATCGGGTTCATCCTCGCCGATATGCGCCGCCACAAGGCCGGAACGCTTGCCATCCTCCTTCTTGTGGCCGTTGCCGTGGCGCTGGCCGTCTCCGTGATTCTGCAGGAGCGCGCCCTTCGGCTCGGAAGCGCGCGCGCAGCCAATGCCTTCGACCTCGTGATCGGAGCCGCCGGGAGCGAGACGCAGCTGGTGCTCTCCTCGATCTTTCTTCAGGCGGCCCCCCTGCCGCTCATGGACGGCGCCGTGTTCCAGCGGCTGGCGACCGATCCGCGCGTCGCCTTTGCCGCACCGATCGGTTTTGGTGACAGTTTTGCAGGCTATCCACTGGTCGGCACATCGTCAGCGCTTGTCGCCCATCTTTCGCCGCAGCTGCAGGAGGGGGCGGGTTTCCGCCGGGAGGGTGATGCCGTCATCGGCGCGGCGGTCGATCTGGCCATGGCCGCCGTGATCAAGCCGATGCATGGCACGGCCGAAGGCGGGGGCCATACCCATACCGGGATCGCCTATTCCGTCGTCGGCCGGATGAAGCCCACGGGCACTCCCTGGGACCGGGCCATCCTCGTTCCGATCCAGGCGGTGTGGGACCTGCATGGCATGGGTCACGCCGAGGCGGATCATGCGGAGGCCGAAGGTGAACAGGCCAAACATTCGTCGGCCGGACCTGCAATCGACGACCTGGAGCACAGTGCCGATCCCGCGGCCGCTCTCGACGAGGACTGGGCGGAGCATGCCGCCGGACTTCCGGCCGTGCTGGTCAAGCCGAGGACCATCGCCGACGCGTACAAACTTCGCCAGGAATATCGCTCCGGCACGACGCTCGCCGTCTTTCCCGGCGAGGTTCTAACACGTCTCTATGCAACGCTTGGAGACGCCAAGGTTCTCCTGCTCGCCGTCGCGATCGGCACGCAGGCCCTGATCGCCGCCGCCCTGCTCCTGGTGACGATCATGCATGTCGCGCAGCGTCGGCGTCAGATCGGGGCGCTTCGCGCCTTTGGTGCGCCGCGCACGGTCGTGTTCCGGATCATCTGGTGTCAGCTCTTCGCCATCGTCCTAGCCGGTATTTTTCTTGGCTTCGGCCTTGGCTATCTCGCTTCCGAGATCATTGGCAACATTGTCTCCCGACAGAACGGCTTTACGATGCCCGTGATGTTCGACAGTGAGGATATCGTCTTTGCGGCCTCGGTCGTGGCGTTTGCCGCCGTGCTCGCCGTGGTCCCGGCCGTGCTTGCCTACCGCCAGTCACCGGCCGCGGCCCTGAAAGGCTAGGACCCGCCGGCGCCGCCAAGTGATGATGGCGCCGTTCGACCGCAAGCGGGACGGGCGATCGCGGCCTGCTGTGCAGGGATGCCGTCAGCTGGCCACCGTCAGACGGCCGCCGTCGGCCGCTCGATCGCAAAGACCAGCAGCGTCGATGTGGCACTGGCGCAGAGCTTGCCGTCCCGATCGGTCAGCGTTGCTTCGGCGAACGCGGCGCGCCGCCCGATCGACAAAACCCGTCCTTCCGCGCGAACGGGACCGCTCGCCTCGGTCAGCGGACGATGATAGGCGATCTTGAGTTCCAGCGTCGTATAGCCTTGGTCGGCCGCCAGCCTGGAGTGGACGGCGCAGCCGCAGGCACTGTCGAGCAGGGTGGCGGCATATCCGCCGTGGACCGAACCGATCGGATTGTAGACGCTGCGATCCGGGTTTCCTTCAAAGACGGCGCGTCCCTCCGCGATCTCGGTCAGGACGAACCGCATCGTATGGTTGATGGGCGGAGGCGTGTTCGCCGCCAGCAGGGCCTGTAATTGCTCGAGACCCGAGAGTCCCGCTTGATTGTTCCGGAAGACGTCCATCCTTGTTCCTGTTCAACGAGAGTGCGGAGATGCGGGGCGAGATCAAAGGCGGATAAGAGGCAGAGGGGGTAAAAGTCGGCACGCTCTTACGCGGACGGCCGCTGCTTACGCACGTTATGTCAGCTCACGTGCATTTTTTTTCGCGGCTCACCGGAAGCCTCAGCTTTAATATGATGATGATCATTTAACAAGGCCACGCATCTACGGTTACGAGCGGATAAAATACGCGGTAGTCAAAAAAACCTACTGATTTATTTGCGTTTTTTGTAAAGAAACGCCGACGAACAACCCTGAAACTCTTCGCAAGATGCACGACGAAAGACGACGACTTAGCTTCACGCGCGCGTCATGTGGTCCAAAATGGGACGTGTTTTGATCGTGTTCGGGGAATAAGTACGGAATTTAGGGTGGATGTTCGTGGTCGGTACATCAAGAAATCTGCGCTCAAGCTCTTGTTTCCTTGGTACTACACTACCTTGGCATGTTGACGGTTGCAGATATTCTTGTTAATCCTTCGTCACCATACGCCATGCTTCAATCACAATCAGGCCTGCAACGATGAGCGCACTGTATAAAGACCCTTCACACCCTATCGAACGACGCGTGGCTGATCTTGTCGGTCGAATGACCCTCGACGAAAAGATCGCACAGATGCACGCCTTCTGGTTGTTCCTGTCGGAAGATGGGCGGCACGATGTGCGCACGGACGAATTCACGGGTGCTGCCGATGCGGACAGTCTGAAGACGAAGCTCTCTCTCGGTCTCGGGCAGATCACGCGGCCCCTCGGCAGTCGCCCCGTCGCTCCGCTTGCCGGCGTTCGCGCCCTGAACAGCCTTCAGAAATTCCTCGTGGAGGAAACCCGGCTCGGCATTCCCGTGATCTCCCATGAGGAATGCCTGTCGGGCATCATGGCGCAGGGCGGCACGCTGTTTCCCTCGTCGCTTGCCTTCGGTGCGACCTTCGATCCGGCGCTGATCGAGGAGGTGGGGAAGGTCATCGGCCAGGAAGCACGCTCGATCGGCTGCCGCCAGGGACTTGCCCCGGTCCTCGACGTGGCCCGCGACGCTCGGTGGGGGCGGACGGAGGAAACGTTCGGCGAAGATCCCTATCTCGTCGGTCTCATGGCCTCCAGCTATGTCCGCGGCCTGCAGGGCCGGGACCGCGACTTCCTGGCGACGCTCAAGCATTATGCCGGCCACTCTCTTTCGGAAGGCGCGCGCAATCATGCGCCGGTCAATCTTGGCTGGCGGGAGTTGAACGACACCTTTCTTCTTCCCTTCGAGATGGCCGTGCGGCTGGCGGACGCCGGATCGGTCATGCCGGCCTATCACGATATCGATGGCGAACCGTGCCACGCCTCGCATCATCTCCTGACGAAGGTGCTGCGGTCGGACTGGGGTTTCGACGGGCTGGTCGTTGCCGACTACATCGGCGTCAGCCTGCTCTACAAGCATCACGGCGTCGCCGGCGATCCTGCCGAAGCTGCTGCCCTGGCCTTCAATGCGGGTCTCGACATCGAACTGCCGGGCGACGACTGCGCCCGGCATCTCAAGCAGGCCCTGGACCGCGGTCTGATCGCCGTCGATACGATCGACGAGATCGTCCGGCGGATCCTGACCGAAAAGATGCGCCTCGGACTTTTCGAAAAGCCTTTCACCGACGAAGCCGGGATCGCGCTGCAGACCCCGGAGGCGATCGACGTCGCCCGTCGGGTGGCCGACCAGTCCGTCGTCATCCTGTCCAATGATGGTCTCCTGCCGCTGGCCGAAAACCGGACGATCGCGTTGATCGGCCCGACGGCGGACGATCCGCTGGCGCTGCTCGGAGATTACGCGTTCCCGGTTCACCTGATCGTCAGCGATCTCACGGACGCCGCAACGGCTGTCGTCACGCCGCGCGCTGCGTTCGAGGCGCGCTTCGGCAAGGAGCGGATCCGCTACGCGAAGGGCTGCCATATTCTGGAGGGCCGTCAGTCCGGTGCGCCGGTTTTCCCGGGCGATGTTCCCGACATGACCACACTCTCGCAGGCCTCTCCGGTCTCCACGAGTCTCGATCTCATCCCGGCCGCCGTCGAGGCCGCTCGACAGGCCGATGTCGCAATCGTCTGCGTCGGAGATCTTTCCGGTATCTTCCAGACCGGGACCGTGGGCGAGGGCTCGGACACCGATACTCTGGCGCTGCCGGGCGTTCAGCAAGCCTTGCTGGAGGCCGTCGTGGAAACGGGGACACCCGTCGTCGCGGTCATCACATCCGGACGGCCCTACACGCTCGGCGGGCTCGAGGACCGTGTTGCCGCCCAGGTGATGGCCTTCTTCGGCGGGCAGGAAGGCGGTCCGGCCCTGTGCGATGTGCTTACCGGCGCCGTCGAGCCTTCCGGCCGGCTGACCGTCTCTGTCCCCCGCAGCGCCGGCGCCTCGCCCTACTTCTATAACCACAAGTTCAAGAGCGCAGGTACGCCCGTTGCCCGTCATTTCGGCAGCCGCTATCCCTTCGGCCACGGGCTCTCCTACACAGCCTTCGTCTACGAGGACCTGACGCTCGACCGGACCCGCGTTGAAAGCGAGGGCGGCAGCGTCGGCGTCTCCTTCACCCTGCGAAATGCCGGGGACAGGGCCGGGTTCGATGTGCCCCAGCTCTATGTCCGCGACATCCAGAGTTCGGTCGTTCGTCCGATCAAGGAACTGAAAGCCTTCAAGCGCGTCTATCTCGAGCCCGGCGAAAGTGCCCACGTCACCTTCCGCGTTCCCACCGATATGCTGTCCTTTACGGGGCCAGAGGGCATCCGCATCGTCGAGGCGGGCACGTTCGAGCTCATGGTCGGCAGCTCGAGCGCGGCGATCCGGCTGCGGAGCCAGATCGAAGTTGAGGGCCCGGTGCGCCGTATTCAGGACAATTGGAACATGGTCAGTCGGGCCTATGTCTGCCACCCATAGGCGTCCATCTCAAAGTAAGACTTTGTATGGGCACCTTGTAGCGATGTTTCGAGGAATACGAGCCGCGCGCATCTATACTGGCGCGCGAGTCCCGTCGAAATGTGCAACGGGACACGGACAGGCATTGTGGCGGTAACGCGTGGTCGTTCTGCGTGAGAGCATCTTCCGGCTGTAAAGTCGGAACCGGTAAAATAGTTGGAAGGCGAATACTGTTTAGTAAGCATCGGCTGTTATTGATGGGGGGGATACTGCCTTCCAATCCACGGATGCCGATCGTGACTTACAGGCTTTCCAGACCGTTCCGATATCTGACGTCCGTCGCTGCGCGACTTGCCGGCAACACGAAGGGTAACGTCGCCGTAACGGTTGCGCTCTCCCTGGTGCCGATGATTCTCGCCGTCGGTGCGAGCATCGACTATATCCGGTCGTACAATGCCCGACAGAGCATGCAGAGCGATCTCGACGCCGCGTTGATCGCCGCCGTCAAGCAGATCGATACGGAAGATCCGACCGTTCTCAAGGGGAAGATCGCCGACTGGTTCCATGCCCAGGCGGATAGCGGCTATGTCCTCGGCGCTGTCTCGATCGACGTCTCCAACCACCGCATCACGGCAACGGCGAGCGGCGCGGTGCCGACGACCCTGATGAAGATCGCGAGCGTCAACTCCGTTGCCGTCAGCGTGGAAAGCGCCGTGCAGGGGCCGTCCACCTCCTATCTCAACGTCTATGTGGTCCTCGACAAGTCGCCGTCCATGCTGCTTGCAGCGACGGCCGCCGGGCAGCAGACGATGTATGACGGCGTGGGCTGCCAGTTCGCCTGCCACACCGGCGACCAGCACACGGTCAACGGCGTTCGCTACGCCGACAACTATACCTACAGCGTCGCCAAGAACATCAAGCTGCGCGCAGGCGTGTCCGTCGATGCCGTCGGACAGGTGCTGGATCTGATCGACAAGGCGGACCAGAATCATGCGAGGATCAAGGTCGGCCTCTATTCGATCGGAGATACCGCGACCGAAGTCCTCGCGCCGACGTCGGATACATCCACCGCCCGCAAGCGTCTGACCGATGACAGCTATGGACTGACAGCGGCGACCTCGACGACCTACACCTATTTCGATGTGGCGCTGGCCGCTCTGGAAAAGAAGGTCGGAGCAGGTGGCGACGGTACGTCGGCATCCAACCCGCTGAAACTGGTGCTACTGCTGACCGATGGGGTCCAGTCGCAACGCGAATGGGTGACGGACGGCGTCAAATGGAGCGGGAGCCGGATTTCATCGCCGGGCTGGTACTGGAACAAGGTCGCGCCGATGAACCCGGCCTGGTGCGCGCCGATCAAGAAGCAGGCTGCGACGATTGCCGTGCTGTACACCGAATACCTGCCGATCACGAGCGACTGGGGCTATAACAGCACCGTGGGGGCGACGATGGCGAGCGCCGACTGGCGCAAGACTTGGGGCGGCGTGATGAACAGCGCCGTGCCCACCAGCATCTCGCGGCGGGACTATATTCCATACGCGCTGACAGATTGTGCGTCGTCCAAGAGCCTCTTCATCGGGGCGTCCTCGTCGGCCGACATCACCGCCGGCCTGTCCGCTCTGTTCAAGCAATATCTCAGCTCCGTTCGGTTGACCCAATGATGGCCCGGCGCGCGACACGCTTCATCCGCCGCTTCTTCGCCGATCGCACGGGCGTGGCGGCCATCGAATTTGCTCTCGTGGCCTTGCCGCTTTTCGTCATTCTTTTCGGGATCATCGAGGTGTCCCTGATGTTCTTCGTCGATGCGAGCCTCGATGCTTCGGTGCGCAAGGTTTCGCGGACCATTCGCACCGGGCAGGTGGCCGCGGCCGCGGTGTCTCTCGGCGACTTCAAGTCCAAGATCTGCGGCGAGATGTCCCTGCTGTTCAACTGCACGGACAATCTGCTGGTCCGTGTTGCCGTTGTTTCCGATCTCGCGTCGATCGCGGCCGCCGATCCCATCGGTCCTGGCGGTACCCTTGCCGTCAACGAGAGCTTCAATCCAGGCAGGACGAGCGACTATGTCCTCGTCCAGGCCTTCCTCCCCTGGACCGCCATCAGCTTCTTTTCGCTTTCCAATGCGCGATTGGCGGATGGCCGTTACCTCCTTGGGTCCGCCGTCCTCTTTCGTAACGAGCCGTTCTGATGATCCAGCACGAACATCTGCCACGCTGCCGTCGGCTGACCACGCTGCTGCGGGGATTTGCCGTGCGTCGCGAGGGCACGTCGGGCGTGGAGTTCGCTCTGGTGCTCCCCATCCTGCTCGCGCTCCTCGCGGGGACGGCCGATCTCGGCCACGCCTTGACGGTCAGCCGGAAGATGGACGAAATCACGGCGACGACCGGCGACATGATCTCGCAGCAGGGGACCTGGACCAAGCTCGATGTCGACAAGCTTCTGGCAGGCGCCAGTTTCATCGTGCAGCCCTACAGCGTGTCAACGCTGAAGATCACCGTGGCGGTGGAGGATGTCGTCCCAGGCGGCGCAGCGGTCGTCAACTGGTCAGCGGGGTTCAACACGCCGCCGCTTGCGGCCGGCTCGAAAAGCACCGTCTCTGTTCCTGCAAACATTCAGCAGGCAGGCGTCCAGGTTGTCCTGACGCGGGCGCAGTATACGCTGACCACGCCGGTCTCGGCGTTTTTCGCCTATTTCACCGGGTCCAGCGGCTACAGCTTCGATCGCTATTTCTTCAATCGCCCGCGGGCTTCGGACACGATCACCTACAACTAAAGATCTTGTTTTGATGCAGGTCGTCTCCCGAAACCGCTGCACACGTTCGGGCGACATGCATTAGTGCTGCGGATCGACCTGTCGTGCCCGGGGCGGCTTGCCGGACCAGACAAAGGCCGCGCCGGCGAGGAGAAGGATGCTTGTGCCGAGGAACACGACCCGCATGCCGATATGGCCTCCGATGAAACCGCCGAGGAGCGGACCCGCGACCTGGCCGACATATTGAGAGGACACGGAGAGGCCGAGCGCGGTGCCGGCGGATTGATCCGGCACCCCGTGGCGGATGACAGCGGCGATGCAGGGCAGGAGCCCGCCGAGCGCAATCCCCATCAGGAAGCGAAGCAGGAGCAACTGCCAGGCGCTCGTCACGAAGGCCTGCGGCAACAAGAGCACGCCGGCCGCAACGAGAGCGCCGGCAATGACCGGCCAGTGGCCGATCCGATCGGCAAGATGCCCGAGCCGTGAGGCCGACAGGATGCTGCCGAAGGCGGCAGCCGACATGACGACGCCCGCCCACATCGTCACCGTCTCCGGCCTTTCGACCAGCTGCGCCAAGTAGACGGTGATGATGGGCTCGATCGACATGTTGGCGAGCATCAGCAACATGCCCGTTGCCAGCATGGCGAGAACGGGCGCCTTGTCCGGTATGGCGGCCCAGCCGGAACCCGCCTTCGCCGCTTGCCGGCGGCCGGGCACGCTTTCCTCCCGGATAAGGAATGTCGTTGCGAGGAAGGCAAGGAAGATCAGGCCGCCGGCTGCAAGGAACGTGTTGCGGATCCCGATCATCGGGGGCAGCACGCCGCCGATCAACGGGCCCACGAGATTGCCGGCCATGATGCCGGAGGAGAGCATGCCGAGCGCCCAGGCCGACCGGTCCCGCGGCGTCTGCGTGGCCACGAGCACCATGGATCCCGAGGAATAGCCTCCCGCGAGGCCGACAAACAGCCGCAGGGCCACAAGCTGCCAGACATTCTCGGCGACCCCCATCAGCCCGATCGCGATCGTCATGCCGAGGCTTGCCCGCACCAGCATCAGCTTGCGCCCGTAGATATCGCCGAGACGCCCCCAAAGCGGCGCGACCAGCGCCGCTGCAAAAAAGGTGGCGCCATAGGCGATCCCCGACCACTGCACGATGGCGGCGTGATCGCGCACGCCGAGTTCCTCGACATACAGCGGGAGGAACGGGAGCAGCAGCGTCATGGCGACGATCGTGGTGAACGAGCCGGCGAGCGAGACGACAAGGTTTCGCCTCCAGTGGATCGAGCCGCCGGCGACCGCTCCCGGTTTTGCTTCCGTCATGATTTCTGCCTGTTGGAGGTGAGCATCCCCCTACAGCGCCCTCTTACCGGAGGCAAGGCCTTGGAGACGAGGCCTCGGAGGCGATGCCGCCGAGCCCGATGGTCGGGATCGCATGAGAGCACGACGATCAGGGCAGGTCCGGATGATCTAACGTTTTGCCCGTCAATTTTGCGGGCTTCGGCCCGCCATAGGCCCAGTCGAGCAGTTCCACCGTATGAACGACCGGGATCACGGTTCCCGAGCCGATCTGTGTCAGGCAGCCGATGTTTCCGGCCGCGATCACATCGGGCTTGGTCGCTTCGAGATGCCGGACCTTTCGCTGCTTGAGCGTGGCCGAGATGTCCGGCTGAAGGATGTTGTAGGTTCCGGCCGAGCCACAGCAGAGATGGCCCTCTGCGGGGTCGCGCACGGTGAAGCCCGCCGCCTTGAGAAGCGCCTTCGGCAGCGCGGTGATCTTCTGGCCGTGCTGGAGCGAACAGGCGGAATGATAGGCGACGACGAGGTCGCGTTTCGGAAGGGTTTCCAGCTCCAATGTCGAAAGATACTCGGTGATGTCCCTCGCAAGCGCCGATACCCGTGCCGCCATGTCCGCATAGAGCGGATCATGGCGCAGCATGTGCCCGTAGTCCTTGACCGTCGTGCCGCACCCCGACGCGGTGATGAGGATACCGTCCACCCCGCCTGCATCGATCTCTCGCATCCAGGCGTCGATGTTGCGGCGGGCAAAATCGAGCGCCCGGGGTTCACGCCCCATGTGGTGGACCAGCGCGCCGCAGCAGCCTTCGCCCTTCGGCGCGGCGACCGCAATGCCGCGCCGGGTCAGGAGCCGGATCGTCGCCGCGTTGATACCGGGATCAAGCGCGGGCTGCGCGCAGCCCTCGAGCAGGATCACGCGGCCGCGGGCGGGCCGGGCTTCGCGCAGGGCGGGCGTCGGCAGCCGCACGGCTGCCCGAGGGGGCGCCAGTTCAAGCATGGCGGACAGCGGGACGAGAGGCTTCACGCGCCGCAGCAGCGGGGCCAGAGGCCGTGCGATACGCGCAAGCGCAAGCGCCGCACGGAAGCGGGCAGGATAGGGCAGGACCGCTGCGAGCAGGCCGCGGATCATCCGGTCTGCCAAAGGGCGTTTGTAGGTCTGTTCGATATGCACCCGCGCATGGTCGATCAGGTGCATGTAGTCGACGCCGGACGGACAGGTCGTCGTGCAGGCGAGGCAGGAGAGACAGCGATCGATATGGGTCACGACCTCGCGATCCGCCGGTCGGTCGTTCTCGAGCATGTCCTTGATGAGGTAGATGCGCCCGCGCGGGCTGTCGAGTTCGTTGCCGAGCGTCACATAGGTCGGGCAGGTTGCCGTGCAGAAGCCGCAATGGACGCAGCGCCGCAGGATCTTCTCGGATTCTGCGACCTGCGGATCGGCCAGCTGTTCGGGCGTGAAGGATGTCTGCATCTCTTATCCTGTCATCCCCATCGATCCCGCCTTTGGCCGCACGACCGGCGCCATCCTTCCGGGCGAGAAGATGCCCGCCGGATCGAGCTTGCCCTTGATCCGTGCGGAGAGGGCGGCAACTGGCTCCGGTTCCGGCTCGAAGGCGGACATCCCAGATCGCTGATGATCCGATGCGCGGATCAGCGTCGCATGCCCGCCGCCGACCGAGGCGATCGCCCGGCGCACGACATCGGCCAACGGTTCGCCAGACATTTCAAGCCAGACGAGACCGCCCTGCCAGTCGTAGAGCGCATCGATCTCGACATGCTGACGGAGCGCGGCGACCAGTCGATGGCCCGCCGTCGGCGCGACAGACACCCGCCACAAAGGCCGATCCTGCCGTGCCTGCAACGGCGCGACGTCGCGCACGGCATGCCACAGCCGCGTGCTGGTCGAAGCGTCGAGCACCTCGACGGGTGCGAAGGCGGAAAGCCTCGCCGCAAGCGACGTGACCCTTACCTCGACCGATGCCGAAAGACCTTCGAGACGCAGAGCCGTGACGGCGTTCGCGGTGCCGAGACTGTCGGAGATGCCGTTGGCCAGTGCCTTTGGGATGTGTGCCGCGCCGGAAACATCGGCGGCCTGGGCCATCGCGGCCGCCATCGCCTGGCTGGCCTCGGCGTCGTCGAGATGGCGAAGAAGGATGGTCGCCTCGGTTTCCGGGCGCGGCAAGACCCGGAAGGTCACTTCGGTGACGAAGCCCAGCGTGCCGTGCGATCCCGCGAGCAGCTTGACGAGGTCGAGCCCGGTCACGTTCTTCATCACGCGTCCTCCGGCACGGATCGCCTCGCCACGCCCGTTGACGAAACGCAAGCCGAGAAGGCTGTCGCGCGCGGCGCCGGCTGAGAGACGGCGCGGGCCCGAGGCATTGGACAGGAAAACGCCGCCGATGGTCGGCTCGCCCTGCGTGTTCATGATGCCGCGATGGTCCACCGGCTCGAAGGCGAGCATCTGGGCGTTGGCATCAAGGAGCGCTGCAATATCGGAGAGCGGGGTCCCGGCCTTCGCCGTCATGACCATCTCGCCCGGATCGTAATCGATGACCCCGGCAAGGCCGGCCGACGTTACGACCATATCGGCCTCGACGCGATTGCCGAGACCGGCGCGCGTGTTGCTGCCGACGAGAGATAGCGGCATCCGTACCCCGGCCGCGTGCCGGATCATCTCGCAGGCCTCCGCTTCGCTTTGCGGACGATGAACATCGCTCATGCGGCTGGCCGCCCCTCGAGCGGAAAGACCTTGGAGGGGTTCAGCAGCCAATCGGGGTCGAAGGCATAGCGGACGGCCATCTGCTGGGCGAGATCGACATCTGAGAACTGGAAGCGCATCAGGTCGCGCTTCTCGATCCCGACACCGTGCTCGCCCGTCAGGCATCCGCCTGCCTCCACGCAGACTTTCAGGATCTCGTTGCCCGCCTCTTCGGCCTTTGCGGCTTTCTCGAGATTGTTGGCGTCGAACAGGATGAGCGGATGCATGTTGCCATCGCCGGCATGGAAGACATTGGCGACGCGCAGACCGAGCGCGGTGCAGATCTCGTCTGTCCGCTGCAGCACATGGGACAGTTTGCCGAGCGGTACCGTGCCGTCCATGCAGATATAGTCGGCGATGCGGCCCGTCGCGCCGAAGGCCGACTTGCGGCCCTTCCAGATCAGGGCGGCTTCGGTCGCCGACTGACTTTCGCGCACCGTCATCACGCCGTGGCGGCGGGCGATCGTCACGATGGCAGCGAGCATCGCCTCCATCTCGGCTTCCGACCCCTCGACTTCGATGATGAGCAACGCGCCGACATGGAGGGGATAGCCGGCCTTGGCGAAGGCTTCGCAGATCTCGATCGCCTGGCGGTCCATGAACTCGATCGCGACGGGGATGATGCCCGCGCCGATGACGTCGGCAACGCAGGCGCCGGCCTCTTGCGATGTGGCAAAACCGAAGAGCACGGGCCGGGCGCCCTCGGCTTTTGCGAGGATGCGCACCGTGGCTTCGGTGACGATGCCGAGCTGCCCCTCCGAGCCGCAGACGAGCCCAAGCAGGTCGTAGCCTGCCGCATCGAGATGCTTGCCGCCGAGCGTGATGACGGTGCCGTCCATCAGCACCATGGTTACACCAAGCAGATTGTTGGTGGTCACGCCGTATTTCAGGCAGTGCGCGCCGCCGGAGTTCATGCCGATGTTGCCGCCGATCGTGCAGGCAAGCTGGGAACTCGGATCCGGCGCGTAGAAGAAGCCGTCGGGTCCGACCGTCTCGGAGATCGAGAGGTTGGTGACGCCGGCCTGCACGCGCGCAACGCGATTTTCGAGATCGATGTCCAGAATGGCGGACATGCGGGAAAGACCGAGGACGACGGCATCCGGCTGTGGAATGGCCCCGCCGCACAGCGACGTCCCTGCACCGCGCGGGACGACCGGAATGCCATGGCGGTTGCAGTATCGCAGGACGTCGGACACTTCCTGCGTCGTGCGGGGCAGGGCAACGGCAAGCGGCAGTTGCCGATAGGCGACATAGGCATCGGTTTCGAACGGAACCAGTTCGCGCGCCTCGTGCACTAGTCCACCGTCCGGCAGTAGGGCGGAGAGATCGGTGATGATCTGCGCCCGTTGCGACAGGACCCCGGCCCGCGGCGGCAGGAACGCGATGGTTTGCGACACGGTCTCTCCTCCCCGTGGACGATGCTGCTCGCATCCATGGAGGCGATTATAGGGATCCTGCGGTTCTGCGCGAGAGGAATTGCGGATCGGGCGATAAATCCTTCGCGGCGGCGACGATCGCGATCCCGGATACGCTGACGCGTCGTCGGGAGAGGCGACGACGCGGGTGTCACGTGAGCGACGGAGGTCGATATCTCAGCAGAAGCCGTTGAGCTTCAGGATCTTGTGGGCTTCGATCGTCGCCTGGAGTTCGGTTTCCGACGCGCGGTTGCCGGCGTTCGTGTCCGGGTGGTGGAGCTTGATGCGCTCCTTGTAGCGTCGGTTGATCTGGTCGGGCGTCGCGTCATGCGCAAGCCCGAGCGTCTCGAAGGCCTTTGCCTCGAGCACCTTCAGTTTCCGCGCCTGCGCCTCGCGCTTCTGCATCAGGCGTTGCGCCGCATTCTTGCGGGCGTTCAAGGATTTTGCCGAACCCGAGCGCACGGTGAAGGGCATCGGCAGTTCCGTCGCCTCCTGGATCGGCTTGCCGAAGCTAGGCCGCGCGCCGCTGATCGCGTCACGCTGGTAGCGCGCAACGACGGGGTCGGACAGATCCGGAGAGAAATTGTAGCCCTTGTTGTACTCCTTGATGTGATCCAGGCAGAACATCAGGAACAGGCCTTCACCTCCGAGGCCGACCGGCGCGCGATGCGTGCCGATCTTCTCGCACCCATGCCATTGGCACTGCGGTCCCGAGGGGGCCTCAGCGGCTTTGGACTTCTTCTTTGCCGACTTGAGGCCGACGAAAATTCGTGAATCAGACATGCAGGGCTTATGCGATCAGACGGGCGATCCCGCAAGACCGCTTTCGTGGGTGGCGAGCATTCTGTCGGCTGCCCACCCCCTCGTGATCGCGCGCCGCGCGCCGCACAGCCCGTACTTTCAGGTCTTTCGTGTCTTGAAGATCGGTGTCACCGCGGTGATCACGAGCACGACGATGCCGCCGAGAATGGCCCCGAAGACAGCCTGTACCACAGTGGCCGCCAGCCAGTGCACCACCTGCGGCAGGATGGGCACGACCGCCTGCGCGTAGGCTGCAGCGCCCTCGACGAGATGTTCCGGTTGATGAAGGCCGAATTCGGCGAGGCCGTGAATGACGATGCTCCCGCCGACCCACAGCATGGCCGCGGTCCCCACAATCGCCAGGATCTGGAGGAAAACGGGCACTCCCTTGACAAGGCCGTGCCCGATCGCCCGACCGACGGTCCCGCCCGTGTCGACCAGATGAAGGCCGATATCGTCGGCTTTGACGATGAAGGCCACGAGGCCATAGACAGCAACCGTGATCAGAATGCCGACAGCGGCGAGCACGGCGACCTGTGTGACGGTGTTCGAGGTGGAGACGCCGGCCAGCGTCAGCGCCATGATCTCGGCGGACAGAATGAAATCCGTGCGAATGGCGCCGGACACCTTCTGCTCCTCGAGGGTTGCAGGATCGACAGTCGATGCCGCGGCGGCATCGGCATGGCCATGTCCCGACAGCACGGCATGGATCTTCTCCGCCCCCTCGAAGCAGAGATAGGTGCCGCCAAGCATCAGCAGGGGCGTGATCAGCCAAGGCGCGAAGGTGCCGAGCAGCAGACAGGCAGGCAGCAGGAACACCAGCTTGTTGCGCAGCGAGCCCTTGGCGATCCGCCAGATGATCGGCAGTTCCCGGCTCGGCGACAGGCCGACCACGTAGGTCGGTGTGACGGCCGTGTCGTCGATGACGACCCCGGCGGCCTTGAGGCTGGCCTTTGCCGTCTGTGCACCGACATCGTCGAGAGACGCGGCCGCGAGCTTCGCGATGGCCGCGATGTCATCCAGTAGCGCTATCAAGCCTGTCGCCAAGAAAACGTCCTTTCAGTTCCGATACCCGGTCCGGTCCCCCGGGGACGTCCTGGCATCGCTATCACTTGTTCTTTCGATCGGTCACAGCGTCAGCCGCGGCACGCGTCGACAGGGCCGCAAGATGGCTGTTAAGTCAATGCACGCGAACGAGGATCCTGATGATTGCGGCCCCGCGGCCGCGTCGATGCCTGCAACACCATCGTCATTCTCCTGACACAGGAAGGATTGTAACGTCCTCCACTGCCCGATCCGCCCCTTCGCCATCTGCCTTCTGTCACGGAGCCCCCATGAACATCAATGACCCGGCCCAGCTCGCTCGCATCAAGGCGGAGATCATCGACAGTTTCGACGAGGAGCTGGAGATGCAGCTGGAGGAGGATCGGCTGGATGACCTCTTCGAGGAAGACGGCACGCCAATGGGCGCGCCGCTTCTCGACCGCAAAATCTATTTCCGCGAGCTGTTTCGCCTCCAGCATGAGCTGGTCCGGCTGCAGGATTGGGTCCAGCACAAGAAGCTGAAGGTCGTCGTGCTGTTCGAAGGGCGGGATTCGGCCGGGAAGGGCGGAGCCATCAAGCGCGTGACCCAGAGGCTCAATCCCCGGGTCTGCCGCGTGGTCGCGCTCCCGGCGCCGTCCGAGCGCGAGCGCCATCAATGGTATTTCCAGCGATACGTCCAGCACCTCCCGACCGCCGGCGAGATCGTGCTGTTCGATCGCAGCTGGTACAACCGGGCGGGCGTGGAGCGCGTGATGGGATTTTGTACGCCGGATGAACTCGAAGAATTCTTCCAGTCGGTTCCGCAGTTCGAGTCGATGCTCGTACGCTCGGGCATCATCCTGATCAAATACTGGTTCTCGATTACCGACGAGGAGCAGGCCTTCCGCTTCAACATGCGGATCCGCGATCCCCTGAAACAATGGAAGCTGTCCCCGATGGATCTGGAGAGCCGCATCCACTGGGAGGCTTACACGAAGGCCAAGGAGGACATGCTGGAGCGCACGCACCGTCCCGAGTCCCCGTGGTGGGTGGTGGACGCCGTCGACAAGCGCAAGGCCCGCCTGAACTGCATCTCGCATCTCCTGCAGCAGATTCCCTACGAGGATGTGCCGAAGCCGTCGATCGAATTGCCGGCGCGCACCCGGCACGCCGACTATTACCGAAAGCCCGTGCCGGCGGACATGTATGTGCCGGACACGTATGACAGCACGTCAGCTGCATCCTCGGAGATCGGATCTCGAAAAAGCGGCGACGATTGAGCGCTATTCCCTAAAGACCTTTTCGAGGAAGGCGATCAGCGACGGTCGCCACACATCCATCTCGTGCTGAAGATCCTTGTACTCATGATACTCGTGGACGATCTTCTTCTCGTCCAGTTTTGCCTTCAGGCCGGCAATATCCTTTCCCGTGACCGTATCTTTCGAGCCCACGGTCACCGTGAAGTTCCGCAGCGCCTTGTTGATCGTATCCGGCGCGTCCAGCGCGGCATCGACGGCCTTGTTGGGCACCGTGGTGGTCGAGACGCCGCTGAAGGTCGCGACCCAGCCGAAGGTTCCAAGATGCGAGAGGCCTGAGACCAGCGCCTGATAGCCGCCCTGCGAGAGGCCGACGACGGCCCGGCCATCGGCATCCGTGCGTACGCGGTACGTCTTTTCCATATAGGGAATGAGATCCGTCATCAGCTCGCGGTCGATCGCCTCCGCATTGATCGGATAGAAGTCCTTCCGACGCTCGGATGCTGGAAAGTTTTCGGCGATGGCCTCGGGGATATCGGCCTCGGTGTCGGGAATGACGACGATCATCGGCCGGATCTTCTTTTCCGCCAGCAGATTGTCGAGGATCTGGGGCGCGCGTCCCTGTGTCACCCAGGAATCCACGGTGTCTCCGAAGCCGTGGTAGAGATAGACGACCGGCAAGGGCTCCGATGCGTCGGTATAGCCGGGCGGCGTGTAGACGTGCATCTGCCGCTGCGATGTCAGCGCCTTGGACGACAGGGTCACCAGGCGCAGGTCGCCATGCGGCACGTCGCGGGTGTCCAGGATGCCGCCCGGCACGAGAATGAGGCTTGTATTGACCTGTCTCTGCGGCTTCGGCTGCTTCGTGCCCGGATCGATGCTGCGGAAGCCGTCGATGTTGAAATAATACTCGTAGAGGTTGGGAGCGAGGACGTCGCTCTTGGCCGTCCACACGCCGTTCTCGCCCCGCGTCATCATCATCGGCGCCTGCTGCCCGAGGACCACGGCGACCGACCTTGCCGCAGGGGCAAAAAGGCGGAACGTGATCGACTTGTCCGCCTCGACAGAGGTGACGAACGCCTTCAACGGCGTGTCTGCCGGCGGGGACGCCGGAGGTTCAACAGCGTAGACGGGTGCGCTTGCCATCACGGCCGCGACGCAACTCGCCGCAACCATTCCGGGCCATAGCTTGAACATGATGATATCCTCCACATGACATGATCCTCGCATCGGGGAACTACGCCTGTAGCGCCGCTTTTCAACGCCTCTTTTCTAAGTTTTACATAGCATTTGGCGCCGTGCCGGATGCCGTGAGAACAGGTTTCGGGACAGTGTCGGCGCACATCGCATCGAACGCATCCTCGAGCAGAGCAGATCGCCTAAATTTTAGACGATCTTAATTTAAGTGAAGGTTTTTTGATCAACTGGTAAATTTCAAAGTCCTTGATCGCCGGGAAAGCCTGGTTTTGCGGTTGGCATATCGTTTGCATTTCCTGTCTGCAGCATGAGCGAACAGCGTTCGAACGCGCCCAACCGATCGAGGAAGACACCGATGACCTTGCTTGAAGTTCCCGTAATCGATCTTGCCCCCTACAAGGAAGGGTCTGCCGAAGGAAAAGCAGCCGTCGCTGCGAAAATCGGACAGGCGTGCCGCGACATCGGCTTTCTCGTCGTTTCCGGGCACGGCATTTCTGAAGATCTCCTTCGCAAGACTCATGCCGTCTCCGCCGAATTCTTTGCGCTGCCACATGGCGAGAAGGTCAAATGCGACCGGCCGGCTCCGGACCAGGTTCGCGGATACTCCGCCGTGGGCGGCGAGGGGCTGTCGTTCAGTCTCGATGAGCCGACACCGCCGGATATCAAGGAGTCCCTCTCCATCGGGCCCGTCGACGTACCGGCCAACGATCCCTACTACACATCGGCAAGCGCCGGTCCGCATTTCGCGCCCAACGTCTGGCCCGCGGTGCCCGCCGCCCTCAAGGACGTCTGGGAAGAATACTTCCGGGCCGTCGATGCGCTCGCGACCGACCTGATGCGGCTCTTCGCGCTGGCGCTCGACCTTGACGAAAACTATTTCGACAAGACGATCGACCGCAACATCTCGATGATGCGCGTGCTGCGCTATCCAAAGCAGACGACGGAGCCTCTTCCCGGCCAGCTGCGCGCGGGCGCCCATTCGGACTATGGGAGCATGACCATCCTGCGCAAGGAACGCGGAGATCGCAGCCTCGAGGTGAAGAACAAGGCCGGCGACTGGGTCGGCGTCCCCGTGATCGAAGGGGCCTTCATCGTCAACATCGGCGATCTCATGCAGCAGTGGACCAACGATACCTGGACCTCGACGGTTCACCGGGTGGTCAATCCGTCACTGGCGTCGGAAGACAACGTGGATCGCCTTTCGATCGTGTTCTTCCATCAGCCGAATTACGACGCGATCATCGAGTGCCTGCCGGGCTGCATCGAAGAGGGTGGGGCTGCCAAATACGAGCCCGTCACGTCCGGCGACCATCTGAAAAGCAAGTTCGTCAAGCAGACGACCTTCGGCAAGGGCGAAAAGCCGCCTGATCCATCCTCGCGAAGGGCTGCAGGACACGGACGACGTCTTCCGTCTGCCGTGTCCGCATGCCCGCGCGCCTATTGATTTCTCCGAGCAAGGGTCCGCCCCGTGAACCTGTCCTATGTCAACGTCTTCACGAAAGACATCGTCTCGCTATCAGGTTTCTATCGCGACCTGTTCGGTTTCGAAGAGATTCCGGAGATCCGCTCGCCGATCTTTGTCGGCCTGACGACGGGGCAGAGCTGTCTCGGCTTCAACGCGCAGGACGCCTACGACCTTCTCGGCCTCGGCGAATTCTCGGGACCGACGGGGATCAAATTCCTCCTCAATATCGACGTCGACCAGCCGGAGGACGTCGATCGCCTCGTGCCGGTTGCGGTGTCCATGGGCGCGCGGCTCATCAAGCCGCCCTACAAGACCTATTACAACTGGTACCAGGCCGTCCTTCTCGATCCTGAGGGAAACGTCTTTCGAATCAATAAAATGCTGTGACTGCACTTCGATCTCCGACCTCTCTCGCGGTCGGGCAATCCAGGAGAACTGACGTATGACCAGACGAAAGAAGGCCGTCATTCTAACGGCCGCCGCCTCCATTTTTGCCGCGTCGCTCGCATCGGTTGCCGAATTCAAGGTGGAGGGAGCGCCGAAGGCCGCCATCATCCTGTTCGGGCCCAAGAACGACGGCGGGTGGAGCCAGGCATTCGAGGAGGCTCGCCCTGCGCTGGAAAAGGCGCTCGGTGCGAAGATCCCGATGGTGGAAAAGGTGTCCGAAGATTCGGCCTCCATCAGCCCGCCGGTGGAACGCTTCATCCAGCGTGGCTACAACATCATCATCGGCACCGCCTTTGGGTACTCCGACACGTTCAAGAAGCTTTCCGAGTCCTATCCGAAGATTGCCTTCCTCAATGCCAGCGGCATCACCAACGGTCCGAATCTCGAATCCTTCTATGGGCGCACCTATCAGAGCCAGTATCTCTGCGGCATGGCAGCCGCCGCCGCCTCCAAGACCGGAAAGCTCGGTTTCGTCGCCGCAAACCCGCTTCCGGTGGTCAACTGGACGATCAATGCTTACGAACTCGGCGCAAGGACGATCAATCCCGACGCGACCCTGACGGTGGTGTTCACGGGCTCCTGGAACGATCCCGTCAAGGAGCGGGCCGCAGCATCGGCACTGATCGATGAGGGCATCGACGTGATCGGCCAGCATGTGGATACGCCCACGCCGCAGATCGTCGCGCAGGAACGGGGCGTTTACGGCACCGGGCACCATCGCGACCTGACCGAGTTCGCTCCGAAGGCCACGCAGTGCTCCTCGGTGTGGACCTGGGCAAAATTCCTGGCGCCGGAGATCGAAAAGATCAAGGCGGGAAGCTGGGAGCCTGCGCCGTATGGGGCCTTCCCGGGGATCAAGGAAGGTGGAACCGACATCGCCTGCTGCGGACCGGCCGTCTCCGCCGACAATAAGAAGAAGATCATGGCGGCGCGACAGTCGATCATCGACGGCAATCCTGTCTTCACCGGGCCCTTGAAGGACCGGGACGGGAAAGAGCGTCTGGCGGCAAATGTCGCCATCACCGATCCCGAACTGTGGACGATGGACTGGTTCGTGCCCGGCGTCATCTCGCAGAAGTAACGGCAACGGCCCGGCGATGGTCCTTCGCCAGCGCCGGGCGCAGTCCACACATCCGGAAAGCATGTCCATGACCCATTCCCTTCTGGAGCTCGAGCGCGTCAGCAAAGCGTTCGACGGCTTCCAGGCGCTCGACGGGGCCAGCTTTTCCGCGGCAGCAGGCGAAATCCATGCCTTGCTGGGCGAGAATGGAGCCGGGAAGTCGACGCTGATGAATATCTGCTGCGGGCTCTACACCCCCGACAGCGGTTCGCTCAGACTGGCAGGGCGGGAAACCCGGCTCTCGGGTCCTCGAGAAGCTGCAGCTCTCGGCATCGGCATGGTGCACCAGCATTTCAAGCTCGTGCGCCCCTTCTCCATTCTCGACAACGTGCTCCTTTCACGGCTCGGTTCCGGCGATCGCATCGCGTCGGCAAAGGGCGAACGCCTGGCGATGCGTGCCGCCATCCACGAGCAGGCGGCCGCACTCGGTGGCACGCTCGATCCGGATGCCCGCATCGACAGTCTGTCCATCGCCGAACAGCAGCGGGTCGAGGTGATCAAGGCGCTGATTGCCGGCGCGCGGATCCTCATTCTCGACGAACCGACGGCCGTCTTGACCGATCAGGAAGCCGAAAAGCTGATGTTGACCCTGAGACGACTGGCGTCAAGCGGAACGACGGTCGTTCTCGTGACGCACAAGCTCATGGATGTGAAGCGATTTGCGGATCGCGTGACGATCCTGCGGGGTGGACGCACCGTTGGCTCCATCGACCCCAAGGGCACCGCGCTTGAGGAACTGACCCGCCTGACGGTCGGGGAGACCCTGCCGACCGTGCGGGAGACGCAACCGGTCTTCGGACGGCGACGGCTGGAGACGCTGGGCCTTTCCGTCCGGCGCGCGGATGGGACCAAGGCGGTCGACGCCGTTTCCTTTCATGTCCGGGCGGGTGAGATCTATGCGATTGCGGGCGTGTCCGGCAACGGCCAGAGCGAGCTGACCGAAGTGCTGATGGGTCTGCGCCGCGCTGGCTCCGGCTCGGTTCAGTTCGAGGATGCCGGGGAGGCCGTCACCGCGGCGGATCCGGCGCGCCTGCGACGGTATGGTGTCGCATTCATTCCGGCCGACCGGTACCGGTACGCGCTGGCAGGAGGTCTCTCGGTCGCCGAAAACTACGGCGTCGGCGACGTGGCCCGTGGGCGGTACGGCTCATGGCTCTGGTTGCGGCGTGGCCGTCTGCGCAAGAATGCCGAGGAGGCGCTGTCCAGCTTCGACGTTCAGGGCGTCCGCGCGCTGTCCCAGAAGGCAGCGCTGCTTTCCGGCGGGAACGCGCAGAAACTGGTCATCGCGCGCGAATTTTCGGACCCGCCGAGCATCATCGTGGCGCAAAGCCCCAGTCGAGGCCTCGATGCCCGCGCAACGGCGGCCGTTCATGCCCGGTTGCAGGCATCGGCGCGCAACGGCGCGGCCGTTCTCCTCGTGAGCGAGGATCTCGATGAAGCGATGAAACTGGCACATCGCATCGGCGTCATGGCGGGCGGCAAACTCGTTGGGGAATTCACGGCGCCGTTCGACCGGCAGCAAATCGGCGGGGCAATGGTGGGCCATGCGTGACGACGTTTCCGATGCGACGCGACGCGCATCTCCCATCGACACCGCCGGCAACGCGGTCATCGCCAAGGCGCACGCTGCCGGGCGCCAGCGGCGCTTCGGGCAGATATCGATCGAGGTTCGCCGAAGCGCCAGCTTCCCGTTGCGCCTGTTTGCGCTCGCGGCCGCTCTGGTGACAGGCCTTGGCCTTTCGGCCTTCGCCCTCATTCTGGTCGGCGTCCCGGCAGAGAGCCTTGCCGACGAATTCGTCAGCGCAACGATCCTGGACCCGATGAATTTCAAGGCCGTTCTGGTCCAGGCGGCACCGCTGATCCTTGTCGGTCTCGCGGCGGCGATGGCGTTTCGCGTGCGTTTCTGGAACCTCGGGATCGAGGGCCAGATGATCTTCGGCGGGGTTGGAGCGACGCTCGTTTCGCTTCTGCATCTCGGTCCGGAATGGGCGCGCCTGCCGCTGATGGGGCTCGCCGCCGTCACATGCGGTGCCCTCTGGGCCTCAATCCCCGCTCTCCTGAAACTGCGCCTCTCGGTCAACGAGATCATCTCGACGCTGCTGCTCAATTACGTCGCCTATTACGTCCTGCTGCATCTCCTGTATGGCGCCTGGAAGGATGAGGACGGTTTTCCGCATTCGCCCGCCTATGCCGCGTCGGAGCTTTTGCCGAACCTGGACAGCGGGGTCAGTGTCTCGCTCGTGCTTGCCGGGGGGATGACCCTCCTGATGACCTATCTCGTCGCGCGAAGTCGCGCGGGGTTCTACATGCGGTTCGTCAGCGCAAACCCGGGTGTCGCACGGGCCTTGGGCTTGCCCGTGGCGAACATGGTGCTTTTCGTCGTGCTTGTTTCCGGCAGTCTCGCCGCACTGGCAGGCTTCGTGGTGAGCAGCGGTCAGGAGGGGCGGCTGACGCAGTCCTTCTTCCCGGGCTACGGCGTTTCAGGGGTCCTGATCGGCTTCCTTGCGCGCAACAACCCGGTTGCCGCAGCCGTGGTGGCCTTGCTGATGTCGGTTCTCGTCATCGCCGGACAGAATCTCCAGGTTTTCTACGGCATTCCCCCGTCGATGGTTCAGTTGATCCAGGCCGTGGTGGTCATGAGCGTTGCCGCCTCCGATTTCCTCGTCATCCATCGCGTTCACTGGATCAGGTACCGCGCATGACCACATTTTTCGTGACGTGGCTTGCCACGATCCCCCAGCTCGCCGTGCCCTATGCCCTTGCCGCGTTGGGCCTCATCCTCTCGGAGCGTGCCGGCGTCCTCAACCTGACGGCCGAGGGCTTGATGCTCGTCGGTGCCCTGGCCTCCGTGGCCGTTCTCCTGACGTTCAGGCCGGATCCGCTGGTGGCGATGATGGCCGGGATGCTGGCGGCAGCCGCCGTGTCGGTGCTCTTCTCGTTCCTGGTCATCGTGCTCCGGGTCAATCAGGTCATCGCCGGTCTCGTCATCGTCTTCTTCTGCCAGGGGCTGACGAGCCTTCTCGGCAATCTGTTTGGCTGGACCAGCAAGGCGTTCTCCGGTCTCGGTCCGGTTTCCCTTGGGGTGCTCGCTGATATCCCCGTGATCGGGCCGATCCTCTTTCGCCAGGACGTGATTGTCTATCTGATGATCCCGATTGTCTTCGGCGTGTCCTATCTCCTGCAGCGGACGCGGCTCGGCCTGCGCCTCCGCGCCGTCGGAGAAAGCCCGGAAGCGGCCGACGCCATGGGCGTCTCCGTATCGATGACGCGCTTTCTCGCCGTCACGGCGGGCAGCGCCCTGGTCGGTCTTGCCGGAGCCTACATCGCCGTCGCGAACGTCAAGGTCTGGATCGACGACATGACGTCCGGTCGTGGCTGGATCGCCATTGCGCTGGTCATCTTTGCGCGCTGGAATCCGTGGCGGGCGGCCGCAGGGGCCCTCCTGTTCGGCTCCATCCAGGCGGTCATCCCCAAGCTTGCCGCCGCCGGCATCGTCCTCCCGCAATATCTCCTGATGACCACGCCGTATCTCGCCACGCTCGGCGTCATGATCTGGGTGTCCATCCGGCACCTGAACGGGCCGAGCGACGAACCCGGCGCGCTCGGCCAGCCCTACGTACGCGAGGAGCGCCGCTGACGCGGCTCCCGGGCTCTCAAGAACGATAGAGAGATATCATGAAGGCACGCGTCTATGGCGAACCCGTCGAGCTACCCGACCATTTCCGGGAATTCACAAGGCGTGAGGATACGGTCGCGATCAGCATCGACCTCCATCAGGGCCATCTGTCGGAAGATCCGGACTGTCCCTGTCCCGCGCCTCGGGCTCGCCAGATCGTCGAGGGTGTCGATCGCTTCCATGACCGTGCCCGTGAACTCGGGGTGCCGATCATCCACGTGCGCAGCACCCTGCGGCCTGGAGGCGTGGACGATGTCAAGGGGATCCCTGCCGCGTGGCGCATGACATTCCCGCTCTTTGTCGGCGACATCCCGAATGCCGACGCGCATGCTCTTGCAGGCAGCCGCTGGACGGAGTTCGCCACGCGTGTGGAGCCGTCCGACATGATCGTCGACGGCAAGAAACGGCTCTCGGCCTTCTATCCGACGGATCTGGACTTTCTCCTGAGAAACATGGGAGCCCGCCGGGTCGTCCTCACCGGATGCATGGCGGATTGCTGCGTCTTGAACACCGCCTTCGACGCCTCCAATCTTGGGTACCGCGTCACGGTTCTCGACGATCTGGTGCGCGGAACCGACGAGCCTCTGGAAAAGGCAGCTCTCGCCATGATCTCGCTGCATCTCGGCGTCGTGACGGACAGCGAAACGCTGCTCCGGGAGTGGGAAACCTCTGGGGCGTGAAGCCCAAAGCCCCGATGACGGCGCGAACCGCCGAGAGGCCCTGACGTCGCGGGATGCCGGGGCCGGGGGCTATCGCTCGAACGGCTCGCCAAGCGATGCGACGCCATTAAGCTTGAGGAGGCGCCGGTCGGCGGAGATGATGCCGAGAACGATGATGGTGACGAGATAGGGAAGGCTCGACAGAAGCTGCGAAGGCAGGTCGAGCCCGCCGGCCTGCGCTGCGAGCGACATCAGCGACACGGCGCCGAAGAGGCAGGCGCCAAGGAAGATGCGACCGGTGAGCCAGGTGCCGAAAACGACAAGTGCGATCGCGATCCAGCCACGCCCGGCAATCATGCCGTCCGCCCAGAGCGGCGTGTAGACGGCCGCCGCGTAAGCTCCGGCAAACCCCGCCATCATGCCGCCGAACGCGATCGCCGCGACCCGCACGGCGATCACGGGATAGCCGATCGCATGGGCCGCCTTCGGATTTTCTCCGACCGCACGAAGGACGAGGCCGACCCGCGTGAAGGTGAACGTGGCCCAGATCGCAAGCGTTGCGCCAAGGGACAGCCAGACCACGACATCCTGCACGAACAGACCGCCGATGACTGGCAGCTCGGAAAGGCCGGGCACGGAAAGCTTCGGCAGGCCCTTGACCGTCAGGCTCTCATAGGACTTGCCGAACAGCGCTGAGAGGCCCTGGCCGAGAATGCCGATGGCAAGACCGGTTGCGACCTGATTGGCCCGAAAGCCGAGCGCGACGAAGGCGAACACGAGCGAAAGGAGGGTGCCCGCAGCGCCCGCTGCGAGAAACCCCAGAAGGTGGCCGCCACCGTGATAGACGGTGATAAAGGCAATGACGGCACCGAGTGCCATGAGGCCTTCCACCCCGAGATTGAGAACGCCGGCACGCTCGACCACCATCTCGCCGAGGGCTGCGAGCAGGAACGGCGTGGCGGCGGCCAGCATCCCGGCCAGGATGAATTCGATCGCGTTCATGTCGGGCTCCTTGCGGCCGTCGGCCAGGCGAGACGGTAGCGCACGAAGGCGACGGCGATGAGATAGGAGAGGAGCAGAATCCCCTGGAAGACGCGCACCACGGCAATCGGCAGGTTGGCGGATACCATCGCATTGTCTCCGCCGATATAGATCACCGCCATGACCAGCGACGAGAGAACGATGCCGAGGGGATGGAGACCCCCGAGATAGGCGACGATGATCGCCGCATAACCGTAGCCCGTCGGAATGGAGCGCTGCAGCTGGCCGAGCGGCCCGGCGACCTCGGCGGCGCCGGCAAGACCTGCGGCAAAGCCGCCGATCAGAAGAGACAGCCAGATGGCGCGGCTTTCGTTGAAGCCGGCATAGCTCGCCGCACGCGGCGCCATGCCACCCACCTGCAGCGTATAACCGAGAAAGCTTTTCTGCATGAACACCCAGGCGGCGAGGGATGCGGCGACGGCGAGGAGGAGGGAGACGTTGACCCGGGTTCCCGGGATCAGCGTCGGCACCATCGCATCGACCTGAAACAGCACCGACTGCGGAAAATTGAAGCCGTTCGGATCTTTCCATGGTCCGAGGAGGAGGAAATAGAGCAGCTGGACCGCGACCAGGCTCAGCATCAGGGACACCAGGATCTCGTTCGCATTGAGCCGCACCCGCCAGAACGCCGTGATGCTGGCCCAGAGCGCGCCGCCGATCGCCCCGAGCAGCAGCATCAAAGGCCAGATCCAGCCGCCTGTCGCCTGGGGAAACCAGACCGGGATGGCGGAGGCGAAGATGGCGCCGAGCACGAACTGTCCTTCTGCGCCGATATTGAACACTCGCGCGCGAAAGCCGATCGCCAGCCCCTGGGCAATCAGCAACAGCGGGCCGGTCTTCAGCAGCACCTCGGAGAACGAGGCCCAGGACAGGAAGGGTTCGAGCAGCATCGCATGCAGCACGGCCGACGGACTGCGACCGATCGCCATGGCGAGGAGCAGATTGAGGAGGATGGCCACGGCGAGCGCGACCGGCGGCGCGATGAGGGTCGCCGCAAGCGATGCGCGATCGCGGCGCACCAGAGACGGAACGATGGAAAGCGCCGATCCCGTCATGCCGTGATATCTCCTGCCTGCGCCTGTGCGCCGATCATGTAGCGGCCGATGTCCTCCGGCAGCGTGTCCCGGGTCGCAAGCGGCGGGCTCAGCGTCCCGTGGTGCAGGACCTGGATCGTGTCGCAGAGTTCGAAGAGTTCCTCGAGCTCCTCGGAAACGACGAGGATGGCCATGCCGGCATTGCGAAGCGCGATGAGCCGTTGCCGGATGGCGGAGGCCGCGCCGATATCGACGCCCCATGTCGGCTGCGCGAGGAAGAGCAGCTTCGGCGCCAGCATGATCTCCCGGCCGACAATGAATTTCTGAAGATTGCCGCCCGAAAGGGAGCCGGCTTCGCTCTCGGGTCCCTGCGCGCGCACGTCGAAGTCACGGATGCAGTCGGTCGTGAAAGCCAGTGCCTGCGTTCGATCGATGAGGCCGCGCTTGAGGAGGTTCTGCGGATGCGCCGTCAGAAGGCCGTTGAGCACCAGCGACATTTCCGGCACCGCGCCACGACCGAGACGGTCTTCCGGCACGAAAGCAAAACCGAGGGCGCGGCGCTTCGCCGGACGCAGCCGCCCGACATCCCGGCCCATCATGAAGATGCGGTCCGGATGTTCGCGTCCCAGCGTTGTTTCGCCGGAGATGAGACTGGCCAGTTCCCGCTGGCCGTTGCCGGAGATGCCGGCAATGCCGAGAATTTCGCCGGCGCGGACAGACATCGTGATCTTCGACAGCGGGACGGCGAACGGATCGTCCGGCGTATGGTCGAGACCAATGATTTCCAGCCGTTTTTCACCCTCGGCGAGGGGGATGGCGGGGATCGGCTCCGGCATGTCGCGGCCGATCATCATCCGGGCGAGATCCTGCGCGTTGTGGTCGCGCGGATCGACATGCCCCGTGACCCGCCCGCCGCGCAAGATGGTTGCCCGGTCGCAGATCGCGCGGATCTCTTCCAGCTTGTGAGAGATGAACAGGATCGAAACGCCACCGTCGCGCAGGCGCCGGAGCGTCTCGAACAGCGTCTCGACAAGCTGCGGCGGCAAAACGGAGGTGGGTTCATCGAGAATCAGGAGCTTCGGCTCCGTCATCAGGCACCGGATGATCTCTACCCGCTGCCGTTCGCCGACGGAAAGCGCATGGACCTGGGCGAAGGGGTCCACCTCGATCCCGAAGCTGCGCCCGATGTCGCGGACACGCGCGACGAGCGCCGCCTTGCGGCCCGGCACGACGAGGCGGATGTTGTCGAGGACCGTCAGGGTCTCGAACAGGGAAAAGTGCTGGAAGACCATGCCGATCCCCTGGCGCCGCGCGTCGGCAGGGGACGCGAGGGTCAGGGGCGCGCCCTGCCAGACGGCGGTTCCGCCATCTGGCGTTTCGACGCCGTAGATCAGCTTCATCAGCGTCGATTTGCCAGCCCCGTTCTCGCCGAGGATCGCATGAATCGAGCTCTCGCCGACATCCAGGTCGATGTCCTGATTGGCCTTGATCGGACCATAGCTTTTCGAGATGCCGCGAAGCGACAGGAGCGGGGCGCGCATGACTTACTTGGGCAAAGGCGTGACGACACCCTTGACGTGCCAGTTCATCGCAATGATCTCCGGATCCGCCAGCGTGACGCCGGCCGCCACGCCTTCGCTGCCGTCGGCCTTGGTGATCGGGCCTGTGAAGGGCGAGAAACTGCCGGCGGCAATCTGTCCCT
Source organism: Rhizobium sp. Leaf384 (assembly GCF_001424065.1). Taxonomy (GTDB): domain Bacteria; phylum Pseudomonadota; class Alphaproteobacteria; order Rhizobiales; family Rhizobiaceae; genus Ferranicluibacter. Next base: position 126,867 of record NZ_LMQE01000005.1, read on the forward strand.
CGATATCCTTGATCCTGGTCATCGTGTCGGCCGGGATGGCGGGGTTCCAGTCGACAACCTCCACGACCTTTTCCGCAACGCCGAGAAATGCGTTCGCACCTTTGAACGTGCCGGCGAGATGGGCCTCGACGGAGGCTTTGAAGAAGGGCGACCAGTCGGTCGACACGCAGCCGAGATACGTCTTTTCGGCATATTTCTTCATCGAGGAATTCAGGTTGAAGGCGTAGATTCCGGCCTCCTCGCAGGCGGCCACCACCGAGGGCGTGTCCTGCGCATTGGAGAAGATCACGTCGCATTTCTGTGCGATCAGCGCCTTGGCGGCCTCCTGCTCCTTGGCCGGATCGAACCAGGAGTTCACCCAGACCACGGAGACTTCGATCGCTGGATTGACGGCCTGTGCACCGAGCGTGAAGGCGTTGATCGAGGTGATCAGCTCGGGAATGGCGAAAGCCGAGACCGAGCCGAGCTTGCCCGTCTTGGAAAGGGCGGCCGCGGCCATGCCGAGCAGGTAGGTGCCCTGGAAATATTTGGCGGCAAAGGGTGAGAAGTTCGGTGCAACCTGAAAGCCGGAAGCATGCAGCACGGTCACCCCGGGATCGCGCCGGGCGATCTGCAGCGCGCCGTTCTGGTATCCGAAGGAGCCGGCGATCAGCACCTTGTTTCCGTCCGCAACGGTTTTCGTCATGATGCGGTCGGCATCGGGTCCTTCGGCGATGTTCTCGAGGATCGTGACCTTTACCTTGTCGCCGTAGGCGGCCTTGATCGGCTCGAGCCCGGCCGCCAGAGCGTGCCCCCAGCCCACATCACCGATCGGCGACGGGATGACCAGGGCGATGCCCAAGGGTTCGTCGGCGGCCATGGCAAGGTGGCTGCCCAGCGCGCCGACAAGGCCCGTCGCTGCGGCGGCTTTCATCAGGTGTCGGCGTGTCAGATCGGTGTTCATGAGTTCGGTTCCCTGTGTTGTTATTGTCTTAGAATGCAACGTTTGCCAGTGCGGCTTCGGCATCGGCGGCCATCTGCGCTTCGTCCAGACCCGGAAATTCGCCGTTCTGCCAGACAATCCGGCCGTTGATCATGGTCATGTCCACCGGCGCACCGATGCCGACGCGCGCAATCAGGCTTAAGGGATCGTGGCGGGTGCCGACATAGTCCATGCGCCGCGTGTCGATGGCGAAGAGGTCCGCAGCCATGCCGGGCGCAAGACGTCCGATGTCGCTGCGGCCGAGCAGGCTCGCGCCGCCGCTCGTCCCGTAGCGCAGGAAATCGACCGGCGGGGGTACCGGATGCGTACGGCGGGAGGAGACGAGGCACTGGAGCATGTAGGCCGAGTGCAGGCAGTGCATCAGGTTGGAATTGTCGTTCGAGGCGGCGCCATCGCAGCCGAGCCCGAGGCGCAGTCCAAAGGCGGACATGGCGGGAAGGTCTGTCACCTCGGCGCCCACGAGGTAGACGGGCTCCGGGCAGTGCGAGACGCCCGTGCCGCTTCGCGCCATCGTCCGCAGTTCGTCGTGCGTCAGCTCCCAGCAATGGGCGTAGAAGGTGTCCGGCCCGGCAAAGCCGAGCTCTTCCAGATAGTCGACGGTGCGGCGGCCGTGGCGGGCTTGCATGACCGGGCTTTCGCCCTCGCCGACATGCGTGTGCAGCATCACGCCGCGATCACGCGCTAGAGACACGGACTCCGCAAAGGTCTCGCGATAGCAGTTGACTGGCTGGCAGGGTGCAACGACGACCTGGCGCATGCTGAAGGGGCGGGCATCGTGATAGCGATCGATCAGGCGGGCGCAGTCGGCGATGAACGCATCGGTCGTCTCCAGCATCTCGTCGGGAATGGTCGACCCCTCGGATTTCGGCAGCGTGTTGCCGCCGCGTCCCGCATGGAACCGCATGCCGAGGAGGTCGGCGGCCTCGAACTGGCGGTCGATCAGCTGCGTTCCGGCGTGTCGCGGAAAATTGTACTGGTGGTCGAAAGCGGTGGTGCAGCCGTGCTTGATCAGTTCGGCCATGGCGGTCAGCGACGACTGGTAGAAGCATTCCTCGGTAAGCTGCGAGAAGATCGGATAGATGCGATCGAGCCATTCGATCACCGACAGTTTCGTCCAGTCGAGATCGGCCCGATTGCGCACGAAGCACTGGAAGAAATGGTGATGCGTGTTGACGAGGCCGGGATAGACGAACCAGCCACTGGCATCCTGAACCTCGGTGCCCGCGGGCAGGGCATCGCGCGCGATATCGACGCCAATCGCGGAAATGGCGGACCCCACCGTCAGCAGGTCGACATTGCGACGCACACGTAGTCCATCGCCCTCGTCGACGATCACGGCTGCACAGTTCGCGAGGAGATAGCCGCTCATGTCAGACCACGCCCGGTTCGAGAAGAGGTTCGGGTTTCAGCTCGTGCAGGCGGTGAATCCCGGGCATCTCGATGAAGCCGGGAAGCGCGCGAAGAGCGCGCGACCAGAGGCGGATCGCGGGGTAGGGGTCGAGCGAGATGCCGCCGTCCGGTGCCAGGGCGACATACGGAAAACACGCGATATCGGCGACCGTCGGCGCATTGGCCACAAGGAACGCCCGGCCTTGCAGGCGCTGCTCGACGAGCCCGGCTTCCAGCTCGCGAAGCGCGGCGATGCCCGCCGCCTGCAGGGCGCCGATGTCGCCGGGACGCAGCAACATCTCGTGCAGACGCGCCGACCCGAGCGATGTCGTCAGCCGGCTCGAGAAAGACAGCCACTGCTGCTCGCGCGCGGCATCGACCGGCGACGCGCGTCCGAGCCATTGCGACGCGGCCTTGCCCGCGAGATAGACGAGGATCGCCGAGGATTCCGTCAGGACGAGGTCGCCGTCGACGAGGATGGGAAGCGAGCCGGCCGGGTTGAGCGACAACAGCTCCGGTCCCCGATGCTCCGCTCCGGGGTGGAAGTCGACGGGTCTCAACTCCAGCGACACGCCGGCAAGCGCCGCCATCAGGCGAACTTTGTAGCAGCTCGGCGAAAGGACGTAGTCGTACAGTCTCATCATCGCGCCACCAGCTGTGCGCCATAGGTATAGTTGTGCCGCTTCAGCCAGCGCCGATAGGCAATCGACGTTAAGTCCGCGCGTGTCGGAATCTCCATGCCCGGATCAAGCGGCAGCAGACGGGGGACCTGGTTTTCGAGGATCGAGCGGTCCTGAAGAAAGATCATCTGCTGGAAGTGAATGAGATCGGTCATGGCCGTCTCGTCGTCGAACAGCGCCATCCACGGCCAGACGTCGCACAGATCCTCGGCCAGCGGCTGGACGAAAAGCGTGATCACATCCCACTCGGTCGGCCGCGGCGGACAGGTCTTGTAGAGCACCGAGCAGGTGGGCGCAGGAACACGATACATGTACTCCGTCGTGATGCCGCCGCTGGCGGACTTCGACGCCTGCGGCTGGTAGAACTTGACCTCCGTGGCCCAGACCTCGTCCACATCCGGACGGATTTCCGCCGTGTAGTTCAAGACCTCGGTGTGCGGTTCGGCGCCGAGCACATCGGTGTGGACGAACGGGAAATGCGCGATATCGAGGAAATTCTCGACGGCACGCAGCGGCGAGCACCGCACGCGCACCACGCCGACATCCACGAAGCGGCGACCGGGCTGATCGGCCTCGGGGATCGCGAAAATATCCTTTTTCGGCGTGCCCAGCGACGACCAGACATGCCCGTAGCGCAGCTTGACCGGGAGACGCCGGCCGTTATGGCCCGTCACGAGCGCCTGGCCATCGGCATCGTGAGCGACGACGATCGGCTCGCCCATCAGGGCGGTTTGCCTTCCGGTCTTGTCGAGCTGGCTGATGAGGCCGACCGGATACCATTCGTCGGTCATGGCCTGAGCGGAGGCGGTATCGTCCGTCATGGCAAGCGTCCTTTCTCGGCGGCGGTCTCCGCCATGCGCCGCAGCCTCTCGGCACTCCTCGACGCCGCAATGCGCACAGGCGGCAAGCACCCGTCTGCGACAAGCACGTGGGTCACGGTCTGCATCCCGGTGCGAACCTGCTGCGACGGGGAGAGCAGGAGGCAGAGCCGCTCGTCGGCGCGGGTCGTCTCGAGCAAGCCGTCCGCACTGGCCGAAGCGCCCGCCGCCGTCTCGATCGCCTCACGGTCGGCCTCGACGGTCAGGGTCCGCAGCGGGATCCATCCGGCAAGCGACGGCGGATCGGACGCCGGCGTGCCTTCCGCGACCCATACGATGCCATCGCTCTCGCGGACCGCATAGGTCGTGACACGGATGGTCTCCGGGGGCGTCAGGCCCGGATGCGCGGGAATGCGGACGCAGCGCCCGTCCTGCCCATAGCTCCAGCCGTGGTAGATGCAGGAGAGGGCCTCACCGCGCACGAAACCGTGCGAGAGGCTCATGCCGCGATGAGGACAGCGATCTGCGGAGGCTGCGACGTGTCCGGATTGACTGCGCCAGAGGGCAATGATTCCTGCGGAAACGCGTGCCGGGATGACAGTTCCGGCCAGGACGTCGGCAGAAAGGGCGACTGGCGTCCAAAAGCCTGTCGTATCGGAGCGCATGCGTCAAATTCCCGGGAAGGTCCAAGTTTGTCGAGGAGAGAGAACGAGCAGACCGCCGGACTCTCAGCTCCGTTGGGCTTACGTTTGCATAGAAAAAACGCATTGGCAATCATGATCAAATAACGGGCAACAGGTTTCTCGTCATTCCCATCAAACTGTTGTTTTTGCGTTGGGAAACTGGGCGTTACACGGTGCGCGGGCAATCGTTTCGACCCAGACATCGATCGGCCCGAGCAGGCAGCCGATCTCCATCATGTCGATCAGGGCCTCGGGGCCGCGCAGGTCGAGTTCGATCCGTGCGTCGTCGGCGTGGGCGACCGTCTGGCCTAGTCCGAGCTTTGCCGCATGCCGATGGATCCAGGGGAGAAAGGACGCAATATCGAGCTCGCCAAGGATCGTCATCCGCTGTTGGATCTCGTCCGTTTTGTCCTGCACCATCACCATTCCATGTCTCCGGCATTGCGTTCGACGCATCCTCGACCATCAAGCGCTGCAGATCAACGCGGCAAGGTCGGTCACGCGAACTTCCGTGGCATCGGGAGATGGCCGGGCGTTGAACAGGCCCTATCTTGTGCTGCGGAACGTTGACGGAAGCGAGGGGTGATGGACACGATACTGGCAGAGGGAGAAACCTGCTGGCGGATCGCGCGGGCGGATCGGCTTTCGGTCATCGTCGATGCCGAGGCCTTCTTCCGCCATGCGCGGCAGGCGATGTTGAAGGCGAAGACATCGATCGTGCTGATCGGCTGGGATTTCGACACGCGCATCGATCTGGTGCCGGGCAAGAGCACGGACGGAACGCCCGACAAGCTCGGTCGGTTTTTCAATTGGCTCGCCAAGAGAAACGATGCGCTGAACATCCGTATTCTGAAATGGGATATGGGCCTGTTCGCCTCGCTCGTCCGCGGCGAGACGCCGGTCTATATGCTCGGCTGGCTGTTTTCGGATCGCGTCAGCCTGAAGCTCGACAGCGCTCACCCGGCCATGTCGGCCCATCACATGAAGCTCCTCATCATCGACGACGCCGTTGCCTTCTGCGGCGGGATCGACATGACGGTCGGGCGGTGGGATACGACGGATCACCTCGAAAAGGACAAGCGCCGCCGCTCGCCGCTGGGGTTCGCGCAGGATCCCTGGCACGACGCGACCACGTGCTTTTCGGGTAAAGCGGCGGCTGCCCTGGCCGAACTCGCGCGTTCCCGCTGGCTCGAGGCCACGGGGGAGACGCTCGCACCCGTGGAGAGCGGATCAAACCCCTGGCCGGACGATCTCGCCGTGGATTTCCGCAATATCGATCTCGGCATCGCGCGCACCCTGCCGGAGTACGACCGGCGCCGGCAGGTCGTCGAGATCGAGACGGCGACACTTGCGATCATCGCTGCCGCGCGAAAGACGCTCTATATCGAAAGCCAATACTTCGCCTCGCGACGGATCGCCGACGCGCTCGCCGATCGCCTTGCGGAGCCGGAGGGACCCGAGGTCGTCGTCATCAATCCGCAAGGGGCAAACGGCTGGCTCGAGGCGCAGGTCATGGATTCCGCCCGCATTCGGCTGATGAAGCATGTGCGGGATGCCGACAGGTTCGACCGGTTCCGGCTTCTTTATCCGGTCAATGATGCGGGTACGCCTATCTATGTCCACGCCAAGATCATGATTGCCGACGACCGGATCCTGAAGCTCGGCTCCGCCAATCTCAACAACCGATCGATGGGCTACGACACGGAATGCGACGTGCTGATCGAGGCGCGGGAAAACGAGCCTGAAACGGCGCAGACGATTGCGACCCGTCGCGATGCGCTGATCGGGGAACATCTTGGACGGACGGCGCAAGAGGTGGCTGAGGCCATCGTCGAGCACGGCTCGCTGGTCAAGGCCATCGAGCGGCTGACACCCGAGAGAGGACGCCGTCTCGTGCCGGTTGCGATGCGGGAGTTGACGACGGCCGAGGAGCTGATGGCGGAGTCCGATATCACCGATCCCGAGCGGCCGGCCGGGGTGACTTACAAGACGTCGCGCTTTCTGAAGCGGCGGTTCCACCGATCCTGAGGACATCCGCGACGATGCCGACGCTCAGGGGACGACGAGAACCCGTATCTCGCCGCTTCCGGCAGGATGGGAGATGGCGTCAGCCGCTTCATCGAGACGGATCGTCCGGCTGACAAGGGGTGCGACCTGGATCGTGCCCGCGGCGATCAGCGCTGCGGCCCGGGCATGGGTAAAGGGGTTGAGGAATGAGGGGATCAGCTTGATCTCCCGGAACAAGAGGTCGAACGGCGAGAGCGCGACCGTCACACCCTGCGGGAGAACGCCGAGGATGATGACCGTGCCGCCGCGTCGCGCGAGGTGAGGTGCCTGCTCGACGGTCTCGGGAAGCCCGGCGCATTCGAAGACGACATCCGCGCCTCCCGGTATCGCGCCATGAGGCCCGACGGCGCTTTCGACCACATTGCAGCCGGAAGGATCGAGCGTTGCGGTTGCGCCGAGACCCTCGGCCAGCCTGCGCTTGCTTTCGCTGCGCGTCAGGAGGACAACCTCGGTTGCGCCGGCTAAACGCGCGAGCTGCACGACGAGCAGCCCGATGACGCCCCCGCCGATGACGATGACGGAGGCGCCCGGCTTGATCTCCGCAAGATCGACGCCGTGCAGGCAGCAGGCGAGAGGTTCGCAGAAGGCGCCGTGGAGCGGATCGAGCGACGGGGGCAGGGCGAACGCCTGTGTCTCCGGCAGGAGGACGTAGTCGGCAAAGCCGCCATTGCGATGAATGCCGATCGCCTGGAGATGATGGCAGAGATTGACGCGGCCCCGGTGGCACTCCGGACAGCGACCGCAGGCAATGTTCGGATCGCCGGTCACGCGCATGCCCGGCGCAAAACCGGAGACGCGCGCGCCGACGGCTTCGATGATCCCGGAAAACTCGTGCCCGAGCGTGACCGGTGGCTTTGCGGGGAACTCTCCCAGAAAGAGATGCCGGTCCGTGCCGCAAATGCCGCACGCTTCCACGCGCACGAGCAGGTCGTGCGGACCCGGCTCGGGCATGGAGGTGTCCCGCAGGGCGAATTGTCCGACGGCGTCGAGAAACAGCGCTTTCATGGTGCCCCTCCTTTTCGCTTTCAGGAAAGCCAGGTTGCGTAGTCGGACACAAGCAGGCGGGCCGGGGGCTCGTCCTCCTCGATCCCGGAGAAGCGGGTGACGGCGGGGTTCTCGAACATGTTGTCGGCCGCATCGTCGTTGACGGTCGAGACCTCTGCGACGAAAACGTCGGCCCTTTCCGCCCAGAACGCGTGCCAGTCGCCCGGTCGGAGCGTAACGCTTTCACCCGGCTTGAGGGTGAGCCGTGCGCCGGGCGGCAGCACGCGCTCGATGCCATCGCACAGCACGGTCGTTCCCTTGCTCCGGTTGCAGGCTCCCTCGGTGTCGCCGAAGAGTTCGACCACCAGGGTTCCTCCGCCGCGATTGATGATGTCCTCCGTCTTCAGGAGGTGGGTGTGGCTCGGCGTGATCTGGCCTTCTCGCGAGATCATGGCCTTTTCGGCATAGAGCATGCCGCCGCCGCGCTTCAGGTCGGCAAGGCGTCCGTTCCGGGCGGTGAACAGGAGAAGCCCTGTGCGCTCGAAATCGCCGAGGCCGAAATCGGTGATGTCCCAGCCGAGGTTCGCATCGATAATGTTGCCGATCTCGCCCCGGCGTCTATGCATCTCGGCCGGGGTCCAATTGGCGAAGGGGGGCAGCACATATCCATGGGAGGCCATGAAGAGCTCGGCCTCGCGCAGAGAGCGGTTGATGATGCTTCGCAGCAGCTTGTCCGTCATGGCGTTCTCCCTGAAATCTTATCGCACGCCGATGCCGGCGGTGAGGCCGCCGTCGATCCGATGGTCTGAGCCTGTGATGAAGGCGGCCTTGTCGGAGACGAGGAACGCCACGAGATCGGCAACCTCCTCCGGCTCACCGATCCGCCCGATCGGATGCGCGGCGCCGAACCGCCGGAAGACCTCTTCGATATCCGCTTCCGGACCCTCGAAGGTGCGAGCGGCCAGTTCCAGGATGGGCGAGCGGACGGACCCCGGGCTGATCGACACGACCCGGATATGGTCGGCCGCAAAATCGAGCGCCATAGCGCGTGTCATCGCATGAATGGCACCCTTGGAGGCGACATAGGCCGAGACGCCGCTCTGGCAGGCGTGGCCCTGCACGCTCGACAGGTTCACGATCACGCCGCCGCCGCGCCTGCGCATTTCGGGAACGCCAAACTGGGCCGTCAAGTGGATGGAGCCGACATTGACCGCCATGCAGCGCAGAAACGTCTCGAACGACGTCTGTGTGGCGTCGCCATAGGGGTGGATCGCAGCGGCGTTGACGATGATGTCGAGACCCCCGGCGGGTGCCGCCGCGGTAGCGATGGCCGCCTGGACCGCCGTGGGAATGGAGACATCGACGTCGAGCACGGACACGGCAAGGCCGCGCGCCGTTGCGATCTCGCGCAGCGCCGCGTTGGCCGCCTGGTCGATGCCGAGCGCGAACACGGTCGCACCGCTTTCGGCGAGCGTGAGGGCGACTGCCCGCCCGATGCCCGTGGTGCCGGTGACGACGGCGATCTTCTGCGCCAATTCGCGCTTCTCCTCACGCACGGCCCATCTCCTCTGACTGTCTCGACCCGGGAATCCGGGCGTCGGGCATGAAGACGAGCCCTGCGCTCAGATGCCGATCCATATGATAGGCAAAGCCGATCCGGTCGTGGCTGCGCAACGCCTCCACGATCGCCTGATGTTCGGCAAAGACATGGTCCAGCGTGGAACGCTTGGTCTTGCCCGCCATCATCAATCGGCGGATGACAGGCTGGAGCATGCCATATGTCTGTGTCAGCGTGCGATTGCCGGCAGCGCTGACGAGCGCCATATGGAAGGCGAAATCGCGTTCCGAGGCTTCGTCGGCGCTTGTCGCCGCGGGAATGGCGGCATTGATGGCGTCCAGCCTTGCCAAGGTTTCGGCATCCAGATGCGCCACCAGGAGATCGAAGAGGTTCATTTCGGTGAGGCGTCTGAAGCCCTGGATGTCCTGGAACGCATCCGTTGAAACCTCCATGGCGAACGCGAAGAGATCCTGCATCGCGGTGTTGTGCCCGTCGGTCAGCACCGCGCCGAGTTTCTGGCGGGACTCGGCAATGCCATAGGCTTTCAGCGTGCGGATGGCCTCGCGGATCGTCCCGCGACTGGTTGCAAACATCTCGGCAAGCTCGACCTCGCCCGGCAGAACATCCCCGATGCCCATGTGGCGGTCCCGGATCATGGCCCGGATCTGCATCACCACCTCGTCCACCGCCGACGCCTTGGTGTCCGGCAGGTCCGAGGCCGTGTTCATTCGTGCCGGCATTTGCGAGGTCTCAACATTATGTTGGGCATTTCAAGGTCTAAAGGCTTTTCGCTTGCGCAAAACAACGTCAGATGCGTTTATTGTCCTACATTAAATCGAGAGGACGTCAATGCTGGAAAGTTGGAGATGGTTTGGCGAGAATGACCCTGTGACCCTGTCGCATGCACGCCAAGCCGGTGCCCATGGCATCGTCACGGCGCTGCACCACGTCTATGACGGTCGCGCCTGGACCCTCGACGACGTTCTGGAGCGAAAGGCGGCCATCGAGCGTGCAGGCATGGTCTGGTCGGTCTGCGAGTCCATTCCGGTCCATTCGGCGATCAAGCTGCGCAACGGGCAATGCCGCGATTTCATCGACCGTTGGAAGGTCAGCCTTGCCAACCTTGGCCGGGCCGGCATTCCCGTGGTGTGCTACAACTTCATGCCTGTGGTCGACTGGACACGCACGGATCTGCGATATCCCACCGCAACCGGGGGGCTCGCCCTGCGGTTCGACATGGCTGATTTCGCTGCCTACGATCTGTTCGTGCTGAAGCGCCGCGGCGCCGAGGAAAGCTACCAGCCCGACCTCGTGGAAACGGCGCGCAGGCGTTTCGAGGCTCTGTCCGAGGAGGCCCTGCTGCGACTTGAGACCAACATCATCGCCGGCCTTCCGGGCAAGGAGGATACGCACACACGCGACGGCATCCGCGCCCAGATCGCAAGCTTCGACGAGATATCCTCGGCGGACATGCGGGCCAATCTCATTGCCTTCCTTCAAGAGGTCGTGCCCGTGGCAGCCGAGCACGGGGTTCGTCTAGCGATCCATCCCGACGATCCGCCGTTCTCGCTGTTCGGCCTGCCGCGGGTCGTTTCCACGGCTGACGATATCGCGGCCCTTCTCGAAAGCGTCGACGACGAGGCCAACGGACTGACCTTGTGTGCCGGATCCTATGGATCACGGCCCGACAACGACCTGACGGACATGGCGAAGCGGTTTGCCGAGCGGATCCACTTCGTCCACCTTCGCAATGTGCGCAAGGAGGCGGATGGCTCGTTCACGGAATCGGATCACCTCGACGGCGATGTCGACATGGTCGCGTTGACGACGGTTCTGCGGCGCGAAGAGCGACGGCGCGACACGGCGGGGCGGTCCGACAGGGTCATCCCCTTCCGCCCCGATCACGGCCACCTCTTGATCGACGATCAGACGAAAACCGTCAATCCCGGCTATTCCTGCATCGGACGCCTGAAGGGCCTGGCCGAGCTTCGCGGCGTCATTGCCGCCGTCGACGCGTTCGACGGCGGATCTCCGGTCTGAGGCAGCCGGCCTACATGGCCGACATGTCGTCCAGAAGGTTCTGCGCGAGCTCGCTGATCGCGACCTCCGCTTCTTCGAGACCCCAGCCGACCTTTTCAGCCTCTTTCGCAAGGCGCTGGAGCGGCGGCGGCAGGCGGCCGGAAGCGGTCTCGACAATGTTCTCGGGCGTCAGGCCCTTGGCGATGTCGAGGAAGGTTTGCTCGACGGCTTCCTGACAGGCGATGTCCCGGTCGGGGTAGGGGCCCGTTCCCCGCGGCTTGTTGAGTAGCAGCATGTTTCTCGCTCCTGTCGGTGTCTGGTGCCGGTCTAAGCCAGTCGGTAGAGCATCGCAACATAGGCGAGCGCGACGACGACGGTGACGCCTGTGCGAAGACGAAGATACCACCGACGCTCTGCATCTCCCGCAAAGACGATCCGGTCGGCGAGAAGAAGCATGCCGAAGACCACCAGCTGGATGCCGGCGGCCAGCGCCGGCGGCTGCAGGAGCAGCGTGGCGAAGGACAAAAGGGCCAGGACATTGCTGGCGACGATGGTGGCGATGCCGGCTTTGCCCATCTGCGCCACGCCCCAGAGCGTTCCGGCCATGAACGCCGAAATAACAGCGCCATAGGCAAGATATGCCTCTGTCGTGTCGACGCCGAAGAGCGTCTGGGGTGCCATGAGCAGGAGCCAGAACGGCAGGGCACCGGCATAGGTCAGCACGGTAGACGTTGTTTTCGACAGGGGGCTCATTCGGCGGGTTCTTTCAACAGCGGGACGAGCGCATCCGCCAGCCGGGTCGCACTCTGGAAGGCGGCTTCGACGCGGCCCGCGATGCACCAGTCGCCGCAACAGGCGAGACGCTGGCTGGAATCAAGCAGAAAAGGCTGGCCGGCAGGCCGCGCAACATTGGCGTAGCGCCACCGCTTCAGGATGGCGCTGTCCGCCTCGTCGTCATCGAGCGGCACGTGGCGTCGCAGCGCGGCCAGCATGTCTTGGCGCAGGATGTCGAGCGGATCGGACAGATGCGCGTCCGACCAGTCCGGCCTGGCGTTCACGACCAGGCAGGGACGCGCCCCGCGTCCGGGTTTGCGATCGTTGCGGGAGATCCAGTTGATCACCGGATCCTCGAGACGCGCGGCCGCAAACGGCGTATCCGCCCCCGAGCGCAGGGTCACCATCAGGGTGAAGCAGGCATTCATCGCGGTGTCGAGCACAGCCTTCCGATGCGTGAATGTCTCCGGCAACAGGGCGGCCGCCTGTGGCGCTGGCGCGGTCGCAATCACCCAGTCGAAGGGGCCGACGTCTCCGGCATGCGTCTGTAGAACCCAGGCCCCCGCGAGATGGCGGATCGAAGCGACCTCCGTGTCGAAGGCGACATCGCACGTGCGTGCCATCCAGCTCGGAACGGAAGTCATATCCGGCGTGCCGACATATCGCGGCTCTTTTTCCCGCGCGGTGTCGACCGGGGAACGGTCGTCAGAGGACAGGATCGGCAGGGAGACAATATCCGCGCCCCATCGCGCCATGACGCCGTCATCGGCGGCCGCGTCCAGCATGTCGCGAAAACGCGGGTCGCGGATCGTAAAGTACTGGGCGCCATGATCGAAGGAAACATCGTCGATCCGTCGCGTGGCCATCCGGCCTCCGACGGCCTTGCTCTTTTCAAAGATCCGCACGGCGGCGTGGCCGCCAAGAGCGCGGGCAAGCGTCAGGCCCGCCATTCCCGCACCGATGATCGCCACACGTTTGAGATCGCTCATATCTTCCCCGGCCGCTCGTTCTGCCCCGCATCCAGGCAGACACTGAAGGACGATGTAACGCCGGCGTCCCTAACGGCAACTGCCGGGCCATGCGTCATCGCCCAGCCACCTCCTGTCGAAACAGACGCTGCAAACGCGGACGAACCCGAAGGAAGCCGCGATAGGCCAACTCGAAAACGGGTGTCGCCGGTTTCCAGCCTGCGACGATGCCGAGTGGCCGCAGCAGGGGGATGGCGCGCCACATCGCGGCGAAGGCCGCAGCGCCCGATAACAGCCGGCCGTTTTCCTCGGCGTGAAAGCGGGCGAGGAGATCGCCTCGGTCGATCGGGCAGGACGTGTCGGGACTGCAGGCATCCACGAAACGGATGGCATGGGCACGGTCGAGCCGTCGCATCAGCGCAATTTCACGCTGACATAAAGGACAGCTGCTGTCGAACCAGACGGTGACAGTCTCGACCAAGGCTTGCTTCCATCCTGTGTAGGGCCCGAACGTCCGGAAATGGCATTCAGGGGTTTGCGCTCCGGTTACGAAGAAGCAGCCGATATGGATCAACCCCATGGTCACGTCACCGTCCAAAAGACGCTTGCTTTGATCGATGATGTTTGATCAAACTTAGCTCATCAGGCGGGGGACGAGCGTGAAGCGAGCGCGTGACAGCAAAGAAACGGAAGCCTCGAACGCCGGCACGGATGAGACGACGCTCTCTCCGGTCGGGCGAGAGACGATGCACGATCGCGTCTACGCGAAGCTCCGCCATTCTTTGATCAACGGCATGTTCGATGCCGGTGACGTGCTGCGCATCGTCGATCTTGCCGAGCGTCTTCAGACGAGCACCATGCCGGTGCGCGAGGCGCTCGGGAGGCTGGTCTCGGAGAAGGCTTTGGAGTCGCTGCCAAACCGCTCCGTCCGCGTGCCGCTGATCACCCGCTCTCGGCTCGATGATCTCGCCCGCGCCCGAACCCTCATCGAAGGGCAAATGGTCTTGCTCGCGCTGCCGCATCTGACACGCGAGGATCTGGCGGTCCTCAGGCAGACAAATCTGGATTGCGATGCTGCCTTCGAGGAACACGGCCGCGATATCGGACAGGTCACGTCCGCGCTGAACTATCGCTTTCATTTCCACCTCTACAGCGTTGCGCGCTCCCCTGTGCTCCTGTCGATCGTCGAGAGCCTCTGGCTGCAGTCGGGCGCCATCATAAGGCAGGCGGCGCAGATACATGACGCGCAGGGCGGGCTGGCGGCGACGGACCACCATTGGGCGCTGATCGCGGCCCTCGAAGCCGGCGATGCGGACAAGGCGTTGCAGTCGCTCACGAACGACATCAGCCGCTCGTTCGATCTCATCCGGGGGCGGCTGGAAGCGCAGGAAACGGCGGAGGTGCGATATGGCTGAGGCAGGCGATGACGGCTTCGAACTCTATGACCTGCGCGTCGACGTGATCATTCCCGAGGGCGGCGCCGTCTATTGTGGCGCGCGGCCCGGAGACCATTTCGAACTGCGTGGCGAGATGCTGCATCTGCCGGACGGGCAGGGCTTTTCCATCTATTCGCTCGCGTCCGTTCTGCCGCTGCTTGCGGCGAAGCAGCGTCCGACGCACCGCAACGACTGGATGACGACGGACGCGGACATCGCTTGTCCAGATCCGCACTGCTCCACCCGGCTGCGCATCACGCGGCTGCGGCACCGGCGCTTCAGCCATGCCGAAACGACGGCCGTTCCCTTGACCGACGCAACATAGGCCTCACGACATGCAACGCATTTCTATCTCTCCCGGCTACGAGATCTCCCGCGTCATCCGCGGCGGCTGGCAACTGGCCGGCGGTCACGGGGCTGTTGATGCCGAGACGGCGGTGGAGGACATGATCGCCTTCGCCGATGCAGGGATCACGACATTCGACTGTGCCGACATCTACACCGGCGTCGAGGAGCTGATCGGTCGCTTCCGCATCGCCTACGGTCGGCTGCGCGGTGCTGAAGCGCTGGCGCGCATTCGGGTGCATACCAAATTCGTGCCCGATCTGGCGGTCCTGCCGACCATCGACAAGGCCTATGTCGAGAGCGTGATCGACACGTCTCGCAAGCGGCTCCATCTGGAAACGCTGGATCTCGTGCAGTTTCACTGGTGGGCGCTCGACGTTCCCGGCTGGCTGGAAACGGCGGGATGGCTGCGGGAGCTTTCGGAGGCGGGCAAGATCGGAAAAGTCAGCCTCACCAACTTCGATACCGACCACGTCGCGGCCATGATCGACGCCGGCGTTCCCATTGCCTCCCTGCAGCTGCAATATTCACTGCTCGACCGTCGTCCGGAAAAACGCATGGCCGCGCTGGCGCGCGATGCGGGATTTGCCCTTTTCTGCTATGGTACGGTTGCCGGCGGCTTTCTGAGCGACCGCTGGCTGGGAATGGCGGAACCGGAGCATCCGCTCGAAAATCGATCGCTGACAAAGTACAAGCTGATCATCGACGATTTCGGCGGCTGGGACCTGTTCCAGGCGCTGCTCGTCACGTTGCGCCGCATTGCCGACCGGCACGGAACCGACATCGCGACCGTGGCGAGTGCAGCCCTCCTGACAAAACCCGCCGTCGCCGCCGTCATCGTCGGCGCCCGCAACCGGAACCATTTGCCGGCAAACCTCGCCATCGCGAATATCAGGCTCGACGGGAACGACCACGCAGCGCTCGACGCGACGCTGGCCGAAGCGGTGCCTCTGGAGGGCGATGTCTATGCGCTGGAGCGCGATCGCACGGGGCGCCACGGGTCCATCATGAAATACAATCTCAACAAGGGGGAATGAAATGAAATCGTCCTATCTGCTTGCCGCGCTGTTCACCACACTCGCCGCGTCCGCCTCGCCCGCACGTTCCGCCGATTGCGACATTACGGTCGGTCTGGTGATGGAGCTGACGGGCCCGGCCGGAGAGTATGGCCAGGCAGGCGCGAAGTCCGTCGAGATGGCCTTCCGCGACATCAACGACGCCGGCGGCGTGGCAGGCTGCAAGCTCGTGGCCGACACGCGCGACAGCCAGAGCCAGGGCAACGTCGCCGTCGACCAGGCAACGCAGCTCGTCAACATCAAGAAGGTGCCGGTCATCATCGGCGGCATCATTTCCTCCGTGTCGATCCCGATCCTGACCTCGGTGACCGCGCCGGCCGGCGTCGTGCAGGTCTCCCCGGCATCGTCGTCGCCGACGCTGACCGCCCTCGGTCGCGACGGCAAGACCAACGGTGTCTTCTTCCGCACCATCACCTCGGACGCGTTGCAGGGCACGGCAGCTGCAAAATATGCGATCGACCAGGGTCTGAAGACGATCGCGATCATCAACGTCAACAACGACTTTGGCGTCAACATGGTGCGTGAATTCAAGACGGCCTATGAAAAGCTGGGTGGCACCATTACCTCGACGACGCCCTACAACGAGAAGCAGTCGAGCTATGCCTCGGAAGCAAGTGCGGCGATGGCCGGCGAACCGGATGCGCTGTATCTCGTGAGCACGCCCGTGGATGGCGCGACGATCGCCCGCGCTTGGATCTCCGGCGGCGGCAAGCAGGCCTTTCTCCTGAACGACGGCATGAACTCCAAGGACTTCATCGAGAGCGTCGGCGCGCAATATCTCGAAAACGCCTACGGCACGTCTTCGGGCACCAGCCCGACGGCATCGACGGAGTATTTCAACGCCAGCTACGAGGCCTTCTCCGGCGGCATTTCGCCGTCGGCACCCGCGGCCGACCGGTCCTACGATGCCGGTGCGATCGTCGGCCTTGCCATTGCCAAGGCGGGCAAGTCGGACGCGGCGGCCATCAAGACGGCCATGCGCGAGGTCGTGGCCGAGGGCGGCACGCCGATCCACGCCGGCAAGGAGGAGTTCGTCAAGGCTCTGTCGCTGATCAAGGAGGGCAAGCCGATCAAATACGAAGGCGTCATCGGCCCCGTGAGCTTTGACCAGTATGGCGATATCACCGGGCCGTTCCGGCTGTGGAAGATTGCCAACGGTGACGTGACGACCGTCGGTGAACTGAGCGCGGATGAGGTCGGCAAGCTGAAAGACGGCAAATAGGTCTCGGCAAGAGGCCGGCAGGCAAGGTCCTGCCGGCCTTCGAAAGCGCGATGCGAGGTGTGCGTTTTACGCTGAAGCGCAACCAGCTCGCTTCGAGAGGCTGACCGGTTCGCCTGATTTGGGGTGGGCGTTTCTGGCGTAAGATGTCTGCCGGTGTTTTATCGCCGAGGCATGTGCGTGGCGTTGCATTCAGGCGATGGCATATTTCGGTGAGAACACAGTCTCTGAGCGACAGCGGATCGCAGAACCGTGTCTGTGTTCCGAGGCTGGCCTGCAGGTAGGGGCAGTCGGTGAATTCGGTACCTCGGTCGAATGTGACCGACTGACGCGCTAGGCGGGGCAGGGATTGCAGCAAGCGGATCAGGCCGTCCATCACCGGTCTGGATTGCCGGTCATTGTTGCGCAGGAAGCCTGCAATCGGCGGATCCGTCCGACCAGCGCAGGCACATTGGCCGCAAGTCGCACTTCATCCTTGAACCCACCCGGGTACGTCAGCGGATCAGATAATCAACATTATGGAACAAAGATTGCCGGTCGGGCGAGCGGCGGCTAGCAGGAGCCGCCGCGTACGTATCCGGGGAACGTTCCGCCGAACGCCCGGGATGTGAACGGCGGTTGCCGTCCACATCCCGGGTGCCAGAATGCCATCTCGCGACATGCCTCAGGCTGCGTTGTCGGCAAAGGCTCTTTCGATCCGGCCGGTCATCTGCCGGATGTCGGAGGTGGCGCGGGATGCGGCGGATGATGCGCGCGACGGCGGCGCATCGAGCTGGAACTGTGCGATCAGGTCGCCCAGTCGGCTGGCTTCCGCTGCAAGGGTTGCGCACGCCGCATTGCTTTCCTCGACCATGGCAGCATTCTGTTGGGTGACCTGATCCATCTGGTTGACTGCCTTGTTCACCTCGGCAAGTCCCACGGACTGTTCGCGGGCCGAGGTTGCGATGGCGTCCATGTGCTGGTTCACGGTGACGATGTAGGCCTGAATGCTCTTGAGAGCGTTACCGGTTTCGCTGACCAGCTTCACGCCACTTTGAACCTCGACGGCCGAGTTGCGGATCAATTCCTTGATCTCTTTGGCGGCCTTGGCGGAGCGCTGGGCAAGTTCCCGCACTTCCTGGGCGACGACCGCGAAGCCCTTGCCCGCTTCTCCGGCGCGCGCAGCCTCCACGCCGGCGTTCAGGGCCAGAAGGTTCGTCTGGAAGGCGATCTCGTCGATAACGCCGATGATGTTCGAGATCTCGCTCGACGACTGTTCGATCCGGTGCATGGCGTCGACAGCACTTGCGACCACCTGGTCGGATTTCTCGGCGCTGCTGTTGGCCTGGACGGCGACGGTTCGGGCTTCGTCCGCGCGTTTCGATGAGTTCATGACATTGGCCGTGATCTGATCGAGCGCTGCTGCTGTTTCCTCCAGCGATGCGGCCTGTTGCTCAGTGCGTCTCGACAGATCGTCCGAGCCGGCACTGATCTCGCTCAATCCCGAGCGGATGACCGATGTCGCACCCGAAACCGAAGACAGCGCGTCATGGATCTTGCTGGCGGTCTCGTTGAAGTCCGTCCGGAGGTGGGCCGCCTTTGGCGTAAATTCCGCGGAGATTCTGTGTATCAGCTTCCCTTGCGAAAGCGCTGACAACCCGTTGGCCAGTTCCTGGATGGTCGCCCGGTCGCTCTCCCCTTCCCGTTCCATTTCCTCCTTCAGCAGAACCTCTTGATGGATGTTGATGAGAGAACCGCAGGCCCTGATCGTTACGCCGTCGGCCTGGTGCGCGCATCCGCCGGTGGCTCTGAACCATTCATACGAGCCATCGCGCAGTTTCAGCCTGTACTGAATCCGGTATCGCGTCTGGTCGGTCTTGTCTTCAAGATGCTTTCCGAAAGCAGCGAAGGTCGGCGCGACATCGTCCGGGTGAAGCCTGTCGGCCCATGACTGGACAACGTCCGGAAACGACTGGGCATCCGTATATCCGAGCAGTCGGCGAAAGTGCGGCGACCACGTCCATTTGCTGCGCGCATCCAGCGCGTCGCCATTGTACAGTATGCCTTCCCAGAGCCCGACGCCGCACGCCTCATCCAGCAGATCCGATCGCTCGCGAACGGCACGCAGCTCTGTCTCAAGTTCCTCTATCCGTTTCTGTTTCGCGCTTTTAAACATGCCATACCTTCCCAACACTGCATGATTAGAGGGCGCTATATTACACGAAAAAGATATAATGAATCGTTGCGGTCTGCGCGGGTCCGTGCGTGGCCGGTGCGCCCGGCGTGATCAACCGCTATCGCCGTCGATCAGTGTCATCGGCCAGAGCTGACGATGCGCGGCGTTGGGATAAAGGGACGCGTAGGCTGGCATGCTGGCGAGGAGGGTTTCGGCGAGAGAAATTCCGAGATCGCGCAGCGACAGGTCAAAACAGGTCAGCCGCGGAGAGAGATAGCGCGCCTGCGGACTGTGCAGACCGATCACCGCAATGTCCTTGCCGGGCGTCAGGCCGGCGGCTTCAAGCCCGTGAAACAGGCCGGTGACGCTGCCGTCGTTCAGCACGACAATGGCCGACGGACGATCGGGATGGTGCGCGAGGCCCTGGCCGACACGATAGCCCCCTGCTTCATTGGGCGACGCGTCAAAGATCAGATCATCCTCCAGCGTCAGCCCGTGTTCCGCCAGCACCAGGCGGCACGCGCCCAGGAACACATGGCCGAGATTGAGGTCGTCGTGGGGACGCAGCACGGCGATGCGGCGGTGGCCACGCTCGACCAGCCGCGTCATTGCGGTCGTGGCCATGCCTTCAAAGTCCAAGTCGATGAAGGGCTGGCCGACATCGGTCAGACTGCGGCCGAGGGCCACGAAGGGGATCTTGCGGCGGTCGAGCAAAGCGAAACGTTCGTCGACCCGACGCGTTGCCGACAACATGATGCCATCGGCAAAGCCGCGCGCGACCACGCGCTCGAGATAGGCATCCGGATCTTCCTCCGAGGAGCAGAGCAGCGCGACGAGATCCAGCCCATGACGGGCAAACACCGTCTGCACGCCGTCGAACACGCTCATGAAGAAGGTATCGCCCTGCCCGGTGATCTCGTGACCTGTCTGCATCATGAAACCGATGACGCCGGTCGATCCTTTCCGCAGGGCGCGGCCGGACTGGTTGGCGACGTAGCCGAGCCGTTCGGCCGCCTCGAGAACCCGTCGCCGGGTGTCCTCGTTGACGTCCTTCTTTCCATTCAACGCGCGCGAAACCGTGCCGATCGAGATGTCCAGATGATCGGCCAGCTGCCGTATGCCCTTCACCACCACCGATGCCCATCCTTCTTGCTCGACAAATCCTATTGACACGATCCCCCTTCTGTCCATAGTCTCGTAAACGTTTACGGAGATCGGAAGAGGAGTTTCGATCCCGTCGGGAGGACTTCAGTGACAGCATACAAGGCCGTTTTATGCGGGTGCGGAGCTATGGCCAAAGGCTGGCTCAGGGCGCTCGCGGCAGACCCGCTTCTCATGAGCCGCATCGAGGTCGTGGGCCTCGTCGACCTCGATCGCACGACCGCGGAAGCCCTGGCGCAGGAGTTCGGGCTCGGCAACGCGGCCATCGGAACAGACGTATCGGCAATGCTGGAGTCGACGCAGCCGCAGATCGTCTTTGACGTCGTCATTCCTGCCGCCCGCCGTGCGGTCGTTTCGGCAGCGCTTGCGCACGGATGCCATGTGCTCAGCGAAAAGCCGATGGCGACATCCCTGGAGGAGGCCCGCGCGCTGCTGGAACTTGCCAGGCAGGCCGGTCGCATCCACGCGGTCGTTCAAAACCGCCGCTTCATCGCCGGCGTTCGGCGCATGCGGCAACTGGTGGAAAGCGGCGCGATCGGTGCGTTGACCGCGGTCCATTGCGACTTCTTCCTTGGGCCGCATTTCGGCGGCTTTCGCGACGCGATGCAGAACGTGCTGCTGCTCGACATGGCGATCCATACCTTTGATGCCGCCCGCTTCGTGTCCGGCAAGGTGCCTCTCTCGGTCTATTGCGTCGAAACCAACCCTGCGGGGTCCTGGTATGCGCACGGGGCCGCGGCCAATGCCATCTTCAAGCTGTCGGACGATGCCGTCTTCACCTATCGCGGCTCCTGGTGCGCGGAAGGCCGGCGAACGAGCTGGGAGAGCGCGTGGCGGCTGGTCGGATCGAAAGGCATGATGACCTGGGACGGCGAAAGCGCTTTCGAGGTGACCGTTTCCGGCGACGAGCCCGGGCTCCTGCACGGCGCCCGCGAACTGGCGATGCCGGAGACTGACAACGCGGCGCAGACCCAGGGACATGCCAGCGTCCTCCTCGATTTCCTGCACGCGATCGAAACCGGCGGCGAGCCGGAAACGATCGGCCACGACAACATCAAGAGTCTTTCCATGGTGTTCGGCGCCATCGAGAGCGCTCGAACCGGCCTTGCCGTCGATCTTTCAGCAGAAGGACACATGCTGTGAACACCCCCGCAAATTCCATCCGCATCGGCACCATGATCAGCGCGAGCGCCGGACAGGCGGCGACCCGCATCGGTCAGATTGCCGACCTCGGCTTTGAAAGCTTCGAACCGTTCTTCTGGCAGACCACCAACGGGCAGGATCTGGCAGACCTTGGCAAGCGTTGCCGCGAGGCGATCGCCGATCGCGACATCACGATCTCCACCATCGGCATGTTCGGCAACCCGCTCGAGGAACAGGACCTCGATCTGCAGACGCTGCAGGGCTGGAAAGACTGCATCGACAATGCCCACCACTTCGGAGCAACCTGTGTCGCCGGCTTTACTGGCCGCGTCCGCAACGCGCCGCTGCCGGAAAGCCTGCCGCGCTACCGGCAGATCTGGAGCGAGCTTGCCCGCCGTGCCGCCGACAAGGGCGTGAAGATTGCGTTCGAGAACTGCGCGATGGACGGAAACTGGCAGACCGGCGACTGGAACATCGCCCACAATCCGGATGCCTGGGAACTGATGTTCAACGAGACGCCGGACGACAATATCGGGCTCGAATGGGAGCCCTGCCACCAGATGGTCTACCTGATCGACCCGCTGCCGCAGATCCGCAAATGGGCGCCCAAGATCTTCCACGTTCACGGCAAGGACGCGACGATCCGATGGGACGTCATTCGCGAACACGGGATCTTCGGCAAGGAAAAGTTCGTCTTCATGCGCACGCCGGGCTTCGGCGACAGCAACTGGACCGACATCATCTCGGAACTGCGCCTTGCCGGCTGGTCCGGCTCGATCGACATCGAGGGCTGGCACGATCCCGTCTATCGCGATGCCCTGGAGATGACGGGGCAGGTGCACGGCCTGAACTATCTCAAGACATGCCGGGGCGGAACGTTCGTCGTCGACCCGCAGTGAACAGCCGGGCGCCATGGAGGTTGGCGCTCGGAGGAAGACCCGCAACAAGGAGGAGAACATGACCATGAAGACTTGGCTTGCAGCCGGTGCTCTCGCGCTGGCCACCGCATCCCCGTTCGTAACCGTCGCGCACGCCGAAGACGTCAAGATCACCGTCTGGTCGCTCGACCGCGACATCCAGCCGGCGCCCAATCTCATCAAGGATTTCAATGCGCTGAAGAACGGCATCACGGTCGAATATCGCCAGATCCAGTTCGACGACGTCGTCAGCGAGGCCATGCGCGCCTACTCCACCGGCCAGGCGCCGGATATCATCGCCATCGACAATCCGGAGCATGCGCTGTTTTCGTCGCGCGGCGCCTTTCTTGACCTGAGCGACAAGATCGCCGCCTCGAGCGTGGTGAAGACGACGAACTACTTCCCGGGCCCGCTTGCCTCCGTCATGTGGGATGGAAAGTATTTCGGCATTCCGAAGGCCACGAACACGATCGCGCTCTACTACAACAAGGACATGTTCAAGGCGAAGGGTCTCGATCCCGACAAGCCGCCGCAGACATGGGCGGAATTGCTGGACGCCGCCCGCAAGCTCAACGATCCTTCTAAAAATGTCTACGGCCTCGCCTTCTCGGCAAAGGCCAGCGAGGAAGGCACATTCCAGTTTCTGCCCTGGGCACAGATGGGCGGCGCATCTTACCAGGCAATCAACGCGCCGGGCGCGGTGAAGGCGCTCGACACCTGGAAGACCATCATGGACGAGAAACTGGCCTCGCCCGATACGCTGACGCGCGGCCAGTGGGATTCCGCCGGCACCTTCAACTCCGGAAACGCCGCGATGGTCATCTCCGGTCCGTGGGAACTCGACCGGATGAGCGCCGAAGCCAAGTTCGACTGGGCCGTGACCCTCCTGCCCGTGCCGGAAGCCGGCGCCGAGCGCTCGTCCGCGATGGGCGATTTCAACTGGGCGATCTTCTCCACCACGCAGCACCCGGACGAAGCCTTCAAGGTGCTCGAATACTTCGCCTCGCAGGACGACCGGATGTTCAAGGATTTCGGCCAGCTGCCCGCCCGCTCCGATATCGCCATTCCCCCGACCGGCAACGAGAAGAAGGATGCGGCGCTGAAGGTGTTCGTCGAACAGCTGAAATACGCCAAGCCGCGCGGGCCTCACCCGGAATGGCCGAAGATCTCCAAGGCCATCCAGGATGCCATCCAGGCTGCGCTAACCGGGCAGATGAGTGCGCAGGATGCGCTCGATCAGGCCGCGGCGAAGATCAAGTCGGTTCTCGGTTAAACGGGCTTCCTCCCGGAGAGCATGGAACCGGAGGAGCGCCAAGGGCGGCCAGGGGCCGCGTGCCTCCTCCGGTGCCGTGTTCAAGCACCGCCTGCATCCTGTTCAACCCAGATCCGACGCATGATCGCCGCGACCGCGCGCTTTCGTCCGGAACAGCTCTGATGGGAGCGATGATGAAACGCATCTTCTCCAGCCTGGCGGACGGAAAAGGCTTCGATGTCGCCTTGATCGTCTTTCCCTTCGCGTTCCTGTTCGTCATGGCAGGTCTGCCCCTGGTCTACAACGTGGTGATGAGCTTCCAGGAAGTCGACATGTTCAGTCTCGGCACCTTTGCGCGGCCCTTCGTCGGCTTCAAGAACTATGTGACGCTGTTTTCGCAGCCCGAGACGTGGCCGATCTTCAAGAACACCGCGATCTTCGTCGTTGCCTCGATCGCCGGCCAGTTCATCATTGGCTTTTCTCTCGCGCTGTTCTTCTGGACGAATTTCCCCGGTGCTTCCTGGCTGCGCGGCCTGTTTCTCGTTTCCTGGGTCATGCCGGGTCTCGTGGTGGGCGCCATCTGGAACTGGATCCTCTCCGGCGATTTCGGCGTGCTCAACTATCTGCTGCACACGCTCGGCATCATCGACAGCAACATCTTCTGGCGTTCCGATCCGAGCTACGCACTTTGGGCCGTCATCATTGCCAACATCTGGCTCGGCACCTCGTTCAACATGATCCTTCTGTCGGTCGGCCTCTCCGCCATTCCAAACGATCTGTTCGAAGCCGCCGAGCTCGATGGGGCCAATGCCTTCCAGCGGTTTGCGACGATCACCGTGCCGATGATGCGTTCGACCATCGGCGCCGTCATTTCGCTGGGGCTGATCTTCACGCTGCAGCAATTCGACCTGTTTGCGGCCATCACCTCCGGCGGGCCGAACAACGCCTCCAACGTGACCCAGTACTGGGCCTGGGATCTGTCGTTCCGGCAATACGACTTTGCGCAAGGCGCGACCATTTCGGTGGTCATGATCGTCTTCGTGATGATTGCCTCGATCGTCTATGTCAGATCCACTCGGCACGAGGTGCGCGGATGAGCGAAGCGTCGAAACACCGTCTGATGCTGGCCATCGCCTGTCTTCTGGCTGCCATCTATCTCTTTCCGCTCTACTGGATGTACGTGACGTCGCTGAAAAGCGGATCGGCGATGTTTGCGACACCGCCGGGCCTGTTTCCGGTCGATCCCCAGTGGAGCGTCTACAGCTATGTCTGGGAAACCCGGGACATGGGGCGCTACATGTGGAACTCGCTGGTGATCGCCGCGGGCTCCGTCGCGCTGATCGTCCTTCTCGGCACCGGCTGTGCCTATGTGCTTGCCCGCTATCGCAACCGCTGGGTCGATCTCGGCCTGTTCCTGATCCTCATGCTGCAGGTCCTGCCGGCGTCGCTCCTGATCACGCCGATCTTCGTCGGCTTCTCCCAGCTGGGTCTTCTTTATACCCCGCGCACCGCCGTCATCATCGCGATCGCGGCCAAGAGCATGCCGTTTTATGTGGTGCTGGTGCGGTCGACCTTCATGAGCGTGCCGATGGAACTCGAGGAAGCGGCCCTCGTGGACGGCAATTCGCGGATCGGGGCGTTCTTCAACATTGTCCTGCCGCTCGCCCGCAACGGCATTCTCGTCAGCGGCATCCTTATCTTCATGCAGGCCTTCGGCGAGTTCGTCTATTCCAAGTCGATGATCCAGAATATCGAGCTGCAGCCCGCCAGCGTCGGGCTGAATTCCTTCATGGGTCCGAACACCAACGAGTGGAACAACATCCTGGCCTATGCCTCCATGTATGTGACGCCGATCCTGGCCATTTTCGTCCTGCTTCAGCGCCGTATCGTCTCCGGCCTCACCTCGGGAGCCCTCAAATGAGCAACCAGTCCGATCTGCAGATAGAGTTGACCAGCGTTAACAAGCATTACGGCGCTTATCACGCCCTGCGGAACATCGACCTGCGGATCGCCAAGGGCACGTTCGTTGCGCTCGTCGGCCCGTCCGGCTGTGGCAAGTCTACGCTGCTGCGCTCCATGGCGGGCCTCGAGAGCATTACCAGCGGCGATCTCGTCATCGCCGGCGAGCGGATGACCAATGTGCCGCCGCGCAAGCGGGACCTCGCGATGGTGTTCCAGTCCTACGCGCTCTACCCGCACATGACGGTGAAGGAGAACCTGACCTACAGCCTGCGGATCCGCGGGGTGAAAAAGGCGGAGGCGAACAAGGCGGCCGAAGAGGTTGCGGCAACGACCGGCCTTTCCGGTCTTATGGGACGCTATCCGCGCGAACTGTCCGGCGGACAGCGACAGCGCGTCGCCATGAGCCGCGCCATCATCCGTCACCCCAAGGCGTTTCTTTTCGACGAACCGCTCTCCAACCTCGATGCAGCCTTGCGCGTCCATATGCGCAAGGAGATCCGTGCGCTGCACGACCGACTGGGCGCCACCTCGGTCTACGTCACGCACGATCAGATCGAGGCGATGACGATGGCCGACCATGTCGTCGTCATGCGTCAGGGCGTTATCGAGCAGCAGGGCGCGCCGCTCGATCTCTATGATCGCCCCGTCAACCGCTTCGTCGCCGGTTTCATCGGGTCGCCTGCGATGAACTTCATTCCAGCGATCGCCGGCAACGACGGGCGGTCGCTCATGCTCGATCTCGGCGACACCCAGAGGCTCGACCTCGATCGCCCGATCGCCGCCGGTCGGCCGCTGACCGCAGGCTTGCGGCCGGAGCATCTGGAGATCGATCCGACCGGCGCCGGCCCGATCAAGCTTCGGGTTGCCGCGGTCGAGAGCACGGGCTCGAACAGCTACATCACCACGGCCAGCAAGCCCGAGATCGTGCTCGTGACCAACGGCCGCAGCCCCGTTGCCGTCGGGGACCCGATATCGATCGGAATCGCGCCCCGACATGTTCACGTCTTCGATGCGGAAACCGAGGCCCGGATCGGGATGCTGCCCGAATGATGGTGCCCAAATGATGCTGGCCGAACGCACCGGATGACATGATGCTGTCTGCACGAGCACCGCGTGCAGGATCGCTTTAGGAATGCCTCAACCCTGTCGACGATCTTCCGTGAAAAAGGGCACGATTGGGCGTGCAGTCTGTCTCATTCCGGGATTCATGCGGCAAGAACGGCCCACCGGGAGGAATTTATTAGAGAATGCTGATTAGAGTGGGGCGAAAAGGAGATCCCGCTCCATGATCGGCTGGGCGAAACGTCAGATCTTTGCCTTCTGCGCAACCGACACCTTTACGTCGCGCCGCAATGTGCTCTCGGTTGCACTGCGGACCGCGCTGGCGGTCGTGTTTATCGGCGATATTCTCAACGTGGTGGGGCACCTGTTTCTCGACAGGTTGGGCCTTCTGCCCTACCCGCTCGTGCCCGCGGCGACCGTCGGCGTTCTGATCACCACCATGCTCGGCACGCCCTTGATCTTTGCCGTCTTCTATATCGTCGGCCTTGCCATTCACGATCTGTCGATTTCCCGCGCTCGCTTCGAGGCGCTGAGCCGGACCGACCAGCTGTCGGGCCTTCTCAACCGACGGGCCTTTCTCGAGGTCTATGCTCATCATGACGGTGACGCCTCCCTCGTCATTTTCGACATCGACCGCTTCAAAGCCTTGAATGACAGCTTCGGGCATGACGCCGGGGATCGGGCGATCATGTCGGTGGCCGCCACCCTGAGGGACAGCTTCCATGCGCCCCATGTTGTTGCCCGGATCGGAGGCGAAGAATTCGCAGTGCTCGTTGTCGGCCTCAGACCGGCCGATCGTCTGACGCTCGCGGGTGCCGCCGTCGCCCGGATTGCCCGAACCCCCATCGCGCTCGGCGATATCGAAACGACGGTCACCGTGTCGGCAGGGGTTGCGGAATTTGCGCAGCACACGGGTTTCGCGCAGCTGTTTGCGGCCGCCGACAAGGCGCTCTATCTCGCCAAGTCGTCCGGCCGAAATCAGGTTCTGCACGCGGCCGGGATCCCAGAGCTGATCCGGAAGGGCGCCGGCGGTCAATCGGCGGCTGCCTCGGCGCTGTCCGCATGAATGACCAAGCCGCGCGCGGTTCGATCCGTCGCGAGCGTTGGAGCCCTTATGTTACATGGTCGCGCCCAGCTGCCAGGGCACGAACTCGTTTGCGCCATATCCCAGCTCTTCGGACTTCGAACGCTCGCCGGAGGCAACGCGCAGGACCGTCTGGAAAATCTCGCGGCCCTTTTCCTCGATCGAGACGCCTTCGAGCACGTCCCCGCAATTGATGTCCATGTCCTCTTCCATCCGGCGGTAGAGATCGGAATTGGTGGCGAGCTTGATCGAGGGCGTCGGCTTGCAGCCATAGGCCGAACCGCGGCCTGTGGTAAAGGCGATGACATTGGCGCCACCCGCCACCTGCCCTGTTGCCGCGACCGGATCATAACCGGGGGTGTCCATGTAGACGAACCCCTTTCGATCGATGCGCTCCGCGTATCCGTAAACGCCGCGCAGGGTCGATGTCCCGCCCTTGGCGACGGCGCCGAGCGACTTTTCAAGGATCGTCGTCAGCCCGCCCGCCTTGTTGCCGGGTGACGGGTTGTTGTTCAGTTCGCCGCCTGCGCGCGCCGCATAGTCCGTCCACCAGTCGATCAGGTCGACGATCTTCTGGCCGACCGCCTCGCTCTCCGCCCGTCGCGTGAGCAGATGCTCGGCCCCGAAAATCTCGGGCGTTTCGGACAGGATGGCGGTGCCACCCTGCCGCACGAGTTGGTCTACCGCCGCACCCAGCGCCGGATTTGCCGTGAGCCCGGAATAGCCATCGGAGCCGCCGCATTGGAGGGCAAGCGTGATTTCGGATGCCGCAACCGTTTCGCGACGCGCCTTGGCGGCAACCGGCAGAAGGGCGCGGACACGTTCCACGCCGGCCTCGATCGAGCGGCGTGTCCCGCCGGCCTCCTGGATCGTGAGGCTCTGGAAATGATCGCCCTCGACGATGCCATACTGCTGCTTCAGACGCGGAATCTGGAAGACCTCGCAGCCGAGCCCGACGAGCAGGACGGCGGCGAGATTGGGATGGGTGGCGTAACCCCATTGGGTGCGGGCCAGGATATCGTATCCCTCGCCTTTGGCCGCCATGCCGCAGCCCGTACCATGGGTAAAGGGAATAACGCCATCGATCTCCGGATAGTCCCGCAGGATGCCCGACCGCTCCACAGCCTCGGCGATGAAACCGGCGACGGTGGCGGAACAGTTCACGGAGGAGAGAATGCCGATATAGTTGCGCGTCCCTACGCGCCCATCGGGGCGGCGGAACCCCTGAAACGTTTCCGGGACCTCCCCTGCAAGCAATCCGCCGTCGGGGCGTGCCTCCGTGGCAAAGGCGTAGTCACGGGCAAAATCGTGAATCGCGACATTGTGCTCGTGCACCCAGTCTCCGGGGGCAATGGCCGTGGAAGCAAAGCCGATGATCTGTCCGAATTTGCGGATCGGCTCGCCTTCGGAAATCGGAACAAGCGCGATCTTGTGACCCTTGCCCACCGCGCTGCGCGCCGTCACGCCGTTCTGAAGGCTGTCGCCGTTCGAAACGCGGTCGATGGCGATGACCACGTTGTCGGCATCGTTGAGGCGCAGGATGCGGGGCGTCGGCATGTTCAGATCTCCAGGATGGCTTTGATGGTGCCGGCTTCCGGGCGCAACCATTGCGGAAAGAGTTCCGGCCCGTCGGCCAGAGCGCCGCGATGCGTGATCAGGGCGTCGACCGGAACGCGGCCAGCCGCCATTTGGCGGACGACCTCCGCGAAATCGTCGGCCTGCGCGTTGCGGCTGCCAAACAGGGTCGCTTCGCGCTTGTGAAACTCCGGGTCCGAAAAGGTGATGTCCGTGCGCACGACGCTGACCAGCACATACCGCCCTGCATGCGCGAGGAAACCGAAGCCGCGCTGCATGGCAGCGGCATTTCCGGTCGCATCGATGACGACATCGAAGAAGTCGCCGCCCGTCATCCGCGACGCTTCGGCTTCCGCCGACGCGTCGGCCATGATCATCGCATCGGCGCTCAGCCGGTCGAGCGTGAAGCCCAGACGGTCTTCGCGGACATCCATCACGGTGACATGCGCGCCTCGCGCCTTGGCGAAGATGATGGCAGACATGCCGATCGGGCCGGAGCCGACGACGAGAACACGGTCATCCGCCGATACGCTCCCGCGCTTTACGCCGTGCGCGCCGATGGCCAGGAATTCGATGGTGGCCGCAGCATCGAGCGAGGCGCCACCCGCCGAGACCACGTTTCCTTCCGGCACGCAGAGATACTCCGCCATGCCGCCGTCGCGATGGACGCCGAGCACAGCAATGTTCTGGCAGGCGTTCGAGACGCCCTTGCGGCAGGCATGGCAGGTCCCGCACGACAGATATGGCACGATATAGACCGCCTCTCCGGCCTTCAGCGCGCTGCCCTCGGGTGCGCGCTCGACCGTGCCCGACAGCTCATGTCCCATGACCCGGGGATATTCGAGGAAGGGGTGCTTGCCCTGAAAGATGTGGTAATCCGTGCCGCAGATGCCGACGCGTCGGATGCGGACCAGAACCTCGCCCGGCGCCGGCACGGGTACGGGACGATCGATGACCGAAAGACGGCCGGGCTCGTTGCAGATCAGGGCTTTCATGACACCACCTTAGCAGATCGTTCGCAGTCTCGTCTCGGTGCGGAAGCCGGAAATGCCGGCTCCCGCGATGGCATCGTCTACGACGTAGACACAGGCCCTGGGCTCAAGTCTTGGGCAGGGTCGCTGGCAGCGGCACGCCCGTATAGCGATTGTAGATCTCGCTGAGCTTGCCGTTCTTGAGGTTTTCGGCAATGACCTCGTTCAGCCGTGCCTTCAGCGCGTCGTCGCCTTTCCGCAACCCGATCGCATAAGGATTGGTCTTCAGCACGAGCTTGACCGACAAGGGATCGGCCGTGCGGCGCTGATTGACGGCAGCCATGATCTGCGGCGAAGACGCCATGACATCCACCTGTCCGGAGACGAGCGCGGTCACCAGCGTCGCGTCGTCATCATACCTGGTCAGCTGTGCACCCGGCAGCTTTGCCGTTGCTTCGAGGTCGTTGGTCGAGCCGCGCGTCGTACCGACCTGCACGCCGTTCAGATCTTCCGGCTTCGTCACGGACGCACCCGCACCGGAGCCGGCCGCCACCACGATCTGGATGACGCCATAGGCATCGGTGAAGTCGATGACCTTCTTGCGCTCTTCATTGACGCTGAAGGACGCCATGACGATATCGGCCTGGCCGGTGAGGAGTGCGGGAACGCGGTTCGGGCCCGTCACCTGAACAAGTTCGACCTCGACGCCGAGCGCTTCAGCCACCAGACGCGCGCTTTCGATGTCGGAGCCCGTGGGCTGCATCTGCGCGTCTGTCATGCCGAAGGGCGGCGACCCCAGATCCACGGCGATGCGGATCTTGCCGCGCTCCTTGATGTCGGCCAGCGTGTCGGCCATAGCATGCGATCCGCCAAGGATCGGCATTCCGATGACGAGGGCAAGGGCCGCCGCGGAGACGGTGGCAAGCAGGGTGCGTCGTTTCATGTTCATTCCTCCCGGTTGAGATGATGGGCGTGACGCGGTCCATGATCGGCGCTGGATGTTCCGGCCGGACCGCTGCAGGTTTCGTGTCTTGGCGTCAGAGGCCGCTGCCGACGAAGCTCGCCAGCTCCGGCGTCTTCGGCGCGTCGAGCATGGCGCCCGGCCCGGTTTCCCAGACCTGGCCCTTGTGCATGTAGATGACCTGGCTCGCGACTTTACGGGCAAAGGCCATCTCGTGGGTGACGAGGATCATGGTCATGCCCCCGCGCGCGAGGTCCTCCATGACTTTCAGAACCTCACCCGTCAGCTGCGGATCGAGGGCGGATGTGACCTCATCGAACAACATCAGCTTCGGCTGCATGGCGAGCGATCGGGCGATCGCCACGCGCTGCTGCTGTCCGCCGGAGAGCTGTTCGGGGTATTGCTCGGCCTTTTCAGACAGTCCGACCTGGGCCAGAACGTCCAGCGCAAGCTCGCGCGCTTCTTTCTTGCCCATCGATTTGACGCAGGTCGGCGCGAGCATGATGTTCTGCTCGACCGTGAGATGCGGAAACAGGTTGTAGCTCTGGAACACGATACCGACGTCGCGGCGGAGCGCACGGCGGTCGAGTTTCGGATCGGCCACCGCGTGGCCGCACACCTCGATCGTGCCGTCCTCGATGGTTTCAAGAGCGTTGATGCAGCGCAGGGCTGTCGACTTGCCCGATCCGGACTGTCCGATCACAGCTGCGACGCCGCCGCGTTCGACCTCGAAGGAGACGCCTTCCAGCACCTTGAGGGCGCCGAAATACTTGTGAACGTTGCTGAGCTTAACGACCGGCGACATTGAGCTTCCTTTCAAGCTTCCGGCTCCAGACGGACAACGGGAAGCAGATCGCAAAGTAGAAGGCTGCCACCACCATGAAGACGGTGAACGGCTCGAAGATGGAGTTGTTGATGAGTTTGCCGGCTTGGGCGAGTTCGATGAACCCGATGACCGAGGCGAGCGAGGTGTTCTTCACGATCTGCACCAGGAAGCCGACGGTGGGCGGCGTGGCGATGCGAAGGGCCTGTGGCAGGATCACCCGCGACATGCGCTGCCAGCGTGAGAGTGCCAGGCATTCTGCGGCTTCCCACTGCGTTTTCGGCACGGCCTCGATACAGCCGCGCCAGATCTCGGCAAGGAAGCCCGAGGCGTAGATCGTCAGCCCGGCTCCGGCCGCAAGAATGGCGGGAAAGCCCGGGCCGGCGAAGATCGCGATGCCGTAATAGATCAGGAACAGGAGGATCAGCAGCGGCGTGCCCTGAACGATCTGAATATAGGTGCTCGCCGCCCGTCGCAGCGTTTTGGACGGGCCGATGCGGGCCAGCGTGACACCGAAGCCGAGCAGCCCGCCGCCGACGAAGGCAATGGCCGAGAGACCGAGGGTCCAGAGAGCCGCCCAGGCCAGGAACTCGAAATGGACAAGACTGAAGGAAGGGGTCGTGATCACAGGGGCCGCCTCACAAGGTCGTGCCGAGCTTGCGCTGGCGGGTGAAGGCTGCCTGGGCGAAGGCGGTAAAGGCGCCGCGCATCACGAAGGACAGGACGAGATAGATGATGCCGACGACAATATAGGTCTCGAACGCCCGGAAGGTGCCGGACTGGATCCGGTTGGCGACAGCCGTCAGCTCCTCGGCGGAAATCTGCGAGGTGATCGACGACGCCAGCATCAGCAGAACGTACTGGCTGGTGAGCGAGGGGTAGACCCGCTCGATCGCCGGACGCACGATGACATGCCAGTAGATCTGCGCACGCGAAAGCCCGAGACATTCGGCAGCCTCCACCTGCGAGCGATGGATGGACTGGAGACCGGCCCGGACGATTTCGCAGGTATAGGCGCCGACATTGACCGTGAGCGCAATCATGGCCGCGTGGTTGGCGGAGACCCGGATGCCGAGCGTCGCGATGCCGAAATAGATGATGAAGACCTGAACCAACAGGGGCGTATTGCGGATCACCTCGACATAGGCCGCCACGATCCCCCGGACGACAGGCGATCCATCGGCGCGACCAATGGCGCAGAGCGTGCCGACGATGAAGCCGGCAACCGTGGCGACGGCCGACAGCTGCAGGGTGAGAAGCGCGCCCCAGAGAAAATCCGGCCAGTATGGCAGCAGCGCGGCGAAGTCGAACGTGTAGCTCATGTCTTAGACCCTTCCGTCGTCATCGTGCCGTTGCCTGACGCGGCAACGAGGCTGCGAAGGATCGGTGCAGTCGGCCTGGTGCCCGCACGTTCGACCCAGGCGAGAAAGGCTGCGATGCGGCGCTCGATCTTCACCCCATGATTCTGAGCGATATCGGCCACGCGGTGATCGAGAAACGGATTGTCGAAGCGCTCGAGCGTGACATCGACGTAAGCCGATGCTGCGTCCGCCATGCCGTGCGCGGCAAAGCCCGGCACGACCTCCTGCCGGTAGACGGCAAGCAGGCGCTCGCGAAGGCCAGAGTCCTGCAGGATGGCGCGAACCGTCTCGTCCTGTGCCCGGCCTTCGCGCAGCCAGATGTCCGCGAGATAGGTATGGCCGAGGTTCAAGATATGCAGCTTTAGCCGCTCGAACGGTTCCAGATCGTCCGTCAGAACGACGGAGGGATGCCGGAAAGGCAGCGAAAGCCCGGGCCTGGCCTCGATCGCCCAGAGCGCATAGGGCTCGGCCACCGCGCCGACGGGTTCGATCGCTTCGGAGACGATGCGGTCCACGAGGGTGTTGGCAAAGACAACATGCGCCTCGACATAGTTTCGGAAGCCATCGTCTGCCCCAGCCTCGGCAGCGAGAGAAAAAACCGCATCTCTCAGCATGTCGCCATTGCGGTTCAAGAGCTCGCAGGGGAGGACGGTCAGTGGGCCGCCGTCCGACAGCCAGCGATGATGCAGCAGGGTTGCGAGCTTGCCGACGAACGAAACGGGCACGCCGCCGGAAAAGAGCGTAGCGCCGCGATCCGCTGCGGGAACGTCGTAACCGCGGTCACCTGTGTTTGAAACGACGAAGGCTGCATCGGCGGCGAAGAGATCCTTCAGGCGTTCCCAGTCCGCCTGAGCGGAAAGACCGCCATCGACGGATGTCACAGAGATGCGACGTTCGATCTTCCGGCCGGCGTCAAGACCCCGAATAATGACAGGGTATCCGTGTGGCTGGCCGAAGGCTGCAACCCGACCGGCGCGTTCCGTCGAGCCCGAGACCTGGACGACGGTGATGGGTCCGATGGCCTGGCCGGCCTCCCGCGCCTCGTGGACAAAGAGATCGACATGCGCCTGCAGGAACCGGCTCGTTCCGAACTGGATAATGCGGGTGCTCATATGCAATCGCCCGACCTCAGAACGCCAAAGGCAGCGCGGCGGACCACACGGGCGGACGACGGTCCGTTGCTCGATTTTCCCGACATACCCAGGATTCTCCTCACACTCTCCTTGCGTTTTATATGCAAAGAACAAACGATGCCGCAACCCTTTATTTTGTTTATTTTATACAATAGACAGAATGTGGCTGAGCAGGGAACGTGTCGGGAGCGGGCTGGAATGAAGGGAAATGCCGTCTATAAACGGAGTTACAACGGATGCCTCGCGATCTGCGGGACCCTTGGGCTGGGCGATGAAATGCCGTCCGAAAACGAAATCTCGCAGTCTCTCTCCGTCAGCCGCACCACGATCCGGGCCGTCATGGCAGGGCTGGAGGCCGCGGCTATCCTCACGCGCGACAGTGGAGCACGCCGTCTGGCGCGTTTTC
The DNA here is from genome assembly GCF_001424065.1 of Rhizobium sp. Leaf384. Lineage (GTDB taxonomy): Bacteria > Pseudomonadota > Alphaproteobacteria > Rhizobiales > Rhizobiaceae > Ferranicluibacter. The sequence continues at coordinate 161,831 of NZ_LMQE01000005.1, forward strand.
CGGAAGCCGCCGACGCCTTCCCCGATACGCAGACCGTATCGACCAGCGCCACCGTCGAGCGGCGCTTTCTCGAGTGGATCCTGCAGGGGCATATCGGCCCCGGCCATCTCCTGACGGCTGCCGAACTTGCGCGACAGTTCGGGACGTCGACGACGATCATCCGTGAGCATCTGCCGCATTTCCAGCACTTCGGCCTTATCGAGCGGCGGCCAAACAGCGCCTGGCTCTTCAAGGGCGTGACGCCCGCCTTTGCACACGAGATCTACGAAGTGCGCGAAATGTTCGAGTTGCGCGCCGCGCGCAGCTTTATCGACCTTCCCGACGAGAGCCTGCCCTGGCAGCGCATGCGCGCCATCGAAGCCGAGCACCGGGCGCTGCTTATGGAGATCGACAAGGGATACGCCCTTTTCCCGGATCTCGACGAGCGTCTGCATCGCACCGTCCACGAGACGGCAGACAACCGTTTCATCAAGGATTTCTACGACATCATCTCGATGCTGTTTCACTACAATGCGCAATGGGATGCCGAAGACGAGAAGCAGCGCACCTTCACGGCGCTGACTGAACATCTCGCCTATATCGAGGCGCTGCTCCGCCGCGACCTGAAGGCAATGGACCGCGCGTGCCGACAGCATCTGAAAACGGCCCGCGGCAATCTGCTCCGCTCGATTGATGCGCGGACGAAAACGCCGCGGCGCTGAGCCCGTACGGCATCGATCACGCCGGTGAATCGGACAGCCTTGATCGATTCATAAGTTTGGTTGGACGCTGCAGGCGGGCCGGGCGATTCTGGCCGCATGACCAAACCGCCTTTCTATCTCTATATCGAGCGAACCCAGCCTGCCGATAACATGGCGCGGTTCTATGCCCTGTCGATCGAACCGTCTCTGTTCGGCAAACCATCGCTGGTGCGCCGCTGGGGACGGATCGGGACCACCGGACGCGAAAAGATCCACCTTTTCGAGAGCGAGGCCGAGGCCATCACCCTGTTCCTGGCCGTCGCGCGCCGGAAGCGCAAAAGGGGCTACGCCCCGAGATTTGAGCAATCCAGTCGCATCGCCAGCGCGTATTCTCTCGCGTAACCGAGAACCGGACACGGCAATTTCGCAGATTCTCATATGGCCGGAACAAATGGCGGTATGAGGGCATTGTGAGGTGCCGTTGTAACTGCCCTCTTTTCGGCGCCTGGAGTATGCATGAGCCAGAAAGATGATTGGCATCTCACGGAAATCCTCGATTACGAGCATGGCCGGGGTGATCCGTTTGCCGCCGCCGTGCGTGCGACCCGGATGGCGATGGTCATCACGGACCCGTCGCAGCCTGATAATCCGATCGTCTTCTGCAACGAGGCGTTCCAGAAGCTGACCGGCTACGACCGCGAGGACATTATCGGTCGGAACTGCCGTTTCCTGCAGGGTGCCGACACCGACCCGTCCAGCGTGTCGAAGATCCGCGCCGCCATCGAGGCTGAGGAAAGCATCCATATCGATCTCCTGAACTACCGCAAGGATGGCTCGACGTTCTGGAACGCGCTGTTCCTGAGCCCGGTTCGGGGTGCGAGCGGAGAGGTTCAGTTCTTTTTTGCGTCGCAGCTCGACGTTACCGATCGCGTCATGGCGCAGGAAACGATTGCCGCGCAGAAGGCAGCTGTTGACAGCGAGGTGAGGCGCCGCACGGCCGATCTCGAAAAAGCTCTGGAAGCCAAGACCTTGCTGCTTCATGAGGTCGATCACCGCGTCAAGAACAATCTGACGATGATCGGCGCGCTTTTGCGCCTCCAGGTCCGTTCGATCGACGATGCGGACATACGCGCAAAGCTCGAGACCATGATGGAGCGGATCGATGCGCTGGCAACGGTTCATCGCCGCCTCTACCAGGCGGAGGACGTGACACGGTTCGACGTTGCCGCTTTCGCCGCCAACCTTGCCTCCGACGTGATCGGCGCCAGCGGCCGCAGCAATATCCGGCTGCGATGCGACATCGAGCCGATCGAGGTGCGGTCAGAGCATGCGTCAGCCCTCGGCCTCATCCTCAACGAGGTTCTGACCAATGCCATCAAGCACGGGCTGCGGGAGAACCGAGCGGGATCAGTGTCTATTGTCGCCATGCGCGACGGCGAGACGGCAACGCTGGCCATCGAGGATGATGGTGTCGGCCTGATCATGGATCCTGCATCGACGGGCCTCGGACACGCTTTGATCAAACGCCTGTCGCCGCAGAGTGGCACGACGGTCGCCTGGGACCGTCTGCCGACGGGAACACGCGTCACCTTGAGAATACCGGAAATGGAGCAGACATCATGACCCCCTCCCCCACGGCTTTCAAAGCCCTGCGGGTCCTCATTGTCGAGGACGAACCTCTTCTGGCCATGGATGTGGAGATGATGGTCGAAGAAGCCGGGCACCATGTCGTCGGCGAAGCAGCATCGCTTTACGAAGTCGAGGCCATGGCCACCGAGTCCGCCCCGGATCTGGCGCTGGTGGATATGCAGCTTGCGCGCGGAACGAACGGTCTCGATGTATCGCGGCTGATCCAGGATCGGTGGCCGGCTGCGGTGATCGTCTTCGTGACGGCAAATCCGAAGAAGATCCCGGAAGACTTTTCCGGCGCCCACGGCGTGATCGCAAAACCGTTTTCGCGCAGCGGGTTCCTGTCCGCCCTGAATTATCTCGGCGAAGGTATCTCCGATCCGCCGCCCGCTTCCAGCCAGCCGTCCAGCTTCGTCGCGGCGCCGTCCGTGCGCGAGATCTGGTCGGCACGGTCACAGATGGACGGATAGGTCTTCATAAAGGTCAGGCGCGTTTTTACCGGGCTTCGCTGAGCGAGGCCCGGTCATTGTTGTTGCAGACAATGTGCGAAAACGCCTATTCCGTCTGCTGCAGCTGCGACAGCAGGGCCTGCATTTTCACGACCAGACCCGAAGGCGCGTAATCGACATCGATCCCGCCGGAGCCGGCCAGTCCCATGCGGAGCAGCTTTGAGCCGAAGCCTTTGCGTTCCGGAGGCGTGACCAACGGTCCACCGGTTTCCTGCCATGTCAGGTGCAGCGAACGTTCGGCACCCGTGCCTTCGATGAACCAGTCGATGGCAACGCGACCGTGCTCGTTCGACAAGGCACCATACTTGACGGCGTTCGTGCCGAGCTCGTGCAGCAGCAGTGCCAGCGACAAGGCGCCCTTGGGTCCGACGATGGTGCGGGGGCCGCGCAGGTCGAAACGGTCTGCGGGCGCCACACTCTCCAGCGTCGTTGCCATGATCGCCTGGATCGGCGCAGAATCGTGATTGTCGTGCAGCAGAACATCATGCGCACGGCTGAGCGCGTGCAGCCGCTTTTCAAAGGTTCGGACGTGCACCTGTTCCGTCACCGGGCGCAGCGTCTGCGTTGCAATCGCCTGCACCATGGCCAACATATTCTTCAGCCGGTGCGCCATTTCCCGGTTGATCAGTTCCTTTTCGGCCTCGACCATCTTGCGGTCCGAAATGTCCGTCACCACCACGACGGCGCCCGAAAGTGATCCGGAAAGATCCTTGATGGCTTCGCCGACGATGGAGATCCAGGTCTTGCTGCCATCCGGCCGGTGATACAGCACCTCGGCTTTGGCTCGGTCGCATTCCCGGGACATGATGCGCGCCAGTGGGTACTGCTGCGGATCGAAGGGCGAGCCATCATGTTGCGTGGCGACGAAGATGGCGTAGTCCTCCACCGATTGGGCCGCGGTGGCGTCGTGGCCGAGCAGTTGCTGCGACCGTTCGTTCTGCAGGATGATGCGCCCTGTCGGGGCCTCTGCAAGCAGCACGCCGACCGGCATGGTGTCGATGATCGTGGACAGCTGCCTTTGCTGATCGCGAAGTTCGGCCTCGAGTTTCAGGCGTTCGGTGACCTCGACGAAGAGCACCACGAAACGCTCCTTGTCGAGAGGCTGTGCATGACCTTCGTACCAGCGGCCGGTCTCGCCGACCTGACGGATGAAAACGAGGGGTTCGCCAGACCTGACGACCTCGGCAAATGCCGGGATCCACGCATCTTCGGCGCCGCTGAACACCTCCGTGACCGTTCGCCCGACGGCAGAGGACGGCGCTATGCCGACAAGGTCGCCCCAAGCCCGGTTGACCTCGACATAACGCCAGTCGACAGCCTCGCCATCGGCGCTGCGAATAAGCTCGCCGAGGATGAAACCCTCTTCGAGCTGCTCGAAGAGGCCGCGCCAGTGTGATTCGCTCTTCTGGAGACGTTCTTCCGCCAGCTTGCGGGCGGTCACGTCGGAAAAGACGGAGGCGATCTGGTCGGAGCCGATCCGGCGGATGCGGTTTTCGAACCACTTCCCGCCGATTTCTGTGGCTCTGTTGACATGGACGATCGGTTCGCCGTGCTCGAAAACGCTGCGGTAGGCCGGCATCATGTCGCTGAGAACGCCTGGCGCTACCTCCGACAAGGTGGCTCCCCGAACGGTTTCCGGCGTCATTCCCGTCAGGCGCTGGAACGCCGGGTTGACGTCCTCGAAACGAATATCGACGATGTCGCCCTCGACATCGCGCACAGCGCTCGCGACGTAGTAGCCCTCCTGCATATCGTGGAACAGCGAGCGATACATCAGCTCGGATACACCGACCTCGATCTGCTTTTCGACCACTTTGGCAAGGGTCTCCAACGCCTTCCGGTCCCGCTCCCCCCAGATCCGCGGTTTCGTGTCGATGGCCGCGAGAGCCCCGATGAGCTGGCCGTCCGGCAGACAGATGGGAACGCCGAGATAGGCGACCACGCCGAGATCGCCGATGGCCCTGTTGTCGCGGACAAGGTCATGCAGGCGCGCATCTTCGACGGTCAGGATGGCATTGGTGCTGACGACATGCTGGCAGAAGGAATGCGTGATCGGCGTCTCACCGAGGGACGCCCATGGCTCCGGCAGCCCGCAATGGCCGGCAAAGACCTGGCGGTTCTCATCCACGATGGAAATGATCGAAACCGGAACCTCAAGCGCGGCGCGAACGTGCTCGGTCAGATGTCCGAATTGTTCGTTTCCAGCCTTGTCGAGAAGGCCACTGCGACGGATTGCGGTGATGCGTTGTGCGGCGAGTTCTTCGGCGTTCATCCTGACCTTGTCGACATCGTACCGTCGATTTTCCGGACCCGCGCCAGAGGGACAATCCAGCGGCTGCGATGTTCGGCTGAGACATACGACCGAATACCGGTTTTTCAAGCATGTTCTGAAGGAAACACGTCCGTTACAGTGCGATGACGACGAAGAATGGCAAAAATGTCGATCTGTGATGAACGATCCCTGCCGGCGCTGTTTGCATGCGCCGGCAATCGGTTAAGAAGAGTGGTGTCAGAGCGTGTTCCGCGCGGCTGACGGACACCCGCCCCTCGCGCCCTATCCGGCTATCTCCAGTGTCCAGGCATGTTGCCCAAGAAGGATCGACACCGACCCCGCGCCGGAAAGAGGAAGGCCGCCGCAGAGCGATCCGGTCGTGACCACACTGCCCTGACGCAAGCTGTCTGCAGGACGGTCAGCTCCATTGGCATAGACGACGAGAGCGGCCAGCGGATCGATATCCGGATGCCGGGCGAGTGCATCGAACAGAGGTTGGGTACCCTCGGTCACACGGAGGGGGTCTGCCTGCCTTCCCTCCGTGAGTACATCGACGTCGAGGGGAGGTCCAAGACGATAACCGGCATTGCTCATGAGATCCGCGACAAGCAGACCCGTCCGGTTCTGGGGGCCGCCGAGGTAGCGGCTTCGGACGAACTCGACGCCGAGACGGACCTCGGCGATGGCATCGCGGATATCCTGCCGATGATAGCTCTGCGCCCGAACAGGAACATCGCGACCGAGGACGAGGGCGATCTCGACTTCCAGCTTCAGGCCCGGTTGATAGGGAAAGTGCGCATGCTCCGTGACCGAGAGGAGCGGGGCGCTCAGCACGCTGTCGCCACGCAACGAGAGTTTGCAGCCCTTCGGCGCGATGCCGAGCTGCTCCAGCACCATCGACTGGATGGCGTAGGCGTCGGCAAGATCCGGTTGCGGCACGGTATCGCCGTCGACCAGACTGTCCTGACGAATAGCCTCGACCAGCATGTTGGCCAAATCCCTGCTCATGGGCGCTCCGCTCTCTCTGTCTATCATCGCCCGGACCGGCGGCTTGGTGGCATCCGAAACGTGATCGCGGGCTGGGTCACGCCTTGCGATCCCTGTGGATCGGCTCCGCGACGAACGGCCCGCCCTGGAACAGTGCGGCGGGATCGCCCTTCGCAAGGGCAGGAAGCTGCGCGTCGAGTTCCGCCCGGAACTGTTCGGCATTGTCCTTGGGGCGCCAGCCGAGATAGGCGGCTGCGCTGTTGTCCCACCAGGAGCAATCATTGTTCGAAACGCCCCAGATGATCGGGCAGCCCAGCAAGGGGGCATGGAAGACCCTGCCGATCAGCGACTCGAAATCGTCGAACGACATCCACGTTGCCAGCATCCGGTGGTTTCGCGGCTTCTCGAAGCAGCTGCCGATGCGGACCAGTGCCGTCTCCTGCCCGAACTTCTCGTAATACATCCGCGCTAAGGCCTCTCCGAAGCATTTGGAGACGCCGTAAAGGCCGTCGGGTCGCATTGGCGATCGGGTGTCGATGTGCTCGTCCTGACGGTAAAAACCGATCGTGTGATTGGAGCTCGCAAAGAGAATTCTCGGCTGTCCATGGGCCTGGGCGGCTTCATAGAGATTGTAGAGCCCGGCAATGTTCGCGTTGAGGATCTTCGAGAACGTATCCTCCACGGAGATGCCGCCAAGGTGCAGGATGCCGTCGCACCCCTCGACCAGTGCCATGACCGCCTCGGCGTCACCAAGGTCGCAGGGCATCAATTCCTCGTTCGGCGCAGCATCGCCGAGATCGGCGATGTCGGACAGCCTGACGACATCCGCCAATTTGCCCAGTCGCTCGCGCATCGCACGACCCAGCCCACCTGCAGCACCGGTTACCAGCAGTCGTTTCAAGGGCAATTCCTCCTCTGTTGTCAAAGTTATCATACAGGCTGCTGGAATCGCGTCAACAGATCGGCTATATCAGTGCCGCCGGATGCACGTATACTGCAGTCGCAACTCAGGCGGGGACGTAGAGAATGAACAAGACCGGCGCCACGGGCAGCACCTTGACGGCGAGACTCGGAGAGAGCCTGCGCACCGCCATCGTGGATGGTCGGTTTCCGCCCGGCACGAAACTTCCGAGCGAGGCGCAGCTGGGAAAATCGCACGGCGTCAGCCGGACCGTGGTGCGCGAGGCCATCGCAAGCCTGCGGGCAGACCGGCTCGTGGACACGCGGCAGGGCGCGGGCGTGTTTGTGCTCGATCCGCCCCAGGCCATGGTTCCTGCGGCATTGTCCCTGCAGAATATCGACCCGGCACGGGTCTCTTCGATGATCGAGGTCCTCGAGCTGCGAACGGCGGTCGAGGTCGAATCGGCCGGCCTGGCGGCACTTCGGCGCTCTCCTTTGCAGGAAGAGGTGATTCTCGAGCGGCACTATGCCGTTCGCGCCTGCCTGGAAGCCGGCACCTCCAGCTCGGAAGCCGATTTTGCGCTTCATCTCGCGATCGCCGAGGCGACCAACAATCCCCGCTTCCGCGACTTCCTGTCGATGATCGGCGCCAGCGTCATTCCGCGCGCAGCCCTTCGCACCGGCGAGGAGGAAACCGACCAGACCGCCTACCTGAAGCTGATCGACGAGGAGCATCGCGCCATCGTGTTTGCCATTTCCAACGGCGATGAGGATGCGGCGCGCGACGCCATGCGCCGCCATCTGCGTGGAAGCCAGACCCGGTACCGGTCCCTTCTGCACGAGAGCCGAAAACCTGTATGACAGGTTATTGACACCCGTCTGACGAACTTGTAGATCTCGGGGTGCCGGAGGAGGCAAAGAGGATACCCCGATGAACCCGCAAGACGTCAAACGCGCCCTTGGCGCCGGCCTGTTGTCATTTCCCGTAACCCATTTCGACGGGAACGGTGTTTTCCAGGCGGAAAGCTATCGCCGGCATGTCGAATGGCTGGCCGGGTTTCCGGCGCCGGTGCTGTTTGCCGCAGGCGGCACGGGCGAATTCTTCTCGCTCGCCCCGCGTGAAATTCCCGACATCATCCGCGCCGCCAAGGAAGCGGCCGGCAAGACGGCGATCGTCTCCGGCTGCGGCTATGGCACGGAGATCGCAATCGAGATCGCCCGCGGCGCGGAGAAGGCAGGCGCCGACGGCATCCTGCTCCTGCCGCACTACCTGATCGACGCGCCGCAGGACGGCATCTTCGAGCATGTGCGCCGCGTCTGCCAGTCGGTCGGCATCGGCGTCATGGTCTACAATCGCGACAACTCGGTCATTCAGGTCGAGACGCTGCAGCGCCTGTGCGACGCCTGCCCCAATCTGATCGGTTTCAAGGACGGAACCGGGGATATCGGCCTCATTCGGCAGATCTCGGCGACCATGGGCGACCGGCTGACCTATCTCGGCGGCATGCCGACGGCGGAGCTGTTTGCAGAGGCCTATCTCGCAGCGGGTTTCACGACCTACTCGTCTGCGGTCTTCAACTTCGTTCCGAAGCTTGCGGTCGAATTCTATGACGCCCTTCGCGGCGGCGATCGGGCGCGTTGCGAGACGATCCTGAAGGATTTCTTCTACCCGTTCATGGCGCTGCGCAGCCGGCGGAAGGGCTATGCCGTTGCCGCCGTCAAGGCCGGCGTCCGGCTGCAGGGCTTTGATGCCGGCGCGGTCCGGCCTCCTTTGTCCGACCTGACGGCCGAGGAAGAGGGTATTCTCGACCGGCTCATCGACCCCTGGAGGCGTTGAGGTGAAGATCGCGGCCGTCCATACGCACCTGTTGGAATATCGGCTGCCGACGCCGTTCGAAAGCGCGTCGATGCGGTTCGACCGGCGGGCCCATATTCTGGTCGAGGTGGTCTGCGACAACGGCCTTGTCGGCTGGGGCGAATGCCTGGGCCCTGCCCGGCCGAATGCCGCCGTGGTCAAGGCCTACACGCAGTGGCTCATCGGCGCCGACCCGCTGGAGACCGAAAAGATCTGGGCCGTGCTCTACAATGCGCTTCGCGATCAGGGGCAGCGTGGTCTGGCCATCACCGCCCTGTCGGGGATCGACATCGCGCTCTGGGACATCAAGGGCAAGCATTTCGGCGTACCGGTCTCGACCCTGCTCGGAGGTCGCTTCCGGGACAATGTCCGTGCTTACGCAACCGGCAGCTTCAAGCGCGACGGCGTGAACCGTCTCGACGACAATGTCGCCGACATCACGCGTTACCAGCGTGAAGGCTTTCACGCGAGCAAGATCAAGATCGGCTTCGGCGTGGCCGACGATCTTGCGATCGTACGGGCGGTGCGCGACGCGGTCGGGCCGGACTTCCGGATCATGGTCGACGCCAATCACGGCTATGACGCGCTCGATGCCGTTCGCTTCGGCAACGCTGCCGCCGAACTGGACATCGACTGGTTCGAGGAGCCTGTCGTGCCCGAGCAGCTGGCGGCCTACCGCGAGGTGCGCCATCGCCAGCCGATCCCGGTTGCAGGCGGGGAAACCTGGCACAGCCGCTGGGGCATGCGCGAACCGATCGAGACGCGCGCGGTCGATATCCTTCAGCCCGATCTCGCCGGCACTGGCGGCTTTACCGAAGCCCGCCGGATCGCCGATCTGGCGGCGCTGCACGGCGTCCGCGTGGTGCCGCATGTCTGGGGCACCGCCGTGCATATCGCTGCAGCCCTCCAGTTCATGGCGGCGATGGTGCCGAGCCCGGTTCGGGTCAATCCGATCGAACCTATTCTGGAATTCGACCGCACAGAAAATCCGTTCCGCCAGGCGGTGGTCAAGACGCCGATCGATCATGTGGACGGTGTCGTCGCCATTCCGGACGGCCCCGGCCTTGGCATCGACGTCGACCGCGACGCGCTCAAGGAATACCGCATGCCGGACGCCGGGGAGAATCTGTAATGCTCGTCAGACCCCTTTCAGGCCCTGCACCGAAGACCGTCTTTCCGTCCGGCGCCGTCGACAGCCAGATGCATATGTACCTTCCGGGATATCCTGCGCAGCCGGGCGGGCCGGACCTTCCTGCCGGTAGTCTTCCCGATGCCGATCAGTACCGCGCCTTCATGGCCTGGCTCGGCATTGACCGCGTCATCATCACGCAGGGCAACGCCCATCAGCGCGACAATGAAAATCTCATCGCCTGCCTCGCCGAGATGGGCAATGTCGCCCGCGGCGTCGCCGTTATCGACGCGACGACCAGCGAGCGTGAACTCGACCGGCTCTCGGCCGCCGGCGTCGTGGGTGTCCGCATCATGGATCTTCCGGGCGGCGCCGTCGGGCTCGACGCGCTTGAAACGGTCGATGCCATGGCGGCGAGCCGCGGCTGGATGCTGGCGGTCCAGTTCGACGGAAACCGTATCCTCGATCACGCCCCCCGCCTGAAGGCTCTGAAGGCGCGCTGGGTGTTCGATCATCACGGGAAGTTTTTTGCCGGCGCCACGCCGGACGGCCCGGAGATCACGGCGTTGCGACAGCTGATGGATGGCGGCCGGTGCTGGTTCAAATTTGCCGGCGCTTACGAGTCGTCGCGTACCGGCGGTCCGGATTATGCGGATGTTGCGGCCTTCTCGAAGGTTCTGGCCGCCCATGCGCCGGAACGCATCGTCTGGGGCAGCAACTGGCCGCACAATCTGGCCAAGACGCAGGATGCCTATCCGGACGATGTCGCCTTGACCGACACGGTTCTCGGCTGGATCGGCGACGAGGCTGCGGTGCGCCAGGCGCTGGTGGACAATCCCGAGGAACTCTTCGGCCTTCCCGCCTGGCAGGACAGCCGATCGTAAGATGTATCGCACGTTCGACGGTGGAGCGCCGGACGATGGTTTTTGAAAAGTGGAGGAACACATGAACTTCGCAGGCAAACTGATCATGGCGCTGGGCATCGCCCTCGCCGCCTCGACCGCACAAGCGCAGGAAATCACCCTGCGCTCGGCGGACATTCATCCGGATGGCTATCCGACCGTCGAAGCAGTCAAATACATGGGCCAGCTGGTTTCGGAGCGGTCCAACGGCCGCATCAAGATCGAGGTGTCCAACAATGCCGTTCTCGGCAACGAGAAAGATACGATCGAACAGACCCGATTTGGCGTCATCGACCTGAACCGCGTCAACGCGGCACCCTTCAACAACCTCGTACCGGAAACCACGGTGCTTGGCCTGCCCTTCCTTTTCCGCTCGACCGAGCACATGCACCACACGGTCGATGGGCCGATCGGCGATGAAGTGCTCAAGGCCTTCGAGCCGCATGGTCTCGTCGGGCTGGCCTTCTACGATTCCGGCGCGCGCTCCTTCTACACGACCAAGAAGCCGATCGAGAAACTGGACGATCTCAAGGGCATGAAGATCCGCGTCCAGCAGTCCGACCTCTGGATCGCGATGATGCAGGCCTTCGGCGCAAACCCGACGCCGATGCCGATGGGCGAGGTCTACTCGTCGCTGGAAACCGGTGTCGTGGATGGCGCCGAGAACAACTGGCCGTCCTACGAGTCCGCGCGCCACTACGAAGTCGCCAAGAACTACACGCTGACCGAACACTCGCTCAATCCTGAGATTCTGGTCATGTCCAAGATCTCCTGGGACAAGCTGACGCCCGAGGACCAGACTCTGCTGCGCCAGGCCGCCAAGGACTCGGTCGGCAAGATGCGGGAACTCTGGACCGCCCGCGAGAAAGCATCCGAGGAGAAGGTCCGTGCGGCCGGTAACAACATCATCAAGGTCGACAAGAAGCCCTTCGCGGATGCGATGAAGCCCGTCTACGACCGCTTCGTCACCGACCCCGCGATGAAGGACCTGCTCGAGCGCGTCCAGGCCGTTCAATAACATCTGCTCTCGACAGGCCCCTCTCCGGGGCCTGTCTTTTCTTTGCCGGCGCGGGCATGCCACCGGCTCTTTGGGAGGATTCTGTCATGCGGCATTTCATGTCGTCCGTGCGGCCCGGTCTGGCCATGCTCAATCGACTTGCGCTCTATCTCGCCGGCCTCGGCATCATCGTGATGACGCTGATCATCGGCTGGCAGGTATTCGGACGCTATGTCCTCAACGACACGCCGAGCTGGTCGGAGCCGCTGTCGCTGCATCTCATGTCGTGGTTCATCCTCCTGGGTGCTGCGGTTGGCGTGCGCGAGAGCGTGCATCTCGGGCTCGATCTCGTGCACCACATGGTGTCTCCCACCATCCAGAAGATCATGGATCAGGTCAGCCTCGGCCTCATCACGCTCTTCGGGATCGCCATGGTGTATTATGCGACACTGCTGGCCATGGGCACCTGGAGTGCTCGCATCCCCGTGCTCGGCTGGCCGGGCGGCGTCGATTTCTTTCCCATGATCGCCGGCGGCGCGTTGATTGCCCTGTTCGCGGCGGAGCGCTTCATCGACGTCTCGCTCGGTCAGGAAGTCACGGATGTTGTCGTGCTGACGGAGGTCGCGTAATGGCCTACAGCATTCTTTTCGGAACCTTCGTCGTTCTCATGTTCATCGGCATGCCGATCGCCTTCTGCCTCGGCATCGCATCGGTCGCCACGGTTCTCTACATGGGTCTCCCGCCCATCGTCGTCTTCCAGCAGATGAATTCCGGCATGAACGTCTTTGCCATGATGGCGATCCCGTTCTTCATCTTCGCGGGCGATCTCATGGTACGCGGCGGCATTGCCAACCGGCTGATCCGCTTTGCCGCAGGCCTTGTCGGTCACCTCAAGGGCGGCCTCGGGCAGGTCAACATCGTGGCCTCGACCCTGTTCGGCGGCATCTCCGGTTCGGCCGTTGCCGATGCCTCGGCGGTCGGCGGCCTGATGATCCCGCAGATGGCGGCGCGGGGCTACGACCGCGGCTACGCCGTGAACGTCACCGTCAACGCGGCCATCATCGCCCTGATGATCCCGCCGTCCCACAACATGATCCTCTATTCGATCGCTGCGGGCGGCAATGTCTCGGTCGCCGATCTCTTCACCGCCGGCATCATCCCGGGCATGCTGCTCGCGGGTGCGCTGATGATCACCGCCTACATCGTCGCCCGTCGCCGCGGCTATCCGTCCGAGCCGTTTCCGGGTTTCCGGCGCCTGGGTTACTATTTGCTCGCGTCCTTCCCTGGACTGCTCCTGATCGGCATCATCTTCGGCGGCGTGCGCTCGGGCGTCTTCACGGCAACGGAAAGCTCCTGCATCGCGGTGCTCTACGCGTTCCTCGTTGCCACGCTGGTCTACCGCGAGCTCAACTGGAGCGGTTTCATCGAGGCCGTGCTCGGCGCGGCACGCACCACGTCCATGGTGCTGCTCGTCATCGGGACTGCCGCGTCCTTCGGCTGGCTGATGGCGTTTCTTCAGGTGCAGACCCTGATGATCGGGGCGATCAGCGCGATATCCGACAATCCGATCATCGTGCTCCTGGTCATCAACGTCATCCTGCTTCTGCTCGGGACCTTCATGGACATGGCGCCGATGGTGATCATCGCGACTCCGGTTCTCCTGCCCGTCGTCAAGGCCTTCGGCGTCGACCCCGTGCATTTCGGCGTGGTGATGATCCTTAATGCGGGGATCGGGCTCAATACGCCGCCGGTGGGAACCGTCCTCTTCGTCGGTTGTGCCGTGGGTGGCATCTCGATCCGCGAGGCGATGAAAACCATCTGGCCGTTCTTCGGCGCAAGTGTCGCGGTCCTGCTCCTGGTCACCTACATTCCCGCGCTCTCACTCTGGCTGCCCGCCGTGTTTCGATAAACAATCCCGGAAGACGGCCCGATACACGCCCTGCATCGCATAGATGCGGGGCGTTTTTCATTGTGACCAAGCGCGGGTCAGCACGCCACTCCAGCAAATGCAGGAAGCCCAAAACAGAAAAAGCCTGCTGCGGGAGGAGGTGCAGCAGGCTTTTCCAAACAGATCGAACATGGGCTGGGAGGAGGAGTGCCGATGTTCGAGCAGACGTCCCCGGGAGGAGGAAGGGATCGTCTTGAGAACGAAGCTCTGCGGGAGGAGGTGCATCGCTTCGTTAAAAGGGAATATAGGGATCTCCGAAGCGGCTTCCAGATCCGTCTTTGCAGTGCAGCCATGCGATGGAAGCAGGCCTGCGTCGCCCCGGTATCATGCCTGAAATCGGTCGAAGGCTGTCAGCCGGCGCATCGGTGGATCTGCCTCCGGATAGCGATAGATCTCGCTCCGGAGAAACTGCAGTTCGTCCTCGACGCCCTCCTCCGCGATTTCGATCCACCATGATTTCGGCCGGCCGTCGCTGCCATCGGCCCAGCGGTAGCCCCGCGCCTTCAGATGGTCTTTCATATCGAAGGGACTGTGCTCGGCGTAAATCCGCACACGGCTGGCCCGGCTCGCCGCGTGAAGTTCCGAAAAGGCCGTGGACACGCCGTCGACCCGCCGATCGAGAACTTCCAGAAGCGCAAAGCAATCATCGACAGCCCGGTGGCCTTCGTGGAAGTACCCCGCCTGGCCAATGAGATAGCCGAGCTTGGTGCCCTCGTAGCCGCGGGCCGACCAGTCGATTTCCGCATTCGAACAGGCCCAGGCCTTGCGGCTGAAGGCGGGGTGAAAACTCTCGCAGAAGGGACGATCGAAAGCGGCATTGTGGGCAATGATCAGATCGGCGGGCACCACCATGGCTTCCAGAGCCTCAATGTCGATCTCCTGCCCGGCGACCATCGCGTCCGTGATGCCGGTGAGACGCGTGATCTCGGCAGGTATCGCGATGCTTGGCTGCCGCAGACCGCCGAAGACGCCGGAGACGTCACCGATCTCGCCACTTTCGTTATAGGTGAACGCGATCGCGCCGATCTCGATGATCTCGTTGCGTCGATGATCAAGGCCCGTCGTCTCCGTGTCGAGAAGGACGCCGCGCAAGGGGAAGCCGGGTCCAAGGACGTTCGCGACGGGGCGCGGCTCAAGCTTTCGAAGGATCCGGTAGCGGCCGGTTTCGGTCAGGACGTCGACGAGGTTGGCCTCGCTGACCGGTTCTACGGGCATGCCGGTTGATCTTGCGCGGCGCGGCGTCGGTCGTCTCGTCTCGTGCGCTTCCTGCGCAAACATGTCGAACTGCACTGCCATGTCATGCCTCATCTGCGGACCGACAGAGCCGGTGATGGCGGCTCCGTTCATTGAGTCTATCCGGACTCGCGAAGATGATTATAACCTGATGACAGACTCACGTCAGGAGGAAGTCTTGGAAACCACTGAAATCGGCAGCCGCAGCGATTTTGCGCTTTGGGCGATCCAGCGCGCGCAGGAAATCGTGACCAGCGAGGGCGCCGCCTTTGCGATCGCTGCGCGCGACATGAACGAAGACGCTCTCGCGGCAACAGCTTCGGCCCTTGGCACGGCCATCTCGGAAGCCATGCTCGAGGTTTTCGACGGCCTGATCGGTGCGTGATCGACAGGCACGAGGGGTAAGGGCCAACTTTCCATCGATTTCAGTCGGATACGCCCTTCCCTTCACAGGGAACCGCCATATCTCACTCTGCAGCGTCCTGGAGGCATTTCCCGGAGGCCTGTCATGTAAGGAGTTGGGGTTATGGGAAGTTCTGCATTGATCAGCATCCTGATCACGTTTCTCGTCGTTGTTCTGGTTCTCTATCTTGTCGCACGCCTGCCGATCGACGGCCGTGCCAAGCAGATCGTCCAGATCATCATCATCATCATCGGCATCATCTCGCTGCTGAAGTATCTCGCCGTCTTCTAATGCATGTCGCCCGAACGTGTGCAGCGGTTTCGGGAACGACATGCATGAAAAGAAGACCTTAAAGCGCGTTGCGTGAATCCTTTATCACGCAACGCGCTTTAGGCGACCAATGATCGACGTGATCAAACAGGCTCGGCGTCCCGCCGGGCCTGTTTTCGTTCGTGCTCTCCGGATTGTCGAGAATACGGGCTGGCCGTCCAGGCCGCGGTGCCATCCCGCCCGGGAACGGCTGCACCTGGCTGCAGCGCGACCGGGCGGTGGCATGGTTGAGACCTAGGAGTTCGTCGAGCTTGCCGCTTGCGTCTGTGCCTCGGGTGAACTGTGATTGGCATTCCACCATGTCGCCCCGCCGCCAATGATCGTGCATGCGATGACAAAGATCGCAACGAGGTAGATGGCCATCTGCTGCCGGTCGTGTTTTCGGTCCATGCTGTCTCCTATCGAAGCCCATCGAACCAGCACGGCACTGCCGAGTTCCACGAATGCTCGGAAGTTTGCGGCAGCAGGACCTCATGCATCAGGACGACGGGGCGTCACCTGGCCGCGCCTCGAGAGGGATGCGCCGGCCATCCGGGCCGAAGAGATGGAGCCGTTCCGGAGGAAAGCCGACCGTCAGGCCCGCGCCCGGCGCGAGCAGCGCCCGATCGCTGCTGAAGATCTTGAACGGCAGCCCGTGCACTTTGAGATGCAGGATGATCCCGAGGCCGGTCGGCTCAACGAGTTCGACGGTCGCCGCCGCGCCATCGCCGTTGGGTCGGATGGCCACATGCTCGGGGCGGATGCCGAGCGTGACGGATGTTCCCTCTGCCAGATCCACACGCTGGCCGAGCGAGATCGTGGTGCCGTTCGTCAGGCGGACCGCACTCGACCCGGTCTCGGAAATGACAGTGCCTTCCAGCATGTTCATCCCCGGCGAACCGATGAAGCCTGCAACGAAGAGATTGGCCGGCCGATCATACAGTTCCAGCGGCGCGCCGATCTGTTGCACTTCGCCGGCATTCATCGCGACGATGCGCGACGCGAGCGTCATCGCCTCGATCTGGTCATGCGTGACGTAGACGGAGGTCGCGCCGAACTCTGCATGCATGCGCTTGATCTCCGCCCGCATCTGTTCGCGCAGACGCGCATCCAGGTTTGAGAGCGGCTCGTCGAACAGGAAGGCCTTCGGCTGGCGGACGATGGCGCGGCCCATGGCGACCCGCTGTCGCTGCCCTCCCGAAAGCGCCTTTGGACGACGGTCGAGATACGGGTCGAGCCCGAGCTTGGACGACGCGGCCGCAACGGCGGCGGCGATCTTTTCCTTGGGGCTGCGGCGCAGGCGCAGGCTGTAGCTCATGTTGTCCGCGACGGTCATGTGCGGATAGAGGGCGTAGGACTGGAACACCATGGCGATGTCCCGGTCCTTCGGCTTCAGGTCGTTCACCTCGCGGCCGCCGATCGACATCGTTCCCGACGAGATCGATTCCAGCCCGGCGATCATCCGCAGGAGGGTCGATTTCCCGCAGCCGGATGGGCCGACGAGGACGATGAATTCGCCGTCTGCAATCGACAGATCGACGCCATGAAGCACCGGATGGTCTCCGTAGGACTTGACGATGTCGCGCATTTCGATGGAGGCCATGGATTATCCTTTCACCGCGCCGGCCGTCAGGCCCTGCACGAGATACCGCTGGATCAGGAGGAAGAAGAGGCAGGCCGGCACGAGCGCCATGACGCCTGCCGCCATCATCTGCCCGAAATCGACGGAGAATTTCGACACGAAGGTGAGCAGCCCGACCGGGAAGGTCGCGCTGTCGTTGCCCGAGATCAGCATGAGCGCGAAAAGCAGCTCGCTCCAGGCGGCGGTGAACACGAAGCCGAGGGTGGCTGCGATACCGGGCAGCGTCAGAGGCAGGATGATCTGGCGAAAGGCGGTGAACCGGCTCGCTCCGTCGATCATCGCCGCATCTTCGAGATCCCTCGGAATTCCATCGAAGAAGGACTGCATGAGGAACGTGGCGAAGGGAACGTTGAAAGCGGTGTAGACGATGATGAGGCCGGTCAGGCTGTTGGTCAGGCCGAGCGGCGACAGCATCTTGAAGATCGGCGCGACGAGCATCACCAACGGAAACATCTGCGTGATCAGCATCAGGGCGACGACGGCGTATTTTCCGCGAAACACGAAGCGGGACAGCGCGTAACCGGACAGCGATGAAATCAGCGTGACAGCCAGCGCGGTCGAGCCCGCAACGATCAGGCTGTTGCGAAAGAAGATCGGGAACGCGCTGTTCTCGATGACATACCGGTAGTGTTCGAGTGTCGCGTGCGACGGCCACATCCGCACGCCTTCGCTGTAGAGCAGGTCGTTCGGCGTGACCGAAACCTTCAACAGCCAGTAGAGCGGGAAGAGAGCGAAAGCGACGTAGACGAGAATGGCCAGACGGTGCGCGATGGTGAGGAGAATGCCCATGGTCAATCCTTCTCGATCAGGCGCTGGCGAATGACCACGATCACCATGGAATAGGCCAAGAGGAGCACGAGGAGCACGAGCGCGATCGCGGAAGCATAGCCGAAATCGAGCCGCTTGAAGGCCTGGGTGAAGATGTAGCTTGCAACGATCTGGGTGCGGTCGGCCGGCCCGCCATTGGTCATGACGATGATGAGATCGGCGAAATTGGCGATCCACACCGTGCGCAGGAGAACGGTGATGGCAATGGTGGGGGCAAGGAAGGGCAGCGTGATCGACGTGAAGCGCTGCAGCGGATTGGCGCCGTCGATCGCGGCCGCCTCGTAGAGGTCGCGCGGGATTGCCTGCAGGGCTGCCAGAAGCGTGATCGCGAAAAAGGGAATGCCCCACCAGACATTGGCGATGATTGGCCCCCACATCGCAAGCTGCGGATCGGCGAGAATGTTGTTCGGCGCAGAGAGGATGCCCAGCGACACCATCCAGTGCGGAAGCGGACCGATGACAGGATTGAACATCCAGGCCCAGTTCAGCCCGGCAAGAAACGTCGGAACGGCCCATGGGAGAAACACCAGCGCCTGTGCCAGGCCGCGCCCGGCAAAGGGCTTGTCGAGCAGCAAGGCCAGAATGAGTCCGAAGAAGAACTGGAGAAAGACAGAAGCGCCGGTCCACCAGAGCGTATTGCGCAGCGCGCGGTAGAAGGCCGTATCCTGCGACAGTTCACGGAAATGATCGAGGCCGACGAAGCCGCCCGAAAACGGGTTGAGCAACTGGATGTCGCGAAACGCATAGGACAGGCCGAGCACGAGCGGCACCAGCATCACGGCGATGATGAGCACGAGCACGGGCGCCGTGTAGAGCCATGGCTCGACGGTATGTGCGATCCGGCGTGCGAAAGGCTTGCGCGGGCGGCTGCCCGTGGCGGTAGGGATCATGGGGTCGTCACCTGAAGGTCCGGCACTGGCATGAGGATGCGTGCCCGGCGCGCGCAAAGAGGCGGCGCACCGGGCACGCGAGAAGCTTACTTCGCGGCGAGGAACTTCTTCTGCGCCTTCGTCATGTAGTCCGCCCACTGCTTGGCAAGGTCTTCCGGCGTGATGTCGCCGAGCAGGGCTTCCTGCGAGGTCTTGATGACGAGGGAGTCCTTGAAGAAGGCGAACTCCTCAAGATAGGTCGGCATCGTCGTCGGAACGGCATTGGTGTCCGCAAGCTCTGCAAACCAGCCCTTGAACTGCTCGCTCTGATAGAACGGGTCCTTTTCGGCGGTCGTGAGGGCCGGCAGGGCACCGGTCTTCTTGTTCCACTCGATGTTGCCTTCCGGTCCCTCGAGCGTGGAGATCAGCTTCCAGGACAGATCCTTGTTGGCGGAAGAGGCCATCATCGACCAGCCGGCGAAACCGATGGTCGGGAAGGTCTTGCCGTCCGGCCCCTTCGGCATGGTCATGACGCCGAAATCTTCCGCCTTCATGCGCTGCGCGATGGCAATCAGCGCGTCCGGATCCTGGTCGAGGAAGGCGCAGGTGCCGGAGTAGAAGCCGGCAACGATCTCGTTGAAGCCCCAGTTGACGCTGTCTTTCGGGGCATAGCCGTTCTTGTAGAGATCGACCACATAGGTCAGGCCCTTGATCCAGCCGGGGCTGTCGAAGGTCGAGGTGCCGTCTTCGTTGAAGAAGCTGTTGGACCCTGCCATGCTGGCGCCGAACATGACCCAGCCGTTCAGGCCACCCGGGCCGCCGCGCAGGCAGTAGCCGTACTTGCCGGGAATGGCGGACACCTTCTTGGAAGCTTCGGCAAACGCTTCCAGCGTCTTCGGCGGTTCCGTCACGCCTGCCTGCTCGAGCAGCTTCTTGTTGTAGAACATGGCCCGAAGGTAGAAGCCGTAGGGCAGCATGTAGGCCGTGTCCTTGACGTCTCGACCGAGCTCCAGCGTGCGGGCGCTCAGATCCTTGGTGTGTTCCCACTCCTTCAGATAGGGCTCAAGGCTCTCCAGCATGCCGTTATTGGCATAGAGCGAGAGCCATGTATCCGGCATCTCGATGACATCGGGAACGTCGCCCGCCGAAACCATGGTTGCGAACTTCTGGAAGGCGTCGCTCCAGGGAAGCGAGACGATCTCGACCTTGGTGCCCGGGTTGGCACTTTCGAACTTGGAGACGATGCTTTTCAGCGTCTCGGTGCGCTCGGGGCTGGTGATGACTTCGACGAGTTTGATGGTGGTATCGGCCAAAGCCGTTCCCGCCATCAGAGCGGTGAAAAATGTAGCTGCGATCAGGCGTTTCATGCTGTTCTCCCTTTTCTTGATTGACGTGGCAGTCTCAGGCCGCCGCCGCGTTTGTCGCGGCGTGGATGGCAGGTTCGAGGTCGGCCCAGAGCGCCTCGGTTCCTTCCAGTCCGACATGCAGGCGGACGGATCGGGCGCTGATGCCGAAGGTGTGGGCAGAATTGGGCTGCGCCTTCTGCTCCAGCACGACCTCACCCGGAACGATCAGGCTCTCGTGCCCGCCCCAGGAAACGCCGAGCTTGAAGAGCTGCAGCTGGTCGGCGAAGGCTCTGACATCGACGCCTTCCCGGAAAATGAAGGAAAAGAGCCCGGACGTGCCCTTCAGCCCCGGTGGCAGGCGATTGGCAAGCCCGGGGTGGCAAACGGTCTCCACGGCATCCATGGCCTGGAGGCGTGTCGCAATGTCCAGCGCAGAAGCCTGGTGCTGCTTCATGCGGATCGGCAACGTGCGCAGACCGCGCACGATGAGCCAGGCATCGAACGGCGACAGCTTGCCGCCGAGATAGGGATAGGCCTCGCCGCGGATCCGGTCGATAAGCGCTTTCGGGCCTGCAACGACGCCCGCCACGACATCGCTGTGGCCGCCGAGATATTTCGATGCCGAATGCAGAACGAGATCGCAGCCCAGCGACAAGGGCTGCTGGAAGATCGGGCTTGCCCAGGAATTGTCGATGACGGATATCGCGCCGTGACGGCGGGCGATCGCCGCCAGCGCGCCGACATCATGTGCCTCCATCACCCAGCTCGTGGGACTTTCCATGTAGAACAGCGTGGCGCCCGGCATGGCCGCTTCGACCGCTGCCTCGTCACGCCCGTCGACATAGGTGACGGCGATGTTCATCCGCTTGAAGAACGTACCGAACAGGCGAAACGCATCGGGGTACAGGTGGCGGACCGCCACGATCCGATCGCCGGGTTGCACGAAGGACAGCACGGTCGAGGAAATTGCTGCCATGCCGCTGGCAAATCCGAGCGCATCTTCCGCGCCCTCCAGCTTGGCGAGCATCTCCTCGAACAGACGCACCGTCGGATTGAGCCCGCGGGTGTAAACCGGTCGGCTCCGCTCGCCGCGATAGGTCGCCACCATCTCGTCATAGCTCGAAAAGGTGAAGAGCGACGTCTGCACGATCGGTGGCACGACGGCCTCGAAGGCATGGGTCGCGTCGTGGGCGACGATGAGAGAGGCAGGATCGAAGAGATCGTGGCCTGGGGTCATTTCGACATGTCCTTGATATCTTCCTCGACGATGGCGAGGATTTTCAGCGTTTCCATGCGGGCCGCCTCTGCATCGCCGACCGCGATCGCGTTGAACAGCGTCCGATGGAAGGGGAAGGAGCGGGCCGCAAAATCCGGCCGGTCGAAGGGCTTCGACCAGAAGCGTTCAAATCCGCCCCGCATCTGTTCCAGCAATTGGCCAAAGAGAGGATTGTGCGTGGCATCGTAGATCGACAGGTGGAAGGCGAGATCGGCCTTGCCGGACGTGCCCTCGGCAAGATGGACCCGCTCCATCTCGTCGAGCCTGGCTTCAATCGTCCGCAGATCGGCCGGCGTGCGACGACGTGCAGCTGCCATCGACGCCTCGACTTCGATCCCGCGGCGCACCTCGAGCGTCATCAGCAGGGCATCGCGAAGACCGCCGGATTCAAAGGACAGAGGCATGTGGACCGTACCGGCAGAGATCGGCTTCAGGAGGTAGTTGCCGCTGCCTTTGCGGCTTTCGATCACGCCGAGTGCCTGAAACTTCCCGATCGTCTCCCGAATGGTCGAGCGACCGACGCTCAGCGCCAGCATCAGTTCGCGCTCGGCCGGCAGACGGTCTCCGGCTTTCAGGCCGGCCTGCTCGACGTAAAGCGCCAGCGCCGTCTCCACCTGCTGGCCCCGATTGATGGGCGGCAGCGGATCAATCCGTGTCGAGGCACGGGACGGTGCACTCATGACAACAATCCTGATCGATGAAATTGGTCTGACATCCTGCCAATTGAAATCGGCAGCGACCGTTTGTCAAGCCGTCCCCACCGGTGTCGAAGGGTGGACGTGCGGGAATCACGGACGAGAGATCCGCCGCTCAGTGGAATGGCAGGCATCTTCATGACCAGCGGATGCTTTTCGGAGAGCCAGCAGGCATCAGCCCGTCAGCGCGATCTCAGGAGAGAGCGCCGGGCGGCGTCAACGGATCTTTGCTTGCTTCGAAGGGGCTAGCGCTCTGACTCGGGCGTTGCCACGAGATGTGCGGCAGCCGCGTTGGCGTCGGCAAGGGCGCGATCGAGCGGGAAGCCGCGGGCTGTTTGCGCGGCGAGCATGCCGATGAATTCATCACCGGCGCCGTGGGTGCTTTCGACCTTCACCCTGACAGGGTCGATCATGATCTCGCGTCCGTCGCGATCGACGGCAGCAACACCCGCTCCGCCCGCCGTGACGACGACCTGGGGGTAACTCTTGCGCAGGATGCGGGCTGCGGACACGGCACCGTCCAGCGTTTCCACGACATCGACGCCCGCCAGCATTTCGGCCTCGATGGCGTTGACGACGAGGATATCGACCAACGATCTGAGCTCGTCGGACAGCGGCCGCGCCGGGGCGGCGTTGAGAAGAACAAGACCGCCGGCCGCCTTCACCCGGCGTGCAGCCAGCACATTGGCCACGTCCGGGATCTCGTTCTGCAGCACCAGAATGGTGGTGTCTGTCAGCACGTCTGCGGCGGCGTCCAGATCGCGTTCGCCGAGGTCGAGATTGCTGCCCGAGACGATAACGGCGCCATAGTCGCCTTCGCTGTCGAAGATCGCGACGCTCATGCCGGTCGCGCGCCGCGCGTCGCGCGCCACGAAGCGATGATCGACTCCTTTGCGCGCGAGGTTGTCGATCAGGAAACGGCCGAACTCATCGTCGGCAACGGCGCCGATCATAGACGTCGTGATGCCGGCCTTGGCAGCGGAGACCGCCTGATTGCCACCCTTGCCGCCGCTCTTCGCATGCCAGGAGGAACCGGTGACCGTTTCGCCCTTGCGCGGACGCGCGGGACCGAAAACCGCAATATCGTAGTGCAGGCTGCCAAACACGGTGACGCGGGGACTGGAGGTCATGGAAGTCTATCTTTTCGCTTGGAGCTGACGGCAGACATCGTCTGCTTGAGATTGCGTTCCGCCGCGCGATAATCGCGCTGGGCGACGGCGACGAAGATGGCGTCGAGAATGTTGAGCTGGGCGATCCGCGCCGCGGCATTTTCGCCCATCAGGGGCGAGCCTTGCGCGGTCGAGCACAGAACCACATCCGCTGCCTGGGCGAGCGCTGACCCACCATAATTGGTAATGGCGATGGTGCTTGCACCATTGCGGCGGGCAAGCTGGATGCCCTCGATGACCGCCGTCGTATTGCCGGAATGCGAGAAGCCAACCGCGATGTCGCCCTCCTTCAGAAGGGACGCCGACATCAGCATCATGTGGCTGTCGTCGAAGACATTGGCCCGCACCCCGATGCGCAAGAACTTGTGCGAGACGTCCCGGGCGATCTGGGCCGATCCGCCGACGCCGTAGAAATCCCGCTGGCGTCCCGTATGGATCATGTCCGCCGCCTTGTCGAAGGCGCCCATGTCGAGAATTGCCAGCGTCTCCTCGAGCGCGTGAATCGAGGTGCGGAAGACCTTCTGGACGATCTCCTGCGAGGTATCGTCGACGGACAATTCCCGGTGCATTTCTGCCGTCGGCTGGCTGTTGTACTGGCTGACCGCCGCGCGAAAATCGCGGTAGCCGGCAAAGCCCAGCTTTTTGGTGATTTTCACCACCATGGCCTCGGAGACTCCGGCCTCCGCCGCGATCTTCTTCAGCGATGTCTCGTCATTGAAGTCGCGCAAGCCGAAGACCGTATCAACAACCTTTGCTTCGAGCGGGGTCAGCAGCGGCATCATCATCCGGATGCGCGGTCCAACCGCCTTCATGTCGAAGCTTTCCGTATTCATCCCCGCCCCCTCGTGGCTCGATCGATCATCATGGCGACGAGGATTATAAGGCCGGTTGCAAGAAGTTGGTAGAACGCCTGGACATTCATCAAGGTCAGGCCGTTCCGCATCGTGCCGAGGATGATGGCGCCGAGAATGGTGCCAACGATGCTGCCCTTGCCGCCCATCAGCGAAGCCCCGCCAATGGCTGCGGCTGCGATGGCGTCGAGTTCCCAGAGATTGCCGAGGATCGGTTCGGCGGCGCCGAGACGACCGATGAGGATGAGCGATGCAAGGGCCGCGAGTCCGCCGGAAATGACATAGGCCGTAATCTTGGTGCGGGCGATGGGAACGCCGGCGACGTAGGCCGCTTCCTCATTGCCGCCAACGGCCATCAGGTATTCCCCGATCGGCGTCTTCGTGAGCAGCACCCAGGCTGCGACCGCAACGATGGCGACGATGAGAATGGGGGTGGGAATGCCGAACAGGGCGCCGTTGAAGATCTGGCGGAAGCCCGGGGGAATGCCGAGAACCGGGTTGCCCCCGGTATAGATGAGCGCCAGCGCGCGGTAGGTGCTGAGCGTTCCGAGCGTGACGATGAAGGGCTGCAGGCCGACATAGGCGACGAGCACGCCGTTGATGAAGCCGCAGAGGACGCCGATGCAGAGCCCGGCAAGGATCGCAAGCGGGATCGGCGTGCCTGCGAGCAGCAGCGTTGCCGTGATCACGGCGGAAACCGCAGCTGTCGGTCCGACGGAAAGGTCGATGCCGCCGGAGATGATGACGAGCGTCATGCCGAGCGCAAGGCACGCGTTGATGCTCGACTGCTGGAGAATGTTGATGAGATTGCGTTCCGACAGGAAGCCGGGAACGAGCGTGGCGAACACGGCGACGATGACGACGAGGCCGATCAGCGTGCCGGCATCGCGCAGCGAAAAGGAGAAGCGGCCAAAGCCCGATGCAGTCTTGTCGGCCGGAGCGGCAACGGAGGTGGTCATGGCAGTGTCCTATTCGTCTTCTTCAGCGTTCACGTCGTTTGAAAGGATGGTCTAGGCAGCCGGCGCGGTCTCGGTGACGCCCGGGATCGCGTGCGCAACGATTGCGCTTTCGCTGAGACCCTCGCGGGGCAGTTCCGCAGCGATCTGTCCGTCCCGCATCACGAGCACCCGGTCGGACAGTCGGATCACTTCCGGAAGTTCGGAAGAGACCACGACGATCGACCGGCCTTCCGCGGCCAGGGCTTCGATCAGATGGTAGATCTCGGACTTCGCACCGACATCGATCCCGCGGGTCGGTTCGTCGAACAGCAGGATGTCGGACCGGGCGGCCAGCCAGCGGGCAATGATCGCCTTCTGCTGGTTTCCGCCGCTGAACAGCCGGATCGGCCGGTCGAGCAGAAAGGGGCGAAGGTTGACGCGCGTGAGGAGATCGTTCGCAGTCGTCTTGAGCCGGCCTTTCGAGATGAAGCCGCTGCGGGAAAACGCCGGGAGGGAGGCCAGCGCCATATTGAGCGCCACCGAGCGCCCGGGCACGATGCCGTCGCGCTTGCGCTCTTCCGGCACCAGGCCGATGCCTGCCGCGATTGCGTCCCGCGGATTGGCGAGTGTGACGGGCTTGCCGTCGATCTCGAGACTCCCACCGGACAGACGGTCGACCCCAGCCATCAGACGCAGGAGTTCCGTGCGGCCGGAGCCGACAAGACCGGCAATGCCGACCACTTCGCCCTTGCAAACGCTGAAGGAGACGTCGCGGATCTTCGGCGACGTCAGGTTCCTCGCCTGCAGCTTCACGGTCGAGGTCGCGTGCGACACGTGGGCGTCCTGCAGCAGTTCACGCCCTACCATCATGGTGATCACATCGGTGTGCGAGACCTTGGAAAGATCGACGACGTCGATCAGGCGGCCGTCCCGCATGATGCTGGCGCGCTGGCAGATGCGAAACACCTCGTCCATCTTGTGCGACACGTAGACGATGGAGACGCCGCTCGCCGCAAGGCGGGCAATGACCTCGGCTAGGCGCTCGAACTCGCTCGGCGTCAGGCTTGATGTCGGCTCGTCCATCGCGATGATGCGGGCCTTGTCGAGCAACGCCCGGCCGATCTCGACGATCTGACGCTGCGCCACCTTGAGCGTGGAAATGGGAGCACCCGGATCGATACCCGGATCGAGCATTGCCAGGGCTTCGGCGGCGCGACGCTCTTGCTCGCGGCGCGCGACCAGGAGACCGCCGGCCTTGGTGACGGAGTGTCCGAGAAACATGTTCTGTGCGACGGTCAGGTGCGGCACCTGCTGCAATTCCTGATGGATCATCGCGATACCGGCAGAGCGGGCATCCATCGGCTTCTTGAACGCGACAGGCTTCTCATCCACCAGCACGGACCCGGACGTCGGCTTGAAGACGCCGGAGAGGATCCGCAGGAGCGTCGATTTGCCCGCACCGTTTTCCCCGAGCAGACCATGGATCTCACCCGGCTGGACGTCGAAGGAGACATCCGACAGTGCCTTGACGCCAGGGAAAGCCTTGGTAATCCCCTGAAAACGCAGTCGTGCAACGGTGCTCATCGGTCTCTCCTGCCCTTTGCGAAAGAGACGCCGACGGATGCCGGCGTCTCTTCGTGGTGCTTACTTTGCAGCCTTGGCGTCTTCCATCAGCACCTTGCGGACATCGACGCCTTCACC
This sequence comes from Rhizobium sp. Leaf384, assembly GCF_001424065.1. Lineage (GTDB taxonomy): Bacteria > Pseudomonadota > Alphaproteobacteria > Rhizobiales > Rhizobiaceae > Ferranicluibacter. Next base: position 188,899 of record NZ_LMQE01000005.1, read on the forward strand.
TCGGTACTTCGCCAGGTTGTCGGCGGTGATGAGGGCCTGCGGCGTGGCCACGACGCGGGGCAGCTTCTGGCCGGCGACAAGACGCAGCGCGGTTTCCAGTGCCACTTCGCCGGTGAGAACCGGGAAGCTGTCGACCGTGCCGGTCAGCTCACCCGCCTTGATCGAAGCATAGGCGTCCGAAATGCCGTCAGTGCCGAACACGGCAACCTTGCCCTGCAGGCCGGCCGCCTTCACAGCCTCGACGATGCCGAGCGCCATGCCGTCATTGTTGGCATAGAAGCCGACGAGGTCGGGATGCTGGTTGAGGATGTTGGTGGCGGCGTCGTAGGATGTCTGACGGTCCCAGTTGCCAGGAACGCTGGCGACGACGTCGAATTTTCCGTACTCGGTGATGGTCGACTTGAAGCCGTCGGTCCGCTGGACAGCGGCGTAGACGCCTGCCTGGCCTTCAACGATGGCGACCTTGCCGCCCTGCGGCTTGTTCTCGATGAACCACTTGGCAACGCGGACGCCATTGTCGCGCTGGACGTTGCCGACATAGTGCTCGGCCTGGGGAATGACGGCGTCGTTGACGTTGACGACGGGAATGTTGGCGGCCTTGGCCTGCTCCATGACCGGCTGCAGGTTCGCATCCGTCTGGGGCGAAACCAGCAGAACGTTGTAGCCCTGCGTGATCATTCCTTCGGCAATCGTCAGCTGACCCAGCTGGTCGCCTTCACTCTGCGCGGCCTGATAGACCACAGGCACGTTGTGTGCCTTGCCGAAGGCCTCGTAACCCTCGCCCAGCGAACGCCAGTATTCATTGGTCAGCGTCTTGGAGACAGCGCCGGCCTTCGTGCCTTCCGGCACTTTCGGGAACGCGCCGAATTTGGCTTCGACCTGAGACCAGTCGATCCGGTCCTTTTCGGTATCGGAGTTGAGCGGCGCGAGGTCCTGAGCAAAGGCCGCGCCGAACAAGAGGCTGGCGGCGAAGCCGGCAGCGATGGTTGTCTTCAAAAATGTCTTCATGGTTTCCTCCCAAGTTTCATCCTCCGGCATGCGCAGCGGCATGCCGGTTCTGGCGTTCACGATAGTGCAGGCGTAGGCGGGTTCAGTTGCCGAGCATCAGCTCCTGGACGACGGCCTGTGCGGAGACGGCGTCCTGGCGGTCAATCGCGCCGGAAAGGCGATTGTCCTGTTCGAGGCGGTCCACGACCTTCAGCATGCGCTTGACGGTCTGGATGTTCACCTCGCATTCGTGGACCGGATCGAGACCGGTCATGTCGGGGAACGTATCGAAGTAGATGGCGCCGTCGTAACCGTCGCGGCGGATCTGGCGGAGAAGTTCGATCGTCTGCTGGGGATGGACCGAACCGACCATCAGGCCGTCGTCGCGCTTGGCGTAGCCATCATTGAGGTGAACGCCGAGAACCCGGCTGTAGCGCGCAATCAGGGCTGCAGCAAAGGCCGGCTGTTCGTCGGCATAGAGAACGTGCGCAAAGTCGAGCGTGACGCCGAGATTGGGGAGACCGACATCCTTGATCGCCAGAAGTGTCGTCGCGCAATCGGGCATCAGGCTGTAGGAGCGCGGTTCGTTCGGCTTGTACTCGATGCTGATCAGGCAGTCCGGGTCATGTTCGCAGACTTCACGGATGCCATCAATTTCGTGTTGCCATAGGGTCGCGTAGTCGGCCTGGAACGCGTAATCGAAACCGTCCTGGCCAAGCCAGAGCGTCATCAGCTTTGCGCCGGCTTCGCGCGTCGCATCAATGCCCTTCTTCGTCAGCTCGATGGCTTCACGGCGAACGGCAGCGTCCGGATTGGTGAACGCGCCAATCTTGAAGGCGGGGTTGGTGTAGTACCGCATGGCAAAGCCGTTGACGGAAAGGCCGAGATCGCCAATGCGGCGGGCCAGATCTGCCGGCTTGTCGGCGCCGTGGTCCGGATAGTTGAGGTCGAGATCCGTGAGCCCGTCGACCTTCGCCGCACGTGCGACCATCTGCATGACGCTCGGCTTGCCCACCAGGTCCGGCCATTCGACGTGCGGGCGCGATGCGAAGGAATTGAGACGGGTTGCAAATTTGAGATCGGTCACGGCGGGTGCTCACATCGTTTGTTCGTGAGCTAACTTCACATTAATTATGAAATCTGTAAAGTTTAAATGTGTTGTGCAACGCACCAATTCGATCGTCTGCCGGCAGATGGTTACACGCAGGTGCCCGGCATTGCGCCCACGATCGGCGGCCGGGCAGCTTCCTGCCCGGCTTTCAGTCTTGTCATCCGAGAAACCAGTGCCTTATGCGCCGGCCGGCGGAATGACGCCCTTCGTGAACAGGAAGCAGCCGTAGAAGCGCGTCTCGCCGGTCGAGATGACGCAATAGGCCTTCTTCGCCAGGTCGTAGAAGGCGAAGCGCTCGATGCCGTACATCGGGCACGGCTTGCCCTCCGCGCGATCGATTTCCGCCTGCACTTCACGCTGCACGTCCGGCTGTTCGTCCGGTGCGCCCATCACCTCCATGCGTCCGGCGGAGTTCTGCAGCGGGGTGTCGAGCGGCAGCACCGAAAGGATCGCGGCGATCGCCTGTGGCGCGCTGAGGTTGGCCATCGTCAGCGGCCGCCCGATGACGGTCTGGCGGCCGACGCTGTCGGTCGGGAAGTTTGTGTCGGAAACGACGAGCGTATCGCCGTGTCCCATCGATCGCAGAGCGTGCAGGACGTCGGCGCTGAGCGCCGGATGAATGTTTTTCAGCATGAATGCCTCCCATTGCGTCTCGTTGCGGCCATCGCCGCAAACCTTGTCGGCCTATTTCACGGCGCCTGCCGTGAGGCCCTTCACGATGTAACGCTCCAGGAAGATTCCGACCAGCACCAAAGGCATGATCGCCGCGGTCGCAATCGCCGCCATCGACCACCAGTTGATTCCCTGCGATCCCGTCTGGCTTGCCACCATGACCGGAAGCGTCTTTGCGTTGGAACTCGTCAGCAGCGCCGCGAAGAAATATTCGTTCCAGCACAGGATGACGGAAAGAATGAAAGCGGCCACCATGCCGGGAAGCGCGATCGGAAGGACGATGCGCAGGAACGCGCCCCAGATCGAGCATCCGTCGACGAGAGCGGCCTGCTCGAGTTCGAGCGGGATCGTGTCGAACTGGTCGCGCATGATCCAGATGACGATGGGCAGCACCATCAGCGTGTAGACGAGGATGAGACCGATCAGCGTATCGAGCAGCATCAGATGCTTGTAGAGAACCAGAAACGGCATGGCGAGAACGACGGGCGGCAGGATGAGCTGCGACAGAAAGAAGAACGAGATGTCCTTGTTGCGCATCCAGAGAAACTTGTACGAGAAGCGGCTGAGGCCGTAAGCGGCAAGCGAACCGATGATGACGGCCAGAAACGATGCGCCGGCCGAAGCAACGATGCTGTTGAGGAAGCGGCGAACGAACTCGTCTCGCACCGTCGAGGGGGCCGAGATCGTATCCGGTGAGAGACCGAGCGAGCGCCACCCCTTCCAGTCCGGCGTGAAGTCGACGAAGGGAATAAGATGCCCTTGCGTCACGTTGACGGCCGTCTTGAACGAGGTCGTGATCGTCCAATAGATCGGGAAGAGCGAGATGAACGCCCACAGGATCAGCGCGGCATAGATGAGAAGACTCCACGTCATGAACCGCGGGCGACGCGACCAGAGACCTGTGCGGTCTTCGTCACCTGCGGAAGCGTAAGGGGTACTTGCCATGACGGGCCTCAGTTTGAACGCTGCATCCATCGGCTCGCCCCTTTGAGGATGAGCGCGACGAAGATGATGATGACGACGAGATAGAATTCCGCGAGCATCGTGCCGTAGCCGACATTCGAGCGATCCCGATATTCGCGGAAGATGAAGCTGGAAACGGTGTCCGTCGCGCCGCCGGGTCCGCCGGCCGTGACGTTGATGACGATGTCGGCGAGCTTGAGCTGGAAGATGATCCGCAGAATGACCACGGTCATGCTGACCGGCAGCATCAGCGGGAATGTAATTTCCTTGAAGCTCTGCCAGCCCGAAGCGCCATCCACCTTGGCCGCTTCCTTCACCTCGGCCGGCAGTGCCTGAAGGCCGGCGAGCAGCAGGATCATCATGAAGGGAATCGATACCCAGGCGTCCATCGCCATGATGGAGGTCCGCGCCAGCCAGGGTGTCGAGAAGAAGGCCGGGTTATCCCAGCCGAGATGCCGGGCAAGCGTCGCTGCCGGGCCGAAACGGTATTCCATCAGCGACTTGCCGATCATCCAGCTGACCGCCACGGGGCTGAGCATCAGCGGCAGAAGGAAGGCGACCCGGAAGAACTTGCGGGCGCGGATCTCCGCGTTGAGGAGCAGCGCGAGCCCGAACGCGATCGCATACTGCACCAGCACGGCCGCGACGTAGTAGACCATGTTGAGGAGCGCGTTCCAGAAGTAGACGTCGGCGAACAGGGTCCGAAGATTGTCGAGCCCATTGAACCTGCGTCCGGCGGCAGCGCTGAGGTTCCAGTCGGTAAAGGCGATATAGAGGCCGAAAACGGTCGGGAAGACGACCATCGCGACAGTGAAAAGGACGGCCGGAAGCACGAAGGCAGCCCGTTGGCCATCTTCCCCCCGGATCAGGATCTGTGCGGTGCAGAGCGCCGCTGCCCAGATGATGTAGGCGAACAGGAGCGGCCGCCAGCTGACCAGCCCGATCGCGGTCACTCCGGTCGCGTCGAGAACCTGCAGGAGAAGCACGGCAAACAGGAAGATCGTCGCCGCCGCGAACAGCCGACGACCGCGCCGTGCGGAGATCAGCTGGAGTTCGGCCCGTTCGGGACGGGCGGACAATGGCTGGCGACCGGCAGGCATGGCTGTATGGGACATCGGCAAACCCTTGGGGCGCACGCGGGCGCAGTGCGTCATGCACGAATGAGAATGCCGGGCGACGCAGGCGCGCCGCCCGGCTTGGTCCGTCAAGCTCCGAGCGAAGCCTTGTAAAGGGCAATCTGCTTTTCGCGGCCGAGCTGGTCAGTGATCTTTTCCCAGGCGCTGGCGATCGCGTCTGCGCCTGCCTGTGCCGTCGCCTGCCCGGCGAAGACCTTGGCGAGTTCGTCCTCGGCCACGCTGTAATACTGGAAGATGCCGGGAATGCGCGGTTCGATCGCGGCGTTCGGGTGGTTGTAGGAATTCGACTGCGACGCGAGGTAGCTCGTGATGAACGCCTCGTCGTACCCCGCCGATACCCATTCCTTGATGTTGAACTGGCTCTTCCGGTAGCACTGGAAGCCGGAGGGATAGGCTGCCGTCCAGAGAGCCAGGTCCTTTCCGCCAAGATGCGCGGCTGCGCTCCAGGCGGCTTTCTTCTTCTTCTCGTCGCTGTCGACGCGGGCCATGACATAGACGCCCCAGCCGAGATAGGCCATGTTCGGCGCGTGGTTCGGACCGCTGGGCAGCTTGTCCCACTGGCCGGTCTTCGCGTTGTACACGTCATCCGAGCCCGGAAGAATGTCGAAGCCGATCGTGTCGCCGACAACCGAGCTGTCGCTCGTGCGCGCGCTGGCGCCGACATCGCCCCACCAGGAGATCATGGAACCCGTGCCGGCCAGGAACTGCTGGAATGCCGTCGTGCCCGGATCGGCATTGAGCTGGTCGCCCGCCTCCGACGGAAGCGCGTCGATGACGTCCTGGATCGCGCGAACCCAGGCCGGGTTGTTGATGCGCGGCTTCATCGTATCAACGTCGAACAGCCAGGCCTTGTCGTCCGGATGCTTGGCATAGGCCGTTGCGCGGCTGCCGAGGAAGTAGAAGCCGAAGCCGCCCCATGCCTTGGGCGCATCGAGATAGCCGACGGCTTCCATGCCGCCCACGGTCTTGCCCTTGAGGAACTTGGTGACCTCCTGAACCTTCTGCCAGGTTTTCGGTACGCCCCACTCGCCCTCGTGGCCCTCGTCCTTCCACGCCTTGGCAAGGTCCGCATCGCTGAAATAGTCGGTGCGGTAGTTGAAGTTGTGGCAGTCGCCATCCACCGAAATGCGGTAGGTCTTGCCGTCCCAGGTGCCCACCGGCGCCTTGAGGTAGTCGACATAGTCGTCCATGTCGATCTGGGCCTTGACCCAATCCGGCATTTCGGACGCAAGGCCCTTGCCGCAGACGTCGCCCTCGAACGGTGCGCCCATTTCCAGAAGATCGAAATCGACGGTGCCCGTCGCGATCGCCTGCTGCAGGCGCGGGTTGTAGTCGGCCTGTGCGAGGTCGATCCAGGTGATCTTCGCGCCAGTGTAATCTTCCCAGGGCTTCAGAAAGCCGCGGAAGAGCACGTTGTGAAGGTTCTGGTTGTTGAGCCCCATGAAGGACAGCTCGACGCCCGCGAACTCGCCCTGCTTCACGCTCTTCTTGGTCGCCTCAAGGCACATCTCGCCGACCTTCTGCCAGTCGGCATCCGTCGGCGAGCCCTTGCCGACGCCTGGGATCTGCAGCAACTGGCTGCGGAACGCGGTGTCCTGCGCAAAAGCCTCGCCGAAGCCGCCGAGCCCATCGAGCATGGTGCTGGCGGCGGCGACGGCGCCGAGGCTCGCCCCCGTCTTGAGAATGGCGCGTCGGCTCAGGCCGATCGCCATCATGCGTTCGAAGTCACTGACTTTCATGATGGTCTCCTCCCATGTGAACAATCCGCCACGTTTCGTGGCACGCCGGCGCACCCGCCCAGGAGCGCCGGTCTATCGCAATCAGCCGAGCCGCAGGCCGGATGCACCGTCGAAAAGGTGCACCAGTGCGGGGTTCGGGGTCATGGCGATGACCTGATCGGTGTTTCCTTCCACCCGGTCACGGAACACGCCGATGATCTTCTGCTGCCCGAGACGGGCAAAAACCTGCGTTTCCGAACCCGTGGACTCGATCACCGAAATCCTCGTCTCCACCGGTCCGCCGAGCGTAAAGTGCTCGGGCCGAATTCCGTAGTAAGCCGGCTGCCCGTCGGAACCTGCCGGAATCGCGTTCAGCGGCAGGACGATCCCTTCGTCCGTCTCGAAGCTTGGTGTCGCGCCGGCACGGATGCGGCCCTTGATGAGGTTCATGGAGGGCGAGCCGAGGAAGCCGGCCACAAAGATGTTCGCCGGCCGGTCGTAGAGTTCCAGCGGCGAGCCGATCTGCTCGACGCGCCCGTCCCGCAGCACCACGATGCGATCCGCCATCGTCATGGCTTCCACCTGGTCGTGCGTGACGTAGATCATCGTCGTGGCCAGGCGTCGCTGCAGTTCCTTGATCTCGGCCCGCATCTGCACACGCAGCTTGGCGTCGAGGTTGGACAGCGGTTCATCGAACAGGAAGACCTTGGGATCGCGCACGATCGCCCGTCCCATTGCGACCCGCTGGCGCTGACCGCCGGAAAGCTGGCGTGGGTAGCGGGCAAGGTAGGGAACGAGATCGAGGATCTCGGCAGCCTTGCGGACGCGCGTCTCGATTGTCGCCTTGTCGTCTCCGCGCATCTTCAGGGCAAAGCCCATGTTGTCCGCCACGGTCTTGTGCGGGTAGAGCGCGTAGCTCTGGAACACCATGGCGATATCGCGATCCTTCGGCGGAAGGTCGTTGACGACCTTTCCATCGATGCGGATGTCGCCCGAGGAAATCGGCTCGAGGCCAGCCACCATGCGCAGCAACGTGGACTTTCCGCAGCCGGAAGGTCCGACCAGCACCACGAACTCGCCGTCCGGGATCTCCACCGACACGCCATGGATCACGGCGAGGCTGCCATAGACCTTGCCGACATTTTCAATGTTCATCGACGCCAAAGGGGGGCCTCCTACCCACTTTCGCTGTGCACTCCCTCACAGCCCGACGCCAGCAGCGCCGTTCATCGGTAACTTCACACACAATAATATTCTTGTAAATTGGTATTCGTGGGCTGTGCTCCGATTTGTTGCAATGTGCATTTCATCGTCCCGGCTAGCCGCGCAGACGCAGAGATAACGTCTATTCCGACGCCATTTCAAACAAAGAGACTTGGCGACATCACAAAATGTAGTAGCCTTGTGAAGTAAGGCGAGGGAGAAGAGCGCATGCTCAAGGGAATCGATCCGGTGATCCACGCGGATCTCATGCACGCAATGATGCAGATGGGCCATGGCGACGACCTCGTCCTGTGCGACATCAATCATCCCGCCGCAACCATTGCGGCCCAGACGACCTATGGCCGCCTTCTGGACGTGTCGGGTTGCGGACTGACGGCGGCGGCGCGCGCGATCCTCACCCTGTTCCCGCTCGATACCTTCATCGAGCGTCCGGTGAGCCGCATGCAGGTCGTTGGGCGTCCCGAGGCGCGCGTCCCGATCTTCGATGCCATGCAGGAGGTGGTGGATGAATCTCAGGGCCGACCCATCCCCATGGAGGCGCTGGAGCGCTTCGCCTTCTACGAGGCCGCCAAGCGATCCTTCGTCATCGTGCGGACATCCGATCCCGGGCCCTATGGCTGCTTCATCTTCAAAAAGGGCGTGATCTGACACGACGATTGCCCCGACGGCAGGCGCGCGTCCGTGGAGGACTGTTCAAGCTTTTCCCCGGCTGATATGTTCGTTATTTGTTCCGAATGCCCCGGCGTGCCGATTCTGCGCCGGGTCTCGGAGCGGACGGAACGGGGAAGACGGCATGGTGGCGGCAGCCTATCTGGATGCGTTGAACGAGCGGCAGCGCCAGGCCGTCGAGCACGGGATCGTTTCCGGCGTAACCTCGTCTGAGACGGTCGCGGGCCCGCTCCTGATCATCGCCGGCGCGGGGTCCGGAAAGACCAACACGCTTGCACATCGCGTCGCCCATCTCATCGTCCACGGCGCCGATCCGAGACGCATTCTTCTCCTGACGTTTTCGCGCCGCGCTGCGTCTGAGATGGCAAGGCGAGTCGAACGCATCTGCCGAAAGGTGCTTGGAGCCAATGCCGGCGTGCTCACGGACGCGCTTGCCTGGTCCGGCACCTTCCATAGCATCGGTGCGCGCCTGCTGCGGATCTATGCGGAGCAGATCGGCCTCGACATCGACTTCACCATTCACGATCGCGAAGACAGCGCCGACCTGATGAACCTCGTGCGCCACGAACTCGGCTTCTCCAAGATGGAAAGCCGGTTCCCGACAAAGGGCACCTGTCTCTCGATCTATTCTCGGGTCGTGAATTCGCAGACGCCGCTCGCGGAGGTGCTGCGCCTGCATTTTCCGTGGGTCGCAGGATGGGAGGCGCAGCTGAAGAGCCTGTTTGCCGCTTACGTCGCCGCGAAACAGGCCCAGAACGTGCTCGATTACGACGATCTGCTGCTGTACTGGGCGCAGATGGTGTCGGACCCCGATCTGGCGCAGGATATCGGAGAGCGGTTCGACCATGTCATGGTCGACGAGTACCAGGATACGAACCGCCTGCAGGCCTCGGTGCTGATGGCGCTCAAACCCGGCGGGCGCGGTCTGACCGTGGTTGGCGACGACGCCCAGTCCATCTATGCGTTCCGGGCAGCGACCGTGCGCAACATTCTCGATTTTCCCGGCTCCTTCAGCCCGGCGGCCGACGTGATCACGCTCGACCGCAATTATCGTTCGACGCAGACCATTCTCGCCGCGGCCAACGGCGTCATCGACCTTGCACGTGAGCGCTTCACCAAGAACCTGTGGACGGAGCGCCACTCGGCCGAGCGGCCCAGGTTGGTGACCGTCAAGGACGAGACCGACCAGGCCGGTTTCATCGTGGAGCAGATCCTTGCCAATCGTGAGACGGGGATGACGCTGAAGCAGCAGGCGGTGCTTTTTCGCTCGTCGCATCACAGCGGACCTCTGGAGGTGGAACTGACGCGGCGCAACATCCCCTTCGTGAAATTCGGGGGGCTCAAGTTTCTCGACAGCGCGCATGTGAAGGACATGCTGGCCGTCCTCCGGTTTGCACAGAACCCGCGCGACCGGGTTGCCGGCTTTCGCCTGCTGCAACTGCTGCCGGGCGTGGGGCCGCAGACGGCGGGCAGGATCCTCGACGTCATCGCGACGGATCCCGAACCGCTTGCGGCGATGGCCGAAATTCCTGCGCCGCCGCGCACGGGAGCCGATTGGAGCCCCTTTCTCGCCATGCTGGAGAGCCTGCGGAAGGCAGGACAGGGTTGGCCGGCCGATCTCGGGCTCGCGCGGCTGTGGTACGAGCCGCATCTCGATCGCCTTCACGAGGATGCCGAGACTCGCAAGGCCGACCTTCTGCAACTCGAACAGATCGCCGGAGGCTATGCTTCGCGGGAGCGGTTCCTGACCGAGCTGACGCTCGATCCGCCCGATGCCACCAGCGACCAGGCGGGGGTGCCGTTGCTGGACGAGGATTATCTTATCCTGTCGACGATCCACTCGGCGAAGGGACAGGAGTGGCGCTCGGTCTTCATGCTGAACGTGGTCGACGGCTGCATCCCGTCCGATCTGGGAACCGGAACCACGCAGGAAATCGAGGAAGAGCGCCGTCTTCTTTACGTCGGAATGACGCGCGCGAAGGACAGCCTTTCGCTGATCACGCCACAGCGCTTCTTTACGCACGGGCAGAATCCGCAGGGCGATCGCCATGTCTATGCGGGTCGCACCCGCTTCATTCCCGCGACCCTTCTACAGTTCTTCGAAAGCACGACCTGGCCTTTGGTCTCGCCATTGGCGTCCGAGCGCAGTGCGCGGGAAATCCGCATCGACGTTGCGGCCCGAATGCGCGGCATGTGGACCTGAGCCCGTGCAGCCGGGCGCTCGGGAGACGGAAGACAGAGAGGCGGCGCGCGCAGCGGCCGAACTCGCCGAGGCGTTGGCAGCTTTCGCGCCGGGCGCGGCGTCTGAACCCGACCCGTTGCCACCGCCGCGTGCGACCTCCGACGATGCGCCGGTCCGCAAGATCATTCACGTCGACATGGATGCTTTCTATGCCTCGGTCGAGCAGCGGGACAATCCCGAGCTGCGCGGCAAGCCTGTGGCCGTCGGCGGGTCGGCCGCGCGCGGCGTGGTTGCGGCCGCGAGCTACGAGGCGCGCGTTTTCGGCGTGCATTCGGCCATGGCCTCCGTGACCGCCAAACGCAAATGTCCTGATCTGATCTTCGTCAAGCCACGCTTCGAGGTCTACCGATCGGTGTCCCACCAGATCCGGGAGATCTTTGCGGATTACACGCCGCTGATCGAGCCGCTGTCGCTGGACGAGGCCTATCTCGACGTGACGGAAAATCTGAAGGGCATGGAGATTGCCACGGAGATCGCCGCGGAAATTCGGGCCCGGATCTTTGCCGTGACGGGCCTCACCGCTTCGGCCGGCATCAGCTACAACAAGTTTCTCGCCAAGATGGCCTCCGACCAGCGAAAGCCGAACGGGCAGTTCGTCATTACGCCCAAAAATGGTCCGGCCTTCGTAGAGGCCCTGCCCGTCAAGAAGTTCCATGGCGTCGGCCCCGCGACGGCCGAGCGCATGAAGAAGCACGGCATCGAGACAGGGCTGGACCTCAAGATGAAGCCGCTCGCCTATCTCCAGCAGCATTTCGGTAAATCAGGCGGATATTTCCACGGCATTGCCCGGGGAATCGACGAGCGGCGCGTTCGTCCGGACCGGATCCGCAAATCGGTCGGTGCGGAAGACACATTTGGCGAGGATATCTCGGACCTAAGGCTCGCCGAGGCCGAACTACGGCCTCTCGCCGAGAAAGTCTGGCGGTATTGCGAGGCGCACGCCATCACCGGCAAGACCGTGACGGTGAAGATCAAATATGCGGACTTTACGCAGGCAACGCGTGCGCGAACGCTTCCCGTTGCCTTCAGCCGGATCGAGGATCTTCTTGAGGTGGCCGATCAGCTCCTGGCGACGGTGCATCCGTTCCGTCGTCCGGTGCGCCTTCTCGGCGTTACCTTGTCGTCGCTCAACACCGCAGGGTCAGGCTCCGATGCACAGGGCGCGCCGCAACTCGATCTCGGGCTCTGACCCGACCGGTATAGCCTGTCGGCCGACAGGCAAACGCCAGCATGCAAACTTGAAAGCCCCCAAACGAAAAAGCCTGCCGCGGGAGGAGGTGCGGCAGGCTTTCCGATAAGAACCGAACGGCGGCTGGGAGGAGGATGCCGCCATTCCGACGAACGATCCTGGGAGGAGGAGTGGACCGTTCGTAACACGAAGCAAGGCGGGAGGAGGTGCGTTGCTTCGTTGACCCAAGGTATACGCTTCCGCGCTTGCTCTTACGAGAAGCAATGTTGCAGTGCAGCTATGCAGAAAACGAGGGTCAACTTCTGTCGATGCCATCGGCAGGCGACGGCCGCACGCAGTCAGGACCGGTTCCCTCGCGCGACGCCCTTGTCCTGAATGTCAGCCTATGGTTGGATTCGAGGCTTGTAACGTTGAGGAGATGTCATGGTGCTGCCTCTCGCGCCGCTGGTCGCCAGCGCCCTGCCCGCTTTTTCCATCACGCTGGTGTCGGCATGAGAGCGTTCGATGCCATCATCATCGGCGCGGGCCAGGCCGGCCCCTCGCTTGCCGCCCGCCTGTCGGCTGCCGGGCGCTCCGTCGCGATCATCGAGCGCAAGCATGTCGGAGGAACCTGCGTCAACACGGGCTGCAAGCCGACCAAGGCCCTCGTCGCAAGTGCCCATGCGGCGCACATCGTGCGGCGCGCCTCGGATTTCGGCGTGATCATCGATGCAGATGTCCGGATCGACATGGCCGCCGTCGTTCGCCGGTCGCACCAGATCACCCTCGACAGCCGTCGCAGCAACGAGGTTTGGCTTGCGGGGCTCGAAACCTGCACGCTCATTCGCGGCCATGCGTGCTTCGAAGACGCGAACACCGTACGGGTTGGCGACGAACGTCTGACGGCGCCGCAAATCTTCATCAATGTCGGCGGCAGGGCCACCGTTCCTGATTTTCCGGGTATCCGCGATGTCCCCTTCATGACCAACAGCGACATCGTCATGCTGGACCGCCTGCCACAACACCTCATCGTCGTCGGCGGCAGCTATATCGGACTGGAGTTTGCGCAGATGTACCGCCGCTTCGGGGCGAAGGTGACCGTCGTCGAGAAGGGACCGCGCCTGGTGGCGCGGGAGGATAAGGACATCTCCGAAGCGATCCGGGCGATCCTCGAGGCCGAAGGCATCGACGTGCGGACGTCGTCCGAGTGCATCCGCTTTGCCCGTGAGGGAGAGGATCTCGTCGTCGGCGTCAACGGCTTGGAGGGCGAGCCCGCTCTTCGCGGCTCCGACATTCTGCTCGCCACAGGGCGGACACCCAATACCGATGATCTTGGCCTTGAACGTGCCGGGGTCGCAGTCGACGGTCGCGGCTACATTCAGGTCGACGACGCGCTTGCGACCAGCGTTCCGGGTATCTGGGCGATGGGCGACTGCAACGGGCGCGGCGCGTTTACCCACACCGCCTACAACGACTACGAGATCATTGCCGCGAACCTGCTGGACGGAGAGACCCGCAAAGTGTCCGACCGCCTCCCCGGCTATGCGCTCTACATCGATCCGCCGCTTGGTCGTGTCGGGATGAGCGAGCGGGAGGCGCGGGCCTCGGGTCGGCCGATCCTCGTCGGCCAATTGCCGATGACACGCGTCGGTAGGGCCGTGGAGAAGGGCGAGACGCAAGGGCTGATGAAAATCGTCGCCGATGCCGAGACGCGGCAGATCCTGGGTGCCGCCATCTTGGGCACGGGTGGCGACGAGGCCATCCACGGCGTGCTCGACATGATGAACGTCGGCGCACGCTACGACGATCTCCGCTGGGCCGTGCCGGTTCACCCGACCGTTTCGGAATTCTGGCCGACGCTCGTTCTCGGGATGAAACCGGTGCAGGGCCCCTGACGAGAGAAGGCCCTCGACGGTTGTCGAGAGCCTCGTTTCTCTGGTTCTGACACCGTCGAGGCATCAGAATTGCCGCGGGGTTAGAATTGTCGCGGGATCAGAATTCTTCCCAATTGTCCGCTGTCGCCGAGGGCGCGGCACGCGCGGAACCGCCGGAAAAGGCGCGCGCAAGCGTGTTCGCCATCTTGCGCGCCGGAGATGCGACGGGGATGGCACGGGTTGCCGAGGCGAGCGCCGGCCGGGTTGCGCCCTTGGCGCGCAAGGCCGGCTGAGACGCAACGACCGGCTCCGGGGCATAGGCTGCCGAGGAGGCGCCGCCAAACTGGAAGCGGGCGACCAGATCCTTCAGGCGCGTCGCCTCTGTGGCCAGCGTCGCGCCGGCCGCGTTGGCTTCTTCCACCATGGCGGCGTTCTGCTGCGTCACCTGGTCCATCTGGTTGACGGCCGTGTTGACCTCGGCAAGGCCGACAGACTGTTCGCGGGCGGATGTCGCGATCGCGTCCATGTGCTGGTTGATCGTGACGATGTACGCCTCGATGGTCTTCAGCGCCTCACCCGTTTCGCTGACAAGCTTGACGCCGCTCTGAACCTCGCCGGAGGAGTTCCGGATCAGGTCCTTGATCTCCTTGGCGGCCTTCGCAGACCGCTGTGCGAGTTCGCGCACTTCCTGCGCCACGACCGCAAAGCCCTTGCCGGCCTCACCCGCGCGGGCAGCTTCGACGCCTGCATTGAGGGCGAGAAGGTTCGTCTGGAAGGCAATTTCGTCGATGACGCCGATGATCGAGGAAATCTGGTTGGAGGACTGTTCGATCTTGCTCATCGCATCGACGGCGCTCGTCACGACCGCGCCGGACCGGCGTGCATTGTCGTTCGCCTGAACGGCGACCGTCCGGGCTTCCTCTGCGCGCTTCGACGAGTTCGCCACATTAGCAGTGATCTCGTCCAGGGCGGCCGCGGTTTCCTCAAGCGATGCGGCCTGCTGCTCGGTCCGGCGGGACAGATCGTCGGCGCTCTGGCTGATTTCGCGCGAGCCGCTGTCGATCGAGCCGGTCGCATCGGCAACGGCACTTAGCGTGCTGCGAAGCTGCTCCACAGCCCGGTTGAAGTCGGTGCGCAGGGTTTCGAAGTCATCGGCAAAGCGCTCGGTCAGCTGGAAGCTCAGATCGCCGGAAGCAAGATGCGCCAGGCCCTGTGCGAGGCCGCTCGTGGCCTGCGCCATCGCTTCGGCCTGCGCATGTTCGCGTTCGGACTGACGTCGCCGCTCGGCTTCGCTGAGCGAACGCTGCTCGTTTGCCGCGGTTTCCAGCTGTCGCGCCTTCAGGCCGTTTTCCTTGAAAACCTCGACGGCGCGTGCCATGCCGCCGACTTCGTCGCGACGTTCCGTTCCGGTGACATCCGTCTCGAGATTGCCGGTTGCCAGACGCTGCATGGCGCTGTCCAGAGCGTCGATCGGCCGGACAAGCCATGACCGAATGGCGAAGAAGGCGGCAAGGATGACGATGAGGGCCCCGAGGACGACGAGGGCAAAGGTGATCCAGTAGGTGCGGATCGACTCGTCCGTCAGGTGGTCATTGACCGTGCTCGCGACGGCCAGCAGCTCGGCGGTTTCCTGCGCCAGTGCCTGGCTCATCACCGGGAAATTCATCTCGCATTCGCGCAGGAACGCGCCCTGTGCGCTCAGTCGGTCCTGCGATCCCTTGGCTGCCGCAGCGCGGCCGAAGGCATTGCCGCAGGCTTCGGTCAGGATGGATAGCCCCTTGGCCTTCAGATCCGAGATTGCCGCATTGTCGGGCGTTGCAGCCAGCGCCGCATCCATTTCCGCAGCAAATTCCGTCTTGGCGGCCTCAAGCTCGGTGGATGCCGAGGCCTTGGCGGCTTCGGAATTGACGATCATCAAGGTGCCAGCCGCAGCACGTGCATTCTGAAAGGCGCGGTTGGCCAGCGCCAGTTCCGTTGCCGCTTTCGCTTCCTTGCTCAAAAGTGCGGTATAGGCGGCGTCGGTCTTCATGATCCGGTCGCCGGAGTAGAACGCGACACCGAGGGAGAAGAGCGCAAAAACGCCCATCAGGCTCAGGAATTTCCCAATGATCGGAATGTGTTTCACAGATTGCCTCAAGCCGTACATGTCAAAGATTGCGATGCAACATAGGCATTGAGATTTAAGTGATGGTTTACATCATAGGCAGCGCAAGCGAATGCTGACGCATTTTACGGTTCATTCCGGGCCGATGGTCGGTGCGACGCCCGGGCCTTGGGCGCGCCTCCCTGCTCAGGCCTCTTGCTTACGCCGCCACCGACTTCGCCGCATCGCTTTGCTCACGCCGTGCCGCATAGCGCTGCGCGATGACGGCGCAGGCCATCAGCTGGATCTGGTGGAACAGCATCAGCGGCAGCACGATGGCGCCGACGGATGACGAGGCGTTGCCGAAGATCGCATTCGCCATCGGGACGCCGCTTGCCAGCGACTTCTTCGATCCACAGAAGGTGATGGTTATCTCGTCGTCCTTGGAAAAACCGAGAAGGCGACTTCCGAACATGGTGATGCAGATCACGGTGGCGAGAAGCAGCATGTCAACCACGATGACGGTGGCGATGTCGCCGAGCGAGAACGTGTGCCAAAGCCCTTCCATGACGGCCTCGGAGAAGGCGAGGTAGACCACCATCAGGATCGAGCCGCGGTCGACCGGCATCAGCAGCTTCTTGCGCGAGCGGATCCAGTTGCCGATCCAGGGCTGGAGGATCTGCCCGATGACGAAGGGCAGCATGAGTTGGAGGAGGATGCTCTGCAGCGCGCTCCAGGAAAATCCGCCATTGCCCGTCGTGGAAAGAACAAGGCCCGTCAGAAGCGGTGTCAGGAACATGCCGAAGATGTTGGAGCCGGATGCTGCAACGATGGCGGCGGGCACGTTGCCGCCCGCCATGGACGTGAACGCGATCGAGGACTGGACGGTCGACGGCAGAACACAGAGAAAAAGAATGCCGGTGTAGAGCGGGGCCGCGAGGATCGATGTGGGTATGAAGCCGATGGCGAGACCCAGAAGCGGGAAGATGCCGAAGGTCATCAGGAGGATCGTCAGATGCAGGCGCCAATGCAGCGCGCCGGCAACCACCGTGTCCCGGGACAGGCGTGCGCCATGCAGGAAGAACAGGAGCCCGATCGCGATGTCCGTCGCGACATTGAACGCCTCGGCATAGCGCCCGTGGATCGGCAGAAGCGAGGCGAGAATAACGGTGCAGACCAGGAGCACAGTGAACGTATCGGGGAGATAGCGGCGCATGAATGCAGTTCCTTACGGACAGCGACGCGAGGCCCTGCCTTGGACAAGAACCGCGTCATCGCTTATCATAAAACTGAATGCAAACACTAACAGTCATCGCAAAGCGTGATAGCCATGCTCAACCTCACCCATCTCGCCTGCTCCTTGCCGAATGATGTGCGTCCAGACCCCTTGATTCGCGTTACCGAGCCCCTTGATCCGCGTCTACCGCTATAAGGCAACTGTTGCGTCATCATCCACTATCATGAAGAAATACTAAAACAGTGAGTGCCTACTTCTCGTAGCTTCGGATGAAACGCCGCGCCGCGACGACTTGAACTTTCGTTAGCCCATTCGTCGGTTGAAGGATTGTGAGACTGGTCATCCGAGAGATCAGTCTGGAGTCGCATCTTCTCGAAAGTAAATTCGTTGCCACGCTCAGGCTGTTGAGGCTTGCCTGATGCTCAGGCGGGCCTGCGTCGAGTGCACCTACGCGGATGCTGGCTCCAAAATTCAGAAACTCGGTGCCTGATCGACCCGATGATCTTACTGCCCCCGATGCACCAAAGCTCTCGACGGTGTGTCGATTGCGACACCGCGCTGGCGTGTCGCGCGGGAGAGGCAAAGGAAACGAGGGAAGTTTTGGAACGAGGAACCGGTAGCCTGCGTCTCGCACATTGGCACCGAACTTGCGTGCTCGCCGGCGGCGCAGCGCACTCGCTCAAGGCGCTGCCGAAGACCCAATCGGCCAAGGATTCGAACAGTGAGTGAGGTGGAGGTTTGCTGCGTAGAGCTTACGAACCGGGGCGAGTTATTCCCCTTTTAATTTAGAATTAATGCACGTTTATGCGCGCGTTTCCGCGTCAAGGCCGCAACCCAACGCTCGGGACAAGCTGTGGCAAATTCAAACTGCGCGCTTTCGAATGGACTTGCGGCATGACCTCAACAATCCAGTAGGCGCCGCTGCGGTCGAACCGACTTGGCTTGTACATCTAATCTGACGGTTCGGAGTCGCCAGCAGGTACCACCCCAGACCCAGCACCGGCGCTCCAAAAACGTTTTCCCGATGAAAGTTTTTTCCACATGCATTTCTTAAGTAGATGGAGCGCACATGTGCAACGACCACCATCTCCTCACACAGACGTCACGGTGGTCGGTCACTAGAGCAGGCCGGGACCCAACTTACAGATTTCGGGTCTTTGAATTCTTCTCGTTTACCAAACGCCGGTGATTTTACGTCATGGTCGCACCACCGCCCCCGGAGGCGGTGATGAATGTAAAGGAGACTAGAAATGACGTTTATCGGAACGACGTGCCTGGTTAGCGAAGCAAGCAAACCAAGACCCAATCCTCACGTGGTCGAATTCTTGGCGAACAACTCAATCGTTCTTCCCTTGGCGGTGGTCACCGAGATTGAACGCGGAATCCTAAGGGTTTCAATCAACGACCCGCAACGGTCGTGCAGGCTCCGTGATTGGCTAAGCTCTCAAAAAAAGACTTGGCCGCTTCTCCAAGGCCGCGACCATGAAGCCGCCAAAGTACTTGCAGAAATGCTCGAATGCAGGCCTCTTAGAAACACCTGGTTGCCGCAGCCCAAAGCGCGGTATCCGAAGCTGGCTCATCACGTCTTCGTTGCGGCGTCTGCGATTGCATATGACTTGCCGGTGGCGACGGTCGCCACTGAGAGCCTTTTAGCGATCGACGGCTTTTTTCCTCTCCCCGGCATTTACTGTGCCAAAAGCAGCAGCTGGACATCGGCAACGCCCGAACGCTGGATCAGTGACCAGCCGACGGGATACGCGATCCCATCGGCTGCTTAGTACGCGGTAGGTTAGTACGCGGTAGGTTAGTACGCGGTAGGTTAGTACGCGGCTTGCTAAGACCACTTGCGTGGCGCGGTCGGCAGACCTAGAACTCTGTCGATCGCGGGAAGTTCTCTTCCATGGCGCTACACTACCGCGAATTTATTAAAAAAGCACCGGCGGTCCGACGTTACCGGCGGTCCGACCTTGTAGCCGACGCTGAAGGGTGCCTCCCTTATGGCAGCCGCCCCATGGCGAAGCTACGAGGGCTTTCTCAAGATGTAGGCGCGATGCTGCAGCTAGCAGGCCTGCGCTCGGGTTCTCCTCAAAGATGGGCGCGGCAGAAACGAGGTACTCGAACCGACCGGGATGGTAGTCGATCACGTCGGCGACTGTTCCGATCAGCTTTTTGATGCCATCGGACACGGCACGTTCATGCCGTGTCACTCCGCGGCCTACATATCGGCGAAACCAACCGACCCCTTCACGTCCAGCCACCTTGCCGGCTCGGGCGGTCCAGTCCGTTCGGCACAATGTCCTACAACTACCCTACCTGGTCCGTTCTCGACTTCTGGAACGCGATGCAGTCCGAATACTCGCGGATGGAACACGAGGGACTATGGCACTCTCAAAGGATAGTAACCGACGATTTTCGGCTTAAGTTCTTTGGCCTGCATCCACATGGCTTCGAGGGCAGCATCACACTGCAAGCGCGATGCTGCCCCGGTTGCAGGCGGAAAAACGCCCTTCAGCGGCTTGGCGTTAAACGCTCCTGCCTGACACTCGTCTTTCGAGTTCGATCTTTGCCGCTTGCATCATGTCCATATCGTGCAGATTGCTGAGCGCCGAGAGCTCGATTATCATCGACCCGATCTCTTTACCAACTTTTAGGTTCTTATCCAAAGGCTGCTCAAGCTGCGTGAAGTCGGTCAGTTTTCCACCTATTGCCAGGTACAGCCGTACCGCGTTTTCCAGAAACTGCCGTTGACGTTCGACCGTATCGGTGAGGTGCGACACGCTTTCGGTAAGCTGGAGCATTTTTATCGCGCGGTTTTGGAATTCACCCATCTATGTCGTCCAGATCCAGTTGTCATAACGAAGCCGTTCCCGCCAATCTATGTACGCCGCACAGTCTAGAACTTCCAGTCTACAAGTGCATCGGTTCTTCGGTCCGCAAGAGACACACGTTCGGTAGCGAGCGCACCACCACAGTCCGCGTGACCGCGTCGGTAAACTGGAAAACTCCGATGGCATACGTCTGTCGCCTTCACAGGCAACGCAGCGTTTCAGCGGTGCCGAGGCGCATCCACTATAATTTTGTTAAATTTTAAACCTTATCTTCATGCGAACGGGGCCGGTGGGCGGACAGGCACGGTCGAGGCAAGCGTGTCAGAAGAGGGTGAAATGCTGTTCAAATCGACGACCGGACGAAACGTCTTTGCCGTGGTAGCTTGCGGCGTCTTCGCGACGATTGCGACCTCCGGCGTGCTTTTCTACCGGGTGTACGAGAATGCGCGGGAAAACAGTCTCGACCACATGCGCCAGATCGCGCAGGCGGAAGCGCTGTCCTCGGAAAAGGACATCGGCGGCACCGTGCGGATCGCGAACGGCCTTGCGTCAGTTCTAGAAACAATGAAGCAGAGTGCCGACACGGATCGCGGCAAGGCCGACAAGATAATGCTTCACATGCTGGAGAGCACTCCCGATATCCTCGCGCTCTGGACCGGATGGGAGGCGAATGCCTTCGACGGAAAGGACGCGGAATTCGTAAATAAGCACGGCCATGACGGGACCGGCCGTTACGTACCCTACTGGGTTCGCGGCGGAGACGGCAAGGTCAGCAACACGGCCTTGACCGACTACGCGACGCCCGGCCCCGGAGATTACTACCAGGTCCCGTTCACGACACGGAAGACGGTGGTGATCGAACCATATCCATATATGATCGACGGCAGGGAAGTTCTCATGACCTCCATAGCCCGGCCGGTGTATTTCGAGGGCAAGGTCGTCGGAGTAGCGGGCCTCGACCTGTCGTTGTCGGATACCAACAAGGCACTTCAGGCCACCCATCCGATGGAAACTGGCTACATGAGCCTGGTCACCGGAGCGGGTAAAATCATCGCCCATCCCGATCCCGAATTGATCGGCAAGAGCCTTGTTGACGGAGGCGCGCAGACAAACGGGTGGGACAAGCTGATTGCGGAGCCTGGCATCGAGCGGGAGCTCGTGTCATCCGACGGGAGCACGCATCTGGCCGTCGCCTCAGTCGTGCACTTGACGCCTGATACTCAGTGGTATGCGATCGTCTCCGTACCGAAGTCGACAGTGTTCGCGCAGCTGAACGTGATGATACGCGACGCGATCGTCACCATCCTGGTCGCGGCAGCCCTGCTCGGTCTCGCGGGATGGCTCATCGCAGGCCGCTTTATCGGCCGCATTACGAATGTCATCGCCGAGACGGCGCAAATCGCGAAAGGCGAGCTCGATGTCCGATTGAAAGATTGCCAGGTGAAGGACGAGATCGGCGACCTCTCCCGTTCGCTCGACGTGCTTCTCCGCAGCAACCGTGAGAAGGCTCGTCTCGAGCGCGATGTCGAAAACAGTCGCAGCCTTGGCGAACAGGAACGAGTCGTCCGCGAACGCACGGCCGCCAGGGAAGCAGCCGACACCAAATTCGCGGTTGACAGCCTTGCCCATGCTCTGTCCCGGCTGGCCGACGGCGACGTTTCATACCGCATTCGCCAACCATTCGTCTTGGGGCTCGACGGCTTGCGCAACGATTTCAACGGTTCGGCCGAGAAACTCCAGGACGCGCTTGTACGGGTATCCGACAATGCCCGCGGCATCGACGCCGGCGCCAACGAAGTACGCGCGGCGGCTGACGATCTCGCCCGGAGAACGGAGCAGCAGGCGGCCGCCGTAGAGGAGACAGCAGCAGCCCTCGAAGAAATCAACACCACGGTGAACGACGCTGCCAAACGGGCTCGCGAAGCCGGGCAACTCGTTTCGCGCACGCGACTGGGAGCGGAACGCTCGGGGGACATTGTCCGGCAGGCGGTCACCGCGATGGAGCGTATCGAACAGTCTTCCAGTCAGATATCGAACATTATCGGCGTCATCGACGAGATCGCATTCCAGACGAACCTTCTCGCACTCAACGCCGGCGTCGAGGCTGCCCGAGCCGGAGAGGCTGGCAAAGGATTCGCCGTGGTTGCGCAGGAGGTGCGAGAGCTGGCACAGCGGTCAGCCAACGCTGCCAAGGAAATCAAGGCTTTGATCACCACATCGAACAAGCAGGTCGATGAAGGCGTTCAACTTGTCGGCAGCACCGGAAAGGCGCTCGACGCTATCGTGACAGAGGTCCAGGAAATCAATCAACACGTAAACGCCATCGTCGAATCCGCGCAGGAACAGGCAACCGGGCTTCAGCACATCAATACCGCGATCAACCAGATCGACCAGGACACGCAAAGGAACGCCGCCTTGGTCGAAGAGACTACGGCCGCTGCGCATACGCTGGCAACGGAAGTTCAAGCGCTCAACCAGTTGATCGGCCAGTTCGAGCTCGGGCGCGGATCCGAACCTCGCAACACGGCTCGCGCGGCTGCCTGAGAGGATGGGTTCCCGCCGGCTTCCTATTGTTTGAGGCGGCGGCGGCGAGTGGTCGGTCGCT
Source organism: Rhizobium sp. Leaf384 (assembly GCF_001424065.1). Taxonomy (GTDB): domain Bacteria; phylum Pseudomonadota; class Alphaproteobacteria; order Rhizobiales; family Rhizobiaceae; genus Ferranicluibacter. Next base: position 211,416 of record NZ_LMQE01000005.1, read on the forward strand.
CTCCTACTTAGCCAGGATGCAACAGTAAAAGGCCGTCGACTTCGACGACTTTCGACCCTTTGATGCGGATAGATCCAGCCGTCCAAGGGGGCGCCGAGGAAACGGTTGATCGACAACGGCATTTCGAACAGCCGAGCAATGCCTTACCCGCCTCCTCGATCTCGTCATCGTAGCGGCGTGTAGCGTTTAAAGGGCTGACGGACGCTAAGAGGCCATCAGCGAGCCGACGACTCGGACTCGAAGCTCACGAGGCTTTCAGCGTGACGTAGCCGTCGCGGCGACCCAGTCTTGTTTCGCGAAGAGCCGGGCATTGCCGGAGCACATGGAGGAGAAAAGTAGTCGCCTCCTCTACCTCCAGACAACACGCGCTTCTTTCGAGGAAACGACACTCTAATAGCGGAAACTTGCAGATGTTCAGGCTTTTCGGGCCGCGTTAAAGCATGCAGGCTACCGAAAAAAGAGACCGCGGCGGACGGGTTGGGCGCTCGACTGCCGTTTCGTTGGCCGCAGGCAGAAACCGGAAAAACTCCTGCGTTCACCATCTCCGCCGTGTCCGGTTGACGCGCCGCGATCTCGCATGGGTAAGTCGCCAATCCCGTATTAGTTCCCGATTGGTCACGGATTGACCGTCCGCGAATTGGACTACTCGTCGAACAGTACGGCTGACACGACGTCTCCGGTGACAGGATCGAGATAGACATCCGCCTGGAGTCTGGAGGACGTAAGCGCACGAACGTGATAACATGTTCCCTCGACATCCAGGGTCACGATCGTCTTGTAACCGGCATCTGCTGCCCGTCTCGATATCGTATCCTTGTCCAACCACTCCGAACGAGGATATCGCGTGCAGTCTTGCCCGGCCCCGGTGGCGACAGTTGCCGACTGGGCCGTAAACAACAGGACAAAACCCCACACGATCGGTCTGATAACGAACATCGTCTTCCATGAGGTCTGCAACCTGTCGAAGCTCTGTCAGAGGTCCATGGAAATCCCGTTGTCATACGCTACCGCGAAAGTTCGACCAGCGCCTCGAAACCATCGATCCGCCCACGCGCGGGCGAAAACAGAGTGAGCTTCCCGCCCATTTCGATGACGATCCGGTCAGCTATAGCAAGCCCAAGCCCTGTGCCGGACGCAGACGTCCGACCGCGCCGGAACCGGTTCTTCAGGCCGGATAGCTCGTGTTCTTGAACGATATCGCAGGCATTGGTGACGCTTACGGAATGATCCCCGGTCACCTCCACGAGCACCGGAAGCGTGGAGTCGCCGTGAAGGAAAGCGTTCTCGATCAAGTTTCGCATGACGATGCCGAATGCATCGACGTCCACTCGACGCGGCATCGACTTGAGGTGCGGGTGCCTGAGTTCCACCTTTCTGTCGAGACCCGGTACGCGCTGGAGATCAAGCACGACGATAGCGAGGACCTGCAGGAGATCGACCTCGGTCTCCTTGCTGCCAATGCCGGATTCCGCGCGGGCGAGCTGCAAAAGCTTTTCAGCCAGATGTCCAAGATCGCGTAGCGATTTTTCGATCTTGCGGGCGCGCACTTTTGCCGGGCCGTCCGGAAGCTCTTCGACGAGCCGCTGGGTCTGCGCAAGCGCGCCGGCGATTGGAGTTCGCAGTTCGTGCGCGCTGTTCGCCGTGAATTCACGTTCGGCCGCGAAGGCATTTCTCAGTCTTTCGAGCAGCAGATTCACCGAATGGGCGATCGGCGTCAGTTCTTCCGGAAGATGCGCTTCTTCGAGCGGAGCCATGTTGCCACCGTCCTTCGTCGCGATGGCCTGCCGTAAGGCTCCGATCGGTTTCAGGGCGCGCCCGATCACCAGCCAGATCGAGACGATGCTCGCCGGGATCAGGAGGAGAAGCGGGATAAGCATCGTCACCGCGCTTTCGCGGACCGCCTCGCGTCGATTGGAGAAGCGGTCTGCCACCTGCAGGATCAGCTTGCCGTCGGGACTGACGGACGTGAACACCCGATACTTCGTCGTATCGCTGAAGCCTTTGTCCATTTCCGGCTGGATCACGGTGGACGGAGCATCGTCCGACTTCAGCAGCAAGCGGCCCGAGGGATCGCGGACCTGATAGACGAGATACTCGCGCCGGCCGGACCTGTTGAGGCTTTCAATCTCAAGGCCGTCGGCCTGCTGACGCAGTTCGAGATCGTCTACTGTCAGAGCGAGAAGCCTTTCCGCTGTCTCCTGGAGCGCGCTGTCGAACACCTCGTCCAGTTCGTGCCGCATGACAAGAACGCCAAGGCCAAGCGCGACAAGCCAGAAGGCGACGAGCATTCCGGTCAGGGAAAGCATGAGCGGTCGCGTGATGCTCGCCCTGTTCCTCATCTGTCACCCATCGCATCGCCGAAGGCATAACCGAGCCCCCGAACGGTCCTGATCCTGTCGCGACCGATCTTCTTGCGCAGCCGGCTGACATAGACCTCGACGGTGTTGCTCTCGATCTCGGAACCGAACGCATAAAGCGCCTCTTCGATCCGGTCTTTCGCGACGATGTTGCCGGGGCGGGCCACGAGCAGATCGAGCACCGCCCATTCGCGTGCCGTGAGGTCCACGGTCTTGTCCGAGACGGTGATCCGATGCTCGGTGCGCTGAATCTCGATCGTCCCGAACGTCAACACGGGTTGAGGCTTTGCATCGTAGCGTCGAGCGACCGCGGCGATCCTGGCCTCGAGCTCACCCAGATTGAAAGGCTTGACGAGATAGTCGTCAGCGCCGGCGTTCAATCCTTCGATACGGTCGGAGATCTGATCGCGCGCCGTCAGGACGATCACCGGTGTCGTATCTCCCGACTTTCGCATCCGTCCCAAGAAGTCGATACCGCTACCGTCCGGGAGCTGGAGATCGAGCAGAACCAGCCCATAGCGCACCGAGCCGAGCGCGGCTTCGGCATCGGCGATCATCCGCATCCAGTCGACGGCATGGTTCGAGGCAGCGACGTGGTCGCGTACTGCCTCACCGATGAGGTCATGATCCTCTACGAGCAATATACGCAGTGCTGAAACTCCTCGGAGCGTTTCAATATCCCTACCACGGGCGGACGGTCGTACCAGAGCGATGTTAGGCGAGGATGAACGACAAACTCTTATGGACACCCGTATCCTTCAGGTGCCTGTCAGCTTCAGGTCGCACGGTTGGCAAACGCCATCCTCCGCGCTATCGAAGGGCCAACCTCCCATGTCCACCACACGCAGGCATCTCCGGTCGCGACTTGCGCAGGCGTTCGCCATCTCCATGGCAGCAGCCGGCATCTGCCTGGGTGGCTACCTCGGATATCTCCAGCTTAGCGGCAATTTCCACACGGTCATCGAGGGCCAGCTCTACCGCTCTGCCCAACCATCAGCGGCCAGCCTGGAGGGCTACGTTCGACTTTACGGTATCAAGACTGTGATCAATCTCCGCGGCCCCGAGCGCAGGGAGCACTGGTACACAGAGGAGATAGCGACCTCGAGCCGGCTCGGCATCGATCATGTCGATTTCGCCATGTCCGCCTCTCGAGAGGTTACACCGGAGACTGCCGACAAGCTGGTGGAGATCATGAAGAACGCCCCGAAACCGATCCTCATCCACTGCAAGTCCGGTGCGGACCGCAGCGGCATTGCAGCAGCGCTCTACAGCCATAAGATCGCGGGACACGACGAAGAAATGTCGGAAGGTCAGTTGTCGATCGCCTTCGGACATATCGCCGTTCCCTATCTCTCGCAAGCATTTGCCATGGACCGGAGCTGGGAATATCTCGAGAAGCAGGCCCCCACCAAAGGCTAGTTGGCTTGGTCCGAAGGCGCGATCAGGCGCCGTGCGAGATACCAGCAGACAAGCGCCCAGGTCGCCCCGGCGCACCAGCCACCCAGCACGTCCGTCGGATAATGCACGCCGAGAAGCACCCGGCTGCTTCCGATGATCAACGTCAGGAACACGCCCGTCGCCAACATGAAGACCTTCGCCGCACGCGTCGGTTGATGCCGTGCCAGCAGGCCGCCGAGCGTCAGGTAGGTGACCGCCGAGAGCATCGCATGCCCGCTCGGGAAGCTGAAGTCGTTGATGTCGACCAGATGCGGAACGATATCGGGACGCTGGCGTGCGATGAAGATCTTCAGGGTCGTGCTCAGGAGCCAGCCGCCGGCGATCGCCAGGAAGACAAAGAGCGCCATGGCCTTCCGGCGCACGGACAGGAGGTAGAGAACGGTCAGGAACGTCGCCAGGGTCAGCACGGTCACGCCGCCCAGACTGGTGATGTCCGTGGCCGCATGGGAGACCCACGCGGATCCGACGGTTCGTGTCAGGTCTCCGGGCTGGCGGAGCGCCAGAAGCACCGTCTCGTCGATACCTTTCGTGTCACCTTCGAGGACCTCGTCGGCAAGCCACTGGAAGAACAGCACGCCGCCGGAAACGACCCCGAAGATCATCAACCCGAGAGGCTCGACGCCTTTCAGTCGTCCGACAACAGGACGCAACACAGCAGGAAGGCTTGGCATCGGTTCTCTTTCATCGTTTGCTGTCATTAGAAGGCAGCGTTTTCGGTCGTGACGGCCGTCAGGCTGCGAGCCAGCCAAGCCAGACTGAATGGCTTCGTGAGAAAGTCGGTCGCGCCGCACCGCAGCGCTTCCATCTGGTCAGATATCTGATCGAACGCCGTGAGGACGACGACGGGAACCGCGCCTTTCGCTGCCCTCAGCGCTTGAAGTAGGGTCAGCCCGCTGCCATCGGGAAGCCTGAGATCGAGAAGGACGACGCCAAACTCGCTGCCCGTGGCGGCTGCACACGCCTCGCCAAGTGTCGCACACCAGACGACCGCGTGACCCATCGCCTCCACGTGGTCGCGGATGGCCTCTCCGAGGATCACGTTGTCCTCGACAAGCAGCACCTTCATAGATCAGAACCCGTCATGTCATCACCGTGACGTAGACCGAGCTGCAAAGGAAAATTACGTTGGCCGAGATCAGGCAGAGGACAGCGAACGAGCCGAGGTCCTTCGCATGTTTCGCGGTCGTCGAGACTTCCGGAGAGATGCGATCGACGATCTCCTCGATGGCCGTATTCAGAGCCTCGAAGCCTATCAGGGCAAGAAACAGAACCGCCGCTGCCGCCATCGTCGGAACGCTGACACCGAGAGCCGCGTAGATGACCGTCAACACGGCCCCTGCCCCGACCTCCTGCCGAAACGCCGCTTCCTTCCATGCGCGCGAGAGGCCGCCTGCCGAGTAGCCGCTTGCGGCGATGAAGTGCGCCATGCCCGTAAGCTTGCGCGGTTGAGTGTCATTGTCCATGTGGTGTTGCCTTTCTGCAGGCAGCGAAGATGTCGAGCGCCGGGTCGTAGACGGTCGTCCGGACATTCATCATGCCGAGGACGCTGTGGAAAAGATTGTCGTGCGAACGCTCCATACCAACCGTGGCTTCAAGGCACGTACGATCGAGATCCATCGATCGGGTAAAGGCATCGTCGAGCCAGACAAAGAACGGCACGTGGGTCTGGACATCGGGTGCGATGACGTAGGGTGCGCCATGTAGGTAGAGGCCGTTCTCCCCGAGAGACTCGCCGTGGTCCGACATGTAGACCAACGCCGTCTGCAAGGCTGCGGACCGCTTCTTCAACGTCTCGATGACGCTCGACAGGACATGGTCGGTGTAGAGGATGCTGTTGTCGTAGGCATTGACGATCTCCTCATCCTTGCAGTTGCCGAGTTCGGCCGTCCGGCAGTCCGGGGTGAACGTCCTGAACGCCTCGGGGTAGCGCAGATAGTAGGTCGGGCCGTGACTACCCATGGTGTGAAGCACGAGAACGCTGTCCTTCTCGACCTGGTCGAGCCAGGTGTCGAGGCGATCGGGAAAGATACCGTCCTGGCACTCGCCCATCATGCAGAAGCGCCCGTCCGCAGTCTTGACCAGGTCGATAAAGGTCACGCGGTCTGCGACGCCCTTGCTGCCCGTATTGTTGTCCCACCAGACGACGTCGGCACCTGCATGTTTCAGGACGTCGAGAAGCGTCTCGGTTCGAAGTCCTTTGTCGTGGGTGTAGCCAGCTCGGGTGAGGTTCGAAAACATGCACGGGATGGACACGGCCGTCGCCGTGCCGCAGCTTGTCGTCTTGGGAAAGTAGACGATGTCCTGTCGGCTCAGCTCTGGATTGGTCTGGCGAGCATAGCCTCCAAGGGAGAAGTTCTGCGCCCTGGCGGTCTCGCCAGCAACGATGATCGTGACGCGAGGTCTCTTGTCAGTGGCTCCGACATTGGCGATCTCAGCGTCAAGGCCGAGCGGCTCCGCAACGACGTCGGTCTCGCCGCTCGTCTGCAGCAGAAACTTTGCCGTGCCCACAAGCGGCGTGCCAGGATTGAGGCTCTTGACGAGATCCTTGTGCTGCCGAAGCATTGCCGTGAACGGTTTGGAATTGATGACAAACACGCCGGCCGACACGACGAGGCAGAGGACGATCACGGCTAGATTGCGCGGCACCTTCTGAAGGTAGGGCCGGTGGACGATCCGTATCCACAGCAAAGCCGCGATCGGCAGCACGGCGAACAGCAGCATGTGCAGAGCCAGACCCGGCGTGATCAGATGCTGTGCCTCCGCGGGCGTGGTCTGAGCCGCGTTGCGGACCATGTCGTCGTCGATGACAACACCGAACCTGTCCATGAACCATGAGCCGATCGCGGACGCGGTGATCAGCACGATGGAAAATGGCCGGATCAGAAACTTCACCGAAAACGCGGCCAGGAGAGCAATATGGAGGGCAAGGACGATGACGAACAGTCCAGCGACGCCGCCCGGATGATCCGCAAGATACGCCACAGCCTTCGACCAGAAGGTCCGGTTCGTGAAGCAGACGAGAAAGGCTGCAACAAGCATGCTGGTCGGAATGCTTCCGAGAGACGGGCGGTAGACGCTTCGTATCAAACTCTGTCTTCGGGAAGTCACATCGCACCTGGTTGTCTGGATCGGGCAGTTGCTTTCGGTTCCGGAAAAACGTCAGACGCAAACTGCTAAGGTCGTGATGACGGGCCAAACTGACAGAAACCTGAAAGCGTGCTGCGAAAGGCTCATAATCAAGCACTGGATATCCCCTACAATGTCGTCGAGGCTTGCGCGCGGCATGGTGCCAGCAAGTCCAGCGACCGGTCGTAGACGTTGGTCACGACATTCATCATTCCGAGCACCGTGTGGAAGAGGTTGTCGTGCGAAGCAGGTGCCTCTGCGATGCCTTGCACGCAGGTCAGGTTCAGGCCCGTGACTTTGGTGTACGAAGGCGTGAACCAGGTGATGAACGGCACGTGCGTCTGCTGGACAGGCGCGAACATGTATGGCGCACCGTGGAGGTACAGTCCGTTTTCGCCGAGCGACTCTCCATGATCCGACATGTAGATCATCGCGCCGTTGATCTCAGCCTCGTGCTTCTTCAGCAGCTTGATCACCTCGGCGAGATTGTGATCCGTGTAGAGGATGGTGTTGTCGTACGCGTTGACGATCTCCTCATTGGAACAGTCCGATAGTTGGGCTGTGCGGCAGTCCGGCTTGAAACGGCGAAAGGCTTCAGGGTAGCGCTGGAAGTACGCAGGGCCATGGCTGCCCGCCTGATGCAGGACGATTGTCGTATTTCGTTTTACGTCCGCCAGCTTGCGGTCAAGTTCACCCAGGAAGATGTCGTCCAGGCACTCCCCGTCACGGCAGAAGACCGAGTCTTTCTGACGCGTCATGCTCGCGAAACTGACAAGATCGGCAATACCCTTGCTGCCGGTGTTGTTGTCCCACCAGACACTTTCGATGCCGGCCCGGTGAAGAACATCCATCAGGGTGTCGGTGGAACGCGCCTTGCGGTCCGTGTACTCGGTCTTCCTGTAGACGGAAAACATGCAAGGAAGGGAAACGGCAGTCGCTGTTCCACAGCTCGTCGTCTGCGTGAAGTTGAAGACCCCGAGAGCCTTCAGTTCAGGATTGGTTTCACGCGCGTAGCCGTTCAGGGAAAAGTTCATAGCGCGTGCCGTTTCCCCGGCAACGATTACCGTGACGAACGGCTTGCCCGATTTTGCGATGACCGGACCCAGTCTGGCATCCAGGCCTATCGGCGCACGCACGACGCCTGCATCCCGAAAGGCGCTAACGCCAAGCGATATCGCAGAGGTGATTGGCGAAAACGGCGTCAGCTTGGCCATCATGTCCCGGTGCTGGCGAATGTTGGAGGAGATGCCTGCGTAGTTTGCAAGGACAAGTCCGAGACACCCGAAAAGAAGAACGGTCACGACGACGGTGTTGGCTACCAGCATCTTGAAGAAGGGCCGATGGCGCACACGAACGAGGAGAACGAGAACGGACGGCAGGACCCCGAAGAACAGGACATGCAGCAGAAAGGGAGGCGTCGTCAGATGGCCGGCTTCCTGAGGTGTCGTGACTGCCGCGTTGCGCAGCATCTCCTTATCGATGATCACGCCGAAGGTGTCCGTGAAATACGATGCCACCGCTCCGGACAAGATAGCGAACACGAGGGCAGGTTTGATGAGGTATTTGGCGGAAAGAACGACGAGTCCCGCCGCAACCAGGAACATGATGGCCAGACCAAAACCAAAGAAGCCTGCATGGAACCCGCCGAACACGTTGAAGGCGTCGTTGAAGAACGAAAGGTTGAGTGTTGCCAGGAGGTAGAAGGTGACGAGGAAACAGAGGGGGATGCTTCCAATGGACGGTCGTTTGAAAATGACGAAGGACAATGCTAGCTCCGGGAGGTACGACGATCGCGTCCCCCTGATCGGCTCCGATCCTGACAGCGGCCTGAACGGACGGTTGCTCGCGGCTTGTCTGATCATCGGTCATTACGGCGGACAGAGCGACGTCGCCGCCCTGTCCGTCGAAAGTCGTCTTATCGTACAGGTTCCAGTTCGGGGCGTGTCCGGGCCGCCGACATCGTCGAGACGACCAGGACAACGATCAGCAGGCCTAGCGTCACCATCGACGCCGCACCGCGGGGAGGTCCATGCCGCCCTTTTCCAACGGCTTGGTCAGAAGGTCGCCGAATGTCGCGCCGAATGGGCGCGTGAAGACGAAGGCGATCCAGAACAGCAGGATGTGGTTGAGCCGCGTCGTGTGGAGGCAGACGACGACCGCGCCGATGATGGCGGCCGTTACCAAGGCGCCTTGCAGATAGCTGAGGTCCATGTTGTCGGTGAGGGAAATCGCCGAACGCATTACCGAGACTGTTGGAGAAGACGACCGCGAACCAGAACGGGACCTCCACGTCGCGGCGTATGGCGGGGTAGACGGCGAGGTTACTGGCGCGGGCATACCCGACGCCAAGCTCGCCATGAGGCCCGCAACGAGGAGCGCCGATCCCGAGGCGTAGCCCAGCCCGAAGGACCGGTCCAACATGTCGGATATCTCGGTGCCGGCGGCCGTGGTCGCCACGATCGCGAGCCAGAAGAGCGCGCGATTGTAGCGCGGCGCGCGGATCTGGAAGAACAGTATGACCGCGAGCGCGAAAAACGTGATGGCGAAGCCGACATAGTAGGCGAGGTCAGGAGTCATCGACAGGAAGTCGCCTGTGGTCTCGCCAAGCGTGGTGGCGAGGATCTTCATGATCCAGATGGCCACGGTGACCGCCGCGACCTTGCCGATGACGCGCGTTGTCCAGGGCATGCGTTCCGTGCTGCGGTGCATGATCTGTCTCAGGTATGATGGGGTGGGAGGTAAGCGATGCGTAACCCGTTCTGACGACGGCCACGACAGCCGTCCAGATCCAGGCCCGTCGCCCGGTCATGAGGTCGCAGGAATACAAGCACCATCATGGTGCCGTGACATCCGGATCGCGGTTCAGTCCTTGATCTCGGTGATAACCTGATGCCTGTAATCTCTGCTTGCATTGCCTCTGAATCGACAATGCCTGTCGATCCGCCGTCGAAAACCGAAGTCCTCCGTCGCGATGGATGGTAAGTCCACGGATCGCATGTTGCTGTACCGATATCACCGGGCGTACTCTGCGCTCGCGCTCGAGCGACAGGAATCCCGACCATGAAGACTATGCTTTCAGGCTGGCCCCTTTGGGCTCTTCTATCTGCGGGCTTCGCTGCGCTGACGGCGATTTTCGCGAAGGTCGGCGTTGAGAACGTCAACTCCGACTTTGCCACCTTCGTGCGCACCATCGTCATTTTGCTGGCTGCAGCGCTCATGCTCTGGATCACTGGCAACTGGCAGCAGCCGTCTTCGGTATCGCCGCGAAGCTGGCTGTTCATTATCCTGTCTGGGTTTGCCACAGGTGCTTCATGGATCTGCTATTTCCGCGCGTTGAAGCTCGGCGATGCCGCGCGTGTCGCCCCGGTCGACAAGCTCTCCGTCGTCCTCGTCGCCGTCTTCGCTGTCGTTTTCCTGGGAGAACGGCTCTCCGTACCCAACTGGATCGGCATCGTCATGATCGCAACAGGAGCCGTTCTGGTAGCCTACCGCAGCTAGAGAGGAACCGCCTCGTGTTCTCGATAGAAAGCGTGAAGGCAGGGTTATGGTTGGCGTTTTCCATTTTCGCGAACGGAAAGTACTCGACTGCGTCCGGCTGCACCTTGCGAGACGGGTGACCGTGCATGGTTGACCTCCTTCTCGAAAGTGGGATGTGCCGTCGATGGTTGCGGTCGGGAAGAACGAGAACGACGCATTTGAGCTCGATCTTGGCACTAGACAATTCGAAGTCACTAACATGTCCCTGTCGCCTCCGGCTTCCGACGATGATGTCGAACGCTTGGCGAGCATTGGAAATTCCTGTCGCCTGGCGTGCTGTCTGTCAGGGGTTTTTCGAGAGCTTGCCGTCCCCCCGCGCTCATGCGACGTTCACTTGAACGACGGACGACAGGGTTCGCCAACTTGCAACGGGCGCGCCTGGTCGGGAGGTTGGGCGAACTGGACGGACCCCGTCCTTCAAGACCACTTTTCCGCGTGACCCTAACCGCATGCTATCTTCCGTCACGGCCAGGACAGTCGGCTCGTCTTCCATCTGCACGTCGCGGGCAAGGAACGCTGCGGCGGCCGAGATACCGTCACGAACGACAGGGGTCCGTCCGCGAGTTCCGCGCTCGCTAGGAACGAGTTCATGGACTCTCGAGACTGGCGGGTCCGACCTCGGTCAACGTGACCGGCCATTTTAGGACGTCCAAAGAGCTCGAAACCTGGAAGAACTGCCGTTGTCCGTCATTATGTCGGGGATGCCCTTTCTGACAAGCTCCGGCATCACGTCACTTGAAGCGCCGTCAATTCCGCTTTGACGACCGCGCTTCTGACGAACGGATTGAGATTATTCGCGGCCTTGGAAAGGCGAGTTCCCCTCTTGCCGCGTCTTGACGTGGGGAGCCAGCGCCGCGCGAAATCACATTCGCTCGCTCAGGGCGATAGACTGCCTGCTCGCGCAAACCTGAACGCGCTAGCGATCCTCAGGCGACATATGACGCAAACGAACGGACAGCTCCTGTACCTCTTGTATTTCGTACGAAAGGTACCTCCTTACCGGGGATGGAGGCCGTTTGGAAAGCGACAGTCCCGGCCTCCACTCGGTTTTCGGACGGATCGGTCGCGGGCTGAACCCGCCGGCGCAGTTCGGGCAGACATTGAAGAGTTCCGTGTCGACGCAGTTTGCGCAAAACGTGCATTCGTATGAACATATCTGTGCTTCCGACGAGTGCGGAGGCAGGTCGCGGTCACAGAATTCACAGTTTGGTCTCAACTCGAGCGCCATGCTAACACCTATCATCAGCGGTTTGATAATCGCGGCGGCGTGTCACCGTCCGCCGACAGATCTTAGCCGGTCGCAATCGGGTCGCTACGAGCAGGACTGCCAAACAGAGTTACGATCGTGCCAAAAGAAGTGAGTTCGAGAGATAAGCGCGTTGTCGCGCTGGCCTACAACGGTCTTTGCACGTTCGAATTCGGCATCGTCTCCGAGGTGTTCGGGCTGGAACGTCCCGAACTTGAACCCGGCTGGTATCGCTTTACAGTTTGCGCTGAACATCCTGGTAGGCTGGAGACGAACGTCGGGATCACCATAGACATACCCAACGGGCTTGAATGTCTCCAAGACGCCGGGACCATCATCATTCCAGGCTGGAATTTGAAGGGTCCTGAACCGTCCCAAAACCTATGTGACACGCTAATCGCGGCGCATGGTCGAGGCGCCAGACTGGTCAGTATCTGCTCAGGCGCTTTCCTTCTCGCGGCAACCGGCTTGCTTGCGCATCGTACCGCAACGACTCACTGGAAGCACGGCTCGCTTCTACGTTCGCTCTACCCCGCCGTTCACGTCGACGATACCGCCCTCTACACGGACGACGTCGACATCCTCACATCGGCCGGCTCTGCCGCAGGCATCGATTTGTTGCTGCACATGATACGCAAAGACATCGGTCCGGAAGCAGCCAACAGCGTAGCGCGCCGCATGGTAACCGCGGGACATCGTCTGGGGGGTCAAGCGCAGTTCATCGAAAGGCCCAAGTCGATCATATCGGACGACCGCTTGGGCGCGTTGTTGGATCGTGTCCAGCGCGAACTGGAGCAACCATGGAACATGGAGACGATGGCCGGATGCGCAGTCATGAGCAAACGTACGTTCGCTCGGAAGTTCAAGGCCGTGACCGGCGTCAGTCCCGGAGCTTGGCTGAATTCGGAACGTCTGGCTTTGGCACGTGACCTTTTGGAGCGTACAAAGCATTCGTTAGACAGCATCGCGGAGGAGACCGGGCTGGGGACCGCGGCGAACATGCGCCTTCATTTCAACAAGGCGTTCGGGATTTCGCCCGATCTCTATCGTAGACAGTTCGCGCACCTGCGACAACCTACGGGAACAGGCAGCAAAGGCCGCATCTGAAGTCCTTGGGTATCTTTATTCTCCGCGCGGGCTACCCGGCGATAGAATCCACAGCGGTGCACTCCGATCATTTGGGAATTCGAAGCACTCGATGCGCCTATCCGTTAAATACGCTCGGGCGGCAGTTGGGCTTTCCAGAGTGCCGTGGTGGCCCGACGTCCACGTTGGACTGGCGAGTGGACCCTCGGAACCTGTGCGCACCGACGTGACGTGTGGCACTGAACTATGGCTCAGTAGATGATACTCCGGTACACCGGCGTCTGTGATCGCCTTGTAGCAACCAGCTGCCTTCCTGGCGCTGCCTGGGTATCGTGATGCGCGCCGTCCGTCGAACGCCACGCGTTATCATCAGCTGGACACACCGGTCTCTTGGTACTGTCCTTCGCTCGCGAAAGGCAAGCGGTATGCTGCGTGAACAGCACTGTCGGGCCGCGGCGGTGCGTCGTGTCCGCGAAAACGCTGTCGGCCACAACCAGAGCTGCCGCGGTTCGATCGAAGATCACTCGATGCCCTCTTGCTCCCCCTGGATGACGTTGCTAGGTTCACTGGACAGGCCCGTAGCTCAGCGGTTAGAGCCGTCGGCTCATAACCGATTGGTCGCCAGTTCGAATCTGGCCGGGCCTACCATGATATTGTAGTTCGTCATCATAGATGATCGTTTCGGCGATCCGATCATCCTAACGAACTCTGTTTTCGTACAGTAAGTCGTCCCAGTCGAAGCACCTCGAAATGAATTTGTGTAATCACCTGCGCCGAAGCGATTGTGTTACGAGTGTCTCCTCGGCCTTGGCCAGAAGATCGGCCCCGCCACTGATCGTCTCATCGTTGGCGACACCCGCAGCCGCCCACAGAGCACGCCTTCGAACTTTTATCGCTACCGCAGATAGAAATCGGCCATCCAACTATATGATAGCCTAATCATAAAAAAGGTCTGCACCTGTGCGAACGGATAAGCCTTTTCCCTTATGGCCTGTTTGTGAGTTGGCTGGGGATGAACCCCTTTCGCTCGCCTGGCCGAGCGCCGAGGCCGGCGAAAATCTGCAGGTTGAGTTTGTCCGCCAACTCAGGCGGCGGCTCTTTGTTGTCGAGAACAATGATCTGCATCGACGGATCGACAGACGCCAGGCTTTCCCAAAATTTTGGCTCGATCGTAGGCTCGATACGGTCATCGTCCGCTTCGACGTCAGATTGGTCGCGACGTTGCTTTACGGTCGTCAGCGGAGAGTCCAGAACGACAAATCCCGGATGCGGCTTCCCGCGGCTGCGGCAATATCTCAACAATGCCACTGAAATAGCCGCGTGCATAACGGCTCGGAACCCCTTCCCGTGGGCGCGACGGACCTTCCCGTTGACCTTGACGTCATACTGGCTCTCCTCGAACTCGACCCTGACGTCTTCCTTCCAAGACCAATCCTTGAGGACCGCTTCGATCTCCCTGCAGAGTTCGGTCGTGGCCATAGGATCGAGCGGGGCCCATTTCAGCTTTTTCTGCGGCTCTTCAATAGCCCTCTCGAGTTCCGCTTTCATCATCTCGAGCTTGGCCGCTTCGGATCGGTTGGCGCGAGCCGACTGCAGATCGAGCCGCTTCTTGACCAAGTCGCCCAGCGACGCTTTGCTCTGCTGACGGGCCGGGATCAAGACGGCGTCTTGCAGCCTGTCGATCTCCCGCAGTCGAGCAGCATCGTCGCTCGCGCTACGCTTCCAGTCGTCGCGCCTCCGTTGCAGGTCAGAGATTGCGATCTGCAGATCAGTCTGCAATCCACGTATCTTGGCGGCTTCCGCCGAAGCAGATGCATAGACTTCTTGAGAGCTGAATCTAGGTTCAGGGTGATCTGGGTGCTCGTGTCCCGCCCCTTCGAGAGCCTGTCCGCATAGAGGACAATCGCTGATCTGTAGTCCATCAAGATAGTAGGAGCCTTCAGCGATGAAATCGAGACGCTGGAGATCAGACGAATACCTTTCGTCGAGCAGCAGATAACGCGTCAGCATGGCATCGAGGGCGCCAACCTGCGTCTCGGACTTTACAAGTGACTGATAAACGGCTCCCCTCTCTGCGTAGAGCCGCGAACGCTCGGCCGCGTTTTGTTCGAGCGCTTCCGACAGTCTGGTAATGGTCGCCTCCAGGCGGTCGATGCTTTCCTCTTCCTCGACCTCCTGACGCTCCTTCAAACGGGCGTTCAGTGGAGCGATCAAGTCAGCCAGGAGATCGCGCTGCGCTCGAAGCCGCACCGAAACGATTTCGCGTCGTTCCTGGGCGACGATGCTGGCATCGTCTTTTCCGGTGAGCAGATAGGAGAACATGCGCTTCTCTGGCGTGTCGCCGAACGCGCCCCGCAAAATAGGCGAACCTTCAGTAATGATGTCGTTCTCGTCGACGAGGAGTATCGGCAGCATGGTTCGGATTGACAGCCGTTGCGTCTCGCCGACGGCATTTTTGCGCAGCGTCACCGTCTCCGGCAGCCCAAAGAACGGGAACACCCTTGACGTGACGTCGCGTACGACGGACCGCCCCTGCCGCTTTGACGCGAGGATTTCCGCCTCGGTGTCATCGCGTCGAAGCCGGTCTTCGTCGGGCCGAGGCACCTCGAGATTGTCGTTGCCGATCAGATCGCAAATGGACTGGGAATAGGCCAGAATTTCCCCGCCATGGAGACTGCGCTCAAGTGTGAGAACTTCATCGTCTGCGTTCCGGAACTCGAGCCAAACCGTCTCGTAGGCGGCGGCCTCGTCAATCGTCTTCTTCAGTTCATCGGCGCCGAGGACGTAGTCTACGAGCCTTGCAAGATAGCTCTTCCCGGTATCCGAGTCACCTGAAACCACGTTTGGACCGCGATTGAAGCGTATCATCGCGTCCAGCTGGTCCCTTCCAGTTATTCGTATCTCAGCTATTCGCGACATTAGAGAACAATGTCCTTCAAGGCTGCCAAGGTATCGAATTCCGCTCCCCACTCACCTACCTGAGCCGCCATGTAGGCCTGCAGACGATCATCGGCATACGGGTCGAACCTGTCGGACACCCATTTGGCACGATCCCGCAATCCCTCGGCATAACTTGTCTTCATAAGTCCAACGAACGCGGCTGTGAGGTCGGAGGCGGAGTAATAGATTCCCCGATCAGTCATGTTTCTGACGACGAGCTCTCTCGCGCACATCAGCGACAGGCCTGTGTCGACGACCTGCCGTTTTACAACCCATTCCGCCCCGCGATTCGGCACCGCCGGATGCAGGCTCGGACGTGACGCATCGACGTCGCCGGAGTGAACGATTAGGTAGTCATAGCTGATGAGACGTTGGACGTCGAATAGAGCCGGCATCGATGCCGACAATATGAACAGCAACCGAAAACCGCATTCGACGGGGGTGTTGAACAGGCGTGGCGGTTGCGGTGTTGCTTCACTGCCCGCGGAATTAGTCATTCCGGCACCACTTCGCTATGCCGTCGTTCGCAAGATGATGGCATATGCCTTCGCGATCTAACGGTTCCATGTGATCTTTGAGGGCATGAGCGTCGATCTCTTGCTGCTGGGCCGCCTTTACCGTTGCCGTCAGACGCTCATGTCCGCTGGCCGCCGCACCATTATACGTATGATAGAGGCCGTCCCCGAACTTTGTCACCAGATCATGGAAAAATTCGACCTGCTGCATCTGGTCATGAGCAAGGCGTTTGAGCCCTTCGGCGCTATAAAACGTGATGCGCGAACGCTCGAACAGTGACGCGGATTTGCGGTGGGTCGCGAAATCTGCCTCTTTTGTCACGGGTGCGGAAATCATCTCGCTGATCACCTCATAAAGCTGCTGAACGTACCCGCGCTCCTCTTCTGCGACCGTAGACGGCGGAGGTGGAGCTTTCTCTCGGTCAATCAGCGGCTTGCCAAACACTATCCTATGGAAAGTAGTCTCGGCGTGTTCTGCGAGTATATCAAGGGGCTGCTTGACCCTGACTAGCGAAAGGTCCACGCCCTCTACAAAGGTCAGAAGTTTATCTTCAAGCTTGATGACTTTTTTACCGATTATCTCCGTGGAGCAATACTTGTCCCAGTTTTGGGTCAGTTCGAACTTCAAATCGTCGGGGTAATCGATTAGGTCCTGGAAATCATTCGTTACCCCTCTGTGGGTAACAAACCAATACTCCTTCGGCATGGAAAATTTGCCGATCGACGCGAAATAAAGAACCTTGCCGATTTCAGCGAGGCCGACCCTGACACCGATCTTGGCGTTGTAACGCTTGCATTGGTATAGATGCCAAAACCGGTCTGGAGAGCCTGGCGCACCGAACCACACTACGATGTCACGACCCTTGTCGCCAGCACCGCCGCGTTGCTGCACATCGTTCACTCCCGCGAGTTTCCCATTGAGATAGCCATGGGCCCACTCGAGCACGAACCGCTCGAACTCGTCAGGGCTGAATAGCCCGAGCCTGTCGAGCGGTTTGACCGGAAGGCCATGGACGAAACCGACGCCGAGTAACCGGGCATTGGCGCCGGGCCACTTCGTCGGGACGTCGACCACTTGCAGATCGTCATTTTGCATTCTGAAAAATCCGCCAGTCAGGGTTCGCAACATATAGAGGCTACTTAGAAGGTACAAGTCAGAGGTGTGTCGGCAAGAGACGGAAGGGCATCTGACTTAAACGCAACCTGAATTAAGTTCACATCGTTGCAGTAGCCGCGGGACTTCAACCTCATCGTTACGGGATGGTCGTGATTCAGTCGCGACCATCGTCCTTGAGCCTTGTCGTGTTCCAGGTTCGCGTCCGCCTGCCGCTTGAGTTGATCAAAAGCGTCAATGACGGGCGCATTCCGGACTTCAAGTATATTAAGTTCCAGGCGGACCGACCGCAGGGGCAAAGTGGGTGAAAGGAACGCGCATTTGGTGCGGAACAACGGCGGCGCCGCGCGGGGGGAGTTTGTCCATGAACGGATTACGACCGGACGTTACAGGGCGACGCTGGGAAGGTCATGCCGGATCCCGCTGCCAGTAGATACCGACCACCCGCGTCTTACGTCTTGAAGGATCTTACAACACCGGCTTGGCAGGAAAAGGAGGGAATGCTGCAATGCCATGCCATGGCTGATTTCGCAACCTCGTTTACCGATGTAGAGGCTCACCAGGTTCGAAGTTGACTTTTCGCTCTTCGGACAAACTGACGGCGTTCGGAAGAACGATGCCTCACAGATCAACCCGTGCAAAGCCAATCGCGTCCAACGTCTCAGCCACGCGGTTTATTGGCGGTGCATCTTAATCGGGAACATTGCAGGAGTGGGCTGGTTGGCAAAGACCTCAAACGGAAGGAACTTCCATGTTCATGAGAGTCGACCAGCTGCAGGCTAACCTGCCTGCGCCAAAGCGCGCTGACCCAAATGCCGCCGCGGCCTTGCAGGAACTCCTCGGAGGCAAATACGGCGAGATGTCGACGCTTGGGAACTACATGTTCCAGAGCTTCAACTTCCGATCGAAAGAAAAACTGAAGCCGTTCTACAGCCTTGTCGCCGCTATTACGGCCGAGGAGCTCGGCCACGTCGAACTCGTTAGCAACGGCATTGCTATGCTGAACAATGGCCCGGATGTTCCGGACGGCGACACCGGAGATGGCGGTGATATCTCGGGAGCTCCATTTGAAGACATGAAGGATATGCGGCTCGCAGCGGCCTTCCTGTCGGGAGGCGGCGGTGCGATGCCGGTGAACAGCAACGGCGTTTCCTGGAACAACGACTTCATCACGACGACCGGCAATGTCGTGCTCGATCTGCTGCACAACTTTCATCTCGAATGCGGCGCACGGCTTCACAAGCTACGCGTCTACGAGACACTCAGTGATCCGACGGGCCGCGAAGTCTGCGGTTATCTCCTCGTGCGCGGATCGGTGCATGCACACGCCTACGCGCTCGCATTGCAGAAGGTGACAGGGGTCGATGTGAAGAAGTTTCTGCCGACCCCAAACATCCCGCTCGATAAAATCCCGGAATGCCAGAAGTACTTGGACGAGGGGTCGCATCGCCGGCTCTACACCTTCAGTCCCAATGACTACAAGGAGATGTCCGGCATCTGGGGCAACGGCGAAGTGGCGCTTCCCACCGATCCGCCAGGAGAACTCGAAGTCGTCGATGGAATGCCCGAAGGCGGCAAAATCCACCAGCTGGTCGGTGTGCCCTCCGCGTTTACGCCTGACTATGCACCTGAGGAAATGTTTGAGATCGCTGAAAAGCTTTATAAAAAGTCACGGTAACCAGATTGGGGAGCACCGTTTCGATGCTCCCCATTGATGTCGATGAAGGCGTGCTCAGTAGGGGCTTCGGTCTCGGTAAGGGGTGACGATTGGGCATCCATGCGCCCACGTATTCTACACCAGTCGGACTCCAGAAGTAGAACACGGTTTGGCTTCAGCCTTGCGCAGATCGTAACTGCCGACTTCATTGAGGCGACGACCACGGTTACTGCGGCAGCGAGATTCTGCTGCTAGACCATGGTCAAGCAGTCATATGTCCGTTTCCCAATCCGATCCATTGCTGAGCTGCTGCTGGTTAAGCTTCGCGAGGTGTCGACGCTATGTCGAGCACGAGCGGCAGTTCGCTCTGCGAATTGTTCCGGCCCGGATCAGCCACCGCGCCGCACGTCGTAAGCAGGCGCGCCTCGGGCTTTCGCGAATTCCGGATGTCGCACCTCATGCGGTGGCCTTTCAATCTTCTCGTTTCCCTTTATAGATCGGTCATCCGCAACGACGACGCGACGAATGACCTACCAAACGTTCCCCTCCTCCACCGGACCGATGGCTGACCGGGTGCGCGTCTTTCCCTGGCAGGACACGGCTCTTGGTCCGATTGGCACTTGGCCAGCCGCTCTAAGGATAACCGTGGACGCGATGCTCGCGTCCAAGTTTCCCCAATGCCTGTTCTGGGGGGACGATTTGATCGCGATCTACAACGACGGGTATCAGCCGATGCTCGGCGAGAAGCCGGAGGCGCTCGGCATCCCGCTTCGCGTCACCTGGGCTGAGACATGGGAGTCGTTGAGGCCTATCGCCGAGACCGCGATGGCCGGCGAAGCAGTCTATTACGAGGACTTCCCTGTCGAAACCACGCGACATGGACATCGGGAGACTGCCTATTTCACATTCTGCTACAGCCCTGTCCGCGATGACGACGGCATGGTTCTGGGAATGATGGACACCGTGATCGAGACAACGGAGGCCGTACGCGCACGGCAGCGCATCGAGTCCGAGAGTGAGCGTTTCAGACAGATGTTCGAGAACGCGCCCGGCTTCATGGCGATGCTGTCCGGTCCCGAGCACGTTATCAGGTATGCCAACCCGGCGTATCAACGGCTCGTCGGTGGACGCGACGTGGCCGGGAAGTCCGTCGCGGACGCCATCCCGGCAGCAGTAGCCGAAGGTTACACGCGACTTCTCGATGAAATTCGTCACACCGGACAGCCTCACTCCGCGTTCGGAGCACTCTCGTCTTTCCACGACAGCGACGGCTCAGTGCGCGAGCGGTA
Source organism: Rhizobium sp. Leaf384 (assembly GCF_001424065.1). Taxonomy (GTDB): domain Bacteria; phylum Pseudomonadota; class Alphaproteobacteria; order Rhizobiales; family Rhizobiaceae; genus Ferranicluibacter. The sequence goes on from NZ_LMQE01000005.1 coordinate 231,741, forward strand.
TCTGGACTTCGTCTACCAGCCGATCAAAGACGAAAGCGGAAGCGTCACCGATATTTTCGTGTCCGGGATCGACGTCACGCAAAGACAAATCGCGGACGAGGCCGTCCGCAGGTCCGAGGCCCGCTTGCGGTTCCTCGACGACCTCGCCAGGGAGACGAGCGATACACGTGATGCCGATGCGATATTGGCCACGACCACGCGGATGGTAGCGCAGCATCTAGGGCTTTCGAACTGCGCCTATGCCGACATGGACGAAGACGAGGACGGCTTCACTATCAGGGGCGACTGGGCGGCGGAGGGCTCGCCTTCCATTGTCGGCCACTACAGCTTAGCGGATTTCGGACAGCTTGCGGTCTCAAACCTAAGCCGTGGTCTCCCTCTCGTCATCAACGACAACCTCTCCGAACTCGCCCCCGAGGAGGCTCGGACATTCCAGAACATCGGGATCGCGGCGACGATCTGCATGCCGCTGATCCGCGCCGGCAGGCTCACGGCGCTTATGGCCATCCACGACAAGGTTCCGCACCATTGGTCGGAGGAGGAACTCGCTCTTATCAAGGAAGTGACCGAGAGATCGTGGGCGCACATCCAGCGCGTCAGGTCGGAAGCCGCACTGCGCGACACCGCGACGGCCCTTGCCGAGCTCAACAGCACCCTGGAGGCGCGGGTCGAAGAACGGACGGCGGCGCTCGCTCATGCGGAAGAGGCTCTATTGCACTCTCAGAAAATGGAAGCCGTAGGGCAGTTGACGGGTAGTCTGGCCCATGACTTTAACAACATCCTTGCCGGGATCGGCGGCAGCCTGGAACTGATGAACACGCGCCTTGCCCAAGGCCGGATCGCAGACATAGACCGCTACCTTTCCGGGGCGCAGTCGGCGGTCAGGCGCGCCGCCGGTCTGACGCAGCGCCTCCTCGCCTTCTCCCGACGGCAGACCCTCGATCCCAAGGCCTCCGACCTCAACCGCCTTGTCGCCGGCATGCACGAGCTAATCACGCGGAGCGTAGGACCGGCCGTAGACGTCCAAGTGATCGAAGCAGGCGGACTGTGGACGACGTTCGTCGATGTCGGACAGCTGGAAAACGCTCTCCTCAACCTCTGCATCAACGCCCGCGACGCGATGCCGGACGGCGGCAAGGTGACTATCGAGACAGCAAATCGTCTGCTCGACGATCGAGCGGCTAAGGAACGGGGCCTGGCGCCGGGAAGCTATGTAACCCTGTGTGTGAGCGACACGGGAACCGGAATGGCTCCAGACGTCGTCGCCCGGGCGTTTGACCCCTTTTTCACCACCAAGCCGACGGGTCAGGGGACGGGGCTGGGGCTTTCCATGGTGTATGGTTTCGCAGGGCAGTCTGGCGGAACGGTCCGCATCAAATCCGAGGTTGGAAACGGCGCGAAGATCTGCATCTACCTGCCCCGCCACACCGCCGGGTCGGCAGTCGATGAGGAGGCCGTTGACATCGGCGCCATGCCGCGCGCGAAGGACAATGACACCATTCTCGTCGTGGACGACGAGCCGCTGGTGAGAATGGTCGCAGTGGAGATACTTGAGGAGCTGGGCTATAACGTGCTGGAGGCAGACGACGGACCTTCAGCCATGAGAGTGATGCAGGCGAATGCTGACATCGACCTGCTCGTGACGGACGTCGGGCTTCCCAACGGCATGAATGGACGCCAGCTCGCTGACGCCGCTCGCGTCGCGTCTCCGAACCTGAAGGTCATTTTCATAACCGGGTACGCCGAAAACACCGTGCTGAATCATGGGCATCTGGAACGGGGCATGCAGATCATGACGAAGCCTTTCGCAAGCGACGCGCTCGCGCGACGGGTAAAAGACATCATCGCCGGAGACCAAGCTTAGACTCCTGGAATAAGAACCAGTAGATCACAGACGATGCCAATCAGATGATTGAGGAGAACGTCTAGCACAGCGGTCCTGAATGGCTTGATTGCGCCGTCAGTCGTTGAGCCTGCCGATCACGCTCTCCACTTTTGGAACGCTTTTGGTGGATCGGGGGTCGTGTGGGACGGAGGCTTTCCGATCGAAGCACGAGGAAATGCAGGCATCGGCGCCGCGCACGGCCACGGCAGCGCGAAACCAGTCGGAACGTCTTTGCCGTCGGCACACACGCAGCCTATGTGCCGCTCGTTTGCAGTCGCCCGTCTGGCCTTCGCTCAATAGCAGGATGTGAGGCCGACCGTCTCTGTCGAACACGGCGTGAAGCTTGGCGTTCAACCCGGCTTTGGCGCGCCCGATACGTGGGCGACCATTCCCTCCTCACGCAGACCAGCTGCGGTGTGACGAGCGTCGGCTGGAGGCAAAATTTTCAAAGGGGTCGGATCGGCCGCGCGTCGCGGCAAGTTCCGCACGGATACGGTACAACACGTCAAGCTGCCTCTGTCGGATAACGATTGTAGATCGTCCTGTGCGGCCTGTGTTCGCGAGGCATATCCTGCCACCGCGAGGTATTGCGTAGGACGAAGATGATACCGCTCTACACCCCCCGTCACCGACACGCGGCACGCCATCTGACAGACGGACGTAAGGATCGATCAGGCGCATCTGCGCGTCCGACGACAGCATCCGGTTACCCGTGGCAACGTCTCCTTTCCGCTCATGGCGATCCGAAATAAGGGACGCGCCGCGACGCTTTTGCTAGGTCCGGAGCCTGGTCTATCACTTTATCTTAAATATTGCCCGGCATGCTTCTCCCATTGAACTGGATCGGGACATGTTAGCTCGTCGTAAATGCACGCGTCCAAAGCGATCGAGGCCTTTCGCGGGAAAAGCCGCCGAAGGCACAGCGGGAGGTTCGGGCAGCAAGTCCCTCAGGCTGAAAACGCTGAAGCAGGCCTTGCTGACACCGGCGATCTGGCCGGCATTCCAGCCTCTTGTCGACTTTCAAAGCCAGGCGATCATCGGTTTCGAGGTCCTTGCCCGTTGGACCGACCCCGTCGTCGGCGAAATCCCGCCATGCGATTTCGTGCCCTACGCGGAGGCCAATGGACTGATCGATTCCCTTACGCGGAAGATCATAGTCGATTCGTGCCGTGAGGCAGTGTCTTGGCCCGGGGCCTTCGTGCTAGCGATAAACCTGTCCCCGAAACAGTTCGGAAACCGCGACCTTTCAGACCTCGTTATCGACGCGGTCACTTCCACCGCGTTTCCCCTCGCACGTATTCACATCGAGATCACCGAGAGCGCGCTTCTTGAAAACGACGAGAACGTTCGTCGGACTATTGCCAGGCTGAAGGCGGAAGGCATCGGTTTGGCGCTCGACGACTTCGGGACTGGCTTCTCGAGCTTGACGCAGCTCCACGCCTTTCCGTTTGACAAGCTGAAGATCGACATGAGCTTCGTGCGACAACTGGAACATGACAGCGGCAGCCGTAAGATCGTCGCCTCCGTCATCGGCCTGGGTCAGAACCTCGGCATGACGGTCGTCGCAGAGGGCGTGGAGACAGAGCAACAGGCCGTCATCCTCAGGAAGCTGGGGTGCGATGTCGGACAGGGGTGGCTATTTGGAAAGCCCCTCGACGCGTCGCGGACCGCTCGACTGCTGGTATCGCGACCGCAACAACCCCTTGCGCGCCGGGTGAACGGTTCCCTCTTCCAGCGAGTCCATCAGATGGACGCGCTGTACCAGGCGGCTCCGATCGGCCTTTGTTATCTTGACGCCGATCTGCGGTATATCAGCGTTAACGAGCGCTATGCCGAAATGCTCGGCTCGTGTCCCGCCCAAATGGTAGGGCAGCCGGTCGACCGGTTCATGCCGGATCGGGAAGCGCGCCATTTGACGAGAGACCTGCGGCGCATTCTCGATGGCGAGACGATGGTCGTGGATGAGTGCAGAATGGCGGGAACGGCGAACGCCTTCCTTACGATACATCAACGCATCGATGACGACGCGGGCCAAGCGATCGGCATATCTGGCACGGCCATCGACATCACGGACAGGAAACTGATCGAGAACGCCCTCCAGGAAACGGAGGATCACGCTCGCTGGGCCATCGAGTTGAGCCCGAACATCCCTTGGTCGAGCGATGCGGACGGCGCCGTCAACTACATGGGGCCGACACCCGATGACTCCATCAACACGGTCGTCGACCGCATCGCGGACTGGCAAGGCCGAATGCATCCCGACGACAAGCAGCGGGTTCGACAGGAGTGGCTTGCCTGGCTGCCAAGCGGCAAACCGTTCGAGACGATGTTCCGAATGCGGCTGCGCGACGAGACGTGGAGATGGATGCTAAGCCGGGCGCGCCCGCACAGGGACGCGGGTGGCGAGATCGTCAAATGGTACGGTTTGATCAGCGAAGTCGCGGTCCAGGAACGCCTTGAAGCGACCATGGCGAAACTCCATGAAATCGAGCGGAACGCGGAACCGGTTGCCGATGCGGTCGCATCCTCCGATATCCCCACGCTCCAGGCGATCCCGGAAGCGCTTCCAGACGCTTTGTTCGTGTCGATGCTGATGAGGATGTTCGAATTCGCTCCGATCGCGATGGCGATCACGACCAGCGACACCAGAACGTCCAGCTACCTGAAAGTGAACGACGCGTATCTCCGTCTGACCGGCTTGAAATGGGACGACATCCGCGGCAAGAAACTGACATCGGAAGGTGCGGCGATCGACAATCCCGCGCGCGACCGCCGTCATCGTCTCCTCGCCACGAACGGTGCCTACGAGCTGGAAGACGTAGACATCGCCTACGCCGACGGCACTGTGATACCGACGTTGATCTCCGCTCAGCGAACCGTGATCGACGGCACTTCCTTCGATGTTGAGGTCATCATCGACGTATCCGCCCGGGTGAGACAGCAGCGCGAGATAGAAAGCGCCCTGAAGACTTCTGCGCGTACCGACGCCCTTTCCGGCCTTCCAAACAGGGCGAGCTTCGACGAGGCCGTGGCCGAGGCTGTCGCCCGCAACCTCCGGAACGATCGCAAGCTCGCGCTTGCCTACATCGACCTCAACAAGTTCAAGATCGTCAACGACACGTTCGGACATTCGGCAGGGGACGAGGTTCTCAGGATCATCGCGAGAAGGCTGCGGGAAAACTTCCGCGCGACGGACTTCATCGCTCGAATAGGCGGTGACGAGTTCGTCGTGATGCTCGACATCGACCGCAAGCTCGCGGGGGATCTCCAGCTCTACCTTCAGAAAACGATGGAACGGGTATTCAAGCCGATTCCGATAAACGGCCAGGTCACGTTCACGGGCGCCGCCGTCGGCGTAACGTTCCTTCAGGAGAACGACGACGCCCAAAGCTATGTCGAGCGCGCAGACGAATACATGTATATCGCCAAGACGACCGGCGAGCGCGTCGCCGTTGTCTGCTTCGGCCAGTTCCTCGAGCCGCCGGAGATGCCCGCCCGGATATCGGTCAAGACCAACAAGATCTTTTAAGCGAAGCCGCTTCCGATGCTCCCGACAAGCGTCGTCGACCGGAGTTTCTACCAACGGAGCCGGTGATCCTTGCCGCAGGCGGAAGTATGCCCCGATGGCCCTGTTGGTTGCGTTGCGGCTGCCCGACGCCGTCCGGTTGGTTTTTCAAGTCAGAAAAGACCGACCTCCCCAGCGCCCGGGGGCAATCATGACGCTGACGAGGCTCAGAGCGCCGACTACGAAGACCAGACGATGTTCACACGGCGATCCTGTACGTTGATCCGGACTTCCCGGAAAGCCATTCACTGACATACCTGAACCGAGGAGCGACATCGTCCCTGTCAGCGCGTAGACGGAGTTCGGTCGCCTCGTGAGCAGTCCGGTTCGCTCCCGAAAACACCACCGGTTTGAACGACGTCGGCTTACCACTCGCGGTCCTGGACTGCTTGAAGAAAGTGACGCTTCCCAGCAGCAGCAGCTCCTGACCCAGACATACCTGATCGGGCAGCCGAGAATATCGATCGACCAGTCTCCCGTCCCGTAGACCGTATTCGGTGAGCTCGAGAATGACCTGGACGTTCTGCTCCCAGTTGACCGGCCATCCGAGACGCGCAAGAACTTCTGCGCTTTCGATAACTGCCTCGAGAGCCTCATGGTGCGCCGGAGTGAGACCGTCAATCGCGCCGGTACCGAACCGAACGCGTTCCATCTCGCCCAGCCGCTCGACGTAACGTTCCAGTGCCGCGCCCAGTCCCGAGACCCTTTCCCAACGCCCGGGAACATACGCGACTTCGGGATCGAGGCGGAACTCCACGGAGAAATTGGCGACCCTCGTATCCTGGCATAGGCCAGAAGCCTCCTCGAGTGTTTCGAACGCTGCCTCTTTCCTCATCAACGACGTCAGAAGCCTTTGATGATATCGCTCCAGCCGTTCAGACTGACCGTGTTCCATGCAACCTCCCCGGAAACTACGTTCATAAAAGGGTCGCTCCGTTTCGCGACGGCCGCAAGACCGCATGCGGATTGAGGCTTTGCTCACTGCCATGCCGCCACCTGTCGCGAAGTAGGTCGATCACGAGGCAGTCAGCGTCAGACGGCATTCGGTGCCGAGCAAGCCTTACTGTCGGACACTCGATCGACCCGCCCGGAGTTCGCATTGCGGCCAGGTTGAAAAGTAGACGCATTCGGCCGTTTGGCCCCGGTGCGAAATCACTGGGGTAAAGCGAACGAAATGAAGCTGACCGAACTGCGTCCGTGCGGCTCGACATCTGGGACCGCCATCTTTTCGCTTTCAGGCTTGCGACGGATTTCTCGTTTTCTTCTTGAGCATAAGAAACAGTTCGAGTGGGACCGAGCGGAGGGCTTGGCGGTCAGTGCGCGCTACCTGCCCGCACCTAAGTCCATGTTGCCCGACGACGACATCGCTGCGCTGAACGAGGCGGTGGCTATTCGTCACGGATGCCCAGTTCCTCTAGAAGCTGGTGGATCACGCCTATCTGAGCATCGTTGACCCGGTACTGCCTCTTTCGTTCTTGCAGCCAACTGACCTCTCGGGGCGCGATCTTCCATTCGCCGTGCTGCTTGTGGACAAACGCATAGGCATCGCGCCAGGTCATTTCGTCTTCCTGGCGGAACATGAAGCGAACCGCCGGAAGCATTTCCCACTCATGGACACTCGTCATGACCCCTATTTGCAAGCCAGACACACGGGAAGCGATCCGGCTTCCAGTCACCCTCCAAGCCGACTCCGCGAGGACCGTATCGATGTCCGAATGGTAATCCAAAACGAGAGGTGGGTGGGCGCCTGCGGCCCTCTTGCCTGCGGCGACGACGGCGTCTTTGCATTCCTGTATATCGTAGATGGAATCGTCGTCCCGTGGCACACGTGTCGCCACTTCTGTCTTTAGCGCACCTAGTGCTTCGGAGTATTCGGCCTCCGCGTTTGCGAGGACCAGGCTGAAACGCTTGGCGGTCTCGTCGGATGCCAGTCCAACATAGTCGTCAGTGGGATTGCGGTCGGAGCGTAGATAGACATCGACTACCGTCTGGTTGTCGCGCAGGCCAGCACGCGCGATGGCTGAGTTGCGATATGTCTGCGGCCGACCTTCTGCCGTGTCCTCGATCCAGAGCGCAGTGCCGCGGAGTTTAGCGAACCTACCTACCAGAGAGACGATTGCCTCGTCCAAGTCGCCGTCAACCGGAACGCTCGTAAAGACGAGTTCTCCCAGAACGAGGTACAGGTAGCTCTTGTCGTTCGCGTTCATGGTGTCTGCCTTTCATGCGGGCGAATATTTCGTCGAGGCCGTGGCCGCGCACGATGACGCCGCTGCAGCTTACGAGCCTGGACTGAACATTTTCTGGTTTGCAAAGGCCTGTCAGCCCTATGATACAGATATGCTCGCCGGAGAAATTCGCTGTGTCCAGAGTTATCTTGCAGTACCTGCAGGCCAGTGAGAGAAGGCTGAAAACGCGCGCTAGCCCGTCGGTCGGCCGTGAAAGCCGCAACGGCCCGAAGCGCCCGCGCGACTTACCGAGTTCGCTCCACAGATACTCATCAGTAAGTCCGACGTGTTCCCATCCGAGCGGAGCGACGTGAGCGAGCAACTCGTCAGGCCCAACGATGCCGGCGCTACGCAGGTGCGGAACGGCGCGATCAACAGCGCCTGCGGCGACGTGGTCACCTTATCAACAATCCATTAGCGTAGATGCCGGAGGAGGCATAAGGCGGCTATCAGGGATCAACTGCGACCGCCTACTCACGAACTAGCCTGGATTCAGGTTTGCAAAGCGCCCTCACCTCTGCGCCGTCTACCTGTCCTGTGGCAAGCAGTCGGGCGACGAGAAGGTTCATTTCGCTCCGCCTAACCGCAAGCAGCGCGGAGGCACGATCAAGCTGGGCCTGGAGCCGCCCGTCCACAAGGCGGCGAAGCTCGGGATCTTTGTCTCTCAAGTCCTCTAACGGACGGTCCCCCCTTCCCAACTGGACCGACAGCATATCGCCGAAGCCGTAGTGCCGCTCCAGCTGCGTGGCGATGTCGCTCGCCACCAAAAGGTCGGACCCGGCAGACCCGCCGGCTCCGTCCCCGTGCTTTCCGTAGGCGATCCTCTCGGCCGCGATGCCGCCGAGAAGCATTGCAAGATGGTCGTTGTAGTATTCGACTGTTCTAACCCTCCCCTTTCGCCGCTCGAATACGGTTGCCCCAGCGGACTGAGGCGACACTCCCAGTCGTACTTCGCGTTCGATCCGTACGAATTCGAGGACATCGCTTCCCAACGCCACTCCCACGATCGCGTGCCCTGCCTCGTGGACAGCCGTGTGGCGAAGCTCGTCCTCGCTTAGGACGTAGCGTGCTGGCATTGCCTCGAAAACCAGCTCCATCGTCACGGCCGCCCGCCGGCTTCGGCAGAGCCGCCTGGTGTCGCGTGCCAGCTTCTCGATGTCCGCGCCTGACCACCCGACGGTTCCGGCCGCGAACCGGGCGGTATCGCCGGTCAAGGCATCCGTCCCGAGATAGTGTCGCAAGATCGCCATTCGGGCATCGGCGTCAGGCAGCGTGATCTCGACGAGCGTCTCGAGTCTACCCGAACGAAGCAGGGCGCGGTCGATCGCCGACGGGTTGTTGGTCGCTCCCACGACCACCACGCCTTCCCGTCCCTCGGCCGGGTCCAGGCACTCCAGCATGGCGTTGATGACCTGACGCTTGTAGTCCCGATGGTCGTCGTCGCCGGGGCTGTCTCGGTCTCCGAAACTATCGAACTCGTCTACGAACAGGATGCTTGGAGCCTGTTTGGCCGCGAGCGCGAAGGCTGTGCGCATGGACTTCAGGTAGTCTCCCAAGTGCCCGGCCGCCTGCCATCGCGCAGCCGACGCGAGAACCAGTTTCACGCCGCAAGAGTTCGCGAGAGCCGTCGCGTAAGCGGTCTTGCCGGTCCCGGGCGGGCCGTGCAGAAGCGCTCCGCGGTCGACATCCTCCCATGCGATTTCTCCTGCCTTCCACGCGCGCAGGTCCTCGGCGAGCTGGAGGCCCCAAGTCTTCGCCGCTCCGTACCCGGCCAGGTCCTCGAGAGCCGGCCTTTTCGGTTTGGCGGGCGCGGGTTTCTCCGTATCCCGCTCGGCCGCCGCCCGTTTAAGGTAGCGGACGACGGTGGACAGAGGCCTTGTCTCCGTGATGGCCGCGGATAGAAAGTCGAACGAGAAGCCCGTCATCAGAGCGGCGATCTCCGGGGTCATGCCGGTCATCCCGATCTCACGCGCAGCCGCCTCGTAGTGTCGGGCGGGCGGAGGAGGAATAATGGCGACGACGTCGGCCGCCGCCCTGATTTCAGACGGAACATGTTCGAGACGCTCCGTCAGAAGCACGATCTGCCTACCGTGACGATAACGCCTGTACAACGAGCGTGGTTCGACGGCGACATCGTTGAGGGCGAGGACGACCGCCAGCTTGTTGCCCTCGTCATCGACGGGCATGGGATCCGCGATCAGCGCTTCGGCCGCTCGCCTGTAATATTCGCAGGTGTCCTGCGGGACATGGAGAACGACGACGAACGGCAGGTCTCGGTGGCGGCGGATGAACGGTCGCAGGGCGTTCCGAACTCCGTATTTCGCAGCGGTGACGACGAAGTCTGCCTGTCTCTCGCGTTGATGGATCGTGTAGGACGACATCTCGAATCTCTCTCTTGATCGGGGAACGGCGCACTCATGTCACGGTGCTATTCGTCTGACCGTCGTCTCGGGCCCGAGCGGAGCCTCGTCGAGATCGACTTCGAGGTATCGATTGAGGATAAGGGATGCCAGCCCGGCGACCGGTTTCACCTCCTGGAACGCGTTGAGGCATTCGAAGATCGACATCGAGCCGTTCGCGTCAAGGGCGCCAAGCAGCCGGAGCCGATCTCCGAGCGGGACGACGTAGTTGCCGTATCTCAGGAGGTCCTTGGCGTTCTTCAGACGGAAACCGTCGTACACCTCTTCGCGGGACATCTGACGATAGGAGAGGTTTCGGCGACGCGTCGCCTCTTCCATACTCGCAAGATCGGCTTGAAGCTCGCGGTCGTGGGCATCGACAAGGACCGTGGCCCCGTTGTCGTAGACCACCTCAAAGTCGGGAACGTGATCAAGTTCGACGATCCTGACGGTGGTGCACCTCCACAGAAGGACCGAAGGATCGAGATCGATCACGCATGCGGCGTCCCGAGCCGCCTGCGAGCGGAACACCCTTTTGCCATCGCAACGCATCGTCGATGACGGATAGTATGATCTAGCGTGTTCTGAATTTTTCTTGACCGTGTCCTGCACGGCCTGCACGTCGACATTCATGACAACCTCATACGCAAAAACGGTTGTTCGCCGCCGCGGTCATCGCGGCGAGCAGATCAACGTATTCGTATGAGCAGGCTTTTTTCCATGTCGGGAACAAAAGCAGAACGCGTAGCGGGAGTCAACCGGCCGGCCGACGTTTGTCGTTGAGATCGAACCTTGGACGACGCCGGTATCCATTCGGTCGGGAGGCTGGATCAGTACCAGGCTCATCGGTCGTAAACCGGACCGGCCGCTACCCTTTCGATGTGTTCGACCTGCGGTCTCGCGGCCGCGAGGGATCGTGCGACTTCTGTCTCGGCATTCGGAGACGGATTGGTTCCGCAGAATAACGTAACCGTAGCCGGTCTGTTTTACTGCGGCTTCTCCCCATGCCTATGGTCTCTTAAAGACCCTCGGTAAGCACGTACGGAACGGTCGATGCGGATGGCTCCGGTTATGACGCCCGACGGCGTCCTGTCTCCGTCGCCATGTCCTCGCACGGCGTGGTGCCGGAAGTCTGTGGCGGAGGTCGTTCCGCTTGCCAGACACAGCGGAACCCCTCCCCCGCGCGTGTATCGGCAAGATCTGCAAAAGTCGGTAGATCAGCAGGCATTGAAGAGCGCCGAAAACAGCGTTACGCGGCTGGCCGGATCATAATATTTCACTCGCTCCGTCGAAGCCCTATTTTGTCCGACTCCGCAGAGGGCGAACTTTAATCTGGAGGCGCTATCGAGGTTTACAGCTTCTCGCCTATTGGCGTTCTTCCTGCAAAACGGGACGACGCGGAACTTTTCACGGTTTGGTGGAAAACCCAGCCAAGAATGCGATTAGGTCCGTATGGTGCAAGGGGACCTTTCCCTATAGGGGATCTCGGTTTATGGACGGCGTTGTTCCCACGGCAAGGATGCGCCTGCGATAATTCGGCATCGAGCGCATTAGTGGTTGCCAGTCGCTGGCATACTGATTTCCATAGCTCCACGGGTCTGCCCCGCCGTCGACCGCCTTTAGTATTTCGTCATCGTGGTTCGTATCGTGGTGAAAACGGAACGCGGTGCTGGGCTCGTTGTCTCCGTTGAGGATCTGTATCCAGTAGCCTGCAGCGTCCGTGGAAGCGAATACCTCGGCGAGGGTCATCTCCGCCGGCCGATGCGTTTTGCGGTCGACCACTTCTCCCCTAAATGTTCCCGGCGAAGTCTTCAACGCGAGCCGTCTCGCGCGCAGTTCCCCGGCGAGGGTACCGTCGCCGACGTGGGCGAACGTGTTGGCTGGACCGGTCTCGCTGGCGACCTCGACGACCCTCGTCGGCGCGTCGATGCCGTTGACGTAGGAGTAGACGACGGGCACCCGTGGATCGTCCACGGGGAACCAGACTATGCCTTCGAGCGCGCACATTCCGTTTTCCGCCAAGAATTTCCCGGCTTCGAGCTTCAGTTCCGCCTGACCTTGTAGACTGGCGGCGTCGTCGGCGATTGTTCCCCTGCCTACGGCGAAGAAATCCGAGCCGTTGTTGTAGCCCTCGTCGTCCCAGTCGAAGATGTCCGAAGCGTAGCGCTGCGTGACGACGTTTCCGTCCGCGGCGACCAGGTGCACCAGATAGGCTTCGAACCGCGGATCCCGTTTGTTATCGACATGATGCCATTTCCCGGCGAAGACGATTTTCGTGGTATCGAGGCGTGCGAGCTCGCGGGCTCCTTTCACGATCGAGCTCTCGTAATTGTCGATCATGTCGGCAAGCTGGCCCTGTGGATGCGAAGCCGCACCGCCGACATAGCCTTTGACGCTACAGCCGACGACCTCGATAGCAGCGTCCGGGCCGGCGAAAACGAGCTGTCCCACGTACCAGCGTGTGTCCGGGTCTTTCACGCCCTCCGACGGGTCCGGCAAGTACTTCGAGATACGGTGAAGGTCGGTTGTCATGTGTCAGGATCCTAGTAGCCGCGTTGTGGCCAGTTGCCGGGGAAGTTCCAGCGAAGCCCCGCAGCACGTCGTTTGCAGAGAATGGCGACCGGGAGGGCCGATATCAAAATGCTGACGCCGAATTGCGACCGTGGCAACCCTGAAAGACGCTTTCTGTTTACAGCGCTTCGCGCGGCAGAGTCCGGCGTCTTGCGGATCGGCGGCGCGCACTACGAAGCTGATAGGGTTGCTGGCGTTCGCGTAGACGTCAAGTGTCAGCCCATGTTGCCGACGATGTCGCGCGCAGCATTGTTGAAAGCCGGGTCGCTCCTCGGTTCGTTGTAACGTTGTGGAGATTGCACATCGAACCTCCGCCTCAATGACTGTGCGGCTCGACTGTCTTCCTGTTCATGTGGCAACATTACCCGGGCGGCGAGCCTTTTCGGCAGCCGCCGCCATGGGCGTAGGCTGCGCTTATCGGTTCTGGAAAGGCAAATGCCAGAAAGGCGACTGTCAGATGTCGCATCGTCACCATCCTCCTGCTCGACGGTCAGCCGCGCGGTCGCCGCAGCGTCTGCCTCTGGCGTCTCGCTGCCACGAATACCGGCAGTTTCCCTGATAGCTTGGGTAGGATGGCGCCCCGCAGTTGTTGTTTGAGCAGACAGCCACCGCTGTTCCGATGAGCGCTACCGCAACTATGGCGGCGGCAGCCTGGTCCTGTTGCTGGACCATTGCAGGACAGTCGTAGGTTTGAATTCCCCTGCGGTTGAGTTCGACGGCAATCTGCTGTTGGAAAACCGGATCCATTGCCTGCAGGAAGGTTCGACACAAGGACGCCTGACTCACGGCCTTGGGATTTTTGGCAAACTCCGCCGGTGTGATGGTTGTGCAGCTTGCCAAGGCAAGCGTCATCAACGCGACGATTGCTGCCCGCGCAAAACGATTGATTTTCAACGCTGTCTCCCCCGAATTTCCGGGGATAATGTCACAACTATACGAAGAGTCGAGTCGACTGATAACGGAATGAAGGTTTTAATTTGGGATCATCCGCAGTCAACCGCTAGGCGCATGTGTCGTCGGTGATGGCGGGTCCGCCTCGCTCGTTTTAAGCCGTATCACTCGCACCAAATGTTCTAGGCGTTTGGCCATGACTGTGCGTGTCCCGCGCTGACAACGACGCGCCCAGCGCGACGTATGTCGGACAGCTTCGTTCGGACGAGTGATCTCCTATCGGATGTCCGATCCTCTGTGCCACGGTGGTTGATCCGGTAGCCTTGGGCCATCAGCTCCAACATGAGTGCCGTCACATACGCCGTCAAAGCGGCCTCGCCTTCCGTGGCTATCGTCACCGCCTCGCCTGTTGGTATGTAAACAAGGTCGCCGGCGCCCGTCGAAACCGGGAGCCGTCTCTCAAAGACAAACATGGCATCGCGGACGGCCATGGTCTGGGTCAGGGACTGGTCAGGAGCGTGACGGCCATACTGGATTGTTCACTTCTCGATGAAATACCCTGAACCGACGCCGACTGCCGCCGCTGCATCCGGCAAGTTAGGCCTGATGGTCGAAAGGGGCGCGAACAGCCGGGAGCGGCCCGCGGCCCGAAGTTGGACAATGCGCTGGACCTTGATCCCGGCTCTCCCGACGATCAGCTCGTCGGGGTCAGCGCTGGGGCTCAACGACGGCGCCGTGCTGCTCAGCCACGACACCAGACCGAATACTTCCGTGAGACTAGCGGGCCTCGAGGCTTACTCTCCCCGGACAGTTGGTTGCTTCCTAAGTAAGCATTCGCTGACAAGAAGAAGATTGGAAGACTCGAAGCCGATTTATAGAGGCTTCGGAACACCCTACCACTGTTGGAACTCGACTATACCGATGCTGTCGGTGAAGGGGACTGTGCCATTGGGATAGCCGCGTACGAGGTTCCACCGATCGAGCCGGAATAAGGCGGAACGTCTGACGCAGGCCTACCTGCTCCGACATCCCCACAAGGTCTTGACGACCAATTTGTCGCTCCACACCACGTCCATACGGGGTTCCGTTACGTTGGTGTCACCAGCAGACGCTGTCGCATCGATGACAAAACCTGGATGCACGACCGCGGAGGCGCGAAGCGAATGAACAATGGCGCTGATTCCTTTTGCGGTCAGCGTAGTCCGGTCATGCTCTCGGAAATTATTTCCCGTTCATTCACTCAGTCGCAACATACCTTCCGGACATAGGTATTCCCGAAGGTGACCATCGCGTCCGCCGCTATGAGGCCGCTTGCCTTCAGCGCGTTCGAAATGTCTTTCGCCTGCCGCTCCTCGTACACGTCATGCAGCGTGACGGCGATCCAGCCGCTGGCTGCCAGATGGGCTGCCAGCGGAACCGGGGATCCACTGATGAACGAACGCGCTTCCTTCAGCGTGCGGAAGCTCTTGACCTGGACGAACCTGCCGTTACCGCCCGGCTCTTCGAACTCGCTCACCCTTACCCACGAGTAGTGAAGGTAGCCCGTGGACCTCCCGACGGACACCCGGTACCAGTCTCCGAGTGGTTCTTCTATCTCGACGGGACTTCCGTTCGACGCGTACCCAAGCGTCTTCGCGTCACCGTTCGCCGCCTGCTTCAACGGGGCCACGCCCTTGGGATGGCGGACGAACCCGCTGCGGGCTCGGGGAACGAAAAGCGTCTCGTTTTCCGAGCCCGCCTCTTCGACCGGAAGGTTTACGGAAGCGACCGGGGGCAGCGGACCGACAACCGGTCGCGTATCCGGAGCGGCCGCGGACGCTGGATACGCCGCTGGATAGCAGAGGATCTGAAAAACCGACGGGGTGACGAGGTCGGCGAGATCGGCTGTGGAGAGCGTACTCGCGCCGACGGAAGCGGAGGCCGGCTGTGACGCCAGGCTCTGAGATTGCAGGAATAGCTCCGCTACGGATGCGCGGATGGCGAAATTGACGTTCTGCGCCGCGACCCCGATCTCGTCCTCTGTTTTTTTCGACAGCGTGGCGCTGGTGATGCCGATCAGGTTTCCCGAGCGGTCGACGAGCGGACCTCCCGAATTGCCGGGTTGGATCGGGGTCGAGATCTGGAGATACCGCGTGTCGTTCCGTATCCCGGCAAGCGCGTTGACGTTGCCGGTGGTGATCTTGACGGAATCCGCAAGAAGGGCAGCGAGTGGGAAGCCTATAGCGACGATATCTTCGCCGAGCCGCGTCGGCGAGTTGCGGAATGCAAGAGGTCGCAATGACTCCATCGTGGTGAGTTTCAACGCCGCCAAATCGTTCGTGGCGTCGACCCTGATGTCCGTCGCGTCACCTTTCCCTTTGACCTCGATCCGCCCGCACCCTTCGACCACGTGCGCATTGGTAAGTAGCCACCCGTCAACCGTGACTGCGAAGCCGGTCCCGGAAGAGGCGGGATCCTCGGCGAAACAGTTGAGGGCATGGGCGCTGGCCAGGCCAACGGCGACAGCGAAGCGGCATGCGATTTTCATTTGACCTCTTCCATATGCTCCGAGACCAAAGCCTTCGGGCTTGATTTCCAACCTCGGTTGCCAGCACTGACCAACGGGACCTGTCGTTGTTGCCGATGTTCAAACCTCGGCCACGCCTCGTTATGACGCGGGGTGTCCATCAGCGAGGAGTTGCGTCATACGGAGACAAAGTACCGTCTACGTCACCCTCATGGTAGCGCTCGAACGCGTGGGACCCACCGACGGCACCGATCCATGACATCAGTCGCCACGGGCCCGCTTGAGGTTTTCGTCGATGGCCCGGTAGCAGACTTCCACCGGGCCGATGTCGACCTTCCGCAACAACTTCCACTTCGATCGGTCGTAATCGAAGAACTCCGTGAAACAGCGTCCGGCCTCGTAGTCCAGCCATTGCGCCGCTAGGAGCCGGCTGTCGAGCTGGAACCGCAGGTCCAGGTACGTGTTGTCTTCGCCGCCTCGTGGAAAGCGCGCCGGTTGCCCGGTGCGGTTGTCGGCGACGACGACGTTGGAGCATCCGGAACCGCACCCGTACTGGATGACCGAGTAGTGTCCGGCAAAATCGGGTCCCCGCATCATGCTCTCCCTGATGCGGGTCCTGAAGGCGTTGAACTCCCTGTCGCGGCCCTTGAAGTCCGGCAACGACGTCTTCCCCTTCAGCTCCCCTCGGCTGGGATAGGCAGAGGGAACCGGCATCCGGACGTCGGTGGCCGGCGCGGATAGGGCTGTCGCCGGGGGTCCGCCCGTGCACGCGTGCCAGTCCATCTGATATCCGGCTTCGCCTTCGCGTCCATAGCACCAACCCACGCGTTGGAGCTTGGCGTCCGTCACCGCGCGACGGTCGCACGCGGCAAGCGTCTCGGGACTGTCGCCGCCGCCGCCGCGGCACTGCCCGTTCTCCTCGGACCAGCGCGCTATGACGCGCGCGGGCATCCTCACGTCTCTGTCGACCTCGATGACCTCTCCGCTTTCCGAAGAAGCCTTCCCCGTGACAGGGTCCCAGTTGAGCGAGAAACGCGCGGAACCGGATGATAACCGGCCGCCTGTATCCCGCCTCGCGAACCATTCGACGACGCCCTCTACCCGACAGGTTGCCGCGCATGCGACCTTCTCAGAGCCGCTCTTCACGAAGTACGCTCTTGCTGGCCACCGCTTCGCGAATGTGCGCTTCTCCTCCAGGACTTTAGCCTTAGTTGTCGCCTTGCCGTAAAATTCCACGAGGTCTTCGTATGCTCCGTCCATGAAAGCGAGCGCTTGGTCGTTCGGCATGGACCATGCGTCGTGGTAGGCGTACGCGAAAGCCATGGCCTTCTGTTCGGCCGTCTCGCTATGCTGCGCTCCTGCGCCTGTGACACGCGGGGCATCCGTCGCAGGAGCAACGCTCGGCACGTTCGCGCCCTTTTCGATGCGGGCCTCCTCCTCCCCGAAGTCACCTGAGATCACGCGATAGGTGCGCATTTCGCCCAACGTGAGGTAGCGCATGTCGTCGCTCGGGATGGAAAGGCTAAGTTGGAGCAACCGCGGATCGACGCCCATCTCGACGAGGTAGGTCATAATCTCGGCCGTCATGGACTGCACCGCCGTCACGGCCGCTTGCCTGTCGAGGGCGGAATCCGGCGCGAAAGACGACTGGTGGACTCCGATCGATCCCGCTTCCGCCTGACGGACGGCGCCGCCCGAGAAAGCCAGGGCACATGCGGACGCGCATTCCGCGGTGCGAAACTGCACGGTCGCGAGCCCAAGCGCCCGTATGACACGCCCGTAAGCGATGGCAGTCATGACGTTCCCGCCGCCGCTCTCGAACGTGACGATTTTCGCGCCGCTTGCCGCGACTTCTCTCGCAAGGGACTGCGGATCATCAGATGGGGTGAACGTGCCCTTCAGCAGGATGACCGTCGGGGCGTTTTCGATGGGAACCCGGTGGAGCGTGATGTCGGCGCGCACGGGAGCGCAGAAGAGCATGGTCGCCGCGAGCGCTCTCACGAAACAATAAAGAACTGACAAAGCACCCTCCACGGTGGATGCAGACTAGCCGATATCTCGAAGGGTGCAACATGCGCTGGACCGCTCTACGGCGGTTTCGGATCGCGACAGCTCAGTTTCATGTGCCGGCGGCCGCGTCGCAGAGGCCGGAGCGGGGGGATAACGGCCCGCCGAACGCGCGGTGCAGGATGCGGGAACAGGCTACCGTGCAGGCGCTGCAACGGAAGTCATCGCTGTTCAACGACGCACCGACCGTCAAGATCTTGAAGCTGCCGTCGCTTTCGAAATATGGCATTTCATAGTGTCTGATGCTTACCGCAACGCCTGTCATCCCGACGTGCCCGTGAGATGGCCGCGACTGGACGTTCATCAGAGGCGAGCAAGAAAAAATGGAGCTACGTGTGACCGAGCGCGATCGGATGTCTTCAGATGGAGAATGCGCGCCCTGTATTTTCCTAATTAGCAAACCGTCTCAGCATTTCTGAAAGCCAGTTGTTTTCGCTCAACAGGCGGGCTTGATACAGCTGCCTGAGTTCTTGATTTTCCGCCTGCAGGTTCGCCAGATCCTGCCGTGAGACCGGCAATGTCGTAATGGCTGTCGCGATAGTATCGTGAGATGGCGCGAACTGCTCGCCGACGACATCTTCGCCGGCTGAACTTGCCTGTGATCCGAACACCCGGGCTGCCGGCGAAGTCCGCGGTAAGCGGACGGCCTTACCGTTTGGACTTTCCGGTTTCAGTTCGAGGCCACTTGTGTCGCCGCTGTTTCCGGCCAGGCAAACAGTCCGTGCGTCCGGGAATGGCACCGCAGGTGTCGGCGCGACGGCTGATTGATCAATGCAGTCGCTGGGCATGCCGGGTTCGATTGCGTGTTCCGGCACGAGACGCGGGAGGACCCCGCGGGGACCTGTGACGGGTGCGAGATCTCGATCGTTCCCCCTGTCAAGTGTATTGAAGTCGATCTCGCCCCATATTGTCTTACTACGACCTTGCTTCCGGCGGCGACCGCCTTTGTATTCGACGACAAAGCTCGGCTGGGTTTTACGCATGTAGACAATCAATCCATCTCAAGGCGTCGACGCAGTTCCGCGTTTTCCGCTCGGAGCTTTTCGCCAAGAAGCTCACGAAGCCTCTGGTTCTCTTCCTCGAGCTTCAGGAGATCCACCAGCTTATTGCCGGGATTAGCGGCTGCAACAGGCGTGGGGAGCGAGCGAGCGGGCACCAATTCAGCTATCCCCGGGCTCGCGGGCTTGCTGGCTCGTTTCCACTGGTAGTAGGTCTGATCCGAAATCCCAACGGCTTCCACCGCTGCTTTCAACGACAACCCGTCTTTTGTCACGCTGTCCTGAACCCGTCGCAGCTTGTCGGCGCGCTCATCGGCTGTATGTCGTTTCACCTGACGCTTTGCCCGGACTTCGGTCCGGCCCTTCTCCGACCTGCTTTTCCTCGGCTTCTTCTCGACTCTGTCCGACTGCTGCGTTTCCCCGTGTTCGCTTGCTTCGGATGCTTTGCCCGTTCCAGATGGTGCTTGCTGTTCATCGTCGCCGACCATGGCGTTCTCCCAGCTTGAATTAGGTCGTCCGGCGGAGATCGAGTCTGCAACCGGTAAAGGCACGATAGGGCGAGGTTGACGAGTTAATAGATGAATATGACTGTTCGGTAAATAAGGCGGCATTCAATGCGCGGCCGCGGCAGGATAGAGCAACAAGTTTGTCTCGACACGTTTGATGGTGTTAGCAGCCTGTCACGGGAAACGGGAAGCAGCCCTTCTAAGGAGGCACCGGAAACTACCAAGGAGGCAACCCATCGTGAGAAGACGCGGAGGATCTCACGAGTAGATCCGAACGGGAACGGGTAGTAAAAGTCTAGCAGAGTCATCGCTCGAAAGCGTCTGCACGGCGCGGCAGGTCGTTGGCATACATCCGACGATGATGCCATTTGCTCTCGCCGGCAACCCAATGCTTGAACAGACGATAGATAGGGCGTCCAACCGTCCCGCCAAGTGACATTGGCAACCATCGTGACGACAAGCGATGATACAAGCATCAACCAACCAGCAGCTAGTAAAGCCATTCGCGGTTTGGCCGGAATGCGCGGCGACTTCCGAAGACACGCAATTTCCAGAGACCCGATCCGTTCGGTATTTGTAGCCAGCGCATTCGTGACGTGAAAACCGTCAGATGCCGCGCGACGGTCGCGATCGAAGCCTTCTGCACTAAGGCTTACATGCGCTGCGGCTCCCGCGAATGGGCCATTCCGATTATGGACACCCGGTTTGATCGTATCGTGGCGCTGGTCCTGGCCGAACGGTGAAACCGAGGTAGAGAAAGAACAGGAGTAGAGCAGCTACGAAAAGTGCTGCTCCGATGACCTCCAGTCCGAGGGTCCGCGTCAGAACCCCGACGACAGAAGTGAGAACCGCTCCGCCGAGCCCGGCCGCGGCGATCTGAAAACCTATGGCGCTATCCGCATGCGCCCGCCCTACGCGGTCCGGTGTCAGGCTGATAAGAGAAGCAAAAACCGGCGCGAAGAGAAAGCCCATCAAAAGCAAACCTCCAACGCTTGTGTATGTGTCGAAGTCAAGCCAGAACAGCAAAGCCCCGAGCACGCTTCCTAACAGGCAAACGCGCAGCGTCTCGATCAACGGCAGCCGGTTTGCCACGAAGCCGAAAGCTACCCTGCCGGTCATCAGACTAGCCCAGTAAAGGCCGACCACCGTTGCCGCCATACCCTCCGTGAACCCCCGGCCGAGTGAGAGAAGCGAGTAGCTCCACTGAGCCGCAGCGATCTCCACTCCGGAATAGAAGAAAAACACCAGCATGCCCAGCCAGACCCGCGGCAGCTCGAGGGTCCGCCATGCCGAGATAGTTTCGACGGCGGGCGTAAATGAAGTCGCGATATCCGCTGCGTCGGCCCAGCGCGCGCGCGTGAAGAAAAACGTCGTCGCTAGCGCGAGCTGGGCCGAACCGACAACCGCATAGCTCACCCACCAGCCGCCACCGCTCTTGAGGACGTAAGAAACGATTACGGGACCCATGGTCGTTCCCAGGCCGAAGAAGGCATGCAACCAGTTGAGTGCCTTCGGACTGAAGTGTTTAGCTCCGTAGGAGTTCAGACCCGCATCCACGGCGCCGCCGCCCAGTCCCGCGACGAACCCAAGCGAGACCATTACCTGCCAGTTGGTTGCGACTGAGAAGCCAAGCAGTCCGATCGATGCCGCCAACGTGGACATTGCCAGCAAGGTGCCGATCGGTACGATTCGCGATATGGGGCCGGTCATAAAACTCGAGGTCAGGTAGCCCGCGGTGGTTACCGTTACGAGCAAGCCAAGCCGATCAAGAGGGAGACCGAACTGAGAACGGATGGAGGGCCAAGATACTCCGAGAAGGCCGTCCGGCAAACCAAGGCTGGTGAAAGCGAGAAAAGCAAGAACGGTTAGAAACTTGCGTCTGGACATCCCGTCTCCTGATCACTTCAACGGACAGGAAAAGCAGCGACGTCCAAGGAGGTTGGTCCGTCTCGTTCAAGCCCCCGCGCCCGATGTCTTTTATCGTGGGCGTGACCGGTCAACAAGTTCTAGATCCCATCCTGTTTCCGAACGGTCCGTCTCGCACCGTCAACCGGCTTGTGGGTAAACGGCTGAAACAACACGCGAGCTGCGCGAGTCTGACATCACTGGCACAGCGCGACGATCGCGGGATGCCAGCTGGCGACGGTGGTGCGACGGCAAGGAAACCGGTAGCGGGGGGTCATCCTCAGATGAATTCACCAAGGATCGAAGATACCTTCGCGATTACGGCAGCGGTTCCGGGAATGCCCAGCCGCTCCTGGTCACGCGCCCAGGAAGACTGCACTTCTCGATAGTCGGTCGATGCTTCGAACCGTGACACCTCCTCACCTCGGAGGATCCGAGCGTCCGCCCCGGCATTCCGGAGTTCGGCAAGCTGCGCATCGAAGCTCGTTTCCATAACACCGCCGAGCATGGGATACGACTTGCGAGCCGCGCGAACGATGGCTTCTCTGTCTTCTTGTTGTAGATCGTGCCAGACCGATCTATTCATCGCCAGAAGGTAGAGATGGCCGAGCCAGAGGTTTTTCGAAACCAGCACGTGAGGTGCGGTCTCGTGGACTTTCAGCATATAACCGCTGTCCACGTTTACCATGAGGCCGTCAAGCGTCTTTGCTTTCAACGCCGCGGCGATCTCCGGACCCCAGTGCATCTTCACTGGCGTGGCTCCGGCGTTCTTCAGGTAATCGAGGTGCCAAAAGCTCGCGGACCGCCACTTTCCACCCCTCAGCTCGCCTAGATCAGCCAGGGGACTGCTGCTGAAAAACGCGACCGGGTATCCCGTACCGAAAAAGACGGGAACGATATCGTTCTTTTCCAGCTCGATCCGGAACTGCGGCAGTTCCGCGTACACCCGATTGAAGAAGTCCACTTGGCGCTGCCCTGCCGGCCCTCTGACAAAGCTCTTGAAAACCTGATGTAGCGGTAGTTCCTCGGCCGTGTATTCGGGCACGACGGTACCCATGTCGGAGGTACCGTTCGCCACTACTGCCAGGGCATCGTATGCCGCCGCGACCTCGCCGTCCCAACGGGCTTCGATTTTCAGACGCCCGCCGGACTCCCTTTCAATCGCCGGGAAAAGGACGTCTTGCAGAAAGCGCGTCCGCATTCCACCGAGAGGCTCGTGATCGGTAAAGCGCAGGACCCTGGGGAGACCAGGCTCCGACTGAGCCGCCGCCGGGAGCGACCTCATGGCCGCCATGCACGCCGTGGAGGTCAGGAACAACCTCCGGCTAACTCCGTCAATTGCTTCGCTGCGATCCTGGCTCATCTCGTCACTCTCCCACTGTAACAACCGGCGATGGGTATACTCGGCACGGCGGACAGGTGCCGTGCCGATCACTATCGCGTTCGACTGCGGCACGACCGCTTGACCGGACACCTTTCGGACTTATACCTGACCAAACCCTCAGCGAGGTATTCGCATTTTGACCGAACCCGTCCAGAGAGTGCCCTCGCGTCTCAGGCCTCGCAAACTCCCGGTTCAGTCACGGGCTGAAGCGACGGTCAGCGCCATCTACGAGGCAACCCTTCAGGTTCTTTCGGGTGCGGAGCTCGCGCGCCTGACGACTTCGAAAGTCGCGGAACGGGCGGGAGTTTCCGTGGGTACACTCTACCAATATTTTCCGAACAAGGAGGCGCTCCTCTATGCCGTTCTGATGCGGCATTTCGAGGATATGGCAATCGCCCTCGAGCGTATCGAAACATCAGGTTCAGGACGCTCGCTCAGGGAAGTGGCGGACGGCATCGCCGATGCCTATGTTTCCGTGAAGGCATCCCGGCCCGACGTGACGAGCGCGCTTTATCGTGTAGCCGGGACCATCGATCAGTCCAGGTTGCCTGAGGACATTTACATCCGACTGGAAACCGCAGTCTCCAGTCTGCTGGCCGGAGTGTCGGACGCTGCCTTCAATGACATCCGATGGACTACGTTCTCGCTTCTTTCCGCGCTTGCCGGCCTGTCACGCGGATGCTTCGGGACACTGGTGGCGCAGCCCGTCATCCCTGAAAAGTTCTACGCGGAGGCGCGCATACTGTCACGGGCATATCTCCACGCGTCCGCGACCGAAAGGCCATGCTGACAGTCCGGCGGACATCTCCGCCTGATCCCGGACGAGGTTGACTCTTCTCGTCGTTGACGGTTGAACGGCACGCTCGTCGACCCGGAGATCTGCAGGCGACCTTCCGTGACCCGCTCATAGGGAAGTGAAGGCCGGGCAGTCGGTCTCCGAAGCCTCAACCCGCCGGAGACCGCAGCTGGCGGAACCCGGGAAATTGGGTGTTGCCGAAAAACTGGCCGCGGACACTTCATGTTCTCTCCCTTCCGCCGTCGAGGCGGAACCAGCGCTGCGCCGCTTGTGAGAAAGTCTCGTAATCGGCAGCTCCCCGCGCCGCCCACGCAACGACACCGTCCGGCCTCACAAGTAGTGCCGAAAGTCCAAGGCGGTCCTCCACGTCGGCCCATAGATACTCGACAGATCCGCCGAGTTGATGTCGCGCGAGGGGAGAACCGGCATTGAAATCCAGCAAGACACCGTTGCCCTTTCGCAAACGGTCGCCGAGCCTGCCGCCGTCTACAAACTCGAAGTCCGGGGCGCTCGAGCCGATCAGCGGGTCGCCGCTGCCCAACTCGTAGCGCAGGCGCAGACCCCATACGCGTTCGGCGAAGTAGGTCGCGCCGTCACCGGTCTCGACCAGGTCGCGGAAGATCGCTTCGAGCGCTCTCGAACTTCGGCTTGGCCGCATGACCGCAACTTGTGCGCGTGACCAGTCGAGAACCCGCGCCCCGACCGGATGCCTTTCTGCCGTGTAGCTGTTAAGAAGGCCTTCCGGTGCGGTTCCGCGGACGGTGGAAGCGAGCTTCCAGCCAAGGTTCATGGCATCGCCGAGCCCCAGATTCAGGCCCTGGCCGCCCAAAGGAGAATGGATATGGGCAGCGTCCCCCGCAAGCAGCACACGGCCGTTTCGGTAAGACGTCACCTGGTAGGCGCGGTCCGTCCAGGTCGTCGCAAGGCGCAGGTTCGAAAGCGTGACTTCCAACCCGCTGACACGGCGGAGGACCGCCTGTACGTGTTCCAGCGTGATCGGCTGCGTGCGATGGAACGCGCCCCCGTCGAAGTCCGCGATCGAAATCGTGTCCGGCGCTTGGTAATTGAACATCCCTTCTGGCGTATAGTGTCTGCCGACGGGGAGCGGATCAGGGTGCGCGATTTCGGCGAGGAGCGAGTAACCGGTAAACTCGGCGTCGGTCCCGACGAACTCGAACCCTCCAACCCTGCGTACAACGCCACGGCCGCCGTCGCAGCCGACAAGCCATCGCCCCTGAAAGGTCGAGCTACCCGCCGTGACCACCACGCCGTCGGACGACTGCTGGAAATCGGTCACGGCGTGATCATAAAGGATTCTAGCGCCTGCTGACCGTGCGTGCGCTGCAAGGACGGCCTCCACCTGCTCGAGTGTCGTGCCGAGATGGATGCCGGCAGGACCTTCAAGACGATAGGGCCACTTGCGTGCGTCGATTTTATCCTGGAAGAACTGGATGCCGGCAAAATGGCCGGCCGGTGTCCGTGGCTGATGCAGCCGGTGCGCAGCGAGCGACAAGTCGACCTCGTTCGTCGGGTGATCCAATGGCTTCGCGATTTCCGAAAGCATGCCCCGGCGGTAGAATGCCTCCACACTGGGCGCAGAGAGCCCACGCACACCGAAAGGACGCCGTTTGAAGCTGTTGCGCTGATCGACGGTTTTTTCCAGCACCAGAACCGCGGCACCGCCAAGACAGAGCTCGTTCGCCAGAAACAGTCCTACCGGTCCCGCTCCCGCTATTACGACATCGTAGATTGAGTTGAGGTTGTTCATCAAGCGCTCCACCGTCGTGTTCCGACCGGAGCAGTTCGTCGATCCGACGACCGCACGGACGAACACCGGGATGCCGGGCGGCATCCGTTGCTCGTCGTGGGACTCATGCGCAACACATGGACAGAGCTTTCGTTTCCGAAAGGATTTGGGCTAGACCACACCAAATCAGCCTTTTTCGACAGCCCGGTCCTAACGGACTTGAACCGCCGGCACAAGCTGTCGCGATGTCTGTCACGGACAACGCATTGGGGTTTAGGTCCGGCCCGCCCGTTTTGAACGACGAACCCGCCGCATTAGATTTCGACCGATCGACCGCGGGCCCCGGCACGCGCCCACGGCTGCACGATTCAGCATTGCGGCAAGGCATGCGGCCTAGATAGCTTTCACGGACACTCTTGAACGCGCTGATGAAGATTGCTTTCGCATCGGCCTGCCTTGTTCAGCTGCGGCCGGGTCCGTCTACGGTGGCATCGCAGATTGCATGTTGATCCCGTCCATCACGGCGACACCCCCGAACGGGCGCCGCTCCGCGACGATCACGACACGACGAGGCCAACGGCAGGCGGGGTGGCCGAATGCCGAGCCTGGCGTGACGGTGCCGAAATTCGGTTCAAATGGCGCTTGACGTGGCGGGCCGGGAGCCTCGCGTATCGGGAGATCGATCCCTGCCATCAGCCGGTCGGGTATGGGACGGCAGCCACGTCGCCGCCCCTAAGTCTTCTCGCGGAATGCTCGGTTTTTGGATCTTGACGCACGCATCGGGCACGATAGCTTCTTGCCGCGTTGTAAGTTCTGAGAGACGGACATGACGGATATCCAGAAGAAGCGTAGGGCAAAGGGCCAGCCTGCACTCGGAGACATCTACCAGACCAAAGTCGTTGTCACGGCCATGATCAGCGACGAAGCGGAAGAACGTCGTAAGAAGACCGAGCGACTTCGAGCGTTGCGCGCAGCCGGTCCTGCCGACGACGGGCCTTCTGACGGATGATCAGACGATCTGTTCGTACCGTATGTGACGTGCCCACTGGTCACGCTAGACTCGGGAACGCTCAGTTCGGTCGGAGCCGTACGCCTTGAGTTCGTGTCGTGGCTTTGCCGGCCGATCGGGAAAGGGTCAGGACCAATATTGGAAATTCGTCTCGAGTGCCTGCAGTCGACCTGTTGAGTTCAAGCTTCGCCGCGCCCGAGAGACCGGTTGCGGACGGAAAAGTCCGGAATCAGGTAGCGACTGCCACCAGTTCCGAATTCCTGGATTCGGAACGAACGTAATGCGATCGGCCGCTTGGACTGCCGAGCATGCCCGCACTCCCTGCTCTCGCCTCATCGCCGGACCTTCACGCTTGGAAACCGCCGCCGATGAAGATGCGGGAGCCATGGTTGGGCGCTTCGAGTTTGGCCCGTGCGAGCAGAAAGCTGTCAATGTCCTGCCGAATGCCGCAGCATAGACTTGATCGTCCCCCCGTTAGCCCTGAATGCACTGTCGAGCGCCTGCACCGCCAAACCCCGTAGCGCGTCGCTGGCGGTCGAACCAGCCTTGTCGAGACCGATGACCTTGCCGCGGTTGTGGTCGGCCGCATAGTCGATGCGCACGGCCCGGTGGCTGAGGAGGTCGGACGAAAGCGAGACCGCAAGGTTTTGCTGGGCCGCCACGGTCAGTCCGAACAGGTTTCTGGCCATCGTCCAGCCGAGAATTCCAGACGAGCGGTTGGGTTTGTAGACCTCGCCCGTAGGGGCGCCCGTCGTTCCGATGGAAAGGAGCCTGATCTCGTCCGCCTTGCGTCCGAAAGTGGTCATGGCCTTGATGACCGAGACGATGTCGGGCGCGTTCGCGATGATGCCACCGTCGACGAGACTCCTGCCAGCGATGTGGTGCTCCGGGAAGAAGGTCGGCGCGGCCGACGTTGCGAATGCGACATCCCTAAGGGATACATCGCCGTTTGCTCCGGCGTTGCGGCCGCTCTCGAAGACGACGGCCTCCGAGGTCGTGGCGCTCACCGCGGGAACGATGAGCGGCTTGGAAAGGGTGGCGAGACTGATCTCGGCTTTGTCGCCGAGAACGCCGTCGACAGCCTCTTCAAGGCCGACGCGCGAGTAGCGTGCGGACAAGACGCCGAGAGGCGGCACCTCGAAGAGATGCCTGCCCATAAGAGACACGCGTTTTCTCTCGAACACGCGGTGTCCGAGGCGCTCGAACTCACTTCGAATACGCTCCGCTGGAACCCCGGTTGCGATGCCGCATGCTAGAATCCCGCCGATCGACGTGCCGGCGACGAGATCGAAGCATTCGCGGAGCGGCTTTCCTGCCTTGTTTTCGAGATCCTCGAGGATGATCGCGGAAAACAGTCCCCGATACCCTCCGCCCGAGAGCGAAAGGATTTGGAAAGGCGCCACGCCCGGGGAGGTGCCTCCACCTGTTCGTCGGAAGCGCCTCACAGCCTTCATCTGTATGGGTCCTCGACACGAAGACCGTCGATCTCACCGTGATATTGCTGCGCTCCCTCGATCAGCACGAGATTGCGGTCGATGGCCGTGGCGACGACCATGCGGGACATGTCGCCGAGATCCTCGTCGTCATCGACCCGGAGGTCGAGCTGGGCGATTCGTGAGAAGACGGACCCCGCCCCCTCATCGAAGAGTTCGAGGGCGTTGTTCCTGCGGGCGAAGGACACGAAGGCCCTGAGCGCGAGATCCATAACCTCTCGGCCCTCTTCGATTGGTGTAGAGAGGATCTCGGCTTGGACGTGGGCAACCGATACGACGCTAGCATGGATGTCCTGCGCCTTCACCGGGCGGATCCACGCAGTCACGTCGGGATCTTCGCAGATGATATCCATCAACGCCTGAGTCGAGAGCAGGAACATGCGTCAGAGGGCCATCTTCGCGCTGGAAGCGTTGCCGTTGCGCTGCAGGCGCTCGCGCTTGCGTCCCTGTCCGACGATGACGCGTCCACCGGAATACGGCTTGAAGCCGATGGCGTCGAGCGCCTCCCCGAAGGTCTCCTGCTGGCGCGCTGCGGTAACGAGTTCCGCTAGATCCTTGACGGAGATCACGACCGCGATATCATCGCCCTTTTTGATATTGCCGATGACTTGCGGAATGCCGTTTCGGGCTCTGCCGAGCACTGCGCTCAGCTCGTCCTTGGCCTTTCTGACGGTCAGAGGATCTCCCCCGATCTGGACAATGGTTTCCACGAGCCCGTCGGTGATTTCCTGTCTGCTGACATTGCGGGCCACCTGCACCTGTTTGAGTATCCTCGCGTCCATGTCAGCATCTCCACCTGTTCAAGGACACAATGGGATAGATGGCCACATTTGTCAAGAAAGATGGCCACGCGTTTAGGCGCAGTCTCGCGTCGTCTTCGCCCAGCCTGTTGTCGCGGGCGACAACATAGGCGAAATCCGCGGTCGTAATCGCCCGCCCAAATTCCTTGAGTGTCCGAAGAACGAATCCGCTGGCGGCCGATGCCTTTGCTGACATCCTCCAGTTTTCGTCGACTATCGCTTGCCGCTCCAGAACGGAGCTCGATGCACCTTGCCAGTCCGAACGGTAGCGTTCTGCTCGTTGCTTCTTCAGTTATTGAAGGGCAATGATCATGCGGAGGTGCTCCATAGGAACGCGGCTATTCTTTTTGTTCAGCGGCCAGACGTCCGATGGCAGTTGCACTCTAGTTCTGGTAATTCTTCGAGCAAAGACCACCGTCACGTTTTCGTAAAACGTGACGGTGGTCCAAACGTGATAAGATCTGCCGCAGCGGCAGCCAAGCCGCCGATGCGTTCGCGTTAGTCCTTACGGAAACCTACAGTGCCATCGGTCCGGCTGTCGTCGACTTCGATTTCAGTCTTGCGAATGGTGTCTGTGACGGTCTGCTCGCGCTGCTCTGCTGTCTTACGAAGCTCGATCTCCTCGACGACACGTGCTTCCTTGGAAATGACGGCTTCTTCGCGATGCTCTTCCGCCTCAATGGTGCGGTCAACGAAAGCATTCTCGGTACCCGTCACCGGACGATCGACCGTTCGACGGGTAACCTGCACGTTTTCGTCGCGGAGAGATACGCTCTCGGAGACGGGAATCTCGCGGGTGTAGGAACGCACGCGAACACGTCCGGCGTTTACGTCACGCTTGCCCACGCGCAGTTCTTCCTCGACTACGGGAATGACCTCTTCGCCATCCGCTTCGAGCGTGGACGTAGTGCCGGCCGAAGCGCGAGTCCCGGTATATCCCGCCGTCGACGTCGCCGCCGCTGATGCCGTGCGCGACCATCCTTCGGCTTCCCAGGCTTCCACGCGATTATCGAGGTCGATGCTGCCTTCGTCGTCCAGAATATCCAGAATACGGTCATGGTGAGCCGAGCCGTGTCCCGTCACCGTGACCAGATATCCGCCGCGGCGAATTCCTTCGGCGTAAACATGACGATCGTCGTCCGAGAAGAAGAAGTCGCCAAGCGTCTCCCAGAACCCTTTGTGCTCCGTCGAGCTCGCATCTGTCCCGGCACCATTTTCTCCGGCGACTATCGTCACGCTGTCCCGTGAAACGCCGGCGTCAACAAGACGGCTGACCGCATGCTCGGCCTCGGACCGCTCGTCGAAAAAAGCCGTGATCGTGCTGGTAGAGGCGTGGTTGGTGGTCTCGGTGTACGTCATGAAAGTTTCCTCAGTTTCCGGTTCTGTTGATTGGTGAAAGTGCGTCGTGCGCGGCGATGCGAAAATGCCCAACGTCGGGCACGCTGCCTTCCGAACCCGGGTCGAGCTCGCGCTGGCCCGTTCTAGACAGGCAGTGCGTCGCGTTCGCCGTCGAGTTGCGGCGCTCACCCGGCAGAAAAAGCAAGATCCACGTGTTCCATAACATCAATCCGCTTGTTCAGGCTCATGATGAGTAGCGGTGGACTGTTCGAAGGCCCCTTTCGCAACGATGGTTCGGTCTGCGATCAAACGAAGCCGCTTGCGCAAACCGCTCTGTCTTGCCGATCGAATGTACAAAAAGCCAAAGCATCGTCTTTGGCTCGTTGGACATGTCGCGCGACTGCTTCCGTCGGGACAAGTAAACCGGCGACGAATAGTTCCACTGCCACCTGCTGAAAGGATCGCTGAGCTCTCTCTCACTCTCTCTCGGATTATGCGGACGAATGGAATCGGACGCGTCTCCGTCCGCACTGAACGTTCTGTCGTGGCGTTCGCCATCGACCCTGCGTCAAATGCCTGGATTGGGTAGACGGCGATCGGTACGCGGAAGGAGGACACCTTCTTCATGCGCCTGCGCCGGTGGCTTTCCGGCGCATTGCGGTTCGACGACACCGAGCGATGTCGGAGAGCCTGTGCGTGTACTCGTAGAGGGCGGCGCAACGTATCGAGGACGCAATTCGGACTGCGGTTCACGGTCCGCAGGCAAAGACATATGCGATAATCGATTTGCGCCGCTTCAAGATGCACAGGCGGTTTTCAGGGGTACGGTATCGGTCCCCGGCGACCCTCGGCGGCTCCTGGCCGAACTCGCCTCTTCGACTGCTGTGCAAACGACGACAGCGTCAGCCGCCCGAGCTGGCCGGCTGACGCTCGTGGATCACATCACCCGTGCGATGCGAGGTCCGATAGAAGTGCCTCGAGAAGGACGGTCGCGGTGGGGTCGAAACCGGGACGGTCCTCCAAAAGACGGTAAGTCGTCGCCAAAAGCATTCCATCGCCATAGGGCTTTTCCAGGATGGTCGCAGCGGCCTTGTGAATCCATCCTGCCACCACCCCTGACTTCACCCGGGCATCGAACTCCCACGGCCGGAACCCCGTCATGACCGCTCTTGGAACAACGCGGTCGAAGGTCAGGTCCATCATGGGGCCGCCAGGCAGGGCTGCGTATGGCCCGGTCCGAGCCAACCAGCTGAATGTCGTCACCCAATCCCCGTTCCACATCGTACCCCTGCGATCGACAAGGCCGTGCCCGGGAAAGGAGAAATAGGGCGGCGAAGGAATACCGGGAGTTTCGTCGTGCAGCTTCAGGCCCGGAGGCTCTCGCGGCGGTGCGTCGGTTCGTAGATATCCGTTTGTGGCGTGCTCCGCGAGAAGGAGAACCTTCCTGCCGAGCCGTATCTCGTCGATGCGTCGCTCGTCTAGATTCCTCGTGACGAAGATATCTGCGTCCTCCGTGCCGAGGATGGCATATCCCAGTCCGGCGAAGTGGCCGCGAACGTTCTCGTCGTCGGACGCGATCGACACGCTGACAGCTGGCTTCGTTCGTTTCGGGTGAACCGCCAGCGCCAGGGAGTTGCGCGAAACGCACGTCCCCTGGCGATCGGTAAGCTCGAAAACAACTTCCAACATTCGAGCCCGGTCGACGTCTGGGAGGCTGATGCCCAGAGGCGGCAGCTTGAGGACCTGGAGGGGCGCCACCTCCGGCACTTCGACGCTCCCCCCGTCGTCGAGACCGGCGATCGTCCATGACAACGTGCCACCCCCGACCGATCTGCCTCCCGCCGCTACACTGAGGCTCACAGGCATCGCTTCGCCACACCACCATGAGAACCGCTCCACTTTCGGAACGATCACGATGTCGGTGTTGAAAGAAGAGAACCGATCGCTGAAAACGCGGAGATTGCGCTCCATGTCCATAAGACCGTTAGGCTCCCAGTGCACGTCGGTCAGTTCCGTCACTACATAACCCGCAATGCTGGCTTCGGCTCTGAGACTCTCGACCTCGTATTTGAAGTTCTGATACTGATACCACTGCGCCGCCTCGGCGAAATCGTCGAGCGTGCCGAACACCCGTCCGAGACGAAACCCGTTGAAGCGGGACAGCATTCCGTGGGGATAGGCGACCCCGTCGCTCTGACCCACTCCCGTTTCAAACCACCACGGTTCGTTACCCTCATCGTCGACGAGGTCGGCAATATGCGGGAGGCCCCAGACGCCGAATTCGGAGACGACCAGCGGCTCGTCGCCGCTGCGGACAGCGTCACCGTGGGGGGAATAGGTCCAGCCGGCGGAATTCGCGAATTCGTTCGTGAGCGCGTCCCACTCGCTTCGCAGCTCGGGCACCGTACGGTAGTAATGGTAGTCGTTGATGTCCGTCTTCACGTGATAATTGGGCCCGCATGCCGAATTGTCGACCACAAGGCGCGTCGGATCCAGGGCTTTCAACCAGTCGACCGTTTTCAGAAGCCACTGTCGGTGTTGGGGCTCCTCGCGGACGCGGGTTCCCCAATCCTCGTTGATGATCGTCCAGATAATGATCGACGGGTGATGGCGGTCGCGTTTGACCATGCCTTCCATCGTATCGAGAAGCCGCTGCGACGACTTCGGAGAGAATATCTCCACGTTCGGAAGGTCCGCCCAGATCGTCATGCCCAGCTTGTCGGCGACGTCGTAGTAGCGTGGATCCGGCACCTTGATATGCATGCGGATGCAGTTCAACCCGAGTGCCTTCGCTTTGCCGAACTGGTCTTCAAGGAACTCCAGCGAAGGGGGCGTACTGATTGTCCGCGGATAGTAGTCCTGATCCAAGGCGCCCCGCAGATAGAACGGCTTCCCGTTGAGAAAGAACTGACCCCCGCGCGTCTCGAACGTCCTGAAACCGATCGTCTTGCCGACGCTGTCCAAGAGCATGCCGTCGCTCCGCAGAGACACTTCGAAACGATAGAGATTAGGGGTGTCCGGCGACCACGGCAGCGCGCCTTCAACGACGACGCTTCCCTCGAACGCGGCTGTATCCTTCCCTATCTGGAAGTCGGCGGCTGCTACCTGCACGCCGCTGCCGTCGAATACCCTAGCCGAAAGACGCGTCGCGTCCCGGGGGCTGAGGTCTGCGCAGAATCCGACCGTACCGGCTTCGAGGTTCGGAGTGACATCGACATGACGGATGTGGCTGCGGTGCCTTGCTTCGAGGAAAACGGACTGCCAGATACCGCCGAGCATGCCGTACCAGCTTTGTTTGCCGTGCGGGATCTCCGAAAACGGAAACTCGGGATATTCCGCGGCGTCGCCTGTCGGCGCGACTACAAGGACCTCGAGCTTGTTGAGGTCTAGAAGGCAATCCGCAGGCAGCACGATCTCGAATGGCAGATAGCTTCCCTCATGGCTCCCCACCTCGTGCCCGTTGAGGAACACGGTGCAGAAGTAGCCGACCGCTCCAAAGGCGAGGACCAGGGTCCTGCCCTTCCATTCTTCCGGAACAGCGAACTCTCGGCTGTAGGCCGCCCGGCCCGCGACGTCGCGTAGATCATCGAACGCCGCCTGCCACGGAAGCGGCACCGTGATCGTCGTCCAGTCCGGGTGCTGTGCGTGCTTGAAGCTCCAGGTGCCGTCGAGGGATATGCGCGGGCGTGTTTCCACGTCGGTCATGGGTTCGCGGACCGTCGTATGGGTCGTCATATTGTCATCCGTTTTCTTTGAGAAGAGTTTGCCGCAGGCCGTGGGAGGCCGACCTGCGGCAGTTGCCGTCCTCCGCTCGGGACGGCGGGGCTTCAGCGGTTCCTGCGCAGGATCTGGTCGACGCGCTGCTGCTCGCTCGTCAGCGCCTCGCCGGGAGTTCTGCCCGCGAGCCACATCGACGTCAGTTCGGTGATCATTACATCCTGGATCGCGCGCTGGTTCTGTACGGCCGGAAACGCATGGGCGATCGTCGCGGTCTCGGCGTATTCGCTCCGATGCGGCAGCTTCTTGAACTCCTCGGAGGCGATGACGGACTTGCGTACGGAAAGATGCCCCGTGCGCGCCCACTGGAAGTTGTTGTCGTTCAGAAACTTGAGAAACGCGACGGCCGCCTCTTCGACCTCCGGTTTCCGTTCGGGGTTCGCCGGAACGGTCCAGAGGTGGCTATCCGACCAAGCCGCGGGAGTGCCGAACAGGTTCGGAAAATTGGCGACCTTGTAGCTTTTCAATCCGGCCTTTCCGCCCTTGGCCTGACTGTCGTAGTTGTCGACACCCCACGTCCCGTTGAAGAGCAGGCCCGTGTCGCCGTTCAGAAACGCCTGCTCGGATCCCGCGTAGTCCTGTTCCTTGTTGACCAGGCCGGCTTTGTACATCTCGTCGACGAGCGACGCGGCTTTGCTGCCGGCTTCCGTGTCGAGAGTGGCTTTCTTGCCGTCAGGAGCGATAAGATCCGAGCCCTGTTGCCACACGAGGCTGTTGAAGACACGCACGGTCATCGCGGCCTTGCTGTCGGATTCCATGCCGATGTACGTCTTGCCAGTGGCCTCCTTGAACTTCTTACCCTGCTCGATGAGTTCCGCGGCGCTTTTCGGCAGGATCGGGTCGCCGGCGGCATCCACCAGACCTGCCTTCTTCATGAGATCGACGTTGACGTGGACCAGGAGGGCATGGATGTCGAAAGGCATCGCGTAGGCCTCGTCGCCGACGGTGACCGCGTCCGCCGCCGCAGGCACGTAATCCGCGAAATCCACGCCAGCCTTGGTGAGCGGTCCCTTCAGAGGTGTCAGGAGGTCGCGCTTCACGAAGTTCGGCAGAATGCTTCGATGCATGATGGCGACATCAGGAATATTGCCCGTCGTGTACGTCGCCGACAGGAGGTCGTAGTAAGCGTTCCAGTCGACGGTCTGCGTGACGACCTTGGCGCCGATCTTGTTTTCGGCGTTGAACTTGTTGGTCAGCGCCTGGATGATGCCGCATTCGCCATTGGCCTTGCTCACGTCCGTGACACTGCCGTAGTCGCCGGCGCAGTCCCCGAAGAAGCGGAACAGCTTCACGTCTGCCGCGTGGGTCGGCGCGGCGGACACGAGCATGGTCGCGGACAGCAGCGAAGCGAGAGTCAATTTACGCACTTTCTTTCCTCCGGTTGTTGC
This sequence comes from Rhizobium sp. Leaf384, assembly GCF_001424065.1. Lineage (GTDB taxonomy): Bacteria > Pseudomonadota > Alphaproteobacteria > Rhizobiales > Rhizobiaceae > Ferranicluibacter. Next base: position 266,991 of record NZ_LMQE01000005.1, read on the forward strand.
CGACGGATTGATTCCGTCGTCGTCCGCCGCGTCCTCCGACGTCGGCGGAATTCCTACTTGGAGCTGCCCATGGAGACGCCGCTCACGATGTATTTCTGAAAAACGAGGTACAGGAGCACGACGGGCGCGCTTGCGAACACCGCGGCCGCCATGACGGAACCCAGGCCCTCCGTCTCTGCGAAGTTCCCCTGGATCGAGGCGAGGCCTACGGTGATCGTGTACATCTCTTTGTCCGTGGCGGAGACGAGCGGCCACAGGAAATCGTTCCAGGCATACAGGAACGTGAAAAGACCCAGTGTCGTGAGCGCCGGGTAGGATAGCGGCAGCATTATCTTGCGGAAGATGGTCAGCCTGCCTGCGTTGTCGAGTTCGGCCGCCTCCTCGATGTCCCGCGGGACGGCTCGGAAGAACTGGGTCATCAGGAAGACGCCCATAGGGACAGCGAGACGAGGTACGATCAGCGCGGTATGGGTGTTATGGTACCCCCATGACGAGAAAAGGGCATGCAGAGGGATGAACACCGCCTGTTCGGGCACCATAAGTCCCGCCAGCACGAAGACAAACAGGATGCGGCGGCCGGGGAACTCGAGGCGGGCGAACGCGTACCCGGCCGTCGACGCGAGCGCCAGCGTCAGCAAGGTCATGGAGACGGCGACGATGAGGCTGTTGAACAGCCAGTTCGGTGTGGCCGAAAGCGAGAGGAGACCGGCGTAGTTGTCGAGCGTGAACGGAATGGGTAGAAATCCCGCCGTCGAGCGCATCAGTTCGGAATTGGGTTTGAACGACATCGCGAGAACCCAGACCACGGGCATCAGCCAGAGGACCGCCACGACGACGACGACCGCAGCGAGGGCGTTCGAAACGGTGAACGCGCTTTTCCGGTCGGATGTAGCTGTAGCCATAGTCAATCCTCCTTGCTGCCGAGCCAGAGTTGAACCATCGAGATCGAAAACATCAGGACGAAGAGCACGACCGCCATCGCGGACGCGTAGCCGATCTGCCAGTCGCGGAACCCGGTATCGTAGATGTACTGAACGATTGTCCGTGTCTGGTCGGCAGGGCCGCCCTTGGTCATGAGCTGGGCTTGCCCGAACATCTGGAACTGCAGGACGATCTGGAGCACCAATACCAGGACGAAGGTGCGCTTGATTCCCGGAAGCGTGATACGCCGCAGCACTTTCCATCTCGACGCGAAATCCAGTTCGGCGGCTTCGTAGATGTCCTGGGGTATCTGGTTCAGCGCCGCGATGAACAACGCCATAGGGAGTCCGACGCCCCACCAGAGGGTGGCGACCGCCAGCGACGGCATCGCCCAGAAAGGTTCGCCTAGAAATCCGATCGGCCGAATGCCGACCGAACGAAACAAGTTGGCCAGCAGGCCGCGGTCTCCGTCTAGGACCATCCGCCAGACCAACGTCACGACCGACACGGAGAACACGGACGACGCGAAGAAGACGCCACGCAGTACGGCGTAAAGACGTCCCGGACGCCTGACGGCCAGAGCCAGCGCAAGCGCCAGAGCGGTCATGCAAGGAACCGTGATCGACGCGAACAACGCCGTGTTACGGATCGTTTTCCAGAACAGAACGTCCGCCCACAGATCCCGGTAGTTCTGAAACCCTATGTATTCGCGGAAATTCCCGACGAGTTCCCAGTCATGCAGGCTTATCCAGAATCCGCTGAAAAGCGGATAGACGAGAAAGACGAGATAGACGGCGAGAAACGGCAGCAGGAAGAGGTAGGCGACGATCCAGTCCCTCCTCGACCCGGTGTGCGTATTCATTTCGGCTGCGGCGACGGACGTACGAGCGGATGTCATGCCATATCCCCCATCGCCGCAGCCTTAAGAACGTGATCGACGACCGCCTCTCCCGACTTGTCGAATACATGGACCGCTCCCGCGTCCGCCATGAGTTCGACACGCTCTCCCGGCCTCGGCCCCTGCCCGCGCGTCTCGCAGACGATCGTCTCGCCGCTGGCGAGACCGATATAGACCAAAGACAGGTTCCCCAGGTTTTCGACGACTTCGACGGTCCCCGACAAGTTGCCTCCGGATGCGACCAGTTTCAGATGCTCTGGTCGGATACCCACCGTCACGTCCTCTCGGGACAGCTGCGCGTCTGCGCGGCAGAGCGCCTGGACGTATCCGGAAGAACCTAGCGAAATGACCGACACCGGACCGTTCGAGGCATCGACCGTGCCACGAAGCAGGTTCATCTTCGGCGACCCGAGAAAGCCCGCCACGAAAGCGTTGGCGGGCCTCTCATACAGCTCGAGCGGCGTGCCGACCTGCTCTATCACCCCTGCTCTGAGGACGACGATCCTGTCGGCCATCGTCATGGCCTCGGTCTGGTCATGGGTTACATAGACCATCGTCGCACCAAGCTTCCGGTGCAGCTTCGCGAGTTCCGTGCGCATCTGCACCCGCAAGGCGGCATCGAGGTTGGACAACGGCTCGTCGAACAGGAAAACCTGCGGCTGACGCACGATCGCCCTGCCGATCGCGACGCGCTGCCGCTGACCGCCCGACATGTCCTTCGGTTTCCTGTTCAGGAGATGCGTGATCTGCAGCGTCTCCGCCGCGGCGGACACGCGCCTCCTGATGTCGTCCTTCGCGGTACCGACGTTGACGAGGCCGAACTCCATGTTTTCGGACACCGTCATATGCGGATAAAGCGCGTAGCTCTGAAAGACCATGGCTATGCCGCGATCGCGGGCGCTGACGTCGTTGACCACCCGTCCGCCGATGGAGAGCGCGCCTCCGGTGATGGGCTCCAGGCCCGCGATCATCCTGAGGAGTGTCGATTTACCGCAGCCGGAAGGACCGACGAACACGACGAACTCGCCGTCGGCGATTTCAAGCGACGCGCCGTGGATCACGTCAAGCGCGCCATAGCGTTTCGTCACGTTTTTCAAGCTCACACCGGCCACCGCATCCTCCCAGAAGCACGTTGAGATTAGTTATCTTATGAGTTTCATAACTGATCGGAAGCGGTTATGCAATCGTCATCACCGAATAGCGATGTTGGAAGTCTCGATGAGCAGGAACGGCAAAAAGGCGACGATGTACGATATCGCCGCGGCGGTCGGCGTATCGCAGGCGACGGTTTCGCTGGTCATGAACAACGCACCGACCACCAGGATATCCGCTGTCACCAGGGAAAAGGTGATGCAGGCGGCGCGAGAGCTCGGCTACGAGAAGGTGCATCGACCGCAGGGCGGGATCATCGGCATGTTGATCAACGGTCTGTTGTCGTCTCAGCACTCGGCATCGCTGATTGAAGGAGCGCGAAGCGAAGCCGCCGAAACCGATCACCTTCTGGTCGCGATTCCGACGTTCGGAGACCCGGACACCGAAGACGCGGCCATCGAGTATCTGGGCGGCAGGCCGATGGTCGGCATCATCTACGCCCGCGTTATCACGCAGGCTATCGATCTGCCGAAGCGGCTGCAGGCCATCCCCACGGTTTTCCTCAACTGCTATCCCGCCAAAGGGCACGTCGCGTCGGTTGTACCTGCGGACGTCGCCGGGGGATTCACCGCGACCTCGGCACTGCTCGGGGCCGGTCACCGTCGTATCGCGATGATAAACGGCGAGGAGTGGATCGAAGCGGGGCGAGACCGGGAAAAAGGCTACCGTGAGGCGCTTACGACATACGACATAGCCGTGGATCCCGTGCTTATTCGATCAGGTGGGTGGACGATGCAGTCGGGCCGAGAGCAGATGGAGGCCCTTCTGGACCTCGCCGAGCCGCCCACTGCCGTATTCTGCTACTGCGACCGCATGGCGCTGGGCGTTTACGATGCGATCAAAGCGCGGAAGCTACGGGTGCCGGAAGACATTTCGGTGGTCGGGTTTGACGACGAGGTGTTCGCGAAGGACATGGATCCCCCTTTGACGACGATCAACCTGCCGCACGAGGCGATGGGTAGATGGGCGGTCTCGACACTTCTGGACGGCGCCGCCTCCCCGGCCGTCGCGGTGAAGCACCGGAAGATAAAGATGGAGTGCGAGCTCGTTGTACGCGGCTCGATCCGCAACACAGGATTTGATACAGGCAGGAAGAGCGGAACATGAACGGTCCCGTGCAGTCGTCGCCGGCGTGCCGCCTACCTGCTCGGTGGTCAACTCCGTCGGCAGCGCGTCAAGGAGTCGTCAAACACCCGTATCCGATGGTCCGTAGCGGTGTTCGGCAACCGTTCTATTCCCGTTCGCTTCCAGCGTGGGCCAGAGTCGATCGCGTACGTGGACGAGTTGATTAGGCGTTTGTGTTGCCAGGTTCCCGTGATAGCAGGTTCCCTGCGGTTTGTTGGCCGGACCTTGGGGGCTCGATGAGACGAAAACTTGTTGCAGTCGCTGCATCAGCGCTCCTCCCCGTCGTCGCGATGCTCTCATACAACGAGTACGCCAGTCGGCAGGAGCGGAACGACGAGGTTCGCGCGCAGGCTACGCAGGCGGCCCGCCAGGCTTCGTCCGAGATCGAACGCATCCTCGAAGGCCTGCACAGCCTTTTGATCGCCACTTCCACGCTGGACAGCGTGGAACGACAGTACCGCGCGGGATGCGTTGACGACCTGAAGGGCATCGCCACACAGGTACCGTCTATCAGAACGATTGTCGTACTGGATCCGACGGGCCACCTTGTCTGCGACAGCTTGGGCCGCCCAGCTGGGCTGGATCTTTCGGACCGCGCCTATTTCCAGACTGCGCTTCGGTCGACCGATTACGTGGTCGGCGGTTACACGCAGAGCCGCCTGTCGGACCGTCCGGTCCTCCCGGTGGCGTTGGCGCTTCGACGCAATGGGCGGGTCACCGGCGTCATCGTGACGGGCCTGAGACTTGAATGGCTGCAACAGCGTATCGAAGAACGCGGCACGAGCCAAGGTAACGCCGTTACTGTGGCGGACGGTAGTGGGATCATCCTCGCCCGCGAACCTTTCCCGGAACGCTTTGTCGGGACAAGGATTCCAGACCCGTATCAAAAGCTGATCCATGCCCCGAACCCTGGCGTTCTCGAGGTTACCAGCCAGGACGGTACAGAGCGGATACTCGGCTATCAGCCGATCGGCCTGCCTTACAACCGGCTATATGTCAGCGCGGGTATCTCGAAGATCGACGCCTTCGCACCTATCAACAGGTCGACGGTGATAGGTGTCCTGTCGATCATAGGCGGCGCTGTCCTCGCGTTGGCAGCCGCTTCGCTTGTAGGCGGTCGTTTCATACTCCGTCCGATACATCGTATAGCGAACGTGCTTGAACGTTGGCGCCATGGAGAGACCGACGCGCGGACGGGCATGACGGGCACCGACGAGCTGCACGTCGTCGGCGCGGCACTCGACAGGCTCCTCGACGAGTTGGAGCAACGTCGCCTGACCGCGGAACAAGCCGAACAAGCGCGCGCGCTTCTAGCGGGTGAGTTAAGTCACCGCGTGAAGAACACGTTGGCGATCATCCAGGCGATAGCGCGCCAGACCTTCAAACAACAGACACCCGCCGAGTACCGTTCTTTTTCCGAGCGCGTTGCCGCCTTGGCAAGCGGGTACGATATCCTCTTCGCAGAGCAGCAGCAGCAAGGCATGATAAAGGCCGTCATCGAGCGGGCGTTGCGTCCTCACCGGGCCGATCAGGACGTACAGTTCAAGTTGGACGGCCCGCCTGTGCTGCTTCCGGCGACACTCGTACTCTCGATGTCGCTGGTGGTGCACGAACTCGCTACCAACGCCGTCAAATACGGTGCGCTTCGCCACGAGACAGGTCGTATCGTCATCGACTGGACGAAATCCGGGAACGAGGTGTCGTTTTCCTGGCGCGAGGTCGACGGTCCGCCAGTCGTGCAGCCGGTTAGGGACGGGTTCGGTTCAAGGCTGATCCGCAACTCGTTCCCATCGACGGCCAGTCCCTCTGTGACCTTCTCATTCGACGAATGCGGACTCTTATTCCGGCTCACGTTCGTCATCGAAACGGAAGACTGATTATCGACAGCGAGTGGTTATACCAACCCATCTTCGTACAGGGCGAGGCAAGCCACATCCGCGCCCTCGCAACTGCCCGCGACACCTCGCGACGATTGGGCCGGCGACACTTCGGCGCGACCCCCGCTTGTCGGTGTCGAGCGATTGACACGCTCCGGCGGCATCGCTTCTGCCGTTGTCGGATGATGGCACGCTGAGTTTCCGGGCTCGACGTCCGGTACAGGCCGATCGACGAAAATCGAATATTACCCCCGCCGCAAAGCTCGAATGATCGCGGAATGTAGATAGGGTTTCGGGATGAAGCTCCCGCCGGGCGGTACGTCGTCCTGCGAAGCGTTCAATTTTCCGGAGATGACGACGATGGACATATCCGGATATCTCTCCCGCGCGCGGCGGGCGAGTTCCAACCCGTTCACGGAACCCGGCATGTCGATATCCGTGATGATGACATCGATATCGCGGTGATCCGCCAACGCTGCGAGTGCGACATCGGAGTTGGCGGCTTCGAGAGCCGTGAAACCCTCGTCTTCAACGAGATCGACGATATCGACCAGAAGCAGGGGTTCGTCTTCAACAACAAGAGCTTTCAAACGCTTCGCTTTTCGCATGTCATCACTCGTCATGGCTGGGGCGGGTTGTCTTTCCAGACCGACGCCGCGGGGCGATGTAGTCTGACCGAGCTCCATGGCGGACGGAGCAACGCACGTCGAAGAGATCGGCTTTCCGGGGGGTACCGTCGTGGTGTTGATGCCGATCACGATTGATCCGCCCTTTCGATGACGGAGGACAACGGCCTTTCGGCCTTCCGCCGCGTATGGAATCCCGCTTCCCAGGATCTGCTTCTTGAGGGAAAATTCGATGTCCTCCGCTTGTCACGCGCACGTAGGCACCCTCGACGCATTGGTCGACTTCCCCTGTTCGCAGGCGAACGCGCGTTACGCGCGCCCGCATCCTTTCGGTTCGGGTGCGGGTTGGAATCGAGCACGCCTTGCTTCTCGGGCATGGCATAAGTCAGCTTCGCCATAGGCCGAGCCGCTAGTTTGTGGTTGGTCACAGATAACAAGGTCAACCTGACCGGAGGCAAACGATTTGTGGCGAAGCGTTTCTTCGGTTGATCGCACACATGGTATCCTCTTGCGTCGCATTCAAAATGTGCGTATCGCGAAAGGGTTCCCGACAGCTTCCGAGGTTCAAACAAGCTTCCGACGGAACTTGCGAGTGAAGCCATATCCAAGCCACACCCTTCTTCGACGTCGTCATCATCTGCGTCGCGCACCGTTCATGAATCCGTCGAGGGACGCACGTTGGAAACACCTGACCTACACGAAGAACTCTCGCCTCGTCCTGCGCAAGTTCCGCCACAGGAAGAACTTGCGTATCGTCTAAGACAACAGCGCCTGCTGGCGGGTTTCGGTTACTTCGCGTTGGCCGCTCGCGCATGCGATACTCTGTTGCAGGAGGCGACGCGGGTAGCCGCGTCAGGTTTGAGGGTGTGCCATTCCAAAGTTCTCGAGCACCGCGGGGACGGTGCCGGGTTCACGGTGGTAGCAGGGGTCGGATGGCATGCCGGAGTGGTCGGAAAAGCCACGGTTGGAGACGACCTCGAGAGCCCGGCCGGGTATGCGTTTCACTCGGCCAAGGCCGTGATTTCCAATCATCTTGCGAATGAGCAGAGGTTCAGGACCCCGTCCCTGCTTGTCGAGCATGGCATCACCCGGGCGATCAACGTCATCATACAGACGGAACAGGCGCGATATGGCGTATTGGAAGTGGACAGCCCTATCGAGGGCAGCTTCGACGAGCACGACGTGACTTTTCTTGACGGGCTGGCAGCGTTGCTCGGCGTGGCTATCCAGCGTGACCGACGCGAGCATGAACTACGTGTCAGCGAATCCGCGTTGAAGGCCGCTGCTGCCTTCCAAGAGGTACTGACCCAGGAGGTTAGTCACAGGGTCAAGAACTCCCTGTCGATCGTGGCGGGACTGCTTTCGATGCAGGCAAGGACATCCGTTCATCCGGAGGTCGCGCAGGCGCTGCGATCAGCGGGAAGGCGTGTCGGCACCGTCGCTGCCGTGCATGACCGCCTGTGGAGAAACAACCAGAGCCGTGCCGTCGATCTTCGGGACTTCCTGAGCGATCTCTCGGAACAACTCACGGCGTCGGCGTCCGGGAGCGTCGTGGTCTGCCGTTCGGTCGGCGTGGAAGTTTCCACAGAACAGGCTGTCACGGTCGGTCTGCTCGTCAACGAACTCGTGACCAACGCGTTCAAGTACGCTTATGGAGAGGATGGAGGAGAGGTCATAGTAGAGCTGTCGAGGGAGACCAACGGACGGCTACGCCTGTCGGTCAGCGACTTGGGCAAAGGCTTGCCCACTGGTTTCGAAACCACGGACAGCGGCGGGCTCGGCCTCAAGCTCATCCGTTCTTTGAGCGCCCAACTCGGCGGACTTGGCCGATGGACAGAGGGCGATCCGGGAACTGTCTACGAGTTGGATTTCTTACCGGCACCCGCCGAGATAGTTCCATGCGCCCAGTCGGTGCCCTAAATGCGCACTAAACCGGCCTGGGCAACACGAGGCGTCGAAGGCTTTCAACGATGCGCTTGAACTCGTACGGTTTCTCGAAAAAAAGCGTGCGCTCGGGAAGCGACGTCTTGCTCGGCCTCATCATCCCAGAAGTGATGATAACTCCGATCCACGGCCACCGTTCCGCGACGCTCCGGCACAGCGCGAGACCGTCGAGACTGCCTGGCATGTTGATGTCGCTGAAAACGAAATCGATATCGCCGCGGCTTTCGAGAACGAGCAGCGCCTCGTCTGCCGAACCGGCTTCAAGGACTTGAAAGCCTTCGTCAGAGAGATAATCGACGGCGTCCATCCGTATCAGGATTTCGTCTTCTACGACGAGGATCGTCGACGTCATTTCCGGTTTCTGAGCCATGATGTTCCGCTGCAGTTCAGCCCTCTATATGGTCCGCGGGTCTCCGATAGCAACCGGAAAGACCGGATTTCCGCCAACATAATCGAGTGTCGTTAACGTGTAGCGCCTGAACAACCCGCCTTAGCCGCATCTAGCCGCGCGCGCGGTACTCGCATTCGGCTCCAAGCTCATCGCGCGAATGGTCGCTCCGTATATCGCAGGTACGGTCGATCACGCATTCGATCCGGAGGGCGCTCGCTTCAGCCTGCGCGGGCGCCTTCCCCCAACCGGTTCATCCAGTTCGACATTGTTGCCCTAGACAGGCCGTCCGCATGCCTTGAGAAAGCAATCGTACCGCCTCCTATCCCGTTGAGCCGCCGCGTTGAGACGGCAGGCCGGTCGAAGGCGGCATAGCGACGTCGCGCGATAAATATGAGGTCGCCGCCTCGCCGCTCCTCAAGGCGCAGCGGAATTGGACCCGGCGCGCTGCTGGATTTGACGCGCTCAAATCGAAACCGAACGTACGGGTACCTCCGCAGACAGCGGCATGTCGGACGGCGACGCGACAAAAGCTTTCGGGGCTTGTGCAGATCGCACCTGGTCGCGTCCGTGAGCTTTCGCTTCGTAAAGGCCTGCGTCCGCGTCTGCCAGAAGATCGCCTCTGCGACGTCCGGTACGCTTGCTCAGCAATGCCGATCCGACGCTTACCGTGACAATGCCTTTCTCGCTCGCGGCATGCGGCAACGCGCACGCCCTAACTGCCTCACAAAGCGAGGATGCCAGCGCCGAGCCCTGAAATTCCCGGACGCCCGGAACGATGACCGCGATCTCCTCGCCACCGTACCGCGCGATTACCGCACGCGGATACGTCGCCACTGTCCGAGCGAGAGCAGCCGAGATGGTCTTGAGGCAGGCATCCCCCGCGGGATGCCCGTAGGTGTCGTTGTATGCCTTGAACCAGTCCACGTCGATCATCAGAAGAGCGAGATCGTCTCCAGCTTGTAGACAGTCCCGCGTCAGATCGTCGAAAGCCGCGTCGAAAGCGCGGCGGTTCGCCAGGCCGGTAAGAGAATCGGTTGTGGCCAGTCCCACCAAATGAACATTCAAAGCCTTCAGATTCACCTCGTCTTCCTTCGCAGCCGTGACGTCGGTGAAGACAATCATAGCGCCGCCGTCTTGGCACTCCCTGGTTCGGGCTTCGATCCATCGTCTGTCTGCGAGCCGAAACTGACGCTTCCCCGCCGACATGAGCGACGCATAGGACCGTTCGACGGTATTTTCGGTGCATCCCGCAACGGCCTGCTCCTCGCCGCGTTCGATCGCCAACTTCAGGACGTCCTTCAAGCGGGACCCCACACCCCGGATATCGGCGGTCAACGGGAACAGCTCGAGATAACGCTCGTTTCGGAATAACAGAACTCCGTCGCGATCGAACATCGCCAGGCCGTCAGCCATACTCGAAACGGCGTCAGCAAGGCGCGTCTGTGCTGTCGCCAGGTCTAGCTCGGTCTGTTTCTGGATCGTGATGTCACGATTGTGGGTGACGATTCCGGTAACGGCACCCCTCTCGTCAAGGATCGGCGCTTTCAGTGTCGCGAGCCAAGTGTTCTGCCCGTCTGGGCGTCTGAATTTCTGTTCGACCATCAAGGGCGCGCCCCGGCCGATCAACTCCAGTTCCACCTTCCTGAATTCCGCGGCAATCGCCGGAGGGTAGAAATCCGCGTCGGTCTTGCCGAGAAGTGACGAAACGTCGGATACCTTCATCAAAGCGGCAGTAGCGGGATTCGCCGCGACGAAGCGTCCAGCCATATCCTTCGCGTTAAGGCAGTCCGGAAGCGCCTCGATGATCGCGCGATAAATCCTGTTCTCGTCTGTCACGAGCATGCGCCGACGCTCTTGTAGAATGGCCAAGCCCGCTATGGCAGTCGAGACGAACAGGAGGCAGGCAAACGGAATAAGGACCGGCGGAAATACTTCGCTCCACCGGTCGGCCGGGATGACGATGAAAAACCCGGCAGTTCCGCCAAGGCACACTGCCGCCGCGGCCACGGTCAGAGAATACGTCGAGACGCCTTTTGCCCGCGTCATTCGCCAGAGCGACAGACAAAGCCCCGCGGTAAGCAGGATGTGGGTAACGCCGAGCATGACGCCTGTTCCTCCAAGCTTGAACCGCATCAACAGCGCGGCCACGAGAGAAGGGACGACGGCTAGGGGACCGCCGAACACCGCGCTGATCCCGATAAACGTGTATCGTAAGTCCAGGAAGATACCGGTCATGAATTCGAAGGGAAGCATCATGACGCACACGACACCGCCTGCCATGATGATCCCCAAGGCAAGCGGAGACGCGTTCCGGTGCAACCGTGCGAACCGCCTGTTTCCGAAAGTCCAGAGCGACGTACAGATAGCGACTACCGCGAGGTTTCCGAGAAGGTCGTTCCAAAGCGTCATAGGCATCGTCCTAGTGAATAGACTTCTGGTACCCGATCGACCTCGACGATACGCCAACGAGTCATGCATCAAACAGGTCGTCACGCCGGGTCGACTAAAACGACCGAGCGGGAGGCGGACGTTCAGGGCTCACGCTCGTCCTGGCTCGGGCTCCGGTCACCTGCCCGGCCTATGCCCGCGCCAAGAGGGCGAACGTAGATTGGGAGCAGTCACGCGGCTCGACCACGTCCGGTATCCAGTGAAGCGGAGTTCTTCTGACCAGCCGGGAACGAGGTTCCGTCGCGTTGTAGCTCCCGACGGTTCAGCTTGAAGAGGGCAACCAGTTCGGCCAGTGCGTCCGCGCCATGCTCCAGCGTCGAGCTGATATCGATCGTTCGCTCGCTCATTCTTGCGTTTTCCTGCGTCATGAGGTCGAGATCGCTTACCGCACGGTTTATGTCCCGGAGTCCTGCGGTCTGTTCCTGCGACGCAGTCGCTATCGCGTCTATGTTATGGTCAATCGCCTTGACCAGTGTATCGATTTCGGCAAGGGCCTCGCCCGTCTTGCCCACCAAGCGCACGCCATCGAGCACGCGCTGTTCGGAATTGCCGATCAGCGTCTTGATTTCCTTGGCGGCCTTCGCGGATCGCTGTGCCAATTCACGTACTTCCTGCGCCACGACCGCGAACCCTCGGCCGGCCTCTCCCGCCCTAGCTGCCTCCACTCCCGCGTTGAGGGCGAGCAGGTTCGTCTGGAAGGCTATCTCGTCGATGACGCCGATGATCTGCGTGATTTCCCGCGAGGCAACCTCTATGCCGTTCATCGCGACGACTGTCTCCCGCACGACGGTGGTTGACGAGGAGGTAGACAAACGGGCTGTCTGAACCAACTTACGCGTCTGCTGAGCGTTCTCCGTAGACGACTCCACAGTCGCCGTGATTTCGACGAGTGCGGCTGAAGTCTGTTCCAGAGCGGACGCCTGCTTCGTCGACCGGTCAGACAGCTCGACCGCTGCGGAGCGCATCTCACGACTGCTGTTCGTAAGGTCTCCGGTCTGTCCGAGAACATTGGTGAGCGTTGTCTGGAAGGCTGCCAGCGAAGAATTGAAGTCCGTACGAAGCCGCTCGAGTTCGCCGACGAACGGGTGATCGAGCGTTATCCGGATGTTGCATTGCGCAAGGCGCTCGAGGGCGGCACCCAGTTCTTCGACCGCGTACATACGATCCGTGACGTCGATGGCGAACTTGACGACCTTGAACACCTTGCCGTGCTCGTCGAGAATCGGGTTGTAGGAAGCCTGAATGAAGACGCGTCTGCCCCCTTTGCCGATCCGCATGAACTGATCCGTCGCGAAACATCCGGATCGGAGATTCCGCCAAAACTCGTCATATGATGCCGACGCGGTATACTCCGTCTCGCAAAACATCGAATGATGCCGACCGACGATCTCATGTGCTTCGTAACCGAGAACGGCTAGAAAGTTCTCGTTCGCCGAAAGGATCTTGCCATCTGGAAGGAATTCGATAACGGCCTGGGCCCGGGAAAGTGCCGCGAGCTTGCCATCGGCCTCGGCGTTGCGCCTCTTCGAGGCCGTGATATCGGTGGCAAGCTTGACTACTTTGTAAGGCTTTCCGCGTCGGAATACCGGATTGTACGTCGCCTCGATCCAGATCTCGTCTCCGCCCTTCGTCACTCTACGGTACTGTCCCTGATCGAACTGGCCGGCCGACAACTTCGACCAGAATTCCTTGTACTCGGCGGTCGCGGCTTCCTCCTCGAGGACGAACATGCGGTGGTGCTTGCCCACTATTTCGGACAACCGGTACCCGAGAGTTTTGCAGAAGTTCTCGTTAGCGGTGATGATATTACCGCTGAGGTCGAATTCAATGATCGCCTGAGAACGATTGATGGCCTCGAGGAGCGGTCCGGCCTGGAAGTCGAATGGTTTGAAGCGCGGCATAAGACTTTCCCGGATCCCGAAAATATGTTGAAGAAGATGATGCGACTTCAAGGTTAAATACCTACTAAGCGCGACCCGTATTCGGTGTTGCGACGACCGACAGAAAAAAAAGGTCCAGCAGCGGGGGTGACGGTGGCGTTACAAGTAACGGCAAGCGCGAACTTCATTCGTCTTACGGAAAAGCTCAGTCAACCGAACGTCGAGCATCCGCACATGCTCGTCCGCCGGCGGGGAAGCGGATGGCAATAGAGATCGCGGTTCGCCTCATGCAGGCATCTGAAATCCCGGAGTTCGTCGAAGCGGTTATCGTCGCAGGATGCGATATCTGCGCATACGGCGACGAGTTTTACAGCATCGGCGACGCCGACCTTGGCCCCATAGCCTATGCGGCCGCAGCACCCCTGCTACGGGCTATAGTCAATAAGTTCGGCGAGAGAGACTTTTTGAGAAAGAAGATCGTCGCCCATCTTCGCGGCATGGGGCGCTACGTAGACAGTCCCGACATTGCGCATTGGAGTTACAGCCCAAACGCTCGTGGGCGCCATGGCGGAAGATCGCCTCCAGGTGATGCCTGACGCTACTGCCGCTATGCGTTGACACTCACCCTGCGTCCGCTTCCCTGCGTGGCGGATACAGGCGTTCGTTGCGTGAACGACTGCGAAAGGAAGGCGGTGAGATCGGCTTCGGGAACAGGTTTACTCAAGTAAAAGCCTTGCAGCTGATCGCAACGAAGCTCCTGCATTTTCCGAGCCTGCACCTGTGTCTCGATGCCTTCAACCGTCACGGCCATCGACAATGTATGCGCGAAGTCTATTATAGCACCGACCGTGTCGAGTGCGTGCCTGCCGCGGATGGTTCGGTCGCTTAGAAACGACTTGTCGATTTTCACCTTGTCGAACGGGAATTTCCAGAGGGACGAAAGTCCAGAGTAACCAGTACCGAAGTCGTCCATGGCGATGGAGACGCCGATTGCTTTCAGTTCATTCAGCTCGTCCAGCACGACCGTGGTATCCGCGAGGACAGCGCTCTCGGTTATCTCAAGCTGAAGTCTTGCCGGGGAAATGCCGCTATGTGAGAGTGCGATGGACACGTCGTCGACAAGTTTCCCTTTGGAGAGTTGGAGCGGAGAGACATTGACGGCGATCAAAACATCGGGCGGCAGCAGCGTCGCCGTCTTGCATGCTTGCTGCAGCACCCATCTGCCCACGTCTCCGATCAAATCCAGAGATTCCAGCACCGGGATGAACGCAACCGGGGAGACCGGATTGCCATCGCCGTCGTCCATCCGCAGCAACGCCTCGAACCCCGTAATGGCCAAACCGTCGGCACTGTACTGTGGCTGGTATGCCAACGAGAACTGCAATCTGGCCGCTGCTTCGCGAACGCGCTCTTCAAGCGCGACCTTGCGGCGCTGCTCTGCCTCCATCTTGGCGTCGAACACGCAGGCGCGGTCCTTTCCGAGCCGCTTGGCCTCGTCTAGAGCGAAATCCGCTGACTGCGTAAGCTTCGTCTCCGTGTCGCCGTGGTAGCCGAAGATTGCCGTTCCGACGGACGCGGTTAAACCTACCGGTTTGCCCGATATAATGAAGGGATCCCGCAGTGTCGTCAGGATCCTGTTCGCGAGGCTGTCGACTGTCCCGGCAGCGTAACCGTTCTGGAGAATCACGAACTCGTCGCCGCCCCGTCTCCCGACGATATCGCCGTTCGAGACCAGGCGCAGAAGACGCACGGCCACATCCTGGAGAACCTGGTCTCCGACATGGTGCCCCAGAGCATCGTTGACCGTCTTGAAACCGTCCAGGTCGACGGCGTGAATCGCGAAACCTCCTCCGTTTTCCTGCACCTTCTCGATGAGTTCTGACATCTCTTCGGAGAACGCCGCCCGGTTCTTGAGGCGTGTCATCGCATCATGATGTGCCAGGAAGACGATTTTCTGGTCTAATTCGACGATCAGGGATCTGAACACGCTCAGTCCTATGAAGAAGACCACGACGGCAGCGATACTGGAAAGAAGGAGCGCTAGGTTTCGGTGCCCTCGCAGACTTTCCAGTCGTTGTTCGATCAGCCGTTCCAGGCTGGTGCTCATCGCCTCCCAAGCCTGGACGGCGAGTTTCTTCTCGTCTTTTCCATCGCTTGGAACGAAATTTTCGCTTTTGCGGAACTGTCCCTCAAGAAGGTTTGCTCGGACCTTGTGTCCAGAGATGGACATGAGGTGAATAGAGCGCATCGCCAGCTCTACTTTGGTGGAAAGACTCCGCTCGAGCGAATTGTCCTTGTTGGCGGCCAGCGCACGGGTGTACGTCCGCCTCATACCTGCAAGCGCATCTTCCAGCCGCATCGTTTCGAGAAACAGGGAAGAGGCGTTTTGGGAAAGTGCCGGAGGAACCGCCTGGGTCGACGACATCAGCTGCGCGAGCGCGTCGACGGAAGCGATGACTTGAGGTGTCGCGAAAACCATCGTCTGAATGAGATAGTAACTGTCGATCTCCGGATCTACCGTAAGACCCGATCTGTCGCTGATGGTTGAAATCAACGCCAGGAGCGCGTAACGAATCGCCTCTGGGTCGACGCGTTGATCGCGGAGAGCAAACTTGACCGCGTTCGACAAAGGTCCAGTGCCAAACAGTGGATCCAGTTCCACGCGAACGGCATCGAACCGGGCGAGACGAAGAAGATCTGCGGGTGCGCTTTCATTCCCGAGGTTTTCCAATAGCGGTATCGCCGCTCGTAGGTACTCCACACCGGCACGCTCGCTCATGGCGAACGAAATCGCCTTCTGACTTTGCGAAACGAATAACCAGCCGAAAACGATGCTGGGAACCGCGAGCAGGGCCACAACAAGAAGAAAGCGATACTTGGTCATGCGCGCGTTCATTCAGTCTATGCCTTAATCAGTCCGACGGAGAAACAGCGTGTATCCCACGGCTCTGCCGGCAGTTTGCCCCATACCAGGCCCAAACACGCCGCAATTTGCAGCATCCACTACTTTAACGTTACCGGCTTACAGACAAGTTAATATATTTCGCCTGAAATTGCTTACAGACGGATCGTCAACGTCCCAATCACATAATAATATCAACTATTGGTCTCGACCAATTGCGAGTCCTAGCAAAATATTCCAACGGATTACGAGTTGTAGATAGCGCACGTCTGAGCACCGAACGCGGTCGCCCTTGCCGCATGCGGCGCAATCATCTCGGTTTCGGCGACAGCCAGGAACGCGGACCGACAGGCGAGCTTAACATTTTCGGATCTGGGGAATGGCACGACGGAAGTGGATCTCGCCGCATACGCCTCGGACATATCCGCAACAACAGCAGTGAACTCAACCGTCGTTCGAGTTGCGCGGCGCCACTCCCGGCGACCTGTCCGAGCGCGATATTCCGCAGATGCGGCGCCGTCGTGACCCCAACATCCATCCCCAAACTTCGATCGTCAACTGGAGCCGTCGATGGCAGTATCGTTCCGCTTTCGATAATCCCGCCCAAATAGGAACGATGTCCGTAATGCATCCTCCGCGACATCGTCGGTAGATTGCGTGATTTCAGGACGGTCATGGCATAGAGGCGGAAGGGGACCGAAGTCGATCGCTTCGGGGCCCTACTCGAAACTTTGGACGCCGTGCCAAGGCTTTGGCCAAATCACTGTCGGCATTCCCTATCCGCCGCGTACTGACGGCGTATTCGAAGCAGAGGCTCCGCCCGGCCGCGATACGTGTCCTCGTTGCCGTAGCCGTCATAGTCGGCATCGAGCTCGACTGGCGCGAATGGGGCCTTTTGCCGTGCGCCTCAGATCGCCGCAATTTGGACCGTGCAGTCGTGTGTGCGGATCGTAAGGACCAGAAGCGGTAATCTTACTTAGCACATATCTTCGAGAACACCTTTTTCGAGCGCTTACAGGACTGACGAGAGAAATCCCTGTTGCCTCCCCTAACCCTCGTTCCGCTTGCTGGTGGCAGCGGCATACACCATAGGGCGCTCTATACTTTTGCGCCGGTATCCGCATTTCCGCCAAGTGGGCGCGAACCGATGTGGATGAATGTCAACTGCCGTCACTCTCAAGACGCACCCATTGGTTCGCTTAAACTGACTTAGATCAGTGCATTATGAGACATCACCCAAAGTAGTGGTACCTGAGCCAGGGAGATTAGCCATTCCTCTATCGGGTGATCACCCGTCCTGCTCTTTCGGCCCGTCCATCACCGCGGTCGCAGGCGCATCGGTCACGGACAAACGCGAAGCGAGCGCATGTTCAGAGACCCTTACGACGAATTCAACGACTTCGTCTATTTCCCGGCCCACCCCTTCCCGCGCGCCGGAGACGTTGCTGTACAAGCCTTCCACCACTCCCGCGGCGGTCCCGGTCAGCCGCGCTCCGATCCGCATCAAAGCGTCGGACGGCGGCGGGTTGAGAAGGCAGATCTCGGTCAGAAGCATCGCGACAACGGTTTGCAGCGCCACAATCTGCTGTCCCTGCACGCGGACCTCCTGGTTCAACAACAGTAGAGCCTTTTGAAGGTCGTTGCCTGATCCGCCGTTCATGAGAAGCAGCCTCTTTCCTCTTCGAGCTAAGCCGATGTCGACGTGCCACCTACTTGTCGTCTGCAAGTGCCCCAGGCCGGCGATAGGCTTACGCTATGTTTCGATGACGGGTTCGACCTTACGTCGGGTCAGCAAGCGTTGGCTAGCGTAAAGGCAGCTTTCGCGACCTTAGGTATCCTGATGCGAATGATCGACGCCATGGGTCTTCGCGATACCGGATACTATCAATGCATCCGCGTACCTTGGTCGAGGCGCGTTATGGAGGCTTCCATTTGCCATCGAGTGCGTCCGCATTGTTTGCAGCTTCCCCATGTCGAGGACAAGTCGGCATGGGCGGTCGCTGTGTCCGGGGCGCGTTCCGCGCGATGCCGCCGACTAGATCCGGCGCGTCCTTAGACGTCTCTCGACTTCCGCGCCTGTTCCTGCAGGTCCCGAAAGATACCGTAGCGTCGTTGATGGATAGTGGCGATCTTACCATCGGCAGGCACATACGTACGATCGACATGGGCAAGAGCCTGCATAGCCGCGCCCAGGCTCCCGAACGCTCCTCCTGCTACCGCCCCGAGGATTGCAGAGCCAAGAAGTACCGGTTCTTCCGAGCGCGTGGCGATAACGGGCCTATCGCAGGCGTCAGCGAGGATCTGGCGGACGAGATCATGCTGGCCGGCTCCGCCGCTAATGACCACGCTGTCCACGGAAGCGCCGGCGTGTGTCTGCGCGTCGATGATCTGGCGCAAGCCGTAGCCGATGCCGGAGAGTCCGGCAATGTAGAGCGCAATGAGACTGTCTTTGTCGTTCTCCATGCCGAGCCCGGAAATAACGGCACGGGCGTGAGGATCGGCGAACGGCGCGCGGTTGCCGAGGAACTCGGGAACCACGTGCAGGCCAGCGGCGAGCAACACGGCCTGTGACGCCGATGTCGCGCATGAGGCGGCCGCGTCGGCGATGAGGACAGGCAAAGAGAGACCGGCGGCAGCCGCTTCCTGCTCCGCCGCCGCGGCCGCGGGATGAAACCTGAGAAGATGCTCGATCGCCGAGCCGGCCGCGCTCTGTCCGCCCTCGTTCAACCACATCCCCGGCACCATGGCGGAGAAGTAGGGACCCCAGACGCCGGGAACGAAGACCGGCTCGGTGGTCGAGGTCATCGTGCAGGAGGAGGTTCCGAAGACATATCCTAGATTCGCGCGCGGCCCCCCGTCAATACCAACAGTGCCGATCCCCCCGGCGTGAGCGTCTATCATCCCCGCGGCGACAGCGGTGCCGGTCCGAAGGCCGAAGGCGAGAGCCGCCTCCGTCGACAATCCCTCCGCGAGTGGAGTTCCGGGCGATACGATCTCCGTGCCGATCCGCGCGAAGCCTTCGTCTGCCAGCACGTCGAGACCGATCTCTCGAAAGTAACGGGGATCCCAACGATTTTCGTGCGCCAGATAGGTCCATTTGCAGGTGACCGTGCAGGTGGACCGGGCAAGGCTGCCGGTAGCCTTCCAGGTCAGGAAGTCGGCTAGGTCGAAGAACTGCCAGGCGGCATCAAATATGTCAGGTCGGTTCTCCCTCAACCAAAGAAGTTTTGGAGTCTGCATTTCGGGGGAGATACGGTTGCCCACATATCGCAGCACGTCGTGTCCGCCGGCGTTGATACGCTCCGCCTGCGCGACGGCACGATGGTCCATCCAGACAATGATGTCACGCTCAGGGTCTTCCGATGGACCGACGGGAAGCGACGTGCCTTCGTTCCCAAGTACCACAAGCGAGCACGTCGCATCGAAGCCGAGGCCAATCACCAGTTCCGGGTCGATGCCGGAGTTGGCGACGGCACCGCGGACCACGTCGCAGACCGCGGACCAGATTTCGGTGCTCGACTGCTCGACCATTCCGCCGGCGCCGCGGAACAGCGTGATGTCCTGTTTGGCAACGCCCAGCATCTGTCCTTCCATGTCGAATACACCTGCGCGCGCGCTGCCGGTCCCCACGTCCACACCGACGACATATCGATGGAATGGCTTCATGTCGGCGCTGTCTATATGGGTCATCGTCTTGTCTCTGGCTGCGTCTGTGGTTGTCGCTGTCGGGCAGATCAGATGCCGATCAGAGATCGACGCTGTTTGGAAGGATCACGAGATCGCGGATGGTAATGTTGCGCGGCCGCGACAGCATGAAGAGCACGGCATCGGCCACCTCCTTCGGCTGCATCAGGCTGCCATTGGCCAGCGCTTCATCCATCTTCGCCTTCGGCCAGTCGTCGAGAAGCGCGGTGACCACCGGACCGGGCAGCACCGCACCGACGCGAACGCCGTGCGGCGCGACCTGTCTGCGTGTCGCGTGGACGAAGGCCTGAACGGCGAACTTCGATGCGGTGTAGATCGGCTCCCAGATCACCGGCACGACACCGGCGATCGAACTCGTGAACAGGATGTCGCCGGACTTCTGGGCGATCATATGCGGCAGGACCGCATGGACCGACCGGAACGCGGCGTTGATGTTGAGGTTCAGCATCCGGTCCCANCGATCGAACTCGTGAACAGGATGTCGCCGGACTTCTGGGCGATCATATGCGGCAGGACCGCATGGACCGACCGGAACGCGGCGTTGATGTTGAGGTTCAGCATCCGGTCCCAGGCATCGGGATCGCCCTCGGCGATCGCGCCGCCGACATAGGCGCCGGCATTGGCGTGGAAGACATCAAGGCGTCCGGCAAGTTCGAGGATGCGCGGCAGTATGCCGGAAAGCTCGGCGCCGTCCATGAGGTCGATGACCAGCGGCTGGGCACGCTCTCCCAACTCCGCACAGAGCGTGTCGAGCTTGTCCTTGGCACGGTCGATCAGGACGACGGTGGCTCCCTCGCCGATGAGCGTTCGCGCGCAGGCGAGGCCAATGCCCGAGGCAGCACCGGTGATGGCGACGACTTTTCCGTTCATGACATCAGACATCAGATGGTTCTCCAGTTTCTTCTTAGGCGCGGCCGTGGCTGACGCGCGAGCGGCGCGCCAGCGAATCCACGATCACGGCAATGGCGAGCACGGCGCCGGTGATCATGTAGCGCAGCGACGAGNTAGGCGCGGCCGTGGCTGACGCGCGAGCGGCGCGCCAGCGAATCCACGATCACGGCAATGGCGAGCACGGCGCCGGTGATCATGTAGCGCAGCGACGAGTTCAGGTTGAGCAGGGTCAGGCCGTTGGAGATGGCCTGGATGACGATGATGCCGAGCAGCGCGGAATAGGCGCTTCCGCGTCCGCCGAAGAGGCTCGTTCCGCCGATCACGGCGGCCGCGATGGCGTTGAGGTTGACGTCGCCGGTGCCGGCCTGCTGGCTCGACGATGCGAGGCGGGATGCCGACAGGATCCCGCCGAGGGCGCCGAGGGTNGGCCGCGATGGCGTTGAGGTTGACGTCGCCGGTGCCGGCCTGCTGGCTCGACGATGCGAGGCGGGATGCCGACAGGATCCCGCCGAGGGCGCCGAGGGTGGAGCAGAGCACGAAGGCGCTGGTATAGATGCGGCGCACGTTGATGCCGGAGCGCCTTGCGGCTTCGCGGTTGCCGCCGACGGCGAACATGGACCGCCCCCACTGAGTGCGCGTCAGGCCATAATTGAGCACCATGACCAGCGCCACGAAGAGGCCGAACATCCACGGCACGCCGCGCCCGAGGTTGAGGTAATAGACGATCGCTTCAATCAGGAGTGTGAGGATGCCCGCCTTGACGAACAACGTGCTCAGCGGCTGGGATGACAGGTTGACGGCCTCGCGGCGCTTTCGAACGGACAGGCCAACGACGACCATGACGAGACCCGGCACGAGACCGAGCAGGGTCGACATCCAGCCGGGCATCACGAGGAGCTGGCCGAAGCGGACGAGCGGCGAAGCGTAGGGAAGGTTGATGCTGCCGGTCGGCCCGAGGATATAGAGCTGCAGGCCGAGCAGCGCGAGAAGGCCGGAAAGCGTGGCCACGAAGCTCGGCATGCCGAGCCGATTGTACATGAAGGCGTAGNGTCGGCCCGAGGATATAGAGCTGCAGGCCGAGCAGCGCGAGAAGGCCGGAAAGCGTGGCCACGAAGCTCGGCATGCCGAGCCGATTGTACATGAAGGCGTAGAGCGCGCCGACGACAGCGCCGGTGACRAGGGCGGCGCCGATGGCAACCRCSAGCGGCAGCCCGGAATTGACCCAGAGAACGCCGATGATGGCCGAGGCCAGTCCGCTCATCGAACCGACGGAAAGGTCGATCTCGCCCAGGATSAGGACGCAGACGATGCCGAGCGAGATGATCCCGACCGTGGCGCAGTCGAACAGCAGGTTGACGAGGTTGTTCGGCGCGAGAAATATCGGATTCAGAAGGCTGAAGACGGTGGAGATGACGATCAGGCCGATGGCGACCGGCAGCATGCCGAGGTCACCGGAAGGATGAGGACGCAGACGATGCCGAGCGAGATGATCCCGACCGTGGCGCAGTCGAACAGCAGGTTGACGAGGTTGTTCGGCGCGAGAAATATCGGATTCAGAAGGCTGAAGACGGTGGAGATGACGATCAGGCCGATGGCGACCGGCAGCATGCCGAGGTCACCGGATTTGACGCGGCCGACAAGGGTGCGCAGGGCACCCGACAGACCTTCGGCATGGACGACGCGGACATCGCTGCGGTCGAGCGCCGGGCCTTTTTCTGTTGGGTTCTGGCTCATGCGGTGCTCCCGCTGGTATGGGTGACGTCGGACTTGCGTTCGATGCGGCGCGACACGGCGTTTTCCGTCGCGCCGGTGATCGAGGCGACAAGCTCGTGATTGGAGGCATCGGGACTGAAGACACCGTTGTTGCGTCCCAGCCGCAACACGACGATGCGATCGGCGACGGCGCGCACGTCTTCCATATTGTGGCTGATAATGATGACGCCGAGCCCGCGCGCCCGCACGCGCTCGATGAGATTGAGAACCTCGGCCGTCTGGGCCACACCGAGAGCCGCCGTCGGCTCGTCGAGCATGATGATCTTGGGATCGAGCAGCAGCGAACGGGCGATGGCGACGGTCTGGCGCTGACCACCGGAGAGCGACGCGATCGGTTCGCGCACCGACGGGATACGGGCCGCGAGCTCCTTGAGGAGCGTCCAGGCGCGGACTTCCATGGCCACCTCGTCGAGGCTCCATGGCGACACTTCGTGGCCGAGAAAGAGATTGGCGACGACATCGAGATTTTCACAAAGCGCCAGATCCTGGAACACCGTGGCGATGCCGAGCTCCAGCGCCCGGCTGGGGCTGTCGAGACTGACCGGCCTGCCGCAGAACTCGATCTGCCCCGACGTCGGCTGGTGCGATGCCGAGCTCCAGCGCCCGGCTGGGGCTGTCGAGACTGACCGGCCTGCCGCAGAACTCGATCTGCCCCGACGTCGGCTGGTGCACGCCGGCGAGAACCTTGATCAGGGTCGATTTTCCGGCGCCGTTGTCGCCGACGAGCGCCACGACCTCGCCGGCCTTCACCTCGAGGTCGATATCGGTCAGCGCGGAAACCGCGCCGAAGTTCTTTGAGATATTGGTCAAGCGAAGGATAGGACCGCCCGTGACAGGGCCTTCCGTCTGTCTGTTAGACATGTTGCGCGCTCTCTATTGAGAAGGGTCGGCCGGTTAAGCGCGGTGCTCGACCGGCCGGTTGCTTCGAGGGGCCTACTTGATGCCGAGCTTGGCGCAGCCGTCGGCATATTCGCCGGTGCAGACTTCGGCGGCGGTCTGGATCTTCTTGTCGAAGATCTCGGCCTTGATGTTCTCGGCCGTGACGACGGCGGGAACGAAAAGNCTACTTGATGCCGAGCTTGGCGCAGCCGTCGGCATATTCGCCGGTGCAGACTTCGGCGGCGGTCTGGATCTTCTTGTCGAAGATCTCGGCCTTGATGTTCTCGGCCGTGACGACGGCGGGAACGAAAAGCTCCGAGGGCGTGTCRTACAGCGTGGTCTTGGCCTGCGGCGTCTCGCCCTTCAGGAGCTGGACGGCAACCTTGGCGGCGGCCGCGGCCACGATTTCCGACGGCTTGGAGATCGTGTTGTACTGGTCGCCCGAAATGATGAGCTGCAGCGCGGCGATGGTCGCGTCATTGCCGGTCACCGGGGGCACGGGGTTGACGCCGGCTGCCTTGAAGGCCGCGATCGCGCCGCCGCCGGTGCCGTCATTGGCCGCAACGACGCCCTTGATGTCRGCACCGAAGCGGGTGATCTGGCCAGCAGCCCACTCCTGCGCCTTCGGGGGCGCCCATTCCGGYGTGTCRAACTCGGCCAGCGTCTTGTAGCCGGAGTCCTTCAGGCCGCGATGGATGCCGTCCCGGATCAGGCCGGCCGCCGCATCCGTCGGCGAACCGTTGATCTGCAGAACGCCGGCACCCTCGGCAACGCCGCTCTTCTTCAGATGGGCGACGAGCGACTGAGCGATNCTCCTGCGCCTTCGGGGGCGCCCATTCCGGTGTGTCGAACTCGGCCAGCGTCTTGTAGCCGGAGTCCTTCAGGCCGCGATGAATGCCGTCCCGGATCAGGCCGGCCGCCGCATCCGTCGGCGAACCGTTGATCTGCAGAACGCCGGCACCCTCGGCAACGCCGCTCTTCTTCAGATGGGCGACGAGCGACTGAGCGATTGCGTGGCCGATGCCTTCATTGTCGAAGGACACGTAGAAGTTGGCCGGCTTGGCCGGGATCGGACGGTCATAGGCGATGACCTTGACGTCCTGCGACTGGGCGATTTCGACAAGCGCGGCCGCCGCTGCCGAATCCACGGGGTCGAGGACGATGACCTTTGCCCCCTGCGCGATGACCGAGTTGAACTGCTGCTGCTGCAGCGCGGTGTCGGCATTGGCATTCTGGTAGATCACGGTGCAGGCCGCGCAAAGCTTGGCCATCTCGGCCTTGAAGCCGGGATAATCGTGGTTCTCGTAGCGCGTCGACGCCTGGTCCGGCATCAGGAACGCGACGGTCGCGGCCTCCTGTGCAAAGGCAGATCCTGACAACATGGCAGCGACGGCGGTCGACACCAGCAGTGTAGAGCGAATAGTCATAGTCTCCTCCTTTTGAATCCGTCTGCATCACCGAAGACCCCGCCGCACCGCTCGCCGGCACGCGTCGCGCCATCAGGCGCGATAGCGCTTGCCGCCGGACCATTGTGGCCGGCGCCCGCGTCGCTCGAAAGGGGACTCCTCACCCGGCCGACCCTCCAGTCGACCAATTCATCGATTGCGCAAGCTTGCTCAATCGATGGAGCATATTTGTCACGAGATGGAATTGGTGTCAAGCTGCGTTCGGAATGGAGACAAGCGTGAATCAGGAAAAATCCGCGAAGAAGACCACGATCTACGATCTGGCGGAGCTCGCCGGGACGTCGGCCAGCGCCGTCAGTGCGGTCCTCAACGGAACATGGAAGAAGCGTCGGATCAGTGCCAAGCTGGCCGAGCGCATCACCACACTGGCCGTGTGCAAGTCTGCTCAATCGATGAAGCATGTTTGTCATGGGATGGTTTGCTGTCAAGGTGGGTTTGAATGGAGCCAGGCGTGAATCAGGAAAAATCCGCGAAGAAGACCACGATCTACGATCTGGCGGAGCTYGCCGGGACGTCGGCCAGCGCCGTCAGTGCGGTCCTCAACGGAACATGGAAGAAGCGTCGGATCAGTGCCAAGCTGGCCGAGCGCATCACCACACTGGCCGACGAGCAGGGCTATGCGGTCAACATGCAGGCCAGCCTGCTGCGACGGGAAAAGTCCAAGATCATCGGGATGATCGTGCCGAAATACGACAATCGGTATTTCGGCTCGATCGTCGAGACCTTCGAGACGATGGCGCGCGAGCGCGGGCTGTTTCCGATCATCACCTGCACGCGCCGCGATCCCGAACTGGAGGTGGAGGCGGCGCGGACCATGCTGTCCTACCAGGTCNCGTGCCGAAATACGACAATCGGTATTTCGGCTCGATCGTCGAGACCTTCGAGACGATGGCGCGCGAGCGCGGGCTGTTTCCGATCATCACCTGCACGCGTCGCGATCCCGAACTGGAGCTGGAGGCGGCGCGGACCATGCTGTCCTATCAGGTCGAATGGCTCGTCTCGACGGGCGCGACCGATCCGGACCGTATCAGCGACCTGTGCACGGCTGCAGGCGTCGGCAGTCTCAACCTCGATCTGCCCGGCACCAAGGCGCCCTCGATCATCTCGGACAATTTCTCCGGCGCGCGCGAACTGACCCGCCGCATCATGCTGAACAGCCGCATCAAGCTCGGAGAAGCCCAGCCGCTGCTGTTCATCGGCGGACGGGCCAGCGACCACAATACGGGGGAACGCATCCGCGGGTTCCGCGCGGCCCATGCCGATATCGGCGTGGCCGTCGACGAGAGCCATATCCTGGCGAGCGGCTATGCGCCGGAGAAGGCGGAGGCCTCGCTGGCCGCGCTGGCGGCAACGGAAGGATCGCTTCCGAACGGAATGTTCGTGAACTCCACCATATCGCTCGAAGGCGTGATGCGCTGGATCAAGCGCTCGGGCCACTACGGCACACGCTCGCCCGTCATCGGCTGCTTCGACTGGGATCCCTTCGCCGCGCTCCTCGGCGACGACATCGAAATGGTACGCCAGGACGTGAAGAGCATGCTGGACGCCGTGTTCTCGATCATCGAACAGGGCAAGGCAAAGGAAGCGCTGATCGAGATTCCGTCGATCTTCCGCGAGAACATCGCATTCTAAGCGCGTTGCGGGAAAAAGGATTCACGCAACGCGCTTGAAGGTCTTGTAGTGATGCATGTCGTTTCCCGAAACCGCTGCACACGTTCGGGCGACATGTATGAGCCCGACCCTGCCGCCGACACCGTTCCGCAAAAAGACGCGATCTCCGCAACAGGACGGGCCGCGCCGCGCGCACGGCAGAGACGCGCTTCAGACAAGCGGAATGACGGGGGACGCGAGTGGCGCCTCTCTCTCATTCTCACGCACCCTGTCGTCGCTGCGGCATCGTCATGGCGATCACGCTCGCCACCACGAACACCAGGCCGAGCAACGCGTTCGGACTCGGCGTTTCCCCCAGGAGGAGAACCCCGATACCGACGCCGATCGGCACGCGAAGATAGGCCTGGGCTGTGGTGCCGACAGAGCCGAGCCTCTGCAGCAGCGTGAAATAGAGGACAAAGGCCAAGGCCGTCGAAAAGACGGACAGGGCGACGAGAGCCGCGATCGACGACGGGGCCGGCGCCAGCGTCCAGGGCTGATCGATGACGAGACTGACGGGCAGAAGGATCGCGCCGCCCCAGATCAGGGATCCCGCGGCCGGCATCATCGGGTCGAGATCGCGGAAGGTCCGCCCGAACGTGACGGCGCCGCCATAGGCGACCGCGGCAAGGACGATGGCAAGCTGCGCGACGACATCCGTGCCGACGCCGGTCAGGGCCGCCGGACCGACCACGAGGCAGATGCCGCCGATCCCGAGGGCGACGCCGAACAGCTTCAGGCCGGTCACGGCTTCATGACGCGTGACGATGGCGTTGATCAGAAAGGCGAAGACCGGCGTCAGGGCGTTGAGGATGACGGCCAGCCCCGCATCCACATGCTGCTCCGCCCAGGCAATGAGCGTGAAGGGCAGGACGGCGTTCAGCGCCGCCTGGATGAGGAAACGGCGGGTGTTGCGACGGTCCGTCGGCAGTCTCAGCCCGCGCAGGCGCAGAACCACGAACAGCAGACTGCCCGCAAGGATCGTCCGTGCGGCGATCAGCGTGATCGGCGGGATCGTGGCGACGCCGATCTTGATGAAGGTATAGGAGCCGCCCCAGAGTGTTGCGAGCGCCAGAAGCATCAAGAGGCTGACGGCAAGGCGGGGCTGCGGTACGGGCATGTCGTGTCCAGATCGTTGATGGCGATGGACGAACCCTTACAGGTTTTCAGGCCCGGACGCTTCGGTGATCGCCGAAACGTCCGGGCCTGACACGTGGCCGGCAAAGCGGTAATCTTCCGCCATGATCGACCATCCCACCGGCAACATGATCGCGCGATCGGCCCATCTCATGGGTGACCCGGCCCGCGCCAGCATGCTCGCCGCGCTAATCGGCGGAGATGCCCTGACCGCCGGCGAGCTGGCCTCCCAGGCCGGCATCACGCCGCAGACGGCGAGCGGGCATCTTGCCAAGCTGCTCGACGGCCGGCTGGTCGTCGCCGAGCGACAGGGGCGCCACCGCTATTTCCGGCTGGCCTCCGCCGCCGTCGCACAGGCCCTGGAGGGGCTCATGGCGCTTTCGCCGCCTCCGCCCGCCTTTCCGGCCCGGCGCCACGGCCCGCGCGACGCCGCCATGCGGCAGGCCAGGACATGCTACGACCACATGGCCGGCCGTCTTGCCGTCGACCTCACCGCCGCCCTCGAACAGCGCGGTTTCCTGCACCGGTCCGACGGCATGGGCGTTGTCTCGGACGCGGGCCACCGCTTCTTCTGCGACTTCGGCATCGATCTTGCCCCGACCGGCCGATCGACGCGTCCGCTCTGCCGCCTCTGCCTCGACTGGAGCGAGCGCCGGCCGCATCTCGCAGGCCAGATCGGCGCGGCCCTTCTGGCGCGCACCCTTGCCCTCGGCTGGGTGGTGCGGACGCCGAACAGCCGGACGCTGACGATCACCCCCGCCGGCGCCCGCGGCTTCTCCGACACGATGGGCCGGACGTTCGACGGACGGAACGGATAACGGCATGAAGGGCCGGGCCGCTGCGCCTGCGCGCGCCGACGCTACCTATTTGGAAGAGGGCAAACGATGCTCATGGTGCCTGCGACACGTCGGCCTCGGCTCGTGCAGCGATAACGGCCGACCTAAAACGAGGGGACGCGGCAGCGCGCCAAGACGCGGCGCCGCGGCCCCCGTTGCGCCCTCAGGCTGCGAACTGGTTCATCGTGTTGTGCGAGCCGCCGGCCTTGAGGGCGGCGTCGCCGGCGAAGTATTCCTTGTGGTCGTCGCCGAGGTCGGAGCCGGCCATGTTCTGGTGCTTGACGCAGGCGATCCCTTCGCGGATTTCCCGGCGCTGGACGCCCTTGACGTAGCCGAGCATGCCGGCTTCGCCGAAATAGGCCTTTGCCAGAGTGTCCGTCGACAGGGCGGCCGTGTGGTAGGTCGGCAGCGTGATCAGGTGGTGGAAGATGCCGGCGCGTGCGGCGGCATCGCGCTGGAAGGTGCGGATCCGCTCGTCCGCCTCGCGTCCGAGCGGCGTCTCGTCGTAGTCGACGGTCATCAGCCGGGCGCGATCATAGGCGGTCATGTCCCTGCCCTCTCGGCTCCAGGCGTCGAACACCTGCTGGCGGAAGTTCAGCGTCCAGTTGAACGAGGGCGAGTTGTTGTAGACCAGCTTGGCATCGGGAACGACCGCGCGAACACGGTCGACCATGCCGGCGATCTGGTCGATGTCCGGCTTTTCCGTCTCGATCCACAACAGGTCGGCACCGTTCTGGAGCGCGGTGATGCAATCGAGGACGCAGCGATCCGCACCTGTTCCCTCGCGGAACTGATAGAGATTGGACGGCAGGCGCTTGGGGCGCATCAGCCTTCCGCCGCGGTTGAGGATGACATCGCCGTTCTGAGAGCTGAGGTCGGCGACCTCGTCGCAATCGAGGTAGGAATTGTAGAGGTCGCCGATATCGCCGGCGCGCGTGCTGACGGCGATCTGCTTGGTGAGGCCCGCGCCGAGCGAATCCGTCCGGGCGACGATGATGCCGTCGTCGATGCCCAGTTCGAGGAAAGCGTAGCGGCAGGCGCGGATCTTGGCGATGAAATCCTCGTGGGGAACCGTGACCTTGCCGTCCTGGTGGCCGCACTGCTTCTCGTCGGACACCTGGTTTTCGATCTGCAGGGCGCAGGCGCCCGCCTCGATCATCTTCTTGGCCAGCAGATAGGTCGCTTCGGCGTTGCCGAAACCGGCGTCGATGTCGGCGATGACGGGAACGACATGGGTCTGGTAGGTCTCGACCGCGTGCTGCAGCTGGCGCTCCCGGGCGATGTCGCCTTCCCTGCGGGCCGCATCGAGATCGCGAAACAGCATGCCGAGCTCGCGCGCATCGGCCTGCCGCAGGAATGTGTAGAGTTCTGCGATCAGGGCGGGAACGCTGGTCTTTTCGTGCATGGACTGGTCCGGCAGCGGGCCGAATTCGGAGCGCAGCGCCGCGACCATCCAGCCGGACAGATAGAGATAGCGCCCCTTCGTCGTCCCGAAGTGCTTCTTGACCGAGATCATCTTCTGCTGGGCGATGAAGCCGTGCCAGCAGCCGAGCGACTGGGTGTAGTTGGCGGGATCGGCGTCGTAGGCCGCCATGTCGCGGCGCAGGATGCCGGCGGTGTAGCGCGCGATGTCGAGTCCGGTCCGGAACTGGTTCTGCCGTCGCATCCGGAGGACGGCGTCAGGCGTGATGCCGCTCCAGCGCGGATGGGCGGCGATCAGGGCTTCGATCTCTCTTGCGTCGGGTCTGGTGGTCGTCGGGGTCGTCGGGTTCATCGGGGTCATCGGGATACTCCTCCATCGGATGGAGCCTGTGTACGGCAGCCCTCATGCAGCTGTCCGTCGTTTCCGTGTAGACTTGTCAAGCATTACAGAATTTGCTCGTAATGTTGTAAGGATGGAGGGGCACCGTGGCAGACAAGCAGGGGGTGTATGTCGGCGTGCGTCTGCGGCGGCTGCGCCGCAATCTCGGGCTGACACAGGCGGAGATGGCGGCCGACCTCGAGGTCTCGGCCTCTTATGTCGCCTTGATGGAGCGCAATCACCGGCCTGTCACCGCGGAGGTTCTGCTGCGGCTCGCGCGCGCCTACACGTTCGATCTGGCCGATCTTGCCGGCGATGGCGGTGCCGAGCATGCCGCCCGGCTGCAGAGCGTGATGAAGGATCCGATCTTTGCCGACATCGACCTGTCCGCAACCGAGACATCGGAGGTGGCCACCGGGTTTCCGGGGTTCAGTGAGGCCTTGTTGCGGCTTTACACCGCCTATCGCGAGGCGCAGATCGCGCTTGCCGAGCGCCTTCCCGGCCAGGGGGCACAAAGGTCCGAAGCGGTCGATCCGGTGGCCGCGACGCGTCGCTTTCTTGCCGCACGCCGGAACAGCTTCCCGACCCTCGACACGGTGGCGGAAAAGCTCTCGGCAACGGTGACGGAGAGAGGCGGCCTTGCGCCATACCTGCTCGAGCGCCACGGCCTGCGCATCCGCCGCCTCCCCTCCGCCATCATGTCGGACGCGCTGCGGCGGCACGATCTGCACCGCAAGCAGATCCTGCTGGACGAGTCGCTCGACATGGCAAGCCAGCATTTCCAGCTCGCCCAGCAGCTGGCCTATCTCGAATTCGGCACGGAAATCGCCGATGCCGTCGCCGAGGGGCATTTCCAGACGGAAACCAGCGCCAATCTGGCCCGCCGGTCGCTGGCAAGCTACGGCGCCGCGGCGCTTCTGATGCCCTACAGCGCCTTTGCCAAAGCGGTGGAAGCGCGGCGCTACGATCTGGCCGCCCTGTCCCGCCAGTTCGTCACCAGCTTCGAGCAGACGGCCCACCGGCTGACCACGCTGCAGAAGCCGGGACAGGAGCGGGTGCCCTTCTTCTTCATCCGGCTCGATGCGGCCGGCAATGTTTCAAAGCGCCTGGACGCCGCCCGCTTTCCCGTCTCGGCCTCGGGCGGGGGCTGTCCGCTGTGGACCGTGCATCAGGTGTTTCGCAGGCCGGGCGAAATCGTCACCCAGTGGCTGGAATTTCCCGACGGGCAGCGCTTCTTCTCCATCGCCCGTACGGTCAGCGCCGGTGGCGGCGCCCATGGCGTCACCCGGGTCGATCGCGCCGTGGCCCTGGTCTGCGACGCGCAGCATGCCGATCGCCTCGTCTACGTCCGGCCCGACAGCGACCGCACGCCAACGCTGGTCGGCATCACCTGCCGCCTTTGCCAGCGGGCCACCTGCACGGCACGCGCCGAGCCACCGATCGGCCGCCAGATCCTCATCGACGACTTCCGCCGAACCGCCGCGCCCTTCGGCTTTACCGACACCTGAGGAGATGCGACACCGGGGAAATGCGGCGGGGCGAGATGCGGCAAGGGGGAATGCGGCAGGGGGGAGATGTTTCACCGGGCCGGGCGCTGCCCGCGCGATGGACGATCGAGGCGCAAACCTCGGCCCGCCGTGCGGCGCCGCGTGGACATGCCGACGATTGCGCCCGAGCACGTGGTGGGGGGGCAAACGGCGAGGGGCACGTGGCGGAGCCGAGTGGCGGGGGCAAGTCGCGGGTGGGCGTCTTGCGCCGTAGCCTGCGGACGGGGTAACGAAGGCCGTTCTCCGCAACGCAGGCGAGACGATGCCCCAGGGCGGAGACCCGTCCCGACGCTGCACCTGAAAGGTCCGACATGACCCGATCCGACACGCTCTTTACCAATGCCCGGCTGATGGACGGCACGCTTTGCGACCTCGCCGTTACCGCTGGGCGGATCGTCGCGATCGCCCCGGCCGGCATGCCGTCGGACAGCGCCGAAACCGTCGACATCGGCGGCGCGCTGCTGGTCCCGGGCTTCGTGGAGGGACATATCCACCTCGACACCAGTTTCTACGGTGATCGCTGGATCCCGCATCGGCCCTGCACCAAGGGTTTCGACGTGAAGGAGCGGGTGGCCTTCCAGGCCGAAAACATGGCCTCGGCCGCCCCCATGGATCGCCGGGCGCGCGACCAGCTCGATCTCTGCATCGAGCAGGGCTCCTTGCAGATGCGCAGCCATGTCATGGTCGATGGCTCCGTCGGGCTGGCGTCGCTGGAAACGATCCTCGCCGTGCGCGAAGACTACAGGGACCTGATCGACATCCAGCTCGTGGCCTTTCCGCAATCCGGCATCCTCAAGAGCCCGGGCACGCCGGACCTGCTCGACGCCGCGCTGGCGCTCGGCGCGGATCTCGTCGGCGGGCTCGATCCCGCCAGCTTCGACCGGGACGTGAAGGGCCATCTCGCCGTCGTCTTCGGCCTGGCGCAGAAGCACGGCGTCGATATCGACATCCATCTTCACGAAGCGGGCACGCTCGGTGCCTTTACGATCGAGGAGATCTGCGCGCGCACGGTCGCGCTCGGCATGCAGGGGCATGTCGCGATCAGCCACGCCTACGGGATCGGGGACCTCCCACCCGATGCGGCGCGCCGCCTGGCGGCCCGCATCGCGCAGGCCGGCATCGCGATCATGACCAACGCGCCCGGCAACCACGCCTTCCCGCCGGTGGCGCTGCTGAGAGACGAAGGGGTCGTCGTCTTCGGCGGCAGCGACAACATCCGCGATAGCTGGTGGCCCTATGGCGACGGCGACATGCTGCGCCGCGCCGAAATCATCGGCTACCGTTCCGGCTTCTACACGGATGCCGAGCTTTCCGCCGCCTTCGACGTGGTCACCGCCGCAGGCGCCAGGGCGCTGCGGCTCGAAGATTACGGCATCGCAGTCGGCGCGCGGGCCGACTTCGTCACCCTTCCGACGGACCACGTGCCGCTCGCCGTCGTCTCGGTGCCGAAAGGGCGACGCGTGTTCAAGGGCGGGCGGCTGGTCGCGGCAGAGGGACGCGTGCTTCGCTAACCGCGCCGGCGGCATTTCGGCAGGGCGGCTTTACGGCGCATGCGGGCCGGCGCTGCCACAATGGCAACCATCCTCCACACTATGATCCCGTCGAATCGAGGAAAACATCCATGCGCCTTCTGATCCTGAGCCTGCCCGTCCTGATGACCGCGACCCTTGCCCATGCCTCGTCCGACGACGCCTGGGCGGCCTTCAACCTCAAGGTCGCAGAAACCTGTGCGACGGCAAGCGGGTTGAAACACGCCCATGTCTCCGAGATCGTCGCGTT
Organism: Rhizobium sp. Leaf384; assembly: GCF_001424065.1. Lineage (GTDB taxonomy): Bacteria > Pseudomonadota > Alphaproteobacteria > Rhizobiales > Rhizobiaceae > Ferranicluibacter. Next base: position 300,619 of record NZ_LMQE01000005.1, read on the forward strand.
CGACGATACGCTCGGCAAGGTGGTGACGCTGGTCAGTGGCGTCTTTCCGCAAAAGGCACTGAAGGGCGCGCATGGCAAGACGCTCTGCGTCTTCGACAAGGCCACGGGCAAGGCCTGGACGGACGAGGCCAAGGGCTGGAGCGCTCCGAACCTGCGCTGACGCCGAGGGCGTCGCCCCCGTTTTGCCGCAACAAGGCGTTGCGGTTCGTCCGCACAAGCCTTAGGCAGAAGACGGGCACCGAGGTGGAAAGCAAACGCTTACCCATCTGACGCCCGATCCCCTCCAGCCCGAAACGACGCCCGGATGACGCCCGACATGCCCGATATTCAAGACGTACCGACGGTCCCGATCGTCCCGGCGGCCCCGATCGTTCCAATGCCCCCGATCGGCGCAGCGCCCCTAATAGTCCGGGCGCCCTCGACAGTCCCGGCGCCCCGGGTGTCCCCATCCCCATGACCTCTAAGACCCGCGGCTACCTCTACGTCCTCCTCGCCGTCACGATCTTTGCGGGACAGGATGCCTTCTCCAAGCTGCTGGGCGAGAAATATCCGCCCATCATGATCGTCATGGTGCGCTTCTGGGCCTTTGCCGTCTTCGTCATGCTCATGGCGGCGATGTCGCCCGGCGGACTGAAACGCGCCTTCGTCACCCGCCAGCCGCTTCTCCAGGTTCTCCGGGGCGTGCTTCTGGTCGGCGAAGTCGTCGTTGTCGTTTTCGCGCTCATCACCGCCGGCCTTGCCATGAGCCAGGCCATCCTGCAGGCAACGCCGCTGATCGTCACCGTGCTGTCCGTGCCGCTGCTCGGAGAAAAGGTCGGCTGGCGTCGCGGCCTTGCGGTGCTCGCCGGCCTGTTCGGCGTGTTCGTCATTCTCGATCCGCTCTCGGTGCAGTTCGACCTCCGCCTCCTCGTGCCGCTGGCAGCCGCCTTTATGTATGGCTTCTACAGCATCGCCACCCGGGCGGTGAGCCGGCACGATTCCGCCATGACGAGCGTTCTCTATGCCAGCGTGTTCGGCGCCATTGCCGCAACCTTCGTCGGCCCCTTCTACTGGACGCCCATCGCGCCGGCCGACTGGCCCGCGATGATCGCGCTCTGCATCTGCGGCGCCAGCAGCCATTATTTCCTGATCAAGGCCTACAGCCTGCTGACGGCCGTCGAGGTACAGCCGCTGACTTATCTGCAGCTTGTGTTCAGCGGCGGTGTGGCCGTGCTCTTCTTCGGCGAGACGATCACGGTAAACATGATCATCGGCGCAATGATCGTGGTCGGCGCCGGGCTCTTCACCGTCTGGCGCGAACACCGGGTGAACCTGCGATCCGCCTAAAGCGCGCTGCGTGAAAAAGGATCGACGCAACGCGCTTCAAGGTCTTGTTGTGATGCATGTCGTTTCCCGAACCGCTGCACACGTTCGGGCGGCATGCATGCGCGTTCAGCGCGGGTGCGGCTCGGCGAGCAGCCCGGTCGCCAGCGCCCGGAACGCCTCGGTCGCCTTGGGAAGCCTGCCGGCCGCGTCGTCGCTCGCAGCAACGAACAGCGCGGCATTGAGCGCAGCACCGCTGATCAGCCGGGCGGCGGCCTCCGCATCGACCGGTTTGACGGTGCCAGCCTCGATCAGTCGCTCGATCGTGCGTCGCGTTACCTGCAGACAGGTATCCTGGCTCGGCCATTGCGACGGATCGCCCAGCACCGCCGGCCCGTCGAGAAGCACGATGCGCTGCACCTCCGGGTCGAGCGACATCTCGATATAGGCCGTGCCCTCGGCCAGCAGACCCGCCCAGTCGTCGCCCATCTCGGCGGCGGCCGCACGCGCCCGCGCTGCCATTTCACCGTCGATCTGGTCGACGACGGCCGCAAACAGGCCCTTCTTGTCGCCGAAATTGTGATAGAGCGCGCCCCGCGTGAGACCGACCTCCGCCGTCAGCTCATCCATGGACGCTGCCGCATAGCCCTTTTCGGCAAAGGCGCGACGTCCGGCGGCGATCAGCTTCGACCGGTTTTCCTCCATGGTTTCCGCCCGTGTTCGCGCCATGCCGTTCCTCTTTCACATACGAGACGTATCTGTAATTGACATACGCAGCGTATGCCATTAGGTATCTGCATACGCAGCGTATCTGAATTTCGTTGCGTCCGGAAGCCGTGTGCTTCGGCCACCACCCCGGCAACCCCAAGAGGATCACGCCATGACCACCCGCAAGGCCATCTTTCCCGCCGACCGCCACGCGCTCTACGAACGGCACGGCTATTCCGCCGCCATCCGCTCGGGCGATCTCCTCTTCGTGTCCGGCCAGGTCGGCAGTCGCGCCGACGGCTCGCCGGAGCCGGACTTCGCAGATCAGGTCGAACAGGCGTTCGAAAATCTGAAGGCGACGCTTGCCGCTGCCGGCTGCACCTTTGACGACGTGCTCGACGTCACGAGCTTCCACACCGATCCCGAACGCCAGCTGGCGTCCGTGCTGCCGATCAAGGACCGATATCTGGGCACGAAGCCCTATCCCGCCTGGACCGCCATCGGCGTCACCTGGCTTGCCGGCTTCGACTTCGAGATCAAGGTCATCGCTCGCATCCCCTGAACGGGCCCTCAGCCGACGGGGGTCAGACCGCCGTCGGCGATCGTCCGTCCGGCACGTCCTGATGGCGGCGCGCCTTGATGAAATCGATGAAGGCGCGCAGCGGGCTCGGCACGAGGCGGCGGCCGGGATAGTAGAGAAAAGGGCCCGGAAAGCTGGGCCACCAGTCCGCGAGAACCGGCTCCAGCGCCCCCGTGTCGAAATACGGCTGCAGCCAGCCCTCAAAAAGCGAAACGACCCCGAGACCCTGAACGGCAGCGAGAACGCCAAGATCCGAGCCGCCGCCGGCCTGCACGACGAGCTGCGCTGCCGGATCGACCCGGACCGTCTCGGTGCCGCGCTCGAACTCCCAGGGTGTGACGGACCGCCCGGCAAAGCGGCTGCGGATGCAGGCATGCGACAGCAGATCGCGCGGATGCACCGGTCGCCCCCGCTCCGCGAGGTAGGCAGGCGCGGCGGCCGTTGCAAAACGCTGGATGCGCGGGCCGATCGGCACCGCGATCATGTCCTGCTCCAGCCGCTCGTCATAACGGATCCCCGCATCGCAGCCGGCGGCGTTGATGTCGACGAAGGTCTCGTCGGTCATGATTTCCAGGCGGATCTCGGGATAGGCCTGCAGAAAGGCCGGGACGATCTGCGGCAAAATCAGTCGCGCCGCGCTCATCGGCACATTGAGCTTCAGGCTCCCGGCCGGCCGTTCCCCCAGGCCGACGACGTGGCGGAGCGCCGTATCGATCTCGCGCATGGCCGGGTCGACCCGCTCGATCAGCGCGCGGCCGGCCTCCGTCGCCATCACGCTGCGTGTCGTCCGGTTGAGAAGCCGGGTGCCGAGCTGGGCTTCGAGACGACGAACGGCATCGCTCAGCGCCGACGCGCTGCTGCCGGACACACGCGCCGCCTCGCGAAAACCGCCGGCTGCGGCAACCCGCAGGAACGCCTTCACATCTCCGATCTCGAAGCTTCCGTTTTCGATCACGCCTTCTCCTGCACGCCTGCATGTCGCCCGAACGTGTGCAGCGGTTTCGGGAAACGACATGCATCAAAACAAAAACGTAGAAACGCGGTGCGTGAATCCTTTTCACGCACCGCGCTTTCGAGGTCTGCGCCGACATGATTGTCCGCCAGCCCGCACAACCTGTGCGCATTGGCGCGGATTATCAAGCGCTGCCGCCGGCGCTATCTCATGCTCATCGTCACAAGGAGGGTTCCATGACCGATATCCACACGACAGGCACCTATCATCTCGGGGATCTCTCCGTTTCGCGTCTCGGCTACGGCGCCATGCAGCTTGCCGGCAAGGGCGTCTTCGGACCGCCGCGCGACCGCGCGGAAGCCATAGCGGTCCTGCGGGAGGCGGTGGACAGCGGCGTCGATCATATCGACACCAGCGATTTCTACGGCCCGCACATCACCAACCAGATCATTCGCGAAGCGCTCCATCCTTATCCGGATCGTCTCGTCATCGTCACCAAGGTCGGCGCCGTGCGCGGCGCGGACGCCTCCTGGAATCCCGCCTTCTCGCGGGAAGACCTGACCAGGGCGGTGCACGAGAACCTCGAGAATCTCGGGCTCGAGACGCTGCCCGTCGTCAACCTGCGTGCCATGTTCGACGTGCACGGGCCGGCCGAAGGATCGATCGCAGCGCCGCTCGGCGTGCTCGCGGAGCTCCAGGCAAAGGGCCTCATCCGCCATATCGGCCTCTCCAACGTCACTCCGGCGCAGATCGCAGAGGGACGCGGCATTGCCGAGATCGTCTGCGTGCAGAACCAGTACAATCTCGCCCATCGCGGCGACGACGCGCTGATCGACGACCTCGCAGCGGCCGGCACGGCCTATGTGCCCTTCTTTCCGCTCGGCGGCTTCTCACCCCTGCAGTCGGCAACGCTCACCGCGGTTGCGGCGGACCTCAGCGCGACCCCGATGCAGGTGGCGCTCGCCTGGCTGCTTGCCCGTGCGCCCAACATCCTTCTCATCCCCGGCACATCCTCCCGCACCCATCTGCGCGAGAACCTGGCGGCCGCCCACCTCACGCTTTCGGCCGACACGCTCGCCCGTCTGGACGCGATCGCAACGGCGGGGTGACGCGCCGGTCCGCAGAACCTCGATAGCGGAAAGTCGAACTGGGCAACGTTGATCTGGACAAGTTTGATCCGGGCAACGTTGATCCGGGAAGAGCCGGCCGTCCGCCAGACGACCGGCTCTCGTTTCCGGCTCAGGAATGCGTCGGCGCCGTCTGCTGGCGGGTCGCCGCGTACAAGCGGCCCTGCCGTTCGGAGAGGTCGTCCCAGAGCGGGCGGGCGGCGAGATCGGGCGGGGTTTCCTCGGCAAGGCGGGTCATGGCATCGGCGGCCTCCCGGAAGCCGCCATACCAGCCGGCGCCGACCGCAGCCGACATGCCGGCGCCAAGTGCCGACGCCTCGTTGGAAAGGCTGCGGATGACGGGCAGGCCCGTCGCATCGGCCACCATCCGGCGCCAGAGCCGGCTTTCCGCTCCGCCCCCGATGACGAAGAGGCGGTCGGCCTTGCCGCCGCTCTCGCGCATCTTGGCCAGCGAGCGCGCAAATTCGAGCGTGATCGCCTCCATCGACGCCCGGTAGAGATGGCCGATGCCGGTATCGGGCCCCATGCCGGAAAAGGTCGCGCGCGCCGTGTCGTCCCAGTGCGGGTCCATGCAGCCGACGAGATAGGAACAGACGGTGACGCCGTCCGAACCGACCGGAAGCCGGATCGCCTCGGATTCCAGCCGCTCGAAAATGCCGGGATCGCCCCGCCCGCCGGCAAAGGCGTCGAGCAGCCAGTTGAAGAAGTAAGCGCCGCCGCGCTGGCAGCTTTCCAGCAGATAGCCCTCGCCGCTCGGGGACACCAGCGTGCGCCAATAATTGCTGCGTTCGGGCGTTGCCGACCACAGGCCGCCGACGACCGCCGTGCCGAGATTGAGATAGACCGCTCCTTCCTGGATGGCGTTGACGCCGAGGCCCGCACAATTGCCGTCGCCGCCGCCTGCAAAGACCGGCGTGCCCGGTCGAAGGCCCGTTGCCGCCGCCGCGTGTGCGGTGACCTGCCCGATCGCGGATCCCGGCGCATGGAGCGCCGGAAGCTTGCTCGGGGGAATGTCGAGGTGGTCGAGGATCTCGCGCGACCAGGTCTTGCTGGCGATGTCGAGGATGCCGAAGGGATCCGCGCTCGTCCAGCTGGCCGCGGCCGCGCCGGTCAGCTTCAGCGTGAGAAAATCGTGAACGCTGAGGATGCGCGCCGCCGCGTCGAGAAGGGCAGGCTCATGCGCGCGGAAATAGCGCAGACGGTAGACGCAGGGAATGACATCCACCGGCTTGCCGGAAATGGCATGCAGGCGGTCGGCGCCGAGCTCGCCGGCCAGCACCGGCACGATCTCGTGGGCGCGCCGGTCGAGCCAGAGCGTCGCCGGCGCAAGCGGCCGATCGTCGGCATCGACGAGCACCATGGTTTCCCGCTGGTTGGAAATGGCGATGCCATCGATGCGGTCGCGGTCCACCTGCCGCATCAGCGACTGCAGGGCGGTGCAGGTCGCGGTCCACCAGTCCTCGGCGTTCTGTTCGGCGCGCACGGCGCTCGGCGTGCTGATCGTCAGCGGCGCGCGACCCTCCGCATGGCAGCGGCCATCCGGCGTCCAGGCGATCGCCTTGACCGACTGGGTGGACGAATCGATTCCGATGACGAAACGGTCACGATCAGGCATGCAGTGCTCCTCCCTCTGCCATGAGATGCCTTGCCCGAAGGATGTCGGCTCGGTCCGCACCCTCCGGGTCTCCTCCCCCGGATCGCGCACATCTCGTCTCAGCGTTTCAAATCGACATGGATCCTCTGTCCGGTTCGGCGCCTGCGGACCCGTCGCGCGTCAAGCCCGCCTCAGGCGGCGCCGGACGCGGCGATCAGGGCTTCGGCGGTCGCCATGTCCGTGATGAAATGCGTGACGTAGCCCGCCTCGAGCGTGGCGATGATCGCCCTGATCTTCGACGGGCCGCCCGCCACGCAGATCCGGCTCGGTATGTTCTTCAGTTCGTCGAGCGTGATGCCGACAATGCGCTCGTCATGCGGGCCTCCGACCGCGCCGCCATGGGCATCGATGAAGCGGCCGATGATCACGGCCGTGGCGCCCCGCGCCACATAGTCGTCGATCTCCTCGGGCTCGCCGATCCCCGCCTGGCGCACCGTGCTTTTCGGCCCGATGTCGCCGACGCCGAAGAGGATCCGGTTGGCCGAATGGACAAGGTCCATCTGCTTCAAGAGCACGGGTTCGGCCAGAAGCAGCGCCTTGAGGGCCTTGGTCGACAGCACGGCTGGCGCCAGCAGGTTGACGCAGCGCGCATGGATACGGTTCGACAGGATCGACGTGCACAGTTCCGGCGAGAAGTCGGCCTCGCCGGTCGAGCTGCCGGACACCTGCACCACCGTGAGATTGCGCACCGGCCGCGTCAGGGCGATCTGGTCGGCCACCGCCAGCACCGTGCGCCCCCAGGCGACGCCGATCGTATCGCCGTCTTCCATCTGGTCCGCCAGAACCCGCGCGCCGGCATCGCCGAGCCGCTGGACGAGCGCCTGCTCGTTCCCGTCCGGAATGACGAAGGCGCCGGCGAGCCCGAACGTGTCCATGAGCGCACGCGCGGCGCTCGTGCGGTTGCCGGCCTTCGGGTTGATGTGAACAGAAACGATCCCGCGCTCGCGCGCCTCCTGGAGATAATTGACGATCGTCGCGCGCGAGACGTTCAGCCGCTTGGCGATCTCGCTCTGCGTCATCTGGTCGGCATAATAGAGCCATGCCGCCCACATGATGGAATCGTCGAATTCCGTGGGCACGAGCGCGCCCTTTTCAACCTCGATGCGATCTGACGTCTTTGCCTTGGCCATACCCTATCTGACGCTGGCGCTGTCATTTGTCAACTTCCATTGTCTTGTGTATTGACATATGACACAAGCCGTTGTCATTTGAACGAAAGGCGAGGAGGCCCTGCAGGTATGGAGCACCGAACGATGGATACGGCGCCGCGCTCGGGCGCCCGCTGGACGGCCCTGATCGACGATATCGTCGCGGGCAGATGGACCAATCCCGAGACGGGCCAGCTCGCCAGCGTTCCCTATGAAACCATCGTGATCGACGAAAGCCTCGACGGTGCCGAAGCCGATCTCGTTGCGGGCCTCGGCCTCGGGGAACGTTTCACCGTCGTGACGGACACCAACAGCTGGGACGCGATGGGCGCGCGCGTCGCGACCGCGCTGCGGCGGCTCGGGCCGGTTGAAACCGTGGTTCTCGACCATCCCCATGCCGACATGGCGCAGGCGCAGGTGCTCGGCGAAAAGCTGCAGGGCGCCGATGCGGTGGTCGCGGTCGGGTCCGGCACGATCAACGATCTCGTCAAGTTCGTCACCGGCAAGGCCGGAAAGCGCTACGCCGTGTTCGGCACGGCAGCCTCGATGAACGGCTACACCTCGACCACCGCCTCCATCACCCTGGACAGCGGCCTGAAGGTGTCGCTGCCCTCGCAGGGACCGGCGGGCTTCTTCGTTGATCTCGGCGTCAGCGCTGCCGCACCGCGCCATCTTTCGGCGGCGGGCTTTGCGGATTGCCTCGTGCGCTCGGTCGCGCAGGTCGACTGGTGGATGTCGCACCGGCTTCTGTCCACGCTCTATTCGAGCGTTCCCTACATCATCCAGGAGACGGACGAAGCGGAGCTGAACGCCCGTGCCGCCGGTATCGCCGAGGGCGACATCGCCGCCAACGGCTATCTCCACCGCGTCCTCACGCTCTGCGGCCTCGGCGTCTCCTTTACCGGCATGTCCAATCACGGCTCCATGGGCGAACACCAGATCTCCCATTACATCGACTGCTTTGCCGGCGCCGACCATCCCGGCACGCTGCATGGCCAGCAGGTCGGCGTCGCCACGCTGACGATGGCCCGCCTGCAGCGGCATTTTCTCGACAGCGAGACACCGCCGGTGATCCGGCCGACCCGCATCGACCCGGTCGACATGGCCCGGCGCATGGGGCCCGACATCGCGGCCCAGTGCTTTGCCGAGCTGAAGGACAAGATCTTCGACGCGCACGGCGCGGCCCGCATCAACGAGCGGTTTGCGGAGCTCTGGCCGACGCTGCGGGCGGAGCTCGACGCCTTCGCCCTGCCGGTGACCGAGATGGAGACGCTTCTGTCGGACGCCGGCGGCCCGATGACCGCCGCGGATCTCGGCCTGCCCACCGCGCGCTATCGCGAGGCCGTGGTCCACAGCCGCGAGATGCGCAACCGCTATTCCTTCCTCGATGTCGCGGCGGATGCCGGCATTCTCGAGGATTTCGCAGCCGGGGAGGCCTGACCGGATGCGACCGATCCTGGACATGCCGGTCGAGGTTGCGTCGCGGATCCGGGTGATCTTCGCCGACATCGACGATACGCTGACCAATGACGGCCGGTTGCCCGCCTGCGCCTATGACGCGCTGGAGCGGCTGACGGCGGCGGGCATCGCGGTGGTCCCCATCACCGGTCGCCCCGCGGGATGGTGCGACATGATCGCCCGCATGTGGCCGGTCGCCGGCGTGGTCGGCGAAAACGGCGCCTTCTATTTCGCCTATGACGAGACGATGCGCCGGATGCGCCGCGTCTTCGCCGTGGCCGATCAGCAACGGGCAAACGACCGGGAACGACTGCAGCACATCAAGCAGCGCATCCTGCGCGAGGTGCCCGGCGCCGCCCTGTCGGCCGACCAGCTCTACCGCGAGGCGGACCTCGCCATCGATGTGTGCGAGGACATCCCGCCTTTGGCCGTCTCGGACGTGGACCGCATCAAGAGCATCTTCGAAGAGGAGGGCGCCGTCGCCAAGGTTTCCTCCATCCATGTGAACGGATGGTATGGCGCCTACGACAAGCTGACCATGGCGCGCCGCTTTGCCGCCGACATTCTCGGGATCGACATCGACCGGGAGCAGGACGCGATCGTCTTCGTCGGCGACAGCCCCAACGACGCCCCGATGTTCGGCTTCTTTCCCCATGCCTGCGGCGTCGCCAACGTGCTGCAGTTCGAAGGGCGCATGGAGGCGGATCCGACCTATGTGACCGCGGCGCGCGGCGGCCATGGTTTCGTGGAGGTCGCCGAACATCTCCTGACGGCCCGCCCGCGGAGGGATGCGGCATGAACGCGCCCGTCCTCGACCTTGCGATCGTCGGCGGCGGCATCAACGGCGCCGGCATCGCGCGGGATGCAGCCGGTCGCGGCCTGAAGGTGCTCCTGGTCGAACGCGGCGATCTCGGTGCGGCCACCTCGTCGGCCTCGACCAAGCTGATCCATGGCGGGCTGCGCTACCTCGAACATTACGATTTCAGGCTGGTGCGCCATGCGCTGGCGGAGCGCGAACGGCTCTGGGCCATCGCGCCGCACATCATCTGGCCGCTGCGCTTCGTGCTGCCGCACCGCAAGGGGCTGCGCCCCGCCTGGCTTCTGCGTCTCGGGCTCTTCCTCTACGACCATCTGGGCGGCCGCAAGCGCCTGCCGGCAACGGTGACCCGCCGCCTGCGCACAGACCCGGTGGGGTTGCCGCTGCGCGACGTCTCCGCCATCGGGTTCGAGTATTCCGACTGCTGGGTGCAGGACAACCGCCTCGTCGTGCTGAATGTTCGCGACGCCGCCGAGAACGGTGCCGATATCCGCGTGCGAACGGCCTGCGTTGCCGCGCGGCGGGAGGCGGACCACTGGCGGCTGACGCTTCAGGACGAGGAGACCGGCGAGCGGAGCGAGGTTCGCGCCCGCGCCCTGGTCAATGCCGCCGGCCCCTGGGTCGACACCTTCCTCTCGGGCGTGGCGGGTGCGAATGCGGCGGGCCGCGCGCGGCTGGTCCAGGGGTCCCACATCGTCGTGCGGAAACTCTACGACCACGACCGCTGCTACATCTTTCAGAATCCGGACGGCCGGATCATCTTCGCCATTCCCTATGAGGACGACTTCACGCTGATCGGCACGACCGATCAGGACTATCGCGGCGATCCGCGCGACGTGCACGCCACGCCCGAGGAGATCGCCTATCTGGTCCGCGCCGTTTCCTCCTACTTCAAGCGTGCGATCACCGAGGAGGACGTCGTCTGGACCTATTCCGGCGTGCGGTCCCTCTATGACGACGGCGCCGAGACCGCGCAGGAGACCACGCGCGACTACGTTCTGTCCCTCGATCCCGGGTCTGGGGCAGGACCCGGGCCCGGTTCAGGGTCAGCATCTAGGCCTCTGCCGGATGCCGCAGCGCAGGCCTCGTTCGGTCGTGCGCCGCTCCTGTCCGTGTTCGGCGGCAAGATCACGACCTATCGCTGCCTTGCCGAAGATGCCCTCGACAGGCTTGCCGCGGTGTTTCCTGGCATGTCGGCAAAGCGCGGCTGGACGGCGACGCGGGCTCTGCCGGGCGGCGATTTCGAGGCCGGAACGGCCGGCGACGTGGTGCGCGACCTCTGCCGGACCTACGGCTTCCTGTCGGAACGCGAGGCGCGCCGCCTCGTGCGCCATTACGGACTGGAAGCGCGCGACATCCTCGGCACCGCGCGCCGCGCGGACGATCTCGGGCGCGCCTTCGGCGGGTCGCTGACGGAACGCGAGGTCGTGTTCCTGATGGACCGGGAGTATGCCCGCGTGGCCGCCGATATCGTCTGGCGTCGCACCAAATCGGGATTGCGCATGACAGCCGAAGAGATCGCCGCGCTCGATGTCTTCATGGCGCAGATACGACGCGCCGCGCGGGCATCGGGTAGCGACACCGCAGCGGCGACGGCAGCCGCGGCCGAACCCTAGAGCAAACGCCGATCGGCCGCGCGCCGGTCGCACTGACCGCCTTTCGCATCATCGGGAGAATGGCTGCGGAAGACGGAAACCGGCTTGAGGGCCGGGAAGACGGGACGAGCATGCGGCGCGGCCTGCGCCGGTTTTTCTGGGAGGAAAGAACCGCAATGTCCATTGCACAGGTGAAACGCATCGCGATCTCGGACTCGCCGTGGCCCTGGCTGCTGCCGCTCGTTGCGCTGCTGGTGGTCTTCACTATCTATCCGCTGTTCTACAATATCTGGCTCAGCTTCCACGAATTCGTTCCCCGGCAGAGAACGCTCAAATTCGTCGGCATGGCCAACTGGGTGCAGCTCGTCAATGACGGCCGGTTCTGGGGGGCGCTCGGCGTCACCTTCCTCTATTTCGTCATCGCGCTGACGGTCGAGATCATCCTCGGCATGTCGATCGCGATGCTGCTCGATGCGGAGCTGCCGGGATTTGCCGCCCTGCGCGCCATCCTGTCGATGACGCTGGTCATCCCGCCCGCCATCGCCGGCATGATGTTCCTCCTGATGGAAGACGCCCAGTTCGGCGTCCTCTCCTATTTCCTCGGGCAGCTCGGCCTGCTCGACAAGTCCACGCCGATCCTCGGCACCTCCTCGCTCGCCCTGCTCGGCGTGCTCGTCGCGGAAATCTGGCAGTGGACGCCGTTCATGGTGCTGATCTTCATGGCCGGCCTGCGCTCGCTGCCGGCGGAGCCCTACGAGGCCGCCTCGATCGACGGCGCCTCGGCGTTCCAGATGTTTCGCCGGCTGACCCTGCCGATGATGTCGCGGGTGATCGCGGTCGCGGTCCTGCTGCGCGGCATCGATCTCTTCCGGGTGTTCGATTACGTCTTCGTCATGACCTCGGGCGGACCGGGAACGGCGACCTACACGGTCAGCCTCTACGCCTGGCAGCAGACCTTCTCGTTTCTCAAATGGGGCTATGGCGCAACGCTCAGCCTGACGAGCCTCGTGATCGTCATGGTCCTGGCCAACCTCTTCATCCGTGTCGCGAAGGTCAGGTGGTAACATGCATCAGAGCAAGCTCGTCCGCACCCTTCGCACCATCGCCGGCTGGCTGGTCGTCGGCGCCTTCTTCTTTCCGATCTATTTCTGGACCTCGGTCGCGTTCCGCGATTCCAAGGACATCTTCAACTGGCCGCCGATCATCTTCGACTTCCAGCCGACGATGCGCAATTTCGAGCAGGTCTTCGGCGTGTCCTTCGGCTTTGCCCGGCAGGAGGCCGTGGCTCCGGGCGGCGGCAACTTCTACATGGCGCCGCGGCTGTGGGATTCGATCGTCGTCGCGTCGATGTCGACCGTGCTCGCCATCACGGTTGCGACCTTCGCCGCCTATGCGCTGTCGCGGATGCATTTCCGCGGACGCCACGAATTCGTCAACTGGGTGCTGTCGACGCGCATGATGCCGCCGGTGGCCGTCGCCATCCCGATGTTCTTCATCTTCAAGCAGTTCAACCTGCTCGACACCTATATCGGCGTGATCCTGATCCACGGGCTCATGAACCTGCCGCTGGCGGTGCTGCTCCTGAAGAGCTTCTTCGACGATATCCCGGCCGAGATCGACGAGAGCGCGCTCCTCGACGGAGCATCCCGCTGGACGATCTTCCGGCGCGTCGTGCTGCCGATGGCGAAAGGCGGGATCGCGGCCACGGCCGTGCTCTGCTTCATCTTCTCGTGGACGGAATTTCTGTTCGTCCTCACGCTCACCCAGACGGGCCTGAAGACCGTGCCCGTGGTGTCGTCCACCTTCGTGACTTCGATCGGAACCGCCTGGGGCAACATGGCCGCCCTTGGCGCCGCTGCGATCGTGCCTGCCTTCTTCGTCGTCCTTCTGGTCCAGCGCCATCTGGTGCGGGGCCTGACCATGGGCTCGCTGAAGCAATGACTGCGGCGGGCCGGGAGGGCCTGCCGTTCGATCAACGACTTCCGCCGTCAATTCCGGCAGCGGATACTGGAGGAGAGAACAGTGAAAGAGAGCGATAGAAAATCATATCTGGCGTCGATCACCGACCGCTTCGTGAAAGGCCAGATGGACCGGCGCGCCTTCCTGCGGGCGACCAGCAAGCTCGGCCTGGGGGCAGCCGCCCTCGGCATGGGCATGGGCAGCCGCCCCTTCATGCTCAACAAGGCCGTGGCGCAGGAGGAGATGCAGCCTTCGGCCGAGGTGATGGCCTGGCTCAAGGACGTCGGCAAGCCCTTTGCCGGGACCACGCTGAAATTCGCGACGGAATCGACGCCCCCGTCGAACGCGATCAACTCCCAGCTCAAGAAATATTTCGAGGAGGCGACCGGCATCAAGGTCGAGATCGAGGTCCTGCCGCTCGAGCAGGTTCTCCAGAAGATGACGCTGGATGTGGCGTCCTCGCTCGGCACCTACGACCTCTACTACATCGACCAGAGCTGGGCGGCGTCCTTCAGCCAGGACGTCTTTGATCCGCGCGAGCAGATCAAGGCGAAGGCGGACCTTGCCATGCCCAACTACAATATCGACGACTTCCTGCCGGCCCTGGTCGACGGCATTTCCAAATACGAGGATCGCTGGGTCGGCGTGCCCTACGACATTCCGATCTTCATCATGATCTACCGTCGCGACATCTACGAGAAGCTCGGCCTCAAGGCACCGACGACCTTCGACGAGCTCTATACGAACTCTGCCGCGATCACGAAGGAGATGGGCCCCACCACCTTCGGCTATGCCGGGCAGATGAAGTCCGGCCACTACGCGCTGGAATGCGAATGGACCGCGATGCTTTGGGGCCATGGCGGATCGATCTTCAATCCGGACAAGGTGTTTTCCGGCAATGACGAGCGCGGTATCGCCGCTCTCGACTACTACACGAAGCTCCGCGACATCATGCCGCCGGGCGTCAACCAGTGGACCTGGGACGGTCAGGGCCAGGCGGTGGCGCAGGGCGTCGCAGCGTCCATGCTGTCCTGGGGCGAGTTCTTTCCGTTCTTCGACGACCCCACGCAGACCAAGGTGTCCGGTCTCTGCGAGGCCGTCATTCCGCCGCAGCCGATCGCGCTGCGCAAGCCCGAGGAATGCGGGTACGGCGAGATCCCCGGCGTCGGCCACCAGGGCGGCTCGTCGCTCGCGGTGTCGCGCTACTCCAAGAACCCGGATGCCGCCTGGCTGTTCATGCAGTGGGCGACCTGCGCCGATACGCAGGCGCTGGTGACGACGCTCGGCGGCGGCACCGGCCCCACACGCGCGAGCGTCTACGACGATCCGCGCGTCAAGAGCCATGCCCGCGTCGGTGCCGGCACCACCCGCCACCTGCCTGTCGTGCGCGAGACGATCGCCGAATACATGGGCTCCGAGCCGGACCTGCCGGAATGGGCGCAGATCTCCTCCGACACGATCCCCGTGGCGCTCGGCAAGTATTTCGCGGGCAGCTACGGCTCGTCCAAGGAAGCGCTCGACGACATCGGTACGCAGGTCGCAGCGGTCCTCAAGGGCTGAACCGCGCGCTGAAACCGGCCAGGGACCCTGGCCACATCATCGGACCCCGAAAGCCCGGAGGTCGCGGTCTCGCCGCGACCTCCGGGACGGGCCGCCGCTGACGAGGACACACTGGAGGAAACGATGGACACCAAACCCTTGATCGCCATTACCGGCGCCAGTTCGGGGATCGGCGAGGCCGTGGCCCGCGCCTTTTCGGACGCCGGCCACCCGCTGCTCCTGATGGCGCGCAGGCTCGACCGGCTGGCGGCGCTCGGCCTTCCCCGCGCCGTGTTGCGCAAGGTGGACGTTCGCGATCGCGCGGCCATCGCGGCTGCCGTCGCCGATGCCGAAGCCGAGTACGGCCCGGTCGATCTGATGTTTGCCAATGCCGGCATCGCCCGGCTCGGCGACATCGCCGCGCAGAACCCCGAAGAATGGGACGAGATGATCGACATCAACACCAAGGGTGTGATGAACAGCGTGCACGCGGTGCTGTCCGGCATGATCGGACGCCGGCACGGCACGCTCGTCATGATGAGTTCGATCGCCGGCCGCAAGGTCTATCCGGATCACACCGTCTACTGCGGCACCAAGTTCTTCGTTCATGCGGTATCGGAAAGCCTGCGCGGCTATCTCGCGCCCCACAATGTCCGCGTGGTCGTCGTTTCCCCCGGCATCGTCGATACCGAGGTGCTGGACCATGTCAACGATCCCCGGACGCTCGAGGCCTACAGGTCCAACAAGGCGGCCATCGGCGGCGGCATTTCCGCCGACATCGTGGCCGGCCTGATCCTCGACGCCTATGCGCTGCCGCAACGCGCCATCGTCCAGGAAATCGTCATCACGCCGACGCAGCAGGCCTACTGAACCGACGCCGTCCACCCACGGCACGCGACACAATGGAGCATATTCAATGGCGACCGTCGAATACCAGCGCATAGGCAAGTCCTTCGGCGCCTTCACGATCATGCGCGACATCTCCTTCCAGATCGCCGACCAGGATTTCGTGGTCCTGCTCGGTCCGTCCGGTTGCGGCAAGACGACCCTCCTGCGCATGACGGCGGGTCTCGAAAGCGTCAGCGAGGGCGATCTTCTGATCGACGGAAACCGCGTCAACACCCTGCATCCCCGGGACCGCAACATCGCCATGGTGTTCCAGAACTACGCGCTCTATCCCACGATGAAGGTCTACGACAACATCGCCTTCAGCCTCGAGGTGGCCAAGGTGGCGCCGGCCGAGATCAATCGCCGGGTGGCATGGGCCGCCGAGACGCTGAACCTCACGCCCTATCTCGACCGGTACCCGAAGGAGCTCTCCGGCGGGCAGCGCCAGCGCGTCGCCATGGGGCGGGCGATGGTGCGCGAGGCGGCCGTGTTCCTGTTCGACGAGCCGCTGTCCAACCTTGACGCCAAGCTGCGCGCCCATATGCGCACCGAGATCCGGCAGCTGCACAACCGGTTGAAGACCACCACCATCTACGTGACGCACGACCAGATCGAGGCCATGACCATGGCCGACAAGATCGTCGTGATGCGGGGCGGGAAGATCGAGCAGATCGGCTCGCCTGACGAGGTCTATGACCGCCCGGCCAGCAAATACGTCGCCGACTTCATCGGCGCCTCCGCCATCAATTTCCTCCCCGGAACGGTCGTCGTGGCCGACGGCATGCCAGCCGTCGACACGGCGACCGGACGGGTGGCGCTGGAGACGACGACGACCGCGAAACCCGGCGACAAGGTGGTCATCGGGCTGCGCCCGACGGATGTCGTGGTCGATGCCCAGGGGCCCCTGGCGGCAAGATCGGTCCTCGTGGAACGGCTCGGCCATGATGCCCAACTCTTTTGCGACGGGCCTGACGGACGCTTCGTCGTGTCGGTCGACAAGGCCGCCCGCTTTGCCGAGGGCGACGCGGTGCGCCTGTCCATCCCGCCGTCCAAGGTCCACGTGTTCAACGCCGAAACGGAGGCGCGCCTCTAGGACATTCAGCACCGGCGCCGGAGCGCTCCGGATCGCTCCAGAACCCGACACGGCATCCGATGCTGCCGCTGGTGCGCCTCCCCCCTTCCCTACCCTGCCGGCCTTCCCGAACGTGCCGGCGCAGAAAGGATCGTCATCATGAAATCCCGCTGGTCGGACACCGAATTCAAGAGCGTCGTCGATGCCTATGTCGCCAAGAGCATCAACCGCGACCTCGCCATCCGCACCTACACTACCCGCCTTCTGGGACAGGATCCGGAGCTGGTGCTGCATGGCGGCGGCAACACGTCGGTCAAGACCGTCTTTACTGAAATGGACGGCACCGAGGTTGAGGTGCTCTGCGTCAAGGGCAGCGGCTGGGACATGGGCACGATCGAACCGCAGGGCCTGCCCGCCGTCCGGCTCGCGCCGCTGAAGGCCATGGTCGCCTTCGAGACCCTGTCGGACGACGACATGGTGATGCTCCAGCGCCGCCTGCTGCTCGATCCTTCCGCGCCGAACCCGTCGGTCGAGGCGATCCTGCACGGCCTGCTGCCGTTCAAGCATATCGATCACACCCATGCCAACGCCATCGTTTCGCTGACCAACCAGCCGCAGGGAGAGGCGCTGGTGCGCGAGCTCTTTCCCGATGCGATCATCGTTCCCTATGTCATGCCCGGCTTCGACCTGGCCAAGGCCTGCGACGCGGCCTTCAAGGCCAATCCCGGCGGCGACGGGATGATTCTCCTCAAACACGGCATCTTCACCTGGTCGGAAGATCCGCGGACGAGCTACGAAGACATGATCGCCAAGATCGATGCGGCGGAACAGCGGATCGCCCGGGGACGCTCCAAGCCGTTCCTCGGCGTGACGCTGCCGCCGAAGATCGCCACCGCGGCCGAGATCGCGCCGATCATCCGCGGCGCGATCGCCCTCAAGACGGATATGGAAGGTGCGCCCCGCCGGTTCGTGCTCGAGCATCGGAGCAACGCGGCCATCCTCGACTTCTGCAATGCCGAAACCGTGTCGTCGCTGGTCCGACGGGGGAACGCCACGCCCGAACACGTCATCCACATCAAGCGGTTCGGCGTCGCCTTGCCCGCGCCCGAAGCGGGCCGGCTCGACGCCTGGGGCGAGAGGGTGACCGAGGCGGTCAAGGCCTACCAGGCCGACTACACCGCCTATTTCGAGCGCAACAACGCCCGCGTCGGCGGCGGCAAGCGCATGCTCGATCCGATGCCGCGCGTGTTCTACGTGGCGGGCGTTGGCCTGTTTGCCGCGGGAGCCGCCCGCAAGACTGCGCTGGTCGGGGCGGATGTCGCCGAAGCGACCATCGCCGTGATCACGAATGCCGAGGGGATCGACGCCTTCGAGGCGCTGTCGGAAACCGATCTCTTCGATATCGAGTACTGGTCGCTCGAGCAGGCGAAGCTGGCGAAATCGGTCGAGAAGCCGCTGACCCGGCAGATCGCCATCGTCACCGGTGGCGCAAGCGGGCTCGGGCTGGCCGTGGCCGAGGCGCTGAAGGCGGAAGGCGCGGAGATCGCGCTCTTCGACATCGCGCCGGAGGGTCTGGCACGGGAAGCCAAGCGCCTCGGCGCCTTTCCCGTCATGTGCGACGTCACCGATCCGCAAAGCGTGGATGCGGCCGTCGCGGCCGTCGCCGCCCATTTCGGCGGGGTCGACATTCTCATTTCCAATGCCGGCGCCGCCTTCCAGGGCAGCCTCCTCACCGTGTCGGAAGACACGTTCCGCAAGGCCTTCGACCTCAATTTCTGGGGACATCACTACATGGCGCGGGCCGTGGTGCGGGTGATGGAGCAACAGAAGACCGGCGGCGCGCTCGTCTTCAACGTCTCCAAGCAGGCGGTCAATCCCGGCGCGGATTTCGGCCCCTATGGAACGTCGAAGGCCGCCCTGATGGCGCTGATGCGGCAATATGCCGTGGAGCACGGCGCGTCCGGCATCACCTCCAACGCCGTCAATGCAGACCGTATCCGTACGGGCCTGATGACCGACGAGATGGTGGCGGCCCGCAGCAAGGCGCGCGGCGTGACGCCGGAAGCCTATCTCTCGGCAAACCTCGTCCGCCGCGAGGTCACCGCCGCCGACGTGGCCGCTGCCTTCGTGCATCTCGCCAAGGCCCGCACCTCGAGCGGCGCGGTCCTCACGGTCGATGGCGGCAACGTGGCCGCGATGATGCGCTAGACCCTGTCCCGCCGCCAAGGCCAAGCAGGGCAAGGCGCACATCGCGGGAAGAAACATCCCCACTCCGGGTCCGGCATCGGGCCCGGCGAAAACAGGCGTCCACCGCCGATCGGCAGAAGGAGACCGGGCATGGCGAACATACTCATCCTCGGCGCAGGCGTCATGGGCACGGCCCTTGCCGTGCCGGCAAGCGACAATGGGCACGCGGTCGTTCTTGCCGGAACGCCGCTCGATGCCGCGACGGTGGCGCAGATGCAGGCAGGATCGGGCCTGCATCCGAAGCTCGATGCGCCGCTGCCCGCATCCGTCCGGGTCCTGGCCGACGAGGCCCTGACGGCGGACGAGGCGGATCAGGCCGACCTCGTCGTCGTCGGCGTCAGCAGCCCCGGCATTGCCTGGGCCGTCGACCGGCTGAACGGGCTGCTGCGCCGCGAGACGACGATCGCCTTCGTGACCAAGGGGCTCGACCGCAGGGACGGCGCCGTCGTTACGTTCGCGGAGAGCGTGCCGGAGCGGATCGGCCGGCTCGGCACCTTCATCGGCATCGGCGGGCCCTGCATCGCGCGCGAGCTTGCGCTTCGCCTGCCGACCTCCAGCATCTATGCGGCGCGGGAGGTAGCGGCGGCCGAACGGGTGGCCGCCCTATTGCGCACGCCCTATTACCGCCTTGCCGCCACCGACGACCTGACCGGGGTCGAAGCCTGCGCGGCGCTCAAGAACTTCTTTGCGATCGGCGTGTCCGCCATGCAGACCCGCTATCCCGATACGCAGCGGGCCGACGGCCAGTCGAAAAACCCGACCGCTGCGGCCTTCACCCAGGCCGTGCAGGAGATGGCCGCGCTCTGCGAGCGGATCGGCGGACAGCGCCGCACCGCCTTCGACCTTGCCGGCCTTGGCGATCTCCACGTGACCGTCGGGGGCGGGCGCAACAGCCGCCTCGGCCACAGTCTCGGCCGCGACCGCACGGTCCGCCAGGCGGTCACCCAGGAGCTGGCGAACGAAACCGTGGAAGGGATCGACACCGCCCTCGTGGTCGCTTCCCTGCTCCAGACGATCGACCGGGACGCCGCCGCCCTCCCGCTCGCACGGGCAATCGTCGCGGCCGTCGTGGAGGATAGGCCGTTCGATTTCGATTTCGAAACAATCCCTGCGTCGGATGCGCACCGCTGAGATTGTCCTCCGGGGCAACTCGGCCTGCGGCCCGTTGACAGCTGTCAACGGGCGGTGCGCGCGCCGCGAGCGTCGATGACCGTCCATGTCTCAGAGGATGACGGCATCAGGCAGTCGGGTTCAGGCGGTCGGCCCCAGGGCGTCAGCGTCCGGCCCATGATGATCGACGGGGTGCGCAGACGTTCGACGAAGCCGAACCGGGCGTAAAAGGCGGCGACGCCCGCATTGCGCGGGTCGATGCCGAGATGCACGCCGATCACGCCCGACAACGCGAGCGCCTGCAGCTGGTGGCGCAGGAGCGCCGAGCCGTGGCCGCCTTTCTGCAGGGCCGGCAGGACGTTGATATGCAGATGGGCAGGGTAGGCTTCGGTCACGCTTTCGGGCGTCCGCTCGGGATCGCCGATATAGCGCAGGACCTTGTCGTCCTCCACACTCCCGGGTGCAAAACCGGCCAGCTCCTGCTTCAGCGCCGGCCACCACGCCACCGCCAGCCGATCCTCGAAGGCACGCGTGTCCGGCGTGGCGACGCAATAGCCCATCACGATGCCGTCGCAGGTCAGCACGAAGGCATGATCAGGGCAAAGGCGGACATAGGGAAGGGCCCAGACGAGGCCGGGCAGCCGCGGATCGCCGTAGAGCGCCGTGGCGTCATGACCGCGGTCCGCCGTTCGCAGGCCGATGTCGAGAATGGCCGCCTCGTCGGCGGAATGCGCCTGCCGGATCGCCACCACGGGGGGTGCGGCGGGCAATCGATGGAAGACATGGAGACCTCGTGGCAGACATCGGCAAAGTTCGAAAAGACGATCAGGACAGGGGCTCTGCGTGGGCGGGGTCGGCGTCGGCGTCGGTCGGGGCACCGGCGACGCGGTCGAAGCGGCGCTCGAAGTCGAGGGTCCGGCTGCGCCCGCGCATGAAGGACAGCCGGCGGAAATCCGGACTGCCATGGGCGATGACCGGCAGCATCGCAGCGCCGACCGCGGACGCGTCCGGCCCGAGGGCGCCGGCGCAGAGGCGCGGCCTGTCGCGCCCGCTTCGTGCGCTGACGGACGGCAGGAGCGGATAGGCCCGGTCGATCAGAGACGCGATCAGCACCGGCGGGAAATGACCGCCGACGAGGATGGTCTGGGGATCGAGGATGTTTTCGAGAAGCGAGACCAGCAGGCGCAGGCGCTTCGCGTTGAGGTCGAGCCAGTGCATCAGGATGCTGTCGCGCGCTTCGTAAAGCCCTTCGAGGCAGCCCGGCACCGCAAGCTCCCGGCTTTCCCGGCCGAGCAGGGCCGCAAGCTCGTCGGGGGAAAAGGGCGTCGGCGCGAGCCCGTCCGCTCCCGGTGATGTCCCCGGCACTGCTCCCGCGGCCTCCGTCGGCCAGGTCAGGAGGCCGATCTCCCCGGCATTGTTCCAGTAGCCCTGGAGCGGCATGCCGTCGTCGATGATCCCGGCCCCCAGACCATGGCCGGCAAAGATGTGCACATAGTGGGTCAGCCCCATCGCACGCCCGGCGCGCAGTTCGGCAACCGCCGCCGCCGTCGCGTCGTTCTCGATGATCGCAGGCAGCGCGCAGGCCGCCTCGATCGCTTCGGCGACGGGAAACCGGTTCCACGCACCCCAGCCCGGCGGGCCCACGGCATGTTCGAAATCGGCCTCCTGCAGCGTCGGCATGACGACACCCACGCCCCAGGCCGGCGCAGGGGTGGCGCCGCGCAGCCGCGTCGCCATCTCCGCCATGGCGCGGACGGTATCGGCGGGATCGTCGAGCGAGGCCCGGGCGGTCTCGCGCGCGAGAACCCGGCCGGCAAGGTCGCAGACGAGGCCGAGAAGGCCATCCCGGTCGATATGGATGCCGAGGGAGCAGCCCGCGTCCGGGCGGATGCGCAACTCCTTCTGCGGCGCGCCGCGCGCGCCTTCCTGACGGATCGTTTCCACCACGAGGGAGCGGTCGATCAGATCCTTGCAGATGTTGGACATGGTCTGCGGCTTCAGGCCGGTCCGCTCGACAAGACCGCGCCGGCTGATCCCGCCGCCCGACCGGATCAGGTCGAAGACAAGGCGACGGTTGTATCGACCCGAATAGGGATGATTGCTGCCCATGCGGGTCATGCGACGTGCTCGCTGTTTACTACGGAACATGGATTTTATCGTCGTTCTCAGCCGGCTGTCAAGCAAGGTGCTCGCGACATTATCCATAAGCATGTCATGAAATTGCAGCAAAACTCGTGTAGCTGACCGCGCAGCACGGCTTGCTTTATTGTACGCTTAATGGAATTAATTGTCCGCCGTCCTTCTCGGTGACTTAAAAGGGAACTGTCATGTTGAAATGGACCTTGCAGCATCTGGTCGCAGGCGCACTGGCGTCGGCGTCGCTCCTCAGCATCGCGCATGCCGGCGATCTCGTGGTCTACACCGCCCACGGGGAGGCCACCTCCGCCCCGATCCTCGAGGCCTTCGCCAAGGCGCATCCGGACGTCAAGGTCACCGTCGTGCGCGGCGGCACCGGCGAAATCGTCGAGCGGCTGCGTGCAGAGGCCGGCAACGGCTCCGCCGACATCATGTGGGGCGGCCCGACCCAGACCTTCGAAGAGAACGCCGCTCTCTTCCAGCCTTACGAGAGCGCGTCGGACGCCGACATGGTGACGGTCGACCCCAACCATCTCTGGCATCCCTTCACCGTTCTGCTGCAGCCGATCATCGTCAGCACCAAGCGTGTTGAGCCAGCCGCCCTTCCCAAGACGCAGGCCGACCTGCTGTCACCGGACTTTGCCAAGGATGGCGGGCTGATCATCCCCGACCCGGCCAAATCGGGCACCGGCTATACGATCCTCTCGGCTTTGGCCGGCAATTTCGGTTGGGACTTCATCGGCAAGCTCGCCAAGGACGCCCGCATCGCGCCGGGCTCCGACGACGCGTTCAACGCCGTGCGCGACGGCGAAGCCGCGGTCGGCTGGATCAACGAGGACCTGGGCGCCAAGTGGAAGGCTCAGGGTCTGCCGATCGCGATCATCTACCCGACCGATGCCGTCACCGGGCAGATCGATGCGCAGGCGATCGTCAAGGGCGCGCAGCATCTCGACGATGCGAAAAGCTTCATCGATTTCCTCGGCACGAAAGCCGCGCACGAGATCGTCCGCGACGCCACGGTCCGCCGCTCCGCCCGCAAGGACATCACGCCGCCGGCCGCCCTGCCCGACATGGCGACGCTCACGATCGTCTCCGCCGTCGACCCCCGCCCGGTGGTCACCGCACGGTTCCAGGAGATCCGCGGAAAATGAGGCCGCTGCGCGACACATGGCTGATCTTCTCCATCGTCGCGCTCCTGCTTTGCGGCGTGACCATCGTCATTCCGCAGATCCGCCTGATGGCGGCCTCCCTCTTCGATGAAGGGGGCCGCTTCACCCTGCTGCACAATCGCGACGGCCTGCAGGCCGTCCCGGAAATGACCAGCCGCTACGGCGTGGCGCAGACCCCGGAGGGCCTGGCCATCACGCTGGGGACGGCAGCGGGCCTGACGGTGGCGGCCGCCGACGACCGCACCCTGCTGATCACCGGAACAGAACCGCTCGAAGGCCGCCGGGATGCGGCCGGCGCGCTGGAACTGGCGGCCGGAGGCGCCCGCTTCACCCTCAGCCAGCAGGCGCCCCGCACCCTTTTCGGCACCAACACGCTCGCGCCGCTCGACCTTCAGCCGCAGTCGGACAGCGTGATCCGCCTCTCCCACGCCGCCAATGCCTACATCACCTTCGAGAACACGGCGCTCGCGCTGTCGCCGGTCCACTATCTCGCCTTCTTCACGCGTTCGGAAACCGTGTCGGCCACGATCAACAGCCTCGTCATCGCGCTCACGTCCACCGGCCTTGCGGCTGCGGTCGGCGTGTCGCTTGCCTATCTCGTGGCCCGCTACCAGATCGCCGGCAGCACGGCGATCGTCTTTCTCGTGACGATGGCCTCGGTTTCCCCGCCGTTTCTCGGGGCCTATGCCTGGCGTCTTCTTCTCGGCCGCAACGGCCTTATCACCACCTCGCTCGGGCTCGACGTGTCGATCGTCGGCCTGCACGGGGTCATCTGGGTCATCACCTGGCTCGTCTTCCCCATCATCTTCCTGCTCAGCCACAGCTCGTTCCAGAGTCTCGACGCCGGCCATATCGAGGCGGCGGAAAGCCTCGGCGCCGCCCCGGCGCGCGTCCGCTTCTCGATCGAGATCCCGCTGGCGCTGCCCGGCATCATCACCGGGCTCTATCTCGCCACCATGGCGGCCCTGTCAGATTTCGGCACGCCGCGCATCATCGGCCTCGACGTCAATGCGCTGCCGGTCCTGATCTACACCTCGTTTCTCAGCGAGGCCGGACGCAATCCGGCGCTTGCGGCCACCGGCTCGGTCGTGCTCATCACGCTGTCCAGCCTCTTCCTCATGGCGCAACAGCTTTATCTCGCCCGCCGCGGCTTTTCCGTCGTCGCCGCGCGGGCGCTCCCGCGCAAGCGGCTGTCGCCGGCCGCCCATGCGCTCGTCCTTGCCGCCGTCGGGCTTGCCCTGCTGATGGCCTTCACGCCGCATCTGACCGTGCTGGTCTCGAGCTTCATGGAATGGCGTGTCGGGCTGCCGCGGGCGGACTTCACGCTCGCCAACTATGCGACGATGCTGCGTTCCGGCCTGGGACCGGCCTGGGTGACGCTGTCGCTCGGGCTTGCGGGCACCCTTGCCGCCACCCTGCTCGGCCTCGGCATCGCCTATGTGGTCATCCGCAAGCGCTACCGCCTGATCGCGCCGCTTCTCAGCTTCACGGTGATGATGCCCTATGTCATCCCCGGCACGGTGCTCGGCATCGGGCTGATCATGATGTTCAACCAGGCGCCCGTGCAGCTGACCGGAACCTGGTTCATCCTCGCGCTCGCCTATCTCATCCGCAACCTGCCCTTTACCGTGAAAGCCTCGGAGGCCGCGCTCCGCCGGGTCCATCCGGCGCTGGAGGAGGCCGCGCTGAGCCTCGGCGCGCGGCCCCTGCGGGTGTTCGCGACGATCACGACACCGCTCGTGCTGGCCGGGGCCGTGACGGGGGCGACGCTGACCTTCCTGCACATCGTGACGGAGCTGTCCTCCACCATCGTGCTCTACAGGCCGCCGTGGAAGCCGATGACGGCGGTGATATTCGAAAACACCCTCGTCGATGCCGATTTCGGCGTTTCGGCCGCACAGACCATCCTTCTCATGCTGATCATCTACATCCCGCTCTATTTCATCGTGCGGTACGGACAAATCCAAGGAAAATCCGGTGGCTCATAGCGCAATCCAAGACGCCGAAGCGAAAGGCTGCAATGTCGTCATCGACGGCGTCTCCAAGACGTTCGGGCAGAATGCCGTGCTCCGCGATATCAGCCTCACGATCAAGCCCGGCGAGTTCTTTACCCTGCTCGGCCCATCGGGCTGCGGGAAGACAACGCTGCTGCGCGCCATCGCCGGCTTCCACCCGATCAATGGCGGCCGGATCCTCTTCAACGGACAGGATGTCAGCGCGCTTCCCGCCTGGGATCGCAACATCGGTTTCGTGTTCCAGAACTATGCGCTGTGGCCCAATAAGACCGTGTTCGACAACGTCGCCTACGGCCTGAAGCTGCGGAAGGTGCCGCGCGACGCGGTTGCCGAACGCGTGCGCGCAGCGCTTGCACAGGTCGAGCTGCAGGGGGTCGAAACGCGCTACCCGGCGGAAATGAGCGGCGGCATGCAGCAGCGCATCGCCCTTGCCCGCGCCCTCGTCATCGATCCGCCGCTCCTGCTGATGGACGAGCCCATGTCCAATCTCGATGCGCGCCTGCGCGTTTCGCTGCGCCACGAGATGCGCGCGCTGCAGAAGCGCCTGGGCCTGACCGCGATCTATGTGACGCACGACCAGGAAGAGGCGCTGGAGATGTCGGACCGGATCGCCGTGATGCAGCACGGCATCGTCCAGCAGCTGGCCGATCCCGAAACGATCTATGCCAGGCCCGCCAACCGCTTCGTCGCCGAATTCGTCGGCAGCGCCAATTTTCTCGAGGGCACGTTCGACGCGGACGGCTTGCGTCTGGCCGACGGTCTGCGCCTGCCGATGACGGACAGGCCGCACCGCGGACCCGGAACGCTGGTCGTGCGCCCCGAGCAGTTGCGCATCATCGCGGCCGGCCAGGGCCTCGTCGATGCGGTTGTCGAGGACCGACGCTATATGGGCAAGGCATGGTCCCACAACCTGCGCGTCTCGCCGTCCTCGCCCCTGATCTCCGTGGAGACCCGCAACGCGCTCGACCTCGGGTCACGCGTCGGCGTCGAGATCGAGACCGTGACCTTCCTTCCTGCAGAGGCCTGACCCATGACCGAGCTTTCCCCGGACGCCCTTCTCGATCTTGCGCGCGCGGCAGCCCTTGCCGGCGGCGAGGTGCTCGACGCCCACTTCGGCAAGATGCGCGACGACGCCGTCCGGCAGAAGGCTCTCGGCGACTATGCCTCACAGGCGGATCTCGCGGCCGAGGAGGCGATCGCGGCGGTTCTGGCCACGGCCGGCGATGCCTACGGTTTCCTCGGCGAGGAAACGGGAACGCGGCAGGCGGAGGCCGAGCGCCGCTGGGTGGTCGATCCGCTCGACGGGACGAGCAACTTCATCTGGGGCATTCCCTATTTCGCGGTCAGCATCGCGCTTTGCGACGGTGACGGCGAAATCCTGGGCGTCGTCTACGATCCCCTACGCCAGGAGATGTTCACCGCCATTCGCGGCGCGGGAGCCCGGCTGAACGGCGTACCGCTGCCGCGCCTGCGCGAAAAGAAACCGCAGGATGCCATCCTCTCCTTGTCCCTGCCGGTGCGGGGCCAGTTGAAGGCGATCGGCCGCGAGGCGTTCTTCAAGGGGCTCGACCGGGTGGCCGACATGACCGCGGGCGTGCGCCGTCTCGGATCGGCCGCGCTCGACCTCGCCTATATCGGCGCGGGACGGCTCGACGGCTATTTCGAGGACGGCCTCAGCTATTACGACTATGCAGCCGGCAAGCTCGTGGCGGAGGAAGCCGGAGCCCACGTGACCGACCTCTTCGGCAAAAGGCCCGGAGAGGGCTCGATCGTCGCCGGCCCGGCCGGGATCCATCGCTGGCTCCGCGAAGAGATGTTCGTCCCCGCCGCGACCTGAGACCGGGGGTCGCACTTTCACCGAGATCGCGGCCACAGGAGACGACCGGCGGTGCGACCTTTCACTCCCAGCCGACCGGTGCGCGGCAGGCCCGCGCCGCTACCTGCAGCGCGCCGACAGTGCGCCTCCATCGCGCCTGCCTCTCCCGTCCTCCAGGCCCTTCGTCTTTCAGGCTCTCACCCGGCCCGTGGGCATGCCCGGCCCGTCTGCCAGCGCGGCACGCCGGGCGGTCGCCGCGTTGTTATGAATCGCGTCTTCCGGGATCATCAGGGCTGGTTGACGCGCTGGCTCGGCCGCCAGCGCTGGACCGTCCACTCCGCCGAGGATGTCGCATCCGATGTGTTCCTCGTCATGCTGAGGATGCCGCATATCGCTGCGGTGCGCGAACCGCGGGCGATGATGACAACGATTGTCCGCCGGCTAATCTACGATGCGCGCCGGCGCAACGATCTGCAGCGCGCCTACGAGGCGGAACTCGCCAACCTTCCCGAGGCGATGACAGTTCGGCCGAGGACAGGCTGATTGTCTTGCAAGCGCTGCAGGCGATCGAAGCCATGCTCGCAACGCTATCGCCGAAGGCGCGCGCCGGCTTCGTCATAAGCCAGATCGGGCGCGTGCCATGCCTACGTGGCCAAGGCGCTGAACGTCTCGGTGAGCGTGGTGCGCAAATATCTCGTCCAGGGCATGCGTGCGGCCTATCTCGCCGGCGCGAGCTAGGAATGGCGGGGACACGCATGTTGCAGCAACTGGATGACCACCGGGCGGAAATCGCGATCAAATAGATAATCGAAATGTCCTCGGGCGGCATGTCCGAGAGCAGGGCCCGATCCTTCGAGGCGTGGCTCAATGCCGACGAGCGGAACGAGACCGCCTGGATCCGGCTGCAGGAAGGACGGATGCCCAGCGACGTGGCCGCCCGCGTCGACCTCACCGACGGCGCGCTGGGCCAGCGGCTCCTGAAGAAGCAGGCAAGCCGGCGGAAATTCCTGACGGGTATCGTCGACCTCGAAGGACGGGGCGCTCGCCTTGGCCACGGCCGACCACATGCTGCCGGCCGGCGCGCTCAGCAGGGACCATTTCACCCTGACGGCACGGCAGAAACAGGTGCAGCTGGCCGATGGCAACCGTTGGATGCTCGCGCACAGGCCCAGGGAACGGGCAAAGGGGGCGAGCTCGCGCTGAGGTGGCCGGAGCCGCCTATCCGGTCCAGTCCTCGACACGCAGGCCGGGCACCCGGTCGAATTCGCGCCGGTTGTTGGTGATGACGATGAGGCCGCGGGCGCGGGCATGGCCGGCAATCAGCTGGTCGTAGGGTCCGATCGGCGTTCCCGCGCGGGCGAGTCCGGCGCGCAGCTCCCCTGTGTGGCCGGCCGCCCTGTCGTCATAGGGCAGCACGTCGAGACGCGCGGCAAAGCCTTCGACCACCGCAAGATTGGAGTCGGGGCTTGCCGATTTCTCGGCCCCGTAGAGGAGCTCCATCAGGGTCACCGCGCTGATGCACAGCTGGCCGGAGTGGCGGTTGAACGCCTCCCGCACGGCCGGTGGCCGGTTCTTAATGGCGTAGATGCAGATATTCGTGTCCAGCATGTAGCGAAGCATTAGAAGGCCTCGCGCTCCTGCGGCGCCGGCTGGTCCCGGTCGTCCATGAAGTCGGCCGTCGCAGCCGGGCCCTCGAACCAGCTGTCCCAGACCTCGCCCGCCGGCGCGATGATGCGGGTGCGCCCCAGCGCGACGATATCGACGCGCTTGACGTCTTCCGGCAGGGCGACCGCCTTGGGCAGCCTTATCGCCTGGCTTCGATTGCTCTGGAAGACGGCACCCTGTTCCATGGGGAAAACCCTTCGATCCTGCATCGCCATATACACGTCGCATATCCCATGTAGACCGAGCAATCGGATCTGTCAATCGCCCGTCAGGGGCGCCAAGTGCCGACCTGGATTGCGCCCTCTTGGGACACCTCGGTCGAGACGAAATGGGACAGTGCGTCGTCGCGGATCACGGCGGCGGTCAGCCGGCCGGATCGATAGGCGCCGGTGTCCAGCGCGATGCGGTTGACGTGGATTTCCGGCCGCAGCGAGGCCGTGATCGTATGTCCGTGCAGGACCATGTGGCCGAAGAACTCGGTATGATCGAGAAAGCCGGCCCGGATCCAGCGCAGGTCGTAATCCGTCTGCCGGATGAGCTCCACCCCCGGCCGGATGCCGGCATGCACGAAGCAGAAGCGCCCGATTTCCTTGTAGGTCAGCGCGGTTTCCAGAAGCTCGACATGGTGGGGAAAGGTCGTGCGGATCTCCGCGGCGATGGCATCGAGATCGGGCACCGGGCGGTGCGAGTAGGCACTGAGCGTCGCGACGCCACCCCAGTCTAGCCAGTTGACCGCATCCTCCGCGGCCAGCGTGCCGCGCAGCATCTCGCGCAGATAGAAATCGTGATTGCCGAGGATCAGCCGCGACCCCGGGTAAAGATCGAGCGCCGCGCATACCTGGTCGAGCACCTTCGGGCTGTGCGGCCCGCGGTCGATCAGATCGCCGAGGAAGATGAGGACCGGGTTTGTGCCATGACGGGCCGCCTCGCCTGCAATGAAGCCGAGCAGGACCTCGAGGAGATCCGCGCGTCCGTGAATGTCGGCGATCGCATAGATCTCGTTCGGCTGGCTGGCTGTCGTCATCGCTGTCGTTCCCTGCAGAAGGCGTCTGCACCGTCTACGCGCCATCCGTCTATGCCTCATCCCGTCCGCCGCGGCCATGGTCCGGTCGCACGCTCTATAGGCCATCCGTCCCCCGGCACGCCACCAAAACCCGCGCAAGCCGGACGATTTCGCGGGAGCGATGTGGATGCGCATCGCGGTACTCCTATGCGCGCGTGTCGAGGCCTGGCGGACATCTGGGAACGGGCATCGCGGCTGCCCGCGTGCCTCTTCCGTTCTACCGCGCGACGTGCGCCAGGAATTTCCGTTCCCCTCCCCGCCGGAATTCGAAAAAAATACTCTATAAAGTCTGTAGACAAACTCTGATAATCGCTTCAACCCGGCCAGGCGCGGCCGGAATTGCAACGCGAAAGGGCATGTCATGACACGGCAGATCAAACTCGGAGCCTTTCTTCCCGGCGGTGGACAGCATATCGCGGCTTGGCGTCATCCCGACCAGCCGGTCGACGGTGCGACCAATCTCCAGTTCCACATCGAGCTGGCACAGACGGCCGAACGC
This sequence comes from Rhizobium sp. Leaf384, assembly GCF_001424065.1. Lineage (GTDB taxonomy): Bacteria > Pseudomonadota > Alphaproteobacteria > Rhizobiales > Rhizobiaceae > Ferranicluibacter. Next base: position 331,138 of record NZ_LMQE01000005.1, read on the forward strand.
GGCCTGTTCGACGCCTACTTCCTGGCCGATGGCCTGGCTGTCGCCTTCGGCGGCGGCGTGGAGGGCGGCAATGCACGGGTCGTCGGCTTCGAGCCGGTCACGCTGTTTTCCGCGATTGCGCCCTTCACTACCCATCTCGGCTTCATTGCCACCGCGTCGACAACCTATGAGGAGCCCTATGCGCTCGCCCGCAAGTTCGCCTCGCTCGACCTAATTTCCGACGGGCGCGCCGGCTGGAACGTCGTCACGACGGCGACGGAAGCGGCGGCCCGCAACTTCAACCGCGACACGCAGCTGCCGCATGCCGCGCGCTATCGCCGCGCGGCCGAGCACGTGGCGGTGGTCAAGGCGCTGTGGGAGAGCTTCGAGGACGATGCCTTCATCCGCGATCGCGACAGCGGCGTCTATTTCGATGTCAACAAGGTGCACCGCATTGATCACGATGGCGAGCATTTCAAGGTCGAAGGCCCGCTGAACGTGCTGAGATCGCCCCAGGGCCATCCCGTCATCGTCCAGGCCGGGCAGTCCGAGGACGGACGCGATCTCGCAGCCTCCACGGCGGAGGTGATCTTCACCGCCCACCAGAAGCTGGAGACCGCCCAGGCGTTCTACCGCGATATCAAGACGCGGGCAAAAGCCTTGGGGCGCGATCCCGCCCACATCCTGGTCATGCCCGGTGTCTCGCCCTTCGTCGGCCGCACGCGCGCCGAGGCTCAGGAGAAATACGAGCGGCTGACCGGCCTGATCGTCGAGGAAGACGGCCTTGCGCTCATCAAGGCGCTGACCGGCGGCGAGCTCGACCTGCGCGGCCTCGATCTGGACGGACCGCTGCCCCCCGTCGCTCCGACCGAGGGCATGAAGAGCCGCCAGGCGCTGATCCGCCAGATCGCCGACGAGAACCAGTTTTCCATCCGGCAGCTCTACCAGTGGATCGCCTCGGCGCGCGGCCACTTCACATTGGTCGGCTCGCCCGTCGACATCGCCGACACGCTGCAGGACTGGTTCGAGAACGAAGGGGCCGACGGGTTCAATATCCTGCCGCCCTGGCTTCCGACCGGTCTCAACGATTTCGTCGATCTCGTCATTCCCGAGCTGCAGCGCCGCGGCCTGTTCCGCACGGCCTATGAGGGCCGCACGCTGCGCGACAATCTGGGCCTGCCCTTCCCGCACACCCGCTGGAGCCTGCCCTTTGCCGCGGCAGCCGAATAGCGCCTGCCTTCGGCGACCCTTCACCCCCACGCCCTTCGATCGCCCACCCTCGTTACCGGGCCCTCTGTACCCCGCGGGCCTTTGACTTCGGGGCGATCGGCCGACCTCTCACCTTGCAACAGGGATGCCCCCATGACGCTCGAGACCCAGCAGCCCGTGATCCTGCCGCGCTATGCCGGCCCCCGCTTCTGGCATCGCCCGCCTCCTCCGCACAGGTCCGGTTCCGCAGCGCGCGCATCCGCCGTGCCGCTTGCCGATCCAGCGCCTGCGCCGGAGGTGCGTTCCGCGCCCGCGGCCGGCCGGGCGGCGCGCTTTGCCGCGTTTGCCCGGCGGGTCACCGCCCGGTTCGGACTGCTCGTGGCCTTCGCCGTGCTGTGGCAGGTCGCGCCCGCGCTCGGTTGGTCCAACCCGGCCGTGCTGCCACCGCTCGATGCGATCGTCCGGGCCCTGTGGACGGGGGTGACGGTCGGAACCTTCGCCAATGATATCGCCATCAGCCTGCAGCGCTCCGGCATCGCCTTCGGGGCCGCCGTCGGCATCGGCATCCCGCTCGGCCTCTTCATGGGCCAGATCCGCATCATCGAGCACAGCCTCGGCCCGATCCTGCAGCTCTTCCGCCAGACCTCGGCGCTCGCGCTCTACCCCGTCTTCATCCTGCTGCTCGGCCTCGGCGAGACGTCAAAGATCTTCGTCATCTTCTGGGCCACGCTGTTTCCGATTCTTCTCGCCACGATCGGCGGGGTCAAGCAGGTGGATGCAAAGCTCGTGGAGATGGCCCGCGTCTATGGCGCAAGCCGGCTCACCGTGTTCCGTCGCGTCGTGCTGCCCGCCTCTCTGCCGCAGATCTTCGTCGGCCTGCGCCTCAGCGCCACCACGGCCCTCCTGCTCTTGATCGCCGCCGAGATGATCGGCGCGAACTCCGGCATCGGGTTCCAGGTCATGAACGCGCAGTACAATTTCCAGATCCCGCTGATGTTTGCCGCCATCCTGCTGCTGGCCCTCCTCGGCCTGCTCGCCAATCTCGTGCTCGAGACGCTGCAGGCGCGGCTCTGCCGCTGGTCGCGGATCAAGGACTGATCCCGCCCGCTCATCGGCCGCCTTCGTCTTCCCTCCTCTCCCCTCCCCTCTTGGCCTCTTCCGGCCTCTCCCCCTCCCCTCCCCGAACCCACGGAGTCCCCCATGCCGATGTCCCGCCGTACCTTCGGTCAGCTCGCGGTCCTTGCCGCCGGCCTCGCCCTTGTCGCACCCGCCGGCGCCGCGCGCGCCGCATCCGAACCTGTCACCATCCGCTATCTGGCAAGCCAGGGTAGCCTGTCCGCCCATGAGCTCGCCGACGCGCTCGGCTATTTCAAGGATACCGGCATCACGCTCGAAAATGTCGGCTATGCCCAGGGTGGCCCGGCATCCCTGTTCGCCGTCGCCTCGGGTGATGTCGAGCTTGGCAGCGCCGCCACGGCGGCCGTGCTCAACTCGATTGCCGGCGGCAATGATTTCGTCGCCGCCTATCCCTCCAACGGCATCAACACGGGCACCGAGAGCGTCTTCTACACGCTGGAGGGCAGCCCGATCACCACGATCAAGGATCTGCAGGGCAAGACGATCGCGGTGAACACGCTCGGCGCGCATCTCGACTACACCGTGCGCGAGGCGCTGCATTCCGTCGGCCTGCCGGAAAATGCCGCCAAGCTCGTCGTCGTGCCCGGCCCGCAGCTCGAACAGGTCCTGCGCTCCAAACAGGTCGATGTCTCCGCCTTCGGCTACTGGCAGAAGACGTTTGAAGGCGCAGCCCTCAAGAACGGCCCGCTGCAGAAGGTGTTCGGGGACACCGATGTGCTCGGCGAAATCGCGGGCGGCTTCGTCGTGCTGCGCCGCGACTGGATTGCCGCCCATCCCGAGGCGGCCCGGATCTTCGTGGAGAAATCGCAGGCCGCGCTCGAATATGCCCGTCTCCATCCGGAGGAAACCCGCGCGCTCCTGAAGACCGCGCTTGCGGCGCGCAACGAAAATCCCGAGATCGCCCAGTATTTCACCGGCTACGGCGTGCGCGAGGGTGGCAAGGCCGTTCCCCGGGATCTGCAGTTCTGGATCGATACCCTGACCCGAAGCGGCTCTCTGCGCGAGGGCCAGCTGAAGGCGGAAGACATTCTCTACGAGCCCGCGGCCTTTGCCGCCGCCAACTGAGGAGCGCCATCATGGCCCTTGTGGAAACAGCCCTTGCAGAAGCACCGCAGCCCGAGCGTGTCTCGGACGACCGGGTTGCGGCGGGACATCGCGCCGGCGGCGCGGTGACGATCCGCAACCTGTCCAAGTCCTATGTCCTCAACGGACGCCCCTTCCCCGTGCTCGACCGCGTCAGCCACCATGTCGCCGCCGGCGAGGTGCTCGCCATCGTCGGCGCATCCGGTTCCGGCAAGACCACGCTTCTCCGGGTGATTGCCGGGCTGGAAGCGGCGGATGACGGCGCGGTCCTGATCGACGACAGCCCCGTGCACGGGGTCGGCGCGGACCGGGCGGTGGTCTTCCAGGAACCCCGCCTCCTGCCCTGGCTCACGGTGCTCGACAATATCGCCTTCCCGCTCGAAAACCGCGGGGCGACCAGGGCCGAGGCCCGCGAGCGCGCCCGCCACTATGTCGGTCTCGTCGGCCTGGCCGATTTCGCCGACGCCCTGCCGGCCCAGCTGTCCGGCGGCATGGCCCAGCGGGTCGGCATTGCCCGGGCGCTTGCGGTGAAGCCCGAAATCCTCCTGCTCGACGAGCCGTTCGGCGCGCTCGACGCCATGACCAAGCTCACCCTGCAGGACGAGCTGTCCCGCATCTGGCGCGAGGAAAAGGTGACGATGATCCTTGTCACCCACGATCTCGAAGAGGCGGTCTACCTGGCCGATCGCGTACTGATCCTGCCCCGCGAAAAGGGCGACAGCACCCGCGAGATCACCGTCGACCTCCCCCGTCCCCGCAGCCGCAGCGAACCCCGCTTCGTGCAGCTGCGTGCCGCACTTCTGGCCGCCTTCGGCCTTCACTGAGGCGCCCGGACGCCAAGCCGCCCAAACATTCGTCCGCGATCGGCTTGAGACGCATCATTCGGTGCGCCGAGCGATGCGTTGCATCCATCGAGGCCCCGCCCTGCTGCGGGGCCTTTTTGCGTTGCGCGAACCGCGGGCGGCCGGAACCCTTAGCCGGCTCACGGAAGGGCACCGGCGCTTGGAGGTGCGCGGCCTCATCCCAGCGCCTTCAGCATCGGTCCGATCGAGAAGCGCCCCTGCTCGGCCTTGGCGGTGAGGTCGCGGAGATAGCCGCCGGGCGAACGGATGGCCGTGCTGCGTTGCAGGATGGCGGCCATCACGATGGCTGCGGCGATCTCGCCCATGGCATTCCGGGCCGCATCCCAGGCGCTGGGGCTGATGCCGAGCATGGAGCGGACCACGGCTGCCGCCCCGATCACATCCGCCCAGCCGGAAACGCCGCCACGGGCGTAATCCGCGATATCCGGGCAGAGCCTCAGAAAATCCTTTAACGCAATGCCTGCCGATTTCCGCTCCGGCGCAATGGGATCGCTGGCCGCGCCGCTTTCTTTGACTCTTTTGCCGTTTTTATCAAAAGCTAGGTCTGTTTTTGAATTATGAATATGGTGCTCGGAATGAGCGTCATTGGCGCTCAATTCCTGTTCCGAGAAGGTTTCGAGATAGGCGGATTCCACCTCCGCCCGCAGCCGCAGAAGCGCGGCGTTGCGCGCAGACAGGTCCTCTTCCGTGCCGTTGCGCTGAACCCTGCCGGAGAGCCCCCGCAGCCGCTCGACGAAGGCCTGCCAGACCGGCGTCTCCAGCGTCGCACGCCCGTCTGCAAAGGCGGCCTCGATGATCTTGGCGATATCGCGCAGGTGCAGGGAGATCTCTGTGCGCAGGCGGGCGATGCGGCGGGCGCTGTCGCGCACCAACGCGGCGCCGGACAGGATGTCCTCAGCCCTAAGGGCCAGCGGCGCCAGATCGAAGCCAAAGGCGCTCTCGACCGTGCCCTGGTCGTCACGGCGGCAGTAACGCTTGCCGTTGGCACTGTCGCGCCGCAGGATCAGCCCGGCCTCAACCAGGCTCGCGAGATGGCGGCGCAATGTGGCCGGCGACATGCCGCGGGCGCGCAGGGACAGTTCAGCATTGGACGGAAAGACGATGATCGGCGCGCGACCGTCGAGATGACGATCCTGATGGAAGCTCGCCAGCGCCTCGAGCACTGCGATCGCCCGGTCCGAAAGGCCCCAGACGGCGCGCGCTTCGCTGAGCGCACGAATGATCCGGTATTTCTCGGCCTGGCCGGTCGCATTGCCGCCCTCGCCGGCGCAGAGACGCGCCTGTCGCTGTTCGAGGTCGGCCCGAAGCGCAAAATTGCGCGCAGTCAGGCGTGCGCCGCCAAAGGGCGTCGTTGCAAATCTCTCCATCTCTCCATCTCCGCTGGGAGGCAAGCCTGCCCCGGCACGGCACACGTCGTCCTTCGCCGAAACCCTTGTTTCCAAAGCCTTCGGGCGTCGATGGCCTCGAGATCAGAGGGCTTCGCCGCAGCACCGGAATGCCCCGGTCATAGCTCCGCCGATCGGCATTTCTGCCACTGACTCTTGACTTTGCTGGTCGGAAGTGATTCTCTTGAACTGCTTAGATTGAAGAGGGCTTCCATGACGGTGACGTTTTGGGGGCCTTTTTTCTTGCTCTCTTGGTCGTCCTTTTCTGGTTCAGATCCGATCGGCTCCCGGCTCTCCGGTCGCCTTCACCGCCCCCACCTTAAAACAGGCAAGGGCGAAACAGGGAATGCGCGTCGGGCTCAGCTGTCGCCGGCCTCCTCCTGCGCAAAGCGTTGATGTGCCTCGACGAGGAGCGCCGTCGCCGCCTCGATGAAGGCCGTCGGCGTGTCCTCGGCAAACTCGATCCGCGTTGCGCCCGCTTCCACCCTTAGTCGGGCAAAGACCCGGCCGCGTGCATCCGCCAGCGGTCGTGCGCCCTTGCCCGAGGCCGGGTCTGCCGGCTGGCCGGGGACGGCCGCGCTCCGCTTGACCTTCATAGGCTTGCCGATGGCGTCGAGGTGGGAAAAGAGCATCTGGAAACGCCGATCGCTGTCGGCCGCCCGGAACTTGTCGGAATAGACGACGTCGATGCCCTGCACCTGCCGGGCATCCTTGGAAAGGATCTCGCCGAGCTTCATCCAGCGCTCGCGGCCCACTTTCGGCGCCGGGCCGATGAAGCGGACGAAGTTGTTGGGCACGCTCTCGATCACCTGCATCAGGCGCGACAACTCGCTCTTCTGCACCGCCAGCGCTTCGCCGATCATCTTGCGATCGAAGCCGCGCTGGGCGAGGTTCTGGGCAAAGAGGGCCCGCTCGATGAAGGAGAGATTGCGGCGCTCGGCATTTTCCTTGCCCTGGGCCAGAACCAGCTCGTCATCGCTCAGCGCGCGAATGATCGCCTTGACCGGACGGCCGAGACGGGCGGCAGCGCGGATGCGCCGATGACCATAGGCGGTCTGGTAGACGCCCGGCTTCTCCGGATGCGGCCGCAGGAGCACGGGCACCTGCTGACCGGATTCGCGCACGCTCTCCACCAGGGTTTCGAAATCCGGGTCGGCCACGCCTTCGATCATCAGGCGGTCTTCGACGAAGGACGCCTCGATGCGGGCGGGATCGACGGTGACGACCCGCTCCCCTTCCGACAGCGCCTGGCGCAGCACGCGGGCTTCCTCGGCCTCGCGCGTGATGGCGTTGAGCGACAGCCCCATGGCCTTGACCGCGCCGGACGCACTGCGCGCCGGCGGCACGGGTGAAGCCCCCTCGGGCGTGGCGGCTCCCGATCCGCCCGGTCGCCCCTCGCCGGCAGCCTCGGCCGATTTCCGCTCGGGGGCCATGCCCGCAGACGTGCCGGACGACAGGCCGGGAGACATCCGGCCGTCGGTTGCGGCCGGGCCCGCCTCCCCCTTCGCCGCGTCTCCCTTCTGCGCGTCTCGCTTCTGCGCCTCCGCCTTCTGCGCCTCCGTCATGCGAGACGCATCGGCGGGGCTCAGGCCGCCGCCAAACAATGCCTTCAGTTCGCTCTTGCGGTTCGCCGCCATTCGTCCCGTCCTTTCCAAACCCCGACCCTCCGTCTCGCCCGCCATGGAGGCGCGCCGCAAGGGTCCGATCGCAGTTCCCGCCGCCATCAGCGGTTCCACACCGCATGCACCAGCGCCTCGATCTCGCTGTTGACGGCATTCATCGATTCCACCGCGCGGTCGTAGGTCGCCCGGGTGAAGTTTTCGCGCCCGACCTCGTAGAGCGTCTGTTTCGTCAGGCCCGCATCCGACACCGCGGTGGACTTCACCATCGGCGCCGTCAGCACGCGTTCGCCGAACAGGGACCGCATGAAGCCCACGATCTGGGCTTGCGGCCCGTCGTTCGGCTCGAAACGGGTGACGAGATAGCGCAGGAAGTCGAAGTTGAGCGTGCCTCCGGCGTCGCGCACCACCGACAGAAGATCCGCCGTCATGAACAGGAACTGGTTCATCGAGGCGATGTCCAGCATCTGCGGATGCACGGTCACGATGACGGAGGTGGAGGCACAGAGCGCCGACAGGGTGAGATAGCCGAGCTGGGGCGGGCAATCGATAACGACAACGTCGTAATCCGCCTCCACCGTGCCGAGCACCGCCTGGATGCGGGCAAAGAACAGGGGGCCGCTGTCGACGCCCCCTTCCCGGCCCGATTGCCGATCCGCCAGCGCCTGCGGCGTCACATGCTCGAATTCCTGCAGCTCGATATTGCCGGGCACGAGATCGAGCCCAGGAAAATAGGTCTGGCGGATGACGTCGGACAAGGGCCGCTGTTCCGCATCATAGCGGATTGCGCCGTAGAGCGTATCGTTGCCGGTCAGGTCCAGCTCGGGCTGGTAGCCGAACAGCGCCGAAAGCGACGCCTGCGGATCGAGGTCGATCGCCAGCACCCGGTGGCCGGTGAGCGCCAGATATTGCGCCAGATGCACGGCGGAGGTCGTCTTTCCCGAACCGCCCTTGAAGTTGGTGACCGAGATGACCTGGAGCCGTTCGCCGGCGTCGGCATCCCGCCGCGGCAGATAGCCGCGCGCCTTGGCGACATGCCCCTTGGCCATGGCCTGGTCCGACAGATGCACGCGCAGCGCATTGATGTCGGCCAGCGAATAGAACCGACGGCCGCCGACCCCCGTCTCGGGCTGCGGCCCCTCCCCGGCGAGCGACAGCTGGCGCAGATAGCCGTCGGACACGCCGATCAGCTTGGCCGCCTCGCCGGAGGAAAACGGCCGCAGCGTCTTTGTCGACGTCGGCGGAAACAGCCGCTCGCGCATCGCCTTCAGCTGCTCCGACAGCGCGGTCGCGTCCGCGGCGATCGTCAGATCCGCCGAGGGCGCCGGCGCCTCGTCTTTCGGGCCGGTGCGTGTCGTGGGGGCCGGTTGGGCCATGGTGTCTCGTTCCTTGCTGTCTGCCGGGTTGCGCAGGAGGCGCGACCGACGGATGATGCGTATCGGGCTCAGGGGTGGACGCGCCGCCGCCCTGCCAGCGATTCTCGACCTTCAGGGTATACGTTGCGCCGCCCTATATACAGAGGAGGCAGTCCGTTACGCCAGCGGCCTTGATATTCGCCATCTGGCGTTAGAAGCTGAGGCCGCATGCGAGTCGCGTCAAGCGATTTCTGCGCCAGCCATTTTTGCAAGCCCCTCCTGTCCACAGCACCGTTCCTTGCCTGTCTGCTTCCTGTGCTGCGAGGGTAAAGCGCCACCGCGCGCCGTGGAGAAAAAGCGTCGTCGCGTGTTGATCTGCATGGCATTTCTGGCATTCGCATCCCCGCAAACCGGACGGACTTTTGCGAGAGCGGGAAGTTGACAGCTGTCAACTTTGAACGACATCCCGCATTCCCGGGGACAAAGTTGACAGCTGTCAACTCGCTATCGCCGCGTCACGCCCGCCGCCGCTGACCCCGGCCGGCACCCCATTGCCCCACGGCATAGCCGCGCGCCCGTTTCTGCCGCAGAAGATCCATCATCGCGCAGACAGCTGCCTGCTCGTCCGAGAAGACATCCAACCGCGAGCGACCCACCGCACCGATCCGTCCCCATCGCCGCACAAGCACGACGTCGCCGAACAAGGAAGGCTCCAGCGACAGGGCGTAGAAGCGTGCCATGTTGCGTGCGGGATCGCAGCGCTCGAGATGCAGGTGGTAGCGGGACAGCGTCATGCCCGCATGCTCGCGCGCAGGGAGGCCAAGGTCCAACGAGACTTATGAATCGATCCGCCCTGTTTGATTCACGGTCGTGATCGAACGCGCTGCCCCCGCCCGTCTGGCGCTGCGGGGACGCCCTTGACGCCACGCGGGCTCCATGCAAGGTTGCGCATATTCACCAGGGGGGTCCCGGCAAGGGGCTGAGATACTGCTAGCGCGCGCAGGGACCCGTTGAACCTGATCCAGTTCATACTGGCGGAGGGACGGTGCGATGCAGGCAGACGTTCGGGCGGTTCTCGTCCGGCACCGGCTGTGGCGCCTCTTTCCCTTGCCGTTCCGGACCGGGTCTCCAACCCTTGGAGCGCCTTGCCATGACCTCTGTCGACCGATCCTGCCTTCCCCACGTCACCACCGGCCCGCTGCCCGCCTCGACAAAGGTGTTCACGCCGGGAACGCTCTACCCGGATCTTCGCGTGCCCATGCGCGCGGTATCGCTGCACGCCGATGCCGACGAGCCGCGCGTCACGCTCTATGATCCCTCCGGGCCCTATACGGATCCCGCCCAGAGCATCTCGATCGCGCGCGGCCTGCCGCGCTTGCGCGACGCCTGGGTACGCGCCCGGAACGATGTCGTCGCCTATGACGGCCGGGCCGTGACGGCAGCCGACAACGGCTTTGCCGCAGGCGATCGTCTGACGCCGGCCTTTCCGACGCCCGTCGCTCCCTTGAAGGCATCAGGCGGGCGGGCGGTCACGCAGCTGGCCTATGCGCGCGCCGGCATCATCACGGCGGAGATGGAGTACGTCGCCATTCGCGAAAACCTCGGCCGGCAGATGCAGGGGGAAGGAGCAGGCGAGGGTGCCGCCCGAAACAGCAGGGGGCAGGACAGCTCGGGGCAGGATGGCGAGAGTTTCGGCGCCGCCATACCGGACCCTGTCACACCGGAGTTCGTGCGCGCGGAAATCGCGGCGGGCCGGGCGATCATTCCCGCCAACATCAATCATGCCGAGCTTGAGCCGATGATCATCGGCCGGAATTTTCTCGTGAAGATCAACGCCAATATCGGCAATTCCGCCGTGACCTCGTCCATGGAGGAAGAGGTGGACAAGATGGTCTGGGCGATCCGCTGGGGCGCCGATACGGTCATGGACCTGTCGACCGGGCGCAATATTCACAATATCCGCGACTGGATCCTCCGCAACGCGCCGGTGCCCATCGGCACCGTGCCGCTCTACCAGGCGCTCGAGAAGGTCAACGGCGTCGCCGAGGACCTGACCTGGGAGGTCTATCGCGACACCTTGATCGAGCAGGCGGAGCAGGGGGTGGATTACGTCACCATCCATGCCGGCGTTCGGCGCGCCTATATTCCGCTGACGGCCAACCGGGTGACGGGCATCGTCTCGCGCGGCGGATCCATCATGGCGAAGTGGTGCCTGCATCATCGCCGCGAGAATTTCCTCTACACGCATTTTGCGGAGATCTGCGAGATCGCCCGGGCATACGACATGTCCTTTTCGCTGGGGGACGGGCTGCGACCGGGCTCGATTGCGGATGCAAACGATGCGGCGCAGTTTGCCGAACTGGAAACGCTCGGGGAACTCACGCGCATCGCCTGGGATCGCGATTGCCAGGTGATGATCGAAGGGCCGGGCCATGTGCCGATGCACAAGATCAAGGCCAATATGGACAAACAGCTCGCGGTGTGTGGCGAGGCGCCGTTCTACACCCTTGGCCCGCTGACGACCGATATCGCGCCCGGCTACGATCACATCACCTCCGGCATCGGCGCGGCAATGATCGGATGGTTCGGCACGGCCATGCTGTGCTACGTCACGCCGAAGGAACATCTCGGCCTGCCCGACCGCAAGGATGTCAAGACCGGCGTGATCACCTACAAGATCGCCGCCCATGCCGCCGATCTCGCTAAGGGGCATCCCGCGGCCCGGCTGCGCGACGATGCCCTGTCGCGGGCCCGCTTCGCATTCCGCTGGGAAGACCAGTTCAACCTCTCCCTCGACCCCGACACGGCGCGCGCCTTTCATGACGAGACCCTGCCGAAGGACGTCCACAAGTCCACCCCGTTCTGTTCGATGTGCGGACCCAAATTCTGTTCCATGCGCATCTCCCACGACATCCGCGCCGAGGCGCTGAGCGTCGGGTCTGCCGTCCCGGCGGCCGGCGGCGGGGAAGAGGGAAGGGGCGAGGGGGCCTGAGCGGATCGGCCGACACGCCGTCGACCGCGACGACGCTTGCCCGACGGTCTCCTCCGGCCGGGCGTGCGAGGCGGTTGGCCCCGGCGCGTCAAATCTGGCGCGTTACCTCTGGTGCGTTACCTGGCCGGCATGGATGGAGACGTCGGGGCGGCTGCGTCAGGTCGTTCGAAGTGCTGGAATATGAGCAGATCCGCATAGATTTTCGGGTTGATTTTTCGATTGCGTCGTGAACAGTATGGAAAAACACGGATCGGTTCACAACGGCGGACGGGTCCCGGCCGCATCACGGAGACACGGCATGAAACCCTCTCTCGTCCTCTCCACCGTCCTGTCGCTTCTCCTACCGCATGCTGCCCATGCAGGAGATTGTGCGGAAAGGATCGCAACGATCACGCCAGGCAAGCTGACGGTCGCCGCCTACGACTATCCGCCCTTCACCTTCGCATCGCCGGACGGGACGATCACGGGGATCGACCCGCAGATCGTCACGCGCTTTGCCACCGACCATTGCCTCGACGTCGTCACGCAGGTGATGGATCCGGCCGCGACGATCCAGTCGGTGATCTCCGGCAAAGCGGATGTCGCGATCGGGAGCTGGAACCGCACGGAGAAGCGCCGGCAGGTGCTGGACCAATCCGCGCCGCTCTATATCGACCATATGGGGATCTACTCGAAGGCGGGCGACACGACCATCGCGGCGACCCTCGGCAAGAGGGCAGGGACCGTCACCGGGTTCTTCTGGGTCAGCGACCTGCAAAAACTGTTCGGCTCGAACCTCAAGCTCTATCCGACGCCGGTGGCCTTGGCACAGGATCTCGCCGCCGACCGTCTGGACGTCGGGTTCCTCGGCTACAACGCCGGAAGCTACAATCAGAAGACCCAAGGGGCGTATCCCGGCATCGCCATCAGGATCGCGGAACCCGACGATCGCATCCAGGCGACCGTCCTGCCGCCACAGACCACCGTGCTCTACACCAAGGGCAACACCTCGCTCGGGACGGCCCTCGATCTCAGCATTGCACACCAGCACGCCGACGGTTCGATGGCGAAGGCCGTCCGGGACGTCGGCTTCGATCCCGCCATCCTCGACGTCGGTGCGCCACGATCTGTGAAATAGAGAATGTCCCGGGCCGGATGCGTGGAGCGACAAGCCCGGAGTCCAGGGCGCCGGCTCGACGTCGGGATCCGACACCGTGACGCCCCTGCATGAACGCTTGCCTGATTCTGGCCGGAATCGCCGGCCGGAGCTGTCGTTGTTGCCCGTCATCACCATGGTTGGCAGGAAACACTGCTCTGGCGGGCCGTCGATCATCCGTTCGTGAGCCGGGCCCCGTCCCATGCGGTAACGCCCCCCAGCAAAGCGGCGTTGCCCGCGCGTCGATCGGTGTGAACCCAAACCGCTATCGCTTCACCGCGACGCATTTCACCTCTGCTAGCAAGCCAGGATGCGCGAGTTCGGCGACGCCGATGCAAGTCCATGCGTAGGTTCCTTTTGGAAAGACTTCGTTCTTCGCCGTCCGGAAGATCTCCATGTGCTTCGACATCTCCACATGATAGCTCGTCATCTCCACCACGTCGTCGAAGGTGCAGTTCGCGGCCTCGAGGACGATGCGGAGGTTCTCCCACATGGCCCTGAACTGGTCTCGCGGGTCCTCAATCACCTGCAAGTCCTTCGTGCGGCCAACTTGCCCGACGACGTAGATCGTATCACCAACCTTAACCGCCGGGGCATATCCTGCGCGGGCGACGATTTCGCGCATTTCCTCCGGAATAATGACTTCGTGATCCATAATGCTGCACCATTTCCTGAAAAAGAGAAGCGGCCCCATTCGAAGAGGGCATCGCCACGACGTCACGGACATCTACCTAGCGTCAGGAAACAGCCCTTGCAATAGGAACTGAATGGTTCCATATTGCCGGTATGGTAAAAAGCACCCAGACATCTCCGTCCGCCGGCCGTCCTCGTGAATTCGAACTTGATGATGCAGTTCGCAAGGCGATGGGTGTCTTCTGGAAGCATGGGTATCACGACGCGTCTTTGCCCGATCTGCTCGAAGGAATGCAGCTATCGAGAGGTAGTTTCTACAAAGCTTTCGTGGATAAGCGCGGCCTGTATCTCCGCGCGCTTGATGTCTATATCGAGGATGCCATTCGCAAGCTTGGCGAAATCCTGCATTCCAACCCGTCGCCCAAGGCTGCAATCAAGCAAGCCTTCTTGCGACAGGTCGAAGAGTCTTCCGGCAAGGAGGGGCTGCGTGGGTGCTTCGTCGTGTTATCGGCTGTCGAAATGCTCCCTGCGGACGAAGAGGTTTCTGCTCGAATTGCACGACTCTTCCGGCGACTGCAGGATCTCTATGCGGCTGCCATCATAAGAGCCCAAGCCCTGGGCGAGATTGATCGGTTGCTGGACGAGCGAACTCTGGCGAGGTTCCTCGTGTGTCAGATCCAAGGAATGAGAGTTCTCGGGAAAACAGGAGCGGATCGCGACGACACCAAGGCGATGGTCGACGTCGCGCTGAAGCCGCTTGACTGACTCTAATTAGGAACCATTCAGTTCCGAATAAGCGCATTCTGCAAACCCGCTTGAGCGGTTTCGAGCCTCGAAATGGAGAGAACGTTGACACCATCCCATGACGCCATAGACTGCCTCGATCCACGCAGGTGGACGGCATTGGCCATCTTGCTGACCGGGGCTTTTCTGCCCCCGCTCGATTTCTTCATCGTCAACGTGGCGCTGCCCTCGATCCGGGAGGACTTCCAGGCGTCCGCCTCGACGATGCAGTTGATCATCTCAGGCTATGCAACGACCTACGCAGTGATGCTGATCACGGGTGGCAGGCTTGGCGACCTTTACGGTCGACGGAACATCTTTCTGGCTGGAATGGTGGCGTTTGCCGCCGCCTCTGCCTTGTGCGGTTTTGCCTGGTCCCCCTCGGTCCTTGTCATCGGTCGTATCCTTCAAGGGTTTGCGGCAGCCATCATGGCGCCGCAGGCTTTGGCATCCATCAATGCGATTTTTCCCGACCACGAGAAGTCGAGAGCACTCAGCTTTTATGCCCTGACATTTGGGGTGGCATCGATGGTCGGCCTCTTTCTCGGTGGTGCGCTGATTGCCCTGAATGTCTTTGGCCTTGGATGGAGAGCCATTTTCCTCATCAACCTTCCCGTGATCGCGATCGCCGCGCCAGCCGCGCTGGTAATGTTGCGCGAGACCCGATCGGAGCACGCGACGAAGCTGGATCTGGGTGGAGCGACGCTGATCGCCGGTGCGTTGTTTGCGCTGATCTCCCCGCTCATTGCGGGCCGTGAGCGCGGGTGGCCGATCTGGTCGGTCTTGGTGCTATCGGCTTGCCTGCCACTTCTTCTGCTCTTTTGGCGCTATGAGCGGAAAGTGGCGGCAGCAGGAGGCAATCCTATCGTCGAACCTCGACTGCTTCAGGTTCCCGGATTGAAGCGCGGGCTTCTCTCAGCCCTGTTCTTCTATGCCTTTGCGGCTTTCTGGCTGACATTCTCGGTCTACCAACAAGGCGGCCTTGGCCGCACGCCTTTCGAGGCCGGAGTTGCAATCCTTCCTGCCGCCCTCGGGTTCGTTTTGGGGCCGTTTGCAAGCGGGAGCATCTTTCGCGTCTTCGGCAGGTATTCCGCCGCCGCAGGCATGACCCTCGAAGCGGCTGGATTGTTCGGGACCGCCGCCCTGGTCTCCTTCGGGGCGCCAGAGTTCCTCTTCGTTGCCCTGTTCCTTATTGGCGCCGGTCAGGGAATTGCACTTCCAAATCTCGTAAAGACTGTCGTTCAGCGGGTTGACCCGGCTCAGTCGGGTTTGGCCTCCGGCCTGGTCAATTCGATGCTCCAGATAGGCGGCGCTTTGGCAACAGCGCTTATCGGCGGATTGTTTTTTTCAATCCTCGGTTCAGCATCCGATGAGCGATCGATCGGCCATGCCTACAGTGTCGCAGCCGTCGCTATTGGTCTCTGCCTTCTCGTTGCAGGTTGGCTGTCTGCTGGCGTTCCATCGAACAGCGAAGCCCACCGATGAATGCCAACGCTGAGAAATCTAGCCACCGACGCATCCGTTGACGGTGTGACCACGCCTCACCTCAATCGGCTACCCGCGGACAATTCCTTTCTCTCCCGATCCAATCGCAACATTTTGAGGTAAACCCTATGTTCAACGTTCCCACTCCTCCGCTTGCGGGAAAGCGAGCGCTCGTGACGGGCGCGGCACGCGGTATCGGTGCGGCCATCGCGTTGAAACTGGCCGAGGATGGCGCCGACGTCGCCATCACCTACGAGAGGTCGGCGGAAAAGGCCGAAGCGATCGTCGCCGAGATCGGAGTGATGGGCCGCAAGGCCATTGCCATTCAAGCGGATGCCGCGAGCGCTGACGCTGCTCGAGCTGCGGTCGAGCGGACTGTTGCTGATCTCGACGGCCTCGACATCCTTGTCAACAATGCCGGCGTCCTGTTTGCGGGTGATTTCTCCTCACAGCCACTGGACGAGATCGATCTTCAATTGAACGTCAATGTGCGTGGCGTCTTCTTGATCACACAGGCAGCGCTGAAGCATATTCCTAATGGAGGCCGCATCATCAGTACCGGCAGCAATGCAGGCTTGGCTGTCCCTTTCGCAGGAATTGCGGTCTATGCGGCGACCAAGTCCGCTCTGGAAAGTTTTACACGTGGACTAGCGCGCGAACTGGGTCCGCGGGAAATCACCGTCAATCTGGTCCGGCCTGGCCCGATCGACACCGATATGAACCCTGCCGATGGCGCGCTAGCACCTGCGATCTTGCCGAGCCTGTCGATTGCCCGATACGGTCGGACCCGAGAGGTCGCAGAGGTCGTTGCATTCCTTGCGGGGCCAGGCGCTGGCTACATCACCGGCTCGGGCATTCTCGTCGATGGCGGCATAAGCGCTTGAACAAGCATCAAGGCGGGACCTGCGACTGGCACGTCGAGTTCTCGCCGCGAAATTGGAGATAGACATGGAATATACGCGCCTTGGAAACACCGGCCTGGAGGTTTCACAACTCTGCCTCGGGTGCATGAGCTATGGCGAGCCCGATCGCGGAAGCCACCCCTGGACGCTAACAGAGGAACAAAGCCGCCCCTTTATCCGCAAAGCCATCGAACTGGGGATCAACTTCTTCGATACTGCAAACGTCTACTCGGATGGAACGAGCGAAGACATCCTCGGCCGCGCTATCAGGGATTACTCAAAGAGAGACGACGTCGTCATCGCCACGAAGGTCAATGGTCGGATGAAACCAGGACCAAATGGCGCCGGCCTGTCCCGCAAAGCCATTCTTTCGGAGATCGATGCCAGCCTGAGGCGGTTGGGGACGGACTATGTTGACCTCTACCAGATCCACCGCTTCGACCATAATACGCCGATCGAGGAAACGCTGGAAGCTTTGCATGACGTCGTCAAGGCGGGCAAAGCCCGTTACATCGGTGCGTCGTCGATGTACGCGTGGCAGTTCTCGAAAATGCTCGCTGTCTCGGAGGCAAACGGATGGTCACGGTTCGTCTCCATGCAGAACCACCTGAACCTGCTGTATCGCGAAGAAGAAAGGGAGATGCTTCCGCTTTGCAAAGCAGAGGGTATTGGCGTTATCCCGTGGAGTCCCCTCGCGCGCGGCCGTTTGACCCGCGACTGGGACGCGCAAAGTGATCGCTCCGAAACCGACGAGATCGGCAAAGGCCTTTATACTGCGATGACCGCGGAGGCCGATAGGCGCGTCGTAGAGGCTGTGGCAAAGATCGCGAAGGAGAGAGGGGTTCCCAGAGCGCAGATCGCACTCGCTTGGGTTCTTGCGAAATCCGAGATCACGGCACCCATCGTCGGCGCGACCAAATTGCATCATTTGGACGATGCTGTCGCTGCGCTGACCATCGGCCTCACGGATGCTGAAATCAGAGATCTGGAAAGCAGTTACATTCCTCACTCTGTCGTTGGGTTCTCCTGACGATAGGGGTTGGCGGCAACAGGCTGAGACACGTGAAGGTGGACCAAGAATTTGAAGACGATCGGCATATTGGGCGGAATGTCCGCGACTTCGACCCAAATCTATTACCGGGAACTCTGCAGGCTTACCCGCGAGAGCCTGGGCGGACTTCATTCTCCTGAGCTTCTGATCAGGTCAGTCGACTTCGATGAGATCGAGAAGCTACAGGCATCCTCTGATTGGGACACGGCGGCAAATATCCTCCATGAAAAAGCCGTTGCCCTGGAGCGCGGTGGTGCCGACCTCCTCATTCTAGCGACGAACACCATGCACAAGGTGGCGGACAAAATCGTTCTCGGGATGTCGATCCCATTCGTGCACATCGCCGATGCAACGGCGACCGCTATCCTAGACGGCGGCTTCCGTAGGCCGGGGCTTATGGCGACCGCCTTCACGATGGAACAGAGTTTCTACACCGACCGGCTGACCGCGCGAGGATTGTCACCAACCGTTCCTGATGCCGATGATCGAGCGGAAACCCACCGCATCATCCATGACGAGTTGTGTCGCAATGTGGTTCGTGAGGATAGTCGCGTGACGTATGAACGGATCGCGCAGGGACTGATCGATCAAGGCTGCGACTGTCTTATCCTTGTATGCACCGAGGTAGGCATGCTGTTGAACCAGGGAAATGTCGGCGTCCCCGTGTTCGATACGACGCTGGTTCACTGTGAAGCCGCCCTTCGCGCTGCCTTGCAGTGACATGCTGCCCATCTGGCGGTTTTGCGGGAGCGCGCCAGAACATGTTAGCCCTGCTCACCAAGATGCTGACGGACCCACTTCGCCTCGTCCGACGCCGTGCGTCCAAAATGCCTTCTAAAATCGCGGCTGAATTGGGCAGGGCTGACATAGCCGACCGACGCAGCGACGTCCGCAATGGTCCCGCTCTGGCGGGCGATCATAAGTCGCGCCTCATGGAGCCGCATCGCCTTTACATATTGCATCGGACTTGAGCCGGTCAGGTTCTTGAAATGGACGTGATAGGAAGGCACGCTCATGCCCACCTTTCTGGCCAGATCCGCGACGGCGATTTCGGCCGCGTAGTTCTCCCGCAGCCAAGTCACGCTCTCGACCAGTTTTCCAGAGGCTCCTTTCCGCTGAAGGGCCGCGATCACCGTGTCACCCTGCGGCCCTGACATGATCCGATAATGCAGTTCACGCAGGATGGAGCTCCCGAGCACGGCGCGCTCGACCGGGTTGCCGAGCACAGTCAGCAGGCGAAGCAGGACGTCTTCGATATCGCGATCGGTTCCGCTCGAGAGGAGCCCTCTCGGCTTGGCGTCCGAAGGACCTGCGATTTGCTCCACCTGCAGAGCAATCTCGGCCGCCATCTGCATATCGAACTCCAGATAGATGGCAAGCAATGGCCGCTGTGGACTTGCTCTTGACGTCATCCGGAACGGAACGGGTACTGAGACAGCAAGATAATGGTGCTCGTCATAGAGGTAGACATGGCCCTCCAGAATTCCGCATTTGCTTCCTTGTAAGACGAAAACTGCCCCCGGCTTATAGAGAACCGGGACGTCATCAAGTACCGCTTCGGTGCGCAGGATACGGACACAACGGATCGCAGTCTGATTGTAGCCGAGGCGAGGGGCCAATTGCGCGGCCGCGGCGACGAGCCGGTTACGGACGACGGACTGTTCCTCTACAATCATAGGATCAGGCAAAACACTGAAAGAATTCGCAATCGAGTTCGGGTCGCCTTCAGATTATCTGTCATCCACGGTTAATCAATGAGTTTCACCGATGGCGATCAGAACGTTTTTCATAACAGGGGCGAATTCCGGCTTTGGATTGGCGATCGCCACGGCCGCAATCGAAGCCGGTCACTCCGTCATCGGGACCGTCCGCTCCGAAGCCGCGCGGGAAGCGCTGGCAAAGACTCTCCCGAAACTGCACGCGGTCCTCTGCGACGTTACCGAATTCGACCGTATCCCTGACGTCGTCCAGCAAGCGGAGGACGACCACGGGGCCGTCGACGTGTTGATCAACAATGCCGGATACGGTCACGAGGGCGTGCTCGAGGAATCGCCACTTGAAGAGATGCGACGTCAGTTTGACGTGAACGTGTTCGGCGCCGTCGCTGTGGCCAAGGCCTTTCTTCCGAGGTTCCGTGAGCGCCGTCGTGGCTTCATGGTTAACGTCACGTCGATGGGCGGTATGATCACCATGCCCGGCATCGCATACTACTGCGGCAGCAAGTTTGCCCTTCAGGCGATTTCCGAGGTCATGCGCTCGGAAATGGACCCCTTTGGCGTTCACGTGACAACGCTTTGCCCCGGCTCATTCCGGACAGACTGGGCTGGGCGGTCCATGGTCCGCACCGACAGGTCGATTGCGGATTACGACAGCCTGTTTGATCCGATCCGCGAGGCGCGTCAGGCCGTCAGCGGCAAGCAACTCGGTGACCCTGGGAAACTGGCCACCGCCGTGCTTGCTCTCATCGGATCGGACAATCCTCCGCCGCAGCTTCTTCTTGGCAGCGATGCCCTCCGGCACGTGACGGCGCGGATCGAGCGTTTGCAGCAGGAACTCGAGACGTGGAAAGCTCTTACAGTCTCAACTGACGGCTAACAAAAAAGATTCTTCGCGCTTGACGGTCTGCCTACTAGAAGGTAGGTAACGCGTATGAGCAATCTTTCGACCACGTCCGACGCAATCCTGGCCTCCGCCCGTAACCTTATCATGCGTGGGGGCTACAATGGGTTCAGCTATGCAGACATTTCGGAAGTGGTCGGCATCCGCAAGGCCAGCATCCACCATCACTTCCCTAGCAAGGCCGATCTGGTGCGTGAACTGGTCCAGCGCTACAGGGAAGACGGTCAGGCGAGCGTTGTCACCCTTGAACAGAACGTTCCAGACGCATTGGACATTCTCAAGGGCTATGCGGACCACTGGACCAAATGCATCGAGGATGCGAGCAGACCCTATTGTGTATGCGCTTTGCTCGCCAGTGAGCTGCCTTCGCTGCCGCCGGAAGTCGCAACGGAGGTTACGGCATTTTTCCGCTTCATTTCGTCGTGGCTGACGACAGTGATGGAGCGTGGAAGCAAAAGCGGAGCGCTCAGACTTACAAGCGAACCGCACGTTGAAGCCGAAGCATTTCTCGCAACGGTGTATGGCGCGATGCTCTCGGCGAGAGCCTACGGGAAACCCGAGGTGTTCTCGATGATACTTGCACCGGCTCTCAATCGTCTTACGCCGAATGTCTCTCACTAATCCTGCGTAGCTAGCCTAATCAGGTCAATCGCGCCCAAAAAACTACCAACTAGTAGGAAGATAGAAATGAGGAAAGTATTCCCCGCTCTGGCCCTCGGGCTGATCAACATCCTTTCTGTAACCGTCCTCTCGACACCCGCGTCTGCCGAAAATAGGCAAGCCGCGCCGATTCATGTCCGCGGCAGCATCGTCGACTACCAGGGTTCAACGCTCAAAGTGAAGACGCGCGAAGGCAAGACGATCGATGTCGCGCTTGCTGACGATTGGAAGGTGGCAGGCGTCGCAGATGCCAAGGTCACCGACATCAAGCCGGGCAATTTCGTCGGCATCGCCTCCATGCCAAAGGCCGACGGCGGCAATGGCGCACTTCAGGTCCTGATTTTCCCGCCGGCAATGAAAGGCACGGGCGAGGGGAGCTATGGTTGGGATCTGAAGCCCGACAGCAGCATGACCAATGCGACGGTCGCGGATGCCGTTAAGGGCGTCGATGGCCGGACTGTCACCGTGACCTATCATGGCAAGGAAAAGAAGATCGCCATTCCGGATGGGACACCTGTCGTGACCATCGCTGGAGCCACCAAGGATGATCTCGTTCCCGGCGCCGTGGTCTTCATCACCGCCGAAAAGGCTGAAACCGGCCCGATCGCTCACCAGGTTGTCGTCGGCAAGAATGGCGTGGTTCCCCCCATGTGAAGACCACGCCGTCACTGGCCGGAGCAGCCGCCTTACTGCTTCGGCCAGCGATGACCGATCGACGATGCCTGATCTCCAGCCGTAAAATGCCCCAGATGGAAGACGTTGAGATGAGCGCAAACGCTTCAATGTCAATGTTCAATCTGAGGCAATCAATCGACCCGTCACAGGATCATAGCTCATGAGCAGGCGCCTAGTTCAACATGTAATGCCCATCTCGGCGACCGCCTTTTCGCCACCTGTTGCGATCGGTCAGACCAACTCGATCCTCTCGGATCCCGATGGCCGATGGGTTGCAAAGCGGCAGGGCGCGATCAACAGGGCGTTCGAGAAGCGCATGCGTCCCGAGAGTGATCAAGACGTTGATGTCATGACGTCGGCGCACGACAGCTCACAGATCGTTGCGCTCTTAGAGAAGCCAGCTGCGAAACTCTCCGGCGAAAGCGACCGGATCGGCCGACATGAGTGGGACGCGAATACTCGATTTGGCAAGCACGTCGGCTTCTTCTGACATAGTGCGTGCGAGCAGTCTCATCAATCAATTAATCAGAACGTGGAAGAAAACGATGCCGAACCATCAGATATCCCGTGCCCCGCGTGGCAATGACCAGTGGCTGAAGCAGTATTACTTTAGCAGAGCGGCCTTCTCAGTGCTTTGGGTTGCGGCCGCCTTGACGATCGGCCGCCATTCCTTTGCGGTGGCTGCCGCACTGCTGATCCTTTATCCTGCTTGGGATGCAATCGCGAACGTCATCGATGCCGCGAGGAGCGGTGGCCTTGCCGCCAACCAGAGCCAGGCAATCAACGTTGCAGCGAGCTCCGTCATGACGATTGCCGTGATCCTGGCCCTGACAATGAACATGAACTGGGTTCTCGGCGCCTTTGGTCTATGGGCAATCTTTTCAGGGCTGCTGCAGCTTGGCACTGCTCTACGCCGTTGGAAAACGAGCGGCGGTCAATGGGCTATGATTTTGAGCGGTGGCCAATCCGCGATAGCCGGCGCGCTGTTCATTTTCCAAGCACAAATGCCGCAGGAGCCTTCTATCTCAACGGTCGAAGGCTACGCTGGCGTTGGGGCATTCTACTTCCTGGTTTCAGCAATATGGCTGACGATCGCTCTGTCGCGTCGGGGTATGAGCGGAGCAGAACAATAGACTTCGTTTTAGATCTTGTTAAACGGCAGCTTGCTTCAGTCCTAGCCTATGACGAAGGTGCAGCTTTCTAATGCCAACTCACGTTCGCAGATCGAGCGATAGGAGCGCCTTCACCTGTTGAGTGCAGGAGCAGGTCGGCGGTTCGAATCTCGCGCCGGCATCGGATGTGATCGACGGTTCGGCGAAATAATTCCGGTCGCAACGCGAGCCGGTGGTTCATATGCCGTCAGCCTCGAACTGCAAATGGCTGAAAGCGCAAGGAATTGCCGTTTTCAACGGGTGCTGCAGGTTCGCATCGCGTTCCACGAACAATCGGATGTTTGCCAACCGCTGTCCGGGCGTCGCCTCCCGCCGACCCTATCGTGTTACGGAACGGGTGTCAGGGACATGCCCGTCTCTGCGTCGAACAAGTGCATCTGGTTCATGTTGACAGACAGGACGATCTCCTCGCCCGCTTTCGCGCCTGCCTCGGGGTCGATGCTGGCGCAGAGGGTCGTCTTCCCGATGTCGAAGTAGATCATGGTTGATGGCCCGAGGGGCTCCACCAAGTCGATCCGGGCAGTCAGCGGAACGTAGCCCGGACGCAGCTGTTCGGCGCTCAGGGCTTCGGGGCGAATGCCGAGCGTGACCGGGCGGCCGATATGGTCGGCGTAGATGGCGGCGCGTTCGCGAGGCACCGGCAGATCCGCGCCGCCATCGAGGCGGACCATGAGGTGACCTTCGACCTCGGCGAGCCGGGCATCCAGAAAGTTCATCGAGGGCGAGCCGATGAAGCCGGCGACGAAGCGGGTTGCGGGGTGGTGATAGAGATGCTGCGGCGGGCCGCATTGCTCGATCAATCCGCCATTCATGACGACCACGCGGTCGGCCATGGTCATTGCCTCGATCTGGTCGTGCGTCACGTAGACCGTGGTCGTCGGCAGGATCTGGTGCAGGCGTTTGATCTCGGTACGCATCTGCACGCGCAGTTTCGCATCCAGGTTCGAGAGCGGCTCGTCAAAGAGGAATACCTTCGGATTGCGAACGATGGCGCGGCCCATGGCGACGCGCTGGCGCTGACCGCCGGAGAGCTGGCCAGGGCGGCGGTCGAGAAGTTCCTCAATGTGAAGCGTGCGTGCGGCCGTCTGGATACGGGTGTCGATCTCGCTCTTTGCCAGGCGCTGCTGCTCCAGACAGAAGGCGATGTTCTCCCGCACCGACATATGCGGGTAGAGCGCATAGTTCTGGAACACCATGGCGATGTCGCGCTTGCCCGGGCCCAGCCAATTGACCACGCGATCGCCGATGACGATATCGCCACCGGTAATGTGCTCCAGCCCGGCGATCATCCGCAGCGTCGTGGATTTGCCGCAGCCGGACGGGCCAACGAAGACGACGAACTCCTTATTATCGATTGCAAGGTTGATGCCGCGCACGGCCTCGTAGATGCCGTAGGATTTGACGACGTTTCGCAGTTCGAGCCGAGCCATGTCGTATTCTCCTACTTCTCATTCAGCCAGACGAGCATGGCGCCTGGATCCCGGTTTGCCCAGAGATGGTACGGGATCGCCTTGAACGTGCAGGAATTCAGCTTCGGCGGGGCCGGGCGATAAAGGCCGTCCCAGTCTGCTGCCTCCGCCAGAAGTGCTTCGCCGGTCAACACGGCCGCACCGCCCAGAAGGTCCGCATCATAGGACACGTCGAACCTTGCGTCTGTCGGCAGCCGCAGCCGCTGCGGTTCCAGTCCGATGTCGATTTCCTCGACGCAATAGACGACCGGGCCGCGCCTCAAGGCCACCCGGCCGGCATCCTCGCCGACGGCGGGGTGGGCATAGAGCCGGTCGACCGGCATGTCGAAGGAGAGCCGTACCTCGTCGCCATCCGCCCAGTCGCGCGTGATCGCTGCATAACCCTTCGTCGTTGCTGCGGGCACATCGATGGTCTTGCCATTGATCGTGATCCGGCTCTCGCGGCACCAGCCAGGGATACGAAGATGCAGCGTGAAGGAGGCGGGCGCGTCGAGACCAAGCGTCAGCCGGACATCGCCATCCCAGGGATAGTGCGTCTCCTGCGCTAGGCGAACCACCGTGTTGCCCAGCATGATCTCCGCCGTGTTGGCACCGTAGAGATGAACCGCCAGATCCGCATCCGTTGCCGAGTAGACATACTGTCCAAGCGAGGTAATGAGGCGGGCGATATTGGTCGGGCAGCAGGGGCAGTAGTGCCATTTCCAGCGACGGTTTTGCCCGTGGCTCTCGAGAACGTTCTCGTAGAAATAGTGCTCGCCGTCCCGTGAAATTCCCGAAAGCGCCCCGTTGAACAACACGGTTTCAAGCTTGTCCGTGTATTTGGCGTCGAGATCGAGCTGCGCCATACGGTGGCTCCAGAAGCCCAATGCAACGGCTGCGCAGGTCTCGGCATAGGCCGTTTGGTTGGGTAGATCGTACTCCCGCGTAAAGCCTTCGTTCGATGCGGACGGACCGAGCCCACCCGTAACATAGAGTTGGCGGCCGGTCAGGTTGTCGAACAGCCGCTCGCAGGCGTCCTTTAGCGTCGGGTCGTCGTTCTCGTGCGCAAGATCGACCATCGCAGAGAAAAGATACATGGCCCGCACCGCGTGCCCGACGACCTGGGTCTGCTCTCGCACCGGCATGTGCGCCTGGCTGTAGGCATAGGTCTGATAGACATAGTCCCCGGGATCTTCGCCCCGGCGTCGCGCTTCCTCGTCGTAATAAGAGGGCATCTGGCCGCGCTCATTCACGAAATAGGTCGCAAGAGCCAGATGCCGCGGATCGCGTGTCACGCGATAGAGCTTCACCAGCGCAAGCTCGATTTCCTCATGCGCGTCATAGCCGCGCAGCTTGCCCGGCTCCGGGCCGAACGTGTCGATGATGTGATCGACGGCGCGGATCATCACGTCGAGGAAGCGACGTTTTCCCGTCGCCTCGAAATAGGCTACAGCACCTTCGAGCAGGTGCCCTATCGAATACATTTCGTGGAGATCGCGCAGGTTCGTCCACCGCTTCTCCGGCTCGCGACGGATGAACCAGCTGTTGAGATAGCCGTCGGCCATCTGCCCCTGTTCGAGCTTCTCGACGATCGCGTCGATCTTGGCCTCGATCGCTGCATCCGGATGCTGCTTGAGCGTGTAGCTTGCGGCCTCGATCCATTTCCCGAAATCGCTGTCGAAGAAATGTTGCATGGAAAGGCCGCTCGGCTGGATGCGGCGCACCAGCGGCGATGGCGGCTTGTCGAAGTCGAGGACTTCGAGGAAGCCCTCTTCCTCCAGGCGCATATGCTGGGTTGGAATGGTCACGTCGCGCACTGTTTTCGACCAGCTTTCCCAGAACCCCCCTGTAAAGACGACTTTCGCATGATCGCCGGGCATGTAGCGGAGCGAGGATGCCTGCGGCGGGGAGAGGGGGACTGCGGGCCTGGAGGACATGGGAGAAGCCTTTTGGGTATGCACGACACTCATTTGACGGCACCGGCGGTGAGCCCGCGCACGTAGTAGCGTTGCAGGAGAAGGAAGAGAATGATGCAGGGGACCATGGTGACGGTGACGGCTCCGGCCGCCCAGAGGTGCGGCAGGAAGTCGTAGATGAGCCAGCTGCCGGAGTTGGCAACGAAATAGAACCCATAGGTCTCGTTGCCGAGCGCCGTGATCTTCTTGGCGGCGGTGGCGATCTCTTCCAGCGAGGCCGGAGCCTTGTTCCGGTCGAGCCCCGCCTTTTCGAACAGATCGGTGTTGTAGGCGATGATCGAGGCATCGGGCAGCGCCGGCACGCCGTAGATCTTGTCGTCATAGGTGGCAAGACGGATATGGGAGGGGCTCATGGAGGCGGCGTAAGGCCGGCTCTTGACGAACTCGGAAATGTCCTCCAGGCCTTCAGCTGCGGCGAATGTCGGGAGATAGATCAGGTCAAGCACGGCGCCGTCTGGTGCGGCTCCGCCGGCAATGGCGGCGCCAAGCTTCGGCACCATTTGCTCCGCCGTGATCTGCGTCACGACGATCTTGTCGGAATGCGATGCATTGTAGTGATCGGCAAGTCCTTGAAGAACGGCACCCGACGAGGTGCGGACCCACAAGGTCACGTCGGTTGCGTTGGCCAGCGTGGCGCTGGCAACAAGCGAGAGCGCGGCGAGCGCCAGTTTGATCTTCAGCATGGAGCGTTCCCTTTTTCTTGGTCGCCAACTCTCCCTGCGACAGGCCAGGACGTCGACGTGCCCCAAACGGTAATCGACAATATTTTTTTTGTCGACAGCGCGAGCCGCTAATGGCAGAACAAACTGCTAAAACGTTTTATCAATACGAATATTTCTTGGTGAAAGCTTTCATCAAAATGGTCGAAGGGGCCTTTTCATGAGCGAAAATGGGGTGCGAAGGGCGACGATCCGCGATGTTGCGCAGGCCGCCGGGGTGAGTGTCGCCACCGCGTCCAACGCCTTGAACGGGCAAGGTCGCACCAATGCGGAGACACGCGAGCGAGTGAAGCGGGTGGCCGAAGAGATCGGGTTTCGTCCGAACGCGCTCGCGCGCGGGTTGCTCAGTCGGCGCAGTCACTCCATCGGCATCATCACCAACGACACCTACGGCCGGCTGACCTTGCCGATGACGGCCGGCGTGTCGGAAGCGCTGGTCGATCATGGCGTCTCGGTTTTCCTCTGCGCGACCAACAATGATCCGCGCCTGGCGCGCCTCCATCTCGAAGC
Organism: Rhizobium sp. Leaf384; assembly: GCF_001424065.1. GTDB lineage: Bacteria > Pseudomonadota > Alphaproteobacteria > Rhizobiales > Rhizobiaceae > Ferranicluibacter. The sequence goes on from NZ_LMQE01000005.1 coordinate 358,528, forward strand.
GCTGCTCGACAAGCAGGTGGACGGCATCATTTTTACCGCCACCCGGGTCGATCTGCCACCGCCGGTCGATCTTACGCATCTGCCGATCCCTGTGGTCTACGCGTTTGCCGAAGGGCCGGACACCCGCGTATCCTTTGTTCCCGACGATGCCCAAGGCGCACGCCTTGCGGTCGAGCACCTCCTGTCGCTCGGCCACGGCCGGATCCTGCACATCACCGGCCCGGAAGATTTCGCCGCCGTGCGTCGGCGCGCCGAGGCCTATCGCGCCTGTCTCGGCAGTGAGGGAGAGGTGATGTTCGGATCCTGGGGGGAGGATTGGGGCCATGAAGCGGTCCGGCAGATGCTCGCGCGCGACGAGCCGCGTCCTGAGGCGATTTTTTGCGGCAGCGACGAGACCGCCCGGGGCGTCATCGACGCCTTGCGTGATCACGGCCTCTCCGTTCCCGGCGATATCGCGGTCGTTGGCTTCGACAACTGGCACGTTGTCGCCGCACAGACACGTCCAGCTCTCACGACGATCGACATGGGTCTGAAGGAACTCGGCCGGAGGGCGGGCCTAGCCATCCTAGACCTCACGCGAGGGAAATCCGTCCCCCTCGGGATCGAGGCCATAGGTTGCAGTCTAGTTGTTCGAAAATCTTGCGGTGCAGCATGACGTTTGAATCAAGAAAACATCGCCGAGACGGACCATAAGCCTGGTAGAGAAGAGCCCTAATGTACCTTGCCGATGACAAGGCGACCTACACCAGCTTAGGAAAAGCCTCGGCATCAGGAGCGTTGGCCCAGCTTTGCAGTGTCTGGCCACCATCTATCAACCAATCAACCCCGGTTACGTGCCGCGTATCGCTTGAGGCGAGGAAGGCAACAGCAGCGGCGACGTCTTCCGGCTGGCCGATGCGACGCAAGGGAATGCGATCGGAAAACCGACGAATGCCGGCGTCGTAGGCGGCATCGTCTCCTGCGGGCACGCCAAGACGCGTCTCGATCACGCCGGGGCAGATGGCGTTCACACGAATGCCGTAGGGAGCGGAATCAAGCGCTGCGATGCGGGTCAGACCGACGACCGCATGCTTGGTCGATGCATAACCTGCCCCGCCCGCCAGAACATCCCAGCCCGCCATGGACGACCCCATGTTGACCACTGCGCCTTTGATCCCACCTTTGATCATGGCCGCGAGGGTGGCGCGCAGGACGTAGAAAATGCCGTTCAGATTGACCCCAACGATGTTCTGCCAGTCCTCTGTATCGAGCTCGTGGACCGGTGCGACCTTGCCCGAAATACCAGCATTGTTGAACAGCACGTCGATGCGGCCAAAATGGGCAACGACATCCCCTACCATCGCGGCTGCCGACGCTGGATCTGATACATCGACGGCAAAGGCTTTTGCTCTCTCCCCAGACACCGCAGCAAGTGCCTCGGCTTTGCTGAGATCGATGTCGGAGATCGCCAATTGAGCACCCTCAGCCATAAAGCGGCGCACGGCTGCGCTCCCGATGGCGCCAGCCGCTCCGGTGACCAGCACGACCTTGTCGGCAAACCGCATCACTGCCACTCCTTCATCCGTTATGTTTCGTATTCCGGATAATCCCGCCAGGAATAGCGCGGTACAAAACCAAGTTGCCGCTCAGCAGCCGATGTGTCGATCAGCGCTGCATAGCTGTCGATTGGCTTACGGATCGGCGTGTCCGGATACGCTGCCCGGATAAGATCCGCACTGGCGCAATCCATATAGCTGTCGGCGGCGCTGATGAACAACCGCGCATGCCCGGCCAGCGGCCGCTCGACCGCCGCCACGAAGGCTGCTGCTGCATCGCGCGCGTCGAGATAGGCCCACAGGTCGCGCGCAGCATCGGCGTGCAAGCGTCGCTGGCCAATGGTTGTGTGAAATGTCTGCGGCGTCTGGATCCACGGCATGCGCAGGCTGACGGCTGCGAAGGTGCCGCGTCGAACCATCGTCTCGATCAACTCTTCACCCAGCCATTTGGTTGTCGCGTAGACATCCTGCGCGCCGATGGGATGCGCTTCGTCGATCGGCAGGTAAGCCGGCGTGATGGGCGTCTCGAAAAACGGGAAGCCGAGCACGCTGAAGGACGAGGCATAGACGAACCTGCGAACGCCGCAGAGTCGCGCAGCCTCCACGGCGGCATACATCGCCGCCATATTGATGCGGAAAACATCGACGGCTGCTCGGCCGGTCGGGCGGGGAATGGCGGCGATATGGACGAGCGCATCCATATCCTTGGCGAGTTCCGCCATCACCGCAAGGTCGCCGGCTTCGCCGGTGACATGAGACCAGGATGCGCCTTCCGGTGGCGCGACGACATCGAGCCCAAGGACTGCGTGGCCGGCGTCCACAAGGCTTGACGCGACATGACGACCAAGCAAGCCGCTCGAACCGGTCACCAGAATGCGGCTCATCGGCAAACCCCTCTCGATCGACGCCGAGCGCAACTTCCAGATTTCGGAGATGCGAACGGGATGTCATGGAAACGCCAGCGCGACGTAAGTTATAGCAGCCAACGTTACGGAGGGCGGGCAATATCGTTGATGGTCATATGATTACGGCTTATTCTGTAAGGGATGTCAAGATGGGCTTGTCCTGCGTTTTTCACAGAGGTTTCAAAGACAGCCGAAGTCTTCGACGCAAGCACACTGCCGAAATTCCGGAACCGTCGCTGATAAATCGCTTGACTTCACCGGCCTCCGATTGCTTGTTTGATCATCAATGAGTTTTGTCATTGCTCCTCCCCCTTTGTCACGGAGACGCCTATGTCGCTCGACGTCTTTTCTGCACATCTTGAAAACCAGGACATTTGTCTGGATGGAAAGCGCAGCGCGCTGATCGTCATCGATATGATCAACGAATTCTGCAAGCCGGGCGGCAAGATGGTGCTGCCGGGCTACGAGGCACTGGTCGCGCCGCAACTGGCGCTTGTGGAGGCCGCGCGCGCGGCCGGAGCACCGGTCATCTGGGTACACGATGCGCACCGGCCGGCAATGCGACATGAGCGCGAATGGGCCAAGCGTACGCCGCACGGCCTTGAAAACACCTGGGCGACGGAGATCATCGAGGATCTCGGCGCCCGGCCCGACGACATCCACGTCACCAAGCGTCGCTACTCTGCCTTCTTCCAGACGGATCTCGACCTGACGCTGAAAGACATGCAAATCGATCAGCTCGTCATCTGCGGGGTCGTGACCAATATCTGCGTCCGCTCCACCGTCCATGACGCGTTTTTCATCGGCTATGAGGTAGTCGTGCCGGCAGATGCCTGCGCTGCGACCGGGCCGCGCGAACAGGAGAGTTCGCTCTACGACATCGCCACGCATTTCGGGATTGTTTCGGATGCCCAGTCCGTCGTTGCCGCGCTCCGCCAGGGCGCCACGCTCACCAATATGATTGCCGCCTGACTACACAGCCGGTGGTGGCGACGGGTCGAGCGCGGTTGCCCGACATCTGCCTATCGAATGGAAGACCTTTTGAAGACGATCGAACCCCTCTCTCCTGATCTTTCCTTGCCGAACGGGAATGACGCGCCTGCCGCGACCGAGCTTCCCGAACTCGGCCGGGATGAAATCCAGGCCTATTATGCCCGGACCGGATATTCGCTGGAGCATCACGCGGCGCATTTGATGCGGCGCGCGCATCAGCGGGCGACGGCCTGCTTCCAGGCGGTCATGCCCGAAGACGACCTGACGCCGACGCAGCTCGCCGCTCTGGCGACACTTTTGAAACAGGGCGAGCTTTCTCAAAATCATCTTGGCCGCATGACGCAGATGGACCCGTCGACCATCAGTCTTGTCGTCAAGGCGCTGATGAAGCGCGGGCTGATCGCGCGCAAGCGCTCGGAAACCGACCAGCGCATGACGATGATCACGCTGACCAATGCCGGCGTGCACTACACCTTGCCGCTGCTCGACCGCTCCATGCAGGTGGCACGCCGGCTGTTATCGCCGCTCTCACCCGGCGAACAGGCGACGCTGCTTGACCTCCTGAACAAGGTTGGCGAGCCCGAAGCGGACTGACTTTGGCCGATGGACCCGCAGGGCCCACACCGATCGACACTGCAGTCACGCCACCACGACCAAGCCTAAGGGAATCCGACGATGCAACCTTCCTTCGACCGTCTTGTCATCAGCAATCTCGGCCTGGTCCTCACGGGTGATCTCGCCGCGCCGATCGCAGATGCGGACACCATTCTCGTCGAGGGCGGGCGGATCTCGGCAATCGGACGTGCATCCTCCATGGCACTCCCCGACGATGCCACGATGATCGACGCCAAGGGTTCGGCCATCATGCCGGGCATGATCGACAATCACTCTCATCCTGTCATGGGGGACTGGACGCCGCGGCAGAACCAGCTTGGCTGGATCGATTCCACGTTGCATGGCGGCGTGACGACGCTGGTTTCGGCTGGCGAGGTGCATGTGCCCGGCCGCCCGCGCGACGTGATCGGCGTCAAGGCGCTCGCCATCACCGCCCAGCGCGCTTTCAGCGCCTTTTCCCCGACCGGCATGAAGGTGCTCGCAGGGGCCCTGATCCTTGAGCATGGGCTGACCGAAGCGGACTTCGTCGAGCTTGCCGCAGCCGGCGTCACGCTCATCGGCGAGGTCGGCCTCGGATCGGTCAAGGACGGAGAAACCGGTCGGCAGATGGTCGACTGGGGACGGCAGAACGGCATGACCTCCATGACCCATGTGGGCGGCCATTCCATTCCCGGTTCGGCGCGCATCGGGGCGGAAACGGTGCTGGAAGTCGATGCCGATGTCGCCGCGCATCTGAATGGCGGCCCGACGTCCCTGCCGGAAGCCGAACTCCGCCTCATCTGCGAGACGAGCGCTCGCGGGCTGGAGATCGTGCACAATGGCAATATGCGGGCTGGCCTGTTCGTGCTCGATACCGTGCTGGATGTCGGGGCGCTTGATCGCCTGGTCCTTGGCACCGACAGCCCGGCCGGCTCCGGTGTCCAACCGCTCGGCATGCTGCGGCTCGTGACCATGCTGGCGTCTCTCGGAAATCTGGCGCCCGAAGTCGCAATATGCCTGGCCACAGGCAATGTTGCGCGCTTGCGCGGCTTGACGGACCGCGGACGGATCGCGGTGGGCCTTGCCGCCGATCTCGTCTTCATCGACCAGGCCATGGGCGGGGCAGGCGACGGTGTTCTCGACAGCATGGCGCTGGGCAACATGCCCGGCATTGGCATGATCCTCGTCGACGGCGTCCCGCGCATCACCCGCAGCCGCAACACGCCGCCATCGATTCTTGTGCCGGCGCTTCTCGCTGGTTGAGCGCATGGTCATGTGCAAAGGCCGCGCTCCTTTCGGGGCGCGGCCTTTGCACGTCGTCGCCATACACAGGTTCAGACCATGCCGTCCTTGCCGATGATCCTGTCCACCGTCAGGCCGCCAACGCGCGGGTGCGGCCGGCCGCTGTCAGTGACGGCGATTGCCACGGCGATCTCGTCGGCGCGGGGGGCATCGGGCACACGCACCTCCATACCGTCGAAATGGCTGCGCACCCGCGCGGCATCCTTGTGGCCGAGCGGGATGTCGAACGTTGCGCCGGGAGCACCCCGTTTCTTGGAGGAGGGGATCAAGGCAGCACCGCCGCCCAGAACGGCGCGGAACGGCGCACCGAGCTCCGGATGCATCAGGGCGGCCGCATGTTCCAGCTCGCCATCCGCCCCGACAAGGACGGCCTTGCCGAAGCTTTCGATCCGCGACCCCTCGATGTTCAAGGCCGCAACGGCCCGCTCCGGCAGAATGTGCCCGAGCACGCGGCCGACAGCCTCCAGCGTGGAGAGATCCTCGACATAGCGATTGGCAAAAGGGTTGCGGATCACGGCCACGGCTGCCGCGCGCCGCGTGGGTTTCTCAAGCGTCCGTCCGCCCTCGATCAGCGTTTCTTCAACGACCGTTACGATGCGGCGCAGTCCGATGGTGTCGTTCACGCTCATCGCAGGCCATCCTCGCCCTTGATCTCGCTGGCCTTGAGACCGCCCACGCGGGCATGAATTCGTGGTCCTGTGGTCATCGCAAGGGCGAGCACCATCTCGTTGGCGCGCGGCGCATCGCCAATGCCGACCTCAACGGCATCGAAATGGCTGCGGACATAGGAGGCGTTGATATGGGTGATGGGCACGTCAAGGCGCGTGCCCGGTCCGCCGACCTTCTTGGTCGAGGGGACGATAGCCCGCGCATCGCCGAGGAGTCCGCGCATGGCATAGCCTCCCGGATTGTGCCAGAGCGCAGCATGCTCCAGCTCTCCGGCCGATCCGACGATCGCGCCTTTGCCATAGCCTTCGACGGCGGCGGGATCGCCGCCCAAGGCATCGATGAGGCGACGCGCCATAGCCAGGCCAAGCGGCTTCAGCTCATCCATAAAAAACGCGATGTCCTCAACATAGGCGCCGGCAAAGGGGTTCTCGATGACGGCGAGCACCGAGGCGCGCCGCAGCGGCGTGTCGCTAACCGGTCCTCCCTCATGGAAGATCTCATCCACGGAAACGACGAACTTGCGTACGATCACGTCTGCCATATACCTCTCCAATATTTGTTAGAGTAGTAACAGTTCATCACGTCTGATCGTTGTCAAGAGAGGTTGCACGGAATTGGTTTTCGAGCGGCTTCCCGACGTTGCAGGGCGACGGATTATGCGATTCACGCCTGTATTGCTGTGCGATGGAAAAAGCATCAAAAAGCGATTGACAAGACCTCGAAGTCAACACACTATTCGTATGACCATCAACTAATTCGGCTTCAAGACCGCTTGATGGAATTGCCGAACAGGCCACCAGAGGGAAAGAACACGATGAAGATTTTTGCCCGCTTCTTAGCGGCCGGTGTCGTGCTGGCTGCATCCGCCCTTCCATCCGTCGCTGCCGAGAAGGTGCACGTCGCTGCCATCTCCGGCTATTTCGCGCAGGGGTTCGGCATTTCCATCGTCAACGGTTTGAACAAGGCCAAGGACGATTTCGGTATCGACCTCAAGCTCGTCGACACCGGCAATCGCGCGCTCGATTATGAAGAGCAGTTCGCCAATCTCGCAAAGAGCGGTCAGTACGACCTGATCTTCGTCATGGGCTGGGAACTGGTGGACGCTCTGCAGAAGGTCGGCGCCCAGTATCCCAATCAGCGCTTCGTCTTCATCGACGGGGTGCTCGACGCGAAGACGATGGTCTACGCTTCTTTTGCCGAAGAACAGGGCTCGTTCATCGCCGGTGCGCTTGCAGGTCTGGTCGAGGACATGGGTCCGGAATTCGACAAGATCGGCGACGGCAAGACGATCGGTTTCGTCGGCGGCCGCGACATTCCCGTCATCCGCAATTTTCTTGGCGGCTACGAACAGGGCGCCAAGTACGTTGCGCCTGACGTCAAGGTCAATTCGGTCTTCGCCGGTACCTTCGACGATCCGGCAAAGGGTAGCGAGCTGGCGATGGCACTCTACGGACAAGGCGCAGACATCGTCTATAACGTCGCCGGACCAACGGGCGAGGGCGTGATGCAGGCCAGTGCCGCCGCCGACAAATATTCTCTCGGCGTCGATATCGACATGTGCTCCAGCGCGCCTGGCAATGTGCTGGCCAGCATGCTGAAGCGCGGCGACGTCGCCGTGTACGCGATCATCAAGGATGAGGTCGAAGGCCGCAAGGTCACGCCGGGAACACGCACCTTCGATCTGGCGTCCGGCGGTGTCGAGGTGAAAGTCTGCGACGATGTCGCGGCAAAGCTCCCGGCCGCGATCAAGGACAAGCTGGACACCATCCGCACGGATGTGATCGCCGGCAAGATACAGATCGCTCGCGCGAAGTAGGACGAGCCGGCGTGGGCTCGGACAAGGTCCGCAGTCCACGCTGCCGTCCGCAACGGTCAGGCGGCCCAATCTCGCGTCGTTCCCCAATATAGGCGTGTTGACGGCTGTCAACTCCGACCGTTCGGCTGTCCGTCTTCGATCAATCCTTGTGTCTTCCTCTCCTGCCTCGGTATGCCCCATGGACCTTGCCGTCGATCTCTCCGGAATCACCAAGCGCTTCGGCGCCTTCACCGCCAACGACAGCATTGATCTTGCCGTCCGCCGCGGGGAAATTCATGCGATCATCGGCGAGAACGGCGCTGGCAAGACGACATTGATGAACATCCTGTTCGGCCTGCTGCAGCCGGATGAGGGCACCATCTCGATCGGCGGTAGGACCATGCTGGTCGACAGTCCTGCGGTGGCGATCCACGAGGGGCTCGGAATGGTGCACCAGCACTTCAAGCTGGTGCCCTCGCTGACTGTGGCCGACAATATTTTTCTCGGCATGGAGATTCGCCGGAATGGACTGATCGACCGCGCAGCCCAGGTGGAGCGCACCCGCGTTCTCTCGGAGAAGTTCGGCCTTAGGGTCGATCCGCAGGAGCGGGTGGCGGGGCTTTCGGTCGGCATCGAGCAGCGTATCGAGATCCTGAAGGTTCTCGCGCGCAATGCGCGCATCATCATTCTCGACGAGCCCACGGCGGTTCTCACCCCGCAGGAAAGCCGGGATCTGTTCCAGACGTTGCGCAGCTTTGTGGACGACGGCATGACCGTGATCTTCATCTCGCATCATCTCGAGGAAGTGATGGCGGTATCGGATACGGTGACGGTTCTCCGCGACGGACGTGTCGTCGCCACCAAACCGAAGAGCGCGCTGAACAAGCGCGAGCTTGTCCGTCTCATGGTCGGGCGCGACGTCAGCTTCGACCGTCGTCCCCGAACCCCGAACGAAGGCACCGTGGCGCTTGACGTCACCGATCTCTGGGCGCGGGACGACCGGCGGCTGACAGCCCTGAAATCCGTGGGTCTGACGGTGCGCGCCGGGGAGATCGTCGGCATTGCCGGGGTTGCCGGCAACGGACAAACGGAACTGGCGGAGGTTCTTTCCGGACTCCGGCCCGCCAGCCGAGGCCGCGCGCAACTCCACGGGCACGACATCCTCGACCGGACGCCGGCCGAGATCCGCAATCGCGGGCTTGCGCATGTTCCAGGCGACCGCATGGTGCGGGGGGTCGATCGCAATGCCTCGCTGTCGGCCAACATTCTGATGGGACGGCAGACGAAGCGACCCTTCTCCCGCCTTGGCCTGATCGACTGGACGACGGTGCATGACGCGATGCGCGCGCTGATCCAGCGGTTCGACATCCGCGCCCGCGGGCCGAAGGACCCGGCGCGCAGCCTGTCCGGCGGCAATATCCAGAAGGTTGTGCTGGCGCGGGAGTTCACGGCCGGTGGGGATGTGCTGCTCATCGATCAGCCGACCCGTGGCGTCGATATCGGCGCGCAGGAGGCAATCCACGACGAGATCATGCGTCAGCGTGCCGATGGCCGGGCCATTCTGCTGATCTCGACCCAGCTCGATGAGTTGAAGGCGCTGGCGGACAGAATCCTCGTGATGTTCGACGGCCGGATCATGGGCGCGGTCGATGGCGCAGTGGTGGACGACGACGCAATCGGACTGATGATGGCCGGGATCGACCCGGCAGAGATGACGGAGGCCTCATGACGAACCGCCTGTTCTTCCGGGAGCTCTTCTCAAAGGGCTTGGCGCGAACGCTGACAGGCCAGGCGCTCGCCTTCGCCATCGCACTCGCGCTCGGTGCCGTCATCATCCTCATGATCGACGAGAGCCCGGTCGCCGTCTTCTTGACGTTGATGCGCGGCGCCTTCGGCGATACGGAGAAGATTGCGGGAACGCTGCTGCAGACGACCCCGATCCTCATCTGTGGTATCGCGGCCTGCATCGCCCTTCGCGGCGGCATGTTCAATGTGGGCATCGAAGGGCAACTGTTCCTCGGCGGTTTCGCCGCTGCCTGGGTGGGCTTCGCCTTCTCACTGCCTCCTGTGCTGCATGTGCTTGCCGCGATGACGCTTGCGGTCATTGCCGGTGCGCTCTGGATCGCCATACCCGCATTCTTCCGCGTCCGCTTCGGCACCAATGAGGTGGTCTCGACCATTCTCGCCAATTACATCGCGACGCTTCTCACCTCCTATTTCACGATCTTCCTGTTCAAGCGTCCAGGCGGGTGGTCGGAAACGCCACCGATCCTGACGAGCGCCTATCTGCCCGAACTCTTCTCCTTCTCCCGTTTGAACATCGGCCTTCTCATCGGCCTGGCGCTCGCCGTCGGCGTCACTGCCTTCTTTCGCTGGACGTCTGCCGGCTATGCCGCGACCATGGTCGGCTCTGCGCCGAAATTCGCGGAATATGGCGGCGTCAACGTTCGCCGCGTCGGCTTCGGCGTCCTGCTTGTCTCGGGCGCCGTCGGCGGCCTTGCAGGCGGCGTCGAGACGCTCGGCGTGCATCACCGGTTCATGGAAGGCTTTGCGCCGGGCTTCGGCTTCGATGGTCTCATCGCGGCACTTCTCGCCAACGGCTCACCCATCGGCACCATCTTCACGGCCTTGTTCTTCGGCGCGCTGCGGGCGGGCTCCCTGTTGCTCGAGGTCGATACGACGGCCTCGCGCGAGATCATCACGGTTATCCAAGCGCTGATCATTCTCGCCGTCTCTGCAGATCTCATGATGCCCCGACGCGGCGACCGCACAGGAGAGCGCCGATGGAAATTCTGAGCAACCTGTTCAACGTCGCCCTGCTGGTCGCGATGATCCGCACCACGACGCCGATCCTGCTGGTGGCGCTCGGCGGCTCGTTCACCACCAAGGCCGGAATCTTCAACATCGGGCTGGAAGGCCAGATGCTGATCGCCGCCTTCTTCGCCGTCGTCGGCTCGATTTGGACGGGCTCGTCGCTGGGCGGCATGGTTATCGGTGTTGCTGCGGCCCTCCTCTTTGCGCTCATCTACGCCATCCTGGTCGTCAGTTTCCGGGCAAACGAGGTCGTGGTGGGGCTGGCCCTCAACATCCTTGCCGGCGGAATGACCGTATCGCTCCTGAAGGCGATCTTCGGGACACGCGGATCGGTGGTCGGACGCGGCATCGTCGGCCTTCCCAAGATCCAGATCCCCGGAGCGCGGGATCTCCTCGGTCCCTCGACCGCGCAGTTGATCTCGGGCTACACGCCGCTTGTCTATGTCGCCTTCTTTGCCGTTCCGCTCCTCATCCTTTTCTACAACCGCACCCGGCTCGGCCTTTATATCCGCGTGGTCGGAGAAAAACCGGAGGCCGCCGAAGCGCTCGGCATCTCGATCGTGCGTATCCGTTACGCCGCGTCGCTGCTGTGCGGCCTGTTTGCCGGACTGGCAGGGGCGCACATGTCGCTCGGTTACATCACCATGTTCACCGAGAATATGTCCTCCGGCCGCGGCTTCATGGCCGTCGCGATCCTGATCTTTTCGGGTGGCGACCCGCTGAAGGTGCTGGCCGGCTGCCTGTTGTTCGGCTTTGCCGATGCCTTCTCGCTCCGGCTTCAGACATTCGGCTTCCCGTCCTATCTGGTTCTCGCTGTGCCCTACGCCGTGGCGCTCGTCGCCCTGTTCGTGCTCTCCTGGCGCGCCCGGCCGAAACGGATCCGCGAGACGGTCGACACCATCCGCCGCGCGCTGTCCGTCCATCCATCCGGGGAGGCCGACCGCAACGCGCCGCTTCCCCGTTCCTGAAACACGTGATCTCGAAGGCCTCCCATGCAGCGTATCATCCTCGACGTGGACTCCGCTGGCGACGACATTCTCGCCGTGCTGTTTGCCGCCGCCCACCCAGATATCAAGCTGGAGGGCGTGACGACCGTCACCGGCGCTGCCGGCCCGATCAAGCAAGTGACCGACGTCGTGCTGAACACGCTGTCGCTTGCCGGTCGTGACGACATTCCGGTCCATGCCGGCGCCTGGCGGCCGATCGTCGGCCATGCAAAGGCGGCCATGGAAGCGCCTGTCCACTTTGAAAAGCGGCTGACGGCGCGCTTTGGCGATCGCTTGAAGGTGTTCAATCCGCCCGCACCAGCGCCGAGCCGGCAGGCCAATCCGGGCCATGCCGTCGATTTCATCATCGATACGGTCAGAGCCAATCCCGGCGATATCACGCTCGTGACGACGGGTCCGACGACGAATGCGGCGCTTGCCATTCTGCAGGAACCGGCTCTGCCGTCTCTGCTGAAGAACATGCTTGTGCTCGGCGGCAACTTCACGACGCCTGGCAACATGACGCCACTGTCGGAGTACAACATCTGGGCCGATCCCGAGGCATCGCGCATCGTTCTCAATGCCGATGTCGACAAGATCCTTGTGCCGCTGGATATTTGCGAGGACAACCGCGTTGCCGACAGCATGCTGACGCGCGACGATATTGCCGACATGACGTCCATCGCGGCAGACAATGCCGTCGTGACCATGATCAGCGAGGTGTTCCCGATCTACATCGACATCTGGCGCGGATTCTTCGGGCTGGTCGGCTTTCCCATGGATGACGTCATAACCGTTGCTTTGGCCTTCGCGCCGGATCTCGTGACGACGACGGCGCCGCTCTTTGCCGATGTCGTCATCGAAAAAGGCGTCGCGCGGGGGCAGGTGGTGGCCTATCGCGGCCACCAGATTCTGCCAGGCGGTGATGGCCCGAGGACGACCCGTATTGCCACCGGCCTCGACGGCCGCCGCTTCCTCTCGATCTTCAAGGCCACCATGGCGCGCTATGCGCGCGCCGAAGGTCTTGGCACCGTAGCCTGAAGGACGTTTTCCATGCCGACACCCATCCTCTATGATTGCGACCCGGGCCACGACGACGCGATCGCCCTCGTCATGGCGCACCGCTCGCCGGATATCGCGCTTCTGGGCGTGACGACCACCTGCGGCAATGCCGAGCTCGAGAAGACCTCCTCGAACGCGATCCGCATCCTTGATTTCATCGGCGCGGGCGACGTGCCGGTTGCGGCCGGCTGCGTTCGTCCGCTCGCGCGCCCGCTTGTGCTTGGAACGGCGGACGGCCCGAGCGGCCTGGAGGGCTCGCCCTACCTGCCGATGCCGGTGCGCGAACCCCTGGCCCAGCATGCCGTCGACTTTCTGGCCGAACGGCTGGCGGCGGCGCCCGAGCCGATCATCGTCGTTGCGACCGGGCCGCTCAGCAATATCGGTCTGCTTGTGCTCAAGCATCCACAGGTGCTGCCCAAGATCAAGGAGCTGATCTGGATGGGCGGTGTGTTCTACCGGAAGAGCGAGATCATTACCCCGACCGAATTCAACGCTTTCTGCGATCCCGAAGCCGTCCGGCTGGTGCTCGACAGCGGCGTATCCGTCACCATGGTCGGACTGGACGTGACGATGCAGGTTCTGGTCGAGGCGGAACAATATGCGGAACTCGCGACCATCGACACCGAACTCGGCAGGCTCGTCATGGACTGGCTGCGCTTCTACGAAAAACTGCACCGCAACTCCATGGGCGTCGGCGGCGCGATGCATGATCCCTTGGCTCTGGCACTTGTGATTGACCCGACGCTGGTGCGCACGAGGCCCGCCCATATCGCCGTCGATCTCGACGGGACCTTCGCCTTCGGCGCGACGGTGGCCGATTTCTGGAAGGAACGCGGCGAGCCCAACAATGCCCGCATTGCCTACGAGGTCGATAGCGACCGCTTCTTCAAGCTGATGTTCGACCTGTTGCGCGATGCGCCTTTGAACCCATGACCGCGCTCGACGCAGTCTGCAGAGACGTAGAAACGAAGAACGGGGATCGCATCGGTGCCGTATGATCTTGCCATCATCGGCGGCGGCATTGTCGGCCTGTCAACGGCGCTTGAAATCTCCACCCGTCTGCCCGGACTGTCGATAGTGGTCCTGGAGAAGGAGGCGGCCGTCGCCATGCACCAGACGGGGCGCAACAGCGGCGTGATCCATGCCGGCGTCTATTATCAGCCGGGGAGCCTCAAGGCGCGCTTCTGCCGAGAGGGCGTGACGGCAACGATCGATTTCTGCCGTGAGTATGGCGTTCCGTTCGAGCAATGCGGAAAGATGCTCGTGGCGACCTCCGTAGAAGAGATGCCGCGTCTGGCGGCACTGGAAGAGCGCTGCCGGCAGAACGGCCTGCCGGTGGAACGGCTGGATGCCGCGGAGCTCGTTCGGCGGGAACCGCATATCCACGGCATTGCAGCCCTGTTCGTGCCGACCAGCGGCATCGTCGATTACGGACGGATCGCCCGCACAATGGCCGACGGTCTCACCGGAAGAGGCGTGGACATTCGCACCTCTGCCACGGTCGAGACCCTGCGCGAAGAGGCCGATGGCATTCGCATCCAGCTTCCGCAGGAGGAGATTGGCGCGCGGCACGTCATCGCCTGCGCAGGAATCATGGCCGACAGGCTGGCGCTGCTCTGCGGTCTCGCGCTCGATTTCCGCATCGTGCCCTTTCGCGGCGAATACTACCGGCTGCGTTCGGACAAGGACGCGATCGTCAATCATCTGATCTACCCGATCCCCGACCCCGCTTTGCCATTCCTCGGCGTCCACCTGACGAAGATGATCGGCGGCTATGTGACCGTGGGCCCGAATGCTGTTCTCGCCTTTGCGCGCGAGGGCTACCGGTTTTCCGATGTCGGTTTCGGCGATCTCAAGGAGATGATTTCCTTCCCTGGCTTTCGCCGCCTGGTCCGCAACAATTTCCGCTCCGGCCTGTCGGAAATGGCCAATTCGCTGAGCAAGCGCCGCTACCTTGCGCTTTGCAGGCGATACTGTCCGGAACTACGGCTCGACGACCTCCAGCCCTATCGGCCCGGCATCCGCGCGCAGGCGGTTCTTGCCGACGGAAGCCTCGTCCATGATTTCCTGATCCTGCAAACCCGCAGGACCATCCATGTCTGCAACGCGCCGTCACCTGCCGCGACATCGGCCATACCGATAGCGCGGCATCTCGCGGATCGCGCTGCTGCGCTGTTTGAATGGCGGGACAGAGGTAGAATAGGCTAGACAAACCGCTTTCTTCCCGCAGAGCACGAGGCTAGCGTCAGCGCCGTTTCAGGGCGCGGCCTGATGAAAGACGAGAGGGACGTGCGCGCACCAAGCCGCTTGCTTCCCGGACATTGGAGACCGACATGAGCGACATGGCACCCTTTTCCTGGAACGATCCCTTCCTGCTCGACGATCAACTGAGCGACGAGGAACGGATGATCCGCGACGCGGCGCGGACTTTCGCCGAGACCGAGCTCTCGCCGCGGATCAGGGATGCCTACCTTGACGAAACGACAGATCCTGGCCTTTTCCGTGCCATGGGCCGTGCAGGGCTTCTGGGCGTCACCCTTCCGGAAGTCTATGGTGCGGCCGGCGCCGGTTATGTCGCGTATGGACTGGTTGCGCGGGAGATCGAGCGTGTGGATTCCGGCTACCGCTCGATGATGAGCGTGCAGAGTTCGCTGGTGATCTTCCCGATCCACGCCTATGGCAGCGAGGCGCAGAAGGACCGGTATCTGCCCGGCCTTGTCTCGGGCGACCTCATCGGCTGCTTCGGTCTGACGGAGCCGGATGCGGGCTCCGATCCCGGCGGCATGACGACACGCGCGGAGAAAACGGCGACAGGCTACCGGCTGAACGGAGCCAAGACGTGGATCTCCAATTCCCCGATCGCCGACATCTTCGTGGTCTGGGCAAAATCGACCGCGCATGACGATGCCATTCGCGGGTTCATTCTCGAGAAGGGCACGAAGGGCCTTTCTGCCCCGAGGATCGGTGGAAAGCTGAGCCTCCGTGCCTCGGTGACCGGCGAGATTGTCATGGAGGACGTGGAGGTGAGCGAGGATGCGCTCCTTCCGGACGTCTCCGGGCTGAAAGGCCCGTTCGGGTGCCTGAACCGGGCGCGATACGGCATTTCCTGGGGCGTCATGGGTGCGGCCGAGGACTGCTGGGAGCGCGCCCGCGCCTATGGCCTCGATCGCAAGCAGTTCGGCCGGCCACTGGCCGCGACGCAGCTGTTCCAGAAGAAGCTTGCGGACATGCAGACGGAGATTGCGCTCGGTCTTCAAGCGTCGCTGCGCATCGGGCGTCTGATGGAGGAGCATCGCTTCGCGCCTGAAATGATCTCGCTGATCAAGCGGAACAATTGCGGCAAGGCGCTCGATATTGCGCGGCAAGCCCGCGACATGCATGGCGGCAACGGTATCCAGATAGAGTATCACGTAATGCGCCATGCTCAGAACCTGGAGTCCGTCAATACCTATGAGGGGACGCACGATGTCCATGCCCTCATCCTTGGGCGGTCGCAGACGGGCCTGCAGGCTTTCTACTGACATTTCAAGCATTCACAGGAGCTTCCCCATGTCCGCACCCCTCGAAGGTCTCCGTGTGATCGAGCTTGCCCGTATCCTGGCCGGACCGTGGATCGGGCAGACACTCGCCGATCTCGGAGCGGACGTCATCAAGGTCGAAAGCGGGGAGGGCGACGATACGAGACGCTGGGGTCCGCCCTATGTCGATGACGGGGAGACGGTATCGGCCGCCTATTTCCATGCCTGCAATCGTGGCAAGCGCGGCATCGTACTCGATTTTTCCACCGCTGAGGGGCAGGAGGCGGTGAAAGCGCTGATCCGCACGGCGGATGTCGTCGTGGAGAACTTCAAGGTCGGCGGACTGGCAAAATACGGCCTTGATTATGCGAGCCTTTCGGAGAGCCATCCGCGGCTGATCTACTGCTCGATTACCGGATTCGGTCAGACCGGGCCGCAGGCGCACAGGGCTGGCTATGACTTCATGATTCAGGGCATTTCCGGCATCATGGACTTGACCGGGGAGCCGGACGGCGCGCCGCAAAAAATCGGCGTGGCCTTTGCCGATATCTTCAGCGGTCTCTACGGCGTCGTCGGCATCCAGGCCGCCCTGCTGCAAAGGGCACGAACAGGACGAGGACAACAGGTCGACATCTCGCTTCTCGACTGCATGGGCGGAGTTCTCGCCAATCAAGCGATGAATTATTTGGCGACAGGCAACGCACCGAAGCGGCTCGGTAATGCGCATCCAAATATTGCGCCCTACCAGACTGTGTTGGCCGCAGACGGGCATATCATCATCGCCTGCGGGAACGATGCGCAATTTGCCCGTCTTGCGACCCTGCTCGACCTTGCCGCCATGCCGCTTGATCCGAATTTTGCAACGAACGCTGCACGGGTGGCCAACCGCATCGCGCTGATGGCGGCTCTGGAGGAAAAGACCCGGCTCCAGACGAAAGCCGATCTTCTTGCTCAACTTGAGGCCATCGGCGTTCCCGCAGGTCCAATCAACACGGTGGCCGACCTGTTCGCCGACCCACAATTTACGGCGCGCAACATGCAGATTAACGTTGAAGGCGTTCCTGGCGTTCGCAGCCCGCTCCAGTTTTCAGATGCCGAACTTGCCCTCGCACGCCGTGCGCCGCGCCTCGGTGAGCATACCGACGAGATTCTCGAGGATCTTTGACTTAGGCCACCTGTAGCGCGTTGGCATGCTGCTGCGGGAGCTTGAAGCCGAGGACGATATGATCGAAGCGATGTATGTCCAACAATCGACCGTATCCGAGCGATCGCCGAGGAGAAAGCTGCGGCCGGAGCCATGGCCTGATATCGTTGCCTAGGCAGAACGTCCCCCGTCAGTCCCAAATCACGTTAGTGCGACATTGCGATTGCGTGAGACCGCATCGGCAAAGCGCGCCGCGCCGTCTGTGTCGGGGATCGGCGTCCGCGGATCGGGCTTTGCCTCACATGTTCGGGTAGACCGGCCCCTCGCCGCCCTGGGGCGGAACCCAGGTGATGTTGCCGTTGGGGTCCTTGATGTCGCAGGTCTTGCAGTGCACGCAGTTCTGCGCGTTGATCACGAACACCGCCTCGCCGTCCTTTTCCACCCATTCATAAACGCCGGCCGGACAGTAGCGCGTCGAGGGACCGGCATAGACGTCGTGCTCGGAGCGCTTCTGCAGCGCCATGTCCTTCACCTTGAGATGGACCGGCTGGTCCTCCTCGTGGTTGGTGTTGGAAAGGAACACCGANATAGACGTCGTGCTCGGAGCGCTTCTGCAGCGCCATGTCCTTCACCTTGAGATGGACCGGCTGGTCCTCCTCGTGGTTGGTGTTGGAAAGGAACACCGAAGACAGGCGATCGAAAGTCAGGACGCCGTCGGGCTTGGGATAGGCGATCGGCTTGTGGCGCGCCGCCGGCTCGAGGCTCTGCGCATCGGTCTTGCCGTGCTTCAGCGTGCCGAAGACCGAGAAGCCGAGGAGCTGGTTGGTCCACATGTCGAGGCCGCCGAGCGCCACGCCGGCCACCGTGCCGAGCTTCGACCAGAGCGGCTTGACGTTGCGCACCCGCCGCAGATCCGTGCCGATCGGGCCGGCCCGCCATTCGGTCTCGATCTCGATNCCGAGCAGCTGGTTGGTCCACATGTCGAGGCCGCCGAGCGCAACGCCCGCCACCGTGCCGAGCTTCGACCAGAGCGGCTTGACGTTGCGCACCCGCCGCAGATCCGTGCCGATCGGGCCGGCCCGCCATTCGGTCTCGATCTCGATCACCTCGTCGTTGGCCCGTCCCGCCGCAATCGCGCCCGCAATCTTCTCGGCGGCCATCTTGCCCGACAGCATCGCATTGTGGCTGCCCTTGATGCGGGGCACGTTGACGAAACCGGCCGAGCAACCGATCAGCGCGCCGCCGGGGAAGGTCAGCTTCGGCACCGACTGGTAGCCGCCTTCGGTGATGGCGCGGGCCCCGTAGGACAGCCGCGTGCCGCCCTCGAACGTGCCGCGGATCGCCGGATGCGTCTTGAACCGCTGGAACTCCTCGAACGGATGGAGATAGGGGTTCTTGTAGTTGAGATGCACCACGAAGCCGACGGCCACCGTGTTGTCCTCGAGATGATAGAGAAACGAGCCGCCGCCGGTGCCCAGGCCAAGCGGCCAGCCGAACGAGTGCTGCACGAGACCCGGCCTGTGGTTCTCCGGCTTCACCTGCCAGAGCTCCTTGATGCCGATCCCGTATTTCTGGGGCTCGCGGTCCTTCTGGAGATCGTATTTCGCGATCAGCTGCTTGGCGAGCGAGCCGCGCACGCCTTCACCGATCAGCACGTATTTGCCGCGCAGCTCCATGCCGCGGGCAAAGTTGGGGCCGGGYTCGCCGGTCTTCTCGATGCCCATGTCGCCGGTGGCCACGCCGACCACCGCGCCGTTCGCGTCATAGAGCACCTCGGTCGCGGCAAAGCCCGGATAGATCTCGACGCCGAGCGCTTCGGCCTTGCCGGCCAGCCAGCGACAGACATTGCCGAGCGAGACGATGTAATTGCCGTGATTGTTCATCCATTCTCGATCTTCTGCNAGCACCTCGGTCGCGGCAAAGCCCGGATAGATCTCGACGCCGAGCGCTTCGGCCTTGCCGGCCAGCCAGCGACAGACATTGCCGAGCGAGACGATGTAATTGCCGTGATTGTTCATGAGCGGCGGCATGGCGAAGTTGGGCAGGCGCATCGCGCCGGCCGGGCCGAGCAGCAGGAACTGGTCCTGCGTCACCGGCGTCCTGAAGGGATGATCCGCCTCCGCCCGCCAGCCCGGCAGGAGCGCGTCCATGCCGCAGGGATCGACAACCGCGCCCGACAGGATATGCGCTGGTCAGTCCTCTGTCGATCGCCACGATCGGGCTGACGGCAGGCGCTGCGGCTGCGATCCAGTTCGGCATTGGTCTGGCGACGTCCGAGGAGGATGCGAAGAAACTAGATCGGAAGAGCGTCNACCGGCGTCCTGAAGGGATGATCCGCCTCCGCCCGCCAGCCCGGCAGGAGCGCGTCCATGCCGCAGGGATCGACAACCGCGCCCGACAGGATATGCGCCCCCACCTCCGCGCCCTTTTCCAGCACCACGACCGTCAGATCCGGGTCGAGCTGCTTCAGCCGGATCGCCGCGGCAAGCCCCGCCGGGCCCGCGCCCACCACGACCACGTCGAAATCCATGCTCTCGCGCTCAGGCCATTCGTGTGTTGCGCTCATGCTGTCGGTACCATTCCTTGGTGATGCGATCCGTGGCGCGGCGCGCGCACAGACGATCGTGGTGGGACATTTTGCGGGACCGGCTCAATAGGTCGTGACGCCCTGCAGATTTTCGACCGCCTGTCCGACCGAGTAGGTCCAGTCGACAGGGAGGCCACGCCGACCGTTTGACGGGTCACCCCGTCAGGCGACCTTGGCCACGCCCATGATCAGCTGTTCGGCAAAGGTCGCGGCAACACTGTCGGCAGTGTATTTCGTCGATGTCGGCTTGAACCATGTGGACAGCCAATTGCATGCGCCAAGCATGCAGCAGACCGAAATGAACGGGTCGGCATCGCGAAACTCGCTGAGAGCGACACCCCTGGCGTAGAGATCCTGGATCTCCTTGTTGTACTTCCTGCGATTGGCGGTCACGATCGTCCGCTGCTCTTCCGTCAACTCGTTCTCGTCGCGATTGTAGATCGTCGACCAGTCCTGATGATGCATGACGTTCAGCGAATGCCGCTTGACGATGTCCGCGAGAAGGTCGATCGGGCGACCACCCGATTTCAGCGCCTCTTCCATCCCTGCGGCGTAGGTTGCGTCGATCCTCTCGAAAATCCGCCAGAGGATCTCGTTCTTGTTCTTCATGTAGTAATACACGATCGACTTGGTGAAGCCCATTTCGGCGCTGATGTCGTCGACGGTAACGGCCCGAAACCCCTTTGCGGCAATGAGTCGAGAGGCCGCATCGAGGATCTCCTCGTGGATCAACTCGGTCTTCTGCTGCTTGATCTTGCCGCGAATATTCGGTTTTGCGGGATCCCGCTGGCTATCGACGTCCATGGCTGGCCTCCTGGAGATTTTTTAATTCTTTACGGTATGAAAATCGGAAACACAAGCTGTCAGGCGGATACGGCCATCCGCCAGCCGGCGCCTGCGCCTTCCGCGCCGAGGCAAAGACGACAGCCGCGCAGCCACGGTGCCGACCCCGCCGCTGCACGATGGTGGTCAAACCGAGCCAGCTCGCAGGCCGTGATCGGTCACGGATGACCGCAAGGTTCGGCCCTGCCGGCATGGCCGCCTCGCCAGGCGCGGCTTTGCGGCGGTAGCCCCGAAGGCGCGCCGGGGCCGACCACAGGAAAGGGCCGACCACAGGAAAGGAGCGGGGACAGGAGAGGGATGACGGCCTTTGGCAGCCAGGTCCCGCCTCAGGCGCTGAAGCGTTCCGGCCGGAAGGTTTCGAGCAGCGGGTGGCGGTTGCCGGTCGCCATCTCGTAGGCGGTCAGTTCGCCGACGATCAGCCCGAGCGTTGCGCCGCTGTGGCTGAAGGCGACATGGCAGCCCGGCAGGTTCGCAAGGACGCCCAGCACCGGATCGCCGTCTTCCGGGATCGGCTTGCGCCCGGCGGCGTAGGCGGCGAGTTCCAGCGCGGGATGGCCGTCCAGCGCCCTCGACGCTTCGGCAAGAAGCCGCGTGACCGTGGCGTCCTTCACCGCGTAGGTGCCGTCGGCTAAGGTGACGACCTCGTTTGCCGCCCAGTCGGCATCGATGGCAAAAGCTCCGCCCGGAGCGGGTCGAACGGCAACGCGAGGCGTGTTGAGCACCGCCTTCAAAGGATGATCGATCGGCCTGGTCGTCAGCAGCAGGGCGACCGGGGTGCCGTCGAGGATCGTTGCACCCAGTTCCGCCGCCATGGCAGGCACGGCAGGGCCGGTGGCAATCAGCACGGCGTCCGCCGGATGTTTCGCACCGGTCTGAATCTCAACGCCGGTCGCCCGGCCGCGCTCGACGATGACATTCGCGCGGCCCCCGGTGGTCACGAGCGTGCCGCCGAGCGCGGCAAAGTCCATAAGCAGCAGGTCGATCAGTGCGGGCAGGTCGACCCAGCCTTCGCCGGGATTGAAGATGGCTGCGGCCCCGGTGATCGCCGCGGCATCGACGCCGGGCGTCGCCGTGGCGACGTCACCGGGCGCAAGCAGGCGAGCGTCATAGGCGAGCGACACTTCATGGGCGTAGGCTGCCGCGATCTCGTTCGTGTCGTCGTCCGCATCCCAGGTGAGAGCGCCGTCGAAGCGGAGCCAGTCGACAGGGCCGATCCGGCTCGAAAGCGTGCGATACCGGTCGATGCCGGCCATGCGCAGCAGATGATACGGATAAGAGCGCATGCGGGCGGAGTTCAGCCAGGACAGCGAGCGACCGGATGCGCCATTGGCGACCGGGCCGTCGTTGACGAGGGTCACGGACACGCCGCGCCGCAGAAGCTGCACGGCCGTCGAGACGCCGAAGATGCCGGCACCGATGATGACGGCGGATGAGATGGTGTTGTCGGACATGGGATATGTCTTTCGCTGTTGGTGTCAGGCCGAAGCACGGTTGAAAGCGCTGCAACTGGCCGACGGCTGCAATACCCCTTGGACCCGTCCGCGATACCAGAAGACGACTCCGATCAGCCTGCTGAAGAGCGAGACGTAGGCCAAACTGGTCCATGCAGGCAACTCTATCCGCGCACAGGACGATCGCAGGATGGAAAGCGTCAGCGCGCGCATCGCGGGCAGGGGCAACACCAATGCCCATGACATCGCCTGCCATCCTCCCAGCACGCGGGACAATCCTGCTCCGTCAGCAGTGCCCAGGCCGCATATGACAATCGCCGCCAGCATCAACAGATCGCCGACCGGTGAGGCCGTCCCCCCCCTGCGCGAGGGCAAAGCCTACGACCACGCCCAGGGCGACGACGATCAGGGACGCAAGATCGCTTCGTGTCGGGCGCCTTTCGCCAAGCAGAAGTAGCGGGCCAAGGGCTACCATGCCGGTGATCGCGGCCCGATTTGTTCTCGGGACGTTTGAAACGTCGTTGCACCTGCGTTTTGCGACAGAAATTCCCCCACAAGACAGGCTCGGTCGACCTGTCGCGAATGTTCGGGATTCTGCAACGAGAATAAGGACTGGGCTCGTCATTTGGTCGCAAGAGCGAGTTGGACGGCCAGCGCTCCAAACGCCGCTGCGAAGCTGCGCTGCATCCGGCGCTGAACGATGGGATTCGATACGATGCGGTGGCGCAGATAAGCGGCGAACACGCCGTAAGCCGCAAAGACGATGAAGGTCAGCGCCATGAACACAAGGCTGAGTTTCAGCATCAGCGTGATCGGGCGAGCGTCCCCAACCGCGACGAACTGCGGCAGGAAGGCGAAAAAGAAAATCGAGAGCTTCGGGTTGAGCATGTTGATGAGGATCGCTGAGCCGATCACCTGCCGGTCGCTTTTGACAATCGGAGCGCCGTCGATGCGCAGGACACCGCGCTCACGAAACATGGACCATGCCATAAAGAGCAGATAGACCACGCCGAGCCATTTCAGGAACTGGAAGGCGGCTGCGCTCGTATGGAGCAACGCCGCAAGGCCGCTGATCGCGGCCATCATATGTGGCACGCTTCCAAGTGTGCAGCCGAATGCCGCAACAAGGCTGGCCCGCACGCCACCCGACAGGCCGGCGGCAAGCGTGTAGATGGCCCCTGTGCCGGGAGAAGCGACGATCACGAGCGTCGTCAGCAGAAACTCGATGCTCATGCCACGGCCACCTTACACGCTGGCCATGATGGAAGCAGGGCGGCTTTCAGTTCCGCCACGAGGTTGGCAAGGTCTTGCGCTGCGGTCGGGTGCAAGGCCTCTGCGACGATGAAGGTGGCGGTCGTCTTGCGATTAACGGCGGAGTACCCGCTTTGCCGGTTCGTCCAGCGTCGGGCGTGCGCTCGGCCGCTCCTGTCTGCAAAAATGATTTCGCCAGGCTCCGGGTTCTCGACCGCGCCGGAAAACGTTTCGTAGATTTCCGCGCCGGTTGCGGGCCGGACCTCCAGCCCGCCGCCGATCCTTGCTGCGTCGAAGACCGCGATC
Organism: Rhizobium sp. Leaf384; assembly: GCF_001424065.1. GTDB lineage: Bacteria > Pseudomonadota > Alphaproteobacteria > Rhizobiales > Rhizobiaceae > Ferranicluibacter. The sequence continues at coordinate 382,283 of NZ_LMQE01000005.1, forward strand.
GGGACCGCGTACGCCAGCGAAACGGCGTTGCATAGGTCGACGAGCGGGTGAAGGCGCGGCAGGTCGCCTTCCTTGCGAAACCGGCGCAACAGCGCTTCGGAGGCGCACCTGTATTGCGTCGGCTTCAGGCCCATTTTGGTGAAAGCACGTCGCCACGCCTGTATCTCCGGGAACTCGCCCTCGGACGATGCAGAGAGCCGGTTGGCGGCAACCGCATGAAAATGGGCGATCGCATCAGAAGCATCGGCTTCGGGATGGAGGGATTCAATGTCAAGGGTCCGCGTTGCAAGCTCCGGGAACTCGGAACGCATCGTATCGGCATATTGAAAGTGTATCGGCATAGGGCTGGCTCGCTGAGGTTTTGAGCCACTGTCCTTCTGCGACGCTCTTTCGTCTTGAACGAAATTGCAAGCTGAACCTATCGCCTCGCCGCCGCATAGTCCCCCGGCGACATGCCATAGGTGCGAACGAACAGCCGCGTCATATGACTTTGATCCGCAAAGCCGCTGGATACGGCAGCCTCTGCCAGATCATCCCCGCGCGCGATCATCCGCTTCGTCATCTGGAGCCGGCGCTGGATCATGTAGGCGTGGGGCGTCAACCCGGTTGCACGGGCGAACCCACGCAGCACCTGAAAGCGGCTGATCCCGCAAAGTCGTGCGAGATCGTCCAGGGAGAGGGGCATGTCCGGCTCATCATCGATTTTCGCTATCGCCGCTGCAATCGCCTTCGGGACGGATCGTGCCGCCGCGACTGTCTTCTTGGTCTCAAGAAGCTGCTCAAACATGAGGAACAGGTGCTCCTCGACCTGCAGGTCCTGTGCTGCGCCGGAGCATGCCGTCATGGCAGCAAAAAGTGAGCGGTAGCGCTCCGCACTGCACCTATCCCGGATCACCGGATTGGGCAGCTCGAAGGCTCCCATTCGTCCTTCCGTCATGTCTTGAAAAAAGGCCGAGACGGTGTGCGGCTCGAGATACAGCATCTGCCAAGAGCGACCGCCATCGCCGATGGGTGCGCCATCATGCACCTCGCCGGGATTGACGGTGATGATGTCGCCCGTTTCTGCTTCGACCATGCCCCGGCCGCTGAGCGAGATTTGCGCGCCTCTGTTGATCAATCCGATCCCGAATTGATCGTGCATATGGCGGCCGTAGGCGAGCGCCGTGTCGGCTTCGATGGCATCCACTCCGTCCACTGAGGCATGCCTGACCCGGAATGAGGAGGAGAAACGTTCCCTGTTGCCTTGCACGTGTCAGGTCATCCCATCATTTTTCCATGGTTCGCATCAGCGAGGTTCTGTGTTTTCCTGTGGTGGGTTGTAGCAATAATCCCGATGGAAGCGATACGTCTCCTGAATTCTGCGACGTCGCAGAACGAAGTTTTGCGGCTGCAATAACCGCTGTTCGGCAAGCTCGGTCGAAAATGGGGGCATCTCAGGAGAACGAATGACCGGTGTCGGCCCAAAGCTGACGTCAATCGTAAGCGGTGTCTCGGTCGCATCTTGACCTGAATTGTTTATGCACGAAAACTATTGTCACAACGGAACGATCACTTTGCGCCAATTGTGGAATTGCCTCGCCCGTATAGCTCAGACGTCATCGGGCCCGGGGTCGCCACGGACAAAGCACCGAACCAGCGCGAAATTCGGGTCCGACTTAGTGAGAACGTCTAAGCAGGCACCTCCTGTAATAAATCGATAGTGTACCGCATCACGATATTGATCGCGGTAGAATTCGGATTGGGAGAGAAAGAAGCGGCTATTCTCCACGCGATAAGCAAAATGGTAGGGCTTCAGACCGACACACTCGATGCCATACTCTTCGGTGGAAAGCAGAAGCTCATCAAGCACGCGCACAACGTCTGCATCGCTAAAGTGAATTTTTAGCAAATCGTCGCCAGTTGGCAGAGAAAAATAAGCAGTCAGAGGGTTTCCGTCGTCTCCGAAATAACTGTGACGAAGATCGTAAAGCTCCATCCCGGTGCAACTAAAGTTCTGGAAGACATCAAATGGTGTGTAGCGCGTCGTCATCATGCTCCCCGGCTTCCGAAAGTTCGCTCAATACGGCATACGACGGCCTCGTTCGGCCAGTCTGGCTATCTATAAGTGACAATGAAACGCACTTCTCGCGAAAGGCGGGAGTAGAACTCAGAAGCGGAGCGAACATTTCTGTGATGCTGAGTTGCGTGGTCATGTACATCTCATTTTGAGCAAAAAAATTACTAACAGCGCGTGAATTATGCGAGTGTGTTACAGCGGCCAAGGCCGTTATCGGCCCGGAGCGGACGTAGGATATGTATGAAGTTTAAATTCGACGTTGACGTTCCCTTGTTTAGGATGGGCGACAGGACAATTTGGTGGCCAACCAATTATGTTGAAGCTTCTTAAAAAAATAGCGCTCATCGTTAGGTACGCGGTTCGCATCATGATGATAATCGCTGCCGTTGGACTGTTCTTCGTTACCGCGGCGGCATATGTCGTGGTTACTTACAAGCGCGAGACTGTTGAAGCGAAGCTCGGAAGCAAAATCGGAAACTTCCTCTATGGCGTATGCGATCCGGCCTACGAGGCGCTCGTGAACAGGCGCAGAACACCAATCGACGAATTTGCCAAGGTCAGCAAGCGCTTCAGGGTAAATCGTCCAGCGTCCGCTATTACAGATAGTGGTAACAACAACACCCGCCCTTGGTCCATAACACCAAGAATGCGGCCGCAGGCGCGGCCGCATCCAGGCCTGTCGGGACGATCCCGGCCCGGGGTTTTTACAAGGCCGGCAGAATGGCGATGTCGCGCAGATCGCCGTCGAGGTCCGTGATCGGGCCGACTTCCGTCGCCGCGCCGGTCTCAAGGTTGACGGTGTAGAGCGTCTTGCCGGCGGCGAGATAGGCGGCGTTGCCGCCATTGTCCATGCCCTGGATATCGAAGGCATAGGTGGCCGGCTTGTCCTTCAAACCGAGCTTGCCGATCGCCTTCAAGCTGCCGTCATTCGGCTTTGTCTGCTGGATCAGCCCACCGATCGTCGCATCGATGTTGTACATCGCCGTCTTCTCCGGCTTGCCGATCGAATTTGTATAGGCCGCAGCGACGATGTCGGGCGTTTCGCCCTTGTGCATGTCGCCCTCCTCGTAGGCGAGCGTGCCATCGACCGTGACGGCACCGGTCTCCGGGTGGACCCGGTGGTTGGTGGTGCCGGTCATGAAACGCAGACGGTCGGCCATCGGGTTGAAATCGACGATGACGGGCGCCGTCGTCATCGCCAGCTTCTTGTCCATCGTGGCGACCGGCGTTGCCGCGCCCGTCTCGAGATTGATCGAGACGATCTCGCTGTCCGGCGTGACGCCAATGATAGACGTGTTTCCCGGGCGGAAATCGATACCGACCAGCCTGTCGACGCCGGTGACATCCATGCGTTTCGTGACGGCGGGCGTGTCCGTGTCGAACAGGACGAGGGTCTTGTCGCCGGTCAGACCGAGGACCGGCGCGGCAATCACGTTGCCAGTGCCGGCAGCCAGTAGCGTGGAGGCGATCAAGGCGAAGCGTACGGTCATTGTGGAATTCTCCCGTGTGTTGATCCATTTGGGAAGGCACCGGCGCGTTCTCGGCGATGCTTCCTGTCCTGAAGACACGGGAGACGGCCCGTCTGGATGCAGCGATGTGAAAAATAATTCCAGGCCGCATCCAATCTGCGCGGCGGCGGGTAGAGTGGGGCAGGAGCGCGCCGACGGCGCAACGAAGGAAAAAGGGTCTTGATGTCGAAAGGTGCACCGCCGGACGATCTGACGACGGCACTCGCCGCCTGCGCGACGGGTGACCGCGCCGCGTTGCGCCGCATCTTCGATCGCGAGGGCGGGCGTCTGGTGACGATTGCCGAACGTATCGTGCGCCGCCGCGACCTTGCCGAAGAGGTGGTCCAGGAAAGCTTCATCCGCATCTGGACGCAGGCTCATCAGTACCAGCCGGATCGCGGCTCGGCCCGCGGCTGGATCTATGCCATCGTGCGCAACCGCGCTCTCAACCTGCTGCGCGACGGTCGCCGGGAATACTCGGTCGCGGATGTCGAGCAGCTACAGGAGCGCGATCAGGTGGATCATGTCATGGCGGCCTGGCATCGGCTCGACCACACCTCGCGTCTTCGCGACTGTCTGGGCGCGCTCGAGGAAAACAAGCGGCGCGGCATCCTCATGGCCTATATCGGCGGTTATTCCCATGGCGAGATCGCCGGCCGGCTCCGGATCCCGCTGGGCACGACGAAGTCCTGGATCCGGCGTGGGCTCTCCGCATTGCGGGAGTGCATGGCATGACGGGAAACCCGGTGGAGATCGGCGTCGTCGCCGACGAATATGTTCTGGGCCTTCTGGATGCGGCGGATATGCTGCGCATCGAGGCCGAGATGGACCGTGACCCCGAACTCAGAGCCGCGATCGCCGCCAGTCGGGAGCGCTTTCTGCCGCTGGACGAAACGGCCGAAGCCGCCATCGTCGGCGACGCGCTCTGGAGGCGCATCGAAGACGGTCTGCCGGCGCAACGTGCAGAACGTAAGGTCTCACCCACGGCGACCGCGAATGACAACAGGGCAGGCGGTTGGCGGGCGACGGCGCTGGCGGCCACGGCGGCGGCCGTCGTGCTCGCCGTGGCGCTGACGTTCAGCCTGATGCGCACCGTCGAGCCTCTGGTCGTGGCTGTGCTCGTCAACGAGGCCGGCGACATCAAGGCGATCGTGGAGGATTTCGGCAACAAGACGGCAGCCGTCCGGCTTCTGGCGGACGTCGCCGTTCCCGAGGGCAAGACGATCGAGGTCTGGACCCTGCCGTCGCCCGCGCGCGGCCCGGTCTCCCTCGGGCGGATCGACGACGCGCGCTCCGCCCGACTGGACGGGCCGGCCCTTCCCGAGCCCCACGACAGCCAGCTCTACGAGCTGACGCTGGAGCCGGCCGGCGGATCCCCCACCGGCAGGCCGACAGGCGTGATCCTTGCAAAGGGCTTTGCCAAGATCCCACGGTGAGGGCGGGTTTGCCGCCTGGCGGCGCGCGCCCGGAGATCTGCCGCAAAGCCTGCACGGGGTGGCGAGGAACCGTCGGGCGTGCGCAGGAAACCACGCCACGGTGACGCGCGCGCATCGGCTGGTCGGCCGGTCGGTCGGGGACCTATCGGCATCCGATCGGCCGTGCCCGCATTCCTTGGCAAAGCAGGCCTCGGCAGAGCATGCCTCAGTAGAGCAAGCGTGTCCGGATCGTTCCCGGCACCGCGCGCAGCACCTGCAGGATGTCGTCGGGCGCCTGGGTCACGCCCTCGACCTCGATGACCACGTAACCGGTGTCGCCGTGGGTCTGCAGAAACTCGGCCGTGATGTTGACCCCGCGCGACGAGAAGATCTCGTTCAGCCGGATGAGCATGCCGGGGCGGTTCTCGTGGACATGGATGAAGCGCGTGCCGTTCGGACGCTCGGGCAGCTGAACCTGCGGAAAGTTCACGGCGCCCATCGTCGAACCAATATCGGAATATTCGACCAGCTTTCGGGCGACTTCTCCGCCGATGCGCTCCTGCGCCTCCTCGGTCGAGCCGCCGACATGCGGCGTCAGAATCACATTGTCCAGGCCCTGGAGCGGGCTTTCGAACCGCTCCTTGTTGGACGCCGGCTCCTTGGGAAACACGTCGACTGCGGCCCCTGCCAGATGACCTTCCTTCAGCACCGTCGCCAGCGCGTCGAGATCGACCACGGTGCCGCGGGCGTTGTTGATGAAGATGGCGCCCTTCTTCATGCGACGCAGTTCGGTCTCGGTGATCATGTTGTGCGTCGACGCCGTCTCCGGGACGTGCATCGTCACATAGTCCGAAATCTCGAGAAGCTCGCCGAGCGATGCCATGGATTCCGAATTGCCGCGGCGCAGCCGGTCGGAAAGATCGAAATAGCGGACCACCATGCCCATGCTTTCGGCCAGGGCGCTCAACTGCGAGCCGATATTGCCGTAGCCGACGATCCCGAGGGTCTTGCCGCGGACTTCGTGGCTGCCGGCGGCCGACTTGTCCCATCCCCCCTCGTGCGCCGACGCCGAGCGCGGAAAGATCCGCCGCGTCAGCATGATGATCTCGCCGATCACAAGTTCGGCCACGGAGCGCGTGTTGGAATATGGCGCGTTGAAGACTGGGATCCCGCGGCGACGGGCCGCGTCCAGATCGACCTGGTTCGTGCCGACGGAAAAGCAGCCGACGGCAATCAGCTTCTTGGCGGACTCGAAGATCTCCTCCGTCAACTGCGTGCGCGAGCGGATGCCGATGATATGCGCATCGGCAATATGGGCCTTGAGGTCCGCATCATCGAGCGCTTTCGGCAGGTGCACGAGATTGGTGTAGCCGCACGAGGTGAAGTAATCGACGGCGCTTCGGCTGATGCCTTCCAGCAGAAGCACGGAGATCCGATCGCGGGCGAGAGAGAGCTGGAGGGGCATGGGTTGACCTTCGCTTTCCGTATGGGAACCGGTGATGTCGTTTGCTCGCCGTGACGACGCATGTCGCCAACGCTTTGCGACCATCCGACGAAAACTTCAAGACACCACGAGCTGCCCATGTGCACGTTTTGACCGGGAAAGGCGAGGCAGGCGGACGATCTTATTCACAGGACGTCCGTTCCCGGCCGGGATCAGCGCGGCGAGGGCGCTACTTCGTCAAGCGCACCGCCAGCATCGACGCATCGCGCCCGATCGACGCGAACGCTGCGATCAGGGCATCCGCGTCTTCCGCCTGGAAGAAGTTTGCCGACGTCGTCGCGCAGGACGAGAGCAGCGACTTGCCCTTCGCCGGCGCCATGAAGGCGACCGTATAGACCGTCGTCTGCGTCGAGCGGGCCTTGTCGCAGACCGCCTTGGTATCGGTGTCGTTCTTGGCTGCCGTGTTGTCGCCATCCGTCATCAGCACCAGAAATCGCTTCGGCGTGAGACCCGTCATGGCGACGTGCTCCGCGGTTTCCGCCGGACCGGTCAGGGCCGCATAGGCGGTCTTCATCGCGCCGCTCGAATCCGTGGAGCCGCCGGAGGCCAGCTTCTTGACATAGGCCAGGGTGACACCCTCATCCCAGCTGAGCCCGCTCGGAGCATCTTCCTTGTTGTTGTAGGCGATCGCCGCCGTCCTCACATATTTTCCGTTGGGATCGGCCTTCGTGAGCTGCGCCAGCAATCCTTCGACGGCAAGCTTCAGAGACTGGAGCTTGTTCACCCCCTTCTTGTTCGTCGCCTCGTTCATCGATCCGGACTTGTCGAGGACGAGGAACATCGAGAGGGAACTCTCGGTCGCCGTTTGTCCCTTGGACTCGCTTTCCGCATGAACGGTCATGTCGGTAGCGCCGAGGATCCGGCTCAAGGGCGTCAGCGGAACCGCAAAGTCGGACTTGACCGACACCACAAACCGCTTGCCCGTCCCGACCCCGGTCGATTCACTGGCGATCGTCACGTCGGGGGAGCCGAGCCGGGCCTCGCTGCCCGTGGACGAGAGGGCCTCGACGGCGCCGATCATGCGCGTCGACAGGAACACTCTGGCCTGCCTCTTTGCTTCGTCGACCGACATGTGTTCGTTCGCAAGTCCCGATGCCGCGGCAAGCGCCGCCGCGTCCGTCGCGTTCTGCAGCGTGCTCTTGGCCCACATGATGTTCGATGCATCGATGGACACGCCCCCGGCGCCGAGGGCGACGGGCATGATCATGGCGGCCATAATGCCGATATTGCCGGAGGTTGCACAGAAAAAGGAGCGAATGGCTGCTGAGACGAGATGGAGCATGATCAAGGACCGCTGATGTTACGATAAGCTGCAACTTACCAATGACCCGTCTCGGAACCGTTGAGAGAGACTGTGAATTTTCCGTGAAGGCGAGACCGCGACTTCTCCCTAGCCAGGTCTGGTCCCTAGCCAGGTCTGGCGAGCGCGCGGTTGCGCGGCTGAAGCGCCCGACTGATTTTAAGCGGACCATGCCACGTCCGATCCCCGTCGCGGCTGCGCGAGCCAACCCTCTTCTCCCGTCCTTCCTTATCGACGAACGGACCCTATCTGGTCATGGCGCCGAACGCCTTGCGGCATGCGCATCGGCAGTGTCGGTCGAACAATCGGGTCAGCGTAAACGCAAAGAGAGCATGCCATGACATCTCAACACCAAAGTCTCCGAAACCATGTGGCCATCGTCACCGGCGCCAGTTCCGGCATCGGGATCGCGGTTGCCGAGGCCATGGCGCAGGCCGGTGCGGCCGTCATCGTCAACTACCGCTCCCACGAGCAGCCGGCCGAAGAGTTGGTTGCAAGGATCAAGAGCGCAGGCGGACGGGCGCGGGCGGTGCAGGCCGACGTCTCGCGCGAAGACGATGTCGTCAGGCTTTTCGATGAGACCGTCGATGCTTTTGGCCGGGTGGACGTGCTCGTGTCGAATTCCGGCGTCCAGAAGGATGCGGCCATCGCCGACCTTTCGCTCGAGGACTGGAACACCGTCATCGACATCAACCTGACGGGGCAGTTCCTCTGCGCGCGCGAAGCGGTGCGCCGCTTCAGGACGCAGGCCCGGGATGGCCGGCCGGCCCGCAGCGCCGGCAGCATCATCGCCATGAGTTCCGTACACGAGATCATCCCCTGGGCCGGCCACGTCAACTATGCCTCCGCCAAGGGCGGCGTGCGCATGCTGACGCGGTCCCTGGCGCAGGAAGTGGCTGCCGACGGCATCCGGGTCAATGCGATCGCCCCGGGCGCCATCCGCACGCCGATCAACAAGGATGCCTGGGAGACCGACGCAGCGCTGACCAAACTTCTCCGGCTGATCCCCTATGGGCGGATCGGGGAACCCGACGACGTTGCGCGCGCCGCCGTATGGCTCGCCTCCGACGAGGCGGACTATGTCACGGGCACGACGCTCTTTGTCGATGGCGGCATGTCGCTCTATCCGGAGTTCCGCGACAATGGTTAGGCCGAACCGGGCCATCAGCCAGCACGGCATCGTGGGCGACATGGAAACGGCGGCCCTGATCGCCCGGGACGGAACGCTCGACTATCTCTGCTGGCCGGCGCTCGACAGCCCGACGGTCTTTGCGGAGCTTCTCGATGCGGAGAAGGGCGGCGCATTTACGATGACGCCGCAGCTGCACGATCCCCGCACGCTGCAACTCTATGTGCCCGAGACGAATGTTCTGATCACCCGGTGGATGGCGGATGGCGGGAGCGCAGAGGTGATGGACCTCATGCCGCATCCGGATGCCCGCGTTCACCCCGGCAGGACCGCCCGCTGCATCCTTCGCCGCATCACGGTGACCCGGGGACGGGTGTCGTTCACGACCCGATGCGCGCCTCGTTTCGATTATGCCCGCGCCATCCCCCAAACCGCCGAAATCGAGGGCGGTGTCGCGTTCACGACGGACGATCTCACGATGCGGCTCTTCGCCTCGGTGCCCCTCACCTGTGCCGAGGGCGCCGCCGTCGCCACCTTCACGCTTTCGGCCGGCGAGACGGCCTGGTTCACCCTTGGCGGCGACGACCTGACATTGTCCGACGATGCGCGGATATCGGACGAAATCGTGGAAACGACGGGCGCCTGGCGAAGCTGGGCCGGCAAGTCGACCTATCGGGGCCGGTGGCGCGAACAGGTCCTGCGTTCCGCCCTCGCCCTGAAGCTCCTCACCTCCCGACAGCATGGCTCGATCGCTGCCGCGGCGACGTTTTCGCTGCCCGAGGCCGTCGGGGCCGGGCGGAACTGGGATTATCGCGCCACCTGGATCCGCGACGCCTCCTTTACCGTCTACGCCTTCATGCGGCTCGGCTTTCTCGAAGAGGCACAGCACTTTGGCCGGTGGGCGGGCCAGCGCGTCATGGCGTCCGATGCGGATCATCCCCTGCGCATCATGTATGCGCTCGACGGGTCGGAGGCCCGCGACGAAGAAGAGCTGGATCATCTCGCCGGCTATGCAGACAGCCGGCCGGTGCGCATCGGCAATGGCGCGAACGTCCAGACCCAGCTCGACATTTTCGGCGAGCTGATGGACAGCGTCTATCTCTCCAACAAATACGGCGAGGCGATCAGCCATAAAGGCTGGCAGCATGTCCGCGACATTGTCGACTATGTCATCGAGCATTGGCAGACGCCGGACGCCGGCATTTGGGAAATGCGGTCGCAGCCGCGCCATTTCCTGCATTCGCGTGTGATGTGCTGGGTCGCGCTCGACCGCGCGATCCGTCTTGCGAAGAAGCGTTCGCTGCCGGCGCCGATCGTGCGCTGGGCAGAATGCCGCGACGCCATCCACGCCGATGTCTGGGAAAACTTCCGCCATCCCGAGCACGGCTATTTCGTGCAGGAGCGCGGCGGTCGGGAACTCGATGCCGCCCTCCTGATGATGCCGCTCGTCCGCTTCGTTTCATCGACCGATCCGGTCTGGCTGCAGACGCTCGATGCCATCGGCGCGCATCTCTGCGATGACGGGCTCGTCTACCGCTATCGCACGACGGACGGGCTGGAGGGAGAGGAGGGCGCCTTTACCACCTGCACCTTCTGGTATGCCGAATGCCTGGCGCGTGCCGGACGGATCGACGAGGCGCAGCTGACGCTCGCCAAGGGCATGCGCTACGCCAACACGCTCGGCCTCTTTGCCGAGGAGCAGGACGTGCGCGGCCATCAGTTGGGCAATTTTCCGCAGGCGCTGACGCATCTCGCCTTTATCAGTGCCGCCTTCTTCACGGATCGCCGCCTTGATCCGTCGCATCGCCCCAACTGGCAGCCATGATGACGTCGCCGTAATCCCGAGGCGTCCGCCGATCTGGTTGCCCGTCACGCGACAAGTTGCCCGTCACGCGAGGGCCGGACACGGCGGGAGGTCAGCGCAAGAGGCCGTCGCGTCCGAATGCCTCCCAGTCGTCCAGGGGGGCGACAGCCTCATCCCGCGGCGAGGCGCCTCCGTCGACGGCGGCGTCCCTTGGCCCGGCGCCTTTTCGCAACGAGCGGGTGAGCTTCGCCTTGTAGGCCGCCCGGCGACGGTTTTCGGCCGCCGCTGCCGCATCGTCCTCGCGCCACGCATCGACCTGACCGCTGTTCAGGAGGTCTTCGACGATCCGGGGATCGAAAACATGAAAGGTGATCTTCTTGGCACGGCCCGCCAGCCGGACCGTTCTCGTGCCGGCGCTGGGAAGGCGCCCATCGGCAAGCCAGCGATGGCGCTCGCCGGATTTGATCGTGAGAATATCCTCGATCTCCCGCGGAATGACGGGAAGGCTCTCGATGCCCGTCATCGCGGCGGAAACCAGGGTGGCGGCCGCATTGAACTCGCTTTTTGCCGTTGCCGGCATGGCGAGGACAAGCTCCCCGGCCTCGAGAACGAGCAGTTTCCGCGACGAGGCCGGCAGTCGTGCCCGCATTTCCAGAAGGATGCCCTTCGCCCGGACCGACGACCCGAGTGTTGCTGCCGATGGCAATGTCCAGGTCTTCAGCAGTTCGACGTCGTCTTTTTCGCGTTTCGACATGGCGATGACATGGGTCTCCGGCCCGGTCCCGTCAACGCCGGGGGGCACGATCGACGAGACCGCGGTCGATTGCGTCCGGACGATCCGGCTTTCGGCGAAGGAGACGGAGGCGGAGGCGGGGAGGGCGTGGCTTTGAGCACCGAGCCCCGCTTCATCGGCCTATCCCGATCGCAGGGCGGCCATCAGGGCGCGGAGTGCGGGGGGAGATTGCCGCCGGCTCGGATGGTAGAGGTGAAACCCGGGGAACGTCGGGCACCAGTCGGCCAGGACCTGCACAAGGGCACCCGACGCGATGTCGTCGACGACATCCTGCTCCATGATATAGCCGAGCCCGGCGCCGGCGCGCACGGCGGCGGCCGCGAGATCGCCGTCATTGGCCACGAGCGGTCCGCTGGTACGGACCTTGATGTCCTTGCCGTCCTTCTCGAACTCCCAGGGGAGCAGACCGCCGGATGTCGTCAGGCGGTATCCGATGCAGGCATGCCGGTCGAGGTCATAGGGCGTCTGAGGCGGCGGCACGCGTTCGAAATAGCCGGGCGTCCCGACGACGACGGTCCTGAGGTCGGGCCCGAGCCGGACCGCGATCATGTCCTTCTCGACGGTCTCCCCGAACCGGATCCCCGCGTCGAAGCCTGCGGCGACGATATCGGTCAGCCCGTCCTCGATGTTGACCTCGACGTGGACACCCGGATGGGCAAGCAGGAAGCCCGGGAGCTTCGGCACCAACACCCGCTTCGCCGCATAGGCGAAGGTGGTGATCCGGACGGTCCCGGACGGTTCGTCCCGCCATTCCGCCAGCGCGCTCAGCCCGTCCTCGATATCCGCAAACGCCGGATTGAGCGCTTGCAGCAGGCGCGCGCCCGCCTCGGTCGGCGCGACGCTGCGCGTGGTGCGCGCCAGGAGCCGCACGCCGAGCCGTTCCTCCAGTCCGCGCATGGCATGGCTGAGGGCCGAGGCCGACATGCCCAGCCTCGACGCGGCGCGGGTAAAGCTGCGCTCCCGCGCGACGGCCGCGAAGGCCAGGAGATCGTTGAGTTGATGTCGCTCCATTGCTGCAGCGTGCTCACAAGTTCATGCGGCGGGCAACCCCTAATTCCCCGTGGCGAAACAGGTAGAGTGGCGACGACAGGATGAAGGAGAACAGGCATGGACCTCACCCACTATCGCACACTGGGGCAATCGGGGCTGATCGTCAGCCCGCTGGCCCTGGGCACGATGACCTTCGGCGCAGAACGCTGGGGCGCCGGCGAGGCGACATCCCGCGCGCTGTTTGACGCCTATGTCGCGGCCGGCGGCAATTTTCTCGACACCGCGGACGTGTACTCGGGCGGGCAGAGCGAGGAGATGCTGGGACGTTTCCTCGCAGCAAGCGGCCTGCGGGACCGGCTGGTGATTGCCACGAAATCCGGCTTTTCCCGTGCGCAGGGGACGCCGCTCTGGGGCGGCAATGGTGCAAAGAACATTCGGCTCGGCATCGAAGGATCGCTGCAGCGCCTCGGAACGGATTACATCGATCTGTACTGGATGCATGTCTGGGACCGGACCACGCCAGCCGAAGAGGTGTTGCAGACGCTGACCGACGCCGTCCGGTCCGGAAAGATCCTGCATTACGGATTCTCCAACACGCCGGCCTGGTACGTGGCGAAGATCGCGACCCTGGCGCAGGCCCACGGGCTCCCGAGGCCGATCGGCCTGCAATATGCCTATTCGCTGATCGACCGGGGTGTCGAGCTCGACCTGCTCCCGGCGGGCGAGGCGTTCGGTCTCGGCCTGGTGCCGTGGAGCCCGCTTGCCGCCGGTCTCCTGACCGGCAAATACGGGCGCGACAAGCTTGCCGATGCCGGGCGGGCTGTCCGGATGCCCGACAGGGCGGCGAATGCGACGGAGGGGGCAGAGGCCACCGCGAGCGACGGTCGGCTGAACGGCGACAATCCGTTCGGCGGCATGCTGTTTACCGAGAGAAACTTCGATATCGTCGACACGGTGACGATGGTTGCGCACGAGATCGGCCGCTCTCCGGCAGAGGTCGCCCTTGCCTGGGTGTCGGGACGTCCGGGCGTCTCCTCGGTGCTGATCGGCGCCAGCCGGGTCGAACAGCTCGCGCAGAACGTCGCGTCGCTCGATATTGTGCTGGATGACGCACAGCGTCTGCGGTTGGACCAGGCAACAGCCCTGCCGATGCTCAATCCGTACTTCATCTTCGCCATGCCGACGGAGCGGATTTTCGGAGGAGAGACGGTCGAGGCCTGGCCCCGTTCGTGAACCGCAGGGGCGCGGGATCCCGCGCCCGACGAGACAAGGTCGCCGTCTTCAGGAGGCGGCGAGCAACAACACGTAGCTGACCACCGCAACGACAAGGCCGCGAAAGGCCAGCGTGACAAAGCGATACTTGCTCTGGGCAATCACCGAGAGGACATCGACATTGTCGATATATTGGCGGAACAGGTAATTGACGTCACGCGCGACCGCCGCCGTGCTGAACGCGTCCTTGTGCTGTGCCCATCCGCCCCAGAACAGCGTCGTGGTCTTGGCCGCGCGGCGCGGCAGGATGACCATGATGGCGCAGATGATCGAGAAGATGGTCGATACGGCAAGTATTGCCGAGGGAAGCGCAGTCTCGATCCGAAACGGGATGTAGCGGGTGGCGGAGAAGACCCCACGACCATCGCTCGACGAAATCAGAAAAGCCAGCATGAACGTAAAGATGTAGGCGGCTTTCTGGTCGGAGATCTTGATCTGGTCGTAGAAAATTTCGTTCACAGTCTTGATGTGATCAAAATACTCCTTGTCGGCCAATGCGCTCTCCACTGTCCGCGCCTCGGTGCGTGCATCATACATGCCGTCTGCATCCATTGCTCCCTCCCCAAAGCGTGTTGCATGCTGTTGCTAACACCATAGTTGCAAAATAAATGCAACATTCGACTTACTGACCATCTTGACTTTCTACCGGCCCAACTCATTAGGTTAGGCGGGGGTTGAGGGGATTGCGATGAGAAACGGCATCGTGGCCGCGATGGCGGCATCCGCATCGTTGCTATTTTCAGGGGAACTGAACGCCGAACCTCTGCTGCGGACGTCGTCTGCGGCAGGCTCGGTGATTGCGCGCAAATCGGGCGAGGAAATCCGCTTTGTTGAGAAGGACGGCTGGTCGGTCGTCGATCTCTCCCAGGATGTCGTCAATGGCGATATCCTTCGCACCAACGCCAACGGGCAGCTTGCCATTCTCTTTTCGGACCGGACGCAGATGCGCCTCGGTCGCAACACGTCCCTGCTCGTCAAGCAGGTCAACGGCGGCGGGTCCGACGCCAGCGTCGAGCTGCAGTCCGGGACCCTCTGGGCCCGGGCCGAGCGCGGCGGATCGGGGCTGGCGATCGAGACGCCGGCTGCAACGGCCGCCATTCGCGGAACCGACTGGACCCTGTCGGTGGACGCTGAGGGAAAGACCTCGCTCACCGTTCTCGACGGCGTCGTCGACCTCAGCAATGCGCGTGGCAGCGTCAGGGTCGCCAAGGGGGAGGGAGCGGTCGCGGCCATCGGCCAGGCGCCACGCAAGGTCATCGTCCTCAATTCGAGCGATCGCGAGCAGATGCTCTATTACCTCGAACTGCGGGATGCCTTTCCGTTCCTGCCGGCATCGCCCTTGCCGGGGCCGGACATGCGGCGTCGCCGTGCCGCGCTTCTCGCCCTTCCGCCCGAGCGTCGCACCGCCGAGGACTGGCTGACGCTGGCCGAGGTGAACGTCACCATTTCGGGCAAGGCAGAGGCTCTGGCGACGCTGGCCGAGGTGCGCCGGCAGCACTTGGATGCGCGTCAGAGGGCGCGGGTCGCTCTTCTCGACGCCCTGATCGCCGGATCGGAGCGGCGCTATGGCGAGGCCGCCACGCTGTTTGACCGCGCCGCGCCGAACCTCGATGACGCGCGCAGATCTGTCGCGCGCTACGGTGCCTACTTCGCCCGGTCCCTGGCGGATCCAAGCCATGTGGAACGGCCGCCAACCGTCGGCACGGGCGCCGCCGCCATCGTCGGAGAAGTGTTCACGGTCGGTTTCCGGGACAATCTGCGGGCAACGCTCGATGTGTTGAAACGGGCGGAGACCCGCTACCCGCACGACGCCCTTCTGCCGGCGATCCGCGCGAAGGTCGCCCTGGTCCTCGGCGATCGCGACCAGGCACAGGCCGCCATCGCGCTGGCGCTGGCCCGAGATCCGGGGCAGGCGACAGCCCTGGAGGCGCGCGCGGATTTCGAGGCCGGCGTGCGCGGCAATCTCGAGGGCGCCTTGGCCGACATTCGGGCAGCGCTCGTATCAGAGCCGGGCAATGCCACGATCTGGAACTCTCTCGGCCTGCTGCAGTCGCTGCGCGGGGCACGGCGCGAGGCCGAGGCCGCCTTTGGCAAAGCCATTGCCCTCGATCCGATGTCGCCGCTGCACCATGCCAATCTTGCCGGGCTCTATCTCGAGGAACTGCGCGTCGAGGATGCGCGGCGGGAGATCGACCGGGCGCTCGAAATCGATCCCGGCTTCGACATCGCGCTGATCACCCGGGGACAATACCATCTCCAGACGGGCGAAAAAGACAAGGCGATCGCCGACATCCTTGCGGGCTCCACCGCCAACCCGGCATATTCTCAAGGCCAGCTCCTGCTCGCAGCCGCCCTCTACGCGCATGGCGAGCGGGGAGCTGCGGATCAGGCGCTGGACAACGCCGACCGGCTTGATCCGAACGATCCCGTCATCGCGGCCTATCGCACGTCCATCGCGATCGAGGATCACGATGCGGATGGCGCCATTCACAACGCCCAGGACTATCTGAAGCGGTCTCGACAGCGGGGAGGCGATTTCGGCTCCGTGGGCGCAAACCAGGAAGCCGGCTCAGTTCTCAACGACGCGTTCCGCCTGCAGGGGCTTGATGCCTGGGGGCAGTTCTACGGCGATATCGTCTTTGATCCGTTTGCCAGCACGTCCTACCTCGACCAGACCGTGCGCGGCAGCGTCAATCCGTTCGCCAACAGCTTCAGCTATGGGGTCAACACGATCGATCCCTCCGGCAACGGCGGCAGCTACTCGTCTTTCCTGAAGGCCCTGCTTCTCGATCCGCACCTGCTTGCTGGCAGCGAACGCCAGGCAAACCTCGTGCGCATGCCGTTTGTCGAGACGGCGCTGACGGCGGGCATCAACATCAACAGCGCCGGCTCCGAGTGGGTCAAGGGTGCGCAGATCCAGGGCTTTTCCCAGGCGCCTGTCCCGATCAGCTATTTCGGAAACCTGTCGTGGGACGCCCGTGGTGACGAACGCGCCGGTGCGGACGGCACGGATATCCTGGCCGGAACCACGGACATCACCGGCGGCAACGGCTACATCACCGCCAGCCCGACACCGGACGATCGCATCGTCGCCTATGTCAACAGCGGTGACACGGACAGCCTTGTCGATGCCGCCCGCATCACCTCCCTCCCGCAGTTGCTCCCTGGACTGGCCCTGCCGGGCGTTTCGGTCGGCTCCCTGTCTCGCGATACCAACACGCAGCGCGTGCTGAACTTCGGGATCGGCTGGAGCCACACGTTCGGATACGAGAACATCCTGAATGCCGCGCTTTTCGGCAGCAATGTTGCGGGATCGAGCCGCTCGCTCGGCGGCATCTCGTTCGCAGGAATTCCCTTCCTGTTCGACCGGCAACAGGAACTGCAGGAGAAGAGCCGGATTGCGGCTCTCGGCTACACGCTCGGTCTGGGGGACGCCACGCTCCGCGTCGGCCTCGAGGGGGGACGCATCGACGCCCTGTCGCGCTCCACCTCCCGCCTCCGTGCTGTGAACCCAGATGGCACTCCCGGCGGGGTTCTCGAGGATCTCGAAACGGTCGATGACGCCGATGTCGCAGCCGGCACCGCCTATGTCGATGCGCTCTATGACGGGCTCCCGGGCCTGAAGCTCGAAGCCGCCTTGTTTGCGCGCAGGCTGACAGGCGATACCGTCGATGTCACCCGTCTGGAGCCGCGCGCGGGTCTTGCCTGGGAGGTGCAGGAGGGGCAGTGGCTTCGGTTCGGCTATTTGCGGGAAGGCTTCACCCAGTCGACGCCCACCCTTGCGCCCGTGGGGGTCGTCGCGCTGCAATCCAACCAGCTGCCGCTGTCGATCGACGGCTATGCCGATACGCTGGCTGCCCGCTGGGATGCCCAGTGGACGGACCGCTTCTTCACGGCCGTCGACTATCAGCACCAGACCGTGCGCAATCTCCTGATTGCCGATCCCCTGTCGCTCCCCGCCGTCGATCTCGTCGGCGGCAATGTCGCGCGCGGGCGGATCGACCGGGTCAGCGTTACCGGCAACCTTGCCCTCGGCAGCGGCGTCGGCCTGGCCGCCACCTATGCGCGGGCGTCTTCGCGCAACGACGACCCGGCAAGTGCCGGCTATCGCGACGCCTTGACCTATGTCCCGCGGGATGCCGCCCAGCTCGCCCTGACCTTCGTCAATCCGATCGGCGTCGCAGCGACCGTCGCCGGCAATTACACGGGCCGGCGAGCCAGCAATCTGGCCGGCGAAACGCTTGGCGACTACTGGACGCTCGACGCAAATGTCAGCTGGGAGTCTCCGGACGGCCGGGTGCAGCTCGATCTCGGTGGCTACAACCTCACAGACGAGGCCTTCTACGTTTCGGCGGGCACCGCAGGATGGGGGCGGTCCGTGAAGGCGCAGATGACGGTTCGCTTCTGATGGCCTGGCATCGGGGAGGGGGGCATCGGGGAGGGGGGCGTCGGGGAGGGGTCCATCCGGCGGGGGTGCCCGATCTCGCGGGCGTCGACCGGCACAGGCGCCTCGCCGGCCTTGCGCTCATCACGCTTCTGTCAGCGGTTCTGTTCGGCGCCGTGGCGCAGACGTCGCCATGGCGTCTTATGGAGATGCGGGTGTTCGACTATCTGTCGACCATCGCGCGCGCGCCGCGTCCCGCGGATGGTCCCGTCATCGTTGCGATCGACGAGCCCTCGATGATGGAGATCGGCGCGCAGTGGCCTTGGCCCCGCTCGCTGCACGGCCAGTTGGTGACGGCGCTGCGTGCCGCCGGCGCACGGGCCATTGCGCTCGACGTGATCTTTGCCGAACCTGCAGCGGATCCGGCTCAGGATACGCGCCTTGCGGCAGCGCTCGGCCCGGACGTCGTGCTGGCAGGGGACGAAACCCTGATCCGCACGCCGCACGCCAACCAGTTCGTCCGCACGGAGCCGCTGGCCCTGCTGACGGCCACCGGCGCGCGAACCGGCATCGCGTCCGTCAGTCTCGACGCCGACGGCGTCCTGCGGCACGTCCCGGCCTATCCCGACGGCCTTGCGCGCCAGCTCATCGACATTGCCGGACGACCTGCGGAGATCGAACCGGGCGAGAAGCTGATCCAGACCTTCGGGCCGGCCCGAACGTACGAAACGGTCTCCTATTATCAGGCGCTCCATCCGGAGCAATTCCTCCCCGAGGGCATCTTCCGGGGACGCACGGTGATCGTCGGGCTGAGCCTCCAGAACGCCCCGACGCTCGACGCGGCGGCGGCCGATGCCTTCCCGACATCCGATACGCTTCAAAGCGGCCGTCTCGTGTCCGGTGCCGAAATTCAGGCGACATTGTTCGACAACCTCTCGGCAGGCCTTTTCATCACCCCGGCCGGACCGCTGCTTCGCCTCTTGGGGGTGGTCGTGGCCGCGGTTCTCGCTGCCGTCCTTTCCCGGGGTGAAACCGGCTGGACCACCGGACTGACAGCCGTGCTCGTTGCAGCCGGCACCGTCGTGGGCGCGGGCGTTGCGATGCGCTACGGTCGCATCTTCCTTCCGCCGCTCGCACCGATCGGCGCCTTTCTCCTCGTTTGCGGCGTCAAGGCCGGGCTCGACTACGCCGCCGAGCGTCACCGCCGCCGCCAGATCACCTCCGCCTTTTCGCAATATCTCGCCCCGGCCGTCGTCGCGAAGCTCGCAGCAAATCCTGCCCTCTTGAAACTCGGCGGCGAGCGACGCGTCCTGACGATCCTCTTCTGCGACGTGCGCGGCTTCACCACCATCTCCGAAGCGCTGAAGGACGATCCGGAGCAGCTGACGACCCTGATCAACCGTCTCCTGACGCCTCTGTCGGATATCGTGCTCGAAAGCGGCGGCACGATCGACAAATATATCGGCGACTGCATCATGGCGTTCTGGAATGCCCCGCTCGACGTGCCGGATCATGCCCTGCGCGCCGTCGAGGCCGCCCTCGCGATGCTTGAAGCGGTGGATGCGCTGAACGAGAGCCTGCGCGCCGAAGCCGTAGCGGCGGGACGCCAGCCTCCGCCGACACTCCGGATCGGCATCGGCATCAACACGGGCGCCTGCGTCGTCGGCAATATGGGCTCGACCCGCCGGTTCGACTACTCGGTTCTTGGAGACAGCGTCAATCTGGCGTCGCGTCTGGAAGGCGAGTCGAAAACCTACGGCGTACCGCTCCTGATCGGCGAGACCACCGCCGCTCTGGTCGGCGACACGATCCCGGTCCACGAGCTCGACCGGATCAAGGTCAAGGGCCGGACCGGCCTCTCCGCCGTCTTTGCCGTCCGGCCGGAGGCGGCCCCCCATCCCACCGGTCGATCGCCGGGTTCGTCGCCATCCTATCCCGCAGGCGTGGCATTTCCGCCCTGAAACCGAGCGCGGAGGTCGTCGGCCAAGGCATCGTGCAGCAGGCGCAGACTGCGGCTGCGGCGAAGGTCCTCATGCGCGACAAGCCAGACGGGCAGGCGGATGACATCGAGATCGGGGAGGACCCGCTCGAGGCCCGGCACCAGCGTCGCCAGCCAGGTGTGACAGGCCCCGATGCCGAGGCCGGCCCGGATGAAACTGTCGCGGACGAGCAGTTCGTCGCTCCGCACCGGCATGCTGTCGGGCCGCAGATCCAGACCCAGCCGGCGCGCGACCGTGCGGACCTCGGTGCCGTCGCGGCTCGAAATCAAGGTGTGGTCGCGCAGGTCTGCGGGGCTTCGTGGCCTTCCATGCTGATCGAGATAGCCGGGCGTCGCATAGAGGCCCAGCGAGACCTCGCCGACCTGCCGCGCAATCAACTCCGGCTGAAGAGGCGCCACGAACCGGATGGCGAGATCGGCATCGCGACGATGGAGGTCCTGCAGCCGGTCGGTGGCGATAACCTCGATTTCGACCCCGGGGACCTTCGCCAGCAAAGTCGGGATGAGCAAAGGCATCAATTGCGTGCCGAAAATCTCGCTCGTCGTTATCCGGACCTTCGAACGAGATGTCTGCGGGGTTGCGAGGGACCGGGCGAGGGTCGTGACGGCCCGTTCGACATCGAGGGCACGCGCAAAAAGAACCTGCGCATGATCCGTCGGCTCCAGCCGAACGCCGCGCCTCAGAAAATAGGTTTCGCCGGCCATGCGCTCCAGCGCACGGATCTGCCGGCCGACCGTCGGTTGCGTCGTCCCGAGTTGTCTTGCGGCGCCCGTCAGGGTTCCGGCCTGCATGACGGCGACGAAGGCACGCACGAGCCGCCAGTCGGCTTCCAATGGAGATAAGGGCACCGTTTCCATGCATCCATGCATAGCCATCATGCATCGGTCGTCAATATGCATGGTCTGCGATCTGTGAGACGGTGGGGAAGATATGTGGAAACGGAGCCGTGATGACCCATCGCACACCTCTTGGCGCGCCCGGACCAGGGCTCGTATCGCCAAAAGTGACGTGTACCGGGACAGGAGAGGCAGCGGCCTTGCCGGCCACCGGAACTGGGGCCGGGACCGAACCACCCGTGTGCGCCGTCCGCCGGCGGAACTCTGGCGAAGCGCGATCGCCCCGTCGGGTCCTGTCTCCAACCCTTGGGACCGTGTCATGACACCGGATGATCTCTTCGCTTGCGCCGGACAGATCGCGCTCGTCGGCTGGAGTCTTCTCATCCTGGGGCCGCGCCGTTTTGCCTGGCTGAACCTTCTCCCCGCGCTCGTCCTGCCTGCCATCCTGTCGGCGCTCTATGCCGTCCTCGTCCTGACGCGCTTTGCCGCAGGGCAGGGCGGCTTTGGCAGCCTCGCCGATGTGCGTCTGCTCTTTTCGGACGACTGGCTTCTGCTCGCAGGCTGGATCCACTATCTGGCGTTCGACCTGATGATCGGCGCCCGCATCGCCGCCCGTCTCGATCGCGTCGGCGTCGGACGGCTCCTGCAGGCCTTTCTCCTGCCCTTCATCTTCCTGTTCGGCCCTCTCGGGGCCCTCATTGCCGGGCTTGCCGAGGGGATGCACAGAACATTCGGGGCCGCGTCCGCGCGCATCCCGTCGCTCAAGCCGCTGGCCGGAGAACCCACATGACCGCCGACCGCCTGGTGCGTCTTCCCGGGCGTGATGGCCGTCGCGCGCCGTCGCACGCACAGATGCCGGCGCTCACCTGCGTCGCGCTGGCTCTGCTGGTGCTCTCCCTTCTCTGGGGCATGGTCGAGAGCCGCGCGCTTCCCGGCGGAGACCCGGTCTGGCTGAAGCCGGCAAAATTCGCCCTGTCCTTCGCCCTCACGTTCGGAACACTGGCATTGGTCCAGGCGCGTCTTTCGGCGGGCTGGGCGCAGAGCCTGACCCTTCGTGTGACCGAAGGCGTCATGACGGCCGCCTTCAGTCTCGAGATGATCTATCTCACCTACCAGGCCGCTTGCGGGGAGGCGTCGCACTTCAACTTCAGCGATGCCTTTCACATCCAGATGTACCAGTTCATGGGTGTCGGCGCAGTGTTGCTGATGCTCGGCATCGGCGTCTTCGGCATTGTCGTGCTTCGCGATCGCGATGTCCGTCTCTCGCCCTCGCTGCGGCTCGCGATCGGCGTCGGGTTCCTTCTCACGCTGGTCCTGACGCTTCTGACCGCAGGCGTGCTCGGCGCCAATGGCGGCCATCTGGTCGGCACGCCGCCACCCGATGCGACAAACTGGCCGCTGCTCGGCTGGTCGGGCACGGTCGGCGATTTGCGGCCCGCGCATTTCCTGGCCCTGCACGCCATGCAGGCTTTGCCGCTCTATGTGCTGTGGCGCGAACGGACGGCCGGCCCTCTCTCCCGAAGGCATATCGCCCTCGCCGCACTCGGCTGGACGGCCCTGACCCTCCTTGTCTTCGTCCAGGCGCTCTCGGGCAGGCCTATCTTTCCGCTTTGAGATCGAGGTGGACGCCGGAGGTGGAGGCGCCCCCTCGCTGGGGTTTCCGGGATCGCCGCGCATGACCGATCCAGAGGCTCCAGGGCCGGCTTCGCGCGTCGGTTGACGCAGGTTGTCAAAGCGCCCGCGCCCGACGACGCGGCCCCGGCGCGTCTTTTGTCCGCCTCCGGACCGTGACAATGCTTAAAGGCGCGCAGCTGCCGCCGGCCGGCGAGGCAGGAAGGAGCGACATTCCAACTTTGCAGAAACAGGACATTTCAATCAGGCCGCCACACGATCATGGCCAAGATCTATCTGCAGTCGAGATCTGTATCGTCTCTTGATAAGGCTTCATTATTTCCTGGCAATGGCGGCGCCAGTCGAAACGCCGTTCGGCTTCATGGCTCCTTAATAAAAATCATGAGCGTCGACGTGCTTAGTGTGATGCCAGCCTGGGTCTCAACCAGGACAGAAACGGAAATTATTTCCGTCAAAGAGCGATCGATACGCGTCATACGACGTAGCAGGCTCAAGATAGCTGTCAAAGACCTTTTGCAAGGAGATCAGTCGCGACACCACTGCGTGTCTGCGTAGCGCTGGCTAATCGCCTCTGTGCCGCGTAGCCCAGCGCCTGGCGTTCGGTATCCTACGTGACCAACCGCCATTCTCTCTCCGTTTTTGGGTTGGAGACGCTGCAAGATCTGCCCGATGTCGAGAAGCTAGAGGGTCGAATGAAGATGAGAAGGGCAAAAGACTGAGGTGGTACTGCCACTCGATGGCGTTGCGGCCGAAATGGGAAGACGCTTGAGCTTGCTGGGTTCAATGACCCAGTGAGATAGCCGTGTTTGTCGAGTCATTAGATGCCGCTCGTTCCAGCAAGAGCGATGGCCTGATGTTTCAAATTCACGCTGCCACGTACGCATGACGCGGCGTAAATGGCCCGTAACTTCGGCTATCGTGTCCGGGCCGGACGGCGCTCGGTATGCGAGGTGCTTGTTGCCGCCCGTACGGCTGCCTTCGCTATCGGATCTCGAAGGGAAAATACTTGGCGTTGATAAAATCATAGGTCCCATCCGCCTGGATGGTGTCCAACGCCGCGTTCATCGTCTGGAGAAGCTGGCGATCGTCAGGACGCAGCGCGATACCGGCGCCATCGCCGAAAAACTCAGGGTTCTTGATGTCCGCACCCTTGAACACGCAACAGCTGCCAGCCTTGGTGTTTGTGAGCCAGTCATAAACCGCCAGCTTGTCCTCGAGGATAAGCTCGACGGCACCCTCAGCCAACCCCTTGTAGAGATCAGGAGAGGCAGGGAAAACCGTCACAGATGCGGTTGAGTAGAATTGCTTGACATAAGCCTCCTGCGACGTGCCGGCGGTAACGCCGAGACGCACGCCCTGGAGATCTTCGGGGTTGAAGCCTTGAAGCGCATTGTTCCTGCGCGAGATGAAGACGGTCGGGCTGTCATAGTAACGTTTGGTGAAGGTGACCTTCTGGCGGCGTTCCTCGCTCATAGACATGGATGAAATGATAGCATCATAGCGCCCGGCAAGGAGGCTGGGGATCATGCCGGTCCATTCCTGGATCACGAACTCGCAGGTCAACTTTCCCGCATCGCAAAGCGCCTTCGCGATATCGACGTCGAAGCCTTGAAGCTGTTGATTGGAATCGAGGTAGTTGAAGGGTGGGAATGCGCCTTCGACAGCAATCTTGACTGTCTTCTGGTCTGCCGCACCGGCATCAAAGGGATTAAGCAGGGCAAGGACTGCGAACGCAATGAAGCCGAAACGCGACAGTTGCGATGGACAGGGAATGCTGTGTTTTTGCATGGTGTGATCGCTTCTGCCTCTGATCTCGGCGCGGCCACCTGCTGCGCTAACGTTACATTGGATCACATAAATCCTAACGACTGCTGTACTGACGTTCTCAATTCTAGCAGGAGGCTTAACAAGGTTTGGGTAAGTAATAAGCTTCACCATCCGCTTCCAGGGTGGAAATATCTGTGATATCTAATACGTCTCTTCATTCGTTTGTCGGACCCTCATCTCGAAGTTCCTCGGGACGTATTTTAGTTCTCCTCGGAATAAGTGCTTTCGCTGTCTTGGGACTGGTCTTCCTGGCGGCCATGTGGGCCGGAACGGAAAGCGATGCTGCAGCGCTTGATCGGCAGCGGAGGCTTGTCGACGGTCGCCTCAAGGATCAGGTCGAAAGGGTGCTTCAGGATATCCGCTTGATGGGCGCCGGATATCGTTCTTTTCTGAAGACCGCGTCTCATCAGGGGGCAGCCCCGCCTGGATCGGACACGGCCGCCTCCCAGGTCGCAGCGACTGCGACCTTCGGTGACATCGCGACGCGGATCTTCGGCTACGATGCGACCTTCTTCCTGACGGGCTCCGGCACACTCATGGCAGAGACGGGCAGCAAGGCGGCCAAGCGGTACAAATGGATACGGCCTCTCCTGCAGCCCGTCATCAGCGGGGTGCAGAAGGGAAAGGACCAAGCAGGGGCTGGTTCATCGCCCGCGAGCCGGGTCGAGCTCTTGCGGCTGGAGGGGCGACCCGCGGTAGTGGGGGTCACCTCGATCGCGTTCGACGGTCCAGCAACGTTGGAGGCGCAGCAACGAGACGCACCGCTGTTTCTGGTCGCCTTCCGCTTTCTTGACGGTGCAGCCCTCGACGCGTTGAGCAAGGAACAGGGCCTGATCGGCGCGCGCTACGCACGTGCCGCAGATCAAGAGGACACGGAAGTCGCGTTTCAGATCGAGGCGACATCCAGTCGAGAGCCCATCGGCTTTATCATCTGGAAACCGGATCTGCCGGGGTCGCGGGTGATCGGCCGGCTTGTCCCGGTGCTCTCTCTGGCCGCGCTCTTGATCGCCGCGCTCTTCTTTCACCTG
The DNA here is from genome assembly GCF_001424065.1 of Rhizobium sp. Leaf384. Taxonomy (GTDB): domain Bacteria; phylum Pseudomonadota; class Alphaproteobacteria; order Rhizobiales; family Rhizobiaceae; genus Ferranicluibacter. Next base: position 407,761 of record NZ_LMQE01000005.1, read on the forward strand.
ATGATCCGGTTGAGACGGAGCCTGAACGAACTGGGGGCGAGCGAACAGCACGCACGCCACCTGTCGCTGCACGATGTGCTGACGGGCCTGCCCAATCGGGCCTTGTTTGCCATGCATTTTGACGAATGCCTGGCGGAGCTCCGGTCCGGCGGCGGCGCTGCTTGCGTAGCACTCATCGACCTCGACCGGTTCAAGGACGTGAACGACGAGCACGGTCACCCGGTGGGCGATGAGCTGCTACGGGTGGTTGTCGCGACAGTCCTGGACCTGCTGGCGCCTTCCAAGGGCGTCTTGGCGCGCTTTGGCGGCGACGAGTTCGCTTTGCTCCTGAGGCACCGAACCGGACAACAGCAAGACGGGATCGACCTGTGTGGAGACATTGTCTCCGCCCTCGGTCAGCCGATCTTTCTTCCCCACAGCAACACGACGGTCCAAATCGGCTGCTCCATCGGGATCGCGTCCTTTGCCTCGGCGGCCATTGGGACCGAAGAGATCCTGCGACGGGCCGACCTCGCCCTCTACGATGCGAAAGCCAATGGCCGTGGACGCTTCGTCTCCTACCGGCCCGATATGGACGCAAAGGGCGAGGCGCGGGATGGGCTGAGAAGCGATCTGCAGGCCCTACTCTCCTCCGTCGGCTCGACGGACGATGACGGAAAGACCGCCCGGACCGACCTCGGCTCCCTTCAGGTCTACTTTCAAGGCATTCATCGTGGTCATGGAACCGGAGAGCTTTCCGGCGCAGAAGCCCTGGTTCGGTGGCAGCATCCCAAACACGGATTTCTGACGCCGGAGAGATTTCTGCCCATTGCCGAGGAAAGCGGCCTGATGCAAGACTTGGGCAGATGGGTCCTGCGGGAGGCAGCCCGGCTCGCATCCGCCTGGCCTGCGGATCTGCCCGTTTCGGTGAACGTCTCGCCATCGCAGTTTCTTCACGAGGCATTCCACCAGGAGCTGCTGGCAATCCTCGCCGAGACCGGACTGCCGGCCTTCCGGCTCGAGCTCGAAATCACCGAAGCGGCGCTCTTCAACTTCGGTCAAAAGGCGCAGTCGAGCGTGTCGCGACTGCGCTCCGAAGGCGTGCGCATTGCTCTGGATGATTTCGGAACCGGATTCTCGTCCCTCAGCCATCTGATCCACGTCCAGATCGATCGCATCAAGATCGACCGGTCCTTCGTCGAGCTCATCGGCACGCGAGCAGAAGGCGCGGCAATCGTGTCCTCGATCGTGAGGCTCAGTCAGTCGATCGGGACGATGACGACGGCGGAGGGGATCGAAACCGAGGGTCAGAAGGACTTTCTCGTCGCTCTCGGCTGCAACGACCTGCAGGGGTTTCTGTTCTCAAGGCCCGTTCCCGCCGCAGCCTTTGCTGCCTCCCTCGCATCGACCGCCGCATCGCCCGTGCACCGCTCGCTTTGAAGGCGTGGCCTCGGCCTCTCTCATGTCAGTGATTGTGCCTGGGCATCGTCTTGGCAATCTGGCGGAAATCGGCGGCTCCTTCGATCACGGCGCCATCGGACAGTTGGGTCACCGTTTGCCGGTAGATCCGCTGCCATGGTGTGGCGTCGGCCGGCACCGTGGGGATCCCGTCGGCCTTGCGGCGCTCGATCTCCTCGTCCGAAACCAGCATGTCGCAGCGTCCCGCGTTAAAATCTATCCGGATACGGTCGCCGTTGCGGAGCCAGGCAAGCCCTCCGCCCGCCGCACTTTCCGGAGACGCATTTAGGATTGACGGACTGTCGGCCGTGCCCGATTGACGACCGTCGCCGATCGTCGGCAGGCTGGTGATGCCGCGCTTCAGCAGATGATCCGGCGGCTGCATGTTGACCACCTCGGCCGATCCGGGCCATCCAAGCGGACCTGCCCCGCGGATCACGAGAATGGTGTTTTCGTCGATGCCGAGATGCGGATCGTTGATCCGTGCATGGTAGTCTTCGGACCCGTCGAAAACGACTGCCTTTCCCTCAAACACGCCTTCGTGCCCGGGCTCCATGAGATAGCGCTCGCGAAAGCCTTGCGAGATCACGCTAGTCTTCATGATGGCAAAATCGAACAGGTTTCCTTTCAGCACAAGAAAACCCGCCTTCTCCTTCATGGGTCGGTCATAAGCAAAAATGACGTCCCGATCGGAGGACTGTCGTCCCGAGAGATTATCCAACATGCTCTTGCCCGTCACGGTTCGACAGGTGCCGTCGAGCTTGCCTGCCTGCAGCAATTCCCACATGACCGCCGGTGTGCCGCCTGCGCGGTGATACCGCTCTCCGAGATACGCACCGGCGGGCTGGATATTGGCAAGCAGCGGAATGTCGAACCCGTGGACCTGCCAGTCCTCGGGCGCAAGATCGACCCCTGCGTGCTTTGCCATGGCCGCAAGGTGCGGCTGGGCATTCGTGGAGCCGCCGATGGCAGAGTTGACGCGAATGGCATTGAGAAAGGCAGCGCGGGTCAGGATATCGGACGGTCTGATGTCTTCGACCACGAGCTCCACGGCCCGCTTGCCCGTTCGGTAGGCCATCTGCCCCCGTTCCCGATAGGGGGCCGGAATCGCGCCGCATCCGGTCAGGGACATCCCAAGGGCCTCGGCCAGCGCATTCATCGTCGAGGCTGTTCCCATGGTGTTGCAGTGCCCGACTGATGGTGCGGAATCGAGCGCCGCCTGCAGGAATTCTTCGCGATCGATCTCGCCTGCTGCAAGCTTGCGGCGCATCCGCCAGATCACCGTTCCCGACCCGACGAGGTCGCCTTCATGCCAGCCGTCCAGCATCGGCCCGCCCGAGAGCACGATTGCGGGAATGTCGACGGTCGATGCCGCCATCAGGGCCGACGGCGTGGTCTTGTCACAGCCGGTCGTCAGGACCACGCCATCGAGAGGATAGCCGTAGAGGATTTCCACGAGGCCGAGATAGGCAAGGTTTCGGTCGAGCGAGGCTGTCGGGCGTTTGCAGTTTTCGAAGATCGGGTGCGTGGGAAACTCGATGGGAATACCACCGGCATCCCGGATGCCGTCCCGCACGCGCGTGACGAGGTCGAGATGGACGCGGTTGCAGGGTGTCAGGTCGCTTCCGCTCTGGGCGATGCCTATGATCGGCTTGCCCGCCCGCAATTCCTCCGGCGTGATGCCGTAGTTCATGAAGCGCTCCAGATAGAGCGCGGTCATGTCGATATGATCTGGATTGTCGAACCAGTCCTGCGAACGGAGACGGCGGCTGGTCTGGGGAACGGTGCTCATGGGCAGGACCTGACGGTGTAGATTTCAAAATCGCAGCGAAATAGGAACGTGTCGTTTCACGGATAGAGTATAGGCGGCCGGGCAAAACTTACGATATCAGCCGTGCGGCGCGGCCGCTGCGCCGTGTCGCATTGTTGTAGTAGCTCGACGCCTGCTGGACAGATCGATGCCGCGATTGCTCCATCGCCTCCTGCAACGGGACGCCACGGGTTGCGGCTTCGGTAAGATAGCCCGACCGCAGCCCATGGGCGGAGAATGCCTCGGGATTAAGGCCTGCCTGCGCCGCTCGAGACTTGAAGATCTGGTAGATCGCACCAGGCTCCATTGCCCGCTTCGATACATTGCCCCAACGATCAATCTTCCGAAAAATACTTCCGCTCTCGATTCTGGCCGCTGCAAGCCAGGCATTCAGTGCGTCCACCGGACGACCCGTGAGGTAGACGACGTCTTCATGCTCTGCACCCGATGTCTTGGTGCGGCCGAGATGGATGGCAAGAGAGGGGAGGGGAGGGCCGCCTTCGACGGCGATGGGCAGCTCGATTGTAAGCTGTTCCGTGCGCGGACCGGCGATCTCGCTACGCCGGCGTGCGCCCGATGCGAAGGCGACCATCAGGATAGCCCGGTCACGGACATCACGAAGATTGCCCGTGCTGCAGGTCGCCAGCATTTTGGCAAGCACATCTCCTGTGACAGCCTTGGCGCTCTTGCGTTTTCGCGATCGCGGAGTGGCGCGCACCGCAAGCCGGATCGCCGATTTAAGGGCAGGTGATGAGAAGACGCCTGTCAGGCCCCGCCATTTCGTCAGCGTCGACCAACTCGCAAGCCGCCGGCGCACCGTATCGGGCGCATGTGGTCCTGATGATCGAAGAAAACCTTGTTCCCGCAGGCTCTGCTCGACATCGGCCGGCATGCCGTGACGAGGATCGATATCGCGCTGGTTGGGCTGCCACAGATGGTGGGCAACGAATTTGAGAGCCAAGGCCTCCGGCGCTGGCCAGGGGAGGGAAGCGCCAGTAGCGGCGAGCGACCACGCCTGCAGATAGGCAAGGTCGGACGTGAGTGCGCGCAGGGTGTTTTCACCCATGCCTTCGTTGACCAGATGGCGCAGCGTCTCGACACCTGATCGGTCAGAAGTTCGGCCAGTTCGTTGCGTCGATCTATGGGCAGCCCCGACGCAATGGGGTCGAGCTGTTCGGTGCGATGCGAGACGTTATGGCTGGCAGCCGGTGCGTGAGAGGATTTTTGGATCATCTCATCTGTCCAATCTCAAGCACAGGTTTGCAAACGTTACGGAAAGCCCGTATATTCCGGAATAAAGGAGTTCTGCCATGACCTCGACAGTGACAGCAGCAGCCGTTTCCAAGAATTTTGGCGCCTATCAAGATGCTGCGGTCCGCGAGCCGGTGATTATTACCAAGAACGGCCGGCCGCGTACGGTTCTTATTGCTTATGAGGATTATATGCGTCTGGCGAAACGCGATCGTCGCGTCGATTTGACGACGGCGCTTGGCGATGGTGAACTTCCTGCTATCGAAGCGTCGCAGATGGAGCCGGGTCTCGATCATCTCAATGCCGAACTGCTGATCGACAAAAATGCTGCCGACTGAGCCGAAGGTCGGCTGGGTTTTTCGCTATTCCTATTTGTGGCATTGGCAGCATCTCGAAGGCAGGGAGGAGGGCGAAAAGGACCGACCGGTGCTGGTGTTGGCGATTGTTGCGACCTTGGACGACGGTACGCCCGCGGTCCGTGTTCTGCCAATCACCCATTCGCCGCCCTCTGATCCAAGCGATGCCATCGAAATCCCGCCTCCGACAAAACGGCGTCTCGGATTGGATGACGAGCGATCCTGGATCGTCCTGACGGAAAGCAACCGGTTTGTCTGGCCCGGACCGGATGTACGACCTGTCGATAGCGAGACTGGCTACCTTGGTCCTTTGCCGCCGGCGTTGTTTGACGAGATTAAGCATCGCTTCGTCGAATTGGCGCGCAGCCAGCGACATCGCCCCCTGGCCCGCAGCGAATAGCAGCAGCGCTGCGGTCGTGGACCTTGGCCGGCCGGGTATAGGATCTGCATTATCGAGCAAAATGGGTGTTGTATGACCGTTGTTGTCGCCGGGCTTTACAGATCTGCGGGCTGCAATCAGTCACCTCCGGTAAGGGTCGCTTTCAGGCGGCAGATTTCATAAGAGCTGATGGCCAGGAACGCCGTTTTGCTTGTGCAAGCCCATTCCACACATTGGAGGTATGCCTGGAAGCGCGTATCTCATGGACCGCGGTTGCTCTATCGTCAGCGCCAGAGTTGAAGCGCGGCTCCAACAGCCGGACGCGCGCTCCACCGTCATGCAAACTGCAGTGTGGAAAGACAAATGTGGGATTGGGTCCCTGTCGTCTTCGTTATATTCAAGATGCTTGCGCTTGGCGTGGCCATGTTCTTGGCCATCAAATGGCATCATGACCAGGCGGAGAAGGGAAAGACCCGGGCCACACTTCGCACAGGCCTCGTCATGGCCGCGGTCTTCGTGCTCGCGCTCCTCATTGTGGGTTACCTCGCCTACGCCTTGAGCAGTCGGCTCGGTCTGGACCTGAGCCTTTGACACGGGCGTCCCTTCGACCACCTTCGCACAGGCTGTTCAGGAGCGTTCGATCAGTTCGATCAGAAGATCAGCCGTCGCGCTCTCGGGTGTACCGAGGTCGCGGACGCTGCTCATGTGATCTGCCGCGTTGATCGTCTGCCGTGTGACTGCCAATCCTTGCCGCTCCATGGATAGGGCGAGCGCGCTCGCCTGCTGGTGGAACGGCTGCGTTTCCTTGGCACCAACGGCGACAATGACCCGGCAATCGACATCATACAGGTGAGAGAGGGGCGAAAAGGCCGCAACCTCGCCATCAGTAATGCCGATTTCCGACGCCAGAAAAGACGTCTGCAGCGGCTTGAGATCGTAGATGCCGCCGAGAAGCAGTGCGGCGCGAACCATCGATGACGATGCCTGCTGGTGAAACAGGAACGTCGCGAGATGAGCGCCTGCTGAATGCCCGCTCACCGTCAGCCGAGCGGGGTTACCGCCGTAGGTGGAAATGCTTTTCACCACCCATTGCGTCGCGCGCCGCATCTGATCCACGAGCACATGCATTCTCACCTTCGGCATCAGCGAGTAGTCGACGATGACGGCGATGGCTCCAGCGCGGGTTATCGTTCTGGCGACATACGCGTAGTCCCGCCTGGAAAACATCCGCCAATAGCCGCCATGGATGAACATATGCACGGGCAGGTTTTCCCGAGGACCCTCGGGGAAGAAGATGTCCAGCGTCTCGTCACTGCCGGATCCGTAAGCGATGCCCGCCGCCATGGGCAAGGCCTCCCGCGTCAGGGCGCTTGCCGCAACGATCCCCTCCACGATGACGTCGAAATCCGCCACTTGGGCACGGATACGGAACGGGTCGGTCTCCAACAGTGATCTCCTTCGTTCAGAAGCTCGTTGCGATGTATTTGGCTTCCATGAACTCCGCAACACCATGATGCTGGCCGCCTTCGCGACCGAGGCCGCTCTGCTTCACGCCTCCAAAGGGGGCAGCCGGATCGGAGACCAGTCCGCGGTTGAGGGCAATCATTCCGGCTTCAAACTGGGTGGAGACGCGCAGGCCGCGGGAGAGGTCGCTCGTGTAGACATAGGCCGCAAGCCCGTATTCCGTGTCGTTGGCGCGGCTGACGGCTTCTTCCTCTGTGTCGAAGCGATAGAGAGGCGCGACCGGACCGAAGATCTCTTCGTGCGCCATCTCGGATGTGGCGGGAACATCGACTAGAACCGTCGGCGGGTAGAAGAAGCCGGCCCCTTCCGGTGCTTCGCCACCGCACAGAACGCGCGCACCTTTTGCCCTGGAGTCTGCAACGAGGCGCGCGATCTTGTCGACAGCCTTGCGGGTGATCATTGGCCCGCACTCGGTCACGCTGTCGACGCCCGCGCCAACCTTCAACGCGGCCATCCGTCTTGCCAGGCCCTCCGCAAAGGCATCGTAGATTCCAGACTGGACATAGAACCGGTTGGCAGCGGTGCACGCTTCCCCGGCATTGCGCATCTTGGCGATCATCGCGCCATCCAGCGAAGCTTCGAGATCCGCATCGTCGAACACCACAAACGGCGCGTTGCCACCCAGTTCCATCGAGCACGAGATGACGGTTCTGGCGGCTTGGGCCAGCAGGAGACGGCCAACCCCGGTCGACCCCGTAAACGAAAGCTTCCTGACGCGCGGGTCTGCCAGAATCTCCGCGGTGATCGGGCCAGGCGTCGTTGTGGTCAGAACGTTGACGACACCTGGCGGAACTCCAGCCTCTTCATAGAGGGCGGCAAGGGCAAAGGCTGTCAGCGGCGTTTCGCTGGCGGGCTTGAGGATCACCGTGCATCCCGCAGCCAATGCAGGGGCAATCTTACGCGTCGCCATGGCTGCCGGAAAATTCCAGGGTGTGATCAGCAGGCAGATTCCGATGGGTTGATAATCGACGATGATGCGATTGGTGCCTGCAGGTGCGATCCCGAATTCGCCCGTGATTCGCACGGCTTCTTCCGCATTCCACCGGAAAAACTCTGCGGCATAGGCGACTTCGCCGCGGGCATCGCGCAAGGCCTTGCCGTTTTCCATCGAAATGAGAGTCGCGAGCATCTCCGAGCGCTCGATCATCAACTCGAAGCACCGGCGCAGGATCTCGGAGCGCCGGCGGGGAGGGGTCGCCCGCCAGGAGGGTGCGGCGGCCGCGGCAGCTTCGATGCACAGACGCGCGTCCTCGATCGTCGCGTCGGGGACGGAGGCAAGCCTGTTCCCCGTCGAGGGATCGACGACCTCGATGACCTCTCCGCTGCGGGATGGCTGCCAGGCGCCGTCGATGTACAGGCCGCGGGACGCGGCGGCGAAGTCGGGCAGGTGGTTGTCAGCGTGCGGCGTTTTCTGCGAGATATCCATGACATTCCTCGATTCAAAGAGCGGAACCGGCGAGGTCGCCGGCATAGGCCGCTCTGACAAGACGCTTCATGGCGTCGAGATCGAATGGCCGCGGGTTGTTCTTGATCAGTCGGTCGATGCCGAACGCCTGCTCGGCCGTCCAGTCGACCTTGTCGGCAGGAAGCCCCAGATCGGCGAGCGTCCGGGTGATGCCGATCGCTGCAAAGAGCCTCCTGATTTCCTCGATCGCACCGGTCGCCATTTTCTCGGTATCGTCGTGGTCGCCGGCAAGGCCAAGCGCGATCCCGATCTCTGCCATCTCGGCGGCCGATGCGGCCTTGTTGTAGGTCATGACGTAGGGCATCATCGTTGCCACGCCGAGGCCGTGAGCCGTGTGCGTCAGGGCTCCGGCGGGATATTGAATGGCATGCGCCGCTGCAGTGCCGGCCGTGCCGAAGGCGCATCCAGCCGCAAGCGCTCCCATCATCACATCGGCTCTTGCGTCCTCGTCCGCACCGTCCTTGCAGGCCTTCTCGAGACTGCGTCCCAACAGTTTGATCGCCAGCAGCGCAAAGTGATCCGTGAGCGCGCTTTTACCGATGAACACGTGCTTCTGCGTCAACATGTGGTCGTTGGTCCGCCGCGCCGCGGTGAAGGCCTCGATCGCATGCGTGAGGGCGTCAGCTCCGGCGACCGCTGTCAGTCCCGGCGGGCACGTCATCGTCAGTTCCGGATCGCAGATCGCGCAGGTCGCGATGAGGTAGGGGCTGGAAATTCCCACTTTGAGCGTCCGCTCGGAATCGGAGATGACCGCGACCGGCGTGACCTCGGAGCCGGTGCCAGCCGTTGTGGGAACGGCGATCACCGGGATTGTCGGCCCGGGAACCATGAACTCACCGTAATAGTCTTGCAGGCGGCCGCCATGGCTGAGCAAGAGCGCCGCGCATTTCGCCATATCCAGGCAACTGCCTCCGCCGATCCCGATGACTAGGTCAGGTCCGAAGTCCCTTGCGTGATCCACGCACACGGCCACGGTTTCCTGGGGGACGTCGGGCTGGACGTTGTCGAACACGACAACATCGACCGATGCCGCTTTGAGCGCAGCGACGATGTCGGCGAAGACGTCGGTCGCCGCGAACCTTTCGTCGGTGCAGATCAAGGCCCGTTTGCCCAGTCTTGCAGCGACCGCCGGCAGCGCATGACGCTGGCCTTTGCCAAACAGGATTTCTTGCGGAAGTCGTAGAGCGGCAAAGAGGTTCATCGTGCCTGTCCTATGGAAAGCGAGCTTTGGGGAAGCGAAAAGCTGTTCAGGTCCCGCCAGAGCTGTGGCGATGTCTGAAATCCGCGGAGGAGGGCGTCAGCACGCCGGGCGGCCGCGCCATCTCCGGGAACGGCGACAGGGGTGCCCGTGTCCGATGGGGTCGATGCGCGCACAAGGTCAAGGTAAGCTGAAAGGCGAGCCATGAGGTCGGGATTTGACCCGATGTCGATAGCGATGAACACGTCGCCCTTGTTGCACACGGAATCCGCGTCGAGCGTGCCGTGGATATCAGGCGCCATGACCGAGCCTGCCAAGGCCGCGACCAGAAGCTCCAGTCCCATGCCGAGCGCATAGCCCTTCGCCTCGCCAAAGGGCGCGATCGCACCCTTGGTGGCGCGTGCGGCATGTGTCGTCGGCTGACCGGTCTCATCCCGCGCCCAGCCGAGGGGGATCGACAGTCCGTTGGCGGCATGGTGGTGGATCTTGCCCATCGAGACGACGCCCGTTGCCAGGTCTACGACCATCGGACGCCCTGCCGTGGGAACGGCAATGGCCAGCGGGTTGGTGCCGAGCATGGCGCGCGTGCCGCCATAGGGGTGAACGAGCGCCTCGCTCGTGGACAGCGCTATCCCAACCTGGCCGCGTTCGGCGAGCCAGGCGACATAGTGCGACAGCATTCCCAGATGATTGCCGTTGCGGATACCTGCTATGGCGATGCCGGCCGTGGCCGCCCGCGCGCTCAAGAGCGTCAAGGCTGCGCCGGCCACGACCGGGCCGAGTCCCCTGAGGCCATCCACCCGGAGATAGGACGACGACGACCAGCTTGCCGCCCCCTCACTATTGGGGTCGATCAAGCCTCTCTCAATCCTCTGGAGGATGCGCGGCAACCGCTGGAGCCCGTGCGATGGGTGTCCCGTTAGTTCGGCCTCGACCAGAACGTCCGCCTGCAAGGCGGCGTGAACCACTCTGCAACCCCTCTGCTCCAGAAGCGTCGTCGCCAAGTGCAACGCGTCCTCTCGTAAAACCCTCATGAAAACTCCAATATCAAATCCTATAGGATATGGGATTGCATATAGGGCACCATCGTGTTAGCTGTCGTTCATGTCAAGAGGCAACGAGATGCAGAACAGAAATTCGGCGACCCCTATGAGACCATCAGAGAACAGCGGCTTCATTCAGCGGAGCAACAGTTTGGCGGAAAGCGTTTACGACGCGATCTTCGCTCAGCTAATGGCGCTGAACATCCCCCCTGGGGGCCGCATATCCGTTGACAGCATGGTGCGGGAACTCAATGTGTCCCAGACACCTATCCGAGAGGCGCTCGGTCGTCTCGAGGGTGAAGGTCTGGTCGTCAAAACCCATTTGATCGGGTACAGCGCTGCGCCGCAGATTACGCGGCGCAGGTTTGATGAACTGTATGAGCTTCGCCTGCTGCTAGAGCCGATTAGCGCCGCAAAAGCGGCTGCAGGAATGGACGAGGCCAAGCTCGCTTTTCTTCAGGAGGCAGGTGGTGTCATGGGGCGCCGGGATGGTTCGGACGAGCGTATCCGCTATTCGACGTTTGCCCGCCAGGATGCGGTCTTTCATGACAGGATCCTCGACGTTGCAGGAAACGAACTGATCCGCGAGACGCTCAATCATCAGCACACGCATTTCCATATCTTTCGCCTGATGTTCCATTCTCGGGTGACCGAGGAAGCCTTGGACGAGCATGAAGCCTTGTTAGCAGCGTTTTCCGCTGGGGACGCGCAGGCGGCTGAGAAAGCCATGCGGACCCATCTGGAGCATTCGCGTGACCGCTTGATTCCCGCGTTCGAATAAGGTGGGTCCCATGTCGGCTGCTGTTGTTCTTCAGAGTGAGAAAGACGATGTGCGCCATGGCGAGCGTCCCAAGATGGGACCCGTTCTCCATGCTGAAGGACTCTCCAAGGACTACGGTCCCGTGACGGTCCTGTCCAATGTCACGCTCGATGTGTTTCCCGGCGAGATCCACGCCATCATAGGCGAGAACGGTGCCGGCAAATCGACATTCATGCGGCTTCTCTCAGGCTATGCCGAGCCCACCTCCGGAACGATCGAGATTGCAGGCCGGAATGTCCGCTTCTCCAAGCCCGAACATGCCCAGAATTCCGGAATCGTTCTCGTTCATCAGGAAATCCTGCTTGCCGACGGTTTGACCGTCGCAGAAAATCTCTTTCTCGGACGCGAATTGATGCGCAACGGGATGGTTGATGACCGGACGATGCGTCGTCTCGCTGTTGAAAAGCTCTCCGAGCTGGGCTGCCACGTCAAGCCGAACAGGCTGGTCCGGGACATCTCACTTGCTGATCGCCAGCTCGTTCAGATCGCCCGCGCACTTCTCGACGACTACAAGCTTGTCATCTTCGACGAACCGACGGCGGTTCTGACAGGAGGCGAAGTCGAGCGGCTGCTTGCGCTCATCCTGCAGCTCAAAAGACACGGCGCGGCGGTCCTTTACATCAGCCACAGACTCGACGAGGTGCAGCGGCTCGCCGACAAGGTTAGCGTACTGCGTGATGGCAAGCTTGTCGGCACCTATGCGGGCAGCAATCTCAGCCAGATGGACATGGCGCGCCTCATGGTCGGTCGTGACCTTGCGGCCCTCTACCCGCAGAAGCGAAACGGTGCGGCTGGAGCGCCCTCTCTCGAGGTGCAGGGCCTGGTCGTGCCGGGCTACGCCAGGGATATCAGCTTCACGGCACGAAAAGGAGAAATCCTCGGTTTTGCGGGGATGATCGGGGCGGGGCGTACGGAAGTGTTCGAAGGCATTATGGGCCTGAGAGCCGCCCATGGAACGGTCACGCTCGACGGCCAGACGATCGACATCCGCTCGCCACGCGCCGCAATGGACGCGGGCATCGGCTACCTGACGGAAGATCGCAAAGGAAAGGGCCTGCTGCTCCAGGAGCGACTGGCGCCCAATCTGACGCTGTCGGCACTTACGCGGTTCCACCCCAGCCTCGTGATGCGCCGCGCTCGGGAGCAAGCTGCGCTTGTCGATGCGGTCGACACCTATGACATTCGGCTGAAGACGCTCGGCGTCAGGGCAGGTCAGCTCTCGGGCGGCAACCAGCAGAAACTCCTGCTGGCCAAGGTCCTTTTGACCAACCCGTCTGTCGTCGTCATCGACGAGCCGACCCGTGGCATCGATATCGCCAACAAAGCCCAGATATACGCCTTCGTCCATCGCCTCGTCGGCGAGGGCAGGACGTGCATCGTCGTCTCTTCGGAGATGCAGGAGCTGATCGGTCTTTGTGATCGCATTCTTGTGATGCGAGAGGGACGCATCACGGGAGAGGTGTCGGGAGACCGGATGACTGAGCACGACATCGCACTGCTGGCGACAAGCAACGTCACGACAGCGGCAGAGTAGGGAGGAGGAACCACATGAGTACGCTCGTAGGAACAACGCCGCTCAGGCACGAACGGGATTGGAACATCGGGTGGGCAGACGTCGGGCCATTCCTGGCTCTTCTGGTGCTGCTTGTGATCGGGTTCATCATCAATCCGGACTTTCTGTCGGCGACCAATCTTGGTAACGTGATCACCCGAAGCGCTTTCATCGCGATCATAGCCGTCGGCGCGACGTTCGTGATCTCGTCTGGCGGGCTGGACCTGTCCGTGGGATCGATGGCAGCGTTCATCACGGGCATCACGATCCTCTTCATGAACAGCATGGCGCCCGAGTGGGGCCTTGCGGCAATTCCCGCGGGAATGGTCATGGCGCTTGTCATCGGGACAGCCTGCGGTCTGATGAACGGCCTCATCGTCACGGTCGGGAAGATCGAACCTTTCATTGCGACGCTCGGCACGATGGGGATCTTCCGGGCGCTCATCACCTTCATGTCCGACGGGGGCACGATTCCGATCGATCGCAGTCTGCGCGAGGCCTATCGCCCCGTCTATTTCGGCACTGTCGGCGGCATCTCGGTCCCCATCCTGATCTCGATCGCCGTCGCCGCCGTGGCATCCTTTTTCCTCTACAAGATGAAGTATGGCCGAAAGTGCGCTGCCGTCGGCGCAAACGAAGACGTGGCGCGCTATTCGGGCATATCGATCATCAAGACCCGCACAATCGCCTATGCGATCCAGGGCGCGTGCGTCGCCATCGCGGCCATTTGCTATGTGCCCCGTCTTGGCGCCGCAACGCCGACGACGGGCGTTCTCTGGGAGCTTCAGGTCATCACGGCCGTCGTCATCGGCGGCACGGCGCTGCGCGGTGGCAAGGGGCATGTCTGGGGCACGGTCGCAGGCGCCGTCATTCTCGAACTCATCGCCAACCTTATGGTCCTGTCGGACTTCGTCTCGGAATATCTGGTGGCCGGGGTTCAGGGGGTCATCATCATCATCGCGATGCTCATTCAAAAGTTCGCGAAGTAATTCGTGTCCGGACCGCGCGAGTGCTTGTTTGCAGGTCCAATTCTGGGAGGAATTCATGTTGAAAACGAAACTGTTCGCGGCTGTGGCGGTTGGCGCATTGATGTTCGCCAGCCACGCATTCTCCGCCGATAAGAAAGTGGTTGCCGTCTCGATCCCGGCCGCCGACCACGGCTGGACGGCCGGCGTCGTCTACCACGCCCAAGCCGCCGCAAAGGAAATCAACGCCGCTTTTCCGGACGTTGAGGTCGTGGTCAAGACGTCGCCCTCCGCAACCGCGCAGGTCAGCGCCTTGGAGGATCTGTCCGCCGGTCGAAAGCTCGATGCCTTGGTCATCCTTCCGTACTCGTCAGAAGAGCTGACGACGCCGGTCAAGGCTGTAAAGGACGCCGGTACCTTCATCACCGTCGTTGATCGCGGCCTGAGCGACGCGTTCATCCAGGACCTCTACCTTGCAGGCGACAACATCGCGGTTGGCCGCAACACTGCGAAGTACATGATCGAGAAACTCGGCGGGAAGGGGAATCTGGTCGTTCTGCGCGGCATTCCGACTGTTATCGACGACGAACGCATTCAAGGATTCAACGATGCGATCAAAGGAACCGAACTGAAGGTCTTGGACATTCAGTACGCGAACTGGAACAGCGACGAAGCGTTCAAGCTGATGCAGGACTACCTTGCGAAGTATCCGCAGATCGATGCGGTCTGGGCCAATGATGACGACATGCTGCTTGGCGTGCTTGAAGCCGTCAAGGAGTCGGGACGCACGGACATCAAGCTTGCCCTCGGCGGCAACGGCATGAAGGACATCGTCAAGAAGGTGATCGACGGCGATGCAATGACCCCGGCCGAGACGCCCTATCCACCAGCGATGATCAAGACGGCGATCTATATGACGGTCGCCAACCTGATCGGCCAAGCGCCCGTGCGCGGGACGGTCAAGCTTGACGCGCCGCTGATCACCCAGACGAACGCTCAGGAATACTATTTCCCCGAGTCTCCGTTCTAATCCACACCGAGAAACCGGGGCGGCAGGTGCCGCCCCACTGCATGTAGCAAGAGGAGCAGATCATGGCAGGCAAGAAAATACTGATGCTGACAGGCGAGTTCACCGAGGAATACGAAATCTTCGTCTATCAGCAGGCAATGGAAGCGGTTGGGCATACGGTGGATGTCATCTGCCCGGACAAGAAGGCGGGCGATCTTATCAAGACATCACTGCACGACTTCGAGGGCGATCAGACCTACACCGAAAAGCTCGGCCATTTCTTTACGATCAACAAGACGTTCTCCGAGGCCGAAAAGCAGCTTGACCAGTACCATGCTGTTTATGCTGCTGGCGGTCGCGGTCCTGAATATATTCGTACCGATAAGCGCGTTCAGGCTATCGTTCGGCATTTCCATGAAACGAAGAAGCCTATCTTCACCATCTGCCATGGCGTGCAAATCCTGATTGCCGTCGATGATGTGGTGCGTGGCAAGAAGGTAGCTGCCCTCGGCGCATGCGAACCTGAGGTTACGCTGGCCGGCGGGACGTATATCGACCTCTCGCCAACCGAAGCCTACGTCGATGGCACCATGGTGTCGGCGAAGGGATGGACAGCGCTCGCCGCCTTTATCAGGGAGTGCCTCAAGGTCTTGGGCACGGAAATTCGCCACAGCGAAGATGTCGCCAAAGCCGCATGATGGCCCGGCGGCGCTACGCCAGTTCACGTTGACTGGGCGAAACAGGGTTCTGGCTGCCCAAATCGGGCAGCCAGAACGCCTTTCCAAGCGGCAGCTGCAAGGTGCGTAAGCGGGTGATGATGATTATCGAATGTCAGGATGATCAGCCAGCCTTCAAATAGCGTCTTCCTCTTCAATTTAGATCGGACAGAAGGACATGAATCTGATCACTGTTCATGGGAGGATCAAATCCGCTGGCTGAGGCAATGGCTGCAAATCGTGCTGCATCCGCATCAAAAAGGCTAACAAAACTCTCGGTCCAGTTCGGAAACGATCGCTGGTCCATCGGGGCTATTCCACTGCCTATCTTGTATCGCCTTCGGCTGCCTCCCCTCATTTGTGAGTCGATGCCAACTCTCTGAAGGTCCGGCGCGGCGGTCGTAGTGTCTGAGCGGCCGTCATTACCTCGAGTGGAACGTCATCGATAGGCCTTCATAGCTGATGCAAGGTCAGGAGATCAGCCGTGCTGCTCGCCCGCTTCTCCGTGTCGCATTGTTGTAGTAGCTCGACGCCTGCTGGACAGATCGATGCCGTGATTGCTCCATGGCCTCCTGCAGCGGGACACCACGATTGGCAGCCTCCGTGAGATAGCCGGAGCGCAGTCCATGGGCGGAAAACTCCCCCGGCTCCAGGCCGGCCAGCACCGCCCTGTGCTTAACGACGCCGTTGATCGCACCCGGCTCCAGGGCCCGCTGCGAAAGATTACCCCAGCGATCGATCTTGCGAAAAATGCTTCCCGTCTCGATCCGGCTCGCTACAAGCCAGGCATTGAGCGCCTCGACCGGCCGGCCGGTGAGATAGACGACCTCGTCGTGATCGGCGCCCGAGGTCTTCGTTCGGCCAAGATGAATGGCAAGCGAGGGCAGGGGAGGGCCGCTCTCGACGGGAACGGGGGGCTCGGCGATGAGTTGCTCGATCCGCAACCCGGCGACCTCGCTGCGCCTACGACCGCCAGAGGCAAAGGCGACCATGAGGATCGCCCGGTCCCGCAGATCGGTCAGGCTGCCGCTGGCACAGGTGGCGAGCATCTTGGCAAGAATATCGCCCGTGACCGCTTTGGCGCTCTTTGGTTTGCGCGGTCTTGGCGTTGCGCGAACGGCCAGCCGGATGGCGGATTTCAGGGCAGGAGAAGAAAAGACGCCAGGGAAGCCGCGCCATTTCGTCAGCGTCGACCAGGTGGCCAGACGCCGGCGCACCGTATCGGGGGCGTGGGGGCCAACGGTCTTCAGGAACCCCTGTTCGCGCAGGCTCTGCTCGACATTGGCCGGCATGCCGTGATGTGGATCGATCTCGCGTTGCCGCGGTTGCCAGAGGTGATGGGCGACGAACTTCAAAGCCAGGGCTTCCGGTGCTGGCCAGGGGAGGGACGCGCCCGTCGCGGCCAGCGACCAGGCCTGGAGATAGGCGAGATCGGAGGTGAGCGCGCGCAGCGTGTTTTCGCCCATGCCTTCGTTGACGAGATGGCGCAGCGTCTCGATGTCCTGATCGGTCAGCAGTTCGGCGAGCTCGTCGCGCCGCTCAAGCGGAAGCACGGCGGCGATCGTGTCCAGTTGTTGGGCTCGCCGGCCGACCACGTCTACGCCTGTCATCTTATCGACGACGCTGGATGAAGTTTCAGATCCGTCTGGCTGAAATCGCGCCCCTTGAAGAGCAGGGGCGCCTTGGCAACAGCAGCGACAGCATAGGAGAAACAATCACCCATATTCAGGCTGGCCGGGTGGCGTCCCTTGCCGTATCGGTCAAGCGCGTCTTCCGCTTGGCGATAATGTCTCTCATTGAAGGCAAGCGGCATGATGTTGGGTGTGTCAACGAACCGTGAGACGATATCGGCGGCATTGGAAAACCCTTTGGCTGTCAGAACCGTTCGCGTCTCGAACAGTGTCGGCCAACCGATAACAATCTCATCCTGCTGCAGGACCGATTTGAAGGCGTCAGCTTCCAGCTCCTCAAGGACGATCGCGACAATGACCGAGGTATCGATGGCAATCATATTGGCAAGCCGTTTTCGTCATAAAGATCATCATGCGCAGAGGTGGTGCCAGCCGGAACATTGCGACGGCCTTCGGCGGCAAGCTCCCAAACGGCATCCAGCGGGTGCTTTTTATCCTGCTGCCTCAATTCGACATCGTAGCGTTCAAGCGCCAGTTCAACGAGCCTGTTGATCGGCTGTCCGGTGCGCCGCGCCAGCGCATGCGCCAGAGCTCTTGCCTTGGCGCTACGGATGGAAAGCTGTGGTTCGGACATGGTGTTCCCCGTCGAATTGAGGCCGCAAAATAGCGTTTTCCGCCTGAGATAGCAAGAAATCCAGAGAAGATGGCTAACCCCCGATAAGGGGTACTTATCGATGGTGAGCAGACCAAGCCGAAAGCATACCATGTAGCGAACCGCAATATTCTGATAGAGTTCCTTTAAGAAATCCTTTACCATAACTTCAATGGCTTACGAAATCGCTAAATCCAGCATGACAACCCTGATGCGACCGGCATTCGACGCCGGTACCGCACTCACCCGCCTTGACGAGCGCATCGCCTGTTCACCCGTCGGCCAGGGTTGGATCGAACGCCAAAATTTCGTCGACGCCTGCGCCTCGCTATGGATCGACGGCGAACTCGTCCATCTCGAAGATCTCGTTCTCCACGATGCCACCCGCGACATCCGCTCACCGACCCACGAGCTCACCATCGCCCGCGACGTGCTTCGTACGCGCCGGCGCATCGCGGCGCAGTTGCCCGGCTGGGCGCTGTCTGTTGATGGACTTCGGGCACTGAGAAAAGCCTCGGCAATCCTATCCGTTGATGCCGACAAGGCCCCGGCCGCCGGTGTTATGCCGCCGGCGGCCGCGAACGAATCGATGGGGGAGGGGGAAGGCGCCGACGCCGCCGAAAACCCGCCCGGCGTGGATTATGCCGCCATCGATGCGGTGCTTGCCCGCTCGGAGGCGGCGATCACGCATGCTAGGATGCCCAGCGTGACCAGCCCGGCGGAAAAAGATCCGATGATCTACGATCTCGACTGGGACGAGGATGCCAGGCTCGACGAATGGCGGGGCGTGCTGCGGCAGGTTCAGGCGTGGCCGGCGGTCCTGCAGGCGGTCGTTGCCCTCGATGCCTGGAACACGCTTGCGGTCCTTCAGCACGCGCCGTGGCTCGGCCGGCTGTTGACGGCCTCGATCCTGCGGCAGGCCGGCCTCACCACCGGTGATCATCTCGCTGCCGTCAATCTCGCCCTCAAAACCATTCCCGTTGATCGGCGTCGGCATCGGGACCTAGAGTCCCGGTTACTCGCGATTGCCCACGGCTTGATCGCGGCCGCCGAGATTGGATTGAAAGAGCATGACCGGCTGACGCTCGCGAAGACAATGATGGACCGAAAGCTGGACGGGCGCCGGGCGTCGTCAAGACTGCCGGAGCTGGTCGAGCTTGTCATGGCGAAACCATTGGTATCGGCCGGGATGGTGGCGAAGGCGCTCGATGTGACGCCGCAGGCCGCGCGGCGGATTGTTTTGGAGCTGGGCCTCAGGGAGATGACCGGGAGGGGGAGGTTTCGGGCGTGGGGCATATTATGAAGGTAACGTCGCGCTGCCCTCTCGCCTTAATATGTGGGGAGACCGACGATGTCGGACTTAAGCTTGCCAACAGCCCGTACCAACAGGCGACACCAATAACTTGACTGCGGCGTTAAGGTTCGTCGAGTTGCACCTTGGCCGAAAACACCAAGTCGGTGCGCGTTCCGAGAGCTATCCCCACACAACTTATAATAACCCCGCCTTCAAACGACCCCATCGCTCAAGATCTCAATCCTGACCTGAAGGCGGATGGCATCGAAGATACGATCGGACCACGGGACACGGCTCACGTTGGCATGCGCCTGAGCGGCGCTTCGTTACCTCCGCTTCAAGCACCGATTTGAGTAACCAACCTTCCGGGCGCCTGTTACGGCAAATCTTATGATATAGAAGCTATTCAGCAGTGGAAGAAAAAGCGTGGATGTCAGCATCGGACCAGACAGGCTCATCGCCATCCGCGACAGCCCGCTGACGCGCACGCTCCGCCATCCATAGTCGATACTTTTCGTCAGGATGATCCTTCGCGAGCTCTTTCAACGCCCAATAGGTTCCCTCACCGGAGCTCTCCGCGAGCATCTTGAACAGCATGTTCCGGGCATCCTGAGCGTGATCGCGAAGATCCGGCGAATATACACCCGTGTTGGCGCGATCGATATCGTCTTCGGCACGTATGAAGCGATGCATCAGGACATACAGGCTTTTGAGATGCGCGGCCGTCGTTCGGAATTCCTCTGTGGTTTCTTCGCCATGATGACGACTGCCGACCAACGACACGACGAAGTGCTGGGCAAACAGAGTAGCACTGTCGAATGCCATGCCGTCCAGCTCGGCTTGCAAGGCCGGTATAGCCTGTTCGGGATCACGCCCGACCCAGACCGCATACCAGCGTGGCCGCTGGGGACCGTTCGGTTCTGCCGTGATGCGGCTTCGAGCCAAGGCTTCAAGCCGATCATCATCGGCACTTTGCATGATCGTCAGGATGGAATTGAGGTTTTCGTCGCAAACCGCCTTGCCGTCTTCAAGCCAGGCGAGCAGGGTCGGCGCGATATCGGCATAGAGCCACGGCGCATGATGGACGATATCACTGAGAATATAATTGATCGCCGGCCCCGATGAAGTGGCCTCGAGCTCCCAGGTCAGTTCCCGGATAACGGCTCGAAGACCGATATCGCGGTGTCTACGATAAAGGGGTTCAAACCAGCGCGGAAATCCGTTCAATTCCCGGGTCAGGTAGCGAAAGGCCTTTTCGGCCTCCTGCGGGGTTAGCTTATCGTAGAAGTCAGGAGTTTCCTCAGCCTCGATCGCCAACCCTACCAGCGCGAACACCAGAGCATAAGGGATCGACGATCTGTCAGCCCCTTCCGAGGGAAGTGGCACCTGGTAATGGCGCCAATGTCCGGCAGCCGCATCTCTGAATGACTCGGCGACGTCCGTCCCGAACTCGGCCTCTAAGAATCGCCAGTTCGATCGGGCGTCGTATCGCGTCCAGCCTTCACCATTCACGCTGAGAAGAAGGTGAAGATGATCGTTGGTCATCTGGCCAGGTGCGACGCTCTTGGGGTGACGCACGCGATCAGGGTCTGCTTGCAACTCGCTCACCCATGCGGCACGATCGCGGCTTGTCTTTCTCTGCTCGCGTGCGCGCTTGCGCTCCCAGTTGCGATGTTCGACCTGCCAGCCCGCCTCCTCCTGTTGCGGCGGATTGAGATTTGACTGAAGCGAGGCTTCCAGCTCTGCTTGATCCTTCACTGCTAGCCTGAGTTCACTAAGCCAGTCGTCAGGCTTGCCCCGCTCCAGATAGAGTGAAACCGAGCGGGACAGGGCGACAAGCCGGTCGTCCAGGAGCTCCCGCGTTGTGATCCAGGAGATCACCCGCCCGAAGTCGCTGCCGTTGAACTTCCAGAACCTATTGTAGACTGTCAGTTGCCAGTCATCCGTGAGACGTTCGCCATTTGCACTTCTGCGCGCGCGACGTTCCTCGACCATCCGCCAGTAGAGCGCATCGTTGAGTTCGGGCCAGCGCGGCACGAGATCGTTGAGCCTGTTCCTGTCCTCAATATCGACATCGTGACCCCAAAATTTGACCGACTGCGCCTTGATCAGGATCGAAATCGCTGCCGGTTCCAGCGCACAAAGGGCGCGCGCGGCAACGAGACGCCCGACCGCGTGCAAGGCGGCCGAAATGAGCCAGACATTCTTTTCGGATACGCAGCATTCATGGCATTCGATATGCGGTTCGGCGCTCAGCAGGACGTCAAGCCCTTCGATCAAATGAAGCAGAGGCTGTTCCGACGCCGTGTCGATCATCAGGGGAAGGCGTTCGATGAATTTGGTCAGGGAGGCTTCGATGCCGGTTGCTTCAAAGCGGCCGTAAGGCTCCACCCGCGCGATCGCGGTCAGCAGAAAATCGATAGTCTCCCGCGTTGCCGGGAGGTTGTCGATCACTTCGACCAGCAGTCGCCGATCCAGCAGACCATCCGCCGCGAGAACTGCAACCTTCAGGGCCTGCCTGTCATTATCCTCGCCCGCGGTCATGACGGCGCGCGCCGCCGCGATCCGGGCACTGAGACCTCTGTTCAGGTCGATGGCTATCGGGGCAAGAACTGGCAAGCATTGTCTGATTGCTCCCTGCCAGACGAACCTGCCGAGGAAGAACACGGCATCATCGTTGCCTGCATAGTGTTGCAGCAGGGCCTGGGTCTCATCAGCAAGGTCGGCGGCAGCGATCCGCGTGATGGCCGCATTGTCCATCCACGGTGCGATTTCGTCCTCGGCGGCGATACGGCGGACGATATCGGCCAGCATCGCCCGCCGGATCGAAGTCGGCAGGCGCGACGGGTCGCCGCCCTCGGTTGCGACCTCCGGGGCGATGGCAAGGGCGTGGTCTCTGATCTGCTCGTCGAGGAGGATCAACCAGGCTAGCGTCGGACGAAGCCGCGGTACGATGATCTCCTGATCATAACTGGTCCGGAAAAACAGCGGCTCTATCTTCTGGCGTCCACCGGGCCGCTCGATATTCGACGCCGCCCACTCCGCGGTCAGGAGTTCTCGGATCTCGCGGTGCCTGAACCGCACGCTCCCGTAGACAATGTCGTCGAACACGCCGGTTTTTAGGAGCGCATCGATTTCGTCATCGGACCAATCCGGTAGGACCTGCTTTGGATCAACGCGGTCAGGCGTTGATGGGCCATTGGCGAGCCTAATCACGTTCTTGGCGGTAAGCGTGGCCGCAGCCGCCAATGCACGCACGCCCTGCCGCGCCCGGTTTCGGTCGAGGCGAACTGCTTGGCCGGCCACTGACAAGGGAGCAAGTTGGAGATCCGTCAGGCGCTGAAGAACTTCGAGGCGGCTCCCGAGGGCCTGGTCCGCCTGCCATTTGCGCAGCAGCGCCCGCAGGTCGAACGGCCTTTCTGCAAGCGGCATCAATCGCGCCCGTTCGACTGCGTTCATGAAGGCCTCGACATCGCCGACCCCGTGGTAGCTGGCAAACAGTTTGATCTGATCCCGATCGAGGGATGCAAGGCGAAAGATTTTCCATGCGCCTTTATTCTCAGGTTCGCCCTGCGCTTCGGGTGGAACCTCGTCATCGCTGTCGTACGGCGCGAACGGAAGCGCTTGTTCGATCAGCGTTCGGTCGGATAGAGCCTGCCAGGCGTCTTCTCGGCTGGTGATGACGATGTGAGCGCGTGCCCGCGCCGCGTGGATCCGTGTGCTAAAGACCCGGATCGCATCTTCGAACGCCCGTGGGGTATCGAGTTGCGCTTCGTCGACCGAGTCGAGGAAGAACCATGCTTCATCGGTAGAGGCCAACCAGCCGTCGAAGGCCTCGGCCGACCCCACCTCGAAGGCATTCTCGAAACTTTCGGTCAGTTTCTCAATGCGAATGAAAAATGCACGTTGTCCTTTCGACGTCAGTTTGCGGGCCCTATCCAGGGCCTCGAAGGTTTTTCCGGCGCCTGGATCGGCCAGGATGAGGGTCCGATAGAGGGCATCGATGGCAGGCCAGCGAACTGGCGCTCCGCCCGCATCAGAGCTCAAAAACTCCCAGTCCCCGCGTTGCGGAGCAGCGGGTGTGAAGCGTCGGATCAGGGTGACGACTTCGTCTTTCATGCGCTTGACCCTGCGTTTGCCGGATAGAGGTTCGGAAACCACCGCTCGGCGACGTCGGCGGGAAAATTGAGCCGCAAGGGGGCGCGATGCGACGCCGACGACAGCATACCGCGCTCGACCAGCGCGGATGTGATGTTACGCGCAGCACGCTCTTCATAGCCCGTGATCGCCGGTATCTTCGACCGCTCGACTTCACCGGCCAGGATGGCCTCACGCAGGACCTGGAAGCTGCCGCGCGGAAGACGCTTTGATCGCACCTCCTCTTCCAGATGAATTTCGATGCGCATCAGGAGCTTATCCGTTTCGAGCAAACTGCTCATGAAGCGCACCTGATCGATTGCCCGATCGATGAAGAAGTCGCAGAACGCCACAAGGCCACGGTTGGTCAGGTTTCCCCTTCCGTCGCGATCGCCGGCTCGCGGACCGTCGGCCCCCATCAAGAGAGCCTTGTAGAGCTTTTCCTCGCGCGCAAGACCGCGTGCCACGGACCACAGACTGGTTCCGATGCCGAGATGTTTCATGAGGGCGTGAGACATCAGGCGAGCGACGCGTCCGTTTCCGTCGAGAAACGGATGAATCCATAAAAATCGATGATGGACGGCGCCGATCGCCTGAATCTGTCTCATTTTCGATAACGGTGGCGAACGGTAGGCATGATCGAAACGGGTCAGGAAGCGGGGCAAGTCGGCATGCTCCGGCGGTAGATGGCGACCGACCTGGACGTCCCGCCTTCGCCATTCGCCTGGTACGACGGGCACGCGTTCTCCGGTCGCCGGATTGGTCACCCACAACATCTCCGCTGGAAGGCGCGAACAGAACTCCTCATGAAGCCATGAGGCGTAAGCCGCGGACGCCGGCCATACGTCGGGATCGTTGCCGGTATCGATCAATCTTTGAACGTAGATATGCGCTACGGCTTCCTGCTGTAGTTCCCGCCGCTTCGGTTCATCGGAAAAGTCGTTGGCAAGCGCACGATCGATATCGCGTGGATGCGTATCGTGACCTTCGATGAGATTGGAATAATAGCAGTTCATCGACCGCACGAGATCGCCGATTGATTCACGCATGATAGGGTGAACGCGACCAGCGAGCTGATTTGCCTCGGCAACAAGGGTCAACACTTTGTCTTCGAGAGCACCCTTGTCGTCATCGGGCACCATCGGTTCCATGAAAGCTACATCCATGCCGGATATTATGCCGGTTTGCTTGCCGGCTGTAAACGAATATAAATGAGATATTTGGTGCAATATAAAGCTTTGCAATTTGCCGGTTGAGCAGCCGGTTGGAAACTGCTTTAATCCGCATCGGCCTCTACATGCCGACTTGATATGCGTTTAAGGAAAGATCGACCTCCATGTCCAAGCGGGCAGAATCCGAGCTGAAGCTGGAACTAGTCAATGTCGGCCATGGCGATGCCCTGGTGATACAGTGGATACCAAAAAACGGCGAGCCATCCACGATCCTCATCGACGGCGGACCGTCGGCTGGCGCAGCATCGGTCAAGGCGACATTGGCCAAACTCGGCGTTTCGGAACTCGATCTAGCCGTTCTCTCCCATTGCGATGCCGACCATGTCGACGGCCTTCTGGGCTACGTTAAGGATAAGGACGCCCTTCCGATCCGCCGATACTGGGGACCATGCATTCCCGCTTTTCGCCGTCACCAATGGCTATTCGCGCCTCGTGTATTCGGCGGGATAGCCAAAGCCCAAGAGCTACAGGACTTGTTGCCGCGCACATGCGCCGTCTCCTGGCCGGTCGAGGGAGCGACATGGACCAGTTCCGACAATGGCCTTTCAATCAAGGTCATCTCACCCGCTGCACGGCTCATCGAGCGGCTTCTTGTCGCCGACGATTCGACGAGCCTTTTTTTAGAGCAACCAATGCCGATCGGATGGCTGCTGGCGGACATCCAAGAAGACGACGATGACGACGATCTGCTATCGGGCCTGCGCCTTGCGATCGCGACGGGAGAGATCACCGCCGACGTGATACCACCCCGTCCTCCGATCCCCGGCCCGCCCTCACAAGAGGACATGAAACGCGAAGCCGTCGCGAAAGGCGTCGATCCGGAATTCTTCGGCAACTCGGTCTTGAACGATACATCGATCGTCCTTCTGGTCGAAGCGCGTATCGGCTTGGTGACGCGAAGGATTTTTCTGACGGGGGACCTCGAAAACTTTACCTATTTGATGGCCCGGTATCCTATGGGGCTCGGCTGCGACATCGTGAAGGTCCCGCATCATGGCTCGCGTAGCTATGTCGACCGCGACATCGCCTATGACGCGGTGTGGCAGTGGATGCGGCCTCGCGCCGCTCTTGTCAGTGCGAATGGAAAACACAACCTGCCCAGGAGCGAATTTCGCGACGCGGCTCTAAGATACGGAACGACGCTTTTTTGCACATCGCGCCGTCAGCGAGAGATCGTCAGCGGTCAGATGAACGAGACGTGCTGTCATAGACAATTTGGATGCCGCAGCGAAGCAAACGTCGCGCTCTCGGTGACGGCGAGCGGTATCGAGGCCGATCAAACCGCATGCGCTCGCGGCAATCTCACAGGCGTGATGCCGGTCATTGAAGTTCGCCAACATGTGGTCGACCCCAGTCCGATCCTGTCGACCATGGCAGAGACCGAGATCCGCAAACATACAGACTGGGCCGTCACATGGCTACGAGGGATCCTGACGGAGCGTCAAGAGAGACCCAGCGATGCGGAGCTCCCTCCCGTCTCTTTGGACATCCTGAAGCAGGCTGCCGTCGGCGCGGGACGTGTCGGTGCCTCGGTCGAGATCGAGACGATCCTTGAACGCGCTGCTCGCTCGGGCCGGATCTGGATGCCCCCGCGGCGACATCGCGGCGACGAGCGATCGGTATGGGTCATGCCGCAGGCCAAAGAGATCGCTAATTTCAAAGCCTGGATCGACGATTTCGCGGTCATCCAGCTCGCGATTCAGGACAGGCATGTCGCTTCCGCACCGGAAGAACTGCTCTACTCTGCCGATACCGGCTGGATCGCAACCCGATTTTCAGAACGCTTTTCCTACCCAAAGGAGATGTTCAAGCCAGCGATCTGGCCGATCATAGCCGCCCACCTGTTGAAGACCAGAACGCTGGCCGTCCGGTCCATGCCCACTTATCCTTCCACCGAAGCTTCGACTATCATGGTTTTATTCAGAGAGACGAGCCTAGAGGCTGCACACGAAGCACTCGTCGCAAGGCTTGAAGCGTTGCCGGACTTCAAGGAAATCCGAGACTATATCGACACTTTGGAGCGAAAATTTCGCATCGGCTGGCCTGCTCCAGCGTTCCCGCTGGTGCTTTCACAGATCATCGCGCCTCTATGGCTCAAGCGTGAACTTCTTCCAAGCGGTATTGTTGACCGATCGGATTTTCCAACTTTTCCGCTGGTTGGGACCTACCCGGGTGTTGAGCAGGTCAGGAATTGGATCCACAGCTCTTTTTATGGGCGTCCCGAGCCATTTGAAGATCACCTCGTCAGGTCGTTCGTGGCGAGCTTCATATTATCGGGATATGAGGTGATCAGAATACCAAAGCCCGACAGATGACGGCCGACCGGCCAAAGGAGGATGGCAGATTTTTTTAAACTCCAGCCTCTCCTTACGGATCGGAAAATCAGCTACACTCCTGCGTTCACCCAGTGAACCGCCAAGCCGGCCACTGCGCGAAACGGAGGAAGCCATGGTTCAGAAAAACGAGCAGGCTCTTTGTGAGGCACTGATACGCCACCTCGAAACCCAAATTCGAGCAGTTCGTTCGGATGTTACCCATCCCGAAACCGATGGCTCGGGTCCTCCGGTTGAGACACGTTTTCGCCTTGGCAGCGAAAAATATGCGATCGAACACACGCTACTGGAGCCGTTCGAGCAGTCGATACAGATGGCGGCAGAGTTTCAGGCCTTTGCCGGCGAGATCGCCGACACGCTGAATGGAACGCTGCCGAAGCCGGGGGTCTACGATCTGCACTTTCCGCTTCATCCGACCGAGGGGAGGCACCGGAGGATCCATAATGTCCTTCGCGCAGAGATCATCGCCTGGGTGCGCCGTGCCGCAGCCGAACTGCATGCCGAATGCCCCGAACGTCCGAGCCGCGACCGGCGTCCCCACGGGCATGAAGGATCTCGCACAGAATCGATACGCGGCCTCGAACTCACCTTGAAACGCAGGACACACTGGACCTACCGGGACCGTCATGATGGCGCGCTGTTGCTCGCAAGATTAATAGATGCCGACATAGAGCCAAGCCGCCGTGCTCGGGTTCAAAGGGCGTTGGACGACAAACTCCAAAAGTTATCAGCATGCCGCGAAGACGGCGATGAGACGATCCTAATTTTAGAATTTTCCGACACCGCACTCACGAACCATGTAGTCGTTGCAGAAGCTCTACAGCCGCTCCTGGCTGGGCGAACCGACGTGCCAGATCATATCTATATCGCCGATACGACCGTCGAAACAACTTGGGATCTCTACCATGTGCTCGATGGCGAGGTCTTCTCTTTCGAAGTCGACGCCATCGAAATCGACGCAAGAGCGCTGAATGACCGACGACCGTGGATCGCGAATCCACAGCCGGCAGGTGACGCCCCCTGCCAAGCTTAGTCCAGTCCGAATCGTCTCAGCTTCGACCTGAGCTAGGCATTCTCTTCCCTGATCTTTTCGAGAAGGAGGGTCTTTAGCTTGCGGTTTTCGATATCGAGGCTTTCGAGTTCATCCCCTTGAATGAGATCTGGCATGAGTCTGCCGCCTTCGTCGACAGGGATCGCGTCGGGTTTGGCCTTGCGGCGGGTTAGACCCGGCCGCCGCTTCGATTTCGGTCGAACCACCGGCTCGATGCCTGTGGTCTCAACAACTCCCACAGCTGCGAGATGGGCAGCAGTCGCCAGCGGATGTGCGACGGGTGTTTCCAGCATTTCAGCAACAGCCGGTTCAGCACGAGTTCGACCACAACAATATCGTCTACCGGTTCACTAGCAACCCTCGGCTTGCTGCCTTCGGTTGTTCGCAGGCGGCCGAAGTCTCTCGCTCAAGCGGCTCACTTCGTAGATCGGAGTCAGCGTCGACGGCT
The DNA here is from genome assembly GCF_001424065.1 of Rhizobium sp. Leaf384. GTDB lineage: Bacteria > Pseudomonadota > Alphaproteobacteria > Rhizobiales > Rhizobiaceae > Ferranicluibacter. The sequence goes on from NZ_LMQE01000005.1 coordinate 436,064, forward strand.
CCGCGTGTCCAAATCGAAAAAATTCGCTATCGAGTAAAGCGACATCGCGGACATGTTCGCTCGCCTGTCCGATAGAGAAGAAATCAAGAAGATTGATGCAAGTGTTCGATCGCAAGTTGTGTCCGAACCCAGAACCGGGCCCGTAGATGATCTCTGATACAATCCATGTCGCCTATTCCGATATTCTAAACCTCGGCGATCACGTGGACGCACGCGATCTCACAGCGTCACTAGCGCAGGCGGCCGAGAAGGCCACGGCAATCGATATTTTGGGAGGATATTATTCCGTCGACCGGACATTTGAGATCTTAAAGCGTGTCCCCAGGTCTCACCGATCGGCATGCAAAATCCGCCTGGCGGTCGGCATCGATGCAAATTCCAAAATCACCCAGCATTGGACCGACATGCGATCGCTCGACGAGCGGCTCCGCAACGCAGGGTTCAAGGACGTCACACTCGCGATCGTCAGCGGAAGGCGGCACTTTCACAGCAAGCTTTTCCATTTCTTACGGACGACACATCACGTCTGGTTCGTGGGTTCAGCAAACCCTGGCAGCGACCGGCATGAGTTGATGGTGAGTTTCACCGGCAGGCATGATGCACTGAGAGAGTATATCGATGCAGTGTTCGCGGTGGCTCAGCCGGTAACAAAACAACCGCCGTCTCGCCTATACCCGTCGACCCTTCGCGAGTTCTTTCTGACGGGCTCCCTTGTTCATCGAACATCGCAACGATCACTTTTCACATTCGATGCATTTCGGCTGGAAACAGGAGATAGAGAAAAGATGATGAGGTGGCTGACTGCGGACGTCGTCCCGCATGCGCGACCGAAAACCCAAGGGTTTGCGTTCGGACTTCGCAGTGCAGTCGAGACATCGGACTTCGCCGAGGATGAGCAGGATGATATCGCCAAAGTCCAGTTGCGCGTGCACTCTATTGACACCGCGCTAGGCCTCTGGGCGCCTCGATATTACGTCAACCAGATACGGTCACAACTTCAATCCAGTCACGAGGCTCGAAAGGCAGATCTTCAACGCTTCTCCGACAAATTGCTCACTGATGCCGGCGTCAGAGCGCGTGCGGCATTTTCCGAGTATGTGACCTCTATGGAACGCTTGCTGAAAAGCATAGGCATCACGCCGCGCCCCGTCGAAAAACGCGAGGCTGCCTTTGAGCGATTTATCACATCACGTCAGCGCATGTTGTCGACGGATGAAGGAATAGCGCGGCTGGCCCAACGTCTTGAGGTGATCGATATGCCGGATATCTGGTATGATCCCAACGCCGTCAAAACCTTCGAGATAAGCTTCTTTTCCGATCTGGCCGATCGACTTGGTAACAAACAACGGATCGTTCGCTCTCTCACCAACGGCCTTGGCTTGGCCGAGCATCCCTATTTCGAGCCCAACGAGCTTCGGCAACGACTTGATCGCCGCCTGAGCCGACAATCTTGGCGGGACAATGAATGGGACGTCGACTAGATACTCTTTGAAAACCCTCCCGAACCGAGCGCCGACCCAAGTGCTTGGTCCTACCAGATGTTCGTGCTACGTTCCCACGATAACCGGAAATACATATGGCATTACCGAAAAAGAAGACCGCACATGAAATTCTGAAGACCTTTAAGGTCAGCGCTGGCATTTTTGCCATTGGTGTGCGTGAGCGGGGTGTCACGCTGTATAACCAACAGGTGCGCGCTCATAACCTTATCTGGGCTCTGGTCGAACAGGATAACAATGGTATTCGCAAGCTTGGGCGCGTTGCTATTATCGGCGGAGGAGCCGCCGGTTTGACGGCGACGGCGGCATTGCTGGCCTGCACTTCCGACACATCGGTCACACTTTTTGAAAAGGAATGGGACTTGTGCCCCGTTCAGCAGGGATGCGACGGCCGTTGGCTTCATCCCAGCCTCTATGCCTGGCCAGGCTGGGGTAGCAGGGCTCCGAGCGCTTCTCTACCGATTTTAGATTGGAGCGAAGGGCGAGCGTCTGATGTGGCTCGGACACTGCTGGACGGCTTTTCGCGGCATTGCCAAGTGTCTGCTCGCGACCGTTTCCAAGCATTGGTCGGGGTGCATCACCTGCAGGTTCAGGCCGCCCGCAGAGAAATTCGCTTTATCGGAACGAATGTCGTTATGAATGGACCGTATTTTACGCAAGGCGAGAGCGAAGGGCGGACAGACACTTTCGACACCATCATTTTTGCCGCGGGTTTCGGGTGGGAAAGGACAAACCAGTTCAACACGAACTCGTATTGGCGCAATGAACAGCTTGGCCAACCTAACCTGACTGTCGACCGCAGCCGATACCTCGTCTCTGGATCTGGGGACGGCGCTCTTGTCGATGTTTGCCGCCTGACCATCGAACGTTTCCGGCAGGATACGATCCTCTATGAGCTTTTCGGAACCTGCCTGGAGGAGACCGAGGAACAGTTGCGCATTGATCTGTCCTCTCGCGCTAAAGAAAGTCTGCTGCCCTATTTCGAAAAGATCGAAGAAACGCTTCTGAGGGAGCCGAAAAACTCTCTCCGCCATCGCTTGCGAAAAGACACGGCGGTCACGCTGCATATAGCCGGCAAAGATCCGGACAAGCCGAACGATCTCGAAGATGTTTTCGGTCCGACAAGCTCGGTGTTGAACCGCGTGCTGATCTACCTCCTATACCGTTGTGGCGCGATATCGATTAGTCGTCGCCCCCTGGACGAAGCGATTTCGAGCGCGCAAATCAGCGCAGATCATGTACTATGCCGTCATGGCTGCGATACAGAACGTCATCTGAAACTCATATTCAACGATTATAGCCATGTTGAAAAATCGTTTTCGAAGATGGGTTCGAGTCAGGCGCAGCATCCGGAACGATACTGGAGACCGGGATATTTCCCTGTTTGCTGAAGGAGAGAACATGAACGTGCACAATCATCCGGAGCCTGTACCGCCGGCCTCCCAAATGGCGGTTCTCCCGTTTCTTTCCGCAATCGAGGGCCTGCTTTCCGCGGATCCGGTCGACAGGCTACGCCTCACAATCCATCGCATTATGAATCGTGAAGGACAGGAGTTTCTGCAGCAGGTTTGCCCCTACCTCCCGTTGACGGACGCCTCGAAGGCGACTGGTGGCCGGACTTTTCCGGTCAACGAGGGAATTATGGGTGCAGCCTATGAAAGCCAGAAAATCTACCGAACTGGCTACCATGTGAGCGATGACGCTCTTCAGCAAGCTCTCGAAGGGCAGCAAACGAAAGCCAAGTCCTGGCTCGCCATGCCTTTTCTCGGTCCCGATGATCAGGTGGTTCTGATACTTTTCGCTGAATGCAATACGCTCAACTATTTCGCCGATGACGATAGGATTGGGCAGATCGTCGCGATGGCGAAAGGGTTCTGTAGGCTTCACGACTATCTGCAGGATTCGCCATTCGCGAATTTGCGCAACTTCCCGCTCCACAAAGGCAAGCCAAACCGAGACGGTGGCGGCGCTTTCGGCGTGCAAGAGCCGATCGATCGTGAGCTTCCGAAATTTAACAGCCTCACCTCGTTCAACTACGAGGCCGCGGCAGCCTAACATCATATCCGACTGCGGGATGGATTTGCGGTCTCGCTCACGCCGCCTCCAGTTGTGTGAGCACCGCATCGGCACCAATTTCGCCGGCGATCACGCATTGCGTGGTTGGGAGGGGTTTCGGCGCGAACGGGCGACATGCTTCGATGATATCGACAAACCCTTTGTCGGCGGTCATGACGCAATCCGTATCTATGAGATAGGTCATCAGTTGGTTGTCACCGCCTGAACCAGACGTTACCTTTCGAAACCTCTGAGAAAATGAGTGACCCCATCGCAGCCACTGCCGTGCCAGTGCTTGCGTGTCGACGTCATGTAACCAGAACGCGACCCACTCCGGTCTTCGCAAAAGGCCACCATCAATATCGATAAAAGGAGCAATCCAATCACGATACGGATGACCGGGGCGCCCGAGTGCGTAGGTCACCCCAACCAGGGACTCCAGCCGCCAAGCTTCAACTGGCTCGCCGTTCCAGCCCCGTAACTTCTCTTTAGGAGCCATACGGATTTCATCCAGACCGAGGTTTCCATTCCATCCCGTTGCCAGCATTTCTTTGCGCATTTCCCGGATCTGCTGCTCCGCCTGATCCATGAGCGCGCCCTCGGATTCTGCAATATATCCAGCTTCATGATCAGGAGAGTTTGCGCACCGCACCCAGAAGCCGCCCATTTTCCGCGACCAGTCCTTTCGGCTTCTTTCGAAAAACGCAAGGTCGGGCGTCTGTCGCAACCACTCTGGACGCAGTCTTTTGATCTCGTGCAGGATCTCCATCGATTCACTAAAGGCTTCGGGCATCAATCGGTGGAAAGCCCGGTTCGCCATAAGCTCGACAAGCCGGCGACGGAGAGGCGCGTCCCGCACTCGGAGCGCCTCGTACATGATTGCCGGCGCGATCTGGATCGCTACGTTCCCATGTCGGGCGACGCGAAGAAGTCGACCCTGGAACCCTGCATCTGAAATGTAACGCCATAGATTGGAATCGAGGAGAATTCGCCGCTGCTTGCCCATATATAGCTCACTGCCGATCGTTTCAAAACCTAATCTTCCAGGAACCCTTAGTCAGAGTCAAAAATCAGGCGCAAGTGATCGCGCTCCGCCGCCACTTAAATGAACATCCAGCCTGGCGGTGTTTCGGCGTGGAGTAATCCGTGTAAATTTACCGCTGAACTCGTGGCTAGTAGGACGCCACAAAAAGGAGACTTTGAAACTGTGGGTTAGATTTACCAGCGGGTAGCCTTGAGTTGCATTTGGCTAGATTTGTAGATCAACTACTTAGTGCAGACGATTCGCAGCCAAGGGGCTGCGGATCGCTTTCTAACCAGGCTAGCTATGAAGGATAAGCGAGCGCTGATCTGAAGCTTTAGGGGCACGATCTTGTCCGATGGGTGGGGCGAACGACTTAATATCCATTTTGAAGAGCTGCGCACCAAGCGGGCGCTGTCGGGCGCGCCGGTCTTTGCTCTCGAACATGGGCTGAACGCAAATGAGTTCGGATCGCTCGCAGCGTATCTCCATGGTCAAGTCCGTAACCGGGCGCACTTCCTTCCCGATTGGCTCGGGTGGGTCGTTTACGGGGCGGAACTTGGATATCGATTCAACGGACAGGATTACTGGTCGACGTTTGAAGCCTCGACACCGTTTTGGGCGCAATTCCGGTATGGTCGACATTGGCTTCGTGAAGTCTATAAACGGTTCCATCGCCGCTTTCAGGGTTTCCAGCCCAGAGGCGCCTGGGCAAGCCAGTTTTCAATCATCGCCTGGCCAACCACCCATGCAATCTTGCCCACCGATCTACAGACGCAGCTCGCGGAAACGCTTTACAGGCTGCGCTACGGCATTGCGCAGCGCTTGAATGAGGAGCCCGCATCGATTGGTCGTTATATTTCCGGACGCGGAGCGGGGAGCTCCCGCTTTCGCATTTTTCTCCAGCAGGAAGAAATGGTCGGGAGAATTGCGCTTGCGCTGCTTGGAGGGGAGGGGGCTGGAGAAGGAGACATAATCTTACCGGTGACGTTGAGGCGTATCGTCGACGACCTCGAAAGAGGGCAGAGTGCGCGGGCTTGGCTCAGAGATGCTCGAAACGAGGCTGAGCGCGCCCGGATAAAAGGCATCGGCCGATATGGCGGTTTCCCTTCCGCGAACAAGGAGTCGGCAACGCTTACTCCCAGCCTGACAGGCATTGTGCTTACTCCGACGCTGGAACTGCAAAGAGCCGATGCAACCGAATGGACTTTGATCGCACAACTGCCCTCTTTTCGGCAATTCGGCGAAACGTCTCCGGAGTTTGCGAATTTCCTTCGATCGACACGATGCGCGGTGGAGGGCGCAGAAGGTTATCGTCCAGGGGGTTGGTTGCTGACGGAAGGGCAGCATCGCGTACTGACATCATGGCCAAATCCGTCGGTGCCCTTGATCAAGTTCGAAAAGCCGCATCCCGTCATCGACAAACTACTTTCAACGGACTGCCGCATCGGTGGCCCTGTTTGGGTCTTCGAGATTGGCAGCGACGGTCGGGCTAGGCAGACGGCGCCATCGCGTTTGCGGCCCGGCAAACGCTACATAATCGTGTCGCGAGACCAATTAGGAGATCTGCCTTTCAGTTCACCGGCAATCGTTCGGTGCGCTCATTGTCATGCCGCGCTGATGGAAATCCCCTCTCATGTTTCTGACGAGGCTTTCAAGTCGTTGAGGCATATCGGGCTACGTGTTTCACGAACGATCTCGGTTTGGCCTGCTGGACTAGCCGCTCGTCGGTGGGATGGACAAGGGCGAGCCGACTGGCTCGTTGGGGAGGTTCCTTCATTCGGTATCAGTCCCGATCACGACGTTCTGGCGTTAGATGTGTCAATCGATGGCGTTTCTGCCAAGGATCGGCCCTCGCTTGCCGCAGGAGCGGTTCTGTTTCTGTCCCTCCCTGGTTTGGCACAGGGCTCACACCAGCTTTGTGTCAAGGCGACAGTCGCCGGCAACGAAGGAAAGACCGCGTCATCTACCGTTGTGATCGATATCAGGATTGAGCCACCTGTCGCCTGGTCGCCGGGATCCACCGATTTCAAGGGGATGATCCCCGTTTATAGCCCAGCCGAACCGAGCCTCGACGATTTCCTGGAGGGGCGTTTTGGTTTAAGTGTCATGGGTCCATCTGCGTATAGCGTCAACATTTCCATCGAATTGCTCGATGCCGGCAATAGCCTCCTTGGAACTGAGCATATTGCTCTTTGCCAACTTCCGTGCTCCGAAGAAGCTTGGCGTAAGGCTTCAAGTCAGTTTCGAAAAAACTGGGCATCGCCGTGGGCGTTCTTGTCCGCGGCGGGTGGAAACATTGTAATCACCAGCGATGAGCTGGGCTCATACCGTATTGCGCTGCGCCGGGATGTCAGGCCAGTTCGGTTCATTTGGCATACGAACGACAAGGCGACACGGGTCCGGCTTCTTGACGAAAATCGAAGCGGCGAGCCGATCGTTGCTGAATTCTATCCGTTCGGCGCACCTTGCAGTCCGATAACCATCGATCCGCAGGAATTGCACGATGAGTTTGAACCGCCTGCGCCCGGGGGCCTATTCTCCTTGCAACACGGGAGGGTTAGCAAGAACCTCGTTGTGAGCATGCCGCAGGTCGCAAGCCTCGCGGAACTGCTCCCGAGACCGTCCGAAATCGGATTTCCTTCCGGTCCGGGCGCATTGCGCGATACACAAGCGAACTTGATGCGATGGCGTACTGCCACACTTGCAGGTCCGCTTGTCGATCATCGCACTGCCGCGATTACACAACTGCTGGAGCAGCATTTGTTCCGGCTCCTATGTGGCGATAGCTGGTGGCAGGCAGAGAGGATCTATGAAGCCTCCGCGAAAAGCGCGCAGGATCTTAGGACACTAGCGAATAAGACTGAGACTAGTGCGTCGTTCTCTGTCTTGCTTTGTCGAGACATCCGCGAAATCAAATCGCTCAGCTACGCAGATCGGATCGCTCGTTTCGCCGAGCTTGCCGACCGTTACGGGATCAGCGAGAAAGCCCACAGCGTGGCCGCGATGGCGATTGCTGCAGCGGTGGAATCCGGCGAAGAGATCCCCGCCGCACACCTTGCTGCGCTGAGATCTCTCGGCAAACGCGGAAGGCCAATTATGCGCGCTGCACGCTTCCTCTCCATTGCGCAGGTGAAGGACCTGGAGAGACTGGACAAGGTCGCCTCATGATTTCGTTTGTATCATCGGCTGACATTTTGACGTTGTCTCACCGGTTCTTGAGTGTAGCCGACGATGGCACGATCAGCACCGAATATCTTGCCGCTGCGGTGAGGCGGCTTGCCGGTGCCACCTGCCCATGCTCGCCTAAGACCCTGATGAAGGTGATGGTCGATTCTCACCGAGGTCTCTTTAGTGAAATGGACGTGTTTGCAGATCGGGTGGAGTCGGTAATCGATGACCTGGTCTCGGTTGGTGACCTGCTTGAGCTCAGTGACGTTTCCACTGTCGACGAACGGATCATGGGCACATGGCTGTTTGCGGCGCCGCCTGGTTTCGTCATTCATCACGGCGGGGTCGCGCACATAATCGGTATATCCTCCGATGAGCAAACCCCATTGCCGGCCGCCATACGGGAGCGCGTCATTGTGGAAGGCGTGACGAGACGTATCGCGCCAAACCCGCCAGAGGATCTCGGCTCGCTCTTAAGCGCACTTGGCCTGCGCGAGATACCAAGCGCGGTTTGGTTGAGCCATCCGCGGCGGTGCTCAGCCCGTGACCTCATCGTCCGTGCAGATGGACGCTTGTCCTCCTCGACTCGAATGGGCGAGGAGAATGGCGTCCGAGTGTTCGACCACCGGATGAACAGTCGAAGCTATCGGCGTTGCTGGGAGCCACTTGCGAGTCAGCATGGCAAGTTCATAATCAGACGGCCGCAGGCCTACGGTGCTGACCGGTGGGGTTACGCCGAAATTGCCGATGGTGGAGTTGCAAATGTGTTCGAGTTTCCAGACCCTGGAGATCGCGCGCGCGGTTGCGACATCGCCTGGCGAATGATGGCAGCCTTAAAGACACTCCAGGGGGAGCCGATCCGCTATCGATCTATGGAAAGCGGCGACATGAGTGCATTCGACTTTTTCTTCCCGGTCCCTGATTGGGCCAGACGCACGCTCAGGTTCTCTGGCCGGGAGGTCGTTTCCCGAGACTGCCTTTTGTCATTTGATGTACCCGTTGGCAGCGCCAACGCAATTCATCGTTTTCTCAACGACATGCTTTTTTTTGAGCAGCAGTCTGACTGATTGGTGGAACATGTCCAAGACCATACAAGAAACCATCGACTCTCTCCATCAGTCGCTCAAGGACTACATCGAGGCGACTTATCACATCAGCAACGTTCAACTGATCGCGCAGCGGCGCAACCTGCTCGATAAGGTCGGCGTAACCCACCAGGTCCCCTATCTTGAATCGACGCCGCGATATCAGACGGGAAAGCGTTTCGAGGACATTGAGGATCTGCCGAAGGCAGCCTTGGCAGTCTATACCGCGCTTTCGTCGAAGAAGGGCATCCTGCCGATCCTCCTCCACAATCCGGCTTATACGCATCAGGCGGATGCAATAAGACATGCACTTGTCGAGAAGAAAAACCTCCTGATCATGACGGGAACGGGGTCGGGCAAAACCGAATCCTTCTTGATGCCGATTTTGGGAAAACTTGCCCAAGAAGCATCTGAACGACCCGAAAGCTTCAAAAATCGCCGTGCGATGCGAGCGCTCCTGCTTTACCCGATGAACGCCCTTGTGAACGACCAACTTGGGCGTATGCGCGCAATCTTCGGTGATTCCAGGTTAACTGATCTCTTCAGGTCCATGGCGGGCCGCCCGGCAACATTCGCGCGTTACACGAGCCGAACACCTTATGCTGGAATGCGCAGCCGGAAAAAGGATCCGGGAAAGCTCGGTTCGTTCGAGCAGTTCTTCGTCGAAATCGAGCGGCAAGCTGCAGATCCGGATGCGGAAAACTACGAGCAGGCTCGCATTTTGAAGGGCCAGTTGAAACAGCGGGGAAAATGGCCGGCAAAGCCCGATCTCGCTGCTTGGTTTGGCGAGAAAGGCGATGACTGGATCGATCGCAAGACCCGGGAATTTCTACGGGCTGTCACACTTGCCGACGATGCGGAATTGATCACACGGCATGAGGTCCAAGAGAATTGCCCCGACCTGCTGGTCACCAACTATTCGATGCTCGAATACATGCTCATGCGACCGATTGAGCGTTCGATCTTCGATGATACCAAGGCTTGGCTTGCGGAAAATCCCGATGAGAAGCTGACTGTCGTGCTGGACGAAGCGCATCTTTACCGGGGTGCTGCAGGTGCTGAAGTTGGTCTCTTGCTTCGCAGACTTCGTGACCGTCTCGGTATTAGTCCTGAACGTTTTCAGGTCATCGCAGCGACTGCGAGTTTCAGCGACGAGACTAGAGCGGACGAGTTTGGTGCTGCACTCGCGGGCGTCCCCAAGGAATTGTTCGCTGTTGTGACGGGCCAGCACAAGAAGAAGCCGAACGAACAGGTGGCCACTCCCGCAGAGTGCGAGGTCTTGGCATCTCTGGATCTGGTAAGCTTCTACGATGCTGATCCAGCCAAGCGGGCTGCCGCGATTAAACCGTTCCTCACCTCTCGCGGCATTGAGCCGACCGGCGTTGTGGAAAAAGACTTGTTCGATGCGCTCGATGAATTTCCGCCGATCGCGCTGCTGATCAACAATACGATGAAGGCCGCCCAACCGCTGGCAGCACTGGGACCGCGTCTTTTTCCCGGTCAGCATGATGCAGACAGGGCTTTGACATCGCTTCTGGCGCTTGGCAGCGTCGCACGCGAGACCCCTGACGCCGCTGGGCTGCTCCCATGCCGCGTTCATAATTTCTATCGCGGTTTGCCGGGTCTTTGGGTGTGTATGGATGCCGCTTGCCCAGAGGTCGACGAAGCAGATCGGTCGGGAATTTGCGGCAAGATGTATGGCCAACCTAACGAGCAATGTGGCTGCGGGGCTCGGGTGCTGCAGTTTTATACCTGCCGCAATTGCGGTGCGGCTCATGCCAGAGCTCATACAGACGATGTCGATAATCCAAAATCTCTGTGGTCGGAGCCCGGCCAGAACCTCAAAATGCAAGGCGGTGAAGCGCGAGAATTGCTTGATCTGGATTTGCTCCTCGAGGAGCCCCGGCATCACGGTATGGCAGAGGTTGCAGATTACGATCTATTGACCGGGCAACTCAATCCGGACATCCTCGGCTCGAAGACGCGCTCTGTCTATATTCGAAAAGACCGAACTACTCCAGCAACCGATGACGATGGACATGTGGACACGCGATTTGAAGTTCGCGGTCAATTCACGCCATGTGCCGTATGCGGGGAGGGGGCAAGCTTTGGAAGAACTTCTGTCCAAGACCACCAAACAAAGGGTGACCAACCGTTCCAGGCGCTGGTCTCCAGGCAGATCCAGGTCCAGCCTCCTGGTGTGATGGAGCCGACCGGGTTTGCACCGCTACGCGGACGAAAGGTCCTGGTATTCTCAGACTCTCGTCAGGTCGCTGCCCGATTGGCGCCCAACCTTCAGATGTATTCAACGCGTGACGCGCTGCGGTCGTTGATTGTCTGGGGATTTGGCCGCCTTCATGAAGCAGCAGTGCTTCGCCAGAACCTTAGTTTGGAAGACCTTTACCTTGCCGTGATGCTTGCGTCGCGGGCGCTCGGCGTTCGCCTCCGGCCAGAGATGGGAAATGGCGAGACCTTCGCAGAAAATGAAGTCGATGACGCAATTGCCGACGGCGCATTCGGTGACGACATGCGCCTGGCGCAATTGAGGATGGATTTCGCGTATCAGGCGCCGCCGCTCTCGCTCTTGGACGATATTGTCAAGACGGTCCGGGACAAGCATCTCGGTCTCGAAGCTCTAGCTCTGGCGTCCGTTCGCGAAACTGTCCAGAAGCAGAAAGATATTCTTGCCTTGCCGGTGATCCCTGGTTTTGCGGAGACCGGCGAGGAGAAGATCGCGCTCGCCCGTGCCTGGCTTCGGTGCTGGCAGCGCGAAGGCTTCTGGCTCAGCAAAATGCCGATGAGTTGGTATAACCGACGAAGCAGAGGGACCAGCATTCGCAGTCGGAAATCGCCTTTCGAGGCGATGAAACGGCTTATCAATGACAAAAATGCAGCCAAAATCTGGACAAAGGATTGGGAGCCGAGACTTCGGCAAGCATTCACGGAAGATATTGATAACGGATTTCGGCGACTTCTGGGTCGGACAATTGCCCTCGAACTTGAGGGCGACTGGGTGCGCTGCGAGGCCTGCCGTTCGGTACATCGGCCGGTCCCCCGCATTCCGCGCTGCCTTGACTGCGGCTCTTCAGAAATCAAAGCCCTTGATCCGGAAACCGATCCGGTTTTTGTTGCCCGCAAAGGTTACTACCGGGCGCCAGTCGCGACGGTTTTGCGGGACCCGACCGACCCCCCCATGGCGATCATCGCTGCGGAACACACCGCTCAATTGAATGCACCACAAAGCGAGGACGTGTTTTCCAAGGCTGAAGAAAACGAACTGCTCTTTCAAGATGTCGAACTAACTTGGATAGATCGGCCGAAGAAAGTCACGGCAATCGATGTATTGTCAAGCACGACGACGATGGAGGTCGGGATCGATATCGGGGCCCTTTCGGGGGTCGCGCTGCGCAATATGCCTCCGGGACGTGCAAATTACCAACAGCGTGCAGGCCGTGCAGGCCGTCGAGGGAATGCGGTCGCCACGGTGGTTGCTTTCGGCAGCGCCGATAGTCATGACGAGCATTATTTTACAGAACCGAGTGCGATGATCGCCGGTCCCGTGGTCGATCCGAAGCTGACCTTGAACAATACGGATATTGTCAAACGTCACATTCGGGCATTCATCATTCAGTCCTATCTCCAGGATCGCATCCCGACGGTCGACCCAACAGCAAACCCCGACCTGTTTTCGGTGCTCGGCTCGGTGCAAGCTTTCCAATCGGGGGCGGGAACATTGAACCGTCTCGACTTTGGAAATTGGCTTGCAGGCAACATCGTAGCTTTACGCTTAAGGGCAGAGAGCTGGATCCCGGCCGAACTCGATACTTCAAGTCGCGAGCGCTTGCTCTCCCAGATGGACGTCGATTGTTTGTCCGCGATCGACGATGCCGTTTCATATTCTCCCGAGGCGGGGCAAGAAACAACGGTCGGCGATGACGAGGTCGACGAGGTACCAGAGGTCGCGTCTGAGGAGGGAGAGGAAACCTCGCCCCAGATGAGACCAGACGGAAAATTACTTGACCGACTGCTCTACAAGGGCGTTTTGCCTCGCTACGCCTTCCCGACCGACGTTGCGACTTTCAACGTTTTTGATCGTGAGCGGTCGAAGTCCTATCGGCCAATCATGAAGTTTGCCCCGTCTCAAGGCCTCCCTGTCGCATTGTCGCAATATGCACCGGGCAAGCAGGTGTGGATCTCGGGCAAGTGCTACACGTCTGGAGCTGTCTACTCACCCATGGCGCAAGATCGCTTCGACGCTTGGAGCAATAGACGCCTCTATCTCGAGTGCTCGGAATGCAGCTTTGCCGAAACCAGGCCACTCGATAGCGGCCTAAAGCCTGGAGTGAAGCTCGATTGTGAGGCCTGCGGCTGCGACGAGACATTCGGCCCCGCACACTTTTGGCTGCGCCCGCCCGGCTTTGCGCATCCCTACGATTCCGATGAAGTTACGTCTCCCGACGACATGCCCGAAACAGCTTATGCGACCAGGGCGAAACTGACGATGGCATTCGCCGGCCACGATGAACGCTGGCAAAAGGTCAATGACCGTGTCCGGGTCATGCCGGACAGGACACACCTTCTTGTCTCGAATACGGGTCCCAAGAGCCAAGGCTACGATTATTGCACGCTTTGCGGCCGCATCGAAAGCCACCTGGAGGCCACGGGGCTCCTCCGAGCACCGCATCTTAAGCCATTTCCAGATGAGAAAGACCAAACATGCGCGGGCGCGGGAACCTCTACCGGACTTGTGCTCGGTACGGATTTCATCACCGACATCGCTCTCTTTTCATTGAGGGTCGTTGCTCCACTCAAGCTAAAGCCGGCCCGGTTCGAGACCGATGTCGCCCTTCGGACGGTGAGTGAAGCACTCGCGAAAGCGGCTTGCAACATGCTGGAGATCGAGACCGGTGAACTCATGGCGGAATATCGACCGGCCCTCACACCAGGGGGGCGCAGCGGGTTGGAGGCGGAAATTTTCCTCTACGACACGCTGCCCGGAGGGGCGGGTTTTGCGGCCCAGATCGCCGGCCGGAGCGTTGAATTGTTCGAACGCGCCTTGTCTTTGATGCGCGGATGCCCTGAGGGTTGCGACGCGTCCTGTTACCGCTGCCTGCGTAGCTTTAAGAACAAGTTCGAACATAGATATCTCGATCGTCATGTGGGGATCGAGCTCTTGGAATACTTGGTTCAAGGGGTTTGCAAGCCTTTCGATACCACCCGTGTGCGAAACTCAACGAAAGTCCTTGCAGACGATCTGGCGCGCCACTGCCCCGAATATGATGTCGACTTGTTCGAAATCATTGAGGTTCCCGGACATGGCCAAGTCGAAATCCCAGTTCTTGTTTCCGACAAGAATGGAAGGCGATGGGCGGTTGCACTCTCTGGTCCCTTAACGGAGCGACGCGCCGCCGACCCATTGATCGCACAAATGCAGGTCGATCCCGACGCGATGGCAGTTGAGGTCGTCAATGAATTGCTTGTGCGCGGTAATATCGCAGACGCGACACGCCGGCTTAGGGCGCAGCTTGAGGGTGCCCAGTGATCGAGATTGTTGGGGTCCAGGAAGGGCAGGAATACGAGGCCGCGCTTCATGTAAGGCGTTTGTTGCTGGATGTCTGGCCGGACCTGGGCCAGAGCCGTCGGGACATTGTAAAAATCTTTGTCGGCTTCAAGATGTATGGCCAAAGCGTCCAGGATCTGGATCTCGTCGTCGTCGGTCTATTCGACGAGCCGCGCGAGTTTGCGGTTGAGTACAAGTTCTATCCTCGCGAGGGGGAACCGTTCGCACCGCGACAGGCATGGGTGAAGAATTTCGCATTGGTGATCGAGGTCAAGTCGCACGATGCCGGGGGTGTTAAGTTCGATGATAAGGTCGCATTTGTGCGCTATAGCCGCAGCGGGTCGTCGAGATGGGAGTGCGTCACGGAAAAGAACCGCACCCAGATGTTCGAGTTCAAGAAATATCTCGGGCGCCATGGGTTGGACCGCGTTCACGTTCAAGATTTGATCTTGTTTACGGGTCTGCGTGAAGTTGATTTGCCTGAGCGTCCGCATAATTGCATTGCGATCGATGCGAGTTTTGAGCGGTATCTGAATGTTTTAGGTCAGATTTCACGTCCGCATCGAAGCGGCAATCGTGTCACGCTTTCGTTTGGCGCGGATGAGGTCTTCGAAGGCATCCTGGCCGGGAAGTTTGGCTTGTTTGAAGCGGTCGAACCGACACCGCTTGACCGAAAACGAATGGATATCGTTGCAAAGAAGGCTGTACCGGACGAGTGGCTGAACGATCTCGGCAAACGACAGACGATCCTGAGGGGCAGGGGAGGGGTCGGAAAAACCGTCAACCTGCTTCAAATGGCGTATCGATCCTACGATCAGCGACAAGAAAGATCGCTGCTGCTGACGTTCAATAAAGCGCTTGTTGCAGATCTTCGGCGCACCATGGCGCTTCTCGGGGTTCCTCGCAGCGTCGAAAATGGCGGCATTGCAATCGAAACGGCCCATGGGTTCTTTGGTCGTGTGATGCTCGCACTTGGCGTCATCTCCGACTACGACGGATTTCTGGACGACTTTGAAAGTCACAAGGCAAATCTAATCGAGTTTCTCGAGACCGGGACTATCAGCGCGGATGACATTCTCGGACTTGGCCGCAACGCTCCGGCCGATTTCGACTGGGATTTGATCTTCGTCGATGAGGGGCAGGATTGGCCTCAAGACGAAATTGATATCCTACGTCGAATATTTGGAAGTGAGCGGATCAATGTATCGGACGGTGTCGATCAATTTGTTCGCGACTCGACAGCCGACTGGCTCCGAGGCACCCCGAAGGGTAGCGTACAGTCGCGACGCCTCAAGCGCAGTATGCGCATGAAATCGAATATCGCCACCTTCGCCAGCGATGTGGCGAGTGCCCTGGGAATTGCCGACTGGGACGTGGAGCCAAATAGCGATGCCGCAGGCGGCCGGGTCATTGTGTTGGAGGGAGATTTTCACGATCAGCCGCAAATCCTGCACGACCTGGCGTCAGAAGCTCTATTGCTAGGCAATCACCCCGTGGACATGTTGGTATGCGTACCGCCCTCGATGGTACGCACAGCAAGCGAGGATGCGCTGTGTAGTGTTGCCGACTCCTATGTAAAGTCGGGCGGCAGGGTGTGGGACGGAACGTCACGGGATGTCCGCGAATACTTTGCCAGCCACCGTGACGAACTTCGCTTCGTTCAATACGACTCGTGCCGGGGCCTGGAGGCATGGACATCGATCAATTTCGGGCTCGACCAGCTTTGGGACTACAAGGTCAATCAAATCCAACTCTCGCAAAAGTGGAATGACGACCTTTTGAGCTCCAAGCAGGAACTCGCGGCGGCACATGCGGCCCGTTGGATCATGATCCCTCTGACGAGAGCCATGGACACCTTAGTCGTCAATATCGGGAGCCGGGAAAGCTTTTTGAAATCGGCATTAAGGCATGTTTATGCAAAGCGGGGCGACTTCGTTCAATGGATGGCTCGGAGCTAGATCATCGATCGAGTAGGTCAAAGGAGTCAACGGGACGCAGGCTTGCATGAACGCTTTGTGGTCCAAGCTCTCGCAACTTGTCGAGGGTTTCCGGTCTTCGGCTTCTCTGATCCAGCCAGCGGCGACGCCAGGCATCAGCGATGGCAGCAGCAGGTTCGCTTTCTACGTGTAAAGTCGACAGTCCCAGAAGGGCTTCTCTGGCGCCTGCACCAAGCTCACAAGCGTAAAAGAGACGCGGTGTCGCATGATGGAGGATCGTGTCGCTATCCAGGCCGAGCGCGTTCAGGCCCTCTCTCATCTGTCGCAACCTCGGGCTGGTGCCTTCGCCGAAACGGTTATTGATCCGACGCGAAAAGTGCCTGGACTGTGCGACAGAGCGGAGTGCATTTGCCGTATCGGCTCCAAGATGAAGGGTGCCATATCCGCCAGTCAGGCTGCTTCCGATCGGCTTCCAGGCGATATCGGCCTTCAAATGCGGACTGTGTTTTGTTTGGACTGAAAGCCTGTTGTACTGGCTTGAGCCGATCCCATAAAGGCTAGTCGTCGTGAGAATTCGAAGGTCGGCCGGTTTCGAGATTGGCCTCCCGGCCATCTGAGACGCGATGACGCTGACCTGGTTGCTGTATCGGCGCTCGTAGGCGCTACGCACTTCCTCCGACGCAAGCAGCAATGCGACAAGCTTGCCACCGAGAAGTTCATTGTAGGGTGCGACGGCACCACAAACGCTGACATCAGCGATCCGGCTTGATAACCCTGCCTTTCGGCATTCGGTGAGGACGATGTCGATTGCGCGCTGACCGCTTCTGCCGGCAAGCAATTGCTCAAGAGCGGCGGCGGGCTCTTGGTCAAGACGCGCGGCCCGGAACATCTGCCTTGCGAACAATAGCTGGGCCAAGACTTCTGCTCTCTTGCGGACAAAAAGCAAGTCCTCTGAGAGCGCCAGCCAGTCCGCGTCCAGGACAGTGCTACTTTTCACGCCCCCACGAAAGGGCGTAACCGGCTGATCCTGGTCTTGTTGCGCGTCGAAGTGTGCGCGGAGTTCAATCTCTCGTGCATAGGCCGCGCCTGCCGCTTTTTGCTCCAGGCGCAGTACCGCCGCCTCTGTCGGCTCGGCTATTTCCTCTTCTCGTACGAGATCGTCCCAGCGAATGGAGGAAATTGACTGCTCCAGTTGAGCCTGAAGTGATCGAGCAAGTTGAACTGGATCGAAGTTGCCTTTATCGAGACGCAGCTTTGCTTCGTCTCGAAGCCACCCTATCCATCGATCGCGAACATTGACGCGCATGACGGGACTGGCGAGCATCGCGATTCCCATCACCGGGTGCCTAGGGCGAGCCGCATTGCGGATCAAAATAAGCAACTGGCGACCCGGTATCGGTCGATATTCATGAGCCCAGGTGTGTCGGAAATATCGCCAGATATCGATCAGCTTGATGCCTGTGTGCTGGCAGCGCGCGCCTGGTTCACAAATCTCGATCACAGGATCGATGATCGTGGCGAGCACTTCCTGGCGCGAACTGACCTCACTCTCCTGCAGGTCCGCGAGCGCCTTTGAGAGCTCCATCCCGTTATCAATCAGGTCCAGAACCGAACTTTTAGCGCCGCGAGATCTAGAAAGTCGACTTTCCATACGTCGTATGAACTCCACGACGGATGGCTCCTTGAGCTGGCGCTGACGTGCGGTCTGAAGTGCAAGACGCACTCGCGCCTTGACGTCATCGACCGTTTGCGTGGTCGACCGAGCGATACCGGGAGGTTCAAAAAGGATATCACTGTCTTGGATGGTAACCCGCCAACCCTGTTCGACGAGATCCGCAACAAGGAGGCAAATCGTTCTCAGTTTCTGGCTTGAACCATCATCGATATATTGCCGCGCGAGATCGCGAAGTGCCTCAGCGAACGTTGGAGGTTCTCTGTCGCTGACCAGCAAGAGGGAATGAAGCTGCTTCTTCTCATCCGGTGCTAGAAAAGGTGAGAACGAGCGAACTGGACCCGGATCGCGAGATTTTTGAGCCAGTTCATCGGGTTTTACACTCGTCATTTCAGATCAGGCCACTACGCTTGCTACATATTAGTCAGGCCAAGCGCTTTTCGACCACCTCGCCAGCAAATCACCATACTCATAGTCTGTTCGCGCGCCAGTAGAAGACGAGTGCCCTGCAAGCATATCGACAAGTTTCTTCAAAGCTTGCCCACAGGCGGCTGCGCCGGCTGAACCATCAAACAACGGATGCGACGAGTTTGCTCGCAATCCGCCGTCGGGATTTCTGACCAGTAGTGAAGGAGATCTTTCGGCAACACTCGATACCGACGAGTTTCGCCTGCCGGCCCCGGTCGGAGCCTGCATCATTGGGGATCTGGACGTCGGTTCTCGCTGTAGTTCTGCCGGAATGATCCTGGGACGATTAAGCTTAGCTTCCTTTACCTTGCTGCGAAGCTGCTCGATTGCCTTGTGCATCCCAGCTTGACGAAGGGCGTGCCATATCTGATCGGACACGGAAACCTGTTGTTTCGAAGTCGTCACACCGAAGAGCTCGTCAAGCACGGCGGAAAATTCGATCTCCACGCGAATATAACGGTCATTGTTGATAAAGACGGTCCAGGGTAGCCTAGTATGGACATCGATCAGCCGTCCATTACGACTGAAAACCAGACCATGGTAGTCCTTCAGAAACGAAAATCGTTCGTTGGCGTTCAGGCCGACTGCATCTCTTTGCTTGTCGAGTGCGCCAAAGGTGGGCGGTAGCCACGCGTACCGCAATTCGACGATGCCTTCCCGGTTGGTTCGGGGATTTCGGATCGTGATCGCTACCGGCTCCAGAGCAATCGCGCGATCATCATCAAGCGCAAAATGATCAGCGGAGGGCGTCAGGAACAGAGGGTCGACCGCTCTGACGCGTGTGTCATCGACGTAGAGCGCCGTCAACTCAAGGATCTTATGATAAGTAACACTCAGGTGCCGCAGGAGATTGGAGCGCATGCCAAGCGCTGTGGTCCACTCAACCCGATCAAGTTTCTCAAGTAGTATGACGGTTCCCGACTGCCATCCCAAGGGGTAGTTACGGTTGACATGCTCTTCAATGAAGTCTGGAAGCTGCGCAGGAGACGCTTCTGGAAGCAATATGTGCCCCGTTTGCGTTCGATAGGCTCCTTTTTCCAGTTCATCGAGGTCTAGGCATGTTTGGAGGATTGGCCCATTTTCCAGTTTCGAGATCACCGTGAAGCGTCTGCCTATACTCACGGCGGCGCAGGGTAGGCCGTAACCATATCGGCCAAGACCCTCACGGTCGTCTTCACGGTGTGTTCCTCCCCACATCATAGCCAGACGCATCATCGCGGCCGGTATTCCATGTCCGTCGTCGATGACGGCGATACGATCTGGTTTTTTAGCTGAGCCGCCTTTCGCGTAGCCAAAGACCAGATCGACGCGTTGAGCATAAGCTTGGATCGAGTTGTCAATGAGTTCGGCAAATGCATGGAGATTGCTGCGGTAGCCGATATGTCTTATTCCGCGTATGAAAGCCTCATCGATTGTCAGTCCATGTCGGGTCGAAGCTCCCCGTTCCGCTGCGTAGAGACTTTGCTTCAGGACAACATCATCGCGCATATCTACCATATTTTGCTTCCCGTGATGGCCGCACGCTGGATCGCGTTTGATGGGTTTACAATGACGCGAAGGTGGCCCCCTGTCAGCTGATTATTTTAGCCCGCATACTACAAGAAGCGACAAGGCACTCATCTGTCGGATGGTGACGGTGATATGGAATGACGCGGTCGTGTTGGTCGATTTCGGCATCCGAGGATAAGACCTTAGGGCTCTATCAAACTGCGCTGCGATCTTGTTTCACTAATGAACTTAACAGTTGGCACGTCGCCGATGCTGTCTATGTTGTTTTTATTATCTCGCGAAGTTTTTTTGCCGAACGGATTGGCACCTTCGGCCACAGCCGCGAAATCCCGAGACGATTTTGCCGAAAACTTGACATATGAGGGCTAAGGTAGTTTCGTGTGCCCTATCAATATGTGATTTGAAAAGAAGAAAAGAAATCAGTTACTTAGTGCAGTCTGAGCATGGGTCGACGGTTCGATCCCTTTCAAGGCGGAGACGACCGGCAGGGCCCATACAGATGCGGGGCTTGATTTGCATCTGTATGGGCGATGTGGATCAGCCATTCATCCGAGCGGTTATGCGGCTTCCCAAACCTGATTAAGGATCTTTGCCGCAAGCGCCGCCTTGTCCTGCGGCAAGAATCGGCCGTAGTGCTGCTGAACGACATCTGGTGTGTCCTGGATGGCATAACTCGCCTGCTCATACGATCCGGTCTGCTTGAGGATATGCGTTGCCAGAATATCCCGAAGATTATGCGGTCCGTGCGGCAGCAGGCCCTTGATGGCTCCGCGCCCGGTATACGGGTTGTAGATGCCATAGCGTTGGATGACGGTGCGCCAGGCTTCATAGAATTTGGTGGAATCGTATGCCGCGTCCAGGCTGGTTGTCTTCACCGTCTTGACGAACAGAGTGCCGGGATCGTTTGCCGAACCAAGCAGCACACCTCGGTGGCGATCGATATAGGCCTCGAGGTATTTGTAGAGGTCGAGCAAATCCGGCAGGATCAGGCGAAACGGCTTTTGTCCGAAGAATGATGAGGCTGAGTTCTTGAAGGCGATTGATGGGATGAGGACCTCCCATCCGTTTTCCCGATCGCTCCAGCGCAATTCACCGCATTTCATGTCTTCCAGCCGTCGCTCCGAAGTCGGGAAATGCCCGCGTGGGCACAAGCGAAGCTGGCGAAGGTTCTTTTGCCGAAGTCCCAGATGCAGGCCGAGGCGCAGCAAAAGGAAAGAGCGGACCGCTTCAGCTGCTGCCCGAGGATATCGGTTTTCATCCGGGATACGCTTCAAGATCTCATCTGTGATCTTGCGGTATTCCAACAGCGGGCTGTCTGCTTCAAGGACCACCATGATCGGCTCGAACGGATCGCGGTGCACGCGTATGACACGCTGTATTTCCTTCGAGCGATTGGCAGCATGCCGGTGGAATGCGTCGCAGGCGCCGTGCCAGTCGCGCGCTGCGAATTCTATCTCTTCTGGCGCGATCAGCCCTTCGATTGGCTGAACCTTCTTGAGGAGCTCCGGATGCTGGCGGATCCAGCCCACCTCCGCCCGCGTGAGAGCTTGCGCCACCATCAGCATGTCTTCTTCCCATTTGGTGTAGAAGCCGCGGCGCTGCTCCCGCCATTGGAGGTACCAGTCCCAGACACCCGGGAAGATCAACAGGCCAAAGGTTAGTTGGCTGAGCGGCACACCGCGCCCTTTGACGACGCTGGCGGGTGAGGCAGCGAGTGCACCGAACATGAGGCCGAGATGCTCGACCTTCTGGGATGCGGTTTCCTCTCCCCAAACTCCATTTCGTTGGAAGCCGATTGCGGTCAGCGTCGATGTCTTGAAACGGATCAGATCGGCCATCTCCATAGCCAAAGGCGGCGGCGCATCGACGACGCCGGACAGGAGATCAGGATCTTCAAAGGCCTCGGGATTGTAGCTCGTGCTGTCCGGGTTCATTTGTGGTCGTGGAGACAGGGTGCCTCCGCCATAGGTGATCCCCGGAAAACGGATTGCATAACGCTGTTTGGTGGCAGCCGCCTGGTAGCGACGATAGTCGGTTGAGCCCGAGATAATGACCCGGCGCACCCATTCGATGATTTCCTCCCGCTTGGAGAACGGCAAGCTGCTGAAATCGTCGGGGAGGTGCCATGCGAGGCGGCGCCGTTCCGCCGCACTGATGTTGCCCATATCATGGCCGTATAGGGAGCGGGATTGGTGCGGCAGCTTCGCTTTGAAATAGCCCTGTCCCAGTCGGTAGCGTCGCTCGATACGGGACAGGATCTCGAAGCTCGTCAGAGATCGTGGCACGCGCTCGCCCTGAACCCATGATAGCAGCGTTTTGTCATCGAACGTCTCGCCCAGGCGAACGATGGTGCGGTAGAGTTGCCAGTAGCTCTCGCCGAACCGGCGCATGTGATAAACGAGCGCATCGCTAAAGCTCGCCGGATCATCGCTCGCCTCAAACAATGGCTCAGGGAATGGGCTGATTGGTTTCGGTTGTGGTCCCCTCGGCACTGACGAAGAGGTAGCCGTGGTCTTGTCGGAGAGGATCTGTCGCGGCCTGGAACTCGTGGCTGTGTCAGACTTATGCGGAGCGGTATAGTTCGATTTCGCACGTGGTTTTGTGGACCGGATGTCTTCGGCGACAGGTGGCTCTCCGAGCCAGCGGATAATCGCGTCCAAACCTGGACGGAGCGCCTTCTTCAAATCGGCTGTCAATTGGTTTTCGATCCCGCATGCCTCGCCGATGGCCGTCCAATCCATACGGCCACCAACCATCGGTGGCGGCCGGCGGTGGATGACAAGACCAACGAGATAGGGCCGAATGCTTTCCAGAACTCGCTGTGAGGCGATTGGCGCGATGCGCACCTCGCAGAAATCCGAGATTTTTCGTTGAAAGTGATGAACTGAAAGATCGCGTGCTGCCATGCTCTTATTCCATATCTCCCGATACCGTTGTCGAGAGCGGGCGGGAATATGAGCGGACATTTAACAAACGGTTTTGCCGCAGCTGCGAGCATTAGCCCCAAGTGTTCGAGATCAATTCATGGCCAGGACAACTGGGCGAAGGCAGCCCGCCAGGCTATGGCGTCTGTCATTCATTTGCATTATAGTCGCAGCCAAAGTGGAGATGGATATGGCTGCAAATGCACTGGTACAAACTCGTATTGATGCCGAGGTTCGGGATCGTGCATCCATAGTACTTGGAAACATGGGACTGACCGTATCGGACGCGGTCCGTATCTTGCTCACCCGGACGGCCAACGAGGGTGCGCTCCCGCTGGAGCTTCTTTCAGGCAGCGAGGCCCATGACGCTTGGTTTCGCACCAAGGTACTTGAAGCGCTGAACGATGCTCGACCGGACGTGTCGGATGAGGAAGTCGAGATTCATTTCGCTGAACGCCGAGCCGCAGCGCGTCTCAACGCGGGTGAGCGCAAATCGTGATTCTTGCCTGGTCTGCGTTCGCGTTATCGGATCGCGATGCCATTTTTACGTACATAGAATCCGAAAATCCGTCAGCGGCCATTTTGGTTGACGAACGGATCGTTGCTGCCGTCCGCCTGCTGGTAGATTTCCCCGTAAGCGGTCGTGTTGGCAGAATTGCCGGCACCCGCGAACTGGTTATTAGCGGCACGCCCTACGTCGCGGCGTATGCAATTACCGAGACCACGGTCCGTATTCTTCGCGTCCTCCATGGTGCGCAGGAATGGCCAGACACTTTGCCCGCTAGCTAAACCTTGTCCTTGGTGATGAGAAACACCGGGTCGTTGGTTCGAACTGGTTCATGGCGCTGGACATGGAATTGGCAGTTAAGCATGCCTAAACGACATAGTGCGACTATCTTTGCTGACAGAGGCCTATCGCGGCGACAGGTAATGGGACCCCGTGTTCCGCCAATCAAGGGGTAGCGGATGCCACCCGGCGCATTAGACTGCTCCAGTCCGCAATGAAGCGGCTGGGTTGCGCACGATCCGGATCGGCCTGCCAATGCCCGACTCCATCACCGATGTCGGCCCGTCGATGCTGGGAGGCAGTGGCGCATGCTCGGAGAAGAAGAAAGCGGGTTCCCACACCACGGTCTGTCTGCGTGGAGCCAGAAGATAGTCGATTAGCGCGCCGGCCAGGCTAATGCTCGGCGGGCTGCATCCAGCAGGCTGGCGGCGCGGCTAGTTATGCACGTCTTCAAGCATCTATAGTCATTGGTGATGTTGCATGTCTTGACGGCGATGAGTGGGCACCGATGAATACGAACAGCGCTTACCAGCCTGACTCGGCGCTAGAACATTTTCGCCGTGCCATTCAGTCCGCGAGGGTGTTTCGGTGGTCGTGGCACGTCGATACAGACATCTTCTTGATGGACCCACACGGCTAAAGGCTTTGGGACATTGGCGCCGACGGCGTCCTTAAGTTCGAGCGACTTTCCGAGAAGATCTATCCCGCCGACAGAGACGGCGTCAAAGCCCCCTTTACGGCAACGAGAAGGATCGTCGGGCACTACGACCTATAGAAGAGCGTGCCGGCGGAGGCGAGGATCTGGTGGGCAACAGATATTTTCATGCTGATGCGTTCTGGTGCCCTTCTGTTGCGCTTAGGGTTCTGGCCCGATCCGCGCGCACCTGCCTTGAAAGCAGGCACGTCTTTCTTTGTAAGTAGCACCCTACGTCAGAGCGGCACCCCTTCGGCCGGAACGCTTCAGGTGCGGCCCTTCCACGGCACGAGTGCGGTTTCCACCAGCCTGATGATCGCGGCGGACGAGAAGGCGCAGGCGGCAATGATGAAGATGCCGACGAAGACGACATCGGTGGCGAGAAACTGCGCGGCGGACATGATCATGAAGCCGATACCGCGCGTCGAGGCGATCAGCTCGGCGGCCACCAGCGTGCCCCAGCCGATGCCGAGCGCGATGCGGATGCCGGTCAGGATTTCCGGCAGCGCGGAGGGAAAGACGATGTCGGTGAAGAGCTGGAAGCGGCTCGCCCCCAGCGTTCGCGCCGCATTGATGCGTTCGATCGCCAGCGCCCGCACGCCGGCCTGCGCCGACAGGCAGATGGGCGCGAACATGGCGAGCGTCAGCAACGTGATCTTCGACGTCTCGCCGATGCCGAGCCAGATGATCATCAGCGGCAGATAGGACAAAGGCGGCAGGGGCCAGTAGAACTCGATCGGCGTGTCGAGCACGCCCTTGGCGACGTGGTTGACGCCCATCAGCAGGCCGACGGGAATGGCAAGGCTGATGGCGATGGCGGCCGCCGTGAGGATGCGGAAAAGGCTGGCGAACAGGTGCTCGCCGAGCGACGCGCCCGCATAGCCATCCCGATAGATGTTGGCGAACTGCGTGACGACTTCAGCCGGCGCCGGCAGGAAGAGGGGGGAAACGAGGCCGAACCGCGACGTCGCCCACCAGGTAAGCAGAATGGCCACGGCGGTGACGAGACTGATGACGGCCGTCGGGCGACCGGCGATGCCGAAGCTGGTTATCTCCACCGTCCGGACGGGACGAGCGACGGAGGGCGGCCGGGCAGGGGTGCCGGTCTGCGCGTGGACCTGGTCGGCGCGAAGGACGATGGATTGGGTGATCTCGGTCATGCGGCGTCTCTCTTCACAGTGTCCGTGGCGTGCAGCAAGGCGCGGATCTCCTCGCGCAATTCGGCGAATTCCGGCGCGGTCTTGACCGCGCGGGCGTCTCCGCTTTCGGCGAACTGGCGCATGAACGGCGGATCGAACCGCCCGAAGATGCGGCCGGGGCGAGGAGACATGACCAGCACCTGCGTGCCGAGGAACAGAGCCTCTTCGATGGAATGGGTGATGAAGAAGATGCGCTTGCCGGTGCGCTTCCAGACCGACACCAGCAATTCCTGCATCTGCTCGCGCGTCAGGCTGTCGAGCGCGCCGAAAGGCTCGTCCATCAGGAGGATATCCGGCTCGGGGGCGAGCGCCCGGGCGATGCCGACGCGCTGGCGCATGCCGCCCGACAGCTCGTAAGGATAGGCGGCCGAAAAATCGACGAGACCGACGAGCTGCAGCAACGCCTCGACCCTGTCCCGCCGCTCTCCCCGCGACACGCCGGCGAACTTCAGGCCGAGGCCGACATTGTCGGCAATCGTTTTCCAGGGCAAGAGCGTGTCCTTCTGGAAAACCACGCCGCGGTCTGCTCCCGGGCCCGAGATCGGTCGGCCGTCGAGCGCGATCGTGCCCTCCGATAGAGGCAGGAAGCCAGCAATCGCATTCAGAATGGTGGACTTGCCGCAACCGGACGCGCCGAGCGCCACGACGAAACCACTGTCGGGGATGTCGAAGGACACGCGGTCCAGCGCCTGGACGGTTCGGCCGTCGCGGGCGGCGAAATAGACACTGGCCTGGTCAACTGTGAGCATAGGGTTCATCTCATGCAGAGGATGCCAGCGCAGATGCGCCGGCGTCCGAGGTTGGAAGGTTGCTGTCAGTTGCTGGGGCTGGTCAGTGCGTCCGGTGTGACGAACGCGGCGTAGCTCGGGAGAACCTGCGAGACCTTGCCCTGGTCCTTCAAAAACTGCGCCGTATCCTTGAGGATCTTCGCCGCACCTGATGCTTCGCCGCCGCCGAGCCAGGCGGCCGATGCCTGCGCGTCCGGCGTCAGAAGGTTGAGGTTCTTCAGCGCTGCTGCATGTTGCTCCGGTGTGCCGCCGAGGATCTTTGCGAGCGCCTTGGTGTTGTCACTCCCCGGTGCCCAAGCTGCCTTGTCAGCTGCGAAGGAAGCATAATACGCGTTGATTACGCCGGCGTAGTCGCGCAGGAATTTCGGGTTGTCAGAGGCAAATTCGGAAGTCGCGACCCAGGCCGAGAAGGTCGGCGCGCCGCGTTCGGCCACGTCCTTGGAGGTGATCAATACCTTACCGTTCTTCTTCAGCTCGGTCAGTGCTGGATCCCAGACGAAGCCGCCATCAATATCGCCGCGTGTGTAGCTGGCGACGATCTCTGGCTGCGGAATGGCGAAGACCTGCACGTCCTTCTCGCTTAGACCCAACGACTTGATGAGAGCGAGCAGTTGGTAGTGGTCCGTCGAGACCGGCGCGGCAGCGAGCTTCTTGCCCCTGAGATCATCGAGGCTTCCGATACCCGAGCCGTTGCGTACGACAAGTGCCTCGTCAATGCCGGAAATGGAGGAGAGGTAAAAGGCTTTGACGTCGAGGCCACGCGAGGTGGCGGCGGCAAACGGGCTGGAGCCGACATAGCCGACCTGGACATCGCCGGAAGCAATGGCGGCGAAGATCTCAGCGCCGGAGTTGAACTTGCGGAAATCGATGTCGTAGCCGGTCGCCTTAGCAAACTCACCATTGGCGATGGCGACCGAGGACGGCAACGCGTCCGTCTGATAACCGACGACGACCTTCTTGTCCGCCGCCTGCGCAATCGATGCGATGGAAACGCTTGCGAGACCGACTGCGACCGCCGTGAGGAATGATGTGATTTTCATGCTTGCCCCCTTCACGCGAAAGCCGTCTTCCGCGCTTCTCTGATACCCCCAGAGGATGACGGCGCCGGGCGGGTAGCGACAGCAATAATCTACCAATTACATAGACATTGTTGGTAGCCGTTTCTCCTTAGAAGCGTGCGCTGTTACGTTAGGAACTGCCCGTATCCGCCTTGGTGATAGAGCAGTGGTTCAGCGTCCTTCTCCGTAACAGCCAGGACGCGGCCGATGATGATGGCATGGGTGTGGTGCTCGATGACGTGCTCGATTTCGCAGTCGATGGCGGACAGGGTGTCGCGGAGCACGGGAGCGCCGCTAGCGAGCGTGGTCCAGTCGGTACCCTCGTAGCGAGCGGGGCCCTTGAGGCCGCCCTTGCCGGCGAACCGATCGGCAATGTCCTGCTGGTCGCTCGAAAGGATGTTGACGCAGAAGTGGCCGTGGCGCTCGATCACCGGCCAGCTCGAGGAGGAGCGGTTGATGTTGACGATCATCGTCGGCGGATCGACGCTGAGCGCGGTGGCTGACGTGACCGTGGCGCCTGTTCTGTCGTCGGTACCGGCGGTAACAACCGAGACCGTGGCGGCGACTTGACGCATAGCGCGCTTCAGCTGTTCGGAACCGTCGAACTGGACGACGGACAAAGGCGGCTGGTCGATGGCACTGACTTCGGTTGCGATGGAAAGGGTCTTGGAAAGGCTCATTGCAATGTCTTTCGAGAAAAGGCGCCGCTGGTCGCACTGCCGGTGTGGGGCGTCGGCGATCTTGGCCCGAATGGAGTTAGGTACCTGTCGAAAGGCGCCTTATCGTCGAGTAACTGTAGACAAAGGCGGGAACGCCGGGATCGGCTATCGCCCCGCGAACGATTTTCAGATCGGTACGCGCTTAACGGGCCACGATCTCTCTGCATGCGATTGCGTGCGGAGTGTTTCGGCGGCGTGAGCAGCTACGGTGCGCGCGTGTTCGCTGACCTGCGGCAGGCCCATCAACTCGCCGAAACGTCCGCGGGTGAGTGGGCCTGAGATCAGAAGGCTGTTGTCCGGCAGGCCCTGGTGGTTGATCGCCTGAGATTGCGCATCGCAATCGATGCCGAGACCGGTCGGATCGAGGTGGAGATGCCCGGCGGCGTGCAGATCTCGCAGCCAAGCCTGACTGTCGAGGATGCCGCCATGGGCGGGGCCGGTGGTGACGACCACGGCATCGAACAGGGGCTCGACAGGGTTGGCGGAGCCTTTTTGTGTCACGGAGACGCGGATACGATCGTCCTCGATTGCGGCCTTGCGCACCGAACCGGCGACGATCTCAAGACGACCGGCTTCGATTGCCGCATTCAGCACCTCTTCGACCTGCGGGGCGATGCGAAAGCGGTGAACGTCCCAGAAGACCCGGAGGTGGCGGACGATGCGGCGGCGCTCGGCGACGGGCAGGTTCGGCCAGAGATCGGCCGCCTGGGTGCGCACCTGATCGATCACGGCGTGCCATGTGAGGCCCTCTGCCGACGCCGCGCGGATGGCGTCGCGGATGCGTTTGACCAGGGTGCGTGCGGACAAGGGCGGCGGGGAAAGGAGGTCGCCAAAGGGCTCCTGCGGTAACGGCGAATGGCCGCGGGAGCGAAGTCCCCGGCGCGAGACCGAGAGGATGCGGCCGCGATGGCCGGAGGCGGCAAGCGAGGCGATCACATCGGCGGATGTGAGGCCGTTTCCGACGACGAGAACATCATCATCCAGCCGGATGGCGGCGAGCGCCTGGGGTTGCGTCGGGTCGTGTATGAACCGCGGGTGCTGGCCGAGCGCGTCGACAAGAGCGCGGGGCGGGGCCGGTGGCGGGTGGGTGGTGGCAATGACAACCAGCGCGGCGCTCCGGCATCCGCCGGCGCTGTCCTCTATCTCCCAACCGCCCGGAGCCCTGCGAACAGCCGTGACGGCGGCGCGGATATGGCGCACGGCGCCACTTTCCAGATACGGTTTCAGGCTGTCGGCGACATAGGTGCCGAACACGCCGCGCCGCGGAAAGAAGGACCCATCCGGTCGCTCTGCCGCAACGTCATCGGCGGCGGCGTCCGTGCGCGCCAGCCAAGCGGAGAAATGCTCGGGCGCATCAGGGCGAAGGCTCATGCGGGCCGCAGGCACATTGATGCGGTGCGCCGGATCGGCGGTATCATAGGCAAGACCGCGGCCGATCTCCGCACGCGGTTCGAAGACGACGACGTCGGTTTGAAAGGCGATGTCGGGATGTCCCGCAAGGTTATAGGCGACCGCAGCCCCGGAAAAGCCGCCGCCGATGATGGCGATTGTTTTGCGCTCGACGACCTTAGAGCCGGCAAGGGGCGCTCCCGCATCAACCCTGCCTGCGTCAACGGTATCAGCTTTTACCGCACCTGCCTGAACCGCCGTGGACAGGCGCACGTTGTTGATCGTCATGAAGGGATCCCGTTCCATGGCATTCGAGAGCGCACAGTCTCGCTTTAAGGGACGCGCAGCGCAAATAAATAAATTCTACGGATTTAGTGGATTATGGAAAGCCATTCCTTCTTTGCGACGAGCGTAATTTCTACCTTCCACCCTTCCCGGCGTAGGGCTGACTTGAAGAGGACGGGTGACGGTATGGCGATGATCGCGCGAAAACTTCTGGCCTTCGGCCTTGCAACAGGCGTGGCGCTTGCCGCGGCCATCACCGGCGCACGTGCGGCCGATGTGACGGAGATCCGCATCGACTGGGCGACCTACAACCCGGTCAGCCTTCTCCTCAAAAAGGAAGGGCTGCTCGAAAAGGCGTTCGAGAAGCACGGGATCAGCATCCGCTGGGTGCAGTCGGCCGGCTCCAACAAGGCGCTGGAATATCTGAACGCCGGGTCGATCGATTTCGGATCGACGGCCGGTGCGGCGGCGCTGATCGCCCGCGTCAACGGCAATCCCGTCAAATCCATCTATGTCTATTCGCGACCGGAATGGACCGCGCTGGTGACGGGCAAGGATTCACCGATCAAGACCGTTGCCGATCTCAAGGGCAAGACGGTCGCCGTCACGCGGGGCACCGATCCGCATGTGTTTCTCGTGCGGGCGCTCGCCGATGCCGGACTGACCTCGAAAGACGTGACGTTTGTGCTCCTGCAGCATGCCGATGGGCGGCTCGCGCTCAGCCGCGGCGATGTCGATGCCTGGGCGGGTCTCGATCCGTTGATGGCCGCAGCCGAAGTGGAGGAGGGCGCAAAGCTCTTCTATCGCAAGCCGGAGAACAACAGCTGGGGCGTGCTGAACACCACCGAAACGTTTGCCGCCGAGCATCCGGATATCGTGAAACGGGTTCTTGCAACCTATGAACAGGCGCGCAAGCAGGCGCTGGCCGATCCGGCCGCGCTGAAGGCGGCGTTGATCGAAGCGGCGAAACTGCCCGACGCCGTCATCGATCGTCAGTTGGAGCGCACGGATCTATCGACCTCCCGCATCGGCGACGTCCAGGCGGAGACCATCACCAAGGCAGGGCTGGCGCTTCAGGAAGCAGGCGTTCTTGCCCCCGATGCCGACATCGTCAAGACGGTGGCCGATCTGATCGATCCGAGCTTCAGTCAGGATTTGATCCAGTAATGACGATGAACGCGCTCAAGGCCGGAAATGCGCTTAAGGCAGGGTCCGTGTCGGATGTCGCATCGGGCGCCATCGACGGGCCGTCACGGGCAGCAGCCGGATCGGATGCGCCGGCTCGGCCGGATCGGCCTGCCGGTCTTTCGAGTGGTCGGTGGGGCGGCGTGCTGATCCGCTTCGCTACGGCTGTCGCTCTGCCGGTCGGTGCCTTTCTCCTCTGGGAGATCGCCGTCGACAGCGGTTTTGCAAGCGGAAGGCTCGTGCCGCCGCCGTCGCGCATTCTCACCACGCTGGTTGATCTCTGGACGGCCGGGCAGCTTGTCGATCACATCGTCTCAACCTGTCTGCGCGTGCTGCTCGGCTTTCTCGCAGGCGCTGCCGCCGGTGCGCTGGCCGGCAGCCTGACCGGCTATTTCCGCGTCGCGCATGCGGTCGTCGATCCGACGCTTCAGGCGTTGCGGGCCATTCCCTCGATCGCCTGGGTGCCGCTGTTCATTCTCTGGTTCGGCATCTTCGAGACCTCCAAGGTGGTGCTGATCGCGACGGGCGTCTTCTTCCCGGTCTATCTCGGCGTGTCCACGGCCCTGCTGTCGGTCGATCGCAAGATCGTCGAGGTCGGCCGGATCTTTCGCCTGAGCGGTTTCGATCTCGTGCGACGTATCCTCTTTCCGGCTGTGCTGCCGGCCTTCATCGTGTCGCTGCGGGCGGGCCTCGGGCTCGGATGGATGTTCGTCGTTGCCGCGGAGTTTATGGGTGCCTCCGAAGGTCTCGGCTATCTGCTCGTGGACGGCCAGCAACTGGGCAAGCCCGACCAGATCATGGCGGCGATCCTGATCTTCGCGGTGATCGGCAAGCTGTCGGACGCCATTCTGGTGCAGGCCACCGCGCCGCTCGTCGCCTGGCAGGACAATTTCAGCCGGGGAGGGTTGTGATGCTGGCGCTGAAAGGACTCGGCAAGACCTATGCCGGTGGCGTGCAGGCACTGGCCGGCTTCACGCTAGATGCACCACCCGGCGAGATCGTGGCTATCATCGGTGGCTCGGGCTCCGGCAAGAGCACGCTTCTGCGGCTGATCAGCGGGCTGGATGCGCCGACCAGCGGCACAGTCAGCATCCATGGAGAGGCGGTTCACGAGCCGCATCCGCTGATCAACCTCATCTTCCAGGAGCCGCGTCTCCTACCCTGGCTCAGTGTCCGGGACAATGTCGGCTTCGGGCTCGCGCATATGCCGCGCGCGGAGCAGGCCGCGCGGATCGAGGAGGCGCTCTGTCGCGTCAAACTCGAGGCCTATGGCGACCGGCTGCCGAAGGCACTGTCGGGCGGGCAGGCCCAGCGCGTCGCCATCGCCCGAGCGCTGGTGACCCGGCCGGAGGTGCTGTTGCTCGACGAGCCGTTCTCCGCACTCGACGCCCTGACGCGGGAGACGCTGCAGCAGCATCTCCTCGATATCTGGGCGCAAACCCGGGCAACGATGATCCTCGTGACCCACGACATCGATGAAGCCGTGGCGCTTGCCCATCGCGTCATCGTCTTAAAGCCGTGGCCCGGCCGAATCCTCGACAACATCAAAATCGCCTATCCGCACCGGCGGAGCGGTGTTGCCTTCGACCAGGCGCGCGCCAGGGTGCGCAGCGCGCTTCACCAATCCCTTTCCGTCCCGGCACCTGCGGATATCCGCACGGTCTGGGCTCAGCATCCATCCGTTCTGGAGACATCGCCATGACTTCCGCGCCCGAAAAGATCAACGTCCTATGGTTCCTGCCGACCCATGGCGACAGCCGCTATCTCGGCACCACCATCGGCGGCCGTAATGTCGATCTGGCCTATCTCCAGCAGGTCGCGCAGGCAGCGGATTCGCTCGGCTATTACGGCGTGCTCATCCCCACGGGAAAGAGCTGCGAGGACAGCTGGGTGGTCGCGTCCGCGCTGGCCCCACTGACGGAGAAGCTGAAATACCTGATCGCCGTGCGTCCCGGCCTGCTGTCGCCGACGCTGGCCGCGCGCATGACGGCGACGCTCGACCGGATTTCGGAAGGCCGCGTGCTGATCAATGTCGTCACAGGCGGCGATCCGATCGAGAACAAGGGCGACGGCATCCACTTCGCGCATGCCGAGCGCTACGAGGTGACCGAGGAATTCCTCCACATCTACAAGGCCCTGCTGCAAGGCGAAACGGTCAATCACAAGGGCAAGCATTTCGACATCGAGGACGGACGCGTCCTGTTCCCGTCCTACCAGACGCCGCATCCGCCACTCTATTTCGGCGGCTCCTCCGGCATCGGCCAGGAAGTCGCGGCCCGCACCATCGACAAGTACCTGACCTGGGGCGAGCCGCCGGAGGACGTCGCCAAGAAGATCGCCGAGGTTCGGGCGCTCGCCGATCGTGAGGGCCGCGAGGTGACCTTCGGCATCCGCCTGCACGTCATCGTGCGCGAGACGGCTGAAGCGGCCTGGCTGGCGGCGGACGAGCTCATTCAATATCTCGACGACGATACGATCGCCGCGGCGCAAAAAGTGTTCGAGCGCATGGACTCGGTCGGCCAGAGCCGCATGAGCCGCCTGCATGGCGGACGGCGCGACAAGCTGGAGGTCAGCCCCAATCTTTGGGCCGGCGTGGGGCTGGTGCGCGGCGGCGCCGGCACGGCCCTAGTCGGCGATCCGGACCAGGTAAAGGCACGGATGGAGGAATATCGCGAGATCGGCATCGATACGTTCATCATGTCGGGCTATCCGCATCTTGAAGAAGCCTATCGTTTCGGTGAACTGGTTCTGCCGAACCTGCCGCTGGCCCATCCCGTCAAGGCCCGCGAGGCGTCCATCAATACGGGGCCTTTCGGAGAGACGATCGCCGGCGACCATCGTCCCACGCTGAAAGTCAGCCAGTCCTGATGGCCCTACTGCGCCCTCCGCCTGGGTTGGACTGGTACTGGGGTTTCACGGTCTCGGCCGACAGCATCATCGGGTCGCCAACTTGCCTTGGCGACGACGGCTTGGTCTGTCCCTGCGATGCCGCATGAGCAGCATGGAGTATGGTTTGAAGTATGATGTTGCGGTCGTCGGGTCCGGATTTTGGCCATTGCTGTCAGCGTGAAATTGTTGCGATCGCTTCCGCCCACGGCGACGATCGCCGTCGTGGGCGATGACCCTGCCTTCGGGCGCGAACCGATGTGCTCGTCCAGTTGCGCCAGGATGTCGCGACGGTCGTGCAGCGAAACGCAGATGGGCTCGTACGGCTCCGCTCGGGTGAGCCGACGACGATGCGGTCGTCTTCGACGCGGTGTTTCTGGCGACAGGTTACAGTCTGCGCCCGGCGGCCACTGTGCCGCCCACAGGAAAGCCGGAGCACGTGGCTGTCCTCGGCGGTAGCGTGCATGCGGATCACGCCCTCTATCCGCTCTCCAGCGGCTCGGCCTCATACGTCACCCTGGTGTCGGCCTCCGGCTTCCCGCCGCAACCCCACGCACCGCAGGGCGTCGGAGCGGTGTCTACGACCACGATCGACCGTCCCTTTCCGAGGACGCTGGGCGGCGCCTTCCGCCATCTGCGCGAGGCGGCTCGGCACGCCGGCGAGGCCAGCACGACATCATGAACGATGTCCGCACCCACGCCTACGGGCTCTGGCGGGGCCTCAGCGTCAGGGAGCGCCGCCCGTTCAAGCGCCATGTGAAGCCGATCGACGACAGCCACCGCAGTCGCCTGCCGCTTAAGCAATATAGGCCCTGCGGCGCGTCATAGCGGTCGACGCGATCACGGTACGCAAGGCCCGCGCCGAGCAGATCGTTCCCCAGGGTGTCTGCTCTCCACGCCCGCCGGCATCGAGGTTTTGACGGTAAAGGCGTTGATCGATTGTCGTCTGCGACCGGCCGCGGTCGATTTTCCGCTGATGCGCGGTCCCATGCGCGATGGTCTGCTGGCTCGCGACGAACTCGATCTCAGCATCGCCGTCGATACGGCGGGCCGGACGACGGACGTAGCGGACATGGCGCGGGGCTCTTCGCCACGGGCCCGCTTGGCCTCGGCAGCCTGCCCGACATCGATCTAGCGCCCCAAATCGTGCAGCAGGCTTTTGCCGCAGCCGGAACGATCGAAACCTGGCTGGTCGCTCGCCGGGATCCTCAGCGCATGCGCGGATTAGCAATTGTTGTTCTTGCGTAACTCGTGAGCAGTTTCATAGCTCACCAATGCCGATACGGTCGCTAGTCCGAATCCGTTCAAGGCGTTGGAGCCAAGAGTATGTGCTCCGCGGAAATAATTTTCAGTCGCGACGCGTGCCGTGTTTCACATCCCATCAGGGCGTAGGTAGCCCCATATCGCTGCGCTCCGAGCTAACAAATGAGAATAGGGTGAGACATCAACAATGATTGGATCGATGGCGGTTATAATGTCATTCTGTAAAGGTTCGATCATTCGAGATGTCTTATGAAACGTCCCACCATCGCCGATGTCGCAAAGGCCGCCGGATTGAGCATCGCGACGGTCGACCGCGTTTTGAACGGTCGTCTCCCTGTCCGGGAAGAGACCTCTCGGAAGGTCTATAAAGCGGCCGAGACGTTGGGCTTTCACGGTGCCAAGATTATCCGTCAGCGCATGATGGCCGATCTGCCGTCCTATCGGTTCGGCATCATCCTGCGGAAGGAGCGGCAACCGTTCTATCAAGCATTTGCGGCACAGCTGAACGTGGCGGCAGCAGCCGTGAAGGATCGTCATATCAGCTTGACGATCAGCTATGCTGTTTCGGGCGAGCCAAGCGAGCTGTCGGAGTTGATGCACGGCATGGCTGGCAAGGTCTCGGCTCTCGCTGTGACTGGGCCGGATCACTACGACGTGACGGCTGCTGTCTCGACGCTCAAGGCCAAGGGCATCCCGACATTCGCGCTGTTGACCGATCTGGCGCAGGGAGTGCGCGAGGCCTATCTCGGGACCAACAATATGAAGGTCGGCCGCAGTGCGGCTTGGATGATCTCCAAGCTCTCGTCCTCGCCGGGAAAAGTCGTCCTGTTTCTCGGCGGCCACCGATTTCATGGACACTCGCTTCGCGAAATGGGTTTTCGCGCCTACATGCGCGAGTTCGCGCCGCAATTTCAGGTTCTCGATGCCCATATCAATCTGGAAACCCGGCGGCTGACCTATGAGCTCCTCATGGAAACGTTGTCGCACCATCCCGATCTCGTCGGCGTCTATTGCATGGGCGGCGGCATGGAGGGCGCCATCGAAGCGCTGAAGGAGAGCCAGCGCTCCGAGGAGATCGCCTGCCTCGTCAACGAACTGACGCCGGAGTCGCGGCAGGCTCTGCTCGAACGCCGGATCTCGGGCGTTTTTCAGACGCCTCTGGTCGAACTCTGTTCCGACCTGATTGCAACGATGGTACATACGATCGAGCACGGCATGGCCGAAAGCCCCGGGCAGCGGTTCTTTCCAGCGCTTCTCTGGGTTCCTGAGAGTCTGTGACGGAATGATAGAAAAACGTCAGCCGTGCGCGAGCGTTTCTATCAGGAATGACAGTTGAACCCTCTCATGACGTGTTGACCCGCCGGGCCGACTGCGGAATTGTCCCCCTGCGGTGACGAGGTAGGAGCTCACCGCTTACGCAACAAGATCCTTGTTTCCCGCCACTGGTCTGCCAGCGGCACCGGACACGCGTGTCCTATAAACAGCCGCGTAACGGCGGCAAAACGAATAAAGTGGAGGAGAACCTGATGAAGAAATATTTCCTGGCGACAGCGCTCGCAACAATGCTCGCAACGACGGCCTCGGCTCAGACCATCGGCGTCTCGATGGCGCTTTTCGACGACAACTTCCTGACAGTTCTCCGTAACGGCATGACGGACTATTCAAAGGGGCTGAAGGACGTTACGCTGCAGATCGAAGATGCGCAGAACGATGTCGGCAAGCAGCTGAGCCAGGTGCAGAACTTCGTGGCATCCGGCGTCGATGCGATCATCGTCAACCCTGTCGATACCGATGCGACTGTCGCACTGTCCCAGGCTGCGGCTGCTGCCGGCATTCCGCTCGTCTACGTCAACCGCCAGCCTGTGAACGTCGACACTCTCCCAGAGAAGCAGGCATTCGTCGCCTCCGACGAGAAGGAGTCCGGCACGCTCCAGACCAAGGAAGTCTGCCGCAGGCTGAAGGCTGCTGGTAAGACCGAGGCAAAAGCCGTCGTCATGATGGGCGAACTCTCGAACCAAGCGGCGCGCATGCGCACGCAAGACATCAAGGACGTTCTCGCGACGCCCGATTGCAGCTTCATCAAGATCGTTGAAGAACAGACCGCCAACTGGTCGCGCACGCAAGGCGCCGACCTGATGACGAACTGGTTGTCGGCCGGCGTCCAGTTCGATGCCGTGATCGCCAACAATGACGAGATGGCCATCGGTGCCCTTCAGTCCCTGAAGTCCTCAGGCCGCGCGATGGACGATGTCATTGTCGCCGGGATTGATGCGACCCAGGACGCCTTAGCCTCCATGGCCGCAGGCGACCTCGATGTGTCGGTCTTCCAAAACGCTGCCGGGCAGGGTCGCGGTGCGGTGGATGCCGCGATGAAGCTGGCAAGCGGCGAGACGGTCGAGAAGAAGGGCTACGTCCCCTTCGAGCTCGTCACGCCGTCGAACCTCAAGGATTATCAGGCCAAGAACTGATCCTCTCGGCGACGAAAGGGGCAGGCGGCATCGCCTTCCCCGACCCCATCCTGGAGGGTTTCTACATGGTCAGTCCCCGCACTGCCGAAGCGATCAAGCGCGTCATCGAAGACACGGAACGCCATGGTCTTCTCGCCATCACGGGCATCCGCAAAGAGTTTCCGGGCGTCGTCGCGCTCGATGATGTCCAGTTGCGCGTTCGACGCGGCACGGTTCACGCCCTTATGGGGGAAAACGGCGCCGGCAAATCGACGTTGATGAAGATCATCGCCGGGATCTATCAGCCCGATGCCGGCGAAATCCGTTTGCGCGGCGAGGTCGTCACGTTGAAATCGCCGCTCGATGCGCTCGAACAGGGCATCGCGATGATCCATCAAGAGCTGGCCCTGATGAACTGGATGACGGTCGCCGAAAACATCTGGATCCGGCGTGAGCCGAAAAACCGCTTCGGTCTGATCGATCATGGCCGTATGGCCGAGATGACCGCCGAACTCTTTGCCCGCCTCCGCATCAAGCTCGATCCGCGCGCCCAGGTGTCAGAGCTCACCGTCGCCCAGAAGCAGATGGTCGAGATCGCTCGTGCCGTGAGTTATGACAGCTCCATCCTCATCATGGACGAACCGACATCGGCTCTGACGGATCGCGAGGTCGAAGGCCTTTTCTCGATCATCCGTGACTTACGCGAGCGCGGGATCGGTATTGTCTACATTACCCACAAGATGAACGAGCTTTTCGAGATCGCCGACGAGTTCACGGTGTTTCGCGACGGCAAGTATGTCGGCTCTCATTTGTCGAAGGACGTCAACCGCGACGACATCATCCGCATGATGGTCGGGCGCGATATCACCGACATGTTCCCGAAGATCGAGTGCCCGATCGGCGAGGTCATCCTCGAGGTTCGCAATCTGACGATTCCCGGGGTGTTCCACGACATCTCGTTCTCGCTCCGGCGCGGCGAAATCCTGGGACTGGCAGGGCTCGTGGGGTCGAAGCGTTCGAATGTCGCCGAAGCGATCTTCGGGGTGACGCCGGCCACATCCGGCGAGATCCTTGTCGACGGAACGCCCGTGACGATCGGCAGCCCGAGCGCTGCCATGGCGCAGGGCTTTGCCTTCCTGACCGAAGATCGCAAGGAGACGGGCTGCTTCCTGAGCCTCAACTGCCTGGAGAATATTCAGTCGGCGCTGATCACACGTTCGCACGTCAAGGGCGGTTTCGTCGATCAATCCGCCGTCACCAAGCTTGCCGAGGACATGGCGCGCCAGTTGAGGGTGAAGACACCGAACCTTTACGAGACTGTCGAGAACCTCTCGGGCGGTAACCAGCAGAAGCTGCTGATCGCCCGCTGGCTCCTGACCAAGCCGCGCATCCTCATCCTCGACGAACCGACGCGCGGCATCGATGTCGGGGCAAAGTCGGAAATCCATCGGCTCATTACCGGTCTCGCGGCGGAGGGGGTCGCGGTGCTGATGATTTCGTCGGAACTGCCGGAGGTGCTGGGTATGAGCGATCGCATCGTCGTCATGCATGAAGGTCGCGTGTCCGGCGTGCTCGACCGCGCCGAAGCCACTCAAGTCAAGATCATGGACCTCGCTGCGCGCTAGTCGTGCATCGTGGGAGGAGACAGCGAACATGAACACCATCACGCAACCGGTTCCCAAGCTGCAGCAGACGCGGCGGCGCGTTCCGCCCGAGCTGACGATCCTTCTCGTGCTTGTCGGGATTTCGCTGACGTTCGAGATTCTCGGCTGGATGCTGCAGGGGCAGAGCTTCCTCGGCAATACGCAAAGACTTTCGATCATGATCCTGCAGGTGTCGGTGATCGGCATCATCGCGATCGGTGTCACGCAGGTCATCATCTCCGACGGCATCGACCTCAGTTCCGGCTCGATCGTCGGGGCAACGGCGATGATCTCCATGAGCCTGGCCCAGGTCGGCACCTTCGAGCGGGCGCTCTATCCAGGGCTGACGGATCTTCCGGTCATCGTGCCCGTGATTGCCGGGCTCCTGGTCGGCGTCATCTGCGGCGCGATCAACGGGCTCCTCATCGCTTACTCGCGTATTCCGCCGTTCATCGCGACGCTCGGTATGATGGTCACCGCACGGGGCTTTGCGAAGTGGTACACCAAAGGTCAGCCGATCAGCTTTCCCACGGACAGCTTTGCGGCGATCGGCAAGGGGCTCGCACCGGTCCTGATCTTTCTCATCGTCGCCGCCATCATGCATGTGGTCCTGCGCTACACCCGTTACGGCAAGTTCACCTATGCCATCGGCGCAAACAAGCAGGCAGCGCGCGTCTCGGGCATCGACGTCGAGCGTCACACGGTCAAGGTCTATGCGGTCGCGGGACTTCTCTCGGCGCTGGCCGGCATCGTGGTCGCTTCCCGCGGCCTCACCGCCCAGGCTGGCATGGGGACGAGCTATGAGCTCGATGCCATCGCCATGGCCGTCATCGGCGGCGTTTCCCTGTCCGGCGGTCGCGGCTCCATCCTCGGCACCATGATCGGCATGGTCATCTTCGGGGTCATCATCTCGGGGTTCACGTTCCTCCGGCTCGATGCCTATTACCAAGAAATGCTCAAGGGCATCATCATCGTCGCTGCCGTCGTGGCCGACGTCTATCGCCAGCGAAAGCGCGTGAAGAAGGCCTGAAACCAGGAGACGTCTTCGGAAGCAGACATGCCTCCCGTCCTCCAACATCGCCACCCATCGACCATCAATTAGCGAGACTTCCCATGAGACAGCTCCTGATCACGACCGCACTTTGCCTTTTTCTAACGCCTGGCCTTCTGGCAGCGCCGGCATTCGCCGAGACGAAGGTTGCGGTGTCCATGACGTCCTTCGACAATCCGTTTCTGACGATCCTGCTGAACGGCATCCGCGCCGGCGCAGCGAAGGACACGACGATTGAGCTTCTGACCGAAGACGCTCAGCTCGATCCGTCCAAGCAGCTCAGCCAGGTGGAGAACTTCATCGCCAACGGCGTCGACGCGATCATCGTCAATGCGGTTGACGGAGATGCGACAGCTGCGATCACGCAGGCGGCGCGTACCGCCAAGATTCCGCTCGTCTACGTCAACCATCCACCCGCCGAGCTTGAGAGCGGCCTTCCGGATGGCACCGCCTTCGTTGGCTCCAACGAGCTTGATTCCGGGACCATGGAAGCAGACGCAGCCTGCAAGTTGATGGGCGGCAAGGGTCGGGCCGTCATCCTGATGGGCCCTCTCGAGAACCATGCCGCCTTGACCCGGACAAAGGATGTCGAAGCCGTGTTCGCGCGGCCCGACTGCAAGATCGAGATCGTCGAGAAGCAGACCGCCAACTGGAACCGGACCCAGGCGCAGGATCTCACCGCGTCCTGGCTGACCGCAGGCACGCAGTTCGATGCTGTCATCGCCAACAACGACGAGATGGCCATCGGTGCCGCGCAGGCCCTGAAGTCGGCCGGCATCGACATGAAGAGCGTCGTGATTGCAGGGATCGACGCCACACCGGACGGCCTGGCGGCCCTGGCATCCGGCGATCTCGACCTGACGGTCTTTCAGAATGCCACCAAGCAGGGGGAAATCGCTGTCGAGACTGCCGTCGCGATGGCCTCGGGCAAGTCGACCGAGAAGGCCCTGTGGGTGCCCTTCGAACTCGTCACGCCTGAGAACATGGCGACCTACAAGTGAAACGACAGCGGCCCGGAGAAGCACCCCATGAAACACACCCTCGACCCCCACATGTTCCGGCACCTGTCGCTGGAGGACACCTGCCGGAAGGTCGCCGATCTCGGCTACGATTACGTCGAACTGTCCCCGCGGCCGGATTTTCTCTCCTGGTGGACGAGGCCAAAGGTCTATCCGGAGCGCGTCGCCAGCTTCAAGAAGGCGCTGAAGGATCACGGTGTCGGCCTTGCGACGCTCCAGCCGATGTATCGCTGGGCAAGTCCTTACCAGGACGAGTGGGACAACGCGATCGGCAACTGGAAGCGCGTCATCGAGATCGCGGTCGATATGGATGGTCCGATGCTCGTCTCGGAGTTCGGACGCGGCGGATCGCCGGACCGCAGCCTGAATGACCGCTCGGGCCTGCATCGTCCCGAAACCTGCGAGGCCCAGTTCTTCCGCGCCATGGATATCCTCGTGCCCCTCCTCGAGAAAGAGGGCCTCGTCCTGTCGCTCGAAGCGCATCCGGAGGACTGGATCGAGCAGATCGCGCCGGCCGTCGACATCATCAAGACGATCAACTCGCCGTCCGTCAAAGCATCGTTCATCGCGCCGCACACCTTCTTCTACGGTCCGGACATGGTCGCCAATCTTCGCGCGACGGAGGGGCATCTGGTGCATGTCCGGCTGGCCGACACCTACGACCACAACAAGTCGTCGGAGCTCCGCTACATCGTCAACCCTCCGGGTTCCAAGGTGCGCGTCCATCAGCACACCAACATCGGGCAGGGCGAGATCGATTTCGACACGTTCTTCGCGACACTCGCAGACATGAAATTCGACGGCGTCCTTTCGAACTGCGTGTTCGCCTGGGAAGACCGCGTCGATGAGAGCGCGCGCTTCATGCTCAACGAAACCCGGCGCTACGTCGCCAAATACTGGAACGAGGCCTGAAATGACTGTTAAAATTGGCGTTATCGGCACGGGCGCCATCGGGCGCGATCATGCGCGCCGCATCAACCATGTCCTCGGCGGCGCAAGGATCGTCGCTCTGAGCGACGTCAACCGGGCTTCGGCGGAAGCGGTCAAGGCCGACATCGCTCCGGATGCGGCCATTTTCGACACGGGCGAGGCGCTGATCGCCTCGCCGGACGTCGATGCCGTCCTCGTCACCTCCTGGGGCGCGACGCACGAACAATATGTTCTCGCAGCCATCGCTGCCGGCAAGCCGTGCTTCTGCGAGAAGCCGCTGGCGACCACGGCGGATGGCGGCAAGCGCATCGTCGATGCGGAAGTCGCTCATGGGAAACGCTTGGTGCAGGTCGGTTTCATGCGTCGCTACGATGCGGGCTACGTCGCCCTGAAGAAGGTCGTCGACAGCCAGATCGGTGCACCGATCATGGTTCATGCCGCCCACCGGAACCCCGTCGTTCCCGAGCAATACGTCACCCCGATGGCGATCCACGACACGATGATCCACGAGATCGACGTGCTGCGCTGGCTGCTCGACGACGACTATGTCTCCGCTCGTGTCCTCTTTCCGCGGGCCTCCGCCCGCAGCCATGCCAAGCTCCGCGATCCCCAGATCGTCATTCTGGAAACTGCCAAGGGCACGATCATCGACGTCGAGATCTTCGTGAACTGCCACTACGGCTACGACATCCAGTGCCAGGTCGTCGGCGAGGACGGGATCGCCAGTTTGCCCGACCCCATGGCCATTCCCATGCGTCTCGGTGCGCGCCAGCAGAGCGAAATCCTGACCGACTGGAAGGACCGTTTCATTGCCAGCTACGACGTCGAGCTCCAGGACTTCATCCACGCAGCGGCGAAGGGCACCGCCTCCGGCCCGAGTTCCTGGGACGGCTATGTCGCCGCGATCACATCGGATGCCTGCGTCAGCGCGCAGGATGCCGAAGGTGCCGCGATCGCCATCAATCTTCCCGCCCGTCCGGCGCTGTATAACTGAGGTCTCCCATGCGTTTTGCCATCAACCACATCACGGCTCCAAAACTTTCGCTCGACGATTTCTTCTCAACCGCCCGTCGGCTTGGCCTGAAGGAAGTCGAAATCCGCAACGACACCCCCGATGTCGTCCACACGTTGGACCCCGCAGACGTCAAGGCGGCGGCGGAAAAAGCCGGCGTCGAGATCCTTTCGATCAACGCGCTCTACCCCTTCAACGTCTGGTCGGGTGATCTGCCGGCAAAGGCCATGGCTCTGGCGGATTACGCTGCGGCGAGCGGCGCCAAGGCGCTTGTCATGTGCCCGCTGAACGACGGGACAAAGGTCTCGTTCGATGATCTCGTGGCGTCCCTCTCCGCCATGAAGCCGATCCTTGAAGAGCGCGGCCTGACGGGACTGGTCGAGCCTCTGGGGTTCCCGATCTCCTCCCTGAGAACGAAAGCGGAAGCGTTGCGCGCCATCGACGCGGCGGGTGGCGGCAATGTCTACCGACTGGTTCATGACACCTTCCATCATCACCTTGCCGGCGAAACCGAGCTCTTTGCGAGCCGCACGGGTCTCGTCCACATTTCGGGCGTGGTCGATCCGGCGGTGACGGTGGACGACATGCTCGACGCGCACCGCGTGCTGGTGGATGGCGCAGACCGCCTGGAGAACGTGGCCCAGATCAAGGCGTTGATTGCTGCCGGTTTCGATGGGGTCTTCAGCTTTGAGCCCTTCGCCGAAGAGGTCCACGCGCTTGACGATCCGGAAACGGCTGTCCGCGACAGC
This sequence comes from Rhizobium sp. Leaf384, assembly GCF_001424065.1. GTDB lineage: Bacteria > Pseudomonadota > Alphaproteobacteria > Rhizobiales > Rhizobiaceae > Ferranicluibacter. The sequence continues at coordinate 480,069 of NZ_LMQE01000005.1, forward strand.
ATCGCCTACGTGTCGGCACGGCTCTGATGCCTGGAATTTCCATGTCTGCGTTTCCGCGCAGGCATGGTCCAGTCCTGCAACCACGGCGCATGCCGGAGGATGAAATGAACAAATCACTGGATGTCATCACGATCGGTCGATCATCCGTCGATCTTTACGGCGCCCAGATCGGGGGACGCCTGGAGGACATGGGGTCGTTCCGCAAATATATCGGCGGCTCGCCGACCAATATGGCTGCAGGAACCGCCCGGCTCGGCCTCCGGTCCGCCCTGATCACCCGCGTCGGCAACGAGCATATGGGGCGCTTCGTTCGCGAGGAACTTGCGCGTGAAGGCGTCGATGTCACGGGTGTGACGACCGATCCGGAGCGGCTGACGGCGCTCGTGCTTCTCGGTATCCGCGACGAGGAGACATTCCCGCTGATCTTCTATCGCGAGAACTGCGCCGACATGGCCCTCTGCGAAGATGATATCGACGAAGCCCTGATCGCCCGCGCGCGCTCCGTCGTTGCCACCGGCACGCATCTGAGCCACCCCGATACGGAAAAGGCCGTTCTGAAAGCGTTGGAACTGGCCCGCAAGCACAGGGCCCGGACCGCGCTCGATATCGATTACCGCCCCAATCTCTGGGGCCTTGCCGGCCATGGCGACGGCGAAAGCCGCTTCGTGGAAAGTGCTGCCGTCACATCCAAGCTGCAATCGACGCTGCACCTCTTCGACCTCATCGTCGGAACGGAAGAAGAGTTCCACATTGCGGGCGGCTCCACGGAGACCCTCGCTGCATTGCGTGCGGTGCGCGCCGTCTCGCGCGCGACGCTCGTCTGCAAGCGCGGTGCGGCAGGGGCCGTCGCCTTCACGGGCGACATCCCCGACCATCTCGATGACGGAGAGACCGGACCCGGCTGCCCCATCGAGGTCTTCAACGTGTTGGGTGCTGGCGACGGGTTCATGTCCGGGCTCATCAAAGGTTGGCTTGAGGATGCCGCATGGCCGCGTGCCCTTCAATATGCCAATGCCTGCGGCGCCTTCGCCGTCAGCCGCCACGGCTGCACGCCAGCCTATCCCTCGCTGGAAGAACTCGCATTCTTCCTGGATCGCGGCGTCAAGACCAGGGCTCTGCGTCAGGATCTTGAGCTTGAGCAGATCCACTGGGCGACGAACCGGCACCAGGACTGGTCGACGATGCGCGTCTTCGCCTTCGATCACCGGATGCAGCTGGAAGCCATGCCGGGGGCAACGCCCGACAAGATCGGCCACTTCAAGACGCTTTGCCTTCAGGCGGCGCTCGGCGTGCAGGACAATCAGCCGGGATACGGCATTCTCTGCGACAGCCGCTTGGGCAAGCGCGCTCTGCAGGCCGCATCCGGCACCGGCCTCTGGATCGGTCGCCCGGTGGAGTGGCCGGGATCGCGTCCGCTGACCCTCGAGCCGGAACTCGGCCCTGATTTCGGGGGCCTCGACGAGTGGCCGCTCGACAATGTCGTGAAGGTGCTGTGCTTCTGCCATCCAGATGATGCGACCGACCTCAGGGATGCGCAGGAGGAGACGGTCAGGCGACTTTTTGCGGCCGCACGGCGCAACCGGCTGGAGTTTCTGCTGGAGATCATTCCGTCGAAAGTCAGCCCTGTGAATGATGACACCAACGCCACGCTGATCCGCCGCTTCTACGAGATCGGCGTCCATCCCGACTGGTGGAAGCTGGAGCCGATGGCGAGCCGCGTTGCCTGGGAGAATGCCTGCACCGCCATCACCGACAACGATCCGAATACACGCGGCATCGTCGTGCTCGGGCTTGATGCGCCGGAGGACGAATTGGCGGCCAGCTTCAAGGTTGCCGCCAGCTTCCCGCTGGTGAAGGGCTTTGCCGTGGGACGAACGATCTTTGGCCAGGCGGCCCGAGACTGGCTTGTAGGCGCGACCACAGATGCGGATGCCGTTGCCGATATGCAGGCCCGCTATCGCCGCCTTTGCGTCCTCTGGGACACGGCGCGGGCGGTGGCGCAGGACAATGATGCGGCGGTTTCGTCGCAGGGAGGACTTTGACATGATCGACACCGTTCGACTGACCGCGGCGCAAGCCATGTTCCGCTGGCTTTCCGTGCAGATGACCGAAGAGGGAGACCGCTTCATCGAAGGCGTCTGGGCGATCTTCGGCCATGGCAACGTCGCCGGTATCGGCGAGGCCTTGCATGGGATCGGTGCGAAGCTGCCGACATGGCGCGGACAGAACGAGCAGACGATGGCGCATGCGGCGATCGCCTATGCCAAGACGAAGCGCCGCCGGAAAGCCATGGCGGTAACCTCGTCCATCGGCCCCGGCTCGACCAATCTCGTGACGGCCGCAGCGCTCGCCCATGTGAACCGCCTGCCGGTCCTCTTCATTCCCGGCGACGTCTTTGCCAATCGCCGGCCGGATCCGGTTCTCCAGCAGATCGAGGATTTCGACGACGGAACGATGAGCGTCACCGACTGCTTCCGTCCGGTCAGCCGCTATTTCGACCGGATCACCCGGCCCGAGCATCTTCTGACCGCACTGCCGCGGGCCCTCCAGGTCATGACGGACCCGGCCACCTGCGGTCCCGTCACGCTCGCCTTCTGCCAGGACGTTCAGGCGGAGGCCTACGACTATCCGCTGTCCTTCTTCGACACGAAGACATGGCGCATCCGGCGGCCGGAGCCGGACATGCGGGAGGTCGAGGATGTGGTGGCGGCGCTGAAGGCGGCCGAGAACCCCGTGCTCGTTGCCGGCGGCGGCGTGCTCTATTCGGGTGCCGACGCTGACCTCTTGGCATTTGCCCGAAAGCACAACATCCCCGTCGTCGAGACGCAGGCCGGCAAGGGCGCGATCGACTGGGAGGAGAAGCTCAACTTCGGTTCGCCGGGGGTGACGGGCACGGATTGCGGCAACGCGATCGCGGCGAAGGCCGACCTGATCCTGGGCGTCGGAACGCGCTTCCAGGATTTCACGACGGGAAGCTGGACCATCTTCGGCAAGGCAAACCGCAAGCTCGTCTCCATCAACCTCACCGGCTACGACGCGGCCAAGCATGGTGCAATCCCGCTGGTCTCCGACGCGAAAGTGGCGCTGGAGCGGATATCGAAGGGGCTCGGCGAGCACCGCTTTGCCGATCCGGATTTCGCAGGGCGTGACGCCTGGTTCAAGGCGACGGATCAGGTGACGGCTGCACCGGAGGCTGCGAGCGCCAATGTCCTGCCGTCCGATGCCCAGGTCATCGGGGCGGTGCAGCGGGTTGCCGGGCCGCAGACGGTTGCCATGTGCGCAGCCGGCACCATGCCGGGCGCCCTGCAGATCCTCTGGCGGGCGGCCGCAGGCGGCTATCACATGGAATACGGCTTCTCCTGCATGGGCTACGAGGTCGCAGGCGCCTTTGGTATCAAGCTGGCGGCGCCGGACAAGGAGGTCGTCTGCTTCGTCGGCGACGGCTCCTACATGATGGCGAATTCCGAACTGGCAACCGCCGTCATGATGCGGGTGCCCTTCACCATCGTTCTCACCGACAACCGTGGTTACGGCTGCATCAACCGGCTCCAGCAGGAGTGCGGCGGTGCCGAGTTCAACAATATGTACAAGGACAGCAACATCGAGGTGCAGCCCGAGATCGACTTCGTGGCGCATGCCGGCTCGATGGGCGCACATGCGGTCAAGGTCGATGGCATCGCTGCCCTCGAAAGCGAGATCGTTCTGGCGCGCGATCGCCAGATCCCAACCGTGATCGTCATCGATACCGAGGCGGAAACCGGTCCGGGCATCGGCGGCGCCTGGTGGGATGTCGCCGTTCCCGCGGTCGGCGATACCGAGAAGCTCGCGCGCGCCCGCGCGCACTACGAGGCCAACACTGCGCGCCAGCGCATCAACTGAGATTTCGACAGGCCGGAAGGAACGACCATGATACTCTACGGAACCAACCCCATTGCCTGGTCGAACGACGACGATCAGACGATCGGCGCGCATCTGACGCTTGAGGACTGCCTGTCGGACTGCCGCAAGATCGGCTTCGACGGCATCGAGAAGGGCCACAAGATGCCGAACGAGGGCGGCGCCCTGAAGGAAGCGCTCGGCGCGTTCGGCCTGCGCTTCGTCGGCGGATGGCACTCCACCAACCTCCTCGTCAACGACCTGGAGACCGAGATGGCCGCGTTGCAGACCTTCATCGACATGACCAGGGCCGCCGGCGGCGACCACATCAATGCCTGCGAATGCTCCAACACCGTCCACGGCAGCGAGGGCACGCCGGTTAACGACCGACCCATCATGACCGATGCCGAGTGGACACGGTTTTCGCAAGGGTACGAGGCGCTATCCCGGCATGCCGCCGATCAGGGCGTCAAGATGGGCTACCACCATCACATGGGCACGATCATCGAGAGCGCTGCCGATATCGATCGCTTCATGAGCATGGCCGGGGCCCACACGCGCCTTCTCCTCGACACGGGCCACTGCACGTTCGGCGGTACCGACCCGCAGGACGTCGCCCGGAAATACATGGACCGCGTCACGCACATTCATGCCAAGAACATCCGGCCCGAGATCATGACCCGCGTCCGCTCCGAAAACCTGTCGTTTCTCGATGGCGTGCGGCTCGGGGTCTTCACCGTGCCGGGTGATCCGGAAGGCTGCGTCGCCTTCGAGCCCGTCCTGAAGATCGCCGCAGAGCACGGCTATGCGGGCTGGCTCGTCATCGAGGCGGAGCAGGACAGTGCCGTTCGGGAGCCGTTCCTCTACCAGAACATGGGCCTGAAAGCTCTGAAGGCGATGTCTCGTGACGTTGGTCTCGACACATCCTCCGCGACGTCAGCAGAATAAGGAGGGCAAGAGCGATGAGCATGCTTCGGCGCCGGCCCTTTGGCAGTCACGGTAAGGTCCACGAGATCACGCCGCAATCGGCCGGCTGGCGTTATGTCGGCTTCAGCCTCTACCGCCTGCGCGCGGGCGATACGATCGGCGAGGCGACCGGTTCCATGGAAGCTATTCTGGTGATGGTGGAGGGCAAGGCAAAGTTTCAGGCGGCGGGCACGGATTGGGGCGAACTCGGCGATCGCATGAACGTCTTCGAGCGCACGCCGCCGCACTGCCTCTATGTGCCGAACAATGAGACATGGCAGGCGGAGGCGACCACGGAGTGCACCATCGCCGTCTGCCTGGCTCCGGGAAAGGGCGGCCACAAGGCCCACCGCATCGGGCCGGACCGGATCACGCTCACCCCGCGCGGGGTCGGCGCGAACCAGCGCTTCATCAACAATATCGCGATGGAAGCCGACGACGACTGCGACAGCCTGCTCGTGACCGAAGTCTTCACGCCCGCCGGCAACTGGTCCTCTTATCCGAGCCATCGGCACGACGAGGACGATTTTCCGCGGATCACCTATCTGGAAGAGACCTATTACCACAGGCTCGATCCTGACACGGGGTTTGGCGTCCAGCGGGTCTACACGGAAGACGGCACGCTCGACGAGACGATGGCGGTGACGTCGCACGATGTCGTCCTCGTGCCACGCGGCCACCACCCCTGCGGCGCGCCCTATGGCTTCGACATGTACTATCTCAACGTCATGGCCGGCCCGCGGCGAAATTGGCGGTTCATCCCCGATCCCGCTGTCCAGTGGATCATCGACCGCGATACGAAGGCCTAACCGCTGCCAGCCGAAAGGACGTTTCATGCCGCTGATCAAGCTGCACATCCGCAAGGGCCGGTCGGAGGCCGACATCAAGCGTCTCCTCGACACGGTGCACGCGGTCATGCTGGACGCGTTTCATGTGCCGGAACGGGATCGCTACCAGATCGTGTTCGAACATGAAGACACCCATTTCCGCGCACTGGACACGGGCCTCGGCTTTACACGAACCGATCGTTTCGTCCTGATCGAAGTCGTCTCGCGGCCGAGGCCGAGACCCGAAAAGCTCGCATTCTATCAGGGCCTTGGTGATCAGCTGGCCGAGAAATGCGGCGTTCCGTCGTCCGATCTCATGGTGTCTTTCGTCGAGAACGGTGACGAGGACTGGTCGTTCGGCGCAGGTGTCGCTCAATTCGTGACGGGTAATCTATGACCGGTCGCCTGGACCCCGTCCCGCAAAGTCGTCGGGCGTCCGACTCCGCGCGTTCGCTTCCAGAACCCCGATTGACTGACAAGGACGACCGTCCGCGGGATCTCGATACGCTCAAAGCCCTGATGCTGGCGCGGCACGCAGACTTTCCCAAGCGGATCGCGACGCTTGCCCATTATGCCGTCGACCATCCCGACGACATTGCGTTCGGCACCGTCGCATCGATTGCAGAAGCTGCGCGTGTTTCGCCGTCGACGCTCGTCCGTTTTGGGCAGTTACTCGGATATAGCGGGTTCAGCGATCTTCAGTCGGTGTTCCAGCAGGCGGGACGCGCGAGAATCGTCTCCAAGGCCGCATCTCATGCTGCATTTGAGACTGGCCCCGCCCGCGACGACCGGAACGCCATTCAGGAGACGGTCGAGGCCTGCCGCATGTCGCTCGACGCGATGGGCGAGACGATCCGCCTTGCCGACATCAGGGCTGCGTCGGGCATGCTGTCGACGGCGGATAGCGTTTTCATTCTCGCGGACAAAGACGCTTTGCCGTTCGCAAGCTTCTTCCACCGGCGTCTTGTCGCAATGAACATCCGGGCGATCCTGCTGACCGACATGGTCTCCGCAACCGACATCCTCGTCCTTGCAAGGCGCGGCGATGCGGCCGTCATCCTGGAGACGGCCCCGTCCAGCAGCGCGCTCGCCGCTCATGTCGTGACCATCAGAGATCGGCAGATACCGATCGTCTGCATGACCGACACGCCACTGTCGCCCACGGCAGCACTCGCCACCATTCGTTTCGATCTCGCCGGTGCCGGCAGAGACGCCTTGTCACGCGTGACGGCGGGCATCGTACTCGGCGACGCCCTGGCGAACGGCATTCATGCGTCGTTGCAGACCACCGGCGGGTGACGGAAGCCTACTCCACCAGCCCTGCCTGCGTGAAGTCGATACCGAGCGCGTGCCGTATGCCGTCGAGCAGCCGCATGGTGGAAAGCGATGCTTCAACCGGTCGGCAGGCGGTCTCCCGCTTCCCTTCCGAGATCGCCCAGGCGATCTCGGCGGCTTCGTGGAACAGCCCCTCGAAATGCGCGCCCCTCGGCTCCTCGTAGCGAAGGCGGCGGGTGCCGTCGAGCGACCAGACGTCAAAACTGCCCGGCAGGTGAAACTCCGTCTCGAACCGGATCGTGCCGCGGCTGCCCATGATCGCCGCGTTCGTCGGGCTGAAACCGTAGGGCGAGGTCGCCATGGTGCCAAGCGCACCGTGCGCGTTGGAAACGACCACGGCGAGCTGACCGTTGACACCTGCCGGGTCCGGCGTGGCGAGACCGACGATGCGCTCCGGCGTGCCGAGAAGCTTTGCCAGGAGCGAAACAGGATATGTCCCGAGATCGAGCAGCGGCCCGCCGGCAAGCGTCGCATCGAAGATCCGATGCTCGCGTGGCAGATACTCGCCATATTCCGTATAGACGGACAGGATGTCGCCGATGACGCCCGCATCGAGGACTTGGCGGATCACGTCGAATTTCGGGAGGAAGTAGGTCCAGAGCGCCTCGGCGAAGAACACGCCCTTGGCCTGCGCGGCGGCCACCATCTCCGCTGCCTGGGCATGATTGAGCGCCACCGGCTTCTCGACGAGCACGTGTTTTCCGGCCGCGATCGCCAAGAGTGCGTGCTCATGGTGCAGGTTGTGAGGGGTCGCGACATAGATGATGTCGATATCGTCGGCAGCCACGAGCGCTTCGTAGCTGCCATAGGCGCGCGGCACCTGCCAGGCCGCCGCGAACCTTTCGGCGGCCTCGGGCGACCGCGAGCCGACCGCCGCGATCGTCTGGCGCGTCTGCGCCTGAACCGACTCGACGAACTTTGCGGCGATCCATCCTAAGCCGAGAATGCCCCAGCGCATTGGCGGGGCCTCCATCGGCGGTCGCGTCCGGGGCAAGGGCAGTGTTTCGGGGAAAGACATGGCGCTTCTCCTTCTCGTAACGTTCGCCTCAGCCGGCAATTGTCTGCCAGGTCTCGGTCTCGAGCGAGCGTTCCATCGCATCGATGATGCGTTCATTGGCGAGCCCGAAGTCGAAATTCGGGAAGCAGTCCGCACCGCTGCAGATACCGAAGATGAGATCGCGCACCTCGATAACCTTGACGTCGAAATAGCCAAGCCCGCCGCCGGCGAAGTCGAAACCAAAGAAGGCGCCGAACTGCGGGACCTGGCTTCCGGCAAGGATGGTCTTGAAACCGCGGTCCGGCTTCGGATCGGTGAAACGGGAAATCTTCAGCTCGTTGAAGCGCTCGCCATCCATGATGATCGTGCCCTCGGTGCCGGACACCTCCCAGTAGATGCCGAACACCTTGCCGGCGGCGACCCGCGAGGCCTCGATCGTGCCGCCGGCGCCATTCCTGAAGCGGATCAGCGTCTGGATCTGATCCTCATTCTCCACGGCCGCGCGTCGCGCATCCCTATTCGACGTTGCGCCGTAGCCGGACCCCCCCTGCGGCACAGGCCGTGTCGGAAAGAAGGTCTGCGACTGCGCGATGACCTGCTCGATATCGCCGACCAGATATTGCGCCACCGAGATCACGTGGCTTCCCAGATCCCCAAGCGCTCCGGAGCCTGCCTCCTTGCGGGTGCATCGCCAGGAAAACGGCAGGTCCGGATCGTTGAAGAAGCCCTGATCGAACCATCCGCGAAACCGCATCGGCGTGCCGATATCGCCGCGGTCGATCATGATCTTGGCGAGCATGGCGGCAGGCGTCTTGACGTTGTTGAAGGCGACCATGGTCTTCACGCCCTGCCTGCGGGCCGCCTCCGCCATTTCCTCGGCCTCCGCCAGCGTCACCGAGAGCGGTTTTTCGCAATAGACATGCTTGCCCGCGGCAATGGCGGCGAGCGCCATCTCGTGGTGCATCGCGTTGGGCGAGGTGATGTCGACCACATCGATTTCGGGATCGGTCACGAGGGTCCGCCAGTCGCCGGTGCTCCGCTCGAAGCCGAAGCGGTTGGCTGCATCCGCCGCAAGCTCGCCTGTGACGTCCGCGAGCATGCTTAGATGCGGGATCGCCGGCAAATCCCGGTAGAGCATCGCCGCGCGACGATAGGCGTCGGCATGGGCCTGCCCCATGAAGCCGGAGCCGATCAGGCCAATATTCAGCGTCTTCTTAGGCATCGTCGTTGTCCTCAATGCGGCCATCAGGCCGAAAACTGCGCAAGGATATGGTGAAAGCCCGCAGTGACGGCCGGCAGGGGCGGCACGATCGCCGGATCCTGCTCCGCCTCGATCACAAGCCATCCGCGATAGCCGCTCTCCCGGACGAAGCGCTCCAGTGGCGCGAAATCGAGGCTGCCATTGCCCGGCACGGTGAACATGCCGCTCCGCACGCCTTCGTTGAAGCTCAGGTCACGGTCGCGAACCGCAGCAAGCACCGGTGCGCGGACATCCTTCAGGTGGATATGAACGATGCGGTCGCCGAAGCGCTCGATCAGTCGAGGGTAGGCAAAGTCTGCCGCCGCCGCATGGCCCGTGTCGAGAAGAAGCCCGACCGACGGCGCTGCTGCGTCGAAGATCATGGATATCTCGTCGAACGTCTCGGCGACCATCATCAGATGATGATGATAGGCAAGCGTCAGGCCGTACGCACCGCCGAGTTTTTGGGCAAAATCGGTCAACCTCGCCGCATAGGCCGCAACGTCAACGCCTTGGAGATGCCGCCTCTTCGACATTGGCGCATCGAGAGGTGCGCCCGGCGTCATCATGGCCGTCTCGCCATAGACCATGACGGTCGATCCCATGGCGCGCAGCAGATCGGCATGGGCGGCGGCGGCGACAAGCTCGTCTTCGACGCTGCCTTCGGCAAGCCGGCCGGAATGCCAGCCCGAGGCAAGCGCAAGCCCACGAGGGTCGAGCAGGGGTGCCAGTGCCTCCGTCGTGCGTGGCAGCTTACGGCCAAGTTCGACCCCCTCATAGCCGGCACGAGCCGCATCATCGAGGCAGGTCTCGACCGGAATGTCGGCGCCAAGATCCTCCAGTACATCATTGGTCCATGACAAGGGACTCACGGCGAGGCGGACGCCAGATGGAAGTGCCGAAAGGTTTTGAGATCTCATCTTGGTCTCCGTTTGAAGGACAGGGTCATGGGCGCCCCCATCAGGGCCGCCACTTGGAGCCGATGTGGACGGGCAGTCCTGTGGCGACGGATTTCACGGCGGCTTCCGCGATCCGTTGTGCCTCCAGCCCGTCGCGGATAGTCGCCAGCGGTTTCGTGCCGGTGCGGATGAGGTCGATGAAGGCGGACATCTCGGCACGATAAGCCGTCGAGAAACGCTCGATGAAATAGTTCATCGGCGGGGAGGCTCGGAAGCCATCGGCATCGGCGATGAGGACCCCGCGCTGCGGGCGATTCTCGACATAGAGCACTTCATGGGCGCACAGCGCTTCAAGACGCTGATCATAACCGAAAGGTGCACGGCGGCAGTTGATCATCTGGACCAAGCGCCCGGATGCAGATGTCAGCGTGATCATGGCCGTATCGATATCGCCGGCTGCGCCGATCTCAGGGTCGATGAGGCAATTGCCGACGGCGTAGACGGTGATGATCTCCTCATCTAGTAGGTAGCGCGCCATGTCAAAGTCATGGATTGCCTGATCGCGGAACATGCCGCCTGATCGCTCTATATAGGCGCGGGGCGGCGGCGCGGGATCGCGCGTGTGCATGACGATATGTTCAAGCGGTCCAGCAGTTCCGCCCGCAATGCGACCCCGCACGAAGCGGAAATCGGGATCGTAACGGCGCTGGAAGGCAAGCAGGAAGGGCACGCCCGAACGCTCCACCGCATCGGTGACCGTCTCGACCGTCGCGAAATCGAGGCTCACAGGCTTTTCGCAAAAGATGGCTTTGCCGGCACGCGCGGCCTCGATCAGCAGAGCGGCATGCGTGTCCGTCGAACTCGCTATGATGACGCCATCAACCGACGGATCGGCAAAGACCTGCCCAGCCTCGACGATGTCCGCGCCGACGCTTGCCGCAAGCTCCGACCGGGCCTCACTCTCGATGGGATCGACGAGATAGCGTACTCGCACGGAGGGCAGGCTTGCAGCGTTCGTCGCGTGCACATGCCCGATGCGCCCTGCACCGAAGACGGCGAGATGTAGCATGAAGATCCTCCCGATCCACGTGAGCCGTTTTCAACCTAGTTCGTTGTCGACAGTCTAGCGCAGTGCTAATGAGGGGATACGTCGATCTTGATGAGATCTCCTCAAGCGGAGTGTGCCGTGGGAAAGCCGACATCGCGAGATCTTGCCATCGCAGCCGGGGTATCGCTGGCAACAGTCGATCGTGTCCTCAACGGGCGTGGTGGCGTGAGCCTGGACAAGGAGCGGAGTGTTCTCGAACAGGCGAGAAGGATGAAGATCAACCGCGTGATCGACCCACGCGCTGCCCGGACGCTACGTGTCGCCGTTCTCCTTCAGTCGCGCGCAAATCCGTTCCATGCGGCCGTGCAGGATGGTTTTGAGGGAGCCACGCGACTCTACCCCCAGTATAACCTGCAGTTTCAGGTTCATCACATCGACCCGGTTCGACCCGCCGCCACCGTGGCGCTCATTCAGGCCCTCGCCGGACACTGCGATGCTCTGATCATTGTCAGTTCACAAAATGAGGATGTCGCGAGCGCCCTTCGAGCTTGGGGCGGGCAGGGGAAACCTGTCATGACGCTGGCCACCGACATACGCAACGCGGACCGCATCGCCTATATCGGGCCCGACAACCGGAAAGCAGGGCGGGTCGCGGGAGATTTGATGGCGCGCCTGATGGGCAGAGAAGGCGGCGAAATCGTTATCATCTCCGGCATGCTGAGCATGATTGGTCACGAGGAGCGCGAAATGGGCTTTCGCGCCGTGTTGCGCGAACGCTATCCGCACTGCCGGGTAACGGACGTTCTGGAGAGCCTGGAACGCGCGGAGACGGCGGGCGATCTCGTTTTCGACGCTCTGCGCAGAAATCCTGAGATCCGTGGCATCTACAATGCCTCCGCCGGCGCCCAGACGGTCGTAACGGCGCTTAAGACGCTCGGTCGCGCTGAAGAGGTCGTTTTCATTACCCATGAACTGACAGAAGACCGCCGCCAGCTCATTCGCCAAGGACTTATCGACGTCATTATCGACCAACGACCCGAACTAGAAGTACAGACCGCCGTCCAGGCATTAGCGGCCTATTTCGGCAGGAACGACAATCCCTTGGCATCCCTCGTGACTCCGATCGATATCTACATGATTGAGAACGCATGAAGCGCGAAGAAGCCAGTAAACTGATTATTGTATCCCATACCTGATAGCATTTAGTGGGTCGCTGGTTCATATCTCATCAAGGCGATAGGGTCGTCCGTTGCGTTAAACCGCAGATCCCTCCATTTTCCGTTGAGAGTTCATCGTCGTCAATGCCGTTCATTTTAGTAATCTTTCGATTACATTCTGTCGGCGATCGCGCAGATAGAGGGCCATTGAACGCGAAAACACTATCAGGACAATGGAGCGTAAGGCAGCGTGACGCCGCTTATTTTTGAGTGGTATTTGCGAGGCGAGCAGCCCATGACGCGCTTGAAGGCAGTGCTGAAGGCGCTGTCTGAGTCATATCCAGCCGCCATTCCGGCCGAGGCGACGTTCGTATGCGGCTGCCGCAGAGCCTCGGCGGCCAGCATCATGCGCCAGCGCGTGAGATACTCCATCGGGCTGGCGCCAACGCGTGCCTTGAAGCGAAGTGCGAAGACCGTGCGCGACATCCCCGCGATCTTGGCCATTACCGCCACGCTCCATCGGCGAGCCGGCTCTGCATGCAGGGCTGCAATGACCGAAGCGACGGGAGGATCAGCCAGCGCCGACAACCATCCCACACGCGCGCCGTCCCGCGCCGTCAGATGCTGGCGCAGTGCCTGGATCAGGATCAGGTGTGAAAGGTGCTCGACAAGAAGGTCGCTGCCGGCTCTGGGCGTGCGCAACTCGGCCATCATCCGGTCCAGCGCCCAGCGCATCGCCGTCTGATCATTTTCGTCGTCGATATGGACGACGGGCGGAAGCAGGCCCAGGAGCAGAGCGGAATCAGGACCGTCGAAGTCAAAATGCGCGGCACAGATGAAGCAATCTCCGCCCTCTCCATAGGTGACCACAGCGCCATTGCTTCGGCCTGCGAAGAAAACGTCAGCCGCCACGGGCGCAAGATCGGGATCGCTGCCGATGCGAAACGGACGACCGCTCGGCAGCAGAACGCAATGGCCGGCTTTGAGGCGGAGCGGGCAGGACCCGTCCTCCACCGTCAACCAGCAGGCACCTTCCAACACCGCATAACAATAGAGGCCCGTATGCGGCGGGAACGAAATGGAGAGATCGCCGGAGGCATCCGTGGCGCCGGTCTTCAGCCGCCGCGGTTTCAGCATGGTCAAAATGTCGGAAAGCGGATCCATTTTGGAACGATCGCAAAGATTTTTAGGTGTGGCAAGCATAGATGGTCCGGAATGACGGGGCTAGTGTGCGAGCACGGAATCATCAAAGGAAATCGCATGCCAGGTTCACCACATCTTCGGCCGACCCGACATTGCGCATCGGCAACGCCATGACGGCGGTGCCTATCGATCGGTCCCGTGGGGTCCGGCTCGGCTGGGCGGCCTCGGCAACGATCTCCACCGCGTTGGCTGTCGTCTCCTATCGCTATCTGGCCGGACAGGGACCCGTGCCTGCGAATGTCGCGGCCAATCGACACTTCGATCCCTCGATCGCCGTGCACGCGGGGGGCGCAGCGACAGCCCTGCTTCCTGGACCCTGGCAGTTCCTGCCGGGTCTGAGGGCTCGCTGGCCGTCGGTCCACCGGTGGATCGGTCGCCTGTATGCGGCAGGCTGCGCGAGCGGCGGGCTTGCAGCGCTCGTGCTGGCGACGGGTCTGACCACCGGGCCCGTGGCCGGTGCGGGTTTCGCGACCCTCGGCCTTGCCTGGCTTGCGACCACAGGTCTGGCGATACGCGAAGCCCTTGCCCGGCGCATCGCATCGCATCGACGCCGGATGATCCGGTCCTTCGCGCTCACGCTTTCCGCCTTGACGCTGCGCCTCTACCTGCCGCTCTCGGGCGTCCTCTCCATCGACTTTCAGACGGCCTATCCCGCCATCGCCTGGGTCTGCTGGCTACCAAACCTCATGCTCGCCGAGGTCTATCTCAGGCGTCGGGCGACAGGGGTTGATGCCGCTCGGCCCGTGACAATCTCTCAGGAGTGATCGAATGCGTATTTTCATGACCGGAGCAACCGGTTTCGTCGGGCCGGCGCTGATCGCGCATCTGTCGGCAAAGGGCCACGAGATCACCGGGCTTGCCCGGTCAGAGGCGGCAGAGCAAAAAGTGCGGTCTCTCGGCGCACGTCCGCTTGTCGGCAGCATCCTCGATCTCGACACGCTTCGCAGAGGCGCTGCCGAGGCCGACGCGGTCGTCCATCTCGCCTACAGCTTTTCGCCGGCCGACCTGCCGCGCCGGCGCCTGTTCGGCGCTCTGCTTGGTGGATGGCCCGGCAACATCGTCGCGAGAATGATGCAGGCGATCACCGCCACGAACGACGCAGCCATCGATGCCTTGGCCGGCGCGTTGGCGAGGTCCGGACGCCCGATGGTGACAGCGTTCGCCACAATGGGCGTGGCCGGCCCCCCCGGCGTGCGCGCCGGACGCGTTGCGGTCGAAACCGACGCGCCCGATCCCCGCTCGCCCGGTCACGTTCGCGCAATCAGCGAGGTGCTGGTGGAGCACTGGGCGCAGCGGGGCGTTCGCGCGTCGATCGTGCGGCTCGCTCCATCGGTGCACGGCCGGGGCGATGGCGGCCTGGTTCCGCAGCTTGCAACAGCCGCTCGAAAGCATGGTGAGGTTCTCTATGTCGCAGACGGCTCCAATCGATGGAGTGGCGTGCATATCGGCGATGCCATCACGCTGCTGGCGTTGGCGCTGGAAAAGGGCCGGGCTGGGGGTGTCTATCACGGCGCCGCAGAGGAGGGGATCGCGTACAAGCAGATTGCCGAGATCATGGCCGAAGGTCTCGGACTTCCCGCCCGTTCCGCAACCTCGCGTCACGCCAAGCGCCAGTTCGGCTTCCTGGCGCCCTTCGTGGCTGCCGACAATCCCGTCGATAGCCGGCGAACGCGGCAGGAGCTCGGATGGCAACCGGTTGGGCCGGCATTGACGGATGATCTCAGAGGACCGGATTATTTCGGCTTGGGCTAAGCTGAGCGCGCGAGGGAAGGAGCCGGACGAAAACCGCCCGGCTCGTCGGTGTCATCGGGAGGATCAGAAGCTCACGATGATCTTGCCCCGCGCTCTGCCAGATGCCTGGCGTTCGAATGCCTCTGCGAAGGATGTGACAGGCAAGACGCTGTCGATCAAGGTCGAATGTCCTTTGTCGCGGTAGGTTTTGACCAGATACGACAGCCGTTTGGCGTTTGATGTGTGAAACACGAACGCAGCTTCGACCTTGTGGGCTGCTGCCAGCGCCTGATCCGGGGGCGACACGGTCGAAACCAGCTTTCCGCCGCTGCGCAGCACCTCGAAGGAACCCTGTTGTGTCTCCCCGCCGATCGTGTCCAGCACCACGTCGACATCGGAAACCCTCTGGGTGACATCGTCGGATCGATAGTCGATGACGTGATGGGCCCCCAGCTTACGCGCGATCTCAAGGCCGTCTCCCGAAGCGGTGGCAATGACGCGGGCGCCGAGCCCTCTGGCCAACTGGATGGCGAAGCTGCCGACGCCCCCACTGCCGGCATGCACAAGCACGGTCTGGCCGGCTTTCAGATCCGCCATCTCGACAAGCGCCTGCCAAGCGGTTCCTGCAGCGGTCGGCAATCCGGCTGCGCTGCTGAAGTCTAGGTCGTCCGGAACAAGGACCAGTTGATCTTCCGGAACGATCGCGTAGTCCGCAAACGCGCCGCCCACGGTTGGATCGAGCCGCGCGATGACCCGATCGCCTGCTCTGAAGCGAGACGTGAGCGAACCTGTCTTCCCGATTGTGCCGGCGAGATCCGTGCCCAAGGCCGACGGGAAGGTGAGCGGGAAGTAGGCGTGGACCTGACCGCGCTGCAGCTTGACGTCGAGCGGGTTCAAGGCTGCGGCTGCGATGCGGACGAGCACCTCGCCATCGCCCGGTACCGGGATAGAGACCTCCGTCAGAACCGGTGTTTGCCCATAGGAGGAGAGAATGATCTGTCGCATTGTGTGATCCTCAATTCTCAACTGGCCAGGCGCCCATTTGGGTGAACCAACCCATCCAGTCTTCCATGTGCCAAGTGTGGGTGATCCGGCCGTTGTCGAAAGCGTGGAACTCGTGGATCGGAAGCGAGAATGTGCGGCCGGTCGGGGCGACCCCGAACCAGTCTGAAACGTGACGGCCCGTGATCACGGCGCGGACCGCAGCCTTCTCAGGCCCGCCGATGACATCGAGGATCTCGATCTTGATGTCGGCAAAAGCCTTTAAGAAGGCCACGATCATGGGCTTGAAGCCTTCCCGTCCTTCGGCTTGGCCGGGAGCCAGCGGGATGTCGCGCCAGTCGGGCACGACGCTGTCGTCGAGAAGGTCAGGGTTCCCCTCGAACGCCTTGTAGAAGGTGCGAAGGGTTTGGAGATCGGCGGCCCCGATACCGCTGATGGAGAGGTGTTTGTCGCTCATGGCAATTCCCTTGGTTGGCGATAAGGGAACGTACGTCGTTCCTGTTCATACTTGAAATTGATAAAGGATATGGCCTAACATCCATCTCATGGATTTACATGGCATCGACCTGAACCTTCTCGTCGCCTTCGACGCTCTCATGGCGGAGCGGAGCGTCACGCGCGCCGGCGTGCGGATCGGGCGCACGCAACCGGCCATGAGCGCGGCCCTGTCCCGCCTGCGTGCCCTCCTGCAGGACGAGCTGTTCATCCGCGGCCCGGAGGGATTGCAACCGACGCCGCGCGCGGTCGATCTTGCCGAACCGCTGGGACATGCGCTTTCGGAGATCCAGAGAACGTTGGAGTTCACGCGGATCTTCGACCCGTCGACGTCGACGGTGACCTTATCGATCGGCCTGTCCGAGCACGCGGCATTCGTCGTCCTGCCAAGCCTGCTCGCGGTCCTGCGCGCGCAGGCTCCGGGAATTGTCTTGCGGATCCGCAAATTTGACCACCGCGACGAGGTCATCAGGCTTTTGGATTCCGGGGAGGCCGACCTGACCATCGGCGTTCCGCACACGCCGGCCGGTCGCATCCTCAGCAGACGCCTGTTCGAGGAACGTTTCGTCTGCGTCGTTCGCAAAGGTCATCCGCAAGGCGAGGCAGAGTTGACGCTCGAGACGTTTCTTCAGATGTCGCATCTGCTGGTTTCGCCCGAAAACGAGCGGTTTGGATTGGTCGATGCCGCGCTTGGGAAGCTCGGACTACGCCGCCGCCTTGCGCTCACCCTGCCGCAAATGTACGCGGCGCCGCCGCTCGTCGCGTCGTCCGACCTGATCGCAACGCTGATGAGAGGCGTGGTCGATGCCTCCGGATATCGCGAACAGCTCCACGTGCTGAAACCGCCCCTGGACCTTGGCACGGCGACGTTCGACATGGCGTGGCACCGGCGCAACGACGTTCACCCCGCGCAGCGCTGGCTGCGTCAGGTGATCGGGTCGCTCTTTGCAAAGGCCTCGACGTGAATAGGCCACTGCCGAACCGGAGGAACGGCTTTCGCGTGTGCGCTCGACAGCTGGTATCACTCCGCGCCGCGGAGCTGCCGGGCCGCGCGCGACCAGTCCTCGACGTGATAGGTCCGGGACACCCTGCCATCTTGGACGTCGTGGATGTCAATGGTCATGATCCGAAACGCGTGATCGGACTCTGCGACGCCCAGAAAGGCACCGGTTGGGGTTCCTTGAGCTTCGCTGCGAACAACGATCCTGTTCCCATCGTCACGACATCCCGGATCTCGAACCTGACCTCCGGAACTTTGGCGATCCGGGCGCTCCATCTCGAAATCGTCGCTTCGCGGTCAACGTAAACATCGCTACTGTGCCACTGCAGACCTGTGCTGCACCTTGTGCCATGTGGCCTGAGACCGCGACGACCACTCGATCAGGCCAACATCTGCGAGGATCAGCACGAGGGCCAAGTAGCTCGTTGATGGCACGTCTTCTCCGATGAGCGCTGCGCCAATCAACAAGGCGACCACAGACGGAGCATAGATGACGCTTGATGCGGCAAGTACGCCGAGGTTTTCGACGATGTGGTAACAGGCGACATATGCAAGGCCAGTACCGCACAACCCGAGGCCAAGGATCAGCCCACCGGCGGCGCGGTGGTCGGCGAAGACCTCGGTCATCCCCTGCGTGGGGGCGATGAGAGCTCTCAACCACCAAGCTTTCATTTACGGCCAGCGCAAAGCGAGATCCACGCTACCCATGATCTCCGTTACGAGCTTTTTAAGGCGTTTTATGAGCAGGCGCGCATCATGCCAAGCTGCTTAGTGGCTCCATGGCATCGAGATCAGCGATAAGCCCCGGCCCGATTGGATTCCATCCAAGAATTTCTCGGGTCTTCGCACTCGATGCTGGGAAATCCAATTGTGCAAACATGGCCATCCAGCCGAAATGCTCGCCCGCCCTGTCCGGCTCAATGGAAACCACGGGCAGGCTCAAACCGCGCCCAAGTGCCTCTGCGATTTCTCGAGCTTTTACGCCCTCCTCGCCAACGGCATTGTAGCGCGCGCCGGGTTCTGCTCGTTCGATGGCCAGCCTGTAAAGAAGCGCCACATCGCCCAGATGTCCGGCAGGAAAGCGGTTGCTTCCGTCGCCCACATAGGCAGAAACACCATTTGCGCGTGCGATCTCGATCATTGGAGATATCAATCCCTGCCTGACCGTGTTGTGCACCTGCGGGAGCCGCATGACCGAGACGTTCACGCCGATGTCCAGCAAGGCATTTCCAGCCAACTCAGAAGCTATCCGGGGAATCGGGTGTTCAAAATTCGTGATATCCTCAAGCGCAGGCTGGCCCAACACTGCGCTTCCAAGTCCTGTCGCCGAGGTGATGAGCAGCGGTCGGCTCGATCCCTTCAGGACATCACCCATGGCGCGGATGACACGTCCGTCCTTTTCGCAGTTCTCTGCGTAACGGGAAAAATCATGATCGAATGCCGTATGAATGATGGCCTCCGCACGCTCGGCACCGCGGCGGATGCTGTCGAGATCTTCCAACGTCCCGTGATGAACGTCGGCACCAACCGCTTCCAGAAAGCGCGCGCCCGTATCCGAGCGGGTCATCCCAGTGACCTGATGACCCGACTTGAGAAGTTCCGAAACAACAGCCGATCCGATAAAGCCGGTGGCACCGGTGACGAGAATGCGCATGGGTATCTCCTTGTTGATCGGCCTCTTTTATCCCGCTAGAACCATGCTGTTAAAGTAGTGACCTTTTCCTAGTATAATAGCTGACTGGATACCGATGACGGAAAGCAATCTACTGGGCTCGTTTCTGCGGGACCGTCGCTCCCGGCTCGACCCCGCAACATTTGGTCTGTCAGGTCGTCGGCGAACCCCTGGACTGCGACGCGAGGAGGTGGCGCAACGCTCAAACATCAGCGCGACCTGGTACACATGGCTCGAGCAAGGGCGCGGAGGCGCTCCATCCGCCGACGTTCTAAACCGCATCGCAAAAGGTTTGATGCTGACCGAGCCGGAGCGGGAACATATGTTCATGCTCGCACTCGGCCGACCACCGGAAGTTCGATTTCGTTCTGTCGAAGGCATCAGCCCCCGCCTCCAGCGGCTTCTGGACACCCTGGAGGCGAGCCCTGCATTGGTGCGCACCGCCGCCTGGGACATTGTGGCGTGGAACCGTGCGGCGACGATCGTCCTTACGGACTATGACCGCCTCGGCCCTCTAGACCGGAACATCTTACGACTGCTGTTCGGCAACCAGGATATCCGAACGCGTCAACACGACTGGGAAGCGATGGCGCGTTTCGTTGTGGGGGCATTTCGCGCCGATGCCGCGCGCGCCGGAGCGACGTCGGAGATTGCCGAGTTGGTCAAAGACCTCTGTGCGAACAGCTCGGAGTTCAAAGCGCTCTGGCAAGAGAACGATGTGATTTCGCACGGTGAAGGTACCAAGAGACTAAAGCATCCGATCCTTGGCGACGTCGAACTGGAGTACTCAGGTTTCGCCGTAGATGGCAGGCCCGACCTCAATCTGGTCATCTACAATCCGGTGGATGCCGACGTTGCGATGAAAATTCGCCGTCTGGTCCAGTCAGAATGCAAACCTGCATCATCAGGTGCCCTCATAACGGAATGTTAAACGCGGTTCTCAATTTTCGATCGATATTCAAGGTGGTGACCCAACGGTCGCTTGGCGCCCTTATTCCTGTCATTCACGTGCCTCCGATGGATACCTAAACGAGACGTTCTGCTCGTTCTCAGCATGTATCGAGTTTGGGAAAATAAGGCCTCACCAGTCTTACACAGACGAGTGAGCTGACGCTGACATTCATCGACCAGCCGAAGACACGGCGTAAAAACAGGTCAATGATGACCGCGACATACAGCCAGCTTCTGCTGTCTAGGAAAGTGAACTGTCTCACGCTAACTCGCTAGACGCCTGGGCATCGGGTACCTCGAACGAAGTTTGAAGCGGTATCGCCTCAAACTGCATACCGATATCTGCGAAAGTCGAGGCTCCAGACCGACCGGGACGCGTCGGCGCTTGCCGAGGTCACGCCTCCCTAAAAGCCGCGCCGGTCGCGGGCGCAAGCCGCCGAGAAGACCGCCTGTCTGAACGTGCGTCAGCGCTTGAAGGACATTTCGGACAAGTCGTGGGAAGACTCCGATACGCCTCGGAGCCGGCAGTGTCGCTCTTTGTTCCTGTAGGCTGCCGCCCTGGAGACCAACCAAGTGAGCAGTTCCGTTAGGTCACCTCAATTTCGCACACGGCAGATGCCAGACCCCTAAAAAACATGATCAGCGCCGATAATTCGATCTCTGTTTAACTGTTGTTCAATCGAAATGGAAAAGGATGCGTCGGCCCGCATGACGCTGGTTGCCGCTGCCAATTACACATGACGTTGTCGAACGGGCTGGCGAACGGGGTTTCCATGTCTTTCATCGATCGCCTTCTTCAGAGCCGCCGTATCGTGACGAAGGTCCTGCTTTTCGTGGTTCCTCTGGTACTGCTAATCGCCGGTGTCGGCCTTGCGGGCTTCTTTACCTCGACGATGCTCAATGGACACATGACGGTGACGCGCGCGACCATCGAGAACATCGGGGATTTCGACAGTCTTCAGAGCGCAATGCAGGAGATGACACTACGGCCGAACGAAGCGACGTTGTCAGCACTGAATCAAGCGATCGACCGTCAGAAGAAAGGCGTCGAGGTCCTGGACGGTTTGCTTTCCTCCGAAGATCGCCGGCGCATCGATGCCGTCCTGCAACTCGCGCCCGCTATCCGGAGCCGCACGGAAGCGCTCTGGGCGATCAAGAGCCAGCGTGACGCGAATGGCAGCGATATCGCCGCGCGTCTGACTGCAATCAAAGCGACTGCCGGGGAGGTAAACCAGAAGCTCGGGAACCTGCGCAAGAAATTTGACGGGCAGGAGAAATTCGCCAAGAGCGCGTTGTTCGACGCGTTCGCCTACGCCTCCATTACTGAGCGGTTGACGAGCCTGCGCAGCGCGGTTGCCAATGCCGCGTCCGACGACGCGACCAGCAAGGCAGCGACCTCTCAGGCAGGCGCTTTGCTTGCCGAGTTCGACGTCGTAAAGCCTCTGGTTGCCCCTAAGGTCATGGCCGGGCTCGAGCCCGTACGCGCGGCTGCAGAGCGCTTGCTTACGGCGGCCGGTGCAAAGGGGGCTGCAGATGCTGCGACCTTGGCACAGGATTTAAAGCGGGAGGCCGGCGACCTTGACCCGCTGTCGGTGGATTTGCAGACGAAAATGCTGAAATCGTCAGCCGCGGCGGCGGACCGGTTCGTCAAGCTGGAACCCGACGTCAAGATGCTGCAGCAGCTCCTGACCGAAGTCGGGTCATCGTTAGCGCTGGTGGATGCCTTGCAACTTCATATCGAGCGGCTCAGCGCGCAATTGACAGAAGCGGCGCGCGACGTTGTGCTCGCCGATATCGCGGCCCTGCGGGCTTCCAGCCAGAAGGTTGCGGAGCTTGGTAGCAAGAACGAGACCATGAGTGCATTTTCCCGGAAGCTCGAGCCTGAGCTTGCCGCGGTGAAGAGTGCGGCCTCCGCTATGCTTGTCATCGAGACGAACTGGAACACCGCGCGTACCGCCGCATCAGATACGCTGTCCGCAGGCATGGAAAATCTTCACGGCTTCATCTCGCAGGCTCAGGAAACCGGGAAGGAGGATAGCGAGCGATCCGCCCACCTTTCGGTGGTGGCGATGGTCCTCGGCACCATCCTTGCCATCGTAGGCGGCGTGATGCTGGTGGAGACCCTGCGCGCACCGCTGAAACGTGTCACCAACGTGATGAAGAGGCTTGCTGAAGGCGACCTCGATGTAGGCATCGAAGGTCGTGACCGCGGCGACGAAATCGGCGACATGGTCCGCTCGGTCAGCGTCTTTCGTGATAACGCCCGCGAGAATATCCGGCTGGAACAGGAAGCCGCCGCGGTTCGCGCGCGTTCCGATGCCGAGACCGCACGCGCCATGCAGGAGAGAGCGCGCATCGCCGCCGAACAGGAGCAGGCCCTGACGGCTCTGTCGGACGTTCTCGACCGGCTCGCCAACGGCGATCTCCAGCAAGCGCTGCGCGAAGATCTGCCGGACGATTTCATCGACATGGCCAAGGCCTACAACACGGCGACACAGGCCCTTCGGTCTACGCTTCTGGATGTGCGAACGACGACGAGCGAGATCAGCGACAGCGCCGGAAATCTCTCAGCCTCCGCAGACGACCTTGCCCGTCGTACGGAGCAGCAGGCGGCCGCCCTGGAACACAGCTCCCGCGCGCTGCGCCATCTCGACACGCTCGTCGGCTCAACTGCCGACAGTGCCCGCAAGACCGCTGTTGCTGTCAACGAGACCGAGCAGTTCGCCGTCCGTTCCGGCGAGGTCGTGGCCCGTGCAGTGGGAGCGATGGGCGAGATCAGCGCGTCTTCCAGTCGGATCGCCACTATCATCGGCGTCATCGACGAAATCGCCTTCCAGACAAATCTCCTAGCGCTCAATGCGGGCGTCGAGGCGGCGCGGGCCGGGGAGGCGGGCCGCGGCTTTGCCGTAGTCGCCCAGGAAGTACGCGAGCTCGCCCAACGATGCGCCGGTGCCGCGCGCGAGATCAAGGGCCTGATTTCGGCTAGCGCCGTACAAGTGGAAAGCGGCGTGCATCTCGTCGAGGAAACGGGGCAGGCGCTCTCCCGCATCATCGCGCATGTCACAGACGTCCGCAAACTGGTCGCCACTATCTCGTCGGCGACCGGCGAACAATCGACCGGCATCAGCGATGTCTCAGAGGCTGTTCAGTCCGTCGAACGCATTACCCAGCAGAACGCGGCGATGGTTGAAGAAAACAACGCTGAGATCCACGGGCTTCGCCAGCGCGTGGAAATTCTCGCCGACAAGGTTGATCGCTTCCGCGTCGATCACTCCCCTTCGTTGCAGGGCGTTCGGATCAGGCGGGCGTCGTAACGCGCCCACTTGCTTGCGGACCCCGCCGTGGACTATGTGCCGTTTTCAAGCGACCTCTACGGGTGTGCTTGTAGCGCGCTCGGCTCAAGTCTAGGAAGACGTTCCTCTTCCATGACACAGCCAACGGCGCCAGCCACATAGCAGTCCGAGTGGAGAAGACTATAGGTGCGCGCCGAAGCTACGGCGGAGGAGCGGAACTCGACACGCCAGAAAAGGATCTTCGCATGCTCTCGCGGGATGGCGTACTGATTTCCGTACGTGTCTTAGAGCGTTTCATGTTTTGATGGAAGCATATCCAGCGTTTGTAAAATAGTCTGCACTTTCGTGCGGCTGGATTGTCTCGACCAAGCCGCCTTCGCCTACGCCCGATCCTCATGACGGCGTTCGCTTTCATCCTTGGTCTCGCATTCAGACTCATCAGTCGTGCGGTTTGCGCACTCGTTTAGAGCCTTCGTGCAAGCTCCGTCCTCTGAAGAGTAGTTTTAGCTATAGCCGTAGCTGCCTTCCTCCGAGACAGCGATGCAGCCCCAAGCGAAAGCCGTTGTATTGGAGGCAGCAAGTGCTCCGGCGAGCGCCAACGCGGCGAGCGCCGCCCGTATAATAGTCGTTATGTTATTCCCCCAGTTCGGCAATATTGCCGTATTCCACGTAACACCAGGATCGGGTTCTCAAACGCTTCTTCTCGCCTTGGCAGAGCTTAAATTAGCGACCGAGAATGCGGTCCGCCCCTCACTGAAGCGCACTCTCCTTCTCAGTTAGGAAAGGGGTCGGTTGTAGCGGAGGCCGGAACAATGGTCGTCGTGAGAGCCTGCTCTTCAGGCTGATACCCGATCCAGAATAGCCACACGGCTGCGACTAGCGAGAAGGCTGCGATTATGGCGGCTCGTTTCATCTCGTCCTCCTGATGTTAATGCACGCTGAACGCGCGTTCAACTGGGTTTATTCGCCGGACTGAAGTCCTACCGGGTTGCCTCCGACGTAAAAGGAAAAGCGGCAGGACAAGAAGTAGGGTGCTAGGTCGGACGACCGAGATGGTGGTTGCTGACCTTCTTTATTTCACGTTCGGCTACTAAGGGGCCGTAATTGATGATGCACCGCGGGTGAGGCAACCACGATGGCCCATTCGTCCGTTATTGTTGGCGAGGCGGTTTTGGCCCTCTGCAGGCGCACCATAGGCGCTTTCGCAGCTGATGAATGTTAGGTGGTGGAATACCAAAGGGGTGGTCACAGTTTAGTATTGTTGGACCAGAAGGCGAACTTTTTGCTAAGGAAGATCGACCAGCCGAAATTTCGCGAAATTATTTCGTAAACGCTGGTGTGTCTGCTTGACAAGCGCTTTTTTTGGCCCAACAAATGAGCCCGTTGGAGGAACCTGAGGTGAAAGAGATCGTTGGCGTAGCACCAGCTTTGAATGCTCAGTCGAACGCGCTGGGGAAGCTCTCGGCTGTTGATCGGCTCGTCGAGCAAATACGCGATATGATCACGGAGCAACGCTTGGGAATAGGGGACGCCTTGCCCACGGAGCGGGATCTGAGCGAGAAATTTCAAGCCGGTCGCAACACGGTGCGGGAGGCTCTACAGGTCCTTCGGGCATATGGCATGGTCGAGACCCGACCCAAGATCGGCGCCGTCATCAGTGGTGGCCACGGTGAAGCCCTGCGTCGGCTCTTTGCTTTCCACAATGGCATTTCCCCGGACTCTTTCAGGGACCTCCAGGGTTTTCGGCGAACTCTGGAAACCGGCGTCGGCGAGCACATAATTCTTACGGCCTCGAACGCCGATTTCGATCGCCTAGATGCGATCAACGCGCGGATCTTGGATGCGACAAGTATCGAAGACAGTGCGCGCTGCGATTACGATTTCCACGCAGCGATCGTTGAGCTCGCGGGCAATCGCACGACAGCGGCAGCTTATAACATGTTGCGTTCGGTCATCGAGGAAGTGATGCGCCTTGGGAAAGCGGATCGTCCGGTACACGCGGTGACGTATCAGGCGCATGCTGAGATCATTCACGCTTTGCGGCAGCGGGACCGTATTGCTTACGTCTATCTCATGAGTGTGCACCTGGAGTTCGGCCTGAGGTTCGTGGCGGACGCGGCTCCTAACAAGCCGTTGAAGCTGTTTCGGGGCGATCGGTAAGACACTGCAAAGGCGCAAGCCGGGAGGCATTGCCGGAGCACCTTGCCCATGGGTCCGGCTTAATGACAGGGCATTGGAGGAGAGAGACATGATCAAAACAAGACGTCACCTTTTGGTACTGGCAGCACTGCTTGCAACAGCGAGTTTTACACAGCGAGATGCACTGGCGGACGGCAAAGCCATCGCCGGCATCGTCTTCCAGCAGGATCAGTATTTCCGCGGCGTTCAGATCGGAATGGAGAAGGCGGCTGAAGCTGCCGGTGACGAACTCCTCGCAGGCAACAGCGACAGCAAGCTCGAGAAGGAAGCGCAGCTGATTGACACCTATATCGCCCGCGGAGTCAACGCGATTGTAATGGCACCGCTGTCGGCCGACGCGTCGATACCGGCGCTAAAGAAGGCGCGCGACGCCGGCATCACGGTTGTTACCTATGGCACCTCGGTTAACGGTGATGTTCCGCAGGCCACGGTTACGAGTTCGGACCGAGATATCGGCATCGGCACCGGCAAGGCGGCCACGGACTTTCTAAAGCCTTTGGCCAATGGCGAGAAAGTCAAAGTGGGCATGCTTGCCTTCAAGGCGCTTCTACCCGAGCAGTCCAATGCCCGTGTCGAAGGCTTCCTGAGTGTGGTCAAGGATCAGATTGATATCGTCGCCCAGCAGGACGCTTGGCTGGCGGAAAAGGCATTGGCGGTTGCAAGCGACATGCTGACGGCCAACCCGGATATCCGCGTCATCTATGCGGCAAACGAAGGCGGCACGATCGGCGCGGTTCAGGCCGTAAAGAAGGCCGGACTGGAAGGCAAGGTGTTTGTGTTCGGCACTGACGGTTCCGAACAGCTCGCAAACATGTTGCTGAACGCCGACAACGTCCTGCAAGCAACAACGGCACAGCAGCCGTTGGAGGTTGGGCGCCAAGCGGTCGAGGCAGCGCAAAACCTTCTGGCCGGCAAAGCCATCGAAACCAAGGTGAATGTCCCGGTTCTACCACTGACCCGTGCGGATACGGCCGGTGTTGCCGCCTTCAAGGAAGGTCTGAAAGCACTGAAGTAGACAGCGGCCAGGGCGGGCGTCAGCCCGCCCATCTTTCATTTACATGAGGAACCTGGTATGGCCGATCTGCACGGCGTCCAATTGGAGCGGGCAGTACAGGGCGCGCTGGATTTTCTGGGCGTAACGAAGCGTTACGGCCCGACAGTTGCGCTCTCTGATTTCACCCACAGCTTTACGCCCGGTCGGGTCCACGCTCTCATGGGCAAGAATGGCTCCGGCAAATCGACACTCGTGAAGCTTCTGGCCGGGGTCACAGGACCAAGCTCCGGAACGATCCGCGTCAACGGTGCAGATCGTCACTTCACCTCACCGCACGACGCTTATGCCGCGGGCATCGTCACCGTGCATCAGGAGCTTTCCCTGGTGCCCGAACTGTCAGTCGGCGAGAACATCTTTCTCGGCCGACTCCCCCATCGCCGTCGTGCCGGCTGCAGCTTTGTCGACTGGACGGGACTTCATGTTCGCGCCGGCGAGCTGTTGGCCGACATGGGCCTAGAGATGGATTCGCGGCAGCCTGTTTCGGCACTAAGCGTCGGCCAGCAGCAGGTGGTCGAGATCGTTAAGGCGATGTCCTTCAGTCCATCGATCCTTCTGCTCGACGAGCCGACATCTGCGCTGGCGACGCGGGAGGTCAAGCAGCTCTTCGCATTGATTTCCCGACTGCGCGCCCGCGGCGTCACGATGATCTATATCACCCATCGCATGAGCGAACTCTTCGAGATTGCTGATACCTGCACGGTGATTAGGGACGGTCACTACATCGGTTCGGTCGAAATGAGGGAGACGACGCCCGCCGCCATTGTCGACATGATGTTTGGCGAGGCTGCACGCGCGACCCGACCACCGCGTCGCGCGTTGGACCGAACCACGGCGCCCGTGCTGGAGGTGCGCGATCTTAGCCGTAACGGCCATTTCCAGAACGTTTCATTCGAACTTTATCCAGGCGAGATCCTCGGTATCGCTGGCTTGCTGGGTGCGGGTAGAACGGAATTGATGCGCGCAATCTTCGGCGCAGATGCGATCGATAGCGGGTCTGTGAAACTCAATGGCCAGCTGATGACCGGCAAGAGCCCGCGCGGGCATCGTCAACTTAACGGTATGTGGAATTCGATGTGCGAATGACGGGCGATGACAGACCGTGATCCGCTATATCGCCGACACCGCTTTCCCGCTGACGTCATTGCTCACGCCGTGTGGCTCTATTACCGGTTCCCTCTGAGCCTGCGAATGGTCGAGGACTTGCTAGCTGCCCGCGGGATCATTGTCTCGCATCAGACCGTCCGGCTGTGGGCGGAGAAATTCGGCCGCACCTTTGCCCGCGAGATCCGTCGTCGATCATCCGGTCAACTTGGGGACAAGTGGCATCTCGATGAAGCCGTTGTTTCAATCCGCGGCAAGAAGCATTGGCTGTGGCGCGCAGTTGACCAGGACGGTTTTGTGTTGGACGTTCTCGTACAAAACCGCCGAGATGCCAAGGCTGCCAAGCGCCTGATGCGCAAGCTCTTGAAGGGCCAGGGACGATCGCCGCGGGCGATGATCACAGACAGGCTGCGATCCTACGGCGCAGCAAAGCGAGAGATCATGCCGGGTGTCGAGCATCGGTCCCACAAGGGGTTGAATAATCGGGCGGAGAATTCTCACCAGCCGGTCCGGCGGCGAGAGCGGATCATGAAGCGCTTCAAGTCACCGCGCCATGTACAACGTTTCGTCTCCATCCATGACCCGATTGCCAATCTGTTCCACATCCCGCGCCACGACATCACCTCCAGCCATCATCGCGAACTGCGCTCAGAGGCGATGAGCCTGTGGGCGAAAATTGCCCGAGCATGAGAGATATCTGGAGATCGCGTCTTTCTCGGGCCCTTCCTCCATTAAGTTTACAATGCCCCTTCAACGAATCATTAAATCAACGACACAACCGGGAAACTGATTGTCAACGATCACAAGGAGCACTATTCGAGGATCTTCCTTGCAATACTTGTATAACACGTAAAAAAAAGGGGAGCGGATTTTACTATGTTTTGTTTGAAATCGCACCCCGCGAGAAAAAAACTGAAAGATGCCTCCATGCGAAGGCCCCTTAATGACAAGGGACCAGTCGCAGATTATAGCCGCACAGTCCAAGAGGGATTGACGCTAGTCCAAGATTATCCGGCGACGCTCAACAGGAAATTCTAACTTTGCGGTGCTGGTTCCAGCTTGAATGCAACGCTACCTCGAAAGCTACACGCATTGCCTTTCCAGAGCCAATAGATGTCTGCTGAACATCTCCCTTGGCGTTTGAAATCCCAGGCACTTGCGCGGCGTGTCATTCAGCCGGTCACACAAGGAACGGATCTCCTGATTGCTGACATCCAGCACGATCGTTTCCGGCGGCAGGTATCGTCGAACACGCNTGCGCGGCGTGTCATTCAGCCGGTCACACAAGGAACGGATCTCCTGATTGCTGACATCCAGCACGATCGTTTCCGGCGGCAGGTATCGTCGAACACGCTTGTTTGTGTTCTCGACCGTGCCCTTCTGCCATGGCGCCTGGGGGTCGYAGAACCAGGCGGTCGTTCCCATGCCGTGCTCGAGCTCGCGCCATGATACGAACTCCAAYCCTCGATCGAATGTCAGGCTTTGCCTGGCTTGGAGGGGCAGGGGTGCCAGATGCCGGATCAACTGGCTCATGATCGGTYTCGAGCGCCGGTCATTGTTGCGAAACAGCAAGGTGTAACGGCTCTTACGCTCCACGACGGTGGCGATGTTTGCGGCGCCATGCTCCTTTCTGAAGATCATCAAATCCGCTTCCCAGTGACCGAATTCWCTTCGGGAATTGATGATGTCAGGCCTGTTGCGAATGGAGCATTCCATTGGAAAGACGAGGCTTCTGGGTTTGCGTGCATATCGCGGTCGCCGCCTGCGGCGTCGCTCAGGCAGATGCCGGCCCAGCTGCTGATCCTGACCCTCCCGGGAATAGACATACTGGTAAATTGTCTCATGGCTCAGCCGAGCCGTTGCGCCACCGGCAAGCCGCAGCCGACCGGAAATTTGCTCCGGCGACCAGCCGTCCTTGAGGCGGTCGANCCCGGGAATAGACATACTGGTAAATTGTCTCATGGCTCAGCCGAGCCGTTGCGCCACCGGCAAGCCGCAGCCGACCGGAAATTTGCTCCGGCGACCAGCCGTCCTTGAGGCGGTCGAYAACGGCGGCACACAGGCTGGGGTCACGCAGGAGCTTGCGGTATTTGCGCCGCCGGTCAGACGCCATTCCATGCGCCGTGACATGCCAATACCCCTCGGCAATCGGGACCTCGCGATCATGCCAGAAATTCCGCCGCAGCTCCCGGCAGATCGTCGACCGGTCGCGACGAAGTGTGCGGGCGATCTCCGCCTGGCTGATCTTCTTCTCATGCATCCGCGAAATGATGCGGCGTTCATCCAAACTCAAGTGCACAAAAGAGCGGGCCATTCCATCCTCCTGAAACCATGGCCATTATTGTCCTCGTTGCATTTGAAAATGGAATCTGCCCNCGTTCATCCAAACTCAAGTGCACAAAAGAGCGGGCCATTCCATCCTCCTGAAACCATGGCCATTATTGTCCTCGTTGCATTTGAAAATGGAATCTGCCCCGGCGAAACGCATTGATCAGATAAGATAGATTATGGAACAGAACGATATCGATGGCACTGGAATGGACGGCCTCAGGTTCTGCACAGGTGCTGTCGCCATGGGCATTCCTATGTTGACGCAGCGTCCAAAGCACGGCTAATCGACGGAGGTGTTTCCACGAGCGACGAGATGGGCCCTTGACCGACAGCAATCAGCGTATTCTCCCCGACGCCCATATTCCCGAGCTTCTCGGCCGATACAATGGCAAGGTCCGCGAGAACTACGATCTGGCGGACGGACGACGGATCATCATCGCGACCGACCGGCTGAGTGCGTTCGACGTCGTGCTGACGGCGATCCCGTTCAAGGGCCAGGTTCTCACGCAGACGGCGCGCTACTGGTTCGAACAGACCGCGGATATCTGCCCCAACCACGTGCTCGAATATCCCGATCCCAATGTCGTCGTCGGGACACGGCTCGATATCCTGCCGGTCGAGATCGTCGTGCGCGGTTATCTCGCCGGCACGACCAGCACGTCGATCCTGACGAAATATCGAAACGGCGAGCGGGTCATGTACGGGACCGAGCTTCCCGATGGCATGAAGGACAACGAGAAGCTTCCGACCGCGATCATCACGCCCACGAGCAAGGCGTTCGACGGCGGCCATGACGAACCGCTCTCGGCGGATGAGATCCTGGCGCAGAAGCTTCTGACGCCGGACCAGTGGGAAACGGTCTCGACCTATGCGCTGGCGCTTTTTGAGCGTGGACAGGCGTTGGCCGCCCGACGCGGGCTGATCCTGGTCGATACGAAATACGAGTTCGGCACCGACGCGTCGGGGCAGATCGTGCTGGCCGACGAAATCCACACGCCGGACAGCAGCCGCTACTGGATCGCCGAGAGCTACCCTGAAAGCTTTGCGACAGGCGGCCGTCCAAAGAGCTTCGACAAGGATTTCGTACGAGCCTGGGTTACCGAGCGCTGCGATCCTTACAAGGATCCGATTCCGGCCATTCCGGACGCGCTCGTGACACAGACCTCGCGCGTCTACATCGAAGCCTACGAGACGATTACCGGCCAGGCATTCGCGCCGGATCTGCGCGGCGAGAGCGTCCTCGCCCGCATCCGGGAGAACCTCAGGCCTTACTTCGCCGGGTAACGGGTCTCGATCTCCGTCACGATCTGCAAGCCATCATATGCCGGCTCCACATGAGCCGGTGTTTCCGCCATGACGGTATCGTAGTCGAGCGGAACATGCATGTGCGTGAGAACGGCACGTTCCGGCGCGAGGGTTTCGATCCAGGCGAGCGCTTGTCCGAGCGACAGATGGCTCGGATGATATTCATATTGCAGCGTATCGAGGATCAGGGTCTGCAGGTTTGCGAGCTTGCCGACCGTCTCTCGCGGGAAATCGGAGACATCCGTGCAGTAGGCGACGTCGCCGATGCGGAAACCCAGGGAGTGGATGGAGCCGTGCATCTGCAGCAGCGGCTCGAAGGTTATCGTGCCGCCTTCGCCCTCGACCCGGAAAGGTTCGAGCGATGGCGTGATCGGGCAGGCGCGAATGATCGGCGGATAGTTGCTGCCGGGCGGCGATTCCAGGCAGTAGCGAAATCCCTCGCGGATCCGCGCCAGGGTGAAGGCATCGGCCCAGATCGGCGTCTGACGGCGATTATGGATCACGAAGCCCCGCAAATCGTCGATGCCGTGCAGATGGTCGGCATGCGAATGGGTGTAGACCACGGCGTCGAGACCCCTCACCCCGGCGGAGATCAGCTGCTCGCGCAGATCGGGCCCTGTGTCGATCAGCACCGTCGTGCGTCCGCCATTCTCCGACACCTGCTCGACCAGCAAGGCAGCGCGCAATCTGCGATTTTTCGGATTGCGCGGATCGCATGCCCCCCAATCGCCGGTGATGCGCGGAACCCCGGGCGACGACCCGCAGCCGAGAATGGTGAAGATCCGTCTTGCCGCCATCGACGCCACCGGTTCAGGATCGTGGCATCTTGGAGAAGACGCGATGGGCGTTTTCGGTGGTCACCGCCGCGATCTCTTCAAGGGAAAGGCCGAGGGTTTCCCCGAGAACCTGAGCCGTATGCGCAACATAGGCCGGCTCGTTGCGCTTGCCGCGGAAGGGTTTGGGCGCAAGATAGGGCGCGTCCGTTTCGACGAGCAGCCGATCGTGCGGCACTGCGCGGGCGATCGTTCGCAGATCCTCGGATTTCGGAAAGGTCAGAATGCCGGAGAAGGAGATATAGCCGCCGAGGTCCACGCCGATGCGCGCGAGATCCGCTCCGGACGAAAAGCAGTGGAGAATGAAGGGGAAGGCCCCCTTCCCCGTCTCTGTCGTCAGGATGTCGGCCATGTCGTCGTCTGCCGATCGACTGTGGATCACGAGCGGAAGGCCCGTTTCCCGCGCGGCGGCGATGTGACGAAGCAGGCCCGTCTTCTGGTCGTCCGGTTTCTGCGTGTCGTAGAAATAATCAAGGCCGGCCTCGCCGATGGCGATCACCTTCGGATGGGCCGAGAGCCGGACAAGATCCTCCGTCGTGACGTCGAGCTCTTCGTCCGCGTTGTTCGGATGCGTTCCAACGGAGCAGAACACCTGGTCGTACCGTTCGGCGACCGCGAGGATCGTCTCGAAGCGTTTGACGCGCGTACAGATGGTCACCAGCTTGTGCACGCCGATGTCCGCCGCCCGGGCGACGATGTCGTCCCGCTCGGCCTCGAAATCCGGGAAGTCGAGGTGGCAATGCGTGTCGATCAACAAGGGAGACGCCACGATCAAACCTCGGGTGCGACGTAGCGCGGAAAGACCGGCTTCGGAGCTTCGAGCGGCGTCCCCGACGCGAGGCGTCCGGCGGCTCCCAGAAACGCAAAGCTGCGACGGTCGTCCGGAACAGCGACGAGGTCGAGAAGCTTGGCCGCAGAACCCGGCGTGAAGGGCTGCAGCAGGATCGCCACCTGGCGGACGACGTCCGCGGTTACGTAGAGCACCGTTCCCATGCGTGCCGGATCCGTCTTTTTCAGTGCCCAAGGCTCCTGCCCGGCGAAATAGCGATCGGCTTCCGACACCACGGCGATGATCGAGGCCAGCACCTTGTGAATGGCGAGCGCATCCATGTCGACACGGGTCGACGCGTGCAGCGCGTCAGCTGCAGCCAGCATCGCCGTGTCTGCATCGCTCAAGGGTCCGCAGGTCGGAATGGCGCCATCGCAATTCTTGACGATCATCGACAGCGAGCGGCTCGCCAGATTGCCGATCCCGTTGGCAAGGTCGGAATTGATCCGGGTGGCGATGGCTTCCTCGCTGTAGCTTCCGTCCTGCCCGAACGAGACTTCGCGCATGAAGAAATACCGGATCTGGTCGAGACCGAAATGATCGATCAGATTCACGGGATCGACCACGTTGCCGAGCGATTTCGACATCTTCTCGCCCTTGTTGAGCAGGAAGCCGTGGGCGAAGACCTTTTTCGGCAGTGGCAGGCCTGCCGACATCAGGAAGGCGGGCCAGTAGACGGCGTGGAAGCGAATGATGTCCTTGCCGATCATGTGGATGCTTGCAGGCCAGTATTTGGCGCGGGGCCCCGCCGGGTCCGTCAGGGCACCCGTGGCCGTAATGTAGTTCGTCAGGGCATCAACCCAGACATACATGACATGCGCCGGGTCGCCCGGCACGGGGATGCCCCAGTCGAAGGTGGTGCGTGACATGGAGAGGTCCTTCAGACCGGACTTCACGAACGAGATCACCTCGTTGCGGCGCTCGGCCGGACCGATGAAATCCGGGTTGTCCTCGTAATGCTGCAGCAGCCGGTCCTGATAGGCGGAGAGCCGGAAGAAATAGCTCGCCTCTTCGACCCATTCCACCGGCGTTCCCTGTGGGCCATAGCGCACGCCGTCGGCGCGCACCTCGGTTTCGCTCTCCTGATAATAGGCTTCGTCGCGCACGGAGTACCAACCGGAATAGGCATCCTTATACAGGTCGCCGGCGTCCGCCATCCTGTTCCAGATGACCTTCACCGCCTCGTGGTGGCGAGCCTCGGTCGTGCGGATATAGTCGTCGTTGGAGCCTTCGAGACGCTTCACCATCGCCTGGAACTCGGCGGCGTTGCGATCGGCAAGTTCCTGCGGTGTCAGGCCTTCCCGACGCGCCGTCTGCTGCATCTTCTGCCCGTGCTCGTCCGTTCCTGTCAGAAAGAAGACATCGCGGCCATCGAGTCGCTCGAACCGCGCAACGACGTCGGTCGCGATCAGCTCGTAGGCATGTCCGATATGCGGCCGGCCGTTCGGATAGGCGATGGCGGTGGTGATGTAGAAGGGGGACGTGTCGGTCATGGGCGGGACTTCTGCAGGTCGAGGTATCGGGCGCGGGGCGTGGATCGTCCTTAAACCAATCCCGGAGCCGAGGGAATGCAAGAGGCGGAAAAACGGGTCCCTCTCCGCAAGGGATCTGTGGTTCTCGGGACCGGACGGCCTAGGCCGCCGTTCCTGCCGCCCTCAGATCATCGAGAATGGACAGGACTGTCTGCTTCCGATCGAGATTGTAGGCCTGAGCCACCGTCAGGCGCTCGGACAGATCCGAGGACAACCGCGCAAAGCGTTCGGCGCTGGCAAGGTCCCCGGCGAGCCCGGCCGCCCTCGCCTGCGTGGTGACATGCCGCGCCACCAATGTCGCAAAGAAGTCGAAGATCGTGTCGCTGTCCTTGGCGGCGAGCACATCGCCCAACTTGTGCATCTCGCGCCGGGCCGGTGCATCGTCGGGATGCGCGAGCATGTGGTCGAACGCGTCGATGATGTCGAGCCCGCCGTAGTGAACGAGCTTCAGGGCCTCGGAGACGCTGCCTTTGGCCGCGGCGAGCACCCTTGAGCCGAGCTCTCCTTCAAGCCGGATATCGAGATGCGACAGCGCCTTGATCATGTGCGAATCGGTCAGCGGCTTCAAGGTCAGCGGCAGACAGCGCGACCGGATCGTCGGCAGGAGGCGACCCGGCGCGTGGCTGAGGACAAGGAACATCGAGCGTTTCGGGGGCTCCTCGAGAATCTTCAGAATCGCATTCGCCGCGTTCCGATTGAGGTCGTCGGCCGGATCGATGATGACGATGCGCCAGTTTCCGGTGCCCGATGTCTGGGAGAAGAAACGCCCTGCCCGCCGCACCTCGTCCACGGTGATCGCGCTTTTCACCTTGCCGGTCTTTTCGTCCACGGGACGCGTAAGATGCAGGACATTGTGGGACGATCCCGCCGCAATCTGCCGGCTGACCACGGATCCGCGATCGGGATCGGCGATCACGGTCGGCGCATCGGCAGGCTCCGGATGGCTGAGGACATGGTTGGCGAAGCGAAAGGCAAGTGTTGCCTTGCCGATCCCTTCCGGCCCCTCGATGAGGATGGCGTGATGGGCTTTGCCCGACCGGTAGCCGGCCGCCAGGAAAGCCTGAGCCTCTTCATGCCCAAAGAGCACGGTGTTGTCGGACGGCGCAATGGCGCCCTCCAGAGCATCGGATCGGCCCTCGCTCATGCTCTTTCCTTTCGCGCCTGCCGCTCGGAGATCAGGGCCTGAACGGCCGCCAGCACGTCGCCGGCGATGACGTCGATCGGGCGCGATGCATCGACGATGCGGCACCGCTCGGGGTTGCGTGCCGCGATGTCGCGGAAGGCTTCCCGGCGTTTCTCGTGCGTTTCCAGTTCCTCTTTCTCGAAGCGGTCCGGCACGGCTTTCAGGCTCTCTGCAGACTGGTTCGCCCGTTCCCGCGCGCGCGCAAGGCCTTGGGCGGCAGGCATGTCGAGGATGATGGTCATGTCCGGACGCAGGCCATTGATCGCGACGCGCTCCAGCCCGTCGATCAACGGTTCCGGCAGATTTCCCGTGATACCCTGATACACGCGTGACGAGTCCATGAAGCGATCGCAGAGAACGATCCGCCCGGCATCCAGCGCCGGCCGGATCACGGTTTCCACATGGTCGCTGCGTGCAGCGGCAAAAAGCAGCGCCTCCATGCGAACCCCGTAGGATTCGGCAGCCCCGGACAGGATGACGTGCCGCACCGCTTCTGCCCCCGCAGACCCTCCGGGTTCACGGGTGATGAAAACGTCATGCCCTTGCGTTTTGAGGGCATCGGCCAGCCGGCGGATCTGGGTGGATTTGCCCACCCCCTCACCGCCTTCGAATGTCACGAACACTGCGTCTGCCGCCAAGATACATCGCCCTCTGTCGTCCGGAAGACGCCGGTTTCGCCCTGCGTCCTGCCGACGCGGTCATCCGGTCCGACGTCCCGCTCAGCTCCGTTGCAGTAGACCATTGCGCAGCGTCTGAAAACCGGCAGCGCGGAAAACGCGCGACGTGACGGCGCGCTTCAGACGCCGTATTCGCTGATCAGAGCCAGAAGAACAGAAGCTCCTGGAGCGCGTCGGCCGCGCGGCTCGTCAGCGTGCCCGCCTCGACGGAGGTCGCGGCCTTCAGGGGTACCTCGCGCAGGAGGTGGTCGCCGTTCCAGATTCGCAGCGTGGCGGCGACATCGCCGGCGCGCACGGGAACCGCCAGGGGCCAGCGATACACAACGCGTGCCGACAGCTTGGGTGGCGTCTTCACCGGGAGGAGGATATCGACCGGTCCGGTGGTGACCAGTCCCACCGTGGCAAGGTTGCCGCCATACACGCTTGCTTCGGCAACCTGCTCACCTTGTGCAAAGAGGCGTTTCTCGGAAAACTGCGTCATTGCCCAGTCGAAAACGCGCTTCGCCTCGGCGACCCGTTCCTTGTCCGTCGCAAGCCCGTTCAACGCCAGGTCGACCCGCCGGCCACCCTGTTCCATCGAAGCGACAATGCCGTAGCCATACCCCTCGGCAAAGCCGGTGACATAACCGTCCACGCCGATCTCGGCCGACAACAACGGATTGCGGTTTCTCTGGCGGATCTTGTTCCATTCGAACTCCGGCTGCCGGAAGAGCGCGACGTCGTCCGGATAGGCGGAACGCAGATGTCGTGCGAGGGTCACGAGATCCCGCATCGTGGTGAGATTGCCTGCCGCCGGGAGACCCGTCGGATTGGCGAAGGTCGACGCCTTCAATCCGATGTCGCGCGCCCGCGCCGTCATGCGCTCGGCGAACTGGTCTTCGCTGCCCGTCATGCCTTCGGCCAGAATGATGCAGGCATCATTGGCGTATTGCACGATGACGCCCTGCAGAAGATCGGCGACGGATACGCTCGACTTCAAGGCCGCAAACATCGTGGAGGTGCCGGAGGGGGCCCCGCCCGTCCGCCAGGCATGTTCGCTGACCGGAAAAAGCGTTTGACGCGACAGGCTCCCATCCTTGAGCGCAGACAGCACGAGCTCCACGGTCATCAATTTGGCCATGGATGCGGGCGGCACGGGTTCGTCGGCGGCCTTCGTCAGAAGGATCGTGTCGGTCAGGGCGTCGATCACCAGGGCTTGGCGGGCCTTGGTTTCAAACTCCTGCGCCTGCGACGGGGTGCCGAGCAACGCATGGACCATCGCGATTGCGAGCACACCGCCCCGCTTCAGCCGTTGCACGGAGCACCCTCCACGCCGGCGCAGACCATGCGCCGCCTAGCGGGCGTTGCGTTTGGCATGGGCCACGATCGCGGATGACGTAAGAGCGTGCGGATCGACCATGATCGCGTCGAAGGCCGCTTCCGATGGGCTCACACGTGCCTCGACATAGGCGGCCGCATAGAGGACGCCGTTGCCCGGACGGCCGACATTGCCGGGACGCTCTGCCGGGATCGGGCCGATGTCCGGCAACGTCACGAAAGCCTCGAGCGCCTCCATGGCACCCGGTGCCCGGAGAACGTGCTCCGGCTCGGCGAGCGCCGTCATTGACGAGTCCCGATCGAGCGAAGAAACGGCAGACGGTGCCGGGCGTGTGCGCCCTGTTTGCTGCGATGATGCCTGCTGCGATGATGCCTGAGACGGAACGGGAGCAGAGCCGAGTCCAGCCGACCCGAACGTGCGCACCTGCCGCGCGAGCGGCTCGTTCGAGGCGACCATGACGCCGGACGCGATCTGTCCCTCGGGCGCGATGCCGGGAACGCGGCTTCCCTTCGGCGCGTAGGATGCCATGAGATACGGCATGTCGTTGCCCTCGAGCGGCGCGCGACCGACATATTGGACGCGAACCTGCGCGCTGCCCTTGCGCTTGATGTCGAGCAGATCGGCCGTCTTCGAGGAAACGTCAATGATCCGTCCGAACTCGTAAGGACCGCGATCGTTGACACGGACGATCACGGAAGAGCCGTTCTCGACATTTGTCACGCGGGCATAGCTGGGCAGCGGGAACGTCGGGTGAGCGGCGGACAGGTGCGCCGTGTCGTAGACTTCGCCGTTCGCGGTCAGGCGTCCGTGGAAGGCAGATCCATACCAGGAGGAGATGCCGACCTTGTTGTAGCTGAAATCCTCTTTCGGCGTGTACCAGGTATCCTTGACCTTATAGGGCTTGCCGACCTGGTAGCGCCCACCGCCTTTCGGGATGTTCTTGCCGTCGGCGACGCGGGGGCTCGCCTTGACGCCATAGACCGACTCCGGAAAATACTCTTTGCTGCGCTTTTTCGGGGCATTGACCTGCCCTGTGGTCCCACAGGATGTCAGCACCAGACAAATGGCCGGAACGGCCACAAAGCCTGCGCTTTTCGCGAGAAGACGAGCATAATGTCTGAAAGTCATGTGTCCCATTGCCGCTGTCTGACGAACCGATACCCCTACCCCCGTAGGTGGACCGATCGTACCAAAAAGATACAGTCGTCAAAAATGACAGCAACATGGCGTAAATGCGAACGCCACAGCAGTGATGCGGACGGAATTGATGTTTATGGTTAATACTTGGTTAATTGGCGCAAGGGACGATATCAGCAGAAGTATTCAATGATCGTATAGGTAACGCCGACGATGCGACCGCCGGGATCGCGCACGAAGGAGGGAATATACTGTTCTTCCGGCGGCACACAGACCTCGGCCCGCTGTTCATAGGCCTCGCCGTTCACAGGCGTCGCGAACGAGAGGCCCGCCAACGCGATTTCATCATAATCCTTTGCCCCCGGCGTGCCGAGTGCAGCAACGGCCGGCTGCGACAAAGCAACACCAAGAACGAGAGCCGAGATCGTCAAGACGTTCCGCATTGCTCATCTCCATCGTTACGATTGATCTACTCGCTGGAACCCGCCCAACTGATTTTTGTTCCATGGACCGCCACGAGCGCTCGCGCCGCGCGGTCCGCGCGCATGACATTGCCGAGACCCAGCGCGAAGCCGAGTTGACGATCCCGCCGTGAGCCGCTAATCCGGTGAAACCCTCGCATGCGCGCATCCGGAAGAGTGTCCGAGTGGTTTAAGGAACCGGTCTTGAAAACCGGCGTGCGGGAGACCGTACCGTGGGTTCGAATCCCACCTCTTCCGCCACAAGCCTATGCTATTCTTTATGAAAATTGGTTGACGGCTTTTGCCGTCTTGGCTGGACTCACTGCAACATTGTGAACATATCCTGCAAGAATGCTGCAACTGCAGAGGTGTTACAAAATATTCGATTCACTGTTGTAGGTAAGAATCGGCGTTGGACCTATGCATTGAACGCTACAAGCATGAAAAAGCCGGAGGTTTTGGGCTGGAACCCTACCGCAGCTTCTTTGAGATTGTTCAATTATAGCGAACTCATGCCATCAAATTATAATGGCCAGCGGAAACGATCCCTCGGATCTGGCAACGGCTTTATTCGGGTTCGAGACGCGCTATGCTGAGGCCAGCCGAAAGGCGTCGGAAGCGCAACCATTATCCCCGACCGAGTGACGCCGGCGTTAGGGTGGTTCGCGGAGGGGTCGCGGTCATCTTCATCAAGCGTGGCGGGCAACCCTGAGGGCGTCATGTTCACAGATCACCCGCGCGACGCATCCTCTTGGCAGACCTAGGCCTCCGAAATCTCCGAACCTCTTCGGGCGACCCAACGCTACGCGACAGGTGCGGCTTAGGACGGAGACCGTCGTCCTAATTTTTTCGGGGCCATTCCTGCATCGGTTTCGAAAGGCTTGACCGACAGACGGACGCAGTGGCGCCCCTTCCGCGATCCCGTGGCTGCTGGTCCCAAGAAAAGTTGGAAAAGCAGGCCCCTCCTCTTGCGCTTCGTCTGGGATGATTCTAAACGCTGGCGACGGCTCGTTCATCGACCCGAAGAGGCCTCGTGGCGGAGTGGTGACGCAGAGGACTGCAAATCCTTGCACCCCGGTTCAATTCCGGGCGAGGCCTCCATTCTCATTTCACCCCTACCCTATCAGATTGAAAACGCTCCGATATTTTCCGGGTGTGGCACTTTGGACCTCTAACGTTCTGCCACACGAAAAACCGGTGTGGCAATCCGTTCCTGTTCCACCCCCTCGTTGACTCCCCTGACCGTGAGAACATACTGAGAACAAATCTCAGAACTCCGGGCAATCGAGTCTCATCATGAGCGACGAAAACAGATCCCCATCCGGCGGCGCCATGGCGATGTATGTGCACTATTGCATCGCGCCGGGCTGTAAGGAATGGGGGTCTCGAGGTTTCGATCGGGGCCGTGGCGTGACCGACTGGTACTGCTTCGAGCATCGCGCTCATGGCGAGTCCAGCGAGCACAAGATCAGCTCCAAGGCCTGATCGATGGTGAAGCTTGTCACTATCCACGATCACGTCCATTTCGAGATCCGCATGGCCTACACGCTCTCACCTC
The DNA here is from genome assembly GCF_001424065.1 of Rhizobium sp. Leaf384. Taxonomy (GTDB): domain Bacteria; phylum Pseudomonadota; class Alphaproteobacteria; order Rhizobiales; family Rhizobiaceae; genus Ferranicluibacter. Next base: position 521,279 of record NZ_LMQE01000005.1, read on the forward strand.
AATATCAGAGGAGAGGATTCGGTGGATCAAAGCCCGGCAAAGGTCGTCAGCCCTCGGTTATCCCCCAGCTCGCGAAGACCATGGCGGCACGCCTCGACTATGCCATGACGTTCGACCCTCCCGCGGTTTCCGACCTTGAGCGGTGCATCTGCTCCACCATGGGCGCATACGCGCCAGAAGCCGCCTATGAGACGGTTATTCGCGACGGGGTCAAACGGGAAGAGGCTCAGAGGGCTCTGACGGCGCAGATCACGGATGACTTGGTCGCGGCATTCGCATTCGAGAAGAAGGCTTTCACCGGCCTTCAGCCGATCACGGGAGCCAGCTACCCGCCGGGGCCAGACTGGCGCGAGAAAAAGCGCAACGGGGAACTCTAAGCCGCAAGGAACGACTCGAGCCCCTGACGGTTGTCCACCCGAAAAGGAGACCCGTCATGGACGAGATATTCAGCCCGAAGTTTGAAAAGTCCCATCCGGATTATGCTCTGGAATGCGAAGAGGCCTTGGACCTGCATGTCCAGGAGCTGATCGAGGATGCCGTGCAGGCTGGATGGGATCCGCGGACCATTTTCAAGTCGCTGGCGAAAGTAGCCGCTGCCAAGGCCATCGCTTACGAGGAAGATCCGGACCCGGAAGACGATCCCGCCCTTAGCGACAGCACCACGCCGGAGTTCGGCACGTTCTCGGTGGAGTGAGCCATGAGCGATGTCCGGTACTTCCTCAGCCTGCACGAGACCGGCGGTCTGGTTGCTGACAATGAGGGCAAATCATTCGGCAGCCAAGCCGACGCCCATGACTACGCCATCCAGTCCATGCGCGACATGATCAGCGAGTCGCTGCGGACGGGCGAAGCGGTAGCCATTCGCTCGATCGAGATAGCCGATGAGTATGGGGTCGTCGTGGATGAGGTTTCGCAGGCGGATGCGATCGACGGGATCGTCGACCGGTGATGCCGCTCCCACCCCGCAGAACATAACGCGCGGGGTGGCTCAGGTCGCGCCGCCTGTGCAGGATAGCACGCCACAACGAGGGCGTGAATCCCACCAGATGACGAAGGGGTGGAGCTATAGAGAGTCAGTCATGCAGCCGTGGCGATAGAAACAACCGAAAACGCTTTGCCAATGTTGCGAGCCCGGATGGTCACGCAACTCTACTTCTCACCGCTGCTAATTGAGATCGCGCGTCAGCGCCTCTGGCTACAGGCACCCCCACCTTTGGGATAAGGAGGCAGAGGCTAATGGTTTTTAGTTCTTGTTGAACATTAACTAATGTGCATCAAAGTCTAGTTGCCAGTATGCGTCGATTGTGGATAAGTCCGTCGGTCACTGAAGGGAAAAATAAATGCGAGTTGCACTTGTAACAGGTGGTACGCGTGGAATTGGAGCAGCAACAAGCATCGCTCTGAAAAACGCAGGCTATAACGTCGCCGCGAACTTTTACGGCGATGAGAAGCGAGCCTTTGATTTTCGCGAAAGCGCCGGCATACCGGTGTTCAGATGGGATGTTTCGAACTATCAATCGTGTGTCGAAGGTATTGCACGCGTGGAAGCCGAGCTGGGACCAATAGAAGTGCTGGTCAACAATGCCGGAATTACCCGCGACGCAATGTTCCACAAAGTCACGCCGCAGCAGTGGAGCGACGTAATCAACACGAACCTGAACGGGTTGTTCAACATGACACATCCTGTCTGGAACGGAATGCGCGACAGAGGCTTTGGCCGCGTCGTCAATATCTCCTCAATCAATGGCCAGAAAGGCCAGGCTGGGCAGGTGAACTACTCCGCTGCCAAGGCGGGAGATCTTGGTTTCACGAAGGCACTGGCGCTTGAGGGAGCAAACAAGAATATAACCGTCAACGCGATCTGCCCCGGCTACATTGCGACCGAAATGGTTATGGCCATTCCCGAAAATGTGCTGCATGAAAGGATCCTACCGCTAATTCCCGTCGGACGTCTTGGCTCTCCTGCAGAAATTGCGCGGGCCGTAGTGTTTCTTGCCTCAGATGAGGCTGGCTTCATTACAGGCGCTACGTTCAGCATTAATGGTGGACAGTATCTTGCTTAGTGGTCCATTGTGCCAGATCACGGTCATTATCCACGAGATTACCCTGTAGTTGGCGCACACGCAGAGAATAGACATTTTCCTTAAGTTGCGGGTCGTCACCAGGCTCGCCACTGAGGTTTCTGTCTTTATCCTATAATGCAGCTCTCTTAAGCGCTGATAGCCACTACCTTTGACACCAATATTTGTGTCATCTCGTTGCCGCACCCACGAACTGAACGTCTCTTCTTTCTATTGCCGTTGAAAGTCCTTTTCTAGCCCGCGTCTAGTATATGGATGGAAGAACGCGATGCCGAGCAGCTTAGTTGTGCGCTCAATTGCGCATGATGATGGGGCGAACGTCTACTACCCATTCGCTGGTGATCAGACGGATGTGAACGAGCGTGACGACGTTCGCCGTTCCAACAAAACAAAACGCAACACACCCAAGGCGGCTGCTCTGACCCTAATTATACATCAACTGTCGCAATAAATTTTAATTAGTAATCGCCTGTATCAAACTCCTTCAGCCGACCCCAATGCACCGTCTCAATATTCTCTTTAAGAACCTTTGCTGGGCATCCACCAACTATACAGTTTGCGGGAACATCTTTGACCACTACTGCACCCGCTGCCACGATACAGTGATCGCCGATTGTAACTCCGGGCATGATAATCGATCTAGCTCCTATTTGGCAGAATCGACCTATGCGAGTGTGAACATGCATGCGGCGAATGTAATCATGAGTTAATATTACAGCACCGAACGAAACTGCGGTGCCTTCACCGATATGGATGCCTTCAGGAAAACTTTTATCTAACTTTGCTTCTAAAGAAATCAAAGTTACAGGATGTATATCCATTTTCCAAAAATTCACATAGTAGCGCCACTGAAGCTTGATAACTCTTCGCCTTACCCAATTCCGCACTTTTACAATAAAAGGTACCTTCATATAACCAGACCTAAAATTTGGGATATCATCACGTCTTAAAGCGAACGATAATCACAATTGTTTCCGCAAGGCAATTCTTTATTTCCCTACAGACTGAGTCGATTTTCCTCAATTGCCGGCTGGTCATGCGCGGAAGACGACGGTCAGAACCGTAAAGAAACCAATCTCTTCGTACGCTTGTTGTAAACTCTCGCGGACGGTGCCCTCGTGACCCAAGACTATCTCAGCATCCGTCGTCAGACTCTTCTGTCTATCGACAAAAAAATGCGGAAGTTTTCTCCCATTACAGATATAGACGTCGCACTCGCTGCCCTGTGCGAGATTGCAGGAAACCGACTCAACGCAACTGACTTTGTTACCCCCCGCACCATTGAAATCACCAATTCAGAAGATGCGGTTGTCCGTTCGGTGACGACGGCCGAAGCTTTGTTTCTACTTACGCCACCAGGACTTTCTTAGACCCGCGCTTAATCAGTTGATAATGGGTCGGCGGTCAGGCTGCGAGCAGTTCGCCGTCTGGAGTGCGGTTCCCGACACAGACGAGGTCAGCCGCTCGCTTCGTCGGATAGAGCCAGCCCATACTTTTTCCCCAGCCACTGACGACGTTGTCGCGGATGGCGATGCGCTCGCAGCGTGTGTCCTTGTTCGAGGTCGGATCTACACCCGCTTGAATAGGAAATGTGCCACCGACCAGCGTATTGCGCTCGATCGTTACATCACGGACGACAGCGCTCGCCGTGGCTGAGACGCGGATGCAATTGTTGGGGCCTCCTGGCGCACCCGGCAGAGCACGCCAATCGAACCTGTTGTTGCGGATCGCCACCGGCCCGGTCGTCTTCGAGACGGTGATCGCGTCCGAGTGGGAGCCTGGGCGCCCCCACGGGTCGGAGAACTCGTTGTCCTCGATGATGCCGCGTGAGATCAGGATACAATCGGACCCTGCACCCTTGAACTTACACTTTCGGACGGTCAGGGTTCCGTCCCTGCCGCTGATGAAGGCCATCTGCTTGCTCGCCACATGCTTCGTATCGAAGTCGCAGCCGATGACAGTCAGCCCCGATCCTGACTGCTGATCAACGGTGAAGTTGCCCGCAGCGCCGAGCAGGCAGCGGGTAATGACCACGTCGTCAGCAACAACGGAGACGTAGAAGTCCGTCAGGTCGTAGCCGTCAAGAACGTAACCCGGCTGCTGGATGATGATACGGTTATCGGCGCGACGGACGAGCCCTTTGAGAGGCAGATCAAGTGCGTTTTTCATGAACACTTTAGCCCTTCAATGAGATTTTCGATCTCGCGGAGTTTGCTTTGGCCAAACTCGGCTCCGATTGATGTCTCCCACCAACCGTCCTCGTGGTGCCCTTCTTGACGATCGATCCCTTTGAGGATCTCTCTAACCTGCGCTAGAAAGTCTCGCTTGCTCTGTTCGTTCATGAACACACCAGCAGATGACACGCCGTTCTCATTCCATCCGCACTCGCCTAGTTCATCGGTTATGTAGCAAGATACGCTATCCCCACGCACGATGATCGTTTCTCTCCTGCCCGTCATGATCATACCCATCCCTGCGCGACTTTCCACGGAACGACAGCTTCAAGTGCTATGCGGTTGTGGGCTCGCAAGCCCGGGTGAAGGCCGTCTCGGCTGTTCCACATCGGGTTGACCGGCGTGTTAGCGGTAAAGGCTTGCGTCGCACCGGAGGCCAGGGTGATCTGCTTTGTGCCGGTGTTCACGGCGGTCACGATGCTGTCGAAGGACGCAGCGCCCGCCGCCACGTAGTTGACGCCTACCATGTCACCTTGCTGAATGTTCGTGACGTCGGTGAGCGTAAAGACCGTCGCGCCCGAGGCGACATCAGCTGCAAGCGTGTAAGCCCCGGCGATGATCGACAGCTTGTCGCGGTTGACCCCCGTATCGTAGGCGTAGATGCGCCATGGCGCGAACGAGCTGGCAATCCATCCGTCAACACGGGCCTGCGCGGTAGGATCGCCCAGAAGCGCTCCTTTGCCGACCTTCTCATTGAAGACAAAGCGCTGCCCCATCCCTGCCGCAACCCCGCCGTTGTAGGTGTCCACAGCGGCCACGTTCTGGTTTGCCAGCGACTGGAAACCGTCCGTCGAGGTCGGACGGCTGAGAAGCTCCGAATGGTGGATCGGAATGCCGGGGAACTCGGCCTTCAGGAGCTGCCAGAAGGCGACCACGGTTGCGTACAGGTCCGCCGCGTTGATTGAGTTGTTGCCGTGGTTCGACCCGATCTGCGTGAAGGGAGGGACGCCACCATTGGCCGTTGTGACCTTCTTGACCGCGTCCAGCTTGCGAGCCCAGTTCGCCCGCGTGGACCAATCGCCGGGGCGCGAGCCTTCCAACGCGAGGGTGCCATAAGCAAGACGCTTCGACCCGGTGTTGTCGTCAAGACCACTTTGCCAGTAGCCGACATTCCCACGAGGAGACAGAAGGCCGAACGACGCACCGTTAGCGTTAGCCCCGGCCTGGATGCTGTCGCCGGCAAGCAAGAAGACAGGACGACCGTCACCACCCTTGGCGACCATGAACGCGGGGATGTACTGACGCGCCACGGCGTTGGACTGCGTGATAGCGGACCCGTCCGTGAGCTTCGCGGCAAGGCTCGTCGAAGATCCGCCTGCGACCTCGCCCATAAGGTTCGCGCGCGACACGCCGATCATGGTTGCGCCGGTCGCGCCGTTGAAGGCCACTCGACCCTCAATCAGGGAGTTCGCAGGGATGGTGAGGCCGGGGATGGGATCGAGCAGGTATCCGCAGGACTCCGTCGAGGGGTCGATCGTAAAGGACGCGTTCGGCACGGCGTACCAGACGCCGCCCACCTTGATCGATACGCCTTCAAGGTTGAATGAGTTCGGGGCGATGATCTCAGAAGGGTTGGCGCCGGTCGTCAGCTGGTAGAACGTCGGCATGAAAAAGCGCGGCTCGGTCACGTCGTAGGCGGGCGACCCGAAGAAGAAGCTCGCGATCTGATAGTTGCCCGCCGCCGGGAACGTGCCCGTGACAGTCGGAAACCGCAGCCGGGTGGCGGCGAACCTGTAAGGCGAAGCGCCAGCCGCATTGACGGTGATCGCCACGCTCAGGGTCCGGCCTGCGCTCGTCGTCAAAGTAGCCGCAATGCTTCCAGCAGACGAAGCTGACAGGCCGGTAACCAGCTGTGTGCCGCCGCCGGCGATGGCCAATCGACCATCATTTGGAGTGACTGCTGTTACCGTCTCGCCCGCAGAGAGTCCGGTGATTGCAGCAATCAGCGTGCCGGCACTTGCGCCAGCTGTGAAACTAGCGGTGGTTGGGCCGAGTGGTGTGACAGGCACCCCACCACCCTGCCCTACGGTGCTGCCGGTGACATAAGCAGGCATGCTCCCGCTCGCATTCGTGGCGACAACGGCAAGATCTATCCGGAGGCCGAGATCCGCTGCGCTGATCGGGTAAGTCGAGGCTGTCACGCCGGTGTCGAAGCCGTCGCGATACCAGCGGTAGCTGATTGAGGGCGTTGGGAAGCCGGTCACGGTACCCGATGAGGCAGTCAAGGTCGAGCCGACAGCGAACACCCCCGAAATGGAAGGCGGCACGGTAAACGCGGGAGACGTGGCAGGTCTGCACGGCGGGACCAATGGCCAGCCGTTGAGTATTGCTCTTGAGACCATATCAGGGCTTCCTTGCGTACACTTGGACGTAGACACCAGCTGGCGCTACCCCGAAGAGGGAGATGACCAACCCGAGAAGCGCTGTAGCCAACGTTGGTAGCGTGATCGACTTCGGGATCTGGACGACGGCGATCTGAACCTGTGTCTTCGATATCGACCCCTGCACCACGGATGCGACGTTCGTGAACGTCGCTACGGCCGGCGTTTCTGCCGTCGCTTGAATGGAGGGATTTACGTCGAACGCCGTTGGGTAGACCCAAGTAGCGAGGCCGGCCGAGCCGACGACCTGAATGCGCTCACTCTGCCCGCGCATCGGCGACGGAGTGCTGATCTCAGTCTCGATTGCGTTGACCGTCTGCACATCGGCCTTGTTCGTCTCGAGCGACTTCACCCGACTCATAAGGCTGTCCATGAATGCTTGGCTGACAGCGAGGCCATATCCAACGGCCGACATATCAGAGCCCTCCGAGTGCGCTGTTCATGTTGACGGGGGCCGCACCGCTCGTCCTCACGCGCATGATCGAGCCCTGCGCAATGCCGATGCCGATAGAGGCATCTGCCGTGGCCACTACTGGGCTCGTATCTGCCTTCAGCACCGGCGCCCAGCTCACGCCATCAAGCTTGAGAAATTCGAGGTTGGCGGTCACTCCGGTCCACGTCGTTGCCTCGACGCGCCAGATGTAATCGCCGCCATCCACCGGCCCAACCTGTGGCCCACTGCCGATCGCGGAGTACCCGGCCAGCAACGTGTATTGCTTCTTGGTCGTCGGTGAGATTGCGGCGCCTGTCGAAGGGTCAATCGAGACGGCCTTCATCAGATTGGCGCGCCCGGTGAAGCCCGCGACGGTGGTCTCAGTTGTCTCTACTGCCATTGCGGGCTCCTATTTCGAGAGAATGAAGGGGAGAAGGATGCTGACGCCGGACGCCATGCCGGCGGCGAAAAGCCCGACGTAGAGAAGGACTCGGCTACGCGGGGGAACGGCCCCTACCCCTGCGTCCGGCGCAATGAGCACGAGAATACAGGCCCAAGCGAGCATCCAAGGGATGAAGGCCGTCATGGCCGAATTGACGAGATGGTCGGGTCGATCGGTGATGCGCAGCCAAATTACCCAGACGCGCTGAATCAGGATCATCAACACGATGGAGAAAACGCCGACGATCAGGAAATCGTGCCCTTGTCTTCCGTCGCGCAACGAAATGAGCGCATCCCTCGTCCATCGGAAAATGATCGCAACCGTTGTCCCGAGGACGAGCGCGGATGAAATTTCGACCATAGCAGAATGGGGAATGACGGAGTTGAGGAGCAGGAACGTCGAGACAGCCGCAACGCAGCTCCACGCCGCCCAGCTTGTCGTAAGCCGCTTCATTTGTCGTTCTCCCGCATGCTCTGCAATGCTTGTTTCGCTGTTTCGTGTACGCTCAGCCTGCGCCGCTCAAATGTGACGACAGCTTGTGCCAACTCGGCCTGGCGTTCGCGCTTCTCGTTTTCGATGACCGGCGCAGGGCTACGGGTTCTCCCTTCCGGTCGGCGCCACCAAGCGAAACTCATTCGGACCTCCTGTTGAGCTGCGCCAGGGCAAGCGGCAGGACGACATCCATGGTGTCTGTGAATTTCTGAGTAAGCGGGATGACGAGTTTCAACGTGTTGACGTTCTCGGCTACCGAGGCTGCGAGCGCCGCGTCGAAGTCCTTCCGATCCAGAGCTCTCGCTCGTCTTTCCCAGAAGTACAGCCCGAGGAAGAGCAGGCTCGTGACGGCGAAGACGCCACCATTCGTCAGCATCCACGACACAATCTCCTTGGATGCGTCTTCGACCATTCAGCTGCGCTCCTGCTACTTGGGCTGCACGATAATGTCGGGCTGGGTTCCTGGTGTCTGGATCACGACGGGCGCCGATTTCGGCAGCTGCTTGTCGATTTCCTTCGCCGCCTCGAGCGCTTTCTGCGACGGACGCTTGAACAGGGCATAGGCGACAGTGCCTAGCGCAATCAGCGCACCAACGATGGCGTCGAGATTCTGGCTGATGACTGCGTTCTGGTCGCCGTCGATCCAGCCGCGTGTTGCAAGGAGCGTCGCGAGCGAGACGAGCGCATAGCGAATGACCATGGGGAGATAGTTGCTAATGTTCATGGTCAGGCTTCCTTGGCTTCACGGAGGGCGATGGTGATGACGGCATAGGCCTCGGCAGCCTTGACCAGCGCATTTGCGGTTGTGACGCCCTGCGGGTCATCGCAGACGACCTCCAGCGCGCGCCACGCGACGGCTTCCTTGGCGATAGTCTTGGCCTTGAGGTTGCCGGTCGCGGCAACGACGACGAACGCGGAATGCGCGGTCGCAGCGGCCGAGCAGACCTTCGGCAGGTTCTTCTCGATCGCAGCGTCGATCTGGACAGTCTGGCAAGCGGGCAGCACAAGGCATGCCGCTGCGATCAACAGCAGGGTTTTCAGCATGGTCGTTCCTTCAGGGGTCAGGAGAGGTAGGGGGTGCAGTGTTTGGCGAAGTCGCGCCAAGGGTGGAGTTCGAAATGGGGCCTGTCCCAGGCGTCGGACGTCGTCTTGTTGCCGTCCATGTTCCAGTCGCCGCCCCAGCGAAGTGGCACCTTCATTTCCTTCGCGATCCGCATGACGACGGCGGCCAGATCGTCGAATGCCTTCACGGCGTTCCAATCATACGGCGCCGGGAAGAGGTCGACAGCGATCGCCGGTGACCAGTTGTGCGCGGACTGCCCGAAGCGTGCTTTGCTCCGGCCTTCCTTGAACGCCTTCTCCTGCGCTGCGCTGCCCCGGCTGGAGTCTAGAACGCGGAACTCAACTTCCTCGCGGGCTCGCACCAGCACCGCTTGGATCTTAGGGTGGGCTTTCGACAGATTGGCCTGTGACGCCTTGTCGAAAGCGGAGACAGGCGTTTGCATGACTGGCGCGGGCTTGGCTGCGGGGAACAGCTTCGCCAGCGTCATCGGCCCGACGTCTCCGTCGCGTTCGAGTCCGTTTGCCGACTGGAACTGCCGGATCGCATAGTCCGTCTGAGGACCCTTCAGGCCGTCCAACTCGCCTTTGTAATAGCCACGGCGTTGCAGCTCGGATTGAACATCCAAGGTGGTCTTCATAGAGATGTCCTCTGGTTGTGCGTAAGCTTGGCTACAGTCCGACAGCTTAAGACACCCCTTGAAAACAGGAGGCTGATTTGGCTTCAGACGATATAAAGCAGCTGGCGTGGGCGATCGTCGCCGAGCATATGACCCGCGGCGAGAAAGACCCTGCAAAGATGGTCGAAGACGGCATCCGGCGGGAACGCCATCGGTGGACAGGGGATCACAATGAGTCCACGCTGCACGAGAGCGATGGGGGATTGCTAATCAATCATCCCAGCCTTCAACGTCGCCAGCGCCACTAGCTGACCAGTCTAAAATGACGTGGGCCAACTTCACCAGCCACAGATCCTGCCGTGGCGCTCGTCTTCCAAGCAATCGCTGAGATCAGAGAGCGGCTGCCGCGGCCCACATGGCGTCAATCTGCACGTCGGTCAGGCCGAGCGCGCCGCCGACGGAGGCAATGAGCGGGTGTAGCCGCTCGAACGAACTCGCGTCTTCCCACTCGATCTTTGCCATTTCCTTCTCCACGCCGGCCGGCATTGCCTCGATGACGGCGCCGACCTGGGCGGACGTGATGCCGTTCGTCAGAAGGCCGAGACGCAACTGGCGACGGGTGAGTGAATGGAGGCTCGCGCGGATCTCCTGCAGCGTCGGTGGCACGAAAGGCAACACCTCATGTTCATTTGTTTTCAGCCAATCTCGTGCCGCTGGACCAAGACCGGCTGTATCATCTGGGCGGCTAACGAAATCCCCGCGCTCTTCGCCGCCAAACCCATCAAGAATGGAAACATCTAAGATGAACACATCAGGCTCGGATGTCGCCGTTACCTTGTGGACATCTAGAATGGAGAGGGTCTTATTTTCCATTAAGCAGTCCTCTGGAATAACGCTGTGTCATTGCTCAACGCACCACGGTTTCTCCACGTGCCACTTAAAACCGTGCCGTTAGCTCCAAGCTGGAAGGCAAAGTTTACACCGGAGTTGTAGATTGAGGCTGAGCCATTCCGAGCTGGAGGCGTCTGCCCATTCACGTTGACCAGAATGAAAGCCCCAAGAGGATAGTTCGTTTCAGTTGAGGTTGTGCCGGTATAGATCAGGTCGAGCCTGTCGAGCGTAGCAAGCTGGCCAAGGCCTAGATTCGTTCTGGCACTAGACGCTGAGGACGCACCCGTCCCACCACTTGATATAGGCAAATCGTCGTCAATGGTGAGATTGCCTACGCGAAGCCCGGCCGTAGCATCGTCGGCGTAAAACGTAAAACTGTTGTTGGTCTCGTCAAATACGAGCCTGTCATCCTCATTTCCCCAGCACAAGATGCCGGCGTTGCCGATATCAAGCGTCTGATCAATCATTCGAAGGCCAGCGCCCAGAGTCAGCAGCCTGTTGACCGTTGTCGGGGATCGCAGGAAGATAATCCAGGTGTTGGCATCGCCGCCGATGTTCACTTGGCCGCCGTCGACGTTCAGATTCAGCTCATCGACCACGCCGTTGATACGAGACATGATTTCGTTGTTGTCGATGATGAGGTTGCTGCCACTATCAGGGCCAACTTGAAAGGCGTGCGCGGTAGATGCGACGGTTGCGTCGTTTGTTGCCAGCAACCGGACCCGATTTGCGGTCAGCGTGTCGATGCCGTCATAGGAACCTGAGATGCGCCCATTAGGGACGGTTCCAGTACTGAGATTGGATGCGTTATTCCCACCCAACGCTGCCAATGCCGCGGCAGCCGTTGAAGCGCCTGTTCCTCCGTTGGCAATCGACAGATCCGCACCAGACCAATTCGCATCATTGACGGTAAGGCCAGTCAGCAGCGACGCGGGAATAGAAACGCTTCCCATGATGCCGGTTGTGCCGACACGGAACATTTCCACATCATTGAAGGAATAAATCAGGTTCCCAGCCGTCGTAAGGCCTATACGTCCCCCGGTCGTCCCGTCGAGGCTGTTCGTCATGTAGACGGAGCCACTATCGGCTGTGGACGCAAGCCAATGCTTGATCCTTGCGGGGTCTACCAACCCAGTAGTTAGGTTGGCCGCATTGTTCGCGCCGAGCGTTGCTCGAGCAGTGGCGGCGTCCGCATCATCAAGGATCGAACGCGCGAATGCCGTCAGCGCGGTTACGGCATAGGCGTCCATCGCCGTAGTATAGATCATACGATCAGCGGCAGTGGTCAACGCGGCGATAGACTGCAGGCCATCGTCGTAGGCTTGTACCCCGAGCGCTGTCCTCGCCGCGGTAGCGTTTGTGGCCCCAGTTCCGCCGGCAGTAATCGGGCGAGCGGCATTTGCGTCTGCCGACAAATCGTCAACCAAAGCATTGAACTTGCTTGACTGGATCGTCGTGCCTGGCGAGCCCTTCGACCCTGCCGGCGGTGTATAGATTCCACCTGATCTAGGCATTCAACGTCCCTTTTCCCCATAGAAAAAGGCGGCTTCCGAAAGGAGCCGCCTTGATCGAATACTGACAATTTGTCTCTGAATTAGAGGAGGAAGAACCCAGATTTCAGTGTGATCGCATCGTCAAGATGGATCGCGAAATCGGCCTTCTTGTCCCCGTTTGTGTCGGCGTAGATGTAGGTGTCAGACGCCTTTTTCTCGTAACGCACTTCGCCTGCTTTACCCGTGAAGTCCTTCGTCCCCAAGAAGGAGAAGCTTTGATTCCCGCTTGCCTTAGTGCTCGCGTCGATGGATCGCAGATCGATATGGTCGGCAGACGTGAAGTCGAAAATCGTGTCTCTACCCGCCGACGCAACCGTCGACTCTTTCACGCTGCGAAAAATGAAGGTGTCAGCTCCTGACTCACCGTAGAGGTAGTCCCCGCCAAGACCACCTTCGAGCTTGTCGTTGCCGCCTCCGCCGACCAGCAGGTCGTTGCCAGCGTTGCCCTTCATGGTGTCATTGCCACCATAGCCGAACATGACGTCCCGTGCGTTACCGCCTTTGAAGGTGTCCGCGCCTGCTAGTTCGTCCTTGATAAGGCGCAGGTCATCCTTTGTGTCGTAGGTAAGGGACGCGTCGACGATGGACTTTACGGAGATCGATGCTCCGTCGATGGTGAACACCCGCTGTCCGTTGTAGAGGCCCGCATAGCTCGTCGCGGTCCCGCCCGTCGGAACGCCGTCATCGTCATAGCTGAACTTCGTGCCGCGAAATTCATCGATGAAGCCGTTTGAATAATATGCTCTGAACAGCTTCGATGTTGTAGCAGTTTCATCTGCATACCAGATCGAACTGAAATCCAATTCCCTCATGTCGAGGCCAAAGTTGGCCCCCACCGTAACCGTAACACCCATTCTGAAATCCCCCAGACAATAGAGGGCTGCAGACTATGAGGAGTCGTTACAGAGTCAACGCAGAGTTGGATTGCTGCGCTTAATTTTCTTGCGTATGGTTGCCATGCAAATTGCTCAAGGCATGCCGAGCACCGCTGGATGGCAGAAAGTCGATGGACTATGAGGACTGCAACTCTACTCGCGCTGCTGACCTTGGCAGGATGTCAGGGCACGCCCATCGGTGATGCAATGATCGGCAAAGAGAGACTCGCCGCTATGGACGATCAGTATTGCCGATCCATCGGCGCGGCCCCTGGCTCTCCTACCTATGCCCAATGCCGCATGTTCAAGACCAGTGAGCGTAGCCAAAGCCATCAAGCAGCGTTCCGGCGTGCCGGCGCAGGGCTATCGGCCACTGGCGCGCAGATGCAGAACAACGCTATTGCCAACCGTCCCGTGAATTGCACGACGACGCCGCGCAGTACCTTTGTCGGCGGACAGTCTTCCAGCTACAGCATGAGTTGCTATTGATGCAGATCGATCATGATAAGAACGAACCGCCCGTTGATCGTTCGCCTGCGCCATGGCGATGGGTATTGCCGCTCATCGCTTTAGCTTGGTGCGGTTATTTGTACTCATTCGAAGTCCACTGGGCGTCGATAGCCCTCGGCGTTATGACAGGTGCAGGCATCGTTGCATGGGCGATCGACATCACCGGCAACAAGACGCCAGCATCATGGCGCCGCAATCCGCCCGGCTCCGGCGGCTCCCGTCCCGAGTAGCGTAGATATGATGCGCGCTCTGAGTTCATCAGAGCTCGTTACTCGGTTCTGCCCGCCCTGGAGGACCGCGCGGGCCGCCGCCGGGTCGCTTTCCATCAAGGCGCGGGCCAGCTGTTCGACAACGCGCGGTGGCGTTCCGGAGGCTTCGTTCAAGACCCCCTTAGCCCCGGCAAGCAGCGCCGAAATAGGCTTTCCGTTCATCAGCGCGCTCATCACGCCTGGGTCGAACCGGTTCAATTCTGCAGCATCGGCAAGGTTGTCAGCAGTCTTCGATCCGCCCAAGGCCGCATTAGAGGTCTCAAACATGCGCTGCTCGCGCGCAATGCGGTTTCCCATTTGGTCTCCTCGGCCGGGCGCTGCGAATGCCGGAAACTCTTCACCCGTTTTCGGGGTGATCAGGCCACGCGCCTTGTTGGTGGTCGGCGACATCGATGTGGATTCGATCTTTGTGATGTATGGATCCACGTAGCCTGCACGGAATGCAGCTTGCTCTTCAGGTGACATTCCTTGGAATGCGGGAACGCTGTCAGCCGAGCGGACTCGCGGGGATGCAGCATTCGTTCCAGCCTCTACGGCGTCAATTGACCTGCTCTGCTGACGGAAGGCGTTGCGCGCGGCGGCATAATTGGGTGATGCCTGTTCCAGCGCGTTGTCCAGCGCGTTACGAACTGGGATAAGCTGTCGCTGCGCGGCTGGCCGAGCACCTTCGATCATCGCATCCAACTCCTGCTTCGCCCGAAGGGAGGCGTTGAAGTCGGTGAGAACGGAATTCCCGTCGGTGAGATAGGATCGCGCCCGACGAACCGCGGCTTCGATCGAATCGTCTGCGATATTGTTGCCGGGGTTCATCAGTCGGGTTGCGCCTGGGCTGAGGAAGTCGTCTGCCGCGGCGATTGCATTGGTCGGGTCCACGACGCCCGCGCTGTTACGAGCCGCGCCGTAGTTGGCATTGGCGGCCGTTGCGCGTTCGGTAGTCAGCCGAGCAGCTCTCTGGGCTGCCGTGTCTGGAGCGTTGAAGCCCTCTGCAAGGAAGCTGGCAAGACGCTCGCCTTGACCGATCTGCCGGGACTGTAAGCCTTCAATCACTGCCTGCCGTTCATTGTGTGGCGTGCGGGCCGCCGTCGAGAGCATCCGCTGCCCGGCGTTGCCCATGGCGTCGGCAACGTTGAACATGCCCTGCCCGTCAGCCCGAGCGGCATCAAGCGCATTCGCCACCTCATCGACTGTCATGCCCGAACGACGAAGTGTGTCGCCCAACGCCCGCTCAGCATAGCGATCGGGAAATACTCTGGCAGCTATCGGTGCAGCAGCCATGCCAGCTACTTTCTGAACCCCAGCGATAGCCCCTGGCGCAACGCCACCAAGCGCTCCCCCTGTAAGCATTCCAACGGTCCCAGCCTGGATACGTCCGTCTAGTCCTTCGCCACTTCCGACGCCCTGAAGCCCACCGAGTATCGCGCCGTCGGCGAGAGAAGCACCCGATACTCTCGCCAGGTTAGCGCCTTTCTGGATCGCATTTGCTCCCAGCGAAAGACCGCCTCGAGCGAGCCCTGCGCCGCCGGCAAGGCCACCTGCGATCTGCCCGGTGAGAAACGAGCCCGGGTTCGTTTCCTTTGCGCGCGCCTCTTGGTCTCTCATCTTGCCGAGGAGCTCGCTGTAGGACCGCGGCTCCTCACCTGTGATTTTCGAGGCGAGGTACTCTGATGCAGCCCCGAGCCCTGCCCCGAGCTCATCGCCGAAACCGAAGGACATAGTGTCGCCGGCGCCGAGTGCTGCAGCCCCCGCCATGCCACCTGCGAACTGCGGCTCATTGGAGACCGGGATTCCACCGAAGCGAGGCTTGCGAGGAGCGCCTTCCTGCTCTGCCGCCTGCTCGACGGGGACTCCGTTAAACCTTGGCATGACTCGACTCCCGTGGAGATAGATTCAATGATCGCGCAAACCGAGGGCGCACAATGAAAAACGACGATCTGACAGAGCTGCATGCACAGTTGCACGGCCTGCGGCTGGTTTTGGCAATGGTCATTCAGTCTTTGCCGCCGGGGCATGACCTTGAGGACCGCCTTGATGAGATTGAAGAGCATCTCCGTCGTCAGAACGCTCTATCGGGGACCATCGAGATTGTTCGGTTTTTCCGAAATCTGACGTAGAGATCATCCCTCGCTTTCGCTGCAAGTCGATGATGGCGTCGGCAGCTCGTCGGTCAGCAACTCTCATCATGGTTTCCTATACTGTTTGCCGTCGTCCGGATCGATGTAGAGAGATCCTGGCGGCAAAGCGTTGAACTCTTCATCGGTAGTGGGACGGGCGACGGCGGAGTTGTCCTGCCGGGATGGTGGCATGCCAGTAGCTTCGTCTGCCGTACGCGGCGGGTTGGTCTGTACGTTTGGCTGGTCACTGGGCTTCGGCTTGTAGAACGTGTTCCCACGGATCTCGTCAGCGCGGTCCTGATTGAACTGCTGACGCCGTTGAGCGAGCGCGATTGCCTTGTCGATGATGATCTTCCGCTCGGCCGGTGTCTTGTCCACACTGGCCTGCATGTCCATCAGGATTTGGCGCTCCCCTTCCGTAGGAGCTGCACCGAAGATTGACTTGAGTGAGCCGAGCGCCTGGTTCAGCACGGTATTGTTGAGCTCCGTTGTTGCCTGCCCCTTGGCGTCGTCGAAGAACCCAGTCGGGTCGTTCCGGGCTGCCCACGATTGCCAGTCGGCCATGGCACCAGATCCAGCTCGATCATTCAGTGACTGGCCGTTCTCGCCAGGCGTGATGATGCTCTGCAACTGCTCGGTTGCCGACTTCGAAGCCTGCACTTGGTCGAGCGCGTCCAATACCGCTTTCTTGTCGATCGCGGTCAGGTTCTGCTGGCTCTCCTTCGGCATGTCGCCGCCCAACACATAGCCCATGTATCGAGGGTCATCGGCTTTTAGACCAAGTGCTTCCGCCGCCTGCTTCCGGGCTTCAATCTGACCGCCGACGTTGATGGTCTGCCCGTTGCCGCCGATCGCCTCCGGGCCATTCGCGGTCATTGCATAGGGTCGGTTGTCCGTGATGCCCCATGCCTGCCGCTCCTCGGCCGTGATCGGGCGTGTCGGCGTCTGGAGAGCATTTGCGCGCGCCTTTGCTTCAGCGATCTGTGCCTGCCGCAACGGGTCATTCTGCTCCTGCTGATTGGCGTAGTCCTGACGCGACCGCCACTGCTGTTCCGCCTGTGCCTGCTGGGCTGCCTGCATCTGCTGTTGGAGCATCATGCGGACAGATTGCTTCTGGCCTTCATCGGCAAACGGGCTGGACAGGAACTGCAAAACCTGCGGGTCAATCTGAAACGGCTGTGCCTGCATGGGCTGCGGCTGGGAGGGGTTAGGCGCTGCTGGCTGTGAAGAAGCCACAGGAGCGACCTGAGCGGCCTCAGCGACCTGCACAGGGGCGGCCTCTCCAAGCGCACCAGAGGCGCGCGGTGAAGGCGCAGCATATGCGCTTGCTTGGGATGCAAGGTCAGCCTGCAGAGCAGCGCGTCCGTCGCCATTTTGAGGCGGAGGGACAACGTCTCCAAACCGAGAGCTGTCGAATGCCGGCGAGGCGGGCTGCCTGCCGGGAAACTGAGCGCGGTATTCTGGGGTGGAGCGATATTCAGCGACCTCGTCAGAAAGACTGCCGCCATCGAGCGGCGCCTGTGCCTCGATCGCCTGTGCGGCAGTCTGGGGCGACTGCATGCCCGCGGATGGATCCAGGCTGGCAACCTGAGTCGGCTGCTGACTGCCTTGGAACTGCGGAAGGTAAGCGCTTGCCGTCTGCATACGCCGTGCCGCCTCACCGCCTGGCCGATTGTAGCCTTTGAAAGCCCACGCACGATTCATCAGGCTCTGCGCCTCTTCGACGCTTTGCGCCTTGTTAAGTGAGGCAATGAGGTTCGGATCTTCGCTGAGGAAGAACTTCGCCTGGCCTTCCGGAGATAGATCACCCGTCGCCGCAAGAGCTTGGTATCGCGGGCCACGCCAAGACATGATACCGCCGGCCGTTCCCGGCTTCCCGCTCTCGCTCGGATCACTCCAAGTGCGTGCTGCATTCTCTGGCGACCATCCGCTCTCCGCTTTTCCTGTGGCCGCGACTGCTGCCAGACCAAAGGGATTGGTGAGGCCACCGGCTTTCACCGTTTCGATGAACGGTGTGAAGGTGGAGCCGTTAGACGACACATCGTAAGCTGGGCTGCTAGATGCGATCTCGCTCGCGGCGCCGGATGCGGGAATGCTTGCGTTCACTTCACCACCAGACGGCACTGGCTGGCCCGTGATCTTGCTGAGGATG
Source organism: Rhizobium sp. Leaf384 (assembly GCF_001424065.1). GTDB lineage: Bacteria > Pseudomonadota > Alphaproteobacteria > Rhizobiales > Rhizobiaceae > Ferranicluibacter. The sequence continues at coordinate 539,382 of NZ_LMQE01000005.1, forward strand.
TCGTTGAACTGCGCGGACGCCTCATCTCGACCCTTCTTGAGGCCCTTGTCTGCTTGGTAGCGCCCGATGCCAGCTGCAGCACCCTGCAGCAGCGCACCGATGCCCTCTCCTACGTTCTTCGGCTGCTGGCCCATGATCCGCTTGGCAAGCGCGTCAGCCGCCGCACGGCGGTTCTGGAGGTCTTCATAGTTCAGACCGGTGTTGCCGCCGAAGATGTAGCCGACCATCAGAGCATACCCTTATTTCCGAAGTTGAAGAGATTGCCGAAATTCATCCGGCCCATCGCTGGCGTCGACGGGTTGGCAGGACTCGCGCCGGGCACCGCTGGTGCGGCTGGAAACTGGTTCTCAGGCTTGTCCATGTAGTTGGCCAAGCCCATTCCAATTCCTGTTGCGAGTTGGGTCGCGCCCTGGGCGACGTTTTGGGCCGGCTGCCCCATGATCTGCTGTTGCACATGCTGCAGCATGGCTTGCTGACGCTGCTCGGACGTCATCTGCTGGCCGGGCTGGCTCTGGTTCTGGAGGAGAAATGACTGCATCATCGAGCCCCCATCTGGAACAGCGCACCGTAGTTCACCCGCTTAAGCCCGTCTTTCCCGGTTCGGACTGCGTCAGGCCGAATGCCCTCGACCTCCTGGGCCATGACCCCGATGCGCTTGGGCGCGTTCTTGCTTTCGCCCTTGTAGCGGTACTCGTAGAGTCCGCCGACCTTCTTGACGTCCTTCTTTGCGGTCTCGTCGGAAAGCGCGAACAAACTCCCCACGCCACCGAGGATCGACCCGAACATGCCTTGTTGCTGCTGCGATGCTGCAAGCTTGTTCTGGTAGTCCTGATTGATAAGGCCGGCATAATCGACCGTTGGGATGCTCTGACCTTGAGTAGCCACAAAGTTTGGATTTGAAACTTGAGCTCCCGACGCCAAGCCTAGGACTTCATTGATGTTCTGGTTCCGCTGCGCATAGTTTTCGTTCAGGTAATTCGAGCGCGCTGCGTTCTGCGCGTTGATGATGGCTTGCTGGGAGTTGAAGCCCTGATCTTTCAGCGCATTGTTTGCAGCGGTGGCACTGTTCTGGTTGGCGTACATCTGCTGCGCAGACGAGTTATTCAGGTTCGCGTTGCTCAATGCCTGCTGATAGGACTGCTGCTGAGCCGTATTGTTGGCCTGCTGCTGGGCGGCGTTCTGGGAGAACTGTTGAGCCTGGGCTGCGTTGCCCATCTGCATGTTGTTGGCGTTCTGCCCGTACTGCTGTGCCTGGGCCGAGTTCGCAAATTGGCCGGAGCCGAGCAACTGATTGTAGTTCTGCTGCTGTGCCGAGTTCTGAAATGCTGCCTGGTTGGCGGCAAGGCCCGCAAGTCGGGACTGCTCCTGTCCAGCGTTGAGCACTGCGCCGATGCGAGCATCATTCTCCTGTCTGGTTGCAGCATCGATCGCCCGGTTATAAGCGTCTGACCCAGGCTGGAGGCCCTGCCCGGCCAACTTCGTTTCAAGTGCCTCCCGGCTTTGCGAGAGCTGCGGGTTGAGCCGCTGCATCAAGGCGTCTTCGTATTTGCTCGTGTCGAAGTTCACGTCATAGGACTTGGTGATATCTCCGGCGTTCCCGAGCGCAGTTTGAATATTCCCGGAGCTGGCAACGCCTTTCTGGATGTTCCCGGCGTTGGCGATAGAGTTCTGGATCGACCCGGTGTTGCCGATTGACGACTGCAGCTGTGGCCCAGAATTGAACTGTTGGTAGGACGGCGCCGTCAGCTTTGAGACATCACCCGCGGCCGGCGCGCCGTTCATCGTAAAAGGGTTCGCCAAGAGAGTGTTAAGCCGGCCAGACTGGGTGTTGGCGAGCGTCGCCAAGTTCTTGCTTGCCGCATCCTCCTGCGCCTTGATGGCCTGTTGTGCAGGTGACAGACTTGTCGTGGCCGTCCACGTCGGAAGGTCGTAGACGTCACCGCTCTGCGGATCGGTCCACTTGTTGGTGCCGGTCTGCGAATAGGTCAACGACCCATCTGGCGTGACCTGATTGACGTTCCCCAAATACCCGTTTGCGATTGCCGTTCCGATATTGGTCGAGGTCTGAGCGGCAGCCGTGTCCTTCGGATCTGGCGCCTTCGGTGTGCTTCCGTAGAGACCCATGTCTATTCCTTTACCCAGTCTTCAACGGTTTCGGTCGATGCGGAATGGCAAGCCGAGAACATCTCGTCCGCAACCTGTTTTGCGTGCTCATAGCCGCCGATGATGGACGCAACGGCGACTGTCAGGGTCCCGATATCTTCCCGTATGACGAAGCCGAACTGCTGTTTCAGCGAGTCTCCTGAGACTCGGAATTCATCGCTCTGCTGCCATCGCACTATGATGGTGTTCAGCAGCGGCGCCAGAGTGATCCCGTGCGCCTGGTAGAAGGCATTGAACGGCAGGACGGTCCAAGCGCGAGACAGCAGCCAGCAGACGTTCCTCTGACGCTGTTCGGTCTCGTCGACTATGTCGTCTGCAAGTCGGACCATCTCCGACATTTGGTGCAGGAAATCAGCTGCAGCTTGATGGCCTTGCGTCCAACGCAGCAGCATCTGGCGCCGCTCCGCCAAGTCCTCGGGCAGCATCAGCCGTTGCTCTCGCCAGTAGTGATCTGAAGCGTTCCGAGATCGAGCTCAACGTCGAGCTTAACCGCGCCGCCCGACACGACTGCGCATCCTAATGCAATGATGTCACCACGGGCCCTTACGTTCTGACGGTACTTGAAATATCCGCGAGAGACGCCGTCACCATCCCATTTTGCCGCGTCCCAGAAACCGACGTCCCAAACCGAAGCGCCGATCGAGTTCAGAGAAACTGTCGAGTAGGAGGGAACAGCGATATCCATGTCGGCACGCGCGAAAAGACGCACCTTAGGCGGCTCTGACGCCCGAAACCGCATCGTTGCAACACCCGCAACCTTCTCTTGCCCATAGCCCTGCACTGCAGCGAAGTGGGAAAGGAAGGACGCTTGGAAAGTCATGCCGTCGTCTGTGCCTGTGTAGTCCCCATGCCAGGCTAGACCGTTTGTCGAACCGAAGAAAAGGTTCTTCTGAAAGCAGGCGAAGCAGTTTGCCGCCCAGTTGGTGACCAACGACCATTTGCTTGTCAGGGCGTTCAGCACCAACGTCGTGTCAGGCGCGACGGGGTTATTGGGGAAACACACGAAGACAAGGTTTTGCTCTGGCCACAGTGTCAGCGTCCAACCAGACCCCGTCACTGCAGCAACAGCGCGCCATATGTCTTCGATCGGGCGGGAGACCGAGACAAGTGAGAGTTGACCACGGTCGCGCTGGAACGACTGCGACAACTGGACCAGACCATCGACCGTTGCGATCAGCACGTCGCCGCCTGAGCGGATAAACGCGTTCTTCCCAAGAGGCCGGCCGATTTGATAAACGCCCACCAGTCCGAAATCGTCGGCGCTCGTAGGGTTCGACCCGCTGTAGACCGCGACTTCTCCTTCTGTGGAGAGGAACACGCAGTATTCGTTGGGACCGTCGCCGCTTTCGATTGACCATGAGAAGCCCGATAGCAGCGATCCGCCGTTCCTCATCACCCCACCCAGCGGGAAAAGCGATGCCACGCCGCCGACCGAATCCAGACCAAGGAAATAGGCGTCTAGCGAACCATTCTTGATAAGGAACTGCCGCTTCTTGAAAACCCACCCGAAATTGAGGCTTGCCATCGTGGTCGTATCGCCCGACGGGAAGGTAATCGCAGGGGCGGTTCCCCATGTAGCTCCATCGTAGAGCTTGCGGGTGTCCATACCATTGAAGCAGACGAGATAGCTCTTGTCCGCATTGGCTTGCTGGAAGGTGCAGAAATCACCGCCGGTCAGCCCTGTGACAACCGCCGCTGTCGTCGTTGGCGGGACGGCCGGTGCGGACATATCGTAGATTGCCGTGGCCGTAGACATGAACATGCGCTCGACTGAGCCGTAGACGTACCGGAAGGCAGAAACGAACGCCCCTCCGTCCGCAGCAAGTCCCCACTTCTCTGAGCCGCCGCGGATGCGGGCGCCGGTCAACGTCGGCAGCCAGTTCTCAAGCACCATGGCCGCGCCGCTCGTCTGCGACGCTATGTCAGCGTTCGTCATCAACCCGAGCGTCGGGGACGGGAAAGGCAGGGGCGCTGATCTCTGCTGGCTTGCTCCGGCACCTGCACCGCGGTTGTTTTGCCGGACTCTTCCAGGCTGCACCGACATCCTCATGCGCCGCGATCCGCATTTATCTCGCTGACGAGATCTGCTTCGAACTCGGCAAGCTGATCGTCGTAGGCAAGCCCCTTCTGTCGGCGCCAGCGCCAGACGACGTTCTTCATCAGCAGGCGCTCCGGGAACACGGCTGTGTCGTCATCTGCCGAATATCGATCTTTGAAGGCAGCACCATTTTGGACCCAGCTTTTCGATAGGTAGTCCATGATGGCGCTGACAGCCGCCGACGCAGGGGCAACACGGATTTTTCCGGAGCTGATGAAGTAGTAGGGCTGTGCCGGCGTCATTTGGGACACTACTGCCCACTGGCCGCTGTTCGTTACCGGCCGGATAAACTGGCCCGTAGACGTCCGAATGCCGCCTCCTGGCGTGAGGCGCTGGAAATCGGAAGGAAGGCTTACGTTAGAGGCCAGGATGGTCCCGGTTCGTAGCAAAGCTTGCCAATCGGCGCGTCGCGAGATCTCGTCGCCGGCCTGCTGGGCAAGATCGAGCATCGTCAGGGCGTCAGGATCTGGATTCCCGTAGATGGCGTCGAAGCGGTCGATCGTGACCTCGTCGCAGACCTCGTCGATGACGGATATTAAGCTCATGGCGTTAGCCCGCCGATCACGACCTGGGCATTGCCCCAGCGCGCACGTTCATCTTGGAGATTGAGGCCCCGAAGCGCGAGTTCCTTGAGCGATCGGCCAGCCTGCATCGTTTCGACGTCCCTCTTCCAGATCCCGATCTCTTCGACGAGCCCGTAGAGGTAGGCATCTGGTGCTTTCTCCAGCAGCCAATTCGTCGGGTTCGCCGGCGTGAGCGCGGGGATTTTAGCGTAGTAGTCGAGGCGAACCGTACCGCTTGAGGTGGGGCGCACCCGCATGACGTTGCCGACGATGGAATATCCGGCCGGGATGCCGCCGTAGGAGCCGTATCGCCGATCGAGCTCTGCCAGAGACCAGGCATTCAATCCGCGACCGTCAGGGGCCGACACGAGGCGCGCTTCGAGAAAGTCAGCGGGGAGATCCGCATCACCTGATACCAAGGTGACGTTCCCCGAGCTCTCCATTTCGCCAACGCGGAGAACGCGATTGAACTTTGCCTCCGCGAGGGCAACCAGACGCGGGAAGATGTTCGCGATGTCGTTGGTACCGGCATACTCGCCGGCGTCGATGAGCAGGGACGCATAGTCGCTGATTGCCGACATCACTCTTCCCCTGCGATCATTCGATACTGGACACGCGCAAGCCCGCCGATGATGCCGTTCTGGTCGGCGCTCTTGGTGAAGCCGGTCATGACACAACCATCAACCGTGCTTGCCGAGTAGGCGATGCCTTGAAGCTCACCGCTCTCCGCCATCTCAAGAAGTTCGCGGAGTCGTGTGACCACGTCATTCTGAACCTCAGATTTCCAGCTTTCGGGCTGTGTGATCAGGCGAAACGGCTCGGTCATCAGATCTGCCCTTCAAAGCTCCGCCAGGCGCGGTTGTCACCGTCGTTAAGCCAACGCTTCACGAACTTGTCGTCGCCCTCTGTGTGGGCTCTGACGAGGTTCTGCTCATGCGCATGATTCAGCGGAATTGATGCGATCTTCACCCAATCGCCCATGCGGTTTCCCGATGTAGCGTTCCGGGTAAACTCGTTCTCGCGCACGAGATTGTCGACGGGCGTATCGATGCGGAAAACCCGCTCGTTGCCATCGTCTTTGCACCAGACGGATCGCCCCGTCTGGTGGTCGTAGCTGAATAGCGACCAGTCGCCATCGCGGATGATCACCGATCGTCCTCCGGGAAGGGCAGATGCGCCTTGCCGTTCTGGATCAGTTCTTTCGCCTTCGTCGCGGAGACGGTGACGCCTGAGCCGGCCGTCTTCCGATCGCCATCCGCTTCCCAGTAGTCGGCGTCGAGCACAACGGCGATCTGCTTCTCGCCCTTCACGGTCTCCGGCGCTGCGAACAGTGCGCGCGGGGTTTCGCCGGGTGTCTGGCCGATAACCTGGGGAGGCGCGTCAGCATTTGCCGGCTGCTTCGGAGTGGTTTCGGCCGTGATGTCGCCCGTCGGCGCGACAATGCCAGAGGTGCCGTCCGTTCCTGTCGGCGCGAGATTGGCATCGGCTGCATTTGCAAGCTCTGCGAGCTCTTTCTTCGTCAGTTTGTCCGTGGTCATGATCTTCTCCTTGAGGAAATGGAAAAGGCGCCCCGAAGAGCGCCTTTCATGTTCCGGCCGTGAAGGGCCTTACGAGACTGCGGCCGAGAACGGCGTGGCTTCGGTGCCCGTGCCGCTGCAGATGACCTGCACGGCCCAGACGCCCGGCTGGACCGCCTTGATCTTGATCCGGTCACCCTTGATACCGCCCTTGGTCGAGCCGTTCATGGTGATCGTGTCGGAGTCCGGTGCGGTCTCGAAAGCCACCACCGTGTCACCTGCGTCCTGTGCCGTGATGCAGACGCCAGAGATGGTGTCCACAGCATCGGCAACCTGGATGATCAGGTTGTTCGACGTGATGGAGGTGCCGACGAAGATATCGAACTCAGTACCGTGGCCCATGTTCTTCGGCAGGGTCATGGTGATGCCGGCCGCACGGGAGGCGACGACAACAACGCCGCCACCGTGAGTGCTGCCGTTGAGAGCCAGAACGGCCGAATCCGCGACGAACGGAAGATAAGCGTATGCAGACATGGTCGTTCCTCCTTACTGCGATGCCGACAGGCCGAAGAGGTCAGCGGCTACGCCGAGGCCTCGCTCGTTGCCGACCTTGAGCGTGCCTTCACCGATGATGACGCCCTTGTCGGCGTCGCCGGTCTTGGCGACTTCCTTGTCCTCCTGGATCTTTCGAAGCCAGAGGAACTCGAGGAAGTTCGGATCAATGAAGAAGGCGTTGCGCGCGATGCTGGCTGCCGTCGACATGACGCGGTTCGGGTGAACCATGACCGTGCCGAAGGGGCCTTCGTACATGTCGGCCGAGGCAACGATCGTGCGGCGCTCACCGCCATTGCCGGATACGGCGTAGCGGAACGGAGCGACGTTGGCGTCCGACATGAAGGTGACGAACACCGACTTGATGTAGGACGAGCCCATGACGTGCTTGAACGAAGCGCCGCTCGTGTAGCCCTGCTGCATCACGTTATCCAGAATGGTCTTCGTGAATGCGCGCTGGGCGCCGTTGGTCGCGGGGACGGTTACGTTCCCGTTGTAGCCGCCGTTGGCACCACCGGCGCCGCGGGAGGCGTTCGTCTTGATCCACGAGGGGATGCCGCCGAGACGGCGGATGTTGCCGCCCTGCGAGCCCTGGTTGCTGACGATCGCGTACTCGACGTCCTTGCGGATCTCGACGCCCTTCTTCAGCTTCTGGTACTTCCGCTTCTGGACCTTGCCGGCTTCATCAACGACCTCCTGAGTGGCCGAGATGATCCAATCCTTGCGCAGGATCTGGGTGTAGTCGCCGAGCTTCTCCGGCGGGGTAACGGCGCCGAAGGTGTACTCCTCACCTTCCTCGCGGGCATTGTCGCCGGGTGCGGCAAGCTCGTCCGTTTCCCATGTTGGGTTGACGGAGACGCACTTGCCCTTCTCGATCATGGAGTAGATCGGGGTATCTTCCGGGGTGATGCGGGAGACCACATCCGAAAGCTCTTCACGATTGCCGACCGCACCCGATGTGCGGACGGTGTTGGAAATGACAGCCATGTGCTGATCCTCGATAACAGGGGGTTATTCGAAGTCGATGTTAAGGGCGTCCTTAATCGACCCGGTTTTGCCCAACCGCTGCATCGCGTCCTGATTCTTCCTGACCTGTGCGACATTCGCCCCTTGAGCCTTAGGCTTCGGGGTGACTGGCGCCGGCGCGTTGTTCACCTTCGTCATCGCCTTCTTCTTCGCCTGCTCGGCAGCGAGGCCGAGGCGGGCGTAGTGAATGACGCGGAGATATCGGTGATCATCGAAGTTCTGCATCTCCTCGGTGGAGAAGCCCAACTCGTTGCCGGTGGAGAACGCGCCGTCGAAGAACTTCTCGCGGCCTTCGGGTGTCGCTGTTTCGGGAAAATACTCCCGCAACTTGGCGTCTTCCTGGGCGAGCTTGCTGGTCTTCTGGTCTTGCGTCAGCTGCTGCACAACCTGCTTCGGCTCGTTTGCCTGAGCCAGGATCTGGTTGACCCGGAGAGCGGCGGCTTCATAGACCGCACGTTCTTGGACATACCGACCTGGATCCTGCATCGCGAGCGAAGGATTCGGCTCTTGCGGCATCTGACTGATCAGGAATTGCGCGATTGTGGTGGCCGTGTTGGTCACCCGGTTGGATAGCTCCTCCAGCGATCGGGTTTTGTTGCCGATCTCGGAGGTCTTCACGCGATAATCTCGCTCCCGCATGTAGCCGAGCTTCAGTTCCTTGATAGGAACCTGCTCGCCGCCTTTGAGCGTGACGAGAATGCTCTCGTCGTCAGCCGTTTTGCCCTTGGCCGGTTCGGCTTCAGGCTCTTCGGCTTCCTGCTCGTCGTCGGTTTCTGCGGTCGCATCGGCTTCTTGGTCCGCATCCTGTGCGGCCTCATCCGTCTCGCCCTGAGATCCCTGGTCTGCTTCGTCTTCCTCGTTGGCCTCATTGGGCTCGTTGAAGTCGAGGTTCGCAGGATCATCCATGTCGGTCGATAGATCGTTTGCACGAGCACTATCACTCCCCTGCACTGCGCCGGGGTTGGTGGTTGCACGGTCTGCCATGTGGTTGCCTCTTGGGCTGGGGGTCCACGCTCCGGCTGATGCGGGAACGCCTAAGAGCCGGGTTGGCCTAACGGCTCCCGGCTACGAAGTTCTGGATCTGTCGGGCTTGTTAGGCCGGTGCGCCGGTGTTGGGCGCGTTGGCTTCGTCGATCGTCGCTTTGATCTTCAGCCGGAATTTGCGAATGGCTCGCACTTCAGCAGCCATGGCGGCACGCTCTTCATGTGCGACAGGAGCGGCGTTGACGCATTTGTCGACGGCTGCCTTTTCCATCTCATCGAGCAGTAGCGACACGAGCGGATTGTCAGCGAGTGCGCGGGCGCAGGCAATCTTCTCTTCAGCTCTCATGCGCCCTTCCCTGCCAAGTACAAAGCGCCGAAACGCTCGTCGTCGAGCTCTGGATTCGACCAGTCGCGCAACCCGTTCGCCAACACGCCCGCAGCCCCAACGCTATTGAATTGGATAATATCCCGCAGTCTCGGGTTATCGTTTACGCATTGCCGAATACGAGACGCCGTCTCCGGAGCTACGGTCTTGATGTAGTTTGGATCCGCCATATAAGCGCGAATAGCTTCGGTCATTAGCTCGCGCGGCACCTCGGCGCCACGGTAACCGTTCTGCTCCGGCCCAAACCTCTTGCCGTAACCCTGCGGGTTGTTGGTGTCGTTGTAGATGTCGCGAAGCTGAGAGTTGACACCAGTATGCGGGATCTCTCCTGCGGACTGGTCAATGATATGGCCTATCTCGTGCTGCGCTACGCGGCTGCGCTGAGGTTCTTCGAGCGAGTGGGAGAGAGCGACATGATCAGGCTCGCCGTCGCTTCGGAATGCTGCCCGACCCATGTCTCGTCCAAGCTCCGGAGATCCTGGAGCAGAATAGCGTATTGCCTCGCCAGTTCGCGCCTTTGCGATTTCTTCCAGTGCTTCACGCGGTAGCGCCACGTCAGGTCCGGACACTTCCCGTCTTCCCACCACATATCGGGCAGATAGTGGCCGTCCATCAATGTCTGATACAAGCTTGCCTGCGTCATCAGATACGGCTCCCGCGGGATAATCGACCTCGAAAGCACGAGGCGTTTTCATAGGAGGATCATAAAGCCTTGGGCTCCTGCTGGCAACGTTTTCAGAGGTTTTTGGCAGTCGACTTCTGAATGCCATCCCTCCAACCATCAGGCTCGCGGCGTCCATAGCTCGGCTTATGTCGTCGGGGGCAGCTTTTCCAGCGAGCACATCGCCGGGGAAGGTTAAGCCGGACCACACACCTTTGACGGCTGCTGCCGGTATGCTGTCATTGAGAATATAAGCGACGATCTTATCGCGGAGAGCGTCCGTCACCCTGGCATCCCTCCAACACTGACAGCACGCATCGGCTCACCTGTTAGAGCCTGCACCGCCGATTGCCTCGACTTGAGCTGCAGTTCCTGCTCAATCTGGAACCGCTTCAGCGCCATCTCCTGGTTGATCCGCTCTTGCCCGAGCTGGAGGTCATTGGCCAACTTCTGCTGCGCCAGCTGGAAATCCTGCTGCTGCTTCTGGGCTTTGGCCGCTGCCTCTGCCTGTGCCTGCTCAGTTGACGGGTCCGGCTTGCTCGCCGCCTGCTGCTGGCGGGCCTGCATCGCGGCAATCTGCTCAGGCGATGGCTTTGCGAAGAACATGTCGGCAGAAGGGAGCCCGGCAGCCTCGACCAACTTGCTGATGGCGTTCGAGACGTTGTCCGGCTTCACGAACGGGTTGTCGGCATCGCCATAAGCGTTGAGGAGCTTCTCCTGCAGGCCGAGGATCATGTTCATCGCCATCATGTCTCGCTCGCGTGTGCCGGCGCCTAGCCCGACGTTCACGGTCGCGTCCATATCGGCGTTCCACTGCCGCGGATCGAACGTCACCCACTTCCCACGAAGCCTGACGGTGCGCGGCTTGTCCTGATGCTTGATGATCAGCTTCAGGAGTCCGCGGAACACGCGCTTCAGTCCTCGCGCAGCGGTGCGGACCATCAACTCGGTCTGGCCGATGCCCGACTGCTCAATCATCGCCGATGCCGTCGCTGTGACGTTCTGCAGTGCGTCCGGCGGCAGGCCACCCGAGGCATCCGAGATCCCCGTCACGTTCCTCATGCGCTTGTCGAAATAGTCAAGCATCTGGAACGACTGGCCGGCGACGAATGGCACTTGCGTGAACCCGAGAGCGGATCTGACGTCAGTGCCGGCCGTGACCCGGATGGGTTTGCCGAACGATGGGTTTAGAACCGCGTCCGGATTGACGATGGCCTCTTCCTGCGCGATCGGCTGCGGCTTGTTCTGCCAGTAGAGGTTATCCAATGTTTCCCGGAGCAGAACGGTCTTGACCTTCTGGTCGTCCATCGTGTCGTCGGTGATCGATACGCCTTCACGCTGATGCGGCTTGCGCTCGATGACGACGTCGGCGAACGGGATCTCGTCCCATTCCTTGTTCTCCAGCAGGTTCTCCGCCTTGATCGAACCCGCATAGATCAGCCGGCGAAGCTCGGCGATACCGTCGTCGTCCTCGTCGATGCGAACGTAGAGCTCGTAGTACTCCAGCTCCTCGAGCGCCTTTGGCATATCGTCGCCGAAGGAGTAAATGTCGCGCCGGGTCTCCTCTTCGCTCTCCTTGTCGTCACTCTCGCTGACACACGGGATGGCTTCGATCTTCGTCCGGTCAAAACCCATCGCAATAAGGTCGGAGCGACGCTGGCGCAGGTTGATGCCGACCATCGGGCTCTCGTCGAGATCCAGCGTATCCGGATGCACGAGGAACTGCTCCGGCGGGACGGCTTCGACAACCCACCTGCCCTTTTCCGACCGTCGCTTGATACGAAGGTCATAGACCTGCACGAGCATGGTCGAGCCCTCGGGCTGTTGAACAGCGTCGAGTGCCTGGCTGGCTTCCAGAACCTCGACCGAGTCGTCCGCGACGAGCTGCGTGACTGCGTCCTCGTCCAGTCCTGTATGATCGGAGACCGAGACAGTGATCTTCTTGTCGTAGTACCAGCGGATGATCCCGTTCCGGAGCTTCATCGCGTCTGTCAGGGCATCCTCGATCGCCTCATAGCCCTTGCTCTCGGGCAAGACCACGTAGTTCACGTATTCGGTCGCCTGCTCGGCCTGCTCTTCCTCACCTTCTGCTACCGGCTCATATTCGACGACCTTGTCGTTTCCGAGCAGCGTCCGAACGAGCGAGGGCTTGGCCTTCTTGATGTTGGCGCGCACATCCCGGGAGACGACCTTCGACCGCCCTTCCTGCGAGGGGACATCCGACATCTCGCCGTCGAAGTATTCGCTCGACTTGTCGCGGTCGGTCCCGAGCTCATTGCGGTAGGATTCGCAATCCCGCACCAGCGCCGAGACGATCGACGTGAGGCTGTCCGGCTTGGTGTCGGGCATTAAGCCACCTTCTGTGTCTTGAAGTCCCAGTCAGAAACAGCCTTCTTCACTTTGGCATGCCTCTTCATCATGAGCGCGTAGCGAGACGCAGAAATCAGGTCGTCTCGCTCTTTGACGACCTTGCCGTCTTTGCGGTGATAGAGACGAAACTCGTCGAACCACTCGCCGCATGTGGAAAACACCTTCCAGCGTCCGGTCTGCATCCGCTGGAGCATATCCAGGATGCCTGCTTCAACACCGTTCGTGCCATCATCGAATGTGGCACGTTCAGGAAGCATCGCAAGTCCCTGCACTTTATACTGTTTCGCAAGCTGCTCGCCGCTGCCTTTATCGTGCTGCAGCCCATCGTGTGGCCAAGACCAGGGAAGCCAAGCGCCCCAAGGTTTAAGCGCGGCTGCATGGATAATCGGCGTCGCCTCGCGCTCACGGTAGACCTTGGTGACGTAGAATACGTCAGCATCTCGGTCCCATGCGCAGCCTGCGGCGCCGAATGGGTGATCCCACCCGAAGTCCAAGCCGCCGATTTGTACCCAGTGTTTGGGTATCTCGAACGGCGCGACGGAGATACTCTCCTCCGTGACCGGGAAAATCCGCCCAGACCCGAGTGTCGGAATGCCCTTCGACCGTGCTTCCCGCTCATGCGCCGGGTAGCTGGCGATGATCTTGGCGCGGTCTTCTGGCGTGTAATGCTCCGCATCATCAATCGTCATCGTAGTGACGTGACGGGAGAGCGCACCCACATCGCCGGGCGATGGCATGATGAAACGGGCGACGACCGTCGAGACACCGAGCAATGGGGTGAAGGTCGTCTGCGCGAACTGGCCTCGCTGTCCGTTATTCGTTCGCGTCAGGCCCTCACTGTAGATGTCCTCTGGCGGTTCCTCGTCGTACCAGACGCCGTCTACCGTAGGTCCCTGCCATTTCTCACGGCCCTTTTCGTACGCCTTGAAAGCGATGATGCTCTGAGACGCCTGGACGTCACCGCCGCCGCCCCAGCGGATTACGACGCTGTCCAGCAAGTTGGGGACACCCATGGCTCGCGTGCGATCAACGATGCAATCGGCAGGGATGAACCCCGTTCCCCACTGCTCCTCAAGGGCTGGGGGGCCAATCAAGATACGCTGCGGATTATCTCGGGTGCTTTCGCCAGTAACCGAGCCGGCCCAGAGCAAAGGAGCGCTGTCGAACGTCGCGCCGGTCCACCAGTCGGGGTAGCGGCCTGTAAGGTGGATAGCCCACTCTGCGCCACCGGCAATCGTCTTGCCTAACTGGTTACCGGCCATGAACAGACGCTCGGACTTGTCTCGGCCTGCTGCATGGAATTCGCGCTGTTTCGCGTAAGGGCTATACCTACGGAGCTTATTCGTCCGGAACCTACGGTCCTTCTCCTCCAGCAGGCGCGCTAATTCCTGCTTTTCCGAGGAGCTGAGCGATTCGAGCATCTATCTGCCCTTCCGGGGTGGTTTGCAGCGAACCGGAAACATCTAGCTTCTGTCGGTTCGTGTAAGCGTCCCCTACTTCCTTCGCTGCCTGCTCAAGAAGCGACGCAGCTAAGACCATGTTGCCGCGGTCCTCCGCCTTCTCTGCCATGCGCTGGATAGCGCGCAGTCTGACAGCACGGTGGCTGATGGCGATTTTGCTTGTGTCCTCAAGAAACGCCTTACGAGTCTCCTCGAAAAGCATCCGCCATTTATCGGAGAGGTTCGCTCCTGCTTTCTTCGCCGGGTCATAGTTTTCGATCGACTGGCGCGTGACCACTTCGCCGAAATCTCGCCTGACAGCGTCAGCGACGACAGACGGCGTATCGAAGCACGCCAATGCCTGCACGATATATACTTTGATGGGCTCGCTGAGCTTTGCCTTGGCCATAGTGTTTGTCAGGCCCCTGTCAGGCTACGCGTAGCTGGCACGTCCCGCATGCATGTTCGATGCGAGCGCGGGCGACTTCCGGCGGGCGGTTGGCCGCATCGACCATCTCGCGCACACCCGCTGCATCTGCACCATAGCGACGGACGATACCGACGAACTGCTCGACATCATGCCCACGGATCACGAACACCGGCTCGCCAGTGCTCTTGCTGAACTTCGGGGAGCCGAACTCATCGACATCCTGGGCGGCGTGGTAGAGCTCATGCTCGACCAGCGCCATGAACTCCGCGTCTCCGCACTGCTGGCAGTAATCGGCATCGAGCGTGATGATGAAATGCGGGATGATGCCGAACCAGTCGGTGATCTGCTGGACAGCGCGAGCGCGCGACCATTTGCCCATCGCACCCTGCGGTGATCCCGTCTCGCATTGGCCGATCACGCGCCGACCCTTGCTGTTGTTCTCTGCCACAGTCCAGAGGTAGCCGATGTGGGCTTCTCGGAGGTGGTCGTGGTCAGGGTTGGCGACCGGCGATGCCCGGTCGAAGAACGTTGCCTCGACCCATGCGGCCACTTCAGGCGCAGGGAGGAATGCAGGGCCGCTTATCCCTGCCATGTCCGCTGGCGGAAACGGCCTGGTCATGCGAAGTTCTCGTGCCGGGCGTTCTTTAGGACGGGCATCGGCTAACCTTGGGGGACATATGTTCGTAATCCGGCACACGATCGAAGATCGCCAAGGCGAACTCTTGCACGCAGAGGATCTTGATAGGGTTTTTGATGACGAGAACGGCATCATGACGTTCTTGGAAGATCTAACGAACGAGTTCGACCACAACGGCTACGATGGAGAGAACGACCGTTGGTGGGCATGGAATGACGTTGCGGCCGCGCAGCTCCACCTTTGGTGGAAGGTCGCCCTTGCGACATAAAGCTCTGGCAAAGAAACCGGACGCGAAGACCTGCATCAAAAATGGTAACAACCTATAGCAGCGCAACAGACGCCGCTTGAAACCATGGTGCGGTTGTGCCTCAGTGATGGTCATCATTGGAGACCGACATGAAGCCTATCCTCGCCATCGCAATTCTGAGCGGAATCACCATAGTCGCTGGCTGCGCACCTTCTCAGCAACAATATGAAGCCGCTACCGAATTGCTTCGCGGCAGCAAGAAAGCAGAGCAGTACGCGATGCAAGAGTGCCTTACAAAAGGCTGGAATAAGACAAACGTCCATGCAGCATCGATGATGCTCGATGTTTCTGAGAGGGCCGCACCACGTCTAGCATGCACCAGAATAGTCGGTGCGATGAAGTCAGGCCGTATGCAATATGCTGACGCTGCAAGCTTTAGACGCGGCCGCCCCACACCTGAAATGATCAAGATCTTGCAGGGCCGGTAATCGTATGCTGGGCGCGAATGCCCGACCCCATCTTCGGCTGCCGGTTTCCTAGATTTGGGAACTTGCCTCCTGAACCACGGAATCCATCTTACCAGCTTCGCTCAGAGCGTTTCCCCTGTGGCGGCAGACTTGGGAGGGTCAGATGGCAACGTACCGGGCTATTCAACAAGAGGTGAAGGCGACATACGGGTTTGTGCCTAAGACCTCGTGGATAGCGGATGTTCTCTCAGAACGCAGAGTCGAGACCCCGTCGCTCTCGACACGCCCCATCGCCAACGTACGTGTAGGGCGCTGCCCACCTGACAAGAAGCCAAGCATTGAAGCCGCGATCGATAAGCTAGGGTGAGGCCGGGCAATGGTGCCCGGCTCCATTTCAGGTATGCGGATGCCACCGCTATGACGGCACCTTCTTGCAATATTCAAAACGCAATAAAACCGCGCAAGCGAAGTAAAGGTTAGAGATGAAAGACGAAGGCCGAATGTCTCGCCTCGAACCCGCAATTGACCGATTTCAGGAGGCGCATTTTTGGATTCACTCTTTGGAGAAGTACTACCACAATGCAGAAGCATTTCGTTGGCATCTAAACGTATTTTTGAAAGCCATCAAAGAGGTAATGCCGATCGCGCGTCACGGCCTCCAACAAGAGCAAGGATTCAAGGAATGGTTTAAAACGCATGAATCTGCACGGTCAGCAAATAAGCTCCTCAGAAAGCTTGCAAAAAGCAGAGACTTTATTGTCCATCAGGGCATGCTCGGGATGGAGAGCTACGGGTCAGTTGGTATAACTGAAGGGCGAGGTATCAAGTTAGGCTTCAATGTACGTATAGACCCCCTAGAAGACAGCGACTTTGCAATGCGGAACCTCATTTATGGGCTCGCGGTACACGGAGACGTATTCGGTTTTTTGGCAGAAGACGAAGACTCGATGCCTTGCGTAGAGCGACACTGGCGCCTGCCCGGCATTGAAGGCGACATTGTTGATGCATGTGCAAAGGCTTGGCTTCAGATCGGCTCGATTCTCTCTGAGCTAATCGAGTGGTGCGGCCTCGAACGGCCTGACTTCAATCTGAGCTGCCGCCATTCTAGCCAAAATTTGCATTTCAAGATCTACGATAGAAGACAGTTGCGCCGGATGCTGCACGATTTCCGAGCCGAGCCTGATTTTGAGAGAGCTGCGGACAGCGAAGATGCATCTGACCTATCGGAAGACAATTGAAAGCCGACTCCACTCCTGCTCATCCCACCGGCGCTGCCAAGCGCCATCGGGCCTGAATTGATAGAAGCCTGACTTCTGCACATGAGGGCCAGGAACGAAGAGCGTGAGGCAATCGCCCTCGGGCAATTCTACAATGCGATGGATCTTGCCGGCTGCGTTGTGGACGCGATCGCCGGACTTCCGGTGGTGAACGGTCATCGAGCCGTCTAGCTCGTAGACCTCTTCGACATACCCGCCGGAGATGATCAGGCTGTCCGCGTCGAAGGGGTGATCGTGCGGGTCGCCATGATCCGGAGCCGTAAAGCGGTGCAGCACGGCATATGACGGCAGCTCGTCGAGGTGATATTTGACGAAGTGGCCGCCCATGCGCTCTTCGCGAACTGTGATCATGCAGCCCTCACTTCAAACAGAACTCTGTCCGTAATTTCCGTCACGTCGGCGCGAGGGCGGGAAGGACAACACCATGATCTTCCCTTCGTTCGGCCGATCTCACGCCATCCAGCAGCTGCGAGGCTGGTGCCAGCTTCATCGGCGCGGATGTAAGTTCCGATCGCCAAATAGCCTAGGGCGAAGGACGCCCTTGCGGCCGCTCCATAAAGAAATGAGCAAGCATTCCTGGTGCCGTTAGAGCACATGCGGGTGACTTCCAGCGTGGTACCATCGTCACGATGGCGCGATACAGGCCTGCCGACAATTACGACGCCAACGACCTCGTCCCCGATCATTGCTGCAATGCTGAACTTATGCCCCACAACCGGCCTGTGATGGCGGTGGTGCTGTTGGATGAACCCGTTTGCGGCGGCGAGTGAGATCGGCGCCTTATCAAGCTTCATCGCTTTCTCCCAAAACGAAAACCCCGCCGCCGGGGTGACCAGAGACGGGGCTAGACACCAGCCGCTGAGACTGGGTCGCTGAGTGCGTCCGTATATGGATTAGGCATTCCGCCGGTCCAGAAAGGAGGTGCAGAATGGATACTCTATTGGCAGTCCTTGAGATCGTCCTCACGACGTTGACGATTATCAATATCCTCTACCAATTACGCTGTAACAGGCGGCGGTCTCGATAACCCTGCAAAAAGCCGCCCGATCACAAATCGGACGGCTTGAATAATATGAACTCAGTTCGTATTTCGTGTTGACGAATGCGAACTCAGTTCGTATAAAGGACTACCGAAGCAGTTCCGCTTCGGTAGGACTAGGAGCACACCATGAGCATCAAGCTCAGCATCCAAGTCCGGTTCGGCAAATGGAGAGTAACGATCTCCCTTAGCCGGTAACTGGGGGCCGGAGGGGTAGCAGCCCCTCCGGTTCCCAAGATATTAGGTCTCAGGAGCTAAATCAATGGAAACCGAAGTCGCTGTCGATCCCTCTAATCTCATTTCCCCCCGCGAACTGTACGCACTGCGTAAGAGCGCGGACATGACCCAGACCATGATGGCCGACGCACTAGGCCTTACCCTGCGCGGCTACCAGAAGCTCGAAAGCGGCGAGAGCCCCATGAAGCCTATCCATGGCAAGGCCGCTATGTTCGTTCTCATCGAGCGCATGGCTGAGGGCCACGTTTCGGAAGACACCGGCGTTCGAGACCTCGTAACCCGTGCCTACGGTATGTTGAACAGCGCGTTCGGCTGATCTGATGTCGTCGGGCAGGCCAGGCCCATCACACAATCAACGTGCGCCCGATCGCCTAAGTTGAGGTTTGACCTCGAATTGGATGCCGCCATTCTGTTACGAGGCTGGCGGCCGCCCTATGCTGGGATCGCCAACAAATGATGACAGCCATTGGCTGCCTCTCATGCCCCACTAAACCGCTTACGGTTCCGCGAGCTCCGTTGAGGCTGCGCCTCAAATTCCACGCATGGTTTCGGAAAAATGCCGGGTGGTGAAACCCCGACGTAGGCCCGGCGATACCGCTCAGAACAGCCCATCAAATCACCTGATGGGCGGCAGTCTACACGGCCTCCGAAAACGATGCAATATCAAGCTCCACAGGAACGAGACCGTTCAACGTCTCAATCATAGCTTTGATGCTGTTCCGACCGGTAGCGTCCACAACATATCCGGTCATGCCGCGGAGAAAGCTGCCCTCGCCTACCACGATGCGGCGGTGCTTCGGGTAGATCTCGCGGGCCTCTTTGCGGGTGAGCTTGCCGTTCTTTTGCTGCTCGCGCTGTAGGCGGAACGCGCGCTGGCGTTCCATAGTCTCGGTGGCCTCCTCTTCCGCTAGGCGGATCCGCTCCACCTGAATGGCCGGTATGGGCAGCGGGCAGCCAGCCACGCCGAGGATGGCCGACACGCCATCGCAGTCGGAGAGGCGCCAGAAGTCGCGCGGCGACCGGACGAAGCAATAGCCGACCATCATGGGGAAGCGTTTCACCAGGTATTCCTCGGTGCGGTGGTGGCGCACCTCGCGGACGGTCGACGGCATGTAGACGTCAAAGCCTGCGTCGCGCAGGTTCCGCTCGATGATGAACTCGCCCTTGCGCGCTTCCGCCTCTCCTACCCGTGGAGCGGCCTTGCGCTGCGTGCCTGGGCGGGCCTTGACCGCATACCAGTTGTCTCTTGCCATTGTGGTGTTCCTCAGTTGCCGCTGATGGTGGGTAGGTGATGAGTGCGCTTGGCCGGAGGGCGTTAGATCCTTCCGCCTCGGATCAGGTCCTCAATCTTCCGGATGGCGTGCAGGACCGTCGTGTGGTCCCGACCACCGAAGAACCGGCCGATCGCGGGGTAAGAGAGATCCGGGCGCTCTGACTTGATCCGGTGCATCGCCAGTTGCCTGGGGGCGAGGATCCGGCGAAGACGAGAGGACCCTTTGACCTCCCGCAAGGTGACGCCGGGGAAGGCTTCCAGCACCTCAGTCGTGATCTGCAGCATCGATCGCCGGCAGGCCGAGTTCTCTTCGAACGCCTCTTCCGCCTGTTTCTGCCATTCGCGATAATGGATCATGTGCTGGTTGAAATGAGTGGCGACGACGCGCCAGCGCGGCGGGATAGATCCATCCTTTGGCCTCATCGCCATCGCCGCGCTTGCGCGTGCCGACGACTCGGCTGGCGGCGCCGCGCCCGGTGCAATGAGGCGAGCAACTGCAGGCTTGGAGCCGAATAGGCGAGCCCGCACTTGCGCGGCGTGGATCTTCGCCCCGATTTCCACATTCTGATTAGGCTGCATGGATCGGCTCCCGCTGCTCGACGCTTGCGAGCTGGCTCGCGATCTTGCGCCGGTAGGCCTCCTGCTCGCGCGAGACGCCTTGCTCACTATCCTTGAGCGCCTCGATCTTCGACCAGTATTCGGCCGCATCCTCACCGAATGGGATGGTTTCGGGAGCGCCGCGAACTGCAGCCTTTCTCGCCTCATATGACGCCTTGAAATCGCCGGCCACGGCGCGGACGCGGGCCATGACCTCGGCCGAGCGGTCGATCGCCGGCGGCTTCTGCGTCATCGTGTTTACCGCATCGCGCTTGCGGGCCAGATCCTCACGCGCCACGCGGGCCTCGAGCTTCGCCAGCGCTGCGAGGACGGGCGGCTTCGGGATAATGCCGAGCAGGACGTCAGGGTTGCCGGCGTAGTCGCCCTTGAGGAGCTTCTGGGTCGCGACGAACAGCCCGCAGATCGGGACGCCGTCGAGGGCATAGCCGTAGACCAAGCTCTGGTCTGCTGGCTTGATCCCAGCGGGCATCGTCATGCCGGTCTTGATCATGCGATCGAGGCACCGGTCGATGTCTGAAGGCTGGACAGGCGACAGACGCTCAGTGAGCGCGGAAATCTCGCGGTTCAAGGTCGAAAGCTGGACCGTCGCTGGCAAATTCGTCATGTGGTTTCATCCTGTTCAATCTGGCTTCGATGGCTTCTCGGCTCTCCCGCTGATGGCGGGCGTGTTCGGTTTCACGCGGCGGCGCTTGCGAGTTGATGCGGGGTTTCGGAGCGGAGCGCATCCAGTTGCGCCAGGTAGCCAGCCAGTCGGCCTTGGAGGCGTCCCGTCCGCTTTTGCCAATCCAGTGATCCCTGAACCGATCGGCTTCGAGCCGGATGCTGGCTTCGGAATGGCCCTGATCGATTGCCCACTGCCCCCAACCTGCCGGGAGCTGCCAATCGTCCGGCAGTCGCGTCCCGCGTTTGTCGGCGGAGCGAAGCGACGCGGGGGTGGGGTTAATTTCTTTAGGGGGTGTGGGGGACCTTTCTTTATCAGGGGCGGGGGTGTCACGCTCTGTCACTGTGACGTCAGGTGACGTCACGTGACGGTGGCGCTGTTGACGCTCGCGATCGGCAGCACGGCGGCGCTCGATCGCGTCGACCTGCTGATCTTCGAACGCCCTCACGGTCGCGAGAATGACTTCACCTGGAACGCCAGCAGCAATGAGTGGGGCAAGGATCGCGGACAGCTTCATGGTGCGGTCTCCACGACGATGCCATGGCAAGCCCGCATGAGCTTCCGCTTCAGCTTAAAAACGGTCGTCTCGACACCCTTCACGTCGATGACGCGACGGCGCTTTGCCTGATGGTCCCAGAACACGAAGTCAGCCTTGTAGGTGGCAATGAGGTGGCCGCCGACGCACAGCTCGTAGGGGCGCTGCATCTCGACGTCAGACACCTCCCCTGCCCGCGCACGGATCTTCAGTTCGGCGTAATAGGCAGCCTCAGCCTTGCTGTCGAAACAGATGCCGTCGATGAGCGTGCGCTGCGCATTGTACTTGCTGCGCTTCGGCTTCTCAGAGGGCTGGGCGCGGAACTCGGCCGCGGACATGCGCTCTCTCATCGCGACACCCCACGCTTT
Source organism: Rhizobium sp. Leaf384 (assembly GCF_001424065.1). Taxonomy (GTDB): domain Bacteria; phylum Pseudomonadota; class Alphaproteobacteria; order Rhizobiales; family Rhizobiaceae; genus Ferranicluibacter. The sequence goes on from NZ_LMQE01000005.1 coordinate 560,929, forward strand.
TGCATGCGGATCTGCCGCAGCATCTCTCGGCTCTGGTGGTAGCGCGAAAGGGTCATGACGCTCGGCTCGCGCCGATCGGCGCCGGCCACGCGCGAGGCGATCAAATTGTAGGCGACGGGCTCGTCGACACCCATCGCTTCCGCGACGTCCATGCTGTGCCGGCCATAACGCTCAAAGGCTTCGAGGAAGGTCAGCAAAGCACCCTCCCCGATTCTTCGATCGCAACCGGAACGAGTCCCGACATGGGTCGTTGAGTCGCCAGTTTTGCGTCACGGAGTACTGCGTTATGGAATCCACTCGTTGGACGAAGCCTGTCACCTTTGAGGAAAACAGCCGAGGCCGTTACAGGACGATCGGCAGCACCGAAGAGGCCGCGCGCGTCCTGATGGAGCGTTGGCCGGTTCAGACCGGCAAGGCCTATCGCAAAGCCTGCGAGGTCATGCTGGCGGTACTGGAGGGACGACGCGAACAAGGGGTTGCGCGGCTCGCGTTTCTGGCGGCGGCCGACGAGGCGAACGTCTACATTCGGAATAGCTGAGGTCATGCCTGCCCCCGATCCCGGGTGACGGCGATCTCGAGCTTCGACATGACCTCGGCCAATGCATCAAGCTTCCGGCGCTGAACGGCATCCTCGCGGGCTGCCAGCGTGCCGCGGAGATCGGAGCGGATCTTGCCCATCTCGGTTAGAAGTTCTTGGTTGGTCATGCTGCCAAGCACTCCCCGTCATCCGCTTGGCAAAGGATACCATCCGTCTCCAGCGCCCAGTCGCCTTGCCGCTCCATGAACTCGCGCAACTCCTTCTTCGCGAAGCGCTTGGAGAACTGAGCATTATCTTTCGGGCGGCCCTTGGTGGTCTCAAGGGCGCCTACGCGCGCCTCGGCCGCCTCCCACCAGCGGTGGCGATCGGGAAAATCTCGCGCCAAAACGGCTTGCGACCGTTCCGACTTGAGGAAGCAGCCGTCACAGTTTCCGAGCCAACAGTTGCCGCGGATGTTCGGCAGCATCAGGTCGAACGACTGTGCCTTCCAGAAATCACCTACGATGTGTTTGCTTACGCCCGCTGCGGCGAGCGGGTGCCAGTTTACCCACCGCTCCTTGGGAGCCGGTTTGCCCAACCGGTGCGGCTCATCCGCCCTGATCCCGATGCAGGCTGTCCAGCGCTGCCAACCAATGGACTGGAGGTACTTCTTCGCGGTGCGGATCTTGAGCTCTTGCGTGCAAAACCGAGACTGCTGGTTTGGAAGGTACTGCTTCTTGTCGATCAAGGCGTCGAAGGGCTCGCCATTGCGGCTTGCACCTTGGTAGCCGACCTCGGCGAAACCAGGCGCCGTTGCAAGGTACTCGGTCCAAGTGATCATAACGCCCCAGCGGCGGCCGACCTCAGCGACGAATTCGAGCGTCTGCTCCATCTCGCGGCCGGTATTTTGGAACATGACCTTTACCCGGTCTTCTGGAATACCGCCGTTAGCTTCGAGGATCTCGTGGAGCATGTATGCAGAGGTGCGACCACCGCTGAAGCTGATCTGAACGTTTCCTGCAGGAAGCAGATATGGGTTCGTCATGTCGCACCTCGTTGATAAAATCCCGCATTTGCGCGGTAGTTGCCGGCGGCCGGGAGGGGGGCCAGCCGGGGGGAGAACATCAGAGGTCCGGAGGTCGCGGCAGGCTCGACGCCTCGGCTTCAGCGCGCAGCTCCGGAGCCATCCAGAGCGCGAATGAATGCGCTGAGCGCAGCAACGAGCGTGCGATTGCTATCCGTTTCCGATCGAGCCAGGAGAGCGTCGGCTCTCCCGATGAGCTTGGCGACGTCGTTTGCTTCTTCTCGTCCATAGGTGATCCCCGCCCTTGCTTCGATTTCTCGCAGTTCTTCTGCGCTGATTGAGACACGCGGGTCGGCGTACCAGACGTCCCGCGTCCGAGATGCGGACCAGCCAAGTTTGCGCGCGGCCTGGTCGATGCGGATCTTCACGCTGCCCTGTCCGGCAGGTGCGATGCGATCCCGCAAAGCTGACTGGCAAAATTCAACGGTACTCATTTTCGGATTTTTCCTACGATTTCTGCGCATTTTTCCGACGTTCCCTGTGCGAGCTTCTCCTTGTTCAGAGGAGCCGCGAATGCGCACGAAGGCAGAAAACAGAGACGCGACGATCTTGCCGGATGGTCCGTCTCTGGCCTCCCCTCGAAAGGGAGACCCTGTTTCGCTGGGCGATCTGGTAGCCCTGATCGTTAGCGACGCAGCCGTTAAGCGGCCCGCTTCCAATCGTGAAATTCCATGGACAGCTCGACTTCGAGCAGATCGAAATCGATGACGGGCTCGGGCTCGATCGGCGCTGCATCCACTTGCGGGAAGCGCGCCAGGAACTTGCCGACCTTAATGACGGCGATGAAGCCGACAGCGACGGCGCCGAAGCCCAAGGCCACATACAATGCGATCATCACAGTTCTCCTCCGCCAGTCTGCTGGCCTGTCCTCGTGGGCTGGTTGACTGCCTGAGCGTCGAGAGGGGCGAAGCGGTCCGACGCCGCATCGGGGCGCTTGCCCCTCTCGACTTCAATCCTGGCCGCGGCGTCGATGACGTTCTCGTGGCGGGCCATGTAGCCGCTCTCGCCGATCATGGCTGAATCACTCCATACCGAGAGCGGCCATGTAGGCCTGAAGAAGGGTCTCTTCTTCGATGCGCTCGGCCGCGTCCTTCTTGCGGAGGCGGATGATGGTGCGAATGGCGGTCGTATCGTAGCCGCGGCCTTTGGCCTCCCCGAGCACGTCTTTGACGTCATCAGCGATTGCGGCCTTCTCCTCTTCAAGGCGCTCGATGCGCTCAATGAACTGGCGCAGCTCGGCCGCTGCTACGTTTTCCACGGTGTCAGTCATGCTGCGTTCTCCGTCCGGAAGAATGAGTTTGGCTGCACTGCCCCGCCCGTGACGCGGCAGATGTCTTCGATGACGCTCTTGCTGAGATTCTCCCCGCGCATGTACCGGTGCACTTGCGCCCGGCTCTTGCCCAGAGTTGCAGCAAAAGCTTTTACAGTGGTGTGCTCGTGGATGTAATCTTCAAGGGTCATGTCGCACAATATGACGCATTTACTGCAACACGTCAAGCGAAGTGTAACATATTATGGCATAGAAGATGCAGCTGGATTGGCGGATAAATCGCCATGGCAAAGAATTGGCTCGCACCCTTCATCAAAGCATCAAAAATTGCGTCACAGGAGGCACTCGCAGAAGCGATCGGCGTCTCACGCGCCACGATCAATCGGCTTGCGAATGACCATAGTCAGCTGAAGCGGGACCGCGCCGAGGAGCTCGCTCCTCTGCTGGACGCGTCGGTTGACGACCTCATGCTCAACCGGCCGCCAAAGCCTGCGCCGATCGTGTCGTCTTTCGATCCAGACGAGGTCGAGAACGACGATGATGGCACGGTCAGCTACAGCCGCGAGCATTGGGTGCCGGCAATCGATGGCGCTATTCCGGAGATCGACACGAAGCTTGGCGCCGGCATGGGCACAGTTGGCCAAACGATCAATCTGCCGGTCGGCGGTGACAGCGTCAGCGGCCATACGGTCATTGCCGAATGGATGATCCCGCTATCGTACCTGCGCAACGAGGCGAAAGCATCGCCGGCGCATACGCTGATCATGGAGGTGGTCGGGGATTCGATGCAGCCGACCTACATGCCGGGCGACCGGGTGTTGGTGGACCTGTCGCAGGACAAGATGTCGACCGATACGGTCTATGCCATCAGCGACGGCCATACGGAGCCACAGATCAAGCGCCTACAGCGCATTCCTTTCAGCGACCCGGCCGAGGTCCGGATCATCTCGGATAACCAAGCTCTCGAGACTTTCACGGTCGAGCTGTCACGTCTGCAGATCATCGGCCGGATCGTCGGCCATCTTGCTCGCAAGTGATCAGGAGGCTTTGCGCTTGTCCTTAGAGACTTCAAAGCGACGGCACACAGAGACGATATCGTCGAGGAACCACTTCTCGGGCTTTTCATACATGGCTGCATCCTTGCCGCTGACTTTGCCCATCACCGGAAGAACTTGGAACTCTTCGCTTGCGAGCGGGGGGATCTGCGCGACCTCAAATTCACAGCCAGGGAATTCGTCACGGAGGTGCTTTTTGAACCGCCCGTCGATCTCGTCTGTGCCGGCCGGCGGCATCACAAGGAACTTTGTGACTTCCTTTAGGGCCATGGCGAATGCTCCTCGTTCTCTTTTTGTTCACCATAAGAAAGCAGGAGTCTGCAGAAGAGTCGAATGGTTTCTGTCAGCCCGTGATCACGGAGTGAGTGCGATATGATTGAGCGCTCAGCGAACAGGTATGCCCTGCGTCGCGATCCGGACGGCACTTGGGCCATTGAGGACATCTTCACCGGTCAAACGGCCGAGATAGGCGATGAGCCGCAAGAAGGGTTAGCCTTGGAGATCGCCGATTACCTCGTCGACGTTTTGAACCTCGAATACATCAACCGGCGCAGGGGAACGACGCATTGAGTGACCATGAATTTGGAAACGTCTCTACCGACCTGAAATTGTCGCTGATTGAGGCTTACCTCAAAGCTTTCACCATTGCACTCCGTTCGCAGTTCCAAGACCTTTGGTACATCGACGCGTTCGCTGGCACCGGGGAGAGAGTCATCAAGCAGAGCGCCGTTCCTGCGGATCTGCTACCTGGCATGGAAGAAAGAATTGAGAGGCGTCGCGGCTCTGCACAGATAGCTCTAGACGTAACCCCAGCATTCACACGCGTTATCTTCATGGAGAAGAAAAAGCGCTACTGCGCTGCGCTAGAGAAACTTAAAGCGCAGTACCCAGAGCGCCGTATCGATATTGTTCGAGGAGACGCCAACGTCGCTATACGCGCTGAAATAAACGCGCTGAAATGGGCTGGGAAACGTGCGGTTATGTTTCTAGACCCGTACGGAATGGACGTGGATTGGGCCACTCTCGAGTTAATAAGAGAAACCGAAGCTATCGATGTTTGGTACCTGGTATCGCTCGCCGGACTTTTCCGGCAAGCCACTCGAGACCCGAAAAAAATCGACGAGAAGAAGCGGACTGCAATCACTCGTATGCTCGGCACGGACGACTGGATGAACGCTTGGTATGATGCCCCGAAGGTGAACGATCTCCTCGGTGAGCACGATCAAGCTTATCAGCGGATTGCTGATGTGGCTGCCATCGAGGCGTTTGTCGATAAAAGGCTCAAATCTCTGTTCCCGAAAGTCTTGCCACCGAAACGCCTGAAAAATGGCAACGGTGTTCCTATGTTCTCGCTGTTCCTTGCAATTTCCAATCCGGCACCGAAGGCAATTGGACTAGCAACCAGAATTGCGAGTAACATCCTCAAAGCCTAGAAACTAACGGCATCTCATCGTACGTCTTGCCATTTAACTCTCTGCCCGTCACCTTCTTGTTTCGCCCGCCCCACTGCTTGAAAAAAAAGGCGGTGCTATATCGCCGGCAAGCACGCTCAATCTCGTGGACCCACTCCGGCTCCATATGGCGCGCGTCCGGGCCCGACTCTCCGCCTACGATTGCCCAATGGATGCCTGTTAGATCAGCGCCTGCGACAGACCCAATCAGTGGCTCAAACGAGACAAACCTGACTGCAGCCGGAACAGAACGCAGCTCATCAAGCCTGTGAATCACGCGGCCATCTTCGACGCTGGTGCCAAGCCACACGTTCGGCAACGCCTTAAACTGGCTGCCGGACAATACCTCGGACATCCGGTCGGGCCTCTTAGTCAATATCTGGTACGTATGCTGAGGCGTGGCCTCCATTGTCTTCCATACCTCCGCGATGAAGTCCGGCGGCACAGCGGAATGGAATAGATCTGACATGGAATTGACGAAGACCAACCGAGGCTTTGACCACTTCGCAGGTGTGTCTAGCGCTTTCCAATCCAACGTAATTTTACCGGTCCATTTCGCGCGTCCGCCACTTTTGCGCGTTAGTCCAAGATACTTCTCAGACCCCATAGCTTCTAGCCGAGCGGCCATTCGCATGGCGTAGCAGTTGGTGCAGCCGGCGGTCAGGATTGTGCAGCCAGCCACCGGGTTCCACGTAGCGTCCGTCCATTCAATTGATGTCTCGGCCAATGAGCATTCTCCTAAGATCAGCGCGATCTCCAGTGAGCATTCTTGGATTGCGGTAGAGTCTTAAACCCTGAAAACATGTGAAGCGAGATCCCTAAACCAAAGAGGTTAGGAATAGATTTCTACAGACGGACGTCAACTTGTCCTCCAAGACCAAAGCTGGAACCGAGACGGCGCGCACCACGCTCACATTCCAAAATGCATCGAAAAATGCGTCATTAAATGTTACACCATGATTGACACTGTCGCATAAACTGTTACATTTGCTTCATCGAACAGCCGATGGAGACCAGCATGGACATCGCAGCAGCAGTCAAGATGATCACCGACCGGGCCGACGCCATGGAGCGCCGCAAAGCCCTGAACTTCCTTGAACGGAACATCAAGCACCACGAGCAGCTCTGCCTGCAGATCTCTCGCCGCCGCGTCTATCCGGTCGGCTGGACGTATGCTGCCCACACTGACCTGATCGCCATGCTGATCTCGGCCCAGACCGAGCGGCGCAACGCGAAGGTGGCGGCATGAACGTCATCGCCCGCTTCCTTCCGCTTCCGGTGTCACAAGCTTCTTCACGCTCCGCAAAGGACATCGCTCTGGCAGAGGCCCTCAACTGGGTCCGCCATTGGCAGCGCGATCAGGAATGCGGCCTTGCGCCGACGCCGGGCAGCCTCGCGCACATTGAGCGCACGTTGGCTAACGCGGTCAGGGGTGACGCATGACCCGCCCCGACCAGACCATCAGGCCCTTCATCAACCTGTCGCCTGATCCCGAGCCCGACCTGTGGTCGAGCTTCGATCTCGCCATTCTCATCGTCACCATTGCCGCGGTCATTGCCGTGCTTGCAGTCCTCTAGGAGATCATCATGTCGCAGACCGAAACGAACATTTGGCACTGGTGGCAGGAGGCGCTTGCAGGGCGCGTTGGCCCCATGAGCGAAGGCCAGCCAGAGCAGGGCTACTATCGCACCCGTTTCAAGGATGGCCAGTGGGAGCCCGTCGCGATCTGGAAAGATGAGGACGGCGCCTGGCTGGCAATGCGCGGCGAGCGCATCGTCGACGCGGGCGACGCCTGGAACTTCTGCCGGACGCACCCCGTGAGCTACGAGGCTTATCAGAAGGCGATCGACGGCGCAGGCTGGGACGACGAGCCGCCCGCTCCCGCCATCGGCCACAACCTGCCGTCCGATCCCTTCGAAGCCCTCCGGCTGGAATACGAGGCTGAGAAGGAACAGGCCGAAGCCTTCATGAAGGCGCCAATCAAAACGCAGGCCGATGCCGACCGCGCAGCGATTCTGTCCAAGCGGGTCGCGACGATCGCGAAGAAGGCGACCGACCTGCACAAGGTCGAGAAGCAGCCGCACCTCGACGCGGGCCGTGTCGTCGATACGAAGTGGCGCGACCTGAAGGAAGAGCCGGATCTGCTGAGCAAGCGCCTCAAGCGGCACATGGATGACTTCCTGCGCGAGCAGCAGCGCGTCGAGGCCGAGCGCCAGCGCGCCGCCCAGGCTGAGGCCGACCGCAAGCGCCGTGACGCCGAGGACGCCGCACGCCGCGCCGCCGAGGCGGCCGGGCCGTCGGCCGAAGAGCAGGCAGCAGCGCAGGCCAATGCCGAGCGGCTTGCCCGGGAAGCAGCGGAAGCCGAGCGCGCCACCCAAACTCGCAACGCCGCCGCCGGCCGCACCGGTGCCCGTGTCTCACTCCGAACCTTCGTATCGGCGGAGATCACCGATTACGACGCGCTCGTCATGGCCCTGAAGGACCGCCCCGAGATCCGGGACGTCGTGAACAGCCTCGCCAACCGTGCGGCAAAGGCCGGCGTCGAACTGGCGGGAATGAAGATCAAGGAAGAGCAGAGGGCCGCCTGATGAACGAGATAGTCAACACGGAACGTCTGCTGCCGCCAGGCATGGGAACTATAGCTGCGGGCAGTTCCGTTCGCGCAATTGTACCCGCCAACATCGAGGACGCCTTTCGGATCGCGAAGATGGTCACGATTGCCGGAATGGCACCTGCGGGTTTCGACACGGCCGAGAAATGCATGGTCGCGATCATGCATGGGATGGAGGTTGGAATGACGCCGATGGCTGCGCTTCAGTCCATCGCGGTGGTCAATAATCGTCCGACAATCTGGGGAGATGGGGCGATCGGGTTGGTGCGAGGGTCCGGCAAGTGTGAGTGGATCAAAGAGCGCATTGAGGGCGACGGCGATGCACGGGTTGCAATATGCGAAGCCAAACGTCGCGGCGAACCCGAGCCGGTAGTCGGTCGGTTCTCCGTGAAAGACGCCATGACGGCGGGCCTGTGGACAAAGAGCGGCCCGTGGAAGCTGTACCCCGAACGCATGCTGAAGATGCGGGCGCGCGCCTTCACCCTTCGTGATGCATTCGCAGACGTGCTGCGCGGCCTTGGCATCGCGGAGGAAGTGCAGGACTTTCAGCCGATGCAAGACATCACACCTCGGGCCGCCGCCCGGCCGCCGGCGCCGCCGAAGCCTCCTGCACCGCCAGCAGGAAAGACGATCGACGCAGAGGAGCCGCCGGTCGAACCGGGCTTTGATCTTGGGGAGTTCATGGAAACGCTCGAGCTGGCGCTGGCCGGCGCGAAGAGTGAGGCCGACGTCGAGGAGGCCTGGAACGATGCCGACGCGCCGGCCGTGCTCGAGACTGAAGGCCATGCCGACATGATCAATGCGGCCTACTCTATGCGGGACCGGCGCTTGTCGCAGATCTCTCCGCAGAACGCGGGCTAATCATGGGTAGAGCGCTCGTCGTCATCAACAGCGGCATGGACCGCGAGCAGGCCCACCACTGGATCCGCAAGGCCCCCTGGGGCACCCGGATCGAGTTCAAAGGCCCGCAGCGCTCCATGCCCCAGAATGACCGCATGTGGGCCATGCTGACCGACGTGGCGCTCCACATGAAGGCACTCGGCCGGGATCACACCACAGACCAGTGGAAGGTCATCTTCCTTCACGCGATCGGCAAGGAAGTCAGCTTCGTGCCGTCGCTCGACCAGCGGTCATTTATCCCGTGGGGGCAGTCCTCGTCGGACCTGTCGAAGCAGGAGATGACCGATCTCATCGAATTCATCCACGCCTGGGGAGCCGAGAACGGCGTGATCTTTCACGAACCCCAGAAGACAGCGAGGGCATCATGACCGTCAAGCATGTGAAGGGCTACACCCGAGGCATACCGGATCCGTTCCAGCCGATCATCGACGAGAGGATCGCGCAGAAGAGCAAGCGGCTTCAGGCGGGCGAAGATCAGGCCAAGGCGGTCGGGCTTCTGAACAGGATCCGGGACGCCTTCGCCTATGTGCCTTGGTACAAGCGTGGGAGGTCGTGATGGCATTCCGCATCAACTCTGACGCCGCTGCATTCAGCCCTATTCCGAAGGCAAAGCCGACGAAGAGAAAGGGCTACCTCGCCTTCGTCCACCGCCTGCCCTGCGTCATCACGGGCCGGTACGAGGTCCAAGCGGCTCACCTATCCATGGCCGCTTCGCAATACGGCCACTACGGCCGGGCAAAGCAGCGCAAGGCGAGCGACCGTTGGGTGCTTCCGCTCTGCGCAGAACAGCACGATCGCCAGCACCGCATCGGAGAAGCGCAGTTCTGGGCATGTGCCGGCATTGACCCGCATGTTCTCGCTCTCACCCTGCACGGGCTATGGACAGAGCTTGGAGACGCGGCAGAGCCCTTTGCAATTGCTGTCATTAATCAGCGCCTGGCATCGGCCGGCGCTCTGAAGTCGAGGGACGAAGCATGACCCCCACAGATATCCGAGATACGGCGATACCGGAGCCGGTGGCGTTCCGGTTCAAGCATGAGCATCTCCCCGGTGAATGGAAGTATGCCTCGCATAGCCCGAACATCCGCCCATGGCACAACACGGAACCCCTCTACCCCGCCTCCACCATCGAAGCCCTCACCGCCCAGCTCGCGCTCAAGGACGCCGAGCGCGAAAGCGCCATCATGGCCGCGACAGAAGCCGAGCGCGAGCGATGTGCGAAGATTGCAGACGCTGCCAAAGAAGGCAGACAGCGCCAAGAAGACGACGCAATGGAAAACGGTGCGAAGCGTGCAGCCCGTGATTTTCAAACTATGCGCTTCCAAGCGGTCGAAATAGCCGCCGCCATCCGCGCTGGCACGAAGGGAGCTTCCCATGACTGACCCGAAGTACGAGCCGGTGGCGTGGAACGAACTGGTCGAAGAAATCAGGGAGCGTGGCAATGAGATCGTTCGGCTCGCCTCCACCGTCGAAGCCCTCACCGCCCAGGTTGACGCCCTCAAGGAGGAGAACGAGAGGCTGAAGGCTATCCGATGGGTGAGGCTTTTAGCTTGGACAGATAACGGGGTCAGTGTTGAAGCGATAACGGCTTTTGGGTTTTCCTACCGTGTATTTTGCGTCGATTGGGAAGGTCCGACCTACTGGATGGTCAACGTGATCGATGGCAAGTTCGTGAGCGAGGCTGAAGCCAAGGCTGCCGCACAAACCGACTACGAAACCCGCATCATGTCTGCCCTCACCCAACCCCAACTCCCCGAGAGTGGAGAGAGCGTGGAGGGCTCTGCGGATGTCTAAGCTCACCGAAGCTATCTTCTCGATGCAATGCTCATTCATAGCGAAAAATGCTTCAGCTTGGGCCGGCGACATTCTCACGTTTCCGGAGCACTACAATCGGGAAGCTGACCCAAAGACTGTTGCTCGGTTCACTGACGAGATCGCGCGCGGCTTGATCGTCTGGACCAATGGGCAGGCCGCGCCCCCGCGCCCGAACGGAACGTGCTGGAGAGTGTCCTAGCCTATCTGGAGGGCTGCGACCCGAAAGCCACGTCAGGGGTAGAGCGTAATTCAGAACTTCGGGACGCCGTTCGAAATTTATTGGAGACTATCAAATGAGCGTCACCTTCGGAGACCGACTAATCGACAGCGGGTACTACGACATCACGCCAGAACAAGAGCGTGAAATCGAGGCCCGCGAGGAATGCGAGCGGCGCGGGATCGACCCCGATGAGGTCTGCGCAGATGGCGGGGTGCTGGCGTGGATGGTAGTGGACCAGGAGATGCAAGCGCGCATCCCACTCCGCGCCGCCATCCAAATGATTGATGTAGCAGAGGCGAATATCCGTGCCGATCATCGGGCGGGGAAGACGTCGAAAGAGCAGTTCCAAAAGGAACTGCTGATCATGGCAAGGGCGCGGCAGCAAGCCACCCCGTCACCCACCAAGGAACGCCCATGACCAACCGCGAAGACGAGAGAAAGATGGAACTGCGCGTGAAGCCGCTGGAATGGCGCGGCAACGAGGCAAGCTCGGCCACGGGTCACTACCGCGTCCAGCGCCTGGGCGATAAGTGGGAGCCTCTGCACAACGGATGCTACATGCTTCCGCGAGTGCATGGTGTAGTGAAGGCGTTTGCTACGCTGGACGCAGCGCAAGCCTACGCCCAAGCCGACTATGAACAACGTGTCCTTTCCGCCCTCTCCACCCCCTCTCAAGGGGAGAGGGCAGCGCAGGACACAGCGGCGCAGGCGGACGTATTTCCGGACATCTTCACCCTGCAGGATTATCAGCCGGGTCAATGGTGGCTGGAGGAGTTGAGGAAACATGCAGGATCCCGAGAGTCTACCTGCGAGACGCAACGAGCCGCGCTTGTGGCTGTGAACTTTGCCGAAGCCGTATTCAAGGATCGCAAGGACACAGCGCCCCAGGTAGGGGAAGTGGTATATCCCATGCGCGTCGAGAATGGCGTCATCGTTGATAGATATGGCGTTCCCGTCTCTCCCCACATTGAAGGCGAGAACGATGGGGGTGCAGCATGAAGCTGACATGGAACCAGAAGACTGCTCTAGGCATACTCGCTCACGCATCTGCAAGCGGTCTGCCAATGGGACAGATCAGGGAGTCCGGCTGGGGGCTCATGCCCTATCTCTGCGGGTCCGCTGGTCGAGCTGCAACGCTTTCTCTGTGCGAAAAAGGCTTGGCTGAGTGCTGCTTTGAGGGAAAGCCTAAGCGTTATCGGGCCACGGACGCCGGTCGCGCCACCCTCCAAGAGAAGGAGGCGGGAGAGTGACGGCAGCAACCAACCCAGAACGAACCGATGCCGCTGTGCACGAACAACGGGGAAAGTGAGGATAACGTGGGAAACACCATTGACCTAAGCCGCAACATCCCTCGCCTCGGCCTGAACCGCATGGAGGTTGCCAGCTCACTTGGCGTAAGCGCCAGCACGGTTGACCTCATGGTCGAAGAGGGATTTCTTCCCCGACCGAGGAAGTGGCATACCCGCAAGGTCTGGCTGGTTGCTGACCTGATCGCGGCCATAGGCTCATGGCCTGAAGACGGGAACGCGAAGGGAGAGGATGCCGACGACGCCAGCGCCTGGGAGATGTCGGCTTGATCAGCATGGTGAATGTGGACCTGCCCTATATCGAGAAGAACAAGAGCCGGCACGGCACGGTCCGCTACTATCTGCGCATCGATGGGAAACGGGTCTGCCGGCTGCCGGATGACATGGCGAGTGAAGAGTTTGCCCGAGCCTACTGGAAAGCCCGCGGCGAACACAAACCGGCCACTCCGGCGGCGATCGAAGACAATGCTGCGCCCAAGCTCTCCGCCATGGTCCGGCCGAACACGTTCCGCTGGCTCTGCCTGGAATATATGAAGAGCAATGCTTTCCAGGCGCTCGACAAGACCACGCGCGACCGCCGGCGCACTATCATGGAAGGCATGTGGGTCGAACCCCTCGACGACGCGACCAAGCTCATCGCCGATATCCCGCTTTCGGTTATGGGCATCAAGCACATCGAGGCGCTCCGGGACCGGAAGCGTGATGCGCCATTCGCTGCCGACGAGCGCCTAAAGGTTCTCCGGCAGATCTTCGACACCAAGCGCGAGGGCAAGCTGATCACCGCGAATATCGCGCGATCGGTGGAGCCGTTCCGCGTTCACAGCGACGGACATCACACGATCACCTCTGCGGAGATCGCGCAGTTCATCGATCACCACGGGCCCAAGTCGAAAGCCGTCCTCGCGATGTCGCTGATGATGTTCGCCGGCTTTCGCGTTTCGGATCTTGCGCTCATCGGCCCGCAGCACCGCCGCGGCGACACCCTAAAGCTCCGGCTCTTCAAGAACCGAAACAGGACGCCGGTGGATATCGAGATTGCGATCCACCCGATCCTGGAAGCCGTTCTCGCAATGCATCCGGTCACGGGCATGACCTATCTGCAGACGGAGTTCGGGAAGGCATTCAGTGTGAAGGGTCTGGGGAACAGGGTCGCTGACTGGTTCAGGCAGGCCGGGTTACCGCATTGCACGGCGCACTCTGTTCGAAAAGGCTTGGCCACGGACCAAGCGCATAACTCGGCAACCGACACGCAACTCGAGGCTATGTTCGGCTGGCGAGACGGGAAGACCTCGAAGATCTACACCCGTAACGCTGACCGCGCGAGATTGGCGCGGCAGGCAGTTTCTGCTATCAGCTGGGATGGGGTCGGCACGAAGCTCATTGCCGCCGACTAGGTGTGGCAGGGTGTGGCAGCCGCCATTGAAATCGCTTCGAGTCTTGAAGAGCCAGAATTGGCAATCCGCCGCCGTAACCCGCTGGAATCTATAGTTTGGCCTATTCCGGGCGAGGCCTCCATTCTCACCCGCTTCTCCCCTATCTGTCTGATAAAGCGCTCTTTTTCCACAGGCGCGCCAATCTTGGGTTCAGTGGTGCCCCTGGCGAGCTTAGGTCGGCTGATGGCGCTATACCGGCGAACGTCGTGTTGCGCAGTGGCGTAGCCCTAAGGTCGCACCTTAATCAACCTAGCCATTTGAAGCTTCATGATGACGGAGACGGTTTACCCCGGCGAGACGTCGTCCCGTGCGAAGACTGCGTATGGTGGTGCTGGGGAGTGGACGGACGTTTCGACTTCTGTCAGAAGGACCTCGGACGCGACTGCCGCTGGTTCTAGAGCGGGGTCGGGCGACAGATTGACGTCACGTCGCTGCCACGAGGTTACGGCGGCCGTCCAAATTTTCCAATGGGAATGACAGAGCCGTCGCCTCAGGCAGATGGCGACCGCCGTGACGAGGGTGCGCCTCTCTCCCCTCTTCCGCCCAGTGCATCTTTCCTGAACGATCGCCTTGAAATCACGGGGGATCACTCTGCGTAGGTTACATGCCGTTAAATCGGTGGCAGCCGTCAGATTCCCGTTGAACCCGCCTAAGCCATCGCTATTCTTGGTTTAGCGTCCACGAACGGACGCGACAAAGATTCCTTGGGGGGATAAACACAATGATGACACTGGCACGGCTGACAGGCGCGCTTGTTTTGGGCACGATTTTGGTGTCCGGAACGGCACAAGCGGAAGATCTCGTCTTCTCGCTCAAAAACGGCACGCAATCCGTCCTCACGCGGTTCTACACGTCGCCCGTCGGCGTCAGCGAATGGGAAGGTGACGTATTCGGCGAGCAGGTTCTCAATCCGGGCGAGACCATCGAACTGACGATCGCAGATGGTCGCGACGTCTGCGATTATGATATGCGGTTCGAGTTCGAAGAGGGATCGAACCTCGCAACGACGGAAGATAAACAGAACCTCTGCGAGATGGGATCCTACACGATCCACGAGTGATCGAGGTCCGGTCGCGCCACGCCATGCGTGCACGGCCTTTCCGGCGCTCCGGAGCAGCCTGGCGTCTCTTTTAGAGGGAGCTGGCTGCTCCGACGGTGGTCATCGGGACACTGTTGCCAAGATCGTTGTTGGCATATTTGATCACGAGGATACTGAGGACGGATGCAAGCATCCCGACGAAAATCATTCTCATAGACATGATCCTTTGCGCAAAAGCGCGGAAAAAGTGGGGCCGCGAGGTCGGCCTTCTCAGTCGAAATCACCGATCCGACCGTGCTGTTCCAGAACGACGGATGACTCGCACTCTCCGATCGCCACGCGTCCGCGCCTGGAGAGGGCAATCGTCCCGGCGTGCGTTTCCGCCAGCCGACCCGCCAACTGCCGTGCAGCGTCGGCACTTTCGGCCATGATCGGTTCGCGTGACTGAGAGACCTCGCCCTCGTTCACATCGAAGACCAGGACTTCAAAACTTTCCGTTGTTCCCGGCATCTCGGTCTCCGCAGCATTCGGCCGGTTAACGCGGCCGCCTGCAACCGGTTCCACAGTCCCGTCACACGACTCAATCGATAGGAGAACGGCACTGTCGCTCGGCGACAGGCTTTGGCCACCACGTACCGAAACGCAACTGCTAGCCTGATCCCGTGGAACGTTCATACGACCAAGGACGCGAGACGAAACCGCACGCACAACATCACGCGCGCGCTTTCGCGACACGACGACCGGGAGCGAACCCATCGCACCAGCGGCCATCTTGCTCGGTCAGCGATACCGGTCGCCGATTTCTGTCCGACGTGGTGCGGTCAGGTGTGCGTGGATTTTACTGATAGCGGCGAATCAAGCCGACAAGCTTTCCTTGAACCTTGACACGGTCCGGTCCGAAAATGCGGGTCTCATAGGCGGGATTTGCTGCTTCCAGGGCCACGGACGCTCCTTTGCGTCGGAAGCGCTTCAAGGTCGCCTCTTCGTCATCGACCAGCGCAACGACGATCTCACCGGGGCTCGCGCTGTTGGCGTTCCGAATGATCACGGTGTCGCCGTCGAGAATACCGGCATCCACCATGGAGTCCCCGCGGACCTCCAGGGCGTAATGCTCGCCGCTGCCCAGCATGAAGGCGGGTACGGCGATGTCATGCGTGTTGTTCTGAATGGCGGAAATCGGAACCCCCGCCGCGATGCGGCCCATGACAGGAACCGATACGCTGTTGTCGTTTCCGACCGCCAACGGCGGCGTCAGCGGTGTCTCCGCAGCGGGAGCCGGACGGCTTCCCTGGATGACGCTGGGCGTAAAGCCGCGCTTCGGCGGAGTGGACGCGAGATAGGCGTCCGGCAATTTGATCACCTCCAGCGCGCGCGCCCTGTTCGGCAGACGCCGGATGAAACCCCGCTCCTCGAGCGCCGTGATGAGACGATGGATGCCGGACTTGGATGCCAGTTCAAGGGCATCCTTCATCTCGTCGAACGACGGCGGGACACCCGATTCCTTCATGCGCTCATGAATGAAAATCAGCAATTCTTGTTGCTTGCGGGTCAGCATGATCAATCGACTCCAGAGTCACGAAACAAAGCAAGAACAGTGTTATATGTTCCTCATGTGTTCTGCAAGTCCCATTCCGCCTAACCCAACTGTCGTCCGCCCTCTTCTCGCTATTTCCAGCAGCTTTTCTTGGTTTGGAGGCGCTTCAGGTACGATACGATCTTTCGATCGCGCACAGGGAAAGCATCATACAGAAACGCCGCTGCGAAGACATTCGCAACGGCGGGAACTGTTTGATCGTGATGATCGGAAACGGAATCAGAACGGAATATCGTCGTCCAGATCCCGGGAGAAACCACCGCTCGATCCGCCGGCACCCCCGCCGGACCGGCCGCCGGAAGACGACGCCGGACGGTCGTAGTCGTCGCCATAGTTCGGGCCGCTGCTGCCGCCGTAATCGGCGCCACCGCGGCTTCCGCCGCCTCCACCGCCGCCGCCGCCGTCACGTCCGTCCAGCATGGTCAGCGTCGAATTGAAGCCCTGAAGCACGATTTCGGTGGAGTAACGGTCGTTGCCGTCCTTGTCCTGCCACTTGCGTGTCTGCAACGCACCTTCGAGGTAAAGCTTCGCGCCCTTCTTCACATACTGTTCGACGACTTTGCAGAGCCCCTCATTGAAGACGACAACCGTGTGCCATTCGGTCTTCTCGCGCCGCTCGCCGGAATTCCTGTCCCGCCAGCTTTCGGAGGTGGCGATGCGCAGGTTGGCAATCGGCTTGCCGTCCTGCGTCCGCCGGATTTCCGGGTCCGCACCGACATTTCCGATGAGGATCACCTTGTTTACGCTACCAGCCATCTCTTTGTCCTGTCTCCTGAACGCGGCTCGACCATCCGCAGTGTGCCGGAAGCCTACGCTTTTCGACGTGGCTTTTCGCCCCCGGCCGGCGGCAATCCACAGTTTGCAAATTTGTTCTTTATTTGTTCTAGGTGTTCGCTATGATCCTGTCAATCGAGCGACGTGCCAGACGGGTCGTGCGGGTTCGCAAGACGGACCGCGCGTTCCCTTCCGGCCGCCATCCGTCCGGCGGATTGCTCCGGCGTGGAATTTCGGTTTCGCGCGACGCCGGCTCGACATATGAAGTATCGATCTTAAGTAATGGCTTCGTCCCCACACAGAGCATCCTACCATGAGCGAATTCAAGACCATTTCGATCCGCGGTGCGCGGGAGCACAATCTCAAGGGGGTCGATCTCGACCTCCCGCGCAACAAACTGATCGTGATGACGGGCCTTTCGGGGTCGGGGAAATCGTCGCTCGCGTTCGATACGATCTATGCGGAGGGGCAGCGCCGCTATGTCGAGAGCCTCTCGGCCTACGCGCGCCAGTTTCTCGAAATGATGCAGAAGCCGGATGTGGATCTGATCGAGGGCCTCTCGCCCGCGATCTCGATCGAGCAGAAGACAACGTCCAAGAATCCGCGGTCCACCGTGGGGACGGTGACGGAAATCTACGACTACATGCGGCTGCTCTTCGCGCGCGTCGGCGTTCCCTATTCACCGGCGACCGGCCTGCCGATCGAAAGCCAGACGGTCAGCCAGATGGTCGACCGGATCCTGGCAATGGAGGAAGGTGCCCGCCTCTACATCCTCGCGCCGATGATCCGGGGCCGGAAGGGGGAGTACAAGAAAGAGCTCGCCGAGCTGATGAAGAAGGGCTTCCAGCGTGTGAAGGTCGACGGCCAGTTCTACGAAATTGCGGACGTGCCGGCGCTGGACAAGAAGTACAAGCACGAT
This sequence comes from Rhizobium sp. Leaf384, assembly GCF_001424065.1. Taxonomy (GTDB): domain Bacteria; phylum Pseudomonadota; class Alphaproteobacteria; order Rhizobiales; family Rhizobiaceae; genus Ferranicluibacter. The sequence continues at coordinate 578,918 of NZ_LMQE01000005.1, forward strand.
ATCGACGTGGTCGTCGATCGTCTGGTCGTTCGCGGCGACATTGCCGCACGGCTCGCCGACAGTCTCGAGACGTCGCTGCGGCTGGCGGATGGATTGGCCATCGCCGAGTTCGCCGACAAGCCCCTGCCCGAGAAGGAGACGTCGGCCGGCGGCTCGGCCAACAAGTCCCTGAACGAGACGCACGAACGGGTGCTCTTTTCCGAGAAGTTTGCCTGCCCTGTTTCGGGTTTCACGATCTCGGAGATCGAGCCGCGCCTGTTCTCCTTCAACAATCCGTTCGGCGCCTGCCCCACCTGCGACGGCCTGGGCAGCCAGCAGAAGATCGACGAAGCCCTGATCGTGCCGGAGCATGACCGCACGCTGAAAAACGGCGCCATCGCGCCGTGGGCGAAATCGTCCTCTCCTTATTACAATCAGACGCTGGAGGCCCTCGGCAAGACGTTCGGCTTCAAGCTGAGCAATACCTGGGCCGACCTTTCGGACGCTGCCAAGACGGCGATCCTGCGGGGAACGGACGAGAAGATCGTGTTCCAATATGCCGACGGCGCGCGGTCCTACAACACCACGAAGACCTTCGAAGGCATCGTGCCGAATCTTGAACGGCGCTGGAAGGAAACCGAATCGGCTTGGGCGCGCGAGGAGATCGAACGCTACATGTCGGCGGCCCCCTGCCCGGCCTGCAAGGGTTTCCGTCTGAAGCCCGAGGCCCTGGCCGTCAAGATCGACCGGTTGCATATCGGCGAGGTGACCAACATGTCGATCCGCGTCGCGCGCGACTGGTTCGAGGATCTTCCCGCGCGGCTGACCGAGAAGCAGAACGAGATTGCCGTCCGGATTCTCAAGGAGATCCGCGATCGTCTGCGCTTCCTGAACGATGTCGGGCTGGATTACCTCAGCCTATCGCGGAATTCGGGCACCCTTTCGGGCGGCGAGAGCCAGCGTATCCGGCTCGCCTCGCAGATCGGATCGGGCCTGACAGGCGTTCTCTATGTCCTGGATGAGCCATCGATCGGACTCCACCAGCGCGACAATGCCCGGCTGCTCGATACGTTGCGGCATCTGCGCGACATCGGCAACACCGTCATCGTCGTCGAGCACGACGAGGATGCCATCCTGACCGCCGACTATGTGGTCGATATCGGTCCGGCCGCCGGCATCCATGGCGGTCAGGTCGTCGCGTCCGGCACGCCGCAGGAGATCATCGATCATCCCACGTCTCTGACGGGGAAGTATCTGTCGGGCGATCTCTCGGTTTCCGTGCCTGCCGAGCGGCGGAAGCCGAAGAAAAAGAAGGAACTGACCGTCGTCGGCGCGCGGGGCAACAATCTGAAGAACGTCACCGCGTCGATTCCGCTGGGCGTCTTCACCGCGGTAACGGGTGTTTCCGGGGGCGGCAAATCCACCTTCCTCATCGAGACGCTCTACAAGTCGGCTGCGCGACGCGTGATGGGCGCGCGTGAAATCCCGGCCGACCATGATCGCATCGACGGGTTCGAACATATCGACAAGGTCATTGATATCGACCAGTCGCCGATCGGCCGGACACCGCGCTCGAACCCGGCGACCTACACCGGCGCCTTCACGCCCATACGCGACTGGTTTTCGGGACTGCCGGAGGCAAAAGCCCGCGGCTATCAGCCCGGACGTTTCTCGTTCAACGTGAAGGGCGGTCGCTGCGAGGCCTGTCAGGGCGACGGCGTCATCAAGATCGAGATGCACTTCCTCCCGGACGTCTACGTCACCTGCGATGTCTGCCATGGTAAGCGCTACAACCGCGAAACGCTCGACGTCACCTTCAAGGGCAAGTCGATCGCGGACGTTCTGGATATGACGGTCGAGGAGGGCGTGGAATTCTTCGCGGCCGTGCCGGCCGTGCGCGACAAGCTGGTCACGCTCAACGAGGTCGGCCTCGGCTACATCAAGGTGGGCCAGCAGGCCAATACGCTGTCGGGCGGCGAAGCGCAGCGCGTCAAGCTGGCCAAGGAGCTGTCCAAGCGCTCGACGGGGCGCACGCTGTACATTCTGGACGAGCCGACGACGGGGCTGCACTTCCACGACGTCGCCAAGCTGCTCGAGCTGCTGCACGAGCTCGTCAACCAGGGCAATTCGGTCGTCGTGATCGAGCATAATCTGGAGGTCATCAAGACAGCCGACTGGATCCTCGATTTCGGGCCGGAGGGCGGCGATGGCGGCGGGCAGGTCGTGGCCGAGGGAACGCCGGAGCAGATCGTGCGGGAGAAGCGGTCGCACACCGGCCACTTCCTCAAGGAACTGCTGGAGCGCCGTCCGGTGCGTAAGGCCGTCGCGGCGGAATAGGCTGTCGAGCAGGTCGTCCAAGGCTTTTGACGTTGGCGAGGGGTATCGGAATGCGTGGCAAAGGCGGCAGGATCCGTGTCGGCATCGGTGGCTGGACGTTCGATCCGTGGGAAGGGACGTTCTATCCCGAGGGGCTCGCGAAGAAGCGGCAATTGGAGTTCGCCGGCAAGGCGCTGCAGGTGATCGAGGTCAACGGAACCTATTACAGTTCGCAAAAGCCCGAAACCTTCGCAAAGTGGGCGTCAGAGGTGCCGGACGATTTCGTCTTCACGCTGAAGGCAAGCCGCTACGCAACCAACAAGAAGGTGCTGGCAGATGCGGGCGAGTCCGTCGCCCGTTTCCTCGGCCAGGGATTGACCGAACTCGGCCCCAAGCTCGGGCCCATCCTCTGGCAGTTCATGCCGACGAAGAGGTTCGATGCGGCGGATTTCGCGGCGTTTCTGGCTCTGCTGCCCGAGACGCAGGATGGCCTTGTCCTGCGGCACGCGATCGAGGTTCGTCACCCGTCGTTCCAGGTCGAGGCTTTCGTGGATCTGGCGCGACGGCACAACGTCGCCATCGTCTGTGCCGATCATGCGGATTATCCCATGATTGCCGATGTGACGTCAGATTTTGTCTATACCCGCCTGCAGACCGGCAGCGACGATGTCGAGACCTGTTACGACGAGCCGCGTCTGTCCGAATGGCAAGCGCGCCTTGAGGCCTGGGGATCCGGTGGCGTTGCGGACGGGCTGCCACTGCTCTCGGACGTTCCGCCCAAGCATCCACGAGACGTCTTTGCCTTCTTCATCCACGAGGGCAAGGTCAACGCCCCCGGGGGGGCCATGGAGATGCAGAAGCGCGTGGGCTAATGCATCCCCCGAAAGTGTGCAGCGGTTTCGGGAACGACATGCATCACAACAAGACCTTAAGGCGCGTCGCGTGAATTCTTTTTCATGCAACGCGCGGCAGACGGCCGGCCGCTGACGGCGTCATTGTGTCCGGCGACGTTGCAGCCACACTGGGTCTCTACGATCGCTGTGACGTGTGCGGCAGCGGGCGGATCGCGCGGAGCAGGTCTTCGGCCGTCATCCCCTCGCCTGCCGTATGTCCGGCAGCGCCATGACGCCAGACGGCGCTGGCCGCCGCCTCGAAGGCGGGCATGCCTTGCGCGAGATGCGCCCCGACGAGGCCCGCGAGGACATCGCCCGAGCCGGCCGTTGCAAGCCAGGGCGGGGCATTCGCGTTGATCGCGATCCGACCGTCCGGGGCGGCGATGACGGTATCGGACCCCTTGAGCACGATCACGGCATTGCTGCGCCGTGCGGCGCGCGTCGCGCGGTCGATCTTGGACGCCTGATCGTCTGCCGCGAGATCGGGAAACAGGCGTGCGAATTCACCGTCATGCGGCGTGAGAACCAGGCGGACCGGCCCGTGGAACGCGGTAAACAGAGCCTGCGGATCGTCGCGAAACGCGGTGATGCCGTCTGCGTCGAGCACCAGCGCGCGCTTGGCGAGGGCGGTGACGATGCTGCGGGCCCGGTCGGCCTGTCCATATCCCGGGCCAAGAACAAACGCGTTGAGGCGCTCATCCGCCAGTAGGTCTTCCAGCATTGCGTCGCCATCGACAGGTTTCAGCATGACCGCCGTTAGATGTGCGGCCAGTGTGGGGATCGCCTCGGAGGACGCGACCATCGTGACCAGTCCGGCGCCTCCGGCAAGGCCCGCCGTCGCACTCATGCGGGCAGCGCCGCTGCTGGAGGCCGGGCCGGAGAAGACGACGAGATGTCCGCGGCGATATTTGTGGGCTGACGGGTCGAGCGCCTGCACGGCGTCCTCCCAGAGCGCCGGTACATTCTCGGCGATGTCTTTCCGGTACGCCTCCAGGATCCGCCCGGGGATGCCGATATCGATCACCTCCAGATCGCCGCAGGCAGAGCGCCCCGGCAAAAGGAGATGACCCGGCTTGCGGGTCATGAACGTAACCGTCCGCGCTGCCTGGAAGCAGGCCCCGAGAACCTGCCCGGAGCGGCCGTCGATCCCGGATGGCAGGTCGATCGCCACCACCGGCAGACGCGCCGCCGTGACGGCTGCCATGAGATCCGCGACATCTTGCGAAACGGGCCGCGAAAGACCGGCACCAAAGAGCCCGTCGACGATGACGTCGCCCGTCTCCGGGACATAGTCGGCCAGAGCGAAGCAGGCCGCGGAGAGCCGAGCGAACGCGGAAGCTGCGTCTCCCGTCAGACGGGCGGGATCATCGAGCAGAAACACCGTTACGTTCGCGCCGCTCTTCAGCAGCGCGTCGGCTGCGATCAGGGCGTCGCCGCCATTCTTGCCGGGACCACAGAGACAGGCGAACCGAACGGCTCCGGGATAGTGCCGTAACGCGGAAGCCGCGACGGCATGGCCTGCGGCCCGCATCAAGCCGAAGGAGTCGATGCCCGATACGGCGGCCTCCGCGTCAATCTTCGCCATGTCCGCCGGCGTGATGATCCATGATGCGATGTCCGTTTTGATACCCATCTTGCCACCTGCGCCGAAATACGTGATTCTGCCCTTACAGTGTAGAGGGCGACACGGGAAATCAAGGTCGTCACGGGAATGCGAGTTGACCAATTCCTGAGCATCTGCATATATTTGCCGCCTAAATATCATGCTAAAGTTGGTGAACTTCCGTCCGTAATGCATCAAATTGCCGTAAATGGCCTGCACGTCACAAGAAATAGGCATTGCCCTGCGAGATTGGTCGGCAATGTCGGGGCCATGCTTCTTCCCGGACGTACAGGCGGCAAATGCGTCGAGATATTGAAGACATGGCATGCTAAATGCATAAGGTGGGGCGAGCGGGGATTCCCCTGTTCCAACGGGAGAAGCGGAGAGACATTTTCTCATGAAAAAGGTCGAGGCGATCATCAAGCCATTCAAGCTGGATGAAGTGAAGGAGGCCCTTCAGGAAGTTGGCCTCCAGGGCATCACGGTGACGGAAGCCAAGGGTTTCGGACGACAGAAGGGCCACACCGAACTGTATCGGGGCGCCGAATATGTCGTGGATTTCCTGCCCAAGGTGAAGGTCGAAGTGGTTCTCGCGGACGAGAATGCAGACGCCGTCATCGAGGCGATCCGCAAGGCCGCCCAGACGGGGCGGATCGGCGACGGCAAGATCTTTGTGTCGAACGTGGAAGAGGTCATCCGAATCCGCACGGGCGAGACCGGCGTCGACGCTATCTGATTTCATGCCGCCGCATTTGCGCGGCGGTCTATAACCGGCAGGGAAGGACATCTCCGATATGACGACTGCGAGCGACATCCTCAAGCAGATCAAGGAAAACGACGTCAAGTTCGTTGATCTTCGCTTCACCGACCCCAAGGGCAAGCTTCAGCACGTGACCATGGATGTGTCCTGCGTCGATGAAGACATGTTCGTCGACGGCGTCATGTTCGACGGCTCGTCGATCGGCGGCTGGAAGGCCATCAACGAGTCCGACATGGTTCTGATGCCGGATGCGACGACGGTGCACATGGACCCGTTCTTCGCCCAGTCGACCATGGTCGTGGTCTGCGACATTCTCGATCCGATTTCGGGCGAGGCCTACAATCGCGATCCGCGCGGAACCGCGAAGAAGGCGGAAGCCTATCTGAAGTCGTCCGGTATCGGCGACACCGTGTTCGTCGGACCCGAGCCGGAGTTCTTCATCTTTGACGACGTGCGCTACAAGGCCGATCCCTACAACACCGGCTTCAAGCTCGATTCCTCCGAGCTGCCGTCGAACGACGACACGGCCTACGACACCGGCAACCTGGGTCACCGCCCGCGCGTCAAGGGCGGCTACTTCCCGGTACCGCCGATCGACAGCTGCCAGGACATGCGCTCGGAAATGCTCACCGTTCTCTCGGAGATGGGCGTGACCGTCGAGAAGCAGCACCACGAGGTGGCCGCGGCCCAGCACGAACTCGGCGTCAAGTTCGATACGCTGGTTCGCAGCGCCGACCAGATCCAGATCTACAAATATGTCGTGCACCAGGTGGCGAACGCCTATGGCAAGACGGCCACCTTCATGCCGAAACCCATCTTCGGCGACAATGGCTCGGGCATGCATGTGCACCAGTCGATCTGGAAGGACGGCAAGCCGACCTTCGCGGGTGACGAATATGCCGGCCTTTCGGAAAACTGCCTGTTCTACATCGGCGGCATTATCCGTCATGCCAAGGCCATCAACGCCTTTACCAATCCGACGACCAACTCCTACAAGCGTCTGGTCCCCGGATACGAGGCTCCGGTCCTGCTGGCCTATTCCGCGCGCAACCGCTCCGCATCGTGCCGCATCCCGTTCGGCTCCGGTGCCAAGTCCAAGCGCGTCGAAGTCCGCTTCCCCGATCCGCTGGCGAACCCCTATCTGGCCTTTGCATCTATGCTGATGGCTGGTCTCGACGGCATTCGCAACAAGATCCACCCCGGCAAGGCCATGGACAAGGATCTCTACGACCTGCCCGCCAAGGAATTGAAGAAGATTCCGACCGTGTGCGGCTCGCTGCGCGAAGCGCTCGAGAATCTCGATCGCGATCGCAAGTTCCTCACCGCCGGCGGTGTGTTCGACGACGATCAGATCGACGCTTATATCGAGCTGAAGATGGCCGAGGTCATGCGCTACGACATGACGCCACATCCGGTCGAATTCGACATGTATTATTCGGCCTGAGAACGGTCCGAACGAACAGAAAGGCCGGCGCCACACGCGCCGGCCTTTTTCGTTGGGCGGGTACGGGCAGGCGCTGGCAGCTGCCCCACGCAGGCCTCGCTCGCCGTCGCCGCGTCACGCATTCGTGTTGCCGCTTCGTCCCTTGATCTTGCAGCGTTTCCTCCCACATATTGAAGGAAAGGATACGATCATGATGAAACAGAGAGATGCAAAGTTCCAGATCGGACAAGTGGTGCGCCACCGGCTCTTCCCGTTCCGTGGCGTGATCTTCGACGTGGATGCCGAGTATGCCAACACGGAAGAGTGGTGGAACGCCATCCCCGCCGAGGTCCGGCCGGATCGCGACCAGCCCTTCTACCACCTGCTGGCAGAAAACGACGAGAGCGAGTATGTCGCCTATGTCTCGGAGCAGAACCTGATGTCGGACGAGACGGGAACGCCGGTTCGCCATTCGCAGGTCGAAACGTTCTTCGACCCGGAGACCATCGGACAGTACAAGCCAAAGGCTGTCGTCACGCATTGACGTGATCTGCGGACGCTCCTGTCAGCGTGGCTGTAAAACGACCACGCTGAGGACATGCAAAAAGCCCGGATCGTCAGATCCGGGCTTTTCTTTTGGGGGTCTTGCGACCGATCAGTTCTGCTTGGCAGCCTTCTGGGCTTCTTCAAGCTTCTTGCGGGCGTCTTCTGCCTTCTTCTGCATCTCTTCCTGCAGCAGACGCTGGCGTTCCTGCAGCTTCGACTGCTCGATCGGCTCGCCATCGAACACGCCGGTGAAGCCTTCGAGCGACATCTTGATCGGGTTCGGCGCACGCTGGAAGTTGATCGACGTGAACACGACCTCGCTGCCCTTCTTCAGGCTTGCGATGACGGCGTCGGTCAGGGGCGCTTCGGCCACGCACTTGTCCGGCATGCAGATCGCGTAGTCCAGCTTGATCGGCTTGCCGCCGTCGATCTGGACCTGAACGCCAGGGGGAAGGAGACGCGCGGAGGGCACCGAGACCTGAAGGATCTTGCGGTTGACCTTGCCCTGCACGCTGATGAGGCCTGCCGCTGTCACGAGCTGGCCGTTATTGGCGGACAGCAGGTTCTGGACGATGCAGACATCGTTGTCTTCCTGCTTGGTGCAGACTTTGAACCAGCCCTGCGGCGCGCGCTGGCCGGCCTGCTGCGCGAAGGAAGCCGACGGCATTGCGGCGGCCGCGACGGCGCCGACGAAAGCCGAAAGTGCGACTTTCCTGGAAAGGGTGGGCTTGAAGGTCATAACGATATCCGTCTCCTGAATTCATCGTTTCTGCGGCTCGGATCTAGCGCTCTCGAGACGAGACGCGCAACATCACGTTCACGACAGGATCGGTTGCGATCGTTCTGCGCCGGACCCGAAACGGTCTTGAGAACCACCGAAGCGAATCCGCTCATCCCGATGTCGCTGGCACGTCCACAAACTGATTGCTCGACTGGGCGAGTGCTCGGCCGCCCGCTCCTCTGTTGGTCAATTGAGGCAATTGCATGACCCGCCCAGGGGCGGTTTCATCTCCTAGCGCGTCACGCGCGCCTAATCCAGCCTTGCCCGTCGAAAAACGCGATCCGGCATCGATGATTTTGGCGCGCGCGGCCCATAGAACTGCCATTCTGCGGGGGCAAGCTTCAAAAACAGGCCCGGCGTGATAGGTTGCCGGGAATCGTTTCTGGATCTGCTCGAGATTTGCGGGCCTGTCCGCATCGGAGAACCGCGTGCGCGCCTTGTTTCTGGGTCTTGCCCTATCCACCTCGCTGATGGCTGCCGGCTTTGCCATGGCCGAACCCGTACACGGCATCGCCATGCACGGGACGCCTGCCCTGCCCGCCGGCTTCAAGAACTTTCCCTATGTCAATCCGCAGGTGAAAAAGGGCGGCCACATCTCCTACGGGGTGGTCGGGTCGTTCGACAATCTGAACCCGTTCATCCTGAAAAGCATGCGCACGACGGCGCGCGGCATGCTCGATCCGGAATATGGCAATCTCGTCTACGACTCCCTGATGATGCGCTCGCGCGACGAGGCGTTTTCCCTCTATGGTCTGCTGGCGGAAACTGTGGAGTGGGACGAGGATCGCACGTTCATCCAGTTCAATCTCAATCCGAAGGCGCACTGGTCCGACGGCCAGCCGGTGACACCGGAGGACGTGATCTTCACCTTCGAGATCTTCCGCGACAAGGGTCGCGTGCCGTTTGCATCGCGGCTCGACAAGGTCGCCAAGATGGAGAAGGTCGGCGAACGCAGCGTGCGCTTCACCTTTAACGAGAAGAGCGACCGCGAATTCCCCCTGCTCATCGCAATGACGCCGATCCTGCCCAGGCATGCAACCGCTGTCGAAAGCTTCGACCAGACGACGCTCAAGTTCCCGATCGGCTCCGGACCCTACAAGGTGGCCTCCGTCACGCCGGGCGAGAGGATTGTCTACGAACGCGATCCCAACTACTGGGCGAAGGATCTGCCGTCGAAGATCGGCCAGGACAATTACGACCGCATCTCGGTCGAGTATTTTCTCCAGGACAATTCCTTGTTCGAGGCCTTCAAGAAAGGCGAGATCGACGTCTATCCCGAAGGCAGCCCCAATCGCTGGGCGCGCAGCTACGACTTTCCGGCCGTGCGGTCCGGCGAGGTCATCAAGGATACCTTCTCGCCGAAGACCCCCTCGGGCATGCTCGGCTTCGTCTTCAACACGCGCCGGGCCATGTTCGAGAACCCGAAGCTGCGGCAGGGCTTGGCGCTCGTGTTCGACTTCGAATGGGTCAACAAGAACCTCTATGACAGCGCCTACACGCGCACGCAGAGCTATTGGCAGAACTCCGGCCTCTCCTATCTTGGGCAGCCGGCCGACGATCGCGAACTCAGCCTGCTCGGCGATATTCGCAACCGGATCCTGCCCGGCGTGCTGGATGGAACCTACCGCCTGCCGGTGACCGACGCCTCCGGGCGCGACCGCAACGTCCTGCGCGAAGCGGTCACCCTTCTGCGGGAAGCCGGGTATACGATTCGCGACGGACAGATGAAGAATGCCACCGGGCAACAGCTCGCTTTTGAAATCATGACCCAGAACGAGGGCCAGGAGAAGATGGCGCTGGCCTATCAGCGCTTCCTTGCCGCCCTCGGCATTCGCGCAGGCGTGCGAACGGTCGATGATTCGCAGTATCAGCAGCGCAGTCAGTCCTTCGACTACGACATCATCATCAAGTCTTTCCCGTCCTCGCTCTCGCCGGGCATCGAACAGGTCGGTCGCTGGTCCTCGCAGTCCCGGGATCGCGAAGGCAGCGACAATTTCGCCGGTGTTGCCGACAAGGATGTCGATACCCTGGTGAACAACATTCTGCAGGCCCGTTCGCAGGAAGACTTTACCGCTGCCGTGCGTGCCCATGACCGGATGCTTGTCTCGAATTTCTACGCGGTGCCTCTCTACCATGTGGCATCGCAGTGGGTTGGCCGTCACAAGCGGATCGGGCGGCCGAACACCGTGCCACTCTATGGCTACAGCCTCCCGACATGGTGGGATGTGGATGCACAGACCACGCCCGCCAATGACGCGTCTTCGCCGGCCCCGCAGCAGCCTGCCGCGCCAGCGCCGACGCCCGACGCACCCCTTCAGCAAGGGAAGGAATGATCATGGAGCATGTCACCGTCGACGTCGTCTCGGATGTCGTCTGCCCCTGGTGCTATCTCGGGAAGGCCCGGCTGGACAAGGCGATCGCGGAGCTGGCGAGCGAGATCCTGGTCACCGTCAACTGGCGTCCCTATCAGCTCAATCCCGATCTGCCGCCGGAGGGCGTCGATCACAAGGCGCATCTCGCGGCCAAGCTCGGTGGACACGAAGCCGTGGCTCGGGCGCATCAGACGCTCACGGCGCTCGGCCATGCCGACGGCGTGGTTTTCGACTTTGACGCCGTGACCGTCTCGCCGAACACGCTGGATGCCCACAGGCTCATCCGCTGGGCGCAGGCCGAGGGCGCCGATGTGCAGGCGAATGTCGTGTCCGGCCTGTTCAGGGCGAATTTCGCGGAGGGCCGCAACGTCGGCGATCGCGAAACGCTGATCGACATCGCCGAAGCCGGCGGGCTCGATCGCGCCGTCGTCACCGCCCTCTTCGCATCCGATGCGGACAGCGCAGACGTGAAGACGGAAATCGACATGGCTCGCGACATGGGCGTCACCGGCGTGCCCTGCTTCATCATCGAGAGCAAATACGCCGTGATGGGGGCTCAGTCGGTCGAGGTGCTCACCAGCGCTCTGCGCGATATCGCCGAGATGAAGAACCAGGCTAATATCAATTGACACCCTGACGGAAGAGGCAGCCTGCGGTCACCAACGACCGCAGGCTGCCGTTTCTCTAACTCCTGCTCGCTCTTGCGGCCTGCTAGCTCTTGCGGCCCTCTTAGCCCTTGGCGATACCGGCAAGCTGCGTCATCAGCATCGCGGCCCCTGCCAGCCGTTTCTCAGGCGTCGGATAATCGCGCTGGAAGAAGATGCTCTGGTCCTGTCGAACCTTGGCGAGCGTCCCCTGCTTGGCGATATAGCCGACAAGACCGGCCGGGTTCGGGAAATCGCGGTTGCGAAAGTGCACCACGACGCCCTTCGGACCGGCATCGAGCTTCTCGACATTTGCCGTTCGGCACAGCGATTTGACATAGACGATCTTGAGAAGGTGCTGCACCTCGATCGGCAGCGGTCCGAACCGGTCGATGAGTTCGGCACCGAACGCGTCGATATCGGCGAGCTCCGTGATCTCTCCGAGCCTCCGGTAGAGCATGAGCCGGAGATGCAGGTCCGGGACGTACTCGTCCGGGATCATGACGGGCGTTCCGACGGAGATCTGCGGCGACCAACCGCTGTCGGTCACCTCGTCGTCTCCCTTCAGTTCCGCCACGGCCTCTTCCAGCATCTGCTGGTAAAGCTCGAAGCCGACCTCCTTGATGTGACCGGACTGCTCGTCGCCGAGCAGGTTGCCGGCACCGCGGATATCGAGATCGTGGCTTGCAAGCTGGAAGCCGGCGCCAAGCGTGTCGAGAGACTGCAGGACCTTCAGGCGCCGTTCGGCGGGACCCGTCAGGGTCTTGTTGACCGGCAGCGTAAACAGCGCGAAGGCGCGGACCTTCGACCGCCCGACGCGACCCCGCAGCTGGTACAGCTGCGCCAGACCGAACATGTCGGCCCGATGCACGATCAGCGTGTTGGCGCGAGGAACGTCGAGGCCGGACTCGACGATCGTTGTCGATAGAAGCACGTCATACCGCCCCTCGTAGAAGGCGTTCATGATGTCCTCGAGTTCCGTCGCCGGCATCTGTCCATGGGCGACGGCCACCTTCAGTTCCGGAACGTCGGACCGCAGGAAGGCCTGCACATCCTCGAGGTCGGCCAGCCGCGGGCAGACGTAGAAGCTCTGGCCACCGCGATAGTGCTCGCGCATCAGCGTCTCGCGGATCACCAGGGCGTCGAACGGCGAGATGAAGGTGCGCACCGCCATGCGATCGACGGGCGGGGTGGTGATGAGCGAGAGCTCCCGCACGCCGGTCAAGGCAAGCTGCAGCGTCCGCGGGATCGGCGTTGCCGAGAGCGTCAGCACGTGGACGTCGGACTTCAGCTCCTTCAGCCGTTCCTTGTGCTTCACGCCGAAATGCTGCTCTTCGTCGATGATGAGAAGGCCGAGATTGGCGAAATTGATGGCGCTGCCGAGAAGAGCGTGCGTTCCCACGACGATATCGGTCTTGCCTTCGGAGACCTCCTTCTTGGTCAAGGCCAGCTCCTTGGAGCCGACGAGCCGCGAGGCCTGGGCCAGCCGGATCGGCAGGCCGCGGAAGCGCTCGGTAAACGACTTGAAGTGCTGGCGGGCCAGAAGCGTGGTGGGCACGACGACGGCCACCTGCACGCCGTTCATCGCGGCGATGAAGGCCGCACGCAACGCGACTTCGGTCTTTCCGAAGCCCACATCGCCGCACACCAGCCGGTCCATCGGACGGCCGGCACCCAGGTCGTCGCGGACGGCCTCGATCGAGGTCATCTGGTCCTCGGTCTCGTCGTAGGGGAAGCGCGCCGCGAACTCGTCGTAGATGCCCTCCGGTGTGGTCAGCACCGGCGCGCGCCGGGTCAGCCGCTCGGCGGCGATCCGGATCAGTCCGCCGGCCATGTCCAGCAGACGCTTCTTCAGTTTCGCCTTGCGCGCCTGCCAGGCAACGCCGCCCAGCTTGTCGAGGATGGCATCGCTGCCTTCCGAGCCATAGCGCGAGAGAAGGTCGATGTTCTCGACCGGAAGATAGAGCTTGGCGTCGTCCGCATAGACGAGCTCCAGGCAGGCATGCGGGGCGCCGGCGGCCTCGATGGTCCGCAAACCGACGAACCGACCGATGCCGTGTTCGGCGTGGACGACGATCGAGCCTTCATCAAGCCCGGCCACTTCGGCGATGAAGTCCGCACCGCGCTTGCGACGCTTGGAGCGGCGCACCATGCGGTCGCCAAGAATATCCTGCTCGCCGATGACGACGAGATCGCCGCTTTCGAAACCGCTTTCGAGGCTGAGCACGGCCGCAGCCGCCTCCCCGGACTTCAGCTTGCCGACCTCTCCGAACGACGCCACGGGTTTGATGTTGCCGAGCCCATGCTCGGCAAGCACCTGCAGCAGACGGTCGAGCGAGCCTTCGGACCAGCCGGTCACCAGGATCTTGGCGCCCTTGGCACGCTTGTCGGCAATGTATTTCACTGCCTGGTCGAACACGTTGACGCGTTCGCCTTCCGGCGCGCTTTCATTGGCGTTCTTCGCCCACCGCACGCCGAGTCGCGCATCGATGGTCACGACCTTGCGGCCCTCGCCGTCCGGCTCCGAGAAGGGCGACAGGCGAATGGCGTTGGCGCTCGCCAGAGCCGCTGAAAACTGATCGGCCGTGAGATAGAGCTGCTCTGGCGGAACCGGCTTGTAGGGTGTTCCCTGGGATGTCGCGCCTTTGCCCGGCGTGCCCGTTTCGCGCCGCGCATCATAATAGTCGTGCACGAGCTTTGAGCGCTCGGCCGCCGCCTCACGCACGACATGATCCGTGACGATCCGGAAGCCCGGGAGATAGTCGAACACGCTGTCGAGGTTGTCGTAAAACAGCGGCAGCCAGTGCTCCATGCCGGCATAGCGCCGGCCTTCCGAGACCGCTTGATACAAGGCATCGTCGCGTGTCGCCGCGCCGAAAAGTGCGAGGTAGCGCGTCCGGAAATGGCTGATCGTCTCCGGCGTCAGCGAAACCTCGCTCATGGGGTTGAGGTCGAGCGATCGCGCCTGTCCGGTCGTCCGCTGGCTGGCAGGATCGAAGGAGCGAATCGTCTCCAGCGTGTCGCCGAAGAAATCCAGCCGCACCGGTTCCGCGCTGCCGGGAACGAACACATCGAGGATGCCGCCGCGCACGGCGTATTCGCCGACCTCGCGAACGGTCGCCACGCGCTCGAAGCCGTTCCGCGACAGGAGCGCGGCGACATCGTCCATGCGGATGTTCGCGCCGGGCCGTGCGGAGAAGGCGAGCCCCTCGATCACATCCTTCGGCGCCATCTTCTGCAGCGCCGCATTCACCGTCACCAGCACGATGGCGGGATGCGGCTTGCGGGCATGCGCGATCAGCGCGCTCAGCGCCGACAAGCGCCGGGCCGACACGTCTGCGCTCGGCGACACACGGTCGTAGGGCAGACAGTCCCAGCCCGGCAGGGTCAGGATGGGGATGTCGGGTGCAGCAAAGCTGAGCATCTGTTCGACGTCGGCCAGACGCTGCCCGTCGGACAGGATATAGGCGACCGGCCCCTCCGCGCGCGCGATCTCGGCGAGCAGCAGGGGTTCGACACCGGCCGGCACCGGACCGATGGTGATCTCGCGCTGAACGCCGGCAATCTTCTTCTTGTCGAATCCGGCGATCATTCGGTCGGTCCTGCGGCCGCCGGTGCCGCCTGCGGTTCGAAGTCCGGTCGGTAGGCGGCGATGCGGGCGAAAAGCGGCGTGCGGAAATGATCGGGCAGGTCGCGCTCGCCCAGAATCCACTTCACAAGGTCGTTGTCCTCTTCGGACATGATGCGCTCCAGCTCGTCGAGATCGGCATCCGGCAGGTCGGAAAGCTCGTTGTCCGCAAATTGCCCGAAGACCAGATCCATCTCGCGAAGGCCGCGATGCCACGCGCGGAAGAGGATCTTTCGGCGGCGAAGATCGAGATCGGCACTGGTTCGGGTGATGCCTGTCATGGACTGTCCCTTCTGCGGCGTCTGTGCGGTCTCGTGACCGTCGGTCGGGATGGACATATTGCGCCTTGCTGCCGCCGTCCCGCCGCTCCTATAAACGCTGGACAACGACTTGTCAGCCTTGCCAAAGTCCGTTTCGTCAAGTGAAGTTCCCCGGATGCGCCCTGCCCTTCTCGATCCGCTTTTTGCCTCGCTCGATACGCTTCCCGGCGTTGGCCCCAAAGTCGGCGAATTTCTTGCCCGGCTTCTCAACCGGGAGAGCATCGAGGAATGCCGGGTGGTGGATCTGCTCTTTCACGCCCCGCACTCGATCGTGGATCGCCGTCATCAGCCGGGTGTTGTCAACGCGCTGGCCGGCGCCATCGTCACCATTAAGGGCCGGGTCGATCGCCACGTGCCTCCTCCGCCCGGACGTTCGTCCATGCCCTACCGCGTCTTCCTGCAGGACGACACGGGGGAGCTGGCGCTGACCTTCTTCAAGGTCAAGGGCAACTGGCTGGAGAAGCAGCTGCCGATCGATGATGTGGTCATCGTCTCGGGCAAGGTCGACTGGTTCAACGGCCGGGCGTCCATGGTGCATCCCGACCTGATGGTGCGCGAGGCGGACGCGGAGACGATGGCGCTTGTCGAGCCGGTCTACGGGCTGACGGCCGGGCTCTCGCCGAAAACCCTGCGGCGCACCGTCGAGGCGGCCCTGACCCGTCTTCCGCAGTTTCCCGAATGGCTGGACACATCCCTTCTCGACAAACAGGAATTTCTCACGGCGCGCGAAGCCTTCATCGCTTTGCACGAACCACGCGATGCGGCCGACATCGATCCTCGCGCACCGGCAAGACGCCGTCTCGCCTATGACGAGTTTCTGGCCGGACAACTGTCGCTCTCCCTCGTTCGACAGCGCCTGCGTGCCCTCCCGGGGACGCCCGTCGCGGCGACGGGTGCCCTCAGCGGCCCCGTCATCTCCGCTCTGCCCTTTTCCTTGACCGGAAGCCAGACGGCGGCCGTCTCCGACATCCTGGCCGACATGGCGCGCGAAGAACGCATGCTGAGGCTCCTGCAGGGCGATGTCGGCTCCGGCAAGACCGCGGTGGCGCTGATGGCGATGCTCGCGGCCGTGGAAGCCGGTGGACAGGCAGCCCTGATGGCGCCGACCGAAATCCTCGCGCGCCAGCATTTCACCACCCTCAGCCGCCTTGCAGGTCCCGCGGGCGTTCGGATCGACGTTCTCACGGGACGCACCAAGAGCCGCGAGCGCGACGCCGTTCTGGAACGGCTGGCGTCCGGCGAAACGGACATCGTGATCGGCACCCATGCCCTCTTCCAGGACACCGTCGCGTTTCACCGCCTGCTTCTCGCGGTCGTCGACGAACAACATCGCTTCGGCGTCCACCAGCGTCTGCGACTGACGGCAAAGGGCGTGTCCCCGCATATGCTGGTGATGACCGCGACGCCGATCCCGCGCACGCTGGTGCTTGCCGCCTTTGGCGATATGGACGTCTCCAAGCTCACCGAAAAGCCCGCGGGCCGAAAGCCGATCCAGACGGTGACGCTGCCGACGGAGCGGCTGGACGACATCGTCGAGCGCCTGCGTGCGGCGATCGCGGACGGCAAGAAGATCTACTGGATCTGCCCGCTGGTCGAGGAGTCCGAACTGTCGGATCTCATGTCCGCGGATGAGCGTTTCCGGATTCTCGTCGCCCGCCTCGGTCCGGTCGCCGGACTGATCCATGGTCGCATGGCCGGCCCGGAAAAGGACGCGGCCATGCTCGCCTTCAAGAACGGCGAGACACGGCTGCTTGTCGCCACCACGGTGGTTGAAGTCGGCGTCGATGTGCCGGACGCGACCATCATGGTCATCGAGCATGCCGAGCGTTTCGGGCTTGCGCAGCTTCACCAGCTGCGCGGGCGCGTCGGGCGCGGCAGCGAGGCATCGAGCTGCATCCTGCTCTACAAGGGACCGCTCAGCCTGACGGCGCATTCCCGCCTGTCGATCCTGCGCGATACGGAGGACGGCTTCGTGATTGCCGAAGAGGATCTGAAGCTGCGCGGCGAAGGCGAGCTGCTCGGCACCCGGCAATCGGGAACACCCGGCTTTCGTATCGCCAGCCTCGAGGCGCATGCCGATCTCCTGGAGATTGCCCGAAAGGATGCCGCCTACGTGATCGAGCGCGATCCGGACCTCACGACGCCGCGCGGCGAAGCGCTCCGCACGCTCTTGTACCTTCACCGCCGCGACGAGGCGATCCGCTTTCTCCGGGCGGGCTGACGCTCAGGGCTCGATGACGACGGGGACGGGCTCGGCGACCTTGCGGCCCTTGCGCGCCGGCGCGGCCACCGGCCCACCTTCCGGTGGCGTGACCAGACCGACCGAGATCACGAGCTTGGCGGCATCCTCGGCGCTCATGTCGAGGGGTACGATCTTTTCCCGCTGCACGAAGACGAGAAAACCGGCCGTCGGCACGGGGGTCGGCGGCATGAAGCAGGCCACCATATCGCGCCCCATCGCATCGAATTTCGAGGCGATTTCGCCCTTTGCATCGGTGGAGATGAAGACCAGCGACCAGAGACCCGCGCTCGGATACTCGATCAGCGCCGCCTTGTTGAACGGCGTGCCCTGCTCCTTAAGAACGGTTTCGAAGATTTGCTTCAGGCTCTTGTAGAGCCCGCGCACGAGCGGCGTGCGGTTGAGCACCTGCTCGCCGACATTGACGATCGAACGTCCGATCAGGTTCTTGCCGAGAAAACCGATGATGGTGATGATGATCAGCGCGATGAGCAGGCCGAAGCCTGGCACCGCGAAGTTCAGGTAGCTGTCCGGATTGTAACGGGCCGGAATATAGGGCTTCACCCAGCTGTCGGCCCAGCGCACAAAGCTCCAGGTCAGCCACAGGGTAATGGCGATGGGCGCGCAGATGACAAGCCCGGCCAGGAAGTTGTTCCGCAGCCGGGTCGCAAGGGAGATACGCGTCTGAGCTTCCGTCATGCTGATTCCATCGGCGCCGAGATGCCGCCACGCCACGATGATATGGCGTTGCGGCCAAGCGGACAATGGCAAAAGCCGCAGTGCAGCACGGCGTGCTGCGACCGCGTCTTGGCCGGACTATTCGACCGTCACGGACTTCGCCAGGTTCCGCGGCTGATCGACGTCGGTGCCCATGAAGACCGCCGTGTGATAGGCCAGCAGCTGAATCGGCAGCGAGAAGATCATCGGCGATATCAGATCGTCGACGTTCGGCAGCACGATTGTGCTCATCGTCTCCAGCTTCGAGGCGTTGGCACCCCGCTCGTCGGTGATGAAGATGATCCTCCCGCCGCGCGCGGCGACCTCCTGCATGTTCGAGATGGTCTTCTCGAAGAAGCGGTCATGCGGTGCGATCACGATCACCGGCATGTTCTCGTCGATCAGGGCAATGGGCCCGTGCTTCAATTCGCCGGCAGCGTAGCCCTCGGCGTGGATGTAGGAAATTTCCTTGAGCTTGAGCGCGCCCTCCATGGCGAGGGGAAAGCTCGTGCCACGGCCGAGGTACAAGACGTCCCGGCACTTGGAGAGATCGCGCGCGAGGCTTTCCATCTTCGGCTGAATCGTGTTCAGCACCTGCGCCATGATCCGCGGCATTTCGACGAGGTGCCGGACGAGAACGCGCTCCTCCTCGGCGGAAATCGTTCCCCGAGCCCGACCTGCACCGACGGCGAGCGCTGCGAGGACCGCAAGCTGGCAGGTAAAGGCCTTCGTGGAGGCGACGCCGATCTCCGGGCCAGCCAGGATCGGAAAGACGGCATCGGACGAGCGTGCAATGGTCGATTCGCGCGCGTTGACAACCGCCCCGATCGTGAGGCCCAGATCCCTGCAGTAGCGGAGCGAAGCGAGCGTGTCGGCCGTCTCGCCGGATTGCGAGATGAACAGCGCCGCCGCGTCGGACGAGAGGGGGATGTCCCGATAGCGGAATTCGGAAGCGACGTCGATTTCGACGGGAAGCCGGGCATAGCGCTCGAACCAGTATTTGCCGATAAGCCCGGCCAGATAGGCCGTACCGCAGGCTGCGATGGCAAGGCTCGGGATGCGCTCGAAATCGATCGCCGACGCCGCCACGCTCACGCGGTTCTCGGTGAAATCGACATAGTGCCCGAGCGCATGGGAAATGACCTCCGGCTGCTCGTAGATCTCCTTCTCCATGAAGTGCCGGTGATTGCCCTTGTCGACCATGTAGGCAGCGGCGATCGACACCTGGCGGGGCCGCGTCACCTGCCGGCCGTCATGATCGAGGATCTCGACGCCGTCCGCGGTCAGCACCGCCCAGTCGCCATCGTTGAGATACGTGATTTCGTTTGTGAACGGCGCCAAGGCAATGGCATCCGAGCCGAGAAACATCTCGTCCCGCCCGTAACCGACAGCCAGCGGCGGGCCGGACCGGGCCGCAAGAATCTTGTTCGGCGTATCGGCGAACAGGACGGCAAGCGCGTAGGCGCCGGTGACGGACCGCAACATGGCCTGCATGGCCTGCCGTGCATCGAGCCCGTCCCGGCGCAGCTTGGCGAGCAACTGCGCAACGACTTCGGTGTCCGTCTGGGTCGAGAACGTCGCGCCTGCGGCGACCAGCCCGTCCTTGATCTCGGAGAAATTCTCGATGATGCCGTTGTGCACGACGGCCACACCGTCGGTAAAATGCGGATGGGCGTTGTTTTCCGTTGGCGCGCCGTGTGTCGCCCAGCGCGTGTGGGCGATGCCGATCGCGCCGGGAAGCGGATCGCCGGCAAGCTTCGTCTCCAGGTTGAACAGCTTGCCTTCGGCCCTGCGCCGATCGAGCTGCCCTTGGTGGATCGTGGCGACGCCCGCGGAATCATAGCCGCGGTATTCGAGCCGCTTGAGCGCATCGACCAGCCTCTCCGATACGGGACGCGCTCCGACGATGCCGACGATGCCGCACATAACTTTCTCCGATCCTGTTAGCCCCAGACCTTATGGACTAAGCTGACTACTGTTTTTTTCAAAGCGAGCAACCGGCCCACCGTCACTTTCGGTGTCAGCCGGTAATGCGGCACCGCGCGGGAGGTGCGCTCAGGCCTTGGGCTTTCTTGCCGCCTTTTCCGCGAGATACCGCTCGCGCAGCACCTTTGCGTGGCCCGGCTTGTTGGCCTGGCGCGCCCGACCGAATGCGGCAGCATCGTCAGGCACATCGTCGGTGATGACGCTGCCGGATGCGATCAGGGCGCCGTCGCCGATGGTGACGGGCGCCACCAGAGAGGCGTTGGAGCCGATGAACGCCTTTGCGCCGATGCGGGTAACGTGCTTGTTCACGCCGTCATAATTGCAGGTGACGGTTCCGGCGCCGATATTGGCTTCCGGGCCGATGACGGCATCGCCGATATAGGTCAGGTGGCTCACCTTGGCCCCCGCGCCGATCTCCGACTTCTTGATCTCGCAGAAATTCCCGACCTTGGCGTTCGGGCCGAGATGCGCGCCCGGACGAAGGCGGGCGAACGGCCCGACGTTGGCCCCGGCCGCGACATGTGCCCCTTCAAGATGCGAGAAGGCGTGGATGACGGCATCGCGCTCCACGGTGACGCCCGGGCCGAAGACGACATTGGGCTCGACGAGCACGTCTTGTTCGAGTTCGGTATCGTAGGACAGAAAGACGGTTTCCGGCGCAATCATCGACACGCCCGCGATCATCAGCGCGTGGCGCCGACGCGCCTGCCACGCCGCCTCGATCGCAGCCAGTTCCGCGCGATTGTTGCACCCCATGAGTTCGGTTTCAGGCGCTTCGATCGCGATCGTCTTGCCCCCGGCTGCCCGGGCTACTTCCACCACGTCCGTCAGGTAGTATTCGCCCTTGGCATTGTCGTTGCCGATGGCATCGAGAAACGCGAGGGCCCGCCGACCGTTGATCGCCATGAGACCGCCATTGCAATAGGTGATGGCGCGCTCGGCTTCGGACGCGTCCTTTTCCTCGCGGATCGCCAGCAGCGCGTCGTTCTCGATGATGAGGCGACCATAGCCGGTTGGCCGCTCCGTGCGAAACCCGATGACGACGACATCGTCGCCGGCCGCCAGGCGCGCGCGTGCCGCCTTGAGCGGGCCGGCCGTGATCAGCGGTGTGTCGCCGAAAACGACAATGACGTCGTCATAGCCCTTCGCGATCGCCTCGCGCGCCGCGAGCACCGCATGCCCCGTTCCCAGACGCTGTGTCTGCAGATGGGTGCTGACAGGCAGATCCGCCCGGCGCGCCGCAGCGGCGACCGCATCGGCATCGCGACCCACGACCAGAGCAGCCGCCTCAATGTCGGCACCGGCAAGCGCCTCCATCACATGTGCGATCATCGGGCGCCCCGCAACGGGATGAAGCACCTTGGACACGGACGACTTCATCCGGGTGCTCTCGCCGGCGGCAAGAACGACGGCAAGACAGGAGCGGGCTTGGGTGTCGGGGATCTGGCTCATCAATGTCTCCTGTCTCGTCCGGCCGGACGCCGGACAGATCGTCTGCCTCATAGTACAAAAGGTCGGGATTCGCGAAGCCGATTTGCAAGCCGTGCGAGACGCGGGTCTGGCACGCGGCCGGGGCGGACTTTGGCACGGCGGTCCGTTAACGCGATGAAAAGATCGCGATGCGATAAGCAGGATAGTTCGACAACTCAGCCGCGTTGAGGCGATCCATGGCATCCGTCGCGAATGAAATGCTCGCAGCGCCGGACGGCCTCCGCGTTCGCCTGAAGCGGCTGGCGCCTCTCCTCACCCTCGTCGCAGTTCTGCTGCTGCTGCCACTCGCCCTTGTGACCACCATCCCCCAGCTGATGGGCGCGATGATGTGGGATCTCTACATCTATCTCGACGTGACCAACCGGATATCCGGCGGGCAGATACCCTCCGTCGATTTCTTCGCGCCGGTCGGCGCCCTCGGTTATTATCTCTTCGCCGGCCTGAACCGTGTCTTTCCGCAGGGACACCCCCTGCTCGTCTCCGCCTGGTCGCTTCTCGTCGTCACCGCGCCCCTGATGGCCGTGGTGCTTCTGGACGTTCAACGCCGCTCGACCGCGCTCGCCTTTGCCCTGCTGGTCCCATTCCTTCTCTACGCCCTCTTGCCCTTCAACATCGGCAACTTCTACCCCTACCCCGGCGCCGAGGGCTTCGGCATCTACAACCGACAGGTCTGCCAGCTTCTCTACGTTTTGTCGGCAGCTCTGGTCTTCGTGACGAACGGCCGAAAACTCTGTGGCCTCGTGGCGGTCGCCATGCTCGCCCTGTTTTTCACGAAGATCACCGGCATCATCGCCGGTGCGCTCATGTGCACGATGGCGCTCCTTGCGGGGCGGCTCCGCCTGACGTCTGCCCTGATGGCCGCCGGCATCTTCGCCGCCGTGCTCATCCTTCTCGAAGGCGCAACCGGCATCGTGTCTGCCTATCTGGACGACATCCTCGCGCTCTTGCGTCTCAACGACGAAACGCTGCTGCCGCGCCTGCTGCGCGCCGCGTCGATGAACATCGGCATCTCGCTTGCAACCGCCGGCCTCTGCCTTGCGCTTCTCCTCGGCAATCTCCCCCTCGTCCGCGAAAGGCTGCAGGCTGTCGCGCGCCGCCCTTCGACCGGGACGATTGCTGCCCTGCTCGATCTTCCCTTCGTGTGGATTTCCGCCTTCCTCCTCGCCGGCCTGTTCTTCGAAAGCCAGAACACCGGCAGCCAGCCGCTGATCTTCCTTTTCCCGCTCGTCTTGTCGGTCGTTCTCGATCAGCACCGTGACCATGGAAACACGGTGCGCTCGGGCGTTGTTGCCGTGCTCGCGCTCGCCGTGGTCATCCCGCCAGCGCTTTTCATCGTGCAGAAAGCGAGCCGCGCCGTGGTCGGCATGCTGGGGACCGTGCCTCTCGAGCATCGGAACCTTCGCACACTCGGCGCCTTCGCCATCCGGCCGGAGTTCGCGGCGCGCGCCCGATTGATGGAGGCGATGTTCGTCGAGAACCGGAAGGCCTTCGATACGCTGGCGGACGCCGGCGAGCCGTTCTCCGTCCTCCTGTTCAGCGACTTCGACTTCCAGTGGGCCTGGCTCGAAAACGCCGATCGCGCGATCTCCGCCGTTCTGGCCCTGGAGGCCCGCGACGACGTTCGATTCGAGACGGTCATGTCGATCGATTTCGTCAACCCGTTCCCGTGGCTGATGGACCGACAGGCGCCGCGCGCCATCGCCGTGGGCGCCGACCCAACACGCGCCGTCCCGCCGCCGGGCGCTGCGGAAGAGGCGGCGATCCGCGCCGTGGATCTTGCCCTGATGCCGACATGTCCGGCCACGCCAACGCAGACGCGGCTGCTCGAGCTCTACAGTCCGGCCCTAAGTCCGACGCACACGCAAATCGCCCTCACGCCCTGCTATGACGCCTTCATCCGCAACGAACTTGTTCGACCCGTCCGGCGCGCCGCGGAGTGACGGTCAGGATCGTTCCGCGCCCTTTGCGATTTCTCCTTAAATTGATTCCGATTTCGAAATTTATGCAGTAAGGAACGACACGGTTTGCCACGGGGCGAACGCGTGTTTTTTCGGTTGAGGTGCGCAGTCTAATGTTGGAAATGCTGAGGAGAGGCGCCCAGACCTGGGTCGTCAAAGGCCTGTTGATCATTCTCGTCGCCTCGTTCGCCGTGTGGGGCGTTTCGTCCACGATCGCACCGAGCGCCGCCACCTCGGTGGTGACGGTCGGCGACGTCAAGGTCTCTCCTGCCGACTTCCGGCTCGCCTATGAGCGGCAGCTGGCCCAGCTCTCGCGCCAGTTCGGCACGCGCCTGTCGCGCGATCAGGCCCGCGCGTTCGGCGTCGAAGCCCAGGTCTACTCGCAGCTCGTTGCGGGCGCGACGCTCGACCAGCTGTCGAGCGACATGAACCTCGGCCTGTCGCAGGATCGTCTGGCGACGCTGATCAGCCAGGATCCTGCCTTCCGCGCCGTCAACGGCCAGTTCGATCGCACCATCTTTTCCAGCGTGCTCCGCAATGCCGGGCTTCGCGAGGTCGACTACATCACGAACCGCAGCCAGGTCGCCGTGCGGTCGCAGGTGGTCGAGGCTCTTTCGGATGGCTTCAAGGCCCCGTCCGTTCTCACAGATGCGCTCAAGACCTACCAGAACGAGACCCGCTCGATCGATTACCTCCTGCTCTCCAACGCCAATGTCGACCCGATCAAGGCCCCGGCCGACGACGTGCTGGCGCCTTGGTTCGAAGAGCACAAGGCCGAGTACCGCGCACCCGAAATGCGGAAGATCTCCTACGTCAAGCTGGAACCGTCTGACATCGCCAATCCGGCCGCCGTCACCGACGAGGAACTGCGCGCCGACTACGAGAAGCGCAAGGCAAGCTTCAGCACGCCGGAAACGCGCACCGTCGAGCAGCTGACCTTCGCCAGCCGCGCGGATGCGGATGCCGCGGCGGCAAAGCTCGGTGCCGGCACGACCTTCGATACGCTGGTGTCCGAACAGGGCAAGACATCCGGCGACGTCCTCCTCGGCGATTTCACGCGCGAGCGGATGCCGGATGCAAAGCTGGGCGATGCCGCCTTTGCCGTGGCCACGGATGGCGGCACGACGCCGGTTGTCGATGGCGCCTTCGGTCCGGTTATCCTGCGCGTCACAAATCTCCGCCCGGCCGTCACCCGGTCGTTCGACGAGGTCAAGGAAGAGCTCCGCCAGGAGGTGGCGCTGGCCAATGCGAGCAACGAGATCACCGCCATTCACGACAAGTTCGAGGATGCCCGCGTTTCCGGCGCGACGCTTCAGGATGCCGCCACGGAAAGCAATCTGAAAGCTGTCTCCATTCCCGCCGTCGACGCGCGCGGCAACGACGCACAAGGCGAGAAGATCGCCGATCTGCCGCAGCCGCAGGAATTGCTGGCCGAGATCTTCAAGACGGATCCCGGCGCCGATGCCCTGCCGATCAACCTCGGCCGGGATGGGTATGTCTGGTTCGAAGTCGACGATGTGATGCCGGCACGGGACCGGACGCTGGACGAATCGCGCGAGAAGGTCGTGGCCGACTGGACAGCCGAGCAGCAGCGTGCCGAACTGGCAAAGCGCGCAGCCGAACTGAAGGCGCGTGTCGAGAAGGGGGAAACCCTGCAGACCATCGCGACGGAACTCGGCATCGCCGTGGAGACCAAGACGGGCCTGCGGCGCACCGCACAGGATGCCGCCCTGTCGCCGGCTGCCGTCACCGCAGCCTTTGGTGGCCCCAACGGCCTTGTGGCAAACGCCGCCGGCACGGATGGCGAAGGCCAGATCCTGCTCAAGGTCACGAGCGTCGAGAACAGCACAGGCGATGCGCTGGACCAGGACAACCGTCAGGTGGATGCCATCGCCCAGGCAAGTGGTGACGATATCCTCGACCAGATGGTCACCGAGCTGCAGACCCGCTACGGCGTTTCGATCAACCAGCAGCTGGCGGAAGCGTCGCTGGCGCAGCGGTAGGCGGGCACGGATGGCGGACCTCAAACCCTTCATCGCCAAGGTGGCGCTCGGTCAGGCGCTCGACCGGGACGACGCGCGCGCCGCCTTCGAGATCATCATGTCCGGCGCCGCGACGCCCTCGCAGATCGGCGGCTTCCTGATGGCGCTCCGTGTGCGCGGAGAGACGGTCGATGAGATCGTCGGTGCGGTCGGCGCCATGCGCGCCCGGATGCTGACCGTGGACGCACCGGCGGATGCGATCGACATCGTTGGC
The DNA here is from genome assembly GCF_001424065.1 of Rhizobium sp. Leaf384. Lineage (GTDB taxonomy): Bacteria > Pseudomonadota > Alphaproteobacteria > Rhizobiales > Rhizobiaceae > Ferranicluibacter. The sequence goes on from NZ_LMQE01000005.1 coordinate 604,830, forward strand.
ACCGGCGGAGACGGCGCCGGGACCTACAACATCTCGACCCTTGCCGCTCTGATCGTGGCGGGTGCCGGCGTTCCTGTCGCCAAGCACGGCAACCGCGCGCTGAGCTCCAAATCCGGAACGGCCGATGCGCTGTCCTGTCTCGGCGTCAAGCTGGATATCGCGCCCGACGTGATCGCTCGTTGCATCCGCGATGCCGGCGTGGGCTTCATGTTCGCGCAACAGCACCATTCGGCCATGCGCCATGTCGGCCCCACCCGGGTCGAACTCGGCACCCGCACGATCTTCAACCTGCTCGGCCCGCTTTCCAATCCCGCCAGCGTCGGACGGCAGCTTGTCGGCGTCTTCTCGCCGCATTGGGTGGTGCCCGTGGCCGAGGTGCTGCGCGATCTCGGATCCGTCAGTGTCTGGGTCGTCCATGGCGAAGGTCTGGACGAGATCACCACGACCGGCACGACCCGTGTTGCGGCAATCGAGAACGGTGCGATTCGTACCTTCGACCTCACCCCCGCCGATTTTGGTCTCCCGACCGTCGATCTTGCCGCTCTGAAGGGCGGCGACGGCGCGCACAATGCAAAGGCGCTGTCCGGCGTCCTTGCGGGCGATGTCACGCCCTATCGCGACATCTCGCTTGCCAATGCCGCTGCCGCGCTGGTCATCTCCGGTCGTGCCGGATCGTTGACCGAGGGGATGGCAATGGCGCGGGAAGCGCTCGAGACTGGCGCGGCACGGGCAGCGCTCGAGGCGCTCGTGCGCGTCTCCAATACAATGGAGGCCTGACATGAGCGACATTCTGCACCGCATCGAAGTCTACAAGCGTGAGGAAATCGCCGCCGCAAAGGCACGCGTCCCGCTCGACGACCTCAAAGCCCTGATCTCCGGCCAGGAAGCCCCGCGTGGCTTCCTGAAAGCGCTCGAGGCGAAGCGGGCCGCTGGCCGGTTCGGTCTGATCGCCGAGATCAAGAAGGCCAGCCCCAGCAAGGGCCTGATCCGGCCCGATTTCGATCCGCCCGCGCTCGCAAAGGCCTATGAGGACGGCGGGGCGACCTGTCTGTCGGTTCTGACGGACGGACCGAGCTTTCAGGGCGCACCCGACTTTCTCACCGCCGCGCGCGCCGCCTGCGCCCTGCCGGCACTTCGCAAGGATTTCATGTTCGAGACCTATCAGGTGCATGAGGCCCGCGCCTGGGGTGCCGACTGCATCCTCCTCATCATGGCGTCGCTCACCGATGACGACGCGCAACGTCTGGAGGACTGCGCGTTCGACCTCGGCATGGATGTGCTCGTCGAAGTGCATGACGAACCGGAGATGGAGCGCGCCCTGCGGCTGTCGTCGCCCCTTCTCGGCATCAACAACCGCAACCTGAAGACCTTTGCCGTGGACCTTGCCGTGTCCGAGCGGCTTGCGCCCATGGTACCGGACGACCGGCATCTCGTCGGCGAGAGCGGCATCTTCACCCCCCTCGATTGCGCGCGGCTGAAGGCGGTGGGAATCGGCACGTTCCTCGTGGGCGAGAGCCTGATGCGGCAGGACGACGTGGCCGCGGCCACACGGCGCCTGCTGTCCGATGCGACACGGCAGGCAGCCGAGTGATGTCCGGAACGCCGCTCACCCATCTCGGCGAAACCGGCGAGGCCAGCATGGTCGATGTCGGCGACAAGAGCGAGACCGTCCGCATCGCCGTGGCCGAAGGCTATGTCCGCATGCAGCCGGAGACGCTGCGCATCATCCTGGCCGGCGACGCCAAGAAAGGCGACGTCATCGGAACGGCGCGGCTCGCCGGCATCATGGCGGCCAAGCAGACGGCAAACCTCATTCCGCTTTGCCATCCGCTGATGCTCAGCAAGGTCTCCGTCGACATCCGACCCGACGAAACCCTGCCCGGCCTGCGCGTCGAAACGCTGGCCAAGCTCAACGGCCGTACCGGCGTGGAGATGGAAGCGCTGACGGCGGCAAGCATCGCCTGCCTGACGATCTACGACATGGCGAAAGCCGTCGATCGCGAGATGGAGATCGGCGGTATCCAGCTTCTGAAGAAATCCGGCGGACGTTCCGGTGATTATATCCGTGGTCGCGACGAGACGGGCGCCGCATGAGCCTGCTTCCCGTCGAGACGGCGCTTCACCGCCTGCTGTCGGCCGCGAGCCCGGTGACCGAAACCGAGTGGGTCGCCATTGCAGACGCACAAGGGCGCGTGCTGGCGCAGGACGTCGCGTCCCGGATCACGCACCCCCCCTTCGATTCGTCCGCGATGGACGGATACGCGCTGCGCAGCGCCGACATCGCGGAGCTGGACACCCACCTGACCGTCATCGGGGAGTCCGCCGCCGGCAGCCGCTTTTCGGGGACCGTCCTTGAAGGACAGGCCGTGCGCATCTTTACCGGCGCACCTGTCCCCCAGGGCGCCGACACGGTTCTGATCCAGGAAGATGCGGAAAGGCTGGAGGGCAGCCGTATCCGGACCCGCTTCGTGCCGGCAAAGGGTCGCCATATCCGCCCGAAGGGGCAGGATTTCCGCGAGGGCGACGTCGTGCTGCAGGCCGGCGAGCGCCTCGATTCCGGCCGCCTCACCGTTGCGGCGGGCATGAACCATGACAGGCTGCCCGTCTACCGGCGCGTGCGGGTTGCCATCCTTGCGACCGGAGATGAACTGCTGCCGCCGGGAAGCACGCCTGGTCCCGACCAGATCATCGCGTCGAACACGCTCGGCATTGCTGCCATCGCGCGGGAGAACGGCGCGGAGGTGATCGATCTCGGCATCGCACCGGACCGACGCTCGAGCATCGAGGAAAAGCTTGCAGTGGCACGGACGACAGGTGCGGACGTTCTCGTGACGCTGGGTGGCGCCTCCGTCGGCGATCACGACCTCGTGCAGTCGACACTGGTCGGCGCCGGCATGGAGCTCGACTTCTGGCGGATCGCGATGCGGCCCGGCAAGCCGCTGATGGTCGGCCGCCTTGGCGAGATGCAGGTGCTCGGCCTGCCCGGCAATCCGGTCTCCAGCCTCGTCTGCGGCTTCCTGTTTCTGGAGCCGCTGGTTCTTGCCCTCGGCCACCTGCCCGAGCGAAACCGTCTCGCCACCGCGATCACCACGAAGGCGCTTTCAGCCAATGACAAGCGCCAGGATTATATCCGCGCGAAACTCGACCGTCTGCCGGACGGGCGCATGTCGGCCACCCCCTTCGAGCGACAGGATTCCTCGATGATGCAGATCTTTGCGCGCGCCGATGCGCTGATCGTCCGGCCGCCGGAGGCACACGAGACCGAGGCGGGGTCTGCCTGCACCGTGTTCATGCTCCGCGACGTCCCCCTTCTCTAAAGCGCGTTGCGTGAAAAAGGATTCACGCAACGCGCTTTAAGGTCATGTTCTGATGCATGTCGTTTCCCGAAACCGCTGCACACGTTCGGGCGACATGCATGAGCGATCGTGGTTCGAAGCCCTACCGGATCTTTTCAAATCGCATGCCCGCCCTATGTCCGGCGTCGGTAAGTATCGGTAACGAAGGGGATATCAGCATGAACCGAAACGGACTTTACGCTCTTCTGGGCGCCTTGGTCGTCCTTGTCATCGTCATGGGCGTCTACATCTACGACCGGGAAAAGGAACCTGAGGGCGTCGAACTCAAGATCGGCGAAAGCGGCATCTCGGTTCAGGAAAAGTGAATTCCCTCCAGCGTGGCGCAAGACTTACGCGTTAACACTGTATTTACTGTTCCAGCAGATGCTCAGTGTCAGGTGATCTGACTACGGATGAACTAGCAGGTTACAAGAACTCTGAGAACGAAAGGTCGGGCACGCCCCGACCTTTTTGTTGTTTGGCACTCGCGTTTGGCGGACGGGGCGACCCTCCCGGCCCCGACCTCGGCCCCGGCCCTCACCGTTCGGGCGGGGCGACGTCCAGTTTCGACACGAGGATCTTGTCGATCCGCCGACTGTCCATGTCGACCACTTCAAACCGGTAGCCGAACGCTTCTGCGACATCGCCCTCCTCCGGAGATTTTCGCAGTTCCTGAACAAGAAACCCGGCGATCGTCTCATAGCTTCCATCCGAATCGATTTCATCAATGCCGATGGTGAGATGGATCTCGTCGATCGGCGTCCGGCCGTCCACAAGGTAGGATCCGTCATCGCGCTGGCGGATCAACGCATGTTCGATGTCGTCGTAATTCGAGGGCAGCACGCCGACGATCGCCTCGAGAATGTCGGCGATGGTGATGATGCCTTCAATGCTGCCGTACTCGTCGACGATCATGGCCATGTTGATGCGGGAAGACTTGAAGGCCTCCAGGGCCTTCAGGCAGGACGCCGTTTCCGGCAGCGCGTGGAGTTCCTTGACGAACACCCTGATGTCGAAAGCGCCGCGTCCGCCGACGTTCAGGACCTCCTTCACGAGCACGGCGCCGAGGATCTCGCCCGTCGCTGTGTCCATGACCGGATAGCGGGAGTGCGACGTCTGCTCGATCTTCGCGCGCACCGCTTCCAGCGTGTCGTTGGCATCGATGAAGCTCACCTCGGTCCGGTGGGTCATGATCGATTTGACGTTGCGATCTCCAAGCCGGATGATCCGGCGGAGCATCTCATGCTCGGATTTCTCGATCGCGCCGCTTTCGACGCCCTCGGCCATGATCGCCTGGACCTCTTCTTCCGTCACCGCGTCCTTGTTGCTGCTGACGCCGAAGACGCGCATGAAGACCTTTGCCGAGCCTTCGAACAGATAGACAACGGGTGAGACCACCTTGGAGAGGACCGACATCGGCCGCGCCACGAACATGGCGATGCCCTCGGAATTGCGCAGCGCCAGCTGTTTGGGAATGAGCTCGCCGATGACGACCGAGAGATAGGTGATGAGCGTGACGACCACGGCCACCGAGACGGTGCTGCCGTAGGGATTGATCCAGCTGATGTCGTTGAGGACCGGTGCGAGCTTGTCGGCAATCGTTGCACCACCGTAGGCACCGGCGAGCGTTCCCACGAGCGTGATGCCGACCTGGACGGTGGATAGGAACTTGCCCGGGTCTTCCGCCAGATTGAGCGCCATCTCCGCCCGAACGTTTCCCTGCCGGGCCATTTGCCGCAGGAGCGGACGGCTGACCGACACGAGCGCCATTTCCGACATGGCAAAGAAGGCGTTGATCAGGAGAAGGACGAAAATAACCAGCAGTTCGGACATGGATCCTCGAAAACCGATGCTCCACGCCCTGCAGGTTTGAGGGCGCGCGATTTCATCGTTTTCATGAAATAGGCGGAACCGCGCAATGCAGCAAGGCGAGATCGGCCAAGTTTCACCATTCTTGCAGGGACAGGCCGTGGATTGTCAGCCGGCGACCGTCTGCGGCACGTCGTCCATGGCCACGCGAACCCGTGCGCGACCCACCCGGATCACCACTTCCATGGCCGCTCTCGCCCCGGCTTCGTCTCTTCGGCTGATCTGCTCGACGATGCGGATGTGGTTGCGCGAAACATCTTCGATCCCCTCGCGATCTGCGGCCGGCGAACTCAGCTTGAAGATGCCGACGAGCGCCGCCTCGATCAGGCTGCCCACGCTGCGCATGAAAGGATTGGCCGAGGCCTCGGCCACGGCGAGGTGAAAGCGAAGGTCGGCAACGGCCAGCGATTCGGGCGTATGCGCCGGATCGCCCATGGCGACCGCGAGTCGCATCATGTGGCTGATCTCGGCTTCCGTCGCGTGGATCGCGGCCAGCGCCGCCGCATGCGGCTCGAAGGCCATGCGCACCTCGCTGATATGCGTCAGAAAATCCTCGTCGATCCCGTTGTGGAAATGCCAGGTCAGGATATCGCTGTCGAAGAGATTCCACTGGTTGCGCGCCGTGACCCGTGTGCCGATGCGCGCCCGCGGAACGATCAAGCCCTTGGCAGCCAGCGTCTTCATGGCCTCGCGAAGAACCGTTCGGGACACCTTGAAGCGCATCGCCAGATCCTGGTCGCCAGGCAGAATGGTGCCGACCGGAAATTCACCCGAGATGATCGCGCGGCCGAGCACGTCCACCACCTGCGAATGGCTCGTGCGCGTATCGACGCCGGTTATCAGTGTCTCCAGCGGACCCTTTTTCATGCTTCCCCCTCGTCGGACTCGATACGCGTTCCATCGCCACGTTCCTCCCGGACGACGGAAAAATCATATCATATGACAATATCGGTGTCTTGGAGACAGGTAGAATTTTCGTTTCATTCTCAGGCAGAATGGAATTCAAAAGCAATGTCGGAAAAATGCCGTGCTTGTCAACACGGCGCTTAAAAACGCAGGGCCGTGTGACACGGCCCTGCGCTGATATGGTCGAATGGTGTCCTCGGCGGACGTGCCCTGCCCTTATTGCGGCAGTTTGTCGTCCACGCCTTCGACATAGAAGTTCAGGCCGAGCAGCGTTCCGTCGTCGGCGGTCTCGCCTTCCTTGAGCCAGACGCTTCCGTCCTGCTTCTTCAGCGGGCCTGAGAACGGCTTGAGCTCGCCCGATTCGATCTTCTTCTGCGTTGCCTCTGCCATCGCCTTCACATCGTCCGGCATGTTGGTGTAGGGCGCCATCGTCAGGATGCCGTCCTTCAGCCCGTCCCAGCTGGTCACGCTCGTCCACTTGCCATCGAGGAAGGCCTGCGTGCGCTTGATGTAATACGCACCCCAGGTGTCCTTGATCGCGGTCAGCTGCGTCTTCGGCCCGGCGGCAATCATGTCGGATGCCTGGCCGAACGCCTTGATGCCACGCTCGGCGGCAACCTGCATCGGAGCGGTCGTATCGGTGTGCTGGGTCAGCACATCGACGCCCTGGTCGATCAGCGCCTTGGCGGCATCGGCCTCTTTGCCCGGGTCGAACCAGGTGTTTGCCCAGACGACCTTGATCTTGAAGTCCGGGTTCACCGAACGCGCACCGATCACGAAGGCGTCGATGCCCATGACCACTTCGGGGATGGGGAAGGAGGCGATGTAGCCGGCAACGCCCTTCTCGGAGATCTTGGCTGCAATCTGGCCTTGGATGTAGCGGCCTTCGTAGAAGCGGCTGTTATAGGTCGAGACATTCGGCGCCGTCTTGTAGCCGGTCGCATGCTCGTACATCACCTTCGGGAACTTGGCAGCAACCTTGGCGGTCGCATCCATGAAGCCGAACGAGGTGGTGAAGATCAGCCCGCAGCCGGAGCGGGACAGGCGCTCGATTGCGCGTTCCGCGTCCGGACCTTCCGGCACGTTTTCGAGGAACTGCGTCTCGATCTTGTCGCCGAGCGCCTTTTCCAGTTCCTGACGGCCGAGCTCGTGGGCCTGCGTCCAGCCGCCGTCCGACTTCGAACCGACATAGACGAAGCAGATCTTGGCCTTGTCCTGGGCGCTTGCCGACGCGGCAAAGCCGATGGCCGCCGTCGTGGCGACGAGAGCGAGGATAAGTTTCTTCATTTTGGACCTCTCATGTTGTCGAACAGATATCTGCGGCCGATCGGGTCAGCGATCGGGCACGAAGGGCTTGCCGAGCGACGCCGGCGTATTGATCATCGTCATCCGGCGGTTCTGCGAGATGAGCACGAGGACGACGATCGTTGCAAGGTAGGGAAGAGCCGACAGCAGCTGCGACGGCACGTTGATGCCGTTGCTCTGCGCGTAGAGCTGGCTGATGGAGACGGCACCGAAGAGATAGCCGCCGGCCACGATCCGCCACGGTCTCCAGGACGCGAAAACCACGAGCGCAAGCGCGATCCAGCCGCGCCCGGCGGACATGTTCTCAACCCACTGCGGCGTGTAGACGAGCGACAACTGCGCGCCGGCGAGCCCGGCACAGCCCCCGCCGAACATGACGGCAAGATAGCGCGTCCGGATGACATTGATGCCGAGCGCGTGCGCCGAACCGTGATTGTCGCCGACCGAGCGCAGCTTCAGCCCGGCACGGCTGCGAAACAGGAACCAGTGGATGCCGGCAATGAGCGCGATCGAGAGGTAGAAGATCAAGTCTTGGCGAAACAGCACCCGGCCGAGAAACGGAATGTCGCTGAGAATGGGAAACACGATCTGCGGCAGCTTGATGCCCGACTGGCCTGCATAGGGCTCCCCGATCTGTCCCGAAAGGCCGAGGCCGAGAATGGTGAGCGCCAGACCGGTCGCGACCTGGTTGGCCACGAGCGTCAGGGTCAGGAACCCGAAGAGCAGCGAGAACAGCGTGCCGGACAGCACGCCCGCGAGGATCCCGACATAGGGCGAGCCGGTCGCCTGGGTCGCGGCAAAGGCGCAGACGGCGCCCATGATCATCATGCCTTCGACGCCGAGGTTCAGCACGCCCGACCGCTCGGTCACGAGTTCGCCCGCAGCCGCAATCACGAGCGGCGTCGCCGCCGTGATCACCGTGAGGAGGATCGCCTCGATGATACCCATGTCAGAGCGCTCCTTCGGCCGGAGTTTCGCGGCGCATCTGCCGCCACAGGATCCGGATGCGGTACTGGATCAGCGTGTCGCAGGAAAGCACGAAGAAGAGCAGCAGGCCCTGGAACACCCGCACCACCTTGTCGGACAGGCTGAGCGAGATTTGCGCCGCCTCGCCGCCGAGATAGGTCAGGCCGAGAACAAGGCCCGCGACGATGATCGCGATAGGGTTCAGGCGTCCGAGAAAGGCGACGATGATGGCGGTAAAGCCGTAGCCGGGAGAAATGACCGGCTGCAGCTTGCCGATGGCGCCGGAAACCTCGGAGATCCCGGCAAGTCCGGCCAGGGCGCCGGAGAGCAGCATCGAGAACCAGATCATCCGCCTCGAGGAGAAGCCGGCAAACCGCCCTGCGCGTTCCGATTGCCCGAGAACCGTAATCTCGAAACCCTTCAGCGTGAAGCGCATCATGAACCAGATGGCGAGCGCTGCGATGATGGCGAAGGCAAAGCCGTAATTGGCGCGGCCCGAGGCAATCATCTCCGGCAGGATCGCTTCCGGCGAAAACTCGCGCGTCACGGGAAAATTGAACCCGCCGGGGTCGCGCCACGGACCGCGCACCAGCCAGTCGAGGAACAACTGCGCGACGTAGACCAGCATCAGGCTCGTGAGGATCTCGTTCGTGTTCATCCGGGCCTTGAGAAAGGCCGGGATCGCGGCATAGAGCGCGCCGCCGATCATGCCCATGACCAGCATCAGCGGCAGGACGAGAGACGAATGCCATTCGTGAAAGACGACGGGAACGATCGAGCCTGCGACCGCCCCCATGATGAACTGGCCTTCCGCACCGATATTCCAGTTGTTGGACCGGTAACAGACGGAAAGCCCGACGGCGATGAGGATCAGAGGAGCCGCCTTGATGGCAAGTTCGTGCAGCGACCAGACCTCGGTCAGCGGCTCGATGAAGAAACTGTAGAGCGCCAGTCCCGGATCCTTGCCGAGAATGCTGAACAGGATCGCCCCCGCGACGATCGTGAGACCCAGCGCGATGATCGGGGACAGAAACGCATAGAGAACCGAAACCTTCGGCCGTTTTTCAAGTTCAATGCGCATGGGCGCCCTCGTTCACGGTCGCGCCAGGGGTGGCCTCGGACGCAGTCGTCCCGTGCATGCCCCCCATGAGGAGTCCGATCTTCTCCCGGGACAGTGTTGCTGCCGGATAGATCTCGGAGAGCCTGCCCTCGTTGATCACGGCGATTTCGGTCGCCACTTCAAAGATTTCATCGAGATCCTGACTGATGATCAACACGGCGGAACCTGCCTTTGCGAGATCCACCAGCGCCTGGCGGATCCGGCTCGCAGCACCCGCGTCCACGCCCCAGGTCGGCTGGTTGACGATAAGAACCGACGGTTGACGATCGAGCTCGCGCCCGACGATGAACTTTTGCAGATTGCCGCCGGAGAGCGAGCCTGCCGGCGGATCGTCGCCGCTCTTGCGCACATCCATCGCCTCGGAAATCCGCTTTGCGGCCCGCTTCACGGCGCTGCTGCGGATGAGCCCGAGCGCGCCGCCGCCGAGAAACGCCTTTTTGTCGGAGGAATAGCGGGCGAGCACCAGATTGTCCGACAGCGGCAGCGCCGACACCGCGGCATGCCCATGACGTTCTTCGGGCACGAAGCCGGCGCCGAGCGCCCGTCGCTGGTTGATGCCCTGCCGGCCGACCGGTTTCTCGCGGATGAACACCGCCGCATTGTCTCCCGTCGGATACTCGCCCGAGAGGGCGTCGAACAGTTCGCCCTGCCCGTTCCCGGCAACGCCCGCGATCGCCAGCACCTCGCCGGCATGAACCTTCAGACAGATATCCTTGAGCGAAACCGCAAAGGGCGTGCGCGCTGCGGCCTTCAGATGCCGTGCCTCAAGCTGCACCGTTCCCTTGGTCGACATTCCCGTTGCGCTCACATGCGCCACGTCGCTGCCCACCATCATGCGGGCAAGCGAGGCCGGCGTTTCCTGCCGCGGGTCGCAGGCGCCCGTCACCTTGCCGTGGCGAAGAACAGTCGCGCGGTCGCAGATACGCTGGACCTCCTCTAGCCGGTGGCTGATGTAGAGCACGGAGCGTCCCTCGGCCTTGAGCTTGGCAAGGGTCTCAAACAGCCTATCTGCCTCCTGCGGCGTCAGCACGGAGGTCGGTTCATCGAGAATGATGAGCTGCGGATTCTGCAGCAGTGCCCGGACGATCTCGATGCGCTGGCGTTCGCCGACCGACAGATCGGCCACATGTGCCTTGGGATCAAGCGGCAGGCCGTAGCTGATCGAGAGAGCGGCGGCCTCGTCGGAAATTTTGCCGAGCGAGATGCCCGGATCCATCGACAGCGCGATGTTTTCGGCCACGGTCAGCGCCTCGAACAGCGAGAAATGCTGGAACACCATGCCGATGCCGAGACGACGGGCCGCACCCGGGCTTGCGATGTGCACCGGCTGGCCGCGCCACGTGATCTGCCCGCTACTGGGGCTCAGAACCCCGAACAGCATCTTGACCAGCGTGGACTTTCCGGCGCCGTTTTCGCCGAGGAGGGCATGGATTTCACCGGGCCGGATATCGAGATCGATCCCGTTGCAGGCGGCAAATGTCCCGAAAATCTTCGTCAGCTTGCTGGCCCACAGCAAGGCGCCGTCAGCGCTGGGCACATCAACCGCCACGCCATCCCTCTCTTATATGCCGCAGATGCCCAGGCGCCGTTTCGGCTTCTCAGGGGATCAGCAAAGTTGTTCCGCTCGTCTTCCGGGCTTCCAGATCCGCATGCGCCTTGCCGGCATCGTCGAGAGCATACGTCTGGTTGATATTGATACGCACTTTGCCGCTGCGCACAACATCAAACAACGAGTTTGCACATGCCTCGAGCTGCGGGCGTGTCGAGGTGTAGGAGTAGAGCGTCGGACGGGTGGCGAACAGCGATCCCTTCTGCGAGAGAATGCCGATGTTGAAGGCCTCGACCGCGCCCGACGAATTGCCGAAACTGACCCAGAGACCCCGCGGCTTCAGGCAGTCGAGCGACGCCGGATAGGTATCCTTGCCGACGGAATCGTAAACGACATCGACGCCCTTGCCGTGCGTGATGTCCTTGACCCGCGCCACGAAATCGTCGGTCCGATAGTCGATCACATGATCGTAGCCGTGCTCCAGCGCCATCGCGATCTTCTCCGGCGATCCGGCCGTGCCGATCACCGTCGCCCCGAGAGCCTTGGCCCACTGCCCCGCGATCTGCCCGACGCCGCCTGCGGCGGCATGAAACAGGAGAACCGTATCCGGCCCGACAGGAAACGTCTGGTTCAGAAGATACTGCGCCGTCATGCCCTTGAGCATCATGGCAGCGGCCGTCTCCAGCGGAATATCGTCCGGGACCTTGATCAGCTGCTGCTCGTCGATATTGCGCTCGCTCGCATAGGCGCCGTCGGCGCCCGCATAGGCAACGCGGTCGCCCGGAGAAAACAGCGAGACGCCGTCGCCGACGGCCGTGACGATCCCCGCCCCCTCCTTGCCGGGAATGAAGGGCAGGCTCGCAGCCTTGTAGAGGCCTGTGCGGAAGTACACGTCGATGAAATTCACGCCGATCGCTTCCTGGCGGATCTGGACCTCCCCGCGCGAGGGCGGCGGAACGGTCACGCCTTCCATCTTCAGGACATCGGGGCCGCCAAGCTCGCGGATCATGATTGCTCTTGCCATAAGCCTGTTCCTATTCGCGTCCAAGATTGGGAAAGATCTGCAGGATGAACCCGATGACATAGAGATAGACGCCTGTGGCGACCACACCCCATACGACCCAGGCGGGCGTCTCGAAATGCATCAGCAGCGCATAGGCGCTGAGCACCGACCAGGCCGTGAAGACCGCAAGATTGAGCGGGCGGAGCCGCCGCACGCGCACCGGATGAAGGAAGCTGATCGGCATGAAGGTCAGGAACACCGACACGAAGACGACGATGGATGCGGCAAGCTCGCTCGCCTTGACGACGAAAAGCGTGAACACGACCATGTTCCAGACGACCGGAAAACCGGAGAAGAAATACTCGTCGGTCTTCATGCCCATATCGGCATAGTAGATGGCGCTGGACATGACGATCGCGCCGGCCGCAAAAAAGGACCAGGGTTCGCCGATCATGCCGCTCTGATAGAGCGCAAACGCCGGCAACAAGACATAGGTGACGTAGTCGATGACGTTGTCGAGCGTATCGCCCGACCAGTTCGGCAGGACCTCCTTGACGCGCACCTTGCGCGCGATCGGCCCGTCGATGCCGTCGACCGCAAGCGCAAGGCCCAACCACCAGAACATGTCGACGAAGCGGTGCTCCGCCGCGGCGACCACGCCGAGAAATGCCAGGAACGAACCGGACGCCGTGAGAACATGGACCGAAAAAGCCCGGATCTCGGCATAGGGGACCGGCTTGTAATTGAAGAACTTCATCGGCAGACGCATCCTGTGCTGACGCTAAGCGTAAACTCGGTGGGGCACCCGAAACACGGAAAGGTCATGCCACACCACCTCCTCCGCCGCGACCTGGTCGCTGCCGGCATGCCCGTACTATGCATCGTTTGCCCCGCCCTGCCAGCAAAAACAAGCGATTGCAAAGCGTCAAGCGTAATCCGTTGTGGACGTAGGCATCGCCTGCGGCAATGGTGACCATTCCAAAAGCCCGAGGTCGGCGCTAGATGTGAGCGTGGGAGACGGTCGACGCGACCTGTCGGCGCGCGGCATCGGCAGCTCGAGGCGCTGATCAGCGGTACCAGCTGGTCTTCGGCGATCGATCGCGCAATGGCCGGGAACAGGCCGGGACGAATGGCCGCACGCGGCATGGCGGGGCCCGGGCGGCGGGGACAGGGCGGCGGGGCCAAGGCGAAAGAAAGGGACCGGATCATGGATCATTACGATATCGCCATCATCGGCGCAGGCCTTGCCGGAGCGCTGGCCGCAATCGCCCTGTCGCGCGACGGGCGCAGCGTGGCCCTGATCGCGCCACCTGCCCCGTCGGATGGGCGCACGACGGCCTTGATGGACGAGGCGATCGGCTTTCTCGGAAAGCTTGACCTCGGAAACGAGGTCACAGCCCTTGGAGCGCCGCTGGCCACGCTGCGCATCATCGACGGGACCGATCGCCTGCTCCGTGCACCCGTCGTTACCTTCCGCGCAGCGGAGATCGGGCTTGAGGCGTTCGGCTACAATCTTCCCAACGCGCCGCTTCTTGATGCCCTCAACGCGCGCATCGCCGAATCGCCATCCATTTCCCGCATCGATGCACGGCTGGAAGGCCTCGAGGAGCACCCGGCCGCCTGCACGCTCACGCTGACGGAGGGCCGCGCGGTCACGGCCTCGCTGGTGATCGGCGCCGACGGACGACGCTCGCTCGTTCGCGAAGCCCGCGGCATCGAGACGCGCACCTGGAGCTATCCCCAGACGGCCGTCGTCCTCAATTTCGCGCATGAGCGCTCCCACGAAAATGTCTCGACCGAATTTCATACGCAGCAAGGCCCGTTCACCCAGGTTCCGTTGCCGGGCCATCGCTCCAGCCTCGTCTGGGTCATGACCCCCGCGCAGGCTGCAGAGATGGTGACCCAAGACGCCGCCGCCTTGTCGCTGGCGGTGGAGCAGCGCATGCAATCCATGCTGGGCAAGGTGACCGTGGACAGCGAGCCGCAGGCCTTCCCGCTTTCCGGCATGGCCGCGACCCGATTCGGCAAAGGACGCATCATTCTCGTCGGAGAGGCCGCACACGCCTTTCCGCCCATCGGCGCACAGGGCCTGAACCTCAGCCTGCGCGACGTCATGGCGCTGGTGTCCATGCTGGCGGACGCGCCGTCGATCGCCGCGGATATCGGCGATCGCTACGACCGCCGTCGCCGGGCCGACATCCTGAGCCGGACAGTCAGCGTGGACCTTTTGAACCGCTCCCTGCTTACGGGCTTCCTGCCGGTGCAGATGGTGCGAACCGGGGGGCTCCAGGCCCTGTCGTCGGCCGGAGCCCTGCGCAGTCTGGTGATGCAGGAGGGGTTGCGGCCCGGCAGCGCGATCCGGTCGGTCCTTGGCGGCCTACGGGAAAAGATCGGCCGGCACTCCGCCTGATCCGATCAGATAAAGCAGGCCGGTGACGCTCAGCATCGACAGCGCGGTGGTGATGAGGATCGTCGCGGAAGCCCGCTCCTGCCAGACGCCATACTGCTCGGCGATCACGAAGACGTTGGTCGCCGTGGGCAATGCGGCGAGCAGAACGGCGGCCTGCACCCAGACGGGCTCGAAATGGCCGGCGGCGCTCATGCCGAGATACATGACGGCCGGATGCAGCAGGAGCTTTACCGGAACGATATAGGTCAGTTCCACCGGCACGCGCCTCAGCGGCCGCAGCCCGAGCGTCACGCCCATCGCAAACAGCGCACAGGGCGCAGCGGTCGGCGCCAGCGCTTCGATCAGCCGCCGGATCGCGACCGGTGGCTGGAGCTGGAAGGCGGCGGCTGCGACGCCGATGGCCGTTGCCAGAATGAACGGGTGCAGCAGGATCTTGCGCACGACGGACAGTGCAAGCCTCGCCGCGGTCTGCTTTTCGCTTCCGGCAATCGCCATCATCGCCGGCGCCGTGATGAAGTGCGCGACGTTCTCGACCGAGAAAATCAACGCCACGGGCACCGCCGCCCGCTCCCCGAGCGCCATCAGGGCCAGCCCCGGCCCCATATAGCCGATATTGCCATAGGCGCCGGCGAGCCCCTGCACGGTCGCTTCCGCCAGCGACGTCCGGCGCACGAAGCGCGCAACGACGAAGAGCAACGTGAAGATCGAATAGGTCGCGGCGACGTCGGCGAGAATGAAATCGAACCGCGTCAACTCATGGATCGGCGTGCGGGAAATCAGCGTGAAGAACAGGGACGGCAAGGCAAGATAGAGAATGTAGGCGTTCAGCCATGCCATACCCTCGAGACCCGGCTTTACCGCCTCGGCCGGACCTGTCGTTCGCCGCCCGAGGAGATAGGCGGCGCCGTAGCCGAGCAGAATGAGGCCGAAAAACGGTGCAACCAGGCTGAAGATATCGCTCATGGCATGATCCCGACGGCAGATGGCATCTCTCTCAGCCGATCTGCATCAGCACGGGAAACGTCTGCTGAAACCAGATGGAGACCGTGCTGACCAGCCCGAACAGAAATGCAAGGCCGGTCACGATGAGAAGCGCGCCCATGATTTTCTCGACAAGGCCGAGATGTCGGCGAAAGCGCGACAGGAACCCCATGAATGCTCCCGAGAACGCAGCGGCGATCCAGAAGGGAATGGCGAGGCCGAGGGAATAGACGGCGAGCAACCCGGCGCCTTCCGACACCGTGTCGCGCGATGCGGCGACACCGAGGATCGTCCCCAGCACGGGGCCGATGCAGGGCGTCCAGCCGAAGCCGAACGCGAGGCCCATGATGTAGGCGCCCGAAAGCGTCGCCGGCTTCCCCCCGCCCTGAAAGCGCGCCTCGCGCCCGAGAAGCCCGATCCGCAGCACCCCGAGAAAATGCAGCCCCATGATGATGACGACGACACCGCCGATCCGCGACAGCAGGTCCATATGCTGGCGCAGAAGCAGCCCGACCGACGATGCACCGATCCCCAGCGCGATGAAGACGGTGGAAAATCCGAGCGTGAACAGGAGGGCCGAGGGAAGCACGGCCCGGCGCGTCGCGACAGCCGGCTGCCCGTCGCGGGCGCGGAACTGATCGACGGAAACCCCCGCCATATAGCAGAGATAGGGTGGCACGAGCGGCAGCACGCAGGGCGACAGGAACGACAGGGCTCCCGCCAGCACCGCGGTCCAGATCGAGATATCGGCAATCGACACAAGCACGTCCTTCGAAACCATGGGGTCGCGGTGATCGGCGTCGCGCTTCCGCGGACCCCGGTTCCACGACACGCGTCGCACCTGTGTTATCGCGCGATGCCGCCGCCAGCAATGGTGCCTGACGCCGCAGGTCGGCGACCACGCCATTTGCCGGCAGACGTCGATGCCGGCGGTTCCGGATCTGCCGCGGGGATCCTCGATATCGGGGTACGACAGCCAGGGCAGACAGCATTCGAGGCGCGGGGAAATCGGAGGACGACGGATTTTTGGGTTGACCGCGACGGCGCGCCTATGCATATCTCCGCCAACTTTCGCCAGGCGGTCCACCGCCCGGCGCGGGAGCGCGTAGCTCAGTTGGTAGAGCAACGGACTTTTAATCTGTAGGTCCAGGGTTCGAATCCCTGCGCGCTCACCACTCTCATTCTTCTCTTCGGACGAACATCACAAGCGCGTCGCTCCCATGGCACGGGCGACGATGCGATACGGCACGGCATCGGCCGTCCGGGCAGCGGCGACTGACCAGGAATGGCCCTTGTCAACTGCGGGTTGGACCGTTCGCGGCGGTCGTGCCGCATGGTGAACCTTCCCCACAACGCCGCCAGCCTCTTTTGGATAGGAGATTCGTACGTTCTGCGCAGACATTTTTTGCCGAGCCAATTCCCGTCGGCTCGAAAACGATCTATAGAGCTTCGGCAACCTGGGGGAGCAAATGCGCGAGCAGACGTCCGAGATCGAGTGGATCGACGAAACCATAGAAATACTCAAGGCGACCGAAGGAGGATCGGACGCCCAGAGGATCGAGAGCATCTCGGCCGTTCTCATGGCGCTGCTTACGCGGGCACGGGCGCAGCAGAGTCTGGAACTCGATTTTTATGCGGCGATGCCCGTCGATCGCGCCTGATTCCATCGCCCGACAGCTTTTGCGCACGGCCGCGCTGAAGGCGCCCGTCATTGGTGCCATAAGGAACATTTTCCTTCGCAGAGCCGTTTCCGCCGCACCTGAAGGATTGGGAGCGCGCGGTATGATCGAGTTTCGGAAAATCCCGATGGCTGGCGGCGAGAACGGCGATTTTCGTCCCGTCGATCAAGCCGAAGACCAGAAGGCGTCGCAGGCGACCAACACCTCAAAAGGAAACCGCGACGGTCATGGCGTTGAGGACACCGAACGTGCTGACTCGGGGGATCAGGACGCCAAGGACGAACGCGGCGATGATGCCGGCCGGGAGGCCGTGAACGCGTCCGGGCAGACATCGCGTGAGACCTGAGACCGACTGACAAGCAGGTAATGGCAGCCACGCGTCACCGGGTTTCGGCTGCGGAACGAAATTGCATCACCCTAGTTGAAGCGGCGAAAGCGGCTCTGACGGAGATGTGCGATGCTTGACACGTGGAAAAGGAATGGTCGGAAAGCCGTAGAACGCGACGACTATCATGCCTTCATGATGCGCGAACTGCTGGTCTGGGTGGTGGGCGTTCCCGTTCCCATCGCGATGGTGATCGGCCTGTTCGTATTCTGAGTTTGAAATCCCGCCTCGCGTCGCAGGCTCGACACGTCGCGGCGACGACCGCTTGCGAATTGCCCTTAAGCGCCGAGCGAGAGCGCGAAAAACATCAGGAATGACACGGCGCACAGGGCGGCGATCACAAGAATCAACTCCTTCATCATGAAATCATACATGGCGGGCCATCCTTTCCAGGACTGATGTATGATCATATCTTGCTTACGCAAGACATTCCTCTCGAAAGTTCGTCATTTGGATGCGCGGTCCGCTCGCTTGGTTCGCGCACGGCAACGCTGCCGATCGCAGGACAGCTTGCGGACAGTTTTTCAAGGCACACTGGTGGTCGCGTCACACCGATTTTCGGATCCGGATGATGCGTATATGTGCAATAGCTTGAAGAGCACCGCGACTCCTGTCATGTGTGCGATGCCTTCAATCGACCGAGTGGACTGCGACGATGAAACCAACCTCCCTGCCCCTGGGCGTGATCCTGATTGCATGCCTCGTTGCGACCGTTCTGACGATTGTTCTCGTCCCGCATCGGGGCACAGCTGCGCCCCGAGCAAACATCGAGACCGTTCACCGTCTCTGATCCCTCTCGACGGTTGGGGAGAGAGGGCCTCGGCCTCCGGCAATATGAAGGCTGTTGCCCATCCAGCGTGGTTGTCCGTGCAGGACTACTGGCAATCCGAAACGATAATCTGACAATTCGGGCAGTCGGCCGTCGCCATTTTTTCGGCAGCTTTCAGAGTCGATCCATATCCGATGCCGTAGTTGACCCGGTCGCCCGCATAGGCACCGCAGCGCTCGAACCAGACGGCCACCGTGCAGTCTTCATTGCCGGCCGATTTGCATTCCCGCACCGCGTTGCGCTCGGCTTCCTGGCGCGAACTTCCCCATCCCATGCCATAGCCCGCTTCACTGGCTGCCGTGCCCTGCGAGTCGTTGACGGCGATCGCCCCGAAAGCGAAGGCGGACGTGACCGGACCGGCGAGCAGAGTGAGCGTGATAAGCGCTGTGCGTACGAACGTTTTCATGTGTCCCCCCAGACAATTGAGGACGAACCTTCAAACGTTCGTCCATCCTCCTCGCCGCAACGGCAAGGCCTCCTTGAACAGGCTACAAGACAAGAGAACCGACGACAATCGGTCCGCCCGGCGGCCTTCGCATTTAAATGGCGTGATGCCTAATCCGCTTGGTTAACGCGCATATCGTCTTGCGAATGCAATCTGAAGATGCGGCAAATTGGTAGTAGAGAAGCCGTAGATTACATAGAACGTCGTCGTCACGAAATGGGAGATGACAATGGCAGAATGCAAGGACGCGAACGGCGACACGTGGGAGATCTATGCGTCGAACGGCTGGCGCTGGAGGCGGAAGGCGCGAAACGGCGCAATCGTCGGACAGTCGAGTGAAAGCTATGTCAACAAGTCGGATTGCATCGCAAACGCGCGGCGCAACGGCATGACGTGTACGCCGGTCTGATCGCCACGGCGTGATGATCGTGCGCTGATCATCAGGGTGTCCGATCACGGCTCCGACGCGCGCCTGCGAGCGTCAGCCGCAGCCGGATAGCCCGATCCGAACAGAGCGGTCGGCGCGCATCCGCGCCGGCCGCTCTTCTGTCCGACGTCTCCTGTCCGACGGCTACTTTCCTGCGAAGGGATCGGCAAGCGCCGCTTCCGGACGGCTGATCGGATACTTCGTTCCGGAGACCTTCGCTGCCATGCCCTTCGCGCCGGCCTGCTTCAGAAGCGTGCGAAAGACCGGATGCATGCCGCCGTCGACATAGGCGCTCATGGACGCGCTGACGGGAACCGGTCCGCCGATCAACGCATCGATCGCGCGGCTCTCCTGCGCGATCTTCGCCAGAGCCTGCGGTTCGATGCCGGGTGTCGCCTCGGGGCACGGCGCCAGCGGGTCGGACGGCTCGCCCTCGACGAACGCCTTGTCGAACACGTAGCGACCGCCGCAGGCCGAGACCTTCGGTTGCCGACGCGTAACCTCGAAGGCGTCGTAGCCCTCTTTGAGAACGCGCCAGAAAGCGAGGTTCGCATCGCCGCGATGCGCCGCCATGTTGGCAGCCGTCATCCGGAACGGATAGGCCTGAACCTGGAAACTCGCCTGCCCGCTATCGAGCGCCTCTGCGACGACGGCGTAGATTTCGCCGATGCCCTGATCGGTCATGGCGTAGCAGCCCGACGACGAGCAGGCGCCGTGCACCATCAGGGCCTCCCCGGTATAGCCGAGCGCGCTTTCAAGCTGATTGGGGTAGCCGAGATTGAACGAGACGTAGAACTGCGAGTTCGGATTGAGCATGCCTTTCGTGACATGATAGAATCCTTCCGGCGCATGCCGGTCGCCCGATTTCCGCTTCGGGCCAAGGTCGCCCGACCAGCGACAGATCGGATAGGTCTTCAGGAGCGCATATTTGCCGCTGCGATCGACCTTCCAGATCTCCAGTTCGCTTTCCTGCTTGAAGATCCGCACGAGAACGGGGCTTTCCGCCTTCATGCCCTTGCGGCTCATCTCGGCCAGCATTTTCGAGGAGAGCTTCGGCGGCGCTTCGGTGATGTCCAGCGCCATGCAGCCGCTGAGCGCCACGCCCAGGGCAACCGAGACGGCGGTCAGGATAGAGGCCTTGCGGAGGGCTTTCAGGGTCGGAAATGTGGGCATGCGGCCTCTATCGATGGCAATCGCGACAAAGTTGTGTCGCGTCCACACATGAGCGGACGTCGAACACTGGCTCTACAAGGTTAAGCTTTCCTGAACCCGAACGGATGAGCGCGATCACAATAAGCTGTCCGACCCTTCCAAATGCTGCAGTGCACACTACCCTTGCGCCATGAGCGAAATGATCACATGGCTTGACCAATCTCTCCGCTGGGTGCCTGCCTGGGCCGTCAGCATCGTCCTTTTGGCGCTGTTGTTCGGTATCGGCCTCTTCTCCCATCGGGTTCTGTTCGACATCGCGACACGCATCGCCGCGAAATACGACCTGTTCTGGCGGTCGCTGGTCGCGCGAACGGAGCGTCCGATGCGCCTGCTCGCCATCATGGTCGCGCTCTCGTTCGGCGTTTCCATCGCGCCGCTGAGAGACAATCAGGCCGGCACGCTGCATCACATTCTTCTCCTTGGGTTCATCCTGGATTGCGCATGGATCGCGAAGGTCACCCTGCACATCTGGACCACCGTCTATCTGCGCCGCTTCAAGCTGGATGCCGAGGACAATCTTCTGGCGCGCAAGCACGTCACACAATCGCGCATCATGGAGCGCATTGCCGGCTCCATTATCATCATTCTCGGCGTGGCCGCCTGCCTCATGACGTTCCCCGCCGTGCAGCAATACGGGGTGAGCCTCCTGGCCTCCGCCGGGGTCGCCGGCATCGTGCTCGGTCTGGCCCTCCAGCCGGTCCTGAAGAACCTGTTTGCAGGCATCCAACTGGCGATCACCCAGCCCATCCGCCTCGATGATGCGCTTCTGATCGAAGGCGAATGGGGCAATGTGGAAGAGATCACCGCGACCTATGTCGTCGTCAAGATCTGGGACTGGCGCCGGCTCGTGCTGCCGCTCAGCTATTTCATCGAGAAGCCTTTCCAGAACTGGACGCGCGAAACCGCCGCCCTGATCGGCACCGTGATGCTCTATCTCGACTACAGCGTTCCGGTCGATGCGATCCGCAGGGAGGCGGAGAAGATCGCGAAGGCCTCCGCCCTGTGGGACGGTCAGGTCATCAACATCGCCGTGACGGACCTAAAGCCCGAGACGGTGGAAATCCGCATTCTCTGCTCTGCTGCCAATGCTGCCCGCACCTTCGATCTCCGTTGCGAGATGCGCGAGAAGATGATCGGGTTCATCGCCGAGACCTATCCGAACGCGCTTCCGCACCTGCGCGCGGAATTGCGGACAGCGGAACCCGTCGGAAGCATCGCCGTGACGACGCCCCGGCGTGCGCACGCGTGACACGCTAGCTATTGCGCGGCGAGCGTGCCCACCGGCAGCGTGTAGGCGACCGCTCCGGCGTTCTGAAAATGCAGCGTCAAAGGGATCGCGTCGCCCTGGCGAAACGGCTTAACGACATCCATGAACATCAGATGCAGCCCGTTGCCGGCCAGCGTCACCGTCTGCCCCGCGGGCACAGGTATGCCGTCGAGCTTGCGCATGCGCATCACGTCGTTTTCCATCGTCATTTCGTGCAGTTCGACGCGTCCGGCGGCCGGGCTTTCGACAGAGACCAGCCGGTCGTCGGACGGCCCGGCATTGCCGATGGTCAATCCCCCACCACCGACCTTCGCCCCGGGTGGCATCGGCTTGGCGCCGCCGCCCGACAGCGTCAGGGCTCCGCTCACGACCTGGCTGCCGGGAACGGCGCTCTCGGTGGCCAGCGCAGGCATCACGGCGAGGAGAGATGGCAGGGCCAGCGTCAGGGCAGCGAGAAACGTCTTTACCGAAGGCATATCGTGATCTCCGTGGGCAGCATGCGGCCAGATGAGCCAGACGCATTCCTACAGCGACCCCTCCATAAAGCAAGGCGGCAGAGAGTGCTCGCACCATCCGCAGAGCCGTCCGCGCGACCATACCAGTGGCGACGAAAATCTTGGTCCCTGCGACATTTTCCGCTTGCCAAGGATGGGCGATCCTTCTTATCTGAGGGCGATCTTGTTGGGAGAATCCAGCTTCGCGCTGGTGCCGAAGGAGCAACCGCCCCGGAAACTCTCAGGCCCACGAACCAGCAGGATGCCGGCAGGACTCTGGAGAGAAGCATTTCGCTCGCCGAAGGGATAACAATCTCAGGCACAGGAACAGAGGGGGCTCAATCGACGGCACGATTCCGTGCGCGTTGACGCGAGCCGGCGCATGTCGCCAACCTGGAGACCGGATTTGGACGATCACACAGCCTTGAACGACGCCGCATTGAAGCAGACGCCCTTGCACGCCCTGCATCTGGAACTGGGCGCCCGCATGGTGCCCTTCGCTGGCTACGACATGCCGGTACAATATCCCGCCGGCGTTCTGAAGGAGCACCTTCATACCCGCGCCGCCGCCGGCCTGTTCGACGTGTCGCATATGGGCCAGGTCGAGCTGCGCGCCGCCTCCGGGACGCTGGAGGATGCGGCACGGGCTCTGGAGAGCCTTGTTCCCGTCGATGTCCTCGGAATCGCCGAGGGCCGACAGCGCTACGCGCTCTTCACCGACGAGACGGGCGGCATTCTCGATGACCTGATGATCGCCCGGCTTCCCGGCCGCTTCCTGATCGTCGTCAACGCAGCCTGCAAGGATGCTGATTTTGCCCATCTGAAGGCGCATCTCGGCGATCGTTTCGCCCTGACTTTGCTCGAGGACCGCGCGCTTCTGGCGCTGCAGGGCCCGCGTGCGGAAGACGTGCTGGCGGAGCTCTGGGCCGATGTGGCGGGCATGCGCTTCATGGACGTCGCGGAAGCCCTGATCCATGATGTTCCCTGCATCATTTCCCGCTCCGGATATACCGGGGAAGATGGCTTCGAGATCTCCATTCCCGCCGACAAGGCCGAGGATATCGCCCGCCGTCTGCTCGATCATCCCGACGTGCTGCCGATCGGTCTCGGGGCCCGAGACTCGCTGCGGCTCGAAGCCGGCCTTTGCCTTTATGGCAACGACATCGATACGAGCACCAATCCGGTCGAGGGTGCCCTTGAATGGGCGATGCAGAAATCGCGGCGGATGGGGGGCGCCCGGTGCGGCGGCTTTCCTGGCGCCGGCACGATCCTCGATGCGCTGACCAATGGTGCCGCGCGGCGGCGCGTCGGTCTGAAGCCCGACGGCAAGGCACCGGTCCGCGGCGGCGCGACGCTCTATACGGATGCGACCGGCACGACCGAGATCGGCAAGGTCACGTCCGGCAGTTTCGGCCCGACCGTCGGCCATCCCGTCGCCATGGGTTATGTCGAAACCGGGCGTGCAGCACCGGGTACCACCGTCTTTGCGGAACTGCGCGGCAAGTTTATCGCCATGACCGTTTGCGCCCTTCCTTTCATCACCCCCACCTACAAGCGCTGATCAGGAGCCAATTCCATGCTGAAATTCACCGACGAACATGAATGGCTGCAGATCGATGGCGACATCGCAACGGTCGGCATCACCAAGCACGCCGCCGATCAACTGGGCGACCTCGTTTTCGTGGAGCTTCCCGAAGACGGCACGGCGCTGACGAAGGGCGAGAGCGCGGCCACGGTCGAGTCCGTCAAGGCCGCCTCGGACGTCTATTGTCCACTCGACGGCGAGATCGTCGAGACCAATCCGGCCATTGTCGAGGATCCCGCGCTCGTGAACGGCGACCCGCAGGGGGCCGGCTGGTTCTTCAAGCTGAAACTCTCCGATCCCTCGGCCGCCAACGCGCTGCTCGACGAGGATGCCTATAAGGAGCTGATTGCCTGATGACGACGCCCGTGAGCACGCCGGCTGATTTCACCTTCACGGACTATCAGCCCTACGACTTTGCCAATCGCCGCCATATCGGCCCCTCGCCGTCCGAAATGGACGCGATGCTCAAGGTGATCGGCTATCCCTCGCTCGACGCCCTGATCGACGACACCGTCCCGGCGTCCATTCGCCAGAAGACGCCGCTCGCCTGGGGTGCGGCGCTGACCGAACGCGAGGCGCTCGACACGCTGCGCGAAACGGCGAACATGAACAAGCCGCTCGTGTCGCTGATCGGACAGGGATATTACGGCACGATTACCCCTCCGGTCGTGCAGCGCAACATCCTGGAAAACCCGGCCTGGTACACGGCCTACACGCCCTATCAGCCGGAGATCAGCCAAGGTCGGCTTGAAGCGCTCCTGAATTACCAGACCATGGTCTGCGATCTCACGGGTCTCGACGTCGCCAACTCCTCGCTGTTGGACGAGGCGACGGCTGCGGCCGAAGCCATGGCCATGGCCGAACGCGTCTCGAAATCCAAGCAGAAGACGTTCTTTGTCGATGAAAACTGCCACCCGCAGACCATCGCGCTCCTGCAGACCCGGGCGGAACCGCTCGGCTGGACGATTCTCGTCGGCAATCCCTTCGAGGATCTGCAGTCGGCCGACGTGTTCGGTGCGATCTTCCAGTATCCCGGGACCTACGGTCATGTCAGCGACTTCACCGGTCTGATCGCGCGCCTTCACCAGACGGGGGCGATTGCCGTGGTCGCCGCCGATCCAATGGCCCTCGCTCTCCTGAAGTCGCCCGGTGAAATGGGTGCCGACATCGCCATCGGCTCGACACAGCGTTTCGGCGTGCCCGTCGGCTATGGCGGCCCGCACGCAGCCTATATGGCCGTCAAGGACACGCACAAGCGGTCCATGCCCGGCCGGCTCGTCGGCGTTTCGGTCGACAGCCGCGGCAATCGCGCCTATCGCCTGTCGCTCCAGACGCGCGAGCAGCATATCCGGCGCGAGAAGGCGACGTCGAACATCTGCACCGCGCAGGTGCTTCTGGCCGTGATGGCGTCGATGTATGCCGTCTTCCATGGTCCGGAAGGCATCAAGGCGATCGCCCAGAGCATCCACCAGAAGACGGTGCGTCTCGCCAAGGGCCTCGAGGCGCTCGGCTATACGGTCGAGCCCGAAACCTTCTTCGACACCATTACCGTCGAGGTCGGAAAACTTCAGTCCGTCATCATGAAGGCAGCCGTCGCGGAAGGTGTGAACCTGCGCAAGATCGGCGAGACCCGCATCGGGATCAGTCTTGACGAGCGGTCCCGTCCGATCACGCTCCAGTCGGTCTGGCGCGCCTTCGGCGGCGATTTTGAAGTATCCACGTTCGAGCCGGACTACCGCCTGCCGTCGGCACTGCTGCGCCGCAGTGCCTACCTCACGCATCCGATCTTCCACATGAACCGCGCGGAAAGCGAAATGACCCGCTACATCCGCCGGCTTTCGGATCGCGACCTCGCGCTCGACCGCGCGATGATCCCGCTCGGCTCCTGCACGATGAAGCTGAATGCCACGGCCGAAATGCTGCCGATCACCTGGCCGGAGTTCGCCGAGATCCATCCGTTCGTTCCCGCCGATCAGGCTCTCGGCTACAAGGCGATGATCGACGATCTTTCCCAGAAGCTCTGCGCCGTCACAGGATACGACGCCATTTCCATGCAGCCGAATTCCGGCGCGCAAGGGGAATATGCCGGCCTGCTGACGATCCGCGCCTATCATCTCGCCAACAACGAGGGACACCGCGACATCTGCCTCATCCCGACCTCCGCTCACGGCACCAATCCGGCCTCCGCACAGATGGTCGGCATGAAGGTCGTGGTCGTCAAGGTCAGTGCGAACGGCGATATCGATATGGAGGATTTCCGTGCAAAAGCAGAGCAGTATGCGGATACTCTCTCCTGCTGCATGATCACCTACCCGTCGACCCATGGCGTGTTCGAGGAAAGCGTGCGCGAGGTCTGCCAAATCGTCCACCGACATGGGGGCCAGGTCTATCTGGATGGCGCCAACATGAACGCGATGGTCGGCCTTTCGCGTCCGGGCGATATCGGCTCCGACGTCAGCCACCTCAATCTTCACAAGACCTTCTGCATTCCGCATGGCGGTGGTGGTCCGGGCATGGGGCCGATCGGCGTGAAGGCGCATCTCGCGCCCTATCTCCCGCGCGATCCGTCCAACCCGGAAAGCGCCGGAACGGGCGCCGTGTCCGCCGCGCCGTTCGGCTCGGCATCGATCCTGCCGATTTCCTGGAGCTACTGCCTGATGATGGGCGGCGAAGGCCTGACGCAGGCAACCAAGGTCGCCATCCTCAACGCCAACTACATCGCCGCACGGCTGAAGGGCGCCTATGACGTGCTCTACAAGTCGGCTAAGGGGCGGGTCGCGCATGAATGCATCATCGACACGCGCCCGCTGGCCGACAGCGCCGGCGTGACCGTCGACGATGTCGCCAAGCGTCTCATCGACTGCGGCTTCCATGCCCCGACGATGAGCTGGCCTGTCGCTGGCACGCTGATGGTCGAGCCGACGGAGTCGGAAACCAAGGCGGAGATCGATCGTTTCTGCGATGCGATGCTTGCCATCCGCGAGGAAGCGCGCGCCGTCGAGGATGGCCGTCTTGATCGGACCAACAACCCGCTGAAGAATGCCCCGCATACGGTCGAAGACCTCGTCGGAGAATGGGATCGTCCCTATTCGCGCGAACAGGCCTGCTTCCCGCCGGGCGCCTTCCGGGTGGACAAATACTGGTCGCCCGTCAATCGCGTCGACAACGTCTATGGCGACCGCAACCTGATCTGCACCTGCCCGCCCCTTGAGGACTACGCAGAAGCAGCCGAGTAGAACTGCTGCGGCGTCACTCCTCGCAGCGGCGCCGCGCATTTTTTGGACGAGAACGATCTGTTTCGTCCAGACATGGCTACCGTCCCGCCGCAACTTGCGCTACGACGGTCCATCATGAGATGCTTAATTATCAATCTGGATCGCTCCCCCGAGCGTTGGCAGCATGTCCTGGCGGAGTTCGAGCGTCAGGGTCTTGTCCCCGAGCGCGTGTCGGCCGTCGATGCAAATCACTTGCCCGACCCCGCCGTCGCCCTGCCGAGCCTCCGACGCGGATGGAAACCCCTGACCGACGCCGAGGTCGCCTGCTTCCTCAGTCATCGCGCATGCTGGCGTCTCGTCGCGGATGGCTCGGATCCCGTGGTCGCCATCTTCGAGGACGACATCGTCCTTGCGGAGGGAGCCGGAGCGCTCCTGTCGACCGGAAACATCCACACAATGGCCGATCTCGTGAAGATCGAGTCGCACGGCCAGCCCGTGCTTCTGTCCCGCCGCGGTTTCACCTTTGCTGAGGGATACCGACACCATCGGTTGTCGAGCCTGCATCTGGGCAGCGCGGGCTATCTCCTGACGAAGGATGGTGCCATCCAGCTGCTCGCCCTTGCAGAGAGCCGCGTGCCCTGCCAGATCGATCACTTCCTGTTCGATCCGTCCTTCCCGGTGATGCGCTACATGAAGGTGCACCAGATGGTCCCTGCCCTTGTGAAACAAGGCCGGCTTTTGCCGACATGGGCCAGCGCTCTTGGTAGCACGATCAGAGACGGCGTCCGGCCCACGACACGGCTCGCGCCCTCATTGAAGATCAGGCGGGAGGCAATGCGGCTGATCCAGCAGCTGGCGGCCTTGCCGAAAACGATACCATCGGCCGTGCGGTATGTCCGCCTGCGGCTCAACCACGTCCCGCACATCGTCCCGGCCCATTGCCGAACCGCGGAGACGCCGCTCGACATGGAGACAGCGGGCGCGCCCGCCGACCCCGCGAAAGCAACACGGTAAGCCGTGTGTCGTTCCCTGAGCGTTGCTGGTTGGCGCTTGCGTGTCAGGCGGCAGGCAGGCTGACGATGAACCGGGCGCCGGCCCGGTATTGAGGGTCGAGAACGATCGTTCCGCCGTGACTTTCGGCGATCCGGCGGGCGAGCGACAAGCCGACGCCGGTTCCGGGATAGAGATCCTCGTTGCGATGAAGTCGCTGGAAGATATCGAAGATCCGGTCAGCGTGACGAGGGTCGATCCCGACGCCGTTGTCGGGAAAGGCGATGTGGACGAAGCTCCCTTCCCGCCACCCGTTGATGGTCAGCTCCGGCGCCACGCCTGTCCGGCGATACTTGATGGCATTCCCGATGATGTTCTGGAACAGCCGCTTCAGGAGTTCCTGATCGCCGATCACATCCGGGAGGTGCTCGACGACAACGCGCGCGCCGCTCTCGTCGATGTGCGCCTGAAGGTTGCCGAGCGCGTCTTCCACGACCTCGCGCAGCTGGACACGCTGGGGGCTCGCGATCCTGTCGGCGATCCGCGCATAGTCGAGCAGACTGTCGACCAGCTGGATCAGGCGTCGCGACTTTTCATGAAGCTTCGCCGCGTAGGATGAAACGTTGCCGAGATCGTTCGTTGCGATGTCGTCGGAGATCATCTCGGCGAACATGGAGATTTGCCGCATCGGCGCCTTGAGATCGTGGGACACGCTGCTCGTGAACTGTCCAAGCGCGTCGTTCTTGCGCTGGAGCTCGAAACTCTGCTCGGCAATCCGGATCTGCTGCTGCTTGATCTCGGTAATGTCCCGGCCCACGGTGACATATTCGACCAGTTCTTCGCCCTCGAAAACGGCCAGGTTCGACCACTGGATCCAGACCTCCGCGCCACCAGCCGTGATCCGGCGTTGCTCACGCATCGTTGCCGGGGCATCCGGCGTCAGGCCGCGAAGCGTGGCTGTCAACGGATCCTCGCGATCGATGAAATCGCCGACCTTCCGCCCGACGACAGCGTCCGGAGACAGGCCGATAAAGGCTGCGAACCGCTGGTTGACGAAGGTATAGACCAGATCCGGCGAGAGCCGGGTGATGAGATCGGGAATGGTTTCGACGAGCGTCGCGTAATCCTGGCGCTGACGCTCCAGGGCCATTTCGACGCGCTTGAGATCGGTCACATCGACGCGGATTACCACCGTATTGCCGTCGGCCATCAGCGTGTTTTCGGCCCTCAGCCAGCGGCCATTGCCGTAGGAGATGATCTCGGCGCGGCCATCGGCCCGTCGGAAGAAGTCGAGCTGCCGTGTCACCCACGCTTCCGCTTCCGGAGATCCCGGGGGTGCGGGCGCCATCCCGTCGGCAGACAGGAAACTGGCCGCGATCTCGACCACGGACATGCCGATCCGCAAGCGGTCTCCGACCGGGCCGAAGAGAGCACGATAAGCCCTGTTGCAGAGAAGCAGACGCTCGTCCCGGTCGTAGATGGCGATGCCTTCGGCGATCACATCAAGCGCGGTATCGACTGCTCGGGAGGACGAGGCGATCTCCGGGACGTCGGGCCGGTGGCGGATCGAAATGACCCGAAGGACATATGGGTCGCCCCCCGCGTCGCCATGCACGGCGACCGTCCGCGTCATGCCGGAAAAAGACGCGCCATCCGCGCGCCTGTAGAGAACGGGGCCCGATTGATCGACAGTGGCGTCCGCTTCGCCAGCGCCGTCGACCAGAAGGGAAAAGGGCTGACCGATCAGGGAAACGGGGTCATAGCCGAAGACGGTCGCGCATCCCGGGTTGGCTGACTGGATCAGCCCCCGAAGATCTGTGACAACAACGGCATCGGGAAGAGCATCGTAGAGCGCCTGGAGAATCGTCCGGTCCGGGATCGGCAAAGCGGGCCTCTGCAGCGTGTCGGGGCAAGGCGCCTGATCGGAGCGACAACGCCCTGCCGGTTGAAGTCGGTCGGCATGATACGTCATTCTGCCGCAGACGCCAGAACATCCCGGAGACGTGGCCGAGACCACGTCACTCTTCTGTTCCAGACGCGTCCGACCGCCTTATGGCAGCGCTTTAGCCGACCCGCACGACGGCATCGCCTTTGGCGGCGAGCGCTGCCAGATCCGCGGGCTTCAACTCGACCGATTCGCCGCAGCCGCAGGCCGAGGTCTGGTTCGGATTGTTGAAGGTGAAACCCGAGCGCATCTTCGTGACTTCGAAGTCCATGCGCGTGCCGAGCAGATACAGGACCGCTTCCGGTGCGACCCAGACCCGCGCGCCGGCATGCTCGATCAGATCGTCTTTGGCATTGGGTTCGGTGACGAGATCGACGGCATACTCCATGCCGGCGCATCCGCCCTTCTTGATGGAGAGCCGGATGCCCTTCGTCTCGCCACCCGCATGTTCAACGATGGCGTTGACGCGCTGCGCAGCCGCGTCGGACAGGCTCATGACCGCAAAACCCATGGAAATCTCCCTGCAACATCCGGGTTCAAGGCCCAGTGCTTCGCATGTGAATGTAAGACCCTCTTGCCCGGCGATCAATACCAGCCGACAGCGACCTGCGCCTCTTCGGACATCCGGTCGGGCGTCCACGGCGGGTCGAAGGTCATCGAGACCTCGACGCCCGACACGCCTTCGACCGCGCCAACGGCGTTCTCGACCCAGCCCGGCATTTCACCGGCCACCGGGCAACCGGGCGCCGTCAGCGTCATGGCGATCTTGACCATGCGGTCATCCTCGATGTCGATCTTGTAGATCAGCCCGAGTTCGTAGATGTCGGCCGGAATTTCGGGGTCATAGACCGTCTTCAGTGCCGAGATCACGTCGTCCGAAAGGCGCGCCAGTTCCTCCGGCGGAATGGCGGACTGAACGATCCCGTCGCGGGCGTCCTGTGTCTCGCCGGCAGATTCGGCCTGGGTTTCAGCTGTCATGCTCGTATCCTCACGCAAAGAATGTCCGCGCCTTTTCCAGCGCGGCGACCAGCACGTCAACTTCGGCGCGCGTATTGTAAAGCCCGAACGACGCCCGGCAGGTGGACGTCACCCCGAACCGCTTGAGCAGCGGCATGGCGCAATGCGTGCCGGCCCGCACAGCGACCCCGGAGCGATCGATCACCGTCGAGATGTCGTGGGCATGAACGCCCTCGATCTCGAACGAGAAGATCCCGCCCTTGCCCGGCGCCTGTCCGATGACGCGCAAAGCGTTGACCGACTGGAGCCGCTCTGCCGCGTAGGCGGCCAGACCGGCTTCGTGCTGCGCGATCCTGTCGCGTCCGACGCCGTCCATATAGTCGAGCGCAACCCCGAGGCCGATCGCCTGCACGATCGGTGGCGTCCCGGCCTCGAAACGATGCGGCGGCTCGTTGTAGCTGATGGCGTCCTCGCTGACGTCGATGATCATCTCGCCACCGCCCATGAACGGGCGCATCTCCGCCAGCCGGTCCTTCTTGCCGTAGAGCACGCCGATCCCCGACGGACCATAGAGCTTGTGGCCGGTCATGACGTACCAGTCGCAGTCGATGTCCTGGACATCGACCGGCATATGCACCGCCGCCTGGCTGCCATCGACCAGAACCGGAATGCCGCGCTCGTGCGCGATGCGGCAGATCTCCTTGACGTCGACGATTGTGCCGAGCGCATTCGACATGTGCGTGATCGCGACCAGCTTCGTCTTCGGCGTCAGGCACTTCACGAAGTCATCGATATGAAAGGCACCCTGATCGTCCACCGGCGCCCAGACCAACTTTGCGCCCTGCCGTTCGCGAATGAAATGCCAGGGCACGATGTTGGAGTGGTGCTCCATGATCGAGATGAGGATCTCGTCATCGGCACCGAGCTTCGGCATGCCCCAGCCATAGGCGACCGTATTGATCGCCTCGGTGGAGGACTTGGTGAAGACGATCTCGTCCACCGAAGCCGCGTTCAGGAAGCGCCGCACCTTCTCGCGCGACAGTTCATACGCATCGGTCGCAGCATTCGACAGGAAATGCAGGCCACGATGGACGTTGGCATATTCGTTGGCATAGGCGTGGCTGATCGCATCGATGACGACCTGCGGCTTCTGGGCCGACGCGCCATTGTCGAGATAGACGAGCGGCTTGCCGTAGACGGTCCGCGACAGGATGGGAAAATCCTGTCGTATCCGCTCGACGTCATATGCCTGTGGGGAGACCGTCTGGTCCATGTTGCCTCTGCTTTCTGCCTCGGTGCGAGCGCCGGCCCGATGCGATCAGGCGTGCCGCGCCAGCCATTCGGAGATGATGAGCTCCAGCGGCTCGATCAGCGCCTCGTCTTCCAGCTCTTCCACGATCTCGTCCACGAAAGCGTTGACCAGCATGGCGCGTGCCCTGTTTTCCGGGATCCCGCGCGCCTGGAGATAATAGAGATGCGTTGGGTTAAGATCGATCACGGTGGCACCGTGGCCACACTGGACGTCGTCCGCGAAGATCTCCAGCTCCGGTTTTGCGGCGAAGTCCGCATCGTCCGACAGGAGCAGCGTGTTGCACGCCATCTTCGCATCGGTCTTCTGTGCGTCCTGCGCCACCCGGATCTGTCCCTGGAACACGCCACGCGCCTTGTCGAACAGAACGTTGCGGATGATCTCGGTGGAGGTCGTGTTCGCCACGTCGTGGCCCAGCGTGAAGGTCACGTCCGTCAGTGTGTCGCCACCCATCAGGTTGAT
Organism: Rhizobium sp. Leaf384; assembly: GCF_001424065.1. Classification (GTDB taxonomy): domain Bacteria; phylum Pseudomonadota; class Alphaproteobacteria; order Rhizobiales; family Rhizobiaceae; genus Ferranicluibacter. Next base: position 637,475 of record NZ_LMQE01000005.1, read on the forward strand.
GCCGCGCAGCTTGAAATCCGAGCCTTCGCCCGTCACCACGCCGTGCACTTCCTGGCGCACCAGCTTGCCGCCGGCGTTGATGACGAACAGCCGAAACGACGCGTTTTCGCCGAGCTCGAAGTTGAGCTGTCCGAGATGCGTGTCCTCCGCGCCCTGCTGCTGCAGCAGGATCCAGGTCACCTCGGCACCGTCCTCGACGATAAGGTCGGAAACGGAGGAAACAAGGCTCGGCCGGCCGTCGACCGAAAGATGCCGCTCAATCACGGTCGCCTTCGATCTGGGGCCAAAGGTCACGGGGAAGCGGCTGTGACTCTGGCCGGCGCCCTGCACGATCTGGAGCTCCAGCGGCTGCGCGAGAACGGTTCCCTCGAGGATCTCGATCTCGAACCCGTCGCGGACGAAGGTGCCATTGATGCGGCCGATGGCATCTTCCGCATTCCGCTCGACCAGATCCCCGGCCGCGGTGCCGTCCAGCAGGCTTTCGCCGTAGCGCTTGACGTGAAGGCCCTCGGGCGCCTGCCCGGCATCCGCATGCCCGTTGATGACGGTCAGAACGGCCGAGCCTACGGCCAACGGCTCGACCGGCTCCGCAAAGGCCGATCCGTCGAATGCCGGCACGGTGCGCAGCAATGCGCGCAGGTCCGTGTAATGCCAGGACTCCAGCCGACGCGTCGGCAGGCCCGCATCCTTCAGATCGGACAGAAGCGTGTCCCGCGCGGAGAGAACGGCGCCGTCACCGGGCAGATCGCTCAGTTGATGGCCGTACGCCTCGAGCAGCGCCTGCTCGGCGGCCGTCCGGGTGATCGTGTTTTGAATGTTCATGAGCAAACGCTCCTTCAAGCCGCCGCGCCGATGATGTCGGCATAGCCGTTGGCTTCCAGGTCGAGCGCCAGCGACTTGTCGCCGGTCTTGATGACCTGGCCCTTGTACAGGACATGGACCGTGTCCGGGACAATGTATTCGAGCAGGCGCTGATAATGCGTGATGACGATCACGGCACGATCAGGCGACCGCAGCGCGTTGACGCCATCGGACACGATCTTCAGCGCATCGATGTCGAGCCCCGAATCGGTCTCGTCGAGGATGCACAGGTTCGGCTCGAGCAGGGCCATCTGCAGGATCTCGGCGCGCTTCTTCTCACCGCCGGAGAAGCCGACGTTCAACGGGCGCTTCAACATGTCGGGATTGATCTTCAACTCGGCGGCGGCTTCCTTCACCCGGCGGATGAAATCGGGAGTCTTCAACTCCTCCTCGCCGCGATACTTCCGCTGCTCGTTCATCGCCACCTTCAGGAACTGCATGGTGGCAACGCCGGGGATCTCGACCGGATACTGGAAGGCGAGAAAGATGCCCTTGGCTGCCCGTTCGGAAGCGTCGAGTTCGAGAATGCTCTCGCCATTGTAGAGGATGTCGCCCTCGGTGACTTCATAGTCTTCGCGACCCGAAAGAATGTAGGACAGCGTCGACTTCCCCGAGCCGTTCGGCCCCATGATAGCGGCAACTTCGCCGGCCTTTACGGTCAGGTTCAGCCCGCGGATGATCTCGGTCCCGTCCTCGGCGATCCGGGCATGGAGGTTTCTGATTTCAAGCATTGGTCCACTCTTTCGTACGACGGTACCGACCTGTCCTGCAGACGGTCGATCGTTCAGTTCCATTCATGTTCGCGACGAGGGCGGCCGGCCCTTGGGTCGGCCGCGATCGTTCAAGCCCGTGGTCGGGCGATCAGCCCACGGACCCTTCGAGCGAGATCCCGATCAGCTTCTGCGCTTCGACCGCAAATTCCATCGGCAGTTCCTGGATGACCTCTTTCACGAAGCCGTTGACGATCAGCGCGATCGCCGCTTCTTCCGGGATACCGCGCTGCAGGCAATAGAACAGCTGGTCCTCGGAGATCTTGGAGGTCGTCGCCTCGTGTTCGAACTGCGCCGTCGAGTTCTTCGCCTCGATGTAGGGCACCGTGTGCGCGCCGCAGCGATCGCCGATCAGAAGCGAATCGCACTGCGTGAAGTTGCGGGCGTTCGTCGCCTTGCGGTGCGCCGACACCTGGCCGCGATAGGTGTTCTGCGACACGCCGGCGGCGATGCCCTTGGAGATGATGCGGCTCGACGTGTTCTTGCCGAGATGGATCATCTTCGTGCCCGAATCGATCTGCTGGTGGCCGTTCGACACCGCGATCGAATAGAACTCGCCGCGGCTGTCGTCGCCGCGCAGGATGCAGGACGGATACTTCCAGGTGATCGCAGAGCCGGTTTCGACCTGCGTCCACGAGATCTTCGACCGCGCACCGCGGCAATCGCCACGTTTGGTCACGAAGTTGTAAATGCCGCCCTTGCCGTCCTTGTCGCCGGGATACCAGTTCTGGACCGTCGAATACTTGATCTCGGCATCGTCGAGCGCGACAAGCTCGACCACGGCCGCGTGCAACTGGTTCTCGTCGCGCTGGGGTGCCGTGCAGCCTTCGAGATAGGAAACGTAGGCGCCCTCTTCCGCGATGATCAGGGTCCGCTCGAACTGGCCCGTGCCCTTTTCATTGATGCGGAAATAGGTGGACAGTTCCATCGGGCAGCGAACGCCCTTGGGAATGAACACGAAGGAGCCGTCCGTAAAGACCGCCGAATTCAGCGTGGCGTAATAGTTGTCGGTCGTCGGGACGACGGTTCCCAGGTACTTCTTTACGAGATCCGGGTGCTCGCGGATGGCCTCCGAGATCGACATGAAAATCACGCCGGCCTTCTTCAGCTCTTCCTTGAACGTCGTCACCACCGAGACGGAGTCGAACACGGCATCGACGGCGATCTTCGAGGTTTTCACGCCGGCAAGCAACTCCTGCTCGCGCAGGGGAATGCCGAGCTTTTCGTAGATCTTGAGAATCTCCGGATCGACGTCGTCGATCGAGGTCGGACCAGGCGTGCTTTTCGGCGCAGCGTAGTAGGAGATCGCGTTGAAATCGATCTTGGGATAGTTGACGCGCGCCCAGTCCGGCTCGGTCAGCGTCACCCAACGGCGATAGGCCTCGAGGCGCCATTCGAGCATCCAGTCGGGCTCGTCCTTCTTGGCGGAAATGAACCGGATGATCTCTTCCGACAGGCCGTTCGGAGCCTTGTCCATCTCGATCATCGACTCAAAACCATACTTGTACTGGTCAACGTCGATCAGCTTTACCTGATCGATTGTTTCCTGCACGGCAGCCATGTCATTCTCCCGACTTGCCGGATGTCAAGGATCCGGCCCTCTGTGGGGCACGATCGTGTCGTGCCGTTCATGTAATGGATCGATCGGGCAGTTTCACCCTTTCCGGATCCGTAAATTCAGCTTTCGCACGCTTTCTTCATGCGGCCGCGCTCTTCAGGCGGCGTCGCCCGGCAATGCGGGCGAAGACATCGATGGTCCGGTCGATCTCGTCGACGGTCGTCGTCGGCCCGATCGAGATACGCAGCGCGCCGAGCGCCGGATCTGCCCCCATCGCCATCAGCACATGGCTCTGGCCGACCTTGCCCGACGAACAGGCGGAGCCGGCGGAAAGGGCGACCCCTTCGAGATCGAAGGCGATCTGTCCCGTCTCGGCCTTGAGGCCGGGAAGGCTGAAGAAAGTGGTGTTGGCAACGCGCGGGCTGTTCGCGCCGTGGATCAGAACGTCGGGCGCGGCATCGCGCATCGCCGTTTCGAGCCGGGAACGCAACGCCGTCACATCGGCGGCATAGCTGTCGAGCGCCGCCTTCGCATCACGCGCGGCAGCGCCGAAGCCGGCCAGGGCTGCCGGGTTTTCGGTGCCCGAGCGATGGCCCTTCTCCTGGCCGCCGCCATGAATAAGCGCTTGCGGCATCAAAACCTCGCCGCGCGCCACCAGCGCACCCGCCCCCTTGGGACCGCCGATCTTGTGCGACGCCAGAATGACGAAATCCGCACCGAGATTTGCGATCGACACCGGGATACGGCCGACCGCCTGGACGGCATCAACCACGAGCAAGCCGCCAGCATCCTTTACACGGGCGGCCACCGCCGCGATCGGCTGGACCACACCCGTCTCGTTGTTGACGAGCATGACGGCCACCATCGGCAGGCCCTCCCCGTTCGGATGATCCGCCAAGGCCCGATCGAGCGCATCGAGATCGATGGTTCCGGCCGGGGTGACGGCAAGTTCGTGGACGCGATCCTTCGGGAACCGGCCGCCCTCGCGCACCGCAGGATGCTCGATCGCGGAGACGTAGAGCCGCCCAATGCGAAGCGGCGTCCGGCCCATGCGGAAATCGGGCGTCAGAACCATGTTGGCCGCTTCCGTCGCGCCGCTCGTAAAGGTGACGCAGGCAGGCTCGGCATCGCAGAGCGCGGCCACATCCCGTCGCGCACCCTCGATCAGCGTCTTGATGCGGCGACCCTCCGCATGGACCGATGAACCGTTTCCGGTCAGGTCGAACGCGGTCAGGAACGCATCGCGCGCGGTGGCCGACATCGGCGCCGTTGCGTTCCAGTCCATGTAGATCCGCGTCGTGGTCATATCGACCGCCTGTACCTTCTTCCGCGCAAGCTCGTGCATGCCGGGACGTGTTCTTGCCAAATGCGCAGGCCGGCCCATCTTAACCGAGGCCGGCACCGCATTTTCCTTGAAGTTTTCGCTGCGCTTGCCGTAAGAGACGACACCGGCACGCAGGCCGTGCCAAGTTTTGAATGGTTCTAAACTGGTTCTAGAAAAGCTGAGTGCTTTCGTCAAGACTGCTCGGCTGTCTTATCCGCAACTTGGAACCATGCTCACGCCGGAGACCCAATGCCCGAAGTCATCTTCAACGGACCCGCTGGCCGACTGGAAGGCCGTTATCAGCCTTCCAAGCAGAAGAATGCGCCGATTGCGATCGTTCTGCACCCCCACCCCCAGTTCGGCGGGACGATGAACAACCAGATCGTCTATCAGCTCTTCTACATGTTCCAGAAGCGCGGCTTTACGACGCTCCGGTTCAACTTCCGCTCCATCGGCCGCAGCCAGGGCGAGTTCGACCATGGCGCAGGCGAACTGTCGGATGCCGCTTCGGCGCTGGACTGGGTGCAGAGCATGCACCCCGACAGCAAGAGCTGCTGGGTCGCAGGCTATTCCTTCGGATCGTGGATCGGCATGCAGCTGCTCATGCGGCGCCCGGAGATCGAGGGCTTCATCTCGGTTGCTCCGCAGCCCAACACCTACGACTTCTCGTTCCTGGCCCCCTGCCCGTCGTCCGGCCTGATCATCAATGGCGATGTCGACAAGGTGGCGCCGGAGAAGGACGTCAACACGCTGGTCGAAAAGCTGAAGACCCAGAAGGGCATCCTGATCACCCACCGCACCGTGCCCGGCGCCAACCATTTCTTCAACGGCCAGGTCGACACGCTGATGGGCGAATGCGAAGACTATCTCGACCGTCGCCTGAACGGCGAATTGACGCCGGAGCCCGCTGCAAAGCGCATCCGCTAGACGGCTCGCGCAAGGAGAGACCGAGCCGGATCGATCCCTGTGCGGCGGCTCTCGGAGCTGTCGCTGCGGCGGCCGACGCCGGGACGACCATCAGCGCGGCTCGTCGCGGCCTTCGCCCGCGGAGCGCCGATGCGGGTTCGGAAAAACCGCGCGCGGACGACAAGGTCTACGGCGCGGCGCTCCCCCGGTCCGACACCCTGAAGGTCAGGCCGGATCCCGGACGCCGTCCATCGTCGAGAGAACACCCCCGCTCACCGCCGCGCGCACACCTGTCGTTCCCGGAAACGTCAGCGGCAGCCCGCGCAGCGAGCGCACGGCGAGATAGGCCCAGGCCTCGGCTTCCATCGCCCCGCCATCAAGCCCCACCATATCGGACGACAGCACCCGGGCGTCACGTGCCGCCGCCAGCGCTGCGAAGTCGTTCATGATAGCAGGATTGAGCCGGCCGCCGCCCGAAACGATATAGGTCTTCGGCGCGACCGGCAGGTGTCTTGCGCAGGTGAGGATGGCGGCGCCGGTCACGTGCGCCAGCGTTCGCGCCCCGTCGGCCAGCGAGACCTCTCCCATCGCCGGCGGCGCAAAATCGCCGCGATCGAGCGAGCGGCGCCGGTTGTCCTTGAAGAAGGCGTGATTGAGATAGCGGGCGACGAGGTCGGGGACGATGGCGCCGGACGCCGCAATCGCACCGCCCGTGTCGAAGGTGCCGCCGCCATGCGCTTCCACCCACTGGTCGATCAGCATGTTTCCCGGACCGCTGTCGAAGGCGCAGAGATCTCCATCTTCGCCAACATAGGTCACATTGGAAATGCCCCCGATGTTGACGAACACCACGGGCTTTTCGAGGTCGCTCGCAAGGTTTGCGGCAAGCGCGCGGTGATAGACCGGAATGAGGGGCGCGCCTTGTCCGCCCGCCACCATGTCCGCAGCGCGCATGTCGTGGACGACGTCGATGCCCGTCTCCGCCGCCAAGAGAGTCCCGTCCCCGATCTGAACGGTCAGCCCCGCATCCGGCCGATGCAGGATCGTCTGCCCATGAAAGCCGATCACGTCGATATCGCCGGCCTTCAGCCCGTTGGCATGCAGGAAGTCGTGAACGGCAACGGCGTGCAGCAGCGTCAAATCCCGCTCGATCCTTGCGAGATCTCCCGGGCGCTCTTCCCGCTGCCGGATCGTCTGGGCCATGACGAGCGCCGCCTTCAAGCGGTCCCGGAAGCCCGTGTCGTAAGATAGCCCGTGAGAGGGGCCGCGACGCACGACGGCCTCGCCATCGGTCTCCAGCAGGGCGATGTCGATCCCGTCCATGCTGGTGCCGCTCATCAGCCCGATCGCCGTCTTCACCATCGCCATGCCGCTCTCTCCGCCCGAATCGCATCCAGCGACCTTGTCGGCAACATTCATGACCGAGACGGATGCACTTCGCAAAAAACAATGCTAAAGGCCCGGCTTCCGCCAGATTAAAGAGTTCACGCCATGTCCAGGTTCACGTCCGATTTCCTCCGCACCCTCGACGAGCGCGGCTTCATCCACCAGCTCTCCGACGAGAGCGGGCTGGACGCGCTCTTCCGGAAAGAGGTCGTGACGGCCTATATCGGCTATGATCCGACTGCATCCAGCCTGCATGTGGGGCATCTCACGCAGATCATGATGCTGCATTGGCTGCAGGAAACCGGCCACCGGCCGCTGTCGCTGATGGGCGGCGGCACGGGCATGGTCGGCGACCCCTCCTTCAAGGAGGAAGCCCGCAAGCTGATGACGGTGGAAACGATCGAGGAGAACATCGCCTCGATCAAGCGCTGCTTTGCCAATTACATCGACTACGACAAGCCCGGGAATGCGGGACTGATGGTCAACAATGCCGAATGGCTGCGCCCGCTCAACTATCTGGAATTCCTGCGCGACGTGGGACGCCATTTCTCCGTCAACCGCATGCTCTCCTTCGACAGCGTCAAGACAAGGCTCGACCGCGAGCAGTCCCTGTCCTTCCTCGAATTCAATTACATGATCCTGCAGGCCTACGACTTCGTCGAGCTGGCCAAGCGGTACGACTGCCGCCTGCAGATGGGCGGCTCGGATCAGTGGGGCAACATCGTCAACGGCATCGACCTCGGCCACCGCATGGGAACGCAGCAGCTCTACGCGCTGACCTCGCCCCTGCTCACCACCGCGTCCGGCGCGAAGATGGGCAAGTCCGCTTCCGGAGCGATCTGGCTCAACGCCGACCTTCTGCCGGTCTATGACTTCTGGCAGTACTGGCGCAACACGGAGGATGCCGATGTCGGCCGCTTCCTGAAGCTGTTCACGACCTTGCCGATGGACGAGATCGCCCGGCTGGCGGCGCTCGGCGGGGCGGAGATCAACGAGGCGAAGAAGACGCTGGCGACGGAAGTGACCGCGATCCTGCATGGCCGCACGGCCGCTGAGGCTGCCGCTGAAACCGCACGCAAGACCTTCGAGGAAGGCGCGCTGGCGGAAGACCTGCCGTCGATCACCATTCCCGCGGGCGAGCTCGAGGCGGGCCTCGGCCTGCTCACGCTGATCGTCCGTTCGGGCCTTGCAGCCTCCAATGGCGAAGCACGCCGCCATGTCCAGGGTGGCGCCGTCCGCATCAACGATGTCGCCATCTCCGACGAGCGCACGTCCATCGGCATAGGCGAACTGACCAGCGACGGCGTGATCAAGCTGTCCCTCGGAAAGAAGAAGCACATCCTCGTCCGCCCCGCGTGAGCTGTCATATTTATAAGACATTTCGCATATAGACCTGATGCCACGATCAATCTGGCATCGGGTCACAGCATGCGCATGCGTCTGCCGCTTCTCGCACCGTCGAGCGTCATGTCTTCAGCGGAAGCGCGCCGGCCTGTCACGGCCCCGTTTGCGGTTTTCGTCGGTGACAAGGATGAGGCGCTGTCGCCCGAGGCCAATGGGTTGGCGCTCGCGCGCGATCTCGAAGGCCGGGCCGAGTTGCATATCATGGCGAATGCCGGTCATTTCACCCTTCTTGCGCCATGCACGGAGGACGCGATGCGCGAAACCCCCGCCCTCTGCACGGATCGTCCCGAAATCGACCGCGCCGCTCTTCACCGAGACGTCAACCAGGAGATCGAGCGCTTCTTCGACAGCCATCTCGGAAGGTCCTCGCAGTGAATGGAGGTGCCACGCCTTCGGGAATGGCCCTCAGTTGAATTCGAAGATGTTGCGGAACACGCCGGGGGCGATGATCGAGAGCGGATTGATCGTCAGGTTCGGCTTGGCGAACGAGCCGGTGAGCTTGAAGGTGATGCCGAGCAGGCCCCGATCGCGGCCGTTTCCGAGCAGCGTGCCGATCAGCGGCAGTTCGCTGAAAAGACGGTTGAGCCCATAGGCCGGCATGAACGTGCCGGTCATGTCGATCTTGCCGTTGGGGTCGCGCACCACGCCCTGGAACGTGGCGCCGACGTCGTTGCCGCGTACGACGCCGTTGTCGAGCGCGATCTGACCGCCGTCGAGAGCGAGGTTCGCAAACCCGCGCTCGAACTTCACGGAACTCAGGTCGATGTCCTTCTTCACCGCCTCCTTCAGGCTCTGGCCGTTGGATCCCGACGGGGACGACACCATCGACTGGAGGCGCTGCTCGTTGACGAGCGCGAATTTGCGCAGGTCGAGCGTCCCCCGCCAGGAGTTGCCCCCGCGATCGCGGAGCTTCAGATTCAGGAGACCCCCGCGCATGTTGGCATAGATATCGGCAAACCGCGCCAGGGCGCCGGCGTCTCCGCTTGTCAGTTGCACGATGTTGTCGGCGCCGGAACTCACGAGATCGCCGACCACGGCCTGCCCGGTCGACGTCACGGCCTTCAGCTTCAGCCCCTCGATGGCCCGCCCGCGCGCGACATAGGACAGGTCGACATTGGAGAGCGTTTCGGAATGAAAGCCTTGCACGTTCTGGAGCGATGCATCGATCGACACGCGCTTGGCGGCAGCCTGCGAGACGTCGCCCTTGCTGCCGGGAGATTTTAGGCTGTCGATGACGGATCGGATATCGGCCGAACTTCCGTTGACGATCACCCCGTAGCCGCTTTTCTGCCGTTTGACCGAAACCGCATAGTTATCGCCGGCCGCCAGACGCACGGAGGTCAGGTCGGCCGCCGCAAGACCCGCTTTGTCGATCGTGATCGACCCGCCTGCTCCAAAGCTTTCGCCGGCAATCTTGAAGTCGCTGATCGACGTCACCCCGTCCTTGGTGATGGCCGACAGGCTTGATGTGGCGGCCACGCCGGGTCCCTTGCTCCAGCCGATCCACGGAAGCGAAAGGCTGGCGTTTTCCAGGTCGACCTTGACCACCTGCCGGTCGCCGTCCTGCAGGTCCACGTCCAGACCGACGGGACCGTCGACGATCCCGTTCAGTCCCGGCGCGAATTTCGCCAGCGCACCCTCCGACAAGGTTCCCGAAACGGTGCGGCTGCGCTTCACCGGGCTGTTCGCGCCGATCGGTTCCACCGCGTCGAGCTTCATCGTCACGCCGTCGACGCCTGCCTTCGCGTCGAGCACGGCGTGCTGAGGATCGATGCGCAGCGTGCCGTCGATGTCGGAGATCGCCCGCCCGGCCATGGCCGGCTTCAGCGAGACGCCGTTGAGGCGCATCTGCGCCTGCCACTCCGGTGCGGGCGGGTTCTGGTCGCGGACGAGCCCGAATCGCGCCCCCACATCCGCGGTCATCGGACCGGAGAAGTCCTCGGCCTTGAACGGCGTCTTCTGCAGGGCCTCCAGCGGCCGGTAGCTGACGAGTTCGGCAATGGCATCCGCCTGGCCGGTGACCTGCAGCTTGAGCTCGGCCATCAGCGGTTTGGCATAGGTGTTCGGCAGGATGAAGTTGCCGGTATTGACCGCAACCGTTCGCCCGGACGGGAAGTAGGCGGTCCCGCCGTTGATATCCACGTCGGCGCGTTCGCCGCGCAGACTGAAGTGCCCCGTGGCGTCCCGCAGCGGCGGAATATCGCCGGCAATATTGACACGCGCGCCATCGATACCGAAATCGATCATCAGCTCGCCGGCCCCGAGTTCGACCGGACCGGCCGTCTCGGCGAGACGCCCCTCCTCGATCGCCACCTCGATCTTGCCGTTTTTCACGGCGCCGCCGAAAATGTTCGAGATGACCCAGGCGCGTGCCTTCTTGCCCACCCACCATGGCCAGAGCTGCTTGATGCCGGCCGTCTGCATGTCCGTGGTCAGGCCTGCGAAGTTGATCTGCGGCGATGTGCTGGAGAAGGCGATCGACAGGGAGCCGGCGAAGGTGCCGAGCTTGCTGGAGACCGTCAGCTCGCGAAACAGCAGGGCATGCCGCTCCGACTGGAAGTCGCCCGCGATCTTGGCATCGAAGGTCAGCGGTGGTTCGTTGACGTCGACAGGCGCGGAGGTTCCGCCCTGCACCAGCACATCGATGCTGAACCCCTTGGGGAGGGCGAGCGACAGCGGGTCGGACGGCGGCGTGGTCTCCGCGAGCGTCGCGGCGGGCGTCATGGAAGCGGCGCTCGTGGAATCGATGTCGCGGATGGCGCCGCTGAAGGGAAAGACCGACGCGCCGAGCCGGACGGTCGACGGCTTGACCTCGATGCTGCCGCGATCGAAATCATAGGCAAGGTTGACGTCGGACGGCAGAAGATCGGACTGCAGGCCGCCTGCGACGAAGGCCCCCTGGTCGAGAGCGCCGGACATGGTGAGTTCGGGTGCAATGCCCGCGCCGCCGCGCACGGCCGACAGGTTGACCGAAGCCTTGGTATCCAGCCCGAACGGCGGCTCGGTCTGCGTTTCCGCACGGTAGAGCAGCGCCGACGTCGGCAGGCCGGTCAAAGCCCCGCCGAGACGCACGATCCGTCCCTTGTCGCTGTCGGCCGTCAGCTGCAGCGCCGTCGGCGTTCCGTCGATCGCGGCGTCACCGCGGATGGTCATGGATCCGTTTTCCGCGCGCGCGAAATCGAGCGAGTGGACGTCGAGTTTCACCACCCGGTTGCGCGGTCCGGAGAGCGGCAGCATCACGTCCGCGATCCGCACAACCTGCGTGCCGCTGCGGGCGATCAGGCTCGAGATCGTGTCCATCTGGGCAAAGATCGCTTCCATCGCCCCGCTGACGTCGGCGATCCGCACGCGCGTGAGGTCGAGCGGCTTGCCCTGCGGCAGGATGGCCGGCGCCAGACGGGCGCCCTCGGCCTCGATCCGGGACACGGAAATCCGGCCCGACAGAAGCGCGAGCGGATCGAGCTCGATGAACACGGACTCCGTGGTCAGAAGCTGTTCGTCGGACGCGCGCCGCTTGAGGGACACATCCTGCGCCTTCAGCGCCAGCGCCCCGTCGCCCGTCAGGCGAACCACGGTGCTCGAGACGTCGACATGATAGGCTTCGCCGAGCGCGTTGTTCAGCGCCGTCTGGGCGCGCGCGTTGAGGATCCGGTCGATCCCGCCGGCCTCCACCGCGACCACCAAGCCGGCAGCAAGCAGGATCAGGAGACAGACAAGGCCGAGCAGCCCCTGCAGGCATCGACGCGGCCAGCGACGACGCGTGGTGCCATGCAGAATGCAGGGGTCGTGCGCCTGGGCCGATGGCAGCGAATGCAAAGCGACGATGTCTTCCTTGCGAAAGACGGTCTTCTCACCCCTTATCTCACTCATGAGCGGTGTCGGCCTCTGCAAAGGTCGAAAAATGCATCTCTCGGCAAAATCCCGTGGCTCGAGGCGTAAGCCTATACTAACAAATCAGTGGGTCGCCTTGCGCATCCTGCCTGTCGGCGGATGCTGCGGCAACCCGGCGTTCGCGCTGTGGACCTCGCCCGCGCATGTCGATGACCAGGATGGAGGAGGCGAGCCGTCGATCCGCCGTCGATCATCCGTCGTGACCCGAGGGGATGACGACATGTTGCCTTGCACCATATAAGTGAGGCGACAAATAGTCGAAACCACCGCATCGATGAAAATAGCGGACAATCGCTTGGAAACAGGAGCTCCCATGACCGTCATCTCCAAAGGTGCCAAAGCCCCGGACTTTACCCTGCCGCGCGATGGCGGCGGAACGGTTTCGCTGGCCGAACAGGCGGGCCGCCAAGTCGTCCTTTTCTTCTACCCCAAGGACGACACTACCGGCTGCACCGCTGAATCGATCGCGTTCACCGCCCATATCAAGGCCTTCGAGGCGGCCAACGCCGTCGTCATCGGGATGTCGCCCGATTCGGCGAAGAAGCACGACAAGTTCGTCGCCAAGCACGACCTGGCCGTGATTCTCGCCGCCGACGAGGACAAGGCCACGCTCGAGGCGTATGGCGTCTGGACCGAGAAAAGCATGTACGGCAAGAAATACATGGGTGTGGAACGCACCACCGTGCTGATCGGTCCCGACGGCATCGTCACCGAGGTCTGGGAGAAGGTGAAAGTGCCCGGCCACGCCGAGGAGGTTCTCGCCGCCGTGCAGGCCGCAGCCGCGTGACGGGAACACGGATGCCGGACCCGACGGATCAGGCGTCGTCCGCCGACTGTGGCAGCACTGCGTCTCTCGCCATGCGCTCGCTCCGCGATGGAGCGGCGCTCGCCATCCGCGCCGCCGATCTCGACCGGAAGGCGGATCTGGCGCAGGAGGCCGCCCGGAGGTGGAGCGAGCGGCGCCTGTCTTTGCGCTCCCCGCTGGACACCGAGGTCCCTGCCCGGCCCGGACGCCCGGCGAGGCCGGAACTCATTCCGCCGCAACGCGTGCCGCGCCGCGCGCTGACCACGCTGCGCGGGCGCATCGCACTTCTGCATGCGATTGCCCATATCGAGTTGAACGCCGTGGATCTGGCGCTCGACATCGTTGCCCGCTTCGCGACCGAACGCGTCCCGAACTCGTTTTTCGACGGCTGGATGCGGGTGGCTTTCGAGGAGGCCAAGCATTTCCGGCTGGTGCGGGCCCGCCTGCGCGACCTCGGCGCAGACTATGGCGATCTGCCCGCGCATGACGGGCTCTGGCAGGCGGCGCACGACACCCGCAACGACCTGACCGCACGCCTTGCCGTCGTTCCCCTCATCCTCGAAGCCCGCGGCCTCGACGTAACCCCGGCTCTTCAGGAAAAGATGCGCCAGTCCGGCGACGACGCAAGCGCCGCCGTGCTCGACATCATCTACGAGGACGAAAAGGGCCACGTCGCGGTCGGCGCCAAGTGGTTTCGCTTTCTCTGTGCCCGCGAGGGCAAGGATCCCGCCCGGACCTTCCAGGAGCTCGTGCGCGCCAACTTCCGCGGCCCCCTCAAGGCACCGTTCAACGATGTCGCACGTGCCGAGGCGGGGCTGACACCCTCCTTCTACCGCTCGATGACCGCGTCGGTGAATATCTGACGCCCGGTCTATCGCAGCGGCAGCAAGCAAATATTAACCTTAACAAGGTCTACTCTTCCCCACAGCAAGTGCATGCGGCGGGAGTGAATTGTGTCTCAGAGTTCGGGAAGCCCGATATTCGGCAAGCGCAAGGAACAGCCGATCCTGATCCTCGCCCGCGGCGAAAAAGTCCATCATATGACGGTCCGTCCCTGGATGACCGCGGTCGGCGTCTCCATCGGCGCGCTGTTTGCTGTCGGCTATCTCGCTTCGACCTCATATCTCGTCCTGCGCGACGACCTCATCGGCGGCACCATGGCGCGCCAGGCGCGCATGCAGCACGATTACGAGGATCGCATCTCCGCCCTGCGGGCCCAGGTCGATCGCGTCACCAGCCGGCAGCTTCTCGACCAGCAGGTCGTGGAGGAGAAGGTCGAAAAGCTTCTTCAGCAGCAGCAGGCCCTGACCTCGCGCCACGGCAAACTCGGCTCCCTCATCGGGCGCGCTGAGGAATCAGGCCTGGCCGATCCCGGCAAGGACGAGACCGAGACGGAGAAGCATGCCGATGCAACCGGCGGCATCCAGGCCATCGAACGCCTGATGGGCCTCGCTGCGAAAACCGCACCGAAAGGGCCGGCGCTCGCCTATGCTGCGCCGTTTTCCCGCGCCGATGCGCGTGGCGGCGATACGATCACGGACCGTGCCGACCGGCTCTTCTCGCGCGTCACGCACTCGCTGAAAGACATCGAGCGCTCGCAGAAGGACAGGATCGCCCAACTGACCTCCGGCGCCATCAACGCGACGGACGCGATCGAAACGATCGTCGCCCGCACCGGTCTTTCGGTCACGCCGGATCCGGCAGACGCCGAAGGAGCTCGCGCGACAGGCGATGACGCCGACATCCGGTCGGGCGGCGACGATACCGGCATGGGCGGGCCCTACGTGGCCCCGGAGACCAAGGACGTGTTCGATCGGCAACTGGTGGAACTCGACACGGCTCTCGTTCGTCTGGAACAGGTGCGCGGAGAAGTCCGCAAGCTGCCCTTCAGCAACCCGGCCCCGCAGAGCGACATCACCAGCCAGTTCGGCAACCGGATGGATCCCTTCCTCGGGCGTCTCGCGCTGCATGCCGGCATCGACTTCCGCGTCGCCATCGGCACCGGCGTCCGATCGACGGCGCCGGGCAAGGTGGTGGTCGCCGGGCGCAACGGCGGTTACGGCAACATGGTCGAGATCGATCATGGCAACGGCGTCAGCACCCGCTATGGCCATCTCTCATCCATTCTCGTCAATGTCGGCGATGTGGTCACGGCAGGGGACGTGATCGGCCGCTCGGGGAGCACCGGGCGTTCGACAGGCCCCCACCTGCACTATGAAGTCCGACTGCACGGCGATGCCGTCGACCCCATGCGTTTCCTCAATGCCGGGATGAAGCTCAGCACCTATATCGACTGAGCCTCTTCCCAACGCGCCATTCCGACCCATATTCAGCGTATCCGAGGTGGATTTTCCGTCTCGGAGCGTCTCGATTGCCGCAAAGCGCCAGTTTTCTTGACTTTCCGCGAGCGTAGGCCTAAGAGCGCCCACGACGGACCTCGAGAGCGCGGCCCGCGGCACCAGAGTTCGTTTGAACCGGAACGGAAACAGATTTCCCTTTGACAACGTTTGCTGATCTTGGCCTGAGCCAAAAAGTTCTCTCCGCCGTCACCGATGCGGGTTATACGATCCCGACGCCTATCCAGGCGAACGCCATTCCGCCGGCGCTGATGCGCCGCGATATCCTCGGTATCGCGCAGACGGGAACGGGCAAGACGGCCTCCTTCGTGCTGCCCATGCTGACCCTTCTCGAAAAGGGTCGTGCCCGGGCGCGCATGCCGCGCACCCTGATCCTCGAGCCGACACGGGAGCTTGCCGCGCAGGTCGCCGAGAACTTCGAGAAGTACGGCAAGAACCACAAGCTCAACATCGCGCTCCTCATCGGCGGCGTCTCGTTCGACGAACAGGACCGCAAGCTGGAACGCGGCGCCGACGTGCTGATCTGCACGCCCGGCCGCCTGCTCGACCACTGCGAGCGCGGCAAGCTGCTGATGACCGGCGTCGAGATCCTGGTGATCGACGAAGCCGACCGCATGCTCGACATGGGCTTCATTCCCGATATCGAGCGCATTGCAAAGCTCATTCCCTTCACGCGTCAGACCCTGTTCTTCTCGGCCACCATGCCGCCGGAGATCCAGAAGCTGGCCGACCGCTTCCTGCAGAACCCCGAGCGTATCGAGGTCGCGCCGCCCTCCTCGACCGCCAAGACCGTGACGCAGCGTTTCGTCGCGACCCACGGCAAGGATTACGAGAAGCGCGCTATCCTGCGCGATCTCATCCGCTCGCAGGACGAACTCAAGAACGCGATCATCTTCTGCAACCGCAAGCTCGATGTCGCCGATCTCTTCCGTTCTCTCAGCCGCCACGGCTTTTCGGTTGGCGCCCTTCACGGCGACATGGACCAGAGCTCCCGCACGAAGATGCTCGCCGGCTTCAAGGACAATGCGATCACGCTGCTGGTCGCCTCGGACGTCGCCGCCCGCGGCCTCGATATTCCCGATGTCAGCCACGTCTTCAATTTCGACGTTCCGATCCATGCTGAGGATTATGTTCACCGGATCGGCCGCACGGGTCGCGCCGGACGGTCGGGTGCCGCCTTCACGCTGGTCAGCCGGCGCGATGTGAAGGCTGCCGATGCGATCGAAAAGCTGATCGGCCAGAAGATCGAATGGCACAATGGCGGTCTCGACGACCTGCCGGCGCCGATGGAAAGCACCGAGTCCGGTCGCCCCGACAAGAAGGGTGGCCGCGACGGCAAGCGCCGAGGACGCGAGCGGGAGCGCGATCATGCCCCCCGCCATGTCGTCGATCACAATCCCGACGCACCGCGCCCATACGGCACGCGGCCGGATGGCTACAGCGCCGAAAGCTACAAGCCGGATGCGGCGAAAGCGGACGGCGTCAAGGCCAGCAGTCACATGTCCGACATCAAGACGGACGATACTCCCCTCGAAACCGTATCGGCGCAGCCAAGGATCGAACCCGTGAGAGCAGAACGCAAGGCAGACCCGAAGCCGCAGAACGCCGGCCCCCGGAACCATCGCCCGGCGTCTCCGGCGAACGACGACAATCGTGACCGCCGCAACCGCTACCGTCGCGATCACGACGACGGCCCGACCCCGGTCGGCTTCGGCGACGAGATCCCCGCATTCATGCTGGTTGCAGGCAAGGCCTGATCGGCGATCGATCCATCGGAAAAGCGTGGCGCGTCCCCGACCGCCACGCTTTTTGCGTTTGGAATGTCCGCGTCTAAAGGGCGACACCACTGTCAGCCCGCCGGGATCGTGAAGGAGCCCTTGATGTCCCTGCCCTCGTCCGCCTCTTCCCCCGCGTCTCCCGGCATCGACTTTCCCGGCGTCGGCTGTGGTCTTGCCATCCTGCGCGACAACCAAATCCTTCTCTGCCGGCGACTGAAAGCGCCCGAGCGCGGGCACTGGACGATCACCGGCGGCAAGGTCGACCTGATGGAGGACAGCCGGACTGCGGCGCGGCGCGAGGGCGTGGAGGAAAGCGGTCTGATCATCGGTCCGGCGATCGATTTTCTCTGCGTCAGCGAGCAGGTGCTCGAGCAGGACCGGCAGCACTGGATCTCGCTCATCTATGTCACGCACGACACGACAGGCGATCCACAGGAAACCGAGCCGGGCAAGCTGGCGGACATCGGATGGTTTGATCTCGATGCCTTGCCCACGCCCCTTTCGCGCTTTGCAGCCGATGCGATCTCGGCCATCCGGGCGCGTTAGCCCGAACTCGCCGACCGGACTGCCGCGTCATAGGCAAGCCGCGCCCAGCGGGTCATTTCATCGGGATCGTCGAGCGCCTGATCGGGAATCGACCAGTAAGGCATGAACACCGGCTTCTTGCCGGCCCTGCCCGGGTAATGCCACTGGCGCGCGCCCGCAGCCTCGAACAGAGGGGCCGTGTCGCGATCGGCTTTGAGCATCAGCTCGCTGTTGAGGTCGATCGCCACGATCAGGCCGTTGCGATAGATGCCCTTGCCGCCGAACATGCGCTTGATCGTCACCGGACCCAGTCCGGAAAACAGTTCCTCGATCGCGTCTGCGTCCATCGACTACCCCTTCAAGACGCCTCCAGCTGCCGCGATCGCCTCCGGCGTGTCAAGATCGAGATGGGCTGCCGCGCCGATATCGACATCGACGACGGGAAGATTGCCGGTCTCGATCACATGCCGGGCGCCGACGTCCCCCTCGAGCTTGCGCAGCGCGGGAAAGAGCGCGCGCGGCAGAATGACCGGGTTGCCGCGCTTGCCGCGATGGACGGCCCGCACCACGGCTTCGCTGGCATTGTCCTCGAAAGCCGCGTTCAGCCGTCGAAGATCCTCAGGCGTGACGCCGGGCATATCCGCCAGGAGCACCAGCATCCCGTCCGGCTCGACACCGATGTGGTCCAGGCCGGCGATCAGCGACGAGGCCATGCCGGATGCAAAATCCTCATTGTGTGCAAGCGTGAGATCGAGCCCGGATAGCGCCGCCCGGATGTCGGCCTCGCGGTGGCCCGTCACCACGGTGACCGGGCCCGTGCTGGCGGCAAGCGCCACCTCCGTGGTTCGACGCACGAGCGGCACGCCGCCGAATTCCGCCAACAGCTTATGATGCCCGTCGACCCCCATGCGGCTGGCTTGACCCGCAGCAAGAACGACCGTGCGCACGACGAGGCGACGCTCGACCGGATGATCCCGTCCCTCCGTCTCGCTGCGGGCACGCGGCCGCGGCCGGGTCGGGATCTCCGCCAGCAGTCCGCCGACGCCCATCCCCGTGATCTCACTTGCGCCGATGGTCTCCCCCGCAACGATCCGGTCCAGCACCCAGTCAAAGCCGTTTTCCTTCGGGCTGCGCGCGCATCCGGGGGCTCCGATGATCCTGACCGTGCCGATGGTGCCGAGCACCAGCAGGTTTCCCGGATCGACAGGCATGCCGACGTGATCCACCCGGCCACCGGCCGCGCGGATCGCCGCGGGAATGACGTCCTGCGCATCCGTAACCGCAGAGGCTCCAAAGACGATCACCAGTCTCGGTCGTTCTCCGGGCTCGGCAAGGGCCGTGCGGATGGCCTCGGCAACGGCGTCCGCCCGGTGGGCAACGCGCGCCTCGCTCGTCAGCCGGCTCCCCGAGCGCCGCAGCCGGTCTTCCAGGACGCGGCGCGTCTTGTCCATCACCTGCGGCTTCAGCGAGGGCAACCGGGTGGCGACGAGCGAAACGTCATGCGCGGCAAAAGGTTTGACGGCGAAGGCGGGCCCCTCCGCGAGAATGGCCGCGGCCCTCTCGGCGCGCTGGCGGTCCACCGCAAACGGAATGATCTTGATCGTCGCCACCATGTCCCCCGCACGCACCGGCACGTGATCGGCAAGACAGGCGAGCGTGATGGCCGGATCGACGCGGTTGAACCGGTCCACCCGTTCCCGTGTCGCGACGAACAGTCCATCGACGGCAGCGTGCAGGTTGAGCCGGCCGGTCGAGGCCGGCGAAAACGTCAGGTGATCCGGCGCGATCGCCGTTCCGACCAGCCTTGCCGCCTCGTCCTCGCCGATATCCCCGGGCTCGAGGCGCGCAACCACGATTTCGCGCAGGCCGATCTCCGCAAGCGCGGCAAGATCGGCGCCGGCGAGACGTCGTCCCTTCGCGAACCGCCCATCGGGAAGCGCCACGGCATGCGCCAGCACGGCGCCCTCTGCCTCCTTGAGAGGAACGGGACCGAACCTCATGCTTCCAAGGTTTCCGCGCCTTCGTGCGCAACAGCCACGCTGTCGGGGCTCGGTCGCGTCCGCAGTGACTGGATGATGTCGGCGAGAATCGAAACGGCGATCTCGGCCGGTGTCGCCGCCCCGATGGAAAGGCCGATCGGGGCCGATATCCGCGCCAGGCTCTCCGGTGGCAGACCGAGCGCCTGAAGGCGCTCGATCCGCCGCCCATGCGTCTTGCGGCTGCCGAGCGCGCCCACATAGAAGCATCCGGCCTCCAGCGCCGCCTTCAGCGCGCCATCGTCGATCTTCGGGTCGTGCGTGATGGCGGCCACCGCCGTATAGGCATCGAGCGGCCGACCCGGCAGGACGTCTTCCGGCCACTCCGCAACGAGATCGACGCCCGCGAAGCGCTCCGGGGTCGCGAAGGCCGTCCGCGGATCGATGATCAGGGTGGCAAAGCCTGCGATCTCGGCCATCGGCACCAGCGCCTGGGCGATGTGCACGGCGCCGATGATCACCAGACGCGGCGGCGGCCTGTAGATGTTGACGAAGGAGCTTCCGTCGGCGGACAGCCGCGAGATTCCCGAGGAGAAGGCCGTCCGGACCTCATCGGGCGCGCTGTCGCCCTCGGCGAAGACGGTCGTGCGCCCCGTGGCAAGCTCGGTCCAGGCGACCACCGCATGCCGGGTGGCGCGCAATGTGTTGAGCCGGCTAAGAGATGCTTCATCGATGTCCCCGCCAAGTGTCTGGACGAGGACCCGGATCTGTCCTCCACAGGAGAGGCCGACCTGCCAGGCCCTCTCGTCCGCGACGCCGAAGGACAGGATCCGAGCTGCCCCGCTCTCGATCACGTCCGCGGCCTCGGCCACCACCGCCCCCTCGACGCATCCTCCGGAGACCGAGCCGTCGAAATGCCCGTCGGCATCGATGACGAGATGGCTTCCGACGGGCCGCGGTGCCGACCCCCAGGTCTCGATCACGGTCGCCAGCGCGACGCGCCGTCCCGCCGTGTTCCAGTCCTGCGCGAGCTGGAGAGGATCATGTGCCTGTGCATCGAGTGTCATGGAAATGTCCCTGATTGTGGAACCGGCGCGCGGGTCGAGGCGACCCCATGCCGCAATGGCTCTCATATAGGGCGTCCATCCCGGTTTTCAGCCTCGGCCCTCCCGGCAGACCACAGATCGGCCACGGCGGACGATCGATCACGCGCGGGACCGGTCAGGTGCGGTGGATTCCGTCAAAGACAGCGAAAACATGGGCATGTCGTCGCCAGGCTGCTGTTTTCCTTTGACGCGGGTTGCGGGATTGCCGAACATGCCGGGGCATGTCGACCGTGCCGGAAATGCGGGCGATGTGCCCGTGCTCGCGGGTCCGACATCCGGTCGAAGCCCTGGCCGGCCCGTCGAAACCCTGGTCAAAACATCCGTCCTCTCAGCAGCGTTGAAAGTCCCATGTTCCGCGTTCTCTTCGTTCTTCTCCCAGCCGTTGCGCTCGGGTTCGCCGGCGCATCCGGGGCCGCGGCCGCCGGCTTGAAGGTGGGCGTCGTCGCGCCGGTCGAAGGACCGCTAGGGGCGCTGGGGCGGCAGGTTCTCGAGGGAGCCCGGTTCCAGGCCGAAGCGCGCGGCTCGGAGGTCGTTTCCATTCCCGAAACCTGCGAGGCAGGTGATGCCGAAGCCTTGAAGGCCGCTGTTGCCGCGGCCGCCGCCGAGGCCCTGATCGGCTTCCTGTGCACGGAGAGCCTCGACGCCGTCCTGCCGACGCTCGGCGGCACGGGCGTCCCCGCCATCAGTCTCAGCGTCCGGTCCGATGTGCTCATGGAGAATGTCCGCAAGAACGGATGGCCGTTCTACCGGCTCGTGCCGAACGCGCGCAAGGAGACCGAAAAGCTGACGAGCGTCATTCTGGAGCGCTGGAAGGGCGAGCCGCTCGCGCTCATCGATGATGGCACGATCCATGGTCGCGATCTGGTGGAAGGCGTGCGCGCCGCCCTCGCCGAGATGGGCCTCACACCGGTGTTCTCCGACACGTTCCGGCCGGCGCAGGAGCAGCAGGTCAGCCTCGTACGCCGCCTTGCCCGCAGCGGAGCGACGCATGTCCTGATCGGCGGCGACCGCAGCGATGTCGCGATCATCGCGCGGGACGCCGTGAGCGAGAAGCTGTCGCTGACGCTGCTCGGCGGGGAAGCGCTCGATGCGGCGGACCAGCCGGTTCCTCTTGCGGACGGCGTTCTTGCGGTCACGCTCCCCGATCCCGAAACCCTGCCGGACGCCGCGCAGACGGCAGGCGCGATGCGCGCGGCAAACATTGTGCCTGAAGGCTACACCCTGCCCGCCTTTGCGGCGATGAGCCTTCTGGAGCAGGCCAAGGATCGCGCGTTGAAGGATGGCACGCCGCTCGCCGACGCACTTTCCAAGGCTGCCTATCCGACCGTGCTCGGTACGATCCGCTTCGATGCCGGACACGAGCTCGCAGACAATCCCTACCGCCTGATGATGTGGCAGCAGGGGCGCTTCATCGACGCACCGCCCGCAACCGAGTGAGGCTGCAGATGCCGGTGCAGCGTAGCCCCCTGAATGCGTTGACCGATGTTCCGGGACTTGCGGTCGGCCACGCGCAGGATGATCGCCTGAAGTCCGGGGTCACGGTCATTCTCTGCGATCCCCCGGCGGTTGCCGCCGTGTCGATTCTCGGCGGCGCGCCGGGGACGCGCGAAACCGACCTCCTCGAGCCGCACAACAGCGTCCAGACGGTGGACGCGCTCTGCCTTTCCGGCGGCTCGGCCTTCGGGCTCGATGCCGCGTCCGGCGTTCAGGCCGCGTTGCGTGCCATGGGTCGCGGGCTGGCCGTGGGGCCCGCCATCGTCCCGATCGTCCCGGCGGCCATCCTGTTCGACCTCAACAATGGTGGCGACAAGGATTGGGGGCTCTATGCGCCCTATCGCGACCTCGGCTTCGCCGCCGCCATGGCGGCCGGCATCGAGGTGGCCACAGGCAGCGTCGGCGCGGGAACGGGTGCAACGACCGCGAACCTCAAAGGTGGGCTCGGAACGGCATCGACCCTTCTTGCAAGCGGCATCGCGGTCGGGGCTCTCGCAGCCGTCAATCCGCTCGGATCGGCCACCATCGGCGATACCGCCTGCTTCTGGGCCGCGCCCTTTGAATGTGATGGAGAATTCGGCGGTCGCGGCCTGCCCGCCCCGCTGCCCGCCAACGCAACGGCCGTTCGCACCAAGCTCGATGCCGTCGCACCGATGGCCAACACGACGATCGCCGTCATCGCGACCGATGTCTCGCTGACGAAGGCTGAAGCCAAACGTCTCGCCGTGGCAGCCCATGACGGCTTTTCCCGCGCGCTCTGGCCGTCGCATTCGCCGCTCGATGGCGACCTCGTCTTTGCCGTTTCGACCGGTCGGCGACCCGGAAACCTCGATCCCGCAGCGTTTCTCGATCTCTGCGCCGCTGCTGCATCGACGATGGCCCGGGCTATCGCGCGCGGGGTTCACGACGCGACGGCGGCCGAAGGCGACCTTCGTCCCTGCTGGCGCGACCTGCACGCCGCGTCCGCCTGAGAGGCACGGAGGCCGTGCCGCGACATTGCCGCTCTCGGCGACCAGTGCTACTGCATCGGCATTCGGGCGGGAATCGGCTCGGACAGCGATGATGCAGTCGTTCTCCTCGCGTCGGTCGCGAAGGAAACACATTCCGGAGATTTCAGCATGCCGCGTCCCCTTCGTATCGCCCCTTCCATTCTCGCTTCGAATTTCGCGCGGCTCGGCGACGAGGTCCGCGACGTTGTCGCCGCGGGGGCGGATTGGGTGCATCTGGACGTGATGGACGGGCATTTCGTTCCCAACATCACCTTCGGGCCCGACGTCGTGAAGGCGTTGCGCCCTCTGACCGATGCCACCTTCGACTGCCATCTGATGATCGCCCCGGCCGACCCCTATCTCGAAGCCTTCGCCAAGGCGGGATGCGACAGCATCACCGTGCATGCGGAAGCGGGGCTGCATCTCCACCGCTCGCTGCAGACCATCCGCAACCTCGGGAAAAGAGCCGGCGTCGCCATCAATCCGGCAACGCCGGAAGCAACCATCGCGTATTTGCTGGACACGGTGGATCTGGTGCTGGTGATGACCGTGAACCCCGGCTTCGGCGGCCAGACGCTGATTGCACCGACGCTCGACAAGATCCGCCGCGTCCGCGCGCTCGTCGGCGACCGTCCGATCGACATCGAAGTCGACGGCGGCATCACGGAGGCGACGATCGCGTCCGCCGCGGAGGCCGGGGCCAATGTCTTCGTCGCGGGCTCCGCGATCTATGGCGGGGGCTCCCCCGACGCCTACCGCACGGCCATTTCCAGCCTCCGGGCGCGGGCGGAAAGCGGCCGCGGATGACCGGAGACGGCGGCCCGGCGCGGCTGCCGCCGCTGCCGTCGAGACGCACCACGCGTCAGCGCCCTCGCCCGGCAGCCACCGCGCAGGAGCATGCCGGCCAAGGGGCAAGATCGCGAGCACGCTGGCTCGGCGCAAAACGGCATCTTCCTCTCGCGCCGCTGTGGGGCCTGGCGATGGCGCTCTGCGCCGTCACGTCGCTGCTCCTGCAGGGACGCATCGATACCGGACACAGTCTCGCGATCCTGGTCCTTTTCTTCTTCGGCGGCTCGCTCGCCTTTCCCGTCGCGGTCTTCGCCGCGCAGGCTCTGGGTTTCGGGCGCCGCGCCGAAACACGCTTTGCCGGCAGCTTCCTGTGTCTGACGCTCCTGACGATCGGCATCACGGGCATCCTCTTTGCCCTGCAGTACCGCCTGTTCTTTGCCCAATGGCACGCGCCCTTTGCCACGCGGATCTGGTTCTATCAGTTCGCCTTCACCGGCGCGGGCGCGATCTACCAGTTCATCGTCATGGGCATCCGCCTCTACCTGCCGCTCGGCCTCCCGGCTCTCCTCGGCATGAGCCTCTGGCTGACGCGCGTTCAGCGTTGAGCTTGCAGGCCATCTTTGATAGAGGCTCGGCCAACGATATCCGAGAGAAAGCTGACAGCCGATGATCCCCCGCTATTCCCGGCCGGAAATGGTCGCCATCTGGTCGCCCGAGTCCAAGTTCCGCATCTGGTTCGAAATCGAGGCCCACGCCTGCGACGCCCTCGCCGACCTCGGCGTCATCCCCAAGGAGGCTGCCCGGACCATCTGGGAAAAAGGCGGCGCCGCCACCTTCGACGTCGATCGCATCGACGAGATCGAGGCCGTGACCAAGCATGACGTGATCGCCTTCCTCACGCATCTGGCCGAAATCGTCGGGCCCGATGCCCGTTTCGTGCACCAGGGCATGACGTCGTCGGATGTGCTCGACACCTGCTTCTCCGTCCAGCTCGTCAAGGCGACGGACCTGCTTCTCGCCGACATGGACCGCCTGCTGGAGGCCCTGAAGCGTCGCGCGTTCGAGCACAAGGACACGGTCACCATCGGCCGTTCGCACGGCATCCATGCCGAACCCACGACATTCGGCGTCAAGCTGGCACTGGCCTATGCCGAGTTCGAACGCTGCCGGGCCCGTCTCGTGGCCGCACGCGAGGAAATCGCGACCTGCGCCATCTCGGGCGCCGTCGGAACCTTTGCCAACATCGACCCGCGCGTCGAGGAGCATGTCGCGGCGGCCCTCGGGCTGAAGCCGGAGCCGGTCTCCACGCAGGTCATCCCGCGCGATCGTCACGCCATGTACTTCTCCATCCTCGGCGTCATCGCCTCCTCGGTGGAACGCGTCGCAACGGAGATCCGTCACCTTCAGCGCACCGAAGTGCTGGAAGCCGAAGAGTATTTCTCTCCGGGCCAGAAGGGCTCGTCAGCCATGCCGCACAAGCGCAACCCGGTCCTGACCGAGAACCTCACCGGCCTTGCCCGCATGGTCCGCGCCTTCTCCATCCCGGCCATGGAAAACGTGGCACTCTGGCACGAGCGCGATATCTCGCACTCGTCGGTGGAGCGCATGATCGGTCCGGATGCGACCGTCACGCTCGACTTCGCACTGGCGCGCCTGACCAACGTCATCGACAAACTGCTGGTCTACCCCGACAACATGATGGGCAACCTCAACAAGTTCCGGGGCCTCGTCCACTCGCAGCGCGTTCTTCTCGCCCTTACGCAGGCCGGCGCGTCGCGCGAGGACGCCTATCGCCTGGTCCAGCGCAATGCGATGCGCGTCTGGGAACAGGGCAAGGACTTCCTGGAAGAGCTTCTCGCCGACGAAGAGGTCCGCGGCTATCTGCCGGAGGAGAACATTCGCGAGAAGTTCGATCTCGGCTACCACACCAAGCACGTCGACACGATCTTCCGCCGCGTGTTCGGCTGACCGATCCGACGCAAAGGCGTGCCAGAAACGACGGAACGGCCGCGTTCGATAGAATGCGACCGTTCCCCGCAAGGCTTCCGTGATGGTTTTTGCTTAATCTGCAACTCTGGACAAACAGAGAGGCTGAGAGGAGCACACGAGACATGCCGGCACAATTGGGGATGGAGCGCGAGACGCGGTCCCGCGTCAAACTGGTGGGCCGCGTGACGTGCCGGGACAAGGCCAGCGGCGCGACCGTGACCGACCTGTCCGACGCGGGCATGAGCTTGCAGCTCACCTACGACATCCAGGCGACCCAAGGCCAGAATGTCGTCATCGAAACCGAAGAACTCGGTCGCCTGAACGGCTCGGTCCAGTGGACGCGCGGCAACCAGATCGGCGTTCGCCTGATCACATCGTCGAACACGAGCGCGAAGATCGCCTCCTTCTACAAGTTTTTCCGCTAATCACCCGTCTCCCGGAGCGAAAGCCGCCTGTCCGGCCCCATCGTGGGTCTTGACAAGAAAACCGTGCCGCCTCACATCGCGACATCATGAAAGCTTCGGAAGCAGATATTCTCATCGTTCCCGGATACACCAATTCGGGCCCCGATCATTGGCAGACCCGCTGGGAGAGCAAGCTCGCCTCCGCGCGCCGCGTCGAACAGGCGGAATGGGTCAAGCCCGTCCGTGAGGACTGGGTGGCGCGCATGAACGAGGAAATCGCGGCCGCGACGAAGCCGGTGGTCATCGTCGCCCACTCACTCGGCGTCGCCACCGCGGTGCATGCGATCTCCAAGGAAAACCAGCACAAGATCGCCGGCGCCTTCTTCGTCGCGCCGCCGGATGTCGAAAACCCAAGAATCCGTCCGAAACACCTGATGACCTTCGGGCCATATCCGCGCGATCCGCTCCCCTTTCCGTCGATGATCGTCGCCAGCCGCAACGATCATTTCGGCTCCTACGAGCATGCTGGCGACATCGCCAACGCCTGGGGATCGATCCTCGTCGACGCGGGCGAGTCGGGCCATCTCAATGCGGAATCCGGCCACGGACCCTGGCCGGAGGGAACGATGGTGTTCGCGCAGTTCCTCAGTCGCCTGAAGCCGCCGACGACGACGATCTGACGGCCTTGACTTACCCTGATAACTCGGTGAAGCCTGACGTCCGGTGAAGTGCTTGCGGGCGACCCTGTCCAGGGCATCGTTCCCCAGGCGGGGCGGACCTGGATGTGACGAGCGAACCAAGCACGGGGGAAAGCGAGGACGGCGGATCGGGCTCCGATCGCGGTCCCGCAGACGATATTGCCCGCCGGCTGAGGCTGGCCCTCGATGTGTCCAAGATCGGTGTGTTCGACGCCGACCTGGAGACCGGTCGCGTCAAGCGCGATGCCGCCCTCATGCAGATCTTCGGCTACAGCGAGCAGCCGCACGAAGACGAGGGCGACGTCCTTGAAAAAACGCTTCACCCGGATGATCGCGATCGCGCATGGGCGACGATCGACGCTGGGATTGCCTCGGGCGAGCCCTTCTACAATGCCTTTCGTATCGTCCGGCCGGACGGGGCGGTTCGCCATATCCGGTCCCGGTCCGTCACCTTCAGCGACAGCAAGGGGCACCGACGCCTATTGGGCGCCAATTGGGACGCGACCGACGACGTCATGCTCCAGCAAAACCTCGAACAGGCGCGGGCGCTTGCAGAATCCCGCTACGAAGCGCTGGAGGGCGCGTGGCGGGAAATCGAACGGAGGGCGTTGCAGGACCAGCTGACGGGCCTTTCGAACCGGCACGCTCTTCTGCTGCATCTCGATCGTCTTTCGGCCGAGCCGCCTCCCCGTGCCCGGCACGCGGTCCTGCAGATCGACCTGTCCCGCTTCAAGGAGATCAACGACACGCTTGGACACCGGGCGGGCGACGCGGCCATCATCTGCGTTGCCGGCCGGCTCGCGGCTCTGCGCAACGAAGGAGAATGCCTCGCCCGCATCAGTGGCGACGAGTTCGCGCTCGTCCTGACGGCCGGCAGCCGATCCGAGGACGCGGCGCACTTGGCGGACGAGATCGCGCGGAGCCTCGAGCAGCCGATCCCGTGCGAGGGCCATCTCTTTCGATGCGGGGTCAGCGTCGGGGTCGCCTGGACCGGCGACGCGGTCGACGGCCCCCAGGCGCTGATCAACGCGGCGACCGCGCTCTCCGCGGCCAAGTCCCGCAAGGGCAGCCGGACCGTGCTCTTCACGTCGGAACTCGACGCGCGGAACCGCGCGATCAAGCAGACTGCGGACGACATCCTGCGCGGCGTGGCGGAAGACGCTTTCCTTCCATTCTATCAGCTGCAATTCGACGCCCGGACGCTGGAGGTCTGCGGCGTGGAGACCCTTGCCCGCTGGCAGCACCCTCAGCACGGAATCCTGACCCCCGAGCGTTTCCTCAAGATCGCCGAGGATATCGACGTCATGTGGCGCATCGACCGGACTCTGGCCAAGAAGGCGAGCGCCGATTTTCTGCGCTGGCGCGCAGACGGCCTCCGTATCGACCGCCTCTCGCTCAACGTGTCCGCCCGCCGCCTTCTCGATCCGCAGCTGCTTTTAGACGTCCCGACGAGAGACCTTCCGAAAGGAACCATCGTTTTCGAAGTGCTCGAATCGATCTTTCTGGACGTGCTCGACGACGACATGGCGAAAGCCATCAGCCGGATCCGCAAGGCCGGCGTTGCGATCGAAATCGACGACTTCGGGACCGGCCACGCCTCCGTTCTCGGTCTCACGACCCTTCGCCCGAAACGCCTGAAAATCGATCGGGCCCTGATCGCCCCGGTGACGCGCGACGACCGGCAGCGCCGCCTCATCGCCGCCATCATCGAAATGGGCCACGCTCTGGACATCGAGATCGTCGCCGAAGGCGTGGAGACCATGGCCCAGGTGCATCTGCTTCAGACCATGGGTTGCGACGTGCTCCAGGGCTTCGCCCTCGCCCGCCCCATGGATGCCGCAACCCTCGAGGCCTTCCTGCGGACGAAGGCGCTGGAAAAACGGCCGCAGCCATGAGCGACCAGCCTCGATCGCTCGGCTTCCATCATCCCCGTTATGTCCTCAACGCAGGCCTGCAATGCCGCCCGGGCGTCGCCGTCCCCCGCCGAGAGATGAGACGCCGATTGTGAAACGGTTTCTTTTCCGCTATGGACCCGGGAGAAGATCATGCCCGAACTGCATCAACGAAAAGGCGCATCTCCCAGCGCCTGCAACAATAAGAGACAGAGTCTATGAACCGTCGCCGCCGAATCTATGAAGGCAAGGCCAAGATCCTTTATGAGGGCCCGGAGCCAGGCACGCTGATCCAGTTCTTCAAGGACGACGCAACCGCTTTCAACAAGAAGAAGCATGACGTCATCGACGGCAAGGGCGTTCTGAACAACCGGATCTCGGAATACATCTTCACGCACTTGAACCGGATCGGCATCCCGACGCATTTCATCCGCCGTTTGAACATGCGCGAACAGCTGATCAAGGAAGTCGAGATCATTCCGCTCGAGATCGTCGTGCGCAACGTCGCGGCCGGCTCCCTCTCCAAGCGTCTCGGCATCGAGGAAGGCACCGTGCTGCCGCGCTCGATCATCGAGTTCTACTACAAGGCCGATGCCCTCGACGATCCCATGGTCTCCGAAGAGCACATCACGGCCTTCGGCTGGGCGAGCCCGCAGGAGCTGGACGACGTGATGGCGCTGGCCATTCGCGTCAACGACTTCCTGACCGGCCTGTTTCTGGGCGTCGGCATCCAGCTGGTCGATTTCAAGATCGAGTGCGGACGCCTGTTCGAAGGCGACATGATGCGCATCATCCTGGCCGACGAGATTTCGCCGGACAGCTGCCGCCTCTGGGACGTCGAGACCAAGGAAAAGATGGACAAGGATCGTTTCCGTCGCGACATGGGCGGTCTGGTCGAAGCCTATCAGGAAGTCGCCCGCCGTCTCGGCATCATGAACGAGAACGAGCCGCCGCGCGGTTCGGGTCCGGTTCTGGTCAAGTAAGCCGCCAGAGCCCGAGAGCATCCAGTTTCGAGGAAGACGAAAGTGATCACCGCACGCGTAACTGTCACGCTGAAGAACGGCGTACTCGACCCGCAGGGGAAGGCCATCGAAGGCGCCCTCGGCGCCCTCGGTTTTGACGGCGTCGGCCAGGTTCGCCAGGGCAAGGTGTTCGACCTCCAGGTCGACACCGACGACCGAGCGAAAGCCGAAACCGACGTAAAAGCCATGTGCGACAAGCTGTTGGCAAACACCGTGATCGAGAACTATACTATCTCCCTCGACTGAAGGTTGCGGGAGCGTGGCATGACGAACGTCACGAACGAACGGATGTACGAACTCCTGAAGCAGATGAATGGCGATCTATCGCACACCAGACATGCCGTAACGGAGCTGAAGAGCGAGATGCAGAGCATGCGTGGCACGCTTGTGTCGGTTCAGCAGGACATTCACAACATCGGCGGGATCCTCGGACGCCACGAGACCCGTCTCGACCGCATTGAAAACCGCCTCGAGCTGCGCGAACTCGCCGAGGCAAAGTCAAGGTTCGATCCGCAGCCATGAAGTCCGCCGTCGTTCAGCTCCCCGGTCTCAATCGCGACCGTGACATGATCACCGCCCTCACCATGATCTCCGGCAAGCCGCCGGTCACCGTCTGGCAGACGGAA
This sequence comes from Rhizobium sp. Leaf384, assembly GCF_001424065.1. GTDB lineage: Bacteria > Pseudomonadota > Alphaproteobacteria > Rhizobiales > Rhizobiaceae > Ferranicluibacter. The sequence continues at coordinate 668,025 of NZ_LMQE01000005.1, forward strand.
ACCGAGATCCCGGATGTCGATCTGATCGTCATTCCCGGCGGTTTCTCCTATGGCGATTACTTGCGCTGCGGCGCCATCGCCGCGCGCATGCCGGTCATGCAGGCGATCAAGGCCAAGGCGGAACAGGGCGTCCGGGTGCTCGGTGTCTGCAACGGCTTCCAGATCCTGCTCGAAGCCGGCCTGCTGCCGGGCGCGCTGATGCGCAACGCCTCGCTGAAGTTCGTCTGCAAGGAGATCAAGCTCGAGGTCATCAACGCCGCCACGGACTTCACCCGCGCCTATGCGGAAGGCCAGATCATCCGCTGCCCCGTCGCGCATCACGATGGCAACTATTTCGCCGATGCGGAAACGCTGAAGGCGATCGAAGGGGACGGCCAGGTGGTGTTCCGCTATGCGGCCGGCACCAATCCGAACGGGTCGATGAACGATATCGCCGCCGTGACAAACGCCCGCGGCAACGTTCTCGGCATGATGCCGCATCCGGAAAACCTGATCGAGGCCGCGCATGGTGGCTCCGACGGCCGCGCCCTGTTCGCCTCCGCTCTCGACGTCATTGCGGCCTGATTTTCCGGCCGCAACCCTTTCCGACACAGCTGCCGGATCGCCCGGCTTATATCGAGATCCAGCGATGAATCCTGCCTGCCTCTCCTCCATCGCTGCCGCCATCGCGGCGCTGCTGTCCGGCTGCCAGTCTGCACCCGCGCCCGCACCGGTCCGCAATGTCGCAGCACTGCCGACCATGGAGCGCATCGCCCTCAGTGCCAATGCGTGCTGGTTCAAATCGGGCGACGCCGCCTTCAAGCCCTATCGCCTCGCGCCGGAGCTGAACTCCTTTTCGGGACGTCCGCGCATCCTGCTCGTCAAGCGCAACAATCCGGAAGCCCGCCCCCTCGCGGTCATCCAGGCCGAGGGCCACCCGGCCAAGGTCGATGCCTTCGGCCCGCTGTTCAACGAACCGATCGGGGTGCGCATGACAGGTGACGTGAAGCGCTGGATGAACGGCGACAAGGGCTGCTGACACCGCCATCGTCACGGCCATCGTCACGGGCCCGTCGATCCGGCGCCACGGGGCGTGCGGCGATCGTCCGTCTGCGGACATCGATCCCGGTCATCGACAGGCGTTCGACAAGGCCTCCGAGCCGCCTCGTGACCATGGGCGCGGCGACAGGACAGTGCCGATTCACGATACCCTCTCCTTGACGAACGCGGACGATTCGAGCTCCGCGCGAACGTCCCGGCGCGTCAGGCCGATATCCTTCAGCTGATCGTCCGTCAGTTCCCTGAGGACGAGCCGCCCGGCGCGCTTCATCCGCCAGTGCACAAACCTTTCCCAGATCCGCGCGAGTCGGCCCTGTTCCGCCATGGGCGGAGCGGAGAGCATATCGCCGTCGGAGCGAAACAGCCGCTCACGCCGATATCCATCTGGAAATAATGTATCAATTGTATCGTTATAGCTTTGCTGTGACATGATTGACCTCGGAAGCTTTGAATTGTACGGGCACGACAATCAATACAGTTGACAGATACAATCCGGCAATGTCATTATTGTTACCATGACAAACTGGCTCCCTGACCTCTCTGCCGGCGATGGACCGCTCTATCTCAGGCTCGCCCAATCGATCGAGGCCGCGATCGACAGTGGTGTTCTGCCGCCGGGCGAAAAGCTCCCCGCGCAGCGCAATCTCGCCTTCGATGTCGGCGTGACATTGGGCACGGTCAGCCGCGCCTATGCCTTGGTGCACGAACGCGGCCTGGTGGCCGGGGAAGTCGGGCGCGGCACCTATGTCCGCGAGCGGAAGCCGCACACCGAGACGGGCGCCACCGAGGTCCAATCCTTAGCCGGCACACAAACAGGGGACGCACCGGTCGGAAAGCTGCGATTCGATTCGACCGGAGCGCCGCAGGTCGGCCAGGCCGCCGCGATCGAGGAAATCCTGAAACAGGTCGCAACCGACCAGCCGACGGAAGTCTCCGAATACACCCGCTCGGCGCCGCTCCGCTGGCAGGAAGCAGGCATGATCTGGTTGTCGCGTGCCGGCTGGGAGCCCGACGCCGAGAGCATCGTGGCGACGCAAGGCGTCCATGCCGCCATCATCTCCGTCGTTGCGGCGGTGACGGCTCCGGGCGACCGGATCCTGTTTGAGAACCTGACCTATAGCCAGGTTGCCCGGGCGTTGAGCCTCATGGGCCGGCGCATCCTTGCGGGCGATACCGATGCGCAAGGTCTTGTGCCCGAGGATTTCGAACGCATCTGCCAGCAGCAGCATCCGGCCGTCGTCTTTCTAATGCCCACCTTGCATAATCCCACGCTCGCCGGGATGGACCGGGTCCGGCGGCAGAAGATTGCCGACATCGCGCAGCGGTACAATGTTCTCATGATCGAGGACGACATCTACGGCATCCTCATCGGCGACGCGCAGTCCATGCTCGCCTCCCTCGCCCCGGAGCGGACCTTCGTCGTCTCCGGCCTTTCGAAATCCGTGGGTCCGGGCGTTCGCGGCGGCTGGGTCTCCTGTCCCCGCCATTTCTCCGCCCGGGTCAAGATCGCCCATAAGATGCTGAGCGGCGGAACGGCCTTTCTGTTGGCCGAATGTGCCGCCAGGCTCGTTCTGTCCGGCGCAGCCCGGGAGATTCGAACGCGCGTCGTCGCCGAACTCGCCGCGCGGGAAACGCTGGCACGCGAGAGCCTCAAAGGGTACGACTTCCGTTCCCTGCCCCAGGTTCCCTTCCTCTGGCTGCACCTGCCGGAACCCTGGCTGTCCGGCACCTTCAAGGCGGCGGCCCTCGAGGCCGGCGTGATGATCGACGGCGAGGACGAGTTCAAGGCCGGCCGCTCCGACAAAGTGCATCACCGGGTGCGGATCGCCTTTTCCAATCATGGCCGTGACGACGTTCGACGCGGGTTCGAGCTGCTCCGGACCGTTCTCGACGGCGGTCTTGCCGGATATGACAGCGCCAGCTGAGCCGATGTCAGCACGCCGTCGACCCGCGTCGTTCACGAGCTTCGACCCCGTGGACCCCACGCGGGCCCGCCGAAAGCATCGCGCAGCCCCCTGGAAACGTGTGGGCATCGGGATATCGCTGAGGGTGCCTGCGTCTGGAAGACCGGTTTTGGAAAAGCAGCGTTTGCGGTGTTCCCGCGCCATTCTTCCGGTATTTTCCTGTCGCGCAACGGGCAGGCTTCGGCTAAGAACCGGCCAACGTCTCAGGGAACCTGCACATGGCCATCTCAAATGCCCGCCCGATCACGCCGGACCTCATTGCCTCCCACGGCCTGAAGCCGGATGAATACCAGCGCATCCTGGATCTGATCGGCCGCGAGCCGAGCTTTACCGAGCTCGGCATCTTCTCGGCCATGTGGAACGAGCATTGCTCCTACAAGTCCTCCAAGAAATGGCTGAAGACCCTGCCGACCAAGGGTCCGCGCGTCATCCAGGGCCCGGGCGAAAACGCGGGCGTCGTGGACATCGATGATGGCGACTGTGTCGTCTTCAAGATGGAGAGCCACAATCACCCCTCCTTCATCGAGCCCTATCAGGGCGCGGCCACCGGCGTCGGCGGCATTCTGCGCGACGTGTTCACCATGGGCGCCCGCCCGATCGCAGCCATGAATGCCCTGCGTTTTGGCGCGCCGGATCACCCGAAGACACGCCACCTCGTCTCCGGCGTTGTCGCCGGCGTCGGCGGCTATGGCAATTCCTTCGGCGTTCCCACGGTCGGCGGCGAGGTCGAGTTCGATGCGCGCTACAACGGCAACATCCTTGTCAACGCCTTTGCGGCGGGCCTTGCCAAGACCGATGCGATCTTCCTCTCGGAAGCCAAGGGCGTCGGCCTCCCCGTCGTCTATCTCGGCGCCAAGACCGGACGCGACGGCGTCGGCGGCGCGACGATGGCGTCTGCCGAGTTCGACGAATCGATCGAGGAAAAGCGCCCGACCGTTCAGGTCGGCGACCCCTTTACCGAAAAGTGCCTGCTCGAGGCCTGCCTTGAGCTGATGAAGACGGGCGCCGTCATCGCCATCCAGGACATGGGCGCCGCCGGCCTCACCTGCTCGGCGGTCGAGATGGGCGCCAAGGGCGATCTCGGCATCGAGCTGATCCTCGACCAGGTGCCCGTGCGCGAGGAGCGCATGACGGCCTATGAAATGATGCTGTCGGAAAGCCAGGAGCGCATGCTCATGGTGCTCGAGCCCTCCAAGGAAGAGGTCGCCAAGGCGATCTTCGTGAAATGGGGTCTGGATTTCGCCATCGTCGGCAAGACGACGGACGACCTGCGGTTCCGGGTGCTGCACCAGGGCGAGGAGGTCGCCAACCTGCCGATCAAGGAACTGGGCGACGAGGCGCCGGAATACGACCGTCCCTGGACACCGGCAAAGGTGCCGGCTCCGCTGGCCGCCGACGACATTCCCCAGGCCGATATCGCCGAGGCCTTGCTGACGCTCGTGGGATCTCCCAACAATGCCTCGCGCCGCTGGGTCTACGAGCAGTACGACACGCTGATCCAGGGCAACTCGCTGCAGCTGCCGGGCGGCGATGCCGGCGTCGTCCGCGTCGAGGGCCACGCCACCAAGGCTCTGGCCTTCTCGTCCGACGTGACGCCCCGCTATGTCGAGGCCGACGCCTTCGAAGGCGGCAAGCAGGCTGTTGCCGAATGCTGGCGCAACATGACCGCCACCGGCGCCCTGCCGCTGGCCGCCACGGACAACCTGAATTTCGGCAATCCGGAAAAGCCGGAGATCATGAGCCAGCTGGTCCACGCCATCAAGGGCATCGGCGAAGCCTGCCGGGCACTCGACTTCCCGATCGTCTCCGGCAACGTCTCTCTCTACAATGAAACGCATGGCCAGGCGATCCTGCCGACCCCGACGATTGCGGGCGTCGGCCTGATCGACGACTGGTCGACGATGGCGCGCATCCGCTTTGCCGCGGAAGGCCAGACGATCCTGCTGGTCGGCGCACCGGTCGAGCTCGGCACCCACCTCGCCCAGTCGGTCTATCTGCGCGACATTCACGGCCGCACCGATGGTCCGCCGCCGTCTGTGGATCTTGCGCTCGAGCGCAGGTCGGGCGACTTCGTCCGCGAACTCATCCGCGATCGCCTTGCAACCGCCGTGCATGACTGCTCGTCGGGGGGCCTTGCCCTGGCGGTTGCCGAAATGGCGATCGCCTCCGATATCGGCGCCGTCATCGATCCGGTCGAGGGCCGCGATCCGATCCCCGTCTTCTTCGGCGAGGACCAGGCCCGCTACGTCGTGACGGTCAAGGCGGACGACGTGGAGGAAATCCAGAAGATCGCCGAACTCCGCGGCGTTCACGCGCCCGTCATCGGCCGCACGGGCGGCGCAACCGTGACGCTCGGAACGGCGCGCGCCGTGCCGATCGAACGATTGCAAAAGGCCCATGAATCGTGGTTCCCTGACTTCATGTCCGGCGCACTGCCGGCGACCGAATAAGCCAGGGCAGACCGAACGGTCGAGCGGGCACGGGAACAAGGAGGACACCACATGCCGATGAAACCGGGCGATATCGAAGACATGATCAGAACCGGCATTCCCGGCGCGCAGGTCACAATCCGCGATCTCGCCGGCGACGGCGATCATTATGCCGCCGAGGTCGTGGCCGAGGCGTTCCGTGGCAAGAGCCGCGTGCAGCAGCACCAGATGGTCTACAACGCGCTTCAGGGCAACATGGGCGGCGTGCTCCATGCCCTGGCGCTGCAAACCTCGATCCCGGAGTAAGCGCGTGGCAGGCCTGATCAAGCTCCTGATGGCCGGCGTGGTCGACGGCGTCTTGAAGGAGATCCTGAAGAAGAGCGGCACCGGCCCGACGAAACGCGCGAAACGGCAAGCCCGCACGCCGACCGGCATGGTCACCGACCTCGTCAAGGAGGCCATCGTCAAGGCCGTGGCGCCGAAGAAGCAGGTGAGCCGCAAGCGGACAGCGGCCGCGCGCAGCAAGCAGAAGCGGGGCTGAACCGCGTTCGGGCGACGAGAGGCAAAGCCTGCCGGGCGGAAATGTCACCCAGTTTTTTTGCCACAACGGGTGAAACCTGCGTGGCGGCATGCTATGTGAAGGGTTATCGACACCCGTCCTTGAAACGGGACAGAGAAGGAATTCCAGTATGAGCGGTATCACCGATTTCATCGACAATGAGGTCAAGACCAACGACATCGTGCTTTTCATGAAGGGCACCCCGCAGTTTCCGCAGTGCGGCTTCTCCGGTCAGGTCGTGCAGATTCTCGATTACCTCGGCGTCGACTACAAGGGCGTCAACGTGCTGGCCGATGCGGACCTGCGTCAGGGCATCAAGGATTATTCGAACTGGCCGACAGTTCCCCAGCTCTACGTCAAGGGCGAGTTCATCGGCGGCTGCGACATCGTCCGCGAAATGTTCCAGGCCGGCGAACTCCAGACCCATCTCCAGGAAAACGGCGTCGAGGTCAAAGCCTCGGCCTGATAAGGCCTGCGTCTGAAATGCTCCGATCCCCGGCCCTGCGCCGGGGTCGTTGTTTGAGGACCGCTCGTCTGTTCGCGGCTCGTGAAGCGCGCGCCATGCGCGACGTTTTCGCCGCCGCGTCAAAAGATGGTCCCTCAAAGTAAGTCGTCACCATTCTGTTGCCGGATTGCGCTATCGAAGCCCGGAGGCGCGCGATATGCTCGGCGTCGGGTTCCGAATCACGCGTTGACCCGGCCTCCTCCGAGAATGACCGGGCAGCAGCGACGCCTCCCATCTTTGCCGGCTTCCGGCAGATTTCGTATTAAAGCGCTATAGGCCGGAGATCCTGGGGATCGCGCGTGACCTATGGCCGAACGTCCGGCCGATGCGCGGCGCTGCTGCGTGCTCCTGTCGGATCGCCTGCCGCGCAGCGGCGGGATGGAAGGACACTTGAGAATGACGTCCACGACCGAGACCGCCGCTCCGGAATCCGCTATCGCGATGCCGTTGTCGAAGGGCCAGTTCATCACCATCATGGCCATGCTGATGTCGATCAACGCCTTGTCGATCGACATGATGCTGCCCGGCCTGCAGCAGATCGGGCAAAGCCTCGGCGTGGTCGATGAGAACAGCCGCCAATTCGTGATCACCTCCTACCTGATCGGCATGGGCAGCGCCCAGCTGTTCTTCGGGCCGCTCTCCGACCGGTTCGGCCGCAAGGTGCCGCTGATCGCCGGCCTCATGATCTACGCGCTGTGCGCGCTCGCCATCGTCTTCGTTCCAAGCTTCGGCGCTCTCTTGGCGCTGCGCTTCGTGCAGGGCCTCGGCGCGGCCGCCACACGCGTCATCAGCGTGTCCATCGTGCGCGACATCTACGGCGGGCGCATGATGGCAGAGGTCATGTCCCTCGTCATGATGGTCTTCATGGTCGTGCCGGTCATCGCGCCGAGCATCGGCCAGCTCGTCATGCTCTTTGCCGAGTGGCACATGATCTTCCTGGTCATCGCCGTCTATGCGACCTTCGCGACGGTCCTCGTCATGCTGTATCTGCCGGAAACGCTGACGGACGAGCGCCGTCGCCCGTTCACGGTCAAGGGCATCGCAGCCTCCTTCGCCATCGTGCTCGGCAACCGCACGGCGCTCTGTTACGCGCTCGCCATCTCCTTCATCTTCGGCGCGTTGTTCGGCTTCATCAATTCGGCCCAGCAGGTCATGGTCGGCGTGTTTGGCCTCGGCAATTATTTCCCGCTGGTCTTTGCCTGCTTCGCCGGCCTGATGGCCGTGGCATCCTTCACGAATTCGCGCCTCGTCGGCCGATACGGCATGCACCGCGTATCCCACATCGCGCTGCTGCTCTTCGTCGTCGCGAGCGCCGTCTGGGCGGTCTTTTCTGCGGCAGGCTTCCTGCCGTTCTGGCTGTTCGCCATCCTCTACGGCAGCGCCATGTTCCAGTTCGGGCTGATCGGCGCCAACTTCAATGCCATGGCGATGGAGCCGCTCGGCCATGTCGCGGGAACAGCCTCGTCCGTGATCGGCTTCATGCAGACCATCGGCGGTGCGCTGATCGGCGCGATGATCGGCCAGGCCTTCGACGGCACGGTGACGCCGCTCGCATTCGGCTTCCTCTCGGTCGCCATCATCGGCCTCTTCTTCGTGCTTCTCGCCGAGCGCGGCCGCCTGTTTTCCTCCGATCACCATCACCCCGCCGGCTGACCCGTCACCGCCAGAAATCGAGTCCCGTATGTCCACGCCCCCTCTGCCACCACTGCCGCAAGGCTCGCAACGCATCGGACTCGGTTTCCGCGAGTTCGTCGTCACCATCGCCCTGATGACGGCGAGCATCGCGATCGCCATCGACAGCATGCTCCCCGCCTTGCCGCATATTGCAAGCTCCCTCAACGTCACCAATGCGAACGATGCGCAGCTCGTGATCGCCGTCTACTTCTTCGGCTTCGGCTTCGCCCAGCTCGTCTTCGGCAGCCTTGCGGATGCGTTCGGCCGGCGGTCCATCCTGCTGCTCGGTCTGGCCATCTTCACGGTCACGACCTTTGCCGCCGCCTGGACGGAGAGCTTCACCGCCCTCCTCGCCTTCCGCTTCGCGCAGGGCGTCGGCGGGGCGGCCATCCGCATCACGACGACCGCCATCACGCGCGACTGCTTCGACGGTCGGGAGATGGCGCGGGTCATGTCCTACATCATGATCGTCTTCATGCTGGTGCCCATCCTCGCGCCGTCCTTCGGCCAGGCCGTCCTCACCTATGCCGACTGGCACTGGATCTTCCTGCTGCTCGGCGTGATCGGCGCCATTCTCTTCGTCTGGGCGAGCATGCGCATGCGGGAATCGCTGCCTGTGGCGGAGCGTCTGCCCCTGTCGGTCGCGGCCATTTCCGGCGGCTTCCGCACGGTCCTGACCAATCGCGTCACCTGCGGCTACATGCTCGGCCTCACGCTGTTCACCGCCGTCATCTGCACGTTCATCGTCACCGTGCAGCAGATTTTCGGGACGGTCTACGGGCTCGGGGATTGGCTGCCGATCGCTTTCGCGGGAACGGCCTCCGGCATCGCGGTCGCGAACTTCGCCAATGGCTACTTCGTCCGCCGCTTCGGCATGCGCCGCATCTCGCATGCCGGCATGATCGTCTTTACCCTGCTCGGGATGCTGGCCGTCGCGGTTGCGCTGTTCGGCACGCCGTCCTTCCTCTTCACCTATCTGATGCTCAGCGTCATGCTGATGTTCTTCGCCGTCATCACGACGAACTTCACCGCCATCTGCCTCGAGCCCATGGGGCACATTGCCGGCACGGCCACCGCCGTCACCGGCTTCGTCTCCACAACGGGCGGCGCCCTCCTCGGCGGCATGATCGGCCAGATGTTCGACGGGACGGTGCGCCCGCTTTTCGTTGGCTTCGCCCTCTTCGGCCTCTTCACCATCCTGGCTGTCTTCTGGGCCGAACGCGGCCAGCTGTTCACCCATCCGGGCGACGAGCCGGACATGGAACCGGGCATGGGCGGGCACTGAACCACTCGACACCGCGACGCAAAAAGGGCAGCCCGTTGGCTGCCCTTTCGCGCTTCACACCGATGCGAAGATCAGACCGTGAAGACCTTCTCGCGCAACGCATGCCAGCTTGCCTCGTCGGACGTCACGAGCAGGCCGCCGTCGACGTGCTGCGGCTGGTAGCGCGAACCGTCGAAGCGGCGCACATAAGCGCCCGCCTCCTCGGCGATCAGGCATCCCGCCAGATGATCCCACGGCATCAGCTTCTGATACATGAGGAAGTGGAAGTGGCCGGCGGAGAACGCCCGGTATTCATGGGCCGCACATCGGTAGCTGGTGGCAATCCGCACCCGCGCCATGTTGCCCATGACGGTGCGGCGGTCTTCCGGCGGATAAAAGCCCGTCGAAGCGCAGCCGACGAGATCCTCCAGCGTCGATGGCGCCGGCGTGACCGACAGCTGGTCCTGCGATCCGTCTGCGCGGCACGCCCAGGCGCCCGAGCCCTTCTCGGCGATCACCCAGTCGTTGCCCATGGGGTCGTAGATGATCCCCGCGATCGTTTCGCCACCGGCGACCACGCTGGCCATCACGCCGAAGAGCGGCAGGCCGGCCGCGTAGTTGAAGGTGCCATCGATCGGATCGACGATCACGGCGAGATCGGCGCCCGCAAGCTGGCCGAGCAAGGCCGGATCGGCAGCCACCGACTCCTCGCCGATGAACAGGGCGCCAGGCACGATATCGCCGATGCGCGCCTTGATCAGGCGCTCCGCGGCTTCGTCGGCCTCGGTGACGAGATCGATCGCTTCGGTCTTCATCCGCACGTCGCCGCTCGAAAGATTGCGGAAGCGCGGCAGGATTTCGATCGCGGCGGCCTCCTGCAGCAGGTTGGCCAGTCCGGCAATGTCGATCTCGCGGGTCATGGGTGGGGTTCCGTTGTCATGGGTTTCTGGGTCGTCAGCGACTGGAAGTCGAAGAGCTTCGGATCGAGCAGATGCGACGGATTGGCATGGCCGAGCGCCCGCAGCATCGTGTCCTTGCGGCCCGGCATGCGCGCCTCGATATCGGCCAGCATCGCCTTCATCGCATTGCGCTCCAGGCCGTCCTGCGAGCCGCAGAGGTCGCAGGGAATGATCGGGAACTGCATCGCGGCGGCGAATTTCGCGAGATCGTCTTCCGCCGCGTAGGCCAGGGGACGCAGCACCGTCAGGTCGCCCTCGTCATTGACGAGCTTGGCCGGCATCGTCGCCAGCCGCCCGCCATGAAAGAAGTTCATGAAGAAGGTTTCCAGAATGTCTTCGCGGTGATGACCGAGCACGAGCGCGTCGCAGCCCTCCTCCCGGGCGATGCGGTAGAGATTGCCGCGCCGCAGACGGGAGCACAGCGCGCAATAGGTGCCGCCGGCCGGCACCTTTTCCTTCACGATGGAATAGGTGTCGCGGTACTCGATGCGGTGGGCGACGCCAATGGACCGCAGGTAATCCGGCAGGACATGCTTTGGAAAATTCGGCTGACCCTGGTCGAGATTGCAGGCGATCAGGTCGACGGGCAGCAGGCCGCGCCACTGGAGGTCGATGAGCAGCGCCAGGAGGCTGTAGCTGTCCTTGCCGCCGGAGACGCCGATCAGCCACCGCTTCTGGCCGTTCAGCATGCCGAAATCGTCAATCGCCTGGCGCACATTGCGCAACAGCCGCTTGCGCAGCTTGTTGAAGCTGACGCTGTCCGGCATGCCGTGAAAGATCGCCGGCAGCTCGGTTGCAGGCGCAGTCGGCGAACCTTCGTCGTCGCGAAGCAGCGTGGATTGAGATGTCATCGAACAAGGCTTTCCGGCAGGGGCGTTGTTCGACAACGCCGACGGCCACGAATACGTATGGACGGCCTGCCTTGCCCGCCCTGCGTGGCAAGATCAAGACAAATCGGTACGGGCGCGTGTCAGGCGCCGAACACGGACCATCCGGTGCGGTTTGCGAGCATCTCCAGCGCCACTGAGCCCAGCTGCGAGTTGCCGTTCTCGTTCAGCCCGGGCGACCAGACGGCGACCGAGGCCTTCCCCGGCGCCACGGCCATGATGCCGCCGCCGACGCCGCTCTTGCCGGGAAGACCGACATGATAGGCAAAGTCGCCCGAGCCGTCATAGTGGCCGCAGGTCAGCATCAGGGCATTGATGCGCCGCGCGCGCTGGCGGGAGACGATGGAATGGCCGGTTCCCGGCTGCTGGCCGTTATTGGCCAGGAAGAGGCCCGCCTTTGCCAGCTGGACGCAGGTCATGGCGATGGCGCAGTGGTGGAAATAGACGCCCAGAACGTGATCGACAGGGTGATCGAGCTTGCCGAACGAGCGCATGAAATTGGCGAGTGCGGCATTGCGGAACCCCGTCGCGGCTTCCGATTTCGCCACCTGCGGATCGATCGAGATGTCCTCGTCGTCGGCAAGCATCCGCATGAACCGCAGGATTTCGCCGATCACCTCCCGCGGCGTATGCCCGGCGAGGATGAGGTCGCTGATCGTAATGGCACCCGCATTGATGAAGGGATTGCGCGGCTTCCCGCCCTCCTGCTCCAGCTGCACGATGGAGTTGAAGGCAGTGCCGGACGGCTCCCGCCCCACCCGCGACCAGAGGCGCTCCCCGTGCTTGCCGAGCGCCAGCGTCAGCGTGAAGACCTTGGAAATGCTCTGGATCGAAAACGGGATCTGGGCATCACCGACGGAATAGACCGGCCCATCGACGGTCGCGATCGTCATCCCGAAGCGCTGGGGGTCGATTCGCGCCAGCTGGGGGATGTAGTCCGCCACTTTTCCCTCGCCGCGACGTGGCGCGATGGCGGCATAGATGTCGTCGAGCACCGACTGCAGGTCGAGAGATTCCGTATCCGACATGGGGTCCTCACGTCGTTGCCTGACCGTTTCCGCATGAAAAAAGCCGCCCCGAATGGAGCGGCTTTTTTCCGATTGTGCAAGGCCGAAGCCGGAACGATCGCTTATCGCGAATAGAATTCGACGACGAGGTTCGGTTCCATGATGACGGCGTAAGGCACGTCGGCAAGGCCCGGGATGCGCGCGAAGGTTGCAACCATCTTGTTGTGGTCGACTTCGATGTAGTCGGGAACGTCACGCTCGGCGAGGCTCACGGCTTCCAGAACCATGACCAGCTGCTTGGACTTCTCGCGAACCTCGATCACGTCGCCGACCTTGCAGCGATAGGAACCGATGTTGACGCGAACGCCGTTGACCGAGACGTGGCCGTGATTGACGAACTGACGGGCAGCAAAGACCGTGGGAACGAACTTGGCGCGGTACACGATCGCGTCGAGACGCGATTCGAGCAGACCGATCAGGTTCTCCGAGGTATCGCCCTTGCGGCGGTTGGCTTCGTCGTAGATCGCGCGGAACTGCTTCTCGCGGATATCGCCGTAGTAGCCCTTGAGCTTCTGCTTGGCGCGCAGCTGGACACCGAAGTCCGACAGCTTGGACTTGCGGCGCTGGCCGTGCTGGCCGGGGCCGTATTCACGGCGGTTGACCGGGGACTTCGGACGACCCCAGATGTTTTCGCCCATCCGGCGGTCGATTTTGTACTTGGACGATTCGCGCTTGCTCATCGCATTTCCTTTCAAAACGTTGCACCCGTCCGTTGCCGGACAGGATGAAGGAAACACGCCCTCCTCTGAACCGCTTGCGCTGTTCTGACAGGTATCTCACATAAAGCTAAGGGAGACGCCACGGGACATGTCAAATAAAACACCGGGCGTTTCGGCCCGGCGTTGTCGCGGTGTTTAGGGGCAAGCCACAGACTTGTCAACCTGGTCGGCGCGCGGACAAGGCAGGACGCAACCCGCCCGTTCGATCCTGCTCCCCGCAATCGTGAAAGCCTGCGCTCGTGAAACCCTGCGCTTGTGAAACCGTGGGCCCCCAGCCGAGCACAGACACCCGTTGTCTCGGCCCGCGGCATCGAAAGCCCGCCGCCCCGCAACCGTTATATCCATGTCGAAACGGCCCTCGGCGGCGCCGAAGACGTTCGGGTATCCACAGGCTCACGTTTACTCCGCGGCGCTGCGCTCGTCCATCTCCAGGGCGGCGTTCGGGTCGCCGGGCGCCGTCTCGGCACTCAGATCGGGAAAGGCGACGATCCGGCGTCCTGCCGCGTCGCCATGGACGACGATCAGCCCCTGCTCCTCGAAATAGCCGAGAAGGCGGCGGGCGCGTCTGGCCGAATGCGTGCCATACGCCCGCGCGATCATCAGGTCGGACGGGCATGACTGCCCCCGCAGCGCCGCCTGCGCCACGTTGAGGAACACGCCCTGCAGATCTTCCGTGACCTGCCGCGAAAGATCGAGGGCGGTTTTCCACGCATCGCTTGCCGCCGTTTCGGCATCGACGCCGGAGCGGCTGATCGCCATCTTGCGGCGGAACGCCGGCAGCGACAGGGCCGCACCCGGCACCCGTCTGATCCGGCAGCGCACCAGAAAATCCTGGAACAGCTCCGCATCGGCCCGGAAGGCCGCGCCGGGATGGTCGAGGATTTCAGAAAGGATCTGGTCCAGCAGCGCCTCCCGGTCGGCCGGCGGCATGTCCGGCTGTTGCGGGCGCGCCTCGACGGGCGCGACAGGCTCCGGACGCGGACGCGAGAGCTCCGCCAGGATATCGGTCGCCGGCCGAGGCGCCGGCGCGACACGGCGTGTCAGCGGCCGGGTCAGTTCGTCCGGGTCGGGCGTGAAGATCAGATCCTCGACATCCGCGACAGCCTCCGGAAGCGGCGTCAGCATCGGGCTGGTGGAGCGCGCCGAGGTCTCGACCGTTCCGATCGTTACGGGCAACGGCCGGCGCGACAGGGCCGGGCCAAGCGCCACGAAGGATCCGCGCTTGAGGTCGCGGAACATCTCCGCCGTGCGCCGGTCCATGCCCAGGAGATCGGCGGCGCGTGCCATGTCGATATCGAGAAAGGTGCGCCCCATCAGGAAGTTGGATGCTTCCGCCGCCACGTTCTTGGCCAGCTTGGCCAGCCGCTGCGTCGCGATCACACCCGCCAGGCCGCGCTTGCGGCCACGGCACATAAGGTTGGTCATCGCACCGAGCGAGAGCTTGCGCACCTCCTCGGTCACGTCCCCGCCGACCGACGGCGCAAAGAGCTGCGCCTCGTCGACCACCACGAGGATCGGGTACCAGAACTCGCGGTCGGCGTCGAAAAGCGCGTTGAGAAACAGGCCGGCCGTGCGCATTTGCTGCTCGATGTCGAGCCCTTCGAGCGAGAGCACGCAGGAGACGCGGTGATGGCGGATGCGCGAGGCGATACCCACCAGTTCCGCTTCCGTGCGTTCGCCCTCGACGACCACATGGCCGAACTTGTCGGCCAGCGTGACGAAGTCGCCTTCCGGATCGATGATGCACTGCTGGACCCAGGGTGCGGACTGCTCGAGGAGACGCCGCAGGAGATGCGACTTTCCGGAGCCGGAATTGCCCTGCACCAGAAGCCGCGTCGCCAGCAGTTCCTCGATATCGAGCGGTACGGACTTGCCGTCGAGCGCCGTCCCCATGTCGATGCCGACCTTCATGAAACCCTCGTTCTCATCCGAATTGCCGCGCCGCCACGCCGCCAGCCTGCAGGTCTATCAGAATTTCCGCCGTGCTGCGCCCGCCATCGGGCGCAACCCACAGCTAAAGCGGCGGTGACACCGTCAGCCCGAATCCCTGCAGCAGCCGCCGGGTCGAAAAATCCGGGGCGGCCGAGGTGAAGATGGCCGGGTCGATGCCCGTCAGCGGCACGTAGCTCTCGGCCGCGGGCACCAGCCGGCGAGCCTGCCGCGCGATCGCCTCCGCCGGATCCAGCCAGTCGACAGGCCAGGGCGCCAGCTTGCGGAAGAGATTGGCCATGAAGGGATAATGCGTGCAGGCCAAGACGACGATATCCGTGCGACGGCCTCCGGCCTCCTGGAAGCAGGGCGCGATCTCCCTCAGCACGGCCGCATCCTCGAGCGTCTCGCCGCGCACATAGGCCTCCGCCATGGCGGCCAGCGGCTGCGACCCCACCAACTGCACATCGCACTGCGCGGCAAACGACTGGATGAGGTCGCGCGTATAGGCGCGCTTGACCGTGCCGGGCGTCGCGAGCACGGTGACCATGCCGGACCGGGTGCGTTCCGCCGCCGGCTTGATCGCGGGAACGGTGCCGACGAAGCGCATCTGCGGAAACGCGGCACGCAGGTCCGCCCCCACCAGCGTGAACGCCGTGTTGCAGGCGACGATGCAGACCTCCGGGTCGTGCTGGGCGATCAGATCGGCGAAGAGACCGACGATGCGCGTCTTCAGCGCCGCCTCGTCCGTCCAGCCGCCATAGGGAAAACCGGCATCATCCGCGACATAGACGAAATGCCGCTCCGGCATCAGCACGCGCGCCTCGCGCAGCACGGTCAGACCGCCGATACCGCTGTCGAAGACGAGGACGGGCTTCATGTCAGCCTTCGCTCTCGTCTGGCATCGTCGTTTCCGGCGCCACCGTCCGGCCGGCCCCGCTCCGTCCGTCGGCCGGTGCGCCCGCACCGCGCGGCGTTTCCCGGGTAAACCGGTCGAGCGACGAGATGACGCCGCGAACGACGCGGATTTCCGTGGCGCTGAAACCCGGCCGCGTCAGCACGGCGCGCAGGTTGTCCACGAGTTTCGGACGCTTGGCGAGCGGGCGGAAGTAGCCGCGGGCGTCGAGCGCCTCCTCGACATGGTCGAACAAGCCCTGCAGATCCGTCTTGGTCGCCGGCTGCTGTGGCAGCGCCTGGAACGAGGTCTCATCCTCCGACGCCATGGACGTCTTCATCCACTCGTACGACATCAAAAGCACGGCCTGCGCCAGATTGAGCGAGGCAAAGGCGGGATTGACCGGAAAGGTCACGATCTCGTCGGCCAGCGCGATCTCCTCATTGGTCAGGCCCGTACGCTCGCGCCCGAAAAGGATGCCGGTCTTCTCGCCACGTGAGAAGCGCCCGCGCAGCGTCTCCGCCGCAACGCCCGGCGCGCGCACCGGCTTGTAGCCGTAACGGTCCCGTGCCGTCGTCGCATAGACGAAATTGAGGTCGGCGACCGCCTCCTCCGTGGTTTCGTAGAGCTTGGCCTGATTGATGACGTGATCGGCGCGGCTTGCGGCGGCCTGCGCCTTTTCGCTCGGCCATCCATCGCGCGGGTTGACCAGGCGGAGTTCGACGAGGCCGAAGTTCGCCATCGCCCGCGCCACCATGCCGATGTTCTCGCCCAGCTGCGGATGAACCAGAATGATCGCCGGTCCTTCCGCCAGAAGCGGGCGCTCGCTGTTCGTGCCTGCCATATCGTCCTCGTTTCCTGCGTGCGCGGCGTTTCTGCGTGCGCGATAGGGCGGGCACCGCACGGCCGACCCCCGATGCCGCGTTGTCCTGCAGCCGTCCTCGTTTGCCGCTACGTCGCACAGATCGGCAGATTTTGAAAGACGCCGCCTACTGTGCGCCTTGGGCGGCAATCGCGGCGAGTTCGTTCTTGAGCGACCCCTGCTCGCCGCCGCGCAGGATATCGTCGATCACGGGCTTTCCGTTCTCCTCGACGACGATGAAGTGCAGTTCGGCCGGCTTGCGCTCGCCGGGATCCTCGAGGCAGGACACATTGTCGAAGGTGACCGCGACGTCCGCGCGGGCATCGACAGGCGCCGCCGGCACGATCTTGACGTCCTTCAGCGAGCAGCTGTCCTGCCCGCTGACGATCGGATCGTAATCAAGCGGGGAATCGCCGTCTTCGAAAGCCGGAAACCGGGTCGCGTCCTTGTAGACGCGGGTAAAATCCCGGCTGTAGATCCGGTTCAGGCGCTCGTCGTCGAAATAGTCCCGCGGTTCGCCCACCGGCGTTTCCGACCAGCCATTCTGCGCTTCGGCCATGATTTCCTTGACCGGCGCCGTCACATCGGCGGCCTGTGCCGCCCTGGCGGTCAACGTCGTCGCCACGATGGCGGATGCGGTCACGAATAGAAGAAAGGAAATGGATCGTTTCACGCAAGGCTCTCCTGGTGCGTCCCCGGACCGTCTCGCGGGGGTGTCTGTGGCGCGTCCTCCGCCTGCGGCGCGGGCTCCAATCGCGACAGTGTCTGCGCGATCATTTCCAGGCCGACAAGGGACGATGGCCGCGATAGGCGGAAATGACGGCGCTTGCGCGGCAGCGACGGGCGCTTCGTCAAAAATAAGCTGCCGCCCCTCGCCTCGATCCGATCGACGGCGGCCAGCGCCTCCGCCACCAGAAACGCCATCCGGTCCTCGGAAGGATCGCAGGCTTCCCGACCGTCCTCCGCGGACTTGTCCTCTTCCCTCGAGGCCTCGTCTCGTGATGAGAGCTTCCCGACGGGCGCTGCGGCCAGCCCGCCGGCAAAGGTGCGCGCCCAGTAAGTCGCCGTCATCAGCGTCATCAGGGTCTGGCGAACGACGCCCGGCCGGGTCACGAGCTGCCAGGGAGAGCCGAGCGGTCGGACGACGGAGGCGAGCTCCGCATACGCCTGCTCCAGAACCTGCGAGCCGTGGATGAGATCGAAGCCGCTGCGTCCCTCGGCGGCGTCGTGCAGAAGACGCCGCAGGGCGGTACACCAGTGCCGCAGCGCCTCGCCCGCCAAGGCGTCGGTGCGGGACGGAAAGACGAGGAAGGCCACCGCAAGCCCGGCGAGCGAACCGATCACCGTTTCTTCGAGCCGGAGCACGAGCACGTTCAGCGTCAGGCTGCCGATCAGGCTATAGACCAGGGCAAGCACGATCGACACGAAGAAGGTCATGGCCGCATAGGAGACAGCCAGGAGGTAGAAGGCGAGAAAGACGCAGACCGCGGCCAGCCCCAGAATGACGGATGTCATCGTCTGCAGCAAGCTTGCAGCGACGAGGCCGACCGTGATCCCGAAGAAGGTCCCGATCGACCGCTGCACGGCACGCATCGCCGTATCCCCGCGCGAGCGCGTGTTGGTGAAGACGAGAAAGGCCGAGAGCACGGCCCAGAACCATCGCTCCCGGGACAGCATCAGCCCGAAGACCATGGCGATCGCAGACGCGAGCGTGATCTGGATCGCGCGCCGCACCGCCGGATCGTCCAGCGAGATGCCGGATGTCGTGGCCGCACCGGGCTCGGCCGGACCCGGCTTTGCCGTTGGCGCACCGTCCGGCGCCGAGACGAGCTCGGACACCGCACCCGCAAGCCTGCGGCGCACCGCGTCGAGCGACAGGCAGGCGTCGATGGCCTCGAGCCGATCGGGATCTTCCCCTGCGGAATGCCCCGCGCGCCTTGCATGCCGTTCGACCGCCTCCCGGGAGCCCTTCTGCAGCGCAGCGATCAGGGGCGCCGGTAGCGCCGCCTGCCGCGAGAGCATGACGAGGCTTTCCGCGACGACATGCGCCTCGAACAGCGCGATCGTCACCGCGCTCCGACGCGGGTCGTCCCGCTCGGCGTCATGGCGGCCATCCGTCTCCGGGCGTGCCGGGACGAAGCTCTCGGCCATCAGAACGGCATCCTTCAGCCGCTCGACATGCCGGTCCGTCTTCGACCGATCGGTCGCTGGCCACATCCGCGCGTCGTTCGCGCCGCGCGCAGAGGACAGCTGCGCGAGAATGCGGTCGATCCGTGTTTCCACGGCGGCGACGGACCGGACGAGATCGAGCCGCCAGTCCTCCGCAAGGACGAAGCGGCGAACCCCCTGCCCGACCAGAAGCGCCGTCAGCGGCCCGAGCGCCGTCGCCGGCAGGTCCGGCAGCGCCGGCCGCAGGTAGGCGCCGATGAAGTAGGACATGAAGGCGAACATGCCGAGCGCGAAACCGCGGGGCCCGAAGCGTCTGGCATAGGTCGCCGCGAAGATCAGCACGAGGAAGACGAGGTCCGAGACCAGCCGCGTGCCCTCGAGGAGAGCCGCAAGCCCGACGACCGCAACGCAGAGGCCGCAGCCGAGAAGCCGCGTCACGAACTGGTCGTGCAGCGTGGTGTCCTTGACCGACAGACCGCTCTGGATCGACAGCGTGATGGCGAGCGCATAGGCAGCCTTGGGCAGAGGAAGCCAGAAACCCTGCAGCGCCGCCAGCAGGGCCACGGAGAGGCAGACGCTCAGCGTCACCCGGAGCCCGGTCCGCAGCCGTGAAAAGGCCGGGTCGTTCGCCAGCAACCGGTCGCGAAGAGACGAGATATCCACCATCATGCCCGACCCGCTGGTCGCCTGTTTTCAAACGAAAAGATCGCAAAACCCGCCCATGTTTTCGCACCCGCCGGCCGTTCTGGGGCCTTTGCCTTCGGCCTTGCCAATGCTATAGCGCCAGCTATCGTCCGTTCCGCAAACGGGGGCATTCACACCATCGAGCCCCATTCCAAGCTACGAGGCACGTTTTCATGACCAAGATCAAGGTTGCCAACCCCGTCGTCGAACTCGACGGCGACGAGATGACCCGCATCATCTGGCAGTTCATCAAGGACAAGCTGATCCACCCCTATCTGGACATCGACCTTGAATACTACGATCTCGGCATGGAAAACCGCGATGCAACCGACGACAAGGTCACGATCGACGCTGCCAACGCCATCAAGAAGCACGGCGTCGGCGTCAAGTGCGCCACCATCACCCCGGACGAAGCCCGCGTCGCGGAATTCGGCCTCAAGAAGATGTGGAAGTCGCCGAACGGCACGATTCGCAACATTCTCGGCGGTGTCATCTTCCGCGAGCCGATCATCTGCAAGAACGTGCCGCGTCTCGTCCCCGGCTGGACCAAGCCGATCATCGTCGGCCGTCATGCCTTCGGCGACCAGTACCGCGCGACCGATTTCAAGTTCCCCGGCAAGGGCAAGCTGACGATGAAGTTCGTCGGCGACGACGGCACGGAAATCGAGCACGAAGTCTACGACGCGCCGGCTGCCGGCGTGGCCATGGGCATGTACAACCTCGACGAATCGATCACCGATTTCGCCCGTGCATCGCTGAACTACGGCCTGCAGCGCGGCGTGCCGGTCTATCTGTCCACCAAGAACACCATCCTCAAGGTCTATGACGGCCGCTTCAAGGACATCTTCCAGGAGGTCTTCGAGAAGGAATTCGCGGACAAGTTCAAGGAAGCCAAGATCTGGTACGAACATCGCCTGATCGACGACATGGTCGCCTCGGCGCTCAAGTGGTCCGGCGGCTACGTCTGGGCCTGCAAGAACTATGACGGCGACGTCCAGTCCGACATCGTGGCGCAGGGCTTCGGCTCGCTCGGCCTGATGACCTCGGTCCTGATGACGCCGGATGGCCAGACGGTCGAAGCCGAAGCCGCCCACGGCACGGTCACGCGCCATTACCGCCAGCACCAGAAGGGCGAGGAAACCTCGACCAACTCGATCGCCTCAATCTTCGCCTGGACGCGTGGTCTCGCCCACCGCGCCAAGCTTGACGGCAATGCAGAGCTGACGCGATTTGCCGACACGCTGGAGCGCGTCTGCATCGAGACCGTCGAGAACGGCTACATGACCAAGGATCTCGCGCTCCTCATCGGTCCCGACCAGCCCTGGCTGTCGACCACCGGCTTCCTCGACAAGATCGACGAGAACCTGCGCAAGGCCATGGCGGCCTGATCGACGGTCGAACAGGTCTGGAAAACATCGGAACCCGGCTCACCGCCGGGTTCTTTCGTTTAGGCCACGCCTTCTCAGGATATATACGTGTTCTATGAAATAACATTGGGCGGAATCACATAGAGAACGTCTCTCACACAGCGCACGAGGAGACGGCATCCTCGGCGCTCCGCGTTCCCGCATG
Source organism: Rhizobium sp. Leaf384 (assembly GCF_001424065.1). Taxonomy (GTDB): domain Bacteria; phylum Pseudomonadota; class Alphaproteobacteria; order Rhizobiales; family Rhizobiaceae; genus Ferranicluibacter. The sequence goes on from NZ_LMQE01000005.1 coordinate 689,201, forward strand.
ACATATCAGCCGTGGAGTCCCGATGCCCGAAGCAATCCGACCGACGATCCGCCCCTGATCGCGCAGGACCGGGCTGAGTGGGAACCGATGTGGCGTGCCTATCTCGCGTTCTACGAGACGGAGCTGCCGGCGGCGCAATACGACCTGACCTGGGAACGGCTGCTCGATTCCGCAGAGCCGATGCACGGTCTCGGTGCCTTCTCCGGCGAAGGTCGGCTCATCGGCCTTGCGCACATCATCTTTCACCGGTCCTGCTGGCTGCCGGACTGGACCTGCTACCTGCAGGATCTCTTCGTCGATCCTGCCAGACGCGGGTCGGGCACGGGCGCCGCCCTCATCGAAGCCACCGCGGATCTCGCGCGGGAAAAACAGGCGGGTCGCCTCTACTGGCTGACGCAGGACACCAACGCTCCCGCCCGCCGCCTCTACGACCGCATCGCCGCCGCCTCCGGGTTTGTTCAGTACCGGAAGCATCTAGAGCCGTAACAAGGCGGCGAGGCATCGGAAACGGGGGAATGGACCGAGGCGCCCTTCGACGACGCTCAATCGATACCGTTACCTGGACGGAGCGATTGACTTCTCATTAGGCATTGCTCATGTTGGGTCCACTGCGGAGGGAGATGCGGATGTCAGCAAAGACTCTTCTGATGGCTCTGGCCCACTACAAATACCGCAGTGACGATGAAATCCTGAGGGCTCTGGCGTCCTGCGAGGATGACGTGCCAACGGATACGATGACGGCCGCGCGCCGCGTTCTGCATCATGCGCATCTCGTCGACACGATATTCGCCGCCCATCTTCAGCGACGCACCCACGATTTCAGGGGGAGCTGGCAGCTCGTCCCGCCTTCGCTGGACGAGCTCTCGCAGTCCATGCGCGACATCGACACCTGGTACATCGCGTACATCACCGGCGTCACCGATGCGGACCTGGACGAGCGCATCGATTTCACCTTCACGGACGGACAGAAGGGGCGCATGTCGCGCGAAGAGATGCTGGCCCACGTCATCACGCATGGCGGCTATCACCGCGGCGAGGTTGGGCGGCTCGTTCCGGACATCGAAGCAACCGCCATGCGGGATGTTTTTGCCGGATATCTGCACGCAGCGGAACCCGAGCGCCGCCAGCCGAGCATGTGAGGCGCATCGCGAATCTTGACAGTCGAGATCCCCATGCATGTCGCCCAAAGGTGTGCAGCGGTTTCGGGAAACGACGTGCATCAAAACAAGGACTTAAGCGCATTGCGTGACTCCTTTTTCCACGCGACGCGCATTAAAAGCACGGCCCGAACGCGCCCCATTCGAAGAGCCCTGCCGTCCGTTGATGACGACAACCGACGGCTTGTCTTTCGAAAAAGCGGACGAGAACCGCCCATTGAGAACATGGCCTCGGTGCAGGGGTCTTCAAGGGATCCTTCTCTCTGCACTTCACGGGGAAGACGGACGTCATCGGAGCACTCCGCGTGATTTCGTCGAAAACCTCAGTGGCTTCATGAAGATTGAGGTCGAGCGAGGGCCCGAAGGCGCTTGGTCCGGGAAGCTCGGGAATTGGGTGACCGCATGTCCTGGCGGATATCTCCAGCCAACACGATGGTACCACGCGTCTGCTACGCAGCCTCCGCACCGCCTCGGGGGTCTGACGCAGAACGTTCCGATGGACAATCGGCGAAACCGCCTTCACGCATCATACGGCATCATAACTGGTCCCCGCAGGATGGGGCACGCACGGCCGTCTTCCGGTTCAACGCGCTTCAGACCGTCGTCAATCAAGGCGATAAGGGCGGGGCGGCCGAGGCGCGCAAGGCGGTTCTCCGGACCAGGTACCGACAACGCGCAGAATCGTCCGCCAACGCGATGCGCCAATCACCACGGCATGCGCCGGTGCCCACGGATCACCCTGAGATTTTCGAGGAGACGCGGCGCTCAGCCCGGCAGTGCCCCGTCCCATCCTCGCTGATGACGTCCACGCGCGATACCTGCGCAGACGACAACGACCGCCGGTGACGGCGGCCGATATGGTCAAGATCCCGCCCTTCGATCAGGCCGCAGCCGCGATCTCGGCGATGCTCCGTGCGACCGCCTCGATGGCTTCCGCGGCACGGGTGCCGTCCGGGCCGCCGGCCTGGGCCATGTCGGGGCGGCCGCCGCCCCCCTTGCCGCCGAGCGCGGCAGAGGCGATGCGGACGAGATCCACGGCGCTGTGGGACGTGACGAGGTCCGCCGTCACGCCGATGACCGCACTGGCCTTGCCGTCGTCGGCCACGCCGATGAAGGCGACGATGCCGGAGCCGAGGCTCTGCTTGCCGTCGTCGGCAAGCCCCTTCAGGTCCTTGGGATCGACGCCGGTGACGACCTTGCCCAGGAACTTGATGCCGCCGATGTCGCGCGCGGCATCGGCAGAGCCGGAGGCGCCGCCACCGCCAAGCGCGAGCTTGCGCCGCGCATCGCCCAGTTCCCGCTCGAGCTTGCGCCGCTCGTCCATCAGGCTTTCCACGCGACCGATGAGGTCGCCGGGCTGAACCTTGAGGGCAGACGCCAGCGTCTTCACGCGTTCGTCCTGTTCGGCGAGATAGGTGAGCGCCGAGATGCCCGTCAGCGCCTCGATGCGGCGAACCCCCGAACCGACGGCGCTTTCACCGAGAATCCGCACGAGCCCGATCTCGCCGGTTGCACCGACATGCGTGCCGCCGCAAAGTTCGACCGAATAGGGACGGCCGGCCTTCGTGCCCCGCACGCCCTGCCCCATGGACACGACGCGAACCTCGTCGCCGTATTTTTCGCCGAACAGCGCCATCGCGCCTTCGGCGATCGCATCGTCGACGCTCATCAGGCGGGTCGTCACCGGCGTGTTCTGGACGATGATCTCGTTGGCCATGTTCTCGACAATCTTCAGCTCTTCGGCGCTCATCGGCTTCGGATGCGAGACGTCGAACCGCAGGCGCTCGGGCGCGACGAGCGACCCCTTCTGCGCCACATGGGTGCCGAGAACCTCGCGCAATGCCTCGTGCAGCAGGTGCGTGGCCGAATGGTTGGCGCGCAGCCGGCCGCGGCGCGCGTGATCGACGGTGAGCGCCACCGCATCGCCGGCCTTGATGCTGCCCTCTTCGACCGTCGCGGTATGGACGTAGACGCCCTCGCCGCGCTTCTGCGTGTCGGTCACGACGAGGCGTGCACCATCGGATGCGATGACGCCAGTATCGCCCATCTGGCCGCCGGACTCGCCGTAGAACGGCGTCTGGTTGACGACGATCTGGACGCTCTCCCCGACGGATGCCGCCTCCACGAGCGCTCCGCCGCGCACCAGCGCCTGCACCACGCCTTCGGCCGTCTCCGTATCGTAGCCGAGGAACTCCGTTGCGCCGAAGCGATCCTTGAGCTCGTACCAGATGGTCTCCGTCGCCGTGTCGCCGGACCCCGACCAGCTGGCGCGGGCCTCGGCCTTCTGCCGCTGCATGGCGTCGGTGAAGCCGGTGAGGTCGACGCCGATGCCGCGGCCGCGCAGCGCGTCCTGCGTCAGGTCGAGCGGAAAGCCGTAGGTGTCATAAAGCTTGAACGCCGTCTCGCCGTCGAGCGTGTCGCCCTTGTCGAGCGTGGCCGTCGCATCCGCAAGCAGACCGAGCCCGCGATCGAGCGTCTTGCGGAACCGCGTTTCCTCGAGCTTCAGCGTTTCCGAGATCAGCGGCTCTGCCCGGACCAGTTCGGGATAGGCTCGGCCCATCTCGCCGACCAGGGCCGGCAGCAGCTTCCACATCAGCGGCTCGCGGGCACCCAGCAGTTCGGCATGGCGCATCGCGCGGCGCATGATGCGGCGCAGAACATAGCCGCGGCCCTCGTTCGACGGCAGCACGCCATCGGCAATCAGGAAGGCTGCCGACCGCAGGTGATCGGCGATCACGCGGTGGCTGGCACGCCGGTCGCCCTCAGCCTTGACGCCCGTCGCTTCCTCGGAGGCCGAGATCAGCGCGCGGAAGAGATCGATGTCGTAATTGTCATGCTTGCCCTGCAACAGGGCCGCGACGCGCTCGAGGCCCATGCCGGTATCGATCGACGGGCGTGGCAGGTCGAGACGCTGCTCCTTGGTGACCTGCTCGTACTGCATGAAGACGAGGTTCCAGATCTCGATGAAGCGATCGCCATCCTCGTCCGGCGAGCCGGGAGGACCGCCCCAGATGTGGTCGCCATGATCGTAGAAGATTTCCGAGCAGGGACCGCAGGGACCGGTATCGCCCATCGCCCAGAAATTGTCGCTGGTCGGAATGCGGATGATGCGGTCTTCCGACAGGCCGGCGATCTTCTTCCAGAGACCGAAGGCCTCGTCGTCGGTGTGGTAGACCGTGACCAGGAGCCGCTTGGCATCGATGCCGAACTCGCGGGTGATCAGGTTCCAGGCCAGCTCGATCGCGCGTTCCTTGAAATAGTCGCCGAACGAGAAGTTTCCGAGCATCTCGAAGAAGGTGTGGTGGCGCGCGGTGTAGCCGACATTGTCGAGATCGTTGTGCTTGCCCCCGGCCCGCACGCATTTCTGCGCCGTGGTCGCCGTCGAATAGGGGCGCTGTTCCAGGCCCGTGAAGACGTTCTTGAACTGCACCATCCCGGCATTGGTGAACATCAGCGTCGGATCATTGCGCGGAACCAGCGGGCTCGACGGCACGACGGTGTGGCCGTTCGTCTTGAAATAGTCGAGGAAAGTCGACCGGATCTCGTTTACGCCGCTCATGTCTGGTCCTTCGTCCCTGCGCACCCTGGCGGCTGCTGACGAGCGGCTCCGGGCAATCTCGATGGTTGATCGTACTCGCAAAGGCGCCGTCCATCGAAACAGGGCGCTCGCGCGAACCCGAGGCTTTTATCGCTCGCGCAAATGCCTGTCCAGCCGCATGTCCGGCTGGACGACCCGCAACCTCCCGATCCCGCAAACAATCACCCGCATTTTTGAACGACGCTGCCCTGCAAGACCGCCTCTCCAGAAGGAAACCAGCGTGCAGACGGCAGAGCAGAGCGTGCAGACGGCAAAACGGCCGCTCCAGGCAGGAGCGGCCGCGGATGACGCCGCACGATGACGACGAATAAGAGAGACGAGAACGCGAGGCCGTGACCGCCGTCCTCAGATGCCGGAACCCCAGGCGAGGCCGACCGATCGAACGGCGCCTCTCCGGAAGTTGTCCTAGCCGAGCGCGGCGTCGTCGCCGTCGCTGTCCGGCTCCGGACCACCGTCCTCCAGGAACTTCTCGGCGATCAGGCCGGCATTCTGGCGCAGCGACTGTTCGATCTCGCGCGCCGTTTCCGGATTGTCGCGAAGATAGGACTTGGCATTCTCGCGGCCCTGCCCGAGGCGCTGGCTGTTATAGGAGAACCAGGCGCCCGACTTCTCGACGATGCCCGCCTTGACGCCGAGGTCGACCAGTTCGCCGGTCTTGGAGACGCCTTCGCCATACATGATGTCGAATTCGACCTGCTTGAAGGGCGGTGCCATCTTGTTCTTGACGACCTTGACCTTGGTCTGGTTGCCGATCACTTCGTCCCGCTCCTTGACCGCGCCGATGCGGCGAATGTCGAGACGGACCGAGGCATAGAACTTCAGCGCATTGCCGCCCGTCGTCGTTTCGGGCGAACCGAACATGACTCCGATCTTCATGCGGATCTGGTTGATGAAGATCACCATGCACTTCGACTTGGAGATCGACGCCGTCAGCTTGCGCAGCGCCTGGCTCATCAGGCGGGCCTGCAGGCCGGGAAGGCTGTCGCCCATCTCGCCCTCGATTTCCGCCCGCGGCGTCAGGGCCGCAACCGAATCGATCACGAGCACGTCGATCGCGCCGGACCGAACGAGCGTGTCCGTGATCTCGAGCGCCTGTTCGCCGGTATCCGGCTGCGAGATCAGAAGATTTTCGAGATCGACGCCGAGCTTGCGGGCATAGACCGGATCCAGCGCGTGCTCCGCATCCACGAAGGCGCAGACGCCGCCGTTCTTCTGCGCTTCCGCAATGGTCTGCAACGCCATCGTCGTCTTGCCCGAGCTTTCCGGCCCGTAGATCTCGATGATGCGGCCCTTGGGGAGCCCGCCGATGCCGAGTGCGATATCCAGGCCGAGAGACCCCGTCGAAACGGTCTCGATCTCGACAATGCTGTCTTTTCCACCGAGCTTCATGATCGATCCCTTGCCGAACGACCGTTCGATCTGGGAGAGTGCTGCTTCCAGCGCCTTGCTTTTGTCCACCGATTTGTCCTCTACGAGCCGCAAAGAGTTCTGAGCCATTTCATCCACCTTTAGGTTATCGGGTCAATCGAGGCAATGAACCCGCCGCTGGTCTGTATGTACTCTTTTTGTTCTCGTTTCGCAAGAGGCCTTCAACGCATTGACGCAGCAATCGAATTCGATGTTTGTTCGCTGGACGTTCCACATCTCCCATGTCCTTGATGCAAATCCCTGTTTCGCACGCCGCCACCCCGCGAATCGGTTAATGGACAGCGGGAAACGGGGAGAAACGCGATGAAGAACGTGGTCGTTTTCGGCGGTGCGCATTTCGATCGCCGGGGCCGCATTGCCGGTGCGACGACGCTTGGCGCCAGCAATCCCGGACACTGGTTCGAAGAAGCGGGCGGCGGCGGCTTCAATGCGGCCCGTGGCCTTGCGCGCCTCGGCTGCGCTGTCAGCATGGTCGCGCCGCGCGGCGGCGATGCGCAGGGGGAGACGGTCTCGCGCGCAGCGGAGGCGGCGGGCGTCGTCGATCGGTCGTTCACCTTTCTCGACCGTCGCACGCCGAGCTACACCGCGATCCTCGAGGCCGACGGGAACCTGATCGTCGCACTTGCCGACATGGATCTCTACGCCCTGTTTTCGCCGCGCAGGCTTCGGCAACGGGCGCTGCGCGATCTCGTGGACGCCGCCGACCTCGTGCTGGTCGATGCAAACCTGCCGTCGGATACGCTGCATCACGCCTTGCGGATGGCCAAGCAGGCCGGCGCGGCCACGGCGGCCATCGCCATCTCCCCGGCAAAGGTCGGCAAGCTTGCCGCGGCCTTCGCCCATCTCGACACCCTGTTTCTCAACGAGGCCGAGGCGACGACGATCGGCGGCGAGAAGAGCGTGACGGCGGAGGGTTGGCCGGCGATCCTGCGCAGGGCGGGCATTGCCGCCGGCGTCGTCACGCGTGGCGGCCGCGCCGCCGTCGCCTTTCGCGGCGATTTGGTCGCCACCGTGCGGCCACCCGATATCGATGCGCTTGCGGACGTCACCGGCGCTGGAGACGCACTGGCAGCCGGCTTCCTGGCCGCATTCCTTGGGGGTGCGGATCTCGGCTCCTGCCTGCAGGCGGGCGTTGCCGCCGCCGCGGTCACCGTGCGCTCGCCACTCGCCGTCGCCGAGGATCTCTCACCCGAACGGCTGGCGCAGGAATTGCGCCTTGTGTCTCCCGCCGAAATCCTGTCTTCACAGGCCCATCACAGCAGTGCCGAAAAGGATGCCCCATGACCCGCCCCATCTCGCATGATCTCCCGATCGCCTACTCCGCCGAGGTTGCCGCCGCAAAGGCGCGCGGCTCGGCCATCGTGGCGCTGGAATCGACCATCATCACCCATGGCATGCCCTATCCCGGCAATCTCGACATGGCCCGGAGCGTCGAGGGGATCATTCGCGATCAGGGCGCCGTTCCCGCAACGATCGCCGTGATCGACGGCACGCTGAACATCGGCCTTGATGCCGAACGGCTCGAGGCGCTGGCCCAGACGCGCGGGGCGATGAAGGTCTCGCGCGCCGATCTCGCCTTCGCGATCGCCGAGCGCCGCACCGGGGCGACGACGGTTGCCGCCACCATGATCGCCGCGGCGCGCGCGGGCATCCGCGTCTTCGCCACCGGCGGCATCGGCGGCGTGCATCGCAAGGCGGAGGAGACCTTCGACATCTCGGCCGACCTCGAAGAGCTTGCCCGCACCGGCGTCATCGTGGTTTGCGCCGGCGCGAAAGCCATCCTCGACGTCCCCAAGACGCTCGAGGTGCTCGAGACCCGCGGCGTGCCCGTGGTCACCTATGACAGCGAGATCTTCCCGGCCTTCTGGTCGCGCGACTCGGGCCTGAAGAGCCCTCTGATGCTGAACAGCCCGGCGGCAATCGCCAATTTCCAGCGGATGCGCGATCGCCTTGGCATCGATGGCGGCATGCTCATTGCCAATCCTGTGCCCGAGGCAAGCGAAATCCCGCGCGACGAGATGGAGATCTATATCGCCCGCGCGCTCGACAATGCCGATCGCGACAAGATCATCGGAAAGGCCGTCACGCCCTATCTGCTGCAGAGCATCTTCGAGCTGACCGACGGCCGGAGCCTGGAAACCAATATCGCCCTGGTGGAAAACAATGCGCGCCTCGCCGCAGAAATCGCCGTCGCCATGATGTAAGGCAAGGCACCAGCGAGACGGGTGCACCGTCCCCGTCTCGCGTGCTTGCCGTCTCGCCTGCTTTCCGTCTCGCCTGGATTCTTGCTCGCTATCTGCTCCGGCTCGCCTTCGGCGCCGCCTCACCTGTTGGCGTCGTCCAACAGTCCGGACAGGCTCCAGGGCACGTCGCCCTGCTGGTTGGCGATATCGTCGACCTTCCAGCCGCCATGCTCCCGGACCAGCGTGTAGTAGAGCGTCACCCGTTCCCCATTTTCGAAGCTCACCTCCAGCTCGGCCCGGTCATCGATGACGATCGGCGGGCTGAGCGTCACATGTCGCGCGCGGCCGTCATTGCCGGAAATCACCGGATCGAAGTCGATCGCGCCGACCTCGCCGTCGGGCGTGCGATCGCGGTCGGCCTGGAAGCGGGCGTTCAGCGCATCCGAGAAGAAGGGCGTATAAGGCGATGGCGCTTCCGCATCCGTGTCGTCCGGGTCGTAACGATAGAGCGCCCGGATCAGGGCCTCGGGCGTCTTGAAGGTGTCCGCGAGGCTCGGCCCGGCGGTAAACAGCACGAGAACCGTACCGAGGAGAAGCAGCAGCAGACGCATCGACAGATCCCGATCGTTGACGGCCACCATGGACCGTGTCGCAGCATTTCAGTTGTCCATGACCGAGCGACACGGCCAGGGCCGTCTCAGGGCCGTCCCTAGTCTGGCCTAGGGCCGTCAACGACCGCGTCGCGCGGGCACGCTAGCTGTCCAGCATCTCGCGTACGGCCACAGCCAGCTGCTTCAGCGAGAACGGCTTCGGCAGGAAGCCGAATTTCGCATCGGCCGGCAGGTTGCGCGCAAAGGCGTCCTCCGCATAGCCCGACACGAAGATGAACTTGAGGTCGGGATAGGTCTTGCGCAGCTCCCGCAGGAGCGACGGCCCGTCCATCTCGGGCATGACGACGTCGGACACCACGATGTCGACCATGCCGTTCAGCTCTTCCATCACTTCCAGCGCCTCGACGCCGGAGCCCGCTTCGTAGACCTTGTATCCCCGTGTTTCCAGCATGCGCTTGCCACCGCGGCGCACGGCCTCCTCGTCCTCGACGAGCAGAACGATGGCGCTGTCGCCGGTCAGGTCCGTCGGCTCCTCGGCCTTGGCAGGCGCGGAGGTCGCGATCGTCGACGCCTGGTCAGCCGCCCCGGCCTCGCCGGAGGCCGGCAGCGCCTCCTCGATGAAGCGCGGCAGAAGGATGCGGAACGTCGTGCCCTTGCCGACTTCGGATTCCGGATAGATGAACCCGCCGGACTGCTTGACGATGCCGTACACCATGGAGAGGCCGAGGCCCGTTCCCTTGCCGACCTCCTTGGTGGTGAAGAACGGTTCGAAAATCTTGTCGACGATCTCGGGCGCGATGCCCGTGCCCTCGTCGCTGACCTCGACGATCACGAAATCCTCCGCCGGAAGCTCGCGCCGGTTCAGCGCCGCCGCCTCGTCGGCCGGAAGATTGCGCGTCCGGATCGTGATCGTGCCGCCGTTCGGCATGGCGTCGCGGGCGTTGACCGCCAGATTGATCAGCACCTGCTCGAACTGGCCGAGGTCTGTGCGGACCGGCCAGAGGTCACGGCCATACTCGACCTCGAGCTTCACATGCGTTCCAGTCATGCGGTCGACCAGCATGCGCAGGTCGCCGATGACATCCGTCATGTTCAGGACCGTCGGCCGCATGGTCTGCTTGCGCGAGAAGGCGAGCAGCTGGCGCACCAGCACCGCCGCGCGGTTGGCGTTCCGCTTGATCTCCATCAGGTCGGCAAAGCTCGCGTCCGATGGCCGGGCCGAGAGCAGAAGGTGGTCGGACGACAGGAGGATGGCGGTCAGCACGTTGTTGAAGTCGTGCGCAATGCCGCCGGCCAGCGTTCCCACCGCATTCATCTTCTGCGTCTGGGCCATCTGGGTCTCCAGCGCCTTCTGCTCGGTGATCTCCACCGCATAGACGATCGCCGCTTCTTCGGGCGCCTGCTCGCTCTGGTCGATCACGGCGTTGACGTAGAAGCGGAAGAATCGCTGGTCGTCGGTCGGATGCGGCAGGTCGAGCGGCGCGATATCACTCTGCCGATCCTTGGCCGCAGCCAGCGCCTCCTGCAGGCGGCCACGCTCGGAAACGCGGGCCACGCTCTCCAGCAGCGCGCCGCGCTCCATGTCGTCCTGCGACACGACGCCGGAGAAGAGCTTCAGGAACGGCGCATTGGTGCGCAGGATCCGGCCGTTGCCGTCGACGGAGGCAATCGCCATGGGCGTGTTGTTGAAGAATCGCGTGAAGCGGATGGCCGCAAGCGAGGCGGACGGATCGGCCTCCTCGTCCACCGTGCGGGCGAGCACGATGGTCCGGCTTTCGCCGGGCGCTCCGTCGCGGGCAGACGAAACCCGGTGCACCATGCGCACGGCAAAGCTCTGTCCGTTGGCGCGGCGAAGGTCGAGATCGAGCGTTTTCGTCTTGCGCAGGCCGGGATCCGCCTGGACCGACTGCACCAGCGCCAGCCCCTCGCCTGCCACGAGATCCGCGATGGTCATCGAGCCGGGCTGAAACTTCGTGAGGTCGAGACCCAGCCAGTCGGCAAGCGTCGCGTTGATATAGAAGATCTCGCCCTTCTTGCCCGCCGAGAAGAAGCCGGCCGGCGCATGGTCGAGATAGTCGATGGCGTTCTGCAGCTCCTTGAAGAAGCGCTCCTGGTCGTCCCGATCGGCCGTGATGTCGGAAATCTGCCAGATGTAGAGCGGATTGCGGTCGGCATCTTCCAGCGGCAGCACGCGCGCCTTCAGCCGGAACCAGTGCGCACCCGAGCCGGCCGACCCGCCGGCCGCCCGCAACGGCTTCATCAGCCGGAACTCCTCGTGGCCGGCCTTGCCCTCGCGTAGGCCGTTCGTCAGCCGGTAGATCGCCTCGGTCGCTTCGCGATCGCGCGAGAGAATGGTCTCGAGCGACTGCACGTCGGTCGCCTTCTCCGTGCCGGTCAGCGCGCCATAGGCGGCGTTGGCATAGACGATCCGCCCCTTGCGGTCGGTGATCAGCGTTCCCTCGGGATGCCCGTCCAGAAAGGCGCGCGCGAGCTCGTCGGGGCGGGACTGTGGCATCACCTCGATGAAACCGATCACGGCGGACACGAGAAAGAAGATGCCCACCATCGCCAGGATGCCGAGAATGCCGAGGACGACCTCGTTGCCGAGCTGGTTCTTGAAGATCACGAACGCCGCTGCCGAGGCGATCAGCACGATCGCCAGAAGCACGATGCGCAGCACGGTCCCCGGACGCGTTCCCCGATCGACGATCGGCATGCGATACTCGTCTGCCTGTCGCAGTTTCGTCATCAGGGTCCTCGTTGCCCCGCCGCCTGAAGGGTCCCGGCCCATGAAAGGTCCGCGCATGCGACGTCATTGGTCGATTCTCTTTATCAGCCGGCGTCCGTCTGACAAAGCGTTCTCAGAGGGTTACCGGGACAAAACCGATCCGAATTCACAAGGAATCTCGGGATCGTAGCCGAATGGGACCTATTCCAGCACGGGTTCCGGCCTTCGGCCGCGTGCGTGCCCCGTCGCTTAGCTGCTCGCTTGCCCGGTCGCCTGCCTCCTCGGGCATACGTCTCGAAAGGACCGCCTCAGCCTGCGCCCGCAACCGTCGGCACCGGAGCGGAAGCGTCCGCCGCGATTTGCGCGATGCGGCCGGTTTTCCACCCCTGGATCTCTGGACGCAATCGCCTCCCGCTCCATTTACCGGGACAACGCGTTCTCACGGCTTGTTTCCACCGGCAAAAAGACGTCAATTCCCATTTTACGGCGTCGTCCCACGCCGTCCGTTTCAGACGAGGAGAGCGAAGATGTTTGAAGATGTCGTCGGCAACAACGGCGGTCGGTTCATCATCGCGGCCGTCGCCGTGGCTGCCGGGCTGCTGCTGCTCGTGGCCGTCCTCTGGTTCATGCGCAATCGCGCCTCGTCGCCCTTCATCCGCGGCGGCAAAAATCGCCAGCCCCGCCTCGCCGTCCTCGATGCTGCCGCGGTGGACACCCGCCGACGCCTCGTTCTCGTGCGTCGCGACGATGTCGAGCATCTCATCATGATCGGCGGTCCGACCGATATCGTCATCGAAAGCCGGATCGTCGGCGCCAATCCGGGACTGGAACCGATGAACGCCGGAAACGCAGCGATCACAGCCGCACCCTCGGCGGCCCGGATCGCCCCTCAAGCCGCGCCGGCGAACCTTGCCCGACCCCCGCGGGCCGACGCCCTGCCCGCGCCCGCCGCACGGATCGCGCAGGAGCGACCGGCGGAGACCCGTGCCGAGCCGCGACCGGCCGCCCGGCCTGATGCCCGTAACGAAGCCAGGCCCGATGCGCGGCCCGAGGCGCGGCAAGACACCCGTCTCGAGACCCGGCAGGACACCCGTCCCGTGGCGCGCCCATCCAGCCCGGCCGCACCGTCTCCGGCCGTCGCCGCGACGGGCGTGTCCAACATGGGCCAGGCGCTCTATGGAGAGGAAGCAAGCGCGCCGCGAACCGCGCCCGACGCCCGGGCCGTTGCATCGCCCAGCACGACCCCGCGCGCAGCAGCGCCCGCACCCCGCGCCGCGCCCGAAGACATCCTCGAGGCCGCCCGTGCGCGCGTTCTCCCGCAGATCGCCGCCGCGCCCGCCGCGGTGGCCCCGTCGCACGCGACATCCCCAGTGCCATCGTCGCCCCCCGCGGCTGCGGCCAAGGGCGGTCCCGCAGCCGCCGAAGCCGGCAGACGCGATGAGGCCCGCGATTTCGAGCGCCTGCTCGACGCGCAGATTTCCGGGGATCTCGGCCGCCTCGCAGCGGACCCCGCACCCCGCGCGCCCTCGATCGAAGCGCCCCGCGCCGCGCCGCGCAAGGAGCCGACGCTGGAGGAAGAGATGAACCGGATGCTCAGCGAGATGGGGAACGACCGCAAGGCGTGATGCAAGCGCCTCGTCCGTCACGAAAAATGGCCGCCGGAGGCGACCATTTGGCAGGGGACAGGACGGATCGGTCGGGGCGAACGATCACTCGTCGCGATAGACCTTCTCGCGGCGCTCGTGGCGTTCCTGCGCTTCGATGGAGAGGGTGGCGATCGGACGGGCGTCGAGGCGGCGCAGGCCGATCGGCTCTCCCGTTTCCTCGCAGTAACCGTACGTGCCCTCGTCGATCCGCTGCAATGCGGCGTCGATCTTGGAGATCAGCTTGCGCTGGCGGTCCCGCGCGCGCAACTCGATGGCACGATCGGTTTCCGAAGAGGCGCGGTCGGCAAGATCGGGGTGGTTGGCGCTTTCTTCGGCAAGGTGGCCCAGCGTTTCGCGCGCTTCCCGGAGAATATCGTTCTTCCAGGCATTCAGCTTCGCCCTGAAATAGGCGCGCTGGTTGGAATTCATGAATTCATCGTCTTCGGAAAGAACGAAGGTACCAAGATCGATCTTCTCACTCAACGCGATTCTCCTGAAGAACATCTCATGCGGCGGGTCTATAGACCTATGAACTGCGTGTTTCAAGTCTCAGCAAGAGCCGCGCGCATATTTCAAATTGCTCGAAAACGAAGCTAGCGGCCTCATATTTCACCAGAATTACAAGACCATGACAGCCACTCGGTGGGTCGACGCCGACGCGCTGCCTTGCCACGCCAGGTTCGGGATCACACAGGATACAATCGCGGCCCAAAAAACGGGCAATCTTTTTCGCGCGCCCGTCAGCTCGTCCCCGCAAAGCTCTGGGGAATTCGTCGGGGCGCTTGATCTTTGCCGGCGCGCGGGAGACAAGACCGGATCGCAGTCGTCCGGTGCCCGATCCATGTCGTCCGAAATGTCCCATCCCGCCCTGTTTCTCGTGCGTCATGCGCGTGCGGGAGCCCCAAGGGCCGGAGAAAGGGACTTTGATCGGACCCTCGACGATGTCGGTCGGAGCGATGCGGCGCGCGTTGCCGACCTCTTCGCGAACCAAGGCTGGTCTCTCGGCGACATCATCTCTTCGCCCGCCCGCCGCTGCCGCGAGACCGCCGGCATTCTGCAGGGCGCCGCGCCCTCGGCATCGATCTCCTTTGCGCCACCGCTCTACGATGGCGGGCTGGATGCCTATCTCGCCGCCATCGACGACCACGGCGCGTCAGCCGACCCTGGCCTGCCGATGACGATCGTCGGGCACAACCCGATCCTCGAGCAACTGGCCTGGGAGTGTCTCGGCACGACGGTCGCGGCGGGCGCCCTGCCGGCCGGTTTCCTGCCGGGAATGATCGTTGCGATCGCCCGCAGGCAGGATGGCGCCCCGGACGAGCGTCCGAGCCGGCTGGTGGCGGTCCTCAAACCGTAAACCGCGAGGATGCGACCGGCCGCCGGTCTCGAGAACCGTCCCGTTCATCTTTCCGCCGAGCGTGCGGCTCCCTATATCGCATTCGGGTCTCCGGCCCGAACATCGTCCCGAATCCGGGTCGCTGCGGCCCGGATCTCCGCGCATGTCATCGATTTCTCAAGAGGGAAGCCCCGCCGCGTGTCATTTCTTACCCGCATGTCCGATGATGCGAAGCTCGCTCTGGATACCCTCACCGATCGCGCCGCCGGGCTGGTCAATCCCTCCGTGCGCCTCGGCGTCACCGGCCTGTCGCGGGCGGGCAAGACGGTGTTCATCTCCTCCCTCGTCCACAATCTCCTGAACGGCGGCCGCCTCCCGGTGTTTGAGCCCGTTCGCTCGGGTCGCGTGTCGAAGATCCGGCTGGAGCCACAGCCGGACGATGCCGTGCCGCGGTTCCAGTACGAGGATCACATCACGGCCCTGGCGCGCGACCGCGTCTGGCCGGATTCGACCCGTGCCATCTCGCAGCTGCGGATCACGCTCGATTATGAAAGCGCCAGCGGTTGGAACCGCATGTTTTCGCCCGGCCGCCTGTCCATCGACATCGTCGACTATCCCGGCGAATGGCTGCTCGACCTGCCGCTGCTCTCGCAGGACTACCGCCAATTCAGTGCCGCCACGGTCGCGCGGGCCCGCAGCGGCATCCGCCGCGAGCTGTCCGCCGAATGGCTGGCGCTCTGCGACACCACGCAGGCCGGCGCGGAGGCGGACGAAGCACGCACGCGGGCGCTGGCCGACGCCTTCACGCGGTATCTGCGCGCCTGCCGCACGGACGAGCGCTCGCTGTCGACCCTGCCGCCCGGGCGCTTCCTGATGCCGGGCGATCTCGAGGGCTCCCCCGCCCTCACCTTCGCCCCGCTGCCGGATCTGCCGGACGGCCGCGCCGCGTCCGGCTCGCTACACGCCATGATGGAGCGCCGCTACGAGGCCTACAAGACCCATGTCGTGAAGCCCTTTTTCCGCGAGCACTTTGCCCGCCTCGACCGGCAGATCGTTCTCGTGGACGCGCTGCAGGCGATCAACCGTGGCCCCGAGGCCCTGCTCGATCTGGAAAATGCTCTGGCCGACGTCATGGGCTGCTTCCAGCCGGGAACGAATTCTTTCCTGTCGTCCTTTCTCACCCGCCGCATCGACAAGGTGCTCATCGCCGCGACCAAGGCCGACCACCTGCATCACGAGAGCCACGACCGGCTGGAACGCATCACGGCGCGCATCGTCGCCCGGGCGGTGGAACGCATCGGTGGAAGCGGTGCCGGCGTCGAGGTCATGGCGCTCGCATCGGTGCGCGCCACGCGCGAGGCGACCGTCAACCATGATGGCCACCCCCTGCCGGTCATCGTGGGTACGCCCATCGCCGGCGAACGCATCAATGGCGAACTCTTCGACGGCGAGCGCAAGACGGCGATCTTTCCGGGCGACCTGCCGCGCGATCCCGATACGCTGTTTCGCAAGCACGCCGACGGACTGGCTGGGTCCGGGCCTGGCCCCGAGCCCGACGACGGGCCTGATCATCTGCCGGAGGTGAACTTCGTGCGCTTCCGTCCGCCCCATATCGAGGAGACCGGCGGCGGGCTGAAGCTGTCCGTCCCGCATATCCGGCTCGATCGGGCCATGCAGTTCCTGTTCGGAGACCGTCTCGCATGAGCGACCTTCCCCGCCGACCCGCCGCCTTCACCATCGAGGGAGAACCGCCGGCAAGCCCGCAACCGAAGCGCGCGCCGGCAAGCTTCGGTGACGGCGTCGTCCTGACGCCGGATGCAGACGATCCCTTCGCCGAGACCACGCTCTCGACCCCGATCGTCACGGCGCTGCAGGAGCGGCGTCCGAAACGGCGCTTCTCGCTGGCAAAGCTCGCCTTCGGCGCGCTTGGCGTCCTGGTGTCGCTCGCCCTCGGCCTCTGGATCGACAGCCTCGTGCGCGACCTGTTCTCGCGCAACGACGCGCTCGGCTTCATCGCCATCGCCGCCGCCGCCATCGTCGTGCTCGCGGTTCTCGGCATCATCGGCCGGGAGGTGCTCGGCCTGATGCGGCTGAAAGCCGTCCAGGCCCTGAAGGCGGAGGTGAGCGCCGCGGTCGCGGCAAGCGGCCATGCGGTCGCGCGCAAGACCGTGGCGGACCTGGTGCACCATCTTGCCGCGCGCCCGGAGACCGCCCGCGGCCGCGAGCGGCTGAAGGCGACCGAGGGCGAGATCATCGATGGCCCCCACCTGATCGACCTTGCCGAGCGCGAACTCTTGACGCCGCTCGACCGGGAAGCGCGCGCCCTCATCCTCAACGCCTCCAAGCGCGTCTCGATCGTTACGGCGGTGAGCCCGCGTGCCCTGGTCGATCTCGGCTATGTCGTGTTCGAATCGTCGCGCCTCATTCGCGCGATGGCCGACCTCTACGGTGGCCGGCCGGGGACGCTCGGCCTTGTCCGCCTCATCCGCGATGTCCTCGCCCATCTTGCCGTTACCGGGTCGATTGCCGTCGGCGACGGTCTCGTCCAGCAGGTCCTCGGTCACGGCATCGCATCCAAGCTGTCGGCCCGCCTTGGCGAAGGCGTCGTCAACGGCCTCATGACGGCCCGCATCGGCATCGCCGCCATGGATCTCTGCCGCCCCATGCCCTTCCGCGCCCTCAAGCGCCCGGGCGTCGGCGACTTCATCGGCGACCTCACACCCGGCCAGAGAAAGCCGGTCGTGGACGACGTCTGACACCGGTCCGGCCGCGGCAGGATCAGCGCGGGCGCGCCGTGCGCTGAAAGGCCGGGAAAGACCGGCGAGAGCGCGATCGACGGCTTAGATGCCGCCATACCAGTCGTAGCCGACGTCTTCCCAGAAACCGCCCTTGCCGCCGCCATAGGGGGCCAGCGTCGCGGCAAGTTCGATCGACTTGATGTATTTCGGCATCTTGTAGCCCAGTTGCCGCTCGACCCGCATGCGCAGCGGCGCACCGTTTGCCACCGAGAGGGTCTCCTCATTGCAGCCATAGGCGAGAATGGTCTGCGGGTGGCGGGCGTCGAGCAGGTCGATCGATTCGTAGTAGGGCGTCGGTCCGCCCTGTCCGAGATCCATCGCGTCGTAACAGCGGACCACGACATAGCGGGCTTCCGGCCGCACCCTGGCCTCGTCGAGGATGGTCGCGAGCGGGACGCCGGTCCATTTGGCGATGCAGCTCCAGCCCTCGACGCAGTCATGGCGGGTGATCTGGGTCCGCGTAGGCATGGCGCGGATCTCGTCGAGGCTAAGGTCGAGCGGCTTTTCCACCAGCCCTGTGACCGGCAGCCTGTAGGTCGCGAACGCTGCAGCCTTCATCGCGAGATAATCGGCGCCGTTCGGATCGGTGGAGCCGTTGGGACGCTGCCCCTGCCGGATCTCGGTGGCGGAAAACTCCGGCGCGAGCCTGTCGCCCGCCAGCATGCGCTGGACGCGATAGCTAAGGCTGTTGGCCGAGGCGAGCGTCCGGCGGACGGCACTGTCGCCCGAGAGAAGACCATCGAAGGCGTCGCAGCCCGACAGCGGCACGGTGGAGGCGGCCACGCCGGCAAGCGTGAGGAAGCGGCGGCGATTGGCAAGGAAGGTTCGGCTCATGATCTCGGATCTCCGGAAACGGCCTCGGTCGCAAGCGCATCGTCCCGCGTGCGGTAGCGCCCCGTGATGATCGAGCGCAACTCGTTCAGCGGCCCTGCCAGCAGCACCATGAGGAGATGCACGACGAAAAACAGGACGAGCGCCAGCATGCAGGCAAAATGCAGTGTGCGCGCCGTCTGGCGTCCGCCGAAGAGATCAAGCAGGAACGGCCATGCGGCATTCATCGTCGGCGACATCGACAGCCCCGTCAGGATCACCAGGGGGAAGAGAACGAAGAGCACACCCCCGTAGGACAGCTTCTGCAGAACGTTGTAGCGGCCGTCATGCCGAAACCGCAGGCGGGCATGGTCGGCGATATCGCGCGGAATGTGACGAAGCTCCCGGCCCGACGGCAGGAGGTCGCGCCGCAGACGGCGGGTGGCGATCGCGGAAGCAAGCCAGACGAGCAGCGTAAATGCCAGCACCCAGGCAAAGAAGAAATGCACGACGCGACCCGTGGCGAGATCCTGATAGGACGGGATCGTCGCCCAGGCCGGGAACCCGCGATAGGAGGGGTTTTCCGCCGGCCCGCTCATGCCGAACATGCCGCTCGTGTCGAAGCTGTGGCCGAGCACGGTCGTGCGACCCTGCGGCTTCCCGTCCGGCCCATAGATCGCATCCATTTTCAGGACGCTGTTGTCGAAGGCAAAGCCCGATTGTGCCCCGATATAGAGGGTCGGATGGGCGTTGAAGATCTGCAGCCCGCTCAGGAGCAGAAAGAAGAGCGCGACGGCCCACGCCCAGTGCGTCAGCCGCGTCATGATCCCATGCCGGTAGATCAGCCGACCTTTGCGTGTCGTGCCGGAACCGGCTTCCTCGGAAACAGGCGTCATCGATGATCTCCCCCGCCGTGATCGCCGCTTGCGATCCCCAGCGCATAGTGAAAGCGCATAGTGAAGGCGCGTGTTGAAGGCGCATGCTGCAGCCTACCAAAATGCCTGCGCACGGGCCATGGAAAGTGCGCGTGGCCGCGACGGAGAGAAAGCGTTGCAAATCTGCAGCGCTCTCTCGGATCGTCGCTGTTTGCGCGCGCCGTTTGGCCGACTGAAACGCTCCATTAACCATTCAAGTGCCAATGTCACATCACGTTCTCGACACCGACCCTCAAGGATCGCCCATGTTTTCGCGCCCTTCTTTGATCGCGCGCGGCCCTGCCGCCTGTATCGCCGCATTGACCCTTTCGGCCCTGGCTGCCGTCCCTGCCCCGGCGCTTGCCGAAGGCCGCGACCAGGCCTTCTTCGAGCAGGTCGGTGGCCAGTGGAAAGGCCCCGGCGAAATCGTCGCCGGAAAGTACAAGGGCACGAAATTCACCTGCGAACTCTCGGGGGAACCCACCGAGGCCACCGGCATCAAGCTGGACGGCTTCTGCCGTGTAGGCGTCTTCAAGCAGCCGATGTCGGCCGTCATCAGCCAGAAGGGCAACAGCTACACCGGCACGTTCCTCGACGGCGCCGACGGCAAGGGCCTCGACATCGTGTCGGGCAATGTCTCGAAGGACAAGATCGTCGTCGGCATCAACCGCAAGAAGCTGAACGGGGCGATGATCGCCCGTATGTCCGATCCTTCGCTGCTCAACATCACCATTTCCGTCAAGGTCGACGAGACCATGGTTCCCGTCATCGGCGTCGCCCTGACACGCCAGACCGATTCGATGGCCGTGGGCGCGATCCGCTAGACCGGACCGGGACGCCGTCTCCGACTGTCCCCCAGAGCCTTTCCGCGGCCCCATGCCCGGGAAACCTGTGATGGGACTCAGACCCGGTCGCGCCACCAGTCCGCGCGACCGTCGGCCAGCTCGATGCCCGCCGCATCGGCATCCCCAGCCCAGGCCGCAATGCGCCGCCCGGCCACCACGTGGTCCGGCAGGATGTCGCACAGCGGCAAAAGCACGAAGGCGCGCGACGTCATCCGCGGATGCGGCAGGGTCAGCTCCGGCGTCTCCATCGTGATCGTGTCATAGGTCAGGACGTCGAGATCGATCGTACGCGGTCCCCAGCGTTCGAGCCGCAGCCGCTTCATGGCCTTTTCTACATCGAGACAGGCTTCGAGAAGCCCCAGCGGGTCGAGCGTCGTCTGCACCACCGCGCAGGCATTGAAGAACCAGTCCTGATCGGTCTTTCCCCAGGGCGGCGTCCGGTAGAGGCGCGACACCTCGAGAATCGTCACGTCGGAACGCGCATCGAGCTGCGCCAGCGCCCGCGCGATGGCGGTCGCGGCGTCGCCGATATTGCCTCCAAGCCCGATCGCTGCCTGGTGCCATCGTCCGTCATCGATCGCGGTCATGGCTTGGCGACGTGCTCGACGGTCACCGCGACATGGTCAAGCACGCCCGGCACGGGCGCATTCGGCTTGCGGATAGTAATCCTTGCCCGGTGGATCTGCGGCCAGCGCGAACAGAGCATCTCGGCGATCTCGAGCGCCAGGGCCTCGATGAGGTAGCGCCTGCGGCCGGTGATGATCTTCTCGATCTCGGCGAAGGCGATGCCGTAATGCACCGTGTCCTCGATCCGGTCATCCCGGAGAGCCGAGCCCTGTTCGACCACCAGTTCGGCATCGACGAAGAAGCGCTGTCCGAGAAACTCCTCCTCGTCGTGAACGCCATGCCGCGCGAAGAAGGCGCAGTTCTTGAGCGTGATCGTGTAGGTCGGCGTCATCACAAGGTCTCCTGCCGAGGAAAGGCGGTCCCGGCATGAGGCCGGCCGCTTGGAAAAGTCGAGGCGTCAGGGTCGTGCCGCCAGAATAGCATCTGCGACCAGCAGGGCATCCCTGTTGAAAGCGACGTCGTGGACGCGAAAAATGGCACCCCCGGCCAGGCGCGCGGCCGTCGTGGTCGCGGCCGTCGCGACATCGCGCGCGTCCGCCTCCCGCCCGGTCGCCGCACCGAGGAACCGCTTGCGCGATGTGCCGATCAGAAGCTTGTGGCCAAGCCCGTGCAGCGCGTCGAGCCGTGCCATCAGCGCCCAGTTTTCGGCGGTGTCCTTGGCAAAGCCGAAGCCGGGATCAAGCACGATCGCCTCCGCACCGAGCCCCGCCGAGGCCGCGATCTCCAGCGACCGTCGAAAGAAGATCCTCTGATCCTCGATCACGTCCACGGCTTTCTCGCGCCCGCGGCCGGTGTGCATGATGCAGACCGCGGCACCTGCAGCGGCCACGACGCCGGCAATGTCGGGCTCGCGCTGCAGGCCGTGCACGTCGTTGACGATGTGCGCACCCGCCGCCAGCGCCAGCCGCGCGGTCTCCGCCCGATAGGTGTCGACCGAGATCACGGCGTCCGTTTCGCGCCGGAGGCGGGCGATCACGGGAAGCACGCGGTCCTGTTCCTCGGCCGCCGACACGGGATCGGCGCCCGGCCGGGTCGATTCGCCGCCGATGTCGAGGATCTCGGCGCCCGCCTCCAGGCAGTGTCGCGCATGTGCAAAAGCGCGCTCGCCGTCGAGAAAAGCCCCGCCGTCCGAAAACGAGTCCGGCGTCACGTTGACGATCGCCATGAGGATGCCGCGCGGACCGAGCGTCAGGCTGCGCCCATGCGCGAGCGACCATTCGAAGGCGGAAAACGGGTCGGCGGCTTTGATGGAATCAACCATGACGGATCTCGGCGACAAGGGCCGACCTTGTGGGGCAGCCGCGCTAACCTTGTTTGCAGGCGGCGGGCATTTCCAGTTGCGCTTGCCCAGCCTATGCCCCAAGCTTCGGACGACATCAACCGTCGAGACAGCTTATCCATGAACACGGCCCGCAAATACCTTCTTGTTCCGCTGGCTGCGCTCGTGATGCTCTCGGAACCGCTCTCGGCCGGCGCGGAAACGGTGATGAACAAGACGATCACCTATTTCGCGGTCGGCGGCCACACCGCGGCCGAACTCGACGCGGCCCTGTCGTCGCAGGGTCCGCAGATGCGCGAGACCGGCGCACGCCATCCGGGCGCCACGCGCATCAAGTTCGGAGGCACGGTCAGCTATGTCCGCCGCGGCCGTCTCTGCGCCGTCGGCAGCGCCCGTGTGACGCTCAACACGAAGCTCATCCTGCCGCGGTGGACGAACCGCAACAAGGCCGGCCGCGATCTTGCGCTCGTCTGGGACACGCTGTCGAGCGACATCAAGCGCCATGAGGAACGGCACGCCGAGATTGCCCGCAATCATGCGCGCGACATGGAGAAGGCGCTCCTTTCCCTGCAGCCGGAAGCGGATTGCGAGCGCATGCAGGCGCGCGTCGCCCGCGTCAGCGAAGACGCGATCGCCGCGCATGACAAGGACCAGGCCGCCTTCGACCGGCGCGAAGCCGTCAACTTCGACGTCCGCATGGTCCGGCTCCTCCAGTATCGCCTCGAGCGCCTGAAGAAGGCCGGGTCCGAACGGCGCTAAGACGCCTCTTTCCAAACGCGCAAGGCCGGAATGAACCCGACGCCGGTTCGGAATCCGCACGTCCACACAACGGACGGGCGCAATAACTCATTGGTGATTTCTAGCGATAGTCTACACGATGATGTTGAGCTATAGTCTCATTATCGAAACCGAAGAATAGACGAAGCTTAAAAGCCACCGAGATGCAGACGCGAGCCGTAACCGCGACGTTCTCGATGTAAGGCTGATGATGAAATTGCAGGAGCTGCAGGACTTTTGGTCGCGTCGCGATCGGAAATGCTTGCTCTACCCCGTTGTTCTCCTGGCGTATCCTGTTGCCGCAGATGATCCCTCCCTCATCCTGTGTGCGATGCGCCCTCCTGCCCCGCTTGTCCCTGTGACAGGCGGGGCTTTTTTTGTGACACGGCGCAGAACAGGGCGCGATCAGGCCTGCCGTTCCGGCACGTGAACGACGAGACCATCCAGCGTGTCGCTCATCTTGATCTGACAGCTCAGCCGCGAGGTCGGGCGGACATCATAGGCAAAATCCAGCATGTCTTCTTCCATGGCTTCCGGTGCTCCGACGGCCGCCGCCCAGGCTTCGTCGACATAGACATGACAGGTGGCGCAGGCGCAGGCCCCGCCGCACTCGGCCTCGATACCGGGCACGGAGTTGCGGACAGCGTTTTCCATGACGGTCGATCCCGTCTGGACCTCGAGGTCGTGGCGGGTGCCGTCGAAGGCGATGATGCTGAGTTTTGTCATGATGGTGCGGTCTCGAGTGCTGACTGCGCGGGACCGCCGGTGCCGGGAGGCAAGGCGCCCGCAAAAAGGGGTGCCCGTTTTTCTCACACTGTTTCGCACGGGCCGTCAAGAAAACAGGTCGGTTGTTCTCCAAAGACACGTTCCCGCCTGCTCCGCGGCGATCGCCTTGGGCGCTGCTCATGGCTCGCCCGGGAGGGTCGCCCGAGAGAGTCGTCGATGAGCAGCGCCCGGGGAGCGTCAGCCTAGCGGCAAAGCTTCAGGATGAAGATCTCGGCGTCGAGCACGGCCGACGACAAGGCAGCGAGCCCCTCGGCTTCCTCCGGGCGGTCTTCGACGCCGGCGGCGACCTCGGCGACCGGGAAGGCGCCGACGGCAAGCGCTGCACCCTTCAGGCGGTGCGCGGCGGCCTTGCGCACCTCGGCATCGCCGTCCATCAGCGTCTTGACGATCTGGCGCGACTGGCGCGCGAACATCTGCAGCACCTCGAGCTCCAGCGCCTTGTCGCCCATCGTCTGGTGGGCAAGATGCTCGAGGTCGATCGGGCGCCCGCGTCCATGAAGCGGGTCGAGTGCCGTTTCGGGACTGTCGAAGGCTATATTGAGGGCGGCCATGCGCGGTGTTCCTTGTCCTGTTTTTGTCGCTGCGGTCTGTCGTGATCGCCGGATCGGCAGGCACCTTTCGGCCCTGCGCGCCCGGCCTGCAGCCGCATCGGCGTCTCCCGTGGATTTCACAGCAGCGCGGCTGCTATCAGATGAAAACGGGGCGCAATCAGGGCGCCTTTCGTCAACTATGGTTAACAAGGGAAAACATGCAGCATTGCAGGGAGTTCGCAGCCTCGCAGGCGTGTTTTTCGTTAAGAACTTGTTAGCATTTTAACGATTGGCCGGGGGCGTTAATTGTAAGACTACCCCGGATGTGTCACTACGATACGTTACAGGATATCGGTTTCTCAGCGGGACCGACATCTGTCCGGAAGGCTCTTTCCATGGCTGTGCGACCATGGGAAAAGCAGTGCCGGTCGCGGTATGAAATTGGTGCGGTCATTGTATTGCGTGCATCCAATGCGCAGGAACTGTCCTCACCCCCCGATCCGGCGTCGTCGGCAGCCTTGCGGCTGCGCGATGTCGAGACGGAAGTTCGGTAACGAGGCGTATCTGCATGGCGACGAACAAGAGCAACGAGTCGATCGACGACAAGGCCTTCCAAGCGCTCGAAGACGCTTTGAGGATCGACTTCGACGAACTGAAGTCCGCCCTCAACGAGACATCGCCGGAAGCGAGCCGGCCCGCGCAAAAGGCGCCGGGCGCCGCAGCCGCCCCGTCCCGTCCGGCGGGCCCCGCCCGGCCGGCAGCGTCTGCCCGCCCCGCCCAGCCCGCAGGCGTGACCGGAGCCGCAGGCCAGAGGCCACCCGCACCACGACCCGAAGCACAACGACCGGAAGCCCAGCGACCAGACGCCGCGCGAGCCGCAGCCGCGCCGTCGCGCGCCGAGCAGCCCATCGACGATCCGCTGGCCGTGCCGCGCAGCCTTGCGCCGGAGGCCGTGCCGGCCGCACCGGGCGCGAAATCGCCGACCTTCGTTCCGGCCAATGACGACAGCCGCCGCTCCGGCCCCGCCATGCTGCGCTCGCTCGAGACGCGCTCCGGCCGTGCCGCGATGCGGGGTGCCGCCATTCTGTCGCTCGTCTGGATCGTCGCCGGCCTCGGCATTTCCAACCTGCTCTACGGACCGGAAATCTGGCAGATCCGCTCGCTGGCAGCGCTCGCCGCCCTGCCCGGCGCCATTGTCGCCGCCATCTTCATCGTCCTGCCGGTCATGCTCTTCTTTGCCTTCGGGGTGATGATGGCGCGTGCACAGGAGATGCGGAACGCCGCACGCTCGATGACGGAGGTCGCACTCCGCCTGGCCGAGCCGGAAACCACCGCATCCGACCGCATCATGACCGTCGGTCAGGCCGTTCGCCGCGAAGTCTCGGCCATGAACGAAGGCATCGAACGCACGATCGCCCGCGCGACGGAGCTCGAGACCCTCGTGCATTCCGAGGTCAATGCCCTCGAACGCAGCTACAGCGACAACGAATTGCGGGTTCGCACCCTGGTGCAGGAACTCGGTCTCGAGCGCGAGGCGATCGTCGGCCATGCCGAGCGCATCCGCTCCTCCATCACCGGCGTCCATGCCCAGCTGCGCGACGACCTGACGCATGCGAGCGAAGATCTGCAGACGCGCCTCGCCATTTCGGGCGAAGCGGCGGCGTCGCTGATCGAGACCCGTGCCGCCGCGCTCATGGAGAAGTCGCAGGCCGCATCGCAGTCGATCAGCACGCTCCTCGGCACGCGCACAGAAGCCCTCGTCACCGGCCTGACGGCGGCAGGTGCGGAGATTACCGACGAGTTCGACACCCGCCTCGAAGCCCTGAACCACACGCTGATCAAACGCGGCCAGCAGTTGCTCGGACAGTTCGAAACGCGGGCCTCGACGCTCGACAGCAGCACGGAAAAGCTGAACGCCGCGCTGAACGAGCGGGCGCGCCAGCTCAACGAAACGCTGATCGCCCGGACGCGCGACCTCAATGAAAGCCTCGTCATCGGCCAGCAGGCGATCACCGGCGGCCTCGACGACATCCTCAACACGCTGAACGGCGCGCTCGACGAGAAGGGCGCAAGCTTCCGTCAGAACCTGAAGACCGCGGCCGACGACGCGATCATGGATCTGGACCTGCGCTCCGGTTTCTTCGAGGAGAAACTGCAGGGCACGGTCGGCCAGCTGGCGACGACCTTCGACAGCCGGTTCCACGAATTCGCCACCGCCTTCGATCGCCGCGCCGGCCTACTGGACGCCAAGATGGCGGACAGCCTCTCGCGCATCGACCGGACCGTGGCCGGCGGGTCCGACACGCTCGGTCGCCTGCTCGACGACGGGCTCGACAAGTTTCACTCGGCCATCAGCGACCAGTCGCTCGCCATCGCCACGACGCTCGGCACGTCGCAGGCCCTCATCGAGGAAAGCATCTCGGCGCGGACCGGCGAGATGGGCAGCGCGATCGACCAGGCGCATGAGCGGATCGACGGCGTTCTCGCAGCGCGGTCGGGCTCGCTCATGAGTGCGCTCACCGCCGCGCAGGAGCGGATCGAGACCGGCTTTGCCGACCGTGCCGGACGGCTCGAGACGACGCTGGGCTCCACGGAGGCCCGCCTGACCGAAACGCTCGACACCCGGACCAGCGCCCTCATCGGCGGTCTTGGCGCCACCGAGGCCCGGATCGGCAGCCTCCTGGCCGAGCGCACGAGCGCCGTGACGGCGGCGCTGGACACGACGGAACGACGCCTGTCGGATGCCTTCGACAGCCGCAGCGAGCGCCTTTTCGGCGCGCTCGACGCGGCCCGGGGCAATATCGAACAGGCCTTTGCAACGCGGAGCGAGGATGTCGCCGCGGCGATCGGCAGTGCCGAGCAGCGCCTGCAGGACACGCTCGATACCCGCGCCCGCGGCCTGCTCGATGGCCTCGATGCTGCCCAGGGTCGCATCGAGGGATCGCTGACCGCACGGGCGGACGAATTGGCCGAAACGATCGCCAGCAGCCATCAGCGCCTCGACGAGACCCTGTCGGACCGCACGCTCGAACTCTCGATCATGCTGGCGACCAGCACCGAAGCGCTCGACAGTGCGTTGATGGACAATGGCGCCCGGATCGATGGCATCATGGCAGCCCGCGCGGCCACCATCACCGAAACGTTGTCCGACAATGCGGCGCGCATCGAATCGCTGATCAGCGACCGCGCCGGCGCGCTGGACGTCACCCTGTCGAACGCTGCGCGCACGATCGAGGGCGCATTCACCGGCACGACGGAGCGGATCGACGACATCATCAGCGAGCGCACCATGACGCTCTCGGGCGTTCTCGCCAGCTCGACGGCGGCGCTCGAAGGCACGGCCGAACAGATCGACTCCCTGCTGACGGAGCGCACGCTCGAACTCTCCGGCGTCCTCGCCGGCACGACGGCCGGGATGGAAAGCCTGTTCGAGGGAACCACCGCGCAGATCGACACGCTTCTGTCGCAGGGCACGGCGAACCTCTCGGAGCGGCTGTCGGGCGCAACGCGCGCCATCGACGCGACGTTCTCGGGAACGGCCGATCGCATCGACGAGGTCATGGCGGAGCGCACGACCCGTCTGGCCGGCGCCCTCGCAGGGTCGACGGCGGCGCTCGAAGGCACGAGCGAGCAGATGGAGCAGATCCTTTCGCGCGGCACGACCACCCTCAACACCACGCTATCAGAGGCCGCACGTGCCCTCGACGCCACATTCGCCGGCAAGGCCGAGCAGATCGACGAGATCCTGACCGAACGCACCCTGACGCTGTCCGGCGTCCTCGCCTCCTCGACCGCCAGCATCGAAAGCGCCGTTGAGGGTGCCGCGGGCGATATCGACCGCGTCCTCTCGCACAACACCGAAAACCTGACCGGCCGCCTGGCCGAAGCCACACGGACGCTCGACCGGACGTTCGACGGAACGGCGGAACGCATCGAAGACATCATGGCCGAGCGGACGATGTCGCTCTCGGGCGTGCTGGCGTCGTCCACTGCCGGCATCGAAAGCGCCGTCGAAGGCACGGCCGAGCAGATCGACCGCGTTCTGAGCCGCGGCACGACGACCCTTACCGGTTCGCTGTCGGAGGCCACGCGCGCGCTCGACGCCACCTTCACGGGCACCGCAGAGCGCATCGACGACATTCTGACCGAACGCACCATGACCCTGTCGGGCGTGCTGGCGTCGTCCACCGCCGGCATCGAAAGCGCCGTCGAAGGCACGGCCGAGCAGATCGACCGCGTGCTGAGCCGCGGCACGACGACCCTTACCGGTTCGCTGTCGGAGGCCACGCGCGCGCTCGACGCCACCTTCACGGGCACCGCCGAGCGCATCGACGACATCCTGACCGAACGCACCATGACCCTGTCGGGCGTGCTGGCGTCGTCCACCGCCGGCATCGAGGGCGCGATCGAGGGAACCTCCGAACAGATCGACCAGGTGTTCTCCCGCCGGACGGCCGAACTGTCCCAGACGCTCGACCTTGCCACCCGCACGCTCGACACGACGCTTGCCGGTTCCGCGCATGTCATCGACGAGGTCCTGTCGGAGCGCACCCTGTCGCTCTCCGGCGTTCTCGCCTCGTCCACTGCCGGCATCGAAGGCGTGATCGAGGGCAGCACCGAACAGCTCGACAGCCTTCTTGCCCGCGGCACGACCGGTCTATCGGAACGGCTTGCCGGTGCGACCACTCTGCTCGACGGCACGCTCGCCGGATCTGCCGAGCGCATCGACGCGGTCCTCGCCGCCCGGGCCCGCGAGCTGGCGGCCACCAGCGCCACCATCGAGGCGGCCGTCGACGGCAATGCCGAGGATATCAACGCGGTTCTCGTCCGCGGCGCCGGCACGATCCGGAGCACGCTCTCGGAAGCCACGCGCCAGCTCGACAAGACGGTATCGGGCACCGCCGACCGCATGGACGCGATGCTCGAGAGCCGCACCTCGGCGCTGACCGGCGTGCTCAACGGCTCGACCGCCGCCATCGAGAACGCGATCGAGGGCACGACCGAACGCCTGGACTTCCTGCTGGCCACCAGCGCGTCCAGCATCGGCGACATGCTGAACGACGCCACCAGCGGCATCGAGGAGCGCACCGCCGCCCTGTCGGGCTCCCTCACCGGCGCGACCGATCGGATCGAACAGGCGCTTGACGGCACCACCGCCCGCCTGGGCACGATGATCGACCAGCACGCCCGCGCCCTCGACGAGACCCTGACCGGGCAGACCGCCGCCATCGACAACCGGCTTGCCGAACGCACGGAAGACCTGTCGCGCATCCTCACCGGTCGCGCTTCGGAACTCGGCGACACCCTGACGACGCGCGTCGAGGACATCGCCGACCAGCTGGCGTTCCGCGCGACGACCATCTCGGAAACACTGACCGACCGGATCGCCGAGATCGACCGCAACCTGACCACCCGCAGCGGCCAGATTGCGGACGACATGACCGGCCGCGTCACCGCCATCGCCGGTACCATGACGGGCGCAAGCGGCGAAATTGCCGGTGCGCTGTCGGCCCATGCCGCAGAACTGGCCGCCGCCATCGACGTCCGCGCCGGTGCGATCGAGCAGACCCTGTCGGCCCGCGCCGCCAGCCTCGACCAGACCATGTCCACCACGGAAGACCGTCTGCGCGTCACGCTCGACACGCGCATCGCGGCTCTCAACACCGCTGTCGCCGATGGCTCCAGCCAGCTTGCCGACATGCTGAACGACCAGGCAGCGACCATTGCCACCACGATCGCCGCCAGCACCGGCATGCTGGAGATGACACTCGAGGAGCGCCAGGAGGCCCTCGCCCGCACGATCGACCAGAGCGCCGAAGCCCTCGACAACCGCCTGCGCGACAGCACCACGCGCATGGCCCTGAGCCTCGGCGACACCACGGCCGAACTGACGCGCGCCGCCGACGGCCTGACCGAGAGGATGGACACCTCCATCACCGGCATCACCACCCGCTTCGACGAAACCGGCGCCCGCATCGAGGCGAGCCTCGGCCAGTTCGAGACCCGCGTCCGCGACAGCGTCGAAACGGTCGATGCCCGCGTGGACGCAGCCGGCGACCGCATCGTTGGCACCCTCTCGGAGCGCGTCTCCGAGCTCGATCAGGCCAGCCGCACGGCCGCCGAGCGGATCTCCGACAGCCTTTCCGGACGCACGGACGAGATCGCCCGGATCAGCAGCGAGGCGGCCAGCCGCATCGCCGAAACCCTGGCCTCGCGCACCGACGACCTCGACCGGATCAGCAACGAAGCCGCAACGCGCATCGAAACGTCGATCGATCGCGGCACGGGGCGTCTGGAAGAGCGCCTGGGCACCATGGATCGCGCCCTGACCGTCGGCCTCGACAATGTCAGCCGCACGATCGAGGGCAAGGCCGCGCATCTCGTCGGCAGCCTGCGCACCGCCGTTTCGGACACCACCCAGGATATCGATGCCGAAGCCGTCCGGTCGTCCGACGTGCTCGCCAAGGTCGGCGGCGATTTCGCCGAAGCCATGGCCGCGCGCCAGGCCGATTTCCAGAACGCCATCGAGCGGACGGCGGCCACGGCCGCCATGCGCAGCGCCGAACTGGCGCGCAGCGTCGGGGAGGCCGCAGATGCGACCCTCGTCCGCGCCGCCGCCACGCAGGACCGCATCGCCGAACAGGGCAACGCCCTGCAGCGCAATCTCTCGGATGTCGAAAAGGCGCTCGAAGCCCGCGGCGAAGCGATCCGTACCACGCTCGACGCGCGGACGCGCGATCTGAACGCCATGCTGTCGGGCCGCACCAGCGAACTGTCGCGCCTGATCGAGGAGCAGGCCCGCCCGGTCGTCGAGTCCTACGTCGTCGCCGGCCGCGAGGCTGCCGACCGGCTCACGACGGCCGCCCGAGACGGCGCGGAGCGCCTGCGCGCCGAAAACGACGCCCTCGTCACGGCCCTCTCCGCCCGCACGGGCGAACAGCTCGGGGCGATCTCGCAGCGCGCCGAGGAAACGGCGCGGGCGATCCAGATGGTCGAGAACCGCCTGCAGTCGACCGCCGAAGCGCTCATCGACCGCTTGTCCGCCAGCAATGCGGCCATCGCCGATGTCGTCGGGGAAGCCACGAGCACCTTCGGCGACATGGACGAACGCCTGAATGCCACCGGCGACCGCTTCTCCGAAACGGCAAGCCGGACATCCGACATGCTGTCGGCCTCCACCCGCCTGCTCGAAGGCAAGGCCGACCGGCTGGTCGCGATCTCGTCCAACACGCTGTCCCAGGTCGGCAGCCTCGTCGGCCGGTTCGAGGACCATTCGCGCATGCTCGGCCAGGCCTCCGATCTCCTGGCCGCTGCCCAGTCCAACCTGGCCGGCACGCTCGAGGAACGCCAGGAGGCCCTGCGCACCCTGTCCGTCGGCCTTGTCAGCCGCTCCGAGGATATCGAGCGCACCATGCGCGCGCTCGAAGGCTTCGTGGAAGGCTCGTTCCAGCGCGCCGAGGATCGCTCGAACCTGATCGCCGGCAATCTGCGCACCGGCATCCAGACCTCGTTCGACGAGGTCGGCCGCATCCTCACCGATGCGGAACAGCGCACGCAGACGGCCGCCAGCGCCATGCGCGATGCCTTCGCCCAGGCGGGCGAGGATGCCGGTCAGTCCGTGGACGCGCTGCTTGCCCGGACGCAGGAACGTTCCGGCCAGGTCGCCGGCACGCTGCGCGACGGCGTCCGTGGCGCCCTCTCCGACGTCGATCGCACGCTGGCCGAGGCTGAAACCCGCACCCGGACCGCCGGGGACGCCATGCGCGAGGCGATCGCTGCCGCAACCGATGCGGCCGGCGCCTCCGTCGACCGGACGTTTGCCCGTGCGGACGAACGCTCGAGCGACGTTGCGGCCCGCCTGCGCGGCAGCGTCGCAGCGTCGCTGTCGGAGATCGACGGCCTGCTCGACGAAACCGGCAAGCGCTCCGACGCCGTCTCCGAGACCATGCGCGAGCAGATCCGTCAGTCGGTCGACGAAGCCATCGCGCGCTTCGCCGGCGCGACGGACGAAATCCGCCGCTCGGGCGAGGAGATTCGCCGCGAACTCGACATGACCCGCGCCGAACTGAAGCGCGGCGCCTTCGACCTGCCGGAAGAAGCCAAGGAAAACGCGGCCGTCATGCGCCGCGCCGTGTCGGAACAGATCAAGGCCCTGCAGGAACTGTCCGACATCGTCGGACGCTCGTCCAGCCAGCTCGAGATCGGCGAACCGACGCCGCATCGCGCCCGGATGGCGAGCCAGCAGGCACCTGCCCAGCAGGCACCTGCCCAGCCTGCCTATGCCCAGCCCGCCTATGCCCAGCCTGCGCCTGCCCCGGCCTTCGGTCAGCCGGCCACGCCGCAGGCCGCCTATGCGCCCGCCACGCAGACCTATGCACAGCCGCTCTTTGCCGAGCCGCAGCCGGTCCAGACGGCCGTGGCCCCGGCATCCCCGGCCAATCCCTATGCGGCCTATCCGGCAACGCCCGGGACGCTTCTCGGCGCCCGCACGTCGGATGCCGGCGCTGTCCGGCCCGTGTCGACGCCGCAGGCCGAGATGACGCCGCGCCGCCACCCGGCCCCGATTCCGACCCCGGCCCCGGCACCAACCCCGGCCTCGGCAACGTCCGCCACGCCGCGTCCTGCGCCAACGGACCGTCCGCAGGCGACCGAACAGCGCGCTGACGCCCCGTCTGACAGGCAGGCCCCGCAGGACAGACAGGCTGCAACCCCGGCGACGAGCCCTGCGCAGGCCCAGGCCCAGGCCCAGACCCCTGCCTCTGCCCCGTCTCAGCCGGCGCAGCGCCAGCCTGTGCAGACCCGGGCACCCAACCAGCCCGCACAAGAGTCGGTCGAGCCGGCCCAGTCCGCGCCGCAGAGCCGGTTCGAGACCCGGTCCGAGGCCCGGGCGGAGGCCTCGTCTTCGGCGGCAGCCGCCGCCCGTCCGCAGGCGGACGCCGCACGCGCCCGGCAGGAAACGGCAACGCCCCTGCGGCCTTCTGCACCCGCCGACACGCCGCTGCGGGGCAGCGTCGGCCTTGCCGATCGCTCGCCGCTCCGCCCGGCCTCGGCAGAGGACGACATGCGCGAAGGTGGTTCGGGCTGGATGCGCGACCTGCTGCGCGGTGCCTCGCGCGACGAGGAGCCGCAGCAGATCCCGCCCGCACGGCTGCGGCCCGAGACGTCGCCTGCCCCGGCGGCCCAAGGCCAGCGCAGCGCCGACAGCCGCAATCCGCGCCATGTGATGGAATCGCTGAACTCGCTCTCGGTCGATATCGCCCGCGCCATCGATCACGATGCGTCGGTCGATCTCTGGCGCCGCTACCAGCGCGGCGAGCGCGACGTGTTCACGCGCCGCCTCTACACGCTGAAGGGGCAGCAGACGTTCGACGAGATCCAGCGGAAATACGACCGCGAGCCGGAATTCCGGACGGCCGTCGATCGCTACATCGCCGATTTCGAAAAGCTGCTGGCGGACGTCGCCCGCAACGATCGCGATCGCGTGATCACGCAGACCTACCTGACCTCGGACACCGGCAAGGTCTATACCATGCTGGCCCATGCCGCCGGACGGTTCAGCTGATCTCGCCGGGCGGGGGCACCATCGCTCCCGCCGGCCATTCTGCCGGGGCACAGCGGCCCCGAGCTTCTCTGATGTCTTCGACCCGTCGGCCGGTTTCCCGTGCGGCGGGTTTTTCACGTCAGGCGTTTGGCGGCTGAGCACATCGCGGGTTCCGCGTCCCGACGCTCGCGCCGTCGGCTCCGGCCGCAGCGAAAACCCCGAGATATTGACATGTCGGCGCGCGACGCCAGATCACCTGTTGTGGAACGATCGCCCCTTCGGGCGCGTTTAATCGGCGACCTCGCGCCCCTCAGCGGGCCGATGTCCAGAAAGGTGATCCATGAAGAAACAGGCTCTTGCCATCGTCGCCGCCGCGCTGTTCGGCCTCACGGCCTGCACCACGGAGGGAACCGCCTCGGGCACATCCGGCAATGCGGTCGAACCCATTCCGGGCAGCATCACCTATCGTGGGCAACCGACCACCAGGCTCACCAAATCACCGATCGGCAGCACGTTCCCGCACCGGTTCCGCGCACCCGACGGGCGGGAATGGCAGGAGACCTATCGCGTCGCTCCGGACCGGTCGCTCGAGCTGATTTCGCGACGCCAGATCGAGTTGGACATCGACAACAATCGCTAATGCATGTCGCCCGAACGTGTGCAGCGATTTCGGGAAACGAGATGCATCAAAACAAGACCTCAAAGCGCGTTGGGTGAACCCTTTTGACGCAACGCACTTGAGTCCCGTGCAGCGGCAGCCATCGTCGGTTTTGCGGACAGGACAAGCGCCCGCGGCTCGGGCGGTTCTTCCGGCCTCCGCAACGGGCGGACCATGAAGCAAAGGAGAAAGACATGACCAATCTTGACCTGCCCGAAGGGCATCGCGAACACGAATCGACGGCAACCAAGGCGGCAAACCTCGTCCGCTCGGAAGCCACGGCCGTTCGCCAGACGGCCGCAGAGCATCCCTCCTCGACCCTCCTGCTCCTCGGCCTCGTCGGCCTCGCCGGCTTCCTCATCGGCCACGGCGTCGGTTACCGGAAAGCCGAATCCGACCACATCCCGACCTTCCGCCGCTTCTGGTCATAGGCCGTCCAGGCAGGCGCCGATCGGCTCCCGAAATATCCACCAACGAAAAAGGCCCCGCAATGCGGGGCCTTTTTACGATGGGCGTCTTCCTCGAGGTTGCCGAACGATCCGGCCTCTGCCGGGGACGGTTCAGTGTTCCTTGTTGGCGTAGACGGACTTCTTGGTCAGGTAGATCAGGCCGGTGAAGATCAGGAGGAAGATCAGCACCATGAAGCCGGTCCGCTTGCGCTCTTCGAGATGGGGCTCTGCCGCCCACATCAGGAAGGACGCGACGTCGCGGGAGTACTGCTCGACCGTCTGCGGCGACCCGTCTTCATAGGTCACCTGTCCGTCGGACAGCGGCTTGGCCATGGCGAGCGCCGCGGCATTGGCGAAGTACGGGTTGTAGTGGGTGCCCGCCGCGATCTCGACGCCGGCCGGAGGCTCTTCATAGCCATTGAGCAGCGCGTGGATATAGTCCGGGCCGCCTTCCTGGTACTGCGTGAACATGTCGAAGATGAAGGTCGGGAAGCCGCGTTCGATACCGCGGGCCTTCGCGATCAGCGAGAAGTCTGGCGGAGCCGCACCGTTGTTGGCGGCAGCCGCGGCTTCGACGTTCGGGAACGGCGACACGAAATGGTCGGACGGCAGGGCCTTTCGGGTGAACATTTCCCCGTCCGCATTCGGCCCGTCCTGGACCTCGTAGTTGGCCGCATAGGATTTCACCTGCGCTTCGGAATAGCCGAGCTCTTCCAGCATGCGGTAGGCCACGAGGTTCATCGAGTGGCAGGCGGAACAGACTTCCGTGTAGACCTTGAGCCCGCGCTGCAGCTGGCCCTTGTCGTAGTGTCCGAACGGACCGGCAAAGGTCCAGTCTTCTTCCTGCGGCTTCTTGATCGGGAAGTGCGGCGTGCCGCCGCCATGCTCCTCGGTGGCGGTCTTGCCTTCATGCGGCGCGTTTTCCTGCGCCAGCGCGCTTCCGGCGCCAGTGCCGCCCAGCACGAAGGCCGTCAGGAAGAGGCCGGTGATCAGCTGTTTCATCGTCGTACGTTCCTTGGTCTCTTCTCTCGGCATCACGCCGCCACCGGGGTCTTGCGGGCCTTCTGTTCCAGCACCGCTTCGGTGATGGAGTTGGGAATGCGCCGCGGTGTCTCGATCAGGCCGAGAACCGGCATGATCACCAGGAAGAAGCCGAAATAGTAGAGCGTACCGATCTGCGACATCACCACATAGGCGCCTTCTGCCGGGCGCGAGCCGAGCCAGCCGAGAAGGATGGCGTTGACGACGAAGAGCCAGAAGAACAGCTTGTACCAGGGGCGGTAGACGGCCGAGCGGACCTTCGACGTGTCGAGCCAGGGCAGGAAGAACAGGACGATGATCGCCCCGAACATCACGAGGACGCCGCCGAGCTTCGAATCGATCGGGCCGACATTGAACGTGATGGCGCGCAGCATCGCGTAGAACGGCAGGTAGTACCATTCGGGCACGATATGGGCAGGCGTCTTCAGCGCATTGGCAGGAATGTAGTTGTCGGGATGACCGAGGAAGTTCGGCATGTAGAACACGAACCAGGCATAGACGAGCAGGAAGACGGATACGCCGAGCGCGTCTTTCAGCGTGGCATAGGGCGTGAAGGCCACGGTGTCCGTCTTGGTCTTGACCTCGATGCCGGTCGGGTTCGTCTGGCCGGTCACATGCAGGGCCCAGACGTGCAGCACGACGACGCCGGCGATCATGAAGGGCAGCAGGTAGTGCAGCGAGAAGAAGCGGTTGAGCGTCGGCTGATCCACGGCGAAGCCGCCGAGCAGGAACTGCTGGATCCATTCGCCGACCAGCGGGAAGGCGGAGAAGAAGCCCGTGATGACGGTCGCGCCCCAGAAGGACATCTGCCCCCACGGAAGCACATAGCCCATGAAGCCGGTCGCCATCATCAGGAGGTAGATGACCACGCCGAGGATCCAGAGGATTTCCCGTGGCGCCTTGTAGGAGCCGTAATAGAGGCCACGTCCGATGTGCAGGTAGACGGCGATGAAGAAGAACGACGCGCCGTTTGCATGCATGTAGCGCAGCAGCCAGCCGTGGTTCACGTCGCGCATGATCTTCTCGACCGAGTTGAACGCGACGGTGGTTTCGGCGGCGTAATGCATGGCGAGCACGACGCCGGTGACGATCTGGATGATCAGCATCACCGAGAGCATGGCGCCGAAGGTATAGGCGTAGTTCAGGTTCCGCGGAACCGGATAGGAGACGAAGCTGTCATGAACCAGCCGCGGCAGCGGCAGCCGCGAGTCCACCCACTTTTCCAGTCCCGTCGTCGGTGTATAGGTTGAATGTTCCCCACTCATATCGGCAATCCCCCTCAACCGATCTTGATGACTGTATCGGATGTGAACGCAAAATTCGGCACGGCGAGATTCATCGGCGCCGGGCCTTTTCGAATGCGGCCCGCCGTATCGTAGTGCGAGCCATGGCAGGGACAGAACCATCCGCCGAAATCGCCGGCCTGGCCGAGCGGGACGCAGCCGAGATGGGTGCAGGAGCCGATCATGACGATCCAGTTTTCCTTGCCCTCGCCGGCCGAGCGGTCGATGTCGGTGGCCTGCGCATCGGCCGCGATGTTGGCGTTCCGCGCCACCGGATCCTTGAGGTCGGACAGCTGGACGGCCTTGGCCTCTTCCACTTCCTTCTCGGTCCGGTTGCGGATGAAGATCGGCTTGCCGCGCCATTTCGCCGTCAGCGACATGCCGGGCTGCAGGCTCGACACGTCGACCTCGATGGACGCCAGCGCCAGCGTCGATGCATCCGGCCGCATCTGGTCGATGAACGGCCAGGCCACTGCTGCGACGCCGACGGCGCCGGCCATGCCGGTCGCCAGATACAGGAAGTCGCGGCGCGTCGGCTCGCTCGGTGTCTCGCTTGTCGTGTGGTGTTCGCTCACGGCCTTCTTCATCCTCTCAACCCGGCGACTTCAAAAAAGCCGCGCACGCGTCCCCGACGCCGGTTCTGTCCTCCCGCACTTGATCGAAAGAACGGCGCCAAATCAATAAGGCGAGCCCGGCTCGCCACATTTTCTTCACCGCTTGCCCCGCGGCCTCCCGTCGGGCAACCGGCAGCCGTCAGCTGCTGCGGATTCCCGAGCCTTGTCCGGGGGTTCTATGCTTGAAAAACCGGCCTGTCCAGCCTTGCAAACGCCGCAG
The DNA here is from genome assembly GCF_001424065.1 of Rhizobium sp. Leaf384. GTDB lineage: Bacteria > Pseudomonadota > Alphaproteobacteria > Rhizobiales > Rhizobiaceae > Ferranicluibacter. The sequence goes on from NZ_LMQE01000005.1 coordinate 727,060, forward strand.
GGCAGCCTTGCGTCAGGTCCGCCATGACGCATTGTCGCGGCCGAACGTCGCAGGCCGAAGGCACAGCGGTTTCCGTCCCGAACAGACGGCTTGGCCTCGACCGCAGGAGAGGTCTCGCCTTGGCCCGCACAGCCGCGGATAGGCCCGCGGGCTTATGCCGGACGGCTTATGCTGCATTGCAGCATCTACCGCTTCGTGCTACCGGCGCTTGACCGGATCGGCAGAAGGAGCCCTGCTATGCGCCAGACCCTCGGGACCGTCCTCAACACGCTTGCGGTCATCGGCCTTTCCCTATGCGCCTTCCGCTATGTCGTGGTCCTCTGGCCGCTGCTGCTTCTCAACAGCATGCAGACCCATGTCGCCGTGGCCATCGCGCTGTCCATGCTGGTCGCGTTCCTGCTGACCCGGAGCCGCGTCAGCCTTGTGCTGCTCGTCGCAGCGCTCGGGCTTGCCGGTCACGGCGTCCTCATGAAGCGCGAATTTGCGATCGAGGCGACGGCTGCGGACAAAGCTGCGGGGCCGGCGCTGCGAATCGTTTCGTTCAACATGCTCGGCGACAATCTCACGGGCGCTACGGCCGTGGCCGACATGGTGATGGCGTCGAAGGCCGACGTCGTCGTGATCCTGGAGGGCGAGCCGCTCTTCATGCAGTTGCAGCGTCTGGCCGCCGTCTACCCCTATCGGCTCGGCTGCGGCGATCACACGCCGACCTGCGATTTGCTCATGTTCTCGAAATACCCGATGACGGACATCGCCGTCGGCGACCTCAGCGACCTTCGCAAGGATCGTGTCATGTCGGCGCGGATCGCGCTACCGGGCGGCGCTTTCCGCATGGTGGCCGCGCATCTGTCGAAACCCTTTTTCGACGATTACCACATCCGGGAACTCGCCCACCTCACCGCCTTCCTGCGCAATACGACGGAACCGGTGGTGCTGGCGGGCGACTTCAACTCCGGCACGATCGCACCGGACATGCAGAAGATGGTCCGGCTGCTGCGCTTTCGCACCGTCCCGCGCGAGCCCGCGACGTGGCCGGTCCAGTTGGTGGATACGGGCCTCGGCGTGGCGATCGACCACATCTTCAGCCGCCCGCCCCTCGTTCCGCTATCGGTGAAGCGGCTCGATCGGGATTTCGGATCGAACCATTACGGTCTCGTCGCCGACTTCGCGATCCGCAGGCCGTAATTCTAGCTGCCGGCCCGGCGACGCCGCTCTATTGCGCCGCCTCTTCCCGGGCCAGGAAGCCGCCGGATTGTCGGGACCAGAGCTCGGCATAGAGCCCCTTCTGGGCGATCAGCTGGGCATGCGTGCCGTCCTGCACGATCGCGCCGCCATCCATCACGATGAGCCGGTCGAGCGCCGCGATCGTCGAAAGCCGATGCGCGATGGCCAGCACCGTCTTGCCCTTCATCAGCTCGTCCAGATTGTCCTGGATGGCCGCTTCCACTTCGGAATCGAGGGCCGACGTCGCCTCGTCAAGCACGAGGATGGGCGCATCCTTCAGCATGACGCGGGCAATGGCGATCCGCTGGCGTTGCCCACCCGAAAGCTTGATGCCCCGCTCGCCGACATGCGCATCGAAACCGGTGCGCCCGCGCTGGTCTTCCAGCCGCTCGATGAAGGCCAGCGCCTCGGCCCGCTCCGCCGCCAGCCGCAGCGCGCGGTCGTCGGCATCCGGGCGCCCGAAGAGGATGTTGTCGCGAATGGAGCGATGCAGAAGCGACGTGTCCTGGCTCACCATGCCGATCTGGGCGCGCAGCGATTCCTGCCGGACGCCGGCGATATCTTGCCCGTCGATCGTGATCCTCCCGCCTTCCAGATCGTAGAACCGCAGGAGCAGGTTGACGAGCGTCGATTTTCCCGCGCCCGAGCGCCCGACGATGCCCACCTTCTCCCCCGGCCGGATCGTCAGCGAAAGGTCGTCGATCACGCCCTGACCGCGCCCATAGTGAAAGCGGATGCCGTTAAAGGCGATGCTCGGCTGCCGCACCACAAGGTCGGGCGCCTTCGGTCTGTCAACGAGATCGATCGGCTGGGCGATCATGTCGGCCGCGTTCTGGATCGTGCCGATGTTGCGCATGATGCCGTTGAACTGCACCATCATCCGCGACAGCAGGAAATTGAGCCGGAGGACAAGCGCCAGCGTAAAGGCGACGGCGCCGGAGCTGATGGCGCCGGCAAGCCAGAGATGCACGCTGAGAGCGGCCATCGTCACGATCATGATGCCGGAAAGCAGCGCCATGGACGCCCGCACGCCCGTGATGAAGCGGGTAAAGCGCAGCGTTGTGGCCTGGAACGTATCGAAACCGTCGCGCATGTAGCGATCGTTTTCCTCGTCGCGTCCGAACAGCTTCAGCGTCTGGATATTGGAGTAGGCATCGACCATCCGGCCCGAAAGCATGGAGGACGCCTCGGCCGTTTCTTTCGAATGGGCCCGGATGCGCGGCACGAAATAGCGCGCCAGCGCCGAGAAGATGACGAGCCAGACGAGCACGACCGCCGCCATCGTCAGGTCGAGCTGCCCGACCAGCACCAGCGTCGAGACGGAATAGATGCCGACGAACCAGACGCTCTCCATGAGCGAGGTCACGACGTCGCCCGCCGCCTGCCCGCCCGACCAGACCTTGGTGACGATCCGCCCGGAAAAGTCGTTCTGGAAGAAGGAGACCGACTGCCGTGCCACATGCAGATAGGATTGCCAGCGCACCAGATTGTAGAAGCCCGGCGTGATGATCTGCTGATCGACCAGCGCCATCAGCAGCGTGACCACGAAGCGCACGACGCCGATGAGGAGCAGCATGCCGACGAGTTCCCGCCCGTGGCTCGCGAGCAGCCCGTCCCATCCCGCGCTCCGGTCCACCGTCGCCAGGATATCGACGAGCCGGCCGACGAACCAGAACAGCGCCGCCTCGATCGCCGCACTCATTCCGCCGAGCACCAGCATCGCGACGAACGGCGCCTTGGCCTGCCGGATATAGAACCAGATGAACCCGACCAAACCGCGCGGGGGCTGCAGGGCCTCCTTGTGCGCAAAGGGCTGGATCCAGGTTTCGAAGGTGCGGAAGATGGGGCGCAGGAACATGGCGGGGAATATACGCGCCAAGCCGGTCACGACAATGCACGGGCGGCGTCAGGGCGCGTTAAATTCCGTCCATGATGGACCGAGCCGAGGGATAGGGCTTGGCTCTCGTCTCACGGGCGCGACCGTCTCCCCGCGCACGGGGAGACGGAAAGGGAAGACGGAGAGAAGAAGGACAGCCAAGCCCACGGAGCAAATCGAGATGCGGCATGACGGTCGGCAGCCTGCGCCGACCCGAGGCGCCTACTCCGCCGCCGCGTCCGTCGCGTCGTCCTCCTGCAGAAACCCGCCCGACTGGCGGGACCAGAGGTCGGCATAGAGACCCTTGGTCGCGACGAGTTCGGCATGGGTGCCGGTCTGGATGATCTCGCCCTGTTCGAGAATGACGAGGCGATCCATCTCCGTCAGCGTCGACAGCCGGTGGGCGATCGCGATGACAGTCTTGCCGGACATCAGCGCGAACAGGTTCTCCTGGATCGCCTGCTCCACTTCCGAATCGAGCGCCGAGGTCGCCTCGTCGAGGATCAGGATCGGCGCGTCCTTCAGGAACACGCGCGCGATCGCGATCCGCTGGCGCTGGCCGCCCGACAGTTTGACGCCCCGCTCGCCAACCTGCGCGTCCAGACCCTTTCGGCCCTGGTTGTCCTCGAGGACCGCAATGAAGTCCCAGGCATTGGCGCGTTTGGCGGCGGCGATGATATCCGCGTCGCTCGCCTCCGGCCGCCCATAGGCGATGTTGTCGCGGATGGAGCGATGCAGCAGCGAGGTGTCCTGCGTCACGACGCCGATCTGCCGGCGCAGGCTGTCCTGCGTCACTTGGGCAATGTCCTGCCCGTCGATCAGGATGCGACCGGATTTAAGGTCGTAGAATCGCAGCAGCACGTTCATCAGCGTCGTCTTGCCGGCGCCCGACCGGCCGACCAGCCCCACCTTCTCGCCCGGCGCGATCGACAGGGACAGCCGGTCGATGACCTGCTTGTGCTTGCCATAGTCGAAGCCGATCGCTTCGAAGACGATCCCGCCGCGCGACGCGTCGAGCACCTTGGCATCGGGCACATCGATGATGTCGTGCGTCTTCGTCATCATCGCCATCCCGTCATAGACCGTGCCGATGTTTTCAAAGAGCGCCGAGACCTCCCACATCACCCATTGCGACATGCCGTTGATGCGCATGGCGAGCGAGACCGCGATCGCGATCGAGCCGATCGACACGTCGCTCGTCATCCACAGGTGAATGCCGAGGGCGGCGATCGCAAACAGCGCGACGCAGTTGTTGGTGTAGACCAGCACGTGGAACAGCGTGACCTTGCGCATCTGCCGGTGCACGGTGCCGAGGAAGGCGTCCATGCTGTCCTTGGCATAGACCTCTTCCCGGCCCGCATGCGAAAACAGCTTGACGGTCGCGATGTTGGTGTAGCTGTCGACGATCCGGCCGGTCATCATCGAGCGCGTATCGGCCTGCTCTTTCGAGATCTTGCGCAGACGCGGCACGAAATAGGCGACGATGCCGATATAGCACGCCATCCAGAGGACGAGAGGCGCCAAGAGCCGCCAGTCGGCCGCTGCCACGACGACGAGCATCGAGACAAAGTAGCTGACGACATAGACGAACACGTCGAGGATCTTCATGACCGTCTCGCGAACGGCCAGCGACGTCTGCATGACCTTGGTGGCGACGCGGCCCGCAAACTCGTTGGCAAAGAACGTCATGCTCTGCCGCAGGAGGTAGCGGTGCATCTGCCAGCGCGCGATCATCGGATAGTTGCCGAGCAGGATCTGGTGCATGACCATGGAGTTCAGCGCCACGATGCCCGGCAGGCCGATGAGGATGATCGCGCCCATGATCATGAGACGCGTTCCCTCCGTCTGGAAGAACGTGTTCCGGTCGGCCGCCGACAGCCAGTCGACGAGATTTCCGAGAAACTGGAACAGCGCGACTTCCCCGACGGCGATCAGCATCGCGCAGACGGCCATCAGCAGCAGCCACGGGGCGGCCGGCCGTGAATAGTGCCAGCAGAAGGCAAACAGCCCCTCCGGCGGAGCTTCGGGCTCCGCCTCGGGATAGGCTTCGAGGCGGGATTCAAACCAGCCGAACATGATCAGGCTCCAAGAACAGGAGATTCCGGAGCGATTCCCGACGACCGGAATGCGGTCGGTCCACGAGATCGCGGCGAAAAGTGGGGGTCAGGAAGGCGGAAACGTCCGCATTCGGGATAACGGGGCCGCGATGGGCGTCAGACGAAGGTCACGGGGATCAGGGCTGGAGAAGCATGATCGAACCTCGGCGAGCGGCGCTGGTTTCTCCTCGAGCGGAAAAGAAGCGGCGCGAACCGGTCAGCGGCGAGAGGCCGTCCGAACAGGTCGGAGCCACATCACCCGGAGGTTGACGGTCACTGTGATATCCATGCAATCCTCCGTACGTTCGTGTGGGCGCTGACCACCCTTTAACGATTTTTTAAGGACGATGCCAGATCGCCGGACGGCTTTTTTCGCCCGGCCGGGTGACGGCGCATGTCCTGTTGCCAATTCGGCACGGATCGCCTACCCGACATCCATGCTGCGCATCGCTCTCTATCAGCCCGACATTGCCGGAAACACGGGCACCATCCTGCGGCTCGCGGCCTGCCTCGGCCTCGGCGTCGACATCATCGAGCCCGCCGGCTTCGACCTTTCCGACCGCAACCTGAAGCGCGCCGGCCTCGACTACATCGCCTCTGTCACGCTGACGCGCCATGTCAACTGGTTGTCCTTCGAGGAAGCGCGGCAGGCCGAGGGACGGCGGCTGGTGCTGGCGAGCACCAAGGCCGCGCTGCCCTATACAGGCTTTTCCTTTGCACCCGGGGATACGCTGCTCTTCGGCCGCGAAAGCGCCGGCGTTCCGGACACGGTCCACGCGACCGCCGACGCCCGCGTCGTCATTCCGATGGTCGAAGGCCAGCGCTCGCTGAATCTTGCCATGTCGGTGGCGATGATCGCGGGCGAAGCGCTTCGACAGACATCCCCGGCGCCGTCCCCGTTGCCGGTTTAATCGGCTGTCGGTAGGCGGCGCATCGTGAACTCGATCCGGTCGCCCTCCAGCTGGCGCCAGCTTTCGACTTCCGTCCAGTAGGCCGCCTTCGGAAAATGCTCGAACCATTCCAGCGCCTTCCGGCGTGCGGACGCGCGATCGAGCAGAAAGGTCTCGCGAACGAACAGGCTGCCGCCCGACGCGCTGCGTTGGTCGCGATGCCGCGCGATCTGCCGCTTCAACCCATCAAGGGATGGAGGTGCCGGAGGTCTTGCCATGCCACGCCCTTTCGTCTCGGGAGATCTGGTACCGTCTTGAAGATAGGCGTCGCGACGCGGTTTTGCGAGTCGAATCATTGCCCCGGAAATCCGGGAAAACAACAGGATAGGCCGGCGTGACGATTCCGCTGGCCTGCGAAATGGGCTAGGACTGCCGGATCAGAACGTATCGAGGACCGCCGCGATGGAAAGACCCGACCTGACACCCGGCCTGCCCGACGATATCGAAGACAAGAAGCGGCAGGCGCGCGCCTGGTTCGAGAGCCTGCGCGACACGATCTGCACCGCCTTCGAGGCGATCGAGGACGACCTGACAGGGCCGCTCGCCGACGAGCCTCCCGGGCGCTTCACGCAAAAACCCTGGCAGCGGGATGGGGGTGAAGGGGGCGGCGGCGTCATGTCGATGATGGCCGGACGCGTCTTCGAAAAGGTCGGCGTGCACACCTCGACCGTCCATGGCGAATTTTCGCCCGAGTTCCGCGCGCAGATCCCGGGCGCCACCGAGGACCCCCGGTTCTGGGCATCGGGCATCTCGCTGATCGCCCATCCGGTCAATCCCAATGTTCCCGCAGTGCACATGAACACGCGCATGGTGGTGACCACCAGTCAGTGGTTCGGCGGTGGTGCCGACCTGACGCCGGTGCTCGATCGGCGCCGCGTGATGACTGACCCGGACACCGTGCTGTTCCACAAAGGCCTCGAGATTGCCTGCGGTCGCCACCCCGTCGCCGATCATGCCCGCTTCAAGGCCTGGTGCGACGAATACTTCTTCCTCAAGCATCGCAACGAGCCGCGGGGCACCGGCGGCATCTTCTATGACTGGCTGCATTCCCCGGCGGAACAGGGCGGCTGGGAAGCGGATTTCGCCTTCACGCAGGATGTCGGACGGGCCTTTGCCATGCTGTATCCGAAGATCGTCCGCAGCAACTTCAACACACCCTGGACGGAGGAAGACCGCGACGAGCAGCTCGTGCGGCGCGGACGCTATGTCGAGTTCAACCTGCTCTACGACCGCGGCACCATCTTCGGATTGAAGACCGGCGGCAATGTCGAATCGATCCTCTCCTCGCTCCCGCCTGTCGTCCGCTATCCCTGACGGCTTGGCGCGCCGGGTCGGCACGCGCGCAACCAATCATCGCCAGAGACGTTTGCCTCGGGACGAACTTTTCGCGCCACGGCGCAGGAGCAGAGGAGACGGGATGATGGTCTACAAGGAACGGACGTTCTTCGGCACGGACCCGGGCGATGCGGCGGCCAACCAGCCGGCGGGCCTGGAAGCCCGGGTGGCCGACATGCTGGCCGCCATGCGGGATGTGGAGGTCAGCGACGTCAGCGTCGTCGCCCGTGGCAACACCATCGTGCTCGGCGGTTTCATCGGCTCGCCGGACGAGGCCGATCGTGTGGTGGAGGCCGCGACGTCGATCGAGGGCGTCGACGAGGTGATCAACCAGATGACGATCCCCGCGGCCCGCGGCTGAAGCCGCACGCGCCGCATCCGACGGGACGTGACGACATCAACAGACCGCGCGAAGCGGTCTGTTCGTCCGCTTCGGGGTCGAAGCATGGCGTTGTCAGATCGCCGTGAGCGTCCAGCGGACGATATCGGCCACGACCTCGGCAGCCGCGCCGTCGAGACCCTTGATATAGGCGGAAGGTTCGGTGCCCGAGACCGGAACAGTGGCACGAAACGCCTTCTGCGCGCGCACGGTCCCGTTGCGGTCGTTGACGATCTTTGCAAAGATCTCGACCACCGCGGTGCGCGATCCGGTCGTGTCCACTTCAAAGGCGCGGATCTCGGTCACGATCTGGTAGTCGATTGCAAGCCCCTCGCCCGGCTTGCCGACACCGCCGACCTTGCCGGTATTCTCGAAGGCCTGCACCAGCTTCGACTGGACCATGCGCGGCAGGCGATCGCCCCACTGCGATTTCGCCAGATACTGAAGCTCGGAGCCCGAAAGACGGATGACGATCTGGTCGCTGTCCAGCGCCTTCAGCGCCGTCGGCTCGGGCACGAGGATCTGCTTGCTCGTGGCGGCCGGTCCCTGCACCGAGGGAACGGACGACAGGCTGTAGGTGTCGTTGTTGGCCTTGCCCGCGCAGGCGCCGAGCGGCAATGCGACGATGAGAAGAGCCAGAGCCCGGAGGAAACGCGATTTACCAGTACCGTTGACGTCCGGAAACATACAGCCATGACCCTTATTGTTGGGGAGCAATCTAAGCGGCGACTTGAACAAGACAAGGGCGAAACGCCCCGATCGCATCCCGTGCAGCACCGAAAAGCGACGACCTGTGCAGCCATGTCACGCTTCTCGGGCGCCGGCCGGGCGCAAGCGCGCCCGAGCCGCCCCATCGCATGCCAATTGGAAACATAAACGCGGTTTCAGCCGCGATTCCCACGTCCGGCGAGAGTGTTTTGCCGCGCAGCCGAATCACGGGAACGACCGCCGGGAGGGCGTCAACGACGCGTGCGCCCATTATACTGCTTGACCGTGTCGCCACCGAAGAGGAGCCGCTGCGGGTTCTTGTCGAAGGTCGAGATCGTGTTGTCGAGCGATTGCACCGTGCGGCGCGTATCGTCCACCAGTGCCTCGATGTCGCGCAGGCCGGAGCTCGTGAAGCGCTTGAGGTTGTTGGCGATCGGGCCGATCTGGGCGTTGATGTTGTCAGCCACGCTGCGGAACGAGGCCAGCGTCTGGCGCGCATCCTGCGAAATGCCCGGCGCGTCGGCATCGCCCAGGAAGCCGTCGAGCTTCACGAGGATGCCGTCGACGCGGCTCGATGCGGCGTTGAGCTTGTTGGCCATCTGCGTCACGTCGGTGATGGTCTGGTCGATCTCGGGCTGCCGCTCCCGCACGCTGTCGGCGAGCGACGCGAAGGTCGAGATGGCGCGACGGGCGTCCGCGCTGGCCACGGAGGCATCGTTGATGACATTGCCGACCTTCTGCGAATCGACCGCGCCGAGCAGCGAATCGACCTTGGCGAGCGTCGTCGTGGCATTGGCGCCGAAGCGCTCATAGGTTTCGGCCGTCTTGCGGATCGTGGCAATCGTGTCCGACACGCCGGCCGAGGCCGCCGTCAGTTCGTCGCTCATGCGGGCGACGTTGGAGACGATGCGGTTCACATCCTGCGGATTGACGGATTTCACCAGGGCATCGGCCGAGGTGAGCGTCGAATCGAGCTTCTCGGCCGCGCTGTTGATCGAGGTCGACAGCGCGCTGACGCTTTCCAGGAACTGGTCGATGCCTTCGGAATTGTCGGCCAGCGACTTCGAGAAGCGCTCGGCATTGGTGATGGTGCCGGTCAGCGGTCCGCGGACGTCGGAGACGAAGCCCTGGATATCGCCGATCGCGTCGTTGGCGCGGTCCATGATCTTGTCGGCCGTCGCGAGCAGGCTGGTCACGCTCGACTGGTCGGCCTGGATCTGCGCCGAGGTGCCTTCGTCCAGCGCCTTGCGCAGGATGCTCGGCTCGCCCTTGTTGCCGCCGCTGAGTTCGATATAGGCGGCACCCGTCAGGCCCTGCACTTCGAGGGTCGCCTTGGTCGAGGTCAGGACCGGCGCGTCGGCCGAGACCTCGGTGACCGCCACCGAGTAGCGCGGATCGTTGGCGTTGATCGCCAGGCTGCGCACGCTGCCGACCGGAATGCCGTTGAAGCGCACGGGCGAACCGACGCTCAGGCCGTTGGCCGAGCCGGGAATGCTGACGACGAGCTCCACCATTTCGCCGCCGCGGCCAAATTGGGACATCCAGTAGACGAACCCGAAGGCGGCGACGATCACGGCGATGGTGAAGAACCCGACGATCGTGTAGTTGGCTTTGGTTTCCATCTTTGGCGTCTACCCTGTGGCCGCTCGGGCCTTATTGAACTGTCTGAAATTTCGGGGGCCGGTCAGCCCGCGCGCGTGCCCTGCGGGCTGCTCTGCGGGTTTTCCTGCCGGTCTGCGGCATTGCGTTCGGCCACGGCGGTGTCGTGGTGGTGCAGATCCTGGCCGTCGTCCCGCACGATCGACCGTGCGCGCTTGCCGCGGAAATAGGACTGGACCCAGTCGTCGTCGGACGCGAGCATGTCCTCGATCGTCCCCTCGACCATGACCTTCTTCTTTCCGAGCACGGCGATCCGGTCGCAGACGGAGAACAGGCTGTCGAGGTCGTGAGTCACCATATACACGGTCAGGCCCAGAGTGTCGCGCAGCCGGGCGATCAATTCATCGAACTCCGCCGCACCGATCGGATCGAGGCCCGACGTCGGCTCGTCGAGGAAGACGAGATCCGGATCGAGCGCCAGCGCACGCGCAAGGGCGGCGCGCTTGATCATGCCGCCGGAAAGCTCGGAGGGAAACTTGTCGGCCGCCTCCGGCGCAAGGCCGACGAGTTCGATCTTGAGCCGGGCGAGGTCGTCCATGATCTCCTGCGGCAGATCGAGATATTCCCGCATCGGAACCTGGATGTTCTCCTTCACCGTCAGCGAGGAAAACAGGGCGCCATGCTGGAACAGCACGCCGAGGCGCGTGTCGAGCTCGACGCGCTCCTCTTCGCTGACGGCATCATATTCGGCTCCGAGGATCTCGATTTTGCCCGAGCGGCGTGGCAGGAGCCGCAGCACGGTGCGCATCAGCACGGACTTGCCGGTGCCCGACGGGCCGACGAAGCCGAGGATCTCGCCGCGATAGATATCGAGGTTCAGCGCATCGAGGACGACATTGGAGCCGAAGGCAACGGTCAGGTCCTTGACGGAGAGGATGACCTCGCGCCCGGACGCGTCCTTCCCCGGCCGTCCGCGATCGGCGTCTTCGCCCGTCTCCCGGTCGTCGCGCGGCTTCGGCGTCTCCGCCGTCATGGTCTGCGTGTCCTGGGCGGTCTGCATCGACGTCGCCTCCATCAGAAATTGATCGCCGAATAGAAGATGGCGAAGAGGGCGTCGATGAGGATGACCACGAAGATCGACTTCACCACCGATTGGGTCACATGCTTGCCGAGCGATTCGGCGCTGCCGCCGACCTTCATGCCCTCGACGGACGCGACGATGCCGATGATCAGCGCCATGAACGGCGCCTTGATCATGCCCGCGAGCACGGACGAGTAGTCGACCGCCTCCTGCAGGCGCGCGAGGAAGGTGGACAGCGTAATGCCGGAATAGATGTTGACGACCATGGCCGCGCCGGCGAGCGCTGCGAAGTTGGCGATGATCGTCAGCAGCGGCAGGGCGATCGTCAGCGCCACGAGGCGGGGAAAGACGAGGATGCCGATGGGACTGAGCCCCATCACCTTCAGCGCGTCGATCTCCTCGCGCATCTTCATCGAGCCGACCTCGGCCGTGATCGCGCTGCCGGAGCGGCCGGCGATCATGATGGCCGTCAGGAGCACGCCGATTTCGCGCAGCTGCAGGATGCCGACGAGATCGACCACGAAGAGCTCGGCGCCGAAATAGCGCAGCTGGAACGCCCCCTGCTGCGCGATGATCGCGCCGATCAGGAAGGACATGAGCGTGATGATCGGCACGGCCTGGACGCCCATGCGGTCGATCTGGTTGATGATCGCCGCCGGAGAGAGCCCGCTGTGGCGGCCGACCTTCAGCTGCGCCCCGCGCACGGCGGAGCCGACAATGTACATGGCGGCGACCATATCGTCCCACATCGACAGGACGGCCTTGCCGATCGGCTGGAACGCGCGGTCGGCAAGCGTGCGCGGCGGGCTATCGTCCGCCTGCGGTTCGCGCAGTTCGGCCGGCAGCGCCTTGACGAGTTCCAGGTAGCCGGCATTTCCGCCGTCAAGCGTCACGGCGTCGTCGCCGCCGAGCTTCGTCATGAACCGGCGGATGATCCAGGCGCCGGCCGTGTCCATCGCGGAAATGTCGGAAAGGTCGAAGCGCACCTGCGCGCCTTCCAGGCCGCCGGCGGGCCGCGCCATCTCGTCCAGGCGCTTGACCACGGGGGGCAGGCCGGACGCACGCCAGTTGCCGGCGAAACGATAGACCGTGCCCCCTCTCTCGCCGGAATCGTCGCGCTCGACGGTCGCTTCAGTCTTGACGAGGGTTTTGGTCACGCGGTTCTGAATTCTCTGTGCAAAGGTTGCATGGGTGTCGATCAGCAAACACTCATAGCGACTGCTGCTGACGATGTCACCGACGGAAAAGAAACCGATGACAAACGTGACGACAGCCAGTTGACGACCGTGATGTCGATGCCACGTTCTCCGCTAGGATCGTTTCGGAAAGGGCATACGCAGATGACGACGCTTGAGATCACTGTCGAGCATTTTCCCATTGCCGGCGCGTTCACCATCTCGCGCGGCTCCAAGACGGCAGCGTCCGTGGTCACCTGCCGGCTTCGCGACGGAGCGGCGAGCGGCATCGGCGAATGCGTGCCCTATGGCCGCTATGGCGAGACGATCGAGGGCGTGGTCGCAGCCATCGAGGCCTGCCGCCACGCGATCGAGCGCGGCATCGGCCGGGCCGAGCTCGCCCGCATCATGCCGGCGGGTGCGGCGCGCAATGCGGTCGATTGCGCGATGTGGGATCTGGACGGCAAGAAAAGCGCCCTGCCCGTCTGGCAGCTCGCCGGCCTGTCCCTGCCCCAGCCGCTCGTCACCGCCTTCACGATCTCGCTCGCCGACCCCGAGACCATGGCGGCCCGCGCCGCCGAGGCCGCGTTCCGTCCGGTGCTGAAGGTCAAGGTCGGCACTGCGGACGACACGGCCCGCATCCGCGCGGTGCGGACGGCCGCCCCCGAATCGATTCTCATCCTCGACGCCAACGAGGCCTGGACGGAGGCGAACCTCGCCGCCCACTTCGCCGTCTGCGAGGCGTGCGGCGTCGCGCTCATCGAGCAGCCGCTCCCGGCAGGTCGCGACGAGTGCCTCGCCCGCGTGCCCCGCCCCGTCCCCGTCTGCGCCGATGAGAGCGTCCACACCATCGCCGATCTGGACCAGCTCGCCGACCGTTACGATGCTGTCAACATCAAGCTCGACAAGACGGGAGGCCTGACCCACGCCTTCGAGATGCGCGACCGGGCCAGGGCCCTCGGGCTCGACGTCATGGTCGGCTGCATGGTCGGAACCTCGCTTGCCATGGCGCCCGCCGCCCTCCTCGCGCAGGGTGCGGCCTTCGTCGATCTCGATGGGCCCCTGTTGCTCGCGCGCGACCGCGAACCCGGCCTGCGCTACGAGGGCTCGCGGCTGATGCCGCTCGAGCCCGAACTCTGGGGCTGAAGCGTCCAGGCGGCAATCAGCAAAGCAAAGCCGATGAAGGCCGCCACGGCCATGGCGAGAAAGCCGTGGACGCCGAACCAGCCGTAGAACGCGCCCGACACGAAGGTGCAGAGGGCGGTGAACATGCCGGTGTAGAAGAAATAGAGCCCCTGCGCGGCCGTCTCCTGCCGCTCTGCCACGCGCCGCACCAGCATGGACTGCAGCCCCGTATGCATGATCGCATAGGTGAAGGCGTGCGAGCACTGCAGCGCGAAATAGCCCCAGAAGCCGAGATCGAGCGGGAACACCAGCCAGCGCAGGATAGCCAGCCCCGCGCCCGAGAAGATCATCGCCCAGAGACTGACGCGGAGGAGAATCATCTTTGCGGCGATGAACATGACGATTTCAGCCGCCACGCCCGCGCTCCAGAGCAGCCCGATCTGCGTGCCGGAAAAGCCGATGCTCGCCCAGTAGAGGGCCGAAAAGGCAAACAGCATGCCGTGGCTGCCATTGACCAGTCCGACACCCATCAGCAGCATCTGGATGTCGGGCGCCCGCAACGCCTTTGGCGGCGGATCGGCCAGCGTCGTCAGCGTCGAGGGACGGCGCGGCGCGCCGATGCGCGGCGCGAGGAAGGTCACCGCCACCATGGCGACGAAGCCCACCGTCATGGCCGGCAGCACCATCGTCGCGCCGTAGCGGCTCATGAGAGCGCCGCCGATCATGGTCGAACAGATGAAGGCGATCGAGCCCCAGAGCCGCATCCGTGCATAGTCGAAGCCCCAGCGCCGCACGCCGGTCAGTGCGACCGCCTCGACGATCGGCACATAGGGCGAATAGACGACGCCCTGCAGCGTGTAGATGACGAGAACCGCCCAGAAGCCATGGGAAACGAACAGGCCGAGCGCTGTCAGCAGCGACAGGCCGGCCGACCAGAGCAGCAGGCGCGTCCGCTCGCCGAGCCCGTCCGCAATCATGCCGGCAACCGGGGCCGAGAACACGCGGACGAACATGGGAACCGCGAGAATGATGGAGATCTGCGCCGCGTCGAACGCGAGCGACGCCAGCCAGACCGGAAAGAACGGCAGTGCGAACCCGTTGATGAACAACGGCGCGCTGAACAGCAGCGCGATCCGCGCCACGAAACGGGACGGCGGGGCCGGCTCGGGAAGCCGCGGCGGTGTAGGAGGTTCCATGCGTATTGACCTGCTGCCGCCGTCCTGAGACCGGAATCGCTGTGAGGTGACGGTGTGATGCCGGTATAAAGCGTTCCGCCGCTGCGGGATGCGTCTTTTTTGACGCAAGCGCGGGGAATTTCTACCCCACCGGTCCGGCGGGCTGGAGACCCGCATCCGGTTTCTCCGACTCGTCGATGCCGCTGCCACGGCACCCCTCGTCCGCGATCGCAAACCGGTTTACGCGGCGTCACTCCACCGCATGCCGCTTCATGCCGTTTGAAGCCGCTTGGAACCGTTCAGGCCGCCTGGCGCGCCAGAAGCGAGCCGATCAGCGCCTGTGCCTCGCTCGTATCCTCGACGGGCTGCGGCACGCCCGCCAGGATGTTCCAGGTGATCAGCTCCATGCGGCCGTCCGGGTGCTCCGCGATCGCCGTGCAGCTCTCCACCCAGTCTCCCGAATTCATGTAGCGGATCCCGTCGATATCCTCGATCACCGCATGGTGGATATGGCCGCAGACGACGCCGTCGGCTTCGGCTTTCCGTGCTTCGGCTGCAACCACCGTCTGGAACGCGCCGATGAAATTGACCGCGTGCTTGACCTGCTGCTTGGCCCAGGCGGAAAACGACCAGTAGGGCATGCCGAGCCGGCGGCGAACGGCGGCAAGGCCGATATTGACGACGATGGCCATGTCGTAGGCCCAGTCGCCGAGATAGGCCAGCAGACGCGCGTTGCGCACGACGACATCGAACTCGTCGCCATGCAGCACGAGGTAGCGCAGCCCGTCGGCGCTGTCGTGGATGTGGCGCGCGGCCACTTCGATGCCGCCGAAATGCGTCCCCGGAAAGGCGCGCAGGAATTCGTCGTGATTGCCGGGAATGTAGATGATCCGCGTGCCCTTGCGGGCTTTGCGCAGCAGCTTCTGCACCACGTCGTTGCAGGCTTGCGGCCAGTACCAGGAGCGCTTCAGCCGCCAGCCGTCGACGATGTCGCCGACGAGAATGATGGTATCGGCATCGTGCAGGCGCAGGAAGTCGAGCAGGTAGTCGGTCTTTGCGGCCTTGGAGCCGAGGTGCACGTCGGAAATGAACAGGGTCCGGTAGTGCCGGACGGCAGGTTCGCTCACTCTCTTCTCCTTCGCAGCTCTTTCGGTTTCGGATGCTGCCATCCGTGAAAACAGACTCCTGTTTCAGCAGCATGACAGTGGCGCGCGTGAAAGCGAGAACCGGTCCAAAACCGGACCTGCGAACTGTACGCACCGGCGAAATCGTGCCAGAAGGACCGCGTTGAGAAAGAGGTACTGACGCAATGAGCAGCGGCGACGACACGACGACACCGAAGACACCGGCCGGCGGCGACCTTGACGAACAGGCGTTGTTCTTCCACCGGTACCCCCGCCCCGGCAAGCTGGAGATCCAGGCGACGAAGCCGCTCGGCAACCAGCGCGACCTTGCGCTTGCCTATTCCCCGGGCGTGGCCGCGCCCTGCCTCGCCATTCGCGACGATCCCTCGATGGCAGCCGCGTACACGGCGCGCGCCAACCTCGTCGCGGTCGTCTCCAACGGCTCCGCCGTTCTCGGTCTCGGCAATATCGGGCCGCTCGCCTCCAAGCCCGTGATGGAAGGCAAGGCCGTCCTCTTCAAGAAGTTCGCCGGCATCGACGTCTTCGACATCGAGATCGACGCGCCGGAAATCGCGCGCATGGTCGATGTCGTCTCGGCGCTCGAACCCACCTTCGGCGGCATCAATCTCGAGGACATCAAGGCCCCGGAATGCTTCGAGGTCGAGCGCCAGCTGCGCCAGAAGATGGACATTCCCGTCTTCCACGACGACCAGCACGGCACCGCCATCATCGTCGCCGCCGCGATCCTGAACGGCCTGGAACTGGCCGGCAAGGAGATCGCCAAGGCGAAGATCGTTACCTCGGGCGCGGGTGCCGCGGCGCTCGCCTGCCTCAATCTTCTCGTCGAACTCGGCGCGAAGCGCGAGAACATCTGGGTCCACGATCTCGAAGGTCTTGTCTATGAGGGCCGCGAAGTCCTGATGGACGAGTGGAAGTCGATCTATGCCCAGAAGAGCGACCACCGGGTCCTCGCCGACAGCATCGCCGATGCCGACGTCTTCCTCGGCCTGTCGGCCGCCGGCGTCCTGAAGCCAGAGCTGCTCGTGCAGATGGCCGAGCGTCCGCTGATCATGGCGCTCGCCAACCCCAATCCGGAAATCATGCCCGATCTCGCCCGCGCCGCCCGGCCGGACGCGATGATCTGCACCGGCCGCTCGGATTTCCCCAATCAGGTGAACAACGTCCTCTGCTTCCCCTACATCTTCCGCGGCGCGCTCGATTGCGGCGCCCGGACGATCAACGAGGAAATGAAGATGGCCGCCGTGCGCGCCATTGCGGGGCTTGCCCGCGAAGAGCCGTCGGATGTGGCCGCGCGCGCCTATTCCGAGGAAACGCCGATCTTTGGGCCCGATTATCTCATCCCCTCGCCGTTCGACCAGCGGCTGATCCTGCGCATTGCCCCGGCGGTCGCCAAGGCGGCCGCAGACACCGGCGTCGCCACCCGGCCGATCGCCGATTTCGACGCCTATCTCGACCAGCTGAACCGGTTCGTGTTCCGCTCCGGCTTCATCATGAAGCCGATCTTCACGCTGGCGAAAGCCGCCGAGAAGAAGCGGGTCATCTTCTCCGAAGGCGAAGACGAGCGCGTGCTGCGCGCCGCCCAGGTCCTGCTCGAGGAAGGCACGGCCCTGCCGATCCTCATCGGCCGCCCGCAGATCATCGATCAGCGCCTGAAGCGTTTCGGCCTGCGCATCCGCCCGGACGCCGATTTCGAGGTCATCAACCCGGAAAGCGACCGCCGCTTCAAGGATTACGTCGACCAGTACCTCTCGCTGGTCGGCCGGCTCGGCGTCATCCCGGAAGCCGCCCGCACCACGGTGCGCACCAACTACACCGTCATCGGCGCGCTCGCCCTCAAGCGCGGCGAAGCCGATGCGCTGATCTGCGGCCTCGAAGGGCGCTACAGCCGCCACCTGCGCGACATCTCGCAGATCATCGGCAAGCGGCCCGGTGCGCTCGACTTTTCCGCCATGAGCCTGCTGATCTCCCAGCATGGCGCGACCTTCTTCACCGACACCTTCGTCACCTTCAATCCGACCTCCGAAGAGGTCGCGCAGAAGACGATCATGGCGGCCGAGGAGATCAAGCGCTTCGGCATCACCCCGCGCGCCGCGCTCGTTTCCCACTCCAATTTCGGCTCGCGCGAGTCCGAGAGCGCGAGCAAGATGCGCCGGGCGATGGAATTCGTGCGGCAGCTTGCGCCCGACCTCGAAGCCGACGGCGAGATGCACGGCGAGTCCGCGATTTCGCAGGTCCTGCGCAAGCGGGTCATGCCGAGCACGACCCTGCACGAGGACGCCAACCTCCTCGTCTTCCCCAATCTCGATGCCGCCAACATCACCTTCGGCGTGGTCCGAAGCATGATCGACGGGCTGCATGTCGGACCGATCCTGCTCGGCGCGGCCCTGCCCGCCCACATCCTGTCGCCCTCGGTGACCTCGCGCGGCGTCGTCAACATGGCGGCCCTCGCCGTGGTAGAAGCGTCACACCCGGTATAAACCCGGCGGCCGCGACCGCCCGCCCCGCGAAAGTGATCGGTGGACGCGTTGCGGCCTTACGCAAAGCGGCTAAGATGGTTCCGCGCCCGTGATGGCGCGGACCTCCCGGCGGACCGCCTGATGGATCAGGTTGCTTCGTCGCTTGGTGAGGCCGACCCGAGCTGCCGACCAAAACGGGGCCGACCATAACCGTGCCGACCATAACCGGGCCGACCATAACCGTGCCGACCATAACCATCGAGACAGGCTAGCCGTTTGACGAACCGCAAACTCTCCATGGCCGCAGTGCTGATGCCCCTTCTGTTCCTGTCGGCAGGCGCCCAGGCCTCCGCGCTCTGCGACCGGCTGTATGCGCGCCTTGCCGACCTGCCGCAGCCGACGCAGGACAGCGGCGGATACAACGACGCAGGCCAGCGGAACTATACGGGCGCCATTTCCCGACAGAACATCGAGCTGCGCAGCGCGCGCAGCCAGCAGCGGACGCTCGGCTGCAGCACGGAAAGCGTAACGGTCATCAACGGCGACAACGAAGAGGCCTGCGCCGATCTCGACAACCGGATCGCCGCGATCAGCGCCGATCTCGAGGAGCTGAAGGCCCGCCGCCGGGATGACCTCGTCGGCTCGAAGGACGATGCGGATCGGCGGCGCGTCCTGGTCGCGCTGCAGACCAACCGGTGCGAGGCGATCGACAGCGATCTCGTCAGCGCCTCCGTTTCCGGCCCCGACGGGGACGGGCCGCGCCGCTTCCGCAACATCATCGCCGACCTGCCGCCGATCGGCAGCGACGAGACGAGCCTGCGCGGCCCCTCGGACGGCGCCGCATCCGAGCCGTCGATCTCGGACCTTTCCACCCCCGAACTCCATTCGCTGACGCTGGACGGTCCGCTGCGGACCATGTGCGTGCGCACCTGCGACGGCTCGTTCTTCCCGATCTCCGCCAATGCGACGCCGGACGATTTCGCACGCGATGCCCAGGCCTGCAGCGCGCGCTGCCCGGGTGCGACGACCGAACTCTATTTCCATCCGCTGACCGGCGAGACGCAGGACATGATCTCGGCGAGCACCGGCAATCCCTACGCGGATCTTCCCACGGCATTTGCCTACAAGAGTGGAAGTCCCGCGACCCGCAGCCAGTGCGGCTGCCGTCTGCCGAGCCAGGCGTCGGGTCAAAAGCCCGGCATGCCATCGGGCGCCGGTTTCTCCACCTTGCCGGGCGATGCCCCCGCACCCCGGATGAGCACCCCGTCCGAAAAGGCCGTGGTGACCATCACGACGAAGCCGGGCAGTGTCGTGGCTGCCGACACCGGCCCCGCCCCGGACGTCGAGGCTGTCGAAAGGACGGTCCTGCCTGCGGTGGCGCCGGTCGACGCGCCCGCGCGCGTGGGCAACGAGCGCCCCTATGACCCCAAGGCCAACCGCGTCCGCCAGGTCGGCCCGACCTTCCTGCCGGCCGAGGAATCCGCCATCGACCTGCGCCATCCCGCCGGCCCCGGCTATCAGCCGGAACAGACGAACTGAGCCTTTTCGCCGACCCCTCTGCTACACGGGCGCGTAGCGGACGAACGCGAAACACCGGCTGTCCGGCGACCAGTTCGGCACGTTGATCGTGCCCTGCCCACCAAACAGCTCCAGCACCGCGCGCGCATGGCCGCCGTCGGGATCCATCAGCCGCAGCCGCACCGTCAGGTCGCGGGGATGGTCGACCACATCGCCATCATAGGAAAGAACCAGCAGGTGCCGACCGTCCGGCGAGGGATGCGGGAACCAGTCGGCATAGGGGCTGTCGGTGATGCGTTCGGCAACGCCGCCGTCTGCCGGCACGCGCCAGATCTGCATTCGGCCGGTTCGGCTGGAATTGAAGTAGATCCAGCGGCCGTCCGGCGAATAGTCCGGCCCGTCGTTGCGCCCCTCGCCATGGGTCAGCCGCGTTTCCTCGCCGCCATCGACGCCGATCGTGTAGATGTCGAACACCTGGTCGCGAATACCGCAATAGGCGAGCCGCGCGCCGTCCGGCGACCAGCCATGCCAGTAGGAGGGCAGGTTCCGCGTCACCAGCCGTGGCTCGCCGCCGCCGATCGGCAGCGTGTAGATCGCGGATTTCCCGAACGCCGTCTTGTCGCTGATCGCGATTCGTCCCCCGTCCGGCGAAAGGCCGTGATCGTTGTTCAGCAGGGTGGCGAAACCGGTGTCGATCACCTCCGGCACCGGGTTTGCAAGGCCGATCCGAAAGAGCCGGCCGTCGCCGTTGAGGATCAGCCCTTCGCCGTCGGGCGTGAAATTCGGCGCCTCGACCAACCGGTCCGTCTGCCAGACCACGCGGGTCTCGCCCGTTTCCACGGTGAACACTTCAACCGAACTGCGCATATCGTCCTTCCTCACCCCGGCCTTGTCTGCCCGGCTTTCTCTGCCCAAGCCTCCACCCAGGCGGTTTCTGCCCAGGCCAACGCCCAAGCAAACACTCCAGCCTTCCCACCCGGTCGTGTCCCTGCTTGAGGGCTGTTGCCGCTCATGGGGATGCGATGGTTCGCCTGCGATCACGCGTATTGTGCGTGGGAAAGCACATTCATCCTCTGTTCAACATGACACCGATATGACAGGCATGCGAAGAATTTGTGAAGGGAGCCGGCCATGGCGAGTTTTCAGTCTGCCGTGAACGCAAGACCCTCCGCGGACGTCTACGGACCCGGTGTGGCGCAGGACGTCCGTCCCTCAAGGCTTCTGTCCCACCTTCGCAGCACCCTCATCTCTTTCCTGCTCGCCGTCTCGCTGATCTTCATCGTCGAGTGGATCGCGCGCAACTCCGCGGCCGAGGCGACGGCGTTCTTCCTCGATCCTGCGCGGCCCGCCTGGGTCACGGCCTTCATCTTCTTCCTTCTCTTCCTGGCGGTGGATGCGATCGCCGGTCGCGCCGAATACGGCATCGTGCTGATCGCCCCGCTCGCGCTGGTGCCGGCCTTCGTGACGCGCCAGAAGCAGATCTTCCTGTCCGATCCGCTCTATCCGACCGATTTCCTGTTCGGCCGGCAGATCATGGAGCTGATGCCGGTCCTGGTGCGCGACCGCCCGGGCACGGCGATCGGCATTGCCGTCGGGCTCGTCTTGTCGCTGGCCGGCCTCACCTGGCTCGTGCGTCACGCCTGGCGCCGCTTTCCCCGTCTCACGCGCCGTCAGCGCCTCGCGCGGCTCGCGGTCGCCCTGCCGCTGCTGGGCGGCTTCTACCATCTCATGGACTACAACCAGTTCTCCTGGGTGCGCGATCGGCTGCAGATCATTCCCATCATGTGGGACCAGACCGAGAACTATCGTCACAACGGCTTCACGCTCGCCTTCGTGCTCAACCTGCCGATGGCCAATGTGGCCGCCCCCGCAGGCTACATGGCCGACGCCATCGACAAGATCCCGACCGAGCCGGTCGCAGCCGGCACGACGCATCGTGGCAAGCCGGATGTGATCGTCGTCATGAGCGAGTCCCTCTGGGATCCGACGCGCCTGCCCAACGTCACGCTCTCGCCGGATCCGATGCCGACGATCCGCAGCCTGCAGTCCGGCGCGGTGTTCTCTCCCGAATTCGGCGGCATGACCGCCAATGTGGAGTTCGAGGCGCTGACGGGCTTCTCGAATGCGTTCCTGCCCTATGGCAGCATTCCCTATCAGCAGTATATCCGCAATCCGATCCCGTCGCTTGCGACCTTCTTCCGCGGCGAAGGCTATGTCGCCCGGGCCGTCCACCCGTTCCAGGGTTGGTTCTGGAACCGCAGCGCCGTCTACAAGGCGTTCGGCTTTGAGCAGTTCCGCTCGGAGGAAAGCCTGCCGCCCATGGAGAAACGCGGCATCTTCGCCTCCGACGAAGCGCTGACGAAAGAGATCATGCGCCAGGCCGACGAGCTGCGCGACCCCTTCTTCTTCTTCACGGTGACGCTGCAGGGCCATGGCCCCTACGAGGCGAACCGCTATGCGAAGAACACGATCAAGGTCGAGGGCGATCTGCCGGAAAACGACCGGCAGGTGCTGGCAACCTATGCGCAGGGCGTCAAGGAAGCGGACGACAGCCTGAAGATGCTGATGGACTGGGCCAAGACGCGCGACCGGGAGACGATCATCGTGCTGTTCGGCGACCATCTGCCGCCCCTGAATACGGTCTACACCTCGACCGGCTACATGCCGGACGTCACCGCCTCGCGAAAGGGCACCGTCGACCAGATGTCGTCCAGCCACGAAACCCCGCTGGTCGTCTGGTCGAACAAGTCGGGCCCGGTCAAGGATATCGGCACGATCAGCCCGGCCTTCCTCTCCTATCAGGTCCTGAAGACCGGCGGCTTCGAGCATCCCTACTACACGGCGTTCCTCGGCGACGTCTTCAGCCGCTACCACGTCGTCGATCGCTACATGCTGATTGATGCCGCCGGCAAGGACACCGAAGCCTGGTCCCGCAACAAGAAGATCGCCCCCGTGCTGCGCGACTACCGCTTTCTCCAGCACGACATGATGTTCGGCAAGCGCTACGGCACCGACCGGTTCTTCGAGACCCACGGCGCGCTCTTCCCCCAGCCGGTGATGTAGGCCACCGCCCACCTCGCGTCTGATCCGTCCACGACGCCGCACACACTGACGTCATGGCCGCCCCGCGTGGCCTGGCGGAGCAGGCGTCGCCCCCTCTCACGGGGGTCGCAAGCGCGAGAGCGCTTCCCGAACGAAAAAAGGGTGCGGACAGTGCCCGCACCCTTTTCTGCGACGGTTTTGCGCCCCGCTATGCCGCGCGGCGGGCGCCGGGGTTGAAGCCCTGTTCCAGCTGGAAACGGGCGAGCAG
The DNA here is from genome assembly GCF_001424065.1 of Rhizobium sp. Leaf384. Classification (GTDB taxonomy): domain Bacteria; phylum Pseudomonadota; class Alphaproteobacteria; order Rhizobiales; family Rhizobiaceae; genus Ferranicluibacter. The sequence continues at coordinate 750,212 of NZ_LMQE01000005.1, forward strand.
CTGCTGCAGCTGGCGGCTCTGGTCGGCGAGCGTTTCGCTGGCCGCCGTCGTCTCCTCCACCATGGCGGCGTTCTTCTGCGTCATCTGGTCCATCTGGTTCACGGACGTGTTGATCTCGCCGAGCGCCGTTGCCTGCTCGCGCGAGGCCGTGGCGATGCTTTCGACATGGGCGTTGACCTGATTGACCAGCGTTTCGATTTCGAGCAGCGCGGCCCCCGTCGAGCGCACCAGCGTCACGCCGCCCTCGACCTCGGTGGCCGAGGCGCTGATCAGCGACTTGATCTCCTTGGCCGCATTGGCAGAGCGCTGCGCAAGCTCGCGCACCTCTTGGGCGACGACGGCAAAGCCGCGACCCGCCTCGCCGGCCCGCGCCGCCTCGACGCCGGCGTTCAGCGCCAGGAGGTTGGTCTGGAACGCGATCTCGTCGATCACGCCGATGATCTGCCCGATGCGGCTTGACGACCCTTCGATGCGCTCCATGGCATCGACGGCACTGCGGACGATCAGGCCGGACCGCGCCGCGCTCTCCTTCGTCTCGCGCACCATTTCCTGCGCCTCGTGGGCGCGCGTGGACGACGTGCGCACCGTTGCGGTGATCTCGTCGAGGGCGGCCGCCGTTTCCTCCAGCGCCGCGGCCTGCTGCTCGGTGCGCTTCGACAGGTCGTTGGCCGCACCGCTCAGTTCCGCCGAGCTGTCCGAGATCGTCGAACCCGCCCCGCGCACGCTCTCCATGGTGGAGCGCAGCGTGACCATCGTCGCGTTGACATTGGCCTGCAGTTCGCCGAACGCACCCTGGAAACGGCCATTCATGCTCTGTGTCAGGTCGGCCTGCGACAGGGCCTCGATGACGCGGCGGAGTTCCGCGATCGCGTTGTCCACGCTGCCGACGAGCTCGTTGACGCTCGCAGCAAAGCGGTTGAGGTCCGGCGAGCCGTAATCCCGGTTGATGCGTGCCGTGAAGTCGCCGGCGACTGCTGCGGCCACCACGGAGGCGATGCTCGACTGCAGGTCGCTGCTGCTCGCCTGGAGCGCGGCTTCCTGCGCCTTCATGTCGCGCATGGCGATGGCGTTGCGACGGAAGACGTCAAGCGCGCGGCCCATCTCGCCGATCTCGTCGCGACGGTCGGTTTCCATCGTGCCGACATCGAGTCGTCCCTCCGACAGGTCGCGCATCACGCCGGTCATGGCGCGCACAGGCGCCACGATGCCGCGGCGCGCCACGAGCAGGCTGACGAAGCCGCCGAGGGCGATGGCGGCGATGGCCGCCCCGATTTCCACGACCATCGCCATGGAGGCGCTCTCAAGCGCGTCGGAGCGGGCTGCGGCCAGCGCGTCGCCGGAATAGGTGCTGTAGGCCTTGACCGCCGTCGTGACCGCCTTCTGTGCATCGAGCGCCGTGGAAAGCGGTGCCGTCATCGAGGCGCTGGTCGCGCCGGGCGCCGCGGCCGCATCCACCATCGCGTTGATGGTCGTGAAATAGGCCTGCAGCTTGTCTTCCACCGTCTTCAGCTGGGCACGCTGCGTCTCGTCGGCGGCCGTCTCGATCTTCGGCAGCCGCGCCAGCATCTCGCTCTGGCGGCGCGCCGATTCGGTGCGGACATCTGCCGCCTTGGAAGGATCGGCCGCCAGCTGGTAGGTCATGCGGCTGATCGAAATGACGTCGACCCGCAGATCCATCGCCTCCCGGGCGACCTCCTCCCGCATGCCGACGGAAACCATGGTGTCCCCGAGCGCGCCGATGCCGCGTATGCCGACGGTGGCGATGGCGGCCGAGGACAGTCCCATGACGAGGACGACCAGCCCAACCTTCTTCAGGATGGAGAGATTTTTTAACGACATGCGGAACTCCGGCGAAGCGCATCACCGCGCAATAGACAGGGAAAGGGGGAAAGAGGACTCATGTCCGGCAAGGCGCATCGGGACTTTCGCACATCGCGCGGTTTCATTTTTAGCGCGGAAACGAATAACTAAGGCTTAACTTACCTTTATGCCTGCCGTCGACGTTCGTTTTCAGGCTTCGACGGACACAGTTCCGCCGGAAACGGGGCGACAGGGCTGAAGAAATCCCGCCGAGACCCGGAGCCCGCATGTCCAGCATCGAAGAAATCTCCCGCCGCCTCTTCAACAAACCGGCAGCCGCGCTGGGCGCGGTGGAACGCCATGTGCTCGGCCGGGCGCATGCACGCCAGACGCTGTCGGAAGACGTCAATGCCCGTTTCGTCGCAAGTCAGGATCTCGGCGATCGCGTCGCCGACCAGATCGCCCGCATCGGCGGCTCCTGGGGCTTCATCATCAGCTTTCTCGTGTTCCTCGCCGGCTGGGCGCTGGTCAACACGGTGCTTCTCAGCCAAAGCGCCGCCTTCGATCCCTATCCCTTCATCTTCCTCAACCTCGTGCTCTCGATGGTGGCTGCGCTGCAGGCGCCGATCATCATGATGTCGCAGAACCGGGAAGCGGCAAAAGACCGGCTGAACGCGTCCAAGGACTACGAGGTCAACCTGAAATCGGAAATCGAGCTGATCTCGCTTCATCACAAGATCGACGACGTCCTTTTGCGAGAGATCGCCGCGCTGCAGGCCAATGTCGCCCGGCTGCACGATCGTCTCGAAGCCTACGAAACCCGCCGCGACTGAGCGCGGGAGGAGAACGCTCCTGACGAAGACGAAGAAAGGGCCGGAGATCGCTCCCCGGCCCTTTCCTGTCTGTCTCGATGAACCAATGCGCGGCGGCTTACGCCCAGCCGTTGACCAGCATCCGCTTCTCGTCGCGTCCGCCCTTCATGCGCTCGGCAAGCAGGAATGCCAGTTCGAGCGCCTGGTCGGCATTGAGGCGGGGGTCGCAATGCGTGTGGTAACGGTCGGCAAGGTCGGCGCCCGAAAGCGCGCGGGCGCCCCCCGTGCATTCCGTCACGTCGTTGCCGGTCATCTCGATATGGATGCCGCCCGGATGCGTGCCCTCGGCACGGTGGATCTGGAAGAAGCTCTCCACCTCGCTCAGGATCCGCTCGAACGGCCGCGTCTTGTAGCTGTTGAGCGTGATCGTGTTGCCATGCATCGGATCGCAGGACCAGACGACCTTCTTGCCCTCGCGCTGCACGGCGCGGATGAGGCGCGGCAGGTGCTCGGCAACCTTGTCGTGGCCAAAGCGGCAGATCAGCGTCAGCCGTCCCGCCTCGTTGGCCGGGTTCAGGATGTTGATGAGCTCGATCAGCCCGTCGGCCGTCATGGACGGGCCACACTTCAGACCGATCGGGTTCTTGATCCCGCGGCAGTATTCGACATGGGCGTGGTCGGGCTGGCGTGTCCGGTCGCCGATCCAGATCATGTGGCCGGACGTCGCATACCAGTCGCCCGAGGTCGAATCGACGCGCGTCAGCGCCTGCTCGTAGCCGAGCAGCAGCGCCTCGTGGCTGGTGAAGAAATCCGTTTCGCGCAGCGACGGGTTGGTCTCCGGCGTGATGCCAATGGCCTTCATGAAGTCCATCGTTTCGGAAATCCGGTCGGCGAGCTTGCGGTAGCGCTCGGCCTGCGGGCTGTCCTTCACGAAGCCGAGCATCCACTGGTGCACATTGTCGAGATTGGCATAGCCGCCCATCGCGAAGGCACGCAGCAGGTTGAGCGTCGCGGCCGACTGGCGGTAGGCCATGATCTGCCGTTCCGGGTTCGGAATGCGCGCCTCGGGCGTGAAATCGATGCCGTTGATGATGTCGCCGCGATAGCTCGGCAGCTCGGTCTCGCCCTGGCGCTCGATGTTGGACGAGCGGGGCTTGGCGAACTGGCCAGCGATACGGCCGACCTTGACCACCGGCTGCTGAGCGCCGAAGGTCAAGACGACGGCCATCTGCAGGAAGGCGCGGAAGAAGTCGCGGATCGTGTCCGCGCCATGCTCGGCAAAGCTTTCGGCGCAATCGCCGCCCTGCAGCAGAAAGCCGCGGCCTTCCGAAACATTGGCGAGCGCCTTCTTCAGGTTGCGCGCCTCGCCCGCAAAGACGAGCGGCGGATAGGTCGCCAGCTGCGCCTCGGTCGCCGCCAGGGCGGATGCATCCGGGAAGTCGGGAACCTGGCTGATCGGCTTCTGCCGCCAGCTGGTCGGTGTCCAGTTCTGTGCCATCTCGTTTCGCCTTTCACGGTCCCGCCTCGTCCGGCGGGCCTCGTCGCACCGGCACCCCCTCCGGCGCCGTCTTCGATGCGGGCTTATAGACGTTAAGACGCCGCTTGCAAAGCCCGTCGGCCGGTCACGCACAGCGCGCGGCCGATCAGACGCTCTCCGTCTCGCAGGCGCCTGCAAACCGGCCGGCATGCGCTTTGAGAAGCGCCGCCAGCCGCTCGATCACCAGCCGCACTTCGGGCCGGCGCCGCTCGTCGTCATGGCTGACGATCGCCAGCGTGTGATCGAGGTCGGCAATCGGCGCGCCGATCCGCCGGAGCGCAGGATCGGCATCGCCGACGAAGACCGGCATGAGGCTGCGGCCGGCCCCGTTGCGCAACAGGCGGTGCAGAAGATCGGCGCTTGTCGTCCAGGTGTGGATGTCAGCCTCGTGGTTCTCGAAGACCCAACGCTCGGGCGGCAGCCGCGCCGTATCGGTCGCCATCGAGATCCAGCGGCCCTCCGCCTGCGGCGGCGCGTTGCGGGCGGCATAGACGGCGTAGCGCATGGCGATGGAGCGCAGGACCGCCACATTGCCGGCGGCGGGCGCCTTGGGCAGCAGGCTCACATCCACGCCGCGAAAGGCCAGTTCCTCGGTCGTCCCACGGCAGCAGATCCGGAACCCATCCGACGGCCCTCGCAGATCGCTCAGATGGTCGGCCATGAACCCGGACATCCAGCTGTCGCCGGCCAGCGTCACGATAGGCAAGGCGAAGCGCCATCCGGCAATGCCGTCCGCCGCCGCTTGCATGGCGCGGACATGATCGAGCAGGATCTCGCCATCATGCGCCAGCCGATATCCCTGCTGGCTGCGCTCGAACAGCGAGCGGCCGAGGGATTTCTCGAGCGCCAGCATTCGCCGCCCGATCGTGGGCGCGCTGAGGCCCGTGCGCACGGCCGCCGCACTCAGCCCGCCCGCCAGCGCCACTTGCAGGAAGAGCTGCAATTCGTCCCAGGCCGTCTCGTCCATCGAAAGCCCCACCTCTGCCAGCCATTTGCCGCATCAGGCCCCGCCCGGTCCCGTCCGCCGACCGGGAGCCTATAGCACGGGTGTTCCGGCGCAGCGCCCCACACGGATGAAACGCCCCTTTCATTCCTGCGTCTACGATCGCACCGCGCCGATGGCTATGTCCGGATCAGAGACATCGACAAGGAGATACGCCATGCGCGACCAGCTCGTCATTCATGCTTTTCCGCATCGCACCGGCGGAGCTCCAGGAGGGACATCCAGCGCCGGCGAAAAGCGGGCGGCTTTCGCCGATCCGCTCGACCAGCCGGCCTGGAAGGGCCTCAGCTGGGTCGTGCCCGTCCTCACGGCCGTCACCGGCGGGACGCGGCCGCGCCCGAAAAGGCCTTCGGGAACGCCCCGGCCACAGCCCGCCCGGTTCTACACGCGCTCGCCGTTGCGGATGCGGTAGCTCGGCGCGTACATCGTCACCAGCTCTTCCGACGCCGTGGGATGCACGGCCATGGTCCGGTCGAAATCGTCCTTGGTCACGCCGGCCTTCAGGGAGATGCCGAGAAGCTGGGCCATCTCGCCGGCGCTCGGTCCGAGCACATGCGCGCCCACGACCTTCCGGTCCGCGGCGTTCACCACCAGCTTCATGATCGTCTTCTCCGACCGGCCCGACAGCGTGGCCCGCATCGGCCGGAATTCGGTTCGGTAGATCTCGACGTCGTCGAGCGTCTGCGCGGCCTCGTCTTCCGAAAGGCCCACGGTGCCGATCTCCGGCTGGGAGAAGACGGCGGTGGCGATGAGGTCGTGATCGGGCGACGTCGGGTTGCCCTTGTACGCGGTCTCGATGAAGCACATGGCCTCGTGGATGGCGACTGGCGTCAGCTGCACGCGATTGGTCACGTCCCCCAGCGCGTAGATGCCCGGGGCGCTGGTGCGCGAGAAGGCGTCCACGATGATGGCGCCCTGGTGGTCCGTCTTGACCCCCGCGGCGTCGAGCCCCAGCCCTTGCGTGTTGGGCACGCGGCCGAGCGCCAGCATCACCTGGTCGACGGTCAGGATCTCGCCCTTCAGGGTCGTCACCTGCCGCCCGCCATGCTCGCCATCCGAGATGGTCTCGATGATGTCCTCGCAGAGGATGCGGATACCCTTGTCGACCATCGCCTTGTGCAGGCCCTGGCGCATGTCCCGGTCGAAGCGGGAGAGGATCTCCTTGCCGCGATAGATCAGCGTCGTCTCGACGCCCAGCCCGTGCAGGATGTTGGCGAACTCCACCGCGATGTAGCCGCCGCCGGCAATCAGGATCGACCTCGGCAGTTCGGGCAGGTCGAACACCTCGTTCGAGGTGATGGCCAATGCGCTTCCCGGAAGCGCATCGTGCGGCGACGGCCGGCCGCCGACGGCAATGACGATCCGTTCCGCGGTGACGATCTGCCCGGTCGAAAGCAGCTTGATGCTGTTCGGCCCGACGAGCTCGGCCCGGCTGTGGAAGATGTCCGCACCGGCATTGGCAAGACCCTTCTGGTAGAGGCCTTCCAGCCGGGTGATTTCTGTCTCCTTCGCCGCGACCAGCTTGTGCCAGTCGAACGATGTCTCGCCCACGGTCCAGCCAAAACCTTCGGCGTCCTGAAAGTCGGTCGAGAACATGGAAGCGTAGACATAGAGCTTTTTCGGCACGCAGCCGCGGATGACGCAGGTTCCGCCATAGCGGAATTCCTCGGCGATCCCGACCTTCTTGCCGAGCGAAGCCGCAACGCGGCCGCTGCGCACGCCGCCGGATCCGCCGCCGATGACGAAGAGATCATAGTCGTAAGATGTCATGGAAGGCTCCGGGGACGAGAGACGAGAGACGAGAGACGAGAACGGGTCAACGGGCGCGGCACGGTCTGTTTCGTCCTGTCCGGCGCAGCCTGTCGGCATGTCGCTGATATAGTGCGCCGCGCCGGCAAAAGAAAAGCCCCCCGGAGAGGTCCGGAGGGCTTCGACGATCCGCAGCGGCGATCACGCCGGAGACGAAACGAGGAGATCAGGAAAAATGATCGGGAAAGCCGATCCTCAGGGTGCCGGCGCGGGGGCCGGAGCCGTCGGCGGCTGGCCGGCGGCGTCGGCCGGCGGCGCCAGCGTCGACTGCAGGGCCTTGGTGGCTTCGGCGCTCAGGTCACGCGACACGCCGGCTGCCCAGATATCGGCCGCCTTCATCATTTCGCGCGAGGCGATCGGGCCGTCGTTCAGAAGCTTCTTGCCGGCATCCGACTGGTAGAAGGCGCTGATGGCGTTCAGCTGCTCGATCGTGAAGGTCTTGGCGTAGATGGTTGCGGCTTCCCGCTCGAGGTCGGCGCGGCGGCCGGCCAGCTCCAGCGCCTTGGCATCGACCGTGGTCGAGATCAGGTCCTGGTAGTTCGGCGACGACTGGATCAGGTTGACCTTCAGCCGCTCGGCAAGGTTGGGGAGGATATTGTCGAAGTTGTCGGTCGCACCGATGGAGGCGATCGCGGCGCGCGCGGCCTTCAGGTGATCTTCCGTCACGTCCTGGGCAAAGGCGGCCGGTGCGGTTGTTGCGAGAAGAACGAAGGCGGTCAAGACGCGGACCCGGCCTGCAAATCTGTTCATTCGAAAAAGCTCCTGTATGTTCAAGGGCGTCGCGTCGGTTCGACGCGTCCGGTAAAGTCTGTGGGGGATCAGGCCGATCGAGCGCGCGTCATCTCCCTGGCACCCGCCGCGCCGGCGATGATCGCCAGGGACGCCATGCCGATGAAGAGGCCATGTTCGACCACGCCCGGAAGTCCGTTCAGCTCGCGCGCCAGCGCATCTGCATCAGGAATGCGGCCAAAAGATGCATCGACGATCAGATGCCCGCCATCGGTCTCGAACAGGCCGTCGCCCGAACTGCGCAGCACCAGATCGCCCGAAAGGCCGAGCCTTGCGGCCGTTTTCTCGATGGCGATCAGCGTCGCCTTCTGCCCGAAGGGATTGATTTCGATTGGCAGCTTGAACGCGCCGAGCGTGTCGACGACCTTGCTTTCGTCGGCAATCACGATCATGCGCGCCGACGAGGCCGCGACGATCTTTTCCCGGAGCAGCGCGCCGCCACCGCCCTTGATGAGGTTGAGGGCGGGATCGACCTCGTCCGCACCGTCGATCGTCAGGTCGAGTTCCGGCAGCTCGTCGAGCGACCGCAGGGGAATGCCGAGGTCGAGGCAGAGCCGCGCCGTACGCTCGGAGGTCGGAACCCCTTCGATGCGGAATCCCGAAGCGACCTTCTCGGCCAGAAGCCGAATGAACTCCTCGGCTGTCGAGCCGGTGCCGATCCCGAGCCGCATGCCGTCCTCGACATGGGCCAGCGCCGCTTCAGCGGCCTTGATCTTCATTTGGCGGGCATCCATGCGCCGCTGTCTCCCGTTGAACCCGTCGTCCGGGCAAGGCCCGGCCGCCCGGAGGTTTACACGGCCCATGCGACAGAGGAAAGCCCCCGCCGCGAAGACCGTCGCAGCCAGGTTCCTGCCCCGCGCCTTCCCCGCAAACCGGCCCGCAACAGGCCCGCCCTCCACGCGTGCGCCATTCCCAGAGATACCGGGCCGTCTTCCCGGCGAAACAGGCGAGGAGCCGCGGCAGATCGCGAACGGACCAATGCGGATCGGGCAAAGGATCCGCCCGAACGATTGCATTTCGCAGCCCGGTCGCATACGCCCACAGGCAACCTCAGACCGCAAAAGGCCCTTCCCGATGTCCCTCTCGACCTCTGCTTCCGCGTCTTCGGGCGCCCTGCCGCCGGCCACCATCGTCTTCGACCTCGACGGCACGCTGGTCGATACCGCACCCGATCTGGTCGCAAGCCTCAACCACGCGGTGACCCAGGCCGGTCTGGCACCGGTCGGCTATGACGACCTGACGCATCTCGTCGGCCACGGTGCGCAGGCGATGATCGAGCGGACCTTCGCGATGCGCGAGAAGCCGTTGAGCGAAGACGATCTCGCTTGGCAGATGAAGGAGTTCGTTGCGCATTACCACGCCACCATGCCTGGCGCATCGATGCCCTATCCCGGCGTGCTCGATGCCATGGACCGGCTGTCGGCTGCCGGCTATCGCCTGGCCGTCTGCACCAACAAGCTGGAAATGCTGGCACGCACGCTGATCGAGGCGCTCGGCCTGACGTCCCGCTTTGCCGCGATTACCGGCGGTGACACGTTCGATGTGCGCAAGCCGCATGCTGAGCACCTGCTCGCCACCATCCGCCTTGCCGGCGGCACGCCCGGGCGTGCGGTGATGATCGGCGACAGCCGCAACGACATTCTCGTCGCGCACAACGCCGAGGTTCCCTCCATCGCCGTGCCCTTCGGCTATTCCGATGTCGCCGTGGAGACCCTGGCGCCGTCCGTGGTCATCTCCCACTTTACCGAACTCACCCCGGACCTCGTCGAACGCCTTCTCGCCGGACAGGCGTGAAACCGGGCGCGCTCGGGCCGAGGCCGATCGCGAATGCAGGTCGCCCGAGAGTATGCACCGGTTTCGGCAAACGACATGCATCACGATAAGATCTTCAAGCGGGTCGCGTGACTCCTTTTTCACGCAACGCGCTTAGCCCGCGGCCTTCGTGGCGATCGTCTCCATGACCAGCGCTGCTGCGCGCTCGCCCGGCGGCACCTCCGTGCGCATGATATCCCAGACAGCGTCGAACCCGCCGATCATGGCACGCCGCTCCGGCGTGTCGGCAGCCAGCCGCTCCATCCAGCGGGCAAGCGCGCCCGGCCGGATGGACTCGTTGAAATATTCGGGAACGATGACGTAGTCGCCGATCAGGTTCGGCAGGTTCGCCGTCCAGATCCGGATGCGCTTGTGCATCATGCGGATCAGCCAGTCGGCCTTGTAGGTCGAAACGACGGGAATGCTGCAGAGGCCGAGCTCGAGGATCACCGTGCCCGAGGCCGCCATGGCGACGTCGGCCTGCGCGAAGGCAGCCCATTTGGCCTGCGCGCCCACCCGCACCTCGACATCGACCGGCCAGTCGCGCACGAGCGCGCGCACGGTGTCGGCCTGCCGCGGCACGGTGGGCAACACGAAGCGGAAGCCTGGGGAGCGCTTGGCCAGGATCTCCACCGCTTCCCGAAACACTGGCAGCAGCCGCGTGATTTCCGAACTGCGCGAACCCGGGAGAAGGAGACAGGTCGGCTGCCAGCCATCGCGCACGCGCGCGTCGCCCTTCGCCCACTGGGCCGCGCGGACGGAGAGGACATGCTCGTCGGAGGCAAGCCGATGCCCGACATAGGTCGTCGGCGGACCGCCGAGCGTCGCCATCGCGTCGGGCTCGAACGGCAGGACGGCGAGCACGTGGTCGACATAGGGCCGCATGCGCAGGGCCCGCTCCGGCTTCCAGGCCCAGACGCTCGGGCAGACGTAGTCGACGATCGGCAGGCTGGGCAGCGCCGCCCGCACGCGTTTGGCGACGCGATGGGTAAAATCGGGGCTGTCGATGATCACCAGCACATCCGGCCGCGCCGCGATGACCGCATCCGCCGTCTGCCGGATGCGCCGGAGAAGCGTCGGCAACCGCGCGAGCACCTGCGAAATGCCCATGATCGACAGTTCGGAATAGTCGAACAGCGACACGAGGCCCTGTGCCTCCAGCTCCTCGCCGCCGACGCCAACGAGCGAGACGGGGCCGGCACGCTGCTTCAGCGCCCGGATCAGGTCTCCGCCAAGCAGATCGCCGGACACTTCGCCGGCGATGATGGCGACCTTGAGGGGGTCGGCCCTGTTTTCATTCGGCATGCACGCACCTCGTCCATCTGAGAGTTCCGACGCGGCTCCCGGCGCGTCCTTCCGTCCTGCACGCGCCCCGTGCCCTGCGCGAGCCGGCCTCAGGACAGCGGCTGCGTCCGGTCGAGCCCCGTCACGAACAGCCCCGAACGATCGGCGGTCTCGATGGTTGCGGCACGCTCCAGAACCAGCGCCCGGCCCGCTTCCACGGCGATGCCGGCAAGACCGGCCGCAAGCGCGCTTTCCACGGTCGAGGGCCCGATCGACGGGAGATCGGCGCGCAGATCCTGTTGCGGCTTGCAGAGCTTGACCAGCACGCCGCGCCGCCTCTGGGAAATCCGGCCGTCGCGCCGCAGGCCGGCCACGCGCGCGATCATCGCGTCGGTGCCCTCCGGCCCCTCCAGCGCGACGACACGGCCGCCGACGGCAATGGCGCCCTGGCCCACATCCAGCGCGCCGAGCGCATTGGCGGCCGCCGTCGCCACGGCGATGTCCCTGAGATCGTCGCCATCGGGTGCAATCCGGCCAATCGGTCCGATCTCGGCGAGAAGCGCCGGCACGATATCCTGGACGCCGATGACACGGGCGCCGCTCGCCTCGATCAGCGCGATCGCCATTTTCAGCACCGCATCGTCCCCGCCCGATATCAGCGTCTTCAGAACCGCAGGCACGCGCGAGAGCGTCTTCAGGGTCGGGCGGATGTCGCGCCATTCCGGACGGCGCTGCACGCCGCCGGTAAGCACGACCCGGTCGATGCCCTCCTGGCGGAAGGTGGCGCTGATGTCCCGGAAATTGCCGATGCCGAGCGTCCGGCTGTCATAGCCGCTCCAGCCGTCGCCGGCCTCCCCGGTCAGCGCGATGATGTAGGGGTTTTCGCCGCTCGCCCGTGCCGCATCGGCCACGTGATGCGGCAGACGACCGCCGCCGGCGATAATCGCCAGCCGCCCTTTGCCGGCACGACCGCCAAGTCCCGGCGGTGTCGATACCGCCAGCGGATCCTTGGAGGATGGGCCAGGCATGGCGCTCAGCCCTTCTTTCCCCGGGTGGGGGATGACAGGGCCCGGTCGCTGTCCGCACCGATGAAGTCGAGGATCTCGAGCACCGGCGCACAGTCGAGGTAGTCCTGCCGGATCGCGGCGGCATTGGCGCGCACGGAGCCCGTTCCGTCGAAGATCTGCTTGTAGGCGCGGCGTACCTCGTGGATGACGGCCTTGTCGTGGCCCGCGCGCGACATGCCGACGACGTTGAGACCGGAGAGAATGCCGGGATTGCCGTTCAGCATGCCATAGGGAATGACGTCGTAGCTCACGGCCGAGAGACCGCCGACAAAGGCCTGGCGGCCCACGCGGGTAAACTGGTGGACGGCCGAGCCACCGCCGAGGATCGCCCGGTCTTCCACGACCACATGGCCAGCCAGCATCACGTTGTTCGACAGGATGATGTTGTTGCCGAGCCGGCAGTCATGGGCCACATGCGCATAGGCGAGAAACAGGTTGTTGTCGCCGACGGAGGTCAGCCCGCCATGCTCCACCGTGCCGGTGTTCATGGTCACGCCCTCGCGGATCGTGCAGTTCGCGCCGATCACGAGCCGCGTATCCACGGCGCTGTGATGCACGCTCTGCGAATCGCCGCCGATGACGGCGGAGGGGAAGATCTTCGTGCCGCGGCCGACGCTCGTCCGGCCGATGACGACGACATGGCTCATCAGCACCACGTCGTCGGCCAGCTCCACCTGACCGCCCACATGGCAGAACGGACCGATGGTGACGTTCTCGCCGATGACGGCCCCGTCTTCGACGACGGCGGACGGATGAACCTTGGCGCTCTCGGCAATCATGTCAGGCTTCGTCCTTGCTGATGATCATGGCGCCGATATCCGCTTCCGCGACCAGCTGCCCGTCAACTTTGGCGTCGCAGTGAAACTTCCAGATACTGCCGCGCTGCTTCTGCTTGACCACGTGATACTCGACGCGGTCGCCCGGCACGACCGGCTTGCGGAAACGCGCATTGTCGATCGTCATGAAGTAGACGAGGTTGCTGCCCGTCGCGGTCTTGCGCGCGCAGATCGCGCCCGCCGTCTGCGCCATGCCCTCGATCAGGAGAACGCCCGGCATGATCGGCTGGTCGGGAAAATGCCCCGTGAAATGCGGCTCGTTCGCCGTCACGTTCTTGATGCCGATTGCCGAGTTGTCGCTGTCGATCTCGATGATCTTGTCGACCAGCAGAAACGGATAGCGGTGCGGCAGGAGCTTCATGATCTCGCGAATGTCGGCCGTGCCGAGAACGTTTGCCCCTGTCTTTTCGGTTGGCATATCGCCGGTTGGGGTATCGTTCATTGCTTGTCTCCCGTCGTCGTCTTGCGCTTTCTTAGATTGGCCCGCGCCGCAATCTCGGCCGCCTCCCGCAGGAAGTCGCGCATGGGACGCGCGGGAATGCCGCCATACCGCTCGCCGGCCGGCACGTCCGCGGCCACGCCGCTCATCGCGCCGATCTGGCTGCGGTCGCCGATCGTGATATGTCCGTTGATCGCGGCCGCGCCGCCGATCATCACGCCGTCGCCGATGCGCGTGCTGCCGGCAATGCCGACCTTCGCCGCAATGCCGCAGTGACGCCCGATGCGGACGTTGTGACCGACCTGGACCAGATTGTCGATCTTCGTGCCTTCGCCGATAACGGTGTCGTCCATGGCGCCGCGGTCGATCGTCGTGTTGGCGCCGATCTCCACGTGATCCTGCAGGATGACGCGGCCGATCTGCACGATCTTGATCATGCCGCCGCGCGGTCCCGGCGCATTGCCGAAGCCGTCCTGGCCGATCCGGGCGCCGGGATGAATGATCACATGGTTGCCCACGAGGGCACAGAGGATCGTCGCGCCGGCGGAAATCGTGCAGTCGCGCCCGATCCGCACGCCGGGGCCGATGACGACGCCGGCAGCGATGCGCGTGCCGGAGCCGATCTCCACCCCTGCCCCGATCACCGCGGTCGCCTCGATGTCGATGCCGTCCTCCAGCCGCGCCGTCGGATCGACGAAGGCCGCGGGGGAAATGCCGCTCTGGCCGCCGAGGTTCTGGACCGGGCGCAGCGCATCCGGATGGAAGATCGCCCCGGCCAGGGCAAAGGCGGTATGGGGATATTTGGCGAGCAAGACGGGAATATGCGGCGGCACGATCGACGCGACCGCCTCGTTGCAGATCACCGCGGCAGCCTGCGAGGTCGAGAACTCGTCGCGATAGCGCCGCTGCAGCATGTAGCAGACGTCGCGAGGGCCGGCCCTGTAGGTCGGCGCGATGGACGAAACGATCCGGTCGCCGGCCGTCTCGTCCTGCAGCGAAGCGCCGATGCGCTCCGCCAGATCGCTCAGGCGGAGCCCGTCATGCGGCGGGAAAAACCAGTTAGCATCCATGGGCCAGACTCCAGAACAGTTTGGCATGCAGTTCTGGACTGCCGATATCAGAAATTCGACGAAATACCGAACTTGATGTTCTGCACCTTGTCGTAATCTTCCTTGGCGATCGGAACAGCGTAGTCGACGCGGAGCGGACCGAAGGGCGATGCCCACAGCAGGCCGACGCCGACCGAGGCCCGCAGCGATGCATCCGTTCCGACGACCCGGTCGCTGGCCCTGACCTTGACGTCGTTGCCATAAAGCGTGCCGGCATCGGCGAACACGGCGCCACGGAACCCGGCGTCGCGCGGAATGCCCGGCAGCGGGAACGTCGCTTCGGCCGAGGCCGTGAAGTAGGTCGTGCCACCGACGGCATCGTCATATTCGCGGCTGCGCGGACCGATACCGTTGCGCTCGAAACCGCGGATTTCGTTGCTGCCGATCTGGAACTGGTCGAACACTTCCATCGGACCGGTGGTCCCGACCACGTGGCCGGCGCCGGCCGACAGCGACGCGATCACGTCGGCGTCGTCGTTGACCGTGTAGTACCACTTGGCCTTGGCCGTCAGCTTGTAGAAGTCCGACGTGCCGCCGAGGCCAGCCAGTTCCTGCGTCGCCGTTGCCAGGATGCCTTCATGCGGCAGCTGGGCGTCGTCGAGCGAATTGTAGGTGAACGAGTTGGAAACCGACGAGCGCGTCCACGGCGAATTGTTGACCACGCGGCGGTAAGGCGTCGACAGGTCGTTCAGTTCGTCGTCCGACGCGTGATAGTTCAAACGCGTGAAGTTGTAGCGCAGCGTCGACGACAGGCGCTCGGTGATCGGCGCGGTGACGCGCAGGCTGAAGCCCTGATCCTCGTAGCTGTAGTTGTCGTCGTTGAAGTCGTTCTCGTTCTTGAACACGTCGAAGCCGGCGGCCAGACGGTAGCCGAGGAAGTAGGGCTCGGTGAACGACACGTTGTAGGTCCGGCTGTCTTCGCCGCGACCGGCTGCAATCCGGATGTACTGGCCCCGGCCGAGGAAGTTCTTTTCCTCGATCGACGCTTCCACCAGGAAGCCGCCACCGCTGCCGGCCGAATAGCCGGCGCCGATGCCGAACGAACCGGTCGACTGGTCCTGCACGTCGACGACGACGACGACGCGGTCGGCCGCACTGCCCTGCTGGGTCGAGATGTTGACGGTCGAGAAGTAGCCGAGCGCTTCCAGGCGGCGCTTGGCCGTTGCGATCATTTCCTGGTTGAAGGCGTCGCCTTCGCTCATGTCGAATTCGCGGCGGATGACGTAGTCGCGCGTGCGGGTGTTGCCGCGGATCTCGATGCGCTCGATATAGGCGCGCTCGCCCTGGTCGACGAGGTAATCCACGGCGATCGTGCGGCCCGCAAAGTCGCGGTTGCCGCGCGGCGTGACGCGGGCGAAGGGATACCCCTGCGCAGCGACGCGCTTGGAGATCTCCGACATCGTTTCCTGGACGTCCTTGGCCTTGTAGATCGTGCCCTGGCGACTCTGGACGAGGCCCTTCAGCTCATCTGCATTGATGCCTTCGACGGTCGATTCGACATTGACCGGACCGAAGTCGTAGCGCTCGCCTTCTTCGACCGTGATGGTGATCGTGTATTCGTTGGCGGTCTCGTCGAGAACGGCATCGGAATTGACGACGCGGAAGTCGGCGTAACCGCGGTTGTAGTAGAACTGGCGGAGCTGCTCCTCGTCGGCACGCAGCTTGTCGGCATTGTAGACGTCCTTCCGGTTCAGGAAGGAGAGGATGCCGGACTTCTTGGTGGCGATGACGCCCTGGAGACGGCCGTCGCTATAAGCGTTGTTGCCGACGAAGTTGATCGCGCGGATCTTCGTGCGATCGCCCTCGTTGACGACGAAGGCGACATTGATGCGACCTTCGGCGACCGGAGCGGTCTGCACGGTGACGGTCACGTCGTTGCGGCCGATGCCGGCATAGGCATCCTTGATCGACTGGATGTCGGCCTGCACGGTCGCCTCGCTATAGGCGCTCAGCGAGCGGGTCTTGACGACCCCGGCCAGCTTGTCGTCGGTGATCTTGCGGTTGCCGTTGAAGACCACCTGGTTGATCAGGTTGTTTTCGCTGACGTTGACGACCAGCGCGCCACCGGACACGTTGATGCTAACATTGGAGAAGTAGCCCGTGTCGTACAGGCGCTTCACCGAAGCGTCGATGTCGGCATTGGTGAATTCCCGACCGGGAACGATGGTGATGTTGGAGCGGACCGTTTCGGCGCTGACACGCGTCGCACCGCGAACGTCGACGCGGCGGATCGTCGCGGCTTCAGCGACAGACGCACTGGCAAAAAACACGACGCCAGTTCCAGATGCGACAATCCCTGCAGACAGCGCAACCGCCGACACCGCGTTCAAAAACTTTGAACCAGCCTTCATGTTCTGATCTTACCTTCTTCCAATGTCCCGCGGCGAACTCGTGCCGACTCCGGTCATGCCTGCCGTTTTACCCGCTTTTCTCATACAAGCAAGGTAGCACGTTAATTTCCGTTTACTTCAATTCCCACCGTGGCTGAACGGCCACTACAGACAAGAATTATCGTAAACAAATCGTTTCTAATCAAATCCTTGAAGAGAAGCTTCGACCGTTTTAGCGCCTCTTCCTTAACCTTTAGCCAACCGCGCCGCTCATTCGCCCGACAAGGGAAGAAATATCGTTCCAGGTGGCAAACACCATCAGCATCAGAACCATGGCAAAGCCGATGCGGAAGGCGATATCCTGCGCGGAGGCGCCGAGCGGCCGGCCGCGGATCGCCTCGATCGCGTAGAACATCAGGTGTCCGCCGTCGAGCACGGGCACCGGCATCAGGTTGAGAAGGCCGATCGAGACCGACAGGACGGCGGCAAGCTGGAGCACCGCGGCGACGCCAAGCGTCGCCATCTGCCCGGAGGCCTGCGCCACGCGGATCGGCCCACCCAGCTGGTCGGCCTTCATGTGCCCGGTCACGAGATTGCCGAGATAGGCGAAGGTGCCGGTCACGATGTGCCAGCTCTCGATCGCGCCCTGCCCGATCGCCTCGAGCGGCCCGAAATTCTGCAGCCGGAAATTGCCGCTCTCCTGGTTCGTCAGGATGCCGATGATGCCCATTTCCATCTTGTTGCCGAACTGGTCGGTGATCTCGCTGCGTTTCGGCACCATGGGCACCTGCAGGAGTTGCCCGTCGCGGCGGATTTCCACGACGATCGGAATCTCCGGGCGCACGCCGACATAGCGGCGGACGTCGTCGAATGTCGTCACCGTCGAACCGTCGATGGAGACGAGAAGGTCGCCCGGGCGGATCCCCGATTCGGCAGCGGCACTGCCGGCCTTCACCTCGGACACCACGGGATCGGCGATCGGCTTGCCGTAGGTGGAGAACAACAGGGCGTAGATGACGATGGCGAGCAGGAAATTGGCGATCGGCCCGGCGGCAACCGTGGCGGCACGCTTCCACAGGGCGGCTCCGAGGAAGGTCTGCCCGCGCTCCTCGGCCGACAGGCCCTCGAGGGCCCGGTAGTCGGGCGTGCTCGCCGCATCCTCGTCGCCATAGAACTTGACGTAGCCGCCGAGCGGAATGGCGCAGACCTTCCAGCGCGTCCCCCGACGGTCGTTGAAGCCGACGAGCTCGGGCCCGAATCCGATGGAGAAGGCAACGATCTTGATGCCCGACCAGCGTCCGACGAGATAGTGCCCCATCTCGTGCACGAAGACGAGCAAGGTGAGGACAAGCAGAAACGGGACGATATAGCCCACGAAGATATGCAGAAGATCGGCCAGATAAGTCATCGTCGTCCTTGTCAGATCGCCGGAGGCGGGCTCAGATCGCCGGAGGCGGGCTCAGATCGCCGGAGGCGGGTACCGTGCGCGCCATCTTATAGAGGCAGCAGGGAAAATGCGATATGGGCGTCGACATCACGTTTGCGCGGCGCGCGGCTCCCCGCGCGGAGAGCTGGCGCCGTCGCGCCGTCAGAGCCCGAGCAGCAGGGCCCCGATCCGGCCGCCGGCGCCCGTCATCGCCTCGCCGAGCGCGATGATCAGGGCGGCGAAGCAGGCGACGACGAGCCCGTCCACCCGGTCCCAGACCCCGCCATGGCCGGGAATGAGGCGGCCGCTGTCCTTCACGCCGCAGCGGCGCTTGACGTAGGATTCGAAGAGGTCGCCGCACTGGCTGGCGATCGACAGCACGAGGGCGACGAGCGGAATGCGCGCGTCTTCGAGCGGGAAATAGGCGGCATAGACCGCCGTGCCGGCCACAGTGCCCGAGACGGCGCCGCCGATTGCGCCCGACCAGGTCTTGCCCGGTGAGATGCTCGGCGCGAGCTTCGGGCCGCCGATCGCGCGTCCGAAGAAGAAGGCGAGAATGTCGGTCGCCCACACGACGGAAAAGACGAAGAGCATGGCGACAAAGCCGACCTGGGTATCGTCGCGGATCGTGGCGAGCGAGATCGTCGTCATCCCGGCATAGGCCACGCCCCCCGGCAGCCACCAGCCCCGGCCGTGGAACCGCGACCAGACGATCGCGACGATCGAGGCGAGGATGAGGATGGGCAGGGCATATTCGTCGCCGCCGCCGATGATGAGCACGGCGACGACCGCCTGCACGGCCCAGCCGGCGAGATAGGCGCCGCGGTCGCCCGCAGCGATCCGCGTCATGCTGGTCCACTCGTGCCAGACGGCAAGGCCGATGATGCCGGACAGGATCGCGAAGGCGGGGCCGCCGATCCAGGTGTCGCCAAGCGCGACCGCTGCAAGCACGATGCCGGAGATGATCCGGAGACGAAGTTCGCGGCTCATCACGAACCGACCGCGAAGCTGGTCGGCGGCGTGGAAGCGGACGCGTCGGAAGAGGCGGGCTCGGCGCCGGGCGTGACATTGCCGAAACGGCGCTCGCGCCGGCGGTAGGTGTCGATCGCCCGCATCAGCAGGGCCCGGTCGAAGTCCGGCCAGTATTCCGGCAGGAAGACGAATTCGGAATAGGCCGATTGCCAGAGCAGGAAGTTGGACAGCCGCTCCTCGCCGCTCGTCCGGATGACGAGGTCGGGATCGGGGATGCCGGCCGTATCGAGCCGGCTCGCGATCATCGCGGGCGTGATCGCCTCGGGGCTCAGCCGGCCCGCGGCAACGTCCACGGCCAGGGTCTGCACGGCCCGGGCAATCTCGTCGCGCGATCCGTAGTTGAAGGCGATGCAGACCGTGGTGCCGGTGTTGTTGCGCGTGGTTTCCTCCGCCTCCAGCAGCAGCGGCAGCACGTCGCTGCGCAGGTTCGATCGGTCGCCGATGATGCGGATGCGCACATTCTGCCGGTGCAGTTCGGCCAGGTCCCGCCGGATGAACACCTTGAGAAGCCCCATGAGGTCGTTGACCTCCGGCTCCGGCCGGCTCCAGTTTTCCGAGGAGAAGGCGTACAGCGTGAGATAGCGGATGCCGAGCGCACCGGCGGCGCGCACCGTCTCGCGGACAGCCTCGACACCCTTGCGGTGCCCCATGGTCCGCGGCAGGCCGCGCCGGGCGGCCCAACGGCCATTGCCGTCCATGATGATGGCGACATGCGCGGGAAGCGTTCTGACGGACGGATCGGACATGGACGGCCTGACTTCGCGGAGAGGAGAAAACGAAAGGATGCAGACTAGACCTGCATGATTTCCTTTTCCTTGTCGGCGAGCAAGCGATCGACGTCGGAAATCATCTCGTCGGTCATCTTCTGGACCTTTTCCGACTGGATGCGGCTGATATCCTGGCCGATCGTGCCGTCCTTCTCCACCTTCTTGAGATTGTCCATGCCGTCGCGCCGCACGTGACGAATCGCCACCTTGCTCTTTTCGGCATAGTCGTGCGCGACCTTCACCAGCGAGCGGCGGCGCTCCTCGTTGAGCTCCGGCAGCGGGATGCGCAGCGTCTGGCCGTCCATGATCGGGTTGAGGCCGAGGTTGGATTCGCGAATCGCACGGTCGACGGCGTTGACCATCGAGCGGTCCCAGATCGACACGCCGAGCATGCGCGGCTCGGGCACGGTGATGTTGGCCACCTGGTTGAGCGGCACGCGCGAGCCATAGGCTTCCACCATCACCGGGTCGAGAACGTTGGCCGAGGCCCGCCCCGTCCGCAGCGACGCGATGTCGTTCTTGAAGGCGGTGATCGCGCCGTCCATGCGGCGCTTCAGGTCGTTGAGGTCGATACCTTCACTCATCTTGCTTCTCCGTGCTCGATCGGCGTGCTCCCGCTTGCGCAGAACCGTCCGCCGTCTGTTGGCCGCTCTTTCAGTTGTCGGTGACGATGGTGGCGCGGCCGCCGCCCGTCAGGATATCGGTGAACCCGCCCTTCTCGTGGATCGAGAAGACGATGATCGGGATGCTGTTCTCGCGCGCCAGCGCCACGGCGGACACGTCCATGACGGCGAGCCCCTTGTCCAGCACCTCGCTGTGGGTCAGCCGCTCGAACCGGGTGGCCGTCGGATCCTTCTTCGGATCGGCCGAGTAGATGCCGTCGACCTGGGTACCCTTGAAGATGGCCTGCGCGCCCATTTCGGCCGCGCGAAGGGCGGCGGCCGAATCGGTCGTGAAGAACGGGTTGCCCGTGCCGCCGGCGAAGATCACCACGCGGCCGAGCGAGAGATGGAAGAGCGTCGCACGCTGGGAAAAACTCTCGCAGATTTCCGGCATGGCGATGGCCGAGAGCACGACCGTGTCGATGTCGAGCTTGCGCAGCGATGTCGCGAGCGCCAGCGCGTTGATGACGGTCGCGAGCATGCCCATGTGGTCGCCCGTGACGCGGTCGCCGCCCTTGGACGCGACGGCGACGCCGCGAAAGATGTTGCCGCCGCCGACGACCACGCCCACCTCGACGCCCATGGCGCGGGCAGCTGCGATGTCGGATGCGATCCGATCAACGACCGTGACGTCGATGCCGAAGCCCTGGTTGCCCATCAGCGCTTCGCCGGAGGCCTTCAAAAGCACGCGTTTATAGAGCGGTTCGGCCGACATCGTCACTCCTGTCGTGGTGCACGCCCGGGGGGTCCGGCGCGCGGTTTGGGTCGAGAAC
This sequence comes from Rhizobium sp. Leaf384, assembly GCF_001424065.1. Classification (GTDB taxonomy): domain Bacteria; phylum Pseudomonadota; class Alphaproteobacteria; order Rhizobiales; family Rhizobiaceae; genus Ferranicluibacter. The sequence continues at coordinate 771,499 of NZ_LMQE01000005.1, forward strand.
GCGGCACCCGAGGGCAGCATCGCGTTCCAGCAATCGGGCGGCCGGATACCGCCTTCGCGTCGTGCAGGACAGACGCCTTCGCGTGCCGCCAAGGCCGGACGCCGGTTGCGTCAAGCCGGTTTGACGCCGGGTTGCGTCGAACCGGTTGGACGCCGATTGCGTCAAGCCGGTTGGACGCCGGTTGCGTCAAGCCGGTTGGACGCCGGTTGCGTCAAGCCGGATACACGAAGGGCACCGCGTTGTCCACGCGATGCCCTTCCGTTTTGTCGGATGTCAAAGAAGAATCAGCCCTTGGCGACAGCGGCCACTTCGGCTGCGAAATCGCTCTCTTCCTTCTCGACGCCTTCGCCGAGCAGGAGGCGCGCCATGCCGGTGATTTCGATCGGCGCACCGACCGTCTTCTCGGCGTCCTTGATGGCAGCCTCGACCGTGAGGTCGGGGTTCATGACGAAGGCCTGGCTGAGAAGCGCCACTTCCTCGAAGAACTTGCGCATGCGGCCGTCGACCATCTTCTCGATGATGTTGTCCGGCTTGCCCGAAGCGCGCGACTGCTCGATGAACACATTGCGCTCGCGCTCGGCGACCGCCGGATCGACTTCCGTCGAGCGGATGGCGAGCGGGTTGGTCGCAGCGATGTGCATGGCAACCTGGCGGCCGATGGCGTTCAGGGCTTCCTTGTCGCCGGTCGACTTCAGCGCGACGAGAACGCCGAGCTTGCCGAGGCCTTCGGTAACGGCGTTGTGGATGTAGGTGGCGACGACGCCGTCCTCGACCGAGAGCAGAGCGGCACGGCGCAGCGTCATGTTCTCGCCGATCGTGCCGATCGCGTCCTTGATGCTGTCGGAAACCGACTTGCCGGTGGCCGGATAGGTGGCGGCGTTGATCGCATCGACCGTGCCGTCCGTGTTGACGGCGACCTTGGCAAAGCCGCGGACCAGGTCCTGGAAGGCGTCGTTGCGGGCCACGAAGTCGGTTTCGGAGTTGACCTCGATGACGACGGCCTTGGTGCCGGCGCTGGTGATGCCGATCAGGCCTTCGGCGGCCGTGCGGCCCGACTTCTTGTCGGCCTTGGCGATGCCCTTGGCGCGCAGCCAGTCGATCGCGGCTTCCATGTCGCCGTTGGTTTCGCCCAGTGCCTTCTTGCAATCCATCATGCCTGCGCCCGACTTCTCGCGCAGTTCCTTCACCATTGCTGCAGTAATGGTCGTCATCGTCTTGGCCTCTTTCTGTCTCTCGTCCGGTGCGCTCAGATGCGATCGAGCGGCGGTGTCCGGAAAGTGTGTGAGGGTGTGCCCCCTCAAGATGACATCGTGATGAACAATCTCACCCGATGTGGACCCGCCGCGCAACGGCGGTCTCCTCGAAAAGATGCGGGGCCGTCCACTCCATCAGTCGCAAACGGCCCCGGAAAATAGGTCTCGACCGGCCCCCCCCTTGTCGGGGAACCGGCCGTGATCGTTCAGCTGGATCAGGCGTCGGCGGCGACGGCTTCTTCTTCTTCCAGAGCCGGCTCGAGCGGCAGGTCGCTGGCAGCGCCGAGGTCGCGGCCGGACGCGCCCTGCTGACGGGCGATGCCGTCGAGAGCGGCACGGGCGATCAGGTCGCAATAGAGCGAGATGGCGCGCGAGGCGTCGTCATTGCCGGGGATCGCGTAATCGATCTGGTCCGGATCGCAGTTCGAGTCGATGACGGCGACGACCGGGATGCCAAGACGCTTGGCTTCTTCGATCGCGATCGACTCCTTGTTGGTGTCGATGATGAACATCAGGTCGGGAACGCCGCCCATGTCGCGGATACCGCCGAGGGCGCGGTTGAGCTTTTCGCGCTCGCGCTCGAGATTCAGGCGTTCCTTCTTGGTGAAGCCCGAAGCGTCGGATGCGAGGATCTCGTCGAGCTTGCGCAGGCGCTGGATCGAGTTGGAGATCGTCTTCCAGTTCGTCATCATGCCGCCGAGCCAGCGGGCGTTGACGTAGTACTGGGCCGAACGCTTGGCGCTGTCGGCGATGATTTCCGACGCCTGGCGCTTGGTGCCGACGAAGAGAACGCGGCCGCCCTTGGCAACCGTGTCGCTGACGGCCTGAAGGGCGCGCGACAGCATGGGCACGGTCTGTGCCAGGTCGATGATGTGAACGTTGGACCGTTCGCCGAAGATGTAGGGCTTCATCTTCGGGTTCCAGCGGTGAGTCTGGTGGCCGAAGTGAACACCAGCTTCAAGAAGCTGGCGCATGCTGAAATCGGGCAATGCCATGCCGTTTATCCTTTTCCGGTTGAACCTCCGTGGGGAAAACAGCAGGTTCGGATGAACCTGCCACCGGGCGGAACGCAACGGATGTCTCCCGAAACGTCCCAGACCCCACGTGTGGAATGCGGCCCGCCATACAGCGGGACGCCGCGGATATCAAGGAAAAAGGCGCAAGCCGGCCGGCATTTCTGCCGGTGCGGGCGGCCGACTAACTTGCAGCCTACTTCCAGGTCCTACCGCCGGGCCTACTTGCCGGGCCTACTTGCAGGTCCCCTCGCCGCCCTGCTTGAACATTTCGAGATTGGCCAGCTTGCCGCTGAGCACGAAGTCGCCATAGTCCATGGTCAGGTCGCGCGTGATGCCGTTCTCGTAAAGCTTGAAGGCCATGCGGTAGATCGGCACGGCATCGCCGGTCGCCTCGTCGTTGAAATAGGAGATCGTCACCGGCCAGTAGGGTTTCTGCGCCATCACGCCGGCCTTGCCGACGTCGGCATCGTCGTCGCTGGCCTTGGGCTGGTGCTGCGCACCGACCAGGGTCGTCGTCACCAGCGTCTTGTCGCCGCTGTCGGAGCCGTCGAAGATCCGCGATTCGAAGATCTTGTCGCCGCGCTTCGCCCGGTCGATCACCTCCAGCATGTGCTCGGTCGGAAACAGGCTGTGGGCGAGATCGACCTCCCGCTTGTCCGGCGCCGTCAGGTCCACCCGCACGCCGTCCTTGGCGTCATGGGCGAGCCCGCGCACCTCCTTATCCAGCTTCTCGTCGGTGAAGGACCGCGTAAGAAAGCGGAAGTTGCCGCTCTTCAGGTCCTCGAAGGTCGTCGTCTGCTGGTCCGTCAGGCGCACGTCCTCGCCCGTGTCCACCTTGGTCACGAAGCGGAAGCTCACCGTATAGCCGTCGCAGGCCGATCCGTTGAACTCGTAGACCATGCGGCCATACATGCTGGAAATGCCGGAGCGTTCGGACGAATCCTTGAGCTCCAGATCGTATACCGCCCGGTGCGGAACCAGGATGTTCGCCGAGGCGTTCTCCATCCCGACCGCCGTCGTCCCGAGAAACGCTGCGGAGACCACGAAGACGCGGGTCATGCCTGAACGAAACATCCAATAGCTCCTGTTGGATCGACGCGCGATGCTATATTGAAACATGCGTCGAAAGCGAGGCGTCGGATCGTTATCCCCGCATCGAAGAGAGACGTGCATGACGCATTCCTCATGAGATTACAATATTGTCCGGAGACATCCATGTCCGCAGAAATCGAAGCCCGCATCGAGCAGCTCGGCATCACCCTGCCGGTGGCCGCAGCCCCGGCCGCAAACTACGTTCCCTTCGTCATCAGTGGCCAGCACCTCTACATCTCCGGCCAGCTGCCGATGGAGAACGGCAAGGTCGCCGTGCTCGGCCTGGTCGGCGCTGATGTGGACGTGACCGCCGCCCAGCGCGCGGCCGAACTCTGCGCCATCAACGTGCTTGCACAGGCGAAAGCCGCTCTCGGCGGCGATCTCGGCCGTATCCGCCGCATCGTCAAGCTCAACGGCTTCATCGCCTCTGCGCCGGGCTTCACCGAGCAGCACCTCGTCATGAACGGCGCGTCCAACCTGATCGTCACCATCCTCGGCGAAGCCGGCGTCCATGCCCGCGCTGCCGTCGGCATGGCCGGCCTGCCCTTCAACGCCGCCGTCGAGATCGACGCGGTCATCGAGATCGCGTGATGGCGATGCCGGCGACCCGACCGATCAAGGACACGGCCTTCCTCAAGGCCCAGCCGATCGCCCATCGCGGCTATCACGACATGAACAATGCGATCTGGGAAAACACCCTCTCGGCTTTCCAGCGCGCCATCGATCACGGCTACGCCATCGAGTGCGACCTTCACTACACGGCCGACGGCGTGCCCGTGGTGTTCCACGATGACGACATGAAGCGCCTCTGCGGCGTCGAGGGCGACATCCGGCTGAAGACCGTCGGCGAGCTCGGTCTCTTCTCCATCGGCAACACGGCCGATCGCGTCCCCTCGCTTGCCCAGCTCCTGCGCCTCGTCAGGGGCCGGGTCCCCCTGGTGCTGGAACTGAAGGGTCGCCGGGGCGACGACGAGGGGTTCGCCGATGCCGTCGTGGAGAGCCTTGAAACCTATGACGGCCCGGTCGCCCTCATGAGCTTCGACCACTGGCTCCTGAAGGACCTCGCGGCGCTCGATTCGCGCTTCCCCCTCGGCCTGACCGCGGAAGGCGCCCGGCCGGAAGAGTTTGCGCTGCACGAGGAAGCCATGGCGCTGGGGCTCGATTTCATCTCCTATTATTACGGCAACCTGCCCAACCCGTTCATCTCCGCCCAGCGTGACGCCGGCCGGACGGTGATCACCTGGACGGTGCGCGACGAGGATGCGGCCGACTACACCTTCCTCCACGCCGACCAGATGACGTTCGAGGGCTTCGCGCCGCGTACGCGGACAACCGGGGATCTGGTGGCCTAGCGCATGGCAGACGACGTCAGCATCCGCATCGAGACCTCGTTCAAGGACATCGACAAGGCCGATTGGGACCGGCTGATCGGCACGACGAGGGCATCCGCCACAGCGGCGGTGCCCTACAATCCCTTCGTGTCCTACGCCTACCTCTCGGCGCTCGAGGACAGCGGCTCGGCCACGGCCGAGACCGGCTGGCTCGGCCAGCATCTCCTGCTGCAGGACGAGGCGGGGACGCTCGCCGGTGCGCTGGTCTGCTACCTCAAGAATCACAGCCAGGGCGAATATGTATTCGACCATGGCTGGGCCGACGCGCTCGAGCGGGCGGGCGGCCGCTATTATCCCAAACTGCAGAGCTCCGTGCCCTTCACGCCGGCGACCGGCCCGCGCCTTCTGGCCACCACCGAGCCCTTCGCGCCGGAGGCCGTGCAGATGGCACTCGCGACCGGCCTGACGGAGCTTGCCCGTCGCCACAAGGTCTCGTCCGCCCATGTGACCTTCGTGCCGGAAGCCGAGATCTCCACCTTCAAGGACGCCGACTTCCTGCATCGCACCGACCAGCAGTTCCACTTCACCAATGATGGCTACGGCAGCCATGACGATTTTCTCGCGACGCTCGCCTCGCGCAAGCGCAAGGCGCTGAAGAAGGAGCGCCGCGCCGCGCTGGAAAACGGCATCACGGTGGAGTGGCTGACCGGCAGCGATCTGACCGAAGAGATCTGGGACCAGTTCTTCCGCTTCTACATGGACACCGGCAGCCGCAAATGGGGCCGGCCCTATCTCACGCGCGCCTTCTACTCGCTGATCTCGGAGCGCATGGCCGAGGACATCCTTCTCGTCATGGCCAAGCGCGAGGGCCGCTATGTCGCCGGCGCCATCAACTTCATCGGCGGCGACGCGCTCTACGGTCGCCACTGGGGCGCGATCGAGGATCACCCCTTCCTGCATTTCGAGGTCTGCTACCACCAGGCCATCGACTTTGCGATTTCCCGCGGCCTGAAGCGGGTGGAGGCCGGCGCGCAAGGGGAGCACAAGCTCGCCCGGGGCTACCTTCCCGTCACCACCCACTCCGCGCATTTCTTCACCCATCCCGGCCTCAAGCGCGCCGTGGCCGACTATCTCGAGCGTGAACGCCTCGACGTGGAAGCCATGGGCGACATCCTCACCGAGCACAGCCCGTTCCGGAAGGGCGAGCGGCAGGATGGGGAAACCGACAGCTGAACGATACGAGGACCCTGCCATGACCGGTTACGACACCAGCAACATCTTCGCCAAAATCCTGCGCGGCGAGATCCCCGCCCACACGGTCTATGAGGACGAGGCCGTCATCGCCTTCATGGACGTCATGCCGCAGGCGGATGGCCATGCGCTCGTCGTGCCGAAAGCGCCGTCGCGCAATCTGCTGGACGCCGACCCCGCCACCCTGCCCGCGCTGATCGCGGCCGTGCAGAAGGTCGCCATCGCCTCGAAGACGGCCTTTTCCGCCGACGGCATCACCATCCTGCAGTTCAACGAGGCCCCCGCCGGCCAGTCCGTCTTCCACCTGCATGTCCACGTCATCCCGCGCCACGACGGCCAGCCGATGCGCGCCCATTCCGGCACCATGGAAGATCCCGACATCCTCAAGGCCAACGCCGAAAGGCTCCGCAACGCCCTGAAGCGCGTTGCGTGAAAAAAGATCAACGCAACGCGCTTTAACGGCTTTTTTTGATGCATGACGTCCGGGCGCAGCCGGGCCGCCCTGCCTACCGGAACGCCGCGCGCATGAGATAGAGCGCGGCGGCAAGGATGAGCAGCGGCATGACGAGGATCTTGACGAGATAGGACACGGCGATCGCGATCGAGGCCGTGAAAAGGTCCGAGGAGATCGCGATGCCGTCCGTGATGACCTTGGTCTTGGCCGCTACCCCTTCGGTTAGCGACGTCACCAGCCCGGAGGCCGCCGACACCGTGCCGGAAATGGCCGACTGCGACTGGTCGACGGCGGAGCCCAGTCGCCCGAGAAAGCTCGTATCCGGTGTCGCGGGCGACGCGGCCGGCGCCTGGCTGTCCCGGAGCGCGTCGATCTGTCCCACCGCCTCCGCATCGTAGTCCGCATTGATCCGGTCGAACACCCCCGTCGCCGACCGCCAGGCCTCGTCGGTCATGCGGGCGCCCGCATGGAAGGCGACGGCGTAGGACAGCGGCAGCACGACCGCGCCGAGAAGGCAGAGCGTCAGCACCGCCCGCGCCACCCGATCCACCGCCCGTGGCAGAGCCCGCCGCGAAAGGCTCGCGCCCGCCCGCAGGACGGACACGCCGGCAAGGCCGATCGCGGCCACCTTGGCCACCGGCAGGAACAGCGTCGACAGGACGCCCGAGACGATCGCCAGCCAGAACAGGAGGTCGGCCATCCGGTCGATCGTGTTCGTCACCGGCTGCAGCAGTTGCCCCGGGCTCGCGGTCACCGAGGCGACCCCGACGCCCCCCGTGACATCGGCGTCCTTGGCGACGCTCATCACCGAATTCATCACCCGCAGCGTGCCGTAGAGCGCCGTGCTGCCGATCGTCACGTCGCGATTGTACTGGGCGGCCCGGTCCGCCAGCGGATTGACGACGACGAGCAGCGCCGCCAGCCCGGCGAGAACGAGCCAGCGAAGGCAGGCGAAAGCGGGCCTCGGCCCTCGGCCGCCGGACCTCGAACCGGTCTCGCCGGAGATCGGGCCGGCCCCGCGGGAAGAAGCGGGCTGCTCCGGCGGGCCGCCGCGGCGCGGGATCCGCCCCGTCACCATCCCCGGCTCTTCGATGGGTCCGGACGTGTTCCTGGCCATGGGGCCTCCGCTCTCGTCGTGTCGGCGCGTCGCGCGTCAGAAGCCGAGAAGATAGAGCCCTGTGCCCAGAAAGGCGATGGCCGAGGCGATGCCGATGGCCGGCACCTGACGGCCGAGAAAGAAGGCGAGCGCCCCGAACGCGATCGCACCGACGCGCAGCCAGAGCGGCGAGCCCTCGAGCACGCCGGTGGGAAACACGATGAGCTTGGAGACGACGCCTGCCACCAGCGCGGTGGCCACGGCCCGCACCCAGTTGAGGACCTCCGAATCCTCCCGCAGGCGCCGGCCGGCGATCACGCCCAGCCAGCGCCAGATATCGGTGGCGAGAAAGCCGGCGATGGCGATGAAGACATAGCCCCAGGCGTCCGGTTGCCAGGTCATGCGGCTCCCCTCCTCATGCCCGTGCCACCAGCCGCCGACGCCGCACCACGTCGAGCCCCCAGGCGAGCGTTCCCCCGACGATGCCGGAGAGCAGCAGGTCGAAATCGGGCGCGAACAGGGTCGCGAGCGGACCGAGCAGCAGGCCGACGACGAGGGCGATATGGATGACCGGATGCCGCGCCGAGCTCCAGATGGAGGCCAGGAAATAGACCGGTGTCAGGAAGAACAGGCACCCGGCCACGATCGGCGGAAACTCCGCCACATATTGGTACAGCGTGCCGACGACGACCATGTTGGCAAGCACGAGCGTCATGCCGAGGCCGAGCACATAGGTGACGCGGTGGGGGCGCGGCACATGCTGCACCCGTTCCATCGCCATCACCCAGGCGGTCACCGCGACCAGATGCGACACGATGAGCAGCACGAAGGTGCGCGTCTTCTCCGCGCGGATCTCGGGGATCAGCGCCGCGACCATCGGCATCAGCCGGATCGACGACAGCGTCACCGCGACGAAGGCCGTCAGGAGGTTGGCCCCGGACTGGATCGAACCGATGAGAATAAGCTTTGCGGGCAGCGCCCACACGATCCCGGTCATGAACACGGCCTGATCGACCGGCACGCCGGACTGCTGCGCGAAGGCCGTGAAGCCGACGAAGGAAATCAGCAGAATCGCCGCCGGCAGGCTGAAAATGCCTTGCATGCCCTTCAGAAACCAGAACCCCGCCGTCCCCTCGTCATCCCTGTCGTCCGAATATGCCACGCCACCCTTTCCCGCTCCGCAGCGCCCGGAGGCGACGCGCAAGCCCGATCGTCATGGCGGTGGAGATGCCGCGGCGATGCTGCCGCGTCAAGCCATCCGGCCGGTTTATGACCGCCAGACGTGCCGCTGTCCCGGCGGCGTCCGCACATGAAAATGCCGGGCACAGGGCCCGGCATCTCTCCGTCTCGATCTCGCGAGCTTACTTCCGCGGCACCTTCGGCACCGTCCGGCCCTTGCGGGGCGCGTCGGTTGCCGGATCGGTTCCCAAGTCGGCACCAGAGTCGGCACCAGAATCAGGTACCGAGCCGTTTGTCGCCGTCGTATCGGCGTCGTCGGCCTTGGCCTTCTTCGGCTTCGGGCCGGTATCGGCACCCACGGTTTCCATCTCGGCCTTGGCGGCACGGGCCGGCTTGCGGGGCTTCTGCTCCACCTCGGCCTTCGGCTTGATGCGGGCCGTTTCCGAGATGGTCTCGAGCACGAGACCCTTCTTGCCGTCCGCCTTCGGGCCGACCGTCACCTTGACGACGCCGCCCTTCTTGAGCTTGCCGAACAGGATCTCTTCGGCGAGCGGCTTCTTGATGTGCTCCTGGATCACGCGGGATAGCGGGCGGGCGCCCATCTTCTCGTCGTAGCCCTTGTCGGACAGCCAGGCGATCGCATCCTCGTGCAGGTCGAACGTGACGTTGCGTTCCGACAGCTGGGTTTCAAGCTGCATCACGAACTTCTGCACGACCTGATGGATGACCGGCGTCGGCAGCGAGCCGAACGGGATCACCGCATCCAGACGGTTGCGGAACTCGGGCGTGAACAGGCGGTTCAGCGCCTCCACATCCTCGCCCTCGCGCTTGGACGAGCCGAAGCCGAAGGCGGCCTTGGCCATGTCGGACGCGCCCGCATTGGTCGTCATGATCAGGATGACGTTGCGGAAGTCGATCTTCTTGCCGTTATGGTCCGTCAGCTGGCCATGATCCATGACCTGCAGCAGGATGTTGAACAGGTCCGGATGCGCCTTCTCGATCTCGTCGAGCAGCAGGACCGAATGCGGGTGCTGATCGATGCCGTCGGTCAGGAGACCGCCCTGGTCGAAGCCGACATAGCCGGGAGGTGCGCCAAGCAGCCGCGAGACCGTATGGCGTTCCATGTATTCCGACATGTCGAAGCGCAGCAGCTCGACACCCAGCGAAGCCGCCAGTTGCTTAGCCACCTCCGTCTTGCCCACGCCGGTCGGGCCGGAGAAGACATAGGAGCCGATCGGCTTGTTGGGCTCGCGAAGGCCCGCCCGCGCCAGCTTGATGGCGGAAGAGAGCGCCTCGATGGCGAGATCCTGGCCGTAGACGACCGAGCGCAGTTCCTTTTCGAGGTTGGCGAGAACGGTCTCGTCGTCCTTCGAAACGGTCTTGGGCGGAATGCGGGCCATCGTCGCGATGGTCGCCTCGATTTCCTTCTCGGTGATCAGCTTGCGGCGCTTGTTGAGCGGCAGCAGCATCTGGGCCGCACCGGTCTCGTCGATCACGTCGATCGCCTTGTCCGGCAGCTTGCGGTCATTGATGTAGCGGGCCGAAAGCTCCACGGCCGACTTGATCGCCTCGTTGGAGTACTTCAGCTTGTGATAGTCCTCGAAATAGGGCTTCAGCCCCTTCATGATCTCGATCGTGTCGTCGATGGTCGGCTCCACCACGTCGATCTTCTGGAAGCGGCGCACCAGGGCCCGGTCCTTTTCAAAGAACTGGCGGTATTCCTTGTAGGTGGTCGAGCCGATGCAGCGGATCGCGCCCGAGGACAAGGCCGGCTTCAAGAGGTTCGACGCATCCATCGCGCCGCCCGACGTCGCCCCGGCACCGATGACGGTGTGGATTTCATCGATGAACAGCACGGCGCCCGGATACTCCTCGAGCTCCTTCACGACCTGCTTCAGACGCTCCTCGAAGTCGCCGCGGTAACGGGTGCCGGCCAGCAGCGTGCCCATGTCGAGCGAGAAGATCGTCGCGTCCTGCAACGCTTCCGGCACCTTCTTCTCGACGATGCGCTTGGCGAGACCTTCGGCGATCGCCGTCTTGCCCACGCCCGGATCGCCCACATAGAGCGGGTTGTTCTTGGAGCGGCGGCACAGCACCTGGATCGTGCGATTGACCTCGGTGTGGCGTCCGATCAGCGGGTCGATCTTGCCGACCTTGGCCTTCTCGTTGAGATTGACGCAATAGGCCGTCAGCGCGTCCTGCGGCTTCTTCGGACCGCCCTCGTCCTGCTCGCGCGCAGCCTTCGGCGCCTCGTCCGTCTCCTCGGTCCCGCGCGGCGTGCGCGTTTCCGAAGAGCCCGGCCGCTTGCCGATGCCGTGGCTGATGAAGTTGACAGCGTCGTAGCGCGTCATCTCCTGCTCCTGCAGGAAATACGCCGCATGGCTTTCGCGCTCGGCAAAGATCGCGACGAGCACATTGGCGCCCGTCACTTCCTCGCGACCGGACGACTGCACGTGGATCACCGCGCGCTGGATCACCCGCTGGAAGCCTGCCGTCGGCTTGCTGTCCTCGTCATAGCCGGTGATCAGGTTGCCGAGTTCGTTGTCGACATAGTCGGACACCGTCTTGCGCAGGGCATCGAGATTGACGTTGCAGGCGCCCATGACGGCGGCCGCGTCGCCGTCGTCGATCAACGCCAGCAGCAGGTGTTCGAGGGTCGCATATTCGTGGTGGCGCTCGTTGGCCAGCGTGAGAGCCTGGTGCAGCGCCTTTTCAAGGCTTGTCGAAAATGTTGGCACGTCGGATCCTCATTTCTTTTCCATGACGCATTGCAGCGGGTGCTGATGCTGGCGGGCGAAATCCATCACCTGCGTCACTTTGGTTTCGGCTACTTCGTAGGTGAAGACGCCGCATTCCCCGACGCCGTGTTTGTGGACACTCAGCATGATCAGTGTCGCCGCCTCGTGATCCTTCTGGAAGAACCGTTCCAGCACGTGGATGACGAACTCCATCGGCGTATAGTCGTCATTGAGAAGCAGCACGCGGTACAGGCTCGGCTTCTTGGTCTGTGTCTTCGTCCGGGTAATGACCGAGGTGCCGCGATTGGAATCGCCGTTCCCCGCATCACTCCCGGCCATCCGGATCGGCAGAGCGATCATTCGTCTTCATTCCCTCGTCGGATCGCAAAGCTTGGGAGCCCATTGCGACCATTCCATGACACAACAGATAGTGTGTCCCGCGTCGATTTTAAGCCCGTTCGGCCCGACTGCAACGATATTCGAACCCCGCGCTCAAGTTTGCTGTTTTTTACCGGAACGGGACGCGTGCCCCATTGCGGGAAGCGGGGGCAACAAGCAGGTGCAGCGCCTCGGGGACGCAGGATTGTCTCGGATATAGGGATGCGAACGCACGAAAAAACCGGCAGCGGTTGCCCGCAGCCGGTTTTCTTTGTTGGAAGGCCTGCGCCCCCGTCTCATGGCAGATCGCGGGTCACAGGTCGGGCGATGCCGATCGCGGATCCGTGATCCCCGGACGGGATCAGGCAGCGGCGGACTTGGCGGCCGAGGCAGCGGCCTTGGTTGCCGTCTGCACCGCGTTGGCGGCCTGCGCCATCGGCGCTTCGTAGGACTTGTAGCTGTCCTTGGCGAGATCGGTGACCATGGTCCCGATCTTCGTGGCTTCCGAGACATAGCCTTCGTAGGAGGACTTCAGGAACGAGGTCTGCAGTTCGACGACCGCCTCGATGCTGCGCACGCCGGTCAGCTTCTGCATGTGCGCGACGCTGTCCTCGAAGCTCTTCTTGGAATAGTCGGCCGCTTCCATGGCAATCGCCTGGAAACCCTTGGTCATCGCGACATAGCTCTTGGTCATCGTGTCCAGAGCGTCCTTGCCGGCAAAACCCGTATCGGAAAAGGTGAACATGGCATTCCTCCAAATGTTTTTCGATGGGATCATCTTAGTTGCAGTGCACAATAAAGTCAAGATTGACGCGTGCAGTGCAACATGAGGATGCTCTTCCGGCAGCGGCTCAGACGAAAAAGCCCGGCGGGCAGAAGCCGGCCGGGCAAGAACTCTAACATTCCCAGATGGTTGAGGGAAAATCCTCAGAGATCGATGTCGAGGATCGCCATGGAGAAGCTGAACGACAGTTCCCCGTCTTCCTCGTCGCGGAACACCACCCCGAGGAACTCGTCGCCGAGATAGACCTCGGCAGACTCGTCCTTCTTCGGACGCGCCTTGACGACGATCTGCGGATTGAAAATGCGCTTGAAGTAGGCTTCGAGTTTCTTGATGTCTTCAGGCTTCAAGTCGTGTCTCCTAGCAATTGGACGCGCGGCGCTTCTCTCATGAAGCCGCAAGACCTGTAAACCCTGCACGAGGCAAGCCGTTCCAACCGCGGCACTCTGTCCACGCCCGCGCGGCATCATCCGGATCCCGCCGTCGCGAACGCTTGAACCGCAGCCTCAGATCTCGAAGCTCTGCAGCACCTGGTCCATCGAGCGGGACGGTTCCGAGCAGCCGGCCTCGCCGACCACCCGCGCCGGGACGCCGGCCACCGTGACTTTCGGCGGGACGGGCTTCAGCACCACCGAGCCGGCCGCCACGCGCGAGCATTGCCCGACATGGATGTTGCCGAGGATCTTGGCGCCCGCGCCGATCAGCACGCCGTTTCCGATCTTCGGATGCCGGTCGCTGCCTTCCTTGCCGGTGCCGCCCAGCGTCACGCCGTGCAGGATCGAGACGTTGTCGCCGATGACGGCGGTCTCGCCGACCACGAGGCCCGTCGCATGGTCGAGAAAGATGCCCTTGCCGATCCGGGCACCCGGGTTGATATCGGTCTGGAACACGGAGGAGGAGCGGCTCTGCAGGTAGAGCGCGAGGTCGCGCCGCCCGCGCAGGAGCAGCCAGTGCGCCAGCCGGTGGGTCTGGATCGCGTGAAAGCCCTTGAAATAGAGGATCACTTCCATGAAGCGGGTGCAGGCGGGATCGCGGTCATAGACGGCCTGGATGTCGACGCGCAGGATGCTCGCCCAGTCCGGCCAGTCCGCCGCCATGTCGAGAAAGGCCTGCCGCAGCAGGCTGGCATCGAGATCCGCATGGTCGAGACGCTGCCCGATGCGGTGGATCACGCTTTCTTCGAGCGAACGCTGGTTGATGATGGTGGAATAGAGGAACGCCGCCAGCATCGGCTCCTGCTGCGCGGCATGGCGTGCCTCGTCCTGCAGGCTGTCCCAGATCGGGTCCATCGTCTTGACGGTCTCGTTCGCGCGCATGTCCATGATCATGTCAGTCCTGGCGACCATGTCGCACTCCTTCACGGCCGCTCTTGCCTTAGGCCGGTTCTCCGGATCCGCGGGGGCCTCCCGGCAGGCCAAGCCTTCCCGAAGACAACTAGCCTTCCCGAAGACCGTGGGAAGACCGCCGGCGTTTCCAAGCATCGTCCCTTCACAATAGGGCACTTCCGCTCAAGTTTAAATGGGGGGTCCCGGCCTTCTTGGCCCGGACCCGTCGCACGCCGTCACCGGGCCCTCGTCCGAGAGCCCTATCAGGCCATGATCAGACGCCTGTGACAGGCGTTTCGCGTCCCGCATCGTCCCCCTATCGTCCCTGTATCGTTCCCGCCGCCGCTCAGGCGTTCTCGGCCAGGAAAGCCAGCACCGCCTTCTTGAACACGCGATCGCCGACGGCAAGCATGTGGTCGCGGTTGGGAATGTCGATGGCGACCGCGCGGGGCATCAGGTCGGCGAGCGCCTGCCCCGAGCCGGCAATGTCGTCCTTCGTCCCCACGCCGATCAGCGTCGGCACGTCGATCCGGGCCATCTCCGCCTCGGTCAGAAGCGCACGCGACGTGGCGATGCAGGCGGCAAGGGCTTGCCGGTCGCTCTTCGTCTGGTCGGCGAACATGCGGAACATCCGGCCGCGCTCATGGGCGACGTCGTCGAGCGACGGTGCAAGCAGGGCGTCGGCGATCGGGTCCCAGTCGCCGACGCCGGTCACCATGCCGATCCCGAGGCCGCCGAGCACCAGCGTGCGCACGCGCTCGGGTGCCTCCAGCGCCAGGAAGGCCGAGATCCGCGCGCCCATGGAGTAGCCCATGACATGTGCCGTCTCGAGCCCGAGATGCGTCAGCAGCGCGCGCGCATCGCCGGCCATGTCGGTCGGGTGATAGAGCGCCGGATCGGTCGGCTTGCTGCTGGCGCCATGGCCGCGATTGTCGAGCGCGATCACCCGGTAGCCGGCATCCCCCAGCGTCTTCAGCCAGCCGGGAAACACCCAGTTGACGCTGGCGGACGAGGCGAAGCCGTGGATGAGCAGGACCGGCGCGCCGTCCGGATCGCCCGCATCGAAGAAGGCGATGTCGAGGCCCTGGTGGCGAAAGCTGGAGTATGGCGGCGGCGACAGATCCATCTCGGCGGTTCCCTGGATGTTGGTCCGTCTCCCTTACTGCCCGCCGCGGCGCGGAAAAACCCCGTGCGACGCAAAAAACGCGTTTGGCCCGCGCCAATCGTCTACCTTTTTGCGGGGAACCGGCCTAATGTCCGCGCCGACACCGCGCGTGCCGACCGCAAAGGGCGAGGCGCTGCGGGCAGACCAGACAGACGATCCGGGCGGTCGACGCGATCCAGGCGATCGACACGAACCAGACGAATTAGACGAACCAGACGAACCAGACGAAAGAGTGGAGAACGACATGGCCGGGCACGGTATTCCTCATTTCCAGAACGACGGCGGTCACGCGGTGATCGAGGTCGGCGTCAAGGAATTCATGTGCACGGGCGCCTCCGTGCCCTACGACCATCCGCATATCTATCTCGACATGGGCGACGACAACGAGAAGGTCTGCTCCTACTGCTCGACGCTCTTCCGCTTCAATGGGGCTCTAAAGATGGACGAGACCCGGCCGACCGGCTGCCTGTTCCAGACGAAGGCGGCCTGATCCGGTCCCGGCGGGATGCCGCCTCCCGGCTTTGCACCCGGCTCCGGCCTTCCGCCTGCGTCCGGCGCTTCGGCGCATGACGCCCTGCCTGCCCCGCCCGCCGACGCACGCGCGCGCCTGACGATTGCGGTCGTCGGGGCCGGACTTGCCGGCCTCACGGCGGCGCTGGCGCTCGCCGCAAAGGGCATAGCGGTCGATATCCTGGAGCGCGCGCCGCGACTGGACGAGGTCGGCGCCGGCCTCCAGCTATCCCCGAACGCGACGCGCATCCTCGGCGCGCTCGGCGTGACCGGGGCGCTTTCCCCCCTCTGGTTCGAACCGGCGGAGATCCGCCTCGTCGACGGCCGCACGCTGGCCACGCTGGCCACCGTGCCCGCCGGGGATTTCGCCCGGATGCGTTGGGGTGCGCCCTACGCCGTGGTGGCCCGGGCCGACCTGCAGCGCGCGCTCGCCGACGCGGTCTCTGCTCATCCCCTCTGCCGGTTGCATCTCGGCACGGCCGTCACCGACGCCTCTCCGGCCGACATCGCACGGCACACGGGCCAGCAGCCCGATCTCGTCGTCGGGGCCGACGGCATCCGCTCCAAGGTGCGCGCCGCGATGGGCCTCTCCCCGGCCCGCTTCTCCGGCAACATCGCCTGGCGGCTCGCGGTCCCGCCCGGGGCGCCCGTGCCGTACCCGTTCGACCCGACCGTCGTCACCGCCTTTCTCGGCCGCAGGGCGCATCTCGTCGCCTATCCCATGGGCGCGGCCGGCGGCCTCAACCTCGTCGCCATCGGCAGCGGCCGCGCCGAGCAGGACGGAGGCGACGTCGTCGTCCGCAAGGCCGTGTCCGATCTGCTCACGGGCTGGAACCACGCCTTTGGCGCGGCGCTTCCGCGGGCGGAGCCGCTCGGCCGCTGGCCCCTTTACGAGATCGTCGCGGGCTCCGGCCGGCCGGCCGGATGGCACGACGACCTCCGTGTCCTGATCGGTGATGCCGCCCATGCCATGATGCCGTTTTCGGCCCAGGGCGCTGCGATGGCCATCGAGGATGCCGCCGCGCTGGCAGAGGCCCTCGCACCGATCCTGTCCGGCGCGAAAGACATGAGGACCGCGCTCGACAGCTTCGTCGCGGAGCGCAGCCTTCGCGTCGAGAAGGTCCGCGCCCGCGGCGCGTTCAACCGCTTCGCCTACCACGCCTCCGGCCCGGTTCGCCTCGGACGCAACCTCGTCCTGTCGCTGCGCTCGCCGGAACGTCTGGCCGAGGACTTCGACTGGCTCTACGCCCATCGCGCCGCCGGGCGGACGCCCTAGCCGCTGACGGACGCCGCCGCCGTGAACCCGGCCTCGAGATCGCGCCGCAGGTCCGGCACGTCCTCAAGCCCGATCTGCAGCCGGATCACCGGCCCTTCCGCAGGCTGCTTGCAGATCGTCCGGTCCGACAGGCCGACCACGAGCGCGAGGCTTTCATAGCCGCCCCAGGAATAGCCGAGCCCGAACAGCGACAGCGCATCGAGAAACGCGTGCGCGCGCATCTTTGCCTGTGCGGGATCGGGAGCTTTCAGCACGAAGGAGAAGATCCCGCTCGCACCGGTGAAGTCGCGCTTCCACAGATCATGGCCCGGAAAGCTCGGCAGCGCCGGATGCAGCACCCGCGCCACATCCTCGTGCTCCTCCAGCCAGCGGGCGAGATTGAGCGCGCTTTCCTGGTGCCGCTCCAGCCGCACGCCCATCGTCCGCAGGCCGCGGAGAATCTGGTAGCTGTCGTCCGGCGAGCCGCAGATGCCGAGCGTGATGGTCGCCTCGTGCAGCTGCTCCCAGTGCCGGGCATTGGCCGACACCGTGCCCATCAGAATGTCCGAATGCCCGCTCGGATATTTCGTCGCCGCATGGATCGAGATATCGACGCCGTGATCGAGGGGCTTGAAGTAGAGCGGCGTCGCCCAGGTATTGTCCATGGTGACGACGCAGTCCTGCCGGTGCGCGGCACGGGCGATGGCGCCGACATCCTGCATCTCGAATGTATTCGAGCCCGGCGCTTCCGTGTGCACCAGCCGCGTGTTCGGCCGCATCAGCGCCGCGATGCCGGCACCGATGGCGGGATCGTAATATTCGACCTCCACGCCCATCCGTTTCAACATCGTGTCGCAGAAATGCCGCGTCGGGAAATAGACGCTGTCGACGATCAGCGCATGGTCGCCGGCGGAGAGAAAGGCGAGGAACGGCACGGTGACGGCGGCAAGCCCGCTCGGCACGAGGATCGTTCCCGCCGATCCCTCCAGCGCGTCGATCGCCGCGCAGAGCGCATCCGTCGTCGGCGTGCCGCGGGTGCCGTAGGTGTATTTCTGGGCGCGCGTCTCCATCGTCCGCGCATCGGGAAACAGGACGGTGGACGCCCGCACGATCGGCGGATTGACGAAGCCGTGATAGTCCGAAGGCGCGTTGCCCGTATGCGCCAGCCGCGTATTCACGCCTGCACCTGCCAGAAAATCGTCCCTGTTGCTCATCTCACATTCCTGTCCTGTCTCGCTGAACCCGTCTCGGCACCCGACCCCGTCTCCGGGTGTCGCGTCTCTCGACCTGCCGTCCGCAACGCGCATCGGGCTTCTTGTCGGTCGGCTTCGCGCCGCAGGTCAAGCCCGCATCGTCGAAACAACGACGCGTGCCGAGGGGGTCTGCCTCATTTTTCGCCAGCACTTTGCATGGACCAGCCGTATCCGTCGATAAAATGAGCAGACCCGTCGATAATGTTGAAACGGCCTAGAAATTCGGCAACGTGACTTGACCCGTCCGACTTTTACGAATGAGATAGCCCCACTCGCGCCAGGAGGGTGGCGGGGGCGCTTCTTCCGGCCGGCCGTGATCGGCCGCAGGGATGAAGGCGACAGAAAACAGAAAAAGGGTCTAAAGAATGGCAACAAGAATTCTCCCGATCGTGATCGGCGCCGCTGTCCTGGGCTTTGGCGCCCACGCAGCCTCCGCCGGAACGCTCGATGACGTGAAGGCCAAGGGCTTCGTGCAGTGCGGCGTGAACGGTTCCAACCTCGCGGGCTTCGGTGCCCAGGACTCTTCCGGCAACTGGACCGGCCTCGACGCCGACCTCTGCAAGGGCGTTGCCGCTGCCGTCTTCGGCGACGCGACCAAGGTCAAGTTTACGCCCCTCTCCGCCAAGGACCGCTTCCCGGCCCTGCAGTCGGGCGAAATCGACATGCTCGCCCGCAACACCACCTGGAGCGCCAGCCGCGACAGCCAGCTCGGCTTCGACTTCCGCGCCATCAACTACTATGACGGCCAGGGCTTCATGGTGAAGAAGGAACTCGGCGTGAAGTCGGCCCTGGAGCTCAACGGCGCGTCCGTCTGCGTCCAGTCGGGCACCACCACCGAGCTCAACCTCGCCGACTACTTCCGCGCCAACAAGATGGAGTTCAAGCCCGTCGTGTTCGAAGCGCAGGACGAAGCCGACGCCGCCTACAATGCCGGCCGTTGCGACGTCTACACGACGGACCAGTCGGGCCTCTATTCGATCCGCCTGAAGATGGCGAACCCCGACGATCACGTCGTGCTTCCGGAAATCATCTCCAAGGAGCCGCTCGGACCGGCCGTTCGCCAGAACGATTCCAAGTGGTTCGACGTGGTGTCCTTCACGCATTACGCCATGGTGACGGCGGAAGAGTTCGGCATCACCCAGGCCAATGTCGAGGAGATGAAGAAGTCGGAAAACCCCGACATCAAGCGCTTCCTCGGTGAAGAAGCCAACAACACGATCGGCGCCGATCTCGGCCTGCCCAACGACTGGGCCGTCCAGATCATCAAGGCCGTCGGCAATTACGGCGAAGTGTTCGAGCGCAATGTCGGCACGGGCTCCCCGCTCAAGATCGAGCGCGGCCTGAACGCCCTGTGGAACAAGGGCGGCCTGCAGTACGCACCGCCGATCCGCTAAACCACACGCACAGAAGCGGCGGACCGGCTCTCCAGGGGTCCGGCCCGCCGCTTCCTCAACGTCTTGAACACCCGGAAAAAAGGGTGACCGACAGGGGACAGGTGAATGGCTGCAAACGACGTCCGCACCGGGGGCGGCGAACATCGACCGTCGGTGTCGCTGATCTACAATCCGGCTTTCCGAAGCATTCTCTTCCAGATCGCAACCGTGCTCGTCGTCGGCGGCGCGGCCTATTACGCGGCCCACAACGTCGCGGCGAACCTTGCGCGCAACGGCATGTCCACGGGCTTCGGCTTCC
Organism: Rhizobium sp. Leaf384; assembly: GCF_001424065.1. Classification (GTDB taxonomy): domain Bacteria; phylum Pseudomonadota; class Alphaproteobacteria; order Rhizobiales; family Rhizobiaceae; genus Ferranicluibacter. The sequence goes on from NZ_LMQE01000005.1 coordinate 791,268, forward strand.
TCAACAGCCGCGCCGGCTTCGACATCGGCCAGACGCTGATCGCCTATTCGCCGGATTCGATCTATTTCCGCGCCCTGCAGGTCGGCCTTCTCAACACCCTGCTCGTCGCCTTCTGGGGCATCATCACGGCCACGATCGTCGGCCTGCTCGTCGGCATCGGTCGCCTGTCCAAGAACTGGCTGATCGCCAAGCTCTGCACCGTCTATGTCGAGGTCTTCCGCAACATCCCGCCGTTGCTCGTCATCTTCTTCTGGTATCTCGGCGTGCTCGCCCTTCTGCCCAACGTCCGCACCATCTTCCAGCATGTGAAGGACAATCCGGACGCCTTCTTCTTCGTCAGCAACCGCGGCATCTATTTCCCGGCGCCCGTCCCCGGCGAAGGGTTCGTCTATGTCGCCGCGGCCTTCGTGCTCGGCATCCTGGCCGCCATCGCCTTCACGCGCTGGGCCGGCGCCCACCAGCTGAAGACCGGCAATCGCCCGCCCGTCCTCCTCGTCAATCTCGCGCTGATCATCGCGCTGCCGCTTGTCGTCTTCCTGGCGCTCGGCATGCCGCTGACGCTGGATTATCCCATCCCCGGCTCGTTCAACATGCGCGGCGGCATGGTCGTCGGGCCGGAGTTCCTGTCGCTCTATCTCTCGCTCTCGTTCTACACGGCGGCCTTCATCGCCGAGATCGTGCGCGCCGGCATCCGTGGCGTCGCCTCCGGCCAGACCGAGGCGTCCTATGCGCTCGGCCTGCGCTCCGGCCTTGCCACGCGCCTCGTCGTCCTGCCCCAGGCCATGCGGATCATCATCCCGCCACTGACCTCGCAGTACCTCAACCTCATCAAGAACTCCTCGCTCGCCGTCGCCGTCGGCTTCTACGATCTCGTGGCGGTCGGCAACACGATCCTCAACCAGACGGGCCGCTCGATCGAGATCATCTCGATCTGGATGCTGGTCTATGTCTCGATCAGCCTGATCACCTCGGTGTTCATGAACTGGTTCAACGCCCGCGTGGCACTGGTGGAGCGCTGATATGGCCGCCGAGATCGCCTACGTCCGCCGCGACGTCCTCCCGCAGGAAAAGCCGCCGAGCTCCGACACCTCCGCGTTCGGCTGGCTGCGCAAGAACCTGTTCGCCACCCCGACCGACAGCATCCTGTCGCTCGTCGCCCTGCTGGCCGTGGTCTGGTACCTGCCCGGCGCGCTCAACTGGCTGTTCGTGCAGGCCGTCTGGACCGGCGCCGACCGCTCGGTCTGCACCACCACCGTGCAGGGCGGCATCCAGCCCGACGGCTGGAGCGGCGCCTGCTGGGCCTATGTCAACGACCGCTTCGTGCAGTTCATGTTCGGCTCCTATCCGCGCACGGAACTCTGGCGGCCGCTGACGGTGCTCGCCATCGCCATCGCGCTCCTCGTGCCCTTCCTGATGCCCAAGGCACCGCGCAAGGGGCTGAATGCGATCCTGCTCCTGATCGTCATGCCGGCCATCGCCTATATCCTGCTGCTCGGCGGCTGGTTCGGCCTGTCCTATGTGGAGACGTCGCTCTGGGGCGGGCTGATGGTCACGCTCATCCTGTCCTTCGTCGGCATCGCCGTCTCGCTGCCGCTCGGCATCCTGCTCGCGCTCGGACGCCGCTCGGAGATGCCGATCATCAAGACGGCCTGCGTCTTCTTCATCGAGCTCATCCGCGGCGTGCCGCTGATCACCGTGCTGTTCATGGCCAGCGTGCTCCTGCCGCTGTTCCTGCCGCCCGGCACCAATTTCGACAAGTTCCTGCGCGCGCTCGTCGGCGTGTCCATCTTCGCTGCCGCCTACATGGCGGAGGTCATCCGCGGCGGCCTTCAGGCCATTCCGAAGGGCCAGTACGAAGCGGCCGACGCGCTCGGCCTCAACTACGCCTACAAGACGACCTTCATCATCCTGCCGCAGGCGATCAAGCTGGTCATTCCCGGCATCGTCAACACCTTCATCGGCCTCTTCAAGGATACCTCGCTCGTCACCATCATCTCGATGTACGACCTGCTCGGCATCGTGAAGGCCAGCTTCGGCGACAGCGGCTGGAGCACGCCGGTGACCCCCTTGACGGGCCTCATCTTTGCCGGTTTCGTCTTCTGGATCTTCTGCTTCGGCATGTCACGCTATTCCGCCTTCGTCGAGCGCCGCCTCGACACCGGCCACAAACGATAACACGAGGGATTGACCATGGCTGAAGCCGCCCAGAAATTGACCGTTTCGTCCACCGATGTCGCCATCGAGATCGTGGCCATGAACAAGTGGTATGGGGATTTCCACGTCCTGCGCGACATCAACCTGAAGGTGATGCGCGGCGAGCGCATCGTCATCGCCGGCCCGTCCGGGTCCGGCAAGTCGACGATGATCCGCTGCATCAACCGGCTGGAAGAACACCAGAAGGGCACGATCGTCGTCGACGGCATCGAGCTCACCAACGACCTGAAGAAGATCGACGAGGTTCGCCGCGAAGTCGGCATGGTGTTCCAGCACTTCAACCTCTTCCCGCACCTGACGATTCTCGAAAACTGCACCCTCGCCCCCATCTGGGTGCGCAAGATGCCGAAGAAGCAGGCCGAGGAGATCGCGATGCACTATCTGCAGCGCGTCAAGATCCCCGAGCAGGCCAACAAGTATCCGGGCCAGCTCTCGGGCGGCCAGCAGCAGCGCGTCGCCATCGCCCGCGCCTTGTGCATGAAGCCGAAGATCCTGCTGTTCGACGAGCCGACCTCGGCGCTCGATCCGGAAATGGTCAAGGAAGTGCTCGACACCATGGTGAGCCTTGCCGAAGAAGGCATGACCATGCTCTGCGTCACCCACGAGATGGGCTTTGCCCGCCAGGTCGCCAACCGCGTCATCTTCATGGACCAGGGCCAGATCGTCGAGCAGAACGCACCGGCCGAGTTCTTCGACAATCCCCAGCACGAGCGCACTAAGCTCTTCCTCAGCCAGATCCTGCACTAGCGCACGTTGCCAGACGCCCGACGCCCGACGCCGCAGATCGCAGCACGACACCCCCGAAACCTCCGGCGAACGCCCGTTCGCCGGAGGTTTTTTCGTGCGGGATCCTGCGCCGATGCGCCTTTGCAAACGGTCGGAAGGGACGTCTTTAACCCCGTTTTAGACCCTGCCTTGACCGCCGATTGGGACGCGATATACCGCTTGTCAAGAAAGTTATGGTGGACTTGAGGATACCTGGAGCCGCCTCTCCCTCTTCCCGCAAGGCATCGTGCTATGACCGGACTTTTTACCGCCTCCCGAACCTTCGCGAAAACGGGCAATGCGCTCGTGGACGGGTTGATCTCCGGCAATGCATGGAACGCGGCGACGCTGACCTATGCCTTCCCCACCTCGACCACGGCCTACGGCTATACGAGCGGCGTCTACGAGAACGTCGCCCCGGTCTCGCAGGCGCAGCAGAAGGCAGCGCTGTTTTTCCTGGAGCAATCCTATGGCCCGGCCGCCAATGACGGCTTTTCGGTCGAAGGCTTCACCCTGCTGAAACTGTCGGCGGGAACTGCAACCAACGCCACGCTGCGCTTTGCCGAATCGTCGACGGCCAATCCCACCGCCTATGCCTTCTATCCCGGCACCTACGAAGAAGCCGGCGACCTCTGGTTCGGCACGGAATATGCCGGTACGCCGTTCGATTACCGGACGGCGAAGATCGGCACCTATGCCTGGCACACGATCGGACACGAGCTCGGCCATGCCCTCGGCCTGAAACACGGCCACGAGAGCGTCGCGCTGCCCTCCGCCTATGACAGCGTCGAGTTCAGCATCATGACCTACCGGGCCTATGTCGGCGCCCCGCTGACCGGCTACAGCTACGGCCTCAACGATGCGCCGCAGAGCTTCATGTCGCTCGATATCGCTGCCCTGCAGGCGATGTATGGCGCCGACTACACGGTCATGAAGGGCGATACGGTCTATCGCTGGACGCCGGGCAGCGGCAACACGATCATCGACGGCACGGTCGCCATCGCGCCCGGGGCCAACACGATCTTCGCCACGATCTGGGATGGCGGCGGCACGGATACGTTCGATCTCTCCGCCTACAAGACCGGCCTGTCGATCGACCTGCAACCGGGCAAGTTCTCGCTCTTCAGCGCCGATCAGGCCGCCGACCTCGGCGGTGGCCCGAACAATGGCCATGCCCGCGGCAACATCTTCAATGCGCTGCTCTACAAGAACAACACGGCGTCGCTGATCGAGAACGTGCTCGGCGGTTCCGGCAACGACCGGATCGTCGGCAACCAGGTCGCAAACAAACTCACCGGCAATGCCGGCAACGACAAGCTCTATGGCCTTGCCGGCGACGACAGTCTCCTCGGCGGCCTCGGGGCGGACACGCTCGACGGCGGCAGCGGCTCGGATACGGCCTCCTACGAGGATGCCACGGCCGGCGTCCTCGCCAGCCTGATCAAGCCTTCGGTGAACAAGGGCTTTGCCGCCGGCGATCTCTACGTCTCGATCGAAAACCTCACGGGATCGGCCTATGCCGACAATCTGGTCGGCAATCTCGACGCCAATGTGCTCAAGGGCGGCGGCGGCAATGACAGCCTGTCGGGCGATGGCGGCAACGATCGGCTGATCGGCGGGGCTGGCGCCGACAGGCTGAACGGCGGCAGCGGCCGCGATACCGCGTCCTACGAGGACGCGACCGCCGGGCTCAAGGCCAGTCTGCTGAAGGCCGCGCTCAACACGGGCTATGCTGCAGGCGACGTCTACAGCTCCATCGAGAACCTCACCGGCTCGGCCTTCGACGATACGCTCACCGGCGACGCTGCCGCGAACACGCTGCGCGGGGGCGCAGGCAACGACATTCTGTCGGGAGACAGCGGCAACGACATCCTCATCGGCGGGGCCGGCGCGGACAAGCTCTATGGCGGCGAGGGCAACGATGTGGCCTCCTACGAGGATGCCACCGCCGGCGTGATCGCCAATCTCGGCAAGGCCTCCCTCAACACGGGCTTTGCGGCGGGCGACACCTACGCCTCGATATCCGGCCTGATCGGATCGTCATACGACGACCAGTTGACGGGTGACGGCGGCACCAACGTCCTCATCGGCGGCAACGGTCGCGACGTCCTGAACGGAGGCAATGGCAATGATCGCCTCGTCGGCGGCGCGGGCCTCGACACGCTGACGGGCGGCGCCGGCGCGGATACGTTCGTCTACGCGACGACGCAGGAGTCCGGCCCTGCCTCGACCGCGCGCGACCTCATCACCGATTTCTCCGGCGCGGCGGGCGACCGGATCGACGTGTCGGGCATCGATGCCAACATCGTCATCGGCGGCGTCCAGCATTTCAGCCTCATCGGCGGCGACGCCTTCTCCAAGACCGCGGGACAGCTGCGCTACGTCACCCTGTCGGCCTCGTCCTTCGTCTACGGCGACACGAACGGCGATGGCGTCGCCGATTTCACGATCGCCTTCGACGATGCCGTGGCCTTCCGCTCGGAATTCTTCATCGTCAGAACGAAAAAGGCCGGAGGGACGACGCCCCCCGGCCTTTCAACAAGCGCTTTCGACAAAAACAGCCTTCCGACAAAAAGCAAAAGCCTAGCCGACGAAGGCCCGCTCAATCACGAATTCGCCCGGCTTGTTGTTGGCGCCTTCGCTTAATCCGGCCTCTTCGAGCAGCAGCTTCGTCTCCTTCAGCATCTCGGTCGAGCCGCAGATCATGCCCCGGTCGATCGCCGGATCGAAGGCGGGCACGCCGAGATCGGCAAACAGCTTGCCGTTGCGGATGAGGTCGGTGATGCGGCCGCGGAAGGGATAGTCCTCGCGCGTGGCCGTCGCATAGTGCCGGAGCTTCGTGCCGACGACGTCGGCCAGGAACTCGTGGTTGCGGATCTCCTCGACCAGGTCGAAGCCGTATTTCAGCTCCGCCACATCGCGCGTCGTGTGGGTCAGGATGACCTCGTCGAACTTTTCATAGGTTTCGGGATCGCGGATCAGGCTTGCGAAGGGCGCAATGCCGGTGCCGGTTGAAAACATGTAGAGCCGCTTGCCGGGCGTCAGGGCGTCGAGCACCAGCGTGCCTGTCGGCTTCTTGCGCATCAGCACCTGGTCGCCGGGCTGGATGGCCTGGAGATGCGAGGTCAGGGGACCGTCCGGCACCTTGATCGAGAAGAACTCCAGTTCCTCGTCCCAGGACGGGCTCGCGATCGAATAGGCGCGATAGATGGGCTTGCCGTCGACCATCAGGCCGATCATGGCGAACTCGCCGGAGCGGAAGCGGAAGGCCGCGGGCCGCGTCATGCGGAAACGGAACAGCCTGTCGGTATAGTGCGTGACGCTGGTCACGGTCTCGGCAAACACGCCGGCCGGTACGGTCGCGGCGAAATCCTCGGTCTTGGCCGGAGCATTCATCTGTGCGTCTCATCCTCATGGGTGCGGGTGGAGCCGAAGCTCATGAAAGGAGCGGGCGAAAGGCTGACGACGCCTCTCAGGTTTTCATGCGCGGAATATTCCATCGCAGCCGGCAAGGAAAGCAATTCCGTTTCAAAATTTTTGCACCTGTGAGATTGGCGCGCGCGAGCCGTGAGCGTCGCCGGCAGGTCTCCCGGCCTTAAGCGGGGGACCGGGCTTACGAAACCCGGCGCCAGCTGTAGGAGCCGGCAGCGGCCGCGGGCTTGGCCGTCGGCTGGTAATGGTTGTCGATGCCCGGCAGGCGCCCTTCCCCCAGCCGCTTCAGCGCCGTGGCATTGGTCACCGCAAAGCTGTCGATGCCACAGCGCAGCATCAGCGGCACCTGGTCGATCAGGACGTCGCCGACCGCGCGGATCTCGCCGTGAAACTTGAGCCGCGACCGCAGCAGCGAGGCATGGCTGAACGCCCGTCCGTCGTTGAAGGCCGGAAAGGCGACCGCGACGAGCGCGATATGGTCGAGATAGGGCTGCAGCCGCGCCACATCGTCGGCGGGGTTGATGAGCACGCCGAGCCCGGTCTCGCCGGCCTCCGCCTTCTCGATGAAGGCGGTCAGCCCGTGGATCGCCCGCTCGTTGGAGCCGGCGGCGCGCAGCCCTGCCGGATGATCCGCTGCCTGCGTTTCCGCAGCTTGCGTCTCCGCCGTTTCCAACACCCAGGGATCGTCGGTCACGAAGCCGGTGGTCTTCCAGATCTGCGTCATCTCAGGCGGCTTCCTGTTCTTTGGCGCCGTACAGCGCGTCCTTGAAGGGCTGCGGACCCACGCGGCGATAGGCGGCGAGGAAGGTCTCCTCTTTGGAAAGCCGCAGGCCGAGATAGGTGTCGACGATCGTCTCCACCGCGTCCGTGACCTTTTCCGGCTCGAAACCGCGGCCGATGATCTCGCCGATCGAGGTCGTCTCGTCGCCGGAACCGCCGAGCGTGATCTGGTAAAGCTCCGCGCCCTTCTTCTCCACCCCGAGAAGGCCGATATGGCCGACATGATGGTGGCCGCAGGCATTGATGCAGCCGGAGATCTTGATCTTCAGCTCGCCGATATCGGCCTGCCGCTCGGGATCGCCAAAGCGCGTCGAAATCTCCTGCGCCACCGGAATGGAGCGGGCATTGGCGAGCGCGCAATAGTCGAGCCCGGGACAGGCGATGATGTCGGTGATCAGCCCGGCATTCGCGGTTGCCAGCCCCGTCGCCACCAGCCCGCGATAGACCGCTTCGAGGTCGGCCAGCGCCACATGCGGCAGGATGATGTTCTGCTCGTGGCTGATGCGGATCTCGTCGAAGGCGTAGTCCTCGGCGATGGCGGCCACGGCCTCCATCTGCACGTCGGTCGCGTCGCCCGGAATGCCGCCGATCGGCTTCAGCGAGATCGTCACCATGCCGTAGTCGGGGTTCTTGTGCGGTGCCACGTTCTGCTGCACCCAGCGGGCGAAGTCCGGATCAGCCTTCTTCCAGCTGGCCAGATTCGCCCAGCCCTCGGGCCGCTCGGCCAGGGCGGGCGGCGCGAAATAGGCGGAAATCGCCGCGATGTCGGCGTCGGGCAGCTTCAGCTCGGTGTTCTTCAGCTGCAGGAATTCCTGCTCCACCTGGCCGGCCAGCACCTCCGCGCCGGTCTCGTGCACGAGGATCTTGATCCGCGCCTTGTACTTGTTGTCGCGGCGGCCGTGCAGATTGTACACGCGCATGATGGCCGTGGTGTAGGAGAGCAGGTCTTCCTCCGGCAGGAAATCGCGGATCTTCTTGGCGATCATCGGCGTGCGCCCCTGCCCGCCGCCGACATAGACCGCAAAGCCGATGCGGCCCTGGTCGTCCTTCTTCAGGTGCAGCCCGATATCGTGCACCTGGATGGCGGCGCGGTCGCGCTCGGCACCCGTCACGGCGATCTTAAACTTGCGCGGCAGGAACGAGAATTCCGGATGCACCGACGACCATTGCCGCAGGATCTCGGCATAGGGCCGCGGATCCGCCACCTCGTCAGCGGCCGCACCGGCAAAGTGATCGGCCGTCACGTTGCGGATGCAATTGCCCGAGGTCTGGATCGCATGCATCTCGACGCTGGCGAGATCGGCCAGGATGTCCGGCGTATCGGAGAGGGCCGGCCAATTGTACTGGATGTTCTGGCGCGTGGTGAAATGCCCGTAGCCACGATCATAGGTGCGCGCGATATGCGCCAGCATCCGCATCTGCCGGCCGTTCAGCGTGCCATAGGGAATGGCGACGCGCAGCATATAGGCGTGCAGCTGCAGGTAGACGCCGTTCATCAGCCGCAGCGGCTTGAACGCATCTTCAGCAAGCTCGCCCGAAAGGCGCCGCTCCACCTGGTCGCGAAACTGCGCCACCCGGGCAGACACGAAAGCATGGTCGAATTCATCGTAGCGATACATCGTTTGTCTTTTCCTTGAAGCCCGACCGTCGAGCCGTCGTCTCGTGCCAGCACGCCGGACGGGCACCGCCGGGCGCCGATCGTCCGGGTTTCCAACCTGGCAAGGATCGCGCCGGCTGCCTTCCGCTGCGCCATCCCGTCAACCGGAACCAACCCTTAAAACAGATCCGCCCCCGGATAAAGCAAGGCGGCGCTGTTTCCCTACGCGTCTCTTTCCTGCGCGGCTCGTTCCCCGCGCGTCTCGTCCCCGCGCATCTCTTCCGAGTGCGTCTAGGCCGCGCCCACCTGGTGCAGGCCCTTGTAGCCCGGCGCATAGTCCATCGTCGGCCCTTCCGCGCGGATCCGCTCGCGCAGGCGCGACGGACGCAGCACGCCGTCGATCTCCACGACCTCGATCACGTTGACGTCGACGACCTTGTTGTCGGCAAAGGCGGCCTTGCCCGCGGCTTCCAGCGCTGCCACCGCCTCGGCATGACGGGCGATGAAGGCATCCTGCAGGCTCTCGCCCCAGTTGCCGGACGCGTCCAGCCAGACGGAAATGCCGTCTTCCAGTCGGTTGGCCGTCAGGACCTTGTCAGTCATCGTCATGCTCCTTGCCCGTGATATCGCACGTCATTCTGGTCTTGCAGCTGCGCACCGTCTTTCCGCGCACCGTCTTTCCGCGGACCGTCTTGCGGCCTGTCGGAGGTCCGCCCGAGAGACAGCGGCTCGGACCGCTCGAAATTGGCGCCGGCCACGGCGTCCCCGATGATCACCATCACCGGGCCATCGAGATCGTCGCGGGTCTCCAGCCCCGGCAGTTCGCCGAGCGTGCCGTGCAGCAGCCGCCGATCGGCGCGGCTCGCATTTTCGACGACCGCCACCGTCGTGTCCCGGTGCAGCCCGGCGGCGATCAGCCGCGCGGCAACCGAGGCGGCGACCGTGCGCCCCAAATAGACGGAGATCGTCGCACCGGACACGGCGAGCCGGGCCCAGTCGGGCAGCACGTCGCCGGCAAGATCGTGGCCCGTCGTGAAGATCAGCGACGAGGCGACACCGCGCAGCGTCAGCGGCAGTTCGAAATCCGCAGCCGCGGCAAAGGCGGAGGTGATGCCCGGCACGATCTCGTAGCCGATGCCGGCCTCCCGCAGCGCTGCCATCTCCTCGCCCGCCCGTCCATAGACCAGCGGATCGCCGGATTTTAGCCGCACGACGCGCTTGCCCTCGCGGCCGAGCCGCACCAGGAGCGCGTTGATCTCGTCCTGTGATTTCGAATGGCAGCCCTTGCGTTTTCCCACCGACAGCCGCTCGGCATCGCGCCGGCCCATGTCGACGATCGCCTGCGGCACCAGCGCGTCGTAGACGAGCACGTCCGCTTCCATCATCACGCGCTGGGCGCGCAGCGTCAGAAGATCCTCGGCCCCCGGCCCCGCACCGACGAGATAGACGCGGCCCTCGACCGCGCTGCCCGCCTTCAGGAGCCGCGTCGCCTCGCGCCGCGCGGCCGACACGTCGTTGGCCGCCACATGCGCGGCGACCCCGCCGGTAAAGAACCGCTTCCAGAACTGGCGGCGCGGTGCACCGCGCGGCAAAAGCTTCTCGGCCGCGATCCGGTAGGACTGCGCCAGCGCCGCAAGGCTGCCGAGCGACGGCTGCAGCAACTGGTCGATCTGCGCGCGAATCATCTGGGCAAGGATCGGCCCTGCCCCTTCCGTGCCGATCGCCACGGCGACAGGCGCCCGGTTGACGAGCGCCGGCGTCAGGAAATCGCAATATTCCGGCTGGTCCACCGCGTTGGCGGGAATGCGCGCCGCCCGCGCCGCAGCCACGATCCGCCGGTCGTCTGCCGCATCGCCCGTCGCGGCGAACACGAGAACGGCCCCCTCGACCTGACCGGCATCAAACGGCGCAACCACGCGCGTGATGCCCTTGTCGGCCAGGAACCGCGCATACTCCGGCTCCGCATCATCGGCATAGGCGATGATGCGCGCCTGCGTGTTCAGAAGCAGGCGAACCTTGGCATAGGCCTCGTCGCCATTGCCGAACACCGCCACGCATTTCTGCGCAACGCGAAAAAAGGCCGGAAATACGGTCAGCTGTTCGCTCATGACGATGGGGGATCTATCCTTTCAGGGTTGACTAGGTATCGCCCATCCTAGCGGCAAACTGAAGAAACAGGAATCCGCAGGCCGGAGACCTTGCGTATTCTTTTCCTCATGGGGACGGCAATCGGAGCAAATGTGACCCGACCCGGCGGCGGTGCATTGCGCGCCGGCCGCAATGCCCGCTAGATACGGTCTGCACAACAGCCGCCCAGAAGGACCGTGCCCGATGTCCACCGATCCGCTCGCCGAACGCCTCCTCTCCGTGATCGAGAGCGACATCCTGCCGCTGACGGAAAAGGGCGTTGCCGCCGGCAACAAGGTCTTCGGCGCGGCCATCCTGCGCAAGTCCGACCTCTCCCTCGTCGTCGCCGAGACCAACAACGAGACCGAAAATCCGCTCTGGCACGGGGAAGTCCACACGCTGAAGCGCTTCTACGAGCTTCAGCCCGGCCTCGACACGAAGGACCTCATCTTCCTCTCCACCCACGAGCCCTGCTCCATGTGCCTCTCGGCCATCACCTGGGCAGGCTTCGACAATTTCTATTACTTCTTCAGCCACGAGGACAGTCGCGACAGTTTCGCCATCCCCCACGACCTCGTCATCCTGAAGGAGGTCTTCCGGCTCGAGCCCGGCGGCTATGCCCGCCAGAACGCCTTCTGGCGCTCGGCCGCCATCGCCGACCTCATCGCGACGGCCGAGGACGCCGATCGCCCCGCGCTGGAAGCCGCCGACGCCCGCATCCGCCGCCGCTACCAGGACCTCTCGAACGCCTACCAGTCCGGCAAGTCCGGCAACGCCATCCCGCTCGCCTGAGGCGTTCCGCGGCACTCCTGAGCCCGGCGTCGCCGGGCAATGCCGCGCGTTCCTGCTCTTGCCTTTCTCCCCTTGCCTTTCTCTCATTGCCTTCTGCCCAAACCGACACGGACATCCCCTTCATGACCGATCCGATCCAGCCGTCGCGCGACATCGCGCAGCTCCTCGACATCATGTCCGCCCTGCGCGCGCCGGAGACCGGCTGCCCCTGGGACATCGTCCAGACGTTCGAGACCATCAAGCCCTACACGATCGAGGAAGCCTACGAGGTCGCCGATGCGATCGAGCGCGCCGATATGGACGATCTCTGCGAGGAGCTCGGCGATCTTCTTCTGCAGGTGGTCTTCCATGCCCGCATGGCCGAGGAAGCCGGCGCGTTCGATTTCGGCAACGTGGTCGAGGCGGTCACCGCGAAAATGATCCGCCGCCATCCCCACGTCTTCGCCCGCTCCGCGGCCGACACGCCCGACGCCGTGAAGATCCAGTGGGATACGATCAAGCAGGCGGAAAAAGCCGAGCGCCGCGCCCGCCGCCTGCGCCGTGGCCTCGCCGACGACGCGACCGGCTTCCTCGACGGCGTCCAGCGCCACCAGCCGGCACTCAGCGAAGCCCTGAAACTCCAGCAGCGCGCCGCCAACGTCGGTTTCGACTGGGCGGAGCCCGCGCCCATCCTCGACAAGATCGAGGAGGAAATTGGCGAACTGCGCGAAGCGCTCCACAGCGGCGATCGGTCGAAGGTCGCGGACGAACTCGGCGACCTCGTCTTCGCCCTCGTCAACCTCGGCCGCCACACCGGCACCGATCCCGAAATGGCGCTCCGCGGCACCAACACCAAATTCCGCCGCCGCTTCCGCCACATCGAGACGGAACTTCAGACATCGGGCGAAACGCTGGAAGCTGCAACCCTTAACCGCATGGAAGCCCTCTGGCAGGACGCAAAGGCCATCGAACGGGCGCTGGCGGGACCCGCCTAGCCCGGCGAACCGTCACCGTCCGCGACCGCCCCTCATCCGCCTGCCGGCACCTTCTCCCCGCAGGCGGGGCGAAGGAACCCGAGGCACCGCCCCAGCCGCACATCAACCCGCTGCGCAGGCCACGTCCCCTCGCCCCGCAGGCGGGGAGAGGGTTAGGGTGAGGGGCAACCCCAACCACAACCATCAGCCAAGCCCGACAATCCCTCGCTCACGCCCGCACCGGAGCCGCCCCTCATCCGCCTGCCGGCACCTTCTCCCCGCAGGCGGGGCGAAGGGACCCGAGGCACCGCCCCCGCCACACATGGCCCCGACGCGCAGGCCACGTCCCCTCGCCCCGCGTGCCGGGAGAGGGTTAGGGTGAGGGGCAACCCCAACCAGAGCCGTCAGCCAAGCCCGACAATCCCTCGCTCACGCCCCCACCGGAGCCGCCCCTCATCCGCCTGCCGGCACCTTCTCCCCGCAGGCGGGGCGAAGGGACCCGAGGCACCGCCCCAGCCGCACATGGACCCGACGCAGCCTCACGTGGACCCGCTCCGCAGGCCACGTCCCCTCGCCCCGCGTGCSGGGAGAGGGTTAGGGTGAGGGGCAACCCCAACCACAACCATCAGCCAAGCCCGAAATTTCCCCCATCACGGGCACACTGGAGACGCCCCTCATCCGCCTGCCGGCACCTTCTCCCCGCTTGCGGGGCGAAGGGACACGAGGCACCGCCCCAGCCGCACATCAACCCGGCGCGCAGGCCACGTCCCCTCGCCCCGCGTGCGGGGAGAGGGTTAGGGTGAGGGGCAACCCCAACCACAACCATCAGGCAAGCCCGACAATTTCATAATCACGCCCGCACCGGATCCGCCCCTCATCCGCCTGCCGGCACCTTCTCCCCGCTGGCGGGGCGAAGGGACTCGAGGCACCGCCCCAGCCTCACATCGCCCCGGCGCGCAAGCCACGTCCCCTCGCCCCGCGTGCGGGGAGAGGGTTAGGGTGAGGGGCAACCCCAACCAGAACCATCGGCATCAAACCGCGCCTTACTCCGTCCGGCCGCTCACGCCCGCCTGCTCGAACGTCGCCATGCCGGAATGGCAGGCAGCGGCGGCCTTGACGATGCCGGCGGCGAGGGCGGCGCCCGTGCCTTCGCCGAGCCGCATGCCAAGCGCCAGCAGCGGGGTCTTGCCCAGCTGCTCGATGGCCGCCATGTGGCCGGGTTCGGCCGAGACGTGGCCGATCAGGCAATGGTCGAGGGCTGCGGGATTGGCGGCCTTGAGAATGGCGCCGGCCGCGGTCGCGACATAGCCGTCGAGGATCACGGGGATCTTCTGCATGCGGGCGGCGAGGATCGCGCCGGCCATGGCCGCCACTTCGCGTCCGCCGAGGCGCCGCAGCACCTCCAGCGGATCGGAGAGATGGTCGCCATGGAGGGTGACGGCGGCTTCCACGGCGGCGATCTTGCGCTCGAGCAGATCGCCATGCGAGCCCGTGCCCGGGCCGACCCAATCGCGCGCCGTGCCGCCGTAGAGCGCGAGATTGATGGCCGCGGCGATCGTCGTGTTGCCGATTCCCATCTCGCCGATGCAGAGCAGATCCGTGCCGCCGGCCACCGCTTCCATGCCGAAGGCCATGGTGGCGGCGCAGTCGCGCTCCGTCAGCGCCGCGTCCTGGGTGATGTCGGCGGTGGGATAGTCGAGCGCGAGGTCGAACACTTTCAGCCCGAGATCGTGGGTCACGCAGATCTGGTTGATGGCGGCGCCGCCGGCCGCGAAGTTCTCCACCATCTGCGCCGTCACCGAGGGCGGATAGGGGGTGATGCCCTGCGCGGCCACGCCGTGATTGCCGGCGAAGATCGCAACCAGCGGCCGCGTCACGGCGGGTGCCCGCCCCTGCCACGCCGCCAGCCAGAAGGCGATCTCCTCCAGCCGTCCCAGCGCGCCGGCCGGCTTGGTCAGTTGCGCGTCGCGGGCGCGCGCCGCCGCAAGAGCGCCCGAATCGGGGCCCGGCAGCTGCCGCAGGAGCGTGCGAAAATCATCGAACGGAAGACCGCTGGCACTCATCTGGCTCATCCTTTTCTCCGGCCTCCGTATCGGCCGGTTTTCGGGCTGCCGGGCAGCCGCGCCTCTGGCCGGATCTCCGGCCCGTCCCGCGCCGATGCCGCCCGGCTTTGATCGGCGGGCAGGCAGCGACGCGGCATCTCGTCTCGCGCCCTCTTACTGCATCGCTTTGCAAATCGGAATCGATTTAAGGATAAATCATGCAGGAGAGAGACGCCGTTCCGCGCAGCCCGAGATGCCCGCCGGGACGCCCGTCGCGGCGGATCACGGGACGGTTTCCGGCCGCCGCACGCCCGACCCGGCGGCTTGTCGGGACCGAAAAGACCATAAAATCGCGAAACAGACGCGGAACCAGACGCTGCGACCCGCAACCCCGACAGAGGAGACCGCCCGCGTGACGAACCCAGCAAGCACCTTTCTCACCGACACGATGCGCGCCCTCGCTTTTCTCAGCCGGCTGCGCGTGCCCGCGCGCTTCTTCGACGGCGACGACGGACGCATGGGCCGCACGGTCCGCGCCTTCCCCGTGGCCGGCCTCGTCATTGCCGTTCCCGCGGGTCTTGTCTTCGCCCTTGCGCTGGCGCTCGATGCCGATCCGCTGCTCGGCGCCCTGCTGGCTCTCGGCGTGCAGGCGCTCGTCACCGGCGCGCTGCACGAGGATGGGCTGGCGGATGCGGCGGACGGGCTCGGCGGCGGTCGCAACCGCGGCCATGCGCTCGAGATCATGAAGGACAGCCGCGTCGGCACCTACGGCGTCATCGCGCTCGTCCTCACGTTGGCGCTGCGGGCAGTCGCCATCGCCGATCTGGCCGACAGCCTGTCGACTGCCGGATGCGCGCTCGCCCTCCTTGCCGTGGCCGCGCTCAGCCGGGCGGGCATGGTCTGGCACTGGTCGCTGCTGCCGCCGGCGCGCGAGACCGGCGTCGCCGCCGGGGCCGGACAGCCGTTGCCCTCCGCCGTCACGATGGCGCTCGCCTGCGGCGTCGTGCTCTCGGCCATCGGCCTCCTCTTGGCCGGCGTTCCCCTCACCGCCGCGCTCCTCGCCTTTGCGAGCTTTGCCGCCACCGTTCCGCTCTGGACAAGATATGTCCGGCGGAGCCTGTCGGGCCATACGGGCGACACAATCGGAGCCACACAACAGCTGGCGGAAACAGCCCTCTTCGTCGCTCTTGCGCTCTTTGCGTGAGACGTCGATAGTCACAGACCATTCCCCGCTCGGACTCTCCATGGAATCACCCTGCACTTCCGTCTGCTCCATCGATATCGCCACCGGCTTCTGTCGCGGGTGCGGGCGGACCGGCGACGAGATCGCGTCTTGGACGCTCTATAGCGACCGCGAACGCCGGCACATCATGAGCGGCCTGCACATCCGCATCGGCGCGCTCGGCGCCGCACACCGCCCGGACGCACGCGGCCCCCGCCGCGACCGCATGCCGCGGGAGCGCGCCAAACGATGAACAGGCTGACCGTCGCGCTCGGCATTCTCGGCCTCGGGCTCGTCCTTCTGCTTGTCAACCAGGGCAGCGGCCGCACGCTCGGCCTCGACAATGACAGCTTTGCGAGCCTGGTCGGCATGACGGCCCTGCTCACGGTCTTCGCCGCCGGCGTCTGGCGCAGCCGCAACCTCAGCGAAAGCGTGCGGCAGTTCGCGCTGTGGGTGCTGATCTTCCTCGCCGTCGTCACGGCCTATCTCTATCGCGGCGAGCTCGAAGCCTATTGGGCGCGCCTGTCCGGCGGCCTGATGCCCGGCCGCGCCGCCGTCTTCACCGACAATGAAGGCTATCAGGAAGTGGTGCTGCATAAGGTGATGAACGGCCATTTCGAGGCGAACGTCGCCATCAACGGCGCGAGCGTCCAGATGCTGGTCGACACCGGGGCGAGCACCGTCGCCCTGTCCTATGCCGACGCGAAGAGCCTCGGTCTCGACCCCGACAGCCTCGCCTTCACCCAGCGCCTGATGACCGCCAACGGCGAAGCCCGCGGCGCCCCGGTCACGCTGGCCGAAGTCGCCATCGGCCCCATCGTCCGCACCGACGTCCGCGCCACGGTTGCCGAAGACGGCAAGCTCGACCAGAGCCTGCTCGGCATGAGCTTCCTCTCGACCCTCGACATGATGCAGATGAAGACCGACGAGCTGCGGTTGCGGGACTAGTCCGCGCTCTCCGTAGAGCGCCGCGTCTGTTGTCCCTCACGCCCCTGGCCGCACCGCCGGTTCAGTTCCGCAGCCGATAGCCCGTGCGGAAAATCCAGACCAGCAGTCCCATCAGCACGCCCAGGAACGCAAGGATGATGACGAAGCTGACGACCGGGTTGACCTCGGAGATCTCGAAGAAGGACCAGCGGAATCCGGAGATGAGGTAGAGCACCGGGTTGGCATGGCTGACGGCCTGCCAGAAAGGCGGCAGCATCGACACGGAGTAGAAACTTCCCCCGAGAAAGACGAGCGGCGGGATGACCAGCATGGGGATGAGATTGAGCTGCTCGAAATCCTTCGCCCAGATGCCGATAAGGAAGCCGAACAGCGAAAAGGTCACCGCCGTCAGCACGAAGAACACCAGCATCACGAAGGGGTGCGCGATGTGGAGGTCGACGAAGAGCGAGGCCGTGGCGAGGATGATCAGCCCGATCATCATGCCCTTGGTCGCGGCCGCCCCGACATAGCCGAGCACGATTTCGGCCATCGAGATCGGCGAGGACAGGATTTCGTAGATCGTGCCGGTAAATTTCGGAAAGTAGATGCCGAAGGAGCCGTTGCCGATGCACTGCGTCAGCAGCGTCAGCATGATCAGCCCGGGCGTGATGAACGCCCCGTAGGAGACACCCTCGATCTCCTGGATGCGCGAGCCCACCGCCGCGCCGAAGACGATGAAATAGAGAGAGGTGGAAATGACGGGCGACACCACGCTCTGCAGCAGCGTGCGCCGCGTGCGCGCCATTTCAAACAGGTAGATCGCCTTGACCGCCTGGAAATTCATGCCCGCGCCAAAGCTCATGCCCGCTTCTCCACCAGTTCCACGAAGATGTCCTCGAGCGTGCTCTGCCGCGTCGAGATGTCCTTGATCCGCAAGCCCGCTTCGGCAACCGCCGCCAGAAGCGTCGTGATGCCCGTGCGCCCGCT
This sequence comes from Rhizobium sp. Leaf384, assembly GCF_001424065.1. Taxonomy (GTDB): domain Bacteria; phylum Pseudomonadota; class Alphaproteobacteria; order Rhizobiales; family Rhizobiaceae; genus Ferranicluibacter. The sequence goes on from NZ_LMQE01000005.1 coordinate 809,106, forward strand.
CGCCGCGTCGTAGTCGTAGACCAGCCGCGCGCCTGCGTCCTCCAGCACCAGTCCGTAGGGCTCGAGCCCCCGCGGAAGCCCCGCGTCAAGGATCGGCTCGGACAGTTCGATGCGCAGCTGCTTGCGGCCGAGCGTCTTCATCAGCGCGCTCTTCTCCTCGATCAGGAGGATCTCGCCGCCGTTGATCACGCCCACCCGGTCGGCGATCTCCTCGGCCTCCTCGATGTAGTGCGTGGTCAGGATGATCGTCACGCCGCCCTCGCGCAATGTCTGAACGACCTTCCACATGTCCTTGCGAAGATTCACATCCACCCCGGCGGTGGGTTCGTCGAGAAACAGGATGCGCGGCTCGTGCGAGAGCGCCTTGGCGATCAGCACGCGCCGCTTCATGCCGCCCGAAAGCTCGCGCAGCATGTTGTCCTTCTTGTCCCACAGCGACAGGTCGCGCAGCACCTTCTCGATATGCGCCGGATTGGCCTTCTTGCCGTGCAGCCCGCGCGAGAACGACACCGTGTTCCACACCGTCTCGAACTGGTCGGTGGTCAGCTCCTGCGGCACCAGCCCGATGATCGAGCGCGTGGCGCGAAAATCCTTGACGACGTCGTGCCCGTTGACGTGCACGCTGCCGGAGCTCGGATTGACGATGCCGCAGATGATGGAGATCAGCGTCGTCTTGCCGGCGCCGTTCGGTCCGAGCAGCGCCAGGATTTCGCCTTCCTCGATCTCGAGGCTGACGCCTTTCAGCGCCTGGAACCCCGACCCATAGGTCTTGACGAGGTTGGAAACGGTGACGATGGGCGCCATGGGATCATCCGGAATGAGGGGGACGGGATGCCTTATATGGCATCCCCCGGCCGAAAGTCACCCGACCTTCGCACGTCCGCCGCGCTGTGCGCGCGCGCAGCGTCCCGCCGGCTGCCTCCCGCTGCCGGGGCCGACCTTCGACGAGGCTACCGTCATCGTCGGCCGACTGTCATCAATCCTTCGCCGGAATCACGCATGCTCACCGGGCACAACAGGCGCGGCCGCACCGCCCGCCGTCGTGATTTGCACCGATCGGCTGGCAGTCCCCTCCGCCGGTTCTTTCAAGGCCGGCGCCCGACGCAAGACGGGCGACCGGCCTTCTTTTTGCGCGTCCCGCTGTCCGCTGCCGCACGAGAGTGCGCGCCTCTCCGGCCGCATGCATGTCGCCCGAAACTGTGCAGCGGTTTCGGGAAACGACCTGCATCCAAACGAGACTTGAAAGCGCATTGCGTGAACCCTTTTTCACGCACCGCGCTTCAGTCGCAGTGCCGGTAGCCCGATTTCCGCTCCCGCAGATCGAAGTGGAAATGGTCCTTGTGGAACGGATCGCTGCCCGGCCCGAGCACCGTGTTGAAGTATTTGCAGCTGTCCTGCCGCACGGCCTTCAGCAGGCCCTTTTCGCGGAAGGCGAAGAAGCCGGGCTTGCGCACGTCGATCGCCTTGCCGTTCTTCAGCACGAACTTGCCGACGTCGATCGCGTTGCCATGCGCGTGTTCCGACATGGCGGCGCCGCGGCGTGAGTTCATCGTCCGGCAGGAATAGCCGCCGAGCGGCTTGATGGTGCCGATGCCGCTGAGATAGCGATAGCGCGCCGAGGGCGCGAGCTCGTTCTTGACCCAGAGGGCGAACGCCTCGGTCACCTCGCAGTTCAGCTTCACCGCCGGCTTGACCGCGATGCCGCCGGACAGGCCGGAAAGCTGGATCGGGTGGTCGATGCCGCAGGAGGGGCCGTTGGAGATCCGCGGCACGTCGGCAAAGGTCACGCCGAGCTTCGTCAGCCGCTGGCGGCAGGCGACCTCCGACGCGGGCATCCGCCCGCCGACATCAGGCCCGGGCATCCGCCCGCCGACATCCGGCTCGGGCATCCGCCCGCCGACATCAGGCCCGGGCATTCGCCCGCCGACATCGGGCTCGGGCATCCGCCCGCCAACGTCGGGCTCGGACATCGCACCGACCGGATGGCCGCCCCGCGGCAGGAACGCCACCTGCTCCTCGCGTCGCCTGTCACGCCGCTCCCGCATCGTGCGCTGTTCCTGCTCCAGGAACTGGGCCTTGCGCCGTTCCTCCATCGCCATCCGCTCGGGCGTCAGCGGCGGCAGGTCCGGATCGGCCTTGACTGCCGCCGCCGATGCGGCACCGGCCGTCGTTTCCCCTGCCGGAACGGACAGGACGTGCACGCTGTTCGTGCCGATGCCGTCGACCAGCACCGGCCCGGCAGACGCCGTCTGATAGGGATAGCCGGATGAACCGGCATGGATGTCGCGGCTCTGCTCCTCGGCAAGCCCGACCACGCCGCCAGCCGGAAGCCCACCTCCAGATGGAAGGCCCCCTCCAGACGGAAGGCTATTGCCGGCCGTCACCATGCCGTCGATATCGACCCCTTCGGCCGGGATCGGCGAGGCGGATGCGGCCACCGGGTCACGCGCCGTGCCCGCCGGCCGGGCCTCGCGGTCCGGCTGCATCCGGGCCGCAGGCCGAACGCCGCTCATGCGCTCGGACGGCTCGAGGGCATCCGTCGAACAGGCCGCCATGGTCAGTGTCAGCGCCAGCATCGGCCCGACCGACAGCAGCGACCGACGCAAGACGGAGCGGGAAGACGGGAAGGAAGGGGCCATGCGGATGTCGCCTTTTCGAACGGAACCGGTTGCCGCAGATCGCCCGGAAGCCGGAAAGCCTCGCTCGACCCGAAAGCCTCGGGCTACCGGGCCTGTCGACCCGACGAGAGGCTGTCTGCGCACGGTCGAGACTGCACGCCGTCTTCGGCGATGTGCGGGCATGCAGCGCACGCGGGTGCCCATCTCCCGAGTTTAGGCGAGCATGGTAAATGAATGGTTACATCTGTCCGGTTTCGCACCAGCCGTCGCCGTTGCTTCCGGGCCCGGAAATCGCTATCATCAGGCTCGGGTGCGCAGAATGGCACCGGCGCAGCGGGTGTACGCAGCAGCAAGCGGGTGCAGGCACCCGCGATGGGATGACCGGACGGTTCAAGGGGGCTTGGAACCGACGGTGCGAGAGAGCTTCCAGACGTTTTGAAGTTGCGGGATGTCGCCTGAAAAGCGCGATCGGACCCGGAAACCGGATCGTTACGGAGCTGGCCGGCCAGGGGGCAGGCATCGACAGGCCGGGAGGAGGGCCGCGCATGAAGTGTCAGGCAGAGACCACCGCATCCGACGCAACCGCCGCCTTGGCGGTCCATGTCGTCGCCGATCGCGACGAATGGAACGTCGTCATCGTCGAAAACGGCACCGAACGCCACCAATCCTTCGTCCAGCACGATTGGGCGCTCAGCTATGCCCGCGGCCAGCGCGTCCGCCTGGGCCTGCCCGCCGACCCGAAACCCGCAACCGCCTGACCTGCAACCACCTGACCCGGAACCGCCAGACCCGCAGCGGATCGACCCGCAACGGATAGGGCACACGCCCACCTCGGGCGCACCACGAGTCCCTTCTCCCCGCGAGCGGGGAGAAGATGCCGGCAGGCAGATGAGGGGCTCTCGCGAAAGCCAGCGCCACCAGCATCACCCTGCCGATCGCGCGAAACCCCGACCCGCAGATCCGCGCGTCCGCGATGGCGTCACTGCGTGCTCTGACGGATCGAGCACTCGCCGCACCTCGCGCGCGCCACGAGTCCCTTCTCCCCGCAAGCGGGGAGAAGATGCCGGCAGGCAGATGAGGGGCTCTCGCGAAAGCCAGCGCCACCAGCACCACCCTGCTGATCGCGCGAAACCCCGACCCGCAGATCCGCGCGTCCGCGATGGCGTCACTGCGCGCTCTGACGGATCGAGCACTCGCCCACCTCGCGCGCCACGAGTCCCTTCTCCCCGCAAGCGGGGAGAAGATGCCGGCAGGCAGATGAGGGGCTTTCGCGAAAGCCAGCGTCGCCAGCATCACCCTGCTGATCGCGCGAAACCCGGACCCGCAGATCCGCGCGTCCACGATGCCGTCACTGCGCGCCGAGCAGGACCAGAGCACGCGCCCCCGTCAGGACAAGCGTCACGCAGCCCGAGCGGTCCGCGGCGAACGCCTGTGTCCAAAGCCCTGCCCGTCCCCCTGCCCAAAGCCCTGCATTTGGCCCTGCCCGCCGATCCCGGCCGTGCCCAGCCGGAACTGTTCCACCAGCGCCATCAGGGCATCCGCCTCGGTCGCCAGCGCGCCGCTCGCCGCGGTGGTCTCGGCCACCATGGCCGCGTTCTGCTGGGTCATCTGGTCCATCTGGTTGACGGAGGTGTTGACCTCGCTGAGGGCCGAGGATTGGTCGCTGCTGGCGGTGGCGATCATGTCCACATGGTCGCTGATCACGGAAATCTTGGCGCTGATGGCCGAGAGCACCGCGCCGGCCTGCGTCACGAGGCGGGAGCCCGCGCCCACCTCCTTGGTCGAGGTGTCGATCAGCGTCTTGATCTGGCGGGCGGCGTCCGCCGAGCGCTGCGCCAGTTCCCGCACCTCCTGCGCCACCACGGCAAAGCCCTTGCCCGCATCGCCGGCCCGCGCCGCCTCGATGCCCGCATTGAGCGCGAGCAGGTTGGTCTGGAAGGCGATGTCGTCGATCACGGAAATGATCTGCTCGATCTCCTGCGACGCCGCCTCGATCCGGCCCATCGCCGCCACCGCGCTCGTCACCACATGGTGCTGATCGTCGGCGCTCTGCTTGGTGTCGCGCACGAGGCCGTTGGCTTCGGCCGCCCGCCCCGCAGAGGCCCTGACGGTCACCGTGATCTCTTCCACAGCCGCGGCCGTCTGCTCCAGCGAGGCGGCCTGCGCCTCGGTGCGGCGGGAGAGATCGTCGGCCGAGCCGTGCAGCCGGCCGCCATTGTCCTGGATCGCGATCACGCTCTGGCGGATCCCGCCCAGCGTCTCGTCGAGCCGGGCGATGGAGCCGTTGAAGTCCTGCCGCAGCGTCTCCAGCCGGCCGGTGAACGGGGTGTCGATGGTCTGCGTCAGGTCGCCGCGCGCCAGCCGGTCGAGCCCGGCGCCGAGTGCGGTCACGGCCCGCTCGATCTCCGCCTCCGTCGCCCGGCGCTCGGCATCGCGCGTTGCACGCTCCTCGTCGGTCAGCGCCCGCTCGGCCGCGTTGTCCGCTTCCATCTGGCGACGCGACAGCGCGGTGTCGCGAAACACGGCAAGCGCCCGGGCGATCGCGCCGAATTCGTCCCGGCGCGCGGCATAGGGAACATGGGCGTCGAGATCGCCCCTGGAAATCGCCGCCACGGACCCGGTCAGGATCGACATCGGGCGCATGGTCCGGCGGATCGCGAGCGTCGCCACGATGCCCATCAGCACCAGCACACCGGCACCCGTCGCCAGCGACAGCATCAGCAATTCGTGGATCTTGGCGAAATAGACCTCCATCGGGATGCCGATGAAGATCACCCCGACGACGGCGCCCGCAGCTGAGGTCACCGGCACGTAGCCGGTCATGTAATCCCGCCCGAACAGCACGGCCTGGCCGAAATAGGCCTGGTTACGCGCCAGGGCCGCCTGCGCCGGATGCGCGGGTGCGAGCTTGGTGCCCACGGCGCGCGCGCCCGTCTCCGTCTTCACATTGGTGGAGATCCGGACGTAGTCGGCGCCCTGCTTGGCAAAGATCGTGGCGACGCCGCCGATCGTCTCGGCCGTGCGGTCCACGAGATCATGATCGGCGATCGCGGGCATGGCCTCCGCCCGGATGTCCGCCAGTTGGCCGTCCTTGAGGGTCATGCGGATCCCCGGCGCCGTCACGGCATAGAGCACGGCCATGGCGCGGCTCGCGTCGCGCGCATCCACATCCGCATTGGCCATCACATGGGCGCTCAGCCGCACATGCATGGCCGCGACCAGCGTGGCGAGACCGAGACAGACGAGGGTGAGCGTGATCGCGACATTGCGCTGAACGACGGACAGGGAAAGTGGACGCATGCGGCGCTCCTTCAAGGATGCAGAGCACGGGACGCGCGACGACGCCGCCCGACAGGGCGGTCGCCGGCCGGATCATCGCTCTGGCAGGACTGGGGATCGACGCCGAACGCGCACGAACATGGGCTGGACCGTGCCGTCAAAGGTTTAAGAAAAACCTGCCGTTCAACCCCAAGATTAATGCATGTCGCGCGAAAGTGCGCAGCGGTTTCAGGAAACGACATCCATCACAACAAGACCTTAAGCGCGTTGCGTGACTCCATTTTTACGCAACGCGCTTGAGGAAGCGTCGCCTCACGCAGACAGGCAAACCACGCAGACAGGCAAACCGCCGACGGCGCGTCGACAGGTCGACGGCGACCAGTGGCGGCTTTGCACCTTTCCAGCCTGTGGGGGGATGACGAACGCGCACAACCGCGATAGCACGGGGCTTGCCACCGGCGCTCCCGGCGGCGCTGCAACAGCCGGAGAAGGCCATGACGACGCCCAGCGGTGAACTGACCTTGCGAACCCTTGCCATGCCGGCCGATGCCAATGCCGCCGGGGATATCTTCGGCGGCTGGGTCATGGCCCAGATGGACCTGTCCTGCGGCATCCGCGCCGCCGAGCGCGCCCGCGGCCGGGTCGTCACCGCCGCCGTGCGCGAGATGGCCTTCGCTTTGCCGGTCAAGATCGGCGACACCCTGTGCATCTACACCGACATCGCCGCCGTCGGCCGCACGTCCATCACGCTGAAGGTCGAGGCCTGGGCGCAGCGCTACCTTTCCGACCGCATGGAAAAGGTGACCGACGCCATCTTCGTCATGGTCGCCCTCGATGCCGACGGCCACCCGACGCCGGTTCCGGGCGAGCGCTGAACGGCGCCCTCCCGGCCAGACGCCCGTTATCGCGCGAGATAGTCCTCGGTCGAGACGACCTCGCCATAGGCGAAGGCCAGCGCCGACATGAAGGCCGCGTGCACCGTGCCGGCGGGCACGGTCTCGCCTTTGAACGCCAGATCGCGCGTGGCGCAGGCATCCTCCACGATGGTCGTCCGCAAGCCGAGATCGGCGGCCGCCCGGGCGGTCGCATCGATGCACATATGGCTCATGGCGCCGATCACGGTGACGTCGTCCACCCCGGCGGATGCGAGCATCCCGGCGAGCGGGGTCTCCCGGAACGCGTTGGGGAAGCGCTTGGTCACGATCGCCTCGCCCGCCTGCGGCGCCATCGCGGCCATGATCTCCGCCCCTTGCGTGCCGACGGCGAAGAACGGGCCGTCGGCCGGGCTTTCGTGGCGGACATGGACGACCAGGTCGCCGGCGCGGCGCGCGGCCTCGACCACACGGGCCGCCTTGGCGACGGCGGCGTCGATGCCGGAAAGCGGAAACCGGCCGTCCGTGCGATAGTCGTTCTGCAGGTCGACGATGATGATGGCGCGCTTGCTCATGGAGTGTCCTTTCGAGGTCCTGTCGTGTCTTGCCCGCGTCCGCCCCGCGTTCCCCCGTCATAGCAGGGCCATTCCGCCACCCGCAACCTGCCTTCCACCCTGTCGTCATCGCGGCCCCGGCCTCGCGCCCGCCGATCGATAGCGCCCGGCACACCCGCCCCGCGCCCGCACCTAAAGCGCGTTGCGGGATAAAGGATCGACGCAACGCGCTTTACGGTCTTGTTGTGATGCGTATCGTTTCCCGAAACCGCTGCTCACTTGTCGGCGACATGCACGAACGGTCCGCAGACATAAGTAAAGGGCGCTGCCTGGCGCAGCGCCCCTCAAAGGCCGGGTGCGGCGATTCGGCGCTTCGACGGTTCGGCGGGTCGAGCGGCTCAGGCCGCCCGCCGCGCCTGCCCGTCGCCGCCGGCGCTTCCGCCGCTGAGGTGGAAGGTCTGCAGCAGGTCCTTCAGCGTGCGGCTTTCCTGCGCCAGCGTCTGGCTCGAGGCCGTGGTCTCCTCGACCATGGCCGCGTTCTGCTGCGTCATCTGGTCCATGCTGTTGACGGCGACGTTGACCTCCTGCAGGCCGGTGGCCTGTTCGCGGGCGGAGGTGGCGATCGAGACGACATGGTCGTTGACGCCGTTGACGAGCGTTTCGATCTCCATCAGCGCGTCGCCCGTCGAGCGGACCAGCGTGACGCCGGTTTCCACCTCGCTGGTCGAGGTGCGGATCAGGTCCTTGATCTCCTTGGCCGCCTGGGCCGAGCGCTGGGCAAGTTCGCGCACCTCCTGCGCCACGACCGCAAAGCCGCGCCCCGCCTCGCCGGCCCGCGCCGCCTCGACGCCGGCATTCAGCGCCAGCAGGTTGGTCTGGAAGGCGATCTCGTCGATCACGCCGATGATCTGGCCGATGCGGGCCGAGGAGTTCTCGATCCGGCTCATGGCCGCGATCGCGCTGCGCACGATCCCGCCCGATCGCTCCGCGCTGGACTTGGTTTCAGCCACCATGGTTCGCGCCTCGCCGGCCCGCTCGGACGCCTGGCGCACCGTGGCGGTGATCTGATCGAGCGCCGCCGCCGTTTCCTCCAGGGCCGCCGCCTGCTGTTCCGTGCGCCGCGACAGGTTGCTCGAGGCCGCGGAAATGTCGCCGGCGCTGCCGTGGACGACGTCGGTGGAGCGGGCGATCGACCGGATCGCGTCGGACAGCGCCGCGATGGACAGGTTGAAGTCGTCGCGCAGCTTGGAATAGTCCGGCGCGATCGCGCCGATCGTCACGGTCAGGTCACCCCCCGCCAGCGCTTCGAGCGCCTCGCCGACGATGCCGATCGCCTCCGCCTGCTCGTGGGCCTGGCGGGCGGCGCGGATCTCGTTGGTCCGCCGCTCGCTGTCGATCTCGCTCTGCCGGATCGCCACGCGCTCCCGCAGCGCGATCCGGTCGACCACGCTGTCGCGCAACACGGTGAGCGCGCCCGCCATCTGCCCGATCTCGTCGCCGCGATCCGCCTCCGGCACGGGCGACGACACGTCTTCCCGGGCAATTGCCGTCATCGCCCCCTTCAGCCGGTCGATCGGCCGGACGACGCTGCGCACGACGGCAAAAGCCACGCCGAGAATGACAAGACCGGCAACGCCGGTAATGACGGCAAGCGCGATGAGGCCCCGCCAGAACAGCGTGTTGAGATCGTCCTCGTAGCTGCCGGTGCTGACGACCCAGCCCCAGGGTGCAAAGCCGGCGGTGTGGGTGAATTTCCGCAAGGGCACGGTGCTGCCCGGCTTCGGCCAGGAATAGGCCACGAAGCCCTGCCCCTGCGCCTTCACCTGGTCGGCGAACAGCTGCAGGATGGCGACGCCGTTCGCGTCCTTGAGGCCGCTCTGGTCCTTGCCGTCCAGTTCGGGCTTGATCGGATGCATGATCATGCGGCTCGTCATGTCGCTGACGACGAGGTAGCCGCTGCCCTGGAACCGCATGGCGCGGACCGCATCGAGCGCCGCGGCCTGCGCGGCCGCCTTCGTCAGCGTGCCCGCCTGCTCCAGCGTGTGATAATGGCTGAAGATGCCGAGCGCGCTTTCGTCCACCGCGGCCAGCAGTGCCTTGCGCTCGTCGACCAGCCGCGCATGCGACTGGAACAGCGAATAGGTCATGGCCCCCGCCATGACGATCAGCGCCATTCCCACCAGTCCGTACAATCGCACGGAGATTTTATACTGTTTCATGACATGCCCCCTGTTGCGCTCTTGTTGCGCCCCTGTTTCGTTGGCGTTGCCAACCCCGCAACAGTGCCCATATATTTCTTTCCAATATATGAGCATCCTCTCAGATAGACGGTTTCGCCCGGGACGTTGCCGGGTCGCGGCGGGGGCGATCCGTACACGATGCGTTCTTCTCCCCTTTTCTTTCCGCCAGACTCTCTCCATATTTCCGGCATGGCCAGATCTCCGAAGAAAACCGCAGCGTCCTCCCGTGAACCCACCGGATTCGAGGAGGCGCCCCAGGCGCCGTTCGACGGCGCGCCGCTGTCCGGCGAGCTGTCCGGCCCCCTGGGCGGTTCCGTGTCCGACTGGGTCCGGCAGCTCGAGGCGGAGGCCGAGGCGTCCTCCCACGAGACGCGCCGCGATGTCGCGTCGAAGGCCGGCAAGCACCGCAAGCAGGTGGAGATCGCCGCCGCGAAGGCGAAGGCGAAACCCGTCGAGCCCGCCCTCTCCCCCAAGGCATCGAGATCCGCGCGCGGCACCTCCATGGGCGGCGCCAGCGATCCGAAATCGCGCGCCGCGGCCGGCCTGCCCGCCGTGTCCGGCATGGATATCTCGCTGGAAGAGTCCGCCACGCTCGCGCCCGGCGCGGTCACCGCCACCGTGGATGCGCTGGCGCAGCTGATCGAAAGCGGCAACCCGCTGTTCAAGGACGGCAAGATGTGGACGCCGCACCGTCCCGCCCGCCCGACCAAGTCCGAAGGCGGCATCCATATCGAGATGGTCAGCGAGTACCAGCCGGCCGGCGACCAGCCGACGGCCATCAAGGATCTCGTGGAAGGCCTCAACAGCGGCGAGCGCAGCCAGGTCCTGCTCGGCGTCACCGGCTCGGGCAAGACCTTCACCATGGCCAAGGTGATCGAGGCCACCCAGCGCCCCGCCGTCATTCTCGCGCCCAACAAGACGCTGGCGGCGCAGCTCTATTCCGAGTTCAAGAACTTCTTTCCGAACAATGCGGTGGAGTATTTCGTCTCCTACTACGACTATTACCAGCCGGAAGCCTATGTGCCGCGCTCGGATACGTTCATCGAGAAGGAAAGCTCGATCAACGAACAGATCGACCGCATGCGCCACTCCGCCACGCGCTCTCTGCTGGAGCGTGACGACGTCATCATCGTCGCCTCGGTGTCCTGCATCTACGGTATCGGCTCGGTGGAAACCTACACGGCCATGGCGTTCCAGATGTCGGTCGGCGACCGCCTCGACCAGCGCCAGCTGCTGGCCGACCTCGTCGCCCAGCAGTACAAGCGCCGCGACATGGATTTCCAGCGCGGCAGTTTCCGGGTGCGCGGCGACACGATCGAGCTCTTCCCCGCCCACCTGGAGGATGCCGCCTGGCGCATCTCCATGTTCGGCGACGAGATCGACGCGATCACCGAATTCGATCCCCTGACCGGCACCAAGACCGGCGACCTGCGATCGGTCAAGATCTACGCCAACAGCCACTATGTGACGCCGCGCCCGACGCTGAACGCCGCCATCAAGTCGATCAAGGAGGAGCTGAAGCTGCGCCTCGCCGAGCTTGAGAAGGCCGGACGCCTCCTGGAAGCCCAGCGGCTGGAACAGCGCACCCGCTACGACATCGAGATGCTGGAGGCGACGGGCTCCTGCGCCGGCATCGAGAACTATTCCCGCTACCTGACCGGCCGCCGCCCCGGCGAGCCGCCGCCGACCCTGTTCGAATACATTCCCGACAATGCCCTGCTGTTCATCGACGAAAGCCACGTCTCCGTCAGCCAGATCGGCGGCATGTACCGGGGCGACTTCCGGCGAAAGGCGACGCTGGCCGAATACGGCTTCCGCCTGCCCTCCTGCATGGACAACCGGCCGCTGCGCTTCGAGGAATGGGACGCCATGCGCCCCAACACCATCGCCGTGTCGGCGACGCCCGGCGCCTGGGAGATGGACCAGTCCGGCGGCGTCTTCGCCGAGCAGGTCATCCGCCCCACCGGCCTGATCGACCCGCCGGTGGAGGTGCGCCCGGCAAAAAGCCAGGTGGACGACGTGCTGGGCGAGATCCGCGAGACCGCCGCCAAGGGCTATCGCACGCTCTGCACCGTGCTGACCAAGCGCATGGCGGAAGACCTGACCGAATATCTGCACGAGCAGAACATCCGCGTCCGCTACATGCATTCCGACATCGACACGCTGGAGCGCATCGAGATCATCCGCGATCTGCGTCTGGGAGCTTTCGACGTGCTCGTCGGCATCAACCTCTTGCGCGAAGGCCTCGACATTCCCGAATGCGGCTTCGTCGCCATCCTCGATGCCGACAAGGAAGGCTTCCTGCGCTCGGAAACCTCGCTGGTGCAGACCATCGGCCGCGCGGCGCGAAACGTCGACGGCAAGGTCGTGCTCTATGCCGACAAGGTCACCGGCTCGATGCAGCGCGCCATGGACGAGACCGCCCGCCGCCGCGAAAAGCAGATGGCCTACAACGAGGCCCACGGCATCACCCCGGAATCGGTCAAGGCCAAGATCTCCGACATTCTCGACAGTGTCTACGAGCGCGACCATGTCCGCGCCGACATCGGCGGCGCCACCGGCAAGGGCTTTGCCTCCGGCGGCCATATGGTCGGCAACAACCTCGCCGCCCATCTCGAAGCGCTGGAAAAGCAGATGCGCAACGCCGCGACCGATCTCGACTTCGAGACCGCTGCTCGCCTGCGCGACGAGATCAAGCGCCTCAAGGCCACCGAACTCGCCACCATGGACGACCCGATGGCGCGGCAGGAGGCCAAATCTCAGGAAGGCTTCGTCAGCAAGGCCGACCAGAAGGCCGCCAAGGCCCGGGATGCCGCGAAAAGCCAGGAAGTCGCCACGGGCAAATCGAAAGCCGCGCGAAATGCAGAGACGACCGCCGACGAGGACGCAGAAGGCGCCACGCTCGCCGGTCCTTCTCCCCGCGCGCGGGGAGAAGGTGCCCGCAGGGCGGATGAGGGGCAACCTCAACCCGCACCCTCCCTCTTCCGCCAGAACAGCCTCGACGACATGGGCCCCGGCACCGACACCGAACGCCCGCTCTTCCGCCGCAACGACCTCGACGAAATGACCGTCGGCCGGACCGAAAAGCCGGTCAACGGCCCCCTCCCGGTCAAGCCCGACGCGGCCAAGGCCACGAAACGCTTCTCACCGCTGACCGAAGGCCAGCCCGAACGCGCCACCGACGACCCGCGCCCGCTGGTGCGCGCAAAAGCGGGCGTCGGCAGCTATGAGGATGCCGGGGATGTGAAGCGGCAGAAGGGCCGGACGAAAGGGAAGACGGGGCGGCCGGGGCGGTAGACGCAGTTACACAGCTATTCTACTGCGAACCGTTTTTATTAGCTGACTAAGCATAGTAAATTCGTGTCCCCTATCAATCGCTGTCTTGAGAAAGGCTTGGACAACAGCGGGAGTCTTCACCACCTCTCTCGCCGACACCTCGAATGCGGCACTAACTTCTCCTATAATTGCTTTGTATTCTTCCTTTAAAAGGGATTTTACATACGACTCCAAATTTCCATCGAAGCAACAAAACTCGCTAAATACACCAACCGGAAAGTCTTCAATGTTCTGAGATCTGCATATAGTTTGCAGCACCCGGTTTCTTTTCACCGAATCCTTACATGTCCTCGCGGATTTATCATTGTCAAAAACCGTATATACTGGAATTCCGAGCGCGCGGAAAGCGAACAGTGGCTTATCAAGTTTAGTTTTCCCATCGACGGGTATGATCGATATACCGTCGCGATACGGATCGTATCCAAGATGAAGAAACATTCCCTCAAGGATTGCCTTATCCGACACCCCTTCAACCAGTATTATCTGGTCAGCAAAAAATCCTTCCGAAACTTCTCGACTAAAAATATGTAGACCAGCAGAAAATGCTTCGTCGGAGAGGGCTATATCCGACCCGACCAGCGCAGCCATACCACTGCTAAATTGCGCGATGGACAAAGCCTTAACAAGAGTTACGTATGAATCACCGACCGGTCTTTTCGAGATCAGGCGTACTTTGTCGATGTCACGCAGTCGGACGAATTTTTCTGAATGCGTAGCAAATATTATTTGTATCCTGATCCCGGATACTATACTAAAGCCGCTGCATATTTCCTTAAAAGCATCATAGAATAATGACTGCTTCAACGGATGCTGATATATCTCCGGCTCTTCAATTAGAAGAATGATATCACTCTGCGCCTCTTTAAAGACATGGCCGTCACTCCCCTTCTCAGTCTGCTCTTCGGCTAGAAATTGAACAAGAGAGAAGAATATAGCTCTCTGAAGTCCATGCCCTACTTGAGAGACGTCAACCTTGAGGCCCCGATGAAGGACACTTATGAGAGGGCTGGGAAATGTGACCGTGAGCTCATTTGCTTTGTTAAGGTCTGCGATGAGCCCTGTATCTGAGTAGTATCGCCCCACCGTTTGTGTAAGTCGATCACTTATCCCTGATAATTGAGGTACCGTTGAAGGATCGGTAAGCTCCGCAATTTTGTTGTTTGATTGCGCTACAAAATCGCTAAAGTCTTTGCGGTTTTCGAACGTCTGGCGAACAATTTCATTTAGTAGACCAATGATGGGACTTTTTTTAGAGTCGGTTGCTTCCTCTGTTGCCTCTTTTACTGCAGGAACGGTCCGGACGGAAGTTTTCTTCTTTAGTTTTCCATTCGCTACATTTCTTGCTCCGAAAAAACCGCGGACACGAGTACTTTGCAGTTGATCCGGGTTGTTGGCCTCCCAATTTCGCAATTCAACGTCCATCTCCTCCCCAGTTGCCGCCGAGATCTCCGGATACTGTTTACGCAGTCCCGCGAATATGGTCCTCCTCTTCGTTCCGTTTTGCTCGCTTCGAAACTCTTCGAACACTTGATTAACGCGTGCAAACACGAAGTAATCGCCTGTTTCAGCACGTGGACCGCCAAATTCTCGTGCAATTACCAAGAACCCATCGGTAACCGCAGTTTTAAACTCATCTGCCTCGGCCGCAGTCAAATTCCCAAACTTTACTGCGATCTCGATGGTCCTAGAAGTATCATGCATCAGATGGTCTGACTGAGATATCCTAGGGGACGCTTCAAAGAATAGATCTATCGCCCTTAAGACAGTTGACTTTCCCGCATTATTTGGTCCTACTAAAGAATTAAAGTTTGTGAAGTCGACTTCAAGCTTTTCAATCGATCTGTAATTTTTAATTTCAATTCGTGAGATCTGCATGGGGACACCTCAAAAAATTCTCCGTCGGTTAGCCTAGCGATACGTATTTAGTATGCAACCCTAGATCATAGTCGTACATATGTTAGTCAATATTTGGTACGTAGCTCTCACCTCCCCCCGGAACAACCCACCCATCATCCAGTTCCCCTCCTGAGCCCAAACCTCAGGAGCGCCCCATGACAGCCCTTGCAGACACCTTCATCTCCGCCCTTCATCGCCTCGAATCCGATCGGGATGTCGAGACCATTGCAAAACTGTTTGCCGATGATGCCAGCGTGTCCAATCCGCTGGTGTCCTATGATGATGGCGGGCCGGATGCGGCGAAGACGTTCTGGTCGCATTACCGCGATGCCTTCGACGAGATTTCGTCGGAATTCCGCGCCGTGACGGAGACGGACGGCGTTGCCTTTCTCGAATGGCGCAGCCGCGGCACGATGTCCGGCGAGACCTTCGATTATGGCGGCGTCAGCGTGCTGGAAGAGGCGGACGGCCGGATCTCCTCGTTCCGCACCTATTTCGACAGCGCCCAGATCCCGCATGCCAAGGTTGAGGGCGGAGACGCCACCGGTGCGGGACCGTCCGGTCGCTCGGCGACGTCAGGCGGCAAACCGGAGATTTCGCTGACGGGGAACACCAAAGGCGAAGACGATCTGGACCGCGCCCAGCGCGAGGCCGCCGAGCAGCGCGCCAAGGGTGGCTACAGCTGAGGTTTCGGCCCGCCCCACGATGCTGAAACCTCTTTGAAAACAAAGCGGCGGGCCGGTCAGCGCCTGCCGCTGTGCCGATCCGGGCGGGCCTTGCCCCGCCTGTCGATCCCCGGCGGCCCCGCGTTCGCCGCGCGCAGCCGCACATTTTTTGGCACGCCGCTTTCCCCGCCGGCATGAGCGCCCCGCATACTGGCCGCGTTCCGCTCTCGGATACACCGGCAGGCGTGCCGGCGAGGCGGAGCCGGCTGTGGGGCGGGTGGAACGACGTGCGCCTCCCGCATCACGGTTCGCATCACGACCTCCCCCCGAGGCGCCGGCGCACCGCGCAAGCGATGCACCAGAACGGTTCGGGTTTGCCTTTGCGGCACGGAGCGTCGTTTCACGCGCCCTTTGGGCGCGCCGGGACGACGGCAGAGAGGCACGTGCGGGCAGAAACCGCCGAACGGGGCGCCGGAAGGTGTCATTCTACATTCATGTCAACGCGGCAGCTTCCAGCGCCCCGTCCGAACCTCGGCCCTCAAGGGCCGAACACGATCGATGCGCCATACCGCGAGGCCGAACCGCCTGCGTGAAGGAGACCGCATGTCCCGACGCCCCCGACGGCCCGCAGCCCGGCGAACCGCCCGGCGAAACGCCCGCCCATTTTTCCCGCCTTCCGCGCCTCACGACATGCCGGCCAACCCGACAGCCGCGCCGTATGCCGATCACGCGCCGACAAACGGTATGTCCCTCGACGTCAGCTGGCCCTTTGCCTGCTACGCGGGAAACCGGGAGGAGATCCCCGACCTTGCCGACGCAAAGCCAGCTGCCCCAAAACGTGACGACTCCAAGCCTGCCGGGCCCCATCCCGCTGGCCGCAGTGACGCGGAGCCTGGTCCCGCCGCACCGGATATCACCGGACGGGACCCCGCCGATCTTGCCTCCAGCCGCGCCGGCGGTGAGACCGCCGGCCATGAAACGGGCACCCTCGACACCGGACGCTGCGATACCGGACGCCATGACACCCCCGGCAGCGACGAGACCGGGCCTCCCGCGCCGCCCGAATCTGCACCTCCTGTCCCCGCGCGTCCCGCGCCATCCCGCCCGTTCGAGCCGCGCAGCCGCGTTTGCGCGACCGCCGACATGCTGTTCACCCAGGCCCTGCTCTGCGACCGCGCCCGCTGCCGCCGGCACCGGTGCTGCAGCCTTCCCGGCGCGACGCCGCACGATCCGGCCCGCGGCGTCCATCAGGCCGAGATGGTCCTGCCCCGCTGCCTCGCCGGCATGCCGCGCGATCTCGTCGAGGGCTTTCTCGTGATTCTCGCCTTGTCGGTTGAGGTCGAAGCCCTTCTGGCGCCGGGCGCGCTGAAGGAGATGGGCCGTCTCCTCGGCAGCGATCCGATGGACACCGACATCCGCGCCGCCCTCGCCGTCGCCCGATCCTGCCTCCCCCGCGGCCACCCGCTCAAAGCGGAATTCCAAGATTTCTGGCGCCGCGAATCCGCCCGGGACGAGGAGGTGTGGTGAGAGGTCGGCAGCCGGCACGCGGGTCTGACGGTGCAGAAAGCAGCGCGCAGAGCGAGGCCCGGACAGGATGGCGACGCCGACCTAACACCACCGGTCCCGCCATCCTGCATGCCGAAACTCAACCGCCAGTGGCGGGCGGCCGAAAACCGGCGTCCTATTCCGCCGCTTCGTCGCGTTCCTCGCCGCGCAGCGATTCCAGCTCGTAGCGATAGGCTTCCAGCATCAGATAGGCCTGTTCGATCACCTCGATCTGGCCTTCGGCGGTCTTGATCGCATCGGCGATGGATTGGGAGCGCGCGCGCAGCATGGAGCCGAGCACATCGGCGTCCGGGCGGCGGCCGAGGCGGTCCATGTGCTGGCGGACACGGGTGCGGTGGCGTTCGAGCTCGAGAATATGGAACCGGCTTTTCACGATATCGTCGGACAGCCGGCGGCGCATGGCGGCCACCGGGTCGAAGCTGCCGGGTTCGCGCTCGTCGAGGATCACCTCGTTGACCAGCGTCTCGATCACCAGCAGGCCCTTGAGGTCGCGCGGGTCGGCGAGCTGCGGATCATAGCCGGTATCGTCGAAGATCTTTCGCCGCACCGGGTCGCGCAACAGGTCGTAGGCGGCCTGCAGCTGGCCGAAGACCGCGCCGTCGCCGCCCTGGTCGGGATGCGCCGTCTTGGCCACCTGGCGATAGGCGGCCTTGATCGCGGCCTCGTCGGCGTCGCGCTCCACGCCCAGCATCGCATAGGGATCGATCACCTTGCCCCCGTTCCTTTCGCCGCAGCCGGCCTTGCCGCCGGTCGTTCCGGTCTCGGCTGCTTCGTGTCAGCCGGTCGATGTCGGCACCCTTGCAGTACCCGCCCCGGCCTCCGGCATCAACCCTTGGCGCGCACGAGACGCCCTTGCACACATGCAAACCCGCAGCCCGCACGCATGCGCCGCGGTGCACCGCTTCGGGACACTCGGTCACGCATCCGACGAAAATGTGGAGGCCCGGCCTTTTTCTCCGTTCGGTCCCCGCGGATCCCAGCGGAGACCCGCTTGCCAAGGCGCGTATTTGCTGGCAGAAATATACCGTTCGGGCTGTTCATCCCGGAGACTGGACTGATGTGGTTGTGCCGCTCGGCGGCGTTCCGGTGGGGTATCTGCTGTGGACACAGCCGAACGGCAGCATGGGGCGGATGGCCGGCCACGGCCTTGCGGCTCCCATGGGCGTAGACGTTCTTTGCTCCCGTACGTGACATCCAGACCGCGTGCCCTGTTCCGGCACGCACGACCGCCCGCCTCCCCGGCACCGGGGGTGCGGTTACCACAACAAGGGAAGACCAGAGGACATCCCCATGGCCACCAAAGGCACCGTAAAATTCTTCAACCAGGACAAGGGTTTTGGTTTCATCACGCCGGAAGGCGGCGCGAAGGACGTTTTCGTCCACATCTCCGCTCTCCAGGCTGCCGGCCTGCAGACCCTGAAGGACGGCCAGCAGGTCACCTTCGACACCGAGCCGGATCGCATGGGCAAGGGCCCGAAGGCCGTCAACATCAGCGCTGCCTGATCCGCCGCTGACGACATTCCGGAAACGGCGCCCTTGTGGCGCCGTTTCTGTTGGTGGGCCTCATCGTCCGCCAGAGCGCCGGGCCTTGCAACGAACGCCGAGAAAAACCGCGCCCGCCGCCTCCCCGCCTGCAGGACCGGCGCTAGACTGGCCCCTCCCGCCGCAGAGACCGGCGAAACCCCGGATGTCGCCCGGCGCCTTTCAAGACATCCTCATGCAGGTCGCCCGAACGTGTGCAGCGGTTTCGGGAACGACATGCATCAAAACAAGACCTGACCCGTTCGAACCGGCGGCAATCACGCGGCAGCGTCGCCCGCCCCGGCGTCCGCGCGGGCCCCCGCCCCGTCGAGCACGGCGGCGAAGGCGGCAAGGATCACCTCCGGCCCCGCCCCGGCCCGCGTCGCATCCGACGACAGGATCTGCCGGAACCGCCGCGCGCCCGGCCATCCCTGGAACAGGCCGACCATGTGCCGCGTCACATGCACGAGCCGCCCGCCGGCCGCGATATGTCCGGCGGCATAGGCCATCATCGCATCGCGCACGCCGTACCAGAGGTCCTGCGACATGCGGTGCCCCGCCTCGGTGATGTCCGCCGGATCGACGGCGACCGGCGCCGCGCCGGTCAAGGGATGCGGAAAGGCGCCGTCCACGCAGGTCAGCAGCGCGCTATCATGATAGGCGGCCCGGCCGAGCATCACGCCGTCGAGCGGCCGGGACGCGTCGGCAAGCAGAGGAGCGGCAGGAAGAGGGGCGGCAGGCAGAGGAGCGGCAAGCAGAGGAGCGGCGAGAAGATGGGGCGTATCGACAGGATGAAGCTGCCGCAGGGCATCGCCCAGCGTGTGCAGTCCGCCATTGAGGCCGATGAAGAGATCGGGGTTCTCCGCCTTGATCCGGTGCACCAGCCCGTAGTCGAGCGGCGGGATCTCGCGGTTTTCTTTCGGCGAGAGGCCCTGCAGCCAGGCCTTGCGCGCATGCACCCACACGCCGTCCACGCCGGCTGCCCGCACTTGCTCCAAGAGCGCGCGCAGCGCGATCTCCGGCTCCTGGTCGTCGACGCCGATCCGGCATTTCACCGTCACCGGCAGCGCGACCTGCGCCTTCATCGCCGCCACGCAGTCGGCCACCACCGCGGGCTCCCGCATCAGGCAGGCCCCGAAGGTGCCGGACTGGACGCGGTCGGAGGGACAGCCGACATTCATGTTGATCTCGCAATAGCCGAAATCCGCCCCGATCCGCGCCGCCTGCGCCAGCTTGTCCGGATCATTGCCGCCCAGCTGCAGCGCCACGGGCGTATCGGCGACCGGACAGGCCAGCAACCGCGCCCGATCCCCCCGCAAAACCGCATCGGCCACGATCATCTCGGTATACAGCAGCGCATGCGCCGAAAGCTGCCGCGCAAGATACCGATAATGCCGATCCGTCCAGTCGATCATCGGGGCCACGGCGAAGACGGGGCCGGTGTAGGGACGCGTGCCAGTGTGGGTCTTGAAGTGGGTGTCTGCGATGTCCGTCATCCTGTCGTCTCGTCGCTCAAGAGGAATCGGCCGGCGAAGGCTCGCGGGCTAAAAACCGGCGCGGCGCGGCCTGTCGGGGATGCCTGCCTGCCTCCGCTCATTCCCAGCATGCCGGTCCGTCCGGGCACGGGTTGTGGGCGTCGTCATAAACCCCCAGCTGATCCTCGCCAAGGCCCGGCCTTCCGAAAAGGCGCGCCGGACGGGATCGCATCGGCGGCGGCAAGGCGCATCAAAAAAGCCTGCCGCGGGAGGAGGTGCGGCAGGCTTTCTGAAAGGATCCTGGGTCGGGAGGAGATGACCCGGATCGACCGAAGCACCTGGGAGGAGGAGGAGCGCTTCGGTAACCATCAAGATAATGCTGCATTGCAGCAAAAACAAGATGGGTAGAGAGATTTTCAGGCTGTATTAAAACCGAACCCGCGTCAGAACCAGGAGCGGTCGTGCCAGCTGTCTCTCTGGTCTCCGGCGCCCAGAACGTAGCCGGCCAGAAACGCGACCGCGCCAACCAGCAGCAGCGCGGTGCCGGTCGCCGCCCGGTGGTCCTGCGCCGTCGCCGCCACGGCCCCGGCTTCGCGTTGCACGGCAGAAGTCGCGCGCTTGACCTGCGCCTTCATCGTGGTCTTGTCTTCGAGTTCGCCGGTAAATCCTGTCTTGATATCGGACATTTTCCTGCTCCGGGTAGGTGAGAGACAAGGAAGAAAGATAACCAGAAGGAAATTTGTTCCGCACCGCCAGAAAAAACGTCACATTTTGGCATTATGTTTTTGCAGTGCAGTAAAACGGGTCGAAATTTTCTTTACAGGCCTGCCTTATTTTCTGCGTCCCGCATTTTTCGCTGGTTGTAGCACGGACTTTCTGGCAAGCTCATGGTGAGGTGCCTCATAAAAACCTGCTTCGCAGACCGAAATGCCTGAGTCGCGCGAAATCGGCGCGTGAACAACGGCCGCCGCGCAGGACGGCCTACTTGACGACCCACGGGATGACAGGCCGCACGAACACGCATTGCACGAAAGAGGCAAGGGAGAGAGACATGGTCGAGGAAAATCTGTACCGCATCGTAGAAGTGAGCGTAAAGCGTGGTGCCGATCGGCGCGATGTCGGCATCATGACGGTGCGCCAGGCCCTGGCTCTCCCGGATGTGCCGAGCCTCGAATACACCGATCCGGACCGCAAGACCCGCAGCGGCGGCCCCTTCATCACCCGCGCCCAGCTCCAGGCCTATGCCTGCCGCTGAGGCCGCTGTCGGCATAGACATCCGGCACGTTCGCTAGGTTTCGCCATCCGCACCGTCCCGAGCCGGGAGGATCGAGCCCGTGCGCCTGAAGCCGAGCGTCCGGCGGCCCGCGGTCCCGAGCGTCGTCCGCCCGTCGGGAACACGTGCCGACACCAACCTTCTCCCGACACCAGCCTTCACCGGGCAACATGTTGTCCTCGCAGGATGGCCTTCCCTGCAAACGGATCGTGGCGGCAGACGGATGGCAGCGGCAAATGTCCCCGGCGGCAAAATGGGTCCGTCGTCTTCCCCGCGCCCGTTCCCCGGTGCTATCCTCTCGCTGTCGTCACCAGCATCCGGAATGCCATGAACACCGTCATCACCGCCGCTCCGCCCGTCATCCTGCCCGTTTCGGGAAGCGAGGCCGGTTTCCCCGTTCGTCGCGTCTATTGCGTCGGCCGCAACTATGCCCTCCACGCGATCGAGATGGGGCATGACCCCACGCGCGAGCCGCCCTTCTTCTTCCAGAAAAATCCGGAAAACCTTCGTCTCCCGGCGTCGGGCTTTCCCTATCCCGCACGCTCGAACGATGTGCATCACGAGGTCGAGCTGGTCGTGGCGCTGAAGTCCGGCGGCACGGATATCGATCCGGCCGCCGCAATGGACTGCGTCTGGGGCTATGCGGTCGGCATCGATTTCACCCGCCGCGATCTGCAGGCGGACGCCAAGAGCAAGGGCCAGCCATGGGCGGCCGCCAAGGCGTTCGAGCACTCCGGCCCGGTCTCGCCGCTCGTGCCGGCGGAACAGGGCGTGGATCCGGCCCGCGGCCGCATTCACCTCAGCGTCAACGGTGCCATCCGGCAGGATGGCGATCTCGCGCAGATGACGTGGAAGATCCCGGAAATCATCGCGGAGCTTTCCAAGCTGTTCGAGCTGGCCGCCGGCGACGTCATCCTCACCGGCACGCCGGCCGGCGTCGGCGCTGTCGAGCGCGGCGATGTCGTCACCTGCGGCATCGACGGGATCGGCGATCTCACCGTCACCGTCGTCTGACGCAGAATGGGCGGGCGCGGCAGCACCGCTTCGCCCGCCCTCACCCGGCACGACGTCAACGCAGCATGACATCGACCCCGCACGCCCTTACCCCTGCTCCTGGAGCCCCCATGCCTCTCTATGCTCTCGGCACCCTGCGCCCCACCTGCCCGGCCCCCGATCGCTACTGGATCGCGCCGGACGCCCATGTCGTGGGACATGTCGTGCTCGGCGCGGATGTCGGCATCTGGTTCGGCGCGGTGCTGCGGGCCGACAACGAACCGATCACGATCGGCGCGCGCAGCAACATCCAGGAGGGCGCCGTCGTCCATGTCGATACCGGCTTCCCGGTCACCATCGGCGAAGGCTGCACCATTGGCCATCGCGCCATCGTCCATGGCTGCACCATCGGCGACAACAGCCTGGTCGGCATGGGCGCAACCATCCTCAATGGCGCGGTCATCGGCAGCAATTGCCTCGTCGGGGCCAATGCGCTCGTCACCGAGGGCAAGGTCTTCCCGGACAATTCGCTGATCGTCGGCGCTCCGGCGCGGGTGCTGCGCACGCTGGACGACGCGGCCATTGCCGGCCTGCGCGCCTCGGCCGAAAGCTATGTGCGCAACGCCAGAGCCTTTTCGGCGACGCTGACGCGCATCGACGAGGCCTGAGCGCTGGTCAGACCAGGTCAGGTCGATCAGGCCAGATCAGGCCAGATCGGGTCATGCCGGGCGAGGTTACGCCGCGGTGCAGTTGCCGCAGTGCCCGCGCATCTCGATCGTCGTCTTCTCCGTGGTAAAGTGCCGCTTGAGCGCCAGATGTGCCAGACGGTCCTCGATCTCCGGGTCGCTGATCTCGCTCACCTGCCCGCAATCCTCGCAGATCGCAAAGGCGATCACGCCCTTCTCCGGCCCGTGATCGTGCGGGTGGGTGCAGGCGACGAAGGCGTTGAGGCTCTCCAGCCGATGCACGATGCCGAATTCCGTCAGCTTCTCCAGGGCCCGGTAGACCTGCAGCGGGGCCCGGAACCCGTGGTCGCGCAGCTTGTCGAGAATCGTATAGGCGCTGAGCGGCGCTTCGGCGTGGGTCAGCGTCTCCAGCACGAGCGCCTGGTTGCGCGTCAGCTTGCGTGGCTCCATCAGTGATGTCCTCCCGGCGGTGAAAAGGGCGTGCCCTCCCGGCCGCGCTTGCCGATCGGCAGCAGGCTGAGGACGAAGATGACGAGGGCCGCGACCACGATCGACGGGCCGGACGGCGTGTCGAAATGCAGCGAGCCGAACAGCCCGCCGACGACCGACACCGCGCCGATCAGCGAGGCGAACACGGCCATGATCTCGGGCGAGGCCGCAAAGCGGCGCGCCGTGGCGGCGGGAATAATGAGCAGCGAGGTGATGAGCAGGATGCCGACGATCTTCATGGCGATCGCGATGACCAGCGCCATCAGGAGCATGAAGAGCAGACGCGAGCGCTCGGGATTGAGCCCCTCGGCCTCGGCGATCTCCGGATTGACGGTCGAGGCGAGCAGCGGCCGCCAGAGCATGACCAGCGCCATCAGCACGAGAATGCCGCCGCCCCAGACGAGGTCGATATCCGCCTCGGACACGGCGAGGATGTCCCCGAACAGGAAGCCGACGAGATCAATCCGCACCCAGGTCATGAAGGCGACGATGACGAGACCGATCGACAGCGAGGAATGCGAGAGAATGCCGAGCAGGGCATCGGTCGACAGCCCGCCGCGCTTCTGCAGCGCGAGCAGGAGCAGCGACACCATCGCCGCCACGAGGAACACGCTGACCATGAGGTTGAGGTCGAGCAGCAGCGACAGGGCCACGCCGAGCAGCGCGGAATGCGCCATGGTGTCCCCGAAATAAGCCATGCGCCGCCAGACGACGAAACAGCCGAGCGGCCCGACCGTGATGGCAAGACCGACGCCGGCGATGAGGGCGCGAATGAAGAAATCGTCAAGCACGGTCGCGCTTCCCCGGTTCGAGTCGCTTCAGGCGGACCTGGCTGTGGCCGCATCCGCAGTTTTCGTCATGCACGTGGGCCGCGGCGGCCGTATCCTGTGCCCGGTCGCTTCCCGGGGGGTGGCTTCCCGGATGGTGGCTTCCGGGATGGTGGTCGCCCGCATGGTGACCGTCCTCCGGGTGGCAATGGTCCGTCAGGCTTCCGTCCGCATGCAGGACGCGACCGTCGGGAAGATGGGTGTGGTCATGATCGTGATTGTAGACGGCCAGCGTCTGCGCGGCCTTCACGCCGAAGAGGCGCTGATATTCGGGGCTCTGGCTCACCGCCTGCGGCGTGCCGCGGCAGCAGACATGGCCGTTGAGGCAGATCACGGTATCCGTCTCCGCCATGACGACGTGCAGGTCGTGGGAGATCAGCAGGATGCCGCAGCCGGTTCTGTCGCGAATCGTCTTGATCAGATCGTAGAGCGCGATCTCGCCGGAGAAGTCGACGCCCTGGACCGGTTCGTCCAGCACCAGGAGATCCGGGCGACGCGCGATCGCCCGTGCGAGCAGCGCCCGCTGGAATTCGCCGCCGGAGAGATGCTGCACCTCCGCCCGCGCGAGGTGCAGAATGCCGGTGGACGACAGGGCCTCCGCGATCTCGGCGCTTTTCAGCGGCCCCGTCAGCGTCATCAGCCGCTCCACGGTCAGCGGCAGCGTCCAGTCGATCGCGAGTTTCTGCGGGACGTAGCCGACCTTCAGGCCGCCCGCCTTCTCGACACGGCCCTCATCGGGCTTCAGCACGCCGATCGCCGTCTTGGCGGTGGTGGATTTGCCCGAGCCGTTCGGGCCGATCAAGGTGACGATCTCGCCCCGCGACACGGAAAAATCGACGCCCCGCACCAGCCAGCGCCCGCTGCGGCGGATGCCGACCTCCCGCAGCGTCACCAGCGCGGCACCGGGAGACCGCGCAGGCGTTGCGCGTGGGGCCACCGGGCCCGGCAAAGGGGCGGTCTGCAGTCGAGCGTCGATTTCGGACATCGGAAATTTCCCGGAGAACCCTGTTGCCAGCGGCTATGCCACACGTTATAGCATAACGCAATTGATGTAATAACATTACATTGAGAATGCAATGCCGGCATAGCCTTTTCCGGTCGTCGGCCCGGCAGAACCCTACAGGAGCCTCCCATGTCCCCTCGCGCCTCGCTGATCCTCGCCGCCACCGCCTTTCTGGCGGCCGGGACGGCCCATGCACAGACACCCGACGTCGTGGTGTCGATCAAGCCGATCCACTCGCTCGTCGCCGCCATCATGCAGGGTGTCGGCGAACCCGCGCTGATCGTGGAAGGCGCCGCCTCCCCCCATACCTACAACATGAAGCCCTCCAATGCCGCCGCGCTCCAGAACGCGAAGATCGTCTTCTGGATGGGCGAAGGCATGGAGCATTTCCTGACGAAACCTCTGGAAACGCTGGGATCGAAGGCAACCATCGTGGCGCTGGAAGACGCGCCGGGCGTCGAAAAGCTGCCGCAGCGTGAAGGCGGCCCGTTCGAGGCGGACGACGATGGCGACGAGGCCGAAGCCGCGCCGGCCGAGGCTGCCGGTGGCCACGCAGCGACGGATGCTGATGCCCATGCCCATGACGATGGCGAGTTCGACATGCATTCCTGGCTCGACCCGCGCAATGCCAAGGCCATGGCCGCCGAGATCGAGACGGTTCTGTCGAAGACCGATCCCGACCATGCCGCGGCCTACCGCGCCAACCGCGAGACGCTCGACGCGCGGATCGACGCGCTGGATCGTGCGATCGCCGCCACGGTGGCCCCGGTCAAGGACCGCCCCTTCGTCGTCTTCCACGATGCCTATCAGTATTTCGAAAAGCGCTACGGCGTCGCCATCGCCGGCTCGATCACGGTCAGCCCGGAAACAGCGCCCGGGGCCCAGCGCCTGAAGGAAATTCACGCGAAGATCGAAACGCTCGGCGCCACCTGCGTCTTTGCCGAGCCGCAGTTCGAGCCGAAGCTCGTCAATGTCGTCCTGGAAGGCACCAACGCCAAATCCGGAACGCTGGACCCGGAAGCCGGCACGCTGACCGCGGGCCCCGATCTCTACTTCCAGCTGATGAACGGCATCGCCCAGTCGCTGGCAAGCTGCCTGTCGCAGCAGGGCTGACGGGCGCACGCACGCGGCGTGATACCGCGGAGAAACAGGCTGCGGCCCCCTGTTCGGGGGCCGCAGCGAGACGCATGTCAGCGGGCGGAGGAAAGGCCGACGATGACGCCGGTGGCGACGCTGATCAGCAGGAAATCATTGTCGACCTTGACCCAGCGCTGGCCGCGCGGCGGCGCGCTCAGGCGGTAGCGGCGATAGTCGCGGATCTCGGCGGTCCGGCGGCGCTCGGCCGGCGACAGGCGATGTCCGCGGGCCCAGCGGGTCTTGCGCACGACGGTCTTCTTGATCGTCGTGGTCGAGTGCCGTTCGACCGTCCGCCCCCGGGCGCCGTCATGCCGGTCCTGCGGCGCAGCGAAGGCGCCCGGCGCGGCGAGGAAGGATGTGGCGAGAAGAGCGATGATGAAACGTTTCATGACTGCGTGTCCTTGTGTTGCGAGACAGCCGGAAACTAGGGTCGGGATGATGAACGGCAAATGAAGATGCGCATTACATTTCTGTAATCATATCAGAACATTATAAGACGATCATGATCTTCCGCGGCAATTCGGCGCGGGGCGCAGGCGCCATCCGTCGCGCCGGAGATGCCGCGCCGCACGCGCCCGGGCGGGTCTTCGACTTTGGTCGCATCGCTGCGCCGCGCAGGCCCAAACGGTGCGCAAAACCGTCCATGGCGCTTGAAAGCACGGCCGAAATCGGCACTGTGGCGACATGGAGAGCCGCTGGGGAGCGCGGCCGGAGGGGGAGTTCGACATGAGATCACTGCTGGGCCTCAGCCGCCTGATAGACGCGACGACGGAGTTCATCGGCAAGTCCGTGACCTGGCTCATTCTCGTCGCCGTGCTCGTCAGCGCCGGCAACGCGGTGATCCGCAAGACCTTCAACATGTCGTCCAACGCCTGGCTCGAGGCGCAGTGGTACCTGTTCGGCGCCGCCTTCATGCTGGCCGCCGCCTACACGCTGAAGCAGAACGAGCACATCCGCATCGACGTCGTCTACGGCAATTTCTCCCGCCGGGTTCAGCACTGGATCGACCTTCTCGGCCACCTCCTGTTCCTCATGCCCTTCGTCCTCGTGATGATCGTCTATCTCGTGCCCTATGTCCGGATGAGCTACACCTCCGGCGAGGTCTCCTCGAGCGCCGGCGGTCTCATCCTCTGGCCAGCCAAGGCCATCCTGCTCGCGGGCTTCGTCCTGCTCGCCTTCCAGGGCGTCTCCGAAATCATCAAGAAGATCGCCATCATGCGCGGCGTCATCGACGATCCCGCGCCCTACGTGCCGACGCATGCACCGCTGGAAACTGCCGTGCCGAACACCGATCAGGAGGTCCGCCCGTGATCGAGTTCATTGCCGAGAACCTCGCCCCCATCATGTTCCTGTCGCTGATCATCTTCATGCTGATCGGTTATCCCGTTGCCTTCTCGCTGGCTGCGAACGGCCTCCTGTTCTTCGTCATCGGCGTCGAGCTCGCGCCCTTCTCCGACAGCATCAACCTCTCCTGGCCGCTGCTCAACGCGCTGCCGGATCGGTTCTGGGGGGTGATGTCGAACGACACGCTGCTCGCCATTCCCTTCTTCACCTTCATGGGCATCGTGCTCGAGAAGTCCGGCATGGCCGAGGACCTGCTCGACACGATCGGCCAGTTGTTCGGCCCGGTGCGCGGCGGGCTTGCCTATGCCGTCATCTTCGTCGGCGCGCTCCTGGCCGCCACCACCGGCGTCGTCGCGGCCTCCGTCATCGCCATGGGCCTGATCTCGCTGCCGATCATGCTGCGCTACGGGTACGATCGCCGGGTCGCCTCGGGCGTCATCGCCGCGTCTGGAACGCTCGCGCAGATCATCCCGCCCTCGCTGGTCCTCATCGTCCTTGCCGACCAGCTCGGCCGCTCCGTCGGCGACATGTATGCCGGGGCCCTCATTCCGGGCCTCGTCCTCACCGGGCTCTACATGGGCTATATCCTGCTGGTGTCGTTCCTGAAGCGCGACGCCATGCCGGCGCTGCCGCTCGAAGCCCGCACACTCGGCTCCGGCGTCACCTCGCTCATCGTCGCGCTCGTCGTGGCCTTCGCCTTCGCCTATGCCGCGCATGTCATGCTCTCGCCGACCTACGGGCCGGATGCTGACATCCTCGGCGGAACCTGCGGCGTGGCCTTCATCTACGTCGTCGCCATCATCGACCGCGCGACCGGGCTCAACATGATGTCGCGCCTTGCCCAGCAGGTCATCATCGTCCTCATCCCGCCGCTGGCGCTGATCTTCCTGGTCCTCGGCACCATCTTCCTCGGCATCGCCACACCGACCGAAGGCGGGGCCATGGGCGCCGTCGGCGCGCTCATCATGGCCGGCGCCAAGGGCCGCCTGTCGATGGAGGTCATCCGCTCGGCCCTCACCGCCACGACCCGGCTCTCGGCCTTCGTGCTCTTCATCCTCATCGGCGCCCGCGTCTTCTCGCTCACCTTCTACGGCGTCAACGGCCACATCTGGGTCGAACATCTCCTGACCGCCATGCCGGGCGGCGAGACCGGCTTCCTGATCGCGGTCAACGCGCTCGTCTTCTTCCTCGCCTTCTTCCTCGATTTCTTCGAGCTGGCCTTCATCATCGTGCCGCTCTTGGCCCCGGCCGCCGACAAGCTCGGCATCGACCTGATCTGGTTCGGGGTGCTGCTCGGCATCAACATGCAGACGAGCTTCATGCATCCGCCCTTCGGCTTTGCGCTGTTCTACCTGCGCTCGGTCGCGCCGAAGATCCCCTATCTCGACCGGATCACCGGCAAGCTGACCCCGCCTGTGACGACCGGACAGATCTATTGGGGGGCCGTCCCCTTCGTCTTCATCCAGATCCTGATGGTCGCCCTGACGATCATGTTTCCGCAGATGGTCATGCACTACAAGGGCAATGGCGCGGTTGTGGATCCGAACACGATCAAGATCGAGGTTCCCGGCTTCGGCAATAGCGGCGGCGGCCTGAGCCTCCCCGGCGGCCTGCAGCTGCCCGCCGGCAACCCGCTCGACGGCGCGAAACCCGCAGACCCCGCCGGCGCTCCGCCGCCCATGAACGATCTGAGCGCACCGCCCTCCTTCAAGTAGCGGCGGCCGCATCACCATGACGAAGAAACGGCCGGGTCATCCCCGGCCGTTTTTTACAAGGGTATTATCAAACGAAAACCGCCGGAGCCCGTGTCTGACATCGGGCTCCGGCGGCGGTCGTCGACAGGGTGGATGGGATCAGAGCTTGCCGTTGCGCTGCTGGATCATCATGAACGTGTCGTAGTTGTATTCCGCGATCTGCGCATTGAGATAGAACTCCGACCGGAAGGCCTTGATCGATCCCCAGATCTTCTTGAACGTCGGGTTCGTCGCTTCCATGTCGGCATAGACCTTGCTGGAGGCGTCGAAGCAGGCGGACAGGATCTCCGCGCTGAACGGGCTGAGCTTGGCGCCGGAGGCGACAAGCCGCTTGATCGCGGCCGGGTTCAGGTAGTCGTACTTCTGCAGCATGTTGGCGTCCGCCGCCTGGCAGGCCGTGCGCAGCAGCGACTGGTAGGCCTTGGGCAGGCCGTCGAAGGCCGTCTTGTTGAACATGGCGTGGACGGTCGGGCCGCCTTCCCACCAGCCGGGATAGTAGTAGTAGGGCGCGACCTTGTAGAAGCCGAGCTTCTCGTCGTCATAGGGACCGACCCATTCGGCTGCGTCGATCGTGCCCTTTTCGAGCGAGGGATAGATATCGCCGCCGGCGATCTGCTGCGGCACGACGCCGAGCGTCTGCATGACCTTGCCGGCAAAGCCGCCGACGCGCATCTTCAGGCCCTGAAGGTCGGCCACCGTCTTGATTTCCTTGCGGAACCAGCCGCCCATCTGAACGCCGGTATTGCCGCCGGGATAGGCGACCAGACCCTGCGGCGCCAGGAATTCGTTGAACATGTCGATGCCGCCGCCGTGATACTGCCAGGCATTGTGTCCACGGGCATTGAGCGCGAAGGGAACGGCCGCGCCCAGCGCCCAGACCGGATCCTTGCCCCAGTAGTAGTAGGAAACAGTGTGGCAGGCCTCGACCGTGCCGGAGGATGCGGCATCGGCGGCCTGCAGGCCCGGCACGATTTCGCCCGCGGCAAAGACCTGGATCTTGAAGTTGCCGTCCGTCGCGTCGGACACATATTTCGAGATCACCTCGGCGCCGCCATAGATCGTGTCGAGCGATTTCGGAAAGGACGACGTCAGCCGCCAGGAGACCTTGGGCATGGTCTGCGCGATGGCCGGCGCCGACAGCACGGTTGCAGCGGCTGCCCCGGCGCCACCGATCCCTGCGCGACGAATAAATGAACGACGATCCATGTCCTGTCTCTCCTCCTGTCGCAGTCAGCCGGTAGAATGCCGGCTGTCCTCCCTGCGGGCGCCCTGTGAAGCACCTGATCCAAGAAGCGGTTTGCCTGACGGAAACCGCTTGTCCGAAGGGAGATTACACGCCGTGGCTGCCGTGTCCAGCAGGGGGCGAAGCGGAGATCTTCGACTTTCGCAGCAAAAGGAGGAATGCCGCCGAGCCGACAGCTTTTCCGTCCGGGGCCCCTTCCCGGCAATAATATTCTCAAGGGGGCGGGCGACCGGTGATCCCTGACCTCGGTCATGGCGCTCCGCCCCCTTATGATCGACCCATCAACCTGCCGGAGACCTGAATGAAACGATTCCTCCTGATCGGTGTCGCCCTCGCCGCACTGACCGCTTCCGCCCATGCCGACGACAAGCTGCTGAACGCGTCCTACGATATCTCGCGCGAGCTGTTCGAAAAGGTCAACGAGGCCTTCGTCGCACACCATCCAGATGTGACGGTCGACCAGTCGCACGGCGGATCGTCCAAGCAGGCGCGCGCCATCCTCGAGGGCCTGGAGGCCGACGTCGTGACGTTCAACCAGGTGATCGACGTCGATGCTCTGGTGAAGGGCGGCTTCGTCACCGACGACTGGAAGAGCGACTTTCCGAACAATGCCTCGCCCTACTACTCCTTCCCGGCCTTCCTCGTGCGGGAAGGCAATCCCAAGGGCATCAAGGACTGGAGCGACCTCGTCCGCGACGACGTGAAGGTCGTGTTCCCCAATCCGAAGACCTCCGGCAATGCGCGCTACACCTATCTCGCAGCGCTCGCCTTCGCCAAGGAGACCTTCAAGAACGATCCGGCCAAGGTCGATGCCTTCATCGCCAAGCTGTTCGACAACGTTCCCGTCTTCGACACCGGCGGGCGCGCAGCCACCACGACCTTCGTCGAGCGGGAGACCGGCGACGTCCTCATCACCTTCGAAGCGGAGACCAAGGGCATCGCAAAGGAATTCGGCGAGGACAAGTTCGACATCGTCGTGCCCTCCGTCAGCCTGCTCGCGGAATTCCCGGTCGCCGTGGTCGACAAGGTCGTGGACAAGCACGGCACGCGGGACCTGGCGAAATCCTATCTCGACTTCCTCTACACGCCGGAGGGCCAGACCATCCTTGCCGAAAACGGCAACCGGGTGAATGATCCGACCGTCGCCGCAACCTTCAAGGACCAGTTTCCCGACATCCGCCTCCTCAAGGTCGAGGACGTGTTCGGCGGCTGGGAGAAAGTCAAGAAGGACGAGTTCGCCGAAGGCGGCCATCTGGACAAACTTTACGGAAGCCGTTGATCGCAGGCACGATCTGTGAAAAACGAAAGCCGCGGCGGGACGAGATGTCTGCCGCGGCTTCCATCGTTTGCAGCGCCGTTCGCCACCATCGGCGTCGAATCCGACGGCGCTCCGTGAAAGACCGCAGACCGGCCTTCGCCGCCCGCGCGACCTGAAAGCCCGCGGGACCTCGAAAGCCCGCGCGACCTAGAGAAAGAGGACCGACCTTGGCACGGCGCATTCTTCCCGGCCTGCCGCTCAGCCTCGGCATCACGCTGGTCTACGTCGCCGTGATCGTGGTGCTGCCGCTCGGCGCGCTGATCTTCAAGGCGGCGAGCCTCGGCCCCGCCGACTACTGGACGATCGTATCCTCGGATCGTGCCGTGGCGAGCTACCGCGTGACGCTGCTCTGCGCAGCCGCCGCGACCGCGTTCAACCTCGTCTTCGGAATGGCGCTTGCCTGGGTCATCGTGCGCTACCGCTTCCCCGGCCGACGGTTCGTCGATGCGCTGGTCGACCTGCCCTTCGCGCTGCCGACGGCCGTGGCGGGCATCGCGCTGACCACCCTGTTCGCCAGCAACGGATGGTTCGGCGGTGCGCTGTCGGCCCTCGGCATCAAGGTTGCCTATACCCCCATCGGCATCATCATCGCCATGGCCTTCACCAGCCTGCCCTTCATCGTGCGCACCGTGCAGCCCGTCCTCGAAGAACTCGACGGCGCGCTGGAGGAGGCCGCCCAGACGCTCGGCGCGAGCGACGGCGAGATCTTCCGGCGCGTGCTGCTGCCGCAGCTGCTTCCCGCCATCCTCGCCGGCCTGTCGCTCTCCTTCGCGCGCAGCCTCGGGGAGTTCGGCGCCATCATCTTCATCGCCGGCAACCAGCCCTACGAGACGGAGATCACCGCCCTCCTCGCCTTCATACGGCTCGAGGAATACGACTACCCCGCCTCCGCCGCCATCGCCTCCATCATGCTGCTCGCGGCCTTCCTTATGCTCGCCGTCACCAACATCCTGCAGACCCGCGCCCTGCGCTACACGGTGAAGGGCTGACCATGACAGACGGCCGGACAATGACGAAAGCTACCCCCGGGTCGAAACCGGGTCACCGCCGCCCGGCGCGCATCGGCGAGAAACCGATTTTCCGCAACAGCCTGATCGCGATCGTGCTCGTGCTGGTCCTCTTCGTCATCGTCGCGCCGCTCGCCATCATCGGCGTCCAGGCCTTCTCCAAGGGGGCGGCCTTCTTCGCAAAATCGATCGCCGACCGCGACACCGCGCATGCCATCTGGATGACGGCGCTGACCGCGCTGATCGCTGTTCCCGTCAACACGGTCTTCGGCGTCGCCGCAGCCTGGGCCATCACGAAATTCGATTTCCCCGGACGCCGCCTCTTGCTCGTGGTCATCGAGATCCCCTTCTCGGTGTCGCCCATCGTCGCCGGCGTCGCCTATCTCTTCGTCTACGGCCTTCAGGGTCTATTCGGCGCGGCGCTGCAATCGGTCGACATGAAGATCCTGTTCGCGCTGCCGGGCATCGTGCTCGCCAGCCTCTTCGTCACCGCGCCCTTCGTCGCCCGCGAACTCATCCCGCTGATGCAGGCCCAGGGTCGCGATCTCGAGGAGGCTGCAACCTCGCTCGGGGCCAGTGGCTGGCGCACCTTCTTCTCGGTGACGCTGCCCAACATCAAATGGGCGCTGCTCTACGGCATCATCCTCTGCAATGCACGGGTCATGGGAGAGTTCGGCGCCGTGTCGGTGGTCTCGGGCAATATCCGCGGCCAGACCAACACGCTGCCGCTGCACATCGAGCTGCTCTACCACGACTACAACGCGGTGGGCGCCTTTGCCGCCGCCTCGATCCTTGCCAGCCTCGCCATCGTCACGCTGATCGCCAAGGTCGCGCTGGAGCGCCGCGGCGCCGGCCGCGTCCGGCGTCCGGCGCTGGCCGGGCCGAGCCTTGCGGGATCTGCCCCTAAAACATCCAAAGCCGGGATATCAACGCCGTGAAGATCCGCCTCGACAAGATCGTCAAGACCTTCGATACCTTCCGCGCCGTCCACGGCGTTTCGCTGGATATCGGAAGCGGCGAGCTGGTCGCCCTGCTCGGCCCTTCGGGCTCGGGCAAGACGACGATTCTGCGCATGGTCGCCGGCCTCGAATATCCGGATGAAGGCGCCATCTTCTTCGGCGAGGAGAACGCGACCGACATCGAGGTCCGCCACCGCGGCGTCGGCTTCGTGTTCCAGCATTACGCCTTGTTTCCGCACATGACGATCGGCGAGAACATCGCCTTCGGCATGAAGGTCTCCAAGACCCGCCGCTCCGCGGCCGAGATCGCCGACCGTGTGGCCGACCTCCTGCGTCTCGTCCAGCTCGACGGGCTGAAGGACCGTTTTCCCGCACAGATCTCCGGCGGCCAGCGCCAGCGCGTGGCGCTGGCACGGGCGCTTGCCGTGGATCCGAAGGTGCTGCTGCTCGACGAGCCCTTTGGCGCACTGGATGCCAATGTGCGGCGCGACCTGCGCCGCTGGCTGCGCAAGATCCACGAGGAACTCGGCATCACCACGCTGTTCGTCACCCACGATCAGGCCGAGGCGCTCGATCTCGCCGACCGCGTCGTCATCCTCGACAAGGGCCGGATCGTGCAGACGGGCACCCCGGAAGAGGTGTGCCGCGCACCGGAAAATGCGTTCGTGATGAATTTCCTCGGCGACGCCAACCGCTTGAAGGCCACCGTGACGGCGGGCCGTGCCAGCGTCAACGAGGTCCTGTTCGACGCGACGGGCGTGCCCGACGGCGCAGCCGAGCTGTTCTTCCGCCCGGCCGACGTCATCTGGCGCGAGGACGGCGCGGGCATTCCGGCCGTTCTCCTGCGCGTCATCGACCGCCCGGACTCCAAGCGCATCCTCGCCGTGACGGCGGATGGCCAGCATGTGGAATTCGACACCGCGCCGGAATTCCCTTTCCGTCCGCAGTCCCGCGGGACGCTGGAAATCCTGCGTCCGAAAGTGTTTGCCGCCGCGTTTTGACCCGACAGGCCGGCGGGTTGCCGGCCTGTCGGAGACGCGTGTCAGGCCAGTTCGGCCGACTTCGCCCAGAGGTTGATGTCGGCCTCGCGGGCATAGGTGTCGATCTCGGCGAGCTCCTCGGTCGTGAAGGTGAGGTTGTCGATCGCCTTGACGCAATCCACGATCTGCGCCGTCTTGCTGGCACCGATCAGGGCCGAGGTGACCCGACCGCCGCGCAGCACCCAGGCGATCGCCATCTGCGCCAGCGTCTGGCCGCGGCGGGCAGCAATCTCGTTGAGCTTGCGGACGTTGTCGATGACCTCGGGGCGAATCAGGCGCTGGTTCAGATAATGGTTCAGCGCCGCGCGGCTGTCGTCCGGAATGCCGTTCAGATACTTCGTCGTCAGCATGCCCTGCGCAAGCGGCGAGAACACGATCGTTCCGACCCCGAGATCGTCCACCGTCTCCAGCAGACCGTCATCCTCGACCCAGCGGTTGATCATGGAATAGCTCGGCTGGTGGATCAGGAGCGGCGTGCCGAGATCCTTGAGGATCGCGGCCGCTTCGCGCGTCCGCTGCGAGTTGTAGGAGGAGATGCCGACATACAGCGCACGGCCCGAGCGGACGATGTGGTCGAGCGCGCCGCAGGTTTCCTCGAGCGGCGTATCCGGGTCGAAACGGTGGGAATAGAAGATGTCGACATAGTCGAGGCCCATGCGCTTCAGGCTCTGGTCGCAGGATGCGATCAGATATTTCCGGCTGCCCCACTCGCCGTACGGGCCCGGCCACATGTCGTAGCCGGCCTTGGACGAGATGATCATCTCGTCGCGATAGGGCTTGAAATCCTGGGCGAAGATGGCGCCGAAGGCCGTTTCGGCCGCACCGTAGGGCGGACCGTAATTGTTGGCGAGATCGAAATGGGTGATGCCGAGATCGAAGGCCGTCTGGCACATTTCGCGCTTCAGCGCATGCGGCGTGGTTTCGCCGAACGTGTGCCACAGGCCGAAGGAGATGGCCGGAAGCTTGAGGCCGGAGCGACCACAGCGGTTGTAGATCATCGTGTCGTAACGAGTGTCGGCGGGGTGCCAGGTCATTGTCGTTCCTCCATGGGATCCTCCGGACAGGCGGCACGCGCCGGAAGGGCGGCGGCGCCCCGGGGTTCCCTCATTGTCATCAGCGCCGGAAAGCCGTGCCGGCGCGGCCGCTCCGGTTCGTCGAAAGCGGTCCCTGCATGTAACGCAGAAGCCCGGAGACCGAAACCGGTTTCCGGGCTTTCCCGCACAACCTGCCCGCAGATCAGCGCAGCAGCGCCCGCGCCGCCTCGATTCCGAGCGGGGCCGGCTGGGTGCAGGTGGTGGTCAGATCCACGAACCGGCCTTCGTCGCCCGATTTCAGGATCGAGACCATGACGTCGACGCCGTGCAGCGTGCGCTCCAGCGAGCAGCGCGGGTCGCGTCCCTCGGTGATCGCCTGCGCCATGTCGGCGAGGCCCGCGGTGCGGTAATTGGCGATCGGCCCCTGGGGATGCTCCTGGTTTTCCACCGAAAACGGATGGTCCCAACGATCGACCGGCGAAATCTCCTTGCCCTTGCCGCTCACCTCGACCTTGCCGCCGAAGAAATTGGGATCGGGCACGTAGAGCGAGCCTTCGGTTCCGTAGAGCTCCATGTTGCCGTGCCGGTGCGACCAGACATCCCAGCTCGCCGTCAGCGTCACGGTCGCGCCGCTCGCAAATTCGAGAAGCGCGTGGATGTTGGTCGGCGTCTTCACCGGGATGACCTGCCCCTTGCGCGGCTCGCTGGAGATGGTGCGGGTCTTGGCGGCCTTGGACGCCAGCGCGGCGACGCGCTTCACCGGACCGATGAGGTTGATCAGGTTGGCGACGTAATAGGGCCCGAGGTCGAGCACCGGCCCGGCGCCCGGCAGGAAGAAGAAGTCCGGATTGGGGTGCCACATCTCCATGCCGGGGCTCATGACGTGGCAGGTGCCGGACGTGACGCGCCCGATCCGGCCGCTGTCGACCTGCGCCCGCGCCAGCTGATGCGCGCCGCCGAGGAACGTGTCGGGCGCGCAGCAGACAGTCAGACCCTTTTCCGCGGCCAGCGCCCGCAATTCCTCGCCCTGCGCCAGCGTCAGCACGAGCGGCTTTTCGGAATAGACGTGCTTGCCCGCCTCGAGGATCTGCCGGGAGACCGGGAAGTGTGCGTCCGGGATCGTCAGGTTGACGACGATGTCGATCTCCGGATTGGCGAGCAGCGCGTCGATCGACTGCGCCTTCACCCCGTATTCGGCGGCACGCGTCTCGGCGGCCGCCGGATTGATGTCCGCGCAGGCGCGGATTTCGATGCCCTTGAAGAGCGGCGCAAGCCGGAAATAGGTGGTGGAAATATTGCCGCATCCGATGATGCCGACGCCGAGATCCTGTGTCATGACGTATGTTCCCTTGAAAAGGTCGTGCTGTCAGAAGGTCTTGATGGTGGCGATGGAGCGTTCGGCAAGGCGGGCGAGATCGCTCGGATTGTCGTGCTCGACGATGTAGGTCTTTGCGGGCGTGGCGGCGAGACGGGCGAAGAGACCCTTCCAGTCGACAGTGCCATGGCCCACATCCGCCCAGCCGTCCTCATTCGCGTTTTCGCCGGCTGCGGCGATGTCCTTGACGTGGACGGCGGTGATCCGGTCCGCATACCGGTCGATCCAGGCGAAGGGGTCGGCGCCACCACGGATCACCCAGGCGATATCCGCTTCCCATTCGAGATCCGGACCGCCTTTAAAGATGAGGTCCATCGGCACGGCGCCGTCCGGCAAAGCCATGAACTCGAAATCATGATTGTGCCAGCCAAAGCCGAGGCCGGCTGCCTTGATCTTCTCCCCGGCCTTCTGCAGTCGGGCGCCGAACGCGGTCCAGCCCGCAGCGTCCGTCGGCCGGTTCTCAGGCAGGACGTAGGGGCAGTAGATCGTCTTGATGCCGAGCATCTTCGCCACCTCGATGGCGCGATCGGGCTTGGTCTCCAGCATGTCGAGGCTGAAATGGCCGGTGGGCATCGTCAGGCCGTTGCGGTCGAGATCGGCCTTCAGCGCCTTCACGGCACTGTCGTCATGATCGCCATAAAGCGCACTATAGCCTTCGACCTCCTGGTAGCCGGCCTTGGCGACCAGATGCAGGGCATCCGACAGCGGCGGGAAATTTCGGGCGGTGTAGAGCTGGAAGCTGAGCGGTCTCATGGGACTGTCCTTTTCGGGAATGCGGGTCGATCTCGGCGCCTTGGTGCGCGTCAACCGGCCGAGGATTGCAGGTCGTAGGCGGTGAAGACCGGCGTCGGGCCCTCGCCCGGCGTCGATGGCGTGAAGCGGACCGTGCGGCGCGTTCCTGCCGTCAGATCGAACGCATTGTCGCTGAAGCGGCCGGCGACATTGGCCTCGATCATCACATGGAGGGCGAGCCCGGTCGCGGAAACGGTGAGATCGACCGCACCGGCGGCCTCTCCGGCGGCGGACGTGGCGATGGCGAGGCCCGACGGTTGGAGATCAAGCGCCTTGTAGGTGCCCGGTACGTGATGGCCCTCCCCTTGCGATCCATCGGAAGCCTCGAAGGTCCAGAAGAGCAGCATACCCTCGGGCACATCGCTGGCGGGAAGCGTGACGAGCGTCGCCGCCCGGTCGGCCGGGCACGTGCCGCTCGCCGCCATCAGGGGCCGACGCTCGCCGGCCGGCGTGACGAGGAAAGTCTGCACCTCGATGCTGACCGGCGCGCGGGTGTCGTTGACCATCGACAGGGCCAGGGACGTGCCATCCTCCGACGGGATGGCCGCCACCGCGACCGGCTGGAAGAAACGGCGCACCATGTAGTGCATGGCCTTCCAGCTGCCGCCATAGTCGAGGCTCGACCACGAAGCGACCGGCCAGGTGTCGTTGAGCTGCCAGTAGAGCGTCCCCATGCAATGAGGCTTCAGCGAGCGCCAGAACTCCACCGCCGTCTTGATGGCGAGGCCCTGCTGGATCTGGCTGAGATAGACGAAGCTCGCGAAATCCTTGGGAAAGCGGAAATACCGGAACATCGTGCCGGCGATCCGCTCGTTGCCGCCTGCATTTTTCTGATGGCTCTCCATCACCAGCGAAGCGATGTTGAGATCTCCGGGCGCGGCGAACTGGTGGATGACCGGCAGGGACGTATAGGACTGGAATCCGAACTCCGAGCAGAAGCGCGGGCGCACCGTCCGGTAATTGTCGAACGACTTGTTCTCGTGCCAGACGGACCAGTAGTGCATGTCGCCGGCGCCATCGGCATGCCAGGCATCGCCAAAGTTCAACGGGCCGACGGCGGGGCTCGACGGCCACCAGATCAAATCCGGCGCGGCCTTCTTCATCGTGGTCTCGATGGTCCGGTTCAGGCGATCATAGGAGACGAGATAGCGATCACGATCCTTTCGGCTTTCCTCGAACCAGGTGAGCGCGCCGACAAGCTCGTTGTCCCCGCACCACAGCGCGATCGAGGGATGCGACGCCAGCCGGTGCACCTGGTCCGCGACCTCGGCTGCGACGTTCTCGAGAAAATCCGGCGTCGAGGGGTAGAGGTTGCACGCGAACATGAAGTCCTGCCAGACCATGAGGCCAAGCCGGTCGCAAAGGTCGTAGAACCAGTCGGGCTCGTAAAATCCGCCGCCCCAGACGCGGATCATGTTCATATGCGCATCGACGGCCGACTGCAGCAGGTCTTCGACACCGGCCTGCGTGACCCGCGAGAAGAGTGCGTCCGCCGGGATCCAGTTCGCGCCCCGGCAGAAGATCTCGACGCCGTTGACCCGGAACGCGAAGCGGCTGCCCGCCTCGTCCGGATCCGTCAGAAGCTCGATCCTGCGAAAGCCGATGGTCTTCCGGACGCGGTCGCCGCCGACGGACACGGCAAGCGCGGACAGCGCCTGCTCGCCGCTGCCGGCCGGCCACCAGAGGTTTGGGCGTGCCACGGGAAAGATGTGTTCGACCGTGGTCATGCCCCTGGAAAGTTCGATATCGCGCGTCTGCTCGGTGCCGTTGAGCGTGAAGGTGACGGAGGCATGCCCGGCACTGGCGGCAAAGAGCCCGGCGGTAACGACGAGCTCGACCGAGCCGTCGTCGTGCCAATCCTGGCGGGTCGTCACATGTTCGACCCGCGCCTCGACCAGCCGCTTCAGCAGCGGCGGCTCGTAGACGCCGAGGGGGGCGATGGCAATGTTCCAGTCCCAGCCGAAATGGCACTGCACCTTGCGCAGCATGCTGCCGTTCGGAATGGGCGAGTTGGCAGTGGAATAGGGAATGTAGAAGGGCTGGCGCGCCTGCCGCTCGGCACTCTCGCGCACCGACGACCGGATGACGAGCGTCAACCGGTTCGTGCCGGAGACAAGGACATCCGTGACATCCGGACGATACCGGCGGAAACTGTTGTCGGCCTCGAGCACGCGGGCATCGTTGAGCATGACATCGACCACGGTGTCGAGACCGGCGAGATCGAGATACCAGCGATCGGTCGCCCCGAGGTCGCCGAGATCGAAGGTCCGCTCCAGCACCCAGTCCTGCGTCGCCACCCACTGCACGTCGGCCTCGTTGCGCCCGACATAGGGATCGGGGATGACGCCCGCGGAAAGCAGCGCGCTGTGCACGTCGCCGGGAACCGGCATGGCGAGGGTGTGTTGCGCGTCGAGGCTGGAAAGGCTCCAGATACCGGAGAGGTCGAGGGTGGAAAGGGTCGTGTCCGTCATGCCGTCTGCCTTTTTTCAGCCGTCGCCGGCCCTTGTATGTGTCGCGGGTCTTGGCGCGCGAGAGAGCCCCTCATCCGCATGCCGGCCTCGTCTCCCCGTTTGCGGCGAGACGGGACCCGGCGCTGTCGCGGGGCGCGTCCCCTTTCCCCCCGGGCGGGAAAAGGGCTCATGTGAGGGGCGACCCCGGCCGAAGGCACCTACAGTCGCTGCTCGGTGCCGGCGTCGAAGATCGAGGCCATGCCCATGTCGATGCCGAGGCGGACCTGCGATCCCGGGGCATAGCGGCGCGCACCGGCGATCCGCACCGACATCGTCTGGCCTGCAAGCTTGAGCCAGAGAAGATTGTCCGCCCCCATCGGCTCCTCGATATCGACGATCGCCGCATGGGCGTCCCCAGCGGCCGGCACCTCGTCCACCGTCACGTGTTCCGGGCGGATGCCGAGTACGACCGCGGTGCCGGGGCGGATTGGGCTGCGGGCCGGATAGGCGTCGATGGCGAAATCGACGCCGGAGACGCTGACGACCTTGCGACCGCCCTTCTCTTCCACCGTGCCGCGGAAGAAGTTCATCGACGGAGACCCGATGAAACCGGCGACGAAGAGGTTTTCCGGCGCATTGTAGATGGTCATGGGATCGGCGAGCTGCTGGATGACGCCGCTTTTCATGACCGCGATCCGGTCGGCGAGCGTCAGCGCCTCGATCTGGTCGTGCGTCACGTAGATCATGGTGTTCTTCAGCGACTGGTGCAGCCGCTTGATTTCGACGCGCAGCTCGGATCTCAGCTTGGCGTCGAGGTTCGACAGCGGTTCGTCGAACAGGAACACGTCAACATCGCGCACCAGCGCCCGACCGATCGCCACGCGCTGGCGCTGCCCACCGGAAAGCTCCGCCGGCTTGCGCTTCAGGAGCGGCTGGATCTGCAGGATCTCGGCAGCACGGGCCACGCGCTTGTCGATCTCCGGCTGCGGCATCTTGGCGACCTTCAGGCCGAAGGACAGGTTCTTCTCGACGCTCATCTGCGGGTAGAGCGCATAGGACTGGAACACCATGCCGATGCCGCGATCCTTGGGCTCTTCCCAGGTGACGTTCTTGCCCTTGATGAAGATCTGCCCGTCCGAAATTTCGAGCAGACCTGCAATGCAGTTGAGCAGGGTCGATTTTCCGCAGCCGGACGAGCCGAGCAGGACCAGGAACTCGCCGTCGCGGATATCGAGATTGAGGTTTTCGAGAACGGTGACTGCGCCGAAGCTCAGCGACAGATCCTGGATGGAAACGCTTGACGTCATGAGGATCAGCCTTTCACGGCGCCGGCGGCGATGCCGCGCACGAAGAGACGCCCGGAGATGAAGTAGACGATGAGCGGCACCGCGCCGGTCAGCAGCGTGGCGGCCATGTTGACATTGTATTCCTTCACGCCCTGCACCGAGTTGACGATGTTGTTGAGCTGGACGGTGATGGGATAGTATTCGGGGCGCGTGAAAACCACGCCGAACAGGAAGTCGTTCCAGATGCCGGTGATCTGCAGGATCATCGCGACCACGAAGATCGGCAGCGACATCGGCAGCATGATCCGGAAATAGATCATCCAGAACCCGGCGCCGTCGATGCGGGCCGCCTTGAACAGCTCCTCCGGCAGAGAGACGAAATAGTTGCGGAAGAGCAGCGTCAGGATCGGCATGCCGAAGATCGAATGGACGATGATGAGACCGCTCAGCGTGCCGTAGATGCCCATTTCGCGCAGGATGATGACGAGCGGATAGATCATGACCTGATAGGGAATGAAGGCCCCGATGATCAGGATGATGAAGAACACCTCCGACCCCTTGAAGCGCCAGTTGGCGAGCGCATAGCCGTTGATCGAGGCAAGCGCGATCGAGGCGATGGTCGACGGCACGGTGATGCGCACCGAATTCCAGAAGCCGCGCGACAGGCCGTCGCAGTTCAACCCCGTGCAGGCGCTGGACCAGGCCTTGACCCAGGGCTCGAAGGTGATCTCGACCGGCGGCGAGAAGATGTTGCCGAGCCGGATTTCCGGCATGCCCTTGAGCGAGGTCACGACCATCACGTAGAGCGGCAGGAGGTAGTAGCAGGCAAAGACCAGCAACGTGCCGTAGACCATGATGTTGGTGCCGGAAAAGGCGCGTGCCGGGCGCTTGCCGCGCGGGCCGGAGGCGAGCTGACGCCGGGAGGCGTCGATCGCGACGGCCGTGGTGTTGAGGGAGGCGATATCAGCCACGCTTGCGTCCTCCGAATTCGAGATAGGCCCAGGGAATGATGATGATTGCGACGGTGACCAGCATCATCGTGGAGGCTGCAAAGCCCTGTCCGAGGTTCTGAGCCTGGAACATGTAGTCGTAGACATATTTGGCCGGGACCTCCGACGCGATGCCGGGGCCGCCGCTCGTCTGCGCCACCACAAGGTCGTAGACCTTGACGATGCCCGAGGCGATGATGACGAGGGTCGTGATAAAGACCGGGCGCATCATCGGGATGACGATGAAAAGATAGGTCTTCCAGGCCGGAATGCCGTCGATCCGCGAGGCCTTCCAGATTTCCCCGTCGATGCCGCGCAGGCCGGCGAGCATCAGGCACATGACGAGGCCCGTTCCCTGCCAGAGTGCCGCGATCAGGATGCCGTACATCACGAGGTCGGGATTGTAGAGCGGGTCGAACCGGAAGGACGTCCAGCCGAGCGAGCGGATGACCGACTGGATGCCGAACTCCGGATTGAGGATCCACTGCCAGACGAGCCCGGTCACGATGAAGGACAGCGCGAAGGGGTAGAGAAAGATCGTGCGAAACGTGTTCTCGAACCGGATCTTCTGATCCATCAGCGCGGCCAGGAGAAAGCCGATGAGCAGGCTGAAGATCAGCGAGAAGATGCCGTAGATCCCGAGGTTGACGATCGAGACCCCCCAGCGCGGTGCAGCCCACAGGCGCTCGTACTGGTCGAAGCCGACGAAGCTCATGCGC
This sequence comes from Rhizobium sp. Leaf384, assembly GCF_001424065.1. Taxonomy (GTDB): domain Bacteria; phylum Pseudomonadota; class Alphaproteobacteria; order Rhizobiales; family Rhizobiaceae; genus Ferranicluibacter. Next base: position 852,846 of record NZ_LMQE01000005.1, read on the forward strand.
GGCAGCAGCCGGGAATTCGTGAAGGAATAGAGCACCGTCCACAGCGTGCCGCCAAGAAAGATCACGACCGCGGTCAGGATCATCGGGATCGACGCGATCTTGGCGCTCATGTTGCGGAAATACTGGTTGGGCCGGGTGGATCTCCGGACCGGTTTGGCAAGTGTCGTCGCTGGAACCGTCATCGGCAGGCGCCTCCTCGTGGCTCTTCCCGACAGGAGAGCGCGGCTAACGTGAAGCAAGGGCGTGGCGGTCCCGGGCCTCATCGAGGCCCGGGCGGTGATGCCAGGCGTGAACGGCGACAGGCGGTCGCCGTCGGATCAAAGCCGCATCGACCCCGCCGCCTTCCTGAGAGAGCAGCGGAGAGCGAGCCGGGGCGGCAGCAGGCACACCCCGTCGGCTGCCCCGTCCGTAAAGAGCCCCTTATTCGGCGGAGGCGATGATGCCGGCGAGACGCTTCTGGGCGTCCTCGGGCGTCATCGTCGTGCTCGAGAAGAACTCAGAGAACAGGTCCTCCTTCTGCTTCTGGATGTCCGCTGAAAGAAGCTCGTCGGCACTCTTCACCACACTGCCCTTGGCAAGGATGTCGATGCCCTTCTTCATGCAGTCGTTGGTGGCCGACATGTCGACGTCGCCACGAACGGGCAGCGACCCCTTCTTGAGATTGAACGCGACCTGCGTCGCCGGGTCGAGGATGGTCTTGGCGAGCACGCTCTGCGCCTCGGTCTTGGCCTCATCTTTCAGCAGCGGGAAGTAGAAGGCGTCACCGCCGGTCGAGATCATCGCATTGACCCCGAGCCCCGGAAGGCACGAATAGTCGGTTCCGGCCTTCTGGTTGGCGATCTGGAATTCGCCCTGCGCCCAGTCACCCATGATCTGCCCGCCGGCCTTGCCGGTGATGACCAGATTGGTCGCCTGGTTCCAGTCCTGAACGTTCGACCCCTTGGCCATGCGCCGCGCATCGTCGGCCGCCTTGAAGATCTTCGCCATGTCGGGACCGGTCAGGGCCGCCTCGTCCTTGTCGCCATAGGCCTTGAGATAGAAATCCTTGCCGCCGAGGGAGAGAAGGAGAACGTCGAACAGGCCGGCGGACTGCCAGGCCTGACCGCCGAGCGCGAGCGGAATGATCCCCGCCTTTTCGAGCGCCGGACCGGCCGCCACGAACTCGTCCCAGTTTTTCGGAACTTCAACGCCGGCTGTCTTGAAGGCCGCGTTGGACAGCCACAGCCACTGCCAGGAGTGGATATTGACCGGGGCGCAGTAGATCTTGCCGTCGATCGTGCAGGCATCGAGCAGGCTCGACGGACGGATGACGTCCTTCCACTTCTCGGCCGTCGCGACGTCCGTCAGGTCGCGCATCAGGCCGGCCTGCACGAGTTCCTCGGCCTGGCGGCCATGGTTGAACTGCGTCGCCCCCATCGGGTCGCCACCGGTGATGCGGCTGATCATGATCGGACGTGCCGTACCGCCGGAACCGGCGATCGCGCCGTCCACCCATTTGTTGCCCGTGGCATCGAAAGCCTTGGCCAGCTCCGCGACCGCCGCAGCCTCCCCGCCCGACGTCCACCAATGCGTCACTTCCAGATCCGTGGCGTGAGCCGCACCGAGCGGCAGAACTACACTGGCAGCCAGAATTGCTGCGCGAAACCGTGTCATCATGAGTCTCCTCCCTCACTGTAACGTTGCCGTAAAAACCTAGCGGATGTCTGGAATGGGCGCAACATAGCAGAACGCAAATTTTTCGTGATGACGGAATTTCTACCTTTAGATGAATTTTTTGTGCACTCAAGGTGGCGTCGTGCGACGCAAAGTGCAGTGCAAGATAACAAAGGATCAGCTCCAAACCTCTGATTTCATATCACCAACGGGAAATCTGCGTAAAAACGCACCAATTTGCCGCTTTGCGATGCAGCAAATGGTTCCACTGCGGCCAACCTTCGTGCGTCGATTGCAACCAGACGCCAGAGACTGCAAAACACGATGAGGTCAACTGTATCGTTGCAGTTTTTTGGTGTAGGCAGAGTGGGAGTAGAATTGGTCAAGCCGTAGCAAAATGGTTAGGATCGCCGGTCGGATGGCCGGAGCGGAAGGGCAGGCGAACATGGACGAGACGAAGAGAACCGGCAGCCCGATCCCGGGAGCACCGGTGGCGGCCGCCCCGGCCGCAAGCCTGAACGCCGAACCGAGCCTCGCCGCGAACATTCGTCCGACCCTGAAGACGATCGCCTTCATGACCGGACTGGGGATCACGACCGTGTCGCGCGCGCTCAAGGATGCACCGGACATCGGTGCGGAAACGAAGGCACGCGTACGCCTCGTGGCACGGCAAGTCGGTTACCAGCCGAACCGCGCCGGTGTCAGGCTGCGGACCGGCAAGACCAACGTCATCAGCCTGGTGCTCTCGCTGGAGGAGGAGATCATGGGTCTCACCAGCCCGATCGTCGTCGGCATTTCCGAAGTGCTGGCGGCAACGCCCTACCATCTCGTCGTTACGCCCTACAGCCCCTCGCGGGACGCCCTCGCCCCGGTCCGCTACGTGCTCGACACGGGCGCCGCCGACGGCGTCATCATCTCCCGCACCGAGCCGAAGGATCCGCGCGTCGCCTTGATGCTGGAGCGCAATTTTCCCTTCGTCACCCATGGCCGCACCGAAATGGGGCTCGCGCACCCGTATCACGACTATGACAATGAGGGTTTTGCCTACGCCGCGGTGCGAACTTTGGTGGAGCGCGGTCGCCGTCGGCTGACTCTGTTGCAGCCGCCGCCGCACCTCACCTTCCACCGCCATATGCGGCACGGCTTCGATCGCGCGGTTCGCGACTTCGGGGTCGAGACCATCCCCTTCGACGCCGTTGATATCGACCATTCGCTGATCGATATCCGCACCGCCTTCGAGACCCTGCTGCACAGCGGCGCGGTGCCGGATGGCATCGTGTCGGGCAGCGGCGCCGGGACGATCGCCCTGATCGCGGCGATCGAGGCGACCGGCCGCACGATCGGCCAGGATCTCGATGTCGTTTCGAAAGTGCCGAGCGATTTTCTCGGCTGGCTGCGCCCGGAGGTCATCACGATGAAGGAAGACATCCGCCATGCCGGACACGAACTTGCCAAGGCCGTGCTCGCGCGCATTGCAGGACAGCCGCCGGAGACGCTGCAGAGCGTGAGCGGCCTCGACCGTCAGGACGTCTGACCGCGGGCGGCGCTCCGTTCGCGCTGACGGTGCGCGGTGCTCGCTCGGAGTTGGCGAGATACTGGCTGGAAAGACCCTAACGGAAAGGGCCGCGCGACGATGCCGCGCGGCCCTTTCCGGTTTCGTGCCGTCGGATCGGCGGTTCAGGAGCGCTCGGCGACGAGGCCGCTGCCCCAGGGGCCGTGATGCGAGTCCTTGCCGTCGATGCGATCATAGCCATGCGCGCCGAAGTAGTCGCGCTGGGCCTGAATCATGTTCGCCGTCCCGCGGGCGCGGCGATAGCTGTCGAAATAGCCGAGCGCCGAGGCGAGAGCCGGGACCGGAAGTCCGCCCAGCACCGCGGTCGAGACCACCCGACGCAGCGGGCCGTCGGTTTCCTTGACCATGGCCGCGAAGGCCGGGGTCACGATGAGGTTGGCGGCGTCCGGCGATTCCGTGAAGGCCTTGGTGATCTCGTCCAGGAACTGCGAGCGGATAATGCAGCCGGCACGCCAGATCCGGGCGATGGTCGGCATAGGCAGGTTCCATCCGAACTCGCGGGATGCCGCCGCCATGACGGCGAAGCCCTGCGCATAGGCACCGATCTTGGCGGCCAGCAGCGCGTTTTCGAGATCGCCGAGGAAGGCCGCCTTGTCGGCAATCGACAGGGGCGGCACGTCCGGCAGCCCGAGGATCTTCTCGGCAGCCTCGCGTTCGCTCTTCATCGACGAGAGGCTGCGGGCCGCGACCGCCGCTTCGATGCCGGTGGCCGGCACGCCCATGTTCTGCGCCTCGATCACCGACCACTTGCCGGTGCCCTTTTGGCCGGCCTTGTCGAGAATGACATCGACGAGCGGACCGGAGCCGAGCTGGTCGCCGGCACGCAGGACGATTTCGGAAATCTCGATCAGGAAGGAGTTGAGGCGGCCCTTGTTCCAGGTCGCAAAGACCTCGGCAATCTCGGCAGCGCTCATCTTCAGGCCGTCGCGCAGAATGCCGTAGATCTCGGCAATCATCTGCATATCGGCATATTCGATGCCGTTGTGGATCGTCTTGACGAAATGTCCCGCACCGTTCTCGCCAAGCCAGGCAACGCAGGGGTCGCCTTCATAGCGGGCGGCAATCGAGGTCAGAACCTTCTCGACGCGCGTCCAGCTTTCCTCGAGACCGCCGACCATGATCGACGGCCCGTGCCGAGCACCTTCCTCGCCACCGGAGACACCCATGCCGATGAAGGTCAGGCCGCTGTCCTTCAGCGTGTCGAAACGGCGCATCGTGTCGCGGAAATTGGCGTTTCCGGCATCGATCATGATGTCGTGGGCTTGAAGATGGGGCTTCAGGATTTCCATCTGCTGATCGACCGCATCGCCGGCCTTGATCATGATGATGATCGGCCGCGGCGGCTTGATCGCCGCAACGAAGTCCTCGATCGTTTCGCAGGGGATGATCCGATCCTTGAGATCGCCGGCCTCTTCGTAAAATTCTCTCGTGCGCTCTACCGTGCGGTTGAACACCGCAATCGTGTTGCCCTTTTCGGCAATGTTGAGCGCGAGGTTGGACCCCATGACGCCGAGCCCGATAAGGCCGATTTCCGCCTGTGCCACGTGTGTACCTCCGTTAGATCCTGGAACGCGGGGATGCCGATATGCGGCAAGCGTTCCATCCATGTGCCGTACCCGCAATGCCGACCGTTGCAGCCGTTTGCCCAAGGGGTAGGCGCTGAAAGTTTTGGCACCTGGAAGAGGGAACCACAAGACATTGTTGAAGTCCCGAGCTACATTTCCCGTCCGACGCCGGGCCCTAACGTCACGGCCTTGAGGGAGCCTGGACATGATCCGGAACGTGCGCATCGTGGACGTGACCATCGAACGTGACGCGGCCGCCGTCTATGCCTTTGCCAGCCGGCCGGAGACCATGCCGCTCTGGGCTTCGGGACTGGCGAGCGGGCTCGTGCCGGCAGGAGATCATTGGATCGCGACCGGCCCTCTCGGTATCGCGAGGATCGTCTTCACCCCTGAGAACAGTCTTGGCGTCCTCGATCACACCGTGATTCTGGAGACGGGAGAGACCACGTACAACGCTTTTCGCGTGACGCCGAACGGCGATAACGGGGCTGTTGTCGTGTTCACCGTGCTGCAGCAGCCGGGTGCGGACGAGGAGAGCTTTCGGCGCGATGCGGACTGGGTTCGCAAGGACCTGATGCAGTTGAAAAGCATCCTCGAGGCGATGCCGCCGGAAGCCTGAGAGCCGGAAGCCTAAAACCTAAGGGCCAAAACCCCAGGCAAGGGAAGTCCATGTGCCGGACCGGACGGACGGAGGCGCGGACCTGTATTTCAGGCCGCGATGGTGCGGCGGCGGTTGGCCAGTTCCTGATAGACGATGATGGCCCCGATGATCTCGCCGGTTGCAGAGCGGCACGGCGTCATGCGGGAACGGATCACGATCGTTCGTCCGTCGACTTCCCGGGCATAGGTCGTATCGACGATCTCCCCGCGGAAGCATCGCTCGAGACGGGGTTTCAGGCTCTTTTCGAAGAAGGGCACGCCGGAGTGCTCGACCACGGGCCGGCCGACGAGCGAGAGGACCTTGCCGTCGACCGCCCGCGCGTGGCGGGCATTGGTGTAGGAATAGCGGAAGTCCGTCGTGATGACGCAGACATGGTCGGGCAGGCTGTCAAGGACAGCTTCGTTCAACTGCCCCTCCTCCGCCTCGTCGGGCGTCGGCGCATCATAGGTCAGGTAGATGCCGGGATCGCGGATCTGGAACTTTCCGGTCTCCACCTCGACGAAATAGCGCTCGGCCAGCCGCGACAGCGTATTGCTGTGCCGGATCACATGGGCGCGGTCATCCGCCTCCTGCCGCAGAAGCTCGAGCAGGAAATCGAACTGAAGCCGCGCCTCCTCGGCAGTCTGGGCCTGCTTGTTTTCGATGGCCTGTAACAACGGCTTGATTTCGCTGTCGAGCGCGTCGATCAGCGATGCTTTTCCCTGATCGACCGCCTCGTAGAGCTTGGCGTATTTCATCCAGAACAAATCGATCAGCGTCTTCACGCATCATCTCCCTATTCAAGCTCGCCCACGACATGGAGAAACCCTCCATCGCGGCGTGACGCAGCATGCCTCATCAACGGCTCGAACAACCAAGTAGGATTTTACACGCGTCGCATCACCGTTCAACGGATAGTTGACGATATCATGAATTTGATATGCCTTTTTTAGGGATGCGGCATCATTCACGTCGGCTTTGCACACGCCGGACGAGAGAAAAAGGGAGAACGCTCGCAGAGCTACATTTTCGTGTTCGTTTCGCGCGCGACTCGGCGCTTCACGTGCCAGCGATCGTGATACCAGAGCCACTGGCCGGGATACTCCCGCACCCAGCGCTCGACCGTGTCGTTGAGGAGCTGCGCCGTGGCCTCGACATCGACGCTGCCGCCGTCCTTGCGCGGAATGGTCACGGCCGGCTCGATTTCCAGCCGGAAGCGATTGCCGGGGAGTCGGACGCACCGCGCCGGATAGACCTCGCAGCCGAATTGCCGCACGAGCTTTGCCACGAGCGGATTGGTCTTTACCGGCTGTCCGAAGAAGGTCGTTTCCAGCCCCTTGCGAAACTTCTGGTCGACCAGCACCCCGATCCCGCGCCCCTCGTCCAGCTTGCGCGCCAGGGTGAACGACGATCCCGCATGCGACGGCACCAGCGTTCCCATGCGCTTTGCCCGGAAGTCGAAGACCTTCTTCGCCATGGTCGCGTTGTTCGGCGGACGGAAGAGCACGGTGACATCGAGGCCGAACGCCGAGCCTGCGACGGGCAGCATCTCGAAGCTGCCGCTATGGGCGGTAAAGACGATGAAGGGACGCGGATTGTCGCGCAGGTCGAGAAAGATCGGTGCGCCGACCACCTCGACGCGGCCGGGTGTGCCGCGCGTCGGATCATAGTCGAACAACCGGTCAAGGAAGACGTACTCGGCGGCAAGCCGGCCGATCGACCCCCAGCTCTCGAGCGCTATCGCTGCGATCTCGCTCTCGCTCTTTTCCGGATAGGCCGCGCGCAGATTGGCCAGCGTCAGCAGATGCCGGCCGCGCATGAAACGCGGTCCGGCGAACTGCGATACACGCTCCATGACGTTCAGCGCCGTATCCGGCGGCAGCAGCTTCAGGAGCATCAGCGGCAGAAAGGCGAGTTGCGCGACGGTCCAGTCCTTGGCGTGCCGGGCGAAGAGCACGAGCCGCGTGATCAGGCTGCGCACGCGATCAATCCAGCCGCAGGACGATCTTGCCGAACACCTGCCGGCCTTCCATGCGTTCCAAGGCACGATCGATGTTTTCGAAGGTCACCTCGGTATCGATGACGGGATGCACGAGACCGCGGGCCATCTTCTGCATGGCGTCGGCCATGTTCTCCATCCGGCAGCCGAACGAACCGATGAGCCGCAGCTGCTGCTGGAACAGCATCATCAGGTTCATGTCGGTCGACACGCCCGAGGTCGAGCCGCAGGTGACAAGCCGCCCGCCCCGCTTCATGCAGAGCATCGAGCCGGCCCAGGTGTCCTTGCCGACATGTTCGAACACGACGTCGACACCCTTCTTCTTGGTCAGCTTGCGCACGACGCCCTCGAACCGGTCCGTGCGGTAGTTGATGACGTGATCGGCGCCCAGCGCCTTCGCCTTCTCGATCTTGTCGTCAGATCCGACCGTGGTGATAACGGTGCAGCCGATCTTCTTGGCAAGCTGGATCGCCGCCGAGCCGATGCCGGAACCGCCGGCATGAATGAGGATCGTTTCGCCCGGTTCCAGCTTGGCATTGTCGAACAGCATATGTTCGACCGTGCCGAAGGTGACCGGCGCGAGCGCGGCGGCAACCGCATCGACGCCGGGCGGTGCCGGCACGAGGAGCCGCGCCGGCAGGTTGACCTTCTCCTGCGCGAACCCGTCGAGATGGAAGCCGTGGACACCGCTGACCTGTTCGCAGAGATTGTCACGTCCCTCGCGGCAGGGCCGGCAAAGGCCGCAGGTCCGCGCACCGTAGATCGACACGAGCTGCCCCGGCAGAACATTCGCCACGCCCGGCCCGATCGTTTCCACGACGCCCGCAGCCTCCGCCCCGATGACCAGCGGCATCTTGCGCTTGGCAAAGGCCATGCCGCGCCAGCCCCAGACGTCGATATGATTGAGCGCCACGGCCTTGACGCGCAGCGTCACCTCGCCGGGGCCCGGTGCGTCCGGCTCCGGCAGGTCGGTGACTTCGAGCTTCCGGTCGTCGATCAGTTGCAGCGCGCGCATGGTCTTTTCCTTATCGTTCCGCGACTTTGGTCCGCGTCACGTCCGCGGGGTCGTCAAGGCGGTGTTGTCTCAGGCAGGTTCGGCCGTCATGACCAGGCTGGCGTTCTGCCCGCCGAAGCCGAACGAATTCGACAGCACCGCCGTCACCTGCGCATCGCGCTTGACGTTGGGCACCACGTCGAGGGCTATGGCCGGATCCGGGTTCTGATAGTTGATCGTCGGCGGCAGCGTGCCGGTGAGGATGGTCTGCAGCGAGAACACGGCCTCGACGGCGCCCGCCGCCGTCAGCGTGTGGCCGATCATCGACTTGTTCGAGGACACCGGTATGCGGGCGAGGCCTTCGCCGAAGACGGCCGACATCGCCCCGTATTCCATCTTGTCGTTTTCGGGCGTCGAGGTGCCGTGCGCGTTCACGTAGCCGATGTCGCTTTCCGCGATGCCGGCATCGGCCAGGGCCGCACGAATCGAGGCGATCGCCGGCCCGCCGTCCGGCGAGGACCGGGTGCGGTGGAACAGGTCGGCCTTCTCGCCGCATCCCTTGAGAATGCCGAGCACCTTTGCGCCCCGGGCAATGGCGGCTTCGAGCGACTCGAGCACGAGCGTGGCCGCTCCCTCGGCGATCACGAACCCGTCGCGATCCCGCGTAAACGGCTTGGAGGCCTTTTCCGGCGGATCGTTCTGGGTGGACAGGGCCGAAAGCAGCGAGAAACGGATCAGCGCTTCCGCGCTCACCGATCCATCGGTCGCGACCGTCAGCGCACGGGTGGTGCGGCCCTGCCGGATGGCCTCGACGCCGAGCTGGATCGCCGTGGCGCCCGAGGCGCAGGCCGTCGACAGCGTGACTGGCAGACCGCGCGTCCCGAATCGGTCGGAAAGGCGCTCGGAGATCGCCCCGAAAAGGGCCGCCTCGTAGAACACCGGATCGGCCTTTTGCCGCATGGCCGCGAGAAAGCGATTATAGGCATCGGCGGGCTGTTCAGACGGGGGCGAACGATCGGCAAGCGCGAACCGCGCGCTCCATTCCGGCTCGATCGGCGGCGCGGCCAGAAACAGCGGGCCGTCGAAATCGCCCGAAATCCCGGCCTGTGCCAAGGCCTCCAGCGTCGTCTCGCGCGCCATCGCGTAGGAACGCTCGACCGAATTCTCGTTGGGTACGTCGATGAAATCGACCGTCCCACAGATCCGCGTCGACAGGCTATCGGTGGGGAATCGGGTGATCTTGTGGATGCCCGACACGCCTCCGGTCAGGGCGGCCCAGTTGTCCTGCAGCCCCTGGCCGAGCGAGGTGATGACGCCCATGCCGGTGACGGCGATCAGCGGGCGGCCGAGATGATCCCTGTAGGCGTCGCTCATGACGAAAGCTCCTCTGCGCCGGTTCCGGCATGCGCTGTCAGGACGGCAACCCCCTCGCCGCGGCCATGGCCGAGCGTGGTCACGACCGCGTGCTTCGGCGCGCGGGTCATCGCGGGCTCGGACGGATCGAACGGCGGCACAATGGCGCCGGCGTCGAGCGCGAGCGCGGCAAGCGCAAGGCCGAGCGGAAATTGCGCCTCGATCCCATGACCGACCGCGCCGCTATAGCCGCGCACCGGCGCCTGCGGGAAACGCGTCTCGAGCCATGCCCGCTCCCGGGCCGCAAGAGCGGCAAGGCCGCTCGCGCCTGAAAACACGATCGTCTCTCCCGCGGGGGCCGCCGTGCTCAACTGGTCGAGCCGCTGTTCCAGTCGCCCGTCGTCGCGAGAGCCGCGGTCGCCGCCGACGGCGTCGATGGTCGCATAGATCCGCGCATTGCGGGCTTCGGCATGCTCGCGCGATTCGAGCACCAGGAAGGCGCCGACGGAGCCCAGGATGATCCCGCCGCCCTCGCCCTCGCTGCGCGACCAGAGCTGACGCCAGGGGCCGGTCGCATGGGCCTGCAGGGCTTCCACCAGCAGGATGATATCAAGCCGCTCGGCCGACAGGGCACCGCCCACCAGCGTATGGCTCGACTGGCCGGCCTTGATGCGGGCGAAGGCGGTTTCCACGGCGGAGATGCCGGCGGCTTCCTCGCCCATGAAGGTGCGCGAGGAGCCCGTGACCTTGTGAACGATTGAGATATTGCCGGCCATGAGATTGGAAAGCTGCGCGAGAAACAGGGTCGGACGCAGCTCGGTCGTCAGCTTCTCATTGAGAAGATGTTCCCGGTCGTTGCGCTTCAGACCCTCGTCGACGATCAGGCTGTCGACCGCAATGTCGCGCTCGCCGCCGCCGGCCGCCACGATCATGTCCATCGTGCCGCAGGCCTCGGCGTCGTCCTTCAGGCCGGCATCGTCGAGGGCAAGACCGGCGCTGAACACGCCGAGGCGCTGCCAGTTCTCCATCTGCCGCTGGTCGCCGCGTTTGGCGATCTGGGCCGACCAGTCGATGGCCGGCAGCGGGTGCACGGGATAGGGCGCGAAACGCTCCGTCTCGACCACGACCGCCGGCGGCGCACCTGCGGTCAGCAGGGCAATATGTGGTGCGACACCCACGCCCTGGCTGGTGACGATACCCACCCCGGTGATCACGACGTCGTTGGCGGCCTTCATGCGATCACTCCTTGGACAGTTCGGGCGGCAGATCCGGAGACGCCCCGGCGGCAAGCGCCGCCATGAGCCCGACCTCTTCCGCGCGCTTCCGGACGATAGGGCCAAGCGGCACCTGATCGAACGGGACGGTGCGCAATTTCAGCTGTGCGTCCGCGATGCGCTTGCCGGCGGACGAGATCTTCGCCTTTGTCACGGCAAATCCGGAACCGTCATGCTCCAGCACCACATCGATGTCGAGCACGGCTTCCGGCTCGACGAAGGACCGCATCTTCGCGCCATCCACCGTCATCAGGAACGGCATGGCGGCGAAATCGGTCACCGCCAGCACGAGGAAGCCGGACGCCTGCGCCATCGTCTCGATGAGCAGAACGCCGGGCACCAGCGGGTAGCCGGGAAAATGCCCTTCGAACACCGGGCTCTGGGCAGGCACGACGGAGCGGGCACGCAACGTCTTTGCCGTCATGTCCACGGCCTCGACCCGGTCGATCATCTGGAAATATTCAAGCAGCATTAGACATCATCCGCTGACCACCTTGAGACCGCAAGGGGAGACCCACTGACGCACATCGGACGACCCGAGGGGCTTCGACGTGCAGCGCTACCCGCGACAAGGACCGGTGACGGTAGCAGCCGGGGCATTGCGCGCGAGGCCGTCAGGTAGAAACGGCGATGCCGCCTGTCAAGCGCGCAGCAGCGGCATCGGGCGGCATCGCGAAACACGAGCAGGGAAAGACCGATCAGGCCTTGGCGGCGCGCAGCTCGTCGATCTTGGCGCAGAGGTTCTTCAGCACGAAGTACTGCTCCGTCGAGGCCTTGCCTTCGTTCACGTCCTGGGTCCACTTCTCGAGCGGAATCTTGATGCCGAATTCCTTGTCGATCGCGAAGACGATGTCGAGAAAATCCAGGCTGTCGATGCCGAGATCGTCGATCGTGTGGCTTTCCGGCGTGATCGTCTCGCGATCGATCTCGCTGGTCTCTGCAATGATATCGGCGACCTTGTCGAATGTGGCTGTCACGCGCAAACCTCTTTGAATGGCAAGTTTGCCGAAGCTATAGGGTAACTGCGCGGGAAAAGCCAATGGCCTTGCGGCGCTGCAGGGATTTTTACCCCCTCCTGTTGCCGAAAGGTCCGCGTTGCCAAATCGGTCGAGAACGCGGCTGCGGGTCCCTGTGGCCGATGCGCTAGACCAGGTACCGACAGGACGCGAAGGCAAGGACGACGAGAAGCGCCTGCGTGCAGGCGGAATGGAAGATGCTGACGCCGTGCAGGATATCGTCGGCCGTGGCGTGCGGCCTGCCGGCCGCGTTCATCATCGGTTCCTCGACGCGGGCTCCGGCATAAAGACGCGGTCCGGCAAGCTGCAGATCGAGCGCCCCGGCCATGGCCGCTTCCGGCCAGCCGGAATTGGGTGAACGGTGCAGTCCCTGGTCGCGCAGTGCCACCGATACCGCGTCCCGCCCTGCCCTTCGGCCGGACCGCCACCAGGCGCCGCCGGCGATGAGCAGCATCGACAGGCGCGCAGCAGGCAGATTTGCAAGATCGTCGAGCCGGGCGGAGGCCCAGCCGAAGTAGAGGTGGCGCTCGGTCTTGTGGCCGATCATCGAATCGGCCGTGTTCAGCATCTTGTAGGCGAGCAGTCCCGGCAACCCGCCAAGCGCATACCAGAGCAGCGGCGCGACGACGCCGTCGGAAAAGTTCTCGGCAAGGCTCTCGATCGCGGCCCGGCAGACACCGGCCTCATCGAGGCTCTGCGGATCGCGCCCGACAATCATCGAAACCGCCTGCCGCCCGCCCGCAAGCCCGCCGCCGCGCAACCCCTCCACCACCCGCAGGACATGGTCCGACAGGCTCTTTTGCGCGAGGAAGACGGCCACGATCAGGGCCTCGAGCGCGGCACCGACAAGTCCGAGTCGCGACAGGGCGGAATGAACGAGGACGCCGACGGCCGCCGAGAGGACGAGAAGGCCGGCGATGGCGAGAGCGCCGCGAAACCGGCCCTGCGTGGGTGCGAGATCCGGCCTGTTCATGCGTCGCTCGCAGATGCCGATCGCCGCGCCGAACAGGACGACAGGATGCGGCAGACGCCGCCACAGCCAGTCGGGATCGCCGACAAGCCGGTCGAGCAGAAGGCCCGCAGCGAGAATGACGAGGCGCATCAGGCCATCCCCTTCCGAAGCGCCAGCAGAAGCCGCTGGTCGGATTGCGGGTCGGGCGTCAGGCCCAGCCGCAGCCACCGGGGCGCATAGTCGAAGCTGCGGGTGAGGATGTGCTCTTCGCACAGCGCATGCTGCAGAGCGGCGCCGTCGGCGACCTCGATGAGCGAAAAGAGGTGCGTTCCCCCGATCGTACGGCAACCGGCCTCGGACAAGGCGGCCTCCAGTCCGGCCTTCCGCTCCGCGATCCGCGCGCGAAGACCTTCGAGATCGCCCTGGAAAAGCTGCTCGGCGACGCAAAGCGCAGGGCCAGACACGGCCCAGGGTCCAAGCGCGGTCGACAGCGCTTGGAGAACGTCCGGCGCGGCCATGACGAAGCCGAGGCGGATGCCGGCATGACCGAAGAGCTTGCCGAACGACCGGAAGACGATCAGGGCCGGATGCGTGAAGGCCTCCGCAGCGACGCTGTTTCCGGAGATCTCGTCGCCGAAGGCCTCGTCCACCACCAGCCGCCCATCCTGCGCCGCAAGGCGGTCGGCCAGATCGAGCAGCGTCCGGCGCGGCAGCTGGCGGCCGGTCGGATTGTTCGGATTGACGATGACGACCAGACCGTGTTCGGCGCGAATATCCTGGGGATCGCCGATCAGGTCGACCGAAAAACCCGAGAGCGACAGGACGCGTCGATACTCGCCGTAGGTCGGGCTGAGAATGGCGACCGGCCGGCCGGCCGAGGCCAGCGCCGGCAGATGCTGGATGACGGATTGAGTGCCGGGAACCGCAAGCGGAAGGCCCGGCCCGGTGCCATAGAAAGCCGCGGCTGCTGTTTCGGCCCGGTGCACGAGATCCGCATCCGGGAGCCGATGCCAGACGGCAGCAGGGATGTCCGGCAAGGGTGGTGGGCAGGGGTTGATGCCGGTGGACAGGTCGAGCCAGTCCGCCGTCGCACCGCCATAGCGGCCGATCGCACGGGAAAGCCCGCCGCCGTGCTGGATCGGCGCCGTCATGCAGGCCCCACGGCGCGGTTGCGGGCGCGGTCACAGCCAGAGGCGCCGTCGCAGGTGCCGTCGCAGGCGCGATCGATCAGATGCATGAAGGAGCCGGCAACCGAGCCGCGCCGAAGGCCCGCCGTGCCGAGCGCGGTGCCAGCGGCATCCTCGACCGCAAAGAGCGGCGCCGCGTCGCCTTCCGTCACGATCGTCGCATAGTGAAATTCATGCGCCATCATCGGCGGGAAGAAGCCATCTTTCTCCAGCGGCCGGACGCGGCGATAGCCGAGATGCCGTCGCCGCTCGGCAAAGCTCGTCGTGAGCGGCAGAAGCCCGAGCATGGCGTGGCGCGCACCTGCGGCATCGATGAGGCCCTCGCCGAGCGTCATGTAGCCGCCGCATTCGCCGAAGATCCGCGCCTGCCGCACGGCCGCGGCCTGCAGGCCGCTGCGAAAGGTGGTGGCTGCGGCGAGCGTACCGGCATGAAGCTCCGGATAGCCGCCGGGCAGATAGACGGCATCGCAATCCGGTGCCGGCGCCTCGTCGGCGAGGGGCGAGAAGAAGGACAGGCTCGCGCCGGAGGCGTGCCATCCGGCCAGCAGATGCTCATAGGCAAAGGCAAAGGCGACATCACGCGCAACGGCGATCCGCGCACCGAGCGGATCGAGCGCAGGACGGTGCCCGCGGACCGGCAACACAGGACCCGCCTCGCCGCCGAGCGCCACCAGGGCATCGAGGTCGCACCCCGCCTCCACGGCATCGGCGGCGTGATCGATGAAGCGATCGAGGCCGCCGTGCTCGCCCGCCTGCACCAGGCCGAGATGGCGCTCGGGCAGAGCCAGAGCAGGGTCGCGACCGATGGTGCCGAGCACGGGCATGTCGATGCCGGCAAGGGCCCCGCGCAGCATGGCCGCGTGCTTCGGACTGCCGACCTTGTTGAGGATGACGCCCGCCAGCCGCACGTCGGGGCGGAACCGCGCATAGCCCGACACGAGTGCGGCGACGGAGTGGGCCATGCGGCCGCAATCGACCACCAGAACCGCCGGCAGGCCGAGCGCGGCGGCGAGATCGGCCGGCGCACCGGTGCCGTCCATCGCCGCATCGAAAAGCCCCATCATGGCCTCGATGACGAGCAGACGCCCATCGGCCCGCGCCCGCGCCGCTTGGGCCTCGAGCAAGGCAGGCCGCATGGCCCAGGGATCGTAGTTGATGCAGGCGATCCCGCAGGCGGCCGTGTGGAAGGCGGGATCGATGTAATCCGGCCCCGCCTTGCCGGGCGACACCGCGACGCCGCGCCGGCGCAGCGCCCGCAACAGGCCGAGCGTGATCGTGGTCTTGCCGGAGCCCGAGGACGGGGCGGCGATCAGAAGGCCGCTCATGCCGCAGGACCCTTCGGAGTGGCGACGTCGCCTTGCGCGGTGGCGGCGCCGAGCCAGTCGAGGACGGGCCGCAGCCGCACGACCTCGCCGAGCACGACGATGACGGGTGGCGAAATGCCCGCTGCGACCGCATCGGTCGCCGCCTGCCCGAGCGTCGTTTCGAGAACCGACTGGCGCGCCGTCGCGGCGTTGCTGACGAAAGCCAGCGGCTCGTCATGCGCCCGCCCGGCGGCCAGCAGGTTCGTGGTGATCTCGCGGATATGCTTCATGGCCATATACATGACGATGACCGGCGAGCCCTTGGCGACGCTCGCCCAATCGACGCGATCCGGCACGAGCCCGGAGGAATCGTGCCCGGTCAGGAAGGTCACGACATGGGTGACGTCGCGATGGGTGACCGGGATGCCTGCATAGGCAAGACCGCCGATACCGGCGGTGATGCCGGGGACGACCCGGAACGGGATGCCGTGCTCGACCAGAACCAAAGCCTCCTCGCCACCGCGACCGAAGACGAAGGGATCGCCGCCCTTCAGCCGCAACACCCGCTTGCCCTCGCGGGCGAGGGCCACGAGGCGGAGCGAGATATCGCGTTGTTTCGGCGAGGGCTTGCCGCCCCGCTTGCCGGCGAACTCCAGCACGGCGCCCGGCCGTGCGAGAGACAGGCAGGCGGCATCGACCAGCGCATCATGGACGATCACGTCCGCCTGGCGCAGCGCGTTGACGGCATGCAGGGTCAGGAGCCCGGGATCGCCCGGCCCTGCCCCGACAAGCCAGACGGCGCCCGGCGCCATCTGCGGCAGGCCGTCGAAAGGCGAAAGACTCATCCCGCCAACTCCCAGGCGGGCGACGATGATTCGATCTGGCAAGACGCAACCACGCCGGTCGAAGACATCGGGGCAAACGCTTGTTCCGACTCGGCTTCCGCCACGGCGGCCGTCGCCTGGCCGGACGTTCGCCTGGCGACGAGCAGCCGTGCACCCGCGCCGGCAGCGGCGAGCGCCGCGGCTTCGGCGACGCCGTGACATCCGGTCAGGCGAAAGACGGCGGCCGACGGCGTGGCGATCCGCGGCGTCTCGGCCTCCAACCGTGCGGCGGCGAATGTCACGAAGGGAACGGCGAAATGATCGGACAGGGCGGACAAAGCAGGCTCCAAAGCCCGGGCATCGAGCGACGCCACGGCCTGCAGCGGCCGCGCGGGATAACCGGCCGCAGCCAGCACGGCCTTTGCAAGATCGAGAACCTCCGCGGTGGATGTGCCCGGTCGGCAACCAAGGCCGAGAACGAGCCCACGCTGGAAGGTCTCACCGCTCATTGTCATTCTGCGCTCTCTTCGGGCGATCGCCGCCACCCGCAAAGGGTGGCAGGGCCTGCCGCGTTTCAGATCCTGCAGCCGGGCGGCGGTCGAAGTCGAGACCACGGGCGGCAGGCGCGCAGACGCCACGCGGCCGGAGATCCCTCCCCGGTCGAGGCCTCGACAGCTCCGGCATGAGCCCCCGATCAGGGTCGGCCGCACCGGACGCGTTTTCAGCCCGAACTGGGCGCCGTCGCACGGGGATCTCTTACTAGAGATTTGCCCGTACCGGAATTGCATAAGCAGACCTTCTCGCAAAATCATCGGGAAAGGCCCGCACCGCCCTGTCGGCAGAAGGACGGGCGGGCGGCTGCGCCGGGCACGACAGGCCGCATGAGCCAGGTTCGCGATAGGCTGCCGGTCCAAGACCGCTTTCCTTTGGCGCCCGGCTCTGCCAAAGAGCGGGCGCGGCTGCGCCCTGCGCGGGCGAATCTTCGATCATTCCACAGCCGGCGCCACGGCGAGGGTCCATCGTGCACGATCTCGCGCTTCATCTGCTTGTCTTCCTGTTCCTCGCGGCCTTTCTCGCCGGCTTCATCGACAGCATCGCCGGCGGCGGCGGCATGATCACCGTGCCGGCCATGTTGCTGGCCGGCCTCCCGCCCTTGGAAACGCTCGGGACCAACAAGCTGCAGTCGCTCTTCGGGTCCGGCTCGGCCAGTCTCGCCTATGCGCGGGCCGGCCATGTGGACCTCAAACGTCAGCTGCCGATGGCACTCCTGGCCCTTGCCGGCGGTGCGGTCGGCGCGATGGTCGCGACCATCGTCCCTGGCGACGTGCTGCGTGCCCTGCTTCCGTTCCTTCTGATCGGCATCGCGCTTTATTTCGCGCTCAAGCCGAATGTCGCCGACCTCGATCGCACCCAGCGCATCACGCCCTTCGTGTTCGGCCTGACCATCGTTCCCGCCATCGGCTTCTATGATGGCATCTTCGGCCCCGGCACCGGCTCCTTCTTCATGCTGGCCTTCATCGCGCTTGCCGGTTTCGGCGTCCTCAAGGCGACCGCGCATACCAAGCTTCTCAACTTCGGCTCCAATATCGGCGGCTTCCTCGTCCTTGCCTGGTACGGCGTCGTCCTGTGGAAGGTCGGCCTGATGATGGGCATCGGACAGTTCGCCGGTGCGCAGGTCGGTTCGCGCTTTGCCATGAAGCGCGGCGCAAAGGTCATCAAGCCGCTGCTGGTTCTCACCTGCATCGCGCTCGCCATCCGCCTGTTGGCCGACCCCGCCTATCCCCTGCGGCTCTGGCTCGGCATCTGAGCCGGGTCGCGCGCCTCGCAGCCTCGCCCGCGGGGCGAGCGCAGCACCGCTGCCTGCGCCGGCGTAACAGGGCTCAGTATTCCACACCCACCTGCGCCTTGATGCCGGAGCGGAACGGGTGCTTGACGAGTTCCATCTCCGTCACGAGGTCGGCGATCTCGATCAGTTCCTCGCGCGCGTTGCGGCCGGTCAGCACCACATGCGTCATCGGCGGCTTCTCGTCGGCGAGGAACCGGACGACCTCGTGGATATCGATATAGTCGTAGCGCAGTGCGATATTGATCTCGTCGAGCAGCACCATCGAATTGGCAGGATCGCGGATCAGCGCCATCGATGTCTCCCAGGCCTTCTGCGCCATGGCAACGTCGCGGGCCCGGTCCTGCGTCTCCCAGGTAAAGCCTTCGCCCAGCGTGTAGAACCGGCAGAGATGCTGGAAATGCGTCTCGATCAGCGTACGCTCGCCCGTCTCCCAGCCACCCTTGATGAACTGCACGACAGCCGACGGCATCCCGTGGGCGATGTGGCGGAAGATCATGCCGAAGCCGGCCGTGGTCTTGCCCTTGCCCTTGCCGGTGTGGACCATGATCAGGCCCTTGCCGTCGGTCTTCGTCGCCATGATCTTTTCGCGCGCCACTTTCTTCTTCGCCATTTTCATGGCGTGGCGCTCCAGATCGACCTCGCTGGTCGGTGTTTCCTCGGTCATGTCGGTTCCTTGAAATCTACGACGCCCGAAGCGTCACGCTGGTGGAAAGGTCGAAGCGCGCCGAGTTCGAGCGCGGCTGCCAGTACCCCCGGTCGATCGCCTCGGTCAGTCGCGCCTGCAGGTCGCGCAATGCGTGGCCATTCGCCGCCTCCATAAAGGTGCGCACAGTGTCGTCCATCACGAACGCCTGATAGACCGCCTCGAAATGCTGGCTGCGAACGGCTCCGGTGGTCGCGGCGAATGCAAAGAGATAGTCGACGGTTGCCGCCATCTCGAAGGCGCCCTTATACCCGTGCCGCATCATGCCGGCGATCCATTTGGGATTGACCACCCGTCCGCGGACGACGCGCCCGATCTCTTCCTCGAGCGACCGGATGACCGGCTTTTCCGGCCGGGAGTGATCGTTGTGATAGATGACCGGGCGGACGCCCGAGAGTTGCTCGACCGCCGCGCTCATCCCGCCTTCGAACTGATAGTAGTCGTCGCTGTCGAGAAGATCGTGCTCCCGGTTGTCCTGGTTTTGCACCACCGCCTGCACGCCGGAAAGGCGTGTTTCGAGAACAGCGCGTTCGTCGCGGCCCTCGGCATGCGCACCATAGGCATACCCGCCCCAGCTGAGATAGGCATCTGCGAGCTCCGACCGCTCCGCGCCGCCTTTTTCGTCCATCAGCGCCTGAAGGCCTGCGCCGTAGGATCCGGGCTTGGAGCCGAAGACACGGTAGGAGGCGAGACGCTCGGCGTCCGCAACGCTCATTCCTTTTGCGACCCAGTCCGCGCTCTCGCGGCGAATCCGGGCCGCGATGGCGTTGTCCTCGTCGTCCTCCTCCAGCGCGCCGATCGCCCGAACCGCGCTGTCGAACAGCGCGATCTGCTCGGGAAACGCATCGCGGAAGAAGCCCGAGACCCGCAGCGTGACATCGACCCGGGGCCGGCCGAGAAGCGCCGGCGGCACGATCTCGTAGCCGGTGACGCGCCGCGACATCGGATCCCAGAGCGGTTTTGCCCCGATGAGCGCAAGCGCCTGGGCGATATCGTCGCCGCCGGTGCGCATGTTCGACGTGCCCCAGGCGGTAAGGCTGAGCGCCGTCGGCCACTCTCCGTGGTCCTGGAGATAGCGACGGATCAGCAGGTCCGCGGATTTCCGGCCGAGTTCGAAGGCGGCCGGCGTCGGCACCGCGCGGCTGTCGACCGAATAGAAGTTGCGGCCCGTCGGCAGGACGTCGGGACGCCCGCGTGTCGGGGCGCCGGAGGGCCCGGGCGCAACGAAGCGGCCATCGAGACCTGTCAGGAGACCGGCAATTTCCGCCGCCCCGCAGGCGACAAGGGACGGTTTCAGCTGGTCATCGATGGCGTCGAGGACGAGCCGCGTTGCGAGCCATGCCTCCGGGCACGGGACCTCGCCGGCCACGAGCGCTGCCGCAAGGCGCTCGATCCGCTCGACCGTGTCGCCCTCGCTGCGCCACGGATCCTCGCAGACGGCCCGCAGCAGGTGCGGACGCGGCCCCTGCCACGGCGTGGCGGGCGCGCAGTCGAGCGGATCGAACACCGCGATATCCGGGTGCTTCTCGTTGTTTGGCTCCCCAACCGGCCGGTTGACCAACCCGCTGTCGCGCGCAATCGCCCGCTGCAGGCTGGCGTCGCCGCCCTCGCCGGTGCCGCGCGGCACGCGGGCGAGCGCCAGCGTCAGGTCCGTCAGGAGGCGCCCCTCGGGCGAAACGCCGAAGACGTGGAGGCCGTCGCGGATCTGCATTTCCTTCAGGTCGCAAAGATAGGCGTCGAGCTTCTGCAGCGCCGTGTCTTCGCCGTCCGTCGCGGCAATCCCGGCGTCCGCATCGAGCCCGATGTCGCGCACGAGGTGCAGAATTTGGTTGGAGAGAAGCCGCAGACGCCGGGGATCGCCGCCCGCGGCGTCGTAATATTCGTCGACCAGCCCCTCGAGATCGCGCAGCGCGCCATAGGTCTCCGCCCGTGTCAGCGGCGGTGTGAGGTGATCGATGATGACGGCGCTGGCACGGCGCTTGGCCTGCGTTCCCTCGCCGGGATCGTTGACGATGAAGGGATACAGATGCGGCAGCGGCCCGAACACCGCTTCCGGATAGCAGGTTTCCGACAGCGCCAGCGCCTTGCCGGGCAGCCATTCCAGGTTTCCGTGCTTGCCCATGTGGATCACGGCATGGGCGCCGAACGATCGACGCACAAATGCGTAGAAGGCGAGATAGCCGTGCGGCGGTACGAGATCCGGGGAATGATAGGTTTCCTTCGGATCGATCTGATAGCCGCGCGCCGGCTGGATGCCGATCAGCACGCCGCCCAGTCGGGCGAGCGGCAGGGCGAAACGGTCCCCGTCCGCATAGGGATCGCGTGACGGATCGCCCCACCGCGCCGTAACCTGCGCCTGAATCTGTTCCGGAAGCGTCGCGAAGAAGGCGTTGTAATCGTTGAAGGACAAAGTTTCGCGAACATGCCGTCCGTCGCGTGCGGCATTGGTCGGCCCTGCCATCAGGAACCGGATCAACGCATCGCCATCGGCCGGCACGTCGTCGACCGGATAGCCGGCCCCGGCCATGGCGCGGAGAACCTCGACCGTCCCTGCCGGTGTATCGAGCCCGACGCCGTTACCCAGCCGCCCGTCGCGGTTCGGATAGTTGGCAAGCACGATCGCCACATTCCGGTTTGCGGGCGGCGTGTGGTGCAGACGCGCCCAGTTTGCCGAAAGTCGTGCCACGAAGGCGACCCTGTCGGCCAAAGGGGCGTGGCCGACGATGTTGGTCTCGACCGCTTCGTCATAGATGGCCGCCGCCTTGAACGAGACCGCGCGGGAA
This sequence comes from Rhizobium sp. Leaf384, assembly GCF_001424065.1. Lineage (GTDB taxonomy): Bacteria > Pseudomonadota > Alphaproteobacteria > Rhizobiales > Rhizobiaceae > Ferranicluibacter. Next base: position 874,512 of record NZ_LMQE01000005.1, read on the forward strand.
AGGATGCGCCCGTCGACTTCGGGCAGCGCGACGTTCATGGCCAGATCGCGGGCCATCAGGCCTTGCGAGGATGCCTCCCAGGCCTGACGCGTCGAGGCGGAAAACAGCACCTGAAGGACCGGCGCGCCGCCGGCGTCCAGCACGGTCCCCTTGTGTGCGCCCCCCGGCGCGGAGACCGCAAAGCTCGTGGCGTTGAGAACGACATCGGGTGCGTGGCGGGCAAAGATTGCCTCGACGGTTCCGACGGACAGCGTGTCCTTCAGGCTTGCAACGAAGATCGGAAGGGGCCGCATCCCCTCGGCGGCAAGTGCCTCGACCAGGGCGGCGACGGGGCGCGTCTCGCCGGACTGCACCAGCGCGCGATAGAAGCATAGCGCGACGATCGGCGCAGGACCGGGATGGGCGCGAGACCACTCTTCCGCGCCGATGATACCCGCGTCCGGCGACCAGATGCCCGCCCGCAACAGCGGCGTTGCCGCGGCCGGCCGCTCGCGCGCGTCGATGACCGCCTCGGCATAGGCCAGAAAGCGCTGCATGTTGTCGGGCCCGCCTTCGGTGAAGTAGGCAAGCATCGCCGCCCGATCCTCGGCGGAGACGGTGGAATAGGCATCAAGCGCGGGATCCGGCTTGTCGTAACCGGGTAGCACCGCGATCATTGCGCGGTGCGTCACGGCTGACGCGTGCAGAGCCTCCAGCACGTACTGGAAGTAGGATGCCCCGCCGAGCGCCCGCACGACGATCAGCTTGGCATGCCGCGCCGTCCGCTCGACATAGGTATCGACCGACATCGGATGCTTCAACGACAGAAGGCTTGCGGCCCGGACAGTCCGCCCGCTGGCAACGGCCTTGCAGGCCGCCGCGACGGAGGAAAGTTCCGTATCGGCCGCAGACAGAAACAGGATCTCGCCCGGCGTCTGCCCGAGGTCGATGGCCTCGTCTCCGTCCGAGATCGTGCCTTTCTGCGCAAGAAGAAGATGCATCTGGTGCCGTTCCCGCCTGAACCCGGTCGTGCCGGACTATGCCGCCGCCGCGACGATGGCCGCGCGCACAGCGGCCTCGTCCAGATGATCGAGACCGATGACGACGAGGCGCGTGCGCCGCGCTTCGCCGGCGGCCCAGGCCCGATCGAAATAGGGGTCAATGCGCGTTCCCACGGCCTGGATCAGCATCCGCATCGGCTTGCCGGGGACATCGGCAAAGCCTTTCAACCGCAGCACGTCGTGCGCCGCGACGATGTCCTTCAGCTTGGCCACGAAGCCGGCGGGATCGACGATGGGGCCGAGCTCGACCACGAAGCTCGCGAATTCATCGTGATCGTGCTCCTCGCCCGCATCATGCTCCATCTCGTGATGGGACTTGCGGTTGGCGATGTCGTCTTCGGTGCCGACACCCAGACCAAGCAACACCGAGGCCGGCACCGCGCCGTTGGCAGCCTCGATCATCCTCGGCTTGCGGACGGTGCGCGCCGCAACCTCGCGACGAACGGTTTCGAGGCCGGCCGCGTCGAGCAGGTCCGTCTTGTTCAGAACGATGAGGTCGGCTGCGGTCAGCTGATCCTCGAACAGCTCCTCGATCGGGCTCTCGTGGTCGAGATTGTCATCCTCGGCGCGCAGGGCATCGACCTTGTCGTGGTCATCGGCAAAACGCCCGGCCGCCACGGCCGCGCTGTCCACCACGGTGATCACGCCGTCCACCGTGACCTGCGTGCGGATGTCGGGCCAGTTGAAGGCAGCGATCAGGGGTTGCGGCAGGGCAAGGCCGGAGGTCTCGATGACGATATGGTCCGGACGGCCCTCCCGCTCGAGGAGACGGGTCATGGTGGGAATGAAATCGTCAGCCACGGTGCAGCAGATGCAGCCATTGGTGAGCTCGATGATATCGTCCTCGCTGCAGGCTTCAGCCCCGCAACCCTTCAGCACGTCGCCATCGACGCCGAGGTCGCCGAACTCGTTGATGATCAGCGCGATCCGTCGCCCCTCGGCATTTTCCAGGATGTTGCGGATCATCGTCGTCTTGCCCGCACCGAGAAACCCGGTGATGACGGTTGCGGGGATCTTTGCGCCCGGATGAGAATTCGTCATGGATCAGCCCTTCATCTTGAGCGGCAATCCTGCCGCTACGAAATAGACGTCGCGCGCCTGCGCCGCGACCTGCTGGTGGAGACGGCCGGCATGATCGCGAAACGCGCGCGCCATGCGGTTGTCGGGAACGATCCCGAGACCCACCTCGTTGGAAACGAAAATGACGGAGGCGCGAAGCGCCGGAAGGCTCGCAACGAGACGCGCCGCTTCCGCGGCGACGTCGTGCTCCTCGAGCATGAGATTCGTCACCCACAGCGTCAGGCAATCGACCAGCACAACGCAGCCTACGGCATCGATGGCCGAGAGCTGGCCGACGAGATTGACCGGCTCTTCATGCGTGGTCCAGAGATCGCCACGCGACGCGCGATGCGCGTCGATCCGCGTGCGCATCTCCTCGTCGAAGGCGCGACCGGTGGCGATGTAATGCCGGACGAGACCGGTTTCCGTGGCCAGACGCTCGGCAAGGCTCGACTTGCCCGAGCGTGCGCCACCGAGCACGAGCGTGGTGCCGTGAAGGGAAGGCATCATGATGTCAGGGGAACCCCGCCGCTCCGGCCGGGATCATGCGGGCCGAGACCATCCGGGCCAGGGTGATACTGGCCAAGGATATGTGGGCCAAGGATATGTGGGCCAAGGATATGCGGAGCAGCGCCATGTGCACCAGGGGCGCGCCGGTCGTCTGCGCGTCGATCGAAACCGCCGTCGGCCATCCGCCCGCCACGCGACAGCGTGGACGATCCGGGGCTCGCATCGACATCGTCCCGATCGCGGGCGAATGCGCATAGGTTATAACCGCCGGCCGGTGTGACCCGGTGGGCGAACGTTTCGTGTGCCACGACAACCTCCGTGCTGGCGCTGGAACGCTGCATCATGAGGATGCGGCGCGGTGTGGCTGGCAGGTCTCCTGGCTCACGGCGTCACCCAGGGCAATAGCCCTGAGAACGGGTCCGCCTCGCCTTCCCAAAACAGGAACCCGGCCTTTGACGGCCGGCTCGATGTCGAAGAGGTGGACGATTCGTAGATAAGGAGGCGTCCGACCCCGGTTGCTCGCATCGCTGCTTCAGTGGCTTTTCCGGCCTCGCCCTTCGGAAGACGCCAGCCGCACCACGCGGCATGATCCGTCGTCCCCGGACAAAACCGGATGGCGAACCCTGACCGTTCTACAGTCGCGGGGTCGGCTGCGATGAGGATGCCCTGTGTGGGTCCATCCCTCCGCATTCCCATTTACTCCCGAACGACAAACGCCGCACGGGAACCATCCATCGGCGAAGATTAGGCGCGTCGCTGGATCAAGTCAATCATCCGCGCTATGTCCGGACTTCGCCCGACCCGAAGCTCAGTGCGTTCCCCTGTCCCGGACGCCCGACGAGATCGCGCCTCACATGCTTGACGTCCTGAAATCGCTGACCCTTGCCCGCGTGAAGCGTTTGGCGCTGAAATCCGTGACCTTCTCGGAATGGCGCATCTTTGCCCGACGCAGCGAAATCGGGCTGCTGGTCGCCGGTATCGTCGTCGGCCTCACTTCGGGGCTCGCCGTTATCGCGATGAGCTTCATCTCGCTGCAGCTTCACAAGCTGATCTTCGGAATCTCCGATTACGAACGCGTCAGCTCGGCCGATCTTCAGGGCGAGATCTCGGTCCTGATGGCGCCGATCGTCGGCGGGCTCTTGCTGGGCTTGCTGATGATGGGGCTCGCGCTCTGGCGCAAGAAAGCGATGGTCGACCCGATCGAGGCCAATGCTTTGCACGGCGGGCGCATGTCGCTGACCGACAGCATCGTGGTGGCGGTCCAGAACCTCGTCTCCAACGGCTTCGGCGCTTCGGTGGGCCTGGAGGCCGGCTATACCCAGCTTGCCTCCGGTCTTGCCTCGAAGATCGGCGTCAATCTGAAGCTGCGGCGCAACGACCTGCGCACGCTGCTCGGGTGCGGTGCGGCCGGCGCGATCGCGGCCGCGTTCAATGCCCCGCTGACTGGCGCCTTCTATGCGTTCGAGCTGATCATCGGCGCCTACACCATCGCGTCCCTCACCCCGGTCGTGGTTTCCGCGCTTGTCGCCAATCTCGTGACGCGCCTTCTCTGGGGGGACGAGTTCACCATCGACATCGGCGCCTTCGGCGATGTCGTTCCCGGCGACTACGTGCCGGCCATCCTTCTCGGCGCCCTTTCGGCCGGCGTCGCCATTCTCATCATGAAGGGCGTGTCCCTGACGGAAGAGGTCGCGCGCAAGAGCTCGATCCCCGCCCCCATCCGCCCGGCCATCGGCGGCATCGTCGTGGGCCTGCTCGCGACCATCTCGCCGCAGGTTCTCTCAGGCGGGCATGGGGCCCTGCATCTCAACCTCTCGCATGCGACGCCGATCGCCATGCTCGTCGGCCTGTTCCTGCTGAAATCGATCGCGACGGCGGTCTCCATCGGCTCGGGCTTTCGCGGCGGACTGTTCTTCGCCTCCCTGTTCATGGGCGCGCTGCTCGGCAAGGTCTTTGCCGACCTCGTCCCCTATGTCTTCGGCGATACGACGCTGACACCCGTCATCTATGCCGTGGTCGGCATGAGCTCGCTCGCGGTCGCCATCATCGGCGGTCCGTTGACCATGACCTTCCTGGCTCTCGAAATCACCGGCGACTTTCCCATCACCGCCCTCGTCCTGGCCGCCGTCATCACCTCATCGCTGGTCGTGCGCACCACCTTCGGCTACTCGTTTGCCACCTGGCGCTTTCACCTGCGCGGCGAGAGCATTCGCAGCGCCCACGATGTCGGCTGGATCCGCAATCTGACGGTCGGCCGACTGATGCGCCCCGACGTCCGCACGATCAACGCCAAGGCGACGCTGGATGAGCTGAAGGTGGACTTCCCGCTCGGCTCGGCCCAGCGCGCCATCGTCGTCGACGACAGCAACCGCTATGCCGGCGTGATCCTCATTCCCGAGGTCTATGCCAGCCCGGTGGAGAAGGACGCCGCCGGCAAGGGGATCGAGGACTATATCAAGCTGCCGAACGACTTCCTGCAGCCGAACATGAACGCCCGGCAGGCGGCGACCCTGTTCGACAAGACCGAGAGCGACGCTCTCGCCGTCTGCAACAATCTGATCGAACGTCGCGTCGTCGGCGTGCTGACGGAGAGCTACACCCTGCGCCGCTACAGCGAGGAACTGGACCGCCGCCGCCGCGAGGCATCGGGTGAATTGTAGTTCGATTTCAGACAGAAGGATGCCGAAGGTCTAGCGAGACATCAATCCGTCGAGCCAATGGGGATCGAGAACCGCTTCCAGTTCTCCGGCCACGGCATCGAGCGCGGCGTCCACGGATCCGCGATAATCGAAGGCCTCCGCTTCGATGCCGAAGCTGCGCAGCAGCGCGGCACGGTAGGCATCATTGCCGAAAAGACCGTGGAGATAGGTGCCCATGACGCGACCGTCCGGCGATGCGGCACCGTCCGGCCGGTCGCCGATCATCACGGGCGGACGCGCGCCGTCCGGCCCCGTCGTCTTGCCCAGATGGATCTCGTAACCCTCGAGTCCCACGTCATATTCGGTGGAGCGGGCGCCGCTGTTGCGCACCACCTTCTCGCGGGCCATCTCCGTCGCCACGTCGAGCAGACCGAGCCCGTCGACGGTCGAAGCGCCGCCCTCGATGCCGAGCGGATCGGAAATGCTTTTCCCGAGCATCTGATAGCCGCCGCAAAGGCCGATCACGCGCCCGCCCCGACGAAGGTGCGACCCCAGGTCCCGGTCCCAGCCGGCGGCCTTCAGCGCGGCCAGATCCGAGATCGTCGCTTTCGAACCGGGAAGAATGACGAGCGCAGCGTCGTCCGGCAACCGTTCCCCCGGCCGGATGAAGCGAAGATCCACCGACGGCTCCGCCGCAAGCGGATCGAGATCGTCGAAATTGGCAATACGTGGCAAGAGCGGCACGGCAATCGTCAGGGCGCGCGCCGTTCCCCGCGACAGGCGCTCCAGCACCACGGAATCCTCTGCCGGCAGCTGGCGCGCGGCCTTCAGCCAGGGCACGACGCCGAAACAGGGCCAGCCGGTATAGCCACCGATGGCCGTGATGCCGTCATCGAAGAGGGTCACGTCGCCGCGGAACTTGTTGATCAGGTATCCCGTGACCATGGCCCGATCCTCGGGCGCCAGCACCGCATGCGTCCCCACCAGCGACGCGATGACGCCGCCGCGATCGATGTCGCCGACCAGCACGACGGGCACCCCGGCGCGGGTTGCAAAGCCCATATTGGCGATATCGCCGGCCCGCAGATTGATCTCGGCCGGCGAACCCGCGCCCTCCACCACCACGAGATCGCGACCGGCCCGGATGGTTTCGAAGCTCTCGAGCACCGCACCGAGCAGCTTCGGCTTCATCGCCTGATAGTCGCGGCCCCGCGCCTGCCCGGCCACCTTGCCCTGGACGACGACCTGGCTGCCGGTCTCCGACTGCGGCTTCAGGAGAACGGGATTCATGTGGATCGAGGACGGGATGCGGGCGGCCAGCGACTGCAGCCACTGCGCTCGGCCGATCTCGCCGCCGTCGGCCGAAACGGCGGCGTTGTTGGACATGTTCTGGGGCTTGAAAGGGGCGACGCGGCAGCCGCGATTGGACGCGATCCGACACAGACCGGCGACGAGCACCGTCTTGCCGACATCCGAACCTGTCCCCTGAAGCATGATCGTTCTTGCCATGCGGCCTGATAGCACCCGGCGGCATCGCACGCCATGGAGCCCGACGGTTCCTCCACGCGCAAAAACCGCAGCAGCCGAAGCCCTGCGGTTTTCCGTCCTGGACGCCGAAGAACGCACGGCGCGGGACGGTCAAGCGGAGGCATCGAACGGATGCCGAAAGGCTGGCCGATTGCCGGGACGCAAAACCTGATCCGACAGTGCCGCTGCCACCAGCCACGCTCCTATCCTTAGGCCGAGAGGGTTACCAGAGCGTTACCTGGCTGACGGGTGATTCCGGTTTTGTGCAGCGGTCGTCGCAGGGCTAACGACCCGGCAGATCGCAGTACCTGCTTCACATGGGCTCACCGGTGAGGGAGCGGCAGAAAAATGTTCGTCCTATCGAACATTTGAAAGACTTAAAGTTCAAGGGGTTGTGAGCAGATCTCGAGGATGCACATCGAGATCCCCGGTTGATTTCTGTTGTGGAGGTTCTAGGCTGCCAAACAGACGACGGCGATGATCCGTGGCAGAGGATCCGGAAAATGTCGGAAAGATACCATAGCAAGACGCCAGGCACCGCCGGCGGAGGGATCCGCCGGACGAGGACGCGTCGCAAGATGCGCGAGGCGCGGATCAGCGCGCGCTTCTGCGCGAGCCTTGTCACAGCGCTCGGCATTTTTGCGGGCATCGCCCTTCTGACCTCCGGCACGCCTGCAAGGGCTGCCGGCTGCGGGACGTTGTCGATCGCCGAGATGACCTGGGGCTCGGCCGCCATCATGGCCCATATCGACAAGATCATTCTCGAGACGGGCTTTGGCTGCACGGTCGAGCTCGTGCCCGGCGACACCATGCCGACCTTCGCCTCGATGGATGCGGAGGGGCGACCGGATATCGCGCCGGAGATCTGGGCGGCATCGCTGCAGAGGCCGCTCGACGAGGCGCTGCGCGATGGCAGGCTGATCGAAACCACCCGCGTCCTGACCGATGGTGGCGTCGAAGGCTGGTGGATCCCGCGCTATGTCAGCGACGCCCATCCCGATATCAAGACCGTGCAGGATGCGCTGAAGCATCCCGATCTTTTTCCGTCTCCGCGGGACGAGAGCAAGGGCGCGGTCCACAATTGCCCCTCGGACTGGAACTGCCAGATCCCGACCGCCAACCTGTATCGGGCCTTGAAGGGAGACGAGGCCGGGTTCGAGCTGATCAATTCCGGCTCCGCCGCCGGTCTCGACAGCTCCATCGCGCAGGCCTTCGCGGACAAGAAGGGCTGGCTCGGCTACTACTGGGCGCCGACCGCAATCCTCGGCAAATACGAAATGGTCAAGCTGTCCTTCGGGGTCGGCCACGACCGCGCGGAGTGGAACAGCTGCACCGCCGTGCCCGACTGCAGCGCGCCCGTCGTGAACGGCTACCCGACCACCGATGTCTATACGATCGTCACGCGACGCGTGCCGGAAAAGGCAGGCTCCGCACCCATGGTCTATCTGGCGAAACGGCAATGGGACAATCAGACGGTGAACAGCGTGCTTGCCCACATGGACCAGACCGACGGCAACCGGACGGAAGCCGCACAGTTTTTCCTCAAGACCTTCGAACCCGTCTGGAGCAACTGGTTGCCGCCGGACATCGTGGCAAAGGTGAAGGCAGCCCTCTGAGCCGTGGCCGCGCGCTTCAAGGCTCCAGTCCGGCTTCAGCCTCGCATGGCATGAAGACGCGACAACCGGCTTGAGGGGACCCCATGTACACGCAGACAACCAGCAGCCCGATGCAGCAGCCGACACCGACAGACCGCGATGCCGTCGCCGATGTCATCGAACGCCTGCAGGCCGCGGACACCGCCTTCCTGTCCCTGATGATGGACAACCCGCAACAGGACGATGCCCTGATCGACGGTCTCCACCGGTTCCTCGACCGCTCGGCCGGCGCGCGCTTCCTGCACACGCTGAAGCTGGAACAACGCGGCCTCTGGATCGGCCATGCCGCCCCCGCCCGTCTGCAGATCCGCCTGACCGAGGCGGCGCGCTCGTCCCAGCACGCAGCCTATCAGGCCTTTCGCAACGGCCTAACCAAGTCGGGTGGGTTGGAGCGCGCATTTCCGAAGGCGTGAGCCTGCGGTCTCAACGTCAGTGGGTCGCCCTGGACGAGCCGGCGCCGTGCCACATGGGCGTGGTCACCGCGATAATCGGCCCCATGGGATAGGTCTCGTCGATGCGACCGATCTCCGGCGCATAAAGACTGGAAATGTGCCCGTCGAGAAACAGGGCATTCGGGCAGCCGAGACTGTCGCGGAAAAGCGTCGCGATATCGTGAAAGCGCACCGGCGACAGCGAGATCGCAAAGTGCACCACGCCACCGGGATCGACCCCCACGGCGTTGCGGACCTGAAGGCTGTCGCTGTTCGGCTTGAAGGCGGGATGAATGGCGCCGTCGATGACCAGCATCGGCCCGGATTGCGTCGCGAAGTCCGGGGTCGCCGTCATCGTGCGGCGATAGGCTTGCGTCTCCCGCACGATCGCCCTGCCATCCTGAAGCGCGAAGATGCCGTTAGGTCGCAGATAGAAATTGCCCCAGCCCTCGCCGGCCGCAATCGGCTTTCGCTCGATGCCGTCGATGACCAGCAGCCCGACGGGCGACAGGTCCTTCTCGTACATTCCGCCGTTCATGCCAAAATCGAGGCGCGTCTGATCGCGCAGCAGGTCGGTCTTCAGCGCCGTGAAGCCGGCGTAGGCGCGCCCGTTCTCGTCGGCATGGAAAACCCGCAGCGATGCGGCGCGGGGATCGACATCGCAGACGGCATAGTCCGTATCGAGGTGCCGGACGACGCGACAGGCCGCGCGAGACTCTTGAGCGATGGACAGCATGAGAAGAAGCGCCGATAAGAGCTTGAGAATCATAGGCTTCAGACAATCGTTTAGCGCCATGATACGCGATGAAAAACGGTACGAGACACGAAAACGCCGGCGGACTCAAGGTCGCCGGCGTTTGCATGAAGAGGATGTCTGGTCGATCAGTTGGCAGCGCGTTCGACGCTACGGCCTGCATCCTGTGTGGCGTTCACGGTGTTGGCCGTGTCCTTGCCCATGCCGCGGATGGTGTTGCCGCAAGCGGAAAGCGAAACGACAGAAGCGAGTACGATGCCGACAGTAGCGATGGTCTTTGCGGTCATGGCTTGGGTCCTTGAATAACGCCAGATGGGGAAAGACAGGTGTCTTCGGTCTGGTAACGCGCGGACCCCGAAAAAGTTCACGGCGTCTCGAGGAAAACACCAGAATCTTCAGCTTGGGAATGGTGTCTCTTGCAGGCATGAAACCGCGGATGCCGCCGGAACTTCCCTGCGTTCTCCAAGTTCATTCGATATCGTGGACCAGATCACAGCATCCATCGCCGCTTCGGTCGGCAAGAAACGCACCGCCGGAGAGCCGGAGGGTACGCCGAGCCCCGAGCTCGTCTACCTCTCGCGGCTCGACGAGGGGATCACGCGCAAGCAGGGCAAGAACGGCTTTCTGTATTACGGACCGGATGGTCAACGCATCACGGATACGGCCGAAGTCGGCCGCATCGCGGCCCTTGCCATCCCGCCCGCCTATACGGAGGTTCTGATCTCGCCGGATCCGCAGACGCACCTGCAGGCGATCGGCAAGGATGCGCGGGGCCGCAAGCAGTATCGCTACCACCCGGACTGGCACGCAGAACGCGGCAAGGCGAAATTCGCCCTGCTTCCCGCCTTTGCCGCGCGACTGCCGAACGTTCGCGAACGCGTCGATCATGACCTGCGCATGCGTACGCCCGGCATGGAAAAGGCGCTCGCGACGATCGTCTGGCTGCTCGATCATCTCTTCATACGCGTCGGCAACACCGTCTATGCCGAGGAGAACGGTTCCTACGGGTTGACGACACTGAAGAACCGCCACGTCAAGGTCTCCGGATCGAGCGTGCATTTTCAGTTCAAGGGAAAATCCGGCAAGGAATGGCGCCTCAGCCACAGCGACCGCCGGATCACCCGCATCATCCGCTCGCTGCAGGAGCTTCCCGGCCAGCAGCTCTTCCAGTACCTGGACGAAGACGGCGACCGCCATCAAATCCGCTCGCAGGATGTGAACGCCTATATTCGCGAGGCCACCGGCGGCGAGTTCACCTCCCGCCAGTTCCGGACCTGGGGGGCGACCCAGATGGCGGCGACGGCTTTGTCCACCGTGGAGCCCGCAGAAAGCGAGCGGCAGCGCAAGCGCCAGATCAACGAAGCGGTCGATGGAATCGCGGCGGCTCTCGTAAACACCCGTGCGGTCTGCCGCAGTTCCTACATCCACCCCAAGGTATTCGAGGACTTCGAAAACGGCGAGCTCCGCATCTTGCGCGCCCAGCGCCGCAGCACGAGCGAAAAGATGACGCGTTGGATGAACGACGACGAGATCCGCGTGTTGCGCTGGCTGAAGAAGACCACCGACGGTGCCTGACCGGCATCTCGGTTTGACCGACAAGGCAAGCCTGCCGGAAGGTCGGGCGACAAGCGCCCAATGCATGTCGCCCGAAAGTGTGCAGCGGTTTCAGGAAACGACATGCATCAAATTAAGACCGTAAAGCACGTTGCGTGAATCCTTTTCACGCAACGTGCTTTAGACGAGAGCGAGGCAGGCGGCGCGAACGTGCTCGGCCACGGCAAGGACCGGCGCCGAGGCATCCTCGATCATCTGGATGCCGATATTGTAGGTGCCGAGACCCGGCAGCCCCTCCAAGGGGCCCAACTCCACGAGATCTCCCTGGACAAGATAGCGGGGCAAGGGCGCGACCGCGAGGTCCGCAAGGATGGCTGCTTTCTGGCCTGTCGTGTGCGCACTGAGGAAGGCGACGCGATGCGCCCGCCCCGCCTTGGTCAGCTTGTCGATCGCATCGGCGCGCCAGACGCAGCCATCTTCCCACATCGAGACCGGCAGCGGCTCGCGCAGATGTGCCGTGCCGCACCGCCGTCCGACCCAGACAAGCCGCTCCTGCATCAGCACCTCGCCCTCCCGCAAGGTCTCGCTCGGGAAGCTGTTGTAGATGACGATGTCCATGCGCCGTTCCTCGACCCGTTTGCGCATGACGTTGCTCTGCCCGATCATCACATCCACGGTGACATTCGGAAAGGTCTCGCCGAACCGCTTGAGGACATCGGGAAGGATGCGCTCGCCGAGGTCCTCGGGCGCCCCGAGCCGCACGACACCCTGCATGTCGGGCATCAGGAAGCGTGTGACGGCTTCGTTGTTCAGCGCCAGCATGCGGCGGGCAAAACCCAGCAGCACCTCTCCCTTCGGCGTCAGCGACACCGAGCGTGCGTCCCGCAGGAACAGGGCGCAGCCCAACAGGTCTTCAAGCTTCTTGATCTGCATCGAGACGGCCGACGGCGTGCGGTAGACGGCCTCGGCGGCCGTCGTGAAGTTGCCGGTTTCGGCAATGGCAACGAAGGTCTTGAGAACATCGATTTCCAGCATCGGCAGCGCGTGCCGCATCGCGATATTCATGACGTCTCCATCATCAGAAAAACTGAACTATACCATCAGTTCATATCGTTTGATTGAACCTTCGCCCCGGCGCATTGTCAAGATGCAGACATCGGAGACGCGATATGACCAGCAACATTCTCTTTCTCCAGACGCAGCCTCGACCAGCCGTGAAGCGCGCGCAGCGAACGCCTCTGGGTGCGCTTCAATGCTACGTCGAGGGCGTGATCGCGCGGCACAGGCTTGCTGCTGCACGCGCGGCCACGTGCCGGACACTTCGGGTCCTGCCGGACATCGTGCGCCAGGACGTCGGCATGGCCGACGACCAGCCCATCAAGATTACTGAACTGACGCATCAAATCTATTCGTTGGATTGATGAACCGGGTTGCGGCAATCTTTCTCATGGTCGCGACCTTTTGACGAACACCTTCAAAAGGAACCAGTGCAATGTCGTATTTCAGCCTTTCGCCTTCCCTCACGCCCGCGTCATCGGGAACCCGCAGCCGTGCCGGCGCACTGACGCTTGCCGCTCGCCTCGTCAAGATCTGGCAGGATCGACGCTCCGAGCGTGCCCTGGCGTCGCTGTCCTATGATACGCTCAAGGATATCGGCTTTCCCTCGACCACCGACACCACGACCGACAGGCGGAACACACGGACACTGTGATGCCCATGCCGAAAGGTCCCAGCAGGACGAGGTCAAACGGGCCGATGTCCGCTCGCCGAGCGGAGCCGTTGACAGACAATCCCAGGCGTTTCGCCAGCCAGCGAAACGCCTTTTTTCCGTCGCGATGACCTCGATCAGGGCGACCTGAGCGCATTGCCTGTTTCCGACAGAGCGCCCGTCCGCTAAGCGTCGCAAACAGAGCAATCAACACAGTAAGTGGCTATCAACCCTTTCGGCCGACCCTCCGAATTTATGCTGCAAAGCAGCATTTTTGGGCAGTTGCACGAACCGAGGATACTTTTTGAGGCATGCTGCGGCATGTCGCAAATTAATTCTCTTGGCAGTCGTGTCCGTCCATGCCAGTGTCGCATTCAGGCAAGCGCGCCGGTCGAACGTGCGCGACGAATGACCATACGCCCTGCATGGAGATATGCTTGTGAACATGTCGCTTACCGCCAAGCGCTCGCTGGTCTTCTTCCTTGTTCCCAACTTCTCGCTGCTGCCGTTCGCCGCGGCGATTGAAACGCTGCGGATCGCCAACCGCATGCTTGGCTACGAAGCCTATTCCTGGCGGCTCGCCTCCACGGACGGTGCACAGGTCGTCTCGTCCAGCGGCATCGCGCTCGAGGTCAATTCGTCGGTTGCCGACGAGCGCAAGAATCTCGGCGGCGAAAGCCGGCCATCGATGGTGCTGGTCTGCTCCGGCGTCTTCGTCGAGGATTTCCAGAACAAGTCGGTCAATGCCTGGCTGAGAGAGGTCTATCATCGCGGCGTCGCCGTCGGCAGTCTCTGTACGGGCGCCCATGTGCTGGCCTCGGCCGGCCTCCTGACCGGCAAGCGCTGTGCGATCCACTGGGAAAACCTGCCGGGCTTTGCCGAAGCTTTTCCGCAGGTCGACGTCTTCGCGGATCTCTACGAAATCGACAGCAACATCTACACCTGCGCTGGCGGCACGGCCTCGCTCGACATGATGCTGAACCTGATCGACCAGGATTTCGGCGAGAATCTCGTGAACCGCGTCTGCGAACAGGCGCTCACCGACCGGGTCCGCGGCCCGCACGATCGTCAGCGCCTGCCGCTGCGGGCCCGCCTCGGCGTGCAGAACGCCAAGGTCCTGTCGATCATCGAACTGATGGAAGGCCATCTGGCCGAACCGCTTTCCCTGCTGGAATTGGCCGACAGCGCCGGCCTCTCGCGACGCCAGATCGAGCGGCTGTTCCGGCAGGAAATGGGCCGTTCCCCTGCCCGCTACTATCTGGAAATCCGTCTGGACCGCGCGCGTCACCTCCTCGTCCAGTCCGCCATGCCGGTGGTCGAGGTTGCCGTAGCCTGCGGTTTCGTCTCCGCGTCGCATTTTTCCAAGTGTTATCGCGAACTCTACAATCGGTCGCCGCAGCAGGAGCGTGCCGACCGCAAGGTGACACTGGCGCAGACGGCCCGCTCGGCCTGACGTTTCAACGGCGCGACGTCGTCGCCCGCCCCTGCAGCTTGCCCTACGACGCCATGGTGTTGATCATCGTCAGTTCGGAAACGATCCGGTTCCGGCCAGCGTGTTTTGCCATGTAGAGGAACTGGTCGGCGGCGTGCAGATAGTTGTCGAACACTTCGCGCTGCTCGATCGGGGCGAGGCCGATCGACACCGTGATCGACAGATCCTCGTCATCGGTGACAACCTGCGTGCGGGCGATCGTCTCGCGCAGCTGTTCGCAATAAAGCGTGGCAGCTTCGATATCCAGGCCATCGAACAGCACGCCGAACTCCTCGCCGCCGAGCCGCGCCAGAAGGTGATCGCTGGAGACGAAATTGCGCAGGGTCCGCGCGACGGCCTTCAGGACGAGATCGCCGACCTCATGGCCGAACGTGTCGTTGAGGCGCTTGAAATGGTCGATATCGAGGATCGCGATCGACGACCCCGCCTTGCTGCGAAAACACTTCTCGACGATGCGCGGGCCTTCCTGGAAGAAGAAGCGCCGATTGTAGAGATCCGTCAGATAGTCGCGCGAGGCAAGCCGCTGCAGCGAACTGATGCGTTGATGGACGGTGATGGAGCGGTTGACGCGGCCCAAAAACTCGTCGCGATCGAACGGCCGTTCGATGAAATCGGCGCCGCCAGCCTTCAGGAACCGGGCGGCGTCCCCACGCGTGGCCTGCGAGGCCACCGCGATCACCGGCACCATCGTCTCCGCCTCATAGGAGCGCATGCCGGCAAGCAGCTGCTGCGCAGACAGGTCGCCCGCCGCATGCTCGCAGACGACGAGATCGACCCGACCATCCATGACGGCGTTGAGAACATCTGCCGCCGAGCCGGCCTCCGCCACCTGGAATCGCTGCTCGCGCAGCACAGCGGCGATCGCCTGACGGCGCTGCGGATCGTCATCGGCGACGAGCACATGCGTGGCGGCATTGCTGAGAATGCGATTGACGGTCGCGACGACGTTCGAGACCGAGTCGCGCTCGTTCTTGATGATGCAGTCGATCACGCCCCGCGCCATGACCCGCTCGCGCGTGCTGTCGTTGAAGCTGCCGGTGAAGACGATGGCGGGAATGCCGTGCGCGAGCACAAGGTCCAGCGCCTCGCAATTCGGCGCGTCGGGCAGGTTGAGATCGAGAACGGCGACATCGAAATTCTGGCACTCCAGCGCCCGCTTCGCATCGCCGAGGGATGCGCAGTGCGTCACCGTCAGGGCCGGGCCATCCTGGATCTCGTGTCGAATGAGCGTCGAGAAGACGCGCGAGTCTTCGATGAGCAGAAGGTGCCGGCCGCCCATGCTGAACGCGGCATCCCCCCTCGCCTCTTGCTTGCTGAACGTCAAGGTCCCCACCCTTATCGAGCAGGCTACCGTCAGCCGGTTCTGCTCCTCCAAGATCCCAACCATCGCTAGTGCGAGGTTACGAACTGTTATGTTTTATCTGACTTACCACGAAGGCTTTTGTGTTCCGTTAACGCCACCCGCAAAAGCGGTACCGCAATCGAAATCTTTGTCGGACAAGTGGTGCGGAGACATCCCGGCCAGCAGAAACAGCAAACGCCCGAAGCCGGGCGTTTGTCATGTCGGGAGAGAGGAAGCGTCTGGCCGGATCAGGCGCTGAGCGCCATCTGCGTGCCAAGCGTGCGGATCTTCGTCAGCGTGTCCAGGTTCTGGTTGACGCGGCAGTAGAACTCCTCGTTGACGAAGGGCCGCATGATGAAATCATTGCCGCCGGCCTTGAGGAAGCGTGCCGACAGAAGGCGGTTTGTGGAGGACGAGACGCCGATGATCCGGAGCTGATGGGGACCATAGGCCCCCCGGATCCGCCGCGTCAGCTCGAAGCCGTCGATGTCCGGCATGTTGTAGTCGGTAATGACGAGCCCGATATCCGAATGCCGCTTCAGCAATTCCAGTGCGGTCGCTCCGCAGTCGGCGGTGCTGACGCGGAAGTTGAACCGCTTCAGCTGCGAGGTGAGAAGCGCCCGCGCCGTCGGGCTGTCATCCACGATCATGACATGATGGCGATGATTGGTGAGAAAGCGGCAAACCGATTCCACCAGCATATCGACGGCAAAGACGCTGTCCTTGATGATGTAGTCGACGATGTCCCGGGCAAGGATCGATTCGCGCGTGCTTTCCTGGAAGGTGCCGGTAAAAACGATCGTGGGAACGCTCATATCCACGAGATAGGACAGCGCCTCGCCGTTTTCGGCGCCCGGAAGATTGATGTTGGAGATGGCGAGCGTCGCCGGGAAGGAAGCATTTTCGATGGCAAAGGTGACTTCGTCATAGTCTTTACAGACGATGACATCGATATCAAGCAGTTCCTTGAGACGCTTCGACACCATGGCCGCGAAGAGATTGCTATCTTCTGCGAGCACAATACGGTGCTGTTGCAGGGACTCTCCGGAGTAATACATCCCCGACACACCGAAAAACGACATTGCGCGCTCTCTTTTCTAGACTGACAGGAACGGTAGCAAGAAAGGTTTTCGCAGTCGTTAAAAGACGAAGGCTTCAATGTCGCTTTTTCATCACCAATGGAAGAAAGCCGGCGACATGGACCATCCCGGGTCGCCGGCTTGCTTACGGTTGGCCGACAGCCATTGATCGGCGTGTTGGGCGACTAGCGTGTGCGGCCGGGGCGTCTTTTGCGCAAGCCGGTCGCACCCGGTTCCGGATTTGTCGCAGGCCCCCCATCGGCGACATCTCCTGTCCGTGCCGGCGACGCGGGCGTGGGCGACGACGCAGGGGGCACGGCGGGCGCGGGCGGCGGAGCGGACAGCCTGGCATCCGCACGCAGCTCCTCCCCGCGCAACGCATCGGTGCGTCCGCTTTCCGAGGAGTCCGGAACATCGTCGCTGCGGCTGTCCGGCGGCTCGGCCCCCGGCTGCTCCACGTAGCCGCCGGCATCGCCCGGCAGCTGGCTGGAGGCCCGTCCGCCGGCTGATCGCGTGCCTTGGAAGAGCGCCGAGAGGACCTCGGCATCTTCGGGCGAGATCTTGATCGGCACTTCCGGCGCGGCAGGTCCACCCAGCGCGATACCATCCGCCTTGAACCGCTCGAAGACGGCCATGCGGACATCCGTGCGTACGGAGACGCCCTGGAGGATGTCGGCAAGGAACACGCGCACCTCGAAGTCGAGTTCGGCGGCCGTGAAGCCGCGGAAGACAATGATCGGCTCCGGATTGCGCAGGATGTTCGGCAATCCCGTCACCGCCGCCCGCAAGGACTCCACGACCTTGCGCGGATCGTTGGAGGAATGCGCCGTGAAGGTGATATCCACCCGCCCGAGCTTGTTCCGGTGTGTCCAGTTGCCGACGGAGGCGTTGATGAACAGCGAATTGGGAACCATGATCGTCTGCCGCTGGAAGGTTTCCACCTCGGTCGCGCGCACCGAGATGCGCTTGACGAAACCCTCAGTGGTTCCCGAGATCACCCAGTCGCCCACCTTGAACGGCCGCTCGACCAAGAGGATCAGGCCGGACACGAAGTTGGAGACAATGTTCTGCAGGCCGAAGCCGACGCCGAGGGACAGGGCACCGGCGACCAGCGCGAGGCTCGACAGGTCGAGGCCGGCGGCCGAGATGCCGATCAGCCCGGCAATGCCCATGCCGAGATAGCCGATGCCGGTCTTGACCGAATTGCGCACGCCGAGATCGACGCGGCTGCGCGCAAGGACGCTGCCGTCGATCCAGCGCTGCAGCCAGCGGGTGACGACGAAACCGAGAACGAACAGCAGGATGCCGGCGAAGATGCCGACGAGCGAGATGGTGATCGTGCCGATGCGGATCTCGGTGAAGATGCGATAGGCCCAGGCCTCGATATCCGCAATCTTGAAGCCCCACTGGAGAAGGAGCAGGGGCACGAAGAACATGGCGACCAGAAGATAGATGCCGAGTCCGACCGCCAGGCCGATCTGGTCGAGCGCCATCGGCTCGAGCCGATAGCGATGGGAGAGGTAGCGGCCACCCACGGTCTTGGCGAGCGCGTTCTGCTTGGCGAGCGCCTTGCCGGTAAGGATGCCGATATACATGGTGACGAAGATGGCGCCGGTGACGACGATCTGCGTGGCGATGAAGCGCGCAAGCCCGACATAGCCTGAAAGCGCAGCCGTGATGAGCCCGAGGCCGGCCAGCAGCAGCAGGATGGAAATCGCGCGCGGCCAGGGCCGTCCCTGCCCGTCCAGCGGTTCGCCCTGCGGAATGACAGGACGGATCAGCGCGACCGCCATCAGGAGCAGGCCGATGATGATCGAGGCGATCAGGCTTTTTGCCACCGTCAGCACCAAGGGCGAACCGAGGGTGACGCTGATCGTCTCCAGGAGGTAGTCGAGGAGGTTTGCAAAGGCCATCGCCATGATGAGCGCGACCAGAAGGCGGGCACCGCGATCCGACACGCGGACAAGCCGCCAGACCGCCTGCCCCGGCGCAAGGACCGCCGTCGAGATGGTCCAGACGAACTGGAGGGCGACACATAGGGCAAGGAAGGTCACCACCACCGGAGCGATGTCCTGGCGCAGCACATTGAAGGACTGCAGGAAGAAGAAGGCCGTCGTGGCAAAGGTGGCGGACGCAATCGTCGGCACCAGCGTGGAGCCGAAGGCGCGCGACAGACGAGCGATGTAGGTCGGATGAAGATCGCGCACGGAGCGACGGAGCAGCGGCGCGAAGAGACGATGGGTTCCGGCAAGAAGAACGAGCGCGGAGCACAGCGACAGCAACAGCGCCCACATCAGCGGCACGCGCTTGAAGGTAAAGACGAAGGTCAGCCAGCTGCCGATGTTGCGGGAAAAGGCCCGCCCCTCGACCACGAGCGCCTGTCCCGCATCCACCAGCATGTCGAGGTTGATGTCGGTGTGCCGGAGCAGCGTGTTGGAGAACAGCACGCGACGTTTCTCCGTGATCGACGTCGACAGCGCATTGGCGTCGGCGACGAGGGTTTCCCCGGTGCCGGTCACCGCATTCAGGGCGTTGCGCTCGCTGACCAGACGGCTGCGCTCTTCGGTCACGACCGACGCTTCGGGCTCGGCACCGGCGGCCGGCGGATCGCCGATCTCGGTCAGGCGTCCCTTGATCTGTTCGATGCGGGTGCGGGCCGCATCCAACTGGCCGGCCACCTGCTGCGACAGGTCATCGACCTGGGCCTTGATCTCGGCCAGCCGGTTGTCCGCCGCGTTCGCATTGTTGGCCTGGGTGGAGCGTCCCGTCTCCGCCGCATTGGTGTTGTCGACCTGCGCGGCCAGCGTGTCGAGCCGCTTGCGCGCCGCATCCAGCTTCTGCGTCGCGTCGGTCTGCCCCTCATCCGTCCGGTCGCGTTCCGAGGCCCCGTTACCGGAACCTTGCTGACCTGAGCCCTGCTGTCCGGAGCCAGGCTGTGCCGCGGAAGGGGCCGCCGCCGGCTGGGTTGCAGCGGGCTGGGTTGCAGCGGGCTGAGTTGCGGCGGGCTGACTTGCAGCGGGCTGGGTTGCAACGGGTTGATTGGCCGACGGCGAACTGGCAGCCGGTTGCTGGGCCAATACCGGCGACAGGTTGGCCACGAGAAGGAGCAGGAGGACGAAGAGACGGGGCATCGCGGAGGCACATGCTTTCACGGTTGGGTCTGTCTTCTCCAACGGACCGTGTTGAAAGGCTTCAGGAAGATCGCAACGCGACCGAAGAGAATCAGGCGCGGGGGAGCGCCATGCGCGTTCCGGTTGACGGCTCGGTATGGCGAATTTTGGGCTTCGCGCCGCAACGCAGAGCCGGTTTCGCCAACATGCGTCCGGATGAGCTCAGAAGCGGGAGCCCGGCTGCAACAGAAAGGCTTCCTCCTGCGGGCTCGGCATGCGGCCGAGAATGGCGTTCCGATGCGGGAAGCGTCCGAAACGGGCAACGATCTCGCGATGGCGCACGGCGAAATCGAGAAGCACGGGGTCGCCAAGCGCGGTGAACAGCTGGACCGCAAGGTCTTGGTCGGGCATGGCCTCCGAATGCTCGAAGGGGAGATAGAAGAACGCACGCCGCACCGGCTCGACCGCCTGGTCTGCGCCCGCCTCCAAGGCCAGCCGGGCCTCGCGACGCGCCAGACCGTCCGTCGCAAACGCAAGCGGCGACGCACGATAGATGTTGCGGGACATCTGGTCGAACAGGATGACGGCAGCGAGCCGGCCGTCCGGCGTCGCGCGCCAGGCGGGCGCAACATCGCGCGAGAGCGCGAGATGGCTTGCACGAAAACGCCGGTCGCATTCCGCATCCAGCGCCGGATGCGCCTTGTACCAGTGTTCCGGATCGACATCCTCGAACCAGAACGCGAGAACCTCCCGCGGTTCGCACAGTATGTCGCTCATGTTGCAGTCCTCCTGCCGGCCACTTCGGTCTTGTCGCATCAATCTTGCGCAAGCGGGAGACCCGACGGCAGGACTTTTCTCCAAACGGTCTTTCAGGCGCAAACTTCTTCGTTACCTTAATCGACAGACCAGCTAGATTACTCGCGACAAGACGGAGGGCGAGAGCAATGAACGCAAAGGGTATATCCCGATTTTTCACGGTGGCGCTGCTGGCCACCAGCATTCAGGTGGGCGGGCTGGGCTTTGCCTTTGCCGATCAGACGATCCTGAACGTGTCCTATGATCCGACGCGTGAGCTCTACAAGGACTTCAACGCTGCCTTTGCCGAGAAGTGGAAGGCCGATACCGGGGAGACGGTGACGATCCAGACGTCGCATGGCGGCTCGGGCAAACAGGCCCGCTCGGTGATCGACGGTCTGGAGGCCGATGTCGTAACCCTGGCGCTCGAAGCCGACATCGACGCCATCGCCAAGGAAAGCGGCAAGATTCCTGCCGACTGGAAGACGAAGTTCGAGAACAACAGCGCGCCGTATACGTCGACGATCGTGTTTCTCGTGCGCAAGGGCAACCCGAAGAACATCAAGGACTGGGGCGACCTGGTCAAGGACGATGTGCAGGTCATCACGCCCAACCCGAAAACCTCCGGCGGCGCGCGCTGGAACTTCCTCGCCGCCTGGGCCTGGGCCCGCGCCGCGAACGGTGGCGACGACGCCAAGGCACAGGACTATGTCGCCCAGCTCTTCAAGCACGTGCCGGTTCTCGACACGGGTGCGCGCGGCGCCACCACCACCTTCGTCCAGCGCGGTCTCGGCGATGTGCTGATCGCCTGGGAAAACGAGGCCTATCTTTCTCTGGAAGAGCTCGGTCCCGAGAGTTTTGACATCGTGACCCCGTCGGTCTCCATCAAGGCGGAACCGCCGGTGGCCCTGGTCGACGGCAATGTCGACGCGAAGGGGACCCGCAAGGTCGCCGAGGCCTATCTGCAATATCTCTATTCCGATGTCGGGCAGAAGATCGCCGCCAAGCATTATTATCGCCCGTTCAAGCCGGAAGCGGCCGATCCGGACGATATCAAGCGGTTTGCCGACGTGAAGCTCTCGACCATTGACGAATTTGGTGGTTGGAAGGAAGCTCAGCCGAAATTCTTCGGAGACGGGGGCGTCTTCGACCAGATCTACAAGCCGGGGCAATAAGATTACATGACCGCAAGCCTCCCTCAGCGGTGGCAATTTCGACAGCCGAGCGTCATCCCGGGTTTCGGGTTGGCGCTCGGCGTCACTTTGTCATGGCTCATCCTCATCATTCTCATTCCCCTCTCCGGCCTCGCCTGGCGATCGAGCGCGCTCGGTTGGAGCACGTTCTGGACGCTGGCGACCGATCAGCGGACGCTCAACGCGTTGAAGATCAGCTTCGGAACAGCCTTTGTCGCCGCCCTGGCCAATGTCGTCTTCGGCGTGCTGCTGGCCTGGGTGCTGGTGCGCTACCGTTTCTTCGGGCGGCGCGTCATCGACGCCATGGTCGACCTTCCCTTCGCGCTGCCGACGGCCGTGGCCGGCATCGCGCTGACGACGCTCTATGCCCCGAATGGCTGGATCGGCAGCCTGCTGACGCCGCTGGGGCTGAAGATCGCGTTCACGCCGATCGGGATCGTCTTCGCGCTGATCTTCGTCGGGCTGCCCTTCGTGGTGCGCACTGTGCAGCCGATCATGGAAGAAATCGACCGCGAGGTCGAGGAAGCAGCAGCAACGCTTGGCGCGACGCGATTTCAGACCATCAGCCGCGTGTTGCTGCCGGGCCTCGCGCCGGCCGTTCTCACAGGCTTCGCACTCGCCTTCGCCCGTGGCGTCGGCGAATACGGCTCCGTCATCTTCATTGCGGGCAATCTGCCGTATGTGTCGGAGATCGCACCGCTTCTCATCGTCATCCGGCTGGAGGAGTTCAACTACCCCGCCGCGACCGCGATCGCTGCCGTCATGCTGATCCTCTCCTTCGTCATGCTGCTCGTCATCAATTCCATCCAGGCCTGGAGCCGGCGGAGGTATGGTTATGGCACATGACGCTCTTGCCCCCGCATCGGGCGCCACCTCGGAAATGGTGCGGTCGGCCACCTCGGAAAGCCGCTTCGCGCGCTATGGTCTGATTGCCCTGTCGCTCGCCTTCGTCGGCCTTTTTCTCGTGCTGCCGCTCGCGATCGTCTTCACCGAGGCCTTCCGCAACGGGCCGGGACGCTTCTACGAAGCGCTGGCCGATCCCGAGACCTGGGCGGCGATCCGGCTGACGCTGCTGGTGGCCGCCATCGCGGTTCCGCTCAATCTGGTCTTCGGCATCGCTGCCGCCTGGGCCATCGCCAAGTTCGAGTTCAAGGGCAAGGCGTTCCTGACAACGCTGATCGACCTGCCCTTCTCGGTCTCGCCGGTGATCTCGGGCCTCGTCTTCGTCCTGCTCTTCGGGTCGCACAGCATGCTCGGTCCTTGGCTTTCCAGCCACGGCATCAAGGTCTTGTTTGCCGTCCCCGGCATCGTGCTGGCGACGGTGTTCGTCACCTTCCCCTTCGTTGCGCGCGAGCTGATTCCGCTGATGCAGGAGCAGGGCACGAGCGACGAGGAAGCGGCGCTGTCGCTCGGCGCGAGCGGTTGGCAGACCTTCTGGTACGTCACCCTGCCGAACATCAAATGGGGTCTTCTCTACGGAGTGCTGCTCTGCAACGCCCGCGCCATGGGCGAGTTCGGGGCCGTCTCGGTGGTATCGGGCCATATTCGCGGCATGACCAACACGATGCCGCTGCAGGTCGAGATTCTCTACAACGAATACAACTTCATCGGCGCCTTCGCCGTGGCAACGCTGCTGGCGCTTCTGGCGCTGGTGACGCTCGTCATCAAGTCGCTGCTCGAATTCAAGTTCAGTGCGCAGATCGCCGCCGCACGCAAGCACTGAAAAGGCACAGGGTTTCATGGAAGTACGCGTTCAGGACATTCGCAAGGAATTCGGCCGGTTTCCCGCTCTCGAGAAGGTTTCGCTCGATATCCGCTCCGGTGAACTCATTGCCCTTCTCGGGCCGTCCGGCTCCGGAAAGACGACGCTGTTGCGGCTCATCGCCGGGCTGGAAAGCCCGACCGACGGCATGATTTTCTTCGGGAACGACGATGCCTCGAAGAAGACGGTGCAGGAGCGCAATATCGGCTTCGTGTTCCAGCACTATGCCCTTTTCCGACATATGACGGTGATCGACAACGTCGCCTTCGGTCTCAAGGTGCGTCCCGCGTCGCGCCGCCCGCCGGCCGCCGAGATCCGCAAGCGTGCCGAAGATCTCATCGATCTCGTCCAGCTCGGCGGGATGGAAAAGCGCTACCCCGCCCAGCTTTCGGGCGGCCAGCGCCAGCGGGTGGCGCTGGCCCGCGCCATGGCGGTGGAGCCGAACGTTCTTCTGCTGGACGAGCCATTCGGGGCGCTCGACGCGCAGGTGCGCAAGGAGCTGCGCCGCTGGCTGCGCGAGATCCACGACCGCACCGGCCACACGACCGTCTTCGTGACGCACGACCAGGACGAGGCGCTGGAACTGGCGGATCGGGTGGTGGTCATGAGCAAGGGGCAGATCGAGCAAGTAGGAACGCCGGACGAGATCTACGACACGCCGAACTCGCCGTTCGTCTTCGGCTTCATCGGCCAGTCCAACACCCTTCCGGTGCGCGTGGAGAACGGGCAGCTCTGGCTCGAGGATCGCTCGATCGGTGTCAGCGCGCCGGGCGAGCCGGAGGGGCCGGCCGAACTCTATTTTCGACCGCACGATATCGACCTGCTCGACGGCTGCGGCGGCTGTCTCGCCGGGATCGTGACGATCAGCCGACGGGTGGCCGGAACGCGGCACGTCGAACTGGACGTCGCTGGCGCCACGCGTCGGATCGAGATCGAGCTGCCTTCCGACGTCGCTGCGGCGCCCGGCACGCGCATCGCCTTCCGGCCCAACCGCTGGAAGCTTTTCCGCGCCTGACATTTCGGGTCGGAAAGGCATGGCTGCGGGATTTCATCCCGAAAACGTTTATGATCTAAAGGACATCAAGCGCCTTCGGCAGCGGACTCCGATCCGCCGCCGAAGGCGTGTCCCCACCTGACCGTTTCTCCGCATCTTGACTTGAGCTTCATGCAGCACCGACCCGAAATCGATGGCCTCCGGGCCGTGGCCGTCGTCCCGGTCATCCTTTTTCACGCAGGCCTGGCCTGGTTTTCCGGCGGCTATGTCGGCGTGGATGTCTTCTTTGTCATCAGCGGCTACCTGATCACCACCATCATCGCGACGGCGCAGGACAAGGGCACCTTCACGATCCTCGGCTTCTATGAGCGACGGGCGCGCCGGATCATGCCCGTGCTGTTCACCGTCATCCTCTGCTGCCTGCCCTTTGCCTGGGCGTGGATGCTCCCGGCGCAGATGAAGAGTTTCGGCGAAAGCATCATCGCCGTCTGCCTCTTCCTGTCGAACGTCCTGTTCTGGCAGGAAAGCGGCTATTTCGCCGCGGCCGCCGAGAAGCAGCCGCTGCTGCACACCTGGAGCCTGGCTGTCGAGGAGCAATATTACGTCGTTTTCCCGATCCTCTTGATGCTCCTTCATCGGGCAGGCCCGCGCATCCGCTTCGTAGTCCTGCTGCTGGCGGCCCTCGTCAGCTTTGCCCTTGCAGTCTACGGCGCGATCGCGTTCCCGAATGCGGCATTCTACCTGCCCCATACGCGCGCCTGGGAATTGCTGGCGGGCTCCCTCTGCGCCCTCTTCCTCCTCCATCGCCAACAGCCTGCCAACGAGACCCTGTCGCTTCTCGGCCTCGCTGGCGTCCTGGCCGGCGTCTTCCTCTACGACGACGGAACGCCGTTTCCGTCCGCCTGGACGCTGGCACCGGTGGGCGGAACCGCCCTGATCATCCTCTTTGGCGGACCCGGCACGCGCGTGCATCGGTTTCTGTCGCTCCCGCTTCTCACCGGGATCGGTCTAATCAGCTACAGCCTTTATCTCTGGCACCAGCCGCTGTTTGCCTTTGCCCGCATTCGCAGCCTCACGGAGCCGACGCCGGTTCTGATGACGAGCCTCACGGTCGCCGCCGTGCTTCTCGCGGTCCTGTCCTGGCGCTTCGTCGAGACCCCGTTCCGCACAGGCCGCATTCGGATCCTCGGCAGCGCGCCCCGCATTCTCGGCGCGACGGCGGCGGCCGCCGTTTTCCTCATGGCGGTCGGTGCGGCGGGCCGCGTAGACAACGGCTGGTCGTTCCGCCTGCCCCCGTCCGCACTGGCGGCGCTCGACGTGCAGGCGCATCCGGATCCGGCCATGTCGACCTGTCTGTTCGACAAGGGCGAGGCAACGCTGCCGCATCCCGTGCGCGCCTGCATGACACCCGGCACGCAGACGAGCGACACGATCCTGATCGGCGATTCTCATGCCGGGGCGATCACGGGCGAGGCTTTGCGCGCCTTCTCGGCCGCCGGACTCGATCTCTACGCCCTCTCCCACTCCTCCTGCGCCGGGTTCTCGGGCCTTGTCGTCTCCAATGCGAAATATCGCCTTCGCTGCAACCGCTTTTTCACCGGCGTCGAAGATTACATCGCCCGGAGCGACATCAAGACGATCATCATGGTCAGCCGCTGGTCGCTCTATGTCGATGGAACGGCATTCGACAACGGCGAAGGCGGCATCGAGGCGCTGAAGCCCACCTATGCCGACCTCTACGAGCGGCGCGACGACATGGGCGGCGAGAACGACCCCGCCCGCAAGGACCGGGTCCTCGCCGCCTACCTCGCGGACATCAAGGCCTATCTCGATCGCGGCGACAACGTCGTGCTCGTCTATCCGATCCCCGAAGCCGGGTGGAACGTGCCCGACCTGCTTGCCCGGGCGGCCATGACGGGCAACGACGCGGAGCCTCTCGGGACGTCGTCGGAGCGATATCGCGCGCGCAATGCGGCTGTCATCGCCGCGTTCGACACACTCGACCATCCGCGCCTTGCCAAGATCAGGCCCGACGCGATCTTTTGCGACAGCTTCGTCGCCGGGCGCTGCATCAACAGCCTTGCGACGGACCGGATCTTCTATTTTGACGATGACCACCTCTCGAATGCGGGTGCTGCTCTGCTGATGCCGCCGATCATCGACGCCGTGCGCCGCCTCAATGCCAACCCCAAGGGCACGCCGGGGAAGACGACACGCTGACGGCACAGGATCTGCCCGTTTTGGGCGGTCTTGATGTCAGCGCGGGAAGATCTGCCGACGCAGTTCCAGGCTAACCTTGCCGACGCAGACCCTGTCTTCATCGAGAACCTCGACTTCGAGCCTTCCGAGAGGCCCTCGCGGCAACCCGTCGAGCGCCATTTCCGCCAGAACGACTTCGGCTTCGGCCAGCGCCGTGGCGACATCGGCAAAGGCGTAGGCTTCCTCGCCGTCGGAAAAACCCTCGTGATCGACAAGGTTGAAGTAGAAATGTGGCATGGTGACCGCCTTGACGACAGGGTCGCGCTAATGACGCACGCGAGAAGAGAACGGGATAACGTCCGAGATAGAGGCTTGGCAGACGTCGCGGCGACCGCCGACGATCGCGTGACGGCAAGGCATGCGTGGGGTCTTACGGGCTCTGCTCGGCAGCCTTGTCAGGCGCGACAACGAGGGGATCCGGCGGGGTCGTCGATCGATCGCCGGACTTACCCTCCAGCTGCTGGACGACGACGACGCTGAGGATCGCGGCAACCACGAAGCCGATGACACCCAACATGAGATAACGGACGGGCAAAACGCGCTCCTCGACAAGACTTCGGCAAGGCGATTGCCGATACTGCACACTGGTCGTCGGACGCTGAAGCTTTGCCGAACACAAGCGCGCACAAACGAGGACGCTGCCCATTCGGCTTGGAAGCTCAAGCTTCAAAGCTGAGCTGTCGATCTTGAGGCTAGCAACCAGACCGTCCGTTTTCCGATACCACAGCAGGAAACGCGTGTTTTGCTGCAATGTTCCGCCGATAACGCAGGTTCGGCACAGCCGTAACCCGGACGCTCGTGACATGACGGACGTGGAGCCGCTGAGGGGCGCGCTGATCGTAGCCTGGATCCTCAAACGAAAAGAGCCTGCTGCGGGAGGAGGTGCAGCAGGCTCTCAATTCCGGTTGGCAGCTTGGGAGGAGGAGAAGCTGCAACCACAACCGACGATCCCGGGAGGAGGATAGGATCATCAAGGTCGTCGAAACGATGCGGGAGGAGGTGCATCGCTTCGATAGGTTCATCATACAAATTTCTCGCACCGCGACGAGCGGAATTCTTGCATTGCAGCTATGTGTTTCGCACATGCGAAGACGGCGTTGTCGCGTGGTTGATCGAAGCGAGCGGCTGCGAAGGGGATGTCCGCCGAGGTGAACTTGCCGTATGGAACGACATCAGAGCCATTGCACGTGACAATCAGGGACGCGTGGCAATCAGGGAGACGAATAGATGGGCGACGTCAATCAGTCGAAATCGGGCATTGCGGTTGCAAAACAGCGGGATGGCTCGTGAAGCTTCATCTTGACGTTCAAGGGCGTCACGCATCCCGCAACCGGCAAGTTTCCGTCTCAGCTGCAGGCGCAGTTTGCGGGGCAAGCGGCGCTGAAAGCCTTGGAAAGCCGTCCGCGCGGATAGGATTGCACGGCCCTTGCAGCTGGGTCAGCGCAGCCGAACAGAACGGGCGCCGGAACCGCTGGAGGGTTCTTTGCGCCAGCACTGCAACTTCAAGCTTACTTTCGATCGTAAATCCGATCGTTCAGGGAACTTCGGCGGAATCGAGGCGTTCACAGGCGAGCGTACAGATGCGACTTGCAAGGGAGCGGTGACATGACGGATCTGAAGGGAATACGAGGAAAGACGGTGCGGGGCGAATCCTGCACGCTGGAGGAGTTCCAGGCACGCTACGGTTTGCAGACGGACGAGGCAAAGCGGCTCTATGAACGGTTCGGCCCCTCATCGACGGAGCTCGACCTTCTGATGGCGGCCAAGCGCCGGGTTCCTGCACTCTAAATCGCCTTGCATGAGCAAGGACTCACGCAACGCGCTTTCGTTTTCGTTTTGATGCATGTCGTTTCCCGGAACCGCTGCACACTTTCGGGCGATATGCATGCGCGAGCGACCTTGCCGACATTTGACCTTGAACGGACAGAATGCCCCGCGGGCAAAAGGGTCATTCTGTCCATGACCGAAACGGGGCGTTCTCCAAGGGAGACGCGACATGGACTCCGAAATTCTGATCTTTGCGGCCATGAACGTCATAGGCGGCGTGCTCGCCCTGGGCTTCGTCCACTTCTACTATCTTCCCAACGTCGAAAAAAGCAGCATCGAGCCGGCCCTCTATGAGGTGACGCAGCGCGAGACGCTGGCCGTGGACCCACTGCGCCGGTAACGCGAACCGATGGCACCCAACCGGGCACACAGCATTGCGGCACGGCAGCATCAGACGCATTCCAAGCTGGCGAATGCGTCGATTTTTCCTCGCCTTGACGGTTTGCCCTTGCCTTGAAGCTTTGAATGGCTTTAGCGAACGGGACGCGCAATTGTCATTCGGAATGAACGGCACGAGGGAGACAGATCCGACATGGAAATTTTCACGGCAGCCGGTCTGGCTGCGTTTCTGCAGGTCATTGCCATCGATCTGGTGCTGGCGGGCGACAATGCCATCGTCATCGGCCTTGCCGCCGCGGGCCTGCCGGTCGACCAGCGCCGCAAGGCGATCCTGGTCGGCATCATCGCCGCCACGGTGCTGCGCATCGCATTTGCCGCCATCACCGTCCAGCTGCTGGCGATTGTCGGCCTTCAGTTTTTCGGCGGCCTTCTGCTGCTGTGGGTCTGCTGGAAGATGTGGAGCGAACTGCGCCAGGCGGATGAAAACGCCGCCCACGACATCGGTGCGACCGCAGACGAGACCCGGGTTCGCAAGACCTTCCTGCAGGCGGCGACGCAGATCGTCATTGCCGATGTCTCCATGTCGCTCGACAACGTTCTGGCCGTCGCCGGCGCTGCGCAGGATCATCCGACGGTGCTCGTCATCGGCCTGATCGTCTCGATCGCACTCATGGGTCTGGCTGCCAGCTTCATCGCCAACCTCCTGCACAAGCATCGCTGGATCGCCTATGTCGGCCTTGCCGTCATCTTCTATGTCGCGCTGAGCATGTTGTTCCACGGCGGCATGGAGATCCTGCCCTACATCGACGGCAGCGCCGCCACGATGCCGGCCGCCGCGCCCGCTGCCCCGCCGGCGACGACACCGGCGCCGTAACGCGCCCAGACATTGTCGGATGAGATCGCCGGATGAATGTCCGGCGTGACGCGACCCGGATTGCAAAGGCCGAGCCCTCCTGCTGACCCAGCCGGAGGGCTTTTTTTGTGTGTCCTCGGCGTGTTGCAAGGATCGGCACACAAGCCGCGAGAACGACGACGCGAGCCCCCGCCCCAACACGATGCTTTGATCGCGAGACTGCCCCCGAGGCTTTGCCGGTCCAGCCGAAAGCCGCTCCGACAGCGTGTCGGGAAATCGTCGAGAGTATCCCCGTCAACGAAGAACGGCGCCGGTTTCCCGGCGCCGTTCTTTGTTTCGTCTGAACCCGGCGGATGAGCGTTCGCGTCGCACCTCGCACAGGGACCCATCCCGCCGCGCGACGATGCGCGCCCGCGTGATCAGGCAGCAGCCGAGGCGTAGCCTTCGGTCGGAACTTCCGAGATCGTCTTCAGGACGGCGGAAGCGATCTGGTAGGGGTCGCCCTGCGAGTTCGGGCGGCGATCTTCCAGATAGCCCTTGTAGTCGTTCTTGATGAACGAGTGGGGAACGCGGATGGATGCGCCACGATCGGCAACGCCGTAGCTGAACTTGTTCCACGGAGCCGTTTCGTGCTTGCCCGTGAGGCGCTTGTCGTTGTCGGGACCGTAGACGGCGATGTGATCCATCAGGTTCTTTTCGAACGCCGCCATCAGGGCTTCGAAGTAGGCCTTGCCGCCGACTTCGCGCATGTAGGCTGTCGAGAAGTTGCAGTGCATGCCCGAGCCGTTCCAGTCGGTGTCGCCGAGCGGCTTGCAGTGATACTCGATATCGATGCCGTACTTTTCGGTCAGGCGCTGCAGCAGGTAGCGGGCCATCCAGATTTCGTCGGCGGCCTTCTTGGAGCCCTTGCCGAAGATCTGGAATTCCCACTGGCCCTTGGCCACTTCGGCATTGATGCCTTCATGGTTGATGCCGGCTTCCAGGCAGAGGTCCAGATGCTCTTCAACGATCTCGCGGGCGATGTCACCGACATTGCTGTAGCCGACGCCGGTGTAGTACGGACCCTGCGGCGCGGGGTAACCCTGCTCGGGGAAGCCGAGCGGGCGGCCGTTCTGGTAGAAGAAGTATTCCTGCTCGAAGCCGAACCACGTGCCTTCGTCGTCAAGGATCGTCGCACGGGAGTTGCTCGGATGCGGCGTCACGCCGTCCGGCATCATGACTTCGCACATGACCAGAACGCCGTTGGTGCGGGCGGGATCCGGATAGAGAGCGACGGGCTTCAGCACGCAATCGGAGCTGCGGCCTTCGGCCTGCATCGTCGAGCTACCGTCAAAGCCCCAGAGCGGCAGCTGCTCCAGCGCCGGGAACGCGTCGAATTCCTTGATCTGCGTCTTGCCGCGCAGGTTCGGTACCGGTGTGTACCCGTCGAGCCAGATGTACTCGAGCTTATACTTGGTCATAGCAAATCTCTCATAAATGGTGAGCAATCCAGAACAGCGACCGCGAACCCCGAAGCCGACATCCTCTGACCGTAAGGGAATGCACAAGCCGTGCCAGTTGGTGGCCATTGACGCCAGCAGAAGCGATAATTCTCGAAAATCCGTCTCGATGACACTCGGCATACCCGATCGTGGACCGGGAACACCCACCTTGTCGCGCATGCGCGCGACCTCTGGGCGCCGTGAGGAACCCTTAAGGCTCGGACCGAGTTGAACGAGAGAATTTGCAGGCAGAAAACCGGGCCCGCACCGGAAAAATCGCCACCACCGCAGAAAATGCGCGAAAAGCCGACACGAAATTGATTTATTTTTAGACATTCAGCGCAAAATATGTGCATATGAACGCATACATCTCGGACACACAAAAGGGAGCCGATGCCATGCCAATGACACCACAGCGCCAGTCGGCGACGATCTATCAATTTCCTGTCGGTGGCCTGAAAGGATTGTCCGGCTGGAAGACTGTGCCGGACGTCAAGGTCGAGGCCCCCGCCTCCCCGGTGATCATCGACAGCTGGTATCACGAAGCTGCCATGAACGAGACGAAGCCCCAGTAAGGGTCGCCATCCCAGGTTTAGAACGCAGAAAGCGATTGCCGCAGGCATGCGACAATCGCTTTTTTATGCATCGATGCCGGGGCGGCCAAGCGTTTCCGGTCGCGGGCCCGCTTTCACTCTTTCCGGCTGCGCGCTTGATGGATCACGAGACCGCGTCGCCGACCGTGTCGGCGACATAGGCGCCACGGTCGCCCATCGGGCGGGGATGGCCGGTGGTCGAGTCGATCGTCGTCTGATGCTCGAGTTCCGCGTTGATTTCGGCGCCCACGATCAGGATGATCACCGACATCCAGGTCCACACCATGAAGCCGATGAGGGCTCCGAGTGTGCCGTAGGTTGCGTTATAATTGGCGAAATTCTCGATGTAGTAGGAAAAGCCGAGCGACGCACCGAGCCAGGAGACGCTGGTAAAGGCCGCGCCCCAGCTTAGCCAGCGCAGCTTGGCCCTCTCCCGGCTGGGACCATAGCGATAGAGCATCATCGTGGCGAAGCAGACGATGACGAGCATCAGCGGCCACCGTGCGAAGCGCGCGAGAAGTTCGACCCAGCGGTCGAGCCAGAGAAACGCGAGCACGGCCGGCAAAATACCGATCGCCGAGATCACGATCACCGCGACGCCGAGCGCCCCGAGCGTGAACAGGAGCCCGAGGCCGGTCAGCTTGAAGAAGCCGCGCTTTTCCGTCTCGCCGTAGGCGATATTCATCGCGTCGAACAACGCACGCATGCCGTTATGCGCACTCCACAGCGCGACGCCGAGACCGAACACGAAACCGATCGAAAGCGTCGACGTCTTCTGTGTCGCCAGCGTCTTCAGCTGTTCGAGGATGATGTCGAGCGATCCGGTCGGGACGATGTCGGCAAGCAGCGTCACCTGCGCACCAATCGCGCCGGGGTCTGCGACGAAGCCATAGATCGAAACAAGAGCGGCAAGAGCCGGAAACAGCGCGAGGAGCAGATAGTAGGTCACGCCCGCTGCGATCAGTGTCACCCGGTCTTCGCTGATCTCGGCAATGACCCGCCAGAACACGTCTTTGAGACCGGGATAAGGAATGGCGGACGGGGTCTTCGCGAGCCGACCGCGCGTGTCGTTGTCCGCAGCGCTATCCGTCCGCGATCCGATGCCGCCCGTCTGTCGTCCAGCCTGATATCCGTCTGCCATGAAACCCTCTCCAGTCCTTGACGGAGATCTACGGCTGCTGCGCGGAATTTCCATCCTTTGGAAGATCATTCGGCGTGATCACCGGCATCTGCCCGGATGGCGGCGCAGGCTCGACGATCTCGCCGTCGCCCACCGACGGTGGCTTCAGCACACCGTTGCAGTCGTCGAGCTTCTCTGTCAGCGAACCGCTGCCGGGATTGGCGTTGGGTGCCGTCCCCTGTTGCGGCGTACCGACACCGCATTCTCCCTGCTGCGCCTGCGCAAAGGCCTGCCCGGTCGGAACTACCGCCAGGGAAACGACGAGAGCCGCCAACGCAGCGCCCCCGACGGTGGACAAAGGTGAACCTTTCAGGAAAGCCTTGATGCGCATGGAAAATCTCCTTTGGTTCGAGAACGAAAACGCGCCATGATCGTTCCAGGAGTTAACGTGGCGACACCATTCGAGATCGATCACGTCCGAAACCGCGACCGGCAGAGCCACCCTGATGATGTCTCCTGATTTCTTTGACCGCTCCGCCGTCGACGCCGCACGAGACCTTGTCGGGGCAACCTTCCTTGTCGACGGGGTCGGCGGCATCATCGTGGAAACGGAGGCCTACGAGCCGGACGATGCGGCGTCCCACAGCTTCCGCGGGCCGACGCCGCGCAACCGCGCGATGTTCGGTCCGCCGGCGCATGCCTATGTCTATCGGTCCTATGGGATTCATTGGTGCGTCAATCTGGTCTGCCGTCCGGGCAGTGCCGTCTTGGTGCGTGCGCTGGCGCCCACAGCCGGGCTGGAAACGATGATGGATCGCCGGGGGCTCGACAATCCCCGGCTCCTGTGTGCCGGACCGGGGCGGCTGTGCCAGGCGCTCGGAATCGATATCGGCCATGATGGCCTGTCGCTGCTGGCGGCGCCGTTCCATCTCGCTGCGGCGACAACGCCCGTCGACGTTGTCGCCGGTCCGCGGATCGGCATCACCAAGGCGATCGAGCAGCCCTGGCGCTTTGGGCTGGCCGGCTCACCCTACGTGAGCCGCGGCTTTGCGCCAAAAAAACCCAGGCGAATGCCGTTTTCCGACATGCCACAGGCGCAGGATTGAAAAATCCGCGTCTCGCCACATTTTTCGCCAAGTATTTCTCGAAACACGTGCAGGAGAGACCATGCGCCCGATCCTCATCGCCATCCTGAGCCTTTCCGTCCTGACGCTTGCCGGCTGTGGCAATACGGCCAAGGGTCTGAAGCGCGACGGACAGGGGACCAGCCGCGCCCTGGACGATGCCTCCGGACGCGTGCTCTCGGCAGGCAAGTAAGGGGCGGGCGCCGGCACGCGCCTTCGCTGCGGCAGTCGTTTTTGGCAAACCGTGGTATCCGTCGAATGCTGATACAGGAAGGCGCCGTTTCCCCAGCTAATTCCCACGGATATTGTTTTTTTTAATGGCCGCCCTGAATTAACCGTCTAGGAGAAAGGTCACCGAGAGGACAGTCATTGAACGACGTCACAGAGCATCAGCGTATCGAAGCCCAGATTGCCCGCATGGATGTCGGGCATGACCCCTTTGCAGCCGCCGTCCGCGCGACCCGCATGCCCATGCTGATCACGGATCCGTCGAAGCCTGACAATCCGATCGTGTTCGTCAACGACGCGTTTCTTCGCTTCACCGGCTATCGCCGTGACGAGATCATCGACAGGAACTGTCGCTTTCTCCAGGGCCCCGAGACGAACCGCGCGGACATCCAGAAGGTTCGCGATGCGATCGACAACCGGTATCCGATCGAAATCGACGTCGTCAACTACAAGAAGAACGGCGAACCCTTCTGGAACCGCCTTCTGATCTCGCCCGTCTTCGACGAAGAGGGCAAGCTGACCTATTTCTTCGCCTCCCAGCTCGACGTCACCATGGAACGCGACCGCCTCGTGCGGCTGGAGCGCGACCGGGATCTGCTGGAAAGCGAAGTCCAGAAGCGGACGGCGGAACTGAAACGCAACGAGACTCAGCTTCGTTTTGCGATGGAAGCCGGGCATCTCGGCTACTGGACCCTCAATCTCGCGACGATGGATCTCGTCGCGTCGCCCGACTGCAAGGCCAACTTCGGCGTTGCGCCGGACCAGGATTTCTCGGTCGACGATCTGTTGAACGCGGTCCTGCCGGAGGACAAGGCACGGGTCCACGACGCGTTCCGGAACGCCGTGGAAAACCACGAGGAATACGACGTCGAGCACCGCTGCGTGTTTCCGGACGGCCGGCTGCGATGGGTCCATATTCGCGGACTGGTCTACTACGAGCCGGACGGCCATGCCTCGCAGATGTCGGGCCTGTCGATGGACATCACCGACCGCAAGCGGACCGAGGAAGCCCGCGCCATCACCGTGCGCGAGCTCAGCCACCGCATGAAGAACCTGATGACGACGGTCCAGTCCGTGATCAACCAGACGCTTCGCCAGGCGCCGGACAAGGAGGCGGCCGGCAAGGCCATCACCTCGCGCCTCCAGTCGATCGGCGCGGCGCAGGATCTTCTGGTGTCCGGCAACTTTGCCGGGGCGGATCTCGGCCGCATCGTCCGTGCAACGCTCGATCCGTTCTGGGACAGCTACCCCAATCGCATCGACATCGATGGGCCAGACCTGCAGGTGTCGTCCAATCTCGTGCTGACGCTGGCCATGGCGCTGCACGAGCTGGCGACCAATGCCATCAAATACGGGGCGCTCTCCAACCTTGCCGGACGCATCCGGGTGCGCTGGCACGCCATGCCGGACGCACCGCTGAACCGCCTCAAGCTGACATGGGAAGAACGCGACGGCCCTCCCGTGGAACCTCCGACCAGCCGGGGTTTTGGAACCCGCATGATCGAGCGGGTGCTCTCCAACAGCCTCGGCGGCAGTGCAGAACTGCGCTTCGACGTCACGGGCGTGGTCTTCACCATGGAGGCGCCGATCGGCGACGAGGACGAGGACGGCGAGGAAATGCATCCGCGCTGAGGCGGCGTCCGGCAGCTGTCGCGCGCAGTGCCGCAGCCCGCACGTTTCAGCTGTTGTAGTCCGGCGACTGCCGGTCGAGCACCCGGCGCACGCTTTCCAGATGAAGCCTGGCGCTTTCCGGATCCCCCTCCCGCATCTGCCGTGCGGCGATGGTGGCGATTTCCGGCGAGACCGGCAACAGGCGTCGCCCGGTGCTTATCGCCTTCAACTGCACCTCCGCAGCGCGCTCGAGATAATAGAGGTCGTCCCACGCCTCGGCGATGTTCGGGGCGCAAACCATGACGCCGTGGTTCTTCATGAACAGGATGTCCTTGTCGCCCAGAACGGCGGCAATCCGATCGCCTTCCCGCTCGTCCAGCGCGAGCCCGTTATAGGCCTCGTCCACGGCAACGCGGCCGTAGAACTTAAGCGCCGTCTGCCCCGCCCAGACGAGCGGTTCGCCCTCCACCATGCTGAGCGCGGTCGCGTTCGGCATATGCGTGTGAAAAGCGGCACCGACGCGGGGACTTTTCTTGTGCAGCCGGGCGTGGATGTAGAAGGCCGTCGCCTCGGGCACGCCGTCGCCGGCGATCACGTGCCCCTCGAAATCGCAGATGAGCAAAGATGAGGCCGTCGCTTCCTGAAAGGCCCAGCCGAGCCGGTTGACGAGGAAGAGATCGGGATGACCGGGCACCACCGCCGAAAAGTGGTTGCAGATGCCCTCCTCCAGCCCGAGCCGCGCCGCCATCCGCAGGCACGCGGCAAGATCGGCGCGCGCCTGCCAGATTTCGTCCGTCTCGAGCGAGACGTTGCGCAACAAGGCGGGAGCGGTCTTCGGGATCGTCATTTCGTGCGCCATGCGGGGCCTCCAGATCTTACTGCATCCACCCGGCAGCCTGAAGCAGGCCGGGCACGCGATCGAGCGCGGAAACGTGCTCGTCCGGTCGATAATCGGAAGGCGGCTTGCGGCCTGTTCCACGATCGATCCAGATCGTACGAAAGCCCAGATCGCGGGCCGCGACAAGGTCGAGATGCGGACTTGCGCAGATATGCACCAGCGCGTCTGGCGAAATGCCCAGCGTTTTCCAGGCATGTCGGAAAATCTGCGCCGTGGGCTTGTAGGCGCCGGCCTGTTCGGCGGTGATCACCCGGTCGATCGACCCGCCAAGCTGTGCGATGTTTCCAGCAATGATCGCGTCGTCCGTGTTGGAAATGACCGCCAGCTTGAAACCTGCATCCTTCAACTGACGCAGCGTCGCAACCACCTCGGGAAAGGGCGGCATGCGGCCGATCGATCCGGTCAGGATCTCGGCATCGGCAGGGTCGAAGCGCAGGCCGAAGGCCGCCATCGTCTTTTCCAGTGCGAGCGCGCTGACCTCCCGGAAGGACCGGTGCGGCCGCTCTGCTTCGAGCGCATGCTCGTGACCGTCGAACGTCGCAATGAAAGCCGCGGGATCGACCGCCGCAGCGTCTGCCGAGAGGATCTTCTCCATTGCGGCCAACAGTCCCTCGTCCCACTGGATCAGGGTGCCGTAGCAATCGAATGTCAGCCAGTCGGGCCGCTGTCCGGACAATGTCATGGTGAAATCTCCTGTGTGTGGCCATGTTGACAAATCTCGTTGTCATTGGGAAATTAAATGTTCTCATGAACCCTATCGAGAATGCCGATGACCTATCCATTCGACCTCGATCTGCTGCGCACCTTCGTGGCCGTCATCGACAGCGGCGGTTTCACCCGCGCTGCCGAGCGCGTCTGCCTCACGCAGTCCACCGTCAGCCAGCAGATCAAGAAGCTGGAGACCGGTCTCGCCCAGCCGCTCATTCTGCGTGACCGGTCCAGCGGGACGCTGCAGACCACGGAGGCCGGCGAGCTGCTTCTGAGCTATGCCCGGCGGATGCTCGCCACGGCAGAGGAAGCGGCCGAGGTGATGCGCCGTCCTTCAGCGCCACGCACCGTCCGGCTCGGCGTTCCCGAAGACTTCGCGGGACGGCGTCTGATCGATCTTCTGTCCGGGTTTGCCGATGCCTCGCCGCATCTTCGCCTGGACACGACGAGCGGCTGGAGCACCGGGCTCGGACGGCTGCTGGAGGCGGGCGAGATCGACCTGGCGCTCGTCAAGCGCGAGCCCGCCGTCGGCGCCTGTCTCGCGAGCTGGAAGGAAGACCTCGTCTGGATCGGAGCCGAGAACCGGACGATCGATGAGGACGTCGTGCCCCTCGCCGTCTTCCCGGTCGGGTGTATCTACCGGGATCGCGCCATCCGCGCCGTGGAGCGCAGCGGGCGGCGCTGGCGGATCGCCTATACCAGTCAGGGTTTGATGGGCGTGCAGGCCGCCGTGGCCTCCGGCCTCGGCATCAGCCTCGTTCCGGCCAATGCCGTGCTGGCCGACCATCGGCGGCTGACGCGGGCCGACGGCTTCGACCCGCAGCCGGAAGCCGAACTCGCTCTTGTGAAGGGGCGTGCAACACTCGCGCCGGAGGCGCAGGATCTCGCCGGCTACATCGCCCGCAATCTTGCCGTCTGACCAGACAGCCGCGCGGCGGGACGGCGCGGCTGAACGATCGTTGC
Source organism: Rhizobium sp. Leaf384 (assembly GCF_001424065.1). Lineage (GTDB taxonomy): Bacteria > Pseudomonadota > Alphaproteobacteria > Rhizobiales > Rhizobiaceae > Ferranicluibacter. The sequence goes on from NZ_LMQE01000005.1 coordinate 913,160, forward strand.
CGAGCCTTGTTCAGCCCTGGGGCTGAAGGTCGGGCTCGGATGTGGAGGGCACGCTTGCCCCAGCGTCCGCGTCGGGCTTCTCCTCATGGATGCGGAACCAGGCCACGTAGAGCGCTGGCAGGAAGAGCAAGGTCAGGACCGTGCCCACGACGATGCCGCCGATCATGGCATAGGCCATCGGACCCCAGAAGATCTCGCGGGCGATCGGGATGAGCGCAAGGCTGGCCGCGGCGGCCGTCAGCATGATCGGCCGCATGCGATGTTCGGTGGCCTCCACCACCGCACGCCAGGGCGCGACCCCATCGCGACGCAGCGTCTCGATCTGGTCGATCAGGATCACCGAATTGCGGATCAGGATGCCGATCAGCGCGAGGATGCCGAGGATGGCCACGAAGCCCATCGGTGCGCCACTGGGCAGCAAGGCGGCGACGACGCCGATGATGGCGAGCGGGGCGACCGCGAAGACCAGGAAGAGCCGGCTGAAGCTCTGCAGCTGGATCATCAGGATGGTCGCCATGACGAACAGCATCAGCGGCACGACGGCGGCGATCGGTCCCTGCGCCTTGCCGCTTTCCTCGACGGCACCGGCAACCGCAACCGCATAGCCGGGCGGTAGCGTGGCTTCGAACGTCTTCACCGCCGGAGCTAGCTCGGCCACGGCCGTGGCCGGCTGAACCTTGTCGATCATGCCGGCCCGCACGGTGACCGTGGGGATGCGCGAGCGGGTCCAGATCAGCGGCTGTTCGACGTCGTAGCGGAAGGTGGCCACGGCTGCGAGCGGAACGGACCGGCCGTCGCCGACCGGAAGCTGCAGGTCCCGCAGCGTTTCGATCGAGCTGCGTTCCGCCTCCACGGCACGTCCGACGATGTTGACGAGATAGATGTCGTCGCGCACCTGCGTGGCCGTCGTGCCGCCGACGATGCCGTTGATGGTCGTGGCAATCGCCTGCGACGTGATGCCGAGCTGGCGGGCCTTGTCCTGCTGGACATCGATCTTGACCACGCGGGCGGGCTCGTTCCAGTCATAGGCGACGTCGCCGAGATGCTTGTTGCCGCCGACGATGTTGCCGAGATCGAGCGCCAGTTGCCGCACCGTCTGGATATCCGGTCCGCTGACGCGATAGGCGACGGGACGTCCGACCGGCGGGCCGATGTCGAGCAGCTTCACATAGGCATCCGTGCCGATGAAGGTCTTCTTGAGGTAGGCCTCGAGATCACCCTTCAGCCGATCGCGTGCCTCGATGCTCTTGCTGACGATGATCGTCTGTCCGAAGGCCGGGCTGTTCGGCTGCACGTCGAACGACAGAACGAAGCGGACCGCGCCCTGCCCGACATAGCTCGACCAGTGCTCGACATCCGGATTGCCTTTCAGCTTCTCGTTCTCGAACTGGGCGATCTGGCGCTGCGTCTCGCGGATCGAGGCGCTCTGCGGCAGGTTCCAGTCGATGATCAGCTCGTTGCGGTCCGACGAGGGAAAGAACTGCTGCTGCACGAACTGCATGCCGAACACCGAGCCTGCAAACACCATCAGCGTGACGGCGATCGTCACCCAGCGGAACCGCATGCAGGTGAGGAGAAGCCGCGAGAAGATGCGGGCGACGATACCCTTGGAGCCGTGATGCTGCTTCATCGTCTTCGGCAGCATCAGAACGCCGAGAAGCGGGGTGAACAGCACGGCGACGATCCAGGAGAGAATCAGCGACGCGGCGATGACGATGAACAGCGTGAAGGTGAACTCACCGGCCGCACTGTTGTTGAGACCGACCGGAATGAAGCCCGCGACGGTGACCAGCGTGCCGGTCAGCATCGGAAAGGCCGTCGAGGTGTAGACATAGGTCGCGGCCTTGCGCAGGTCATCGCCCGCCTCGAGCCGCGCCACCATCATCTCCACCGCGATCATCGCGTCGTCCACGAGCAGGCCGAGCGCGATGATGAGCGCGCCGAGCGAGATGCGCTGCAGGGATATCCCGAGATACTCCATGATGACGAAGGTCATCGCCAGAACGAGCGGGATCGCCACCGCCACCACCAACCCGGCCCTGAGGCCGAGGCTGACGAAGGAAACCGCGAGCACGATGGCGATGGCCTCGAACAGCGCGCGCGTAAAGCCCGTCACCGCCTCGTCGACGATCTTCGGCTGGTCGGACACCAGATGCGCATCGATGCCGACCGGCAGCTTCTGCTCGATCGTGTCCATGCGTTCGGTGAGCGCCTCGCCGAAGGCGAGAAGATTGGCGCCCTGCTTCATGTTGACGGCCAGGGCGATCGCCGGCTCGCCGTTGTAACGGAAGATCGTGCTTGGCGGATCGGCATAGCCGCGGCGGATCGACGCCACGTCGCTCAGCCGGAAGAACTGGTCGTTGACGCGCAGGTTGAGGTTGCGCAGGCTCTCTTCGGAGGAAAACTGGCCGGACACGCGAACGCTGATGCGTTCGGGACTGTCCTGCATGACGCCGGAGGGCGCCACCGCATTCTGCGCCTGCAGCGTGTCCACCACGCTCTGCTGGTCGAGCCCGAGGGCGGCCAGCTGGCGCGACGAAAATTCGAGGAAGATCACCTCGTCCTGCGCCCCGATGATATCCACCTTGCCGGCGTTGGGGACGGTCAGAACCTCGGCCCTCACGGCCTCCACGGTGTCGCGAAGCTCGCGCTGCGAGAAGCCGTCCGAGGTGAAGGCGTAGATATTGCCGTAGACGTCGCCGAAGCTGTCGTTGAAGAACGGTCCCTGCACGCCCGAGGGGAAGGAACTTTTGATGTCGCTGACGAGATTGCGCACCCGCACCCAGGTCGGCGCGACCTGGGCCGCCGGGGTGGTTTCGCGCAGATAGACGAAAACGGTCGTCTGCCCGGCCACGGTCTGGCTCTTCGTATAATCGAGCTGCGGCAACTCCTCGAGCTTCTTCTCGATGCGCTCCGTGACCTGCTTGATCGTGTCCTCCACCGTGGCGCCGGGCCACTGGGCGGTGATGATCATGGTCTTGATGGTGAAGGACGGATCCTCCTCGCGCCCGAGGTTGAGGTAGGACAAGAAGCCGGCGATCGAGAAGACCAGCATGAAATACCAGAGAAGCGAGCGGTGCCCCAGCCCCCAGTCCGACAGGTTGAACGGCGTCATTTCAAGTCTCCGGAAATGCGGATTTTCTGCCCGTCGGTCAGGCTATTGACCCCGGCGACGACGACACGGTCGCCGCGCTTGAGGCCGGAAGAGATGGATACGCGATCACCACGGGTGTCCCGGGTCGCCACCTCGCGCATCGCAACAGCCTCCGTGCCTTCCGGAATGATCCAGACGAAGGTCTTGCCGTCGCGCGTGACGAGGGCGGTTGCCGGCAGCAGCAGCTCGGACGGGCGTGTATCCGGCAAGGTGACGGAGATGACGGAGCCGAGACGGAAGGCGGCGGGCGCGGCCTGCAGCGCGATGCGGATGCGTTGCGAACGGGTGACGGGGTCGGCTGAGGGCTCGATCCGGCGGACGCGACCCTTGACCACCGTCGTCGGGTCGGACTGGAGAACCACGAGGAACGGGTCGCCGATCTTGACGCCGGACGCTGCCGAAGAGGGAAGATCGACCACCGCATCGCGAAGATCCGGCCGCGCGACGGTCACGACGGTCTGTCCGGCAGCCACCACCTGGCCCGGCTCCGCAGCCGTGCTGGTGACGACGCCGGTGTAGTCGGCGGCGATCTTCGCGTAGCTCAGCCGCTCCTGCGCCTTGGCGAGATTGGCCCGCGCCCGCACTTCGGCAGATTGCGCCGCCTGTGCCGCCTGCACCGCATCCTCGACAGCCGCCTGGGAGACGACCGTCTTGGCGAAGAGGCCTTTCTGGCGCTGCTCCACCACGCGGGCATTGTTGCTGGAGGCCTGCGCGCTGACGAGCGATGCCTGCGCGGCCGCCACGTCCTGCTCCAGCGCCGTGGATTCCAGCACGGCCAGCAGCGTGCCCCGTTCCACGGGATCGCCGACCTGGACATTGCGGGAGACCATGCGCCCGAGGATCTGAAAGCTGTAGTTCGTGACGATCTGCGGCTCGACCGTGCCGGCAAAGGACAGGGGTGCGGAATTCGTCTCCTCCAGCACCAGCGACTTGACCGGCCGCGGCGGCGGAGGCGCCGTCTCCCCGTCGTCCGAGCAGGACGCCAGCATGAAAGCGAGCGGCAGGAGAATGAGAGCGGGCTTCATGGGGTGTTCCCCTCGGCAGGCAGCACGGTCTGCCCTTCGCGGAGCAGTTTGGTGCCGTCGACGACGACCTGCTCGCCGGCCTTCAGGCCCGTGGCGACAATGATGGCATCGGTCTGGTAGTCGGCAACCGTCACCGGGCGGAGCGACACGGTGGTCTTGGCGGGATCGAGGATCCAAACGGCAGGCTTTCCGCCGGACGCGGCAAGCGCACTCGGCGGCAGGGTGAAGGCCGGTGGACCTGCGAGCGAGACCGTCCCTCGCACCACCGAGGCGAGCGTCATGGCGGCCGGCGGCTGTTCGAGCCCGACCTTGACGCGGACCGTGCCGGTCTGCCGGTCGACCGTCGGCGCGATTTCACGCACAGGTCCGCGCGCGACGACCGAAGGGTCGGACGCAAGGCTCACGGTCACCTCCGGCGGCTCGCCGCTGCGCAGCAGGGACTCGTAGATGTCGAAGACGGCATCGCGCGGCCCATCCACCGCAACCGAGAAGACGGCTTGTGCCGCCTGAACGGTCTCGCCGACATCGGCGTTCCGCGCGGTCACGACCCCGTCGGCACCGGCCGTCAGCCGCGTGTAGGACAAGGTCTCCTCGGCATTGCTCAGCGCCGATTCGGCGGATTCGAGCGAAGCTTTGGCCACCTTCAGATTCTCTTCCGCGAGATCATACGTGGTCTGCGCCGTCGAGTTGGCGCGCAGCAGGGTTTGCTGCCGCGCAAAGGCCGCGTTGGCATGCGACAGATCGGCATTGGCGGAAGCGAGCGTCGCGCGGGCGGACACGAGATCCGCCTGCTGCACCTCGTCGTCCATCCGGGCGAGCAACTGTCCCTTGCGCACCGCGTCGCCGACATCGACCAGGCGTTCGATGATGCGGCCGCTGGTGCGGAAAGACAGGTTGGTCTCCGTCCTCGCTGCGATGGAACCGGTCAGGCTGATGACCGTCTGCGACGGTTTGGGGGCGACCGTCTCGACGCGGACGCGCGGCACCGGCTTCGGCGGCGGCGCCTCCTCGTCGGAGCAGGCTGCCAGAAAGGACACCGCCAGGGTCGCAACGAGCGCCAGGCGGGCGTGGGGGAATGTCATGATCGGATCCATGTTGCCATTCGGTCCGGAGGGAGACCTCTCGGACTTGACGGGAAACCCTTCAGTTTCCTATTGATAGAAAACGCATCGGTTTCCGAAAGTCAAGACGACCACATGAGCACATGCGCAGACAGTTGCAAGAAAAGGCCCGGCCGCCCTGCCGCGATCAGCGAAGCGCGCCGCCGCGACCTCATTCTCGACGCAGCCGAGCAGTGTTTCGTCTCACAGGGCTATCGCTCGACGCAGATGGACGACGTGGTCAAGGCCTGCGGGATGTCAAAGAAGACGGTCTATCGCAGCTTCGGGACGAAGGAGAACCTGTTCGTCGCCCTGATCGACCGCGTCATGCAAGCCGACATCAAACTGGACATGCCGGACGAAAAACAGGCGGCCGACGTAGTCGTCGCCGATATTCTGTCTCGCCTTTCGGCCTTCGTGCTCTCGGATCGCCAGGTCAACATCACCCGGCTCGTCATCTCGGAAAGCGCCCATGCACCGGAGCTGGCCGCGGCCTTCCATGACAATGGGCTGCGCTGCTGCAAGGAAAAGCTTACCGATATCCTTGCGCACCTGCAGACGACCGGCCGGCTGAAGGGCGATCGTCCGGCAGAACTCGCCAGCCTGCTCGTCGGCGCCATCATCGGCGAATCGCTGGTGACCGCCCTCATCCGACGGCCGATACCGATGACCGATCGGGAGCGCGAGAGCCGCATCGAGCACCTGATCCAGATCGTCCGTCCCGCCCTGATGCCGCCCCGGGCCTCCTGAGGTCCGCAAAACCGCATTCTCCGCCTGCAAGCGGGGATAACGACGGCCGGCGTCGCAGGCGCCCGTGAAAACAGGCCGGCAAACTGCTACTTTCGGCGGTATCGTTGCCCCTCCTCGTCCCGCACCCTATGCTCCGACATGTCTGCAGGCGAAGCCCCCTCTGCACGACTGCCGGAACGAAGCCTGATGCAATCCACCATCGTCATGATCAATCTGTTCGGCGCGATCGCGCTCCTCCTCTTCGGCCTGTCGCTGGTGAAGGACGGCGTGTCGCGGGCCTTCGGCGCACGACTGCGCACGGGGCTTGCGACCGGGACCAAGCATGGTTGGCGGGCGTTTCTCTCCGGCTTCGTCGCGACCGTCGCCCTGCAGAGCTCGACGGCGACGGCCCTCATGGTCTCGTCCTTCGTGGAACGCCGCATGGTCAAGCAGCGGCTGGCGCAGATCGTGCTTCTCGGCGCCAATATCGGCACGGCGGTCACGGCCTGGATCGTCTCGACCGGCATCGAGTGGCTTTCGCCACTGCTGATTCTCGCGGGAACCGTTCTCTATCGCGGCAAGCACAGCGGACGCCAGGGCGGCGGCACCGCGCTGATCGGCATCGGTCTGATGCTCCTGTCGCTGCATCTGCTCGGCCTGGCCACCGAGCCCATGCGCAACTCCCCCGCGCTGGCCGCCTTCATCGCGCTTCTCGACGGCGCGTGGCTGGTTGCGCTCGTCTTCAGCGCCGTGCTCGCTTTCGTCTCGTCCTCGAGCCTCGCGATCGTCGTTCTCATCCTCTCGCTTGCCTCGACCGGCATTCTCTCCCCCGGCCTCATTGTCGTGCTCGTGCTCGGCGCCAATCTCGGTGGCGCCATTCCGCCTTTCGTCGCGACGTTGAGCGGGCCTCCGGCCGCGCGCCGGGTGACGCTCGGAAACCTCATCGTGCGCACCTGCGGCTGCCTCGTCGCCCTGCCGCTTGCAGGTTTCGGCGCGGATCTTCTTCGACGCTTGCCGCTGCCGCCGGAGAAACTTCCGGTCGACGCCCATCTCATCTTCAACATCCTGCTGGCCGCTGCCGCCTGGCCCTTCGCCCGGCGCCTCTCGATCCTGATGATGCGCATCGTTCCGGACCAACCCGAGCGGGAAAATGCACCGAAGTTTCTCGACAACCATGAATTGTCCACACCCGTCGTCGCGCTGACCAGCGCCACGCGCGAGGTGCTCGGGGTCGGCGACCTGATCGAACGCATGCTCATTCTCGCGTCGGACGCGTTCCGCACAAACGACATCACGCCGCTCCGCCAGATCCCGGCTTTGGAGCACAGCGTCGACAGCCTCCAGCAGGAGGTGAAAATCTATCTGTCGAAACTCGGCCGGAAAGGGCTGGACGATGAGAACGGCCGACGCTCGATCGTCATCATCGACTATGCGATCAACCTCGAACATGTCGGCGACATCATCGAAAAGGGCCTTCTGGACCAGGTGACGAAGAAGATCACGCTCGGCCTCAACTTCTCCGATGCCGGCTTCCAGGAACTGAAGACGCTGTTCGACCTGACGATCGACAATCTGCGCATCGCGCAGACGATCTTCGTCACCCGCGATCTCGACCTCGCCCGCCAGTTGATGGAGGTGAAGGTGGAGGTGCGCAATCTCGAGAAGCAGTCTGCGGAGCGGCACTTCCAGCGCCTGCGCGACGGCCATGCCGACAGCCTGCAGACCAGCTCGCTGCATCTCGACATGCTGCGCGATCTCAAGCGCATCAACGCCCACATCGTCTCCGTCGCCCATCCGATCATGGATGCGAGTGGTCTTTTGCGCGAAAGCCGGCTGAAGACGCTCGGCGTCTGACCGCCTCAGGCGGAGCGCTTTTCGGAGGGTGAGAGCCGCGCTTCGGCAATCGCCTGGTCGATGCCGGTCAAGGCGCGGCCAAGATGCCCCTCGAAGACGAGGCGCTGCTCGTCCGGATGCACGGTGATCTCGGGCCGTCCCTTCAGCCGGACCTCGTGCGAGGCCGACAGCCCCTCCTCGATCCCCGGCGCCAGGAGATCGAAATAGCGCGTTCCCGGCCCGGTGAACACGACCGGCAGGCGATCGTGAAAACTCATCAGGCGCGACAGTCCGTTCCCGAGCGCAAGTCCCGCCTGGCGGAAGGCGTAACCGGCCATCCGGTTGCCCGCCCGTGCCGTCTGCGCGATCTTGTCCATTTCGGGCAAGGGAACGAATTTCGCCGGGATCGTGTCGGCCGGAACCTGGAAGGCCGTGCGCAGGATGCCGTAGAAGCCGGCGGTTGCCTCGATGCACCCCTGCCCGCCGCAGCGGCAGAGACCGCCGCCGGGCGCATGAAGCATGTGCCCGAAATTGGGCGCGCTCGCCTCCACCTCGTCGTGCCGGCGCAGCCGCGCGATGCCGAGCCCGATGCTGTGGCCGAGCGAAACGACGGCCAGGGCATGCCCCTCCGGATAGCTTTTCGCCGCGAGGCCGAGCGCCTGGGCAACGAGAAGCGTCTCGTTGCTGAGGGTCACCACGGCGCGCCAATCCGGAGACAGCAGCGCCGCAAAATCGATTTCCTGACCGCCGAGGAGCGGCGACCAGAGGAGGCGGTGCCCATCGGCATCGACCGTTCCCTTGCTGCTGATCGAGATCGCCATCACGGCATCGCGCGCAAGCTGCGAACGCTCCACCAGCCGGCGCAGCGCTTCGCGAAACTGCAGCGCGAACTGCGAGGAAGCCTGCGCATCGTGACGTCGCGTCTCGTCGAACCGATCGATCAGCCGCCCGGCATAGTCGACCAGCGAATACTGGACGGCGTCCGAGGAAATCTGCGCGGTGACGAGATAGCCGCAGGCGCGCCGCTGCGAGAAAAGAACGCGCGGACGTCCCCGCCCCGCCCCCGGCTGCTGCTCGCTGCGTTCGAGAACGCCGGTCTTTTCGAGCTCCATGGTGATGGCCGAGACGGTGGCCGAGGACAGGCCCGTCCGCTCGGCGAGGTCGGTGTGCGACTGCGGTCCATGGCGGCGCAGCGCAGAGAGAACAAGCAGGATATTCTGCTGTCGCATCTGCTCTGAGCCGGCCTTGTTGAGCATGCGAAGCCTGATCTTCCCTGGGTCACGACGGCGCAGAGCCGTGCCGAAACGGCGTCGAAATCCTTAGCATGAGGACGTGTTGACAGCCTCAAATTTCTCTGACATCTATTTTCTCGACTGTCGAGAAAAAACTCTCAGGAGGAGAGATCGGCAGGTTTTGGGGCTGGGCGGGGGTCGTGCGGGAGGTTCGCGCGAACGGTCAGCCGCGTTTGGGAGGTTTTGATGAAATCCGTTCTGAAACTCATGGCTGGCGTTGCCGTCATCGTATCCCTGCACTCGGCCGTCCAGGCCAAGGACCTCGTCGTCGGCGTGTCCTGGTCGAACTTCCAGGAAGAGCGCTGGAAGACGGACGAGGCAGCCATCAAGGCCGCGCTCGAAGCATCGGGCGACAAGTACATCTCGGCCGACGCCCAGTCGTCCGCCGCCAAGCAGCTGACGGATGTGGAATCGCTGATCTCGCAGGGCGCCAATGCGCTGATCGTGCTCGCCCAGGATTCCGAGGCCATCGGCCCGGCCATCGAAAAGGCAGCTGCGGAAGGCATTCCGGTCGTCGGCTACGACCGTCTGATCGAAAATCCTGCGGCCTTCTACATCACCTTCGACAACAAGGAAGTCGGCCGCATGCAGGCCCGCGAAGTGTTCAAGGCCAAGCCGGAAGGCAATTACGTCTTCATCAAGGGCTCCTCGTCCGACCCGAACGCGGATTTCCTCTTCTCCGGTCAGATGGAAGTGCTGAAGGAAGCGATCGACGCCGGTAAGATCAAGAATGTTGGCGAAGCCTACACCGACGGCTGGAAGCCGGAACTGGCCCAGAAGAACATGGAGCAGTTCTTGACTGCGGCCGACAACAAGGTCGACGCCGTGGTTGCCTCCAATGACGGCACGGCTGGCGGGGCGATCGCCGCGCTCGACGCACAGGGGCTCGCCGGCTCCGTTCCGGTCTCGGGCCAGGATGCCGACAAGGCAGCGCTCAACCGGGTGGCGCTCGGCACGCAGACCGTATCGGTCTGGAAGGACAGCCGCGTCCTCGGCAAGCGCGCCGCGGAAATCGCGGTCGAACTCGCCAACGGCAAGAAGATGGACGAGATCGCCGATGTCCAGACCTTCGAAGGTGGCCCGAAGAAGGTCGCGATGAAGTCGGTCTTCCTGTCGCCGATGCCGATCACCAAGGACAACCTGAACGCCGTGATCGACGCCAAGTGGATCAGCAAGGAAGAAGCCTGCCAGGGCGTGAAGGCCGGTTCGGTCGCAGCCTGCAAGTAATGGTCGACTGACGTGAAACGGGGCGGACGGGGCATGGAGCGTGCCGCGTCCGCCCCGATCGCGCACGGCGGGGAGCCGCGCGAGCGAGAGGCTCGAAGACGGCGGGAACACGGCTTGTACACAGGCCGGGATCCGCGCGAGACAGCCGGCCATACGCGCGGCAAGAGACAGGCACGCCTGCCCGGCGCATGAGGGAGAACGACGAGGCCATGGCCGAAACCACCAACACCATTCCATTCAACACGGCGCGCGCGACGACCGAGAACCCGGTCCGCCGCTTTTTCCGCGCCACCGAGATCGATACGCGCCTGCTCGGCATGATCGGCGCTCTGCTGATCATCTGGATCGGCTTTCACCTGCTGACGGGCGGCCTGTTCCTGACCCCGCGCAACCTCTGGAATCTGACGGTGCAGACCTCCTCCGTCGCCGTGATGGCGACCGGGATGGTGCTGATCATCGTCACGCGCAACATCGACCTGTCCGTCGGCTCGGTGCTTGGTTTCTGCGGGATGGTCATGGGGGTCCTCCAGGCGCAGATCCTGCCGCAATATCTCGGCCTCGACAGCTCGCTCACCTGGATCGTGACCCTGGCCTGCGGCGTGGTCGTCGGGGGGCTCATCGGCGCGCTCCACGGCGTTATCATCGCCTTTCTCGGCGTGCCGTCCTTCATCGTCACGCTGGGCGGCCTGCTCGTCTGGCGCGGCGCGACTTGGTTCGTGACCTCGGGACAGACGGTCGCTCCGATGAACGCCACCTTCCGCCTCATGGGTGGCGGCACGGAAGGCTCCATCGGCGCCACCGCCAGCTGGGTCGTCGGGCTGATTGCCTGCCTGGCGATCGTCGGAGCCATCCTCAACGCCCGCAAGCAGCGCAAGCGCTTCGGTTTCCCGCGTCGCCCGGTCTGGGCCGAATATGTCCTCGCAACCCTCTCCTGCGCCATCGTCATCGCAGCGGTCTTCGTCGCCAACAGCTATTACTGGCCCGTCAACATCGCGACGCGCTATGCCGAGGCCAACGCCATTCCCGTGCCTGAGGGCGGGTTGAAGATCTCGCACGGCATTGCCGTTCCCGTCCTCATCGCCATCGCCGTCGGGATCGTGATGACCTTCATCTCCACCCGCCTGCGGTTCGGCCGCTATGTCTTTGCCATCGGCGGAAACCAGGAAGCGGCAGAGCTCGCGGGCATTAAGACTCGCTGGGTCACGGTGCGCATCTTCGCGCTGATGGGCATCCTCTGCGCCATCGCCGCCGCCATCTCCACCGCCCGCCTCAACGCCGCCACCAATGCCCAGGGCGAACTCGACGAACTCTACACGATCGCCGCGGCGGTTATCGGGGGAACGTCCCTCGCCGGCGGCGTCGGCACCATCGCCGGCGCCATGCTGGGCGCCTTCGTCATGCAGTCCCTGCAGTCGGGCATGGTGCTTCTCGGCATCGACAGCCCGCTCCAGCGCATCGTCGTTGGCTTCGTGCTGGTCGTCGCCGTCTGGCTCGACACCGTCTATCGCGCGCGCGCCAAGTAAGGAGGCCGATCATGCCCACGACAACACCCCCAGGCTTCCCTGCCGCCGCCGCCGGTGCACACACGCCGACGACGCCGACCGGCACCCCGCTGGTCGAGATGAAGAATGTCTCGATCTCCTTCGGCGGCATCCACGCCGTGGACAATGCGTCGATCGACCTCTACCCCGGCGAAGTGGTGGCGCTTCTCGGCCACAACGGGGCCGGCAAATCGACGCTGATCAAGATCCTGTCCGGCGCCTACAAGCGGGATGGCGGCGAGATCCTGATCAACGGCCAGCCTGCCGACATCTCCAACCCGCGAGACGCCAAGAAATACGGCATCGAAACGATCTACCAGACGCTCGCCGTCGCCGACAACGTGGATGCCGCCGCGAACCTCTACCTCGGGCGCGAACTGCGCACCCCGTGGGGCACGCTCGATGACGTGGCGATGGAGGCGAAGGCCCGCGAGGTGATGGGACGGCTGAACCCGAACTTCCGCCGTTTCAAGGAGCCCGTGAAGGCGCTCTCGGGCGGGCAGCGGCAATCCGTGGCGATCGCGCGTGCGATCCTGTTCGATGCGCGCATCCTCATCATGGACGAGCCGACCGCGGCCCTCGGACCGCAGGAGACCGCGCAGGTTGGCGACCTTATCCGCCAGCTGAAACGCGAAGGCATCGGCATTTTCCTGATCAGCCACGATATTCACGACGTCTTCGATCTCGCGGATCGGGTGTCCGTCATGAAGAATGGTCAGGTCGTCGGCCATGCCCGCACGGAGGATGTGACCAAGGACGAGGTGCTCGGCATGATCATTCTCGGCAAGGTTCCGCCGAAAGCGATCCCGGGACCGGGCGCCATGCAGACGGCCTGAGCCTCACCCGGCACCATCCAGCATCCGCGCGCCGGGCATTTTCGCAATGTCCGGCGCATCGGTTCGGGAACCTTGTCGGCGAGCGCGCCTTTGCTTGCCGTGGCCGGACACTTCGGTCATAGCCTTCGATCAGGAGGCACTTTGCGGCTTACCATCGACATGGATCGTCATGTCGCCGCAGGGACTTCGAAAGGGAGATCATCATGAAAAACCATTCCTTCGGCAGACTGCCGTTCACCGTGTCCAATGTCGGCTTCGGCGCCTGGCAGATCGGCGGATCCTGGGGCGACGTCAGCGAGGCCGACGGCCGCGACGCCCTGAACGCGGCGCTTGATAACAACATCACCTTCATCGATACCGCCGACGTCTACGGCGATGGCCGCTCGGAAAAGATCATTGCGGATGTGCTGAAGACCCGTGGCGGGACGCGCCCGATGGTCGCGACCAAGGCCGGCCGCCGGCTGAACCCGCATGTGGCCGATGGCTACACCAAGGCGAACCTCGAAGGCTTCATCGACCGCAGCCTTGCCAATCTCGGCGTCGAGACGCTCGACCTCGTGCAGCTGCACTGCCCGCCGACGGAGGTTCTCTATCGGCCGGACGTGTTCGAAGGTCTCGACGCCCTGCAGTCCGCCGGCAAGATCCAGGGCTACGGCGTCTCCGTGGAGAAGGTCGAAGAGGCCTTGAAGGCGATCGAATATCCGGGCGTCGTCAGCATCCAGATCATCTACAACCTCTTCCGCCAGCGCCCTGACCACCTGTTCTTCCAGGAGGCCCGCCGCCGCAACATCGCCGTCATCGCCCGCGTCCCGCTTGCCAGCGGCCTTCTCTCCGGCAAGATCACGGCGGACACGCACTTTGCCAAGGACGACCACCGCAACTTCAATCGCAACGGCGACGCCTTCGATGTCGGCGAAACCTTTGCCGGTGTTCCCTTCGAGGTCGGCCTGCAGGCCGTGGAAGAGGTGCGCAAGCTTGTGCCGCAGGGTGCGACCATGGCAGCCTTTGCGCTTCGCTGGATCCTGATGAGCGATGCCGTCACCGTCGTCATCCCTGGCGCCCGCAATGCCGAGCAGGCCCGTGCCAATGCAGCGGCGGCGGATCTCGCACCTCTGACGGACGACGTGATGGCCGCCTCGCGCGAGATCTACACGCGCCTGATCGCGCCGCACGTCCACCAGAAATGGTAGCCTGAAACGCTCCGTTCAAAAACAGAAAGCCCATGTCGCAGCGCGCGGCATGGGCTTTTTTCTAGTCGGGCACTTATTGGCTCAGGCGGGATAACGCGACGCGTACCAGGCCTTGAACAGGGTGTACTGGTTTTCGATATGGCGGCGCTGCGAGGCGCTCAGGGCATCGCCCTCGTTGAAGTGCAGCGTGTATTCAGCGTCACCATTCAGCACCATCAGATACTTGTAATGGAGAACGAGATCCGGACCCTCGTCATAGGTCGAGAGCACCCAGAGCGCCTCTTCCAGCTCCTTGGCATCGCGGCGCGCTTCGGCATCGCCCTTGGCCGCCTTCTCGCAAAGGGCGACGAGGTGCAGCACTTCCTTGGGAAGCGCGTTGCCGATGCCGGTGATCGCCCCGCCCGCGCCACAGTTGACGAAGCCATGATAGACACCGGTGTCGACCCCGACCATGAGGATGAGATCGTCATCGCCCGAGGTGATGTTCTCGGCCGCATAGGTCATATCGGCCTTGCCACCGAATTCCTTGAAGCCGACCAGGTTTGAATAGCGCGCACGCAGCGCGAAGAAGAGGTCGGCGCGCGTGGCAAAACCGTAATACGGGCTGTTGTAGATGACGGCCGGCAGGCCGTCGGCCGCCTTCAGCACGGCCGAGAAATGATCCTTCTGGGCGGCAAGCGACGAACCCCGCGACAGAAGCCGCGGGATGACCATCAGGCCCTTCGCACCGACCTTCGCCGCATGCGCCGCATGCCCTGCAGCCGAAGCCGTGCTCACGGCACCCGTCCCCACGATGACGGGCACGCCCGCCTCGACCAACCGGCGGACGCCTTCCTGGCGTTGCGCGTCGGTCAGGAGCGGCCAGTCGCCCATCGATCCGCAATAGACGACCGCCGACATGCCGAGGTCGATCAGTTCGCGCCCCTTGCGCACGAGCGCATCGAAGTCCGGCGTGCGGTCGGAGCGGCAGGGCGTCATCAGGGCGGGAATGCAGCCGGCAAAAACGGGAACGGTCATCTCATGTCTCCGAAGGAAGTGCGAGCCGAACCGTTGTAACATCGTTCGCTCGCTGTCGGAGATGGCTGTACCAAATCGTCCACGCTCTGTCGACAAAATAAATACAAGAGATCCGGACAAGGTTTTTCGAGCGCGCAATCCGCGACATTGCCGACGAAGGCGATGACGTAAGACGTCGAGCAGCCACAGCGCGTGGGTCATGCGACGGCATGGTGACACGTGTGCTGTAGAATTGGCGGAGAGACAGGAATCGCCACGAGTTCGACTACCCCTGGGGGCTGTCGAGGATCGTCGTAAACGCGCATTGAAGAAAATTTGGTGGGTGATGTAGGGTTCGAACCTACGACCCGCTGATTAAGAGTCAGCTGCTCTACCAACTGAGCTAATCACCCATCCTGCGCCGCATCGTGGCGGTGCAACACTGCATCGCTGCGGTGTGACCGGGCGTATAAAGGCCTTCGCCCGGCTTGTCCAGCGATCGTGGACATCTTTTTCCCGAGGCCCCCAGGATTTTTTTGGTCGACTGTCTCAGGCCGCCATCAGGCCGTAGCGTTCGAGGATCACCGCGATCTTCGCGTCCTGCTCCCGGTCGGGCAACAGGGCCGGTTGGCGGCTGGCACCGACCGACGGATCGGTCAGATAGAGCGCACGCTTGACCAGCGCCGGCGGAAAACCGAGGGCATAAAGGTCCGTTCGAAACGCCGTGTAGATGGCCTGCTGGCGTTCGGCTTCGGCGATGTCGCCCGCGTTGAAGGCTGTAAGAATGCCGGAGAGGACCGCCGGCATGGCATTGCCGAGGCCCGAGATGCAGCCCGCAGCACCGTTCTGCAGCGACCAGAGCACAAGATGATCGGGGCCGGAATAGACCTCGAAGCCGTCGACGCTCTTGCCGACCGCGAGGTAGGCTTCCAGCGTTTCCTTGGCGCCGCCCGAATCCTTGATGCCGGCAATGTTGCCATGCGCCGCCAGCGCCCGGGCGGTCTCCGGCTCGATGTGATTCTGCGTGCGGGCGGGAATGTCGTAGAGATAGACAGGTGTCTGCACCGCATCCGCGACCGTTGAAAAATGCCGGATCAGGCCATCCTGCGTGCAGGCGATGAAAAAGGGCGTGATGACGGCAATGCCCGTGACGCCGATCCGGTCGAACGCACGGGCCAGTTTCAGCGTCTCGAACGTCGCCGGCATCCCCGCATTGACGATGACATCGACCTTGCCCGCGACCTCGTCCACCACTTCTTCGGTCAGCCGCACCTTCTCATCATAGGTCAGTGCCGAAAAGTCGCCATTGGTGCCGGCGCACATGATGTTGTTGCCGGCCGCGACCTGACGTCGGACCTGTGCGCGCGTCGCGGCGTAGTTGATGGTTTCGTCGTCATTGAAGCAGGTGACGAGCGCGACGAAGGCTTTCTTGGACATCATGTTCTCCTGAACTCTCGAATTTTCCGGCCTCTGATGAAGCCTCAGGCCCGCTGCAGGCGTGCCGCACGGTGCGCGGCCTGGACGTCGGGATCGGGGTTGAGGCCGGCCGCCAGCAAGGATTGCGTATAGGCTTCGCGCGGCGTGTCGAAAACCTCCCGCACCGTCCCCAGCTCGACCACCTTGCCGTTCTGCATCACCATGACGTGGTCGGCGAAATCGCGGACGACCGGCAGGTCATGCGCGATGAAGATGAAGGCGATGCCCATGGTCTTGCGCAGATTGTCGAGCAGCGCGATCACCTGCGCCTGCACCGAAACGTCCAGCGCCGATACCGCCTCGTCGCAGATGATCAGCTGCGGCTCCAAAGCCAGCGCCCGCGCGATCGCGATGCGCTGACGCTGCCCGCCGGAAAACTGATGCGGGTAGCGTCCCATATGCTCGGGTCCCAGTCCCACCTGCACCAGCAGCTCCGCCACGCGTGCGCGCCATTTCGGCTTCGGCAGGATGTCGGGATGGATGACCCAGGCTTCCGAGACCAGCTGGTAGACCGTCATGCGCGGGTTGAGCGATTGCGTCGGGTCCTGGAACACCATCTGCAGATCGCGGCGCAGCTTGTAGAGCTCCGTCGGACCCATCTGGAACAGGTCCCTGCCCTTCCACAGCGCGCTCCCACCGGTCGGCTCCTCGAGTCGCAGCAGAACACGGGCCAGCGTGGATTTCCCCGAGCCGCTTTCGCCGACCACCGCGAGCGTTTCGCCCGGCATGAGGTCGAACGAAACACCCTTCAGCGCTTCGAAAGCGCCATAGGACTTGCGGGCTTCGCGCACCGACAGCACGGGCTCGACGCGCGGCAGCGGCACGTGCATCTCGCCTTTTCCCGGCGCAGCCGCAATCAGCTTGCGGGTATAGGGATGCTGCGGATTGCGATAGACCTCGCGCACCGTACCGCTTTCCACCAGCTGGCCCTTTTCCATCACCACCACGCGGTCCGCCACCTCGGCGACAACGCCAAGGTCGTGGGTGATGATCAGGATGGCCATGCCGGTTTCCTGCTGCAACTCCTCGAGCAGCGCCAGCACTTCCGCCTGGACGGTCACGTCGAGCGCCGTCGTCGGCTCGTCGGCGATCAAGAGGTCCGGCCGCAGCGCGAGCGCCATGGCGATCATGACGCGCTGGCGCTGTCCGCCGGAAAATTCGTGCGGATATTTCCCGAGCGATCCTTCGGGATCGGGGATGCCGACGCGGCCCATCAGCCGCAGGGCCTCGGCCTGCGCGGTCGCGCCGTCCGTGCCATGCGTCGTCAGCGCCTCGCGGATCTGCCATCCCACGGTGTAGACCGGGTTCAGGTGGCTGAGCGGATCCTGGAAGATCATCGCGATGCGGCGCCCGTTGACCTCGCGCCGCGCCTGCGCCGGCATCGTCAGGAGATCGACGCCGTCGAGCAGGATCTCGCCGCCGCTGATGCGGCCGGGCGGCATGTCGATCAGATTCATGATCGCCGAGGAGGACACCGACTTGCCCGAGCCGCTTTCCCCGAGAATGGCCAGCGTTTCCCCCCGGTCGAGATGGTAGGAAATGTCACGGACCGCCTTCACGACGCCGACGGCGGTGTGGAACTCCACGGAGAGGTTGCGGACTTCGAGGAGATGGTCAGCCATTTTTGCGACCCTTCATTTCGAGACGCCAGCGTTGGACGGGATCGAGCGCGATCCTCATCCAGTTCGACAGGAGGTTCAGCGACATGGTGGTGAGGATGATGGCAAGGCCCGGCCAAAACGACAGCCACCACGCATTCTGGAGGTACTGGCGTCCCTGCGCGATCATCAGGCCCCAGGTGATCTCCGGCGGCTGGATGCCGATACCGAGGAAGGACAAGGCGCTTTCCGCCAGCATCACATAGGCGAAGTCGAGGGTCGCAAGGGTCGTCAGCGTCGGCAGGACCACGGGCAGGATGTGACGGAACAGGATGCGCTTGCTGGAAGCCCCCATGACCCGGGCCGCCTGCACGAACATGCGCTCGCGAATCTCCAGCACTTCCGCCCGCGTGGTGCGCAGGTAGACGGGAATGCGGGTGATGGCGAGCACCAGCATGAGGTTGAGAATCGAGGCGCCGAGAACGTAGAGCACGATGACCGCGATCAGCAGCGACGGGAACGACATGATGACGTCGGCCAGCCGCATGATGATCTGGTTCACCCGCGGCGACGAGAAGCCGGCGACGAGACCGAGCAGCGTGCCGGTGATCGAGGAAATGGCAACGGCGCCGGCAGCCACCATGAGTGTGTTCTGCGTTGCCACCACGATGCGGGCAAGCAGCGGCCGTCCGAGCGCATCGGCGCCCATCCACCACACCCAGCCGCGGCTCCAGTCGAACGGTGCGGCATTGCGACCGCGCAGGTTCTGCTTGGTGGCGAGATCGCCCATCCAGTGCGGGCCGATGATGGCCAGAACCAGAATGACAAGGAGAAAGATGGCGGCGCAAAGCGCGAACTTGTCGGCCCACAGCATGCGGCCCATGCGCTTCAGGAAGGAAGGCTCTTCGGCGAGCGGCGCGTCGATGGTCTGCAGTGTCATGGTCAGCGCCTCAATGCCGAATGCGCGGATCGAGCAGCGCGTATGCGAGGTCGATCAGCAGGTTCATGAGGAAGATCGCGAGCGCAGTCACGAGGATGGCGGCCAGCACGACGTTGAAGTCCCGCTGGAGGATGCTGTCGATCATCAGCTTGCCGACGCCCGGAAAGCCGAAGATGGTCTCGACGATCACGGCGCCGTTCAAAAGGCTCGCCGCCTGGTCGCCGATGACCGTTATGATGGGCAACATGGCATTGCGCAGCGCGTGGATGAAGATGATCGGGCCGGACTTGACCCCTTTGGCCCGCGCCGTCTTCACGTAGGCCGACGACAGCGCGCCGATCATCGAGCCGCGCACGATTTGCACGATGATGCCGAAGGGGCGCACGAACAGCACGCAGATCGGCAGGATCCAGTGGAGCACCGATCCGGTGCCGGAGGTCGGCAGCCAGGCAAGATTGATCGAGAAGACCACGATGGCGACGATCGCGAGCCAGAAATCCGGGACGGACGCACCGATCAGCGAGACGACCGAGGAGAACCGGTCGAAAAAGCCGCCGGCGCGAAAGGCGGCAAGCGAACCGACGAGGATGGCGGCACCGGTAACCAGCGTCATCGTGATCGCGGCGAGCCACAGCGTCCAGACGAAGGCTTCGAGCACGACGTCGAGTGCCGGGCGCGCCTTGCGCAGCGATTCCCCGAAATCTCCGGTGACGACATCGCCGACATAGTGACCAAACTGCATGAGCAAGGGATCGTTGAGGCCATGCAGTTCCCGGAACTGCTGCTTCAACTCCGCGGACGCTTCGACCGGGAGAAAGAGTGCCGCGGGATCGCCCGTCAGGCGCGACAGAAAGAACACCATCACGATCAGTCCGACGAGGGAGATCAGGCTGGCGACGGCGCGTTTTCGAATGAAGCTTAACATGGCATCCTCGCCGGAAGTCCTGCGGCAATTGCGGCGGGATCAGCCCGCCGCCACCGCAATCTGGACGGCGGGCGCCGGAGCGCCCGCCGTCGCGGTCTCACTTGATCTTGATCTCGGACAGCTGGAGCGTCGAGTTCGTGGCGATCGTGGGCGTGAACTCCAGACGCTCGGAAACCCGGGCAAAGCCGACCATGTGGAAGAGCAGCACGTCAGCCACGACGTCGTCGTGGAGATAGGCGATCAGTTCGGACCAGAGCTTGGCACGCTCCTCCCCGACCGCTGCCGAAGCGCGCTTGATCAGGTCGTCGACCTTGGGATCCGAGAAGCCGGACTGCGTGCCTTCGGTTGCATATTTGAAGAACATCGAGAACGACGGATCGCCCTTCGAATTGTCATGCATCGCGGCAACGATCTGCGGTCCACGCCCTTCCTTGAACGGCTTGGAGTAATACTGCTCGTGCTCGGCCACTTCGACGAACTTCAGATTGATCTTGAAGCCGACATCCTGGAGCTGCCCCTGGACGGCTTCCATGATTTCCGTGACGTTCGGGAAGTTCGCCGAGCGAGCGATGATCTCGATGGGCGTATCGACCGGCACGCCGTCGGCCTTGGCCTCTGCCAGAAGCTTCTTGGCACCCTCGGGATCGAACGGGAACTGCTTGACGTCCGGGTTCCAGCCGATGGTCGTCGGCGGCACGATGGCCGTGGCGAGAACCGCGCTTTCGGGTACGAGGGTTCCGAGGAACGCCTGGCGATCGATGGCAAGGTTCAGCGCGCGGCGAACACGCACGTCCGAAAGCGGCGGAATGTTGTGGTCGATCCGCAGATACACGGTCTCGCTGTCGAGATAGGACAGGTCGGTCGCGGCATTCGTCGCCTCGAGCTGCGAGATCGACGGCGCGAGGTCCGCTTCGCCGGCCTGCACCATCGCGGCGCGCACGGAAGGATCGGCCCGGAACAGATAGGTCGCTTCGGTGACGTCCGGCTTGGCGCCCCAATAGTCGTCGCGCGCGGTCAGCACGATCTGTTGACCCGGCGTCCAGTTTGTCAGCTTGTAAGGCCCGGTCCCGACGGGCTCGCGGATGAACTCGAGCGGCGTCTCCTCGGGAACGATCGTGACGAGCGACAGAAGGAGCGGAAGGATCGGCTGCACCGGATCGGCGCTGAAATCGACCGTGTTGTCGTCGACGATCTTCGCCTCGATCTTCATGCCACCGAAGTAACGGCGGGATTCGCAGGCATTCTTGTCGCTCATGATACGGTCGAAGCTGTGCTTGACATCCTTAGCATCGAAGGTGGTGCCATCGGAGAACTTCACGCCCTGACGCAGATGGAAGCGCCACGATCCGTCGGCATTCTGTTCCCACTTCTCGGCCAGCCGCGGCTTCACGCCCTGCTGACCGCGAACGTCGAGCTCGGTCAGCGTCTCGCTGACATTCTGCATGATGACGCGCCCGATGTTGGAGCGGGTCGCCATGCACGGCTCCAGCAGGTCGGCCTCTTCAGCCAGCACGATCTTGACCGGACCGGACGCGGCAAACGCCGGCGTCAAAGCGGTGCACAGCATCAGCGCACCGAGAATCAGTGTCTTCTTCACGATAGTCTCCTCCCTTTTCTCTGTTGACCGCGACGCGGGCCTCTCGCGAAGCAGGCGTCACACCGCTGCTCAAGACATCCGGTCGGCGATGATCGTCGTCCCGAGCATCCTCCTGCCAAGGCTGGCCATACCATCGGACCTCGTCACAACTTTGTCAAATTAATTTCGAATGTCATTTCAAACAAAAAATTATCCTCAAAATTCTCTATTATTTGCAGTAGGATAGTATTTTAGAAGATCGGAAATCGCCTGATCGATGACATCAGGAAACTTGACAACTATGAAATTCCCGTGGTTTTTGGCGGGCATGGAGGACAAGATGAATCCCGAAGACATCGCCCGACGCATGAGCGGGACCCTGGCATCCGTGGCCTCTGGACGGGAGGAAGCGCTGCTGCCCTCTCCCATGATCCAGAACCACGCGGCCTTTCTGCACAGGCTTGGGGACGGTGCCCTCGTCTGCGCCTGGTTCGGCGGAACGCTGGAAGGCAAGTCCGATATTTCCATCTTTGCCTGCGTTCTGACCAAAGGCGCGTCGCAGTGGGGCCCACCGCAGCAACTGAGCAACGACCCTGCCCATTCCGAGCAGAATCCGATGTTCTTCACGGCACCGGACGGCCGGCTCTGGTTGTTCCACACGTCTCAGCCCTCCGGGAATCAGGACGAATGCCGGATCCGGATGGTCGAAGTTCTCCGGGACAAGGACGACCCGCATGGTCTCACGGCACCGGGCGGGCGCTATCTCGACCTGCCCCGCGGCTGCTTCGTTCGGGCCGGTGTCGTCGTGCGCCAGGACGGCGCGTGGTTGCTGCCGATCTTTCGCTGCATTCAGCGGCCGAACCAGAAGTGGAACGGCAGCCACGACACCGCGGCGGTCGCGATCTCGGAGGACGGCGGGGAGACCTGGCGTCTGCAGGATATCGATGCCTCGATCGGCTGCGTGCATCTCGGACCGGTCCTTCTGGGGGACGATCGCTATGCAGCCTTCTTCCGTCGTCGTCAGGCGGATTTCATCTATCGCACGGAAACGGTGGATGGCGGGCGGACATGGTCGCAACCCCAGCCGACAGACGTCCCCAACAACAATTCCTCCATCGCCGCCACCCGCCTTCAGGACGGCCGGCTCGCCATCCTCTGCAATCCGGTCAATGCCGAGCAGTCATCGGAACGCCGCGCGTCCCTTTATGACGAACTCGGCGAAGCGGACGACCGGCCTGACGCGGATCCGACCGGCGGCTGCACGCCGATCTGGGGCGTGCCCCGCGCCCCCGTTGCGCTCTGCCTTTCGAGCGACGGCGGCCTGACCTTTCCGGAAAGGCTGGTCATCGAGACCGGCCCCGGCACCTGCCTGTCGAACGACTCGATCGACGGGCGCAACAAGGAGATGTCGTATCCCTGGCTGCTCGAAGAGCCGGACGGCACGCTGCATCTCGCCTACACCTATCATCGTCGCGCGATCAAACATGTCCGCCTGGCCCGCGGCTGGGACAGTGCGGCTGGACGGAGAGTATCATGAGCAACATCATCGGCATCACCATGGGCGACCCCTGCGGCGTCGGCCCGGAGATTTCCGTCCGCGCCCTTCTCGACATGTCCGCAGAGGATCGTGCCCGCACCCGCATCTACGGCAACCTGCCGACGCTGGAAGCCGCGCGCGATGCGCTGGGCCTCGAGATCGATCTCGCGCCCTACGTCGTCGATCTGCCGATCGAGGGCGCGCCGCTCGCCTGGGGACAACTGAGCCCGATCGCCGGCGACGCCGCCTTCCGGTTCATCGAGAAGGCCGTGCGCGATGCGGAAGCCAGCACGATCGGCTGCATCGTCACGGCGCCGATCAACAAGGAGGCCCTGAACCTCGCCGGCCATCATTATGACGGCCATACGGGCATGCTGCGCAGCCTTACCGGCGCGAAAGCCGCCTACATGCTGCTCGCATCGGAGAAGCTCAAGGTCATCCATGTCTCGACCCATGTCTCGCTGAAGGAGGCGATCCAGCGGGCAACGACGGAACGCGTGCTCGCCACCATTCGCGCGGGCGACGCCCATCTGAAGCGGATCGGCTATGCAGCGCCCCGCATCGCCATCGCCGGCATCAATCCGCATTGCGGCGAGAACGGTCTGTTCGGCACCGAGGACGACGACCAGATCGGCCCCGCCGTGGTCGCAGCCCGCGCCGAAGGGATCGATGCCCACGGCCCCATTTCGGCCGACACCGTCTTCCACCGGGCTTATACCGGCGCATTCGACCTGATTGTCGCGCAGTATCACGACCAGGGACACATCCCGATCAAGCTGGTGGCCTTCGACACGGCCGTCAACGTCTCCGTCGACCTGCCGATCGATCGCACTTCGGTCGATCACGGCACCGCCTTCGACATCGCCGGCAAGGGCATCGCCAACCATGGCAACATGAACGAAGCCATCGCCTATGCCCGCAAGCTTGTGGCCGGTCGCTCCGGCAAGGCACAGCAAGGATGACCCGCATGGCGATCGCCCCCATCACCCTTCACCAGCCGCGGCGCCTCATCGTCGGCGCCGGCACCATCCGCGAGGTCGGCATCTGGGCCGCGGATGCGGCGTCCGTCCTGGTCATCGCCACGCCGATCACGGCCGGCTTTATCGACCGGCTGCAACTGACGGCGCGGATCACCGTCTTCGATGCAATCCCCGGGGAACCCGACATCGCCACGCTGGATGCTGCCATCCAGGCCGCGCGCGGCTGCAGGCCGGATCTGATCGTCGGTCTCGGCGGCGGCTCGGTCCTGGACGTCGCCAAGCTCGTCGCCGCGCTCTGGACTGGAGACCAGACGCTTGCCGATGTTGCCGGACCGAACAAGGTCGCCGGACGGACCACGCGCCTCGTGCAGGTCGCCACGACCGCCGGCACGGGCTCGGAAGCCGGCATTCGCTCGCTGATCACGGATCCGGAAAAGGGCAGCAAGATCGCCGTGGAAAGCCCGCACCTGATTGCGGACGTCGCGGTGCTCGATCCCGAACTCACCTATTCCGTCCCGCCGGCCGTAACCGCCGCCACCGGCGTGGATGCCATGGCCCATTGCGTCGAAGCCTTCACCAACCGGCGCGCGCATCCCATGATCGACGGCTTTGCCCGCATGGGCTTCGGCCTCGTCGGACGTTTTCTTGCGCGGGCGGTCCGCGACGGAACGGATACGGAAGCCCGCGAAGGGATGATGCTCGCCTCCTACTATGGCGGCATCTGCCTGGGCCCGGTGAACACGGCAGCGGGTCATGCCATTGCCTATCCGCTCGGGACGCGGCTTGGCCTCCCCCATGGCCTGGCGAATGCGATCATCTTCCCGCGCGTCCTTGCCTTCAACCAGCCGGTCGCCCAAGAGAAATCCGCGGAGGTCGCCCATGCCCTGGGGCTTGGCGCGGGGGAGCGACTGTCCCAGGACGACCTGCTGCGTCAGGCACATGTCTTCTGCCGCAACCTTGGTATCGAGATGTCGTTGCGCGCACATGGTGCCCTTGAGGCGGACCTGCCGATCTATGCGGCTGACGCCCATGCCAATCGCCGGCTGATGGACAACAACCCGATCGACATGAGCGTCGAGGATATCCTTGCGATCTACCGCGCCGCCTACTGACAGGCTGCGGGCGCGCGAAATCTTCGACGCGACCCGCCCCGACTGCGACGTCGGGGCGCAACAAAGACGGTGGCGACCGGACTGAAAGCGCGTTGCGTGAAAACGGAATCACGCAACGCGCTTGAAGGTCTTGTTGTGATCCATGTCGTTTCCCGAAACCGCTGCGCACGTTCGGGCGATTTGCATTAGTGGGGAAACAGACGTTCGCGCGATCCGGTCAGATGCTCGCGCATCAGCTGGCCCGCGAGCGGACCATCGCCGGACGCAATCGCCTTGGCGATGGCTTCATGCTCGCCGAAGACGCGCGCAAGCCCGGCACTGTCGCGCTTGACCGAGGCGCCATGGAACTTCATGCCGACGGCGATATGCTCCTTGAGCGCCTCCATGGCGGTCGAAAAGTAGGAGTTGCGCGCCGCACGGGCGATGGCGAGATGGAACTCGAAATCCGCGTCCACCCGATGGGACTGCCGATTGGTGGCGTCGCGCATCAACTCCAGAGCCTGACGGATGGCTGTCAGGCTTGCCTCCGTGTGCCGCGCGGCCGCAGCGCTCGCCGCCGCCGGCTCGAGCGTCAGGCGGAACTCGTAGCAGTTCAAGAGATCGGCGACATTCTCGAGCTGGCCGAAACCCAGCGGCTCTTTCAGCCCCAGCGCCCGCACGAAGCTGCCCGCTCCGCGGCGTGAATAGATCAGGCCCTGCTCCCGCAGCCGCCGAAGCGCCTCGCGGATGATCGGCCGGGACACCTCGAATTCCGCCGCCAGATCATGTTCCGTCGGCAGGCGCTCGTCCGGCTGGTAGGCACCCGACTTGATGGCGCGATGCATCCGCTCGAAGACGACGTCGCCGAGGCTCTTGCGAGTCGTTCCCGCTTCCAGTCCCATTCCTCACCCCCCGTTGCGAACCATCTGGGCCGCGATCTCGCTGAGCGTTTCCGCACCGCCGAAACCGCCGGACTTGGCGATAATGCAATGCCCGTCCGCAAAGGCAACACCCAGTCCCGGCATGCATTCACCCAGCAGACGGAAGCGATGGATCCGCATATGCGCGAGCACCGCCTCAGCCGTCGCCCCGCCCGAAAGGACGAGGGTCGACGCCTTGCGCACCCGGTCGGGATAGACCCCGTCCGCCAGATGGCGCGCGACGTCGAGCGACGAGATCGGCATTTCGCCCGGCACCGCCTGGACGAGGGTCAGAAACGGATCTTCCGCGCCGTCGGACGGGACACGCCCGTTGGGCGCGGCAAGATAGGCCGGCGCGTGGCCGGTGCGCAGATGCGCGATCTGCGCGAGCGTGATGGGATCGCGCGACCCGATGACGAACAGGCCCGGCCCGGCGGGGATCGTCGCGGCCTTGGGCTCGGCATCGCCCGTCATGCGCACCGCCAGGGCTTCGGCAAGCCCCCGCGCACCGATCAGGAGATCGACACCCGCAGCGAGCGCCGCCTCGAGCGCCGCACGCATCTGCGCCGCATCGGCCGTGTCCGGGATCCGCGCCTTTTCCGCGTGGACGCCCAGACGCTCGGCAATCGGGATCGGGACATCCACGCCGAACCCGCGCACATGCCCGCTCACGGCGAGGCGTCCGAAGTCCGGGATCGCGGGCGCCATCAGGGCCCTGCGGAACGGCATCGCATCGAGTTCGGCAGCGATATGGCCTTTCAGTCGAGAATCGACCTTCTTGAAAAGCACAACGTCGTCCGACAGAGCTGCGACAACGGCGCGCGTCGCGGCCTGCGCGGCCTCTGCGCCGACCTCGCGCGATTGGACGTTGATCGACAGGACGTCCGGTCCCTCGGAAAGCGCGTCGGGTATGGCAGCCGGGACCAGCGCGACCTCGACCCTGAGGCCCCGCGCGGCAAAGGGTGCTGCAGCATCGAGCGTCCCCGTGAGATCGTCTGCAAGTATGACCAGCAAGAACACGGCCTCCGCAATAAGTTGTTATCTTCATTCGCCCATGATCTGTTGTTTTGTCAACATTTTTGGCAATGAAGTGACAGATATTGCGCACGTGGGCTGGAGCACTGGGGCCGCAGAGCCGAACCCGTGGTCGCCAAACAGGGCAGACGCGGTGCGTCTGCCCTGTGCATTCCGGGGTCTCTGGAGATGTGGGCGGCGACCGAACGCGGCTACGGACGCCGCGCGATCAGGCGGCGAACCGGCTGCGGGCGTCACGCGGCGCCGGTGAAGGCGAGGCCGCGCGATGCGCAACCTTGTCGTCAAAGCGGAACTGCTCCAGCAGCTGGAAGAGTGCGCCGGCCTCTTCCGCAAGGCCATGACTGGCCGCCGTCTGCTCCTCGACCATTGCAGCATTCTGCTGCGTGCTCTGGTCGACCGTATTGATCGCCTGGTTGATCTCGCCGAGGGCCGTCGACTGCTCCCGTGCCGCCTCCACGATGGCGCGGATGTCCTCGTTGATGTGCTCGACATGGCCGGCAATCGTCTGAAGGGCCTCACCCGCCTTGCTGACGAGCGATACGCCGTTTTCGACATGCGCGCTCGACGTGGTGATGAGGGCCTTGATCTCCTTGGCCGCGCCGGCGGAACGTTGCGCGAGCTCCCGGACCTCGTGTGCCACGACGGCAAAGCCCTTGCCGGCTTCGCCTGCGCGCGCCGCCTCGACACCCGCATTCAGCGCCAGCAGGTTCGTCTGGAAGGCGATCTGGTCGATGACGCCGATGATATTGGCGATTTCGCGGGAGGAATTGTCGATCTTGTCCATCGCGGAGATGGCTTCGCGCACGACATCACCGGAATGATCGGCGCTTTCCTTGGCGCGACCGACGAGGATGCCCGCGCCCTCGGCACGCTTGCTGGATCCCTTGACCGTGGTGGTGATCTGTTCGAGAGAGGCGGCGGTTTCCTCGACGGAGGCCGCCTGCTGTTCGGTTCTGCGTGCAAGATCGTCCGCCGATGTGCGCACCTCGTCCGCGCCCGAAGCGATGGCTTCGGCATTCGTCCTGACGGCCTTGAGCGCCGTTTCCAGCTTGCGGCAGGCGGCATTGAAATCGGTCCGCAGCTTGTCAAGGCTCGGCTGGAACGGCTTCTCGATCTGCTGGCTGAGATCGCCCTCGGCAAGCTTCGACAGGCTGTCCGCGAGACGGTCGACGTTTTGCACGCGCTCGGTCACATCGGTGGCAAACTTCACCACCTTGATGACCCGGCCCTTCGGATCGAAAACCGGATTGTAGGATGCCTGGATGTAGACGGCTTGGCCGCTTTTGCTGATCCGCGTGAACTCGCTCGATACGAATTCGCCGGCGTTTAGCTTCTCCCAGAACGCCTTGTAGGACGCCGACGCGCGGTAGGCCGGATCGACGAACATGCTGTGATGCTGGCCGACGATCTCGCTCAGGCTATAGCCGAGCACTTTCAGGAAATTGTCGTTGGCGGTCAGAATCGTGCCGTTCGGCGCGAATTCGATCACGGCTTGCGCGCGCGAGACCGCATCGATCTTGGCGCCCGTGTCCATGCCGGCGAGTTTCGTCGCGGTGATGTCGTTCGCGAACTTGATGACCTTCAAGACCTTGCCGGAGGCGCTCTTGATCGGATTGTAGTTGCCGCGGATGTAGATCTCGGAGCCATTCTTTGCGACGCGCATGAACTCGCTGCAGATGAAGTCCCCATCCCGCAGCTTTTTCCAGAAAGCGGCATAGTCGGGGCTCGCGGCATACTCCGCCTCGACGAACATCTGGTGATTTCGCCCGACGATCTCTTGTTCGGCATAGCCCATGAGATCGCAGAAATTCTTGTTCGCCCGCAGGATCTTGCCCGACGTGTCGAACTCAATGATGGCAAAGGACAGATCGAGCGCGTCCAGGATCTTGCTCGATGTCGATGTAAATATCCCAGTCACGATCACGCTCTCCCTAGAAGTGTCACATATACTCGCGCCTTAAGATGAAGACATCGCTAAGATGAAAGTCTAAGCCTACATTTCATCCACGCACCGCGGCGCTTTCTGCAGGAAATCTGTTCGCACGAGCTGACGCAGGCTCCGAAAGGACAGCAAAGCCCGACAATGCCCCTCCCACTGCCATGCGGCAGTGCCCTTCTCCGCCGCCATGCGGCCGCGATAGATCCGGACGACGATCATGTCATGGACGCTGCGTGACGGGCTGCTGACCCGCGCGTCGCCTTCGGGAGGACGGTTGCCTGATCGAGGCGCGACGTTTCAGCGCACCACCCTGGCCGGGCGAGGCTGAAAGCGGTACGCAAACAAGGAGATGGAGAAATTTGGTGGGTGATGTAGGGTTCGAACCTACGACCCGCTGATTAAGAGTCAGCTGCTCTACCAACTGAGCTAATCACCCACGCGGACAGCATCGCTGCTGTCTGACGCGGCGTATAGAGGCCTTCGCCCGGCTTGTCCAGTTGCCGGGCCGCGGAATCCGAGCAAACCGCAAACTTATCAGAGATAAAGTTCGCCGGCCGCGATCTTGACCGCCTGTCCGCCGATCCGCGCACCGACAATCTCGCCGTTGCCGATATCCAGATGCAGATGCAGGTAGGACGGCCGGCCCATTTCCACGCCCTGCTCGACGAGATAGCTG
Organism: Rhizobium sp. Leaf384; assembly: GCF_001424065.1. GTDB lineage: Bacteria > Pseudomonadota > Alphaproteobacteria > Rhizobiales > Rhizobiaceae > Ferranicluibacter. The sequence goes on from NZ_LMQE01000005.1 coordinate 942,776, forward strand.
TGATGCCCGTCCGGCAACTGGTCGAAACAATGGATGGCGGCCGAGAAGGCGGCGAGCGCCGAGCCGGTCGCCGGATCTTCGTGCACGCCCATGGCCGGTGCGAACATGCGGGTGTGGAAACGGGCATGATGGTTGATCCCGCCGCGGCAGTAGAGATAGGCGCTCGCCAGCCGTCCATCGGCCATGGGGGCCATCTGCTCCCACTGCGCCGCGTCGAAGTCGACGTCGGCCATCGCCTTCAGGTCGTGCAACGGTATCGCCACGAACGGCACGCCGGCACTCCAGAAGGCAGGAACGTGATTTTCAAAACCAATCTGCGTCGTCTTCAGGCTCAGCGCGTCGGCAATCCGACCGACGTCAAAGCGCGCCTCGAGGCGCACCGACTTGCGCGGCAGGTCGAACTCGGCAAAGCTCGCCTCCCCGGGCCGCAGCTTTACCGCGCAGCGCACCGGACCGACATTTTCCTCCAGGACATGGACGAGATCGCGATTGACGCCCTCGCCCCCCTGCGCGTCTTCAGCCAGTGCCACGGCCGCTCCCACCGTCGGATGGCCGGCGAAGGGAAGCTCGGTGCCCGGCGTGAAGATCCGCAGCCGGGCTGCCGATGCGGGATTGTCCGGCGCGCAGACGAAGACGGTCTCCGACAGATTGAACTCTCCCGCGATCGCCTGCATGGTTTCCGTCGATAGCCCGTCGCCATCGAACACGACGGCCAGCGGGTTGCCCTGCAGCTTTTCCCTCGTGAAGACGTCGTAGATCGCATAGCGGCGTGCCAAATCCGTTCTCCCGTTGAAGCGACCGGCCTAGCTGTCGTCAGCCGCCGGAGGACCTTGCCTTCGGGATCCGACGCGGGCAAGGCAAATCGTTATCGATACCGACCAAAGATATGCGCGAGAATCACACGCATGTGGGGCTGGTAGTTGTGTGCGTGCGGATCGGCGTTGAAGATCGCAACCGCATCGTCGATCTCCTCCTCCTCCGCTGTTTCGACATGGCGCCCGATGCGCGCCAGAAGGGCGTCCGAGGTTTCGGAAAAGCGGAACCTGCGAAACAGGAACGCCGAGCCGTCCATCTGCATCCCCTCGAACGGTCCCGCGACGGCCTCGTCGAGATCGAGACCGGTTTCCTCCAGAACCTCGCGACGCATGTTGCCGGGCACGTCGCAGACGAGGCCCTGCGCATCCTCCACGAGGTCGGAGGCATCGATGGACCCGGCCGCACAATAGACCTTTCCGGGATTGGCCGTATGTGCGCCCATCCGCACGGCAATGACGGCGCCGTTGGAGGTCTCGATCACCGGAACGGCGGCGAGATGGCAGGCAATGGGCGGACGCGATGCCGAACGCCACCAAAGAAAGGCTGCGAAGGGCGCGAGATAGCCTTCGCCGACAAGCGTTCCGGCCTGCACGCTGAGGCGATGCTGCAAGACCATTTCGCCATTGAAGAGGGCGGGATTGGCGGCCTGTTCCCGTGTCCAGTTCTCCGCAATCTCGGGTGCGTGCTCCGCGAGAACCGGGTGGGGGCCCGGCAGGACGCGCAGATCGATACCGGCCACGGGAAAGATGACGCCCGCCGCCGGCCATCCGTCGCCGATGCCGGGCGGGTTCGGCCGGGCGATCTTCGAGACCTCAGACATCGAGCGCCACCACGACGGGGCAGTGATCGGAGGCCTTCGGCCGATCCCATCCGGTGCGGGGATAGCGCTCCACGTCCTGGCCGGGCGGAAACACGGTGCGATAGGGTTGCCCGGCACGGATGATCTCCGGCATGGCGTCCGGATTGCGGGCAGCGAGCGCCGGAGAAAGCCAGATATAGTCGAGCTGGCAGAGATGCCGCTCGGCCGGGCCACGGCTGTGAAACAGCGTCCAGCGATCGAGCACGGGCCGCCGCCGGACCACGTTCTCGGCAAACCCCTCGGCTGAAAAGACGTCCAGCGCCGACGAGGTCTCCGCGGCGGGTACGAACCCGTAGCCGCTCCGTCGATCTCCCGTGACGTCGATCCGCTCCTGATAGTCGTTCATGTCGCCGCAGATCACGAAGTTCGCGGTCTGCGTCTGGCCGGGAAACCGCTTCTCGATGATGCCGCGCACCGCCAGCGCCTCCGCCCGACGCACGGGCAGCGTGGACGACCTGCCGTCCAACCCGTCGCGGCTCGGACCCATCGATTTGAAATGCACGACGAAGACGGTCAGCGGCCGTCCGCCGATGGTCAGTTCCAGCTGCAGGCAATCCCGCCGGAAAACGCGGTCCGCCGGCACGTTGGTCCGCGCGATCTCCGCGTCATGCAATCCGAGCTCGGCATAGGTCAGGGCGGCATGCGAGATGGCGCTGGTGCAGACGATGGCCTCCCCGTCCCGCGTCACCTCCCGCATCATCACCGCAACATCGATCCCGCGCCCGTCATTGCCCTCGATCAGCACCTTCTTGCGATAGCCGCTGCCCATCATCCGGTAGAGATAGCCATATTCGAACGCCTCCAACGCGGCCATGTCGTCGGCCTCCTGCAGGCAGAGAATATCAGCATCGCAGTCGGCGATCGCCAGGGCCGACATCTGACGCGTGTCGTCGGCATGGGTAATCGTGCGCGCCTCCTCAAGACGCTCATAGACCGCCTCGTTGCCGATATCGAAGAGCCGGAGCACCCGATCCTGCTTGGATGGATTGCGATAGCCCGAAAAATCGAACCGGCGCATGAGATTTTCGATGTTGAAGGTCGCAAGTCGAAGGGTCATGAAGGCGTCCGCTGTGTCGCCCCGACCATAGACGGGCTGGCACGAGAGGCAAGCGCCGAAGCCGGCCGCCCCGCAAGCAATCGCTCATCTGCCGCTGGCCGTATTTCCCGACCGCCGCTGCCGCCCTATCTGCCGCGGCACGACGGATCAACAGGAGGAAACAGCATGGAATACCGCAATCTCGGCCGCTCCGGTCTCAAGGCCTCCACCATCACCATGGGCACGATGACCATGGGCGGCAAAGGCTGGGCCTCGATGGTCGGCAGCCAGGGCGTGGACGAAGCACGACGGCTGATCGACATGTGTCTCGACGCCGGCGTCAACCTGATCGACACCGCCAACGCCTACTCTGCCGGAGCCTCGGAAGAGATCATCGGCGAGGTCCTCGGCGGCAAGCGCAAGAACGACGTTCTCATCGCCACGAAGGCCCGGTTTCCGATGGGCGACGGCATCAACAATCAGGGCCTTTCGCGGCATCACCTGATCCGCGAATGCGAGGCGAGCCTCAAGCGCCTGAACACGGATGTGATCGACCTCTACCAGGTCCACCAGTGGGACGGCCAGACCCCGCTCGAGGAAACCATGGCGGCGCTCGACATGCTCGTGCAGCACGGCAAGGTCCGCTATATCGGCTGCTCGAACTTCTCCGGCTGGCACATCATGAAGGCCATGGGCATCAGCGCGAGCGACCATCGTCATCGCTTTGTCAGCCAGCAGATCCACTACACGCTCGAGGCCCGCGAAGCGGAATACGAGCTGCTGCCGATCTCCATCGACCAGGGCCTCGGTGTTCTCGTTTGGAGCCCGATCGCCGGTGGGCTGCTGTCCGGCAAGCACCGCCGCAATCACACCCCGGAAGGCAGCCGTCAGGCAGCCGGCTGGACCGAACCGCCGATCCGCGACGTCGACCGCCTGTGGACGATCGTGGACGCGCTGGTGGAAGTTGCCGAGAGCCGCGGCGTTTCCGCAGCGCAGGTGGCGCTGGCCTGGCTGATCGGCCGCAAACCCGTGACCTCCGTCATCATCGGCGGGCGCACGGAAGAGCAGTTCCGCGACAACCTCGCCGCCGCCGACCTGAAGCTGACGGACGAGGAACGCAGCCGGCTGGATGCTGTCAGCGCGCCGCCCATCCTCTACCCCTACTGGCACCAAATGCAGACGGCGGCCGAACGGCTCGGCGAGGCCGACCTTTCGCTGCTCGGCCCGCATATCGCCAAGGCCTGAGCGAATGCATGTCGCCGACAAGTGTTCAGCGGTTTCGGGAGACGACATGCATCAAAACAAGACCTTGAAGCGCGTTGCGTGAATCCTTTTTCACGCAACGCGCTTTAAGACAGGAAACGGCGGCGGTTCATCATCCGTCGCCGTTCACGCCCATCGCACCGGGCTGGCTGATCAAGGAAAGATGCCGATCGTCACAGGCGCTGGAGAAGCTCGGCCTTCTTCGCCGAAAATTCTTCCTCCGAGAGGATTCCGGCGGCCTTGAGCGCCGCGAGCTTTTCGATCATGGCGATGATCTGCAGGCCATCATTCGACACGGGTTGCTGGGGAGCCTGCGATTGCGGGCGGCTTTCTGTTTCTGCCGCACCGACCAGACGCGCCTCGAGAGACGCGCTGCTGGGATCGATCGCGGCCAGCGGCGCGGACTGGGCGGCCGACCAGCCTTCGCCCGCATAGCCATCGGTTTCAATTTCCGATGCCAGGGCCGGCGCTGCGGAGAGCGGTGCCGCCGTATACCCGGCTCCCGCATGATGGCCGTCCTGATCGACCATCGGATCAGCCCCGGGCAGGTCGCCGCCATTGTTGAGCCGGCGAAGGCGGGAGACGGAAAACGAACCGCGCTGGCTCGTGAAGGTTTGCGAGCCTCCGACACCCTGCTGCTGGCCGACGCCGGAAATCACGTGATCCTCCGTGTCGTAAAGCGTCAGACCGTCGCCGTCCTTGATGGCGAGGCAATGCTGGGACGGGAAGACCGCATAGGCGCTGTCGTTCTGTGCGCCCGTGCTCGAGGGCACACCCAGCCAGTCCGGCCACCAGGCGTGATGTCCGCTCGACGCGTCATTCATCTCGATCCGCCCCGACGACAGGACTTCGGCCAGACTGTTGCAAAGGGAGTCGACCGTGTTCTTCAGTCCATGGTTGAACATGTCGCCGACCATGGTCATGCCGCCGCGCATCCATTGGCCGTTGCCGCCGAGCTCGGCAATGTCGAATTGGGCCATGGTACCATGGCCGCGCTTCACCGCGACGAGCATGGCCGTCACGGCGCTCTCGCTCAGCTGGAAGCGTCCGGCGAGTTCGGAAAGAATAGCTTTTGTGGCATCGCTCTGGCCCTGCATCGTTTGTCCCTTCGCTTTCGCCACGCGGCGGCGCCGCGTACCACTCCCATGACAGAGTGGCACGCGAAGATATAGGGCAAGGCTTGCAAACGATCAGGTGCAGCAAGCGATCAGGTGCGGGAGCCGATCAGGCGACCTTGTCGAGCATCTCGCCACGGATGAGCGTGGCAAGACGCGATATGCCTTCTTCGATCATCGTTTCGTTGGCGCAGGAGAAACTGACGCGCAGCGTGTTGGCGCCCGATCCATCGGCGAAGAATGCCTTGCCGGGCACGAACGCAACCTTGGCCGTCACCAGCGACTTCGCCAGAAGGGCGGCCCCTTCCATGCCCACCGGCAGGGTCAGCCAGACGAACATGCCGCCTTCCGGGCGCGTCCAGGAGACGCCGTCGGGCATGTGGGTCTGCAGCGCGTTCAGCATCGCATCGCGGCGTTGGCTGTAGACGGAGCGGATCTTGTCGACCTGCCGGTCGAAGCCGCGCTCGGCCACATGGCAGATCGCCATCTGGTTGATCGTCGAGGAATGCAGGTCGGCCGCCTGCTTCATCAGGACCAGCTTGCGGATGACCGGCATGGCGGCGACGACGAAGCCGACACGCAGGCCGGGGGCCAGCGTCTTCGAGAAAGAACCGCTGTAGATCGTGCGCGTCTCGTTGATCGCACCCTTGCGGGCGATCTCGAGCGCGAGGATCGGCGGGATCGCATCGCCGTTGAACCGGAGCGACTGATAGGCACCGTCCTCGATGATGGCGATATCCATCTCGTCGGCCATGTCGATCAGCGCCTCGCGCTGGCTGCGCGTCACGGTCTCACCCGTCGGATTGGAGAAGTCCGCCGAGAGATAGGCAAACTTGACGCGGCCACCGGCTTTCGCCGCCGTTTCCTGGTAGGCCGCCGGTGTCCGGTTGCCGCCGGGCGTCAGCTGGTCGTAGTTCGGCTCGTAGGCATTGAAGGCCTGCAGCGCACCGAGATAGGTCGGCCACGTCACGAGGGCCGTATCGTTGGGAGACAGGAACAGCTTGCCCAGATAGTCGAGCGCCTGCTGGGACCCGGAGGTGATGAGGATGTTCTCGGCCTCGCAGGGAATGCCGATCTTCGCCATCTCGCCGACCAACCATTCGCGCAAGGGCAGATAGCCTTCGCTCACCGAGTACTGGAGCGCAGCGCCGACCGAGGGGCCGGAAAAGATGTCGGCATAGGCAGCCTTGAATTCCGCGTCCGGAAACAGCGCCGGGTCCGGAATACCGCCCGCAAACGAGATGATGTCGGGACGATCGAGCAGCTTCAGAAGTTCGCGGATTTCCGACGCGCGCATACGGCTCGAGCGCGTTGCGAAAATGGATTCCCAGTCCAGCATGGATATTTCCTCGATGATGCTTTTGCCGAACCACATCACGGCAGGTGGAATAAGTCAACAATACTGACCTAAATCAGCAGAAAAAGTCGGCCGCCAAGGCCGCGGGCGAAAGAGAAGGCCGGTTGTGGGGAGAAGCGTTGCGGAGACCCTGCCGAAGAGGTCACAGATGCTTGCCACCTGAACCACCGGGCACGCATGCCCGGCGTGTTAGCCTGTGAGAAAACGATCTTCCGGCCACGACCGAAATCCGTTCTGCCAATGGCCTCTCAGGCGCTGCCCGAGGTCAGGCTGCAGGCGATCAGCGCACCGATGGCGCAGAGAATCGCAAAGTCGAACCAGGCGAAATACTCCATCACGGTCGTCATCACACTATCCTCCTCGATGTGGAACGAGACGGAGAGAGTGTGCGCCGAACGGCGCGATCATGCAACCTTCAATCACATGTTTTGCAAAGCACAATCTTTCTTGCATTGCAAAAGCGGCGTGCGCCCGCGTCTCGCGGAGCAAACGAAAATGCCGGGCGCATCCGCCCGGCACCGCCGTTTCCGAGGACGGAGACGCTTAGTTGCGGGCCTTGTCGACCAGCTGGTTCTTGGCGATCCACGGCATCATGCCGCGCAGCTTCGCACCGACTTCTTCGATCTGGTGGCTGTCGTTGACGCGACGGATACCCTTGAAGCGGGCCGCGCCGGAACGGTATTCCTGCATCCAGTCCGAGGTGAACTTGCCGGTCTGGATGTCCTTGAGGACACGCTTCATCTCGGCCTTGGTCTCTTCCGTGATGATCCGCGGACCCGTGACGTATTCGCCCCACTCTGCCGTGTTGGAGATCGAGTAGTTCATGTTGGCGATGCCGCCTTCATAGATCAGATCGACGATGAGCTTCACTTCGTGCAGGCACTCGAAATAGGCCATTTCCGGCGCATAGCCGCCTTCGACCAGCGTTTCGAAGCCGGCGCGGATGAGCTCGACCAGGCCACCGCAGAGAACGACCTGTTCGCCGAAGAGGTCGGTTTCGCACTCTTCCTTGAAGTTCGTCTCGATGATCCCAGAACGACCGCCGCCAACGCCGCAAGCGTAGGACAGCGCGAGATCGAGCGCATTGCCCGACGCGTCCTTCTCGACCGCCACGAGGCAGGGAACGCCGCCGCCCTTCTGGTATTCGCCGCGCACCGTATGGCCCGGGCCCTTGGGCGCGATCATGACGACGTCGAGCGTATCCTTGGGCTCGATAAGGCCGAAATGGACGTTGAGACCATGTGCGAAGGCGATGGCGGCACCGTCGCGGATGTTGCCGGCGATGTCGGCCTTGTAGATGTCGGCCTGCAGTTCGTCCGGGGTCGCCATCATCAGCAGGTCGCCCCACTTGGCGGCTTCGGCGACGGTCATGACCTTGAAGCCGTCGGCTTCGGCCTTCTTGATCGTCGGGGATCCCGCCTTCAGCGCGATCACGACGTTCGAGGCGCCGCTGTCCTTCAGGTTCAGCGCGTGGGCGCGGCCCTGGCTGCCGTAGCCGACGATGACGACGTTCTTGGACTTGATGAGATTGAGATCGGCATCACGATCGTAATAGACGCGCATGGAGTGTGTCCTTCCCTTGTTAAATCCCGGCCGCCTTCAGGGCTTGGCCATCTGTCTTTTCGTACCGTAGAGATCGAGGAAGGCGTCGACCGCCCGCTCCGCCCTGCGGCTGAAATCCTGTTGTGTCAGCTTTACGTCCTCGCCGAGCAGCATGCGAAGATGCAGATCGGTGACGATAAGCCCGTAGAGGGTGCCGTAGGCCTCTTCGCCATTGTCGAACCGCAGAAGCCCTGCCCTGCGTCCGGCGTCGAGCAACCCTCCGGCACGCTTGCCGATCTGACGGCGCCCGCGCTCCTGCAGCATCTGCCCGAGCTGCGCGCCGTCGCGGCTCGCTTGGCCAATCGCAAGGCGGTTGAGGGCCAGCGACACGTCGCCGCTGAGCACGTCGAGCAGATCGCGTGCGAAAACCACCAGATGCGCACGCAGGCTGTCGCCCGTCAGTGTTTCCGCCCGCTCTTCCAGCGTGCGAACCTTGCTGGCCTGGTATCCGATCATTGCCGACAGAATGCCGTCGCGATCGCCGAACCACTTGTAAAGGCTTTCCTTGGAGCAGTTCGCCGCCCGTGCGACGCCGGCGGTGGTCAGTGCCCGCTCGCCGCCGTCAACCAGCAACCGGAGCGCGCTGTCCAGAACGGCGTTCTGGCGCGGCGAAAATTCCGGGTGGGTGGACAAGGACGACACGACGACAAACCTCCAAGATAGTACCGTACGGTACGGTTCTTTCTAGACGGAAGAAGGGCGGGTGGTCAAGCGGTACGGACAAAAAAACAGGGTTGAGAGCAAGGCTGCGACAGTCGGATCTCCGGCCGCGTCAACAGGTGCCAGACGGACGGACCCTGACAAGTTGGCTGGAAGGTCACACGGCGTAGTCGACCGGAAAGGCGGCTCCGCTTTTCAGAACCTCCATCGAGATGGACGCGGAGACATCGAAGAGTTCCGTCTTGCGGACGATCTGCTTGTAGATGACATCGTAGTGTTCGACGCGCGGCAGGACGATCTTCAGGATGTAGTCGTAATTGCCGGTCAGCCGGTGCACCTCCACGATCTCGGGGATATCGCGGATGATCCGGCGAAAACTGTCGATCCATTCGTCGGAATGCTGGGTTGTCTTGATCAGCGCGAACACCGTCGTCGGCACGCCGATTCGATCGCGGTCGAGAACCGCGATGCGACGCGCGATATAGCCCGCCTCCTCCAGCCGCTGGATCCGGCGCGAGCAGGCCGAAAGCGACAGGCTGATCCGTTCGGCCAGGACCGTGACCGACTGGTCCGCATTTTCCTGCAGCAACCCGAGCAGTTTCCGATCACGATCATCCAGCATTCCGCGTCTCCCGTTCACCTCACGCGGATTTATTGCATGAGAGCTCGTCATGGCGCAAATTTTTCCTGCGCGTTGGCTGTCAAGAGCCGTGGAATGCAAGCACATGCCGCCCGTTCCGCCGCATCATGGTCGTCATCACGGCAACAGGGGCACGGACAACATGCGCAAGATCGGTCTTATCGGGGGAATGAGTTTCGAAAGCTCGGCGGTGTACTATCGCATGGTCAACGAGGCGGTTCGGCGTCACCTCGGAGGTCTGCACTCGGCCGAGGTGCTGCTGCACTCCGTCGACTTCCAGTCGATCGTCGACCTGCAGATGGCCGGTCGCTGGGCCGATGCCGCGAAGCGCCTTTCGGATGTCGCGCGTGCGCTGGAAGCTGCCGGCGCCGATTGCGTGCTGATCTGCACGAACACGATGCATCTGGTCGCGGAAGAGGTGCAGGCTGCCATCGGTATCCCGCTCATCAATATCATCGACGAAACGGCCAAGGCGATGTCCGCCGCAGGGATCCGCCGGCCCCTGCTGCTCGCCACGCGCTACACGATGGAACACGGTTTCTACGCCGATCGCATGGCCGGCCACGGGATCGAGGTCATGATCCCCTCGCCCGAGGATCGGACGCTCGTCCATGACGTCATTTTCAAGGAGCTTTGCGCCGGACACGTTCACGATGCCTCGCGCACCGCTCTGCATGCCGTCATCGCCGAGGCCAAGGCGAATGGCGCCGATGCTGTCATCCTCGGCTGCACCGAGATCTGCCTCATTCTCGACCCGGACACGCTTTCGCTTCCAGGCTTCGATTCGACGGCCCTTCATGCCGGCGCTGCCGTGGCCTTCGCGCTCGACGGGACCGAAATGACGCAGACCGGCTGCCGCAAGGCAGCCTGAGCCGGCAGCGTCAGCTCGCGGCGTCGAACACCGCCCGCGAGGTCCGGATCGTCCCGTGGTGCAGGGTCGACCACTCTACCAGCGGGAGGAGAACGGTGAGGAAAGACCGACCGAGATCCGTCAAAGCGTAGTCGACGCTCGGCGGATTGGTCGGATAGACGGTGCGGGCGATATAGCCGTCGCGCTGGAGGTCGCGCAGTGTCTGCGTGAGCATGCGCTGCGATATATCCGGAATGGTGCGCTTCAGCGCGGAAAACCGCTTCGGACCATCGCTGAGCGCGTGGATCATCAGGGTCGTCCACTTGCCCGCGATATTGCCGAGCACGTCGCGCATGGGGCAATTGCCCGGCGTGAACACGACGCCACCGATCATGATCGCGCTTTCACCTCGGGTCTTGCGGACATTCGTGTTCACAGGGCGGTTCCCTTTCTGTGCCTATAGGCGAAAAAACTGCCGCCTTTACAGATGCGGCTCAGTAGAGAATGAAGAGAAAGTCTCTTTTTGAGACCATATCTTGCCTCGGTTCACGCTGCAATGCGGAGCCTGTCATTCCTGAGCTATCATCTGGAGAAGGAAGCCCATGTCCAAAATCCTCATCACCGGTGCCGCCGGCAAGTTCGGCCGTCTCGTCCTCGACGCCCTCCTCGCGTCGGGCAAGCTGGCCCCGGCCGACATCGTCGCGGCCAGCCGGGATCCCGGCAAACTCGCGTCCTACGCCGAAAAAGGCGTGACGCTCCGCAGGGCGGATTTCGATGATGCTTCCACGCTCGATGCCGCCTTCGACGGCATCGACAAGGCGCTCATCATTTCGACCGACGCGCTGGCGGTTCCCGGCCAGCGCCTGGTACAACACCGCAATGCCGTGGCCGCAGCCCAAAAGGCCGGTGTGAACAGGGTGTTCTACACCTCTCTCCCGAACGCCGACGTCTCGGCCGTGACCTTTGCGCCGGATCATCTCGGCACCGAGGCAGCGATCAAGGCGTCCGGCCTCGCCTACACGATCCTGCGCAACAGCTGGTACATGGAAAACCTGTTTCTGTCCGTCCCGAACGCGCTGCAGTCGGGCACGTGGTTCACGTCGGCCGGTGACGGCAAGACCTCCTATGTCGCACGTGCGGATCTTGCCGAGGCGACCGCCGCAGCCCTTCTTGGCGCTGAAACGGACAACGTCACGCTGACCCTCACCGGCCCGGTCGCCTATACGACGGCAGAGATCGCCGCGCTCGTGAGCGACGTCACGGGCAAGCCGCTTGCCGTGATGAACCTCACCGACGCGCAATTGGCAGGCGGAATGGAGGCAGCCGGCGTTCCCGCCTTCCTCATCCCGACATTCGTCTCTTTCGACACGAACGCCCGTCTCGGCCATATCGGAATCGTGACCGATTCGGTGGAGACACTGACGCGCCGGCCGTCAAAGACGCTCCGCGCGTTCCTCGAGGAAAACAAGGCGGCGCTCGCCGGCTAGGCGCACTCCGGCGTCACCGCGACGGGTCTGGGGTCAGGCGACGGTCTCGCCGCAGGCGCGGCGGAACCGGCGCACGGTTTCCGTCATGCCATATTCCAGGGCGTCGGCCGTCAGGCCATGCCCGATGGAGACCTCATCGAGATGGGGAATGTGTTCGGCGAGGAGCGGCAGATTCTCGACGGTCAGATCATGGCCTGCATTGACCCCGAGCCCGAGATCACGCGCGATTTCCGCGGTGCGCCCCAGTTCGCGCGCGATGACGGCCGCCCGATCCGGCGCGCCGTAACATCCGCCATAGGGTCCGGTATAGAGCTCGATACGGTCTGCTCCGGTCGCCCGAGCGATGTCCAGCGCCTCGCGATCGCCGTCTCCGTCGGCAAACAGCGAGACACGAAGCCCCAGATTTTTGAGCCGGGCGATGACATCCGTCAGAAGCGCCCGGTTTGCCCGAAAGTCCCAGCCGTGGTCGGACGTGGCCTGCGCCGGATCGTCGGGAACGAGCGTGACCTGCTCGGGCCGGTGGCGCTCGACCAGCCCGAGAAACTCGGCATTGGGATAGCCTTCCATATTGAACTCGGCCTTTGGAAACATCTGGTCGATCAGCGTGCGCAGGGGACCGAGATCCGAGAACCGGATGTGCCGCTGGTCGGGACGCGGATGAACGGTCAATCCGTGTGCCCCGGCCTCAAGCGCCTGCTTGCCGATCCCGACCACCGACGGCCACGGAAGATCGCGGCGGTTTCGCAGCATGGCGATCGCATTGAGGTTGACCGAAAGCTTGGCGGGCATGTGACACCTTGGAAGACCGGAGACATCGGGACAGAACACGAAGACAGCGCCCGGAGGCGACGGGCCATCTCTAGCATTCCCCCGGACGGCGATCCAGAGGCGGCAGCGGGACGGCTCGCCGGTCCGGGCACCTGCCGAAGCGCGCAAACCGCAACCGGAGACTGCCGAACCCCAGGCGCACTGCATCCTCTCGATGTCCGTAGCCGCACCGGAATGGCATCGGAAAAGTACGCAAAAGGTTTATTTCTTCATTATTAGTAAGTAAACGATATCATTTTTAAACGCGAATGATATCAGGTCTTGCTAGAACGATGAAGAGAACCAACAATGGGTTTGCCGGCTGCGCCGTGAGGGCATCGAGTCGCGTCGCTCTTGCGGATATGGGATGGAAGGCATCCCGTACCACTGAAGAGTCAGCGATAATTTACGCAATTTTGAAGAGCATTTTCGTGCAGGTCTGGTAATGTGACGTATCGCTGCGGTTCGTGCCGCATCGCGCGGATCAAGACGACAGGCACCGACGGGAACCAATACGTTTCTGAGACTGTAACGATACCGGTGCTTCCAAAAAGAGGATTGCTCGGTAACTGGATGAGAGCGGAAGGAGGCAGAGTGTTTTGAAGCAGTTGGAGAGACCAACCGATACCGAAATCCGCTCCGCGCTTGCCGATGTCCTGGCCAGCACCGTTTTCGCGCGCTCCGAGCGCCTTCGCGCATTTCTCTCCTATGTCGTGAACAAGGATCTGGCCGGTCAGTCCATGCAGCTGAAGGGCTATACGATCGCTGTTGACGTGTTCCGCCGTCCGGACGCCTTCAATGCCGATAGCGACCCCCTGGTCCGCGTGCATGCAGGCAAGCTGCGCAAGCTTCTGACCGCCTTCTATGAAACCGAGGGGCGCGAGGCCGTCTGGCAAATCGAGATCCCCAAGGGCGGTTACGCCCCTGTCTACGTGCATCGTCCGGCCAGTGCCCCTGCGCACGAGCCCGCGCCTCAAAGCTTTGAGGCTGATGTCGTCCACGAGGTCGAACCGCTCGAGGCAGTGGCGCCGATGGCGCTCGCCGAGCCCACCCCGGATGCAGCCTCCCCGGAAGACACGGCGTTGACGAGCGACCCCCTCCCGATCGAGGCGGAACCGGAACCGGCGATCGCCGCTGCGCCTCTCCCGTCTCGAAGCCCGATCGTGAAGCGGGTGAGGCCGAGCTGGCTGCCCGCGCCGCTCGCGACACCCGTCGCGATGATCTCGCTGCTCCCCCTGCTCCTCTTCGCACCTCTGAGCTCGACGGCACTTGGCGTCAGTCCGCAGGTCCAGGCGCGCCTGTCGCTCTCGAGGGATGCCGCAGACATCGAGGTTCCACGCGTGGCGATCCAGGCCGTTGGCAACGACGATCACGCGGCCCGACTTGCCCGACAGATCCGTGCAGCGATGGATTACTATACGGTGATCACGCCGGGTCCCTTGCCCGACGTGCTCGCCGGGCAGCCGCCATCAAAAAGCGCCCTGTCCTTCACCATTTCGATCGCGCCTGCCGAAACCGATGCGCAGACGAGGGTCACCGTATCGAGCGACGCGACGGGTGAGATCGTCTCGCAGATTTGGATCGACAACCAGAATCTCTCGAACGATTTCGACCTTCTGTTCGAAAGCCTCGGCGTCGCTGCAAGGACGCTGGCGACGAATGGCGACCTCTTCCACTATGCCGTCGACAAGGGCATATCGAGCCCGCTCATGCAGTGCATGCTGGTCACGGACACCTATCGCCGGGAAAAGAGCCGGGAAGCCCTCAAGGAAGCCCGCATCTGCCAGGAAAAGCTTCTCGGCAAGCGAAAGACGGAGGGTGAGTTCATCATCAGCGCCAGCGAGTTGAAGCGCAACGTTCACCCCTAGCCATCGCATGCATCGCGTGGGCGTTTCCGGACGTGTCGATAACCGGCCCAGCCGATCGGCGCACCCGGATCAGCGAACGATCGTCAGCGTTTCCGCCGCCCGCGTAATGGCCGTGTAAAGCCAGCGTTCGCGCGTGTCGCGAAACGCCCAGCTCTCGTCGAACAGGACGACATCGTTCCACTGCGACCCCTGCGCCTTGTGAACGGTCAATGCATATCCGTAGTCGAACTCGTCGTAGCGCTTGCGCGTCGTCCAGGGGATTTCACCCTCGACATCCTCGAACGCCGTCTTGAGCAGCTTGATCTTGGCCGCGCCCCGATCGAGATCGTCGTCCTCGGGACGGATCATCAGATTGATTCCCGGCTTCACGGTTTCCTTCGAGGAGGTCATCACCTGCCAGAGGGATCCGTTGAGAAGGCCTTTCGCGGGGTCGTTGCGCAGGCACACGAGCTTGTCGCCGGATTGCGGATACTCTGTCGAAAACCCCTTGAGTTCGCGCAGCCGCGTATTGTAGCGCCGCCGTGTCTTGTTGGTTCCGACCAGGACCTGATCGGCCTTTAGCACCAGATCCTGCGTCACCTCGGATTTCGGGATGATCTTTGCCGTTCCGTAGTCGCCGAACATGATTTCCTTGCCCTCGCGCACCTGCATGGCAAGCTTGATGATCGGGTTGTCGCGGGCCTGCCGGTGAATGTCGGTCAGAAGGTAATCGGGCGCGTCGTTCGTGAAATAGCCCCCACCCGTCACGGGCGGCAACTGACCGGGATCGCCGAGAACGAGGATCGGCGTGCCGAAGCTCATCAGGTCCTTGCCCAGCGCCTCATCGACCATCGAGCATTCGTCGACGATGATCAGCGCCGCTTTCGCAACCGGGCTCTGGCGGTTGATCGAAAACATCGGCGACACCGACGTCTTGCCGGTTTCCTCGTCGGAAACCTCTTCCTCGCCCCGCGGACGGTAGATCAGGGAATGGATCGTCTTGGCATTGGAGGCCCCCTTGGAGCGCAGCACCTGGGCGGCCTTGCCGGTGAAGGCTGCAAACAGGACTTCGCCATCGACATGCTCGGCGAAGTGGCGGGCAAGCGTCGTCTTGCCGGTACCGGCATAGCCGAACAAGCGGAACAACGGCTTGCGTCCGGCTTTCAGCCACTGGCTGACGGCCTTCAGCGCTTCATCCTGCTGGGGGGCGAATTCCATGCAGCGACGTGGCAGGATTCGGCGTCGAAGTGCAAGCCCGCCGGTGCGCTTTCCCGGCATGCGCAAGCGGCAGCGCGCGTGGATGCCGGTGAATGCGGGCGGTATTTCAAGCCGCGCAGGACGCGACCTTGACTTCCGCAGCCCGGTAGCACTAACCCCGGGGAAAGCATCCGCCGGCGTCCGCCCTCCTGCAGGCCGCGCGCGTCATATCCAAGGCCCCGGCAATCCCGTTCGTCGCACAGGTCCGTGCCGGATCGTGTGATTGTTGAGGCTGCAGGATCCGCACCGACATCGCGTGTTCCGGACGGAAGATCCGGAACGAGAATGGCCAGAAATCGAGCCGCCCCATGATCTCACCGTCAAGCCCCGCAACAACCGGCCTCGGCCAGCGATCCCGCGGCCTCCAGTGGCTCCTGCTGCTCGTCCTGTCGCTTGCCCTTGCCGGCAGCCTGGAAGCCCTGGGCATTCCCGCGGCCCTCCTGATGGGACCGATGGTCGCCGGCGGCATCCTCGGCCTGAACGGCAGCACGATCCGCCTTCATCGTGCGTTCGTCCTGTCGTGCCAGACGCTCATCGGCACGATGATCGCGGGCTCGATCACGGCCGACATCGTCGGCACCTTCCTTGGCAACTGGCCGCTGTTCCTCGGCATCGTCGTCTGCGTCATCACCATGAGCACGCTCAGCGGCTATCTGATTACGCGGCTGAACGTCCTTCCCGGCACGACCGCCATCTGGGGATGCTCGGCGGGAGCCGCCACGACGATGATGGTGATGGCGGAGGCCTATGGCGCCGATGTCCGGCTCGTGGCCTTCATGCAATATCTGCGGGTGGTGTTCGTCGCCGCGGCCGCCGCTCTCGTCGCCTGCTACTGGGCAGGGCTGGAGGGCGCGACCACCACGATCGTCTGGTTCGCGCCGATCGCCGCGCTGTCCTTCGCCCAGACGCTTTTCGTCGCCATCTTCGGCGGCATGCTCGGCTGGTATCTTCGCATTCCCGCGGGCGTCCTTCTCGTGCCCTTCCTGATCGGCGGTCTGCTGAGCGTGACCGGCAGCATCCACATCCATCTCCCGGAATGGCTGCTCGCGATCAGCTATGCCGCGCTCGGCTGGAACATCGGTCTCGGCTTCACACGCCCGGTTCTCGCCCATGCCCGCCGCGTGCTCCTGCCCACGGTCGCCTCCATTCTGGTGTTGATGGGCATTTCGGGCGGTCTCGCCTTCGTCCTGACCAGGACAGCCGGAATCGATCCGTTGACGGCCTATCTCGCCACCAGCCCCGGCGGGATGGATTCGATCGCCATCATCGCGGCCTCCAGCAATGTCGACATTTCCTTCGTCATGGCGCTCCAGACCGCACGTCTGCTGATCGTCATGGCCATGGGACCGCCCTTGGCCCGCTTCGTCGCCCGTCGGGCCGGTGCACGTCCCGCCCTTCCCTGACCCCTCTTCCGACCGGCCGAGCGACGCCTATATCTCCCCTCACCACAGGAGAAGCCGCCATGCGCACGACACGGACCACCACCACATTTCCCAACGGAGCGACGGTTCCCGTTCTGGGCCAGGGCACATGGCACATGGGCGAGGCTTCCAGCGCACGAGCGGACGAAGTCTCGAGCCTTCGACTCGGCCTTGACCTCGGCCTGACGCTGATCGATACCGCCGAGATGTACGCGGATGGCGGGGCCGAGCGGGTCGTGGGCGAAGCCATCGAAGGCCGCCGCGACGAGGCCTTCGTCGTCAGCAAGGTCCTGCCCTCAAACGCGTCGACGGCCCGGACATTACGGGCCTGCGAGGACAGCTTGAAGCGGTTGAAGACCGATCATATCGACCTTTACCTCCTCCACTGGCGGGGCGGGACACCGCTCTCGGAGACGCTGGAGGCCTTCGAGCGCCTGCAGCAAGCCGGAAAGATCCGCGCCTGGGGCGTCTCGAACTTCGATGTCGACGACATGGAGGAGATCGAGCAACACACACCGGGCCAGATAGCGACCAACCAGGTTCTCTACAACCTGTCGCGCCGCGGCATCGCCTTCGATCTCCTACCCTGGTGCGCCGAGAAGCGCATTCCGGTCATGGCCTATTCGCCTCTCGACGAAGGCCGCCTGCTGGGCAATGCCGTGGTCAACCGTGTGGCCGCAGCCCATGGCGCGACCCCGGCGCAGATCGCGCTGGCCTTCGTTCTGGCAACGCCGGACGTCATCGCCATCCCGAAGACCGGCCGCCCGGACCGGATCCGCGAAAACCTTGCCGCCCTCGACATCCGCCTGACGGTCGAAGACAGGACGGCGCTCGATGCCGCCTTCCCACCACCGTCGCGCAAGCGACCGCTCGAGATGATCTAAAACGCGTTGCTTGAAAACGGATCCACGCAACGCGCTTTACGTTCTTGTTTTGATGCATGTCGTTTCCCGAAATCGCTGCACACTTTCGGGCGACATGCATGAGGCGAAAAGGCCGCCCACCCCTTGGGATGCGCGGCCTTGTCTGTCGGTTACAGCGTCGGAGCGTCAGGCATTCATAGCGTGACGCTGCCTCACATCCCCTGGGCGCCGCGGTTCATGGCGGCGATCCCGGTGCGGCAGACTTCCAGAAGACCCAGCGGCTTCATGACGGCGACGAACTGGTCTATTTTCGACGACTTGCCTGTGATTTCCAGGATGAAATGCTCGACCGTGGCGTCGACAACCTTGGCATGGAAGGCATCGGCAAGACGCAGGGTTTCCGCCCTGTTTTCCCCGGTACCCTTGACCTTGACCAGCGCCACTTCACGCTCGATCGGCCTGTCGTGGCCAAGCGAACCGGCGCGTACCGTCAGATCAACGACGCGGTGGACCGGCACCAGCCGCTCGAGCTGCGACTTGATCTGTTCGAGCACATGCGGCGTCCCGCGCGTCACGATCGTGATGCGCGAAAGATGCGCCTCGTGTTCGGTCTCCGACACGGTGAGGCTTTCGATGTTGTAGCCGCGCCCGGAAAACAGCCCGATCACCCTCGCCAGAACACCAGGCTCGTTGGCCACCAGGACGGACAGCGTGTGCTTCTCCGCAATCTCGGTCTCCTTGGCGATGAAATAGGCAGAGCCGGTCGGCTGAAGATGAGCGTTCATGGTTTCGGTCCGTTTCCTCTAGAGTATGTCTGCCAGTTCGTGCTGGCTTTTAGCGCGCACCGTCTCGTTCGTGCGCCGTCGCGGGTCGTCGGAGGCATTTCGGCGCCGGGTGCGAAACCAGGCCTTCCTCTCGCCGGGGAGCCACCCTTCGAACGGGACGCCGTCAATCGCCAGCGTCCCCTGCGCTCGATCAGACCAGCTGGCGCCCCTTGGCGTCGATGGCGGTCGCGACAGCCTCGTCGGTGGCCTCGTCGGGAAGAAGCATTTCGTTATGCGCCTTGCCGGACGGGATCATCGGGAAGCAATTGGCCAGATTGGCGACGCGGCAATCGAAGATCACCGGCGCCGGGCTGTCGATCATCCGGCGGATCGCGTCGTCCAGTTCGCCGGGCTTTTCGCAACGGATGCCGACACCGCCATAGGCTTCCGCCAGCTTGACGAAATCCGGCATCGCTTCCGTGTAGGAGTTCGACAGACGATTGCCGTGCAGCAGCTGCTGCCACTGGCGCACCATGCCCATATACTGGTTGTTCAGGATGAAGATCTTGACCGGCAGACCATACTGGACGGCACACGACATTTCCTGAATGCACATCTGGATCGAGGCATCGCCGGCGATGTCGATGACCAGGCTATCGGGATGGGCGACCTGGACGCCGATCGCTGCCGGGAAGCCATACCCCATCGTGCCGAGGCCACCCGAGGTCATCCAGCGGTTCGGTGCCTCGAACCCGTAGAACTGCGCGGCCCACATCTGGTGCTGGCCGACTTCGGTTGTGATGTAGGTGTCGCGATCCTTGGTGAGCGCGTGCAGGCGCTGAATGGCGTATTGCGGCATGATGACATCGTCGCTCGGCTTGTAGGACAGGGACCTGCGGCCCCTCCACCGGGCGATGTCACCCCACCAGTCGTTGAGACGTGCCGTGTCGAGATCGGCCGACGCCGCGTGCCACAGACGAACCATTTCCTCCAGGACCCGGCCAACATCGCCGGCGATCGGAACGTCGACGCGCACGATCTTGTTGATGGAAGACGGATCGATGTCGATGTGGATCTTCTTGGAGTTCGGCGAGAAGGCATTGAGTCTGCCGGTGATGCGGTCGTCGAAGCGGGCGCCGATGCAGATCATGACGTCGGCATCGTGCATGGCCATATTGGCCTCGTACGTGCCGTGCATGCCGAGCATGCCGAGCCAGTTGGTGCCGGAGGCGGGGTAGCAGCCGAGGCCCATCAGGGTGGACGTAATGGGGAAATTCGTCAACGAAACCAGTTCGCGCAGCAGCCGCGTCGCTGCGTCGCCCGAATTGATGACGCCGCCGCCGGAATAGATGACCGGGCGGCGCGCCGTCTTCATCAGGGCGACCGCTTCTTCGATGCGGCGGATATCCCCATCGACCTTCGGCTGGTAGCTCGTCTGGATCGGAACGGCCGATGGCGGTGTGTAGGTACCGGTCGCGAACTGGATGTCCTTGGGGATATCGACAAGGACAGGACCCGGGCGGCCGGACTTTGCGATGCGGAACGCTTCATGGATGATGGCGGCCAGCTCGTTGACGTCCTTGACGAGCCAATTGTGCTTGGTGCAGGGCCGCGTGATGCCGACGGTGTCGCATTCCTGAAAGGCATCCGAGCCGATCAGCGAACTTGGAACCTGGCCGGACAGGCAGACGAGCGGGATCGAGTCCATCAGCGCGTCCTGCAGCGGCGTGACGGCATTGGTCGCGCCGGGACCGGAGGTGACGAGCATGACGCCGACCTTGCCCGTCGAGCGCGCATAGCCCTCGGCCATGTGGCCTGCGCCCTGCTCGTGGCGCACGAGGATGTGCTTGATGTCTTCCTGCTGGTGGATCTCGTCGTAGATCGGGAGGACGGCACCGCCGGGATAGCCGAAGATAACTTCGACGCCGTTGTCCTTGAGCGCACGCAGAACGATTTCTGCGCCTGTCATCCTGTTGTCCTTGGTCGCTGCATCCATTTCGCTATTCCCGCCCGACATATCTCGATCCTGTGCTCTGCGTGTTCGAAGGCATAAAAAAAGGCCCCGTCAGGAGCCTTGGTTCGCGCATGGGTGGCTATCGCCGGATGGTTACACCATCCTGCCCATGCGCGATCCCACCACAAGAATGATTGCTTGAATGTTCATGGGGCGCACTGATACCGGCATTCGGGCATGTCGTCAACGGTTTTTACACCTTTGCCGCGATCCTGCCCGGCAACGCCCTCTCCTCCGCGATGCCAAAGCCGTGATGCTTCGCGGGGTTAAAAGAGCCAAACAGAAACATCTTCTTAAAGTCCGCCACTTACATTCGCGATTGTAAGCGAGGTGCGACGTGGTAAGCAACGAAATACAGGCCGACGGCCGGACGGCGGATGCGGACAGGCGCGATACGGTCGCCCGAGGCAATCGCTTTCTCGGCCGCGTCATCGCCTGCAACGGTTCGCGCGCGACCATTGCCGCTCTGGCCGAGAACGGCGAGACGTCGCTGACCGAACTCTGGTCGGTCGGTCGGCTGGTGTCCATCACCGTCGGCACCAATCGTGTCGTCGCCCTCGTCTCGTCCATGCGCACCAGCGACGACAACTGGGCGGAGCAGCAGGACAACATCTTCCGCATCGATGTCGAACTTGTCGGCGAAGTGCGGGTCGACAGCGACGGGCGCGAAGCCTTTTCAGCGGGCATCAGCCAATATCCCTATCTCGGCGCCGTCGCCCACCGGATCCGGACGGCGGATCTCGCGCGCATCTACGACACCGGTCGCGGTGGCAGCTACACCATCGGCAAGCTGACGCAGGACGACAGCCTGGACGCCGCGATCCATATTCCGTCGATGCTGTCGAAGCACTTCGCCGTGGTCGGCACCACAGGCGTCGGCAAGTCCACGGCCGTCACGCTTCTCCTGCGCAAGGCCATCGAAGCCGATCCGAAGCTTCGGGTTCTCATTCTCGATCCCCACAACGAGTTCGCGGCCGCGTTCCCCGACCACGCCGTCGTCATCGACACCGACACGCTGGACCTGCCCTTCTGGCTGATGCGGCTCGAGGAATTTGCGGAGGTCGTCTTCCGGGGACGCTCCGCCATCGCCGAAGAGCTCGACATCCTGCGCGATCTCATCCCCGAGGCCAAGCGCGGCTTCAAGGGCGACAGCGGACTGATGCGTCGCCAGACGGAAAAGAGCTCCCTGACAGCAGACACGCCGGTGCCCTACCGCATCGCTGATCTGATCGCGCTGATCGATGAGCGGATCGGCCGCCTGGAGGGACGCGGCGAAAAGCCGGCGCTCCGCTCTTTGAAGGTGCGCATCATGGCCGCCGTCAACGATCCGCGATACACCTTCATGTTCTCGTCGAACACGATCAACGACACCATCCTCGAAACGATCGCCAAGATCTTCCGCATCCCGGGGGAAGGACGTCCGATCACGACGTTCCAGCTGGCCGGCATTCCCTCGGAAGTCGTCAACTCGGTCGCTTCCGTCCTCTGCCGGATGGCCTTCGAAATCGGGCTCTGGAGCAATGGCGGCGTTCACATGCTCGTGGTCTGCGAGGAGGCACACCGGTACGTCCCGTCGGACCAGTCGCTCGGGTTTCTGCCGACGCGCCAGGCCATCGCCCGGATCGCCAAGGAAGGCCGGAAGTATGGTGTCTCTCTCGGCATGATCACGCAGCGTCCGGGAGAGCTCGATCCGACCATCCTGTCGCAGTGCTCCACGGTCTTTGCCATGCGGCTCTCGAACGATCGCGACCAGGACATCATTCGCTCCGCCATCCCGGATTCGTCCGTCTCCACCATGAGCTTCCTGTCCTCGATCGGAAATGGCGAGGCCATCGCCTTCGGGGAAGCCGTGTCGGTGCCCATGCGCATGCGCTTCTCGCGCATCCCGGACAATCGCCTGCCGAAGGCAGCTGGCGGACTTGTGAAGGGCGAAGACGAAACGCCGGCCAATGTCGATCTGCGCACCATCGTCGCGCGCATGCGTGCAAGCACCGTCGGTGAGACAGGATCCTTCGCAGCTTCGGCAGCAGGGGCCGGGGGATTTTCCCCAGCCGACCCCTTCGAGCCGCTTCCGTCCGGGCGCATGCCGGAAAACCAGGACACCGTCGCCCGACCGGACATGCCGAGCCGGCCGGACATCCAGAACCGGGGGGACATCCAGAGCCGGGCGGACAGGCTCGACAGCTATCGCCCGGACATGCTGCCGCGCGCCGAACCGCCACCGGCCGATCCGCTGTCCAATCCGCAGGCCGACCGCTTCAATGCCTATCGCCGGCAGATCCTTGGCGGCGAGCTGGACAGGCGCGGGCCGGACACGCCGGCGCTTCCGTCACAATCCCTGGCGTCGCCCCCGGCTCCGGTCGCGAGCGGGACCGACGAGGCCGCAGCCTTCACGCGCGCCCCGTCGCTGCGGGAAAGCCTGCTCCGAAAGCCGCTGGGCAGCATGATCCGGAAGTGAGCATCCGCTTCGCGGCGCATGTCCTCAGGGTGTGACGCGCGCCCAATCGTCCGTCAGCTGGTTGCGAAACCATGTCATCTGCCGCTTGGCATATTGCCGTGTGGCGGCAGACGCCGTCTCGATCACCTGGTGCCGACTCATGGTCCCCTGCAGCATCGCGGCGATCTGCGGCACGCCGATCGCCTTCATGGCCGGAAGATCGGGCGCGAGACGGAGCGCCAGAAGCGCTTCGACCTCCTCGACGGCCCCCTGCTCGAGCATCGTCTCGAACCGCCGGTCGATGCGGCGACGAAGCTCGTCCCGGTCCGGCATGACGACCATTTTCAGCGATCGGTCCGGATCGACAACGATCGCGCCGGGCGCATTTTGAAAGGCGCGGATAGACCGGCCGCTCGCCTGGAGGATTTCGAGAGCCCGGACGATCCTCTGCCCGTCTGCGGGCCTGAGCACGGCCGCCGTCTCGGGGTCGACGGCCGCGAGATTCGCGTGAAGCGCCTCCGCTCCTTCCGCGAGCAAACGCGCGCGGAGCTCCGAACGGATCTCGTCCGGCACGGTGGGCATCGCGGACAGTCCGCCCGTGAGCGCCTTGAAATAGAGCCCCGTGCCGCCGACGATCACGGGAACGCGTCCCTCCGCGCGCAGATGTCCGAGCAGTGCCGTCACGTCTCGAAGCCATTCGCCCGTGGAATAGCTGTGGCCGGCCGGCACATGCCCGTAGAGCCGATGCGGCACGCCCTCCATCTCGGCATCCGCGGGCCGCGCGGTCAGCATCCGGAGGGTGTCGTACACCTGCATGCTGTCGGCGTTCACGACCACGCCGCCTTGGGCCTGCGCCAGCCGCAGGGCGAGCGCAGACTTGCCGCTGGCGGTCGGCCCCGTTATCAGGATCGTGTCCTGTCCTCTTTCAAGGTTTTTCATCATGGCTCTCGTTGCCACGCTTGTCGCCAATCCGTCAAATCCGGCGCTGAGCGCGGCTCTCGGCGAAACGGCCGCGGCGGCCGTCCAGGCATCCGGCCTCTACTGGCTTGCCGACGGCGTGGCCTGCGATATCGCGCTGCGGGACGGAACGAACCCTGACGCTGCCGAGCAGCGGCTGCGCGACGCCATGGCCGGCGCGCCGATCGACGTCGTCGTCCAGGATGCGGAGACACGGCGCAAGCGCCTTCTGATCGCCGATATGGACTCGACCATGATCGGGCAGGAATGCATCGACGAACTGGCCGCCGAAGTGGGCCTCAAGGATCAGGTCGCCCTGATCACGGCGCGGGCCATGAACGGCGATATCGCCTTCGAACCCGCCTTGATCGAGCGCGTGCGCCTGTTGAAGGGCCTGCCACTCAGCGTGGTCGATGACGTGATCGCAAAGCACATCACGCTGACGCCGGGCGGCATGGAACTGATCGCGACCATGAAGGCGAAAGGCGCCTACACCGCGCTCGTCTCGGGCGGGTTCACCGTCTTTACCGGGCCGATCGGCAACAGACTCGGCTTCGATGAAAACCGCGCCAATCGCCTGGTGGTTGCGAACGGAATTCTCGACGGCACTGTGGAAGAACCCATCCTCGGTCGCCAGGCCAAGGTCGACGCGCTGATCGACATTGCCCGGCGGCTTGGCATCGACCCGCAGGACGCCATGGCGGTTGGCGACGGTGCGAATGACCTTGGCATGATCCAGCTTGCCGGCTCGGGCGTCGCCCTGCATGCAAAGCCCGCCGTTGCCGCCGAGGCCCGGATCCGCATCGATCACGGCGATCTGACGGCGCTTCTCTACATTCAGGGCTATCGCAAGACCGACTTCGTCAGCCCGGCAGACCATCCGTGATCCTGACGGAGACCGAACGGCTGCGGCTGCGCAACTGGGAGGAACGCGATCGGGATCTCTTCTTCGAGATCAACAGCGATCCTGACGTGATGACGTTTTTCCCGGCGCGCCGGAACCGGAGCGAGGCGGATGCGCTCTTCGACCGCAACCGTCGAGACATTGCCGACACGGGCTTCGGCTTTTACGCGCTTGCCCTGAAGGCGACCGACGAGGTTCTGGGCTTTTGCGGCCTTGCCAAGGCAAATCTCAGTCCGATCCTGCCAAGCGGCACCGTCGAGATCGGCTGGCGCCTGGTGCACCGCAACTGGTCCAAAGGCTATGTCACGGAAGCGGCAAGCGCCCTCATCACGTACGGTTTCGACGTCCGCGGTCTCGGCGAGATCGTCTCTTTCGCCGTGGCCGACAATCACCGCTCGATCGCGGTGATGGAGCGCATCGGTCTTGTGCGCGACATCGATGGCGACTTCGACCATCCCCGCATCCCCGAAACACATCCGCACCTGAAGCGTCACGTGCTCTATCGCCGGACGCGCGGGGCCTGAAGCGCGTCGCGTGAAAAAGGATTCACGCAACGCGCTTTAAGGTCTTTTTTGCGCGGGCGGGGTGTGCGCCTATTCGATGCGCACGGTCACGAAGCGCAGTTCGCCCGTCTTGTTGGAAATCATCAGCAAGGCATTGCGCCGTCCGTCCGCCCTCAGCTCTTCGATCCGCGCGGTGACATCTTCCGGCGTCTTCATGGCTTCCTGACCGATTTCGACGATTACGTCGCCGGCGGTGATCCGGCGTTCGGCCGCAGCCGAGCCCTTGGCCACATCGGTGATGACGACGCCCTCGATATCCTCTGCGATCCCGAAGCTGCGGCGATTGGGCGCCTCGAGCAGCGCCAGCTTCATGCCGAGAACCTCGTCGGATTTGGGCAGTTCGGCCGCCGGCGGTTCCGCCTGGTCCGTTCCCTCCTGGCCGCCCTTTCCGCCGTCGCTCTGCTCGTCCGGCGCGTCCTCGGAGGTTGCCGGCGCATCATCGGACGTCGGCGCCGTCTCGGCATTCGCCACATCCGCATCCTCGAGCCGGCCCAGCGTGACCTGCACCGTCATCTCCTTGCCGTCTCGGATCACGATGACGTCGACGGCCTTTCCGACCGGGCTTTCGGCCACCACGCGCGGCAGGTCGCGCATCTCCGCGACATCGCGACCGTCGAACTTGGTGATCACGTCGCCTGTCTTGATCTCGCCTTTCGAAATCGGGCCGCCCTCGATGATGCCGGCGACCAGCGCGCCGCGCGGCGTGTCCATGCCGAGGCTCTCTGCGATATCGTCGGTCACGGGCTGGATCCGCACGCCGAGCCAACCGCGCCGGGTCTCGCCGAAATCCTTGAGCTGCGTGATCACGTTGGAGGCGAGCTCCGTCGGCACGGAAAAGCCGATGCCGATCGAGCCGCCGGACGGCGAGATGATGGCCGTGTTGATGCCGATGACCTCGCCCTTCATGTTGAAGAGAGGTCCGCCGGAATTGCCGCGGTTGATGGCCGCATCCGTCTGGATGAAATTGTCGTAGGGGCCGGCATTGATGTTGCGGCCCCGCGCCGAGATGATGCCGACCGTCACCGTGCCGCCAAGCCCGAAGGGATTGCCGATCGCCATGACCCAGTCGCCGATCCGCATCGCGCGGCTATCGCCGAGGGGCACGGCCGTCAGCGGCTTCTTGGGCTCCACCTTGAGCACGGCCAGATCGGTCTTCGTGTCGGTTCCGATCAGCTTGGCCTTCAGCTTCGAGCCGTTGGCGAAGTTGACCTCGATATCGTCGGCACCTTCGATGACGTGATTGTTGGTGACGATGTAGCCGGTCGGATCGATGACGAAACCGGAGCCGAGCGATTCGACCTTGCGGCCGGGCGCGCCCTGCCCGTTCTGCCCCTTGAAGAACTCGTCGAAGAAATCCTGGAACGGCGAGCCCTGCGGCACCTTCGGCATCGGCGCATCGTCGTCCGTCTTCACGTTCTGCGAGGTCGAGATGTTGACGACGGCATCCAGCAGCCCGGCCGCGAGATCGGCCACCGAGTCCGGCCCCTGGACAGCGCGTCCGGGCGGAGCGATCGAGGGCGACGGCTGGGGCGGAACAGGAAGCGGCGTGGCCGTGCCGGCCGCCGGCGGCGCGATCGGCTTGGCGACCTGCGCCACCGCCGCGAAAGGAGCCGTCAGAACAAGGGCGCTCGACAGGGCAAGCGCCGCCGCCCGGGTGAAGCTGGAACGGTGTGATCCCATGAGGTCCTCGTTTCGATGATGGGGCAATCGGTTCGCGCGTACCTTATCGGTCCGATGGCGGAAGGAAAAGCCTAAGGGCAGGAACGACGAACCCGGCAAGCGCAGACGCCGGTGTTCATACCACTGCTGAGACCAGCCCTGGTGCGAGCGAAGATAAGGCGCGAAGGCAACGCGTCCAGTCATCTTTTCGTTATGCCGGGACCGGGGCGACACCCGGGTCACATCCCGCAACGCGGCCTCTTGCGCAGGCGGCGGCCGCGCTTCATAAGCGATGAAACAGATATGTGGGCGCAGGCGCGCCGGAGAGGTGACATCATGAGCATTGTCGTCAGAGACAGCAACGGAACCGCGCTTGCCGATGGCGACTCGGTCACGCTTATCAAGGATCTCAAGGTGAAGGGCACCTCGGTGACGCTGAAGCGTGGCACGCTGGTGAAGAACATCCGCCTGACGGACGACGCCGCGGAAGTCGAATGCAATGCCGAGAAGGTGAAGGGCCTGGTGCTGCGGACGGAGTTTCTCAAAAAGGCCTGAGCAGGCCACCCACGTCGCTTCCACCGCGTCGTTTCAGACCATGACCTCGTGGCCATGGTTCCTGAGCGCGGCGACCGCCTTGTCGAGGTCCGATCCCAGGATGAAGATGTAGTCGGTGCTGAAGGTGGAGTTTGCGAACAGCCCGACGCCGGCGGTCGAGAGCGGGTCCAGAACCGACGACAGGATGCCGGGAATGTCGAAGGCGAAGTGTTCTTCGATGCGAAGACACCGCCAGCCGTTGGACGAGATGACGCTGGTCGGCACGCGGGCTGCGCGGCACACGAGCGTCATTTCTTCGCGCGACGAGGAAACGGCCCAGAAGCCCGCGCCGGGAAGCCAATCCGGCAGCGGCGAACCGACATTGAGACGCGTGATCGAATACTCGGCTTCGACCAGCCGGATCAGCAGTTTGCGAGACATTCATACCCCTCGAGACGCCGTGGTCCGGCCAAGGCCTTCCGAAGACCTGATGGACGGCAAGCGCGGTGGACGCAACGTCTGCTGCAGCAGGGCAGCAGGCAAAACCATTCGATCAGGGCGGGAACGAGAGACGTGACGCCCTGCTGGCCTTGCCCTGCCATCCCCAGCGCATGTCGTCAAGAAAGAAGGGGCCGGCATCGCTGCCGGCCCCTTCTTTTATCACCCGGTTCGTTCCGCCGCGTCGGCAGCGGGAACCGGCTCAGTTTGCCGCGGGCGCGGCAGCCGGTGCGGCCGGTGCTGCCGGTGCAGCAGGCGGCTGCGGCGTGCCCTGCGAGCTGTTGAAGTAGCGGAAGAACTCGGAGTCCGGAGAGATGACGAGGGTCGTATCCGGGCTCGCGATGGCCGCACCGTAAGCCGTCATCGAGCGGTAGAACTCGAAGAAGGACGGATCGCGCGCAAAGGCATCGGCAAAGACGCGGGTCCGCTCGGCTTCGCCTTCACCGCGCAGGATTTCGGCATCCCGCTGGGCATCGGCGACGATCTCGACGACCTGTCGATCCGCGATGGCGCGGCGACGCTGGCTTTCCTCGTTACCGCGGGCCCGGATCAGTTCGGCCTCGGCCAGACGTTCCGCCTTCATGCGGTCGAAGGTCTGCTGCGAGACTTCCTGCGTCAGATCGGTCCGGCGAATGCGCACGTC
This sequence comes from Rhizobium sp. Leaf384, assembly GCF_001424065.1. GTDB lineage: Bacteria > Pseudomonadota > Alphaproteobacteria > Rhizobiales > Rhizobiaceae > Ferranicluibacter. Next base: position 971,629 of record NZ_LMQE01000005.1, read on the forward strand.
CTGGATGTTGAGGCCGAGAGACTCGGCATCGCTCTTCAAGTCGGCGCGCACTTCGCGCATCATGGACGCGCGCTCTTCGGACAACGCGGACTCGAACCCGCGAAGACCGTAAACCCGACGCAGCGAGGAGTCGAGACGCGTGCGCAGACGCGCCTCGGCGGAGGATCGATCACCGGATACGGTTTCGCGGAAGCGGCGCGGATCCTGGATGCGGTAGACGACGAAGGCATCGACCTCGTAGAATTTGCCGCCGGACACCTGGACGCGAATGTTGTCGAGGTCGAACCGCAAAGCCTGATCCTCGACATACTGGACGCGATCGGCATCCATGAAGGCGAAGGGCAGCTTGAAGTAGAGGCCCGGCTCGGTCTTGACGTCCTGGATCTGGCCGAAGCGGACGACGATCGCCTGCTGGCGCTCGGTCACGACGAAGATGGAGGAATAGACGACCATCAGGATCACCGCGAAGGCGATCAGGAAATAGGGAAGACGGCTGTTCATCAGTTGCTTCCTCCGACCTGCGGGGCCGGTCGGCCGATTTCGGTAAGCGGCAGATACGGCAGGACGCCCTGCCCGTTCTTCTCGTCCAGAATGACCTTCTTGGACTTGCCGAGAACCTCCTGCATCGTTTCCAAATAGAGGCGCTTGCGCGTCACGTCCGGAGCCTGTGCATAGGCGTCGTAGACCGAGACGAAGCGCTGTGCTTCGCCCTGCGCTTCCTTGACGACGCGATCCTTGTAGGCAGCCGCTTCTTCGCGGTTCTGTGCGGCCTGACCGCGTGCCCGACCGAGCACCTGGTTGGCGTACTGGTTGGATTCCTCGACGAAGCGATCCTCGTCCTGTTCGGCGCGCTGCACCTCGTCGAACGCATCGGCGACCTCGCGCGGCGGCGCCGCATCTTCGATCGCGACCGTGTTGACGGAGATGCCGGCGCCATAGGTGTCCATGGTCGCCTGGATGGTCGCCTTCACGTCCTGCGCGATCGCCTGACGGTTGTCGCGGAAGATGTCCTGTGCCGGACGACGGCCGACGACCTCACGCATGGCGCTTTCGGCGACCTGCTGCAGGGTGTTGGCCGGATCCTCGACATTGAAGAGATAGGCTTTGGGGTCGGTGACGGAAAACAGAACCGAGAACTGGACATTGACGATGTTCTGGTCGCCCGACAGCATCAGACCCGCCGAGGACGGATCGGCCGACACGGACTTGCTGCCGATGTTCTGCTGCTGCTCGGTGACCTTTACCAGTTCGACCGTTTCGAGCGGCCAGAAATGATAGTGCAGGCCCGGCATGGAGATCTCGTCCTTCGGCTTGCCGAAGCGCATCTCGACGCCACGCTCGTCCGGCTGGACCGTATAGATCGAGTTGATGAGGATGAAGCCGACGATCAAAAGACCGATGATGGCGACGACGCCACCGTTGAAACCGCCGGGAACGACGTTCTTCAGCTGGTCCTGGCCCCGGCGCAAGATCTCTTCGAGATCCGGCGGGCCGCCATTGCCACGGCCACCGCCGCCGCCACGCGGGCGATTGGGACCCTGGCCCCACGGGCCCTTGTTTCCACCACCGCCATTACCACCGCCGCCGTTGCCGCCGCCGCCCCAAGGACCGCCGCCGCCGCCGTTCTGATTGCTCCAGGGCATTCATACCTCTTTCGTTAAACTCCCGCCTCCGGCAATCGGCGGAACCGACTGGGAAGTGAACCCGTTATAGGTATCGCCCCTGAGCCTTTCAACGCGCCGCGTCATAACTTTGGCGTTAACAAGGCGATTTCGTTCCGTTTATTGCTAAAGTTCGAGCGAAGCCCCGCCTTCGTGCCCCGCGGAGCGTGCGCGCCGCTGCCATGTCGTGAAGATGACCGGATGGCTGTCCGCATCGGCTTGCATCGGAACCACGTGCGAAACCCGCTCGAAAACGGCGGGGTCGATTGCCGGAAAGACCGTATCGCCGTCCAGGTCCGCCTCGACCACGGTCATCTCGATCGTATCGGTCATGGCGATCGCATCCCGGTAGATCTGGCCGCCGCCGATGATGCAGATCTCGTCGACCCCGAGCTCACGCGCCTTTTCCCCGGCGACATGGAGCCCCTCCTCCAGTGACCCGACGCGTGTCGCGCCGTCCGCCTCGAAACCGGTGTCGCGCGTGATGACGATGTTCGGGCGGCCTGGCAACGGTCGGCCGATCGATTGCCAGGTCTTTCGACCCATCACCACCGGACGTCCCAGTGTCAGCGCCTTGAAATGCTTGAGATCCGTCGGCAACCGCCAGGGCATGCCTCCATCCCGGCCGATGACGCCGTTGCGGGCGGCTGCGACGACGATGACGATCCGTGCCGCACTCATACGGCGATCGGCGCCCGGATCGCTGCATCGGCGTCATAGCCCAGCAATTGGAAATCCTCGTAGCGAAACGCGAACAGATCCTTCACGTCCGGATTGAGCCGCATCTCTGGCAGCGCCTTTGGCGTCCGGGTCAGCTGAAGGCGCGCCTGCTCGAAGTGATTGCTGTAGATATGCGCGTCTCCGAGCGTATGCACGAAGTCTCCCGGCTTCAGACCGGTGACCTGCGCCAGCATCAGCGTCAGCAGCGCATAGGAGGCGATATTGAAGGGAATGCCGAGAAAGATGTCACCGGACCGTTGATAGAGCTGGCAGGACAGCCTGCCCTCGGAAACATAGAACTGGAACAGGCAGTGGCAGGGCGGCAACGCCATCTCGTCCACAAGGGCCGGATTCCAGGCCGACACGATATGACGCCGGGAATGCGGATTGCTCTTCAAGCCCTCGACGAGCTGGGCGATCTGGTCGATGTGGCGCCCGTCGGGTGCCGGCCAGGACCGCCACTGGTAGCCGTAGACGGGACCGAGCTCGCCGTCCGCGTCGGCCCATTCATCCCAGATGCTGACGCCGTTCTCCCGGAGATAGGCGACATTCGTATCGCCGCGCAGAAACCACAATAGTTCGTGGATGATCGAGCGGAGATGCAGCTTCTTCGTCGTCAGGACGGGAAAGCCGTCCGCGAGATCGTAGCGCATCTGATAGCCGAAGACCGAGCGTGTGCCCGTTCCGGTCCGGTCGCTCCGGTCGTTGCCGGTCTCCAGAACATGGCGCAGGAGATCAAGATATTGCTTCATGAGAGACGGGTCCGCCAAATTCGAGTCCGGCTAGGATAAGACCTGGAGCGCAGGCGCGATAGACCCCTTGCCGGTTTGTCCCCCGCGGGCGTTCGTCGATTTTGGACCGTGATGACGCCTCGGCACAGTCGTCACAGGGCTGACATCGGCGCGATTTATCATTTTCGAAAAAGCGAGGGAACCATTTCGGCACCTTGCGTGTTCCCCGGCACCTTCACCTCCCCCTGCCATTCAAGATCTGCTACATCCCAGATCGTCTGCCATCCAGATCCTGTCGTCCGGCCACAGGCCGTGCGCATCCCGCCACGAAAGCACTGTCATGACCGTCCGTTACAAGCTCGGCTGTACCCTCACCTACGAGGTTCGCGAACCCACCGTGTTCATCTTCAACGTCGAAGTCGCCAAGCTTCAGCGGCATCATGATCTGGTGGAAACCCTGACGATCAGCCCCAAGACGGCGCGCTGGACCTACACGGTGCCGGAAGAACGGAACCGCTACTTCAAGATCGACGTCGCGCCCGGTCCGCTGTCGGTCACCTACGCAGCGGAGGTCACGCTCGACGTCTTCCGCGCGGACCCCGCGACGGTCAACGAGACGCCGCTGTCGGACATCCCGCTCGACATCATGCCGTTCCTGCTGCCTTCGCGCTTCGTCTCCTCCGACCGTCTGGGCGCCTTTGCCATCCGCGAATTCGGCAATCTGCCGAAGGGCCATGAGCGTGTGACGGCGATCTGCAACTGGATCTACAACAATATCGACTATCAGCGCGGCTCATCCAACGGGCAGACGACGGCGGACGAAAGCCTGTTGCTGCGCGCCGGCGTCTGCCGCGACTTCTCGCATATCGGCATCGCGTTCTGCCGGGCGCTGGGCATCCCCGCCCGCTTCGTCAGCTGCTATGCCTACGGCCTGCGCCCCTCCGATTTTCATGCCGTCTTCGAAGCCTATCTCGACGGCCGCTGGTGGCTGTTCGACGCGACCCGCCAGGCCAATCTCGACGGTCTCGTGCGCATCGGCGTCGGTCGCGACGCTGCCGAAATCGCCTTCTGCACACCTTTCTGCCTGATGGAGCCCGGTGCGGTCGACATCACGATCGAGCATGCCGACGGCACGCCGGAGAAACCCGGCCGGACGATCGACGCCATCTCCACGGACGATCGTATCGAGATCGCCGAGATCGAACAGGACGCGGCCTGACCCGCAAGACGCCGGATCGAACAACCGGCGTGACCCAGTGCGAACCGACATCGAGAATGGGCATCCCGCTTTTTGGCGGCGATGCCCTTTTTCGATGCGCTTTGCCCTTTCCATCGGCTGCGGGAACGCCTATATCTTCCGTGCCGTCGCAAGGCGGCTATGGCAATAAACTGTCGGTGTAATAAACCTATTGGACCCGGGGGCGGTACCCGGCGCCTCCACCAAAAACCGGCCTGAAGGTTGACTGGAAACAGGAGACCGGAATGGCGCCACGCCAATCAGGCGGCCGGCTTTTGATGGGGGCGAAATAGGATCGACAAGGGCGTAAAGATCGAACTTTTGCTCGGCATTGTACCACCGTTATCGGGCTCAAACAGTAGTTGCAAACGACAACTATGCGGAAGCTCGTCTCGCTGCTTAATCGCGGTGTGACACTTCAAATCAAGCCCTTCCGGTTCGCACCGTAAGGCGGGGTTCGGAGGTACCTGGCAACAGAAACCTCCACTTTTCCCATGACATGCGACGACCGCTCCAAGGAATAAGGCTCCCGGCCTCGGTGCGTCCATGTGATTTCCCGCAGGCCGCCCGCCGCGCCTTGAAATCGTCCATCAATAGTGCAAATGGTTTGATGGACGACGCAGGGTCGATGCCGTTCTCGCGGCCGATGCCCCTGCGCACTGAAACATCTAGGCAAGACGGGGATCCGATGGGCCAGGACCATATCCGCTACGACATTCTCGCACAGGACGCGCTTCGGGGCGTCATCCGCAAGGTTCTGAGCGAGGTTGCAGCGACAGGTCACCTTCCCGGCGATCACCACTTCTTCATCACGTTTCTCACGGGCGCGCCCGGCGTTCGCATCTCCCAGCATCTGAAGTCAAAATATGCCGAGCAGATGACGATCGTGGTGCAGCACCAGTTCTGGGATCTGAAGGTCACGGAGTCGCTGTTCGAGATCGGCCTTTCCTTCTCCGACACACCGGAAAAGCTGGTCATTCCCTTCAATGCCATTCGCGGGTTCTACGATCCGTCCGTGAACTTCGAGCTCGAGTTCGACGTGGCCGTCGGCGAGGACGAGGATACGGAAACGGAATCGGCGGAGATCACGGCCTATCCCGGCGTGACGGTCGAACGCGACGAAGAGACCGAAGCCGAGGCGCCGAAGGGTGAAGATGGCAAACCCGGTGCGTCCGTCGTCTCCCTCGACGCGTTTCGCAAGAAGAACTAACGGTGATGACCGGCGACGTCGTCAACCTGCGTCAGTTTCGCAAGAAGAAGACCCGCGCCGAGCATGACAAGGTTGCGGATCAGAACCGCATCGACTTCGGCCGGACGAAAGCCGAAAAGACGTTGACCCGGACGCTGAACGACCAGGCGGAGCGTCGGCTCGAACAGGGCCGGCGGGAAGCGCCGACCGGATCCGAGCGGCCGGACGAGGATTGATGCGCCCCGCATCTCTTCGCCGGACGGCGATTGTCCGGGACCGGCTCCAGACATGCTGAGGAAGCACTCGGCCACCCTCCACGGTCACCGCACGAGCTTCTCGCTCGAAGAGGTCTTCTGGGACGAGCTGAAGCTCATCGCCGCCGCCCGCGCCATTCCCCTTGCCCGTCTCGTGGCCGAGATCGACGATGCCCGATCGGCCGACAGCAATCTCTCCTCCGCCCTCCGCGTCCATGTGCTGGCCTGGATCAAGTCGACGCGCGATACCACGCCGGACGCATAGTCGCTGCACCGACCGTCGGGCGCTGCACGGTTCAAGTCCGGCGCTGCGGATCTCGCGCAGCATAGGCCGACACCGCTGACGCCTATCGCGGCCCGATTCCCGGCAAGGTCTGGAAGTTCAGCGAATCCGGTGTTGATCCGGGCGCCGGCAAGGCACCGCCCCGCTCCACCTCATCGCTTGGGTTGACCGGCATCAGACCTGACCGGCGGTCCTCTTCGGCGGCACGTGCAGCGGCACGCGCGTCCGCGGCCGCTTTTCTCTCCGCAGCCTGCCGCGCCGCCTGGGCTGCCCGCTGGTCGGCGAGCGCCTTGGCCTCCGCCGCCGCCTTGGCGACCGCAGCGGCACGGGCATCTGCCTCGGCCTTCTGCCGCGCGGCCTCCTCGAGAGCGAGCGCGCGCCGCCTCTGCTCCTCCGCGGCGCGGACCCGGTCGGCCTCCCGCTGCTCGGCGCGTGCCTTGTAGAGCGTGGCCTCCCGGCGCAGGCGTTGTTTCTCCAGCACGTTCGCCTGGAGGATCTCCACCCGCCGCCGCTCGCGCTCGAAGGCGCGCAGCGACAGGAAGCTGGCAAGCTCGCCGGTCTGCAACTGGAACCCCGGCGCGTCCAGACCCCCTTGGTAGGACAGGTCGACCTCCGGCTCGGCACCGGCAACGGTCTGGTCGCCTGCGTCGAAGAGAACCCGCAGCGTTGCATTCAGCGTCTCGTCCGGGAGCGACACCTCGGCATTGCCCGTGACCGTCGCGCCCTCGACCTTCGCGGTCACGTTCTGCGCCCGGAGCGTCCCTCCCGCAATGCTGAACGGGACCTTGACCGAGCCGAGGGCTGCATCGCCTGAAAGGATCGCCGGCCGGACAAGCGGCTCGACGGCCGCCGGCGTGATCTCGCCTTCGAGCCGGTCCGCCCCATCGAGGATCGCCGGAAACGCGCCCAGGTTCAGCCCGCGCACCATCAGGTCCGAAAGGTTGACCTCGCCGGACCCGCTCGCCGATTGCGCCATGGCCGCCGGGGTCTTGCCGGACGCTTCAAGCGCCAGCGCCAGATCGAAACGCCCGTTGGCGACCGAGGCTCCGGATGTCTTCCACGCCGCGGCGGAAAGATCGCCTCCGGAGAGATCGAGCCGGGCCTGCAGGAAGCCGGACCCGTTGCCGTTGCCGAGCAACATCCGGCCTGACATCTTGCCGCCGAGCCACTCGCCGGCCGCATCGGTGATCTCGAGCTGGTCACCCTTCCAGACGGCCTTGCCGATCATGTTGGAAATGGCGCCGTAGACGCCGGGCCACACCTGTTTGGCCGTCAGGTCGAGCGCAACATCGTAGCCGCTCAACGCGACGGGCGCGACCGGCGAGGTCGCGAGCGTCCCCTCGAGCGGGTCGAGGACCGGCCCGAGCAGGCCTTCCGCTGCCCAGGCGAGATCGAGCGTATCGACCGCCAGCTGGCCGGTCGCCTTGCCGGGCACCGTTCGGTCAAAGGCGATCTGGCCGGTGAACGCGTTCCTGTCCGCCTTGCCCTCGACACCGGACAGCGTCACCGCCTCGGGTGTCACGGTCACGTCGCTCTTCAGGCTCACCGGCAGTCCGGCCCCCGTCTGCGGCAGCGCGATCCCCTGCACCAGCAGGAAGGGCTCGATGTCCTGGCTTTCGAGCGTCAGCTTGGTCTGGCCCGTAAGGAACCGGTCGCGGGACAGGTCGATCTCCCCGCTCGCGTTGAGCGCCGTCTTCTCGGTGGTGAAGCTCAGCGTTCCCGAAGCCTTGTCGCCTTCCGTGCTTTGCAGCTTGATCGACAGGAGGCCGTTGGCATCCGTGTCGAACGGCAGCGGGTCGAAACCCGCCTGCCCGAGCAGCGCCAGGCTCGACGGATTTTCGAGCGTGGCCTCGAGGAAGATGCCTTGCCCCGCCAGCGCCTGTGCAATCGTCGGCGCCTGATAGTTCGCGGCGACACGGCTGCCGCCCGCCGTGCCGACGATTCCGAAGGTCACCGGTGCGTCGCCTTCGCGACTTCCGGCCGTCAGCGTCACGTCCAGCGCTGCGTCGTTGTAGTACCCACCGCTGCGGGCGAGCCGCGCGAGAATCGGATGGGCGGCGGCATGTCGCTCCACCATCTGGAAGAAGGCGGTCATATCCGGCGCCGCGATCTTCATCTTTGCGGACACGATCGGCCCCGCCAGCGTTCCGCCCATGCGTCCGGATGCTGCAAGCTGCGCGCTGGCAATGTTGCCGATGGAGGCCCGCTCGGCCTGCAATTGTCCGTTCTTCAGCGTCGCGACCAGCTGCACGTCGCGCGCCTCCTCGCCGAAGGCCAGGAGCGTGTCGGCAGAGATATCCGCGGCAATCGTGTGCGACAGCAGCGTCTCGTAGGACGCATCGCCCGCCACGAGTCCCGTCAACGCCTGCAGCGCTTCGAGATCGATCCGATTGCCCTTGAGCTGCACAGAAAGCGTGGGGGGAACGCCGTTCAGGGCCTGCCGCTCCACCCGCCCGGTCAAGGTGGCTGGCCCGACGGCAACTTCGAGACGCTCGAACTGCTGCAGCGAATCCGTCAGATTGACCGTCGCGGAAAAGCCGGCGGTGCGCAGGCGCCGGATCGCGGGATCGACCGAGCCGGCCAGCCAGGAGGCAAGCCCCGAAGGCTGATTGGATGCGACGAGCAGGTCGCCGCGAAACGCGCGCTGACCCGAGAGATTGAGCCGCCCCTTGGCTTCGAGCTGGGTGCGGCCCGGAAACTGCGCGACGGCATTGTCGACCATCCAGCCTGCGCCGTCGGGACGGAGATCCAGCCGCACGTCGCGCACGGTCGTGTCGCCGATGACGATGGCGGGAAGCTTTAGATTGGCTCTGCCCGGTACCTGGGGAATGGGGATGTTGGCGATGATTTCCATCATCGCGGAGAGCCGCTGGCGGATCGAGATTGCGGGATCGCGCCCCGTCTTGCCTGCAGCGCCGGCCTTGCCGCCGATCCGGCTGACGTCGATCTGCTGGCCGTCGGCGAGGAGAAGAAATTCGGGTGTCTTGCCGGTATCGAGCGTCGCCTCGCCGGTGACGAGATAGGGATCGTCCCGCGGGCCGACCTCGACGCGATAGTCCGGCACGCGAATCCGGTCGTTGGTCAGTTCAAACTGGCCGTTGATCCGGAGCGCCGCCGCGTCGTCCTCGCGCTTGGCCGCATCGGCAGGACGGTTTTCCGTCATCGTGAACTTGCCCTGGTAGACGGGGCGGAATTCGACGACCTTCAGCTCGCCATCGAGATCGACGCCGAAGGGTCGCTTGTCGGGCGTCAGCCGCGCGCGCAGCGGCAGGCCGCCGCCGTCCAGAAGCTCGCCGCTCGAGAAGGCGAAGCTTCCCGCCTCGCCATCAAGCGCAGCCCGCCCCTCGACCTTCCAGGGGCCGGCAAGCGTGCGCGCGGACAGGTCGGCATTCAGGGCGGTCACCTCCCGCGTGCGGCCCGTCTGCTCGTCGATGAACTCGATCTCGCCATCGGTGATCTCGACGTTCTCGAGGACCACCGTCTTTGCGGGGATCGCGGCCCGGCGACCGCGCGCCCAGTCGAGCGTGCCGTCCGGCAGGAGCCGCATCTTGGCCTTGGGCTTGTCCAGCCGCATGTCGAAGATCAGGGCCTCGCCGGAGAGAAAGGGCGCAAGCTCCGCGTCCATCGAGAATCGCTCGACCTGGACGAGAGGGGCGCCGGCCTCGGTTTCTCCGATGCGCACATCGCTGAGGGTCACCGAGGGAAAGGGAATGATCCGGGCATCGACGCTGCCGTGCACGACCACCGGCTGTCCGATGATCCGGCTGGCCTCCCGCTCAAAATCCTTGCGGAAATCCGTCCAGTCGATGAACAGCGGTGCGATCAGCGCGCCAAAGAGCGCGAGCACGAACAAACCGCCGACGATGACGAAAATACGCGAAAGCACCGAGCGTTACGTCCTGTCCGATCCTGCCACGCAGCCCCCCATGGGCTGGTGTCTCCCCGTTATCCCTACTGCCGCCACGCTGCAGCCGCGCATCGCGCGTCGGCGGCGGTCGTCTGTCAAAGACCTGCCGTTCTGCCCCATGTCTGCAGGGCACCGTGCGGGCGATGCAGTAGCATGGCGCGGCGGCAAATTCTCGTTCATCCGTTAAAAATCTTCCCCGGATTGAAAATTCCCGCCGGGTCGACGGCCCGCTTGATCTGTCGCATCAGATCCAGAGCATCGCCAAGTTCTGCCTCCAGAAACGGCATTTTCCCCTGTCCAATCCCGTGCTCTCCCGTACAGGTCCCATCCATGGAAAGGGCTCGCGCGTTCAGCCGCTCGACGAAGGCCTCCGCTCGCGCGACGTACGCTGCATCCTTGTCATCGAACAGAAGGCCCACATGAAAGTTCCCGTCGCCGGCATGGCCGACGATGGGGGCGATCAGGCCATTTTCCCGGATGTCCTCACGTGTGGCCTCGACGCAGTCGGCTAGACGGGAGATCGGCACGCAGACATCGGTGGAGAGCATGGCGAGATCGGGGCGAAGCGCTTTCTGCGCCCAGTAGGCGTTGTGGCGGGCCTTCCACAGAACGGCGCGTTCGTCGGCATTCGCGGTCCAGCTGAAATCGCTGCCGCCGAAGGCTGCGACGATCTCGGCGAAGGCCGCTGATTGCAGCGCGACACTTTCCGCGCTGCCGTGAAATTCGACGAACAGGGTCGGCTTCACCGGGAGTTGAAGACCGGAATAGGCATTGCTCGCGATGACCTGGGTCTCGTCCAAAAGCTCGATCCGCGCGACGGGAATTCCCGACTGGATGGTCAGGATCACCGCGTTGCAGGCGGCACCGACATCGTCGAACGCGCAGACGCCGCCGGCGATCGTTTCGGGGATGCCGTGCAGCCTCAGGGTGACCGAGGTCAGAACGCCGAGCGTGCCCTCCGCGCCGACGAACAGCCGGGTCAGGTCGTAACCGGTCGAGGACTTGCGCGCCCGGTGCGCGGTGCGGATCTCGCGGCCATCCGCGATGACCGCGGTGACGGCGAGAACGTTTTCCCGCATCGTGCCATAGCGCACCGCGTTGGTTCCGGACGCCCTGGTGGACGCCATGCCGCCGATCGACGCATTGGCGCCGGGATCGATCGGAAAGAACAGGCCCGTTGCCCGCAGCTCCCGGTTCAGCGCCTCGCGGGTAATTCCGGGCTCGACCGTGCAGTCGAGATCGCTTTCGTTGACGGAGAGAACGCGATCCATCCGGCTCATGTCCAGGCTGATGCCGCCGTGCGGTGCATTGACATGGCCTTCGAGCGAAGAGCCCGTCCCGAAGGGTATGAGAGGCACAAGGTATTCGGCGGCGACCCGGACGATCGCCTGAACCTCGGCGCTCGTTTCAGGATACACCACGGCGTCGGGAAGCTGCGCCGGTATGTAGGTGGTGGTGTGGGCGTGCTGTTCGCGGATCGCCTGCCCGGTCTGGAGGCGTTCCCCGAACTGCGCCTTCAGCGCGACGATCGCATCCGTGATCCCCGGCTCGTTGCGAACACCCGACTTGATCGCCTTCAGAGCCATCGACCGCATCCTCCAACCGAGGCACGGTGCCTGCGGTCCTGCTGAGATATCAATGCGCTACTGTAGAATCCGGAATCACTTTGTCCAGCCTCTCCTTCGTCGCGTGAGGATCTCCCGGCATTTTGCAAAACGCATGGGACGCCGGCGCCACAGCTGCACCGTTTCGAGACAGATGCGGTGCGCGGCCGACTATTCCGCCGCGCGCAGCCGTTCCTCTTGCTCCACCTCGTGGACGCCGTAGGCTGCGGCGAGCTCCCGCTGCAAGCGCCGTTCCTCGTCCACCTGCGGCTTGGAGAAGCGTGCGATGGCCAGGTAGGCGACAGGGGTCAGGTACAGCGTGACGACGGTGGCAAGACCGAGGCCGCCGACGAGAACCCAGCCAAGCGCGACACGGGCCTCCGCCCCCGCACCACTGGCAAGCACGAGCGGTACGGCACCGACGATGGTCGCGATCATCGTCATCATCACCGGACGAAGCCGGATATTGGCGGCATTCTCGATCGCCTCGCGCAGGCCCTGCCCGCGGTCGCGCAGCTGGTTGGCGAACTCGACGATCAGGATGCCGTTCTTCGCCATGATGCCGACCAGGAGCACAAGGCCGATCTGGCTGTAGATGTTCAGCGTGTTGCCCGTGAGAATCATCGCGAACACGGCGCAGGCAAGGCCGAGCGGCACCGTCGACATGATCACGAGGCCGCTAACCAGGCTTTCAAACTGCGCGGCCAGCACAAGGAAGATGATGACGATCGCAAAGCCGAAGGTGACAAACAGGGCGCCGGAATTCTCGTTAAGCGTGGCAGCTTCCGCCAGCGGCACCACGCGGGACCCTGCGGGCAGGAGCGGTTTGGCGACCTGCTCGGCATAGGCGAGCGCTTCGCCGAGCCCGGTCCCAGGCGCAAGGCCGGCGGAAAGCGACACGGCACGAAGCTGCGATTCGCGCGACAGCTGTGGCGCGACGGCCTGTTCCTTAACGGTCGCGATCGACGACATCGGCACGATCTTTCCGTCCCCGGTCTTCAGGTAGAGGTTTTGGAGGTCCGTCGGATCGTTGACGGGATTGGTGGTCGACAGCAGCTTTACCGGATAGGCCTCGCCCTCGACATAGACGTCGATGACGCTGTTGCCGTCGAGCATCGCCTGCAGAGCCGCCGACAGGCCGTTGATGTCAATGCCGAGATCCGAGGCGCGTTCCCGGTCGATGGTGACGGACAGCTGCGCCTGGTTCGCCTCGTAGTTCAGGCGCACGTTTTCAAACCGGCCGCTGTCCTCCATCTGCCGGACGAGCTTGGCGGCGGCATCGCCGAGCGCCTTGTAATCATTGCCCACCAAAGCGAGCTGCAGCCCGTTGCCGGCACCGCGGATCCCCAGGCTGTTGGGCTGGACCGGGAAGACGCGGATCGACGGAATCTCGGCCGACAGGCGCGAGATCTCGCGCGAGATCTGCTGCTGCGTCCGCTCGCGGTCGCCCCAGGGGGACAGCGACAGGACCATGAAGCCGGAGTTGACGGCACCGCCCTGCCCCGAGATGGAATAGACATTGGCGATTTCGCCTGCCTTGACCATCGGTTGCAGCGCATCTTCCACGCGGCGCATCTGCGCCTGGGTGTAATCCAGCGAAACGCCCTGCGGCGCCTGCATGCGCAGAAGAATACGCGCCCGGTCCTCCGTCGGCGTCAGCTCGGACGGAAGCGTGGTGAAGGCGACGCCGCCAGCCACGACGAGCATGGCGGCGGCGAGGAAGACGACGAGCGGTGAATTGAGACAGGCCGTGAGGGAACGCCGATAGCCACGGGCAAAGACGCCGCCGACCCGTCCGAGGACGCCGCTGTGACCATGCCCATCATGCTGCGCCGTGAGCATGCGCGACGCCAGCATGGGGCAGAAGGTGAGCGCCACGAAGGCCGAAAGAAGGATGGCGAAGGCGAGGACGAAACCGAATTCGCGGAAGAGCCCACCGGTCTGCCCGGGCAGGAAGGACAAGGGAATGAACACGGCAGCCAGGGTCGCCGTGGTCGCGATGACCGCGAAGAACACCTCGAGCGTGCCGAGCACGGCGGCGGCCCGCGGCCCCATCCCTTCGCTTCGCCGTCGCACGATGTTTTCGAGCACGACGATGGCATCGTCGACCACCAGGCCGGTCGCCAGCACGATGGCCAGCAGCGTCAGGATGTTGATCGAGAACCCGGCCATGTAGATGGCGGCACAGGTGCCGATCAGCGCGATCGGCATGGTCAGAACCGGGATCAGGGTCGCCCGCCAGTCGAGGAGGAACAGGTAGATGACCACCGTCACGATGATGACGGAAGCCACCAGCGCGATCTCCACCTCATGGATGGCGCCCTGGATGAAGACGGCGTCGTCGCTGGTAATGGTGAGCTCGGTCCCCGGCGGCAGGATCTTGCCGATCTCCGCGACCGTCGTCTTGACGCCGTTCGAGATGTCCAGCGTATTCGATTGCGCCTGGCGGATGATGCCGAGGCCGATGCCCTGTTTGCCGCCGGAGCGCAGGGAGGACGTGCCGACGTCGGGGCCCATGGTCACGGTGGCGACGTCGCCGAGGCGCACATTCGGCCCGAGGATGACCTTCTCGAACTGCTCCGGCGTCTGCAGGTCGGCCGTCGCGCGGACGGAGAGATCCTGATTGGCGCTGGTCAGCGATCCTGCGGGAACGTCGAGCGAGGCGGTGGCCAGCGCCGTGCGCAGATTGGCGACCGTAAGGCCGCGCGCCGCGAGCTTGCCCTGGTTGACGTCGATGCGGAAGATCTTCTCCTGCTCGCCGTTCAACTGGACGTCGGCCACGCCTTCGACCGAAGCGAGCCTGTCGGTCACCTCGTTCTCGGCCAAAAGGGTAAGATCCTCCATCGACAGCGTGTCGGAGGTCAGCGCAAGCCGCAGGATCGGCTGGCTGTCGGCGTCCGCCTTGACGATTTGCGGCGCATCGGCACCGTCCGGCAGATCATTGGTGACACGGCCGAGCGCATCGCGCACATCGTTAGAGGCCTGGCCGATATCCGTCGTGTCGGAGAACTGGAGCGTCACGCGGCTCTGGGCGTACTGCGAGGTGGACGAAATATCCTTGATGCCCTGCACGCGCGAGACGGCACCCTCGATCACCGACGTCAACTCGCGGTCGACCGCCTCCGGTGCAGCACCCTCGAATCGCGTATTGACGGAAACGACCGGCTGGTCGACCTCCGGGAGTTCGCGGATCTCCACGCCGTTCAACGCGGCAAGGCCTGCGACGATGATCAGCGTATTGACCACCAGCGCAAAGATCGGCCGTCGGATGAAGAGCGCGGTGAAACCCGCCGATCCCCCCGCATCCGTCTTGTGCGCGCCGCTCATCGCGCCACCTCCGTGGCCGTCACAGGAGGCTGCGCACTCGACATCTTCTGCTCGCCCCCGTCCTTGGTCGAACGGGCAGGTGCATTGGCGACCTTGACCTCGCCGCCATCGCGCAGGCGCTGGACGCCTTCGGTGGCGACCATGTCGCCCTTCTCAAGCTTGGCATCCACCAGGACCTTGTCGGAGTTGCGCTGGATGATCGTCACCGGCACGCGCTCCGCCTTGCTGTCGACGACCCGCCAGACATAGGAGCCATCGGCGCTCCACTGCACGGCCAGCGGATTGACCGTGGGATAGCTGTCTCCGGGGAAGCGGACGGTGACCGAGAAGGACATGCCCGCACGCAGGCTGTCGTCGGGATTGTCGAGGCGCGCACGCACCCGCAGGGTCCGGCTCGCCTGGTCGATGCGGTTGTCGATCGCGTGGATCGCGCCGGTCAGCTGGCGCGTGACCTGGGCCACGGCAACGGCGGAAACCTCCTGGCCGACCTTCATGTTGTTCGCAAACCGCTCGGGAACCCAGAAATCGACAAGAATCTGCGACCGATCATCGACGACGGCGATCGGCGTCGAGGTGGTGACGTAATCGCCGGGATTGACCGTGATGATACCGACGACACCCTTGGACGGCGACGTGATGGCGCGCCGAGCGAGGTCCAGTTCCGCCGTCTTCAGGGCAAGCTCCGCGGCCTGCTCGGCAAATTCTGCCTCCCGCAGTGTCGCGATCGAAACGGCGTTGCCGAGGCGCCGATTGCGCTCGACCTTGTCGCGGGCGGCATCCAAGAGCACCTTTGCCTGCGCGACCGCGAGCACCTGCTCGTCGCTGTCGAGCTTTGCAATCACCTGCCCCTTCTCGATCCGGTCGCCGGATTTCACCAGAACTTCGGTCAGGTTGCCGGTCGACAACGGCGTGACGGACACGGAGAGGATCGCTTCGCCATTGCCGATGGCGTTGAGCCGATCATTGACGAGCGCCGTCCCCGCAGCTTCGGTCACGACAAGCGGCGTCTGGTTGCCGGCAGCGGCCCGTTGCGTGCCGCTCGGCCCGCTTCGTCCTTGCCCCTTGTCCTGCCCGGTCGTCGCCGGCGCGACAAGGGCCACCATCCCGCCGGGAACGCCTGCCGAGACGAGCAAGGGTCCGGCCGAGGGCGCGAACCGCACCCATACCCCCAGACCGACGAGGAGAATGACGAGGCTGAGGATCAGCTGTTTCCAGATCTGCATGCAGGTCTCCGAAGTGGGCATTCCCGAAAGGGATGGTTCAGACGAGCGGAATGCAACGGCCAGCGGCAAAGTACCGGGCGGCACGCGTGTCACGCAATCCCGGACGGCCATCATTACGCAATTGTAATGCGGACGGATTTCCCGCACCCGGCAGATCGTTCAGCCTTCGGGCCCGGAATAAAAGAAGAACGCAATTCTGGCCTTTCAGACCCGAATCACTACATTGAGCCGCATGAGCAACGGTTTCGACGACATCCCCTTCTTCGACGAAGAGCCCGCACGCACGCCTCCGAAAGGTGATCGCGGAAGCCTCGCATCGGCAAAGGCAGCCGGTGGCGCGCCGGATGGCCACGGCACCCCGGGCGAAGCGGATCAGGACCGGCGCCCTGCGCCTTCGCAGGGGCCCTCGGGTCTTGCCGCGCGCGCCATGGCCGCACGCGACCGCGACCGTGCCCCGGATTATCTCTCTGGCCTCAACCCGGAACAGCGCCTGGCAGTGGAAACGCTGGACGGTCCGGTGCTCGTTCTGGCAGGCGCGGGCACAGGCAAGACACGGGTCTTGACCACGCGCATCGCCCACATCATGGCGACCGGCCGGGCCTATCCGAGCCAGATCCTGGCCGTCACCTTCACGAACAAGGCCGCGCGCGAGATGAAGGAGCGCATCGGCGTTCTCGTGGGCGGCGCCGTGGAGGGCATGCCGTGGCTCGGCACGTTCCACTCTATCGGCGTCAAGCTTCTCCGGCGTCATGCCGAGCTCGCGGGCATCCGCTCGGATTTCACCATCCTCGACACCGACGACGTCACCCGCCTGATCAAGCAGATCCTGCAAGCCGAATCGATCGACGACAAGCGCTGGCCGGCCAAGCAGTTCGCGCAGCTGATCGACGGCTGGAAAAACAAGGGGCTGACGCCCGCGGACATTCCCGAGGGTGATGCGCGCGCGTTCGGCAACGGCAAGGGCCGCGAGCTCTACGCGGCCTACCAGGCGCGCCTGCGAACCCTGAACGCCTGCGATTTCGGCGACCTCCTGCTTCACCCGATCGCGATCTTCCGCAAGCATCCCGATCTGCTGCGCGAGTATCACGGCCGATTCCGCTATATTCTGGTGGATGAGTATCAGGATACCAACACGGCGCAGTACATGTGGCTCCGCCTTCTGGCCCAGCGACCGAGCCCCGCCAAAGGGGAACCACGCACCGCGGACAACACCGTCAACATCTGCTGCGTGGGCGACGACGACCAGTCGATCTACGGCTGGCGCGGCGCGGAGGTGGACAACATTCTGCGGTTCGACAAGGATTTTCCCGGCGCCGTCGTGATCAAGCTGGAACGCAACTACCGCTCGACCGCCCATATCCTTGCGACGGCCGGCCATCTCATTGCCCATAATGAAGGCCGCCTCGGCAAGACGCTGTTCACGGACCGGCACGATAGCGACGACCGGAAGGTCCAGGTGCACGCCGCCTGGGATTCCGAAGAGGAAGCCCGCGCGGTCGGGGAAGAGATCGAACAGCTCCAGCGCGACAAGCACATGCTGAACGACATGGCGATCCTTGTGCGCGCGTCCTTCCAGATGCGCGAGTTCGAAGACCGGTTCGTCACCCTCGGGCTGAACTATCGCGTCATCGGGGGTCCGCGCTTCTACGAGCGCATGGAGATCCGCGACGCGATGGCCTATTTCCGGCTCGTCTGTCAGGATGCCGACGATCTGGCCTTCGAGCGCATCGTCAACACGCCGAAGCGCGGCCTCGGCGACACCACGATCCGCCTCCTCCACGACTATGCGCGCGCCCGCGATATCCCGATGCTGGCGGCCGCGGCCGATATCATCGAGACCGACGAGGTGAAAGCCAAGGCCCGCAAGTCCCTCTTCGACGTCGTCACCATGGTGCGCCGCTGGCAGGGGCTGCTTGAAAACACGCCGCATACGGAGCTTGCAGAAATCATTCTCGAGGAATCCGGCTATACCGACATGTGGAAGGTCGACAAAACGGCCGAAGCCCCCGGCCGACTGGAAAACCTGAAGGAACTCGTGCGCTCGATGGAGGCCTTCGAGAGCATGCGCGGCTTCCTCGAACATGTTTCGCTGGTCATGGATGCCGAGCAGAACGAGAGCCTCGACGCCGTCAACATCATGACGCTGCACTCCGCCAAGGGGCTGGAATTCGAAACGGTCTTTCTTCCCGGCTGGGAGGAAGGCCTTTTCCCGCACCAGCGTTCGCTGGACGAAGGCGGGCGATCGGGGCTCGAGGAGGAACGCCGCCTCGCTTATGTCGGCATCACGCGCGCCAAGCGCCGCTGCCATCTCTGGTTCGTGTCGAACCGCCGCATCCATGGCCTCTGGCAGTCGACCATCCCCTCGCGCTTCATCGAGGAGCTGCCCGTGGATCATGTCGAGGTTGCGGAGATGGAGCAGTCCTATGGCGGCTACGGGCGCGGCGGCTATGGCCAGTCCCGCTTCGACAAGCAGGAGCCTTTCCAGAACACCTATGCCACGCCGGGCTGGAAGCGCGCCCAGGCCAACAAGACGGATGCGACCCGCGACAACTGGGGCAACCGTTCCGGCGTTGCCATCGACCGCATCGGCTACGGCGAAAGCGGGCCCAAGGCGCGGACGATCGAGGGGGAACTGACGGTCCGCTCGACCGTGGAAACGCCCTCCAAATTCGCCATCGGCGACCGCGTCTTCCACATCAAGTTCGGCAATGGCAATGTCGCCGGTATCGAAGGCAACAAGCTGACGATCGACTTCGATCGCGCCGGCCAGAAACGCGTGCTGGACGGCTTCGTCGAAAAGGTCTGACGGCGAAGACTTTAGTCCCGATGGATCCCTGTATGGTGCGTATGCTTCTTCTGTTTATGATTTCATGAAGCTTTTGACATTAAAGAGCCTCACCTGCTTTTTATCGCAGGTGAGGCTCTTTTTATTTTTTCTGATCGAGATTAACCGCTGGATCATTTGGCCAGCGCTTCAACGCGATAATCCATAGAAAGACGATGCTGATCAAAGGTAATACTGTCAAGATCGACAGGATTGCCGGCAGGCCAGTTCGCTTAAAAATGATCCAGAATGGAGCTACAAAGCCTACCGCAAAAATCAGAACTATTAGCAAATGCCATAAACTAAAACTACCCATGTCTCCCTCTCTGCTAAGTCGCCAGAATATATTCATATATCATAATATATTAAATTAGCATGAATGATTCAAACGCCAAGCTCTCTTCGCTTTGGTGTTATAAATTCCGCTTCTATTATTGTACATTGGTCTAGAAGTGTTTGTATTTGTTTCATTTTATATATTTGGTCTATAGATTCGTCAGTTTTAGCTAACCTAACCGTTTTCACGTCGTTGACGAAAAGGTTCAACCCGCTTTCGCCGCCGTTAGTTCCTGAGTCGGACCCCGTTCGATGGCCTTTGCCAGTGCAGCCCGTTGAGCATCGTTCAACCGTGACCGAGGTCCGGGAGCCTTTCCATCAACCAGCCCGGCGGGCCCATTGCCATTAAACCGCAGGCCCCAGTCTCGCACGATCTGCAGCGTCACATCGCCCAGCAGCGCCGCATCCGAGCGCGAGCCTCCCTCATAGATCAAGGCAAGCGCCATAAGACGACGCGCCTGCGCCGCATCCTGCTCTGGTGGGCCAGACGCCGAAGACTTCCCTCGTCGAAATCTGCTCGCAATGAAATCGTTGCCCCCATGGCTCATCTCCGGTTTGCAGTTTGCACCAGAGATTCTGATTCCTTGCCGTTCGGGAAGCCTAGGAGTCGCAGTCAGTGAGGACCCGCTTTAGCGCTTGACCGCCAGCCAGATGACATGGCGGGCGCCGCCACGTTTGCCGTTGGCCCGCGTCGAGACGGCGTCGGCGTCGAAGCCGCACTCTTTTAGCCGGCGGGTGAAACGCGGATCCGGGCCAGACGACCAGACGGCGAGCACGCCGCCCGGACGGAGCGCCGCATGCGCGGCCCGCAACCCGTGGTGATCGTAGAGACGATCGTTGGATGCGCGGGTCAGCCCATCGGGGCCGTTGTCCACATCGAGCAGGATCGCATCATAGGCTGCGCGTGCGGAGGCGATGCAGGTGCCAACATCGCCTTCGTGAATTGTGACCCTTTGGTCGTCGAGACAGCCCTTGAACACGCTCGCCATCGGTCCCCGCGCCCATCGAACGACAGCCGGCACCAGTTCGGCCACCATCACCTCGGCCCCTTCGGGCAGGATGGCGAGCGCGGCACGCAGGGTAAATCCCATGCCGAGCCCACCGATGAGGAACGCCGGACGCGGTCGCTCGCCGATCTTCGCCCAGGCGAGAGAGGCCAGTGCCTCCTCGGATCCGCTGAGCCGACTGTTCATCAGCTCGTTGTTTCCGAGCATGATGGAGAACTCCTCGCCGCGGCTCTTCAGCCGCAATTCGCCTACGTTGCCGCCACCGGCGGCACCGGAATGTGCGTCAGGGGTCGCGCCGGGAATGTCGGCTCTATCGATCTCGATCCAGGGAAGCATCGGCAGGGGTCCGGTTGAAGACGCCCCTCCCTACCCCAGATCGCGACGGACGGGAACCGCCTGCTGGCCCGATCAGCCGTTGCGCGAGAAGAGCGAGGCAAGGGTCTTGGCGGGCTTGGAGAAGCCGCCCTTCATGCTCTTGACGATGACCATCTGGGTGATCTCGCCACGCTTGAAGGCCTTGAGGAAGCGCGGGTAGTCGGCAAAGGCCACGCAGCCATGGCTGTCGCCGCGATTGCGCAGGAGATAGCTGTGCGCCAGCAGGCCGACGCGGCCATGCGGTGCGACCCCATCGATCGGGGTCAGGCGGACAGCTTCCACGCCGTGGAACAGGGCTTCGCGCATCGTCACCTTGTAAGTGCCGGGAGGTGTCGGGCCCTTCATCGGAATGTGCACGGCATTGGGGTTGTCGCGCAGCTTGCCGATGCCGGAATGCGCCTCGAGCTTCTCCCCGTTCGGCATATGCACGACCCCGGCTGAAATATCGTAATATGCGACACCCTTGCGGCTGCCGAACAGCGGCCGGGACGGCGCCATCGACGGCTCGTCGTCATCCAGATCGATCGGCGCGTTCGGCTTGGCATAGGCCAGTTGCATCGATGGCTTGCGCGGACGCTCCGCAGCCGCGGGCGCCTCGTCGGCCTCGATGGTGACGCCGGGGCGGGACAGAGGCAGCGGCCCGAGGTCGGGCAGACGATCCGTCGTCTCGTCATCGTTGAGCACGAGACTGAAAGGCTTTGGCAGCGAACCGGTCGTCTGGTTGTCCGGCTCCAGCATCGCATTTTCACGCAAGGGAACAGAAACCTCCGCGCGGGCATCGAGGGACGCGACCTGAACCGCCGCAGCTGTCGCGACCGGCGCGGCCGGCTTCGGCGGTAGAGCCGCCAGGACGATGCGGTGCGCCGCGCTGGCGGATGCGATCGGCGGCGGGGCCTTGGCGACCGCGACGGCGACGACCGGTGTTTTCACGAGGCGCGAGAACTTTGCCACATGCACGGTCCGCTCGCCCACGGGGCCGCGTGCGATGGCATTGAGGCCAAGCGACGTCTGGAAGGCCGGACGCCCCCCGGTGGCAAGATCGCCCGCAACGCCGTGGATGGTCAGAAGGGTCGCCATCAGCCAACCGGCGCCGGCAAGGCCGACACCTGCGATGGCAAGCCCCGGCAGCCAGCCTGCGCGCTTCTCCGTGCGGAGGCCGGGCCTGTGCGGCGACTGGGACTGCTGGCGACGGGGACGCGTCTGCGAACGCGTGTCGACCTGTCGAACATTCTCAATCGCTAGCGCCATGGAACTCTTTACCCAAATTGGTTACGCAATCCGACGACAGCACGCCGTGCGCTGTCGTCGAAGCCGGCCGTTTGGGTCGCCTGGCGCTGATGTTGCGCGCTCCCTAGAACACTGCCGCTAGGCGAAAGAATGGCGAAACATGGTAACCATTTCCTTTACGAGCATCCCGAATTCTGACGATTGTGAAAAAGCAGAAGCCGCAGGCATGCCCGCGGCTTCCGTCCGAATCGCGTTTTTCGGCCGTAGGTTCAACCGTCGATCCGCGCCGGAGCCCGGCGTTCCAGGAAGAACCAGGGGCGCAGGCGCACGCCCAGAACATTGCCGGCAAAGGCAGCGACGGCCCAGAGATAGCCATGCAGGCTGCCGGACGCGATGCCGGAAAAATACGCTCCGATGTTGCAGCCATAGGCGATCCGTGCGCCATAGCCCAGCAGCAAACCGCCGACGACAGCGGCCAGGATGGACCTCAGGGGAATATCGAGGCTCGGCGCGAATCGCCCTGCCAGAGACGCGGCCAGCATGGCACCGGCGATCAGCCCGAAATCCATGATCGAGGTTACGTCCGCAAAGACGCTTTCGGCGAGTGCCTTGGCATTGGCCGGCGTCTGCCAATAGGCCCAGGCAGACGGATCAAGACCGATGGCCTGTGCGCCCTTGGCACCCCAGAGCGCGAAGGCGGAGGTGATGCCCCAGGGCCGGCCGGCGAGCGCCAGCGTCGCAAAGTTGAGGAGCGCCAGCGCAACGGCGCCCCAGACCAGCGGCCACGGGCCCCGCAGGAAACGCCCCATCCCGCTGCGCGGCGATGGCGGCGCCTGCTCCAGCGCACCGTTGCGCCGCCGCTCGACCATCACGGTCAGTCCTGCGATCGCGGCGAAGATGGCCAGCGAGACCGCGATGCCGCCCCAGGCGCCGAATGTCTGGACGAGCGAGAGCGGCGGAAGAGCGGGCAGGCTCGTCCACCAGTCGAAATGCACGGTGGCCAGAACCGAGCCGATCACGAAGAAGAGCAACGTCACCAACATGCGTGCATTGCCGCCGCCCGCCGTGAAGAGCGTGCCGGAGGCACATCCGCCGCCGAGCTGCATGCCGATGCCGAACATGAAAGCGCCGGCGAGAACGCCGAGACCTGCTGGCGAGACCGAGCCCTTGACCGGATGCCCGAACAGCGTTCCGTCGGCCAGCGCCGGGAAAAACAGGATGACGGCGAGTGCAAGCAGGATCATCTGGACCCGAAGGCCGCGCCCGCGACCCTCCGCGATGAAAACGCGCCAGGCCGACGTGAATCCGAAGGCCGCGTGATAAAGGGATATCCCAAGCGCGCCGCCCACCAGGAAAAGCGCGCCCTGCGCCGGCCCGTAGGCAAGACCGAGAAGAAGGGTTCCGAGAAGAAGGACAGCGATCGCGACGAGGCCCGGCGCCCCGAGAAACGGCGCATCGCTTTGCGGCGCGCCCGCAGGCGACGGCCTCGACGGTGAAAGTTCGGATGGCGACAGAACGGACATGGGCAAGTCTCCTAAAACCCGGGATATAGAGGCGGGGGTACCGTCCTTCGAGGAAACCTGTTCTACGCTGGAGCTCCAGGTCGGAAAGTTGTTCCACAGCGATGACCGTTCAAACCGGGCCGGAATGTCCGTTCCGGTGATCGATAGGGAGCGCCGCTACGGCCGACATTTCATCATGGATGGCTTGTATTGCGGCGGTGCGCGCTTATCTCGGCTATGAACCTGATCCGGAGACCTGCCGATGCCTTTGCCCACGATCCGCCTTGCTGCCGCTGCTGCCTTTGTTGGCCTTGTCGGTCTTGCGTCTCCTTCCATGGCCGAAGTCGTCGGCGATGTCGGCGTGGACTGGACCGGCAACGATATCGTCGTGGATGCCGTCACGGACCCGAAGGTCGAGGGCATAACCTGCCATGTCACCTATTTTGACCGCGGCGTCATCGATCGCCTGCGCAAGGGCAACTGGTTCGAAGATCCGTCCAACAATTCGATTGCCTGTCGCCAGACCGGGCCCATCGTTATCGATGATATCGACCTGTCGAAGGGTGGCGAGGAGGTCTTCCGGTCCGGCCTCTCCCTGATCTGGAAGTCGCTGCAGGTCACGCGCGTCTATGACAGGAAGAACAACACGCTGATCTACCTGGCGCATTCCCGCCAGGTCGTCGAGGGCTCTGCAAAGATGTCGATCTCGACCGTGCCGCTGTTCAACCAGCAGGTCAAGTGGAAGAAGGGCGCTCCACAATAAGGCGCGCTGCATACCGGACGCAGGGGTCATCGGTGAGGCCGGAGTTACGTCGCGGCTCGCAGCTCGCCGAGAACCCCGTCCGACGTTACGACGACGATTCCGGATGCCGTCATCTCGTCGATGGCCCGGCGGACACCCGCCGGGTCGATCCCGCGGCTGGCATCCTCGATGAACCGGATCTGCACCGCCGGCAGCATGGCCCGGGCATCGAGGGCCGAAAACTTCACGCAATAGTCCGTCGCCAGTCCGCAGAGATCGAGGCGGGCCACGCCGCGTTCTAAGAGCCAGTCGGACAGGCCCGTCAGGGCCGTTCGATCATTGTCCCGAAACGCCGAATAGCTGTCGACCGTGCGGTCGAGGCCCTTCTGCTGGATCATGTCGATCCGCGCGAGATCGAGGTCCGGGCGGAGTGCCGCGTCCTGCGTGCCCTGGACGCAATGGTCCGGCCAGAGCATCTGCGGCTGCCCCTTCAACGTTCCCATCGTGAAGGGAGCCGCACCTTCATGTTGTGAAGCAAAGCTGCCGTGGTCGGCGGGATGCCAGTCCTGCGACGCGACGACGAGATCGTAGCCCCCTTCCGCCATCAGCCGATTTACGACAGGCACGACCGCATCCCCGTCGGGAACGGCAAGGTTTCCGCCGGGGCAGAAACCGTTCTGGATATCGATCAGCAGGAGGCATTTCATCGGCTGCGTCTCTCCCGCGGCTTGGGTCCTGGCAAGGCAGAGCTTAAACCGCAGGACCGCGCAGGGCTAGCCCTGCGCGGCGACGCTGCAGATGTGGTGACCGCCCGCGGGCGCCGATCAGGCAGCCTGCGCGAGCTCGTCCGCGATGACGGTGTCGAGATTGAGGAAGCAGACCATGGTCTTCTCCAGCGCCACGATGCCACGGCAGAAGGCGCGCTGTTCTTCGGGAATGATTTCCGGTGCCGACTGCAGGTCCTCGCTGCGGATCGTCATCATGTCGGAAACCTGTTCGACGAGCAGTCCGACCAGCTTGCCGGCGATATCGGTGACGATGATGGCAGAGCGCTCCGACGGCTCCGTCATGTTCATGCCGAGGCGGCACGCCATGTCGATGACGGGAATGACCGCGCCGCGCAGGTTGATCAGTCCGAGGACGTAGGGCGGCGTGTGCGGCATCGGCGTCACGGGAGCCCAGCCGCGGATTTCACGGATGGCCATGATGTCGATGCAGAATTCCTGGTTGCCGAGATGGAAGGATACGATCTCCATCGAGCTTCCCGACTGTTTGGATGTGGTGTTCATGATCAGAATTCTTCCCATTGATCTTTGGAATTGGAGGCCGCCGGTGCTGCGAAGGCGCCGGAAAGCTTGCCCATGAGCGCCTTGGCGGGCGACGGAGCAGGACGGGAGTTGGCAGCCGCGGGTCGCACGGTCGCCGGACGGGCGGCAACCGGCCGCGGGGCGGCAGACGTTGTTTTTGCAGGCGTAGCTGGACGGTGGCTTGCCGGGGCGGAGGACATCGTGCGGGATGTCTGCGAGGGGGTGGACGCCGTCGCGTACGACGCCGCCGCACCGCCGATGGCAAACTGGCCGATCAGGGTCGAGAGGCTCTCCGCATCCTGCGCCAGCGTATGGCTTGCCGCGTTCGTCTGCTCGACCATTGCTGCGTTCTGCTGCGTCATCTGGTCGAGCTGGCCGATCGCGATGTTGATCTCGGTGAGACCCGTGGACTGTTCGCGTGCGGCAACGACGATGGTGCGCATATGCTCGTTGATCTGGTCGACATCGGTTCCGATTCGACCAAGCGCCTCGCCTGTCTCCTGGACCAGCCGCACGCCCGTCCCGACTTCGGCCGACGACCGGCTGACAAGGCCCTTGATGTCCTTGGCGGCGCCCGCGGCCCGCTGCGCCAGCTCGCGCACCTCCTGGGCGACGACGGCAAAGCCCTTGCCAGCCTCGCCGGCACGGGCAGCCTCGACGCCAGCATTCAGCGCAAGAAGGTTGGTCTGGAACGCGATTTCGTCGATGACGTTAATGATCTTGCCGATCTCGGCCGATGCGTCCTCGATGCGCGCCATGGCGGCCACGGCCTCGCCAACGATACGGCCGGACTCTTCGGCATTGGCGTGGGTCCGGCTGACCATCTGGCTGGCCTCTTCCGCCTTCTCAGTCGCCGTGCGCACCGTGACCGTGATCTGGTCGAGCGCGGCGGAGGTTTCCTCGAGGGAGGCCGCCTGCTGTTCGGTCCGCTTGGCAAGATCGTCGGCGGCAGACCGCATCTGGCGTCCGTTGGCCGTGATCGAAGCGCTGTTGTCGCGCATGCCGGACAGCACCGTGCGCAGTTTTTCGACGGCCTGATTGAAGTCGAGGCGGAGCGATTCGAGGTCGGCCCGGAAGGGTGTATCGATGGCGACGGTCAGCTGGCCGTCGGCAAGCTTGTTCAGGGCCTGACCGAGCGCCGTGACCGCGATCTGCACCTGGCGCGCGTCATCGGCACTCGATGTCTCGCGCTGCCGGCGCTCCGTTTCGTTGTGGCTGCGGCTGTCGGCGGCATCCCGCTCCAGTCGCTGCTTGTCGATGGCATCCGTGCGGAAGCGATCGACGCAGCGCGCCATGTCGCCGATCTCGTCGCCACGCTCCACCGCTCCGACCGGCGTGGCGTAATCGCCGCCGTGAATGCGCTGCATGCTGTCGCGCACGCCGAGAATCCCGCGGCGCAGAATATTGCCCTGCACGGTCAAAAGCCCGAGAACCAGGCCCATGGAGAGAAGGCCACAGATGAACTGCCAGAAGAAGGCCTCGCTCGAAATCGCGCTCGCTTCCTCGATGCGGGCCTGCGTCATCGCCATGCTGGCTTCGGCGAGACGGCTCAGGCGTTCGGTCAGCTGTGCGCCTGCGGCGTCGATCTTGTCGTCGATGGCATCGAACGCAGCCTGATCCGCGCCGGACACGACGAGACCCTTGAGTTCTGTCTGGACCGACTGCGTCAACAGCACGATCATCTCGGGCACACCGGCGCCCAGGTCCGGCTTGCCGACCGCCGCCGCAAGACCGGCGATATCGCCGCTGGCGCTCGTCAGGCCCGAGACGCTCTCGTCGATCTCCTTCATGCGGTCCGGCGCGATCACCTTGTCGGCCTTGTCGACGATCGTATCCATCGCCGCCAGCACCAGGTCGAGGCTTGTCGCCCGCAGGTCGATGGCCTTGTTCTCCGCGTGCTTGGCAACGGTCGCTTCGTCCAGAACCCGTTCGACCTGACGGTGCTCATACCAGCCCGTCGCCAGCATCGCGCTGATTCCGACGAACGACGCCACGCCCAGCGTGGCGAGCCTCTGACTAACGGTAAGGGATCTTTGACGGGTCTCGTGATGCATGTTTGAAGCGTCCGGAATGGCGCGGGATCGTGTCGCGCACAGGGGAAGAAGCAGCGGTCACAGATGTCTTTGGCGGGAGCGGCCGACCTCATGTCGACGCGCGGAATACCTGCACGGACGAAGAGCATAACAGCGATGCATTAAAGATCTGGTAAAGATGATGGCGGCCCCTCCCCGCTTCTCCCGCGGCCGGAAACGCGCTATAGGAGGCCATGGACAAACGCCTCGTCACCACCAACACGACCCGGGTCGCGCTCATCGGCGCAGGCCTGCTGCTGTTGGGCTGGGCGGGAATGATCGGCTGGTGGCGCTATGGTCCCGAAATGCTCCTCGGGCTGGCATCGAGCAGCCTTTCGCTCTGTTTCTGATGGATGATGTGATGGATAGCGGCGTCCGGTCGCGCCTGAGATAACGAGCAGTGTCGGGTGCCGCGGACGTGATCGTCCCGACCCGCCGCGCGACCGAAATCGGTTTGCGTGGAGGGTTGCTTGGCTCTAAACCTTCGTCCGGACTTCAACGGCACAGCATGAACGCGGGACGCGCCTGACATGAGACTTCTTCGAATCGTGCTTTGGGCCGCCGTTCTGGTTACGGCATCCGCGCTCGGCTTCCTGACCTACCAGATGACGGAGACGAAGGAGGCGGCAGCCGGCGGTCCGTTCGGCGTCCCCTTCACGCTGGTGGCGCAAGACGGCCAGCCGATCACGGAGAAAGCCCTGACCGGCAAGCCCTCGGTCCTGTTCTTCGGCTTCACCCATTGCCCGGAGGTCTGCCCGACGACGCTGTTTGAAATGAACGGCTGGCTCGAGAAGGTCGATCCCGACAACACCAGGCTCAACGCCTTCTTCGTGACCGTCGATCCGGAACGCGATACGCCGGACATCCTTGGCCAGTACGTGTCCAATGTCAGCCGCCGCGTCACGGGCATTTCCGGGCCGCCGGACAAGGTCATGGAGATGGTCAAGGGCTTTCGGATCTATGCGAAGAAGGTCCCGCTCGATGCGGCGAAGCCGGACGGCGACTACACGATGGACCATTCGGCCTCCGTCTTCCTGCTGGATGCCGACGGCCGCTTCCGCGGCACCATCGCCTATGGCGAGAACACGGATACGGCCGTCCAGAAGCTGGAAAATCTGGCCAAGGGCTGATCCGAGCGCGGGTGAGGCGTTCGATTGGAAAACGCACGCCATTTTGGCCGTGCAAACCCCTGCCGTCGTGGTAAAGCGCTCATCCGAAGCTTTTGAGACCGGAAGGACGACCCGTGGCTGACTTGCGCCTCTATCTCACCACCACCGAAAAAGGTGCCGACAGCCTTCTCGCCCGCATGACCGACGCTTTCGAGGACGACGGCTATGCCATCGCCACGATGGAGATCGACGAGAAACGCGACATCTGGGAGGCGTCCGTCTATCTCGATTTCGCAGAGGAGGACGAGATTCGCGCGCGGTTTGCCGATATCGTCGAGGGCTGGAAACCGGGCACCGAAATCCTGCGCGAGGAAATTCCCGATATCGACTGGATCGCCAAATCGCTTGAGGGCCTCAGCCCCGTGGCCGCAGGGCGCTTCCTGGTCCACGGCTCGCACGATCGGGACAAGGTGCGCGCGGGGCAGATTGCAATCGAGATCGACGCGGGGGAAGCCTTCGGGACGGGTCATCACGGCACGACGGCCGGCTGCCTCGAAATGATCGAAAGCGTCGTTCGGTCGCGCACGGTCACCAATGCGTTGGATCTGGGAACGGGCAGCGGCGTGCTCGCGATCGGCCTGCGCAAGATCAAGGCTGTCCCTGTCCTCGCCACCGACATCGATCCGATCGCAACCCGCGTCGCCCGCGAGAACATGCGCCGCAACGGCATCGCCAGCGGCATTTCCGCCGTTACGGCCACCGGTTTCCAGTCGCCGGCCTTTGCCGAAAACGGGCCTTTCGACCTGATCATCGCGAACATCCTCGCCCGTCCGCTGATGCGCATGGCGCCAGACCTTGTGCGCCACCTTCTGCCGGGCGGCTCCGTCATTCTCTCTGGCATCCTCGCCGAGCAGCGCTGGAAAGTCCTCTCCGCCTACAATGCCCAGAAGCTGCGTCACGTCCGTACGCTCTGGCGCAACGGCTGGGTCACCATCCATCTCGACAGCCGTCCCTGACGGCCGCATCGATCAGGCAAAACAAAAAGACCGTCCGACGCAGGCAGCGTCGGACGGTCTTTTTCAATCCAAGGCGATGCCGAGCACCGCCCGTGGCCGGCAAGCCGGCCATGTCCGCGAGCCAAGGGAGGAGGAATGCTCAAGCGGACTCTGCGTGATCCCTAAACGCCGCCCGGAGGGAGGAGGAGAAGGCAAACGATCGAACGGATCACTCAGAAAGATTGCCTTTCGGCATCTGCGGCAACGGGGTGTTCGCAGCCCGTCCGTTGGAGATGCTTTTACCGCTTTCGGCACGATCAGCTAGGGGCCAGGGCGAATAGGTGCCATGCAGAATCCGCATAAGTATGATGAATGAGGGCGCGGACAGGCCGGTTGCTTTGATGGGACACCGCGGCTGGATTTGCTATAAGCGGGCATCCCAGTTCATCCGCATGCAGGAAGACACCATGTTCCAGTCCTTCGACGTTACCTCCGCTCCGCAGTTCGGACGCGCGCGGGCAGATGGCCTCCGCGCCGCCTTCGATGCACTCGGCATCGATGGATTTCTCGTTCCGAGGGCCGACGAGTATCAGGGGGAATATGTACCGGCCTGCGCAGAGCGTCTCGCCTGGCTGACGGGCTTCACCGGATCTGCAGGCGTCGCCCTCGTCATGCGCGACACGGCCGTGGTGTTCGTGGACGGGCGCTATGTCACCCAGTTGGCCGAACAGGTGGATGGCACGGTCTACACCGGCGGCGACCTGATCGGCGCGCCGCCGCATCTCTGGATCGAGCGCCATGCACCGAAGGGGTTTCGTCTGGGTATCGATCCCTGGCTGCACACCAGCGCCGAGGTGCGCAGGCTGGAAACGGCACTCGCCAAGATCGGCGGAACGCTCGTCCATCTCGACCACAATCCGCTCGACCGCCTTTGGACGGACCGGCCCGACATCCCGCTCGGCCGCGTCGCCATCCAGAAGATCGAACAGGCCGGCATCCTCGCCACCGAAAAAATCGCCGAAATGGCGGAGAACGTGGTGAAGGCAGGCGCGGCCGCCGTGATCCTCACCGACCCCTCTTCCGTCGCCTGGACCTTCAATCTTCGCGGCAATGACGTGCCCCATACGCCGCATCCCCTCGCCCGCGCGATCATCCATGCCGATGGCGGAGCCGAGATCTTCCTCGATGCCCGCAAGACCGGGATCGAGGAAAAGGCCTATCTGACGCAGATGGCCGAGATCAAAGCGCCCGACACCTTTGAGGCGCGGATCTCGACCATCGCGGCATCCGGCGCCGCCGTGATGCTGGATCCGGATCATGCCGCCTTTGCGCTCGCAGACCGGATTCGCAAGTACGGCGGCACCGTCATCGAGGCAGCCGATCCGGCCCGTCTTCCCCGGGCATGCAAGAATGCCGTCGAGCGCGAAGGCTCGGCCCGCGCACATCTTCAGGACGGCGCCGCCATGGTCGAGTTCCTGGCCTGGCTTGATGGAACGACGCCCGGCACCGTGACCGAGATCGCCGCGACGCAGAAGCTGGAAGCCGCACGGATGGCCTGCGGCGAACGGCTGCAGAATCCGCTCAAGGACGTTTCCTTCGACACGATCGCCGGTGCCGGGCCGCATGCGGCGATCATGCATTACCGCGTCACGAACGACAGCGACCAGCCGCTCGAAGCGGGAAGCATGTTTCTGATTGATTCCGGCGGTCAATATGTCAACGGCACCACGGACATCACCCGCACCGTGGCCATCGGCGACGTGCCCGCCGAGCAGAAGCGTTTCTTCACGCTCGTCCTCAAAGGCATGATCGCCATCAGCACCGCACGTTTCCCCAAGGGCACGCGCGGGGTGGAACTCGATCCGCTGGCGCGCATCGCCTTATGGAAGGCGGGCGCCGATTACGGGCACGGCACCGGGCATGGCGTCGGTTCCTACCTCTCGGTCCATGAGGGGCCGCAGCGCATCTCGCGCGCCGGCATGCAGGAGCTCCTGCCCGGCATGATCCTCTCCAACGAGCCGGGCTACTACCGCCCCGGCGCGTTCGGCATCCGGATCGAGAACCTGCTGTACGTACAGGAGGCCGCAGCCGTCGAGGGGGGCGATCAGGCGATGCTCGGCTTTGAAACGCTGACGTTCTGCCCCATCGACCGCCGCCTCATCCTGCCGGAGCTCCTGACGGCGGACGAGCGCGCCTGGGTCGATCGCTATCACGTTGAAACCCGTGAGAAGCTCACGCCGCTGATCGAGAACGCGGAGGCGAAGCGCTGGCTGGAGGCCGCGACGGCCGCCCTTTGATGCATGTCGCCCGAACCTGTGCGGCGGTTTCGGGAACCGACATGCATTAAAACAAGAACCTAAAGCGCTTCGGCCGCCGACGTCGTCTCGGCGGTCGAAGCGACGATCAAAACAGCCCGGCAGAGCGCAGCAGCATCACCACGGCCCATCCGGCAAGCAGCATGGGGAGAGCCGAGAGCCGGAGACCGACGACGAAGGCGACGAGGATCGCGATGGTCACATCCATGCCGCCGAAGACGATGGCCGGCGCCACCAGGGTCGAGAGGACGGCGGCCGGAACGGCATTCAGGGCCGCCTCCATCCGCGGCGGGATCTTCTCCATGCGGGCGATCATGATCGCGCCGCCGATGCGCGTGAGATAGGTGGCGATCGCGGCAAGGATGATGACGCCAATCAGCCGGAGGTCCTGCGGCAGGAGATGATCGAAGCTCATCGGGCGGTCTCCCCGGATTTGACCGGCAGGCAGGCGGCCAGCACGACGCCGGCAAGGGCGCCGATGCTGACATGCCAGGGCGACCCGACAAGCCGCATGGCAATCACGGACACGACGGAACTGACCGCGACCACCGGCAGCCAATGGTCACGACGACGGAACCCGAGCACCAGCGCCATGAAATAGATCGGCAGCATCACATCGAGGCCGATCGCCTTGGGGTCGCCGATCAAACCGCCGAAGACGGCTCCAAGGGCCGTCGCGACCAGCCACGGCAGGTAGATCGCCAGGCCGAGCCCCATATACCAGACGAAGGTGACCGGCTCGCCGCGTTCGCCACGCTTCTCCGTTTCGGCATATTGCGGATCGGTCAGGAGAAACAGCGCCGCCGCCTTCTGGACGAGCGAGAAGTGCGCGATGTGACGTGCCATGGACGCGGAATACAGGACGTGACGGAAATTGACCGCGAAGACCGAGAGCACGATCAGCCAGGGTTGGACCGCATGACCAAAGAGTTCCAGCCCCACCATCTGGCTCGCGCCGGCAAACACCGTCGCGCTCATGAAGAGCGCGTCGACGATGCTGAAACCGTTGTCGATGGCGAGCGCGCCGAACAGCGCTCCGAAAGGCGATGCGGACAAGACGATCGGAACGCCGCGGCGCGCACCGTCCCAGAAATCACGAGATGCCATGTTGAAATCCAAGGCTTTGCCGCACCAGCGGCACCAAGGCATGTCCGGACAGAGCGTGATTGCTCGGCCACCGGACGATGCGGCAGGAAGAAGGGCCAGGTCCGGCTTAGCCATCGACACCCAGAACGGCAAATGAAATCCGTTGATGCGCGGATCAACCCCGATCATGCATGACGCCGGCGGTGGATCGGCTCAGGTCTTGACCGTGAAGGTATGCTCGGGGCCTGGAAAACTGCGCGCCTTGACGTCGGCCGCATAGGCCTCGGCAGCCGCCGAGATCTCGGGAGCGAGATGAGCGAAGTGCTTGACGAACCGCGGCTTGAAATCATTGAACAGACCGAGCATGTCGTCGGACACGAGGATCTGGCCATCGCAGGCAGGCGATGCACCGATCCCGATCGTGGGCGCCCGCAGAGATGCCGAGATCTCCCGCGCGAGCGGTTCGACGGTCCCCTCAACGACGATGGCGAAAGCACCCGCATCGTCGATCGCCTTGGCATCCCGCCGGATCTTTGCCGCTTCCCGCTCGGTGCGACCGAGCGAGCGATAGCCCCCGTTGGTGTTCACCAGCTGCGGCATCAGCCCCACATGGCCGAGCACCGGAATCCCCCGGCTGGACAGGAAATCGACCGTTTCCGCCATTTCGGCGCCGCCCTCCAGCTTGACGGCACTGCAGCCGGTTTCCTTCAGGATGTGCGCCGCATTGCGAAACGCCTGTTCCCGACTTTCCTGATAGGAGCCGAACGGCATGTCCACCACGACGCAGGCAGACGTGGTTCCCCGCATCACGGCCTGACCATGCGCGATCATCATCTCGAGGGTGACGCCGAGCGTCGACTCCATGCCGTAGAGCACCATGCCCAGCGAATCGCCCACCAGCAGGAAGTCCATGTGCGGATCCAGGAGACGGGCGATCGGCGTCGTGTAGGCGGTCAGGCTGACGATCGGACGCTCTCCCTTCAGCGCCTGGATGGCGGAGGGGGTGAGCCGGCGACGGGGCGCGGGAGACGAGGGCTGAACGCTCATGGCTGGCGACTTTCGAGAGAGGACGCCGGTTGGTAGACGCGATTGTCGAGGAGCCGCGTGGCGCCGAACCGAACGAAGAGGAGGACAAGGACCGGACGCCTGGAGACCGTGTCGAGCCGGGCGAGCGTCTCCGGGTCGCGAACGGCGACGATCTCCGCCACGGCGAGCGGCTCCTGGCGGATGACGTCGACAAGGGCTTGCTCGAGCGCGTCAGCCGACTGCAGGCCGGAGCCGAGCAGACGGCCGGCTTCCGCGAGAGCCTTTGGAATAATCGCGGCCGCGCGACGTTCGTCGGACGAGAGATAGACATTGCGCGAGGACAGAGCGAGACCGTCCGCATCGCGAACGGTCGGCACGGCAACCACGTCGACCGGCTGCGCGAGATCCGCCACCATGCGGCGGATGATCTGCACCTGCTGGTAATCCTTCTCACCGAAGTAGGCGCGGTCCGGTTGGACAAGATTGAAGAGCTTGGTCACCACCGTCGCGACGCCGGCAAAATGACCGGGCCGCACGGCGCCCTCAAGCTCGGCCCCGAGCGCGGGAACATCGACCACCGTTTCCATTGGGCGGGGATACATGTCGGACACACCGGGCGCGAACAGGATGTCGACATCGCCGTCCCGCAGCATCGTCTGATCGCGCGCCAGATCGCGCGGGTAGCGCGAAAGATCCTCGTCCGCCCCGAACTGGAGCGGGTTGACGAAGATGCTGGCGACGACGATGTCATTGTCGGCACGCGCGCGCCGGACGAGATCCATGTGACCCGCGTGAAGATATCCCATCGTCGGTACGAGACCGACCGACCGCCCGGCGCGCCGATGGTCGCCGAGCAACCGCCGCAGGTCGCCAATCGCTGAAACTGTCTCCATCCCGGACCTCCTCCGATATCCGGCATCCGGTATCGCGTGCGCTGCAAAAAGACAATTCAAAGGCGACGCCGATGTCAAATAATCGGGTTCAGGACAGTTCGGATGTCTCTTACCCGCCAATCAAGGCGAGCCACTCGTCCTCGTCCATGGTCTCGACGCCGAGTTCCCGCGCCTTCTCGAGCTTAGAGCCCGCGCCGGGACCCGCAACGAGGATATCCGTCTTTTTGGACACCGATCCGGACACCTTGGCACCGAGACTCTCCGCCCGAGCCTTTGCCTCGTCCCGCGTGAATTTCTCGAGGGAGCCGGTAAAGACCACCGTCTTGCCGGCGACCGGGCTACCCGCGCCGGACGGCGCTTCCGCATCGAGCGGCGTCACCTCCTCAAGGAGGCGATCGACCACGGCTCTGTTGCGGTCTTCCTTGTAGAACTCCACGATGGCCCGTGCGACCACTTCACCTATGCCATCGATGCGGTTGAGATCGTCCCAGGCCTCCGCACCCGGCTCGCCCGCTGCCCGCATCGCCGTGTCGAAATCCCTGTAGGTTCCGTACGATCGGGCCAGAAGCTTTGCGGTGGTCTCACCGACATGGCGGATGCCGAGCGCATAGATGAAGCGCGAGAGCGCCACCTGCCGGCGCTCGTCGATTGCCTCGTACAGCTTGCGAACGCTGACCTTTCCGAAGCCGTCGATATTTTCGAGCTTGGACAACGAGGCCTGCTGCCGTTTCTCCAGCGTGAAGATGTCGGGCGCGGTTCGGATGGACAGCGACGGATCTTCGACGGCAAAAAAGAAGTCGATCTGCTTGGCTCCGAAGCCTTCGATATCGAAGGCGTTGCGCGAGACGAAGTGCTTGAGATGCTCGACCGCCTGGGCGCGGCAGACGAAGCCGCCCGTGCACCGCGTGACCGAATCGACCTTGCCGGTCTTCTCGTTGACCTCCCGCACGGCATGGCTGCCACAGACGGGACAGGTCTTGGGGAAAACATAAGGCGCGCTGGACGCGTCCCGCTTTTCTTCGACGATATCCACGATCTGCGGGATGACGTCGCCTGCACGCTGGACGATGACGGTATCGCCGAGGCGGATATCGCGTCCCTCGCGCAACGGCTGGCCGGCATTGCCGATGCCCTTGATGTAATCCTCGTTGTGCAGCGTGGCGTTGGTGACGACCACGCCGCCGACCGTGACCGGCACGAGGCGCGCCACGGGCGTCAGGGCGCCGGTCCGTCCGACCTGAATGTCGATGGCGGTGAGGATCGTGAACGCCTGTTCGGCCGGAAACTTGTGCGCCGTCGCCCAGCGCGGCGAGCGCGAACGGAAGCCGAGCCGCCGCTGCAAGCCAAGATCGTCCACCTTGTAGACAACACCGTCGATGTCGTAATCGAGCTCCGGTCGCTGCAGGCCGATCTGCCGATAGTGATCGAGGATGTCGGCAACGGATGTCAGGCGTTGCGTCAGCGGATTGACCGGGAACCCCCACCCTTGCAGGGCCTCGACCATGCCGGACTGCGTGTCCGACGGCATGTCCGACATCTCGCCCCAGGCATAGGCGAAGAAGCGCAGCTTCCGCGTCGCGGTGATCGCGGGATCGAGCTGGCGAAGCGAACCCGCAGCCGTGTTGCGCGGATTGACATAGGTCTGCCGGCCTTCGGCCTCCATCTGCGCGTTCAGCGCAAGAAAGTCGCTTTTGGCCATGTAGACCTCGCCGCGCACCTCCACCACGTCGGGCGCGCCCTTCGGAAGCGTCTGCGGGATCTCGGCAATCGTCCGGATGTTCGCGGTCACATTCTCGCCCGTCGTGCCGTCCCCGCGCGTGGCGGCCGTGACCAGCTTGCGCTTCTCGTATCGCAGCGACATGGAAAGGCCGTCGATCTTCGGCTCGGCCGTGAACGCGATGGAATCATCCGGCAGCCGGCCGAGGAACCGGTAGACGCTGGCAATGAAGTCGTTCACGTCCTCGTCGGAAAACACGTTGTCGAGCGACAGCATGGGACGGGCATGCGTGACCTGCTGAAACAGTCCCGACGGCGCAGCGCCGACCTTGCCGGAGGGACTGTCGGGCCGCACGAGATCGGGAAACCGCGCCTCGATCTCTCCGTTGCGCCGCTTCAGGGCGTCATAGTCGGCGTCCGATATCTCCGGCTGGTCTTTGCCATGATAGAGCGCATCGTGACGGGCAAGCTCGGAGGCCAGGAACGCCAGCTCCTCCACGGCATCGGCTTCGCTCAGCGCATCCACGGGCTTCGTATCGGTCATGGCGGTCACTCCTGCTGTCGGGAGTGTTGTAGCGAAAATCGCCCTTTTGAGAAGAGGATGTCGGTGGGGATCCAAAGCGCAGGCGCTCTTGCGCAAGAACTTAAGAATGCTTGAGAAAAGCGGCTCGAGCCTCAGCCGCCGCCCGCCAGCAGCTTTGCCGCAGCCGCCCGCGCTTCCTCGGTGATCGAGGCGCCCGCGAGCATCCGGGCAATCTCCTCCGTGCGGGCCTTGTCGTCCATGCGCGCCACCCGCGTCGCGATCGTCTCCGAGGATTTCTCGGACGGTCCCTTCGAGATCAGGAGATGCGTCGCCGCCCGCGCCGCCACCTGCGGCGCATGGGTGACGGAGAGAACCTGGACCGTCTTCGACAGCCGCTTGAGCCGCTGGCCGATCGCATCGGCGACCGCGCCGCCGACGCCCGTGTCGATCTCGTCGAAGACGAGCGTCGGCGCGGATCCGCGGTCGGCGAGCGCGACCTTCAGAGCCAGCAGGAAGCGCGAAAGCTCGCCCCCCGAAGCGACCTTCATGATCGGGCCCGGCCGGGTGCCGGGGTTGGTCTGGACATGGAACTCGACGACATCGATGCCCTCGGCCGTGAGCTGCGTCGGGTCGCTCGCAACCTCGGCCATGAAGCGTGCGCGTTCCAGCTTGAGCGCCGGCAGCTCCGCCATCACAGCTTCGGAAAGCGCGCTCGCCGTATTGTGCCGCTTGGATGAAAGGGCAGCTGCCGCCGCATCGAAATCGGCCCGCGCAATAGCGACCTGCGCCTCGAACTGCTTCAGCTTCTCCTCGCCCGCATCCAGATCGGCCACGCTGGTGATCATGCGCACGGCCAGAGCCGGAAGCTCGGTGACGGGTACCGAATATTTGCGTGCGGCGGCCCTCAGCGCAAACAGCCGCTCCTCGACCCGTTCCAGCTCCTTCGGATCGTACTCCGTCCGCCGGAGCGCCGCCTCCACCGCCATCTGCGCGTCAGACAGGTGATTGAGCGCGAGATCGAGCAAGTTGACCGTTTCTTCCAGCAGGCCCGGCGCCTCATGGCTCTTGCGCTCCAGCCGGCGCACCAATGAGGCGATCTGCGGCACGGGAGAGGCATTGCCATTCAGGAAATCGCTGGCCTCGCTGATATCGGAGGCGATGCGCTCGGATTTCATCATCGTCGCCCGGCGCTCGGCAAGTTCGTCTTCTTCGCCATCCAGCGGCGAAAGGGCTTCGAGCTCTTCCACGGCGGCGCGCAGATAATCGGCTTCCCGCGCAGCGGCATCGACCTTTTCGCGATGACGCTTCAGCCCGCGCTCTGCGTCCCGCCAGATCCGGAAGAGATCCCCGACGGTCTCGGCCTCCGCCGTCAGGCCACCGAAGGCATCCAGCAGGAGGCGGTGCGCGTGGGTATCCACGAGTGCGCGATCGTCGTGCTGTCCATGAATTTCCACGAGCCGCTGCCCTGCCTGCCGCAGGAGCTGAACGGAGACCGGCTGGTCATTGACATAGGCCTTGGTCCGGCCGTCGGACGACTGCACGCGCCGGAAGATCAGATCGCCATCGTCATCGATGCCGTTTTCGCGCACGAGAAGACGGGCGGGATGGTCGGCCGCGACGTCGAAGACCGCGGTCACCTGCCCTTTGTCGCCGCCATGCCGCACGAGCGACCCGTCCCCTCGCCCGCCGAGGGCCAGCGAGAGACTGTCGAGCAGGATGGACTTGCCCGCCCCGGTCTCGCCGGTCAGAACCGAGAGGCCTGCATCGAAGGACAGGTCAAGCCGTTCGATCAGGACGATATCGCGGATCGAGAGCTGTGAAAGCATTCGGTCTTCTGTTCTTTCGGATCAGACGCCGAGGATCTTCTTGCCGGCCCGGGAAATCCAGGATCCGCCATTCTCGCGCGGCTCGAGCCCGTTGGTCTGCAGAAGCTTGTAGCTGTCGGCATACCACTGGCTGTCAGGATAATTGTGCCCGAGAACGGCGGCAGCCGTCTGCGCCTCGCTGGTAATCCCCATGGCAAAGTAGCTTTCGACGAGACGCGCCAGCGCCTCCTCGACCTGGTTCGTGCCGGAATACCGCTCGACCACGGTGCGGAACCGGGTGACGGCGGCCAGATATTCCTTGCGCTCCAGATAATAGCGCCCGACCTGCATTTCCTTGCCGGCCAGCTGATCCTTTGCATAACGGATCTTCGCCTGCGCATCCTCGACATATTCCGAGTTCGGATACTTATCGACGACGACCTGCATTGCCTCGATCGTCTTGAAGGCGGGCTTCTGGTCCTGCGTGACCGTCGGGATCTGCTTGGAATAGGCAAGACCGAGAATGTACTGCGCGTAGGCCGCGTCTTCGGACTCGGGATAGAGATTGAGATAGCGGGTGGCCGCGTTGATCGCGTCCTGGTTCTGACCCTGCCGGTAATTGACGAAGGCCTTCATCACCAGCGCCTTGCGGGCGTATTCGGAGAACGGCTGCTGCTTGTCGATCGCGTCGAACTTGCGCGCGGCTTCCGTCGTCTTGCCGGCATTCAGGTTGGCAAGACCCTGATTGTAGAGCACGTCGGGCGGATCGGTTTCCGCGGAGAGCTTGGTGATGTCGATGTCGGGATCGTTCTGGCAAGCCGTCACCGCGATGCTCGTCGTCGCCGCGACAAGCGAGACCATCGCAACACGCGTGATCGTCTTCCATTCGAAGCCGTCTGCAAAAGCCATCAGAACATCCCAACTCGAGTGGCAGCTGCCCCGCCGCCGACCATGCGGTTCTAGATCATACTAGAACAAGTCCGCAACGTCATGGTGATCGAATAACGCAATTTTGTGGCATCACGTCCATGAAAAAGCCGGTCATATGACCGGCTTTAAGGCAACTCCGATGGTAAACTGTGCGTCAGGCCGAAAGTTCGGACGCGCCCGCGACCTGCTTCTCCCGCGGGAGCCGGGTCCGCGGCATGGCCGTTTCGACGATCTCGTAGGCGGTGGGATCGCTGAACAGCGCCTGGAGCGCATTGGCATTCATCTTGTGACCGCCGCGATAGGAGCGATAGCAGCCGATGAACGGCAGGCCAGCAAGCGCCAGGTCACCGACCGCATCGAGCGTCTTGTGCCGGACGAACTCGTCCTTTGCGTAGCGCAGCCCTTCGACATTGATGACCGTATGATCGTCGGCAATGACGACGGAGTTCTCGAGCGAAGAACCGAGGCCGCGGCCGGCTGCCCACATCCGCTCGACGTCGCGCATGAAGCCGAAGGTGCGCGCCCGCGACAGCTCGTTCTTGAACGTTGCCGCCGTCATGTCGCCCCTCCAGGACTGGCGACCGATCAGAGGCGTATCGAAATCGATCTCCACCTCGAACCGCATGCCGCCGTCATAGGGCAGGAACTCGGACCAGGAGGCGCCGTGCTCGATGCGCACCGGCTTCAGGATGCGAATGTAGCGCCGCTTGACCGCCAGCGCCTTGATTCCCGTCTGCTCGATGGCCTCGATGAACGGCGCGGAGCTGCCGTCCATGATCGGCATCTCGGCGCCGTGGACCTCGACCAGAAGATTGTCGATGCCGATGGCATAGATGGCAGCCATCACATGCTCGATCGTGGCGATCCAGGTGGCCGGCGACGTGCCGAGAATGGTGCAGAGATCCGTATTGCCGACATTGGAGGAAACGGCGCGATATTCACCGAGAACACGCTCGCCCTCCACACGCTGGAAGACGATGCCCGTATTGGCCTCTGCGGGATGGAAGGTGATCGAAACGTCGGTACCGGAATGCACGCCCGTGCCGCTCAGGCTGACCTGTTCGGCAATCGTCGTCTGAAACCCCAGCAGTCCAATTCCCAGTCCCATACTCTTCACTTTCACAATTCTGGCGGCGAACC
Source organism: Rhizobium sp. Leaf384 (assembly GCF_001424065.1). GTDB lineage: Bacteria > Pseudomonadota > Alphaproteobacteria > Rhizobiales > Rhizobiaceae > Ferranicluibacter. The sequence continues at coordinate 1,012,695 of NZ_LMQE01000005.1, forward strand.
GCCTTTATTCCGTGCCTGCAAGATACGTCTTTGAGCCCCGGGTCAACCTCTCGACGGCAAGTCCAACGTGCCGCCCCCATCCTTCGACGCGATCAGGAGCCGCATATCTGCAGACTTTCTATGGTGAAGATAAAGCCCCCGTCCGGCCATTCCAAATCACTGTTTCTTTCGCTTTGTAACGCTTCTTCTTCCGTAACTATCCCATTGCAAATACGCTGCAAAAACGGAAAAGCCTGGGCTTGGAGCCCAGGCGTTCCGGCAAGGTAGAAGACGGGTGTAAAATCAGTTCGACTGACGGCGAAGGAACGCCGGAATCTCGAGCTGATCGTCGTCCTGCGCACGCGGCTGCGGGTTCACGCGGCCGCGTTCGTCGAGCGCACCGCGACGCGGTGCGTAGACGCTCGCCTCGGGCGAAAGCGGACGGCGCTGCTGCGATGCAGCGCTCGGTGCTCCCGAGGTCATGTCCGACGCGACGGAATGATCTTCCTCTTCGCGGCGGCCGAGCGAATTGGTGATTCGCTTGAGAAGGCCCATCGGACCACGCTCTTCGTGATGCGCAGCGGCCGGCTGCGACCGGTGCTCGGCTTCGGCCTTCACCATCGGCGGGAAGTCCTCGACCTTGGGCATGCGAACCTGTTCCGGCTGACGCATCATCGGAGCCGGTTCGTGACGCTGGGCCATCGGCTCATGCTGCATGTAGGGCGCCTGTGCCTGCTGGGCATGAAGCGGCTGGCCGTGGCCGTGCTGGGGGTGAACCGGCGCGGCCTGCATCGGCTGCTGGTACACCGGCATCTCCGCCGGAGCGGCCTGCATCGGGGCCTGGGGTGCCGGAGCCCGCATGACGGGTGCAGCTTCCGGTGCAGCGCCGGCAAACAGCTTGCTCTGCGGACGGAAGTCGTCCTGCGCCTTTTCGGCAGCGCGCGCCTGGATCAGGAGCTCGCGTTCGATTTCGGCCTGGCGGATGGCTTCGGCGATATGATCGGCCTGCGGTGCCTGCGGCTGAGGTGCCGGCTGCTGCATCACCGGTGCAGGCTGAGCCTGCATGGCAGGTGCTGCGGCCGGAGCTGCCGGACGTGCGGCGGGCTTGGAGGCTACCGGGCGAAAGCTAGCCGTACGATCGGCCACCTCCGCGGCCGTACGATCGATACCGGTTGCAACAACGGAGACACGAATCATGCCTTCGAGCTCTTCGTCGAACGTCGCGCCGAGAATGATGTTGGCGTCCGGATCGACCTCTTCGCGAATGCGCGTCGCAGCTTCGTCGACTTCGAACAGCGTCATGTCGCGACCACCCGTGATCGAGATCAGGAGGCCCTGCGCACCCTTCATCGATGTTTCGTCGAGCAGCGGGTTGGCAATCGCGGCTTCGGCAGCGGCCATGGCGCGGCCATCGCCCGACGCTTCGCCGGTTCCCATCATCGCACGGCCCATTTCGCGCATCACCGAGCGAACATCGGCGAAGTCGAGGTTGATGAGGCCTTCCTTGACCATCAGGTCGGTAATGCAGGCAACGCCCGAATAGAGCACCTGGTCGGCCATCGCGAAGGCGTCGGCAAAGGTGGTCTTGTCGTTGGCGATGCGGAAGAGGTTCTGGTTGGGGATGACGATCAGCGTGTCGACCGACTTCTGCAGTTCGGCGATGCCCTGATCGGCAAGACGCATGCGGCGCTGGCCTTCGAAGTGGAAGGGCTTGGTCACGACGCCGACCGTCAGGATACCCTTGTTGCGCGCGGCCTGCGCGACAACCGGAGCAGCGCCCGTCCCCGTGCCGCCGCCCATGCCGGCAGTGACGAAGCACATATGCGTGCCGGAGAGATGATCGATGATTTCATCGATGCACTCTTCGGCGGCGGCGCGACCGACTTCCGGCTGCGAACCCGCGCCGAGACCTTCGGTGACGGCCACACCCATCTGGATGATTCGTTCGGCCTTGGTCATGGTCAGCGCCTGGGCGTCCGTGTTGGCAACGACGAAGTCGACGCCCTGGAGGCCAGCGGTGATCATGTTGTTGACGGCGTTGCCGCCGCCGCCGCCGACACCGATAACGGTGATGCGGGGCTTGAGCTCGGTGATATCCGGCTTCTGCAAGTTGATGGTCATGTTACCCGTTCCTTCCTGGTTTCTGGTCGCCTTGCCGAGCCGACCAAATCTCAATTCACTCTTATGGCGGTCCTACCTTACGCGAACCTAGAAACTCTCTTTCAGCCACTGCCCCATTCGGGCGATGCGGCTGTCGCCGCCGCCGAGCGACGACAGCATCCCGCCCTGGGCGGCATGCGTCTCCATCTCGGCGACCTGCGGATAGATCATCAGGCCGACAGCCGTGGAGAAGGCCGGACCCTTGGCCGCCGGCGGAAGGCCGGACACGCCGAGGGGACGACCAATCCGCACGTTGCGGGCAAGAATGCGGCGCGCCGCTTCCGGCAGACCCGTCAGCTGGCTTCCGCCACCCGTCAGGACGACACGCTTGCCGACGATCGGCGAGAAGCCGGAGCGCTGGATGCGGTCGCGAATCAGTTCGAGCGTTTCTTCGACGCGGGCACGGACGATTCGCGAGACCAGCGCACGCGGCACATGGGTCGGCTGGTCGCGGTCGTCCTCGCCGATCGGGGGAACGGTCACCATCTCCCGCTCGTCGGCGTCGTTCGGCATGGCCGAGCCATGCACGACCTTCAGCCGCTCAGCATCTTCGATTCGGGTCGAAAGGCCGCGTGCAAGATCCGTCGTTACATGATGCCCGCCAAGGCTCACGGCATCGGCATGCACGAGCTTGCCTTCTGCAAACACCGAGATCGTCGTCGTCCCGCCGCCCATGTCGATGCAGGCGCAGCCGAGTTCGACCTCGTCGTCCACCAGGGCCGAAAGGCCGCTGGCATACGGCGTCGCGACGATACCTTCGACCGAAAGATGCGCCCGGTTGATGCAGAGCTCGAGGTTTTTCAACGCCGCACGCTCGGCCGTCAGCACATGCATGTCGACGCCGAGGCTGTCTCCGAACATGGCGAGCGGGTCGCGGATGCCGCGTTCGCCGTCGAGCGAGAAGCCCGTCGGCAGCGAATGGAGAATGACGCGATCCTGACGCTGCGAGCGCTGGCCTGCTGCGGCAAGGACCCGCTTCAGATCCGCGGCATCGACTTCCTGGCCACCCAGGTCGACCGAGGCCGTATAGATGTCGCTCTGCAGGCGACCTGCGGACACGTTGACGATCAGGCTGTCGATGGTCAGGCCTGCCATGCGCTCCGCCGCGTCGACCGCAAGGCGGACGACGCTTTCGGCTGCATCCAGATCGGCGATCACGCCGTTCTTCATGCCATGCGACTTGTGGTGACCAAGACCGATGACCTCGATCGCATGGGTGCGACCGGGCAGGATCTGGCTTTCGGCGCGCGGTGTCAGGCGGCCGATCATGCAGACGACCTTCGTGGAACCGATGTCGAGAACCGAAACGATATGCGATCGCTTCGCCGACAGGGGCTTCAGACGCGGCAGGCCGAAATGCGACGAACCGAACAGGCTCATATGCGGTCCTCTTGGCTCTCGAGTTTCTTGAGCTGCTTGGTACGGGCTTCTAGGGCGACCTGTCGGCGCTCAGCGGCGCCGGGGGTCAGTTGTATGGTGGTGCGATCTTCAAGACGAAGATCGACGGCGGCGATGTCGCGTTCCAGCAGCTGCTGGCCCTCCTCCATCGTGGACAGCACCTGCATGGCGCGGTCGAGATCCTGCTCGGGGAGCTTGACCATCACGCCGTTGTCGAGGATCAGGTCCCAACGGCGACCGGCAACACGGACATAGGCTTTCACGCGGCCGGCGATTTCCGGCCAGTCAGCAAAGCGGGCATAGAAACCGGCCGCAGCCGTTTCCGCATCCCGGCCGACGAACAAGGGCAGTTCGGCAAACTTGTTGTCCCGCAGCGGGGCGATGACGCTGCCGCTCTTTTCGATGAGAGACAGGTCGGAGCCGTGCTGCCAGATGCCGAAGGCCTTGCGTTCCTTCAGATTGACCTCGACCGTGCCGGGATAGACCTTGCGAACCGTCACCTCTTCGACCCAGGGCATCTTGGCGATCGCCTTGCGGGCCGCGTCGATATCGAGCGCAACGAGCGAGGTCGCACCGTCCAGACCGATCTCCTGGAGAATGTCGATTTCCGACGTCTGGTCGTTGCCGGAAATCTTGACGTCTTCGATGGCAAATCCGGCAGCCGTCGTGGTCGCCTTGGCGACCTCGGGGGTGTGCCCGCCAATGGCCATGCCGTAGAAACCGGTGGCCGCAAACAGGGCCAGCGCCGAGACGGTGCCGGTGTGGGGGGCGAAATGGATGCGACCCGTCCCCAGGGCAACGAAGAAGCGGGCAACGCGCCGCAGCGGACGCGGCAGAACGACATGGCCATCCATATCGCGGTATTCCTGTGGCGCCCGAACCCGATTCTGGAAACGACCTCTCAACGCAAACACGACGCATCCTCCACGATCCAGCTGAGGAACTCACCAAAGGAATGGCCGGCCTGAACCGCCATTTCCGGAACCAGCGATGTCGGGGTCATGCCCGGCTGCGTGTTGATTTCGAGCCAGATCAGCTCGCTCTCTCCCGAGGAGCTGTCGTCGAGGCGGAAGTCGGAGCGGCTGACACCACGGCACCCCATCGCATGATGTGCCGCAACGGCCAGTCTTTGAATGTTTTGGTAAATATTCGGTAAAATTTCCGCCGGAATGACGTGCGTAGAGCCGCCCTTGGCATATTTTGCATCATAGTCGTAGAACGTATGGCCTTGGGGAATGATCTCGGTCACGGCCAGCGCCTCGCCGCCCATGACGCCGCACGTGAATTCGCGGCCGGGGATGTAGCGTTCGACCATGACGAGATCGCCGTATCGCCAGCCGCTGGAGGTGATCACCTGCGGCGGATGCGACTGGTCCTTCTGGACGATCACGACACCGAAGCTCGATCCTTCCCGGACCGGCTTCACCACATAGGGCGTGGGAATGGGATGATCCGTGCCGAAATCGTGACGATCCATGATTTTCGCTTCGGCGACCGGGATGCCCGCAGCCTTCGCAACGATCTTCGCCTGGGCCTTGTCCATTGCCAGCGACGAGGCGAGAACGCCCGAATGCGTGTAGGGGATCTCGAGATATTCCAGGATTCCCTGGATCGTCCCGTCTTCGCCGAAGGGGCCGTGCAGCGCGTTGAACGCCACGTCGGGGCGAAGCGCACCCAGAACGGTCGCGACATCGCGATCCACATCGACGCGGGTCACGCGGTAACCGAAGGCTTCCAGCGCATCGGCACAGGCGGCGCCCGAGGACAGGCTGACCGGCCGCTCCGACGAGAAGCCCCCCATCAACACGGCAACGTGTTTGCCACTCATGAAAACCCCTGCCATTTCTTCTCGTTCACGTGGCGGCAAAGCGACCGGTTGGGGACTCCCGACTCGATGCATGCCTGCCTGCGCTCACTAAAGCGTCATTAAGGTTAACGAACCGTTTACTTTCGTTAACCGGAACGCGGGAGATCCCTCGACGCACAGCTTGCTGCTGCGAACACCGTGTCTGTGACGAAAATGGCACGCCATCCGATCTGCATGGCTCCGACGCCTTCCGGGGCTTCTGCCGAGGTCGAGGCCGCGTTCACCATCGCTTTCGCCCAACGGCTAGGCATCGCAATGCCGACGCGCCTGCCCCGCTATGCGTCAGGATTGCATCTCATGTGCTACAGCCGGAACTGGCGTCATATTGTTGCGCAAACAGGGTTTCTTCCGACATTAACTTGCTCTATGTAGCCCGCAGCTACCTATAAGGGTGGCAGATTCTCAATACGGACAAGATCATGAGCAACGCGATATCTCCGGTATCGGCGAAGGCAGATGGCTTGGATGCACGCGCTATCAATTCCCCGGCTCGCGTGCTCCTGGCGAGCCTCGTCGGCACCACCATCGAATTTTTCGATTTCTACGTCTACGCGACGGCGGCCGTCCTCGTTTTCCCGACACTGTTCTTCCCGAACAATGATCCGACGACGGCGCTCCTTGCATCCTTCGCCACCTTCTCGATCGCCTTCTTCGCCCGACCGCTCGGTGCGGTCGTGTTCGGCCATTATGGCGACCGGGTCGGCCGCAAGACCACGCTCGTGGCAGCCCTTCTCACCATGGGCATTTCCACGGTGGTCATCGGCTTGCTGCCCTCCTACGAATCGATCGGTGTTCTCGCACCGCTGCTCCTCGCATTGTGCCGATTCGGCCAGGGCTTCGGCCTTGGTGGCGAATGGGGCGGAGCGGTTCTCCTCGCGACGGAAAATGCGCCCGAAGGCAAGAAGAGCTGGTACGGCATGTTCCCGCAGCTCGGCGCGCCCGTCGGCCTGTTTCTGTCGTCCGGCGTATTCTGGCTGTTGCTCCATGTCATGTCGCAGGAGGCGCTCTTGAGCTGGGGATGGCGCGTGCCCTTCATCGCCTCGATCCTCCTGATCGCCGTCGGCTTGTGGGTCCGTCTCTCCATCACCGAGACGCCGGCCTTCCAGAAGGCCATCGACAGCCATGAGCGCGTTCAGGTTCCCGTGGTCGAGCTCTTCCGCAACCACAAGAGAAGCCTCGTTCTCGGCACCTTCGTGGCCCTCGCGACATTCGTCCTGTTCTACATCGGCTCGGCCTATCTGCTGTCCTACAACATCAAGGTCCTGAAGATGCCCTTCCTCGATGCTCTGGAAATCCAGCTGCTCGGCGCGGTGCTCTTCGGCATCTTCATCCCGATCGCCGGCAAGCTCGCTGAGCGGTTCGGCCGACGCGAGATCCTGATCGGCGTTACCGTGCTGATCGGCATCTTCTCCTTCTTCCTCCCGGGTCTTCTGACAAGCGGCGAAGCGAGCGTCGTTCTCTTCGTCGTCATCGGAATGGCGCTGATGGGCGTGACCTACGGCCTGATCGGAACGGCGTTGGCAGCACCCTTCCCCACCAATGTCCGCTATACCGGCTCGTCCATCACCTTCAACTTTGCCGGCATCTTCGGCGCCTCGCTTGCGCCCTACATCGCCACCTATCTGCAGGCGACCTACGGCATGACCGCCGTTGGCTATTACGTGCTGTTTGCCGCCGTCATCACGCTCGTCTGCATCCTGCTGTCGGGCAAACACGAAGTCTGACTTCAAGCAGACTCAGAACACGCAAAAAGGCCGCGATGTCCCTGACATCGCGGCCTTTTCAAGAGAGATCCAGATCGCTTCCCTTAAGAAGCCGTCAGGGAAAACGGCAGAGGCTCAACGCGCTCGCCATGAACGAGCAGCACGCGGTTGCCGCGGTCACACCGTCGCCCGGCCCAGAAATTCCCGCACTTCGTAACCCGCCATGAACGATCCGATCCGCTTGATCTCCCATTCGAGCTTGATGCCGGAATGCTCCATCACGCGCTGGCGCACGGTCTCGCCGAGATATTCGAGTTCGTAGCCGCTCGCCTGCCCCGTATTGATCATGAAGTTGCAGTGCATGGGCGACATCTGGGCGCCGCCGATCATCATGCCGCGGCAGCCGGCCTCGTCGATCAGCTTCCAGGCCGAATGTCCTTCGGGGTTCTTGAACGTCGATCCCCCGGTCTTCTCGCGAATCGGCTGGACCGTCTCCCGGTGCTGGCGCACGGCATCCATGTCGGCGCGGATCTTCGCCTTGTCTTCCGGAAAGCCTTCGAACACGGCATGCGTGAAGATCAGGTCTTTCGGCGCGCTCGAATGGCGGTAGCTGTAGCCCATGTCGGCATTGCTGAGCACGTGCTTCTCGCCCTGCCGGTCCACGGCGTGCACTTCGACGACCCGCTCCCGGGTCTCGCCGCCGTTTGCGCCGGCGTTCATGCGCAAGGCGCCGCCGACGGTGCCTGGAATGCCGTAATAGAAGAAGAAGCCCCCGATCCCGTGATCGAGCGTCATCGCCGCAAGGTTCTTGTCCGGGCAGATCGCTCCGGCGACGACGCGGTTTTCGCCGGCCAGCTCTACATCGCCAAAGCCCTTGGCCGACAGACGGATGACGACACCCGGGATACCGCCATCCCGCACCAGCAGGTTGGACCCGACGCCGGCCACCATCACCGGAACCTCCTGCGGAACGAGCTTGAGGAAGGTCACGAGGTCATCGACGTCATGCGGCTGGAACATGAGCTCGGCCAGCCCGCCGGCGCGGAACCATGTCACGCGGTCCATGGGGGCATCCGGCGTCAGCCGTCCCCGCAGCGCGTTCACGCCGTCGCCGAGCGATGCGAGCAGCCTTGTTCCGTCGACCTGTTTCATGCGTCCCGTCCTGTCCCCTGCGCTGTGATGTCCGCCAGTTCCTTCGGCAGTGCGGCAGCCCAGTAGGTAATGCTGCCGGCGCCCAAAAGAACCACGAAGTCACCGGGTTGTGCAATGGTGGAGACCAGAGGCGCAAGGGCTTCCGGCCCCTCGATATACCGCGCATCGCGATGTCCCCCGGCTTTGATGCGGGAAACCAGCTCCTGCGAGGAAACCCCGTCGATCGGCTCCTCACCGGCCGAATAGACCGGCGACAGGAGAATCGTGTCGGCATCGTTGAAGCAGGCTGCGAAATCCTCGAACAGGCTCTGCAGGCGGGAAAAACGGTGCGGCTGGTGGACGGCGATGATTCGGCCCTGGCAGGCTTCGCGTGCCGCCCGCAGTACGGCCTTGATCTCGACCGGATGATGCCCGTAATCGTCGTAGATCCGCACATTGTTCCATTCGCCGGTGAAGGTGAACCGCCGCTTCACGCCCCCGAAGGATGCAAGCCCCTTGGCGATATCCTCGGGCTTCATGCCGAGCCGGTTCGCAACGGCAATCGCGGCTGTTGCATTCGAGACGTTGTGACGACCCGGCATCGGCAGGCGCAGGTCTTTCAGCTCGATCAGCTGGCCGGTGCGCCGGCGACGGATGGCAACGTCGAAGATCGATGTCGCGCCGTCCATGCGGATATTGAAGAAACGAACGTCGGCCTGCGGGTTCTCGCCATAGGTGATGACCTTGCGGTCCTCGATCTTGGAGACCATCGTCTGGACTTCGGGATGATCGAGACACATGACGCCGAAGCCGTAGAACGGCACGTTCTCGACGAATTGACGGAACGCCGCCCGCACCTGGTCGAAGGTGCCGTAATGGTCGAGATGTTCCGGATCGATGTTCGTCACCACGGCGACGTCGGCCGGCAGCTTCAGGAACGTCCCGTCGGACTCGTCGGCTTCGACGACCATCCATTCGCCGGCGCCCATGCGGGCATTGGTCCCGTAGGCGTTGATGATCCCGCCATTGATGACGGTCGGATCGAGACCGCCCGCCTCCAGCAGGGCCGCGACCATCGAGGTCGTTGTCGTCTTGCCATGCGTGCCGCCGATGGCGATCGAGCTGCGAAAGCGCATGAGCTCGGCCAGCATCTCGGCACGGCGCACGACCGGCAGCAGCTTCTCGCGGGCCGCGATCAGTTCCGGATTGGTCTTCTTGATCGCGGTCGACACGACGACGACTTCGGATTCCCCGAGGTTTTCGGCCTTGTGACCGACAAACACCTCGATGCCCTTTTCACGCAACCGCTGGACGTTGGCGCTTTCGGATTGATCGGATCCCTGAACCCGGTGACCCAGGTTGTGCAGCACTTCCGCGATGCCGCTCATCCCGATCCCGCCGATACCGATAAAATGGACGAGACCGATCGTCTGCGGCAGTTTCATGAGCGCTTTTCCTTGAATTGGGCAATCGTCTGGCCGCTGGCAATAGCCTCTACCATGCCGGCAAGCAAGCGCGCGGCGTCCGGACGGCCGGCAGCCTTGGCGCTGGTCGCCATCTCGGCCATGCTCTCCGGGCTGTTCATCGCGTCGCGGATGAACGACGCCAGGACCTCCGGGGTCAGGTCCTTCTGCGGCACCAGTCGCGCGGCGCCCGTCTCGGCCAGAGCCGCAGCATTGGCCGCCTGGTCATGATCGAGCGCGAACGGATAGGGCACCAGGATGGACGGCCGGCCGATGACGGCGATCTCCGACACGGTCGATGCGCCGGAGCGGCAGACAAGCAGATGCGCCGCCGCAATGCGGCCCGCCATGTCGGTGAAGAAAGGGGAGATTTCCGAGCTCAGCTCGAATTTGGACATGGCCGTTCGCGCGCCGTCCAGATCTTCGGGGCGGGCCTGTTGCGTGACATGCAGCCGGGCGCGCAATTCGGGCTCGAGCAGGGCAATGGCGGCCGGGATCGCCTTGGAGAAGAACTGAGCACCCTGGCTGCCCCCGAACACGACGAGACGGAACGGTTCGCCGGCGCCGGACGCCGTGTAGGGCACATCGGCGGCCTCAAGCACGGCGGGACGGACGGGATTGCCGGTCGTCACCGTCTTGCGCGCATAGCGACCATCCGTCTCCGGGAGGAAACCGCCGGCGATCGCGGTGACCCGTCCGGCAAGGCCCTTGTTCGCACGTCCCATGACGGCGTTCTGCTCGTGGATGATGGTGGGAATGCGCAGACGGCTGGCGGCGAGCAGCGGCGGCACGGTCGGATATCCGCCGAAGCCGACGACGACCTTCGGCGCAAACGCCTTGATGATGCCCCGCGCTTCGCGCAGTCCCGCCCACAACTGCCAGAGCGAGGAGGCAACCTTGACCGGGTTGCGGGAGCCGATCGTCGCGGAACGCACCACATGGATACGGTCTGCAGGAAAGGAATCCGCATAGCGCTCGGCGCGGTGATCCGTGATCAGGTGAACCGTGAAGTCCAGTGCGGCCAGTTCGTGCGCAAGCGCCTCGGCTGGAAAAAGATGACCGCCGGTACCTCCGGCGGCTAGCATGACGATGCCCTTGGTCAACACTCGAGACCTCCAGTCCGAAACGGGTTGCGCGAAACTGCGCAGCTATGTGTCAAAATCGGACACTTTGATATCTACTACCGCACAATGTCGAAAATCGTGACGGGTTTTCCTTTGGATGGACACTTTGCCGGAAGAGACGACAGCGCCGCGTGTCGGAGCGACGCGCGACGCTGTGGATTTGGACCGGTGCAGGCGCGCCGCACGTCCCTCGCCCGACCGTATCTCTACTCGGCCGCGACCGGGGCTCCGGTCCGGAAGAGGCTGCGCTCCAGCGCCCGCTTTTCCGGGCGATGACGTGTCAGGGCCAGGATGAAGCCGGCCGTGACGCAGATCGCGATCATCGACGATCCGCCGTAGGAGATCAGGGGCAGCGTCATGCCCTTGGCCGGGAGCAGTTCGAGATTCACCCCGACATTGATGATGGACTGGATGCCGATCTGCAGCACGAGACCCGCCACCGCGAAGCGGTTGAAGTCGTTGCGCTCGCGGAAGGCGTGGCTGAGCCCGCGCATGACGAGGAACGAGAAGATGGCGACGATGACCATGCAGAAGACAATGCCGAACTCCTCGGCCGCGACCGAGAAGATGAAGTCGGTATGGCTGTCGGGAATGATCCGCTTGATAATCCCTTCGCCCGGCCCCTGGCCCAGCCAGTCGCCGCGGATGATCGCCTCGCGCGCCGTGTCCACCTGGAAGGTATCGCCCTCGCCCGTCATGAACCGGTCGATGCGGCCGGCCACGTGCGGGAGCAGCGTGTAGGCAACGACGAGACCGCCGACGGCGGACCCGCCGAGAACGACGATCCAGAGCCAGGGCATGCCCGCCATGAAGAACATGCCACCCCAGACGGCGGTCGTAAGGATCGTCTGGCCGAGGTCGGGCTGAGCGATCAGCAGCGTCGCAACGATCCCGTAGAGCAGGATCGCGAAGAGATTGCCGGGAATTTCCGGCTGGCGCGCATGCTCGGAAAAGAGCCAGGCGCAGACGATGACGAAGGCGGGCTTCATGAATTCGGACGGCTGGATGCCGATCGGCCCGATCGAGAACCAGCGGCGCGACCCCTTGATCTCGACCCCGAAGAACAGCGCGAGGATCATCATCGCGATGGCGGCGACGAGAATGACGATCGCCGTGCGCCGCACCTGACGGGGCGTCAGGAACGAGAGCCCGATCATGACCATCAGCGACGGGATGAGGAAGGCTGCCTGACGCTTGACGAAGTGGAAGCTGTCGAGCCCCAGACGCTCGGCAACGGCCGGGCTGGCGGCGAAGGACAGCATGAAACCGATGCCCATCAACAGAATGAACGTCGCCAGGAAGAACCTGTCGATGGTCCAGAACCAATCGGCCACCGGGCCTCGCTCCGCACGACTCACCATGTCTTCGTCCTCGTCAAAGTGCGCGCTTGCGCCGTAAACCGTTCGTCCGCGGCGATCGACATCGCCACGGTCGTCAAATGAGCATGGTCACGCCGGGAAGTGCGGCCACATGGGCGACAAAGGCATCCCCGCGCATCTCGAAGTTCTTGTACTGGTCGAAGCTTGCGCAAGCCGGTGACAGGAGCACAGCCGCCGGCGATCCGTCTCGGGCTGCATCCGCCGCGGCATCCGCCACGGCCTTTTCCAGTGTCTGCGACCGCTCGAACGGCACGCGGTCGCCGAGCGTCGTCGCGAATTCGTCGGCGGCGCGGCCGATGAGATAGGCCTTGGCGATCTTGGGAAAGAAAGACGAGAGCGACGCGATGCCGCCCTCTTTCGGCACGCCGCCGGCAATCCAGTAGATGCGCTCGAAGCTCGAGAGGGCGGGCGCCGCAGCCTCGGCATTCGTCGCCTTGCTGTCGTTGACGAAGGTGACGTCGCGGAGCATGGCGACTGGCTGCATACGGTGCTTCAGGCCCGGGAAGGATGCGAGCCCGGAAACGATCTCCGCCTTGGACACGCCGACCGCGAGACAGGCGGCGATCGCCGCCGCCGCGTTCTGCCCGTTATGGCTGCCCCGCAGCGTTGCGATTTCCGAAAGCTCGGCAAAGACTTCGGAGAGCCCGGCCTCGGCGCGCATGACGGACCCATCCTGCGCATAATACCCATCGCCGAGCGATCGGTGCCGGGCAATGCGGATCACCGGACGACCGGCAAGTGCCACGCGGTCCGCGATGGCTTCGCACCAGGCATCATCCACGCCGATGATCGCCGTCTGGCTCGCGGCGACGAGGCGCTCTTTAACGGCCGCGTAATTCTCCATCGTCCCGTGCCTGTCGATATGGTCGGGCGTGAGGTTCAGAAGGATTCCGGCGGTCGGTTCGAGCGACGGCGACAGGTCGATTTGATAGGACGAGCACTCGACCACGTAGAAGCGGTTCGTCGTCGGAGGATCGAGCGTCAGCACCGCCGTTCCGATATTGCCGCCAAGCTGCGTATCCCGGCCGCTTGCCGAAAGGATGTGGGCGATCAGCGCCGTCGTGGTCGACTTCCCATTGGTGCCGGTGATGGCGATCAGCGGCGCCTCGGGCGCACGCGCGCGCCGTTCGCGGGAAAACAGCTCGACATCGCCGATCACCTCGACGCCTGCACTGCGCGCGAGATCGACCGTCCAGTGCGGCTTTGGATGGGTCAGCGGCACGCCCGGCGACAGAATAAAGGCGGCGAAGGAGGACCAGTCCATCGTTCGGAGATCGCCGGTGCCGATCCCCTCTGCAGCGGCTTTGGCCACGCTCTCGGCATTGTCGTCCCAGGCCGTCACCGTTGCCCCGCCGGCCACCAGAGCGCGCGCCGTAGCAAGCCCGGAGCCTCCCAGACCGAAAAGAGCGACCGCGCCGCCGCGAAGGGAGGTGACGGGGATCATCGACTTACCGCAGCTTCAGGGTGGAGAGGCCGACCATGGCGAGCACGACGGCGATGATCCAGAACCGGATGACGACTTGGCTCTCGGTCCAACCCTTCTTTTCAAAATGGTGGTGGATCGGCGCCATGAGAAAGACGCGACGACCGGTGCGCTTGAACCAGAAGACTTGGATGATCACCGACAGCGTTTCCATGACGAAGAGGCCGCCGATGATGACCATGACGATCTCGTGCTTGGTGGCGACGGCGACGGTGCCGATGAGGCCACCGAGCGCGAGCGAACCGGTATCGCCCATGAAGATGGCGGCCGGCGGCGCATTGAACCACAGAAAACCGAGACCTGCTCCGATGACGGCGCCCAGAATGACGGCCAGTTCGCCCGTGCCGGGCACGAAGTGGATCTGCAGGTAATTGGCAAAGACGGCGTTGCCGGCGAGATAGGCGATGACGCCGAACGAGGCTGCGGCGATCATGACCGGCACGATGGCGAGACCATCGAGACCGTCCGTCAGGTTCACGGCATTGCCGGCCCCCACGATGACGAAGCCGCCGAACAGAACGAAGAAATAGCCGAGGTTGAGCGTGAAGTCCTTGAGGAACGGGAAGGTCAGCGACGACCCGAAGGTCGAGCCCGCCGTTCCCGCGGAGATCGCGGCGCGCATCATGAAGAAGACAGCGACGGCGGCGACCGCGAACTCGATCCCGAGGCGCGCCTTGCCCGAAAAGCCCTTGTCCGACTGTTTCGTGACCTTGAGATAGTCGTCGTAAAAGCCGATAGCGCCGAAACCGAGCGTGACCAGCAAGGTCGAGACGACATAGACACTGGAGAGATCGGCCCAGAGCAGCGACGAGACCACAATCCCCGCAAGGATCATCAGGCCACCCATGGTCGGCGTTCCCGCCTTCTTGAAGTGGGTCTGCGGGCCGTCGGCCCGGATCGGCTGCCCCCGGCCCTGGCGCACGCGCAGCGACGAGATCATTTTCGGCCCGAAAAGGAAGACGATCATGGCGGAGGTGAACAACGCCGCGCCGGTGCGGAACGTGATGTACCGGAACAGATTGAAAAACTGGAAATGGTCCGCCAGTTCGACAAGCCAGATGAGCATGAGGGACCCTTCCCCGATATTTCGATGTCGACACCCCTTCCCGACCAGGGAAGGAGACCGGCCGTCCAGCCGGAAAAAAGGTGGAGCGCGGCTTAGATCGCCTGCTCCGTTTCGGCCTGCGCCGGGAATGTATCGAGGAGCGCCTGGACGATCCGCCCGCAGCCGGTGCCCTTGGAGGATTTGATCATGACGACGTCGCCGGCCCGCACCGAGGCGACCGCATGATTGCGCAGATCATCGACCGCGTCGCAGTGGACGACCGACACCGTGTCCGGCAGAGCATCCCGCAAATGCGTCATGTCGGGGCCTGCCAGCCAGATCGTGTCGATCCCCTGCTCGATCAGCGGTCCGGCCAGCGCCGCGTGGGCCTTGGCCGAATGATCGCCCATCTCCAGCATGTCGCCGAGAATGGCGATGCGTCTGCCCCCATCCGCACCGAGCTCCGTCTCGCCCAGAAGGGCAATCGCCGCCCGCATGGAGGCCGGATTGGCGTTGTAGCTCTCGTCGATCAGCGTCAGCGTGCCGGCTCCAACGGCCAGGCGGTGACGTTCGCCCCGGCCCTTTTCCGGCTGGAGCGTGGCGAACGACGCGATGACCGTGTCGAGATCCGCGCCGACGAGCGAGGCTGCCCCGAGCACGGCTAGGGCGTTCTCGGCGATGTGGCGACCGGGCGTCCCGATCGGGATCTCGAGCGTGCGACCATCGATCATGGCCCAGAGCGTGCCGCCTTCCGGCGTCGCCGCGTACTCGATCATGCGGAAATCGGCACGTTGATCGACGCCGAAGGTGTGCATGGAGGAAACGCCGAGCATCGACGCCGCCTTTGCCAAGGTGCCGAACTGCGCATTGTCGCGATTGAGAAGGATGTGACCACCGTCGACCAGGCCTTCCATGATCTCGGCCTTCGCCAGCGCGATCTCGTCCAGATCACGGAAATTGCCGAGATGCGCCGGTGCGATCGTCGTGATGATGGCCACCTGCGGACGCACCATACGCACCAGAGGCCGGATCTCGTTCGGATGGTTCATCCCGATTTCGAAAATGCCGTAGTCCGTCGCTTCCGGCATGCGCGCCAGCGTCAGCGGCACACCCCAGTGATTGTTGAAGGACGCGACCGACGCGTGCACGCGCGCGCCCGGAGAGAGGGCATGCCGCAGCATCTCCTTGGTGGTCGTCTTGCCGACGGAGCCCGTCACGGCAATGATCTTGGCGGCACTGCGGTCGCGGGCAGCACAGCCGAGCCGCACCATGGCGGCGAGAACGTCGTCGACGACGATCATCGGCGCAATCAGGCGCCCGAGCGCCGGCAGCTTGCCTTCACTGACCACCAGCAGCGACGCGCCATTGGCGATCGCAAAGCCTGCATAGTCATGCCCGTCCACGCGATCGCCCTTGATCGCGAAGAAGGCCTCGCCCTTGCCAATGGCGCGGCTGTCGATCGAGATGCCCGTGATGCCCTGCGGCAGATTGCCAACCGGGCGACCATGCATGGCAGCCATCAGGTCGGCGCTCGTCCAGAGAAAACCCATACCTTCAGCCTCCCATATCCTGGCTGTCCATCGAACCGCCCGCCTGCCCGGACCGCGCCTGCTCGGCGGTAAGGGCCTTGCGGATTTCGGCGTGGTCGGAGAAGGGCAGCGTCACGGAGCCGACGGTCTGCCCCTCCTCATGTCCCTTGCCTGCGACGATCAGCGTATCGCCGGGCCGCAGCATGCCGACGGCGTGGCGGATGGCCTCCGCGCGATCGGCGATCTCGGTCGCGCCGGGAGCCGCGGCAAGGATCTCGCTGCGGATCGTCGCCGGCGTCTCGGACCGCGGATTGTCATCCGTCACGATCACGACATCCGACAGCCGGGACGCGATCTCGCCCATGAGCGGCCGCTTTCCCTTGTCGCGATCGCCACCGCAGCCGAACACCGTGATCACGCGTCCTGTCGTGAAGGGTCGAACGGAGGACAGAACCTGCGTCAGCGCGTCGGGCTTGTGGGCATAGTCGACATAGGCAAGCGCGCCGTCCGCCGTCTGCCCGACAAGCTCGAGGCGGCCCGGGGCGCCCTGCAGCTTTTCCAGCGCCAGCATCACCACGTGCGCCTCGACCCCGGTCGACATGGCGAGCCCTGCGGCCACCAGCGCATTGGAGATCTGGAAATCACCCGCCAGCGGCAGGTTGACCTCGAAGATACGCCCATCGACATGCACTTCGGCAATCTGCTTGTGACGGAAATGCTCGACGCGCTTCAGCGTGAGACAGGTGCCCTTGCGGCCGACCGTGCGCACGTCGCTGCCGGCTGCCGTAGCGGCCCGGATGGCCGCGTCCGACCATTCGTCGTCGGAGAAGATGACGGCCGGCGCGCCCTTCGGCAGCAGCGCTTCGAATAGCCGCATCTTCGCCCCGAGATAATGCTCGATCGTGGGATGATAATCCATGTGGTCACGACCAAGATTGGTGAAGGCCGCCGCCGACAGGCGTACCCCGTCGAGCCGGCTCTGGTCGAGCCCGTGACTGGAGGCTTCCATGGCCGCATGCGTCACGCCGGATGCGGCGAGCTCGGAGAGCAGACGATGGAGAGACACCGGGTCGGGTGTGGTGAGCGAGCCGTAATCATTGCGCCCGGGCGCGACCACGCCGGTGGTGCCGATCATCGCCGCGGAAAGCCCGGCCTGGGCCCAGATCTGGCGGGTAAACGAGGCGACCGAGGTTTTGCCGGCCGTTCCGGTCACGGCGACCATGGTCTCCGGCTGTGCACCGTAGAACGTCGCTGCGGCATGCGAGAGAAACCTGCGGGTGGAGGCGACCCGGATAACGGGCACGGAGAGGCTGGAACCGAGGTCCCCTTCGGTCACGACGGCGACGGCGCCCCGGGCGACGGCGTCGTCGACATAGACGCTGCCATTTGCCGTGGTGCCGGGAACCGCCACGAACAGCGTGCCCGGCAAAACCTTGCGACTGTCGGCGGTCAAGCCGGTAATGTCGGCATCTGGCTGGCCCGGAGCAAGAGACATCGCTGCCCCCTCCTGTCCGTCCCCAAGCATCGCAAGGTCACTGATCTTCATCGATTGCACTTTTCCCAACACGATTCCCTTGGCCTTCACGGCCGCGTGAACGTCCTTTACCGTTCAATACGCCACAAGCAAGGCGGAACCGTCAGCGCCGAACTTCGGCTCGACGCCGAGAAGCGGCGCAGACCGGCTGATGATATCATGGACCATGGGAGCCGCCGAGTTACCGGCAAGTGCCGCCCCATTGCCCTTGTCCGTCTTCGGCTCGTCGATGAAGGTCAGCACCACATAGCGCGGATCGTCGATCGGAAACCCGGCCAGAAAGGCGTTGAAGTTGGCGTCGCTCGAGTAGCGCCCGTTGATGACCTTGTCGGCGGTGCCCGTCTTGCCGCCGACATTGAAGCCGGGAACACGAGCGTTCTTGCCGGAGCCATGAATGCCGTTCCAGCGGAACAGATAGCGCATGTCCGCGCTGGTGGAGGGCTTGATGACCCGCGTCGACGCAGCCGCGGCCTCCTCAATGGAGCGCGGAAGGAAGGTCGGCTCGATCAGGTTGCCACCGTTGACCAGTGCGGCACCGGCAACAGCCGTCTGCAGCGGGGTCGTCGAGACGCCGTGGCCGAAGGAAATCGTGATGGAGTTGATCTTCTTCCACACCTTCGGCTGGCTGGGCATCTTGATCTCCGGCAATTCCGTCGGGATCTTCGTCAGAAGGCCAAGCCGCGTCAGGAATTCCTTGTGGGCGTCGATGCCGACGAGATCGGCCATCTTGGCCGTGCCGATGTTCGACGAATACTGGAAGATTTCCGGCACCGAAAGGACGCGATGCTTGCCGTGGAAGTCCTTGATCGTGAAGCCGCCGATGCGGATCGGGAAGCGTGCGTCGAAGCTGTCGGTCAACTTGACCTTGCCGCTGTCGAGCGCCATGGCCGTCGTGAACGACTTGAAGGTGGACCCCATCTCGAACGTGCCGTTCGACATGCGGTTCATCCAGCCTTCCTTGGCGCCGTCGGCCGGCTTGTTCGGGTCGTAGTCGGGATAGGAGACCATGGCGAGGATTTCGCCGGTCTTCACGTCCATGACGACGCCACCGGCAGCAAGCGAGCGGAACTTGGCCATGGCTTCAACGACGACGTCGCGCAGGATGTTCTGCACACGCAGGTCGATCGACAGACGCACCGGCTCAAGCTTCGCATCGCTGGTCATGCCGATCGCCGCGAGATCAGCAAGACCCTGGTTGTCGATCCAGCGTTCCATGCCGGCAATGCCGCGGTTGTCCACGTTGACGTGGCCGACGACATGCGATGCCGTGGCGCCACCGGGATAGAAGCGCCGCTTCTCCGGGCGGAATCCGATGCCGGGAATACCAAGCGCAAGAATGTCGCTCTGCTGCTTGGGGGTCAGCTGGCGACGCAGCCACTGAAAGCGCGTCTTCGACTTCAGCTTGTTATAGATGTCGGCATTGTTGAGATTGGGCAGGACCGTGGCCAGCTGCTCGACCGCCTCGTCCGCATCGACGATCTTGTGAGGCTCGGCAAAGAGCGACACCGTGCGGATGTCGGTTGCGAGGATCTGGCCGTTGCGATCGAGAATATCCGGCCGCGAAGCCATGAGATTGTCGGCCCGGCCGATGCTCGACACGGTTTCCGGCTGCGCGAAGCCGTACTGGATCAACCGGCCGCCGATGATGCAGTAGACCACGGAGAAGCCGGCGATGACGATCGCGACACGGCTGCGGGCCTGGTTGCCGCGCCGCTTGCGGATACCTTCGAAGGGCGCGCTGCGCGAAAGGTCGCCGGGATGATTGTTGCCGCCAGCGGAGAAGTGCGCCTTGCTCTTGACGACCATGATGCGGGAAAGAAACGACATCAGCGCGCCACCGAACCGGTTGAAATTTCGTCGGTCGCATCGTCATCGCGGGACGCGACGGCGGGAGCGGCCTTCTTCTTGCCCTTGCTGTCCTTCTCTTCCGGCGGAGGCACGTCGGCCTTCATCATCGGAAGCTCTTCGGGATGCACGAGCTGCGTCGGATCCGTGGGAACCAGCTGGAGATCCTTGTCGTAGGCTTTGACCAGACGATCGAGACGGTTCGGCTGCGTGAGGAGCGACCAGTCGGCGCGCAGCAGGTCGATCGTGTCTTCCTCGAGCTTGATCTTCGCATCGAGGGAACGGACCTCCTCGAGCTTGTTCTCGGCCTGGTGCTTGATCGTGTAGGTGACCGTCGCTGCGGCGGTCATGACGACGATCAGGACGATATCCAGCGTTCTCAACATTGGTCAGCCTCCCAGCTTCGAAAGACTTGCAAGGTCTGGCAGATCGAAAATCGACATTTCGGCGGCCTCGGCTGGGGCATGCGTGCGCTCTCCGACGCGCAGTTTGGCGGAGCGGGCGCGCGGATTCCTGGATGATTCGTCTTCGCTCGCGGCAATCATGGCCTTACCAACTGGTGCGAAGGTTGCCGGACGCTCGTGCATGATCGGGAGATGACGGGACCCGGACGCCTTGCCGGCTCGGTCCTGGAAGAATTTCTTGACGATCCGGTCCTCGAGCGAATGAAAGGTGACCACGCTCAACCGCCCGCCGGGCTTCAGCGACCGTTCGGCGGCAAACAGCGCCTGGGCCAATTCACCCAGCTCGTCGTTGACGAAGATGCGCAGGGCCTGGAAGACGCGGGTTGCGGGATGGATCTTGTCCTTGGCCTTGCGGGGCGTCACCACCTCGATCAGCCCCGCCAGATCGCGCGTCGTCTCGAACGGCGCCTCGGCGCGGCGTTTCTCGATCGCGCGGGCAATACGGCCGGACTGCGGCTCTTCGCCCAAAAAGCCGAAAATGCGGATGAGGTCGCCGACCTTGGCGCGATTGACGACGTCGGCGGCGGAAACGCCGTCCGAGGACATGCGCATGTCGAGCGGGCCGCGCCGCTGGAAGGAAAAGCCCCGGTCCGCCTCGTCGATCTGCATCGAGGAAACGCCGATATCGAGGACGACGCCATCGAGCCCGCCTTCGGGAGCGTGACGGGCGAGCTCGGAGAACTGGGCATGAATGAGGGTCAGCCGGCCGCCGCTTGCCGCGACAAGGTCCTGTCCGGCCGCGATCGCGCTCGGATCGCGATCAAGAGCGATGACATCGGCGCCGCTTTCGAGGATGGCGGACGTATAGCCGCCGGCACCGAACGTGCCGTCGAGGATCGTCTTTGCCGGGCCAGGCTGAAGACTGGTCAGGACCTCTGGGAGAAGAACCGGAATGTGGCGGACCGGTCCGCCATCGGCTCCAGCTGAACTGTCGCCAAGATCCGCCACCATTCCGTCTCTCCATGCTAGCCGGGACGCAGACCTCGCAACCTGCGTTCCTGACGTGCCGCCGCCTGCGCTTCCTGAAACACCTGCGGCGCCCATAACTGAAAGTGATCCGCCCGACCGACGAAGGTCACCTCGTCGGTGATGCCGGTGAAGTCGCGAATGAAATCCGAGACCATCAACCGACCTTCCTGGTCGAGTTTCATGAAGACCCCGCCCCCGTGAATGAGGAGCGACATCTCGTTGGCTTGCGGCGAAAACGGATCCTCGCCCGCAATCTGCCGTTCGAAACGATCCAGCAATTCCGGCCCGCCCGCACTGATGGCAGGAAACACGAAATCCTGGAAACAATACAATTCCCGGATATCCAGCTTGGCCAGCACGCCGCGAAACGACGCGGGCACGGAAACCCGGCCCTTCGCATCGATACGATTCGTGGCATGCGAGAGAAAGCGGTCCATGATGCGTAAAAGCCGTTTTCATCCAACGCGCCGGCGGAAGACGCCCGCAAGCAACTCCGGAAGCAGACACAGTACGCCACTGCCGGGCGACGTGCCCGTTCCAAAACCCCTCTCGGGACAACCACCAAACTCGCGATGATCGGGCCGTCAACGACCCCTGTGCAGTGCATGATTGGGATAGCATGGGACCATATGGGGGTCAATGGGATTTGGGTCTCTGGAGGGCCTGCCTCCATCGATCATTGATAGACTGTTAAGTTTAACAAATGGTTACGATGCGCCATTCGGCGCTGGGTCCGAAAGCGACCATCACCCGTCCGTGAAGCACTGCAGAAGGCGGTTGGGTTTCTGAAAAGTTACAAGGAAACAGATGTATAGCAGAGCGCAGGCGGCGCCGGCCGAACGGCGAATGCCCGCATCGGGAGGATCAAGGAGAGAAGCGCCAGTCGGCCTGTAAGCCGGGTTCTGTATGGCTCCGGCCGGTTGAGGACCGGAACGTGGCAGCCATTCATCTGGGACGACGCTCGCGCGCCGCCTCGTGCAACCCACCCGGATGACTGGCCCGGAACAGGCCGGCAGCCTTGCGGCTGCCACGTCATCCCTATTCGGTCTTGCTCCCGGTGGGGTTTACCGTGCCGCCCCTGTTACCAGACGCGCGGTGGGCTCTTACCCCACCCTTTCACCCTTACCCGCGTCAAGCGCGGGCGGTTTGCTTTCTGTGGCACTATCCCTGAGGTCGCCCTCGCCGGACGTTATCCGGCACCGTTTTTCCGTGGAGCCCGGACTTTCCTCCCCCCGCAACCTTTCGGTCATAGCGGAGAGCGGCTGCCCGGCCGACTGGCAGCGTCCTGATAGCGGAGACTTCCATCCTTGGCCAGCCTTATCCAAGCATGGCACCGACAGGCTCAGGCAAACACCGGTGCGAAGGACTGGTTGTAGCCTTCGAGGTCGACCTTGCCGTCAAGAATGAGCGAGGCTCCGAGCCGTCCGATCTCGTCGCAACTCTTCGCGGCCATGCCGTTGCCGCCAGTCAAAAGAGCGACACGATCGGACTCGACGTAGCCGACATAGGGATAGCCGGTTTCGGTCAGCGTGACGACGCAGGGCGAAAAATGCAAGCTGGCAGCCACGAAGTCCGGCAGGATGGCCGAAAGGTGCCGCGCCAGATGCGCTGCCGCATGGGGCCGACCACCGCTGCGGAACCAGGACCGGATCGCCGCCTCATCGTGCAACACGCAATCATCGGGATCGCCGCCGATCTTGATATAGGTCTTGCCATCGGGATAGGCGATCGGCGGCAGCAGATAGAAGCTGTCGGCGTCGGTCGGCCCGTTGCGGATCAGCGACGGCATCGCGACCAGACGATCCCGGTCGTGCTCTGCGATCTCTGCAAAGAGGACGGTCCGCGCCATGACGCGGAGCGCCGGTTTTCGACCGAGGAACCTCTCCGAGAGCGCAAAGCCGCCGGTCGCCACCAGCACTTTCTCGGCTTGGTAGACCCGACCGTCGATCGTGGTGACGGTCACGCCATCCGTTGTTTCGAGAAGTTGTGTTACCTCCCGGCTGATGATCGACGCGCCCGCCTTGGCGGCGCAGACGGTCTCGGCGGCGACCAATGCCCGCGGGTTGATATGCCCGGCAGACTGCGCCTCGAAGATCCCGCCTTCCTCACCGTCGAAGGCAAAATACGGGAAGCGCGATGGCAGGTGCGTCGGATCCAGATGGTCGACGGCGACGCCCAGCTCGCGGGCAGCCGCATCGACATGGGCGAGATAGGGTCCGCCCTCCCGCGCCGCGATCAGGCACCCGACCTCCGTGTAGAAGGCAAGGCCCGACCGGGCTTCGAGCGCGCGGTAGCGCTCGATGGAGCGGCGGGCCATGCGCGCCCAGTCGCCGTCGCTGTCGATCGTGCGGGTGATGCGGCCATTGTCGTAATGGCTGGAGAACACGCCGTCATGCGTGGCCCAGTTGGTGGGCTCGTCCGGGCCGATGAGCGCGACGCGCGCGCCGCCGGTGGCGAGATGCCGCGCGGCAGACGCGCCCATCATCCCCTTGCCGATCACGATCGTGTCGAACATCTCGCTCATCGCCATCTCCGGTTCCTGCGACATGGGGACCGGTGCCCCCAGGCCTTTCGTCTACGAGTCGAGCAGGGTCTGGACCTTGCCGCAATAGCGCCGGGACACCGGGTTCATGCGGGTCGCGCCATGGCCGGCGTTGTAGCGCAGGATCGTCCCGCAGGTGAAGCCGCCCGACAGCCGATGCGCCTTGGCAAGGTACTTCATGCCGAACTTGATGTTGGTTTCCGGATCGAACAGCCCTGCCCGGCCCCCGTCATACCCCATCATGCGGGCCGTCGCCGGCTTGATCTGCATCAGCCCGATCTCACCGGCACTGCCGCGCGCCTTGGGATTGAAGTTGCTCTCCACCCGGATAACGGCATGGGCAAGGTCGATCGGGACACCGAAAGCCTGCGCATAGGTCGCGATGAGGCCGGAATAGGCCGGCGCGTCCATCTCGAAGCTGGTCAGCGGAAATCCGAGCGTCCGCCCGATCTCGGGCAGCGCACGCGTCATCTCGGCGGCCTCAACGTTCTCCAGAGACGCCGTCCGCGTCGATGGGGATGGGCGGGAGAGTTCTGTGGATGCGGTCTGATAGGCGGCTTCCGGTGCCGGAACGACCGGAACCGAAGCACCGGCGAAGGATGGTTGAACCCCAGAAAAAAGCGCGCAGAAGCAGGCGGCTGCCTGGACGACAGTCGTTCGTCTCATGAATTTTGTAAACTCCGCTGGGATCGGGAGACCAGCGGACGCCCCGCCCCGGTCTTGCCTGATCCATGATCATGGTCATCAGCGGGGAAAGGTACGCAACCCTCAGGACCCCGCCCTCGGTACGGCGTCAAAATCCGTGCGGAACATGGTCAGGATATGGCAGTGCAGCAAATTGCTGCCATTCGGGCGAAGCGACGGCGTTGCGTCAGCGGGCAAAGGCGGGCAGCGTGCCCAGCAGCCGATGCAGGGTATCGAGCGTCGAGATATCGGCGATTCCATCGATTCGTTCGGGCCGGAAATGCCGCTGGAACGCCTCGACGACGCCGTGCGTGCGCTCACAGAATTCGCCTGTCACCTCAAGACCATAGCCGTAGAGCGACAGCATGCTCTGGATCGCCTCGACCGGCTGCCCGGTGTCGCCCCGCTGAAAGTAGCGTCCGCCACCGACGGGTGCCGGCGCAACCCAGTGACCAACACCTTTTTCATACAACTTCTTCCAGGGGAAATTTTCCCCCGGATCGACCTTGCGAAGGGGCGCGACATCGCTGTGGGCAAGCACCCTTTCCGGGGGGATCGACCATCGTTCGACACAAAACTGACACAGTTCGACGACCGCCGCGATCTGGACATCGGGGTAATCCGGCAATCCGCCGGGATGTCCGGGATTGACGATCTCGATGCCGATCGACCGCGAATTGATGTCGGTCTCGTTCTTCCAGATGCTCTTGCCCGCATGCCAGGCCCTGCGGTCCTCCGCCACGAGCTGGTCGACCCGACCGTCCTCGTGGACGAAATAATGACTGGAGACCTGGCTCTCCTCCCGGCACAGCCAGTCGAGCGCGCCGGCTGCCGTGGGCATGCCGGTATAATGCAGGATGATCATATCTGGGCCGGATACGTTCAGCCGCTCGTTATGATTGGGCGAGGCAACGAACCGCGCCTTTGGGAAATCGCAAACCGGAAAGCTCATGCCGCGCGACGTTCGCGCTCGATCGCTGCGTAGGCGGCGTTGAAGGCAGCCATCCGATCGTTGGCCGACGCATGCTGCTCGGCCGGGACGCCGCGGGCGACCAGGAGATCCGGATGATGCTCGGAGACCAGCACGCGATACCGGCGACGAATCGTCGAGAAGTCGTCCTTGCGCGAAACGCCGAGCAGCGCATAGGGATCCACACCTTCGAGATAGGAATGGCGCGACAGAATGGTCTCGAACTTTGCCTCGTCCATGCCGAAAATCTCGGCGACGCGGCGCAGAAAGGCCAATTCCTTTTCATGCAGAGCCCCGTCGGACTTTGCGATATGGAACAGTCCGTCGACGATATCCTCAAGCACAGGGCAATCGGCTTCCCCGGAAACGCAGAGGCCGGAAAGTTTCTCGGCATAGGCTTCATACCCGGCCACGTCCTGGCGCGCGAGATTGTAGAGCCGGGCCACGTTCTGCGCCTGGTCTTCAGGAAACTTGAAGATCTGGCGAAACGCCGACACTTCCGCTTCCGTCACCACGCCGTCCGCCTTCGCCATCTTTGCCGACAGCGCGATCATCGCGACGGAGAACGCCACCTTGCGGCGGGTCTCCGGGTCACCCTCGAACAGCGTCCGGATCGCCTCGACGAGACCCGACAGCGCATTGCCGGTCGACGTCACGATTCCGATGAGGCGATCCCAGATCGACATGAGAATTTCTTTCCTGTTCGGCGGGCGCGTTGAGCGCCGTTTTTGTCCGGCTTGTTTTGTCCGGATGCGGTGTCAGGACTAAAGCAATGCAGGTGTGGTTTGTTGCATCGAAACTGCAGACAGGCTTGGCCAGGACCGCCGCAAGAGGGTCAAGTCTGATCAGATGTCGGGCGCGATTGCAAGACGAACACGGCGCCGGATACGCATTTTGTGATGGCCCTCATCATGTGTGCCCGCTTTCTGCAACGCCAGCCTGTCCGTTGGGTGCGTGTCATTTTACTTGCGATGGTTCTGGGCTAGGACAGGTGCGGTACACGATGAATGGCATCATCCCGAGGAGGAATCATGGCCAAGCAGAAAGTCGCAATGCTCACGGCGGGGGGCCTTGCTCCGTGCCTTTCGTCCGCTGTCGGCGGATTGATCGAGCGTTACACGGACATCGCTCCGGATATCGAACTGATGGCCTATCGCTCCGGCTATCATGGCCTTCTCCTCGCCGACCGGATCGAGATCACGCCGCAGATGCGGGAAAAGGCGGGCCTTCTGCACCGCTACGGCGGCTCGCCGATCGGCAACAGCCGCGTCAAGCTGACCAACGCCGCCGACTGCATCAAACGGGGCCTCGTCAAGGAGGGTGAAAACCCGCTGCGGGTCGCAGCCGAGCGCCTCGCTTCCGACGGCGTGACGATCCTCCACACGATCGGCGGCGACGACACCAACACGACGGCGGCCGATCTCGCCGCCTATCTCGGCGCCAACGGCTATGATCTCACGGTCGTCGGCCTGCCGAAAACCGTCGACAACGATGTCGTGCCGATCCGCCAATCGCTCGGCGCGTGGACCGCGGCCGAATACGGCGCGAAATTCTTCGACAATGTCAGCAACGAGCAGAGCGCCGCACCGAAGACGCTGATCGTCCATGAGGTCATGGGGCGCCACTGCGGCTGGCTGACCGCCGCGACGGCACGCAGCTACATGCAGACGATTGAGAAGACCGAGTTCGTCGACGGCTTCATGATGAACGAGGAATTGAAGACGATCGACGGACTGTATCTGCCGGAGACGGCCTTCGATCTTCACGCGGAAGCCGAGCGTCTGCGCGCCGTGATGGCAAAGACCGGGTATGTCACGATCTTTGTCAGCGAAGGCGCCTGCATGGATGCCATCGTCGCGGAGCGCGAGGCTGCGGGTGAAACCGTGAAGCGCGATGCCTTCGGCCACGTCAAGCTGGACACGATCAATGTCGGCAACTGGTTTTCCAAACAATTCGCCGACCTTCTCGGCGCCCAGCGCGCAATGGTCCAGAAATCCGGCTATTACGCCCGTTCGGCGCCCGCCAATATCGACGATCTGCGCCTCATCCAGGGCATGGTCGATCTGGCCGTCCAGAGCGCCCTCGACAAGGTTTCCGGCGTCACCGGCCACGACGAGGATAAGGGCGGCAAGCTGCGCACGATCGAGTTTCCGCGCATCCGCGGCGGCAAGCACTTCGACACGGCAACGCCGTGGTTCGGCGACGTCATGGACGCGATCGGTCAAAGCTGGAAAGCCGCGCACTGACGCACGGCACGGGGGACAGGACGACGAGAGCCGATTCCTTGCGCGCCGCCCTGTACCCGAAAGATGAACAGCCGATGAGACGCATGTGCCGGGGCCTTCCAAACGAGGCTCCGGCACCTGCATTTTCAGGGCTTTTCACGGGTCGCGGGCGGGCGCGGCCGAACCGAATGCCCGCCGTCGCTTGCGAGCGGCCTTCATATAGGTTAATGACGGCGACGACATGGCGGCTTTTGGCTGCAGCACTGGTAAGGCTACGGGGCCAAAAAGCACGAAAGCGACAGCATGGCAGTTTCACGTCTTTCCGTTCATAAACAATCTCTTACGGCGTGTGCGCTGATATCGGCGACCTTGATGGTCGGCTGTTCGAGCGTCGAGCGCACGCCGATGGAGCAGTTGATGGCAGCGCAGACGGTAACGCCGATTGCCAAGCCCGGAACGGAAATGACGGCTTACGCCCTCCCGACACCGGATGGCGCCGCCACCTCGGCTGTTGCCGCCCTCGCCGCTCAGACCGCCGACGCTTCGGCGCCTGCCAAGACCAAGCCCGCACAGCAGGCGTCCGCAGCATCCTCGACGACACCTGTGGCCACGGCTTCGGCAGAAGCGGCCAAGACAGCGCCCGGCACCCCTTCGGCGGTGACGGCGCTTGCCACTACCGAAGTGGCCTCGCTCGCACCGGCCAAGACAGCAACGGCCGCTGGTTCGGCCAACCCTCTCCTTGCCAGCACCGCGACCGACGCGCTGCCGGAAACGGCCAATGCCATGATCACGGTGCGCAAGGTGTCGGTCCAGCCGATGATTGCCAATGCGGGCGGCATGGATTCGGACTTCGATACCGGCGAGCCGGTTGGCCTGGAAACGCTCGTTGCCAAGCGCATGATCGTTCCCGCTGCCAAGCCACAGCTCATCTCGGTCGCGTATTCGAAGATGGAGTCGGCTGCCAGCGCCCTGATGGGCCGCGAAAAGCCCACGAGTTCGCGGCCGGATCTCGACAAGCTGATCACCCACTACGCCAAGCTCAACGGCGTTCCGGAAGAGCTGGTCCACCGCGTCGTGCGTCGCGAAAGCACCTACAATCCCCGCGCCTACCACAACGGCAATTACGGGCTGATGCAGATCCGGTACAACACGGCCAAGGGTCTTGGCTATGACGGACCGCCGGAAGGCCTGTTCGATGCCGAAACCAACCTGAAGTATGCAACGCAGTATCTTCGGGGTGCTTGGGTCGTTGCCGACAACCAGAACGACAACGCCGTCAAGCTCTATGCCAGTGGCTACTACTACCATGCCAAGCGCAAGGGCCTTCTCGACACGCTGGGAATGCGCTGACCTGTCAACGGTCTGAGCGCGCTCCAGGCCCCGGCCCGTCGGCAGACGGCCGGGCTGCTGCCATATCCTTCACTTTGATGTCTTTGACGTCCCGACGCGGGCGTCTTCTTGAAGACGCCGCTGTCAGGTCTGCGGCTTCGACAGGGCGGCGATGATATCGCGATGGAGCGTGCTGTCGTCGTAGCCCATCTGACGCGGCGTCAGGCCCAGTCGGATGACGGCAAGCTTCATCGAGGGAACGAGCAGGATCGACTGCCCGTCATGGCCGCGCATCCAGTAGGCATCGCTCGGAAATCCCTGCGCCTCCGGTCCCGTCTTCATCCAGACCTGCCCGGAACCGAACCGGCCGTTCGAGGCGGAGGTCGCCGTCCGCATCTGCCGGACATAGTCGGCCGGCAAGATCTGCTCGTTGTTCCAGGCCCCGTCCTGCAGCAGGAAGAGCGCGAAGCGGGCCCAGTCCCGCGCGGTTGCATACATATAGGATGAGCCGACAAAGGTGCCGTGTGCATCCGGCTCCAGAATGGCGCTGCTCATGCCGAGAGGCCGGAACAGGGACGCGCGTGGAAAGGTCAAAGCCTCACGGGGGCTGGCGAAGGAATTCATCCAGAGACGCGAGAGAATGACCGTGGTCCCGCTCGAGTAGGAGAACTGGGTCCCCGGGGCCGTGTCGAGCGTCTTCGACGCGGCATAGGCCGCCATATCGTTCTCGAGGAAGAGCATGCGCGTGGCATCGGTCACGCTGCCGTAGCTCTCGTTGAAGCTCAGTCCGCTCTGCATTCCCAGAAGATCGGACAGCGTGATCCGGCTTCGCTCGTCATTGCGCCATTGCGGCAAGAGGTCGGCCTTGTCGAGGGACATCTGCCCATCCCGGACCCGCAGGCCGATCAACGCCGCCGTCACGGTCTTCGTCATGGACCAGCCGAGCAGCGGCGTGGACACATAGAAGCCGCGACCGTAACGCTCCGCAACGATCCGCCCGTCACGGACAACGACGATCCCCCGCATGCCCGGCCCTGCCCGGCGATCGTCGTCGATCAGCGCCTGCACACCCGCATCGGCGACCAGCGCCCCCCCATCGGGCCAAGGCTGCGTCGTGTCTGGCTCCAGGCTGCGACGACGCAGCGACCTGTTGCCGGGAAACGCGGCAAAAGCGCCGTCGGTCACGTTGGAGCAGCCGAGGCCGTCGCGAAAGATCGCGTGTCCCGGTGCGGCAAAGCCGAACATCCGAGCCGTCACCGTCTTGCGCTGTTCGTCGACGGAAACGCGAATGAAGCGGAGCAAGGGATGGCCCGGCGCCTGGACGTCATCGGCGAGAACTTCCGATGCGTTGCGACCGGCAACAAACAGGCTGGAGCAGACGATTTTCGCCGCATAGCTGTCGCCGAGCTTCAGGAGATCGGGAGGCGCGACGGTCAAAAACGTGCCGACACCTGCCACGAGCGTGAAGAGGCCACCGGCCATGGTCATGAAGAGGGTGCGTCTGCGCATGATCCGGTTCCGCAGGACTGCAGGCCGCGTGCCGGCCGAACGGCTGGCGCGATGACCATGCAGCACGTGAAGCTGCCGGGCGATACCTCTCTGCGGGGCAGAGTGGAAACCGCGCCGAGCGCCGGCAAGCGACGGCACGAAGCCGCGCACAGGCCGGCGCCGGCACCATTATGGCCGTTTCACCCTCGCGAACGCAACCCGCAAGGCGAGCGTCAGGCGCTCAGACGTCGAGGTAATGTGCCCGGTTGCCATCGAGGATGGCCGATACGTCGCCTGCGGCCACCGGTCGCGAAATCAGGAAGCCCTGAATGGCCTTGGCACCGCGAGACCGCGCATATTCCAGCTGCCGTTCGGTTTCCACGCCTTCGATGGTCGTGGAAACGTCGAACGTGTTGCCAAGGCGCAGGATGATATCGACCAGTTCCGCGTCCCGCTTGCTGCCGAGCATGGCCTTGGTGAAGGATCGGTCGATCTTCAGCTGGTCGAGCGGAAAGCGGCGCAGATTGTTGATCGAGGAAAAGCCGATGCCGAAATCGTCCAAAGCGATCCGCACGCCTTCGGCACGGAGCTCCGTCAGGCTGTCGCAGATCACGGCGGGATCCACGGAGAAGATCGATTCGGTCACTTCGATCGTCAGGCGTCCCGGGGCAATTCCCGACTGGCGCAGGCAATCCCGGACGAAAGGCAGGAACGTCGGATCCCGAAACTGGTCGCCGGCCACATTGACGGCAACCCCGATCGGTGCAGGCCAGTGCCTGGCTTCCTCGCAGGCGGTCCGGATCACCCAGTTTCCGATCGGCAGGATGAGCCCCGTGGCCTCGGCGATCGAGATGAAGCGGTCGGGCGCGATGACCCCCTTCTGCGGATGCTGCCAGCGGATCAAAGCCTCGAAAGCGCTGATCCTGCGTGTCTCCGAACACACGATCGGCTGGTACTCGAGGAAGAACTCGTTCCGGTCCAGAGCACGCGAGAGATCATATTCCAGCTCGGAGCGTGCCGACGCTTCGGCCGACATGCCGGGCTCGTAGAAGACATGGCTGTTGCCGGCGATCTGCTTTGCCTGCATCACCGCGAGGTCTGCCCGGTACAGAAGGGCTGACATGGAGGTGTCCTCCGGTGTCGGCAGAGCAATGCCGATGCTCCCGCCGATCCAGACTTCTCCCGCCTCGAGCGCGAAAGGCGTGCTCAGCACCGTCTTGATCGTCCCGCAGATATCCTCGATTTTGCCGCGCGACGGCGAACCCGCGACGTGAACGGCGAATTCGTCGGCCCCCAGCCGATAGATCGTGCCGACGCCGCTCAGCACATTCGACAGACGCTTGGCAATCCGGATGAGAACCTCGTCGCCGGCGGCGTGGTCCATCGTGTCGTTGATGAACCGGAACCGATCGAGATCGACAAGCAGCAGCGCGCCCCGCCCCTCCGCCTGAGGATCGTTCAAAAGCGAGGTCAGATCGTGTTCGAGCGCAAACCGATTCGAGATCCCGGTCAGGTAGTCGATATGCAGGATGGGCGAAATCGGCAGCGATCGGGAACCGCCCGCTTGCGATGCTTCGTACGGAACGTCTTCTGCGTTCGCGTGTGCCGTCCGCCCGGATCGTCTCTTGAAAAGCCACTCCAACATCATGCTCTTTCCGAATAGAAAGACTTCGCTCCGCGGGGCGCGAAGCCTCCAGGGCGGTCAAAAGTCCGACAGACGTCTACATGCTATACTTGTGGGTGATGCCAAGCTTCGTGCCAAGCGGAGTCTGCCGTATTGGTAAACGAAAAGCGTCATAAGCGGGGTCCACAGCCCGCGTCACGAAAGTGTTGCGCAAGCATCCTAGAAGCAACGCATCTTCAACGACGGCTGTTCACCATGACCGATCTTGCGCCCACCGATCTCGCATCCTCTCCCCGTCTTGCAGATGCTCCCCGTCTTGCAGATGCTCCCCGCCGGCGCAGGAACCAGAAGCTGCGCAAGGCGCTGATCCAGCACCAGCCCCTGACGGCCTCCGGCCTGTCCGAGCGCCTCTTCGGCATGCTCTTCTCCGGTCTCGTCTACCCGCAGATCTGGGAGGACCCGGCGGTGGACATGGAGGCCATGCAGATCCGCCCGGAACACCATATCGTCACCATCGGCTCCGGCGGATGCAACATGCTCGCCTATCTCTCCGCCATGCCGGAGCGCATCGACGTGGTCGATCTCAACCGTCACCACATCGCGTTGAACCGGCTGAAGCTCGCCGCCTTCCGGCATCTGCCGGCGCAGGGCGATCTCGTGCGCTTTCTCGCCCGCGAAGATCTGGCCTCGAACGTGGCCGCCTATGATCGGTTCATCGCACCGCATCTCGATGCCGCCACACGCAGCTACTGGGAAAGCCGCAAGCTCAACGGCCGCCGCCGCATCGCCGTATTTGGCGCGAACCTCTACCGGACGGGCCTGCTCGGCCGTTTCATCTGGCTCGCCCATCTGCTGGCCCGGGCCCATGGCGTCGATCCTTCGGAGCTGATCGCCACCCGTTCGATGCGGGAGCAGCGACAGTTCTTCGACCAGCGCCTCGCACCGCTGTTCGAGCGCCCCGTGATCCGCTGGCTCACCGGCCGCAAGAGTTCGCTCTTCGGTCTCGGCATTCCCCCGCAACAGTTCGACGAGCTGGCAAGCCTCAGCAGCGAGAAGACGCTGGCTCCGGTCTTGCGCCACCGGCTGGAAAAGCTGGTCTGCCACTTCCCGCTGCGCCACAACTACTTCGCCTGGCAGGCCTTCGGCCGCCGGTATCCGCTGCCGCACGAGGGCATGCTGCCGCTGCATCTCCAGCCGGAAGCCTACGAGGCGATCCGCGACAATGTGGAGCGCGTCCACGTCCATCACGAAAGCGTCACCGATCTCCTGGCGCGCAAGCTACCGGGCACCGTCGATCGCTACGTTCTTCTCGATGCGCAGGACTGGATGACGGACAAGCAGCTGAATGATCTCTGGAGCGAGATCACCCGCACGGCGGCGCCGGGCGCCGTGGTCATCTTCCGCACCGCAGCCGAACGCAGCATTCTCGACGGGCGCGTCTCGGACACGCTCCTCGGCCAATGGCATTACGACCAGGCGAACGCCGAAGCGTTGAACCTCAAGGACCGCTCGGCCATCTATGGCGGCTTTCACATCTACCGCCGGGCGGCTTCAGCGGCATGACCGAGACCCTGATTTCCGACAGGGCGCATGCCGGGCGCATGGACCGGATGTACCGGACCCAACGCCATGTCTACGATGCGACACGGAAATACTACCTCTTTGGCCGCGACACGCTGATCGAAGACCTCGATGCCGGCCAGGGTGACCGCGTTCTGGAGGTTGGATGCGGCACCGGACGGAATCTGGCGCTTATCGCCAGGCGTTATCCGCATGCAAAGCTCTACGGCCTCGACATCTCGTCGGAAATGTTGCTGTCCGCCGAAAAGGCGCTCGCAGGCAGCCAAGCGACGCTGAAGACGGCCGATGCAACGGATTTCACGCCGCGCGCCTTCGGGGTCGACGGGTTCGAGCGAATCGTCATCTCCTATGCCTTGTCGATGATTCCAGACTGGGAAAAGGCAATCGACGCCGCGCTCGACGCGCTGGTCCCGGGGGGATCCCTGCACATTGCGGACTTCGGCCAGCAGGAAGGCCTTCCGGCGATCGCGCGCCGCATCCTCACCGCGTGGCTCTCACGGTTTCACGTCACCCCCCGCGCACATTTGATGTCTGTGGTCGCGGCAAAGGCCGGGACACGCGGCTTGATCGTGGAGACGAAGACCCTTGGCCGGGGCTATGCCTGGCTTGTCGTCTGCCGCAGGCCTTAGCGTCCCGACCGCGCCCAGCGCCCGATCGGCGCTCGATCGGCCCGTGATCAGCATCTTCGAACGTCCCTCTCCCGCGAGAGGCAGGACGTCACGGAGAGGTGTTTGACACAAGCCACGAACGCTATGATGCGATCAGGGCTTGAAACTAACCCAATTTTTACGTTGATATGATGAACATGGGGTTCGGGTCTCCGGGGGGTCGGCACATATGGGCAGTCACGGGTGAGGCACAACGTTCCATCATCAACGAACGGGAACTCCATGCGCCGGCTGCTCCTTGCTCTTTTGCCGCTTGTCTCGCTCCTGTCCGCGTGCACGTCGACCGACTATGATCTGGTCCAGACCGCGTCGATCCCGCCGCGATTCCAGGACAAGGATCCGCAGGATTTCGGCGAGCGGACCCCGCAGCATCACAGCATCCACGGCATCGACGTCTCCAAATGGCAGGGCGACATCAACTGGACGGCCGTCAAGCAGTCCGGCGTGTCCTTCGTCTTCATCAAGGCGACCGAAGGCAAGGATGTCGTCGATACCCGCTTCTCGGAGTATTGGCCGCAGGCCCGCGCGGCCGGCATCGCCTATGCGCCCTATCACTTCTACTATTTCTGCTCGACGGCCGATGAGCAGGCCGACTGGTTCATCCGCAACGTTCCCAGAAGCGCGGTCCACCTGCCGCCGGTTCTGGACGTGGAGTGGAACGGCGAGTCCAAGACCTGCCGCTATCGTCCCTCGCCGCTTACCGTCCAGACGGAGATGAAACGCTTCATGGACCGGTTGGAGGCCTATTACGGCAAGCGTCCGATCATCTACACCTCGGTCGACTTCCACCGCGACAACCTCGTCGGGCAGTTCAACGAGCATCATTTCTGGGTGCGCTCCGTCGCCAAGCATCCGGTCGAGATCTACAAGGACCGCCGCTGGGCTTTCTGGCAGTACACGAGCACCGGGCAGATACCCGGGATTTCCGGCAACACGGACATCAACGTCTTCGCCGGCTCCGAAAAGAACTGGCGCAAATGGGTGAAGGCCGTTTCCGAACCGAAACAGGTGGCGGGCAACTGACGCACGCCACGCTGCCCTGCCGCTGTTTCCCTGTCTTTGCTTCTTCATTTGGCCCAATTGCCGTGTGACAGCGGCCTGACCCGCCGGTCTCGCGACCGGCGACCTTTTGTCAGGGCGTCTCCCCACAGCCGTCTTGCCTGAACCCCACCACCGGGATCGCCTTGCCGGATCGATCGCCGGACTGAACGACCGGCATTGCCGGAACCAGATTGAAGGACCACTCATGCCCCGCACCCGCCCGCTCTCGTCCCGTCTCGCTGCCGCCAGCCTGTTCGCGCTCATGACATCGGTGGCCGTCTCCGGCGTGGCCGCGGCCCAGACGGCATCCCCCGCTGGCGATTCCGCCAAGACCGAAGCGCCCGCCACGCCGGCCGCACCGTGCGGCGGTGATCTGGCAAGCTTTCTCAGCGGCGTGAAGACGGAGGCGGTCGGCAAGGGCATTCCGACCGACGTCGTCGATCGGGCGCTGGCCGGCGCTGTCATCGACGAAAAGGTTCTGGGACGCGACCGCGCGCAGGGCGTCTTCAAGCAGACCTTCGCCGAGTTTTCCAACAGGACGGTCAGCAAGGCGCGGCTCGACATCGGTGCAAAGAAGATGAAGGAATATGCGAGCGTCTTTGCCCGGGCGGAGGAGGAATACGGCGTTCCCGCACCTGTGATCACGGCCTTCTGGGCGATGGAAACCGATTTCGGGGCTGTCCAGGGCAATTTCAACACGCGCAATGCCCTGGTCACCCTGGCGCACGACTGCCGCCGGCCGGAAATGTTTCGCCCGCAGCTGATGGCCGCCATCGAGATGGTCCAGCATGGCGACCTCGATCCGGCGACGACAACAGGGGCCTGGGCCGGCGAGATCGGCCAGGTGCAGATGCTGCCGGAAGACATCATCGCACAGGGCGTCGACGGCGATGGCGACGGTCACGTCAACCTGAAACAGAGCTCGCCGGATGCCATCCTGACCGCGGCGAAATTCATCAAGAGCCTCGGCTTTACCAAAGGTCAGCCCTGGATCCAGGAAGTCTCGTTGCCGGACAATCTGCCCTGGGAGAAGACCGGCCTGCAGCCGGGCATGACCGCGGGACAGTGGTTCGCGCTCGGCGTCAAGCCGCGGGATGGCAATACCCAGTTCGGCGACCTTGCCGCCTCCGTGGTCATCCCGCAGGGCCGCAAGGGCGTGGCCTTCATGACCTATCCGAACTTCAACATCTATCTCGAATGGAACCAGTCGTTCATCTACACGACGTCTGCCGCCTACTTCGCCACCCGACTTGCCGGGGCTCCGCCGTATGATGCCCGCAACCCGGAGCCCGGCCTTAACGACGAAGCCATGAAGGTGCTGCAGACCAAGCTCGATGCGATCGGCCATGACGTCGGCAAGATCGACGGCATTCTCGGCTCCGGCACCCGTGCCGCCCTGCAGCGTGAACAGCAGCGGCTCGGCATTCCCGCCGACGGCTGGGCGACACAGGCGGTGCTCGACGCGCTGCCGTAACCGCCAGGCATTCCCCGAGATCGAACGCCGCGCGTCGGAAATGACCGCGGCGTTTTGCGTCGCTCAGATCTCGCCGGGACCATCGGCATCCGGTCGATCCCCCGACGCTCGATCCCGCCGATGTTGCCGGGCCAGCCGCAACGCGCGAAAGCGGATGCGCAGGGAGCGGCCGATCCCCATCAGCGCGGCACCGCCGCGGGACACCTCGGCGAGCTCCCGCTGATAGGCGAGCGCCAGCGCATGGCCGTAGCTTTCCCGGTGCTCGGCCGCCAGCCCGTCCAACCTGTGCATGATCGAGACCCACAAGGGCGATACCAGTAGCGAAAGAGCGGTGACGGCGATCGCCATGCGATAGGCGTCGAGATCGAGGGCGCCGGCCGACAGACCGGCTGCCGCCAGCACGAAGGAGAACTCGCCGATCTGCGCCATGGAAAGTCCCGCGACGAGTGCGACCTGTGGCGGGGAGCCTGTGCGATGCAGCAATGCGATGTTCAGGACCGTCTTTGCCGCAATGACGACGACGGCCAAAGACAGCACGAGAACAAAGTGTTCGGCGATGAAGGTAAGGTCGATGAGAAGCCCGATCGACAGGAAGAAGGCGACGAGCAGCACGCTCTGGATCGGCTCGATAACCGGGATGACGTGGGCGCGTAACGTCGAATTGCCGATCAGGATGCCGGCGAGAAAGGCCCCATAGGCGGGTGACATGCCGGCGAGACCGGAGAGCGCAGCCGCCGAAAAACAGACGGCCAGCGCGCCGAGCGCCAGGATTTCCACCTTGCCTTCGACCGCCGCGGTAAACGGAAGCCGCAGCTTGCCCCGCCCCCCGAGCCACCAGAGGAGCCCCCCGAGCAACCCGATGGCGAGGATCATCTTGACGGCGATCTCCAGCATGCCGACGTCACCGCCGCTGCTGCCCGCGCCGCCAAGGCTGGTGACGAGAATGAGCATGGGGACAACGGCGATGTCCTGCGCGATCAGCACGCCGACCGCGATGCGACCAGTCTCGTTGCGCAGTTCGCCGCGATCATCGAGCATCTTCATGGCGACGACCGTGGAAGACAGAGCGACGACGAAGCCGAGGATAAGCGCCTCGGCAGACGGTGTTCCCGAGACGGCCGACAGAACCAGCGCCACGGCCACGGACACGCCGATCTGGCCGCCCGCAACGAGCAGGGCCTGCCGGAGACTGAGAATGAAGGCCCGGATCGACAATTCCATGCCGATGAAGAACAGGAGTACGATCACGCCCATCTCCGCCAGCAACGTCACGTTTTCGCTGTCGGAGATGAAGCCGAACCCGGTCGGTCCGAGCGCCACCCCGGCCAGGATGAAGCCGACGAGCGGCGGCTGGCGAAGCCGCAGGAAACCGAGCCCCATCAAGGCGGCAACGGCGATCACGATGGCAATCGAGACGAGATCCTGTCCGTGACCGGCAGCCTCTGAAGCCGTTTGGACGGCGGATGATGTGGGCAGCAGACGTCTCCTTCTTCGCGTTCCTCGACTCGCATCCCCGGGTGCGGGCTTGCCGGGCGCAACAGGGCGGCATGATCGGCATGGACACGACGAGGTCAACCCTCGGCAGGTCGAAGACATCGGCCGACATCCGGCCAAGCGCGTTCCCACCGCCAAGAAACGGGTGGATGGAACACGAAGAATTGGGCTACAGCCCGCCTTGGCGCCGGACGCAGCGGCGCGGACATGCAGGGACGGGGCGGAGAAAAAAATGACGATCACGACAACACCCGTGGAAACGCGGATGACGCCGCTCACCTGGGGCCTGCTGGCGCTGCTCGGGCTGATCTGGGGCGCTTCATTCTTCTTCGGGCGCATTGCTGTTCAGCACGTTCCTGCCTTCACGCTGGTGTTTCTGCGCGTCTCCATCGCCGCGCTGGCGCTGCATCTGTTCATTCGCGGCCGTTTCGACATCTACAAGCAGTTTGCGGCGCGATGGCGCGCCTTTCTGGTCCTGGGACTGCTCAACAATGCCATTCCGCACAGCTTCATCTTTCTCGGCCAGACGCAGATCGGCGCAGGCCTTGCTTCGATCCTCAATGCAACGACGCCGATCTGGACGGTCCTTCTTGCCCATGCCTTCACGAGCGACGAAAAGCTGAGCCCGAGAAAGATCGGCGGTACAGCGCTGGGCCTCGCCGGCACGGTGCTGCTGATCGGGCCAAGCGCGCTCGGCCATCTCGACGCGACGTCCAACGGCATCCCGCTTTGGGCGCTCATCCTGCCGCTGGGTGCGGCCGTCAGCTACGGGCTGGCCGGCATTTACGGTCGCCGTTTCCGCGGATTGGCGCCGCCCGTCACAGCCGCCGGCCAGCTGACGGCATCGACCCTCATCATGCTGCCGGTTTCGCTGCTCTCGGATCATCCCTGGACGCTGGCGATGCCGCCGATGACGACGATCCTCGCCATCCTGGCGCTCGCGCTGGTATCGACCGCCTATGGCTATATTCTCTTCTTCCGCATCATGGCGCGTGCCGGCGCAACCAACACGTCGCTCGTTACGCTGCTGGTGCCGCCGAGCGCCCTGCTCTTCGGTCTGGCTTTCCTCGGAGAGCGTCTCGACATCACGGATATCGGCGGAATGGCCCTGATTGCGGCAGGATTGATCGTCCTGGACGGTCGCCTGCTGGCGCGCAAACGATCTGGGGCCAAGGTTGTTAACACCTAAAAACAAATCGTTAAGATCCGATAGCCTATCGAAATCAAGAGCATGTCTCGCTTCACAGGCTGAATGACGTCGCCGCCGCTGCAACGCAGCACAAGATTTCCTTGGAGGTGTGACATTTTCAACCTATGTTTCAGGCGTTAACGCTTGGAGGGTTGAGTGGGAATCACACGGTCCGTGAATGTTCTCATGATAGGTGCCTCGTTCGCATTCATTGCGATGATGCTCTTCATCTAGGAGGAGATGAAAACCCCGGCGGCCTTGAGGATGGAGGCCGGTGGGAAACTCTCAGCGTGGGACGGGAGAATAACGTCTCTCTGCTCTGGCATGCAGAAGCCCTCGAAATGAACCTTCGAGGGCTTTTGTACGTCGTGTCCCGAACTTCGCCGGGGGCGAACCGCCGGAGCGCCCGGTCGGCGTCAGGCCGCGGCACCTTCGGCGATCTCGTCCGTTCGCTTGAAGCCGACAAGGTCGCAGACGGCCATGATCAGCGGCGAACGGTTCATCGTATAGAGGTGGAAATCCCGCACGCCCCTGCGGGCGAGATCGACGATCTGCTCCGCCGCGATATGGGTCGCCTCTTTGAAGCGCTCTTCGGGCGACTCGTCGAGATGCGCAAGACGCAGGGCGAGCGCCTCGGGAATGCGCGCACCGCAAAGACCCGCAAACTTCGAGACCTGCGAGAACAGGTTGATCGGCAGGATGCCGGGAACGACCGGTATCGAGATGCCCGCTTTGCGGACCCGCTCCAGATATCGCTCGAAATCATTGTTGTCGAAGAAGAATTGCGTCAGGGCACGCGTCGCGCCATTGTCGACCTTGCGCTTCAGCATATCGATATCGGCATCGACGTCGGAACTCTCGGGATGCTTCTCGGGATAGGCGGAAACGGAAATCTGAAAGCGTCCACGCCGGGCGAGTGCCTCCACAAGCGCCGCCGCGTTTTCATATCCGCCCGGAAACGGCTGATACTGGGCGCCAATCCCCCCTTGCGGATCGCCGCGCAGCGCCACGAAGTGCCGGACACCGGCCGCCGCAAACTCGTCCACGACGGCATCCACCTCTGACCGCGTCGCCCCGACGCAGGTGAGATGCGCGGCCGTGCTCGGAATGGCGCAATCGTCGATCAGGCGGCGCACGGTGGTCAGAGACCGTGCCTTCGTGGACCCGCCCGCCCCGTAGGTCACACTGACGAATTCCGGTGCATAGGCATTCAGGGCCGCAGCCGTGCGGGTCAACTGCGCGTCCATCTCATCGGATTTCGGCGGAAAATACTCGAAGGAGAGGCGCAGATCGCCGCGCTCGGCCGGGTAAAGCGTGCGGGTGGACATTCAGCGGGCTCCTGAAGCAAAACGCCGGGATTGATCGGCGGAGGACTCTGCGGGCTTGGCCGCGATCCAGATGGTAACGGTCAGCGGCGTCTCCTGCGCGGCCTTCGGCGAAAGATCGATGACGCGCTGGACGGAAAGGCCCGCCGTCTCGAGCCACTCGCCCATCACCTGATGCGAAAAGCCGAGACGCAGGTGGGCGTGATCCTGCCGCAGATGCTCGAGTGCATGCGGCGCAAGATCGACGATCGCCAGGCGCCCGCCCGGCGCCAGAAGGCGCGACGCTTCCTCGATCGCCGCTTCCGGCGCCTCCAGGAAATGGAGAACCTGATGGATCGTCACCAGATCGAACTGGCGGCCATCGAGAGGTAGATTGAAGATATCGCCATGACGGACGGATGCCGTGGAGACACCGGTCCGATCCAGGTTGGCCCGGGCCACCGCCAGCATGTCACGGCTTGCGTCGACGCCCGTCGCGGTCTTGTAGAGCCCTTGGAAGAGCTGAAGGATCCGCCCGGTGC
This sequence comes from Rhizobium sp. Leaf384, assembly GCF_001424065.1. Classification (GTDB taxonomy): domain Bacteria; phylum Pseudomonadota; class Alphaproteobacteria; order Rhizobiales; family Rhizobiaceae; genus Ferranicluibacter. The sequence continues at coordinate 1,053,923 of NZ_LMQE01000005.1, forward strand.
CGGTTCCGAGATCGAGAAGGCTCTCGACAGGCTCCGGCCCGACGGCCGCCACCAGCGCCGCCTCGACCTCCGCCTCGCTGACATGAAAGCGCCGCATCGCATCCCATTCGGCGGCGTTGCGGCTGAAATAGGCCTGCGCCCGATCGGACCGGGCCTGCTTCAGCGCGGCGAGCCGATCGCTGTCGCGGGCCAGAACCGCATCGTCCCCGTCCGCCGCCGCGAGAACCTGGCGGATCAGCGCGACACCTTCGCCCTGCCCCCGCAGCCGAAAATACGCCCAGGCACCCTCCTGGTAGCGATCGATCAGGGCCGCTTCGGTCAGAAGCTTAAGATGGCGGGAAATACGCGGCTGAGACTGCCCCAGGATCTCGGTGAGGTCCGTCACGGTCAGGTCACCGGCCGCCAAAAGGGCGAGCAGGCGGAAGCGCGTGGGCTCGCCCGCGGCCTTCAGCACGTCCACCACTTCCTCCAGCCGCAATCTGTTGTCGCTCACCATGCTCTTCCCATCAACACATAAAGATATGTTTATGTGATATTGGAAGGGGCTGCAAGCGGAAAGACGGCGTGGGGGCGATTTGCGGCGATCAAAAACGGCTCTGAGGCCGCCGGAGGCTGGGCCATCGCCGATGTATACGGCGCGACACAGTTGCAGGTCCGGTCGACCCCATGACGGGATCTGAAAGGGTCGAGGACGGCATCGGTGCCGACGTCGCCGGCCGGGATGGGATCCCAAGCTGCGCCTTAGCAGCGAACATCTCAGACGCAGAAACAAGAACTCGAAGCGGAGCGCGAAGGCGGCAGCTCGAAGGACCCATGCCGGATCTCTCGTGCCCCGAGGGCATGCCGGGAGCCCGCCCCCCTACAGCAGAAGGACGGGTTCCCGAGCCGATGGCGATCCGACGCTTAACGCGTCAGGCGCTTGTAGGTGACGCGTCGTGGATTGACCGATTCCGGGCCGAGACGACGGACCTTGTCCTTCTCGTAATCCTCGAAGTTGCCTTCGAACCATTCGACATGGCTGTCGCCCTCGAAAGCCAGGATATGCGTTGCGAGCCGGTCGAGGAACATGCGGTCGTGGCTGATGATCACGGCGCAGCCGGCGAAGGCTTCCAGGGCCTCCTCGAGCGCCGAAAGCGTTTCGGTATCGAGGTCGTTCGTCGGTTCGTCGAGCAGGATGACGTTGCCGCCGTCCTTCAGCATCTTGGCGAGATGGACGCGGTTTCTCTGACCGCCCGACAGCGAGCCGACCTTCTGCTGCTGGTCCCCGCCCTTGAAGTTGAACGCACCGCAATAGGCACGGCTGTTCATGTCGTACTTGCCGAGCTTGATGATGTCGTTGCCGCCGGAGATTTCCTCCCAGACGGTCTTGTCGCCACCGAGCGAGTCGCGGCTCTGGTCGACATAACCGAGATCGACCGTCTCCCCGACCGTGATCTTGCCCGTATCCGGCGTTTCCTGACCCGTGATCATGCGGAACAGGGTCGTCTTGCCGGCGCCGTTCGGGCCGATGACGCCGACGATGCCGCCCGGGGGAAGCTTGAACGTGAGGTTGTCGATCAGCAGGCGATCGCCATAGCTCTTCGACAGGTTCTCGGCCTCGATGACGACCTGACCCAGCCGTTCACCGACAGGGATGACGATCTGTGCTTCGCCCGGCTTGCGGTTTTCCGCTGCTTCCACCAACTCGTCATAGGCGCGAATACGCGCCTTCGACTTGGCTTGACGCGCGCGGGGGCTGGAGGCAATCCATTCCTGCTCGCGGGACAGCGCCTTCTGCTTGGCGACGTCTTCGCGGCCTTCCTGCGCAAGACGCTTGGCCTTGGACTGCAGATAGGCGGAATAATTGCCCTCGTAGGGAATGCCGCGACCGCGGTCGAGTTCGAGAATCCAGCCCGTGACATTGTCGAGGAAGTAGCGGTCGTGGGTGATCATCATGACGGCACCCGGGTATTCCCGCAGGTGCTTTTCGAGCCAGGCGATCGTCTCGGCATCCAGGTGGTTGGTCGGTTCGTCGAGGAGCAGCAGGTCCGGCTGGGACAGGAGCAGCTTGCAGAGTGCGACGCGACGGCGCTCACCACCCGACAATGCGGTGACGTCCGCATCTGCCGGCGGGCAGCGCAGAGCATCCATGGCCATCTCGACCTGGCTGTCGAGATCCCAGAGGTTCTGACTGTCGATGACGTCCTGCAGACGTGCGCCTTCGTCGGCCGTCTCGTCGGAGTAGTTCATCATCAGTTCGTTGTAGCGCTCGAGCACGGCCGTCTTGTGGGCGACGCCCTCCATGACGTTGCCGAGCACGTCCTTGTCTGGATTGAGCTGCGGCTCCTGCGGCAAATAGCCGAGCGTCGCGCCCTCGGCGAGCCAGGCTTCGCCGGTATATTCCTTATCAAGACCGGCCATGATGCGCAGGACGGTCGACTTGCCGGCCCCGTTCGGTCCGAGAATACCGATCTTCGCATCGGGGTAGAAGGAGAGATGGACGTTCTCCAGAACCTTCTTCGTGCCGTAGGCCTTGTTCAGCCCGGCCATGTGATAGATGAATTGACGCGCCATGCTCGATCAATGCTCCGCGGGAATTGGAATTTGGCCCGCTATGTAGGCGAATTGCGCCGGGGGAGCAATGACACCGGCCGTCATTTCCACCCCGATGCGGAATTGGAGCGCCCGCACGACGTCAACCGAAACAAGTCGCGGTTCGGCAACCCTTAAGGGCGCCCGATCGCAGCATCCGATGCGTCGTCGCCAGGATCCTCCTCGGTCCCCGTCGTCTCGGATCCCGTCTTTCCGGTCCCCTCCCTCGACCCCGCCTTCCCAGCCGCAGCCCCTGCCCCTGCCGGACGCGGTGCAGACGGTTGACCGGCGGCATCGACCAGACCGACGCTGCAGCGCGAGGCGATCGGTGCGGCGCCAAGGATGGCCGCGGCGAAATCCGAGGCGTCGGTCATCGTCGGGGAGAGCCCGACCGTCAGCCCCGTCACCAGCGTCCGATCCCCGATCTTGCGGCATTGGAGACGAACACGCTCCCCTGCGCCGACTGCAAAATCGGTGTCGAACGCGGCCCTCACCTCGGACTCGCGGATCTCCTGCCCGATCCTGCTGCGAAACAGCGCGCCGACGGCAGACCGGTTCACCGCCTCGAGCAGCCGGATCTGCAGAGAGAAATACGCCTCGGGTTCGAGCAACTGGCAACTCCCGCTTCGCAGCCACAGATGCCGGTCGAGCCCGGAAGCGACCCCCGGCATGGCGGAGGCAAGCCTCGCGCCGACGTCGGCCGAAAGCGGCACCGCCGGCAAAGCCAGCCAGTCATGCCTGCGGTCCTGCACTTGAAGAGCGTCGGAGACCTTGCAGAAGCTGTTGCGGACCGGCCAGAGGCCGGCGAGCGTGAGTTCTGTCGCATCAGTGCGCCCGGAGGTCTGACCCACACATTCCGGACGACGGGCCTTGATCTCGCAAAAGGCAGGCAACCAGCTGAGCCCGAGAACCTGGCCGGTGCGTCCCGCTTCGGGCTTGCGCTTTTTGCCGTCCCGAACGGTGGCGGGATCGGACGGCGCGGATGCGGCCGTGCGCACCGCGTTGCCCGGGGAACCGGGCGCGTCGTGCGCGACGCCCGGACGGGAGAGGGACGCATCCGCCGCAACCCACGTGGACGCGACAGCCGCGACATCCCCCGCTTGCGCACCGCCCGCCGCGCTTGCTAGCATCAGGGCAAATGCGAGGCAGCGGAGCGAACGACCGAGACAGGACCACGGATCGAGAGGCCTCGACCTTGGAAACGACGCAGACAAACCAGCGCGAACACCTGACGACATGATCTCGACCTCCGGAACAAAACGTGATCAATTAAGGTCTAAATAACGAATATTGCAAGCACGGAGTTGGTACGAGGTGTGTTTTTTTAGAAAACGCTCATATTGACATCGCGACGTGGCGGCGGGATAGTGCACGGGAGGCAGCTTATGGAGGGATCGATCGTGGCATTCGAGGACAGGCGGCTTGCCAGCCCGTCGGGTGCGGATCTCGCCGTCTATCATCTGCCGGCGACGACGCCGACGCGCGGTGTGCTGCTGGTCAACCACGGCGTGGCCGAGCATGGACGACGCTATATCGACTTCGCCCGGTCCATGGCGGCACAGGGTTTTGCTGTCTATGTGCATGATCATCGAGGGCATGGCGCGACGCGTTCTCCGGCGGAACTGCAGGGGAGATTTGCGCCCGATGGCGGCGTCGATGCGGTGCTGACGGACGTGGCGGCCGTCAGGAACGAGGCCGCATCCGAGCACCCTGGTCTTCCGATCATCCTCTTCGGGCATTCCATGGGCGGCCTGGTTGCCCTGAATGCCGCGGAACGCGATCCGGAACTGTACGACGGCCTCGCGATCTGGAACTCGAACTTCCATCCCGGCCTGCTCGGTCGTCTCGGGCAGCGCGTGCTGGCGATCGAGAGGATGCTGAAGGGATCGGACGTGCCGAGCCCGCTGATCGCCCGCTTCACCTTCGGCGAGTGGGCACGCTCCGTTGCGCATCGCCGGACGGATTTCGACTGGCTGTCGCGCAATCCCGCAGAGGTGGACGCTTACATCGCGGATCCCCTTTGCGGTTTCGACATTACGGTCTCGCTATGGGTCGAAATGCTCCGCATGTGCTTTGCGGGCGGAGAGCTCGATCGCCTTCGCCGGCTGCCGCCGCAAATGCCCGTGAACCTTGTGGGCGGCGGAGAGGACCCCGTCACCAAGAAGGGCAAGGCGACGGTCTGGCTCCAGGCCCGGATGAAGAAAGCGGGCCTGCAGCGGGTCACCACGATGATCTATCCGGGGGCTCGCCACGACACGCTGAAGGACACGGTCCGGGAACGCGCCATCCAGGCATTCTCCGTCTGGTGCCTCGGTGTCATCGGGCGCCCCTCCGTCGGCACCTAATCGCCTGTATCGGTCCGCACATGTTCGGCTCCGGGATCCAGGCGATCGCCCGGCTCGGGCGCCTTCAGGGCGGCGAAGCCGGGCAGGCAGCGCGGCGCCCGGCCCTCTCTTATCCGCGGATGTGCTGGGTCTGCTGATAGACCGCGGTGGAGCGCGCGCCGGAACGGCAATAGCCGAGCATGGGGCGCTGGAACGTGTCGAGCGCGTCGACCATCTTGTGAACGGCTTCGGCCGTCACGCCGGCGGGGCCGACGGGAATATGCATCGTTTCGATGCCGAGGGCGTGGGCGCGCTGCTCGATCTCGGCGTAGTCCGGCTGGCCCGGCTGTTCGTGGTCCGGACGGTGGCAGACGATCGACTTGAAGCCGAGCGCCTTGATCTGGTCGAGGTCGGCGGCCGTGATCTGGCCGGTTACGGAATATTCGTCATTGATTGGGCGGATGTCGTCCATGCAGGTTCTCCTCGACGCGCGGCGTGCCGCAAGCTTCGTTGCCGACGATGTAGGACGCCTTTGCCGCGCAGGTCAATCAGCCCGGTCCGCCCCGGCCGCATCGACAAGGCCGAACATCAGCTCATACGCGATCGCCGCACCCGGCATGAGCATGACGAGCTCGCCGCTCTGCGACAGCTCGGAGCGCTTGGCGATCCGGTGCGACACCGGCTCGATGCTGACCACGTCGGCGGCGTCCCTCTGGCAACGCCACATCTGGAGAAACGGCAGTCCGTCGGTTTTGAAGGATATGTCGAGCGAGCGGTTCGCAAGCGCCGCAAACGGGCCGACCCGCAGCCTCGCCCAGCCGTCCGGACCAAGGGACACCGCGCCGGCCGGAAACAGAACATGCGCGCTTTCGCCGTCGCCGAATCGCCAGGTCATGGCTCCGTTCGGAATCATGGCGCCGCTGATGCGGGTCTGATCATCAAAGAAGCGTCCCGCAATATTGATGTGATACATCCACATGGGCGGAAACGGCCTGTCGCCGATATTCTCGACCCGATCCCGAAGATGAACCGATCCCTGCTTTATCGACCAGCGGCGATCGAGCCGGGCCTTGCCGCCATCGGCCAAGGCGATATCGACCATCGCCCGGCACGTGGTGTCGCTCGCCTCCCACGGGGTCCGGTCGACCGGCGTCCCCGACAGCGAACCGTGAAGCGGATAGCGCCCTCCGCCGTCCGTGGGCTCGGGATGCCGGATATGATCCGGACCGCAGGTGAAAAGAAAACCCTTTAACGCCTGATCGATGCGCGGATCCCCGTCGGACGGGATCGCATCTCCCGGCGAGAGGTCTGTCCCGTCGATGACCAGTGCCGCCACATCCATGGCGGAGGCAGGATCGAGCAGCAGTGTGACCACCTGCCCTCCATGGCTGTCGTCCAGTCGCATCGTCTCCCCTTCCCAAGGCGCCATCCCGTGCCGATCGCGCCTTGGACGGCGCACCCACACATGGTTAGCAGTTCTTTAACGTTGAATTCAGGCTTTTCATATTAACGTCCCATTCCGCTTGTAGCTCGCGGGACGGCCCGCCCATCAACAGGTTCCCGCCTATCAACAGGTATTCACGTGACGATCGCTCCGAGACGCATCTCCTCCCTTCTTCTGGCCGCCCTCATGGCGGCGAGCCTCGGGCCGGCTTCCACGCCGGCTGCGGCCCAGTCCCGCATCGTGCTGTCGCCCGATCAGGTCCTGGTGACGCCGCAGGGGGATGTTCTCGACTACGTCCCTGAAAACGGCGAGGTCCGCGTGATGCGCGATGCCAGAGGCCGCACGGTCCTTGTGGACAATTGGGGCAATATCGTCGCCACCGTGATGGGATCGCGTGGCGCCAACGCGGGACGCCGCCGCGCCGCGCCCGATTCCTATGGCGCCGAACCCTATGGCGACGAGGCCTTCGGCGGTCGCCCCCGGAGGGAGCGGGTCTACGGCAACGGCACCTTCGGCGATGAAGCCGATCGCGACCGGCCCTATGTCCGCGGGCGTGACGGCGCAAACGGCGTTCCGGATTACCGCAATTTCGTGCCGCCGGGCGTGGAGCGTGGCGATCTTCCCGCCGCAGACGAAACGCTCCCCGACGAAAACGACATGGCCGCCCTGCCACCCGAACAGCCTCCGGCCTCGCAGGGCACCACCCTGCCCCGCGCAGCCACGATCACCCGCAAGTCGAGTGCGGAAATCACCGCCCTGCAGGTGTTTCTCGATCGCGAAGGTTTTTCGCCCGGCGTCATCGACGGCAAGAACGGCTCGAACGTCACCAAGGCGATCGAGGCCTGGCAGCAGGCGACCGGCGAAACGCTCGACCCGAACAACACGGAAGACATCCTTGAACGCCTGCGCTTGAGCGGCGGCCTCGCCATCACGACCTACACCATCACGGCCGCCGACGCCGCGGGTCCCTATGTCGCGGAGATCCCGGAAGACTATGCGCACAAGGCCCTGCTTCCGCACATGTCCTTCACCTCGACCACGGAAATGCTCGGCGAGCGCTTCCACATGGACGAAGCCTATCTGCGCGAACTGAACCCCGGGGTCGATTTCACAATTCCCGGCACCATCATCAAGGTGATCAATCCGGGCGAGCCGAAGACCGGCAAGGTCACGCGCATCGTCGCAGACAAGCCGCGGAAGCAGGTCTTCGCCTACGACGAATCGGGCGCGTTGATCGCTGCCTATCCGGCAACGATCGGCTCATCGGACACGCCGTCGCCGTCCGGCACCGTGCAGGTCGATCGGATCGCGCTCAATCCGGGCTATACCTACAATCCGAAGATCAACTTCAAGCAAGGCGAGAACGACAAGGTCCTCACCTTGCAGCCGGGCCCGAACGGCCCCGTGGGTACGGTCTGGATCGCGCTGTCGAAGCCGACCTACGGCATCCACGGGACGCCCGAGCCGTCCAAGATCGGCAAGACCCAGAGCCATGGCTGCGTGCGACTGACCAACTGGGATGCGACGGAACTCGCGAAGATGGTAAGCGTCGGCACCACGGTGGAGTTCCTCGACTGATCGTCGACACGGGGATGGCTCGATCGCGCTGCGAGACGGCAGGGTAGAGCCGCGGTCGCAAACCCCGGGGCATTGTCGCGGCTCATCACGTCATCTGCGATTGTCATGAGGCGTCGGAGACCAAGATCGGCTATCTCTGCGCAGCAGAGCTCTGGACACAACAAGGATGCCCGCATGGCGGACGAACGCGCGCGTTACAAGATCGGGCCGAACCTCTGGCATGCGACCGCGCCGCCCCCGCCGCAGACCGCTTCTCTCGAGACGCATGTGACAGCGGACGTCGCCATTGTCGGCGGCGGTTTCACGGGGCTCTCGACGGCCCTGCATCTCGCGGAACAGGGCGCCGACGTCGTCCTCATCGAGGCCCGGATGATCGGCTTCGGTGGGTCGGGCCGCAATGTCGGCCTTGTCAATGCGGGCATGTGGACGAAGCCGGCAGACCTGATCGCCACGCTCGGAAAAGAGCCGGGCGAGCGCCTGCTGCACGCCCTTGGCGATGGCCCCTCTCTCGTCTTTGATCTGGTCGAGCGCCACGACATCCCGTGCGAGGCGGTGCGCCACGGCACGCTGCATATGGCGGTGGGCGCCGAGGGCCTGTCGGACATCACGGACCGGCAGGCGCAATGGGCCGCGTTCGGCGCGCCAGTCGAACTGCTCGACAAGGACCAGGCCCACCGGCTGACCGGTGCCGAAGGTTTTGCGGGCGGCCTTCTCGACCGCCGCGCCGGCACGATCCAGCCTTTGGCCTATGCCCACGGGCTGGCGCATGCGGGTGTCAAGGCCGGCGTCCGTCTCTTCACGGAAACGCCCCTTCAGGAGGCCACCCGGACCGGGGCCAACTGGGTGCTGAAGACCCCGGCCGGCAGCGTCACCGCACCGAAGGTCGTGCTGGCCACCAATGCCTATGGGACGCTGGTCGAGGGGATGCCCTGGCAGGCGTCCGCCACGGAACTGACGATTCTTCCGTATTTCCAGTTCGCCACGAAGCCGCTTTCGGCCAATGTTGCGGCCGCGATCCTGCCCGAGCGCCAGGGTTGCTGGGACACCGGTCTCGTCATGACCTCGTTTCGGATGGACCAGCAGAATCGCCTCATCTTCGGCAGCATCGGACGCCTCGACGCCATGGCCACGGGGACGCATCGCGGATTTGCCAGGCGCTCGCTTGAAGCGCTCTTCCCCCAGCTCGGCGCCATCGATTTCGAATATTGGTGGGACGGCCGCATCGGCATGACCACCAATGCCCTGCCCCGCCTCCACACGGTGGCGCCCGATGTGCTTTCGGTCAGCGGCTACAATGGTCGCGGCATTGCACCGGGTACGGTCTTCGGCCGGGCCCTGGCCCATCACATCGCCGGTGGCGCCCATGAGATGCCGCTCGACGAGACGCCGGTGACGCCCGATCCGTTGCGGGCGGTCAAGTCGGCCTTCTATCATGTCGGCGCGCAGGCGAAGCACCTGATCGACCGGCGCTTCTAATGCCTGTCGCCCGAACGTGTGCAGCGGTTTCGGGTAACGCCATGCATCAAAACAAGACCTTAAAGCGCGCTGCGTGAATCCTTTTCGCGCAGCGCGCTTCCAAAGGCGCAATCGTGGAAGGCGGACGCAACATGGAGGATGCCGCGTCTTCCGCGAGATGGGTCAGGCCGCGCGGCGGAAGGCGCGGGTGACATGGAGCGGCACGAGGCGCCGGACTTCCTCGGCAAACAGGCGGGCATTCTCCCGCGCCTTGTCGAGATTGCTCACACGTGCCGGGTCCATGGTCTGCAAGGTGCCGCCGCAGTCGAACACGTCGCGAAAAGCCGCGCGCTCGATGATCGGGGTTTCCAGGACGCGCACATTGCGACTGGCAAGGAGCCCCTTGACCACCTGCAGCGCCCGCGTCGTGACAAGCGAACTGACCCGCGTCAACACCACCGAATGGTCGATGCGCACGCCGGCCTGCTTTTCAAGCTGCGCCAGCAGTTCCAGAACCTGCGCGCCGCCCTTGGCATCCATGGAACAGCCCTGGATGGGGATGAGCACGTGATCGGAAAGTCCGATGGCGGTTGCGAGCAGGCTGTTGCGTGCGCCGGCCAGATCGATGACGAAATAGTCGGTGCTGCGTCGGTTTTCGATAATGTGGCCCTGGATCGAGGCCATGGAAATTTCGGAGATGACGTCGATGTTCGGGACGCGACCCGAGATCTCGTGCCAGGTCGAGATCCAGCGCTGCGGATCGGCGTCGAGCACCGTGACGCGATTGCCGCCGCGGGCAAGCTCGGTTGCGAGAATAAGCGCGGCTGTGGTTTTGCCTGCGCCGCCCTTCGTGTTGGCGAGTGTAATGACTGGCATGGAAACCTCTTTGGGGACGCAAAGCCCCGGTTTGCCCCGCAATCAGCTCCAGCCCCTGAAGCCGCTTCGGTTAACCAAATCTTTCAAATCGTGGTTAACGAAGTGTTAACGCGCCATACGAGAACCAATGAGAGACAGCCTGGCGCAGGCTTTAGAAACGCTGCGCCAGGCGGGTGTTCAAGAGGGCTCAGATCGTCTCGATGAACAGCGCTCGCGCCGCGTCCAGCGTCAGTTCGACCGGGTTCCCACCCGCCGTTGGATCGACGATGGCCATCTCGGCCATGCGGTCGATCTGGTCCGTTCCGACGCCGAGCCCGGACAGCGCCTCGGGGACGCCGAGGCTTGCACGCAGCTCGAGCACATAGGCTGCGAAACCATCGAACCCACCGGAGATGCCGAGATAGGCCGCTGCCCGCGCAATCTTCTCCTCGATGACCGGCCGGTTGAAGCGCAGCACCGCCGGCATCACCACGGCATTGGTCATGCCGTGGTGCGTGTTGTAGATCGCGCCGACGGGATGCGAGAGCGCATGGATCGCGCCGAGTCCCTTCTGGAACGCGACCGCCCCCATGGCCGCGGCGCTCATCATGTTGGCGCGCGCTTCGATATCCTGGCCATCGGCAACCGCACGCGGCAGGTATTCCTTCACGAGCCGCATGCCTTCAAGCGCGATGCCCTGGGACATGGGATGGTAGAAGGGCGACGAGTAGGCCTCCAGGCAATGGGCGAAGGCGTCCATGCCTGTTCCCACCGTGATGACCTTGGGCATGCCGACCGTAAGCTCGGGATCGCAGATCGTGACGGCGGGAAGGAACTTCGGATGGAAGATGACCTTTTTCGTATGCGTCACATGATCCGTGATGACGCTGGCGCGGCCGACCTCCGACCCGGTGCCCGCCGTGGTGGGGACCGCGATGATCGGCGCGATGCCGGGAACGGACGCGCGCGTCCACCAGTCGCCCACGTCCTCGAAGTCCCAGACCGGCCGTGTCTGGCCCGCCATGAAGGCAACGGCCTTGCCGAGGTCGAGCCCCGAGCCGCCACCGAAAGCAACGACGCCATCGTGCCCGCCGGCGTGGAAAGCCTTTACGCCAGCTTCCAGGTTCAGATCGTTGGGATTGGGATCGACATCCGCGAAGATGGCGCGACCGAGGCCGGCGGCCTCCAGAAGATCGAGGGCGTTCTGCGTGATCGCCATCGGCGCCAGGCCACGATCCGTCACCAGCAGCGGGCGCTCTATGCCGACGGCCTTGCAATGCTCCGCGAGTTCCTTGATTCGCCCTGCCCCGAACTTGATGGCGGTCGGGTAGCTCCAGTTAGCGGTAATGGTCATGCCGTGACTTTCTTCAGATGGTAGGATTTCGGCCGGGTCAGATTGTGAAAGCCGAAGACGGAGAGCGAACCGCCGCGACCGGTCTCCTTGACGCCGGTCCAGCAGAGCGCGGGATCCAGGTAGTCGGCGCGGTTCATGAAGACGGTGCCTGTCTCGATCTCGGCGCCGATGTCGGCTGCGCGTTCCGGGTCCTGCGTCCAGAGCGATGCGGTCAGCCCGTATTTGCAGTCGTTCATCAGGGCGAGCGCCTCGGCGTCGTTCCTGACCTTCATAATGCCGACGGCCGGGCCAAAGGTTTCCTCGGTCATGAACTCCATCGAGTGGTCCACGTCGACGAGGATCTGGGGCGCGAGATAGGCGCCGCCGTCATCGGTGGGAAACAGCTTCGGGTCGATCATGGCGCGCGCGCCCTTTGCGATGGCGTCGGCGACCTGCGCCCGCACCACTGCGGCGAAGCGCTTGTTGGCCATCGGACCGAGGGTCGTTTCCGGATCCAGTGGATTGCCGAGCCTGTAGTTCGAAACCCAGGCGACCGACTTCTCCACGAAATCGTCATAGAGACTTTCATGCACGTAGATGCGCTCGATGCCACAGCAGCACTGGCCGGAATTGTAGGTCGCGCCATCCATCAGCGTGTCGACCGCCGCATCGAGATCGGCATCCTCCAGGACATAGCCCGGATCCTTACCCCCCAGTTCGAGCCCGAGACCGGTAAAGGTGCCCGCTGCCGCGCGCTCGATGGATCGCCCACCCTCCACGGAGCCCGTGAAGTTGACGAAGTCGAAGGCCTTGGCGGCGATCAGGCGCGCACTTGTCTCATGATCGAGGAACAGGTTCTGGAACACGTCCTCGGGCATGCCGGCCTCGGTGAAGGCGCGCACCATGCGCTCCCCGACCAGCAGCGTCTGGCTCGCATGCTTGATGACCACGACATTGCCGGCCATCAGAGCGGGCGCGATCGTGTTGATCGCGGTCATGTAAGGATAATTCCAGGGCGCGATGACGAAAACGACGCCATGCGCCTCGCGCACGATCCGGCGCTCGAAACGCTCGCTCTCCTCGATCACCATCGGCTTCATGGCGTCGGCGGCGATCGAGGCGACGTAATTGGAGCGCTCGTTGAAGCCGCGGAACTCGCCGCCATACTTGACCGGACGTCCCATCTGCCAGGCAAGCTCCGGCACTACCTCGTCCGCCATCTCGTTCAGCCGGGTCACGCCCTTGAGCACGAGTTGCACGCGCTCCTCGAGCGGTCGTTTCGCCCACATCTTTTGTGCCCTGCGCGCGCGGGCGACGGCCGCGGCCGCAGCCTCGTAGGGCATGGCCTCGCGCTCGGCATAGACCGAGCCGTCGACCGGCGAAATGCATTGAATCATCGTCATCATCAACTCCAGAGGAAGTCGGCCCGCAGGCCGTCGTCTCGACGCGGGGGATGCCGAGACATGGCGCACCCCGACGGGTTTTGCAATCACGCGCGCTCGAAACCGCGCGCGACCTCCCAATCCGTGACGCGGCGATCGTACTCTTCCTGCTCCCAAGTGCCGGCTCGCGTATAGTGGTCTATCACCGCGTCGCCAAACGCCGCCCGCAGCATGGACGAATGCGTCATGAGGTCCGTCGCGTGCCGCAATGTCTTCGGGATCTCGCGAATGTCCTTGCCGGAATAGGCGTCGCCCACGAAGGGCGCCTCGAGCTCCAGCTTGCCCTCGATCCCGGCGATCCCGGCGGCGAGCAAGGCAGCCATCGCGAGATAGGGGTTGAGGTCGGAACCGCCGACCCGGCACTCGATGCGGATGCCCTTCGTACCTTCACCGCAGAGCCGGTATCCTGCCGTGCGGTTATCCTTGGACCAGACGGCCTTGGTCGGTGCGAAGGTGCCGGCCATGAAGCGCTTGTAGGAATTGATGTAGGGCGCGAGGAAATAGGTGATCTCGCCCGCATGGGTCAGCAGGCCGGCGACGTAGTGGCGCATGGTGTCCGACATGCCGTATTCACCCTTCTTGTCGAAGAAGTGGGACGTCTTGCCGTCGAGACTCCAGAGCGACTGGTGGATGTGCGAGGACGAGCCCGCCGCGTTCATGTGCCATTTGGCCAGGAAGGTGATGGCCTTGCCTTTGGACCAGGCAATCTCCTTGCAGCCGTTCTTGATGATGACGTGCCGGTCCGCCATAGCCAGCGCTTCGGCATAGCGGACATTGATTTCTTCCTGTCCCGCCGACGCCTCGCCCTTGGAGTTTTCGACCGGGATACCCGCTCCCTGCAGGCCCTTGCGGATCGCGCGCATCACGTCCTCTTCCTTGGTCGTCTGGAAGATATGGTAGTCCTCGTTGTAACCGCTGACGAGCTTCAGGTCGCGATAGCCGCTTTCGCGGGCATGATCATAGGACTGGTCGAACAGGAAGAATTCGAGTTCGCTCGCCATGAAGGCCTTGAGCCCCATGGCTTCCAGCCGCTTCACCTGCCGCTTCAGGATGGCGCGTGGAGAGTGCGGGACCTCTTCGTGCGTGTGATGGTCGAGCATGTCGCAGAGCACCAGCGCCGTGCCTTCGAGCCAGGGAATCCGGCGAAGCGTGCTCAGATCGGGCTTCATCGTATAGTCGCCATAGCCGGACTCCCAGCTCGTCGATTTGTACCCGGACACCGTCTCCATCTCGAGATCGGTCGCCAGCAGATAGTTGCAGCTGTGGGTCTCTTCGAAGGCGCTTTCGACGAAGTATTCGGCCTGGAAGCGTTTGCCCATCAGGCGGCCCTGCATGTCGATCTGGCAGGCGAGAACCGTGTCGATCCGCCCCTCGGCGACGTCGGTCTTCAGGTCTTCGAACGAATATGTCATCGGGCATCCTGTCTGCGTGGGTCGAAGCTCAAAGGGGTGTGCGGGGCGGCACCCGGCATATCGGGTGCCGCCGTGTCGGGCGGGGGTGCTACGCTTGGCCGACGGCCTTTTCGGCTGCCGCGATCTCGGCCGCGCGACGCTTGACCTCCTCGCCGATCGGCGGACCACGGAAGCGGCGCTTTTCGAAGCCGAACCAGATCACGCCGGTCAAAAGGAGGAAGCCGACCGTGACATAGAGCGCCGCGGTGTTCGGCGGCTGAACGCCGAGGACGAAGATCAGAATCATGGCCAGCACGGTCAGGCCCGCAAAGAGCTTGAACACGCCTTCGCCGAGGTTCCATGGTCCCTGTGCGGGCCACTTGGACGTCCCCCAGGCAAACAGACCGAGTGTGATCGGAATGGCGAAGGAGAAGAAGAGGAAGATGACCGTGCAGGAAACGACGATCGTGTAGACCGGCGTCTCGCCGATGGTGATCAGCGAGGAACCCCAGACGAACAGCACTGAGAGGATCGACCCGGTCCAGATGGCCGAAACCGGCGTCCGGAATTTCGGGCTGACCTTGGCGAGGGCCTTCGAGGCCGGCAAGCCGCCGTCCCGCGAAAAGGCGAAGATCATGCGCGAGACGGAGGTGACCGTCGCGAGGCCGCAAAGCCATTGGCAGAGCAGGATCGCGAGATAGAGCACATCCTTCACGATGGGGTTCATCTGGGTATCCATCGACCAGAAGAACACGTTCCAGCCCTGCGCCGCGGCGGCCGTCATGCCGTCGACGACGGTGCCGTCGGCAAGCGGCGCCTGTGCCGGGATCATCAGCACGAAGGAGCACAGCATGATGTAGCCGAAGAGGGCCGACCAGAGCACCGAGGAGATCATGCCGCGTGGCACCGATGTCGCCGCCTTGACCGTTTCCTCGGACGTGTGGGCCGACGCGTCGTAGCCGGTGATCGTGTAGATCGGCAGCAGCAGGCCGAGCAGGAAGACCCAGGCGGAGGACGTCTCCGGCCAGACATCGCCGCCGGCCGCGCCCGAGAAGTTGGAGAAGGTGAAGAGACGGGCGATGTCGTAGCTGTCGGCGGAAATCAGGCAGGCCAGCGACAGCAGGATGGCGGTGACGAAGATCAGGTAGCCGGAGAAATCCGTGAGCTTCGCCGTTGCGCCGATGCCCATGTGGTTGATCAGCGCCTGCAGGCCGGTGATGACCACCAGGAACAGCATCTGGATGGTGATGCCATTCTCCAGCCCGAAATACGGGGTGCCGAACGTGCCCATGAAGAAATAGTAGGTGCCGACATTGATGGCGCCGAGCACGGTGACGAGCCCGAGCAGGTTGAACCAGGCGGTCAGCCAGCCCGTGAAGCGGTTGCCGAGGATCGACCCCCAGTGGTAGAGCCCGCCGGCCGTCGGGTAGGCCGACGAAATCTGCGCCATGGCGACGGCGAAGACGAAGGAGACGAAGCAGCCGATCGGCCAGCCGATACCGATCGCGGCACCGCCTGCCCCGGCGGTCGCCTGCGCCAGCGAATTGATGCCGCCGGAAAGAATGCAGATGATCGAAAAGGACACGGCGAAATTGGAAAACGAACTCATCCGCCGCTCGAGTTCTTGCGCGTACCCCATGGAATGCAGGACCTGAAGGTCCGCGTGCTTGTCGACGTCGCTATAGTCGGACATGATTTTCCCCTCTGAACGCTCGGCGCCGGGCGGTATTGCCGGATGCCGGTGCAGCGGCGCGCGACCCTCATGGCGCACGGACGCTGCAACGCTTGATCGTGCTGCGTGTGCCCCGCTTTTCAGGTTCTTTCCGAGGTCTTCACGCAGTCGTGCCAGTGCTCCCGCCAACCGGGCGGGAACGGTTTCCGCGGACAAGCCGCTCCCCGGGTCTTTTTAAATTTCGAGACTCGCCAGGGCTCTGCCCAGATGAGTCCCGATATAGCCGGCCAGGACCCTCTGACCGTCTTTGGTTGCGATGAGATCGTTGCGGATCTCGATCATCACGTTGAGCAGGCCATTGTGGACGCCGTGCTCGATCAAGGTATGCGTCACGCCGTCCTGCGGCCCGTAGGGCTCGTTGCGACGGGTAACGAAGGCGTCGTCTCCGGCGGCATCGCTCAGAAACGCATCGGCGAGCCGACGGTCGCTATCATGCAGGATGCCCACCTCGACCTCCCGCGGCCGCCCGTGCCAGACGGGCGTGAAGGAGTGCAGCGTGACGATAACGGGCGGCCGACCATTTGCAACCCGTGCAGCGATGAGATCGGACAGGCTCGTGCGGAACGGGCTGTAGATCTCCTGCGTGCGCACCAGACGCTCGGCGTCCGACAGCGCGGCATTGCCCGGAATATCGAAGATCTCGCTGAGGCGAGGCATCGCGCTCGGCGAGTCCGGCGGGCGGTTGCAATCGTAGACAAGCCGGGAAAAGCGCTGGTAGAAAAGCGTTGCATCGAGCGCGTGCGTCAGCAGCCGGCAAACGGCCAGGGCGCCCGGGTCCCAGGCGATATGGCTCTCGAGCGCTTCCGCCGAAAGCCCGAGCGTGCCCAGCCGCTCCGGGAGACGCCGCGAGGCATGCTCACAGACGAGAAGGATGCGGGAACCAGCCTCCGCATTCTCCAGCGCCACCGGCGCACCATCCTCGACGGTCAAAAGCGCACCCACACCCGGCTCCGTCCTTCGCCCGCCGTCATGACGGGTCCCACTGACTGAAGAGAATTCTTCACAATTCCGTGTCTGTCAATTGCAAACTGAAACGATCTCTTCACACACCCCATTGACTCCGATTGTGACAGCGATGTTTACTCTGTCACACAAGGCTGGCGAAGATCGGCCTCAGGGGAAAATCGTGATCAGCACCGAAACACACAAGACGGTGTCGGACGTGATCGCCGCGAACTTCACCGCATTGACGCGGGCGGAGAAGCAACTGGCGGAAACGTTGCTCGACAACTATCCCGTTTCCGGGCTCGGCAGCATCACGACCGTGGCCGAGAACGCGGGCGTCTCGACGCCCACCGTTGCGCGCATGGTACAGAAACTCGGTTTTCGCGGCTTTCCCGACTTTCAGGCCCGGCTGCACCAGGAGCTGGAAGCGACGATCTCCAACCCGATCAGCAAGCATGATCGGTGGGCGACGAATGCACCCGGCACGCACATTCTCAACCGTTTCGCCGACGCCACCATCAACAATCTGCGCGCCACGCTTGCGCAGATGGAAACGCAGGATTTCGACGGCGCCGCCGCGCTCGTCGCAGACCCGAAGCGGCGCGTCTACCTGATCGGCGGGCGGATCACGCGGACGCTGGCCGACTACGTCTTCACGCATCTGCAGGTGATCCGCGCCGGCATCACCCTGATCGCGTCCGGCTCCAGCCCCTGGCCCCACTACGTGCTCGACATGAAGAAAGGCGACGTTCTCGTCGTGTTCGACATCCGGCGCTACGAGCAGGAACTGGAGACGATGGCAAAGGCTGCTCGCGCCCGCGGCGCAGAGATCATCCTGTTTACGGATCAGTGGTCTTCCCCTGTCGCCAAGTCCGCGGCCAAGGTCTTTCGCGTTCACATCGAGGCGCCGTCGGCCTGGGACAGCTCCGTCGTTACCCTCTTCACCGTCGAGGCGCTGATCGAAGCCGTCCAGAACTCGATCTGGGAGGAAACCCGGGACCGGATGAAGGCGCTGGAGACGTTGTTCGACGCCACACCGTTGTTTCGAAAGCCTTTTCAGGAGAAAAAGGGGTGAAATCGGATACCCGGCAACGCCAACCCTGAAGACAGGGGTTTAGCCGGGAAACAAAGCCTGAAACCGTCCACCGCGACTGTCATAGAAGCTTCATGACGCCGCTCTATCAGCTTGACCCACCGGGTCGGAAACCCCGGCCTAACAAACCACCCGCCTAACAAACCCGCCGCCTAACAAACCCAAGGAGACTTTCGTGCTGTCAAAGACCCACCGCCTTCTGTCGCTGACATCGGCGATGCTTGTCGCCTCCACCGCCCTTGCCGCCGCTGCGCCGAGCGAGGAGCTGATCGCTGCCGCCAAGAAGGAAGGCACGCTGACAACCATCGCGCTTCCGCACAACTGGTGCGGCTATGGCGACGTCATCGCCGGCTTCAAAGCCAAGTACGGCCTCGAGGTCAACGAACTGAACCCCGACGCCGGCTCAGGTGACGAGATCGAGGCGATCAAGGCCAACAAGGGCAATACGGGCCC
Source organism: Rhizobium sp. Leaf384 (assembly GCF_001424065.1). Classification (GTDB taxonomy): domain Bacteria; phylum Pseudomonadota; class Alphaproteobacteria; order Rhizobiales; family Rhizobiaceae; genus Ferranicluibacter. The sequence continues at coordinate 1,072,539 of NZ_LMQE01000005.1, forward strand.
GCAGGCGCCCGACGTGATCGACGTCGGCCTCTCCTTCGGCCCGTCGGCCAAGGCCGAAGGCCTGATCCAGCCCTACAAGGTTTCGACCTGGGACTCGATCCCCGACAGCGCCAAGGATGCCGAAGGCTACTGGTACGGCGACTATTATGGCGTGCTTTCCTTCGTCGTGAACACCGACATCGTCAAGGACGTGCCGAAGGACTGGGCCGACCTGAAGAAGGCCGACTACGCCAACGGCGTTGCGCTCGCTGGCGACCCGCGCGCGTCCAACCAGGCCGTTCAGGCTGTCTACGCGGCGGGCCTTGCGGCCGGCGAAAAGGATGCGACGAAGGCCGGCACCGCTGGTCTCGCCTACTTCGGCGAACTGAACAAGGCCGGCAACCTCGTGCCCGTCATCGGCAAGTCGGCATCGCTTGCACAGGGCTCGACCCCGATCGTCATCGCCTGGGACTATAACGGTCTCTCCTGGCGCGACAGCCTCAACGGCAACCCGCCGGTCGAGGTCGTCGTTCCCACGAGCGGCGTCGTCGCCGGCGTCTACGTTCAGGCCATCTCCGCCTTCGCCCCGCATCCGAACGCCGCGAAGCTCTGGATGGAATACCTTTATTCCGACGAAGGTCAGCTTGGCTGGCTGAAGGGTTACTGCCACCCGATCCGCTTCAACGACCTGGCCAAGAACAACAAGATCCCGAAGGAAATGCTCGACAAGCTGCCGCCGGCCGCTGCCTATGAGAAGGCCGTGTTCCCGACGCTCGACGAGCAGGCGGCTGCCAAGGCCGAAATCACCGGCAAGTGGGACAGCGTCGTCGGCGCCAACGTCAAGTAAGCCGGATCGCGTCCAGCATCCGACAACCGCCTCTCCGCACACTGCGGGGAGGCTCGCCATACGACCTCCCGAACGAAAGCTCGCCGATGAGCACAATGACAACGCCGATCCCGAAATCGGTCCCCAGCATCAACAAGGACCGGATCATCGACTGGCTGGGCATCGCGCCCTTCATGCTCTTTGCCGTGTTGTTCCTGCTGGCGCCGACCTTCTATCTGGTCATCGGCGCCTTCTTCACGCCCGACGGGCAGTTGACGTTCAAGAACATCACCGACCTGTTCACACCGTCGATCCTGTCGGCCTACTGGATCTCGATCCGCATCTCGCTGGCTTCGGCTCTAGGCGGCGCGCTGATCGGCTTCTTCCTGGCCTGGGCGGTCGTGCTTGGCGGACTGCCGACCGCGGTGCGCTCGACCCTCCTCACCTTTTCCGGTGTCGCCTCGAATTTCGCAGGCGTTCCCCTCGCCTTCGCCTTTCTGGCCACCCTCGGCCGCACAGGGCTGGCAACCGTGCTTCTGCGTGACTGGTTCGGCTTCAATCTCTATTCCACCGGCTTCAATCTCCTCAGCTTCACCGGCCTGACGCTGACCTATATGTATTTCCAGATTCCGCTGATGGTCCTCATCCTGACGCCGGCGCTCGACGGCATGAAGAAGGAATGGCGCGAAGCCTCCGAGATCCTGGGCGCGACCAACCGGCAATACTGGACCATGGTTGCCCTGCCGATTCTCTGGCCGAGCCTGCTCGGCACGACGCTCCTCCTGTTTGCCAATGCCTTCGGCGCCATCGCCACCGCCTATGCGCTGACCGGCAGTTCGCTCAATATTGTGCCGATCCTGCTCTATGCGCAGATCCGCGGCGACGTTCTCCACAATCCGAACCTCGGCTATGCCATCGCGCTCGGCATGATCGTCATCACCGGCGTGTCCAACGTGCTCTACCTCATGCTGCGCATGCGCGCCGAGAGGTGGCAGAAATGAAAACGAACCGCATCGGCGCCTGGATCGCCATGGCCATCGGGGCGAGCTATTTCGTCATTCCCCTGATCGGCACGTTCGAATTCTCCTTGCGCATGCGCCGCGGCGAGTATTCTTTCGACGCCTATCGCTCTGTGTTCTCGGACATGCAGTTCCGCGAAACCTTCGGCTACTCCATGCTGATGGCGCTGCTGACGATCATCTTCGGCATGCTGCTCGTCGTTCCCACGGCGTACTGGGTGCGTCTGCGTCTGCCGCAGATGCGGCCGGTGGTGGAGTTCATCACGCTTCTGCCGCTGGTCATTCCCGCCATCGTCATCGTGTTCGGCTATCTGCGCATGTACAATTCGTCCTCCGTGCTGCCGCTCACCGGCTCGACGACAGGGACGAACGTGCTGCTGGTGTTCTCCTACATCACCCTGTCGCTGCCCTACATGTACCGCGCCGTCGATACGGCCATGCGGGCGATCGACGTTCGCACGCTGACGGAAGCAGCCCAGAGCCTCGGCGCCAGCTGGGGGACCATCCTGTTCCGCTGCATTTTCCCGAACGTCATGAGCGGCGTGCTCTCCGGGGCCTTCATCACGCTTGCCATCGTGATGGGCGAGTTCACCATGGCGGCGCTGCTGAACCGTCCGGCGTTTGGCCCATACCTGCAGCTCGTCGGCGCCAACAAGGCCTACGAACCGTCGGCGCTCGCCGTCATCGCCTTCTCCATCACATGGCTCTCCATGGGCCTCCTCAATCTCGTCTCGCGCTTTGGCAAGTCCGCCCCCGCCAAGGCATAAAGGTCAAAGGCTCCATGTCGTTTCTTACCCTGACCCATATCCGGAAATCCTTCGGCCAGACGCAGGTCGTGCACGACTTCGACATGGCGATCGAGAAAGGCGAATTCGTCTCGTTTCTCGGTCCGTCCGGATGCGGAAAGACCACGGTCCTGCGCATGATCGCAGGCTTCGAGACCCCCTCTTCCGGCACGATCATGATCAACGGCCGGAACCAGACCGAGCTGAAGCCGAACCAGCGCAATATCGGCATGGTGTTCCAGGCCTATGCGCTGTTTCCCAATATGACGGTCCGCGACAACGTTGCCTTCGGCCTCAAGGTCGCCGGCGCGCCGAAGCCCGAGATCGACGCGCGTGTGAAGGAGATGCTTGCGCTCATCCATCTCGAGCATCTCGCGGATCGCTATCCCTACCAGATGTCCGGCGGACAACAGCAGCGCGTGGCACTCGCGCGCGCCCTGGCGCCGAAGCCGCAGGTCCTGCTGCTCGATGAGCCTCTCTCGGCACTGGATGCGAAGATCCGTGTCTCGCTGCGCGAGGAGATCCGCATGATCCAGCAGAAGCTCGGCATCACCACCGTCTTCGTCACGCATGATCAGGAAGAGGCGCTGTCGATTTCCGATCGGATCGTCATCATGAATGCGGGACGCGCCGACCAGATCGGAACGCCGTTCGAGATCTACAACCGTCCCGCCACCCGCTTTGTCGCCTCTTTCGTCGGAACGTTGAACCTGATCGAGGCCACGGTGCTGGACCCTGCGGCAAACCGCATCGCCATCGGTGACCAGGGCATCACGCTGCGGGAACCGCTCGGCGCGGCAAAGGCCGGCGACACGGTTTCACTCGCACTGCGGCCGGAAGCCGGGTCCATCGCCGCGGACGCCAAGGGCGACACGGCGTTGACCGGCAGCGTGGTTGCCAGCAACTTCCTCGGCTCCGTCATCCGCACGCGGATGAAGATTGGCGAGAGCGTCATCTCGTTCGACACGTTCAACAACCCCGGCGTGAAGCCGCCTGCGATCGGCGAAACGGTAACCCTGCGCTTCACGGCAGGCGACCTCCTCATCGTCCGGGAATAGTTTTCTGCAAAAATGGCGCTTCGGGAAAAAAGTAGATTTGATCCCCTGCTGCAGATGCTTATAGTCATCAAGTACGTTCTCAGGGCGGGGCGAAACTCCCCACCGGCGGTAACAGGCGGAAATGCCTGGAGCCCGCGAGCGCTTCAGGTCTGCCGGCATATGCCGCACGGCATGAAGGTCAGCAGATCCGGTGTGATTCCGGGGCCGACGGTATAGTCCGGATGAAAGAGAGCAAACGGCAGGGCAGGCTCGTCATGGGCCTGGTCGCGGCCGCGTGTTCGCCCAAGGGATCCCGTCGAACGGCTAACCCTTGAAAGGCCACCTGCATGACCATCCTCTCCCACCCCACACAGAAAATCGCCGTCATCCGCGCGCGCTGGCATTCCGCCATCGTCGACCAGTGCGTCAACGCCTTCGTCTCCCGCTGGCAGGACCTTGGCGGCGACGCGGCCGATGTCGAGATCTTCGACGTTCCCGGCGCATTGGAAATCCCGCTTCACGCGCAGACCCTGGCAAGAACCGGCAGGTTCTCCGCCATTCTCGGCACCGCCTTCGTCGTCGATGGCGGCATCTACCGGCATGACTTCGTCGCCTCCACCGTGCTCGACGGCATGATGCGCGTTTCTCTCGATACGGGCGTACCGGTGCTCTCCGCGGTCCTGACCCCGCATCATTTCCAGGAGTCCGAGGCGCACATCCGCTTCTTCACCGATCATTTCGTGATCAAGGGCGGCGAAGCAGCCCATGCGGCACGCCAGATTCTCGCAGCGCGCGCCGAGATCGCTCTCTCGAAGGTCGAAGCGACAGCCTGACCGGCGGCCGCGTCCAGACGGCGTCGGCCCGCTTCGCCGGGTGACGCCATGGCGTTCGATGTCGCAATCGGCATCGAACGTCTCGCCGCGTGTCCGTGTCGGCGCTCGAGACGTGGCCCGAGACGTGATCGAAGCCTGCATCAGCGTCCCGCCGCAAGCGACTCTGAAGATACAGGAAATCCGCGTCGTTCACGCTCTGCACGAACGCCCTGATTCTGATCCTGAGGATCCTGGCGTATCCGGCACATCGCTTGCTCGCGAAACTACACGAAATCGCGATTTGACGCCGGCATCGGATCGGCCCACATTCCGGCCATACCCCCGCAACATCACGACGCGTCGCCAGCCGATCGAGCCCTTCGCGCCATCAGGGATTGCCGCATGTTGAAGACCTCTCGTTCCAATCTCCGTCGCAACCTCACCGGGGGCGTCCTCGGTGCGTTCGCGCTGACCGCTCTGATCATCGCCGTCACCGCCGTGCGCGCCGGCGCCGCCGAGGAAGCCGTCGTCATCCCACCCCCCAGCATCGATGTGAAGACCTCGGCCAAGACCGAAAAGGCCGTCTTTGCCGGCGGTTGCTTCTGGGGTGTGCAGGGCGTGTTCCAACACGTGAAGGGCGTCACCAACGCTGTGTCCGGCTATTCCGGCGGCGCGAAGGACACCGCGTCCTACGAAACCGTCAGCGGCGGCAAGACCGGCCACGCCGAAGCCGTCGAAGTGACCTTCGACCCGTCGCAGATCAGCTACGGCCAGCTTCTGCAGGTGTTCTTCTCCGTGGCCCACAATCCGACGCAGCTGAACTATCAGGGGCCGGATCACGGCACGCAGTACCGCTCGGCCATCTTCACGCTCAGCCCCGAGCAGAAGAAGGTCGCAAGCGCCTATGTCGCGCAGCTCGACACGGCGAAGGTGTTTCCGGACAAGGTCGTCACGGAGGTCGACGACCTCAAGGGCTTCTATACGGCGGAGGCCTACCACCAGGATTTCCTGACCCTGAACCCGGACTATCCCTACATCGTCTATAACGACCTGCCGAAAATCGAAAACTTGAAGACCGTTTTCCCGACGGTCTACCGCGATAAGCCGGCTTTGGTTTCGCAGGCCAAGGGCTGAGACTTTAAGGGCCGCCGCGGGCTTGATCGCCCGCGGCGGCCTTTGTGCGCCTGGGGACAGGCGTTGCCCATTTCCCACAGCCCGTAAACTTGATGAAGATTATCATGTTTACGGGCTGGCAGCGCGACAGAATCTTGATAGTGAAAGTCATCTTTCACCGAGAGACAGGTCGCATGCCAAGCCGCTTTCCCATCCGTACAGCCCTCGTTACCAGTTCGTCGATCCTGACGCTTGTTCTCTGCGACCTGCAGGGACCGGCTTTTGCGCAAGATGCGTCGACCGGACAGGCAACGGTGCTGGAAGAAATCGTCGTGACCGGGGGGAGCGGCGGCGTGATTACCGGCGATGGCTATGTCGGCACTGCAAGCGCAACGGGTGCAAAGACGGACACGCCGTTTCTCCAGACGCCCCAGTCGATTTCGTCGGTCACGCAGGCGCAGCTCGAGGATCGCAATCCGCAGTCGCTGCAGGAGTCCCTCGCCTACACGCCCGGGACCCGCGTCGGGGCCTTCGGCTTCGATCCGCGCTTCGACAGTTTCTCCGTGCGCGGCTTCGACGTCACCTATTCCGGAATCTTCCGCGACAACCTGCGCCAGCCGGGCGCCGGCTCCTCGCTGTTCAAGACGGAACCCTACGGCCTGGAAGCTGTCTCGATCCTGCGGGGGCCCTCCTCTGCGCTTTACGGAGCAACGGGCGCCGGCGGCCTCTACAACCTCATCACCAAGCGGCCGACGATCGAGCCGCTGCACGAGATCGAGCTGCAATACGGCACCAACCAGCGCTACCAGGGTCAATTCGATTTCTCCGGCCCGGTCAATGAGACGGATCCCGTCACCTACCGGATGACGGGTCTGCTGCGCGACGCCGATACCGAACAGGTGTCCGTGGCCGATGACCGAGCCTATATCGCCCCTGCCGTCACCTGGCAGCCGGACGAGGACACCAAGCTGACGATTCTCGGAGAGTATTCCCGTACACGGTCGGGTGGGACTGCTGCCTATTATAACGATCCCCTGACCGGTGAGGTCACGGACATTTTCGGCGGCAATCCGGCCTTCAACAGCTCTGTCCAGAAGCAGGCGCGGATCGGCTACGAATTCGAGCAGCGGATCAACGACGTCTTTGTCTTTCGGCAGAATGCCCGCCTGTCGACCCTCAACATCGATGCCGACTACGCCTTTGCCTATGCACCCAATGCGCTCGACCCCTCCCTGCTCGACAGCAGCGCCGGGACGTTCGACGAACGCCTGACGGCCGGTGTCATCGACAACCAGATCGAGGCGAAGTTTTCCACCGGCGCCTTCGATCATACGCTGCTCTTCGGCCTCGATTTCCAGAAGCTTCGCTACCGGTCGCTTGATGGTGCGGGCACGGCACCGCCGCTCGATACGGCCAATCCCAATGCAGGGCGCGACGTCGATCCCATTCCTTTTTCAACGCGCTCCGTCCAGGACCAATGGCAGATCGGCACCTATGTGCAGGACCAGATCCGCTATGACGCCTGGACGCTGACGCTCGGCGGTCGCTACGATTGGGTGGACACCGACACCGACGATACCGTGCTGGCCACAGGCGACACGACCACCACCGCGCAGCGCGACAAAGCCTTTTCCGGCCGCGTTGGCCTGACCTACGAGACCGAGTTCGGCCTCGCGCCCTATGCCAGCTATTCCACGGCCTTCTCGCCGAATGCGGGTATCAATCAGGAGACACGCAGGCCCTTCGATCCGACGGAAAGCCGGCAGCAGGAACTCGGCGTGAAATATCTGCTGCCCGACAGCAACACGCTTCTGACCGCCGCACTCTTCAACATCGATCAGGACAATGGCCTCTATTATGAGGTCGTAAACCTTCCGACGGGGCCCGAGAACATTCAGGTGCAGCGCGGCAAGCTTCGATCCCGGGGGCTGGAACTGGAGGCCACGACAAGCCTCGACAACGGTCTTTCCCTGACGGCATCCTACACGTACACGCATATGAAGATCGTCGAGGGACCCGAGGAGAGCCAGGGAAACTTCGTGTCGTCAGTGCCCATGCACATGGCGTCCGTCTGGGCGAACTACGATCTTCCCGAGGGCACCATCGCTCACGGCCTGGGCATCGGCGGCGGAGCCCGCTTTATCGGATCGAGCTTCGGCAACGACAGCAACACCGTGAAGAATGCGTCGCGGGTCCTCTTCGATGCCGCCGTGCACTACGACTTTGCCGCCATCGACAAAAAATACGAGGGCCTGAAACTGCAAGTGAACGCCACAAATCTGTTCGATCGGCGTGATGCCGTGTGCTCGGCGGGTTTCTGCTATCGCGACCAGGGGCGCACCGTGATCGGTTCGCTCAAGTACAGCTGGTAGCCGCAGATGGACATGCCCCCCTCCTCCACATCGACCGACGCGTTCCGCCCGCCGGAACTGAAGTCCATCTTCACCGGCGAACATGCCTGGTGCGGCGAAAAAATGATGCTGTCACGGGATCTGGCGGGCGCGCAGCCGCTTGCCGGGTTCTTCGCGTCGGCCGCATTTGCCGGCGCGCTCGACCGATATGCCCAGACGCACGGGGGCCATGACCGCCGGGCTGTCGTCTCCATGTGGTCGCTCTACTACTTCGCCGCCTTGACGATTCCCTTCATCGTGGCCCGCCGGGCGGACTACGTCCTGCCGATCGATCTCGACAGGATGACGATCGCGCTGGCAGACGATGGCCTTCCCCGCGCCTTCGGCCTGGAAACCGAAGGCGACTGGAGCGAGGGCAACCGGCAGGAGGGCGTCGACGGTTATGTCGTCCCGCTCGTCCACCAGCATCTCGCGGCCGTGGTGGCAGCCCTCAAGTCCGCAGCGGGCCTTGCGCCCAAACTCGCCTGGAACAACGCGGCCGTCTACATCGACTATGCCTTCAACACGACGGCACCGACGCGCGACAGCGACGGCTGGGCCGCACGGCAGCTGTTCGAGCAGCCTGCTCTGGCCGACGGGTCGGCAAATCCGTTCCGCGGCTGTCTGCGGCATGAGCCCGCCGGCGAGACCACGGTTTGCCGCCGCAAGGTGTGCTGCCTGCGCTACCTGCTCCCGGGCATTCCGAGCTGCGGCGCTCTCTGTGCCTTGCCGAGCCAGCGCGGCCCGGCCACGCAGCAGGGACATTGAGGTCGATGCTGCGCCGCCCGCTCTTTGCCGTTCTCGTCTGTTTCATGACGCTCGGCAGCATCGTGTCATCCGGCTCGGCGATGGCGACGACCTATCCGCTGACAGTGAAGGACTCTCTCGGACACATCGTGACGATCGGGAAAAAGCCGAAGGCGATCCTTTTGGGCAGCGGATTCAACCTCGTCGCCCTCTCCCTTCTTCACCCGGATCCCGTCAGCCTTCTTGCGGGCTGGTCTGGCGATATGAAGGCGGACAATCCGGACATCTACGCGGCCTTCGAGAAGCAGTTCCCCGATATCGCCAAGCTACCGATCATCGGGGATGGTACGGGAGACGGCCTGTCTCTCGAAACGATGCTTTCGCTGAAAGCGGATCTGGCGATCATGGCGAACTGGCAGGCCCATACCGAGCTTGGCAAGCGTGCGATCGACTATCTCGAAAGCACCGACGTTCCGGTCGTCATCGTCGATTTCAACAGCGACGCGCTGAAGAACACGCCGTCCGCCATGCGTCTCCTCGGCACGGTTCTCGATCGCGAAGCCCAGGCCGAAGCCTTTGCAACGTTCTACGAGACGCACCTGCAGCGCATCCGCGATCGCGTGGCGCAGACAACCGCACCCGGCCCGACGGTGCTCATGGATGCTTTTCCCAACCCGGAGACGTGCTGCTACGCCTACGGCACAGGGGGCCTGGGAGCGTTCATCGGCCTGACCGGCAGCCGGAACATCGCCGATGGCAATCTCCCGGCGCAGGGCGGTGTCATCAGCACGGAGTATCTGATCGCCGCCAATCCCGATGTCTACATCGCCACAGGGTCACCCGGCGGCACGTACAGCGCGTTCTCCATCGGGCCAGGCGTGACCAGCGACGATGCCCGCCAGACACTGACGCGGGTCGTCGCCTCACCCATACTGTCCAACCTCAAGGCTGTTCGCGACGGCCGGGTCCATGGCTTGTGGAACTTCTTCAACGCGGTCCCGCTCAATATACTGGCAGCCGAGGCCTTCGCCCGCTGGCTGCGGCCGGAGCTTTTCGCGGATCTGGATCCCGAAGCGACGCTTGCCGAAATCAACAGACGGTTCGCGGCCGTCCCCTTTGAAGGCGCCTATTGGATCAGCCTTCAGCGTTGAGGTTTCTTGAAGACATGAAAACGCCGGCGCGGAGAGCTCCGGCCGGCGTCATCAATGAACTGGAAAGACCAAGCTTAGGCGGCTTTCGCCTTGTCCATCGCCTTGGCATTGACGGCCTTCGACAGCGTCGTCAGGTCGGCGTCGGTCTTTTCTTCCTGCTTCAGCGTCTCGTCGAGCAGCTTCACCGCTTCGTCGAGACCCAGCAGACCGGCCCACGTCTTCAGCGTGCCGTAGCGGGCCATTTCATAGTGCTCGACGGCCTGCGCCGTGGCGAGCAACCCTGCGTCGACGGCGGGCGATCCCTTGAATTCCTCAAGAACCTCTTCGCCTTCCTCGATAATGCCTTCGATCGCGGCGCAGGTCTTGCCGGTCGCACGCTTGCCGAAGATCTCGAAGACCTGCTGCAGGCGTTCGATCTGACCTTCGGTTTCTTCCCGATGCTTCTCGAATGCAGCCTTCAGTTCGGGGCTCTGTGCGCCGCGGGCCATCTTCGGAAGTGTCTTCACGATCTTGCGTTCGGCATAGTAGACGTCCTTGAGCATGTCGTGGAACAGATCTTCGAGTGCTTTCGCTGCCATTGTTCTCTCCTTTGGATGGTCCGCGCGCGATGGATCCGCGCGCCGGTTCAAACGGTGTTCTTGCGCTGGGAGAACTAGACCACCCACCCTTTGTTCCCGCATCTATCCGGCCCCGCGCTTTGACCCCGACATGGGCGCCCCTATATGAACCCACATGGGGAGGCCGTTCATGGTGTGGATATTGCTTGCTGGCGCAAGCCTTCTGATTGTCGGCCTTGCCATTCGCAATCCGCGCTTTCGCCGGATTGCCGAGCCGGCGCTCTCCGTGCTCGTCGCCATCGGGCTGATCAGCGCTTTCGTTGTCTGGCGCATGGATGACAATGCTAGACCCCGCGACCCCGTATCGCCCGTCACGGCGGACCGCCCCGTCGACAGGATTGCGCCAACCGAAATCCGGCTGGAAAACCTGACATTCGAGAAGAGCACGCCGGCCAGCAGCTATGTCGTAACGGCCACGATCCACAACGACAGCGCGGCTTTCCTCGACTATTTTACCCTCGACGTGACGCTCGACGATTGCCCCGGCGGCGCGTGCCGTACGATCGGCCGCGACGACGCTCTGGTGATTGCCCGGATATCACCCGGCCATTCCGCCGCGCTCCGCACGACGCTCGTCTTCCCATCGCCGAAGACCGGCCCACCGGACGCGCCGCGCTGGACCGCGACGATCGTCAAGATCCAGTCCTCGCCCGCCGGTCCATGATGTCGGGGTCGGGGCAATGCCTCTCGCCAGGGTCTCGACAGTCACGCCGCAATGACGGAAACTCGGCAGGAAGACCCGCCGCTCCAGGATCCCGCGCATGACCCAAGCCACTGCCGCCGACGATCGCGACCTCGTCATCACCCGCCACATCGCCGCCACGCCGAACGCCCTGTTCCGGTGCTGGACGGAGCCTGCGCTGATCCAGCAGTGGTTCGTTCCGCCACCCTGGACCATTGCCGCGGCCGAGGTGGATCTGCGCGTCGGCGGCGGGAACCTCATCGTCATGCAGAGCCCCGAAGGCGAAGAAATGCCCAATCGGGGCGTCTACCTCGAGATCGTCCCCGATCGGAAGATCGTCTTCACCGATGCCTATATCGACGCGTGGACACCCTCCGAAAAACCCTTCATGACCGGCATCATCACCTTCGATCCCGCAGACGGGGGAACGCTCTACACCGCTCGCGTCCGCCATTGGACGAAGACAGATCGCGATGCCCATGAGCAGATGGGTTTTCACGAGGGTTGGGGCAAATGCGCCGACCAGCTGGCGGCCCTTGCGGCAACGCTCCCAGGGGACGACGGACGACGCGAGCAAACAGTCGATTGACAGGCGCCCTGCACCCGTCATAGTGACCCGCATCAAGAGGTTCTCCGGATGTCGAACCATTCGGGGAGTAAATGGGAACGTGACGGGTGGACCCAGTGCGGCACCTTCATCACGGCCGACCCCGCGACTGTAGAGCGGTCAGGGTCTTTCATACCGGGCATCCGGTAGAAGCCACTGTGGAGACGGGCACGCCCGGACCTGCGGGAAGGCGAGAAGGATCCGACGATGCCGGAAGGCATCAGACGCCGCGAGCCAGGAAACCTGCCGATTGATGTCGGGCATATCGCCCAAAGGAGTGGGACATGTCCCACGGTGCCATCACGGAGGTTGTCATGGCTGTTACCAACGCATCGGGCGTTTCGCTTTCCCTCAATGACCGCATGATCGCGGCTTTGCTGTCCCTGTTCATCGGGGCGTTTCTGGTGTTCGGAGCGGGCCTCGCCCATTCGTCGGCGCTGCACGACACCGCGCACGACGTCCGCCACTCGTTCGGTTTCCCCTGCCACTAGGCTTGGGATCTCCGACCGAACGCTGACCGTGGCCGAGGCAAACGGTCGGGCTGCGTCCGCCTGAGCGGACCGGCCGAGAAGACGCGCGTGCGATAGCCGGTGCGGCAAGGAAGACAGGCCCTGTCGGGATCGCCTTCGCGCGCCCGCTCGGCAGCACCGCATCGCCCGCGTGCCGGGGCCACGTATCGATCCGAATCACAACAGGACAAAGCAGGCCGCAAGGCGCTGCTTCAAAGGACTATCCATGATCGTCAGAACCCTGCTGGCCGCCATCTGCGCGGGCCTCATTGCCGGCATTTTCATGACAGCCGCACAGGAACTTCGGCTCACGCCCCTCATCTTGAAAGCCGAAACCTACGAGGCTGCACCCGGATCGGGCGCGACGCCCGCTCACGAGCATTCGTCGCGAGCAAGCGACACGTTTCTCCAGTCCCTCGCCGCCGCTCTTGACCCGATCCCGGCCGCCTACGCACATGACGGCGCGGAACACGAAGAAGGCGGCACCCTGTTCGGCATGAGCCGTTTCTCCGGCACGCTGATCGCCAACCTGGTGACGGGGGCCGGTTTCGGCCTCATCCTCGGCGGCCTCGGCATCGCCTTGGGCAGGCCACCGACCTTGCGCACCGGCCTTGCCTGGGGCGCATTGGGCTGGCTGTCGGTTCACCTGCTGCCGGCATTGGGTCTGCCGCCGGAGCTCCCGGGCTTCCCGGCAGGCGATCTCGCTGATCGCCAGACCTGGTGGCTCATGACGACGGTGCTCTCGGCGATCGGCCTCGGCATCATCGCGCTTCGCAAAGAGATCTGGGCCAAGGCGGCCGGATTGGGCCTTCTCGCCGTGCCTCATCTCTACGGCGCGCCCCAGCCCGGCGATCTTGCAAGTCCGGTACCCGCCGTTCTCGGTGCGGAGTTCGCGGTCGCCGCGCTCGCGACCACGCTCGCGTTCTGGCTTGTCCTTGGGACCGTTTCCGGCGCGATCAACGATCGCTTTGTCCCCAAGACCTGAGGCGGACGCAAGATGGCCCGGATCGATCGGTCCGGGCTAAAGCCAGCCGCCCGTAAAGCCCGCACGCTTCAACCCGCGCCGGATCGGCGCCGACTGTCGCAGCAGGTTCCAAAAGAACCCGGTTCGATGGTTCTCGATCATCATCAGGAGAAGTCCCTGGTCGAGACCGATGCGGCGCGTGTTCATCCAGCCCTCCGCCGTGCGGGCGGGGACGCTCGGATTGAAGCTGCCGATAAAACCGTCCTCATCGACGACACCGGGATAGGCACTGAGGATGTGCCGCGTTCCCGAAAGCGCTGCGCCTTCATCGAACGGCAGGCAGGCGAGCGGCGCCCAGGGGGCCAGCGTTCCGTCGTCCGGTCCGGACGGCGCACCCCGTGCGGCATAACCGGAAAAATGCTGCTGGCGACCATCGCGCAGACGCCGAGACCGTTCCGGACCGTCACAGGCCGTCAGGCCCCAGCAGTCCTTGCCGTAGCCGACGAACGCTTCGGGGTTGCGCGCCGCGTAGTCGCGCTGCACCTCGATCGCCAGGCGCGTGTTCTCGAAGTAGTCGCTGTCATGCTCGGTCATTGCCGCATCGCGGATGCCACGAAAATCGATCCAGGCATGCGAGAAGAGGTGAATGAACAGCGGCCCCGCATAGAGATACGGTTTGCCGAACGCCTCTTTCCAGTCGCACTGATTGCCGAAGCTCAGATAGCTCTTGGGCGGGATCGGGTAGGAGGGCGATGAGAGCGCCAGCGTGTAGAGGATGATCGCCTCGCTGTAGCCGTGCCACCGAAACGGAAGAAATCCGCTCCGCGGCTTCCAGCCAAGCGCAAGCGTATCCTGCTCGTCCAGTGCCCAGGCCCAGTTGGCGCGCGCATAGACCATGTCGGCAATATCGCGGATTTCCTTCTCGGCAGGCGTATTCTCGGAGAAATAGGCGCCCACCGTGATGACGCCCGCGATCAGCAGCGCGCTGTCGATCAGCGAGATCTCGCTCCGCCATGCCCGCTGTCCGGTCTTCATATCCAGGAAATGGTAGTAGAGCCCCTTGTAACCGGTCGCGAGCGTATCGCGGCTCTGCTCGCTGTCCCGCAGGAAGCGCAGGGTTTTCAGCGCCCGCATGGCAGCGTCTTCGCGCGACAACCAGTCCCGCTCCACCCCGACCGGCAGTGCAGACAGGCCGAAGCCCGTGGCCGCGATGCTGGCCGGCGAACCCTCCTGCGAACTGTCGGCCACCAGGCCCGTCACCGGATCGGTATACCGCATGAAATAGCGGAATGCGCCCAGTTGGAATCGGTCGATCAGACCGACGTCCGTCGTGTCCTTGAAAAGCATTTCAACTCCTCATACGCGGGCGCGCTTGGCGTGCCACACATCTCGTTCTCAAAATTAATGGTCTCACCAAGTGTTGACATCCTGCAGCCGCTTACCGGTCGCCGCCATCACCCGTTGTGTTAATGTTCGCTTCTACGGTGCGAAGCGGGGATTGGATGACATGATCTTGGCGGGAATTGCATTGCTGCTCGGCCTTTCCGGCGAGGCCCTTCGACCGGGCCCCGATCTGACCGGAGCGAGCCCCGTCTGGACGGCGGCCGAGCCTGCCGGCCGCGAGGTCGATGTCGAACTGGTTCTGGCTGTCGACATGTCCGGATCGATGGATCTCGAGGAGGCCCGCATCCAGCGCGCCGGCTATCTGGACGCCCTGCGTCACAGGGAATTCATCGATGCGGTCCGCGGTGGGCTGATCGGTCGGATCGCCATCAGCTATTTCGAGTGGGCCGGCAGCGTCAACGAGAGCTCACGCGTCGACTGGCGCGTGATTGCATCGGCAGCCGACGCCGCGGCCTTTGCGGACGACATCGCTGCAAAGCCCATCACCACGCGCCGGGGCACGTCCATTTCCAATGCGCTGACCTATGCGAGCGGCCTGATCGACACGAATGCCTTTTTAGGTCAGCGGCGCGTCATCGATGTCTCGGGTGACGGGCCCAACAATCTCGGGCCACCGGTCGTGCCCGCCCGGGATACCGCAGTGCGCAGCGGTGTCGTCGTCAACGGCCTTGCCATCATCATCCGCCCGACCGGCGTGGGCGTTCGGCTCGACCGGTATTACGGTGACTGCGTGATCGGCGGGCCCGGCTCGTTCGTTCTGCCGATCCACAATCCGGACGATTTCGGCGTCGCCATCCGGCAGAAGCTCGTGATGGAAGTAAGCGGACGGCAGCCATCCGTCCGCATCATCCCTGCCGCCAGTCCGGCCGCCATGGATTGCCTGATCGGCGAGAAGATGCGCCCCGGCTTCTTCGGCAAGTAGGCGCAAATCCTTCACGATGTTTCATCGCGGGAGGGCCATCGCGTCGTTATGAGCCGTACCGTCGGCCACAAGGCGATCCGCAAGTCTTGCGGCTGCGAGCCGTCCGGCGACGATCGCGCCCTCGATATAGGTGGGGAAGGACGGCGAAAGCTCGGAGCTCGCGAAGGTCACGCGGCCGACGCCTGCTTGCAGAAGCGCCTCGGCGTCATGGGCCTCGGGATCGACGATCACGTCGCTGTAACCACCGCCGCTCCATCGGTCATCCGTCCAGTCGTGCAGGATGAGTTCGAGCGGTTCCGGCGCTTGCGGGCCGAGCACGGCGGCCATGCGCTCCCGCACGGTCTGCACGATGAAGGCCTCGCCGCGGGCGCGCCAGTCCAGCGCCAGAGGTCCGCCGATGAACACCACGAAACCGGCATGGGTCTCGTCCTGGCTGACGTCGAACGCGTAAAGTCCGCTCACGTCGTCCCACGAGAGCCCGGAGGAAACCGCAGGCGGCCACGTGCGTCGGGGATAGCGCAGCAGGATCTTGATGACGGCCCCGCTCCGCCAGCCGCCGAGCGCATGTGCAAGCGGCGCCGGCAGCGGCGGGTGCTGGACGATCTCGCGCGCCCGGACGGGTGGGACGGCCACGAGCACATGCCGCGCGGTCACCTGCCGATCGTCCGTCGTCACGACGACATGATCCGCCTCGCGCCGAATGCTGGAGACCGGCGTCGCGAGAGAAAGGGAAGGCCCGAGGTCGTCAGCCATGCTGTCGGCCAAGGCCGCCGCGCTGTCCTTCAGGAAGTACTGGAGCTCCGATATCTCGGCCGTATTCCGGCGGTCGCTGTCGACGAGATACCAAAACGGGATTACCTCTGCCGGCAGGCACCAGAGCCCGTGCACCATGCTGAGAAACTGCCGTTTGGCCTCGTCCGTCGCCTCTTGTGCGTCGAGCCAGTCGGCAATCGAAAGACCGGCAAGAGCGGGGTCCGCGGGATCGGCAGACGACATCCGGGCAAAAAGCGTGTTCTCGTGTTCGGGGACACGCCGGGACGCCGTCGTTGACACGGTCTTTGCCGCGCCTCTCCAGCGGGTCTCGACCATCTCGAGGCGCGCTGCCCGCACGAGAGCCATCACCTCTGGCATGTCGTCGCAGAGGAATTGACCGCCGGCATCCCGCCGTACGCCATCCGACGTCATGAACGAACGAACGCGGCCACCGACCTCGGCACGGGCCTCGAGCACGATGACGGACACCCCACGATCGACCAGGGCCCGCGCGGCCGCCAAGCCGGTGAAGCCCGCCCCAACCACGACCACATCCGCATCCCGTCTCATGTCATCCTCTTCCCGCAAGCCCGGCCGGAGCACAGTGACCCGCGCCCTTCTGTCCGAAGGATATAGCAAGCGCTGACGGAAAGGACATGCGACCCTTCGACGTGCCGGTACGGACGTCAGGTCTCGGACGATGGCGCCCAGCCCACGACCTAGCCGCACTTTGACGCGCGCCAACCGGCTCCGATGACGACGGGATTCAGGACGTCGCGGTGGGCGCGAAGTCGCGCAATGCGCCGGAATAGGCCTTTGCCAAGGGCGAGGCATAGGAACCCCGCTTGCTGGTGGTCAGCCGCTGGGCGATCAGGGCCTCGGCCTGCTTGACCGCGGCGGACACACCATCGATCACCGGCACGCGATAGATGGTCTGCAGGTCGTGGGCAAGGTCCGCCATGCCGGCACAACCGAGCACGATCGCTTCCGCACCATCGTCCGCAAGTGCACGTTCGATCTGGTGGCGAAGCTTGTCGAGAGCGCCGGACCCTTCCTTTTCGAGGTCCAGGACAGGAATATCCGCGGCCCGAACCTTGGCACGCCCGCCGAAGCCATAATGGCGCGTCAGGTTTTCGAGAAGCACGCGGGACCGTTCGAGCGTGGTCACGACGGTGAACCGCTGCGCGAGAAAGCCGGCGGTGACGAGCGCGCTTTCGCAAAGCCCGAGCACGGGCATGGAGGCGAGCGAACGTGCGGCGTCGAGCCCCGTATCGTCGAAACAGGCGATGACGGCCGCCTCCGCGCCTGCCGCTTCGCCGTCCCGGATGGCCGCGAGCAGGCCAGGCAGCGCAAGCGCGCCGTCGTAATGCCCTTCGATCGAGGCCGGCCCCATCGCGGCCGTGGCCGCCATGATCGTCGTCCCCGGTGCGGCGACGAGGCGCGCCGCCTCCGCCGCCTTTTCGGTCATGGAAACCGTGGTGTTCGGATTGACGACAAGAATGCGCATACGGGACATCAGACCAGCTTGGCCTGCTTGCGACCGAGCATCAGGATGATGCCGAGCGCGAGCAGAATGACGGTGAAGGAAAACACGGTGGTGACCGTGCCGAGCGCGTACAGCACCGGCGTGGTGACATTGGTGGTCATGGCGTAGATTTCGAGCGGTAGGGTGTTGTAGGTGCCCGAGGTCATCAGCGTGCGCGCGAATTCGTCATAGGACAGCGTGAAGCCGAACAGCCCGACGCCGATCAGGCTCGGCGCAATCATCGGCAGCACGACATGGCGGAAGGTCTGCCACGAACTCGCCCCGAGATCGCGCGCCGCCTCCTCATAGGCCGGCGAGAACCGGTTGAAGACGGCGAACATGATGAGCACGCCGAAAGGCAGCGTCCACGTCAGGTGCGCCCCGAAGGCCGAGGAATACCAGGCGGGCTTGAGACCGAACTGCTGGAAGACCACGCCGATGCCAAGCGAGATGATGATGGAGGGGACGACGAGGCTGGCAACCGTCAGATAGAACAGGGTGGTCGCTCCGCGGAACGTGCGCCGGAAAGCGAGCCCCGCCAGCAGCGACACCAGAACGTTGACGACCATGACCATGATCCCGAGAAAGAACGACCGCCGGAACGACGCGCCGAAATTGCCGACCGCCTGCTGCTCGAACAGATTGTAGAACCAGCGCAAGGACACACCGTTCATCGGGAAGGTCAGACCGCCGTTCGGCCCCTGGAACGACAGGATCAGGACCGCTGACAGCGGGCCGTAGAGAAAGAGCACGAACAGCGCGAAGAAAACGGCGAGCACATAGAATTCAAAGGTGCGTTTCTCGTGGTTCATCTCACAGCTCCTTGCGGATATCGACGACGCGCAGGATCGCGGCCACCATCAGGAGGACGACGATGAGCAGAACGACGGCGTTCGCCGCTGCCGCCGGATATTGCAGCAGCGACATCTGGTTGCGCATCATGAGCGCCACCGACGCGCTCTGCCCGCCGGACATGACCTGCACGGTGGAGAAATCCGCCATGACGAGCGTGACCACGAAGATCGAGCCGATGGCGATGCCGGGCTTGGCGAGCGGAATGATGACGTTCCAGAGGATTTGCCAACCTGTGGCACCTGCATCCCGCGCCGCCTCGATCAGCGATTTGTCGATCCGCATCAAGGTGTTGAAGATCGGCGTCACCATGAACAGCGTGTTGAGATGCACCATGGCCAGGATCACGGCGAACTCGGAGTAAAGCAGCCACTCGATCGGCGCGGGAATGATGCCCATTTCGATCAGCGTCGAATTCACGAGGCCATTGCGTCCGAGCACGGGAATCCACGAGATCATGCGGATGATGTTGGAGGTGAGGAACGGCACGGTGCAGACAAGGAAAAGCACCATCTGCATCGTCGTCGTGCGGATGTGAAACGCCAGGAAATAGGCGACCCAGAAACCGATGAAGGTCGTGAGCGCCCAGACGACGACGGTATATTTCAAGGTATTGAGGTAGGTTTTCCAGGTGACCCAGGAGCCCAGCGTCTCCTCGTAGTTCATCGTCAGGAAATCCGGATAGAGACCTGCGAAATCATAGTCCCAGAAGCTGACGACGAGGATCATCAGGATCGGTAGCAGAAAGAAGAAGCCGAGGATGGCGATCAGCGGCGCAGACTGCAGATAGGAGACGGTGCGCGGCGGCAGACGAAAGCCTAAGGCCTTGCGCCCCTGCGCGTTCGTGGCCGGTGTCGGCTTGCTTGCAGCGATGGTCGCCATGGGTCCCGTGATCTCCGTTGTGTCCTCACGCTCAGCGGCGCGACAGGGCTCTCCCTCATGCGCCTGCCGGCACCCTCTCCCCGCCTGCGGGGAGAAGGAAGGTTGTGGCTGTCCGCCCGAGCCCATCGATAGGGAAAGCAGGGCAGGTCCTCCCTCCCGCAAGCGCCGACAGGGAGGGCGTGAAAGGCCGCCGTAGGTGCGGCCCCAGCATCAGGCCGCGATGAACTCGTTCCAGCGGCGAACCATGTAGCGGTCCTCGTCCATCACCGAGTTCCAGCAGGCGACCTTGCCCATGCGCTCTTCGAAGGAGCCGCCATCGCGCACGGCGCCGGCCTTCTCCATGATCTTGCCTTCCGGAGACATGATGTCGCCCTTGGCGGCCTTGCCTTCGATCCAGTAGCCCCACTCGTCCTCGGTCATGAACTTTTTGGCGGTGTCCATGGCGGCGGAGTAGTAGCCCTGGCGGTTGAGATAGCCGCCGACCCAGCCGGACGTGTACCAGTTGATATATTCATAGGCCGCGTCGAGCTGCGCGCCCTGCAGATGTGCCGCAAGACCGAGACCGCCGCCCCAGGAACGATAGCCTTCCTTCAATGGCTGGTACTTGCAGGCGATCCCCTTGGACCGGACGGCGGCCACGGCCGGCGACCACATGGACTGGATGACGACTTCGCCGGAGGCCATCAGGTTGACGGACTCGTCGAACGACTTCCAGAAGGCGCGGAACTGGCCGTCCTGCTTGGCCTTGATCAGGAACTCGATCGTGGCATCGATCTCCGCCTTGGTCATGTTGCCCTTGTCGGCATATTTGATGTTGCCGAGCGCTTCCATGATCATCGCGGCATCCATGATGCCGATCGAGGGAATGTTGAGGATGGAGGTCTTGCCTTTGAAGGCCGGGTCCATGATGTCGGCCCAGGACGTGATCTCGCGGCCGACGAGATCGGGGCGGATGCCGAGCGTGTCGGCATTGTATATGGTCGGCACCATCGTGAAGAGATCGGTTTCGGACTTCGCGAACGTCTTGTCGCCGACCTTTTCGACATAGCCGACCGTGTGCGGCGCCGTGCCCTGAGCGATGACGCTGTCCGGCGTCAGCTTGCCCGTCTTGAAGAGGGGCACAATCTGGTCGTAGTACTTCAGCTTGGAGATTTCCATCGGCTGGATGACACCGGCGGGGAAGACCTTCTTCAGGATCCAGTATTCGATGTCGGCGATATCGTAGCTGTCCGGCTGCGTCACGGCGCGCTGGGCGGCCGCATCCGAGTCGGTTGCCGTCATCTCGAGCGTGATGCCGAGGTCGGCTTTGCACTTCTCGGCAATGGCGTTGATGTTGGAAACGCCTGTGCCGAACTGGCGCAGCGTGATGGGGTTCTGCGCCCAGATGGTCGGGAAGCCGGTGATGGCGCCGGACCCTGCAATGGCGCCGATAGCCGCGGCCCCTGTCTTCATCAGCGAGCGGCGCGTGAGGCCGGTCGGCGTCTTCGTATCCTTGATCTCGGTCATGGTCGGTTCCCCTTTTCTTGTGGTGAGACGGATGTCGTTCTGGGTGGAAAGTCAGGCGGCCGCGCTGCCGAGAAGGACCGCATCCTCCAGGCGCCAGCTCAAGGAAACCGCATCGCCCACGGCGACGGGCTTTTCGAAGTAGTCTGCGTCGGTCGCGATCACCGTAAAGTCCTCGGAACCGGCGCCCATGACGGTGATTTTCACCGAAGCGCCGCGATACTCGACGTTGGAAACAACGCCGTTGAAGCCGAGGGTTTTCTCGCCGGGTTCGCTCAGCCGCACGCGATCGGTGCGGATCCCGATGTCGATCGGGGACCCTTCCGCCCGCCCCTCACCCGCCACCGTAAAGGTTTGCCCCTCCGGAACCTGCAGCGTGAGGACGCCGTCTGCGCTGGATATCACGCGGCCGGTCAGGACGTTGTGGTCTCCCATGAAGCGCGCGACGAAAGCCGTTGCCGGTCGCTCGAAGACCTCGCGCGGGCTTGCCGCCTGCTCGATCCGCCCGTCGCTCATAATGACGATGATGTCGGCGAGCGCCATCGCCTCTTCCTGGCTGTGCGTCACATGCACGAAGGTGATGCCGAGATTTTTCTGGAGCTTCTTCAGCTCGGCCCGCATGCGGATCTTCAGGAACGGATCGAGCGCCGACAGGGGTTCGTCCAGCAGCAACGCTTCCGGGTCGGTGATCAGCGCGCGCGCCAGCGCCACGCGTTGTTGCTGTCCGCCCGAAAGCTGGGCCGGTTTCCGGTTGGCATAGGGCTCCATCTGCATGAGCCGAAGCATCTCGAGCGCCTTTGCGCGACGCTCCTCCTTGTCCACGCCCTTCATCTTCAAACTGAAGGCGACATTGTCGACCAGATCGAGATGCGGGAAGAGCGCGTAGGACTGGAACATCATCGCCGTGCCGCGCCGGGCCGGCGGAAGATCGGTCACGACCGTGTTTCCAAGCCGGATGTCACCGGACGAAATGGTCTCGTGCCCGGCGATCATCCGCAAGGTCGACGTCTTGCCGCAGCCGGACGGACCGAGAAAGCAGCAATAGCTGCCGGACGGGATCTTCAGGCTGATGGAATGGACAGCCGTGGTGCTTCCGTAGATCTTGGAAACGGAAACGATGTCGATCTCTGCCGCTTTGGTCATCATGAATTCCCTTCTGACCAAAGAGAATGCATCAAGCATGCCAGTTCGACAGGCAGAGCGTAGGTCACTGTTTCCTAACGGTAAAATAACACGTTTCTGCCGCGAAAAACGACACGTGTGCGGTTCCGCCTAAATTTTCATCTATTGTGCAAAATAAAATGCCAGATCGTATACAATCGGACGGCATCTCTGAATACGAATCGCTCTTCTTTCGGCTGGTCAGGTGCATTAGACTTGGCGCTCATGGACAGTTCCCGAACCACACCGGACAGTGCGATCTTGCGGCCTGATGCTGACGGAAACGATGGCAGCCAGCGCGCCATTCGCGACGCCATCCGCGATGCGATCGTCGATCGACGGCTCATGCCGGGCACGAAACTGACGGAAACGGATGTCGGCGCTCTCTTCCATGTCAGTCGAACGCTGGTGCGCGGCGCCCTTCAGGCTTTGGCACATGAGGGTCTCGTAACCGTCGAGCGAAACCGCGGCGCCTTCGTCGCCAACCCATCGCCGGGGGAAGCCCGCCAGATCTTCGCAACGCGTCGGATCATCGAGCCCGGCATCCTCGCCGAGGCAGCACGCCACATCACGCCGGCCCATATCCGCCAGCTCCGCGAACGCCTTCTGGACGAAGGCCGCCTGATGAATGAGCGCGGCCAGAGTGCGCGTCGCGCGGAAATCAAGGCATCCGGAGACTTCCATCTGCATATCGCGGCCATGACGGGAAATGCCGTGATGCAGCGCTTCATGGACGAGCTTATCGCACGCTCGTCTCTTGTGATTGCGCTCTATGGACAATCCACCGTCTCCAGCTGCGGCCACACCGAGCATATGAACATCGTCGACGCGATCGAAGCCGGTCAGATCGACCGCGCGAGCCGCCTGATGGTGCACCATATCCACCATATCGAGGCCGATCTCGACCTGCGGGCCCGCCGCACGCACGAACTTCGCGACGCCTTGCTGCCTTGAGCACAGGCTGAGCGAAAGACGATTAAAGCACTGAGAAAAAAAGATAATTTTTCTAAACGCATTGGGAACCAAACAACCCGCAAACCGTTTTGTCCGCGCAAGACAGACAGCATGCGAGGCGAGTATGAGTTACAAGCGTTTTCCGAAGCCGGTCCGGATCATTCTCCAGCAGAGCCAGGAATTCATCATCGCTTCGGCCTGGGACGCCCTGGAGTTTCTGCGCGGCTGGCCCGCCGGACGGTCCGGCAGAGCCTATCGCATCGCCCTCCAGCATTGCATGGATGCCCTCGACGGCATTCTCAGCCCGCGCAAGGCGCAGGCGTCCTTCATGGCCGCGGCACGCGAGGCCGGCATCCTGGCAAAGCCCAATCCCGCGCCTTGAGGCGTCCTCCCACTTGACCAAAGCCTGTCAGGCGGGCGACCATCACCGTTCGAGCGCGTAGCCAGGAGCAAGAAATGTCGGACACCACCCCCCCGGAGCAGCCGTCCGACGACACGAAACTGACACGCTCCAAGCGGCGTTGGGCGGAGGAAGGTCGCTTCCTGACGGGCCAGGTCGCGCGGGCCGATGCCGATCGACTGCCGCCGGGTCAGCATCTCGTCAAGAACTGGCCCGTGCTCGACCTCGGGCAGCATCCCATCATCGAAACGCACAGCTGGTCGCTGACGCTGAAGGGTGCCATCGAACATCCGGTCACGCTCGACTGGGCGCAGTTCAAGGCATTGCCGCAGAGCAAGTTCCTGTCGGACATTCACTGCGTGACCACGTGGTCCCGGTACGACAACAGCTGGAAAGGCGTCTCGACGCACACCTTGCTCGATCTCGTGACGCCGAAGCCGGAGGCAACCTACGTCATGCTGACCAGCTATGACGGATATACCACCAACCTGCCCCTGGCTGATTTCGCAAGCGAGCACGCTCTGGTCGCAACCGAGTGGGAGGGCCAGCCGCTGACGCGCGAGCATGGCGCTCCGGCACGACTGATCGTGCCGCACCTCTATCTCTGGAAGAGCGCCAAGTGGCTGTCGAAGATCGAGTTGATGACCGGCGATCGCGCCGGGTTCTGGGAAAAGAACGGCTACCACATGCTGGGCGACCCCTGGCGGGAGCAGCGCTATTCCGAAGACTGAGCCGCGCACACGGCGACAGGCAAAACGAAAAAGGCTCCGGCATGTCTGCCGGAGCCTTTTTTCGTGCAATCAGGTCGTCTTTTTCTTGAAGGGCTTCTTGGCGGGCTTTCCGCCATCGTCGGCAGGGCGCGGGCCTGACTTCGCGAAGCCGGGCTTGGCCGCTTTCTTGGCCCAGGGCTTGCTGTCGGGGCGATCCGACTTCTCGCCATTGTCCTTCCAGCGGGGTTTCTGGTC
Source organism: Rhizobium sp. Leaf384 (assembly GCF_001424065.1). Lineage (GTDB taxonomy): Bacteria > Pseudomonadota > Alphaproteobacteria > Rhizobiales > Rhizobiaceae > Ferranicluibacter. The sequence goes on from NZ_LMQE01000005.1 coordinate 1,097,098, forward strand.
GGTGGAGGCGGCATTGTCTTTGCGGGCAAACGGCTTGCGCGGCGCCGCAGACAGATCGGGCGCCCCGTCGAGCTGCGTTACCGTGATGCCCTTTTCGAGGATGCGCTTCGGCCCCAATGCTTCGATGAAGCTGTCGGAAAAGTCCCGCGCGATCTCGACGAACGTGTTTTCCGGCATCATCTTGATGGCGCCGATCTCCTGCTTGGTGATGCGGCCGATGCGGCACAGCATCGGGATCAGCCAGCGGGGCTCCACGTTCTGCTTGCGACCGGCCGACAGCGAGAACCAGACGGCATCCCCGAAATCGCCGCGCGGCGCGGACCGCTCCGGCCGCGGGCCGCGATCGGCGGCACCCTGGCCGCCTGTCTGGCCCGACGGTTGGAAGGCAGGCGTATCGATGATGTCCTCGGGCGCGGAACGGCCCGCCCGGGCAAGCCGTACGAAGGCTGCTGCCACCTGTTCGGGGCTGTGTCCCGCCAGAACCTGCTGCACGAACGCGGCCTCTTCCTCGCGGATCGGATCGTTCAGCGCGGCATCCGAGAGAATGCGCTCATCGTCCTTCTGCGAAACCTCGTCAGCCGATGGCGGCTTTGCCCAGACGGCTTCGATACGTGCGTCACGCAGCAGGCGTTCGGCCTTGCGGCGCGCGTTCGAGGTAACGATGATGGCGCTGACGCCCTTGCGTCCTGCCCGACCGGTCCGGCCGCTGCGGTGCAGAAGCGTTTCCGGGTTGGTCGGCAGATCGGCATGGATGACGAGTTCGAGACCGGGAAGGTCAATACCGCGTGCGGCAACGTCGGTGGCGATGCAGACGCGCGCGCGACCGTCGCGCATGGCCTGAAGCGCATGCGTCCGCTCGCTCTGGCTGAGCTCGCCCGAAAGCGCAACGACGGAGAAGCCGCGATTATTGAACCGGGCCGTCAAATGGTTGACGGCGGCGCGGGTGGAGCAGAACACCAGCGCGTTCTTGGCTTCATAATAGCGCAGCACGTTGATGATGGCGTTTTCCCGGTCCGAGGGAACGACCACGAGCGCGCGATAGTCGATGTCGAGGTGCTGCTTCGCCTCGGCCTGTGTCGAGATGCGCAGCGCGTCGCGCTGATAGTTCTTGGCAAGCGTCGCGATGGACTTCGGCACGGTGGCCGAGAACATCAGGGTCCGACGATCGGCCGGAGCCGTCTCCAGCAGGAATTCCAGATCCTCGCGGAAGCCGAGATCGAGCATCTCGTCGGCTTCGTCCAGCACGATGGCCTTGCAGGCGGACAGATCGAGCGCGCCACGGCGGACATGGTCGCAGAGACGGCCGGGCGTGCCGACGACGATATGCGCGCCACGATCGAGCGCGCGACGCTCGGTGCGAATGTCCATGCCGCCGACCGAAGCGGCGATGACCGCGCCGGTCATTTCGTAAAGCCACTCGAGTTCGCGCTGGACCTGCAGCGCCAGTTCGCGCGTCGGAGCGACGGCGACGGCAAGCGGCTTGTGCGCCGGACCGAAGCGATCGGCGCCATCCAGCAGCGTGGATGCGAGCGCAAGGCCAAAGGCGACGGTCTTGCCGGAGCCGGTCTGGGCGGAGACGAGCGCGTCGCGACCCGACATTTCGGCTTCGATGACGGCGGTCTGGACCGGCGTCAGGGTGGAATAGCCGCGTTTGGTCAACGCCTCGGCGATCGCCGGAACGACCCCTGCGAATTCTGTCATATGTCTGTCTCTCGGAAGTTCGAACCGTGCAGCGTGCACGATAGAATGCGCACATGCCTTGAGGACCGCACGCTGCGGCCCATACCATGGCGATCTCTTAATCCCTCTATCAGCAAATGTACAGAGGAGCGCCGAAGGACCGCGGCGGCGACCTCCCCGCAAGGCTTTCAAGGTGGCGTGCGCCTCAGCCTGTCAGGCGGGGGCTGCGGATGATCTTCACGAAGAGGGCCTTCATCGCCGACTCGATCCCTTCGGACGGATTGACCTCGAAATAGAGCCCGGGCGACGCGCAGGCCTGCATCTTCGTGCCGATTTCCGATTGGAACGGCTTGATCCATTTGTTGTACCAATCGTTCGTCGGCAGCGGCAGGTAGGTCGTGTAGAGGACGGCGATCTTGACGCCGCGATCTTTGATGGTCTTGCAGTAGCTGACGTCGATCGGCTCCTGGCAACGACCGCCGGTCGTCTTCTTTGTGCAGCCGCTCGGCTTGTAGCTGTCGCCGACACCGTCCGCGACGAAATAGACGACCTTTTCCGCCTTCGCAGCGGTCGATCCGTCGCCCGGCGCCGGAATCTCCGCGTTGATCCGCGTCAGGGCCTGATCGAAGCTGGTGATCTGGTCGCCGTTGTAGCCGTGATAGGGAATGCTCATCAGCGAGATCGTGTCGACCTTCGTCTGGATATCCTTCAGATCGTCGGTGAGCTTGGACACCTGATAGAGCTTGGCGTCCTCCGCCTTCTGCCCGAAGGTGTAAGCCGCCATCCGATACTGGTTCGTGTAGGTCTCCGTCTTTTCAGCCTCGCGTGTCAGCGCTGCCACGGCCTCGGCGACGACGTCGATCCGGATGGTGGCTCCGACCTTTCGGGCCACGAAATAGTTGCTGTTCTTGTCGGGTTCGCCTTTCTCCGACACGATATGGCAGGCAAACGCGCAGTTGCGCGAACCCGAATCCGAAACGTTCTTCGTGGCGGCGATGAGCTTGTCCACGTCTGCAGGGGTTGCGCCCACGCCCATGGAGGGCGTGTTGTCGAGCAACATGTAGAAGTCCATGAAGGAGTTTGACTGGAACGTGGCCTTGGCCACGCCGTCAACGCGGATGTAGTCCTTTCCCAAGACGCGCAGGAACGTGGTGGGCACGAGGGTCGAGAACGCCGCGGACACGTTGATGTCGCGTCCGGACTTGACGGCGGTAACCGTAAATTCCCGCGCCGTCACTTCCAGATCATCCGGGGGCGTGCGTGCCGGCTGTCCGGGAACGTCCGGCACGGCTGCCCTCGCCAGCTGCGCATCGAAGATGCGACGCGCCTCCCCTTCGCTGACCCTGACCGTACCGTCCGCCGACATCGCCATCGCTTCCGCCACGCCGTCCGACTTATCCGTGATGGAGCCGACCACCGCGGCGTCTGCCGCCCATTGCAGCTCGGTTCTCACCTTGATCGCATTGCCGATGTCGAGAGCAAGCCCGGCGGTCCCCAGCAGCGGGACGAGCGAGAGAGACCCGATGATGGCCAGATTGCCGGAGCGATCGGCTAGAAAACGCTTGAACATAATGACGACCCCTGGCGCTGCATCCGGCGGCGCACGCGGGGAACCTAAGTTATGTCTTTAAATGAGGGGTGAAACAGCGCGGTAAACGAAATGAGAAAGCGTTCACTTATGGAGCAAACGGCTGTGGGATCAGGAAACCGTGAATGGATTTACGGTTAAGTTTCCTTGCGCCGGACGATCTATCGCATACATTTACCTGTGCGATGAGGAGTCGCCGAAGCCTATGGGAGGAATGATGATGGAAACGTCAGATCATCTGAGAGTGCAGTACGACTTCAGAAGCGGAACGGTCCTGCTCCAGTGCCGCAACCGGAGCCATGTGCTTGCGGAGCGCTTCAGAACGAAGGAAAGCGCAGAGGCAGCGGCCATCCAGTTCGCCCGCAAGAACTGGGATTATTCGGAACCGCAGTCGGAAACCCAGCACTAGCCCGAAGCGTCGCCAGCTGTGACGCGTCACGAGAAATGAGAAGGCCGGGTCTAACCCGGCCTTTATGGTATGGTCCTCTGGGCGCTTGTGCCGATGACGCAGTGATTGTCGCGGCTCAGTGGCGCGACGGATCCACGTCCTGGCGCCGCAGATCGTCGATCGCCGCGACCGCCTCTTCCGCCGTCCAGCCGGCACCGACGGCCGCCCGGATCAGGCGCGCATCGGCTTCGACTTCCAATTTCACGAACAGCGGCTCCAGCGCTTCCTGCACGGTCACGACGTTCGATTGCGCAACCGGAATGGCGTGCTTCGACAGGGGCATGGGCTTTTCTCCTTTTTCAGACTCTTCGGAATGGAAACAGGAGGAAACTGGTTCCATCTTTTGTTCGCAATATGTCGTTGGGACGCCGGACGACGTCGAGACGCCGGAAACAGCGCATGTCCGCAACGGCAGGGCGCGATCTCAGAGATCGCGATCCGTCAGCTCGAAATGATCCATGATGAGCTGGATATTCCGTTTGTGCGCCTTGAAGTAGACGTCGAACACGTCCCCGACCAGCGGCACCGCACCCAGCGTCGCGTCGAGGCCGAGATTGTAGAGCATCTGCGCCATCTTCCGCTTCGGCACGCCAAGCCGGCGGGCCTCGTTGACGATCGCAAGGCCGATGATCGCGCCACTGGCATCGCCGACAATGGGGACAAGACCGAGGAGCGAGTCCGCACCGAAGCGAAAACGCGTACCCGGAATGCCGACGGCCGTATCCATGATCCGCGCCAGCTTTGCCAGCCGGCGCAGGCGCCTCAGGCGTTCGGCACGATCAATGTCATCGGCGGTACGCGTAAAGTCCGTTGCATAAGCCGTGCTTGGCATCGTCATTCATCTCCTTGTAAGCTCTTCATTGCATATGGAGAGCCTTTGTCGCGACACAAGGTTCAGCACGAGCCGACCGCAACGCGACGTGGCGATGTCATCGCTTTCCGCACCGTTCGGCCACCTGCCGCAACCGGAAATGCACATGCTGCAACTCCACGCGAACCATGCGCTGCAGCGCTGATCAATTCTCGCACACAGCCGAAAACTTCGTCCGTTACCGTACGGAGGCAATTGATATTAAAAGATAATTTAAATTCGCTCCCTATTTTCGGGGTGAAACGTCCAACCGTTCTCCTCTCAAAAGCGATCCCAGCCGAATGTCGATTTTCTCCACGTCCGACAGCGCAGTCCTGCACGCGCTCCACCAATCACAAGCGATCATCGAATTCGATCTCTCGGGAAAAATTCTTAAGGCGAATGACAATTTTTGCCGTACCATGGGGTACGATCGTGACGATATCGTCGGTCAGCACCACAGCATGTTCGTCCTGCCGGAAGAATCTCGCGCGCCATCCTATGCCGCGTTCTGGAAGGAACTGGCAAAAGGCCAATTTCAGCAGGCGCAGTACAAGCGTCTCGGGAAAGGCGGCCGGGAGGTCTGGATCGAAGCGTCCTACAATCCGGTCTTCAAGGGAAATCGTCCGGTCAAGGTCGTGAAGTTTGCGACCGACATCACCCAGTCGAAGATCGACAGCCTGAGTGACAAGGGCAAGCTCGACGCCCTGTCACGCGCCCAGGCGATCATCGAATTTACGCCCGATGGCCGGATCGTGACCGCGAACGAGAACTTCCTCTCGGTTCTCGGATACGAGCTGGAGGAGATCGTCGGTCAGCACCATGCGATCTTCTGCGAGCCGGCCCATGTCGAGTCCACAGCCTACAGGACGTTCTGGAAGCAATTGGGCAGTGGTACCTTCGTAACCGACCAGTTCTTGCGCATCGGCAAGGGCGGCCGGCGCGTGCATATCCAGGCGACCTACAATCCGATCGTTGATGAATCGGGTCGCGTGATGAAGGTCGTGAAGTTTGCGACCGACATGACGGAGCGGGTTCGCGCGATCGAGGAACTGGGTGCCGGCCTCGGCCGCCTGGCGCAGGCCAATATCCGCCAGACGCTCGACCGGCCCTTCATCCGGGAATTCGAACAGCTGCGCAACGACTTCAACCTGTCGATCGGCGGCTTCCAGCAAACTCTTGTCGATGTGCTGGGTCAGACGGAGAACCTGAACGGCCACAGCCATACGATGCGCGAAGCGTCCGACATCCTGGCCGAGCGGACCAGAGAGCAGGCCACCGCGCTCGAAGAGACATCGTCCGCTTTGAAGCAGATCACGGTCACGGTCCGGCAGTCGAACGAGCGCGTGCAGGACACGCGCAGTCTCGTGAAGCAGGCAAAGGAGCAGGCTGGACATTCGGCCACGGTGGTCGGCGACACCGTGGCGGCGATGCAGCGCATCGAAACCGCCTCGGCCTCGATTGGTCATATCATCGGCGTCATCGACGAAATCGCGTTTCAAACCAACCTGCTGGCGCTCAATGCCGGGGTCGAGGCAGCCCGGGCCGGGGAAGCCGGCCGCGGCTTTGCCGTCGTGGCGCAGGAGGTCCGCGAACTGGCCCAACGCTCGGCCCGCGCCGCAAAGGAGATCAAGGGTCTGATCTCGAATGCATCCAACGAAGTCGTCGAAGGCGTTCGCCTCGTCGGCGATACCGGGCGGGCCCTGACGGAGATCGAGGTCTTCGTCGCCGCGATCAATGAAAACATCGATGCGATCGCCGCCGCGACCTCCGAGCAGACCACCGGGCTCGGAGAGATCAGCGCCGCCGTCCACAATCTCGACAGGATGACCGAGGAGAACGCGGCGATGGTCGCGCGGACGACGGAGCTTAGCCACACGCTCGCGCAAGGCGCGGCCGTGCTTGCCGATCTCGTGTGCCGCTTCCAGCTGAACCGCCGCACGACGGCTCGGGATCCCGGTGCCACACGGCCCGAGCCTCGCCACGAAAGACAGGTGGAGCGAGGACTGCGCAAGAGCGCCTGAAACGTCGGGCAGTCAGCCCTCGACATTGCGTCTCGGCATCACCTGCTCACTTGACGGCAAAATCGCTTCGCACGATCCCGTGCCGTTGCAGCTTGTCGTAAAAGGTCTTGCGGGGGATGCCGAGCGCCTCCACGGTGCGCTGCACGTCGCCCTCGGCCTCGCGCAGTGCCGCGCGGATGACCTCCGCTTCGATGCGGTCCATGCGCTGGGGCAGCGTGCCGGTTCCCGCATCGAGCACGTCGAGGGTCTTTCCGGACGGCCCGTCGGGCGAAAACCCGAGCACGGTGCGCTCGGCGAAGTGGGCCAGCTCGCGCACATTGCCAGGCCAGTCATGCTCGACCAGGTAACGCCGGACAGGATCGCTCATGACGGGAACGTCGCGCTTGAAGCGAGAGGCGGCACGGGCGGCGAAGGTCGCAAACAACAACGGAATATCGTCCCGGCGCTCGCGCAGCGGCGGGATCGAAAGAGTGACCACATTGAGCCGGTAGTAGAGATCCTCGCGGAAATCGCCCCGCGCGCGCGGGTCGCCCAGGTCCACCTTCGTTGCCGCCACGACGCGCAGATCGACCGGTCGCACCTCGTTCGTCCCGAGCGGCGTGACCTCGCGCATTTCCAGCACGCGCAGCATCTGTACCTGCGTCGCCGGTGCCATGCTCTCGATCTCGTCGAGAAACAGGGTGCCCCCGCTCGAATGCTCGATCCGCCCTACCCGCTTCCTCTGCGCGCCGGTGAAGGCGCCCGGTTCGTGACCGAAGAGCTCGCTCTCGATCACCTGCTCCGGAAGCGCGCCGCAATTCAACGCAACGAAGTTTCCCTTCACCCGCCGGCTCCACCGGTGCAAGAGCGTGGCCACGACCTCCTTGCCGCTTCCCGTCTCGCCCGTCATCAGCACGTCGACATCCGTATCGGCGATCTGGCGGATGGTCTCGCGCAGTCGCTCCATCGCCGGGGTCTGCCCGATCAGGAGACCGTCATCGCGCGCGTCGTCCGCAGCCTCGCGCAGCGCGCGGTTCTCCAGGACCAGGCGGCGTTTTTCTCCCGCATGCAAAACCCCTTGCACCAGTCGGTCCGTCGGAAAGGGCTTCGGCAGAAAATCATAGGCCCCGTCCCGGATCGCCTTGACCGCCATCGGGATATCCCCGTGACCCGTCATCAGGATGACGGGAATATCAGGGTCGATGCGGCGGATACGGTCGAACAGCTCGAGGCCGTCGGTCTGCGGCATGCGGATATCCGTGACCACGACGCCCGCGAAGCGCCGGTCGAGGCCCGTAAGCGCCTCGCGTGCGGACGCTACGGCCTGGACGGTGAAGCCTGCAAGGTCCAGCGTCTGCCGCGTCGCTTTCAGAAGATCGGGATCGTCATCGACCAGGAGCACATGAAGGTCGCTCATGCCGTCGCCCTTTTCAGATGGATGATGAAATGTGCTCCGGCATCCGAACTCTCCACGGCGATGGTTCCGCCGTAGTCGGCCAGAATATCGCGGGAGATCACCAGCCCGAGCCCGAGGCCCTGCTCTTTTGACGTATTGAACGGCGTGAACAGCGCTTTCATGATCGCGCTCGGAATGCCGGGACCATTGTCGCGGACATTTAGGGCGACATCGTCGCCGGCCACCGCGATCACGACATCCACCCGGGCATCGGGACGGCCGGACAGAGCCTCGAGCGCATTCTGTAGCAGGTTGATGAGCACCTGCTCCAGCCGGACGCGGTCGCCGAGCACAAGCAGCGTCTCTTCCGGCCAAGCAATTTCAAGTGCATCGAGGCGTCCGGCGAACCGGCTCTTCAGCAACATGACGGCGCTTTCTAGCATGGCCCGAACCGAGACCGGCCCCGCCGGAGCACGGCCCTTGCGCGAAAACGTCTTCAACTCATCCGTAATGCTGCCGATACGGTCTGTCAGCGCGGCAATGCTCTCGAGATTCTCGTCCACGGGACCCGGCTGTGCACGGGTCAGGAAGACGCGGGCATTGTCGGCATAGGCGCGAATGGTGGCGAGCGGCTGATTGATCTCATGCGCCACGCCTGCGGCCACCTGCCCGAGGATCGCCAGCCTGTTGGCATGCACGAGCTCCTGTTGCACGCCCTGAAGCTTCGTCTCCGTCGCACGGTGACCCGCAATCTCGCTCTCGAGCCGGTCGCGGGCCGATGTCAGGGCCTCCGTGCGTTCCCGCACGCGGCGCTCCAGCTCCTCGCGTGCGGCGTGTTCCTGCGCCAGCCGGTCGATCGCGCGCTGCCGGCGGGCCGTGAGCACGGCGGCCAGGGCGGCAAGGGGCACGACGATGGCAAGGCCCAGCAGGCGTTTGCTCTGGACAGCTGCAGCGACGGCAGCATCCGTCTCCGTAAGGTAGCCGATCGTCCATTCTGTCGATGGCACGGCAACGGTCAGGCGCAGAAAATCGCGCTGACGCTCCCCGGGAAGAACGGCGCGCACCCGTTCGACGCCAGGCGCCACCGTCTCGAGAACCGTCATCGGAACCGGCGTCAGCGGCGCATCGCCGAACTGAAGGCTGGCGCGGATGGCCGCAAGGCGATCGGAGGCGATCGGCGTCATCGCCATGAACCGCCAAGAGGCAATGCTGGTCATCAGCACGACGCCATTCCGATCCGTCACCACGGTCGCACGACCGGCCGTCCGCCAGTCAGCCTCGATCTGATCGAACTCCATCTTGGCAACCACCACGCCAAGCGGCCCCGCCGGGCCATCGATCCGCCGCGAAATATAGAGGCCCGGCCGCTTGCTGACCGACCCGAGCGCAAAATGCTCCGCCGTTCCCGCCGTGATGGCCTTGGTGAAATATTCGCGGAACGTGTAGTCGTTGCCGACAAAGCTCGTCGGCTCCTGCCAGTTGCTGGATGCGATCGCAATTCCGTCTCGACCGATCACGTAGATCACGGCGGCACTCGTATCCGCGACGATCTCTTCCAGCTTGCGGTCCAGACGGAGGCTTCGGTCCGGATCTGGGCGCTCCAGCGTTTCCGCCAGCTGACCATCCCGGGCAAGGAGCATGGGAAGCGCGCGCGGGCGCTCGAGGACCGCCCGCAAATGTGCAACCTTCAGATTGGTATCGGTGCGGGCCTGGGCCTCCAGACTGCGAAGCGCCTCCTGCCTGCCGAAATGCGACCCGGCCGCCATAACCACAGCCAGCCCCGCGAGTACAAAGGCTCCCAGAACGATCCATGGAAGGAAGCGGTCCAGCCGACGGGAGCGCAACGGTTGCGGGGAATGCGACATGACCCATTGTGCATAAACTCGGACATATCGCAAACAGGCCTGTGCGGAATTCCGCACTCCCTTGCTCATCAGGAAATCGACGGGAAAAATAATCGTTTTATATCAGATACTTAAGATAGGCGTGAAAACTGGCACATGCTTTGCAGTTATCCTCCCGAGTAGGAACAGTCCCGGGAGAGCCTGTTGGCGGGGGACGCAAGGAGGAACGACATGCACGCGATACCCGAAACCATGGAGCCGCAGGCCAAGTTGCCCTTTTACCGGCACCTCTATTTTCAGGTCCTGACCGCGATCATTGCGGGCATCCTGCTGGGCCACTTCTACCCGCAACTCGGGACCCAGCTGAAACCGCTCGGCGACGCCTTCATCAAGCTCGTGAAGATGATCATTGCGCCGGTGATCTTCCTCACCGTCACCACCGGCATCGCCGGCATGTCGGACCTGAAGAAGGTCGGCCGTGTCGCGGGCAAGGCGATGCTGTACTTCCTGACGTTCTCGACCCTGGCGCTGGCCGTTGGTCTCGTCGTTGCCAATGTGGTCCAGCCCGGCGCCGGGATGCACATCACAGCGGCTTCGCTCGACGCGACGGCGGTCGAAACCTATACGGCGAAGGCGCATGAGGCGAGCATCGTCGGCTTCCTCATGAACATCATCCCGCAGACGATCGTCGGCGCATTCGCCGATGGCGACATCCTGCAGGTCCTGTTCTTTTCGGTGCTGTTCGGCATCGCACTCGGCATGGTCGGCGAGAAGGGACGCCCGGTCACGGAGTTCCTGAATGCTGTCACCGCCCCCATGTTCCGCCTCGTGGCCATCCTCATGAAGGCTGCCCCGATCGGCGCTTTCGGCGCCATGGCGTTCACCATCGGCAAGTACGGCATCGGCTCGATTGCCAACCTCGCCTTCCTGATCGGCACCTTCTACCTGACGTCCGCGATCTTCGTCTTCCTCGTCCTCGGGGCTGTCGCGCGCTACAACGGCTTCTCCATCGTGGCCCTCATTCGCTACCTCAAGGAGGAACTGCTGCTCGTCCTCGGGACGTCGTCCTCGGAGGCCGCGCTTCCCGGGCTGATGGCGAAGATGGAACGGGCCGGCTGCAAGCGCTCCGTCGTCGGCCTTGTCATTCCCACGGGCTATTCCTTCAACCTCGACGGCACCAACATCTACATGACGCTTGCCGCGCTGTTCATCGCCCAGGCGACGGACACACCGCTTGGCTACGGCGATCAGATCCTGCTGCTGCTCGTCGCCATGCTGTCGTCCAAGGGGGCCGCCGGCATCACGGGCGCAGGCTTCATCACCCTCGCCGCCACGCTCTCGGTCGTGCCGTCGGTGCCCGTTGCCGGCATGGCACTGATCCTCGGCATCGACCGCTTCATGTCGGAATGCCGCGCGCTCACCAACTTCATCGGCAACGCGGTCGCAACCGTTGTCGTCGCCCGCTGGGAAAACGAGCTGGATACCGATCAGCTGGCGGCAGCTCTGGCTGGCAACGCGCCTCCGCTTACCGAACCGGCGCCGGCACTCCCGGCTGCGGCATAACCGCCAGCCTGCAAGGTGCCCGTCCGCGCTCCGGTGCAGACGGGCTCTCCACGAAATGCCTCCCAAGGCCAGCCCCCGCCACAGGCGGGGGTTCTCGTTTGAACCGTCAGCAGAAACGCGAAACGCCCGCGACACGGCGCGGGCGTTTGGGGGAGCCATCCCGCAGGGGACGGCGGCCGTCATGCAACAGGATCAGAGCGCAGCGGCGGAGCGGGCAACCGTGCGGATGTCGCTCCGGGCGATACCGAGGTCGTTCAGTTCGCGGGTGGACATGCGGCCGAGTTCGTTGACCGTCTGGCGATACTTGCGCCACGTGGTGAAGGAGCGAGCGACGTTCATGATGTTCCCTTTCCAAGGTTTTCGAGGGCTTTTTCGACCGGTCCGGATGTCTCCGAGACGGTGAGCCTCGTCGGTGTTCGATGACCGTTTTATACCCCTCGACGCCACGACCAACCAGCGTGAAGACCTCACACCATCCATGCACCGGTCGCACGCCTTTCCGTCGTCCTTCAGGTCGCGCTGCGCGGAACACGGTAGGACCACCAGGCCGAACGCGGTTCTTGGAAAAGAAAAAACCGGCCGCCCCTTTCAGAACGGCCGGCTTTAGCCGTCATGGTTCGGCTGAACTTACATCTTCGGCAGAAGCACCTTGTCGATGACGTGAATGACGCCGTTCGACTGCTTCACGTCGGCAATCGTCACATGCGCTACGCCGCCGGTCTCGTCTGTGAGCGTGATCTTGCCGCCCTTTTCCTTGGCCTTCAGCACGCAGCCGCCGACCGTCTTCACGTCGTGCTCGCCGCCGTCATCCTTGATCATCTTTGTGATCGCCTTCGACATCGCGTCGGCGGCCACGACGTGGCAGGTCAGGACCTTGGTGAGCTGGGCCTTGTTCTCAGGCTTCAGCAGCGTTTCGACAGTGCCCTTCGGAAGAGCTGCGAAGGCTTCGTTGGTCGGAGCGAAGACCGTGAACGGGCCCTTGCCCTGCAGGGTCTCGACCAGGCCTGCAGCCTTGACGGCAGCAACCAAGGTCGTGTGATCCTTGGAGTTCACAGCATTCTCGACGATGTTCTTGTCTTCGTACATGGCAGCGCCGCCGACCTTCGGATTGGCGGCATAGGCGGAAACGGCGGTGGCGGAAACGAGTGTCGCAAGGGCGATGGTACGGAGTGCGGATGTCAACATTGAATGGTTCCTCTTCCTGTTCGGTTCTCGGCCCGGCGCGATAGCGCCTTTCAGGGCGTCACGTCTCGGGTGACACAGGAGATACGAGGCCCGTCCCGAAACAGTTTCGGCCGGATCGTGATCCGGCCGAAATAATTTACAAAAGATTGATAAGATCGCGCTCAGGGATGACGAGCCTGTCCCGCCGCGATCACAGGACCGGTGGGAAGACCTGTCGGCGACCCGCCGGGCGGCTCGACGCTGACAGCAAGCGTGATGCCGTCGCCCAGGCTCGCACGATGCGCCGGGGCGATTTCGATCACGCCCTGCCCGTCCTGCGGCAAGACGCCGAGGGCGACGGGTGCGGCATCCCCGCCGGGGACCAGCCACAGCTCCAGAGAGCGCGGCTGACCGACATCGGCAGCAACGGGGGTGACGGCCAGGCGACCGCTCGCGGCATCATAGGAGGCCAGCAATGCCAGCGGCGAACCCTCACCCTTCATGGCCGCCACGAGCGGGGCGGAGACAGGCGACGGCTTCGTGCCCATCAAGCCTTGCTGCAAGCCAAGCAGGACCACGACAGCAGCCATCGACGCGAAGGCGACGCCGCGCCAGACCGCCACGGAGTGCCACCAGCCTGAGCGCGTCAGACCGGCAGATGACGCGAAGAGACGGGCCTCGATTTTCGGATAGACCGACCGGGGCGGCATCTCTTCGTCCGGCGGCTCCAGTGGACTGAGGCGGTCTTCCCATTGCGCAACGAGCCGGGCGAAAGCCGGTTCGCGTTCGATCCGCGCTTCCAACCGTTTCCGGTCGGCCAAGGACAGCACGCCCACGGCATACTCGGCGGCAAGCACCTCGTCGCGGGAGCGGTCTCTGTCGCTGTCATCGGTTTCGCTCATCGCTCCAGGCACTCTTTCAGCTTCAGGAGGCTGCGGCGCAGCCAGGTTCGCATCGTATTCAGCGGCACGTCATAGCGTTCCGCCAGTTCCTGATAACTCAATCCCTCTACATAGGCGTTCCGGACGGCATCGGCCCGTTCCGGCGGAAGTTCGCCCATGCAGCGGTCGATCCGCCGCCCCTCGCCGAGGCCGATCGAAACGGCCTCCGGATCGGGACTGCCGTCGACGATCTCCAGTCCCTCCTCGCCGATCGTGTCGGCTGCCGGCCGACGTGACCGGATCATGTCGATCGCCTGGTTGCGGGCGATCGCGGCAAGCCAGCCATTGGGGTTTATACCCGTCGCCGCATACCGGTCCGCCCGTTGCCAGATCTTGACGAAGACATCCTGAAGAGCATCCTCGGCATCCGCCCGATCCTTGAGGATACGCAGGCAGATGGCAAAGAGTTTCGGGGAAACGGCGGAATAAAGGGACGCCAGTGCCGCGCGGTCGCCCATAGCGACCCTTGCGATCAGACCGGCGATATCAAGACTTGGCACGAAGCCGCCTTTCTCACGGGAGAAGCCGCACCGACGCAAAGGCCGGTGGCTTCGAAGGAAGAGCAGACCGTCAAGCCGCCCGTCGACAGTGCGGCGCAAGATACCGTGCTTTTCGCCGCTGTCCAGTCATGGACAAGGCGTGGGTCTGGAAAGCCGGTCGGCAGCATCGACCCGCCGCTGCGACAGGTCGTGTTTCCGGGTATCAGCTTTCGCCTCGCAGCGGTTTGAACGTCGCGACGCGATAGGCGTAGATGAGGACGATCAGCACGAAGATCGCCGTGGACACGGGATCGACATAGGCCGAAACGACGTCATAGGCCTGGCCGAGCAGGTAGCCTGCCAGAGCAAGGCCGGAGGTCCAGACGACCGTCCCGATCAGCGAGAAGATCGTGAAGGTGGCGAGAGGCATGCGGGCGATACCGGCCGGCACCGAGATCAGCGTTCGGATCGTCGGGATGAGCCGTCCGACGAGGATGGCGGTTGCACCCTTCTCGCGAAAGCGCCGGCTTGCGGCATCGACGTCTCCCTCCGTCAAGGTCAGCCAACGCCCATGCCGCGCTGCGAGCCGCTTCATCCGCGCTTCGCCGAGTTTGCGTCCGGCATAATACCAGGGCATGACGCCGAGCAGCGAGCCGATGCTGCCGGCGACGATGACGGTCACGATCGACATATCGCCCTGCGAGGCGCGATAGCCGGCAAGCGGCATGATGAGTTCCGACGGGATCGGCGGGAAGATGTGTTCGAGGAACATCAGAAGCGCAATGCCCCAGGGTCCCAATGTCTGCATCAGGCTTTCAACGAAATCTTCCATGGATCCTCGTGCTGCATCGTTTCGAGACCCAATGTTATGGTGCTGCAGCGCGAAAGGAAGAGGCTTAGGGGACGAAGGTGATCACGTAATCGGCAATAAGCTTGATCGACAATAGCAGCAATGTGAACTGCACGATCTGGAAGAACAGACCGTCTGGGATGACCAGCGTGAGCCTTCGGCCGGCAATGGTGCCGATGATGGCCGCTGGCGCCAGCCAGAGAACCAGCGACGTATCATAGTGGTCGAACTGCTGGAGTTGCCAATAGGGCAGGATCTTTGCGGCATTCACGATGGCAAAGAGAATGGTGGAGGTGCCGGCAAAGGTCATCTTCTCCAGCCGTTGCGGCAGCACATACATCTGATAGGGCGGCGCGCCGGAATGAGAGACGAAGCTGGTCACGCCCGTCAGCGTGCCCCAGAACAGGCCGCGCGGCACATCGGCGTCCCGCGCGACTGTCCGGTAGCGCGCACCGAACCAGATGTTCAGGCAGAAGAGCACGCCGACAAGCCCGACCAGCGCGCCGATCACCACGGCCGAGAGATGCGCGCTGAACAGCCAGCCCAGAAAGACTCCGAAGAGCGCGGCGGGCGTCAGGATCGCAAGGTTTCGGCGCGAGAAGTCCTTGCGGTAGAGATAGAGCCCGACCATGTCGCTGGCGACATAGATGGGCAGAAGCAGCGCCGCTGCGGTGACCGGCGAGATGACCAGGGCGAGGAGCGGCACGGAAATCGTGCCCACCATCGGAAGGCCGCCCTTGGACAGCCCGACCAGAAAAGCGGCAGCGACGGCAATGGCGATCACCAGCGGCGTATGTTCGATCATGAGATTGCCGGCGCGCACGCCGCCTCGGGGCGAGAGAAAGCCGGAGGCGAAACATATGTGCGGGCCACGGCATGTCCGCCGATCTGTCAGGATCGGCGGGGCGGCGTCAAGTCTTTCGGGCGCCCGCCCTTCAATGGGCGGTGGAGAAGTAAAGGCTTACCGAGCCAGCGCGCGCGGCAGGAGTGCCGTCGGCATGTCCTGGTAGCTGACCGGTCGCAGGAAGCGATAGATCGCAAGCGTCCCCACCGATGTCGTGCGTCCATCCGAGGTTGCCGGGTAAGGACCGCCATGGACCATGGCCGGCGACACCTCGACGCCGGTGCCGAACCCGTTGACGAGCAGGCGGCCGGCGAGGAGCTCGAGCTTCGGCAAAAGCTTGCGGGCCGCGTCATGATCGGCGTCGTCGATATGGAGCGCCGCCGTCAGCTGGCCTTCCATGGCATCGATGACGGCTTCCAGCTCGCCGGCATCGGCGCAGCGGATGATAAGACCGGCGGCACCGAAGACCTCGTCCTGCAGTGCGTGATGCGCGAGAAACGCCTTGGCGCTGGTCTCGAACAAGGCGGCTCGGCCCTGCATCGCCGTCCCTTCCAGACCCTGCGCCAGGGTCTTCACCTCGGCATGGCCGGACAGGCGCGCAACGCCGGAGAGGTAGGCCTTGCAGATCCCGCTCGTCAGCATGGTCTGCGCGGGGATGGCGCGCAACGCCTCGCCGGCCGCATCGATGAAGGCATTAAGGCCGGGACCGTCGATCGCGAGAATCAGGCCCGGATTGGTGCAGAACTGGCCGGCACCGAGCGTCAGCGATCCGGCGAACGCCTTGCCGATGGCGGCGCCGCGGTGCGCGAGCGCGTGCTCGAAGAGGATGACGGGATTGATCGAGCTCATCTCGGCATAGACCGGGATGGGTACCGGGCGCTCGGCGGCGATTTTCATCAACGCCGTGCCGCCGGCGCGCGACCCGGTAAAGCCGACGGCGCGAATGCGATGGTCGGCCACCAGGGCCTGTCCGATCGCCCTGTCCTCATCGAACAGCATGGAGAAGGTTCCAGCCGGCAGTCCGCAATCGGAAACCGCCTTCTGGATGGCGCGGCCGACCAGTTCCGATGTTCCGGGATGGGCGGAATGCGCCTTGACGATCACCGGGCAGCCGGCTGCGAGCGCCGACGCGGTGTCTCCACCGGCGACGGAGAAGGCAAGCGGAAAGTTGGACGCTCCGAACACCGCCACCGGACCGACGGCGATATTGCGCAGGCGCAGGTCCGGCTTCGGCGCGGGCTTGCGCTCCGGGTCCGGCGCATCGAAGCGCAGGCTCTGGAACGCGCCGGCACGCACTTCGGCGGCAAACAACCGCAGCTGGCCGACCGTCCGGCCCCGCTCCCCCTCGAGCCGTCCACGCGGCAGGCCGGATTCAGCCATCGCGCGCGCGATCAGGTCGTCGCCGATGTCGAGGATGTTCTGGGCGATGGTGTCCAGAAAGGCCGCGCGGGCTTCCAGTTCCGTTTCGCGGTAAAGGCCGAAGGCCTCCCAGGCGAGCGCTGCGGCTTCCTCGACATCGGCGGCCGTCGCTCCGGCAAACACCGTGGGCAAGGCCTCGCCCGTCGCCGCATCGGTGCCGGTGATCGCACCGCCCTGCCCGCGCCGCGCCGTTGCGCCGATCAGAAGTTCGCCTGTGAGGGTCATGTTCGTCTCCTTCGTCCTGTCATGCGGCAGCGTCGACGCCACCCTTCGCGCGGCGCAAGGCCGCATCATCGCGTGTCGAGGTGTGTATAGGGCCTGGCGACGGCGATTTAAACCGCGGCGGACCGATATCCGCACGACGGCTCGGGATTTTCACCCGGAGGCAACGGCACCGGACCGTCAGGCGATTGACGGCATGGTCGCGGCCACAGTGGCGGCAATGGCGTTTGCGACATTCTGTGCCTGGACCCGGATATCGGGCACGGCCGTGATCTCCCAAAACTGACCCGCCGTGAGGGCCCCCACGGCATAGAGGCCCGTTCGCGCGCGGCCGTCGCGACCAACCGCGCGAGACCCGCCGTCAACCTGCAGGCCGAGCCCCAGCGCGTCGGGAACGACGATGCCCTGATCGGCCATTTGGGTCAAAAGCGGCGAATGCGCGAGACCGGCGCGTTCCATGCCGGTGCAGTTGATCACCCAGTCGGCCGCCAGGCGCGCAACGCCCTGCCCGCCACGGGGCCGGTACACAAGGCACGCACGGCCGCCGTCCATGCTGATCTCGTCCAGAAATCCGGCATGGACCTTGACCTGGCCGTCGCGGATCAGGGCGTCGAACCGTGCGAACACGGCGGGAGCGAGGCGATGCCGGTGGATGTTCCACCACGCCAGCCCGTGACGCAGAAAGCGGGACCGCTCCGCTGCCGGAAGCCGCTGCCAGAGCGCCTGCGTCCCCGGCCGCAGGCCGTCCATCACCGAGCGCCAGTCCGCGCCCCTGCGAACCTGCGCCCTCAGCGCCGCCAGGATGCCGCTCGCTGTCAGCGGATCGCCCGGAAGATCGGGCACCACGGGCGTGCCGTGCTGGCGGGCATGGGCATGGGTATGGGGAACAAGGCCGCGGCGCGAGAGAACGTGAAGGGTGCCCCGATGCCCGCGCGCGCGCAGCGTGAGCACCTGATCGATCATCGTCAGTCCGGAGCCGAGGATACAGACCGTGTCCTCCGGCTTGACCTTCGACAGCCATTGCAACTGCCAGGGATTGCGCACGATCTGTCGCCGGGCGGCCTCGGCGATCCGCGCGTCGCGAAGCGGCAGACCGGCCGCGCCGACGCCGAGGCAGAGCGCCACCGCCCGCGCCTGCAGCGCCTGGCCATCGGCGAGCTGGAACGACAGTCCCTCGTCCTGCAGGCTGACGCATCCCGTCGCCTTCGCCTTGATGAAATCGAGCCTTGCCCGCGAGGCCCGGTCCCGCAGCAGCGAGGCGAGCGTGTCGCGGAGGTAGAGTCCATAATCGCCGCGCGATGCGAAATCGTCGCGTGACAGGCCGCGCCCCCGTTGCTCGAGCCACTGGAGGAAATGATCCGGCGCGTCGGGAAAGAGGCTCATCCGGCCCGCCGGCACATTCAGCCGGTGCAGATGAAACTCGGTGCGATAGGCCGTGCCCCGACCGAAAGCCGGATCGTCGCCGACGACCGCGATGCTGGCCGAGGGCGGCAGCGATCGCAACAGGTGAACCCCGACCGCCGTCGCCGAAAACCCCGAACCGACAATGGCCACATCATACGCCAAGCCCCGCCCTCCCCACATGCAGCCCCGCATCAGAGACCGGACCGGCCCGGACCAAAAGGACGGCGTTCAGCGAAGGTAATGCGCCCTCGGCATTTGTCGAGTAATTTTATAGACGATATCGGGGAGTTTGCGGTCTGCTTGGATCGAGCCCGTTGATGCGTGTCCGCCGGCTCATGAGGCGGGCGATGATGTCATGTTCGCATGCGCCCTATCTTGCATTCGCGCGGAAGGATTCGGCCTTGACGAACTAGATCATTTGGTAGGCCCGGAGGGCCTATGAATTGCCAGTGATTTCAATTGGCTACTGGATCAGTTAGCCAGAGGTTTTCCCGCTCTGTTTCAATCGCCATGGCTAACCGATTTCGGCGAGAGCTCCACGGCCCCGAACGACGTATCTCGCTGCTCTAGCTGGCGGGCCTCGACACCCGCTGCGTTATAACGCAATCTCAAGGCACGACTCTTTGAGTTCCAAGTGAAGCGCTTTAAACCGCGCTACGGCGGTGATGCGCACCGAGAGGAGAACGTATGATCTACGATAACCCATTTTATCTAAAAGATACCCATGAAATAGCGTCTTTCACGGACAATTTTGACTCGAACGGCAATGGCACTCGATTCTTCGATCTTAACGGGACGGAAGAAACTGATACCTACGTCAACGGCATCCTCACAGAGACTTTTGCCGTTATAAACTTCAGCGAACTAAATCTGGCCCGATACGACCTGGCGGGGCAGATCATAAAATACGACAGGATAGATCTTTCGGCGGACTTCCGAGAAGGCTGGGCTTTTACTCCCACCGACCTCCGATATGATAGATCCGACTACAGCTACTCTACTTGGTCTCCTTACGTATTCGACGAATTCACATTCTCGTCGGACGACGGCGCTTATGCTTACTTTTTAAAAAAGACCGGGATGGATTGGAGTTACAACCTCTCGGAGCAGTACATTGACGCGCGGACAGGCTCCCTCTTGTCTTACGAGTTCTTGGCGAAAGACCATCTGATCGGGTTCTCCTTTTACTCCGGTCTACCGTCTGAATATCGCGAGACTTTGGCAAACGGTGATCTTCACGTTGAGAAGATTTTGGGCGATGGAAGCTTCCAAATCCTAGAATACTCCGCGACAAGAGCCTTGCTTGGCGAAACACGGTTCAACGAAGTCGGCGTCGTCTTTGACACTGATTACCTCCCTAACGGGGACCGGAAAACGATCAACTACGCCGGCACGATGGGTGACAAGTACGTTGCTTCAGAGGTTACTCGGCATAGCGACGCGTCTTTCTCTGAAACCTACTACGACTTGCTCGGTCGAGTTATCAAGGATGTCGATCGCGAAGCGGACGGGTCATCTGTCGTTTCGGTATTTTCCAGCGGCACCCAGACCGCGGAAAACATCTACACAGCAGGCAATAAACTTGCAGTGGCTGATCGATTTCTGCCGGATGGCCGGCACGAGATCGTTGCTCATCAGGCTGGGCAGACGCTCGAGGGTGGCGCTAAGAACGATACCCTTACCGACTTTGGCGACACGACTTTCGTGTTCAAAGAGAATTTCGGGAGGGACACCATACGGGGGTTTGACGCCGGCTCAGGCAGCGACCATGACGTCATTTCCCTGCTTGGAACCGCAGCCCAGTCGTTTGAGGATCTCCACTTCAACACGGTCCTTTCAGGACTTGTAGTGACGATAGACGACGACAATGCAGTAACGCTCGGCGGCGTCCAGATGTCCCAGATATCCGCGGACGACTTTCTGTTCCTATAGACGGTCGGCGACAGCGCGATCAGCTCGGTCGCGACCCAGACAACGATGTAACTTGCATGCCTGGTTTCTATAACAAGAAATCATAGGCCTGCAGCGGCATCTTCGAGGCCATGTCGATGGCAAAATCGATCTTTCCGTCGCCATCAACATCGGCTTGAACCTGACCGCCGGTGCTGTTTGAAATATATCGGAGTTCGCCAGCATGTTTCGTAAACGCGTTGCCTCCGATCCAAGTAAACGCTTCGTGCGCCGTCGTCTGCGAATTGGCATCGATCAGATGCANATATCGGAGTTCGCCAGCATGTTTCGTAAACGCGTTGCCTCCGATCCAAGTAAACGCTTCGTGCGCCGTCGTCTGCGAATTGGCATCGATCAGATGCAGATCAATCTTGTCTTCACCACTGACGAAGTCGCCAATGTAGTCTCTGCCTCCTGTCGCAGCCGTGCTGTCGCTGAGCTTCTCAAACCGGAACGTGTCGCGACCTGCGCCTCCATAAAGGAAGTCTTTGCCGCCGTTCCCAACCAGCACGTCATCTCCGGCACCTCCGCGAAGGCTATCTCCGTTGTCGCTGCCCAGGAGCAATTCAGCGGAAGCGGTTCCGGTGACGTTACCACCGGACACAGGGGNCGTCATCTCCGGCACCTCCGCGAAGGCTATCTCCGTTGTCGCTGCCCAGGAGCAATTCAGCGGAAGCGGTTCCGGTGACGTTACCACCGGACACAGGGGCATAGAGCTTCAGAACCATGTCCTTTTCCTGCGCAGGAGCTGCAGGACTGGTCAACGAAGCCGGTGACACAGATTGAGAAACTGTAATCGAGGATGGTGAGAAATCTGAGGCTTGAAGCGGCGTCTTCGTGGCCATGTCGATGGCAAGGTCGATCTTTCCGTCTCCATCAACGTCCGCCTGAATTTGCCCACCGGTGCTGTTTGAAACATATCGGAGTTCGCCAGCATGTTTCGTAAACGCGTTGCCTCCGATCCAAGTAAACGCTTCGTGCGCCGTCGTCTGCGAATTGGCATCGATCAGATGCAGNCGTCATCTCCGGCACCTCCGCGAAGGCTATCTCCGTTGTCGCTGCCCAGGAGCAATTCAGCGGAAGCGGTTCCGGTGACGTTACCACCGGACACAGGGGAACGGAGCACAAGGCTAGGGTCGGCAGATTGCGCCGGAGATGCTGGTCCGCCTGGTATGGTCGGCGTTGCCTGGGGCATCTCAACTGGAGGTGACGAGACAGGGGGTTGTGTAGGAGCGCTGGGCTTTAAAACAGGAGGAAGATTGGGTCCCTGCTCTGCTAGGATGAAGTCACTGGTTTTAAGGTCGATTTTGCCGGCAAGTTCAAGCTTGAAGTCAGACTTCAGGTCGCCGTCCGCGTCGATTTCGATGCGGGTAACGCCCGGCGATTGAGTGTAACGCACCTGCCAAGCATGGCCCGTGAAGCTCTCCGAGCCCAGCCACTGCCAGTCCGACAGAGCCTGCGGCGCCCCTGTGATCGTCGCAAAATCGATCCGGTCTGTGCCTTGCTCGAAATCGGAGATCAGGTCGACGCCGTCACCGGCTAGCGAGTGGTAAACGAAGACGTCCTTGCCAGCCCCACCAGTAATGAAGTCACGTCCGTCGTTGCCGACGATGACGTCGTTTCCGGCACCACCTTTGATGAAGTTGGAGCCGCTACCGCCGAGGATGTAGTCGCCCTTGTTGGTTCCGTAGAGTGCAGCGTTTGGAGACGCAGCAGTGATCCTGTTAAGACTTGCAAGGTCCGGCAGGGTGCCGACAGCTTCCAAGCCTGGTGAAACGGGCTTTCCGCTGGCGTGCATATTGTCAGCATAAATCATGTCCTTAGGACGAGATGTCTGCTCAAGGTCGCCATATTTGCCGAAGTCGATAACGTTATTGACGACCTTCACACCTGTGACGGTGCCGACTTGGCTCGCCGTATGGGTCAGACTGGCACCGTCCGACACCAAAACGGTCATGCTGCCGCCAAGAAGGATGTTGTGCTTGACCAGCACGTCGGAGACATTGCCATTCTCGCCTGTAATTCGCACAGCCTCGTTGGTTTCGGTCGGTGCGTCTAAGCGCGAACGCCAGTCGATGACGTTGTTGGAGATCACGACCGCGCCCGTGGTTTTGGAAATCCAAATGGCGTCTGCGTGCGCACCCGTAGCGTAGGCTCCCCCGGAAAAGTAGTTTCCGCTAATGGTTCCACTTTGAGCGTAGACGGCATCAGAAGGAGCATCCAGGAAAGCGTTATGGGTAAGGGTCGTAATCTCGCCACGCGAAATCACGAAACCTGCGTAGCCGATCTTATCGAGCTTGAGGCCGTCGAAGGTCGAGTGATCGACGGTGAGGTTCTTTGTTCCGGTAAAAGCATTGATGGCGTAGTTGCCGGTAGACGCATCAAAGCTGGAATTCTTGATCGTCACGTCGTCCGCCTGCACATTGATCGAGACACCGCGGAAGTCAAATCCATCCAAGGTCACGCCGGATTTCGTAATCACCAGCACGTTCAAGGCCTTGTTGTAGTAGACACCATCAGAGGTCTTTAGGGTAGAGAAGCTCTTGAGCTGATTAGAACTCAGGGAGTTTCCAACGGCCGAGTCGACAGCAGCAACACTGCTCAGGCCGTTATTACGCGCGATGGCGGCAAGATCCGAAGCAACATACATGAGAAAAGCCCCTGAATTGGCTGCGCGTGTCCATCACGCGCCATGCCGTTCTGTCAGGGAGAAAGCTAAACTCAGGACCTAATTTTTTTCTGCACTACAAACCTAGAATGCAAGTGTATTTCAGATATTTCCGCAGCTCTTTAGATCAGGATTAATTTTTTTTGAAAGCAGAAGCATAATAATAAATTGAATTTCCAAATGACAATCTATTCATCAAGCATCAGTGATAGGCAGTTCGGGCAATGTTCGTGAGCCTAGCGCTGTTGAATGGGCTCAAGGACACGGCTGACCCGACAACGATCTTCTGGTCGGCAAACGTTCTTATCAGTCCGCGCTGGTTTCCTCGCCCTACGCGGCCCCATGGGCGCTGGCGTGGAGCTACTACCCACCGGTTCCAGTAGTCGCATGCGCCCCTAAGTGATGATGGGTAGAAGCTTTCAGCTGCTCCGCCACCCTTTTTCACTGCGTAAGTCGCGGGAGCCGTTGACGGCAGGCAACCTAGGTAAGCCAGGCTGGGAAGTAACCCTAACTGCTAAGGTTACGACTGTAATCAGCTTGCAAAATGTTCTCGATGGCTACGTATAAAGCCATGCCCTCGTAGCTCAATGCCAGAGCAACTACCTCGTCTGTAGCAGATCCAGATTCAATTCGTCGGCAGGGGCACCAAGTCACAGAACGGCAACTACGGTCACCGAATAGCCCAACACGAAACGCGGAGGGTCAGTAACCGAGCATCACACAACATCAGGCAGCAACCGCTCCTTTCTAAAGTAAGTTGGCAGACAATACTGCATCGAGAGACGAGTCCCGAAGGCGCGCAAGAACCCTAAGGCCCTACCCCACCAGACTTAGGTCCTAAGCAGATTGACGGGGCCGTCAACGACCCTACCATTAGACATATGGCATTTTAGAAAAAGGGCACAGATTATGACTGAAGCGAACTTTGAGGATGAACTGACAAACTTCACAGTTGCCGTACGGTCTAGGTCGATCAAAGGTATTCACTACGAGCAGAAGCAGCAGAAAATGTGCGTTTTGACTTCCAGTGGGCGCTTCAAAATATATAAAAACGTGCACCCTAGTGTCGTGAGAGAAATCATTCAGCACCAATACCCAGGTTACGCATTTGATACAGCTCGCCGCGATATTGGGCCAGAATTGTCGCAGTTAACGCCGAGCGGCTTTCTTTCAGCAATTTCTGCAAGACGCGCTTTCCGGAATATAGGCGTTTAAATCTGTACAGAACTTTTTTAGGATGCTATCCATCACATGTCTGACTGTTAGTTTCGCACGTGAGCCGGCGAAGCATTTGGCCAAATATAGAAACTTGAAACTCTCAATCTTCCCCTACAGGCCTCTACTATCCGGAGACGACCCCATGAGGCCGTATTGAGTAGTTCTCAGCTTAGCCGTGGTAGGCCAGAAAGCCGAGAGCACTCCAAATAAACAGCGAGAGACTGACACAGGCGAAGTAGCTCTCCAAACGATACGACACGATTGACCCTCCCACATCCGCGCCGTTATTTGTGTCACTTTTACGAAAAGATTGCCATTAGCAAACCTCGCTATTGCTCTAAACATGGTCACTTGCTCGTTAATGCCTCACGCTCGCCAGATCCGTCGAGTTTGCGAGGCCGGAGAAGTAGCCCAAATGTGTTACCCACCAGATGATGATGTGGCACAAAGATGAGGCGTCAGAAAACCTTCACATGAAAATGACTCGACTTTTGTGCAATGCAGCAGCATGCTGCACTGCATACTTTAACGATTTCAAAACCAAACACTTTGGCCGCCGTCGCCCAACGGCGGCCGTTTGCTTGATGGGGTCTCAGTCAGGCTATCGTGTTGGCCGACAGCGTCGCCGGCCGGTCGATCAGCATTCGGGGAGCCGTATTCCCCTGACATATGACCGCCGATGAAACGCGGCCATCCTTCGACGCTGTCACCTGTATCCATGGAACAACCTTGCTGCCGTCGTGCGTGATTGTGTTGTTCTCAATGGTGACGCCATCCACAGTGTTAAGGGTGATGGGGCGATGCCCTCCTGAGGTTGCAACGGAAAGCCTATGGCAATACCGAGGGGGGGGGGGGCCGCGAAGGTTTAAACCGGCGACAGTACGGCTAGCCTTGTTATATCGACTGTGTACCGCAAGGCTGCGCTAATCGGTATTGGTGTTCGATCCAAACGATTTGTTCTTTACGGCTTCATAATGCTCTTCAGGGCGATATTCGGCCACAGCAACGTTCTGGCCCCTGACCGTCAGCGCGCCGATGCTGGCAAGAATCGAGTAACTGGCGACCACGGCATTGCGCTGTGATGCCGCAAGGCTTTCGCGGGCAACAAGAACTGACTGCTGTGCATCGAGAACGTCGAGCGTTGTGCGCTGCCCGACCTTCCGCTCCTCGATGACGCCGGACAACGCCTTATTTGCTGCATGGATCTGCTGTTTGTTGGCTGCTATAGCGGCGAGCGCTGCCTCAAGCTGCGCGTAGGAGCTGACCACCGTCCGGCGGACATCCATGCGGACCTTGTCAACGATCATGGCCTGCTGCCCCTCCCGCTCCTTGGCCTGCCGAATCTGGCCATACTCAACGCCGCCCTGATAGATGGGCACCTGAAGGCGGAGGGTGATGGAACCCGAGGTGGTGTCGATGCCGCCGTCTCTGAACGAGTCGCCAGTGTTGCGATTTACCAACCCTTGGATCGTCACTCCGGGCAGCATTGCGCCCTCTGCCTGCTTCACCCGATAGCCGGCGGCGTTGACTGCATATTCAGCAGCGATGATCTGCGGATTGTCCCTTAATCCGGCAGCAACGGCTTCGTCGAGCGTGCGCGGTATGCCGGACTTGGCGGGTGAAGCCGCCTTAATGTTTCGAGGCTCCCTGCCGACAATCTGGAAATAGACCGCCTCGCTCTGCTTCAGCTGGGAAACGGCCGTCGCGAGCAAAGCCTTGGAACTTGCGAGTTCCGCCTCGGCCTGACTGACGTCCGTCCGCGTCCCCTCGCCCAGCGTCCGCCGCGCGTTGGCGGCTTTCAACTGCTCCTTGAGAAAAGAAATGTTCTGGTGGCGAATTGCGACGACCTCTAGGTCACGCACGATATTGGCATAAGCTTCAGCGGCAGACAGGAGGATCGAAATCTCGTTCGCCTTCAGGCTTTCCCGACCGGAGAGCACCGTTGATTCGGAGGCGCGGACCTCATTCAATGTCTGGAAGCCATCGAAGATCTGCTGCGTGATTGTCAGTCCGGCGGAGCCCTCATGGAAGTCTCGCGGACGCTGCTGGAGCTCACTGTCGTAGCGAGTCTGCGTGGCGGTCACCACCGCAGAGACCTGCGGGCGGTATCCGGACTTTGCGATGGCGACCGCCTCGTCCACGGCCCGAAGCCCTGCGCGTGCAGCGTTAAGGTCAGGATTATTAACATATGCCTTCGCCATGGCGTCCGCGATTGTCTCGGCCTTAGCTACACCTGAGGGTGTCAAAGCGAGCATCATCATGGAGGCGGCGCGCACCAGGTTCAAATATCTTCTCCGCTCGGTAAGCTTCTATTCCTGAATAAGCGGTTATCAAAACGAGCTTACGCGAACCTACCGTGATGCCCCTTGAGCATGAGCTACAGCATTCAATCTGCTAGCGAGGCGAAGCACGGCAACGCAAGCGCCGGCCGCTTGGAACAGGACGCGCCGAAAGAGCTAACGAGCGGTATCGCGGAAAGTAGCTGCTCGTACGATGGCAAGTGGCCCAGAAGTTGGGCCAACGATCTGCACCGTATGTTTCAGCCGTCCAGTGAACAGCGGCCGGCCGTGCTCTCCAGGCGCAAGACGAACAATCCCCGCATCAGAAAGAATTGCCTTGGCCCATTTTTCGAGCGTCTGGCCCTTTGATGGATCGAGGGTGATGTCGGTCATGGCGCATAGGTCCCGATCGTGCCGTCCGGAGGGGCATTCTGACCAGCGGCCAGAACACAGTTCGGCGCGGCGTAAAGGGTGCCGCCTGCATATGCCTCTAGATCCCTGTCCATGCCCGTTGTAATGCAACGATCGAGCCACATCTTCGCCCAGCCGGTGAACGTCAAGAGACCGCAGGCAAACCCGGCGCGTGCTTCTCCACTACCCACAGCCATCCGCGACGGCCCGGCGGTAAAGCCGAGGTTCCACGACTGACTGTCCTGGATGTCGTGAATGGTCCTGTTCGTTCCGTTCGTATGCTTGCCGTTGACGCGAACGCCACGGCAGAACGTGTACGCGCTGGAGCCGTTGTTCGAGGCGTCCGTGCTCTCTGCCGCGTTCTGTCCGACACGATCCGACCAGCAATCGATTTCGATGAACGTCACTAAAAGGGCCAGGCTTGCGCCGCCGTTGTAGTTAAAGCCATCGGCTGCAATGCAAGCCGCACCACAGCGCTGCATGATGAGAGATGCCGGCCCACCCGATGTGAAGAAGCCATGCGAGCTGCCGGTGTATCCAGCGAAGCAATCGAGGAGATAGGCGACATGGTTGACTGTCGTACTGCTGGTGACCCGGAAGCCGCCCGAGCATCCCCAGAACTCACAGTCACGAGCCCAAACGGTGTAGCTCGTCGTCGTCTGGTTGAGCCNGCATGGTTGACTGTCGTACTGCTGGTGACCCGGAAGCCGCCCGAGCATCCCCAGAACTCACAGTCACGAGCCCAAACGGTGTAGCTCGTCGTCGTCTGGTTGAGCAAGAAGTTCGCATTTCCGCCCGTCGATGTGACGATCAGGCTCACATCTGGCACACGGTTGGCGATCAGCTTGACGTAGAGCTTCTTGTTCGCTGCATTGAGGTAGTGCGCACCGCGCCCATACTTCGATGATGGGGCGTTTGTGCGCTACGTGCGACATGATGGAAGGCTGAAACCTACAGCCGCAAAAATCTGTCTATGGGTGTGCATCGTTGCGGCGTCATTTCCTAATGAGCAAAAAATTTTGCCGCCACTTTACCAAGGGTGGCGGCCGCCTTTGATGTGGTGGTGAGGGGGCGAGGCCGTCAGGTGCTGAGGGGGCTAGCCCATGCCCTACAGTGCTCAGCTAGAAACATGAGTAGGCAGTTGTCGAATAGGCACTCACCGTCGTGAGCCTGCGCTTCCAGAGAACGGAACATGTCCTCGGTTACATTCTCAAGACATCTAGGTTTGCCAGAGCTGAAATAGACGACGAGCGTGTGAGTGAACTTATCGTAAGTGAGCCGCTGAACGGCAGATGAGTTAGTATATATAACGTCATCGTTATACTTGAGCGCCTGCATTGGTGCCTCCGGCCTACCCGATCGCTCGGATAGATTGCGATGTTAAGAGTGCAGTCATTGCACCCAGCAAGTACCAATGCGGCACAGAAATGAACGAAATCGAAAGAGGCGGACATGCATAGCGCAAGCATGCAAGAGGCACACGAGAAACCACGCCAACATATGATGATGGGGTGACGGTGCGTGGCATCAGGTCCAGTGAGTAAGATCCTAGGGACTTAAGGCCTTATAGACAGGTGAATAGCGGTCGAGATAACATTCTAATAGATAGGGTGTTATATTAAAGTGAAGCATATTAGATCACGTCGAGTTAAAGACTCGGCTATTTTGAACTACCGTATCGATGTTTTTCACCGAGGCATCAATCTAGCGTCCTCCGTTATGGCGGAAGCAGATCTGCGCCGGCTGTTGGATATGGGCGGATATTTGCAGATCTCTACATTTGAAAATTGGGTCGAACTCATCACCACAAGTTCTGAGAAGCATCAGTTTTCGCTCGATCGAAAAGGCACTGTTGTCTACTACGTTTCAGCGGTTGATGTTGAACCAACTCACGATACGCAAACGGTGCACTGACAAAATGCTGTAACGATCCCACAAGTTGATGATGTGGTGTTGTGCGCTGCGTGCGACATGATGGAAGACTGAAACTTACAGCCGCAAAAATCCGTCTATCGGTGTGCACCGTTGCGGTGTCATTTCCCAGTGAGCAGAAAATTTAGCCGTCACCTTACCAAGGGTGGCGGCTCCCTTTGACGATGGGGTGGTGAGGTCGTTGACCGATCTATTAGCCGCCGATACCTTACGGCATCTCACGAGGTCGGCCATGCAAAGTCTTTCCAACTTTCTTACAGCTTTAGCATCCCTAGCTTGGCCCGCTGTCGCCTTTTACGCGTTCTATGTCCTCCAAGATGACATCAAGACGCTCATCGGGCGCTTGCGCAAAGGGAGGCTATTCGGACAGGAAATTGAGCTAGGCGATGAACTTATGCAGCTGGAGAGCAGGGTCGAAAGCGTGATTGACTCCGTTCCCGGAGTAGCGGTCTTGGAGAGCGAATCCGCGCTCTCTTACAGGGACCGTATATTAGCTGAGGCCGAGCGGTCTGCACTAGGGGCCTTTCTTCGAGTTTCGAGCGACCTTGAGCTCATGGTCAACCAAGTCTTAGCGAGAACCGGGTGGCATGGAGGGCGAACCAAGTATTCGGTTCGAGAGGGGTTCGCTCGAATACCTCAGAATTTGACTGGGCGAGAGCTTTTGAAAACTGTTGAGCAGTTTTCCCACCTGCGGAACAGGATTATCCACGAAAGCAGATTGGTCTCAGAAGAAGATGTCAAAAGGGCTGTCGAGATTGCCCTTTTGCTAGTCGAAGCCTTAAGAAGTTATCCAATCGAGGAAAATCGCGTGAAGGATCTAGTTGATCTTTACGCCGATGATCACGAAAATTCACTCATAACGTTCGGACTTAGGGGTATTCGCTTAGAGACAAGACACGGGGACTTACCCCTGCAGATTAGGATCTATCCTACGACGAAAACCTGGTACGAGCCAGGTCAGCTCGTTTCATGGGACTGGGATACGAAATCGGTTTACGGCGAGATTTTCTATCGCGATCCAATCGAAGGCATCTTGAAACTCGCTTTCAATTCTTCCGCAGAATTTATTGGGCAGCCACTAGTAGATTTGAACTGATGTTAATGGCGGAGGTTCAGGAATGAAGCGGCCAATCGTCCGGCGTTCGGTTCCCGTCAATGATTAGATCGGTTGCCCGCTTTGTCGGATAGAGCCAGTCCATATTCTTTCCCCAGCCGCTGACGACGTTGTCACGGATGGCGATGCGCTCGCAGCGCGTGTTCCTGTTCGAGGTTGGATCAATGCCGGCCTGGATGGAAAAGGTACCCCCGATCAGCGTATTGCCCTCAATCGTCACATCCCGCACCACCGCCCCGGCTGTGGCGGAAACGCGGATGCAGTTATTGGGACCACCTGGCGCACCCGGCAGAGCGCGCCAGTCGAACTTGTTGTTGCGGATCGCCACCGGCCCCGTCGTCTTCGAGACGGTGACCGCGGCCGAATGGGAGCCGGGTCGGCCCCACGGGTCGGAGAACTCGTTGTCCTCGACAATACCCCTTGAGATTAGGATGCAATCAGATCCGGCACCCTTGAACGTGCACTTGCGAACGGTCAGAGTTCCGTCCCGGCCTGAGATGAACGCCATCTGCTTGCTCGCCGCGTGTTTGGTGTCGAACTCGCAACCGAAGACCGTCAATCCAGATCCCGACTGCTGATCGACCGTGAAGTTGCCAGCCGCGCCGAACAGGCAGTTCATGATGGTTACGTCGTCGGCGACCACGGAGACATAGAATTCCGTCAGATCGTAGCCGTCGAGCATATAGCCCGGCTGCTGGATGATGATCCGATTTCCGGATCGACGGACGAGACCAGTCGTCGGGATGGCTGCTACGCTCTTCATAGCGCGTAGCTCCCGATCGTGCCGTCCGGAGCAGCATTCTGACCAGCGGCCAGAACGCAGTTCGGCGCGGCGTAGAGGGTGCCCCCCGCATACGCTTCAAGATCCCTATCCACGCCCGTCGTGATGCAGCGATCAAGCCACATCTTCGCCCCGCCGGTGAACGTCAGGAGACCGCAGGCAAACCCAGCGCGTGCTTCACCACTGCCCACAGGCATCCGCGACGGCCCGGCAGTGACACCGAGGTTCCACGACTGACTGTCCTGGATGTCGTGAATGGCCCTGTTCGTTCCGTTCGTGTGCTTGCCATTGACGCGAACGCCCCGGCAGAACGTGTGCGCGCTGGAGCCGTTGTTCGAGGCGTCCGTGCTCTCTGCCGCGTTCTGCCCGACACGATCCGACCAGCAATCGATTTCAATGAACGTCACTGAAAGGGCCAGGCTTGCGCCGCCATTGTAGTTAAAGCCATCGGCTGCAATGCAAGCCGCACCACAGCGCTGCATGATGAGAGATGCCGGCCCACCCGATGTGAAGAATCCATGTGAGCTGCCGGTGTATCCAGCGAAGCAATCGAGGAGATAGGCGGCATGGTTGACTGTCGTACTGCTGGTGACCCGGAAGCCGCCCGAGCATCCCCAGAACTCACAGTCACGAGCCCAAACGGTGTAGCTCGTCGTCGTCTGGTTGACTGTCGTACTGCTGGTGACCCGGAAGCCGCCCGAGCATCCCCAGAACTCACAGTCACGAGCCCAAACGGTGTAGCTCGTCGTCGTCTGGTTGAGCCAGAAGTTCGCGTTTCCGCCGGTTGATGTGACAACCAAGTTCGCATCGGGCACACGATTGGCGATCAGCTTGACGTAGAGCTTCTTGTTCGTGGCATCGAGGTAGTGGGCGCCGCGGCCATACTTCGCCGCCTGGGCGTTGATGGCGGCAACAATGGTCGCCTCGTCGGTGGCAGCCGGAAACGCTCGCGTCAGTTCCTTGGGCCTGCTGACGCCATCCGTATCGACCCCAAGGTTCGCCATGTCGATGACGGCAGAGGCCGGCGTCTGCGTTGTGTACGTGGACACGTAGACCGTGGCATCGGTCGCAGTCGCAACAAACGCAGGCATCGCCGTGTCACAAAGCGAGATGATCTTCTGCCCCGGCGTCGAGCTCTCAATGACCAGATTGCAGGCCTGCGGCTGCCCGCTCCAAGAAGCCTGCACACTCGATACGACGTCCGAGTATTTGTACGTGGCAGGATCAGCCAGGATGCGAACTGTTCCACCCAGCGCGTTTGCGGCGAGGATAGCCCGCTTTAGCGATCGAACCCGTAGGGCATAGGTGAGGCCGCTGTTCGCGTCGGCACCACCGGGGCCGACATAGATCGTATTGGTGTAGACGGGCTTTGCTGCTTGAATGTCGTAGTTGGTCGCAAAAGCGCCGCCCGTATCAGTAACGACAAAAGGCACCGGTAGTGTAAAGCCGCTCGGGGCAAGACGCTGGCCGGGCAAGGCCCCACCACCCTGCCCTGGGGTGCTACCTTTGCGCTCGCCGATCGCCGTGACGACGTCGCCGATGTAATCCAGGCTTCTACCGACGAGCCTCTCCATCACGCAGCCACCGCGTTGCACTTCCACCCAGCTTTGGCCGGAAGGTCCTTTTCCTGACCACCAACGAGATGTTGACGGACGGTCGACCTCTGACTGCCAACAGCCTGCGACGCATCGGGCGCAGCATCCACCGCAACGTAGATCTCGGACGAGGATGGTGCGCGAACGCGAAAGACGAGCGAAGCCTCATCTTCCGAAACGAGCCCCTGCTGCACCCCCGGCGCGACTTGCGTGGTCGTTCCGCCAATCGCGACGGTCTCGGACCAGAGAGGAGAAAACAACTTTACGCCGCGGCGGTCGATAACGTAGCCGCAGGTGACATGAACGCCTGAAAGAGCCATGGGAGGTATCCTTGTTTTTGGGANAGAGAGGAGAAAACAACTTTACGCCGCGGCGGTCGATAACGTAGCCGCAGGTGACATGAACGCCTGAAAGAGCCATGGGAGGTATCCTTGTTTTTGGGAAAAGACGCTCATCGACCCTTGCGGATCATCTCCTCGCGCATCGCGTCGATGCTGCGCGTGAGGTCTCGAATGCGGTCGCCGAAATCGTCGACCGCGCGCTCAGTAGATTTGCGAAAATGAATGGCCTCGAGCGTCTGCGCCTCGATCGCGGCAGTCGCTTTGTTCAAGGCAGAGGGATCCACGATCAAGGCCGCAACCTGAGCTGAAGCTGCCGAGTGCTCGGGACTGGCCCGTTGCCCCTGCCCGAGCCCGAAGTAGCGTACCAGTACGCCGATGCCGATGACGGCGCCGAGGCCGAACAGAGCTTCAGCGGGCAGCGACTTAAGCAGCTATAGATGTTGGTCAGCTCCGCGATCACGAGCCAAGGATAGATCGCCAGCCAGGTGCTGATGACGCCCGAACTGTAAAACCCGGCGCAAACGCCGAACCAAATGATGAGCCCGAACCCTGCAGCGACCTGCCGAATTTGAGGCGTCACCTTCTTTTTTGCGCCGTTGATGACCAATGCGACTAGGCGAAGCATCCCCAGGGTCAGCATGATGGTGCCGAAAGAAGATTGCGTGCCGAAGAACTCACGGAAACCCGCCCAAGACGGCTGGGAGAAAAGGTCATCACCTATCAGGACAACAACACCGAACGTCGTCGTTACGGCCCCCGAGAACCATTCCATGTTCCGCGGGCCGAACCTGTGCTGGATACGGATCCAGATACCTGGACCCGTGTAGCTGTCGCCACTCATCCGCTCAGGTTCTCACCGGCGCGCTGACGACCTTTACGAGGTCAGGCACCTTCGAGGTGATTATCTCGCGCAACATGTCTTCGGTCACGCCGAGCCGTGCCAGAGCGTCCGGATTTTTCTCGACGACGTAGCTAGTAGCGGTCTCGATGAGTTGAGGCGTGATAACAGCACCAGGGACGAGGCCCGCTTTAGCAACCGCGAACCGGATGGCATTGGCTGCACTTGCATGGATTGCATTGCGGAGCTGCGTCTCGATCTCGAGCCGTTTGGCCACGTCGGTGATTTTGAGCAGGGCAATGACGCGGGCACCGATCCAGGTGATCAGCACCGGCCCGACGATCGAGCCGAACATGACGACGAGCGGCTGCAGGATCTGCCAGAGATCAAACCAGATGGAGGATCGCGCTACGACGGGCGCAGCATCCTGAGCGAAAGCCATGGTTCCGATCAGCACGGCGGCGATCACGGCGAGCACCGCGATCGAGATGTATTTCCGGTATGTCATGTCGCTTTCCTTCAAGCTTCGTTGGTAGTTTCAGTCAGTGTGGCACCATCGCTCACGACTGCGATTTCAGCCGTGGCGAGAGCGGTGAGCGGCCAGCGTGCGCCATTGACGCGCAGGCGCTTCTTCTCGATGCGAGAGATGGTCACGGCATCGGACTGGTTGCCGCCGAGCACATGGAAGTGGGTTGCGTCCTCGCCGACGTAGAAACCAACATGGCCCTGCCAGCTGTCCGGGGTGCCCCGCCAGAACGACAGGATCGCGCCCTTCTTCGGCTTGGTCGCCTTGCCGAAGGCGGCCCAGTTCATGGCGCCGTACGGGTTCACCGGCAGGATCTCGTCCGGCATGGTGATAGCGAGGCAGGTCTCGACGAAATCACCGCACCAAGGCAGCTTGGCCGGATCGCCGAGCGTCTTGCCGTCCGACTTCAGGAAGGCGCGGAGCTCGGCATTGTTGATCCTCTCGTGCAGGCCTTTCTTGCGGTAGGCCAGATCGAGCCACGGCGTAGCATCCGGTGAGTTGTCGTTGGCGACGGAGGCCTCGTTAGGGAACAGCTTGGCGATTGTCTTCCCGCCGGCAACGCCGTCGATCCACAGTCCCTGCGCACGCTGAAATTGCTTGACGGCCGCGATAGTCTGACGGCCACGGATGCCGTCCAGTTCGCCTTGGTAATAGCCACGGCGTTGCAGCTCGGATTGGATATCCAAGGTGGTCTTCATAACGATGTCCTTGTGGAGCGTGAGCACTGATCGCCGGCGTTTGCGCGGTGATCACGTTGCTCGGGTCGGATGCGGGCCGCTTGCTGGCAAACGGCACACTACGGCATGCAGTACTTAAGTGTTTGTGGCTGGCGCGGCTGCGGGCGTGTCTGCAGTCTCACCTGCAGGCGGCGCGAAGCCCATCTTCTCGGCCACCCATGCGGGTTCGTACTTCTGGAGGAGTTCATAGGCCTCCTGGACGCGGAACGAGAGATTGTCGATGGCGCCTGCGAGCGTGTCGCATTCGTTCTGGAGAGCTTCGTTGCGGCGCTTGAGGGAGCCGATCATCATGGACATGCTAAGTTTCCTTGTGAGGTTGTTGTGAATGGAAAGACGTGACCTGCGGGTCATTCGTCCGCCCAGCTGATGTTGCTGGCGGCAGTGATCGCCTCGGCCGTCGTGGCCTCGGCAATGGCTTTCTTCGCAGCGGTGCGCTTGGCCTCGACGTTGGCCGAGACCTGCTGGAAGGCCGAGAATGCCGCGACAACCTGCTCCGCCTTTTCAAGCGGTGTCATGTCGTCGGCTGCGGCCTCGGCGATAATGTGCGGGATCTTGTCGTTGGCGATGCTCGGATTGGCGAGCTTGTCGCGCGCTTCTTCCAGCTTCTGCTGGTAGGCCATCAGCTGCCCGTAGCCGGGCGTGATGAACTGCATCCGGTACGCCTCGGCCGCGCGATCGACCTTCAAGACGGCGTCAGCGCGCAATGCATCAAGGTCGATATCGGCAGGCGCTGGCGTCCAGGCACCAATGCGGGCGGCAAGGCCTTCGGGCAGCGTCGGCCAATCACCGACCGTCGAAAACAGGGTGTCCTCGGCCTTGGAGAACTGGCCTTCGATCGTCGCGACCTCGACAGCCGGTAGTTCCGACAGCATCTTGCCGGCGACCGCATACCAGAAGTCCTGGGCGTTGAAGATCTGCTGGCGGGCAAGCCAGATCGATGCGCATACCGCCCAACGTTCGGCGGTCTTTGCGCGGAGCGCCTTGACCACCCCTTCGGTCATGCACTCGTACATGCTGTCGATATTGTACATCGTCGGTCCTTTCAGAGAGCCCAGAGAGCGTTGTCGGAGATGTCGAGATCCTCGCCGGCGGCGAGGCGGTCTTTGAGCGATCGGCCGGTCATGGTGAGACGCTCGACATGCGCCATGGCAGCGCGGCCGAAGTTGACCATCGTGACGACGTCCATCGGCACGATCGTGTTGTCGGCCGCGATCCATCCGAAATCGGTGTCGCCGCCCTGCCACCGCAGATCGCCCGGCTGGGCGTCCTGCATCAGCGCCAGTGCTGCGCCGGTGGCTGCACCATTGATGTTGCGGAGATCCTGCTCGCGTGCCTGGTAGAGGTTGCCGTGAAAGATGAAGCCGGCCGCGATGCGCCGATCGCGCTCCAGATCCACGCGGAGCTGGTCCTGCCGACGGATCGTTTCGAGATCTTGGGTAAGCCTCAGCTTCATGAGACAACGACCTTTACGGTTTTGGATTTGTAAGGCCAAAGAGAGAGCGTGACCTCATAAGTCCCAGCCATATCGGCAGAGAGCTCAAGAGCTCCGTCCGTTATCTCCCCTTGCTGATCTTGAAGAGAAACCGCCGTTCCGGCAGGCAGACCGACAGACTTTGTCTCTCCGATCCCCAACCTGATCTCGTCATCAATGGAGAAGGATGGCCTATCCTCCATGTCAGCTTCGGCGCCGGAAATTCTGACGTAGAAGCTAGCCGAGTCGATCTCGGAGGCCCCTTCGTACTCGACAAACTCATGGCCGTCGGGACGCGAGGCGTAAGCCAGATTTTCCCAGCTTGTTTCTCTGACGTGGTCAATCGCGCCAGTGACGGTGTTGTAGGCTGCGAACTTCGGCATGGGTTACCTCTTCGTGACCAGAGCTGTGAGAAAACGAAGGTTGGTGCTGGCGTCTTGGCCGCCTCCGGTGTCGCGAATAGCTCGGAGCGTATAGGTGAACGTTCCCGTGCCTGGAGTGTCCTGAAGCATGACAACGAAGAGCATGCCCCTCCAGCCGTAGACTGCTGGGACATATTGCGATCCACCCACCGACGGCTTCTCCTCGTAGAGCAGCGGGCAATCCATCGACATGTTCATGCCTGTAGCAGCACCGTTTCGGTAAATTCTGGCAGCTACAGAGGCACGAGTTGACGACTCCATATCAATTCGGAACTGACCAAAAATCAGAACCTTTTCGCCAGCTGCTACGGTGACAGTCACATCGGCAACTTCGATGTTCGACGATTGGGTCAAGCCCAACGTCGAGCTAGAGTAGTAGCTGTCGACCTGGGTAACTGCGCCGCTCTGGATATTCGACTTGCCAACGGTGAGAGTACCGATATTGGCGTTCGAGATATCTACATTGCCAAGTGTGGCGGAAATCGCTGCGAGACTCACGACATTGATCTTGTCGGCGGTGACGGCATTCGCCGCGATCTTATCAACAGTAACGGCGTTCGCCGCGATCTTATCAGCCGTGATCGAATTAGCCGCGATCTTAGCCGCTGTTATTGCACCATCGACGATGAGTTCCGCATTGGCACGACGGTAGCAGAACGGGTTCCAGACGTTGAGCGAACCGCCAGACGTTGCGCCAGCAGTTGGAACTTGCCGGCGAATATAAAGCTGCGCAGTGACCGCTCCAGCTGGAACGGTCGCATTCTGCGCAACGTTTCTCACGCTGAGATCGACCGCACTCGGTTCGTTATACGAGGGGTTTCCGACGTTATTCCCGGAAGCGTCATAGAAGTTCAGATAGATCCGGACACCTTGATTATCGGAATCCGAATTGAAGTCGATCGTTGCACCGAAGCGCAGCTCATCACCCGGACGAACGTTGAATGACTTGGAAGTCGCGCCTGCGATATAGGTGCTACCGCTACTTGCCGCCACGGTTCCGGTGAACCGCATAGCTGGACCGATATCAGCGAGCACCGTGAAATATGGAGTTGCGCTGCCCCCACCCAAGCTCCAGGATTTGATGTCCTGGAGAGCGTTATCCGGTACCATGTTGCTGAAATCCGTCAGCAACAAATTTCTCGCGGTGATCGAGTCCGCGGCGATATGGCGAGCACCGATCGAGTTTGCAGCGATTTTGTCAGCGGTTACCGCATCGGCATCGAGCTTGTCCGTCGTAACCGCGCCAGCCCCGATCTTGATGGCTGTGATGGCACCGGCCGCGATCTTCTGAGCTGTCACGGCATTGGCATCGAGCTTGTCGGCCGTGATCGCATTAGCTGCCAGTTTGTCGGTGTCGATCGAGCCGGCCGCGATCTTGCTGGCCGTGATCGCATTGGCCGAAATCTTGTCCGACGTGATGGCATTGGCGGCAATCTTGTCAGAGCTGATCGCGTTCGCCGTGATCTTGTCGCCGGTGATCGCGCCATCGACGATCAGTTCAGCGTTGTTCATCCGACGGACAAAAACCTTGCCGAGGCGGATGCTACCGCCATTCGCCCCCGTGACGTCACGCACCTCGGCCCAGAACCGGGCCTTTACTGTCGGGTTGCCGCCGACGGTTGCCGGAACGACGACTGAACCCATGGTCTTTGACCAGCCTTTCGTTCCGTTGATGGCAACATCCGGTATTCGGACATACGCGCTGGCCGTCGCGTTCGTGTCCTGGAACTGGAGCTGCAGACGAAGATTGGCCACGGCCCCGCCGGACCCGCTGCACTGTGTCCAAGCCTCGATGTAGTATTCTTCGCCCGGATTAACCGCCCACTGGCCGTCCTGGTACAGGTTGAACGTTCCGGCAGCGTTGACGAGCTTCCTGGCAAAAGCGTTAACCGAGCTGGAGGCCGTGCCCTCGATGAAGAAGTCCCATCCACCGGTACCCGTCCAACCGGCGTCGAGCTGAGAGAAGTCGCCATTCAGCACAAGGTTGCCCATGTCCATCAGGGTAAGCTGCTTGGCAGTGATGGCGTTGGCAGCGATCTGGTCCGCCTTCACTGCGCCGGCTTGGATGTGCGCTGTGGTGATCGCATCGGCTGCGATCTTTGACGACGTGATCGAGTTCGCCGCGATCTGGTTTGCCGAGACGGTACCCGTTAGATCCTGTGTGGGAACCGACGCTGAATAGGCCGAGCCCGTCCACCGATAAAGCTTGCCCGCGACTGTGATGACGTCGGTGGACTTCGTTGTCGGCACGGTCGAGCCGGAAACGTTCGTGACCGGGCTTAGGCCGTTTGCAAACTTGGTCGCATCAAGGGCCTCGTCGGCAATCTGGCTTCCGGAGATCGTCCCGGCGATGTCGGCCGCGGGCACGTCGGCCGTGTATTTGTTGCCGTTCCAGCGATAGAGCTTGCCGGCAACGGTGATGACCTCAGTCGTCTTGGTTGTCGGGACCGCAGCGCCCGAGATGATGCCGACCGGGCCGAGACCATCGGCGAATTTGTCGGCGACGATCGCGCCGCTCGCGAGGATGTCCTTCGTGACCGCGCCGATCGCCAGCTTGTTGGTCGTCACGGCCTTGTCGGCAAGCTTCAGCGCCGTGATCGCCGCATCCATGATCTTCTGTGCCGAAATGGCGCCGTCGATGATCTTCTGTTGCGTGATGGCGTTGTCGAGAATGTCTTCAGCGATCACCAACAGGTTCGGCGTGGTGACCGTCAACCAGGTCGACCACAGCGTCTGACGGCTTGCAGTTTGCGCGATGAGGCGGCCACGCACCTCATACACCGTCGCCGGCAGCAGCCACGCCCCCGAAAGCGTCCAGCTATAAGGCGCGTCATACGGCAGGTTATCACTGTCGAAGACAAGGGTGTCCGTCGCAGCGACACGAACCTGCACCCGGACGTTCCGCACGTCGTCAAGGTTGGACGCAGCCGTGACGACGATCGCCGGCCGGCGTCCTCGGCCGCCAGCGTCAGCAATAGCAGCTGCAACAACCGTCCAGCCTTCCATAGGCTGCNAGGTTGGACGCAGCCGTGACGACGATCGCCGGCCGGCGTCCTCGGCCGCCAGCGTCAGCAATAGCAGCTGCAACAACCGTCCAGCCTTCCATAGGCTGCGGCGGAACCTCGATCGGGCCGAGATAGCCCGACGTCGTCGGCAACTCGAAATCAGCCGACCAGTCATAATCGGCCGGGTCCATCTCGCGAATGGTCACGAGCTGGTTCATGGTCGCTTCACCTTGGATATCGGTGACGATGAAGCGCTTGTTGTCGTAGCCATTGCGATCAGACGACCAGGACAGAACGTCATTCGGTTCGAGCACCCAAGCCTCAGGCGGCAGGTAGAAGCGATGCGTGCGAAAGCGCCTTTCTTCCTTGATCATCGCCCTACGCAAACGCTGCGCCTGGCGGTCGAAGGGAACGGCCGGGAACTGGACGTCAGCGGCCAGAACCCGATTGCCGTCTACCTCAAACAGCGATTTGCCGGTCACGGCATCGTTGACCTGCTTTGCAGTCAGCGCAGGGCCGTCCTTCGATCCCCACTTCTCATCGGGGTTCGGATAGCTGATGTTGATCTGGTTGATCGTGTCGTCGAGCGCCGGGAAAGGCTCGAAGCTTTGCCCCTTGGTGACGATGATGTCGGCGTCGGTGAAGCTAAACACTGCAGCGCCGAACGCGCCCACCTGGATCTTGAACGAGCCTCCGATCTCGGCAATCCGGCCGTTGCAGGCCGCGCGCAGGCTATCGATGACCTCTAGAGGCTCCATGTCACCGGTGATTTCGAGGCCTGCCCGAAACTGCGCCTCCGTCTTGTCACCCTTGATGGCAACCTGACGCGCGCACTCGTTTGCGGCCGCGATCCAGTTCGACGACGGCAGACGATTTGCAGCCAGGTTCTGACCGCCAAAGAACCATTCGCCCTGATAGCTCAGGCCACGGATGATATTGTAGATGATGACCGCCGCGTTATCGGACGGCTCCCACGTCGACTGATCATCCCAGCGCTGCGCGCCGCTCCCGCCGTTCGTCGAATCCTTTCGGATGTCGTAAAGCGGAATGCCGCGCGAGACGAACAGGGTGGAGGGCACCGCGTTGAAATACTTCGGGCGGTAGCGGTACGTCATGATGGCGTAGGGAACGCCGCGGCCGATCATGCTGGCAAGCCAAGGGCGGTCCTCGTCGTCGCCGAAGTGCTCCAGCAGAAACGGATCTGCCGTGGTCTGCGAGCCATTGTAGAACTTGATCCAGGCGTAATCGTCGATGCCGCTACCGACGTCGCCGCCTCTG
>NZ_LMQE01000006.1 GCF_001424065.1 Rhizobium sp. Leaf384
GTCAAGAAACTTCAGAGCGAGTTCGTCGGTCGCCAGCAGCGCCGCCGCCCTCGTTGGTAGGCGGGTTATAGGGCTACCCCCGCCCGTTCGTCAACAGGGTTTCTGAAAAAAATGACAGTTTTCTGACAAGTCCCGGTGCGGCAAGGGCTGGAGCCCCCTCCCCTCCCCAGGCACCCTGAGGAAAGATGCCGTCATTTAGGGGTCGCCCTCAGTTTTACACATTCACGGTGTCTGAAAGCATGACATGCGCCGTGTCCGATTTGACTCGAGGACGCGAAAGATGCACATCTTCGGACAATATACGCAGCCTATAATAAGAACCGGCGCGTTCAACAGGGACCCGATCAGCTGGCATGATCACGGACAAATCCATGATGCGGTCGCTGGGCAACGAGCCGCCCATACTGGCCGACGGCCGCAGGGCACCCGACCGCCGAGAAATCTCGCTCCGCTGGCTCTCCGGCACCTTCCTGACCGGGATCACCTCCAGCCTGCTGATGGGCGTCGCGCTTTTTGCTGCGCTCGACGGACGCCAGCAGCTCGCCATCCCGGCGGAAGCCTTTGCATCCGCCGATCCGGGTCTGCGCGCCGGGCAACCGGCGACGGTGGCCAAGCGCGGCGGCCGGATCCTTTCCCCCGTGATCGTTGCCAAGCCCTCCGACCGCACGATCCTCGAGGTCTCCACGATGATCCATGACGGCGAGAAGGAAGTGGTGCGCCGCCAGCCTTTCGCGCATGTGAAGATGACGCTTGCCGCCAACCATCAGGCCTCGGAGTCCTATCCGTCGTTCGATCCGCTTGCGGTCTTTTCCAATGACGACGCGGCCTCCGCCCCTCCCCCGGTGCGCACCGGCACCATCTACGGCTCGGACGTCGAGTCCGAGGTCGCGCTGAAGACCGTCGACTTTCCCCTGAAGGGATCGACATTGAAGTTCGGGCCTTCGATGACGCTCGACGAGGTGGAAGAGAATGTCCGCTCCAACGGTGCGGCGCTCACCGAAGGCAATACCCAGCTCGCCTCCCTCTTCTACGTGGATCCGCGACGCTTCGCGTCGGATGCTTCTGACCTCGACCTGATCCAGGGTCTCTCCGCCCGTGTGGTCGAGGAGAACATGACGGTCACCCCCTTCGAGACGATCAACGACAAGAGTGCCGAATTTGCCGACGACGTCATTCCGGTCCGTCGCGAAGCCGACATGGCGAGCGTGCTGAGCGGCGCAGGCTATTCCAAGGCACAGGCGACCGATATCGCCGCCGTTCTGAAGACCGCGCTGAATTCCGACGTCTTTCATGAGGGCGACGTCGTTCGGATCGGGATCATCCAGAAGGGCGAGAACGAGGAAGCGCGCGTCATGCGCGCGAGCGTCTACGCCAAGGGCGGCGCACATGTGCTGACCATGGCGCTCGACGATCACGGCAGCTTCGTGCGCGGCGAGGAACCGCCGCAGCTGTCGGCCGTCTACACCGCCTTTGACGACAACGGCACGCCCACCA
This sequence comes from Rhizobium sp. Leaf384, assembly GCF_001424065.1. Lineage (GTDB taxonomy): Bacteria > Pseudomonadota > Alphaproteobacteria > Rhizobiales > Rhizobiaceae > Ferranicluibacter. The sequence continues at coordinate 1,495 of NZ_LMQE01000006.1, forward strand.
TCTCGGCCGGACGTGACCTGCCCCGCGTCTATGACGGCGTCTACCGGGCCGCGCTCTCCTACGGCATGAATCAGACCATGGTCTCGCAGCTGGTGAAGCTTCTGGCCAGCAATGTCGATTTCCAGGCGCAGCTGAAACCAACCGACAGCCTGGAAGCCTTCTTCTCGGTTGCGGACGAGAGCGGGCGGGCAACGGACACGTCCGAGCTGCTCTATGTCAACGCGAAATTCGGCGATGCGCAGACGCGCTTCTATCGCTTCCAGGATCCCGACGACAATTCCGTCGACTACTACAACGAGATGGGCAAGAGCATCCGCCAGTTCCTGCTGCGCAATCCGGTTCCCAACGGCACCTTCCGGTCGGGCTTCGGCATGCGGCGCCATCCGATCCTCGGCTTTTCGCGCATGCACACCGGCGTGGACTGGGCCGCACCTCGGGGAACGCCGATCATCGCGGCGGGCAACGGCGTCGTGGAGAAGGCCGGTTGGGACAGCGGCGGTTACGGCAACCAGACGCTGATCCGCCATGCAAACGGCTATGTCTCGTCCTACAACCACCAGAGCGCCATCGCCAAGAACGTCAAGCCGGGCGCCCGCGTCTCGCAGGGGCAGGTCATCGGCTGGATCGGGACGACCGGCCTGTCGACAGGCCCGCACCTGCACTATGAGCTGATCGTCAACGGAAACCGCGTCGATCCGCTCCGCATCCGCCTTCCCGGCGGCAAGTCGCTGGACGGTCCTGCGCTCACCCAGTTCGAGGTCGAGCGCCACCGCATCGACGAACTGCTGGCCAAGGACAATGGCAGCGAGGTCGCCGCCACCCAGTGACGGCGATCCACGCGCCGCGATCGGGTAGACCGGAGCGCCGCGCTGAGCGACGCGGCAACCGGAGACCGGCCGTGAGGCCAGACGTGCCGCAGGCACGACTTGCGGCAGGCAACACTTGCAGTAGGCAACACTTGCCGCAGGGCGATCCTCAATGCGGCCGCTTCGCAGCCGTTTCGGCAAGGCTTTCCTGATCCTGCATCTCTCCGGCCCTTGCTGCATCCAGCCGTTCGGCAACACCCGCATCGGCCGGATCCTGCTCCCGCCGCCAGGGCCTGCGGCCCTTGAGAACACCGGATTCGTGGACGATCTCGGCCACATACTCTTCCTGGCGGTAGGCCATCACATGGATGCCGGAGACGCCCTTGATCTCCTTCACCTCGTTGATGATGTCGATGCAGATCTGCTTGCCTTCCTTCTTCTGGTCGGACGCGCCTTCCAGCCGGGCGATGATGGCATCGGGAATATGCACGCCGGGCACGTTCGACCGGATCCAGCGTGCGGTCCGGGCCGAGGCCATCGGACCGACGCCGACGAGGATATGGCAGTGCTCGTGCAGGCCGAGATCGCGCACCTTGTCCATGTAGGCGCGGAACATCGGCACGTCGAAGCAATACTGGCTCTGCACGAACTGGGCGCCGGCCTCGATCTTCTTGGCGAGCCGGTAGGGACGGAAATCATAAGGCGGCGCGAAGGGATTGATGGCGGCGCCGAGAAAGACGCGGGGCGGCGCTGTGAGCTTGCGGCCGGAGAGGAACTTTGCGTGATCCCGCATGATCCGCACCGTTTCCAGCAGCGACATGCAGTCGAGATCGAAGACAGGCTTTGCACCCGGCTGGTCGCCGGCCTGAACGCCGTCGCCCGTCAGGCACAGGATGTTTGCGACGCCCATGGCCGCCGCTCCCAGCACGTCGCCCTGGATTGCGATCCGGTTGCGGTCGCGGCAGGAAATCTGCATGATCGGAGCGTAGCCCATGCGGGTCAGAAGCGCGCAGATGCCGACCGAGGACATGTGGCAATTGGCGCCCGACGCGTCGACGGCGTTGATCCCGTCGACCCAGCCCTCGAACACCGCGGCCCGGGCATAGACCTCTTCCGGATCCGCGCTGTCAGGCGGGTTCAACTCGGCCGTGACCGCGAATTCGCCGCGCCGAAGCACCTGCTCCAGGCGCCCGCGCGAGGAATGTCCGGGCAGGAGATCGCCGGGGGAAGCGGGCGGGTTTCCCGTTCGTCCGCTCATGCCGGCCGTCCCGCGGATCCGGCCGTGGTGTCACGGGCCTCGGCGGCCGCCGCCGTCACACGCAGCCAGGAGGATGTCTCGCGCAACGACTGGTTCACTGGCGGCTGCACGGCAAGGATGGCATCGCCCTTGTCCATCTGCCGCGAACCTTCCCAGGCCTTCACCCAGACGCAGGGCATATCCGGCTCCACTTCGCAATTGCCGTTGGCGCGCACGCCGCCGCAGGGTCCGTTGCGCAGTTGCTTCGGACAGTTCATCGGGCAGGACATGCCGGTGGAGGACAGGATGCACTGTCCGCACATGCGACAATCGAACAGCAGCCCCTTCACCCCGCGCTCGACCACGGTAACCGGCGCTTCGGCCCTGGCATAGCCGATCGCCCGCCAGAGCGGATGCAGCGCCAGAAAAAGCGCGGCGAAGCGGTGATAGACCCACTCCAGAAGGCGGGCGTGGCGCACGGACCAAAGGCGAATCGCAAAACTGCGCTGCCCTCGCCGGTTCGGGGAAACGCCGGCCGGCGTGTAGGCGCCGGTGGTGGCCTTGCGGGCGGCCTGCGCATTGCCCTTGATGGGATGGGGAGCCGGCGCCAGATCGGAGGGCGTGGGTTTCGTCATGGCACGTCTCTCTGTTCCACGTCTCTCGGTTCAGCATCTCTCGGTTCAGCGCTGTCGATGTCCGCGCGGGGCGTCATCGGCCGCGCCGCAGCCTTTGCCGAACGCTTCATCGTCAACGGTCTCGCATCGCCGGAATGTGCGCGGTTTTTCCGGATTGGGCGCATCCTTGCACGACACACCCCCGAGGCGAAAGCGACGTTCGGCGCACCGGACTACCAGATGCCGCGCGTCACGCCGTTCCAGACCCAGGTCCACACCGGCGGGTGATACCATTGGCGGGACGGAGCAGATACGGCAACCGGCCGAAGCGCTCCGGTCAGGGCATCTTCGACGGCCTGGAGGACGATGCCGGTCGACGCCGCCGTCTGCAGCAGGGGATAGGTGTGCATCGTATCGGCCTTTGCGGGCGTCATACGGGTCTGGTAGAGGATGCCGCCGGTATCCACCCCCGCATCGACAAGATGCACGGTCGCGCCGAAGTTTGCCTCGTCCCGGTTCACCCGGGCCCAATACCCGCCCATCAGGCCCCGGTACTGCGGATTGATGCCGGCATGAAAATTGATGACCGGACAGGTGATCGCGGCCAGGGTGGCCGCCGAAAGCATGCGGCACGAGACGAGAAGCACGGCGTCGGGCGAAACCTGCGTCAATGCCGCCAAGGCTTCCGCCGTGTTGACGGAGGGGATGGAAACTCTCTGCACATCGGCATTTGGCGCGTCGGAAACACCATAGGTCTCCAGGATCTGTCGGGCGCGACGCTCGGTCCAGCGCTTGCCCACCTTCGATGCCACCATCGTCATGAGTTGCCCCAGAGCGACCGGCCATCCCAGTTTTCGCGCGCGTCTTCTGACAAAGACGGATTTCGACTCCGCTGGCTCCTGGAGAACGACGACCTCTGAAAACCGGCCGGCAAGGGCATTGATCAGGATTTGCGGATTGCGCCCGCCCGCCGTGACCACGACCACCCGGCCATCTCGCTTCGCCTCCGACATGGGACCGTCCTTCTCCTGCAGACGCTCTTTGTCGCCGATCCCGCTTACCGGGGGATTAAGGACAGGAAAGCGAAGGCACGCCGGCATGGAAAAGGCCTCCCCGGTGTCCCGGGAAGGCCTGTGTCCGTTGATCCGACCAAAGACGTTCCGGATCAGGCAGCGGCGCGGTCGTCGCTGGCGCCGCGCAGCTTGAAGTTCAGCCGGTCGGAGCCTTCTAGGACCTTGACGACGGATCCGTCCGGAATATCGCCGGCGAGAATCCGCTCGGCCAGTGGATCCTGGACGTAGCGCTGGATCGTTCGCTTCAACGGGCGCGCGCCATAGACGGGATCGTAACCGCGCTCGGCCAGCCAGTGCCGGGCGTCGCCGTCCAGCTCCAGCGTGATCTTGCGATCGGCCAGCAAGGTTTTCAGGCGCTCCAGCTGGATGTCGACGATCGCACCCATCTCGCCGCGCTTCAGGCGGTGGAAGAGGATGATCTCATCGACGCGGTTGAGGAACTCCGGCCGGAAGGCCGAGCGAACCACGCCCATCACCTGCTCGCGCACGCTGTCGGTATCCTCGCCTTCGGCAAGCCCGGTCAGATATTCCGCTCCGAGATTCGATGTCATGATGATCATCGTGTTGCGGAAATCCACGGTTCGGCCCTGCCCGTCGGTCAGGCGCCCGTCGTCCAGCACCTGCAGAAGCACGTTGAACACGTCGGGATGCGCCTTTTCGATCTCGTCGAACAGCACGACCTGATAGGGCTTCCGGCGCACCGATTCCGTCAGCGAACCGCCTTCCTCGTAGCCGACATAGCCCGGAGGTGCACCGATCAGCCGGGCAACGGAGTGCTTCTCCATATATTCCGACATGTCCATGCGCACGAGCGCCGTGTCATCATCGAACAGAAAACGCGCCAGCGCCTTAGTCAGCTCCGTCTTGCCCACCCCGGTCGGGCCGAGGAAGATGAACGAGCCGATCGGCCGGTTCGGATCCTGCAGTCCGGCACGCGAGCGACGCACGGCACGCGACACCGCCTGGACGGCATCGCCCTGCCCCACGACCCATTGCGCAAGCTCGTCCTCCATCCGCAGCAGCTTTTCGCGCTCGCCTTCCAGCATCTTGTCAACCGGAATGCCGGTCCAGCGGGACACGATGTGCGCGATATTGTCCGGCGTCACCACCTCCTGAACCATGGAGGCGGCGGAACCGTCCTGCGCTTCGGAGTCCTGAAGCTCCTTTTCGAGCTTCGGGATGACGCCATAGGCAAGCTCGCCGGCCCGTTGGAACTCGCCCTTGCGCTGGGCAATGGCCAGTTCATTGCGGGCTTCGTCCAGCTGCCGCTTCAGATCGGCGGCAAGACCCAGCTTCGACTTCTCCGACTGCCAGCGCGCCGTCAGCGCATCGGCCTGCTCTTCGAGACCCGTCAGGTCCAGCTCGAGCTTCTCCAGCCGGTCCTTGGAGGCGCGGTCGGTTTCCTTCTTCAGGGCCTCCCGCTCGATCTTCAGCTGCATGATGCGACGGTCGAGCTCGTCCAGTTCCTCCGGCTTGCTATCGACCTGCATCCGCAGTCGCGACGCGGCCTCGTCCATCAGGTCGATGGCCTTGTCGGGCAGGAACCTGTCGGTGATGTAGCGATTGGACAGCGTCGCGGCCGCGACAAGGGCCGCATCCGAAATCCGGACCTTGTGGTGCTGCTCGTACTTTTCCTTCAGCCCGCGCAGGATCGAGATCGTATCCTCGACATCCGGCTCGTTGACCATGACCGGCTGGAACCGGCGGGCCAGCGCCGCATCCTTCTCCACATGCTTGCGGTACTCGTCGAGCGTGGTCGCACCGACGCAGTGCAGCTCTCCGCGGGCAAGGGCCGGCTTCAGAAGGTTGGAAGCGTCCATGGCACCATCGGCCTTCCCGGCACCGACCAGCGTGTGCATCTCGTCGATGAACAGGATGATTTCGCCCGCATCCGCCTGGACTTCCGAGAGAATGGCCTTCAGCCGCTCTTCGAACTCGCCGCGAAACTTGGCACCGGCGATCAGCGCGCCCATGTCGAGCGCCATCAGCCGCTTGTCCTTGAGGCTTTCCGGCACGTCGCCATTGACGATGCGCAAGGCGAGACCTTCGGCGATCGCGGTCTTGCCGACCCCGGGTTCGCCGATCAGCACCGGGTTGTTCTTCGTCCGACGCGACAGCACCTGGATCGTGCGACGAATTTCGTCGTCGCGCCCGATGACGGGATCGAGCTTGCCGTCCCGCGCATCCGCCGTCAGGTCGCGCGCATATTTCTTCAGAGCGTCGAAACCCGCTTCGGCATTGGCGCTGTCCGCGGTGCGGCCCTTGCGGATATCGTTGATCGCCTGGTTCAGCCGCGCAGCCGTAACGCCGGCCTTGGACAGCGTCTGCGCGGTAGACGCGGAGGCTTCCACGGCCAGCGCCAGCAACAGGCGTTCGACGGTGACGAAACTGTCGCCGGCCTTTTTCGACGCCTCTTCGGCGGTCGTGAAGACCTTTGCCAGCGGCTGCGAAAGCGAGACGCCGCCATTGCCGCCCGAGACCTTGGGCAGCTTGCCAAGCGCCGCATCATTGGCGAGCTTCGCGTCCTTCGCACGGCCGCCGGCACGCTCGATCAACGAGGCCGCCATGCCCTGGTCGTCATCGAGCAGCACTTTCAGAACATGCTCGGGCGTGAACTGGGGATGCCCGGCCGAAAGCGCATAGGTCTGCGCCGACTGCAGGAAACCACGCACGCGTTCGGAATATTTTTCGATATCCATCGTCTACCTCCTTGGGACCGGAACGCCCATGCGGCACGCCCCGGCGGTTGGGATCAGGCTCCCGAAATCGGCAAGCCCGGTATCGCGACGAAGAGGCCGCGGGTTGCAGCGTCGTGTCGCTTCGAAGAAAGATATGGGAGGCATTTTTGCCGAATTAAAGAGCAGATTTCGCGTTGCCTCTGCTTTATCGCGCGATTGTTTCCTGCGGCGCGAAAGCGTCCAGAAGTGCGGGGTCAACGATCCAGCCTTCCAGGGAATCGGCCTCGATCGGGATGCCGTAGCCCCTGTCTTTCTGCCCATAGGCCCAGCCTGCCCGAACCGCGCACAACAGCGCGTCCAACGCATCCGCCGTCGGATCATCGGCAAGCGAACGCGGTGCTTCGATGCGAAGGCCCGTGCGGGACAGATCGCCTGCGGGGTCGCAGAGGCGGTCGAAGAGATCGAGACGAGCCGCGAGAAGTTCCGGCGTCTGCAGGCTGCGCGCGTCGTTCTTATAGGATCGTCGCCCGATCAACCGCCGCGCCATCACGCCGGGATAGGCCTCGACCACGACACGGGCCGGGTCGCCCGCCCGCAGCAGCGGTAGATGCACATCGGACGCAAGCAGCCGGCGGGCGCCCTCGTAGAACATGAGACCGACCGGCACGCCATGCAGCTTTTGCGGGCTGATGCCGCCGGTCGTGCGATCGATGAACCGCTGATGTTCCTTGTCACCCGCGGCACGCGGCAGACGATACGCCGTCAACGTCTCGTAGAAGGCTGCTCGCGAGAGCCCCGAGATATGACCGACATAGGCCTCCCAGCTGAGAGGCCAGCCGATCGTCTCGATGAATTTTCGCGATTGCCCGAAAGGAAAGTCGAGACCGGCAATCCAGGGCCCCGACGCGGACAGGAACGCGGTGAAGCCTTCGAAATTCGCCCAGCGATGCAGCGCCACGAACCGCAGCGTCTCGTCGTCCAGAACGCATTCCGCACAGGTTATCGGCTTCCGCCCGGACGGCGCAGAGGTGAAATCGATGCCGAAGACGCGCATTCCCTCACCAGCTGCCACGATCTGGCGCTCGCTGCCCGTGGCAGGCCGGGCGAGCGGCGGCGTGGGCAGGGTCTCGGCACGGGACGCGGACCGTGTCTCCGGTAACAGCGACGCGGGCAGCACCGTCATCGCCTGGAGGATGGCTGCAACATGCATCGACTGGCCGATCAGACCGGAAGCCAGACCGGCGAGCACGGTCTCGATCGGCAGAAGTTCGACCGACATGCCGTCTTCGTCCGGGTCAAGCTGCTGGTCGCCGACGCGCACGACGTTGTGGGCGAGGAAAGCATGCACCCGGTTCGTCTGCGTGGAAGGATTGGCATAGAGCGAACTCAGCGGTTCCATCCGCTCACAACCATATCCGGTTTCCTCCAGAAGTTCCCGCCGCGCCGCCGCTTCCGGATCGGCATCCTCTGGCTTCATGCTGCCGGCCGGGGCTTCCAGCAGGGCCTTCCCCACAGCATGCCGATACTGGCGGACCAGGACCAGCTGCCGATCCGCGGTGATCGCCACGACCGCCACCCAATCGGGATAGGTCAGGACATAATATGGATCGACGCGAAGCCCGGTCGAGGTTTCGCAGGCCTCCGCACGGAGGTCGATCTGCCGGTCGCGGATCAAAGATCGCGAATGCAGGATTTTCCAGCTCTCGTCATTCCCAGCCATCGTCACCCCCAAGACACCACACGCCGACACGGGCGCGGAAGCGCCCCTACCCCATTCACGCCGGCGCGGCGGCTTTTCGAGCCGATTGCATCCTATTTGTAAGAATTGACAAACGCCCTGAAATCCCGAACGCCGGAGAGAGCCAGATCTCCAGCACGCCGACACCGCGGAACCCTGTCCATGCCACACACGCGCCCGCCAGCCTTCCCGGCAACCCTGCTCTCGACCCTTGCCGGAACGTTGGCGCTTCTGATCCTCATCGGGGGACCAGCATCGGCCGCTGGAAACACGCCCTGCAGTGGACGGAAAGGCGGGATCGAGCGCTGTCTTGGCGAACGTTTCCTCTGCCGAGACGGTTCGATCAGCGCCAGCAGGAAATCGTGCTCCGCGACCGTCGGCCTTCTCGACATCCTGCCGAAGCCCCCTGCGGCCGCCGGTGCGACAGGTTGTGACTGCCGGGACGGCAACGTTTGCACGGGCCCACGCGGCGGAAGGTTCTGCCTCTCCGACACCGGCACGAAAAGCTACCTCAGAAAATAGAAGACGACAGACGGCAAGCTCCCGGGTTGCGTCTCGAAAGCCTCTAGACACGGAAGCGGGACGACCGCGCGACGCCCGCTCGGCCGTATGCCCGAACAGCGACCATGAAAAAGGGCGACGTTGCCGCCGCCCTGTTTGACTACGATGATCGTGCGACCACTTATTCGGAGTCGGCCAGAACCGGTGCTTCCGGCTGCTCGCCGGCGACACCCTCTTCCGCAGACCCTTCGGTGCGACGCGGACGACGGGGGCGCGGGGCGGCGCGGCGGCGCGGGGCACGGCCTGCGGATGCTTCCTCTTCGATGACCACCTCAGCGGGCGTGCCTTCGATCTCCGGCTGCGGGCCGGTTCCATCAATGACGGTTTCCGGCGCAGCGGCAACGGGGTGCTGGGCAGCGACCGGACGTTCGCCACGGGGCTGACGCTCCGGACGGGGTGCGCGCTCGGTGCGTTCCGCCCGCTCAGGGCGCTCGGCCTGCTCGGGACGTTCGGCCTGCTCTGCGCGTTCGCTGCGCTCCTGGCGTTCCGGCTGGACAGGACGGTCGTTGCGATCCGACCGCTGTTCCGGACGGTCCGCGCGCTCGGTGCGCTGCTGCTGCGGCTGCTGCTGACGGGGCTGTTCACGCCGGGGCGTCGGCTGCTGGATCATGGCGGGCTGATCGTCGTAGCCCTGGTCCTGATCGTCATCCATCATGCCGTCACGGTCGTTTCCGTCCATGTCGTTGCCATCATAGGACGAACGATCGTCGCGCTGGAAGCGCTCCTGCATCTGCGCCTGTGCGGCGGCAATGATGCGATTGTAGTGCTCGGCATGCTGCAGGTAGTTTTCGGCGATGACACGGTCGCCGGAGCTCTGGGCATCCCGTGCAAGCGTCGTGTACTTCTCGGCGATGTGCTGCGCGGTGCCGCGAATCTTCACGTCTGGGCCGGAACTGTCATAGGTCCGGGTGAGCGGGTTCTGCCCCTTCCGGTTATGATTGTTGTTGCCGCCGCCGCCATTGTTATTGTTGTTATTGTTGTTGTTACGCCCACGGCCGCGCTTGTTCTGCTGTCCTGGCCTCATCCTATCGTCACCCGAAATCTCTTGATCATGATGGTTCATATGGCGTCCGGCCTCATGGCTCCGGCCATCGTGGTAAACACCTTCCGTCAACTCCCGACATCAGGGGAATGAGAGCAAGAAGGCACGCCGCGACCCAGCAGCCTGAAAAGGCATCTTGCTGGTTGGCGTCAAATTAACAGGTACCCGCACCAGGCACTGTCGACCCAAGCTCTTGTGTCAGAAGAGCATTCCCTGCGGAGAGGTCTGACCGGAACGAATCCTGAAATCCTTGACCGTCTGCTCAGTGCGTGGCGGCAACCTAGCCGTCTTCCCTGCCAATTCCAAGCCTTTTCTTTGCATATGCGAAAAGAACAGCGCGTTGTAGAGAGAGTAAACGCTGGCTTTCCCACAGGTTTGCAGGCCGATGCGTCATCGATGGCCAACATCGGCACGGCGGAAGACGAGCACGCGGTCGTTACCGCCAAGGTCGCGCAGGAAATGCGTTCGCGCGAAACCTTCCGCCTCGAAGATGCGGGTGACACTGTCCTTCTGATCGAAGCCGATTTCCAGCCCCACCACGCCCTCATCTTCCAGAACCGTGGCCACTTGACCGGCAATGATCCGGTAGGCGTCCAGCCCGTCGGCCCCGCCATCGAGCGCCAGCAGCGGATCGAACAGCCGGACCTCGGGATCCAGCCCGCCAATGACGTCGGACCGGATATAGGGAGGATTGGAGACCACGATGTCATAGCGCCCGTCGACGCCCGCGAACCAGTCGCTCTCGACGGTCCGGAAGCGGTCGGACAGACCGTGCGCCTCGGCATTGGCGGCCGCCGTCGAAAGCGCGTCGGCCGAGAGATCGACGCCGACACCGGTCGCCTGCTCGACGTCGTTCAGGAGCGCCAGGCAGATGGCCCCCGTTCCCGTACCGAGATCGAGAATGCGGCATGTCCCGAGCCGCGCCACCGATGCGCGCACATGGGGCAGCATCGCCTCGACCAGCGTTTCCGTATCCGGCCGCGGCTCCAGCGTTTGCGGCGAGAGCGCCAGGGTCAAGCCGTAGAAATCCCGCGCACCCAGGATACGGTGCAGCGGTTCGCGTGCGAGCCTGCGCGCGATGGCCGAACGAACGGCAACGACCTTGTCCGCCGCCACGACATCCCCGCCGCGGCTCACCAGCTCCGTCGGCGTTAGGCCCAGCAGGCCGCGGATGAGAAGACGGGCTTCCTGGGCCGGATCGTCGAAATCCGCCTGCCGCAGCGCCGTCCGGATCTCGGCGGCAAGACTGTCGATCGTCGCGGTCACCGGTCAGCCTTGCTGATCGCCGAGACGGGCGAGCTGATCGGCCTGGTAGTCAGCGAGCAACGCATCCACGACTTCGTCGATCTCGCCCATCATCATCCGGTCGATCTTGTAGAGCGTGAGGTTGATGCGGTGGTCCGTCACCCGACCTTGCGGAAAATTATAGGTGCGGATGCGCTCGGACCGGTCGCCCGAGCCGACCTGGCTCTTGCGGGAGGCCGAGCGCTCGCTGTCCGCCTTCTGCCGTTCCATGTCGTAAAGACGCGACCGCAGGACCTGCATCGCCTTCGCCCGGTTCTGGTGCTGCGATTTCTCCGAACTCGTGACCACGATGCCGGAGGGCATGTGGGTGATGCGCACCGCGCTGTCGGTCGTGTTGACGTGCTGGCCGCCGGCGCCCGACGAGCGCATCGTATCGATGCGGATGTCCTCGGCGCGGATGTCGATGTCGATGTCCTCGGCCTCGGGCAGCACGGCAACGGTGGCCGCCGAGGTATGGATTCGCCCTTGCGTTTCGGTGTCCGGCACCCGCTGCACGCGATGCACGCCCGACTCGAACTTCAGCTTCGAGAAGACGCCGCGCCCCGTGACGGTGGCGATGATTTCCTTGAACCCCCCGGCATCGCCGTCGCTGGCGCTCAGCACTTCGACCTTCCAGCCCTTGTCGCTCGCGTAGCGCTCGTACATCCGGAAGAGATCGCCGGCAAAGAGCGCTGCCTCCGAGCCACCGGTGCCCGCGCGAATCTCGAGGATCGCGCTCTTCTCGTCGGCGGCATCCTTCGGCAACAGCAGGATCTGCATTTCGCCTTCCAGCGCCTCCAGCCGGGCCTCGATCTCGGGCTTTTCCATGTCCGCGAGATCGCGCATGTCGCGGTCGGTCGTCTTGTCGGACAAAAGCGTTTCGATGTCGGCAAGCTCCGCACGCGCCTTTTCATACTGGCGGATCTTGGCGACGACAGGCTGAAGCTCGGAATATTCGGACGCAAGCTTGACATAGACGTCCGCTGCCGGACCGGCCGACATGCGTGCCTCGATCTCGCCGAACCGCCGCTCCAGCTCTCGCATCTTCTCGACAGGTAATGTGGCCAATGCTTACTCCAGGCCGCTCTGCGGCAAATTTCAAATGTCAGAAAGAAGGACCCTCTCCGGCCGGGCAGAGAGGGTCTTCCGCGTCCCGGGTCCGAGCCCTACTAGACCGGAATATCGTTTTCCGCCGCGAAGGCTTTCAGAAGCTCCCGCGGGGTGCGCGTTTCCTTGGTGTCGTCCAGAAGCGCGTTCAGTTCGGGCGAAAGACGCGCCAGATCAGTCGCCATCAACATCGCCTTGACGGGTCCGACGGCCGTGGGGGACATGGACAGTGAACGGAAGCCGATGGCCAGCAAAGCCAGGGCCGAAAGCGGCTTCGACGCCATCTCGCCGCACAGCGTGACGGACGTGGCGTTGCGCTCGCCCGCACGCACGATATCGCGCAGCATGCGCAGGAACGGGCGGCTCAGCACGTCGAAGCGATCGGAGACGCGCGAATTGCCGCGATCCACGGCCATCGTGAACTGGAACAGGTCGTTGGACCCGACGGAGACGAAGTCGACCTCGCTCATCAGTTCGTCCAGCTGGTAGAGCAGCGCCGGCACTTCCAGCATGGCACCGAACTGCAGCTTGCGGGGCAGTTGCTCGCCGACCTTCGACTGGCGCTGGATTTCCTTCTGCAGCAGCTCGCGCACCGCCTTCAGCTCGAAAACCTCCGTCACCATCGGCAACATGATGCGCAATTCCTGTCCGGCCGAAGCCCGCAGCATCGCGCGCAGCTGCGTGCGCAGCAGGCCGGGACGGTCGAGCGACAGGCGGATCGCCCGCCAGCCCAGCGCCGGGTTTTCCTCTTCCGCAGCCCGGAAATACGGAACCACCTTGTCGCCGCCGATATCGAGCGTGCGGAACGTCACCGGCTTGCCGGCGGCCTGTTTGAGGACGTTGCGATAGAACGCCTCCTGCTCTTCCATGCGCGGCATGGTCGAGGCGATCATGAACTGAAGCTCGGTGCGGAAAAGACCGATGCCCTCGGCGCCCGATTCGTCGAGCTGCGGCAGATCGACCATCAGTCCGGCATTCATCTGCAGCCGGATCCGACTGCCATCCTTCGTCACCGGCTCGACGCCGCGAAGCGCACGGAACTGCTCCTGCCGGCGCGCGCGCAGGCGCACCTTCTCCTCATAGGCGCGCTGGAGATCGGCCATGGGGCGCAGATGCACCTTGGCATCGTCGCCGTCGATGATCATCGCATCGCCGTTTTCCGCGAGCGCCACGGCACCGGCCGCCTGGCCGACGACCGGGATGCCCATGGCCCGCGCGACGATGACGACATGGCTTGTCACCGCGCCGTCTTCGAGCACCAGTCCGCGAATGTTTTCACGCGGATAATCGAGGAGCTCGGCAGCCCCCATGGCCCGCGCGACGACCACGGCGTCGACCGGAAAATCCTTGTCCGACACGCGCGCGCCGTAGCCCGTCAGCTGCCGCAGCAGCCGGTTCGCCAGATCGTCGAAATCGTGCATGCGTTCGCGCAGATAAGGGTCCGTCAGGCGCATCATCCGCGCCTTCGTCTCGCTCTGCACGCGCTCGACCGCGGCTTCCGCCGTCAGCCCGTTGCGGATGGCCTCTTCGAGCTTGCGCACCCAGCCGCGGTCATGGGCAAACATCCGATAGGCTTCGAGCACCGCACGATGCTCGCCCTCCATCGAGACGTCGCGCCGCGACAGCATGTCGTCGATCGAGATCCGCAGCGACCCCAAGGCTTCCCCGAGTCGCGAAAGCTCCTTGTCGGTATCGTCGTTCAGGAGATTGGTGACGACGATCCGTGGTTCGTGGAGAACGACATAGCCGAGGCCGACGCCCTCGTTGAACCCGGAGCCCTCGATCGTCACGGGACGCGACAGGTCCAGCTCGAGGCCCGGGCGTGTGATCTTCTTCAGCTCGCCGGTGGCGACCATTTCGGCCAGAACCATGGCCGTTGTCTCGAGCGCTTCGACCTCGTCGTCGCGATAGGTGCGGCTCGCTTTGTTCTGAACAACGAGAACGCCGAGCGACCGCCCGGTGCGCAGGATCGGTACGCCGAGGAACGAATGATAGACCTCTTCGCCCGTTTCCGGCAGGTAGGTGAAGGCGGGATGCGACTGGGCGTCGGACAGGTTGAGCGGACGCGCGCTGGCCGCGATCGTGCCGACGAGGCCCTGCCCCATCTGCAGTTGCGCCAGGTGCACGGCGTCCTTGTTCAGACCCTCGGTGGCGTAGAGTTCGAGAACGCCGTCGGAGCGCAGTACATAGACGGAGCAGACTTCTGCAACCATGTTCTGCGCGATCTGGCGCACGATCCGGTCAAGCCGCTCCTGCGGCTCGAGCGGCTCCGCCATCAGTTCGCGCAGCCGCTTGAGAAGAACGCGTGGACCGGACAGGTCTCTCATCGCGCAACGTCTCCCCGATCAAAGAGTGGAGGTGCAGACACCTCGGGCGGCAGCCTTCGGCCGCTTCGCTTAATTCTTATCCAGCCCGTAGACGGAATGCAAAGTCCGAACAGCCAATTCGGCATACGCACCGTCGATCAGGATGGAAATTTTGATTTCCGAGGTGGTGATCGCCTTGATGTTGATGCCTTTTTCAGCAAGCGCGCGGAAAGCCGACGCCGCAACGCCGGCATGGCTGCGCATCCCGATGCCGATCACCGACACCTTGGCGAGACCCGATTCGTTCTGGACCGCATCGAAACCGATCCTGGTCTTCTCCGCGTCGAGAACGCGCAGCGCCTTGTCGACATCGCCGGACGGCACGGTGAAGGTCATGTCAGTCTTCGATCCGTCCTCGGAGATGTTCTGGACGATCATATCGACATTGATGTGTGCTTCGGCCAGCGGCCCGAAGATCGCGGCGGAAACACCCGGGCGATCGTTCAGACGCCGCAGCGAAATTTGCGCCTCATCCTTGGCATAGGCGATGCCGGTTACGACTTCCTGTTCCACGATCTCTTCCTCATCACAAATCAGCGTTCCCGGCGGGTTCAAAAGATCGCCCATGCCGGGCGCGTCGGGGTCCTCGAAACTGGAGCGCACGAAGGTGCGGACCTTGTGCACCATGGCAAGTTCGACCGAGCGCACCTGCAGGACCTTGGCGCCGAGCGATGCCATTTCCAGCATTTCCTCGAACGCGATCTTCTTCAGGCGGCGCGCCTTCGGCACGATGCGCGGGTCGGTGGTGTAGACGCCGTCCACGTCGGTATAGATGTCGCACCGATCGGCCTTGACGGCAGCGGCGATGGCAACCGCGCTCGTGTCGGAGCCGCCGCGACCGAGCGTGGCAATCCGGTTGTCGGGGCCGAGCCCCTGGAAGCCGGCGATGACGGCCACCTGGCCTTCGCCGAAGCGGCGGATAAGGTCGGACCCGTCAATATCCAGGATGCGGGCCGCGCCATGGGCGTTGTCCGTCCGGATGGGGATCTGCCAGCCCTGCCAGGACCGGGCGTTGATGCCGATATGCTGCAAAGCGATGGCGAGCAGCCCGGAGGTCACCTGTTCCCCGGAGGCGACGACGGCGTCATATTCGCGGGCATCGTGCATGGGAGAGGCGTCGCGCGTCCAGCCGACCAGTTCGTTGGTCTTGCCCGACATGGCGGATACAACGACAGCGACCTCATGGCCGGCATCGACCTCGCGCTTCACATGGCGGGCGACGACCCGGATGCGATCCATGTCTGCGACGGAGGTCCCGCCGAATTTCATCACGATGCGTGCCATCTGCCTCTACCGGTACCAGAGATTGCGCGCGCCGCGCGCCTGCTGAAGTTGGCGGCTTCCTTAGCGAAGTTGCCGGAAACGCGCAATGGCCGGGAGAACCGGCGGGATCCCACGGCCCGCGGGTGGGCCTGGCGCCTTGCCGCAGGGAGCGCGGTCGTGTCGCAGCCCTTGACAAGTGCGGAGTGCCGGACGACTTCACGGGAGACCCCTGAAATTCCCGGAGACGACATCATGACAGACGCGGCCCGCACGACCATCGACCAGTCCGAAGTCGATCGATTCTCGGCACTGGCGGCAGAGTGGTGGAACCCGCACGGCAAGTTCAAGCCTTTGCACAAGTTCAATCCTGTCCGCCTTTCCTACATTCGCGATCGGGCGGCCGAAACCTTCGGTCGCGACCTGAAGGTGCCGCGGCCGCTGGAAGGCCTGCGGCTTCTGGATATCGGCTGCGGCGGCGGGCTACTCTCCGAGCCGATGGCGCGGATGGGGGCGGATGTCGTCGGTGCCGATGCCTCGGAGAAGAACATCCGCATCGCCCAGACACACGCTGCCGGGAGCGGCGTTTCCGTGGATTACCGAGCGGTGACCGCCGAGGCACTGGCAGAGGCCGGGGAAACGTTCGATATCGTCCTCAATATGGAGGTCGTCGAGCATGTGTCGGATGTCGATTTCTTCCTGACCACCTGCGCTTCTATGGTTCGCCCGGGGGGCATGATGGTGATTGCCACGATCAACCGCACGATGAAGGCCGCCGCCCTGGCCATCTTCGCCGCCGAGAACGTGCTGCGATGGCTGCCGCGCGGCACGCATCAATACGAGAAGCTGGTCCGGCCGGAAGAGATCGAAAAGCCGCTTTCAGCCTCCGGGATGACGATCACGGAGCGCACCGGCGTCTTCTTCAGCCCCTTCACCAACCAGTGGAACCTCTCGCGCGACATGGATGTCAATTACATGCTGATCGCCAAGCGCCCCCGCGACTGATCAGGCGGCCGTGGCCCGCCAACGCGATGACGCCGTCCTTCGTCGCGCCGTCAGTTGACATCGTCGGGCAGGATCGGGAGCGGCGCAACGTCGATGCCCTCCTCGATCAGCGCTCGCGCCTCGTCGAGCGTTGCGCGGCCGATCAGGCCGCGGGCGTCCGCTTCACCATAATGGATGCGGCGCGCTTCCTCGGGAAACTTCTCGCCGACGTCCTCGGCATTGGCACGGATGGTCGAGACCATCTCGCGGATCTTGGACACAGCGGCCTGCTGTGCCTGGTCCATCATCAAGCCGCGCTGCGTGTCCTTGCGCCGCCCGGTCGAGAGCGCCGGCGCCATCAGAGCGCGATGGACCGCGGCGGTCCCGCAGACGGGACAAGCGACCAGCCCGCTCTCGGACTGGGCATCGAAGTCGCCACTCGATCCGAACCAGCCTTCGAAGCCATGGCCCGCATCGCAGGTCAGCGCATAGCGGATCACGCGGCCACGCCTCCGCTCGTCGGGGCGCCCTCTGCGGCTGCGAGCGAGAAGTCGCGCGCATTCTTGAGATTGGGGATCTTTCCACGGGCGCCGGCCACGGCGGCCATGTCGAGATCGGCCGTGATGACGGCCGCACCGCCCGGCCCCGCTTCGGCAAGGATTCGGCCCCAGGGATCGACGATCATCGTGTGTCCGAAGGTTTCACGCCCGTCCTCGTGCACCCCGCCCTGTGCCGCGGCAATCAGGAAGAACCCGTTCTCGATCGCCCGCGCCCGCAGCAGGATCACCCAGTGCGCCTCTCCGGTCTGGCGGGTGAAGGCGGCGGGAAGCGTCATGATCTCGGCCCCCGCGACCGCCTGCCGGCGAAACAGCTCAGGGAACCGGACGTCGTAGCAGATCGCAAAGCCCAGCCGGCCGAACGGAAGATCGGCAAGTCGCGCGGTTTCGCCCGGCGTATAGGCCGAACTTTCGCGCCAGCTTTCGCCATTGTCGAGGTCCACGTCGAACATGTGGATCTTGTCGTAGTGACAGATCTTTGCGCCATCCGGCCCGAACAGAAATCCGCGATTGGCGATCTTGCCGTCGGACAGACCGATCGCGGTCGAACCGATATGCAGGTGAATGCCGAGCTCGGCAGACAGGCGGCGCGCCGTCTGCACGATCACGTCGTCGTCCTCCCCGCGCAATGCGGCCCGCAGGGCCGTGCGGTCGCGCTGCAGGGCACCGGTCATTTCCGGCGTCTGGACATAGAGGGCGCCCTGTGCCGCTGCGTCGCGCACAAGTTCCGCCATTTCGGCAGCGTTCCTTTCGGGCGCGGTGCCGGAGCACATCTGGACGGCGGCGACACGAACGGACATGCGGTGGGGATCCTCAGGCTGCCAGCATCGGGTCGAGCTTGCCGGCCCGGTCGAGCGCGTGCAGATCGTCGCAACCGCCGACATGCCGGCCGTTGATGAAGATCTGCGGGAACGTGGAGCCGCCATTCGACTTGGCGATCATCTCCTGGCGGAGATCGGGAGAATAGGTCGCATCATGCTCCTCGAACGAGACGCCCTTGCTGGACAGAAGCTTCTTGGCGGCCGAGCAATAGCCACAGGCCTGACGGGTATAGATTACGACGGAAGCCATGAGCGACACCTGATTTCGGAATGTTTCCGCACCAGCACGACGCTGATGCCCTGCCTTGTTCGACATGTCCGGACGGAACCGGCATGGTCCCGCCGCCTGTCTTCGTCCGGTCATATAAGCACGGTCACGGCTCTTGCAAAGGTCAAAACCGTTACCTCGCTCGCCCCCGCGCGCTTCAGGGCCCGCGTTGCCGCCTCGACGGTCGCCCCCGTGGTGTAGACGTCGTCGACAAGCACGATCCGTCGGCCGAAGACGAGCGGCTGGCCCGCTTCCGTCACCCGAAAGGCGCCTTTCACATTATCCCGACGCTGCGTGGCACCCAGGCCCACCTGCTTGGCCGTCCGTCGCTGCCGCACCAGGGCCTCCGACAGCATCGGCCGGCCGGAGAGACGGGCAAGCGCCCGCGCCAGTTCCGCCGACTGGTTGTAGCGGCGCGACCAGAGCCTGTATCTGTGAAGCGGCACCGGCACGATCGCCTCTGCCGCCTCGACGGCCCCCTCCCCGGCCCGCAGCATCCATGCCGCCATCATCGGCGCGAGATCCGTCCGATCTGTGTATTTCAGCGCATGCACGAGGTCGCGGGCAATTCCGTCGTGAATGGCGACGGACCGCAGGCGTGTGAACGGTGGCGGATGGGCGATGGCGTCGGCGGAGAGGATGCCATGGCCGAGGTCATGGGAAAACGGAACGCCGAGCACCTCGCAGAACGGTCTCTCGATCAGCCGCAGGCTGGCCCAGCAGGACGGGCAGACGGCGGCATGCGCCTGGACGAAGCGACCGCAGCCGCGACAGACCGGCGGATAAAGAAAATCGGCCACATGCCGCCCGACGGCGAGAGACCGTGCGACAAGGGTCGAGCGAAAGCGCTCAAAGCGGCCACGCGGCCGTTCCCCGGCGTCCCCGCCGCCGCCCGAGGGGTCCGCGCGCGCTGCTGGAGCACCGGCCGCAGTCGGCAAGGGCTGCCAGTCACCGTCCATCTCCGGATGCGTCCTTCCACGCGCTCGACCGTTAGAAGATGCCGCCCGCTCTTGCACAGTCGCGCACCGGCGATGATATAGGCCGAGGTAAGGAGATTATCGTGGATATCGTTTTTGACCAGCCTCTTGTCGAAGCTCGGCGCCTGCGCGCGCTCAAGGCAGGCGACGAGAAGGCGCAATTCCTGCTCGACATCGTTGGCGAGGATCTTGCCGAACGGCTGGCGGTCGTGGAGCGCCGCTTCGAGACGGCCGTTGAACTGCACGGCTACACCGGCCGGACCGCCCGCGCCTTGATGGCCACCGGCAAGATCGGCAAGCTGACCCGGGTCGAGACGGACGCCGCGTTCGGCGGACCGGACGAGGTGATCGTCGCGCCGCTCGAGACGGTGCCGGTCCCACCCTCCAGCGCCAATCTCGTGGTCTCGCCCCTCTCCCTGCATCTGACGAACGATACGCCCGGCGTGTTTATACAGATTCGGCGGGCGCTGGCGCCGGACGGGCTTTTCCTGGCGGCCATTCCCGGCAACGGAACGC
Source organism: Rhizobium sp. Leaf384 (assembly GCF_001424065.1). GTDB lineage: Bacteria > Pseudomonadota > Alphaproteobacteria > Rhizobiales > Rhizobiaceae > Ferranicluibacter. The sequence goes on from NZ_LMQE01000006.1 coordinate 21,384, forward strand.
TGCAGGAGCTGCGGGAGGTTCTGCTGGCGGCCGAAAGCGAGATCACGGGCGGCGCCAGCCCGCGCGTCGTGCCCTTTGCCGACGTGCGCGACATCGGTGGCCTGTTGCAGCGCGCAGGCTTTGCCCTACCCGTGACGGATACGGAGACCTACACGGTCCGCTATGCCTCGCTGTTTGCACTGATGAAGGACCTGAGGGCGATGGGCATGACCAACACGCTCGTCGCCCGCAGCCGCAGGCCACTGTCCCGCGCCGTGTTCCTGCGGGCGGCAGAGCTGTATGCCGAACGGTTCGCCGATCCGGACGGGCGGATCCGTGCAACCTTTTCGGTTATCTATCTCTCGGGCTGGGCACCGCATGAAAGCCAGCAGAAGCCGCTGGCGCCGGGCTCGGCGAAGATGCGGCTGGCGGATGCCCTGAAGGTGGACGAGAAGCCCTAAGGGGCAACGACAGCGGATGGCGGCCGGACCGGCAGCGCCTGCGACATCGGGCGCAACGCCTCTCAAAAGGCTCCGGCCGGGAAGCCTTGGTCGACGGATCGCGTCACGGTGTCGTGAGGGCGTCCTTGACGGTGTTGAAGACGGTCGTTAGCTGCTCGCTCATGGCGCCGAAGCCGCCGATAATAGCAACCGCGATGATGCTGGCGATGAGACCGTATTCGATCGCGGTCGCGCCGCGGCGGTCGGAGAGAAATCGCTGAAACATGCACGTCACGGACATTCCTCCAAACCGGTCTGAATCAGCATCCGCTCTTGACGCCATCGCCATTGACGATGCAGACGGCGCCCGGCATCTCCTGCAGGACGCTGCGGCGGACCGTATAGCGCTTCGTGCCCTTGTCATCGGGGATAGAGCCCGTCGAAATGGTGTCGTAGTCGATGGGCGCGTTTGCGAGAACCTTGGTCGTGTTCTTGCTGGCCATCATCGGCGTCAGAATCAACGTCAACGCAATGACGGCCGTTCCGAACAGCAAAGCGAGGTTGAGCACGCCGGTACGCCGGTACTCGCCCTTCGTCAGGTCCTTGTCCTGAACCGTTCTCCAGAAATCATCGTCCACCATGGCCTGCCTCTTGCCTTTCCGACGCGGCGGAATGCTCCGTTTTCCATCCTCGATCGCCGCGCGCCGGTCCCGTCCTCCCGAAGGGCGGCGCGACTCGGCATCACGTGCTGGCCATTGTGCCCGTGGGAGATAAACGTTCCATTAACGCACAGGCAGGAGGATACCGGAAATGCCTTTGCTTCAGCGGATTTAGGAAGAAGTTGGAAAGGTTTTCGGGATACGGCGACGGGAGGGTAGACGACAGGGCAGACGGCCCGGCTAGAGAAGATCCATCAGATAGGGGATCAGAGGCTCGTCTGCCGGTGGCATGGGATACTCGCGAAGCGCCTTCGCCCGCACCCATTTCAGCGCCTGTCCTTCCCGTCCCTGCGGCACGCCCTCGTATCGGCGGCAGACATAGAGCGGCATCAGCAGGTGAAAGTCCGCGTAGGCGTGGCTGGCGAAGGTGAGCGGTGCGAGACAGGCCACCTTGGTGCGGATGCCGAGTTCCTCGTTGAGCTCGCGGATCAGCGTCTCCTCCGGCGTCTCTCCGGCCTCGACCTTGCCGCCCGGAAACTCCCAGAGGCCCGCCATGGATTTGCCCTCCGGCCGCTGTGCCAAAAGGATGCGGCCATCGCCATCGATGAGGGCGCAGGCCGCCACAAGCAGCAGCCGACGGGGTGGGTTTGCATCCATGGTCATTCCTCGGGCGGCGTTCGATAGACATATCGATAGGCCTCGGCAAAGCCGAGCCCGCGATAGAGCGCCAGGGCCGGTCCGTTGCCGGCCTCGACCGCAAGCCAGGCCTGGCGTGCCCCCTTCAACCGCGCCCAGCGGAGGCTCGCGCCGACGATGTCGCGGCCGATGCCTTCGCCCCGCCGGTCCGGCCGGACGGCGACCAGCAGCAGGCCGGCAAGATCGTAATCCTGCACGGCCAGCGTGACGGCCGTCGGACCTTGCCCGATCTCCTCGAACAGGAACAATCCGCACTCCGCCCGGATCGCCTCGATCACCGATGTCAGAGATGCCTTGCTTTCCGGGGGATCGCCGGCAATGGCGATACGCGCCTCCACGAAGCGGGCGACATCCCGCAGAGGCACATGGCCGAGCTCGTCGCTGGCCGGATGCGGTGGAATATCCGCCGTCATGACGATCGTCTCGGACAGGCGCGTCCACCCTTCGGCATCGAGATGGGTGGCAAGGGCGCACGGCGTCAGCGGTGTCTGGCGCACCGTCGGCACCAGACCCGCGTCGCGAAACTGGCGCGCCGCTCGTTCGAGCCGGCCGGCCATGTCGCGCCCGTCATGCGGATCGAGCGGATTGATCGAGTTCAGCCGCCGGGAGCCGTGTCCGGGCGTCGTGCGCACCAGCCAGCTGCCGTCATAATGCACCGTCGCTGCCGGCCAGGCCCGAAAGCCGATCGCCTCCAGCCGCCGCACCAGCGGCAATTTCTCTCGTGTCGTGTCTTCCAGCATCGGCATGTCCGGTCGGCAGTCTCGGAGCCCGGCTTCGCGCTCAGCTCCGGTAGTCGCCATTGATCTCGACGTATTCCTTGGTCAGGTCGCAGGTATAGACCGTCGCGGTGCCCGTGCCGAGCCCGATCTCCACCTTGATGGCGATGTCCTGCTCCTTCATGACGGCCGTTGCGGCCGCTTCCGAATAGGCCGGGTCGCGCTCGCCGTCGACGGCGACGCGGATATCGCCGAACCAGATGGCAAGACGGTCGCGATCCGCCTTCTCGCCCGCCTTGCCGACAGCCATGACGATCCGGCCCCAATTGGCATCCTCGCCCGCGACCGCGGTCTTCACGAGCGGCGAGTTGGCGATCGACAGGCCGATCCGTTTGGCGGCGGCGTCGCTCTCGGCGCCCTCCACCGTGATGGCCACCATCTTGCGCGCGCCCTCCCCGTCCCGCACCACCTGAAGGGCGAGATCGAACAGCACGGCATTGAGCGCCGCACGGAAATCCTCGAGCGCCGCGTCGGATGCATCTTCGATGCGCGCCTGACCCTCTGCCGCCGCGGCACCCGTTGCAAACAGCATCAGCGTATCCGACGTCGAGGTATCGCTGTCGACGGTCACCGAGTTGAAGGACGGACCGACGCCCTGCGACAAGAGGGCCTGCAGGGCCTGCGGTGCGATGTCCGCGTCGGTGACGACGAAGGACAGCATCGTCGCCATGTCGGGCGCGATCATGCCGGCGCCCTTGGCGATCCCGTTGATGGTCACCGTCACGCCGCCGAGGGTGGCCGAACGGGTCGCGACCTTCGGATAGGTATCCGTGGTCATGATCGCCTTGGCGGCCTCCAACCAGAAGTCTTCCCGGCCGCGCGCATGCATGTCGCCGAGCACGCCGGCAAACTTGGTGGCGTCCAGCGGCTCGCCGATCACGCCGGTGGAGGCCAGAAACACCTCGTCCGTCGAGCAGCCGACCGCCTCGGCCGCCGATCGGGCAGTCAATTCCGTCGCGGAACGACCCTTGCCCCCCGTAAAGGCGTTGGCATTGCCGGAATTGACGACGACCGCGCGGGCGACGCCGCCCGGCAGGTTCTGCCGGCAGAAATCCACGGCGGCGGACGGGCAGAGCGAGCGCGTGAAAACGCCGGCGACCGCGGCCGGCGCATCGAACACCATCATCAGGACGTCCGTCCGGTTCCTGTACTTGATGCCGGCTTCGGCCGTCGCCATGCGGACGCCGCGCACCGGCGGCATGTCGGCAAAGGTTTTCGGGGCAAGCGGGGAAACGGAAGCGGACATGGAGGAACCTTCGCGGAAAGGGCTGGCGGGATCGGCGACAGTGACGGAACGGTGATCGAGCCGTCAAACGAAAATCCCGAAGGATCGCCTTCGGGATTTCACTCATGATGGACGGTTGTCACAGACGCGTGACACCGGAGGATGGAAGCGTCGGTCGCCGGCCTCTGCGGCCGACGCAGACCGGACGATCCAGCCGTCAGCCGCCTAGTTGGCGCCTTCGACGGCGTCGCCTTCGGCAGCGCCCGCTTCGTCGGCCTTGTTGGCCTCATCATAGGCCTTCTTCAACGCGGGGTCGCTGATGTCGACGCCGGCATCCTTCTTGGCATCGGCGAGCAGCGCCAGATACTTGTCGCGCATGACGAGCTGCTTGACCTGCGGCTCGACCTGGTCGAGCGGCGGCGGCGGCTGCAGGCGCTTGTCTTCGAGAAGAATGACGTGATAGCCGAACTGCGACTTGACCGGAGTCTTGGTGTAGGCACCCTTCTCCAGCGCGAACGCGGCTTCGGAGAATTCCGGCACCATGCGCTCCTTGGTGAAGTAGCCGAGGTCGCCGCCATCGTCCTTGTTCGGATCGGTGGACTTTTCCTTGGCGAGCGTGGCGAAATCCTTGCCCGCATCGAGGTCCTTGATGATTGCCTTGGCTTCATCCTCGGTCTTGACCAGGATGTGACGGGCCTTCACCTCTTCCTGTGGCTTGATCGCTGCGATTTCCTTCTCGTAGCGCGCCTTGACCTCGTCGGCCGAAACGGCGTCGACGACATGCTTCTTGAAATACGCGTTGTGAAGCTCGCGGTCCGTCAGATAGGCGAGACGCTTCTTGAAGTCTTCGCTGTTCTGCACGCCTTCGGCTTCGGCGTCCTTGGCGAGAAGCTTCACGTCGACAAGCCCCGAAAGCGCTGCGGCGCGCTTCTGCTCGTCGGGCAGCTGGGCCAGCTGCGGATCGAGCGAGGCCATCGCGAGATCGAGCTCGGACTGATGGATCTCGGCGGTCCCGACCTTGGCGACGACCGGATCGGCGGCATCCTGGGCAAAAACGGGCCCATGGATCGCGATCACGGCGCCAAGCGCCACGGCAGCGAGCAATCTGGATTTCAACATTCCGTAAACCTTTCCCGATGGGGTACCGGATCCGCCCTTCGCGGCCGGGTCGCCGACCTCACAAACACCAGAATGTGGCCGTTGTGTAGCCTTGCAAAACCGGCATTTTCAGCGAAACGTCGGCCTGCAACTCCCGTTGACATCATTCGACCCCCCTCTTATCTGTCACGCAACCTCGCGTCCAGAACAAGATCCGGGCGTTTTGGCGCAGTCGACGGGAAATCACACCCCACGCGCAGAACGCCGACGTCACATGAAAGGACCATCTTCATGGTCAGTCTCGGCGGCATCGCCCGCAAACTCTTCGGGTCCTCCAACGATCGTCGCGTCAAGGGCTACAACACCCGTGTTGCCGCGATCAACGCGCTCGAGCCTGAAATGAAGGCTTTGAGCGATGAAGCCCTTGCGGCCAAGACCGTCGAGTTCCGCCAGCAGCTGGCCGCCGGAAAGACGCTGGACGACCTTCTGGTCCCCGCGTTCGCCGTGGCCCGGGAGGCCGCCCGCCGCGTGCTCGGCCTTCGCCCCTTCGACGTCCAGCTTATCGGCGGCATGATCCTGCACGAGAAGTCGATCGCCGAAATGAAGACCGGTGAAGGCAAGACGCTGGTCGCGACGCTTCCCGTCTATCTCAATGCGCTTGCCGGCAAGGGCGTGCATGTCGTTACCGTCAACGACTATCTCGCCAGCCGCGACTCGGCCACCATGGCGCGCATCTACGGCTTCCTCGGCCTCACCACCGGCGTCATCGTCCATGGGCTGACGGACGACCAGCGCAAGGCCGCCTATGGCTGCGACATCACCTACGCGACCAACAACGAACTCGGCTTCGACTATCTGCGCGACAACATGAAGTACGAGCGGGTCCAGATGGTCCAGCGCGGACACTTCTTCGCCATCGTCGACGAGGTGGACTCCATCCTGGTCGACGAAGCCCGCACGCCGCTGATCATTTCCGGACCGCTCGACGACCGCTCCGAGCTCTACACGACGATCGACGCCTTCATTCCGATGCTGGACGAGGCCGACTACGAGATCGATGAAAAGCAGCGCTCGGCCAACTTCTCCGAAGACGGCACCGAAAAGCTCGAGAACCTGCTGCGCCAGGCCGGCCTGCTGAAAGGCGAGACGCTCTACGACGTCGAGAACGTCGCGATCGTCCACCACGTCAACAATGCGCTGAAGGCACACAAGCTTTTCCAGCGCGACAAGGATTACATCGTTCGCGGCGACGAGATCGTCATCATCGACGAGTTCACCGGTCGCATGATGCCGGGCCGCCGCTATTCCGAAGGCCAGCACCAGGCGCTGGAAGCCAAGGAAAAGGTGACGATCCAGCCCGAGAACCAGACGCTCGCCTCGATCACCTTCCAGAACTATTTCCGCATGTACGAGAAGCTCGGCGGGATGACCGGCACGGCCTCGACGGAAGCGGAAGAGTTCGGCAACATCTACGGCCTTGAAGTCGTGGAAGTGCCGACCAACCTGCCGATCCAGCGTATCGACGATCATGACGAGGTCTACCGGACCACGGAAGAAAAGTTCAAGGCGATCGTCGAGGAGATCCGGCAGGCGCGCGAGCGCAACCAGCCCGTTCTCGTCGGCACCACCTCGATCGAAAAGTCGGAACTGCTCGCCGCTCTCCTGAAGCGCGAGGGCTTTACCAACTTCCAGGTGCTGAATGCCCGCTATCACGAGCAGGAAGCCTACATCGTCTCCCAGGCAGGCGTCCCCGGCGCGGTGACGATCGCCACCAACATGGCGGGCCGCGGCACCGACATCCAGCTCGGCGGCAATCTCGACATGCGCATCGAGGCCGAGCTCCACGACGTGGAGCCGGGTCCGGAGCGCGACCAGCGCGAAGCCGCCATCAAGGCAGAGGTCCAGGAACTCAAGCAGCAGGCGCTTGCCGCCGGCGGCCTCTATGTTCTGGCGACGGAACGCCATGAAAGCCGCCGCATCGACAACCAGCTGCGTGGCCGCTCCGGCCGTCAGGGCGACCCCGGCCGTTCGAAGTTCTACCTGTCGCTGCAGGACGACCTGATGCGGATCTTCGGCTCCGAGCGCATGGATTCCATGCTGCAGAAGCTCGGGCTGAAGGAAGGCGAGGCGATCGTCCATCCCTGGATCAACAAGGCGCTGGAACGCGCGCAGAAGAAGGTCGAGGCGCGCAACTTCGACACGCGCAAGAACCTGTTGAAGTACGACGACGTGCTGAACGACCAGCGCAAGGTCATCTTCGAGCAGCGCATCGAGATGATGGACAGCGAGGACGTCTCGGAAACCGTGGCCGACATGCGCCACGAGGTCATCGAGGATATCGTCGCCAAGCGCATTCCGGAAAAGGCCTATGCCGAACAGTGGGATGTCGAGGGGCTGAACAACGACGTCCTCGAAACACTCAACCTCGACCTGCCGATCGCCGCTTGGGCGGCGGAGGAAGGCATCGACGAGAACGACATCCGCGAGCGCATTCTCGCTGCGGCCGACCAGGCCAATGCCGAACGCGCCGAGCGATTCGGGCCCGAGATCATGCGCTACGTCGAGCGCTCCGTCGTGCTGCAGACGCTCGATCACCTATGGCGCGAGCATATCGTCAACCTCGATCACCTGCGCTCGGTCATCGGCTTCCGCGGCTACGCTCAGCGCGATCCGCTTCAGGAGTACAAGGGCGAGGCGTTCGAGCTGTTCCAGGCGCTCCTGACCAATCTGCGCCAGGGCGTCACGGCGCAACTGATGCGCGTCGAACTGGTGCGCGACGCCGCCCAGGCGCCGCAGCCCGAGCCGCCGGAAATGTTCGGCCATCACATTGACGCCCAGACCGGCGAGGACGAGTTCACCACCGACCGCAACCTCGCCACGGTCGCGCCCGAAGACCGCGACCCGACCAACCCGGCCACCTGGGGCCGTGTCTCCCGCAACGAGGTCTGCCCCTGCGGTTCCGGGAAAAAGTACAAGCACTGCCACGGCGCCTTCGAGGCCACCGAGGCCTGAGAAACAAGCTCCGTCGACCGACAACCACGACACCACGTTCCGACAAGGGGCGTGGTGTCGTCGTTTGGACGCAGCGTGCACGCGCGTCTCACCGGTCAGAATGACCCCAGAACCTCTTTGCCTGCGGATGGTCGCATGCCATTGTCCCCGCGCACCTGTTTCGAAGCGCGTGAAGGGACCACGTCATGACATCGCTAGATCTCTTCCTTCCCTTCCTGGTCACCACGGGCCTCTTTGCCTTCCTTCCCGGCCCGGCCATGCTCTATGTCGCGGCCCGCACGGTTGCCGCCAATCGGCGTGCCGGGCTGATGGCGACGCTCGGCATCCATCTCGGCGGCTATGTCCACGTGGCCGCCGCCGCCGCCGGGCTGTCGGTGCTCTTCCAGGCGGTGCCGGCGGCCTATATGGTCGTCAAGCTCGCCGGTGCCGCGTATCTCGTCTACCTCGGCATCGCCATGGTGCGGACGCCGACGCGCAAACCAGGCGACAACGGGATCCCGGCACTCGGTGCCGCGATTACATCCGCCCGCCGGGCTTTCCTGCAGAGCATGATGGTCGAGGTTCTCAATCCGAAGACGGCGATCTTCTTCCTCGCCTTCCTGCCGCAATTCGTCGACCCCGCCGCCACCGTTCCGATCGCGCTCCAGTTCGCCGTGCTGGGGACCATCGTCAACATGATGTTTTCGCTCGCGGATATCGTCTGCGTCCTGCTTGCCGATGCCGTTCTCGCGCGTTTGCGCACCTCAGGGCGGGCAGAGCGCCTGATGCAGAAGATCGGCGGAACGGTCCTTGTCGGTCTCGGCGTTCACGTGGCCTTGGGCCGGGCCTAATCCTGACGTCCGGGCGCGTGTCCCAACGGAATGTTAACGCAGATGCGGCATCCTCCAGCCGTGTCGTATGGCGTCCAGGTCAGGTAGCGTTTCGTGTTTATGGCAGCGTGTCAAACGGCAGAGCGTCTTCTGCCGCCGGGTCTCAAAGACCGGCTCCTGCCGCTGATGCGCCGGCTGGAGCCGTTGCTCACCAGCGATGATCCGAAACATCGTGCCCAGCGCATGGCGCTTGTCGCCTTTGCCATCCGCGTCGTCAGCGCCGGCATCGCCTTTCTGTCCCAGATCGTCATGGCGCGCCTGATGGGCGAGTTCGAATACGGCATTTTCGTCTTCGTCTGGGTTCTCGTGGTCCTGTTCGGAAACCTGTCCTGCCTCGGCTTCCACACCGCGATCATCCGCTTCGTCCCGCAATATCACGCCGTGAACGCCATCGATGAAATCCGCGGCATGATGACGACGGTCCGGATCTTCGCGCTTCTCTCGGCGACGGCGCTCGCGCTTGTCGGCATCGGCGGGCTCGTTCTCTTCGGGGACGTCGTCAACGGCTACTATCTCGTGCCGCTCTATCTTGGTGTCTTCGCTTTGCCCATGATCGCCCTCGGCGATGTCATGGACGGGACATCGCGGGCCCATAGCTGGGCCGTCTCGGCCCTCAGCCCCACCTATATCGTCCGGCCGGTGCTCATCCTTGCCTTCATGGTGGTTGCGGTTCGCCTCGGCGAGGCCTCCACCGCACAGACGGCCATGATCGCCGCCATGGCCGCCACCTATGTCGCCACCGTCGGGCAGTTCTTCATTCTGACCTGGCGGCTGAAGCGGCGCTATCAGACGGGCCCGCTGCGGATCGAGTTCCGCACCTGGCTGCGCGTTGCCCTGCCGATCTTCCTCATCGAGGGCTTCGGGTTCATGCTGACGAATTCCGACGTCGTGCTGGTCGGCATCGCGCTCGATCCGGAAAGCGTGGCAATCTACTTTGCCGCCGCCAAGACCATGGCGCTCGTCCACTTCGTGCTGTTTGCCGTCAAGGCCGCAGCCGCGCCCCGCTTCTCCGCCGCCATGGGCCAGCCGGATCGGCAGCAGCTGTCGGTGATTGCCATCGAGAGTGCCCGATGGTGCTTCTGGCCGTCGCTCTTCGTCGGCGGCGGCGTCCTTGTCTCGGGCGGCTTCCTGCTGTCGCTGTTCGGTCCTGCCTTCGTGTCGGGCTATCCGCTGATGGCGATCCTCTTCGCCGGCATCATGGCCAAGGCGTTCGTCGGTCCGGCGGAGGCCCTGCTGACGATGGGAGGCCAGCAGTCGCTCTGCGTCAAGCTCTACGCCGCGGCCCTTGCGGCCAACATCGCGCTCAATGTCAGCCTCATCCCGATCTTCGGTCTGACGGGGGCTGCCCTGGCAACGGCCGGCGCCATGGTGGTCGAGGCCGGTTTGCTCCACCTTGCCGTACGCCATACCTTCGGCATCAGGCTGTTTGCCTTTGCCGACCCCCATTCCAGACCCGTCAGGACCGATCGTCTCGATGCCGTCGCGGCAAAGGCGAGACCGATGGATGCAGAGGCCAGCCGACCATGAGCGCCACGCCCCAGTTTCCGACAGACGCCAACAGCCGCCCCTCCCGGGTTCCGCAGCGCGATCCCGTCGGCCATGCCGAAATCCATGCCGAGACGCTGGTGCCGACCGGGCGACCGGGCCGCGAATTCTGCGTCTATCCCGCCCGAGCCGGCTACGACCTGCAGGAGGAACTCGACTTTCTGTCGCATCGGGCGATCGAACCGAACGTGTTCTTCTCCGGCCGCTTCATTGCACCGGCCATGCCCCGCCTGGAAGATCGCGTCGTGCGGCTGGCGATCCTTCGTGACCGCAGCGAAACCCGCAGCCGGCTGCGCTTCCTGATGCCGTTTTCGGTGGAGAAGCCCGGCTTTGCCATCGGCACGCCGATCATCCGCGCCTGGTCCAACCCGTTTGGACCGCTCGGCACGCCGCTTCTCGACACGGAGGAGGCCGCCGAAACGCTCGACAACCTGTTCGACGCGTTGGCCAATCCGGATGCGGGCCTGCCGCCGATCCTGGTGCTGCCCGACATCCGCCTGAAGGGACCGCTCGCCAGCCTCGCCCGCGCGGTTGCCATCAGCCGGAACCTGCCGCTGACGGTCACCGACACGTTCAGCCGGCCGATCCTCCAAAGCGCGCTCGACGGCGAGACCTATCTGCGCGCCTCGATCAGCCCGGCGCATTTCCGCGAGTTGCGACGCCAGTGGACGCTCCTGTCGCGCCTCGGCACGGTGACCCATGCCGTCGCGCGCCAGCCGGAAGAGATCCGCCTGCGCATGGAGGAATTTCTCGCCCTCGAAGCGTCCGGCTGGAAGGGGCGCCAGCGCACGGCGATCGTCATGGACCGCTACCGCGCAGCGTTCGCCCGCGAGGCGATCACCAACCTGGCCGAAGCCGATGCCGTTCGCATCCACACGATCGACCTCGACGGCGTCGCGATCGCCTCGATGGTGGTCTTCATGATGGGCGGCGAGGCCTACACCTGGAAAACCGGCTATGACGAGACCTATGCCCGATACTCCCCCGGCAAGCTGCTTTTGAGCGAGCTGACGGAATGGCATCTCGATGACCCCAATATTACGAAATCCGACAGCTGCGCGGTCCCCGATCATCCGATCATGAGCCGGTTCTGGGAAGAGCGCGAGGAGATGGGCACGCTCGTCATTGGCCTGCGCGCCAATCGCGACCGTGACGTGCGCCAGGTTGCCACGCAGCTCCACCTTTACCGCAACACCCGCAACATGGCCCGGCTGCTGCGCGAGAAGATGCGCGCGCTGGCGCCGCGGGGTTTCCGCTAAGGCATGTCGCCCGAACGTGTGCAGCGGCTTCGGGAAACGAGATACATCAAAACATAACTTTAAAGCGCATCGCCCGAAGAAGGAGAGCCCGCCGGAAGCCCGTCCTTACATCCGAGCTTCGGCATCGCGCAGCAGGCGGCGCAGGATCTTGCCGGACGTCGTCAGCGGCAAGGAATCGACGAAAGCCACCTCGCGCGGATATTCGTGCATCGACAGCCGCGTCTTCACCCAATCGGACAGGGCGGCGGCGAGAGAATCCGAGGCCGCATACCCCTCTGCCAGAACGACATAGGCCTTGACGATTTCGGTGCGCACCGGATCCGGCTTGCCGATGACGGCGGCCATGCGGACGGCGGGGTGGCCGGCCAGACAATCCTCGACCTCGCTGGGCCCGATGCGGAAACCGGACGAGGTGATGACGTCGTCATCGCGACCGAAGAAACGGATATAGCCGTCCGCATCCATCACGGCCTGATCGCCCGTCGTCATCCAGTCGCCGATGAACTTGGCCTGCGTCGCTGCCGGATTGCCCCAGTATCCGAGAAACATCACCGGATCCGGCCGTCGCACGGCAACCTGGCCCACCTGCCCGCGCGGCAGGACCGTCCCGGCCTGATCGATGATGTCGACCACGTGACCGGGCGCCGCCTTGCCCATGGATCCCGCCTTCAGCACGCCATAGGCCGCACTGGAGGAAATCACGATGTTGCACTCCGTCTGTCCGTAGAACTCGGAGATCGCGACGCCGAGCGCTTGCGACGCCTGCTCGAAGGTCTCGCGACCCAGCGCTTCCCCGGCGGCCCCGACCGTCCGAAGCTCGAAATCATACTGTGTCCTGGGATGCGCCACTGCCGTCATCAGCCGCAGCGCCGTCGGCGGGATGAACGCATTGCGCACCTTCATCTCCGACAGGATCCGGAACGCCATGTGCGGATCGAACTTTTGCGCCGGAGACGACACGACGGGAACGCCGAGCAGGAGCGACGGCAACAGCGCATTCAGCAGCCCGCCGGCCCAGGCCCAATCGGCCGGCGTCCACATGCGGTCGCCGGCCTGGGGCAGGCCGGCATGGTGAAACTGGAAGCCGGGAATATGTCCGAGCAGCACGCGATGCCCGTGCAGCGCGCCCTTCGGTGGCCCCGTGGTGCCGGATGTATAGATCATCAGGGCCGGATCGTCCGGCCCGGTCTCGGCCGCAACGAAACCGCTTGCCTCCGTGGCCGTAAGCGCATCGAAGGAGACCGTTGCGCCCGCCTCGGCCGCGCCCTCGCCGCCATCCGTGCAGACGATCAGGCGCAGATCGGGCACGCGCGCCCGGATATCCGAGAGGCGCGCGACGCCGGAACGATCGGTGATGACACTGCAGGCGCCGGCATCCCGCAGCCGGTATTCCAGCGCCTCGACGCCGAAGAGAAGGGCAAGCGGCAGCGCGATGCCTCCGAGCTTGTAGATCGCCGCATGCGCGATCGCCGCCGCGAACCCCTGGGGCAGCAGGATGGCGACGCGATCGCCCGGCTGGACCCCGCGCGCGAGCAGACCGGCCGCCAGGGCTGAAGACTGCGCCGCGAACGCGCCATAGGTCAGCGTCTGATGCTGTCCGTCCGGCTGGAAATGCTGCAGACAGAAGCGCTCCGGCGCCCGCGCCGCCCAGGCATCGCTGACGGCGACGCCGATATTGAACAGGCGCGGGATCTTCCAGGCGAAATCCCGGATCAGGGCGTCATAAGAGGTATCGGGGATGGACGAGGTGGGACGCATGAACCGCCGAGCGAGATGGAGACCGAGATGGCGGCCGCCCCGACCCTATCATCCCCCTGCTCGGCAGATCAATCGAGGGCGACACGATCGCCCGCACGGATCCCGACCGAAGGACGCCCGCCCGCCCGACTACCCTGCCCGCCCGAGCTCATCCGAAATGCGCCAGGTCGTTGCCGCTCAGCCCATGAAGGGCGTGAAAGAGGGCATCCTGCGTGCGGTAACCGCTCTCGAACAGCGAGATCGCGGCGCTGGCCGCACTGACGCCGGCCTGCGTCCGCAACCCGATCCGCCGCTCGGCGCACCACGCAAAGACCGCACTCGCCACGACATCGACCTCACGTCGCTTTGGAACGCGGATCGTCGAAACTGCCAAAGAAGCCTGTGCCAAGGAAGCATCTCCCGTTCTGTAAGTGATGGCTTCAGAATGGCACGCACCGTCCTCTTTCGGCAAACGGCATGCGCCGGCCCGGTTAAGAAGCCACAGCACCTGTTCCAGGCTGAAACACGCCTCCCTGCGAAGACCGCGAAAATTCGGGGCAGCGGTCCTGCCGCACGCCGACGGCCGGGCCATACCCACCCCGTCCGGGCCGGTCCTCCCCCCGCACCGCTGCGCCATCTCCCACGCACCAGCCGGAATTCCTCTCGGGAAACCGCCTGTAAAATGCCGTTCTCGCAAAAAGCCGGCAAAGCAATTGCCAAAGCGCGCCCAATCTTTACCAAGCCTTCAGGATTGGCATGCGATTGTCATGGCACGCGCGGTTTGTAGAGCGTCCGCGCACCCTTCTCCCCCCGATCATCCCTCGATCACCCGCCAGGAAACCGTTTCGGCTTCCCCTCGTGCCCTTTGGGCTGATGTGTTGATCTCGACTGAGGCCCTTGCGCTCGCGACACGCGACCGTCACGCGTCTGCACGCGTTTGCACGCATCTGATGGAGGCCGCCGTCGAACCTCCGCCCCGGGTATCCTGTCGACCCACGTCAGCTGATGTAGGTTCGCCGCCAGTCGCGCCGCCTAGACCAGCGAACTGCCGCGCTGCGACCGCTCGTCCCGGTTCAGAGCGTCCGCGATATCCCGCGCATCCTGCTTCTCGAGCCCGGTCAGATCCCGCCCGTCCGACGCCGCCGGCAGCCCGGTCATCTCGTCAACGACGGTCCAAAACCCGCTCCGCTCCTGCCGCACCCCATACCGCGTCTCGACCATGTTGTGGCTCTCCGGTCCTGCTGGCGAGGAAATGAGGTGTCGGGGGCGAAGATCAAGGGGGGAGGCCCGAGGCGCGGCGGGATCGGGTTGTTTGCGACATCGACAGATTTTTATTGAGAGGCTAAACACGCAGTCCAAGCGCAATCGCATACCCTTTCCCACGATCGAACGGCGTCATAATCTCCATGCAACGAAAGCCCGTAGGCCGTGTCGACTTACCTCCAATGCCGGGCGCAACAGGCTCGATGTAATCGTTCGGCTGAACATCGGCCGTAACATGCATGAACGCTTCGCCTTGAAGGAGCATCGGAGTCCATTGCTCACGGCGCTGAGAGCGGGGTACCTGGTCGAGCAAAGGGTTGTAATCCGGGTTCTCAACAGGCACGGTGATCAAGGGTTGAGGGACGGGGTTCGGGATCTTGACCGGCTGACGTGGATTCGGCACGGTAGGTTCGCTTACGGCGTAACGAAGCAGGCTGCCGTCGCCACCGCGTTTCGCATTGCCCTTGTCGTCAACGACATCGTCAAAAACGGGATGGGCCGGATTGGGTATGATTGACGGCCAGTCGGGGTCCGGCACGAGTGCCTGCCAATCGGGATCCGGTATCTGTTGCGTTAACATCTCTCCGTGGTCATTCGTGAGATAGCGGCCCGCCCAAGTAAACCCTGTATCGCCCAACAGGATGGCATAGGTTCGCGTGTGAACTGAAAAGAACACATCGCCGGCGTTCGCCAAGCGCACTTTGCGACCATCCAACGTCACCAGAGCTCCAACCTCAATAGACACGCCCGGCTCAGCGTTTTCAAACATCTTGGCAATGTCCGTGAAGACTTTGTTTTGCGTCAGGGTGCCAGAGATCTCAACATTCCCACTGTCAAAATAAAGATGTATCTTGCGGTTACTCGCGCTTGCGGCACCCCGTGCTTCACTCCCCCCTGCTAGGGATAGCGCCACATTGTTTATGACCCGGCGGCCCATCGCGACGGCTTGATCTGCTTTCGCCTGACAGAAGCTTGCTGCCATGACGAGACTGAACGCACCTGCCGAGACACCGCCAGATGATGCCAGTGTGACGGCTCCCACATTATTCGACGTGTTCTCTTGCCCGGAATAGTTCCCGCCGCATGAGGCCTGCACAGAACTTCCACCTTTACCACTTTGTCCGACATTGACACCGAACGAAGCCGCTTTACCGACCACCGAACGCTGTGAGAACAAATTTCCGCTGTTATCGCCGGCAGCGGCACAGCCATTGGCAGTTCCGATATTGCCGCTCTGGTTGCCGGAGGCTTCCATGTAGTAAACGTCGACGTCGTCGCTATACCCGGAGCCGCTGACGAAGTTTGTAAACCCGGTAAGCGTTCCTTTCTTGTTAAAGACCGGCCTTGCTGTGGCCATGGTTGTCGGTGCGGTCTTCCGATCTGAAAAGACTAGCGTCCCTCCGGAGCTATAGCCCATACCCCCGGAAATAATCGTCAGAGATGTGTCGTTCAGTAGGCCTCGGACTGGCTTGCATCGAATGTCCAAGCCATGTCCCCCGCCGGCATAGGCATCGACGGAGCCGATATTGAACGTATGTTGGGCGCCCGTATGGCTACGGCGCGTCGCCCCCTGAAATCCGCTCTCGCCCGCATGACGGCTGAAGATGGAGGCGGCAAGAAAGGCGCGAAAACCATGAGAGGCGATCGTCTCTTCCGATGCCGCAACAACGGATTGAGGGATCTGCGCCCCAGACTGACGAGCAGCGAGAATAGCGGACACGTTGCCGGTGGCCCAGGAATATATGCCTAACAAAACACCCGCACGTGACGGCCCCGTCGCCAGAGACCCCTGGGACCAAAGCAGCCCGAACAATTGTCTGGTCGACCGTCCTCCTCTTGAGAGCAGACCAGTAATTGGACTGGCGTAGACACTATTCGACAGGACACCCGTGTCAGCATCCGACGAGATCATCCCATCGTTTTGATCCGCGTCGAAAATAGTCCCGGCAATGGACCACCTGCCGTTTGTATATTTGTTGCGCATAGGCACGACCGAAACAGCATAGGTGAATTCACCCAAGTCAAACTCTTTTCCGGTCACAACATTCTCAAGAGCCGCAAAATTATCATCATCGCTGGTGACGCCATCGCGGAAGAAACTGGCCATCGGATCGAGCAAACTGCGCGCTTGGAGGACAGACGACGTACTTGCAAGTTTACGGCCCGTTTCCCCGAAGACCGCGCTTCCCTCGGCGGCTATGTCAAGGTTGGCCAACGTACCATCCTGAGCCCAGCCCAGAGCTTTTCCAGCCTCCGCTGGGGGAAATCCCTCTTTCTCGCTGGCCGAGGCCGAATCCTGCGCCCGGTAAAGGGGCAGCGCCGAAGAATTCAAGGGGCCCGTTCCGGTACCACCGGCTGTCACCAGTCCCAATTGGATAAAAGATCGCCGATTCATGGAATATCCGTTCGTTCAAAGGAGCAAGCTAGTCCTGACGCATCAAATTGGGCACCTATCTGGCTGCCCACCTTCAGGCCAGCGACCTGACTTAGAGAGCGCGCAGTTGCAACCAATGGCGTTCACACATTTCTCCGCTCGACCGCGACGTCGTTATGACGTCGTTGATATGAGCGCGTCCCACGCAGCGTCTTAAGCAATATGGACTTAACGAAGGCAGCTGCGTTGACGTCGAACGCGATTACACCGCCGGCGCGCATGCGCAAAATGAACAGACAACGTGTCACCGCCAAAATATTGCCGGCGGCATGCCAAACGTGACCAAGCAGCGCATTGACGGTCACAAGAGGCAGAGGCCACGGTGCTGCGGATTTTCCAAATCCAGAATCAGAGAAGCTGATCAATCCTCGTCGACACGCCCTCCGCTGCGAACAACAGCTCACATTGCTTAGACGACTGTCTGGACAAAAAAAGGCCTCTCAGTTAGAGCACCAACATAGGCCTGCCCAATAAGGGTAATGTTCCACGGACTCTACCCTGGCGATTTTGGACGTGCTCGCTTCGACATTCCAAGCTACAAATTGTCTCAGATGCTCCATAAGCAAGGCCGTATCAATGAAAATGTTGGCTTAGCATTGAGAGATGGTTGTGCGTCCACCGGGGCATTGACCGTCATCAAGAGCGAACAGGTCAGTCAAGCTTCGGCCACTGGCTTTAGCGAAACGTTCTCGGTGGCCGGCTGCAAAGCGGCACCAAAGATGGAGGCAGAGGGTTGAGTAAACCGTGCGTGTTTGTCGATGAAGGAGAAGGCAATTGGACCAATCATACGGACATGGATCGTCCGCCATATAGGCTTGAAATGTACGGGCGTGGCAACCAGATCCGACTTGACCCAAGAGCTGACCTTTCAGGGTTTTTCATAAAAGTTAAGGGAAACAACAACATCGTGGCGATTGCGAAGGAATGCGTCCTTCGGGGTCTTGTGTACGTACAAGGTAACAAGTCAAGCTTGAGAGTCGCGTCCCACACAACCGCTGCCGGCGTTCGTTTCAGTGTGGGCGCACGGGCTTCAATTACCGTCGGTCGTGATTGCATGTTTTCCCGCAATATCGAAATCAGATGTTCCGACGAGCATCCAATGTACGATCTTGACTCGCGGGAAGAAATTAACGCTGGCAGAAATGTAGACATTGGCGAGCATGTCTGGATCGGCGAAGGTGTGCGCGTTTTGAAGGGCATGACGATCGCCAGCGGCTCGATCGTCGGGACCGGTTCGATGATAACGCGCCCACTCACAGAGGCGAATGGCGTTTACGTCGGATCTCCCGCTAGACTTGTCCGATCACGGACAGCCTGGAGCCGAACACCGAACAGCATGGACTGGGACCGAGTCGATTTCACCCAGCCTGAATCCCTTGCGGCAGATACATCTGATCTTGGGACATAGCGCGGCTGCCGTTGACAGCGAGCGCACCGAACAGAGACATCGCGCGCGCGATGACGAACATAGATTTTGATATCGGAGAGAATATATGCACGTGCTGATATGGAGCCAGCCTTGGCCAACTCAGGGAGGCGACCTTTTCTTCGGTCTTAACGCCTTTACGAAAACGCTACTGGAGCAAGCAAGTGCTTTGATTGCTCAGAAGTGCAAGGTGACGATTGCATTTCCAGACGCATTTTCGGATCACGTTGATCGGCTCAAAGGTTCGTGCGACCTTATTCCGCTGAATACGATTGATGTCATTCGTGTAATAGGAAGCTGGGCCGATCCCTCCGTTGGACTCTATGTAGACGGACAAGATTCCGCAATTTGCAGTCGTTTGACAACTTATCTTGCCGACAAGCTCCCTAAAGACGTAGACTGTGTTCTTCTATGGGAGACGCCGTCACCTTACTTGCGTAATCTGTATCCCGACGCATTGATCGTCAGTCAGATGCCGGGCGCATTCGCGCGGGCGCCCTATCCCCATACCATTACATTCGATACAGTGGGGCTTTATCGACAGAGCACCATGTTCCAACATGCGGATCATATCGTTTCATCCGCACCAATTGCGCCAGCTCTTTCGTCGTTCCGCGACACAACGATGCGGATCTTCAATCGGTTCCCGGTTCCATTCGCGGAAACGCTCCAGTCGGAAGGTCGCCAGTTTTCGCTTTTACCCCTTCAGATTTCCGCACATTACGCCTTCAAGGCTGACACGGGCTTTTACTCCCAAGCCGAGTTTTGCATGAAGGCTCTGACGGAGATGGATCCGTCAAAAACGGTGATGGTCACTCAGTACGTTTCCAACATGTACCGAGATATGGTCATGACACAGGAGTTCACCGAGTTTCTTGTCAAAAAACACCCCAACCTGGTGTTCGATCCCGAAACCGGATCCATTCCGTCGGTCAGTCAGCATCTTCTACAGAGCGCGTCCGAGGTTGCCGTCGCAACGTCCGGGCTCGCGCTTCAAGCAATGATATGGCACACGCCCCTGAAGGTGATCGGGGAAACACACCTGGCTCCATTCGATCAGTCCAAGGTCAGTCAAGACATCCAGCGCGATCGGATACTCTCTTTCGCACTGATGAGGAACCAACCACTCGCGAGCAAGCTCCTTGACGGGAAGTTTCTCGTCTCACTACTCGAAGAATTGGCTGGTCGTCGGGCACGGCCTATAGAGGATCGGTTTCCGTCGTTTACTGACATAGATCCCCATTACGATGAGATACTCTTGTCGAGCTTTAGAGAGAAGATCGTGGAGCGCGACTACGCGAGAGCAGGGCTTGCTTCAGCAACCCCTTCAAAGGCGTCTCAGTTTGCTGATCTTCTCAAGACCCAGTCGCCTCAACTCGTGTCTTTCGATCTCTTCGATACGCTTGTCATCCGCGGCTTTGAAGCGCCGGCGGACCTGTATCGTCTCCTCGAACTGGAGGTGGATCGCCGTCGGCTTGAACCGATCTTCGACTTTGCTGCTAAGCGTCTCGCTGCCGAACTTGCGGCGAGAACGGAGGCGCAAGGGGAAGAAATATCGCTTCAGGATATTTATGACCAGTTCGCTCTGGCACTCGGCGTCCCTGCGAGCAGCTTAGCACCCTATCTTGAAGCCGAAATCGAGATCGAGGTTCGCGCCTGCCGGGTTCGGCCTATCGGGCAGAGGATGTTTCAGGCCGCCAAAGCGGCCAACATCCCGGTCATTGTCACAAGCGATATGTACCTGCCGCGCCATTGCATCGATTCTATCCTTGATCGTACCGGCTATGATCCAGACCAAATCTATCTCTCGAGCGAAATCGGGATGACAAAAAAATCGGGATCGTTGTTTGATTATATCGCCGCCGAGCGCAGCATATCACCGGTCCGTATGGTGCACGTTGGCGACAACATCAACACCGACGTTCGTCCGGCCGAGTCGAGGAAGATCACCGCATTTCATGTACCGAAATCATCGGATTACATATCAAAGCATCCTCAGTTGCTGGCTGCCTTCGGACGGCGCGTCCCGATGACGGGCCTCGGCCGAAGCGTGACCGCAGGCGCGATCGCCCATAAGCTTTTCGACGACCCGAAGAAAGCCACGTTTGAAAGCGTCTCGCGTGGCGACCCTTGGCTACTTGGCTATACTGTCGTTGGGCCACTCGTTGCCGCGATGGCGACATGGATACGCCGATCCTCGATCGAGATGGAGTTGGAGACACTCCATTTTCTGTCAAGGGAAGGAAAAATCTTGAAAGATGCGTTCGACCGCGTCGCCAGCGTTGCCCCTACTCGGGCAAAGTCGAACTACTTGTTCGGTTCTCGGCGAGCAATTCGCGTCGCGCAACTCTCCTCCTTCGAAGATATCATCGAGCTTGCAAATCAGACGATCGATAACACGGCTTCACTCAGTTCACTGCTAACGGGTCGTTTCGGGCTGGAAAGTTCGGCAATTACAAGCGATGATCTTGCTGAAACCGGCTACAAAAATCTCCAAGCGGTCATTGGTCGAAGCGCTGCGGAGAAAGCAAAGCTGAGACAGCTCCTAAAAAGGCTTGAGCCGAAGATCCTGTCCATTGCGCATAGCGAGGGGACGATTTATCGCGAGTATTTGAAGGCAAGCGGACTTTACAGCGACGAACGGTTTGCCGTGGTCGACGTAGGCTGGCATGCCAATATGCAGGGCAGCTTAGGGCAGATGCTCGGCAAACCTATAACAGGCCTGTACTTTGCCAGTCTGGAAGCCTCCACACGCTGGAAGAGAGCCGGCCACACGATCCGAGCTTTTATGGGAGAAGACGTCATCGCGACGGACCGCGACCCAATCCTCTCAAACCGCCTGATGCTGGAGAACATTCTTTGTGACGTAACGCCTACGATCGAGCGCGTCCGCCAGTCATCTTCCGGGTCTTTCGAACCGGTTTATGTCGGGGAAACATCTCCTGATCGTCTCAAGTTGATAGGCGCGATCCAGCGTGGCGCGCTCTCCTTTGTTGACGACATCTGCCGCACACTCGGCCCAAACATTGCAGAGGTCAACTTCGGCCCGGACATCGCGACCGCTCTTATGGCGGATTTCCTGTCTTCACCGTCAGCCGACGATGCAGCACTGTTTCTCGGCGCACAGCTTGAGGATGCGTTCAGCGGAGCAGCGACCCGGCATTTTATCTCACCGACCAAGGATGTTTCAGCATCCTATTGGAAGGCAGGATACGCGGCGGTCAAGGCTCGGACCAAAACTGCACCAAGTGCAGCGACCCCCGTCGTGGCGAAGGCGGTTTCCCGTGCAAAGATGGAAATTCTTCCGATAAAGAGAGAACCGTCTGGGCTGCAGAAGAGTTTGATGCCGATCGTTCGTCCTTTGGTCGCGAAAATCGGAAACGAAAAGGACCTAAGGAAGTTCAACGCAGATCCGGAAGGCTTTTTCGCCGACCTGCGCAACCCTTGGTACCGCGGAGTGGGAGCCGTTCTTTTTCCGCCGAGAAAATGAGCAAAACGCTTTAACTCAACAGGATGGGAGCCCGGTCGGTTTGGCAAAATGGCCGCACCTCCTTTCTGGCTGGTGAAGATCAGATCGACACTGATTATGGCGACTGGCTCCATATTGAGCCATGCGCCGTAATTGACCGCGAAAATGAAGGCAGATGCGGCAAGATCGGTAGAGGTGAATTGCACGGATAGCGTCAGGGCTCGTGGATCCGTCACGGCTCAGGCTCTGAGTGTGAAACGACGCCTGTCGCGTCTAACAATCATTGCCTAATCCCTCGGTACCCGCGACGGTCGTGAAAGGCGTGATGCTATCGAGATCGGCAACGCGTGAAATGCTTGCAGTCTTCTGGCATCTTGATATCGACCAGATTTAAAGGTTATGTCCGGCTCTGCGTCTGGAGTTTATGGACGGCCGTAACGG
This sequence comes from Rhizobium sp. Leaf384, assembly GCF_001424065.1. Classification (GTDB taxonomy): domain Bacteria; phylum Pseudomonadota; class Alphaproteobacteria; order Rhizobiales; family Rhizobiaceae; genus Ferranicluibacter. The sequence goes on from NZ_LMQE01000006.1 coordinate 43,712, forward strand.
AAGAGCTCGCTCGTTGAATATTGCAGAATCACACTACAGAGTTGTAGCAGCCCTCGTGATCCGAGAGATGTCGACCAGATTTGGTAGCAAACCTGGCGGCTATGCCTGGGCTGTTCTCGATCCCGTCGCGCACATCACGTTCATGTCATTCATTTTCATGGGAATTGCGCGAAAACCGCCGCTTGGCACCAGTTTCATTCTGTTCTTCGCGACCGGATATCTGGGATATCAGTTCTACCAATCAGCAGCCGGTTATATAACTGGCGCTGTTGCAAGCAATCGCGCTCTTCTTGCTTATCCCAATGTCGCGCCGATCGATACCGTTATCGCACGGCACATTCTTCAGCTCGGCACTAATGTTGTGGTCAGTTTCGCTGTCCTGTTGCCAATACTTGCAGCTCTCAATCACCCCGTCCAAATCAATTGGGGGCCGCTCGTCGAGAGCGTGCTCGCTGGAAGCATGCTCGCGTTAGGGATTGCTTTCGCAAATGTCGTCTGGTTTCAAAAATACCCCCTATACGAAAAAGTATTCGGTATTTTAAGTCGCCCTCTCTTCATGTTGTCAGCTGTCTTTTACCTACCGGACTCTCTTCCCGCTCAGATGAGAGATATCATTCTTATTAATCCGGTGGCGCATGTGATCATGTCTTTTCGGAAGGGTTTTTACCCAGAGTATCGCGCAATTGGATACGATCCATTTTATTTGTTCATGTGCGCTTCTATAGCATTATTTCTGGGCTTGATGGTCTTCACCTCTTCGCGAGAAGTTTTGAGAGGCCGTTGAATTCAGGGGATGATCGCGTAGCTTGGAAGACATCTTTCCATGTGAACTTTAATTATGACAGCGAGACAGTGCTATGCTCGGACAGGGATCACTTGCAATGCCGTATACGCAACTTCTAGACCGACTTAAAGCTGCGCGCGCTCCAGAGCGGACGCTGGATCTCGCAATCGCTATGCTTCTTGGATATCGTCGAGAAGTTGTCGAAGATAAAGGCGATAAGACGGTGAACTGGTACGCGCCCACGGGAGGAACAGCGGAAAGAATTCCATTGTTCACATCGTCAGTGGACGACGCCCGAGAGCTCGCGAACGCGCTGTTTCCAGGTCATGTTGCGGGGTGCAGCTGGGAATCGGGGATGGCGAGCGCAAAAATCGATGATGGTCCATACATCGAAGCACCGTCGCCGGCGCTTGCCCTCTGCATAGCGGTCATTACGATGGCACAGGCAGCCGGCATACGTCCCGGTCTGCAAGCCCGATAACTTTGCCTGAAAGCTCCCGTCTAAGGACTTACATTTTGCGTGAAAGCCTCCCGCCCGCGAACTACAAAATAAGCGGCACTGGTACGAACACGACTGTAAAAATTGCAGACACGGCCGTTCTACCACCGTCAGGTCTTGATATTACGACATCAGGCGACAGTAACACCCTGTTAATCGGCAAGAATACCGATATCCGCGGCATGTCGATGCAATTTTACGGCAGCGGAAACAAGGTAATTATAGAAAGAGGCGCGAGGATAAAGGGAGTTTTTATCTGTAAAGGCGACAATAATACTATTCATATAGGTCATCACGTTGAGTTTGTTGGCGCATTTGTCCAGGCAGAGTACAACACGGAGATCGTTGTTGGAGCATGGGGCATCTATTCTACAGGCCTTGTTATACGGTCCGGTGACTCACACTCAGTGGTCGACATCAAAAGCCTCAAACGCATCAATCAGCCCAAATCCATTCACATAGCAGACCGTGTCTGGGCTGGTTATAACGTCAGCATCATGAAGGGCGTTGAGATACAACACGACACAATCATCGGAGCTAGCTCCGTGGTTACGAAATCGCCCGGCGAGGGTCGATGTATTATTGCAGGCACACCGGCAAAGGTCGTCAAAAGAGGTGTTTTCTGGGAGAAGAGGTCCCTTGGCGACAATGTCGCTGAAAGCTTCTGGGACGCCTCGCTTAAGTTTCGAGACATTGATCGGGCAGTCTATATGAACGACATTAGGGAACCCGCACAGCGAGACTGGAAAACAGTCGCACTGTGGGGTGCCGTCATCATTTCACTGGCATTGCACCTTCTCAGATGATCTCTTGAAGAGCATCGCTGAAGAGCTCATACCCCTTATCGCCGAAATGCAATTTATCAATGTAAAGATCGAAATCATCTGGAGAAGCATTATATCTCTCCATGATAGACGCATGAATCCTGACCAATTCGAAGCCACGTTGATGGGAAATTTGACCTAAATTCTTATTGAGATAAATAATATCGTCAGATCTATATTTCATTTCATCGCCGCGTGGCGGTATTTCCGAAAGAAACAAAGCCGCTTTCGGCACAGATGTCTTTAAAGAATCTATTAAGGCCAGAAGCCGACACAATATTGTTTCCGGCTTCACATCGGTTTTGAGATTGTTTGTTCCTGCAATTACGATGATGCGCTCTGGCGCTAGATCTTTGATGTTGTGCACATCCAGACGCCACAGAATGTTCTCGACACGGTCACCGGGCACCCCTAGATTGATAAATGATTGACCAAACCGTTCTTGCTGCAGTGTCTTCGGCCAGAATTTCGCGAGTGAGTCGCCGACAAGCAGTGTCCCACCTTTAAATTTTTTCAGGAACTCTGCTTGCTTTCGCGTCTGTTGTTCCCAGACTTCATCTCTTGAAGACCGCTCGAACAACGGGGGGAAGGCCTCTGTTTGGGAGTGATCATTCATCTCTTTGTCCTGTAACGCAGCAAGTCTGCAGGAATAGAGCAACGGCGCTCGCGTCGCAACGATCACTGCGCGACCATTCATGATATCGTGGACGTACTGCTCTCGCTGCGATCAAATCCTTAAAAGATATGTCCAAGCTTCAGTTTTGCGCCGCCGTCGGCTTCATGGCGAAGACAACACCTCTTCTGGGCATGCATCTTTCAAGAACCGTGGGCCGCTATAATCATCGCGCGGGGCATCCCGAAACCCACCCCCCGACCACATTCCCGCATGACAAATCAGTCAGCTATCACAAACATTGTTTCTTGCACGTCACCTTGATAGGAATGCAACATTCGGTCGCCGGGAGCACGGAGCCTCCTGACGGATGCCGATACGCCGGGTTTTCCGGACAGTTTTCCGGGACGCACATTCCGTTTGATTTCAAGGAAGAACGACATGGCCGTCGCCCCCCATTCTGAAGTGTCCGTCGGCGAAGGTACGCACAGAGTGACCTTTTCCAACACCGGCAGGCTGTCCCTGATCGCCGGTCCCTGCCAGATGGAGAGCCGCGACCATGCGTTCATGATCGCCGGCACCTTGGTTGAGCTCTGCAGCAAGCTCGGTCTCGGCCTCGTCTACAAGTCCTCCTTCGACAAGGCGAACCGCACGTCGATGTCCGGCAAGCGCGGCATCGGTCTCGACAAGGCGATGGAAATCTTCGCCGACCTCAAGGCGGAATATGGCTTCCCCGTCTTGACCGACATTCACACCGAAGAGCACTGCGCACGCGTCGCCCCGACCGTCGATATCCTGCAGATCCCGGCTTTCCTGTCGCGTCAGACGGACCTGCTCGTGGCCGCCGCCAAGACAGGCCGGGCGATCAACGTCAAGAAGGGCCAGTTTCTGGCGCCCTGGGACATGAAGAACGTTCAGAGCAAGTTTCTCGAGAGCGGGAACCCGAACGTGCTCTTGTGCGAACGCGGTGCCTCGTTCGGCTACAACACGCTCGTCTCCGACATGCGATCGCTGCCGATCATGGCGTCGCTCGGTTCGCCTGTCGTGTTCGACGCGACGCACTCGGTCCAGCAGCCCGGCGGGCAAGGCGGATCGTCGGGTGGGCAGCGCGAGTTCGTGGAAACGCTGGCGCGCGCCGCCGTGGCCGTCGGCGTGGCCGGCGTGTTCATTGAGACGCACGAAGACCCCGACAACGCGCCGTCCGATGGACCGAACATGGTGCACCTGAAGGACATGCCGCAGCTTCTCGAAAAGCTGCTCGCCTTCGACGCCATTGCCAAAGCATAGACGCAATTGGGTCCCATGGACCTTCGACACGAAGATATGGAAGGAGTCGCGGCATGATCAAACGCGCTTTGCAACTTGTTGAACACGATGTGATTGATTCTGCACTGCGAACGCTTTCCTTTGGGAAGCAGGGGCTGGACGCGCTCGAAGCCGCCATGGCCAATGGCCTGGGCGATGCCTTCCGCAAGGCAGCGGCGCTGATCGGCGAAAGCGACGGTCGGGTCATCATCACCGGCATCGGCAAAAGCGGGCATATCGGCAGCAAGATTGCCGCCAGCCTCGCATCGACGGGCACGCCGTCCTTCTTCGTGCACCCGGTCGAAGCCAATCACGGTGATCTCGGCATGATCACGCCGGCCGATGTCGTGCTGGCGCTGTCCTGGAGCGGAGAGACGGCCGAGCTTCAAGGGATCGTGTCCTTTACGCGTCGCTTTTCCGTGCCGCTGATCGCGCTGACATCCGGGGAACACTCGGCCCTTGCGCGCGGCGCCGATATCGTGCTGCTTCTGCCGAAGGCGACGGAAGCCTGCCCGCACGGACTGGCGCCGACGACCTCGACGCTGATGCAGCTCGCCATGGGCGATGCCCTTGCCGTCGCGCTGCTCGAAGCGCGGGGCTTTTCGGCAACCGACTTCCGCGTCTACCATCCAGGCGGCAAGCTCGGCGCCATGCTCTCGCATGTCAGCGACCTCATGCACACGGGCGACCATCTGCCGCTCGTGGCGAAAGGCTGCTCCATGCCGGATGCGATCCACGAGCTGTCGGCCAAGCGGTTCGGCTGCGTCGGCGTGGTGGACGACGACGGCCGTCTCTGCGGCGTCATGACGGATGGCGATATCGCCCGCCACCTCGATGGCCGCCTCGGGTTGATGACGATCGACGAGGTCATGACCCACAACCCGAAGACGGTGGGAAAAGGCACGCTGGCGACCGCTGCCATGGCGATCCTGAGCAAGCACGGCATCGCGGCCCTGCTGGTGGTGGACGACGACAGAAGGCCGATCGGGATCGTCCATTTCCACGATCTCCTGCGCGCCGGCGTGGCCTGAAGCCTCTCTGGGGGCGGTCCATTGTCACCAGGGTCGACGCAGCAGGCGTTGCACCCCGGTGCATACTCCGCCTTGCCTGCTCCGACCGTCGTCACGACCGTTGGAGAAAGAAACACGCGCTTGCGGCAGAGTTGGCGATCCGCGCCATGCCGCGGCCGTGCGGGAGCGGCCTTGGTCGCCATGCGAAAGCGCGGCGTTGATGTGCGCTGACCTCGGCGCCCATGCCCGTGCCCGTGCCCGTGATCAGGACGAGGACTGGGCGCGTCCAAGCCCTAGAGACCCTGGTCCCGTTTCCCCATGGCGTGCGGCGGCCTCACCGTTCCTCCAATGCCCGCACTTGCCGGTCCAGCCGCTTGACGATTTCGAGCAGAGCGGAGAAGGCGCGTTCATACTTGAAACCCTCGACGGCACCGCCCGGACCCCGGATCACCAGAGGCTCAAGGCCAAGTGCGGCGGCTTGATCCGCAATCGAACCCATATGATCGGTTTCAGGATCATCGCCCTCGCAGAGGCTTTTGTAGAGCTTGCCGTCGAGCAGGAGCATCGCATCGAGCATCTCGTCCGGGATCGGCCTGACATCCGTTTTGTACTTGAGCGCAGAAGTCGAGCGTCGCAGACGCCCATCGCTGTCCACCATCACGTTTGCGGCGTTCGCCGTTGTGCCGGCGTAGACAGGAGGCGACGCAAGGCTACCTCCGTCATAGGAAAGGAAGGTGACGTTGCTCCGCTGGAACGTCACGGTGCCTTCGCCCCAGCGCTGGTCGTAGGCCGTTCCCCAGACGGTCTCGTTGTCGGCCATCCATCCCCAGGTGGTGATGGCATCGCCAACCATATTCTGGAGGCTTATCCGACCGTCGGCCCGCCATGAGCGAAGGGTCAGGCCCGACATGCCCGTCTCGCCATCCGAGAGGAAGTCGAACCCGTTGTGATAGCCGGGGCCTTGGAAGGAAATCCGGCGTCCCTTGTCACCACGCGGGATCCAGGCTCGCGGCAGCACGTCGCCCGTGTCGTCGGGTATATCCGCGCTGATATTGCAAAAGAACTCGCCCTCGAACCGCAGCAGATCGCCTCGGTGCGGAGTCGTCTGGGCGCTGGTGCGGATGCGACCGCGCCTTTGCGCCTTGGGCACGCCTTGTGATGTCTGGTACGACAACCATGCCGCACTCGTTTCTGCAAAATTGCGGCCACCCGCCACGTCGAGATTGGACCAGGACCCGATGTCGAACATCCAGATGCTGGCGCAATCGAAGCGGCAGCTTTCGAACGACAGGCCTTGCGCGCCGCCCAGCCCGGGGATGGCATAGTTCAGGCGGATCAGGGCACCATCTGCTTCCCGATAGGCAAGGGTCTCGCCGCTGCTGTCGTTGTAGAACTCGCAGGCACGAAATTTCGTGTCGGAGATGCCGTTTGCGGCATAGGCGGCGTTCGGACCGCTCTCGACCACCAAGGCACATGCCCCTTCGAACCGGCAGACGTCCCAGAGATTGTTCGTCAGCCCATAGTCGTAGAGCGTCGCGTAGTCGGACGTGAACCATGCGGGAAGGTGAGCCAGCGTCATCATCCGCGGATTCGATCGCCCCCATGTGGCGTCCAGACGGCACGCCGCTTTTCGCCATGCGCCGCGCACGTCGAGGCCCGAATAGAAACCCCGGGACACGCCGCACAAAAGCAGGCCGACATCCCAGGAATCGGCATCGCGGCCCGTCTGAAGCGTGATGTCGATCACGCCGCCATTCTCGCCGAGTTCGGCGATAAGGGGGCGCAGAAGGACGTCCGTTCCATCGCCGCTCTCATCGGTCCAAAGCCGCGGTGTGCCGGGCCCCGATGTGTGAAACACGGTTCCGGTCAGCGGATGGGCGACCCCGGCGGTTGTGTCTCCGTACTTGCGCAAGACGTTGTGCCGAACAGTGCCTCTCAGCCGGACAGAGGACGGGCGATACAGGGTATCGTCGACAAAGAAGAAGCCGGCCGCATGGACATCTCCTCCGCCCTTCGAATACTTGAAATCGATCGCGTTCTGGATTGCCGCCCGGTTGATGGCCGCATCCGCGGGCGAGGCCGAGCCCCTGGCCCCGAACATGCGAACATCGATGTTCAGCGCGTTGGCGTACGACCACCAACCGCCATCTGCCGTCTGCCTGTGCCATGCCCTGACCGGACTTGGAGGCGAAGGCAGCCGGTACATCCTGAAGCTGTCGCAATCGTCGTCAAGATAGTAGCCATGCAGGTCTACAACGGCGATGATCGACGGTATGAACGCGGCGACGAATTGCGCCATCGTGTTGAACGGCAGTATGCCCAGCCCAGACGGGAGGTTCCCATCCTTCCCGGCGATCATCGGGTTCAACCCGGCGCCGCCTGCATGCGTTGCGGCTGCTGTCCCCGCGGTGAGAGCCGACACTCCAAACAGCAGATGTCTGCGCGTTCCGTCCAAAGCAGGCTTTCCCTCGTTTCGCGATCCGAACGCGATTTCGTTTCCCACAGCATGTTTGCTGGAGGCCGCATCGAGCGTACACGGGGCTACGGTAGAGGAAATCTTGGCGAAAGTGGACCCGGAGCCATCGGGACAGGGAACAAGCCCCGGCGTCGTCGGCGCTTGTTCCGACGTGCAGATCTCCGGAGAGGACTTTTTGTCCGCCCGGTACCGAGGCCATGTCTTGAGCAGGGCATCAACCTGTCGGTAACGGTCGCGGAGGATCGTCTCAGCGGGACGTATGCGTTCCGCGAACTAAAACTTAGGACCGAGCACGTCAGTGCTGCCGTTGCAACGCGGCGCGACCTCCAGCACCTCGCGCGTCATGATCTCCGACGGGAAGACAGATCAAGCATCGCTGCCCAGCTCAAGCGCCTTCACGACAAGGTCCGGTTCCCGTGGGGCTTCTACAGGCGACGGGTCAGAAATGCCGGCGCTGTGGCCAGCCAAAAGCCGGGTATAGGAACGCTCGGCGGCCTCCGCGGCTGCAATATGCGAATGGGCCTGTCCGGCGTTCTGATCGGCCTCGAGGCCTTCATGGTTCGTGGTCAACTCCCAGTGCCAGCCCTCGTCGAGACTAATGTCGGACACGGCAAGGTAGATACGCGCAACGGCTTTGTTTCCGTCGAGGCCTGTGAAGTCACCATGGCTGGTCGGGTTCGCCTTACGCCATTCCAGCGGGACGACAAAGGTGGGGCTGCTCTTGTTCATGGGATCGAAACTTGTGTCGTTCCCCGTTGTTCCCAGGAACACGTCGGACGGTGAACTTCGGATGAAGGGCAAACAAGTGCCTTTCCGACCTATCAATCGGACCCGCACGCGTTACCTAGCATGTTCGGACGTCGGTCGTCGTCTGGCACCCTGGCATGGATGGAGGATGCATGTTCCTGCGCACAGTCGATTGGCCGAGAGCCGTCGCGATGGTGGCCGATATCGCCAAAGGAACCGCGTCGGTCACGCTCCGGACGTATTCGCGAAAAGATGACAAGGCTGACGCTGCGGTCAACATCTATGGCTGGGCCTTTCACCAGATCCAGGCGTTCGGCGAGTCCGAGAAACGGGCAACCCGACTTGTGGATACGCAACAGCTCACCCAGGCCCTCCTGGGGATAGCGACGCCGGACGCAGAGTCTTTCACCTATGAGGTGGAGAGCGGCCGGGACTACGCTGTTGAAGCGCAATCGATCGTCAAGGCATTTGGCGATGTTGCCGTAACGGTGGTGTCGGCGGACGTCGGCAAGGTGTCGATTACCTGGTTCACCGTTGTGGTTCGACTGAACAGCGACCTCATTCACTGGAAGATGCAGTATCACGAGCGAGATATCCGGCTCTCGAGCCCCCGCCCATAGGCGGTGACGGTGTGTGCTCCCGCACTTGTTGAAGCCGGAGACCCGCCAAGGCGGCGGAACTCGCACCCGTCCCCGCAGTTGTCGTTGGTGAAGGAGCAAGACCATGACCAATGAGAACGAAGAACGGGCCAACAATGCAGGCCTCGATAGCAGAAATGTGACCGAGCCATCGGCGCTCGATGTTGAGCGGCAACCTCAGCCCGACAAGGCACCGGAGACGGACTCAAATCTCAACACTGCCCCGCCTGTGAGGATGGGGCGCGGATCTGAAGCGGCAGAGAAGCCGACGGAAGCGGATACAGCCGATAATCCGATCCATCATACAGGCCATCTCCCAGCACCGGTGACGAGCAACCGATAAGCAATTCATCTTCGGAGGATTGTAACAATGACGGATCACAAGACGACACATGGCGTCGATCTGCAGGAGCCCACCGGTACGCCGGAACAAAGGGCTTCCAAGGAGCAGGAGCCGCCTGTCCGAGAGTCCAGTGAACAATATTCGAAAGACGTCACGGACCGCAGTCTGATGCCGATCGGCTCCACATTCAAGAAAGGGAAGCCGACCGTGCCCTGACGGGTCAGCATGACACGATCTTGATATCCGCCTCCCGAGCCGCCTGCAGAAATTGCAGGCGGCTTTGTTCCGGCTGTGCAGCATCTTGCAACACGGATTTGCATGTACTGACGGCTCTCTCGTAAAAGACACCGTTCCGCAGAGGCCATTCGTTGCGAAGGACCTTTGCTGCCTCTTTTGCGCTTGTCACAATGCGATAATGCCCATGCCCATACATCTCAAGCGTAACAGGCTGGTCCCAAATCTTCGTGTCCATGGTGTCCTCCATCCATAGAACCTGATGGTTGGCCGTGTGGTTCCCCATCAAACGAATGACACTGATCGCTTATCGAAGCTCAACCCACAAGAGTGTCCATTCCTCTCCCGGTGCCCGATGCCGATAGATCCCTTGACCCTCAAACTGCATGATCTTCGTTATTGAGATGATGTCCGCCGCGGTATGGGCCGCGGGCAGCGAGGCCTGCTCCAGAACGGCCTCTAGCTGCTCCAGCGACGTCGTTCCCTCAAGAGCAGCGCCCGCCGCTCTCTCAATCTTCCAGGCGTACTGGTTCATCTCGTCACCATCTTATCTGCGCAAAGCGTCTTGGATCGTGACCGATGCCGGCACTGCGCTGGCTTCGTTCGTCATTCCGATGATCCTGATGTTCCTCGTTCGCCTCGACGGCAGGCCGTCGCTGGCGATGAAGAAGATCAGGTCGAGCGCTTCTGCCCGTCATTCTCCAAGGTTGGCCCATTCCGTCCCTCTGGGATCAGGAACAGCTCATCTGCGCGTTGCATGTTGAGAGAATACCGAGCCGCAGCGGAAGCTTTGCAGACGGCAGCATTCGCAAGCTTGGAGCGTTCTCTGTGTCCTCTCGTCCCATGATGCGGAGCCAAACAGGGCAGGTGCGCGGAGGTTTCGGTACGGGATGGGACCAAAGGCGTGTGGCTGTCTTTAACTGGAAGCATCGAACCGGAGCAGAACACCGATTGAGCGCGCGAAGATGCTCGGAGCGGGTGCGCCGTCCTCGGCCCTTGATAACCTGCGCCGCCCGAAGCCTTCGTGCCTCAACGCCTGCGCACGGTGCATGGCATGCGGATCTCAGCGATGTTCGCCCGCTCTCTTCACCGCGGAACTGGACCCCATCCGCGACGACGGTATCGATCTATATGGAAAGTGGCGAACGAGAGCGCACAGCTTCCGGCTGTTCCCGAAGGTGGGTACGGCTGCAATCGAAAGCCGATGCGGCCTGTCGCAAAAAGAGCTTTAAAAGGCTTTGGAGAGGGCAACAGATCCTTAAAGGATCAGAACTCCATGTCCCGCAACCTGTCTCGCTGCGGGGCTCTACCGTCGCGCAAGCGAGCTTTCGTGACGTCATTCCCGTTTCGCGCCGAGATCACTCCGCTGGTCGAACCAGAATTTCCACACGACGGTTCTTTTGACGCCCTTCGGGGTCATCCTTTCCTTGCGGTGTTTCATTCGGCGCTACGGGATCGGCTTCACCACGTCCTTCGGTCGTGATCAATGCGGTCTGGAAGTTTTGCTTGCGGACAAGGAAGTCCTTGACCGCTTCGGCCCGCCGGACAGAGAGCTTCAGATTGTAGCTGTCGCTTCCCTTGCTGTCGGTATAGCCATCCACCAGAAACAGCGCCTTCGTGAATCGCTGGCGGACATCGTCCGACATCGCTTCCAAAGCCTGTGTCGCCTTCGAACGCAGTGTTGCCTTGTCGAAATCGAAGAGGATGTCGGCTGACAGGGTGTAGCGAACGCCGCCTTCAACCTCCTTGACCTCTAAGCCCTTCACGACCGGCGGGGGCGGAGCAGCGGGCTTTGGGCCGAGCGCCAATTCGTCGTCCGTCATAGGGGGCGACGCGAACGCAATCCCAGGGGAGGCAAAGCCAATTCCGGGCGATGAGAAACTGATGCTGGGCGACGACGCCGAAAACCCCGGCGGAACTGTCGCTGGTGCGCTTTGCGCCATCGCGCCGCTCACCGCCGCCAGGAGAACGCCCGTTGCGATCGCGAGGTGGCCAATCATTTGACCGGTACATCCATGATCGGCACGGTCGAGCCAAATCGCACGGCGAACGGGCCGGGACTGGTCGCAGGCGGTGCAAACCAGGCCCAGGCCTTGAATGTCTCGCCGGGATTGAGCGGTGCTTCCGGCGGCTGCGTGCAGAGGCACTCGCTGGCGACGCCGATCTTGAAGCTCACCTTATTCGGGAAGTCGTAGAGCGTAATCTCGTTCAGACCATAGGCAGCACGGCCGATACCAATTTCCGCGATGTTGACCGCCGCATTGCTGTTATTGATGACCTCGTAATCAAGCTGCACGATGTCCTGGCCCGGCACGCGCTTGAGGTCGACAATCCGGGCACTTACCCCCGACTGAAGCTCGACCGTCATCGGAGCGCTCTGCGCGAACGCTGCCGAAGTAAAAACAAGCGACAGACCCGTCAGAAGCAGTATGGCTGAACGGCTCGGCATGGTTCTCCCTCCCTATCGAACAGGCCACAGACTACAACTTTGCCCTTATCTCACAAGATCCACGATCGTTTTTCCGAACGGTGCCGATCCCTGCCTGGGACCGCAATAACCATCCCCGAGGCAATCGATGGAGACCCGGATTGCGAGGACGACGAATGCGAACCGAGCCGCTCGATCAAACACGGCGGGCGGCGCAAAGCGGACTGAGACAAGGCATCAATCGCTAAGGGTTTTTATTGGTGAGACTAATCTCTCTGGTGCCCATGCCGAATTCGAATATATTTCATAATAAACTGATTTTATTATTAAAAAAATTTCTCAATCCCAACAAATACCCCCAATAATACCCCCAACCATCAAGGCTACTACCCACCCAGCTCTCGTCAGATGGCAAAATTGACCACGACGATCGGTGCGACCGCGAACCTATGGGGGGATCACTTCTCGCCGCAGATCCTAAGTCGGTGTTCAACGCATCAAATAATTGCTCATACTAATTTAGCTAGCATTCAGGGACGTTTTTCCTGGGAGTGGTCTTTGTCCCAACAGGTATTTACAGAGCACCATTGGCACCATATCAACTATAAGGGTACCAGGATTTTCCCGTAATTTCAGCGCTTTATGGCTCAAATAGGGTCAGACAAACCCTGGGAAATTTTCTAAAAACCGGACCGATATCATTGCATGGTAATGGCATACCGAAAATTCAACTACACAACTTTAATCATTATGATGAATTCTGCATCACTCGGATACATTGCAGAAATATAGCCCATTCCTATCTGTCCCCTGTCGTCACTATACAGCACAGAGGACCATCTTCCATGAACGTCGCTCCGATCACATACACAATTGCCAATGCCACCAAGGCAACTGGTCTTTCCCGCTCTACGCTCTACAATCTCATGAAGGACAAACGGCTCCCTTACATCAAGGTCGGCAAGCGCACTCTCCTGAAAACTTCTGACATTGAAGCCCTGCTTGAGAGCGGCCGGGAGGTTCGCCATTGAACTTCCTCGAAATGCTCCACCGGCACAGCCCGGCGGACAGCCTTATTTCCATCAGCCGTAAAGTTGGTGATGCATTCCCCCCCCCTGGCTTTTACACGATGAAACAGCTGCCCGAAGCCGATGCTTTCATGCGAAAGCGGCGCACAGTCACGAAGTTTACTACACCGTCGCCACACTGAGCAGGCACCCTCCTAATGGCAAACGTGGCGATGGTAGCTATATTGGCCATGTCTCCGCATTCGTCTTTGATTTCGACGTGCTGAACCCCAACAACCTCAAAGCTCACGCCGAAACGGCAATTCCGCAGAGCTTTGATGAGCTTCAGGCTTTTATGGATGACATTGGTCTTCCGCCGCCAAGCGCTCTCGTTCATTCGGGCAACGGCCTCCATGCGTATTGGTTTCTGGATAGCCCTATGCCAGCACATGAAGCCCAGACCGCCCATCGCCGTTTCCAGCGTGCAATTATCGAGCTTGCCAGGAAAAAGAAGCGGTGGAAGCTCGACAATACCGCCGACCTCGCCCGTGTGCTGCGGTACCCTGGCACTTGGAATCGGAAGAGGAGCATAGCTGCCCCGGTTCAACTTGTTAGCGCCGATGGAAACCTCCGCTACTGCGCTGCAGAACTGGATGAATGGGTCACCAAAACGCACCCGCGTGCCGCAGCCCTCGACGCTGCCATCGTAGCCAACAATTTGAAGACCACTGATCACAATGACCGTCGCAAGGTCGCTGATTTCGATAACATCAAAACCAACTGTGCTCTCGTCGCCGATTGGGCTGCTCGCATGATGGATGGCGCACATCTGCCGGAGCCCGAATGGCACCATTTCCTTAGCATTGCCGGCGCTTGCGAGGATGGCGAGACCATCGCCCGCGACCTGTCTGTGATCGATAATCGTTTCAACGAAGCCGAATTTGCCGCCTACATGGCACGCCGCTCGCCGCCACACAAATGCGAGACCATCCAGTCGACATGCGGCACTGAGAAATGCGCCGACTGCCCGTTGATGGATCAGGATCGCTCGCCGATTACCTTTGGCTATGGTCTCCCTTCTGACATTGAAAGGGCCGACGCCTTTCGCCGTTTCGTTCGCGTCTCCACGCCTAACGTCCGTTATTTCGATCTGGATCATTTGAACCGGGCAACGGAACTCCTTCCCGAGTCCCTCGACTCGGAGATTGGCTACCTTTTCGACGGAAAGGCGCATGCCGCTTTCCTGGCGTCTCCCGAGGCCCAACGCGTCCGCCTTGCCCAATACCTGCCCGGTATTAACGCCCGGCTCACCAAAACTGACAATGGTATCCATGTCCTGAACCTGTGGACACCGTCGCCTCTCCTGCCAGCCCATGGGAAGTGGCCTGTGTTCCGGCGTCATCTGGAATTGCTGTATTCCGATCCCGATGACGGCGCTATTGCCTGCGATCACCTTTTGGATTGCCTCGCCTTTATGGTGCAGCATCCGGGCGAAAAAATCCGCCACGCCTATCTGCTTGGCAGCGCCGAACAACAGATCGGCAAGGGGCAGCTTCTGGAACTCATCAAGCAGCTTCTTGGGCCGGACAATCACCAGACTATTGAGGGCGAGGATTTCGGCGAAAAGTTTAATGCCCATACTGCTGATTATCAGTTGCTCGTTGTTGAAGAACTCCCACTCTCAAACAAGCTTGGCATCTACAACAAGATCAAAACCTTGCTGACGGAGCGCGACAAGCTTGTGGAAAAGAAGGGTGTCCAAAAGTTTCGTGCGAAGACGCCTGACTTCCTCCTCGCTACGTCCAATCATGCCCGCCCGCTTACCCTCGAAAAGGCGGATAAACGGGTTTTCTTCTACGAAAGCCCAATGCGTCGCCAATCCAGCGAATATTACCGTACCTTGGCGGAGGCGATGAAAACCGAAGCCCCGGCTATTCTCTACGATCTGTTGCAGCGCGATCTGAGTAGCTTCGATCCCAAATCGCCGCCACCCATGACCGCTGCGAAGTCCCGGCTCCTCTACGACTCCATGCCTGAAACTGAGAAGTCCTTGCAGGAACTTGTTGGTGAAGGCAACGCGCCGTTCAACCGGGATATTATCCACATGGATGATCTTCGTTTCGCCTTGGGTACGTCATCCACACGCAACCAACGCTTCGACGCTCTCAAGGCTATCGGTGCGTTGCAGACAGGCCAGGTGCGGGCCGAACCGGGAAATCCGAAATCTCCGAAGCATCGGCTCTGGATTATCCGCGATTTTGATCGCTGGAAAAACGCCACCGAAGGCCGGATTGTTGCTCACTGGAGGGGTATCTAAATGGCATCCCAACGCCTTCGCCGCCTCATTGCCGAACAACAGCAGGGCTTGGACGACTACCCTGACGTTATCACCCAATTCGATGCCAACTGGCGCGTGATCCGCCACATCAGTGGGAAGCCCCTGATCCTCCAACACCGTGCAGTTAGTCCCTACTACGTAGGCAAATGGAGGACGGCCGACACGGCATCCACCGCCTACGACATGATGGACCTTTGCATGGACGTCACCAACGACCTCGAAAAACTCAAGGAGATTTCTGCAGCATGCGCACCAACTTTGTGAAAGACCAATACGGCAAAATCAAATTCGAGCGGGACAACGACTGGCCGGACATCCTCGTCGAATTTTCTCCTAACGAACGTGTCATCTACGCTGCGGATGGCCAACGCCTCATAGTGCAGCACCGTCACCGCAATGGACAAAACGGCCAATGGGGCAAGTGGGTCCGCGTCGCAATGAAGACGTCCCATGAGCAAATGCGGAAGTTCCTGAACGACTTCCACCCTTTCGCCTCGGACTCCGAAAAACTGGACGCCATTTGCCTTAGGACTGATGACGGTGACTATGTAGAACACAGCCACTAACACCCGTTGCGCCTATAGAAATTATCTCCGCGAACTGCGGATTTATAAGTCGTGTTTTTTTGTTTGTATAACTCTACTTTTTCCACCTATGCAGCGACCACTCAACTATCCGGTTTGCCCTTGTGTTCAAATCATCCAATGACCACGTCTCAAATTGCAGTGCCAAGGAACGGGCGGTGGAGAAAATTGAATCTTTGTAAGCCACCCGTTTTAGTTGGAACGCGTTCTGTCCTTCATCATTGTTCATTTTCGATGTGAGCGGGATGAGGTTGGCGAAGGTGTTCAGTGACGATTTATGCTGGTCTTCTGAATACAAGCCTGCCCATTCGTCTGTGAGCTTTTGGGGCATGATATGCTCAATCCAAAAACTGTCGGAGGGAGTTTCACCGTGTTCCGAAAGCTCAAACTCTGACAGGACGTACCTGCAAACTTTTCTGCTATAGAGGTCACCGAAGCGCAAGGCGTGCTCAAACTCCTGATCTGACGGCCAGGCGATAGTTGGTCGCTTACGGATCGACTTAGAAACACCTGTTGCTGATAGATCACCTTCCTTGGCAAGCTCAGGCCATAAGCCCTTGAATACCGCATGCAAGCCCGTCGGTTCATGGCCACAGATTGCGCGTCGGGCTAGAAAAGCCTCAATCACATCAAGCATTTCCCTCGCAGTCGTAACTTCTAGTCTGCCCGAACTTGCTGCGTCACTGACGAGGCAAACAAACGAGTAAATTGAACTTGGCGCGCCGAGTCGATGCAACCGAAGAATATTTTGCCTTAGCTCATTAGGCAGAGACTCAGTCAAACCCTTCTCAAGCGCTATAATTGTGGGCGCGAACCTATCCATATCGATAATGATATCTGTAGTATCCTCAAATGTATTCCAATGCACTCTCAAGACCGAAAATAGATCCGCTTTTGTCGTATTGTGGTTGAGTGCAAGCCCATATGGAAACAGCAACTTCTCAAGGTCTACTTGTGCATCTAAAAACTTCCTCTGAAAAGGCTCCCAATCATTGTTAAATATTACTTGAGCAAGCGTTGGCTCAGATGCAACTCGTGAAAATATTTCGTTTCTAACCAAGTCTGCTGTCGTTATTCTCTCGCCGCGAGCGTTCAATCGCTCAAATATAATTGGGGCGGCAATCGGATTTCTTAGAGAAATCGATACAAAGCTAAGACTACCTGTAAGAATTTGTAAGGTTTTCTCTACGCGCTCAAAACCATAGTCTGTGAACGTTTTGCGAAACCGCCGCACAAGTCGGATATATTGTTGGATTAGCTTCCCGCTGGACGGGCCAGAAGAATGAGGAGGAGTGGGCTTGCCTATGACGTCCCAACTACCTTTTTCTTTCAGAACGCTATGAGCAGCGATGTCATCCCACGCTAGCTTAAACTGCTGCCTATCTGCTGCAGATGGAACAAGCTTCGTGTTCGTTGGGTGCTGACTGAAAGGTCGTAGAAGCAAGAAGGTTCTGGCAACCTCCAGCGCCCATTCTTTTTTACCTTCATCTAAAGCAGCGCGAACGGCCGCCATTATTGCCAGATAGCAAGTGAATAGCCTCTGCTGGCCATCGACAATGTCGTAGATTGTAGGTCTCCCAATTTGACTCGGTTGACGAACTGTTACAATCACGCCCAGGAATTGAGATTGCTTTGTGCCATCAAGAATCTCTTCGATATCCTGCCAAAACTGGCTAAGATTCTTTTCTGTCCATTTATACTCACGCTGAAATAGTGGTATATTTATAACATTATCACCGGCAACGATGTCCGAGAAACTGCTCTCTTCCGGAGTGTCGGTGACTTTCAGTCCTGAGTCCAAGGCAACCCCCATCTGTTGTTTCAGGTTAGATATCGACCTCAAACGTCCATCACAAGCGTCTGGGGCTACAAACGATAGCTTCACTCAAATTCGTAATAAAATGATATGCTTCGCTGTCGGTCGAGAAGCTGGCTCTCTTGCATGATCTGTAAGACAGTTTATGACCGGGCATAACATGGAATTGGTTGATTGCTTGACTTTGTCCAGCATTTTAAACCATCGAACTCAACGTGAGGCACGCTTGGGAAAGCTCGACAAGATTCGTATTAAGGGTTTTCGGAGCATCAAGGACCAAACGGTGGCTCTCGGGCCTATCAACATACTCATCGGCGGTAATGGTAGCGGGAAGTCAAATTTCATCGAGGCGTTTAAGCTGCTGAGGGAGATCTCCGAAGGGAGACTAACGGAGTACGTGAAACGTTCTGGCGGCGCCGACCGGATATTGCATTTCGGAACGAAGGAAACCGAATCTCTTCAATTCAAAGCTTACTTCAATGATTCTGTGGACCAGTACGAGATATCACTGGAGCCTACGGACCTTAGCGGATTGATACCAATGCGCGAGGTCGCATCCTATTGGAATAAGTCATATCCTCAGCCCTACAACAAATCGCTTTCTTCTTTCGGAGGAGAGGCCGCGATCTCGGGAGACAATGTCGATGGCGTCTCTTCTTACGTGAAGACTGCTTTATCAAGCTGGCGTGTCTACCATTTCCACGACACGGGACCCTCTTCACCGATGAAGAAAGTTGCGGAACTTGATGATAACCGGTTTCTGAGACCCGACGGCTCAAATCTAGCATCGTTCCTATACTATCTAAAACAAGCCCATGAACCAGAGTACAACCTAATACGCGGTGCCATTCGTCGAGTTGCGCCATTTTTTGATGACTTTGTTCTTGAGCCGCGAGCACTTGATGAAACTCGTATACGGCTGGAGTGGAAGCACTCAAGTTCCGATGCGTTTTTTGATGTCGCCAGCTTTTCCGACGGCACCCTACGGTTCATAGCACTCGCGGTGCTGCTGCTTCAGCCAACTGAATTTCGACCTTCGGTTATCCTGGTAGACGAGCCAGAATTGGGCTTGCATCCAGCTGCCATAACGCTGCTCGGTGCCATGGTAAGGCAAGCTTCCGACAAAGGTCAGGTGATCCTGTCAACCCAATCCCCATTTTTGTTGGATCACTTCGCCCCCGAAGAGGTGATTGTTGCTGATCGAGAAGATGGCACTTCAGTTTTCACTCGTTTGGAAAGTGTCACCCTCACAGAATGGCTCGAGGACTTCAGTCTTGGAGAGCTGTGGGAAAAGAATGAACTCGGCGGCAGGCCGCGCGGATCGTGAGGTTGGCTCTATGACTCGCCTTCTGGTCCATGTCGAAGGGCAGACCGAGGAAACGTTCGTAAACGAAGTCCTCGGTCCCCACCTGTACACATTGGGTTTCCATAAAGTCTCAGCCCGCCTATTAGGGGCGGCAAGAGTAAGAAAACGGCGCGGAGGAATATGTGCGTGGGAAGTAGTTGCCGATGAGGTTGCAAGGCACCTACTAAATGATGGTGGGGCGTTCGCGACAACGATTGTGGACTATTATGCTCTACCATCAGGTGAGGACGGCTGGCCCGGACGGCATGCCTGTGCCGGCTTGCCGTACGATCAAAGATCATCTTTTCTCGTGCAAAACCTCCGTCAGGACTTCGCAGCAAGGTACCCGGGCTTGGCAGGTCGCTTCATACCATTTGTAGCGATGCATGAGTTTGAAGGGCTACTATTTAGCAACCCTCAAACGATGGCTCAATCAATGGGACAGCCGGAACTTGCAGATCATTTTTCCGCTATTCGGGCCGCATTTGAGACCCCTGAGCACATCAACGATAGTTATATTACAGCTCCGTCCAAACGGCTCATAGCTGCGTTGCCAGGCTACCAAAAAGTACTTCACGGAAACGTCGCCTTTATAGATATTGGCTTGGATAACATCCGACAAGAATGTCCGATCTTCGACGAATGGCTCACGGAAATTGAAAAGCTCGCAACTTAGCGAACGCGGCGTGTCTCTTTGCCCTGAAAGTAGAAACGCAATCACGCTTCGATCCATCAACAGCAGGTGTGGTATTGACGCGATCAACGTTTCCAAATCCTGAACTGCCTCGCTACTCCAGAATGCCTCCTAGCTGCCTCTTACCGTTCCGAGTTTGGAGGCATGGTTCTTTGTTGATTTTATTTGCGAATTTAGATAATGCCTCGCTGCCTCGGGACTTTTGATCAGTCCACGCGCGCATAGCGAACGGATTCTATTCGTAATGGCCCAACCGCCCGGGGCAGCTCTTCACGATGTCAAATATCCGACGAACCAACGTCCGTCTGCTACCGGTTAATCTAATAGTCCCGTGTAGCGCTGGGATTTCCGACGCATATCGGCGTCGTCCTTAGCCCTGCACGCTGCCGCAAGTCATGCCCGTCTCCCCTGTAGTTGAATGAGCTCCGCCCCAAGACGCATTCTGTCGCACTCATCGGCCCACCAGGCAGCCATGTGAACACGTTCATCCCAATACACGCCACGGTGATAGGCGGCTCGGACGGCATTGGGGTCCAAATGCGCCAATTCGGCCTCAATAGCATCGGGGTTGAATTTGCCGGCTTGATTCAAGAGCGTCGAAGCCGTCGTGCGAAAACCATGCGGAACATGCGTGTCTTTGGAGAAGCCCATGCTTCTCAAGGCCGTGTTCATCGCCATGTCGCTCATGGGGCGCGTGACGGTGCGTTCTGAGGGGAAGACATAGCGCCCGGTGCCGGTCCACTGCTGCATGCTTTTTAATATCGCGACGGCTTGCGGTGGCAGCGGCTTTTTGTGATCCCGCCGCATTTTCGCTCTGCTGGCGGGTATAGTCCATATGGCCTTATCCAGATTGAACTCTTTCCACTCTGCTTGGCGTAATTCGCCCGGTCTGGGGTAAAGCAGTGCCATCAACTGCAATGCTACCTTCACACCCTCTCCCCGGCCCTCATAAGAGTCGATGGACCTAAGCAAGTCGCCGAAGTTCTTTCCATCGGTGATGGCAGATTGGTGCTTCGGCTTATTGGCTTTGATAGCGCCGCGCAGAGCACCGGTAGGATCGCTCTCAGCCCGCCCCGTAGCAATGGCGTAGCGAAACACCTCACCTATCACGGCCCGCACCCTGCCAGCCGTTGCCAGCTTCTCACGCTTTTCCAGCTTCCGGAGCGTGATAAGGATTTCCGGAGCCTTGATTTCATCAATCGGTCTTGATCCCAAGTCGGTCGAGGCAAACCTCAGATAGAAGCGCTTGTTTTTCATCGTCGCCACCGCCTTGCCTTCCGCCTCCTTCTTGGTCAGGAGTTCTTCAGCGACTTCCTTAAAGCTGCTGCCTCCGGCAAGGCGTTGGGCTTTCTCGATCTTTGCTGTAACAGAGGGATCGACCGCTCTCGCCAAGGAGGCCTTGGCTTCATCGCGCAGCGTCCGGGCTTGCTTGAGAGTGGTGGCGGGATAGGCTCCAAAGGAAAGTGTCTTCTCCTTCCCCCTATAGCGGAATTTCCGCCAGAGCTTTGAGCCATTAGGATTGACAAGAAGATATAGCCCCTCAGCGTCTGCATGTTTCCGAGGCTTGTCTGAGGGCTTAAGATTTCTAATCGCCGTATCCGTCAAACTCATATCAAACCTTGTGGGGGTATTGGGGGTATTGGCGAGGGGTATCAACAAAGTCGCACCCCCAGACATACCCCCAAACTTGTTACCTGTGGGTGGACAGTCCTGGACAGCCGCAGACGGAAGAGCCTGTAAAATCAGATCCTTGCTACTAGCATATGGACTATCATGAATGACGGTGGAAAAGAAGATGGTGCCCCATGCCGGAGTCGAACCAGCACTCCTTTCGGAACTCGATTTTGAGTCGAGCGCGTCTACCAATTCCGCCAATGGGGCACGGGAGAGGCAGGAACGGGATTTATACGGGTGGACGGGGCTTGGTCAACCGGGATTCCGTCGGAATGCAGCGCAATCGCTTGCCGTCAAGGCTGACGGCGCTTCGCCGCTGACCGGGCAGGAGGTCGGTCGGGTTGCGGAAGACATGCGGGGAAGACGTGTGGCGGAAAGCATGCGCCGAGGAGCATGGTCCGCTCATGCCTGTCGTCCGAACGTGTACAGCGGTTTCGGGAAACGACATGCATCCAAACCAGCCCCTCAAGCGCGTTGCGGGAATCCTTTTTTGCGTACCGCGCTTGAGGGTGCGGGACGGCTGGCTGGCGTGGCACCGGCACGCGCCCGGCGAAAAACCATGGTGCGGAGCAACATCCGTTGTGCAGGCGCGATTTACAGTTGGGCCGTTCGTGCATAAAAGCGACAGCATGCCCTTCGGGGCACCGCCGTTTTACCGCCCGGCTCGGGATATCGTCGCGAGTTTCGGGCCAGCGCTGCGCGCGGGATCCCGTCCCGCCTGCCGTCTGAACGAGGATTTGCCGATGCTCCGCAGCCTTTACGACTGGACCATGTCGCTTGCCGCCCGCAAGTCGGCGGAGGTCTGGCTTGCCGTCATCGCCTTCGTGGAAAGCTCCGTCTTCCTGGTGCCGGCCGACGTGCTGTTCCTGCCGATGGCGCTGGCGCGGCCCGAGCGCGCCTGGCGCTATGCAGCGATCGCGACCGTGGCCTCCGTCCTCGGCGGCATTGCCGGCTGGTATCTCGGACACTATGCGTTCGAGGCGCTGGCCCGCCCAATCCTCGAATTCTACGGCAAGCTCGAGGCGTTCGACACCATGCGGGCCTCGTTCAGCAACGAAATGCTCGTTCTGCTGCTCGTCACCTCGGGCCTTGCCCACCTGCCGCCGATCAAGGTCGTCACGATCCTCTCCGGCGTCGCGGGCATCCATCTCGGCCTGTTCATCGTGTGCGCCGTCATTGCGCGTGGCGCGCGCTTCTTCCTGCTCGCCTGGCTGCTGCGCCGCTACGGCGAGGAGATCCGCCATTTCATCGAAAAGCGTCTCGGCCTGATCTCGGCCGTCATCGCTGCCGTGCTGATCGTTCTTTTCATCGCCTACCGCTTTTTCCTGCACAATCCGGAGATCGTCACGCCCTGACCGGGCGATGCCTTTCCGGGTCGCCGGCCGGCGCGAAACAGATTTCGATCGCCGGCCATATGCTGTAAGCCCGTCGGCAACATCGACGCCAACCCGCCTTCCGGAGCCTTGAGATCGTGACCGAGACCGTGACCGCCATTCAACGCTCCCCTGCCCTGCCCGCAGCCGTCCTCGTCACGCTCGGGATGATCGTCACGGTGGGAACCGCGCTTGGCTTCGAGCATCTCGGCGGCTACATCCCCTGCGCCCTCTGCCTGATGCAGCGCGAGCCCTATTATTACGGCATTCCCGTCGGCCTGCTCGCCATCCTCAGCGCAGCCTTCCCCATGCCGGCCTGGCTGCCGCGCCTGCTGCTGGCCGTTGTCGCGCTGATGATGCTGGTCGGCGCGGGCATCGGCATCTACCACGCGGGCGTCGAATGGCATTTCTGGGCCGGTCCGGCAAATTGCTCGACGACGGCCCAGGGCGTCTCGCCCAATGTCGGCGACCTCCTCGGCGATCTCGACAGCAAGCATGGGCCCTCCTGCACGGATGCGGCCCTGCGCGTGCTCGGCCTTTCCTTTGCCGGCTGGAACGTGCTGGCGAGCTTGGTGCTGGCGGCCATCGCCATCCACGGCGCCGTCAAAGCCCGGTAAAAACCGAAAAGGGCGCCCTCATGTGGCGCCCTCGAAACCCATCGGCAATCCGTCAACGCCAAGCCTTACGGCTGCAGTTCGACATCCCAGTAGAGATAGTCCATCCAGCTTTCGTGCAGGAAGTTCGGCGGAAACAGCCGGCCATTGTTGTGCAGGTCCTGCACGGTCGGGTGGTACGGTTTCTGGTGGGGGAACATGCCGGCATTGCGGGGCATCTTGCCGCCCTTGCGCAGGTTGCAGGGCGAACAGGCGGCGACCACGTTTTCCCATGTCGTCTGGCCGCCATGGCAGCGCGGAATGACATGGTCGAAGGTCAGGTCGTCGGGCGAGCCGCAATACTGGCATTCGAAACGGTCCCGCAGAAACACGTTGAAACGCGTGAAGGCCGGATGACGCGAGGGCTGAACATAGCTTTTCAGGCAGACGACACTCGGCAGTTTCATCGAGAAGCTGGGCGAGGAGACCTGATGTTCGTATTCCGCGAGAATAACCACACGGTCAAGGAAGACCGCCTTGATCGCGTCCTGCCAGGACCAGAGCGACAAAGGGTAATAACTGAGAGGCCGGTAGTCCGCGTTCAACACGAGCGCAGGCAAGGCCTGAGGTGAGACTGCAATCGTCAAGTCCAGTGACTCCTGATCGATTCGGCATCTGCCCTTCTATATTAGGCTCGTTACGTCAGGATTGTGAAGCCGAAAGGAAAGTGGAAACAAAAGATTCATTTCAGTTGGTTACGAGCCGGCTTTGCCGCGTCCGGCCCCGCCAGAACAGGTGCGGCATCGCGTCGCATGCGCTGTGCATAGAAGGCCCAGAACAGCCGGGCGGCAACGCTGCGCCAGGGGCTCCAGGCCAGACTGAGGCCTTCCAGCACCCGGGCCGAGGGTCGCATGTCCAGGCACAGGGCATCGGCAACAGCACTCTGAAGTGCAACGTCGCCCACGGGAAAGATGTCGCAATGACCGGCGCAGAAGACGAGATAGACCTCGGCGGTCCAGCGACCGATCCCCGGAAGCGCGCCGAGCGTGGCGATGGCAACCTGCGGATCGACGGAACAGAGGCCGTCGAGATCGAGCGATCCGGCCTCGACAGCGGACGCGGCGGCCCGCAGAGCCTTGATTTTCGCAGCCGAAAGCCCGACCGCGCGGCATTCTTCCTCCGCGAGCGAGAGAAAGGCCTGCGCCTCCACCGTGCCCAGGCGCAGCACCAGCCGGTTCCAGATTGCGGCCGCACTGGCCTTGGAGATCATCTGGGACACGATGATGGCGGCCAGCCCGGAAAAGCCGGGTTCGGATCGCCGGAGCGGCACGGGTCCCGTCGCCGCGAGGATCGGGATCAGCCGGGGGTCGCGCTCCGTCAGAGCCGAGAGCCCGAGGGAAACATCGTGATCGCTCAGAATCCGCATGGCGGAACGCTTCTCCTGGTCTTGGCCCGGCGGCCCTTCGGTGGCAGAAGAAGCCATGCCGCACCGCCTGTCAAAGCCCCCGGTATACCGCTTCGCGCCGAGCCCCAATGGCCTTCTCCACCTCGGCCACGCGCTGTCGGCGCTTATCAACGCCCGTTTTGCGGCAGAAACCGGCGGACGGCTTCTGCTGCGCCTCGAAGATATCGACCGGACCCGGTGCCGCCCGGCATTCGAGCAGGCCGCTCTCGATGACCTCGCCTGGCTCGGCCTGACCTTCGACGAGCCCATCCGGCGCCAGTCCGAGCACTTTGCGGATTACGAGAGGGCGCTGGACCGCCTCAGGGATCTGGGTCTCGTCTACCCCGCCTTTCTCACGCGCGGCGAGATCCGCACCCGGGTCGCTGCCATCGAGGCGGGCGGCGCCCCCTGGCCGCGCGATCCGGACGGCGCGCCTCTCTACCCCGGCCCGGAGCGCGACTGGAGCGAGGCGCAACGGGCGGACGCGGTGGCCGAAGCAACGGCGGCCGGACGACCGTTCGCCTGGCGGCTCGACATGGCGAAAGCCCGCAACGCCGTCAAAGGGCCGCTGACCTGGCAGGAAACCGGCCTGCGTGCCCATGGCGAGCCTGAGGACGGGAAGACCGTGCTGGAAACGGTTCACGCCATGCCCGAGGCTTGGGGCGACGTCATCCTGTCGCGGCCGGATGCGCCCTCCAGCTACCATCTGTCGGTCACCGTGGATGATGCCTTGCAGGGCGTAACCCATGTCGTCCGAGGGCAGGATCTCTTTCATGCGACCTCGGTCCACCGCCTGCTGCAGGCGCTGCTCGACCTGCCGGAACCGGTCTATCACCACCATCGCCTCATCCTCGGAGCGGACGGGCGCAAGCTGTCGAAGAGCCATCGCGATACGGGGCTGCGCGACCTCAGGGAGAAAGGCCTTTCAGCGGCGGATGTCCGCGCGCTTGTCGTCTGACGCCGCGGCCGCGCTCTCTTCCGGCAGGGCGATATCGCGCGTCGCCGCGGCCTCCTCCGCCGGCATGCCGCGAAAATGGCGGATCACCATGCGCTTGACCTTGTATTTCATGATCGCCGCATTGATCTCCGCGCCGATGATGAAGATCGCGCCCAGCATGTAGAGGAACACGAGCACGATCATGATCGAGGCCAGACCGGCATAGGTCGAGGCATAATTTGCGAAATTCGAAAGATAGGACGCGAAACCGACGGCACCGATCGTCCAGGCAACAAGCGTGATGACGATCCCCGGCAGCACGTCCATGATCTTGCGCCGGCCATCGGGCAACCAGAGATGGGAAACGATCAAGCCCCCGGTCAGAATGAGGAGCGCCAGCGCCAGACCCCAGTTGTCGACCATCGACAGAAGCTCGTCGAGCCAGGGCAGCCAGCGGTCGGCATAGCGCAGGGCAAGCGGCACCGCGACCAGCAGCAGGCTGACAAACGCCAGGATGACGACCCCGGCCAGCACGAAGCCGAGGCTGGCGATCCGCGTGACGTACCAGGGCCGGCTTTCCGCCACCCGGTAGGCCCGGTTGAGCGAAATGCGCAGCGCCTCGACGCCGTTGGAGGCAAAATAGGCGGCCGCGAGCACGGACACGGTAAGCAGCCCGCCGCGCGGCGTGGTCAGCACCTGCACGATCTCGTCGGCGATCGGCTTTGCGATCGATGGTGGCCATGTGTCGAAGATCAGGTGCACGGCCGTGGTCGCGAACTGGTCGGCACCAAGAAAACTGCCGAGCGCGGTTCCGAAGATCAGGAACGGAAAGATTGCGAGCAGCGACGACAGGGCGACATGGCTGGCCATGGCCCAGCCGTCATCGTCGCTGAAATGCCACAGCGCATCGAATGTGACCTTCCAGGCCATACGCAGGAACAACGGCATCCGGTCTCCGCTCTCAAGGGCGCGACGTCCTCTTCCCCGAAAGACGTACGGCACTGCGATTTGGTTTCAAGCGCAGACCTTTGCGTCCGGATCGGCGTCCGGTTGCAAAGCCGCCGCATTGTCACCTGCTGTCGAATATGGGAGACCAGCGCTCCAAGTCCACAGCCTCATGGGCCTCATCGGCTTCATGCGCCTTGTTGGCCCATCTGCGGAATCCGGAGCGACACGCCTTCATGACCGACAGCCCTCATCGGGATCGACCGACCATCATCGTCACGGGATGTTCTTCCGGCATCGGGGCCCATGCCGCAAGGGCGCTCACACGCGACGGGTGGCGCGTTTTCGCCACCGTCCGGCGCGAGGAGGATCGGGTCGGCCTCGAAGCCGAAGGGATCGAGACCTTTCTCATGGACTACACGCGCACGGAAACGATCGCGGCGCTGGTCGAAGCTGTCCTGGCGCGGACAGGCGGGCGGCTGGACGCGCTCTTCAACAACGGCGCCTACGGACAGGCCGGCGCGGTGGAGGACCTGCCGACGGAGGCGCTGCGGCTGCAGCTCGAAACCAACGTCATCGGCTGGCACGATCTCACCCGTCGCGTCATCCCGGTCATGCGGGCGCAGGGCCACGGCCGCATCGTGCAGTGCTCGTCCATTCTCGGCATCGTGCCCTACCGATGGCGCGGCGCCTACAACGCGTCGAAATTCGCCATCGAGGGCCTGTCGCTGACCCTGCGCATGGAGCTTGCCGGTTCGGGCATTTCGGTCAGCCTCATCGAGCCCGGCCCGATCGAATCGCGCTTCACCGCCACGGCCGTGACGCATATCCGCCGCCATATCGACCTCGAAGGCTCGGTCCACCGCGCGGAATATCAACGGCAGATGCAGCGGCTGACCGGCGAAAGCGGTCCTGCGAGGGGAAAACTCGGACCGGAGGCCGTTTATACCGTTCTTGTGAAAGCTTTGACGGCAAAACGGCCGCGACCGCACTATATTGTGACTCAACCAGCCAAACAGGGCGCGCGGTTGAAGAAACTGCTTCCGGCAAGCCTGTTCTATCGCATTATCGGACGCCTCGGCTGAGCGGCCGGATCCTCTCTGGTGGGACGGCGAGCGGCCGTCAGAAAGACTGCGCATGAGTTCCTTTCTTACCGGCCTGACACTCCTCGTGATGGGCCTCGTCGTCATCGTCCTCGTCCGCGGCCTGATCAACATGGCCAAGGGCGGCAGCGGAAATGCATCCAACAAGCTGATGCAGGCCCGCGTCCTGCTGCAGGCGGTTGCCATCGGCCTGATCATGCTGACGCTCTGGATCACCGGCGGAGGCCGCTGAGATGGTCAAGCTCAACAAGATCTACACCCGCACCGGTGACGACGGGACCACGGGCCTTGCCGCCGGTCCGCGGCGTTTCAAGAACGACCTGCGGATCGAGTGCTACGGCACGATCGACGAGGCGAACGCCGCCATCGGCATGGCGCGCCTCACCACGGCGAGCGAGCCGGAGGTCGATGACATGCTGAAACGCATTCAGAACGACCTCTTCGACCTCGGTGCGGATCTCTCGACGCCCGATACCGGCGAAACACTGCCCTACGAGCCGTTGCGCATCGTCGCCGGCCAAGTGGCGCGGATCGAGGCCGAGATCGATCGCCTCAACGCCGATCTCGAGCCGCTGCGCTCTTTCGTGCTGAACGGCGGCACCCCGGCAGCCGCCCACCTGCACCTTGCCCGCACCATTGCACGGCGCGCGGAGCGCGCGATGGTCGCCCTCTCCCATACCGATGGAGAGACCGTCAGCCCGGCAGCGCTGGAATATGTCAACCGGTTGTCGGACTTCCTCTTCGTCGCGGCCCGCTGGCTGAACGATCGCGGCCGCGGCGACGTCCTGTGGATACCCGGCCTCACGCGATGACGCTGGGCTTACACCGTAAGCCCAGGCATGCGCAGTAAGGGCTGGATTTGCGCGGCAAGGCCAGGGCTCAGGGTGAAAGCAGGGCTCATAAGGTAGAGCCATGATGCGGGAGGAAACTGCATGTTCATACCGCTTCACGATCGCAACAACCTGAAGCATATCCGTCTGCAGGTCGTCACGATCGGGCTCATCGCGGCAAATGTGGTGATCTTCTTTCTGACCGGGCCGCTGTTCGTCGAAGCCGCGACCGTCAACGCCGACCTCCTTTCGTTCGGCTATATCCCCGCGCTCATCTTTGGGGATGCGACGCTGGCACCCGGCATCGCCGTCGTGCCGGAAAGCGCGACCCATATCACCTATGCGTTCCTGCATGCCGACCTCTATCACCTCGGCACCAACATGCTGTTCCTCTGGGTGTTCGGCGACAATGTCGAGGATGCGCTTGGACATGTTCGGTTCCTGATCTTCTATCTCGCCTGTGCGGCGGCAGGTGCGCTCGTGCACGGCCTTGTCGTGCCCTTCTCGCAGGCGCCGCTGATCGGCGCATCCGGCGCCGTTTCCGGGGTGGTGGCGGCCTACTTCCTCCTCCACCCGAAGGTTCGTGTCTGGGTGCTCGTCCTCTTCCGCATTCCGCTTCCCCTGCCCGCCTTCATTCCGCTCGCGCTCTGGATCGCACAGCAATTCTACATGCTGGCGGTCGATCCCTCCGCGGATGTATCCTGGGGCGCCCATGTCGGCGGGATCATCACAGGTCTGCTCCTTGTCCTTGTCATGCGCCGCAAGGGCGTACCGCTGTTCGACAGGGTCGTCGTCGTGCCGAAGGCCGTTCGCCTCGTGGAAACGGCTCCTCCCGGCGTCGCGCCTGGTCAGGGCCAAGCCGGCCCGTGGGGTCCGCTGCCGTGACCAGATCCAAGCGACGACCAGAAAACCGGGGCAGCCTATTGACGTGCACGTAAAGGTCAGTAATTTACGGGATGGACCGGGAGCGAGGTCAGCCGAGATTGTAATTGTGGAAAAAACGCGTATCGATGTCGCCAATCGACTGACAGGGCGGCAAGGGACTATGCGATTTCTGTTGTCTGGAACCGTGTTTCCTTCGGCTCGAGACCGGCGCCGAGACGCGCCGAACGGACCATCTGGGGCTGACACGGACAGCCGCGACCACGTCAGATCCGTGCCGGGCCCGCAGACCCGGCCACATCGTTGAGATTCACTGCCGAGATTCGATGAAGGAAGGCTCCATGAAAATTCTTGTCACCGTGAAGCGCGTCGTTGACTACAACGTCAAGATCCGCGTCAAGCCGGATGGGTCCGGCGTCGAGCTTGCCAACGTGAAGATGTCGATGAACCCGTTCGACGAAATCTCCGTGGAAGAAGCCCTGCGGCTCAAGGAAGCAGGCAAGGCGACGGAGGTGGTCGTCGTATCCATCGGCCCGGCGAAGGCGGAGGAAACGCTGCGCACCGGGCTCGCGATGGGTGCGGACCGCGCAATTCTGGTCGAGACCGATGCGACCGTGGAGCCGCTGGCGGTCGCCAAGATCCTCAAGGGCGTCGTGGAAGCCGAGCAGCCGTCGCTCGTCATCGTGGGCAAGCAGGCCATCGACGACGACAGCAACCAGACGGGCCAGATGCTGTCGGCGCTGCTCGGCTGGAGCCAGGGCACGTTCGCGTCCAAGGTCGTCCTTGACGCCGACAAGGCGACCGTCACCCGCGAGGTCGACGGCGGCCTGCAGACGATCGACATCAAGCTTCCGGCCGTCGTCACGACGGATCTGCGCCTCAACGAACCGCGCTATGCGTCGCTGCCGAACATCATGAAGGCGAAGAAGAAGCCGCTCGACAAGAAGACGCCGGCCGATTTCGGCGTCGACACGGCACCGCGCCTGACCGTCCTGAAGACCGAAGAGCCGGCCGGCCGCAAGGCGGGCATCAAGGTCGGCTCGGTTGCCGAACTCGTCGACAAGCTGAGGAACGAAGCCGGCGTGCTGTAAGCCCGAGGTGCACGGTGCGCCGCAGGTCCGCCAGGACAGCGCGCACCGGCAGCCGGGCTCTGCATGCGACATGCTGCCGATATGCGGTCGATACGGGACCGACGACGCAGCGACAGACAGATCGAGATTTCACGGAGAACATACGACATGGCCATTCTTCTTCTGGCGGATCATGACGGTCACACCGTTTCCGACGCAACCGCCCGTACCGTCAGCGCCGCGACCGCCATCGGTGGCGACATCCATGTTCTGGTCGCAGGCGCCGGTGCGGACGCCGCGGCCGCCAACGCCGCAACGCTGACCGGCGTATCGAAGGTCCTGCTCGCAAACGATGCAGGCCTTGCCAACAACCTGGCCGAGCCGCTGGCAGCCCTCATCGTGTCGCTCGCCGGCAGCTACGCCGTTCTGATCGCGCCGGCCACCTCGGTCGGCAAGAACGTCATGCCGCGCGTCGCAGCCCTGCTCGATGTCGCCCAGATCTCCGAGGTCACCGAGGTCGTGTCGGCCGATACGTTCAAGCGTCCGATCTATGCCGGCAACGCCATCCAGACCGTGCAGTCGGGCGACGCCAAGAAGGTCATCACCGTGCGGACCTCGACCTTCGCGCCCGCCGCCGCAGGCGGTTCGGCACAGGTCGAGACCGTTTCTGCGGCGGCCGATCCCGGGCTGTCCACCTTTGTCGCGGATGCCCTGTCCTCGTCCGACCGTCCGGAGCTGACCTCCGCGAAGATCATCGTGTCGGGCGGCCGCGCGCTCGGCTCGGCGGAGAAGTTCCAGGAGGTCATCCTGCCGCTCGCCGACAAGCTCGGCGCCGCCGTCGGTGCCTCGCGGGCCGCCGTGGATGCGGGATATGCGCCCAACGACTGGCAGGTCGGCCAGACCGGCAAGGTGGTCGCTCCGCAGCTCTATATCGCCTGCGGCATCTCCGGCGCCATCCAGCACCTCGCCGGCATGAAGGACAGCAAGGTCATCGTCGCCATCAACAAGGACGAAGACGCACCGATCTTCCAGGTCGCGGACTACGGTCTCGTTGGCGACATCTTCACGCTGCTGCCGGAACTCGAAAAGGCGCTGTGACCCCGATCCAGCCGAGGCTGGGTTCCTGACACGGCGGAGGCTGTGCCTCGACACACCGAGAAGTGAACGGCCGCATCCCCGATGCGGCCGTTTTACATTCGAAGACGCGCAGAGAACGACGGAAAGCACTGGCAAAACCCGCCGCCAGCCGGTATCACTTTGAGGCAGGCCTTGACTGCATCATTCCAGGATCGAAAACCGATCCGGAAGACGATGATGCGGCGGGTGTCGAGCGCGACTGCGAAGCTGGACGTCACCATGGCGCGCGGCGCGGTCGCGGTGCTGAACGTCGGCTGCGATTGGGGAAGAACGGCTTGATGATCAAGAATGTCGGAATCGTCGGTGCGGGGCAGATGGGCTGCGGCATTGCGCAGGTCGCCGCGATGGCAGGGTACAAGGTGCACCTCTACGACATCGCGCCCGATCGCATCGAGGCTGGTCTCGCCACGATCAACGGCAACATGGCCCGCCAGGTCTCGTCCGGAAAACTGACCGAGGACGAGCGCAAGAAGGCGCTCACGCTCATCAAGGGGTCCTCCGACCTGACGGACCTGTCGCCGGCCGATCTCGTGATCGAAGCGGCGACGGAAGACGAAGCCGTCAAGCGCAAGATCTATGTAGCCGTCTGTCCGGTATTGAAGCCCGACGCCATTCTCGCGACCAACACCTCGTCCCTGTCGATCACGCGCCTTGCCTCCGCCACGGACCGTCCGGAGCGTTTCATGGGCATCCACTTCATGAACCCGGTTCCGGTCATGAAGCTCGTCGAGCTGGTGCGCGGCATCGCGACCGAGGAAGGCACGTTCGCCTCGGCCCGCCAGTTCGTCACGGCCCTGGACAAGACCATCACGGTGGCCGAAGATTTCCCGGCCTTCATCGTCAACCGCATCCTTCTGCCGATGATCAACGAGGCGATCTACACGCTGTACGAAGGCGTCGGCACGGTCGATGCGATCGACACCGCCATGAAGCTCGGCGCCAATCACCCGATGGGACCGCTGCAACTGGCCGATTTCATCGGCCTCGACACCTGCCTGTCGATCATGCAGGTCCTCCACGATGGTCTCGCCGACAGCAAGTACCGCCCCTGCCCGCTGCTCGTGAAATATGTCGAAGCCGGCTGGCTTGGTCGGAAGTCCGGCCGCGGTTTTTACGACTATCGTGGGGAAACCCCCGTTCCCACGCGGTAAATCCGCCGTCGCCAACAGGCACGATCGGCAACAGCGAACAGGAGCGTGAGCGCCGTCCTCGTGGCACAGGGCTTCATGATTGCCGACATCGCTGACGGCTCAGGACCCCGTGCCCGCCGAGGCCGCGGCGCGCACCAGGGCCCGCCCCTCATCGCCATCCCAGGCCGCCGGCCCGTTCATGGCCGAGAGCAGGCAACCCTTCTCGTCGAGAAGCACGGTCACGGGCAGCCCGAAAGCGAGCCCCTCCTTCTTCAGCGCATTGAAGACGCCCATGGAAGCATCGCGGTAGGGTTTTAGCGCCGCGACGCCGGTCTCCGACAGGAACGCTTTCGGCTTCTCGTCGCTGCCGGTGTCGATATTGACGGCGACGACTTCGAACCGGTCGCTTCCCTCCGCCTTTTCCAGCCTGTCGAGCGCCGGCATTTCCTCGCGGCAGGGTACGCACCATGTGGCCCAGAGGTTGAGGAGAACCGTGCGGCCCTTGAAGTCGGCGAGCGTCAGATCCTTGCCCGTTCCATCCTTGAACGTGAGATCCTCCAGGGGCCGCGGCCGGTCGGCCGGCGCCATGGCGGCCACCTGGCCCTTCATCAGCGGCGTAAGGCTGGCGATCTTGCCCGACGCGGCTGCGCATTGGCCGGACGCGCCCGCCGAAGCGATCTCCGGAGCATTGCCAGACCCGCTTTGCCTGACGTATACCGCTGCCGCACCGGCGATCAGGCCCAGAAGGGCTGCGAGCGCCACAAGCCGTAGGGCGGAGCGGGGTTTCCCCGGGTCTGTCATGTCGGTTTTCAAGACTTGTACCTTTTTCAGGACGGATACTGCGATGGCCGACGGCGCTTCCGAGACGAAAACCTCCAACCAGATGTGGGGCGGTCGTTTCGCGTCCGGACCCGACGCCATCATGGAGGAGATAAACGCCTCCATCGGCTTCGACAAGAAGCTCTACGCGCAGGATATCCGCGGCTCCAAGGTTCATGCCGAAATGCTGGCCCATCAGGGCATCATTTCCGGCGCCGACAAGGACGCCATTCTCGGTGGCCTCGACACGATCCTGTCGGAGATCGAGGCAGGCACCTTCACGTTTTCCCGCCGCCTCGAAGACATCCACATGAACGTCGAATCCCGCCTGGCAACGCTGATCGGCCCGGCCGCCGGCCGGCTGCACACGGCGCGCTCGCGCAACGACCAGGTGGCGCTCGATTTCCGCCTCTGGGTCAAGGAAGAACTGCAGAAGGTCGAGACCGCGCTCACGCGCCTGATCGCCGCCTTCCTCGATCGTGCCGAGGAACATGCCGACACGGTCATGCCGGGATTCACCCATCTGCAGACGGCCCAGCCGGTCACGTTCGGCCACCATTGCATGGCCTATGTCGAAATGTTCGGCCGGGACCGCGCCCGTGTGCGGCACGCCATCGAGCATATGGACGAAAGCCCGATCGGCGCGGCGGCCCTTGCCGGCACCGGCTTTCCGATCGACCGGCACATGACCGCCAAGGCGCTTGGTTTCGCCGGACCGACGCGCAACTCCATCGACACCGTTTCCGATCGCGATTTCGCGCTGGAGTTCCTGTCGATCGCGGCGATTTCGGCCACCCACCTGTCGCGCCTTGCCGAGGAGATCGTCATCTGGTCGACGCCGCAGTTCGGCTTCGTCCGGCTGTCGGATGCCTTTTCCACCGGCTCCTCCATCATGCCGCAGAAGAAGAATCCGGATGCCGCCGAGCTGGTGCGGGCCAAGACAGGTCGTATCAACGGCTCGCTGATCGCGCTTCTCACCATCATGAAAGGCCTGCCGCTCGCCTATTCCAAGGATATGCAGGAAGACAAGGAACAGGTCTTCGACAGCGCCGAGAGCCTGGAGCTCGGCCTTGCCGCCATGACCGGCATGGTGCGCGACATGACCATCAACACGGAGCGCATGAAGAAGGCGGCCGGGTCCGGCTTCTCCACCGCGACGGATCTGGCGGACTGGCTCGTGCGCGAAGCCGGCTTGCCCTTCCGCGATGCCCACCACGTGACCGGCCGTGCCGTGGCGCTGGCCGAGAGCCGGAGCTGCGACCTTGGCGAACTGGGCCTTGACGACCTGCAGGCGATCCACGCGGCGATCACGGACAAGGTCTTCGACGTGCTGACGGTCGAGGCCTCCGTCGCCAGCCGCACCTCCTTCGGCGGCACCGCGCCGGCCGAAGTTCGCCGGCAGATCGCCTGGTGGCGGGCACGCAACTGAGGCGTCCGGCCTTCTGCTGCATGTCGCCCGAAACTGTGCAGCGGTTTCGGGAAACGACATGCATCAAAATAAGAACGCAAAGGCCGGCCCGGGCGATCGATCACGTTTCCCGGGCGATCCATCAGCAATTCGAACGTGCGCGGTCCTTGAAAAACAGCTAAGAGGGACCGCCTTCCCTCGCAAAGGACCCGCGACGATGACATTTCGGACTGCCGCCCTGACGGCGCTGCTTCTGACGGCAACGGTGCTGACGGCCTCCGGCTGCGGCCGCAAGGGCGATCTCGAACGTCCGAGCGTCGCCCGCGCGAAGGCGGCAAAGGACACCCAGAACACGACTGCCACGCCTTCGGCCCTGCCGTCCGGCTTCGTGCGCCCGGCAAGCGGGGCCGCCCCGGCGAGCGCCGCCGTCTCCGGCAATGCCTCGACCCAGACGACGGCCGTGACGCAGATGAACACCGTCCCCGGCTCTGACAACACGGCGGCCCGCAGCGGCCGCACTGGCGCCCAGGCCGACGTGCCCGAGCGCTCCTTCCTCCTCGACCCGCTGCTCTGACAGCCCACCGAAGGCCCCATCCGTGAACCACTTCGAATATCGTGACGGCGTTCTGCATGCGGAAGACGTGCCGGTGACCGACATCGCCCGTGCCGTCGGCACCCCCTTCTACTGCTATTCCACCGCGACGCTGGAGCGGCACTATGCCGTCTTCGCGAAGGCCTTCGAGGGCGTCGACGCGCTGGTGTGCTACGCCATGAAGGCGAATTCCAACCAGGCCGTGCTGAAGACGCTCGGCCGTCTCGGCGCCGGCATCGACGTCGTCTCCGGCGGCGAACTGGCCCGCGCACTGGCCGCCGGTATTCCGGCGGAGCGGATCATGTTTTCCGGCGTCGGCAAGACGGCCGGCGAGATGGATCTGGCGCTGGCCGCCGGCATCTACTGCTTCAACGTCGAATCCGAACCCGAGCTCGAAGTGCTCAACGCCCGCGCCGTCCGTCTCGATCGCCAGGCGCACGTGTCCTTCCGCATCAATCCGGATGTGGATGCCCGGACCCATGCCAAGATCTCGACCGGCAAGAAGGAAAACAAGTTCGGGATCGGCTTCGAGCGCGCCCGCGCCGTCTATGCCCATGCCGCAACGCTTCCCGGCATCAAGGTCACCGGGATCGACATGCATATCGGCAGCCAGATCACCGAGCTGCAGCCGTTCGAGGACGCCTTCAAGGTGCTGCGCGATCTCGTGGACGCGCTGCGCGCCGACGGGCATGTCATCGATCATGTCGATGTCGGCGGCGGTCTCGGCGTTCCCTACAAGGAAGACAACAATCCCCCGCCCCTGCCCGACGCCTATGCGGCGATCGTCAAGGAGCAGCTTGCCGGTCTCGGCTGCCGCATCGTCATGGAGCCCGGCCGCCTGATCGTGGGCAATGCCGGCATTCTGGTGACCGAGACGATCTATGTGAAGGATGGCGGATCGAAGACCTTCGTCATCGTCGATGCGGCGATGAACGATCTCATCCGTCCGACGCTCTACGAAGCCTATCACGAGATCCGCCCGGTCCGCATCTCGGCCGCCAACGCGCCGCGCATCACCGCGGATGTCGTCGGCCCGGTCTGCGAGACCGGCGACTATCTGGCGCTCGACCGCGAAATGGCCATGCCGCGCCCGGGTGATCTCTTCGCCGTCAGCACGGCAGGCGCCTATGGTGCGGTGCAGGCCGGCACGTACAATTCGCGGCTTCTGGTGCCCGAGGTCCTGGTCAAGGGCAACCGCTTCCACGTGGTCCGTCCGCGCACCACCATCGAGGATCTGATCGGTCTCGACAGTCTGCCGGAGTGGCTTTCGGACGAAGCGCTGCCAGACTGAGCGCGACCCCGGCCGGCTCCGGCACGCCCGGCTGCCGTCCGTCTGTGCGGGAAGGTCAAGACCGTCGGACGTGGTTTCGCCGGAGGACGCCACGTTCACGATTGCGTTCTCGCCCTCGTCTTCGCCACAAACAATGGTATCCTCGCGCCCGTAAACACATCGGCAGGCGCGGGATTCGCGTGGGCTGCGGTGTAAGGGCAGAAACAGGACGGTGTGGATGGCAGAATTCCGGCGGCAGGAACGCCCGGTCGGCAAAAACGGCGTCTCCGGCAGGATGAAGACAGGCATGACGCAGACGCTCGCCCGCAAGCGCGGTTTCGCCCGCGCGGTTCTCGTTGCCGAGCGGCTGGCGCCTCGCGCGCTCCTCCCGCTGGGCATCGCCTTTCTCTTCCTTTCCGCTGCCTGGTTCGGCCTGTTCCGGACGGTGCCACCGCTCGTTCACGCCGGTTTGCTGCTGACCTTTGCGCTTGCCTTCATGGCTGCTCTCGTCCCGGTCTTCCGCATCCGCCTGCCCGATATGCACGAGGCCGATCGCCTGCTGGAAGAGCGCAATGCGCTGCCGCACCAGGCGATCGGCGTGCAGGACGACAAGCCGGCCACCGGCGGCGCCTTCGGCGAGGCGCTGTGGCGCGAACACCAGACACGCATGGCCCGGATGATCGGCGCGCTCGAAACGGGGCTGCCGCGCCCCGATATCGCCCGCCATGACGGGTTCGGCCTGCGTGCGCTACCGGTTCTGCTCGTAACTGTCGCCTTTGCCTATTCGTATTCCAACCGCGCCGGAACGCTCTCGGATGCGTTCCGCCTGCCCGACACCATCGTCGCCGCGCCGGATGTGCGCATCGACGCCTGGGTAACGCCCCCCACCTATACCGGCCGCGCACCCGTGTTCCTGACGGGACGGGCAGACCAGGCCGATGCCACGGGCGCGCCCGCGGAGGCGAGCGTGCTCCGCATCCCGCAGTTCAGCGACGTGACCGTTCGCGTGACCAGCGCGGCATCCGCCCCGGACACGGCCGTCACCTTCCTCGACACGGGTGCCGCCACGGCCGTGCCGATCCCGCCGCAAAAGCCGCAAGAGGCAGGCGCGGACAAGGCTGCAGGCACGGTTGCCACCCCGGTCTCCGTTCCCTCCTCGCCTGCAGGCGAGACGACGGCGACGGACAGCGCGGCCCCGACGCCTCCCGGCAACAGCACGCATCTTTACAAGATCACCCGCGACGGCACGCTGACGGTCGGCACGCAGACATGGCAGTTTGCCGTCATTCCCGACGCCGTGCCCGAGATCGCCTTCGACGGGACGCCGCGCGCCACGGTCAATGCCGCACTGGAGATCCCCTTCATTGCCAAGGACGATTACGGGCTGAGCGAGGCTTTCGCGGAGATCGTCCCGGCGGAGGCGCCACCCGTCGAGGCAACGCCGCTCTACCCCGCCCCCGAATATCGGCTCGACCTGCCGCGCCGCAATGCAAAGGACGCCAAGGCGACGGCAAGCCGCAACCTGTCGGAACATCCGCTCGCCGGCAAGCGCGTCCGCATCACGCTGGTCGCGCGCGATGCTGCCGGCCAGGAGGGGCGCAGCGCCCCGCAGGAGATGATCCTGCCCGCCCGCCGCTTCTATGAACCGCTCGCTGGCGCGGTTGCCGAGGAGCGTCAGGTCATGGCGCTGAACAGCCGGGACCTGCCCCGCGCGTTCGAACTCAACGATGCGCTGAACATCCGCCCGGAAGACAACATTCCCAACCTCACCCATTTTCTCCTGCTGCAATCCGCCAAGGGCCGCATGACGCTGGCCCGCGACGAAGAGTCGATGCGCGGCACCGCCGACTATCTCTGGGAGGTCGCGCTCGGAATCGAGGACGGCAACCTGTCGCTGGCCGAACGCAATCTGCGCGAGGCCCAGCAGAAGCTGTCGGATGCCTTGGAGCGCAATGCCTCGGACGAGGAGATCGCCAAGGCCATGCAGGAACTGCGGGAAGCGATGAAGCAGTTCATGCAGGCGCTTGCCGAACAGGCGATGAAGAACCCCCAGACGGCCGCCCGGCCCAATATGGAGAACATGCTGAGCAGCAAGGATCTGGACAAGATGATGGACCAGATCGAGAACCTCGCCAAATCCGGATCGAAGGATCAGGCCCGCCAGATGCTGTCGGAGATGCAGCGGATGATGAACAACCTGCAGGCCGGCCGCAGGCCGCAGGACATGCAGCAGGGCCAGGACAACAGCGCGATGCGCCAGCAGATGGACAAGCTCGGGCAGCTGATGCAGGAGCAGCAGCGACTGATGGAGCAGACGTTCAAGCACGACCAGGCCCTGCGCAACCGCATGCAGATGGGCGATCCGATGATGGACGAGAATCTGTTCGAACAGCCGCCGGGAGACCCCAACCAGCAACAGGGCCAGCAACAGCAGGGTGGCGATCCGACCGAGCAGATGACGGAGGAGCAGCTGCGTCAGGCCCTGAAGGATCTCCAGGGCCAGCAGCAGGCGCTCGAAAAGCAGCTCGGCGAGCTTCAGAAGGGGCTTGAAGGCATGGGCATCAAGCCCGGCAAGGGTTTCGGCCAGGCAGGGCGCGAGATGAAGGGCGCATCGGGCCAGCTCGGCCAGGGTCAGGGCGAACAGGCGGTCGGCAGCCAGGGCCGTGCACTCCAGGCCCTGCGCGAGGGTGCGCAGGACATGATGAACCAGATGAGCCAGGGCCAAGGTCAGGGACAGGGCCCCGGCCAGGGCATCCCGCAATATGGACAGAACGGCCGCGACCCCCTTGGCCGCCGCCAGCAGAACGCCGGACCCGACTTCGGGGATCAGGTGAAGGTGCCCGACGAGATCGACACCCAGCGCGCGCGCGAAATCCTCGACGAGATCCGTCGCCGGCTCGGGAACAACGTCTCGCCCGAGGTGGAACGGCAGTATCTGGAGCGGTTGCTGGACATCCGGTAACATCGGAGCAGCGCGCGTCCCGCGTCACGGGGGCGCGCCCGACGGACAATCAGGCCCTCGACGCCCGCGTTCTCGACATCCTTACGCCGCCAGAGCCACGGCGACCGCCTTGCGGATATCGGGCAGGCTGAAGGGCTTGGCAACGACGTCGACGATCTTTCCAGCAAGGTCGTCAGCGCGCTCGCGCTGTTCGGCGTAGCCGGTCATCAACAGGATCTTCAGTCCGGGAAAGGCCGCCGCCGCTTCATGGGCAAGCGCGATGCCGTCCATGACGGGCATGCGGATGTCGGAAAGCAGCAGGTCGAAGGTGGCACCATGCAGATGCTCCAGCCCCTCCGCGCCATCGCCCGCCTGCACGACATCGTGCCCGTCCATCTGCAAGGCGCGCGCGACGAAGCGGCGCAGGGAGTCTTCATCCTCGGTGATCAGGATCTTTGCCATCATGGCCTCCTACGGTTCGGACGCCCACAAGCGCAGAGTTTTCTTTGAAAACCGTAAAGACCGGCAAACCTCTTCTCGCAAGAGGCCGGCATCAGATCTTGTCGGCATCCCCGGTGACCACGCCGACGAAGGGCAGTTCGCGGAAGGCATAGGCGACGTCCATGCCGTAACCGACGACAAAGTAGTCGGGACATTCGAAACCGACGAAATCCGCTTCGAAGTCGATCTCGCGCTTGACCTTCTTGTCGAGGAGAACGGCGATCGAGACCGACTTCGCGCCCCGTTCCAGCATCAGGTCGCGTGCGAAGCGGAGCGTCCGCCCCGATTCAAGAATGTCGTCGATCAGCAGGACGTCGCGGCCACGGGGGTCGCTGTCGATATCCTTGATGATCCTCACCCCGCGCGAGACCGTGCCCGTGCCGTAGCTCGACAGGGTGATGAACTCGACTTCCGGCGCAAGGCCCGCATGATGCATGGCGCGGATGAGGTCGGCTGCGAAGATGAAGGAGCCCTTGAGCACGGAGATGACCAGCAGGTCATCGGTGCGGCCCTTGACGATGTCGGCCGCCATCTCCGTGTTGCGTGTGGCAATCACGTCCGGTGAAAACAGCGTCTCGATCATCTTTCCGCGAACGACGGGCATGGCAGTGGCTCCAGGCGACGGGACGCCGTCCGGCGCCCTTCAAGGCTTGGCGTTAGCACAGTCAGCGGGGCGAAGCACCCGTCGGGCCGAAGGAAATTTGCACGATCGGCGCCGAACCACCGGCATGTGGCAGCCGTGCGGAGAAGGCGCGGCTCTCGCCCGGTGCAAGCAGACGGTCGCCGGCAAGCTGCCCCTCGGCCGTCATCCGTCGCCCGGAGGCGGCGACATCGACGCGGATGGCCGGGACAGCGCGTGCGACGGACGTCGGGTTGACCACCGTGCCATAGACGGCGACGACCTTCAGGCCGGCGGCATCCTGCAATTCGGTGCGGACATCGCCGAAGCCGAGCGCCGGCGCTGCCTGGGGCTTGGTCGGGACGAGTGCGGTTGCCAGAGTAAAAGCAGCGACGCAAACCGCCATCGTCAGGCCGGCGAAACGGCGGGGGGAAATCCGTTGCAGGGTGCGCTCCGCCAGCGCGACGGGCCCGGCCCGACGCTCGCCAGCCTGTCTCGGCGTCGACGAAGGCGGCGTCGCACGCGGGGCGGGCGACCGCGAGAAGGGCACGACCTCGAAAACGGCATCGACGACATCGACCGGGCGCAACACCCGTGACGCAGGCCGCACCGGACGGGCTCGTTCCGGGGGGAGAAGATCGATCCTGCGCGAAGCGCCTGAAAAGCCGGTCATGCATCGTCCTTCCGAAAGGGGCTCGCACGGCGACGCGCGAAATCCTTTCCGAAAGGTAAAGCCGAAGGGTTAAGGAAGTGGTAACGCAACCGAGGACCGAAAGCTGCAGCCTGCGCGCGTCTGTCGGCCCTTAAAGCGACGTTTTTGCCTGCGAGGTTAAAGGGAAATTAACCACTGTTTAACCATGCTGGCCGGATCGCGCCCGCACTCGGCGGTAGAGCGTCCATCTCAGAGGCTGGAAGTTGATTCATTTCGAAAACGTCGGATTGCGTTACGGCATGGGACCGGAAATTCTCCGCGACCTGACCTTCGATATCCCGCGCAAGTCCTTCCAGTTCCTGACCGGCCCGTCCGGCGCGGGCAAGACGACGCTGCTGCGCCTTCTGTTCCTGTCGTTGCAGCCGACGCGCGGGTTGATTCGGATGTTTGATCGCAACATCGCCTCCATCCCGCGCGACGAACTGCCCATGCTGCGCCGGCGCGTCGGCATCGTCTTTCAGGATTTTCGCCTGCTCGACCACCTGACCACCTACGAAAACGTTGCCCTGCCGCTGCGCGTGCGCGGCAAGGACGAATCATCCTATCGCTCGGACGTGCTGGAACTGCTCGGCTGGGTCGGCCTCGGCGAACGGATCAACGTCCTGCCGCCGGTGCTCTCGGGCGGGGAAAAGCAGCGGGCCGCCATTGCCCGTGCCCTGATCGACCGGCCGGAGATCCTGCTTGCCGACGAGCCGACGGGCAATGTCGATCCGCCGATGGCCCGCCGTCTTCTCAATCTGTTTATGGAGCTCAACCGCCTCGGCACGGCCGTCGTCATCGCCACGCACGATCTCTCGCTGATGGACCAGGTGG
This sequence comes from Rhizobium sp. Leaf384, assembly GCF_001424065.1. Classification (GTDB taxonomy): domain Bacteria; phylum Pseudomonadota; class Alphaproteobacteria; order Rhizobiales; family Rhizobiaceae; genus Ferranicluibacter. The sequence continues at coordinate 86,190 of NZ_LMQE01000006.1, forward strand.
AAGCGCGTCGCATGATCCTGTCCCAGGGGCGGCTCGACATCTATGACTGACGCCCGCAAGACATCGTCCCGCGCGGCACCCAGCCGCGGCAAAGGCGGCCCGGTTCACGCAGCACCGGAGACGGACGGGCGCAAGGCCCCCATGCGCGTCCGGCCGACCGCGCCCATCGTGCCTCCGGTCAACGTGTCCGGCAACGCGCTGATGCTGGTGATCGCCATCATGTCCTTTCTCGCCTGCCTGACGCTCGGCGCGGTCTCCATGGTGCGGGCCACGGCCGAGAGCTGGCAGAGCGAGATCTCGCGCGAGGTGACGATCCAGATCCGGCCCGAGGAAGGGCTCGACATGGAGAAGGCCCTGCGCGACGCGCGCGACATCGCCCTGACCTTCGACGGCACCGTCGACGGCAGCATCGTCGACCGCACCGCGACCGCGCGCCTGCTGGAGCCCTGGCTCGGAGAGGGGCTCGATATCGACGAACTGCCCGTGCCGCGCCTCGTGATCATCACCATCGATGAACGCAACCCGCCGGATTTCGCCGGCATGCGGGCGCGTCTGACCGGCGAGATCCCACAGGCGACGCTCGACGACCACCGGACCTGGGTGGACCGGCTGGTGGCGATGGCGCACACGACGGCGCTGATCGGAACCGGCGTTCTGACGCTCGTCTTCTCCGCCATGGTCCTGACCGTCATCTTCGCCACGCGCGGCACGCTGTCGGGCAATCGCCACATCGTCGAGGTGCTGCATTTCGTCGGCGCGGAGGCAAGCTTCGTCGCCTCCGAATTCCAGAAGCACTTCCTGAAGATCAGCTTCAAGGGCGCCGGCGCCGGCGGTCTCCTCGCCGCCCTCTCCTTCGCGGCGGCCGGCTGGTGGCAGTCGCACTCGCTCGCCACGCCGCAAAGCGACCAGGCGACGGCCCTCTTCGGTACCTTCACCATCGGCTACACCGGCTATCTCGGCATCGCCGCCATCATGCTCGTCATCGCCCTTTTGACGACGCTGACGGCGCGGTTCACGGTCATGCGCACGATCTATGAAATCGATCGCATCCGCTCCGACCCGGCCCGGGCCGATCTCATCCCGAACGCCTGACATGTCGAAGCGCACGCCCTTCCCTTCTTTGGTCACGCTTTCGCGGTCGCTGCCCGCGCGGGCCATCGTTAAGGCGCAAAGCAGGTTCACCGGTTTCGAGACATCGCAACATCCGTCGCACCGGGTCGCAGGCATCCGGCGCAACGGTGGAAGAACATCATGATGGCGGACGAGCCTTCCGACGCGGAGACATCCGGCGACACCGAGCGCAAAGCTTTTGCGCGGCGGACGCGTCGGCATGTCAGCTTCCGCCGACAGCTCGCGCGCCTGACCTTCTATGTCCTGCTGGTCGTGGCTGGCTGCGCCACGGCAAGCCTGCTCTACTTCGCCGATCAGGTCGCCTCGCTCCAGCCACCGACCAGCCCAAAGGCCGATGCCATCGTCGTCCTGACGGGCGGGTTCCAGCGCATCGACCAGGCCGTCGACCTGTTGAAGGCCGGGGCTGGACAGCGCCTTTTGATCTCCGGGGTCCACCCCACCACCACCAGCAGCCAGATCCGCCGCAACACCCAGAGTTCGGCCGATCTGTTCCGCTGCTGCGTCGATATCGGCTATGATGCGATCGACACGATCGGCAATGCCCATGAAACGGCAAACTGGATCCGCGACAACGGCTACAAGAGCATCCTCGTCGTCACCAACAATTACCACATGCCGCGCAGTCTTCTCGAGTTGCGCCGCGCCAATCCCGGCATCACCTTCGTACCCTACCCCGTGGTGAACTCCGACCTGAAAAGCACGAACTGGATCGCCAATCCCATGGTTCTGAAATCGATCCTGTCCGAATACGCCAAGCTGACGGTCGCATCGCTGCGGGATCTCCTCGGCACCCCGACGGATAGCGGACTGCGGACCGAGCGGGCCCAGACCGGGCAATAGCGCGGCCGGCAGGCACCCGCGAGATCGCGGTTTTCGTCGCGCCGGAATTCGTGTAGGCACCCGGACGGCATGCTCGATCCCGTCTGCCGCCCGCTTTTCGAAAGCCGCCCATGATTCGCCTCCGCTCGGTCCTGTTCAACGTCGCCTTCTATGCCAACCTCATTCTGCGCATGATTGTGCTGACGCCCGTCTATTTTCTGGTCTCGCGAAAGACGTCTTGGTTCGTGCCGAAGAACTGGGCCCGCAGCAATCACTGGCTGATGCGGGTGATCGTCGGAACGACCTTCGAAATCGAGGGGCTCGACAATATCCCGAAGGACGGCGTCTACATTCTTGCGCCCAAGCATCAGTCCTTCTGGGACGTCTATGCGCTGCTGCCCTGGCTGTCCGACCCGTTCTTCATCCTCAAGCGCGAATTGATGCGCATTCCGCTGTTCGGCTGGTATGTGGCCAAGCAGCGCATGGTCCCGGTCGATCGCAGTGCCCGCGGCCGGGCGATGGCGGCCGTCATGCAGCGCGCCAAGGCCGAGATCGCGACCGGTCGGCAACTGATCATCTACCCCGAGGGCACCCGCAGGGCGCCGGGCGCGCCGCCCGACTACAAATACGGGATCGCCCGCCTCTATCGCGACCTGCAGGTGCCCGTCGTGCCCGTCGCGATGCATCCCGGCCTGTTCTGGCCGCGCAGCACGACGCTGCGCTTCCCCGGCCATTTCAAGGTCCGCATTCTCCCCCCGATCGGCCCGGGCCTCGACAGCGACACCTTTCTCAAGACGTTGATTGCCGTCACGGAAACGGCAAGCGACGAGCTGCTGGTCGAAACCGTCCGGGCAAACCCGCATCTGCCTCTGCCGGAGAGCGCGCGCACGCGTTTGTCCGAACTCGGCGTCACCGTGCCCTGAGAGACCCGTCAGCGCTTGGCGAGCAGTGTCTGCACGCCGCGGCCGACCTCTTCCAGCCAGTGATCGCGAATGCCCATCGCGCGGAGATGATCGAGCGTGTTCATGACGTAATCGACATTTTCGCCGGATCGGCCGCGCGCCTGTGCGACGATCAGCGCTGCCTCGTCGGCCTGGAGGGCGCCCGCATATTGCAGATGTGCCCGGTCGATGACATAGGCGAGCGCCGTCACCGTCCGCCCGTCGGCCAGCCGCAGCGGCACCAGACGCTCCTTGTAGACATGGGTTACCAGCTCGCGCTCGCGCAGATAGGCAATGACCGCCTCCCTATCACCTCCGGCGATGCGGAACGCCATGCCGAGACACGATCCTCCGCGATCCAGGCCGAGAACGAGGCCTGGTCGTTCCGCCGTGCCGCGGTGAACCTGGGAGCGCACGCAGAGGGCGCGGCGATAGCCGAAAACACGCGCCCGGATCTGCTCGACGAAGGCAAAGCCGGGGTTCCACATCAGCGAGCCGTAGCCGAACACCCAGATGTCGTCCGAGATGCCACCCATGTCCGTCATCATCGCAAGATCCGTCACAAGAAAGGGAATCCCGTCACCGAAAGCCTGGCCCCGGCGGCCGGTTCCGCCCTCCTACTGCAAAATGCCCGAAAGCAAAACGATTGGCGACGTCCCGAGCGGGTTTTTCATCACGCCGACACCGCCGGACGATGGTCTCCCGGCGGGGAGCCGGGCCTTCTGCGCTATTTTCCCCAAAGCATTCCGGTTCGCGGTGGAATGCAGTAGAAGACCCCGACGACGCGAACGCGGCCGAAGGTGTCGCACATGACAAGCGCCGGTTGACGCACCGCCCTGCCTGCATCCAGACCGCCGACCGGAGACCCGCATGACTCAGACAGAACCGCCCGCCGCGAGCACACGGATCCGGCGTCTCGGCATCGGCATCGTCATCTTCCTGGCGGTCTACAGCGGCATCTGGTTCCTGGCTGCCCACCAGATCGAGACCCGGCTTGCGAGCGTTCTCACCAGCCGGTCCGGCAGCGCCAGCGCACAGTGCGATGGGCTGACCGTGCGAGGCTTCCCCTTCCGCATCGGGCTGTTCTGCGACGCCGTGAAGGTCGATGACACCAAGCTTGGCGCGTCCGGCGCCGCCGGCGCGCTCCGGTCGGCCGCGCAGGTCTACTGGCCCGGCCATGCCGTGATCGAGATGGATGGTCCGGCCGAACTGCGCTTTTCCCCGGGCATCACCACATCCATGGACTGGCAGACGCTGAAGGCCAGCATCCAGGCGACGCTGTCCGGCCTTAGCCGCACGTCGATCGTCTCCGATCGCCTGGCCGGAACCCTGGTGCCGACGCTCGGCGAGGACGCGCTCGCCTTTGCCACAAGCCATACCGAACTGCATCTGCGCCAGAACGAGAGCGATCTCGACGCGGCCCTTTCGATCACCGGGCTCGACCTGAAACCGCACAATGGCACCAGCCTGCTGCCGCTCATGAACGCGGCGATCGATCTGACCGTCAAGGATCGCGCCACCGTGCTCGACCGTGGCGGCCTGTCGCGCCATGCCCTGCGCAACAGTGCGGGAGACGTCCGCAACCTGACGATCGATCTCGGCAACGGCATGATCACGACCGCCAGCGGTCCGTTCACGGTGGATGATGAGGGCCTCATCTCCGGCGCCTTCAAGGTCACGATGCGGGATGTCGCGGCCTGGCGCACCGCGCTCGCTCAGGCCTTTCCCGACAGCGAGAACATGCTCGACAACGCGGCCAACATGCTGACGGCGCTTGCGGCGGGCGGCAACGACACGACGGTCACGCTCAACGTGCGTGACGGCACCGCCTTCCTGGCCTTCATCCCGATCGGCGTTCTTCCGCAGCTCTGATGCATGTCGCCCGAAAATGTGCAGCGGTTTCGGGAAACGACATGCATCAAGACAAAAACGCTTCAGGCCCGGTACGGGCGGTGACGCGCGCGGCGTGCCGGGAACGCGACCCCGCTTTCGCCACGTGGCCGCTAGGACTTGGCGTCCAGCGCATGGCGGCCGAAATCGACCATGTCGGTATCCTGGCCGGCCTGGATGATGGAACGGCGGATCGCCCGGGTGCGGGTGAAGAGGTCGAACAGCTTGTCGCCGTCGCCCCAGCGGATCGCCCGCTGCAGATAGGCAAGATCTTCCGAAAATCGCGACAGCATTTCAAGGATCGCATCCTTGTTGTGCAGGCAGACGTCGCGCCACATTGTCGGGTCCGAGGCGGCCAGACGCGTGAAGTCGCGAAAGCCGGAGGCCGAATACTTGATGACCTCGGACTCGGTGACCGTCTCGAGATCGTCTGCCGTGCCGACGATGTTGTAGGCGATGATATGCGGCAGGTGGGAGACGATGGCGAGCACCTTGTCGTGGTGTTCGGGGTCCATCTCCTCGACATCCGAGCCAAGCGCTTCCCAGAAGGCCCGTAGGCGCGCTTTGGCGGGCTCGTCCGTTCCGGGCGGTGGCGTCAGGATGCACCAGCGGCTCCGGAACAGACCGACGAAACCTGCGTCCGGGCCGGAATATTCCGTTCCCGCGATCGGATGGCCGGGAATGAAATGGATCGTGTCCGGCAGGTGCGGCGCCATCTGCGCGATGACGGAACTCTTGGTGGAGCCCACATCCGTCACGATCGCCCCGGCCTTCAGATGCGGCGCGATCGCCTGCGCGACGGCACCCGATGCCCCGACCGGGACGGAGACGATGACGAGATCGGCATCCTCCACTGCTTCGCCCGGCGACAGGACATAGCGCTCGCCGAGGCCAAGGGCTTCCGCCCGCGCCAATGTCTCGGGACTGCGCGTCGAGATCGTAACGGAGGTCGCGAGCCCCTTGTCGCGGATCTCCCGCGCGATGGAGGAACCGATGAGGCCGATGCCGATCAGCGCGACCTTGTCGAAAAGCTTTGCCATGTCGGTCTCAGTCTTTCCGAAGGAATTCCGAGAGCGCCGCAAGGACGCCTTCGTTGGCCTCCGGCGTGCCGATCGTCAGACGCAACGCATTCGGGAAACCGTAGCCGCGAACCGCGCGCAGGATGAAGCCGCGGCTGGTCAGGAACGCATCCGCATCCGCCGCCCGCTTGCCTTCGACCTCCGGAAAGTGGATGAGCACGAAATTGGCAACCGAGGGCGTGACCTCAAGACCCAGCGCCGTCAGCGCTTCTGTCACCCTGCCCACCCATTCGGCATTGAAATCGATGGCAGCGGCGGTGAACGCCGTGTCGCGCACGGCGGCGGCTCCGGCGGCGATCGCCGGCGCGTTGAGGTTGAATGGTCCGCGGCTGCGGTTCAGCGCATCGATGATGGCGGCCGGCGCGTAGATCCAGCCGATGCGCAGGGCCGCCAGACCGTAGATCTTGGAGAAGGTTCGCGTCATCACCACGTTCTGGTTGGACGACACCAGTTCGATGCCGGCCTCGTAGTCGTTGCGCCGGACATATTCCGCATAGGCGGCATCGAGCACCAGAAGCACGTGCTTCGGCAGGCCCGTCTGCAGGCGACGCACATCCTCGACGGGGACGAAGGTGCCGGTGGGATTGGCGGGATTGGCGAGGAAGACGAGCTTCGTCTTGTCGGTCACCGCGGCAAGGATCGCATCCACATCGACGCGGCAGTCCCGCTCCTTGACCGTCACCGGCGTGCCGCCGGCCGCCATGATCTGGATCTTGTAGACGAGAAAGCCGTGCTCGGTGATGATGGCCTCGTCGCCCGGCGCGAGATAGGTGTGGGCGAGCAACCCCAGCAGCTCGTCCGACCCGTTGCCGCACATCAGGTTTGCGGGATTGAGAGCATAGACATCGGCAATCGCATGGCGAAGCTCGAGCGCCTGCCCGTCCGGGTAGCGTTCCAGCTGTCCGGCGGCCTGGCGAAAGGCCTCGATCGACCTGGGGCTCGCGCCGAGCGGCGTTTCGTTGGAGGAAAGCTTGTAGACCTTGGCCACGCCCGGTGCGTGTTCCTTGCCCGGCACATAGGCGGCGATGTCGAGAATGCCGGGGCGCGGTGTCGGAGCGTTCGGAAGAGAGCTCATGGTCTGGCTTTCGCTGGTATCACGGATGGCTCTGCCATTACCGGTCCATCGCCGCCTTGTCGAGGGGCCGGAGGGCGAAGAGGTTCCGCGGCCGACCTCGGTTCACCGCGTCGGCGATTGGCCGTCGCGTGCCGTCGGGACGCCCTGCGGCGCCAGGACGGGCACGAACACGCGGCGGGATGCGCGCGCCGCGACCGGCAGCCCTTGATAGAGCCGTTTCTGCGCCTCCACGATGATGACGCCCGAGAACATGGGCCAGAGCGCCCGCCCGATCCTCTCGAACGCCCGTCCGAGCTTCAGCACGGTCTTGACCGTCGAGGGCGGAAAGAACAGTGCCTCGCAGGAGGCGCCCGGTGTGAAATTCGTTTCCCGCAGGAGCGCCGTCAGCTGTCCGCGGGAATAGGGCCGGCCGGAGCCGAACGGCGTATGGTCCATGCGCGCCCAGACGCCCTGCCGGTTGGGCACCACGATGACGAGGCGGCCGCCGGGCGCAAGCACCCGCCACAGCTCCTTCATCGTCTCGCGCGGATTTTCGGCGAACTCCAGCGCGTGGACCATGAGAATCCGGTCGATCGAGCTATCGGGAAGCGGCAGTTCCTCGTCGAAGACCAGAGCCGTGGACGACAGCTCGCCGACCGGCCAGTTCACGGCCCCCTGCCCCGCCGGCATGAAGGCGAAGGTGCGCTCCGTATCGGCCCGGAAACGCTCGAGATAGGGCAGGACGTAGCCGAGCCCCACGAGCCGCTCTTCCGGCAGGCGCGCCCAGATGGAGGCGAGCGCCATGGAGATCACCGGTTCGGTGAAGCGTCCGAGCCGCGAATGATAGAACTGGCGAAGATCGACGATATCGGCGTGCATCCGCAGAGGGTAGTGCGCAGCCCGCCGAAAGGAAACCGGGCGCCGCCGAAATTCGCGACCGCCGCCATCGCTGGACTTCGTCGGCGGCGCCTTTACATTCTGAGGACAACGCCTGTTCCAGGCCCAGCCCCAGCCTTCCGAGGACTTCACCATGCCAGCGCTCGACCTCGACCTGTTCCTCTGCCGCACCGACAATTTCGGCGTGCTCCTTCACGACCCCGAAACCGGCGAGACGGCCTCGATCGACGCACCGGAGGAGCAGCCGATCCTCGACGCGCTGGAGCGACGAGGGTGGACGCTGACGCACATCTTCACCACGCACCACCACAACGACCACGTGGAGGCGAACCTCGCCCTGAAGACGCGCTACGACGCGACGATCATCGGGCCGGATCGCGAGGCCTCGCGCATCCCCGGCATCGACATGACCATCGGCGACGGCGGCGATTTCACCTTTGCCGGCCACAAGGTCCATGTGATCGGCACGCCCGGCCACACCGCCGGCCATATCTGCTACCACCTGCCGGAAGATCGCCTTCTGTTTGCGGCCGACACGCTGTTCGCGCTCGGCTGCGGCCGCCTGTTCGAAGGCACCCCGGCCGACATGTGGGCTTCCCTCCAGAAGCTCATGGCGCTGCCGGACGATACGCAGGTCTATTTCGGCCACGAATATACCCTGTCGAACGCCCGTTTCGCCGTGACGGTCGATCCCGACAATGCCGAACTGAAGACGCGCGCCGCCGAGATCGAGGCCCTGCGCGAACGCGGCGGCTGGACCGCGCCGACGAGCCTCGGCGTGGAAAAACGCACCAATCCCTTCCTGCGCCCGAACGATCCCGGCATCCGCGCCCATCTGGAGATGGTCTCGGCCAGCGACGGCGAGGTCTTTGCCGAGATCCGCAAGCGCAAGGACCATTTCTGATGGCCGTTCAGGGCGCGGTGGATGCCCGTGCGATCGTCGCGGCGCTCGGCATGACACGGCATCCGGAGGGCGGCTGGTATGCCGAGACCTTTCGCGATGAAGCGGGCGGCACACGGGGCCATTCCACGGCGATCTACTACCTGCTCGAGGCCGGCGAACGGTCGCACTGGCATCGCGTGCGCGATGCCGCCGAAGTCTGGCATCATTACGCCGGCGCGGCCCTGACGCTTCGCCTGGCGGCACCGGACGCGCCTGCCTCGACCATCGTGCTCGGCACCGATCTGGAGGCGGGAGAACGTCCGCAGGGCATCGTTCCCGCGGGGATCTGGCAATCGGCCGAATCTCGCGGGGCCTGGACCCTCGTCGGCTGCACCGTCGCCCCCGGCTTCGACTTCAGTGTCTTCGAGATGGCGCCGCCCGGATGGGAGCCGCCGCAAGCGGCTCACACAGCCGACTGAACCCGGTCTGTCGACACGGGCTCGGCCTTGCGCGACGAGAAGATCACGTCGCGCGCCGCCAGCACCGCTCCGCCGGTCACGAGCAGGCAGGCGATGGCGATGCCCAGGGACGGCTCGGCAAAGCCGAACAGGATGAGGGTCAACGTCGAAAGCACCGGGGCCGAATAGCTGGCGACGCCGAGCAGCTGGATGTTGCCGTTCTTGACGCCATGATCCCAGGCGTAGAAGGCCGCGCCGACCGGCAGGAGCCCGAGCCCGGCAACGGCCAGCCATTGCGTCCCCGTATCCGGCCAGACCGTGGTCTCGAGCGCGAGATGGCAGAAGAACGACAGAATCGAAGTCGCAAGACAGAAGCCGGTGACGACATCCGTGGAGACCGCCTCGAACCGCCGGGTCAGCAGGGAATAGATCGCCCAGGTGAAGGCGCAGGCGAGGGCGGCGCCATATCCGAGCGTATAGGCGCTGTCGAAGGCGACGCCGTTGCGCGCGACGATCATCGCCGTGCCCGCGAGGCCGCAGAGCGCACCCGCCACATGATGCCACCGCAGCCGCTCGCCCGGCAGCAGCGCCGAACCGACGACGATCAGCAGCGGCCAGAGATAGGCGATCAGCCCGGCCTCGACGGCCGGGGCATTGCGAAGCGCCGTGAAATAGAGCGCGTGATAGCCAAACAGCCCGGCAATGCCGACGATCCACACCTTTGCGGGCTGGCGAAGCAGGGCGATGCGCTCCGGCCGAAGCGCCAGCACGGCAAGACCGGGAAGGCTGCCGATGGCAAAGCAGATCGCCGAAAGCTGGAAGGGCGGCATCGTGCCAGACGCTGCGGTGAACAGGGCCAGAAGCGCCCACATGAGGATTGCGGTGAAGCCGATCAATGTCGCCCTGGTCTGCATCTGCCCGCGCTCCTAGCCGCCCCTGCCCTGCCTGCGTCGGTCGCCCTCTCCCGCACGCCGGCACCGCATAACGCAATGCGATGCGGATGATGCCAGGCGGATCACCCCTTGAACCGCGTGGCCCAGACGGTCACAGGCCCGTATTTCGTCGGGATGCGGACGTAGACAGGTGCATATACCTGCACGGCGTCGGACTTTGCAAACCAGATCTCCATGCTGTCGAGCTTGCGCAGGTAATCGACGTCGGCACGCCCCTTGCGATAGCCCGATTTCGGCACGAACTGGACGCCGCAGACGATGACGTCGCCGCTGAAGCCGTCGGTCTTGAAGGGCTTCGTCCCCTTGGCGCTCAGCTTCAGATCCATGCGCGATTCGCCGTCGAACACGGGCAGCGTCTTGGGGCACACCTTGCTGCCGGCCGGGAAGATCAGGCCCGACAGCGGATCGACCACGCCCCGCATGTCTTCCTTGGTCACCGGCACCCAGTTCTTCGGCGGCTTCTTGCGCTGCGGGGTCAGGATCGCGGAGGTCACATTGCCCTTGTCGAAAGCAATATCGATCGCGCGCGCCTTCTTGCCCGTCTGATACCGGACCGAGTAGTCGCTGGCGACGAGCTTGTCGCTCTCGATCGTGCCGGACACTTCCGTGCGCCCGCTCGTGCTCGACAGGATGTCGGCGAGGCCGGCCGAATTCAGCGTCCCCGAGATCGTGTAGCGGCGATCTTCCATCTTCGTATGGAAGGACGCTCTGGCAATCGGCAGGCCGGCCAGCGAAATCGTGTAATCGGTGTCGTGCACGACATCCGCCGGACGCGCCGCATTCGAGGGAACCGTCACCAGGGACATTGCGGCGAGAGCCGCAAGACCGACACGCAGGACCATGCCGTCCACCTTTCCGAAAGAGATCGGGAGAAAGAAGGAGAGATAGGCAGCGTTTGCGGCATTTCTACGCCCGTGCTAACCGGCCTCCACTCGTCACCGTGGCCGCGACTTTTCCACCGCCGCACCCCGATCTTGCCCGCCTTGGCGGGAAAATCCAGTGTTTTGGCTTGACGCGCGCCGCGCTGCTGACTATAGAACCGCAACTTTCCAATCCTGACCGGTGGGAATGCTGCCTGGGCTTGTGGCCCGCGAACGCATTGAACGCAGGCGAAAAGAAATAGGTGATTCCATGTCCCGTAGTTGCGAATTGACCGGCAAGGGCGTCCAGTCGGGCAACAATGTGAGCCACGCGAACAACAAGACCAAGCGCCGGTTCCTGCCGAACCTCTGCCAGGTCACGCTGATCTCGGACTCGCTCAACCAGCGTTTCCGTCTGCGCGTTTCCGCTGCGGCTCTCCGCACGGTCGAGCATCGCGGCGGTCTCGACGCATTCCTGCTCAAGGCCAGCGAAACCGACCTGTCGATGCGCGCCCGTCTGCTGCGCCGCCAGATCGTCAAGAAGACCGCGGAAGCCGTCGCCGCCTGATCGGCCCGACCGAGCGTCATTCGGATATTGGCCTGCCTTCATCGGCGGGCCTTTTCCTTGCGCGCTTTCTGTTGGGAACCAACCCGTCATAGGATCTGCCGCCGTTCGGGCAGCCGGTCCCTTCCTCCAACTGGTGGCATCACCCAGGATAAAAAAATGCTGAACGCACGCCTGTTCGCCGTCTACGTCGCCTTGATGACCCTTGTGGTCGTCGCCTCGAATGTCCTCGTGCAGTTTCCCCTGCCCGGCTCCATTGCCGGCATGCAGCTGGGCGACCTTCTCACCTGGGGCGCCTTCACCTATCCCGCCGCCTTTCTCGTCACGGACCTCACGAACCGCCAGTTCGGTCCGCGGATCGCACGCCGTGTCGTGATCTGCGGTTTTGCGGTGGCCGTGGTGATCTCCATCGCGGTGGCCACGCCGCGCATCGCCGTCGCATCGGGCTCCGCCTTCCTGCTCGGGCAGCTTCTGGACATTTCCGTGTTCAATCGCCTGCGCCGTCAACGCTGGTGGCGCGCGCCGCTCGCTGGCTCGCTGTTCGGCTCGGCCCTCGACACGGCGATCTTCTTCTCCCTTGCCTTCGCCCCGATCTTTGCCTTCATCGGCCCGAATGACCCGTTCGCGCTGGAGATGTCCCCGATCTTCGGCGTCCTTGCGACCGATGCTCCCCGCTGGATCTCCTGGGCCCTCGGCGATCTCAGCGTGAAGATCCTCGTCGGCCTCGTCCTCCTTCTGCCTTACGGCGCCTTGATGACGGTGCTGAAGCCGATGCCGGGCGCGCCGGGCGCGCGCGTCTGAACGCTTGCCCTGCAGCCGCCGCTAGAAAGGCTGCCGCGCCGCGACCGTCTCCCCACTTGCCAACCAACACGCTCGCTCCTTGCGGGGCGAAGGGTAGAGAGGGTGGGCGCGGCATCGCCAACGCACATCCCCTACCCGTCACGGCAGAAGCTTGAACTCCAGCATCAGCGAGCGCTCGAGGATCGAGTGGTTGTCGTCGGACACGAGGATGAGGTGGATGTCGCCATTCGGTTGCGTCACCACATCAAGGCCTTCCATATTGTCGATCTGGTAGCCGAGATCGGCCGCCATCAGCACCTCGCCATCGACCACCGCGCCCGGGCGGATGTCGTCGGCCTTGATGCGGCGGATTTCCATGCCGAGCCCGGTGGCGAAGCTGAACCGACGTTCAAGCAGCAGAAGATCGCCGTTCGGCAGGAAGGCCCCGTCCGTCACGGCGAAGGGATCCTTCTGCACCACCCCGAACACGCCCTTGCGAGGACCTTCGAGCACGGCCGCCAGAAGATGGTCATCCTTGTCGAACGAGAGCTCGGCCACGATGACGGGCGCGCCGGCAAGCGGGCTCGCCTTTGGCGACACCGCGACCATCTCGAGGCTTCTGTTGTTCTTCAACCGTCCCTTGGGAATGAGGATCGGCAGGGTTCGGAGCGGACGGGAGTGCGCAAAGCCGGGGTCGGGATAGATATCCACCCGCGCGTCGCCTTCGAAGCTGACAAGCACCTGGCCGTCACGCAGCGCCAGCCCTTCGGAATCCATGCGCGCTTTCGCACTTTCCGCACGGCCGCGACGATCCGTCATCGAGGTGACGGTAACGTCGGCAAGCCCTGAAAGCCGACCGCCGGCATCCCGCTCGATGCGACCTTCGAGCCAGTGTGCAGTATCGAGGACGCCCACGAAGTGCTCGCCATCCGGGCGAAATCGGATCGAGGAAAAGGCGCCAAAGAGGGCATTGTCGGAGGTGAGATCGAGACCGCCGACGAACTGCAGCTTTCCGAAGATGGTCTGATCGGAGCCGAACCGGAAGGTTTCGATCGTCTTGGCAAAGATCGTCATCGCCGCCGTTTCGGCTCGCTCAGGTTCGAGCTTCCGGTCGGCAGCCTGCACGGGCGGGAGCACGATCCCGCCCCCCGCGAGAGCAAGGACGCAAAGGCCCACCGCAAGCAGGAGACGGCGGCAGGCCGTCGTCAGCGTCCCCTCAGCCGGCACGTCGGGCTGCGCGTCTGCCGCGTCCGTTCTCGTCGTCGAACAGGGAGGCAAGCTGCTCCGTCATCGCACCGGCGAGTTCGTCGGCATCCACGATGGTCACGGCGCGGCGGTAGTAGCGCGTGACGTCGTGGCCGATGCCGATGGCCAGAAGCTCGACCGGCGATCGGCTTTCGATCTGCTCGATCACGGCGCGCAGATGCCGCTCGAGATAATTGCCCGGATTGACCGACAGCGTCGAATCATCGACCGGCGCGCCGTCCGAAATCATCATCAGGATCCGCCGCTGCTCGGGCCGCGCGAGGAGACGGTTATGCGCCCAGATCAGCGCTTCCCCGTCGATGTTCTCTTTGAGCAGGCCTTCGCGCATCATCAGGCCGAGATTGCGCCGCGCTCGCCGCCAGGGCGCATCGGCCGATTTGTAGATGATGTGGCGCAGGTCGTTCAGACGGCCGGGCGCCTGCGGCTTGCCGCTTGCCAGCCATGTCTCGCGGGCCTGGCCACCCTTCCAGGCCTTCGTCGTGAACCCGAGGATCTCGACCTTGACGCCACATCGCTCGAGCGTGCGGGCCAGGATATCGGCGCAGGTCGCGGCAACCGTGATCGGCCGGCCGCGCATGGAACCGGAGTTGTCGATCAGCAACGTCACCACGGTGTCGCGGAAATTCGTATCCTTCTCCCGCTTGAAGGAGAGCGGCTGCATGGGATCGATGATGAGGCGGGTGAGACGCGCCGGGTCGAGATAGCCTTCCTCGAGGTCGAACTCCCAGGAGCGGTTCTGCTGCGCCATCAGGCGACGCTGCAGCCGGTTGGCCAGCCGGCCGACGGCTCCCTGCAGGTGGGAGAGCTGCTTGTCGAGAAAGGCGCGCAGGCGGTCGAGTTCCGCCTCGTCGCAGAGCTCTTCCGACGTGATGGTCTCGTCGAACGCTTCGGTGAAGACGGCATAGTCCACCTTCTCGTTGAAGTCGTCGAACGGGCTGTTCGGCCGCTTGACCTCGCCGGGCGTCTCGCTGTCCTCGTCGCCGTCATCCGACATTTCCTCGTCGGAAATCTCGGCGCCGTCCATCTCGCCGTCTTCCATCTGCTCTTCGGCAGATTCGTTCTCCTCGGACGGTGCGGCATCCGAGCCGGCATCTTCTTCGGAGGTCGACTCGTCCTGCTCCTGGCTGCGTGGCTGGTCCTCGTCGGTCTGCGTTTCCTGGTCGTCCGGCTCCGCGTCCTCGTCGGTGTATTTCTCCGCCACGTCCATGGAGGCGAGCATGTTGCGCACGACGCGGGCAAAGGCCTGCTGGTCGTTGACGGCGCCCGAGAGGTTTTCCATCTCGTGGCCGGCCTTTTCCTCGATGAAGGCACGCCAGAGATCGAGCACCTTGCCGGCCGATTCCGGCGGCTTGCGCCCGGTCAGCCGCTCGCGCACGATCAGCGCCACGGCCTCCTCGATCGGCGCATCCGCCTGCCGTTCGATGGCGCCGAAATTGGCGCGGGCGTACTTTTCGTCCAGCATGGAGGTGATGTTGTCGGCCACGCCATCCATGCGGATGGAGCCGATGGCCTCGCAGCGCGCCTGCTCCACGGCATCGAAGATGACGCGGGCATCCGCGCCCTGGGGCGACATGGTCGCGTGGATCCGGTCGTCGTGGCATGCCTTGCGCAGCGCCATGCTGTCGCCGATGCCGCGCGTCACCGACAGTTCCTGCCGCGTCGGGCGGCGGGAAATGTCCGGCAACCGCATGCGATCGCCGGTCAGGCCAGGCCGCTCATTGGCAAACACGACCTCGATCTCGGATTCGCCCGCGATCGAGCGGATGCAGCCGGTCAGCGCGCGGCGGAACGGTTCGACATCCACCTGCGTGCCGGGTTTCGGTCTCGTATTGTCGCCGCGCCCTGCCATGCGATCAGGCCGTCGCTTCGAGAACGATGTTGGCAGCGCTTTCCTTCAGCTCCACGCCGAACGCGCGCTGGTAGTGCTCCGCCACGAGGGCCCGCTCCAGCTCGTCGCATTTGTTGAGGAAGGTCACGCGGAAGGCAAAGGCGATATCGCCGAAGATATGCGCATTCTCCGCCCAGGTGATGACGGTCCGCGGGCTCATGACGGTCGAGAGGTCGCCATTGATGAAGGCGGCGCGGGTGAGATCGGCAACACGCACCATCTTGGACACCGTGTCGCGACCGCGCTTCTCGGTAAAGCCCTTCACCTTGGCGGCGACGATGTCGACCTCGTTGTCGTGCGGCAGATAGTTGAGCGTGGTCACGATCGACCAGCGGTCCATCTGCGCCTGGTTGATCTGCTGCGTGCCGTGATAGAGGCCGGTCGTGTCGCCGAGGCCGACCGTGTTCGCTGTGGCGAACAGGCGGAAGGCGGGGTGCGGCCTGATGACGCGGCTCTGGTCGAGCAGGGTCAGGCGGCCGGACGATTCGAGCACGCGCTGGATCACGAACATGACATCGGGACGGCCCGCGTCATACTCGTCGAAGACCAGCGCGACATTGTGCTGGTAGGCCCAGGGCAGGATGCCGTCCTTGAATTCGGTGATCTGCATGCCGTCCTTGACGACGATCGCATCCTTGCCGACGAGGTCGATACGGCTGACATGGCTGTCGAGATTGACGCGCACGCAGGGCCAGTTCAGCCGTGCGGCGACCTGTTCGATATGCGTCGACTTGCCTGTGCCGTGATAGCCCGAGACCATGACGCGACGGTTGTGCGCAAAGCCGGCAAGGATCGCGAGCGTGGTTTCGCGGTCGAAGAGATAGTCGGGATCGCTGTCGGGCACGTAGGCATCGGCCTTGGAGTAGGCCGGCACGCGCAGGTCGCTGTCGATGCCGAAGACCTCGCGGACGGATACGGTCGTATCGGGAAGATTGGAAATATCGAGGTCTACCTTGCTCATCATGTCTCCGGCGGCCGCGCTTTGCGTCAGGCCTCATATCGCATTGCAGTGTGACGGGGTTCTTCCTAGCAGAAGCCTGCCTGTTTTAACAATTGGTAGGCCTGAACGACCTCACGAAAACGGTCCTCCGAGCCCCGATCTCCGCCATTGGCATCGGGATGATGCTTTTTCACGAGATCCTTGTAGGCGGTCTTGATGTCGGTGGCGGTTGCCGTCGCCGGCAGACCGAGCGTGTCGAACGCCTTGGTTTCCAGTGTCTTCGGCTTGCGCTGACGCGGCTCGGGCTGCGGCCGACGGGCCCGCGCCTCGTGCAGGAAGCCGAACGGATCGCTCATCCGCGCCTTGGCGCCCGCCGAACCGGACCGCGTCTGGCCCTGCTCCGGCGCGCTCTTCGCACTGCGGTTGACGCCGAGCGTCCAGGTTGGACGGTGGCCGGTCAGCGCTTCCTTCTGGTAGCGCGCGATCTCGTTGTCCGAGAGCCCGGAAAAGTAGTTGTAACCCTTGTTGTATTCCTTCACGTGCTCGAAGCAGAACATGAAATACTGGTTCTCGGCATTGCGTCCGACCGGGGCGCGATGCCCGCCATTTTCCTCGCAGCCGTCCCACTGGCACGTCGGAGCCACGGGCTCCGGTTTCCGGGTGGTCCCGCGTCGCTTCGTCCGGATGGTATCGAAGTATTTTGAGTCGAGTTTCATGGCACACATTATGGTGTGACGGAGAGGTCACAACAAGAATTGACAAATGCGAATGTTGCAGGCTTTTTGGGGCTGATTTGCCGGGAGCGCGGAGACCTGTTCAGCAGGGCCCGCATGCAGGTCCGACCAGGGATCTGAGCACCCGGCGACCCTTCCGCCGCATGCCGAGAAACGGGGCCACGCCATGTCGCTAGAGCAGCGTATCACATCCAGGCTCACCGAGGCTTTCGCACCCTCCCGGCTGGCCGTCATCAACGAGAGCCACCTGCATGCAGGCCATCATGCCGACTTCAACGGCACCGGCGAGACGCACATGCGCGTGCGCATCGTGGCCGAGGCCTTTACCGGCATGTCGCGCATCGCCCGTCACCGCGCCATCAACGATCTCCTGAAGCCCGAACTCGACGCCGGCCTGCACGCGCTTGCCGTCGAGCCGGCAGCGCCGGGCGAGCAGACGCGCTGGTAGGCATTTACCCGGACGCCTGCGCCTTCGGCGGATCCTCCGCGGGGCGGATGCGCAGCTTGGTGATCCGGTTCTTGACCCGCTTCATGACGATGAAGCGCTTGCCGTAGAAGGTGAAGGCCTGCCGCTCGTCCGGGATCGTGCGGGATTCGTGGATGACGAGGCCGGCGATCGTCGTCGCCTCGCCGTCGGGCAGCGACCAGTCGAGCGCCCGGTTGAGGTCGCGGATGGGCACGCCGCCATCCACCACGATCGAGCCGTCCGCCTGCTGGTGGACGCCGCGGATGTCGAGATCGTGCTCGTCGGCGATATCCCCGACGATCTCCTCCAGAATGTCTTCCAGCGTCACCAGCCCGCGCACCTCGCCATATTCGTCGACGACGATGGCGAAATGGCTCTTGCGGCGCAGGAACGCGCTGAGCTGGCTTGCAAGGTTGGTCGCATCCGGCACGTACCACGGCTTCTGCGAGATCCTGACGATATCGACCGTCTCCGGCCGGACGCCGGGCTCGGCGAGCGCCCGCAGCAGATCCTTGGCGTGGAGGACGCCGATGATGTTGTCGGCCGAGCCGCGCCAGACCGGCATGCGCGTGAAGGGGCTTTCCAGCACGGCCTTCACGTTGACCTCGGACGGATCATCGGCATTCAGCGCCCGCATCGCCATGCGGTGCACCATGATGTCGGACACTTCGAGTTCGTCGAGATCGAGCACGCCGCTGACGCGGTCGCGATCGGCCTTGACGACAGCGCCTTCCCGGTGGAGGAAATCCACCGCCCCGCGCAGTTCCTCATGCGCCGTCAGCAGGGGCGCCTCGTGCGACAGGTTGAAGCCGAAGGCCTGCATGATGGCCCGCACGGTCGCGTTCACCAGGCTCGACAGCGGCCCGACGAGGGCGACGACCACGCGCACGGGCCCCGCGACACCGACGGCGAAGCGCTCCGGCGCGGCATTCGCCCAGCTGCGCGGCAGCACGTCGGCCAGCACCACAAGCAGGATGGTCATGGCGATCGTCGCATAGGCGACGCCCGGTGCGCCGAAAAGCGAGAGGAACAGGCCGGTGGCCACCGCGGTTGCCAGAACACGCACGAGATTGCTGGCAAACAGCAGCGCGCCGATGGCCCGGTCGCGCCGCTCGACGAGCCGGTCGACCACGCCGGCACGCGCCTCGCCCTGGACATCGAGCGTGTGAAGGCGCGTGCGCGACACCGCGGTCAGGGCCGTTTCCGAACCGGACAGGAAGGCGGCCAGCACGATCATCAGCAGGATGGCCAGAACGGCCGGCCCATGCGCGACCAGAAGAGCGGTCAGCGCCTCCATGGTCATGCCGCGCGATCGGGGTGGTTTTCGGCAAGGAACGACAGGACGGCCGAGGCCGGCACGTCGTCGGCGACGAAGGCCTCGCCGAGGCCGCGCGTCAGGATGAAGGTCAGCTTGCCGCCCTTCACCTTCTTGTCCTGGGCGATGGCATCCATCAGCACCTCCGCCGGCGGCAGCCCGCCGGGAATTTCGTGCATGCGGGTCGGTAGGCCGACCGTGCGCAGATGCGCCTCCACCCGCGCCGCCACGTCGGGGCTCGCGAGATTCATGCGGGCGGAGAAGGCATGCGCCAGCACCATGCCGATCGCCACGCCCTCGCCATGCACGAGGCGGGCGCCGTCATAGGCGGTGGCGGCTTCCAGCGCGTGTCCGAAGGTATGGCCGAGATTGAGGAGCGCCCGGCGGCCGGTCTCACGCTCGTCCGCCACCACGACGTCGGCCTTTGCCTGGCAGCTGAGCGCGATGGCCTCGATGCGCGCCGCGCCGCCGGCAAACACCGCCTGCCAGTTGGCCTCCAGCCAGGCAAAGAAGTCCGGCTTGTCGATCAGGCCGTATTTGGCGACTTCGGCATAGCCGGCCCGGAACTCGCGCTTGGACAGCGTGTCGAGCACGTCCGTATCGGCCAGCACGAGATCCGGCTGGTGGAAGACGCCGATGAGATTCTTGCCGTGCGGCGAATTGATGCCGGTCTTGCCGCCGACGGAACTGTCCACCTGGGCCAGAAGCGAGGTCGGGATCTGGATGAAACGCGACCCGCGCCGCGCAATGCCGGCGGCAAAGCCTGTTAGATCGCCGATGACGCCGCCGCCGAGCGCGATCACGGCGTCGTTGCGTTCGATGCGCGCTCCGAGGATCGTTTCGCACACGGGAATGAGGTGCTCGAAGCTCTTGGTCTTCTCGCCGGCCGGAAGAATGGCGGACACGGCCTCGATCCCTGCCGCAGCCAGACTGTCCATCAGCGGCTGCAGGTAGTGGCGCGCGACGTTCTCGTCCGTCACCACGGCCATCCGCCGGCCGGTCAGCCGCGCGGCGATCTGAGCGGCGGCCGAGCCGATGAGGCCCGGACCGATGAGGATGTCGTAGGCGCGATCGCCGAGCGGAACATGGATCTTGCGCACGGCCGGGGTCTCGCTCATCGCTTGCTCGCTCTCATTGTCGTTCCTGGTCATGCCTGCCCGTCGGCTCCCGGCTTGGAATTGGCCTATTTTCGGGCCGGAAGCGCGGCGATGGCTTCCAGAACCTCTTCCACGATGCGCTCCTTCTTGACGTCGCGCGACAGGACGCTGACATCGGCCTCGGCATAGATCGGGTAGCGCTCGATCATCAGCTTCTCAAGCGTGCCCTTCGGGTTCTCGGTCCGCAGCAGCGGCCGCGTATCGCGCTTGTTGACCCGTTCCCACAGGACGTCGAGGTCGGCATTCAGCCACACCGACACGCCGCTTTTCTGGATCTGACGGCGCGTCTGCGGGTTGATGTAGGCACCGCCGCCAGTGGAGACGATGCGGGCGCCCGACTGCAGGAGCCGCTTGATCACCCGCGTTTCCAGCGCGCGAAACTCGGTTTCGCCGTAGGCCGCGAACAGTTCGGCCACCGTCATGCGCGACACGCGCTCGATCTCGTGATCGGAATCGACGAAGGGCAAGGACAGCGCCTGCGCCGTCAGCCGGCCGATCGCGGACTTGCCGGCCCCCATCAGTCCCACGAAGACGAGGTTGCGCCGGCCGAGCACAGCTCTCGCCCGCTTGACCAGCGCTTCCGAAACCGGCTCGACCACGTCGCTCATCACCGCAAGACTTTCCCCATTTCCCCTGTTCTATCGACAAAACAACGGGGAGCGTCAAGTCGCGGCTGGGTGCGCAATAGCTTTCCATCAACGCCGGCTTCTCCTGTCCACGATCCCGCTCGCCGATCCCGTGCCGCCGATCCCGTGCCGCGGCTTCGCCCGACTTGCGAACGCGCGGAGGGGGGGCCATATAGACGAACGCCCCGGAGACGTTCATGCCGACCCTCGTCCGCTTTCTCATCATCTGCCTGATCATCGCGGGCGCCATCTACGCAACCATGCTGGCCCTCGTCACCTTCGTCGATCCGGCCGAGCGCGACGTGACGATCCGCATCCCGCCGGAGCGGCTGGACACCGAACGCCTGGCACCGCGATAATGGATCTGTCGTCCGCCCACCTGGAATCCTTCCTGGAGATGATGAGCGTCGAGCGCGGCGCAGCCGTCAACACGCTCTCATCCTACCAGCGCGATCTCGAAGACATCCTGTCCTTTCTCAAGGGCCGCGGCGTGACCGTGGCGGAGGCGGGACCGGACGATTTTCGCGCATATTTCGCCGCCTTCGCCGCGCAGGGCTTCAAGGCCTCCTCGCAGGCCCGCCGCCTGTCGGCCCTGCGCCAGTTCTACAAGTTTCTCTATGCCGAGGGCATCCGGACCGACGATCCGACGGGCGTGCTGGATGCGCCGAAAAAGGGTCGGCCGCTGCCCAAGACCATGAGCGTCGACGATGTGACCCGCCTGATCGGCCAGGCCGAGGCGGAAGCGGAGGCCGAACCGCAGCTCGATCGCCTGCGCATGGCGGCCCTGATCGAACTCCTCTACGCGACCGGCATGCGCGTCAGCGAACTCGTCACCCTGCCCGCCTCGGTTCTGGCGCGCGACGGCCGGTTTCTCATCGTGCGCGGAAAGGGCAACAAGGAGCGGATGGTGCCCCTGTCGCGCAGCGCGATCGCGGCGCTGCAGCGCTACGGCGCGCGGATGCAGGCGGAAGCGGCCGCACGGCCAAGCGAAACCAGAGACGCAGACGACAGCCCGTGGCTGTTTCCGGCAAACTCCGAGACCGGCCATCTCCCGCGGCAGGTCTTTGCGCGCGACCTGAAGGGTCTTGCCGGTCGGGCCGGCGTCCGCGTCGCCTCGATTTCGCCGCATGTGCTGCGGCATGCCTTTGCCAGCCACCTTCTTGCCAATGGCGCGGATCTTCGCGCCGTGCAGGAACTGCTCGGCCATTCGGACATTTCGACCACACAGATCTACACCCACGTGCTCGAGGAAAGGCTGCACGATCTCGTGCAAAACCATCACCCTCTTGCCAAACAGGCCAAAAAACAGGATTAGGACGCTCGCCTCCCGTTCCGGACTGCCACGGGAGACCCGCGTCGAAACGATCGGAACCGCATCTCATGCATCACTATCTCGATTTCGAAAAGCCGATCTCGGACCTCGAAGGCAAGATTCACGAGCTGAAGAAGATCGCCGGCGAGGACGAGAGCATCGACACGAGCGACGAGGTCGAACGGCTCGAGGTCCGCGCCCGCGAGGCGACCGTCGAGATCTATTCCAAGCTCACGCCCTGGCAGAAGACGCAGGTCGCGCGGCATCCGCAGCGCCCGCACTTCCAGGAATATGCCGCCGGTCTCTTCACGGACTTCACGCCGCTCGCCGGCGACCGGAAGTTTGCCGAAGATGCCGCCATCCAGGCAGGCCTTGCCCGTTTCCGCGGCATGCCCGTGGCCGTCATCGGCCAGGAAAAGGGCAACGACACCAAGTCGCGCATCAAGCACAATTTCGGCAGCGCCCGGCCGGAAGGCTATCGCAAGGCGATCCGCGTCATGGAGATGGCCGATCGCTTCGGCCTGCCGCTGATCACGCTGATCGACACCGCCGGCGCCTATCCCGGCATCGGCGCGGAGGAGCGCGGTCAGGCGGAAGCCATCGCGCGGTCCACCGAGATGTGCCTCAATCTCAAGGTGCCGATCATTTCCGTTGTTCTCGGTGAAGGCGGATCCGGCGGCGCGATCGCCATTGCCACCGGCAACCGCGTCTACATGCTCGAACACGCGATCTACTCGGTCATCTCCCCGGAAGGTGCCGCCTCCATTCTGTGGCGCGACTCCACCCGCGCCAAGGAAGCCGCGACCAACATGAAGATCACGGCCGAGGACCTGAAGGCCTTCGGCGTCATCGACGGCATCATCGAGGAACCCGTCGGCGGCGCGCATCGGGATGCCGATCTCGTCATCGACCGCACCGGCGGCATCATCGCCGACGCGCTGAAGGACCTGTCGAGCCGCAAGGGCGAGGACCTGCGCAAGGAGCGCCGCGAGAAGTATCTGAGCATCGGTCGCTCGCTCTAGGCGCGACCGGGGCTCCAGGTGTAAAGACACTCGCCCCTGCGCCGGGCGTCGATGCGACTGCCTTATTCCGGGCACGCCCGCCCTATTTCGGCTATGATTGTCGGGCCCTTTGTGCGTAGACGCTTGCGCGTGAGGGAGACATCCGCGCGCGCGGGTGCTTGGGCGGTTAACAATTTGTGAAGCATAAAACCGTATTGATTCTGGCAGACTCGGCCGCTAGGGAAGAGTCGCGTCCGACTTTCATTTCGATGGGCTCCTGCCGATGCGTCTGACACATATTCTCGCTGCCGCCGTCATGGGCCTGTTTCTGGCGGGCTGCACCACGGAAGAAGTGGTCGATAGCGTCGACGTCGACCTGAAGAAGGTCACCAGCAAGACCAACTACGAACTGTCCGGCAAGATCGTCCAGAAGATGCAGGCGATGAGCATGGCGAAGACCTCGCCGATCATGCTGCGCATCTTCAAGGAAGAAGGCGCACTCGAGGTCTGGAAAGCCAATACGTCCAACCGCTTCGAGAAGCTGCGCGAGTACAAGATCTGTGCCTGGTCCGGCAAGCTCGGCCCGAAGGTCAAGGAAGGCGACCGTCAGGCGCCCGAGGGCTATTACCCCCTCGCCCCGGGCCAGCTGAATCCGAATTCCAGCTACTATCTCGCCATCAACACCGGCTTTCCGAACCAGTTCGACCGCGCAAACGGCCGCTTCGGCACCAATCTGATGATCCATGGCGCCTGCTCCTCGTCCGGTTGCTACTCGATGACCGACGAGCAGATGCAGGAGATCTTCGCGCTCGCCCGCGACGCCTTCAAGGGCGGCCAGTCGACCATCCAGCTGCAGGCTCTGCCCTTCCGCATGACGGCCGAGAACATGGCGCGGCATCGCAACAGCCCGCATTACGATTTCTGGAAGAACCTGAAAGAAGGCTACGACCAGTTCGAAATCACCAAGCGTCCGCCGGAATTTGCGATCTGCGACCGGAAATACGTCTTCAACAAGAGCGTCGCCGGCAAGATGAACCCCACGGGCCAGTGCCCGGCGCTGTCGACGCCGCCCTCCATGGAAATGGCGCTGGCGAGCTACAACAAGAAATATGACGAGGACTACGCGAAGGCGCTGAAGAAGCTCGACGGTCTCGTCTGGTACGAGCCGAGCGAAGCCGAACGCAAGGCCGTGGTCGCCAAGCAGCGCGCCGGCCGCGAACTCGCCTACGCCCCGACGGGCACCTCGCTCGACGCCGGCAAGCTGATGAAGGTGGCCGATCTCGAGAAGCAGGAAGCCCACCGCGCCGAGCTTGAAGAGGCCAAGAAGGCGATCGAAATCCAGACCGCGGCTCTCGAGAAGAGCACCCGCAACGGCAAGAGCGTGCCGATCCCGCAGGAAAACCCGCTGCCGCGCCCGGTCGCGCAGATCGCGACCGCCGCGCCGGTGCCCGGCCAGGGCGGTTTCTGGGGCAATCTGTTCAAGAAGCCGGCACCGGTCGCCGCCGCCCAGCCCGCCAGCGGTCCGCTGCTCGGCGAACCCCAGACGGCAAGCGCCGACACGACGGGCCAGAGCCTTGCCTCCGGTCCGGGCGCAGCCGCCAGGGCCGGCCGCGAGACCACGGCCGCCGTACCGGTCAACGTGGAAACCCGGAAGGTCAGCGTCAAGCCCGGCCACAAGGGCGCCCAGCCGACGGCCGTCAGCCAGGCTGCGCCGGTCGATCAGACGACGGGTGCACAGGTCTCCGCCGCCGGCGCACACACAGCCGAAGGCGCTCAGGCTGCAGGTGAAATGCCCGTGCCGCAGGCGTTGGCCGAGCAGCAGCCGGAAGGCAAGAAGAAGCCGTTCTGGAAGCTGTGGTAAAGCCCGGCCTCATCTCCGCAGCGCCGTCGACGGCGGGCGACGAAGGGCCCGCCTCGTCCGGTCATCAGGATCCGGCGTGTCCGCCGGGCCCAGAGCCGGCACTTTCTCTCGATCTCAAGGGACTGAAGTGCCCCCTCCCCGTCATGCGCACCCGCAGGCGGATGGCATCGCTCGACACGGGCACGCTGGTCCGGGTGGAAACCACCGACCCGCTTGCCGTCCTCGACATTCCCCATTTCTGCAGCGAGGACGGTCATCGCCTGGAACATCAGGAGGCGACCGCGCGCGGCCACCGCTTTCTCATCCGCAAGGGGTCCGTCTGAGCCGACGTCCGCCTGTCGTGGAACCGACCCCCGTGCCCGTCCCGCCGTGTCCCCTACCATGAGGGGCGCGGTTACATGCGCAGGCCGGGGACCGCCAGCGGATTGTCCGAAAGCGCCTGCCGGTCCGGCCGGTCGATCGCGGGCTTGCCGGTAAACGCATCGAACAGATCGCGGACGAAGTTTTCCTCGAGCCCCTTGGTGATCAGCACCATGCGCGTGCGCCGATCGTCCGGGTCCGGCCAGGCAGCCAGCCGCTCCGGGGGGTGAAAGATCTGCTGGACGCCGTGCAGCACCAGGGGCCGCTCGGGCCGCTCCGCGGTGCAGACGATCGCCTTCATGCGCAAAAGCTTCTCGCCATGCGCCGAGCGGAGAAGATCGACGAACATGTCGAGCGCCATCGCGGAAATCGGCCGGTCATGCACGATGCTGAAGGAGCGGATATCGTCGCCATGCCGGTTGGTGTCGTGGCGATGCGCATGGGCAGCGCCATGCTTGTGATGATGGCCATGATGATCATGCGCATGGTCACCATCGTGGCGGTGTTCTGCGTCATGCCCGTGTGCCGGATCATGATGGTGATGGTGATGGTCGTGATCGGCCTCGTCCTGAAGCCAGCGGCCGACATCGGCGATCTTCGTTGCGGGATCATAGAGACCGCAGGCAAACAGCGCGGCCCGACCCGTTTCCGGAAGATCGCCATCGATGACCGGGGCGCGCGGATTGAGAACGGCCAGACGGGCCTTCAGCGCCGCGACGCCTTCGGGCGTCCCGAGCGTCGCCTTGGTCAGCACCAGGCGGTCGGCGACCGCGATCTGCTTGGCGGCCTCGACATGATGGTCGAGCGTCGAGAGTCCGTTGACGGCATCCACCACCGTCACCACGCCGTCGAGCCGGTAGCTCTGCGCCAGGGTCGGATGCCCCATCACCGATTGCATGACCGGCGCGGGATCGGCAAGACCGGTGGTTTCGATGACGACGCGCTTCAGCGGCCGGATCTTTCCCGTCTGCATCCGATCCATGAGATCGGCCAGCGTATCCACAAGCTCGCCCCGCACCGTGCAGCACAGGCATCCGTCCGCAAGCTCAATCACGCCGTCGCCGGAGGACTCCACCAGCAGATGGTCAAGCGACACGTCGCCGAACTCGTTGATGATGACGGCCGTGTCGGCAAGGTCCGGATCCTGCAGCAGGCGGTTGAGCAGCGTCGTCTTGCCGGCGCCGAGGAAGCCGGTCAGGATCGAGACCGGCACCGGATCGAAACGGGTAATCATGGCGCTCGCTTTCAAGGCATGCCGGGCTTTGCGGGCATGCGGGGGACAGGACGGGCCGCACGCCCGAGGAGAGCGGGCGTGGCGACCTTTAAAAGACCGGCCGCGGCACGGGCACCGGCACATTGGCAACGTCGCCCTGTGCGCCGTCGGTCTGGCCGTCGGCATCCGCCGCCTTCGCCCCCTGGCCCGGGATGAGCTGTGCCGACACGAAATTCAGCGGCCGGTTGATCTCGTGGATGAAGGGCGACAGCAGCTTCTGGCGTCCCGCCTCGTCGCGGCCTTCGCTGCGCACCTTGGCGGCCTGTGCCGAACAGATCTGCTTGGAAATGTCGGCCGTTACGTCGCGCGTGTCGCCGTAGGGGGCGATCTGCCCGAGGCCCGGCTTTCCCGCCGGGCTCGACGTCAGCGCCATCTGCATGAGGCGGGCCGACTCGTCTGCCCGGCCCCCGAGGCTGTCGGCGCCGAGCACGACGGACACGACGCTGCGACCGTTGCGTGTGGCCGATGACACCTGGTTGAAACCCGACGCGCAGATGAAGCCCGTCTTCATGCCGTCCGCACCGTCGAAGCGGCCGATCAGCATGTTGTAGTTGGGGTAGCTCTTCTTGCCGGTGGTGAAACCCTCATAGGCGAAATAGGCCGCATATTCGGGAAATTCGCGCTTGATGGTGATGGCGAGAACGGCAAGGTCCCGCGCCGTCGTGTACTGTCCGGGCTCGGGAAGGCCGTTGGGATTGACGAAGTTCGACGACGTCATGCCGATCCGCTTCGCCTCGGCATTCATCATGGCGACAAAACCGGGCTCGGAGCCGCCGACCGCCTCGCCGATCGCCACCGCGATATCGTTGGCCGACTTGATCAGCATCATCTTCAGCGCGCTGTCGAGCGTCATCGATGCGCCGGGCTTCAGATACATCTTGCTCGGCTGCTCGGAGGCCGCATGCTTCGACATCACCACCGGCGTTTCCAGCGTCATGCGACCGGCTTTCAAGGCACGAAACGTCGTGTAGGCCGTCATCAGCTTCGTCAGCGATGCCGGATACCAACGCTGGAAGATGTCTTCCTGCTCGTAGACCTTGAGCGTCGCGACGTCGACCACCAGCTTGGGGTTGGCAAGGGCCGGCGCCGCGACCGTCAGTGCCACCGTACCGGCCAGGGCTGCAGCCACCAGCCTGGCCCCTGCCGACGCTCCGGCTCCCACATTGAAACCGGACATGCGAATCTTCATAGTCACCACAGTTCAACCTCGAAATTTTCGGGCAGTGCCTCGTGCCGAGGCGCTATTTAACCTATATGGCAGGGGCAAGGCAAAGACCTTTGCCAGAAGATTGCCCGGCGAAATCGCCCGGCCGCCACCCTGCGACCGCGCGCTGCCACCACGACCGACAGGATAGACCATGCCGATTCTCAACCGTGCTGCCGAACTCCAGGACGAAGTCACAGCGTGGCGCCGCCATCTTCACAGCCGGCCCGAACTTCTGTTTGCGGTCGAAAATACGGCATCCTTCGTCGAAAACAAACTGCGCGACTTCGGTGTTGACGAGATCGTGACCGGGCTCGGGCGCACGGGCGTGGTCGGCCTCATCCGCGGGCGGCTGGGCGATGGCGCCACCATCGGCCTTCGCGCCGACATGGACGCCCTGCCGATGACGGAGACGACCGGCAAGCCCTACGCCTCCACGACACCCGGCAAGATGCATGCCTGCGGCCACGACGGCCACACGGCCATGCTGCTCGGCGCCGCCAAGTATCTTGCGGAAACCCGCAACTTCAAGGGCGCGGTCGCCGTCATCTTCCAGCCGGCCGAAGAGGGCGGCGGTGGCGGCAACGAGATGGTCAAGGACGGCATGATGGAGCGCTTCGGCATTTCCGAGGTTTACGGCCTGCACAACATGCCGGGCATGCCGCTTGGCCATTTCGCCTCCCGCGTCGGCCCCATCATGGCCTCGACCGACGAGTTTTCCATCACCATCGAAGGGCGTGGCGGCCATGCGGCCCAGCCGCACCGGACCATCGATCCGATCGTGCTCGGCGCGCAGATCGTCACCGCGCTGCAGACCATCGCGTCGCGCACGGCCGACCCGCTGTCGGCCGTGGTCGTGTCCGTCACCAAGTTCAATGCGGGCTTTGCCCACAACGTCATCCCCGAGCAAGCGCTGCTCGCCGGCACCGTCCGCACGCTGATGGCCGAAAATCGGGACATGGCCGAGCGCCGCATCAACGAGATCTGTACGCATCTGGCCGCAGCCTACGGCGCGAAGGCCCGTGTCCGATACGCACGCAACTACCCCGTCACCGTCAACCACGCCACGGAGACCGGCCATGTGCTGCAGGCCGCAAGCGATGTCGCCGGTGCGGCACAGGTCGCGGGCGATGTCGACCCGATGATGGGCGGGGAGGATTTTTCCTACATGCTGCTTGCCCGCCCCGGCGCCTTCATCTTCATGGGCAATGGCGACAGCGCCGGACTGCACAATC
Organism: Rhizobium sp. Leaf384; assembly: GCF_001424065.1. Lineage (GTDB taxonomy): Bacteria > Pseudomonadota > Alphaproteobacteria > Rhizobiales > Rhizobiaceae > Ferranicluibacter. The sequence goes on from NZ_LMQE01000006.1 coordinate 115,138, forward strand.
CGGGCTACGACTTCAACGACGAGGCCATTCCCTACGGCATCTCCTATTGGGTGCGTCTCGCCGAAAGCCGCCTGGGCGCCTGATGAGCGGCATCGACAAGATCGACCGGCGGATCCTCAGCATCCTCCAGGCAGACGGGCGGATCACCAATCTGGAACTGTCCGAGCGCATCGGCCTCTCGCCGACCGCCACCAGCGAACGCATGCGCCGGCTTTTGAAGGAGGGTTTCGTTTCGGGCTTCGGCGCGCGTCTCGATCCGCAACGGCTTGGCTTCGGCCTGCTCGTCTTCATTGAGGTCATGCTGGACAAGACGACGCCGGAGGTCTTCGACACGTTCGCCGATGCCATCCGCAAGGCACCGTCCGTCATCGAATGCCACATGGTTGCCGGCGGCTTCGACTATCTGGTGAAGACCCGCTTCGAAGACATGAGCGCCTACCGCAACTTCCTCGGCCAGTTTCTCTGGACGCTCCAGGGCGTCAAGGAAACCCGAACCTATGCGGTGATGGAGGAAATCAAGAACGACGGTCCCCTGCCGCTGCTCTAGCGGAACTGGTCACTTTCTGGGCACTGCACAATACCCGCGCAAGTTTGGTGCGCCTATGTATCAGGACACACTAATAGTGCGGGCCTGTGGGTCCAGCCAGAAGGTCGCAACCATGATGGAACCCGAGAGGAAGGACATTTCGGAAACGCGCGCCACGCCGCGGGCCATGCGGGCTGTGACCGAGCGGATTGGCATTGATCTCGAGAGCTTCCGGCAGGAGAACGACGACATCGTCCGCCACATCCGCCTGCTCGGCATCAATGCGAGCATCGAGGCCGCGCGGGCCGGGGATATCGGCAAGGGCTTTGCGGTCGTCGCAAGCGAGGTGCAGCGGCTGGCCGGCGTTTCCGCTACGATCGCCGCCAAGCTCCAGCAGGAGGTGATGGAGCGCGTCAATCTCGGCCGCGCCTTGTCGGACGCCCTGGTGCACGAGATGGAGGGCGTCCGCTTGGTCGACCTCGCTCAGACCCTCGTTCAGCTCATCGTGCGGAACCTGTTCGAGCGGACCGCCGACGTCCGCTGGTGGGCGACCGATACGGCCCTCTGGGAGGCCCTGGAAAATCCCAATCGCGCCTCGCAGGCCTTCGCCGCCAAACGCCTCGGCGTCATCAACCGCTTCTACACCGTCTATCTCGACCTGGTGATGGTGGACACGTCCGGCCGGGCGGTCGCCTCCGCCAATCCGAGCTTCCAGAAAGGGATCATGGGCCAGAAGCTTGCCGGCGAACCCTGGGTGGCTGCCGCCATGAAGACGGAATCGGGCGACGACTACATCGTCGATACCGTCAAGCCGAGCCCCCTGCACGGCAATGCGGATGCGCTGGTCTATGCCACGGGCATCCGACAGGGCGGCGTCTCGACGGCGCCGCTCGTGGGTGCGCTCGGCGTCTATTTCGACTGGGCGAACCAGGGCCAGTCGATCGTCAACAAGGAAGCCAACATCGCGCCAGCGGACTTGGAGCGCACGACGGTCCTGCTGCTCGACGGCCGGGGCATGGTGATCGCCGCCTCGCGCCCCGCGCTGGTCTACACCAGTTTTGCCCTGACGCCGCCCGAAGGCATGAAGCGGGGCAGCTACTACATGAGCGACGGAACGCTGGTCGCCTTCGCGCCGACCCTTGGCTACGAGGATTATGACGGTCTCGGTTGGTGCGGCGTCGTCATCCAGCGACCCGAACGTGACGCCGATATCCGCGAGCGCTTCTCGCTCTGACGTCACGAAAAAGGGGCCACCGTCGCCGGTGGCCCCTTGGTCCAAGACCGACAAGACGTCCGATCAGATCGTCGCGGCGTCGATCAGATCGTCGCGGCGTCGATGACGAAGCGGTAGCGCACGTCGCTCTTCAGCACGCGCTCATAGGCTTCGTTGACCTGATCCATGCGGATCAGTTCGATTTCCGAGACGATGTTGTGCTTGCCGCAGAAGTCGAGCATCTCCTGCGTTTCCTTGATCGAGCCGATCATGGAGCCAGCAACGCTGCGGCGGGCGGGCACGAGCGAGAACGCGTGGACCGGAACCGCATTTTCCGGAATGCCAAGCAGCACAAACGCGCCGTCGACCTTCAGCAGGCCGAGATAGGCATTCCAGTCGATTTCAGCCGAAACGGTGCAGAGGATGAGGTCGAACGTGCCGGCCAGGGTCTTGAACGTCTCGGCATCGCTCGTTGCGTAGTAATGCGTCGCACCGAGCTTCAGGCCGTCTTCCTTCTTGGAAAGCGACTGGCTGAGCACGGTGATCTCGGCGCCGAGAGCCGCACCGATCTTCACGCCCATATGGCCAAGGCCGCCCATGCCGACGACAGCCACCCTCTTGCCGGGACCAGCCTTCCAGTGCATCAGCGGCGAGTAGAGCGTGATGCCCGCACAAAGCAGCGGGGCCGTCGCGGCAAAATCCAGATTGTCGGGAATAGAGAGCGCGTAGCCTTCCTTCACGACGATGCTGTCGGAATAGCCGCCATAGGTCGGCGTCGTGCCGTCGGCCTCGACATCGTTATAGGTCTGGACCAGACCCGGCATGTAGTGTTCGAGGTCGAGATCGCGCGTGGCGCAGGTCGTGCAGGAATTGACGAAGCAGCCGACGCCGGCCTTGTCGCCCACCTTGAACTTGGTCACGCCCGCGCCAACGGCGGACACGATGCCGACGATTTCATGGCCGGGAACCATGGGGTACTTCGCGTTGCCCCATTCGTTGCGGACCTGGTGGATATCGGAATGGCAGATGCCGGAATACTTGATGTCGATGACGATATCGTCTTCGTTGGGCGCACGACGCTCGAAGGTGAAGGGTTCGAGCGGCTTCGACGCGTCGGTCGCCGCATATCCTTTTGCGAAAGCCATGGGTGGTTCCTTCTGTCTGCAAATCTGAACCGAGCGAGACATCGCCGGCCGCGGCAATATGCAATTTATCACTGACCAAGGCATGCGCCATTCCTGCAAATTTCTTGCCCGATCCTGCAAATGCTGATGCAGGGACTGCCTCCGCCCGCCAGGCGGCCCGTCGTGGAATGGCTGTGCTCGAACGAGCGGATCATGCGGTTCGTACCACGCGGGGTTGCCGGTTCCCGACCGCTGAGCGGCAGGCGATATAGGGCAATTCCGACGTTGAAGCCGGAGCGGCTTTCACGCTAGATATCGTGTTCCTGCCGTCACCCGCATCAGGAGAGGCTTACCCTCATGTTCGACCCGTCCGTCGCCCGCCGCCAACCCTTCGTCGAGATCATTGCCCGTTTCGCCAGCGAGGACGGCGACCACGCGACGCCGGTGCCCGGGCTGACGCTGCACCGCCGCTCGGATCAGGCCGTCCCCTCCTGCGGCGCCTACCGCCCGAGCTTCGCCCTCATTGCCCAGGGCGTGAAAAAGGTGACGCTCGGCCACGAGACCTACATCTATGGCGGCTCCGACTATCTGCTCACCTCGTTCGATCTTCCGGTCACGAGCCAGATCGTCCAGGCCTCGCCCGAAAGCCCCTATCTCGGCATGGTCTTCGAGATCGACGTCGCGAAAATCCCGCCGCTTCTTGCCCTGCTCGACCGGCCGGTTGCAGCGGCAGACGGTGCGCAGGCCGCGACCGGCCCCGCGGCTGACGGTGCGGCGACGGAGCAGCGCGGCATGTCGGTGGCCGCGCTGACGCCCGAGCTCGAGGACGCCGCCCTCCGCCTGCTGCGGCTTCTCGACCGGCCCGGCGATATCCCGGCCTTGCTGCCGCTGATCGAGCAGGAGCTGATCTTCCGTCTGCTGACGGGCCCTCATGCCGCGCGGCTTCGCCAGATGGCGATGGTGGAAAGCCAGTCGCACCAGATCGGCCGCGCCTGCGCCTGGCTGAAGGAGCATTACGCGCTGCCGCTGCGCATCGAGGATCTCGCCCGCCGCGTCAGCATGAGCGTGTCCTCTCTCCATCACCATTTCAAGGCGATCACCGCCATGAGCCCCATGCAGTACCAGAAGCAGCTTCGTCTGCAGGAAGCACGCCGGCTGATGGTGGAGACCATGCTGGATGCCGGAAGCGCCGGCCATCAGGTGGGCTACGAAAGCCCCTCCCAGTTCAGCCGCGAATATGCCCGCCAGTTCGGCGCACCGCCGCTGCGCGATGTCGGCCGCACGCGCCGCTCTCTCACCGATCGCCGGGGCAGAGAGCCGGAAATGCTGAGCGAGGGCTGAGCCCTCCACGCTCTCTCCCGAAAACCTACACCACGATCCCGCATCGAACCGGAGTTCCCATGACCGAAACCGTCCGCCTGTCCCTCGACGACGCCCGCGCCCTGAGCCTGCAGGCGCTCGCCCGGGCCGGCCTTACGTCCGATCATTGCGAGGCGCTGGCCGACCTGGTCATGGCCGGACAGATCGACGAGTGCCATTCGCACGGGCTCTATCGCGTGCTGAGCTGCGCCGATGCCATCCGCAAGGGCAAGGTCGACACGGCGGCCGTGCCGGAGATTTTCGACCAGGCCCCCGGCATCGTCCGGGTCGACGCGAAGTTCGGATTCTCCCCGCTTGCCTTTCGGCTCGGGCTGCCCTTGCTGCAGGAGAAGGCGCGCACGCAGGGCGTAGCCGCGCTTGCCATCAACAATTGCTATCACTTTTCCGCGCTCTGGCCCGAGGTCGAACGTCTCGCCGCTGCCGGCCTTGCGGCCCTGGCCATGACGCCGAGCCACAGCTGGGTTGCGCCCGCCGGCGGCACGAAGCCGGTGTTCGGGACCAACCCGATCGCCTTTGCCTGGCCGCGTCCGGGCCCCTATCCCTTCGTGTTCGACTTTGCCACCAGCGCATCCGCGCGCGGCGAGATCGAACTGCACCGGCGTGCCGGAAAGCCGATCCCCGAGGGGTGGGCGATCGACAAGGACGGTGCGCCGACGACCGACCCGGAAGCGGCCATGGCGGGGGCGATGCTGACATTCGGCGGGCATAAGGGTTCGGCCCTCTCCGCCATGGTCGAGCTGATGGCCGGGCCGCTGATCGGCGACCTGACAAGCCGCGCGTCCCAGATCTTCGATGCGGGCGCCGGGGTCACGCCCTGCCACGGCGAACTCCTGCTGGCCTTCGACCCGAACCTGCTCTCGGGTGGGCACGCAGCGGAACATGCCGAGCGGGCGGAGGTGCTGTTCGACGCGATCGTCGGCCAGGGTGCCCGTCTTCCCTCGCAGCGTCGCTACGCTGCCCGCGAACGCAGCCATGCCAATGGCAGCGTCGAGATCCCGAAGTCGCTGCACGACGACCTGCTCGCACTGCTCGGCTAAGGACGACCTGATCGTCGGGGTTGGGATTCCGGACCGTTCGCGGCCCGGGATCGTGGGCTGAGGACCCGGGAATGGAAGGCCGTTCAGGCCTCGGGGTCAACGGCGGCCCGCGCCCATTCCCGGCGACCGATCATCACCATGGCCCCCATCAGCATGGCCGCGAGCGCAAACCAGGTCAGGGCGTAGACGAGGTGATTGTTGGGAAAGACGATGCGCGTGAGGCCGCCGACCGGCAGTCCGCCCGGATTGGCCGTGCCGTCGGCATCGATGAAGTAGGGAGCGGTCCGGTCCTGCCCGCGCGCCGCGGCGATCGCGGCCACATCCCGGGAATACCAGCGATTGCCGGGAGGATCGTTCTTGCGGAGAAATCCGCCGCCCGGCTCGGAAAGCCGCAGCAGGCCGACGATCGTGGCTTCGCCGGGCGCAGTGCCGGCGGACCGGCTCGCAGGATCGCGCCGGTCGGGCGGAACGAAGCCCCGGTTGACGAGGACGGTGGTGCCGTCGTCGCGAACGAGCGGCGTCACGACCCAGAAGCCCGGGCCGCGCTCGGTCGTCGCCTGCACCAGCGTTTCCGCCGCGTGACGGAAGGTGCCGGTGACGCGGACATGTCGGTACTCGTCGTTCCCTGCGGTGATCGCCGACCACTGATCGGCCTGGGGCGCTTCGACCGGGGCGGCATGGACCCGGGCATCCACCCGTTCGATCAGATCGAGCTTCCAGAAGAGGCGCTGAACCTGCCAGATGCCGAGCGCCAGGAGCACGACCGTCACGAAGGTCGACGCAACCCCGAAAACGACGAGCCCTCTGCGGGATCGGCCGCGCGAAACGGCGGCGCCCGGAGGCGCGAGTGCATCGTCGGTGCCCGTCTTACGCGTGGATCCGGCGGCCGTGTCCGGCCGCCGGGAGGGATCAGGGGACATTGCGCATCATGTCCGGGGTCATGGTCATCATGTTCGTGTTCAGATGATGCATGACCCAGAGCGAACCGGACAGAGCGATGACGATCAGCACGAGCGTGAAGATCAAAGCCATGATCGTCCATCCGCCTTCGGATTTGGTGTTCATGTGCAGGAAGTAGACCATGTGCACGACGATCTGCACGACGGCGAAGACCATGACGAGCCCGGCCGTGAGGGCCTTGTTCTCGAACACCTCGCCCATGACCAGCCAGAAGGGGATGGCCGTGAGGATGATCGAGAGGACGAAGCCGGTCATGTAGCTCTTGAAGGAGCCGTGAGACGCTTCGTGACCGTGGCTATGGCCGTGATGGGCCTCGTGCGCGTCCTCGTGCAGGGGGGCGTGTGTGCTCATCCGAGAACTCCGATCAGGTAGACAATCGAGAAGACGCCGATCCAGACGACGTCGAGGAAGTGCCAGAACATCGACAGGCACATCAGGCGGCGGCGGTTTTCCGGGATCAGGCCCTTCATCGACACCTGGGCCATCAGCGTGATCAGCCAGATGATGCCGAAGGTCACGTGCAGCCCGTGGGTGCCGACCAGCACGAAGAACGCCGACAGGAAGGCGCTGCGACCCGGGCCGGCGCCTTCATGGATCAGGTGCACGAACTCGTAGATTTCAAGACCGATGAAGATCGCGCCGAAGATGCCGGTGATCCCGAGCCAGAACAGCGTCTCTGTCTTGGCGTTGCGCTCCATCTGCAGCATCGCGAAGCCGTAGGTGATCGACGAGAGAAGCAGCATGGACGTGTTGATCGCCACCAGCTTCAGGTCGAACAGGTCGGCCGGTGACGGCCCGGCCGCATAGGAGCGGCCGAGCACGGCATAGGTGGCGAACAGGATCGCGAAGATCAGGCAGTCGCTCATCAGGTACAGCCAGAAGCCGAGGCCCGTGCTGTTCTCCGGATGATGGTCCTCCGTCATGTAGAAGACCGGCTTTTCGCCTTCGGCGACAGGGTTGTGTGTCGGTGCGCTCATGTTCAGGCCTGCCCGGAGAGCTGCCGTGTGCGCTCCCCTTCCGTTGCGACGACGTCTTCCGCCGGGATGTAGAAATCGCGGTTGTAGTTGAAGGTATGTCCGATGGAGACCGCGATGATGCCGACGAAGGCAACGATGGCCAGCCACCAGATGTACCAGATCACGCCGAAGGCGAAGGCCACGCTGAGGCCGCTGAGGATGATCCCCGTGCCGGTGTTCCGCGGCATGTGGATCGGCTTGAAGCCCTCGAGCGGACGGGCATAGCCGCGGCTCTTCATGTCGTACCACGAGTCATGGTCGTGGATGACGGGCGTGAAGGCGAAGTTGTAGTCCGGCGGCGGCGACGAGGTCGACCATTCGAGCGTCCGGCCGTTCCAGGGATCGCCCGTCACGTCGCGCAGCTTCTCGCGCTGCAGGAAGCTGACGACGAGCGAGATGATGAACGAGGCGATGCCGAGCGCGATCAGGAAGGCCCCGAAGGCGGCGATGATGAACCAGATCTGCAGCGACGGATCCTCGAACTGGCTGAGGCGGCGCGTGACGCCCATCAGGCCGAGCACGTAGAGCGGCATGAAGGCGAAGTAAAAGCCGACCAGCCAGAACCAGAAGCTCATCTTGCCCCAGAAGTCGTTCAGCTTGTAGCCGAAGGCCTTCGGGAACCAGTAGGTGACGCCGGCCATGACGCCGAACACCACGCCGCCGATGATGACGTTGTGGAAATGGGCGATGAGGAACAGCGAGTTGTGCAGCACGAAGTCGGCCGGGGGAACGGCGAGCAGGACGCCCGTCATGCCGCCGATGACGAAGGTCACCATGAAGCCGAGGGTCCAGAGCATGGGAACCTCGAACCGGATGCGCCCACGATACATCGTGAAGAGCCAGTTGAAGATCTTCGCACCCGTCGGGATCGAGATGATCATCGTGGTGATGCCGAAGAAGGCGTTGACGCTGGCGCCCGAACCCATGGTGAAGAAGTGGTGCAGCCAGACGAGATAGGACAGGATGGTGATAACGACCGTCGCGTAGACCATCGAGGCATAGCCGAACAGGCGCTTGCCGCAGAAGGTGGCGACGATTTCCGAGAAGATGCCGAAGGCCGGCAGGATTAGGATGTAGACCTCCGGGTGACCCCAGATCCAGATCAGGTTCACATACATCATCGGGTTGCCGCCGAGATCGTTCGTGAAGAAGTGCGTGCCGACATAGCGGTCGAGCGACAGCAGCGCGAGCGTGGCGGTCAGGATCGGGAAGGACGCGACGATCAGCACGTTCGTGCAGAGCGAGGTCCAGGTGAAGATCGGCATCTTCATCATGGTCATGCCCGGTGCGCGCATCTTCACGATGGTCGCGATCAGGTTGATGCCCGACAAGGTCGTGCCGACACCCGCCACCTGCAGGCCCCAGATATAATAGTCGACCCCCACGCCGGGGCTATAGTCGGCGCCGGAAAGCGGCGGATAGGCAAGCCAGCCCGTGCGGGCGAATTCGCCCACGAAGAGCGAGATCATGATGATCGCCGCGCCGGCCGCCGTCATCCAGAACGAGAAATTGTTGAGGAACGGGAACGAGACGTCGCGGGCACCGATCTGCAGCGGCACGACGAAGTTCATCAGGCCGGTGACGAAGGGCATCGCCATGAAGAAGATCATGATCACGCCGTGCGCGGTGAACACCTGGTCGTAGTGATGCGGCGGCAGGAAGCCTTCATTGCCGTTGAAGGCGATGGCCTGCTGCGTGCGCATCATCAGCGCGTCGGCAAAGCCGCGCAGGAGCATGATCAGCGCGAGGATCACGTACATGATCCCGATCTTCTTGTGGTCCACGCTCGTCAGCCACTCCTTCCAGAGATAGCCCCAGAGCTTGAAATAGGTGAGCGCGCCGACGACCGCGAGGCCGCCAAGGACGACGCCGATGAAGGTGAGCACGAGGATCGGCTCGTGGTAGGGAAAGGCTTCCAAGGTCAATCGTCCGAAGACGAGGCTGGAAATGTCCTGATTAAACATGGTGACCCCAGTTCTTACAGTCGCAAGCGGTGCGGAAAAGCGCCGCGATCATTTCGAGTTGTTCAGCTGTTCGGGCGCGATCGAGCCTTTGTCTGGCGTCGAGGAGCCGCTGTCGGAGGCCGGAGCCTGCGGGTTTTCGCCACCCATCTGGTGACCGTCCATATCGTGACCGTTCATGTTCAGCATGTCGTGCTGCATCGGCTGTGCGCCGCTGCCGGACTGGCCCTCGGCATCCTGTCCGGTCGTGCCTTCGGGTGCGCCCTGTCCGCGCGCCGGCTGGCCGGTTGCGGGGAAGGTTGCCGAGTTCGTGCCGTCGCCGGTGCCGGCGTGGCGGTTGTCATACTGCAGGCGTTCGCGGTTGGCTTCGCTCTCTTCGCCGCCGCCACCCATCATGTCGACATGCATCATTTCGTTCATGCACATCTTGCCCGGCTGGGCGCACATGTTGAGGACTGCCTCGTAGAGACCGTTCTCGACGCCGCCGTAATATCGAACCGGCTCCCGCTCGCTCGGCTTTTCGAGCTTCAGATAGGCATCGCGGTTGAGCATGGTGCCCTGCTGCTTGACCTTGGAGACCCAGCCGTCGAAGCCGGCCTGATCAAGACCATGGAACCTGAAGCGCATGTGTGAGAAGCCGGCGCCGCTGTAATTCGCGGAGAAGCCCTCGAACTCGCCCGGCGCGTTGATCACGGCATGGAGCCGCGTCTGCATCCCCGGCATGGCGTAGATCTGTCCGGCGAGCGCCGGGATGTAGAAGGAGTTCATGACCGAGGACGCAGTGATCTTGAAGTTGATCGGCACGTCCACGGGCGCCGCCAGTTCATTCACCGTGGCGATCCCGTAGTCCGGATAGAAGAACAGCCATTTCCAGTCGAGCGCGACGACCTCCACGGTCAGCGGCTTGACGTCGGCGGGAATGGCGCGCTCCGCGTCCAGGCGGTCGATCGGGCGATAGGGATCGAGCTTGTGCGTGCTGATCCAGGTGACGGCGCCGAGTGCGATGATGATGGCGAGCGGCGCAGACCAGATCACCACTTCCAGACGCGTGGAATGGTGCCATTCGGGATCGTAGACGGCCTGCGTGTTCGCACGGCGATAGTGCCAGGCGAAGTACAGGGTCAGCACGATCACCGGAATGATGATCAGGAGCATCAGGAAGGTGGAGACCAGGATAAGGTCGCGCTGCTGTGCTGCGATGTCGCCCGAGGGAGACATCACCACCATGTTGCAGCCGGCAAGCCCCGCCAGCAGCGGCAGCATGAGGATGCGACAAGCGTGTCGATAGAGGTTCGCCATGGTCCAATGCTCTTTTCGTTGTCTGTGCCCTGCGAGTAATACCCTGCGACCACGAACGATATGAGGTGTTTGGTCGCACCGCAGCAAAAATGATGCCCTGCGGCAAAACGTGCTGCCGCGTCGATAGACCGCTCGGGCTCGGTTCGCCATTCGCGACGGCGCGTCGTCCACAAGCTTCCGGATCGGCCTGCCTGTATGCGAGATATGCATTGCGCGGAAAAAGTCGAGACTTGGGCCTTGAATTGATCGCATCCGGACACAGGGCATAGCGTCGCAGGGGACAATTTCTCGCCGCGGGCCCTTGATAACGGTGTTGGTTTGATCAACATCGTTCAAAAGACGGCACGCGTTGAACCGCGCGGCCCTGTGACGGCATGGAGGCATCCCGATGACAACGATAGCAGAGACGTCCGGCGGACCCTCTTCCTCCGCTCTGGAGCGCGACGCCCGGCAGATCCACGGCGATGCGCCGGTCTCCCCGGGCTCGATCGCGCTCGGCGTGATCATCGGACGCATGTCGGAGTTCTTCGATTTCTTCGTGTTCGGCCTTGCCTCGGTGCTGGTCTTTCCGCGGCTGATCTTTCCCTTCGCACCGGACGCGCTGACGGCAACGCTCTATTCCTTCGCGATCTTCTCTCTCGCCTTCGTCGCACGCCCCATCGGCTCGATTGCCTTCATGGCCATCGACCGGGCCTACGGTCGCGGCACCAAGCTGACCATCGCGCTGTTCCTGCTCGGAATTTCCACGGTGTGCATGGGCTTCCTGCCGAGCTACCAGGACGCCGGCGTCTGGGCGATCTACCTGCTCGCCATCTTCCGCATCGGCCAGGGCCTGGCGCTGGGCGGCGCCTGGGACGGGCTGGCCTCTTTGCTCGCACTGAATGCACCGGAAAAGCACCGCGGCTGGTACGCGATGATTCCGCAGCTCGGCGCGCCGATCGGCTTCGCCCTCGCCAGCATCCTGTTCGGCTTCTTCGTCGCCAACACCTCCGAAGCCGACTTCCTCTCCTGGGGCTGGCGCTACCCGTTCTTCGTGGCGTTCGCGATCAACGTCGTTGCCCTCTTCGCCCGCTTGCGCCTCGTCATGACGAAGGATTTCGGCGATCTGCTGGAGCGTCACGAGCTCGAGGCCGTGCCCTTCACCGACCTGATCCGCACCCATGGCCGCGACATCCTGATCGGCGCCTTCGCACCGCTGGCAAGCTTCGCCATGTTCCACGTCGTCACGATCTTCCCGCTGGCCTGGACCAATCTCAACAGCGACCAGTCGATCGGCTCGTTCATGCTGGTTCAGGTGGCCGGCGCCGGCCTCGGCATCATCACCGTCGTCGCCTCGGGCCTCCTTGCCGACCGTTTCGGTCGCCGCAAGCAGCTGGTCATCGGTGCGATCATCATCGCCATCTTCAGCTTCATCGGCCCCATCCTGCTCGGCGCGGGCCAGACCGGCATCTCGTCCTTCGTCATCGCCGGCTTCGGCGTGCTCGGCCTGTCCTTCGGCCAGGCGGCGGGCTCGGTCTCCTCGCGCTTCACGCAAGGGTACCGCTATTCGGGCGCGGCGTTTACGTCCGACCTGGCGTGGTTCCTTGGCGCGGGCTTTGCACCGCTGATCACACTCGGCCTGTCGAGCAAGTTCGGCCTGCCCTTCGTGGGCTACTACCTGCTGTCGGGCGCGATCTGCACCATGCTGGCCCTTTTCCTGAACAAGCGTCTGCTGGCCCGGGAATAGTCGCAACCCACGCGCATGACGAAACATCCCGGCGAACGTCGAACGGTCGCCGGGATGCGGTATATCGATGGTGAAGAGGGAACGTTCTGGAAAAGCGGCAAGGCCCGCCTATTCGGGAAGCAGCGTGCGGAAACTGCCGTTGAAGTAAAGCAGCGGCGCTGCGCCCTCGCGAACATGCACGCTGCGGACCCGGCCGATGAGGACGGCATGGGTGTGACGGTGCAGTGCTTCGTCCAGCCCGCAGTCGATGACGGTCAGCGCGTCGGCGAGCGCCCATCCACCGCTGTCGAGCTTGATCCATTCGGCACCGGCATAGCGCTCGGCACCCCGACGCCCGTCGGCCCCCGCAAAAGCCTTTGCGATGCCTTCCTGCCCTTCCGCCAGCACATTGACGCAGAAGCCGCCGCTGCGTTCCAGCACTGGCCAGGATGACGACGTCCGGTTCAGACTGACGATGACGGATGGCACGTCTGCGGACAGGGAGGTCACCGACGTCGCGGTGAAACCTGTCCGCCCTTCGCCGTCGCCCACCGTGATCACGCAGACGGCGCCAGCAAGATGACGCATGGAAAGCTTGAACGCAGCGGCATCGGGGGCAGCTTCCACGGACGACGGATGAACGGCAGCAGTCATGTCTCGATACCTCGCAATGGACCCGACGAGGCGACGACACCGCGGCGGTCGGGGCTTTCCGTCTTACGCGACTCCCCTGAACATCTCACCTACCATCTTTCCTTCATCGAAGACGCGACGCAAGCGGCGGGCCGCGATCTTCCCGTATGCTTTACCGAGGCTGAACGGAAGACAGACCGGACGCGTCTCCGCAAGGCCGCAGCGACAGGGACGCGCGATCACGGCGCGGAGGCTCGCGGCAGTTCGCCAGGAGGCAGGCTCTGCGCGAGGCGCACGAGATAGCCGTCCGGATCCTGCACCAGAAGCTCGCGCGAGACCACGTCCCGCCCGCCGACATTGTAGACGACATCCTGCACGCCACGGAACAGCGGCCATGCGGCCGCCTCGAGACGGGCCGCGATGTCGGATATGTCGGACACCGCGATCTGGAAGTTGATGCCACGGCCGAGGGGCGGCTCCAGGGGCGCCGTGACCCAGGCACCGTTGATCTGCGACAGCATCACTTGTGCGCCCTCGCGTTCGAGATAGGCGAAGTTTGCAGCCTTCCGGTCATAGGCGATGCGGAAGCCGAGGAGATCGCACCAGAAGTTCAGGCTGCGACCGATATCGATCACGTCGAACTCCGGGACGAGCGCATTGAAGCCGCCGGCCGGCAGTCCGCCGGCGCTGTCGGCAGCGTTGCGCTCGCTCTGCCCGAGGCTGGGTGGGGTGATATCAAGGCTCATGATGCCGGCGCCTCCCGCCGATCGGCAAGGTTCCGATCCAGGCGCCCATCCAAGCGCCCAAGGCAAATGCGGATATCGAAGGTCATCGGCGGCTCCGGGCGGGCAGGCTCTCCTGTCCGCCACCTTAGACGGCCATGCCGTCCGGGCAAGCCTGAAAGCCCTGAGCGGAGCGGAAACCCGCGCGGGCCGCCGCGAAACGACATGGCCTCACGATCGAACGGAACTTCGGAGAAATGCGCGCGTTGTGCGCAAAACCAGGAGAATTGCCATGTCGATACGATCTGCAGCCCTGACAGCCTATCTTGCCCTCACCGCAACCTTCATGACCGCCGCCGTCTTCTCGCAGGCGGATGCACCGACAGTTTCGATGAGTTCCGTCTCGCTCGGAAAAACCAATCGCGTGATCTCGGGATCGCCGGACAGCTTCGTCATGGAACGCTTTGCCGGCTGACGGACGTTTCACGCGTCCGCGGAAGGGCTCGACGGTCCGCGCCGACCGGGGAGCCTCATGCGGAGTTCTGCGCTACCAGATCAGGCGCAGCAAAAGATAAGCACCGACCCAGAACCCGACCGAGATGGCAAACGCGCAAATAAGCGCGATGATCCGCAGGGTCGGCCATGCCGTTCGCGTCTGCTTCCCGGCATCCGTCCGGTGAAATCTTGGCATGGCGACATCCTCGATCGTCTTTTGCATGGCCTGCCTCATCCGGATGTCCTCCAAACCACCGACACGAAACCGCTCGGTCTCGTGTCCGACTCTCTGGATGTGTACCTGCCTTTCGGCATCAAAACGCTAATCTCGGTCACGGCATTTTACGCAGTGGTGCATTCTCCCTGATACGCTAGACGAAAAAGCCCGGCCTGCAGGTGCGGCCGGGCGCAAGATTTATCATCACAAAAACGTGTAGTCTCAGGCGTCTTCGACAACCCGAAGTGCCTGTGCCCTGGCAAGAGCAGCCTTCTGGACGGCATCCTGCACCTTTTCGAAAGCACGAACCTCGATCTGACGAACACGCTCGCGGCTGATGTCGAACTCGCTCGAAAGCTCTTCCAGCGTAACCGGATCCTCCGTCAGACGTCGGGCCTGGAAGATGCGGCGCTCGCGATCGTTGAGCACGTCCATCGCGCCCGACAGCAGCGAACGCCGGTTTTCCAGCTCGTCCTGTTCGATCAGGATATCTTCCTGGCTTTCGTGGTCGTCCACCAGCCAATCCTGCCACTGGCCGGATTCGCCCTCGCCGGCCTTGATCGGCGCGTTCAACGACGCGTCGCCCGAAAGCCGCTGGTTCATCGAAATGACCTCGGCCTCCGACACGTTCAGCGTGGTCGCGATCTGCTTCACCTGGTCCGGCTTGAGGTCGCCATCGTCAAGTGCCTGGATCTTGCCCTTGAGGCGACGCAGGTTGAAGAACAGACGCTTCTGATTGGCGGTCGTCCCCATCTTCACGAGCGACCAGGAGCGCAGGATATATTCCTGGATGGACGCCTTGATCCACCACATCGCATAGGTCGCCAGGCGGAAGCCCCGCTCGGGATCGAACTTCTTCACGGCCTGCATCAGGCCCACATTCCCTTCGGACACCACCTCGCCGATCGGCAGGCCGTAGCCGCGATAGCCCATGGCGATCTTCGCCACGAGGCGCAGATGGCTGGTCACGAGCTGGTGGGCAGCCTTGCGGTCGTCATGTTCCTGATAGCGCTTGGCGAGCATGTACTCGACCTGCGGCTCCAGCATCGGAAACTTGCGGATTTCATCGAGATATCGATTGAGACCACCTTCGCCGGCGGTCAGTGTCGGCATCGTACTCCGGGCCATTGTGCACCCCTTTCTCGTTCCGGCTTCCATCTGGCCAGCCGGGATGTGGGTCCTTCGACCCCACAGGTCACCAAGATAAGAACGCGCCGCGCACGATTCAAGGATGCAGCCGCGCGATTGCGACCCCATCCTTGGGCTTCGGGATATCTCGGTTAGATCGGCACGACGGCGCTGAATTCAACCCCTCGTGCCATTTTTCAAAAGCCGGTCCGGTCTCTCCACAGATACGGGAGAGACCCGTTGCACGACCGATCTCAGTGGATGGCGGCGCCGTCGTCTTCCTGTTCGGACAAGAACGCCTCGTCGCTCTTGGCGCTCAGGCGGACGCGGTTCCCATCGACGCTGTCGACCAGCGACAGGTCGATGAAATGATGGTGATCCTGATGTCCGACCGGATTGTCCTTCTTGGTCAGCTTGATGCGCTGGCCTTCGACACCGTCGACGGTTCCGACGTGTACGCCATCGGCGCTGATGACTTCGGCATGTTCCTTGATGTGGCTGGCGTCGATCATGATGTCTTCCCTTCGCTTTGGATGAGGCTGTTGATGCGGGGAAAACGCCGGCCTCTGCAAAAGGATGCATAGGCGCGCCAAGATTTCGCGGCTGGCCTGTCGGCCAATGACAACCGTCACGCCTTGAGCGCGGCTGCCAGCTCCAGCATGTCGGCGGGAAGCGGCGAGGTAAACCGCATGGTTTCGCCGGTGGATGGGTGCTCGAACGCCAGCATGAACGCATGCAGCGCTTGGCGCGGGAACCGGTCGACGGTCGCCTTGGCCGCTTCCGGCAGGAGGTTCGATTTCGTCCGGAACGCCGCGCCGTAATCGACGTCGCCGATCAGCGGATGCCCGATATAGGCCATGTGCACGCGGATCTGATGCGTGCGCCCCGTTTCGAGGCGGCATTCGACCATTGCCGCGAGCGCCGTCGCGTCCGGCTTTTCGTGATAGCGCTCGGTGACTTCGTAGTGGGTGATCGCCTCGCGGGCATCATCGGCATCGTGCTTCTTCACCGCCCGCTTGATCCGGTCGCCAGCGCGTCCGAGGGGTGCGTCGATGGTCCCGCGCAGTCCGCGCGGACGCCCCCAGACGATGGCGGCATAGGCGCGCTCCAGCGGCCCCGTGCGGCCATGGTCGGCAAACTGGTCAGAGAGATGCCGGTGGGCGAGATCGTTCTTCGCCACGACCATGACGCCGCTCGTGTCCTTGTCCAGGCGATGGACGATGCCCGGCCGCTTGACCCCGCCAATGCCCGACAGGCTGTCGCCGCAATGATGGATCAGCGCGTTGACCAGCGTCCCCGTCCAGTTGCCTGCGCCGGGATGCACGACGAGGCCCGGTGGCTTGATCAGCACGATCACGTCGTCGTCCTCATAGAGGACATCGAGCGGGATAGCCTCGCCCTTGGGCTCGGGATCGTCCGGCTCCGGCATGCCGATCTCGAACAGGTCGCCCTGCTGCACCTTGCGCTTGGGCTCCAGAACCGGCTTGCCGTTGACGCGCACGGCGCCCTGCTCGATCAGGGCCTTGATGCGGTTGCGCGAGAAAAGGCCGTCCATCTGCTCGGTCAGCCACGCATCCATGCGCCCGGATGCATCCTCGTCCGCCGTCAGGACTTTCCTTGGGGCTGCCGCTTGTTTAAAGGGGTCGTTCATTCTTGCTCAATCCGTGAGGTCAAACCGCCCATGTCGCTCCAGGAACCTGACGAACAGGACGAAAAGCCGCTCGATCCGGTCATGGAAAACGTTCGCCGCAAGATGATCCGCCTGCAGCTGGTCTCGGCGGGTGTGATGTTGGTCATGCTTATGGCCGTGCTGGGCGCGATTGTCTACAAGGTCACGCGCCCGAGCGACGCGCCACAGCTGGCAGGGACGCTTGCCAACACCGGGGCCGGCGTGCCGAGCGACGCGCCACTGACGGCCACCGCCCTGCTTCCGCAAGGCTTCGAGATCGCGCAGACGTCGCTGTCCGGCGGGCAGATCCTGTTCTTCGGTACGCTCTTCGGCGTTCGCAAGGCGCTCGTCTACGACATTGCCGCCAACCGGATCGTCGCCGACGTCACCGTGTCCGCGAACTGACCGTGGCGGACGCCGAGCGCCGGGTAACGCGCATCACGGATCCGGCGGATCCGCGCATCGCCGCGTTCGTCTCGATTCGCGAGCGCGACCTGACGGGGCGGCAGAACCGCTTCATCGCGGAGGGAACCGTGGTGCTGCGCATGCTCGCGGCATCCGCCCGCGCTGCGGGGCCGTTCACGGCCGAGGCGATCCTGCTTCTCGAAAGCCGTCATGCCGGGGTGGCGGACATTCTCGCCCAGTTCGACGACACGGTGCCGGTGTTCCTCGCGGACGCGGGCGTGTTCAACGCGATTGCCGGCTTCGACATGCATCGGGGCGTGCTCGCGATCGGCCTGCGGCAAAAACCGCAGAGGCTTGCAGACGTGCTGGCGCGCCTGCCGGACGATGCCCTGATCCTGGCCGCCTGCGGCCTTTCCAACCACGACAATGTCGGCGCGATCTTCCGCAATGCGGCCGCCTTCGGTGCGAGTGCGGTGCTTCTGGATGAAACCTGCTGCGATCCGCTGTATCGCAAGGCGATCCGCGTGTCCGTCGGCGCGGTGCTGACTGTTCCCTTCGTGCGCGAGGGATCGGTCGGCAGCCTGCTCGCCGCCATCGAACACCGCGGCTTCGCGCTCTGGGGCCTGTCGCCGCGTGGTGAGACCGATCTGGACGACATCCCGCCGGCGCGCCGCACGGCGCTGGTCGTCGGCGCCGAGGGCGAAGGCCTGCCGCCCGCCATCCTGGCGGCGATCCGGACCGCGCGCATCCGGCAGAAGCCCGGTCTCGACAGTCTCAACGTCGCCACCGCCACCGGTATCGCCCTGCACCGGATCGCGCAGCTGAACGCGATCGTCTGAACGCGATCGTCTTACCGCGTCTAGAGCGCGTTGCGTGAAAAACGATTCACGCAACGCGCTTTCAGGTCGTGTTGTGATGCATGTCGTTTGCCGAAACCGCTGCACACGTTCGGGCGACGTTCATCAGGAGGTGGAGGCAAGAAGCGAGCGGGTGCGCGCGGCCAGCGTCGGCGTGCCGGCGTCCGCGGTCTCGCGGGCCAGCAAGGCCGGAATGGGCGACGCCGCGCCTTCGTTGCGCGCGGTCAGGGCCGTCATGCCGGCCGCAATCGTCAGCAGGTCATTGCGCAGCGCTGCATCCTCCCCGGGATCGGCAGAGACAAGCCGATCAAGGAATGCGCCGGCCTCGGCTCTCAGCTCGTCCGGCGACGGAAGGGTCTGTGCGGGAAGGCGCGTGATCCCCTCGGGTGCCGGCATGGCGATTGCGGTCTCCTCGGCAACGGGTGGACGCACGGCCTCGCCAGCCGCGTCTCCCCCAGCCGCGTCTCCGCCCGCCAGACGGGTCTCGATTCCGGCCGCGCGCAGGGCCTGAAGCGCCGTCGCCAGATCCGATGTCATCTCGCGCACGCGCGTCATCAGACGGTCGATTTCCGCGCGACCCCGTTGGAGGCTTGTCTCGCGGTCGGCCAGAAGCGCATTGGCCGTCGTCAACCGGGATTCGACCTGCTTTGCGCGGACCTCCTGCTGCTCGAGCTTCAGTTCGAGGGCCTTTGCCTTTTCGCTCGCGCGACGCCGCTCGTCGCGCAGGGTCTCGCGCTCGTCGCGCAGACCGCCGGCGCGGGCATGAAGCTCGTCGATCTGGAGCGCTTCGGCGGCGGACACCGCCCGCATCTCGTCGAGGTCGCCCGAGACCCGGTCGAGCTGACGGGCAAGCACGGCCGCTTGCTCGGTCTTTGCCGCATAATCCGTTTCCAGCGACGCCAGCGCCTCCTTCAACCGCTCGATATGCTGCTCGAGAAGCCGGATGCCGGAGCGCAGGTCGCCCGCTTCCACATTCATCACGTCCAGCTGGGCCCGAAGATCCTCGTTCTCGGCACGCACGGTGCGCATCTCCTGCTCGGCCTTTTCGCGCGCGAGCATCAGCGCGATCGCCTTGTCGCGCTCACGCTTCAGCGTCTGGCTGGTCCGGACGTTCTCCGCAGCATAGATCGCGCGCGCCGCATCCTTCTGGGCACGCACCTCCTGCTGCGAGAGCGGCGTCGTCGCCTTCAGCCGGTCTTCCGCAAACCGCACGATCCGCCGATGGACGACGGGCGCGACCAGCGCGCCGAGCAGAACCGCAGAGAGAAAACCCAGGGCGAACATCAGTGCAAATTGGATCACGCGGAGGTCACTTCACAGGCGGTTGGACAAGGGCTTCATCCCCTTGCCATCATTATTCGCGCTCGGCCCGGACTTGGCAAGCATGCGACGAAGAGGCCGCACGACAGAAGCATGCGGCCATCGGCAACCACGAGATCCGGACGCGGGGTCCCCGGCCCGGAGATGGCTCAGAAGGGGTTCCAGGTCGGCTGCTGGGTCAGCTTGAGATAGCCGACATTGATGCCGAGGCGTGCGCCGACGCCGGTACGGATCGGCACGAGCACGATGTGCTCGTCCGTCAGGACCGTCATGCCGACACCGGCCACCACATAGGCCGAACCGGACACGCCGCCGAAGCGCTTGTAGAGGCTCGGCACGCTCGGAAGATTATAGACGAGCATCATGATGCGGCTGCCCTGCCCCCCGGCGTCGATGCCGAGCGAAGGACCCTGCCAGTAGACGCTGTGCTGCCCGGCATTCTTTGTGTTCAGACTGCCCTCGCCATAGGTCAGACCGGCGACGAAGGCGCCCGATCCTTCCTGGCCGAGAATATAGCCGTTCGGCAGTCCGTAGCTCTCGAAGGCGCGCTCGACCACCTTGGCCAGACCGCCGGAGGTGGATCCGAAGAAGCCGTGACCGGCATCGACGATCTCCTGGATGGAATATTGCGACGCGCTGTTGGCCGCCTGCGCGGACGCGGTGGAGACCGTCACACACAGGGCAAAAGCGCCGAACAGGACGGCTTTCACGGCAGACAGCAGGCCGCGCCGCGGCATGCGGGTGGCGGCATCCTTCGAGGGTGCACATGTCGATCTCGGCAGCATCGAATCCTCCGTTTTCGCAGGGCCGATGACGTGCGACAGGCGCAAGCCGTGCCTGTCCTCGCTCCCGGCCCGGGATTCCGCCACTCTGAACCCATCATCTTAACAATTGGTTTACCAAACATGGTGTCATTATGGCTGCACCGAACGCGCCACGTCCGCGCAATCTTCACCCGCTAAACAATCCCCGAAAACGGCCCTGCGCGAACCCGTCGCGCACCGGGATGATCGGCAAGGGCGACCTTTAAGGACACGACGATGGAAAAGAATCCGAACCTCACCCTGACCGGCCCCGATCTCGCTGCCCTGTTGTGCAGCCGCGTCTGCCACGACATCATCTCGCCGGTCGGCGCCATCAACAATGGCCTCGAGTTACTGGACGAAGGCGGCGCCGATGCCGACGCGATGGACCTCATCCGCACGAGCGCACTGAACGCCGCCGTCCGCCTGAAATTTGCCCGCCTCGCTTTCGGCGCCTCCGGCTCGGTCGGCGCGTCGATCGACACGGGTGAAGCGGAAAAGGCGGCGCGCGATTTCGCGATCGTCGAAAAGAAGACCGAGATCAGCTGGACCGGCCCGCGCGTCATCATCCCGAAGAACCGCGTCAAGCTGCTGCTGAACCTCTTCCTTATCGCCTATGGCGCCATTCCGCGCGGCGGCTCGCTCGACGTGACCTTGGAAAACCCGGAATATGAGGCCGTCTTCAAGCTCGTCGTGCGCGGCAAGATGATGCGGGTACCACCCAAGCTTGTCGAACTTCTGTCCGGCACGCTCGAAGAGGCGGTCGACGCCCACACCATCCAGCCCTACTACACGGTGCTCCTTGCGGACGAAGCCGGCATGAAGATCGAAATCCTTCCGACGCCGGAAGAGATCGTGTTCATGGCCTCCTCGGTTTCCTGAGGTCTGCGGTAACGGTTTGTTTGCCAAAGGCGCCTAATATTCTCCCGACGCGCACATGACATCGCTCCGGCCTGCCGGATGATGGACATGCGCAACCGGACGTTGACGCACCGCGCGGGCGGTTTTCTGCCCGCGGACGCGACCGACGTCGCGATGACGGGAATGAAAGGACAAAGGAGCCCCCATGCAGCGCTTGATGATCGCCGACGACTCCGACGTGGTGCGCAAGGTCGGCAAGCGCATCCTCTCCGGCATGGGCTTTCTGGTTTCCGAAGCCGCCAACGGCCTCGACGCGCTGGCGCGATGCGAAGCCGAACTGCCGAACATCATTATCGTTGATGCGGGGCTCGATGGCGCCCTGGAGCTCATCGCAAACATTCGCGTGATGTCCGAAGGCAAGTCTGTGCGCATCTACTACTGCGTCATCGAGGCGGATCTTCGCAAGATGATGGCCGGCAAGCGCGCCGGCGCCGACGACTTCCTGCTGAAGCCGTTCGACCGCAAGATTCTGACCAGCGTGTTCGGCGCCTACGCCGCCGCTGCCTGACGTCGACATTTCCAAAACGTCCCTCCCCTCCGCAAACGGCCGCCTTCCCGGCGGCCTTTTTTGTTGCGCAGCGCAGGGCGCGTGGCGCGGCTGCCGAACGGTTGCCAGACGGCCGAGACGAACTCGCCAAGACACTGGCCGGGACGAACTGGCCAAAACGAAAAACCCGCCACGAGGGCGGGTCGGTCGGCACCGACGAACGGCGATCCTGCACTGCGGGATGCATGATCGCCGACGGCGCTCAAGACATCCGGGAGATCAGGCGCTCTCGGCGAGATCGCCTTCCGGTTCGCGCAGCACGTAGCCACGGCCCCAGACGGTCTCGATGTAGTTGGCGCCGCCTGCGGCATTGGCCAGCTTCTTGCGCAATTTGCAGATGAAGACGTCGATGATCTTCAGTTCGGGCTCGTCCATGCCGCCATAAAGGTGGTTGAGGAACATTTCCTTGGTGAGCGTCGTCCCCTTGCGGAGCGAAAGCAGCTCCAGCATCTGGTATTCCTTGCCCGTCAGGTGAACGCGCTGGCCGCCGACTTCCACGGTCTTGGCATCCAGGTTGACGATCAGTTCGCCGGTCGAGATGACGGACTGGGCATGGCCCTTGGAGCGGCGAACGATCGCATGGATGCGCGCCACGAGCTCGTCCTTGTGGAACGGCTTGGTCATGTAGTCGTCTGCGCCGAAGCCGAGGCCGCGGACCTTGTCCTCGATGCCGGCCATGCCGGAGAGGATGAGGATCGGCGTCTTCACCTTGGACAGGCGAAGCGTCCGGAGCACCTCGTAGCCCGACATGTCGGGCAGGTTGAGGTCGAGCAGGATGATGTCGTAATCATAGAGCTTGCCGAGATCGACGCCCTCTTCACCGAGATCGGTGGTGTACACATTGAAACTCTCGGACTTAAGCATCAGCTCGATGCTCTGCGCTGTCGCGCTGTCGTCCTCGATAAGCAGAACCCGCATATGTTTGTCCCCTTTTCCGCCGCCGAAAGGTATCGCAAGGCTGCCTGACGCTAAACGGATCCAGTCGTTGCCTGATTTGGAGCTTGCCACCAAATGGTTAACAAATTCTGATTCCCTCTGGCAAGGTGCACATCCTTTGTTAAATATTTTTGTCAGCCCCTTGATTTTGTTTGATTTTGATAAAACGACCTTCTCACCCTCAAGGTGAGCCGGGCGCCCTATCGGACTCCAGAGATTCGTCAAAAGACCAAAGCATCAGATTTCGCGTTGGCCATTTACCGGGCCTTAAATGATCGTCCCTAGGATTAACTATGCCCGTAAACGAAACGTTACCAGCGGTAGGCATTTGTTAAGATCGCTGGGATTTTTTCGCGGCGCTGCAGGCATGAGCCTTCGGCAAGGGTTGCAAGTGAGATGCCGGGTCTCGCACCGCGGGAGTATTGCGTATGAAGTCACGTGAGAGCCTTGTCCGCCTGAAGGAATTTCAGGTGAAGGACAAACAGCGTCAACTGAAGCAGCTTCAGATGATGATGGCCGAATTCGAAAGGATGACCAAGGATTTGGAGCATCAGATCGCCTTCGAGGAGAAAAAGTCTGGCATTTCGGATCCGTCCCATTTTGCCTATCCGACCTTTGCAAAGGCAGCCCGCCAGCGGGCCGACAATCTGCAAGTGTCGGTACGGGAACTGAAAGTTCAGCAGGACGCGGCCGAACTCGCTCTGGAAGAGGTCCAGGCAGAATTCGCCAAGGCCTCCGCCCTCGAAGAACGCGACGGTCTCGTGCGGCTGCGCGCCTGATCCGTTCTGCCGACAGTCGAAACTGTTCGGCAGACCAGCCTGACCGACGACACCGCGCCTCGCTCCGAAGCGCGGCTGTCGTCGTCGTGCTTTCAGCTCATGTCTCCGGCCGGCCTTTGTGCTCCTCGTGCGCAAAGATCGACACAGAGGATGATCGGTAAGCCAAGGAGCTTGCGCGAAGCCTGTCCGCCCCTCGCCTCGCGGTTGCCGGACGCAAAAAAGCGCAGGATCGGCGCTTGCTGCTCCTTTATAGCGGCCCGCGGCCACGCTGCCCTTGTTGCTGCCCGTGAACTCGTCCCTGCCCTTCAGCCAGGCCCCGGCGGGTGCGGCTCGCGCCGATCCTGAACCCGCCATCCTCCCGTCGATCCTAACGCTGCCGCCGTGCCCCAGGGGGACGCCGTGCCGGACGCGGGGTCAGACACGACGCAGCACCGGTTGGAGAACGCGGATGGGCGACCGCGACATATGCCGCGGCCGCCCATCGATAGGCCTGACCTCCTGAGGGGTCAGTGGCGATATTGCTGGATGCGCGTCGTGCGCAATCCGGCGAGGCCGTGATCGTTGATGGAGGCCTGCCACGACAGGAACTCCTCCACGGTCAGCGTATAGCGCTCGCACGCTTCTTCCAGGCTCAGCAGGCCACCGCGAACGGCCGCCACCACTTCTGCCTTCCGTCTAATCACCCAGCGCCGCGTGTTCGCCGGAGGAAGATCGGCAATCGTCAGTGGGCTGCCATCCGGGCCGATGACATACTTCACGCGGGGTCGTACCATTTCGGTCATTGGACTCTCTACACATACTCAAGACCATATTCCGCGAGCCTAGCCTGCCACATTTAAGATTTGCCTAAGCTCCGCGACACAATTTATCCATCATTCGAATGACTTGCCGGAAAGGGTGAAGACGGCACGGAAAGAACGGCCTTTTTTCGCCCTTTCGCCCGCGCTCAGGCGGCGCGGATGCCGCATGCAGGCCGCGATTGTATCACGGCGCGGCACACGGAAAAGCAGGGGGAAATCCCGGGAAACAGGGCCTGCGGACCGCCATCGTCCCCGCATGGCTGCCATGCGAAAGCGCGGGTTTCAAAACTTGTAAGTTTTACATATAAATCGATGCAATGCAGAGACGTGCGATGCGCGCGGGCTGACGGGACGCTTTTTTCTTGCGACGGGTGCTGGCCGCGCAAGTCGGCGATGTCGGCAGGCTGCAGAATATCTGCTTCGAAGGCCGCAAGGGTTTCGAGATCTCTCTCCTTTGCATCCCCGGATGCGTTCGGATCGGTATTCCGCTAGACTGACAGTGTCTGATGACGGCAGAGCGCCCGCGTGAGCGGGAATAGAGCGCCATGCTGCCAGCAGACAATGACACGCGGATGACGGGACCGTTGTGCCGGCAGGCCGGCGGCAGGTGGGAGCAGGCAGACACATCGCAGGAAACGCAGGAAACAGGGAGCCGGCCAGGCCGGCAGGGGTGATGACGCTATGTCCGACGTGGATGAAACGGTAAGCGGCAGGAAATCGAGCCTGCTGTCTGCCAGCCCCGATCCTTCCGCCGTCCAGACGGAGTACGAGGTGCTGCGCCTCATGCGGCAATGCGCCGCCGAATTCGGCTTCGACAACTTCATGATCGTGCGCGTTCCCGCCGGCGACCAGCAGAATTTCGCGGAGCGGCTCGTTGTCAGCAGCTGGCCGGCGGATCTGGTGCGCGGCTACGATGCGCTCGACATCTTTCGCCTGAGCCGCCTGGTGGAGGATCTGCGCCACACGAAGCTGCCCGTCTTCCGGGAGACGGCCACCCTGCTCGGCCTTCGCGGCAAGCCCGTGACCTCTCTCCAGATCGCCCCCTCCATGGCCTTCACCTTGGCCGTGCTGATGCACACGACCTATGCCGACCCGTTCATCGTCACCCTCTCGGGAAGCCGCGACGCGCCGCACGGCATCGAGGCGGCGGAACTCTATTACGTGCTCCTGCAGCTGTTCGAGCGGCTGGAGCGCGCCATGGATGCGGGCGTCACGACCCGCGAGAAGCTTTCGGCCCGCGAGATCGAGTGTCTCCGCTGGGCCGCGGCCGGCAAGAGCAGCGACGAGATCGCCATCATCCTCGGCATCTCGGCCTATACGGTCAGCAGCTATTTCAAGACCGCCGCCCGCAAGCTCGACGCCGTCAACCGCATGCAGGCCATTGCCCGCGCCATGCGCCTGAAGATCATCTGAGCCCTAAGCCCGAGCCCGCAGAAACCCTCGACGCCGATCCCTCCGGGATCGAGGCCTCTGGGATTGGGGCCTTCGGATCGAGCCCTTCGGGATGGGGGCTTCGCGATCGGTGCTTCGGGAGCGCGATGACGCGCAGCGCTTGTAGAGGCCCGTGCGACCTTTTATATTGCGGTGAACAAGGTGCAGGCGCCGATGCCGCACCGGTCATCCGACAGAAGCGGACCTTTTCTCGTGAACAGCCTCGATTTCGACCGCAAGCCCGAAGATACCCGCGTCGTGGTCGCCATGTCCGGCGGCGTCGACAGCTCCGTCGTTGCGGGCATCCTGAAGCGGGAGGGCTATGACGTCTTCGGCATCACGCTGCAGCTCTACGACCACGGCGCGGCCGTCCATCGCGCCGGCTCCTGCTGCGCCGGACAGGATATCGACGATGCCCGCCGCGTCTGCGAGGTGCTCGGCATCCCGCATTACGTGCTCGACTATGAACAGCGCTTTCGCGAGACGGTCATCAATCCCTTTGCCGAAAGCTACATCGCCGGCGAGACGCCGATTCCCTGCGTTGCCTGCAACCAGACGGTCAAGTTCGCGGATCTCCTGGCGACGGCGCGCGATCTCGGTGCCGATGCGCTGGCCACCGGGCATTACATCCGCTCGCGCCCCAATCCGCAGCCGGGCTTTCCCGGCCGCCGCTCGCTCTATCGTCCGGCCGATGCCGATCGTGACCAGAGCTACTTCCTGTTTGCCACCACGCAGGAGCAGATCGACTATCTGCGCTTTCCACTCGGCCACCTGACCAAGGCGGAAACCCGGGCCCTGGCCGAGGACATGGGCCTCGTCGTGGCCAAGAAGGCCGACAGCCAGGACATCTGCTTCGTGCCGCAGGGCAAGTACAGCGACATCGTTTCCAAGCTGAAGCCCAATGCGGCGCTCGCCGGCGATATCGTCCATCTCGACGGGCGTGTGCTCGGCCGCCACGACGGCATCCTGCATTACACGGTCGGCCAGCGCCGCGGCATCGGCGTCGCCACGGGCGAGCCGCTGTATGTCGTGCATCTCGACGCACGCTCCTGCCGCGTCATCGTCGGCCCGCGCGAGGCGCTAGAGACCCGCCGCGTCGCGCTGCGCGACATGAACTGGCTGGGCGACATCCCCCTGGCCGACCTGCCGGCGGAGGGCCTCGCCTGCTACGCCAAGGTGCGCTCCACCAAGGTTCCCGCCCCCGCGCGCCTGACGGTCGATGCCGCCGGCATCACCGTCGAACTGATGGAAGGCGAAGCCGGCATCGCACCCGGCCAGGCCTGCGCGCTCTATTCCGGCCCCGGCGAGGACGCCCGCGTCTATGGCGGCGGCTTCATCCTGCGCTCCGAGCGCGAACCCGCTGCCGAACAGGCCCTGCGCCACCTTCTGGACGCCCCTGCGGCCGCCTGAAACCGGTCGGCGCCAGCCCGCCCGGGGCGTCGCCGACGACGCCCCTCCCCCAGCCCCGCTTTTTTTCCGCCATCGCTTGACACCCCCCTGAACCCCATCTTATAAGCCGCCCACCGAAAGCGACCGACCAAGGTCGCATCCGGCGGCGGGGTAGCTCAGGTGGTTAGAGCAGCGGAATCATAATCCGCGTGTCGGGGGTTCGAGTCCCTCTCCCGCTACCAAAATTTTTGCCTTCACGATTGTCTATCGTCCGCGCTGCTGACTGTCGCCGGCGTGACGTTTTGGCGTTTGCGACGGATGTAGCCGGACGCGATTTTCCGGAATTTTGACACAAGAAATTAGAATTTTCAGTTTTCCGGGACCCGTGTCAAAGCAGGCCTCAAAGGTATTCCGGCGAACATTCAAAGCTTCACCCTGTTCGTGTTAGCCGATACGTCAATTGTAATCTTCCCAAGGTAACTCGGTCATTCCTCCGCTGGCCTTTAAAACGGCGCGTTTTAGCACTTCCGACGGAATTGATGCGAAGAATGGAAACTGAGTCGCTTCCCTGAACTCAAGTTGTCGTGACACTAAGCCGACGACCTGTCCTTCCACTGAGACTACAGGGGCCTCCGCTGTTTCCCGGCCGAGCGATCGCACTAAAAAGATCAACATGTTGCCTATCGAACGTTGGGACGTCCAATGCGGCTATCTCACCGCGATGGAATGTTGGCCGAGGCTCGATTGAACGCGCGATCGGAGGATACCCACAGATCATAATGTTTTCGAGAAGGTGAGCGGGACGAAAGGCGAGATCTGGCAGCGGGGAGACTACATCATCATCCAGAAAGATGATTGCAACATCATCATCATCGTTAGTCACGATGTCGCGCACGCCAATCCGCTTTCCCGTAACCATCAGTTCTCGATCGACATCCATGTCCCTTACAACATGTGCGCAGGTCAATATCGCGTTGTTAGAGAAAAGCGTGCCTGTCCCACCGTGAACATCTCCAGCAGCATCTTTTCCTACCACATGAACAAGTGAACTCTGAAACTTGTGCGCAATGTGAGCATGGCCAAGAGCTTTACCCAGAAGGAGGGTGCCCTTTAGCTGTCGAGAAGTGGCTTCAAAAAGGGTGATGAACGCTGCTGTATACTGGCTCCCGCCGCGCTGCTCTAGGAACCCTTCTCTTTCCAACACCCTGGTCATATTCAAGACGCGCGATAGGTGCCGATGTGAATCTACATCAATTGTTTTCATACTTTCTAGGTAGTCAAAGACACGTAGAGGAGTCATCGTGCCTGGGTCGGCCGGCCTATTCAAAACCCTCAGCCAATGCTCGTTTTCAGCGGGCGAAAAAAACTTGAGAAGGCTAACTGCTAGCTGCTCTTCCTGCAGCGGTTCTAGCTTCCTCAACAGATTGTGGCGTTCAAGACGTTGTTTCATGGGCTTGTCCAAAAAAGCGCCTTATTGGTTGGAGCTCGGCGCTACTAGTTAAGCCAACCGTCTCTAAAGAAATGGGCTCGTGCTCTGGCGCACTTCTCCCAATCGATTTCCGTCTTTTCTTTGAGCAACTCGTCCCGCGCCCCTGCCATTTGAGTCGCACCGGCTTCGCCCATCAGCGAGGACAGCGCGATCTTAGTCTGTAAGATTTTCTGCACATCGTCTTTTGCCATGCCGCCCCCAAATGCCATCTCATCCGAGTAGTACGGCGAGAATCAACCGAGAGTCCATCGGGCATCGGGTGAACAGATTGCATCCAGTTACGCGACACAGTGCCTATAACTAACTATGACAAGGTCATAGCGAGGCTAAGTTTCCTAGATAGCTTTCAAACGAAGTTCTGAAACGGTAATCCTGAAATTCGCTACGCATACGTCACAAGCAACCTCGCGCCCGCCGCGTCGGATCGGTTCATCCGATCGGCCACCCCATCATCCAGTCCGTAAAATTCGGGCGAAGGTCAGGTTGCCGTTCGAGGATCGCGGCCCACTCCGGAAATTGATGTGGAGCAGGCGGGCAGACGGGCTTTCATCCGCGCCGCTCGGCAGGCCCTCATGAGAGGCCGGATCCGCATCCAGATGCGAAATGAAGAGCTGGCGCCGTATTTGGACATGCCGACATCGAGCGCTTCGGGCGAGCCCGCCCCTAGATTTTTAGACGCCTTCCTTTGTACCTTCGAAACAGCAAGAGCACCGAGACCGACAGGCTTTGTTCGAGACGCCGTTACAAGCACAACAGACATGAGGGGAGACGAACGTGGACTTCATGAGGCTCCTCAAATCGCTCGAAGAGCTCCTGTACGAGCTTGTCAGTTGGCTCGTCTTCTACCCGGCAACGATGTGGCGCACCGTGACGAGACCTCTGAGCATGATGCGCTATGCGGACCTGGAGCTGGCCGACCGGCCTGAGGACCAATACGACGATACGTTGAGCCCCCCGCTGTTCCTGCTGATCACCCTGCTTCTTTCACAGGCCCTCGCAGCAGCGTTACCCTCTATCGTCGATCCCGCCAGACTGGCCGAAGTCGCGTCGGCAGGGTCCAACCTGATGATCGCGAGAGGCGTGATCTTCGGAATCTATCCCCTCTGCATGGCCGTCACGCTGCTGCGGTGGAAGTCGGTCAAGCTCAGCCGAACCTCTCTTCGCCCACCGTTCTTCAGCCAGTGCTTCGTTGCCGCACCCTTCGTTTTCGCCGTCGGACTGGGCGTCGATCTTCTCGTCCTACCTTTGCAGAAGGGCATGGTCGCAGGCCTGCTTGTGCTGATCGTTGCCGTGGCCTGGTATGGGCAGTGCCAGGTTCGATGGTTTGTCCAGGACCTCGTCATCGGGCCGTCAAAAGCCTTCGGTCTCTTTCTTCTCGCCTTCACACTGGCCACAATGCTTGCCTTGGGCCTTGCCGTGCTTGTCAGTTTTGAGTTCAACGCGGTTTACGGCCACCCGTCGCCCGGCACCGCGTGACGTGATGCGTCGAGAGTGCGAGCTGCACGGACGCCGACGAGACAGGAGCTTGCCGCAATGCCCCCACGCCTCCGGAAAACATCCGGCGATCGGGGATCGTGGCGAATGACGACCCCCTCCTTATGTTTGAGGTCGGGCATATTGCGCTTAAATACGAAATAGCGAATATTCAGGTTCCCTCATGAGAGAACCTGCGGATGACCGCCTTATCGGCCGAAGCCAGACTGTCCGGGATCGACGCCTGTCGCGTCGTGGCCTTCGTCTTCATCGTCGCTTTGCACGCCAAGAGCCCGTTCCTCCCACCGCGCTACGGTCTCCCGCTCGAGATTTTGCCGCGTTTCGCCGTCCCCTTCTTCTTCCTCGTCTCCGGATACTTCCTCAAGGTCGACACACTCAAGTTTTCCGCCTTTGTCGGCAAGTTCGTCCAGCGCCTGTTGGCGATCTACATCGTCTGGATGCTGGTCTATCTCGTTGCCTGGCGGCTCTTCCATGTCGATTTCGGTTTTGCCACAATCGTCGGGCTCGTCGTCGGCGGGGGCCCGGGCTACCATCTCTGGTTCCTTCCTTCGCTCGGCGTCTCGGTCATCACCGTCTTCGTGATTGCGCGCTTCCTTGGCGATCGCGCGCTCGTCGCCATCTGCCTGCTGCTCTACGGCATCGGCCTCTACTACGTCGCGCTCTCTGCGCCTTTGGGCCCCGCCGTCCATTGGAATTTCCGGAACGGGCCCTTTTTCGGTGCCCTGTTTGTCGCCTTGGGCTTTCTCCTCCGGAAGCATGGCTGGCAACCGGAGATGCGCGGCGCGCTGACCCTCACTGCCTTGGGCCTGCTTCTCTCCGGCGTCGAACGCGCTGCCCTCGTGCTTGCAGACCTTGCCACGCCGTCGCAAGCGATCGACTATACGCTGGGAACGGTGCCGTTCGGGGTCGGCGTCTTCGCCATCGCCCTGAACCTGTCGCCCCGCGGTCGCATGGTCGGGAATCTCGCGGCCCTCGGCCGGTACACGCTCGGCCTCTATTGCATCCATGTTCTGCATCTCTGGTGGGTGCAGTGGCTCTTGCCCGCGACAACCCTCGGCAACGTTCTCATCGCGACCGCCGTTACGGTCGTCGCGTCCGTCGCGACGATCCTGCTCCTGTCGCGCGTTACGGCGCTCCGGCGCTTCATCCGCTGACGGCAGGCCATGCCGGCGCGGCGCGCGCCCACCGCCGCGCCAGCCCCTGGACGACAATCGCCAGCGTGACGATCCCGCCCGCCAGCAGGAAAGTGCGCTGCAGGCCGCCGGCCATGGCGGCGGGGGACGCGAGGGCCAGCGCCTTCGTGCCGACGCTGTGCGCAAAGACCGTCCCCATGAGCGATGCGCCTCCGATCAGGCCCAGGTTGCGCGACAGGTTGAGGAGCCCCGAAACGGTGCCGCGGCGGTCCGGTGCGACATCCGCCAGCGCCTCCGTGTTGTTGGCGGACTGGAACAGCTGGTAGCCCGGCGTCAGGACGAGGATGGACAGCACATAGCCGGCAACCCCGATCCTGTTCGGCAGGAAGGCCAATGCGAAGGCGCCGGCGGCCATGAGGACGAGGCCCACCAGCAGCACCCGGCGACTTCCCCAGGCATCCACCATCCGACCGGACGGGACGCCGCTGACGATCGAGATCACCGGACCGACCGCCATGAGGAGGCCGACCCGCGTGTCCGTCAGGCCGAGGCCTTGTCCGAGGTAGAACGGGGCCACCACCAGCGTCGTCATCATGACGTTGGCGACCAGCACGTTGACGATGAGATGCGGCAGGAGGCCGTGGCGCAGCATGGCCCGCAGCGGAGCCGCAGCCGCCCTGCCCTGACCCGCACCCTGACTTTTGCCTTTGCCCTGCCCCCCGCTGTCGGCATGTGGCATCAGGTCCGGCTGCACGGCGGGCACCCGGGCCGGCAACAAGGCAAAGGCCATCACCGAGGCGATGGCCGCCAGCGGCACCTGCACCCAGAAGATGCCACGCCCTCCGAGGATCGGGATCACCAGGCCCCCGAGGGTCGGCCCGAGCGCCGTTCCGAGGGCCGACACCGTGCCGAGCAGGCCCATGGCACGGCCAAGGCTTCCCGCGCTCGCCGTCTCGCGCATCAGGGCCATGGACAGCGTCATCAGGAAGGCGGCCCCGACGCCTTGCAGGGCGCGCGCACCGATCAGCGTCCACAGGTCGGGCGCCAGGGCGCCGAGCAACGACCCGGCGAAGAAAAGGCCGAGGCCCGCCAGCAGCGTGCGCTTCAGCCCATATGCATCGCCAAGCCGACCGGCATGAACCACCGTCACCGTCATGGCGAGGAGGTAGGCGACGACGACCGCCTGCACCTCGGCAAAGGGTGCGGCAAACTCCCTGGACAGCGTCGGCAGGGCGATGTTGGCGATACTGGTGCCGAGCGAGGCCAGCAGCATGGCAAGCGCCAGCGTGATTCTGCCCCCCAGCCGTGATCGGTTCCCCGTGATGGTTCCAGCCTGTTGCATCCTTGTGTCCTCTTGCTCGAATATCGGTTTCGGCCCATGCTGCCACTTCAAGCGCACTTGAGGTCAAGCATGAAATTTCTGGATATCGGAGAGGTGTCGGCCGAGACGGGCGTAAAGCCGTCGGCCCTGCGCTATTATGAGGCGGTGGGGCTGATTTCCTCCGCGTCGCGCCACGGATTGCGGCGGCAGTTTCCGCCCGAGGTCCTGCTGCAGCTGAGACTGATCACGATGGGCAAGAAAGCCGGCTTCTCGCTGGACGAGATGGCCGGGATGTTCGGGCGAAACGGCATGCCCGACCTGCCCCGCGCCGAGCTTCAGCAAAAGGCCGACGAGATCGACCGCCAGATCCGCGAGCTGACGGCGCTGCGCGACACGCTCCGGCATGTCGCCGCCTGCCCCGCGCCCTCCCATCTGGAATGCCCGACCTTCCGGCGGCTCCTGCAGGTCGCGGGAAAGCGGCGCGGCACGGGGAAGGGTACCGGCGGCCGGAGACGCCCGGGCTGAGGCGCGACATCGCGGCGAGGCCCCGTCACGAGGGCCCCATTGCGAGGGCCCTGCCGCAGGGGCCAACACCCGGGTGGCGGTCGGCGCACGTGGCCGCCTCCCAACAAAAAAGGCGCCGCCGGTAAACCGGCAGCGCCTTTCCGTCGGGTGAGAAAGAGCGTCGCTTAAAACTCTTCCCAGCTGTCTGTCGAAGGGGCGACGGCCGCTGCCGTGGCAGCGCCGCGACCCGTGACGGCCCTGGCGATCTTGCCGGCCATCGCGCGGGCCGGTGAAGGTGCCGGTACGTGTGCCGGCGTGAAGCGGGCCGAGGCCATCGTCGCCGCCGTCTTGCGCAGGGCAGCCGTCTGGACGGAGGAGCTGTCCGCCTGGCCGAGCTGGAACTGGCTGATCAGGTCGCGCAGCCGGCCGGCTTCGCTGGCCAGCGTCGCGCCGGCCGCATTGGCTTCCTCCACCATGGCGGCGTTCTGCTGCGTCACCTGGTCCATCTGGTTGACCGCCGTGTTAACCTCGGCAAGCCCGATCGACTGTTCCTTCGCCGAGGTGGCAATCGAGTCCATGTGCTGGTTCATCGTCACGATGAACTGGCTGATCGTCGTCAGCGCTTCGCCCGTGTCACTGACGAGCTTGACGCCGGTTCCCACTTCCACGGAGGAATTTCGGATCAGATCCTTGATTTCCTTCGCAGCCTTGGCGGAGCGCTGCGCCAGTTCGCGCACCTCCTGGGCGACGACGGCAAAACCCTTGCCGGCCTCGCCGGCCCGGGCCGCCTCGACGCCGGCGTTCAGGGCCAGCAGGTTGGTCTGGAACGCGATTTCGTCGATCACGCTGATGATGTTGGCGACCTCGGACGACGATGCCTCGATCTTGCGCATGGCCTCGACCGCGCTGGCGACGACGGTTCCCGACTGCGTCGCGCTGGTGCTCGCCTGGACAGCGACGGACCGCGCCTCCTCCGCGCGCTTGGAGGAATTGGCAACGTTAGCCGTGATCTGGTCGAGGGCTGCCGCGGTTTCTTCGAGCGACGCAGCCTGCTGCTCGGTCCGCTTGGCAAGGTCGTCGGCACTCTGGCTGACTTCGCGCGCCCCGCCGTCGATCGAGTTTCCAACCTTCGCGACGTCGGCAAGCGTCGTGCGAAGCTGGGAAATGGCCAGATTGAAGTCGGCGCGCAGGCTCTCAAAGTCGTCGGCAAAAGGCTGCTTGAGCTCGAAGGCAAGGTTACCGGACGCCATCTGCTTCAGGCCATCCGCAAGGCCGTTGGTGGCCTGCGCCATGGCTTCGGCGCGCGTCCGCTCGACGTCCGCCGTGCGAAGCCGCTGTTCTTCCGTCAGATGCCGCTGGGTCGCGGCGTCCTGCTCCAGCTTGGCATTGGCCTGCGCGTTGGCCCGGAAGACCTCCACGGCCGCTGCCATCTCGCCGATCTCGTCGGCCCGACCCGCAAAGGGAATGGCCGTCGCGGCATCGCCACGTGCAAGACCGTTCATGGACGTCGTGATCGCCTGGATGGGACGCGCAATCCCCGTGACCGCAAACCAGATGGACCCGGCGATCAGAAGGGCCGTGAACACCAGCAGCACGATCGTCACCGAAAGCGCCTGATTGTAGCCGGCTATGCTCGACTGGTAAGCCGCACCAGCACCCTTCGTGTTGATATCGACCAGCTTGGCAAGGCCGTCATTGATACTGGCCGAAAGCGGCTTCATGTCCGTGAGCAGGATCTTTTCCGAAGCCGCATAATCGTCGGCGGCCGAAGCCTTTTTCAGCGGCGCGAGAAGCTCTTGAAACTGGGCATAGTCCTCGCGGATCTTCTTCGTGATTTCGAGCTCGACCGGGTAGGTGTAGATCTTCTCGTACGCTGCCAGCGCCTTGGTGAAGCGAGCGGCCGCTTCGGTGGCGTCGGCCTCGGCAAGCTGCTGCTCGGCGGCCGTGCTCGACACGATGTGATCGCGCCATGCGACGCGGATGTCGGTAAAGGCGTTGTCGGCCTCCTTGGCGGCATCCAGGCTCGGCATCCAGTTGCCGGCGATGTCGGAGGTGCTCTTGTTGATGTTGGCCATGCTGAGGACGGCATAGGCCGCAAAGCCTGCAAATGTCAGGCCGATCATCGAAAGCACGATGATCAGGGCAGTCTTGATCTTGGGGCGGGTCATGGGAAGCACTCAACGCGTGCTGTTGGCAAGTCATCTGCCGTGCGCGTTCCATCCATCGGCGATTCATACCGATAGTGTAGACTTACTCTTCGTCCGTTGACCGGGCATTAATCCCCGATGACCCGAATGGAAAAAATCGCGCCATGGGATCTTAAGCTTTTCCGGATTCGACGGAGCGTCTACCGCGTTTTTGCAGTCCGGGCCGACAGCTTGTTTCCGTCGGGATCGCGCAGATACGCGACGAAGGCGCCGTTCGGGCGCTCGGATGGCGGGCTCTCGATCGCGGTGCCGCCATGCTCGGTCCCGGCCTTGTGCCATGCAAAAACATGTTCCGCACTCGCTGCGCCGATGCCGATCGTTCCGCCATTGGCTGCGGTCGCCGGCCGGCCGTCGATCGGCGTCGTGATCATCAGCAAACCGCCCTCGTGATCGTAGATCAGCCGGCCCCGGGCATCCGTCTTGCCGGGCTGTCCGCCCAAAGCGGTGAAGGTGGCGTCGTAGAAGTCCCTAGCCTTCTCGAGATCGTTGCTGCCGATCATGATGTGGGTGAACATGCTGCGTCTCCAGAGATGATCCGTCCGGGGTGGTGCCGTGAAACTACCGCATCCCGTGCGCCTGGCAAACCTTGTTTTAAAGGCAAGAAACGGCACGCTTTCGAACGCAAAGGCCGGATGTCGATGCAGCGGGACTCGACTTTCGGCACGCGGGCCATATTCTCCTGACCGTCATAGTCGACTGACCCATCAATGTCCGGAGGACGCCGTGTACAAAGCGCTCATTCTTGCCCTCTCCGTGTGCGGCTCCTTTCTGTCCGTCACCGCGGCCTCGTCCGCCGATCTGATCGTCGAGGGCGGCGATATGAACCGATATGCGCCGCGTGCCGCCTATGTGGCCACGGATGTCGATTGCGAGCGGCTCCAGATCGACTATCGCTTCCCGTATCCGCGGTACACGGAGATCGTGCAGGTCTGCTATCCTCCTGTCGATCTGCGGCCGACGGGCGTCGGCAGCACGAGCGGCGGCCTCATTCATGCGAGCGGGCGCTCCAGCATCCGCTGAGGCCCGCGCTGGTCGAACCCCGTGCATCGGTTGCATTTGATGCATCGAGCGCAGGGTGTCTTTACCATCCTTGCTGGGAAGGCCCGTAACGATTTTCAGGCACTCTGCTTTCGGTCACACAGAAAGCGGGACACGCCGATGAAGCAGCTTCCAGTCAACTCCAGAATCATCACCGCGGTCTTCTTCAATCCCGAAGACGGGCAGCTCCATCTCCGCCTGAAGAATGGCGAGGAGCGGCGTTTTCTGGGCGTCGGCGAGGCCGACGTCCATGCCATGATCGACGCGCCCTCGCCGGGCCAGCATTACATCGATCATATCCGCACGAAGTTTCCGCGCCTCGTCACGGAGCGGGTCACCGAGCGGGTCGTGGGGCAGCCTGCCGCAGCGGTCCGGGCGGCCTGAAACCCGGGATCCGGCGCTTCGCACCTCAGCGTGTCGCGCCGGTGGCGGCAGACACGCGCCCTGGCAACACGCGCGCCCCAGCGCCTCACGACGTTTTCGGTTGCCACATCCTTCTCCGGTGTTTAATGTATACCTGAAATAAGGAGGATGCGGAGCACTACTCCGCGGCAGGCCGGATGGCCCATGCGAGGGGTTTGTCGTGTCAGGGTCCAGCACCAACAGCGAACGATACGCCGGCCAGGACTATCTGGCGGAAAATCCCACCTGGCACGAGGAGGATGCGCCCTGGAAGGCCGGGCACATCGCCATGATCCTTCGATCGAACGGGATCGATCCCCGCAGCATCTGCGAGGTCGGCTGCGGAACCGGGGCCATCCTCGAGGTTCTCGCACAGGACTTTCCAAAGGCCGCGATCGAGGGTTTCGAGATCGCACCCGCAGCCTATGAACGCAGCCTGCAGAGAGCGTCGCCGCGCCTCGCCTTTACCCTCGGCAGCCCCTTCGCCACCGATCGCCGGTTCGACCTGTGCATGGCCATCGATGTCATCGAGCATGTAGAAAGCCCCTTCGAATTCGTCCGTGCGATGCACGCGATATCGACCCGCCAGGTATTTCACATTCCGCTCGACATGAACGCACTTGCCGTGGGCCGCGGCTGGGTTCTTGAAGAGGCCCGTCAGAAGATCGGACATCTCCATTACTTCGACCGCTCTTCGGCGCTTGCGCTTCTCCGGGAATGCGGCCTCGATATCGTCGACAGCTTCTATACGCCCTGGGCGATCGACCAATCCGGCAAGACGTGGAAGAAACGGCTCGCCGCCTATCCGCGCCGCATTGCCTATTCCGTCGCGCCACACGGCACGGTCCGGATGATCGGCGGTTGGTCCCTCATGGTCCTCACGCAGTCGCGATAAGCGGCCCGCCAGATCACGCGGCATTCCACCGCCATGTCAGGCTGTGCAGGCCCGCCACCGGATCGGCGCTTCATTCGCCCGGGATTTCGGCCTAGGGTGGGGCGGAACAGACGGCTCTCAGGCCGCAGCCGCGCCGCCTGCCCGGCCGCAAGCCGGAGAGCGACAGCGAGACGGCATCCAATGGACTGGACCTATATTCAGGCAAATTTCGACTGGGCCGGGCATATCGTCGAAGCCCTCGTCATGTCCGCCGTCGTGGCGGCGCTGTTCTGCATCGTCTTCGAGCGGCGCGTGGCCGTTCTGATGGGGCTCGCCTTTGCCATCGGGCATTTCCATGGACGGGAAAAACGCGACTTCGAGGTCAGCGTGAAGATGAAGCCGCCCCATCTCGAAGGCTACGAGATGTGGAAATGGTCCTTCGACCAGATGACGGATTTCTGGCCGACGGCGCTGGTGATCCTCGGCATTGCCATCCTGATCTACCGCCGGCGGCGCTGATCTGCGCTAGCCCCGCGCGACGCTTCAAACAGGCTCAGGGCGCGGGATCGGCGCGGATGATCGTGGAATAGTCGGGGCCGTTGGTCGGCTGCGCCTGCGCCTTGGCGCTGATGGCGGCTTTCGCCCGGAGTTCCCTTTCCGGCAGCTTCCAGAGGGTCGCCTCCTGATCGAGCAGATAGCCCGGGAGATAACCCGACAGCAGGATGCGCCAGTCCATGGGAATGCCGGGCGACACCAGCCGGGCGAGATCGAAGATGACGGTGGTGCAGTTGGTGGTCAGCGTGTCGTAGAATTGCGGTGTCTCGGCGCGGGCATTGGCGGCGTTCACATAGGTCAGGAACAGGGCTGCCGCCGCCTGTCGCGGCAGGGCCAGGGGGTAGAGATAGGTGTCCTCCCGCCGCATATTGGTGCGGAGATAGAGAATATCGCTCTCGTCCGCGGCGATGAAGGCGAGCTCGTAGCTCTTGAAGAAGCCGGCGATGGAGGAGAATTCCTCGGTTGTCTCCCGCCGGATTTCCACGGAGAACGCCACGTGCCGGCCGTCGGCAAAGCCGAAGCTGACGAGCGTGTGGGCGATGGCGTCCATGCCCCAGTACGACAGGACGAGATCGGTGCCGGTGATCGTATCGAGATCGTAGCTGCGGGTTTCCCAGCGCGGCTCGGCATCGCGATCGCTCGTCCAGCGGAAGTTGCGCACATTGTGCAGGGTGACGAGGTGGCCCACCTGTCCCGCAGCGCCGTTGCCGGCTCCCTCGTCCCCGCCGATCGTTCCCGTCACCGTTCGGGCGACATCGGGCGCCCAGTCGCGATCGAGCCGCGGGCGGATCGTCTGCCACCAGAGTCCAACGGCGACGAGCCCCACGAGAAAGATGCCGACGGCCGGCAAGGGAGAGCGTCGGCCAAAAAGCACAAGGCCGAGAACGAAGGCAACCCAGAGAGCGGCGGCACCGCCGCGCACGAGCGCGTCGCCCGGTATCCGGTACCAGAGTGCAAGGGCCGTCCATACGGTGGCGAGCAGCGCCAGCAGGAAAAGGACGACGCCGAGGAGGCCGGCGGCAAGGGTCGTGATCACGCGCATGCTGGGAACCTCGTGGAGAGTGACGCGGCGGGCTCGCATCCGCCGCCCGAAGATTATTGCGGCGACAGGATGCGCCCGGCGACGGTGAAGGGGCTTGCCACGACCTGACCCGCCGCATCGAGAATGAAGGCCCCGACATCCGTCGGCGTCGCCGCGCCGGGGCGGCCAAGTGCGCCGATCTGGGGCCCGAGCGCGGCAAGGCTCGCATAGCGATCATGGCCCAGCCCGTCCGGCGCATCGAGCGAGGTGATGTCGACCACGAGCACGCCGTAGGCCTTGGCCGTCTCCCGCACCTTGGGGTCCTCGACATCGAGCCGGCCGACCCGTGGACGCGCACCGCTGAGCAGGCTGGAGGCCGCCAGGGCCTCGTCCTGCGGCGAGACCAGCAGAACCAGCGGCGAACGCAGCCGACCGATCACGTCCATCTGCCGACGAAAGAGGTCCGCATCGATATCGGGCGCGGCAAGGATCACCGTCAGCTTGTCGAGCACGTCCCCGCGATCCGTCAGCCGGAGCTGGCGCAAGGACTCCATGATGAGAAAGCCGCCCATGCTGTGGCCGAATACCAGGATCTGGCGCACCTTGCCCGTTTCGCTGAGCGCCGCCATCAGCGACACCAGATCGTCACGCGAAAACAGCACGGCATCGCGATCGGCGAGATAGCCGGACAGCGCCCCTTCCGACGGCCAGGAAAACAGCACCGGCATCGCCTTGCTGCGCGAGTCCACGGCCATCTGCGCGAGCCGGAACACGCCCTCCTGGTATCGGTAGTTGAAGCCATGGACGAACAGGCCGACCGTGCCGTCGAAGCCGGGTTGCGACACGATGGCGGCGACCATGCCGCGCTGGTCGAGCCTGCGGCGTTCGCGCACCATCATCGCCTGTGGCATCGCCTGCGCGGACTTCGCCTGGCCGGACGGATATTCGATCGCCGCCGGCTTGTGGGAGGCCGGTATCGACAGCCGGTAGCGCTCATAGGTCATCGTCCGGGCGCGGCCACTGTCAAAGCCGTCGCCGTCCCGCGTGCGGTTGGTGACGGCAAAGAGCGTCAGCGACCTCGCGCCCGACGCCTTCGCCGCGGACGCCCCTCCGGCGGGCGCGGAGACGGGCTCGAGCACGGCAGCCGGCGGCCGATGGGCGCAGCCGGCGAGCGCGACGAAAACGCTGAACAGAAACAAGAGGATGCCAGGGCGAACGCGCAGAAGAGGCGCACCGGCGCAGATCGCAGTCATCAGGCGTCCTCATGGGCTCTTGCAGGGAACCGGCAAGCATGCCGCCCTTATTGCGCGGGTGCTCATGCACCGTCAAGCGCAACATAGAGCGCCGCTGCCCGGCTGACCATCTCGCGCTATCATCCTCAAAAAATGCCGATACACGTCAAGGGCGCATTCGTGACTTTCATGCAACAGCCCCATTTTTCGAGGTGGGGGTGCGCCGTAAATTACGAAGATCTCCTCTACACGACGCGCAAAAACCAGCTACTTACAAATCACACGACGCACCGTTGCCGACTGCGTCCCCTCTTTCGAAGGATATCTTCATGACCCGCTTTACCTCGATCCTGCTCGCCGGTGTCGTCTTTGCCGCAACCGGCTCCATCGTTCGCGCTGCTGATCTGACGGAGCCGGTCGGTCCGGTCGTCGTTGAAACCAATGGCGGCTTCTACCTGGGCTCGGTCAGCAGCCTGACCTTCCTTGACGACACATCCTTCGATTTCGGCGGCGCGACGGTCAAAACCGACTATGACGTCGGCTACTACACGGGCGTCCGCGCCGGTTACAGCTTCGGCGAGATGGGCTTCGTCACGCCCCGCATCGAACTGGAAGTCGGCATGGGCAATGC
Organism: Rhizobium sp. Leaf384; assembly: GCF_001424065.1. GTDB lineage: Bacteria > Pseudomonadota > Alphaproteobacteria > Rhizobiales > Rhizobiaceae > Ferranicluibacter. The sequence continues at coordinate 156,312 of NZ_LMQE01000006.1, forward strand.
CTCGGTCGATCATCACCGCGTCAGCGGCGGCCCGTCCTTCGACTCCATCGACAGCTTCGGCGATGCCCGCACCATCCAGGGCTATGTCAACGGCTACCTTGACATCCCGCTCGGTGGCGCGCTTTCGGCCATCACGCCCTACGTCGGCGGCGGCGCCGGTGTCATGAACCTCGAACTGCGTCGCCAAGGCGTTGCCGTCGCGGGCGCCGGCACCCTCATGGATGACGACGACACGCGCTTTGCTTACCACCTGGACGCCGGCGTCGGCATCAACATCCAGGAACTGGGCCTGTTCACCAACTTCGCCCTGCTGACCAACACCACGTTCGATATCGGCTACCGCTTCACCGCTGCCGACAACTTCTCGTTCACGGCACGCGACGGTTCGCGCTCGGAAACGGATTTCCGCAGCCACGCCGTCATGGTCGGCTTCCGCAAGACCTTCTAAGGCTTTACCGCCTCGTGACTGAAAAAAGCCGGCTGGTCCTCCAGCCGGCTTTTTTCGTGGCGTCGTTCCTCGGAAAGGTGGTCCAGCCGCGTGGCAGGCCGGCCCACGGGCCGGGGCCGTCCGGTCAGGATGCGAGGATCTTCTCGATCACATAGCCGGTCATTTCGTCCTCGGCGAAGATCTGGCATCGCCCGGTCTCCTCGACATGCTGGTAGATATAGTCGGCGCGCGCTTCGTTGTTGTCGCTGGCGATCATCAGCGTCCGGCGGAGCGCTTGGCTGCTGAGAATCATTGCCGGCAGCGCCAGCCGACCCTGAAGGAAGATGCTGAAACGGAAATTCGGGTGCATATCGACATCCCACTTCGCCGCAGATCGCCGTGCCGCAGCACCCGAGGCTCTCAGACCTCGGCTGCCGACACAGGCCGGGGGGCAAGGATATCACCAAAGGACCGGCTTGTGATTCTGGGTCGGAAAACGTACCGACGGGCTTACGGCTGCATCGCCCGGGACATGTCCGATCGGGCGGCCGTTTCCGTTCGACAGGCAGACAGAGGCTCTCTCCTTCCTTGACACGCGCTCACACCCATCCGCCGGCCCCGGCGACACCGCAGCCGGCCTCCGTCGAGGGGCGCGCCTGCCGCACCTGCACGCTCTGCTGCCGCCTGCCCGATATCGACGCGCTGGACAAACCGGCCAATGCCTGGTGCCGGCACTGCACGGCCGGGTACGGCTGCGCGATCTATCCGGAGCGTCCGACCCTCTGCCGCGACTTTCTCTGTGCCTGGATGACGCGACCGGATCTCGAGCCGGAATGGGATCCGCTGGTGGCCAAGATGATGGTCTACGAGCAGGGACCGCAGACGACCGTGCTGGTGGATCCCGACCACCCGGCGGTCTGGCGCGAGGCGCCGTACGCGGCGATGCTGGAACGCTGGGCGACGGAGGCGGAAGCGAAAGGCGGCTATGTCATCCTGTTCGTCGGAGACGCGGTCTTCAAGATCGCGCCGTCCGCACGGTGACGCGACACGCAAAGGCCCGGGACCGCGCAGAGGCGATCCCGGGCCGTGTTCCCAGCGACGATGGCTCAGTTCCCGGCCGGGCGTGCCTGGCTCCAGGCGGTCAGCGCCTGGTTGAACGCGTCGGTGCCGGCCGTCCCCTTCTCCAGCGTCAGCAGCGCACGACGGCCGTTGCGGTAGGTCAGGGGAATGTCGATCCAGGCCCGTGTGCGCAGCAGATCGAGATTGGTCGTCACGGCTTCGGGAAAATCGTTGAGCGCGATCATGTGGAAGTCGTCGGTGATCTTGGCCGGCACGGCGATCAGGGGGTCGCCGCGATCCTGCTCGTTGCGCTTCATCGCCACGCGCTGAACGGTGTCGATGCTGCCGCCCTCGAAGTTCTCGGGCAGCGAGAACACGAATTCGATCGTGTGGCTGGCCGGGAGCGACGTGTCGGTGTTCCGCTTGATCGTCATCAGCGCGGTCAGGCCGCGGTCCGGCACGGTGATCTGCGCCTGGATGACAGGCTCGGGCCGCTGCCCGGCTTCCGGCGCTTCCTCCTTCAGCGACCAGGCGACGCTTCCCTCGATGGCGGTGGGCGCCGTCTGGCCGAGACGCTCCTCATAAAGAAACATCTTCTGCGCGCCGGCCGGCATCTGGGTCGTGGCCTGGTCCGGCGCACCGGTCGGGGTGACGGGCGGTGTCTGGGCGGATGCCGCATCCGCACCGGCAGCCGCAGCATCGGGCGATGTGCCGGGGGTCGCAGCCGGAGTCGTGCCGGGGGTCGTCGCCGGGGTCGTGTCTGGCGTCGCGGCTGGGCTTGCATCGGTCGTCGTCGCCGCATTGCCCTGGGCCGGCGGCGTTGCGGATGCGTCGGCCGTATCGACCGGGCGGCTCGCCTCGGTCTGCGCGGCCACGGATTTGCCTTCCTGCGCCGTGCTTTCGCCGGCCGGCGGCTGGGCCGCGCCCTCGTCCACCTCGCTGCCGTCCGTCTGGAGACGCTGGGTGAACTTGTTGTTCGGCTCGGCGGAGGCGACATCGGTGGTCGCACTGCCGCTGGCCGCGGTGCCGGATGCGGGCGCGCCGGTCCCGGATGCCGACGTTCCGCCATTGCTGGCGGTCGGCGGCGCCGTATTGAGGGAAGCGATCGTGTCGGAAATCCAGCTGTTCACCGCATCGCGGCTCATCCAGTAGGCATATCCCCCACCGCCGAACACGAGCAGGAGAACGAGCACCGACACGACCCGCTTGATGCTGAAAGCCGATTTGCGCGGCTCGGCGCGATAGGAGGCCGGACGGCGCGGCGCGGCGGGCGCCTCTGCCAGATCGAGGGCCGCACGACCCTGTGCGGCCGCCGCAGCGCCGCCGGCGGCCAGCAGGCTGTCGATCTCGTCCCAGTTTTGCGGCGGCGGCGGCTCGTCGCCGGCCTCGGTCCGCTCGGTCTCGTTGGACCGATCGACCGGCCAGGACCAGTCCGACACGGCAGGCTCGGTCCCTTCGGGACGAACCTCCTGCTGGAAGGGATCCGTCTCGTCCAGTGCCCAGGAATGCGACGGCTCGCCCTCGGGCGTGAGGCCGCCTGATACGGCCGGCAGGACCAAGGGCGTCGCGTCGACAGCGTCGCCGCGATCGTCGCCCGAAACCGGCTCGGTGCGCCAGTCGTCATGCGGATCGGCAGCCTGTTCGGCCGGGTGCGTCTCGACCGCTTCGGTCCAGACGGGCTCGATATGGGCGGTGACCGGCGTGGCGGCCAGCTCGTAGGTCTGCGTGGCCACCGGCTCCGCATCCGGCGCGGCGACAGGGCCGGCGGGTGCTTCGTTCCACTCCGGCAGATCCCACGTCGCCGACGGCATCGCGCTGGCGTCGCGCGCCTCTGCGTCGGGCTCCACGAGAGGTGCGGCCTCATGAAACGCCGGCTCATAGGAGACAGGCTCATAGGCCACAGGTTCGTGGGCCACAGGCGCATAAGCGTCCGGTTCGCGGGATACGGGCTCGAAAGCGACGGGCTCGTAGCTCGGATGCTCCGGCTCGATCGCGTGCGGCTCGGCCGAGGCCGCTTCCGGCGCGCGGTCGTGCTCGTCGGCCCAATCCTGCGCGGGTTCCTCGACAGGCTCCGGCTCGAGCGCCACCATGTCGTTTTCGTCGGTTACCGCATCGGTGGGCGGATCGATGGGCGCGTCGACGGGGTCGGCCGTCCGATCGTCCGGCTGCGCCGCCGGCTCGTTCAGATAGGCGAAATCCTCGACCGCGTCCGGCTCCACCGGCTCGATCGGCTGCGGCGCCTCTGCGATGTCGGCAGGTTCGTCGGCATAGCCGGCATCCGTGGCGGGCTCCCGGTAGGCCGGCTTCTGGTAGGCCGGCTCTTCGTAGGACGGCGCCTGGTCGACAGGCTCTTCGTAGGCCGGTTCTTCGTAAGCTGGCTCTTCGTATGGTGCCTCGTCAACGGGCCGGGGCGCGAACGCGTCGACAGGCTCGGCGGCAATGGGCGCCGCTTCGACCGGCTGCTCCGGTGCAACATGCGTGACGTCGTAGGGTACGGACGGCTGCTGGAACGTAACCTCGGCAGGGGCTGCTGCCGGGGATGCGACGTCGACCGGAAGAGGCTCGCGCGGCGCGGGCTCTGGGACGGGCTCCGGCACCGTCTCCGGCATCGTCTCCGGCATCGTCTCGACCGGAACAACCGCCGGGGCAACAGCGACGGCCGCAGCCGTAGCGGTCGCAGCCGCAGGCGCCGCATCGAGGGCGGGCGCTGCGGCGTGGCTGGCCTCCACCTCGGTGATGGCCGTTTCGAGCTTGCCCATCTGCCGATCGATCATCTCGTCGGAGGGGCGCGGCTTCATGCTTTCGAGCTGACGGCGGACGGCACCTCGGGCCTTTTCGTAGACCCTCGACCGCATCTCCGGACTGTTGTCGGACAAACCGTCCACGGTCCTGCGAATAACTGCTACAAAATCCGCCATCGAAAACTTTCTTTCAACCCTTCGGGGTGATTAAGCCGATACTTGATACGTCGCAAGCGCGGGATCTCTTCAAAAACCCGCGCTTTACGCCCTGTCATCACCCCGTCACAGGCCTGTTAACCTAGTCCTCAAACGGATCGGTAACAAGTATCGTGTCGTCGCGCTCCGGACTTGTAGACAGGAGAGCGACCGGTGCGCCGATGAGTTCTTCGACCTGGCGGACATATTTGATCGCCTGCGCCGGCAGGTCGGCCCAGCTGCGCGCCCCCACCGTGGACTCCTGCCAGCCCTCGAGCGTCACATAGACGGGCTGCACCCGCGCCTGGCTCGCCTGGCTGGCCGGGAGATGGTCGATCTCCACGCCATCGAGCGTGTAACCGACGCAGATCTTCAGTTCCTTCAGGCCGTCCAGCACGTCGAGCTTCGTCAGCGCGATGCCGGTGATGCCGTTGGTGGCGACCGACTGGCGCACCAGCGCCGCATCGAACCAGCCGCAGCGGCGCTTGCGGCCCGTCACCGTGCCGAACTCATGCCCCTTTTCGCCGAGGAACTGCCCGATCTCGTCATGCAGCTCCGTCGGGAACGGACCTTCGCCGACGCGCGTCGTGTAGGCCTTGGTGATGCCGAGGATATAGCCGAGCGCGCCCGGGCCCATGCCCGAACCGGCAGCGGCCTGGCCGGCGACCGTGTTCGAGGAGGTGACGAAGGGATAGGTGCCGTGATCGATGTCGAGAAGCGTGCCCTGCGCGCCTTCGAACAGGATGCGTGCGCCCTTGCGGCGCAGGCGGTCGAGCAGCAGCCAGACCGTATCCATGAACGGCAGCACGCGCGCGGCGATGGAGGACAGTTCCTCCATGATCGCGGCATGGCTCACTTCGGCTTCGCCCAGGCCGCGGCGCAGCGCATTGTGATGCGTCAGCAGACGATCGACCTTGGCCGGCAGGGTCGAGAGATCGGCCAGATCCATGACGCGGATCGCGCGACGGCCGACCTTGTCTTCGTAAGCCGGGCCGATGCCGCGGCGGGTGGTGCCGATCTTCGTGCCGCTGTTGGAGGCCGCGTCCTCGCGGATGCCGTCCAGCTCGCGATGGAGCGACAGGATCAGCGTGGCATTGTCGGCGATGCGCAGGTTTTCCGGCGTGATGGTGACGCCCTGCCCGTCCAGCTTCTCGATCTCGGCGATCAGCGCATGCGGATCGATGACGACGCCATTGCCGATGACGGCGAGCTTGCCGGGACGCACGACGCCGGAGGGCAGCAGCGACAGCTTGTAGCTGGTGCCGTCGATCACGAGCGTGTGGCCGGCATTGTGCCCGCCCTGGAAGCGGACGACGACATCGGCGCGTTCGGAGAGCCAGTCGACGATCTTGCCCTTGCCCTCGTCACCCCATTGCGATCCGACAACCACGACATTCGTCATTTCGTTTTTCCTGTCTGCAAGCGCGCGTTTTCATCCGCGCTCATCTTCGCCTCGCACGCGATCGCCCTGCCTCGTTTGGCATTGACCTCCCGCACCGACCCATGATCCTGCAACCCGATCCTGTTCCGGGGCTGCAAACCCGCGCATCTATAATGCCTCGTTTTTTCAAAAGCTATTCCGTTTGCCCGGAAATCGGGGCTTTTTGCATGGCAACACCGCGCTTTACGCGATATGCAGCGGGAAGGACGCGTCGCAAAACCTCTTCTCTTCCTGTCCGAGACGGAATTTCAGCTTGAACATTCAGGCCTATCTGATCCTTGCCTTGACCACCTTCATCTGGGGCGGCAACTCCGTGGCAGGCAAGATCGCCGTTGGCCATGTCAGCCCCATGCTCCTGACGGGCATGCGCTGGACGATCGCCTGCGGGCTGCTGCTCGCCATCGCCATCCCGCCCCTGCGCAAGGATTGGCCGCTCATCCGCCGCCACGCGCTGCTGCTCTTCAGCTATGGCGCCGTCGGCTTCACCGCCTTCAACGCGGCACTCTATTCGGCTCTGCAATACACGAGCGCGATCAATGCCGTGATCGAACAGGCGGCGATCCCCATGGTGATCTTTGCCGTGAACTTCGTGCTGTTTCGCACCGGCGTGTCGGTTGCCCAATGGTTCGGTTTCGCGCTGACACTGTTTGCGGTGGCCTTGACCGCGTCGCACGGCGACCTCTCGACGCTGCTGTCCCTCGACCTCAACCGCGGCGACGCGCTGATGATGTTCGCCGTCCTGGTCTATGCCGGCTACACTGTGACGCTGCGCTACAAGCCCGGCATCCACTGGAAAAGCCTGATCGCCGTCTCGGCATTCGCCGCGCTCCTGAGCAGCGTGCCGCTGATGATCTGGGAAAGCACCTCCGGCGCGATGATCTGGCCCGATACCACCGGCTGGATCATCGTCGCCTATGCCGGCGTGTTCCCGTCTCTGATCTCGCAGATCCTCTATGTGCGCGGCGTGGAGTTGATCGGCCCGAACCGGGCCGGGCTGTTCATCAATCTCATCCCCATTTTCGGCACGCTGCTCTCGATCGTCCTGATCGGCGAACAGCTCCACACCTTCCACATCATCGCCCTTGCGCTCGCGCTCATCGGCATCGCCGTAGCGGAAAAGGGCCGACCGAAGGTGGCCGCCGAGAGCCCCTGACGATAAAAGCGCCGGACCTTTGCAGGATCCGGCGCGGGTTGACGATGCAGGGCTCTGCCGCCGCCGTTACTCGACGTTGAAGACCAGGGGCTTGGCCTGGCGAATGGCCGGGTTGTCCGTCAGGGTCTTCAGCAGGCTGTCGGGCACGGGGCCGTCGACATACAGCAGGGCGATCGCATCCGAGCCCGCATCCTTGCGGCCGAGCTGGAAGTTGGCGATGTTGACGCCGGCATCGCCGAAGGTCTTGCCGATGAAGCCGATCATGCCGGGAACGTCGGTGTTGGTGATGTAGACCATGTGGCTGCCCACGTCGGCATCGAGGTTGATGTCCTTGATCTGGATGAAGCGCGGCTTGCCGTCCGAGAACACCGTGCCGGCGACCGAGCGCGTCTGGTTGTCGGTCGTGACCGTCAGCTTGATGTAGCCGTCGAACACGCCGGTCTTGTCGCGCTTGACCTCCGACAGGATGATGCCCTTTTCCTTGATCATGATCGGTGCGGAGACCATGTTGACATCCGACACCTGGCTGCGGATGAGGCCGGCCAGTGCCGCACTCGTCAGCGCCTTGGTGTTCATGCCGGCGGTGGAGCCGTCATAGAGGATCTCGATCTCCTTGATCGCGCTTTCCGTGACCTGGCCGACGAAAGCGCCGAGCACGTCGGCAAGCCGGATGAAGGGCTTCAGGATCGGGGCTTCTTCCGCCGTGATCGAGGGCATGTTGATCGCGTTGGAAACCGCGCCCTTGACGAGATAGTCCGACATCTGCTCGGCGACCTGCAGGGCGACGTTTTCCTGGGCTTCCGTGGTGGCGGCGCCGAGATGCGGCGTGCAGACGACGTTCGGCAGGCCGAACAGCGGGCTTTCCTTGGCCGGCTCGGTCTCGAACACGTCGAAGCCGGCACCGGCGACATGGCCGGACTTCAGGGCTTCGGCAAGCGCCGCCTCGTCCACCAGACCGCCGCGGGCGCAATTGATGATCCGCACGCCGGGCTTTGTCTTGGCAAGGGCTTCGGCATTGAGGATGCCGCGCGTCTTGTCGGTCATCGGCACGTGCAGGGTGATGAAATCGGCCCGCGCCAGCAAGTCGTCGAGTTCGACCTTGGTGACGCCCATCTCCTCGGCGCGCTCCTTGGACAGGAAGGGGTCATAGGCAAGCACGTGCATCTTGAGCCCGATGGCGCGCGAGATGACGATGGAACCGATATTGCCGGCACCGATGACGCCGAGCGTCTTGCCGGTGATCTCCACGCCCATGAACTTGGACTTTTCCCATTTGCCGGCCTGCGTCGACGTGTCGGCGGCGGGAAGCTGGCGCGCGACGGCGAACATCAGCGCGATCGCGTGTTCGGCCGTGGTGATGGAATTGCCGAACGGCGTGTTCATGACGATGATGCCGCGGCGCGAGGCGGCGGGAATATCGACATTGTCGACGCCGATCCCGGCCCGGCCGATAACCTTCAGGTTGGTCGCAGCCGCGATCAGCTTCTCCGTCGCCTTGGTGGCGGAACGAATGGCGAGACCGTCATAATTGCCGATGATGTCGGCCAGCTTGTCCTTGTCCTTGCCGAGTTGCGGCTGGAAATCGACATCGACGCCACGATCGCGAAAGATCTGGACGGCGGTTTCCGACAGTTCGTCGGATACGAGAACACGAGGTGCCATGAGAGGCCTCCACTGGTGAGAACGTCTTGAAACGAAACGGGATGTGATGCGGACGGGTGGCGAGCCTGCGCGACGCCGCGCGGACCCGCCGTACCGGTCTTAGGCTGCGGTCTTAGGCTGCGGCCTTGAGCTGCGCGGCCTTCTGGGCCTCGAACGCCCAGTCGAACCAGGGCATCAGCGCCTGGAGGTCGGCCGTGTCGATCGTCGCCCCGGCCCAGATGCGGAAGCCCGAGGGAGCATCGCGATAGGCACCGATGTCATGGGCAACGCCCTGCTTTTCGAGCAGTGCCACCATGCCCTTGGCAAACGCTTCCTGCTGATCGGCCGCAAGGGCCGTGACCGCGGGATCGACGATCTTGAGGCAGACGGAGGTGTTGGAGCGGGTGTCGGCCACCTCCGCCAGATTGGCGATCCAGTCGGTCTTCTCGACATAATCGAAGATGACCTGCGCATTGGCATCCGCGCGCGCCATCAGCGCGTTCAGCCCGCCGAGCGACTTTGCCCACTGCAGGGCGTCGATGTAATCCTCGACGCAGAGCATGGAGGGCGTGTTGATCGTCTCGCCCTGGAAGATGCCCTCGATGATCTTGCCGCCCTTGGTCATGCGGAAGATCTTGGGGAGCGGCCAGGCCGGGGTGTAGCTTTCCAGACGCGCGACGGCGCGCGGGCTGAGGATGAGCACGCCGTGGCCGCCCTCGCCGCCCAACACCTTCTGCCAGGAGAAGGTGACGACATCGAGCTTGGAGAAATCGAGATCCTGCGCGAAGGCGCCGGAGGTCGCGTCGCAGATCGTCAGGCCCTGGCGATCGGCGGGAATGAAATCGGCATTGGGAACGCGCACCCCCGACGTGGTGCCGTTCCAGGTGAAGACGACGTCACGATCGAAATCGATCGTGGAGAGATCGGGCAGCTTGCCGTAATCGGCCGTGATCTTGCGGGCGTCGGCGAGCTTGAGCTCCTTCAAAACGTCGGAAACCCAGCCCGATCCGAAGCTTTCCCAGGCGACCATATCGACGCCGCGCTCGCCGAGAAGCGACCACATCGCCATTTCCACGGCGCCGGTGTCGGACGCGGGAACGATGCCGATGCGGTAGTCCGCCGGCACGTTGAGGACCTCACGGGTCAGATCGATGGCTTGCTTGAGCTTGGCTTTGCCGACCTTGGCGCGATGCGACCGGCCGAGCGGTGCATCGGAGAGTGCGTCCAGCGACCAACCAGGGCGCTTGGAGCAAGGTCCGGACGAGAAATGGGTGTTCGCCGGACGGAGGTCCGGTGTCGCAGGCGTCTTCATGATGGCTACCCTTCCAGATAGAAAGCACCTCGTTAGGGAGGCGTGTCCTGCCGCCGTCAATACAGAAACAGCTCATGCAACGCAAGGGAAAAAGTCTGGAATGCCGTGGGAGCGCCATTTCTCATGCCGCCTGCGACATGGCGGCACGCTGCCCGACGTGGGATTTGAAGGGTCATTGACGGCACGCAGATCACGGTCGACCGCGCTTGGCGCGGCTGACTGAAGGAATAAGCGTGCCGTCCGATGATGCGCGGCGCTTAACGCCGACGATACCAGGAATGGTCGGGCCGGGAACGACCATGGATGGCGAGCGCAAGGGCGTAGCCTGTCAGGAGCGCTGCGGCGAGGCTCGTCATCGGCCTGTCGCCGGCGGTCGAGCGGATGGTGGCGCGAAGACGTGCGGTGGCGTCGGAACCGCGATCTGCGATCCGGCTGCGCAAGGTTTCGATCTCGGCCTTCAGGGCAGCCACCGTATCGGCGGCGTCGTTCGAGGACGGGTTTTCCTTCGCGGCCAACGCTTCGTCGACCAGCGGTGCGTCGGTCTGCGTCACGGCGTCCGGATCGGCATCTGTGTCGATCGTGCCGCGGGGGATGGGGTTTCCGATGTCGGTCATGGCGGGCTCCTCTTCTGGAGCCAGAACAGCCGGATCGCAACAAGGTTCCTCAAGGGGTGCCCGATCAGCATCCGGCCCCCTCTCCGTCCGTGTCCCTGCCCTTCCCCCTTGAAGGGTCGGCTCATGCATGTCGCCCGAAAGCGTGCAGCGGTTTCGGGAAACGACTTGCATCCAAACAAGGACTTAAAGCGCGTCGCGTGAATCCTTTTTCGCGCAACGCGCTAGTAGAGCTGGAACCGCAGGCCGGCGCGGACCTCGTGGCGGGAAAGGCCGTCGTCCTGCGCGTTCTCGCCGGCGCGGGCGAACATGTCGCCCCCCGCGATATCGGAATAGCGGTAGCTGATATCGAGCTTCAGCCGCTCGGTCAGATCATAGGAGGCGCCGGCCATGAGGGCATAGGTGAAGCGCCAGCTGCTGTCGCCGTGATACGCGCTTCCGGCGATCGGGGCGCCGGCCGCCGTCGCCGTGACGTCCTGCCAGTCGACCGATGTCGCGCCGATGCCGGCGCCGAGATAGGGCGTGAAGCCTGCGACGGTGGCAAGATCCACATAGCCGTTTGCCAGGATGCCGACGCCGCGCAGATCGGCGCGGTAGCGCGCGGACGTGCCGGTCGCATCGCTCGTTCCGGAGAAACGGCCTTCGAACAGGTCTGCGGTCAGGTCGGCGCGCAGGATGTCCGTGAACCGATAGCCAAGGCCGAGCGTGCCGGACACCGGACGGTCGAACCGGTCGTCGTCGAAATCGCTGCGAAGGCCGCCGACCGCCAAAGACGGGCTGCCCTCCTGGCGGAAGACCGTGGCACCGAGATCGGCGCGAAGATAGAGACCGGCCGACACGGTTTCGGCCGCGATGGTGACCTCGGGCGCCGACAGGAGCGCGTCCTCGGCCTGTGCGACAGGCGTGAGGCCGAAGCCGAAGCCGAAGACGACGGCGCTGAACAGGAAGGGGGCGATGGCCGCGCGACCGGGCGTTGCCGATCCTGCAGTGCCCGATGGGGAAAGACGCGTCATGGAGCCCTCGATTGCCGGTGTTCCCCCGGCCGGCGAATCATGCGGGCGGCGGATGGACAGGCGTTAACTTTTGGGCCGGTATGGTTAATGCCGCGTTAACGCGGACGCCCCTCTCAGGCGGCAAGCCCGGCACGGCCGGCATCGGCAAAGGCTGCGGGACGCTCCGTCATGACACTCGCCTCGAAGACGACATCGGCCTCGGCAAGCCTGTACTGGACCGGCGGACCCGGCTCCATGCGCACGTCGAGCGGCCCCGCGCCCTCAGCCCCCGGCTGCCCGAGACCATCGATCAGCGCGTTGATGTCGACCTCGCGGGCAAGCAGGCACTGGAGAAGCAGGCACACGGCGGCATCCGACAGGCTGTCGACAGGCACGATCCGCTCGAAGATCTGGTCCATGCCGACATGCCCGGTGATCCGCCAGAAGTGTCTTTCCATCGTCGCGTCCCGTCAAGTTTTCATCGAATCATCCGATCTCGACCCTAACCCGCGACGCGACACGCACAAGCAACCCCCGGCATCGCCCGTCCGTCTGGTTAAGACAGCCTCAACGACACGCGCGATCCCTGTGCCGGAAACGCACAAAGCCGCCCCTTTCGGGACGGCTTCGCGCAACGGGGAAGAAAGGCTGTTTATTTGTAGACGGGCTGTTCGACCGGATATTCCGGGACGTAGGCTGCCTCATCGCAACCGCCGAAGGCGTAGCGCAGGCCGGCGCGGGCTTCGTGGACATTGATGCCCTTGTCGCGACCGGGGCCGCCGCTGGCCTTGTAGCCGAACATGTCGCCGCCGACGATCTGGCGGAACCGGTAGCCGACGTCGGCCTTCAGGTTGCAGGTGATGTCGATCGACGTGCCGGCCATGACGCCGTAGGTGAAGCGCCACTTGCGCTTGCCTTCATGCTCGAACGTGCCGTCGCAATTGTTGGGATTGCCGGTTTCGCAGCTGGTGTTCTTCAGCTTGTCCCAGCGCACCTGCGTGCCGCCGATGCCGGCGCCGACGTAAGGGGTGAAGATGCCGTAGGTGCCGATATCGACATAGGCGTTGGCCATCAGGCTCCAGGCGTGCATCGAGGAAATGTCGCGCGAGGTGCAGAAGGTGGCAACGCCGCAGCTGCCGGTGGTGGAGCCTTCGAAATCGGCCTTGCCGATATGATCGAGCGTCAGGTCGGTGCGCAGGTGGCGGGTGATCTGGTAACCCACGCCGATGCCGCCGGTCCAAGTGTCATCGAGGTCGTAACGGTCGAAGTCGCGCTCGTAGGAGTTCGAGCCCTGATAGAATTTTGCGCCGCGAAGCTTCGTGAAGGCATAGCCGACGTCGCCGCGGAGATACCAGCCGCTGGCGTCGCTGACCTCGACGGGCGCTGCTTCCACGGCAGGTTCGAGCGGGGGCTGGTAGAGGTCGGCAGCATAGGCGACGGTGCCGGTCAGCATAGCTGCCACAACGCCAAGCACGATAGTCTTCATGGCTCACTCCATTACGATGTTGCGTCAGCCCACCTCATCGTGCAGCCCGACCGTCCTGTTGCGTGGCATCATGACGGAGATTGGTTAAGCTGCACTTAACCAAGAATCTTCACCCTGTCGGGACATAAAAAAACCCGGCCGAAGCCGGGTTTGCTGTGCGGTTATGGGGATCTGGACGATCAGGCCGCGTGGCGGGCCGATCCGATGACGGAGACGAGCTCGTCGACGATCCGCTCCACCTGGCCACGGTCGTCGCCTTCCGCCATGACGCGGATCAGGGGCTCGGTGCCGGACGGGCGGATGAGCAGACGGCCGGTCTTCGCCAGCGCGGCCTCGGCCTCCGCGATCGCCTGCCGCACGGCATTGTCCTCGAGCGGCGCGCCGGTGGAGACGCGCACGTTCTTCAGCACCTGCGGCACGGGCGTGAACTTGTGGCAGACCTCGCTGACGGGCTTGCCGAGCCGCTTGACGTTGGAGAGCACCTGCAGGGCAGCGACGAGGCCATCGCCCGTGGTTCCGAAGTCCGAGAGGACGATATGGCCCGACTGCTCGCCGCCGATGTTGAACCCCTTCTCGCGCATGTGCTCGACGACATAGCGATCGCCGACCTTGGTGCGCTGGAGCGACAGCTTGCGGCTCTGCAGGTAACGCTCGAGCCCGAGGTTGGACATGACCGTGGCGACGATGCCGCCGCCGCGCAGGCTTCCGTCGGCCGCCCAGCTGTCGGCGATGACGGCCATCAGCTGGTCGCCATCGACAATGGCGCCCTTTTCATCGACGATCAGCACGCGGTCGGCATCGCCATCGAGCGCGATGCCGATATCGGCGCGCACCTCGTGCACCTTCCTCGAAAGGGCGGCCGGGCTGGTGGAGCCGCAGTCCAGATTGATGTTCGTGCCGTTGGGGTCCGTCCCGATGGTCACCACGTCCGCACCGAGCTCCCACAGGGCGGCCGGCGCGACCTTGTAGGCGGCGCCGTTGGCGCAATCGATGGCGATGCGCAGGCCCTTCAGCGTGACGTCGCGCGGGAGCGTGCGCTTGGCATGTTCGATATAGCGGTCGTGGACCCCGTCGATACGCTTGGCGCGGCCGATCTCGTTGGAGCGCGCGAGCTGCATCGACAGGTCCTGGTCGAGCAGTTCCTCGATCTGGCCTTCGATATCGTCCGACAGCTTGTAGCCGTCGGGGCCGAACAGCTTGATGCCGTTGTCCTCGAACGGATTGTGCGAGGCGGAGATCATCACGCCGATATCCGCGCGCAGCGACCGCGTCAGCATGGCGACGGCGGGCGTGGGAATGGGACCGAGGACGAAGGCGTCGACACCCGCCGCCGTGAAGCCGGCAACCATGGCGTTCTCCAGCATATAGCCCGAGAGCCGCGTATCCTTGCCGATGACGACCCGGTGGCGATGTGCGCCGCGCCGAAAGATGGTGCCGACGGCGATCCCGACCCGCATGGCGAGATCCGGCGTCATCGGGAAAATGTTGGACTGCCCGCGAATGCCGTCGGTGCCGAAATATCTGCGCTTCATGATCGCTCCATCGTCATATCCGGCCGTCCGGCCCGGATCGGGCCGGTCTGGTCTTGCCGGTCTGGCCGTGCCCGTTTGGTCGTGCCCGTCTGGCCGTGCTGTCTTGGCCATCTGTGTTGGTCGTGATGCCCTCACCGGGATGTCATGCCCCTGACGTCCCGGCTTGCTCACTCGACCTTTTGCCACAGACACGCGGAAAACGGCATCCTCCCGGCCATCAGAAATGATTACACGCCGTTACCTTCGCAAAGCTTACCGGACAGCGGACGCGCCGAGACCCACGCACGCGGGACGCGCCGTGGAGAAAGGCATTCGGACGAGGCGCTGGAAGCTGCCACGTGAAGGGTAGAAGGGAAGACGACATCTTCCAGCACCTCGTTCGGTGGTTTTTCCCGCAGCCCGGCCNTGGCCGACCGTGGAATGGACGGACCGCTTTGGAGAAGTCCGCACCCATCGAGACAGGCATTCGGACGAGGCGCTGGAAGCTGCCACGTGAAGGGTAGAAGGGAAGACGACATCTTCCAGCACCTCGTTCGGTGGTTTTTCCCGCAGCCCGGCCATCCCGAAGAGGATTCCCCCGGCTTTACCCGGGAGCGCGTCCGGCAGTCACGACGCGGCTTGCCGCCGCCTTGCCGGGTTTCACAGGACGATCGCGGTTTCAACGATCGCCGCCNCCGAAGGTCTCGCCTTGCGCATCGTCAATGGTTTTTCCCGCAGCCCGGCCATCCCGAAGAGGATTCCCCCGGCTTTACCCGGGAGCGCGTCCGGCAGTCACGACGCGGCTTGCCGCCGCCTTGCCGGGTTTCACAGGACGATCGCGGTTTCAACGATCGCCGCCCCTTCTGTGACATCGCCACACCGCCGGCCTTACAAGCTCAAACGGCGGACGGCCTTTTCGCGAGCCCGGCGGCAGGGATATGCGTCATCCCCCCATCGCCGGCACCGGCCCCGCTTCGCCGGAACGCCTTCCGGTGCATCCGATAACGGGACGCGGCCAGTATGAAGGCGGAAAAACCGGCGTGGAAAAGAAAGGGCGAAAAAAGTCGAAATAAAAAAACCCTCCGGCCGGAAGCCGAAGGGTTCGATGTCGCACAAGACCGTGCAGATTATTGCGGCTGGGGCTCCAGGCCGCCTTCGGCCTCGCCCTTCGGCGTGGTGCCGTCCTTCTTGGCGCCCGCCGAGGGTACGGCCGAACCGCGATGCGGCGGCGAATCGTCGCCGAGGTCCCGGGCAGGCTTGTCGCCGCGGATCAGCGCCTTGATCTCGTCGCCGGTCAGGGTTTCATACTCGAGCAAGCCTTCGGCCACCGCGACGAACTGCGAATTCATATCGGTGATGATCCGGCGAGCCTCGTCATAGGCTTCGTCGATCAGGCGGCGAACCTCGTTGTCGATCTTCTGCGCGGTGGCTTCCGACACGTTCTTGGACTGCGAGACGGAATGGCCGAGGAAGACCTCCTGCTGGTTCTCGCCGTAGGAAACCTGACCGAGCTGATCGGAAAAGCCCCATTGCGTCACCATGGCGCGGGCCAGCTTGGTCGCCTGCTCGATGTCCGAAGACGCGCCGGAGGTGATGTTCTCCTTGCCGAAGGTGATTTCCTCGGCGACACGACCGCCCATCATGATGGCGAGCCGCGAAACCATCCACTTGTAGCTCATCGAATAGCGATCGCCCTCGGGCAGCTGCATGACCATGCCGAGCGCACGACCACGCGGAATGATGGTCGCCTTGTGCAGCGGATCGGCCGCGGGCACCTTGAGCGCGACGATGGCATGTCCGGCTTCGTGATAGGCCGTCAGCTTCTTTTCGGACTCGGTCATGGCGGAGTTGCGGCGCTCCGCACCCATCATGATCTTGTCCTTCGCATCCTCGAACTCGGCCATGGTGACGACGCGCTTGTTGCGGCGCGCAGCCATGAGGGCGGACTCGTTGACGAGGTTCATCAGGTCGGCACCGGAGAAGCCG
This sequence comes from Rhizobium sp. Leaf384, assembly GCF_001424065.1. GTDB lineage: Bacteria > Pseudomonadota > Alphaproteobacteria > Rhizobiales > Rhizobiaceae > Ferranicluibacter. Next base: position 172,867 of record NZ_LMQE01000006.1, read on the forward strand.
GGCGTTCCGCGGGCGAGAACCTTGAGATCGACATTCGGAGCCAGCGGCACGTTGCGGACATGCACTTTGAGGATACGCTCGCGGCCGTTGATGTCGGGATTGGGCACGACGACCTGACGGTCGAAGCGGCCCGGACGCAGAAGCGCGGGATCGAGCACGTCGGGACGGTTGGTCGCGGCGATGAGGATGATGCCCTCGTTCGCCTCGAAGCCGTCCATCTCGACCAGCAGCTGGTTCAGGGTCTGCTCGCGTTCGTCGTTGCCGCCGCCAAGGCCGGCGCCGCGATGACGACCGACCGCATCGATTTCGTCGATGAAGATGATGCAGGGCGCATTCTTCTTAGCCTGCTCGAACATGTCGCGGACGCGGCTGGCGCCGACACCGACGAACATTTCGACGAAGTCCGAACCGGAGATGGTGAAGAAGGGCACATTGGCCTCGCCGGCCACCGAGCGGGCGAGCAGCGTCTTGCCGGTGCCGGGCGGTCCGACGAGCAGGACGCCGCGGGGAATGCGGCCGCCGAGGCGCTGGAACTTCTGCGGATCGCGCAGGAATTCGACGATTTCCTCGAGATCCTGCTTGGCTTCGTCCACACCGGCGACGTCATCGAACGTGATGCGGCCATGCGCCTCGGTGAGAAGCTTCGCCTTGGACTTGCCGAAGCCCATCGCGCCCCGCGATCCGCCCTGCATCTGCCGCATGAAGAACAGCCAGACGCCGAGGATCAGCAACATGGGCAGCAGCGTGCCGATGAAGCTCAGGAAGCCGTTGGACCCGTCCGTTTCCGGACGCACGGTCACGGTCACGTTCTTGGCCTCGAGGCGTTCGGTCAGAGCCGTATCGACGGAGGGCGCATAGGTCTGGAAGGTCGCGCCGCTCTCGTTGTAGGTGCCGAGCACCTTGTTGCCGGTGATGACCACGTCCTTGACGCGGCTGCCATCGACATCCTTCAGGAATTGCGAGAACGGAACTTCCCTCGAGCCGCTTCGCTCGGACGGCTGCTGAAACATGCTGAACAGCGCAATCAGCAACAGAGCGATAATGGCCCAGAGGGCAAGATTACGAAAATTAGGGTTCATCGAACTCCCCGGAACCGGTGCAGGCCCCGAAACAGGGCTCATATTTCTTCGCTAACATAGGGTTCGCGACAGGCCTTGCCAAGGCAAACCGCCTTCTGCACGATCATTTCATCGCGATATCGTCAACCGGGCATTCAGGATACGGGGCGCGGCCGAGCTTTGCAGCAATGCTTTGCCCGATCATCAGGTCGAAACGCGGCAAAAAGGTGTCGTAGGGCGCGATCCGCGGATGCCGGGAAAAGGCGCCGTCCGGGACCAGGCCACCGTCGGGGCCGAGGATCGCGGGCGCGGCCTGCGCGATGCGCCCGGCGACACCGGCGGGAAGGCCTTGCGCCGCAAGCCGTGCGGCCAGCGCGCGATCCCCGCCCGCCACGACCGTGATGGGAAGCAGGCCGGTGTTGTCGATCGTGACGCGCCCGTCCCACAGGAGGGATTGCCCGGGCGCGACCGTCGTCGGAACCGGGAGGTTGCGACGCTCCCGATAGACGAACAGGCGCCCGGCCCGACGCTCGAACACGCAGCCGCCGGCTGTTGTGGCGGTGGCGGCGGGATCGCCGAGCGCCGAGACGAGACGGGCGGCGCTGTCCCGACCGATTCCGTGCGGCTTTCCGGCAAGCGTCGCAGCAAGAAGCACGAGCAATCGCCGCCACGCGTCGTCGGCGACATCGAGATCCGCAAGCGCGATCGCGGCGACCACGGCTTCGGCGATGCGCACGTGGCGGGCAAGGAGGCCGGACAGCACGGCGCCAGACCGGATGCGACCCGCCGCGGCATCCCCGCACGCAAGGCCATCGTCCGAATCGCATGACGACGGCCCTGGTGACGCAGGCGAGGCAGACCCCTGGCGGACGCGGACGCGCTCGAAGCGGGGGTCGTCATTGCTCGGATCGTCGATCCACCCTTCGCCGCGCGCGGTCAGCGCATCCCGCACGGCCTGTCGGCCGACACCGAGAAACGGGCGGCAGATCCAGAGCCGGCCGTCGAAAAGAACCGCGTCCGCCATGCCCGCCAGACCGATCGGAGCCCCCCGGCCGGCCGCACGGTCCTCGCGACGGCGCGCGGCCCGCATGGCGATGGTCTCGGCCTGATCGTCGGCCGTATGTGCGGTGACGACGAGATCGGCCCCGAACAGGTGGGCTGCCTCGGACAGCAGCCGGTATCGGGCAAGGCGCGCCTGCGCCTGGAGGCCGGACGTGATGTCCGCATGCGACCAGCGGGCGACATGATGCGGAACGCCGAGCGCCCGGCAGCGCTGCGACACCGCCGCCGCTTCCGCCGCGGACGCGGCGCGCAGGGCATGGTCGACGGTGCAGGCGACGAGCCGATGGGGCGCGCCGCTCAACGTCAGCGCCTGATGGAGGGAAAAGAGGAGGCCGATGGAATCGCTGCCGCCGGACACGGCGACGAGAAGGGTGGACGGGCGACGCAGGCGCGACAGAAAAGCCTCTGCCGCAGCGATCGGCGCGGCGGCCCCGCCATCGGCGACCGGCCGGGCCGGTAGGGACGGCCGCATCAGCAGGACAGGCGGCTCTGCTCGCTCGTGACCTTGGCCTTTACCGCAGGCGAGGCCTTGGGATAGCGCTTGCCGACTTCGCGAAGCGTCGCGCAGGCGGTTTCCTTGTTGTCGAGCGCGGCCAGCGACATGCCGAGCTTCAAGAGCATTTCCGGCGCCTTGGGCGACTTCGAAAAGGCCTGGTGCGCATTCAGGAACGTCTTCGCGCTGTCGTTGAACTTGCCTTGGGAATACTGGGCTTCGCCCATCCAGAAGCTGGCATCCGCTGCCTTTTCACCGCTGGGGAAGGCATCGAGATAGCTGCGGAACTCGTTTTCCGCCTGGCTGTAGTCGCCGGAAAGGACATGGCCATAGGCTGACTGGTAGAGATCGCCGGGATTGTCGAGGCTGGCGGTCTGCTGCTCGGTCTCGGGCGTGGCGTTGAGGCCGGGCGCAGCGCGTGTGTTGGGCGAAGTGGAGGCGACGGAGCCGATGTCGGTGCCGGAAGCGCCGCCGGGAATCGCCCCGGGCTCCGGCAGGTTCTCGGCATTGGCGCCGATCGGATTGCCGGCATCGTCGAGGATGATCTGGCCGAGCGTCGTCGGCAGGCTGCCTTGAGCACCGTTCCCGCCGGTGGACGCGCCCGGGGCGACGCCCGGAAGGGTCCGCGCGGCCGTCTCCGATCCCGTGCTTGCGCCGGGATCGGGAACGGTTGCGGACGGTGCGACACGACCCGTGGTCGCCAGAGCCTCGTTGGAGGTGCGCGGCGTTTCGAGCGCCCCGCTCTTGCGCGGCGCGGCCGCCTTGCCGCCCTCGAGATCCTGGAACCGCAGCTCGTTGTCTTCCTGGAACTTCCGGATCTGCTCCTGCATCTGCAGCAGCTGGAAGCTCATTTCCTCGATACGCCCGTTGAGGGAGCGGATCGTTTCCTCGAGCTGCCCGATGCGCCCGGCCTCGCTGGCCTGCACTTTGAGCAGCGGCGCTTGTTCGCCAAGCTTCGTCTCGTTGCGGTGGAACGCCTTGTCCAACCAGCCGGAAAGCGGCATGGCAGTCACGGGCTGGCTCAGCGACCCGAAGGCGCCAAGACCGATCATGGCTGCCACGACAATGTTCTTCATGTCATGTGTCCCGTTCGATACCGATCATGTCGCAGGCCGGGGCGAAGGAAGCCCGCCCCTACCGCACTGCAACCGCCGCACAGTTTTCCAATTGCCTGCAAAAAGCAACGGAGTTCGGTCAAAGTGTGACGAAAAAGGAAGGCGGCCCTTGCGGACCGCCTTCCTCGACAAAGCAGATCGTGGATGTGTCGGACCGGCAGGCCGTGCGCCCGCCGATTCGACCGTCCAACTTACATGTTGCCGCCGCCGCCGAGCACGGTGACCGCGCGACGGTTCTGCGACCAGCAGGAAATGTCGTCGCAAACGGCGACCGGCTTTTCCTTGCCGTAGGAGATGGTGCGCATGCGGCCGGCCGGAACGCCTTGGCTCGCCAGGAATTCCTTGGCGGCGGCGGCGCGACGTGCGCCGAGCGCGAGGTTGTATTCGCGCGTGCCGCGTTCGTCGGCATGGCCTTCGACCGTGATCTGGTAGGTCGGGTACTTGGCCAGCCACTGTGCCTGGCGCGACAGGGTCGCCTGGGCATCGGCGCGGATGGACGAGCTGTCGGTGTCGAAGAAGATGCGGTCGCCGACATTGACCGTGAAGTCCTGCGCCGAGCCGGGCGTTGCCGAGCCGCCGGCGCCGAGGCCGAGGCCGGCAGCGTCGTTCGGCATGCTGTTCTTCTTGGAGGCGCAGCCTGTGATGGCCAGCGACAAGAACAGGGCGATCGCGACAGGGTTGCGTGCGAGGGACTGAAGACGGCCTGTGGCCGGGACGTGAATGCGGCTCATGAGCCGGTCTCCTTGGTAAGCGAAGGTCGGAAAGAAGTGAATATGAGGGTTGCCGAACTGTAACCGGATGCGGTTAACCTTCATGCAACGGAGATGGTTAAAACTCTCTCAACACGCGACCATCGCGCGGTCGTAATCAGTCTTTTGCGGCGAGAAAGCGGCATTTGGCCACATTTCCCGCCGCAATCGCGAGATCTGCCTATTCCAGAAGCGGCGACCAGGCCGGATCCGATGCGAAGCCCTGGGTGGCAACACGCTGCTCGTTATAGCCCGTCAGGTCGATGGAATAGAGCTGCGGACCGCCAGCACCGGCATCCTGGCGGAAGAACATGAGCACGCGGCCATTGGGCGCCCAGGTCGGACCTTCGTTGTGGAAGCCCGAGGTGAGGATGCGCTCGCCCGAGCCGTCCGGCTTCATCACGCCGATCGAGAACTTGCCGCCCGACTGCTTGGTGAAGGCGATGAGATCGCCGCGCGGCGACCAGACGGGGGTCGAGTAGGAGCCGTCGCCGAACGAGATGCGCGTCTGGCCCGAGCCGTCCGCACCCATGACGTAGAGCTGCTGGCGGCCGCCGCGGTCGCTTTCGAACACGATGCGCGCGCCGTCCGGCGAATAGGACGGCGAGGTATCGATGGCCGCGGTCGAGGTCAGGCGCGTCGTGGTGCGCGAGCGCAGATCCATGGTGTAGATATTGGCATTGCCTTCCTGCTGGAGGCTCATGATGACGCGCTGGCCATCCGGCGAGAAGCGCGGCGCAAAGGTCATGCCGGGGAAGTTGCCGACCACCTCGCGCTGTCCGGTTTCCAGCTGCAGCAGGTAGACCCGCGGCTCCTGGCCCTCGAACGACATGTAGGTGATTTCCTGGCGGCTCGGCGAGAAGCGCGGCGTCAGCACGATGTCGTTGGAATTGGTGATGGCGCGCGCATTGGCACCGTCCTGATCCATGATGGCCAGCTGACGCTTGCGGGCCGTCTTCGGGCCGCTTTCGGCGACATAGACGACGCGGGTGTCGAAATAGCCCTCTTCGCCGGTGATCTCCTTGTAGATCGCGTCGGCGATGATGTGGGCGAGACGGCGCCAGTTTTCCGGCTGCGTGAAATATTGCTGGCCGGTGATCTGGTTCTGCGCGGTGGCGTCCCACAGGCGGAACTGTGCCTTCAGGCGGCCGTCGCCTTCCTGCGTCACGCGGCCGGTGACGAGCGCCTGCACGTTGAGCACGCGCCAGTCTTCAAAGCGCGGCGGCGCATCCGGATTGGTGATCTTCTCGATGAAGGCCTTGCGATCGACGGGCGCAAACAGCCCGGACCGCTTCAGGTCGGCCGCTACCACGTCCGAGATCTTCTGCCCCATCTCCCCTTGCAGGAAGTCGGTGATGGCGATCGACAGCGGCTCGACATTGCCCCGGTTGATGTTGATCTCGACGCGCGCATACGCCGGGGCGGTCGCAACAGCGACCAGACCCGTCAGTGCGACGAAGAGCCGGAAAAAGGTGCGTCTAAGCATGATTACGGAGCCTCTCAGCAGTCCATTCGGTATGATGACGGCCATCCCGTGAAGCGATGGCCGGTGTGATGTCGTTCGTGGTCGCGAAGCCGGCGGTCACAGCAGCATGTCCGACGGGTCGAAATGGATGACGACCTCCTGCCAGGAGTCGTACTTGTCGGCCGGCAGCTTGAACGGTGCGGAGCGGCGCACGGCGCGCGTGGCGCTGCCGATCATCGCGCGCTGCGAGGTGGGCGTGCCGCCCGTCGCCTCGACCTCGGGCTGGCCGACGATCTCGCCCTGGGGGTCGAGCTGGATCGTGACCGTGATCACCATGCCCTCGAGATCCGCCATGCCGGGGATGATCGACCAGTTCTTCTGGATCGCGCCCTTCAGCGCGTCCATCTCGCTCAAGGACAGCGTATTGCCGGTCGTCGCCTTCTTGCCGCCGAGTGCGGCCTTGTCCTGCGAGCGCTTGGCGCCGCCGCCGGACGATTCGGTCTTGTTGAGAAGGGCCGCCACCTCGTCGGCGTTGAAGTCGCTTTCCTTCTGCGACGACGTCTTCTTCTGCTCCTTGGGCGCGGCGTCCGTCTTGCGGTCGGGCGTCTTGGCGGTCTGGGCCGCGGCGGTCTGCTCGACCTTCGGGCGCGCGGTCGGGGCCGGCACGTTCTGCGGCAGGGCAGCCGCATCCGGGCTTTCGGCCGGGGTCTGCTCGGCCGGCGTCGGCGTCGGCTCGGGGGTCGGCTCGGCCTTGGCTTCGGGCTGCGGCTTCGGATCGGGCTTGGGGTCCGGCTTGACCTCTTCCTTGGGCTCGGGAAGGGCTGCGACCTCGGTCGCCGGTTCCGCCGGCGGCTTTTCGGACGGCTTGACCTCCTCCTTCACCGGATCGGGCGACGGCGGTGCGTCGTCCGACTTCGGCGGGGCTGCGGAGGCCTGGTTCTCGACGGGCTTGGAAACCGGCTTCGGCGGCGTCTTCATGTCGACGTCGTTGTCGCCGACATTTTCGGCCTCGGGCTTTGTCAGCGGCTTTTCAGACGGCTTGGGCGCAGATTTCTCGGCCATGGGCGCCTTGAGGTCGCCCTGCTGGATCTGGCTCATTTCGCTGATGATTTCGACGGGCACGGACTCGACGGCCGCAACCTCAAGAGGCTTCGGACTGCCGAGCGAGACCAGCGCCCAGGTGAGCACCAGTCCGTGAAGCACAGCGGAGGTTGCAATGCTGCCCTTCATGTCAAAGGCTCACTTGTCCGTTTCCTGAAGGGTCACGAGACCCAGGTTCTTGAAGCCGGCCGAGGAAATGCGCGCCATGACCTTCATGACCGTTCCATAGTCCGCATTGGTGTCGCCGCGCACATAGATGCGCTCCTCGTAGCCGGTCTTGGCGATGGCCTCGAGCTTCGGCACGACCTCTTCGATGGTGATGGGGCTTTCCTGCAGGAAGATCTCGCCGGCCGGATTGACCGAGATGGTGATCGGCTGCGTATCGGAGTTCAGCGCCTTGGCCTGGGTTTCCGGAAGATCGATCGGCACGCCGACGGTCATCATCGGCGCGGCCACCATGAAGATGATGAGCAAGACGAGCATGACGTCCACGAACGGCGTCACGTTGATTTCGCTCATGACGGCCTTGCCGCCGCGTCCACGCCCGCGGCGTCTGCCGCCCGAGCCCTTGGATCCGCCCACTGCCATACCCATCGTCGCGGCCTCCGTCGGTGATTATTGAGCCGCCTGGCGCGGCTGCAGCTTTTCGTCGATCTGGCGCGACAGGATGGCGGAGAATTCGTCGGCAAAACCTTCCATGCGGGAATTGATCTTGCCGGCATCCGCCGTGAACTTGTTGTAGGCGATAACGGCCGGGATGGCGGCGAGCAGGCCGATGGCGGTGGCGAGCAGCGCCTCGGCGATGCCCGGCGCCACGACGGCGAGGTTGGTGGACTTCGAGCCGGCGATCGCCTGGAACGAGGTCATGATGCCGATGACGGTGCCGAAGAGACCGACGAACGGGCCGGCCGAGCCGATGGTGGCAAGCGAGCCGAGCCGCGCTTCCAGCGCTTCGGATTCACGCGACAGCGTCACGTCCATGGCCCGGTCGATGCGCATCTGCAGGCCGATCGGGGATCGTGCGCCGCGCTCGAAACTCTTCTTCCACTCGCGCATGGCCGACACGAAGATCGCCCCCATGCCGGAGGTCTGGCGATCGGACAGGGTCCGGTAGAGCTCTTCCAGCGACTGGCCCGACCAGAACACCTGCTCGAAACTGTCGAGCTGGCGGCGGACGCGGGCATAGCGGATGGTCTTGTCGACCACGATGGCCCAGGTCCAGACCGAAGCGGCCATGAGCCCGAGCATGACCAGCTTCACGACGAAGCCGGCCTCCATGAAAAGAGACCACAACGTCACGTCCGTGGTCACCGCGGCCAATCCAGCCTGTTCCATGCTTTCAAATCCCCGAATCCGGACGCCCGGCAAGAGCCATCACATGCTCGACGCCAGGTCGCTCAAACGTCATTGTTTTCAAGTTCGCCCCGGCAGCCCGCCGCCGATCGCACACGTGCAATCCAAGCTTCGGGCAAACCTTTCCCGCGTAATCTTGGTCAAAGGATGACGTGCAGTGCACAAAATCCCGTGGATCGATAAGACATCATTATGGTTAAGGGAGTGTTACCGAAGGCCCGCAGGCGGGCGGGATCGGACGTCGGCGGTCAGAGATCCGCACCCAGCGCGCGAAAGAGCGTGCGATATTGCTCGGCGGCGCCATCCCAAGAGAAATGCCGGGCGCGGACCAGGCCTTCCGCGGCAAGCCGGGTGCGCAAGCCCTCGTCCCGCATGAGCGCGACGATGCCGTCCGCGATCGCAGCGTCCGACGCAGGATCCACGAGCAGTGCCGCACCACCGGCGATCTCCTCGGTCGCGGTCGCCGCAGCGGTGAGCACCGGCGTGCTGCAGGCCATCGCCTCCACGATCGGCAGGCCGAAGCCTTCGTAGAGCGAGGGAAACAGAAAGGCGTCCGCACCCGCCATCAGCGGCCCCATATGCGCTTCCTCGACATAGCCGACGAAACGCGTGCGCGGCACGTCGGGAAGGGCCGCGACCGCGCCGAAGACATGCGCCCGCCCGAGATTTCCCGAGACGACGAGCTGGATGTCGTCCGGCAGCGCCCGCTGCGCGATGGCCCAGGCCCGCAGCGTCGCGGCCAGGTTCTTGCGCCGGTCGGAGGTGGCCTGCAGCAGCAGATAGCGCGCCGGCAGGTCGAGCGCGGCGCGCGTGACGGCGATATCCTGCGGTGCGTAGGGCCGGAAATGGCCGCTGACGCCGTTTGCAATGACGTCGATCCGGCTTTCGTCGATGTGAAGCGTGGCGGCGATCCGCTTCCGGGAGAAGTCCGACACCGTGACGACGCGGTCGACGCGCTTCACCAGCACCGGCAGCAGCGCCTTGTAGAAGGCGGTGAACGACCGGGAGAAATATTCCGGCACATCCAGGAACGCGACGTCATGAAGGGTAACGACCTGGCGCGCCTTTAACACCGGCCCCGTGGCCGAGGGCGACCAGAGAAGATGGCCGCGCGCACGCACCGGCAGGACGATCTGCTCCCAGGCATGCGCCTTCATGCCGCCGAGCGGACGGTCCGGCACGAGCTCGGTCAGCGATCCCAGACGCGTTGCGATCTCGGCGGCGACGCGTTGCTGGCCGCCCATGGCGAACTGCGTAACCCTGGCATTGACGGCAATCTTCATGGACGTCCCCTCATGGCCCTGCTCTACCACCGTCCCATGAAGCTTGCGTTAGCGTCGCTCGACGCCTGGAGGGCGCGCGCGAAGGTCGAAACGAGGCCGCGGATCATCGAGATCGCCTTACGCCAGGAACCTCTGGGCCAGCGCCTCCGGCAGGCGTCGCGGCCGGCCCGCAGCGTTGATGACGGCGATGATGACCCTGGCGGCGATCAGCAGACGGCCCTCGCAGAGGATCTGCTGGACAAGCACCATCTTCGCGCCGCCTGCTTTTTCCGTCGCGGTCCGGATCTCCAGAATGTCGTCCATGCGGGCCGGCAGGCGGAAGTCGATCTCCATGCGGTGGACGACGAAGACCAGGCCTTCGGCATCGGCCGTCAGAAGCGTCCGCTGCTCGACGCCGAGGCAGCGCAGATAGTCGGTGCGGCCGCGCTCGAGGAAATGCAGATAGCGGGCGTGGTAGACCAGACCGGAAAAATCCGTGTCTTCGTAATAGACCCGCTGCTGGAGAACATGCCCGTTCTCCGTCAGCCTTCCCGCAATCGAAAAATCCACGTGGCGTCGCCTCTTGCTGCCGTCCTCATCTGCGTTTGGCCGTTGTGGCGCAAAGACGGCATTGCGACAAGCATTGAACAACTGTCATAATTTCTAATTACAGCCGGAGAGGCGCAAAATCCGTTCGACCGGCGGGTGGCGACGACCGGGCGATCCGGGACACATTTTCTCCGGCACCGATCTTTCGAGGAGGCGACGTCATGAAGATTGCAGTGATGGGCGGCGACGGTTTCATCGGCTGGCCTACGGCCCTGCACCTGTCCCAGGCGGGCCACGACATCCATATCCTCGACAATCTCTCGCGCCGCTGGATCGACACCGAGCTCGGCGTCCAGTCCCTCACGCCGATGGACTCGATCCAGGAGCGCACGCGCATCTGGCATGCCGAAACCGGGCGACGCATTCATTTCAACCTGATCGACCTTGGCCGCGACTACGAGCTCCTGAAGAACTGGCTCGGCGAGCACCGCCCCGATGCGGTCATCCATTTTGCCGAACAGCGTGCGGCGCCCTATTCGATGAAGAGTGACCGGCACAAGAACTATACGGTCAACAACAACGTCTCGGCGACGCACAATCTCCTGAACGCGCTGGTGGACCTGAACCTGGACGCGCATCTGGTGCATCTCGGCACGATGGGCGTCTACGGCTATTCCACCGTGGGGGCCGCGATCCCGGAAGGCTACCTGCCGGTCGGCATCACCACGCAGAGCGGCGAGACGGTTGCCCAGGAGATCCTCTACCCGGCCAATCCCGGCTCGATCTACCACATGACCAAATGCCTCGATCAGCTGCTCTTCCAGTTCTATGCCAAGAACGACGCGCTGCGGATCACCGACCTGCACCAGGGCATCGTCTGGGGCACGCACACGCAGGAAACCCGCCGGCACGAGCAGCTGGTCAACCGCTTCGACTATGACGGCGATTACGGCACGGTGCTGAACCGCTTCCTCATCCAGGCGGCCATCGGCTATCCCCTGACCGTGCACGGCACCGGCGGGCAGACCCGCGCCTTCATCCACATCCAGGATTCGGTTCGCTGCATCGAGCTGGCGCTGAAGAACCCGCCGGCCCGGGGGTCGCGCGTCGAGATCTTCAACCAGATGACCGAGACGCACCGAGTGCGCGACCTCGCCCGGATGATCTGCGACATGACCGGCGCCGAGATCGCCTGGCTGCCGAACCCGCGCAAGGAAGCGCCGGAGAACGACCTGGTCGTCAAGAACGACAAGTTCCTCGATCTCGGCCTCGACCCCACGCGGCTGAAGGACGGGCTCCTGTCGGAGATCGTCGATGTCGCCCGGAAATACGCCTATCGCGTCGATCGCAGCCGCGTGCCCGCGGTTTCCGCCTGGACGAAGGACATCGCCTCCAAGATCGTTCACGATCCGGAAGGCCGGAAGCTGAAATCGGTCTCATGACGGGAAGCACCGTCCACGCTTATGTGACGCTGGTGACCAATGCGGATTACGCGATGGGGGCAAAGGCGCTCTGCCGCTCGATCCGCCGGACGGGAACCCGCGCGGACATCGTGGTCCTCCACACCCAGACGGTGACGGCGCCGATGCTGGCGCCGCTCGCGGCCTTCGACGTCCGGCTGGTCGAGACCGACCTTTTGCCGCTGTCGGATGCCTTCAACGCGCGGCATGCCAGGCGCAGCGTCCATGCCGCCGCCCCCTTCACCAAGGGGCGCAAGCCGGCCTTCCATTCGCCGCTCGACAATTTCTGCAAGCTGCGGCTCTGGCAGCTGACGGACTACGAGCGCTGCATCTTCATCGATGCCGACGCGCTCGTGCTGAGAAACATCGACCGGCTCTTCGACTATCCCGAATTCTGCGCCGCACCGAACGTCTACGAAAGCCTGGCCGATTTCCACCGGATGAACTCCGGCGTCTTCGTCGCCCGGCCCGCCGACGAGACCTTCCGGGCCATGCTGGAGCGGCTCGACGTTGCCGACGCCTTCTGGCCTCGCACCGACCAGAGCTTTCTGCAGGCCTACTTTCCGAACTGGCACGGTCTGCCGGTGACGATGAACATGCTGCAATATGTATGGTTCGCGCTGCCTGCTCTCTGGGACTGGCCGTCCATCGGCGTGCTGCACTACCAGTATGAAAAGCCGTGGGAGAGGGATCATCCCAAGGCCGATGCGCTGAAGCCGCTGATCGACCTCTGGCACGCCTTTCACGACGGCACCGACATTCCGGATATTGCCGGCCTTCCCGGTCCGTTGCGTCCGGACGCGACGAAGGCGGCAGGCTGATGCGGGTTCTCGTTTCGGGCGCAACCGGCTTTGTCGGCCGCTTCATCGTGGAGCACCTGCTGGCGCACGGGCACGAGGTGGTCGCAGGGGTCAGGCCCGATGCAAGCGCCGCTGCGGGGGCCTTACCGATCCTTTTGCCGACCTCCCGGCCACCGTTCTCGCGGCATGTGGACACCGTGGCGCTGCCGCTCGATCCCGCCGCACCGCTTCCGGATTTTGACGGCATCGACGCCTTCGTCCATGCCGCTTTGGAGCACGTGCCCGGACGATATCGCGGCGGCGAAGGCGATGACCCCGAGGGGTTCCGCCGCGCCAATGGCGATGGCTCCCGACGGCTGTTCGAAGCGGCCCGCGCGGCGGGCATCCGGCGCTGCGTCTTCCTGTCGAGCCGCGCCGTCTATGGCCGCCCGCCGGACGGGGCCCTGCTGTCGGAGGATCTGGAGCCGGCCCCGGAAAGCCTCTACGGCAGCGTCAAATGGGACGCGGAACGGGCGCTGGCGGCCCTGGACACGGAGAATTTCGTGACGGCAAGCGTCCGCGCCACCGGTGTCTACGGGCTCGCGCCCGATCGGCCGCACAAGTGGGAGAGCCTTGCGCGTGACTATCTTGCGGGCCGGCCGGTGGAAGACCGCGTGGGAACCGAGGTGCATGGCGACGACCTCGCCGCCGCCGTCCTGCTGCTCCTGACCGCCGATGCTTCGCTTGTCGCTGGCCGCGCCTTCAACGCGTCCGACCTGCTGACGAGCCATCACGAGGTGCTCGCGGAACTGCAGCAGGCGACGACCTGCCGTCATCCCCTCCCCGCGCCGGCGGACCGGTCCCATTTCGCGCAGATGGACACGACACGCCTGCGGTCGCTCGGCTGGGCCCCGGGCGGTACGGCCCGCTTCCGCGCGGATATCGCAGCCCTCGCTGACCGTCTCGCCGCGACCAGCGAGGACACCCGTCCGCCCGGCCGTTAATCGACCCCTGAAGGCTGCGACGGGGACCGGCCATCGGTGACGGGGACCCTGAGAGTGGCCGAATGGTGCGCGAGGGGTAAAAGAGATCGGCTACCGATCCTTTTCCAGCTTGGCCTTCTGCTTTTCCACCCAGTCGCGTCCGGCATCGCCGCCCCAGAGGAGCCAGGCGATGTAGCCGGCGGAGGGGTTCTCGTCGTCGCCGAAGTTCTTGGCACGCTTGTCGACCTTGTGGCGGGAGAAATAGCTCGACATGCGCTTGATCGTGTCGGGCGAGAGATGGGCGCGATTCTTCAGATCACGGGCGCGGGCGACGCCGATCTGCGTGCCGCCGCGCTTGAACGTCTCGCGCAGCTTCAGGCCCTTCTCGGCCTCCTTGGCGACGGCGTCCGGAGGAACATGATCGCTCGACATCAGCTTGCACTCAGCTCCGAATGGCTCTTGAGCACGTGCGCCCCATCGTCTTGGCTGATGAGGTAGGCCGGCTCGTCGGTCGACGCCTTGCGCTTGATCTTGTGGCCCTTGATGGTGCGCTCGACATCCTCGGTGAAGCTCTCGTCCACCTTGCCTTCTGCCGTGCCCTGACCCCATTTCCAGGAAACGGTGGTGCCCTTCGTGAATTTCTTCATCTGCGCTCTCCTTGACGCGATTACCGCGGGGGAAATGCATGCGCGCGAAACGGGTTCCGTCAGACGCGGTCGAGATCGCCATCGTGCCAGACGATGTGCCGGCTGGTCTCGGGCAGCGTCTCGATCTGCTCGGCGATGAAATAGGGCGGAATATCGAGCGCCCGCAGGGCGGCGACCGTCGCGGGCACCCATTTGAATTCGAGATCGGCCTTGCCGTCCCGATTGCGATGCACGATCTCGCTGTGGTGGAAGGGAAAGACCGGAGGCACGGTCATCAGATAATAGAACCCGATCTCGTGGTAATCGCGCGCCTCGTAGCGAAAGAAGTTCTCGACCGTCCACAGCAGACGGCCGACCGTGATCTCGACGCCGAGCTCTTCCTGCATCTCGCGCCGCAGCGTCGCCTCGGATGTCTCGCCCATCTCGGCGCGACCGCCCGGAAAGGTCCAGAACGTCTCGTGCACCGCCCGGTGGACGAGAACGTGCCCGTCGCGAAAACCGAGCCCGGCAATGCGGAAATTGAACCGCTTATCGCCGGCGTCGAGCCGGACCATCTTGCGCTTTGCCATCAACCGAGCTCCACGACGGTGATCTCCGGCGGCGAACCGAGCCGGACGGGAATGACGGACGTGCCGAGACCGCCGGACACGACCAGATGCCGCCCGTTCTCGACGATGTGCCCATAGGCATAGCGGCTGCCGAAACGCGAGGGAACCACGGGGGCAAAGCCGAACAGGCGGATCTGCCCGCCATGGGTATGGCCCGACAGCGTGACGGCGACCCGCACCGGGACCGTCGGGAAGACATCGGGCTCGTGCGCCATGAGGATGACGGGTGCATCGTCGGTAATGCGCGCGAGCGTCCCCGCGAGATCGTCGAGGCCGCGCGCCGGCAGCAGCTGATCCGCAAGGCCGGCAAGCCAGAAGGCCTGACCCTTCTTTTCGAGGCGCACGGCCCGGTTTTCGTAGAGCGGCACGCCGAGGCTGTCGAGCACGTCCTTGACGACCCCGGGGCGGCCGCTTTCCATGGCCTGGCGATCATCGAGCCAATCATGATTGCCGAGAATGGCGTGAACGCCAAGCGGCGCCCGCAAGGGCCGCAGCGCCGCGCCCCAGGCGTCCGGCGGCACCTGCGTTCCCAACATCATGCCGGAGAGAAAGTCCCCGAGAAGCAGGATCATGTCACCGCCCAGGCGATTGGCCTGGTCGGCAATCTCGGCAATGCGGGACGCCGGCATATAGGGATCGCAGGCATGGAGATCGCTGATCAGCACGAGCCGCAGCCGCAGCGCCCGAGGCCAGCCGGGCGGCACGATCCGATAGGTGACGACGCGCGGCCGGCGACGCGGCTCGATGCCGATACCGTAAGCGGCGGTGGACAGAGCCGCCAGGACGAGCGCCCCGGCAGTGCGGAGAAACCCGCGCCGGGACAGCACTCACTCGTCCTCCTGGAACAGGCGGAACTGCGAGGCCTCGAGATCCTTCGGCGGCACAAGACCGAGATGTTTCCAGGCATTGACCGTAAGCACCCGCCCGCGCGGCGTGCGCTGGATGAAGCCCTGCTGGATCATGTAGGGCTCGATGATATCCTCGATCGCATCGCGCGGTTCCGACAGGCCCGCCGCGATCGTCTCGATGCCGACGGGGCCGCCGCCGAAATTGAGCGCGATCATGCTGAGATACCGCTTGTCGAGCTGGTCGAGGCCCATATTGTCGACCAGCAGCCGCGTCAGGGCCTCGTCGGCGATCTGCCGCGTCACGGCCTCGGCCCGGGCGACCTGGGCGAAATCCCGCACCCGGCGCAGGAGCCGTCCGGCGATGCGCGGCGTTCCCCGCGCCCGCCGGGCAATCTCGCGCGCGCCCTCGTCGGTGATGGCGAGCCCCATCAGCCGGGCCCCGCGCCGCACGATCAGTTCCAGTTCCTCGACGGTGTAGAAGCTGAGACGCACGGGAATGCCGAACCGGTCGCGCAGCGGCGTCGTCAGCAGCCCGAGCCGGGTGGTGGCGGCAACGAGCGTGAATTTCGAGAGGTCGATCTTGACCGACCGGGCGGCCGGCCCCTCCCCGATGATGAGATCGAGCTGAAAATCCTCCATGGCCGGATAGAGAATTTCCTCCACGGCCGGATTGAGACGGTGGATTTCGTCGATGAAGAGCACGTCGCGTTCTTCGAGATTGGTCAGGAGCGCCGCGAGATCGCCGGCCTTGGCGATGACCGGGCCCGAGGTCGAGCGGAAATTGACGCCGAGCTCCTTCGCCATGATCTGCGCGAGCGTCGTCTTGCCGAGACCGGGCGGACCGACGAACAGCACGTGATCCAGCGCCTCGCCGCGGTGCTTGGCCGCCTCGATGAAGACCTTCAGATTGGCGCGCGCCTCCGCCTGGCCGGTAAATTCGTCCAGTGACTGCGGCCGAAGCGCGGTGTCGAGATCCTCGCCGCGCTTTTCGGGAGAGATCAGGCGGTCATCGTCGTCCGTCATGCAAGGAGTTCCATTCCCGGGGTGAGGCGCGCAGCCTTCCGGTCAAACGTACCGATTTTCTGGCAGCCGGCCCGCAGGCCCGACCGCGCGACGAGAGAATCAGCCGGAACCCTAGACGGGACGTCCGGCTGGAGAAACACGATATCGAGGTCCCCGGCAGGCGCGCCGACGATCTCCGCCGAGGACTGCCGGAGCAGACGCATCGGCATGATCTGCGATGGCGGAATATTGCGTTCCCCGCGTCAGATCGAGCCGGCCGCGACGGTCTTTCGGGATCGGACGCTGGCTTTCGGATGTTGGGATCGTCAGAGCGCCCATCTGTAGCAGCCTTTCCTCGTTGCTGTGCCAATCTTACCGGGAAACCGGGGCCCGAACAATCACTGCGACAGTTCGCGCAGTCCGAGACGGATGAGCTTGGCGCTATCGCCGCCCTCGCCGCCATTGCGCAAGGCGGCGGCGATCGCATTGGCCGCCTGGTCGCGGGAGTAGCCGAGATTGGTGAGAGCCGAGACGGCGTCGGCCACCGGCGCAGGCACGGCGCCTTCGCCGAGTTCCTGCTTGAAGCCGATGCCGGCCGCGGCCTCGCCCGCAAAGGCGGGCGCCTTGTTCTTCAGCTCGGTCACGATGCGCACCGCGACCTTCGGGCCGACGCCGGGCGCGCGCGAGATCGAGGTCTTGTCCTGCAACGCGATGGCATTGGCAAGTTCGCCAGGCGTGAGAACGGAGAGCACGGCGAGCGCCACCTTGGCGCCGACGCCCTGGACGCTCTGCAGCAGCCGGAACCATTCGCGCTCGAGCGCCGACAGGAATCCGAACAGGCGCAGCTGGTCTTCCCGCACATAGGTTTCGATGAAGAGCACGGCAGCCTCGCCGGCCGAGCCGAGCTTGCCGAGCGTGCGCGCCGAACAATAGGCGACATAGCCGACGCCATGGACGTCGATCACCACATGGTCGTCGGCGATCTCGTCAATCGTGCCTTTCAACTTGCCAATCATCCGCGTCGGTCCCAAAGAAAAAGAAAGAAGCTGGCCGGCGATCCATCACGCCGGATGGTTCACGCCGTGGCGGCCGCGATGCGATGGGCGAGGCTGCCGGCGAAACTCTGCCGATTGTGCGCATGGCAGATGGCGATGGCCAGCGCATCGGCGGCATCATTGCCCTTGAAGGTCGCTTTCGGCATCAAAACCTTGATCATCATATGGATCTGCTGCTTTTCGCCGTGCCCGACGCCGATCACCGATTTCTTGACGGCATTCGGCGCGTATTCCGCCACCTTCAGGCCGGCGCGGGCGGGAACCAGCATGGCAATGCCGCGCGCCTGTCCGAGCTTCAGCGTCGCGACAGCATCCTTGTTGACGAAGGTCTGCTCCACGGCGGCTTCGTCCGGCTTGTGGAGATGCAGAATGTCGGCCAGGCCGTCATGCAGCTGGCAGAGACGCGAGGCCAGATCCGCATCGCCGTCCGACAGGATCGTGCCCGACGCCACGAAGCGCAAGGTGTTGCCGAGCGTGTCGATCACGCCCCATCCCATGCGCCGGAGCCCGGGATCGATACCGATGATGCGAATCGTGGATTGCATGAAAATATCCTAGCCTTTGCCCCCGGACGCTGCCAGCAAAATGTGAACAAAACAAAAACATCCGGAAGGCTTGAATATGCGGTGCCCTTTAACTCGCGAAGACGGGCGCTTACATGACAAGGACATTCATCAGTTGAAGGCCGCTTGCCATGGTCCCCTTTTCCATTCTCGACCTGTCGCCCATCACGCAGGGCAGCACTGTTTCGCAGGCGCTCGACAACTCGCGGCGCCTCGCGCAGGAGGCGGAGCGCGCCGGCTATGAGCGCTTCTGGCTGGCGGAACACCATGGTATGAGCGGCATCGCCAGCGCCGCAACGGCCATCGTGATTTCGCACGTGGCCGCGGGAACGAAAACGATCCGCGTCGGCTCGGGCGGAATCATGCTGCCCAACCATTCGCCCCTCGTCATCGCCGAACAGTTCGGTACGCTTGCCGCTCTCTACCCGGGCCGGATCGATCTCGGTCTCGGTCGCGCGCCAGGCACGGACATGCGCACGGCGGCCGCGCTCCGGCGTCACATGGAGGGCAGCGCCAATGCCTTCCCGAACGACGTCGTGGAACTGCAAGGCCTGCTCGGCACCCCGCAAGAGGGACATGTGATCGCCACGCCCGGTTCTGGCACGAACGTGCCGATCTGGCTTCTCGGATCCAGCCATTACAGCGCCCAGCTTGCCGGCATGCTCGGCCTGCCCTTTGCCTTCGCGTCGCATTTTGCGCCCGACATGCTGTTTTCGGCGCTTGAGATCTACCGCGAGCGCTTCGAACCCTCGGCGATCCTCGACAAGCCCTACGCCATGGTCGGCATCATGGGCGTCGCGGCGGATACCGATGCGGAGGCGCGCCATCTCTTTACCTCGATGCAGCAATCCTTCGTGGCGCTCCGGCGCAATGCGCGCGGGCAGTTCCCGCCGCCGGTCGACAGCATGGACGGTCTGTGGAACGCCTCGGAAAAGGCTTTCGTCGATCATGCGATGAGCTATGCGATCGTCGGCGGACCCGAGACGGTGCGCCGCAAGACGCAGACGTTCCTCGCCGACACGCGCGCCGACGAGCTGATCATCTCCATGCCGATCTTCGACATGGACGCGAGGCTGACGTCGGTGCGCCGCTTCGCCGAGGCGCGTCAGGAGCTTGCGGCCGCAGCCTGACGTGGCTCAGCCGCGCAGGCTGGCGGCCATGCGGCGAAGCTCGCCCGTGGCCGCGCCCGGTGCGCCGGCGTCCAGCCCCTGCCCGACCACCACCCGGCCCCGTCCGAGCGATTTCGCCGTGTAGAGCGCATCGTCCGCGGCGCGAAACGCAGCATCGCAGGTGGTCGCCCTGTCCGTGACATGGCAGAGCCCGAACGAGGCGGCAATCTCGATCCGATGCCCCGGCGGATAGGCGCCCGGCAGGTAGAACGGCGCCGACAGCGCCTCGCCGAGCTTCCGGCAGGCCGCTTCGGCGTCTGCAAGGGTGATGGCCGGCATCAGGATGGCAAATTCGTCGCCGCCGAGGCGGAAGAGCCTGTCCTCCTTTCGCGCATCGGCGCGAAGCCGTGACGCGACCGCGCGCAGGAGATCGTCGCCGACCGCGTGGCCATAGGTGTCGTTGACGCCCTTGAACCCATCGAGATCGAGGCAGGCGACGACAAGCGCGCCCATGGCCGCTTCCTCGTCGTAGACGCTGTCCAGCAAAGCCCGGTTGGCAAGGCCGGTGAGAACGTCATGCGTCGCGGCGTGCGCCATCTGGCGCTCGCGGGCGACCAGCATCTGGGCGGTCGTCTGCGCGATGCGCAAGAGCAGGACGCCCCCCGCCATCAGCACGAAGAAGATCGTCAGAATCAGCGGCATCGCCTGGTAGAGCATGTCGCGCGCCGGCGTCGGCGGACGCCAGGAAAGGACCTGAACCTTGCCGTTCGGACTGACGGCGATCTCTGTACGCGCCCGTTCGGGCGCAACGTCTGTCAAAGGACTGACGCGGGCGTCGTCGAGCAGAAACCGCGTTCCGAAAAAATCCTTCAGGCTGCCGCCGATCGGCATGGCCGTGATCAGCACCGGCGCGCGATCCCCCTTCAGCCGCGCCGTGCCGAAATCCGGCTGGAACAGGCTGGCCGACAGCAGCACGGCCTCCTGTCCGATAACCTCGATCCGACTGGCGGCGATGGGCTTGGGGATGCCCGGACTTTTGGGTGCCGTCTCGCGGCGGCGCACATCGGCAACGAGCATCTTCGCATCCGCGACGATCCGGTCGGCGCCACGGGAAAAGAAAGGCCGGGTGGCGACCGTCTCTTCCGTCCGGGAATAGAGGATGCTGTCGTCCGGATTGAGAACGGCGGTAAAGCGGGTGCGCGACGTTCCGATCAGGGACGCGCCGATGTTGCGGTCCGCCCAGTCAAAGTCGAACGTGGTGTCGAGCTTGGCGATCGCCTCGTCCCAGATGGTCCAGGAGGTCAGCGTGAATTCGATATCGGCGATCCACAAAGCGAGGTTGCGCTTGACCAGCGTCTCCTGCTGAATCCGCGCCTCGCCATCGATCCGGGCCGCGCCGAAATAGGGCACTGTCGCCATGGCGGCGATGAAAAGGGCGACGCCGCCAATGGCGGGTCCCGCGAGTTTCAGGTGAACGAAGCGCAATCCCGGCCCGCTTTCCAATCCAGCATTCAGGTTGGACCCGCACGCAATCCCGCGCGCCGGACGCCCGTGAAGCGTCCGCCGATCCATCGACCGATGCGAAAGAGGCCTCGATCTCGACGAGGCGTCGGCAGCAGCAGACAGGCCGCATGCTGATCGACAGGCGTTACGATAAGGTTAGCGCAGACGCAGCAATACACCGAAAAGCATAGGATAGAGCCGTGATCTGCAACCTGTAATCAGGCCGACAGCTTGGCCATCACCTCGTCGGACACTTCGAAATTGGCGTAGACGTTCTGAACGTCGTCGTCGTCTTCCAGCGTGTCGATCAGCTTCATCAGGGATTCCGCCCGCTCCTCGTCGACCGGAACGCTGTTCTGCGCCTTCCAGATCGCCTTGACGGTCTCGGCTTCGCCGAGCGTCGCCTCGAGCGCCTTGGACACCTCGCCGATATCCTCGAAGCCGCAGATGATCGTGTGGCCATCCTCGTCGCTGGTGACATCCTCGGCACCGGCCTCGATGGCCGCTTCCATGACGGCGTCCGCGGTGCCGACATCCGGCTTGTAGGTGATTTCGCCGACACGGTCGAAGGAGAAGGAGACCGAGCCGGTTTCGCCCAGCGCCCCGCCGGCCTTGGTAAAGGTCGAGCGGACGTTGGAAGCGGTGCGGTTGCGGTTGTCGGTCAGGGCCTCGACGATCACGGCAACGCCGCCCGGGCCGTAGCCTTCGTAGCGGATTTCGTCATAGTTCTCGCTGTCGGCGCCGGACGCCTTCTTGATGGCGCGCTCGATATTGTCGCGCGGCATCGACTGCGCCTTGGCGTTCTGGATAGCGAGGCGCAGGCGGGCATTCATCGAGGGATCGGGAAGGCCGGCCTTGGCCGCGACGGTGATTTCGCGGGCAAGCTTGGAAAACATCTTGGATCGCACGGCGTCCTGGCGGCCCTTGCGATGCATGATGTTCTTGAACTGTGAATGGCCGGCCATGGCGCCCTCTTGGATAAACTCTGCCGATGATGGGATCGGGCCGCCTTATAATTTCATCCGGCCGGTTCGTCCAGCCTGTTGTCCGGCGCAATGTCGCCGGTCTCCTCACAACCCCTGGAGAAGCAGGATCAGCGGCTTTTTCGGCAAGGTTGCGAGAGACACGGTGACCGTAGCGCTGCCGGCCGTCGCCCGGTCGAAACCGGGGTCGAAGAGGCCGAGGAAGCTTTCGACCGGCGGCCCGCGCCGATGCATCGGAAGGATCAGCGCCGAGCGCAGCCGGCTGACGACACGCACCATGCTCTCCGCCCCCATGGTCAGCCCGCCATCCACCGGCACCATCACGACGTCGAGCCGGCCGATCTCGGCATAATCCGTCTCGGAGAGTTCGTGGTGGAGATGGCCGAGATGACCGATGCAGAGTCCCGCAACCTCGAAGATGAAGATCGAGTTGCCGTCCGGCTCCATGGCGCCGCCATAGCCGGCACGGATATCAGTCGGCACGTTGCGGATATAGGCGTCGCCGACGACGAGATCGTGATCGGCCGCACGGCCGTTGTCGCCCCAGCCGTGCAGCACATGGGCGATCTCGGGTCCCGGCGTCAGCGTGTAGTGGGTGGAATGCGCCTTGTTCATCGTCGCCACCTGGGGTGGCCGCGCCGGGCGGTGAAACCCGGAATAATCGGTCGCGATCGTCACGCCCTCCGGCGTTTCCAAGAGAAAGGTGGAGTGCCCCAGAAAGGTGATGGCGACATTTGGATCGCGCGCAGCCGCCGGCTGCAGGTCGGGGACAAAGCCGCCGGCGCTCGCCAGCTGGACAAAACCGGCGTCCGGCAGGGTCTGCGCGATGGCCTGGCACTGGCTGACCGCCGGCCGTTGCTGGGCGAAAGCGGGGGTCTGCGGACAGGCGGCGAACATGACCGCGAGCGCACACGAGGCAAGAACGGCAGATCGCAGCATGAGAAACCCCTGACCCTGTTTCAGCCCGGTTCGGCGACAGGGTCAGGATATGCGCCGGCGGCGCGCGGTAAAGAGGCGGCGCGTCACAATCACGTCATTGCCGGGAGGCGGATCTCGTCGACGATCCTCGGTGCGTATCACCTGCTCCAGAGGAACGACGGCAAACCACCCTCACGCCCAGAATGCCGGCACGGTCTCCGAAAGGCGCGGGCCGATGCGCAAGGGGGCGATGGCTTCGGCAAGGCCGGTGCGGTCGGAGATCTCGACGCCGACGCCGCACAGGGTCGCAGGACCGGACGCCGCCTCGAAGCGGCCCTTGGGCATCTTGGAGATGAAGCGGTTCAGCGGCTCCTCCTTTTCCATGCCGAGGGAGGAGTCGTAGTCGCCGCACATTCCGGCATCCGACAGATAGGCGGTTCCGCCATTGAGGATCTGATGGTCGGCGGTGGGAACGTGCGTGTGGGTGCCGACGACGAAGCTGGCACGGCCATCGACGAAATGGCCGAAACACTGCTTCTCGCTGGTCGCCTCGGCATGGAAGTCGAAGACGATCGCATCCGCCTGCTCCTTCAGCGGGCAGGCGGCCAAAATGGCCTCGGCCGACTTGAAGGGGTCGTCGAGCTCGGGATGCATGAAGACGCGGCCCATGATGTTGGCGACGAGCACGCGCGCGCCATTGCGGGCGAAATAGAGCCCGGAACCGCGTCCGGGCGTCCCTTGCGGATAATTGGCCGGCCGCAGGAACTGATCGTGTCGCTGACAGAAGGTCACCGCCTCTTTCTGGTCCCAGACATGATTGCCGGTGGTGACGACGTCGGCCCCGGCATTGATGGTCTCCAGAAAGATGTCCTCGGTGATCCCGAAGCCGCCGGCCGCGTTTTCGCCGTTGACGATGACGAAATCGAGCTTGAGGTCGGCAACCAGCCCCGGAAGCTTTTCCCAGACGGTCGTCCGGCCCGTCTTGCCCACCATGTCGCCAAGGAACAGAAGTCTCATGTCAGATCGATCTCGCTTACGCTTGCTGCATCTCGACCAGGCCTTCCTCTGTCAGAATGGCATCGAGCGGGATGTCGTGCGGCTCAAAAGGCACTGATGCCACTTCCTGGCAGGCGAAAGCAATCCCGATCAGGCGCGGTCGCTGACCGCGCGCCGCCAGGCGGGCGATCGCACGGTCGTAGTGACCGGCGCCATAGCCGATCCGGTGGCCGCGGCGATCGAACGCCGAGAGCGGCACCAGCATGACATCGGGATCGACCACCGGCGCGGTCTCGTCCGGCCCCGCGGTGCCGAAGCCGCTCTTCACGATCGGCGCACCGGGGCGGAACGCGCGAAAGACGATGGTCTGACGGTCGAGGACGACGGGCAGGCAGAGGCCGGCCCCCGTGGCGCGCAGCCGCTCCATCAGCGGACGGATATCGGGTTCGGAGCGGATCGGCCAGAAGCCTGAAACCATGGCGCCGTCCAGGTTGAACTTGTCCTCAAACGCCGGCGTCGCGACATGGTCGAGCATGGTCGCGGCACCGGCCGCCCGAACCTCCGCAGACAGCGCATCGCGCAGGGCCAGCCGCTCGGCGCGCAAAATCGCCTTCTGGTCTCTCGCCATATGTTCGCTTGCGGTCTGTTCGCTGGATGCCGGCATCATGACCCTCTCCCGTCCGTCATCCGGTTTTGGACCCGGCGCCGAAGGAGATCAAGGTGGAAGGCGCGGACAAGCATCGGACGAGGCACGATGGCGGCCCGTCACCTCTGCGTGACGGCGTGGACATGACGGGAAGGGAGAAAGTGCGATCCACACGACCGATGGATGTTTACGATCCTGGGTGCCTACAAACGTAGGTGGGCGCCATATGCCCAGGCCCACGAGCCTGGACAGGGACAGCTCCCGTTGGATCGAGTATGGCCCCAGGGATTGTGGTTCCTGTCGTGAAGCGCAGACCGCAAGATCGAATATAGAGCGCTTCGCCGCGGCATGCCAGAGGCGATTGTGAAATCGGCCTTCAAGGGGCACTGGCAAGAGACGATGGCAAGACGCGCCGGCAAGAGGCTCTGGCAAAACACGCTGGGGCACGGAGCGCGGCCGGGCCGGCGCAAACCGCAGCTTGCTGGGATATAGCCCGGAATGGGGACGCGGATGTTACCGGGGATGCGCTGGCGGGTGGGCGGGCTGGGCCGGCGGTGCGGGGCGGTTGGCGATGCGGGCGGCCAGCCCCTGGATCTGCGTGGTGACCTCGCCGAGCGCCGTTGCCAGGCCCTCCTCGGCTTCGGCCTGTTGGGCCACCGCGATGTCCCGCGCGCGCTTCAGCCCCTCGACTTCGGTTTCCAGCGCCTTGAGCCGGCGATCGACTTCGGAAAGTTCGTCGGTCACCATGATGGCGGCCATCACCGTTAGTCGGAGATCACCGATTTCGCCGAACTGGCTCTTGAGATGACTGACATACTGGTCGAAGCGCGCGGCGAGATCGGTCAGGTGATCCTCCTGCCCCTCTTCGCAGGCCATGCGATAGGCCTTGCCGTCGATCGTCACGGTGACTTGCGCCATTGGCTAACTCCCGGCCCGAGGCCCGTTGACGGATGGCATGGGGATTGTCGGCGTGTTCGCAGGCCGCATCATCGATCGAGAACCGCGCGGATCGTTTCCATCGCGGTCACCAGACGGCGCGAAACCTCCCGGTTGACCTCTTCGAGGCGATTGGCCCGAAACTGGGACTGGTCGAGTTCCTGCGCGAGCCGCGCCCTGTCGGTATTGACGCGGCGAACCTCGCCTTCGATCTCCACCCGGTCGCGTTCGCGGTCCAGCCGGCCGTCGATCACGCTTTCCAGACCGGCCACAGCCCCCTTCAGATCGTCGATCGCTGCCCTGACTGTCTTTCCCACCGCCATCGTGTCTGCTTCCAATCCATGGCCGGGGCACCGAATCGGCAAGCTGCGCCCTCGTCAAAGCCAATCGCATTATTAGACTCAATCCACCGGACGATACAACGCCGCGCTCTCAGCTTCAGGCTGGAAGCTGTGGATCACGCACGATTTTTCGTGCTTCGACAGCCCCCGCACGCCTGCCGTCTTTGTTGACTCCACCGGGCGAGGTGCTATGTCTCACCCGCTTCCGATGCGGTCTTTGGAGGATAGAGACCGTTCCCTGATCATCAAGCTTAAGCGGAACAGTCATGATCTCGAATGAACAACACGACCGGATGGCGAATGCGATCCGTTTTCTGGCCATGGATGCGGTGGAGAAGGCCAATTCCGGCCACCCCGGCCTTCCCATGGGAGCGGCCGACATCGCGACCGTCCTTTTCACCAAATACCTGAAGTTCGACCCGAAAACCCCGCACTGGCCCGACCGCGACCGTTTCGTCCTGTCGGCCGGCCACGGCTCGATGCTGCTCTATGCCCTGCTCTATCTCACGGGCTACCCCGACATGACGATCGAGGACATCAAGCAGTTCCGCCAGCTCGGCTCCAAGACCGCCGGACATCCGGAATTCGGTCATGCCACGGGCATCGAGACGACGACCGGCCCGCTTGGCCAGGGCATTGCCAATGCCGTCGGCATGGCGATCGCCGAGCGTAAGCTCGAGCAGGAATTCGGCTCCGACCTGCAGGACCATTACACATACGCGCTCTGCGGTGACGGCTGCCTTATGGAAGGCATCAGTCACGAAGCGATCGCGCTGGCCGGGCACCTGAAGCTGAACAAGCTCGTGCTCTTCTGGGACAACAACTCCATCACCATCGACGGTGCCGTCTCGCTTTCCGACTCGACCGACCAGATCGCCCGCTTCAAGGCGGTGCACTGGAACACGATCGAGGTCGACGGCCACGACCAGAAGGCGATCTCCGACGCCATCGAAGCCGCGCACAAGTCCGACCGTCCGACCTTCATCGCCTGCAAGACCGTCATCGGCTTCGGCGCACCGAACAAGGCCGGCACCCACAAGGTTCACGGTTCCCCGCTCGGTGCGGAAGAAATCGCTGCGACCCGCAAGGCCCTGAACTGGGAGTCGGAAGCCTTCGATACGCCGGCCGACGTGCTGGACGCCTGGCGCAGTGCCGGCGAGCGCTCGGTCCAGGCCCGCAAGGCCTGGGAAGCACGCCTGTCGTCCGCCGACGAAACGAAGAAGGCCGAGTTCACCCGCCGCTTCGCGGGCCAGCTGCCGGCCGGCTTCGACAAGGCCATCGACGACTACAAAAAGAAGCTCGCCGAGAAGCCCCCGACGATTGCAACCCGCAAGGCCTCCGAGGATGCGCTGGAAGTCATCAACGGCTTCCTGCCGGAAACGCTGGGCGGCTCTGCCGACCTGACGCCCTCCAACAACACCAAGACCAGCCAGATGACGTCGATCACCCCGACGGATTTCGGCGGTCGCTACATGCACTGGGGCATCCGCGAACACGGCATGGCTGCGGCCATGAACGGCGTCGCGCTGCATGGCGGCCTGATCCCCTACTCCGGCGGCTTCATGATCTTCTCGGACTATTGCCGTCCGTCGATCCGCCTGGCCGCGCTGATGGGCATCCGCGTCATCCACGTGCTGACGCATGACAGCATCGGCGTTGGCGAAGACGGCCCGACGCACGAGCCGGTCGAGCATATGGCCGCGCTCCGGGCGATCCCCAACCTGTTGATGTTCCGCCCGGCCGATGCCGTGGAAACCGCGGAATGCTGGCAGCTGGCGCTCGAAGACGGCAAGCGGCCTTCCGGCCTGGCGCTGACCCGCCAGAACCTGGCCCCGGCCCGCACCACCTACTCGGCGGAAAATCTCTGCGCCAAGGGTGCCTACGAGCTGATCGCCGCCGACGACGCCAAGGTGTCGATCTTCGCCTCCGGCTCCGAAGTCGAGATCGCCGTCAAGGCGGCCGCCGACCTCAAGGCCAAGGGCATTGCCGCCCGCGTGGTTTCCGTACCGTGCTTCGAGCTCTTCGAAGACCAGCCGGAAGACTACCAGACGGCGGTTATCGGCACGGCACCAGTCAAGATCGCGGCGGAAGCCGCCGTCCGCCAGGGCTGGGATCGCTTCATCGGCTCCGACGGCGCCTTCGTCGGCATGCACTCGTTTGGTGCATCCGGCCCCGCCAAGGAGCTGTTCAAGCATTTCGGCATCACGTCGGACGCGATCGTCGCGGCTGCCGAAGCCAAGCTTTCCTGATCACGTCCCGGAAGGGCATGCGCGAACGTGCATGCCCTCGGACACCCGCCTGAACCAGACACTCATCAAGACACGCCTTCTCAAAGGAGAGAGCCTCCATGACAGTGAAAGTCGCCATCAACGGCTTCGGCCGCATCGGCCGCAACGTGCTCCGCGCCATCGTCGAGTCCGGCCGCACCGACATCGAAGTCGTCGCGATCAACGACCTCGGCCCGGTGGAAACCAATGCGCATCTGCTGCGCTACGACTCGATCCACGGCAAGTTCCCCGCGACCGTCGAAGTCCAGGGTGACTCGATCGTCGTCAACGGCGGCAAGCCGATCAAGGTGACGGCTGTGCGCAACCCGGCCGAACTGCCGCACAAGGATCTCGGCGTCGATATCGCGCTCGAGTGCACCGGCATCTTCACCGCACGTGACAAGGCCGCTGCCCACCTGCAGGCCGGCGCAAAGAGCGTCATCATCTCAGCGCCTGCCGATGGTGCCGACCTGACCGTCGTCTACGGCGTCAACCACGACCAGCTGACCAAGGAACACACGGTCATCTCCAACGCGTCGTGCACCACCAACTGCCTCGTGCCGGTGGTCAAGGTTCTGAACGACGCGATCGGCATCGATCACGGCTTCATGACCACGATCCACTCCTACACGGGCGACCAGCCGACGCTCGACACCATGCACAAGGACCTGTACCGCGCCCGCGCCGCAGCCCTGTCCATGATCCCGACCTCGACCGGCGCCGCAAAGGCCGTCGGCCTCGTGCTGCCGGAGCTGAAGGGCAAGCTGGACGGCACGTCCATCCGCGTCCCCACGCCGAACGTCTCGGTCGTCGACTTCAAGTTCGTCGCCAAGCGCGACACGAGCGTTGCCGAAATCAACGACGCCATCAAGGCCGCCTCCAACGGCGCGCTCAAGGGCATTCTCGGCTACACCGAGGAGCCGCTGGTCTCGCGCGACTTCAACCATGACAGCCATTCCTCGATCTTCGCCATCGACCAGACCAAGGTTCTGGAGGGCAATTTCGTCCGCATCCTGTCCTGGTACGACAATGAATGGGGCTTCTCCAACCGCATGTGCGACACGGCCGTCGCCATGGGCAAGCTGCTCTAAGACGACCAAGAGCCCCGGGCGCCTCAGGCGGCCCGGGGCTTTTTCCATCTGCGCTTGTCGTGACCGCGCCTGTCGCCACGGCTCTTCGCCGTGACCCCGCATGATGACCCTGTCGCCATGACCGCCGGTCCGGCACGCATGCCGCCTGCACCGCCACCCGCCTGCACCGCCACCCGCTTGGACCGCCACGACGAGGAAGGCAAGGATCTCCCGATGTTTCGCCCGCTGCAGCCAACGACCGTGCGCTGGCGTCCGCTTGACGGCGAAGGCCTGGAGCATGTGACGCTGATGCCGCGCGCCGGGCCCGAGCCCGGTATCCGGATCACCTCCGTCGTCATCGGCGCACGTGCGGGCACCCCGTACGGCGTCCGTTACACGATCGACTGCGACCCGCACTGGACGACGACGGCGCTCTCGCTTTCGACCACGACCGGCATCCACTTTTCGCTCGTCTCGGATGGCCTTGGCCACTGGCAGGACGGCGACGGACAGGCCCTGCCGGCCTTCGACGGCTGCATCGATGTCGATCTCGCCGGCACGCCCGTCACCAACACGCTGCCGATCCGAAGGCTCGCGCTGCGCCCCGAGGACGGCACCCGCAGCCTCGACATGCTCTACATCCCCTTCGACACGTTCGAGCCCCTGCGCGACGGCCAGCATTATACCTGCCTGGCAGAGGACCGGCTCTATCGCTACGAGGCTGCCGACCGCAGCTTTACGGCCGATCTTCCGGTCGACGCGGACGGCCTCGTTCTCGATTACCCCACGCTTTTCATCCGTACCTGACCCGATCAGACGCAACTGGAGACGACCTATGACCTTCAAGACCCTCGACGACCTGACCGACATCGCCGGCAAGCGCGTGCTCGTGCGCGTCGACCTGAACGTGCCGACGAAGGACGGACAGGTGACGGACGCGACCCGCATCGAGCGCGTCGTTCCGACGATCCGCGAACTGTCCGAAAAGGGCGCCAAGGTCATCCTGCTCGCCCATTTCGGCCGCCCCAAGGGCGAACCGGTCGCGGACATGTCGCTGAAGCCGATCGCCGCGGCGGTCGAGGACATCATCGACCAGCGCGTCCATTTCGCAACCGATTGCATTGGCGAGACGGCGGCAGCCGCCGTGGCCGGCCTCGGAAACGGCGACATCCTGCTGCTTGAAAACACCCGTTTCCACAAAGGCGAGGAAAAGAACGACGCCGAGTTCACCAAGGCGCTTGCCGCCAACGGCGACATCTACGTCAACGACGCCTTCTCCGCCGCGCACCGCGCCCATGCCTCGACCGAAGGCCTGGCGCATCTCCTGCCCGCTTATGCCGGCCGGACGATGCAGGCCGAGCTCGAGGCGCTGGAGGCCGGCCTCGGCAATCCGAAGCGTCCGGTCGTTGCCATTGTCGGCGGCGCCAAGGTGTCCACCAAGATCGACCTGCTGACCAACCTCGTGAAGAAGGTCGATGCCCTGGTCATCGGCGGCGGCATGGCCAATACCTTCCTTGCTGCCCAGGGCATCGACGTCGGCAAGTCGCTCTGCGAGCATGATCTTGCCGACACCGCGCGCAGCATTCTGGCGGAAGCGGAAACCTCGGGCTGCGCCATCGTGCTGCCGGTGGATGGCGTGATAGCCCGCGAGTTCAAGGCCGGCGCCGCCAACGAGGTCGTCGATATCGCCGCGATTCCCGCCGACGCCATGGTTCTCGACGTCGGCGCAAAGTCGATCTCAGCCGTCAACGACTGGGTCAGCAAGGCGGAGACGCTCGTCTGGAACGGCCCGCTCGGCGCCTTCGAGATCGCCCCGTTCGACAAGGCGACGGTCGCCGTGGCCCGGCATGCAGCGTCGCGCACCAAGAGCGGCGCACTGGTTTCGGTCGCCGGCGGCGGCGACACGGTCTCGGCCATGAACCATGCCGGCGTTGCCGACGACCTGACCTATGTGTCGACGGCCGGCGGCGCGTTCCTCGAATGGATGGAAGGCAAGCCGCTTCCGGGCGTGGATGTCCTGCATCAGCAGAAGTAAGGCTTAACGCACAATCAGAGGCGCGGAGGGTTCCCCCCACGCCTCTGATCCTCCGGCGCATCAGCGCTCGTCGTCTCCACGGACTCTGTGGAAATCGCAGACTTTTCAAACGATTAAATTTTTTTCAATCGTTTTAGGTATTTTAAGTCGATTTGCATCGCCTGTTTCATCTGTTATCCGAAGAGCACAAACACGGATCGGAGAGGACGGATCATGACCGAGAGACTGGAAGAGATTGCCGCGGCGATGATGGCAAAGGGCCAGGGTCTCCTGGCTGCCGACGAATCGACCGCAACGATCGGCAAGCGCTTCGATACGATCGGCCTTGCCTCCTCCGAAACCTCGCGCCGCGATTATCGCGAGATGCTGTTCCGCGCTGACGACGCCATGTCGACGCACATCTCCGGCGTCATCCTCTACGAGGAAACCCTGTTTCAGAAGGCGGCCGACGGCACGCCCTTCGTCGATATCATCCGCGCCGCCGGCGCTGTTCCCGGCATCAAGGTCGACACTGGCGCCAAGCCGATGGCGAAGTTTCCGGGCGAAACGATCACTGAAGGCCTCGACGGCCTCGCGGACCGGCTGAAGACCTATTACGACGCCGGCGCCCGTTTCGCCAAATGGCGCGGCGTCATCGCCATTTCCGACACGCTGCCGACCTTCGGCGCTGTGAAGGCCAATGCCCAGGCGCTCGCCCGTTACGCCGCTCTCTGCCAGGAAGCGGGAATCGTGCCGATCGTCGAGCCGGAAGTGCTGATGGACGGCGTCCCCGGCGACCACGGGATCGCGCGCTCGGCCGACGTGACCGAGGAAACGCTGCGCATCGTGTTTGCCGAGCTCGCCGACGCCCGCGTCTCGCTCGAGGGCATGATCCTGAAGCCGAGCATGGTGATCGACGGCAGGAAAGCCCGCAAGGCCAGCGTCGAGGAAGTGGCCGAACGCACGGTGGCCGTCCTGAAGCGCACCGTCCCCTCGGCCGTGCCCGGCATCGCCTTCCTGTCCGGCGGCCAGACGACCGAGGAAGCCACCGCACACCTCTCCGCCATGATCGCTGGCTTCGACCTGCCCTGGACCATGACCTTCTCCTATGGCCGTGCGCTGCAGACCGAGGCGTTGAACGCCTGGCAGGGCAAGGCCGAAAACGTGGCGGCCGGCCAGCGCGCCTTTGCCCATCGGGCCCGCATGTGTGGCCTGGCGGCGCTCGGCGGCTGGAAGAAGGATCTGGAAAAGGCGGCCTGACCGCCGTCCGGCAGACGACACCCCACCGGTTTCCGTCCGGAGACCGCAAATGCCTTCTGGGAGGAAGGAGACCTGGCCGCCTCGTGCGGCCGGGTTTTTTTGTGCCGGTCGGAGGGCGGCGCAAATATTGTCATGGTCACAAGTCTGCAATTCCAAAGCCTGCGGCATCCGGGTAGCTCTTCCGGCAGCATCACCGGAGTGGGCGCCATGACGCAGATCGACTACATCACCCTCGACGTCTTCACCCGGGAACGCTTCCGCGGCAATCCGCTGGCGGTGATCGCCGATGCGCGCGGGCTCGACGCGGAGACGATGCAGGCGATCGCCCGTGAATTCCAGTATTCCGAGATCACCTTCGTGCTGCCGCCGGCGGACGCTGACAACACGGCCGAGGTGCGGATCTTCACGCCGACGATGGAGCTGCCCTTTGCCGGCCACCCGAACGTCGGCACCGCCTTTGCCCTCGCCCGCGCCGGCCATGTCTTCGGCAAGCCCGTGGGCGACAGCCTGCGCTTCGAGGAAACGGCCGGCATCGTCGCGGTCACCGTCGAGCGTGACGCGGATGGCGCGGTCACCGGCGCCAGCATCGAGGCGCCGCAGAGGCTGACGGTCGCAGACGGCCTGCCCGTCGAGACGCTCGGTCCCATGATCGGGCTTGCCCCCTCCGCGATCGCGATCGGCCATCATGCGCCGCTGTTCCTCTCCGTCGCCCTGCCCTTTCTCGTGGCGGAACTGCCCGATCTCGAGACGCTGGGCGCGGCCCGACCGGACATGAGCCTCTTTGCGGCTGCCGAGGCCGGGCTCGATCCGGTCGACGGACGCCTCTCGGTGTTTGTCTATGTGCGCAGCGGCGCGGAGCCGACGCGCCTGCGGGCGCGCATGTTCGCGCCGCTCGACACGATTCCCGAAGACCCGGCAACCGGCAGCGCCTCGGCCGCTCTCGCGGCGTTTCTGGCCCCCGGCATGGTCCCGGGTGCGGAAACGGTGGAGCTGACGATCGTGCAGGGGGTGGAAATGGGCCGGGAGAGCCGGATCCACCTGCGGGTCGCCATGGTGGACTGCCGGGCGGCCAGTGTCCGCATCAGGGGAGACTGCGTGGAGATGATGCGCGGCGCCCTCACCGTGTGACACGCACGGCCGAGACGTTCAGGGCCTGATCAACACCGTCAGCATCATCACGCCGATGGCGGCGACCGCGACCTTCCAGAAATCCCGCCGATAGCGAAGACCCGGCCACCCCAGAGGCTTGACCAGCTGAACCGTCATCAGGGCGAGAAGCAGGAGGGAGAGCGCTTTGGACATCGCCGCGACCATAGAGCAAATCGCGCAGCCAGGCGACGCGCTTTCGCGCCCGCATCCGGCAGGGCAACACCAGGCCGCAACGGACGGAACCCGCAGCACCGCGTCGCGGATGGCATGGCGGGACTGGGGGCGAACATTGTAGGAAATGGCTGCGCAAACCGATTCCGGTTTCGGAAAAACTGCAGTAGGTTCGCGCCCACGTCCGGAACAAGCGGAGTCTCATGACCAGAAACCTCCTCCCCGTCGCGGCCCTTCTCCTTGGAACGCTTTTCCTGTTTCTCGGCAACGGCCTTCACAGCTTGCTCCTGCCGATGCGCGGCACCACGGAGGGCTACTCGGCCACGCTGCTCGGCCTGCTCGGCACGTCCTGGGCAAGCGGCTTCGTGCTCGGTTGCCTGACGGCCCCGACGATCGTGCGCCGCGCGGGGCATGTCCGGGCCTTCAGCATCTTCGCCGCCATTCTCGCGATCGTCGCACTGATGACGGGCATTCATATCGATCCCATCTGGTGGGTTGGACTGCGCGCCTTCACCGGCTTCTGCACCGCCGGCACGTCGATGATCATCGAAAGCTGGCTGAACGAGCGCGCCACCAATGAGAGCCGCGGCGCGATCTTCTCGCTTTACATTGCCATCACCCTCTTCGGCGTGGTCGTGGGCCAGATGCTCGTCCCGTTCGGGGATACCAACACCACCGTCCTCTTCATGGTCTGCGGCATCGTTTACTGCGTGGCCATGCTGCCGACCCTGATGTCGACGGCCGTGTCTCCCCAACCGCTGAAGCAGGTGCGTCTCGACCTCGGGGGCCTCTACCGCAATTCCCCGGTGTCGTTTCTCGGCATTCTCATGATCGGCATCGCCAATGGCGCCTACGGCACGCTTGCCGCTGTCTTCGGCCGGCAGGCGGGCCTGCCGAATGCGGATGTGGCCTTGATGGTCAGCACGGTGATCTTTCTCGGCGCCATCATGCAGTTTCCGGCCGGTCGCCTCTCCGACCGCATGGACCGCCGCTTCGTGCTGGCCGGCATCGCCGCCGTCGCCGCGCTGGCCGGGATCCTGATCTTCCTGTTCGAGCCGGCCGGCAAGGTGTCCCTGCTGATCATGGTGGGCCTCTACGGCGCAATGTCGAATGCGCTCTATCCGATTGCCGTTTCCCACGCGAACGACTTCGCCGCGCCGGAAGATTTCGTGAAGGTCTCGGGCGGCCTTTTGCTGCTCTACGGCATCGGCACGATCATCGGTCCGACGGTCGGCGGCCCGGTGATGACGATGATGGGCCCCTATGCGCTCTTCATGATCACCGCCTGCGCCCACGTCATCGTGGCGGGCTATGCCCTCTTCCGCAGCCGCATGCGGGCCGCGGTGCCGGTCTCCGAACGCGACCCCTTCCCGGCGACCATGTCGAACGGACCGCTGATGGCAACGCCGGAGAGCCTGCAGATGTCGCCCCGCGCCGCCCAGGCCGCCGCTGCCGATCCCGCGTCCGAGCCGACGTCGGGTGAGGCTGCGCAGGACCCCCTCGACGACGCGCCGCGGACGCTCTGATGCGGCCGGCGCGGTCGACGGGCCATCCGCGCCCCGCCATGGGTGCAGAGATGAAGAAAGGCTTAACGACGCAACGATTGTTGCGGATCAGGACGGAAAGAACACCGGATTAACCGTCTGTTAGGCATTTCGGTTTATACATCATGACATCCAGTTCGCTCTGGACTCAGACATTTCACCCCAGGGCGAATGGTCTGATTTTCTCCCTGTTTTACCTTGAGAGCCGCTTCGCGCGGCTCTTTTTTTTGCCTTAATTCTGCCGTCACCGCAGCGCATTCATCAAATTGTGGATGTTAACCCTTTCTTAAGAATAGACTTGCGCGTTTTACGCTATGGGATCATTCTTGGTCTCAAGAAGAACGGCGTTAGAAACTTTTTATCGATCCGCCCGTTACCTGACCGAGCCAAGCGTCCAACCAGGGAATGAACCATGTCCGAACGCGGATTGAACACCGTCAGTTTTGCAGGCCATGCCGCAGCATCCGCTCAGTTCAAGGCGCTCTACGCTGAGGGCATGGGACTGGTCGAGGAAACGGCGAGCTACCTGGATGGCCACGGCCGCGCAGCCTCGAAGGTTCTGCCGCGCATGGCATCGGTTCTCTATGCAGCCGAGTCGATGCGCCTGACGACGCGCCTGATGCAGATGGCCTCGTGGCTGCTTCTTCAGCGCGCCGTCAACAATGGCGAAATGACCCGCGATCAGGTTCTGTCCGAAAAGAACAAGGTCCGTCTCGACAGCTTCAACGTCGACCGCACCGCGCCCGGCTGGTCCGACCTTCCCGAAGGCTTCCGCGATCTGATCGACCGTTCGCTGCGCCTGCAGAATCGCGTCGCCCTTCTCGACCGCGAAATCTACCGTCCTCAGGAAGCCGGCAGTTTCGTACCCGACAATCAGAACGGCGTAAAAGCCCAGCTGAACCTCTTGCAGACGGCGTTCGGCGCGAACTGACGCCAACCCCGATATCGATATGAAACGAGCCCGGCATGCCGGGCTTTTTCGTGTCCGGGGTCTGGTTTGATCGTGGTCGGCATCGAGCCCGTGGCTGCGCTTCCTCCGCCTGCCGCCACCGTCCTTCGTCTGCGGGACGAAGGGAATGCACCGTGCCGCACGACCCTGCCCTGGGCTGCGCGGAGAGGTCCGGCAGGCGGATGAAGGGCGGAACGGCACAGCCCGAGGCAAACCCCGCTCCGACACACCCACTCACACACAGACCGCACCCCTCTCGCCAAACGAAAAAAAGCCCGGCGAACCGGGCTTTTGCTACATATCCATGTCGCCCGCGAAGACCCGCGGCGCGAAAACGGAATCTTAGAGGCCGAGGCCTTCGAAGCGCTTCTTGAACTTGGAAACGCGGCCGCCGCGGTCCATGAGCTGCTGGTTGCCGCCGGTCCAGGCCGGGTGCGACTTGGGGTCGATCTCGAGGTTCATGGTCTGGCCTTCGGAGCCCCAAGTCGAGCGGGTCTCGTACTCGGTGCCGTCGGTCATGACCACCTTGATCATGTGGTAAGCGGGATGGATATCAGCCTTCATAACACTCTTCCTGCAGTTCCCGGGTCCATTTGTCGCAGCCACTTGCGGCTACCGGACCGAACACGATAATGAAGCCGCAGACCGCGTTTCGGCCAACGTCTTTTCAATTGGATGCGGTGCCTATACATGAAGGCCTCGGAGATAACAAGGGCCGACGATGTGGCCGGTTCGATGATCTGACGGCAAGACAGTGATGCGTTCGTCCAGATGCTGGACGCGGGGAGGACAGTGTGGCGATCGAGACTGACAAGGCGGCGGGACGCACGCGAGATGTCCGCCCGCTGACCGCGCTGCTTCCCTATGTGAAGCGCTATCGCGGCCTGGTGACCGGCGCAGCTATCTGTCTCGTCGCCGCCGCGCTCACCACGCTGACCCTGCCGCTTGCCGTGCGCCGCATGATCGACCACGGCTTCACCAAGTCCGACAGCGCCTTCATCAACACCTATTTTGCCATGCTGATGGTGCTCGCGATCGTGCTCGCTCTTGCCAGTGCCGGCCGGTACTTCTTCGTCATCACGCTCGGCGAGCGGGTTGTGGCCGACATGCGCCGCGAGGTGTTCGACCATATCACGCGGCTGTCGCCCGCCTTCTTCGACGTCAACCAGTCCGGCGAGATCGTCTCGCGGCTGACGGCGGATACGACGCAGATCAAGTCTGCCGTCGGTGCCACGGCCTCCGTCGCGCTGCGCAACATGATCCTCTGTCTCGGCGCCATCGCCATGATGGTCTATACCAGCCCCAAGCTTTCCAGCCTCGTGCTGATGGCGATCCCCGTCATCGTCTTTCCGCTCGTCGCTTTCGGCCGCAATGTCCGCCGCCGCTCGCGCGACGCGCAGGACCGGCTGGCCGGCGCGTCCGCCTATGCCAGCGAGGCGATCGGCGCGATCCGCACCGTCCAGGCCTTCAACGGCGAGGCCACGGCCATGGCGCGTTACGGCCGCACGGTGGAGGACGCCTACCTGGCCGCACGCGGCGCAATCACCGCGCGATCGGCGCTGACGGCCTTTGCCATCACCATGATCTTCGGCAGCGTCGTTGCCGTGCTCTGGTTCGGCGCGCAGGACGTCCTGGCCGGCACCATCTCGCCCGGCACGCTTGGCCAGTTCCTGCTCTATTCCGTCTTTGCCGCCGGCAGCCTCGGCGCTCTTTCCGAAGTCTGGGGCGAGCTGTCCCAGGCTGCGGGCGCCGCAGAGCGCCTGAACGAACTCCTGCAGGAGCAGCCCGCGATCACCGAGCCCGCACAGGCCAAGGCGCTGCCGCAGCCGGCTGCGGGTCGCGTGACCTTCGACGCGATCCACTTCGCCTACCCAACGCGCCCGCTGGAAAAGAGCCTCAAAGGTCTGACCTTCGAAGTAGAGCCCGGCCAGACCGTGGCGATCGTCGGACCGTCGGGCGCCGGCAAAAGCACGCTGTTTTCGCTCCTGCTGCGGTTTTACGATCCCGACAGCGGCGCCATTCGCGTCGATGGGGTCGATATCCGCGATCTCGCACCGCACGACCTGCGCGCGCGGCTGGCGATCGTCCCCCAGGATGTCACCATCTTCGCCGCCACCATCCATGAAAACATCGCCTTCGGCACGCCGGGCGCCACCCGGGCGGCGGTGGAAGCCGCGGCCGTCGCGGCGCAGGCCGACATGTTCATCCGCGCGATGCCGGAAGCCTACGACACGCCGGTCGGCGAGCGCGGCATCACCCTGTCGGGCGGCCAGCGCCAGCGGATCGCCCTCGCCCGCGCCATCCTGAAGGATGCTCCGGTGCTGCTGCTCGACGAAGCCACCTCGGCGCTGGACGCCGAAAGCGAGACGCTTGTCCAGACCGCGCTCGACGGGCTGATGCGCAGCCGCACGACGCTCGTCATCGCCCACCGGCTGGCGACGGTGCTGAAAGCCGATCATATCCTCGTGATGGACCAGGGACGCATCGTCGAAGACGGCACCCATGCCTCGCTGGTGCGGCAGGGCGGCCTCTATGCGCGGCTTGCAAGACTGCAGTTCGATCACGGATCGCAGGCGCTGAACGTCGCCAGCCTCTAAGGTCTTGGGCAGTTTTCCACCCATATCCCCTGCGGACGGGTGGAAGATCACCCAACACAGCGCGATGACACCGTAAAAGCCACGTCCACGATCGCGCCTGCGATTGTCTGTCGCGCGTCCCGAATGTCACTCTCCCGTTTCGGCCGGCGCTGCGGAGGTTGCGCGGGTCGCATCTCAGACAGTAACGGGAGGAACGCGATGTCTGTCTTCAAATCCTTTTTGGCTGGAACGCTGCCGGCCTTGGCGCTGGCACTGACGGTCGGCGCCCATGCCGCGCGGGCGCAGACATTTCCCGAGCGCGTCGTCACCATGGTCGTGCCCTTCGCAGCCGGCGGTTCGACGGACGTCGTGGCCCGCATCGTCGCGCAGAAGATGTCGGACGATCTCGGCCAGCAGGTCATCGTCCAGAACGTCGCGGGCGCCGGCGGCAATCTCGGTGCGACCAATGTCGCCCGCGCCGAGGCTGACGGCTACACGATCCTGATGGGCACGGTTGCGACGCACGCACTGAACCCGCTGATCCTCAAGACGAAGCCCTACGACCCGGAGACGGATTTTGCGCCTGTTTCGCTTCTCGTGCTGGTGCCGAACGTGCTCGTCGTCAATCCGGAGCTGCCGGCCAAGACGGTGGCGGAACTGATCGCGCTTCTGAAGGCCGATCCGGACAAATACGCCTATGCCTCGTCCGGCAACGGCACGCCGCTGCATCTCTCAGGCGAACTCTTCAAGAAAATGACCGGCGTCAGCATGCAGCACATCCCCTACAAGGGATCCGGGCCGGCGCTGAACGACGTCATCGGCAATCAGGTGCCGATCATGTTCGACAACCTTCCCTCGTCTTCCGGCCACATCAAGGCCGGCACGCTACGGGCGCTGGGCGTGACGACCGCCGAACGCGCGGCCTCCTTCCCGGACTTGCCGACGATCGCCGAAACCGTGCCGGGATACGAAACCTACACCTGGAATGCGCTGTTTGCACCCGCCGGCACGCCTGCGCCCGTGATCGACCGCCTGAACGCAGCCGCAAAGAAGGCCATGGCAGACCCCGCCGTCGTCGCCCGGATGAAGGACTTCAGCGCCACCATCGTCGCCTCGACGCCGGACGAGCTGAAGGCCCACGTGAAAGCCGAGATCGAGAAATGGACGCCGGTCGTGAAGGACGCGAACGTGACGCTGGACTGAGACATCCTCAAGCCGGGCGGGGCCCCCTCGCCCGGTCGTCACCACCGGATGCCCCCTCTTTGAGGAGATGCGCCGGAGGCACGACCCCGGTCTCATGGGAACCGGCCGAGCAGCCCTGTCCCCTTCTCCCCTCATACCAAGAGAGCGGCAACGCCATTAAGAGAAACGTTGCGCAGCGCCCTCTCGTGTCTGTCACCCGAAAGGGTGCAGCGGTTTCGGGGAACGACACGCATCAGAAGAAGACGCTTTAACGCAGCCCATGGCGTGAGCTCGGGGCGTGACCCGGGGACTGGAAGCCCGGGTCGGAACGCACGTCGCCGGCCCTATTTCTCGGTGAGCTTCAGCTCGATGCGACGGTTCTGGTCGCGGGCTTCCTTGGTGTCGCCCTCGGCGATCGGCTGGAACTCGCCGAAGCCGGCAGCCACCAGCCGCCCGGGCGGCACGCCCTTGGAGATGAGGAACTTGACGACCGAGGTGGCGCGGGCGGAAGAAAGCTCCCAGTTGTCGACATAGCGGCCCGAACCCGACAGCGGCACATTGTCCGTATGGCCGTCGACCCGCAGCACCCAGTCGATCTCGGCGGGAATTTCCTTGGCGAGGTCGAGCAGCGCCATGGCCAGCTTGGCCATTTCCTCCTGCCCCGCGGGATTGAGCTCGTTGCCGCCGGAGGGGAACAGCACCTCCGACTGAAAGACGAAGCGGTCGCCGACGATGCGAATGTTTTCGCGGTCCGACAGAATTTCGCGAAGCCGCCCGAAGAAATCGGACCGGTACCGGTTGAGCTCCTGGACGCGCTGTGCGAGCGCCACGTTGAGACGCCGGCCGAGATCCGCGATCTTCGTCTGGGAGGTCGCATCGCGGGCCTCGGAGGCCTGCAGCGCGCTTTCGATCGCCGCGATCTGGTTGCGCAAGGCGGCGATCTGCTGGTTGAGGAGATCGATCTGGCTCATGGCCCGACCGCTCGCCTGCTGTTCGGCCTCCAGCCGTCCGGTCAGATCGCCAATGCGCTGGTCGGCATCCGCGGAACTGCCGCTGCCCTGATCGAGCAGGGACTGCAGCCGCGAACGTTCGCCTTCCGATGTTGCGAGGGAGGCCTGCAGGTTGGCGAGCGAATCCTCCAGATCCTGCTTTCCGCTCTTTTCCAGGGCTAGAAGCTGGGTCAATTCGTTGATCTGGCTGTTCAGCCGCGTCAGCACCTCGTCCTTGCCGCTGATTTCGCGGCTGAGCAGGAACTGGGCGAGAACGAAGACCGAGAGCAGGAACATGATGGCCAGCAGCAGCGTCGACAAAGCATCGACGAAGCCCGGCCAGTAATCCACGGTGCGCTGGTGGCGACCCCTGCGTCCGAGCGCCATCTCAATCCTGTCCTGTCTCTTCGCTGGCCCGGCGCGGCGTCGGCAGGGTCTTCCTGTCGTTCTCAGACAGGCGCGCGGCCAGCTTGTCCAGCGTGCGGCGCATGGAGCGCGCTTCTTCCTGCTGGGCCTCGATCCAGTCCCGCAGCATCTGCTGCTCGCCGCGCATGTTTTTCACCAGACCCTGTATGCCCTCTGCAAGGCTCGCCATGGCGGCGGTCGTGCGCTGCCCGGTGCCGCCTTCCTGCGCCATGCGGCTCAGTTCCTCGGCCAGATGTCGCAGGTCTTCGGAGCGGCTGCCGGCGCCATCCGA
Organism: Rhizobium sp. Leaf384; assembly: GCF_001424065.1. GTDB lineage: Bacteria > Pseudomonadota > Alphaproteobacteria > Rhizobiales > Rhizobiaceae > Ferranicluibacter. The sequence continues at coordinate 214,319 of NZ_LMQE01000006.1, forward strand.
GCGCACGTTCACATCAGAACTGACGTCGGTGACGGACGAGAGCCAGTTTTCGAGCTCGGTATAGAAACGGCTCTGCGCCCGCCCGGCCTGCAGATCGAGAAAGCCGAGCACCAGCGAACTCGAAAGGCCGAACAGCGAGGTGGAGAAGGCAGTGCCCATGCCGGTCAAGGGTGCGGAAAGACCGGTCTTCAGGGCCGAAAGGACATCGTTCGTGCTGCCGCTGCCCGCATCCAGCGACTGGATGACGGTGTTGATCGAACCGATGGTGCCGAGCAGGCCCCAGAAGGTGCCGAGCAGGCCAAGGAAAACGAGAAGCCCGATGAGATAGCGCGACGTGTCGCGTGATTCGTCCAGCCGGGTCGCGATGCTGTCGAGGATCGACCGGAGCGCGGCGGTGGAAATCGCCATCGAGTGGCGCTTGCCGATCAGCGCCCGCATCGGCGCGAGCAGCACCGGATCGCGGCCGACCTTGTCGGCGCTGCCCGCGGCGCGGAAGCTGTTGAACCAGCGAACCTCCGGGCGCAGCGCAAGGACATGGGTGAAGACGAGGAGAATGCCGATCAGCAGAACGCTGAGGATGAGCCCGTTGAGCCCCGGATTGCTGAGAAAGGCCGTCTGGGCCTGCCGGAACAGGATGGCGCCGACGAAGCCGACGATGATCAGGAAGATCACCATGGTCCAGAAGAACACCATGGGGCTCGTCAGCTTGTTCGGATTGTAGTCCTCGCCCTGCTCCGCATCCCAGCCAGACAATGTCAGTTTCGCCATGCCGCTTCTCTCGATTCCCAGCCGGCCGCCCGGTCATCTATCGGCCGGGTCCGGCCATATGGCGCAGACCCTACTGCATAAAGCGGAAAACCGGAACGGTTCACCCCGCATATTCCTGCGCGTCCTCGACCCTGCGTGCGGGCCGCCCAAAAGGGCAATCAAGGCGGGACCGGAGCGTCCGCATCCGCCGCCTTGCCGCCTCTGTTGACACGGCATCGGGCGATTTCGACCTGCCCGGCAAGGGGCGATTGCTACTTGCCTGGCATCGGGCGATTGCTACTTGCCCGGCATCGGGCGATGCAGAACCTCGTGCAGCGCCTTCCGGATATATTCGTTGCCGGCGACGATCGAGCCGTCTTCCATCGGCTTGTTGCCGCCGTCGATGTCGGCGATCCAGCCGCCGGCTTCCCGCACCATCAGCATGCCCGCCGCCATATCCCATGGCATCAGCCCGCGCTCCCAATAGCCGTCGAACCGGCCCGCCGCCACATAGGCGAGCGCCAAAGACGGCGCGCCGAGGCTGCGGACGCCGGCGACCTCGCCCATCACATGGCGCAGCTCGATGAGGTAGTTGCCGTGATGCCCGCGACCGAGAAAGGGCGTGCCGGTGGAGATGACCGCATCCGCAAGGCTGCGACGCGCCGCCACACGCAGGCGGCGGTCATTGAGAAACGCCCCGCCACCACGCTCGGCGGTGTAGAGCTCGTCGGTCGCCGGATTGAGGATCACGGCCGTGACGATTTCGCCCTGACGTTCGAGCGCAATGGTGATGGAGAAATGCGGAATGCCGTGCAGGAAGTTGGCGGCGCCGTCGAGCGTATCGACGATCCAGCGATGCGCGCCGTCGGTCCCCTCGACCTCGTCGCCGTCCTCGCCGAGATAGCCATAGGTCGGGCGGGCCTTCATCAGCTCTTCGCGGACGATCTTTTCAGCCTTGCGATCGGCCTGCGAGACGTAGTCGCCCGGCCCCTTCATCGAAACCTGCAGGTTCTGCACCTCGCCGAAATCGCGAGACAACGACTTGCCGGCCTTGAAGGCGGCCTGGACCATGACGTTGAGAAGGGCGGAACGGGCCATTTCGGGCTTCCTCTGAAAAAGGCGCCGGAACGAGGACCGGCAGATCGCGGGGCTGTCACAGAACGGTCGGCGACGACGGCGCTGGTAAGAGCAGACCGGGATCAAGCCGACAAAGCGGCGGATCGTCCTGACGATCCACCGGGCGGCGTCTCAAGACCATAGATCCCCGTGGATTTCAAGTCCCCGCGCAGGAACGGGCCATCGCGATGACCGATGCCGGGCGAACGACACGCCTGAAATGCGCGCGGATCAGCCGCGCGCGGCGCGGAACCGGTTCGCCGCCTCGCGCGCCGCCTTTTGCTGGTCCTCGCCGATCCCGAGATAGAAATCCTCGAGGTCGTCATCCTTCAGGCCGGCGCGGCGCGACAGGACGTACCATTTGGCGGCTTCCACCGGATTGGGCCGGGTGCCGATGGCATTGATATAGAGATGGGCGAGCTTGTTCTGTGCGACGACGTTGCCGGCATTGGCCGCGCGCAACATCCAGCCAAACCCCTTTTCGAGATCCCGGCCGCCGCCGATGCCGTCCACCAGCCAGATGCCGGCATCGAGCTGGGCCGTATCGACCCCGGCCGCAGCCGCGCGCAGCAGCCATTCGCGTGCCCGCTCCCGCTTGTCGTCGGGAATGCCGTCGACGTTCAGATAGATCTGGGACAGCGCATATTGCGCGTCCGCGATCCCCTGCTGGGCGGATTTCTCATAGAACGGCAAGGCGGCCTTCAATCCGGCCTGCCCCGGCTGATCGGCCACGAGCAGCTGGGCGTAGTTGAACTGGGCGGACGGGTTGCCTCGCTCGGCCGCCTTCTTCATCAGCTCCTCGGAGCGCGCCTTGTCGCGCGGCACGTCCCGCCCCTCCATCAGAAGGATGGCGTATTTGAACATGGCCGTGGGATCGCCGGAGGCGGCGGCTTGCCCGTACCAAAAGGCGGCATCCTTGGGTTTGCGGGGAACGCCGAGCCCCTGCGAAAAGATTTCCGCCACCAGCGTCTGCGCCGCAGCGTCGCCCAGCTGCGCCCGCGGCAAGGCGAGCTCCATGGCCGTGAGATAATAGCCGCGCTGGAACGCGCCATAGGCATCGTCGGCCTTGCCCTCGAACGGCTTTTCGGCCGGCAGGGCGGGAAGCGCCACGCCCATGCGTTCCAGCACGTTGACCCCGCCCGACGGCGCGATCTTTCCGTCGGCAGGCTTGACGTCCCCGCCCGGCGGCCGCAGCGCCGGTATCTCGTTGTCCGGAAGAGCCGCACCGTTGAACGGCGTGATGCGGCCACGCTTTGCGGTCCTGCCCGGCTCGTTCGCTGCGCCCATCGGGTCTGCCGGATCCGGGTCCACCGCACCGGGCTCCGTCGGGGCTTCCGCCGGCGCAATGGTGACCCTATCGGGATCGACGCCGGGAAGAGCGTCCTGCGCACGCGCGGGCAGACCGGCGAGACCTGCCGAGAGCAGGGCGACGGACAAGAGGCAGAAACGGGGCGAACGATCGAGCATGACGGGTCTTAAGCGCCAAACCGTGGCGCTTTTTCGTCCAGCAGCGCATTCACCTCGGCAATGACGGCGGCGGCGCGCTCGGGCACCTCGAAAACGGCGCGATGCAGGGCCACGAATTCGGCACCGCTTTCCGCCACCACCAGCGCGGAGGCCGGATCGGCGCCGCCCATGACGATGCAGGGGATCTCGATCATCGAAGACCACCATTCCCCGAGAGCAATGTTCTTGCTGTGCGCCTCGGGCTTGATGTCGCCGTTCAGCTTGCCGAAGAAGATATAGTCCGGCTTCGCCTCGCCGATCTCCAGCGCATGATGCCGGTCGGCTGCATTGCCGCCGCCCACGATGAGCTTCGGCGAAAACTTTTCCATCGCCTCGCGCATGGCCTCGGCGTTGTTCTCGACATGCAACCCGTCGGCACGGGCACGGCCGGCCACCCGGGTATCGCCCGAAACGAGCGCCGCGGCGCCGGCCTCCTGGATGATCGGCACCAGGACTTCGGCATGTTTCTGGAACGTCTGGTCGTCCAGATCATATTGCGGCAGGATGACGGAGGCGACGTCGCCGCCCTTCAGGGCGTCGCCGACGATGCGGGCGCGCTCCGCGGGATCTGCGATCTCCGGGACGATGAGGACGAGGCGGCAGCGGTTGTCGGTCAGGCTCATGAAGGGTGCTCCGGCAGGTCGCAAGGGACGTGCATCTGTGCGGGGTCTGCGTGTTGTCTGTGCGTTGAGCGATACCCGCTCGCGCCCTGGGGATCAACCGTGCCGGATGCGATGGGGCCGAAGACTCTACCTTTAAGAGAGGGCCCGCCATCACGCTCGCGTCACGCGAATATTAGAAATGTACGAAAAATACGTTACGGCAATGCACAAATCACTTGAAGACAATGTGCATTTATAATAACCTTCTAATATGTCAAACCTGTCGCCCTTCAGTGCCATCGCAGATCCGAATCGTCGCTACCTGTTGGAGGAGCTTCGGCGTGCGCCGAAGACCGTCAACGAACTTGCCGAGGGCTTACCAATTAGTCGCCCGGCGGTTTCGCAGCACCTTAAGGCTCTGCTTGATTCCAACCTCGTTTCGGTCTCGCCCAACGGGACGAAACGCATCTACCAGATCAACAAGCCGGGGTTCGACGCCGTCAATCTCTGGCTGGACCAGTTCTGGGCCTAGATGCCGCTGTCGAACGCGGTTATCAGCGCATAAGCCGGCCAGGGGGTTCGGCTTGCGCCTGGAGATAACCGAGCAGAAGGCAAAAGCCCTCACGCGGGGCCCATTCAGCGCGCACGGCAGTCGGCAGGGCCTTATGTCCTGCCGGAACATCATGTCCTGCCGGAACATCATGTCCTGCCGGAACATGACGCCTTTGTAAGCGAAGGATGACCTTCGGCGGTGGCCGGCACAGGCGCGGTTGTCATGCCACGCGGCCATTCGACGATGCTGCGCGACTTCTCCTCCGGCGGGCGGGCAGCAATGGCGACCGGCGGTCGATGCTGGCGCCGCAGTGTCCTGCTCTGTCGCGATGCGCGGATCAGCAAGCCGAGAGCGCGTGATTCGACCGCGCGTGATTCGGGACCGACGCCAGGGCCCTTTTGAAAGCCGATGACCTAAAGATGCGCGGGTCTTGCGGCCGGCGCTAAAGCGCGTTGCGTGAAAAAGGGCTCATGCAGCGCGCTTTAAGGTCTTGTTCGATGCACGTCGTTTCCTGAAACCGCCGCACACTTTCGGGCGACATGCGTGAACCGTGCGCTTTGAGGGATGGCTCGCGGCGGCCACGGGACGGCCGCGTCGGGGGCACTGCATTCGGCCTTGTTCCAGACGGATTGACGCGCCGCGCGGAAAGAAAAGCCGCAGACCGACCCGGTGCGGCCAAACGTATCCTGAAAAAACCGACGCCCCGCAGAGGGCGTCGGCCGGTCTGCGGGGCGTCTGGCTTTTAAAGCAGGGAACCTGTGCCGTCAGTCTCGGCGCGGCTCCGTTGTGATGCAGATGTCCCTTTGGACATGTCCCTGGAAGGTCTCCCGGACAGATGTCCCTGGAGGGGATGCTTTACCTCATCAATGAGTTGTCGAACGGATCTTGGCGATTTCGTCCTTCAAACGCAACTTCCGACGCTTGAGCGTGGCAATATACTCGTCCTCGACCGACGGTCTTGTCAGAGCAGAATGCAGTTCTTCTTCGAGAACACCGTGTTTTTTCTCAAGCGTTGCAAGATGAGCCTCAATGTTCATGTGGCAGTCCCTTCCTTGTGCTTGCATCCGGTCGCCAGGCGCCGGATGTTCAGGTTCTAACCCGGGAAGTGTGCCATGCGTTGCCCGATTTGTCGAAGGCGAATTCGCAGAAACGGATAACTTCCCGTGAACGATCGATCTATGCTAGAGGATCGCGTCTTGGATGAATCGCGCACCGGGCCGGAAGGTTCCGGCCTTGTCGCGAGGGTCCGAACCGGCGCGCTCCGACCGTGCGGCCACGCACCTCTTTTCTTACCCGACGACAGTTCTGCCGCCGGATGCCGACAGGGAAATCCTCATGCCCGATCAGGACCAGGCCGAACTCAGACTGAGCGTTGCGCGTCTGCGGCAGGAGCACGAGGATTATGATGTCGCCATCAACGCCATGATCCAGACCGGCTGCGATGCGCTGCGCATTCAGCGCATGAAGAAGAAAAAGCTGGCCATCAAGGACAAGATCACGAAAATCGAGGATGTGATCATCCCCGACATCATCGCCTGACGCGGCCTGATGCCGGGGCAGGCCACGACCGACGGAACCCATTCTCGAGCGCAGGCGTCGAAGGAGGCCGGTGCAAACCTCTTCTTCGAACCTTAACCCCGAACCTCTTCCCGATCCTCATCAAGGAGTGCGAGACGTGACGAACCCCGGCCCGCCCCCCGTCGCCATCATCATGGGCAGCCAGTCCGACTGGGAGACCATGAAGAATGCGGCCGACATGCTTGAGTCGCTCGATATTCCCTATGAAGCCCGCATCATCTCGGCCCATCGCACGCCGGACCGGCTGGTGACCTTCGCCACCACCGCGCGCGAGGAAGGCTTCAAGGTCATCATCGCCGGCGCCGGCGGTGCCGCGCATCTTCCCGGCATGACCGCCGCCATGACGGCCCTGCCCGTCTTCGGCGTGCCGGTGCAGTCGAAAACCATGTCCGGGCAGGACAGCCTGCTCTCGATCGTGCAGATGCCGGCCGGCATTCCCGTGGGCACGCTGGCCATCGGCCGGGCCGGCGCCATCAACGCCGCGCTGCTTGCGGCCGCCGTGCTCGCTTTGTCCGATCCGGATCTCGCCGACAGGCTGGACATCTGGCGCGCGGAGCAGAGCGCCGCCGTCGCCGAATTTCCGGTCGATCCCGCATGATCACGCTTGGCATCATCGGAGGCGGGCAGCTCGGCCGGATGCTCGCCATGGCGGCCGCGCGTCTCAATGTGCGCACCGTCATTCTCGAGCCGCAGGTCGATTGTCCGGCGGCGCAGGTCGCCAACCGACAGATCGCGGCGCCTTACGACGATGAAGCGGCCCTCGACGCCCTGGCGGACGCGTGCGACGTCGTCACCTACGAATTCGAGAACGTGCCCGTGGGAAGCGCGGCGCGTCTTGCGCGCAGCCTCCCGGTCTATCCCCCGCCGAAAGCCCTTGAGGTGTCGCAGGATCGGGTCACCGAAAAGCGTTTTCTCAACGCCTGCGGCCTGGAGACGGCCCGCTTCCACGCCATCGACAGCGCCGCCGACCTGACGGCGGCCCTCGCCGATTTTGGCGGCAAAGGCGTCCTGAAAACCCGCCGCCTCGGCTATGACGGCAAGGGGCAGCATGTGTTTCGCGATGGCAGCGACGACATCGCGGCGGTCTATGACAGCCTCGGTGGCGTGCCGCTCATTCTCGAAAGCTTCATCGCCTTCGACCGCGAGATCTCCATTCTCGCCGCCCGTGGAACCGACGGCACGTTTGCCGCCTTCGATCCGGCCGAAAACGTCCACCGCGACGGCATTCTTCACACCTCCACCGTTCCCGCGACGATCGACAAGCCTGCCACCGAGGCCGCCATCGCCGCGGCCCGGGCGATTCTGGAGACGCTCGACTATGTCGGCGTGATCGGGGTCGAGTTCTTCGTGCGGCCCGATGGCGGGCTGGCGGTCAACGAGATCGCCCCGCGTGTCCACAATTCCGGCCACTGGACGGAGGCCGCCTGCGTCGTCTCGCAATTCGAGCAGCATATCCGCGCCGTTTGCGGCCTGCCGCTTGGCGACAGCGCCCGCCATTCGGATGCGGTCATGCAGAATCTCATCGGGGACGATGTCGACGACCTGGCGCGCTGGCTGCAGACGCCGCGCACGCTGGTGCATCTCTATGGCAAGGCGGAGGCGCGGCCGGGCCGGAAGATGGGGCACATCACGACGCTTACCTGAGGGTGTTGCCGGATGCCCCGAGCCGCCTACAAAACCCGCGTTCCCGGCCAAATTCCCTGCCCTTGATGTTGACAGCGGCCCGGGCTCGGGGTATTTGCCAGCCACCGTAAAGAGCGCGCTCAGCCCTGACAGGCTCGCAGGCGCGCTTTTTGATTGTTTAGACCCTGTGCGAATGTGCATTCGCCGCAACCTGCGGATCAGAAAGATGAAGATCAAAAATTCGCTTAAGTCGCTGAAGGCCCGTCATCGCGAAAACCGTCTGGTTCGCCGCAAGGGTCGCGTCTACATCATCAACAAGCTGAACCCGCGCTTCAAGGCCCGCCAGGGCTGAGGCCTTCGGCCACACGGGACGGCAATGGCGTTCGCTTCGACCTTTGGTCGGAGCATGTCATAAAATTGATTTGATCTGAGGCCATGGCGGGATACCTTCCCACCATGGCCTTTTTCATGTCTTCTCCACTGATTCCCGCGACATCCCGACATCTCTCGCTTGTGGTGGCCCTTCTCGCCCTGTCGTCGATCGCGCCCGTGCAGGCGGCGGAGACTTCGCAGGCCGGCAAAGCCCTGCCGCCTGTCACCGCGCCGGCGCAGCCGCCGGCAGAGCCCGAAAAACTGCCGACGCGCGCGGAAAAGCTCGACACGCTCTTTGCCGCGCTGAAGCGCGAGCGCGATGTCGAGAAGGCGCGCGGCATTGCCGACCAGATCCGGGCCGAATGGCAGGATTCCGGCAGCGCCACCGTCAATCTCCTGATGCAGTGGGCGGCCAAGGCGGTGGCCGACAACAAGCAGCCGAGCGCCCTTGATCTCTACGACCAGGTCATTGCGCTGGCACCGGATTACGTCGAAGGCTGGAACCAGCGGGCAACGCTGCACTACCAGATGAGCAACTACCGCAAGTCGATGTCGGACATCAACCGCGTGCTGGCGCTGGAGCCACGGCATTTTGGCGCACTGGCCGGCATGGCCGCGATCCTCGAAGCGTCGGGCAAGGACGAACTGGCGCTGCGCGCCTGGGAGCAGTTCCTTGCCGTCTATCCGGCCGAACGCAAGGCGCAGGAGCAGCTGGGCGAGCTGGAAGAGAAGCTGGCCGGCAACCGCACCTGACAGCGCAGCCTATTCGCCCTCTTTCCCCTCATGCATGTCGCCCGAACATGTGCAGCGGTTTCGGGAAACGACATGCATCACAACAAGACCGTAAAGCGCGTTGCGTGATCCTTTTTCACGCAACGCGCTTTGAAGCCTCGCGGCGCGTGCGGGAAAAGCTTCAGCTTCGCCGGTGAACCGCCCCGCTTCGGCTTTCGTAAAGGCCCGACACGCAGACGCCGCCCGAAACCCGGCACCCGCTCTTGCCGCCGGCTGCGGCAGCGCAGACGGTGCAACGACGATAGATCCATGCCTCGCATCCCACGCCTCAGGACCATCATGCTTTCGACGCTTGCCACCTTCCTCATCCTGATTGCCGTGGGGGTCGGCGCCGGAACCTACCAGGCCTCGGCCTTTGAGCGCGACAACGGCAATCGCGGCGAGCTGATCGATGTCGGCGGCTTCCGGATGAACAGCGTGCACGTGCCCCGGCCGCCCGGCGCAGACCTGCCGCCCATCGTCTTCATTCACGGCGCCAGCGCGAACCTCAACGATCCCATGGCGGCCTTCCGCCAGACGCTCGAGGGTCGGGCGGAAATGCTGTTTCTCGATCGTCCGGGCTTTGGCTATTCGGAGCGGGGCGGGCCGCGCAATGCCTATCCCGATGGTCAGGCCGATGCTGTGGCGGCCCTCATGAAGAAGCGCGGCATCGGCAAGGCGATCATCGTCGCCCACTCGTTCGGCGGGGCGATTGCCGCAACCTTTGCGCTTCATCATCCGGATATGGTGGCGGGTCTCGTCTTCCTCTCGCCCGCGACGCACCCCTGGCCGGGCGGCATCGACTGGTACTACGACGTGGCCAAGAAACCCCTGCTCGGCGATCTCTTCGCGACCATCGTTGCGCCCACCGTCGGCCGGCTGCTCGTGGACAAGGCGACGCGCGGCGTCTTTGCGCCCAACCACCGCCCGGACAACTATGTTGCCGAGAGCAGGACCTACCTGGCGCTGCGGCCGGCCACCTTCCGCAACAATGCCATCGATATCGCCAACCTGCTCGCCTATGTCACCCGGGTTGCGCCGCGCTATCGCGAGATCAAGGCACCGACCGTGATCATCACCGGCGATCGGGACAAGGTGGTGCTGCCGGACATCCACTCCCGTCAGCTGCATGAAGCCATCGCGGGGTCGCGGCTCGTCACCATCCACAATCTTGGCCACAAGCCGGACTACATCGTCACCGACGTCGCCATCGCAGCCATCGAAACCGTTGCCGGAAAGAAAGCGGACCTCGACGGCCTTGCCCGCGCCGCCGAGAAACGCATCGCCGGCGACAACGAGAACTGACCGTCCACATCCTGTCGTCTCGGCTGGAGTCATCTCGGCTGAAGCCGACGACCATCATGCAAAACGCCGCACCCCAAAGGGCGCGGCGTTTTGCATGTCAGGCTCTTGCGCTTGCGCGTGGGATCAGACGCCGCCGGCGCCGTCTTCGCTGATATAGGCGATGCGCAGCATGTTGGTCGCGCCCGGCGTGCCGAGCGGAACACCGGCCGAAATGATGATGCGGTCGCCCGGTGCGGCAAGGCCTTCGGAGGCGACGATGCGGCAGGCGCGGTTCACCATGTCGTCAAGATCCGTCGCGTCGCTGGTGACGACGCAGTGCATGCCCCAGACGACCGAGAGCCGGCGCGCGGTCTGGATGACAGGCGAAAGCGCCAGGATCGGCACCTGCGGACGCTCGCGCGCCGTGCGCAGGCCGGTATTGCCCGACGACGTGTAGCAGACGATGGCCGAAAGCTTCAGCGTTTCGGCGATCTGGTGCGCGGCGAGCGAAATCGCATCCGCACCCGTTGCTTCCGGCGGCGTGCGCTGTGCGTAGATGATGCCGGAATAATGCGGGTCGGTCTCGACCTTCCCTGCGATCGACGACATGGTGGCGACAGCTTCGACCGGGTAATCGCCAGAGGCGGACTCGGCCGACAGCATGACCGCATCCGCGCCTTCGAAGACGGCGGTGGCGACGTCGGACACCTCGGCGCGGGTCGGAACGGGCGCCGAAATCATCGATTCCAGCATCTGCGTGGCGACAACGACGGGCTTGCCGGCGCGGCGGCAGGCGCGAATGAGCTGCTTCTGAAGGCCGGGAACCGCTTCGAGCGGCATCTCGACACCGAGATCGCCACGGGCGACCATCAGCGCATCCGACAGTTCGATGATCTCGTCGATCCGCTCGATCGCCTGCGGCTTCTCGATCTTCGACATCAGTCCGACGCGACCGCCCGAGATCTTACGGACCTCGATCAGGTCCTCGGGACGCTGGACGAAGGACAGCGCAACCCAGTCCACCTCGTTCGTGGCCAGGACGGCATCGAGGTCGGCCCGATCCTTGTCGGTGAGGACGCCGACGCCGAGCAGCGTGTCGGGCAGGCTCACGCCCTTGCGGTCGGAGATCTTGGTGCCGGACACCACGGAGCAGACAATGCTCTTGCCATTGGCGCTCTCGGCCCGCAGATGCAGCTTGCCGTCATCGATCAGCAACCGATCGCCGGCCTTGACCGATTCGAGAATTTCGGGATGCGGCAGGAAGACGCGGGTCTTGTCGCCGAGCGCCTCGTTGTCGTCGAGCGTGAAGGTCTGACCGGGGACGAGGTCGACCTTGCCGTCGGTGAACTTGCCGACGCGCAGCTTCGGCCCCTGAAGGTCGGCAAGGATGCCGATCGGGCGGCCGCAGCGCTCCTCGACGGCGCGGATGCGCTGGATCAGCGTGCGCATCATGTCGTGGCTGGCATGGCTCATGTTGATGCGGAAAAGATCCGCACCTGCCTCGTGCAGCTTCTGGATCATCGCCTCTTCGTTCGACGCCGGTCCCAGCGTCGCGAGGATCTTGGCTTTTCTATTCCGTCTCATCAATTCTGGCCTTCTTGAGTCCCGGGCGTATCGGAGAGCTGAACCATCCAGCTGCCTTGGCGTCCCGTGTCATATTCCTTGAAGCCCATGCGCTGGAAACCGCGCGCGAAACAGTCCTGCACGCCGACGATCTTGAACTCGTTCTCGGCGACACACATGTTGACATTGCCTGTCCAGCGTCCTCCACGTGCCGCATCCTCGGCATAGAGATAATAATAGCGGGACTGCAATTCGCCTTCGATGAGCGTCGCGCAGGTGGTGGCAGGTACCTGCCACCAGCCTTCGGTGATCCAGCCTTCCTTGGCGCGGTAGCCGATCGCGACCCCGACCAGGTTCTGCGTGCCGTTGCAGACGCGAAATTCGGCGCGGGCCTCCGTTGCCAGGAGGGGCGAGGCGAGCGCGAGCGCGAAGACAGTCAATCCACCGAGAGACAAGCGACGCATGTTCGACGAGGAGAGAAAATGTCGAGACACGGTTTCCAATGGTGCTCCATTGCATTTTGTCGAGGCACTTTCTTGCGACGGTGCGGGGCGAAAGTCAACGGACGTGTCGACGCTCATTTCCGGCTTTTTCCCGGTAGATGCGACCGCGGCCCGATGCCTGTGCCTTGCGATCGCCTTTTCGTCGTGTCATCCAAATTGTAAAGGCATGCAAAGAGGTTGAAGCCATGGCCGACGAGGCGCCGTTCGAGATCATCAGAGGCGATGGACGCAAGGGTCTCGTGCTCCTCGGCGACCACGCGACCAACAGGCTGCCGCTGCGCTACGGCACGCTCGGCCTGCCCGAAAGCGCGTTCGCGCGGCACATTGCCTATGATATCGGCGTGGAACCGCTGATGCGCGGACTGGCCGCGCGGCTCGACGTTCCCGCCGTGATGAGCCGTTTTTCCCGCCTCCTGATCGACCCGAACCGCGGCGAGGACGATCCGACGCTCATCATGAAAATTTCCGACGGCGCCATCATTTCCGGCAATCACCCCATGTCTCCGGAAGAAGCCCGAGCGCGCCTCGAACAGTTCCATCGCCCCTATCACCAAGCCGTTGCGGACACGATCGCCGAGGTCGCGGACGCGGGCGGGCGCACACCGCTCATCCTGTCGCTGCACTCGTTCACGCCGGCCTGGAAGGGCGTGCCCCGACCCTGGCACGTCACCGTGCTCTGGGATACGGACGACCGCGCCGTGCTGCCGCTTCTCGCGGCGCTTCGTGATCAGGGCGATGTGGTCGTCGGCGACAACGAGCCTTATGACGGGGCGCTTCGCGGCGACACGCTCTATCGGCATTGCATGGAAACCGGCATGCCGCATGCGCTGATCGAGGTGCGCCAGGACCAGATCGGGACGCCGGAGGGCGTTGCCGCCTGGGTCGACCGGCTGGCACCGATCTTTGAGCAGTTGAACGCGCGCGACGACCTGCACCGCACCAAGCGATACCCGTCCCGCACGGGCCCCTACGCCACGTGACGCCGCGGCATCCCGCGTTTCCGTCACACCCCTTCCTGCGGAGCGACCGCTCCTGCGCCGACCGAAAGGACATGCCATGCCGGACGATATCCACACCCCCGCCCCCGACGCCGCCCCCGACCGCGCCTCCGACCCTGCACCGACAACCGCTGGACCCGATCTCACGCCGGAACAGCGGACGGCCTTCGAGGCCGCCGCCTTTCGTCGCCTGCTGGCGCATCTCGACGCGCGCAGCGACGTCCAGAACATCGACCTGATGAACCTTGCGGGGTTCTGCCGGAACTGCCTCTCGAACTGGTACCGCGACGCGGCCGAAGCGAGCGGCCAGACGCTGACCAAGGAGCAGTCCCGCGAGATCGTCTACGGCATGCCCTATGAGGACTGGCGCCGGAAACACCAGCGGGACGCGAGCCCGGAGCAGCAATCGGCGTTCGAGAGCTCGCGCCCGAAGGCGTGACGGTCCCGCACCGGGCGGCATGCGGGTCATCGCAGCGCCGACCCGTGCGCAAAACAGCTTGACCTCGACGCCGCTTCGCGGCAGGTGACGGCCCAGCCGGGCATGAGGCCCCAAGGCCCGAACGCCTCCGAAATTCCCGCATCCCGTCGCGGCTCTTCGCCGGACGGCAGGTGCATGGTCAACCAAACAGCCGGAACGAAAAGGACAACAGGAATGGACGAAAGATCAATCCCGGAAACGGGCGTGGAAAACGTCGCCGCTGCCGAGCTTCGCCAGTTCATCGAGCGTATCGAGCGCCTGGAAGAGGAAAAGGCTGCGATTGCCGACGATATCAAGGACGTCATGGGCGAGGCCAAGGGCCGCGGCTACGACACCAAGGCCATCCGCACGATCATCCGCCTGCGCAAGAAGGATGCAAACGAGCGGATCGAGGAAGAAACGATCCTCCAGACCTACATGGCCGCTCTCGGCATGGAATGACCCGGAACGGGACCGCGTGCCGCCGTGAGGAATGGCAGCACGCGGTCATCCGAGAAATGCGGGTCTTCTCTGACGTTAAAGAGACCCCCGCGCAGATCGAGACGCGAATGACGGGATCCCCGGTTCGCGTGCCTGCCTCCCGCCACATGATCCGGGGTCTCGCTGCACCCTTTCCTCAGCTGCGCAGGAGCGCCAAGGGCGCATCAAAAGTCCTCCCAGGCTTCGCTGACGGCGGCGTTTCCGGAAAAAGCCGTTGCAACCTTCGCCGCCAGCTTTCTGACGGGTGACGGGACCGGACGATGCGCCGCACCCGCCGCCATGACGGCAGCGGTCTGACGCAATGCGCCTCCCAGCTGGAACTGGGAAATCAGCTCGCGCAGACGTCCGCTTTCCGTGGCGAGACTTGCGCCCGCCGCACTGGTCTCTTCCACCATGGCCGCGTTCTGCTGGGTCACCTGGTCCATCTGGTTGACGGCGGTGTTGACCTCGCTGAGCCCGACGGACTGTTCCCTCGCGGATGTTGCAATCGAGTCCATGTGCTGGTTGACGGTGACGATATAGGACTCGATCGTCTTCAGTTCTTCGCCGGTCGCGCTCACCAGCCTGACACCATTCTGCACTTCCAACGATGAATTCCGGATCAGGTCCTTGATCTCCTTGGCGGCCTTTGCCGAGCGCTGTGCCAGTTCCCGGACCTCCTGCGCGACGACGGCAAAGCCTTTTCCTGCCTCGCCTGCCCGTGCAGCCTCGACACCGGCATTCAGCGCCAGAAGATTGGTCTGGAAAGCGATCTCGTCGATCACGCCGATGATGTTGGAAATCTCGTTGGAGGACTGCTCGATCTTATGCATGGCATCGACAGCATCGGCGACGACCTTGCCCGACTGGGCCGCACTTTCATTGGCCAGAACGGCGATCTTTCGGGCCTCGTCGGCGCGTTTGGAGGAATTCGCGACGTTGACAGTAATCTCGTCCAGGGCTGCGGCCGTTTCTTCGAGAGAGGCCGCCTGCTGCTCGGTCCGCTTGGAAAGATCATCGGCACTGGCGCTGACCTCGCGGCTGCCATTGTCGATGGCGCCCGTCGCATCGGCCACGGCGCGCAGGGTCTTGGACAACTGACCAACGGCGGCGTTGAAGTCGGCCCGCAGCGATTCAAAATCGGCCGCGAAGCTCTCGGAGATCTGCACCGTCAGATCGCCTGCCGAAAGCGATCTGAGGCCCGAGGCCAGGCCCGTGGTCGCCTGGGCCATCGCTTCCGCACGCGCACGGTCTGCGGCTTCCTGCGCCATGCGGTCTTTCTCCGACTGCGAGCGATTGGCCTCGATCAGGCGATCGGATTCCATCTTGGCGAGCGCTGTCTGGCGGAAGACCTCGACAGCCGCTGCCATCGAGCCGATCTCGTCAGCGCGGCCGTTGAACGGAATTTCCTTCGCTGTATCGCCGGAAGCAAGCGTCGTCATCGACTGGGTGATCACCATGATCGGCTTGGATATGCCCATCATGGCAAAGGCCGTGGCGCCGCCCAGAAGCATCAGGATGCTTACCGACATGGCAAGCGATATCAACCGGGACAACTCGAAGTTTGCCTGCCCCGCCTCCGTCGCGGCCTGGCCACCCTGATTGTTGAACTCCAGAAGGTCGCGCGTGGTGTCGACGATCCTGTCCGTCACAGGGGTTAACTGCTGCAGATAGGCGCGAACAGCGGCGTTCTGTCCGGCCGCGGACAATTGCAGCGCCTTCGGCAGAGCGGAAATATAGTCACCCACCGCGGTCTTCACCTTGGTGTAGAGGCCACGCTCCTTTTCCGACGCGATGACCGCTTCGTAGGACGTTATGTCTCTCCGGGTGACCTCGATCTGCGCATCCAGCGCTTTCGCAATATCGGCCATGACGGCGGGGTCTTCCGCAATGACGTGATCCCTGATGATGAGCCGCAGTCCAGCGGCATCCAACGCGATCTGGGACGAAATCTGGGCACTCGGCATCCAGTTGGTCGTGATCTCGCGCGTGCCGTCATTCAATGACGACATGCGATTCATGGCGAATCCTGCAAATCCCAGGAAGATCAGGGCGACGACGGCGAAGATCGCCACCAGAGAACCCTTGATTGACGGTCTTTTCATCTCAAATTCCTTAATCGGTTGTCAGCATGTCGAGGCGCCTGCGGGACATCGATCTGCCAAGGGCTTTTTTAGGACAGGTATTTCAGGGTTTATAATATTCAGACCGCAATTCAGGGTTGCGTTAACAATTGAGACGGGGGGCCCGTGCCGGACGGGTCGCGTTTGTCAGGATCAGGATTGTCGGGATCAAAGAGACCGAGGGAACCGTGGGTCTTCATCCGCAGTCGGAACCGTCATCATCTCGGCTTCCGCAAGGTGGCACAACTTTAGCCATCCCTGTTTTAGCGGAATTCCTTTACTTGACGGTTAACGCCGCGTTGCACCCCGACCGCAATCGGCAGTGTGGCGTCGGCCATGGCCTGACGTTCGGGTGCGGCAAACGTCGGAGACTTGAAGCGCGTTGTGGAAAAAAAGGATTCACGCAACGCGCTTGAAGCTCTTTCTTGGATGCCTGTCGTTTGCCGAAACCGCTGCGCACTTTCGGGGCGACATGCATTATCGCTGCGCGACAGGTTCACGCCGGTGGGGGCGATCGCGAAAGACGCAAGCCCTCAGACCGAGAAGGCCGCGCTGGCATGGCGCACCAGGCTTTGCGGCGAAGCGTGCAAGACGACCAACGCCACGCGTCGCAACCGACGCGCGGCGTTTGGTGTGCGACCGGGAGGCAAGGCTACGGCAGGGGCCAAGGGCCGAACCTCAGTGAATGAGGCTCCGGCGGATCGCATCGGCGATGGCATGGGTGCGGTTGGCTGCGCCGAGCTTCTTGATCGCAGATTTGATGTAGCTGTTGACGGTGTCGTTCTGATAGCCCGTCACCCGTGCGATGCCTTCGCTTGTCAGCCCGTGACTGGCCTGCATCAGACAGGCGACCTCGCCGCGCGACAGCCGCAGATGCGCGGCAGCAAAGCGCTCCATCAGCGGCCGCGACACGGCTGCGTGGACGCACGGTGCGATCAGCGCCAGGAAGGCGATCTCCTCGCTGTCGAACGGCGTCTGGCGGGTGAACATGACCGCGCCGTAGACAAGGGAGGATCGCATGACCGGAACGAGCGTCCGGTTGTGGATGTTGAAGGCAGACGTCACCTGCTCGAGGCGTTCAGGCTTTGGCTGGGTCGCAAACATCTCGGCGTCGGTGACGAGCTCGCCCGCCATCAGCTTCTCGATGAGAGGGTCGATCTCGTAGAGACGCTCGCGATCATAGGCTTCGATATAGGCCGGCGGCAGGTCCGTATCCACGGATGCCCCGCGACCGATGTGGTATCCTTCGAGGTCAAGACCGCTGATCGCGATATGATCGAAAGGCACCGCCCGCCGCAGGCGGTCAACCACAGGATTGGACGTGAAATAGCGATGGCGAGGAACGGTGCGAAGATCGCGCCATTCCGAACGCAACGGCGAGAGTGGCGAAAGCGGCGTGCTGGCCATAACGGACTCCGAATGCCGACTTGCTGTAAGTCTGCAGGGACATTGTCAAATTCGGCACGGCGCCACAACCAAAAGATCTATTTCTAGGGGTTTTTACCGTATAAAGACACAAATGCCCCGGTTTCCCGGGGCATCGATGTGACAATGACGATATTTGCATGTCGGAGACGGGCGTCTGTCCGCAGCGTCAATTGAACCGTTTGACTTCCATGAAGTTGACGGCGGTCCCACTGAATCTTGCCGTGTCCGGGGCCGAGGGGCCCGTCGTGAACCCGGCGGAATAGACGGTGGTCGGCGATGCGCGCAGCGAACTGGAGACGAAACGCGGCGCCTTGACCGGCTTCGACAGCGTCGCCATGCGGCTGGTCGACAGTGCCCATTCCGCAATGATCTTTTGCGTCAGCTTCGGCTCGGTTCGCACCGAAGAGCGATGCGCTGCATCCGCCTGGACCTTTTTCGGACGCGCAGCCTTGACCGGCGCCTCGGCAGGAACGTCGAAGGCATTGCCGAAAGGATCGCGCGGCGCGGCCGATGGGGACGGCGCATAGGAGGCGAGTTCCACCGGCGGCGACGGGCGAACCGGTGCCGCAGCCATGCGGGTTGCGTCCTGCGCCGGCGGCGTTGGACGGGCCGGAACCGATGCGACCGCATCCGGTCGGGCTGCCGGGACTACACCAGAATTGAGGGCGCCAGGATTGCCGGCGCCAGGATTGCCGGCCGTCGGGGCGGCAAGGGCGACCCGGGTCTGGGCAGCCGCTGCATTGTCACGAGGCGCCTGGGCGGTCGCGACCACGGCGGGTGCCGTTGTTGCCGGAAGCTGGGCCGGAACCTGGGTCGGAAGCGGCTCGGCCGCCATGCTCGTCGGCGCACCGGCAACGTCGGCCTGGGCGACGGCCATCAGGGCGGCTTCTCCGGCCGGGCGAAGAGCGGGCACGGGAACGAAGCCGAGCGCCTCGGAATCTTCCGTCATCGCATTGGGATCGGCGCTGGCAAGAAGGGCCTCGCTACCCTGCGGATCGGTCTGGCGCGCCAGAGGCACGGGAACCTTGTAGCTCCGAAGATCGGCAAATTCCTCGCCCGCCGGCGGTGTCGCGGGGAGCGCTGCGGCAAGAGCATCCTGCGCGGCGTTTCTCGGCGGCGCGACAAGCGCCGTCTGGACGGACGTATCGGCTTCCTGGAACGCAGGACGGTTGAGCGGAACCGGCGCCTTGAGCGTCTGCTCGGCAACGAGGGGAGCGTCTTCGGCGCCCTCGACACCGGCCAGAACCGGCTGCTGGACCGGAGCGGCGGCAGGCTTGGTCGTCCGGGCCGGAGCCTGGGAAGGTGCTTCGGAATCGTCGCTGTCGGCACCGCTTGCAATCGCGGTTGCATCCTCGTCCTCGTCGCCGCTGCCAAACAGCATGGCAAAGAGGTTCTTGCCACCCCGCTTCGTGTCGCGGTCGCCCGCGCCCTTGGCGCCGCCGCCAGCCACTTCGATGGCGCTGGATCCGACGCGGCGCTTGTAGTCCGCCACAGCCTGCTCATAGCCGGGAAGCGGCGAGCCGTCGGAGGGAAGGTGCATGGTCTTGCCGTCCGGGAACAGGCGAACGAGTTCGCCGCGGCTCATGCGCGGCCAGGCGCGCACGCCACCGACGTCCATGTGGACGAACGGCGAACCGGAGGTCGGGTAGTAGCCGACGCCGCCGACCTGGAACTTCATGCCGATTTCGCGCAGCGTCTTCAACTTCACGTCGGGGAGATAGAAGTCCATCGCCTTGCCGAGCATGTGCTGGCTCTTCTTGGCGACACCCTTGGTGCGCGAGCGCAGCATGCCGTTGGTGGCCGGCGAACGATAGGCGGAAACGACGTGGATGTAATCGCGCGACCCGCTCTTCTGGTAGACTTCCCAGATGAGGTCGAGAAGACGCGGGTCCATTTTCGTCGGTTCGTTGCGACGCCAGTCGCGCAGCATGTTGTTGACCTGCTGGAGACCCTTGGGATCATAGCGGCCGTTGCGCTTGAAGGTGATTTCGGCCTTCTCGCGGGTATGAATGAAGTAGATCTTGAGCGTGCGGGTCTGGCCGGCAGCTTCGACGGCGGGCACGATGCCAGGGGTCACCATGGAAGCGGCGATCACCAGCGATCCGAGGAGGCGCGGCATGCGACGGGCCCAACGGCTGCAAAGGTCGCGCACTTTGGCGCCGAAAGGCGTTATCATTCCCGACAAATCCTGCAAACCTTCTTCCCCGTCGACGAACGCGCCGCTCCCTGCAGCCATCCAGTTGACTGTCAAATACGGTGACAGCATGGCATTTATGCCACAGTCGTCACTTATCCTTATAATATAGTGAACGGATCACTAACAAGGTCTAAACGACACCGAATGAATTTGACGAAGGCTTGGGGCAAGAACGTCTCGGCAGGCGGCTTTTTCGCACAGCTTCGGGGCGGCTTCAGGGCGGATTTCACGCGGCTTCGGAGAACGGATCGTCGGGGTCGATGCCGTAATCCTTGAGCTTGCGGTAGAGTGTCGAGCGCCCGATGCCCAGCTTGCGCGCCACCTGGCTCATCTGCCCGCGATAGAACTTCAGCGCAAAGCGGATCAGCTCTTCCTCGACCTCTGCCAGCTTGCGGACGTTGCCCCCGGCATCGACGCTCGGAATGGCCTGCTCGACAATGACCGTCTCGGCGGATCGCAATGCCCGCCGTTCGGATGGGGCGATGAACGACCCGCCCTGCACTGACCCGCCTTGTGCCGGCCGACCCTCAGCCAGCGCGCCCTGCGGCGCGATGCCGTGATGGGCAACCGCGGCGATCGATGCCCCGGAACGGAACGGTTCGGGCGAGAGATGCGGGACGACACCCCGCGCATGACCCTCGGGAAGGGTGACCGCAAGCTGTGGAAAATCGGCAATGTCGAGTTCGGGGCGTTCCGCCATGACGACGGCGCGATAGATGGCGCTTTCCAGCTCCCTGATATTGCCCGGCCAGTCATAGGCCGTCAGCAGAGCCATGGCCCCATGGCTGACGGTGAGGGTCTTTGGTAGCCGCTGTTCGCTGGAAAAGATTTCCACGAAATTGCGCACCAGCAGCGGAATATCCTCCTTGCGGCGGCGCAGCGCGGGAATGGCGATGGGAAACACGTTGAGGCGGTAATAGAGATCTTCCCGGAACCGGCCCTCGCGCACTTCGGTGATGAGATCCTTGTTGGTCGCCGAGATCAGCCGCACATCGACCTTCTGCGGCATGCGCGCGCCCACCGTCTCGATTTCGCCCTGCTGAACGGCCCGCAGCAGCTTGACCTGAACCGCGAGCGGCAGGTCGCCGATCTCGTCGAGGAACAGCGTGCCGCCATCCGCTTCGACGAACTTGCCGGCATGCTTTTCGGTCGCGCCGGTAAAGGCGCCCTTCTCATGGCCGAAGAGGATGCTTTCTACCAGATTGGCCGGGATCGCCCCGCAATTGACGGTCACGAAGGGCTTGCCGGCCCGGTCGCTGCCGGACTGGATGGCGCGGGCGACCATTTCCTTGCCCACACCCGATTCGCCTTCGAGGACCACGGGAATGCTCGACTGGGCGGCGCGCTTGGCGAGCTCGAGCACGCGGATCATCGCCTCGCTGGCGGACACGACATCCTCGAACCGCACGACGTCCCCGCGGCTGCGTCGACCGGCTGCGCGGGTCGGACGGCCGGACTGCTTCAGCGCATTGCCGAGCGCGACGGCCAGGCGTTCCGGCGACACCGGCTTGACGACGAAATCGAAGGCACCGGCCTGCATGGCGAGAACCACCGTCTCGATGCCGCCCTGCCCGGTCTGCACGATCGCAGGCGTCGAGATATGGCGCTCCGCCAGGGCCGCCAGAACCGCATGGCCATCCATTTCCGGCATCATCAGATCGAGAAGGATGACATCGATGCGCGCCCCGCGGCGCAGCAAGAGCTCGAGCCCCGCGCGCCCGTTTTCCGCCACATGGGCGATATGGCCGAGGCGCTCGATCATCCCTGTCAGGATCCGACGCTGGACCGGATCGTCCTCGATCACGAGTATCTGCGCTGCCATGGAACCTCCCGCTTGACGTCGTCGGCGCGCCATCATGCACGCCACCTTGAGCGTCCATTCCTGGCACAAAGGATTGAACACGGTGTTTGGCGAAACACTTGCATTTTAACCATCGACGACGTTACGGTTCGCCCCCGCGACGGGCCTTGCCAGTGCCCTGCAGCGCGTTCTCCCGGCCTCTGGCCGACCTCTCGAAATGTCCGGCCGCCCCGGTGCGCCGAAGCCAATGAGTGACCGCAATGACCTTCTGCCCCCGGACATCGATCGCCCCCCAGCCCGTCATGAGCCAGCCCGTCATGAGCCCGCCCGACGCCGCGCCCGCCGCCAGTGCGGCCGTCTCGGCCGTCTCGGCCGTCTCTGCAGCGACGGACGCGGCTCTTGGCGATTTGCCGACCTGGAGGCTCGAGGATCTCTATCCCGCACCCGGGTCTCAGCTCTTCTGGAACGATCTGCAGCAGGCGGGCGCGGAATGCCTGGCATTCGAGGCGAAGTGGAAGGGGCGCCTGGCGGAGGCTGCCACCCGAACCGGCGACGAGGGCCTGGGAAAGGCCGTGGAGGAATTCGAGGCGCTGGAGGAGCGCATGGGACGGATCGGATCCTATGCCGGGCTGACCTACTACACGGACACGTCCGATCCCGAGGTCGGAAAATTCTTTGGCGATGTCCAGGCCAAGCTGACCGACTATGCGAGCAGCCTTCTGTTTTTCGCGCTGGAGATGAACCGGATCGATGACGCCGTGCTCGAAGCCGCGCTTTCGGCCGATGCCCGCGCCGCGCATTACCGCCCCTGGATTGCCGACCTCCGGATGGACAAGCCCTACCAGCTGGACGACCGCCTGGAGCAGCTGTTTCTCGAAAAGTCCATGACCGGAGCCGGTGCGTTCAACCGCCTGTTCGACGAGACCATGGCCGCACTGACCTTCACCGTGGAGGGCGCGGAACTGCCGCTCGAGCGCACGCTCAGTCTCCTCCAGGAAAGCGACCCGGAAACGCGCCGCAAGGCCGCGCAGGCGCTGGCCACCACGTTCAAGGCGCATATCCGGACCTTTGCGCTCATCACCAACACGCTGGCCAAGGACAAGGACATCTCCGACCGCTGGCGCGGTTTTGCCGATATCGCGGACAGCCGGCATTTGGCCAACCGGGTGGAGCGCGCGGTCGTCGATGCCCTGGCCGAAGCTGTGCGCGCGGCCTATCCGCGCCTGTCCCACCGCTACTATGCGATGAAGGCGAAGTGGCTCGGCATGGAGCGGATGAACTTCTGGGACCGCAACGCGCCGCTGCCGGAAGCGCCGAACCACGTCATTCCCTGGAGCGAGGCGCGCGAGACGGTGCTGTCGGCCTATGCAGCCTTCGACCCGGAGATGGCGGCCATCGCGCAGCGCTTCTTCGACGGCGGCTGGATCGATGCGCCGGTGCGGCCGGGCAAGGCGCCGGGTGCCTTCGCGCATCCGACCGTGCCGTCGGCGCACCCCTATGTGCTCGTCAACTACATGGGCAAGCCGCGCGACGTGATGACGCTGGCCCACGAACTCGGCCACGGCGTGCACCAGGTCCTGGCCGGCGGACAGGGCGCCCTGATGGCCTCGACGCCGCTGACGCTCGCGGAAACCGCCTCCGTTTTCGGCGAGATGCTGACCTTCCGCGCGCTCCTGGAGCGCACGACGGACCGGCGCGAACGCAAGGCGATGCTGGCCCAGAAGGTCGAGGACATGATCAACACGGTCGTGCGCCAGATCGCCTTCTACGAATTCGAGCGCAAGCTGCACACGGCGCGCAAGGACGGCGAACTGACGCCGGAGGCCATCGGTCAGCTCTGGCTGTCCGTGCAGGCCGACAGCCTTGGACCGGCGATCGCGATCTCGGAGGGCTACGAGACCTACTGGGCCTATATCCCCCACTTCATCCATTCGCCCTTCTACGTCTACGCCTATGCCTTCGGCGATTGCCTGGTGAACTCGCTCTACGCCGTCTACGAAAAAGCCGAAGGCGGATTCCAGCAAAAATATTCCGAGATGCTCAAGGCCGGCGGCAGCAAGCATCACAGCGAACTCCTCGCGCCTTTCGGCCTCGATGCCACGGATCCCGCTTTCTGGGAAAAAGGCCTCTCGATGATCGAAGGCCTGATCGACGAGCTGGAAGCGCTGGACGCCGCGTGATCGCCATGACGCCGCAACCGTCCGTGCTGGGCGAACCCTTTGTTCTCTTCCGGGACGACACGACGCACACGGTGACGCTCTTTGCCGAGCCGCTGGAGGTCATCACCGCCCGCACCGCTGCCGAGGTCCTTCCGGCGCTGGCCCGCATGGAGGCTGCAAAGGCGCAAGGCCGCTGGCTGGCGGGGTTCATGGCCTACGAGACCGGCTATCTGTTCGAGGAACGGCTGGCGGCGCTCGCGCAGGAGGGTGGGGAAACCCCGTTCCTCTCTTTCGGCGTCTTCTCCGGACCGGCCGACGCCGCCCATCCCCTGGCCGCGCCACGGCGGCGGCGCGACAACACGCCGTTTCTGGCCGCGCCCCGCGCCGCCTGGGATTTTGCCACCTACCGCGACCGTTTCGACAGGCTGCACCGGCACCTGCGCCAAGGCGACTGCTACCAGGCGAACCTGACGATGCCGATTTCCGCCCGCTGGAACGGAGATCCGCTCGACGCCTTCTGGTCGCTGATCGAGCGCCAGCCGGTGCGCTACGGCGCGCTCGTCAGCCTTGACGGCCCGACACTTCTGTCGCGCTCGCCGGAATTGTTCTTTGAGGTTCTTAACGGCGCGATCGAGACGCATCCGATGAAGGGAACCGCCCCGCGCGGCGCGTCGGCGCTCGAGGACGCGGCGATCGTCGCGGCGATGCTGGCCGACGACAAGACCCAGGCCGAAAACCGCATGATCGTCGATCTCCTGCGCAACGACATTTCGCGGATCACCGAGGTCGGAACGCTCGACGTGTCCCGTCTCTTCGACATCGAGACCTACCCGACCGTGCACCAGATGGTCAGCCATATCCGCGCGAAACTCGTGCCCGGCGTCGCCATCGCCGATATTTTCAGGGCCCTCTTTCCCTGCGGCTCGGTGACAGGCGCCCCCAAGATCCGGGCGATGGAGATCCTGCACGGGCTGGAAACCGGGCCGCGCGACGCCTATTGCGGCGCCATCGGCTTTATCGCGCCGAACGGCGACATGCGGTTCAGCGTCGCCATCCGCACCTTGTCGCTCTTCGAGACAGGCGAGGCCGTCTTCAATGTCGGGGGCGGCATCGTCTATGATTCCACCGCCGAGGCGGAATATGCCGAGTGCCTGCTGAAGGCGCGCTTCGCGCTCGGCGACGAAGCCCCTGCGCTCGGCCTTGCGTCGTGACCGAGCTTTCGCTGATCGAGACATGGCGCATCGAGCCGTCCTCGAGTGGCAACCAGCCGCTCGAGACGCGCATTCCGCGTCTGCGGCTGCATGTCGCCCGTCTGTCCCGGTCTGCCCGACGCCTCGGCTTTCCCCTGCCGCCGGATCTCCTGCCGCGTCTGGAAGACGCCGCTGCGCCGGCGATCGCCCCCGCCCGCGGCCGGCTGGAACTGTTTCGCGACGGCCGGCTGGACATCGCGGTCGTCCCCTTCACGCCGCAGCCGGCCGGAACCGTCTGGCGCCTGCGCGTGGCCGAAACCCGGTTGGCCTCGTCCGACCCGCTGCTGCGTTACAAGACCAGCCGCCGTGCCGTCTACGATGCCGCGCGCGCGGAATGGCCGGCCGGAGACGCCGACGAGATCCTGCTGCTCAACGAACGCGGCGAGCCCTGCGAGGGAACCATCACTTCGCTGTTTCTCGATGACGGCTCGGGCCTTCTCAAGACGCCGCCGATCGCCTGCGGTCTGCTTGCAGGCGTGTTGCGAACGGAGCTGATCTGCGCGCGCCGCGCGCGCACCCAGCGCCTGACGCTCGACGACCTCCGCAAGGGCACCCTGTTCATGGGCAACTCGCTGCGCGGTCTCATTCCCGCCCGGCTGGTCGAATCCTGATTGGTCCGGCTGGCACGGTCGGCTGGCATGGTCGGCTGGCATGGTCGGCTGTCTCTCGGCCCGCGCGACAGCCTCTTGGCACCGGCAAAGCCTTCATTTAAGGGGTGTTGGAAAGACGCTGCCCTTTATTGTGACATCGAATTATGATCTAGGGCGCGCAGATTGTCTGGAGCCGACCGAACCCGGATCGGCTTGCCTCGAAAAGAAAACGTTCAGGAGAAGACCCCATGGCGGAAGCCTCTCATCCGGTTTACGGCGAAATCACCGGCCCGATCGTCATGATCGGTTTCGGCTCCATCGGCCGCGGCACCTTGCCGCTGATCGAACGGCATTTCACCTATGACAAGAGCCGGATGGTCGTGATCGACCCGCGTGAAGACGCGGCCGACATGGAGATCCTGAAGAAGCATGGCGTCAAGCACATCAAGGCCGCCGTCACCAAGGACAACTACAAGGAGCTGCTGAAGCCGCTTCTGACGGCGGGATCCGGCCAGGGCTTCTGCGTCAACCTGTCGGTCGACACCGGCTCGGTCGACCTCGTCAAGCTCTGCCGCAAGCTCGACGTTCTCTATATCGACACGGTCGTCGAGCCTTGGCTCGGCTTCTATTTCGACAAGAACATGAAGAACTCCGAGCGCACCAACTACGCGCTGCGCGAGACCATGCGCCACGAGAAGAAGAAGAACCCGGGCGGCACGACGGCCGTTTCCACCTGCGGCGCCAACCCGGGCATGGTCTCCTGGTTCGTCAAGCAGGCCCTGGTGAACCTCGCCCATGACCTCGACATCAAGTTCGACGAGCCCGACCAGCACGACCGCGAGGGCTGGGCGAAGCTGATGAAGAAGGTCGGCGTCAAGGGCGTCCACATTGCCGAGCGCGACACGCAGCGCGCCAAGAACCCGAAGCCGCTCAACGTCTTCTGGAACACCTGGTCCGTCGAAGGCTTCATCTCGGAAGGCCTGCAGCCGGCCGAGCTTGGCTGGGGCACCCATGAAAACTGGATGCCGAAGAATGCCAAGAAGCACAAGAAGGGCTGCCAGGCCGCCATCTACCTCGAACAGCCCGGCGCCAACACCCGCGTGCGCACCTGGTGCCCGACCCCGGGCGCCCAGTACGGCTTCCTCGTGACGCATAACGAGTCGATCTCGATTGCCGATTACTTCACGGTGCGCGACAAGGACGACGAGGTCACCTTCCGTCCCACCTGCCACTACGCCTATCACCCAGCCAACGACGCCGTGCTGTCGCTGCACGAGATGTTCGGCAATGGCGGCACGCCCCAGCCGGTCCTCCACGTTCTCGACGAGAACGAACTGGTGGACGGCGTCGACGAACTCGGCGTCCTGCTCTATGGCCACGACAAGAATGCCTACTGGTACGGTTCGCGCCTGTCGCTCGAGGAAACCCGCCGCATCGCGCCCTACCAGAATGCGACCGGCCTGCAGGTGACCTCGGCCGTTCTCGCCGGCATGGTCTGGGCCCTCGAAAACCCGAAGGCCGGCATCGTGGAAGCCGACGAGATCGACTACAAGCGCTGCCTCGAAGTGCAGACGCCGTATCTCGGCCCGGTCGAAGGTCATTACACCGACTGGACTCCGCTCGACGGCCGCCCGGGCCTCTTCCCGGAAGAGATCGACGAGAGCGATCCCTGGCAGTTCAAGAACATCCTGGTTCGGTAAGTCGCAATCAAAGACAATCCAAGCCCGGAGCGGTCTCGTTCCGGGCTTTTTCGTGCGCCTGTCCGTCCGACTGTCTCCCGAAAGCCGCGCCTGCGCGCTTGTGTAACGGAAGGCTGCCGATAGGGCCTTGCGCCGCTTGCAAACAGGGTTCGATCACGTCATGGTTTTTCCACTTCCGATCGTTCCGAGCATCACGGAGACCTTGCCATGAACGCCAAAGCCATCATGACCGCCCTCGCCGTCGCTGCATCTCTCGCCTCGTGCCAGTCGGCCCCGCGCGAGGTCAGCCAGATGCCGAGAAGTCAGGCCATGCCGGTGGGCGTCGAGGGAACCTGGGCCGATCCGAACGGCATCGTGTCGACGTTTGCAAGCGGAACCTTCTCCACCCGCACGACCGACACCAACCAGCTACTCGCCTCGGGCAGCTATGTCAGCATCACGCCGAAGCTGGTCGAGATCAACATGACGTCGATGGTTCGCAAGACGCAGCAGAAGGTCAATTGCGCGATGGTCACGACCTCGCAGCTCAACTGCACGACGGATACGGGCGCCCAGTTCTCGCTGTCGCGTCGCGCCTGATGTGACCACGTCCGGCGGCAAAATTCGCCGGGCCTTGCTCTTTCTCCTTGATGTCGCGTCGGCGGGATGAAACGATCCCGCTGTCCGGTGCCGGATCCCCGGCAGCGGGCCTGCGTTCGACAAAGAGGAGATCGTGATGATCCGCACCCTGCAGACCGGCCTGATGGCTGCGTCCCTGCTGGCCCTGTCCACAGGCGCCGCTTTTGCCGATTACGAACTGAACATCCTTCACATCAACGACTTCCATTCCCGCATCGAGGCGATCAACAAGTCCGATGCGACCTGCTCTGCAGAGGAGGAAGCCAAGAGCGCCTGTTTCGGCGGCGCCGCCCGCCTGCTCACCGCCATCAATACGACGCGCGGCGCGCTCGACGCTGCCGGCAAGAACACGCTCGTGCTGAATGCCGGTGACAATTTCCAGGGCTCCCTCTTCTACACGACCTACAAGGGGGCGACGGAAGCCGAGGTGCTGAACGCCATGAAGTTCGACGCGATGACCGTCGGCAATCATGAATTCGACGACAGCGACGACGTGCTCGCGACCTTTCTCGACAAGGTGCAGTTTCCCGTCGTGACGGCCAATGTCGTGCCGAGTGCGGCGACCAAGATCGGCGACCGCATCAAGCCGTCGATCGTCATCGACAAGGGTGGGCAGAAGATCGGCATCGTCGGCGTCGTCACCAACGACACGCCCGAGATCGCCAATCCCGGGCCGAACATCACGATTGCCGACGATGTCGCAAAGATTACCGAAGCCGTCGCAGCGCTGAAGGCGCAGGGCGTCAACAAGATCATCGCGCTGACCCATGTCGGCTACCCGCGCGACCTCTCGGCCATCGCCAAGATCCCCGATGTCGACGTGGTGGTCGGCGGGCACTCCCACACCTTGCTGTCGAACACGGTCGAAGGCGCAGAAGGCCCCTATCCGACCTGGGTCGACAACCCTGACGGCCACAAGGTGCCGGTGGTCCAGGCCTTCCAGTATTCGCGCTATCTCGGCGATCTCAGGATCGTCTTCGACGATGCCGGCGTGGTGAAGGAAGCCACCGGCGAGCCGATCCTGATCGACAGCACGTTCCAGCCCGATCCCGCCTTGACGGCCCGCATCAACGACCTGAAGGCGCCGATCGAAACGCTGAAGCAGAAGGTTGTCGGCGAGACCGCCGGACCCATCGAGGGCGACCGGAAGATCTGCCGCGCGCGCGAATGCAGCATGGGCAACCTGCTCGCCGATGCGCAGCTTGACCGCGTCAAGGATCAGGGCATCACGATCGCGCTGCAGAACGGTGGCGGGCTGCGCGCACCGATCGATGCAGGCCCGGTGACCATGGGCGAAGTGCTGACCGTGCTTCCGTTCCAGAACACGATCGCCACCTTCCAGCTGACCGGCGCGGACCTTCTGACGGCGCTCGAGAATGCGGTGAGCCAGGTGGACGACGGCGGTGGCCGCTTCCTGCAGGTTGCGGGCATGAAATACGCCTTCGACCGGTCGAAGCCTGTCGGCAGCCGCATCAGCGCCGTCGAAGTGAAGGAGGGCAACGCCTTCGTTCCGATCGATTCCGCCAAGACCTACGGCGTCGTCACGAACAATTACGTGCGCGGCGGCGGCGACGGCTTCAAGATCTTCGCGACCAATGCAAAGAATGCCTATGACTTCGGCCCCAATCTCGAAGAGGCTGTCGCGGCCTATCTCGGTGCGCACAATCCCTACACGCCCTACACCGACGGCCGCATCACCGACCTGACGCCCGCTGATTACGTCCCGCCCGCAAAGCAGGCTCCCGCGGCTCCGCCGGCTGCGAGCACCCCGGCGACGACGCCCCCCGCAGCGACGGCCCCGGCAGCGGCGACCCCGTCTCCGGCAAACCCGTCTTCGGCAAACCCGTCTCCGGCGACCTCGCCGGCGACCGTGCCTGCGGCCCCCCCTGCCACACCGCCGGCACCCGTACCCGCCGAACCCGCAGCGCCGGCAGCACCCCAACCTTCAGCACCCCAACCTTCAGCGCCCCAACCTGCGGCACCCGAGGCTGCGGCGCCCCAGCCCTCAACATCCGAGCCTTCAACACCTGAGCCCGCACCCTCGACCACCGCCGAAACGCGCCATGTCGTCGTCAAGGGCGACACGCTGTGGGATATCGCCAAGTCGGCCTATGGCGATGGCGAGCGATGGAAGGCGATTGCGGCGGCCAACGGCAACCCGGTTCCCGAGAGACTGCATGTCGGCACGGAACTGACCTTGCCGCCTCGCTGAGCGCGCGCCCAGCGACATCGAGACGAAACGGGATCCGGTCGTACGCGAGCGGATCCCGTCAAGAGCCTTCGGAGGGCCCTTGGCGGAGAATGTCCGCCTGCGCGAACCTCACCGTGATGTGTTGTCCGGTCCGACCTTGCAGAAAAGGGCCAATGAGACAATCGGCCTCATCCGCTTCCACCCGGCCGGGCTTCCCCGGCCCCGATTTTGTTTTACATAGAGACAGATGAACCGATGAGGGCCATATCCGTATAGGATCGCACCCGTCGTCCTTGCCTCAGGAAACCGCCATGAACATGACCGTCACGCCTCTCCCCGCCGATCACCCCAAGGTGGCTTTTGGAAAAGTCGGCGTTCTCCTGGTCAATCTCGGCACGCCCGACGGCACGGACAAGGTATCCATGCGGCGCTATCTCAAGCAGTTCCTCAGTGACAAGCGCGTCATCGAATGGTCGCGCGTGTTCTGGTACCCGATCCTTTACGGCATCGTGCTCAACACGCGCCCGGCAAAGGTGGGCAAGGCCTACGAGACGATCTGGAACAAGGATCTCGATGAGAGCTACCTGCGCACCTACACCCGCAACCAGGCCGAGAAAATGGCGGCAAGCCTTGCCGGCCACGACAATGTCGTGGTCGACTGGGCCATGCGCTACGGCCAGCCGTCGATCCCCGATCGCATGGAGGCCTTGAAGCAGGCGGGCTGTGAAAAGATCCTGCTGTTTCCGCTCTATCCGCAATATGCCGCCGCAACCACGGCCACCGTCAACGACGAGGCTTTCCGGCTGCTGCTGAAATCCCGCTGGCAGCCGGCGCTGCGCACCGTGCCGCCCTATCACGACGATCCGGTCTACATCGAAAGCCTCGCCAACTCGATCCACGCGCATCTGGCGACGCTCGACTGGGAGCCGGAGGTGCTGCTGACCTCCTTCCATGGCATTCCCCAGTCCTATTTCCGGAAGGGCGACCCCTACCACTGCCAGTGCTACAAGACCGCGCGCCTCCTGCGCGAGAAACTCGGCTGGTCGAAGGAGAAACTGCAGGTCACCTTCCAGTCCCGCTTCGGCCCGGAAGAGTGGCTGCAGCCCTATACGGACAAGACCGTGGAGGCCCTCGGCCAGAAGGGCATCAAGCGGATCGCCGTGATGAATCCCGGCTTTGTCTCCGACTGCCTGGAAACGCTCGAGGAAATTGCCGTGGAAGCCGAAGAAACCTTCCACCATGCCGGCGGCGAGAAGTTCACGCATATTCCCTGCCTCAACGACAGCGATGACGGCATGCGCGTGCTGGAGCACGTGGTGCGCCGGGAGCTCGGCGGCTGGGTGGACGCGACGGCACCGCAGCCCGTGTCCCTCGAGCGCGTGCTGGGCGCGCCCAGCATCTGATGTCCGTCAACGCCACATCGCGTCGACGGCACGGTTCCGCAATCTGCCCGGGCATGCTAAGCCGGAGCCTGGCCTGACACGAAGGAGATGACCTTGGGCGGACTGGATATCGTGGTAGTGGCCTTCGCGGTCCTCGTCATCCTCGTGCTCATCGCCGGGATCAAGACCGTTCCGCAGGGATATCGTCACACGATCGAGCGTTTCGGTCGCTACACGCGGACCCTGGAGCCCGGCCTCAACCTCATCATTCCCTTCATCGATCGCGTCGGCGCCCGCATGAACGTGATGGAGCAGGTGCTCGATGTGCCGACCCAGGAGGTCATCACCAAGGACAATGCCAGCGTCTCGGCCGATGCCGTCGCCTTCTATCAGGTGTTGAACGCGGCAGAGGCTGCCTATCAGGTCGCCAATCTCCAGAGCGCCATCCTGAACCTGACGATGACGAATATTCGCTCCGTTATGGGCTCCATGGATCTCGACGAACTGCTGTCGAACCGCGACACCATCAATGACCGCCTGCTGCGGGTCGTCGACGAGGCCGTCGGTCCCTGGGGCATCAAGGTGACCCGCGTCGAGATCAAGGATATCCAGCCGCCCAAGGACCTCGTGGATGCCATGGCGCGCCAGATGAAGGCCGAGCGCGAGAAGCGCGCGCAGGTGCTGGAAGCCGAGGGATCGCGCAACGCGCAGATCCTGCGGGCCGAAGGCGCCAAGCAATCGGCGATCCTGCAGGCAGAGGGACAGCGCGAGGCTGCCTTCCGTGATGCCGAGGCACGCGAGCGGCTGGCCGAAGCCGAGGCGAAGGCGACCCGCATGGTCTCCGAAGCGATCGCCGCGGGCGACGTGCAGGCGATCAACTACTTCGTTGCCCAGAAATACACCGAAGCTGTCGCCGCGATCGGCACCGCGCCAAATTCCAAGATCGTGCTCATGCCGATGGAAGCCTCGGCGCTCATCGGATCGCTCGGCGGCATCGGCGCCATCGCCCGAGACGTCTTCGGCGGTGCGCCGACCCCGCCGGAGCGTCCTCGTGGCCCGGCGCGCGCCGTGCCAGCGACTGCCCCGGCCGCCCCTTCCCCCTTTGCGACGCCGCGGACCGGCGCCTGATGGTCGCGCGCGTCATCGAGGAACTCGGCCCCTGGGCCTGGTGGGTTCTTGGACTGGCTCTTCTGGCCGCCGAAATCCTTGTTCCCGGCGTCTTTCTCGTCTGGATCGGCATGGCGGCGATCCTGACCGGCGCCCTGGCGCTGATGTTCTGGAACGCGGACATGTTCGGCTGGCATGTGCAGCTGCCGCTCTTTGCCGTTCTCTCCGTCGTCTCCGTGCTGGTCGGGCGCCGTCTGCTCGCCCGTTTCGACGCGACATCCGACGCCCCCTTGCTGAACCAGCGCGGCCGCAGCCTGATCGGGCGGACCGCGATCCTCGAGGAGCCGATCGCCGAAGGGCGTGGCCGCGTGCGCCTCGGCGACACCACATGGCCCGTCAGCGGACCCGACCTTCCGGTCGGTGCCCGCGTTCGCGTGATTTCGGCCGATGGGCAATGGCTTCGCGTCGAAGCGGCCGCCGCCACCGCCTGAGCCCACGCTAAGCCACTGCCTGAACCGGATGCGCCACCGGACGCCTCGCGGCTAAGGATTGGTTAACCACAAGCGTTTACGATTGCGAAACAATTGCTTCGAGCTTGCGGACCCGGCACATGGCGCCTTCTGATTTTCTGGACATGGATGCGTGTGCCGTTCGGCCCGCTCGTGCCGCCATGGCCGTCCTGCTTCTGTCGTCCGTCTGCCTGACGGCACTTAGCCCGCCATCGCACGCCTGGGCTCAGGCCGTGGAGGACGAGGCAGCCGATACAGAGCTTGCCGGGCCGCAGGACCCCGATGCCACCCGGACATCCGGCACGCTCAGCGCGCAGGCGGCCGGCGCGGCCGCGGCAGCCGTTCCCGCGACCGGCACGACGAGCGCCGTCTCCCCCACGGGCGACACCGAGATCACGGGTGCGATCGGTGACGACGCCGTGGTCGGCGGCGGCTTGCTGCGCGACCAGGACTTGATCCGCTCGAACCTGCGCGAAACCAGCGTCGACGGATTGAAGTCGGCCCTCGCGGACGACGACGACGTGCCCGGCATTCCGCTCGGCACCTTCACGCTGAAGCCGTCGATCGGCCAGAGCATCAACTCCGAAACAACCCGCAGCGGCGAGACGCGCGAGCGGCGGACCTATACCGAAACGGGCCTCAAGGGCACCCTGACGTCCGACTGGTCCCGCCATCAGCTGAGCGTCACCGGCGAAGGTTACTGGCAACGCAACCTCTCCGGCACCGGCGAGACCAAGCCCCGCGCCGATATCGACGCCGCCCTGCGGCTCGATATCAGTCGCGACACGATCGCAACCCTGCGCGCCGGCTACAGCTTCGACCGCGAGGATGCAACGGACCCCAATGCCGTGAACGGTGCGGAGACGCAGGCCGGCGTCAACCAGTACACGCTCGGCGCCGGCATCGAGCACGACTTCGGCATCCTGCGCGGCTCGGCAAAGGTCGATGTCAACCGCCTGACCTATTCGGACGTCGATCTCTCCGCCGGCACGACCCTGTCGCAAAAGGACCGGAACCGGGATGTCGGTACGTTGACGACCCGGATCGGCTACGAGCTGTCACCGGCCCTGATCCCGTTTCTCGAGGCCTCGATCGGCCGGGGCATCTACGAGCTCCGTTCGGACAGCCTCGGCTACAGCCGCTCCTACAAGACCTATTCCGGCCGCGCCGGCGTGGAGGCCGACCTTGGCGAAAAGCTGAAGGGCGAACTGGCGTTCGGCTACAACACCTATCGTTTCGACGACGCGCGGCTGAAAGACCTGAACGGCGCCACGATCGATGGCCTCATCAACTGGTCGCCACAGCGCGGGACGGACGTGTCGACAGGCTTGTCCACGACGCTGGAGCCTTCGACCACGTCAGGCGAGAGCGGCGCCCTTGCCTACACGCTGTCCAGTCGGGTCACGCACGAATTGCGCTCGGCCCTCGTCGCGCGGCTCTCCAACAGCCTGACATTCCGCAACTACCCCTCCGGCAGCATCTCGTCCGACACCAGGGTGTGGCTGGCGGGCGCCGGGCTGACCTACGACATCAACCGCTATCTCGCGCTGACGGGCGACCTCAGCTACGAGCGGACCACGCCGGACCGGGGCCAGGCGACGTCCGTCGCCCGGATCGGTGTCGGCCTGACGCTGCGACGCTGACCGTCCCGAACGAAAAAAGCCGCGCTGCCCGGGGGCAACGCGGCTTCGTCCTAAGACGTCAACGACTCAAGAGGGCCATGGATCAGCGGGCGAGAAGCGCCTTGAGCGGACCTTCGACCGAGTCGCGGATATCGTCGCGCGACAGGGCAAACGCGACATTGGCGAGGATGAAGCCATCCTTGGCGCCGCAGTCATAGGTTTCGCCGCGGAAGACATAGCCCGCAAAACCCTGGCTCTTCAGCAGCTTCAGCATGCCGTCCGTGAGCTGGATCTCGTTGCCGGCGCCACGCTCCTGCGTTTCCAGGATCTTGAAGATTTCCGGCTGCAGGATGTAGCGGCCATTGATGAAGAAGTTGGACGGCGCGGTTCCCGCCGCGGGCTTCTCGACCATGGCATTGATAGCGAAGCCTTCGCCGATGGTTTCGCCCACCCCGACGATGCCGTACTTGTGGGCGACTTCCGGCGCGCATTCCTCGACGGCAAGCACGTTGCCGCCGCTCTGCTCGTAGAGTTCGACCATGCCCTTGAGGCAGCCCTTTTCGCCGCGCATGATCATGTCGGGCAGGAGAACCGCGAAGGGCTCGTCGCCGACGATATCGCGCGCGCACCAGACGGCATGGCCAAGGCCGAGCGGCGCCTGCTGGCGGGTGAAGCTCGTCATGCCGGCAGCCGGCAGGATATCGGCCAGAAGCGTCAGTTCGGCCTTCTTGTTGCGCTCGCGCAAGGTCTGCTCGAGTTCGGTCTGGATGTCGAAATAGTCTTCGATCACGCCCTTGCCGCGGCCCGTCACGAAGATCAGGTGCTCGATGCCGGCTTCGATCGCCTCATCGACGACATACTGGATGACAGGCTTGTCGACGACCGTCAGCATTTCCTTCGGGACAGCCTTGGTGGCGGGCAGAAAACGTGTGCCGAGGCCGGCAACAGGAAAGACGGCCTTTCGGACCTTACGCTTCTCACTCATCAATATCTCCAGTTCTCAGTCATTCTACAAAGGGACGGATGGGAGGATCCAACCGCCGCGGCGTGATATCGTCTTACCGGAAACCGGCCTGAAAGGACCGTCGATCCCGATGGGTCCGTGGCAGCGCCGTTTCCACCGGATGACGTCGCTGCTCCCGAAAGCCCGGCGTCTGACGGACAGTGATATGTCGTACCCGCCCGCAGTCTCCAGACCGGTGCGATCCGTTTCTGGAAATACGCGGCCAAGCGGGCCCTGCATGCCCGGTTCCATGAACGATCCGGGGTGAATGTCCGGTGAACATGACACGGGTCCGTCACATGAACGTGAACATCTATAGCCTCGTCACGCTATTTTTTCGCTGCTCAAGACGCAAGACCCCCGACATGGTAAAGAACTTGTTGACCACATTTCGATAGTCTCGATGGAACCGGCGCGAAACCAATGCCGGCACGCGTCAGATCCGTCCCCGCGAGCGCAAGAGGGACGGTTCTGGAATGGTACAGTGATGGTTTGCGCGTCGCGTCCGGCGCCCATGACCAAGATTACGGAAACGACAGACCGATGAACAGCAACAGTCTGCCCCTTCGCCGCCACCTCCGCGCCGCCCTGGTCGCCGCCGCCACGTTCCTTGCCACCACGCCCGCCTTTGCCGATGCCGGCTTCCAGAAGTGGATCAACGGTTTCTATGCGACGGCCGCCAAGGCCGGCATCACCGAGAGCACATACCGCAAGGCTTTCGCCGGCGTGAAGAGCCCCGATGAGACCGTGATCGAGAAGGCCAACTACCAGCCGGAATTCAAGCACAAGATCTGGGAATATATCGATAGCCGCGTGAACCCCTACACGCAAAAGGTCGGCCAGGAAATGGCGGTCAAGCACCGGCGCACGCTGGACGCGATCGAGAAGCATTTCGGGGTCGACCGCACCGTGCTCCTGGCCATCTGGTCGATGGAATCTAACTACGGCGCCGTTCTGGAAAAGGACGACCGCCTGCATTATGTACCGCGGGCGCTGGCGACCCTTGCCTATGCCGATCCGAAGCGCGCCAAGTTTGCCAAGACCCAGCTGATTGCCGCACTGAAGATCCTGCAGTCGGGAGACGTCGGGCCGCGCGAACTCAACGGTTCCTGGGCCGGGGCGATGGGCCACACGCAGTTCATTCCCACGAGCTACCTGCTGTATGCGGTCGACGCCGACGGCAACGGCCATCGCGATATCTGGAACTCCGTGCCCGACGCCCTGGCGACCGCGGCAAACCTTCTGAAGAAGAACGGCTGGCAGCCCGGCATGACCTGGGGCTACGAGACGGCCGTCCCGGCCGGCGGATCCGATCTGCAGGGGCAGACGAAGACGCTCAAGCAGTGGGCCGCCCTCGGCTTCACCCGGCCGAACGGCAAGGGCTTTCGTGACGGCAGCATTCTTGCCACGCTGAAAATGCCGGGCGGCAGCAACGGCCCGGGCTTCCTGATGACCAAGAACTTTTCCGTGATCAAGCGCTACAACGCCTCCGACAGCTACGCGCTCGGCGTCGGCCTCCTTGCCGACGAAATCGCCGGCTATGGTGGCATGCAGCAAGCCTGGAGCCGGCCCGACGGTACGCTGGACGTCAAGCAGAAGTTCGAGCTCCAGTCGCGGCTGAAGGAACTCGGCTACTACGATGGCGAGGTGGACGGCAATTTCGGCTCCGGCTCGAAGGCCGCGATCCAGGCTTTCCAGAGCCGGAACGGCATGGCCCCGGACGGCCAGCCGACGCAGAACCTCCTGCGCGCCCTGCGGGATTGAACGCGGAATCGGCGGGCCTTTTTGAGAGGGCTTGCCGGATCAGAAGAGAACCGGGCAGGATGCCCGGGCGGGAATGCCGATGTCGATGCCGAGAACAGCCAGCCGTCCCCGTCGCCAGAGCAGCGTGCTGCTGAGACCGGCGTGGAGAACCTGTCTGCACCGGATCGCCGTCTTCGTCCTTGCTTTCGTTCTGGCCTTCGCCCTCGCCGTACCCGTCGTGACGGGGCTGCCGCCTGTCGGCAGCGCGCACGCGCAGGAACGCCGAACGATCCTCGACATGTTCTTCGGCCGGCCGCGCCAGCAGCAGCGCATCTACGAGACCTACGGCGACGAGGGGACCGTCTACCGGGAGGCCCCCCCAAGGGTACGTCGTCCGCCCAAGCCCCAGCGCACCAAGCCGCGTGCCGCCCCGGTCCTACCCGAAGCGCCGGCAGCCGTGGAGAAACAGCCGGACGCAAAGACGGTGCTCGTGGTCGGCGATTTCATCGCGGGCAGCCTCAGCGACGGCCTGAAAGCGGCATTCGCCGACAGCCCGGGAATCGTCGTCGAGGATCGCAGCGAAGGCTCCTCGGGCATGGTCCGCGACGATTATTTCGATTGGCCCGACATGCTCCCCGTCTATGCCGACGATGTGAAGCCGGCCTTGATCATCGTCAGCTTCGGGGCGAACGACCGCCAGCAGATGCGGATCGGCGCCGTGCGCGAAAAGTATCGCACGGATGCCTGGACGGCCGAATATACCCGCCGCGTCGCCGCCTTCGCAGCCCTTGCCCGCGGCCGCAACGTTCCGCTGCTCTGGGTCGGCATGCCCTCGTTCCAGTCACCGGCGATGACCACGGACATGGTGACCTTCAACGGCATCTTCCGTGCCGAGGCAGAGAAGGTCGGAGGGCAGTTCATCGATATCTGGGACGGCTTCGTCGACGAGCAGGGCAAGTTCGTGACGACAGGCTCCGACATCAACGGACAGCAGGTGCGCCTGCGCGGTGCGGACGGCATCAACCTGACGCCGGCCGGCAAGCGCAAGCTCGCCTTCTATGTGGAGAAGGACATCCGGCGTCTCCTCGGCGAAACCGTGGCGCCGGGCGAAGACATTCCGGATCCCAGCGGCATGAAGGACCTTGTCGTCACCGCGCCGACCAGCGAGACGATCGTCAAGACCCAGCCGATCAGCCTTGTCGATCCGGAACTCGACGGTGCATCCGCATTGCTCGACGGCGCCAGCCTGCCGGCCAGCACAGGGCGCAGCGCGCGAGACCTTCTCGTTGAGAAAGGGGAGCCCTCCCCTGCGCCCCTCGGGCGGATCGACGATTTCCGGCTGGTGAAGACGGCGCTGGTGCCGGAAACACCGAAACCCGCCGAACCGGCAACGCCCGTTGTAGGTCCCGTTCCGTCGGCGCCCGCACCGCCGCCTTGGCAGGCGGTCCCGCTCAGATAGTCCGAGCGGGCGCAAGCCGTTCCTCAGGCAGCCTTCAGCGCGGCGATCGTTGCGAGTGCCGCCTCTGTCGCGGCTTCCCGCTTGTCTGCGCCGAGCGCCAGACCCTCGGCCACAAAGACCTCCGGTGCGGTAACGCCGATGAAGGCGAGAACGGACCGCATATAGGTCTCGGCATGCTCGAAGGACTGCGACGGTGTGCCCGGTCCATAGAGCCCGCCTCGCGCGATCGCTAGGATGACGCGCTTGTCGCCGGCCAGACCCTGCGGACCGGCATCGGTGTAGCGAAAGGTCTTGCCGGCGACGCAGATGCGGTCCACCCAGCTTTTCAGCTGGCTTGCGATGCCGAAATTGTAGAGTGCCACGCCGATGACGACGATGTCGGCCTCCAGAAACGTCTCGAGAACCTTGCCGCCCAGCGCCAAGTCCTCTTGCAGCGCCTGATCGTGCTGCACATCGTCGCTTTGTCCGGCCAGATACCGGCCGGACAGATGGGCGACCGGCTCGGCGGCGAGATCGTGATAGGTGACCTCGATGTCGGGATGGACGGACGTCAGGCGTTCGACGGCCGCCCTGGACAGCGCCCGGCTGACGGAGTGATCGCCGAGAATGCTGGAATCGAGGTGAAGAAGCTTCATGGTGTCTGTCCTTTGCTGCACGATGTGCAAGGTCTTCGATGAGGATGGCGCATGGAAACGCAACGCCGCGCTGTGTTCTGCGAGACGCTGGAAAATCCAGTTACTTTTCCATACCGAGGCACTATGAATGATGTGTCGAAGCGTGCGCAAGGAGGCACATTGATGACACCTGCAGATAAGGACATGACGCTGGAGACGCTGCACGAGAGCCATGACTGCCGGGCGGCGAGCGCCCTTCTGTCCCGGATCGGCGACAAATGGTCGGTGCTGGTGGTGATGTTGCTGACGCCCGGACCGAAGCGCTTCAACGCGCTCAAGCGGGCGCTGGGCAGCATCTCGCAGCGTATGTTGACGCTGACGCTGCGCAATCTCGAGCGAGACGGTCTGGTGACGCGGACGATCTACCCGACCATTCCGCCAAAGGTGGAATATGCGCTGACCGATCTCGGCCAGTCTCTGCGCGAGCCCGTCCAGGCGCTCGGCTCATGGGCCTTTGAGAATCAGGACCAGATCGACCGGGCGCGCCTGGCCTACGACCAGCGGCAGGCCTGATCGCCCGAGAGGCCGTCGCCAGATCTCTGCGCCCGCACCCCACAGGCGTCGCGGATCTGCTGCGTGCGGGCGGCGGCGCTCCCCGCACCGCGGATGTCCGGCGAACCGGACACCGATCGTGATGGCAAGCTGCGGGATCAGCGCGGCAGGACGCTCGAGCCCATCAGGGCCTCGTCGATTGCACGCGCCGCCTGTCGACCCTCGCGGATGGCCCAGACGACGAGCGACTGGCCCCGACGGACGTCGCCGGCCGCCCAGACCTTGTCGACGGAGGTCCGATAGTCCTTGTCATCGGCGATCACGTTGCTCGAGCCGCGACGGTCTGTGTGGATGGCCAGCGTATCGCCGAGTTCCGCGAGGACACCGGTCTTCAAGGGGCCGCTGAAGCCGATGGCGATGAAGGCGAGGTCGGCCTTGATGACGAACTCCGTGCCGGGAACCGGCTTGCGGCGATCGTCGACCTGACAGCACTTCACGCCGGTCAGAACGCCGTCCTCTCCGACGAATTCGAGCGTTGCGACCTGGAATTCGCGGACGGCGCCTTCGGCCTGCGACGAGGACGTGCGCATCTTGGTGGCCCAGAATGGCCAGACGGCGAGCTTGTCTTCCTTTTCCGGCGGCTGTGGCCGGATGTCGAGCTGGGTCACCTTGACGGCGCCCTGGCGAAACGCGGTGCCGACGCAGTCGGACGCGGTGTCGCCACCGCCGACGACAACGATGTGCTTGCCGCCGGCCAAGATCGGATCCGACGGCCAGCCGACGCTGTCGATGTTCTCGCGGCCCACGCGGCGGTTCTGCTGCACGAGATAGGGCATGGCATCATGGACGCCGGCAAAATCGACGCCCGGGATGCCCGCGTCGCGCGGTGTCTCGGACCCCCCGCAGTAAAGCACGGCATCGTGCTCGTCGCGCAGGCTCTCCACCGTGCGATCCACGCCGATATTCACGCCATAATGGAAGGTGACGCCTTCGCCGGTCATCTGCTCGACGCGCCGGTCGATGAAGTTCTTTTCCATCTTGAAGTCCGGGATGCCGTAACGCAGCAGGCCGCCGGCCTTGGTTTCGCGCTCGTAGACATGCACCGCATGGCCAGCGCGCGCCAGCTGCTGGGCCGCCGCCATGCCCGCCGGACCGGAACCGATGATGCCGATCGACTTGCCGGTCTTCGTCACGGCCGGCTTCGGCACGATGTAGCCCATCTCGTACGCCTTGTCGGCGATCGCTTGCTCGATGGTCTTGATGGTAACCGGCGCATCCTCGAGGTTCAGCGTGCAGGCTTCCTCGCACGGCGCGGGGCAGATGCGGCCTGTGAACTCCGGGAAGTTGTTGGTCGAGTGCAGGTTGCGGATCGCCTCTTCCCAGTTGCCGCTATAGACGAGGTCGTTCCAGTCGGGGATCTGGTTGTGCACCGGGCAGCCGGTCGGGCCGTGACAGAAGGGGATGCCGCAATCCATGCAGCGCGCCGCCTGCTTCTGGACTTCAGGCTCCGACATCGGGATCGTGAATTCCCGGAAATGACGGATGCGATCAGAGGCCGGCTGATACTTTGCCAGCTGCCGGTCGATCTCCATGAAACCTGTAACCTTGCCCATGACTCTACCCTCAATCGTCGCCGTGAAAGCGCTGATGCCACCCGCTCAGCCTTCCACCCGTTTCTGTTGCTGACTGCCGGGCGCCCGGCAGCGTTTCATCATAGTCTCGCCCGATCCGACGAACGCGCACCCGAGGACACCTTGCAGAGAGAGATCTCCTCGCAAGGCCCTGTCGTCCCGGCGCGGCCTTGCCTTGTGGCCGGCACGCCGATGCCGAAGCAACGGGCGGGACAACGAACCGGGCGCGGTGCGGCACGCATTGCCGCGCCGCCTCCGCCTTCCAGGTGCCTCTGCCCTATGCGGCGACTTCCGCCATCTTCATCCGCTCCATATCCTCGAGCGCGCGACGATACTCGACCGGCATGACCTTGCGGAATTTCGGCCGGAACTCCGCCCAGTTGTCGAGGATCTCCTTGGCGCGGGGCGAGCCGGTGTAGTGAAGATGGTTGGAGATAAGCTGCACCAGCCGCTCCTCGTCATGGCGCGTCATGTCGCCGGAAACGTCCACCATGCCCTTGTGCATGAGGTCGCCGCCATGATGATGCAGTTTTTC
This sequence comes from Rhizobium sp. Leaf384, assembly GCF_001424065.1. Lineage (GTDB taxonomy): Bacteria > Pseudomonadota > Alphaproteobacteria > Rhizobiales > Rhizobiaceae > Ferranicluibacter. Next base: position 256,686 of record NZ_LMQE01000006.1, read on the forward strand.
CAGCATGTCGTCTTCCTCGGGCACCGGCTGCAGCTCGACCATGGCCATGTTGCAGCGCTGCGGGAAATCGGCGCTCTCGTCGAGCACATAGGCCACCCCGCCGGACATGCCGGCCGCGAAGTTGCGGCCGGTCTCGCCGAGCACGACCACCACGCCGCCCGTCATGTATTCGCAGCCATGGTCGCCCACGCCTTCGACCACCGCGATGGCGCCCGAATTGCGCACGGCGAAGCGTTCGCCGGCGACGCCGTTGAAGTAGCACTCGCCCGAGATCGCGCCGTAGAGCACGGTGTTGCCGACGATGATCGACTCCGCCGCCTTGATCTTCGACTCCTCGGAGGGACGCACCACGATGCGCCCGCCGGACAGACCCTTGCCGACATAGTCGTTTCCGTCACCGATCAGATCGAAGGTGATGCCGCGGGCGAGGAACGCGCCGAACGACTGGCCCGCCGTGCCACGGAGCGTCACGACGATCGTGTCGTCCTTCAGCCCCTTGTGCCGCCAGCGCTTGGCCAGCTCGCCCGAAAGCATGGCGCCGGCCGAGCGGTCGACGTTCTTGATCGTGGCCTCGATCTTCACGGGCGTCTTGGATTCCAGGGCCGGCATCGCTTCCGCGATCAGCCTGCGGTCGAGAATGTCGTGGATCGGATGGTTCTGCTTCTCGGTCCAGTAGGTCGCTTCCTTCGGCGCATCCACCTTGTAGAAGATGTTGGAGAAATCGAGACCGTTCGCCTTCCAGTGCGAAATCAGCGTGTCCTTCTCCAGGAGTTCGGACGCACCGATGATGTCGTCGAACTTCGACACGCCGAGCGAGGCGAGGATTTCCCGCACCTCTTCCGCGACGAAGAAGAAGTAGTTGACCACGTGCTCGGGCGCACCCTTGAAGCGCTTGCGCAGGACCGGGTCCTGCGTTGCCACGCCCACCGGACAGGTGTTCAGATGGCACTTCCGCATCATGATGCAGCCGGCGGCGATCAGCGGTGCGGTGGAGAATCCGAACTCGTCGGCACCGAGCAACGCTCCGATGATCACATCGCGACCGGTCTTCAACCCGCCATCGACCTGCAGGGCGATGCGCGAGCGCAGGCCGTTCAGCACCAGCGTCTGGTGCGTCTCTGCAAGGCCGATTTCCCAGGGGCTGCCGGCATGCTTCAGCGAGGTCAGCGGCGAAGCGCCCGTGCCGCCGTCATAGCCCGAGACGGTGATATGATCGGCGCGCGCCTTGGCGACGCCGGCCGCAACCGTGCCGACGCCGACTTCCGAGACGAGCTTCACCGAAACATTGGCGTCGGGGTTCACATTCTTCAGATCGTAGATCAGCTGCGCCAGATCCTCGATCGAATAGATGTCGTGGTGCGGCGGCGGCGAGATGAGGCCGACGCCCGGCGTGGAGTGCCGGGTCTTGGCAACGGTCGCATCGACCTTGTGGCCGGGCAACTGACCGCCCTCGCCGGGCTTTGCACCCTGCGCCACCTTGATCTGCAACATGTCGGCATTGACGAGATATTCCGTCGTCACGCCAAACCGGCCGGACGCCACCTGCTTGATCGCAGACCGCTCCGGATTGGCCGAACCGTCATGAAGCGGGAAATAGCGATCGCTCTCCTCGCCGCCTTCGCCGGTGTTCGACTTGCCGCCGATCCGGTTCATGGCGATGGCGAGCGTCGTGTGCGCCTCGCGCGAAATCGAGCCGAAGGACATGGCACCGGTCGAGAAGCGCTTGACGATCTCGGCGGCCGGCTCGACCTCTTCGATCGGAATCGGCGTGCGGCCGAGACCTTCCGCACCCTTGATGGTGAACAGCCCGCGAATGGTGTTCATCCGCAGGGCAGCGCCGTTCACCATGTCGGCAAACGCCCGATAATGGTCCTGTGCATTGCCACGCACGGCATGCTGGAGCGACGCGATCGAATCCGGCGACCAGGCATGGCCTTCGCCGCGCATGCGGTAGGCGTATTCGCCGCCCACATCCAGCGTGTTCGTGAGAACCGGATCGGGACCGAAGGCCGCCTGGTGACGGTTGAAGGTCTCTTCGGCGATTTCCTTGAGGCCGATCCCCTCGATCTGCGTGGCCGTGCCGAAGAAATAGCGCTCGATCAGCTCGCTCGAAAGACCGACGGCATCGAAGATCTGCCCGCCGCAATAGGACTGGTAGGTCGAAATCCCCATCTTGGACATGACCTTGAGAATGCCCTTCCCCACGGCCTTGATGTAGCGATAGACGATCTCGCTGCTGTCGACTTCCTTGGGGAATTCGCCGCGCTTGTGCATGTCGGTCAGCGTGTCGAAGGCGAGATAGGGATTGATCGCCTCGGCGCCGTAGCCGGCGAGAAGCGCAAAGTGATGGATCTCGCGCGGCTCGCCCGATTCCACGACGAGGCCGACCGAGGTGCGAAGGCCCTTGCGGATCAGGTGATGGTGCACGGCCGCCGTGGCGAGCAGCGCCGGAATGGCGACGCGATCCGGACCGACCTGGCGATCGGACAGCACGATGATGTTGTAGCCACCCTTGACGGCGGCTTCCGCACGCTCACAGAGCCGGTCGAGGATTTCGGGCATGCCTTCGGCGCCGCGCGCGACATCATAGGTGAAGTCGAGCGTCTTCGTGTCGAACCGGTCTTCCGTGTGGCCGATGGAGCGGATCTTTTCCAGATCGCCATTGGTGAGGATCGGCTGGCGCACCTCGAGCCGCTTGGCATGCGAGGCCCCGACATGGTCGAGAATGTTCGGCCGCGGTCCGATGAAGGACACGAGGCTCATCACCAGCTCCTCGCGGATCGGATCGATCGGCGGGTTGGTGACCTGGGCGAAGTTCTGCTTGAAATAGGTGTAGAGCAGCTTGGATTTGGACGACATGGCCGAGATCGGCGTATCCGTTCCCATCGAGCCGATCGCTTCCTGCCCGGTCGTCGCCATCGGCGACATCAGGATCTTCGTGTCTTCGAGTGTGTAGCCGAACGCCTGCTGGCGATCGAGCAGCGAGACGTCGCGACGCAACGCCCGCGGCTCCACCGGCTTCAGCTCTTCAAGGATCAGCTGCGTGTTGTCGAGCCACTTGCGATAGGGATGCTGGCCGGCGAGCGAAGACTTCACCTCCTCGTCCGAGATGATGCGGCCCTGCTCCATGTCGATCAGCAGCATCTTGCCCGGCTGGAGACGCCACTTCTTGACGATGCTCTCTTCCGGAACCGGCAGCGTGCCGGCTTCCGACGCGAGGATCACGCGGTCGTCATCGGTGACCAGGTAGCGGGCCGGACGCAGGCCGTTGCGATCGAGCGTTGCGCCGATCTGCCGGCCGTCGGTGAAACAGACCGCTGCCGGACCGTCCCAAGGCTCCATCAGGGCGGCATGGTATTCGTAGAAAGCCTTGCGCTCCGGCCCCATCAACTGGTTGCCGGCCCAGGCCTCGGGGATCAGCATCATCACCGCATGCGCAAGCGAGTAGCCGCCCTGCACGAGGAATTCGAGCGCATTGTCGAAGCAGGCGGTGTCCGACTGCCCCTCATAGGAGATCGGCCAGAGCTTCGAGATGTCGTCGCCGAAAAGCGGCGAGGACACCGACGCCTGACGGGCCGCCATCCAGTTGACGTTGGAGCGCAGCGTGTTGATCTCGCCGTTATGGGCGACCATGCGATAGGGATGCGCCAGCTTCCAGGACGGGAAGGTGTTGGTGGAGAAGCGCTGGTGCACGAGCGCGACCGCACTCTCGAACCGCGGGTCTTCCAGATCTTTGAAATAGGCCGCGACCTGATAGGCAAGGAACATGCCCTTGTAGATGATCGTCTTCGACGACAGCGACACGGGATAAAAGCCGGTTTCCGCACCCTTGTAGGCGTCGTAGATCCGGTTGGAGATGACCTTGCGCAGCGTGAACAGACGACGCTCGAATTCGGCATTCGTCGCGGCATCGCGGCCGGCGCCGATGAACACCTGGATATGGCGGGGCTCGGTGGCCGCAATATGCGGCGCCTTCGACAGCGAAGCATTGTCGACCGGCACGTCGCGGAAGCCGAGCAGCGACTGGCCCTCTTCAGCCACCACGTCGGCGATGACCTGCTTGAAGTGCGCGATCTGCGCCTCGTCCTGCGGCATGAACAGATAGCCGACGGCATAATCGCCGGCGCGCGGCAGCGTCACGCCCTGGGCCGCCATCTCCTCGCGGAAGAAGCGATCCGGGATCTGCACCAGAATGCCGGCGCCGTCCCCCATGAGCGGATCGGCACCGACGGCACCGCGATGCGTCAGGTTTTCCAGAATGAACAGGCCGTCCCGCACGATCTTGTGCGACTTGACGCCCTTCATGTGCGCGACGAAGCCGACGCCGCAGGCATCGTGCTCGTTGCGCGGATCGTAGAGGCCCTGCTTGGCCGGCAGGCCACCCTTGTATGTGTTTTCGGGAAACGCTTTCGGGAACACGGCCGTCGTCGTCGCAGTGGCCTCGACCTCTGCGCGATGGGATCCGGCGTCATGTGATGGCGTGATACGCGTCATCGTCTTCCCTCCAGTTGCGGCCCCTGTCTATCGGGCCTGCCGTCGTCGGGGCGCACGCGCGGCTTCAAACACGCGGTGACGCCCGGTCTATCGTTGCATGATCCTGTTCCGCTCGCAAACAAAGCTTGGCGGTATCGGGTCAGGTGATCCGCGACCATTTGACAGGGGACTCCGGCATCGGCCGACGGCGCAAAGGAGCCCTTCGGGCCCGCCGCGAGAGAGTGTTTCCCTGTACCAGCCCCGCGCCACGTGATGGGCACTTCGGGCCTTTCGGTCTCCAGACCGAAATAGGACAGCAAGCCTGTCCTATTTCACAGGCTCTATGCCAGAAACCTCCGGTGACCGCAAGGGATTGCGCTTAAATAAACAGCACCGCCAATGCAAAAATGTCGGTTATCCCGCAATTGGCGAAAGAAAGTTGCGCGGCTGATGGAGAGTGTTTCCATTGGTTTCAAACTGGTCTGCAAGTGTCGTTCGCGACACGAGCGGGATTGATTGCCGGGACCGGGCGATTATGGTCACGCTCGGTTCGACACCCTCCTGTCTTCGAACTTGCCCCTTCCTTGACCCTTTCTCTCGACCATCGGAAGCCCCATGATCTTCTCCTCCGACAACTGGGCCGGTGCCCACCCTCTGATTGCGGAAAGTCTGGTCAAGGCCGCGCCCGGCTTCGCCCCGGCCTACGGCACAAGCCCCCTGGACCGACGGGTCGAGGCCATGCTGGCCGAGGTGTTTGGACGCGAGGTCGCCGTCTTCTTCGTCGGGACGGGCACGGCGGCGAATTCGCTTGCCTTTGCCAGCGTCACGCGCCCCGGCGGACACGTGTTCTGCCACCGCGAGGCCCATGTAAATTCGGACGAATGCGGGGCGCCCGAATTCTTCTCTCTCGGTGCGCGCATGGCGCCGGTCGATGGCGCCCTGGGCAAGATGGATCCGGAACGCCTGGAGGCCGAAATCAGGCGGTTTCCCCCAGGCTCCGTTCATGCTGGGCAACCCATGGCCGTGACGTTGACGCAAGCGACCGAAGCCGGCACCGTCTATACGCTCGACGAGATTTCCGCGGTTTCGGAGATCGCGCGCCGCTATGCCTTGCCGTTGCATATGGACGGCGCCCGCTTTGCCAATGCATTGGTTGCCCTGGATGCGACGCCGGCCGAAATGACCTGGAAACGGGGCGTCGACATCCTCTCCTTCGGGGGCACCAAAAACGGCTGCTGGTGCGCGGAAGCGCTGATCCTGTTCGATCCTGCAAAAACCGGCGACATGCCCTACCTGCGCAAGCGCTCGGCCCAGCTTTTCTCCAAGACCCGGTTCGTGTCCGCACAGCTCGAAGCCTATCTCGACAAGGACCTCTGGCTTGACCTCGCGCGACATGCCAACACGATGGCCAAGCGCCTCGCGGACGGTCTCACAGACAGCAACAGCGCCCGCCTTGCCTGGCCGTCCAATGCCAACGAACTGTTCGTGATCCTGAAGACGGCGAACGCCGAGGCGCTGAAGGAAAAGGGCGCGCTGTTCTATCCCTGGCCGGTCCCCCACGCCCTGGCGGGGTCGCTCGCTGCCGACGAGGGGCTCTATCGCCTCGTCACCAGCTTTGCGACCGAACCCGGCGATGTCGATGCGTTCCTCGAGGGCTGCCGCAGCGCCTGATCCCCAAACGAAAGACGGCGCCCCTTTCGGGACGCCGTCCTGCATTCAACGACGAGCGGTCGATCAGTTGACGCTCGCCTCCACGTGGTTGGCTTCGATCTGCTTCGGTGCGCTTTGGGCGGCCGAGATCTCGATGCGACGCGGCTTGGCAGCTTCCGGGATCTCGCGCAGGAGATCGATATGCAGCAGGCCGTTCTTCAGGGAAGCGGAGCGGATTTCCACATATTCGGCCAGCTGGAAGCGGCGCTCGAAAGCGCGCTTGGCGATGCCGCGATACAGGAACTGGTTTTCAGCCGTCTGCTCTTCGCTCTTTTCACCCTTGACCGTCAGCGTGTGTTCCCGTGCCTCGATCGAAAGCTCGCTTTCGTCGAAACCGGCAACCGCCATGGTGATCCGGTAGGTGTTGTCGCCGGTCCGCTCGATATTGTAGGGCGGATAGCTCTGCGACTGGTCGGGCTGGCCGAGGCTGTCGAGCATGGTGAACAGCCGGTCAAAGCCGACGGTGGAGCGATAAAGGGGAGAAAAATCAACGTGACGCATGGTGTCCTCACTGGTCGAGCAACGTGTTGCGATGTCTGGTCCGTCATCCCGAAAGCGGCGATGGCGAGCCGGTGGCCGGGCCCTCTTCGGCGCCCGTGACCTTGAGATGGGAATGGCGATTTCGACCGTCAAGAGGCATCCGGACGACAAAATCACCGACATAAACCGGAGATGAACAGCCAATTCCATTTCGGTTCACCCGCGGTCGGCTAGAACGGCTTCATCGAAACAGGAGCAAGACACGCAGCCGGATCGTCCCTGAAAGGCTGCAGTCCCCGTTGCGCTCCTGTTTCGCCCTTCCGGGCCGGACGCGGTTCCCCGCCGCTCCGGCCCTTTTTTCGTCCCGGACCCACCCTGCCTGCGAACGCTGGCAAGACGTCCAGGCGGGCGCGTGTTCTTTGACGGCATGCCGCCTTTAAAATAGGTCTGCTGGTGAAATAGGTTTGATGGTCGAGGATCACGGGCTCGATGGCCTCGTCTGTCGTTCACCCGCCTTAAACACCGAAGCGCTAGGGTGTCGGCGACGGCACCGCACCCGAATGCCGAGACCGCCGATCGGAACATTGATGCAGACACCCTCCGCTCCGCAAAGCCAGAACCTCACCCAGGAGCCCGATGCCGGCGCCATGACCGCACCGCGCGCGGCGGACGGCCCGCGCGCCGCGGATGCGACGCAGTTGACGCCACGGCTGTTTCCGACACCGGACAATCCGATCCCCCCCGCCGCTGCCGATCCGCGACGCCATACCGTCGGCTTTTTTACCGGGACCGGCGGGCGACGCCTGCGCTACGCCGTCTTCCGCAGCGGCGACACCGCCGCCAAGGGCACGGTCGTCCTGCTGCATGGACGCAATGAATCGATCGAGAAATATTTCGAGATGATCGGCGATCTCCTCGCCCGCGGTCTCTGGGTCGCGACCTTCGACTGGCGCGGACAGGCTGGCTCCGAGCGCCTTTTGAAACAGCTGCGACGCGGCCATGTGCGCCGCTTTTCCGACTATGAGCAGGACCTGTCGATCTTCCTCGAAAAGATCGTGCTACCGGATACGCGCCTTCCGTTCTTCCTGGTCGCGCATTCCATGGGTGCGCTCGTGGCGCTCGCCCAGGCGCCGCGATTGGCAACGCGGATCGACCGCATGGTGCTGAATGCGCCCTTTGTCGCACTGGGCAACCAGCGAATGAGCCATGGCAAGATCGGCCTGCTCTCGGGCGCGGTCAGCCTGCTCGGCCTCGGCGCGCTCGCCTTGTCGAAGGAGCAGCCCATGCTCTTTCCACAGAACCTCGTCTCGTCGGATCCGCTGCGCTACGCCCGCAACGCCGCCATCACGCAGGCGCATCCCGAATTGGCGCTGGGGGCGCCGAGCGCGCGCTGGCTGCACGAAACCTTCCGCGCCATCCGGCGCGTCACGCGCCGTGAGCATCTGACGCGCATCACCGTGCCGACGCTCCTTTTGGCACCGACCCGCGACCGGCTTGTGCCCTATGCTGCCGTCGAAGCCCTGGCGCGCAATTTCCGCGCAGCCACCCTGATCCCGATCGACGGCGCCCGACACGAGGTCTTTCAGGAGGACGATCGCTACCGCGCGCAGGCCTTGGCCGCCATCGACGCCTTCATTCCCGGAAGCGCAGGCCCGGACGTGACGGAAAGCCTGAGTGGCGACGACATGCTCGTGCTCTGATTACCCCTTGAGCATTGCCAGAGCTTCGGCATGAACGGCTGCGCTGCCCGCCGCGAGCACCTCTCCGCCCATCTCCGCGCGACCGCCGTTCCAGTCGGTGACGATTCCGCCCGCCTGCTCGATCAGCGGAATGAGGCCGCCGACGTCGTACGGCTTCAGGCCGGCTTCGATGACCAGATCGATATGCCCGGCTGCCAGCAGTGCGAAGGCGTAGCAATCGCAGCCGTAGCGGGCGAGCTGGACCTTGTCCTGCACGGCCTCGAATTTCGTCCTGACGTCGCCATGGAACAGGGAAGGCGATGTCGTGAACATGGTTGCTGCCGACAGCGCGCCGCAGTCGCGGGTCTGGAGCGTCCGCACGCCCTCGGGGCCCTGATAGTGCGTGACGCCGTCGGCGGCAAAAAAGCGCTCGCCGGTGAAGGGCTGGTCCATCAGCCCCATCACGGCGCGTCCCTTGTGATAAAGGCCGATCAGCGTCCCCCAGACCGGCAGGCCCGAGATGAAGGCGCGCGTGCCGTCGATCGGATCGATGACCCAGACATAATCGCGATCGGCACCCACGGTGCCGTATTCCTCGCCCAGGATACCGTGATCGGGAAAGGTCGCCTCGATCAGCGCCCGGATGGCGCGTTCCGCTGCCTGATCTCCCTCCGTCACGGGATCGAAACCGGTTTCGAGCTTGTTGGAGACCCCGATCCCCATGCGGAACCGCGGCAGGGTCTCGGCCTTGGCTGCGTCGGCCAGGCGATCGAAGAAAAGACGGTCCGGCAGCATGGCACTCTCCTGAAACGACCCGTTCGAGCCTCGAGATGACGATGGAGGATGCTTAGACGAAATTATTTTGAAAAGAAATTGCAGAACAAGTTTTCAGCAATCGTGACCGACAACGCACATGTCATATGCAGACGGTGGCATTCCATCCGATTTCGCGCACAAATATTCGGCAATTTCAAAAATTATCAAACAAATTTCGTCTCTTAGCATGTCACCTATTCGTCATCTGCGCCCGGCTGGTCTTGACAATGGTGCGCCGCAATATCACACTCGCCCTACAGTCACTCGTGGCTGTAGATACCCTCCTTGGGTGTTTCCTCCCTAGACTTAACCGCGCGACAAGCGCGGTTTTTTTTGGCCAGTGACCGTGGCCAATGGTCAGGGCCACCCCGGTCAGGGCATGAAAGCCCCGCGTATCCTTGCGAAGATCTATTCTGCTGCGAGCGGCAGGCTCTCTGTCGAGCCCGCGACATGGGCTGCAAAATCGGCCACGAACGTGCCGAGGAGATGGGCGAGCCATTCGAATTCCGGCTTTTTCACCAGCGTCGTCTCGTCCACGTAGAGCCCACGATTGATCTCGATCTGCAAGGCGTGCAGACCGCGCGTCGGACGGCCGTAATGCTCCGTGATGAATCCACCGGCATAGGGCTTGTTGCGCGTCACCGTGAAGCCGAGGTTTTCGAGCAAGGTCACGGCCATGCGGGACAGGTCCGCCGAGGCGCTGGTGCCGTACCGGTCGCCGATGATGATGTCGGGCCGCAGGCCGCTCCCGGCCACCCGGACATTGCCGGGCATGGAGTGGCAGTCGATGAGGATCGCCCGCCCGAACAGCACATGCGTGCGTGCGATCAAGCGGCGAAGCGTTGCATGATACGGCTTGTAGATCGTCTCGATCCGTTCCAGCGCATGCTCGACGGGCATGCGGGTGCGATAGATCTCCATGTTCTCGGCCACCAGTCGCGGTATGGTGCCAAGCCCGCCGGCGACGCGCATCGAACTGATATTGGCATGCGGCGGCAGGGCACCGTCGAACATGCGCGGATCCAGCTCGTAGGGTTCGCGATTGACGTCGAGGAAAGCCCGCGGGAAATGCGCGACCAGCATCGGCGCGCCGAGCCCGACCGCACGGCCGAAAAGCTCGTCCACATAATGATCCTCGGAGCGACGAATGGCGCGCGCATCAAGTCGCGACTGCGCCAGAAACGCCTCGCTGTAGAGCCTGCCACTGTGCGGAGAGTTGAAAACAAAAGGGATTTTCTGATCGTCCGGCTCGCGAACGCAAAACAGGTCGTGTTCCCGAACCGTCTCCTCCATCGCGATCCTTTTTACCATGTCGTCATCTTGCCGCTTCGTTCATGTTGCCAGTTGCCCGCATCTGTGTCCATAGTCGCCCCTCACGAGGGTTGCGGGCTCGCGTGTCGCCCGGTCTTGACGTCCGGTCTTCACGGGATATTTACCCCATGGCGGTTTCATGAGGCGACCGCACCTTCCCGTCTATAGAGAAGACCTAGACAGCAACGGCTGGAAATCCATGAGTCCCAAAATTCTCCTCGCAGAAGACGACAACGACATGCGCCGTTTCCTGGTGAAGGCGTTGGAAAAAGCCGGTTACAAGGTCCTTTCCTTCGACAACGGAGCGAGTGCCTATGACCGCCTGCGGGAAGAGCCCTTTTCGCTCCTCCTGACCGACATCGTCATGCCGGAAATGGACGGTATCGAACTGGCGCGCCGCGCGACCGAGCTTGATCCCGATCTGAAAGTGATGTTCATCACCGGCTTTGCGGCCGTGGCGCTGAACCCCGACAGCAAGGCTCCGAAGGACGCCAAGGTTCTGTCCAAGCCCTTCCACCTTCGCGACCTGGTCGACGAAGTCAACAAGATGCTGGCGGCCTGACAGGTCACCAGCCCGGCCCCGCGCACCGGCGCTCTCCTTTTGTCAAAAAAGCATCACGATGCCTGTTGACGCTCAAAAAGGTTTGTGGTCTATGCGCGGCACGGATGGGCGTGTAGCTCAGCGGGAGAGCACTACGTTGACATCGTAGGGGTCACAGGTTCAATCCCTGTCACGCCCACCATCCTCTTCAAAAGCCCTGTTTCGACAGGGCTTTTTGCATTTCAGGGATTGGCCGCCACGACGCTTTCCGTTCGGTCGACGCGCCTTGGCACGCGATAGCCAGCTATCTTCACGACAGTCTGTCGACGGCCGACGCCGCCTTGGCGACGCCGCGCTTCACGTCGGCCTGTTCGGGTGCATCGATGCTGCGATAGCGCGCCTCGATGAAGCTGTAGAGGCCGAACGCAATCAGACCGGCTGCCGCCAGCGCGTAAAGATAGGTGCCCGTCGGCAGGTTGCGGACCCAGTCGAGTGCTTCCGGTACGCTGCCGGCCTGTCCCGAATCCACCACGACCGCGGCGAAAAGGACGAACCCGCCGGTGATCGACAGAACGAGCCCCCGCGCCGCAAGGCCGAAGACAGAGATGCCCCCGAGCAGATTGCGCTTGTCGGACGGCAGCGAGAGACGCTTGCGGTACGCGCCGGAGATTCCCCGCCAGGCCTGGACGGCACCGGCGGCGATGATGACGGCGCCTGCGGCGCCCACGAGAAAGCGGCCGAACGGCTGCTGCATCAGCCACGCCACAGGGCTCTTGCCTTCGCCCGATCCGTCTCCGGATGCCAGCACGAGGCGGGCGGCGGCCAGAGCGAGCGTGCCGTTGATGACGGCGCTTGCGAGATTGCCGGCGCGCGCCAGATAGCCCTTTGCGTTGTTCTCCTGGCTGTCGGCGTTGAGAAGCGCCTGCGCCAGCCGCCAGAGGACATGGCCGACCAGTCCGATGGCGACGGTTGCCAGAAGAAACCGGCCGAACGGCTGGCCAAGCAGGTTGGACAGGGCGCCATGCGTGCTGGCCTCTTCGCCGGACGAAGAACCGATGAGGGCGATCAGGCCGAGCGTGATGTAGACGACGCCGCGCGCCGCATAACCCCATCTGGCAAGAAATTCGAATGTGTTGGTCATCGTCCCCCCGATCATGATGCTTCCGCATGTGCGCCGGCTGGATGCCGGATCGCCTGCGTCTGTTGGTCTGCTCTGTGTCAGGAAGATTGACCGGCCGCGCCGGATGTCAATGTGCGGTGGGCATTCCCCTCCCCTTGACGCTCGTATCGTCTGGACGGGTGATCGACAGGCTCTCTGAACCAAGCTCCAGCCTCGCAGTCGGAATGCGGACGCTCGTTCCCATACGACGCGAGTTTCAGATAAAGGATGATCCTATGACCTCTCTTTCCCGCTCGGCGCTTTCTCTCGTGGCAGCCGCTGGATTTGCTCTTCTCAGCACAACGGCCTTTGCCGCCAACACGATCAAGGTGGTGGAAAGCGGCGAAGGCGGCGGTGAAATGGGCCTCAGCCTGGAGCCTGCAACGGTCAAGGCGGGTGCTACGGTGTTCACCGTCCACAATGCAGCTGTCGGCGAAGAGCATGAGATGATCGTCGTGCGGCTGAAGTCGCCCGACCAGAAAATTCCGCTGAACACGGCCAAGCACCGCGTCGAGGAAGGCAAGCTGAAGAGCCTCGGCGAAGTCGAAGATCTGAAGCCGGGCGCCGACGGCCAGCTGAAGACGACCCTGAAGGCCGGCACCTACCTCGTGTTCTGCAACATCAAGGGTCACTACGAAGCGGGCATGCAGGCGAAGCTGACGGTCACGCCGTAACACCTGTTTCTCCAGGAGCGGTGGCCGGGGCACGGTAACCGCGTCCGGCGCCCTGGCTTCGCTCCGGCATAATACGCGGAAATGCTGTCTTTGATGTCCAGCAAGCCTTGCCGAAGCATCTCTCGGCCGGGGCTTGCTGGAACGTTTGGGCCAAGGGCACGTTGTTGGCCATCGGCACCGGACAGCGAGGCTTCGGCATGACAAACTTTCCCGACGATCTCGAAGCGGCCCTGACGACGCACGCGCGGCAGCAGAACATTTCACGCGACGAGGCAATCCAGCGCATTGTCCGGGAATGGATGCGCACGCACGGATTTCTCGACAATATGGACGAGGCAGCGCCGCCCGTACCCGGCAAGCCGGATCCGGAATTCGTCCAATATCCGGGCTATTTTAAAGGCGACGGCAGTCTCTGACATATCTTCTGAAACGCAAAGGACCGCAGCAAACGTGCCGCGGCCCTTTTGTCATCATCGTCGAAAGACACTATGCCGGCGCATCAGTTCCGGTCAGGCAATCCCGGCAGGATCACCGATCGGCAGCAACGCCGGATCGTTCGGGTTTTTTGTGTCGCCCGGTGCGATCACGGGCGGCACCGGTGAACTGTCCTGACCGCGGTCGGGGATCCCCGGCGTGGAGATCGGCCCCCGCGGCGTATCGGTTTCGGGCGTCGGAAGCGGGTCACGATTTGGCATGATCTCATCCTTTCCTGTTACATTCCTGCCGTTAACGGGTCGGGTTGGCGATGGTTCCGATCTTTCCCGACCCACCAATCCGCAGGCTTGCTTGCAGCGGCAGGTGGTCGGAGGCAATGCGGGAGAGCGGCGTGCGGACGGGCCCAGCTGACACGGTTTCGATGTCTTCCGAAACGAAGATGTGATCGAGCCGCAGAAGCGGAAAGCGCGACGGAAACGTCGGCCCGATACGCCTGCGTCCTCCATCCGCTTTCCCCGGATCGTCGCCGACCCGGACAGGCGGAAGCCGGCGCTTCAAAAGCCCGTAGGCGACCGAGGACGGGATGGCGTTGAAGTCTCCGGCAAGAATGACCGGCGCGGTACGGCAAGCGTCATTGCCGATCCACGCGTCCCCAAGGAGCGCCTCGGCCTGGCGTCGCCGTTCGGTGCGGCCGAGGCCGAAATGCGTGTTGAAGATCTGGACGGTGCGACCGTCCACCTCGACCTCGACCCAGAGCGCGCCCCGGGTCTCGCCCATGGACGGGATGGGACCAGCCTTCACCAGCCGCGATGGCAGAGCCGTCAGGATGGCGTCGCCATATTGCTCGTCGCGGACATGCAGCGCGGGATGGAAGTGTGCCGTCACCTTCAGGGCATCGGCGATCCGAGCTGCCTGATCGATACCACCGGTGCGCGCGCGGCCGACATCGACCTCCTGCAGCGCGATCACGTCCGGCTGCGCCGCCGCGATGACCTCGGCAATGCGTTCCGGATCCATGCGCCGGTCCGTGCCGATACAGCTGTGGACATTATATGTGAGGATCGACAGGACGCTCGGCTGCGGCATGGGGGAGAACGGTGCGGCATGCGAGGGGGTGAATGACGGGGCAGGATGTTCAGGCATGGCGAGGGAACCCGATGGGGGGCCAATTCGTTCCGTGCGACAAAGCGGTCGCGATCGTCGCGCCTGTGCCCTGATATGCGATGCGCAGGACAAGAGAAACGCCTGCCAACGCGGTTTCGGCCTCACGTCTTGAGAGAGCGACCATCGAATGAGCCTTCGGATTATCTTTCGCGTTGTCGCTGTTGCGGCCGTTCTCTTCGCCGTTTATCTGCTTTTTCAGACGCTGCGTCAGTATACGCTGGACGAAATCCTGACGGCCTTGCGGGCGATTCCGGTTTCGCACCTGCTTCTCGGTCTCGCATTCGCGGCGGCATCCTATGCATGCCTCTCTTGCTTCGATGCGCTGGGCGTCCGCTACACCGGCAAGCGCCTGCCTTTCTACAAGACAGCCCTTGCGTCCTTCGTCAGCCTGTCGATCGGCCACAATGTCGGCGTTGCCGCGCTCAGCAGCGGTGCGGTGCGATACCGCTACTACGCCCGCTGGGGCCTGACGGCCGAGGATGTGGCGAAGATCGTGCTCTTCTGCGGCGTAACGGTTGCGCTTGGCCTGATGACGCTCGGAGGCGCAAGCCTGCTGCTCCGCCCGCAGGACGCGGCCGATATGACCGGTCTCAGCCGTAGCGCGGTCTTTGCCATCGGCATCATTTCGCTGATCGCGCCTGTCGTCTACCTCATGCTCTCCGCTTTCGTCCGCAAGCCGCTGACCATCAAAAGCTGGAGCTTCGACCTGCCGAAGCTGCCCATCGCCGCAGCGCAGATCGTCGTCGGCACGCTCAATTTCGCCTTTGTCGCAGCCAGCCTCCACCAGATGCTCTCGGCTTTCGCGGAGGCCGGCTATCTCAAGGTCGCCTCGGTCTCGATCATCGCCAATGTTGCCGCCATCATCAGCCATGTCCCGGGCGGCATCGGCGTTCTTGAAGCGACGGTCGCGCATATCCTTCCGGGTGCAGAATCGGTGGCCGCCGTCATCGCCTTCCGGGTGATCTACTATTTCATCCCGCTTGCCATCGGCCTGCCGACCCTGCTGATCAGCGAAATCCTCGTGAAAAGGAAGTCTGCGCTGTCCGCAGATGAAAGCGACGAGATGGACGGCCGACATGCAGGCTCGCCTGCCTGACGTCCCATCGCCGTTCGCAGATCGTTTCGATCGATCAGTGTTTGAAAGGCGCACGGTGTGGAAGCGCGGCAAGCCGGCCGTCAGGTGGCACTGCCGAAAATGCGGCTGGCAATGGCACTGGCGCCGCGACGCAGCGTGTCGATCGGGTGGATCGGTCCGGCAGGATCAACGAGATCGGTGCCCGGCAGCGGATCTTCCTCGCCTTCCGTGAGGTCGATATCGAAATGCCGAAGCCCGCGCCGCCCCGTGTTCAGCGCCTCCACCCCATCATGCAGCGAGTTCAGACGTGCAATCGTGTCGCGGACCGCATCCGGCGTGCTGTCGAGATGCTCGGCGAGCAGCCGGTAGCGGATATCGGCGATGGCTGCGCGCTGTTCCTCGCTGACGGCCTCGATCGCCATGTCGGCTTCGGTGTCCATGCCTTCGGAGCGGTTGTTGAGATTCGACGAGCCCAATCGGAGAAACCGGTCGTCGATGATGACCAGCTTGGAATGGACCAGCACCTCCTGCTGCCCGTCTTCGTCGTCGCTCGGCACGACGGCATACATCACGCGCAGCCGGTCATAGGGGTCGTTGCGCTTCAGCCGGCGGATCAGCCTGTCGCGATTGGTGCCCATGATGACCTTCTCGATGAACCCGTGCGAGATCCGGGTCACGACGATCAGGACTTCGGGGCCGTCCGGCCGTGCCAACCGCTCGATGAGGATATCGGCGATACCGAAGGCAGCAAGATATTGCGCTTCGATATAGACGACATGCTGGGCCGAGGTCAGCGCATCGGTCAGCATGTGAATGGATTCGTGGATACCCTCGTTGCCGATCGTTGCCGGTGTGGTCCGGGCGATCGCGACAGGGCATCCGGTCAGCGCCGGCGCCAGCGTTTCAGGCCAGGCAGTTTCCGCCCCGTCGACGGGCACGATTGTCTCGTCCATGGCATAGAACCAGCGTTCACGGCAGACATCGCCCAGCATGCGGGCGGCAGGTCCGGAAACGGCGGCCTGCATGTCGTGCACCGGCTCGTAGGCCTCGCCATCCGGCGTCACGCGCAGCGGATGGCCCGGCCTGTGGTCGCTGTCGTCCCAGCGCCGCGCGGTCAGGTCGATTCCGCCGATGAAACCCGTGGTATCGTCGATGCAGACGATCTTCTGGTGGTGCGAGCCGCGCAGCGGATGATGCGTGTCGAAATTCAGATGAATGCGGGGATGGCTCGCCCAGCCCTTCTTGCGGAAAAGCTTCAGCGACTTGCCGGAATAGATGGGCCCCATTGCCCAGACGAGAATGTGGATCTCGAGCGCAGGCTTGGCCTCGACAAGGGACAGCAGAAGGTTTCCCAGCGTCGGGCTCTCCGGATCTTCCGGCGTCAGGCGGATGTCGGGACTGAAATCCCAGCCGATGATCCAGATCCGCCGGGAGGCAAGCCGCAAGGCCCGATCCAACGTCTCAAAATAGGCCTTGCCGTCGATCATGAAGGCGATCTTGTCTGCCGTCTCCCGACGCCAGGCATTCTCGCCAATCCGGATGATGCTTGTCTCGCTGTCGCCAGAAGACCCTTCCTGAAGAGGGTTACCGTCATTCTCCTGGCCGACATGATACACGTGCAAATCCCCCGACCGGTTCTTCAGGCCATACTTCGTGGCGTTACCAAACGCCACGAATGCCGAAAAGTTCCGGGAGATTTCGTCCGGTGGGGCAACTATTCCGTGATCAGGAGAAGATAGGGCGAGCCCTCGATGTCTAGCAGATCCAGCGTTTGCCCGACCTCGACCGTTCCGCCATGGAGGACATTGCGGTAGGACCGGCCGGCCAGACCGTCCGGCAGGGAGACCCGGATCGCATCGAAGGCTCTGCTGAGATCGCCCTTGCCGAGCAATCCGAGCACCTTGCAGGGAGCAACGATAATGGCGGCGGCATTGCCCGACCGGCGCGCATAGGCGACCACGCTGCCGCTCGCCATCCCGGAGACATCGAGCGGCTGATAGTCGCCATCCTCGAAAAGACCGGGCGACGCACGTCGCGCCGAGATCAGGCGTGCAGTCAGAGCGATTTTTGCCTGTCCGGATGCACGCGCCTCGGCATCGAAAGAAAACCCGTCGGCCGCTTCCAGACGTTCTGCCATGGCCGCATAGTCCGGCATGCGCCGATTGTCGGGATCGACCAGGCTGAAATCCGAACGTTCCGACCCCTGATAGACGTCCGGCACGCCGGGAGCCGTCATCTTCACCAGTGTTTGGGTGAGCCCGTTGACGAGCCCTGCCTGTGCGAAAGGCTGCAGCGTCCTCACGAAATCATCGCGAAACGCCTTGTTATCCGGCGAAAGAAGCCCGGCGGCAAACGCCTGCACGGCGCCTTCATACGCCTCGTTCACCTCGGACCAGTTGCTGCGCTGCTTTGCTTCCCGCAGCATCTTTTCCACATAGGCGGAAAAGCGCTCCGCCAAGGCCTCGAGCGCTGCCGCGTCCGGCGTCGACGACGTTTCTTCCCAGGCACCGGCGAGCGCCTGATAGAGCGCCCACTCGACCGCAGGCTCCGGCGCAGGGCCGTCATCGAGCGTCGTGATCAGGCGGATGTTCATGGCGTGCCAGCGGGACACGGCCTCTGCCCATTCGGCAGGCGCCTCGCTGATGGCATACAGCCTGGCGCGCGCATCCTCGCCGCGCTTGGTGTCGTGGGTCGACGTGGTGGTAATTGCATGCGGCTGCTCGGCGGCACGGCGCCGCATCGCCGCATGGAAATGCGCAATCGACATCTCTTCCTCGGCCGGATCGCCGCCCACTTCGTTCAAGGCGAGCAGCCGGTGGTAGCGGTAGAACGCCGTATCCTCCATGGCTTTCGCCATGACCGGACCCGTGACCTGCTGGAACCGGCTGCGGAACTCGAACGCGTCCCCCTGCGTCGCGCCGGACAGCACGGCAACGATGGCATCGAGCGCTTTGCGCCCGTCGGTCGACAGCGTTTCGGAAGCCTCGCCGGCGGCACGATCGAGAACCTTTCGATCGTCCGCGTTCATCGCATCCCGCGTGCCGTAGGTCCTGTAGATCGGAAAGGCCGTGATCAAGGCCTTGAGCGCCGCATCCAGCGCCGCGTCGTGATGCTCTCCCCCGACCGAGGAACCTGCCAAAGCCACGAGCCGCTTGATCTCGCCCGCAAAGTTGACATCGAGCATGAGCGCCTTGGCGTCCTTCAGGATCGACGCATAGTCCTCACCGCCGGCAAACTCCGTATACGCCGCATCAAGCGCCTTTGCCTGCGCGGAATCGACGAAAAGATGCGCCAGCGCCGCGATGAATTCGTAGCCCGTCGTTCCCGCAATCGGCCAGCTCGCAGGCACGCGCTCGTTCCCCTCGATGATCTTCTCGACAACGAGATAGACATCGGGACCGACCGCATCGCGCAAGGTCTGCAGATAGGCTTCCGGATCGGCGAGACCGTCGACATGGTCGATGCGCAGCCCATCGACCGTGCCATCGCGGACCAGTTCGAGAATGAGGCGATGCGCTGCTTCGAAGACATCCGGCGCTTCGACCCGCAGACCGGCAAGGCCCGCCACCTCGAAAAAGCGGCGATAGCTGAGATCGCTCGCCGCCGTCTTCCAGTGCACGAGCCGGAACGCCTGCGCCGCGTGCGCAGCTCGGACCCGTTCGGCCGGCAAGCCGGAGAGAAACGTCGAAAGCGCCGTTCGATCAGCCTGCGAACCGCCCGCGATGAGGGTGTGCATCGTATGGTGGAAGGCCTCGTCTTCCTCTGCGGAGGCGGATGCGGCGAGCGCTGCGATCTTCGCCCCGAGCGTGCCTGGCGCACCCTCCAGCACCATCCCGTAGCTCGAGGGGTGAAGCGGAATGTTGCTCTCGTAATAGCCGAGTGCGAGGTTGCCAGCGGTTTCGTCGAGCCGGATCTCGATCTCGGCATCGTCCAGGGCCTCGTCGAAGCTCTTGCCGAGTTCTGCGATCGTCAGAGGGCGGGACCAGTCGATATCGTAGTAGTGCGCATAGGGGCTTTGCTCGCCCCATTCGACGACACTCCGCCACCAGCGGTTCTCCAGCGATGCGGCCATATGGTTCGGCACGATATCGAGGATGAGCCCGATATCGGCGGCCTTCAGGGCTGCCGACAGGCGATCGAAGCCCTCTCGCCCGCCGAGCGTCGCGTCGAACGCGTTGGGGTCGGTCACGTCGTAGCCATGCGTCGAACCTTCCGTCGCGGCAAAGATCGGCGAGGCGTAGAGATGGCTGATGCCGAGCGCCTTCCAGTGGTCGATCAGCGTGATGGCCTTGTCGAAGGTCATGCCGTTGCGGAACTGGAGCCGATAGGTGGCGATCGGAACTGTCATCGTGGAGGACTGCCTTTTGGAGAGGTCGGAACATGCGCAGGAGCCCGGCGCGCAAGGCGACGGACCTTGCTCGGGCGCAGCATGAACAGGCATCCCTGCCTGTTGGTTCCCGCCTCGGGCGGTGCGGGCGCAAACTCTTTGCCTGCGCGGAGGCAGAAACGCGCGAAAACTTGATCGCGGCGAACCGGATTGGCGTGAGAAGACCGTGACGCGACGGCAGTTTTACGCTAGGACGCCCCGAAACTGTCGTCGGACGTCGCGCCCAAGCGAATATCAGGCCCCGCCCGATCCTCACCAACGCCTCGAGGAAACGCCATGCCAGCCTATCGCTCCAGAACCACCACCCACGGCCGCAACATGGCCGGCGCCCGCGGCCTGTGGCGCGCCACCGGCATGAAGGACAGCGACTTTGGTAAGCCGATCATCGCCGTGGTCAACTCCTTCACCCAGTTCGTGCCGGGCCACGTGCACCTGAAGGACCTCGGCCAGCTGGTCGCCCGGGAGATCGAAGCGTCCGGCGGCGTTGCCAAGGAATTCAACACGATCGCGGTCGATGACGGCATCGCCATGGGCCATGACGGCATGCTCTACTCGCTGCCGTCGCGCGAGATCATCGCCGACTCGGTCGAATACATGGTGAATGCCCATTGCGCCGACGCGATGGTCTGCATTTCCAACTGCGACAAGATCACGCCCGGCATGCTGATGGCTTCGCTGCGCCTTAACATCCCGACCATCTTCGTCTCCGGTGGTCCGATGGAAGCCGGCAAGGTGCTTTTGTCCGATGGCAAAATCCACGCGCTCGACCTCGTGGACGCCATGGTGGCTGCGGCCGACGACAACATGTCGGATGCCGACGTCCAGACCATCGAGCGGTCCGCGTGCCCGACCTGCGGCTCCTGCTCCGGCATGTTTACCGCAAATTCGATGAACTGTCTGACGGAAGCGCTCGGCCTGTCCCTGCCCGGCAACGGTTCGACGCTCGCCACGCATTCGGATCGCGAGAAGCTGTTCCTGGAGGCCGGCCGCAGCATCGTCGGCCTGACCAAGCGCTACTATGAACAGGACGACGAAACCGCGCTGCCGCGCACGATCGCCTCCAAGGGCGCGTTCGAGAATGCGATGGCGCTCGACATCGCCATGGGCGGCTCGACCAACACCGTCCTGCACATTCTGGCCGCCGCCCACGAAGGCGAAATCGATTTCAACCTCGACGACATCGACCGGCTGTCGCGCAAGGTGCCCTGCCTGTCGAAGGTGGCGCCGGCCAAGGCCGACGTCCACATGGAAGACGTGCATCGCGCGGGCGGCATCATGGCGATCCTGGGCGAACTGAACCGGGCCGGCCTCATCAATGCCGATCTGCCGACCGTGCACGCAAAAACGCTCGGCGATGCGCTGTCGCAATGGGACATTGCCGTTACCGACAATCCCGCCGCACTCGAACTCTTTTCCGCCGCACCCGGCGGCGTGCCGACGCAGGTGGCCTTCAGCCAGAGCGCCCGCTGGAAGGAGCTCGATTTCGACCGTGAAAAGGGCGTCATCCGCGACGCGCAGCACCCCTTCTCCAAGGATGGGGGCCTTGCCGTGCTCAAGGGCAACATCGCGCTCGACGGCTGCATCGTGAAGACGGCCGGCGTGGACGAGTCCATCCTCAAATTCTCGGGCCCCGCCCGCGTCTTTGAAAGCCAGGATGCGTCCGTCAAGGCGATCCTCTCCAACCAGGTGGTCGCGGGCGACGTCGTCGTCATCCGCTACGAAGGCCCGAAGGGCGGCCCCGGCATGCAGGAAATGCTCTATCCCACGAGCTACCTGAAATCGAAGGGCCTGGGGAAAGCCTGCGCGCTCATCACCGACGGGCGCTTCTCGGGCGGCACGTCCGGTCTCTCGATCGGTCACGTTTCCCCGGAAGCGGCCAATGGCGGCACGATCGGCCTCGTGCGCGAAGGCGACATGATCGATATCGACATCCCCAATCGCACGATCTCGCTGCGCGTTTCCGAAGACGAGCTGGCGCAGCGCCGAAGGGAGCAGGATGCCTATGGCTGGAAGCCGACGGAAGAGCGCAAGCGCAAGGTTACGACGGCGCTGAAGGCCTATGCCGCCTTCGCAACCTCGGCCGACCGCGGTGCCGTCCGCATCCTGCCCGAGTAGGAAAACATCCGGGCCTGCCGCTGACGGCAGGCCCGGATCCCGGCGGCCCAAAGCGGGCCGGCGCGGGTGACGATCGCTGACAAAACCGGTCGATGGCGGTCGGACCGCAGCCTGCCTCGGCAGCAAGACAGCGCGTGATCCGGTCCCGTCGCAGCAGACGACCTGCCGATTTTTCAGCCTTGCTTTATTTCGTTGCATTGCACACAGTCCCGGCATGATGGCCACCATCCGTCATCGAGGGGACCGCATGTCGATCAAAGCCAGCATCTATCATCTGACCCATTACACCTATGACCGGCCGGTCCGCCTCGGCCCGCAGGTGATCCGGCTGAAGCCGGCCCCGCATTCCAAGACGAAGGTGCTGAGCCATTCCCTCAAGGTAACCCCTGCCAACCATTTCGTGACCCTGCAGCAGGATCCCTATGGCAGCTACCTCGCGCGGTACGTCTTCCCCGACCCGGTGACCGAGTTCAAGATCGAAGTCGATCTCGTGGCCGACATGACCGTCTACAATCCGTTCGATTTCTTCGTGGAAGAAAGCGCCGAGACCTGGCCCTTCGACTATCCCGCCGATATCCGGCAAGACCTGGAGATCTACAGCCGGCCGGAGCCGGCCGGCCCTGCCCTCCAGGCCTATCTCGATGGCCTCGACCGCACGCCGATGAACACGGTCGACTTCGTGGTCGGCATCAACATGCGTCTGCAGCAGGCGGTCAACTACGTCATCCGCATGGAGCCCGGCGTGCAGACGCCCGAGGAGACCCTGACGAAGGCGCTCGGCTCCTGCCGCGACAGCAGCTGGCTTCTCGTCCAGATCCTGCGCCATCTCGGCCTCGCCGCACGCTTCGTATCCGGCTATCTCATCCAGCTGGCGCCGGATTTGAAGGCCCTTGACGGGCCCTCCGGCACCGAGGTCGATTTCACCGACCTGCACGCCTGGTGCGAGGTCTATCTTCCCGGCGCCGGCTGGGTCGGGCTCGATCCGACCTCGGGCCTCCTCACAGGCGAAAGCCATATTCCGCTGTCGGCCACGCCGCACTACAGCAACGCCGCGCCGATCGCCGGCGGCTTTTCCGGCGATCCGGACACGCAGACCGCCTTCGCTTTCGAGATGCGGGTCGACCGTGTCGCCGAGCATCCGCGGATCACCAAGCCGTTTTCCGACCAGAGCTGGGACGCCCTGAACGCGCTCGGCCACGAGGTGGACGCCGCGCTTACAGCCAACGACGTCCGCCTGACCATGGGGGGAGAGCCGACCTTCGTGTCGATCGACGACTTCGAATCCGGCGAATGGAACACGGACGCGGTCGGACCGACGAAGCGCGCCAAGGCCGACGACCTGATCCGGCGCCTGCGCGAGCGTTTCGCCCCCGGCGGCTTCCTCCACTACGGTCAGGGAAAGTGGTATCCTGGCGAAAGTCTGCCGCGCTGGACCTTCTCGCTCTATTGGCGCCGCGATGGCGTGCCGATCTGGCGCAATCCGGATCTCGTCGCGCGCGAGCACGTGGACACCAAGGCGGGACCGGAAGAAGCCGAAAAGCTGCTGACCGGCATTGCCGTGGCGCTCGGGATCGAGCCGGACATGGTCCTGCCGGCCTATGAAGATCCGGCAGAATGGATCATCAAGGAAGGCAGCCTGCCGGAAAATGTCGATCCGTCCAATTCCAAGCTGAAGGATGCCGAGGAACGCAGCCGCATCGCCCGCGTCTTCGAGCGCGGACTGACGGTCCCCACCGGCTTCGTGCTGCCCGTACAGGCCTGGAATGCGCACGCCTCGGGCGAGCAGGCGGCCGGTCGCCGGTGGATGAGCGAACGCTGGCGTACGCGCCGGGGCAAGATCTTTCTCGTGCCGGGCGACAGCCCGGTCGGCTACCGCATCCCGCTCGGCGCCCTGCCCTATATTCCGCCATCCCAGTTTCCCTATATCCACGAGGCCGACCCTTCGATCCCCCGCGCCTCCCTGCCGGACTTTCCCGTCGGTGCGGACCGCTCCGCCGCAGCCCAGAAACCCGATCGCGCGATGGCGGAAGCCTCCTTCCAGGCTGCGGAAGCGCAGCAGGACCGCAACGAACAGGTGCTGGCCGAGATTGGCGGCGCCGTGCGCACGGCGATGACCGTCGAGCCCCAGAACGGCCGCCTCTGCGTCTTCATGCCGCCCGTGGAGCGGATCGAGGACTATCTCGACCTGATCGCCGCCGCCGAAACGGCCGCGAGCGACCTGGGACTGGCCGTCCATATCGAAGGATACGCGCCGCCGCATGACGAGCGCGTCAACGTCATGCGCGTCGCCCCGGATCCCGGCGTCATTGAAGTCAACGTGCATCCGGCCGCAAGCTGGCAGGAATGCGTCGACATCACCTCGGTCATCTACGAGGAGGCGCGCCAGTCGCGGCTGGGGGCGGACAAGTTCATGATCGACGGTCGCCACACCGGCACCGGCGGCGGCAATCACGTGGTGGTCGGCGGACGAAACCCGAACGACAGCCCGTTCCTTCGTCGTCCGGACCTGTTGAAAAGTCTCGTGATCCACTGGCAGCGCCACCCGTCGCTCTCCTACCTGTTCTCAGGCATGTTCATCGGCCCGACCAGCCAGGCGCCGCGCATCGACGAGGCGCGTCACGACAGTCTCTACGAGCTCGAGACCGCCATGGCGCAGGTGCCGCTGCCCGGCGAGGGCGTGCCGCCGCTGCCCTGGCTGACCGACCGCCTGTTCCGCAACCTTCTGACGGACGTGACCGGCAACACGCATCGCTCGGAAATCTGCATCGACAAGCTGTTCTCGCCCGATGGCCCGACCGGTCGTCTCGGCCTCGTCGAGTTCCGCGGCTTTGAAATGCCGCCGAACGCGCGCATGTCGCTCGCCCAGCAGCTTCTGGTGCGCGCCCTCATCGCCCGTTTCTGGCAAAATCCGATCGATGGCCGTCTCGTGCGCTGGGGTACGACCCTGCACGACCGCTTCATGCTGCCGCACCATGTCTGGGCCGACTTCCTCGACGTCCTCGCCGACCTCCGCGCCAACGGCTTCGATTTCCGTCCGGAATGGTTCGAGGCGCAGCTGGAGTTCCGCTTCCCGTTCTGCGGCGAGGTGACCTACGAGGGGGCGAAACTCGAGCTGCGACAGGCGCTGGAGCCCTGGAACGTCATGGGCGAGCAGGGTGCGATTGGCGGGACCGTGCGCTACGTCGACAGCTCGGTCGAACGCTTGCAGGTGCGCTTCGAGACCGCCAATCCCGGCCGCTATACCGTGGCCTGCAACGGCCGCCCGGTGCCGCTCAACGCGACGGGCGTGAACGGCGTCTCCGTCGCCGGCGTGCGCTACAAGGCCTGGCAGCCGGCTGCCGGGCTGCACCCGGTGCTGCCGGTCAACACGCCCCTGACCTTCGATATTTACGACACCTGGTCGCAACGTTCGATCGGCGGCTGCATCTACCATGTAGCCCATCCCGGCGGCCGCAACTACGACACGTTCCCGGTCAACGGCAACGAGGCGGAAGCGCGGCGGCTGGCGCGGTTCGAGCCCTGGGGTCATACGGCCGGCGGCTATGTGCTGGCGCCGGAACCGCCCTCGCCGGAGTTTCCCTTCACCCTGGACCTGCGCCGGCCTGCGGGACTGTAAAGCGACATGACACAAAAGCCGACGGCAGAGGCCATCAAGGGGAGACACGGTAGCACGAGCGCCGGGAGCGCCAAGGGCGACAACCCGGTCGCCGACTATCGCGCGCTTCCCGGCATCGCGGACGAGATGGTGGATGCACACGGCAAGGTGCGGCCGGTCTGGCAGAATCTCGTTTCCGCCATCGGCCGCATGGATGCGGCGGAGCTAGCCAACCGCTTCGCCCGCGCCGATCGGTATCTCCGGGATGCCGGCGTCTTCTATCGCGCCTATGGGACGAAGGAAAACTCCGAACGCAACTGGCCGCTGTCGCATATCCCCGTGCTGATCGCCGAGCGCGAATGGGAGAACCTGTCGCGCGGTCTCATCCAGCGCGCCGACCTGCTGGAGCGGATCGCGGCCGACATTTACGGGCCCAACACGCTCGTCAACGAAGGCTTTCTGCCGCCGTCCCTCGTCGGCGGGAACGCGGAATTCCTCCGCCCCATGGTCGGCGTAAAGCCAGCCGACGGCAATTTCCTGCACTTCGTGTCGTTCGAGATCGGGCGTGGCCCGGACGGAAACTGGTGGGTGCTCGCCGACCGCACGGAAGCCCCATCCGGCGCCGGCTTCGCACTCGAAAACCGGGTCGCGACGACACGCGCCTTCTCCGACATCTACGCCGAAACCCATGTCCATCGTCTCGCCCGCTTTTTCGTCGCCTTCCGCGATGCCCTGCAGATGCGCAAGCGTTCGCCGGATGACCGCATCGCCGTGCTGACGCCGGGCGTTGCCAACGAGACCTATTTCGAACACGCCTATATCGCCCGCTATCTCGGCTTCATGCTGCTGGAAGGCGAGGACCTCACCGTGGTGGACGGGCGCGTGATGGTGCGCACCGTCGCCGGCCTGAAGCCGGTCGGCATTCTCTGGCGACGGCTGGACTCCTCCTTCGCCGATCCCCTCGAGCTCAATCAGCGCTCCCATATCGGCACGCCCGGTCTTCTGGCAGCGTTGCGCGCCGGCACCGTGTCGATCGTCAACGCGCTCGGCTCCGGCATTCTGGAAACACGCGCGCTTCTCGCCTTCATGCCGACCATCTGCCATCATCTGCTCGGGGAGGATCTGCTGCTGCCGAGCATCGCCACCTGGTGGTGCGGGCAGAAGCCGGAACGGGAGCAGGTGGCGCGCAACATCGAGAAGATGGTCATCGGGCCTGCCTATTCGACTCGCCCCTTTTTCGACGACAACGGCCAGTCGGTTCTGGGATCAGCGATGCGCGAAACCGCCAAGCTGTCGATCCGCGACTGGCTGGAGAATGAGGGGCAGAAACTGGTCGGCCAGGAGGTCGTCACCCTGTCGACGACGCCGGCCTGGGTCGATGGCAAGCTTACACCGCGCCCGATGAGTCTGCGCGTCTACCTCGCCCGGACGCGGAACGGCTGGCAGGTCATGCCCGGCGGCTTTGCGCGGATTTCCAGCGGCGCGGATGCCGCGGCCATCGCCATGCAGGCGGGCGGCTCCGCAGCCGACGTCTGGATCGTCAGCGATCGCCCCGTCGAGCGCACCACCCTCCTCACCTCCGACGAAACCTTCATCCGCACCATGCCCGGCAGCCTGCCGAGCCGCGCGGCCGACAATCTCTTCTGGCTCGGCCGCTATATCGAACGTTCGGAAGGCGCGCTGCGCATCCTGCGCGCCTGGCACGGGCGCTTCGCCGAAAATGCCAACAGCGAAATGCCGCTGCTGAAGAACGTTTCCGACTATCTGAAAGTGCTCGACATCGACAGCGCGCAGCCCGTGCCCGATAGCCTCGTCGCCAATATCGACAGCGCTCTCTACTCTGCGAGCAATATCCGCGACCGCTTTTCCGCCGATGGCTGGCTCGCGCTGAACGATCTGTCGAAAACGGTACGGAAATTTCGGGCGACGGTCGAGGCCGGCGATGACGCGACGCATGCCATGACCATCCTGCTGCGCAAGCTTGCCGGCTTTGCCGGTCTCGTGCACGAAAACATGTACCGCTTCACCGGCTGGCGCTTTCTGTCGATCGGACGATATCTCGAGCGCGGCATGCATATGACTCGCCTGCTCGGCCACATGTCCGGCCGGGATGCGCCGGACGGATCGCTCGACATGTTGCTGGAAATCGGCGACAGCGTGATGACCCACCGGCGCCGCTACAACGTGAACACGGCCCCCTTGACGGTGACCGACCTCCTGGCGCTCGACCCGCTCAACCCACGGTCCATCCTCTACCAGCTGAACGAGATCCGCGCCGAAGTCGAGCAACTGCCAAACGCCTATGCCAACGGCCAGATGTCGCCCTTCTATCGCGAGGCGGTACGCTTGCACTCGGGTCTTGCGGTCATGACGCCCGAGGGGATGACCAGCGAGGTCTACGATCATCTCGAAAAGGAAATGGAGCGTTTCTCCGACATTCTCGCCCAGACCTATCTGAGCTGACCGGCGTCACGAAGGCACGTGTCACAAGCTTCTTCCGGTCGCTGCTTTTCTAATGCGCCGCTGCGTCAAACAGGGCATAGAGTGGGACGGACGGCTCTGCCACGCGGCAGGGCGGGGCGACAGGCGCGGCGGATCCATGCTCTACGACATCAGCCTCAAGATCACCTACAGCTACGAGATCCCGGTGTCCGGCGGGCGCCATATCGTGCGCGTCCTGCCCCTGTCCCTGCCCGCGCGCCAACGGCTGGTGGCCGGCACCGTCACCTGCTCCCCCGTGCCCGAGGAGCGGACCGACATGTTCGACTTCTTCCAGAACCCGGCGACGTCCATCCTTTTTCGCAAGTTGCATGACGAACTGGTGATCCATATGAAGGCGCGGGTGCAGCTGGATGCGGCCATGCCGACGGCCGACTTCTCGCCGGATCTTGCCGCCTTCCCTGCGGAGATCGGTGCCGTCTGGTCGCTCGATGCCGGTTCGCCACACCATTTCCTCGCACCGAGCCCCCGCCTTGCCGAGGATCCGACGATCGCGGCCTATGCCCGCGGAATTGCCAAGCCCGGCATGACGGTTCGCGAGATCGCCGGTCTCCTGTGCGAGCGGATCTACAGGGATTTCAAATACGATCCCAAGGCGACGTCCGTCGACAGCACCCCGATCGAGGCCTTCCGCCTGAAAAAGGGCGTGTGCCAGGATTTCGCGCATATCATGATCGTCGCGCTGCGTGCGCTCGGCATTCCCGCCGGCTATGTCAGCGGCTTTCTGCGCACGCTGCCGCCGCCGGGCAAGGAGCGCCTGGAAGGGGCCGACGCGATGCACGCCTGGGTGCGCGTCTGGTGCGGCAAGACGCTGGGCTGGGTGGAGCTCGACCCGACCAACAACGTCCCGGCCGGCACCGACCACATCGTCGTCGGTCACGGACGCGACTATTCCGATGTCGCCCCGGTCATCGGCGTTCTCAAAAGCTATGGCAGCCACAAAACGGATCAGGCGGTCGACGTCGTGCCCGTCTCCTGACGCTGCCCCGCCCTCATCTGTGCCGTTCCGCACCACCTGTCCCGCCCGCGGGACAGGCCGGCGACGAAAATCCGCGATGCCCGTAAAAGTTTAACGTCTCTCGTAAGCGAGCGCCAACGAAGCCCTGCTATTCGGGGGCGACGGCTGGCGACAGAACCATCGTCGAGCGGAACGTGAACGCGGGAGACGGATATGACAGGCATGATCGGCTTGGTCGGACGCAGCCTGAAGGACAGGAGCGGCAACATCGCGCTGATGGCGGCCATGGTCCTTCCCGTCGTTCTCTTCGGTGCCGGCGTCGCGGTCGACACGACCAACATCGTCCTGCAAAAGAACCGGTTGCAGGCAGCCGTCGACAGCGGTGCGCTGGCCGCAGCGTCAGGGCTTGCAAACAAGCATATGAGTGTGGACGAGGCCAAGAAGACGGCACGCGACTATCTGGTGACGGCGATGCGAACCACCGCGTCGAGCCTCGTGCCGGATGGCGCCGGCGCAGCCGGAGCCGAAGCCGGCGCCAAACAGGCGAAGGCAGACCAGGAGCTGATCGACAATACGGTGATCTCGATCGAGCCCAAAACCCTTCAGACGGGCGCCAAGGCTTACGACATCAGTGTCCAGACCACGCTGACCGTCGAACTCAATGCCATGACCCGCCTCCTCAGCAGCGGCGTCGTCAACCTCGCCGCCACCGGCAAGTCGGAGGGCGTATCGGAAACGAAGAATGCCCTGTCCATGGTGCTCGTGCTCGATCGCTCCGGATCGATGGCCTGGAAGACGGACACGACGGACCCTTCGACCAGCGGCTGCTATATCTACGAGGAAGCCTATTGGCCGAAATCCAAGTGGAACGTGCCCTGCTACGTCTCCAAGATCGATACGCTGAAGAAGGCGGTCAAAAGCCTCCTCACCCAGTTGAAGACCGCCGACCCGAACGCGGACTATGTGAGAACGTCGGCCGTTTCCTACAACAATGCACAGGATCCGGCCGGCACCCTGTCCTGGGGCACCGCCAGCACGGAGACCTATGTCAACGCTCTGATCGCCTCGGGGGGAACCGACTCCAGCGACGCCTTCACATCGGCCTATCGCGATCTGTCGAAGGCCAGCGAGCTGCAGGCCCACGCCCAGAAAAGTGGCGCCGTGCCGACCAAATACATCGTCTTCATGACGGATGGCGAAAACAACTATTTCCAGAACAAGACCGGCGCCGCGCAGGCGACCCGATCCGACGATGCCACGAAGTTCTATTGCGACAAGGCCCGGGAAGACGGCATCAAGGTCTTTACCGTCGCCTTCAAGGCACCCAAGCGCGGCCAAACGCTGCTTCAAGGCTGCGCAACGGATGCCAGTTACTACTTCCAGGCGGAAAAGAGCGAGGATCTCGTCGCCGCATTCAAGGCGATCGGCGACAAGGCCAGCAGCCTCGTGGTCCGGCTGACGCAATAGTCACCGTTTGATCCCTGAAGGACTGAGAAACCGCGCGATCCGTTCGCGCGGTTTTTGCGCGCGCAGGCCTCCAGCTCGACCGCATGTCCTGGGCTGTCGGGAAGTCTTCGGCGTCAGCGGCGGCCTACCCCTTGCACGCGCGACCGAGCCGGCTAAAGACGGTCGGCATGCGGACGCCACGCCCCGGGTTCATTTTACATCCTCTTGAAAACACTTATTGCAAGCGCTTCGTATCGGTGCATACATTGCGGAAAATCTCTGTCGGCATGCGCCATCGGTGGTGTCGGAACAACGTTCAAGAGGGTAGCCCGGATCCATGGTCAGCCATATCTCCAATGAGAAAATTCCGCACGCCGCACGCCGTGAGTCGAGCGCCGAAATTCTGGCGCAGGAGATCATCGAGCGCCTGACCTACCGCATCGGCAAGGACCCGAAAGTGGCCAAGCCGCACGACTGGCTGACGGCCGCTATCCTGGTCGTGCGCGACCGCATCACCGACAACTGGATGGAGTCCACCCGCAAGGCGTATTCCGAGAGCTCCAAGCGCGTCTATTACCTCTCGCTCGAGTTCCTCATTGGTCGCCTGATGCGCGATGCCGTGACCAATATCGGCCTGATGGACGAGTTGAAGGAAGCCTTGGCCTCCTTCGGCGTCGATATCGACGTGATCGCCGAACTGGAGCCGGACGCCGCCCTCGGCAATGGCGGTCTTGGCCGGCTCGCTGCCTGTTTCATGGAAAGCATGGCAAGCGTCGACATACCGGCCTACGGCTACGGCATCCGTTATGTCCACGGCCTTTTCCGCCAGCAGATGGCCGACGGCTGGCAGGTCGAGCTGCCGGAAACCTGGCTGGCGCATGGCAACCCCTGGGAGTTCGAGCGGCGCGAAAGCTCCTACGAGATCGGTTTCGGCGGCTCGGTCGAAACGGTCAACATCGACGAGGAACTGACCCGCTATGTCTGGAAGCCGGCAGAGCGCGTGATCGCCACGGCCTGCGACACGCCGGTCGTCGGCTGGCGCGGCAAGCGCACCAATACGCTGCGCCTCTGGAGTGCCCACCCGATCGATCCCATCCTGCTCGACGCCTTCAATGCCGGCGACCACATCGGTGCGCTGCGCGAAAGCAACAAGGCCGAGGCGCTTGCCCGCGTGCTCTATCCGGCAGACGCGACGCCGGCCGGCCAGGAACTGCGCCTGCGCCAGGAGTTCTTCTTCTCCTCGGCGTCGCTGCAGGACATCCTGCGCCGCCATCTCCAGCAGTATCCGGACTTCACATCGCTGCCGGACAAGGTCGCCATCCAGCTGAACGATACGCATCCCGCCGTCTCGGTCGCAGAACTGGTCCGCCTGCTGACGGACGTCCACGGCATCGATTTCGACACGGCCTGGGACCTTGCCCGCCGCACGTTCTCCTACACCAATCACACGTTGCTGCCCGAGGCTCTGGAAACCTGGCCCGTCCCGCTCTTCGAGCGCCTTCTGCCGCGGCACATGCAGATCATCTACGCGATCAACGCGAAAATCCTGATCGAGGCGCGCAAGCTGCCGGATTATAGCGACCAGCAGGTGCGCAACATCTCCCTGATCGACGAAAGCGGCGACCGCCGCGTCCGCATGGGCAATCTCGCCTTCGTCGGCTCGCACTCGATCAACGGCGTTTCCGCACTCCACACGGATCTCATGAAGATCACGGTGTTTGCCGACCTGCACAAGCTGTACCCCAAGCGCATCAACAACAAGACCAACGGCATCACGCCGCGCCGCTGGCTGATGCAGTGCAATCCCGAGCTCTTTTCGCTGATCCGCGAGACGATCGGCGACGATTTCATGGACGATGCCGAGGCCCTGAAGGCGCTGGATGCCCATGCCGACAACCCCGTCTTCCAGGAACGCTTCGCCGCCATCAAGCGCGACAATAAGGTGCGTCTGGCGCAACTCGTCCAGAGCCGGATGGGCATCCGCATCAACCCCTCAGCCATGTTCGACATCCAGATCAAGCGGATCCACGAATACAAGCGCCAGCTCTTGAACATCATCGAGGCGATCTCGCTCTACGACCAGATTCGCTCGCATCCCGAGCTGGACTGG
Source organism: Rhizobium sp. Leaf384 (assembly GCF_001424065.1). Taxonomy (GTDB): domain Bacteria; phylum Pseudomonadota; class Alphaproteobacteria; order Rhizobiales; family Rhizobiaceae; genus Ferranicluibacter. Next base: position 289,313 of record NZ_LMQE01000006.1, read on the forward strand.
GTTCCGCGCGTCAAGCTTTTTGCCGGCAAGGCAGCGCCGAGCTATCACAATGCCAAGCTCATCATCAAGCTGGCGAACGACGTGGCCCGGGTCATCAACAACGACCCTGCCGTCCGCGGCCTGCTGAAGATCGTCTTCATTCCGAACTACAACGTCTCGCTCGCGGAGATCATGGTGCCGGCGGCCGACCTGTCGGAACAGATTTCGACGGCCGGGATGGAAGCGTCCGGAACCGGCAACATGAAGTTCGCGTTGAATGGTGCGCTGACGATCGGCACGCTCGATGGCGCCAATGTCGAGATGCGCGATTGCGTGGGTGAGGAGAACATCAAGATTTTCGGAATGACGGCGGAAGAGGTTTCCAACCTGCGTCGAGACGGCCACGAACCCCGGGCCGTCATCGAGGCGTCGCGCGAACTTTCGCAGGCGCTCCAGGCGGTGGCCTCCGGCGTGTTCTCGCCCGACGACCGCAGCCGCTTTGCCGGCCTGATCGACGGCATCTACGCCCACGACTGGTTCATGGTTGCAGCCGACTTCGACGCCTATGCGAAAGCGCAGCGCGAGGTCGACGCGATCTGGACCGATACCAAGCAGTGGTATGGCAAGACCATTCGCAACACGGCGCGGATGGGCTGGTTCTCGTCGGACAGGACGATTCGGCAGTATGCCGATGAGATTTGGAGAGCCGGATGACCTCCGAGCTGAAAGAGGTCTCGGCGACGGCCTATCTGTCGGATGACGAGGTAGCAGCCTTCATCGAGGGCACGCATACCAATCCGTTTGCGAGCCTCGGGCCGCACATGGTTGGCAAGGATGTCGTGGTCCGGTGCTTCCTGCCGGGCGCCACCCACGTGTCGGTCGAGACGCTGGCCGGCAAGGATCTCGGGGCGCTCGCGCTTCGCCACGATGCCGGCTTCTTCGAGGGCATCGTCGGCCTGCGCAAGGCACAACCCCTGCGTTACCGGGCCGAGAATGCCGGCGGCAGCTGGACCGTCACCGATCCCTACAGCTTCGGTCCCGTCCTCGGACCGATAGACGATTACTATATTCGCGAGGGTTCGCATCTTCGCCTGTTCGACAAGCTGGGCGCCCACCCCGTGCGTCACGAGGGCGTCGATGGTTTCCACTTCGCCGTCTGGGCGCCGAACGCGCGCCGGGTGTCGGTAGTCGGCGCCTTCAACGCATGGGACGGGCGTCGACATGTGATGCGCCTGCGTCTCGACACGGGCATCTGGGAAATCTTCATTCCCGATGTCCATGCCGGAACGCCCTACAAGTTCGAAATCGTGGGGCCGGACGGGCAACTGCAGCCGTTGAAGGCCGATCCGTTCGCACGCCGCTCCGAGCTCCGCCCGGAAACGGCGTCGATCACCACCCTGGAGATCGCACAGGTTTGGGAAGACGAGGCGCACCGTGCGCATTGGGCGTCCGCCGACGCACGCCGTCAGCCGATCTCGATCTACGAGGTGCATGCGGGTTCCTGGCAGCGCGGCGACAACGGCGCGTTCCTGAGCTGGGACGAGATGGCCAGCCGGCTGATCCCCTACTGCGTCGACATGGGCTTCACCCATATCGAATTCCTTCCGGTCAGCGAATTTCCCTACGATCCGTCCTGGGGTTACCAGACGACGGGGCTCTATGCGCCTACGGCCCGCTTCGGAGAGCCGGAGGGCTTCGCGCGTTTCGTCAACGGCGCCCACAAGGTTGGCCTCGGCGTGATCCTCGACTGGGTTCCGGCCCACTTTCCGACGGATGCCCATGGGCTGCGCCAGTTCGACGGAACCGCGCTCTACGAACACGAAGATCCCCGGCAGGGTTTTCACCCGGACTGGAACACGGCGATCTACAATTTCGGCCGCGCCGAGGTATTTGCCTATCTCGTCAACAACGCGCTCTACTGGGCCGAGAAATTCCATCTCGATGGGCTGCGCGTCGATGCGGTGGCATCCATGCTTTACCTCGACTATTCGCGAAAGCACGGCGAATGGGTCCCGAACGAATATGGCGGTAACGAGAATCTCGATGCCGTCCGCTTCCTGCAGACGATGAACAAGGAGGTCTACGGCAGCCACCCCGGCATCCTGACCATCGCGGAGGAAAGCACCTCCTGGCCCGGCGTCTCCGCGCCGGTCCATGTCGGCGGCCTCGGCTTCGGCTTCAAGTGGAACATGGGGTTCATGCACGACACGCTGCAATATCTCGCGCGTGACGCCATCCATCGCAAGCACCACCACAACGACCTGACCTTCGGTCTTGTCTACGCCTTCAGCGAGAACTTCGTCCTGCCCCTGTCCCACGACGAAGTGGTGCACGGCAAGGGGTCGCTGGTCGCCAAGATGCCGGGCGACGACTGGCAGAAATTTGCCAATCTGCGGGCCTATTACGGCTTCATGTGGGGTTACCCCGGCAAGAAGCTGCTGTTCATGGGACAGGAGTTCGCCCAATGGTCGGAATGGTCGGAGGAGCGCGGTCTTGACTGGAACCTGCTCGAGTATCCGTTGCATCAGGGCATGCGCCGGCTGGTCCGTGATCTCAACGGCACCTATCGCAACAAGCAGGCGCTGCATGCACGCGACTGCGAAGGCGAAGGCTTCGAATGGCTGATCGCCGACGACAGCGACAATTCGGTCTTTGCGTGGTTGCGCAAGGCGCCGGGTCAGAAGGCCGTCGCCGTCATCTCGAACTTTACGCCCGTCTACCGCGAGGTCTACTCCATTCCCTTGCCGACCGAGGGGCGCTGGCGGGAGATCCTCAACACCGATGCCGAGATCTACGGCGGCAGCGGCAAGGGAAATGGGGGCGTGGTTCACGCGGTGCGCACCGCGTCGGGAGAGATCCGCGCGGACCTGACATTGCCGCCCCTTGCCACGCTGATGCTGGAGCAGGACTGACATCGACCGAGCCGGATTTCCGTCCGGCACAAGAGCACATGCAGGGCTACCCGTTTGAGAGGGCGGGCAGACCGGCCAAGAGACCGCAAAATCGGGAGGATAGAATGGAAAAACGCATACAGCCCCTGGCACGTGATGCCATGGCCTACGTTCTGGCCGGCGGCCGCGGGAGCCGTCTGAAGGAACTGACGGACCGCCGTGCCAAGCCTGCCGTCTATTTCGGCGGCAAGGCGCGCATCATCGACTTTGCCCTGTCGAATGCGCTGAATTCCGGCATCCGCCGCATTGGCGTCGCGACGCAATACAAGGCCCACTCGCTGATCCGCCACCTGCAGAACGGCTGGAACTTCTTCAGACCCGAACGAAACGAGAGCTTCGACATCCTGCCGGCCTCCCAGCGTGTGTCGGAAACACAGTGGTACGAAGGCACCGCGGACGCGGTCTACCAGAACATCGACATCATCGAGGATCACGGTGTCGAGTACATGGTGATCCTGGCCGGCGACCATATCTACAAGATGGACTACGAGCTGATGCTCCAGCAGCACGTGGACAGCGGTGCCGACGTCACCATCGGCTGCCTCGAAGTGCCGCGCATGGAAGCGACCGGCTTCGGCGTCATGCATGTCGATGAACAGGACCGCATCATCGCCTTCGTCGAGAAGCCCGCAGATCCGCCGGGCATCCCCGGCAACCCGGAAATGGCGCTGGCGTCCATGGGCATCTACGTGTTCCACACGAAGTTCCTGATGGACATCCTGCGGCGCGATGCGGCCGACCCGACCTCCAGCCGCGACTTCGGCAAGGACATCATTCCCTACATCGTGAGCCACGGGAAGGCGATCGCCCACCGCTTCAACGAATCCTGCGTGCGCTCGGACTTCGAGCGCGAGGCCTATTGGCGCGATGTCGGAACGATCGATGCCTACTGGCAGGCCAATATCGACCTGACTCATGTCACCCCCGAGCTCGACATCTACGACAGCACCTGGCCGATCTGGACCTTTGCCGAGATCAAGCCCCCGGCAAAGTTCGTCCACGACGACGAGAACCGGCGCGGGTCGGCAACCTCTTCGCTGGTCTCGGGCGACTGCATCATCTCCGGTGCATCGCTCAATCGCAGCATGCTGTTTACTGGCGTCCGGGTGAATTCCTTCTCCCGCCTCGACGGCGCCGTGATCCTGCCGAGCGTGAAGATCGGCCGTCACGCGCAGCTGAAGAACGTCGTCATCGACAGCCGCGTCGTCATCCCCGAAGGCCTCGTGGTGGGCGAAGATCCCGACCTCGATGCGAAGCGGTTCCGGCGCTCGGAGAACGGCATCTGCCTGATCACCCAGCCGATGATCGACAAGCTGGGACTGTGAGGCGATGAACGTCCTTTCGGTCGCCTCGGAAGTCTTTCCGCTGATCAAGACGGGCGGCCTTGCCGACGTCGCGGGCGCCCTGCCCGCGGCGTTGAAGCCACACGGCATCCGCATGCGCACCCTGCTGCCCGGCTATCCCGCGGTGATGGAAAAGATCGGGGTGACCACGCGGGTCGGCGGTTTCGACACGCTGTTCGGCCATCCCGCAGCCGTTCTGGCCGTGGATCATGAGGGCCTCGATCTTCTGGTGCTGGACGCACCTGCGCTCTTCGACCGGCCGGGCGGACCGTATCTCGATCCGCAAGGCCTCGACCATCCGGACAACTTTCGTCGCTTCGCGGCACTGTCGCTGGCCGCGGCCGAAATCGCACGGGGCATCCTTCCCGACTGGACGCCGGATCTCGTCCATTGCCATGACTGGCAGGCAGCACTGGCGCCCGTCTACATGAACCGTGGCGGCGCAACGCATGTGCCGACCGTGCTGACGATCCACAACATCGCCTTTCGTGGCCAGTTTCCGGCCAGCAGCTTTCCCGAACTGGCGCTCCCCTGGGATGCGTTCTCGGTTCATGGCGTCGAATATTACGGAGACGTATCCTTCCTCAAGGGGGGACTGATGGCCGCAACAGCCATCACCACGGTCAGCCCGTCCTACGCGCAGGAGATCCTGACCCCGGAATTCGGCATGGGCCTGCAGGGTGTCCTCGCCGCCCGCATCGCCGATCTCCACGGCATCGTCAACGGCATCGACACGGATGTCTGGAATCCGGAGACCGATCCGCACATTGCCTCTCCCTATGCCGCCGGGGGCTTGAAAAAGCGCCAGGCAAACCGCGATGCGCTGCGCGCCCGCTTCGGCCTCACGGCCACGGACGGCCCCCTCTTCTGCGTCGTCAGCCGCCTGACGGACCAGAAAGGCATGGACGTGCTGGCGGGCGTGATCGACATGATCGTCGAGAATGGCGCGACGCTTGCGGTCTTGGGTTCCGGCGATCCGGCGCTGGAAGCGGCGTTCCGGACAGCCGCTGCCGTGCATCCCGGCCGGGTGGGTCTTGTCACCGGCTATGACGAACCTTTGTCGCATCTGATGCAGGCCGGCGCGGATGCCATTCTCGTGCCCTCACGCTTCGAGCCCTGCGGCCTGACGCAGCTGTACGGGCTGCGTTATGGCTGCGTGCCGGTCGTAGCGCGCACGGGTGGTCTTGCCGATACGATCATTGACGCCAACGAGGCCGCTGTGGCCGCCAATGTCGCGACCGGATTCCTGTTTTCACCTGTCTCCGAGGAAAGCCTCCGGCGCGCGCTGCGTCGCGTTTTTTCGCTGTGGCGCCAGCCGAAAATCTGGGCGCGTCTGCAGATGCGCGGCATGAAATCCGATGTCTCCTGGGATATGAGTGCCACGCGCTATGCTGCGCTCTACGCCGGTCTTCTTTCGAAAGGTTGAACCATGACGAAAACCGTGACTACGACGCCCTATACCGACCAGAAACCCGGAACCTCGGGGCTTCGCAAGAAGGTTCCGGTGTTCCAGCAGCAGAATTACGCCGAGAACTTCATCCAGTCGATCTTCGACAGCCTCGAAGGCTTTGCCGGCAAGACGCTGGTCATCGGCGGCGACGGCCGGTTCTACAACCGCGAGGTCATCCAGATCGCCATCAAGATGGCGGCGGCAAACGGCTTCGGTCGTGTTCTCGTCGGCCGCGGCGGCATTCTCTCGACGCCAGCGGCCTCCCACGTCATCCGCAAGTACGAAGCCTTCGGCGGCATCGTGCTCTCGGCAAGCCACAATCCCGGTGGCCCGACAGAAGACTTCGGCATCAAGTACAATATCGGCAATGGCGGGCCTGCGCCCGAGAAGGTGACCGACGCGATCTACGCGCGCACCAAGACCATCGAGACCTACAAGATCGCGGATGTCGCGGATGTCAATCTCGACGCGGAAGGCGAGCAGGACGTCGCGGGCATGACCGTTCAGGTCATCAATCCGGTCTCCGACTATGCCGAACTGATGGAAAGCCTGTTCGATTTTCCGGCCATTCGCGCCCATCTCGCCAGCGGCTTCCGCATCGTCTTCGATGCGATGAGCGCCGTGACCGGCCCCTATGCCAAGGAGATCCTCGAAAACCGGCTGGGCGCCGCCAAGGGGTCCGTGCTCAATTTCGTGCCCCTGCCCGACTTTGGCGGCCACCACCCCGATCCCAACCTCGTCCACGCCCGCGCGCTCTACGAGGAAATGATGGGGGACGACGCGCCCGACTTCGGCGCGGCCTCGGACGGGGACGGCGATCGCAATCTCATCATCGGCAAGGGCATCTTCGTAACGCCGTCCGACAGCCTCGCCATGCTCGCGGCGAACGCCACGCTCGCGCCTGGCTATGCCAAGGGGCTTGCCGGCATCGCCCGCTCGATGCCCACCTCGGGTGCTGCCGACCGCGTGGCGGAGAAACTCGGCATCGGCATCTACGAGACGCCGACCGGCTGGAAATTCTTCGGCAACCTGCTGGATGCAGGCCTTGCAACGATCTGCGGCGAAGAGAGCGCCGGAACCGGCTCGAGCCACGTCCGTGAGAAGGACGGTCTCTGGGCCGTTCTCCTGTGGCTGAACATCCTTGCCGTCCGCAAGGAAAGCGTGGTCGACATTGCCCGCGAACACTGGACCACCTATGGCCGGAACTACTATTCGCGCCACGACTATGAAGAGGTGGACTCCGCGGCCGCAAACGGCCTGATGGAAACGCTTCGCGGGCAACTCGCGACGCTCCCCGGCCGCAAGCTTGGGGATCTCGTGATCGAGACGGCGGACGATTTCTCCTACCACGATCCGGTCGACCAGTCGGTCAGCAACCATCAGGGCATTCGCATCCTGTTTGAGGGCGGCTCGCGCGTGGTCTTCCGCCTGTCGGGCACCGGAACCTCCGGCGCGACCCTCCGCGTCTATATCGAGCGCTTCGAGCCCGATGCCGCCAAGCACGACATCGATACGCAGGTCGCCCTCGCCGACCTGATCGAAGCCGCAAATACGCTGGCCGGCATCAAGGAGCGGACAGGCCGCGCCGAGCCGACCGTCATCACCTGATCGCAGGCCGGGCTTCCCCTGATGGTGAGCGGAAGCCCGGCAACGCTTTCATACTGGTCCAAAAACAAAAAACGCCGCTTCGAAGCGGCGTTTTTTGTTGATGTTGGACTTGGAAAAGCCTCAGGAGGCAGCCTTGACGCGGGCAAGGCCGGCGCGGGCGGGCTCGTATTTCGGATCGAGCTGCAGGGCATGGCCGTAAGAGCGCTGCGCCTTGGCCTTTTCGCCACGGCGCTCGTAGACCAGCGCCTGGTTCGCCCAGGATTCGGCGATCTTGCCGTTCAGATTGATGGCCGTGTTGAAATCGGCAAAGGCGTTGTCGTCGTCGTTCTGCGCGACGTAGGAGATCCCGCGACCGTTATACGGCTCTGGCGAACTCGGCGACAGCGAGATGGCCGTCGAGAAATCCTCGATCGCCTGTCCATGCTGGTTGCGGGCCTGATAGATCAGGCCCCGATTGTGATAGGCGCGCGGATCGGTCGTGTCGTTCTCGATCGCCTTGTTGAAATCGGCAAAGGCCTGGTCCAGCCGGCCGCTCTGACGGTAGAGATTGCCGCGGCCGATATAGGCAACGTCGTAGCGCGGATTGAGCTGCAGGGCCGTGTTGTAGTCGGCCAGCGCTTCGGCGAGGTCACCCATGTTCCGCTCGACAAGCGCACGGTTCGCAAAGGCCTGATAGAAGCGGGGATTGAGCTCGATCGCCTTGTTGAAATCGGCGACCGCCCGGCGGAACTCGCCGGCACGACCATAGGCGGAGCCGCGAACGTTGTATCCTTCGGGATTGCTCGGATCGCTGTTGATGACGCCGGAGAGCGAAGCGATGTTCTGCTCGGAGCCCTGTGCCCGCTCGACCTGCAGCGTGCTGTCGTTGGACGGATCCGTCTGGCAAGCCGACAGAAGCAGTGTGGCGCCAAGCGCTGCGAGAATGCCCAGTCGGCCGGAGCGCCGTGCGCCACGGGACACGTCCCGGCCGGCGAAATCCTCTGTCGTCACAGTCGATGTCAAGATTGATCCCTCAAATCAAGAATGCCTCAGGCACGTCATACTCCGCGGTCTTGAACCGCGGCTGCCACTGTAACGCCGCAACGTGCGGTTCGTTCAGGCAAGAGCCGCATCCGTCGCGAATCCACCATCGGCGAACGGATATCGACCTTGATGACATGTCGCGAACAGGCCGTCTACCTGTGCCGGGCGGAAACACGTCGTCATCAGGCGAACGTGAGGCCAGCTGCCGGCATAAGGAAACGGCGGCGGCGCCTGAACGCCTCCGCCGCCACAGTTTCCGAACGATCGGCCGTTCAGCGTGCCTTGGCCGCAAACTTGGCCGCGGCCTTCGGCATCGGCAACAGGCCTTCGCGCTGGGCCTGCTTGCGGGCGAGCTTGCGGACGCGGCTGATGCCTTCGGCCTTTTCGCGCGCACGGCGCTGCGACGGCTTCTCATAGGCTTCGCGGGCGCGCATTTCGCGGAAGACGCCTTCGCGCTGCAGCTTCTTCTTCAGCGCACGAAGCGCCTGGTCAACATTGTTGTCGCGAACGAGTACCTGCACGTGCTTACCATTCCTTGATATCGAGCCGAGATCGCTCAGGCTGTGTCTGTTGGCCGATCCCGGGCTGTGCTTGGAGCAGAGCCGAACGGCACGGTTCTTTGTTCGCCAGGGTCACGCCCCTGCGAGAATGGGCGGCAGATAGCAGATGACAGCGCCAAAGTCCACCCGCGCCCGAAATTGCAGCAATCGGCATCTGTCCGGCGCGCGTCATCGACACCATGGCTTGAAAGCTGCTCTGTCCTGCCGCGCCGCACGCCGGGTCTTTTCCAGACCGCGCTCGCACAGTCCTGGCAGCGCTGGCCGCGTCGGAGATTGGCGTTCCGCATTTTCCGCAACGGGGTCTCACATTGTCGCGGTGTCGAAAGTGAAGGCGTGCCTTGTCGCAAAATGGACGTTGCGACGCGCCTTGATTTGCGATGTGTTGAAACGACGGTCGGGCGTGCCGCACAGGAGATGAGGCGAATGCGCAAATATTCGGTTTTTGCCGTGGCACGCGAAGCCATGCGGGCGCACAAGGGCTGGGAAGCGCAATGGGTCTCCCCCGAGCCGCGGGCTTCCTATGATGCCATCATCATCGGTGGCGGCGGGCACGGCCTGGGCGCGGCCTACTACCTTGCGAAGGAACACGGGATCACCAATGTCGCCGTGCTCGAAAAAGGCTGGCTCGGCGGCGGCAATACCGGCCGCAACACCACCATCATCCGGTCCAACTATCTCTACGACGAGAGCATGGACATCTACGAGCACTCGCTGAAGCTCTGGGAAAACCTGTCGCAGGACCTGAACTACAACGTCATGTATTCGCCGCGCGGCGTGATGATGCTGTCGCACGGCATCCACGACCAGCAGGTGTTCAAGCGTCACATTCACGCGAACCGGCTTTACGGCATCGACAACGAATGGCTTTCGCCTGAACAGGCCAAGGAATTCTGTCCGCCGCTCGACATTTCCGCGTCTGCCCGCTTCCCCATCAACGGCGCCGCCTTGCAGCGCCGCGGCGGCACCGCTCGCCACGACGCCGTCGCCTGGGGCTATGCGCGCGCCGCCTCGGACCGCGGCGTCCACATCATCCAGAACTGCGAGGTCACCGGCATTCGCCGTGGTCCCGACGGCGTCGTCACCGGCGTCGATACCAATCGCGGCTTCATTGGCGCAAAGAGGATCGGGGTCTCCGCCTCAGGCCACAATTCCGTGATCATGGCAATGGCCGGCGTGCGGGTGCCCTTGCATTCGGTGCCCTTGCAGGCGCTCGTATCCGAACCGCTGAAGCCGATCTTCCCCTGCGTCGTCATGTCGAACACGGTGCACGCCTATATCTCGCAGTCCGACAAGGGCGAGCTCGTCATCGGCGCCGGCACCGACCAGTACAACTCCTACTCCCAGACCGGCGGACTGCAGATCATCACCCACACGCTCGACGCCATCTGCGAGCTGTTCCCGATCTTCCGACGCGTCAAGATGATGCGCCAGTGGGGCGGCATCACCGACAACACGCCGGATCGCTCCGCCATTCAGGGCGTGACGCCCGTGCCGAACCTGTATGTCAATTGCGGCTGGGGAACGGGCGGCTTCAAGGCGACGCCGGGATCGGCCCATCTGTTCGCCCATCTGATCGCCAAGGGGGAGCCGCATCGGCTGGCGGCGGGCCTGACGCTCGACCGCTTCCGCTCCGGACGCCTGATCGACGAGGCGGCAGCCGCGGCCGTGGCGCACTGACCATGGCCACGCCAGCCCGCTTTCGCCGCAGACCGTCCGTCCCCGCACCAGGAATACGTCCATGCTTTTGATCCACTGCCCCTATTGTGAGGAAGAGCGCTCCGAACTCGAGTTCCGGGCAGCCGGTGATGCCCATATCGCCCGGCCCGAAAACATCGCCGCCATCTCGGACGAGGACTTCGAGGCGTACTTCTTCCTGCGGGATAACCCGAAGGGCCTGATCTTCGAGCGCTGGCGCCATGTGGCCGGCTGCGGCCGGTTCTTCAACGCGGCGCGCGATACGGTCAGCGACCGATTCCTGAAGACGTACAAGGCGGGCGAACCGAAACCACAGCTGCCGATCGCTGCCATGACCGACGAGACCGTTGTCGAAACCTATGAAGCCACGGAAGGACGTGCGGAATGAGCGGCGCCCATCGGACTGCGAACGCCGCCAGCATGGGGGGAGCGAACCGCCTTCCCGGCAAGGGCCGCCTGACACCCGCGAGAACAGCGCGCTTCACCTTTGATGGCCGCACCTATCAGGGCCTTCAGGGCGACACCGTCGCTTCGGCGCTGATCGCCAATGGGGTCCATCTGGTCGGCCGTTCGTTCAAGTATCACCGCCCGCGCGGCATCGTGTCCGCCGGCCCGGAAGAGCCGAACGCGCTGATCGACGTCATGCGCGACAATGCCCGCCGCCAGCCGAACGTGCGCGCGACCGTTCAGGAAGTGTTCGACGGCATGACCGTCGCTTCCCAGAACCGGTACCCCTCGCTCACCTTCGACGTCGGGGGCATCAACAACATTCTGGCGCCCTTCTTCGCCGCCGGCTTCTACTACAAGACCTTCATGTGGCCGAAGCAGGCCTGGAAGAGCATCTACGAGCCCCGCATTCGAGCCGCAGCCGGCCTTGGCGTCTCTCCGACGGAAGACGATACCGATGCCTATGCCAGCCGTTACGCCCATTGCGACGTGCTGGTAATGGGTGCGGGCGTCGCCGGCCTGACGGCCGCCCTGGCCGCGGCCGGGACGGGTGCGCGCGTGATCCTCTGCGACGAGCAGCCCGAGGTCGGCGGCGCACTGCACCACGATACCGGCGTCATGATCGATGGCCAGAACGGCTATGACTGGGCGCAGGCGGCCGCGCGCCGGCTGGCTGCCCTGGACAACGTCACCCTCCTGACGCGCACGACGGCCTTCGGCTACTACGCCCAGAATTTCGTCGCACTCGCCGAACGCGTCACGGACCATGTCTCGCGCCCCGACCGCACGGCGCCGCGCGAGCGGCTCTGGCAGGTGCGCGCCAAGCGTGTCGTCATTGCGACCGGCGCCATCGAACGTCACATGGTGTTTGCCAATAACGACCGTCCCGGCATCATGCTGGCCTCGGCCGCGCGCACCTATCTCAACCATTTCGGCGTCGCCGTCGGTCGCAAGGTCGGCGTCTACACCGCGCATGACAGCGCCTACGAGGCCGCCTTCGACCTCCACCGCGCGGGCATCGCCATCCCGGCCATCGTTGATTGCCGGGAGCAGCCGGGGAGTGCCGTGCTGGCGGAAGCGCGGGCCCTCGGTATCGAGGTTCTGACCGGCCATGCCGTAACCGACACCAAGGGCAAGCTCCGTGTCTCCGCCATGTCCGTCCGTCGCGTCAGCGGCGGAAGCAGCGCCCGCTCGATTGCGATCGATGCGTTGATCACCTCTTCCGGCTGGACGCCGTCGGTGCACATGTTCTCGCAATCGCGCGGCAAGGTGGCCTTCGACGCGGAGACGCAGCGCTTCCTGCCCGGCATCTACGCGCAGGACTGCATCTCGATCGGCGCCTGCAACGGCACGACCGACATCGCTGCAACCCTTGGCGAAGCCGTCGACGCCGGCGAACTGGCCGCGCAGGCTGCCGGGTTTGCGGGCGGCGCGCGCCTCGACCTTGCCGGCACGCAAGCCTTCGCCTGGACAGGCGGCATGGCGGGCGCTGCCTACGGTGCCGGACCCGAGGACGACGTCAAGGCCTTCATCGACTTCCAGAACGACGTCTGCGCCAAGGATATCCGGCTGGCCGTGCGCGAAGGCATGCACTCGATCGAGCATATCAAGCGTTTCACCACCAATGGCATGGCGACCGATCAGGGCAAGCTGTCCAACATCCATGGTCTGGCGATCGCGGCGGAAACGCTTGGCCGCGGGATCCCGGAAGTCGGCCTCACCACCTTTCGCGCGCCCTATACGCCGGTGACCTTCGGGACCTTGATCGGCCATTCACGCGGCGATCTCTTCGACCCCACCCGCAAGACGTCGATGCACGAGGCCGAAGAGGCCATGGGCGCCGCCTTCGAGGATGTGGGACAGTGGAAGCGCGCGTGGTATTATCCGCGGCCCGGCGAGGACATGCATGCGGCGGTCAATCGCGAGTGCCGCACGGTGCGCCAGACGGTCGGCATGTTCGACGCGTCCACGCTCGGCAAGATCGAGGTCGTCGGGCCCGACGCGGCCGCCTTCCTCAACCTGATCTATACCAACAGCTGGGACACGTTGAAGCCTGGTCGCTGCCGCTATGGCATCATGTTGCGGGAAGACGGATTCATCTATGACGACGGCGTTGTCGGCCGGATGGCCGAGGACCGTTTCCACGTGACCACCACGACGGGCGGCGCCGCGCGTGTCATGCATCATATGGAGGACTATCTCCAGACCGAGTTCCCGCACCTGAACGTGTGGCTGACCTCTGCCACCGAACAGTGGGCCGTGATCGCGCTGCAAGGCCCGAAGGCCCGCGAGATCATCGCGCCGCTCGTCGAAGGCATCGACATTTCCAACGAGGCCTTTCCGCATATGAGCGTGGCCGAAGGCCGGATCTGCGGCGTCCCGACACGGCTCTTCCGCATGTCCTTTACCGGCGAACTCGGCTTCGAGGTCAACGTCCCCGCCGATTTCGGCCCGGACGTCTGGAACGCGATCCGGGCCCGCGTCGAGGCGGTGGATGGCTGCGCCTACGGGACGGAAACCATGCACATTCTGCGCGCCGAAAAGGGCTATATCATCGTCGGGCAGGATACCGACGGCACGCTGACGCCGGATGATGCCAGCCTGTCCTGGGCCGTCGGCAAGAAGAAGGCTGATTTCGTCGGCATTCGCGGCATGAAGCGCCCCGACCTCGTGCGGGATGGCCGCAAGCAGCTCGTCGGCCTGCTGACCAAGGATCCGAACGTCGTGCTGGAGGAAGGGGCCCAGATCGTCGCCGATCCCAACCAGCCGAAACCCATGACCATGCTCGGCCATGTCACCTCGGCCTACTGGTCGGAAAACTGCGGACGCTCCATCGCCCTGGCGGTGGTGGCTGGCGGCAAGGCGCGGCTCGGTCAGACCCTTTACGTCCCGATGGCCGATAGAACGATCGCCGTCGAGGTCAGCGACATGGTGTTCTTTGACAAGGAAGGTGGCCGCATTCATGGCTGATCTCGCAACCCGAACCCTGCCGCTTCGCGGTTTCCACGGGAGCTCCGCCACCGTCCGTCTGACGCCGGCACCGCCGGCAAGCCGCCTGTCGCTACGCGCCAGGCCGGAGGCGGTCGAAGCGCTCTCGACGGCGCTCGGACTGTCGTTGCCGACCCGTCCGAAGACCTCGGCCACCAACGCCGCGCGTCACGCGCTCTGGCTCGGCCCCGACGAGTGGCTCGTGATCGACGCGCTGGATACGGACCTCTTGGGCATGGCCGCCGCGGCGGGTGTCCTGCATTCCGCCACCGACATCTCGCATCGGAATACGGCCATACTCGTCGACGGCCCCGGCGCGGCCGCGGCCATCAATGTCGGTTGCCCGCAGGATCTGTCGCTGAAGGCCTTTCCCGTCGGTGGCTGCTCGCGCACCGTCTTCGGCAAGGCGGAGATCGTGCTCCTGCGCACCGGCGAAACGGCCTTCCGCGTCGAATGCTGGCGCTCCTTCGCGCCTTATGTCTCCGGATTGCTGGCGGCGGGCGCTGTGGACGCGAGCCACTGACCGCCGCATCAGTGGGTGCAGGCCCGCTTTCGGCGTCAGGATAGGCCGGGCCAGCCGCTCCAGTCGACCCAGCGGCCGTGGAAATCTGCACGGCCCACCTCGTGACGCTCGCCGCTGGGCCACATCTGCAGCGTCAGAGCCGCACCCGGCTGCGTTCCATCGTTCTCGAGCGACAGACGCGCGAAGGGTGCCGCCTCCGTCGCCGCGCGACCGGCTTTCCCGATCAGCGCTACGCCGCGTTCGCGGTCCTTCGCCGACAGGTATTGCCAAGCAATCGTGTGATAGACGACATGCACTGAGCCCGGGCGGGCAAGGGCCAGGCGGCGCTCTAGCCACGAGACGGCATCCACGGCCTCGACCTTATGTTCCGACGAAGCCACAAGAGCGATCGCAGCGCGTGTCCGCGCAATCCGATCCGCCTGATCTGCCCACAGGTAGGACAGAAGACGTTGCGCGTCATCCGGACTTGCGGGATCGAGAGGCCGGAGATCACAGCCAGCCCGATCCACAACGAGGAGGGACGTTGCCGGCGGCGTACGGCCCTTCCAGTCGGGTGTCAGCGTCACCGGCGATTGCGGATCGCCCCAGGAGACATCTCCGAGACGATAGGCGAAACGGTCCCAGTGGAGATTAAGCCCCGCACTCGCACCGACCTCCGAGAGGCGAAGCGGCTTACCGAACCGCTTGGCGATCGTGAGAAACCCCGGCAGAAGCGCTGAGGAGCGTCGCACCTCATTTGTCTGGGGTGGAGACTTGAGCCGCGCGAGAACGAGCTCGGCATGGTCGTGACAGGCACGCTCGACGGCCGCCCATAACGCCGTGGGATCCGGGGTGTGCGGGGGGAAAACAGCCGCGAGGTCTTCAGCAACGCTGCCCAGAACCAGAGAATGCAGCGCGCCGGCAAATCGCAGGGGGACCGAATCGGCAGAGGAAGCCGGATCTCCGGTCCAGCCAAGGACACGGCGTCCGACCGAATGCGCTTCCGTCAGCCGGTCTGCAGCGAGGTCGCAGAGACGGGCGACGAAGGGTGAGCCCAGCGCACGGCAGGCGTCCGCTTGCGACCGAAAGGCCGCCCGGACAGCTGCGGCGCGGGCGTCGGCGTCAGGCATCGTCCGGCCGGTCCTTCGGGTCGAACTGGATGATCGTCAACCACGTCGCCGTCAAGGCCGGCTTGCTTTCCTGTTCCACCTCCACGGAGACCTCGTAAGTGACGACGAGCATGCCCGCACCGCGAAAACGGGCGTCGGTGAGCGTGAAATGACCGCGAACCCGTGCACCGGACCGCACGGGCGCAAGAAAGCGAACCTTGTCGAAGCCGTAATTGATCGCCATCGTCTGCTCGCGCACCGCCGGCAGGCAATTGTAGTTCATGGCCGAAAGCAGCGAGAGCGACAGGAAGCCGTGTGCGATGGTGCCGCCATAGGGCGTTTCGGCGGCCGCCCGCACCGGATCGGTATGGATGAACTGATGATCCTCCGTCGCATCGGCAAAGCGGTCGATCATGTCTTGGGAGACGGTGATCCAGTCGGAGATTCCGAGCTCCTGCCCGACGAGATCCTTGACCTCCCCGAGCGCGACCTCTCTGACACGCGTCGTCTTCGTACCGTTCGTATCCATCTCGGTCACTCCTGTGAGACCCTCGGCGGCCCTTACGCGACGTCCGGCGTCACGTACCAGCCGACCGCACGGGCCGGGATCTCCGTCGTGCTTGTCTCCGGCAGCAGCGACTGCCAGCCTGTCCCGGGAAGCGTCAGCGCCGCCGCGGCATGCGCCCGGTTCAGAACCACCGCCAGCCGACAGGGCTTGTCCGTCGTCGCATCGCGCGTCGAAAGGATCATGACGAGCCCGTCGGTGCGCTCACCCTCCCAATCCGAAACCTCCATCGGCTCGCCGTCGAAGCGGACCCAGGCCACGTCGCCCTGCCCTGTGAAGAAACCGTCGCCCTTAAACACATCGAAACGACGGCGCAGGGCGCCGAGCGCGGCGCAATGGGCGATCAGGTCCTCGTCGGCCGTGACCCAGTCGAGCCAGGTGATCGGGTTGTCCTGGCAGTAGGCATTGTTGTTGCCCCCCTGCGTTCGCCCGAACTCGTCGCCGGCGGTGATCATGATCGCGCCGCGCGTGGCAAGGAGCGTCGCCAGCAATGCCTTCACGTCACGCCGGCGCGCCGCGACGATCGCGCCGTCGTCCGTTTCCCCTTCGACACCATTGTTCCAGGAATGGTTTTCATTGTGGCCGTCGCGATTGTCTTCGCCGTTCGCCGCATTGTGCTTGTGGTCGTTGGACACGAGGTCCCGCAGCGTAAACCCGTCATGTGCGGCGATGAAGGTGACGCTGCGGCTCTGCGTGCCGCCGTGCTGCGCGAAGATATCGGACGAGCCGGCCAGGGCACCGGCAAGCGCGCCGATCATGCGCCCCTCGCCTTTCCAGAACCGGCGGAGATCGTCGCGTGCGCGATCGTTCCATTCAAGAAAGGGCGGTGGGAAGTGGCCGAGCTGATAGCCGCCCGGTCCGATGTCCCAAGGTTCGGCGATCAGCACGCGATCCTTAAGAAGCGGATCGGCGAGCATCTCGGTCAAGAGTGTCGCGTCCCGGCGAAACCCTGCCGCATCACGACCGAGGATGGATCCGAGATCGAACCGGAAACCGTCGATCCCGGCTGCCGTGACGAAGTGACGAAGCGTGTCGAGGATCAGGGAGCGGACCGTCGGATGGTCGCAGGCGATGGTGTTGCCGCAGCCCGTATCGTTCACGAGCCGTCCCGGCGCGGCATGCCGATAGTAGACGGCATTGTCGAGGCCGCGCATGGAGAGGGTCGCCCCCTCGGAATCGCTCTCGCCGGAGTGGTTGAAGACGAGATCGAGGATGACGCCGATGCCTTCGCGGTGCAGCGCGGCGACCGCATCCCGGAGTTCGGTCAACCCTCCGGGCACCAGCCGCGGATCGAGCGCCATGAAGGCCACGGGATTGTAGCCCCAGCCATTGGTAAGCCCGAGCGGCGGAAGATGCCGCTCGTCGATCCAGGCGGTGATCGGCATCAGTTCCACGGCGGAAACGCCGATGCGCTTCAGGTGGGCGATGACGGCTGGATGCGCCAGGGCAGCCACGGTCCCCCGCTGCTCCTCCGGCACATCCGGATGCTGCATGGTGAACGGCCGAACCGCGACCTCGTAGATCAGGCCGTCATTGGAAAAACGCGGCGCGGAACCCCGCGCCTTCGGCACTTTTGTCACCAGCGCCTTCGGCACGAGATCTGCCGTCTCCGCGCCGAACTGCGTCAGGCGCACGTCATGCCGAAACGGCCGATCGAGCTCCAGCGCATAGGGGTCGACCAGAAGCTTTGCCGGATCGAACCACAGACCGCGCTCGGGATCGTAAGTGCCGTGGGCGCGCAGGCCGTAGCGCGTTCCGATCGGCGCGTCGGGCAAGGTCAGCGCAAAGACATCGCCTTCCTCGCGGCCCATTTGCAGCCGGCGAAGCTCTGTCTCGCCATCGCCATGGAAAAGGCAGAGATCGATGCGGTCGGCCGTCCGCGAGCGCACGGCAAAGCGCGTCCACCGACCGGTGATCGTGGCACCGAGCGGCCGGGTCGTTTCCGTCATGGTGATCCCTCTCGCTGCATGGCCACACGGTCAGCTAAGAGCAAATCGCGTGCGGATACAACGAATTTCGTGGCATGAGCCCGAAAGTCCAGGCGTACCGACCTCAGCGCAGAAGCACGACGCCGGCAATGTTGAGGAGCACGAACAGCACGAATCCCGTAAACCAGCCGGCGCTCGTGAAGAAGGCCGCAGCCATGGCAATCAGCAGCGCCACGCAGAAGATGGTGAGGAACTTTGCAGCGCTCAGGAAGTGAAGATAGGTCTTCTCGTGTTCGGGATAATCCATCGGCGCACCGGTTTCGGAAGGTCCCGTCTGATGTTCGGCCATGTCTGTCTCCCCGCAAGTTTTCACGCCGCAAGATGCGGCACCTCTTGGCGTCAAGACATGCCCGCACTGCTCCGCGACGTCAAGGCCCGCAGAGCATGGGAAGGCTCAGCTTTTACGGCGACGAAAGGCAGAACACATCCGAGGGCCGCAACCGACTATCCTGGGAAACAGAAGCATTGACGCGGCGACGGCTTCCCGGCAAGTCGGAGGAAGAGACGCCACCGGAGAGCCCCATGTCGAAGCCGATCATCGCCATACCCGCCGATTTCCGTGAGATCGAGGGCAATGTCTGGCATGCCGCCCCGCATCAATATGTGCGCGCCGCCCTGACCGGCTCGGGCGTCATGTCGCTTCTCGTGCCGGCCCTCGAGGCCGGCAACGAGCCCGACGCCATTCTCGATCGCGTGGACGGACTGCTGGTCAGTGGCTCCCGCTCCAACGTCCACCCGACACTTTATGGCCGGGAAGCTGGTGAAACCGACGGGCCGTTCGATCCTGGTCGGGACGCAACCAGCCTGCCGCTGATCCGCCGCGCGCTCACCCGCGGCATTCCGGTCCTCGCCATCTGCCGCGGTATCCAGGAACTGAATGTCGCGCTCGGCGGCACTCTCGCGTCGGAGATCCAGGATCTGCCGGGCCGGCAGGATCACCGCAAGCCCGACGTCAAGGATCTCGACATCGCCTATGGCATTCGCCAGACCGTCATGGTGGAGCCGGGCAGCTGCCTGGCCGGCGTGGTCGGCGCCGGTGCGATCCAGGTGAATTCGCTGCACCGCCAGGCCATCTCCGATCTCGCACCCAACCTTGCGGTAGAAGCGGTGGCCGACGACGGCACGGTGGAGGCCGTCTCCGTCATCGGTGCAAAGGCCTTTGCCGTCGGCGTGCAGTGGCATCCCGAATACTGGGTCGGCCGCGACAAGACCTCGAACGACCTTTTTGCAGCCTTCGGCGAAGCTGTCCGCGCCTATAGCGAGGCAAGATAGACGAGAGGCGAAACAGATGGGAGCCGAAACGGACGGGCGTTATCGCGCGCGTCGCGTAAACGGCGTCTCGGCGACCGGCGTCAGCGCCTTGCCGTTCTGAAACCAGGACGCCAGATTGTCGACCACGAGGTCGGCCATCTTGTTGCGGGTCCCGACCGAAGCCGATGCGACATGGGGCAGCAGCGAGACCTGCGGCAGGGCCATCAGGGCCTCGGGCACCTGCGGCTCGCGCTCGAAGACATCGAGTCCGGCCCCGGCGATCACCCCCTGTTGCAGGGCGGCGATCAGCGCGGTTTCATCCACAGTGATACCACGGCCAACATTGATGACGACACCGTCCGGCCCCAGCGCCTGCAGGATGTCGGCATTGACCGTATGCTTCGTTTCCGCGCTGCCCGGCACGATGACGATCAGCGTGTCCACGGCCTGCGCAAGCGCGAGCAGGGTCGCGTGATAGGCATAGGGCACGTCGTCGCGGCGAGAGCGGGTGTGATAGGCGATATCGAGATCGAATCCCTGGAGACGCCGGGCGATCGCCTGCCCGATACGGCCAAGCCCATAGAGGCCGACCTGGCGGCCGCCGAGCGACAGCGGGCTGAGCGGAAAGGGACCGTCCTTGACCCAGCGTCCGTCGCGCAACCATTGTTCCGCAGCGGGAAGGCGGCGCAGCGTGTTGATCAGGAGGCCGATGGCCGTATCGGCAACCTCGTCATTGAGAACATCCGGCGTATGCGTGACGACGATGCCGGAGCGGGCGGCATGGCCCGCATCGACCCCATCATAGCCGACGCCGAAGTTCGATACGATTTCCAGCTTTTTCAGGGCGTCCATCAGCGACGATGGGACATTGTTGACCGTTGCAATGCCCGTGACACCCGCGGCAAGCTCGGGCGTGATCAGGCTTGCGTCCGGACCGTCGACCTGCCGGACATCGAAGAGGGTCGTCATGCGCTCCAGTACACGCGGGTGCATCTTTCCGGGAACGAGAATGATCGGGCGATCTTGCGACATGGCGTGTCCTTTCAGACGTCGGCGAAAGAAAAATGGCGCCGCGACGGGATCGTTGCGGCATGCGAATGCGCAGCGGAAACTACCGCACGGATCGGCTGCGTCAATTGAGGCTGGGTTGGTGAGTTAAGGCTGGGAGTTTGCCGCAAGGGCACGCGGTGACGCGAAACACCCGGCGGGCGATCGCTCAATCGGCCTGCTGCAGCCGCAGGGGGCCTGTCGACTGACGGATGCGCATTTCCGGTTTGATCAGGTGGATACCATCCGGCTCATGGCTGCCGTTCAGGCGGTCGAGCAGGGCCCGTGCGGCGCTTCGCCCGACATCCGACTGCCCGTTCCAGACCGTTGTCAGGGCGGGCGTGGCGATAGCGGCTTCCTCCAGATCGTCGTACCCGGTAACGGACACATCCCGGCCGGGCACGAGGCCGGCGCGTGCGATGCCGTTCATCATGCCGATGGCGACGAGATCATTCCAGCAGACAACGGCCGTCGGCTTCTGCGGCAGCGACAGGAGATGCACGGCCGCCTCGAAACCGCCCTGCATGGAACGCGGTCCGGGAATGCGCAGATCGGGATCGACGTCGATGTTCGCCTTGCGCAGGGCCTGGACGTAGCCGAGATAGCGGTCACGACCCGTCGAGGTCAGGTCGGTTCCGCCGACCATGGCGATGCAGCGATGGCCGAGGCTGATCAGATGATTGGTTGCGAGCGAGATGCCATAGGCGTCGTCTCCCCGAAAGATCGGCACGTCCACGCCTTCGATCGAGCGTGCAACGAGGATCGCCGGCATGCCGTTGTCTTCCGCCAGCTTGATATCCTCCGGCGGCGTGCCGATGGCCGGAGACATGATGACGCCGTCACCTCCGAGCTGCAGCAGCGTTTCGATGAACACGCGCTGTTTTTCGACGGAGTCGTAGTGATTGGAGAGAATGAAGGTCTGGCGGTCCCGGTCGAGTTCCGCCTCGATGGCTTTCAGAATCTCGCCGTAGAACGGGTTCATGATGTCGTGCACGACGACGCCGATAATGCCGGAGCGAGAGGTGCGAAGGCTGGCGGCACGACGATTGTAGATATAGCCGAGTGCCCGCGCCTGATCCTTGATCTTGTCCCGCGTCACTGATGCAACGAGCGGACTGTCACGCAGGGCGAGAGAAACGGTCGCGGTCGAGACGCCCAGTGTCTCCGCGATCGTCGACAGCTTGATCTTCTGCGCCACGTGTCCTCCGTCTGCCCGGCTATCCCCTCCACGCCTCCGGCCATGCCTGAAAGCGCCCTTAAATCCTCTTAAACTGTTTAAAAGGAGACTGCAATCCCTGCGCGAGGCGGCAGAAAATGCCTACTCGCTTCCCTGCAGATTGGCATCGACGAGCTTCAAAAGCTTGGCCAATGTTCGGACCTGCTTGTCCGTCATGCCCTTGAGAGCCGTCGTCTCCGACAGGTCGGCGGCCGCTTCGATCGCCTGCAGTCGCTCGCGCCCGTTCTCGGTGAGGTAGACCTTGGTCAGCCGGGCATCCGTTGCATCTGGCTTACGCTTAAGAAAACCCTGTGCCTCCATGCGGCCGATGGTTCGCGTCATCGTCGGAGCCTTGACGCCGAGATGGCCTGCCAGCGCGCCGGCGGTCAGCCCGTCGGTTTCGGCCAGCGCGAGCATCACGCCGTCCTGCCCGGCATACAGCCCGCTTTCCAGAAGGTTGCGCGACAGCACGGTCCGCATGGAACGGGCCGCCTGTGCCAGCAAGGGCGCCAGAACCGGCGCTGTCGCCGCCTCCGGCTGCCCCTCTCCGTCGACCGCGGCATGATCGAGGATCTTGTCGATCTTGATCTTTTTCTGCTTGGCTTTCTTCTCGGATTTGTCTTTCTTGCCCATGCTCGCTCCCCTGCCTGGCGAAGGCTTGCACCGCCCTGTCGAGCTTGTATGACTCATATGACAATAGGGCCGCAAGAGCCTGCGCAAGGCCTGATGTCGGGATGCAGACCAGGAAGACACGCCATGACGAGACCCGCTGCCCGGTATGCGGATAACAATCCCGCCCTTGCTGCATCCGAACGGGCCGACTGGATCGCCGTGCTGCCGCTCGGCGCGCATGAGCAGCATGGTCCCCACCTGCCGTTCGAAACCGATACGCTGATCGCGGACGGCTTGGTGGACCGCTTGATCGCGGCACGCGGCGACCTGCCTGTGACCTTCCTTCCGACCGAAGCCGTGGGATATTCGATCGAGCACATGGACGTCGCGGGAACGCGGACGCTTCGCTATGACGAGGCGGTCGAACGCTGGCTCGGCATCGCCGCCCGTCTTCACGCGGACGGCATCCGCAGGTTCGTGATGCTCAATGCCCATGGCGGCAATTCTCCCCTCATGACCATTGTCGCCACCGAAGCGCGGGTGCGCTACGGCATGCTGGCGGTCGCCACCAGCTGGACCCGTTTCGGACAGCCCGACGGCTGGATCGCTCCGGTGGCCAAATCCATCGACATTCATGCCGGCGACATCGAAACCTCGGTCATGCTCGCCCTCCATCCGGACAAGGTCGATCGCAGCAGGGCCGAGACATTCTCGTCGCGACAGAGCGAGTGGCAGGCACGCTTTACGCATCTGCGCGCCTACGGCCCTCATGCCTTCGGGTGGCGCATGCGGGATCTCAACCCGAAAGGCGCAGCCGGCGACGCGGCGGCCGCGACCGCAGAGCGGGGCGAGCAATTGCTCGATCATGCCGTTTCCGGGCTGCTTGCCCTCTTCTCAGACGTCGCGGCTTTCGACCTCGCGCAGTTCGGCGCAGATACCGCAAATCCCGCGCCGTAATGTTATAAAGAACGGATATTCCGTCGGAGCATTTGCACTGCCGTGTGCCATCTCCTATATCACCCCGACGATCCCGCGCATCGGCCGCCTCACGGCAGGTCGGTGGGCACCCCTCCTGCGCTCTCGAGGTTTCCATGTCCGAAGTCCCCGCTTCCGAAACGCCTGTCCAGAAGCCCATTCCCGTGACCGTCCTGACCGGCTATCTCGGCGCCGGCAAGACGACACTGCTGAACCGTATTCTCTCGGAAAATCATGGTCGCAGATATGCCGTCATCGTCAATGAATTCGGCGAGATCGGGATCGACAACGACCTGATCGTCGAATCCGACGAAGAAATCTACGAGATGAACAATGGCTGCGTCTGCTGCACGGTGCGCGGCGACCTTATCCGCGTCGTCGAAGGCCTGATGAAGCGTCCGGGTCGCTTCGATGCAATCATCGTGGAGACCACGGGTCTTGCCGATCCCGTTCCCGTGGCGCAGACCTTTTTCATGGACGATGACGTTCGCGCCAAGACGGAGCTGGATGCCGTCATCGCGCTTGTCGACGCCAAGCATCTTCCGTTGCGCCTGAAGGACAGCCGCGAAGCCGAAGACCAGATCGCTTTCGCCGACGTCGTGCTTCTGAACAAGACCGACCTCGTGACGCCGGAAGAACTGGCCAAGGTCGAGGCGACGATCCGCGTCATCAATCCCTCGGCGCGGATCCATCGCACCCAGCGCTCCGAGATCGACCTCGCCAAGGTTCTCGACCAAGGCGCGTTCAACCTGGAACGGGCGCTGGAAAACGAACCCGACTTTCTGAAGGCGGACGATCATCATCACGACCATGATCATGCCTGTGGACCCGACTGCGACCACGACCATCATCATCATGGCCACGACCATCACCATCATCACGGGCATGACCATGCACACGCCCCGTCCGACATTCACGACGTCACGGTTCAGTCGGTTTCGCTGCGCGGTGGCGAGATGAATCCCGACAGGTTCTTCCCCTGGATCCAGAAGATCACCCAGACCGACGGACCAAACATTCTGCGCCTGAAGGGCATCATCGCGTTTGCGGGAGATGCCGATCGTTACGTGGTACAGGGCGTGCACATGATCATTGAAGGCGATCACCAGCGCCCGTGGAAGGAAGGCGAAGCGCGCGAAAGCCGTCTCGTCTTCATCGGCCGCGATCTCGATCGCGAAAAGCTCGAACGGACCTTCCAGGCCTGCGCGGCAAAGCCCAACTGATGCCAACCGTCGCTCCGCTTGATCTTGATGCCCATGTCGTCGGCGTCGCCTATCTCGGCGACGTCCCTGTCTTTGCCGATGCCGCCGGTCTCGTGCATCGCCTGGATGGCGGCCACGCCGTGACGCCGGCGCATGAGGGGCTGCTTGTTGCCCTCCGCGACGACGCGACCGACACATTGCTGACCGGGGGCGAGGACGGACGGGTCCTGCGCATCACGCGCGATGGCAGCGTCAGCGAACTTGCCCGCCAGCCGCGCAAGTGGATCTCCCAGATCGCGGCCGGCCCGCAAAGCGCTGTCGCCTTTGCCACCGGCAAGACCGCCACCGTCCGGCTCGCCGACGGCACGACGCGGGACTTCACGGAAGAGCGGACCGTGGAAGGCATCGCCTTTGCGCCAAAGGGGCTGCGCATCGCGCTCGCGCGGTACAACGGCGTCTCCCTTCACTGGGCCGCAACATCGAGCCCGGCTATCGATCTCGACTGGAAAGGCGCCCATACCGGGGTGACCTTCAGTCCAGACGGCCGCTTCGTCGTGACCATGATGCAGGAAAATGCCCTGCATGGGTGGAAGCTCGACACGAAGCCCGGCGCGGAAACACGCCATATGCGCATGAGTGGTTATCCGGCTAAGGTAAAATCCTGGTCGTGGTCGGCGCGCGGAAAGTGGCTTGCCTCGTCGGGTGCGCCGGCGGCCATCGTCTGGCCTTTCCAGGCGAAGGACGGCCCCATGGGCAAGGCGCCGCTTGAACTCGGCACGCGTGCCGATGTCATGGTTTCCCAGGTTGCCTGCCATCCGGCCGAAGAGGTCGCAGCCATTGGCTACTCCGACGGAATGGTTCTCGCCGTTCGCTTTGCCGACAGCAAGGAAGTCCTGCTTCGCCGCCCTGGCAAAGGCGCCATCACGGCCTTCGCCTGGTCGCGATCCGGCCAACAGTTGGCATTTGGCAGCGAGGCGGGAGAAGCCGGCGTCATCGACCTGACGTCCTGAGAAGCACCGGTGTCGCGGTGGTTCTTGCACGAACCCCGTCAGGCGCCGACCGTCGAAATGATCCTCGCGAGAAGATCATGCAGGTCGTCCCGATAGCCGGTGCGGGCGGACGGAGCGCCTTCGTCGGAGGTCATGACAACGGTCAAGCTCAGTTCGGGCACGATGTAGAGCATCTGCCCGCCAAAGCCCCAGGCGAAATGAACCTGATGCCCGCCGATCTCCCGGGTGAACCAGCCATACCCATAATCGTCGCCGGAGAAACGGGATTGCGTGCGCGCGGCCCACGACTGGGAAACCCAATCCTCCGGCACCACCTGCCGCCCGGCGGGGGTCCGTCCGCCATTCCGGTAGAGTTCGCCGAACGCCAGCAGAGAGCGAGCACTCATCGCCATCTGGTTGCCACCGAGATAGATGCCTTGCGGATCGCGCTCCCAAGCCGCGATGCGGAAACCCTCGACCGGTCCCAACCAGTCGCGTGCCAGTGCCAGGGTCGATTTTCCCCCGACCTTCGTCAGGATGGCGGACAGAAGATGCGTCGATCCCGTGGAGTAAAGCATCTGCGCGCCGGGTTCGTCCACAAAATCTGCAGCCAGCGCAAACCGGACCCAGTTGCCGCTGGAGACCCATCGCCCGTAATTCGGCCCGGACATCCGGTCCAGCCCAGCCTGCATGGAAAGAAGGTTGCCGACGGTGATCTTCGCCAGACGCGGGTCGGGGTTGGCCGGCAGATCGCGGGCGAGGATCGGCGCGATCGGCTGGTCGACGCCGGTTAAGAGACCCTTCTCGATCGCGATCCCGACCAGTGCGGAGACGATCGTCTTGGAGGCCGACTTGATGTTGGTGCTCTCGGTGGTCGTGTTGGACCGGTAGCCGCGCTCGGCAACGATCCGGCCGTTCTGCGCCACGACAACTGTTTCCAGAGGCGGCAATCGCGCTGCATCGTTCAGGACGCTCGACAGCCGCATGACGTCGAGGACCGGTGCGTGTGCGGGCGCCAGAGACGCGACCGGATCGCCGGCACCGGTCGAGCGACGGATCTCTGCAGCAAGCGGAGACCCGGCGAGGAAAGTGCCGGCGATGAGTGCGAGGGCGGAGACGGATCGGCGGGATAACAGTGTCATTGAGCCGAGGTAGGCATTTGCGCCGGGCTCGCAAGGGAGCGGCACGCCCCGCGTGCCGCCTTCACGTCAACGTGACGCTTTACCAGAGCAGTTCGACATGCGGTCGTCCATCCGACGTCTTCGCGGTCGTTCGCCCGGATCCGTCGATCGTGCAGTGGACGCGCTTGCGAAAGGCGGAAAAGCTCTCGAAGGTGACGACATCGACGGGCTCGTCGAGATCGAGCGTCAGACGATAGTGGCCTTCCCGCGCCGTCAGTGCCTGCACGCCGAGCACCTTCGCCTCGAACGGTTGGCCAAGATAGTATCCGCGAACGCGCGAGCCCAACTGATAGGGGTCGAGCGGCGGCCGGTTACCGACGGCGGCATGAAGCGTATTCCAGTCCCGGAAGCCGTATTGCGCGGCAACCGCTTCCAGAGCATGGGAATGGGACATCTCCGTGCCACGATCGGCAAGCGACGACCGCAGCCGCTTCGCCTGTGCCTTGAGCGCATCGAGACAGGGCAATGGGGATGATGGTGGTGATGGACTCATCGGGATCTCTCCAGCAGGGGCATGCCGTGATATCCGTGGGGTTCGCATTGCCATCGGGAACATGCCGGGAGGGATGACCGAACGTGTTGAAAAGAGACTTCACCAGAGCCCGAAGGCTTGCGAACGGCCGGGGCTCTCACCCGTCTAGCGCAGAGTAAGCCAGCCCACCTATCGTGTCAAATGCCGGTTCGATCCGGCGACCGACCCACAAAGGTCGATCGCCGAAAGACGTGTTCAGGCAACCCTGCGCATCGGCATGGCCTGAGAGAGTTTACGGCCGCTGGCGGTCAGCATGCCCGCGGCACCCTTCAGCCAGCCCTCGCGAAGCTCGAGACCCAGAAACCGATGCCGCTCGAACGGACCCGGCATTACGAGATGCTGGGCGTGCTGCGCTTCAAAGCCGAAGCGTTCGTAATAGGGCGCATCGCCGACAAGCAGGATCGCACCATGACCCCGCAGCGTGGCCTCGCCGATCGCCGCGCGCATCAGGGCAGCGCCGACACCCTTGCCTTCCTGCGCGGAGTCGACGGCAAGCGGGCCGAGGAGAAGCGCCGGGATGGCACGGCCGGCAGAGTCGACGCCAGCGTCGACGTTCCAGAGGCGCACCGTACCGATGACGTGGCCGTCGCCATCACGGGCGACGAGCGCCAGGCCATCTGCCGGCACACGGCCGCGGCGCAGCTTCTCCGAAGACTTGCGCCGGCGGTTCGGGCCCATGGCGCGGTCGAGCAGCCGCTCGCGCGCAACGACGTCGCCGGGATTTTCGGCGTCGATGATGAAGGTATTCTGCGCAAAGAAGGCGCGGACAGAATCAAGAACAGCGGCCATGACAAGGCCTCCCGTACTCAAAACCGTTTCAAACGGTATCGAAGGATCATTGTGAAGGTGCGGTGCCCGTTGCCGGGAACCGCAGGCTCCCTTTGCGGGAGCCGGAACGTCAGATGACGTAGGACTTCAGCGGATCGAAACCGTTGAAGGCGACGGCCGAATAGGTCGTCGTATAGGCACCGGTGCCTTCGATCAGAACTTCATCGCCGATCGTGAGGGACACGGGCAGCGGATACATGTTCTTTTCATAGAGCACGTCGGCCGAATCGCAGGTCGGGCCGGCGAGCACGCAGGGCTCCATCTCGTCCGCATCATGCGCCGTGCGGATCGGATAGCGGATCGCCTCGTCCATCGTCTCGGCGAGACCGCCGAACTTGCCGATGTCGAGGAAGACCCAGCGGTGATTGTCATTGTCCGACTTCTTCGAAATCAGGATGACTTCCGCCTTGATCACACCCGCATTGCCCACCATGCCGCGCCCCGGCTCGATGATCGTCTCCGGCAGCTGGTTGCCGAAGTGCTTGCGCAGCGCACCGTAGATGGCCTTGCCGTAGGCTTCGGCCGAGGGCACGTCGCGCAGGTACTTGGTCGGGAAACCGCCGCCCATGTTGACCATCTTCAGTTCGATGCCCTGCTTGGCCAGCTGCACGAACACGCGCTTGGCATCGGCAAGAGCCACGTCCCAGGCATCGACCTTCGTCATCTGCGAACCGACATGGAACGAGACGCCGTGGGAAACGAGACCAAGCTGGTGCGCGTAGACGAGAACGTCGACGGCCATCTGCGGCACGCAGCCGAACTTGCGCGACAACGGCCATTCGGCGCCTTCGCCATCCGTCAGGACGCGGCAGAACACGCGGGCGCCCGGAGCAGCGCGCGAGACCTTCTCGACTTCCTCGTGGCTGTCGACGGCGAAGAGGGAGACGCCGAGCGCATGCGCGCGGGCGACGTCGCGTTCCTTCTTGATCGTGTTGCCGTAGGAGATACGCGAAGGGGTCGCACCGGCTTCCAGCGCCATCTCGATTTCCGCCACACCGGCGCAGTCGAAGTTGGAGCCGAGACCGGCGAGGAGGCGCAGGATTTCCGGCGACGGGTTTGCCTTGACCGCATAGTAGATCGAGCTGTCCGGCATCGCGTGACGGAAAGCCTTGAAATTGTCCCGCACGACATCGAGATCCACGACAAGGCACGGGCCTTCCGGGCGACGGGTGTTCAGGAAGTCGATGATGCGAGCTGTCGTCATGGTTTCAATCCCAATACGTTAGGCTTCCCGATCCGCGAGGAAACCTCGCCGAGCGATGAAGGACAAAGGGCGTACGGGTGCGCGTTCGGATACCAGCCGGTGGAGACCCCGGAATCCTCACATGCGCTCGTACAGCGCGAATTGTGGATGAAGCCCGCCGAGGCGTTCATCCGGCTTTGTCTGCCATGGATTGGAGGTTGGAACCTACCGCACGTCCGGCAATGAAGGTGTGCCTCTTCAGTAACCCCGGCTGATGGAAAGCCGGCAGAGAACAAAAAGGCCCGCACCGTCGTTGCTTCAAGATGTCCTCGCAATTCCGGTTGGCCGGAAAAACGACTGGAGCGGTTAGATCCAGGTACCTTACCGATTTCCTCACCAAACGAGGGATCGGCGGACACCCACAGGCACGTGCGACTTTGGGCAGAGCGGAGATAAGAAATATCCCTGTCGTAATCAAGTGTTTTTTGAGCTGCGCCGGTTTTTTTCGACCCGTGCCGCAAGCCTCGCACCAGCTTGCGGCGAGACCCGGGCAGACCTCCAGCAGGCGCGGACGCATCAAGAGGGTTGCAGACCCTGCCAACCCTATGTTTTGAATGGCGGCGCGCGACAATGGTTCCCGGAGACGGCTCCGGCGCAGACGCTTGAAGCTCCAGACAGGAGCCGCGCATGGGAGCCGAAATGGACACATTGACCCGCATTCGCGCCTTCATCGACGTCGTCGATGCCGAGGGTTTTTCGGCGGCCGGCCGCCGCGTCGGACGCTCCAAGGCGTTGCTCTCGAAATATGTGCGCGAACTGGAAGACGAACTCGGCGCCCTCCTTCTCAACCGCACGACCCGGCAATTCTCGCTGACGGAAGCCGGCCACATCTACTATCGGACCGCGGCCGAGATCCTGAAGGAGATCGACAATCTGGCCGATCTCGTGCGCGCGGGGAACAGCGACCTCAAGGGACGCCTGCGCATTTCTGCGCCGCGAACCTTCATCGATGCCGATATTGGCCAGTCGCTCATCGACTTCGGCCTCGCGCATCCCGAGCTTTCCCTGGAAATCGTCTCGGACGATCGCTTTGTCGATCTGGTGGAGGAAGGCTTCGACGTCGCCATCCGCATCACCCGGCTCGAGGACTCCACGCTGATCGCCCGCAAGCTGGACGATTTTCACATCAAGATGTGCGCATCGCCCGCCTTTCTCGAAAAGCACGGGGCCATCACGCACCCCTCGGATCTCGCCCACAGGCCGTGCGTGATCGACACGAACGGTCGTTCCTACAGCAATTGGCGGTTTGTGGACCGCGACGGCACGAATTTTTCGGTTCCGGTCAGCGGGCCGATGGAGGTCAACAGCCCCCTGGCCAGTCTTCGCGCCGCCGAGTCCGGCCTTGGGGTCGCCGGCGTGCCCGATTTCATTGCCCGGCAGAAGCTGGAGAACGGCAGCCTCGTGGCCGTACTCGACGAGTTCCTGCCGCATGATCGCGGCATCTACGCGATCTATCCGCACCGGCGCTATCTGCCGACGAAGGTCCGCACCCTCGTCGACTTCCTGCACACCTGGTTTCGCAAGAGAGCGGATATATGAGGGACACAGGAAAGACGCGGAGCCCCCTGTCCCAATTCCGTCTACTTTCGGCTGGATGACAAGCCACCACTTGTCCGCGTCTGCGCCGGACGCGAGACCGTTGCGCCGCATGGCCAGAAGGCAAGGATCCTTTTTGATGACACGTCACCGATTGTCGAAAGGCCTGCTTGCTGGGTTTGCCGCAGCCGCCGTGCTCCCGGCGCAGGCCCTTGCCCATCCGCACATCTTCGCGGAGGCGCGCCTCGAAGTCGTCTCGGACAACACCGGCCATATCGCCGAACTGCGGAACGTCTGGCGCTTCGACGAGCTCTTCTCGGCCAGCGTTCTTCTCGATTTCGACAAGAACTCCAATGCGACGCTGGATCCGGACGAATTGGCGGAGGTCGGTCAGACCGTCCTCGATTCGCTGAGCGAGTACAATTACTACACGACGATCTACAACAACGGAAAACTGGTGAAGGTCTCAAAGCCGGATGCGATCCATGCCGACTTCAAGGACAACCAGCTTCTGCTGATCTTCGCCGTCAAGCCGGCCGAAACGATCGCACTGAAGGGCACACTGTCCTTCGGCATCTATGACCCGACCCTTTACACCGCCATCGACTTCCCCAGCGATGGAGACCTCGCCGTCGTCGGCGACAAGCTTTCCGCCTGCCAGCACAAGGTCGTGCGACCGGATCCGGACGAGGTGATCTCACAGAACCAGTCGACGCTGACGGATGCCTTCTTCACGGATCCGACCGGCACCGACATGTCGAAGCTCTTTGCGACGAGGATTGAATTCACATGCTGATCCGCACGCTTCGCCTGCCGCTCATCGTCGGCACATTCCTCATTCTCGCAACCGTCGCGGCACAGGCGCAATCGCCGCTCGGCATCGGAACCGCCGAGCCGGCGTTCAACACATCCGGTTTTCTTGGCGGCTTTCTCTCCTGGGTGAACATGGAGCAGCAGGGGTTCTACCGAACCCTGACCGACGCCCTGAAAGGGATGCGCGACAATCCCTGGCATCTCTGGTCGCTCGTCGGCCTGTCGTTTGCCTATGGTGTCTTTCATGCCGCCGGCCCCGGCCATGGCAAGGCGGTCATCTCCTCCTACATGATCGCCAATGAAACCGAGCTGAAGCGCGGCGTCACCCTGTCGTTCATGTCGTCCTTCCTGCAGGGCGGCGTCGCGATCCTGCTCGTCGGGGCGGCCTATCTCGTGCTGCGCGGCAGCTCGATCTCGATGACGCAGGCGACGACGTTCCTCGAGCGTGTCAGCTACGCCCTCGTGGCAGCGTTCGGCGCCTGGCTCCTCTTCCGCAAGATGCGCGCGCTCGCCCGCTCGACGCCGTCTTCCGCAGCCGGACTGGCGCTCGCCGGTGCGCCGGATTTCGCGCCCGTCCATGCGCACGACCATCAGCATGCCCACGACCGTCACGCACATGCGCACGCTCACCACGACCACGGCAGGGTGGCGCACGGTATGCTGGCGCATGGCGCAGAGGCCCGCGCGCATAACGCCGGGTCTGCCCATGGCCACGCGCTGGGGGGCCATGCCCATGGCCCGGACGAGGTTTGCTCGAGCTGCGGTCACGCCCACGCGCCGGACCCGTCCATGCTTCAAGGCGATCGCTTCCAGCTTCGCGAGGCGTGGTCGGCCGTGCTGGCCGTCGGCCTGCGGCCCTGCTCGGGCGCACTGATCGTGCTGTCCTTCGCGCTCTTGAACGGGCTCTACCTCGGCGGTGTTCTCTCCGTCCTCGCGATGTCGATGGGCACGGCGATCACGGTCTCCGTGCTCGCGACCCTTGCCGTCACCGCCAAGGATCTGGCCGTCCGCTATGCGTCGAGCGCCGGCACGGCCATGCGGCTGACGAACGGCATCGAGATTTTCGGTGCCGTCCTGGTGCTCGGCCTCGGCCTTGCCTTGCTTGGCGCCTCGCTGCAGGGCTGACCGCCGTCAGCGACGTCGCTGATAGCGGGCGCGGAGCCAGAAGACGAAGAAGAAGGCCAGCACGAACACGGTGCCGACGGCGGCTGCGAGATATGGGGAAATCGTGCCGAGATAGAGCATGACCTTCGGCAGCAACAGGAAACCGGCGCCGAAGACCGTGAGGAAGATCGCCGCAGCGATGGCGGCCGATCGGTCCCGCGGATCGAGCGGCTTCACGCGTCACCCATGACGGCGGCGATTTCCGCCCTGAGGTCTTCGAGGCGCCGGCGCTGGCGACCGTCGGTATCCAAATTCTCCGGTGCCAGCCATGCCTTGAACGCGGCATTGATGACCGGCCATTCGCCATCGATCATCGAGAACCACGCCGTATCCCGGTTGGCGCCCTTGGCCACCATGTGCTGGCGGAAGATGCCTTCGTAGGAAAAGCCCAGCCGAACCGCGGCGACCTTGCTCGGTGTGTTGTCGTTGTGGCATTTCCACTCGTAGCGCCGATATCCGAGATCCTCGAAGACATGGCGGGCCATGAGATAATGTGCCTCGGTGGCGAGCGGCGAACGCGCCATCGCGTCCCCATGCGCGACGGACCCGACCTCTACGACGCCGTTTGCCGGATCGGGCCGCATGTAGCTTGCCATGCCCACGACCGCATGGCTTGCCCTGTCGCGGAACACCAGCGTTACCCAATTGGCCTGGGCCAGGTCGAGCCACGTTCCGAAAGCATCGGCATCGACGAAGGCGGCTTGCGGGAAATAGCGCAGGCGTTCATTGATCGCGAGACCACCAAATCCGTCCCAAAGCGCCTGGAGATGCCGTGTCCGGTCATAGGGTTCGAGCACGACATACGCGCCCTCGAGCGTGACAGGTTTGGGCGCCGGGCAGCCTGCCCAGCTGGAAAGATCGCGGTTCGTCATGTCGTCCTCGCCACATCGAGACATGGCCTTGCCCGATATGGACGAGCCGGCCTTGCCGTCCGGCATAGGCGAAGGTGCGCGTCGGTGCAAATGCAATCGGGTGATTGACGCATCACCGCCGCGCATGGAGAGGATACAATCCTCAGATGATCGAGGGATCGACCACCGTCGGGCTGCTGCCAGCGGGAATTTTGGCGGAGGCAACCGTTGCCTCGATATGATCGATCAGCGCGTCCGGCAGGCCCAGCCGTCCGGCCAGCATGTCGAGATAGCCGCGTTCGGTGCGGCTGTCGGGTTCGATCGTCAGCCGCGAGGCCGTGTAGAGTTCGACCTTCTCTTCTTCCGTGCGGGCGGCCGCCACCAGCCCGTCGATGTCCACGGGGCTCGCAAGTTCGTCGCGCAGGAAAGCCTCGGCCTCGCTGTCGAGGCCGCTTGCGCCGACGCGTTCCATGATGCGGGCACGTTCGCTGTCATCGATATGGCCGTCGGCACGCGCCGCCGCGATCATGGCCCGCACGAGCACCAGCACGAAATCGTTCCGGACGGTGGCGGGTGAAACAGAAAAGCCGGAATTGTCAGGCGGCGGAAGAATCTCCGGCGCGGTCTGCGGATTGACCGGCTGTGGCGCCTGCCCGGCCTGATAATTCTTGTACGCCGTATAGCCAAGGCCGGCGATGGCGGCGAGACCGCCAAGCTTCAACGCGGTGCCCGCAATATCGCGGCCGGCACCGGTTCCCAGAAGAACGGCAGCGAGGCCACCCGTCTTCAGCGGATTGTTGCGGGCCATCTGAACGATCTGCTCGGCCTTGTCCTTCATCGACCCGCCGCCCAGCAGTCCGCCGATCGCACCGCCGACGGAGTTTCCGCCCGCATTGCCGAGGAAGCCGCCCTGCGACCCCGACTGTGGGCCGGACCGATCCTGCGTGCCTTGTGGCCGTTGGCCGCCAAGCCCCTGAGCCCCGAGAAACTGATCCAGCAGCTTTTTTGCGTCGAACATCCTGTCGTCAACCTCCTGAGTGTTTCACTGTCGCAGGAGAGATAGGAAGCCGCACCCGGAAGACAAATGCGGCCTCAGAGGGAAGGCGATGAGGCACACAGGATCCCGGGATGGGAAGCCCGTGACAACCCATTGAGAAGAATAGACTTTTCTGGAGATCGGCCCGACGGAAACCGCTTAGGCCGTCAACGCACAGGCTTCCGATGCCAGCTTTGTGATCCCGGCCCAATCGCCGGCAGCGACCAGTTCCTTCGGCGCGACCCAGGAACCGCCGACACAGATGACGTTCGGCAGGGACAGGTAATCCATCGCGTTTTTGAGCGAAATGCCGCCCGTCGGACAAAACAGGGTCCCCGCGAGCGGTGAGGACAGCGACTTGAGAAATGCCGCTCCGCCGGCCTGCTCGGCAGGGAAGAACTTCATGACGTCGTAGCCTTCGGCGCGCAGGATCATCGCCTCGCTGGCGGTGGAGGCACCCGGCAGGAAGGACGCCTCGTGATCGTCGGCGGCATCCAGCAGATCGGGTGTCGTGCCGGGGCTGACGATGAACTGGGCGCCGGCCTTGACCGCAGCGGCATAGTGTTCGGGATTGAGGATGGTTCCGGCCCCCGTCACGGCGCCCTCGACCTCCTTTGCAACGGCCTCGATCGCGCCGAGCGCCGCCGGCGTGCGCAGCGTGATCTCGATCGCCTTCAAGCCGCCTGCCACAAGGGCACGAGCCAGCGGTACGGCCGTCGCCAGATCGTCGATGATGAGAACCGGCACGACCGGCTGCAACTTGAGGACGGACAGAAGGCGTTCGGTTTTCTCGATCATGCGGCTTCACTCCTCAAACGATTGAATCTTTCTTCGCAATACCGTCCACATCCGCCAATGTCGAGATCCCTCCTGTCCCATGGACTGGTATCCCCGAGTGGAGGCGAGGCCGAGGCGTGGTGGACTTTC
Source organism: Rhizobium sp. Leaf384 (assembly GCF_001424065.1). Taxonomy (GTDB): domain Bacteria; phylum Pseudomonadota; class Alphaproteobacteria; order Rhizobiales; family Rhizobiaceae; genus Ferranicluibacter. The sequence continues at coordinate 324,924 of NZ_LMQE01000006.1, forward strand.
GCGGTTTCTGATTTACGTTGTGCGCGACAACGACGACGCTGAGAGACACGACCACGCTGAGAGACTAGGCGGGAGCAGGATGGCCAAGGAAATCGAGCGGAAGTTCCTCGTGAAGCATGCGGGCTGGCGGACGGCCGCAGGGCCGGGCGCAACCATGCGGCAGGGGTATCTGGCCGCCATGGACGACCGCACCATTCGCATCCGCCTGATCAATGGCGAAAGCGCACGTCTGACCATCAAGATCGGCACCGGCATGCTGACCCGCGACGAATTCGAGTACGAGATACCGCTCGCCGACGGCGAGGAGCTGATCGCATCCGCCATCGGCACCGTGATCGCCAAGACGCGGTACCGGGTGCAAGGCGAAACACATGTCTGGGAGGTCGATGTTTTCGAGGAACCCTATGCCGGACTGATCGTTGCCGAGGTCGAAATGCAAACGGAAACCGACTCCCTTGCCATGCCCGACTGGATTGGCGAGGAGGTCACGGATGACCGGCGATACTCCAATTTTGCTCTGGCAACGCAGCGCGACAAGCTGCGTCCCGATCTTACCCTTGCGCCGCCTGCGGGTTCGAGTGCCCAGAAAACCACATAGGAACGACCATGGCCTACAGACTGAAGCCGGCAAGACGCTTCACCGATGAGTTCCAGCGCATTGCAGGCCGAGAGCTCGGCAAGGCGATTGCCGCCCTTGAACTGCGGCCCGACGGTACCTCCAAAGCGATCCATGTCGCGCGCCGTTGCCTGAAACGGACACGTGCGCTCTACCGGCTCGCCGCCCCGGAAGCCGGCAAGTTCTACAAGCGAGAGAATGCGCGTTTGCGGTCCACCGCGCGCAGCGTGGCCGACCTGCGCGATGCGACGGCGCTGATCGACACCGCAACGGCCCTGACGGAGCGCCTGTCGGGCGAGGAGCGGGCCGCGGCCGAGCGCGCGGTCGAAGCATTGCGGGTCCGCAAGGGCTGGGTAGTGACGGCGGAAAGCGATCTCGACGAAACGATCGACGCCATGATCGCCGACCTGCGCGATGCCAGGCTCGCAGCGGAAAAACGCGCCTTTCCCAATGGCGTGCGTCCGACGGCCTACATGCTGGCAGCGTCCTGGCGGAAGGCGGTCGAGCGGGCCCAGATCGCCTTGGCGTCCAGCCACGAGCATCCCACGCCCGATCACTTCCACACGCTGCGCAAGCGGACGCAGGACTATCGCTTCTACCATCTTCTGCTGCAGGCGGCATGGCCCGGCGTGATCCTGGCGCGCGAGCGAAACGTCAAGGCGCTGATCGACCGGCTGGGCTTCATTCACGATCTCGCCGTCCTCGCCGACACGCTCGCCCGCGAGCCCGAGCTGCTGCCGCCCCAGGACATTGCCATCTTGCGCCACGCGATCGGCCTGGAACTGCGCGCCGAGGAACGGCACGCGCTCGTCGAGGCCGATACCCTTTTCGGTGATGTGGCCGGCAAGGAAGCAGAACGCATCGCGATCCTCTGGCTCGCGGCCGCCTGAAGCACGATCACCTAAGAGCGGAGACAGTCCTGTCCCGGCTGCGCGCAGTTGAGATGCTCGCGTCTGGCCGCTATTGCTTCGGGATGTCCCGTTCCGCCCGTCTTCTCGATCTCCTGCAGACCCTGCGCACGCATCGCCGGCCGGTCAGTGGCGCCGCCCTGGCGGAGGCCACCGGCGTGAGCCTGCGTACGCTCTACCGCGACATCGCGACGCTGCAGGCCCAGGGCGCCCACATCACCGGCGAACCGGGTCTTGGCTATGTTCTCCATCCGGGCTTCCTCCTGCCGCCGATCATGCTGTCGAGCGAGGAGATCGAGGCGCTGGTGCTGGGCGCGCGCTGGGTCCGCGCCAACACCGACGAACGTCTGAGGCAATCCGCAGCCCATGCTCTCGCAAAGATCGCTGCGGTTCTCCCGGACGACCTTCGGCGAGATCTCGAAACATCCGCTCTTCTTGTCCCGAACATCCGCCGTGGCCAGGAACCCGACAGGGATCTCGGCGCACTTCGCGACGCCATCAAGGCCGGCATCAAGCTCGACATCGCTTATCGCGACGAGCGGGCGCAGGAGACGACACGTCGTATCTGGCCGGTGGCGCTTGGCTATTTCGAAGGCCTGCGCATTCTCGTCGCCTGGTGTGAACTGCGGCAAGGGTTCCGGCACTTTCGCATCGACCGCATGATAACGGTGACTCCGACGCAGAAGCTATATCCGCGCCGCAACGAGGTGCTCCTGGCGGAATGGCGCCGTGAAAACGGCATCGTGCACGACATGTAATGTTTATCTTACCAAAGACACCGCGCCGGAAGTGCCATGCTGACGGAAACTGACAGGGGTCCGTCCTAGACCCTGATGGCCAGACAGGCTGGCGCTCAGGAGACCTCCATGCAACCGACCTACATTCTTCTTGCCGTCGATAAACCGCTGACAAGCGCCATCTTCTACGAAACCCTGCTCGGCACGGCCCCTCTGGAAGCGCAGGAAACCTTCGCGCTCTTCCGCATGAATCCCGCGACCATGCTCGGTCTCTGGTCGAAACACACCATCGAGCCGCCCGTGCATGTACCCGCCGGAAGTGCCGAACTCTGCTTCGTCCTGGAGAGCTGCGAGGCCGTGGATGCTTGCCATGAAAGATGGAAGGCGCAGGGCTTGCCCATCCTCCAGCCGCCGGTCGAGGCGGATTTCGGCTACACGTTTACGGCCACCGATCCGGACGGTCACCGCCTGCGCGCCTTTCGTCCATCCGAGCAGGGTTGACGTCCGTCTGGATTCGGCCCGGTGATTGCGCGCGCGCGCCGAACGCGGTATTTCACCGCCCATGACGAACAGCGCAACGACACTGCCCCCGGAAGCCCAAGGCTCGTTTCTGGTCGCGGCCCTCTATCATTTCGCCCGTCTGCACCGGTTCGCGGACCTGCGCGACCCGGTGCAGACGGTCTGCGACGAGCACGGCGTGAAAGGTACGCTTCTCCTCGCGCAGGAGGGCATCAACGGGACGATCGCCGGCACGGATGCCGGCATCGCAGCCGTCCTCGCCTTTCTGCGCGGCCAGCCGGAATTCCGGGACCTGGAACACAAGGAAAGCCGGGCCGCGGCCATGCCCTTCCTCCGCATGAAAGTGCGGATCAAGAAGGAGATCGTCACCATGGGCGTCGAGGACATCGACCCCCTGGCGATCGTCGGCACCTATGTGGAACCGAAGGACTGGAATGCGCTGATCTCGGATCCGGACACGCTGGTGATCGACACGCGCAACGATTATGAAACGGCGATCGGCACCTTCCGTGGCGCGCTCGATCCGCAGACCAAGACCTTCCGGGAATTTCCGGACTGGGTGAAGAACCACACCGGCCTCCACAACAAGCCGAAGATCGCGATGTATTGCACCGGCGGCATCCGTTGTGAGAAGGCGACGGCCTTCATGAAGAGCCAGGGATTCGATGACGTCTACCACCTCAAGGGCGGCATTCTGAAATATCTGGAGGAAACGCCGCCGCAGGACAGCCTGTGGGAAGGCGCCTGCTTCGTGTTTGACGATCGGGTGTCTGTCACGCACGGACTGGGCGAAGGCGAGCACACGCTGTGCCATGCCTGCCGCCAGCCTCTGACGGCGGAAGAGCGCGCGTCGCCCGTGCATGAGGAAGGCGTCGCCTGCGTCCATTGCCACGACACGCGGACGGACGAGGATCGCGAACGCTACCGGCAGCGGCAGCGGCAGATCGAGCTCGCGAAGAAGCGCGGTTCGAAGCATCTGGGAAGCTGAACCGGTGCCCGGCGACATCATCATATCCGACCTGCGGGACGTGCCGCACTTCCGCGCGATCATGACCGACCGCCTCTGGACCGCCTGGTGGCGCGACGAGGGGCTGATCACGCGCGATCAACTGGCACGGAAGATCGACGAAAACCTCGGCTCGACCGGCATACCGATCGGCCTGATCGCCCATCGCGGCGATGTCTTCTGCGGCACCGTCTCCGTCATCGAGGACAACATGCCGGCACGCCCGCAATACCGGCCCTGGCTTGCAGCCCTCTGGGTCGAGGACGGCGCACGCCGCCAGGGTGTCGGCGAACGCCTGATCGACACAGCTCTGGACAAGGTTTCCGGGCTGGCGCCCGAAATCCATCTCTATTGCACACCCGAGAACACGCCGTTCTACGAGCGGCGGGGCTGGAACAGGCTCGAAACGGATGTCGGCGGCGTGAATATCCTTCATCGCCGCCTGGCCGGGTAAGCTGGCAGAGTAAGTTGGCCGGGTAAGACGGCCGTGTAAGACGGGACGTCAGGAAACCTTGTCCGAGACGGTCTCCGCATGGTTGCCTTTCGGAAACGCTTGCGCGAGATCCCTGTACCAGAGGCCGCTTTTCTTGATGGTACGAACCTGTGTCTCGTAATCGACATGGACGATGCCGAACCGCATCCGGTAACCTTCCGCCCACTCGAAATTGTCCATGAGGCTCCAGGCGAAGTAGCCCTTCATAGGATAGCCCTCGGAAATCAGGTCGGCCGTGACCGCGAGATGCTCCGCGATATAGTCAAGGCGTGGCTGGTCGTTCACTTCGCCGTTCTCGATGCCCATGTTGTAGCAGGCGCCGTTTTCGGTGATGTAGCAATCGGGCAGGTCGTAGCGCTCGTTGACGGTCCGGATGAGGTCGCCGAGCGCCTGCGGGAAGATCTCCCAACCGATATCGGTCTTTGCCTCGTTGACGAAGGGGGCCGGCTTGGTTGCGGGAAACGCGACACCCTCGGTCGGATCGTCGCTGACACGCATCGGCGTATAGTAGTTCACTCCCCACCAGTCGAGCTTCTGGCTGATGACCGCCATGTCGCCGGCCTCGACCTCCGGCATGCGGGACCCGAGGGCCTTAAGCACGCTGTCGGGATAGGCACCCTTGAAGATCGGACCGAAGAAGACGCCGTTGTGGAAATCGAACGCCCGCTCGGCGGCAGCCTTGTCGGCTTCGCTCTCGGTGCCGGGATAGATATGCATGGGATTGATGACGATGCCGACCGGCAGGTTTGCCCGCTCCTCCCGGACGGCGGCAACGCCAAGGCCGTGGGCAAGGTTGGTCACGTGCATGGCATGCAGCGCCGCCTCCATGTTCTTTTCGCCCGGCGCGTGAATGCCATAGAGATGGCTGAGCCAGACCGAGCACCACGGCTCATTGAAGGTGGCGACGGCATCCAGCCGGTCACCGAGACGGGCGATGACGGTGCGGGCGTAGCGCTGGAACGCAAACGCCGTCGAGCGCGCCGTCCAGCCGCCGTCGCCGGCGAGCGTCAAGGGCAGGTCCCAATGATACAGCGTCGCGAATGCCTTGATATTGCGCGCCTTCAACCCGTCCACGAGCCGGTCGTAGAAATCGAGGCCTGCCTCGTTTACCGGTCCGGTGCCATCGGGAATGATGCGCGGCCAGGCGATGGAGAAGCGATAGGCCTGCACGCCGAGGCTTGCGATAAGATCGAGATCTTCCTCCAGCCGATTGTAGTGATCGCAGGCGATATCGCCATTATGCCGGCCGAAGACGCGGCCCGGCATGTTGGAGAAGGCGTCCCAGATGGACGGCTTGCGCCCGTCCGCTTTCGACGCCCCCTCGATCTGGAAGGCGGCCGTGGCCACCCCGAACAGGAAATCGCCCGGAAAGCGCGCAGCAAGCGTCTTCGGATCGGTCATCACTCGTGTCCTCTTCAATCATGGTCCCGTACGGTCCGGGCGACGCCCATAACGCCATCGCGCGGGGAAACCAGAGCCGAACCTCGGCAAGCGCGGGAGACTATCCATGCGAACATGAACGCCGGATGACCGATGCGACCAAGACCACGAAAAAGCCACCGGATGCCGAGCATCCGGTGGCGATCGTTCCCGGCCGCGCAAAAGGGTCAGACGGAGACCCAGGCGCCGTTCCGCTTGGAGGAGCGCACGCAGGCATCCACGAACAGCATGCCCTTCATCCCGTCGTCGATCGTGGGATAGGTAACCGCCGGATCGACCGTGCTGCCGGAGCGCTTGGCCTGGATGGCACGCGCCGCCTCGGCATAGATCGTCGCGAAACCTTCGAGATAGCCCTCGGGGTGACCGGAGGGAATACGCGACACGCGGTTGGCCTCATCCAGCGCACCCGCACCCATGCGCGTCAGAAGCTGCTTTGGCTGACCGAATGGCGTGTACCAGAGATAGTTCGGATCCTTCTGCGTCCATTCAAGACCGCCCTTCGTGCCGTAGACGCGGACCTGAAGCCCGTTCTCATGGCCCGGCGCCACCTGGCTGCACCAGAGCAGGCCCTTGGCGCGCACGCCGTCCTTCTCCTTGTAGCGCAGCATGACATGCGCATTGTCATCGAGTGCGCGCCCCTCGACGAAACTGTCGAGATCGGCGGCCAGTTCGTCCAGTTCCAGCCCGGAGACGAATGCGCCGAGATTGTACGCGTGCGTGCCGATATCGCCGGTCGAGCCGCCGGCGCCGGAGCGTGCCGGATCTGTGCGCCATTCGGCCTGCTTGGAGCCAGATTTCTCCACCGCATCCGTCAGCCAGTCCTGTGGATACTCCACCTGCACCAGCCGCACGGTGCCGATATCGCCGCGCGCGACCATGGCGCGGGCCTGCCGCACCATGGGATAGCCGGTGTAATTGTGCGTGAGGATGAACAGCGCCTCGCTTTCGTCGGCGAGCGCCTTCAGCTTGCGGGCGTCGCCGAGCGTCGAGGTCAGCGGCTTGTCGCAGATGACGTGGATGCCGCGCTTCAGGAATTCGCGCGCCGCTTCATAGTGCACATGGTTCGGCGTCACGATCGCCACGGCCTCGATGCCGTCCTTCAGCTTGGCCTCGCGGATCGCCATCTGCCTGTAGTCGGCATAGGTCCGGGCCGGGTCGAGACCAAGCTCCGCACCCGAGGCCTGCGCCTTTTCCAGCGTCGAGGACAATGCGCCCGCGACCAGCGTGAACTGATCGTCGAGACGCGCCGCCATGCGATGCACCGCGCCGATAAAGGCGCCTTGTCCCCCGCCCACCATTCCGAGCCGGATGCGCGGCTGGCGCGCCTCCGCTGCTTTACCTTCGATGGCCATGTTCGTTCTCCATTTTCCTTCGCGTCGTCGCGCTCCGGTCGCGTGACCGCACTGTCGTCTCAGATGCCGAGCATGCGCCGGTTGGCGGCGTCATCCGTGCCGCCGGTCGCAAAATCGTCGAACGCCTTTTCCGTCACGCGGATGATGTGATGCTTGACGAAATCGGCCCCTTCCCGGGCGCCGTCCTCCGGATGCTTTAAGGCGCATTCCCACTCGACGACGGCCCAACCGCCGAAGTCGTTCGCGGTCATCTTGGAGAACACCGCGCCGAAATCCACCTGCCCATCGCCAAGCGAGCGGAAGCGGCCGGCCCGGTTCACCCAGCTCTGGAAGCCGCCATAGACACCCTGGCGACCGGTCGGGTTGAACTCCGCATCCTTGACGTGGAACATCCGGATCCGATCCTTGTAGATGTCGATGTTCTCCAGGTAGTCGAGGCACTGCAGGATGTAGTGCGAGGGATCGTAGAGCATGCAGGCGCGCGCATGGTTGCCGGTGCGCTCCAGGAACATCTCGTAGGTGATGCCGTCATGCAGGTCTTCGCCCGGATGGATCTCGTAGCAAATGTCGACGCCGCAGTCCTCGGCATGGTCGAGGATCGGCTTCCAGCGCTTCGCCAGTTCGTCGAATGCGGTCTTCACCAGCCCTGCAGGGCGCTGCGGCCACGGGTAGAGATAGGGCCAGGCGAGCGCGCCGGAAAAGCTCGCCATGGCGTTGAGGCCGAGATGCTTCGACGCGGTCAGCGCAAGTTTCACCTGATCGACGGCCCATTCCTGCCGGGCCTTCGGGTTGCCACGCACCTCCGGTGCGGCAAACCCGTCGAAACCTTCGTCATAGGCCGGATGTACGGCCACGAGTTGTCCCTGGAGGTGCGTCGACAGCTCCGTGATGACGACGCCGTTGTCGCGCGCCTGTCCGGCCAGGTCGTCGCAATAGCCCTTGGATTCCGCTGCTTTCTTGAGGTCGAACAGGCGCGCGTCCCACGTGGGCACCTGCACGCCCTTGTAGCCGATGTCGGCTGCCCATTTCGTAATGGCATCGAAGGAATTGAACGGAGCTTCGTCGCCCGCAAACTGTGCCAGGAACAGACCCGGCCCCTTGATCGTCTTCATTGTGCAATTCCTCCATCGTGGCGATCGACCGCGGAGCGGCGATCATGTTCAGCGGACCGACCGGTCCACCACGTCCATATCTCTGCGCCGCCTTGCTACGCTGTAACGTTGCAGCACGTCTCTACGGTACCATCCTGACATGAGGGCGCAACCCGTTCCGCCAGCGGCAGGACTTCGCACCTGTCCGGTCCGCGCATGAAAAAGCCGCCTGCGGGTCTCGCAGGCGGCTCGATGTCGGTGATCAGAACGGGGAGTCCGGGAAGTAGAACTTCTCGGCATTTTCCTTGGTCACGAGCGTTGCATCCAGCGTATAGGTGCCGCTGACCGGAACCTGGTCGTAGAGCGCGGACGCCGTCAGTTCCATGGCCGTCCCGACCATCGCCGGCGGATAGAGAACATCGACCGGGATCATCGTGTCGCCGTCCATCACCTTCTTGATCATGTCCTTGGAGCCGGCACCGGCGACGACATACTGGATGTCCTTGCGGCCGGACTGTTCGATAGCCTGCAGCACGCCGACAGCCATGTCGTCGTCCTGGCACCAGACCACGTCGATCTTCTGGTACTTGGTCAGGAAGTCCTGCATGACCTTGAACGCATCGTCGCGGTTCCAGTTGCCGAACTGGCGGTCGAGCACCTTGACGTTGGAGCCGGCAATGCCCTTGTCGAAGCCGTCCTGGCGCTGCTGGTCGATCGGGATGGGCAGACCCCGGATAACGACGACCTGGGCGTCGGGCGTCTTGCCCGCGATGTACTTGCCGGCGACTTCGCCGAGAGCCGGGTTGTTGCCCGCCACGTAGAGATCACGGATCGTGTCGTCGTTGACGCTCGGTGCGCGGTCGACGATGGTGACGAACTTGCCCTTGTCCTTGACCTCCTTGATGGCGTTGACCAGCGGATCCGGATCGGACGGCAGGATGACGAGCGCGTCGATCCCCTGCGTGTTCAGGTCCTGCACCGCATTGGCCTGGTTGGCCGCGTCCGGCGAGGTCTTGACGATGACGTTGAGGCCGGGATGCTCGGCCATCAGCAGCTTGGCGACCCGCTCGGCATGAAAGACCACGCCGGAGGTCCAGCCGTGATCGGCGGCCGGAATCGAAACGCCGATCGTCTTCGTTTCCTGTGCGAACGCTCCTCCGGACAGGGCCGTGCCTGCCAGCGCCATTACGAAAGCCAGTCCCAGTATACGTTTCTTCATGGTGTTCTCCTCCCTATGATGCGGGCTTCTGGGCATTGGCCCGGGCGCCCGCGAACCCTTATCTTTATGGCCGGCGGATCAGGAACCTCTGGACCAGCATGGCGATGATGATGATGGCACCCTGGATCGCGCTCAGCAGGTATTCGCTGACGACGTTCGACAGAAGCATGATGTTGCCGACGATCTCCAGGATGAACGCGCCGCAGATCGTTCCCCAGATCCGCCCGACGCCGCCCCGCAACGCCGTGCCGCCGACAACCACGGCCGTGATTGCCTGCAGTTCCCAGAGAATGCCGGTGGTGGCCGACGTCGAGCCGAGCCGGGGCACGTAGATGAGTACCGCGATCGCGACGCAGAGGCCCTGAATGATGTAGGCGATGGTGCGGACGCGGTTGACCTTGATGCCGGAATAGCGCGCGACGTCCTCGTTGGAGCCGACGGCCACCACGTGCCGGCCGTAGCGCGTGCGATAAAGCACGAACGCGCCGATGGCCGCCGTGACGAAGATCACGACGATGGGAACGGGCACGCCGAGGATGGTGCCGAAATAGGCCGGACGATAGAGCGACTGTACGGCGGGATCACGTAGCGTGATGGCGCCGCCCTGGGAAAGCCAGGTCGTCAGTCCGCGATAGATGCCCATCGCTCCGAGCGTTGCGATGAAGGGCTCGATGCGCCCGACCGTGGTCACCAGTCCGTTGGCAAGCCCGCAGGCCGCACCCACGAGCACCGCAATCCCCACGCCGGCAAGCAGGGTCATCGTCGGATCGCCTGCCGCGCCGCTGTTGAGAAACAGGATCATAACGCTCGCAACGAAGGCGACCATGGCGCCGACGGACAGATCCAGCCCGCCCGAGGATATGACGAACGTCGCCCCGACCGCGATGACCGCGATGAAGGCGCTGCGCGCAAGCACGTTGGTAAGGTTGTCGATACTGAGGAAATTCGGATGCGCAAAGGCACCGAGCACCAGAAGAAGCGCCAGGGCGATGAAGGGTGCGACAGCCCCGAGATCGATGTTGCGAATGGATCGCGCCGGCTTTGCGCCGTCTGCCGTGATATTGGTCATTGTCCCCCGCGTCACGCGGCCTCCCCAGAAACGCCCCCGGATACACCCGTGGCCAGCACGACAATATCGTCTTCCGTCATCGTCTCGCCGGCGACTTCGCCGACGATGCGCCCCGATCGCATCACGACGATCCTGTCGCAGATGCCGATCAGTTCCGGCATCTCCGAGGAAACCACGATGATCGACCGGCCCTCTTCGGCCAGACGCGCGATGAAGGCATAGATCTGCTCCTTCGTCCCGATATCGATCCCGCGTGTCGGCTCGTCGATGATGACAATCTGCGGATCCAGCATCATCATCTTGGCAATCAGCAGCTTCTGCTGGTTGCCGCCGGAAAGCTGGCCGGCGAGCAGATCCTTGCGCCCGGTGCGAATGTCGAAATCCCGGATCGCCGTATCGAGCGCGGCATCTTCCTTCCTGCGATCGACCTGCAGGCCGCGCACGAAGCGTCCGAGCGAGGCGAGCGTCAGATTGACCCGCAGATCCTTGGCGAGCAGCAGGCCCTTGCCCTTGCGATCTTCCGAGAGATAGACGATGCCGGCCTTGAGACTCGCATGCACGTCGCGAAAATGAACCGGGCGGCCGTGCAGCATGATCGTGCCATGCGCAGGACGAAGTCCGACCATCCCCTCCATCAGCTCCGTGCGCCCTGCCCCGACGAGACCGGCAAAACCCAGGATCTCGCCCTTGCCCAGCTTGAACGTCGCGTCCGCGGCATAGCCGGGCACGGACAAACCGGACACCTCGAGCACCGTTTCCCGGGATGCCACCGACACACGGTCGGGATAGAGCTTGGCGACATCGCGGCCGACCATGAGCCGCGCCATGTCGGCAGGCTGAAGCGTGGAAGCCGCGTGCGTCGCGACCGTCCGGCCGTCGCGCAGCACGGTGACCGTGTCAGCGATGTCCTTCACCTCCGGCAAGCGGTGCGAGATATAGAGAACCGCCACGCCACGGGCACGGATGTGCCGGATCACCTGCAGCAGCGCCGCTGTCTCGTGCGGCGTGAGGGACGCGGTCGGCTCATCGAAGATGACGACGCGATGCGGAACCAGCAGCACACGGGCAATCTGCACAAGTTGCCGCTGGGCGATCGACAACCGGGAAACGATCGTGCGCGGATCGATATTGGCGCCCAGCGCGCGAACCGCCTCGCGCGCGCCCTCGTTCATGGCCTTGTCGTCCAGCGTCAGTCCCCGGACGACCTCACGGCCGAGATAAATGTTCTGGGCGACGGTCAGATCGGGCGCGAGCAGGATTTCCTGGTGTACCAGCACGATGCCGCGGCTTTCCGCATCGACGGGCCCGGCCAGCGCGACCGGTTGACCGTCGATCAGGATCTGTCCGCGTGTCGGCGGAAGATTGCCGGCAATCAGCTTCATCAGCGTCGACTTGCCGGCGCCGTTCTCGCCGATGATCGCATGAACCTTGCCCGCCTCGATCGAAAGATCGATGCCTTTCAGGACTTCGACGATCCCGAACGTCTTGGACAATCCGCTCGTCTGCAGGACGGGTGACGCCGACGGGGCAACAGTGCTCATGCAGCGCTCCGCATCAACAAGGTGCGCGCCGCCGTGCAACGACAGCAGCTGTGCAAGCGCAAATAGGCATTTGGGCGTACAGACGGATCTCCCCCGCAGACGCCGAAAGGTGCTGTCGAAATCACGCTGAAATCTCCTCCGAAATCGAAGCTAGCGTAAATTTTGAGGTACGTAAAGCAGCTTTGTCGACACAATCACGAAGAGGTGTTCGATGTTCCTAAGATCTTGTTAAAGTACAATTTACCTGCGTACGCGATGCGTATCCGCAAAAAAGGCATTGGCGCGCCCGCTTTCGCGAACGCGCCGATGCCGGACAGCATGCGTCGTGCCGGATACGCCTCAGACGTAGCGGTTGACGACGTTCTCCAGATATTCCTGCCGACCCGAGCGCGGCTGCGGATTGAGATCGGTTGCTTCCACGTGGGCTGCGAGATCTTCGAGCGACATGGATGTCAGACGCTTGCGCCCCTCTTCCGTGCTCCACCCGGCATAGCGCTCGTCGAGCGGACCGGACAGCGCCTTGTCCTCGATCATCTTGGCCGCGGCCTTCAGACCACGCGCACAGCAATCCATCCCGCCGATATGACCGATGAGCAGGTCTTCCGCATCGAGCGACTGACGACGCAGCTTGGCGTCGAAGTTGGTGCCGCCCGTGGTGAAGCCGCCGCCTGCCAGAACCTGATAGTAGGCCAGCGCCATTTCCGGCACGTTGTTGGGGAACTGATCGGTATCCCATCCGGACTGGTAGTCGTTGCGGTTCATGTCGATCGAGCCGAACAGGCCGAGCGCGTTGGCCAGCGCAAGCTCGTGCTCGAAGGAGTGGCCAGCGAGAATGGCGTGGCCCTGCTCGATGTTCAGCTTGACCTCGTTCTCCAGGCCGTAGGATTTCAGGAAGCCGTAGACGGTCGCGACATCGTAGTCGTACTGGTGCTTGGTCGGCTCCTGCGGCTTCGGCTCGATCAGGATCGCCCCCTTGAAGCCGATCTTGTGCTTGTACTCCACCACCATGTTGACGAAACGTCCCAGCTGGTCGAGTTCCTGCTTCAGGTTGGTATTGAGAAGCGTCTCATAGCCTTCGCGACCGCCCCAGAGGACATAGTTCTCTCCGCCGAGCTTGACGGTGGCGTCCATGCACGTCTTTACCGTCGCGGCGGCAAAGGCAAACACGTCCGGATCCGGATTGGTGGCCGCACCCGACATGTAGCGGCGATGCGAGAAGAGGTTGGCCGTGCCCCAGAGAAGCTTGACGCCGGTTTCCTGCTGTTTGCCGGCAAAGTAATCAACGATCTCGTTCAGGTTCCTGGTGTTTTCCGCGAAGGTCTTGCCCTCCGGACGAACGTCGGCATCGTGGAAGCAATAATAGGGAACACCCAGCAGATCGAAGAATTCGAACGCGACGTCGGCCTTGAGCTTGGCGGCCTTCATGCTGTCCTCGAACCAGGGACGTTCGAAGGTCTGCCCGCCGAAGGGATCACCACCCGGCCAGACGAAGGTATGCCAGTAGGCAACGGCGAAACGCAGGTGGTCCTCCATCCGCTTGCCCATGACCATTTCGTTCGGATCATAGTGGCGGAAGGCCAGCGGGTTGGCGCTGTCAGGCCCTTCGAAGCGGATCTTCTGAATATCCTTGAAATAACCTGTGCTCATGATGTCTTCTCCATGTGTCGATGTCAGGGGGATCAGTAGGCGGCGCGGATGGCGGGATAGAGCCGGCCGTAGCGCTGATAGGCATCTTCGTAAGCTTCGCGGAGCGCGGCGACGGGCTCGATCGTCCGGGCGGTCTTCGGCGGCGTGAAGACGGAAAGAGGATCGGCACCTGTGGCTGCGACCAGACCGAGACGGGCTGCCCCGAAGGCTGCGCCGAAATCGCCATCGGCAGGCACATCGACCGGCAGGCCGAGAGCCGTCGCGATCGAGGAAAGCCAGATGGCCGACCGTGAGCCGCCGCCGATCGCCGTCACCCGATGCAGCTGCGTGCCTGCGCTTTTCAGAGCCTCAAGGCTGTCGCGGATGGCAAAGGATACGCCCTCCAGCACCGCCTGGGTCAAGACGGCCCGACTGCTTTCGTGGCCAAGACCGATGAAGGCGCCGCGGATGGTCGCGTCGTTGTGGGGCGTACGCTCGCCCGAGAGATAGGGAAGGAAGGTGACGCCCGTCGGAGCCTGCAGCGTGTCACCCAGTTCCCCCGTCAGGTCCGAGGCGCTGCGGCCGGTAACGCCCGCATGCCAGTTGAGCGCGTCGGTGGCCGACAGGATGACGCCCATCTGGTGCCACGTATCCGGCAGCGCATGGCAGAAGGCGTGGACCGCGCTCTCCGGATTGGGCAGATAGCGCCCATTGGCCGCAAACAGCACGCCCGACGTGCCAAGCGAGACGAAGGCCTGACCTTCGCCGATCGTGCCCATGCCGCAGGCGGACGCCGCGTTGTCGCCGGCACCGCCGGCCACCACGACCCCGGCACCCATGCCCCAGCTGGACGCGAGTTCGGACTTGAGCGTGCCGGCAGGCGCCGTGCCCTCGACCAGCGACGGCATCTGCCGCTCGCTGAGACCGGTCGCCGCCAGCAGACTTTCCGACCACGCGCGCTTGCCCGTATCGAGCCAGGACGTACCGGCGGAGTCCGACATTTCGGACATATGCTCGCCGGTCAGCCACAGGCGCAGATAGTCCTTGGGCAGCAGCACCCAGCGCACCTTGGCAAAGACTTCCGGTTCATGCTTGGCAACCCAGACAAGCTTCGGCGCGGTGAAACCGGGAAAGACGATGTTGCCGGTGATGGCGCGGAACTGCGGATCGGCATCGAGCGCCGCCGCTTCCGCATGGGACCGCGTATCGTTCCACAGGATGCAGGGTCGCAACACGCTGTCGCGATCGTCGAGCAGCGTTGCGCCGTGCATATGACCGGAGAGGCCGATTCCGCGCACGGCCGCAAGCTCTGCAGGATGCGACGCCTTCAGCCCGGAAATCGCCTCCTGCGTGGCCCGGATCCAGTCGGCCGGGTCCTGCTCGGACCAGCCGGGATGGGGGCGCAGCACATCGCAGGCACCTGTCGCCGAACCGACGATGCGCTGATCGCCGTCGATGAGCAGCGCCTTGACGCCGGATGTGCCGAGATCGATGCCGAGATACATGAAATGCTCCTAGTTTTCGCCGCTTCCCGACCCCGAGGGGCGAAGCACCTTGCCGTCCGCCTCGTCCGGGAAAGGGAGGTTGTCCTTGAGAAAGATATCGATACGGATGCGTTCCTGCGCTTCGACGGCAGGAATGCCATCCGCCTTGGCCTTGAGAACGCGGATCGCGCTGCGCACCTCATGGCCGGCATCCTGGTTGAGCACGGCATCGATGAGATCGGCTTCGAGGGCGGCGCGCGTGTGCGGCGTCAGTTCGTGGGCGATGACAGCGCGAGGTCGCGGTCCCGAATGCCGCTGAAGCGCCGCGATGAGACCCCGATTTCCCGCGCCGAGACTGTAGATCCCGGCGACATCGGGATGCCGGGCCAAGAGATCTGCGATCAGGCGTTCGGTCGCCGCGGGATCGTCCTGACCCTCGAGCACAGGCAGCAGTGTGCAGGTTTCCGACAGTGCGGACCTGAAGCCCTCGAGCCTGTCCCGATGGTCGCGGACCAGCATGGAGCCGGCCAGCACTGCGATCGTCTCTGTCGCAGAGGGCACGCGGCCGACGAAGCGTCGCATCAGGCTGCCGGCGGTGCGCCCTGCAGCATGGTTGTCGATTCCGGCGAAATGATCGCGACAGGACGCTCCGAGATCGGACACCAGCGTCACCAGCGGAATGCCGGAGGCCTGCACGCGCAACGCGGCGTCCATGACTTCGGGCGCATCCACAGCCACGACGGCGATACCCGCAGGGTCCTGCACCTTGGCTGCGTCGAGCGCACGGGCAACGGCGGCACCGTCGAACGGCGGGACGATGACGAGAGAGATCGCGACGCGATCGGCTGCGGGCCGCGCCATGGCCTCGCGCACATGCCGCTCGAGACCGCGCATGAACGAGTTGTCGCCCGCCGGAAGAATGAAGGTGAAGGGATAGACCCGGCTCTTGGCGAGGTTTGCAGCGGCCATGTCGCGAACGAACCCGATCGCCGCGATGGCCGCCTCGACCCGCAGCCGCGTCGCATCCTTGACGCCCGGCCGGCGGTTGAGAACCCGATCAACCGTCGCAAGGCTGACGCCCGCTTCTGCAGCGATATCGTGAACGGTCGGTCGCATGTTTCCTCCGGATACGAGATCTAGAGGAAATCTTGATGTACGTAAATCAGAAATTCGGTGTCGGCTCGCGAAAGCGAAAAACGCCGCCTTGCGGCGGCGTCGATCAGGGCAAAGACGGAGCGTTCAGTGGCCGCCGCCAGCACTTGGCGCCACCGGCTTCGGCTTCTGGATCACGAGGACGCAGAAGATGAGCGCGCCGAAAAGGCAGGTCAGCAAGACGAAGATATCCGCAAAGGACAGGATGGATGCCTGCCGCTGGACGATGCCGGCCAGCTGCTTCATGGCGATGGTCGTGCCGTCCATTCCGTGGGCATTGTAGTTGCCGGCGATCTGGTTCAGCTGAGACATCGCCTCCGGGTTGCTCCACGTCACATGCTCGGAAAGCTGGGCGTAGTGCACGTCCTGCCGCCGCGTGAGAATCGTGTTGATCGCGGCCAAACCCACGGCGCCGCCGAGATTTCGCGTCAGGTTGAAGACGCCGGACGCACCGCGGATCCTGTCGGGCGCCAGCGTGCCGAGCGCCACATTGTTGATCGGCACCATGCACATCATCATGCCGAAGCCGCGCAGGATCTGCGGCACCAGGAGTTCGTAGAAATCCCAGTCCGTCGTGATGTTCGTCATGATGTAGGTGCCGCTCGAAAACGACGCAAAGCCGATCACCATCAGCACGCGCGGATCGAACTTGCCCGAAAGAATGCCGGCGACAGGCGCCGTGCAGAACATGGCAACGCCGGAAACGAACATGGTCTCGCCGATCATCAGCGAATCATAATGGCGAATCTGCCCGAGATAGAGCGGATAGAGGTAGGTCAGCCCGTAGAGCCCGATCCCCATGATGAACGAGAAGAGCGAACCGAAGGCGAAGTTTCGGTTCGTGAATGCGCGCAGATCCACGACCGGAAAATCGACCGTAAACACGCGGTAGAAAAACACGACGGCCGCGACGACGCAGGCAACGGCTCCCAGCACGATGTGGCCATCGCTGAACCAGTCGTTCGTGTTGCCCTCCTCCAGAACGTATTCCAGGCAGCCAAGAAAGACCCCCATGGAGAGAAGCCCCCACCAGTCGAACTTCTTGACGAGGCTGAGCTCAGGCTTGTCGAAATCGATGTAGTTCCAGGTGACGATGGCCACCACGATCCCGGGCGGAATGTTGACGAGAAACAGCCAGTGCCAGGAGAACGCATGGCTGAGATAGCCGCCGACCGTCGGGCCGATGGTGGGCGCCAGCGTCGCGATAAGACCGATGATGGGCGAGACGATGTTGCGCTTGGACGGCGGGAAGATGGTGAAGGCCGCCGCAAAGACGGATGGAATCATGCCGCCGCCGATGAACCCCTGCAGCGCGCGGTAGATGATCATCTGGTCGATATTGGTTGCGGTCGCCGCCAAGGCGCTGGCCATCGTGAAGCCGGCAGCCGAGCAGGCAAACAGCACACGCGTGGAAACGATGCGCGCCAGCGTTCCTGATAGCGGAATCATGATCACTTCGGCGATGAGATAGGCCGTCTGGACCCAGCCGATCTCGTCGGAACCGGCGGAAATGCCGGCCTGAATTTCGGCAAGCGACGCGGAAACGATCTGGATGTCGAGGATCGACATGAACATGCCGACGACCATCGCAAAGAAAGCGATGAGCCGCCGCGGATCCATCTTCTCTTCCGCGCCCGTCCTGGCACCGGACCCCGCCCCACCGGGACGGGCTGGCGACCCGCCCGTCATCGCACCCGGCCGTCCGCCGGCGGTGGCAGTTGCACTCGCAGCCATGGGCTTGCTCCCGTGCGGGCGCGGAAATCACCAACGGATTTCAGAGCGCCCGATATCGTCAGAAAGACAGCATTCCGGGCGGCGCAGCTGTCGCCCGGAGGTGGAAAGCCTCAGCGTGTCACCGCGGGCACAGACAGGTCAGCGCGGGCTGCCCGTATCCGTCGTCTGCGGAGCCGTGCGCGTGTCGACCTCGACGACGACACTGAGGCCGGCCTGGAGGCGCCCGCTGTCGAGCACGTCCTGCGGCAGGGCGATGCGCACCGGCACGCGCTGGATGACCTTCGTGAAATTGCCGGTCGCGTTCTCCGGCGGCAGCAGAGAAAAGACCGATCCGGAGGCCGGCGCGATGGACTGGACGGTCGCCTCGATCGGCTTGTCGTCATAGGCATCCACATGCACCTTGACCTTCGAGCCCGGCACCAGACCGGCGATCTGTGTCTCCTTGAAGTTCGCGTCGATATAGAGCTTGTTGACCGGCACGAGCGCGGCAAGACGCTGTCCGGCAGAAACGAGGTCGCCATCCTGAACCGCGAGATTGCCAACGACCCCGTCATAGGGGGCCTTCAGCACCGTAAATCCGAGGTCGCGCTGGGCCTTGTCGCGCGACAGTTCCAGAGAGCGGATCGTGCTCTCGGCTTCGGCGCGCTGAGCCTGAAGCACCGAGACGTTCGCGGCGGCGGCGGCGATGGTCGCATCCGCGGCCAGCACGTTCGCGCGGGCCTGGTCGAGCGCCACATTGGCACTGTCGAGGGAAGCGACCGAACCCACGGCCTTCGACTGGAGGTCACTGGCACGCTTCTGCGTGATCTCGGCCCCGCGAACGGTCGCTTCCAAGGCGGTCTTTTGCGCTCGGGCCTGCATCAGACTCGCCTGGGCACCGGCGATCTGCGCATCGAACCGCGCAAGAGACAGTTTTTCCGTATCGATCTGCGCCTGAGCCTGATCGGCGGCGATCCGGTAGTCGCCGTTGTCGAGCGTAACGAGGGGATCGCCCGCCTTGACCCGCTGGTTGGCGACGACGTTCACCGTTTCCACATAACCGGAAACCTTCGGCGCGATCGATGTCAGGTCGCCTTCGATATAGGCGTCGTCCGTCGAGATCATGAAGCGGCCGTTGGTCCAATATTCATAGCCGAACCAGCCGGCAGCCCCGAGCACGGCAAGGCCGATAATCGGCACGACGAACCGACGCCGCTTCGGCTGCTTTTCCGGCGCATCCGGCGCAGGTGCGGCAATCGGGGCAACGGCGGCTGGGGCTTCATCGCTCCGCGCCTTCGGTGCATCCTTTGCCGTGTCATAATCCTGATCGACCGGTCGCACATGCGCTGCCGATGTCTTGCTGGAGCCTGCCATGGTCGACGTCCCTGAAAACCAAATAATTGAACTGAACCGTTCGGTTCGATTTGACATAGGCAAGTCCATCGCGCATATCAAGTGAAATCGAACCGCTCGGTTCGAAAAGTTAATGAAGGGAGAATGCGATGCCTGCGCTGCAGCGAGCCGACGCTTCGATGGCGCCCGTGGAGGGCGACGCGCCTGCCGTGACGACGTTGCAGGCGAAAGCCGACCTTGCTTCCGCGGATGCAGGCACCAACGGACGGCGCGCGGCAGGCGAGGACCCGGTCAAGCGCGAGCAGATCATCGACGGAGCAAAGCGCATTTTCATGGCCGTCGGTTTCGACGCCGCAAGCATGAACGACATCACCCGGGAAGCCGGTGTGTCCAAGGGCACCATCTATGTCTACTTCGACGGAAAGGAAGATCTTTTCGCGGCCATGATCGAGCGCGAGCGTGCCAAGGTCGTGGCCAGCATGAAGCATGTCATGCAGACCAACCATGGACCCGTCGATGCGGTTCTCCGGGACTTCGGCGTAACGTTCGTCACCCACCTGTGCTCGGACACGACCGTTCGCGGCATGAAGATGGTGCTCAACGTCAGCGAGCGCATGCCCGATCTCAGCCATCGCTTCTTTTCGGCTTCGCCGGAAAACGGCTATTCGATCCTGCGCGCCTATCTGGAAAGCAAGATCGCAGAGGGACTGCTCGAGATTGAGGATACGGATCTCGCAGCGCGCCAGTTTATCGAGCTCTGCATGCCGGGCCTTTTCAAGCGCCGGCTGTTCGGCTGGCTGCCTGTCCCTCCCGATGCCGACGAGATCGACCGGACCGTCCGGTCCGCAATTGCAATGTTCCTCAAATTTTATATCGCGAAAAAGTGATGTAACGTGATGGCGAGACCGCGTTCGCGTGCCGCGGGCGACTTGCCGCATGCCGAAATCTCGTTACATGGGTGGCCCTGACACCTGCCTTGGGCAGGCCCCTACGCGCCTCTCGCTGAGGCCACCCTATCGAGGAAGGACCCGCCCTGATGCAGGATCTGCTGTTGCTCATGCAAGACCCGGCCGCCTGGATCGCGCTGATCACGCTTGTTGTCATGGAAGTCGTTCTCGGCATCGACAACCTGATCTTCATCTCCATTCTGACGAACAAGCTGCCGCCTGAAAATCGCGACAAAGCCCGCAAGATCGGCATCGGCCTTGCGCTCATCATGCGCCTCGGCCTGCTCTTCGCCATCGCCTGGATCGTCAAGCTCGACTCCGACCTCTTCACGGTCGCAGGCATGGGCTTCTCCGGCAAGGACCTGATCCTGATCGCCGGCGGCATCTTCCTCGTCTGGAAGGCCACGAAGGAGATCCACCATTCGGTCGATACGGAAGACCACAAGGAAGATCTTGTCGGCGCCGGGAAAAACGTCGTCAAGATGACCTTCGGGGCGGCGATCGGTCAGATCCTCGTGCTCGACCTCGTCTTCTCGATCGACAGCATCATCACCGCCGTCGGCATGACGCCGCACGTGCCGATCATGTTCATTGCCGTCATCACCGCCGTGACGGTCATGCTGCTCGCTGCCACGCCGCTCGCCAATTTCATCGAGAAGAACCCGACGATCGTCATGCTGGCGCTCGCCTTCCTGCTGATGATCGGCGGCACGCTGATCGTCGAGGGCTTCGGCGTCCACGTCCCCAAAGGCTACATCTATGCCGCCATGGCGTTCTCGGCCGGCGTCGAGGCGCTCAACATGTTCTCGCGTCGCAAGCGGGAGGGGGAACGCGCAGCCAAGGCGGGCGTGGTGCCGACGCACCATTGATCGCCCGGATGCTGTGGACGATCTAAAGGCAAGGGCCCGGCAGAATCTGTTGGGCCCTTGCCTCTTTGAAAGCCCGCCGGACATGGCCGCCGCCTTGACGCGCGGCGGGGAATATGGTCTCACGCCCGCGATTGAAGACCCGGCCGCGCCCCACGAGGCGCACGGTCGCGCGTCTCCGCCCTCGAATGACTGGGCCAGTGCGGCGGCGCTTGCCTGGAAACGCCCGCAGCACGTGAACAGGCCGAGATCATGACAGACACACCAGTCAGGGTGCGCATCGCCCCCTCCCCCACCGGCGAACCGCATGTCGGCACGGCCTATATCGCGCTGTTCAACTACCTCTTCGCCAAGAAGAACAACGGCACCTTCATCCTGCGGATCGAGGACACCGACGCCGCGCGCTCGACCCCGGAATTTGAAGCCAAGGTGCTCGACGCCCTGAAGTGGTGCGGCCTCGAATGGGCGGAGGGTCCCGATATCGGCGGACCCTATGGCCCCTATCGCCAGTCGGACCGCAAGGACATCTACAAGCCCTACGTCGAGAAGATCGTCGACGCCGGTCACGGTTTCCGCTGTTTCTGCACATCCGAACGTCTTGCCGAAATGCGGGAGGCGCAGCGTGCTGCCGGCAAACCGCCAAAATATGACGGGCTTTGCCTGCATCTCAGCGCCGAGGAAGTGACGCGGCGCGTGGACGGCGGCGAGCCCCATGTGGTGCGCATGAAGATCCCGACCGAAGGTGTCTGCGCCTTCGTCGACGGCGTCTACGGACCCGTGGAGATTCCGTGGGATGCCGTCGATATGCAGGTTCTGCTGAAGGCAGACGGCATGCCGACCTACCACATGGCGAACGTGGTGGACGACTATCTCATGCGCATCACCCATGTGGCGCGCGGCGAGGAATGGCTGTCTTCGGTTCCCAAGCATATTCTGCTCTACCGCTATCTCGGCCTCGAGCCGCCGGTGTTCATGCATCTTTCGCTGATGCGCAATGCCGACAAGTCGAAGCTCTCCAAGCGCAAGAACCCGACATCCATTTCCTACTACTCCGCGCTCGGCTACCTGCCGGAAGCGCTGATGAACTTCCTCGGCCTGTTCTTCATCCAGATCGCCGAAGGCGAGGAGATGCTGACCATGGCGCAGCTGACCGAGCATTTCGATCCGGAGAATCTGTCGAAGGCCGGCGCGATCTTCGACGTCCAGAAGCTCGACTGGCTGAACGGCCGCTGGCTGCGCGAAGGAATTTCGGAAGAGGAATTCATTGGCCGCGTGCTGTCCTGGGCCTTGGAGAACGACCGGATCAAGGAGGGCCTGCGCCTTTCTCAGTCGCGCATCTCCAAGCTCGGCGACCTGCCCGACCTCGCGGGCTTCTTGCTGAAGGCCGATCTCGGGCTCGACGCGTCGTCCTTCGCCAAGGTGAAGACGCCGCCGGAGGAGTTGGTCGACATCTTCAAGACCGTGCAGCCGGACCTCGAAACCATCGTGGAATGGAACGCGGAGTCGGTGGAAGCCGAACTGCGCGCCAGCGCCGACCGCATGGGCAAGAAGCTGAAGGTGGTGCTGGCGCCGCTCTTCATCGCCATCTCCGGCTCGTCGCGCTCGCTGCCGCTGTTCGACAGCATGGCCATTCTCGGCCGCTCCGTCGTGCGGCAGCGCTTGAAAGTTGCAGGACAGGTGGTTGCGGCGATGGCGGCCAACGCCGGGAAGTAAGGCCTGAAGCGTGGCCGTCCCTCATCCGCCTGACGGCACCTTCTCCTCGCGCGCGGGGCTAAGGACCTCTGGGTTGCCGTGGGGCATGCTCCTCGCCGCGCAAGCGGAAAGAGGAGCAAGGTGAGGGCGCGCTCCAACAGAACCACCGCAGATCAAATCATTGCGCGGCCGCGCCGCCACAGGACAGGCAACCATGACCGAAAAGCTCGAAACCGCCCTTTCCTCCGATGTCACCGAGGTCCGCGCCCAGAAGCTGAAGCTTCTGCGCGAGCAGATCGGCGACGTCTACCCCGCGCATTTCCACCGGACGATCACGAACGGCGCCCTGGCGGACATGTATGAAGCGCTGGAGCCGGACGTCGTGACCGAGGATGTGGTCACGGTCGCCGGTCGCGTCTTCTCGTCGCGCAATTCCGGCATGTTCATGGACATCCGCGATGCCTCCGGCAAGATCCAGATCTTCTCGCACAAGGACACGACCCCCGAGGACGCGCGCGCGCTTCTGCCGATGGTCGATATTGGCGACATCATCGGCGTTACCGGCGTCGTGCGCCGCACGAAGCGCGGCGAGCTGACGATCAATGCGCAGGAGATCACCATGCTCACCAAGGCGCTCCTGCCCATGCCGGAGAAGTGGCACGGCCTCTCCGACATCGAGCTGCGCTATCGCAAGCGGCATCTCGACATTCTCACGAACGAGGACAGCAAGCTCCGCTTCCAGCAGCGCGCCCGGATTATCTCCGGCATTCGCCGCTTCATGGAGGAAGACGGCTTCATGGAGGTCGAGACCCCCATGCTGCATTCCGTCTATGGCGGGGCCACCGCCGAACCCTTCAAGACGCATCACAACACGCTGAAGCTCGACATGTACCTGCGCATCGCGCCGGAACTGTTCCTGAAGCGCACGCTGGTGTCCGGCCTGTCGGACAAGGTTTTCGAAATCAACCGCAACTTCCGCAACGAAGGCGTCTCCACCCGGCACAATCCGGAATTCACCATGATGGAGTGCTACTGGGCCTACGCCGACTACGAGGACATCATGGACCTCGTGGAACGCCTGTTCTCCTCGCTGGCCATGGCGATCCACGGCTCGACCGACGTGACCTTCGGCGACAAGACGCTGTCATTTGCAGGTCCGTTCAAGCGCGTTCCCATGCCGGACGCGGTGAAGGACGTGACCGGCATCGACTTCCTGGCCATCAAGACGGACGAGGAAGCGCGCGCCGCCGCCAAGGCAGCCGGCTTCGAGGTCGAAAAGGATTGGACCTGGGGTGAATGCCTCGCCTTCATCTTTGAAGAGAAGGTCGAAGGCACGCTTGTGCAGCCGAGCCATGTCACGCATTTCCCGAAGGACATCTCGCCCTTTGCCAAGGAAGTGCCCGGCGAGCCGCGCCTGGTCGAACGTTTCGAGACCTATTGCAACGCCTGGGAAGTCGGCAACGCGTTTTCCGAGCTCAACGATCCCGAAGAGCAGCGCCGCCGCATGGTGGAGCAGCTGGAGCAGGCCCATGCCCGCGGCGAGAAGGAAAAGCAGCTGGACGACGACTTCCTGGACGCGATCGACCAGGGCATGCCGCCCGCAGGCGGTCTCGGCATCGGCGTCGATCGTCTCGTCATGCTGCTGACCAACGCGCCGTCGATCCGCGACGTCATCCTCTTTCCGGCGCGCCGCAAGGCGGACTGAGACACACCGTCTCGGCGATCGTCGCCATCAATGCGTGGCGCCGGTTTCCTCCGGCGTCACGGCATGCGGTCCAGCCGCTTCCTGCGTGTCAGGCCCTCGGGGTGTCGGGCTCGACATATCCTGTGAAGCTGCCGGCGTCCCGTGCGCTGCATCCTCTCCACCGGGGCTGCCTGCCGCCGCTTCCGTATGCGCTGCCTCGTGCCCCGTCTCCGGGACGGTCACAGCCTGCTCGGGCGTTTCATGGTCAGCTGTTCCATGGTCGGATGTTGCGGCCGTGTCTGCCGTCGCGGCGGGACCCATGCCCGGGATGAGTTGCAGGACGGTGGACAGCATGCCCGGTTGAGCCTGGCCCGGTGCTTCCTGGGGCGCGCCGTGCACCGCTTCGGCCTTACCACCCATGCCCGGGATCCAGGCCGTGATGGTGGAGACCCATCCACCCTGTGTCTGAGGTTCCGGCTGCCCGGCGAGCTCTCCATCGGCGGGCTCCCCATCGGCGGGCTTCCCATCGGCGTGCTCGCCATCCGGCGCATCATGTCCGGACGCAGCTGGCGCTTCGTGACCTTCCGCCGCCTCTCCATGAGCGTCAGCTGCCGCGCCGTGCCCCTCGACCGGTTCGCCGTGACCCTCGCCCGCACCTTGGCCCGCACTCTCGCCCGCACTTTGGCCATGCGCGGCAGGCTTGCCATGCGCTCCGACCGTATCGCCTTCGACGGGCGCTGCCGAATCGGCCACCAGCGTTTCGCAATCGGTGCGGTCGGTCATTTCGGTCAGGGCTGCCCGAATGTCGTCGGGGGAGAGCGTTTTGCGCTCGCCATAGAACAGTCCGACAGGGTTGGCCCTGCCATCGACGTAGCGGGCGATAAACGGCTGCGCCATGTCCGGAAGCTTCGTCGGGTCCGGCGCAAACAGCACCTCGGCCCCGATGGCCGCGCCGCGAAGATTGGCCCGACCCTCGGGACCCGCACGATCGAGCACGACGACCTGATAGAGATCCGCCTTTTCCGCCTTTGCCAGCACGCCGGCGACGCGAAGCGCGGTGCGCACACGCTCGATGCCGTCAACGCTGTCCGTCCGGACATATTTGCGCAGCCAGCGCTGGCCGCCGCGATTGAGCTTGATGAAATCGGTCGTGGTGCAGGCGACACCGGAGGGCTGGGACGACGTCGCCTCGTTGACAGCATCCGACAGGAGGCCGCTCTTCAGGACATAGGCCGCGCCGCCGCCGATGACCACGAGACAGGCTGCGGCGCCAAGAAGGCGCTTCTTGGAAAGCCGGACTTTCAGGGAAATGCCTTTCACCTCAGCCGCTCCATACCCGATCCCGCGCTCCAAACGGTCTGCCAGCGGCAGACATCCTGCCCGGACCGTAAACGAACGGGGTTGAGGAAGCTTTAATCGGCCCCGCGCGGCTGCCCGGCGATGCCGCACGAAAAACCATGCCCGCCCTGTCTTCCCCCTTGATTGACACGGGCCGGATGGCGCATGACCGTGGACAAGGACAAGTACAAGGACAGGGACGTCTGCCGGACCGGCAGTGCGACCCGTCCGGGGTCTCGAACGAAATCCAAGAGCATCGGACAGCACGGCATGGCACGGATCGGCATTGTGGGCGGCGGCATCATCGGTTGTGCGACGGCACTCCACCTGATCGCGCGGGGCCACGACGTGACGGTCTTCGAGCAGGATGCCGCCGGACTTCCCGCCTCGGTCGGCAATGCCGGCATCATGGCCATTCCCGAAATCGACCCGATCGCGCGGCCGGACATGCTTTTGTCCGCTCCACGCTGGCTTGCCGATCCGCTGGGTCCGCTGACCCTGCGGTGGAGCGACCTTCCGGCTCTCACGCCATGGCTGATCGCCTTCCTGCGTTCGGCCCGCCCGGCACAGGCCGCCCGCACCCGCACGGCCTTGCTCGGCCTGATGCGGACGGTGCTCGACGATCACCGTGATCTGGCGGGCATGGCCGCCCTCGTGGATCCCGTGCAGCACACCGGCGCCATGACGATCTTCGACGCCCAGACGTCGCTCGACGCAGCGTTTCGGCATGAGAGCGAAACGGCAAGGCTTCTCGGCTTTTCCATCGAGCGCCTGAGCCCTGCCGAGGTGCGCGCGCGCATACCCGCGCTCGAAGGCGCGCTTGCCGGCGGCATCTTCTCGGCCGGCTACCACACCTTCCGCCACCCGGAGACCTTTCTGCGCGACCTTCAGGCGCAACTGCGCGCCCGGGCAACCTTTGTCGAGGCGGGCATCGCCACGCTGCGTCCGGGCTCGGATGGCATCACGCTCACCACGTCGTCCGGCGCACGGCACCTCTTCGACAAGGCTGTGATCGCCGCAGGGGTCTGGTCGCGCGATCTCGTGCGCGGCCTCGGGTTGCGCGTGCCTCTCGAAACGGAACGCGGCTACAACACGACCTTCGCCGATCCGAAGGTGACGCTGCCCATGCCGATCTTCTTCTCCGAGCACGGTTTCTGCGCCACTCCGTTCGACAACGCGCTGCGGGTCGGCGGCGCCGTGGAACTGGCAAGGCCGGATGCGCCTGCAAACTTCGCCCGCGCCAAAGCCATGCGCACGAAGATGCGCCGCTACGTACCGTCTCTGCCGGAGACCGGCGGCACGGAATGGATGGGCCGTCGCCCCTCGACACCCGACAGTCTGCCCGTAATCGGCCTCAGCCCTGATGATCCGCGCATCGCACTGGCCTTCGGCCACGGCCATCTCGGCCTGACGCTGTCGGCCACCACCGGCCGGCTCGTCGCGGACCTCTTCGACAAGGGCGAGCAGCCGACGCTCGCACCATTCAGCATCCGCCGCTTCCAGCGCGGCAAGACGACCTGAGGAAGCATCATGCACAAAGTCATCTTCGATACCGATCCGGGCGTGGACGACGCCATGGCGCTGCTTTTCCTGCACCAGCACCCTGACATCGATCTCGTGGGCATCACCACGATCTTCGGCAATGCCTCCATCGAGACGACGACCCGCAACGCTCTGTTCCTGAAGAAGGCCTGGCAGATTCCAGCACCGGTCGCCAAGGGCGTGGGCGAGACGATCGACCCCGCCCGCGCCCACGCCGGCTGGCCCGTGATGATCCACGGCCATGACGGTCTCGGCAATATCGGTGTGCCGGATACGGTCGACGGGGAGCCGGATGCGCGCCCTGCACACCGCTTCATCATCGACACGGTGCGCGCTCATCCCGGCGAGGTTACGCTCGTCGCTGTCGGCCGTATGACCAATCTTGCCCGGGCGCTGGCGGAAGATCCCGGGATCGTGTCCCTGGTCAAGGCGGTCGTCATCATGGGCGGCGCCTTTGATGTCGCCGGCAACATCACGCCGGCGGCCGAAGCCAATATCCATGGCGACCCTGAAGCCGCCGACATCGTGATGGGCGCTGCCTGGCCCGTCATCGCGATCGGCCTCGACGTGACGATGAAGACGGTCATGACCCGCTCCGCCCTGGCCAGCATCGCGACAGCCAGTCCACGGGCAAAGCTGCTGGCCGACATCTCCGACTTCTACATCGATTTCTACGCCCACATCGTGGACGACGGCATGGTCGTGCATGACAGCTGCGCCTGCGTCTACGTCGTGGCGCCAGAGCTTTTCACCACGCGCACCGGTGCGATCCGCGTCGTCTGCGGCGGCATTGCGGATGGACAGACCATTCAGAAGGCCGACGGTCGCGCCTTCCCGCCAAGCCCCTGGGACGGGTTGCCGAGCCAGACCGTGTGCACGGATATCGATGCCGACGCCGTCATGGCGCTGATCACCGAGACGCTGTCGCGCGTCTAGTCCGAGATCGCCGCACCACAAAGAATCCTGGTCGCCTCTCTGGCGGCCGGCTCCGGTGCGGCTATCTACAGAATCATGAAACCGGAAACCCTGCTTTACCCCACGCCCAAGGGCCTGTTCTGCGAAGCGGGCGGCTTTTACATCGATCCGGTGCATCCGGTCGACAAGGCTCTGATCACCCATGGTCACGCAGACCACGCCCGATCCGGCCACGGCGAGGTGCTGGCGACGCGGGAGACACTGGAGATCATGGCGATCCGCTACGGCGCCGATTTCTGCCGCCAGCCGCAGGAAGCGGCGCTGCGGGAAACGATGACGATCGGCGATGTGACCGTGAGCTTCCATCCGGCAGGTCATGTTCTCGGCTCTGCGCAAATCGCCGTCAGCCGCGGCGGGACGAAGATCGTCGTTTCCGGCGACTACAAGCGTCGCCGCGACCCGACATGTCTTCCCTTCGAGCCGGTGCCCTGCGATGTCTTCATCACGGAGGCGACGTTCGGCCTGCCCGTCTTCCACCATCCACCGGATGCCGACGAGGTCGGAAAATTGCTGACCTCGCTGCGCCAGTTTCCGGAACGCGCCCATCTGGTCGGCGCCTACGCACTCGGCAAAGCCCAGCGCGTCATCATGCTGCTGCGCGAAGCGGGCTACCATGAGCCGATCTATATCCATGGCGCGCTCGTCAAGCTCTGTGACTACTATCTCTCCAAGGGTATCCCGCTCGGCGAACTCCGTCCGGCAACCGTGACCGCAAAGGAAAAGCCGGCGTTTGCCGGTGCCGTGGTCATCGGGCCGCCTTCGGCCTTTGCCGACAAATGGGCGCGACGCTTTCCCGACCCGATTCCGATCTTTGCTTCGGGCTGGATGCTCGTGCGCCAGCGGGCCAAGCAGCGCGGGGTCGAGTTGCCGATCATCATCTCCGACCACTGCGATTGGGCGGAACTCACCGATACCATTCGTGAAATCCGCCCCGGGCAGGTGTGGGTGACCCACGGGCGTGAAGAAGCGCTGGTCCGCTGGTGCGAGCTGGAGGGCATCAAGGCCCGGCCGCTGCACCTGGTCGGCTATGACGACGAGGGTGAATGATGCGGGATTTCGCCGAACTCTTGGACCGTCTTGTCCTCACCCCCTCCCGCAACGCGAAGATCCGGCTCCTGACCGACTACTTCCGCACGGCACCCGACCCGGATCGCGGTCACGCCCTTGCGGCGCTTGCGGGAACGCTGACGCTATCGGTCGTGAAGCCCAACGTGCTCCGGCAGCTGATGCTGGAGCGGATGGACCCGGTGCTTTTCCAGTATTCCTATGACTACGTGGGCGATCTTGCCGAGACCATCTCGCTCGTCTGGGAAGGCTGCGAGCCGGATGAGGCCGAAATTGGCGATCTCTCGCTCGGATCGATCGTCGAAAAGCTGCAGTCCGTGGGGCGCGCGGACGTGCGCAGTCTCGTGCGCTCGTTGCTCGACCGCCTCGATGGCTCGAGCCGCTTCGCGTTTCTGAAGCTCATCACCGGCTCCATGCGCATCGGCGTCTCGTCGCGCCTCGTCAAGCAGGCGCTGGGCGAGATGGGCGCGGTCGATGTCACCGAGATCGAAACCCTCTGGCACGGCCTGCTGCCGCCTTATGTCGAGCTGTTCGCCTGGCTTGACGGTCATTCCGGTCGCCCGGAACTGACCATGCCGGCGGTCTTTCACTCCGTCATGCTGGCGACCCCTGTTGGCGACAAGGATCTCGACAACCTCGACCCCGCCGATTTCGTGGCAGAATGGAAATGGGACGGCATTCGCGTCCAGCTTGCAAATCTCTCCGGCACGCGTCGGCTCTATTCCCGCAGCGGCGACGATATCTCCGGCGCTTTTCCGGATATCCTTGAAGCGGTCGATTTCGAGGGGGTCATCGACGGCGAGCTCTTGGTCGGGGGTACGCTCCGCTCCAACCAGGCGACGCGCAGCTTTTCCGACTTGCAGCAGCGCCTCAACCGCAAGGCGGTCACGCGCAAGACGATCGAAGAGTACCCCGCCTTCCTGCGCGGTTACGACCTGCTGTTCGACGGACCGCGCGACATGCGCCCGGAGCCCTTCGACGTCAGACGAGAGGCGCTTACAAAACTGATCGCCACCACACCGCCGCTCCATTTTGACCTGTCTCCGCTCGTCCCGTTCTCGTCCTGGGAGGAGCTCGACCGGTTGCGGACCGCGCCGCCGGATCCCGTGATCGAGGGGATCATGCTGAAGCGTCGCGATTCGCCTTACACGCCGGGACGAATGAAGGGCCCCTGGTTCAAGTGGAAGCGCGAGCCCTACAACATCGACGCCGTCCTAATGTACGCACAGCGGGGTCACGGCAAGCGGTCGAGCTATTATTCGGATTTCACCTTCGGCGTCTGGACACACGGCGACAAGGGTGACCTCCTCGTCCCCGTGGGCAAGGCCTATTTCGGCTTTACCGATGCCGAACTCGAAGTGCTCGACCGCTACGTTCGCAACAATACGATCGAGCGGTTCGGCCCGGTGCGCTCCGTGCGGGCGGAACCCGATCAGGGATTTGTGGTCGAGGTGGCGTTCGAAGGCATTGCTTTCTCCTCCCGCCACAAATCGGGCGTTGCCATGCGGTTTCCGCGGATCTCCCGCCTGCGCACCGATAAGTTGCCGCGTGACGCCGACCGTCTGGAGACCCTCGTATCGATGATCGACACAAGCGCGCCGACGACCGACGATCTCTGACCGGCGCCCAATTCTCGTCCAGGACGCCCAGACAGGGATGCTGCCGCGGGCCTCGAAGGTCCGCAGGCAAAGCCCTGTCCGACACGCCGCTGACCGGCCAGAACCGGCTGAAGGGCCGCCGCCGCCTTTAGGACAACGGCCGAACGGGGAATTGGGATAACGATGTCTCGGCATGTGTCGCGGAATGAGACAGGCGCTCTTTCGTCTTTAAAATCAGAGATTTGGCCAAAACGCCCGCACGATGTGCCGTTGATGCGCGTGCGCAAAAAGACGGCCGAGCGTGGCATGCGGGGAACACTGGCGCACAATAATGCGGAAGGCCCTCAGCTTTGGGATTGTTTCCTCGCTTCGGGTGGTGAACATGCTAAAGACCAGATGTGAATCATTCGTTACCGGCGCATCACCTGCCGGATGGGGACCTTTATGAAGATTGCTCAAGCGCTCCTTCCCATGAGCATGCTCCTGCTGTCCGGCTGCGTGGTGGGTCCGGATTACCAGACGCCCGCTGACAACCTGCCCGCCAAGTTTTCCAAGGCCGACACCCCTGCTGCGAACGTCACCCTGAACCCCTGGTGGCAGAGTTTTCGCGACAAGAAGCTCGACAGCCTCGTCGCACAGGGCATGAACCAGAACCTGGACGTTCAGCAGTCGATCGAGCGCATCGTGCAGGCGCGTGCAAACGTCGTGATCGCCAGCGCCGACGCCCTCCCCGCGCTGAACGGCAGCGCTTCCGGCAACGTGCAAGGCTCCGACGGCTCCTATCTTCGCAAGACCTCCGGCATCAACCACACCGAAACCAAGTCGCTCGACAGCGGTCTTGGCGCCTCCTGGCTGCTTGATCTCTTCGGCCAGTATCGACGTGCTCGCGAAAGCGCCAACGCTTCGCTCGACGCCGCGTACAACAACATCAATGTGGCCCGTCTCGCCTATCTCTCCGATCTCGTGACGTCCTACATCGACGC
Source organism: Rhizobium sp. Leaf384 (assembly GCF_001424065.1). Classification (GTDB taxonomy): domain Bacteria; phylum Pseudomonadota; class Alphaproteobacteria; order Rhizobiales; family Rhizobiaceae; genus Ferranicluibacter. Next base: position 356,933 of record NZ_LMQE01000006.1, read on the forward strand.
CCGCTACAATCAGGAAGCCCTGGCGCTCGCCCGGCTGAGCCTGTCCTCGCGGCGCGAGACATTGAAACTGACCAACGATATCCGCAGCGCCGGCGCCGCATCGAGCCTCGACGTCGTGCAGGCCGAAGGTCTCGTGAATTCGACGCTTGCCGAACTTCCGGCTTACGAGACCGGCTTCCATCAGGCTGCCAACCACATCGCCACACTGCTCGGTCTTCCCGCGACCTCGGTGACCGCTGATCTGATGCGCGGCCGGGCTCAGCCATGGCCGAAGTTCAACACCAAGGTCGGCGTTCCCGCCGATCTCGTGCGCAATCGTCCCGACATCCGCGTCGCCGAGCGCCAGCTGGCCGCTGCGACCGCAGATATCGGCGTTGCCGAAGCGCAGCTCTATCCGAGCCTCTCGCTCAGCGGCTCGATCAATGCCGGCCGCACGTTCGGCAACACCGTGACCGGCAACCTGACGAGCTGGTCCTTCGGCCCGACGCTCGACGTTCCGATCTTTAACGGTGGCCGCCTGCGCGCCAACGTCGAAGCGCAGCGCTCCGCTGCGCAGGAACAGTACCTCGCGTGGAAGCAGACCGTGCTCAACGGCATCGAGGAAGTCGAGAACGCGATGATCGCGTTGCGCAAGAACTATGAGACCGTCTCGGCCCTTCGCCGCGTGGTCGCATCCTCGGAACAGGCGCTCGGCCTTGCACGTGAAAGCTACCGCGGCGGCGCAACCTCGCTGCTCGACGTCCTCGACGCCGAACGTACGCTGTCTGATAGCCGCATCCAGCTCGCGTCTGCCATTCGCAGTCTCGCGGCCAATTACGTCGCCCTCAACGTTGCCCTCGGCGGCGGCTCGGGCATCGAAATCGCCACGAAGTAAGTCATCCCTGATTGATCGATGCGAAACGCACCGGAGACCCCGTCTCCGGTGCGTTTCGCATTTCAGGACAGTGCCCTGCAATCGCCGCGGCGAGAACCATCGCGTGTGCAGAACGACGTCTCCTGTCATCGGCACGCGCGCAGACGCCGAGATCACGGAGAGATAACAGGATGTTTTCTTGGTCTTCCCGGCGATGAGACGGTACGCGAGGTTGGGCATCCGTCAAAAACACCGGCGAGGTTCATAAGACAAACTGGAAAAACGACAGATGGGGGCTATTTGCCACTTTCGCGGGTTGGCTTCGCGGCAGAATACCGGCATAAAATTCGGCATGTCGCGCTGTCTTCGTTCACGCAGACCCTTCGGGCCCCTCGGCCTCGAAGCGTCCGTCAAGCTCGTGCTCGGGTGAGCGCGTAGAGCCGACATCGTAACGATCAAACTGGGGAAATGACCATAGAGATCGCGCAAAACCTGCTGCTCTTGCTCGTGCTCACGCCGTTCGTGGGAAGCCTCATCGCCATCAGTCTGCCGAGCGATCGCAGCACGCTGGCAGCCTGGCTCTCGGGCTCCATTGCCTTCCTTTGCCTGGCGATCACGACATCGCTTTACGTCTTTGTCATCGAGGGCCGTGTCCTGCGCTATGACATCGCCTGGATTCCGCAATACGGGCTGAACTTCACGCTGCGGATGGACGGTTTCTCCTGGCTGTTCTCGGCCCTGATCAGCGCGATCGCGCTCCTGGTCGTGGTCTATGCACGGTACTACATGTCGGCGGAAGATCCTGTTCCGCGTTTCTTCTCGCTGTTTCTTGCCTTCATGGGCGCAATGCTGGGCCTCGTCCTGTCGGGCAATCTCATTCTTCTGTCGATCTTCTGGGAACTGACGAGCATCATCTCGTTCCTCCTGATCGGCTACTGGTATCACAATGCCAATGCGCGCGACGGCGCCCGCATGGCGCTCACCGTCACCGGAACAGGTGGTCTCTGCCTCTTCGTCGGATTGCTGCTGATCGGCCATGTCGTCGGCAGCTACGATCTCGACGTGGTGCTCGCCTCGGGCGATGCGATCCGCAACCACCCTCTCTATCTGGTGATCCTCGTCTTGGTGCTCATGGGTGCCCTGACCAAGAGCGCGCAATTTCCATTCCATTTCTGGTTGCCGCACGCCATGGCGGCCCCCACGCCCGTTTCGGCCTTTCTGCATTCGGCCACGCTGGTCAAGGCCGGCGTTTTTCTTCTCACCCGCTTCTGGCCGGTGATGGCCGGCACAGAGGCCTGGTTCTGGCTGGTTGGCCTCGCCGGGCTCTCGACACTGCTCCTCAGCGCCTATTTTGCGATCTTCCAGCAGGATCTCAAAGGGCTTCTTGCCTATTCCACCATTAGTCACCTCGGCCTCATCACCGTCCTTTTGAGCCTCGGCAGTCCGCTGGCCGCCGTCGCCGCGATCTTCCACACGATGAATCACGCGACCTTCAAGGCGTCGCTCTTCATGGCCGCCGGCATCATCGACCACGAGACGGGCACCCGCGACATGCGGCGCCTGAGCGGGCTCTTCAAATACATGCCGATAACCGCCACGCTGGCCATGGTCGCAAGCGCGTCCATGGCCGGAGTACCCTTGCTCAACGGGTTCATTTCCAAGGAAATGTTCTTTGCCGAAGCCATCGAAACGCACCGGATCAACCTGCTCGACACGCTGACGCCCTATATCGCGACGCTGGCGAGCCTCTTTGCGGTCACCTATTCCCTGCGCTTCATCTACGCCGTCTTCTTCGGCCCCAAGCCGCACGATCTGCCGAGCGAGCCACACGAGCCGCCGCACTGGATGATCGCGCCGATCGGCTTTCTGGTGCTTGCCTGCCTCGTGGTTGGCGTCGTGCCGAGCCTGACCATCGGACCGCTGCTGCACACGGCCGTGATCTCCGTCCTGCGCGACGCGACGCCGGTCTACAGCCTTGCCGTCTGGCATGGCTGGAACCTGCCGTTCTTCATGAGCCTGTTTGCGCTCGTTGCCGGCATCCTGCTCTATGTCGTCATGCGCCCCTACCTGGCGACCAGCGTTGAGGGGCCACCTTATTTCCGCAAGCTCCAGGGTCAGCGCATCTTCGAGCGCATCCTCCTCACCCTGTCCTGGAAGTGGGCCCGCATGGTGGAAATGAAGGCCGGCACGAGGCGCCTTCAGCCCCAGATGCGCATTCTCGTCTTCGCAGCCGTCATCGCTGCAGCGACGCCGCTGCTCTGGGGTCGCTTCCAGCCAGCCGATCTTGCCTTCCGCAACATCGATCCGGTCTTCGCCATCCTCTGGCTGATCGGCATGGCCTGCGCAATCAGTGCCGCGTACCAGGCGAAATTCCACCGCCTCGCGGCGCTCGTTCTTCTCGGTGGGGCCGGCCTCGTCACCTGCATCACGTTCGTCTGGCTGTCCGCACCCGATCTTGCGCTCACGCAGCTCCTTGTCGAGATCGTCACCACCGTTCTCATTCTCCTCGGCTTGCGCTGGTTGCCCAAGCGCTTCGAGGCGCCCGATGCCGAAGCCATGTCCATCGGTGTGCGCATCCGCCGCCTTCGTGACCTCGTCATCGCGGTCACCGCCGGCGTTGGCCTGATGCTGATCTCCTACACCGTGATGACCCGGCCGATGCCGGAGACGATCTCCAGCTATTTCCTGGAGCGTGCCTATTCCGAAGGCGGCGGCACCAATGTCGTCAATGTGATCCTGGTCGATTTCCGCGGGTTCGATACCTTCGGCGAAATCGCCGTTCTCGCCATTGTCGCGCTAACCGTATTCTCCCTGCTGCTGCGCTTCCGCCCGGCGGCCGAAAGCCTGGAGCGCCCGGAACAACAGCGTGTGCAGAACGCCTTCGATGCGCGGCATCCCGAGCGCCAGTCCGGCGAGAGCGTCGCGGAATATCTCCATATTCCCTCGGTGATCATGCGGTGGCTCTTTCCTGCCATCGGCATGTTCGCAGCCTTCCTGTTCTTCCGCGGCCACGACCTGCCGGGCGGCGGCTTTGCGGCAGGTATCGCGCTTTCGATCGCGTTTATCCTGCAATACATGAGCAGCGGAACGCGCTGGGTCGAGGAACGTCTGCGCATCCATCCCCTGCGCTGGATGAGCGTCGGGATCCTTGTCGCGACCACCACCGGTCTGGGCTCCTGGGTGTTCGGTTATCCCTTCCTGACGACACATTCCCGCTATGCGGACCTGCCGTTGATCGGCGAGATACCGCTGGCGAGCGCCATTCTGTTCGATCTCGGCGTCTTCTCTCTGGTAACCGGCGCCACGGTGCTGATCCTGATTGCGCTCGCCCACCAGTCCGTCCGCTCGCCGCGCGCCCACATGCGCAGTGTCCGGCTGTCGACGAAGGAGAAGAGCTGATGGAACTCGTTCTGTCTGCCGGCATCGGCGTGTTTGCAGGGTCCGGCATCTGGCTGCTCTTCCGGCCGCGGACCTATCAGGTGGTCGTTGGCCTCGCGCTCCTGTCCTACGCGGTCAATCTGTTCATCTTCGGCATGGGCCGTCTGCGCCTCAATGCGCCGCCTGTGCTCGAAAAGGGCGTTGCGGGTGGCTTTCTCACCCACACCGACCCGCTGCCGCAAGCCCTGGTTCTGACAGCCATCGTCATCGGATTTGCCATGACGGCACTGTTTCTCGTGGTGCTTCTCGCCTCGCGGGGCTTCACGGGCAACGACCATGTCGACGGGAGAGAGGGCCGATGAACTGGGTCGGTCATCTGATCATTCTGCCGATCCTCCTGCCGTTTGTCACCGCGGCAGCGCTGATCCCGCTCGACGAGCGTCGCCGAACCCTCAAGGGGGCGGTGAGCTTCGGGGCAACGATCCTTCTGCTCCTGACGGGCGTTGCCCTGATGATCGCGTCCGCGCACGCGCAGGACAACGGCTCGCTCGTCTACCAGCTCGGCAACTGGGCCGCGCCCTATGGCATCGTCCTGGTGATCGATCGCCTGTCGGCCATGATGATCACGCTCGCAACGCTGATGGCCTTGTGCGCCCAGATGTTCTCCATGGCGCGCTGGCACACGGCCGGTCCGCACTTCCACACGCTGTTCCAGTTCATGCTGGTCGGGATCAACGGCGCGTTCCTGACCGGGGATCTGTTCAACCTGTTCGTCTTCTTCGAGATCATGCTGGCAGCTTCCTATGGTCTCATGCTGCACGGTTCGGGGCCGGTGCGTGTCAAGGCGGGTCTGCACTACATCGCCATCAACCTTGCAGCCTCGTCGCTGTTTCTGATCGGCGTCAGCCTGATCTATGGTGCCTCCGGCACCCTCAACATGGCCGATCTCGCTCTGCGCATTCCGGATCTGAGCGCCGAGAACCGCATGTTGCTGGAGGCCGGCGCCGCCGTGCTCGGTGTTGCCTTCCTCGTGAAGGCGGGCATGTGGCCGCTCGGCTTCTGGCTGCCCCAGGCCTATTCTGCCGCAACGCCGCCGGTGGCGGCGATGTTTGCAATCCTGACCAAGGTCGGCGTCTATATCCTGCTTCGGCTGTCGCTTCTCCTGTTCGGCAATGCCGCAGGCACGTCAGAAGGTTTCGGGCAGAGCGTTCTCCTCTATGGTGGTCTCCTGACCGTGGTCTTCGGCACGATCGGCGTCATGGCATCGCAGGCGTTGGGGCGGCTTGCCAGCTATTATGTGCTGATCTCGTCGGGATCGCTGATGGCGGCCATCGGCCTCGGCATCACGGGCGTTATTCCCGGCACGCTGTTCTATCTGATCTCCTCAACGCTCGGCATCTGCGCCTTCTTCCTGCTTATCGAACTCGTGGAGCGGGCCCGGGACGCGGGTGCCGACGTTCTCGCAGTGACCATGGAAGCCTATGGCGACGGCGATGACGATGATGTCCCGAAGGAGGTCGGCGTTGCCGTTCCGGGTACCATGGCGGTGCTCGGCGCGTGCTTCGTCGCCTGCACCATGCTGATGGCCGGCCTGCCGCCTCTGTCAGGCTTCGTCGCCAAGTTCGCAATCCTTCACGGGCTGTTCGAAGGCGTTGGCGAGAACGCGCCCGTCACCGGCGCGCAATGGACCTTCGTGGCGCTTCTGATCCTCTCCGGCCTCGCAGCGCTGATCGCACTCAACCGGGTCGGCATTCGTACGTTCTGGAGTTCGATCGAAGGCACCGTTCCCCGTGTCCGGCTGATCGAGATCACGCCGGTGCTCGCGCTTCTCGCGGCCTGCGGCTTCCTGACGCTTCAGTCCGGTCCGGCGCTCCGCTATCTCCAGGATACGGCGACCGCGCTGTCGCAGCCGCAGATCTACATCGGCAGCGTGCGCGATGCAGTGCCGGTCGTATCCCCAGGAGGCTCCTGATGCGGTACTGGTTCCCCTATCCGGTTCTGTCGCTTCTGCTCCTGGGGTTCTGGCTGCTCGTCAACCAGTCGGTGTCCCCGGGTCAGATCCTCCTCGGCACGGTGCTGTCCGTTTCACTGTCCTGGGCCATGGTCAATCTGGAGCCCAGCAAGCCCCGCCTGCGCCGGCCCGGTGCTGCGTTGCGCCTCGCCGGTTTCGTCGTCAGGGACATCGCACAATCCAACATCGCCGTTCTCGGCGCCGTCCTGTCGCGGCGGAAGCGGCCTGTGCAGTCCGCCTTCGTCATGGTGGAACTGCAACTGCAGGACGACAACGCCATTGCGCTGCTCGCCTGCATCCTAACCACCACGCCCGGCACCGCCTGGCTTGAATATGATCGCCAGACCCGCATGCTCCTCATCCATGTGCTCGATACGGCCGACGGCAAGGACTGGCAGTCCATCGTGACCCATCGGTATGAACGGCTTCTCAGGGAGATCTTCGAATGACCGAGCTTCTCATCATCTGGTCCGTGCTGATTTCGCAGATCATGATCGGCCTTGCCATGGTCTGCGCGCTTTACCGCGTCGCGAGGGGCCCGCGGGCGCAAGACCGCATTCTGGGTCTCGACACGGTGTATATCACGGGCATGCTGCTGCTGCTGACCTTCGGCATCCGCACGGCCAATGTGCTCTATTTCGAGGCTGCACTGACGATTGCCTTGCTCGGCTTCGTCTCGACCATCGCATTTGCCAAGTTCCTGATGCGCGGCGAGGTGATCGAATGACGTTTCTCGTCGATCTGCCGGTCTGGGCGGCCATTCCCGTCTGCCTGCTCCTGCTGTCGGGCTCCGCGATCACGCTGGCCGGCGCGATCGGCATCGTCCGTTTCCAGAGCTTCTACGAGCGCCTTCACGCGCCGACGCTCTGCACCAGCGGCGGCGTCCTTCTCATCGCCACGTCATCGATGATCGCGTTCGGCGTGCTTCAGAACCGCTGGATCGTTCACGAGGTGCTCATCGTGATCTTCATGATCGTCACGACGCCGGTCACCTTGATGCTGCTTGGCCAGTCCGCGCTCTACCGCGATCGCGCCGAAAAGAACCCTGAGGTTCCCCGGAAAACGGAAACCGCCAAGACCGACCCCAAGATCGACATCGGCGTCTAGACCGCTCCGAAAGACGCTCGGACGGAAGGTCCTACAGTTCGTCGCGGCCGCGGAACCGGCGCTGATAGCCTGCATCGTAGAGCGCGCTGTCGCGAAAACCATCCGCTGTCAGCGTGCGACCAACGAAGATCAGCGCGGTCCGCTCGATGGGGTTTTCGGCGACCCGTGCCTCGATATCGCCCAGCGTGCCGCGCACCACGCGCTCGTCCGGCCAGGATGCCTTGACGACGATGGCGACCGGGCAATCGGCGCCGTAGAGCGGCGTGAGCTCCGCGACGATCGCCGGCAGGGCGTGGATGGCGAGATGGATCGCAAGCGTCGCACCGGTCGCACCGAAATTGGCCAGCGTCTCCGCATTCGGCATCGGCGACGCGCGACCGGAAACACGGGTCAGCACGAGGCTCTGCGCCAGTGCCGGCAGCGTCAGTTCGCGACCGAGCGCTGCTGCCGCCGCCGCGAAAGACGGTACGCCCGGCGTCATCGTGTAGGCAATCCCGCGCGACTCCAGCCGCCGCACCTGTTCGGCGACCGCACTCCAGACCGAGAGATCACCGGAGTGCAGACGCGCAACGTCCTGGCCGTGCGCCTCTGCCCGGACATATTCCGCCTCGATCTCGTCCAGCGACAAGGGAGCCGTGTCGACGATGCGGGCGCCCGGCGGGCAGTAGGACAGCAGATCGCGCGAAACGATCGAGCCGGCAAACAGGCACACGGGCGATGCCGCGATCAGATCCCGTCCGCGTACCGTGATCAGGTCCGCTGCCCCGGGACCGGCACCGATGAAATGTACCGTCACGCCGGTTCTCCCTTACGCTTTCCAAGGGCGTCACCGGCGAGGTGAGGCCTGTCTTCTGTTAAAGGTTTCGTCAGAGCCCATTGCGTCACCGGCATGCCCGGGCGCCAGCCCGTCATCGTGCCGACAGGCGATGCACGCGCAATGTCGATCCGTGTCAGGCTTCCGCCCTGCTCGGCATGGCAGGCAAGCAGAACCGCTTCCATCTCCGTCGTCACGGCATTTGCGACCAGCCGCCCGCCAGGCCGCAAGGCGGCCCATGCCGCCTCCATCACGCCCGGCTCGCTCCCTCCGCCACCGACGAAGATCGCATCCGGCGCTCGCCCGGCGTCAAGGCTCGCCAGCACGTCCGGCGCCTTGCCCTCGACCACACCCAGGGCGGGAACGCCGAAAGCCTGCGCATTGCGTCTGATCCGCGCGGCCCGCTCCGGCGATATCTCGATGGCGACCGCTTCTAGGGAGGGATCGGCCAGCATCCACTCGATCGCGATCGAACCTGCGCCAGCCCCGATATCCCAGAGTCTTTCGCCGCGTCGAGGCGCCAGCGCGGAAAGCGTCAACGCCCGGACCTCGCGCTTGGTGATCTGTCCGTCATGCTCGAAAAGGTCGTCGGCAAGTCCGGGCGACAGCGCGAGAACGCGTGCCGCCTCTCCGGCCACGACCTCAATGGCGCAGACATTGAGGGCGTGGCATTCGGCACGATCGAACGTCTTCGCCGTCTGCCGGGTCACCCGCTCCTGCCCTCCGCCCATCGCTTCCAGCACGGTAAAACCGGACGCGCCGAAGCCGCTGTCGCGGAGAAGGGCTGCGATCGCGCTCGGCCCTCTACCGTCGGACGTCAGCGCGAGCAGGCGTGTCCCCGGGTGTAAATGGGGGCGAAGGAGGTCGAGCGGCCGGCCGTGCAGCGAAAGGCAGACCACGTCCTGCAACGCCCAGCCAAGCCGTGCCGCCGCAAGACTGAACGCCGAGGGTGCCGGCAGAACCCGCATTTGCGCCGGATCGATGCGCCGCGACAGCGTGACACCGACGCCGTAGAAGAAGGGATCACCCGAGGCGAGCACGACCACAGGCATGCCGGCCATCGCCACCACGACGTCGATGGCCGTTTCGAACGGGCTCGACCAGGGGCAGCTTTCCCCGGTGATCAGCGGCGCCGCGAGCGCCAGATGCCGCGCGCCGCCGAAGACGAGACGCGCGGCTGCGAGCGCCTGCTTGGCGTCATCGCCGAGACCCGCTAGACCGTCTTCTCCGAGGCCGATGATCGTCAGCCAGGGTTCCGCCGTCAGGGAAGCGTTTTCGCCGTCACGCATGGGTCTTCATATCCTTATTCTCGGTGGCACCACGGAAGCCCGCACGCTGGCCGGTGCCCTTGCCGAGGGCCGGCATGCCGTGGTGCTTTCGCTGGCCGGTCGCACGCGGGCGCCGATGGCGCAGCCCGTCCCGACCCGGATCGGTGGGTTCGGCGGCGCGGAAGGCCTTGCCCGCACACTGCGGGATGAAGGCTTCGATCTTCTGATCGATGCGACGCACCCCTTCGCTGCAAGAATTTCGGAGAACGCCGCAATAGCCTCTCGGGCGACGGGCATACCGGCTTTCGCCCTTCGGCGCCCGCCCTGGGAGCGCCGGCCGGGCGACCTCTGGACCTGCGTCGACAGTGTAAAGACGGCCGTTGCTGCGCTGGGTACGGCCCCCCGGCGCGTCCTCCTGGCGATCGGTCGGCAGGAGGCAGCCGTGTTTGAAGCCGCTCCGCAGCACACGTATCTTGTTCGCAGCGTCGACCCGGTCGATCCGCCTCTGATGCTGCCCGACGTCCGCTACATCCTTGCGACCGGACCTTTCGGCGAGGCTGACGAGCAGGCCTTGCTCATCGAACACCGTATCGACAGCATCGTCGCCAAGAACAGCGGTGGCAGCGCCACCTACGGCAAGATTGCCGCAGCCCGGGCACTGGGGATTGCGGTGATTCTCGTCGAACGGGCCGCCGGGCATGCTCTTCCAGCGGTCGGCACTGTGGAGGAGGCGCTCGCCCGCATCGATCACGTGTCGGCTCCGGAGAGGAAGCGCGGCGTGTAGACCAGGTCGCCGCGGCCGGGTCGAGAGATGACGGTCGTTTCGGGCGAGCCGATGATGACGCAGGTCGCCATGTCGGCTACCGTCGCATCGGCATCGGCAAGCGGCATGACGCGCATGCGCTCGTCCGGCCGGCCGGCAGCGCGGCCAAAGATGACGGGCGTTCGGGCCGGCAGGATCGACCGCAAGATCTCGAAGGCGGCGCCTAGCTGCCAGGGCCGTGCCTTGCTGATCGGATTGTACAGCGCGATGACGAGCCCGGCTTGCGCGACCAAGGTCAGCCGGCGGGTGATGATCTCCCACGGCTTCAAATTGTCCGACAGCGAGATGGCGCAGAAGTCGTGCCCGAGTGGTGCGCCGATCCGGGCCGCAACGGCCAGCATGGCGGTTACGCCCGGCGTCACGCGGAAATCGATATCGCGCCAGAGGGCGGGCCCATGATCGATCGCCTCGCAGACGGCGGCCGCCATCGCAAAGACGCCGGGATCGCCGCCGGAGACCACGCAGACATCGGCACCCCGCGCCGCATGCTCGAGTGCGGCCTTGGCGCGGTCCAGCTCCTCGCGATTGTCGGAAGACACTCGCGTCTGGTCGGGGCGCAGCACAAGGCGGTCGAGGTAAGGTCCATACCCAAAGAAATGGCTGGCCGCGGCAATGGCCTCGAGAGCTTCCGGCGTTGTCTGCCGCGGATCGCCCGGGCCGGTCCCCACGATCGTCAGGCGGCCGCTCATGCGCAGGTGTCCCTGACACGGCCGGTCCAGCCGGGCACGAGAACCAGCGAGAAGTAGGGCGCCTCGTCGGTCAGTTTGTCGGCAAGGGGCGTCATCGCGGCATTCGCCATTGTCCCACGCTCGACATAGACGGCTTCGCCCAGCTTACCGGACGCGGCAAGCGCACGGCGGATCTTTGCCAGATTGCGCCCCACCTTCATGATCACGGCCGCTTGCGTATCACCCAACCGGCGGCAAAGCTCCGTCTCGTCCATGGTTCCGGGCAGGACCGACAGCACGTCGTCGCCCTGAACGATCGGCAGGCCGGCAAGCGACCAGCAGCCCGACATCGCCGTAACCCCAGGCACGACCTCGGCCGCATAGCGCCCTGCCAGACGCACGTGCAGATGCATGTAGGAACCGTAGAACATCGGATCGCCTTCGCTGAGGACGGCGACGGTCCGTCCGGCATTGAGATGTGAGGCAACGCTCTCTGCCGAAGCATCATAGAAGCAGGTGATCTGGTCCCTGTAGTCCTCGTGCTCCTTGTCGATCTCGACGGTGACCGGATAATAGAGCGGCAATTCGATGCGACCGGGCTTCAGGATGCCCTCCATCTGCCCGGGTGCAAACAGGCTGGCAAGACCATCGGCCTTGCCGAGCCCATCGAGAATGGTGCGTCCATTGCCGCGCCGACCGGCCTTTGCGAAATAGGCGAGAACATCTGCCTCGGCGAGCGCCCGCACGGCTTTCAGCGTCAGAAGCTCAGGGTCGCCGGGCCCCGTTCCGACCCCGATCAGGCGCCCGGCCTTGCGGTCCGCCAGCGGCGCGTCGGCACTGTCGGCTGTTTGGTTCTCTCCCGTCCCCAATGCTTTCACAGGCCCGGCCTCGCAAGGGCATTGATGGCGGCTGCCGTGATGGCGCTACCGCCGAGGCGGCCGCGGACAATGGCGAAAGGCACGCCGTAGGAATGCTCGGCCAGGGCATCCTTGGATTCCGCCGCACCGACGAAACCGACCGGCATGCCGAGGATCGCAGCCGGCTTCGGCGCCCCGTCACGTAGCATTTCGAGAAGATAGAAGAGCGCCGTCGGCGCATTGCCGATGGCGACCACCGCACCGCCCATCCGCTCTCCCCAGAGCCGCAGCGCTGCCGCGGATCGCGTGTTGCCGATCTCCCGGGCAAGCGCAGGCGTTTCGGGCTCGCGCAGCGTGCAGACCACCTCGTTTCCAGCGGTCAAGCGCGCGCGGGTCACACCGTTTACCACCATGAAGGCATCACAGAGAATGGGAGCGCCACGCCCGAGGGCGGTCCGTGCAGCCGTCACGAAGTCGGGCGAAAAGACGAAATCCCGCGCAGCTTCGACCAGCCCGCAGGCGTGCACCATGCGCACGGCGACATCCGCCTCCTCCGGCGAAAACCGCGAAAGATCGGTTTCTGCCCGGATGATGGCGAAGGAGCGCTCGTAGATGGCATCGCCATCATGGATGTAGTCATATGCCGGCATCATCAATCCCGTTGAAGCACGCCCCTGAAAACGCAGCGGCGATCCGCGCCGGCCCCACCCGTTCCAAGCAGGCGGCCGCCGATTCGCCCTTCTCTATCGTTTCCGCAACCCATTGGCCAAGCGCCGTCAGGGCGCAAGGCACGTCTTCCAGACGCTTTGTCGCGACAGGCGGGTCTCCGGCCCGTCCGCCAAGGACGATCCCCGCCCCCGGCTGGCCTTCGCAGGATGCTGCCACCAGTGTGAGCCCCGCCGTGCGCGGCCTCGCGCAGCCCTTGGCGCAGCCGGAGACGTGCAGGCTGAGCGACCCATCCATGAGCGCGGGCGCATGCGCGATCAGGCGCGCCGCCATGGCGTGGGTGTCGATGCGTCCCGAGGCACAGCCGGCCTGCCCGGCGCAGGCATCGATCTGCAGGACCGGGTCGGTCGCCTCCACGGCCAGGCCGAGCGACCGGGCAGTCCGGACGAGTGCCGGATGGTCATAGCCGGCAGGACCGATCAGGAGAAGCGCGCGACCCGGAGCCAGCCGCACCTGCGAACATCCCTGCGACCGGGCGGCAACGACCAGACGGCGAAGCACATGCGCCTCCGCCTGTCCGAAGGACGGTGCAACGCCGAGCGCGACCTGGGCGCCGAGATCGAACGTGCCCACCGGCGAATGCGCAGGCAGCTGTTTTGGAGCGGGCGAATGCAGGACCGCTCCACGGCCTGGAGGAAGGTCGCGCGCGCGCGCTGCAGGCCCGCAGGCAGCGATCTCGGAAATCACCGCCATCGCCGCATCGATCATCTCGTCTGCCGCGCCGGAAAGGCCCGACGGCCGCCCTGCGACGAACAGATGCCAGAGAGGAACATCGCCATCAACGGCTTTCAGCCGGACATCCGCCGCAACGCCGTCGAGATGCAGCCTCCCGCCGCCGTCCACGATGACAGCCAGCTTCGGTGCAAGCACATGACGGCTCTCACGGATGCGCGCAGAGAGCTTGCCGGCAAGCGGACGCGCATCGACGATTTCCTCCGGATCGAGCCCGGCCAGCGGTGGCGTTTCCACCGCGATCCCCTCGATCGGCGCGATGCCCGCGCGCGCGATAGCCGCCGACAGCCGTGCGACACTGTCCGGTCGCAAACCGCGAATCTGGAGGTTTCCCCGTGCCGTGATATCGAGCCGTCCCGTGCCGAACGCTTCCGCCGCATCGAGAAGTGCCAGAAAAGCCTCTGTCGTGAAGAAGCCCGAGGCTGGCCGCAGGCGCGCAAGCAGTCCGTCGCCGGTCTGCATCGGACGCGCCAATGTCGGGCAGGCGCCACGCCGCAGCGTCGGGGACGAGCCATCACCGAACGTCGTCGTCTCACCATCTCTGCGCATTTGAGTTCCGGCCATCGTCCTGTCAGCGCCCTTCGATCAGCCGTCATACAGCATGCGGCAAGGCGCGTGCAAATCGCCGCACCCACCGGTCGCCGCGGCAGGCGCAGCCTCGTCTCAGCGCTGTCCCGCGGGTCCTTGTGAAGGCGTGCGCAGCAGGTAGATATCCATGATCCAGCCGTGGCGCGCCCGCGCGGCCGCGCGTGCCTCGACGATCGCGCTTCGGACAGCGCCAAGCCGTCCGGCGATCGTGATCTCCTGCGGCAGACCGAGATAGGCGCCCCAGAAGATCTCGGTATCCAGCTCGTCCACCGCCAGAAAAGCCTCCTCGCCATCCAGCATCACGACCACGGCCTCGGCCGCGCGCGGAAAGATGCCGGACAGGCGCCGTGCGGGCGTAATGGTGACGGGAAGCCCGATGTCGTTGATCGGGATGCGGTGGCGGGCCGCCAGCAGCTGCATGCTGGTGATCCCCGGCAACACGGAAACGTCGAACGCAACATGTCCGGCGTCCCGCACACGCTCGAGAATGCGCAACGTGCTGTCGTAGAGCATCGGATCGCCCCACACGAGGAACGCGCCGGTTTCACCGTCTGCCAGATGATCGAGGAACAGCTGCTCGTGGATGCCTGCGATCGCGGCATGCCAGAGATCGACGCCTTGGCGATAGCCGATGCCATCCGTCTGTCGCCGCGGCACGGCAAACTCCACGAGCCGCACGCTGGCTGAGCCATTGCGCGCAATGATGCCGCGGCGAACGTCGGCAAGCTCGACCTTGTCGTCGCCCTTTGTCGGGACGAAGATCACCTGGGCCTCGCCGATCGCCCTGACAGCCTCGAGCGTCAGGTGATCGGGATTTCCGGTTCCGATGCCGATCACCAGGATCCGGCGCATGGCTTGTCCTCCAAAACACGTTCGTGCTGCCGCGCCTGCGGCCAATGCCGGTCCTATAGCGGGTGGCGCCTTGAAACGCATAATGCTAAAATAAATTCAGAATCTGCCTTTGGTGATAAAAAATTGACATGATCGTCTCTAATGTGACCGCGTCTGCGCAGCGCAAGGGCCGATTGGCATCGCGCTCGGGATCGCAGGCAGGCGTTGGGGAACGCCGGTTCAGGCCACACGACAGCCCTTCCGGCGGGCATTTGGGGTGACGATGACAAAGACCAGACATTCAGGCACGGAGCCGGCGCAGGCTTTGCGGGACTGCAAGGGCGCGTTTATCGGCGTCGGCATCGCCAGTGCGCTGGTCAACGTGCTTTACCTCACGGGCTCGTTCTTCATGCTCGAGGTCTATGACCGCGTCTTGCCGAGCCGCAGCATTCCGACGCTGATCGCGCTCTGCATCCTAGCGCTGTTGCTCTACGCGTTCCAAGGTGCATTCGAGTGGGTGCGCGGCCGCATGCTGGTGCGCATCGCCGGTGCCCTCGACGAGGCAATGACGGGGCGCATCTATCGCACGGTCGTTCGCCAGCCGCTGAAGATGCGGACGGCCGGTGACGGCCTGCAGCCCCTGCGCGATTTCGATCAGGTGCGCGCCTTTCTGTCGGGTGCCGGGCCGGCCGCCTTCTTCGACCTTCCCTGGCTGCCGTTCTACATCGGCATCTGTTTCCTGTTCCACCCGGTCATCGGCATCGTCTCCGTTGTCGGCTCCCTTATTCTCATCGCTCTCACGTTCCTCACCAATCGCGGGACCCAGGGTCCGTCCAAGAAAGCGTCCGAGACCGGCAATCTGCGCAACGCCTTTGCCCAGTCGTCACAGCGCAACGCCGAGGTCATGCAGTCCATGGGGATGCTCGGCCGCATGTCGACGCTCTGGGGCGAGCGCAACGACGCCTATCGGCACCATAACCTGGTGAATTCCGACGTATCGAACGGCTATGGCGCCCTGTCCAAGGTCTTCCGCATGATCCTCCAGTCGGCCGTGCTCGCCACGGGGGCGGTGCTGGTCATCGAGGGACTGGCCTCTCCCGGCATCATCATTGCAGGATCCATTCTCACGGCGCGCGCACTTGCGCCGGTGGAACTGGCCATCGGCAACTGGCGCTCCTTCGTCGCCGCGCGCCAGAGCTGGAAGCGTCTGGGCGACCTCCTGACCGCGCTGCCGGAGCGCGAGGCGCCGCTGGAGCTCCCGGTTCCGCGCGAGAAGCTGACCGCGGAAGCCATTGCCGGCGGACCGCCCGGCATCCAGCGCCTGACCTATGCCGACGTCACCTTTACCCTGAAGAGCGGCAGCGCGCTCGGCATCATCGGCCCCAGCGCTTCGGGCAAGTCTTCGCTCGCCCGCGCCCTCATCGGCATCTGGCCGACCCTGCGCGGAGCCGTCCGGCTGGACGGCGCAGCCCTTGATCAGTGGGACAGCGATCGTCTCGGCAAGCATATCGGCTACCTTCCGCAGGACGTAGAACTGTTCTCCGGCACCGTGGCGCAGAATATCGCGCGCTTCGAAGAGGATGCCGCGCCGGCCGCGATCGTCGAGGCCGCCAAGGCCGCCCGTGTCAACGACCTCATTCTCAAGCTGCCGAACGGCTATGAAACGGAGATCGGCGATGGCGGCTCGTCTCTGTCGGCCGGCCAACGCCAGCGTGTCGCCCTCGCGCGCGCGCTCTACGGCGAGCCCTTCCTCGTCGTTCTCGACGAACCGAACTCGAACCTCGACGCTGAAGGCGAACAGGCGCTGAGCGAGGCCATCCTCGGCGTTCGCGCCCGTGGCGGGATCGTCATCGTCGTTGCCCACCGCCCGAGCGCACTTGCGAGCGTCGACCTCGTGCTGATGATGAATGAAGGCCGCATGCAGGCCTTCGGCCCGAAGGACGAGGTTCTGGCGCAGATCCTCCGCCGCGATCCGCCCCGCCCCGCGGCGACCCAGCCCTCTTCGTCGAACGCCCCGCCGCCGCTACAGGCACAGCTCCCCATGCTCAAAGCCGTCGGCAACGGTCAGGAAACCGCATCATGAGCCCGCGCGAGTCGTCGTCCCCGGTGCCCACGGTGCAGTCCCGCCGGTCTCTTTCGCGCCACATCACGGCCGTCGGAATGATGGCCCTCGTTCTCGTCGGCGGCATCGGCGGATGGGCCGGAACGACGGAGCTTTCGAGCGCCATCGTCGCCCCCGGAACGGTCGTCGTCGAAAACAACGTCAAGAAGATCCAGCACCTGACCGGCGGCATTGTCGGCGAACTGCGCGTGCGTGAAGGCGAAACTGTCGAGGCCGGACAGGTGCTCGTGCGGCTCGATGGCACCACCGTGCGCGCCAATCTGTCGATCGTCCAGAATACGCTGGCCCAGCTCTATGCCCGCCGCGCCCGGATCTTGGCCGAGCAGGCCGGCGAAGCCACGTTCACGGTTCCGAAGATCGTCCAGGTCGTCCCGACAGACATGGCGTCCAAAGGCTTCGAGGACAGCGAGCGACGGCTGTTCGACAGCCGCCGGAGCGCGCTGGTCGGCATGAAGAACCAGCTTGCCTCGCGCAAGGCCCAGCTGAAGGACGAGATCGAAGGCCAGACGGTCCAGCTCAACGCCATTGCCGACAGCCTGAAGCTGATCAGCGAGGAGCTCGAAGGCGTCGACAAGCTCTATGTGCAAGGCCTCGTGTCCATGCAGCGCGTCACGGCTCTCAAGCGTGACCGCGCACAGCTCGAGGGCGATCGCGGCGCTCGTCTTGCCGCCCGCGCACAGGCTGCCGGGAAGTCGAGCGAGATCGACCTACAGATCCTGCAGCTGGACGAGGACCGCCGTACGGAAAATGCCAAGGATCTCACAGATGTCGAGGCACGCATTGCGGAATACGAGGATCGCGGCGTCGCCGCGCTCGACCAGCTGAAGCGACTGGATATTCGCGCCCCGCTGGCCGGCCGGGTTTCGCAGCTCGCCATCCACACGGTCGATGGCGTGGTCAATCCCGGCGAAGTCTTGATGCTGGTGGTTCCCGCGACCGATACGTTGACGATCGAAGCCCGGATCGCGACCACCGACATCGACCAGATCACCCTCGGCCAGCCGGTGGAAATCCGCTTCAGCGCCTTCAACCAGCGAACCACGCCCGTGGTCGAGGGCGAGGTCGCCAATATCGCTCCGGATCAGGTGACAGACCCGCGGACGGGCGCAAGCTACTACCCGCTGCGCATTCGCCCGAAGGCGGCGAGCCTTGCCTCCCTGAAGGGCCTCTCGCTCTATCCGGGCATGCCGGCGGAAACCTACATCAAGATCGCCGACCGGACCGTCATCTCCTATCTTGCCAAGCCTCTGACTGAACAGATGCAGCGCACCTTCCGGGAAGATTGACGGCGGGAGACGGGCTTTCGACGCGGGGCAAAGGGTCCGCTCACGCCGCATTGGATCCGAAGTTCGTTTTCATCCCGAAATCGATACCCGTCCCGGGAAATATACAGTAGGAGACGAGGACGCCCGGCCACGGGCGTTTTCCCAGAAGACCTGAGCGCGTCCATACGGTCGTCAAGGCGAGCACGGCAAGACGACTCCGATGACATCCAAGCGCAAGGGCTATCTCTTCGTCTTCGTCGCAATCCTCATCTTCACGCTGCAGGACGCGACCTCCAAGCACATGGGCAGCCTCTATCCGCCTGTGTTCATCACGATGATCCGCTACTGGGCGTTCGCAGCCTTCGTCGTCCTCCTGGCAGCCCGTTCCAGCGGCGGCCTGAAAGCTGCGGTTTCCACGAAGCACCCGGTGTTGCAGATCCTGCGTGGTCTGCTGCTCGTCAGCCAGATCGTCCTGGTCATTGCCTCCTTTGCCAGCGTCGGGCTGGCGCATTCGCAGGCGATCTTCTCGGTCGGACCGATCTTCGTCGCGCTTCTGTCGATTGTCATCCTCGGCGAGCGCGTCGGCTGGCGCCGCTGGACGGCGATCTTCGTCGGGCTGATCGGCGTCATCGTGATCCTTGATCCGACCGGCAACGAAACGGCCTCGCTGCTGGTCGTTCCCGTCTCGTCCGCCCTGATGTTCGCGTTCTACGTCGTTACCACGCGCCTTGTCAGCCGCGAGGATAGCGCCATGACCAGCTTCTTCTACACCGGCGTCGCCGGAGCCGTGGCGATCACGCTTGTCGGGCCGTTCTACTGGACGTGGTTCGCCCCGGTCGACTGGTTCTGGATGGCGCTCCTCTGCGTCACCGGCACGTCGAGCCACTACTTCCTCATCAAGGCCTATGAATATCTCGATGCCTCGGAGGTGCAGCCCCTGACCTATCTGCAGCTCGTCTTCGCCAGCATCATCGGCGTTTCCGTCTTTGGCGAAGTGCTCAGCGTCAACATGATCGTCGGCGCCGTCATCGTCGTTGGCGCCGGCATCTTCACGGTCTGGCGCGAGAGCGTCGTCGCCCGCAGGGCGGGCGTCCTGCAAACCCACCCTCCGGCCTGAGGCTGGCCTGTGCGAACGGCTCAGATCGGCGGCAATGCCCAGTCGATCGGCGTGCGCCCATGCGCTTCAAGGAAGGCATTGGCTTTGGTAAACGGGCCCGTGCCGAAGAAACCGTTATGCGCAGACAAGGGTGAGGGATGCGCCGAGCGCAGCACGAGATGCCGGCTCTGATCGACAAAGGCCGCCTTCTTCTGGGCGTAGGATCCCCATAGGATAAACACGACCGGCCGCGGCTGATCGTTGACGGCGCGGACGATGGCGTCTGTAAAGGTTTCCCATCCCCGCTTCTGGTGCGACGCCGCCAGCGCCCGCTCCACCGTCAGCACGCTGTTGAGAAGCAGGACGCCCTGTTCCGCCCAATGCTCAAGAAACCCGTGTCGCGCCGGCGGTATGCTGAGGTCGGTCTCGAGTTCCTTGTAGATATTGACCAGAGACGGCGGAATACGCACGCCGGGGCGTACGCTGAAGGACAACCCGTGGGCCTGACCCTCGCCGTGATAGGGATCCTGCCCGAGAATGACGACGCTGACCCTGTCGAGCGGCGTCAGGTCCAACGCCCGGAAATACTCCGAGCCCCGCGGGAAGATCTGCTTTCCCGCCGCCTTCTCAGCCTGCAGGAAGCTCTTGAGCGTCCCCATATAGGCGCTGTCGAACTCCTTCGAAAGCGCGTGTCTCCAGCTCTCCTCCAGCCTGACCGTCCCGTCCATATCGCCCCGTCCTATGCCTGTTGTCTGCGTGTTCCTGTCGCAAACGATAGCTCACCGGGCCGCCGCCGCAAGGGCGGGACAGCAATGTATCTTGACAAATATATCGCTGGCGAAAGCCGAGGGGTGCGTTATATTCTTCGGAATATCTCGAGTTGAGGGGACAACATGCTGCGCAAATTTCGCCGATTGAACGTGAATGCATGGGGCGCGCTGGCGATCTCCATCTTCGCGGCGATGGCACCGGCGACGCCGACTCTGGCCGCGGACAACGTCACGGTGTTTGCGGCTGCAAGCCTGAAAAACGCGCTTGATGCGGTCAATGCGGCTTGGGAGCGGAAAAGCGGAAACGCCGTCACCACCTCCTATGCGGCCAGCTCGGCGCTTGCCAAACAGATCGAAGCGGGCGCTCCGGCCGACATCTTCCTGTCAGCCGATCTTGCCTGGATGGATTACGTCGCAGGCAAGAAGCTCGTTCGCGAGGACAGCCGCTCGACCCTTCTCGGCAACCGCCTTGTTCTCGTCGCACCGGCATCAGACGCTCAAGCCGTCACGATCGCTCCAGGTTTCGACCTCAAAGCACGTCTTGCCGGCGGAAAACTTGCCATGGGTGCGGTCGACTCGGTACCGGCCGGCAAATACGGCAAGGCGGCACTTGAAGCGCTCGGCGTCTGGTCATCCGTCGCGGCGGATGTTGCGGGAGCCGAAAACGTGCGCGCCGCCCTCCTCCTTGTCTCCAAGGGCGAAGCTCCGCTCGGCATCGTCTACGAGACGGATGCCCGCGCCGATCCCTCCGTAAACATCGTCGGCACGTTCCCGGAAAGTTCCCACCTGCCCATCGTCTACCCGGTCGCGATCCTCGCGGAGAGCAGACATCCGGACGCCGCCGCCTATCTCGACTTCGTTCGCTCGCCTGCCGCAAAGCCGCTCTTCGAAGCGCAAGGCTTTACCGTTCTCGACAAATAGGAGAAGGCTAAGCCGGCGCAGACAAGGCCGACTGCGGCTGCCGGAGCGGCGAACCAACGTGGAGAACCAGGGACCGTGGAGTGGCTTGCCATCAGCGATGCAGAATGGACAGCCATCCGGCTGAGCCTGAAAGTATCGGCCGTTGCCATGCTGTCGAGCCTGCCTTTGGCCCTCCTCGCCGCCATGGCGCTTGCCCGGGGCCGGTTCTGGGGCCGCTCCCTCCTGAACGGCCTGGTGCACCTGCCGCTGATCCTGCCGCCGGTCGTTACCGGCTTCCTGCTGCTCATCGTGTTTGGACGGCGCGGGCCGGTCGGCGCATTTCTCGAAACCTACACGGGTCTCGTCCTCTCCTTCCGCTGGACGGGGGCTGCTCTTGCCTGCGCGGTCATGGGGTTCCCGTTGATGGTGCGTAGCATCCGCCTGTCGATCGAGGCGGTGGACAGGCACCTCGAACAGGCCGCAGCCACGCTCGGCGCCTCACCCGGCTGGGTCTTTGCCACGATCACCCTGCCGCTGATCCTGCCGGGCATCATTGCGGGCATGATCCTTTCCTTCGCCAAGGCCATGGGGGAATTCGGCGCGACGATCACATTCGTGTCCAACATCCCCGGGGAGACGCAAACGCTGTCCGCGGCCATCTATACGTTTACACAAGTTCCGGGCGGCGACAGCGGCGCGTTGCGCCTGACCCTCGTCTCCATCGTCATTTCCATGGCCGCGCTGCTTCTCTCGGAATGGCTCGCCAACGCTGCCGCGCGCAAGGTTGCCGGCGCATGACGCTCGACGTGTCCGTGTCTCACCAGCTCGACGCCTTTTCGCTCGACATCGCCTTTTCCGCTGACGCAGGCGTCACCGCCCTTTTCGGGCGCTCGGGCTCGGGCAAGACCTCGCTGATCCGCATCCTCGCAGGCCTCATCCGTCCGGACGAAGGGCAGGTGCGGCTCGACGGCGAAACGATCCTCGATACAAAAAGCCGGACGATCATCCCGCCGCACCGCCGGCGCTTCGGAACGGTGTTCCAGGAAGGCCGGCTGTTTCCACACCTCAGCGTGCGGCAAAACCTGCTCTACGGTCGATGGTTTTCGAAGGAGCGGCCGGACAATGCCGAGATCGCGCGCATCGTGGACCTTCTCGGCATCGCACCGTTGCTCTCGCGCTCCACCACCCGTCTCTCCGGCGGCGAGAAACAGCGGGTCGCGATCGGCAGGGCCCTGCTGGCCCGGCCACGCCTCTTGCTGATGGATGAACCGCTTGCCGCCCTCGACGAGGCACGCAAGGCCGAGATTCTGCCGTATCTCGAACGCCTGCGCGACGAGACCGACATTCCGATCCTCTATGTCAGCCATTCCATCGCGGAAGTGACGCAGCTTGCCGATCGCGTGTTGATGATCGAGAATGGCCGGCTGACGGGAAGCGGCACCGCAGCGGATATGCTCAGCCTGCCGGGTTCGAGCGAGGCCATCAGTCGCAGGGAGGCCGGCACCATGCTGGAGGCGGTCGTCGCCGCCGACCAGCCCGATCCGCGGCTCGTCAGCGTGGTCGCCGGCGGCCTGAACCTCCGGCTGGCCGCCAGCGGGCGGCAGCGGGGGCAACGCCTTCGGCTGCGGATTGCCGCTCGCGACATTCTCCTGGCAACCCGCCGCCCGGATGGCCTGAGCGCCCTGAACATCATCGAGGGCATCATCACGGGCATGGAACCCTCCGGCCACGATCAGGTCGATGTCGCGCTCGACTGTTCCGGGACACGGCTGACGGCACGCATCACCAGCGTCTCGGCCGACATTCTGGATCTTACGCCCGGAATGACGATCCATGCGGTGATCAAGACGGTGGCGCTGGATCCGTGAGCCCGGCGCGCTGCGCCTCGAGCCAGGCGATATCCTCGGCCATGGCAGACAGCGCCTTTTCCTCCATCGCCCGGAAACGCGCGATCAGCGCCTCGCCGAACGGCGTCACCATGGCGCCGCCGCCCTGTTTGCCGCCGCGCTGGGAGGTCACGGCCTCCTCCCCGAACATCGCATTGACCGCGCTGACCAAGAGCCAGGCGCGACGGTAGCTCATGTCCATGGCGCGCCCTGCCGCCGAGATCGAACCGGTCTCGCGAATATGTTCGAGAAGCGTGATCTTGCCGCGCCCGAGCCGCTGCAGCCCGGAAGGACTTGGCAGATCGATCCGGATGACCGGCCGCGGCCGGGATATCTGGTCCATGGGGCATCCCGTCGAGGATTGAAAGGGAAACCAGGCGCAGCTTCCCTGTGCGCCGCAGGGGAGCGAAAGCGGACGCGGCTGTCAACCCGTCCTGCAGCGCGGTCCTCAGCCCATCCGTTCGGACGCGTAAGAGCCCGGACTTGCCGGGAAGACGATGGTTCGATTGCCGTTCATGAAGACGCGGTGGTGGATATGGGCATGCACGGCGCGGGCGAGAACCTGGCTTTCCACGTCCCGGCCGATGGAAACATAGTCGTCCGGTGACTGTGCATGCGTGATGCGGGCAATGTCCTGCTCGATGATCGGACCTTCGTCCAGGTCCTCGGTGACATAATGCGCCGTCGCGCCGATCAGCTTCACGCCGCGCTCGTAGGCCTGCTTGTAGGGATTGGCCCCCTTGAAGCTTGGCAGAAAGGAGTGGTGGATGTTGATGATGCGGCCCGACATCTTCTTGCAGACGGCATCCGACAGAACCTGCATGTAGCGGGCGAGCACGATCAGTTCCGCATTCGACTGCTCGACAATGTCCATCAGTCGCGCCTCGGCCTCGACCTTGTTGTCCTTGGTCACCTTGATGTGATGAAAGGGAATGTCATGATTGACGACCACCTTCTGGTACTCGAAGTGATTGGACACGACGCCGACGATCTCAACCGGCAGCGCGCCGATCTTCCAGCGATAAAGAAGGTCGTTCAGACAATGCCCGAAACGCGACACCATCAACAACACTTTCATACGCTTGGCGGAGTCGTGGATCTGCCATGTCATGGCGAAGGTTTCCGCAATCGGTGCGAACCCTTCCTGTATGGTCGCCTCGGTGGCGCCCTCTTCCGAAATGAAGCTGACCCGCATGAAGAACAGGCCGGTCTGCAGATCGTCGAACTGAGAACTGTCAACGATATTGCAGCCTTGCGTCGCCAGATAACCGGAGATCGCAGCAACGATGCCTCGGGTCGACGCGCAACTGACGGTCAGCACATAGCTCTTCATGAAATGGGTCTCTCGCTCTTGCCGATCACCACGGACGCTATCGCCCGGCTGACTGCAAGCTATCGCGCCTGCCGACCGTCCGTCCATCCGCTTCGCGACATCCGCTAGCAGGAACCGGCCATCCGATCACTCCCGGGCCGGCAACAGAGATTCAAAGCGTCGGAAATCGGCAGAACGTAGCACCAGAGATCCGCAAAATTCTTGTTAACGCGCCGGTTACCCTCTCTCGCACAAGCCGTGTGCTCTGCAGCATCCATTAGTCTTTGCCCTCTACATCTGCGTTCGGAACGACGAACCGCGCGCTCCAGCGAATGCGGATGCGGCTCGATCACGGCAACGACCCGGGAAGACTCAATGTCCACGGAAAAGCCCAAGCGGCAGCTATCGGTGAACTTCGCCATCAACGTCGCAGGAGCTATCGCGCCGATCGTGATCGCGCTGGTGACGGTGCCCATTCTCGTGCGCCATATCGGCGATGCCCGCTACGGCGTCATGTCGATCGTCTGGGTTCTGCTCGGCTATCTCGGCTTTCTCGACCTTGGCCTGTCGCGCGCCTCGACGAACGCCCTGTCGCGCCTTCCCTTCTCGGCAACCCAGGAACGCTCCGAGATCGTCGCAACGTCCTTCCTCCTCAACATGGCGCTGGCAGGCCTCGGCGCCGTGCTTCTCTATTTCGCCGGCAACTTCCTGCTGCTCACCGTCTTCACCGTGCCACCGGAACTCGAGGCGGAGATTGCGACGGCGCTGCCGTTCATCGCCTGTCTCCTGCCGCTGGCGCTGATCTCGGGGTTTTCGATCGGCATTCTGGAATCGCGAGAGCGCTTTTTCCTGGCCAATGCGCTGCAGATCGGCGGCATGATCGTCGGGCAAGTCGTCCCGGTCCTCTGCGCCATCCTGATATCTCCCAATCTCTCAGTCATCATTCCCGCCGCTGCACTGTCCCGCGCTGCCTCCGTCATCGTGGCGACGCTGATCGCGCTCTATACGGAACAGGGCTTCCGCTTCGACCGGTTCCGGTTTGCCAAGGTCCGCTCGCTGATGAACTATGGCGGCTGGATCACGCTTTCCTCGATCATCCTGCCGGTGCTCAACACGCTCGACCAGATCATCATCGGCAAGACGCTAGGCGTCAGCGCCGTCACCTATTATTCGGTTCCCATGAACCTCGTGATGCGCAGTCAGGTCTTTACCAGTTCGCTCGCGCGCACGCTGTTTCCCCGCCTGTCGAGCCTGCCGCGCGCGGAGGCCATCGCGATTTCGGAACGTGCGATGATGGTGAGCGGGATTCTCTATGGCGGCCTCTGCGCGGCAGGAATCTTTCTCATGCGGCCCTTCCTCGATCTCTGGATGGGGCCGTCCTTTACCGCGATCGCCGGGACCGTCGCGGTCGTCCTCCTGATGGGCAGCTGGCCAAATGCCCTGACCTTCGCGCCCTTCACGCTGCTGCAGGGGCAGGGGCGCCCCGACATGACGGCAAAGATCCATGTGGCGCAGATGGTGCCCTATGTCCTTCTGCTGTTGCTGCTCACGCATCAGTTCGGCATTCTCGGCGCCGCCATCGCCTTCCTCTGCCGCGGCTATGCGGATTGCAGTCTGCTCATCCTCTTTTCCCAGATGCCCCGGCGCATCTTCCGCGCGCTTTTCCCGTCCGCCGTTCAGGTCATCGCGGCGGGCCTGCTCCAAATCCTGCTTGCAGGCTCCACGCTGGCCCTCTTTTTGGCCGCATGTGTCAGCATGATCGTTTCAATCGTTCTCCTGCGCGCCCAGGAACGACAGGTGTTTGACGAAACGCTGGCGGTCGCGGCGGGCGCATGGAACCGGCGGCGCGCGCGGGAGGCCACCGCGCCCGTAACCAACCCGTCGACCGTCGGGCGAACCTTTCCGCCGGCTGTAGGGGCGCCGAAAACGGTCGAGAACCAGGGAGCGTGACGGTGGCGACACAGGAAAGGACCGCGATGATGCCGGATGCGCGAAAACCGCTGATCGTCCAGGTCGTCCGCCAGTTCCTGCCCAATCGCGGCGGGCTGGAAGACGTCGTCGCCAATCTCTGTCATTCGCTGCCCGACCGCGGCTTTCGCGTGCGCGTCGTCACCTGCGATCGCCTGTTTTCCGAACCTGAGCGTGGCCGGCTGCCTGCAAGAGAAACGATCGACGGCATCGAGATCGTCCGCATTCCCTGGCGCGGCTCCAGCCGATATCCCGTCGCCCCCGCCGTTTTCCGACATCTGCACGAAGCCGATCTCGTACATGTCCACGCGATCGACTTCTTCTTCGATGCCCTCTCTTGGGGACGCGTCCTTCATCGGCGCCCCATGGTCGTAACCACCCATGGCGGCTTCTTTCACACCAAGGCCTTCTCCGCCCTGAAGCAGACCTGGTTCAACACCGTCACGCGTGTCTCGGCACAAGGCTATTCCGAGATCATCGGCTGCAGCGAGGCCGACGTGCGCACCTTCGCGCCGATTGCCGGAAACCGCGTGCGCCTCATCGAGAACGGCGTGGACATCCGCAAGTTCGAGGATGCTGCCAGCCGCGTGCCGACACGCCGGCTCGTCACCATCGGGCGCTTTTCCGCCAACAAGCGCCTGCCGTTGCTCATTGCTTTGACCGCGGCCCTCAAGGCGCGCCATCCCGACTGGGGCCTCGACATCATTGGCGTTCCCTCCGATCTCACCGTCGACAGGCTGCAGGCCGAGGCGCAGCGGCAGGGCGTCGAGACGGCGGTCGCCATCCACAAGGGCCTTTCCAATTCCGAGATCCGCGACCGACTGGCCAAGGCGTCCCTGTTCGTCTCGGCGTCCGACTATGAAGGATTCGGCCTGGTGGCCGTCGAGGCGATGAGCGCCGGCCTCCTGCCGGTCCTGAACGACAACACCGCCTTCATCGATCTCGCCGCGCGGCACCCGGCGCTGTTGCTCAGCGACTTTGCCGACCTCACCGCGACGGCCGATATCCTGGAGGCTGCGCATGCCCGCCTCGAAGCACGGGGCGACGCGCTTCGGGCCGAATTGATGGGTGCCGCGAGAACCTATGGCTGGAGCGCCGTGGCCGACCGCTATTGCGACGTCTATCGTTCGGTGCTCGGCCCTGCTGCGGCGCCCCGCTCCAATCTCTCGTTCGACGAGACCGCCCCTGCCCGATGAGGACCGACATCATGCAACCGAAACGTTCCCTCGCCGGGCGCGCCGCCCGCCTGCTCGCGCTGGCAGCCTGCCTCTCGACCGGCGTCCAGCCGGCTCTTGCCGGATGCCTCAACGGCGTCAACCTCGCCGGTGCCGAATTCGGCACCATGCCCGGCGTATTTGGCAAGGAATATACCTACCCTTCCAAGGAGACGATCGATTACTTTGCCGGCAAAGGTTTCAACACGGTCCGCCTCCCATTCCGCTGGGAGCGTATTCAACGAAAGCTGAACGGCCCCCTCGACAGCGAGGAGTTGACGCGTCTGAAAGATGCCGTGGCGGCCATGCGGGCGCACGGACAGACGGTCATTCTCGACCTGCACAACTACGCGCGATACAACGAAAAGATCGTCGGAACGAAGGATGTGCCGCAAGCAGCGCTCGCCGATGTCTGGGCGCGCCTCGCCAGGGTTTTCGCCAATCAGAAAGGCGTGGTCTTCGGGCTGATGAACGAGCCGTTCGACATGGCTCCCACCGCCTGGCTGCCGCCGGCCAACGCGGCCATTGCAGCAATCCGCAAGACGGGTGCAAAAAATCTCGTGCTGGTGCCCGGCGTCTCCTGGACCGGTGCGCACAGCTGGAAGGCCGACATCGAGGGGTCTTCCAATGCCTCGACCATGATCAAGGTCAAGGACGCCGCCAACAACATGGCGTTTGAGGTGCACCAGTATCTCGACAACGATTTCTCGGGGACACAGGACGATTGCCCTCGCGGTGAAGACGCCGTCGCCGCGCTCCGCTCCATGACGGACTGGTTCCGCGCCAACAAGACGCGCGGCTTCCTTGGCGAATTCGGCGGCTCCGCGACATCGGACTGCATGATTGGGCTGGCGCGCATGATCGACGTGATGGCGGATGCAAAGGACGTGTGGATCGGTTGGACCTACTGGGCTGCCGGCGATTGGTGGTCGCCCGACGAACCCCTGAACATCCAGCCGACCGAAACCGGCGACAGGCTGCAACTGAGGGCGCTCACGACGCGCAAGCTCGCGCGCGAAGAGGACAGCTGCCCTGCCCTCGATGCCGTCAAGCCACGCTGAGGGAAGGGCTGGCTGCCGGGGCCGACCGGGCATCCTTCGGCGCGCGCCCGAGCACCGTCTCGTCGAGAACCGAGATGGTGCCGAACAGAAACCACAACAGCCCTGCGGTCTTGATGGAATAGCCGCTGTCGCTGATGATCATGAGCAGCAGCAGGTAGACAATGACCATGCCGTGGAAAATGCGGGCCCTGCCGCTTTTCAGCGGCGCGAAGACGAGCAGGCCCCATAGCCCCATGAAGCCGAACAATCCGAACTTCGTCAGCGTGTAGGCAAGCCCCGAATCGGCAGTGAACTGCGTCGTCGTCTGGGCGCCGAACACCACGCGAAGGTCGAGCGAGGTCAGAAGATGGGCCGTGACCTGGAACCGCCCGCCAATATCGTTCGGGCCGCCCTGCGTTCCTGACTGGATGCCGTAATAGGCCAGCACCGACAGCATGATGAACGGCAGCACGTACCACGCAAGTCGCGGCATGACCCGATAGACCGGCAGGAGCAGAGTCATCAGGATGCAGGTATAGAGTCCGAACCGCGCATCTCCGAGGGCAATCACCGTCAGCGCGAGACAGAGCGTCACGAACCGCAGGCGCATGGTCGGCCTAAACAGGCACCAGCCATAGACGATCGCGCCGAAATTGCCGACCGACACGGGTTCGAGGAAGACCGAAGACACGCGATGCATGCCGAGAAACGGCAGAATGGTGCGCGCACTCGGACGCATGCCGCTGATGAACAGGCCGGTCGTCTGCCCGTAAAGCTGATCGACGGTCACGCTGCCCCGGGCGAGATAATAGCCGATGACGTTGAAGAACGAGATGTAAACATCGAGCGCCATGTACTCGAACAGGCCGACAGCCACCACAATGGCTGCCGAGACGAAAACCAGCCGATCGGCAAGCCGGAGATCGTGCAGCGTGCGGCCGGCGAAGTAGAAGCCGATCGGGATGAGGATGTCCCGCAACGCCTTGAGGTCGGGTTGGCCGCGCATCGTGAACAGGAAAAGCATATAGGAGATGTAGACCGCCAGAAGCATGTACGGAGCCGTGCGCCGCCCCAGCGCGACGATGAAGACGCAGCCGACGAGAACCATCTCCGACATCATCACATGTCCGTCCGACACCCGCGTCACACGCGTGTTGACGAGACAAAGGAGCGCGTTGAAGACGAGACCGCCGATGACGCTGAAGGCCGCAAGGCGCGTATAGAGGCCCCGCCACGCGTCGTCGTCCGATGGTACAAGGCCGCGGACCGGCAAGGCATATCGCGCGGAAACGTCCTGCAGGACGCTCATCAGGCCGACGCCTCGACAAGAACGACCCCGACGAGCTTGGTGGCCCACGGCCGGAGCGTCTGCGCAAGGTCCTTCAGATCGGCGCGGCCGACCCGCCCCGGCTTGATGAGGATGGCGATCGCGTCGCTGTCCTTGACGAAGGCCATCAGCCGCGCGGCATGTTCCTCCCCCGTTGCATCGACGATTGAAAAATCGGCCGGTGCAGGCCGGACGGCGGCCGACAGGAGGGAACCGGATGCACGACTGCGCTGACGCGGCATGGCATGGCGATCGAGGCGACGATAATTGACGCTCTCGAAGGCCGGCACGCCGCCCATCTGCATCCGTTGCAAGGTGCCGGCCAGCGGCGATGTCGCGGATACGGATGCGGTTGCCACATCGACCGCGGCACCGGTAGCGGCCAGCGCATGCGCGATATCACCGACCAGCGTCTCATCCGGCGTGTCCGCGCCGGGCGACAGAAACACGATGCGGGCGGGCATGGCGGAGACGGCATCGGCCAAGACATAAGCGGTGCGCGCAACACCGGCCTCGCGCTGTCGTTCGATGGCCTGTGAACGGGCCGTAGCCCGTCCGGCGCGCGGAAGGCGCCGCCGCAACCGTTGAAGGACACCGCCCCAACGGCCGGAGCGATGTCCATCCCAGGCGTCATTTTTCAGAGCTCCATGTCTCGGCATCTGGCGCGGCGCGAGGCGCGCGATGACGGGGACGCCGAGCATGTCGACGATCTGCCGATCGGAGGTCACGCGGCCATCGAGCATGTCCAGCGCGACGGCAACGACCGACCCTGCAGCGGCGCCAAACAGGAAGCCGGCGATGGCCACAAGCACGGCAGAGGCCCGCGTCGTCTTCGTCGGCGGCAGTGCGTCCGAGATGATGCGCGAATTTCCCGAGCCGATGTCATACTGGCGGCTCAACTCTTCCGAACGCGTGAGGAAGGATGTGTAGACGCCGCGGATCGCGTCCGCCTCGCTCTGAAGCTGTGCCAACGTCGTGCGGGCGTCACCGCTGTCGCCGTTGGCGTTACGGAGCGCGGCAAAGCGCGCTTCGAGGGCTGCAACATTCGCCTTGCTGCGCTCGTAGGTGTTGCGCACGGAGTCCTGCACCCGTTTCAGCTCCGACTCCAGCGCCCGGCGCATGCTTTCGGCCTGCGCTTGGGCGGTCAAGAGCTGGGGATGGCGGCTGCCAAGGCTGGTCTGAAGCTCGGCCAGCCGGTCGAGCGTCTGCGCATAACGGGTGCGCAGCGTCGTGACCGACGTCTGCTGAAGCGCTTCGGGAATTGCGCCCGAGGCAAGATCGCCGGTGGTGAGAGCCCGCACCTGATTATAGTTGATCTGCTGCTGCTCCAGGGCGGCGCGTGCGCTTCCCAGTTGCTGCGTCACATCCTCAAGCTGCTGGTCCGTGACCAAACCCTTTTCACCCGTACTGATCAGGCCGTTCTGGGTCCGGAACTTGACGACCTTGTCCTCAGCTTCGAGCAGCCGCTTCCGCAACGCCTCTGCCTCGACCTGCAGGCTCATACTGGCCTTGAGGCTCTTGTCGGAACCGACCTTGTTCGCCTTGTCCAGGTAGATTGTGGACACGGTATTGGCGATTTCTGCGGCGCGGGCGGCATTCGGATGCTGGGCCGTGATGGTAAACACCAGCGACTGGTCCGCACGGGTGATGATGAGGTTCTGCGCCAGTGCCGCGGCCGCACCGGCCGTCGCGGCTTCGAGCGAACCGGGTCCGGCATCGGCGCCCGCGTCGGGAGGCGATCGCCCGAGGATCCGCCCGATCAGGCCGGCCTTCGCCTGGAAGAAGGGATCCTTTTGCAGTTCGAGCTTGCGCGCCGCTTCGGAAAGGACGCTGAATGACTGCATGACGTAAATCTGGCTGTCGATGGCCTGCTGCGCTTGGGCCGGTGCGACCGTATCGCCGGCAGATTGGCCGACCGCGGCGAGGCGCTCGGGATCGAGCAGAATCTGTGTGGATGCGCGAAACACGGCCGGCTGGCTCAGCACGAAGGCGAGGCCGAGGCCACCGAAGATCAACGCCGTGCCGATGACGATGCCGATGCGGCGCATCACGATCGACGGAAGTTGAAAGACATCGATGTCCATGGGGCTTCCATTCCACGCCAGGTTGCTGCGAGAACGCTCGGTCGAGACGTGCCGATGTGAGGCGACAGGCAGCGATCTGCACGAGATTCTCCGTCCGAAGAATTGACAGTTTATCGTTAACAACCTCTGAACGACGCCTCCGACGCTCCGCCCAAGCCCTGCAACTTCAGGGCTTTGCGCGCACATCTCGCCGCCGCACCATATGAGGCGCTGCTTGAGGAAACTTTAGCTATATTCCTTAGCCCGTTTTTAGCCTGCAACCGGTAAGTCTGCCGCATGACAGCCAAGACCCCAGCCGTGCTGAGAAGGAGCGATGCTATGAAGACCCAAATCCGAGAGATGCTTGCCCAATATGCGTCGCTGCCGTCGGCAGCCGATCTGGATGACGACGCGGACCTCTATGCTGCCGGCATGTCGTCGCATGGCTCCGTCCAGCTCATGCTCGCGCTGGAAGACACGTTCGATGTCGAGTTTCCCGACAACCTCCTGAACCGCAAATCGTTTTCCACCATTGCGATCATCGAGCAGACGGTCAACCAGCTGGTTGCTGGGAAAGAAGCCGCCTGATGGACGTCTCCCTCAACGCTCATGGATCGACGCTGCTGGAGCGTGCACGCCGCGTGGCGGGCATCGCAGGCCAGCACGCAGACGACGTGGACCGCAATGCCCGCTTCCCGCGTGAAGCTGTCGATGCCCTGATCTCGGAGCGGCTCCTGTCGATCCAGATCCCCGTCACACTGGGCGGTGAGGGCGCGACGACCGCGCAGATCGCGGAAGCCTGCACCGTTCTCGGCCAGGCCTGCTCCGCCGCTGCCATGATCTTCGCCATGCACCACATCAAGCTGTCGAGTCTCGTGTCTCACGGGATCGACAGTCCCTGGCATCAGAGCTTCATGCGCCGCGTCGTCGACGAACAGCTTCTCATCGCCTCGGCGACGACCGAGGGCGGCATCGGCGGCAATATGCGCAATTCGATTTGCGCCATCGACGTGGACGGAGATATCTGCCGGTTGCAGAAGGATGCGACGGTCATCTCCTACGGTCGTCACGCCGACGCGATCCTCATCACCTCCCGCGCCCATTCGGAGGCTGCCAGCACCGACCAGGTGATGACGGTCTTCACGAAGGACCAGTACACGCTGGAACGGACCAACGAGTGGGACACGCTCGGCATGCGCGGCACCTGTTCGGAAGGCTACCTTTTCAACGGGACGGCGCCGAAGGAGCAGATCCTGCCGAAGCCCTTTGCCGAGATTGCTGCACAATCGATGCTGGCCAGCTCGCACCTTCTCTGGGGTGGCGTCTGGTATGGCATCGCCGTCAATGCGATGACCCGCGCACAGGCCTTTGTTCGCGCCGCAGCGCGCAAGAGCCCCGGCCAGACACCGCCTGGCGCACTGCATCTCGCGGAAGCCTCGAGCCTTCTGCAGCAGGTCCGAGCCAACATCACGGCCGGAATTGCCCGCTACGAGGCGGCCCTTGTCGAGCCGGAGCAGCTTTCCTCCATGGGCTTCTCCGTCGCGATGAACAACGTCAAGCTCGCGGTCTCCCAGACCGTGCCGAAGATCATCGACCACGCCATGCAGATCACCGGCATCATGGGCTACAAAAACGGCACCCCGTTCTCGCTCGGGCGCCACCTGCGCGACGCGCAGTCCGCGCAGTTGATGATTTCCAATGACCGCATTCTCGCGAACACGTCGAACATGCTTCTCGTCAACAAGATCGAAACAAACCTTCTGGGGTAACCGACATGGATATGCAGCTTCCCTTGCTTGACCGGCTGTTTGCGGCCGGCCTCCTCATCGATACCGGTGTCGACGGACTTTACGGCCGCAGCGGCGTGTTCGAAGACGTCATCACCCGCTTCGAAGCGGTCATCGATGGCCTCGGCGGCGTGGACAAGCCGGAGACCATCCGCTTCCCGCCCGGCATGAATCGCGCCCACTTCGAAGGCTCGGGCTACATGAAGAGCTTTCCGCAACTGGCCGGCACCATCCATTCCTTCTGCGGTTGCGAGCTCGACCATGTCAGCTTGCTCACCTGCATGGAGGAAGGCAAGGACTGGACCGGTCAGCAGCAGGCAACCGATATCGTTCTGACGCCCGCCGCCTGCTACCCGCTCTATCCGACGATCGCCAAGCGTGGCGCCCTGCCGGCTGGCGGCGGCTTGTTCGACCTGCAATCCTATTGCTTCCGTCACGAGCCCTCGAAGGAGCCGACCCGCATGCAGCTGTTCCGCATGCGGGAATATGTGCGCATGGGCAAGCCTGCGGACGTCGTTGCTTTTCGCCAGGACTGGATGGAACGCGGCACAAAGCTGATGGAATCAGTGGGCCTCCCGGTTGAGATCGACGTTGCCAACGATCCGTTTTTCGGTCGTGCCGGCAAGATGTACAAGAACAACCAGCGCAACCAGAACCTCAAGTTCGAGCTGCTGATCCCTGTGAATGCCAATGCCGGCCCGACCGCCTGCATGAGCTTCAACTACCACCAGGATCATTTCGGCAAGACCTGGGGTCTGACGACGGAAGACGGTGAGACTGCCCATACAGCCTGCGTCGGCTTTGGACTGGAACGCATCGCCCTGGCCCTGTTCAAGCATCATGGCCTCGACGTCGCGGCCTGGCCGGCGCACGTCCGCAAGACGCTCTGGGGCTGATACATCCATGCAAGCCGTGTTCCCCGGCCTCGCGCCCGAGACCTATCGCCCGCATGCGCTCCACGACCAGGAGCGCATGTGGCCGGAAACGAACTGTTACATCGATCTGTGGATCGAGGTCTTGAACACGATGAACCTGCCGCCGGAAGCCATGCTCGGCTTCACGCTGACGCAGGATTTTGAAGGCGACCAATTCACTTTTTTCAAGGTGCCGCTGGAAGACCTTGACACGCTTTACGGCATTACCTGCACGGAGCTTGCCATTTTCGACAAGGTCGAGAGGCATGTGGAGACCCAGATCGCGCGCGGCCGTCTCTGCCTCGTCGAGATGGACAGCTTCTTCATGCCCGACACCGCCGGCGTGGCCTACCGCCGCGAGCACGGCAAGACGACGATCGGGATCAACCGGCTGGATGCCGCCGGCCGCAGCCTTGATTATTTTCACAATGGCGGCTTCTTTCGCCTGGAAGGCGACGATTTCGATGGCCTGTTCCAGACGCTGAGCGCGCCGGACGCTTTGCCGCTCTTGCCCTACACCGAGTTCGCCAAGCTGCCGAACGGGCGCCCGGACGAGGCCCATCTCCGGAAAGCAGCAGACGCGCGGCTCGCCTTCCATTTCGCCCGCCGCCCGAGCGCGAACCCGTTTCACGCTTTTGCCGCCGTCTTGCCCGGGCAGGTCGAGGCGCTGGCCGGCCGCGACTTCGACTTCTTCCACAAATACGCCTTCAACACGCTTCGTCAATTCGGCGCGAACTACGAGCTTCTGGCCACGCATCTCGCCTGGCTTGCGACCGATGGGCGCTATGAGACCGAACGTCTCGCCGCGCTGAAGATCTCCGAAGTCGGCAAGACCGTCCAGTTCCAGGTCGCACGTGCCGTCAACCGAAAGAGGTTCGACGCCCTCGCCGGCACGCTCACGCCCGCTGCCGAGGCCTGGGACACGCTGATGCAAGGGCTGGCGACGAAGCTCGCCTGACCCGCCTCTGAAGGTCGAGACACAGGAAACGCAGGCCATCATGACATCGCTTCCCGCCTGCCTCCGTCTTGTGGATCCACGGCCCGTGACACAAGGCTGGCGCCTCGTCCTGACGGCTCCGGGTTTACACACGGAGCCTTCCGGTCTGACCGACGACGACGGCATCCCGGCCCTGGTCCCCGGCACCGTGGCTGAAGCGCTAGAAGCGGCAGGCCTTTTCGACCGTACCGCCCCGCATCCACTGAACGGGCAGGACGCCTGGTTCCTCACCGTTCTCGAGGACGAACGGCCGGGAGAGGCCCTTCTGCGCTTCGAAGGGCTTGCGACCATCGCGGACGTCTTTCTCAATGGCGAAAAGATCCTGTCGTCGCAGAGCATGTTCACGCGTCATGCCGTTTCCGTCCGCCTCACCGGGGACAAGGACCGCCTTGCGATCTGCTGCCGGGCTCTCCTGCCGCATCTGTCGCGAAAGTTGAAGCGCGCGCGCTGGCGCACCAAAATGATCGTGCCTGCAGGTCTGCGCGGTGTGCGGACCACGACACTCGGCTACATGCCGGGCTGGTGTCCGGAGATCCAGGCGGCCGGGCCCTATCGTCCGGTGACGCTCGAGCGTCCTCAAGAGACGGCCGTCGGTGCTGTCAACATCGCTGCTGCGCTCGACGCGGACGGCACAGGCCATCTCACCGTCCGTTTCGAGACCACGACGACCCTTCCGATCCGCCTTTGCTGCGCCGGTCACGTGACAGACATGTCGGTTGAAGACGGTCACGCAGAGGCGACACTCGTTCTCCCCGGTATCGCCCCCTGGTGGCCGCGCAGTCATGGGGAGCCGCGGCTTCACGACGTCGAGATCCTCGTCAACGGAGATCGCATCGCTCTCGGTCGCACCGGCTTCCGGCGAACCGAGATTGATCGGGGTGCCGATGGCACGCATTTCGCTCTGAAGGTCAACGGCGTCGATGTCTTCTGCCGCGGCGCCGTCTGGACCAATGCGGACATCGCGAGACTGCCGGGAGACCGTACGGCCTATGCGCCCTGGCTTCACTTGGCCGCCGAAGCCAACATGAACATGATCCGCATCGGCGGAACTATGACCTATGAAACCCAGGCATTTTTCGCGCTCTGCGACGAGCTCGGTCTGATGGTCTGGCAGGACGTCATGCTGGCCAATTTCGACTATCCGGCCGAAGACGAGGTTTTCGCCGAAGCGCTTCGGGAAGAGGTCGAGACGCTGCTGCAAATGACGCGTGCGTCTCCATCGCTCGTCATCGTTTGCGGCGGCAGCGAAATGTACCAGCAGGCCGCGATGATGGGCCTTGCAGAACGGGTCTGGGCCGGCCCCCTCACGGAGACGCTTCTCCCCGGCATCGTCGCCGACCTTCGTCCAGATCTTGTCTATGTCCCCAACTCTCCGTTCGGCGGCGCGCAGCCGTTTTCGCCGAACGCAGGCGTTGGGCATTACTACGGCGTCGGCGCCTATGAACGACCGCTGGAGGACGCCAGACGCGCCGATGTTCGTTTCGCCGCCGAATGCCTCGCCTTTTCCAACGTGCCGGAACAGGCGACGCTCGACACGCATCTGCCGGTCGCGCCCGTCCACGATCCCCGCTGGAAGGCGCGCGTCCCCCGCGATCGCGATGCTTCCTGGGACTTCGAGGATACGCGGGATCATTATCTTGGCCTTCTCTATGGCCTTGACCCTGCCCGGCTCAGACGGGAGGATCCCGCGCGCTATCTTGATCTTTCCCGCGCCGTCACGGGCGAAGTCGTCGAGGCGACATTCTCTGAGTGGCGACGGACGGGATCCGGATGCGGTGGCGCGCTCGTCTGGACACTCCAGGATCTGCTTGCGGGAGCCGGCTGGGGCCTTGTCGATGCCACGGGTCTGCCGAAGCCCGTCTGGCACGCCGCCCGTCGTGCCTTTCGCCCCGTTCAGGTCTTGCTCCTCGACGAAGGAACGAACGGCCTTGATGTCCATCTCGTCAACGATACGGCCGACGCCGTCCCCGTGCGGCTGGAGCTGACATGCCTGCGCGCCGGTCGCCAGCCCGTCGTCTCCGGCCGGCATGAAACCGTGCTTGCCCCGAGATCGAAGAGGCGTCTCGCGGCGACCGACCTGTTCGGGGCTTTCTACGATACGACCTATGCCTTTCGTTTCGCCGGTCCGCAGCATGACGTAACCGAGGCACGCCTCGTTTCGTCGGAGACGAACATGGTGATCGCCGATGCCTTCCACTTTCCGCTCGGTCGCCGCGCAGCCATCCACGATGCGACGCTGACCGCAGCGGTGGTGGATATCGCGGGCGGGTTCGCGGTCGACATCGCCACCGACCGCTTCGCGCAATCGATACACATTGTTTGTCCCGGCTTTCTGCCGTCCGACAACTGGTTCCACCTCGCCCCGGGCCCGGCACGCCGCATCGGATTGATGCCGTTGCCCGCTGCGGACGCGGACGCGACGTCGACACGCCCTGCCTGCGAGATCACCGCGATCGGCAGTGCCTTTCCCGTGCACGTCTGATGTGAACGCCCCGGGCGCTTATCCGACCTTGCGCGTGGAGGATGTGAACGCGAGGATCGTATCGCGGATGTGGTGGCGCAACACGCTGCGTGCAGCGGGTGGCGTCACATTGTGGTCCGCGTCGGCCAGCAGGAAGCGGGAGACATCTGGGTAGCGCGCCAGGAGCTGGCCGTCCCGGCCGAAATGCTGTCCGAGTCGCGCCAATCCGATGTCGCCTTCGCTGTAGACGAGCGAAACCGGGACATGGCGCTCGCGCAGCTGCCGGAACGCGCGGTGTACGCCAGTGCGAAGCTTCGCGTCGACGGACAGCGATCCCATCACCGGCGCTACCACCTTCGAAACGCGACGTGCCACGATCTTCAGAAGATTGCCGGCCGCGCGCGGCACGTCGATCTTGCCGGAGATCAATCTGTAGGCGGTTTCCATGCGAAAGGCGCGTCGCTTGTAATCTTCCAGGGAACGCGGGTTGTAGCGAACCATCTGGTCGACATCGTCGCGGGGATCCCAGGCGAAGGTCAGGATATTGACGGCGATCACGCCCCGGCAACGCGGGTCGGCCAACGCGGCGTTGAACGCGAGATAAGCACCACTGCACCGGCCGACGAAAACCGGATCGGGCAGACCGATGGCCTCGATGCGATCGAGCGCCGCGCGCACATCGGCGATCTGACCGGGCGAATAGAGCACCTGCGCCTCTCCGTTCGGTACGGGAGGGCTGTCGGCGATGCCGGCGGCATCGAACCGGAAGGACGCGATCCCGGAAACCGCCAGAAAGCGCGCGGTCTCGACGGTCGACCGGGCCCAGCCGGACTGGCGATCGTAGCCCGTGCCCAGCAGCAAGGCGGTGCCCGCGGGAATGGAATTGGCAGGCGTGCAGAGGACACCGAACAGCCGGTCGCCGGCACCGAACCGCATGGGACATTCGATGAAGTCGCTGCCGTCGAGGACGCCGGAAGACGGCATGCCCGGACCCGGCCCTCCATT
The DNA here is from genome assembly GCF_001424065.1 of Rhizobium sp. Leaf384. Classification (GTDB taxonomy): domain Bacteria; phylum Pseudomonadota; class Alphaproteobacteria; order Rhizobiales; family Rhizobiaceae; genus Ferranicluibacter. The sequence goes on from NZ_LMQE01000006.1 coordinate 395,716, forward strand.
GGCGTTTGAGAGATCGAAGCCGAGGATCCACGTCGTCAGCGCCTTGAAGACGGCAATGGGCGCCTCGGCAGTAATGGGGTTCGACACGAGATCGGAATACCCCTCGAAGTCCACGCGGGTAACATCCGCCCCCGCATTTTGCAGCTGGCGGGAAAAGCCTGCATCCATGTCGGATTGCGGGCGTTCCGCAATGAAAAAGCGGATCGAGGCCGGCGGTTCGAAAGCCCTGAGATCCGCACTGCGCACCGCGGCGGCAACGCTGTCCTCCATGACGAGCCCGGCTATCGACGTGTTCAGCCCACTGCTGCCCGGCGGCAGACCCAGGCCCTCATCGACGACCTTCGACCACAGCGACAACTCCCGCAGATAGCGCCGTCCATGGGTGACAGGGGCAAGAAAAGCGACACCTTCCGGCTGAAACGATGAATCCTGTGCCTGCAGGAGGGCGAGAATGGGTAAGGCCCCGAAACCCTGCGTCACCACCACCAGACGGTCGCAACCGGTGAGATCACGCAGTCTCCGTGCCGCCGCCAGTGCTGTCGCGGCAAAGGGTTCGAGACCGGCGGGCACGGAGATGTCCAGCGCATCGCCCGTACCGGGATGATCGTAGCGCAGGCTTGCAACACCGACTGACGCGAGACGATCGGCAAGCTCGCGCCAGGCCTTGTGCACACACAGTTCCTCCAGTCCCCAGGGGCTGACGAACAGCACGGCTGCCCGCGTCGCCAACCCTTGTGCCGGTGTGTAAAGGCCAATGGTGTTTTCGAACGTGACGGGCTGGCCTGCAGAACACGGCATCGCGATGGTATCCATGCTGACGGCAGACATTGCACATTGGTTCCGTTGGTTGGAAGCACCTCCGAGCGGGGCTCGTCAGTCTAGAATCTGGTTATTGCTCGTGGCTGATTACACGGGTGGACGGCCGGTCTCGAGAACCGGCGGCCGGTTGGTCTGTCGGCGAGGCGCTGTACGCCAGCCTTGCAAACGGCCGAGGAAGAGATGGCGGGAGCGGCGCGCCATGGCCCAATCCCGCTGAGCCCCGTAGAGGATCATACCAGCAAGCGGGCGCACCAATTCCGGCAGAAAGCGTCTCATCGGGAAAGAATGCCGGCGAAGCACGTAACCAAGTCCGGCACCGTATCGATACATCTTCTGCGCATTGTCGAACGTGCGTCGATCGCCGTGATCTTCGGGATGATGCGCATTGAGCGTTGGGAAATAGCGCCCGGTCGCTCCCGTCTCCAGGCATTTCAGCACCATGTCCTGGATTTCATGTGCCCCCCAGATCGTGCCCGACCCCGGCCCGAGGGCCACATCGAAGCCTCCTACGGCTTCAAAGACACGACGCCGCACGACGACGATCCATTCCATCAGCGTGTCCCATACCGTGTCCCGCGTCAGGGTCACGGCCTCGCTGGCGAAACGCCCCATAATCGTCCGTCCCTCCATGTCCGTCGGGCGGCCGCTATAGATGTCTGCAGGCGCGGCGGCCATCAGGGCGTCCAGAGACCGGAAAAAGTCCGCGGGATACCAGCAGTCATCGTCGGGAAACATCAGCCATGTGCCGCGGGCCTGCCTCGCGCCGCGGTTTCGGGCACGACACACACCCTTTTCTGGCGAGCGGATATGAACGATGTCGAGATCGTCGGAAAAACGCGCCAGAAGGGGCGTCAGTCGCTCATCGCCATTCTGGTCGACGAACAGGACTTCGATGTCCCGGCGCTGTTGGGCCGCGAGAGAGATCAGAAGGCGCTCGATCTCCTCGACGCGACCAAGGGTGGCCACCACGAGGGAGAAGCGGTGATGCAACGATCCTTCCACGTCGAGCGTCCCCCGATGCGCCGGAGCGCGGATATCATGACGTTTGCCCTTTCGGGTTCTCGCTCTCGACATAGCGCGAATTCGCCAATGTCCCCTTAATAGCGGCGCGAAAAGGCCCTCTAACCGTCGCGATGCGTCACGTGCGTCCGCAGGCTTCGGGGCTGCAGGCGCTTCAGCGTCTTGCCGCCCGGATCATTTTCCAGGTGCAGGACACGCTTGAAGAACACATCGTTGGGCTGGACTCGACCAATATTGACGATTGCGGCCTTGGCCGTCTCGACCATGAAGAAGGTGACGACGCGCTGATAGGTGTCTGGATCGAGCGTGTCGAGCACCTCCTCGATAACGATCCAGCGCGGCTTGTGGAGGCCAAGCCGGGCAATGGCGAGCAGGCGCAACTCCGCTTCCGTCGGTTTCACCTGAGATTGCAGCGGTTGATCGAGAGCCGCAACGAAGCGATCGAGCCCAACACGGGTCAACACGGATGCGAGTTGCTCGCGCGGGAAACGGTCCGGCGCTGCAGGATGGATCAAGGTTTCCGCGACGGTTCCCGGTGGAAAATAGGGTGCGCGAGGAATGAACGCCATGCTCTCTGGCGGCGGCAGCGCAAGCCGCCCGCGACCCCAGGGCCAGAGCCCGGTGATCGCACGGAAGAAGGAGCTCTTGTCGACGTCGGTCCTCGCGGTGATCAGCACCCTGTCTCCAGCCATGATCTCGACATGCGTGTCGGCAAGCTTGACGCTGCCAGCAGGCGAGGCCACTGCGAGATCGTCCATGACGATACTGCCAGAGTTTGGCGCGGCATAGACGATCCGCTTGTCGTTCTCGTAGCGCTCGTCGGTCATCAGCATGGCGGAGCGGAAGGCGGAAACCCGCAACAGGGTCGCGCGCCAGTCTGCCACGGCCTGGATGTTGTCGACGAACCATCGCAACGAAGCATGGACCTGGTTGAACGCACCGACGGCCATCATCAGGCCGCCGAAAGACAGGTTTCCCGCAAAGAACACCGGCGCAGCAATGACGATCGGCGCAATGACCGTTACCCATCCATAGCCCGCCGTCACCCAGGTAAGGCGCGTCATGGCGAACATCAGGCCACGGCTGATTTCCAGCACGGAGGCCAGATCGCGCTCGATCCGGCGCTTCTCGTTCGCTTCGCCGCCCGAGAGGGAGACAGCTTCGATATGCTCGTTGACCCGCATGAGCGAAAAGCGGAGCGCCGCCTCGCGTTGATAGTGCTCGCCGTTCAGCTTGACGAGCGGCCGTCCGACCAGCCAGCTCAGCCAGGAAGCGATACCGGCATAAAGAATAGCGGCCCAGACCATGTAGCCGGGAATGGCGATCGAATAGCCTTGGAAACGGAAGACGAACCCGGCCGAGAGGGACCAGAGCACCCCGATGAAGCTGACCAGGAGAATGCCGGACTGGACAAGCCCGATGCCGAGGCCCGCCGTCAGGTCTGTCAGATGCCGTGTATCCTCATGAATGCGCTGATCCGGATTGATGCCGAGCGAACCGGCATTGGCAAGGCGAAAGGCCCGCGTCGGCTTCATCCATTCCGTGATCAGGTCCCGCGTCAGGCCCTCCCGCAACTTGATCTTGATCCATTGTCCCAGCCAGGTCTGGATGACATTGAGGACAAGGATGACCCCCGCGATCTGACCGAAAACGACGAATTGCCCGAGGAATGCCGGAAGGTCGCGTCGTTCCAACGTATCGTAGAACGGCTTGTACCAACGATTGAGAAAGATTTGGCCGATGGCAATCGCAACGATGACGGTGAGAAGACCGGCCGCCAGAAGGAGGATGATGCGTCGCGACGGCGAGGCCATGAATGCCTGCTGCATCATCCGGAGTTGTTGGCCAAGCGACTGCTCTTCCTCGAGTTCCCCTGCAGCTGCACCCGTGGCGCCTTCTGCCACACGTGCTTTGGCGCCCTCTGTCGGCCTGTTGCGAGCGTCCCTGCGATGCGGCATGTCGGCAGCTTTCTTCCAATTACGTCACGCTAAACTATAGCGCAGACCGCAATCTCTCCCACGGGAAAACGACCATGAAGCGGCGACCTTGCCGCTTCCTGACCATTGTCGCTTAAATAAGAACTTGATGTCGTCAGAGATCGCTTTCCGAGCGGGCGCGTCAGGCATCCCGCATGTTGTCTGCCTCCGCAGGGGAACTCGCAGCGTGGGCCGTCCTGAGCTTCATCCCGATTGCGTTGTTATTAGGCGATCCGGTGGGAAGAAACGCAGTTTAGCGCGCAAAGACGGGGTAAAATGCTATGATTTCGACATGGCTCGTCTCTTGCATATGCCTCGTTCTGACAGGGTGTCTTGAAAGATGCACAGTTCAATTGGTACAAGTGCCGCCGACAGACAGACCTGCATTAGCAACGACAGATGGAAATTTGGATGAATTTTGAGCGCCTCTCGATCCCCGACGTGGTCCTGATCAAGCCGAATAAGATCGGCGACGACCGGGGTTACTTCATGGAAACGTTTCGCCAATCCCTGTTCGAGGAGCAGGCAGCCAAAGTCGAATTCCGTCAGGACAATCAGTCGCTCTCAGCAGACGCCGGGACGGTGCGCGGTCTGCATTTCCAGCTCGAACCACGTGCTCAGGGCAAGCTTGTGCGCTGCATTGCCGGCGCCATCTACGACGTTGCGGTCGATATCCGTGTCGGTTCGCCGACCTATGGCCAGTATGTCGGTGCCGAACTGACGGCGCAGAACGGCCACCAGCTGTGGGTCCCCGCCGGCTTTGCCCATGGGTTCTGCACACTGGTCCCGGCCACCGAGGTCAGCTACAAGGTGACCGACTACTACAGCGCAGAGCACGACCGCGGACTTCGCTGGGACGATCCGGCCATCGGCATCGTCTGGCCCGATGTTGCCAAGACGCCCGTTCTCTCGAAGAAGGACACCCTTCAGCCGATGCTTGCCGACCTGAAGGAAAGCTTCATCTACACCGGCGCCAACGCCAACTCGTAAACCAGTCAGGAACCGATCAATATGCGTGTTATTGTTACCGGAGGTGCCGGCTTCATCGGTTCGGCCGTCGTCCGTTATCTTGTCCTTGAAAAGGGCTACGACGTTCTGACGATCGACAAGCTCACCTACGCAGGGACGCTGACCTCTCTCGAGAGCATCAGCAACCAGGCCAACCACAGGTTCCTGCAGGCCGATATCTGCGATCGCAGTGCGATCCAGGAAGCCTTCGACACCTTCCGCCCGGATCGCGTGATGCATCTCGCAGCCGAGAGCCACGTGGACCGCTCGATCACCGGTGCTGCCGACTTCGTCCAGACGAACGTGATCGGCACCTTCACGATGCTCGAGTCCGCCCGGGCCTATTGGAACACGCTGGAAGCAGACGCCAAGGACGCTTTCCGTTTCCTTCACGTCTCCACCGATGAGGTCTACGGGTCGCTCGGCGACGAAGGTCTCTTCACGGAGACGACACCTTACGATCCGAGCTCGCCCTACTCGGCCTCCAAGGCCTCGTCCGACCACCTGGCGAAAGCTTGGCAGCGCACCTACGGCCTGCCGATCGTCGTGTCCAACTGCTCGAACAATTACGGGCCCTACCATTTCCCGGAAAAGCTGATCCCGCTGATCATCCTGAACGCCATGCACGGCAAGAAGCTGCCGGTCTATGGCAGCGGCGCCAATATCCGCGACTGGCTGTATGTGGAGGATCACGCCCGCGCGCTGGATCTGATCGCCGAACGCGGCCAGGTCGGCGAGACCTACAATGTCGGCGGCCGGAACGAGCGGCGCAACATTGACGTCGTGCATCGCGTTTGCGAACTCATGGACACGCTACGTCCGCAGGGCGCGCCGCACGCCAAGCTGATCGAGCACGTCACCGACCGTCCGGGACACGACGCCCGCTATGCGATCGATGCGACGCGCCTGGAAACGGAGTTGGGCTGGAAGGCCCTCGAAAACTTCGACACCGGAATCGAGAAGACCGTGCGCTGGTATCTGGAAAACGAGTGGTGGTGGAAGCCGCTGCGCGATGGCTATGACGGCGGCCGTCTCGGTCTCATCCAGACGCAGACGAAGGCCTCCTGATGGCCCTGACCTATCTCGTTACCGGCAAGGAAGGGCAGGTCGTCCGCTCGATCATCGAGCGGGCCGCCGATCGTCCCGATATCGCCATCGTCACGTTCGGACGGCCGGAGGTAGACTTCGGTGCCCCCGAGACCCTCGGCGCCGCGATTGCCGCCATCCGACCGGACATCATCATCTCCGCGGCCGCCTATACGGCCGTGGACCAGGCAGAGACCGAGGAAGACCTGGCGACAAAGGTCAATGGCGAGGCTCCAGGCGCGCTGGCACGGGCGGCCGCCGGCCTTGACATTCCGATCGTTCACATCTCGACCGATTATGTCTTTGATGGCACCAAGACAGGCGCCTATGTCGAGACGGATCCAGTCGCGCCGATCGGCGCCTATGGCCGCTCGAAGCTCGCCGGCGAAAAGGCTGTTGCGTCTGCAACGCCGAACCACGCCATTCTGCGCACCGCGTGGGTTCACAGCCCCTATGGCAAAAACTTCGTGAAGACGATGCTGCGTCTGGCGGTCGACCGCGACGAACTGAACGTGGTTGCCGACCAGGTCGGTTGCCCGACATCTGCACTCGATATCGCGGACGCCGTGCTCAAGGTCGCCGACAACCTACTGAAGAGCAAGGATGCAGCCCTGCGCGGCACGTTCCACCTGACCAATGCCGGTCAGGCCAACTGGGCGGAGTTCGCAACCGAAATCTTCCGCCTATCGGCGGAACGCGATGGCCCATCCGCGACGGTCAATCCCATCCCGTCCAGCGCCTATCCGACGCCGGCGAAACGTCCTGCCAATTCACAGCTCGACGGCACCAAGCTGTCATCCATCCATGGCGTCGTCCTTCAGGATTGGCGCCCGGCAACCGAAATCGTCGTCGCCCGCATCCTCGAGGCATGATTTTATCAGGAGTAATTCGATGAAGGGTATCATTCTCGCCGGCGGCAGCGGCACGCGACTGCATCCGATGACGCTCGTCACATCCAAGCAGCTGATGCCGGTCTACGACAAGCCGATGATCTACTATCCGCTGTCCACGCTGATGCTGGCCGGCATCAGGGACATCCTGATCATCTCGACACCCGTCGACCTGCCGAACTTCCAGCGCCTTCTGGGCGACGGCAGCGCCTGGGGCATCAACCTGACCTATGCCGAACAACCGTCTCCCGACGGTCTCGCGCAGGCCTACATCATCGGCGCGGATTTCGTCGGGTCCGATCCATCCTGCCTCATCCTCGGCGACAACATCTTCTACGGTCACGGTATCACCGACCTTTTCGCCCGCGCCAGCGCGCGTACCAAGGGGGCCACCGTCTTCGCCTATCACGTCGCCGACCCGGAACGCTATGGCGTGGTCGAGTTCGACAAGGGCATGAAGGCGCTCTCGATCGAAGAGAAGCCCGAGGCGGCGAAGTCCAACTGGGCCGTCACCGGCCTCTATTTCTATGACAGCGACGTCATCGACATCGCCGCCAATCTCAAGCCTTCGCCGCGCGGCGAGCTGGAGATCACCGACGTCAACAAGGCGTATCTCGAACGCGGTGACCTGAACGTTGAACTCATGGGCCGCGGCTATGCATGGCTCGATACGGGAACGCCCGACAGCCTGCTGGATGCCGGTGACTTCGTCGCGACGCTGGAACGTCGCCAAGGGTTCAAGATCGCCTGCCCGGAAGAAATTGCCTATCTCAGCGGCTTCATCGATGCCAACCAGCTGGAAGTTCTTGGCAAGAAGCTCGGCAAGAGCACCTATGGCAAGTATCTCCTGTCGCGCCTGAAGGACGGCAGGATCTGAGGGCTACGCCCCAGCCTTGCCGGCGATAACGCCGGATCATACGAAAAAGGCGCAGGCTGAACGGCCTGCGCCTTTTTAAGTTTTTGGCTCAACGGCCTCTTAACGCGCGTTGGTGCCCCGAAGGATCTCGAACAGGAACCAGACCCGCTTCTCCCCTTCATCGATCCAGTTTTCCAGCAGACTTGCCGTTGCAACATCACCATGTTCGTCACAGGTATCGTGCAGCTCCCGCATGCTCTGGACCAAGGCGCCATTGTCGTCGCGCAATTCGGCCAGCATCTCGTGCGGATGAACGAAATCGGCGTCGTTGTCCTTGATGCGCTGCTGGCGGGAGATATCGCCGATCGACTTCAGGGTCGAGCCACCCAATTTGCGGACGCGTTCAGCCAGAGGGTCGGTCATCGCCAGCAGTTCCGCACCGTGGTCGTCGAGCAGCAGATGATAGTCCCGGAAATTTGCGCCGGACATGTGCCAGTGAAAGTTTTTCGTCTTGAGATACAGGGCAAAGACATCGGCAAGCAGGGCCGAAGCACCGCCCGAGATATCTTTCACGCCCTCCTGCGAAAGGCCCGTTGGGGTTTTCAGGTCAGCCTTGCGGCGCGATTTTACGGACTGGTCCATTTGTCCTGTTCCTTGTCTGTGTATTGAGAGGATCTGAGCTTGGTCCATCGAGATGTCCTGTCGATCGACCGATGTCAGGGATCGGCAGATGTGATCCTTTTCGACGGCACGGCGCAGTGCTCGGGACATGACAGCCTTCACACTCTGCCAAGGCGCGCTGGCTGAGGTCGGTAAGACGCTCACGCGGTAACAGATTTCCGCTGCAAAAGTTCCCAGGCGCGAGAGGAATCTTTGTTCTGGTTTTTTGCGGTCTGGCACGCTGCCGCCGCAGCCGAAAGGTTCATGCTTCAACTTCCGAACAGCAACATGGAGGAGGCGTCGAAAGAGATCATTTGACTTTCGCGCCAAAACAGAACATACAGAGAACAAATCAGGAGATGATCGAGATGGCAACAGCAGAGAAGTTCATCGTCATGCCCTTCAAGAAGGTTCGCGGCGGCGTCGCTCCCGGCGAAATGCGACAGGCATCGAACGCTGTCAGTGCGGAGAAGATCGCCACCTCCATGTCCGCGCGCTTCCCCGGCGTAGCGGCCTATGCGGTCAAGGTGGACGAAGAATCGGGGGATATGAGCGAGCCCCGTTTGATCATCCAGTTCGGCGAGGTTGCCGATCTTGCAGCAGCATGAGGTATGCGATGGATAAGCAGATCGAATTGCGGGAAAGTGTGCGGATTCTGATTGCGCAAGGCGAAGCTGCCCGTCAGCGTGCAGAAGCCCACCGCGAACAAACCCGTATCAAGGTCGCCGCCATGGCCTCTCGTCCCGGCGAGAAATATCTGGCCGCAATGCGCCAGGCCAAGGCGGCAACCAGCCATTAAGCTCTCACTCTGACGTAGCGGACGGCTTTCCCGTGTCATCTGCGGGAACTTACCGCGTGTCCCACGGTTCGGCGGCTCTTTATTCGAGAAGGAGCACGGCATGGCCGACACCGATATCCGTACAATTTTCGTCACGGGCCTTAAGAATGCCCATGCGATGGAGAACCAGGCGCTCTCCATCATGAAACCCCAGGTCTCCCGGATCGAAAACTATCCTCAGGTCGCCGATCGGCTTCAACAGCACATCCGCGAAACGGAAGGTCAGATCACTCGGATCGAGACCCTTCTCGACGAGCTTGCCGAAAGCCATTCGGCTCTGAAAGACATGGCGCTTTCCTTCACGGGCGCGATGGCAGCTCTTGGCCATTCGGTTGCCGGCGACGAGATCCTGAAGAATTCCTTTGCCAACTTTGCCTTCGAGAATTTTGAGATTGCAGCCTACAAGTCGCTCATTACGGTAGCGGAGCTTGGCGGCTTCCCCAATGCGGTCCCGGCATTGCGCAGCAATCTTGACGAAGAAATTGCGATGGCTGGCTGGCTCGATGCCAATCTGCGCGAGGTCACCGTCACCTTCGCCTCTCTGAAAGAGTCCGGGCAATCCGCAAAGATCTGATCGCGACCAACGGGAAAGGGCCTGCCGACGCGCGAACACGCGGTTTGCGCAGGCTCTGTCCTTGCGACGGAAATACAGCGGACACGTTGGCACGAAACAGCGGAACACCGTTTGCCATCCGGCGGGACCGCCTTAGGTCTCCTTCACACCCTACCAGGTCCACCGCGAGAGGCAGCGACATCCCATGAAGCCCGAGACCATCGACGAACTCGCACGCCAGTACGGTATCGGCGAGACGCGACCGAGCCCCGAAAAGAAGGACGTCGCCGTCTCGACCGAGACCAAAATCAAGATCCTCGCTGCACTGAACGTCGACATCGATGCTCTCGGGCAACCGGAGGTATCCCCACCCACGCAAACGTCGACAACACCAAAGAACCTCCCTGCGTCCTATCTACCCGCTTTCCTGGAGAGCACGCGCGTCTGGGGGATCACCCTGGAACCCTACAGCCTGCGTTCGTCGCGAAACTGGGGCATTGGGGACTTTCAGGACCTCTGTGATATCGCGGCCATCTTCGGACCGCTTGGCGCCGACTTTATCGGACTGACCCCGCTCCACGCGCCATTCCTCGCCGATCCCGAACGCTGCAGCCCCTATGAACCCTCCAGCCGTCAGCGACTCAATCCTCTCTATATCGCCGTTGACCAGGTTCCGGGCTATAAAGCCGATCCCGACATCGAGCGCATGGCAGCGGGCCTTAGGGACAAGGCCCACGTCGACTATGCCGGCGTCTGCCGCCTGAAACTGGAGGCCTTACGCAAGATCTGGGCCGATTGGACGCCGGACAGGAACGGGCAGGCAAAAGCGGAGGACTTCGAGACGTTCGTCGAGCGGGAGGGGGCCCCGCTCCGCCTTCATGCCCTTTTCGAGGCCTTGTCGTTCACCATGGCGGATCGTGGCATCGGCGCCGGATGGCATTCCTGGCCCGACAGCTACAAGAACCCCGAAAACCCTGATGTTGTCGCCTTCGCAGACACGCATGAGCACGAGATCCGCTTTCATATGTGGCTGCAATGGCTGGCACATTGCCAGCTTCATGTGGCGGCAAAAGCCGCCGAAGCCGCAGGCATGCGGGTCGGTCTGTATCTCGATCTCGCTGTTGGCGAAGCGCTTGATGGGTCGGCCACCTGGGGCGAGCGTGACCTCTACATCTCGACCGCCACCGTCGGAAGCCCACCAGATCCCTTCGCTGCGGATGGACAGGATTGGCGCCTCGCCGCATTCCAGCCTGCCGCCATGACCCAAGGCGATCCGTCGCCCTACCAACGCATGGTCGTCGCGGCCATGCGTTATGCAGGCGCCATTCGCATCGATCACGCCGCAGCGCTCCGCCGTCTGTTTCTGGTTCCGGTTGATCTCAAGCCGGATGGCGGAGCCTATGTCACCTATCCGGAGCGGGACCTTCTCGACATTCTGGCGAAGCAATCCCGCCGTCACGCGTGTCTCGTCATCGGCGAGGATCTCGGCGTGCTTCCAGACGGGCTGCAGGATGATCTCGCCGAAGCACGCATCCTCTCCTACCGCATTCTCTCCTATGAGCGCACGGAAGATGGCTTCAAACCGGCGGAGGCGTATCCAGCGCTGTCACTTGCCTGCATCTCCACCCATGATCACCAGACAATGGCGGGCTGGTGGCGCGGCGCCGATATTGCCACCCGTGCCGATCATGGCATCTTGTCGGCGGATATCACCCAGGCGCATCATGAAGAGCGGAAAGAAGAGCGCAAAGACCTCGTTCGCGCGCTGGACGAAGCCGGCATCGAGCAGCCGGCGCGCTTGCCATCGGATGCGGCACCCGATCAGGCCCTGACAGGACTTGTGGTCGATGCCCACCGTTTCATTGCCAGGACCGGATCGGCACTGGCAGCGGTGCGCCTTGCCGACATGACCGGCGAGAAGAAACCGACGAATGTTCCGGGAACGAGCGACAGCTATCCGAACTGGAAGCCCAAGCTGTCCGTCGCACTCGAAGCCCTGTCCCAGGCGCCCCTTCTTGTCGCGATTTCGGCCGTCATGCAGGAGGAACGTCCGCGCTCCTAGCGTCCGTTCGGCATAGGAAAGGCGCTGCGTTTCGCCATGTTCGGCAAGACGACGTGGAACAAGCTTAGGGCTTGCAAGGTTCTCGATGAAACAACGCGAGACAGCCCATGAATGTTCATTCGCTTGCCGAAGCACGCACATCTGTCGTCACCCCGCCGCGGATCTACTACGTCCACCCCCTGCATATGCGCGGGGCGGAGGCGTGGGACGCGGTCTTTGCCCATGCGGCAGACCTCGGTTTTGACACCGTTCTTTCGGCTCCTCTCTTCCAAAAGGGCGAAGCGACAAGCGTTTTCATGACCGCAAGCTACGAAGCTCTGAACCCGGAGCTCGGATTCGGCAACAGCGTCGCTGACGGTGTGTCCACTCTGGTCAAAGCGGCACGACGACATGGTCTGTCCCTGATGTTGGATATTGTCGTCGGGCACGACGCGGAACCGCATCCGGCACCCGGCGCCCCGGTCGATCCGCGCATCTCGCCAACCGTCTTCGGCGGCCGTCTGACGGGCACACAGGATGAGCATACGGAAGCGGCGCTGGTTGCGACATGGACGGATCGTCTTCTGGCGCTCGCCGAAGCTGGGATCGAGGGTTTCCGCTGCGTCGGAATAGCAGCCCTGTCGAAAGAAGCGTGGGCACAGCTTATCGCGAATGTCCATCAGCGCCAGTCGCAGGTCCGCTTTCTTGCCTGGACGCCGGGAACGTCGTTTGGGGACCGCAAGGGCCTCTCCGAAGCAGGTTTCGAAGGCGTTTTCTCGTCGCTGGCATGGTGGAACCTGCAGGATCGCTGGCTTCTCGACGAATACGAGTTGCAGCGCGACTTCGCCTATCAGATCGCCTTTCCGGAAGCCCCGTTCGCCAAGCGTATCGCACATGGTACGGAAAGCAGCGAGGTCCTGAAACGTCGGGCGATACGAACGCTTGCGCTCTCTGCCACCGTCGGCCGCGGCATCCTCATCCCCATGGGCTTTGAGTTCGGGGCAGCCACGCCCCTCGACCCGATGCATGGCCACGGGAGCGGCCTTCATGGCATGAAAGCCCAGGGCGCTTTCGACATGTCCTCCCATATTCGTGCCATCAACGAGGAACTGGCGGCGTCGACATTGTCGCGCACCACGCCAATGACGCTCATTTCCGGCAGCGCCACCCCTGTGAGTGCCCTCGTGCAAGGGGACCACGCAGACCTCCGCCAAGCGGAGAAGGTGCGCGTGATCGTCTGCAATCGCGATCTCCGTCGCAGCGCCACCGTTCCCTTCCATGCAATCCGGGAGGCGGCGTCCGCCTTTTTGCCGCTTTGCGACGTGGCGCGACCCGAACGCGCGCTCGATGCCGACATGCGGCTCGCGCCCGGCGAGCTCCGCATCTTCGAAGGCTCCGTGTCAAACCCGATTCTGATGCCGGGCGCCGCAATGGACGCGCGGGCGGCGGCAGCGACGGCGCGGCTGGCGATCGAAAAGGTTGTCCCCGCGGTCGACGAAGGCCGCTTCCCGGTGAAGCGCGTCGTCGGCGATATCGTGAAAGTGGAAGCCGACATCTTTGGCGACGGCCACGATCCCTTGGCAGCCGTTCTTCTCTGGCGTCCGGTCGACACGCAGGAGTGGACCGAAGTCCCGATGCAGTTCGTGGTCAACGACCGCTGGAAGGCGGAATTTACGCTGAAGCGGATGGGTCGGCACGAATATGTCCTGGAAGCCTGGCGCAATCCCTATGCAATCTTCCGCTACGAGCTCGGCAAGAAGCACGAGGTCAACCTCGATCTGACGCTCGAGATCCAGGAAGGCATCAACCTGATCAAGGCAGCGGCCGAAAACGGGCCGCAGCGGGTCCAACCGGAATTGAAAACGCTTCTGGCGACGCTTGCCGGAAGCGATGCTGAACAGAAGACACAGCTGCTGCTGTCGCCGGAGACCTTCGCGCTTCTGGCACGCGCCGATCGGCGGCCCTTCAGCGTTCGTTCCGCCGTTATCCCGGTGGACGCCGAACGCAAGGCTGCAGGCTTTGCCAGCTGGTTCCAGGTGTTTCCACGCTCGCAGAGCGGTGATGCCAATCGTCACGGCACGTTCGACGACGTCATCGGCCGGCTTCCCGCCATCCGCGACATGGGTTTCGACGTTCTCTATTTTCCGCCCATCCACCCGATCGGCACGACGAACCGCAAGGGTCGCAACAACACCCTGACACCCGGCCCGAACGATCCCGGAAGCCCCTACGCCATCGGATCCCCGGAGGGTGGCCATGACGCCATTCACCCGGAACTCGGCACTTTCGAGGATTTTCGGCGGCTTGTTTCGGCTGCGGCCGATCACGGCCTCGAAATCGCGCTCGACCTGGCGATCCAGGCCTCGCCGGACCATCCTTGGCTGAAGGGCCACCCCGGCTGGTTCGACTGGCGACCCGACGGCACCATCCGCTACGCCGAAAATCCTCCGAAGAAGTACGAGGATATCGTCAACGTCGATTTCTACGCGAAGGACGCGGTCCCTGCGCTATGGGAGACGTTGCGCGACGTGGTTCAGGTGTGGGTCGACCAGGGCGTCAAGCTCTTCCGCGTCGACAACCCCCACACGAAGCCGTTTCCGTTCTGGGAGTGGATGATCGCCGACATTCGCGGACGCCATCCGGACGTCGTTTTCCTTTCGGAAGCCTTTACCAAGCCCAAGGTCATGTACCGGCTGGCCAAGGTCGGTTTCTCGCAATCCTACACCTACTTCACCTGGCGAAACGCGAAGTGGGAACTCGAAGAATACATGCGGGAGATCACGACCGAGGCGCCGAAGGACTTCTTCCGTCCCCACTTCTTCGTCAACACGCACGATATCAACCCGGACTTCCTGCAGAACGCACCGCGTTCGGCCTATCTCATCCGCGCGGCGCTTGCCGCAACGCTGTCCGGTCTCTGGGGTGTGTATAACGGTTTCGAGCTCTGTGAAGGCCGGCCGGACGCCAAGCGCAAGGAATATGCCGACAGCGAGAAATACGAGATCCGCGCGTGGGATTATGACCGTCCGGGCCATATCAAGAACGAAATTGCCCTTCTGAACCGCATCCGCCGCGAAAACACGGCCTTGCACTCGCATCTTGGCCTGACGCTCCTGCCAGCTTTGAACGACAATATCCTGTTCTTCGAGAAAGCCAGCGCAGGCAGGGAAAACGTCCTTCTCGTCGCCATCAGCCTCGATCCCCACAATGTGCAGGAAGCCGATTGCGAGGTTCCCCTCTGGTCATGGAACCTTCCGGACAACGGATCGCTTCCCATGGAAGACGTCATCGCCAACCGGGCGTTCACCTGGACCGGCAAGATACAACGCATCCGTCTCGACCCCTCCATGCCGTTCGGCATTTGGCGCGTCCGATAGGGAGGAACGGCTATGGATATGCTGACAGATCAAATGCAAGACGAGGATGGCACCCGTCCGCAGACGCATGCCGAGAGCGGCTCCTCTGATCCGCTCTGGTATAAGGACGCGATCATCTACCAGCTGCATATCAAGTCGTTTCACGATGGAAACGGCGATGGTATCGGCGACTTCAAGGGCCTTCAGGAGAAGCTTGACCATATCGCGACGCTCGGCGTCACCGCGATCTGGCTTCTGCCGTTCTTCCCCTCCCCGCGTCGCGACGACGGCTATGACATCGCCGACTATGGCGACGTCAGTCCCGACTATGGGACAATGGAGGAATTCCGCGCCTTCGTGGACGCCGCCCACGAGCGGGGCATCCGCGTCATCATCGAACTGGTCATCAACCATACGTCCGACCAGCATCCGTGGTTTCAGCGCGCCCGCAACGCGCCGGTCGGTTCGCCCGAGCGCGACTTCTATGTCTGGTCCGACACGGACCAGAAATTCCCGGAAACCCGCATCATCTTTCTCGACACCGAGAAGTCCAACTGGACCTGGGATCCAGTCGCCGGCGCCTATTACTGGCACCGCTTCTATTCTCACCAGCCGGATCTGAATTTCGACAATCCCAAGGTCATGGAAGAGCTGCTGTCCGTCATGCGGTTCTGGCTGGAGACCGGCATCGACGGCTTCCGCCTGGATGCCATTCCCTATCTGATCGAGCGGGAGGGAACGAACAACGAGAACCTGCCGGAAACGCACGACATCCTGAAGCGCATCCGGGCCGCGCTCGATGCCAGCCACCCCGGCCGCATGCTTCTGGCCGAGGCCAACCAGTGGCCCGAGGATACCAACGAATATTTCGGCAGCGGCGATGAATGCCATATGGCGTTCCATTTCCCGTTGATGCCACGCATGTACATGGCGATCGCCAAGGAAGATCGATTCCCGATCACCGACATCATGCGCCAGACGCCGGACATTCCGGAAAATTGCCAGTGGGCCATCTTCCTTCGCAACCATGACGAACTGACGCTCGAAATGGTGACGGATGCAGAGCGGGATTATCTCTGGAACACCTACGCCGCGGACCGGCGAGCCCGCATCAATCTCGGCATCCGTCGTCGTCTCGCACCGCTGATGGAGCGCGATCGTCGCCGTGTCGAACTGATGAACGCGCTTCTTCTCTCCATGCCCGGAACACCCGTCATCTATTACGGCGACGAGATCGGCATGGGGGACAACATCTATCTCGGCGATCGCGATGGCGTGAGAACGCCGATGCAGTGGTCGCCGGATCGGAATGGCGGCTTTTCGCGCGCCGACCCCGCCCGTCTCGTTCTGCCGCCGGTCATGGACCCGCTCTATGGCTACGAGGCCGTGAACGTCGAGGCGCAAGCGGCCGATGCCCATTCGCTGCTGAACTGGACCCGGCACATGCTGGCGCTTCGCCGGCGCCACATTGCGTTCGGTCGCGGCACGCAACGTTTCCTGAAGCCGGGCAACCGCAAGATTCTCGCCTATCTTCGCGAGTATGAAGGCGACACGATCCTCTGCGTCTTCAATCTCTCGCGCCTGCCGCAGGCAGTGGAGCTTGATCTGTCCGAATTCGAGAACCGGGTACCGATCGAGATGACCGGCATGTCGCCGTTTCCGCCGATCGGCCAGCTGACATATCTTCTCACGCTACCGCCGTACGGGTTCTTTTGGTTCCAGCTCGTGGCCGAAGTCGATGGACCGATCTGGCGCAACGATCCGCCGGAGCAGTTGCCGGACTTTGCAACGATGGTTCTTCGTCGCGACCTCCTGGAGGTGGTGGACGAGCCGCGTTTGGCGCGCATTCTGTCGCGCGATGTGCTGCCATCCTATCTCGCTAAACGCCGTTGGTTCGGCTCGAAGGGCGAAACGCTGCACGGCGCAACGATCGTCAGCGCGATTCCCATGGGATTCCCGCACGATATCCTGCTTGGCGAACTTGAGGCCGAGCTTGAAGGGCACACCGAAACCTACATGCTGCCGCTCGCGATTTCCTGGGATGACACGAATCCGTCGGCCCTTGCCCAGCAACTGGCGCTGACACGCATTCGCCAGGGACGCCGCGTCGGCTTCCTGACCGACGGCTTTGCGGTCGACGCCTTTGCCCGCGGGGTTCTCAAGGGGCTGAGCGAGCGCACACAGATCTCCGGGCGCAGCGGCACATTGGAGTTTATCGGGTCCGACGAGCTTGACGGCATCGACGTTCCCGACGACCTGCCGATCCACTGGCTGTCGGCCGAGCAATCGAACAGCTCCCTGATCGTCGGGGATGTCGCGATGATCAAGCTCATCCGCCATATCTTCCCGGGCATCCACCCCGAAGTGGAAATGACGCGGTACCTGACCAGCGTCGGCTATGCAAACACGGCGCCCCTGCTCGGCGAAATCGCCCGTATCGCGCCCGATGGCGAGCGTTCGACGCTCATCATTATTCAGGGCGCCATCCGCAACCAGGGCGACGCCTGGAACTGGATGCTCGACACCTTGCGCCGCACGCTCGATGACGCCTTGGCCTCGACACCGGAAAGCGCTGGCACCGACGGTCAGGACGGCCTGTTCCTCCCGCTGATGGATTTCGTCAGCAATGTTGGCACGCGTCTTGGTGAACTTCACGTCGCCCTGGCGACGCCCACAGAGGATGAAGCCTTCTCGCCGCTTCATGCTGCAAAGACCGATGTCGAAGCTTTGCGGCACCAGGTGGTCGGCCAGATTTCCGAAGGTCTCGCCATCCTCGATCGTGCACGCGGCGATGTCGATCCGTCGCTCGGCGGCGACATCACGACGCTGGTCGATGGAAGGGAAACGCTGCTTGCCTCCATCGGGGCCCTTGCGGATGCCGCAGCGGACACGCTGATGATCCGCAATCATGGCGATTTCCACCTCGGTCAAATTCTGGTCGCGGATTCGGATGCCTTTATCATCGACTTCGAAGGAGAGCCGGCCCGCGGTCTCGACGAGCGCCGTGCGAAGACCAATCCTCTTCGCGACGTTGCAGGCTTGTTGCGATCCTTGAGCTATCTCGCCGCAACGGCGGAACGCGACCACAACGGCGCCTCCGACCAGAATGGCGATCGACGAACCCTGCTCATTCGGGCCTTCATCGAAAAGGCGGAGGACGCCTTCCTGTCGAGCTACTTCGCTGTCACCAAGATGTCCGACGATCTGCGCATGCCCGACACCGTCAGCACGCGCGTCCTCGACCTTTTCCTCCTGGAAAAGGCCGCCTACGAAATCGCCTACGAAGCTCGTAACCGGCCGAAATGGCTGCCCATCCCGCTCGCTGGCTTCTCGGCCATCGTCCGCAGACTTTCGGAAAGTAATTCCTGATGCTGGAACGCCTCGATCTTCTTCAGGGCATCGATCATGATGCCGTTACCGCTCTCGTCGAGGGCCGCCACGGCGACCCTTTCGCCGTGCTCGGCGCTCACCCCCACGCGGACCGAACCATCGTGCGTGTCTTGATGCCGGGTGCCGTCGGGATCGATCTCCTCGATCCGTCCAGCGGCGCGGTGACAGCCCACCTTGACCTGGTCCATCCCGGCGGACTTTTCGCTGTCTTGACCGACCAGCCCCGCTATCGCTTGCGGATCACCTGGCCAGACGCCGTGCAGGAAACCGAGGACCCATACGCCTTCGGTCCGCTGCTCGGGGATCTCGATCTGCATCTTTTCTCGCAGGGCACACACTACAGCCTTGGCCGGACCTTTGGCGCACGGGTCACCGAGGTCGACGGCATTCAGGGTGTGCGGTTTGCCGTCTGGGCGCCGAACGCGCGACGCGTCTCGGTCGTCGGCGATTTCAACGCTTGGGACGGTCGCCGCAATCCGATGCGGCTCCGCCCATCCGCCGGTGTCTGGGAAATCTTCATTCCGCGCCTCGGCAAGGGCGAACGTTACAAGTTCGAGATCATCGATGCGTCTGGCCATCTTCTGCCGCAGAAGGCGGACCCGGTGGCACGAGCAAGCGAGGCAGCCCCTGCCACCGCCTCCATCGTCGCCTCCGCCTCGCCCTATCCCTGGACCGACGACGACTGGATGCGCCGCAAGGCGGAAACACGCGATGGGGAAGCCGCCATATCGGTCTATGAGGTCCATCTGGAGTCCTGGCTCCGGATTGCCGAGGATGGAAACCGCTCGCTGGACTGGATCGAATTCAGCCAGCGCCTGATACCCTATGCCGCACGCCTGGGCTTCACCCATATCGAACTTCTGCCCATCATGGAGTATCCCTTCGGTGGATCCTGGGGCTATCAGCCGCTTGGCCTTTTCGCTCCGACAGGGCGCTATGGCACGCCGGAGGATTTTGCGTATTTCGTCGATCGATGCCACGCATCCGGGATCGGCGTCATCCTCGACTGGGTGCCGGCGCATTTCCCGACAGACGTCTGGGGCCTCGCCCGTTTTGACGGTACGGCGCTTTACGAGCACGAGGATCCCCGCGAAGGCTTCCACAAGGATTGGAACACGCTGATCTACAATTTCGGGCGCAATGAGGTAAAAGGCTTCCTGATCGCCAGCGCGCTCGAATGGCTGGAGGAGTATCACGTCGATGCCCTGCGCGTGGATGCCGTCGCCTCCATGCTCTACCGCGACTACAGCCGCGAGGCAGGCGAGTGGATCCCCAACCAGTATGGCGGGCGCGAGAACCTGGAAGCCGTCGAATTCTTCAAGCACCTCAACAGCATCGTCCATCAACGGTGCCCGAACGTGCTCATGATCGCCGAGGAATCAACCGCATGGCCGGGCGTGACGCAGCCTGTCGAACAGGGTGGCCTCGGATTCGATTTCAAATGGAACATGGGCTGGATGCACGACACGCTGCACTACGTGCAGGATGACCCCGTCTATCGTCGCTACAATCATGGGCAGATGACGTTCGGAATGGTCTACGCCTATTCCGAAAGGTTCATGCTCCCGCTCTCTCATGATGAAGTGGTTCACGGCAAGGGCTCGTTGCTCGGCAAGATGCCGGGCGACGCTTGGCAGAAACTCGCCAATCTTCGCGCCTACTTCGGCTTCATGTGGGCCCACCCAGGCAAGAAGCTTCTCTTCATGGGCGGGGAGATCGCGCAGGAGACCGAATGGAACCATGATGGTTCGATTGTCTGGGATTTGCTGGACCGGCCGGAGCATGCCGGCATTCAGCGGCTTGTCGGCGACCTGAACCGTCTGTACGCGGCAGAGCCGGCGCTCCAATACGGTGACCTGCATCCGCAAGGCTTCGACTGGGCGGTGTCGGATGATGCCGAGCACTCGGTCTTCGGCATGCTGCGTCTCAACGAAGACCGGACGTCCATGATCCTCGCCGTTTCCAACATGACGCCAGTGCCGCGTCATGGCTACAGGATCGGCGTCCCAGTCGACGGCTCTTGGGAAGAGGTCTTCAACAGCGATGCCGGGGTCTACGGAGGCTCCAACCTCGGGAATATCGAGGTCTGGACGGAGCCGCACCCCGCCCATGGCAAGCCGCAGTCCCTGTCGCTGACCCTTCCCCCGCTGTCGACAATCCTACTGCGCTGGCGATCGAAGGCCTGAACCGAGACCGGATGCGATGCGCCAATCGGTCGCGACACCAAGAGACCACCTGCCATTGACGGCAGGTGGCAAGACCGGCAAGAAGAGCGGCATGCCCCATCAAGATCTCGATCACGACGCTCCGCCCTCCCGCCGGGCGAAAATCATCTTCGGCATTCTTATCTGCATCGTCGTGCTTGCAACGGTGAGCAGCATGGCGACATCGGTCATCCTGTATCTGAAGAGCGTCTGACCTTCTGCACATGAACATCCAGCAGCGCATGCCGGCGCGACGACACTAGCAGATATGGCATACCACTAACATTTGATGTTTTCGGCACGCGAAAGCTGCGGAACTCTCCGCCACAACATGCGTTGACGGGCAGATTCCTTAACAGGACAGCACGTTTCTCGCATGTCAGGAGCATCATCATGAAAGCCACGGCCACGCTCGCTTTCTTCCTCACCGTCGCCATGACGCTCTTTATTGCCGGTTTTCTCAGTGCCTCAGCCCTGATGGCAAAGCCCGCAACCGAAGCGCTGGCCAATATCAATGCGCCTGATCTTTGGACCTCCGAGCCGAAGCGTGTCGAGGCAGCGGACCGCGGATTCGATCGTGCCCCTTCGGCGCCGCCTGTCGATCTCGCATCGTCGGAAACGCTCGCCGTTGCCCAACCGGTCGTGGCGGCAGACAACGCGTCCGCCGAAATCGACCAGACCCAGCCTGGCACACCCGTTGCCGATACGCAGAGCGCGATGGCCGAAAATCAAGCCGTGAGCAATCCCGAACGCCAAGCCTGGTGCGCGAGCCGGTACCGCTCCTACAGCGCCGACGACAACAGCTACAGCGCCTATAGCGGCGAGCGGAAGGCCTGTGTATCGCCTTACATGGATGTCGCCTCCACCGATGACATCGGCCGGATGTCGCCGTCCTCCGATCTCCAGACCAGCGACCACGTCCGCAAGTGTCAGGAGCGGTACTCCTCCTATCGGATTTCGGACAACACCTACCAGCCCTATGGCGGACCGCGACGCGCCTGCGTCATGAACTGACGCGATACCGGACCGGAACAGAAGTTGGAAAGATCGTCCTCGTTCATGACAGGCAGACGCATCGTCGTTATCAGCGACTTTCAAGATGGACAGCCCGACGACGGCCTTTTGCCAACGATCGAGGACGCATACCAAGACTGGATGTCGGGACGACGCGGGCAGGCCCCGGAGGTGGTTTCGGACCGCGAGACCGTCGCTGTCGATGGCGGCTACATCGAGCGTTTGCCGCTTGCCTGCTTGAGATCGGGCCTCGTCGACAGCGCCGAAATCTGGACGCACTGGCGCGGTAGCCACCCGCCGGAACCGCCTTATAGAGGGAGCCCGCACCTGAAACGCCGGGCGTTCCGCATGAACGGCCCGCACGCCCCCTTCGCCTCCAACGACATGCTCGGCCATATCGCAGCCTTCAGTGCGCCGGATATCCTCTGCGTCTGGGGTCTTGGCGTTAGCGAGGACATTCTTCTTGCCTGTCGCGACAGCTTCAAGATCTACAATTCCATCGACGCGCCAGCCCTGCGCATACCGCCCGAGGTCAGTCGGCATTTCGATCTCGTCCTGACCGGTGCAGAGTGGCAGTCGGACGTCGTGCGCGCGCGTCATCCGAATATGCTGACAGCCATTCTGCCGGTCGGCCCTGAGTTTGCTTCGGACACGACATTCTATCCGCTGGATCTGCCCAAAACCTACGACATCATCTATGTCGCCGCCGCCCAGGGCTACAAGCGCCACGACATCCTGTTTGACGCCATGGCCAGGCTACCGCGCTCTCTGCGCGCACTCTGCGTCTGTGGTTACGGCGACATGGTCGACGAGTTCCGGCATCAGATCGCGCAAAGGGACATCTCCGTCGACATCATCGACCCGCCCGGCGTCCCGTTCGAGGAGGTCAACCGCCTGATGAACACGGCGCGTCTCGGTGTCGTCTGCGGCGTCGATGACGGAGCGCCGGCTATCCTCACGGAATACATGCTGGCTGGGCTCCCGGTTCTGGCCAACAGTGCACTTTCCTGCGGTCGCCAGTACATCACGCCGGAAACCGGCCGGACGGCGACAGCGGAAAACTTCCATCTTGCCATCGCCGACATCCTGGAGAACCTGTCGGCGTTCACGCCGCGCCCGGTCGTTCGCGCCAACTGGACCTGGCCACATTCGGTCCAGAAACTGGAATCCCTGATGTCGAAGCCTTAAAAAAAGCGCACCGCACGACGGAACCTAGAGAGGCCCGCACAGTTCCCTGCAAGCTTGAAGGAAGGGAGCTCTATGAATCTACTGGGTGCGTTTTCGAAGGTTTCGGAGGGCATGTATTGCACCGACGCACCGATCGTCTGTTTTTCCCACCTGCGCTGGGACTTCGTTCTTCAGCGTCCGCAGCATCTGATGCAGCGGTTCTCTGCCGATCGGCAGGTCTTCTTCTTCGAGGAATACATCCCGACCGACCACCACTTGGCCTATCTCGAGATACATCCGTTTGCCGGCACCACCGTCAAGGCCATTCGCCCACGCGTGCCGCACGGATGGAGCGAACCGCAGCGGGAAGAGGCGCTGGCCCATCTGCTGGATGATCTCCTGGCGCTGCACGGCGGCCGACAGCCGATCCTCTGGTTCTACACGCCCCTGATGTTCGCCTTTGCGCGCCATGTGGACGCGGCAGCCGTCGTCTACGACTGCATGGACGAGCTTGCGAATTTCAAGTTTGCGCCGCCGCAATTGAAGGCCATGGAACAAGCCCTTCTCGACCGGGCCGATGTCGTCTTTACCGGCGGCTACAGTCTCTACGAGGCCAAGCGGGGCCGCCACGACAATCTGCATGCCTTCCCCTCGAGCGTGGACGCCCACCATTTCCGCACAGCCCGCAACGGGCATGCCTCACCCTCCGACCAGGCCGACATCCCGGGTCCGCGACTGGGCTACTACGGCGTTATCGACGAGCGGCTGGATCTGGGCCTCATCCGCGATATCGCTGCAGCACGTCCGGATTGGTCGTTCATCTTCCTCGGTCCCGTGGTGAAGATCTCGCACGACGAGCTGCCCCGTGCGCCGAACATCCATTATCTCGGACAGAAGAGCTACGCCGAGCTTCCGTCCTACTTGTCCGGCTGGGATGTCGCTCTGATGCCCTTTGCGCTGAACGAAGCGACGCGGTTCATCAGCCCCACCAAGACGCCGGAATATCTCGCCGCTGGCCGGCCGGTCGTCAGTACCCCCATCACCGACGTGGTTCGCAGCTATGGGGACGTTCCCGGTGTCTTCATTGGCGAAGATGCGGCACGCTTCGTCGACGCCTGCGCCGCGGCCCTTGCTCTGCAGCATGCCGCCGGCTCCTGGCTCGACACGGTGGATGCGCTTCTGGGTCGCTCCTCCTGGGACGACACGGCCCGGGAGATGCGCATGCTCATCGAGCATACCATGGGCGGGCCTGCGCCTTTTCCAGCCGAAGTCGCCGGGCAGCGAGCGGCACGGGCACAGGGTCAACCGACGCCTCATGCCTGAAAAACCCGCAAGACGCCCGCGCATCGTCCTCGCAACGGACAGCCGCGACCCATCGGGCCTGGGCGAACACATGCTGGCGCTTGCGCGCGGCCTGTCTGCTGATCATGAGGTCATTCTGCTTGCCGATCCAGCCAGCGCCGGTCCGTTTCTGGCCCGGGCCGCAAGACTGCGGCTCGCCGTCAAGGACATGCCGCTGGACGAAGATCTGGCAGCATGGCTCCAGCGCGCCAATATCGATCTGCTTCATGTCCACGCCGGCATTGGCTGGGAAGGACACGCGCTTGCAGCTGCGGGGATTGCCAGCGGCATTCCCGTGATCCGCACCGAACACCTGCCCTATCTCCTGACCGATGCGGCCCAGCAGACGCAGTACCGGACGGAAACCTCCCGTCTGTCCCATCATATCGTCGTCTCGGAAGCGTCTCGAAAGACATATGCCTGCGGTCATGTCGACCCGTCGCGCTTGACCGTCGTTCGAAACGGCATTTTCCCCTTGGAACCCGCCGCAGCGCCCGATCAGACCCGGGCCGCCCTTGGTCTTTCCGGCCGGACGGTTCTCCTCTCCGTCGCCCGCTTTTCCGCCCAAAAGGATCACGCCTCCCTTATCCGCGCCATGCCGGCGATCCTGCGCCAACATCCGTCCGCCATGCTTCTTCTGGTCGGCTCGGGGGAGGAGCGGCAGCGGGTCGAGGCTCTCGCGGCTGAGACAGGCGTTGCGGGCTCCGTGTGCTTTCTCGGCCAACGCGACGACGTGGCGGACCTCATGGCGATCGCCGATCTCTTCGTGCTCTCCTCCTTGTTCGAGGGCCTGCCGCTCGCTGTGCTGGAGGCCATGTCGGTCGGGGTGCCGGTGGTCGCCACGCGAATTGGTGGCACGGTGGAAGCGCTTGGCGACGAACATCCTTATTTCGCCGAACCGGGGCAGCCTGCCTCGCTCGCCGAAGCCATCATCGGGGCACTTGACGATCCCGCCGGACGTGCAGCCATCGGAGAGGCGGGACGAGCCCAATTTCGTCGCCATTTCTCCGCCGCGCGGATGGCTTCGGAAACCGCCTCCGTTTACCGGCCCTTCATTGCGCTGAACTCATCCCTGACAAAGGACCGCTCCATGCAGAAGACACGCCTTGGCTTCATCGGCGTCGGTGGCATCGCCCACCGCCACCTCGACATTCTCGCAACGTTCGAGGACGTCGAACTGGTCGCCTTCGCGGATCCGGACGCGGCCCGTGCGGACGCGGCAGCCCGCCGCTTCGGCGCTACGTCCTTTACCAGTCATCGCGACATGCTGGAAAGCGCGACGGTCGACGCCGTCTATATCTGCGTCCCGCCCTTCGCGCACGGTGAGCCAGAGCGCGATCTGATCGCCAAGGAAATTCCTTTCTTCGTCGAAAAGCCGGTCTCGCTGGACATTGCCCTGGCCGAGGAAATCGCCGCGGGCGTCGCCGAAAAGAACCTCGTCACGGCTGTCGGCTATCACTGGCGCTATCTCGATACCGTTGAGGAAGCCCGCGCCCTGCTCGCCGATAATCCTGCACAGTTGCTTTCCGGGTATTGGCTGGACTCGACCCCGCCGCCGCAATGGTGGTGGAAGGAAGATAAGTCCGGCGGGCAGATGGTAGAGCAGACGACGCACCTGCTCGATCTCGCGCGCTTCCTGATCGGCGAGGTCACGGAGGTCTATGGTCGTGCGGGCCATGCGGAGCGGCAGGACTTCCCGGGCCTCGACGTGCCGACCGTCAGCACTGCAAGCCTCACTTTCCAGTCCGGGGTCGTCGCCAACATCGCCTCCACCTGCCTGCTCGGCTGGAGCCATCGCGTGGGCCTGCATATCTTTGCCGACAAGCTGGCGATCGAACTGACCGACCGCGACATCATGGTCGATGTCGGCCGTGGTCGGCCCGTCCGCCAAGCCGACGGCGATCCCGTCTGGCGTGAGGATCGTGACTTCATCGATGCCGTCCGCGGCAGCGAGAACCGGATTCGCTGCCCTTATGCCGATGCCGTCGCCACCCATCGACTGGCTCTTGCCGTGGTTGCGTCGTCCCGCAGCGGCGAAGCGGTGCATCTCGACCTCCCCGCCCTTACCCGTGCGCCGCTGGCACCGCTGCAGTTCCAGCCGCGACCGGAAGAAGCGCCTCGCGGCATGCCGCCGGGCCACCGGAAGATCCGCTCGCTCGGCATCGAGGGGCCAGGCCGCGCCTATGTGTTCGAATATGAGGAGGGGCCGCCCGCCGACGGACAGGTCCGGCTGGAGACCCTCTACACCGGTCTTTCCGCCGGCACCGAGCTGACCTTCCTGAAGAACACCAATCCGTATTTTCGTTCGCGGTTCGATGCGGGTCGGGGCGTCTTCATCGAAAACGAACCGGATCTGCACTATCCCGTGCCTTTCCTCGGCTACATGGAAGTCGCGCGTGTCTCGGAGTCCCGCACGGGCGGCTATGCCGAGGGCGACGTGATTGCCACCACCTATGCGCACAAGACCGGCCACACGGCGGATCCCTATCACGACGTGCTCGTGCCCATGCCGGCCGAGGTGGACCCGCTCCTTGGCGTCTTTGTCGCGCAGATGGGGCCGATCGCAGCGAACGGCATCCTCCACGCCGATGCAGAAGCGATGGGGACCCAGGTTGCGGCGCTTGGGGCCGGTGTCGCCGGCAGGCCTGTGCTTGTGATCGGCGCCGGTACGGTGGGCCTCATGACCGCCTTGTTCGCCCGCAAGCTCGGCGCATCCGATGTCGTCATCACCGACCCGTCCGACTTCCGTCGGGCCAAGGCCGAAGCCATGGGCTTGACCGCCATGACGGAGGATCAGGCCTGGCAGCATGCGAAAGCGCGTTGGCACGATGGCGGGCTCGGTCGGGGCGCCGATCTCGTCTTCCAAACGCGCGCACATTCCGGCAGCCTGCAGACCGCCCTCAAGGCCTTGCGTCCTCAGGGCACGGTGATCGACCTTGCCTTTTATCAAGGCGGGGCAGATGCACTTCGTCTCGGCGAGGAGTTTCACCATAACGGCCTCAACATTCGCTGCGCGCAGATCAACCGCGTGCCGCGCGGCCTTTCGGCGATCTGGAACCGGCAGCGCCTTGCACGGGAAACGGTCGATCTCCTGCGCCACGACGGCGCGACGATCCGCGAGCACATGGTGACCCATGTCGTGCCGTTCGAGGACGGCCCTGCCTTCCTTCAGGATCTCGTGAAGCATCGCCCCGACTTCCTGCAGGTCGTCTTCAAGGTCGGCGCATGATGCCGGCGGCGGACACGGTTGCATTGCGAGAGCCGCCCATGCGGATCCTCTTCGTCTTCGCCTGGCTGGTGGTCGGCGGAGAAGAGACGGAGGTCCGGCTGCTGGCGAAGGCGCTGGATACCGATCGCTACCAGATCGACGTGGTCGCCTGCTTCCGCAAGCCCGGGATGCCCGAGCAGACCCATGAACAACTGAGGGCGCTGGGCGTATCGGTGGATACCGCGCCCTACGCCATGTCGTTCGAGGATACGGTGTCCTACCTTGCAGGCAAGGTTCCCGGCTACGACGTTGTGGTCTCGTGTCAGAATGTTGCCGATATCTATCCGGCACTGGAGCGTCTGAGCCTTTGTCCGCCATTGATCGAACATGGCGGGCTTGTTTCCGAAGCCCTGGCGGGCCCGAAGCATCTCACCACCCGCTATGTCGGTGTCTGCCGATCCATCCGGGACGCAGCGGCATCCCGCATGCCGGGCCGTGAGGACGATGCGATCGAGATCCCCTCCATGGTGGATCTTTCCGCATTCGACCCGTCGCGGCGGGAAGACATGCGGGCCGAACTCGGATTGTCCGCTCGACACACCGTGATCGGATGGGTCGGGAGGCTCGATCCCAAGAAGAATGTAGAGCACGTCATCGCCGCCGCATCGCTTCTCCATGCCGAGAACCCCGACGTGCGCGTCGTCATCGTCGGCGGTCCCGATGCCTTCATGCCGGACTACGCCGCCGATCTTCGGGAACGTGTCGCTGCTCTCGGCCTCGCGGACGTTGTGCAGTTTCTGGGGGACCGCAAGGACATTCCGGATCTGCTTCAGGCCTTTGACGTCTTCGTCTGGGTGTCACGTGGCGAAGGCATGCCGCATGTCATCGCAGAAGCCGGCGCGGCCCGTCTTCCGGTCATTTCGACGCCGGACAACGGCGCGCTGCAGCAGATCGAGGACGGCACGACCGGGCTGATCGTGCCCTATGACGATCCGCCCTCGATCGCTGCGGCGGCCGGCCGACTGATTTCCGATCCGGCTCTTCGCAGACTGCTGGGAGACGCTCTGCGCCAGAAGGTCGAACGCCTCTACGCCGTCGAGGCCGTCGTGCCGCAGTGGGAGCAATTGTTGAACGCCGTTGTTTCGCGGCGGGTTGCCCGCGGCCCGACCGGTCTCTTCCGGTCGTTCATCCAAGGCGGGTTCGAGTGCTCGACACATCGGCTGCGCCCGATGCCGGAGGAGCCGCTCGGGCCCCGGCTCGACATGATCGACGATATCGCCCACGACATCCATGCAGAGCGCGATTACCGGCAGCTGCAACGGTTCGGCATCCAGACGGTGCGCGATGGTTTTCGCTGGCACCGCATCGAAACCGCAGGCCGTTTCGAGTGGTCCAGCGTGCGGCCCATGCTGCAGGCGGCTGCCCGTTCGGGAACACAGGTCATC
Source organism: Rhizobium sp. Leaf384 (assembly GCF_001424065.1). Taxonomy (GTDB): domain Bacteria; phylum Pseudomonadota; class Alphaproteobacteria; order Rhizobiales; family Rhizobiaceae; genus Ferranicluibacter. The sequence continues at coordinate 424,588 of NZ_LMQE01000006.1, forward strand.
TGGGATGTGCTGCACTATGGCTGGCCGGACGACATCGACATCTGGACACCGCATTTCGTGGAGCGCTTTGCGCGGTTTGCCGGCGAATGCGCCCGCGTCGTGCGGGAGGAAAGCGACGACATTCCTTTTTATTGCCCGGTGAACGAGATTTCGTTCTTCTCATGGGGCGCAGGCGATGCCGGCTATCTGAACCCCTTTGCGAACGGCCGGGGATTCGAGCTCAAGGTCCAACTGGCCCGTGCAGCGATCGCCGGCATGGATGCGATCCTCGCCGTCGATCCCCGGGCACGCTTCGTGCATTGCGACCCGGTCATCAATGTCATCACCGATCCGTCCCGGCCGTGGGAAGCACCGGTTGCGGAAGGTCACCGGCAATCCCAGTTTCAGGGATGGGACTTGATTTCAGGCCGTATGTGGCCGCAGATCGGTGGCGCCGAACGCTATCTGGACGTCATCGGCGTCAACTACTACTTCAACAACCAGTGGATTCATGGCGGCCCGCCGATCGATATCGGCCACCCGCTCTACAAGCCGCTTCGCACGATTTTGATCGAAACCTATGCCCGCTATGGCAAGCCGATGATGATCGCCGAAACCGGCATCGAGGACGACCGTCGCGCGGCCTGGTTCACCTATGTGGCGCAGGAAGCCCTGGCCGCCATGAAGGCTGGTGTTCCGCTGGAAGGCCTTTGTCTCTACCCGATCGTCAACCATGCCGGCTGGGACGACAAGCGCCCTTGCCAGAACGGCCTCCTGTCCGCCGCCATGCCGGCCGAAGGTCGGCGGGTCTACACGCCGTTGTCCGAGGCGATCGCGACCTTTCTGCAGAAGAACGGCGAACGGGTGCAAGGCACGGGAGCGGAGAAGAGAGACGGGAACCTGAAGCGCGCAAGAGGCCTTTGACCTTCCGTCGATCCTTATCGACGGTCGCACCCTGGCGACATCGCGGAAACCTTGCATCTTTTCCTCTGGCAGGGCAAGCCTTGCCCTGCCGGAGGAATGTCCAGAATCAGAATTCGAGATCGACGACGATCACGCCATCGGGCCCACCCCTGGTATGGGCCACGATCCGCGCACCGGCCGCCTGATGGTGTGGATGGACAAGGTAGGCATCGCGAACGGCCGCGCTCTTGAAATCGAACCAGAACGCATCGGTGAAGCCGCGCATCATGTCCATTTCGACGCTGACATTGGGGCCCGCATGAAAGCCGCGGATGCCGTCGATCTGCCCCTTGAGCGCCTCGAGCTCGTGGTAGATCGACTGCTTGTCGGCCTCCGATACGCTATCCTTGAACTTCAAAAGCACGATATGCCGGATCATCGGTCATCTCCTGTCATTCCGTATCGCCCTGCACAGGGCGGAGGGACCGGGGCTGCGCGAACGAGCGCCAACCCCGGTTCCCAATTTTACGCTAGCAGCCGGCGCCCGGCCTGCCGTCAGCTCAGTTGGGGCAGCGCGCCAATCAGCTTGTCGAGCGTCACGGGATAGTTTCTCACGCGAATTCCCGTTGCATTGTAGACGGCGTTGTTGATCGCCGCTGCCACCCCGCACAATCCCAGTTCACCGACACCCTTCGCCTTCATCGGCGAGGACATCGGATCGGTCTCGTCCATGAAGATGACCTCCTGATGGGGAATGTCGGCGTGAACGGGCACTTCATATCCCGCCAGATCGTGGTTGACGAAGAAGCCGCGCTTCTTATCCACGGCGAGCTCCTCCGAAAGTGCCCCGCCGACGCCCATCGTCATCGCGCCGATGACCTGACTGCGGGCTGTCATCGGGTTGAGAATCCGGCCTGCGGCGCAGACGGCAAGCATCCGCCGTATCCGCGGTTCGCCGGTCGCGATGTTCACGCCGACCTCCACGAAGTGGGCGCCGAAGGTCGACTGCTGCTTTTCCTCGGAGATATCGCCGTACTCGATCGTATCCTCCACGACCAGGGGCTTATCCTTGACGGCCTCAGCGAGCGGCACGCGGCGATCGCCCGAGATCACCATGCCATCCGCAAAGTCGATGTTCTCCGCATTGAATCCGAGCGCCGCGGCGATGGCCTCCCGCATCTTGACGCAGGCAGCGTAGACCCCCGCCGTGGCGCTGTTGCCGCCCCACTGCCCGCCCGAGCCGGACGAGACCGGAAAGCGCGAGTCGCCAAGATTGACGGCAACGCGGTCGATCGGCAGACCCAGCATCTCCGCCGCGGTCTGGGCGATGATGGTATAGCTGCCGGTGCCGATGTCGGTCATATCCGTCTCGACGGTCAGGACACCCTCGCGATCGAGCCGAGCTCGGGCACCGGACGGCATGACCATGTTGTTGCGGAACGCCGCGGCAACGCCCATGCCCACCAACCAGTCGCCGTCCTGAACAGTACCAGGCCGCGCATTGCGCTTGTCCCAGCCGAACCGTTCGGCCCCGAGCTTCATGCAGCCGACGAGATCACGATGGGAAAAAGCCTTTTCCGGCTTTTCCGGATCAACCTGCGTATCATTGAGGATCCGGAAGGCCACCGGATCCTGACCGAGCTTTTCCGCCATTTCATCCATGGCGACTTCGAGCGCCATCAGGCCGGGAGCTTCGCCCGGCGCACGCATGGCATTGCCTTCGGGAAGGTCGAGCACGGCAAGCCGCGTTGCCGTCATCCGGTTGGCGCCGGCATAAAGCAGCCGCGTCTGCTGGACCGCCACCTCCGGGCCGCCGCCTTCAAGGTCGCCAGACCAGCTCTCATGTGCGATGGCGGTGATCTTGCCATCCTGTCCGGCACCGATCCGGATCCGCTGGATGGTGGCCGGGCGGTGTGTCGTGTTGTTCATGAGAAACGGCCGGGGCAGCGCGACCTTTACCGGCCGGCCCGCCTCGCGGGACGCGAGTGCGGCGAGAACCGCATCGGAGCGCAGGAACAGCTTGGACCCGAACCCGCCGCCGATGAACGGCGACATGATGTGGATCTTCTCCTTGTCCATATCGAGCGCGGTGGCGAGATCCGACCGCCACCAGTCGACCATCTGGCTCGACGTCCACACCGTCAGCGCATCCCCATCCCAGGCGGCGATGGACGCGTGCGGCTCCATCATCGCATGGGACTGGTCGGGGGTGGTATAGGTCTGGTCCAGCTGGACCGTGGCTGTCTCGAAGGCCGGCGCAAAATCGCCCGCCGCGGAATCCGGTTCTCCGTCCTTCGGCTTGATGGCAGCGTCCATGGAGGCCTCGAGGTCGAACGCCCCTTTGGACTCCTCATAGTCCACCTTGATCAGGTGCGCCGCTGCCCGCGCCTGTTCGAAGGTTTCGGCAACGACGACGGCCACGGCCTGATGATAATGATGGATGTCGACACCGCCGAAGAGTTTGGCCGTATTGCGCTTGGCCTTCTTCAGGTCCGGCATGCTGTCGCTGGTGACGATCTTGATGACGCCCGGAGCACGGCTGGCTGCCGTCACGTCCATTGCCCGGATACGGCCCTTGGCGATCGCGGCGCCGAGCGGGTAGCCGTAGGCATAGGGCACGGCATCATCGTGCCACTCGTAGGCGTACTTGGCGCGACCCGTCGTCTTCATCTGCCCATCGATGCGCTCGATCGGCTTGCCGACGACCGTCATGCGGTCGATCGGGTTCTGTGTTGCAGGTGTGTCGAATTTCATGATCTCAACCCTTCGCTTCTGCAAGGACAGCGCCAAGCGTCCGCTCGACAAGCTTTACCTTGTAGGCATTGTGTTCCGTCGGCTGGGCATCGAGCAGGAGACGACGCGTTACCCGGCCGGCACCGCTCGGCAACTCAGCGTCCGCCGTATCAAGACGCCACGGCTTGTGCGCGACGCCGCCAACGGCGACACGACCGGTCCCGTCCGGAAGGATCACGGCACCAACCGAAATCAGCGCGAACGCGTAGGATGCGCGATCGCGAACCTTCCGGTAGATATGCTTGCCGCCGATCGGCTTCGGAAGCACGACGGCCGTGATGACCTCGCCTTTCTTCAGCTCGGTTTCGATATGCGGCGTGTCGCCCGGCAGCCGGTGGAAGTCGGCGATCGGGATGCTGCGCTTGGCGCCATCCGCCCCGACGGTCTCGATCACGGCATCGAGCGCGCGCATGGCAATCGCCATGTCGCTCGGATGCGTCGCAATGCAGGAGTCGCTGACGCCGACAATGCCGAGCTGACGGCTGAAGCCGTCAATGGCGGAACAGCCGCTGCCGGGCTGGCGCTTGTTGCAGGGCTGGTTGGTGTCGTAGAAATAGGGACAGCGCGTGCGCTGCAGGAGATTGCCCGCCGTGGTCGCCTTGTTGCGAAGCTGCCCTGACGCCCCTGCCAGAAGCGCGCGGGAGAGGAGGCCGTAGTCGCGCCGAACCCGCTCGTCGGCAGCGAGCTCGGTGTTGCGCACCAGCGCTCCGATCCGCAAGCCGCCTTCGGGCGTTGCCTCGATCGTGTCGAGCCCCAGCGAATTGACATCGATCAGATGCGTCGGCGTCTCGATTTCAAGCTTCATCAGGTCGAGAAGATTGGTGCCGCCGGCGATGAACCGGGCTGCATCATGGCTGGCTGCCGCCTTGGCAGCGGCTTCCACGGAGGTCGCGCGTTCGTAGGTAAAGGATTTCATGCCGGCCTCCCTGCGACGTCCGCAATGGCATCGACAATGTTGGAGTAGGCCCCGCATCGACAGATATTGCCGCTCATCCGCTCGCGAACCTCTTCCAGGCTGAACGCGGCCTTGGCCGTCAGATCGCCCGTCACGTGGCTTGGGATGCCCGCCTTGATCTCTTCGAGCACGGCGATCGACGAACAGATCTGGCCGGGCGTGCAGTAGCCGCACTGGTAACCGTCATGCTTCACGAAGGCCGCCTGCATCGGATGCAGCTTGCCAGGCTCGCCGAGCCCCTCGATCGTCACCACCTCGTCGCCTTCATGCATGATGGCGAGCGACAGGCAGGAATTGATCCGTCGTCCATCCACCATCACCGTGCAGGCGCCGCACTGTCCGTGATCGCAGCCTTTCTTGGTGCCTGTCAGGTGCAGATGCTCCCGCAGCGCATCGAGAAGCGTCGTCCGGTTATCGACCGTCAGCGTCTGATCCTGACCGTTTACCTTGAACGACACGCTGGAGGTTTCACCGACCGGCATGCTGCCCGGTTTTTCCCCCGCCGGGGCCTGAGCCTGCGCCCGTGCTGTCGAGGCAACGCCGCTGACGGCAACGGTCGCAGCGGAAGCCATCAGAAGGTCCCTTCGAGAGAGATCGAGGTCGCCTTGGTTTAGCATGTCCTGCTCCATGTTCTGGTGAGAGTTCCGCGACATGGGATTGCGCGGATCCGTACGCTGGAGCTAGGGCGCGTTGTAAGGCAAACCAGACCCAGTGCCGATCACTGGCGCCGGACGGCGATCACAAAGCCGACAGTGGGAGAAACATCAGCTTCTGGCATCTTCCGGTTCGGCTGTTGCCAGCGAAGCCTGAGCATCGGGTGAAACGACAGCGGACGGCAGCGGCGTCCCGCGCTTGCGCTCGCGCACGAGGGTGAGCAGTCCGGAAAAGATGATGAGCGCGATACCGCCCGCCATCGGCAGGTCGACCGTGTCATCGAAGATGAAATAACCGAACAGGATGGCCCAGATCATCTGGCTGTATTGCGGCGGCGCCACAAGATTTGCCGGCGCCAGGCGGGCCGCCGTCATCAGCAGCGCATTTCCGGCCGCCCCGAGGATGCCGTAGCTGGCGATGAAGGCCCATTCCATCGGCGTTGGCATGGCGATGTCCGAAAGCATGAGAAGCCCGCTGACGACCAGCGTGCCGAGAAGACCGGCGCCGTAGAGCGACATCCGCTTTTCCGTCGGCCCCATCCCTCTGAGGACGACGATGGCGATCGCGGCGCTCAGTCCGCCGATAGCCGCGGCAAGGTGCCCAACCGACAACTCCCGGAACCCGGGCCTGAGCACAATGAGCACGCCGACGAACCCGACGACGACAGCCGTCCAGCGCTGCCAGCGCACATCCTCCTTGAGAAAGATGACGGAGAGGATCGTGACGAAGGACGGGAGAAGAAAGAGGAGACAGAAGGCTTCCGCCATCGGCAGTTTCGTAAACGTGATGATCGACGCGATGGAGCCGATCGCACCGCAGGCAAAACGCAGCAGCCAGAGCGTGCGATTGGACGTTCGGAAGAGGTCGAGCCAGGCGTCGTCCCGCGCCTTGATGAGCGGCAGGATGACGAGGCCGAAGACGGCACCCGCAAAGGCGACCTGATAGGCAGGAACGGCGCCGTCGACGAGTTTGACCGACGCATCGCTGAAGGCAAAAACGGCATAGGCGATGAATGCGATGACGACACCGCGAAGGGGAGACTGTGAGACGGGCATGATGTCGAATCGCAAAGGAGGAGGGTCCGGCTGGAATAGCCCGAAAGACGAACGGCGGACAGATGCCGATCGCAGGCGAACCGGCGCCTGATCAGCGTTTTTGCAACCCGTCGACGAACACGTCGACCATGCGAAGGGCCGTTGGTTGCCAGTCCGTCGGCCCCTGGGTGTAGAAGATCCCGAGAAGGGTTCGCAGGAGCTCGTCCGCGGAGACATCGTCCCGGATCCTGTCCGCGGCGATCGCTCGGTCGAGAAGAAGGCCGATGGCGCTGACCATGCGCTCGTAGGAATAGGCCTTGAGTTCGCTCGAGCCGACGACGGCAAGCTGAAGCCCCTCGATCATTCCCTTCTTGGTCGCGACGAGGCGCACATTGGCTTGCAGCCAGGCCTTCAGCGCCACGACGGGATCGGTATCGGCCGCCAGCTTCTGGGCCAGATCGGCAAGGAGATCGACCTCGTGCCGGTAGACCGCATCGAACAGGGCTTCGCGCGTCGGGAAATGGCGATAGAGCGTTCCAATGCCGACGCCGGCCTCCTTGGCGACGGCCTCGAGGCTCGCCTGCGCGCCACCGAGCCGGAAGATGGCGGTCGCCGCCTCCAGAAGGCGCGCGCGATTGCGGGCCGCATCTGCCCGTGGCTTGCGCCTTGCTTTCGCATGGTTCTGGTCCATGTGTCTATTCGCCGATCAGCATTTACAAACTCGCCCTTGCTAAACGGAGGATCCCTCCGTATATTGCATCTCACATCGGGGCAGTGTCGACTGGAACACCCGACCCGCGATGCGCCGAGCCTCTTGAACGAGTTCAGCCCGTTTCCAGCGTTCTGTCAAAGCGTCTTCCGCGCCCGCGGTTCCCATTTCATACATCACAATCCTGACTGGAGCATCCTATGCCTTTCTCCATCAGCCTCACCGTCAATGGTCAGCCGAATAGCATCGCGCTTGACGATCCGCGCGTGACGCTTCTCGACCTTCTGCGCGAACGGCTCCACCTCACCGGCACGAAAAAGGGCTGCGATCGCGGCCAGTGCGGGGCCTGCACGGTTCTTCTCGACGGGCGGCGGATCAATGCCTGCCTGACGCTTGCCGCGAGTCTCGACGGGAGTACCGTCACCACCATCGAAGGGCTTGCCAACGGCAGCGAACTTCATCCGGTGCAGGCCGCGTTCATTGCCTGCGACGGCCTTCAATGCGGTTACTGCACGCCGGGCCAGATCATGAGCGCGGTGGGACTGCTGTCCGAAGGCCATGCGGGCGACGACCCGGAACGCGTTCGCGAACTGATGAGCGGCAATATCTGTCGATGCGGGGCCTATCAGGGCATCACCCAGGCAGTGCTGGAGGCAGGCCAGGCTATCTCTCAGCAAAACCGGCCGGTACCGGCCGAAGGATCGGAAAACGGGAGGAGTGCGGCGTGAACCGCTTCGATTTCATTCGTCCGACAAGCCTTGCTGATGCCGTCGCGGCCGGCACCTCGCCCGGATCGGTCTATCTCGCCGCCGGTACGAACCTTATTGACCTGATGAAGATCGGCGTGACGCGTCCGGAACGCGTCATCGATATCAGCCGGCTTCCGGGACTGGACAGGATCGAATGGCTGCCGGACGGCAGCGTGCGTATCGGCGCCTTGGTGCGCAATTCCGACCTCGCCTATGACAAGCGCTTCGCTGCCGCCTATCCCGCCGTTGCCGAAGCCCTGCTGTCCGGTGCCTCCGCCCAGTTGCGCAACGCCGCAACGGTCGGCGGCAATTTGCTGCAAAGAACGCGCTGCGCCTACTTCCAAGATACGGCGAGCGCCTGCAACCGGCGAGAGCCCGGCTCCGGCTGCGATGCGCTGCAGGGCGAGAACCGCCTTCATGCCGTACTCGGCTGGACCGAGCAGTGTATTGCCACCCATCCCTCGGATTTCTGCGTTCCTCTGGCAGCCCTCGACGCTATGGTCGAGATCGAAGGTCAGGATGGACGTCGAGAGCTTCCGATCGGGGCGCTCCACCGCCTTCCCGATGCACACGGCGCAACGGAGTCCGTTCTTGCACCCGGGGATCTCATCACCGGGCTCCGTCTTTCGGAGTCCACGGCGTTTGCTGCGCATGCCCGTTACGTAAAGCTCCGCGAACGCACATCCTATGCATTTGCGATCGTGTCCGCCGTCGCCCTTCTTTCCATGGATGGCGACAGGATCAAGGCATCACGCCTTGCGCTCGGCGGCGTTGCTGCCAAGCCTTGGCGCGCATCCGCCGCCGAGGCGGCGCTCGTTGGACAGCGCGCGACCCGGGAAGCCTTCGAGAGAGCCGCGACGGCGGCGCTCGGCGATGCCCGCCCCTCGGGCGACAACGCCTTCAAGATCACGCTCGCGCATCGCATCCTGGTGCGCGCGCTGACGCTGGCGCATCAGGGCACGCCGAAGGTCCTGCCTGCCCTTCCCGCATCGCCGTTCCCGGACCCGCATAGCCCCGCCCCGAAGGGAGATCTTCATGTCGCCTGAGATATCGTCGCATCAAGCAGCACCATCCGAAACGAAGGCGGCAGCCAACCGTTACGGCTCCAATGCCGGTCAGCCGCTGACCCGTCGTGACGGGCTCCTGAAAGTCACCGGCCGTGCCACCTACGCTGCCGACAATCATCCCGAAGGCCTGGTCTTTGCCGTAACGGCCGTGAGCCGGATTGCGCGAGGGCGCGTGCGCGCCATGAACATCGATGCCGCCAAGGCACATCCCGGCGTGATCGACGTGCTGACGCCGGCCAACCGCCCGCCGCTGTCCCACGATCCCGACGAGAAGATGCCGCCCTTCGGCTTCCGCGTCGAAGTGCTGCAGGACGATGGCGTGCGCTACGCCAATCAGCCGATCGCTCTCGTCATTGCCGAAACCCTGGAGGCCGCAACGGAAGGGGCGGTCCTGCTCGATCCGCAATATGACGTCGAGCCAGCGCGCGTCGACCGTGCCACAGGCCTGCGCTTCGATCCGCCGGGCGTTGGGGTGGGTGGCGACCCGTCGACGGCTTACGGCGACCTCGATGCCGGTTTCTCGCAGGCCGCCGTCACCCTGGAGGGCGAGTACGAAACGCCCCCGCAGTATCACAATGCCATGGAGCCGCATGCCGTCGTGGCCGAATGGGACGGCGACCGCGTGACCCTGGACATGCCCAACCAGGCCCTGGCCATGAGTTGCGCCAGCTATGCCGCCTTCTTCGGCATTCCCGTTGAGAACGTGACGATCCGCTCGCCGTTCCTCGGCGGGGGCTTCGGCTCGAAGGCCATCATCAACGGGCCACAAATTCTCGCGATCCTGGCCGCCCGGATGCTGAAGCGTCCGGTGAAGCTGGTGCTGACCCGCGCCCAGATGTATGGCCCGGTCGGCCATCGTGGCCAGACATGGCAGAAGTTGCGCCTTGGCATGGACAGCGATGGACAATTGACCGCCCTGCATCACCGATCGATGTCTGCCACATCGGCGTTCGAGGACTTTCTCGAACCGGCGGCCAACGCATCCCTGCCGCTCTATGCGAGCCCCGCCATCTTGGTCGAGCACGAAGGGCTGCGGCTCGACACCGGCACGCCAGGCCCGATGCGGGCACCAGGCGAAGCATCAGGCTCAGCGGCTCTGGAGGTCGCGATCGACGAAGCGGCGGAAGCCTGCGGCATGGACCCGCTTGCGTTCCGGCTGAAGAATTACGCGGAAACGGAGCCCGGGACGGGCAAGCCGTTCTCGTCAAAGGCACTGCGGACCTGCTACGCGCAGGGCGCCGCCCGTTTCGGCTGGTCGCGCCGGCCGCTTTCACCCGGCCAGATGCGGGACGAGAACGGCCTGCTCGTCGGCTGGGGGATGGGCACGGCGGTTTTCCACTGTCCGCATTTTCCGGCTGAAGCACGGGCGACGCTGCGCGCCGACGGCACGGCATTGGTGGAGACAGGGGCAGCCGATATGGGCCAGGGGGCCTGGACCGCGCTTGCGCAGATCGCAGCCGAAGCGCTCGGCCTCGATGCCGATCAGGTCGAATTCCACGCGGGACTGTCGACGCTGCCGGATGCAGGCGTCGCCGGCGGATCGGCCCACACGGCGAGCGCCGGACTTGCCCTCCACCAGGCCGGGGGCGATGCCATCGCGCGGCTGACCGACCTTGCCGTCAACGATCCGCAGTCGCCGCTTTTCGGTGCCGGAAACATCGGGGTCATCGCACGCCGCGGACGGCTCTATCGTCGGGACGACGAAGCGCGGCATGAAAGCTATGCCCAGATCCTCGCCCGCTCCGGCCAGAGCGAGATCATCGGGACCGCGAAATCTGCCCGCGACCCAGCCGTCGCCTCCGATCATGCGCTCTATTCCCACGGAGCCGTCTTTGCAGAGGTGAAGATCGACCCGGACCTCGGTCAGATACGCACGACACGCCTTGTCGGCGCCTTTGCGGCCGGTCGCGTGATCAACCCCCGACTGGTTCAGAGCCAGTATTTCGGCGGCATGATCTGGGGTCTTTCGTTCGCCCTTCATGAGGAGGCTGTGACGGACAAGCGGACGGGACGCATCATGAATGCCGATCTGGCCGAATACCGCGTGCCGGTGAACGCGGACATTCCGCCATTGGAAGCCATCCTCGTTGACGAGGAAGACGCCATCGTCAACCCGATCGGGGTGAAGGGCGTCGGCGAAATCGGGATAACGGGCACTGTCGGCGCCATTGCCAATGCCGTTTGGCATGCGACCGGCAAACGCATCCGCAAGTTCCCGATTCGCATCGAGGACATGCTCTGACCCTGACGGCGTGATCGTGACGCCGAGAAGCAGGACGCCGCCCAGGCGTCCTGCCGATGCCAGCACTTTCTTGTGGAAGATCGTCGAGCGCTTGGCACAACGGGCCTCCCGACGCGCCGTGTCGAGCCAGTCGCATGACGCCAGCCCAACGCTTTCAGACTGCAGGCTTCCGAAAAGACGCGCGTTATGATCAACCCCGGACCATCCGTCGCAGGACGTCCGTCTTCCAGTAGAAGTGATGGGCGAGCGCGCCGAGCACGTGACCGCCAATCAAAACCCAGAGCACGACCTTCAGTATGTCGGCATGGACGTCGCCTGCCACATGCGAGCCGAAGTAATAGGCGGCGATGCCGCTCAGCGGCATGGCAAGCAAGAGCGCGTAGAGCAGGCCATGGGCGTATGCCGAGAGCCTTTGAAAAAGACGAGGCTCTTGCGCGGGTGAAGACGGGACGCCGTGCGTCATCCGCAGAATCAAACGCAGAAGCACGATGGCGACGATGGCCAAGCCGACATAGGCGTGCAGGTTTGCGCTTGCCACCTGATCGGCCGTCGCCGATCCCGTCCGTTTCATGCTGCGGTTCCAGGCCTCCATTCCGTCCGGGAGCAGGAGGTTGAAGAAGACGAGCGCGGCGGTCGCCCAGTGCAGCCATCTTTGCATCCGGGAAAACGATGCTGGCGGGGTGTGGGAGGGCATGGTCAGATCCTCTTCGTACAACGTAGGTGGCGGCGCGTCACGTCGGGCAGACCGCCCGGAGACGGCCTTTTCGGACCCTCACCGTGACCCGTCGAAGCCGTTGATCCGTGTCGCGCTGTTGAAGCTGCTTCCTAAGATGACCGGACTGTCCGCCCGCTGCCTGCGCCCACGCGCAATCGTCGGCGCCGCTGTCAGCGACCGGACCAGCCGTTACCGGACCTTTCGGGACCAAGGTCCGGGACCCCGACGTATTGGTCTGCGGGACGTTTCTCATCCACCGCAACCGAGGCAATCTCGGTGTGTCGAATGTCGGGGATGTCCCCCGGCCAGGCTCCACGGAACGGGGCCAACGAGGAGAGAAACGATGACTTTGCGACAGATCATGATCGGCGGGACGGCAGCGCTCGGTGCGACGCTTTTCGCCATGTCGGCCCAGGCCGCCCTCAACAGCGATATCGATGGCGTCGGCATCACAGCACCTGCCGGCCAGGCTTATGACCTTCTGGCGAGGAAAGGTGCCGACGACGGGAAGAAGGACGATCGGCGCGGCAAGGGCCGAGGACGGGATGACGGTCGCAACCATGCCGGCATCGTGAAGCTGGATGACATCCAGATGGCACGTCGCGGCGCTGACGACGCACCGGGTCACATTCGCAAGGGACGCGGACGCGATGACGTCCCCGGCGATGACCGTGGCGGCGATGATCGTGGCAACCATGACGGTAGCGGCCATGACATGAACGATGACCATGGTGGACGCGGTGGACATAAGTCCGACGACCACGGCACCCATGGCCGGCATGGCGGCTCCAGAAGCCGGGCCTGACAGCTGGTTCGTCTCGATGCCGAAACGACGACATGGCAGGGAACGACGACGCGCTGCAGGGCGCGTCGTTTCTTCAAGGACACGCACATGAAAACACGCACCATCATCCGCCTTCTGGCCTGCAACGTTCTGCTCTCAGCGACCCTCTGCCACCCCTTGGTCGCCTGGGCTGACAAGGGCGGTGGTCACGGCGGCGGTGGTCACGGCAGCGGTGATCACGGTGGAGGTGGCGGCGGTCAGGGTCATGGCTCCGATGGTGATCATGGCGGCGGATCCGGCTCTGGCAGCGACGATCATGGTGGATCGAGCGGCGATCGCAGCGGCGGATCCAACTCCGGGCAGGGACATGGTACCGAGACCGACGAAAACGACGGTCGAGAAGACGACAACGATAGCGGCAAGCCGGACAAGGGTGCCGGCCGAAGGGGCGATGAAAGCCGTTTCTACACGGGCGGCTGGCGCGAGCAGATCCGCAACGGTCGCTACGAGGTTTTCGACCCGGCCGGACGACTCGTTATCCGTCGAGAGGCTGTGCCCGCGGATTATCTCCGCTTCTGAGCGCGGTTGTCCTCGCGCGTGATCCGACGACGCCGTTAAGGACGAACGCCTTGACGTCCCGGCATCCCGACATGTCCCACCTTACCGTTTTTGCGCATCCTTGAGGACCATGGCCGCTTCGACCCGGTTGCGAACCTTGAGCTTGTGCAAGATCCGCGTCATGTGATGCTTGATGGTTTTCTCCTGCAGGTCGATCTGCCGCGCGACCTCCTTGTTGCTGTTGCCATCCGCCACCAGACGCAGGATTTCTTCTTCGCGGCGCGTCAGGGTGGACAGGGGATCTGCGGCCTCGGGCGTCGGCCCTTCCTGTCGTGCACGCGCTCCGGGGCGCAACTCCGCCAGAATGCGCGCGGCCAGCGACGGCGAAACGTAGCTCTCGCCGCTGACGACGCCTCGGACGATCTCCACGAGCATTGCAGCGCTGACACCTTTCAACACATATCCTCGCGCGCCGGCCCGCAGCGCGCTAAGAACGTCATCGTCCTCTTCAGAGGCTGTCAGAACGAGGACCCGTGCGTCCGGCGATTGCGCGAGAATGGCAGACAGCGCAGTGTGCCCGCCGCCCGGCATGGACAGGTCGAGCAGCATGACATCCGGTTTCAACACCCGGTCGAGCTCGACGGCATTGTCGGCCGAGGCGCCTTCGCCGCAGACCTCGATACCCGGTTCTCCCGAAAGACTGCGGGCCACGCCGTCACGAAACATCGGATGATCGTCGACGATGACAATACGGATGGTTTTCTCGGTCATTCTGTCTTTCCCGGCAGGTTCATGGTCAGTCTCGTTCCCCGGTTCGGCGCAGACTCGACGTGAAGCTTGCCCCCAAGGCTGGCGATCCGCTCCTCCAGTCCGACAAGCCCCAGCCCTTCGTGGGATGCGGCACGGTCAAAGCCGGGGCCGTCGTCCGACACGGTGAGCGAGAAGCCATCCGGCCCGACCTTGACGACGACGCGCTGGCCCTTCGCGCCGGCATGGCGGGCGGCATTATTGAGGGTTTCCTGCAGGAAGCGATAGACGCAGATCTTTTCGGCCTGGGACAAGGCAGGCAGGGTCGCGGCGCGTTCCAGCATGACCTCCGTCCCGGTGCGACTTTCATGCGCCGACACCGCACGATTGATCACGTCGACGGGCGACAAGGTCTCGAGTTCGGGAAGGGTCAGCCCACGGCAGATGTTGCGGATTTCCCGCATCGCCTCGTCGAGGGCATCCTTCACCCGTCTCGCCTCGTCGCCGTCCGTCGTTCCCTCTTTCACGGACGGAAACCGCAGGGACGCGAAGGCAAGCAGCTGTGCCGGACCGTCGTGAAGCTCTGCGGAGATCCGTCGCAGGTAACGCTCGTTGAGGTTGGCCGAGCGCCGCGCCGCCTGCTCGACGCGGCGATGCAGGACGGCATTCTGCGTCAGAAGACGCGACAGGGTCTCGACCTTCTCGTTCAACGCGGAGCGTTGTGAGACGATCAGTCGGCTGCCGCGGGCGACGATGCCGTAGAGCAGGCCGAGCATGCAGAGCGTGACGACCGCGACAACCAACCAGCTCTGCAACTGCGCAATGTTGAGCTCGTGCCGCAGGTCTTGCGCCGCCTCGTAGAATTCTGCGATCGCGATGATCTTGCCCGACCAGGGTTCGCGGATGGGACTGTAGATTTCGAGGAGCGGGATCCCGCTTGCGCTCTCCAGCGCGTTCTCCGCCTCGCCAAGATGCTCGAACTCCGCATGGATACGGCCGGCCCTGGCTTCCGACAGTCCTTCGGTCATGCCGAAGCGCTTGCCGATCAGGCTGTCTTCATTGCTGAAGACGATCTTGCCGTCCGGAGTCCAGATCTTGAAGGAGAACATCTTCTGGCTGAGCACGCCCTGGCTCAGGGTTTCCTTGAGCGCCAGCTTCGCCCCTTCGGTCAAGGTTCCCGAATCCGCCATGTCCTGCGTCAGGGGTGCGATGATGCTGTCGACATAGAGAGCCGTGGCGGCCGCGGCATTATGCGTCACCGCCTCCTCGATCCGGCTGCTGACCCACAGCCCGATGGTCCCCATGCCGAAAATAAGCACGACGGCCGCCGCCAGCACGAATTGCCGCGAAAGGCTGGGCTCGGACTGGCCTCTCGGAATACTGCCCGAAAGAACCCCCGCGATCTGACGTGCTTCTGCCATATGTCGTCATAGCCGAACATAGGATTTCGAGGAAGATGGCCGATGGTCGGGCCAGGTCTGACAGACGGCTGATGGACAGCGGGAGACACGTGTTGGACCACAAAGAGCCTCAGCGCGTATTCGACTTAGTGATTGGGTGCGATTGTAAACTGGCGTGTCGCCAGGGCCGGATCGAATTGCCGCTGTCCGCCGATCACGTCGGAGCGTCCGCTCACGAGTTCTGTTGCAGCGCCGTCGCCTCTATGCTTTTCTAACAGCGAGAACGCCCGCGAGAGCAGGGCTTGAAGCGGAGTGGAATGTGGGTTCGCAGTTCCCGCCTCAAGGACCTGTCTTGAAACTGAATTTCAAGGCAGACCATCGTCCGGATGTCCAGAAGATCGTGAGATGGAAGGGCATCTCGCTTGACTATGTCCGTGTGACGCCAAGCGCGGAATATGCCTACTCCTGGAGTGGCGGAAACCATTACCTCGCGACACACGACATCGTCATGACCGACGGAGAGATGTCGGTCGCCGGAGGCGCCGGCATACAGGCGACGGACATCCGCAACAAGATGACCTTTCTGCCCGCCGAGTGCCCGGTCGCGGGATGGTCTAAAACGGTGCCCCGACAGAACACGTTTACGGTCCTTTGCTTTGACCGAACGTTTCTGACCGAGGAAACGGAGCGTTCGGCCATGCGCATCGGTGAACGCGAACTGATCTACTTCGAGAACGCCGCGCTGCAGTCCACGATGGCCAAGCTTGAGACGATCATGCAGGACGAGGCATCTGACGGAGGCCTCTACGCCGAAACCCTTGCCCTTCTTGCCGTTATCGAACTCGGTCGGACAAGCGTTGCGGACCTGGAGGAACGTCGGACAGGCAAGTTCTCGATGGCACAGGAGCGGTTGCTCGTCAGCTTCATCGAGGAAAATCTCGGGACCGCCTTTTCGCTCGAGGATTTGGCAAAGGTGGCAGGCCTGAGCCGATATCACTTCACCAGAACGTTCAAACACACGTTCGGAAGTCCGCCCCATCGCTACGTCATGGCGAAACGGATGGCGGCCGCGAAAACGTTGCTGACGCGGCCCGGGCTGACGATCGCCGAGATCGCTCCGCAGGTCGGGTTCGGGACCGCGGGCCATTTCGTCAGGGCTTTCAAGGACACCGAGGGCATGACGCCGCGCGACTTTCGTAAGCGTTGCTAATCGTCCGTCGTAAGGCTTGGCTTTCTCTGACACTGGACTCATTGCGCGGATTGTGCTTAGTTGCAGCGGATGTTGCGGGGGCAAGATCCACCGATCCAACGAGCATCTTGCCGTCGACCTTTCGTGTCGGCGCCACCTCCCCGTCGCTGAGGCGAGCGTCGACCATATTGTCGTCGATCAGCATCTATACTTTATCCGCTGTTACATATTCGGGAGGGCTATCATGTACTTAATGTCAGAAGCCGATAAACGGGTGATCCCGCCACCCTCGTCCAAACTCGCTGAACTCCTTCGAACGATTGCAGATGATCTGGACGCAGGAACGATCTACAGTGACTCACTTCCCATGCTGCTGTCGCCGAAAGATACCAACGATACATTTGACGTCGCTGTTGTCCTGGTCCCGCCATCCCGAATAAAAGCGTCGGAACGCGCCAACCAACTTCTATCGACGCTCACTCCAAGACAACAAGACGTCCTGAAATTGTTACTCGGCGGCATGCAAGCCAAGCTTATCGCTCTCACTCTAGGCGTTTCACAAAGAACCGTAGAAAAACATGTCTCGTCCATCTTTCGAAAGACGATGACGAATAAAATACACGGGTTGCTCGAAATCGCTCATACCAGATTATACTAAATATATATTTCAAAATCCTTTCATTACTTTGTATCCTGCAAGAAGCCTCATGGTCAGGCGCCACCAGCAAAAGCAGACGGTTTCCCGATGATGCGTGCTGGACGCGACAGAACGATTGCAACGAATAAAGGTGGATCTCTCGAAGCCTGACAGAGTGCCCTTACGGGGGATTTGGTCAGACGGCGTGAGCGATCATTCGCGACGGATTGCCTGATTACGCCTGCATGCGCTGCACCCTTTGCTGCGTCATCACGATGCTGTGGCGAGGTGATCGGACATGGCTTCCTAGTCACCGGAGGTGATGTAAGCTTACCTTGGCGGACTGGCGCTATCGCGCACGGACATCCCGGCTGAACGCGGCGTTTGCGCGTCTCAGAGCGAAGGTCTGCGCAGCAAGCGCCGTGATGTGATCGGCAATCGGAATGGCCGAGGTGGCGGCGGGAGACGGCGCGTTACAGACATGGATCGTTCGGGCTGTGGTGCGGATCAGGAAGTCATGCACCATCCGCCCGTCGCGCATGACGGCCTGCGCCCTGATCCCGGCAGGATGCGGCTTCAGATCGTCCCGCTCGATCGTCGGCATGTATTTTCGGCAGGCATCGAGATACACGCCGCGAAGGGCCGAATTGGCGATTTCCCGCAAGGCGGGGCGCAGGTGCCGGACGCAGGTTCGCCAGAACCCGGGAAATGTGAGCATGGCTTTGAGATCCTTCGGATCCAGGCCGAGCTTTGCATAGTTTTCCCGGGCCATGGAAAGAACGGCATTCGGTCCGACAGTGACATATCCGCCGATTGCGCGGGTCAGATGAATGCCGAGGAATGGCAGGGCCGGGTCCGGAATAGGGTAGATCAGATGCCTCACGGCATCGTCGTGGCGCGCGGCCAGCCGGAAATATTCTCCCTTGAAGGGGATGATGGCAAAGTCGCCGCCGACACCGCACATGCTCGCCAGACGGTCGGCCTGCAGTCCGCCGCACACGATGAGGTTTCGCGCTTCCAGGCAGTGGCCGTTCGACAGGACCACCGTCACGCGCGTGCCGTCCTCCCTGAGATCGTGAACGTCGGTCGATGTGAGAACGGACCCGCCGTCGGCAATGAAGAGCTCCGCCATCTTCCTGACGATCGCGGCATAATCGACGATGCTCGTCGAGGTGCTGAGGATCGCGCCGCGTCCCACGATGTTCGGCTCGCGCTCCCGCAGGGATGCCGCGTCGAGCTTGAGAAGATGAAGGCCGTTGTCAGCCGCGCGCCGGTGGAGCGCGTCCATCATCGTCACCTCATGCGGCGTCGTCGCGACCAGCAGCTTGCCGCATTGGTCGAAGGGCAGATGATGATCCTTGCAGAACGCAATCGTCTCGGTCAGCCCCCGACGTGAGAAGGTCGCTTTCAAGCTGCCGGGCGCATAGTAGATGCCTGCATGGACAACACCGCTGTTGCGCCCGGTCTGATGCGCGGAAAGCCTGTCTTCCTTTTCGACGACCGCAATCCCGATGCCCGGATAAGCCGCCTGCAGGCGCCACGCAGTCGCGATCCCGACAATCCCGCCGCCGATGATGATGATGTCGAGCATCGCGTCCTCCCGCTCTCACCTCTCTCTGTTCTCACGGATCGAATGCGCCGTCGCCAAATCCTTTCGGCGAATGACCTATGCTTTCGTCGAAAACCCGCAGAGGCGGGGCGAGCCTTAACCGGCAGGCGCCCCGAGGCGGGCCGAGCGATGTCCGGTGACGGTAAGCGGCCGCCTACGCCTAATGAAGGAGCGTCGGCGACCGGCCATAACACTTTGGGCAAGCTGCCGCGCGACGCGGCCCCCCTATAATCGACGTGGGGCTCAGGAGCTGAGCCGATCATCCAGCGGCGAGAGCGGACACATGGCGGACAAGACAGCCTTGATCATCGGCGTGACGGGACAAGACGGCGCGTATCTCAGCGAGTTGCTGTTGTCCAAAGGCTACATCGTCCACGGACTAAAGCGGCGGTCCTCGTCGTTCAACACGGCTCGGATCGATCATCTCTACGGAGATCCCCACCGACCGGACACGCGCTTCCATCTTCATTTCGGCGATCTGACCGACGCGACCAATCTCTGTCGGGTCATCCAGGACGTTCGTCCGGACGAAATATACAATCTCGGGGCGCAAAGCCATGTGCAGGTCAGTTTCGAAACACCCGAGTATACGGCCAATTCCGACGCGCTCGGGACGTTGCGTGTGCTCGAGGCCATGCGCATTCTCGGGCTGGGAAAAAGCTGCCGGTTCTACCAGGCTTCGACGTCGGAACTGTTCGGCGGCATGGGCGAGACGGCGCAGCACGAGAAGACCGCGTTCTATCCCCGCAGCCCCTACGCGGCCGCCAAGCTCTATGCCTACTGGATGACGGTCAATTATCGCGAAGCCTACGGTTTCCACGCCTCCAACGGCATTCTCTTCAACCATGAAAGCCCCTTGCGGGGCGAAACCTTCGTCACCCGAAAGATCACCCGGGGCGTTGCGTCGATCGAGCACGGCCTTGCCGAAAAACTGTATCTCGGCAATCTCGATGTGAAGCGGGACTGGGGACACGCGCGCGATTACGTCGACGGAATGTGGCGCATCGTCCAGCAGGACGAACCTGAGGATTATGTGCTGGCAACGGGGGTGGCGCATACGGTTCGCGACTTTGCGGAGCGCGCGTTCGGCGCCGTCGACCGAAAAATCGAATGGGAAGGCAAGGGTGTGGACGAGGTCGGGATCGACGCGAAAAGCGGAAAGACTCTGATCGAGATCGATCCCACCTACTTCCGTCCGACCGAGGTCGATTTCCTGATGGGCGATCCCAGCAAGGCGCGTCGTCAACTCGACTGGCATCACACGACCTCGTTCGAGGATCTGGTTGCGGACATGGTGCAGTCCGACCTGCGCCTCATCAGCCGTCAGGAAGGGCGCAACGATGTCTTTGCCTGAAACAACAGAAGCAACGTTCCGCCTCGAAGAGAAGCGCGTCTGGGTTGCCGGCCATACCGGCATGGTCGGTTCGGCGCTGGTTCGCCGGCTGGCGCAGGAGAACTGCAAGGTGCTGACCGTTCGCCGCCGCGAGGTCGACCTGACGCGCCAGGCGGAGACCGAACAGTGGATCGACCACGCGCGCCCCCAGGTCATCCTGATGGCCGCCGCAAAGGTCGGAGGAATCGTTGCCAACGCAACGTACCCCGCCGAATTTCTCTACGACAACACGATGATTGCCATGAACGTGATGAAGGCGGCGGCCGCCGTCGGCGTCGAGCGGCTGCTCTGGATGGGATCGAGCTGCATCTATCCCAAGCATGCCSCCCAGCCGATGCGCGAGGAAGACCTCCTGACGGGACCCCTGGAGCCGACGAACGAAGCCTACGCGATCGCCAAGATCGCCTCGCTCAAACTGGCCGAGGCCTATGCCCGGCAGTACGGCATCCCCTCCATTTCTGTGATGCCGACAAACCTCTACGGACAGGACGACAATTTCGACCTGCAATCGTCCCATGTCATCCCCGGAATGATCCGCAGGCTGCATGAGGCCAAGAGACGCCAGGCACCGAGCGTGACGCTGTGGGGCAGCGGCATGCCGTTGCGCGAATTCCTGCATGCCGATGATCTTGCGGATGCCTGTGTCTTCCTCCTGAAGCGGGAAGTGCAGGCCTCGCTCATCAATATCGGATCCGGACTGGAGCTTTCCATCGCCGATCTGGCCCGTCTCATCGCGGGAATTGTCGGGTATGACGGCCGTATCGTCTTTGATCGCGACAAGCCGGACGGGGCACCGCGAAAGCTTCTCGACAGCTCCCGCCTCGCAGCCATGGGCTGGACGCCGAGCGTCGGCCTGAAAAGCGGTATCGAGGACCTTTATCGCCGCTGGCAGGGCGAAGCTCAGATCGCCGCCGAGTAACCCGTTTCGATGACGGATATCATGCACAGCCGCCTCCAACCGGACCCGCCGTAAGAGGCCGAAAGAACGCACGATGAAATTTCGGCTCGGACAAGGTCTGTTCATCGCCCTTTTCCTGCTTGCCTCACCTCTCTCGGGCGACGGGGGCGGGCCGTTTCCGCGCCAGGACGACAGCAAAGATCTTGCGATGTCGGAGCCGGGGTGGTCGCCATTCGCCTTTCCGGTGCCTGTTCCAGAACCGGCCCTCCCCCCCGGCGTCGACCGCTTCGACCCTCCTCTTTCCCCGGCCGGCAGCACGGCTCCCGCCATCGCCGAGATATCGCGCACCGCGGATCATGGCGAAGTCGTTTCCATGACCGGGGTGGATCTCGACGGCGCGACGACATTCGACGTATTTTCCCAGGTGCCGACGGCAATGCGGGGCGCGATCACCGAGATCGGGCCTCTTTCGGCCGATACCACGGCCGCGACTTTGGCGTTGCCGGAGGGCATTCCGGCTGGAACCATGGTCATGCTCTGGCCGAAGCGCGGCAAGGATCGCGGCGCGCCGGTCGCGATCAATCGGACGGAAGCCTGGTGGGTGGGGCCCGACAATGGCGCGCCCGGCGAGCGCATTTCGATCTACGGTCGAAATCTCGCCACCTCGACCGGAACCCTGTCGAGCCTTGTCTATCTGAAGCCCGCTGGCAGGGCCGGCTGGTATGTCACGCCGGTCGCAGTCAATCCGTTCAAGGTGGACATCGATATCCCCGAACTCGCTGCAGGACGGTACGAGGTCTGGATGCACAACGGCCATGGGGGCAAGTACGGCTGGAGCGGCCCTCTGTCGCTCGACGTCGTCCTGCGATCCCGCTGGGCACGTCAGGCCGACACGGTCGTCAACGTCCAAAGTTACGGCGCGGTCGCGGACGGCAAGGCGGATGATACGGAGGCGATCGCGCTCGCCCTCGAAGCGGCCCGGTCGGTGGCGCCGTCGACGCTTGTTTTCCCGGCCGGAACGTACCTTGTCTCGCAGACGCTGGTCGCGCCCGACAATGTGACATGGCGCGGCGCAGGTAGTGACAAGACCGAGATCCGGCTTCAGACGCCGCTGGCAGCCAGCATGATTGCCGCCACCGGTCGCAACGTTCAGTTCCAGCATCTCACGCTGAACGCAGCGCGCAACACCGGCAAGAACCCGCTCCTGTTCCTAGGGTCGGCCCGCAACATCCGGCTCGACCACGTGAAGCTCGACGCGTGGGGCACTGCGGCTATCGAGGCTCAAGACGTGGAGGGCCTCGCGATCCTATCCTCCGAACTCATCGAAGACGGTTCCTTTTACGGAAACAGCCGGCAGGTCTTCCTGTCCGGGAACCGTTTCAGGATGACGGGCGACGGCGAATCCGTGGCAGCTCTCTGGGGTGGACGAGACTTTTCGATGACCGACAACACGCTGACCAACGCCGACGAGGCGCAAGAGGACGGAAACGGCATCGGCCGCTTCTTCGTCGCCCAGACCCACCGAGGCAGCATGCGGAATCTTTATTGGGGCGGCAATGTCTCGCACAATGCCGGACCCCGCGATTGCGCCAAAGTCGATTGCAACAAGGGCGAACAGATCTGCTTCGAGATCTATGGCAGCCGGATGTTGCAGACGGACGTCGTCGCCGCATCCGCCGGAGAGGTTACCTTCCAGTCGCTGGATGCCATGCCGCAGGACGTGCCCGGCGGCCGGGATCTGGTCATCGTCGGCGGGCGTGGGGCCGGGCAACATCGCCACATCCTGTCGCATTCGGGCGCGACGGTCGTTCTGGATGCGCCGTGGGTCGTCGTTCCGGACAGGACGAGCCGGTTCGCCCTCGCGGCGGTCGCGGATCGCGCTGCCATTTACGACAACCGTTTCGAGGGTCGGTCGAGCTACAGCCTGCACGATTCCGACACGACCGGCGTGCTGCTTTACGGCAATGTCTACGACGTCGTGGTCGACAGCAATCGCATCTCCCGGATGCGGCACGGCATGATGACCGTCGCGCTCGGCTCCGCCGCCGGCCTCAGCCCCTATTTCCTGCAATACTCCAATAACTGGGTTACCGACAGCAACAGCGGCCTCTATGTCGGGACAACATTTGCCGAAACGGGTGTGCCGGGCATCTGGGGCGGGCTTGGCAATGTCTATCGGAAGAACAGGTTTGAAAACATCGCGCATATCGGCGTCGAGTACGACACATGGGATGCGGATGGTTCGGATTTCAACGGGACGGTTTTCGATAGAAACAGCTTTGCCGGTGTCCGCTACGGCTTCGTTGACGGCTACAAGCTGATGTGGACGCCTGACGGGTCCTTCAAGGCGGCCCCGGGGCCCCATCCGCAGCGCATCGGGACAGTGCTCCATCACAACCGGTTCGACGGCACGGGCGTCGACGGGGACGGCAGCCGCGGCTTCGTGACGATGCACGCCGACAACAGCTGGGTGGATATTGGGTCGACCTGGACCGGTTTCGACATGGACAATGAGGGACCCGCCGTCGGCGCCCGGACGAGATAACGATCGCAACGCCTCCGGAATGGCGGAGATGCCTCGCAGGTCGGCGCCGAAGGTCTGTCGACGCCATCCCGTTGTTGCCGTCCGGAACGGATCAGCGCAGCGCTTGTCGCGTCGGCGATGCGGCGGAACGCGCTCCGGGCCGATGTGCAACGAGGCGAACGCGAATGACATCGCCGGACTGGAGGGCCGTATGCTCGTCAATCGCGGTCTCCTGGTAGGCTCCGTTGACCAGCCGCACGAGGGCGAACGCGGTTTCGACAGTGTCCTCGATCGCATTGACGCGCTTGGCCGTCAGGCCGATTTCGGCCATGGTCTGGCCGCTGAAGGTCATTTTCTGCCGCAGGCGCAGTATCTCGAGCCGGATGTCCCGGAGCTCCGTGGCCGCGGTGTTGTGGCGGATGCTTGAAAGCTCCGCGATCCGCCTCTCCACCTCGTTCTTGTTCTGCTGGGCCCGCGCCAGATAGGATCCGAATTCCAGAAGCTGCTGGTTCATCGCCAGAAGGTCACGCTTTCTCTCGCGCAGGGCCGACTGCGTGGATGCGCCCTTGGTCACGAGTTCCTGCGCAGCATCCACATCCTGGCGGAGCAATTCGAACTGTTGATTGCGCAAGGCGCCCGTCTTCGTCAGCGTCTCGATCTCTTCCGCATAATTCCGGCTCTGGATCTCCAGATTGTCGCGTTCGTTTTTCAGCGCGGCGAGACGCAGGTTGAAGATACCGGCCTCCGCATGCGCCATCTGCTGCACGACAAGCGGATCGCGGCCGGACAGGCTGATCGCCTTCTCATCGAAAGGCGTATCGTTCAGTTCCGCTTCCAGCCGGGACTGCTTGACCTCCATCCCGAGCAGCTGGAGCGCCATGTCCTCGTAGTCCTGCTGGGCCGCGATGAGTTGCACGCCCGATACATCCGTCCGCGTGGCGACGTCCCGAAGTCCGCCGCCGAGCGCGAAGAGTTCCAGAGCGATCATTCCCGGGCGGAACTCGTATTTTCCGGGCTTCTGGATCTCTCCGACGATAAAGACGGGCGCGTACTCCTTCACGGTCACCGCTACGGACAGATTCGGTACATGCTCGGCAAGGGCCTTCCCGAGAGCATCCCCGATCTCGACTGTGGTCTTGTCGGCAACCGGGATGTTTCCGAGGATGGGATAGCCGATCATGCCATCCTCGCCGACAGGAAAAGCGCCGGTGAGACCGGTATCGCCATAGACCCAGATCATCAGGACATCGCCGGCCATCACGCGATGGACGCCCGCAGCCTGCGCCGGGGCAGCACCAGTGAGCACCACCGTCCAGAACACGACAGCCGCGTGCAGCATCGGTTTCAGACGTGCCTTCGGCACTGGCAAGCGGGACCGCAAATCGACCTGCATCGCTATTCTCCTGCCAAGAGCGCGGACCGGGGTCCGGGCTTCATCTGCCGGCTGCCGGCCGGATCGAGGATCACGGGGCCCGCGCGGTTGCGTGATCGAGGTTTGCGCCGGCGGACACCGTTCAGCACCATCCCCAGCACCTGGTCGCCCTTGGCACGCAGACGATCCGCGGCCGCCTGGAGAACCAGGCTGTCGGCCCGTTCCGGATCGACCACGAACGCGACCGCATCCACCATGCAGGCGATCCTCGCGAGGTCGAGCTCGAAGGTGCAGGACGGGCAGTCGATCAGCACGAGGTCGTATCGCGTCCGCATCTCTGCGATGAGAAGCTTGAAGTTCACGGCACCGAGAATGAAGTCGGGCGGCGTGGCCTGCCGTTCCGCCACGATGACATCGACCGGAGACAAGGGGTCGCGGTGGAGGACGTCGTCGAATGCGAGGTTTCCCTTGACCGCGCGCGCCAGATGGTAGGCGCTGAAGACGCCGAAGGCTTCGCCGATCGAAGGATCCCGCAGATTGGCGTCGATCACCAGCACCTTCAGCCCGCTCGAAGCCAATGACCGCGCAAGGTGGGTGACGATGAAGGTCTTGCCTTCGCCTTGAGCCGACGATGTGAGCGCGAAGACCTGACTTTTGCCCTGCTGCGTTGTTTGCGCAAGCTGGATGGACGTCCGGATCTCGGCGACCGCACAGTGGAAGTCGTTGGCCTTTCCGCTGAACATCGCGGGGCCCACCTGAATCTCGCCCGGCCGCATCCGCGGAACGCGGCCGAAAACGGAAAGGCCCGTTTTCTGCTGGAGCGTTGCAACAGACCCGATAGATCGGCAGTTGAGACCTCTCAGCCAGACAGCCCCGAGACCGCATGCTGTGCCGGCAAGCAGCGCGCCCAGGGCCCACAGCACCTTGTCCGGGCTGGCCGGCTTGGCGCGCGGCATGGCCCGGGTGATGATCCGCGCCTCGGCGGTGGCAATGCCGTCCTGCTCGATCATCTGCTTGTAGCGGGCAAGATAGGTCTCATAGATCGAGCGGTTGGCATTGGCCTCGCGTTCGAGCTGGGCGGCCTGGACCGTCGCCATGCTGGCGACCGACATGACATGCTGCACATCCTGAAGATTGCGATAGACCTCGCTCTGCTGTCTCTGATTGACTTCGATCTCGTTGCGCAGGCTTGACACGATCTCCAGAACCTCCTGGTGAATCTGGCTCTTGAGAGAGGCAAGCTGGGACTCGAGCTGAGGACGTTGCGGGTTCATCCGTGCGCCGCTCTGGTCGATGTCGGCAATACCCCGGACCACCCGCGCCTGCTCTGCCCGCAACAGCTGGATCGCCGGCGACGATAGGACCTCTGTCAGGCCAACCCCCTCCCCCTTCTGCAGCACGTCGGTGGCCGTTGCCAGTCGAGCTCTGACTTCGGCAAGCCGAGCCTGGAGCGTCGTCAGCTCGGTGTTCAATCCGGACAGCTGCTGCGCCTGGAGGTTGGTGCCCCCCACGCCGACGAGCCCCTCCTTCTGGCGGAAAGCGGCGGCGCTTTGCTCGGACACTTCGAGCTTCTTCTGCAGGCTGACCAGTCGTTCGCCGAGCCATTCGCTGACCCGCCGCGTCGCCGTCGTCTGGAGGTCGATCTGGTAGTCGATATAGGCCGTGGCGAATGCATTCGCGACGGTCGCGGCGAAGACGGGGTCTCGCGCCGTGTAGGAGATATAGATCGTGTAGGAGCGGCCATCGTTCATGACGCGGACATTGTCCAGGAGCTCGTCGACGGACTTCGCGCGGCCATCCGCGTTGACCGCCGTTGCAAACCGGCTGTTCTTGCCGTTGATGTCGGCGGCGGGCTGGCCCAGCCCGAGATTGGCATAGACACGCTCGGCCATCGACCGGGATCCGATGATGTCGATCTCCGTGCGAAGAACCGGGCTTTCCTGAGGAAGGGGAGCCATGACGGATTCACTGGGAAGGGCCTGGAGTTTGCGAACATCGAGCGCGACCACCGTTTCCGAATGATAGCGCTTGGGTGCGCGCATATAACCCATAGCAGCAACGAGCCCGCTGAGGAGAAGGCAAGCCGTGAAGAGGAAGCGATGCTGCCAGACGAGGCCGGCAAGACGCGACAGACCTCCGCGCGCTTGGGAAGACGGTTCGGTGTTCCTGATCATGCGTTTTCCCGCCTTGAGCTCTGATGGTGACGTCTGCCCTATCTCTGGATCGCGATGGAGCCGATCTTGCAGGCAACTTCCGTTCGGTTGGTCGCACCCAGTTTCTTCATGATGTTCCGGATGTGAACCTTGATCGTGCTCTCGCATAGGTTGAGTTCGCTGGCGATGGCCTTGTTCGCCTTCCCGCACCGCAAGGCTTCGGCGACGGCCGACTGACGGTCCGTGAACGAGAGAGGTGGCGCCGATTGCTGCGTGGAGATGCCGAGCAGGTCGCGAACGCTGAGGAGACTGCTGGCGGGGATAAACCGACCGCCTGCAATGGCGAGGCTTATGGCCTGGATACAGACGTCGATGGACACGCTGCTCGGGATGCATCCCCGCACGCCAACTCCGATGAAGTTCAAAATGACGTTGATATCGTGATTGTCGGACAGGATGACCACGGCGGCAGGTGCCATCGCATCGACCAGTTCGGCAATCTCGGCGACAAGCTGCTGCGGGGCGACGGCCGAATTGCCGGCGTTGAACAGAACGGCGGACGGAGCGCCGATCGTGCGGCTTGCCGTTCTCCATTCGGCAAGGTCGGAGAATGTCAGGATCTTCCGGTCGATCCGGTGAAATTCCAGACTATGCGCGAGGCATTCTCGTTCCAGCATGCGCTTGTCGATCAGCGCGACATAGCCTTCATCGTCGTCGAGAGGGGCGTAGGGTCCGCCATTGCCGCTTCGGGCGACAAGGGGCGCATCGTCCTGATGCCGACCCAAGGGGGGTATAAAGTGAGAACGGGCGATATCGACACTCATTTGAATGCACTCCTAAAAGCGATCAGACTGAATGGATTTCGGCGATGGTCTGCCAGATCGGGCAAGTTATTAGGTAAGCGTCATCTTTCTAACCGTGAAAGCCTCGGCAAAACGTGCCGGGGCTCGGCATTCGACACCCCGCAGGCGCGCAAGTCCGCGGAACGTCTCGGCGTCGAACCAGTCCTTCGACCGCTGCGTCCCGAAATGATCGAGCAGGAGGGCGACCTTCCTGTCGAGGGCATAGTCGCTGAGGGGGACGTAGATATTCGGCCTCGAAAAATCCCCGTCCCATTTGGGTATCTCGTATTCCAGGATGAGGTGGTCTCGGAAAACGTTTCCCGTCAGCCGGCTGATTTCCCGATGATCCTGATGCGCATCTCCGCGGGCATGGGTGAAAATGAGATCCGGGCTGCATTCATCGCGCAGATCAGTCAGCCAGGCCTTGATCGCCCGGCTCTGGCTGGGGAAGAAACTGTCGTCGAAGCCGGCTACCCGCACGCTTGCGGACGCCGCGCCTTTCAGAAACGCCGTGGCGGACTCCTGGGCTTCCGCAACGCGCTGGTTCCCGGCGCTCAGAACACACCATGTTACGTCGAGGAGGACGCCCTTCGAGATCAGGTCCAGGATCGTTCCACCCGCGCCGATTTCGATGTCGTCGGAATGGGCGCCGAGGCAAAGGATCGACAGGCGCTCGCCCGGTGAAGCCATGAAGAGCGGCTTCATGGTTGAGCGACCGATGTGGTGACGCTCGAGCCGGTCGGGGCGACACGAGACAGCCAGGGCATGTCGCCGCGCTCCACCATCGCTTCCAGCGTCTGCCAGTCACGCAGCGTATCCATCGACCGCCAGAAGCCCTCATGTTTGTAGGCCATCAGCTTGTCGTCGGCGATCAGCCTTGCGAAGGGTTCGAGGACAAGTTCCTCGCCCTCGCGCATATAGTCGAAGATCGCGTTGCGCATGATGAAGAAGCCGGCATTGATCCACATGTCGGATGTCTCGGACGACCGGAATTCCAGCACGCGGCCGGAGGCGTCGATATCGGCCAGATGGTAGGTCAGCGGCGGCCGCACGGCGAGGAAGCAAGCCAGCTTGTCGCTGGCCCGGAACCGCTCGATCATGTCTTCGAGATCGACGTCGGTCAGGCCGTCGCTGTAGTTGGCCAGGAAAATCTCCTCGCCCCGGACCTGATCGCGCACGGCCCAGAGCCGCTCGCCGATATTGCGCCAGATGCCGGTATCGATCAGCGCCACCCGCCAATCCGGTGTCGGCGCCGCCATCATTTCCACCCGGCCGGAACCGGAGACGACGCAATCGGCATAGGTCTCGGGCTTGCTGTTGAGGAAGAAGTCCTTGATGACATTGGCCTTGTAGCCGAGGCACAGAATGAAGTCCTCATGACCGTAGCCGGCGTAATACTGCATGACGTGACGCAGGATCGGCTGGGATCCGAGGGGGATCAGGGGCTTCGGCACGCTCTCGGAATATTCCCGTATCCGGGTACCGCGGCCGCCGCAGAAGAGAACGACTTTCATGACACGAGCTCCTTCGGATCGATTTCCGCAACCTGCGGGATCGGGACGATGAATTTGCCGCCCCAGTCGCCGATCGATTTCATCTGCGCGACGATCTCCGCCTTGAGGTTCCAGGGCAGGATGAGGACGTAGTCGGGCCGCGCCTGGGCGAGCGCCTCGACCGGCCTGATCGGGATATGCATGCCGGGCGTAAAGCGACCGTGCTTGTAGGGGTTGCGGTCGACGGCGAAGTCGATGAAATCGGTGCCGATCGCGCAGTAGTTCAGCAGCGTGTTGCCCTTGCCGGGCGCGCCATAGGCGCAGATCGATTTGCCCGCGTTCTTGAGCGCGATGAGCAAGGAGAGCAGATCCTTCTTGCTCTTGCGGGCCGCCAGGCAGAAGGCCGTGTAGGTCTCGAGAACGCCGAGACCGGCGGCGCGTTCCTGATCGCGCAACTGATCGACGCTCGGCTCGCAGGCGACGGGATTGCCGACATGGGCAAGATAGACCCGCAGCGATCCCCCATGGGTCGGCAGCTGATCGACGTCGAAGACCTTCAGTCCGTGCCGCGCCGCCAGGATCTCGATCGTCAGCAGCGAGAAGTAGGAAAAGTGCTCGTGGTAGATGGTATCGTACTGGCCCTCCGCGATCAGCTTGGCGATGTGCGGAAATTCCAAGGTGATGACGCCGTATGGCTTGAGCAGCAGCGCCATACCGGCCACGAAGTCGTTGAGATCGGGCACCTGCGCAAGGACGTTGTTTCCGATGATCAGATCGGCCTGGTCCCCGTTCGAAACCATCTCCCGTGCCAAAGGCGACCCGAAGAACTGGGTGATCGTCGGAATGCCCTTGTCGATGGCGGTCTGCGCGACATTGAGCGCAGGCTCGACCCCGAGGATCGGAATGCCGTCCGCCAGGAGATGCTGCAGCAGATAGCCGTCATTGCTGGCCAGCTCGACGACAAGGCTTGCGGGTCCGAGCGAAAAGCGCGGAACGACGGTATCGCAATAGCGCTTGGCGTGTGCGACCCAGCTGTCCGAGTAGGACGAGAAATAGGCATATTCCTCAAAAATGGTCTGCGGCGACACATGCTCCGGCAGTTGCACGAGAAAGCAGTCCTCGCAGACAAAGGCATGCAGCGGATAGTAGCTTTCCATATTGTCGAGCGTGTCGGCTGTCAGGAAGCTCTCGCACGGCGGGGACATCCCCAGATCGACGAATGTATGGTGAAGAGGCGCGGTGCAGAGCCGGCATCGGCGTTCCAGCACCGTCCTTGCACCGAATTGTCCAGAATCCGATCGCGCATCCATCAAAATTCCCCCGGTTTTATTCCTGCAGGAACGCCCGTCTGCAGTGTAAAAACGAGAATATGACGAAGACAGATCGGGCACGATGGGCCTCGTAGGCTTAGGCGGTCATCCAATAGTCGTACCCCGTGCGGTTCTCTGCGCCACGTCTACCTATGGTTCTACCTCCTTCGGCAACGGGAGGGCCGGCACCCGGCCCGCCTCATGTTTTCGGTGGAGACGATCAACCAATGTCGGTCTTTGCAAAGTGCTGCCGATCCGGGAATTCTTGCCCGACGTGAGACACCGAAACGGCCCGCGGGGCCGGAAGCGAGACCTGCAGATGCACTTCACCGAGACGCCTATTCGCGATCTCTGGATCGTCGAGCCGGAACGGATCGAGGACCATCGCGGATCCTTTGCCCGCACGTTCTGCGTCGACGACTTCGCACGCCGTGGCTTGCCGCACCGTTTCGTCCAGCACAGCGTCTCGCTGTCGACGCGGAAGCACACGTTGCGCGGCCTTCACTTCCAGGCTCATCCCCATCAGGAAACCAAGATCGTTTCCTGCATACGCGGTGCCATCTGGGACGTTGCGGTCGATCTGCGTCCGCTCTCCCCGACCTATCTCGGCTGGGTCTCGACAGTTCTCTCGCAGGAAAACGGAGCACAGTTTCTCATCCCGGAGGATTTTGCGCACGGATTCCTGTCCCTGACCGACGATGTCGCGGTCACGTACATGATCTCCACGCCGTACGTCGCCGGCAGCGCCCGCGGCCTACGCTACGACGATCCCGCCATCGGCATCGACTGGCTGGCGCCCCCTGCGGTGCTCTCGTCACGGGACCTTGCCTGGCCGCTCCTCGAGAAGGCCGGGCTGTTACAGCCGGACGAATCCTAGATTGCTCACAAGCCCGACGGTCCGGAGCGTGTCTGCGGCAGCCGCGATCTCGGAGAAAGGCATGCCGGATCGTTCGGATATATCGAGCAAAGTGTGGTCGCCATCCGCCAGATTGAGCACCCAGAGATAGGCCATGACGCGCTCGCTGTTGGCCTTGTGGCCTCCCATCGGGGAAAACAGGCCATACCGCCCGAGCTGCGGCTCGCCTTTCGGCGCGAGGTTGAGCGGTGTCCAGTTGGCCTCCAGGATCTGCAGCATGTCCTGAACCATCCGGAACGAGGCGCCGAGATGCCTTGGTCGGATGAAGTCGAGGTTGTCGGCGGAGGTGTGATATTGCGGGAACGTCCCGAAAGCGCTTCTTTGCAGCAGGCCGACCGGCAGGTTGAAGCCGGGCGAGCAGAACTGACGCTCATCGTAGCCATAGGGGATGAAATCAGAGAGAGCCGGAGAAACCTCCTCCGCACCGCATCGAACGCAGGCGGCCGCCCGATCGATCGTCGCGCGGCCCTGCCGGCTGCGCTTGTAGGTCGGCCCGCCGCCGTCCCCGACGCACGACAGCACGAGACCATGCTTGACCCTGTTCAACCTCTGCTCGTTCCGCTGCAGCCAGGCGAGCGAGCCGATCGTCCCCGGCGCAAAAATGAACCGATAGCTGTAGTAGGTCGACCTCTCCCGCATGCGTTCGGCAAGACAGGTCAGGAGGGCCACCCCCGAACAATTGTCGTTCGCCAGGCTCGGATGACAGATGTGGGCATAGAGGATCACTTCGTCCTCGACCTGCCCTCGATGCAGATAATCGGCGAAGGTGAGATGTCCCGACACCTTTTCGGTGTCGATGCAGACCTCGTAGGTGCCCTTTTCCAGCGCCAGGAACCGGTCGTGCCGCATGCAAAAGCCCCAGGCGTCCGTGTAATAGGCTGTCTTGTAGGGGATGACGTCCGGCTGTTCCGGCAGCGTATGGAGATGTGGCTTCAGCTCGTCGAGGGACAATCGCGCCCGCACGGGCGTGCTGTAGTTGACGAGGTGAAGCGTGTGATCGGCGAAATCGACGATTGTTCGGCCGCATGGCCCCTTGAGGCTTGCGCCGCGCACGATCCATTCGGGAGGAACGGTCCAGCCGAACACCGGCGTCCCCGTGGCGACGCGGTGCACGTTGAGGTCGATATGCTCTCGGAGAATGTCGAGCGTATCGAGAACGCCCTGCCCCGTGATGCTGCGGCATATCGGATAGAGCCGTGCGGCGAGCGCGTAGATGGCCGCGCCGTCCGGGTCGTCCGCGGCGTCAGCCGGACAAAACGCGCCGGTCGTCAGATCCATGGATCACACCGCCGCCTGCAGCTGCCGGGCCCCTTCCGCCCGGGGTACCCGCCGCAGCGACGGATCAATGTCGCCATTCGCAATAAGGTCTTGGAGTTGGCCGATCCGCTGGTATCGGGGTCCTTCGAACTCGGCCATCACGAGGCTGGCGCTGGTGTAGGCGCGGTAGAGTTCCTTGGCACCGTCCCGGGCGCTGTGGACCGGTCGAAAGGCCGGCAGAGCTCTGGCGATCTTGGAAAAATCCACCCGATAAGACCGCGTGTCCGGGCTGGCATCCGCTGCATACGTCAGCTGGCAGTCGAGCACCGTCTCTGCGACGATCTGAGCGATATCGCGGATCTGGTAGTTGTGCGTTTCCTGGCCGACATTGAAGGCCTGATTGTGAACCACATCGACGGGGGCTTCCAAGGCCGCGAGAAAAGCACGGGAGATGTCCGCGATATGGACGATCGGCCTCCAGGGCGTACCGTCGGATTTCAGGCGGATCGCCCCTTCCGCCACCGCCCAGGCAGTGAGATTGTTGAGGACGATGTCGAAGCGGTGCATCGGCGACAGGCCGAACGCCGTCGCCGGACGCAGGTAGACGGGACAGAATTTGCCGTCGGCGAGGCGGCCAATGTCGTGCTCGGCGAGAACCTTGGAACGGCCATAGTCGGTTACCGGGTTGAGCGTGGCTGTTTCGTCGACAAGCCCCGATCCCGCCGCGCCGTAATTGCTGCAGGATGATGCAAAGAGGAAGCGCCGCACGCCCGCCTTCTTGGCCGCTGCCGCGACGCGGACGCTTGCGTGGTGGTTGATCGCATAGGTGTTTTCGGGATTGAGGTTGCTCAGAGGATCGTTGGAGAGAGCGGCCAGGTGAATGACGGCGTCGAAGCCCTTGAGATCGGTTTCGGTGATATCGCGCACGTCCTGGCAGAGACCGGGGACTTCCGGCAGTGGGCCTCCCGGCGCATAGGTGCAGCGACGGTAGAGTTCGCAATCGTAACCGTATACCTCGTGGCCGGCGTCCCTGATGATGGGCACCATGACCGAGCCGATATAGCCGCGATGACCGGTAATCATGACCTTCATTGCCGTCTCCTCTCGATTTACGGGACAGGCAAGCCTACCGCTGGGACGCGGGGGCCGGACATTGCCGCATACGGCGTCGCTCGGCATGCCATGGTCGCACGTGCGTCGGGATCTACGTCTTTTGGCCCATCCGCCCCGCCAGACCGGTAACACCTGCAATGCTTGCGGCGACACCCGCTTCCACATCGGTTTGCATGTCGGCTCCCCACCCGGTTCTCAAGCCTATTCCCAGCCCGGTCCCCAGGCCGACACTTGCCCCGGCAACGTCTGAACCCGGAGCGTCATGGTGTGGCGGCAGTCTCGCGTTGAAACTGCGGAACACATGTTCCGACGGTCGCCCCATGAGAAACGTCTCGACCTTGTGATCGAGCGCACACTTGTAGACCACAAGCGCCTCGCTGATAGCGTCGATCGTCTTTTCGATGTCCTCATCCGAATGCGTGTAGCTGACCACCAGCGAGGGCGCGAGGATGCCGCGCCGAATGATCTCCTGCAGAAAAAGGGTGCGGAACATCTGCGACGGCTCGCCCGCGGCATCGAACGTCGCATAGACCAGGCAGGCCGGATGTCCCGAGACATGGAAGTGGTTCTGCAGACCATGCGCGGTCGCGACCTGGTTCAGGGCATTCCTCAGCTTCGTGCCTTGTCGAACAAGATGCTCGATGACGGGTTCGTGCCTGTAGACCTCCATCGTGGCGATGGCGGCAGCCATGGCATGGGTTTCGGCGCCGTGCGTCGTGGACAGCAGAAACACGCGCGGCGCGCCCGTCTGCTCGATCCCGCCGAGATCCATGAACTCCCGTTTGCCGGCCAGGGCGGAAATGGCAAAGCCATTCCCGAGCGCCTTGCCGAAACACGAGAGATCCGGAACGATGTCGTAGACATGCTGGGCCCCGCCGCTGTGCCAACGGAAGCCGGTGATCATCTCGTCGAGAATAAGAAGCGCGCCATTCTCGTGACAGAGCGCCTGGAGCTTGTGCAGATAACGATCCTCTGGATCTTCCCCCCGCGAAGGCTCGAGAATGAGCGCTGCGATCCTGCCTGGATAGCGTTTGAACAGGTTCCGCGCGCTCTCGAGATCGTTGTACCGGAAGCCGACCGTCAGGTTTCGGACGGCGTCGGGGATGCCGGCATTCATGGGCGTCGTGCCGATGAACCAGTCATCGGTGGAGAAGAAGGGATGGTCGCGGCATATCGCGACGAGATCTCGGCCCGTCGCAGCACGGGCGAGGCGGATCGCTGCCGATGTCGCGTCGGACCCGTTCTTGCAAAACTTCACCATCTCGGCGGACGGCACCGTTTCCAGAAACGCCGAAGCGCATTCGACCTCTATTCTCGACGGACGTGTAAAATTGCAGCCGCGCTCGAGTTCGCTCGTGACGGCCTGGAGCACAGGCGCGTAAGCATGGCCGAGACCCACGGCCCGATTGCCCATGCCGTACTCGATGTACTCGTTGGCATCCACGTCCCACACATGGCTGCCATAGCCACTGACGATGAAGCCTGGGGACAGCAATGGATACTGGTCATCCCCCTTGGCATAGGTATGTGCGCCGCCGGGTATGATGCGATGCGCTTGCTGACGAAGACGGTTCGAGTTGTCGAAATTCTGTATGAGTTCTCTCATTGGCCCCTCCTCCGGCTGGCAATGCCATAGGCAGGATCTCAGCAAACGCGGCGGATGACAGTCTGACGGTTTGTCAGCGCCGCACGGCCGAAAGGCTTACGTCTCGCACCGGAATTTTCCCGAATTGGACGTTCCGCCTTTGGCGCCGGCGTCACGCGTCGAACATGGCGGAAATCTTGAAAATGATTTCCGTCCGGTTTCGGGCGTGCAGCTTTTTCATGATGTTGCGGACATGGACCTTGACGGTGCTTTCCCGCAAATTGAGCTCGTAGGCGATGATCTTGTTGGGCTTACCCTTGGTCAGAGCATCGATGACATCCATCTCGCGCTCGGTGAAGATCTCGGCCCGGCGTCGCTCCCTGCTTTCGGCAACGAGGAGGAGCTGGCGCAGATCTTCGAGGTTCTCTGCCGAAATGAACACGCCGCCGGCGACAGCCAGCGATATCGCACCGACGCAGACCGTCAGTCCGATAGCCGACGAGATATATCCGCGGACGCCGAGCTCGAATGCCTGCATGACCTGCCGAAGATCCCTGCTTTCCGCAAGGATGACCACCGGCAGGCCAGGATAGTCGGCGACCAGCCGCCGAACGTCGGCGACGAACGCGGCTTCGCTGAGATTGCCACGGCCGATATTGATCAGCACGCCGGCATGCGCAGCGTTCGCCGCCTTTCGCCAAAGGGAAATCGTTGAAAACAGCTCGACATCCATCCGCAGCCCGTGCGCAATCAGGCTCTGCGCGAGGCACTCCCGATCCAGGGCGCGATCATCGATGATGGCGAGTTTGGATGCATAGTGCTCGAGCCCGAGCGCATCGATTTCACTGATGACATGAAACGGATTTGTCCGTGTGACGTGACTGTTCGTCGAAATTCCAGCTGACATCATGGCTTCCCCCATAGGTTTTTGAACGGCTGTCGACGCTCTTACAAACCGATTGGAATGGAATGGGTGCGCACGATCCATCGAGCGGAACGATTCATCCGCGGTGCGCAAACCCATGCAAGACGCCCACTACCCGAAACAATGAAATTGGGCCTACCCCACTTCATACTTCCTCCCCCGAAGGGTTGGTTCCCAATACTAAAACGGATTACGCCCAATTTTAAGGATCGGAATATACCTATTCCATTATCTGACAGCTGATCAACCAGACGTTCACAGGACTGTCTCCGCTATAGTTAATTTGGATTCAGATTTCGCCTGTATGTTGTCTGATAATACAGACGTTTTT
This sequence comes from Rhizobium sp. Leaf384, assembly GCF_001424065.1. Classification (GTDB taxonomy): domain Bacteria; phylum Pseudomonadota; class Alphaproteobacteria; order Rhizobiales; family Rhizobiaceae; genus Ferranicluibacter. The sequence continues at coordinate 461,424 of NZ_LMQE01000006.1, forward strand.
GCTCTTCCGGCAGCCGTTCTTCTTCCGGAATCGACAGCGTCTCTTTCGAGTCAACAGAGAACGGTACACGATTTCGTGAACGCACATTTTTCTCTTTTGGCAGGGCCGGTAATGCTTTGATCGTCGTCCGAAAGACTTACACGGTGTCGTTTCACCCCCCAAAGCCGCGATAGGAATTGGATGCCCGGCTTGTAGAGTCCGGCATACGTGAAAATGGGCGTACGTGAAGATGGGTGTATGTGAAGATGACAGGGAGATCTGCGAATGTGCGGTCTGGTCGGTATAGTTAGCGGCGAGCCGGTTGCCGGCCGGTTGGTGGATGCTCTTCGGCGCCTGGATTACCGGGGGTATGACTCCGCCGGTATCGCCACGATCGCAGGCGGCAGGATGGAGCGACGCCGGGCGGCGGGAAAGCTGGCAAACCTCCAGCAACGGCTCGACGCCGATCCGATCGACGGCACGATCGGCTTGGGGCATACGCGCTGGGCGACGCACGGCATCGCAAACGAAACGAATGCGCATCCGCATGTCGTCGGGGATGTCTGCATCGTCCACAACGGCATTATCGAGAACTTCTCCGAACTCCGGCAAGACCTTGCTGCGAACGGCGTCTTTTTCGAGAGCGAGACGGATACGGAGATCCTCGCGCATATGCTGGCGCGGTCTTTGGCGGACGGACACGACCCTGTTGCCGCCATGCTGGCGATGCTCCGCTGTCTGCGCGGCGCTTACGCCTTCGCCATCATGCTGCGGTCGCATCCTGGCATGATGATGGCCGCGCGCTGTGGGCCACCGCTCGCGATCGGACACGGCCATGGCGAAATGTTCTTCGGCTCGGATGCCGTCGCTTTGGCCCCCTTCACGAACGAGGTCACCTATCTTGCAAACGGCGATTGCGCCGTCATCACCCGGGATGAGGCGACGCTCCTCGATGCCTGCGGTCATCGGGTTCAGCGAGCGCGGCAGATAGCACAGAGCTGCGCGTATCTGACGGACAAGGGCCAACACAGGCATTTCATGGAGAAAGAGATCACCGAACAGCCGGAGGCGATCTCCCGTGTGCTGGCGAGCTACGTCGATTTTGCCACAAGACGCATCAAGGTCGGACACGCGATGGATTTTTCTGCCATGACTGGCGTGACGATATCCGCCTGCGGGACGGCCTACCTCGCCGGATGCATCGGCAAATCCTACTTCGAACGCTATTCCGGCCTGCCCGCGGTAACCGAGGTCGCGTCCGAGCTGCGCTACCGCGATCTGCGAAATCGCGTCGGTGATGCGGCTCTCTTCGTCTCGCAGTCGGGCGAAACCGCAGATACGCTTGCGGCGCTGCACGCTTGCCGGACAAGCGGAATGGCAACCGGCGCGGTCGTCAATGTCGAAGGCTCGACCATCGCCCGAGAGGCCGACGCCGTGTTCCCCATCGTGGCCGGTCCCGAGATTGGCGTCGCCTCGACCAAGGCCTTTACCTGCCAGCTGGCAGTTTTTACCTGCCTTGCCATCGCGGCGGGACTTCGCCGCGGGATGATCGACGCACCGCAGGAACAGGCGCTCGTCGGGCATCTCATCGAAGTGCCCAGGGTCATGACCCATGTTCTGACTGATCTGAAGCCGCAGATCGAAGAGCTGGCGTCACATCTCTGCCGTTTCCGCCATGTTCTCTATATCGGCCGCGGCACCAGCTACCCTCTCGCTCTGGAGGGCGCCCTCAAACTCAAGGAGATCGCCTACATCCATGCCGAAGGGTATGCCGCAGGCGAACTGAAGCATGGGCCCATCGCCCTTGTCGACGACAGCATGCCGGTCATCGTGATTGCGCCCTATGACCGCTTCTTTGAAAAGACGGTCTCCAACATGCAGGAAGTCGCTGCCCGTGGCGGCAAGATTATTTTCATCACCGACGAAGCCGGATCAGCCAGATCGCATCTTGCAACCTTCGCAACGATCGTTCTGCCGCAGGTGGACGATATCATCGCCCCGATGATCTTTGCCCTGCCGCTCCAGATGCTGGCCTATCATACGGCCGTGCTCATGGGCACGGATGTCGATCAACCCCGCAATCTCGCCAAGTCGGTAACGGTCGAATAGCGCCCGTCTTGCTGGTTCATTCGCGCGCATGCACCCGATCGTCGCCGGCTTATAACAGGCGCCGACCCGGCTTCATTCCAAACGGGGCAGCGACACAAACCGCCGCAATCGGTCGGGACGGCTGAGGAGATAGGCGATCGGCGGAAGAATGGCGACGATCGGTGAAAGCCGGAAGGCGAGCCGGAAATAATCCGACGCCTTGGTTCCCTCACGCAGGAACTGGATAACCCCGCACCAATAGGCGCGATGGGCGAGGCCCTGCAGGGCCTGTCGGCGCAGGCTCCGTCCGCGCTTCATGGCGCCCCCCTCGTGATCGAAGAAGGATTGGGCGGCTTGGATCGTGTGAAGGATGTGCTGCAGTTCGTCGTTTACCAGGAGCTTTGAGCGGTTGCAGTCGTGCGAGCGCAGACCGGCCTGGACGCAGTCAAGTTCCGCCACCGGTCCGTGCAAAGCCAGCCGCAGCCACATCTCGTAATCATCGGTGTGCGGCAGGGTCTCGCGATAATGGCCGGCACGTTTCTGCACGCAGGTTCGCACGACGACGGTGGGGCTCGAGATCTGAAAGACACCCATCCTGCAGAAGCGCGCGATGAATGCCCGGGTGCCGACGCGTCGGTAGGCAGGCATATCCCCTTGAAGCGCGATCGAAGGCATGGGCAGGTCGCCGCGGAGCGGCACGTCACGGCCGTGACAGAACGAGAGAGACCGATCACTGTCCAAGACATGCAGGGCGCGGCTGAGCGCGCCTGGCGACAGCACGTCGTCCGCGCACAACAGAAGGAAGTAGTCCGCCTCCGCCCAGTCGATTCCCTGGTTGAAGGAGGCATGTGTACCCAAGTTCCGCGACCGCAGGACGACGTGAACCCGTTCGTCTTCGGCGGCAAGCGCGGTCGCGATCGCGGCGCTGTCGTCGGTCGAGGCATTATCGACGATCAGGACGCGGACCGTGACGGACTGCTGATCCAGCACGCTCTGCACGCAAGCCCTCAGATATCGACCGTAGTTGTAGTTCGGGACGACGACATCGATGCTCGACATGGCCTCAGGCTCCCAAAGCCGGGAAACGGCGCCGCAGCCAAGGCAGCGCAGAGACGAGCTTGCCAGCCAGGAGCCGGACCTCGACCAGAAAGGGATGTCGCGCGATGATCAGGCCCGGCAGCCACCCGGCCCCGGCAAGCAGACAGGTGAGAATGAGCACGCCCGGCCCCATCTCGTCCTCCCAGCCATTGACCATCAGCAGCACCAGCGGCCCCGTCATCGCACAGGTTGTGACGATGATGCTGGGGCGGATCGCGGACCAGAGGTCGAGGAGGGTGAAGTGCAGATGTCGCCGCGCAAAGGCGAGGGAAATGACCATCTGGATGGGAAGCGATGCGAACTGGCTGAGCGCCATGGCCGTCACGCCATGGACGCTGGCGGCGCAAAGCAGGACCGTGGCGACACTTCTGCACATCAGGCTGCTGCGGAACGCATCTCTGTTCTCTCCGAGAGCCAGGAGAAGCGGATTGGTGACGATGACGGCAAACCAGAAGACGGAGGCGAGAGAAAGGATTCGAACCAGATGGATCGTCTCGTACCATTGCGATCCGAGCACGAGGTGAACGATCGGTTCGGCGGTGACGGCGATGAGCAGCACGCCAGGCCAGTAGAGGCAGGAAATGTAGGCGAGCGTCTGGAGATAGGCCTGCCGGATGTCCCGTCCCTCGCGCATGCTGGCGCTGAGAGCCGGAAAGGCCATGGCATAGAATGCCGACATGATAATCCGGTCCGGGATCCCGCAAACGGTGTTGGCGCGGTTGAAAAGACCAACGGAAGACATGGAGATGATCTTGCCGAGCAAAAGCTGCGGCAAGGTTTCATACATTCGGTCCACGAGCTGCGAGGCGCCCTTGTAGCGACCGAATGCGATGGCTTCCGGACAGGCGGCAAGGCTCGGGCGACAGATCGATGAAAGCGGATAGGGAGACGCGGTGACGGCGAGAGCCGCAAGCGAGACAGCCCCTGCCAGCATGCCCCAGGCATAGCTCATGTATCCGGTGCCCAGATATCCAAGCAATATCGTCACCACAGCCGACACCAGGAGCGAGACGGTCCGGATATTGGCAAGACGCCCGAAAGACATGTTCCGGCGCAGGATGGCGATGATGGGAAGCGACACGATCTCCGCGACAGACGACAGCAGCACGAGAAACAGAAAGAAGGGAAGCTCCGGAAAGGCGTAGAAGCGTGCGATCCATGGTGCCGCAGCCATGACACAGGCAGCGACGCACAGCGTGATCGCGGCAAGGAGCGTAAAGGCCGTCCGGATATCCGTCAGCCTCAGCGTCCGGCTTTGGATCAGGAACTCCGGCGTGGCGAACTCGCGCAACGAGAGCGCCACCGCACCGATACCGATGCCGGTGACCATGTGCCCGATGCCGTCCGTCGTCAGCAGGCGGGCCATCGTTGCGACGACCACGACATTGATCACGATAGCAAGATACTGCTCGATCGAGGACAGAATGAAGGCTCTTCGCACGGTCATGACAGCCTCCTCGATGACAGAGGAACCGCTGACAGGCGGTCAGGCGAGCGCTGCGTAGGCTGCGTGTTCAGGCACATCTCTGTCGCTCCGGTGGGTATCGGCAAGAAGGTGGAAATTGTCATTCCGGTCGCCGGCCGGACGTTCAGTGAAGCAGCGACGTCTCTCCGCCGGGCGGGGCAGAGCCAGTCGGCCGCTCCGGCAGATCGGGCGCGGCGAGCGGCGCTGGCATGGACAAGAGCGTCCGGTACAGGAGGTTCTCCTGATCGGCGAGTTGCGCCCGGACACCCGCGTTGGTCTGCGCAATGGCTTCGGTCGCCCCCTGCCGGTCGGCGATCAGCCGTCGCACGAGCACCAGAAGCTCCTCGGTGTCGAAGCGTTCGATATGCCGCGAATAGGCTTGCTGCCCGAACCTCTGCATGAGGTCGTCGTTTTTCTGCGCATATCCAAGCGATATGCTGGGTCGCCCCAGCTTGAGCGAGCACACCAGATTGTGGTACCGTGATACCACGGTAATATCCACGCCGGCGACGAGCGCCATGACATCTTGAAGCGTTTTGCCGGAATGGGCTTCGATCCGGCTCCGCTGCTCGGCAGACAAGGTGCCGGCCAGACCGTTCCGGATGTCGTCGCGAGCGCGCTCATCGGTCACGTCGCCCATGAAAAGGCAGACACGATGGCCATCGGCGGCCAGCCTTCCGACAAAATCGGACATCTTTGCGATGTAGTCCGCATAGATGTCGTCCGCCTTGGGATCGTGGTGCCGCCATCCGCGATACTGCATGATCCCGACGCCGAAGGTCAGCGGTGCGTCGGAGCAGGCGGCGCTCTCGCTGGCCTCTCGCCAAGCGGCCTGACGCGGAACGATCGGCGGAGACGGCAGGCCGAACGCGATGTCCGGATAGCGATGATCGTTTGCGACATCGATCCCGACCGACGTCATGAAACGCAGGGAGGCTTCGTCGCGATACGAGCGATAGGTCGCCATTCTTGCCGCGGAAACCAGAAGCAAGCGGCTGAGCCGGCCATGGACGGGCCCAGCCCCGATGCTGACGAATGCGATGCGCGTGTTGCGGAGCCTTGCCGCAAGGCACCAGCAGAAGAGCACCAGCGGCCAACCGAGCACCCTGTCCTGGAAGTCGTCCAGAATTCCCGTGCCGGGAACGATCATGAGATCGATGTCATTAAACTGCCCGAGCGCCGAAAAAAGCAGAATGACCCTCCGCGGCAGGTTGAACAGAACCTTATTGAGAGTCCTTGCGAAGAGGCTCGACGGAGCTGGCCCACCGACGCTCTTTGCAGGAATGCCGTATCGCGCCTGTACCACCTTTGGATTGGAGCAGATGCATTGGAGTTCAGCATCGGGGCGCAGCTTGCGCAGGAAGAGGATCATGGATTCCAGAGAGCCGTCATTGCCGGTATTGCCGGAACCGAATTGTCCGAACAGGCTGATTTTCATCGGACCTCCAAAAGTCGGCGCATAGCGCAGACGGACTGCGAAGCCGCTGGCGGAACCCTGCCTTGAAGACCCGGGGCGCCGGACGGCCGGGACTTAAAGGCGGCGTGTGCAAACCGCGATCGGCAACGTTGCAACGGTTAGCGCCCATCCAGGGATCTTCCCACGCCGCCGTTTGGCACGCGGCCTACCTCGAAAGGGGAAACAGATCACGGCGACACAGTCGAAGAAGGGGAGCCTTGCGACCTCCGTTCCACTCCACGCCATCGGCAGCGTCTCTACTATCCGACCACGCGAAACGGCCGGAACTGTCCTCCGGTCGGACGCTGGGATCAGGGCAGGTGCGTCTGGTCGCACGATGCATGAGGTGTCCGATGAAACTTGCCTATTTCGTAATTCCGCATATCGGCGGAACCTATACCGTTTTCACGGCGCTCCGGGCCGCCCTGGCACCATATGGTGTCGATGTCAGCTGGTTCGGACTTTGCGAAGACAATCCCGACGTGCGACACGACGTTCAGCGTCACACCGATAGCGGCATGATGATGTATCTGCCGCCGCAGACCACCGAAAAGGAAAGGGCCAAGCTGGTTGTCGAAGAGATACGAAAGCAGGGATATGCCGGTATCTTCGTCAACATCCTCGGCGATCGCTTCCAGACCAATATTTCCCGGTACCTGCCGCCGGATATCCTGCGCATCGCCATCGTCCACAACATCACGCCGGGAACCTATGCGGCGGCCAAGGCGATCCGCGACTATAGCCATGTCACCATCGGCGTGTCCGAGCGCATTCGCCAGGACCTCGTCGAACACCACGGCTTCCCGCGCGACAGGACGTTCGCGGTCCCCAGCGCGATCGACACGGACGCATTCCGCATGGCGGCGGAGCGCCGCAAGAGCGCGCCGGCAGAGCTTCGGACGCTGTTTGTCGGTCGGATAGAAGACGCCTCGAAGGGGGTTTTGTGGCTTCGTGAAATCCTCGACGCCCTTCCGGACACAATTCGCCTGACCGTCGTCGGCGATGGGCCGGACCTGGCGAAGCTGAAGCGACGGTTGGCGAACCATGCCTCGCGCGTTCATTTCTCGGGTGCCGTCGACCCTTCGCGGATCAGCACCTTCATCGCGGAGCACGACGTCCTCATCATGCCGTCGCGCTTCGAGGGGCTCGGCATGACGATGATCGAGGCGATGGCCGGAGGCTGCGTGCCGGTCGTTTCGCACATCCGGGGCGTCACGGACACCGTCGTGGACGATGGACGCAACGGCATCCTTTTCCCGGTCGGAAATTACACGGCCGCCGCCCAGGCCATCGCCAGGCTGGATGACAATCGGGACCTTCTCGCAAGAATGTCCGATGCAGCACGCGAGACCGTGCCTGGCCGGTTCGGCATCGAGACGATGGGCGCCCGCTACAACGCCATCATCACATCGGCCCTGATCGACGGCCCCCAACACCTGCCGACACTCGACGTCGACGCATGGTCGATCCCCAACGGTCTGCGGGCGGGGCTGCGCACCGTCATTCCGCTTCCCCTGAAGAACTATCTCCGGGTGGTTCGCGAACGGCTGAAGCGTCCCAACGTCCTCCCGCACGTCTTTTGATGGAGGCATCCTGCCTTTTGGCGGCTTACCGGAATTGCCGAGAGCTTCCTACAATCGCCGCAGCGTCGAAACCGAGTCGACCCCCGTTTGCCCTGCCCGTCACGATCGAGAGGACCTGCCATGTCGTGGATGCTTCTGACAACCAGTGCGACCTTCCTGCTCGGCATCGCCTTCATCGCGACAGCGCGCCGCCTCAGCATCGCCTTCGGGATCGTCGACCGCCCCGATGCCGTCCGCAAACGGCATTGCGGAACCGTTCCCTTGTGCGGCGGCGTCGCCATCTTCGCGACATTTGCCTGCGCAGCGCAATTCGGGACCGCCTCGGCCCTTCTGACTCCGCCCTTCTGGCTCGGCCTGGCGGTGATTGTCGGCATCGGCGTGTTGGACGACCGCCTATCCCTGCCCGCGACCGGCCGTCTGGTTGCGCAGCTGCTCGTCTCGATCCTGCTTATCGGAAGCCTCAGGACCGGTGCGCTTTCAGCCGGTCTCCTGACCGTGGCCGATGCGCTTGTCCTGACGCCTCTTCTCGTCCTGATCTATGTGCTGTTCATGACAGGTATGATCAACGCCTGGAACATGCTGGACGGCATCGACGGTCTTGCCGGAGGAACGGCGGCGGTCAGTCTTGCCTGGCTGATCGTCATCGCGGCCTTCGCCAGCTTGCCGGATCTCATTCCGCCGCTCGAAACGCTTCTCGTCTGCATCTGCGCTTTCCTTGTCTTCAACATGCGCAACCCCTGGCGCCTTCGTGCCAGCGTCTTCCTGGGAGATGCCGGCAGCACGGCGCTCGGACTGGTCATCGCCTATGCCATCCTCCAGATCACCGCGACCGCCCCACAGGTGTCCTTTCCTGCGCTTCTCTGGGTGGTCTTCGTTCCCGTGATGGATACGCTCAGCCTCATCGTCCGCCGGCTCCTTGCCAGGCGAAGCCCGATGTCCGCCGACCGCTGGCATCTGCACCATCTCCTGCTGGATCACGGCCTGACCACCTCCTCCGCGACCTGCACGCTGATGCTGATATCGGCGGCCTGCGGGGGCGTGGGCTATGCGGGCATCCGGCTGGCAATCCCCGCAGACATCATGGCGGCAGGGCTTCTCGTGCCGATCGGCTTGCACACGCTCTTCGTTCTTGTCTCGACAGGCTCCCTGATGCGGATGCGGCTCGGACCATTTCCTGCAAGGACGCGCAATGCTGCTTTGGGGCATGATGTTCTGGGTGGCCGGGAGCCGGTGGCCGCTCTCACGGGACGACGAGACGCCGAGCAGGACGCATAGGCCTTCACCGTCCGCGCCCGTGGCATCACGCCGTCGCGGCGGAGGCGTGGCGCGGACAGCGCGACATCTTATCGAGGAAAATGACGATGCGCTCCAGATATGACGACCCGACATTCGACGCGGCTCGGGCGACACTGCCCCGCTTCGGAGGCCCGACCTACGCGCTCCGGTTCCGGCTTTTCCGGTTCGTCTGGATGATCACCTGGCTGCTTCTGGCGGCCTGGACACCACCCCCGTTTCGCCGCTGGCGCAATCTGCTCCTGCGCCTGTTCGGCGCGCGGATCCACGCGACCGCGACGGTCCATGCAAAGGCGAGGATCTGGTGGCCAGCCCATCTCGTCATGGACGCCTACGCGTCCATGGGACCGGGCGTGATCTGCTACAATGTCGCCTCGATCACCATTGGGACCTTCGCGTCCGTCTCCCAGCGCGCCCATCTCTGCACCGGGACGCACGATGTCCAGGACAGCGCGTTTCGGTTGATCGCCCGCCCGATCATCATCGGCGCCAATGCCTGGGTTGCGGCCGAAGCCTTCGTCGGACCCGGCGTGACGCTCGGAGAAGGCGCCGTGCTCGGCGCAAGGGGCGTGACGGCCCGGTCGCTCGACCCCTGGACGATCTATGTGGGCAATCCCGCAAAACCCGTCCGGGTCCGCCGGCGCGAGGCCGGTGCCGCGTATGCGCTCGCCTCGTAGTGCTGGAGCGTCAATTCGGCGATTGCGGGCCAGGTAAACGTCTCGAAAATCATCTGCCGCCCATTCCGACCCATCTGCTGAGCCGCCATGCGATCCTGCAGGAGGGTATCGAGGCCCTCTGCGACGTCGCCTGGATCGAGCGTGACGATCAGTCCTGCGTCGGCTTTTGCCACCTCCGGAAAATGGCACTGATTCGAAATTACCACAGGCGTGGCGCAGGCGAGCGCCTCGAGGATGGCGATGCTGAAACCTTCCTGGCGACTGGGGAGGCAGAAACAGGCGGCCTCCGCCAGGGCGGCGATTTTCACGTCCCCGTAGAGAGGTCCGGTCATATGCACCCTGTCCGCAAGACCGGATGCTGCGATCCGCGCCTTGAACTCGGCCTCTGCCCCATCATCGGGGCCCGCGACGACCAGATCGATATCGGGATGCTGCCCGGCCAGAAGCGCGAAAGCCTCTGCCAGAATATCGAGCCCCTTTTTCATGTGGAGGCGTGACAGAAAAAGGATGTAACGACGGTTTTCGGGGAAGCCGATCCGGGTCCGGAAGAGAGCCTTCGGAGGCAAAGGCTCGTACTCCTCCGGGAAAACACCATTAGGAATGATGACGTTCGACGCGCGGAAGCCCAGCGGCTCGACCGCACGCCGTTCGTCGACGTTGAGGACATGAATAAACGCCGCCCTGTTCAGCATGCGGGCGTAGCAGAGATGCAACGCAATGCGCTTCTTCCACCGCTTCTGCGCAAGGCTCCAGTGATCGAGCATCCCGGCTGGGCACACGCAGTAGGGAATCGGTCCCGCCAGTTTGGAGGCATGCAGCAGCAGCGGCTCCCAGACGCCGTGAATGTGGATGAACGCGGTGCCAGGCAGCAGATCCTGCAGCCGACGTCGTCCCCGGAAGCAGACCAGGCTCTCGAACCGGCCGGGCGTGCCGAGAATATGGAGATGGACGCTGGAAAAGCCGGGAATGGCCTTTCCAAGCTCGATCACCTGTCGATGCACCTCGACACTCCCATAGGCGACGAGGTGCACCTCCGATCCGGTCGCGGCCTGAGCGGCGGCGAGCCGCATCGCGACCGCTTGAAGCCCCCCGTTCTTCGGGTCGATGGAGGCGATGACATGAACGATTTTCATCGGCTGATCCAATGCTTGCTGTTTTCACGCAAGACGGTCTCACGCCTCGAGTTGCGAGAGTGCGGCCAGCAGGCGTCTTCCATAATGTTCGACAGTAAACTCTGCAGCCCGGCTCAAGGCGTTGCGGGACATGTCGGCGCGCAGCTCCGCGTCGCCGGCAAGGCGCTCGACAGCCAGCGCAATCTCGACCGCGTTGCCGGTGGGAACGATGAAGCCTTCGACGCCGTCGCGAACGACGCTGCCGGTATTTTCGGTCGTAATGACGGGAAGGCCGGCTGCAAGCGCCTCGTAGACGGCGGTGGCCGACCCTTCGCAAATCGAGGGCAGGAGAAAGACGTCCGCCCAGCGAAGCTCCGCGCCGATGTCGGCACGAGGAACGATGCCCCGCAAGGTCACCCATCTCGAGATCTCCCGCTGGAGATCATCTGGCAAGAAGGTGCGGCCCGCCATGCGGAACACCGCCGATCGGCCCGCGAGGCGCGCCGCCTCGACAACATAAGGCGAGCCCTTGCGCAGACCCACCTCGCCGACCGTGAGCACCCGCAGCGGTCCCGGCATGCGATGGGTTCTTTCCACGGCGACGGGCGCATTCACCCCGTAGGGAACGACGATGCAGCGATCGGCGGGGCCCCCGCAGGCCACGACATGGTCGCGCACGAAGCGCGACGGGCAGACGATCGCGTCCGCGAGATCCCACTCGGCTTTCTCGCGCTCGGCAAAGACAGAGGCGAACACATTCGCCGTCTGGGGGCCGGCCCAAGCCGGGAAGCGCGCGATTTCCTGATCGATCAGCCTTTCCACGACCTCCCGGGGCGCGATCATCTGCTCGACCGCTGTCCAGAGGCCTTGGCGCTTTGCGGCTTGCATCTGCTCCAGCGCGTCGCCGCTGAAGGCATAGAGGCCGGCCGCTCCGTGAAAACCCCGACCCGCGACCAGTTGCGAGAACCGGGCGCCGGCCCACAAGGCATGTGACGTCTCACCGATGACATCCTTTGACGCCATTCGTCGCAGCGCCGAGCGGATGCCGAAGCTTGGAAACACGGTGATCAGGTCGGCCGGCACGCCGTTCGGTTGCCGCCCGGCGAGACGTCGGACAGAGGCCGGCAGCACGCCCTTCGGCAGCGCCGACAGAAGGCGTGGCCAACCTTTCGTCGCGCAGATGTCCGTGTAGAAATGCGCAAGCCGTCCCTGCGACCCGAAGATACGGGGAACGGCATAGTGCATGCGAGCGCCCAGCTGGCTGACGACGACCTTGTTGTTCATGGCGCCAATCCCTCCGTCGCGGGCGTCGACGAATACGGCGCCTTCGCGAGGTCGGCGATCCTTTTGCACCAGCCCTCGATGGCACTGTCGCGCGAGTAGTCGGATACCAGCAGCGCGCGTGCGCGGGCACCCATGGCCCGGCAGATCACTGGGTTGTCGCGCAGGTATCGAATGGCGCGCACGAGCCCGTCCGCATCGCCGAGCTCCACATGCAGACCGCAGCCTGCGCGTTCGATGACGCGCGCCACTTCGCCGTCCTTGGCGCCGATGAAGATCGTCGGGCGCCCGGCGGCCAGGATGCCGTAGAACTTGCTGGGAATGATGCAGTGCTCGAGCTGTGGCAGGAGCGAGACCAGATGGACATCTGCGGCACCAAGGCTTTCGCTGAGCCTGTCGATCGGTTGCAACGGTTGGAAAAGCATCGTGCGGAGATCGGCTTGCCGAGCCTTGGCAGTGACCGCCGCATGATGGTGGCCGCCGCCGATCATCAGAAACCGGATCGTTTCGTCGGCACGCAGCCTTTCGGCCGCACCCAACGTCGTCTCGAAGTCATGGGCCCGCCCGAAATTGCCGGAGTAGCCGACCACGAAGGCGTCATCGAGACCCCATGCGCTGCGCAACCCGTTCTCGGCGGGGTCGACGGGTCGGATTTCCGCGCCATCCGACCAGTGGTGCGAGACGATCACGCGACCCTCGGCAATGCCTTGGCGCGTCAGGTATTCCGCCATGGTGTCCGTCGAGCAGATGCAGAGACCGCGCATGCGGAGAGACGCGTTGCGCGCGGCCAGTGTCAGCCTCGCCAAAACATTCCCGCGGGTGAAATAGCCGAGCTCGATGGCCGCTTCCGGGAAGAGATCCATGATCCAGTTCACCATCACGGCGTTCTTCAACCGCAGCGCAACACCGCTGGTGACCGAGAGCAGCGGCGGATCCGTGCAGATGACGGCGATATCGTCGTGCGAAATATGGGCCATCATCCAGAAGAACGACAGAAGATGGAACATCAGATAGTCAAAGCCCCTGCCGAGAAGGGTCTGGCGTCCGAACCGCGTGGTCGACAATCGCCGGATCGTCACGCCGAAGACGGTCTCTTCCGCCGGAAGCACGATGTCGCGTCGATTATGGATATCACGGCTTGTCATCACGATGACGTCGAAGCCTCGCCTTGCCAAACCGAAGGCAACCGAGGACACGACCCGGCTCGTTGCCGACTGGTCCGGGTAAAAATAGCGGTTTGCGAAGACGACCCTCATCATACTCTCCTCGCCTCTAGATGTCGGAGGCATATCAGCACCCGGATCGCGGCGATCGCAATATGATCGAAAGCGGTAGGGCGGGCTGAAGACACGCGAGACGCCCGGGGCGGACGAGCCTATCGCCGGCGCGCCGGTCAAGACAGTCGGGGAACCTGGCGCGGGCGTTCGCCCCGGATCAGGCCGATGGCATTGACGAGCTTCCTCAGGAGAAGCTTGCGTTGCACGTGTCTGCGATACTGCACGATGAACGGGTCGGGTTCGAAGGGACGTGCAACGGCTGCGGCGATGAACCGCTTGTCGGCAGGAAGGTGCAGCATCGAACTGCCGAGATGGTGGGACAGGGGCATCTGGCGAAACCGCGACCGTGTCGAAAACCACCGGCTGATCCAGCGATGCCGCCCGTCGCCGACATCGATGAGGTGGATCGCGTCCTCGTCGAGCAGGCTGTTGAGCGCCGCGGACACGATCATCTCGTCACCCACATGGTGCAACTCGCCGGTCAGCGCCTTATAGGTCGGCCACAGGCGCTCGATCCGCTCGGACAAAGATTTGAATGCCCCGCACGACCCGGCAATAAACTCCCCGCCATACCAATGTGTTGAGCGAAGCTCGGCTCTCGCGACGCGCCGCAGGTCCGATCGAACGCGGTCGGCACCATACTCCTCGAGGACCGTCCCCGAAATGTCGTAGACGAAAAGCCGATCATCGTCCCAGGTCGCGAGATCGGCTGCGGGAAGATTGAGCATGACGACATCATTGTCGATCAGGCCGACATGCGATCCGAAGGCGCCGCTTGCGAGCTGGCGAATGGCATCGAGCTTGAAATGCGCCGCGTAGAAGGGAATGCCTTTCGGCACGTCGCGCGAGAACGCGACGCCGATCGCGATTTCCGGCGCACCCAGGCGAACAAGATGCGCATTCACATAGGCTGGCTGGTTCGTCAGGATCTCGACCCGAACCCCGTGTCGACCGCAGCTGGCGAGCAGGTTCGACGCACATCCGATATAGACATCCCGGGTGGGCAACCTGCCTTTTCCGACGCTCGAATGCTGGATCTGCGTTTCATCAATGTAGAGGACGGTGAAAAGCCGGATATCCCGGAAGGGCGCGTTTGCCATGATGGCTCCTGAACGTCTGCGAACAGTCATGGCTGCGACGTCCATGGCCGCAGCCGCCGAGGGCGGATCTTCCTGATGCGGGCGGCGGGCCTAGGCCGGCAAGGGCGCCGCAAGGTCACGCGCCTCCCGGCCGGACGAGGGAATGCTGGCGAAGGCGAGGACGGGCACGGCGAACAACAGCATATGAATCCACACCATCAGGATCCAGTCCGTCTTGTGCGAAATCGCGTGCATCGCCGGCACGACGGAGAGCACGTAGACGAACTGTCCTGCGAACCATCCCGCGTCTGCCGCGGCGAGGATGCGCCGCAAAAAATAGGCCAGAAGGAAGAATTCCACGGCGCCGAAATACCAGAAGGATTGGAAGGCATCGGCAAGCCCCGTCTCCGTCGTGCCGCGGATCGGGCTATAGTCCCGCGCCAGTGCCGGTAGCGGCATCATCAGGTCGGCTTTCACCTTGCCGCCCAGGAGCTGCGCCGGGACGAACGAGAACACGAGCCGGTTCCAGTGCGACAGGCCGTAGTCGAACTCCATCGTCTCGCTCGTATGGCTGATCCTCTTGATCGCATTCCTGACCTCATCGCCGCCATTGGCGAGAATGGCCGATGTGTTGCCGACAAGATCGATCTCGGTCATGGCCTCGATGGTCAGCCCGTTGCCGCTCTTGCTGATCGCGCGGTAGTCGCCCACGCTGTTCATCAGCAAGGTTCCGAAGACCAGCCCGCAAAGGACCACCCATCTCGGGATGGCGCGACGGCGATAGAACCACCAGGCAAGCGCGAAGATCATGAACAGCTCGACGGTGTCGGCGCGGCTGCCGCTTCGAAGGATTCGATCGCCGATGAACACAAGGTCGAAGGCAATGATCCCCATCGCCGCAAGGGAAAAACGCCGGGCAAGACACAAGGCGGAAATCGCCAGCCCATAGACCAGCAGACGGGAGAAGAAGACGAAGATGACAGGAACGCCCGTCATCTGAACGGCGATCGTCATTTCGCTCGGCAGCCGACTGAGCGCATAGTAAAAATAGGCGCCCGCGACCGACAGAACCATGGCAGCCACCAGAAGCCGCGTTTCGCTGAAGGTCCATTCGAGAGCGGCCGGCGATCCTGCCTGCCGGGTCCATCCGAGCCAGCACATGAAAAGGCAGAGGATCATGAAGGCAACCGTCCGGACAAAGGCCGGCTGCGGCACGAAATAGTCATGTGCCAGTCCGGGAACCTGGACGAGGATGAAGGCGAAAGAGACGGCGCCCACCAGAAAAGGAAACTCGTAGATCCGCTCCTGCCTTGCCATGCCCCAGGCCAGCAACGCGAAGACCGCAGCGAACAGCAATCCTGTCATCACGTCATTCATCGCAAGGAACCTCGATGACCATCAACCAGATCAGACGGCATGCTCCTCAAGGCATCGGACGAGATTTCGCAAGCTGCCCGGGATCCACCTGACCTGAAAGACGATCATAGGGCCCGTCGGTCAAAACCCAACGGGACCTTAAGGGGTAGAAGGTCAAACGAAAGACGGACATCCGGTTCTGTCTCAGACGTGTTGGCCCAGCGAGCAATGTCGTCCTGATTGTCGCCACATAGCCGGGACAGATGCCTCTCGGTGCTGTCACAATCTGCGAGAGCAGCGTCTTGTGTATCCGACAACCGCCTTATGGAAATGCAAGGCTGGTGCACCATCTTGCCGCAGGCGCCTTCGGCGGACGGTGGCGGGTGGAGCACTTGCGATAACGGCCAGGACACGGCGCGCCCCCTCCCCCGGATATCGGGAGACGGTCTTGAGGACACCGGCCTATCGGTCTGTGGCTGCCATCGGCACGACGCGACGTGGTCTGACCATTTTCGTGGCATTGGAACGCAAAAACCCCCGGACCTTGCGGACCGGGGGTTTTTGGATTGTCTGTCTGGTTGCGGGGGCAGGATTTGAACCTGCGGCCTTCAGGTTATGAG
>NZ_LMQE01000007.1 GCF_001424065.1 Rhizobium sp. Leaf384
CGTCGGGCCCTTGTCGATCGCCAGATACTGCGACAGGTCGACCAGCATGATGTCGCCAGCCGTGCCGAGCGTTGCGGCGTACTCGACGGGGATGATCGGGCGGCCCATCAGCGTGGCATACTGGCTGCCGTTCGCACCGGGCGGTGTGAACATGATGGCAGGCGCTGCGATGCCGCCGACGTTCTCGGTCCCCGCCGCATTCTTGACCTTGATCACGAACTGGTAGAGCTGAGGTTCGACGTCTTGGTTGATGATCCAGACAGCGTTCTTGCGCGAACGGGCCGGCATGCGAGCCCACATCTTGAGGATGTTTTCCGCAACGATGGTGCCGGCCAGCTGATTGGCTTCCTTGGGAACGGTGATGGCAGATCCGCCATTAAGGAAGCCGAGCGGCATACCGGCGCCCGTGCCGTTGACGATCGCATCCTCGATCTTGAACAGGAATTCGTCGGCAAATGCCTGTCGCAGCCAGGACTCGAGCGCGGTCGAATCCTGCAGAAGCTCGTCGGTCGCGTAGCAAAGCCCCGTGAGCTTATCGAGCTCCATCTTGATACGACGAAACTTCGGTGTGCTGTCACGCTTCAAGCCAGCCTCAGCCGTCCAGAACGACTGGATACCGCCCCAACGCGAACCGTTCGCGCGGCTCGTTTCGTCGACACCATTCATGTGGATGCCGTTCGAGTTGGGCCCGATGGGAATGCGGCGCACTCGGCTGGCGATCTCGCCGCCCTCGTATGTGTTCTGCAGGAGCTCGTTAGAGAAGTCCGTCTGCACAAGAAAGCCACCATCGGCCGCAACACCCTCCGACATACCGGTCGGGCCGGCAAAGATCAGCCGGGGATCAGCACTGCCGCGACGATCGGGGTTAGCGGCGCCGGCGATCGCCAGCATCTGCTCGCCGAGCGAGGAGAAGCGCGCGCCTTCGCGGCCCTGCGCATTGTTGCGGTCGGCGTTTTCGTTCGGGTCNAGCGGCGCCGGCGATCGCCAGCATCTGCTCGCCGAGCGAGGAGAAGCGCGCGCCTTCGCGGCCCTGCGCATTGTTGCGGTCGGCGTTTTCGTTCGGGTCRATCACGCTACCGAYCGAGCGCTGGCGCTCCATCTGGCGTTCGGCGCGAACGATCTGGTCGTCGAGCGCCGTCAGCTCGGCGGAGATCGCATCGTCGCGAGCGGCTTCCTGATCGGTCAGGCCGCGGTGTTCGGACGCGGCCAGATCGAAAGCGCTCTGCGCTTCCCTAACCAGATCGGCACGCTTCTGGCGAAGAACCTTGATTGTCATGTACATGCTCCGTTGATGAGAGAACCGGGCGAATGGGGCGCAGGAAGTCAGCCCACTGTCCCGGCGGTCGTGGGGCGCTGAAGAGATATCGATGGAATGCGGCCTACCGCGTCAGTGGCCGCGCGTGATCAGCCGTTGCGCGACCGATGAGCGTGGCGCCGGCGCCGAAAAGCATCGCGATCGCTTTCCGTGGCGGACGGCGCAGAAGCGTCCAGCAGGTTGCCGCTCACCTGCAGTCCTGATGGATTGTCAACAGGAGGCGAAGGTGGCGCATCTGGTTCGGTGGCATCGGCGGTCGCATGCAGTATCGTGTCATGATCTGCGCGAGGTCCGGATGACGTCTTCATGGAGGCAACCCGGCGCAGTGTCTCGTCCAGCGTGGCAACCCGATCGGCCATGCCGAGCTTCACCGCGACCCTGTCTTTTTCGACGCGCCCTTCGCCGAAGCCGCCGACGACATCGCTGACCTTGACGCCGCGACCACGGGCAACGTCCGTCGTGAAGTCGCGGTAATAGTCGTCGATCTGGGCCTGCAGCGCTTGCGTCGCCTCATCCGTCAGGGGTTCGTACTGGTTGCCTTCGACCTTGTACTTGCCAGCCGAGACGAACGTGAACTTGACCCCCTGCGCTTCCGCAGCCTTCGAGACGTCACGATGCAAACCGTAAACGCCGATCGAGCCGACCTGACCGCCGGGTGTCACCACGATCTCGTCGCAGGCCGATGCAATCCAGTACGCCGCCGACGCGGCCAGGCTGTCCACCTGCGCAATGATCGGTTTCTGGCCTCGCGCCTTGAAAATCTCGTTTGCCAGAACCTGCACGCCGTGGACGTTTCCGCCTGGGCTGTTGAAGCGCAGCACGATGGCCTTCACGGATGCATCGCCCAGTGCATTGCGGAAGCTCCGCATCACGCGCTCGGTGGACGTGCCGCCTGGTCCACTGATGTCGTCAACCTCAGAAGCGTGCTGGGCAATAATTCCGAATACCGAGATCACGGCGATAACTGAGGCAACCGGCGCAGGCGAACCACCCTCGCCCCGACCGAGGACGCTGATCTGCTGACCAACAACACCGACTTGATCCAGAGTGGTCGCACTGAAGAGCGTCGCAACGCCGTTCGGCTCACGCTCGCCCTTGAGTGCTGCGATCTCACTCGCCGACAGGCGAATGCCCTCGGCACGCCGCTCGACGACTTCCGCGATGGCTTGGAGCCGGTCAGGCGTGATGGCCCATGGGTGCTGGACGATGGCTGCATGCAGGTGAGGAAATCTAATTGTCATCATCAGGCTCCGGAACAGTGTCAGAGATCGAGGGGCCGCCGTTATGACCGATCAAGGCGCTGGCCGTGTCGTCGGACCGGTGGTTCGGCATGTTGTCGGGCGTCGNTCCGGAACAGTGTCAGAGATCGAGGGGCCGCCGTTATGACCGATCAAGGCGCTGGCCGTGTCGTCGGACCGGTGGTTCGGCATGTTGTCGGGCGTCGTGGTATTCGTTGGCACGAGGGGATCATCGAGACCGTCGAGCGGATTGTAGCCCAGCGCCTCACGGGCCTCATTGCGCGTGAGGATCCCATTGAGAACGAGCCGCGAGAAGAAGTCGGCCTGCGCTTTAGAATCGCCTGCAATCAGCGGCTCCACATCGAAGGCGGCCTCGTAGATGTTCGGCGCGAGAATCAGATCGCGGCGAATGGCTCCCGTCCAGCAGCTGAGCCAAGGCATCAGGTTATTGCGCACGAAGGCCAGCATAATGGCCTCGACACCGGTGCCCCACGAGCTGGTCTTGGTCATGTGATGCAACAGGACGAGCGGCACATCGAACCAGCGCGCAATTTCCTCGATCTGGAATTCCCGCGTTTGCAGAAATTGCGCTTCTTCGGAATCGAGGCTGATGCTTTCGAACTTGGCACCCTGCTCCAGGATCGGCGTCTTGCTGGCGTTGCCGAGCCCAGAAAAATTAGCGTTCCACTGCGACTTGAAACGCCGAACGCCGCGTCGCTCATCTGCTTCTCGACAGTCACGACACCGGATGGACGAGCGCCATTCGAGAACAGCCGAGCACCGTGCTCTTCAGCGGCCAAAGCCAAGCCTATGGTCTCGCGAGCGTAGGCGACAGGGCTCACGCCGACGAGACCACTAGGTGCCATGTGCGACCGCAGATGGAGAACCTCATCCTGCAGCAGGATCCTGTTTCCCTTGATCGGGTCCGCGACCAGATACCGGATGCTCTGATCGGCCAAACGCTCGACATGCACGCGATCCGGATGGATCGGCTCGAGGCTGTTGGCAAACCCGCGCGGTCCGGAGACGATTTCAGAGTAGGCATTTCCACGCAGCGCGAGGTGGCCCATCATCATCGCCTTGAAGTCCCAAGCCGACTGCCAATGGTTAGGCTGATATTCCAGAAGGTCGTTCAACGGATGCGATGGCGCCTCCGAACGCTTCTTTGTCACAGGATCGCGCTGATACATTCGCAGCGGAAGCGTCGCGACTGTCTTTGACAGAAGGCCGATGCATGCGTAGGCCGCCGACACGCGCATCGCACCATCTTCCGTGACGCGGCGGCCGGCCAGGCTCATGCTGGACACACCGCCGCCATCGTACCAGCGATCATCGTCGGCCGGCGGCGGTGCCTTGCTGTCCGACGAGGCGCGCACGCCGCCAAGCATTGCGGAGAACAGACCCATGCTCAGCGTCCGCCGCGCACAGTGCCGAGAACGGCCAGGCCGACCAGAATGCCGCCGGCAACCATGAAGCCCGCAGGCGGGTAGTGCAGCCAGGCGCCGTAGCCTGAAAGTGCCGCGCCACAGATGCCGATGATCTCGCGGCCGGTCTGGCGATCGATCCTGATCGACGACGATACGGCCTTGGTGTCTTCTGTCATCAGGCTACCCTCAATCCACGTTCTTCATAGACGGACCGACCGTCCGCCTCGGGGTTGGTAATCATCACCGTGACCGCGTCGAACAGCGCCATGGCCGGGTCAATTTTGGCGTCGCCGGCGTTCTGCTTGGTGGCGCGGATCGCGGTTGCGGTCGGCTCGATCTTGATGTTGCCGATGCACCAATCTATCATTCGGCTGGCCGAGTGGACGAAGGTGCCGTTTGCCAGCTTTCGCTCGGTGGTCTTGATGGCGTTCATCAGCTTGTAGCCCTGCCCGACGCCCTCGATCTGACCACCCTCCGGCGTGATCCCAATCTTGGCGAGCTCCTCAACGAATTCGCCGTAAGGACCCTCGTTATCGATCGCGACACAGGCGAGCAGCCCGGCCTCGTTGATCTCAGCGATAATTTCGATGATCTCGCTGACGTCTTTCAGCTCGTCGTCGACTATGGTGAGATCACCGTCCGCCTTGAAGTCGAGCAGGGTCGAGGCAATCGACTGGCGTCGATCGAGCACACCCTCGTGACACCATGCACGCGACACGCTGAGCCAACGCCTCGTTTCCTTCTCACGTCCAAGGGCTGCAAAGCCGAACAGGTCGTCCAGCCCGCCGCCATCGATCCCGACGACGATGACTTCCGAACGCTCCATCAACGTCTTCATCGTGAGCGTCGCGTCGATCCGCCGGTCCCAGAACTCGGCCCCCGGCCACGCATCGGTCTTGATGCCGATACCAATCTCGATGTTGAGATGCTGGCTTGCCCAAATGCGGATATCGCGCTCGCCCTTGACCCGCTCGCCTTCCCAGTCGAGCACCAGGCTGTGAAGCCGCATCGACCGACCGAGGTTCGGCATGACCATTCCCCAGTTCTCCGGGTCCTGCCACTTGAACGGGTCGCTGGCGATATCGTCCGGGAACTCGTAGAGGATCGGAAGCATCGCCCGGATCAACTTGCCCCGGTAGTCGCCATTGCGGATCTTGCGCGCCGTGATCAGCTCGTCGCGGAAGACGCCCGCCGGCGGCGCATCGCTCTGCGTCGTGATGATGATGAGCAGGCCTTCGGNCGCCATTGCGGATCTTGCGCGCCGTGATCAGCTCGTCGCGGAAGACGCCCGCCGGCGGCGCATCGCTCTGCGTCGTGATGATGATGAGCAGGCCTTCGGCATTCTTCTCGAGACCGCCACGGATCTGGCGCATCACCTGCGCTGCATGCGGGTTTCGTCCGAGCAAATGAAGTTCGTCGAGCAGGACTACGACAGGCATAGAGCCCGTGAGAATGTCGAGCGCGAAGGTCTTCACCTTCATCATCGAGCCGTTCAGAAGGTCCTCAATCCTCTTCTCGTGCCAGACGATGTGAAAGCGGCCGGACCGGCCGGGCCCACCGTAGAGCTCCGGTGCAGCCTGGATCATGCCGGCCGCCTGCAGAAAGGCTCGGTCGGAAACGGACTGCGTCGGCCCGATGAACAGCATCTCGGCATTGTGCCGGCGGTTCATCAGCATGGCGACGATGATCAGCCCACCGCTGTACGTCGTCTTCGACTGCCCTTTTGGCACCAACGCAAAGATCTCGCGGATCATGCGAACGTGCTCGCTCGGATCATAGCAGCCAAAGGCGGCGCGTACGATGCCGCGGAACCATGGACCGCACGCATCGCGCATCTTCGGCTGGCCAATGACATCCGGCAACCGGAGCTCGTCGAAGATCTCGACGGCGAGATCCGCCTCTTCCTGGAACAACGGAAGATCCGGGATCAGCGACTGGCCGTTGCGGATACGATCCTCCCAGTCGACGCAACTTAGATCCCATCCAACTGCCTGACGAACATGTGCGGTCATGTCAGTTCAACTTGTCACTGTCGGTGGTCCGCATCGCCATCAGGCGACCAAGCGGCGTTGCGGTATCCGGCGTACGCGCATCCTGAAGGGCCTGCTCTTTCTTGCCCAACTTCACCGGCTTCTTCGGCTGGCTCTGCTCGGCAACCCGGCGGGCAAAGTCACTGTCGGCGATCGCCGCCTTGTCGAGCTTCTTACCCAGCTCCTTGATCGCTGCGACGTTGCCCGCTTCGACTTCCTCGTAGAGGCGCAAGAGCACGGTGCCTTCAAGCTGGAAGCGGGCCGTTTGCCGGCAGGCCAGTTCTCGAAAATAATGTTTGCGCAAAGTCGGCTCTGTGATGCCGAGAGCTGCAGCAATCTCCGCTTCCTTTCGGCCCATCGCCAGCAACAGTCTGACTTTGCACCGCTTTTTGTCATCAACCAGATGAGGGGGGCGCCCCCGCTTCCCCCAGCCCTCGGGAACCTCATCTCCAAAGAGGTCAAAAACTGCAGGCATAGAAAAAAAACCTCTCGCTCGCACCCAAGCGGTTGGGGCTCTTGGACCCTGTGGACTTTCAACCCCCTACCCCCCGCGGCGCCTTTGGCGTCCGGCAGGTCAGGTTGCGTCGCCCGCTCCGTCCATGACGTTGATGCCGTGCATCAGCCTCTCGACCTCGGCTCTGACCTCCGGCCTGGCGTGACTGACGAAGCTGTCGTGAAGGATAACCCTGCCAAGACGACCTATGAGTTTGGCGGCGGAAGATCGATTGCGGATCCCAATGACCTCACATCTGCGTGCGGCCGACAGACCGCGCCGTTCACGGATACCGTTTGCCAGCCAACGTGCAACGTCATTGGTAGCCGCGACGACGACGAGATCGCCGTCCGGCAGAGCATCGATGAAAGCCTTGGCACGATCCATCTGTTCACTCATCAGAACCGCTCCGCCATTCGCTTGCCACGTTGCGCCAAAGTCTTGGTCGTATGGCACGAGCCGCACAGAAGCTTGATGTTCGAGGGATCGAGCAACGGCCCGCCATCCTTCACCTCAACGATGTGGTCGCCGAAGATGCGCGTATTGACCCGACCGCATCCCACCTCCTCGCACCGACGACCGCGCTCAGCGATCAGACGGCCCATGAGTGACCGCCACTCCGGAGATAAGTAGAAAGCGTCCGCCGTTTTGGGTTTCGGCTTGACGGCCCGCGCATCGATCTGACGGATGGAGGGCTTGATAGAACGAAGACGCATGCTTCTAGAACGCAAAAGGCGACCTTTTGGCCGCCTCGTCGTCTGGTCATAGCTTTCGCACTGGCCCTGAATCGGTGCCTCAGTCGAGGCTGTCAGGGTGAGGGTCCGCCCGGCTACCGACCTGAGAGTTTCCTCTCTTTGCCTCGCGTCCTGCCGAGACATTCAGGGCCGAAGCCCAAGGGTGCACTGAGATCGCAGATCATCCGTTGCCCATTTCTACTCACAGCTTTGCGAGAGACGCAAGAGGAATATCGAAAGGCGTTTCATTCCCGAATACCTTGGTGAGCGCCTTGCATCGAGGGCTCTTCCCCTTGCCAATCGACAGGATAACGCACTCGAAATTAGCAAAGGGTCCGAGCGTTACTCGCGCCGTTTCGCCTACCATGAACGGCGCGTGATCCCTATCGTTGCTGGCCCTCTTCACCGCGTCTGCCTGCGCCAACAACTGCGCTACTTTCTCATTGAAATTTCTAATGGATTGACCTGAAACGCGATGCGGTCGGGCCGGTCCTCCGACCACCCCAAGCACGTGCCTTAGGCGCAGAAGAGACATTATTGCGCCCGCCGAATAGACACACTGGACGAGCACATATCCGGGCATCCATGGAGTGCGCGGCTTCTCCCATTGCCGCCCACGACGCACGACAATGCCTGCAGGTTCGCACTGTACGAGCGCCTCTACATCTGCGACCAACAGCACATTTTCCACAGCGAACTCTTTTCTGGGTTCGACCTTGAGGCAGTACCAAGCCGCAGATTCCGGCTCTTCCGCCACCAGCCGACGGCCTGCAAGCGATAGATCGCGAATCGCTATCTGCTCACTGATGCCGCCGCGCAGCAGCTTCGCATCATCAAACGGGTGCTGAGAGATGGGTTGGGTAAAGTCAAAGATTGCTTTCTCATGCTGCATGTTCATCGCCCCGATCTCCCGTCACCATCCGCTTGAAAGCATCCAGCGCCGCCAGGATGGAGCCATCATCCACCCCGTCGGCTGTCGGGAAGCAGATCCACTCATGCTTGCCCATCTCCGGCCACGGCCATCCCTGCGTGGCGTAAAGCCGCTTCCATGCAGCCACCTCAGGCGAATTGACATGGAAGCTCCGGAACGCTTCCGACGCAGAAACGATGGGCGCCGACACCAGCGAGCCGCGCTTGTCCTGCGCGTCACGGTACATCCCAGAGACCTTTGGCCAAGCCCAACGCTCGCGGTGCTCTCGACGAACTCGCTCACCAAGAGGGCCGCCCTGCGCCACCATCCGGGCCTGAGATGCCGTCATCTGCGGCATGGGACTTTCCGGACCGAGGAGGCACGCAAGCGCATTCCCCTGCCAAGCTTTACTGAAAGGGTTGTGCAAGGCCGAAGGCGCAGACGTGGTTGGTACGTCGGCATGGGCTAACCGCTCCCATTGCCGCTCGCTCAAATAGGTCGACGCGGCTTTGGCCTTGGTGCGTCCCATCTTGTCCCGTGCAGCCAGATAGACCGGCGTCAGATCCTCGCAGGCCTTCCTCTGCTCAGGCGTCAATGCCTGCCAGCAGCGAACAGCGTTCATCTCACTGTCATCGAGATATCCCGGCCATGCGTGCCACCATTTCTTGAACCGACGCTCGACAGAGCGCGGATTTTCCTCCTCATCCCGAAGGTCGCGCGCTCGCGCTCTCTCTCCCAGTTGATCAGAGGTCGTTAGATAAGGGTCGTTAATAGGTGCCGACCCAGAGTCGGCAGGGGGTGCCGACTCTGGGTCGGCAGGGGGTGCCGATATATCGGCAGGGGGGGTGCTATATACAGCCCCGGAAACAGGATCAAATTCCTCGGATTCCCACTCTTCGAAGTCCTCCTCGGCGACTTTCTGGTCGAAGATCACCCGATACCAGTGCGCCGAATCCCGTCCGTCTTTGCTCACCTCAAGGTGCTTTTCGACAACGCCAATGATGGACAACCGATCAAGCGACGCTTGGACGGTCGAACGCGCGCATTCGAGCTGCCCTGCCATCTTTACCTGCGAGCGCCGGCACCAACCGTGCTTGTCCGTATGTCGCCCGAGGAGGCACAGCACCTGCAGGTCGCGCCCCTTGAGCCGCGTGTCCGTCACGATCCAGCCGGGGATGATTGCAAAACGGGTCGTTGTCATTCCGCTACTCCGCGCGCAATCATGGTGAGCCCGAGCCGGGCGTAATGCTGGGCAAATTGAACGAGGTCCGGTAGAGCGCCGGTGCGCGGATCGCGGACTGCGGAAAGCGCCGCCATCTCCGCATCCAGCGCTTCGACGCCGGCACGGAAGCGAGCAGCCTGCAGCATGGCCCTGATCGTCGTCTGATCGCGCCACAGGACGGAGTGCGGGACAGCGAGAAGCCATCGCGCACGCGCCTGGTCAGTGGCAGCCTCCGCAAGGCCTTCGATGATGGGAAGCAGCAAGGTCATGCCGCCTCGCTTGCCGCGCACAGAACCATATGCACGCCGCCGTCATCCGGCAGACCGAGCACACCACGCGATACGCACTCCTCGATCAGAACAGCCGCCACGCTGTCACGCACTCCAATCTGCTGACGCAGCTCGCGCCGCGTGACGTCGGTGCGTCGGGAGATCCATGCGTGCGCCCGTTGACGCGCTTCCGCCGCCCGCTCGTCGAGCGTCAGGCGTGGCGTCGTCCGGCTGAAGTCCTCGTCATCAGCAACGAACGATGCGAGACCGAATGAGCCGGAGAAGCCCGGACGCAAAGACCCTTTGTCGGCATGCTCCATCCAGTCGACCCTGCGCATCGCCGTCTCGCTGCCATAAGTGCCGTCTGGCTGACGCTCCCAGACGAACCAGGCTGTGTTCATGCGGCTCGACGCCTTCGGCCCCTCCCACCCCTCCCGGTGCATCATCGGCAGGCGACGCTTGAACACGTAGACGCGTGCAGGCGGATTCTCGTCCATGACGAATGACCGAGCTTCATCCTTGAAGCCGCAGAGGAAGTTGAGGTTAAGAAGCATCGCCATTTTGCGCGGGCGGTGCGTGCGCAGCGCATGCGCGACGAAGTCGTTTAGCAACTCGCCATAGGGCGGGTTAGTCACGATATCCGGACCGTCGCCCTCGCCAGCTGTGGTCGCCAGAAAACTGCCGACGCCTTGCAGCTCTCCGTTCCGATCCGCCGTGCCGCGGTCGACGAGATCCGACAGGCGCACGTCATAGCCAGCTTCCTCGAACACACGCGAAATCGCGCCATAGCCGCAGGCCGGCTCCCAGACGGTCGAGGTAAAGCGCTCGAAGGCAAGCAGCGTGCGCGTTGCCACATCCGGCGTCTGGTAGAAGTTGTCGCCGCGGTCGTCCTTCGACGCCGAAGCCGTACCGATCGCCGCGCGCAGGTTTGACTTTGGCGGCGCGATAACCCGCTTCAGGTCGGCCTTTGTCGCCTCGGTACCCGCCGCCCGCTTTTCGTCCAGGAAGCGCTTGATGATATCGGGATCATGCTTCACCGCGTCGCGGATCTGGCGCGCCTCGAAGATCTGCGGACGCGTCAGGCCGATGTCGGCAACACTCGGAATTTCAACGTTGGCGTCTGCAACCTTGAAATTCCGCCCGCCGCCATGGCCGGCGACCTCGCCGCGCTCGCGCGCAGCGTCGTATTCGTCTGCCAGCCGGCGCTTTGCCAGAGCCTCAATTCCCAGAGCGTCGGCTTGCGTCCGGAAGATGGCCGAGACCACGTCATCATGCGCGCCTTTGGCTTTTAGCAGACGGGCCGCCGCCTTGGTCGCGTCATAGGCAAATGCCGCCTGGTCACGCGCGTCGAGCACGTCGGCTGCCATGACAGCGCGCGCCAGCGTGTCGGCCGCACGGTCGACGAGCGTGCGGATCTCGCCATGTTCGGCAGGGAGGATCTTGAGAGCCTGTGCCATGATCAGCCACCCAGCCGCTTGATCATGTCGCGCACAGTCTTTTTCAGGCGATGGCACTTGTCGACGATCGTCCGTTTTTCCAGCGCGTCGATGACATTGTCTTCGAGCGCGGCGAAGATCTCTTCGGCGAGCGCCATAGCCTTCCGGGCAATCGTGTGCGCGTCGGCTTCTGTTACAGGACCATCCGGCTCATCTGCCGGAGCAGCCACGACCAGCTGAAAACCGAGGATCTCGCCATAAGCGGTCAGGATGATCGGCGACCCGGCTGCGCGATCCACCTCGACGGCGATGTCGAGCGGGATCAGGGTTTCCACGTTTTCGGCATTCGTCGAGGCGTATTTCGAGAGCTGGCTGATGCTCGCGCGCGTACGCGTCGTAACGACGCTGACGCCACCCGCCAGGCGATAGGCCGCCTCGGTCGCTTTCTTGATGGTGCGCACCTCTTCGGCAGAGATGCCACGCACAGTGTCGGATTTCAAACGCACGAAAACACCCCGCGAAATGGCAAGGAAAAAAATTCGGATAAGGATTCGGTGAAGCACGCCCGAGGACGGCTTAGAGATTTGTCATCACATCACGGAGGCCCTTGAGCCGATGACAGACAGAACAAAAAGCCACCGGAGCGCCGGAGGAGACGGGCGCTCCGGTGGCAGTTGGCAGAGCAGGCATTGGCCCAGCTCTGCGGGGAACTGGCGAAATAACTCGTCATTCGGCCGCCTCATTCGGCGTAGGACCGAAGATGTCCGGTCGCAGATGATGGCGAGAAATGCCGGTGATATCTTCGACTGCAAGCACACGACCAGCCGGCACATGACGCCACTGCAGGACAGCCGGTGGCGAGATAGACAATTTGCGCGCCAGCTCGCTTGCACTGCCGGCAGCAACAAACACGGTTTTGAGATCGGTAGGAGCTTGCGTCATGCCTGGATATAAGTCTCGCTTAGAAAATGAGTCAAGCGAGAATTATCTAGACCCGAGCCGGGATGCCGCGCGAATTATAAGCATGGCTAAAGGTGAGCACGCGACGAAGATCGGTATCGCAATACGAACCGCGCGTAAGCGCCGCGGCTTGGTTCAGCGCAACATTGCCCAACAGCTCGGCATAGATGTGGCTGCCGTCGGCATGTGGGAAACGGGCCGGAATTTACCGTCCCCCGAGAATCTGCTTCGTGCAGCTGAGTTTCTGCGGGTTGACCCATCAGCGCTTATGCGTGGCGATCTGGTTTATCAAGACGACGAGGCGCTCGCTGATGCCGAGGTGGTCTCAGATGGATTCGTCCCAGACCTTGGGCCAATGGATATCCAGATGCTCGGCGTCACCTATGGTGGCGATGATGGCGACTTCACCTTCAATGGTACTGTAGCAGGCTTCGTAAGGCGCCCGCAGGGCATCGCCACCCTAAAGAACGTCTGGGCAACCCACGTGCTGGGCGACAGCATGGTTCCTAAATTCGATCCAGGTGACGTTATCTACTGCGGTGGACGCGAACCGGTGCCAGGCGACTGCATCGTCATCGAACTTTACCCAGACAACGAGGGCGAAAGCACGAAAGCATACGTGAAACTGTTGAAGCGTCGAACAGCTAAAGAGATCATCACCGAGCAGTATAACCCGAAAAAAGAGATTATATATGATCGTTATCGCGTCAAAAACCTTTGGCGAGTGATCCCTTGGAAAGAGCTTCTTGGCTTCTGAGCACATCCCGCTCTGCGCGCCGCGCTTCATGATCATGCAAAAACAAGGCCTGCACGGTGATATTCCTCGCCGGCAGGCCATCATCTGCGCATTCGGAACATGAAAATTTTGGCAGCAGCGATCTGATCTCAACATGAAGTGAGATCCCTTTTTTGACCAGTTCGCTTGGCTCCCGCCATCTGCTTCGGCCGCAATCAGCGCACTCGATCCGCAGTCGGTCGATCATACCAAGTGTAACCGGCTCCTCCTCGACTGGCATGAATCCCGCTCCGTTCCCTGTTGGTTCTCATTGTCGAATCAATTTCTCCAAGAGTCGATAGGCGGGCTCATGAATCTCGCTTATAAATTTCACTTGCATTCACTTATAATTGTCGCTTATGTTTTCCGTGCCTCCCCGGACAGGAGCGGTGCGGAAACAGGTTAAGCGTCCCGCGCCGCTCCATCGTCGAGGCAAAGCCAACGACAACCGATGGAGCGCAGCATGAATACCTACAATCCCGTGACGACCCGCCACGTTGCAGCCGAAATGGCCACCGCTCAGCGCGAAGCCGGCCGCAGCCTGACGAAGAACGAACTCATGTCAGAGCTTGGACTGACCGACGAACAGGTCACAGCCCACGCCAACGAAGCCGCCCGCCTGTTCGCCAACAGCGAACGTCGCGCCGCCTGATCCACGATCCGCTTTCGGTGACCGCCCGGCACTTCTGCAGGCGGCATCCGAAACGGATGAAGGATCTCCAACATGTCCCGATTGCCTGACAATGCGACCGCGCTGCGGTTTCGCAAAAGCATACCTGCGCCCGCCAAGCGCCTTTCGCATTTTCGCATCACTTGCCGCGGCAAAGAGGTGCACGACGTGCTGGCCCCAGACGCCGAAGCTGCGCGCCAGCATGTCCGCAAGCGTGGCGCCGGCTCCCAGATCCGAACCGTCCGCCTGATGGCCGAGGCATCCGCGCCGGATCTGCGGAGCGCTGGCTAATGGACGTTCGCTCTCCCACACGCGGCAATGCCGTTTATCACCCCGAGGTTGCCCGCAGCCGGCGGCGCCAGCGCCGCATGCGTACTGCAAGCAAGGCTGCCCTGGTCCTTGTTACCCTTGCCGTGATCGTGCTCGTGGCCGTCGCGCTCATCGCCCTCTTCACCGGAGGCTTCCGCTGATGGTCACTCTACCCAACGTCATGGGCACCAACCATCCGTCCAATCGTCGTGTGCCGTGCCGATTGATGCTCGCCGGGCTGCTCGGTGTTCTGTTCCTCGCACTCATGGGAGCCGTACCGCTGGCAACCGTCGGCATGGCGCGTCACGCAGCGTCCGAGCGCGCGGAGGCTCGCGTATGAAGACGCTCGACCCGCGCATGCAGGCCGCGCTGCTCGCCTGCTACGTCACGCCCGATGCTGAGTTTCGGGAGATCGCCGCAGCTCATGGCGTCGATCGCGAACAGCTCCAGGAGGAATGGTTCGACCTCGAAGAACAGCGCCGCGCCTATCGCGCGCGCCCTGCTCTGCTGCCAGCGCCGGAGCCGACGAGGATGGCTGCACATGCGTGAGTCAGAGCCACGGCCCCTGCTGCCCTTCCGCGTCCATTTCGAAGATGAGACCATCGCGCCCGTTGATATCGCTGCCTGCGATCCCGCCGAGGCGCGCAAGCACGTCGCCATCAGTCACCCTGGCAAGCCGGTCAACAAGGTGAAGATCGTCAGGGAAAAGATCTGACATGACGATCGCGCCGCCCTCCCCAAACCAGAAACGCATGGATGCGATACGCCGCCGCGTAGGCGCAGCCATGCCGGACTGGACGGTGATGGCGGACGAAACCGGCACGTTCGTGATGGCTGCCGACGGCCCCGATAGCGAGCGGGTCTACCGTGTCGAGGACGACGCGAACCTCGACAACCGGGAGATGGCTCTCAGCGCACCGGAGGATCTTCGCTTTTTGCTCCGGATGTATGACGCGCTCGTCAAGCACCTGAAGCTGGCACGGCCTTCTGAGGCCAGTTCGCGCAAGCACGCGAACTATGCCGCAGAATGCGCGATGAAGTGCGACGACCGGAGGTTCCGGGAATACCTGCAAACCTGCCACGGCGTCGACACATCCGATGGCGAGCGCATCGCCACCCGCATCCGATCGATCCTTTCGATCAAGTCACGCGCCGACTTGAATGACAACGCCGAAGCTGCAGGCCGCTGGCGCAAGCTGGTCGGAGATTTCGACGCATGGAGCCGAACCCATTGACCCTCTCACGTCGGGAAGTCATCCGCGAAAAGATCATGGCCCGCGTCGTCGTCGACGAGGCGACTGGCTGCTGGATCTGGACCGGGCCGACCTCTGGCGAGGAAGGCCGTGGCGCAGGCTACCCCCGGATGAGCCTCGCAGGCCAGACCGTCGCCGTCCACAAGGTCATGTGGACGAACGAGCACGGCTACATCCCCGGCAAGAAAGAATTGGACCACAAATGCCGCAACCGGCTGTGCGTTCGCCCCGACAACCTTGATCACGTCGAGCTCGTCACCCGCAAGCGCAATGCGCTGCGGCGTGAGGCGGCAAAGCGCGAACTGAAATGCACCGAGGAGACTGCACGATGAAGAGCTTTGCTCAAGAGGTCGCACTGGAGATGGCCGGTAAAGCCATATTCGACGTCATGGAATATGACGGACCCATCGGAACGGAACGGCCAGAGTGGGTGACGTGCGCGACGACGCCAAGGCAAGATAAGGCCCGCCGCCGCTACGCAAGTGCCGCGCTCACGGCTGTTGCGACATTGCCTCAGGGAGACCGCCACACGGACGACGAGCCGGAGGCATGCCACGTGTGCTGCGAGGCCCTGCAGCCTGGCGACCCCGTCTACTTCAGTGATGACGGCATGATGCATGCGGCGTGCTGCGGACCCGAACGGGAATGCTTCTACAACGAGGACGAGGCACCGCTCGTCGACGGCGAACCGATCCCGCGACCGCTCATCTGGAATGGCGATCTCAGCACCATGCAGCTCGCGTCGGACGCACGAAACGATGAGGTATGCGTCGATCGCTTTGCCAATGTGATGAAGGCCAAGCTGGCACAAGCGCGAAACAAAGGCCGTGCAGGCTGGGACGATCATGCTCGCTGCAGCCTGTCGGACCTTTCCGCCATGTTGTTCGAGCACGTTGCGAAAGGAGATCCTGTCGACGTCGCCAACTTCGCCATGATGATCCATCAGCGCGGAGGTATGATCGAGGCTCCATCACCCCAGGCAGAAGTGCGGGGAAGCGAGGATCTGCGCAAGCGCGTCATGCGGGCCATCTTCGACCCAGGCCAGACCGAGGGCTACAAAGGCAATCGAGATCTGACGACGTGGCAGACGGACGCCGTCATGCGCCTTCTCGGGTCGGCTGCAGAGGGCGGACGATGAGCGCCGCCCTCGCACTAACTACCCTTTCGGCAGGTCGTCAGGATAGAGGGCGGCAATACGCCTGGCCCTCTCTGCTTCCAATGTTGCCCGTATCATTCGAAAGCCGCGCGAGGTCAGGCGAGCATCGCCGTTCGTCATCTTCCTCGCATAGCCAAGGGCGATTGTGTCTTCGAAAATCCGGTGGAATGGGCGCTCTCGGTGGATCTGGAGTAACTGGTTCATCAGGTTCATTTGCAAGCCTTTCTTTGTTGGATGCGAATCAACCTTACAAGCGAATGGTTGTTGGCATCTCTGCCCCCTCAGCAGCGGGAGCGACAGTATGAGCGACCGCAGCAACCGCCGCGAAGTGCGGAACCCCGTCCTATCGCTGCCATCGGTAAAAAGGCTCGATGAGCTGCCACCTGAAACTCGCGAACTTGTCGCGGACATCCTTGGCGACCTGGTCAAAGACGCTCGGTCCAGAGCGCAGCAATCATGGATCAAGAACAAAGGCCCGATGGCGGCATATTGGAAAGCGGTTGGAGCCTACGCCCACCACTTCCGCCGCGTTGTGGCAGGGAGGATTGAGCGTTGAGCATCGTTCGCGACAACCTCATGAACCGGGAAGGCTACCGTCCCTATTGCGGCAACGTGAATTGCAGCGCCGGCATGCCGCGCACCCATTACATCAAGGGCCAGTTCCAGTGCGGTTGCGACTGGCGCTCGTCGTTCGAACCAGAGTTCATCGCGGCCTATGAGGCTAAGTGGGCATCACCCGCGCCCGAGACGAATGTGCTAGGCCGGCGCGAAGCTGACGCTGTTGTCATCCCCGGTACCTTTTATGACAACAGCCTCCCCATCCACCATCAAAGATCCCGCTCGCTGAGCAGCCTCGACGACCTCGGCGGCAGCCCAGAAGCGACCAGCTTTGATGATGCCGCGAACATCACTCATAGTCGTCTCGACGACTTCAATCCCAGCATGCTCGATGCCATCGATAACAATAGTGACTTCACGCCTCATTCTGTCCTCCATCCACAACGGTTTGACAGCATCGTTGAACAGAAGAGGAATGTCGAGGCTCCGCCCCATACGGAAGCGCAGTCAGCCATCACGCCGCAGATGATCCGCGACACGGCTGCATGGTGCCAGTCAGAAGACGAACTGCGCGAGACCTTGCGCCAAGCCGCACTGGCACTCGAAGCCGCATCATCACCCCAACCGAGGGAGAGCTAGATGGGAGCAACGGCTCGATTACACGATCCAGTTGCCTACGCACCTCGCGGGCTCTCACGAGAAGAGGCTGCGCGCTACATCGGCGTTGGCACTACGAAATTTGATGAGATGGTGAGCGATCGGCGAATGCCGAAGCCCAAGCGTGTCGATGGGCGGACGATCTGGGATCGTATCGCGCTGGATGCAGCATTCAGCGATCTGCCTTCAGATGGCGAGAACCGGATCGACGAGATATTGTCACGCGGCAATCGCCGTGCGTAATGTCGCTCAATGACCGACAATGAGTATCCTTACGTTTCCGGCTTCACCGACCGACATGGCAAAAAGCGGTGGCGATATCGCCGCGCTGGTAAGACTATCGCCCTGCCCGGCGTTCCCGGTGATCCGGAGTTTGAGGAGGCGTACAGCGCAGCGATAGAGGGCCGCGAGCGCCGACTGGCGACCGTTGTGCGATTGCCAGGGCAAGCTCTGCCCGGCTCCTTTCAAAGCGCATGGAAAAAAGTCCAGCGTGGTCCGGATTGGCTAGCCTTCGATCCGAAAACGAAGGCGAAGAATGTCAGCCTCGCCGGCCAGTTTTTGGAGCTTCCTGTTGCGCCCTCGCACCCAGAGGTCTGGGGTGACATGCTCGTGCGGGATTTAAAGCGCCGGCACGTCAAAGAAATCCTAGCGCACTATTCAGAGACACCCCACAAGGCAAAACACGTCCTGGTCGCGATCAGAAAGATGATTGCCGTGGCGCTCGATGAAGAATGGATCGAGACCGACCCTACATGGAAGCTTTCGTACCGCCCAGAATATACCGGCTGGCGAGCATGGACGGCACAGGAACGTGCTGATTTCGAATCACGATGGCCGCTTGGATCAACGCCTCGAACCGTCTACGGGCTCGCCTTGTGGCTCGGCAACCGGCGATCAGATCTGGCTAAGCTGGAATGGAAGTCATTCGATTTCAGAGAGAACACAGTCACCATAGCGCAGACGAAAGGCGGGAAAACGCTTGTCCTTCCGATCACGCCAATGTTGCGGGAGATCGTAGACCCGATCGAAAGGAAAAGTCCTTTCGTCATCGTGACTGCTTATGGTGATCCGTTCTCCGAAAAGTCACTGACAGGCCGAATGGCAGACTGGACACACTCTGCCGGGCTGCCCAAAGGCTGCACTATTCATGGCCTGCGCAAAACCCTTGGCAAGCTGCTGGCGGAGACCGGCGCCACGACGCGCCAGTTGATGGAAACGCTGGGTCACGACAATATCGAACACGCCGAACTCTACAGCCGCGAGGCAGAACAACAGCGCCTTGCGCGCGACGCGATGAGTCGGCTGTCGCGGAAATATCAGACAAAAAAGCCAGTGGGCTAACCTACTGGCTAACCAGCCTGGCTAACGTCACTGTAAGTCATTGTATTCATTAAAAATTGGTAGGCCCGGAGGGACTCGAACCCCCAACCAAGCGGTTATGAGCCGCCGGCTCTAACCATTGAGCTACAGGCCCTGACGGCGGTGCCGTTTCTGGGAGGTCAATGGTGGCCTCCGCTGGGATGGCTTTAGCGGAATTCTCGGATTGTCACAAGGCGCCGCCGTATTCCCTTCACAATCCATCCGCAACAAGGGTGCAGGGACGAAATCGATGAAGAGAAAGAACCGGATATGTCGTCAATGCTCCGTCTGCGCCGCACCCGCTTGGGTGGTTTCGTGCCTGCTCTCACCCTGTCGGTCATGGCGGTGACCGCCCTGCCCGCTTTTGCCCAGTCGACGTCGACAGAGCCCTCGCAGGGACACATGCTTTCCGCGCCGGTATCCGCACCGCTGCGCGAGGCCGTGATCGAGGTGAGTGGCGAAGGCCGCGCGGCCGTCGCGCCGGATATGGCGATTGTCTCCTTCAGTGTCGTGACGGATGCCAAGACGGCGCGGGAGGCGCTCGACGCCAACTCGAAATCGATGACCGACGTGCTGGCGGCGCTGAAGACCAGCGGCATCGCGGAGCGCGATCTCCAGACGTCCGGCTTCGCGGTCAATCCACAGTATCGCTATCCCGAAAACAACAATGGCAACGAGCCGCCGACGCTCATCGGCTATCAGGTCGCCAACACGCTGACGGTGCGGCTGCGCGAGATTGCCAAGCTCGGCGCAATCATCGACCAGGCCGTGACGCTCGGCGTCAACCAGGGCGGCAGCATCCAGTTCACCAACGACAAGCCCGACGCGACCCTGAACGATGCCCGCAAGGCAGCCGTCGCCGATGCCATGGCCAAGGCCAAGATCCTCGCGGAGGCCGCCGGCGTGAAACTCGGACGGGTGATCGAGATCAGCGAGAACGCCGGGCGCCCCGAACCCATGCCCATGATGGCCCGCGCCATGGCAAAGGATATGGCCGAGGCATCCGTGCCGATCGCCAATGGCGAAAACAGCTATACCGTCACCGTCAACCTGACCTTCGCCATCACCCCCTGAGGTCGATCGGCACAGCCGGTTCGCAAGGTGAGCCCCCGGGCGGCGGATGTGCGAAGCCCCGTCGCCAAAGCCTCGCCGTCGGCTGATCTGAACCTCTCTCCGTCCCTGACGAAGATCCATGCCCCATCATCAAAAAGCCTGCCCGGTCTGTCGACCGGGCAGGCTTTCATGTCAGTCCGCCCCTCAAACCGGGGCGTAACGCCGATTAGCGGCCGATCCGCGGGCATCCGCGGATGTTGGCAAACGCGATCGTGCGGAAATCGCCGCGGAACCGGCCTTCGACCACGACCCGGCGCGGGGTCACCGCGACGACGCGCGCGCGGCGCAGGCCGTAGGCACTGGCCTTATCGGCGGCCAGCCAGGGTGCACACGCGCCACGACGGTCGCGACCCCAATCCCGGCGATCATGCCGGTCGCGGCGCCAATCACGTTCGTCGCGATACTGAACGTCGACAACCGGGCCAGCGTGCAGCCCGAGGCGGATCTCGCTGGCGGAAGCCGTCCCGACAAGGGCGGAAAGGCTGGAAACGCCGATCATCGCGGCAATGGCAAGGCGGGTCATCATGGTCTTCATGGCGTATCCTCCATCTTCGGGACCGCGCCTGCATGACAGCGGGGCGGTCTTCAATTGCGCCGTTATCCGGCGAATGCACCCTGTCTAGCGGAGAGAAGCTGAATGTACGTGAAACCGCACATTCAGAAACCGTTCATCTCGACAGCACACGAACGCCCGTCGCGCGGACACCGGCGGTCCATGACGCACAGCACGGGCATCAGCGCAGAAGTTGCTGCTCGAAAATGCGGATGTTGCGGTAATGCGTGAGACGGGTCACGCTCGGCCCCTCGAACTCGAAGACGAAAACGCTCGGAATCGAATAGGATTGCCCGGCCGCAGGTGGAAAGCCCGCCATCGTCTCCCGGTACGTGCCTCGGGCCGTGACATCGACGGCGACGCGTTGCCCCAGCCGGTCACGCATCGGCACCATGTCCCCAAACGTCTCGTCGAAGTGGCGGAAGTAACTCATGATCGCCAGGCGCAGCGGATGCGATCCGATCGCACGCTGCCCCGTCAGCGTGTCGAGCGCCGCGTCTTCGTCGAGAAACCCGGCGATCGTCTCGAAGTCTCGATGGTTCAGGGCCTCCATGAACCGCTCGGCAATCGTCTGAACGTCCGTCATCCTTCCCTCCGTCCTCGGCACGCGGCCTGTTGCGGCAGACGCGCCGAAGAAAAGTTGCGGTCCGGCGCGCCGATGTCAAGCGACGGGATCGCCCGCGCCAACACCGGATCGATGTCAGGAGGAGCCGAGATGCAGGACAACCTCGCGCCGGTGCGGCCGCTGGCGGTGTTCGAACAGATAGAGGCCTTGCCAGGTGCCGAGCACGAGACGGCCCTGCGCGACCGGAACGCCGATGGACACCGCCGTCAACGCGGCCTTGATATGGGCCGGCATGTCATCCGGCCCCTCGTCGGTATGGACGATCCATCGCATCGCGGGATCGTCGGACGGCGGGACCAGACGGGCGAAAAACATGTCGAGATCTCGCCGGACGTCCGGATCGGCATTCTCCTGGATCAGCAGCGAGCACGAGGTGTGCCGGACGAACACGGTCAACAGACCTTCCTCGACCTGCGACCTTCTCACGAAGGCCTGCACCTCGTCGGTAAAAGCGTAGAGCCCGGCACCCCGGGTCGATAGAGTGAGCGTGGTCAGAGGCATGAGATCTCCCGGATGGTGATGGTGCCCCGGTCGACGGAGACGCCGTCTCGGGGCCACGTCGGTCAATGCCAAGGTGGGCAACACGGATTTGCGGATGCGTCTCTGCCGAGCGGCGTCAGGCGCGAACCAGCATGTCGAACCCACCATAGATCAGTCGCTGTCCATCAAAAGGCATTCCTTCGGGATCGATCGTCAGCCGCGGGTCTTCCATCACCCTGGGCACGATGAGATCGCGATCCGCCTTGGAGGGATAGATGATCCAGGCGAAGATCACCACCTCGTCTCCGGTTGCCTGTACGGCGCGCGGAAACGAGGTCACCTGTCCCTGCGGCAGATCGTCGGCAATACACTCGACATAGTCGAGCGCGCCGTGCGCCTTCCAGATCGCGCCGGCCTGGCGCGCAAGATCCGCATAGGCTTCGAGCCGATCCCGACGGACGGCGACCACGAAGCCATCGACATACATCATGTATCCCCCTTCTAGACGCGCGGCGCGCCTTCGATATGGCGAGGAAGGCAGTGGCCCGCGAGTTGTTCCCGGGAAATGGATCGAGGGTGCCAAAAACCGGCTGTCCGGCAGTCCCCTCAGTTCGCCACAAGACCACGCGCTGCCCAGTCGCTTTGCGGAATGATCGCGCCAAGGGCGAAACGAAACATGGTGATCGTGTCGAACGCGGCGTTGACGGTGCAGTCGAAGGTAATCCCGCGCCAGACACCCTGGGATCGAACGGCGCCGCCGCGCGCACGCAGATGAGGGCCGGTGATCAGACCGCCATTTTTGCCGAAGCCTTTGAGGAGATCCGGCCTGAAAGACGCGCTGGAATGGCGCGCCTGTTCCAGCGCTTCGATGCCGCAGATCTGGACGATGCGGTCCTGCGGTGGCAGCTTGCCCAAGGCGCCCCGCACGCGGGGATCGGCCAGGATGCTCTTGGCGTAGAGCGTCTTCGCCGCCTTGGGCGCCGGTTCCGGAGAAGGCTTCGTCATCGGTTTCGCCGGCACTTCGGGAACGAACGCTGCCTGTTCGTTGGGCGTCATCGGCGCGTCGCGAAGATCCGCAGCCCCTGATCCTGATTCGGCCGCACCTGCGGGTGTGTCGGCAGACGGCG
This sequence comes from Rhizobium sp. Leaf384, assembly GCF_001424065.1. Classification (GTDB taxonomy): domain Bacteria; phylum Pseudomonadota; class Alphaproteobacteria; order Rhizobiales; family Rhizobiaceae; genus Ferranicluibacter. Next base: position 22,670 of record NZ_LMQE01000007.1, read on the forward strand.
CGGCCGCCGCCGGTGGAGAGACGGCCTCGCCCTCTTCTCCTCCGGAGGTCGGTGTCTTCCCGGCGAGGATCTCGGGCGAAGACGGCGGCGGCGTCGCGGGCGGCGCCGAAACATTGGCCTCCGGCTGGCCGCCGTCGGCCTCCGTCGAGGACGTTGGCTCTGCGTCCGACTTTCCATCCAGTCGAGCATCCGGCTTGTCAGGGACATCAGCAGGTGTTGCGGCCGCATCCGCCGGCGGTTTTGACACGGGATCGGCAGGGACCGGCGTGCTGCCCTCCGGTGCGGGCATGTCGACAGCGTCCGGCGGCGCATCGGTCTCCTCAGCTGCGGATGCCTCGAACGGCCGCGAAGGCGCAGCCGCCGGCTCAGACTCCGAAGGTTCCGGGGTTGACGTCGGCGGCGGCGGCGGTGACGCGGCCGAGGCCGAGGCCGAGGCCGGCGGTGGCGGCTTGCGTTCGCCAGGCGGCTGACCCGCCGCCTTTTCGGTTGGGGCCGGCTGATCGGCCGCTTTTTCGGCCGGGGCCGGCTGGTCGGGCTTCTCTTCAGGCTCCGGCTGCTTCGAAGGTTCAGGGTCCGGAACGATCTCGACGGCAACGCTTTGCTCGGGCTCGGCCTCCGGCGCGTGATCCGGCAGTTGCAGAACAAACGGTGCGATGATCGCGGCATGAAGCGCCAGCGAGGCGAGGATCGCAAGGATCGGCCTCCGTGAACGGCGCTGGAACGGTTCTGGTGTCACGGCATGGACATAGGCGTCTTCCGACACGAGACCAAGCAGAAGGTGGTTGCGCCGCTACTTTCCCGCAACGGCGTCATGCCGTTCCCCACGCTGCGGCATAGGCTCGGCAAGACCGGGCGCCAGCAGCGCCATCGCCAGGACATCCGCGTAAGCACCGTCGCGAAACGCGTAGGCTCGCAAGAGACCCTCACGCTCGAACCCCGCACGTTCATAGAGGGCGATAGCACCGGCATTGTCCGCGAAGACGGTCAACTCCACCCGCCGGATCTGCAGCCAGTTGAAGGCCGCATCCAGCAGGGCGTGCAACAGTGCACGACCGATCCCTTGGCGCTGAAAGTCGTCGTGAACACCGAGTCCAAGAATGGCGACGTGCTGGCGTCGCCCCGTCTGACGGTGCAGCCCCCCGATCCCGACAATTTGCCCGTCGCGTTCGGCCACCACCGTCGGTGACGCCGCCTCGCTGCCCGCAGCAAGCCACCGCGCCGTGGCGTCCTCGCTCTGAAACGGCAACCGCTGCGTCCCTGCTCGATAGCGCGGGAGATTTGCGAGCCGGGTGATGCCCGCGACATCGCGGGGCTCGGCTGAACGGAGTGCAAGCCCTTCGGGCAGATCGCGATCGCGCGAAAGCCGATCGAAAAAAGAAAGGGGCGGCATCAGGTTGCTCCTTGGAGGATCAAGGGCAAACCGCGTCCGGGCCGCCCTTGGGAAAGAGGGCACGGACGGCGAGAGAAACAATCAGTCCCGACGCCGCCGCGCGCACCCCATCAGGGATGCCACACTGCAGGTCGTCATGGCGCGAAGACAGTTCATGAACGCGAGCTTATGCAGGCCCGTCCGCAGCGTCGAGCCAGCTCGCAGTGGCAAGCCAGGGTAACCGGGAGCGAGCCGCGGTGCGCCTGCGCGGTCTTGTCAAAGCCTCTCTCGGTCGAAGCATCGCTTCTCCGACACCACCCGAGCAACAAAAAGAAACGGCGCCCACTCCCGTGGACGCCGTCTCATCATTGCAGGCGAAGCGTGTCGAACGCGTCCGCTCAGCTGTCGAGGAACGAGCGCAGCTTGCGCGAACGGCTCGGATGCTTGAGCTTGCGCAGCGCCTTTGCCTCGATCTGGCGAATTCGTTCGCGCGTAACCGAGAATTGCTGGCCAACCTCTTCCAGCGTGTGGTCCGTGTTCATGCCGATGCCGAAGCGCATGCGCAACACACGTTCCTCGCGCGGTGTGAGAGACGCCAGGACCCGCGTGGTCGTTTCGCGCAGGTTCGCCTGAATGGCAGCGTCGATCGGCAGGAGCGCGTTCTTGTCCTCGATGAAATCCCCGAGATGGCTGTCTTCCTCGTCACCCACGGGGGTTTCGAGAGAGATCGGCTCCTTGGCGATCTTCAGGACCTTCCGGACCTTTTCGAGCGGCATCGCCAGCTTTTCGGCCAGCTCTTCCGGGGTCGGCTCGCGGCCGATCTCGTGCAGCATCTGGCGTGAGGTCCGCACGATCTTGTTGATCGTCTCGATCATGTGGACCGGGATGCGGATCGTGCGCGCCTGGTCGGCGATCGAACGCGTGATCGCCTGCCGGATCCACCACGTCGCATAGGTGGAGAACTTGTAGCCGCGCCGATACTCGAACTTGTCCACCGCCTTCATGAGACCGATATTGCCTTCCTGGATGAGATCCAGGAACTGAAGTCCACGGTTGGTGTACTTCTTGGCGATCGAAATCACGAGACGCAGGTTGGCTTCCACCATCTCCTTCTTGGCGATCCGGGCTTCCCGCTCGCCCTTCTGGACCATGTGAACGATCCGGCGAAACTCCGAAATCGAGATACCGGTTTCCGTTGCGAGATTGTGGATCTCGCCGCGGATCGTGCTGATCATGCGCTCTTCGTTCTTCACGAACGGCGCCCAGCCGCGGGCGGTCAGGTTGCTGACCGTTTCCATCCAGTTGGTCACGAGTTCGCTGCCGGAATACTGTTCCAGGAACGAATCGCGCTTCACGCCGTAGCTTTCGGCAAGACGCAGCAGCTTGCCTTCGTTCTGCACCAGCCGCTTGTTGATGTCGTAGAGCTGCTCCACCAGGTTATCGACGCGATTCTGGTTGAGCGACAGCGACTTCACGGCCGTGATGAGCTCGTCCTTGAGCTCCTTGTACTTCTTTTCCTGCGCCGAGGTCAGCGAGCCCGAAGCCGCGTTCATCCGCAACTCGACCTGCTGGTCCTGCAGCTTGCGCAGCTTCTTGTAGGTCTCGGCAATGATGTCGAGCGTTTCCATGACCTGCGGACGCAGCTCGGCTTCCATCGCGGCGAGAGACAGGTTCGACTCGTCGTCGTCCTCTTCCTCTTCCTCCGGCGGCAGGCCTTCGCCACCGACATTGGTGATGTCGTCTTCGCTGGTGCGCGAACGGCGGGTCTTTTCCTTTTCCTCGGCGGCCTTGCGGTCCGCTTCGATTTTCTCCGGCGACTGGAACTGCGGCGCAGCCTTGGCTTCAGGCCCGGAATAGGTCGTTTCGAGATCGATGATCTCGCGCAGCAGCGTCTGGCCTTCGTTCAGTTCGTCGCGCCAGATGATGATGGCCTGAAACGTCAGCGGGCTTTCGCAGAGACCCGCAATCATCGTCTCGCGGCCGGCCTCGATCCGCTTGGCGATCGCAATTTCGCCCTCGCGCGACAGGAGCTCGACCGAGCCCATCTCGCGCAGATACATCCGCACCGGATCATCGGTCCGGTCCGTCGGCTCTTTCTTCTTGGCGGTTGCGAGCGCGGTGCCGCTGGAGGTCGCGATCTCGCCGCCCTCGCTGTCGGGCTCGTCGTCGCTCGCCTCTTCCTCGCTGCCGGACGCGTTTTCGTCGACCTCTTCGTCCTCGACGACGTTGATCCCCATGTCGGACAACATGGCCATCGTGTCTTCGATCTGCTCGGAGGTCACCTCTTCGGACGGAAGAACGGAATTCAGCTCGTCCATCGTGACGTAGCCGCGTTTCTTCGCGGCCTTGATCATCTTCTTGACCGCGTCGTCCGAGAGATCGAGAAGCGGGCCGTCCGTTGCGCCGTCGCGTTCAGATTCGGCTTCTTCGTTCTCTTTGACTTTGGTTGCCATTCTTCGTCGCTTTCTTTGGACCAGCATTCCACGTTGGAGCGGTGACGAGCCGTGTGGCCCGGGCGCCTCAGGGGCGCAACACCGCGAACATTACCCCTGACCTAACGGGCTGATATTAATTCCCGATTAACCACGGCACCGCCGTGATCCTTCCGGTCGGCTGCGACAGCAGCACGTTCCAAACATCACTTGCATGATGATCGTTTCCGCCGTATCCAATAAACCTTCCAAGCCAAAGACGGTTGATTCCCAGATTCTTCGGCCACGTCAAGCTCTTCCGGCAGAAAACAGCGCAATAAGGCGAAAAACGCCGAAATTATGGCTTGGCATTGCCGCTGTCCCGATCTGCTAGGCAGATGTAGGTCTTTTCGGGCGCAAGACAAGAGCAAGACAGACGCTCGTCAAAGCAAGCTGCATCCTTTTCCGCTTTACACCTTCAGTATCCGTGTAGCGTAAGCCTATGATCACAAGCATTGGCCAGGCGCGGAGCGAGATTATGTTCCGACGGTCTGTGGCCGCAACTCCGGATCATCCTGCGCATATCTGCACGCGCTTATCTGCACGCTTGTCCTGCAGGCTTCGCTGAACCTGCCGTCGCTCGCATCGCACCGCCCGTTTCGCGGCAGAAACGGAACCATCGCAGCGATCCCCCGCGCATCCCGCTATCCCCGAAACGTGCGGATGACCTCCAGGAACTGATCCCCGAAGCGTTCCTTCTTGCTTTGCCCGATCCCGGGGACTTCGAGGAGTTCGTCCGCGTCGTCGGGGCGCATCTTGGCGAGCGCGATCAGCGTCGTGTCGGGAAAGACGACATAGGGTGGCACGTTCATGCCACGTGCGATCGCCGCGCGTGCCGCCCTCAGCGCCTCGAACAGTTCGAGATCCGATCCGTCCAGCGCCGCCTTTTCGCGCGCCGCGGGCGATCGGGCGTTCCGGGCGGCTTTTGCGGAGGTCGGACGGTCCTTCCGGAACCGAACCTCCGTCTCCTTCTTGAAAACCGCCCGCGCCGATGGCTCCAGCTTGAGCGCGCCGAAGGCCGCATGATCGACACTGAGAAAGCCTGCCGCGAGCAATTGCCGGAGAATCGACTGCCAGGTCTTTGCCGCGATCTCCTTGCCGGCCCCAAACACCGGCATATCCGCGTGGCCGAAGCGGGTCGTCTTTTCGTTGACCGCCCCGGTGAGCACGTCGATGACGTGTCCGGCACCGAAACGCTCGCCCGTTCGGTAGACGGCCGCCAGGGCCTTGATCGCCGCTTCGGTCCCGTCCCAGGTCTCGACGGGGTTAAGGCAGGTATCGCAATGACCGCAGTCGCCGGGGTGCCGCTCGCCGAAATGCGCAAGGATCGCCTGCCGCCGGCAGGATGCCGTCTCGCAGATGCCGAGGAGCGATCCGAGCTTGCCGCGTTCGATGCGCTTGATGTCGTCGGCTGCTCCGCCCTCGTCGATCATCTTGCGCCGCTGGATGACATCGGCCATGCCGTATGCCATCCACGCCTGCGACGGCAGGCCATCCCGCCCGGCGCGTCCGGTCTCCTGATAATAGGCCTCGACGGATCCCGGCAGGTCGAGATGGGCGACATAGCGCACATCCGGCTTGTCGATCCCCATGCCGAACGCGACCGTTGCCACGAGGCAGAGGTTTTCCTCTTTCAGGAAGGCATCCTGGTTTGCATCGCGCACCGAACGATCCATCCCGGCGTGATAGGCAAGCGCCCGAATCCCCTGCCCGTTCAGCCACTCGGCCGTGTCCTCGACCTTCGCGCGCGAGAGGCAGTAGACGATGCCGCTTGCGCCCTTGTGGCGTGACAGGAAGCGCAGCAGTTGCTGGCGCGGCTGGTCGCGCTCCACGATCTCGTAAGCGATGTTCGGCCGGTCGAAGCTCGTGCTGAACACGCGGGCATCCGACAGCGCCAGCCTCTCGATAATATCGCCGCGCGTCTGCGGATCCGCCGTCGCCGTCAGCGCCATGCGCGGCACGCCCGGGTAAAGCGTGGCCAACTGGCCGAGCGTGCGATATTCCGGCCGGAAATCATGACCCCACTGCGACACGCAATGCGCCTCGTCGATTGCAAACAGCGCGATCGTCGCCCCCGCCACCATCTCGCGGAACCCGTCCGTTACGATCCGCTCCGGCGTGACGTAGAGAAGATCGAGCGTTCCCTCGCGCACCGACCGCCGAACATCGAGAAAATCCTCGCGCGACAACGATGAATTCAGCGCTGCCGCGCGAACACCCAGTGCCTTCAAGGCTTCCACCTGGTCGCGCATCAGCGCGATCAGCGGCGAGACGACGATCCCTAACCCAGGGCGGCAGAGCGCCGGCACCTGGAAGCAAAGCGACTTGCCCGCGCCTGTCGGGAAGAGCACGACGGCATCCCCGCCGGAGACGACATGATCGACCACCTCGCCCTGCTGGCCGCGAAAAACGGAGTAGCCGTAGACGGCTTTCAGAACATCGAGCGGCGCCTTGCCGGAAGCGCGGAAGGCTTCCTGCGCACCCGCCTGCCGCCCGGCTGCGGGTTGGGGGGACGGCGCATCGAAAGGAGGATCATTGCGAATTCGGGAAGACGGCATGGAGGAAGAGGTCATGAAAGCCATTCTGCATGATTCCGACAGCCGGCGCGAGGCTGCAAGCGGCTGGATGTCCGCAGCACCGCTGCTCTCAGCTGCCCTGGGCCCTGCGTTTGCGCTTCCACCTTGCAGACAATGCGCAGAAAGGGAAGCGATTTGTTCTCTCTATGTTCGTGAACCCTCGGGATCGGGATCTGGGGGTCGCATGTGAATCCGATGGAAGACGGCCGGATCAACCGCCGGGACGAAAGCCTCATGCATCTCGCCCGAACGTGTGCAGCGGTTTCGGGAAACGACATCCATCAAAGTCTGGCGACAAAACGAGAAGATGCTCTCGTCGCCACCCGTGTCACTTCGCCCCCGGACCTTTGACCCGGCCAGACAGCACGCCGAACCCCTCGATGATCGCTTCCTGGTTTTCCAGGCGTTCGACCTCGCGCTGCACCTCTTCGAGGTTCCGGAGCACAAGACTTCCGAGCTCGTCGTCGCCATCCTCGGTCGCACGCGCCAGGTCCCGCTGAAGCTCGCGGATCTGGCGCTGGAGCGCCTTCGTTCGCTTGTGCAGGGCCAGAGCCTGTCGGTAGCCTTCCAGCGCATCGGCAGGATCGGCAGCCTGGGTCGCGATCCAGAGGCGTGCAAAGCGCACCTGCTGATCGAGGATGGCCAGAAGCCCGGCAAAGCCGGCCGCTTCGAGGTTTTCCACGAGCATCTCGCGTGTCAGCCGCGGGCCTTTGGCCGCCACCGCATTCAGAACCTGCGACCAGAGACGCTGAAGATCCTTGCTCTCGTAGTCGATGACCGAGATCTCGTCATATTCGGCAAACAGAACATCGGGATGGTTGACGATGGTCAGCGCCAGCACGCTTTCCTTGAGCGGCGGCAGCGCCTGGACACCAGATACGATCGACGATCGTGCAAGCCGGTCGGAGATCCCTGCCAGACTGCGCATCGGCGCCGTTTCCTTGCCGAACGCGCCACGACCGCCGGAGCGACCACCGCCGCCGCCCTTCTGGCCTCCGGGTGAGAAACCGCCCGCCCCGCCGCGCGCGTAGTTTCCGCCCGGATAGCCGCCAGCCGGATAGCCGGAACGCTGAGGCCCGCGGAGATAGGTGTTGAGCCGGTCGCGCATGGCCTGTCCATAGTGCCGGCGCACGCTCTCGTCGCCGATCACGCCCACGATCTGCTTCAACTTCGCCTCGAGCTCCGCCCGTTTCTCCGGCGTCTCGAAGCTGCCGGCCTGGACTTCGCGGGTCCAGACCATTTCCGAAAGCGAACGGGATGCCGCGAGGACGCGGTCGAACGGCGCCCGGCCCTCCTCCCGCACGAGATCGTCGGGATCCTTTCCATCCGGCAGGAGCGCGAACCGGACGGATCGGCCGGGCTTGAGATGCGGCAGCGCAAGATCGACCGCACGATTGGCGGCGCGAATACCGGCACCGTCCCCATCGAAGCAGAGGATCGGCTCGGGCGTCAGTTTCCAGAGAAGTTCCAGCTGGTTTTCCGTCAACGCGGTGCCGAGAGGCGCGACGGCGTTCTCGACGCCAGCCTGGTGGAGGGCAATGACGTCCATGTAGCCTTCGACGGCGATAATCGTCTCATTGCCCTCGGCACCTCCGAGCGTGCGGCGCGCCCGGGCAAAATTGTAGAGCACGTTGCCCTTGTGAAAGAGCTCGGTTTCGTTGGAATTCAGATATTTCGCCGGTGCGTCCGGCGACATCGCGCGCCCGCCGAACGCGATCACCTTCTCGCGGGACGACAGGATGGGGAACATGATGCGATCGCGAAACCGATCGTAGGAAACGGCGATATCGGGGCCATGCACCACGAGGCCGCAGGCCTCGATCTGTTCGCGCGGGATCCCCTTGTTGGCGAGATGTTCCTTCAGGGCGTTGCGGCTTTCGGGCGCGTAGCCGAGCCGAAAGGTCTCGATCGTCCGCCCCGTCAGTCCGCGGTCGCGCAGATAGGCACGCGCCCGCGCGCCGTTTGCCGTTTGCAGCTGGTCCTGGAAGAACTGCGTCGCCATCTCCATGACGTCCTGCAGCGTGGAGCGTTGCCGATCGCGCTTTTCCGCTTCCACGTCCGGCTGCGGCATGGCGACGCCCGCAAGATCGGCAATTTGCTGCACGGCCTCGGGAAAGCTCATTCCGTCGAGTTCGTTCAGGAAGCGGAAGTGATCTCCCGAAACCCCGCAGCCGAAGCAGTGGTAACGGCCCTTGCGATCTTCGCAGTGGAAACTCGGGGATTTCTCCCCGTGGAAGGGGCAACAGGCCCAGTAATCACCCTTGGACGCGTTGGTCTTCTTCCTGTCCCACGTCACGCGCTTGCCGATCACGTCCGATATCGGAATACGATCTTTGATTTCTTCGAGAAAGGTCGGGGAAAAGCGCATGATCCCGATATAGGCGCTTGCGCGCCGTATCGCTACAGCGCGCAACATCCCTTCCCGCTATCCACAGGCACCCCCTATACAGAGCCACCCGCTATTCATAGGCGAGCGGCGGGCCGAACGTCTTGCCGTCGCACCGTCGGCCCACGACAGAGGCGACCCTCCGCCGATCTCAGGCGCCCGAGAGAAGCCCCTTCAGCACGCCCGACGCCTTTGCGAAATCCATCTGGCCCGCATAGCGCTCCTTCAGAATCGCCATCACCTTCCCCATGTCCTTCGGACCCGTCGCCTGTGCCTCGGCGATCGCGGACGCGACGACCTCCTTCACCTGCGCGTCGGAAAACTGGACCGGCTGGAAATCGGCGATGATGGCGATTTCCTCGCGCTCATGGGTGGCGAGTTCCGGCCGACCGGCATCCTCGTAGACCTTGGCGGATTCTTCGCGCTGCTTGACCATCTTGGCCAGGATCTGCAGCAGTTCGTCGTCGGTCGTCTCGGGCTTGCCGACGCCGCGGTTGGCGATGTCGCGGTCCTTGAGCGCCGCCTGCACCAGCCGCAAGGTCGATACCCGTCGTGCGTCCTTGGCCTTCATCGCCGTCTTCAAGGCATCGTTGATCGTGTCGCGCAGCATGCGTGTCTCCCTAATGTCGTGTCGATCTCATGTCGGTCTCGTCGTCTGCCGGCTCTCTTAGACCATCGGCCCGTCGGCAACAAACAGCTTCGTGCGCGAATGATCCGCCTGGGAGATCGACGAGCGGCGTCCAGGTGGTGGCGGCCGGGCATGTGCATTATTCGGCGGATTCGCGGCGGCGACGGTTGACCCCGCGCGACCGCGCGCTTATGTCGAGGACCTGCACCAAGAGAACCGGAATTGCGACCCGCGCCCGCCTGCGCCGGGCGGCACCCGGATGCTGAGAAGCTTGGCGACCCGGTGGCCCGATCGTCCGCTGCCTCGCCGAAAGAGGATGACGCCGATGACAGCTCCATGGACCACCGAAATCGCAACCGCCGTCCTCGTTCTGGCGGATGGCACCGTGATCGAGGGCAAGGGCATCGGGGCGACGGGCGCCGTACCCGCCGAAGTCTGCTTCAACACGGCTCTGACGGGCTACCAGGAAATTCTCACCGATCCGTCCTATCTCGGGCAGATCGTCACCTTCACCTTTCCGCATATCGGCAATGTCGGCGCCAACGATGAGGACGTCGAGGATCTGACGCCCGCAGCCCGCCACGGCGCAGTCGGCGTGATTTTCAAGGCCGACATCACCGACCCGTCCAACTATCGTGCCGCGCGCCATCTCGATGCGTGGCTGAAGGCGCGCGGGATCATCGGCATGTGCGGTGTCGATACGCGTGCGCTGACCGCGTGGATCCGCGAAAACGGCGCGCCGAACGCCGTCATCGCCCATGATGCCAACGGACAGTTCGATCTCGACGCGCTGAAGGCGATGGCGCAAGATTGGAGCGGCCTCGAGGGCCTCGACCTCGCCAAGGTCGCCACCTCCGGCCAGTCTTCCGTCTGGAGCGAGAAGCCCTGGGTCTGGAACGAGGGCACCGGCGCGCTTGCCGCCGATGCAGCGAAGTATCACGTCGTCTGCATCGACTACGGCGTCAAGCGCAACATTCTCCGTCTCTTCACCGGTCTCGACTGCAAGGTCACCGTCGTGCCGGCGACGGCGAGCAAGGACGACGTGCTGGCGCTTGCCCCGGACGGCGTGTTTCTCTCGAACGGTCCGGGAGATCCGGCCGCAACAGGCGAATATGCGGTGCCCGTCATCCGCGACCTGATCGAGACCGACATTCCGATGTTCGGCATCTGCCTTGGCCACCAGATGCTGGGCCTCGCACTCGGGGGCAAGACCGAGAAGATGCACCAGGGCCACCACGGCGCAAACCATCCGGTCAAGGACCATACGACCGGCAAGGTCGAGATCGTTTCCATGAACCATGGATTTGCGGTCGACTCCGCCTCGCTGCCGTCGGGCGTCGAGGAGACCCACGTCTCGCTGTTCGACGGCACCAATTGCGGCCTGCGCCTCTCCGGCAAGCCGGTTTTCTCGGTTCAGCACCACCCCGAGGCCTCTCCCGGCCCGCAGGACAGCCACTACCTCTTCCGGCGGTTCGTGAACCTGCTGCGGGAGAAGAAGGGCGAGGACGCTCTGGCAGAGCGCGCCTGAGACAGGCGCGCCGTCCGACAAGCAAACGAGGTCATCCCTAGCCTGTCCGCTTTGCCATGCGCACCGGGCAGGTTGAGGCTTAAACTGCGTAGCGTGAAACAGGATTCACGCAACGCGCTTTCAGGTCTTGTTTTTGATGCATGTCGTTTCCCGAAACCGCTGCACACCTTCGGGCGACATGCATTAGCTGACCTTTCGCACGATCCGGAAGAACCGGGCGTTCAGGAGGCAGGCCGCAGCCAGCAGGCCGAGCGAAAAGCCGTACCAGACGCCCTGCCCGCCAAATCCCAGCGGAAACGCAAAGAGCCAGGCCGAGAAAAAGCCGATCGGCCAGTAGGAGATGAGCGCCAGCAGCATCGGCACCGTCGTGTCTTTCAATCCGCGCAGCATGCCCGCCGCGATCGCCTGCAGCCCGTCGACGAGCTGGAAGGCACCGGCAATCACGATCAGGGGTCCGGCATAGGCCAGCACCATGGCCGCATCCGCCCGGTTCGTGTCGAGATAGAGGGCAGCCAAGACATAGGGGATGGTGGCAAACAGGGTGGAGCCGAGCGCCGCGCAGATCATGCCGAGCGCAAGGGCGGAGATACCCGCGCGTCGCACGCCCTCCATGTCGCCCCGGCCGTAGGCCAATCCGACGCGCACGGTCGCCGCCTGGGCAAGCCCGAGCGGAATCATGAAGGCGATGGACGCAAACTGCAGGGCGATGCCGTGTGCGGCCAGCTCCACCGTCCCGATCGTACCCATCAGCAGCGATGCGACCGTGAACAAGCTGACTTCGGCGAGGATCGTCAGGGCAATCGGCAGTCCGAGCAGCACCACTTCCTTCAGCGCATGCCAGTCCGGGTTCCAGAACCGCACGAACAGCTCGAAGCGGCGCAGCGTCTCATGCCGCTGGATGTAGACGATGGCCAGCACGAGGCCAAGAATCGCGACCGCGAGTGCCGCCCAGGCCGCACCGACCATGCCGAGCGCGGGAAAACCGAAATGACCGTAGATCAGGAGGTAGCAGAAGCCGGCATTGAGGACGAGCGTGATCAAGGTGATGTAGAGAATGATCCCTGCCCGCTCCAGCCCGCTGAGGAAAGCCCGCAGGACCATGAAGACGAGGCTCGGAAAGATCGCCCATTGCGCCACGTGCAGATAGCCCGCCGCCTTCGCCGCAACCTCGGGCTGCTGGCCGGCAAACAGGAGGATGGGCTCCGCCAGCCACAGGAACGGCGCCGTCAGCACCCCGTAGATCAGCACGGCCCACATGCCCATGCGCACCGAACGCCGCGTGGAAACCACGTCGCCGCGCCCGACGGCCTGAGCCACCATGGGAACGACGGCATTGGAAAAGCCGGACCCGAACACGAAGACGGTGAAGAACATCTGCGTCGCGATGATGATCGAGGCAAGCTCGGTCGCACCAAGCTTGCCGACCATCACCACGTCCGTGGTGTTGATGGCAAGCTGAGCGATCTGCGCGGCGACGAAGGGCACGCCGAGAACGACGCTTCCGCGGAAATGCGCTGCCCAGGAATTGTCCCAACGGATATCGCCCGCAGCGGGGTGCGTTGACGTCAGCATGATCGAAAAGCCTCTGGTCCGTCGCGGCCGGAATGGGCACACGCGACGCGTCGCTCATAGCGCGAACAGGAGAAAACCTCCAGAGATCGCCAGGCTATGCTGAGAATTTCATCAAATCATCACGAAGATTGATCGGGATTGAGGCAATCCTGACCGGAGGCACCAGTAACCTTCCTGGAAACATCGACCGGTTTCAACCGCGTGACGTAGAGAAGGACGGCACCGGCGATGAGAGCCGCGGAAAGGAGATAGGGCGCGCCGGCAAAGCGGATGGGCGCGTTGGGTGTCGTGAAGCTGCTGAAGATATGCGCGAACATCAGCGGCCCGAGAATCGTCGTGAAGGAGGAGATGCTGGACAGCGCGCCCTGCAGCTCGCCCTGGGCCGAGGGTGGGACCTTTGCCGCCGCAATCGAGCGAAGCGGCGGATCGGCAAGGGCCTCGAGACAGGTGGCCGCGATCACCGCATAGACCATCCAGCCCTGGAACGCGAATGCGTAGCCGATGAGACCGATGCAGCAGAAGACGAGCCCCAAAGCCCCGGAACGCCACTCGCCGATGAGCGACACGACGCGTGGCAGGACGAACGCCATGACGATCGCGCTGCAGATGCCAAAGACGCCGAGCGACAGACCGATCTGTCCCTCGCTCCAGCCGTAGCGATAGGCCGCCACGAAGGACCAGACTGCGGGATAGACCGCATGGGCCTGCCAATAGAGGAAGAACACCAGCAGCACCCAGCCGATCCCGGGATAGGTCCGCATCTGGCGAAGCGCGCCAAGCGGATTGGCCCGGCGCCAGTCGAAGCGCCGACGATGCTTGCGCTCCAACGTTTCCGGCAACAGGAAGAACGCGATGACGAAGTTGAGGAACGAGAGCAACGCCGCACCGTAGAACGGCACGCGCGGCCCGAACTCGCCGAGCGCGCCGCCGATGACCGGGCCAAGCGCGAACCCCGTGCCGAACGCGATACCGATCAGGCCGAAATTCTTGGCGCGATTGGTGTCGTCCGAGACGTCGGCGATGAAAGCGGACGCCGTGGAAAGACTGGCGCCGGAGATGCCGGCAAGAATGCGCCCGACGAACAGCATCCCGAAACTCGTCGCCAGCGCGCAGATCAGATTGTCGATCGCAAATGTCAGCACCGATGCGAGCAGCACGGGCCGGCGCCCGAACCTGTCGGAGAGATTGCCGATCAGCGGCGCGAAGAGAAACTGCATGGCGGAATAGACAAGCAGAAGCCACCCGCCGTCGATGGCCGCGTCGCTGATCGTATCGCCCGTCAGCTCCGATAGAAAGGCAGGAAGAACCGGCATGATGATCGCGATGCCGATGATGTCGAGAAAGAGGATCATGAAGACAAGGAAAAGCCCTCGTCGCGCCGATGCCGGATCTGTCATCGCGAAGTCCCCCCTGCTGCCTGCTGCCTGCCGGACGCCGGACGACGCCATCCCGCAGCCCGCCGCATTCCTGTCGGCCCCCGCCGCCGACCTGCGCGCCCTGTGATGGCGGCTGTAGAACCAGAAAGGCGTGGAGGCAATGATCTCGCAGAAACCGGACATCCACGGCGGCGGCAACCCGCAACACCTAATGACGGGCCGTTGCGCTGGATCGACGGAGAGCAGGCCCATCGGGTGTGACGCAGCCGGTCACCCTTCGGGCCGCTCCTGACGCCCGAACGCCGAACGGCCCGCGGAGGCACTGATCCGCCGCGGGCCGTCCAGAAAGAAGCGTTCGTCAGACCGGATTGTTGAAGGTATCGCAGGCCTGCAGCTGTCCGCTGTCGAAGCCACGCTTGAACCAGGTCGCCCGCTGCTTGGACGTGCCGTGATTGAAGCTTTCCGGAACGACATAGCCCTGCGTCCGCTTTTGCAGCGTGTCGTCGCCGATCTGCGTTGCAGCGTTCAGCGCCTCCTCGAGGTCGCCTTGTTCCAGCAAGCCCTTCTGCTGCGTGTACTTGCCCCAGATGCCGGCATAGCAATCGGCCTGCAGTTCGGTCCGGACGGAGAGCTCGTTGGACGAAGCCTCGTCCATGCCCTGTCGCTGTTCGTTCACCTTCGGCAGCGTGCCGAGCAGGTTCTGCACATGGTGGCCGACTTCATGCGCCACCACATAGGCCTGCGCGAAATCGCCCGAGGCCTGGAAGCGCTGGGAAAGCTCATCGAAGAAGGACGTATCGAGATAGACCTTCTGATCGCCCGGGCAGTAGAAGGGACCCGAGGCCGACGACGCCTGCCCGCAGGCCGACTGGACGGCACCGGTGAAGAAGACCAGCGTCGGCTCGCGATAGGACTGGCCGTTCGCCTGGAAGATGCCGTTCCACGTGTCCTCGGTCTCGGCGAGAACGGTCTTGATGAAGGCCTTCGTCTCTTCCTGCTCGGCTGTGCCCTGGGTGCTGCCCTGGCTCTGTTCGTAGCCGGACTGGCCCATCTGGCCGCCGTCGAGAACCTGCAGCAGATCGATGCCCATGGCCTTGAAGATGAAGTAGATCACCACGAGGAAGATGATGGTGCCGATGCTCAGTCCGCCCCCACGTCCGCCGCCCATGGGGATGCGAATCGGTCCGCCGCGGCCGAAACCGCCCCGCACCGGGCCGGAGCCGCTCTGATCTTCGACGTTGCTCGATTGGCGACGGCCCTTCCATTCCATGGCGGTTCACTCCGTTGGATATGCGCTTTTGGTAACCGGCATATAGAGCGCTTCCCGCGAAAGCCTACGTCTGTTTTCTGCAAATTGCGCGTGTGGATACGGATCGAACCTCCGGCAGCCGTCCGCCGGTCGGGACGCGGTCACTCCGGCAAGCCGGGCACCGGGCTGGTGTCCAGGTTTGCAACGGCTTTCCAGGCGCCGTCTTTCCGTCGATTTTCCTGTTGTGATCGCGATTTCGGGGTTTCGCACGGGCGCCCATTTCCCTATAAGCCCCTTCTAGCCTTAAAGACGTGAGACTGCACGACCGGCCGATGGACACCCGCCATCGGAGCCGGCTTTTCGCGCAGCCTGCAAAAGCGGAACCGACATCATGCCAAAGCGCCAAGACATCAAGTCCATCCTCATCATCGGCGCTGGACCGATCGTCATCGGCCAGGCATGCGAGTTCGACTATTCCGGGACGCAGGCCTGCAAGGCACTCAAGGAAGAAGGGTTCCGGGTCATCCTGGTCAACTCCAATCCCGCCACCATCATGACCGATCCGGGCCTTGCGGATGCGACCTATGTCGAGCCGATCACCCCGGAAGTCGTGGCGAAGATCATCGCGAAGGAGCGCCCGGACGCCTTGCTGCCCACCATGGGCGGCCAGACGGCGCTGAACACGGCCCTGTCCCTGAAGCGGATGGGCGTCCTCGACCGCTACAATGTCGAGATGATCGGCGCAAAGCCTGCGGCCATCGACATGGCCGAGGATCGTGCCCTGTTCCGCGAAGCCATGGCCCGCATCGGCCTGGAAACCCCGAAGTCGATGCTGGCGAATGCAACCGACATCAAGGAAGCCGACCGCAAGACGCACGAGGCGGAACGCAACAAGCTGCGGGAAACGCTGTCGGGCGCCGACCTCGACACCGCGCTCGACGCGCTCGAGAACCAGTGGAACCTCGGCGAAACCGATCGCAAGCAGCGCTACATGAGCCATGCCATGGCGATTGCCGCCCAGGCGATCGACCATGTCGGCCTGCCCACCATCATCCGCCCGTCCTTCACGCTCGGCGGCACCGGCGGCGGCATCGCCTATAACCGCTCGGAATTCTTCGAAATCGTCTCCTCGGGCCTCGACGCCTCTCCCACCACCGAGGTGCTGATCGAAGAGTCGGTGCTCGGCTGGAAGGAATACGAGATGGAGGTCGTCCGCGACACGGCGGACAACTGCATCATCATCTGCTCGATCGAGAACATCGATCCGATGGGCGTCCATACCGGCGACAGCATCACCGTCGCCCCGGCGCTGACCTTGACCGACAAGGAATACCAGATCATGCGCAACGCCTCGATCGCGGTCCTGCGCGAGATCGGCGTGGAGACCGGGGGATCGAACGTGCAGTTCGCCGTGAACCCGAAAGATGGTCGTCTCGTCGTCATCGAGATGAACCCGCGCGTGTCCCGCTCCTCGGCGCTCGCATCCAAGGCCACCGGCTTCCCGATCGCCAAGATCGCCGCCAAGCTTGCGGTCGGCTACACCCTGGACGAACTCGAAAACGACATCACGGGCGGCGCAACGCCAGCCTCGTTCGAGCCGTCGATCGACTATGTCGTCACCAAGATTCCGCGCTTCGCCTTCGAGAAGTTTCCCGGCGCCTCCCCCGTCCTGACGACGGCGATGAAGTCGGTCGGCGAAGTCATGGCCATCGGCCGCACCTTTGCCGAATCGCTGCAGAAGGCCCTGCGCGGCATGGAAACCGGCCTGACCGGTCTCGACGAGATCGAGATCCCCGGCCTTGATGACGGAAGCGACGGGCGCAATGCCATCCGCGCCGCCATCGGCACGCCGACACCCGACCGCCTGCGCATGGTTGCCCAGGCGCTGCGTCTCGGCATGTCGGAAGCCGATGTGCATGACGGCTCCAAGATCGATCCCTGGTTCATCGCCCAGTTGAAAGCCATCGTCGACATGGAGGCCCGCATCCGCGAGCACGGCCTGCCGGACGACGCCGGAAACCTGCGCATGCTGAAGGCGATGGGCTTCTCGGACGCGCGTCTCGCCACACTCTCGGGCAAACGCCCGAAGGAGGTCGCCGAGAAGCGCAACGCACTCGACGTGCGCCCGGTCTACAAGCGCATCGACACCTGCGCGGCCGAGTTCGCCTCGCCCACCGCCTATATGTATTCGACCTACGAGACGCCCTTTGTCGGCCAGACGCGCAGCGAGGCCGGAATCTCCGATCGCAAGAAGGTCGTCATTCTCGGGGGTGGCCCGAACCGGATCGGCCAGGGGATCGAATTCGACTATTGCTGCTGCCATGCCGCCTTCGCGCTGAAGGATGCCGGCTTCGAAGCCATCATGATCAACTGCAATCCGGAAACCGTCTCCACGGACTATGACACGTCCGACCGGCTGTATTTCGAGCCGCTCACGGCAGAGGATGTCATCGAGATCCTCAAGATGGAGCAGGAAAAGGGTGAGCTGGTTGGGGTGATTGTGCAGTTCGGCGGCCAGACGCCCCTGAAGCTTGCGGAAGCGCTGGAAAAGAACGGCATCCCGATTCTCGGCACTGCACCCGATATGATCGACCTGGCCGAGGACCGCGACCGGTTCCAGAAGCTCCTGATGAAGCTCGATCTCAACCAGCCGAACAACGGAATTGCCTATTCGGTCGAGCAGGCCCGTCTCGTGGCCTCGGAGATCGGTTTCCCGCTGGTCGTGCGCCCGTCCTATGTCCTCGGTGGCCGTGCCATGCAGATCATCCACTCGGAAAGCATGCTGCAGACCTACCTGCTCGATACGGTTCCCGAGCTCGTGCCGGAAGACATCAAGCAGCGCTATCCGAACGACAAGACCGGACAGATCAACACGCTGCTCGGCAAGAACCCGCTGCTCTTCGACAGCTACCTCGCAAACGCCATTGAGGTCGACGTCGACTGCATTTCCGACGGCAAGGACGTCTATGTCGCAGGCATCATGGAGCATATCGAGGAAGCCGGCATCCACTCCGGCGACAGCGCCTGCTCCCTGCCGCCGCGCACGCTTTCGGGCGACATGCTCGACGAGCTGGAGCGCCAGGCGAAAGCCATGGCCAAGGCACTGAAGGTCGGCGGCCTGATGAACGTGCAGTTCGCGATCAAGGACGGAACCGTCTATGTGCTCGAGGTCAATCCCCGCGCCTCGCGGACCGTGCCCTTCGTCGCCAAGACGATCGGGGCGCCGATTGCGAAGATCGCCGCCCGCGTCATGGCCGGCGAAACGCTCGAGCAGTGCTTTGCTGCCTACGGCGGCAAGCCGGATCCGCGCGCCCTGAAGCATATCGCCGTCAAGGAGGCCGTGTTCCCCTTCGCCCGCTTCCCCGGCGTCGACATCCTGCTCGGCCCGGAAATGCGCTCGACGGGCGAGGTGATTGGCCTTGATACGGATTTCGCGCTGGCCTTTGCGAAGGCGCAGCTCGGCGCCGGCGTCGATCTTCCGCGCGAGGGCACCGTCTTCGTTTCCGTGCGCGACGGCGACAAGGACGGCGTGCTTCCGGCCATCCGGATCCTGACGGACATCGGCTTCAAGGTTCTGGCAACCGGCGGCACGGCCCGCTTCCTCGAAGCCAACGGCATCGCGACGACGAAGATCAACAAGGTCCAGGAAGGACGTCCGCACATCGAGGACGCGATCCGCAACCGGCAGGTCCAGCTCGTCATCAACACGACCGACAGCAACAAGGCGATCTCGGACTCCAAGTCGCTCCGCCGCGCAACCCTGATGCAGAAGGTGCCCTACTATACGACGATGTCCGGGGCCGAAGCGGCCGCCGCCGCCATCAAGGCGCTGAAAGCCGGGAACCTCGAAGTCCGCCCGCTGCAGAGCTACTTCTAGAAACGCATCTTCGGATCGGCGCAGATTTCGCAGCCGCCGATCCGACCGCCTTGGTTCGCGGTTCCCGGTTCCGCCGCGCAACGGTCCCCGTGATTGCACTCGACCAAAGCGCGTTGCGTGAAATGGATTCATGCAACGCGCTTTAAGGTCTTGTTGTAATGCATGCCGTTTCCTGAAACCGCTGCACACGTTCGAGCCACATGCATTAGCGGATATGGCGCTCGTCCATTTGCGCTGTCGACTTGATATCCCATCGGTTCTGGAAAACGGGTCGAGGATGATCGCTGAGGCACAACTCTCCGCCGATCCTGTCGCGCGTCGGAATGAAGTCCCGGTCGATCGCGCCTTCCAGCGTCATCGCTAAATCACGCGCGAACACCCGGTTACCAATGTACCAGGAGTGGGTCCACGAGACGTGGCCAAGGCCCGTGTCCGGCTTAAGGTTCTCGAAATACGGTCCGCAGTTTACCGCGACGGCCTTTTCCGGAGCATCGTCCGGCAGCCCGCGCCGACCGGCCCGCGGCGAGACGCCGAGGCGCTTGGCCGTCGACACGGCAAGCGCCGCATCGAACGGATTGTAGTAGTTGGTCAGCCGCATGATGCGCGAAAACATCGGGCGTGACCAGTCGCTCCTGCCGGAAAGACTGTCCCGCGACACGTCTCCCGCAATGAAGGCGACCTGGCCGATGCGCCACGGCGTGTTCCGCAAGGCGCCGTCCTTTTCCGCCTGCAGGAAAGCTTCCATGGCGACATAAGCGCCCGTCGAGTGAGCAAGCAGGTGGACGTTCGTTTGGCATCCCGCCTTCTGGCCGTCGCTCAGAAGGCGGATCGCCTTGCTGACCAGGGACATGGCGACCTGTGATCCGTCCCATCGATCCTCGAGATAGTTGAGGGTCTGATTGGCGCTTGGCCAGTCGAACGCGACGACCTGGCCATGCCAGCCCTCCGCGTGGAGATCGGCGCTGAGCTGCCGTGTCCGGCGAAGGACGTCCTGCATGCTGTTGTTGTAGCCATGGATGAAGATGAGAACGTCGCCCAAGGGCGCGATCGAATTCGGATTCTCATCGCCATCGGCAAGGCTCTGGACCTCGCCTGCCCAGATCTTGGGGTTCGCGACGATATGCGAGCTGTCGTAGGAAAGCTCGACCGTGGACGGCACCTTGAGGAACCGGACCGGACCCGGCTCGCTCGTGAAGACGTCTCCGTTTCGTTTTCGGGCACTGATGACATAGGTGTCGGACATGGCGATACTCCCCCCAGGAAACCAGAGCGAGTATCGTGTATTTCTAATGAAATGTATACGGGATCGCGGCGCCCGCCGTCAGACCTGTGTCGGGCGGATGGTTCCCACCGAGACGGTGCCCTGGACGACGCCCCGCTCGCCTTCGTTTCGCAGCGCCGGACTGATCGCTTCCTCGATCACCGTGTAGAGCTTCTCGTTCCGAAAGACGCTGGCCATGCGGGTGTCCGTGCCTTCGGCCGGCTTGGCGTCGATCTCGGTAAAGTCGAGTTCAGCCTCCGCAGCGACGATGCGGGCATCGGCCGGTGACAGGGCGCGAACGACGATCTCGCCCTGGCTCGGCGCGTTACCATAGCCTGGATCGTCCGGTCGCGCCGAAGGCACGAGGCGATAAAGCCGAAGCTGCTGTATGTCATTCGATGTCATGGGTTTTCCTCCGTTTGTCTGAAGCGCAGAATCAAGGCTCGCGTGTCAGGGTGGGGGCGCTCGGGTCGCTACCAGCGCCTCGGCGCGGGTCAGTGCGGCGGCGATGAGGACGCGGATTTCGGCATCGGCATGATTCTGGCCGGCAAAACCCTCGTCCGGCATGACCCCTGGATCCTCCTCGTGGTCGGCCACGACCTCGGTGTCACGCGCCATTGCCTGCAGCATGTCGCGCCCTTCGGGATCGCGCGCGACGTAGGTCATGAGACCGATCAGAAGCCGACGATAGGCGTTCAGGCGTCCGTCGATCTGCTCGGGGGACTGCTCGGGAAAGGCAGGGTTCATCGGCACGCTCCATGTTGCCAGACCCAACGGTCGCATACCCCGGTTGGTTCCTCAGGGCGCCGCAAGCACCCGTCCGACCTTGCACAATCTTCAAATTATCTGGCTTCCCACGGGGCCTTTCTGCTATAGTTGATGCCTTGATGTTTCGAACGGTTCCGGAGTTGACGCTCCGGATGCCGTTTTATTTTGCTTCGGGCCTGCCTGCGCGGGCCCGGCGCGCACCATGAAGGACGTTGAAATGGTCGAAAAAGTACCGATGACGCAGAGCGGTTTTGCCAAGCTGCAGGAAGAGCTGCGCTGGCGCCAGCAGGAAGAGCGGCCGCGGATCATCGAGGCGATTGCCGAAGCGCGCGCCCATGGCGACCTTTCGGAAAATGCCGAATATCATGCCGCCAAGGAAGCGCAGAGCCACAATGAGGGCCGCATCGGCGAGCTCGAGGATTTCACGGCGCGCGCCGAGGTGATCGACCTCTCCAAGATGTCCGGTTCCAAAATCAAGTTCGGCGCGACCGTCAAGCTGATCGACGAAGACACCGAAGAGAACAAGACCTACCAGATCGTCGGCGACCAGGAAGCCGACGTGAAGCAGGGCCGCATCTCGATCTCCTCGCCCATCGCGCGCGCGCTGATCGGCAAGGAAGTGGGCGATTCGATCGAAGTCGTCGCCCCGGGCGGATCGAAGGCCTACGAGATCCTCGCCATCAACTGGGGTTGATACCCGGAAGCCGGATCGATCACCCATGAATGTTTGCGGCTCCCGATCCCGTATCGGGAGCCGTGTTGGTTTCGGCACCACACCTCGGGCCGTGCCTGGGGCGCGTTGCCTTCGCCGCTCTCCTGCAAGGCTGGCGCTGACCTGCGCCGTGCGCCGCGGTGTCGCGTCGATTGCGCGGTGGATGACGCACAGGCGCGGGTGACGGATCGCCGCGATTCCTCTATCCTTGTTCCATCATGAGCAGGCTTCTGGACATCCGCACCGTCGACATCATCGCTCCGAATTTCAAGAAGCGGCTTTCCGGCGTCACCTCGACGATCGTGCAGCTCGTGCCGGTGCAGACACGCAGGGGCGAGCGGATCGCAACGCTCGGTCCGGGCCTGCCACAAGACCTTCCCGCCATCCGTTATCGCGACCTCCTGCGTCTCCGCCGCCCGCCCGAGGGCCGAGCCGTCCGCATCTGGCACGCCCGCCGCAATCTCGAAATGCTCCCCGGCATCCTCCTGCGCGACGTGCTGCGCATGCCGCTCAAGCTACTGTTCACCTCCGCCGCGCAACGCAAGCATTCGCGCTGGACCAAGGGACTGATCCGGCGAATGGACGCGGTCGTGGCCACCTCCGCCCGTTCGGGGAGCTTTCTCGACGTCCCGCACACGGTGATCCGCCACGGGATCGACCTCGAGCTCTTTCATCCCCCTGCTGCAGGGGGTCGCGAACCCGCGCCGGACGATCTCGCCGGCCGCAGGCTTCTCGGCTGCTTCGGGCGCGTCAGGCCACAGAAAGGCACGGACCTCTTCGTCGAGGCGATGATCGCGCTCCTGCCGCATCACCCGGAATGGACAGCGATCGTGTGCGGACGCGTGACGGCCGAGCACGAGGCGTTCGCGGCCGGCTTGAAGACATCGATCGCCGAGGCGGGCTTGTCGGACCGCGTCCGGTTTCTGGGAGAGGTCGACGACATCAAGCCCTGGTACCGCCGCGTCTCGCTGCTGGTCGCCCCTTCCCGCAACGAGGGATTCGGCCTGACACCGCTGGAAGCCATGGCGTCCGGTGCCGCCGTCGTCGCGTCCGACGCCGGCGCCTATGCGGAGATGATCCGTCCAGGCGAAACCGGCGCGGTCGTTCCGGCGGGGGATGGAGATGCCCTGACCACCGCGCTTCGGCTGTACCTCCAGGCCCCTGCCCGCGCCACGGCCCATGGCCAGGCAGGCCTTGCTCACGTCCGCGCGGAGTTCGGGATCGAGCGCGAGGCGGGCGCGCTTTCCGCGGTCTATGACCGACTGCTGGAGCGCAACGCCCCGTCAGCCTGAGAAGCGCGCGTCAGCCCGGAGCAACCGGTTGCTCAAGGGAATGCCGATCTTCTGAAGGGCGGACGTTGGCGCGTAATTGACGAACAGCGACCCCCTCGCTTCCCCGACCTTCTTTGCCAGACGGATATGCGCAAGGATCCGCCCCTCGGCCTCCGACACACCGGAAAAGACCCGTTCACCGGGTTTCTCGTAGAAACGCGGCTCTGCGGCGTTGGATATGTCGATCCCGATGAAACCGATCACGCGCGGGCGACAGAAAAGCGCAAACTGGAGCGCCGACACCGCGACGCTGCCGCCCTGGAAGATGCCCAATCCCGGGTCGAGCGACACGCCGGAACGGGTCGGTGCGTCCACCGTCACGGCCGCCATGCGCGCGACGTCGGCAAGATGGCGCCTGTTCTCACCATACGGCTTCAACAGGTTGTCGATCAGGATGACGGGCCTGTCGGTCAGCCAGTCCGGATCCTGCTCCAGAACTGCGCGCAGCACCGCGACGGAGAGGAGGCAGAGGATGGTCCGGTCGAGGCCGGCGAGAAAGGCGCGGAAATGACGATAGACGAAACGCTCATCCTCGGCGACGAAAGCCAGCGGACGGGCAATGCACTCCGGCACGAGGGCTATGGCGCCGTTGAGGAGAAGCGTGCTCCGGTCGGCAAGCGCCTTCAGATCGGCATCGCGGACCGACGGCCCGGAGCCGACGATGGTGATATCGCTGCCGGCAAAGTCTGATAGCGCAGATGGCGGCAACAGGGTGCCCACCGGCCGCCCCTTGAAGAGGATGTTCTTTTCGGGGCCGTAGGGTGCAGGTTCGATGCGCAGGGACGGCGCCCAGTCATAGGCGTGGGCGCGGCGTCGACCGTAGGCAAGCGTGGCGGCCAGCTTCCAGAGGCGCCGGTGCAGCGGTCGATCGGATGCCATTCAGATATCCACCAGCCCGACCTTTTTGACCTGCCGGATGGTCAGCATGGTGCGGACGGTATCCACCTGCTCGTTGGCGGTCAGTTCCTCGATCACGAAATCCTGGAACGTGGTCAGATTTTCCGCCACGCAATGGAGAAGGAAATCGCTGTCGCCATTGACGAGCCAGGCCTGCCGGACAAGCGGCCAGGCCGTGGTCGCGGCCGAAAAGGCCTTCAGGTTGGCGTCGGACTGGTGCTTGAGGCCCACCATGCAGAACGCGACGAGATCGAGCCCGAGCATCGGGCCGTTCAGCACCGTGCGATAGCCTTCGATGATTCCGGTTTCTTCGAGCCGCCGCACGCGACGCAGACACGGGGGCGCGGAAATGCCGACCCGGGCCGCAAGCTCCACATTCGTGATCCGCCCGTCGGCTTGAAGTTCGCGAAGGATCTTAATGTCGATCTGATCGAGATCAGCGCGCAGCACGGGGTTCACCACCTCTTGTTCGCCTCGACAACGCGGCAGCATCTCTGGCGCGCTTGGGGGAGGCAGCGGTTCTGGCTGACACGCACGACACGCCCGGGCCCGCTCGACCTGAGACAGTCATGCACGACGACCCATTCGGTTTCTGCATCATCGCAAAGCCGGGAGCAAGAGGTTTAACGGGCATGCTTTTGGCCGGCAGAAAAGACGGCCGTCGAGGCCACGCGATCCCGGGCGCCAAGAGCCTCGCTTGCCTTGCATCTAAGGACGACGACGGAAGAGGTCGATGTAGGCGGCGGCCGTCGCCTCTTCGGAAAACTGCCGCATCAGCGTTGCATGACCGCCCTCGCTGAGGGCGCCGGCCAGAACGGGATCGGAAAGGATGCGGGAAATCGCGCCGGCAAACTGGTCCGCATTGCCGATATCCGCAAACAGGCCGTTCTCGCCTTCCTTGACGAACCAGGACGGTCCCTCCGCCCGGGAGGTCACCACGGGCCGCTTCTGCGCCCAGGCTTCGAGGATGACGTTGCCCAGCGGCTCGTGGGTCGACGGCATGACGAAGACATCCGCCGCCGCAACGAAAGGACGCGTATCCGCCTGCCAGCCGAGGAAACGGGTGCGCCCCTCCATGTCCCGCTCCCGGACGAGCGTCTCGAGAGCCGCGCGCTCGGCACCGTCGCCTGCGATCCAGAGAAAGACACCGGGAAGCTTCGCCACCGCTTCGATCAGCGTGTCGAAACCCTTGCGCTTGACGAAGCGCCCCATGGTCATCACGACAGGCGCGTTGTCGGGTGTATCGACCGTCTTGCGCGGCACCGACGGCACGAGGTCGGTCTGGGTAAAGTTCGAGATGACCTCGACGCCGCGTGTCCAGCCGATCCGACGCACATGATCGGCAATATCCGGCGTATTGCAGACGAGCATCTCCGTCGTCTTGAAGTAGTCGAGATGCGAAGGGTAGTCGCCCAGGCGCGAGACCGTCAGTCCATGCCTGTAGCGCGGCGTCAGCCGTCCGGCGCGCATCACCCAGGACATGATGGCGTCCGGCCTCTCGCGCTCGGCCAGGTTTCGGATCCGGATGGGCAAGGTCAGTCTGTCGAGGGAAAGATTGCGGAAATTGCTCTCGATGATGCGCGCATAGGGCTCGATCTGAGGGCGCCACGCGCGGGACCTGCGGATGACGGCCGTCTGTTCGACCCCTTGGTGTGCAAGGGCCCGGACAAGATGCACGAAGAATTTCTCGGCGCCGCCATCCTTGCCGAAGTGGAGGTGAAAAACTTTCATGTCTCGGACTTACCTGCTCTGCGAATCGTCGTCATTGGCGCGGTAGCGCAGCGCGTGCCGCTGGTGAAGCTTCGACTGGGTGAGGAAGGCGTAGACCGCGCCGGTCATCGCCTCGATGAAGCCGGACGTGCCGCACCGCCAGAGACCTGTCAGGAAGTAGAGCCGGAGAAAGTAGATCGGCGACGAGAACACGAGGCTCCAGGCGTTCGGGCGTCGGCCGGTATTGTAGGCCTGGTCCGCTTTCAGCGTGGAATAGTGGTTCTCCTTCAGGATCTGCTCGTCCATCCGCAGCGGCCGGTAGTGCAGCAGGCTTCCCGTCGATGCCTTGCGCACGATCCCGTGGGTCACGATGCCTTCGTGGACCGCCTGGCTCAGGTCATAGGCCCCTGCGCCCCGTCGCACGAGTCTGAGATTCTTGCGCTCGCGGACATGCAGGGGGGTGTATCCGTAGCCGATGAGATAAGGACGCCGCGCGATCTTCCAGCCGACCACGTCGGCCCCGACGGCCATCAGTCGCGGCAAGGCATCTCGCAGCGGACCATCCAGCCGCTCGTCGGAATCCACGTTCAGGCACCAGGCCTGCGTGCATTGATCGAGCGCGAACTGTTTCTGCCCGGCATAGCCCCGCCACGCTTCCTCGAAAAACCGGATCGGCCAGCCTGCGGCGATATAGCGGCGGATGAGCGGCACGGTCCCGTCGGTCGAGCCGGAATCCACGATGACGATCTCGGCGCATCCGGCAAGGCTCTCGATGCAGTTGCTGAGATAAGCCTCCTCATTCTTGCAGATGATGAAGACGGAGAGCGCCAGGGGCGACGTCGTTCTTGCGGGATCTATTCGGCTGTGCATCATGTCTCGACCATGGGCTTTTCTCGCTGTCGCGTGCGCACCGCAGCATCGACGTCGACCAAGATGTCACGCTAAAAGAAAATCACCTAAATTACTAATGTTTAATTCTATGGTGGGAGATGGGAGTGGAGAGAGATGCGGCTCGGCTGCATGATTGTCGCCATTTCTCGGCGAACCGGGCGTGCGGACGGTCGCCAAGCCGCGCAAAAGGCCGTTCCGCCGTCAATCAAATGTGGTAATCCTGTTCTGCGCACTTGAAACCGCTTGACCCTCATCCCTACACTGAGCACTCCTGCCCTTATCCACCTCGCCCGTTTTGCGCACTGGGCCTGAAAACCGAGGCTCCCGTCGCGCCCAAGGAAACGCCATGACCGCCCGCCACACCAAGCTTCTCATCATCGGCTCCGGCCCGGCCGGCTATACCGCTGCCATCTATGCGGCACGCGCCATGCTCAACCCGGTTCTCATCGCCGGCATGGAGCAAGGCGGCCAGTTGATGATCACCACGGATGTCGAGAACTATCCGGGCTTCGGCGATCCGATCCAGGGACCCTGGCTCATGGAGCAGATGTTGAAGCAGGCCGTGCATGTCGGGACCGAGATCGTCAACGATCTCGTGACCTCGGTGGACGTGTCGGTCCGCCCGTTCCGCCTCACGACCGATAGCGGCACGGTCTGGACGGCGGATACGCTCGTTATCGCCACCGGCGCCAAGGCGAAGTGGCTGGGCATCGAGACGGAGGAGACCTTCAAGGGCTTCGGCGTGTCGGCCTGCGCGACCTGCGATGGGTTCTTCTATCGCAACAAAGATGTCATCGTCGTCGGAGGCGGCAATTCGGCCGTCGAGGAAGCGCTCTATCTGTCGAACCTCGCAAGGACGGTCACGGTCATCCACCGCCGCGATCACTTCCGGGCCGAGCGTATCCTGCAGGAACGCCTGTTTGCCAAGGCCAACGTCAAGATCGTCTGGGATCACGAGATCGCCGCCTATACGGGAACGCCACCCAAGCCGCCGATGCCGGCCTCCGTCACCGGCGTATCGCTGCGCAACACGCGCACCGGCGAGATCTCGGACATGCCGATCGACGGCGTCTTCGTTGCCATCGGCCACGCGCCGGCAACCGAGCTCTTCAAGGGCAAGCTGCGCCTGAAGCCGAATGGGTATCTCTGGACCGCGCCGGACTCGACGGCGACGGACGTCGAAGGGGTCTACGCCGCCGGCGACGTGACCGACGATGTCTATCGGCAGGCGATCACCGCCGCCGGAATGGGCTGCATGGCCGCCCTGGAAGCCGAGAAGTTTCTGGCGGGCCATATGCCCGTCGCAATTGCAGCCGAGTAGACGCTGCGAGAGAAAGTGGCATCATCGACGATGGTGCCCTCTGGGAACGAAGAAGCGCCGGACGGAGGAAGCAATACGGCTTTCGCCCGAGGGCGTTGAGTGGGGGACCGAATGCCGCTTGACTGGGATAAACTGCGCATCTTCCATGCTGCGGCGGAGGCAGGTTCTTTCACCCATGCGGCCGAGAAGCTTCATCTGTCGCAGTCCGCCATCAGCCGCCAGGTGTCGTCGCTCGAGCAGGACGTCGGCATCAAGCTCTTCCATCGACATGCCCGCGGCCTGATCCTGACGGAACAGGGTGAAATTCTCTATCGCACGGCGCACGAAGTGCTGATGAAGCTGGAAAGCGTCAAGGTTCTCCTTACGGAGACGACCGACAAGCCCTCCGGCAAGCTGCGCATCACCACCACCGTCGGCCTTGGCCAGGGCTGGCTGACCGACAAGGTGCAGGAGTTTCTGGCGCTCTATCCCGACATGTCGGTACAGCTGATCCTCGACAACGAGGAGCTCGACGTGAACATGCGCCACGCCGATTGCGCCATCCGGCTCCGCCAGCCGCAGCAATCGGACCTCATCCAGCGCAAACTGTTTACCGTGCACATGCACCTCTACGCAGCGCCGTCCTATATCAACAAGCACGGCGAGCCGCAGTCGATCGAGGATCTCGACAACCACCGCATCATCACCTTCGGCGAGCCCGCCCCCAACTATCTGCTCGACGTCAACTGGCTTGCGATCGCCGGGCGCGACAGCGACAATCCGCGCAATTCGCATCTCCAGATCAACAGCCAGACCTCGATCAAGCGCGCCTGCCTGCTTGGGATCGGTATCGCGATGATGCCCGACTATATCGTCGGCCGCGATCCCGGCCTCATCCAGCTGCCCATCGGCGCCGACATACCCTCGTTCGATACCTATTTCTGCTATCCCGACGAGCTGAAAAACGCAGCCAAGCTGAAGGTCTTCCGGGACTTCATTGTCTCCAAGGCACGAAACTGGAACTTCTAGACCGGCACCAAGGCCGTGCCGAAATTTCAGCCAGTGGCTAGCCTCTCCTCAATCTGTTGTTAAGGCTGATTTTCTTCAAAGGACCCTCGAAGCTCGTTGAAGCGAAAAGAGAATTTTGCCTGAAAATTAGCCAGAGGTGCAGGGATCGCATGGCTGCCGTGCAGTTATATGGATTGCTGGCCGCCTAAGAAACGATCATATCAACCACAGCTGATGCATCTTGGTGGCGATTTTCCTCCCAGTGCCACCGCAGCAGCTGTTCCCCTCTGGAGGTTGAATAACCTTCATAATTTTAAAGGGCCCAAGTTTACTTGCGGCCCTCTTTTTTTGCCCGGATTTTGGACTGCGGCGGACAAGCCGGTCGCGACCATCTCCTGCGCTGCACCTGCGCTTCGCAAAAATTCAACGAAATCGCTGGGCGAGCGTTGATTTCGTCACAATGCTTTCCCATATCCGTTTGAGCTGTTGCACCGGTGGTCTAATCCCTCCCAGTATCACCGCATCAGCTGTTCCCCTCTGGAGGTTTCATGACCTTCACATCTCAAGGACCTCGGTTTTGCCGCAGGTCCTTTTTTTTGCGGTCCGCTAATCTTTCCCGCCCGCCCGTCTTGTAAATCGTTAATCGACGATCCATGTATCGATGTGAGCCGATTTAAAGATCGTAGCATTGCGACGGACAGCATGGACCTGAACGAAATTCTCAAGGCACTGGCGCATCCCAAGCGGGTCGAGATCCTGACCAAGCTCAAGGATCCCGACGCCCACTTCTCGTCGCAGGCCCATCCTGTCGAGATGGGCGTCTGTGCCAGCCAGTTCGAAACGGTCGGACTGTCGCAATCCACGATATCGGCGCATCTCGCCATTCTTCAGCGCGCAGACCTGGTGACCACCCGACGTGTCGGCCAGTGGATTTTCTACAAGCGTAACGAAGACACCATTCAGGCGTTCCTTGCCGCAATCGGCACGGCTCTCTGAACCTCACCCTCCCCCGACCCGACTGGAAAGGACATTCCATGACGTCTCTCTTCGAACCCACAACCGCCGGCGATATCGCGCTTGCCAATCGCATCGTCATGGCGCCGCTGACGCGCAATCGCTCGCCGGGCGCAGTGCCGAACACGCTAAACGTCACCTATTATGAACAGCGCGCCACCGCCGGCCTCATCATCACCGAAGCCACGGCGATCACCCATCAGGGCCAGGGTTATGCCGACGTGCCCGGCCTCTACACGGCTGAAGCGCTGGAAGGCTGGAAGAAGGTGACGAGCGCCGTCCACGCCGCCGGCGGCAAGATCGTCGTGCAGCTGTGGCATGTCGGCCGTATCTCCCACACATCGCTGCAGCCGGGCGAAGGCAAGCCTGTGTCGGCATCGGCGATCACGGCACAGTCGAAGACCTATATCCGCCATCCCGACGGCACGGGCGAGTTCGTCCCGACGTCAGAGCCGCGTGCGCTCGAAACGTCCGAAATCGCCGGCATTGTCCAGGATTTCCGCAAGGCGGCCCGCGCAGCCATGGATGCAGGCTTCGATGGCGTCGAGATCCACGCTGCGAACGGCTACCTCGTCGACCAGTTCCTGCGCTCCGGCACCAACACACGCACCGACCAATATGGCGGCTCGATCGAGAATCGCACGCGCTTCCTCTTCGAAGTCACCGACGCGATCGTTGCCGAGATCGGTGCCGGCCGCACGGGCATCCGCCTGTCCCCGGTCACGCCGGCAAATGATGCCTTCGATCCCGAGCCCCAGCCGCTCTTCGACCATGTCGTCGAGGGTCTCGCCAAGCACGCGCTGGCCTATATCCACGTGATCGAGGGCGCAACGGGCGGTGATCGCGACTTCCAGCAGGGCGACACGCCGTTCGATTTTGCAGCCCTCCGTGCGCGCTACGAAGCTGCTGGCGGCAAGGCGGCCTGGATGGCCAACAATGGCTATGACCGCAAGCTGGCAATCGAGTCGGTCGAAAGCGGCCGTGTCGATCTCGTCGCCTTCGGCAAGCCGTTCATCGCGAACCCGGATCTCGTCGAGCGCCTGAAACAGGATGCCCCGTTGAACGCGCTGGATGGCGACACGCTGTATGGCGGCGGTGCCGAGGGCTACACGGATTACCCGGTGCTGACGCAGCAGGCAGCGGAATAAGCGCCGCGCCTATCGCCATCGTCGAAAATACGAAAGGCCTGCAGCGATGCAGGCCTTTTGCGTTGCGGCGGCGAGCGGTGGGATGCGCCGTCTCAGGCAGCGCGCGTGGCGACGCCTTTCAGAGCCGGCACGCAGAACAGCGCCCCCATGACCAGCGGCAGGCAGAGGAAGTACGAGGCGCGGATTCCGGCATGCTCGGCGACGAAGCCGAGGAGCGGCGGCGCAAAAAAGAAGATGATGAAGGTCACCTGCCCGAGCGAGGCGACGTTGACATGCGGTGCGCGGTCACGCCGCTGGGCAGCGGCGGAAACGGCGAGCGGATAGACGGCGCTGCAGCCGGCGCCCATCAGGGCAAAGCCGACCAACGCCACGACAGGATGCGGCGACAGGCCGACGGCGAGGATGCCGATGATCGACAGCACAAGGAGCGCGGCAGCGACCGCGCGACTGCCGAAACGCTCGACGATCGGGTCGGCCACCAGACGCACCAGGGCCATGAAGAAGGTGAAAAGCGTCAGGCCCAACCCGCCGACGAAAGGCTCGGACTGGAACACGTCCCGCATGTAGATCGCCGACCAGTCGATGCCCGCACCTTCGACCAGGAACGCGGCGATACCGATGAGGCAGAGCGGCAGCAGCCCCACGGTCGGGAAGGCGAAAGCAGGCGCCTTTTCCTCCGGCAGATGCCCGGCATCGATCGGCGCGGCCTCGAGCCCACGGATCGCGACCCAGGCAAGGACGATGACCAGCAGCAGGACGACGCCGAGATGCGCTTCCATGGTCATGCCGGACTGGCGGATGAACGAGGCCGCGAGGGCCGTGACGAAGAAGCCGGCGCTCCAGCAGCCATGCGCCCGGTTCATCACGCTGCGGCCGGTGGCAGCTTCGATGCGCCCGAGTTCGACGTTGAGATTGATTTCCAGCGCGCCCGCCAGCATGCCCGCCACGAGCAGGACGGCAAAGACACCGGCAGCCCCAGGCATCCACGGCACGAGCGCGTAGCATGTGGCCGTGCCGATCACGGTGACATAGGCTGTGACCTTGGGTCCGAGCCGCTCGATCAGCGGCGATGATACCGTTAGCGAAATCAACGCACCGATCGCCATGCCGATGAGCGTCAGGCCGAGTTCGGACTTGTCGACCTGCAGGGCAACCTGCAGGTCGGGCATGCGCGCAAGCAACGCGCCCAACGCCACGGCAAACAGGAAAAAGCAGATGTAGATCCTGTGATGACCGGATAGCGTCAAGAAATGCGCCTCTTTATCGTTACTTGCAGGCGGCGCAGAAGCGCTGGATGCGCTTGCAGGCTTCCTCGAGCAGCGTTTCCGACGTCGCATAGGAGATGCGGAAGTTGGGACCGAGACCGAACGCCGACCCGTGGACCACCGCGACGCCCTCGGACTCGAGAAGCTCAGACACGAAGTCCTCGTCCGTCTCGATCACCTTGCCCGACGGGGCCGTCTTGCCGATCAGCCCCTTGCACGACGGGTAGACATAGAACGCGCCCTCCGGCGACGGGCACTCGATGCCGGTTGCCTGGTTGAGCATCGACACGACCAGATCGCGACGACCTTCGAAGATCTTCTTGTTTTCCGGGATGAAGTCCTGCGTCCCGTTGAGGGCCTCGACGGCGGCCCACTGGGCAATCGAGCACGCGCCGGACGTCTGCTGGCCCTGGATCATGTCCATGGCCTTGATGAGCGGCAGCGGACCGGCTGCATACCCGATGCGCCATCCCGTCATTGCATAGGCCTTGGACACGCCGTTCATCGTCAGCGTGCGCTCGTAGAGCTTGGGCTCGACTTCGACAGGTGTCGCAAACTTGAAGTCGCCATAGGTCAGATGTTCGTACATATCGTCCGTCAGAACCCAGACATGCGGGTGCTTCAGGAGGACGTCCGTCAGCGCCTTCAGCTCGTCATGCGAATAGGCGGCACCGGACGGGTTCGACGGCGAGTTGAAGATGAACCACTTCGTCTTCGCCGTGATCGCCTTGTCGAGATCGTCCGCCGTCAGCTTGAAATTGTTGGCCTGCGTCGCCTCGACGAAGACCGGCGTCCCGCCGCAGATCGAAACCATTTCCGGATAGGACACCCAGTAGGGCGCGGGAATGACAACCTCGTCGCCCGGGTTCATCGTGGCCATGAAGGCATTGAACAGGATCTGCTTGCCGCCCGTGCCGACGATCGTCTGCGCCGCGGTGTAATCGAGATTGTTTTCGCGCTTGAACTTCTTGGCGATCGCTTCGCGCAGTTCCGGAATGCCGGAGACGGGCGTGTATTTCGTCTCGCCACGGTTGATCGCGTCGATGGCGGCCTTTTTGATGTTGTCGGGCGTATCGAAATCCGGCTCACCGGCACCAAGCCCGATGACGTCCCGGCCCTTGGCCTTCAGTTCGCGCGCCTTTTGCGAGACGGCGATGGTGGCGGAGGGCTTCACACGGGAAAGAGCGTCGGTGAGAAAGGCCATGATGGGACGGTCCTGATGGTTACGACAAGGATGCTCGGCAGGAAAACGGCCCGGAGCGCTAGCTGTATGTCGAATATGGCCGGTCAATTCAAGCGGAAAGGCCGCAAGACCGGCTGGCATGACGAGGTTTGATGGATTCCATCTCGCACGCCGATGGATCGGCAGTGGCCTGCGAATCACGGCGCCGGCGCGCGTTTTCGCCACCACGAAAGCTTGCGCGGAGCCTGCGGCACCGGTTTATTTTTCCTTAATGAAAACAGTTATTTCCGCGTTATCCAAACGCCTTGTTTTTGCCATGACATTTGCCGGAGCATGCCGCAATTCGGTCGAGATGAGGCCGATATCGGAGCGCTTTTTACATTCTATCCGCTCACGCCCTTCCGCCGCCTGCCCTCGAGGTTCGTCATGTCCGTATCCGCACCACCTCCCCTGTCGTTCCTGCGTCGCGCGGGTTTCGGCCTGACGATCGCGGCCATCCTCGTTTCGGCCGGCAGTGCGATGGCCGGAAGCGCGACGGCCCGTGGGGCGGTCGAAATGAGCGGGCCGACAGGCGTCTCGCTCGAGCAGACGGGGCTCGCGCTGGAACAGACGGACGATGCCCTGTTTCCGCTCGGCAAGCCGCCGGCCTTGATCGAGGCAACGGGCTCGGCAGCCAACAGCCCGATGCTATGGCTCGACAATGCACCGCTCGGCGCGCCGGACCAGATGTCGACGGGTGCGATCCTGTCTGCTCGTCAGCTCGCCAGCCTCGGCGCCTTCGCCCTCCCCGGCCGCATTTTGCCGGCGGAACGGCACATCGCGATCGGGCTGATGCTGCTGGCCGGTGCGGCGATGGCGACGGTCAGTTTCGGCCTGTGGCGCTGGCAGGTCCGCGGCCTGTCGTGGGAAGCGTGATCGCCATGGCGTCCGAACCCGACCGCAAACAGAACCGCCTCGGCCTCTTCACGGGGCTCAACGCGTTGGAGACCATCGTGGTTGCCGCCATCGTCATCGTCGCGCTCGCCGGCATGATGCTGGTCGGCAAAGGCCTCTTCCTGCAGAGCCGCATCGTCGCCGGCCCCAACGCGGTTTTCGTCGCAGCACTGTAAGTCTCGCGCGACTGACGATCTTGTCATGCCCCCCTCTGGCTGCTAGCCGAAACGCTACCAAGCCGTGGAGGAGCAGCGGGTGACACGCATTCAGGCCAATCTTATTCTTCTTCTCGCTGGTGCTATCTGGGGCGCCGGCTTTGTGGCGCAGTCCACCGCCATGGAAACCATCGGCCCTCTCTGGTTCACGTGCCTGCGCTTTACGATTGCCGCCCTCGTGCTCGCCCCCTTCGCGGTGCGGGAGCGTCAGAAGGCGCCCGTTCCGCTGGCCGCCCGCGACCTGCGCGGGTTCGTTGCCATCGGCCTTTCCCTGTGCCTCGCCGTCCTCGCGCAGCAAATTGGCATCATGACGACCACCGTTGCCAATTCCGGTTTCCTCACCGGCCTCTATGTCGTGCTCGTTCCCATTCTCACGGTTCTCTTCCTGCGCCGGCGGCCGCACTGGATCATCTGGCCGGCAGCCGGCCTGTCGTTTCTCGGCATTTTCCTGCTTTCGGGCGGCGCGCTGTCGCAGCTGACACGCGGCGATCTCCTCACCCTCCTCGCCGCGCTCTTCTGCGCGGTCCAGGTCATTCTCATCACCGTCTTCGCGCACTCCAGCGGCCGGCCTTTCGCCCTCTCCCTGGTGCAGTTCGCGACATGCGCCGTTCTCGCCGGCGGGTTGGCGCTGGTGCTGGAGCCGCTGTCGTTCGATGCCATCAAGGCAACGATACCGGAGCTTCTCTATTCCGGCATCTTCTCGAGCGGGGTCGCCTTTACCCTGCAGGTGGTGGGACAGCGCTACACCACGGCGCCGCAGGCGGCGATCTTCCTTTCGAGTGAAGCATTGTTTGCAGCATTCTTCGGCGTGTTGCTTCTGGGCGAAACCATCGCACCCATCGGCTATCTCGGCGGACTCATCATTTTTGCCGCCATGTTGATGGTCGAGATCGTGCCTGAGCTTGGCCGCAAGCGGGCGGAGAGAACACTGTCGCATCAGTAGGTTAGCCTAGTCTTACGGCTTTTCCCGCTCCTGCCGCACGATCCGGATGCCGATGCTGCACACCCGCGATCACGACATCGAATGTCGTTCTCAGCCTAAATTTTCACCACGCCGTTCTCAAACTAAAATAGTTTCAATAGCTTGCAATCTCGGAGGTAAAAGCGAGGATTATCGGCAGGTGCGTTGAAATTAGACAAACGCAACCGCCTGACTTCTTTCAATAAACTTTCGCTTGCCAATTGAAAACAAACGCATCAAGTTTACTGTGTTCGGGCAATCTGCGAACACGGGAAGACCTTAAGAATAAGTGCGCACTGGAGACGCAAGAATTCTCCGGGTGGTCCGTGTCGGGGCGGTAGATCCGGCACGGGACATGAATGACAGGACCTTTCCTCACAGTCGAGACATGCCTGCAAATCGCCCACTTGGGCACAGTCGTAATGCTGCTCGCCGCATCCGGGCAGAGGAAAAAGGACCTGACGCATGGCCGAAACCGGCATTGTAAAATTCTTCAACACTGACAAGGGCTTTGGCTTCATCAAGCCCGATAATGGCGGCGCGGACATCTTCGTCCACATCTCCGCTGTCCAGGCCTCCGGTCTCAACGGACTGACCGAAAACCAGAAGGTCAGCTACGACACAGAGCCGGACCGCCGTGGCAAGGGCCCCAAGGCCGTCAACCTGAACGTCTCGGGCTGACCACAGCAACCCCTCCGACGACAGAGCGGAAACCTGGCGTCCGCGCCGGGTTTTCGTTGCTGCGCTCTACCGGGATAAGGCGTGGCGTGCGGTCGAGCGACAGCTTGCCGACGTGCGCGGTATGCGGCAAGCGGCGTGTTATCCCGGCCTGTCGTGGCGTCGGCCTGTTGTTCCGCACGGCCTGCATGCCGGGCGTCCGCCGGCGATGACACGCCCTTCGCGGTTGACGGACGGGACGGTGGCGCCGGGCTTTTAGAGGAAGCGTCCCCGAATGCATGTCGCCCGTAAATGTGCAGCGGTTTCGGGAAACGACATGCATCAAAACAAGCACGTAAAGCGAAGGTGCGGTATCGGCGACGTGCGCCTTGCACATCTGCAGATCCGGCGTGGCGACGGTCGGACGTCGTCTGCATCGCAGAACCGTCACCTCCCCCTTCGCCTGCGGTATGTCACCCCTGTCTGACAAAAAGGACGCCATCTCGGCCGCTGTCGCCACGAAAACGTACCGTTCACCCTGCATTCAGTTTAACTCACCTAATGTGGGTTCATCGTAAGGGGCGAGCCGTTTCGCCCCGGGAGACAGGATCAACGCTATGAAGACCTTGGTCAAAGCTGCAGTTCTTACCATCGCCTCCTTGTCTGCAGTGCTGCCGAGCATGACGCCGGCGCATGCGGACGATTGGCGGTATCGCCGTCATCACCATCGGGACAATGACGGTCTCGCTCTTGGCGCCGTTGGCCTCGCGACAGGGCTGATCGTCGGTGGCGCCATTGCCAGCCAGCCGCGTTACCGCAGTGAAGAGCGCGTCTATATCGACCCGCCTGCGGACGAATACTACGAACCGGCACCGGTTTATCGTCGCCCGCGTCCGGTCGTCGTCAACAATTACGGTTCGCTCGAGCCCTGGTCGCCGTCCTGGTACCGCTACTGCTCGAACCGCTACCGTTCGTTCGATTCGCGCACGGGCACCTTCATTGGCTATGACGGCCGCTCCTACTTCTGCAACGCCGGCTGACCAACCACGGTCGCCGTACAAGAAAAAGGCCACGCTTCTCGCGAAGCGTGGCCTTTTTCTTTGCCAGAGGATCGGGTCTCTGAGTCAGAGACCGCGCAGATACGGGTTCGTCCGGCGTTCCTCGCCGATCTGCCCGCCCGGGCCGTGACCGCAGATAAATCCGAAATCGTCGCCGAGCGGCAGGATCTTCGTCCGGATGGAATGAAGCAGTTGCTCGTGATTGCCGCCCGGCAGGTCCGTTCGGCCGATGGATCCGTGAAACAGAACGTCGCCGACATGGGCAAACCGCTGGGTCTGGTTGACGTAGACGACATGGCCGGGCGCGTGACCGGGACAGTGCAGGACGTCGAAGACATGGCTGCCGAACGAGACTGTGTCCCCATCCACCAGCCAGCGATCCGGCAGAACGTTTTCAACCTTCATGGTCAGGCCGAAGCGCTCGGCCTGCGCTTCGAGCTTCTCGAGAAGCGGGCGATCGTCTTCGTGCGGGCCGACAATCGTAAGACCGGTCGCTTCTTTCAGCTCCTTGGCGCCACCGGCATGGTCGATATGCCCATGGGTAAGCCAGATCGCCTGAAGCGCGATACCGTTCTCCCGCACCGTCTGCAGAATGACATCGACGTCTCCGCCCGGATCGACGACGACGCCTTCCTTGGTTTCGCTGTCGAAAAGGATGGTGCAGTTCTGCTGAAAATGCGTGACCGGAATGATGCCTGCCTGAAGCATGGGGACCCTCATCTGCGACCGCTCTGCCAGGAGCGGGCGAAACCTACATCTGACGCAGCGCTCGACGGAGCGTGCGACGTGATGCCGGTATAGGCGGAACGCCCGCCGAGGGAAACCGCCGATCCGGCGGCGGGGATTTCGCCGACGTCCGCCGGAACAGCGTCGCGCGCTGGCGAAGCACGGACGAGAGGGAAAAGCGTCGTGTGCCGACGCCTTGTCGCGCGGGGGTGATTAACGGACTGCGGCCATTTCCAGTGCGTCGCCGGCGCTCAGGCTCGGAAGCACAGGGTAGTTGAGCGTCGTCATCAACAGGGCGAAGACCGCAACCTTCGCAAGCACCACGGTGATCACGACCGGGCGGAGCTGTTCGGCGGTCGAGGAAACGGGAGAGAGTGTGTCGGTCTGCATGGTACGGGTCCTTGTATCTGAGCCCGGAATGCGTTTCTCCGGGAAAGGTTCCGCCGGGAGCCCCTGACGCGGGCCTATTTCGCCGCGGCCAAAACGGGCTGTTGCAAACCCGCAACAAACGCGCTTTCCTGCTGGTCGCGCGCTGCCGCAAACGGTAGAAAGAGGCAGGTATATGCGTGCGATGGCCCAGGACGGCAGGACGATACGCAACCCAGGGACACGAGATCCGCAGGACATAGGCATTGGCAGAACAGACCCCCTTGGCTGAACGAGATCTCCCCGCGGACAAGGTGTCGCCTGCACAGGCGAAAGCCTCGGCCGGCGATATCAGCGCGAAGCCGACCTCTTCCGAGCGCGCCGGGCTCGATTACGAACTGATCGAGCTCTTCTTCTTCGCGTATCGGGACTTCACCTCCGATCCCGACGTCATCCTGGAAAAGCGCGGTTTCGGGCGGGCGCATCATCGGGTTCTCCACTTCGTTGACCGTGAACCCGGAATGACCGTGGCCGACCTGCTGGAAACCCTGAAGATCACCAAGCAGAGCCTGGCCCGCGTCCTCAAGCAGCTGATCGACGGCGGCTACATCCATCAGGTTGCCGGCCCGGAAGATCGGCGCCAGCGCATGCTCTACACGACGCAGAACGGCAAAGCGCTGGCCAAGGCCTTGGCGCAGCCACAGTCGAAGCGCATCGCCGATGCTTTGGCAAAGCTCGGGCCCGAAGGACGCGACACCGTCCGCCAGTTCCTCGCCGGCATGAAGACCGGACCGGTCTAGCGTCATCGGGAGCGAGACCGGATCGGAACCGGTCCGGACGACATTCGAGACACGACAACGGCCACCTCTCCTTGAACCGGGGTGACCGGAACGACATCAGGGATCGACCACGATGACGAAACCCTTCTCTCTCCCCGACGATGCGCCGCATCTCCTGATCGTCGACGACGACCGGCGCATTCGCGACCTCCTCAATCGCTATCTGGTCGAACAGGGGTTCCGCGTGACGACAGCAGCCGATGCGGACGAGGCGCGCCGCCGTCTGACCGGCATTGATTACGACCTTCTCATCGTCGATGTCATGATGCCGGGCGAGACCGGAATTTCGCTGACCCAGAGTTTGCGCCGCCTGAAATCCGTGCCGATCATCATGCTCACGGCTTTGGCCGAAACGAATGCCCGGGTCGAAGGTCTGGAAGCGGGTGCCGACGACTACCTGCCAAAACCCTTCGATCCGCGCGAGCTCGTGCTGCGCATCAACAACATCCTGCGGCGCAACATGCCGGTGCAGGCGCCAAAGGTAGAGCAGGTCATTTTCGGGCCCTTCACCTTCTCCGTCGTCCGCCGCGAGCTGCGTCGCGGCGCCGACCATATCCGCCTGACGGATCGCGAACAGGAGATCATGATGCTGTTCTCCCAGCGCGCCGGAGAGACCATACCGCGCCACGAGCTGGTCAGCGACGATACCGAGGTCGGAGAACGCACGATCGACGTCCAGATCAACCGCCTGCGCCGAAAGATCGAGGATGATCCCTCCAACCCCGTCTGGCTGCAGACCGTTCGCGGGATCGGTTATAAGCTCGCCATCGACTAATGCATGTCGCCTGAAAGTTTCCAGCGGTTTCGAGAAACGACATGCATCAAAACAAGAACTCAGCGCGCGCCGACGGGCCGCCGAAGGCAGCGTTGGGCTGCGCCTGCACAGATGCCGCCGTTCCCGGCGACCGAAAGGACACTGATGATCGAGGCCATCCGCCAGACCAAGACGGAGCGCGGTGAGAAGCCGCGCAGTTCGCTGGCGCGCTGGCTCCGTCGGCACCTGCCCATGGGGCTCTATGCCCGCTCGCTGCTGATCGTCATCATTCCCATGGTGCTGCTGCAGTCCGTGGTCGCCTTCGTCTTCATGGAACGCCACTGGCAGCTCGTCACCCAGCGTCTGTCTGCGGCCGTGACCTCGGATATTGCGGCGGTCATCGACCTGATCAACACGATGCCGCCCACATCCTATCCGGCCATCGAGACGATCGCCCGACGCCAGCTCGGTCTCACCATATCGGTGGAAAACGGGGGCGAATTGCCGATGCCGGTCCGCCAGCCCTATTTCGACATTCTCAACCGCATTCTGTCCGACGAAATCCGTCA
Source organism: Rhizobium sp. Leaf384 (assembly GCF_001424065.1). Classification (GTDB taxonomy): domain Bacteria; phylum Pseudomonadota; class Alphaproteobacteria; order Rhizobiales; family Rhizobiaceae; genus Ferranicluibacter. Next base: position 63,268 of record NZ_LMQE01000007.1, read on the forward strand.
GGAAACCAAGCTGCCCTTCTGGCTCGACACCTCGAGCAGCGAGGACGAGGTCTACGTCCGGATCAAGCTCGATGGTGCCCGGATTCTTCGCGTCACCATGCGTCGCAACGCCGCCTATGCCTCCAACACGCATATCTTCATTGTCTGGATGGTCGGCGCGTCGCTGGTGCTTCTCCTCATCGCCATCCTGTTCCTGCGCGGCCAGATCCGACCCATCCTGCATCTCGCCCGTGCAGCCGAGAGCTTCGGCAAGGGCCAGAAGATCGATGATTTCTCGCCCCGCGGCGCCGAGGAGGTTCGCCGGGCCGGCCTTGCCTTCATCCAGATGCGCGAACGGATCGAGCGGCAGATCGAGCAGCGAACCACGATGCTGTCGGGCGTCAGCCACGACCTGCGCACCATTCTCACGCGCTTCAAGCTGCAACTGGCCATCGCCGGCGACAATCCCGATCTCCAGCCGCTCAACCAGGACGTCGAGGACATGCAGAGCATGCTCGAGGGATACCTCGCCTTCGTGCGCGGCGAGGCGGAAGAGGATGTCGGCACGCTGAAGCTGACGGATGTCATGACGCGCCTGTCGGCCGAAGCCGAACTGCACGGCAAGACGCTGACCACGCTGGTCGAAGGCGACGACGAGGTCCGCGTGCGTCCCAACGCCTTCACGCGCCTCATTCTCAATCTCGCTTCCAACGCCTACCGCTATGCCGACACGATCCATATCGAGGCAAGACACGGGCAGCGATGGCTGTCGATCACCATCGACGACAACGGTCCGGGCATTCCGGAGCGATCCCGCGAGGATGTCTTCAAGCCGTTCTTCCGGCTGGACGAAGCGCGCAATCTCGACAGCACGGGGACGGGGCTCGGCCTCGCCATCGCCCGCGACATCGCCCGAAGCCATGGCGGCAACGTGACGCTCTCCGACAGCCCGCTCGGAGGCCTCAGAGCCATCGCCCGCGTTCCCGCATGAAACCCGCGCTCATGCAGGTCGCCCGAACGTGCGCAGCGATTTCGGGAAACGACATGCAACAAAACAAGACCTTGAAGCGCGACGCGCTTTAGCGCGTCAACGTCGCCCTGACGCCGGATTCTCCCTTGCTCGCACAGGGACGCATGTCGAGAGACGCCTTCTGGAAGATGTCGATAGCGGCACCCGCCAGCTGAAGGCAGCCATCACTCGGCATCGTCACGGTCTGGCTGCCGTAGATCTCGATGAAGGATCGAGGCACGTAAATGATGCCGGAAAGAACATCGTCGACATCCCCCTGGTAGAGGTTGAGCGTGCCGCCATCGAGAAAGAACAAGACGTTCTTATAGCCGAAGGTGGGAGCATCGGCCGTCGGCGCCGTCATGTGCATGGCACCGATCCCCCGCAGACCGACGCTGCCCCCGTAAAACGCGAATGTTGTCCCGACGGCCGTCAGGCTCTGCGTCTGCATCGAGAACGAACCGCCATAGAAGAACAGCGAACTGGAGCCGACCTTCCCGTCGCGACGGGTCGTTCCGCCGATCTGTGTGCTCGCGCCGTGGAAATAGGCCGTTCCTCCGTAGAAGTTCATATTGCCCGCTCCGAAGACGGTATGCGAGCGCTCGCCCAGCGCCAGAGATCCGCCCCAGAACTCGAAAGGTCCGTCTCCGAACCGCAACATCCCCGCGACATTGGTGACCGTGCCGCCGAAGAAGATGAAGCCGCCATCGCCGAACGACAGCGTGCCCGTGCCGGCGTTCGCCATCGACCCGCCCCAGAGGTAGAACTTTCCGTTGCCGAAGGAGAGCGTCCCCGAACTGTTTATGATCGAGCCGCCGTTGACGTAGAAGGGACCGCTGCCGAACGTCAGCTTGCCGGTCCCGTTCACGATGCCGCCGCCAAACAGGAAGGGTCCGTTGCCGAAGGTCAAGCTTCCCTTGTCGCCGTTGACGACATCGCCCTCAAACGAAACCTTCATGTCCGCAAAGTGCAGGGTCGCTGCCTTGTTCTGGAGGTAACTCTTCGACGCAAGGGTGACGTCCGCGCCGGGAAGCAGATCGAAACGCGTGTCGGCGCCGTCCTCGTTGCTCATGACGCCGCCGATGGCGTAGCAGCCCGATCCGAGATGCACGCGATTGACGCCCGAAAAGACCATGTTACCGCTGATGATCGTAGGCTTCAGGCAGCCGGGGTCAGCAGAACCCGTGCCGGGGAACGTCACGTCCGAATCGGAAATGGACAATCTGCGATAGGCGCGCGACGACGGAAGCGTCACCGTCTGACGTGTATAGACCTCGTCGCTGCCGCCCGATGTCTCCGGATGGAGCGGTCGTTCCGGGATCTGCGTTCCGTATGCCCACCTCGTCATGCCGGCAAGCCGCTTGCGGATCGCCACGATGCGGTCATCCTCCGCCAGCGGATCGACGCTGGGCGTGTCGAAGCTGAAGCTCGCCAGCGGTGGCGTCAGCGTTACGCCCGGACAGATGTACATCGCCTGCCACGCTTTCGGGAGAGCGACCTCGACGGAGCGCACCTCTGCAACCGCGTTCATACAAACGGCGAACGCCCCTGCCGACGCGACCTGACAATCGGTTCCCTTCACACGGGCACTGTCGAAGATCTTGACGGGTCCGAACGTGGACCTCAGGCAGTCGCCCCCGGCTGTCGAAACTTGCGCGGACGACGATCCCCCGATCAGGACGAACGGGTCTGCCGTGAGAACCTGCCCGAAGATGAGCGGACTCTCGTGCGCGATGCGACTGGTCAGTTCGGGCGTCCCGCTCGAACCTGTCGTCACCGCCGTCCGAACCTCGCCCGCCGGATATCCATTGACGACCGCCATCTGTCGCGCGGTTGCCTCCGCCATGGCGCTCGGCGCGCCGCCGACGATCGGCGTTTTGGTGTTGACAGCGGCGAGGTTTGCAATATCGGCGGCACGTTGCGCCCGCAGCTTCTCGACATAGAGCTGGGAGCTCTCGAGCACCAGGGCGCAGATCATCAGGAACACGAGGATCGTGAACCCCGAGAGAACCGCAACCGACCCCTCGTCGTTCCGCCGGAAGGTCTTCATGGCCCTCGCCCCGCGCCGCTCGTCCACGTGCATGTCCGTCCCCTCGAGATCGTCAACTGTTCGGATAGGCCGCACGGCCGTGAAGCGTGAAGGCATAGCCGAGGAGATCGACGCTGAAGGTCAGGGAGACGTTCGTCATCACGGCGGCTCCCGCCGTGGACTGCCGGTCGATGAGAACGTCTCCCGGCGACAACCCGACCAGTCCCCTGTCATCGGCAAGGCTGATGACGAAGCATGTTTCCGCGTCGGCGGGGCACCCGGCCGGGGGCGTGTTGCAGGTGGACGCGTGCACGGCGATGCAGCGCGCGGACTCGGACGCGACGTCATTGAGCACCGCTGTGAACCAGATGGCGACGCCGAGAGCAATCGTGCCGAAGATCATGGCGAAAAACACCGGTGCGATCAGGGCGAATTCCACGGCCGTCGCGCCATCCCGCCGCACAATGAAGCCGCGCCTCATTGGACCCGAACCAGCGACGCGTCGGCGATCGCAAGGAAACCGCCGAACAGATTTGCGGACAGGAAGATCGGGGTGATGGTTCCGCTGACGCCGATCGAGACGAACTTGCCGGAGGTGAGATTGCCGCCACAGCTGCTGCTCGTCGCACCGGCCGCGGTAAAGATGGGGGGATAGCCCGCCACGCAGAATGTGGTCGATGCCTTCGCGCCCGAGGGGTCGTCATTGACGACCACGTGAACCGCGAGATCGCTGCCAAGATCGGCCAGAAGGCTGCTCGCAACGTCTGCCACATGCGTCGTGTAGGCTCCAGCCGACGCCGCGGTGAGTGCCTGCCCCGTCTGGAAGGCATAATAGGAGGCAGCCGAAATCGCCGCGTTGACCTTCAGTTTCGCATGGTAGGCAAGGCCGAGGTCGACGAGTCCCACCATGAGCAGGAGGAAAACGGGCGCAACGATCGCGAACTCGACGGCCGCAACGCCCGAGCTGTCGCGCACCAGCCGCCCGACCGGGGCCGGATCCGCGCGGAAGCGCGGCGACCGGAGCCGCAGGCCTCCCGCCGAACGACACGGTTTCACGGGGTTTCGCCAGTGTGCGGCGCCGTAACCGGAGCGTCCTCAACAGACATGAACGACACGCCGACGTCGAGCGACTTCCGCCAGGCCACGCTGCATGACCGCGTCGTGCCGTCCGAGAATGTCAGGCGAAAGCGATCCGGGATCGCCGGCACCACGTTGAACGACAGTTTCGCACCGTGATCCGAGATGTTTCTCAAGATGCAGTCAACGGTCGATCGCCCGTCGTTGAAGATGACACGGCCGAACTTGTAGGTTTTCATGCGCGGTTGACGACGAAGCTCTGTCATCCAAAACTCCCAAAAGGAACAGGAGCAGGAAGACCTTCATTCCTGCCAGGCGCCGGTCGCACGATCGTCCATGGGAAGGGGACAGCGTGGTGTAACCGGTTGTGCAGAAATGCTATCGCGAACTATTTAAGGAACACCTAAATAGAAAATATCAAAATTAGATTTTACTAAGATTATGGCTGGGGGAGTGGCGTGCCTGTCGAGACGACCCTTCGCGTGCCGACGATCAGGGTTTTTCGCAGCCACGATCAACAAGGCACGACGCGCCGCGTCCGCTCGAACGACGTCGCTTATCCTACAGAGACATGCCTCATTGTCATCAGCGGCGCGCGCTAAAGAAGTTTTCGGCCATTCGGCACCGGCTTGTCCGCTGCGGCGAGAACGATGGCGCCATCCGCGTCCTCGAAACCCAATGTCAGGACTTCGGACCGGAACGGGCCGATCTGCCGGGGCGGAAAGTTCACGACGCCGAGAACCTGTCGACCGACGAGGGTCTCGAGATCGTAGTGGACGGTGATCTGTGCGGAGGATGTCCTCCGTCCGATCTCGGGACCGAAATCGATGACGAGCTTGATCGCAGGTTTGCGTGCCTGCGGAAAAGCCGATGCCTCGACGATCGTGCCTGTGCGGATATCGACCCGTTCGAAGTCAGCGTAACTGATGGTATCGGTCATCGGAGTTTGCCCGTTTGAGACAATCTGGCTGGCCTGGCCTTCCAGCCGGGCCAAGGTCTTTTTTAATTCGCCAGGTCTTCGGCGCGTTGCCGCGCCGCGGCGACGGCAGCGGTCAGAAGCGGCTGCAGGCCATCGTCGGCCATCAGGACGGCAAGGGCTGCGGCCGTGGTGCCTCCCGGCGAGGTGACGTTCTGGCGTAGCCTGGAGGCGTCATCGGGGGACTGGTGAAGCAATTCTCCAGCCCCCGCGACGGTTTCCCGTGCGAGACGCATGGCAAGGTCCGCCCGAAGCCCGGCCTTGCGACCGGCTTCCGCCATGCATTCGACGAGATAGAAAACATAGGCAGGCCCACTGCCCGAAAGTGCGGTCACAGCATCGATATCCGCTTCGCTGTCGACCCATTCGACGGGGCCGGAAACCTTTAGAAGATCGTTGACGCGGGCACGCTGCTCGCTGTCGACCTGCCCATTGGCAAAGGCGCCGGTAATGCCGCGACCGATCATGGCCGGGGTGTTCGGCATGGCCCGTACCATGGCGGCTGTGCCGAGATGGGACTGGAGGAAGCCGAGCGTCTTGCCGGCGGCGACCGAAACGACGACCGTCTGCGGCCCGACGAGACCGGACAGCGCGGGAAGCACCGCTTCCATCACCTGCGGCTTGACGGCCAGAAACAGGACGGAGGCCGTGACGCCCTCCGGTGCGGCAGTCGCGTGACGCGCGCCATGTCCGGCAATCAGGGAGGCCATCGCGGGCGCAGGACCCGGGTCAAGCACCAGAAGGTCGGCACCCGAAATGCCGCTTTTCAGCCAGCCGGACAGCATAGCGCCGCCCATGTTGCCGGCCCCGACAAGGACGATCGGGCCCACGCCGCTCGCCGCCATCGTCAGGCCTCTCCGACCGTTTCGAACATCACGGCCTCGACCGCACGCTCCGCATCGACGCCAGACCAGACCACGAACTGGAAGGCCTGGAAATAGCTTTCGCAAGCGTCAAGCGCACTCGACAGGAGAACCTCGACCTGCCGGTTTGTCGGCTCGGCGCCGCCGGACAGCAGCAGCGACTGACGGAAGATCACGACGTCTTCCTGCCGCCACAGATCGAAATGCCCCATCAGCACCTGACCATTGATATGGGAGAGAAGCCGAATGACCTCGTTGACGCGGCTCTCGGGAACCTTGATGTCGAAGGCGCAGGCGAGATGGAGCGCTTCGAACTCCTCCATCCAGGAGAAGGAGACATGATAGTCGGACCACTTGCCTTCGACCGTCATCGCGATTTCATCTTCGCCAGAGCGCTCGAAGCTCCAGTCGTTGTTGGCCGCGACGAACTCGATCATGTCGACCGGATTGGATTGACGCTGCAGTTCCAGTTCTACGAGGCTCATGCTTCACCTTCAAAGTTCCAGCGCGGCATGCGCCGTCGCGTCTTCACGCGAAGCCCCGCAGGCCCGACAACACCGGAAACAACATGGAATGATCGACGAACGCACGACGAAGCCGAACCGATGACCCTGCCCGTATCTCGTGTGACCCGTTTCGAATCATCTTGTAAAATCAGTGTATAACGCCGGAGTCTGCAGACCAGCCCCGACCACCCAAAAAAGGCATCGCAGCTGTGGATAGAGCTTTGGAAACTGATTCAGCCTGAGTCAGTAAAGGATTCAGCGGATTGCGTTTTTTAGGGATGTCCACAGGGCCGATTTTTTTCTCGATTTCGGCGCGTGTCGACCCCTCTTCCGGCCGAAGAACGGTTCCTGCGGCAGCGGGGCGACCGGACAGACAAAAAAAGCGGGGAAGTCCTCCCCGCTTTGCCGTGTTCGTTCCGGAAACGCGCCGGGTCGATCAGTCTTTTTCGGCGAGCCGTGCCTCGAGCAGCGCAACACGCGCCAGCAGTGCATCGTTCTCTTCGCGGGCCCGGAGCGCCATCTCCCGCACCACGTCGAACTCTTCGCGCTTGACCACATCCATCGTGTTGAGGATGCGCTCGCCCTGCGTCCGGAACATTGTCTCCGCCTCGCGTCGCACGCCCTGTGCCGCACCGGCTGCATCCGTCATCAGCTTGGCAAGATCGTCGAGGATGCGGCTTCCACCTGTCGTCGTCATCATGTCCCTCCGGGATCGCGGTTGAAGCGCCGCACGGCGCCCATGACATGGAGGTAGGAGAGGCGAGACCCGGTTGCAAGGAAAAACCAGTGAATCATGAGGCTTGCCGCTCCGCCGTCGCTTGACCCCATGCATGCCGCCCGCCATGGTTCGGGGCAGCGGATGCGGCCAAGGTCGCTTCGCAGTGAACGACCCGCCGCGGGTCCTGATCCATCGTCGGGTCGCCAAGGACCGGCCGGGTAAACCGAGGCTGAAGCACGTCGTTTGGAACCCATCGCAAGCCTTCTTTCGATTCTGCCGTTTCCGGAGATCGATCCTGTCCTGATCGCCATCGGGCCGCTGCAGATCCACTGGTACGGGCTCGCCTATGTCGCGGGCATTCTGCTCGGCTGGTTCTACGCGCGCCGGATCGTTCGCAACGAGACGCTTTGGGGTGGCACGGCGCCGATCACAGAGGTCGATCTTGACGATTTCCTGCTCTGGGTCGCGGTCGGGATCGTGGGCGGCGGACGGATCGGCTACATCCTGTTTTACGACCTTCCTTCGGTCGTCGCCAATCCGCTGCGCGCCTTCGAAATCTGGAACGGCGGCATGTCGTTCCACGGCGGCCTCATCGGCACGATCCTGGCCATGCTGATCTTTGCGCGCAAGCGGTCTATTCCGATCTGGAGCCTGTTCGACGTTGTTGCGGCCGTCGTGCCGATCGGCCTGCTCTTCGGGCGTCTGGCCAACTTCATCAACGGCGAACTCTGGGGTCGCCTGTCCTCGATGCCCTGGGCGATCGTATTTCCGACCGGCGGTCCGTTTGCTCGCCATCCGAGCCAGCTTTATGAGGCCGGGCTCGAGGGCATTCTCCTGCTCACCGTGCTCGCCCTCCTGATCTACAAGCGCCATGCCCTGCGGACGCCGGGCCTCGTCGCCGGCGTCTTCATCACCGGTTACGGCCTTGCCCGCATCTTCGTGGAGTTCTTCCGCGAGCCCGATGCGCAGATCGGTTACCTCGCCGGGGGCTGGCTGACGATGGGCATGCTCCTGTCGCTGCCGATGGTCGGCCTGGGTCTCTGGGCCATTTTGCGCGCCCGCCGGGCCGGCGCAATGCAGAGAGGCCGCCTATGACGACGCCGCTCAGCGACAAGATCAAGGCGATCATCCTCGCAACAGGGCCGATCAGCGTGACCGACTACTTCGCGCTTTGTCTTGCAGATCCCGAACACGGCTACTACCGGACGCGAGAACCTTTCGGACAGGGCGGCGACTTCATCACCGCCCCCGAGATCAGCCAGCTGTTCGGCGAGCTCATCGGGATGTTCCTCTTCGAGGCCTGGCGCCGGCACGGACAGCCGGATGCCGTCGTCATCGCGGAAATCGGGCCCGGCCGCGGCACGATGATGGCGGACATCCTGCGCGTTCTCTCGCGCCTTTCGCCGGACCTCTACGAGAAAGCCAAGGTCCATCTGGTTGAGACCAGCGAGCGGCTGCAGAAGGTCCAGAGCCAGACCCTGGTTGCCCACAAGTTCAAGATCGCCTGGCACGAGAGCTTCGAGGAGATCCCCGACGGCTTCCTGCTCCTCGTCGCAAACGAGCTCTTCGACGCCATTCCCATTCGCCAGTTCGTCAAGACCGAGCAGGGCTTTCGAGAACGCATGGTCGGCCTCGATGCGAACGACAATCTCTGCTTCACCGCCGGCGTTGCCACGATTGATCCCGATCTGCTTCCGCCCGGAGACCGGATCCCCCTCGGCACGATCTTCGAGGTCGCCCCGGCCCGCGACGCCGTGATGGCCGCAATCTCGGCACGGCTGAAGCGCAGCGACGGCTCGGCCCTCATCATCGACTACGGGCATATGGCCACCAATTATGGCGATACGCTCCAGGCCGTGCGCGACCATCAGTTCGATCCTCCGCTCGCCCATCCGGGTGAAGCCGATATCACCAGCCATGTCGATTTCGAGCAGCTCGCCCGCCGTGCCGTCGCCGAGGGTCTCCGCATCAACGGGCTCACCTATCAGGGCGACTTTCTCGTCGCCATGGGCATACGCGAGCGTGCCGAGGCGCTTGCACGCGGCAAGGACATCATCGTCCAGGAGGGCGTGCGGCAGGATGCCGAGCGCCTTTCGGGCTCGGGCGAAGGCAAGATGGGCGAACTTTTCAAGGTGCTCGCCGTCAGCCATCCCGCTGTCGCGCTGGTGCCGTTCCAGGCCTGAAAACATCGACCTGGTGGTCGATCTCGAGGCTCGAGCGAAGCCGTCTTTTGGATCCCAAGGCGCCCGGGTGTTTTGCCGGTGCGATTGACAGGACGGGCGGCAAAAGGCCAACATCCCGCGCAAATCAGAGGCGAGCGGTTCGGGCATCGCCCGGCTTCCACGCAAACACCCACAGTTGAAAAGGGCGAAAGACCAATGCCGGACGACGCCTTGCCATCCCCTATCCAGAGCCCCCTCCTCGCTTCCGAACCGGCGGCAATCGCGCATGGATTCTTCACCCGCGCGGGCGGCGTCTCGCAGGGCCTCTATGCGGGTCTCAATGTCGGATTGGGATCGAAAGACGACCGTGCGCATGTGGCGGAAAATCGTTCGCGTGTCGCGGCCTGGTTCGGCCAGCCCGTCGAGCGGCTTGCCACCGTCCACCAGGTTCACTCGCCCGACGTCGTGACCATCGGGACGGACTATAACGGCTCACGCGCCGAGGCGGACGCGCTGGTCACGGCAACGCCCGGCCTCGTGCTCGGCGTTCTCTCGGCCGATTGCGGCCCGATCCTCTTCGCCGACACGCAAGCTGCCGTCATCGGTGCAGCCCATGCCGGCTGGAAAGGCGCCTTAACGGGCGTTCTGGAAAACACCGTCGCCGCCATGGTGGCGCTGGGCGCGGCGCGCGAGGACATCCGAGCCTGCCTCGGCCCCTCCATCGGGCCTGATAATTACGAGGTCGGCCCCGAATTCGTGGAACGCTTCTGCGGGCACGACGCCGCCTATCAGCGCTTCTTCACGCCCTCCGGGCGCGCAGACCACGCCATGTTCGACCTTCCTGCCTTTACGCTCGCGCGCCTGTCGGCCGCCGGCGTGAGGGCGGAAAAGCTCGGCCTCTGCACCTATGAGGACGAGGCGCGCTTCTTTTCCTACCGCCGCACCACCCATCGCGGCGAGCCGGATTACGGCCGGCAGATCTCCGCCATCAGCATCAGGGAGGCATGACATGGCCCTTCACTTCACCCAGGACGAGTATGCCGCACGCCTCGCGAGCCTCACGGCGAAGATGCGCGAAGACAAGCTCGATGCGCTGCTGCTGTTCGCCCAGGAAAGCATGTACTGGCTGACCGGCTACGATACGTTCGGCTACTGCTTCTTCCAGACGCTGGTGGTGACCTCGGACGGTTCGATGGTGCTGCTCACCCGCTCCGCCGATCTTCGACAGGCCCGTCATACCTCCAACATCGAGCGCATCGAGGTCTGGGTCGACAGGGTCAATGCCGACCCGACGATGGATCTCAAGAACCTTCTGAGCGAACTCGATCTTCTCGGCGCCCGCATCGGCATCGAATATGACACCCATGGCATGACGGGGCGCATCGCGAGACTGCTCGATCATCAGATGGCAAGCTTCGGCCAGATCGTCGATGCTTCCATGCTCGTCGGGCGGTTGCGGCTGATCAAGAGCCCCGCGGAAATCGCCCATGTGGAAAAGGCCGCGAGCCTTGCCGACGATGCCTTGGATGCCGCCCTGCCCCTCATCGGCCCCGGTGGTGACGAGGCGAAGATTCTCGCCGCCATGCAGGGTGCGGTCTTTGCGGGTGGCGGCGACTATCCGGCCAACGAATTCATCATCGGCTCCGGTGCCGATGCCCTCCTCTGCCGCTACAAGGCCGGCCGTCGCAAACTCGACGCACAAGACCAGCTAACGCTCGAATGGGCCGGTGTCAGCGCACATTATCACGCAGCGATGATGCGCACGATCGTCGTGGGGGAGCCGACCAATCGCCACCGCGAGCTCTACAGTGCCTGCCGCGAGACCATCCAGTCCATCGAGATGGTGCTTCGGCCGGGCAACACCTTCGGCACCGTCTTCGACGTGCACGCCAAGATCATGGACGAGCGCGGCCTTGCCAAGCATCGGCTGAATGCCTGCGGCTACTCGCTCGGCGCACGATTCTCGCCCTCCTGGATGGAGCAACAGATGTTCCATGCGGGCAATCCGCAGGAGATCCTGCCCAATATGTCGCTCTTCGTGCACATGATTATCATGGACAGCGACAGCGGGACCGCCATGACGCTCGGGCAGACCTACCTGACCACCGACGGCGCACCGCGGGCGCTCTCGCGCTACGGTCTCGACGTCATCGACCTGTAACGCCTCCCGCCGTTGTAGGGGTGAGAGCTCGACAACCCAAAAGCAGAGGCCGGATCAATACGGCTTCTTAGGATTATCGCCGTAATCTGCATGCCTGACGTTCGCGACCGAGGGGATCCGCCCCTCGGGTGGCGTCACAATGTGCCAGCGTATCGGCGTGCCATCCTGCAGCGGTTCCGACATGTCGAAAGGCATGCGGCTTGCTGAAGACAAGCGGCGGACGCGGCATCTCTCCAGGATGGAGGTCGACCGTGCGCATCCTCTTTGCAACGACGACGAACATCGTGCGCAGCCGCGCCAGGACATCCCTGCGCGTCCTGCCTTTCCTTTTTGCGCTGTCTGCCTGCAACAGCATCGACGCGCTGACGCCGCCGGAAAACGTCGGCGACGGCAGCTATCAGTCGTCACCTGTCAATCAGGCCGATCTCGACACCATGTCCGCGCAACAGCCGGTCGTCGGCAGCGCCCCTGCGGCTGCGACGGCCGTGCAGGAGATGCGCGTTCAACGATCCGCAAGCCTCTCCGAACCCGGCGAGCAGGCTCAGCCCGACATCACCGGCACGGCCTATGCGCGCGGCAATGAGGACTACCGCAATCCGGCCGGCTCCCTCGAGGCGCAGGCCCAGGCCCTTGTCAGCAATCCGCCGCCGCAGATCTCCGGTTCCGACAGCGCCGTCGGCTTTCCGGCAGGCGGCAATCAGGTCAGCGAGACCGAGGCCGCCGCGCGGGCGCAGACGCCCGAAGCCCCGCACGCCCGCCTCTCGGAAGAACCGCAGGCCGAACAGGCGGAACAGGTGGAAACGGCGCAAGACGATGTCCCGGCGGAGGCCGGCACCTCCCCGCAGGAAGAGGCTGCGATCGCGCCTGACACCAAGGCGGGCCCGGCCGGCAGCATCCGCTTTCTTCCCATCATGGGTGCGCCCGTGGAAGCCATTCGTCCGCTCTCCGAGCAGCTCGGTTCCGAAGCGCGCGCGCACGGTCTCGTCATCAAGACGGCGGCCGACCCCGGCAGCCAGCACATCCTCAAGGGCTATTTCTCTGCGTTCAAGGACGGACGAAAGACGACCATCGTCTATGTCTGGGACGTGCTCGATCAGGCTGGAAACCGCCTGCACCGGATCCAGGGGCAGGACAGCGTCGACACCAACGGCGCCGATCTCTGGTCGGGCGTTCCGCCGCAGACCATGCGCGACATCGCCACGAAGAGCGTCGGTCAGTACCTGACATGGCGCGACTCCTCGGCCGGTTGAGGCCGTCGAACCCTGTCTTCCGCCGCGCCGCGAAATCTTTTTCGGATAAACCGCCTCGATTCCGGCCTTCCTCTTGCATTCAGGGACAAGGCCGCTATGAAGCGCCCATCGGCATCGACGGGCACACGCCCTCCGGCGCCGCTGCGCATTGGGATGCGGGTTTACGGAATCTTGCGGATTACGGCAAACGGACCGTCCGGTTCGGGCCTATCCCGGACAGCACGACAGGCGGACCATCGATGAAGGTTTTCGCAGGCAATTCGAACCGGCTTCTGGCCGAAGCGATCTGCAACTATCTCAATCTTCCGCTCGGACGGGCGACTGTCCGGCGCTTTGCCGACCAGGAAATCTTTGTCGAGGTGCAGGAAAACGTCCGCGGCGAGGACGTCTTCCTCGTGCAGTCTACGTCCTTCCCGACGAACGACCACCTGATGGAACTGCTGATCATGATCGACGCCATGCGTCGCTCGTCGGCCCGGCGCATCACGGCCGTCATTCCATACTTCGGTTATGCCCGCCAGGACCGCAAACCCGGGCCACGCACGCCAATTTCCGCCAAGCTGGTTGCCAATCTCATCACAGAGGCCGGTGCCGACCGCGTGTTGACGCTCGACCTGCATGCCGGCCAGATCCAGGGCTTCTTCGACATTCCGACGGACAACCTCTACTCGGTTCCGATCTTGACGCGCGACGTGAAAGAGCACTATGCGCTCAGCAACGTCATGGTGGTCTCCCCCGACGTGGGGGGCGTGGTGCGCGCCCGTGCGCTCGCCAAGCGTCTCGACTGTCAGCTGGCCATCGTCGACAAGCGGCGCGAACGGGCCGGCGAATCCGAGGTCATGAACGTGATCGGCGACGTGACGGGCAAGGACTGCCTGCTGATCGACGATATCGTGGACAGCGGCGGCACGCTCTGCAACGCGGCCGAGGCGCTTCTCAAGAACGGCGCGACGAGCGTTACGGCCTATATTACCCACGGCGTGCTTTCGGGCGGCGCGGTCGCCCGTGTCACCTCGTCGAAGCTCAAGGAGCTTGTCATTACCGACAGCATCCAGCCGACGACCGCCGTGCAGTCGGCCCACAATATCCGCGTGATCTCGACGGCCAGCCTCATCGGTGAGGCCATCAACCGCACGAGCCAGGAAGAGTCCGTCTCCAGCCTCTTCGATTGAGATCGGCCCTTCGGCCGACCTTTGATGTCAGCTGTTGATGACGATCATGCCGCCGATGAGCAGCATGGCGCCGATCGCTGTTTTCAGCGTCAGCGTTTCCCCGAGGAAGATGCTGGCGAGCAGCGGCACGAAGCAGAACGTCAGGGCCATGAACGAGTAGGCCATCGTCAGCGGCACGCTCTTCAGCACGAAGATCCAGACAAGCGTGCCGACGCCGTAGACGGCAAGGGCGGCGATCATCAGCGGATTGAGCAGAAGCGACAGGATGCCGGCCACGCCGAAGTCGCCGGTCGTTCGGCTCGACAGCTTGAACAGCACCTGGCCCATCGCGATCATCAGCGGCGTCCCGGTCAGCCCCAGCCACAGGGCCGGGCTGTAGGTTCCCCCGCTCATGCCGCGGCCGCCGCGAGGCTATCCACACGCGCACCCTCTTTTTCCACCGTTTCGCAGTAGAAGATGTCGCGGCCGATGTCCTCGCAGACATGGATTGCGGGAACCGGATGGACGGCCCGCAGGAAGGAGTGGGTGTAGGGGAAGAAGTTGAAATGCGGGTTGAAGCTGTAGCGATACTCCCGCTCGCGCGGCACGACGATGATCAGGCGACGGCGCGCGATCCGGCGCAGCTCGGCGATGGCCTGCCGGTAATCGAGGACATGCTCGATGACATGCGTGCAGACGACCGTATCGAACGCGCCATCCGCAAACGGCAGGTCCTCGATGCGAGCCGCGATATATTCGACACCCGGAAGGCTCCCTGCATCGTCGACGACGAAATCCACGCCGGTCACACGGGTGAGATCGGGACGGGAAGCCTGGATATGTTTCAACAGCGCGCCGGTACCGCAGCCGACGTCGCAGACGCTATCACCCTCGATCGCACCGGCTATGCGGCGGATGCAGGCCGATGAATTGTCCGTCCCTGCATGCACGCGCGGATGCTTGCGGTAGAGCGCCTCATACTCAGCTTCCGACAGGAACGGCGCGCGGGCACGAAACTCCGCGAGGTGCACGATATGCTCGCCCCACACCAGCTTGGCGGCCGCGCGGAACAGCCGCGAATCCCGGACGACCGGCGGCAGCAGGTCTTCCAGCACGAAGCGGATGCGGTTTGTCGTCTCGCGGTTCATCGATCGCTCTCCAGGGTCTAAGCGGCGGCGCTGCGCGCAACGCTTGCTTCATGCGGCATCGGCTCGACCGCAACGGTGCCGGGTTCGGCCAGGAAGGGGCTCGACGGCAGCGCCATGTAGTGGAGCCGCAACTGCTCGGCTCTGGCGCGAGCAAGCGAATCGAGGATGAGCCCGGCGGTGAACATCATGAACGAGATCATCATCAGCGCCACCGAAAGCACCCAGGTCGGCATGCGCCGGACGAGTCCGGTCTCGAAATATTCGAGCAAAACCGGCGCCATGAAAATCAGGCTCGCAGCCATGAAGGCCCCGCTGAACGCCCCGAAGAAGGTAAAGGGCCGGGTTTCCTTCATCAGCATGGCGAACATCCACAGGATCCGCCCGCCGTCGCGGAAGGTAGAGAGCTTGGAATGAGATCCGGCAGGCCGCCGGCCGTAATCAAGCGGCAGTTCGCAGACCGGCAGCTTCAGCCGCGACGCATGCACCGACATCTCGGTCTCGATTTCGAATCCGCCGGACACGGCAGGAAAGCTCTTGGCAAAACGGCGTGAGAACACGCGGTAGCCGGAGAAGATGTCGGTAAAGTCGTTGCCGAACAGGGCCCGGTAGAGCCGGTTGAACAGCCGGTTGCCAAACGCATGCCCCTGCCGTCCCGCATCGGCTGTCACACCCCGTCTCGTGCCGACGACCATGTCGGCCCGCTCCGCGATCAGTGTCGCGATGAGCGCAGGTGCGTCGGCTGCCGCATAGGTGCCGTCGCCGTCCGCCATCACGTAGAGATCCGCATCGACATCGGCAAACATCCGGCGGACGACGTGTCCCTTTCCCTGGCGCGTTTCCCGCGTGACCAGGGCCCCGGCAAGGGTTGCCCGCAAGGCCGTCTCGTCGGTCGAATTGTTGTCGTAGACATGAATGCGCGCCGAAGGCAGCGCGGTGCGGAAGGCATGGACGACGGAGATGATCGTCGCCGCCTCATTGTAGCAGGGAAGAAGTACGGCAATCCTGAGGTCTGTCGGAAGCGTCTGCATCGATGTCATCCGTGGCGATCGCATGACAATGCCGATGAAACATTAAAGCCCGGTTGAAGAGGCCCGCCACGCCTCCGGGATCGCCGCGCGGGCCGGCCATGCCGCGCGCTCCGCGTCGCCCGGCAAAGGCTTTTTTCACCTTCCTGCCCTAGGCTGCCGGCTCCCCCGGATATTCCGGAGCTGCTTGCGAGACCGATTCCGTGATCCTTCCCCAGACCAGCTTTCGCAGTGCCCAACCAACGACGCGAGCGGCGACGACGCGTTGGCTGGCAACGCTCCGGGCATCGGGAGACAGGCCGTGGGTCGCCGTCCTCCTTGCCATCATCGTCGTCGTCGTCGCATCCGTCATCGCCGGCATCAGGGCCACCGACTATGTCGGCGGCGACAACGACGACGCGATGCGCCTTGTCGAGGTGCGCGACTTTCTCGCCGGACAGGGCTGGTTCGATATGATGCAATATCGCCTCGGCCTTGCAGGCGGCACGCTCATGCACTGGTCACGCCTCGTGGATCTGCCGATCGCCGGCCTGATCGCCGTCTTCGGTCTCGTCCTGCCGCCGGAGAGAAGCGAGGCCGCGGCTCTGTTCGTCTGGCCCATCCTGCTGATCGTCCCCGTGGTCATCGGCGTGGCCCGAGCCTGCAACAACATCGGCGGGCGGCAGACGATGCTGATCGGCCTCGGTCTCATCGTCCTCTCGCTGATCAGCAATGTGCGGTTCCAGCCGGGGGACATCGATCATCACAATGTGCAGCTCGCCCTGATCGCCCTGCTCGTAGCCGGTCTCACGGACCCTCTCGGCCGGACGGGTGGCCACGTCCTTGCCGGGATCGCAGCGGGGATCGCCATCGCCGTCGGCGTGGAAACCACGCCGCTGGTCGCCACCGCCGGAACCATCGTGGCCCTGAGGTGGGCGTGGCACGGGAGCAGAATGGAAGGGGCCGCGAAGGCCTTTGGCCTCTCGCTCGCCGTCACCGTCGCTGCGGCCTTTCTTGCGACCACGCCGCCGCATCTCTATGGGATGGTGACCTGCGACAACCTCTCCCTCGGCTTCTTCGCCATAGCGACATCCGGCGGAACCACGCTTTACCTGTCGGCGCTGACCGCCAGCAAGGGTTCTCCCCGGGTCCGCGCGCTCGCACTGGCCGTTTCGGCCGCGGCCGTCGTCATCGTCACCATGGTGGTGGCACCGCAGTGCCTGGCAAATCCCCTCGCCTCCCTCGACCCCCTGCTGAAGACCCTCTGGCTCGATCGGGTGGAGGAAGCCCAGTCGATCGTCCAGCTGTCGCAGACCATGCCGTCCTACCTCGGTTTCGGCTTTGCGGCCGGTATCCTGGCAGTCCTGACCTGCCTGATCCGGATCTGGCGAAACGACAAACGGGAGATACACGTCATCTTCCTGGCGCTCTGCCTGCCGACGCTGGCCATCAGCCTGTTTCAGATCCGCGGCACGACCTTCCTCAATTTTCTGTCGATCTTCCCGCTCGCGCTCGCCGTGTCCGATCTGCGCCATCGCGCACAGCGGGAACCAAGGAGCACCCGCGCGGAGCTCGCCTTTGCCGGGCTGATGCTGGCCTCGGTCCCGAGCGTCTGGGCCTTGGCGGCCGCCGCGATCGCGAGCATGGCCGGGACGGACGATACGGTCATGACGGGTGTCAAGACGAGCGCCTGCGTCACCCGGGAGGCGCTTCTGCCACTCGTGGGCGAGCCATCGGGCCTTGTCGCTGCGCCGTCCAACCTCGGCGCAGCCATCCTGCGCTTCACGCCGCATCATGTGCTCGCGGCACCCTATCATCGGAACACGGCCGGGATGCTGGCGGAACTGAACATCGGTCTTGCCTCGCCAACGGCGGCAGGAGATCTCCTCCGGCGCGATGGCGTCACCCTTCTTGCCTATTGCACCGAGGACGGCCAGACCGAACTCGTTGCGCAGCGCGCGCCGGACGGGCTCTATGCCACGCTCGGAAAGGGCATCGTTCCCGACTATCTCGCACCGGTTCAAACGCCGGGCGAAGCGGCGCTGAAGATCTTTCGCGTCCGTGATTGAAGCTCCGGCATCTCAGCTGCGGGTGGGGACCGCGCAGGCCTCGCCACCGGAAAAGAGCCGGGAGCGCGTGAGGAAGCGCTTCTCGCGGCCGTTGTCGAGCGAGAACATGCCACCCCGTCCGGGGACGACATCGATGATCAATTGGGTGTGTTTCCAGACCGCAAACTGGCTGCCGCTGATATAGACGGGCACGCCGCCGATCTCGCCAAGCCGAACATCGTGATCACCGACGATATAATCGTCCGCAGGATAACACATCGGCGAGGAACCATCACAGCAGCCGCCGGACTGGTGGAACAGGATGTCGGGATGATCCTGTCGGATCTCCTCGATCAGGTCGAGTGCCGCCTGTGTTGCAAGCACGCGCTTCTGCCCGTCCGGCATATCGCCGACCTCAACACCCTGCATGACAAGTCCGTCCTTCCATGAGATCCTACTAAATCTAGCGAGTGACGACTCGTGGATGAATGTGACATATTCTCACCCTGGATTTGGGAGGATCACGGTATGTCGTATCGCGCGGAGTGCTATCTGAGTTGCATCAGCCTGTCGTTGCTCATCTGGAGCGCGCTGGCCCTGGTCGCCCGGCACGGCTGAACGACGGCAGCTGCTCGGACAGCAAAGTCTCCCGGAAGGTCCGGGAGACTGTCTTTTCTCGGAGCCACATGTGTGGCGCGCATTTGTCTGGATCAGAAGAAACCGAGCGCCTTCGGGCTGTAGCTGACCAGCATGTTCTTGGTCTGCTGATAGTGATCCAGCATCATCTTGTGCGTCTCGCGACCGATGCCGGACTGCTTGTAGCCGCCGAAGGCCGCGTGGGCGGGATAGGCGTGGTAGCAGTTGGTCCAGACGCGGCCGGCCTGGATGTTGCGACCGAAGTTGTAGCAGCGGTTGGCATCGCGACTCCAGACGCCGGCGCCAAGGCCATAGAGCGTGTCGTTGGCGATCTCGAGCGCTTCCGCATCGTCCTTGAAAGTCGTGACGGAAACGACGGGGCCGAAGATTTCCTCCTGGAAAACCCGCATCTTGTTGTGCCCCTTGAGCACGGTCGGCTTGACGTAGTAGCCGCCGGCCAGATCACCGTCGAGCATGTTGCGCTCGCCGCCGATCAGGACTTCCGCACCTTCCTGCTTGCCGATGTCCATGTAGGACAGGATCTTGTCCAGTTGCTCGGACGACGCCTGCGCACCGATCATCGTGCTCATGTCGAGCGGGTTGCCCTGCTTGATGGCCGCGACGCGCTTCAGCGCCTTTTCCATGAACCGGTCGTAGATCTTTTCGCTGACCAGCGCCCGGCTGGGGCAGGTGCAGACTTCGCCCTGGTTGAGCGCGAACATGGCAAAGCCTTCAAGCGCCTTGTCGAGATAGTCGTCGTCCTCCGCCATCACGTCCGCGAAGAAGATGTTCGGCGATTTGCCGCCCAGTTCCAGCGTCACCGGGATCAGGTTCTGGCTGGCATACTGCATGATGAGCCGGCCCGTGGAGGTTTCCCCGGTAAAGGCCACCTTGTTGATGCGCGGATTGGTCGCCAGAGGCTTGCCCGCTTCGAGGCCAAAGCCGTTGACGATGTTGAGGACGCCCGGCGGCAGCAGGTCGGCGATCAGTTCGGCCCAGACGAGGATCGAGGCAGGCGTCTGCTCGGCCGGCTTGAGGATCACGCAGTTGCCGGCAGCCAGTGCCGGCGCAAGCTTCCACGCGGCCATGAGGATCGGGAAGTTCCATGGAATGATCTGCCCGACGACGCCGAGCGGTTCATGGAAATGATAGGCGATCGTGTCGCGATCGACTTCGCCGATCGTGCCTTCCTGCGCCCGCACGCAGGAGGCGAAATAGCGGAAGTGATCGATGGCGAGCGGCATGTCGGCCGCCATGGTTTCGCGCAGCGGCTTGCCGTTGTCCCAGGTCTCGGCGCGCGCCAGAAGCTCCATGTTGTCTTCCATGCGCTGCGCGATCTTCATCAGGATGTTGGCGCGTTCCGTGGTCGAGGTCCGGCCCCACTTGTCCTTGGCCGCATGGGCGGCATCCAGCGCCGCCTCGACATCAGCCGCTTCCGAGCGCGCGATCTGGCAGAGCACGCCACCGGTGACAGGTGTCGTGTTGTCGAACGTGCGGCCGCTCGCGGCGTCGCGCCAGGCGCCTCCGATGAAGTTGCCGTATTTCTGCCGGAACGGGTTCTCGACGATTTTCTGGTGCAGCATGTGGTTCTCCTCCAAAGGACAGTTCCCTCTGTCTGGCGATACCCTGCGCTGGAAAAGACCGGGACAAAAGGCGCGATGAACCGATCGAGACGACGTTTGTCTCACATCTGCGACAGGCGTGCGCTGCAACCTTCGCTGCATTGCGAAAGCAGGAGACGGTTCAGTCGATCGCGAGCTTCTTGATCTTGCGATAGAGCGTCGCGCGGCTGATTCCGAGGCTTTCGGCAGCGGCAGACACGTTGCCGCCGGCCCGCGACAAAACCCGGCGCAGTGCCGCGCGCTCCGCATCGTCAAGGTTTTCCTGCTCGCCCGCGGGACGATCGTGCAGCAGGTCGGAGGCGGGAATGCCGGCGGCGATCCGCGCATCGTCGATCCGCAGGGTCAGCCGCGCCGCCCGCGTTGCACCGAGCACGAGGTCGTCGCGATCGATTGCGAGCAGCGCCGGCGCCGTCTTGCCTTCGGCCGGCACCAGCAGGATGCGATGGCCGCGAAAGGCCCGGTGGAAAAGGTTCGCTTCGATCCGCGCGGCGGCATCCCGGACGGCCTGCGACAGGATGGACATCGCCATTTCGCCGGCATCCTCCCGGCAGGTGGAGATGTCGATCGCCGCGGTCACCCGTCCGCAATGATCGCGGATCGGCGCGGTCGCACAGGAAAGACCCGTGTTACGGCTGAGAAAATGCTGGTCGCGGAAGATGACGATCGGCCGCTCGTCCGCGATCGACGTGCCGATCCCGTTGGTGCCGACGCTTGCCTCGCTCCACACGGTGCCGGACCAGAGGCCGATGCCGCGGAAGTCCTCGTCGTCGCCGGCAGCCCCCCGGCGATCGAGCGCCACGCCGTTGCCGTCGGTCAGAAGCAGGCAGCATCCCGCCTTCCCCACGGTGGCAAACAGCCTGTCGATCTCGCCGCGCGCTTCTTCGAGCAAGGGTTCGCTTTGTTCGCGCGCGAGACGAAAGGCCTGTTCATCGAGCCGTACGGGAAGCCGTGCTTCCTCGGGCGAAAGCCCGTGCACGGTCACGCAGCGCCGCCACGAAGCGGCAACGGGCGAACTGGCTGCCGCAGACACATGATGCGCCACGGCCTGAACGTGATCCGAATGGTTCATCCGCTCTCCTCCCCGAAAGCTGACAGTATGGCACTATACCGGGATTTGCTCAAACGTCCATGGCAAGGGCGAGAGACTCCGCCGCGATCGGAAACACCGCCCGGGAAAAATCACCCCTGCCTGTGTCCTCGAAGCCTCCGGCTTGCTACAGCGGGACAAGAGTCGACCGATGACGGTCGGCGTCCCCCGCATTCCATTCGACGGACCATCATGCTGCGCGACATTTCCTTCCAGAGCCTCTTCATGGGGTTCCTCACGGCCTTTGTCGGCTTTGCCAGTTCGTTCGCCGTCATCCTGCACGGCCTGTCGGCGGTCGGCGCGACCGAAGCCGAAGCGGCGTCCGGGCTCATGGCCCTCTCGGTCTCCATGGGCGTTCTTGCCATCCTGCTGAGCGTGTGGACACGCCTTCCGATCAGCATCGCCTGGTCGACGCCGGGCGCCGCGCTCATCGCCAGTTCGGGCGCGATCGCCGGCGGTTTTCCGGCCGCAGCCGGCGGCTTCGCGCTCTGCGGCGTCATGATCGTTATCGCCGGCCTCTGGCGTCCCCTCGGCCGGCTCGTCGCCATGATCCCTGCCCCCCTGGCAAATGCCATGCTCGCGGGCGTATTGGTGTCGCTGTGCTTTGCGCCGGTCAAGGCCGTGGGCGCCGATCCTGCCCTCGGCCTGCCGATCGTGCTGGCCTGGGCCCTTGCCGGAGCGATCAATCGTCTGCTGGCCGTGCCCGCCGCCCTCCTGGCCTTCACGCTCGTCATCATCTTCGGCATCGACATCCCGCCCGGCGCACTGGACGGACTTGCTGCGACGCTCGTTCCCGAGCCGGTCTTCGTGATGCCGGTGTTCACGGTGGCGGGCCTTGTCTCCATCGCCCTGCCCCTCTTCGTCGTCACCATGGCCTCGCAGAACATTCCCGGCATCGCGGTGCTGAAAGTCCATGGTTATGCGCCGGAGCCAGGGCCGCTCTTTGCCGCAACCGGGCTCTTTTCGCTCTTTGCGGTGCCCTTCGGCGGCCATGCCGTCAACCTTGCGGCCATCACGGCGGCCATGTGCGCCGGACCGGATTCGCACGCCGATCCCGCGCGGCGCTACTGGTCGGCCATCCTCGCCGGCATCTTCTACATCGTCTTCGGACTTCTGGCGGCCACCGTGACCCTGCTCGTCGGCCTTGCCCCGCCGGTGCTCATCCAGGCCGTGGCGGGCCTCGCGCTGATCGGCGCGTTTGCGACGTCGGCCGCCGCTGCCTTCAAGGATGCCGAAAGCCGCGACGGTGCGGCCATCACCTTCCTCGTGACGGCCTCCGGCGTCAGCTTCGCCGGCATTTCCGGCGCTTTCTGGGGCATCGTCGCGGGTGGCCTCATGCTGTCTCTCGCCCATCTGAGGGCGAGACGCGCCGCCGCGCGCCGACTGTCCTGACCCGGCCTCAGGCCGCCACGGCCGGCGTCGGCGCGACGATCTCGGCAGAGGCCGGCGGATCGATCTCGGCAGACGTCATGAGGGCCGTCATGACCGCCGTCTTAATATCGGAGAGCGGCTGCGGCTTCCCGAAGAGATAGCCCTGAACCTGAAGGCAGCCCTCTCCCTGCAGAAACGTCATGTGCTCCTCCGTCTCCACCCCTTCGGCCAGCACCGGAATATCGAGGCTGCGCGCCAGGATGATCGTCGAACGGACGATCGCTTCGGCCGGCCGGCTGCGGCCGATCCCGTCGACGAAGCTCCGGTCGATCTTGATCTTGTCGAACGGAAAGTTCTGCAGCGTGGACAGCGAGGAATAGCCGGTGCCGTAGTCGTCCATGGCGATCTTCACGCCCATGGCCTTCAACTGGCGGATGATGTGCAGGGCGTGCTGCTGATCGCCGATGATGCCGGACTCCGTGATCTCGAGTTCCAGGCGCTCGGCGGCAAGCCCGGTCTGCAGCAGGATGTCGCGCACCCGGTGCGGCAGAAGCCTGTCGGCCAGCTGCGCCGAGGCGACGTTGACCGCGATGCGGACCGGCTGGGTCCAGGACGATGCCTCGCGGCAGGCGGTTTCCAGCACCCAGTCGCCCAGGGTCTGGATGAAGCCGGTGCGCTCGGCCAGGGGAATGAATTCGGCAGGTGACACCATGCCGCGCGTCGGATGCCGCCAGCGCAGCAGGACCTCGTAGCCGATGATCTCCCGGCTGAGAACGTCGTTCTGCGGCTGGTAGAAAAGCTCGAGTTCGCCGCGATCGATGGCGTGATGCAGGTCGATCGACAGGAGGCTGCGATCGCGGGTGGCGGCGTCCATGCTCGGCTTGTAGAACCGAACGACCGTCGGACCTGTCATCTTTGCGCGCTGCATCGCAAGATCCGCCTGTGCCAGAATGTCGGTCGCGGTCTGCCCCGAGCCGGGAAACAGCGCGATGCCGGCACTCGCCGTCACGCGAAAAGCCTGTCCCTCGAGGTCCATCGGCAGGTTGACGGCACTGAGGATCCGCTCGGCGAAATCCTTCGCATCGGCCTTCATGAAGAACTGATCCCGAACCGCCACGAATTCGTCGCCGCCGTTGCGGGCCAGAAATTCGCCGGGCTGCAAGACGCCGGACACGTTCTCGGCGATTTCCCGCAGGACGCGGTCGCCGACCGCCTGCCCATGCGCGTCGTTCACATCCTTGAACCGGTTGACGCCGATCGCCACCACCGCCATGCGAGCCGTATCGTCGCGCGGCTGGCGCATCGTTTCGCCGACATGCTCGTAGAGCGCGTTCCGGTTCGGCAGCCCCGTCAGCGCGTCGTGCAGCGACAGATGCCGATAGCGTTCGGCGGCCATCTGGTTGGAGTTCAGGTCGATGATGTAGGCCGACGCGCCGAGCGCCAGCATGACCCCCATGATCAGGAGGACCATGGCCGCAAGCCCGCTTTCCGAGACGCCCATGGCCGGGATCGATATCGTCGGATCCGGCACGACGGTCATGCCGGCCATCGCCGTGAAATGCAGCGAGGCGATCGCCAGGATGAGGCTGACAGCCCCGCCATACTTGCAGAAACGCGTGACCGGCCGCGCGATGCGGTTTGTGGCCACGGCCCCGAAACCCACCGAGCAGACGACGGCGGCAACGGTCAGCACCGGATCCCACGTCTTGATGCCTGCGACGAGGAAAGCGGCCATGCCGACATAATGCATCGCGACAATGCCGAGACCGACGATCCCGCCGCCCAGCTCGATGGTCGCGCCCGTCTGCCGCCCGGCGGTGACGGCAAAACCGAACAGGGTGAAGCCGACGGCGATGGCCAGAGACAGGAGACTCATGAGCGGGTCATAGGCGTGGTCGAGCGGCATGCGGTAGCTGATCATCGCGATGAAGTGCGTCGACCAGATGGTCGAGCCGCCGATGGAGCCCGACAGGAACAGCCAGTGCAGCTTCTGGACCCCTCGGGTGCGCCGCACCCGGGCGTAAAGCCGCATCGTCAGGACGGAGCCGAGAATACACATGACGAAGGCTGCCGCCAGCAGCGGGTAGGAATGGTCGAGCGCCACGCAGGAGAGGATTGTGAGCATGAAACACCTATGAGAGACAGCGCAGATGTCGCATGCGCGGTCCCATCAGGCCATTAACGCCGCCTGATGTTCTTTGCGCACGGTTACCGACCTCTGAACGGCCGGAGGCGCGCAAGCATTGCATTTCCGGGTATTCTCCGTTATGGACGCGCGTCCGCGCAGACACCCTTGGAGGCAAACGCGGATGAGGCCTCAAAACCTCGATCCGCACGGCGGCATCGCCAGCGGATGCTTCACAACAAGAAAGGTACTGCCATGAGCAACGCAACTTACGAGCTCAAGGCCGAAACGCGCGAACGGGTTGGTAAGGGGTCCTCCCGCGAACTGCGACGTAACGGTCTTATCCCTGCTGTCATCTACGGTGACAAGCAGACACCGATTTCCATCGCCCTCCCCACGAAGGAAGTCACGCAGCGCATTCACGCCGGCGGTTTCATGACCACGGTTGCCACGATCGACGTCGACGGCCAGAAGATCCAGGTTCTGCCGAAGGACTACCAGCTCGATCCGGTGCGCGACTTCACCATGCATGTCGACTTCCTGCGCGTGTCCAAGAACAGCGTCGTGACCGTCGAAGTGCCGGTTCACTTCGAAAACGAAGACAAGTCTGCTGCCATCAAGAACGGCGGCGTTCTCAACGTCGTTCGCCACACGATCGAACTGGTCGTCCCGGCGAACGCGATCCCGGACGCCATCACCGTCGACCTCAGCAGCCTGGCCAAGATCGGCGACGGCATCCACATTTCTGACATCACGCTGCCCGAGAACGCGACGCTGACGATCACCGACCGTGACTTCACGGTTGCGACAATCGCTGCTCCGGACGTTCTGACGGCGGAAGAAGAAGAAGGTGCATCGGCTGCTGACGCTGCCGGCGAAACCGAGAACGAAGGCGACGCCGAGTAATCCCGACTTCGGGGTAAGCTGACGTCACTGTTCTACGAAAGGCCCGCTTGGCCCGCGCAGGCGGGCCTTTTTGCGTCTCGCCCGGCGACTGTCGCTTCAACAACATTTAATGCTTTTGTGGTCTTGTTGCCGGAGGTTGTGCGGTGTTCCAGCATGCGGAACGATGCGCGATCGGTGCGGGGACGGGCCATGACAGACGCGAATGCCGAGGCGAAACAATGATGCACTCCGTGGAACATCGTTTCATCGCGATCGTGTGCGGCGCCATGCTGATCTTCGTCGCGCCGCTGATCGTGCTCTTCCTCTACCTCTCCTCCGGCCGCATCGAACGCGAGCAGATGGCCACGGCCGAGATCATGCTGGACGCCGGCGCCAAGGCGTTGGCCAAGCCGCTCTGGGATTTCGACGCGGAGGCCCTCAACCGCATCGCCCGCGCGCTGACGGCCGACGGCAACATCGCCTTCGTCAAGGTGACCGGCGCGCCCGGCGGTCTTTCCACCATCTATCCGGCCGTGGACGACGAAGCGGCTGGCTCACATGCGGTCCTGTCCCGCGACATCGTCTACGACGCCGAAAACGGACGGAAATCCCTCGGAACGGTCGAGCTGCACGTGCGCAACGGCGGCCTGTTCTCGCGGTTCGGCACCGACGAGCTCATCATCTTCTCCATTCTGATCGTTGCCATTGCCGTCGTCTTCCTGGCAGCCATCGTCGGAAATCGCGTCACCGTCATCCGCCCGCTCCTGCGCCTGACCGCCGCGATCGAGATGAGCCGCCTGTTTGGATCGCGCCAGCGGGTCGAATGGGAATCGGACGACGAGATGGGCGCACTCGTGCTCAAGTTCAACGAGATGCAGAGCCGTCTCGAAAACGAGCAGAACGCGCTCCGCCGCGCCCATGCGCGCTCGACCGAAATCTACAATCTGACACCGGCCATGTTGTTTTCGATCGATCTCGAAGACAGGATCGTTGCCGTCAGCAACTTCTGGCTAAGCAAGACCGGCTATGCGCGCGAAGTCGTCATCGACCGGCTGTTTTCGGAATTCATCCATCCCTCGGCGCACGAAGCCTATCGCGATCGCCGCATCGCCGCCGGACTTCAGAACACCTGCGAGGTCACGGTGCCTTTCGTCAAGGCGAACGGCGAGACCATGACCGTTCTGATCCAGGAGACCATGACGCTCGAGCATGGGCAGACGGAAGATGCCGCCCTCGCCGTCATGACCGACATCACGGCCCTGAAGCAGGCCGAAAGCCGCAACCAGATGCAGGCGATGACCGACCATCTCACCGGTCTCCTCAACCGCCAGGGCTTCGAGGCGGCCCTCAACGCCGGCATCCGCAAGGCCGACGAGCGCTCCGGAGAACTCGCCTGCGTCTTTATCGATCTCGACCGGTTCAAGTGGATCAACGACAATTTTGGCCATGCGGTCGGGGACGAGGTTTTGCGGCACGTGGTTTCCCGCGTTCGCGCCAACCTCCGGCCCGAAGACACCATGTCGCGCATCGGCGGTGATGAATTCGCGATCCTTATCAATGGCGAAAACGTCGAGATGCTCGCCAGCGACATCGGCGACAGCATTTGTGCGAGCCTCGCCGAGCCGATTGTCGTTCGCGGTACGGAGCTTTCGGTCAGTTGCAGCGTGGGGATCGCTCTTTATCCCGTCCATGCCGAGAACGCCTCGGATCTGCTTCTGAAGTCCGACATCGCCATGTATGCGCGCAAGCACGGCGGAAAGAACGGCAAGCAGATGTTCGATACCTCGATGCTCGACGCCGCCCGGGAGCGCCACGAGATCGCCCAGCATATCGAGACGGGCCTGCGGGAGGACTGGTTCGAGGCCTATCTGCAGCCAATCGTCGGCATGAGTGATGGCCGCATCGTCGGCTTCGAAGCTCTGATGCGCCTGAACCATCCGGAAAAGGGCGTCCTGTCTCCCGCCCGCATCATCGGCATCGCGGAGGAAACCGGCACGATCGGCCGTGTCGGCGAACGCATCCTGGAACGCGCCATCGGCCATCTCGCCGCGATCTCCCGCCTGGAAGGAACCGGCGAGACCTACCTCGCAGTAAACTTCTCGCCGATGCAGTTCGAGACCACCTTGCCCCACAAGCTTGCGGCACTGCTTCTGAAGAATCATATCGCGCCGAGCCGCATCGTCATCGAGATCACGGAAGCCGTGCTGATGCTCGACAGTCCTGAGGTTCATGCCGTGCTGAAGCAACTCGGCGAATTCGGCTGCCGCATCGCGCTCGACGACTTCGGCACCGGCTATTCGTCCCTGAGCTATCTCAACCGCTTCCCGGTGGATATCGTCAAGGTGGACCAGTCCTTCACCCGCTCCCTGACGGCGGAAGAGGTGGACGTCCGGCGCAAGAGCCGCATGCTGATCAAAGGCATTCGCACGATCTCCAACCAGATGGGCTATGATACGGTCGCCGAAGGCATCGAAACGCTCGAAGACTGGGAGCTCCTGAAGAAGCTCGGCATCGATTACGGCCAGGGCTATTTCTTCAGCAAGCCGATGGCGATCTGCGACATGCTGAAGATGCTGGAGAGCCACTCGGAAGCCAAGGCCACGACGGCCTGAGCGACACGTGCGGGCCTGCAGGCCTCTCGAGAGACGGACAGACGACAGGGAGCAGAAGGCCGGCATGCAGCAAACGGGACCACGGGAGGCGCGACGCGCGACGGCAGTCGGAACAGCCGCCCTGTGCGCGCTGCTTGCGGCGACGCCCGCCGCGGCGCAACCGGCCGTCGCCCCGGAGACACCGGAGACACCGAAGACATTGACGTTCCTCACGGAGGAATATCCGCCTTTCGGCTTTATGAAGGGCCAAGTGATATCCGGCTCGTCCGTCGAGCAGGTTCGTCGGATTCTGGCGGATGTCGATCTCGACTACACGCTGAATATCGTCCCTTGGGCCCGCGCTTTTGCAACGGCGCAGTCCGATCCGGCGACCTGCATTTTCTCGACAGCGCTTCTTCCCGAGCGCGCCGCGACATTCAAATGGGTGGTTCCCCTCAATGTCGATACGATGCTGCTCGTCGGTCGCACCGGCGGCACCGCCCTCCCCCGGACGATCGAGGACGCCACGGGCTTCACGGTCGCGGTGCACAAGGGCGACCTCGGCGAACGCATCGCCCTGGCGAGGGGGTTCAAGCATCTGGATTCGGCACCAAGCGTCGAGCTTTCCTTGAAGAAGCTGCTGGCAGGCCGCGTCGATCTTGCCCTGCTCACGGGCAAGACCTTCACCGAGCTGAAGGGCCAGGGCCAGCCTCTGGAGGAGATCCTCAAGGTCGAGACCACGCGATCCGGGATCGCCTGCAATCGCGCCGTCCCGGACGAAACCATCGCCGCGATGCAAAAATCGCTCGACCGGATGATCGCGGACGGGACCCAGGCCGAGATCGAACATCGCTACAGCAAACGCGACAACTGACGCCGTCGAACGCCTCACCTGCACGAACCGGCTTGACAGACACGCCCTCGACAGGTGCAGAAGCCTTCCTGCAGCATGCGCGCACGGCGATCCTGCACCCGAACCGGCAACAAACCGAGACGAGACAATGTTGATCTTTGCAGGACTGGGAAATCCGGGCCCGAAATATGCGGGCAACCGCCACAATATCGGTTTCATGGCCCTCGACGCGATCCATCGCCGCCATGCCTTTTCGCCCTGGTCGAAAAAGTTCAAGGCCGAGATTGCGGAAGGCGATCTCGGCGGCGAGCGGGTGCTTCTTCTGAAGCCGCAGACCTTCATGAATCTCTCGGGCGAAGCTGTCGGCGAGGCCATGCGCTTCTACAAGGTTCCGGTCGGCAGCGTGGTCGCGATCTATGACGAGCTTGACCTTGTTGCCGGAAAGGCGCGGCTGAAGACCGGCGGCGGCCATGGCGGGCACAATGGCATCAAGTCGATGGACGCCCATTGCGGCCGCGACTATCGCCGCCTGCGCCTCGGCATCGGCCATCCCGGCTCCAAGGAATTGGTGGAACGGCACGTCCTCGGCGATTTTTCCAAAGCCGACCGGCTCTGGCTGGAGCCGCTGCTCGACGCCCTGGCCGACAATGCCGACATGCTTGCCCGCGCCGAGGATTCGCAACTGATGAACAAGCTGGCGCTCGCCACCGGCAGCCCGCCGCCGGCGGAAGCGGCCGCAAAGCCGAAGCCGGCCGGCCAGTCGCACATCAGGGCCGCCCGCAATCATGCCCAGCCGAAAATCCTGCCGACGACCGGACCGATGGCGGACATGCTGAAGAAGATGTTCGGCAACAAGGACGACTAGGCAACCCGCATGGGAAACCCTTGGGCCCGGACGGGAAAACCCGTGGACGACGTGCTCAGTTTTCCGGCTCGGTGGTCAGCATCATGGGGAAGCCCGCCTCCTTGGCGAGATCGGTCGCCTCCTTCGCCTTCGTTTCGGCGATGTCGCGGGCGCAGACCAGGAGAACGCAGGACCCCATCTTGTGGGCCGTCAACATCATCCGGTAACCGGTCTCCTCGCTCATCCGGAACACGATCTTCAGGACCATGATGACAAAGTCGCGCGGCGTATAGTCGTCGTTCAGGAGAATGACCTTGTAGAGTTTCGGCCGATCGAGCTTCGGCTTGGTCACCGTCTTCGGCGTGGTGGTGGTACTATCGCTCATGAGCAAGCGCCTTCCGACGAAAAGGCCCGGGTGCAGGCATGCCGCTATATCACATCGGACAGGCCGCGTTTCAAGCACGGCCACACAATTTCCCGGGCTCGCCGAGCCGACGACAACCGGTTGCGGCACGCCCCTTGCCCGCGCCTCTGCCGCCCCCACCCCTTGACCCCTCTGCCGCTTTCGCCCATAGGCACCGCATTGCAAAACTACGAGAGACGGGTCGTCACGCCATGGGTTTCAAATGCGGTATCGTCGGTCTGCCGAACGTCGGCAAGTCCACGCTGTTCAACGCGCTGACGAAGACGGCGCAGGCACAGGCGGCGAACTATCCCTTCTGCACCATCGAGCCGAACACCGGTGAAGTTGCCGTGCCCGATCCGCGGATGCGCAAGCTGGCCGATATCGCCAAGTCCAAGGAACTCATTCCGACCCGCATCGCCTTCGTCGACATTGCCGGCCTCGTGCGCGGCGCGTCGAAAGGCGAAGGCCTCGGCAACCAGTTTCTCGCCAACATCCGCGAAGTCGATGCCGTGGTCCACGTGCTGCGCTGCTTCGAAGACGATGACATCACCCATGTCGAAGGCAAGATCGATCCCGTTGCCGATGCCGACACGATCGAGACCGAGCTGATGCTGGCCGATCTCGAAAGCCTCGAGCGCCGGACCGAGCAGACGCGCAAGCGGGCGAGCTCGAAGGACAAGGAATCGGTTGCGGCCCTTCCGATCATGGATGCGTCGCTGAAGCTGCTCAACGAAGGCAAGCCCGTCCGCACGCTCCTGTCCACCCTCAACGCCGAGGAGCTCCTGATCCTCAAGGGCCTCAATCTCCTGACGTCGCACCCCGTCCTGTATGTCTGCAATGTCTCCGAAGCCGATGCGGTCGAGGGCAATGCGCATACGCGTGCCGTCGAGGCGATGGCCAAGGCGCAGGGCGCGGAAACCGTGGTCATCTCGGCGGCCATCGAGTCCGAAGTGGCCCAGCTTCCCGAAGACGAGTCCCGCGAGTTCCTCGAAGCGCTGGGCCTCAGCGAAGCCGGCCTCGACCGTCTCATCCGCGCCGGTTACAAGCTGCTCGACCTCATCACCTATTTCACGGTGGGTCCGAAGGAGACCCGCGCCTGGACCATCGAGCGCGGCACCAAGGCACCGGCCGCAGCCGGCGTCATCCATTCGGACTTCGAACGCGGCTTCATTCGCGCCAACACCATCGCCTATGACGATTATATCCAGTTCGGCGGCGAAAGCGGTGCCAAGGAAGCCGGCAAGGCCCGGGACGAAGGCAAGGAATACGTCGTCCAGGACGGCGACGTCATCCACTTCCGCTTCAACACGTAAAGCTGCGGATCGGCGGGCAAAACAGCCATCGGCAAGAAGACGCACCCCCCGCATTCCGCACCGGAGATGCCGGGGGCGCTCTCTCAAGCGCGTTGCGTGAAAAGGATTCATGCAACGCGCTTTAAGGTCTTGTTTTGCTGCGTGTCGTTTCCCGAAACCGCTGCACACGTTCGGGCGAGATGCCTTAGTGGCCGGAAAACGCGACCAGCGTCCGCACCTCGACACCCAGTGCTTCGAGCTTCGCGCGTCCGCCGAGGTCGGGAAGATCGATCACGAAGCAGGCGGCAACAATATCGGCGCCCATCTGCCGCAGCAGTTTGCAGGCCCCTTCCGCCGTACCGCCGGTCGCGATCAGATCGTCGATGACGATCACCTTCTCGCCGGGCGTGATGGCGTCGCGATGCATCTCCATCTCGTCCACGCCATATTCGAGGCTATAGGCGATCCGCACCGTATCATGGGGCAACTTGCCCTTTTTGCGGATCGGCACGAAGCCGGACGACAGCTGGTGCGCCACGGCACCGCCCAGGATGAAACCGCGTGCCTCTATCCCGGCGACCTTGTCGATCTTCGTCCCGGCGTAGGGATGCACGAGCTCGTCGATCGCACGGCGGAACGCCCGCGGATTGCCGAGGAGCGTGGTGATATCGCGAAAGAGAATGCCCGGTTTCGGGTAATCCTCAATGGTGCGGATGGCGGCAGCAAGCTCGCTCTGTAGAGAAGACGTCATGAAAACGATAGGCCTCGCAAAGGTCTGTTACCCCCGAGTCTTAGCACCGGAAAAGGTCCGACCCTACAGCCTTTTTCACGCACTCGGGATTTCGCTGGAAACGGCCCGGCCTGCCGCCGAGCCGTTTCCCTGCAGGTCGTCAATCGGCAGGAGTGGGGCTTTTCTGCAGGTTTTCCTGCACCTTGCGCGCCACGGTCGGGTCGGATTGGGCCGCCGTGATGATTGTCTTGTAGTCGTTCAGCGACATGCCGGGAGAGGTCTCGACGGCCTTGATCATCTGCTGGTTGGCTTCGTTCTGCAGCTTCTGCTTCGCCGCCGCGTCGGTCGTCGTGCCGATCTTGCGGGTGTAGTCCTGCCGTACCTTGTCGACCTGGAGATAGGCGACGGCAAACGCCTTCAGTTTCTCATCCGTGATGGACGCTTGCGGCGCCGGGATTTGCGAGGCTCCCGCGGACGGCGTCTGTGGCTGCGTGGCCTGCGGCTCCGCCGCACCCTGTGCGAAAGCCGGCGACTGGACGACAAGAACGCCGAGGAGCGCGGCCGTCAGCGAGGCGACGGGCGTGGAGGCGACCCTGGTGCGGAACGTTGTCGTGGGGCGGTTGATCATTCATTGTCCTTCCGTGTTTCCGGGAAGCTGTCCGCTTCCTTTGCGTTTCTCAGCCCGCGCCCTTCTCGCCAATGCACCTGGCGAGAATGTGACGCCGAGGCGTTTTCCGGAACCATCCGTCCGTCTGGTGTGTTTGACAAAGGCTCTCTGCCGCCGCGGCGGAGAACGGGAGGAAACACAGGAGGAAGACATGCGACTGTTTGAATGTGGTGCGCTGGTCCCCGGATGTGACTGGCATACAAGGGCCGACAACGACGCGGAGATCGTGCGGCGGACGGTGGAACACCTGCGGCAGGCCCATGGTGAAAGCCTCATCCGCGAAACCATGATCGACAACATCAAGTCGCGGATCGCCGAAGAGACGAAGGCGGCCTGACGGCTCAGGGCATCGGCGCCGCAGGCGTTCGGCCTGCGGCCCATCGCAATCACGCAGGCGATATCAGCTAGTCGGCGGCCAGCTGCGCCAGGAGACTGTCCCGGCTCTCGCGAAAGCCCGAGGCAATCCAGCTCTCTTCAAGTTCCCCGAGCTTCGCCCCCATCGCAGGTCCGGGCGACATGCCGCTCGCGATCAGATCGCCACCGCTGACGGGAAAGACCGGCTTCTGCCAGGCAAGCGCACGATCGAGCAGGCGCCCGAGCCGCGCATTGGCCGCCATCGCGTCACCATCGGCTTCCACCTTTTGACGCACCGAGGCAAGCGCCAGTTTGAGCCGGAATACGACGCCGTTCCTGCCCTCACGATACAACAGCCGGTCCAGAGCCGTCTCCGCGATGGTGTCCTTGATCGCACCGGCCTTCGCAAAAGCCTGCATCACGGCGCTTTCCGCCTTGGAGAGGCGCAGGCGCGACGCCATCGCGTCCAGCCGGTCCGGATCCGGCGGGACCATGGCGGCCAGACGCAGCAGAGGATCGGCCGACCATCCGAGCGCTTGCTCGGCTGCGACGAGCCCCGGGATGGCATCGATGCCCCATTTCTCGCTTTCCGGCAGGATCTCGGTCAGAACGCCGGAGGTTCGCATCCACAGCAGCGCCCGGCCGGGATCTCTTGCGGAGAGCAGCTTCTTCAGTTCCGCCCAGATCCGTTCGGCCGACAGCGTCGAGATCTTTCCCTTCGCCTGGGCAGAGGCGCGCAGGCCGTCGGCATCCGGACGGAAGGCGCCGTACCAGGCAAAGAAGCGGAAGAAGCGGAGAATGCGCAGATAGTCTTCCGCAACTCTGTCGGCCGCGGGACCGATAAAGCGGACCATGCCCTTTTCAATATCGGCGATCCCTCCGACGAGGTCGATCACCTCGCCGGATTCGGTGGCGTAGAGCGCGTTCATCGTCAGGTCCCGCCGGGCCGCGTCCACCGCCCAGTCGGTTCCGAAGGCGACTTCGGCATGCCGGCCATCCGTGGCGACATCCCGACGCAGTGTGGTCACCTCGAACGGCACACCGTCGACAACCAGCGTTACCGTGCCATGGGCGATGCCGGTCGGCACTGCCTTGATGCCGGCTGCCTCGGCCCGCGCGGTCACGGCGTCCGGCGTCAGCGTCGTCGCCAGATCGACCTCGTCGACGTCGGCGCCCATCAGCGCATTGCGAACTGCGCCGCCCACCACGCGAACCTCGCCGCCCTCCGCATTCAGCAGCGCGAAGACGCGGCGAAGCGCCGGCGCCTGGAACCAGGGCTGGTCTGCAACGGACGGTGTGGCGACGGTCATGCGTAAAGCCTTTCGTAAAGCATCCGGACGATGCCCGCCGTGATGCCCCAGATGCGATGCCCCTCATAGGGCATGGAGTAGTAATGACGCTCGGCGCCCTTCCACAGGCCGCTGTCGACGGCGTGATTGTCGGGATTCATCAGAAACGACAAGGGCACGACAAAGGAGCCGGCAACCTCGTCCGGGTTCAGAGACAGCGTGTAACCGGGGCGCACGATGCCGAGCACCGGCGTGATGCGAAAACCTGACAGCGCCATGTAATGCGGCAACCGGGCGACCGGCTCCACGAAGTCGCGGGCAAGGCCGATCTCTTCCTCGGTTTCCCGCAGGGCCGCGTCTTCCATCGAGCCATCGCCCGGGTCGACGGATCCGCCCGGAAAGGCGATCTGACCGGAATGCTTGCGCAGCGTCGTCGTCCGCTCGGTGAAAATGACACCGGCATCCGCACCGGCATCCACCACCGGCACAAGGACGGCTGCATCCCGCAGCGGCAGCGTCTCGAGATAGGGGACGACATCGGGATTGAGCAGGATGTCGGCGTGATCCCGCCAGGCAAGATCGATCGGTCGTCCACGCTGAGACGCCGCACGGCTGCGGAAGGCCGCCGCGGAGAAGTCGGTCAGAGGTGAAGTCGCATCCGTCATGACAGCGTCATCGTCCAGCCGCGATCATTCCGCAAGCGCCGTGAGGGCTTCCAGCGTTTCCGCCGGCATCATCGGAAAGATCGCGTCACCGGAGCGGACCGCAAAGGTTCGCACGCCGTCGATCTCGAGCTCTTCGCCAAGCGCTGCAAGATCGTACATGACGGCCCGCGACACCAGCGCCTCCAGCCGTCCGCGGATATGCAGATAGGGCTTCATCTCGGCATGGTCCCCCGTGATCTCGAAGCGCAAGGGATGCTCCGGGCCGGCCTCGACGACATCGCCGACATTGGTGCGAAAGGCGAGGACGGGCGTTCCGTCGCGTGGCGTCACCGTCATCTCGACGGCGAGGAACGGCGCATCCACGACCTGGATGCCGACCTTCTCGGCGGGCGTCACCAGATAGGTCTTGCCGTCCTCGTCCTTGCGCAGAACGGTGGAAAACAGACGGACGAGCGCCGGGCGGCCGATCGGCGTTCCCATGTAAAACCAGGTGCCGTCGGGGCGGATCTCCATGTCCAGATCGCCGCAGAACGGCGGATTCCAGCGCTCCACGGGGGGCACGCCGCGGGGTGCCGCACCCTCGATGGTGACAGCCTGCCCCGCCGCCCGCGCGATCATCGCCGCGAGACCGGCTGCGTCGCTCGTGTCGTCCGTTTTCGCTGCTGCCATCGTTCCGTCCCGTTTGCCCGTGATCTTGCATTTTATCAGACTGAGCCTCACGAGATAGTGCGCCGCACATGGCTTGTCAGCCTGAAGGTGATAGCTAGTTTGAAACGAAAGACGGAACAGGCGCGGGCACGATTCGAAACTTCTGTTCGGATCAGGGTCATGGCGAGCGCCGGGCGAACGGAGAGTTGAGCGATGGGACTGATGAACACGGCGGATGCCGCGCTCGACGAAAAGGCGATCGTTGCCGCTGCTGAAAGAGCGCTGGCCGACATTGCCGTCATCCGCACGGAGGTGGGCAAGGTCATTTTCGGGCAGGAAAGCGTGGTCGAGCAGACCCTGCTTGCGGTCCTGTCCGGCGGTCATGCCCTGCTCGTCGGCGTGCCCGGGCTCGCAAAGACCAAGCTCGTCACCACGCTCGGCACGGTTCTCGGTCTCGACAGCAACCGCGTGCAGTTCACGCCCGACCTGATGCCGTCTGACATTCTCGGCTCCGAAGTCATGGACCAGGACGAAACCGGACGCCGGTCGTTCCGCTTCGTGCCGGGTCCGATCTTCACCCAGCTGCTGATGGCCGACGAGATCAACCGCGCGAGCCCGCGCACGCAATCGGCCCTGCTGCAGGCCATGCAGGAATATCACGTGACCGTTGCCGGCCAGCGCAACGACCTGCCGCGCCCGTTCCATGTGCTCGCAACCCAGAACCCGCTGGAGCAGGAAGGCACATACCCGCTGCCGGAAGCCCAGCTCGACCGCTTTCTGATGCAGGTCGATGTGGATTACCCCGAGCTCGCTGCCGAGCGGCGCATCCTGCTGGAAACCACCGGCACCCAGGAGCAGAGCGTCAAGGCCGTGCTGGATGCACCGCAGCTGATCGGCATCCAGAACCTCATCCGCCAGATGCCCGTCAGCGAAACCGTCGTCGACGCCATTCTGACGCTCGTGCGCTCCGCCCGTCCGGGCCACGGAAATGCCGATACCGACCGGCATGTCGCCTGGGGCCCCGGCCCGCGCGCCGGCCAGTCGCTGATGTTGACGGCCCGTGCCCGTGCTCTCTATGACGGTCGCCTGGCCCCCTCCGTCGACGACATCGTCGCCCTGGCCGAGCCTGTGCTTCAACACCGCATGGCGCTGACATTTGCCGCCCGCGCCGAAGGCATGTCGGTGCGCGACGTCATCGGCGGTCTCGTCAAGACTCTCAAGGCCTGACCGGATGGTGAACGCCGTCGGGCACATCGTCGATCGCACCCCCTCCGGTGAGCTTCTTTCGCGTGCGCAGAGCCGCGCCGCGCTCGTGCCGGACTGCATGGTCGAAGCCCGTCGCATCGCCAATACCGTCATTTCCGGCTGGCATGGCCGCCGGCGGCGCGGCATCGGTGAAAACTTCTGGCAATTCCGGCCCTATTCCGATGGCGAGAGCCTGTCGCGCATCGATTGGCGGCGCTCCGCCCGCGACGACCATACCTATGTCCGGGACCGGGAATGGGAAGCCGCCCACACCATCTGGCTCTGGGCCGACCTGTCGCCATCGATGATGTACAAGTCGCGCTTCGGGGCCGTGTCGAAGGAAAGCCGGGCGCTGGTCTTGATGCTGGCGCTCGCCGAGATTCTCGCCCGCTCGGGTGAGCGCATCGGTTGCCCCGGCGTGATGGAGCCCGTTTCCGCGCGCAATGCAGCCGAGCGACTGGCCACCGCACTGATCCACAGCAACCTGTCGTCCGGCCTGCCCGAAACCGGCATGATCCGCGGCTGGAGCGATCTCGTGCTGATCGGCGATTTCCTCGATCCCGCGCCTGCGATCATGGAGCGCCTCGGGCCGCTCGGGCGACGCGGCCTGCGCGGCCATGTCGTCGAGGTCGCCGATCCGGCGGAGGAAACCTTCCCCTATGCCGGACGCACCGAGTTCACCGACCCCGAGACGGGGGAAAAACTCACGGCCGGCCGGGCCGAGATCCTGGCGGACGACTATCGTCGCGCCTATCTCGCGCGCCGCGACAGCCTCGGTCAGGGTCTTCGCCACATGGGCTGGACCTTCATTCCGCACCGCACGGATCATCTGGCCTCCGAAGCCCTCGTCGCCGTGCACATGCATCTTTCGGGCATGCCCGGACGAGCCACGCACGGAGGCCAGCTATGAGCGTCCTGCCTCTGGTTTTCTCGAGCCCGCTGATGCTCGCCGCTTTGGTCGCGCTGCCCGCCATCTGGTGGCTGTTACGGCTGACGCCGCCGAAACCCGTGACCGAAGCCTTTCCGCCGCTGCGCATTCTCGCCAGTGTGTTGAAGCGCGAGGAGACGCCGTCCAAAAGCCCCTGGTGGCTGACGGCACTGCGCATGCTGATGGCCGCGTTGGTCATCCTCGCCATCGCCGATCCCGTCGTCAATCCCAAGGTGGGAACCCTGTCGGCCGCCGGCCCCCTCGCCCTGATCATCGACAATGGCTGGGCCACCGCGAACGACTGGGAGCGCCGCGTGCGCACTGCCGACGCGTTGATCACGGAGGCCGAATCCGCCGACCTGCCCGTTTCCCTCGTGCTGACGGCGGACGCCGAAAATGATGGCGTGCCGGGGACGGCGGCCGCTGCGCGAACCCGTCTCGCCGCTGCCGCCCCGCGCCCGCTGCGCCCTGACCGCATTAAGGCCGTCACGGCCCTGCGAACCGGGCTCGGCGACACCCGCCCCGGCACGCTTGCCTTCATCAGCGACGGCATCGCATCCGGTGACGACACGGTCATGCGCGATCTCGCGGGTCTGTCGCCCCAGAGTCTGCGCCGGATCGAGGGCTCTGGCAGCGATGCGATCGCGCTGACCGGTGCCGTCAACGAGGCCGACGCCATGCGCATCACCGCAACGCGCCTCGACAAAGCCGCACCCCGGACGATCGCCCTGACAGCCTTCGATACGCGCGGCCGCGCCCTTTCGAATGGCCGCATCACCTTTGCCGCCGGCGAGACGACAGCGTCCGGCACCCTGACCGCGCCGTTCGAGCTCCGCAACGATTTCGCCCGCATCGGCATCGACGGCCTCGCGACCGCCGGCAGCACCTATCTCCTGGACGACGGGTTCCGCCGCCGGCGCGTGGCGCTTCTTTCCGGCGAGGCCCGCGACCAGTCGCAGCCGCTTCTCTCACCGCTCTACTACATCAACCGTGCCTTAGCGCCCTATGCCGACCTCGTGCAGCCGACGGAAACCGATCTTGCCGTGGCGCTGCCGCAGCTCCTCGAGCAGAAGCCTTCCATGGTCATCATGGCCGACATCGGCCGCCTGCCGGAAGATACGACACCGGCCATGACGCGCTGGATCCAGAATGGCGGCACGCTGGTGCGTTTTGCCGGTCCCCGCCTTGCCGCGGCGCCGGCCGACGATCCGCTGGTGCCGGTGCGCCTCCGTCAGGGGGAACGCGCACTGGGCGGCACGCTGTCCTGGTCGGAGCCCCAGCCTCTCGCGCCCTACCCGGCCACCAGCCCCTTTGCCGGCATGCCGCGACCGCAGGGTATCACCGTCAACCGGCAGGTGCTGGCCGAACCCACGGCCGATCTCTCGCAACGCACCTGGGCGAGCCTGGCCGACGGCACGCCGCTGGTGACGGTTCGCACGCTGGGCGCCGGACGCATCGTGCTGTTCCACGTCAGCGCGGAAGCGACCTGGTCGAACCTTCCGATCTCGGGTGATTTCGTGGAGATGCTGCGCCGCGTCGTGCAACTGTCGCGCAGCGGCGGCGTGACGAGCGAAGGCGGGGCCGCCGCACAGGCAGCCCTCCCGCCCTATCGCCTGATGAATGCCGACGGCACGCTGGTGACGGAAACCCGGGGCGCGCGTCCGCTGGAAACCGTAGCCGGCAGCACGCCGGTGTCCGACAGCGAGCATCCGCCCGGTCTTTACGGTTCCGAAGAAGGCTTCGTCGCCCTCAACCTCCTGCCCCGCGACGCAACGCTCCGTCCGATCGAGAGCACCAATCTGCCGATGCCCTACACGAGCGAAGCGCTGATCGGCAGCGAGGCCTGGTCGCTGAAGCCGGCCTTGTTCACTGCCGCGCTCATTCTCCTGCTGGTGGACACGGTGGTCGTGCTCGCCATGGCCGGGACATTCGCCCGGCCGAACCGGCTGAGGACGGCACACGCCCTGCTGGCGATCGCAATGATCGGCGCGGCTGCAGTGGCGATCTCGCCGCGACCCGCGAGTGCGCAGGAGGCGCCGCAGACACCGATACAGGCCCAGGTACAGGCAGAGGCACAGGCACAGGCACCGTCCACGCAAGGGCCGTTTAACGATACGCGTCCCGGCGACACGGAGATTCTCAGCCATCTCGACAACACGCATCTGGCCTATGTCGTCACCGGCGAGAGCGAGGTGGACCGCATTTCCGAGCGCGGCCTCGCGGGCCTGACCGAATTCCTGACATATCGGACGACCTTGGAGCCGGGCGCACCCGTCGGCCTCGATATCGCCAAGGACGAGTTGTCGTTCTATTCGCTGATCTACTGGCCGATCTCCGCCAATGCCGAAATGCCGAGCGCCGCCGCGATCAGCCGGATCGATGCCTATATGCGTGCGGGCGGAACCGTGCTGTTCGACACGCGCGACCAGCTGTCCTCCCTGTCATCTGCGTCGGGCACGAGCCCGAACGCCGAACGCCTGCAGGCCATCCTGGCCGATCTGGATATCCCCCCGCTCGAGCCCGTGCCGACGGACAACGTGCTGACGAAGTCCTTCTACCTGCTCTCGTCCTTCCCCGGCCGCTATTCCGGCAGCCCGCTCTGGATCGAGGCGCAGCCGCACAATGACGGGGAACGGTCCGAACGGCCGGCCCGCTCGGGCGACGGCGTCTCGCCGATCATGATCACCGGCAACGACCTGGCCGGCGCCTGGGCGACGGACGAGAATGGTGCGCCTCTCCTGCCGACGGTTCCACCGGACGAGATGCAGCGCGAATACGCCTTCCGCTCGGGCGTCAACATCATGATGTATATGCTCACCGGCAACTACAAGGCCGATCAGGTCCATATACCGGCCCTGCTCGAACGGCTCGGCCAGTGAAGGCCGACCAGTGAAGGCCCCGCGATGACCCTCGACTTTTCGCCTCTCGTTCCGCAGACGGCCCTGATCGCCCTGTCGATTCTCGCCGCCCTTCTCGTCGGGTTGTCGCTATGGCGCGGCATGCGTGGCTCCGTGCTGCGGGCGCTGGCGCTGGCGGCCCTCTGCCTCGCGCTCGCAAATCCCGTTTTCTTCCAGGAGGAACGCGAACCGCTGTCCACGATCGTGGCCGTCGTCGTCGACCGCAGTCAAAGTCAGGATGTGGGCCAGGGCGCGGCCAATCGACGTGCGATGACGGACCGGGCGCTGACGACGCTCAAGGAGCGCCTCGCCCGCTTTCCGCAGATCGAACCGCGGATCGTCGAGGCCGCCGATGATGCCGACACGGAGACACCGTCGACGCGCCTGTTCTCCGCCCTGTCGACCGCGCTCTCGGACGTGCCCCCCGCCCGGGTCGGCGGCGCGATCTTCATCACGGACGGGCAGATCCACGACGTGCCCGACATCAATCAGCCGCTCGGTTTCGATGCGCCGATCCACGGCCTCATCACCGGCCAGCGCGACGAGTTCGACCGGCGCATCGAGGTCATCAGTGGCCCGCGCTTCGGCATTGTCGGCGAAGAACAGACCGTGACCTTCCGCGTCATCGACGATGGACGCACGCCCGCCGGCACGGCCGAGGTCACCGTCAGTCTCAACGGCCAGCAGATCGCCACGCAGCGGGCAGAGCCGGGCACGGACATTCCCTTCCGGTTCACCGTGCCGCGCGGGGGCAACAACATCCTGGAATTCGCCGTCGCGCCGCTGCCCAACGAGGTGACCGAGGCGAACAACCGCGCCGTCCACGTGCTCGACGGCATTCGCGAAAATCTTCGGGTGCTCCTCGTCTCGGGCGAGCCGCACTCGGGCGAACGTGCCTGGCGCAACCTTCTGAAGTCGGACGCCTCGGTCGATCTCGTCCATTTCACCATCCTGCGTCCGCCGGAGAAGCAGGATGGCACGCCGATCAACGAACTCTCGCTGATCGCCTTCCCGACCCGTGAACTGTTCATCGAGAAGATCAACGAATTCGATCTGATCATCTTCGACCGCTACCAGCATCGCGGCGTGCTGCCGATCATCTATTACGACAATATCGCCCAGTATGTCGAAAACGGCGGCGCCTTGCTGATCGCCGCGGGCCCGGAACATGCGGGTGCCGACTCCATCGCCACGACACCCCTGTCTGCCGTCCTGCCCGCCAGCCCGACCGGGCAGATGAACGACAAGGCCTTCTTCCCGAGACTGACCGACGAGGGCCGCAAGCATCCCGTCACCCGGGGCCTCGAAGGGGCCGACAGCGAGCCGCCCCGCTGGGGCCGCTGGTTCCGCACGGTCGATGTGGACCCGCCCGAAGGGCAGACGATCATGCAGGGGGCCGACAACAAGCCGCTCCTGGTGCTCAATCGTGTGGGCAAGGGCCGCGTCGCCATGCTGCTGTCCGACCAGGGTTGGCTCTGGGCGCGCGGTTTCGAAGGCGGCGGCCCGAGCGTGTCGCTCTATCGCCGCACGGCCCATTGGCTGATGCAGGAACCGGCGCTCGAAGAGGAAGCGCTGACGGCCCGCACGAGCGGCCGGACCCTTGAGATCACCCGCCAGACCATCGCGGGCGACCCCGGCAGCGCTCGCCTCACACTGCCTTCCGGCGGCACGCAGGAGGTCGCCCTGAGCGAACGCGAGCCTGGCCTCTATCGCGCCGACGTCCGCACCGCCGAGACGGGCCTGTTCGAGATTGCCAACGGAGACCTGACGACGCTCGTTCACGTCGGCAGCGTCGACGCCCCGGAATTCAAGGCGACCGTTTCGACGGAGGACCTGCTTGCGCCCTGGGCAGAGAAGACCAAGGGCCTGGTCCACCGCGTGGCGGATGCCGGAGGCGCCATCGATATCCCGGCCCTGTTGCCGGTGCGCGGTCAGGTCCGCGTCGCCGATCCCGATCGCATGTCGCTGCGCATGACGGACGAGACGGTGCTGAAGGGGGTCAACTCGTTGCCGCTTTTTGCGGGTTTCCTCGGTCTCGCCGCGCTGCTTCTCGTTCTCTCCAGCACCTGGTATCGCGAGGGTCGCTAGGTCTTCGGGCCGGTCCCGTCGATGAAGGCAAGGACAGCGGCGGCATAGCCCGCCGGATCCTGGTAGAGGGCCTTGTGGCCGACATCCTTGAGCAGGAGGAAGCGGGCGCCGGGGATGGTGCGGGCGATGTATTCGGAATGCGCGCGGCTGACCGCCTCGTCGTGATCTCCGAGCGCGATCATCGTCGGCACCCGGATGCTCTTCAGATCGGCCTGGGAATAGCGGGGTTCTGTCGCCCACAGTGTCTCGATGGCGGCCCGGAACGCCGGATACGCGTCCGGCGTCGACGAGAGCCGCCGGTAATCCGTCTCGTCCCGATTGCCGTCCGGTTGCTGGAGCGAAAAGGCCGGCTGCGGCAGAAGCCCGTCCGGCGAGACGTTGGCCGCCTGCGCAAACAGCTTCGTCAGGCGATCCGGATGATGGAGGGCAATGTCGAGACCGATGATACCGCCATCGCTCCAGCCGACCAGAGCCGTCCGCTCGATCTTCAGCGTATCGAGCAGCGCCACGTAGTCCTCGGCCATGAGATGGTAGGTAAAGGGCGCCTCGGTGCGGGTGGAATGGCCGTGCCCGCGGCTGTCGGCCACAATCACCTCGTGGGTTTTCGCCAGGATCGGCACCTGGAAGCCCCAGACATCGGCGCTCCCCATGCCGCCATGAATGAGCAGGATCGGCGATCCCCGACCCTTGCCATAGACCGCATAGAACATGCGGATCCCGTTGACCGCGGCAAAGCCACTCGCATCGGCTTTCGGCAACGGTGGCGGCGGGTTGAAGCGGTACCAGCGTTCATCGCCCGCCACGCCGAGATAGCCGAGCGCGAAGACAAGAAACGCGAGAACGAGACTTTTCAGACCGGACATGAACGCGCGCCTTGGCTCCGCCCGGCACGATGTCCGGGCACGCCCTAAAGCTAGACGCATTCTATTGAGGAACGCTTACGCAGAACCCGAAAATTGACGCGCCCGCCTCGTCGGGACGGCGACATCGGCACACGCCGCTGCCGCGCGTTCCCTGCGACCTCTCAGGGCCGCCAGCGGATCTCGCCCGCAAGCCGCGCGTGAACATCGGCACCGAGCGGCGCCACGAGAACCCGCGCCATGTCGACGGGGCCAGGAAAGACCAGCGCCCCACGCGCGACGGGCTGGAAGCCGAGGGGCTGATAATAAGCGGCGTCGCCGACGAGAATGACCGCATCCGATCCCTTGCGCCGGGCAGCCTCCA
The DNA here is from genome assembly GCF_001424065.1 of Rhizobium sp. Leaf384. Taxonomy (GTDB): domain Bacteria; phylum Pseudomonadota; class Alphaproteobacteria; order Rhizobiales; family Rhizobiaceae; genus Ferranicluibacter. The sequence goes on from NZ_LMQE01000007.1 coordinate 107,796, forward strand.
CCGCGATGCGAACGAGCTCCCGCCCGATCCCCCGGTTCTTGTGGGAGGGACGGACCGCAAGGGGCCCGAGCAGGTGCGCCGCGACGGGACCGGCAGAGACAGGCGTCATCCGGACCGATCCGATCGTCTCGCCGTCATCGGCGCAGATGAAGGACAGCGCGCGATCGTGCGGTCCCTGCTCGCGGATGCGCGCAGCAGCACGCGCAAACCGGCCGGGGCCGAAGGCTTCCTCGTTGATCAGTTCGATGGCGGCGTCGTGAGAGGCATCTTCCGTCAGATAGACGAGGTCGTGCTTGTGCATGAACATGAGGGAACCCGATTGGCAAACGAAACATGAAGGAACGGCAGCATGCGGCGGCATGCCCGATAACATGGTCGTCAGCGTCGTCGCGGGTTTCCAGCAGAATACATGGTCACGTCTTTCCAGAAAAAGCTGGAGCGCCGATAGCAGAAAAAAAACGCATCACCAAGTGAAAACGCAGCGTTCACCGCGGCATGCCTGTGCCGAGGTTGCCGGTCTCCTATCTTGTGTGGCATCGAGAACACCGCAACAAGCGAGGGAACGGATCCATGGGCATGCTGGTCGAAGGTATCTGGCACGATGTCTGGTACGACACGGCGTCGACCAAGGGGCACTTCAAGCGCTCCGAATCGCAGTTTCGCAACTGGGTGACCGCTGATGGCGAAGCCGGGCCGACGGGTGAAGGCGGCTTCAAGGCGGAAGCCGGGCGATACCACCTCTACGTTTCGCTCGCCTGTCCCTGGGCGCACCGCACCCTGATCTTCCGCGCCTTGATGGGGCTCGAAGACATCATCTCGGTTTCCGTGGTCGATTATCTCATGCTGTCCAAGGGCTGGGAATTCAAGGATGGTCCCGGCGATACGGAGGATCACCTCTTCGGCGCCAAGACTCTATCGGAAATTTACGTGCGCGCCGATCCCCACTATTCCGGCCGCGTCACGGTTCCCGTCCTCTGGGACAAGGTTCAGAACAAGCTCGTCTCAAATGAGTCTGCCGACATCATCCGGATGTTTAACACCGCCTTTGACGGATTGACCGGTTCGACGCTCGACTTCTATCCGGCCGAACGGCGCAGCGAGATCGATACGCTGAATGCCCGCATCTACGACACCGTCAACAACGGCGTCTACAAGGCCGGTTTCGCCACCACGCAGGAAGCCTATGCAGAAAGCGTCGAGGCGCTCTTCAACACGCTCGACGATCTCGAGGAGCGGCTATCGACCCGGCGCTACCTGACCGGCGCACGGGTGACGGAGGCCGACTGGCGGTTGTTCACGACACTGGTGCGCTTCGACCCTGTCTATGTCGGCCACTTCAAATGCAACATCCGCCGTGTCGCGGACTATCCGAACCTCCAGGGATACCTGAAAGAGCTCTACCAGACACCCGGCGTCGCCGGCACCGTGGATATGCGCCACATCAAGCACCACTATTACGAGAGCCACAAGACCATCAATCCGACCGGCATCGTGCCCGAAGGGCCGCAGCTCGATCTGGAGAGCCCGCACGGGAGGGAACGGCTGGACACCCTGTAACGCCTCCGGCTTGCAGGAATGTGGCGAAAGCGTGCCGCGGCGGTTAGCTTTTCCCGGGATATGCGCTAGGTAGAACCCATGTTCAAACTTGCGCATATCTCCGACATCCATCTCGGGCCGCTGCCCAGCCTGTCCATTCGCGAACTCGCCTCCAAGCGCATCACCGGCTTCATCAACTGGCATCGCAACAGGCGCAGCCACATGGTGGGCGATACGCTGAACACGCTCATGGATGCGATCGACGGGATCGACCCGGATCATCTCGCCATCACCGGCGATCTGGTCAATCTCGCCTCTTCGCGCGAAATCGAGACGGTGACGGCCTGGCTGAAGGATGCCGGCGAGCCGCGCAACATCTCGGTCATCCCCGGCAATCACGACGCCTATGTCCCCGGCGCCTACGAAAAGGCGACGAAAGCCTGGTATCCGTTCATGCGCGGTGAAGGCGCGCCGGCGGAATGGGACGAGGATTTTCACTGCTATCCCTATATGCGCGTCCGCGGCAATGTCGCGATCATCGGATGCTCCACGGCGCTTGCAACGCCGCCGTTTGCCGCCAGCGGCTATTTCGGTCGGCGTCAGGCCCGCGAGACGGTGAACCTGTTGCGCGCCGCCGGCGAGGCCGGCCTGTTCCGCGTCGTCATGATTCACCATCCGCCCATTCGGGGGGCGACTCCGACCCACAAGCGCATGATCGGCATTCGCCGCTTCGGCGCCACGATCTCCGCCGGCGGCGCAGAGCTCGTGCTGCATGGTCACACCCACCTCAACACGGTCTATTCCCTTCGCGGGCAGAGACTGCCGGTGCCCGTCGTCGGCATTGCCTCGGCATCGCAGGGACCGGGCGGCTCCAAGCCGCCTGCCGGCTTCAACCTGTTTTCAATCTCCGGAACTCCCGGGAACTGGAAGCTTCTGCGGGAGCGTTTCGAGTTGAACGAGGTCGGCCGCGGGGTCCATCTCGCGGAAACGACGCGCTTTTTCGACTGATCCTTCCCGGACGGATATCCACGACGTCGCGATTGGCAAAAAACCGTGATAGACCATCGGCTCGTCTTGCGAAGCAGCGCCCGATGGTTTCATATCCGTCTGGTGAGATCGCGGGAGCCCGTGGTCTGGCGCCGACGAGACGCGCAGACAGGCGAGACCCCGAACAAACCTCCGCAGGTGAAAGCATGCGTCCAGCCCAGGAATCGATCGACATCAGCCGCGATCTCGTCAGTCTGCTGCCGAGACTGAGACGCTTCGCCTTGACGCTGACGCGCGACGGCCTGCAGGCGGACGATCTCGTGCAGGCCATCTGCGAACGGGCGACCGGACGTCATCCCGTCTGGAACGGCCATGGACGGCTGGACGATGCCTTGTATATCCTCGCGCGCACGCTTCAGGACGAAGCCGGTGGCCGCAAACGCGTGGCGGCGGCAGATCCGCGCGGTGGTACGGCTTCATCGGGCGGAGCCGCCGGCGGCGATGCCGTTCAGCAGATGATGATCACGATGTCCGAGGGCCTTGCCAGCGCCTTTCTGCTGGTGGCCGTCGAGCAGAGAAACTACCGGGACGCGGGCCAGATCCTCGGTCTCGCGCCGGATGTCGTTGCCCAGAAACTTGTCGCCGCCCGACTGCGGCTGGCGACGATGGCAGCCGACACGACGGAAAGAAGGGCCTGACCTTGCAGCACACGAAAAGTCCCTCCATCGAGGCGCGGCTATCAGCCTATCTCGATGGCGAAGCGGACGAGAACGAGCGTCGGGAGATCGACCAGCTTCTGGCACGGGACGCCGAGGCCCGACGCCTGCTCGAGCGCCTGAAGCAGGGAAGCGCCTTCGGCGCATCCGGCTTCGAGGCTATCCTGCATGATCCGGTTCCCCTGTCGCTTGCCCGCCGCATTCGCCAGGGCACGGATATCAACCCGAAGCAGGAGCGCGTTGTCGGCGCACCCCGGCGGCAGCGGCGCAAGCTGTGGCGCGGTGCCGTGGCGGCGTCCTGCGGCATGCTTCTCATCGGTGGGTCTACCGGCTATCTCATCGGCCGTACCGTGGACGACAATGCGCCGCAGGCGCCGATCGTCAAGGCCCGCACATGGCTCGACGACGTGACCGACGCCCACCGGGTCTATGCGCGCCAGCCGCGCCATCTGGTCGAGGTCACCGCCGAAAACGACGAGGAAATCCGCAACTGGCTGACCGCCAGCACCGGCGTTTCCTTCACCGTTCCCGATCTGACGGCGAACAAGCTCGTGTTTCAGGGCGCGCGCCTGCTGGTTGCAGCCGGTAAGCCCACGGCGCAGCTGCTGTTCAAGGACGAGGACGGAGAGGTCTATGCCGTCTGCTTCCAGCGCTCCGCGACCACCGACGACAGCGGCCGCATGACCGAGAGCATGCGCGACGACCTCGCACTGGTCTCCTGGAACGAGCCCGGGGCCGCCTATGTGGTCGTCGGACCTTCGGCCACGGCCAACTTCAAGGATCTTGCCGACGCTATCGCCGACGTGATGTAAAGGGCGCCGACGTCATGTAGAGGCCGCCGACGTCATGTAGAGGCCGCCGACGTCATGTAGAGGCCGCCGACGTCACGTAGCGGGCGCCGACGTCATGGTTCGCGTGGCGACGTCAGGATGAAGACGAAACCCCCGGACGTTGCCGGCCGAGGGTTGGTTTTTCCTTAGGATCGGGCGCAGGCGATCAGATCGCCTGCTCCTCGATCACCCGATTGGCCGCGGAGACGATCGCTTCGAGCGATGCTGTGACGATATTGGTATTGATCCCTGCCCCGAAAAGTCGCCCGCCCTGATGCTGCACCTCGACATAGGCAATGGCGGCCGCGTTCGAGCCCTGTTGCAGCGAATGCTCCGAATAATCGGCAACGGAGATGTCGACACCGAGATAGAGCGACAAGGCGTTGATGAAGCCGTCGATCGGCCCGGTGCCGCGACCCTCGATCATCTTCGTCTCGCCGCGATCGGTGATCTCGGCCTGCACGATGCGCGCCCCGCGATGCTCGCCGAGCGGCAGTGTCGTGTGATCAACGTAGCGGATGCGGGCACCCGGCTGCTCGATATAGCGCTCCAGGAAACGCGCATAGATCGCCTTCGAGGGCATCTCCCGGCCCTGCTCGTCGGTGATCCGCTGGATGTCTTCGCGGAACTCGACCTGCAGCGGCCGCGGCAGGTTGATGCCGTAATCCTCCTGCAGGATATAGGCGATGCCGCCTTTGCCCGACTGCGAATTGATCCGGATGATCGCTTCGTAGGACCGTCCGACATCGCGCGGGTCGATCGGCAGGTAGGGCACCTCCCACTGCGGCTTGTTGGCGACCTTGATGGCCTTCATGCCCTTGTTGATGGCATCCTGGTGCGAACCGGAGAACGCCGTGTAGACCAGTTCGCCCACATAGGGGTGACGCTCGGAAATCGCCATCTGGTTGGAATATTCGTAGACGTCCTTGATCCGCTCGATATCGGAGCAATCGATCTGCGGGTCCACGCCCTGCGTGAACATGTTCAAGGCCAGCGTGACGATGTCCACGTTTCCGGTTCGCTCGCCATTGCCGAACAGCGTGCCTTCCACCCGGTCCGCACCGGCCATCAAACCGAGCTCTGCAGCCGCGATACCGGTCCCGCGATCATTGTGCGGATGCAACGAGATGATGAGGTTTTCGCGATTGTCGAGGTTGCGGCACATCCATTCGATCTGGTCGGCATAGATGTTCGGGGTCGACATCTCCACCGTGGAGGGCAGGTTCAGGATCAGCTTGTTCTCGGCTGTCGGCTTGATGATCTCGGCCACGGCGTTGCAGATCTCCAGCGAGACCTCCAGTTCCGTTCCCGTAAAGCTTTCCGGCGAGTATTCGAACCGGAAGTCGCCGCCGGCCTTTGCCGCCATGTCGGCGATCATCTTGGCCGCGTCGGTCGCAATCTGCTTGATGCCGGCAACATCCTTGGCAAACACCACCCGGCGCTGCAGCTCGCTCGTCGAATTGTAGAAATGCACGATCGGCCTGTTGGCGCCTTCCAGCGCCTCGAAGGTCCGCGTGATCAGTTCCGGCCGGCACTGCACCAGGACCTGCAGGGACAGGTCCGCCGGGATCTTGCCCTCTTCGATACACCAACGGGCGAAATCGAAGTCGGTCTGCGACGCGGACGGAAACCCGATCTCGATTTCCTTGAAACCCATGTCGACCAGAAGCTGGAACATCCGCGCCTTGCGGTCATGCCCCATGGGATCGACGAGCGACTGGTTGCCGTCGCGCAGGTCGACGGAACACCAGATGGGTGGGCTCGAAATCGTCTTGGATGGCCACGTACGGTCGGTGATCGGCACCTGCGGATAGGGCTGGTACTTCTCGGCCGCCGCGGGCATGCCCTGTTTGACGGTATGGGATTTCAGGATCATTTCGGTTCTCTTCGACTTCACAGCGTCCGGCATCGGGAGAATGCGGGCCAGATCGCTGTCACGGTGAAACGTCGCGCGTGCTGCCATAACCGATCAAAGGCCGGTTGACGATGGCAATGCAGAGCCAATTCTGGAAAAGGCTTCGGAGACGTCGGATTCTAGCGGAGGCTAAGGAGCTGTGCCGGTTGGCTTGTCGGCCACCGGGCGCTCCTTAAAGAACCCGGCAACCGCGCGTAAGGCCGAGAAGAAGAAGCGAGGTGAAGGCGCGCGAGCGATCGCGAACGACGGTCCGTCCACGGGAAAACTGCTCGATGATTTTGGCGCTGTTCTTCGACATGGGACGCTCTATAGCCAAAGCTGAAAGAAACGGCAAGGGCAGGCCAAGAAAAAGGCATTTGCGCCTGTGGAATGCATATTCCGACGCGGGGCTATTCCTGTCTGGCGGCGGCACGTCGCTCGCCTGCAACGCGCAGCTTGCTGTCTGCAGCACCGAGCGCTTCGGGGCGCGATCCAGACGTTTCAGAACCGCCGACCCACCATCCCGGCACGCACGGCCGCATAACAAAAAACCCCGCCGGCAAGCGGCGGGGTCCAGAAAGGCTTCAGGAGAGACGAGGCTCAGATGTCGGCAACGTTCGTAACGATCCGCGAGACGAGACCATAGCTCTTGGCGTCTTCTGCAGAGAGCCAGTAGTCGCGATCCGTGTCCTTGGCGATCTTTTCGATCGGCTGGCCGGTTGCTTCCGAAAAGATCCGGTTCAGGCGCTCGTTCATCTTGATGATCTCGCGTGCCTGGATCTCGATGTCGGATGCCATGCCGCGCGTGCCGCCCGAGGGTTGGTGCAGCAGGAAGCGGGTGTTGGGCAGGCAGAGGCGCTGTTCCTTCGGCACCGAGACATAGATCAGGGCGCCGGCAGAGGCGACCCAGCCTGTGCCGATGATCCAGACCTTCGGCTTCACGAACTTGATCATGTCATGAATGCTGTCGCCGGACTCGACGTGACCGCCCGGAGAATTCACGAAGATGCGGATGTCTTCGTCGCTGGCCGATGAGAGCGCCACGAGCTGCGAGCAGACCTTCTGCGCCAGTTCCTGGTTGATCGGGCCATAGATGAAAATCGAGCGCGACTTGAAAAGGTTCGCCTCTGTTTCCTTGCCCAAGGGCAGTTCCGTCTTCTTGTCGTCCTCGTCTTCGTTCATCCGCTGTCTCCCGCGAGATTTCAGTGTCTACCCGCTCAGATAAGGCGACTCGACCGCGATGACAATGCAACAAACACAAGGGCCGCGGCAACAGAGACAGGCCCGCGCTACGGCATCGCCGCGCGCCATGGTTAAAAGCCGGCCTTCCCGCCGTCGCTAAGGCATTTGCCGTATGGACAGGGCGTCGCCGCCGATTAGGATGCGCCGAGAACCAGAACGGCGGCGCGCCTCCCAAGCAGATCCAATCGCCGCCCTTGATCAAGGGGACCATCATGACACGCCGCTTTCTTGCCGCCGCCGCTGCCGCCTTCGCCCTGTCCGCCGCCCCGGCCTTCGCGCATCTCGACCCGACGGCCCATGGCTCGGTGATGGCGGGTATCGTCCATCCCCTCTCGGGCCTCGATCACGTGCTGGTCATGGTCGCCGTCGGTCTCTGGGCGGCACAGCTTGGGGGCCGTGCGCGCCTCGCGGTTCCCCTGGCCTTCGTCGCCATGATGGCCATCGGCTTCGCCCTCGCGCTCTCCGGCATGCATCTCGCCTATGTCGAGCCCGCCATTCTCGCCTCCATCGTCGCCCTCGGCCTGCTGGTTGCGATGGCGGTCCGCATGCCGGCTGCGGCGGGCGCCGGGGTGGTCGGCATCTTCGCCCTCTTCCACGGCTATGCCCATGGCGGCGAGCTCGGCACCGCGACGGCGCTGGCGTTCGGTTTCGGCTTTGCGCTGTCCACCGCCGCGCTTCATACGGTCGGCATCGCGCTCGGCATGCTCGTCGGTCGCCTGGAAAAGAGCGGGGCGATCGCGCGGGGGCTGGGCGTGGTGACCGCCGCTGCAGGGGCTGCCCTCTTCATCGCGGGCTGACCGCAGCGCGCCGTCAGCCGCTCATAGCTAAAATACTTTCTCCCGGCCGCAATTCGGCCCTGAAAAGCCGGATTTGCGGACTGTAGTCGACGGCATGGCAATCCTGCCAGCATGGATCGGGCGGTACCCTGCCGTGAGACCGATCCATGAGGAACCCACAAGCTTCAACGTCATTTCGTGATGACACCATGCTTGGGAGACGACCATGTCACCGGAAGAACAATCCCTTCTCAGCGGCCTCTTCGAACGGGTCCGCTCCGCATCCACGACGCCACGCGATCGGGAGGCGGAGACCCTCATCGAGCAGGCGGTCCGTGCACAGCCTTCGGCGCCCTACTACCTCGCCCAGGCCGTCATCGTTCAGGAAAAAGGGCTGGAGGCCGCCGCACAGCGGATCGAAGCGCTGGAAGCCCAGCTTCGACGCAGCGAGGACCGGCTCCACGAACTGGAAGCCGGACGCGACCGGGAGCCGCGCGACAGCGCGGCTGGCGGGTTCCTCGGATCGCTCTTCGGCTCGTCCGAAAAGCCGCAGCGGAGAGCCGATGCCGAGCGCGGCGGCGAGGCCTACCCGGCGGATCGTCCGGTCACCGGGGGTCCGTGGGGAAGCGCGCCGCGCGCGGCGTATCCTTCATCCCCGCAGCCCTACCAACCCCCGTATCAGCCCTCCTATCAGCCGCCGCAACAAGCCTCGTCCGGCGGCGGCTTCCTGCGCGGTGCGATGGGCACGGCGGCGGGCGTCGCCGGCGGCATGCTGCTTGCCAACTCGCTCAGCGGCATCTTCGGCAATCACATGTCGTCGCTCGGCCTGGGAGGTGCCACGGAGACGGTTGCGCCGATCGAAGAGACAACGATCAACAACTATTACGGCGACGATGCGGTGACGCAGGCGTCGGACGGCGCGCCGAACACGATCGCAGAGGAAAACGACGCGGCCGATCAGGACGGCTGGCAGCAGGCTGACCTCGACACGTCGCCCAACGACGACTTCGACGCCGGCTTCGGCGGCGACGACACGATGGACGTCTGAGCGATCCTTGTCAGGGGCGCGGGAAACCGACGTCCCTGACAAGGCCAAACCGGGCAGGTCTCATCCCCGGCCGCGATAGGGCTGAACGCCCTGGTCCGGCAGCCAGACACCCTCGGGCGGGTTGCCCGTCTGCCAGAACACGTCGATCGGAATGCCGCCGCGCGGGTACCAGTAGGCGCCGATGCGAAGCCATTTCGGCGACAGGAGATCGACGAGGCGCTTGGCGATATCGAGCGTGCAATCCTCGTGGAACGCCCCGTGATTGCGGAAGGCGTGAAGGAAGAGCTTGAGCGACTTCGATTCGACGAGCCAGCCCTCGGGCACGTAGTCGATGACGATATGCGCGAAATCCGGCTGTCCCGTCATGGGGCACAGCGAGGTAAACTCGGGAGCCGTGAAGCGCACGACGAAGTTCGTCCCCGCATGGTTGCTCGGAACGCGCTCCAGGACGGCGTCGTCCGGATGGGTTGCGCCGGAGACGGCCTGCCCCAGCATGGACAGTCCGGAAACGTCGGTCGTGCTCATTCGTCTGTTCCTTCTGTTTTCCGTGCTCCGCCGGCGAGATCATGATCCTCGCGGCTCGGCGGCACCTTGACACGGATGCCGTGGGCTTTCTCGCTCTCGGGCTCGATGTGGATGGCGATCTTCGCCGAAGCGTTGACGGCGCGGATCGCATCCTCGATCCGGTCGCAGATGTCATGCGCGGCGCCGACCGCCATGTCCGCCGGCACCACCATATGGAAATCGACGAAGATGACCGAGGCCGCCTGCCGCGTCTTCAGGTCGTGTACGCCGAGGGAGCCTGCGGCATGGGCGGCGATGGCAGCGCGGATCTCCGCCTCCTCTTCGGTCGTCACGGCCCGGTCCATCAAGCCGCTGACGGAACCCGCGATGACCTTCCAGCCCTGGAACAGGATGTTGCAGGCAACGACGACGGCGAGAAGCGGGTCGAGAATGGTGTAGCCGGTGACGATCGCAAGAATGAGGCCGACCAGAACGCCGCCCGACGTGACGACATCCGACATGATGTGGTGTCCGTCCGCCGACAGGGCCGGCGAACGCAATGCCTTGCCGGCGCGCAGGAGGACCGTCGCCCAGATCGCATTGACGAGACCGGCGGCAAGGTTGATTCCCAGTCCGAGAACCGGCGCCTCGATGGGCTGCGGCGAGAGCACGGCCGGCACGGCTTCATAGACGATCAGCAGTGCGGCAACGACGATGAGGACCCCCTCGATGACGGCGGAGAAGTACTCGGCCTTGTGGTGCCCGAACGGGTGGTCGTCGTCGGCGGGCTTTGCCGCATAGCCGATGACCACAAAGGCGACGACGGCGGCAACGACGTTGACGATCGATTCCAGGCCGTCGGACAAAAGCGCCACGGACCCCGTGAACCACCATGCCGCCAGTTTCATGCCGAGCACGAGAAGCGACAGAGGAATGGTCCAGAAGGCCAGCCGCTGGGCGCGGTTGATGGTGCTCGTCGTCGTCATGGGAAAACCTCCGGTCGGCACCGCTGCCGACCCTTCAGACCGGAGACGCAGGTCAACACGCCTTGGATAAGGGCGATACGCCTTCATCGTCAGATGATGTGGGATGCCTGATCTGTGCGGATCGCCGCGCGTCCATCCTGCGGGATCACGCGCCGCAAACAGCCTTGAACATGAATGCCCGCACCCTTTCGCGGAAAAGGCGCAGGCATGCAAGACCCAAAGGGGGTGACCCGCCGAATTGTTGGCCGGACACGCGCCGCTGTCAGGCCGCCTTCACCTTCGCGCGTTTGGCGAGGTTGGCCACGACGTTCTCGATCATCCGCATCCCGGCGTCTCCGCCGAGCGTCATGATGGATTCCGGATGGAACTGCACGGCGGCGATCGGCTCCTTGGTGTGCTCGATCCCCATGATCGTGCCATCCTCGCTCTCGGCCGTGATCATGAAATCGCGCGGCAGGGTCGAGGCATCGGCGAAGATCGAGTGATAGCGCCCGACCGTCACCTCCTTGCCAAGGCCCGAGAACACGAGGCCCGGCTCCAGCACGCGTATCCGCGACGGCTTGCCGTGCATGGGCACGGCGAGTTGCCGGAGATCGCCGCCATAGGCCTCGGCCAGTGCCTGAAGCCCGAGGCAGACGCCGAAGATCGGCAGGTCTCGCGCCCGCGCCTTCTTGATCGTCGCCTTGCAATCGAAATCCTTCGGCCGGCCCGGGCCGGGCGACAGCACCACGAGGTCCGGCTTGAGCCGGTCGAGTAGCTCCTCCGCGACGGGCGAGCGGACCGTGTTGACCGTTGCGCCCGTCTGGCGGAAGTAGTTGGCAAGGGTGTGGACGAAACTGTCCTCGTGATCGACCAGCAGAATATTGACGCCGGCGCCGACAGGCGCAACGTCGCGGGCCTGCTTGCCCTTGGCGGCGGACTTTGCATCACGAATGGCGGAAATCATGGCGGAGGCCTTCAGTTCGGTTTCGGCTTCTTCCTCATGCGGATCGCTGTCGTTCAGCAGCGTCGCGCCGGCCCGCACTTCGGCGATGCCGTCCTTGATGCGAATGGTTCGCAGCGTCAGCCCGGTGTTCATGTCTCCATTGAAACCGACCATGCCGATCGCACCGCCATACCAGGCGCGCGGGCTCTTTTCATGGCTCTCGATGAAGCGCATCGCCCACAGTTTCGGCGCACCGGTCACCGTGACCGCCCAGGCATGGCTGAGAAAGCCGTCGAACGCATCCATGTCGTCCCGAAGACGGCCCTCGATATGGTCGACCGTGTGGATGAGCCGCGAATACATCTCGATCTGGCGGCGACCGATGACCTTGACCGAACCGGGCACGCAGACGCGGCTCTTGTCGTTCCGGTCCACATCCGAGCACATGGTGAGTTCGGACTCGTCCTTCTTGGAATTCAGCAGCTTCAGGATCTGCTCGCTATCGGCAATCGGATCGTCGCCGCGCTTGATCGTGCCCGAAATCGGGCAGGTCTCGATACGACGGCCGGACACGCGGACGAACATTTCCGGTGAGGCGCCGACCAGGTATTCCTGATGGCCGAGATTGATGAAGAAGGAATAGGGCGACGGGTTGATCGCCTTCAGGCGATTGGAGATCTCGGAGGGGCGGCTCTCGCAGCGCTCGTAGAATTTCTGCCCCGGAACGACCTCGAACAGGTCGCCGCGCCGGAAACTCTCCTTGGCCTTCGTGACCAGCTCGGCATATTCGCCCGGCCGATGGTCGCCATGCGGCGGAATGCTGTCCACGACCCGGAAGGGCTCCGCCGGGATGTCGCCTGCCTTGCCGAATGTCGAGCGGTCGCCGAGAGCAAAGTCATAGCGGTCGATCCAGGCCTTGGCGGCATAGTGGTCGACGACCAGGATTTCGTCAGGGAGGAACAGCACCATGTCCCGCTGGTCGTCCGGTCGCTTCAGCGTGAAGTCGATGGCATCGAACTGGAAGGCAAGGTCGTATCCAAAGGCGCCGTAAAGCCCGAGACTTGCATCTTCGGCCGAAAAGAACAGCGCGGTGACGGCGCGAAGCACCGTGAAGACGGTCGGCATCTTGGACCGCTCTTCTTCCGTGAAGACATGGTCGGGCGTGTCGATCGTCAGATCGAGCCGACGTGCCGTCAGCGACCCCAGCGTGATGTCCTTCACGCTCCTCAGATGGTCGGCGATGATCGTCAGCAGCGCCTCGCCGCGCGCGTTATGGGCTTCGATCCAGAGCGAACGGCCGAACGAGGAGATGCCAAGCGGCGGATCGACGATCGCCGTGTCCCACCGCGTATAGCGACCGGGATATTCGTAGTTGGACGAGAACACGGCGCCCCGGCGCTCGTCAAGCTGGTCGACATAGGTCGAGATCGCATCGCCATAGGACGCCTCGCGGCGGCGGCGCGTGACCGTGATTCCGCCCTGCGTGACGTAGGATTCGGCACCGTCTTCAAGCTTGGTCGTCGACATTCATTCGCTCCGTTTCGGCCCGGAAAACGAGCGCGGCCAGAATGCAAAAAAGCCGCCTCGTAACTCCGGGCGGCTTATCGTCAAAATCCATCACGCAGGACTGATCGAGGCCGCTTTAGCGAGCCCACCACCAGACAGAAAGGATGCGTGCGTTGATCATGGAAAACTGTTAGCGCGCAGTGGGGCATCTGGCAAGCGGCAAGCGCTGCAAAAGCGGGCCTGGCGTCGGTGGCATCGTGGCGAAAGCGCGACACCTGACGGCAAACGCGTCGGCCTACCCTCGCCGCCGGCCGTGCGACACCTAGTTCTGAAGGATCGGCCGAAGCGCCGCCAGAAACTGGATGGGTCCCCATGCGTCGACGTCTTCCGCTGCTTTTTCCCCTGATGCTCCTCCCGGCCGTTTTGATCCTTTCCGGCGCCGGCATGCCGCAAGCGGGCCCGGTACCCGAGACCAAGCCCGCACGTGCCGAATCGCCTGCGAAAGAGAACGACCAGACAAGCACGGACGGACAGCCGGTCGAGCCGGCGGCGACCGACCCGGTGCCAACGCCCGAAGCCAAACCCGCCCCGCCCGCCGAGACGACCACGTCCGGCGAGGTTGCCAAACCGGCTGCTCCGGACGACAAGACGGAAAAGCCGGCGGACCCCGATACGGCCACGCCGCCCAAGACACCGGCCAACGCCCCGGCCAAGGCGCCGGAAGTACCGGCATCCGGTGATGCAAAACCAAAAGACAAGCCGGCCGAGGAAAAGTCGTCCGCGGACAAACCGGCCGAGCCGAAGACCACGACGCCTGTCGCCGAACTCGTCATCACGCCGGAAGAACCGGCCGCCTATGCGCAATGCCTGACCGACCTCAAGGCGCTCGGCGTGCGTTTTTCGGAAAAGCCGCGGATCGACGACGGCAAGGGATGCGGTATCGGCAAGCCAATTTCCGTGACCGAGATCCTGCCCGGCATCAAGCTCGCGCCGGAAGCGACACTGCGCTGCGAAGCGGCTCTGGAACTGGCGCGCTGGACGAAGGAAGCGGTGTTGCCGGCGGCCCGGGTGGCGATGTCGGAGGACGGCGCGCTGAAGACGATCAATCAGGCCTCGAGCTATATCTGCCGTCTGCGCAACAATGCCTCGACCGGCAAGATCTCCGAGCATGCGCGCGGAAACGCGATCGATATCGCGTCCTTCACCTTCAAGAATGGCGAGTCCATCGCCATCCAGCCGCGGGACGAAGACGGAACCCTCTCCGGCGCCTTCCAGCGCGCGGTGACGGCCACTGGCTGCCTCTATTTCGAGACGGTGCTCGATCCGGGCAGCGACGAGGCGCACGAGAACCACCTGCATTTCGACGTGCTGCAGCGGCGCGGCAACTACCGATACTGCCGCTGACACCGCGCCTCAGCGGGCAAGAATGTCGCGCATCTCGACGAGGTTGGACCGGACCCGCAGGATGTAGAATCCCATGGTCGCCAAATGCGTCGGCATGATCCAGCCGTCCTCGCGACCATTGGAAATGATGGCCGGCTGGATGCGCAGGGCCGCGCGCAGCTGCTTCAGGCTTTCCGCCCAGATGGGCGCCAGCCCGCGCTGGGCAATGACGCCGTCGAAATCGGCGCCGGCCGCCGCCATCACGCCGTAATAGCCGTAGAGCTGGCCGTAGGCGAACCAGAACCGGTCGTCGGCCCGCGTATCGAACCAGCCGCCATTGTGATTTTCGGAGCGCTCGCGGATCATGGCCGAGGTGTTGCCGATGTCGTTGGAGATGCGGTCGATGAACTCCATCAGATTGTCGGAACGACCGTCGAAGGTCGCCTCACATTTCACGAGGCTATCGTTGAACGCCTGCAGGTCGCGTTTCGCCGAACGGTAAAAGCTCGGCGTCGGCGTCTTCGGGCCGAACGGGTCAAGGCCGAAATACCAGGCCCCCTCGTCGAACTGCATGTTGCTGCGCGCCTTCTGCAGATTCTCATTGATGCCGGAGGTGCCGCGCACGCGTCCCAGCGAATCCACCAGCTCGACGGTCGTGCGGCGAACCGCCTGGTTCACGCCACGCTGGAAGGACGCCTTGTTGTCGAGAAACGGCGTGTGGTCCCAGTCGACGCCGAAGAAGCCGACCTTGTAGAGCAGCATGGAGGAAATCCAGGCATTCTGATCGACGTTGAAATCGATGAGGTCCGAGGCGACGTCAACGATGGCCGAGCGTTCGCAGGTGGCGATCGCCGGAGCCGCTGCACCCGGCGCAAGCTTGACCGGCAGCCCGGCATCGGTCTTTCGCTCTCCGAAATTGTATCGGTTGACGTAGTCGGGATCGAAGTTGGTCCAGGTCTGCGTGGTCAGGACGAAATAGCCGTAAAGCCCCACAAACAGAACGACGATGGCGGCCACAGGGCCCTTGACGATCCAGCCGCCGCTCGACCGGAACCAGCCCGCGAAGGTTACGAAGGGAAAGAGAAGCCAGGAGACGGCAATGCCCAACCCCCGACCGATCGCTGAGAAGATGCGCTGGAAGAACGCGACGACCGGTTCGAGCATGGAGGCGTGTTCCTTATGATGATGGCCGGGACCGTGGCTTTCGCCCTGACCCAACCTGCTGCCTTCCTCACATAGGCGTCATCATCTGCCGCCACAACGGCTACCCGCACGCCTCACGGCTTATTGCGCCGCCGTACTCTTGAGATAGGCGATCACATCGGTGATATCCCGGTCGGATTTCAGCCCGGCAAAGCTCATGCGCGTTCCCGGCACCATGGCGCGGGGCGCCAGAAGATAGGTCGCAAGCCGGGCCTCGTCCCAGGCCTTGCCGTCGCTGCCGAAGGCACGCATGGCGTCCGAGTAGCTATAGCTCTCGACATGGGCGACCGGGCGACCGACGACACCCTGAAGGCTCGGCCCGACCCGGTTTTCCGGCGCGGTCGCCGTGTGGCAGGTGCCGCACTTGCGAAACACACGCTCACCAGCCGCGATATCGCCGCCGACAGGCCCCCCTGCCGTGGCGGCTCCTGCCGCCATGGAAAGACAGATCGAGAAAAAGAAGACAGGCGTGACGCGCATTGCAGGCTCCTTTGGCAGGCTCCGGTGGCAGGCTCCGTTGGCATGCTTCCGTTCAGAGAAGGGAGAACGGGTCTAGTCTTCCCGCATGCGATCGTCCCAGTGTCGGCGGCAGTAGGACACATATTTCTCGTTGCCGCCGATCTCGACCTGCGCGCCCTCGTGCACGACACGGCCCTGCCCGTCGAGACGAACCACCATCGTCGCCTTGCGACCGCAATGGCAGATGGTGCGCACCTCGCGCAGCTCGTCCGCGATCGCAAGCAGGGCCGCGGATCCCGGAAACAACTGTCCGCGAAAATCGGTGCGCAGGCCATAGGTCATCACGGGAATGCCCAGCCGATCGGCGACCCGGGCAAGCTGCCACACCTGCGCCTCGCTGAGAAATTGCGCCTCGTCGACGAAAACGCATGCGGCATCCGTCTCGGAAACGGCGTGCTTGACCGGGGCATAGAGATCGTCCGTGACGCGGAAGGTGATGGCATCCGACGTCAGACCGATGCGCGAGGACACGCGGCCCTCCCCGGCGCGATCGTCGAAGGCTGCGATCAGAACCACGGTCCGCATCCCGCGTTCTTCGTAATTGTAGGAGGATTGCAGCAGAAGCGTCGATTTTCCCGCGTTCATCGTGGCGTAGTGGAAATAGAGCTTTGCCATATCGACGATCCTTTCGGGCTTTCGGCGTGTGTCGTCCGTCTCGATGCGTTTCGCCGTCGGAACCCAGCTTGCGCGGCACGGGCGGCTTCATGCCTGAGCCAACGGGATTTGACCAGTGAGTTACCGTCATTCTTCCCTGTTGCACCTATGACTCGGAAGACGGATGGCTTATGTTCGTCATCGTAGACGCTCGACCGACAGAGGGCGGCCCGACAGCAGTCCGATCCATTGCCCGACGAAGTTCGGCCGCGATCCTGGAATGCGACTTTGCGACATTGGCTGTCGCATTAGGGGCCGCGTAAGTTCCCGAGCGAAATACACTGACCGAACTGTCGGTCCTGAGCACGCCGCCGATCCGACAGGCTTCTGACGTCATAACAGGGGAACAAAAAACCAATGACCAGAAACTTCGCCCGCCTCCTCACGCTGTCCGCAGCCGTTTCC
The DNA here is from genome assembly GCF_001424065.1 of Rhizobium sp. Leaf384. Taxonomy (GTDB): domain Bacteria; phylum Pseudomonadota; class Alphaproteobacteria; order Rhizobiales; family Rhizobiaceae; genus Ferranicluibacter. The sequence goes on from NZ_LMQE01000007.1 coordinate 124,910, forward strand.
TTGAGTGCGCTGAGCGCCGGAAGTGCGTTTGCCGCCGACCCGGCAAGCTGTGCCACCGTCCGCTTCTCGGATGTGGGCTGGACGGACATCACCGCGACGACCGCGACCGTCGCCGCCGTCGTCGAGGCTCTCGGTTATACGCCGGACATCAAGGTTCTGTCGGTCCCCGTCACCTACCAGTCGCTGAAGAACAAGGACATCGACGTTTTCCTCGGCAACTGGATGCCGGCGCAGGAAAAGGACGTGAAGCCGTATCTGGACGACAAGTCGGTCGACTCGCTCGGGGCCAACCTCGAAGGTGCGAAGTACACGCTGGCCACCAACGCCAAGGGCGCCGGTCTCGGCATCAAGGACTTCTCCGACATCGGCAAGCACAAGGACGAGCTCGACGGCAAGATCTACGGGATCGAGCCCGGCAATGATGGCAACCGGCTCGTCATGACGCTGATCGAGAAGAACGAAATGGGCATGGGCGGCATGGAGATCGTCGAGAGCTCCGAGCAGGGCATGCTGTCGCAGGTCGCGCGGGCGGAAAAGGACGGCAAGCCGGTCGTCTGGCTCGGCTGGGCGCCGCACCCGATGAACTCGACATTCGAGATGACCTACCTCACCGGTGGCGATTCCACCTTCGGCCCGAACTTCGGCGGCGCGACGGTCTACACCAACACGCGCGCCGGTTATGTTTCGGAATGCCCGAACATCGGCAAGCTGATCTCCAACGTGAAGTTCAACCTCGATATGGAAAACCATATCATGGGCAAGATTCTGAACGACAGCGAAGAGCCGGGCACCGCAGCGAAGGCGTGGCTGAAGGCCAACCCGACCGTCGTCGAACCCTGGCTCGCCGGCGTCACGACGCTGGACGGCAAGGAAGGCCTGCCTGCCGTCAAGACGGCGCTCGGTCTCTGATTGCAGGACGCTTGAAAGGCGGGGGAGACCCCGCCTTTTTCGTGCTGACATCGGGATCGGGGCCAGCGGACGCGTCCTTTAAGATGCGTTCGTGATCCGCGCTTCGCGGTCTCTGAGCTCTCCGCGATCGATGTCCTCTCATCCGTCACTCTTTCAGGAGAGGATCCCGCATGGATTTTCTGACAGGACACCGCGTGCCCATCGGCCAGGGCGCGAAAGCTTTCGTCGACTGGTTGACGACGAATTTCAGTCTGTTTTTCGACCAGCTTTCACGATTCCTGTCGAGCGTCGTCTCCGCGATCCTCTTCGTGCTGCAATATCCCCACCCTCTCGTCGTCGTCGGCCTGGTCACCGTTTTGGCCTGGTGGCTGCGCCGATCGATCGGCGTCACGCTCTTTACCGGCCTCGGCCTGCTGCTGATCATCAATCAGGGCTACTGGAAGGAGACCACGGAGACCCTGGCGCTCGTGCTCGCGGCGAGCGTGGTTTCCATGGCCATCGGCATTCCGCTCGGCATTGCGGCTGCGCGGCGCGCCTGGGTTTACGCCTTCATGCGTCCCGTGCTCGACCTCATGCAGACCATCCCGACCTTCGTCTATCTCATTCCGGCGCTCATCCTCTTTGGCCTCGGCATGGTTCCCGGACTGATCGCCACCGTCATCTTCGCAATCCCGGCCCCCATTCGCCTCACCCGGCTCGGGATCATCTCCACCCCGCCGTCTCTGACGGAGGCCGCCGTGTCCTTCGGGGCCACGCCCGGTCAGGTCCTGCGCAAGATCGAGCTTCCCTTCGCCATGCCGCAGATCATGGCGGGGCTGACGCAGACCATCATGCTGTCGCTGTCGATGGTGGTCATCTCGGCCCTTGTTGGGGCCAACGGCCTCGGCGTCCCGGTTCTGCGCGCGCTGAACACCGTCAACGTGGCAAAGGGCTTCGAAGCCGGCCTCTGCATCGTCATCCTTGCGATCATTCTTGATCGCCTCTTCCGCTCTTCGGATGAAGGAGAAGGCGCATGAGCGATGCCGTAATCTTCGACAATGTCGATATCGTCTTCGGCGATCGCCCCGAGCGGGCCCTGCAGATGGTCGACGCCGGAAAGACACGTGACGAGATCGGCAGTGCCACCGGCCTCGTTCTCGGCGTTGCCGGCGCATCGCTGACGGTGCGCGAAGGCGAGATTCTCGTCTTGATGGGTCTGTCCGGCTCGGGCAAATCGACGCTTCTGCGCGCGGTCAACGGGCTTGCGCCCGTCGTGCGCGGCAATGTCAGCGTGAAGACGGGCAGCGGCACGATCGATCCCTATCGCACCACATCGAAAGCCCTGCGCGACTTCCGCAAGCACACCGTTTCCATGGTGTTCCAACAGTTCGCGCTTCTGCCCTGGCGAACGGTCGAGGACAATGTCGGCTTTGGCCTGGAACTGGCGGGGGTTCCGGATGGCGAGCGCCGCCGCCGGGTCGGGGAGCAGCTGGAACTGGTCAACCTGACGCAGTGGGCGGGGCGAAAGGTGCAGGAACTCTCCGGCGGCATGCAGCAGCGCGTCGGCCTTGCCCGCGCCTTTGCCACCGGCGCGCCCATCCTTCTCATGGACGAGCCGTTTTCCGCGCTCGACCCGTTGATCCGTACGCGGCTGCAGGACGAGTTGCTCGAGTTTCAGCGTCGCCTGAAGAAGACCATCCTCTTTGTCAGCCATGACCTGGACGAAGCCTTCCGCATCGGCAATCGCATCGCCATTATGGAAGGCGGGCATATCATCCAGTGCGGCACGCCGCAGGAGATCGTCAAGAATCCCGCCAATCAGTATGTCGCCGATTTCGTCCAGCACATGAACCCGATCACCATGCTGACCGCAACCGATGTCATGCAGCAGGGTCTCGGGCAAAGGCCCTCGGCCCTGGGCGTCAGCGCGACGGCCGCACCCGACACGCCGCTGATCGACATCCTCGACGCCATGACCCGGCAGCCGGGCGCCATTGGCGTGGTGGAAAACGGTGCGGTCATCGGCACGATCGACGCCCAGGACGTCATCGAGGGCCTGACCCGGCATCGACAGCGTCCCTGAGGCATCCGCAGCTGCACAAGCAGGGTTTCCGCGCTAGTCTCGGCCGAATCGATGGCGCGCGCGCCGAGCCCGACGGCCTGGATGGACAGCAAGCATGGCAGAGAAACCACAGGTTCTGCGGGAGACGGACGATGCGGCACGAAAGCTTGCCCGTCTGGTCTTCCGCGAACAGCGCAGCGCAGCGATCGGCGTTCTCGAGCCGGTCAGCGACGGCTTTCCGTTCGTGAGTCGTGCCCTTCTTGGTTTCGATATTGATGCCGTACCGATCATTCTGGCGTCGCAGCTCGCGACGCATACGCAGGCGCTCCTCGCCGATGCCAGATGCTCCGTACTGGCGGGCCGAAGCGGAAAGGGCGACCCGCTTGCCCATGCGAGAATCACGGTGCAGTGCCGCGCCGAACCGATCGCCCGGACGGACCTGCGGCATGCCCGCCTCAGGGAACGTTTCCTGCGGCGCCACCCCAAGGCACAACTCTACATCGACTTTCCGGATTTTCTCTTCTTCCGCCTGAATCCGCTCCGTGCGAGCTTGAATGCCGGTTTCGGGCGGGCTTATGCCCTGACGGGCGATGACCTTCTCATCTCCTCCGCAGCTATGGAAGCAATCGCTGCCGCCGAGCATGCTCTTCTTGCCGAACTCAACAGCAACAAGGATGCCCTGTCGTATTTTCTCGGAGAGGAGCGAAGCGACGTTACTCCGGCCTGGCAAGTGACCGCGGTCGATGCCGAGGGAATCGATCTTGTGCAGGGAGACGCGTTTCGTCGGGCGGACTTTCCCCGAGAGGTTGAAAACCCCGACGACGTCCGTGCAATGTTCGTAAAACTTTACCGTTAACTCCCCAGAAGTACCCCGAAATCTCGCATAGGGCTGTTGTTCCCTTTATGCGTCATGCCTAATTGTCTCATTCTAGCCGCACCAAAATGGGTGGGGCCAAGACGTCGCATGGAGTATGGCATGGAAACAATTCCTCCCCACCAGCATGAAAAAGCCGAGGTTGCTGCGGATTTTCTCTCCGCTATGGCCAACCCGAAGCGGCTGCTGATCCTGAACGAACTGGTCAAGGGCGAGATGGCTGTCGGAGCGCTTGCCGCTCAAGTCGGTCTCAGTCAGTCCGCACTGTCGCAGCACCTGTCGAAGCTGAGGGCACAGAGCCTTGTCACGACGCGCCGCGACGCGCAGACGATCTATTACTCGTCTTCGTCCGAGTCCGTTCTGAAGGTTTTGTCGATGCTGTCGGAAATCTACGGCGCACCGGAAGCCAAGGACGAAGCTCAGCCGCGTCGGCGCTCGGCCTGATCATCGCCAAGGGCGGCGTGGACCGGCAGACGCCGCGACCTGTTGCCGCCCGCAGCGTACGGGTTGATACCAAACGATCCCCATCCCAGTCGTCTCCGGGATGGCACATTCAGCCAGATGAAAGCCAGGAATCAGGGAGGTTCCTGGCTTTTTTCGTTCGTCACGAACAACCGCGTCGCGCAGGAACGATGCCGCATGCGCCGTCGCGGGCCGCGGCCGCGCAGGCACGCGGAAGCCGGAGCAAGCCCGACGCAACACATGCGCCATGCCTTGACGCCCTCTGGCCCGCTGATAGTTTGACCATCGGATAAAAATCGCCGATCAGCTCAAACGCCAGATGGCCGTCTTGGCCATGGAGACCGTCATGTCGAACCGCCTGAACACCACACCCAACGATCTGCGCGCCTTCTGGATGCCCTTCACGTCGAACCGGCAGTTCAAGAAAGAACCGCGCATGTTCGTCTCGGCGAAAGACATGCACTACAAGACGCATGACGGACGCACCGTTCTCGACGGCACCGCCGGACTCTGGTGTGTCAATGCCGGCCACTGCCGCCCCCTGATCACCGAAGCCATCCGCGAACAGGCCGGAGAGCTCGACTATGCCCCCGCTTTCCAGCTTGGCCATCCCAAGGCCTTCGAGCTCGCAAACCGTCTGGTGGACATCGCGCCTGACGGTTTCAACCATGTGCTCTACACGAATTCCGGATCGGAATCGGTGGATACGGCCCTGAAAGTGGCGCTGGCCTATCACCGCGTGAAGGGCGATGGTGCGCGTTCGCGCCTGATCGGCCGCGAGCGCGGCTATCACGGCGTCAACTTCGGCGGAATCTCGGTCGGCGGCATCGTTTCCAACCGTAAGATGTTCGGCACTCTCCTGAGCGGCGTCGATCATATGCCGCACACGCACATGCCCGACAAGAATGCCTTCACCAAGGGCGAACCCGAGCACGGCGGCGACATTGCATCCGAACTGGAGCGCATTGTCACCCTGCATGATCCCTCGACGATCGCCGCCGTGATCGTCGAGCCCGTTGCCGGTTCGACCGGCGTCCTCGTTCCGCCGAAGGGCTACCTTCAGAAGCTGCGCGAGATCTGCACCAAGCATGGCATCCTGCTCATCTTCGACGAGGTCATCACCGGCTACGGCCGTCTCGGTACGCCCTTTGCGGCCCAGTATTTCGACGTCATGCCCGACATGATCGTGACCGCCAAGGGTCTCACCAACGGCGTCATCCCGATGGGAGCCGTGTTCGTCACCTCGCAGATCCATGACGCGTTCATGCAGGGGCCGGAGCACATGATCGAGTTCTTCCACGGATACACCTACTCCGGCAATCCGATCGCTTCGGCTGCGGCCATCGCCACGCTCGATACCTACCGTGACGAAGGGCTTCTCACCCGTGCGGCAACGCTCGCGCCCTATTGGGAGAAGGCCCTTCATTCGCTGCGCGATTGCCCGCATGTCATCGACATCCGCAACATCGGCCTCATCGGCGCGATCGAGCTTGCGCCGATCGCCGGAGAGCCGACGAAGCGCGCCTTCTCGGCCTTCCTCAAGGCCTATGAAAACGGCCTGCTGATCCGGACCACGGGGGACACGATCGCCCTTTCGCCGCCGCTCATCATCACCGAAGCGCAGATCGACGAGCTGATCGGCGGCATCCGGACGGTGCTCGAAACCGGCATCTGACATTGCCTCATCCTCGTCCCGCGGATGTCGATGGCACGGGACGAGGACGCGGGGAGAAACACCCGAACGGTGCGGGATCGCCGCGCGATCTGCAGGGCTGTGGTCGTCCTGCTCCCGCGGTGTGTCCTTTCTTTTGAGCATAGGGTCCGCGAGGCATGAGCATTCCCAAGGACCACCCCTATGATTTCGATCCCACATACGGGCTCGCGCTCGATGACCTCCGCGCCATCCGGCCACCGCCGGAGGTGCCAGGGTTCGACGCCTTCTGGCAGGCACGCTACCGGAAGGCGCTGGCGGTCGACCCGAACCCGAGCCTGACTCGGTCGGCGCAACAGCACGGCAAATGGATCGTTCACGATCTCTCCTACACTTCGACAGACGGGTTCCGGATCGGCGGATGGCTGCTTGTCCCGCATCATGGCACGGTTGAGCGCGGCCTTGTCGTCGGCCACGGGTATGGCGGATGCGACCAGCCGGATCTCGACCTTCCCGTCGAGAATACCGCCATCCTCTTCCCGTGCTTTCGCGGCCTCTCGCGCAGCAGCCGGGCACCGATCTCTCCCGATCCGGCCTGGCATGTCCTCCACGACATCGACAAGTCCGCCCGTTACATCATCGGAGGCTGCGTCGAGGACGTCTGGACCGCCGTCACAGTTCTCAATCTGCTCTTCCCCGGCACGAAAGACCGGGTCGGCTATAGCGGCGCCAGTCTCGGCGGCGGGATCGGCGCGCTCGCCATTCCGTTCGATCGTCGTATCGACAGGGGCCACCTCACCGTCCCGACCTTCGGAAACCGGCCGCTCTGGCTCGCTTTGCCCACCATCGGCAGCGCCCGTGCCGTGCAGGCCTATGGTCGCACCCATCCCGAGGTGGGCGAAACGCTTCGCCTGTTCGACGCGGCGACGGCCGCCGCGCGCATCGCGGTTCCCCTTCTCTGCGCTGTCGCCCGCTTCGACCCCGCCGTCGCGCCACCGTGTCAGTTCACGATCGCCAATGCGCTTCCGGCGGAAAATCATCATGAAACATTCATCCTCGACGCCGGACATTTCGATTATCCTGGTCAGGCTGCACAGGCGTCGGCGCTGAGAGCAAAAGTCGGGAAACTCTTCAGGACACCATGAACCGCGAATATCTGCGCTGGTACAGTCCGCGGCTCCATCGCGACATGGAGTTGCTGGTGTTCGGGCATCGCGGTGCCAAGGTCCTGATGTTTCCGACACGCGAGGGGCGCTTCTGGGAATACGAGGCGCTCGGACTGGTCGACGTGCTGGCCGACAAGGTCCGTGCCGGTCAGCTCCAGCTCTTCTGCGTCGAGGGTTTGGCCAGCGAAAGCTTTTACGCCCGCAACCTTCCTCCCGCTGACCGCCTTCGTCGCCACAGGGCCCTGGAAGAATACGTCCTGAACGAGGTGCTGCCGCTGATGGCGCAGTGGAACCCGGAGGGCGCCACGATCGTGCACGGTTGCAGCCTCGGCGCCTACCAGGCCGCCAGTCTCGTCTTCCGCCACCCGCACCTCTTCTCCAAGCTCGTGGCGTTTTCCGGCCGCTATGACCTGACGCTTCAAATCGAGAGCTTCGACGACCTGCTCGATGGCCATTATGACGACGAGGTCTATTTTCACACGCCAACGCATTTTCTGCCCGGCCTGTCGCAGACCTGGCGTCTCGATCGCCTGCGGTCCGTCGATATCGTTCTGACCATCGGCAATGCCGACCCGTTTCTCGACAACAACCGGCATCTGAGCCGGTTGCTCCACGAGATGGGCGTCCACCATCAGCTTCATGTGTGGGACGGCCGTGCCCATCGCGGGCGCTCCTGGCGCAAGATGGCGGCGCTCTACATCTGACGATGGCGGGTGAAGGGACGGCCGCGTGGGCAGCCCCCGCCGGCGGGTCTCCCTGCGTGACGTGCCCGCCATGTCGCGCGTCGCCCTTCCCCTGCGCGCACCACGCTCTATGATGCGCTTCAACGTCTCGTCCACACCTGACCCGCAGTCCTCGCCAGAACCGGAGCCCTCATGTCCGCCACTCTCACCGACCGTATCGATCAGGGCACGGGTCGCGTCGCCGCCGACATCGTCCTCAAGAACGGTCGCTTCTTCGACCTCGTGACCGGCGACTACGTCGAAGGCGATATTGCCCTGTGTGGCGACCGGATCGTCGGCACATGCGGCAGCTATCAGGGTGTCGAGGAGATCGACATATCGGGTTGCATCGTCGTTCCCGGTTTCATCGATACGCACCTGCACATCGAATCCTCCCTGGTGACGCCGCATGAATTCGACCGATGTGTCCTGCCCTACGGCGTGACGACGGCCATTTGCGATCCGCACGAGATCGCGAATGTGCTGGGCACGGACGGCATAGACTTCTTTCTGGCCAGCGCCCGCGAGACGATCATGGATATCCGGGTGCAGCTTTCGAGCTGTGTACCGGCAACGCATCTCGAGACCTCCGGCGCCAGCCTGCCGATCGAGGCGCTGCTGCCGTATCGCGACCATGAGAAGGTCATCGGCCTCGCCGAGTTCATGAACTTCCCCGGGGTCATCCACAAGGATCCCATCTGCATGGCCAAGCTCGAAGCATTCCAGGACGGCCATATAGACGGTCACGCGCCGCTGCTGCGCGGCCTTGATCTCAACGGTTATCTCTCAGCCGGCATCCGCACCGATCACGAGTGCACGACGGCCGACGAAGCCTTGGAGAAGATCCGCAAGGGAATGCATATCCTCGTCCGCGAAGGTTCGGTCTCCAAGGATCTTCATGCCCTGATGCCGATCCTGACCGAGCGGCTCTCGCCCTTCCTCGCGCTCTGCACCGACGATCGCAATCCGCTCGACATCGCAGAGGAAGGCCATCTCGACTACATGATCCGCGAAGCCATCGCCCACGGTGTCGACCCGCTCGCCGTGTATCGGGCCGCGTCGATTTCGGCTGCCCGCGCCTTCGGCCTGCGCGACCGCGGCCTCGTGGCACCCGGCTGGCGCGCCGACCTCGTGGTGGTGGACAGTCTGGAAAGTTGCAGGGCGCAGATGGTCTTCTCGGCCGGCCGGCGCGTCGACGATGCTCTCTTTGCCACGCGCCGTGCCGTCGCACCCGTCGGTCTCGACAGCGTCAAGGCCGGACACATTCACGCCGCTGCCTTCGCCGTGCCCTACACCGAAGGCGAAACCTCGGTGATCGGGGTCCTTCCCGGAAAGATCATCACCGAACATCGCCGCTTCCAGCTGCCGGCCGACGGCAACCAGACCGGCGCCGATCTCATGCGGGATATCATCAAGGTGGCCGTTATCGAGCGGCATGGCATCAATGGCAACCATGCCAACGGTTTCGTGCAGGGCTTCGGCCTGAAGAAAGGCGCCATCGCCTCGACGGTCGGTCATGACAGCCACAACATCTGCGTCGTCGGCGTCGATTCCGACGACATGGCACTCGCCGCCAACCGCCTCGGCGAGATCAAGGGCGGCTTCGTCGTGGTGCAGGACGGCCGAGTCACCGCGGAGATCGCTCTGCCCGTTGCGGGTCTCATGAGCCTTGAGCCCTATGAACGTGTCCGCGACACGCTGCATCACCTCCGACAGGCCGCCTTCGCGCTCGGCGCCACCCTGCAGGAACCCTTCCTGCAACTTGCCTTCCTGCCCCTCCCCGTCATCCCGCATCTAAAGATTTCGGACAGGGGACTGGTGGACGTCGACCGGTTCATGCTGATCGGGTGACGGCGATCCCGGCAACAACAGGCGCCGGCCCCTTGAAGCTTCCCGTGACCAACCCGGTGCTTAAAAATACCCGGATGCGCTCCCCCGCATGCGGGCAGCGGTTGCCGATCGAACCATGTTTATGTTGAAGGGCAGTCCTTCCCTGCCCCTCATGCATGTCGCCCGAACGCGCGCAGCGGTTTCGGGAAACGACCTGCTCCGTTCCTGTCGGATGATCACGGAGGGCCCCCGCCGTTCGAAACGGCGAAGACCTGATCCGGGCTATCGGCTCGGACATGGACGACGGCAAGCGTCTAGCCAGACACACGCCCGCAGAACGCATCCAGGGCCTCCAGCGCGATCTCGTCTTTCTCGATCCTCGCGGTGTCGAACCCCGGCAGAGGCAGCGTCGCGGCGATGGTCATGCCCTTCGGCAGGGTCACCGTCTGTGGGCCGCGCCGCAGATTGAAGACGAAGAGCAGCTTCTCGCCGGCCTTCTCGCGGGTGAAGATCAGGATGTCCTGGTTCGTGTCGAGGAAGGTCATGCCGCCGTCGAAAAGCTCGGGATAGGTTCGGCGGAAGGCAAGCGTCTGCCGATAATGCGCAAGAACGGAGTCCGGAGCCGCATCCTGCACGTCGACCGCCATGGCCTTGTGCACGTCCGGCACCGGCAGCCAGGGCTGCCCCGTCGAGAACCCGCCGCTCTGTCCGGCATTCTCCCACGGCATGGGCGTCCGGCATCCGTCGCGCCCCTTGAAGGCCGGCCAGAAGCGAATGCCGTAGGGGTCGCGCAATTCATGCAGCTCGAGCTCTGCCTCGGGCAGCGCCAGCTCCTCGCCCTGATAGAGGCAGATGGAACCGCGCAGCGTCGCAAGCACGGAAATGGCAAGTTTTCCGATCCGCTCCCGCTCGATCTCGTTCTGGATGAAGCGGGAGACATGGCGCTGGACGTCATGGTTGGAAAAGGCCCAGCAGACCCATCCGTCCGCGACCGAGTCCTGAAACGAGGAGACGCAGTGCTTGATGTGGCTGGCCGTGAAGTCCGGGCCGAGAAGATCGAACGTGTAGCACATATGCAGCTTGTCGCCGCCACTGACATAGGCCGCCAGCGTCTTCAGCGAACGCCCGCCGTCGCCCACTTCGCCGACCGCTGTCCGATCGTCGTATTCCTCGAGCAGCGCCCGGAAGCGCTGCAGGAAACCGATGTTTTCGGGCTGCGTCTTGTCGTAGAGATGGCTCTGCATGCCATAGGGATTGACGTCGGGCGCATCGAGCCCGGGGCCGTCGTCATTGTGGCCGAGCGGCGGATTGTCACGCAGCTCCTTGTCGTGGAAGTAATAATTGACCGTATCCAGCCGGAAGCCGTCGACGCCGCGCTCCAGCCAGAAGCGGACGGTTTCGAGGACGGCCTCCTGAACCTCGGGATTGTGAAAATTGAGGTCCGGCTGCGAGCCGAGGAAGTTGTGCAGATAGTACTGCCGGCGAACACCGTCCCACTCCCATGCCGGACCGCCGAAAATCGACAGCCAGTTGTTGGGTGCCGTCCCGTCGGGCTTCGCATCCGCCCAGACATACCAGTCTGCGCGCGCATTGGACCGGCTCGTCCGGCTTTCCTTGAACCACGGATGCTGGTCGGAGGTGTGGGAAATCACCTGGTCGATGATGATCTTGAGGCCGAGGCGGTGCGCCTCTTCCAGCATTACGTCGAAATCGGCAAGCGTCCCGAACATCGGGTCGACATCGCAATAGTCGGAGACGTCATATCCCATGTCCGCCATGGGCGAGGTGAAGAACGGCGAGAGCCAGATGGCATCCACGCCGAGGCTGGCAATGTGCGGCAGCCGCGCGGTAATGCCTGGCAGGTCCCCGATCCCATCGCCGTTCGTGTCCTGGAACGACCGCGGATAGACCTGGTAGATCACCGCGCCGCGCCACCAGTCCGGGTTGGTCTTCGGGGAAGAGGCCATGGACGATTCCTTCTGCATGATGGGGACCTTCGATCTTCTAGCGTTCGGGCCGCGACGAGGCAATGACAGGGCAACGCCTTTCGGGCCGGGTCGCCGCGTCCGGACGTTGGGCAACGTCACGCAGGACGCCCTTCCGAAACGAACACCCTGCCTTGCCATCGGCGTCCGCAGGCTTTATCGGGCAAACGCAACGAGGAGGACATCGATGGCACGGCTTCTGGCAATCGGCGAATGCATGGTGGAACTCGGCGATGCCGGCAGCGGCTTGCTCCGCAAGGGCTTTGCCGGCGACACGTTGAATGCCGCCTACTACGCCCGCACCTATCTCCCGGCCGCGTTCGACGTTGCCTATCTCAGCGCCGTCGGTACCGATCTTCTCTCCGCAGAGATGCTCGCCTTCATCGGCGACAAGGGCATCCTCACCGAGGATGTCCTTGAGATCGAGGGTGCGGCCCCTGGCCTCTACATGATCCATCTCAAAGAAGGAGAGCGGAGCTTCTCCTATTGGCGCTCGGCGTCGGCTGCGCGAAGACTTGCCGAGGACCCCGCACATCTCCGGCGCGCCATCGAAAAGGCCGACACCATCGTCTTCTCCGGCATCACGCTTGCCATCCTCTCGCCGGAAGCCCGCGAGACGCTGATCCTTGAATTGCGGCGTGCAAAGGCCGCGGGACGGCGCGTCGTCTTTGACCCGAATATCCGCCCGCGTCTCTGGGAAGACGCCGCAACACTGCGTGCCTTCGTCGAAGCGGGCGCCCGGGCATCGACCATCCTCGTGCCGAGCTTCGATGACGAGCAGGCGCATTTCGCCGACGCTGACCCCGAGGCGACGATCGCGCGATACCGGCAGTGGGGCGCAGACACGGTTCTGGTCAAGAACGGCAGCGGCGCGGCGTGCCTTTCGAACGGCACTGATGCCATCGTCCGCATCACGCCGCCGAGGGTTCAGACCGTGGTCGATACGACCAGCGCCGGCGACAGCTTCAACGGAGCGTTCTTGGCAAGGCTGCTGACCGGCGTCGCACCCGCCGAGGCCGCAGCCTTCGCCGCCCGCGTCGCTGCTGCCGTCATCGGCCACCACGGAGCGCTCGTGCCGCCCGAGCATCTGCCGCAGGCGCTCGACCTCGCGTAAAAGCTTAGGCGAGAAACGACGGGTAAACCGCGGGATCGACTCGACAAACCCGCGCTAAAGACCGCCGGAATCTAGCGGCGCTTCTTGCCTTCGAACGGATTTTCCGACGCGCGAAGATGGATGCGGATCGGCACGCCCGGCATCTGGAAATCGGCGCGCAGACCGTTCGTCAGATAGCGGATGTAGCTTTCCGGCACGGAGTCCGGACGCGTGCAGGAGATCATGAAGCCCGGCGGACGGGCTTTCACCTGCGTCATGTACTTCAGTTTCAGGCGACGCCCGGAGACGGCCGGTGGCGGATGCTGGGTCTGCTGCGCGTCGAGCCACTTGTTCAACCGCGCGGTGGAGATGCGGCGGTTCCAGACCTTGTCGGTATCGACGATCGACTGCATCAGCTTGTCGAGCCCATAGCCGGTCTGTCCGGATAGCGGAACGGCCCGGATGCCCCGCGCCTGCGGCAGCAACCGCTCGGTCTTTTCACGCAGATCGGCGAGCAGCGCCTGCGGGTCCTCGACCAGATCCCACTTGTTGAAGGCGAGCACGGCCGCGCGGCCCTCGCGGATCACGAGGTCGACCAGCTGCAGATCCTGTTTTTCGAACGGGATGGTCGCGTCGAACACGATGACGACGGACTCGGCGAAGCGGATCGAACGCAGGCTGTCGGCAACCGACAGCTTTTCGAGCTTTTCCTGCACCCGGGCCTTCTTCCGCATGCCGGCCGTGTCGAACATCTTGATCGTACGACCACGCCAGTCCCACTCCACCGAGATCGAGTCGCGCGTGATGCCGGCTTCCGGACCGGTCAACAGGCGATCCTCGCCGAGGAAGCGATTGATCAGCGTCGATTTGCCGGCATTCGGTCGCCCGATGATGGCGACGCGGAGCGGCTTCGTCTCGTCATAGGCGGGCTCCTCGTCATCCTCGCCCTCGCCCGCTGCCTTGCGCAGATCGATGTCCGTCTCGGCTTCGTCCACGACGGGCGGAAACGCCCGCTCTTCGCCGATCGCCTCGACGATCGCGTCGCGCAGATCGATCATCCCCTGTCCATGCTCGGCCGAGATGGGGCACGGGTCGCCGAGGCCGAGCGTGAAGGCATCGTAGAAGCCGCCATCCGACCCCTTGGCCTCGGACTTGTTGGCGACCAGCACGACGGGCTTGCCGCGCCGACGCAGAAGATCGGCCAGCGTCTGATCGGCCGGTGTCAGCCCGGCCTTAGCATCGACCACGAACAGGGTGATGTCCGCTTCGTCGATCGCGGCTTCCGTCTGCGCCCACATCCGACCCTGCAGCGTCTCGGGGCCGGACTGCTCGAGGCCGGCCGTGTCGATGATGGTGAACCGCAGATCGACCAGTTTCGCATCGCCGGGCCGTCGATCCCGCGTGACGCCCGGGGTGTCGTCCACCAGCGCCAGCTTCTTGCCGACGAGGCGGTTGAAGAGCGTGGACTTGCCGACATTGGGGCGGCCGACGATGGCGACGGTGAAGTTCATCTCAAAATCCTGTCGCGGCGCTCATGCCGCTGTGCCGGCCGCCGCGCAGCCCGTCATCATGACCGGCAATGCGTTGCGACCTCTCGGTTCTTTCCGCCGCTGCAAAGCAGGGCAACGGATGGCATCAAAGCCTGTCGCCCGAAAGCCTCAAGGCTTCGAGCGACGGTGAGGTATTAAAGACGGTCGCCCGAAGGTCTCAAAGGGCTCCGGGCGGCGGTACGTATGAAAGACGATCGCCCAAAAGCTTCAAGGGCTTCGGGCGACAGGAAATAGAACCACGCATCTGAAGCCTCCTGCGCAGATCGGTGATCCCGCAGTCCACCTGAAGGCTACGGCGCGGAGGCCATCACGTCCAGGACCATGCGGGCCCGGTCGGCAAGGCCGCGCGGCGCCTGGCTGTCATCGACAACCTGCTGAAACCACTCCTTGGCCTTGGTCTTGTCGCCGGCCTTGTAGGCCGCAAGACCCAGCACCTCGCGTGCGGAGTTGCGCAGGCCGTTCCCATCTACCGCCAGCTGCTCGACCTCCGCCGAAACCTGTTCGTATGTGCCGGTGTCGACCAGCAGATAGGCCGCGCGGATCCGGGCGGCATCCCGCATCGGCTGCACGATCGCCTCGTTCTTGGAAATCGCGGAAAAATCGGCGATGGCGGCGGCGGTGTCGCCCTTCTGCGCCTTCAGCGTAGCGGCCCGCATCTGCGCAAGAACGGGATAGGCGCCGTAGCCGTCGGCCTCCAGTCTGTCGAAGGCGGCAAGCGCCTCGTCGGTCTTGTTGTCCTTGGCAAGCGTCAGGGCCGCGAGGAACTCGTCGCCCGAGGCGGCGGCCGAGGTCTCATGCCAGTAATCATAGGCGACCTTGCCGATCGTGCCGATGACGATGAGAACCGCCAGCATGGCCAGGATGCCGCCGAAGCGGAGCCAGACGGCCTTGACCTGCTCGGAGCGAAGCTCGTCATTGACCTCGCGGATGAAACTGTCGTTCTGATGCGCCATTCGAGTTCCGGCGGACCGGCCTTCTCTGCCATTTCTCTCAAAGCCGCGCTTCTAGCCTATTTCGCGCATATTGTAAGGGGGCACGGCAAAATCGGGGCAAGGTGACGATGCGCATCGGGCCAGACGACCCGCACCACGTTCGGCGACTCCGGCCACGGACATCTCCGCCTTGGATGTTTGACGTCATGAGGCGGATTTATCGGCACCTTTGCGGCATGGCTCCCAAGGATCGCCGTATTCCTGCCGCATGGGGCAAGCGCGCCCCCTTTTTACACCCGACGGGGCCACGTCTTCCTTGTCTGCTGCAGGCGCGCGCCGCGTCCCGCCTGGAGCAGACGCATCACGTCAGGTTTCCGCATGCACGTTTTCCCCGCCCCCTTGGCTGCCCTCCTGATGCTGTCGCCACTGGCGCTGGCACCCACGATCGCGCGGGCGGATCCGCCGCCGTCGATGCGGGGAACCCTGCAGCCGGGACCGACGGCCGCTGCAGCTTCGAAATTCCAGCAGCTCGTCATCATCTCCTTCGACGGCGCGCATGACAACAAGCTCTGGGAGCGCAGCCTCGCCACGGGCCGGAAGGTCGGTGCGCATTTCACCTATTTTCTCTCCTGTACCTTCCTGATGACCAAGGCCGAGGGCGGCCGGTCCTACCGGGCCAGCGGCCACAAGCAGGGTGCCTCGAATGTCGGTTATGCCCAGAGCCGGGAAGAGATCGCCACCCGGGTGCGCCATATCTGGCAGGCCCACCAGGACGGCCACGACATCGGCAGCCATGGTTGCGGGCATTTCGACGGCAAGGACTGGAGCGAAAAGGACTGGAGCGACGAATTTGCGGCCTTCGATGCGGCGCTCGACAATGGCTGGAAGGCGGGCGGCATCGAAACCGAAGAACCCGACGGATGGCGCGCGATGGTCGACGGCATCAAGGGCTTCCGCGCGCCCTATCTCTCGACCAGCACCGGCCTTGTTCCGGCAGAGCGAAAAGCGGGCCTGTCCTACGATGCCAGCCTCGTCACCAAAGGTCCGGCCTGGCCGACGCGCGAAGGCGGCATGGAGCGCTTCGGTCTGCCGCTGATCCCCGAGGGCCCGAGCGGACGCCGGGTCATCGGCATGGACTACAATCTCTTCGTCCGCCACTCCATGGGCGTCGAGAACCGCAAGGACAGCGCCACCTTCGAGGCCCGCGCCCTCAAGGCCTATCGCGATGCCTTCGCCGCTGAGTACGACGGCGCCCGCATCCCCCTTCAGCTCGGCTTCCACTTCGTCGAGATGAACGGCGGCGCCTACTGGCGGGCGCTCGAAACATTCCTTGCCGAAACCTGCAGCAAACAGGACGTCGCCTGCGTCAGCTATGCGCAGGCCCTGCCGCTGATCGCGGCACGAAAAAAGGCGGATCCCTCCGCCTTTTGATGTCTCCACTGTCTTCCTCGGCGCGTTACGGCTTGTCGGCCGCCAGTTCGCCGTCGGCATCTTCGCGTGCCAGGTAGCGCTGATCGATCTCCGGCAGGGGCAGATCGTCGATGGCCGCTTCGAAGGCTTTCAGGCGCTTGTGGATGGACAGGAGTTCGATGATCGTCGTCCAGGAGTTGACGAGATACTGGAACGAATTCGACACCTGCCCGAAGGCCGTGGCGATCTGCTGGTAGATACCGTAGGTAATCTTGCCTGCGACGATGGTCGGCACGAGCATGAAGGTAACGAACAGGGCGTCGGCCTGAATATAGAAATACCGTGCGACGTTGAAGTACAGGTAGTGCCAGTACATCCGGAAGTAGTTCCGGCGGACATTGGCAAACAATTCAATGACGGTAACCGGCTGCGCACGCTCGGCGTGATCCTCACCATAGACGAGTTCCTTGCGATACGCTGCCTCGACGCGCTGGTTGCGGAAATGCAGGCCCGGCAACTTGATACCAGCAAAGGCCAACAGCAACGTGCCGAATGCCGACCAGCCAATTGCCAGCCAGAAAAGGGAGTGCGCAATCGGCCCGATGATCGGCAATTCTGTAACGTAGCTCGAAAGGGCAAACAGGATGGGCAGAAACGCGATGAGCGTCATCACAGAATTGATCAGGCTGACGCCCAACCCTTCAAGAATGTTGGCAAAACGCATCGTATCTTCTTGCACACGCTGCGAGGCGCCTTCGATGTGCCGAACTCGCTCCCACTTTGACATGTAGTAGTCGTTCATCGCCGTGCGCCACCGAAACACGTAATGGCTGACGAAAAAGTCCGTCAGGATCGATACGAACATGCTGAGAAAGACGATCTGGCAGAAGATGAGCTGCAGCGAGTAGAAATCCCACACAGTCACGCCCGGCTTGCCAGTCAGCGCATTCTGGAGGAGATCGCCAAAGGGGCGGCGCCAGTTGTTGATGGCGACATAGACCTGCACGCCGAAATAGGTACAGAACAGGATGAGCGCCGATCCCCAGATGGACCAGTCGACCCATGGATGATCCCGAGCGATATAATTCCAGACCCCACCGAAGAGAACGGTGCAGACAAAGAAGTAGGCATAGAAGAATCGATTGTCCGGCGTGAGGAAGAAACGCAGGTCGATCGGCATCTTGTCTTCAGGGATTGGAGCGAAGCCGATAGATGCACCCCAGTCGGCGAAAAAGCCGAACCAGAGGAGGACGCAGACAAGCGCCCAAACCATCATGGACGTAAAAAACAGCTTTGGCTTGGGAAAGAACGAATGAAACAAGGCGGGAACCTTCTGGCTGGCGGGCGAACCGCCCGCGGTCATGGCGGCGAACCTAGGCCAATTGGGATGGCTTCACAATCACGCCATTGAAAGGTTACGTCTTTTTAATGGGAGGCGACCGTCTCATAGCCCCGAGGCGAGACGAATCCCGCGACGCTCGACCAGGATGATACCGGCGCAGAGGATCAGAACGGCGCTTGCGATCAGCGTCGGCAGCGTAAAGCTGCCGGTGGATCCGGCGAGCCAGCCCGCGACGAGCGGACCGATGATCTGTCCGATGCCAAAGGCGGCGGTCATGATCGCGAGCGCGCGCCGCTGGCTTGCCGGCGCCAGCGCCCGGCCGATCTGGAGGCCGAAGGCGGTGATCATGATGAAGGTGGCGCCAAGCAGCAGACCGCCGGCCAGGGGCGCTGCCGGGAACGGGAGGACGACGGTCAGGACGAGGCCCGCCGCCTCGACCACAAGCCCGATGAGATAGACGCCGACGATGCCAAAGCGCGGCACCAGCTGCCGCCAGGCCGCAACCGAGACCGCAGCGCTGAGCCCTGTGACCAGCCAGCAGAGAAACTCGATCGTGTGGTCGACCGCGCCTGCCCGGGCCATGGCGACGAGGAACGTCGCCGTGATGACATAACCGAAGCCGAACAACCCGTAGGTCAGCGTCAGCGCCGCGAAAGGTCGCGTCCAGACGAGGCGCGGCTCGGCCGCCGGCGCGGTCCCGGCGGTCACCGGTCCTTCGGGCAGAAGCAGCGCCACGCAGGCGGTGCCGAGCAGGGAAAGAAAGGCGCCGGCAAACCACGCCTCCCGCCAGTTCGCAAGCGCCTCACCCTGACCGGCCGGCAGCAGCCAGACCATCAGCGACGAGGCAGCGATCCCCAGGCCGACGCCTGCAAAATGCAGCGACTGCACGGCGGTGCTGCCCGCCGCCGCACCCCGTGTCAGCACGATCTGGGAGATCATGATCATGGTGAAGGCGCTCGCCATGCCGGCCAGAAATCGGATAACGGCGAACACCACCACGGCGTTCGCCAAGCCCATGGCGCACAGCAGCAGCGTCGTGGCGACCAGCATGCCGAGCCCGATCACCCGTTCGCGTCCTTGCGCAAAGGACAGGCCGGCAAGCACGGCACCGAGCAGGTATCCGACGAAATTGGCGGCCGCGATCACCCCGGCTTCCCCCGGGCTCAGCGGGACATCGAGCATCATGCCGGGCAGGATCGGCGTATAGGAGAAACGGCCGAACCCCATGGCGACGGCCATCGCGATCGCACCGGACAAGGCCGTCGCGAGAAGCCGCACAGTCGATCTGCGCCATGTGAGCATCAGCCGGGCAGCGTGACGACGAGAGGACCGTTGCGGGTGACGACCACCGTGTGCTCGTACTGGACCGTCGGGGCGCGCGGCTCGCTGTAGAGCGTCCACGCATCGTCGCCGCCTTCGGCAAACTGACCGCCCATCGACAGGAAGGGCTCGATGGTAAAGACCATCCCGTCCTCCATCCGCCGCTTTTCGTGCTTGTCGGGCCATGTCGAGATCTCGGTCGGCTCCTCGTGCAGGGAGCGACCGACACCGTGGCTCGCAAGGTTGGAGATGAGGGTATAGCGGTTCTTGCGGGCAAAGGCGCCGATTGCATTGCCGATCGACGCCAGCGGCTTACCGGCCTTGACCTCGTTCAGCCCCACCCACATGGCGCGCTTGCCGTCACGGCACAGCCGCTCGGTTGCCCGCGAGACAGGCGGCACGGCAAAGGACGCGCCGGTGTCGGCAAAAAGCCCGCCTTTTTCGGCAGAGACGTCGATATTGACCAGATCCCCGGCTGCGATCACCCGCGCACCGGGAATGCCGTGCGCAACTTCCTCGTTGACGCTGATGCAGGTGGCGCCGGGAAAACGGTAGGACAGCTCCGGCGCCGATTGCGCACCTTCGGCCTCCAGCGCCTTCCGGCCGATCAGGTCCAGCTCGGCCGTCGTCATTCCCGGCTCGAGGGCCGCACCCATGATCTGCAGCGTGTTGGCGCAGATCCGGCCAATTTCCTTCAGACGTTCGAGATCGTCGGCATTTTCCAGGGTCATGATCGTTCATATCCGGAGGCTGGCACGGCGCAGCGCGGCACAGGGCCGCAAAGCGCGGGTGGAAAAGCGAACCTATCTACTCCGCTTCCCGCCCGCAGGGAAGGCAGGTTGCACGCGATGCGCAAGGGCTGAGGGTGCGCGGGATGCGCAAGGTTGAGGTTGCACACCGCACATGTCAAAGACGGCTCACACGGCGCTCGCCGCGCGGGCAGCATCTTCGGCGATCCCTTCGCGCACGCGCGGTGCGACCTTCGTACCGTAGAGCTCGATCCCGCGCATGATCTGATCATGCGGCATCGGGCCGATCGCCATCTGCAGGAGAAAGCGGTCGTTGCGGAAGATTCGATGGTGCCGGATGATTTTGTCCGCAACCGTTTCGGGGTCGCCGAGAAACAGATTGCCGCGCGGGCCGATCGCCTGGTTGAAGTGCTGGCGATTGGTCGGGCCCCAGCCGCGCTCGCGGCCGATCCGGTCCATCACTTCGGCCTGCGGCCCGTAGAACTGGTCGGCGGCGGACTCCGTCGTATCGGCAATGAACCCGTGCACGTTGATGCTCGTCTTCAGGCCGGCAGCCGGTTGCCCCGCCCGGCGGGCGGCTTCGCGGTAGAGATCGAACAGCGGCGCATAGCGCGCGGGCTCGCCGCCGATGATGGCGAGCGCGACCGGCAGGCCAAGCGCGCCGGCACGCGCAACCGACTGCGGCGTCCCGCCAACGGCCACCCAGAGCGGCAACGGTGCCTGCAAAGGCCGGGGATAGACACCGCGATCGTGAAGCGCGGCCCGCTTCTCGCCTTCCCAGTTCACGATTTCGCCGCTGCGCAGCGCCATCAGCAGGTCGAGCTTTTCGGAAAACAGGTCGTCGTAGTCCTCCAAGGGATAGCCGAACAGCGGAAACGATTCGATGAAGGATCCGCGGCCCGCCATGATCTCGGCGCGCCCGCCCGAGAGAAGATCGAGCGTTGCAAACTGCTGGAACACGCGAACAGGGTCGTCCGACGAAAGAACCGTTACTGCGCTGCTCAGCCGGATGCGGCGTGTCCGTGCGGCGGCGGCGGCCAGCACCACGGCCGGCGACGACACCACGTAATCTGCACGATGATGTTCCCCGAGCCCGAAGACATCGAGCCCCACCTGATCGGCAAGTTCGATTTCTTCCAGCAGGTTTTTCAGGCGACGCTCGCCCTCGCGGCCTTTGTCGGCGGCTTTGGGATCGACATCGCCGAAGGTGTAGAGACCGAGTTCCATGATATGCGGGTCCTCATGATGGGGTTTCCCCACACATAACCATCGCACGCGCCTTTTCCCACCGTCCAAGACGTAGACGCAGCGTTGCCGCCCCGTTTACAGCCATCAGCAGACATCCCGACCGCCAGCCTCGGGCATGCGGAGCATGCGTTCTGCCGAAGGCACCTTCGGCATGCGGAGCATGCGTTCTGCCAAAAGCAATTGTCAGTCGACGGTGTTTGCGCTTAGTCTTGCCCGTCAAGACAAGGGGTCCGAATGACCAGCACCACCCGAACCGCCCAGGCGCCTTCCGGCAGCATCCGTTTCCTGCTCAACGAGCGCGAGATCGACCTGACGACAGTGGCGCCAACCGCGACGCTGCTCGACTTCCTTCGGCTGGAACGTCGGCTGACCGGCACCAAGGAAGGCTGTGCCGAGGGCGATTGCGGCGCCTGCACGGTTCTTGTGGGCCGGCTGGTGGCGGGCAAGCTCGTCTACGAAGGCGTCAATGCCTGCATCCGCTTCGTCGGTTCGCTGAACGCCACGCATGTCGTTACCGTCGAGCATCTCGCTGCGCGCGACGGCACGCTGCATCCGGTCCAGCAGGCAATGGTGGATTACCATGGTTCGCAATGCGGCTTCTGCACGCCGGGCTTCGTGATGTCGCTTTACGGCCTGTGGCTGTCGAAGGACAATCCCGGGCGCGCCGATATCGAAAAGGCCCTGCAGGGCAATCTCTGTCGATGCACCGGCTACGAGCCGATCGTGCGCGCGGCCGAAGCGGTCGCCCGCGCCCGGCCGGATGCCGTTTTTGACCCCATCCTCAGGATGCGCGATCGCGTTCACACCTTTTTGTCCGAGCGACCGGAGGGCGAGACCATCGTCCTCGGCGCGCCCGAGGCCCGCATCGTGGTGCCCGGCTCGGCGCAGGCGCTGGCCGAGACGCTCGCGGAATATCCGGATGCCACCGTGGTCGCCGGCTCGACCGATGTCGGTCTCTGGGTGACGAAGCAGATGCGTCCCATCAACCCCGTCGTCTTCATCAACGGCCTGTCCGACCTGCAGGTGATCACCGAGACGCCGGAGGGAATGACCATCGGCGCCGGCGTCACGTATTCCCGCGCCTTCGCCACCCTCGCGCGTCGCCTGCCACCGCTCGGAAAGCTGCTCGATAGGCTGGGTGGCGATCAGGTGCGCAATATGGGCACCATCGGCGGCAATATCGCGAATGGATCGCCCATCGGGGATATGCCGCCGCCGCTGATCGCGCTCGACGCGACCGTGACGCTGCGTTCCGTTTCGGGCACGCGAACCCTGCTCCTGCAGGACTATTTCATCGCCTACGGCCGGCAGGACCGCCATCCCGGAGAGTTCGTGGAGAGCGTGTTCGTTCCGGCGCTCCCTGCGGACGAGCACGTCGCCGTCTACAAGATTTCCAAGCGCCGCGACGAGGACATCTCGGCTCTCTGCGCCGCCTTTCGTCTCGCCGTGTCCAGCGAAGGCCTCGTCATCTCCGCCCGTATCGCCTTCGGCGGCATGGCCGGGACGCCGAAGCGCGCCACGGCCGTCGAGGATGCCCTGATCGGCAAGCCGTGGACGGAAGAGACGGTGATCGCCGCGCGCCCGGCGTTCGACGTGGATTACCAGCCCCTGAGCGATTGGCGCGCCACAAGCGCGTATCGCGCGCTGACCGCCAAGAACCTGCTGCTCCGCTTCTACCTGGAGACCTCGGGATCGCCGTCGGAGCTGGTTCGCTTCGAGGCGGCGGAATGAGACGCAACGCGTCGGGTTGGCGGAGACCCTCGCCCTGAACCTTCCCACAACGGGGAAGAAGCTGCCGGCAGGCGGACGCGAGGCGCGCTGCAAAAGACAGAAGGCCGCAAGGCCAAGGAGACGCATCATGGACAGCTCGACCTTCGAGGAGCGCAAGATCATTCACGGCGGCATGCACAAGAGCCTGCGCCATGAAAGCGCTCACAAGCATGTGGCGGGCAGCGCCGACTATATCGACGACATGCCCGAGCCCGCGGGAACGCTGCATGCGGCTCTCGGACTGACAGACCGGGCCCATGCGGAGATCGTCGCCATGGACCTGAGCGCCGTGGAGACCTATCCGGGCGTCGTCTGCGTTTTGACCGCGCGCGACATGCCGCACGTCAACGACATCAGCCCGAGCCACCTCGATGACGAGCCGGTGCTCGCGGACGGACGTGTCGAGTTCCACGGACAGGCCGCCTTTGCGGTCATCGCCGAAACGCGCGACGCCGCCCGACGCGCCGCGCGCCTCGCCAGGATCACCTATGCCGACCTGCCCCACGTCATCGACGTCAAGGAAGCGCGGGAGGCCGGGGGCAAGCTGGTCACCAAGCCGCTGACCCTGTCGCGCGGCGATGCCGTCAACGAGATGCAGCACGCGCCCCGCCGCGTAAAGGCGGCGATGCAGATCGGCGGGCAAGAGCATTTCTATCTCGAAAGCCACATCGCGTTTGCCATTCCGGGCGAAGACGACGACATCACCGTCTGGTCCTCCACCCAGCATCCGAGCGAAATCCAGCACATGGTCGCCCATGTTCTCGGCGTGCCGTCCAATGCCGTCACCGTTCAGGTGCGCCGCATGGGCGGGGGCTTCGGCGGGAAGGAAACACAGGGCAACCAGTTCGCAGTCATCGCCGCCGTCGCCGCGAAAAAGCTCAACCGCCCGGTCAAGTTTCGGCCCGACCGCGACGAGGACATGGTCTGCACCGGCAAGCGCCATGACTTCCTCGTCGACTACGAGGTCGGCTTCGACGACGACGGCCGCATCCATGCCGTGGACGCCACCTTCGCCGCGCGTTGCGGCTATTCCTCCGACCTCTCGGGGCCGGTGACCGATCGCGCCCTGTTCCACGCGGATGGCGCCTATTTCTATCCGCATGTGCGGCTGACCTCGGAACCGCTGAAAACCAACACGGTGTCCAATACGGCCTATCGCGGTTTCGGCGGGCCGCAGGGCATTCTTGGGGCCGAACGCATCATCGAGGAGATTGCCTACGCCCTCGGCAAGGACACGCTCGACATCCGCAAACAGAATTTTTACGGCGAAAAGGGGTCCGGCCGCGATCTCACGCCCTATCACCAGCAGGTCGAGGACAATGTCATCGGCAGGCTGGTCGCGGCACTCGAGGAAAGTGCCGACTACCAGAAACGCCGCGCCGACATTCTCGCCTTCAACGCGCAAAGCCGCATCATCCGCAAGGGCATTGCGCTGACGCCGGTCAAGTTCGGCATCTCCTTCACCATGACCGCCTTCAACCAGGCCGGTGCTCTGGTCCATGTCTATCAGGACGGGTCGATCCACCTGAACCATGGCGGCACCGAAATGGGACAGGGGCTCTACACCAAGATCGCGCAGGTGCTGGCAGACAGTTTCCAGGTCGACATCGAACGGGTGAAGATCACAGCGACCACGACCGGCAAGGTACCGAACACCTCTGCCACCGCCGCCTCCTCCGGCACCGACCTCAACGGCATGGCGGCAGCCGACGCTGCCCGACAGATCAAGGAACGCCTCGTCGCCTTCGCCGCCGAGCGGTGGCAGACGACGCCGGACAAAATTTCCTTCGTACCGAACCACGTCCGCATCGGCGACGAGCGCGTGCCCTTCGCCGATCTCGTCAAGCAGGCCTATTTTGCCCGCGTCCAGCTGTCGGCTGCCGGTTTCTACAAGACGCCGAAGATCCACTGGGACCGCAACACCGGGCGCGGGACGCCCTTCTATTATTACGCCTACGGCGCCGCCGTTTCCGAAGTCTCGATCGACACGCTGACCGGCGAATACATGGTGGATCGCGTGGATGTGCTTCACGACGTCGGGCGCTCGCTCAACCCGGCGATTGACATCGGACAGATCGAAGGCGGCTTTGTGCAGGGCATGGGCTGGCTGACGACCGAAGAGCTCTGGTGGGACGCCAAGGGGCGGCTTCGCACCCATGCGCCCTCGACCTACAAGATCCCGCTTGCCTCCGATCGGCCGAAGATCTTCAACGTCAAGCTCGCGGACTGGAGCGAGAACGGCGAGGAAACCATCGGCCGCTCCAAGGCCGTGGGCGAGCCGCCTTTCAACCTGCCGATATCCGTGTTCGAGGCGATCTCCATGGCGGTCGCAAGCGTCGGCGACTACCGTCGATGCCCGCGCCTCGATGCGCCGGCCACGCCGGAACGCGTGTTGATGGCGGTCGAGCGCATGCGCGTTCCTTCATGAAATACGTCGTCGGCAGCCTGCAGGCGTTTCTCGCCCGCGAGGCGCAGATCGTTCTGATCGAAGTGGCGGAAGCGCTTGGCTCGACCCCGCGCGAGACCGGAGCCTTCATGCTGGTCTCGCCGCAGGACAGCCATGGCACCATCGGCGGCGGCCAGATGGAGCACATGGCGATCGACCATGCCCGCAACCTCATGGCCGGCATGGCGACGGATCTCCGTCTCGACATTCCTCTGGGGCCGGAGATCGGCCAATGCTGTGGCGGTCGCGTGGCGCTGTCCTTCCGGGTGCTCGATGCGGCCGCCCGCGACGACCTCGACGCGATGCTCAAAGCCCGCGTGAGCGGTTTTCCGGAAGTCTGGCTGTTCGGGGCCGGCCATGTCGGCCGGGCGCTGGCCGATGCGCTTGTGCTCCTGCCGGTGCGCATCTTCGCCGTGGAAACGCGCCGGAACGAACTCGACCTGATGTCGTCAGGCGCAAGCCCGCGGCTGACCGCGATGCCCGAGGCCCTCGTCAAGGACATTGCGCCCGGCAGTGCGGTGATCATCCTCACCCATGATCATGCATTGGATTTCCTGATCGCGCGGGAAGCGCTTTCGCGTGCCGATCTCGCCTATACCGGCATGATCGGTTCCAAGACCAAGCGTGCGACCTTCGCCAGCTGGGCGCGCGACGAAGGGCTCGATGCCGCCGCCATATCCAGGCTCGTTCTGCCCATCGGCGGCAAGACAGTAAGTGACAAACGCCCGGCCGTCATCGCCGCGATGACGGCGGCCGAGGTGCTGATAGCACTCGACGCCTACCGGCGCTCTGCCACCTCTTTCGGTTCGTAGCGCGGGTCTCGTCCATCGAGAAAGCCGAGATCGCGCTGGAGATGCGCCGGCATGCTCTCAACGTCGAGCCGCGGATAGCGTGCCGGATTAAACCGGGCGAGGACGGCCCGCGTTCGGCGCAGGACCAGACGAACGATAGTGTCTTTCGGTGTCCGCAGGGGGAGTTGCTGTGTCGTCGGCAGGCTCATGGCATCACCATTGTCTCAGGGAACGGCTTGCATCTTCCGCCTCCCCATGGTCGAAATCCAATCGAACATCCGCCTGCCGCCATCAAGAGACCTGATCCATGAAGATGTCCCGACAGTTCCCGCTCAATGCGCTCCGGGTGTTCGAGGCGGTTGCGCGGCTGTCGAGCTTCACCCGGGCCGGCGAGGAACTCGGCCTTACCCAGACCGCGGTCAGCTACCAGATCAAACTGCTCGAGGAGAACATCGGCGAACCCCTCTTCCTGCGCCGCCCCCGGCAGATTGCGCTGACGGAAACCGGCGAACGGCTTCTGCCGAAGGTCAGCCAGGGGTTCGATCTGTTGGGAGAGGCGGTCGTGGCGGCGCGACGTTCATCGAGCGAGGTCTTGCTTCTCCACTCCACGCCCACCTTCGCCCAGCAATGGTTGACGCGAAGCCTTGGCGCATTCCAGTTCCGACACCCGCAGATTGCCGTGCGGCTCATCACCGGTGCCCGCGTCGTCGATTTTCACACCGAAGCAGCTGATATCGCCATTCGCTGGGGCACGGGCGACTGGCCCGGCCTCGTCAGCCACCATCTGATGCGTCTCGATTTCGCGCCGATGCTCAGCCCTGCGCTGGCGGACGCGCATGGCGGACTTCGGGAGCCCGCCGATTTGCTGGAGCTTCCGCTCATCAGCCCCGCCGACCCGTGGTGGAAGCACTGGTTCACCGCCGCTGGCGTTCCTGACGCCAAGCTCGACACCCGCACACCGAACGATTTCGGCGTGCAGACCTTCGACGCGGCCGCCGCTATGGCCGGACAGGGCGTCGCGATCGTCAATCCCGCCCATTACGCCGACGACATCGCCGCCGGGCGCCTCCTTCTCCCTTTCGACCTCCTGTGCAACGACGGCCGGGACTACTGGCTCGCCTATGCCGAAAGCCGCCGCAACGTCCCGAAGATCCGGGCGTTCCGGGACTGGATCCTGGAAGAGTTTGCTCGCACGCAGGGAGAATGATGGCGGGCTCGGTGTTCCCACGACACCGTCTGCGTCCTTGGAGAAGGACAACGACCGTCGTTCGCGGCCTGCGGTTGATGGTGACCGGCTTTGGGTTCGTCGGACGCAGATCGACCGCATCGGATCGCGAACGCGCGTAAAATCTCGGTCATTCCGGGGGACCGACAGTCCATCCGGATGTCGCGGTGCGCGCGGGCTCATCCCCGTTGGTTTCCGGCCACATTCCTTGCGCCGGCAAATATCTTGTCGAGCACGCGCATCTTTCGGAAGCCGCCCCTTCCCTCGCCTTGAAAATTTTCGCAATGTCCCCGACGGGGGCATGAAAGGGGACCGACATGTATGAATACGCCATCGTCTGGGAATGGCTGACCTTTGCCGTGCGCTGGCTGCACGTCATCACCGCCATTGCCTGGATCGGCTCCTCCTTCTATTTCATCGCGCTCGACCTCGGGCTGGTCAAGCGACCGCACCTGCCGGTCGGGGCCTATGGCGAAGAATGGCAGGTGCACGGCGGCGGTTTCTACCACATCCAGAAATATCTCGTCGCACCCGCCATGATGCCGGAACACCTGACCTGGTTCAAATGGGAAGCGTACACGACCTGGCTCTCCGGCTTTGCGCTCCTCTGTCTGGTCTATTACGGCGGTGCCGACCTGTTTCTGGTCGATCGCCATGTGCTCGACGTTTCTTCCACGACAGCCATTCTCCTGTCGCTCGCCTCGCTCGGCATCGGCTGGCTCATCTACGACCTTCTCTGCAAATCGCCAATCGGAAAGAACACCTGGACGCTGATGGCGCTGCTCTATGTCGTGCTGGTTGCCATGGCTTGGGGCTATACGCAGGTCTTCACCGGCCGTGCGGCCTTTCTGCACCTGGGCGCCTTCACGGCGACCATCATGTCGGCCAACGTCTTCTTCATCATCATGCCCAACCAGCGCATCGTCGTGGCGGACCTGATCGCCGGTCGCACGCCGGATCCGAAATATGGCGCGATTGCCAAGCAGCGCTCGCTGCACAACAACTACCTGACGCTGCCCGTCATCTTCTTCATGCTGTCGAACCATTATCCGCTGGCCTTCGCGACGGCCTATAGCTGGATCATCGCGGCGCTGGTGTTCCTCATGGGCGTCACCATCCGCCACTGGTTCAACACCACCCACGCCCGCAAGGGTCGCCCGACGTGGACATGGCTTGTCACCGTCCTTCTCTTCATCCTCATCATGTGGCTGTCCACGGCACCGAGGCTGCCCGGTGCAGCGGAGGACACCGCCGCCATCGCACCTGCCTTTGCCCGCTTTGCCGAAAATGCGCATTTTCCCGCGGTGCGCGATACGGTTTCGACCCGCTGCTCCATGTGCCACGCGGCCGAACCGGCCTATGAAGGCCTGGCGCGCCCGCCCAAGGGCGTGATGCTCGAAAACGACGGCGAGATCGCTGCGCATGCGCGCGAGATCTACCTTCAGGCCGGCCGCAGCCATGCCATGCCACCCGGCAATCTGACCGACATGACGGCTGACGAACGCGCGCTGATCGCCGCGTGGTTCGAGAGCGCCGCAGGAACCGCGACACGATGACATCGATGCTTCTCCGAGGCCGCACCCTGACGTTTCGCCGTCGTCCCGTGTCGATGGACGATGCCGAAGCCTATCTCTATGACACCGACGGCGCTCTGCTCCTCATCGACGGCCGCATCGCGGCCAGCGGATCCTACGCGACCGTGCGCGACCAGGCGCCCGACGATGTCGTCGAGATCGATCACCGGCCCCATCTCATCCTGCCGGGCTTCATCGACACGCATGTCCACTTTCCGCAGATGCAGGTCATCGGCTCGTACGCAGCAAATCTGCTGGAATGGTTGAACACCTACACGTTTCCCGAGGAGTGCCGCTTCGTGGAGAGGGCGCATGCCGCGCGCATCGCCGTGCATTTTTTCGACGAGATGATCCGTCACGGCACGACGACGGCGGTGGCCTATTGCTCCGTCCACAAGGCTTCGGCCGATGCCTTCTTCACGGAGGCCACGGCGCGCGACATGCGCATGATCGCCGGCAAGGTGATGATGGACCGCAACGCGCCGCAAGGCCTGCTCGACACGCCGGAGGTGGGCTATGACGAGACCCGCGCGGTCATCGCCGAATGGCACGGCAAGGGCCGCAACCATGTCGCCATCACACCCCGTTTCGCCATCACCTCGACGCCCGAACAGATGTCGGCCGCGCAGGCGCTTGCCGCCGAATTCCCCGACCTGCACATCCAGACCCACCTCTCGGAAAACCGCGAGGAGATCGACTACACACTCTCGCTCTATCCCGATGCGGCAGACTATACGGACGTCTATGCCCGCTACGGGCTGATGGGCCCGAACTCCCTCTTCGGCCACGCCATCCATCTTTCGGAGCGCGAGCGGGACGCGATGAGCGAGACAGGCTCGGTGGCGGTCCATTGCCCCACCTCCAATCTCTTCCTCGGCTCCGGACTGTTTCCGCTGAAGGAACTGGCGCGGCGGCAAAAGCCGGTGCGCATTTCCGTCGCCTCCGACATCGGCGGTGGATCGAGCTATTCCATGCTGCGCACGATGGACGAGGCCTACAAGATCCAGCAATTGCTGGGCGAACGGCTGAACCCGTTCGAGAGCTACTTCTACCTGACGCGCGGCAATGCCGAAGCGCTTTCCCTGTCCGACAGGATCGGAACGCTGGAGCCGGGAACGGACGCCGATCTCATCGTGCTCGACATGACGGCGACGCCTGCGATGGCGCTGAAGGCGGAGGTCGTCGCATCGCTCGCGGACGAACTCTTCCTTCTGCAGACCATGGGCGACGACCGGGCCGTGGTCGAGACATATGTCGCGGGACGCCCAGCCAAGACCACGCTGGCGTAACTGGTAAATTTAATTGACCAGTTGCACGACGGGCGCTTAACGCTCGTCATTGCGCGTGCTAGACGAGAGCAGCCATCCCCGCGGAGCCCACCATGCCACCTCTCGAAATCGCCGATCTCAAAGCTCTTGCCAAGCGCCGCGTCCCGAAAATGTTCTTCGACTATGCCGATAGCGGTGCCTGGACGGAGGGCACCTATCGCGCCAACGAGACGGATTACCACGAGATCAAGCTGCGCCAGCGGGTGCTGGTCGACATGACCAACCGGTCGCTGGCCACCACCATGATCGGCCAGGATGTCGCGATGCCGGTGGCCCTCTCGCCCACCGGGCTCACGGGCATGCAGCACGCCGATGGCGAGATGCTGGCGGCCCAGGCGGCGGAAGAGTTCGGCGTTCCCTTCACCCTGTCGACCATGAGCATCTGCTCCATCGAGGACGTGGCCTCCGTCACGACGAAACCCTTCTGGTTCCAGCTGTACGTCATGAAGGATCGCGATTTCGTCCGCAATCTGATCGAACGCGCCAAGGCCGCCAGGTGCTCGGCGCTGGTGCTGACGCTCGATCTGCAGATCCTCGGGCAGCGCCACAAGGATCTGCGCAACGGCCTCTCCGCGCCGCCGAAGTTCACGCCCAAGCATATCTGGCAGATGGCAACGCGCCCCGGCTGGTGTCTGAAGATGCTGCAGACGCGGCGGCGCGGCTTCGGCAACATCGTCGGTCACGCCAAGAACGTCTCGGACCTGTCGTCCCTGTCCGCATGGACGGCAGAGCAGTTCGACCCGAAACTTTCCTGGGATGATGTCGCCTGGATCAAGGCGCTCTGGGGCGGACCGCTGATCCTGAAGGGCATCCTTGATCCGGAAGATGCGCGCATGGCGGCGAAAACCGGCGCGGATGCAATCATCGTCTCCAATCACGGCGGCCGTCAGCTGGACGGCGCGTCATCGTCGATCGCCATGCTGCCCCGCATCGTCGATGCCGTCGGTGGCGACATCGAGATCCATGTCGACGGCGGCATCCGCTCGGGCCAGGACATCCTGAAGGCCGTGGCGCTGGGTGCCCGCGGCACCTATATCGGCCGCCCGTTCCTCTATGGCCTCGGCGCCGGCGGCAAGACCGGCGTGCGCCTCGCGCTCGACATCCTGCGCAAGGAACTCGACATCACCATGGCCCTTTGCGGCAAACGCGACATTCTCAACGTCGACAGAGACATCCTGGATCTCGGAGCCGCTCAGCTTCCCCGGTAGGTCGAATAGCTGTAGGGCGAGAGCAGAAGCGGCACGTGATAATGGGCCGAGGGATCGGCAATTCCGAAGCGCAGCGGGATCATGTCGAGAAACGGCGGGTCCGAAAGCGCCGTGCCCAGTGACGCGAGGTAATCGCCAGCGTGAAAGACAAGTTCGTAACGTCCGCGTGCCAGCGCATCGCCTTCGAGAAGCGGTGCATCCACCCGGCCGTCGCTGTTCGTCGTGACGATCTTCAGAAGCGTGCGCGCCTCCCCTTCGATGTGGAACAGCGCAATCTGCAGGCCGGCTGCAGGCCGGCCGAGCGCGGTATCGAGAACATGCGTGGTCAGGCGGCCGGTGGCAGTCATGATGACCTCTTTTCGATGGGTGGCCGGAGCGATGCCGCCGGCCGTGCGGTGAACAGGAAGGTGGTCGTCGGACGGACGTGCCCCTAACACATATCGCCCGAAAGTTCGCGGCGGTTTCGGGAAACGACAGACATCAAAACAAGACCTTACAGCGACGACGCCGCAATGATGAAGGGCGTCTCGAAGAAGATCTCCTCGAGATTATGCTCGCTCCCCGCGCGATCGACCACGAGGAAATCGCTGACGGCACCGACCGCGACCAGCGGATGATGCCAGACGTTGCGGGCATACTGCACACCCTGGCGGCCGGAACAGGCGAAAACGCGGGGACGACCGGGCCGGCCATCCTCGTCCTCGGCGACGACCGCAAGCCACGACCGGCTGTCGAGCGGGATGAAACTCTGCGAGCCCCACGGATGCCGCTCCATCATGTCCACGGCATAGGGGAACAGCCGGGGCTGCCCGCGAAAGATGCTGAGAATGACGCGGGCGTCCTCGCCGGCCGCCTCGGCCGTACTCAGCGCATGAAACCGCTCCGTCGTTCCGCCATTGATCAGGCGCATCGTTGCCGGGTCCGCTTCGATGACACTGCCGAAGGGAGCGAAGGCCGCGGCCGTCAGCGGCTCGATCGGCAGGACCTGCCCGGTCATGTGGCCGATCCGGGCCCAGCGCCCCGTTCGGATTCGACCTTGGATTCCGAAAGAAGTGCGTCCAGCCGAAGCCGCGCGATGGTTTCGACCTCGGCCGTGGCCGTCGCGAATTCTTCCTCGGGCGTGTTGTCCAGCCGAGCCTCGAAAGCCGCGAGGATATCCTCCTTCGTCTTGCCGCGCACGGCGATGATGAAGGGGAAGCCGAACTTGTCGGTGTAGATCGCGTTGCAGGTGGTAAAGCGCGCGTGCTCCTCCGGTGTCAGACGATCGAGCCCCGCCGAGGCCTGTTCAGCCTTGCTGTCGGCCGTCAGCTCTCCGGCGATTGCCAGGCGTCCCGCCAGATCGGGATGGGCACGCAACACCTGCAGCCGTTGCTCCGGCGAGGCGGCCCGGAAGGCCTGGACCATGGCCGCATGCACGGCCGGTGCCGTCATCGGCCCGCTGCCCAAAGTGCCGAACGCCTCTTCGGCAACCCATGCGGAATGCTCGAAGATGCCGCCGAACCTCGCGACGAAGGCCGCCTTGTCCGTGCTGTCCATGGTGTTGGTCATAGGTCACCCTTAGGCTTGTGGTGCGCATGCCAGTGGCGCGCGATGTCGATTCGCCTGGCGATCCAGACCTTCTCCTTCGAAAGCACATAGTCCACGAACCGCGCCAGTGCCGCTGCCCGTCCCGGGCGGCCGACGAGGCGGCAGTGAAGGCCGATATTCATCATCTTCGGGCTGCCCTCGGCGCCTTCCTCGTAGAGCACGTCGAACGTGTCCTTGAGGTAGGTGAAGAACTGATCGCCGGAATTGAACCCCTGCGGCGTGGCAAAGCGCATGTCATTGGCATCGAGCGTGTAGGGGATAATGAGATGCGGGGTCTGTGGCGTCCTGCCCGACACCCAGTACGGCAACTCGTCCGCGTAGCTGTCCGAGGAATAAAGGAAGCCGCCGTCCTCGATGACGAGCTTCAGCGTATTGTCCGAAGGCTTGCCCTGATAGAGCCCGAGCGGATGCGATCCTGTCAGTTCCGTGTGCAGCCGCACGGCTTCCTGGATGTGGCGGCGCTCCTCCTCCTCCGTGAAATCCTTGTATTCGAGCCATCGATAGCCGTGGCTGGCAATTTCCCAATCGGCCTCCTTCATGGCGGCGACGGCGTCGGGATTGCGGGCCATGGCCAGTGTCACGCCGTAGACCGTGACAGGAACGTTGCGGCGTGTGAACAGGCGCCACAATCGCCAGAAGCCGGCGCGCGAGCCGTACTCGTAGATCGACTCCATGTTGAGATTGCGCTGGCCCGGCCAGGGCTGCGCTCCGACGATCTCCGACAGCAGCGATTCGGAGGCCTTCTCGCCATCCATGATCGTGCTCTCGCCGCCTTCCTCATAATTGACCACGAACTGAACGGCGATCCGGGCCTCACCGGGCCAGTGCACCTCCGGCGGATTTCGGCCATAGCCGACGAGATCGCGCGGTGTCGAAAAAGTCATGTCGAACCCTCTTTGTCGCCGAACGGTACCATCCGAAGCCGGAAAGTCGAGGCATAAAGATCGATATCGACAGCCGAAACCGGTCAGCCGGCAGGAGGCTCGTCAGATCCGGCGCGACCGGGCGAATGTGGCCCCTGTCTCGCGCCCCTGCCTCACGCCCCTGTCGTCAACCGGCGCATGGCCCGGGCCATCTGCACTTCGCGCGCAGGTGTCGCAGCCGAGGTCGCGGACGCGGACGGCGGGGCAAAACGCCCCGTCGGCTTGTGGGGGGAAAGCTTGCCGAGCGGATGCTGGGAATGAACGCGCAAGGGTGCGCCGGCGCCGGGTTCGATGAACAGGGCGAGGCTTGCGACTTTCACGGGCTGCGCGAGCACGGCCTCGAACTGCGTCCGCACCGGGCCTTCCATCTTTTTGCGCATGCCGGCCGTCATGGGCCCGGTCAGCATCATGTGGAACCGGTACTCCTCCATCACGAACGGATCTCCCCAGCGATGCAGGTTCGAAAACTGCGTTGCCGTCAGTTTGTCGGCATCGAGCCGCGCAATATCCTGTTCGGTGAACGGCGCCCGGAATTCGTCGAAGCTTTGGACGACCTGTGCCGCCAAATGCGTCATGGGCTCGCAGGGAACGCGCGGGCTGAGCCCGAAGGCGCCGCCGAGCCAGGAGACTTCGAGATCGGGAATTTCAAACGGGCTGATCTCACCAGCAAACCGCATCATGGCTTTCAGCAGCGCCGACTCGGTCTTGTCCTCCGCCAGATGGAAGGGTGCCTTGATCGAACCGTGAAAACCGTAGCGGCGCGGAACGGCGGTGTAGTAGGCCATGTCCTGCGCCGAGCATCCGGCGACCGAAAGTTGCTCGCAGAGGTCGCCCGAATAGACGTTGCGTCCCAGCCAGTCGGCGGCAGCCACGGAAAGCGGATCATGGATCGGCGGTGTGAAGCAGATGGCGTAGCGCATGGGAAACCTCGTTCTGTCCCTGCGCTACGTGATTTGCATGACAGGCTGACGAAGCCGGCCTGTTTCCCCGCGCAAAAGCCGCGGAACCCGCTCCCCTGCCCAGACGTTCACCAACGGACAGACCCAGAAAAGGAGACGGAACGTGACCGATCACAACCCCAATCTGAACGACGTCAGCCCCCGCATGCAGGGCGGCAGCTCAAAACTGCAGGATGCAAGCATCGTCGAAACCCAGGATCTGATCGCAAGCGACAAGGTTGAGGGAACACGCGTCTACGGCGCGGACGGCGAGCGGATCGGTTCGATCGAGCGCCTGATCATCGGGAAACGATCCGGCCAGGTTGCCTATGCCGTCCTGGGCTTTGGCGGCTTCCTCGGCATCGGCGAGGATCATTATCCGATTCCGTGGGCAAAGCTCAGCTACGACGAGGACCTCGGCGGCTACCGGACCGAACTGACCCGCGAGCAGGTCGAGAAGGCACCCAAATACCGCAGCGACGACGAATACGCCTGGAACAGGGAGAACGGGCGGCAGGTCTTCGACTATTACGGCGTGCCCCCCTACTGGATGTAGGCGCGATCTCCCTGCCACGGCGAAGGAAAAGGGTGCACCTCCTCGGATCGGCGCCCTTTTCATCCTGGCCATCAGCGTCGGATCGATGACCCCTGATCATGATGCGCTCATCATCCCCGGCCAGTCGAGGCTTAGGTGCGCAACGGCGCCGTCAGGTGGTGTTCGCAGCGGAATGATGCGGGTAGCGCGACGGCGCCCGCATCATCCGCCGAGCGGCCGCAGATGCCCTCCACCACGGCGTGCGCCAGGAGATGGGCAATGCCGAAACTGATCTTGAAGCCGCCGGTCATCAGATGCAGGCGCGGATGGTCGGGATGCGGGCCTGCCATCGGATCGCGTCCAACGGCACGCGGGCGAAGCCCCGCCCAGCGCTCGAGGACCGGCGCCCCCGCCAGCGCGGGAACCAGTCTTTCCGCCTTTGCAAGGAGTTCGTCGAGCCGGTGGTCGGTCGAGAGCGGATCGGCAAAGTCCATTTCACTCGTGCTGCCGATCGCCACGCCGCCGGCATCATGTGCGATGACATAGACTCCGTCCGAATAAAGGATTGGAAGGGCCGGATCGAGATCGACCCCGAGCCGCGCCGCCTGCCCCTTGACGCCTTTGCCGCTCGGCGGCCGCGGGCCGCCGCCTGCCGCTTGCGGCAGAGCATCGATCATCCGGAAACTGTCGACGCCTGCGGCCAGCACGATATGCTCGGCGTCGACGACGCTTCCGTCGAACAAGACTACCTGCCCGCGCTGCGGATCCATGCTGCGCACGGCGCACTGCTCCTGGATCGTCACGCCACGAAACGGCCTGAGCGTTGCAACCAGAAGCCGCAGCAGACCCCGCGGTGAAACCCGCGCCGCAAGCCCGTCGAAAACAGCCCCTTCAACGACGACATCGGGAGAGAACAGGCCTTCCGGTGTGGTATCGAGAACCTTCCACGCAAACGCGGCATGCAAAGCGGCAGGCCCCGTCCGCCAGTTGGCGTCGGCATCGGCAACCTGCCCGAGCGCGATACCTCGCAGATGTGGCTTTGCCAGTGGAATGAGACGGCCCGTGCGCCTGTAGCCTGCAGACAGGCCCGTCTCCGCCTCCATCCTGCGGATCTCGCTCTCCAGCGAAACCAGCGCGTCGAACTGGAACTGCTTCTTGGCGTTCCAGCGATCCGGCGTGTGCGGCATCAAGGCGCCGAGCAGGCCGCCGCTTGCGCCTGCCCCGATCGCGGCGCGCTCCACCACCAGCACGTCAAGCCCGGCACGCGCGGCATGAAGCGCCGTCCAGAGGCCCATGATGCCCCCGCCGATGACGACCAGATCCGTCTTCCTGTCCGCCATCGATTGACCTTGCTCGCCGGGCTGATTATCGCATGTCCATGACCGCGCGCCACACGACCACGCCTGCCGATCTCGAAACGCCCAGCCATCAGACCCTCGACTGGCACAGCGGCGATATGCCGTATTCCGTGGAGTTTGACGATCATTTTTATTGTCGCACGGACGGTCGTCTCGAATGTGGCCATGTCTTTCTGCACGGCAACGATCTGCCCGGACGTTGGCAGAACGCGCCAAATTTTTCGATCGGCGAACTCGGTTTCGGCACCGGGCTCAATTTCTGCGAGACGTGGCGCCAATGGAACCTGGCTACGAAACCCGCCGGCGCGCGTCTTGCCTTTACCTCCTTCGAGCGTTTTCCGATGACCGCGGCAGACATCGCCCGCGCCCTCTCCGCATGGCCCGAAATCCGGGACGAGCGCGAGGCACTGATCGCCGCATGGCCGCAGACGCTGGCCGGCACGATCCGCCTCGATCTCTCGGGCGACGTCACGCTCACCATCGTCTGCGGCCCTGCGCTGGAGACGGTCAGCGCCGCACCCACGCTGTTCGACGCCTGGTACCTTGATGGCTTTGCGCCTTCGCGCAATCCAGACATGTGGTCCGCGGAGCTGATGGCGGCCGTCCACGCCCACACGGCCGACGGCGGGACCTTCGCCACTTACGCCGCAGCCGGTTTCGTGCGACGCAATCTGCAGGCCGCAGGCTTCCAGGTGGAGCGCCGTCAGGGCTTTGCCGGCAAGCGGGAAATGCTGCGCGGTGTTCGGCCCGACCCGAGCACCGACACGCCCTGAAAACCGGCGCATATCTCGCACCTGCGAAAAGACAGCTTGACTTTTCGGCCGCAAACAACGACATGAGGGCCAGCGTCACCTTCCGGCCGCCGCGTGAGCGAGCCAAGCGGATTCTGTCAATCCGTCGTGAAGGCTAAGCGCACCTATGAGACCGTGCCAGATTCGGCACCCGCAGCGCAGACAGCTTTTTCAACCCACCAAGATCCCATTTCACGCGGGGTTCTTGAAACCAGATGACCCGGAACCGCAGGACGCGGTGTTCCGGCCCCTGTCGTTTGGCGCCCCGAAAGGCATGATTTTGACCGATTTTACTTCCCTTGGCCTCTCTGAGCAGATGGTAGCGAACCTCACACTGGAAGGTTTCACCAAGCCGACGCCGATTCAGGCCGAAGCCATTCCGCTCGTCATGGCAGGCCATGACCTCATCGGCCTTGCACAGACCGGCACCGGCAAGACCGCCGCCTTTGGTCTTCCGATGATCGAACGCATGCTGGCCGACGGCAAGCGTGCCGACCCGCGCAACGTGCGCGCCCTGATCCTTGCTCCGACGCGCGAACTGGTGAACCAGATCGCTGCCAACCTGAAGGTCTTCGTCAAGAAGAGCCCGCTGCGCATCGGCCTCGTCGTCGGCGGCGCTTCCATCAACAAGCAGACCCAGCAGCTGGAACGCGGCGTCGAAATTCTCGTCGCCACCCCCGGCCGCCTCCTCGATCTTCTTAACCGCAAGGCCGTGACGCTGACGACGGCGCGCTATCTCGTGCTCGACGAAGCGGACCAGATGCTGGACCTCGGCTTCATCCATGACCTGCGCAAGATCTCCAAGCTCGTCCCGAAGAACCGCCAGACCCTGCTGTTCTCGGCCACCATGCCGAAGGCGATCGCCGATCTGGCTGGCGACTATCTGACCGATCCGAAGCGCGTCGAAGTCGCAACGGCCGGCAAGGCCGCCGACAAGATCGAGCAGTTCGTGCACTTCGTGAGCGGCAAGGACGGCAAGGTTACGCTTCTCAAGCAGTCGCTGACCGCAAACCCCGATGGCCGCGCCATCGTCTTCTCGCGCACCAAGCATGGGGCCGAAAAGCTGATGAAGCACCTGGAGTCGGTCGGCTACTCCGCAGCCTCCATTCACGGCAACAAGAGCCAGGGCCAGCGCGAGCGCGCCCTCAAGGCCTTCCGTGACGGCGAGATCAAGGTTCTGGTTGCCACCGACGTCGCTGCGCGTGGCATCGATATTCCGGGTATCACGCACGTCTACAACTACGATCTCCCCGAGGTCGCCGAAGCCTATGTTCACCGCATCGGCCGTACCGCCCGTGCTGGCCGCGACGGCATCGCCATCGCGTTCTGCGCGCCCGACGAGGCTCGCCTGCTGCGTGACATCGAAAAGCTGATGGGCATGAGCATCACCGTCGCGAGCGGCGAAGCACCTGCGAACATTTCGCGCGCCCCCGCACCCCGCAATGCGCGTGGCAATGGCGGCCGCGGCAGCAACAATGAAGGTCGCAACGGCCAGGGCCGCGGCGAAGGCCGTGGAGGCCAGGGTCGCGGCGAAAACCGCGGCGGCGAGAACAACCGTCCGGCCCGCGTGGCACAGGCGCCGAGCCCCTTTGCGGGCGACGACCTCCTGGCCGGTGACGAAGGGTCGCAGCGCCGCGAGCACCGCAAGGGCCAGGGCCCGGCCGCACAGGCCGCCCACCAGGCAGCACTTGCCAAGCGGAACGGCAACCGCAATGGCCGTCCGGGCGGTGCACCGCGCGCCAATCGCGGTCCCCGCCCTGCTGCCGGCAGCCCGGGGGCTCAGGCCGCCCAGCGCCGCGAAGGTTCGCGCCGCGAAGAAGCGTAAGACAGTCTGAATTCCAAGACGAGAAAACGGCGGGACGCGAGTCCCGCCGTTTTCGTTTGGGACGCGTGCATGGCGCGAAGCAGTCCGCCCAATGAATAAGCAGGTGCGACGGCACCGGGCGCGAACTCCGCCTCATGGCCCTGCAGCCGCCTTGCCATTCCGCCTGAAAAAGCCATCTTCTCTTTGGAGGGGACAGCCGGAACGAGTGAAAATTTCTTTCCGGCGGAAACGAGCATGCTTCTTGCATTGCCGAAGCGCTTGTAATCAAATGGCTTAAAAAGGGGACCAAGCCGTTGGCATTCGATGAAATGATGAATGCGGACAACACTCCGCGACCGCCTTACGCAACTTACAACGAATGGTATGCCAACCAGGACCGAGCCCGCCTGATCGCCAAGTCGAAAGAGGCCGAGAACATTTTCCGCAAGACCGGCATCACCTTTGCCGTCTACGGCCATGCGGACAGCGCCGAAAAACTCATTCCCTTCGATCTCATCCCGCGCATCATCTCCGCGCGGGAATGGCGCCGCCTCGCGCAGGGCATCGAGCAGCGCGTGCTCGCGCTCAATGCGTTCCTGGACGATATCTATCACAAGCAGGAGATCATCAAGGCGGGACGAATCCCGCGTGAACTGATCGAGAAAAACGATGCCTTCCTGCCGCAGATGGTCGGCATGCGACCACCGGGCGGCGTCTACACCCACATCGTCGGCACCGACATCGTACGCACAGGCGAGGATCAGTTCTACGTTCTCGAGGACAATGCCCGGACACCCTCCGGCGTGAGCTACATGCTCGAGAACCGCGAGACGATGATGCAGAT
This sequence comes from Rhizobium sp. Leaf384, assembly GCF_001424065.1. Classification (GTDB taxonomy): domain Bacteria; phylum Pseudomonadota; class Alphaproteobacteria; order Rhizobiales; family Rhizobiaceae; genus Ferranicluibacter. Next base: position 165,316 of record NZ_LMQE01000007.1, read on the forward strand.
GTTCCCGGAGCTGTTCTATCAGAACCGCGTCCAGCCGGTGGAGAACTACCCCTATCTGCTGCGCCATTCTCTGGCGGCCGTGGCCCCTCCGGGATGCGAGGGCAAGCCGCGCGTGGCCGTTCTCACACCCGGTATCTACAATTCCGCCTATTACGAGCATGCCTTCCTGGCCGACATGATGGGTGTCGAACTCGTGGAGGGCTCCGACCTGCGCGTCATCGACGGCAAGGTCCGCATGCGCACGACGCGCGGCTACGAGGCCATCGACGTCCTCTACCGGCGTGTCGACGACGACTATCTCGATCCGCTGACGTTCAAGCCGGAGTCGGCGCTCGGCATTCCCGGCATCATGGATGTCTACCGTGCGGGCAACATCACCATCGCCAACGCGCCGGGCACCGGCATTTGCGACGACAAGGCGATCTACTCCTACATGCCGGAGATCGTCGAGTTCTACACCGGCCGCAAGGCGCTGCTGGAGAACGTGCCGACATGGCGCTGCTCCGAGGCGTCGAGCCTGCAATATGTGCTCGACAATCTCGCCGACCTGGTCGTCAAGGAAGTTCACGGCTCCGGCGGCTACGGCATGCTCGTCGGCCCGACGGCCTCCAAGAAGGAACGGGCACTGTTTGCCGAAAAACTCAAGGCGCGCCCGAGCAACTACATTGCCCAGCCGACCCTTTCCCTCTCGACCGTCCCGATCATGGTCAACAAGGGCATTGCACCGCGCCATGTCGACCTGCGTCCCTATGTGCTCGTATCCGACAAGGTACAGATCATTCCCGGCGGTTTGACCCGCGTGGCTCTGAAGGCCGGCTCCCTGGTGGTGAATTCCAGCCAGGGCGGCGGCACGAAGGACACCTGGGTACTGGAGGACTGATCGGCATGCTCGGAAGAACAGCAAACGGCCTATACTGGATGTTCCGCTATATCGAGCGGGCCGAAAACAGCGCCCGCCTTGTCGACGCCGGACTGCGCATGTCCCTGACCCGCTCGCATCTCGGTGAAGACAACTGGGAAAGCGTGCTGCAGAGCTCGGGTGTGATGGACATCTACGAGCAACGCTACGAGAGCGCAACCAGCGCTGATGCCGTCGATTTCCTGCTGCGCGAAACCACCAATCCGTCGAGCGTGCTCTCCTGCATCGAGACCGCCCGCAGCAATGCACGCATGGTGCGCACGGCGCTCACGCGCGAGACGTGGGAAGCGGTTAACGAGTGTTACCTCGACCTGAAGTCCATGCTCGCCCGAAGGGTCAAAGCTGCGGACCTGCCGGAGGTGATCGATGCGATCAAGCGCAAGACCGGCTTGATCCGCGGTGCCTTCCACGGCACGATGCTGCGCAACGACCTCTTCAACTTCTCCCGCATCGGCACCTTCATCGAGCGCGCGGACAATACGGCCCGTATTCTCGATGTAAAATACTACGTCCTTCTGCCGGCCGTGTCGCAGGTCGGCACCGCCATCGACAATGTCCAGTGGGAATCGATCCTGCGCTCGGTGTCCGCGCATCGCAGCTATGGTTGGGTCTACGAGGCCGAGTACAAGGCCGCCAACATCGCGGACTTTCTCATTCTGAACGGTCGCATGCCGCGCTCGCTCGCCTATTGCTACGAAAAGATCAACAGCAATCTCTTTTATCTCGAACGGGAGTATGGTGAGCGGCACAGCGCGCACGATACGTCCGAGATCACGCTGAAATCGCTGCGCAACTGCTCGATCAAGGATGTGATGGACCAGGGCCTTCACGAATATATCGAGACGTTCATCACCCAGAACAACCGTCTGAGCCAAGAAATCTCCGACGGCTACAGGTTCTATTGAGCAAGGACAGAGCAGGCGCATGCGACTGAAGATCACGCACACGACCGAATACAGCTATGCGGAGCCGGTGAGCTATTCGCTGCAGCGGCTCCGTCTCACGCCCTTCTCCCAGCCGGGACAGACCGTGCTGAACTGGGAGACCTCGGTCGAAGGCGCGAAGGTGGAGGTCGGCTACGAGGATCATTTCGCCAACCGCGTCACCCTTGTCAGCGTCATGGGCGATCAGATCCGCATGCGCATCGTCGCGAGCGGCGAGGTCGAGACGCAGGACCGCGCCGGCGTGTTCGGGCCGCATCAGTCCTATATTCCGCTCTGGCTCTTCCAGCGCGACACGCCGCTGACCAAGCGGACGAAGCAGATTCGCGATCTCGCCAAGTCGCAGAGCGGTGATGGCGTTCTGGCGCAGATGCACAATCTGATGGGCGCGATCCACCAGGCGGTGACCTTCGAACCGGGATCGACGGGAACGGACACTTCGGCGGACGAAGCGCTGACCCGCGGCATCGGCGTCTGCCAGGATCATGCGCATATCTTCCTCGCCTGCGCCCGCGCGCTCGGCCTGCCGGCCCGCTACGTCTCCGGATATCTGATGATGGACGACCGGATCGAGCAGACGGCGACGCATGCCTGGGCCGAAGCCCATCTTCCCGGCCTCGGCTGGGTCGGTTTCGACGCCGCCAACGACGTCTGCCCCGACGACCGCTATGTCCGCATCGCCACCGGTCTCGACTATCGCGACGCCGCCCCGATCTCCGGACTGGTCCACGGCGCCGCGAACGAAACGCTGACGGTGGCGCTGACGGTCGAACAACAAGGGCAAAGCCAAAGCCAGAGCCAGAGCTGAGCCAAGCAAGGCTCGAAAATGCCCACGCCCGATGCCATGCAACGGCAGCCGTAACGCCGGACGGAACGTCACGCGCGCATTGAGAACCGGCAGCGGAACAGCCGCCCCCTTACCGCCAGCCTGCTGACCGGGCCGACCGGATCGCGTCTACAGCACCCCGACGGTCACCACCTCCGCAGCCGCGACCACCAGCCGGTTGCGTAGCGGCAATCCGAACCCTGCAGCCTCCATTTCGAACACATCGCCCGGCTCGGTGCGCACACCATCACCGAAGGAGAGCGTCGCCGTGCCGAACATGTGCACGTGGACATCGCCGGGCGCACGGAAGAGGCCGTATTTGAAGTGGTGGTATTCGAGATTGGCGAAGCTGTGAGACATGTTGGCCTCGCCCGACAGAAACGGCTTCTCCCAGAGGATGGCGCCATTGCGCAGGATGCGCGAGGTGCCGCGGATATCGGGCGGGGCGTTGCCGATCCGGATCTCCGGGCCGAAACTGGCCGGCCGGAGTTTCGAATGCGCGAGGAAGAGATAGTTGACGCGCTCGGTCACATGGTCTGAAAATTCGTTGGCGACGGCAAAGCCGAGGCGGAAAGGCTGGCCGTTGTCGGCGATGACGTAGATGCCGGCCATCTCCGGCTCCTCGCCCCCGTCCGAGGCGAAGGCCGGAGAAGCGAGATCGCCCCCGGGTGCTGCAAGCTGCAGGCCGTTGCCCTTGTAGAACCATTCCGGCTGAACCCCGGTTTCTCCCGGCTTCGGCTTGCCGCCTTCAAGACCCATGCGGAACATCTTCATCGAATCCGTCATTGCAGCCTCGTCCTTGGCCGAGGCATGCATCGCGTCGCGGGTCGCGGCCGAGCCGAGATGGGTGAGGCCCGTCCCGGTCAGGTGGAGATGCGCCGGATCGGGATGGGTGATCGGCGGCAGGAAGCGTCCTTCTGCAGAGGCTGCCTGCAGGTCGACGACACCGCTCACACCGCGCGTCGTGACCACATCGGCCAGCATGCGCCCGGAATTGGCAGCCTCGAGCGCCAGCTCGTAAAGGCTCGACGCGCCGCGGACGGCACGCCCCGGCTCCCCCTCCTCGCGCATGACGACCGTGATCGAACCGTCGTCATTGCGGATCTGCGACATCAGCATGGTGTGTTTCCCTTCCTCGAATGCAAACGCCGCCATCTGAGCGTGTCAGACGGCGGCGTGATCGTGAACGACGTGAGCGGACCCTCTCGGGAAACGATCAGCCCTTGTTCTTGTTGTAGACGTCGAAGAACACGGCGGCGAGCAGGACCAGGCCCTTGACGAGCTGCTGGTAGTCGATGCCGAGACCCATGATCGACATGCCGTTGTTCATGACGCCCATGATGAACGCGCCGATGACCGCGCCGGTGATCTTGCCGACGCCGCCGGAAGCGGATGCGCCGCCGATGAAGCAGGCTGCGATGACGTCGAGTTCGAACCCGACGCCAGCCTTCGGTGTTGCCGAGTTCAGGCGGGCTGCGATGATCATCCCGGCGAGGGCCGCGAGAACACCCATGTTGACGAAGGTCAGGAAGGTCAGGCGCTCGGTATTGATGCCCGAAAGCTTGGCGGCCTTCTCGTTACCGCCCATGGCGTAGATGCGACGGCCGATGGTCGAGCGCGTGGTGATGAAGGTGTAGAGCGCGATCAGGAGCGCCATGACGATCAGGACGTTCGGGAAACCGCGATAGGTCGACAGCTGAAAGCCGAGAAAGATCGCGACGACGCCGATGATGGCCATCTGGATGGCGAAGAACACGAAGGGTTCGTTTTCCGTGCCATGCTTGTCGTTCGTGCGACGCTCTTTCAGGCCGAAATACACCGCGAGACCCACGAGCACGATGACGGCGACCAACGCGAAGAGATTGGTGACGACAGCCGGGTTCGGATTGGCAAACCAGAGTAGATCCGGAACGAAGCCGGTGGAGAGAACCTGGAACTCCTTGGGGAACGGGCCGATCGGACGGTTCTGCAGGATCAGGTAGGTCAGGCCGCGGAAGACGAGCATGCCGGCCAGCGTCACGATGAAGGACGGGATCTTCTGGTAGGCGACCCAATAGCCCTGCGCTGCACCGACGAGACCGCCGAGAACGAGGCAGAGCGGCACAACGATGGAGAAGTGAATGCCCCACCGCACGAGCATGATGGCGGACAGGCCGCCGGTGAAGGCGACGATGGACCCGACCGAAAGGTCGATATGGCCGGCGACAATGATCAGCAGCATCCCCAGCGCCATGATGACGATGAAAGAGTTCTGCAGGATCAGGTTGGTGATGTTGACGGGGCGGAACAGAACGCCGCCCGTGACGAACTGAAAGAACAGCATGATCACGACGAGTGCGACCAGAAGGCCGTATTCGCGGATATTGGCCTTCAGATAGGCGCCGACGGACGGCTTTGCTGCTGGTGCGCTGGTTTCAAGGACCATTATTGCTTCTCCCCGGAGCGCATGATGGCTCGCATGATGGATTCCTGGCTTGCTTCACCCTTGGGGAGTTCCGCGACGAGGCGACCTTCGTTCATGACGTAGATCCGGTCGCAGGTTCCCAAGAGCTCGGGCATCTCCGACGAGATCATGAGAATGCCTTTGCCCTCGGCAGCCAGCTGGTTGATGATGGAATAGATTTCGTATTTCGCACCGACGTCGATGCCACGTGTCGGCTCGTCGAGGATGAGGATTTCCGGATTGGTGAACAGCCACTTGGACAGGACGACCTTCTGCTGGTTGCCGCCCGAGAGGTTGACCGCTTCCTGGTAGATCGAGTGCGACCGGATGCGCAGACGCTTGCGGTAGTCGGTGGCCACCTCGCGCTCGCGATGCCCGTCGATCACGCCGCCATTGGCCACGGCCGGCAGGTTGGCGAGCGTCGTGTTGTGCATGATATTGTTGTTGAGCACGAGGCCGAGATGCTTGCGGTCCTCGGTCACATAGGCGAGCCCGGCTTCGATCGCCTTCTGGATCGTGCTGACATCGACCGGCTTGCCGTGCATCATTACGTCGCCGGTGATCTTGTGACCCCAGGAGCGGCCGAAGATGCTCATGGCTGTCTCGGTGCGCCCTGCCCCCATCAGCCCGGCGATGCCGACGACCTCGCCGGCGCGAACCGTGAAGTTCACGTCATGCAGGAACTGCCGGTCGCGGTGATGCTGGTGGTAGACATTCCAGTTCTTCACTTCCAGCAGCGTGTTGCCGATCTTTGGCTCGCGCGGCGGGTAGCGATCGTCCATGTCGCGCCCGACCATGCCTTTGATGATCCGGTCTTCACCGATATCTTCGTTGTGGCAGTCGAGCGTTTCGACCGTACCGCCGTCGCGCAGGATCGTGATCTTGTCGGCGACCGTCTTGATCTCGTTCAGCTTGTGCGAAATGATGATCGAGGTCATGCCCTGCTTGCGGAATTCCATCAGGAGATGGAGGAGGGCCGCCGAATCCGTTTCGTTGAGCGACGCCGTCGGCTCGTCGAGGATCAAGAGGCGCACCTTCTTCGAAAGCGCCTTGGCGATTTCCACCAGCTGCTGCTTGCCCACGCCGATATCGGTGATCAGGGTCGCGGGCGACTCCTTCAGGCCGACCTTGGCAAGAAGCTCGCGGGTCCGGGCGAAGGTTTCCTTCCAGTCGATGACGCCCTTGGACGCCACCTCGTTGCCGAGGAAGATGTTTTCCCCGATCGAGAGCAGCGGAACGAGCGCCAGTTCCTGGTGAATGATGATGATGCCGAGGTGTTCGCTGTCGGAAATGTCCTTGAACTGCCGAACCGAGCCGTCGAAAACAATGTCTCCGTCGTAGCTCCCGGCAGGATAGACGCCGCTCAGAACCTTCATAAGGGTCGATTTGCCAGCACCGTTCTCACCCACGAGCGCGTGGATTTCGCCCTCACGAACCTTGAGATTGACGTTGTCGAGCGCTTTCACGCCGGGAAACGTCTTGGTGATGCCCCGCATTTCGAGAATGTAATTGTCCATGTCAGGCGTTCCAGTGGCCGTCCGTCGTGCGATGAGGTGGGACCGGCCGAGGTCAAGCTCCTCATATGCCAAAAGGGTCCGCGACTGGTATCGCGGACCCCATGATAGCGTGATCGCTTAGTTGTCGATCTGCTCGGCCGTGTAGTAGCCGGCGCCGACCAGAACGTCCTTGACGTTGGTCTTGTCGACAGCAACCGGCTTCAGCAGGTAGGCCGGAACGACCTTGACACCGTTGTCGTAGGTCTTGGTGTCGTTGATCTGGGGCTCCTTGCCGCTGATCACGGCATCGACCATGCCAACGGTAACCTTGGCCAGTTCACGCGTGTCCTTGAAGATCGTCGAGTACTGTTCGCCAGCCATGATCGACTTGACCGAAGGCAGCTCGGCATCCTGGCCGGTGACGATCGGCATCGGCATGTCGCCCGAGCCGTAGCCAACGCCCTTCAGGGCCGAGATGATGCCGATCGAGAGACCGTCATAGGGGGAGAGAACGCCGTCGACCTTGGCGTCGGTGTAGGTCGAGGACAGCAGGTTTTCCATGCGGGCCTGTGCAACGGCACCGTCCCAACGCAGCGTGCCGACCTGTTCCATGCCCATCTGGCCGGACTTGATGACGATCTTCTTGGCGTCGATCAGCGGCTGGAGAACCGACATTGCGCCGTCGTAGAAGAAGAAGGCGTTGTTGTCGTCCGGCGAACCGCCGAACAGCTCAACGTTCTTCGGCTCGGTTGCGCTGTCGAGCTTGAGGCCGTTGACGAGCGTCGTTGCCTGGAGAACACCAACCTGGAAGTTGTCGAACGTCGCGTAGTAGTCGACGTTGCCGCTGTCGCGGATCAGGCGGTCATAGGCAATGACCTTCACGCCGGCTTCGTGCGCCTTGGCAAGAATGTCGGAGAGCGTCGTGCCGTCGATGGCGCCGATGACGAGAACCTTGGCACCCTTGGTGACCATGTTTTCGATCTGGGCGAGCTGGTTCGGAATGTCGTCGTCAGCAAACTGCAGGTCGGCGGTGTAGCCGGCTTCCTTGAACAGCTTTTCCATGGTCTCGCCGTCCGAGATCCAGCGCGTCGACGTCTTCGTCGGCATGGAAATGCCAACCGTGCCCTTGTCCTGCGCGAACGCCGGGAATGCGAAGGACGCGACGCCGATGGCGGCAGCGGCCAGAAGTGATGTAACCAGTTTCATACGGTCTCTCCCTGGAGTGTTGACCGCGCCGGCCTGGAACCGTCGCGATATGTGCAGCGCTAGACGCACCCGAGCTTTTTATCCCGGGTCGGGAGGGAAAATGGATGAAGAAATCCCCCCGGCTTAACCTCCGCAAGCGCCGGCGCACATGGCGGCAAACTGGAATCAAACTCCATAACTGTCAAATACAATATTCGATCAGTCCCATATTTAATTTGGTATAAATAATGAAAAGAATGTGATTTTTATCCACCCGGGGAGCCGGGAGAGTCACGTCACATGGAAGATACGGAAAATCAAGGGCTTGTACCTGTCGGCGCATCTGCGCGCAATGTTTTCAAGTCCGGTCTGAAGCTTGTGCACCTGCATCTGATCCTGGCGATCGAGGACAGGGGCCAGATCAGCGGCGCTGCCGACGCTCTCGGGATCTCGCAACCGGCCGCGTCGCGCATGCTCGGCGATATCGAATCGATCTTGCGTGCGCCGCTTTGCGAGCGTGTGGCGCGCGGTGTGGAACTGACCCCCTACGGCAAGGCGCTCGCCCGGCGTGCACGCACCATTTTCCTCGAGCTGCGAGAAACTGCCCGCGAAATCGGCGAGCTGAAGACGGGCCGCGGCGGGTCGGTCTCCCTGGGATCGGTGACCGGCCCTGCCCTGCATCTCGCCGTGCCGGCCATGCATCAGGTGACGACGGCCTATCCCGGCATCGAGATCAGCATCCAGATCGAGAACAGCAACGTTCTCATTCGCGAACTCATGGCTGCCCGGCACGACTTCGTCATCGGCAGGATCCCCGACGATATCGATCCGCGAAAGTTCGACCTTGTGGAGATCGGATCGGAGGATGTGTGCCTGATCGTCCGCGAAGGACATCCCCTCCTCGAAAGGCCGGTCATCGTGCACGAGGATCTGCCAGGCTATGATTGGGTCTTCCAGCCGGCGGGCACGCTGCTGCGCCGTGCCGTCGAGGACAGCTTTCTGGCAAGCGGCGTACCGCTCCCGAGCACGACCATCAACACGTCCTCGATCATCCTCACGCTCTCCATCGTTCGCAACACCAATGCGATCGCGCCGGTCGCGAAGGACGTGGCCGAACTGGTGGCCGGCCGGGGCAGTTCCATCGGCGAGATCCGCGTCCTGCCGATCGATTTCGCCATCACCATCCGTCCCTACAGCCTCATCACGCCGCGCGGCCGCGAGCTTCCGCCCAGCGCAAAGCTGCTGCACGACCTGATCCTGCAGGAAGCGAAGGCCTGACAGACCGCACTGGACGCGCGTGGACAGGCCAGCGCAACCTTCTCGTGCTTGGCTGGCGGCATGAGGACAGCCGTGCCCTGCGGCAACCAAAGCCTTTCCGGAAACGGCCATGTTCGGCAAATCGCTCTTCCAGTCCGTGCTCGAACGGCTCGACGCGGAAAACCCGCCCGACGCCCTCGCCACGCCACGGCATGCAGGCATCAGCGGCATCCCTGCGGGCCTTGCGTTCGATACCGAGCCGACGACGGCCGGAGATGCCGTGCGGCAGGCCTATGCCGATATGGTGGAGGTTCAGCACCCTGCTCCGATGCCGTCGCCCCAGCCCCAGATCCAAAAATCCAAGAGCCCTCCGCCACAACCAAGACAGCGACCCGCATATCTCGACCGGCTGTCGCCGGCCGACGTGGCCGAGGATCTGGACATCTCGAGCGTCGATACGCTGGCGACGCTCGCCGAGAAACGCCGCGCCTTTGCCACCCGCAATCATCCCGATCGCCATGCGCCGGAAGACCTGCAGGCGGCGACCACGCGCATGACGATCGCCAACATGTTGGTGGACGAGGCCATGCGCCGCACGAAGCGCGGACGGCCGATGGGCACGCCGGCGCGCCGGCCGCGATAAAAGCGTCTGGACGTCCGACGATCAGGCGGACGGTTCGTCGCGGGCCGATCTCTCTGACGTAGCCGACAGAGGCTTCTCCGCGTCTGTCGCCGTCTCCTGTGCGACCACCTCGGTCGTCGCCTTCGGCTTGAAGAACACGATCAGCGTTGCCGAGGTGTAGGCCGTCACCGCCAGAAAGATCATGCCCCAGGTCGTGGCGCCGTTCCAGAACTCGACGGCGGTCCAGAGCGCGCAGCTTCCCACGATCAGCAACCGCCTCCAGAGAGGGCGGTAGAAAGGGTGATCCGGATCGATGAACTTCTGCATGCAGCCTCTTGGAGCGGTCGCGCGCGCTGAAGGTGGGTGGGGTTGGCGCAGCCTGCCCACAGCACATGCGCAAAAAACCTTCAAAGCGCAAGACCGCCCGCTTGACGCGCCCAAGGTCGACGGAATAAAAATTCCAAACGGCGGGAGAGATCAACCTTTCGTTCCGGTGACGGCGTCGGCCCGCGGGGACGTCTGGCAAGACCGCGACATTGCCGATACCGTCCCGTCTCGACATCCTGCGGCCTGCCACGGGCGGATCGCCTGGCGCTTGTGCGGAGTGAGCGTAACATTCCGCGTCCCCCGGCTTTCGGGCCGCTCTATCGAAAGTGGTAACATGACTGTGAGATTTGGTCTCCTCGGTGCCGGCCGTATCGGCAAGGTCCATGCGAAGGCCGTGAGCGCCGACGCGCATGCGCGCCTCGTCGCCGTTGCCGACGCCTTTCCTGCGGCCGCCCAGGCCATTGCCGATGGCTATGGCTGCGAGGTCCGCACGATCGAGGCGATCGAAGCTGCGGACGATATCGATGCCGTCGTCATCTGCACCCCCACCGACACCCATGCCGACCTGATCGAGCGTTTTGCCCGCGCCGGCAAGGCGATCTTCTGCGAGAAGCCGATCGATCTCGACGTCGGCCGCGTTCGCGACTGCCTGAAGACAGTCGCAGCCACCGGCGGCAAGCTGATGGTCGGCTTCAATCGCCGGTTCGACCCGCACTTCATGGCCGTGCGCCAGGCGATCGAGGACGGCCGCATCGGCGATGTGGAAATGGTCACGATCACCTCGCGCGATCCCGGCGCGCCGCCCGTGGACTACATCAAACGCTCGGGCGGCATCTTCCGCGACATGACGATCCACGACTTCGACATGGCCCGCTTTCTGCTCGGCGAAGAGCCGACCATCGTCACGGCCCACGCCGCCGTGCTGGTCGATCCAGAAATCGGCACGGCCGGCGATTACGACAGCGTGTCGGTGATCCTGGAAACCGCGACCGGGAAGCAGGCGATGATCTCCAATTCGCGCCGCGCGACTTATGGCTATGACCAGCGGATCGAAGTGCACGGCTCCAAGGGCGTCGTCTCTGCCGAAAACCAGCGCGCCGTCTCGATCGAGATCGCCAATGGCGACGGCTACACCCGTCCGCCGCTGCACGACTTCTTCATGACGCGCTACACCCAGGCCTATGCCAACGAGATCGCTAGCTTCATCTCGGCCATCGAGACCGGCAAGGCGATCACGCCGTCGGGTGCCGACGGTCTCGCGGCACTGGCGCTGGCCGAAGCCGCGATGAGGTCCGTCAAGGAAAAGCGCCAGGTCGCCGTCGAGATCTGAACGTCGACGTTCCTGCCGACGGGATAACCGTCAATAGGTTTTCGGCAGGGCGTCCAGTTCCGCTAGGAACGTCTGGGCGCTCTGCCGGGTCTCCGCCTTCTGCTTCGGGCTCATGCGGCCCCACGCGGCATAGACCGGCCCCAGCCGGTGATTGCCCTTCAGCTTGTCCTCGTTTCTCGCCAGAAAATCCCAGTAGAGCGCATTGAACGGACACGCGTCCTTTCCGGTCTTCTTGCGCACGTCGTAGGCGCAGCCTTCGCAATAGTCCGACATGCGGTTGATATAGTTGCCGCCGGCAGCATAGGGTTTCGAGCCGAGGAAACCGCCATCGGCAAACTGGCTCATGCCGATGACGTTCGGCAGTTCCACCCACTCATAGGCATCGGCATACACCTCCAGGTACCACTGGTGGATCTCGAGCGGTCGCACGCCGGCGAGCATCGCGAAGTTTCCGGTGATCATCAGCCGCTGGATATGGTGGGCATAGGCATTGTCGCGGGTCTCCGAGATCACCTGCCGCAGGCAGGCCATCCGCGTCTCGGCCGTCCAGTAGAAATCCGGAAGGGCACGATCCGCCTCCAGAAAATTCATCTCCCGGTAATGCGGCATCTTCAGCCAGTAGACGCCGCGGATATATTCGCGCCAGCCGATGATCTGGCGCACGAAGCCTTCGACCGCATTCAGCGGCGCATGGCCTGCAAGATAGACTGCCTCCGCCCGACGACAGAGATCGAGCGGATCGAGCAGGCCGGCATTGAGGTAGAACGACAGCAGCGAATGGCTGAGAACGGGATCTCCGGACAGCATCGCATCCTGCCGCTCCCCGAATCTCGGCAGGTGATCGACCATGAACCGATCGCGCAGCGTCTCCGCCTGACGACGGGTCACCGCGAAGTCGAACCCCTCGAGCCGTCCGAAATGCGCCGCAAAACGCCGACCCACCAGATCCAGCACCTCCTGCGTGATCGCATCCGGCTCGAAACCCTTTCGCGGCTGAGAAAACAGATCGAGCGTCGCGGGCTTGCGGTTGTCGGCGTCGAAGTTCCAGCGCCCGCCCGCCGGTGCATCCCCCTCCATCAGGAGGCCGGTCTTGACGCGCATCTCCCGGTAGAAGGTTTCCATCCGCAGCTGTCGGCGCCCACCGGCAAAGGCCGCAAATGCGGCTCGGGAGCAGAGAAATCTCCGATCGTCGAGGATCTCGACCGGAAGATTGAACGCCCGCTGCCAGCCCGTCATCATGTCGAGGACCCGGAACTCGCCCGGCTCGGTGACCCGGACGCTGTCCGGCCGCAACGCCGACACCGCACGCCCGACCTCTCCGGTGAACGAACCGGTGTTGCCCTCGTCCTCCAGACGGACATAGCGCACCGTCAATCCCTTCGCCCGGAGCTCCTCTGCGAAGTGGCGCATGGCCGAAAACAGGAATGCGATCTTCTTGGGATGATGCCGCACATACTGCGCCTCCTCCATGATCTCGCACATCAGCACCACGTCGTCTTCGGATGCGTCTGCAAGGCTCGTCATGTCCGGCGAGAGCTGGTCTCCGAGAAGGACGATGAGATGGCGGACCTTCTCCGCATTCATCGGCGCCATGGCATGCTCCCGCAAAGCAAGACGCCCCCCGCCTGCCCCCGTCCCGCGCCGACGAGCGCCGCTACCACAGGATTGCCGTCCCGTCATAAGCGAGGAACTGCCCGGTCTGCGCGGGTGAAAGATCGGACAGAACCGCGAGAAGCGCGGCGGCCGCCTCTGCCGGCGACATCTTGTCCGCGTGCTTGCCATGGGTGGAGGTCAGCCCGGTGTCCACGGTACCAGGATGCAGGGCAACGACGACACTCTGGGGCGCGGTTCGCGCGATCTCGATCGCGGCGGTGCGCACGATCTGGTTGAGTGCGGCCTTTGCCGAACGATAGGAAATCCAGCCGCCGAGCCTGTTGTCGCCGATGGACCCGACACGCGCGGACAGGGTTGCAAACAGGCAACGCCGATCCCGCGGCAGCAAGGGCGCAAAATGCTTGATCAGCAGCGCCGGCCCGATCGCATTGACCGCAAACTGCCGCGCCATCACCGCCGGGTCGATGGCCCGGATCGTCTTCTCCGGACCGTGTCCGTCGATTTCGAGCGCGCCCGTCGCATCAAAGACGAGGTCGACCGTTCCCATCGCGTCGCCGATGCGCCGGGCCGCAGCCGCGACCGACGCCTCGTCCGTCACATCCATCCCGTCATCCCGCCGCGAGAGCCCGACCGCCGCGCTGCATTGCGGATCCGCATCGAGGGCAGACAGGACAGCAGAGCCGATCCCGCCGCTCGCCCCGAGAACCACCGCCCGGTATCCTGCCTCAAATCCCCGCATCCGCCCTCTCCGCCCCGACGCCCGGCCGATCATCCGATCAGCCCCAACCGGTCCACCCCGTGAAACCGCGATCTCTACGCCCCGAACGCCAGACCGGATCTCTCTTGTGCTTCACGCCGGACGCTGCGGATTTTCCACCAATCCCTCTCTTGCCCATTGATGCCGGCCCGAACCTGGGCTATGAACCCCTCATCCACCCGGCAAGCGCCGGTTGCTGCACCCGTAGCTCAGCTGGATAGAGTGTTGGATTCCGATTCCAAAGGTCACAGGTTCGAATCCTGTCGGGTGCGCCATTTAATCTCCCTAAAGCATTAATTTTATTACTTCTTTCAGATTATTAGCTCACACTTTTCCTCATTTCTTCCCCCAATCGATACTGGAATGTGAAGCACTCACCAGCACGCTTTTGGATATCTCTGGCGCGTCTCGCAGTTTGCCCAGCGAGCCCACGGATTTCTAGGACCTGCAGCGTTTCGCCTTCCGCGCTGTTAACGCTGCCCCAGGAAGACGGTAGAGCGTTCGGATGAAACGGGAACGAAGGTGGCACGTGCTGAGAGCGCGGCGGCTCAGCAGGCTTCTTGACCTTTTAACGTTCGGGGTTAGCGGCAGCTTGGTTTCTTCGGCTTGATGTCGGCGGCCGCAGGAGCAACGATTGCGTCGCTCTTCGGCGCCGTCTTCACGCCTTTTTTCGTGACCAGCCGGGGCTTGCTCTTCGACGATGGGCATATCAGCGATAAAGCTCGCTGCGAGTGTTTTTCAGCGTCTTCAACTTACTCTCTATGTTTTGCCCTTCTCCATCGCCGCCCCTCACGGGGTGGTTGCGTTCGTGTAAGTTTACGAATCCTTAAAGTTAGCGCCCTAAAAATGGAGTCGGCCCTGGAGAGAAGCTTTTACGTTTTCATGCTCCGGGCTGTCGTGCCGTATCCTCCTTTTTATGGTCAATCCCCGATGTCGTCAGATCACCCCTACGATCGGCCACTTGAGCTGAAAGAGCTGGAGACGCTCATGGCCGTGCGCGACATCTGGTGCCAGGGCCAGGGCATTGCGGAAACGGACGGCGCCTATCTTCAGGTCCTGATGGATCTCATCGACGGCTATCAGTCGGGGATCCGGGAGGCCGACCAGATGTTCGTCCGGCTCCAGCTTCTGGCCATCGGCACCGGCAGGCCATGACGCACGGCCCTGGCCCGACGTGCCGGGCCGGATGCGTGCGCCGAGATGCAGACCCGGCGACCGACAGTCCCGGTCGCCCGCTCTCCTGCCCCAATCGCCGATAGCTGATCGCCGATGTTCGCGCTATCGGGTCGCATCGGGCGCGGGCATCAGAAATCCTCCCATGTCTCCTGAAGCGCCGTTGCGCCGACGGCACCGCGCGTGTTGGCACGGACCGCTGCACGGGCGGCTTTGGCATGCCACACCGGTAGCGGCGCGGCGTGGTGAGGTTTCCCCCGTTCGTCGACCTTGAACTGCCGGATCAGGGCGAACAGGGCATCCGCCTCGCCCGCAAGCGCGTGGCTGGCAGCCGTCGACTCTTCGACCAGCGCGGCGTTGCGCTGCGTTCCCTGATCCATGGTGTTGACCGCCGTGTTGATCTCCGCAAGCCCGGTCGCCTGCTCCCGCGAGCCCTCGACGATGGCGGAGACGTTCATGTTGATCTCGTGAACCTGCCCGACAATGACCTCCAGCGCCTTGCCGGTCTGGCCGACGAGCACCACGCCCGTCTTGACCTGCTCGCTCGATGTGTTGATGAGCGACTTGATTTCCTTGGCAGCCTTGGCGGAGCGCTGGGCGAGCTCGCGAACCTCCTGGGCGACGACGGCAAATCCCTTGCCGGCTTCCCCAGCCCGCGCCGCCTCGACGCCGGCGTTCAGCGCCAACAGGTTCGTCTGGAAGGCAATGTCGTCGATGACCCCGATGATATTCGAGATCTCGCGCGACGAACTCTCGATCTGCCCCATGGCAACGATCGCCGTCTTCACCACCTCCCCCGACTGCTCCGCGTTGGCCCGCGTATCCGCCACCAGCTTGCCCGCCTCGGCCGCTCTGCGGCTGGAGTCGGCGACCGTCTGCGTGATCTCTTCGAGAGCGGCTGCCGTCTCCTCGACGGAGGCCGCCTGCTGCTCCGTGCGCTTGGCGAGATCGTCGGCGGCCGACCGCATCTCGTTCGCGCCGGAGGCGATGGCTTCCGCATTGGCCCCGACGGAGGCCATGGCCGACTTCAGACGGCCGGCCGCACTGTTAAAATCGGACCGCAGCTGATCGAGCGAAACGATGAAGGCCGTATCGATCGTATGGCAGAGATCACCGGACGCGAGCAGTTGCAGTCCCTTGGCCAGCCGCTGGACGTTCTCGACGCGCCCGGTAATGTCGGTGGCAAATTTGACGACCTTGAAGACGTGGCCGTCCTCGGCGAAGATCGGATTGTAGGACGCCTGGATATAGACCTCCCTGCCCCCCTTACCGATCCGCTTGAACTCCTCGGCGACGAATTCGCCGGCCCGAAGCCGGTCCCAGAAGGCGCGGTAATCGGCGCTGCCGGCATAGGTGGCATCGCAGAACATGGCATGGTGACGCCCCTGGATCTCAGGCAGCGTGTAGCCGAGCGTCGTCAGGAAATTTTCGTTCGCGGTGATGACGTTGCCTTGCGGCGTGAATTCGATGACGGCCTGGGCGCGCGAGACCGCCGCAAGCTTGCTGGCATCCTCCACGGCTTTCAGCCGGATTGCCGTGATGTCGGTCGCGAACTTGACCACCTTGTAGGGCTTGGAACCGCGGAAAACCGGATTGTAGGAGGCCTCGATCCAGACATCCCGCCCACCCTTTGCGATCCGCTTGTACTGGCGCTGATCGAAATCGCCGGCCCTCAGCGAGGCCCAGAAGGCGCTGTAGGCTGGCGATGCGGCCTCTGCGGGATCAACGAACATGCGGTGGTTCTTGCCGATGATTTCGGGCAGGGTATAGCCGAGGGTCTTACAGAAGTTTGCATTCGCATCCAGAATCGTGCCCATCATATCGAATTCGATAATTGCCTGCGATCTGTTCATAGCCGCCATTGTCGCAGCCGCGTTCTGACGTCTGGAAAATGAAAATCTCATGCCGAAGTCCTTTGCATCTGAGGATCACGTCGATCTTCGAGCCGCCGCCGGACCGGATGAAAAAGCCACCACGACAATCCGGCATGTCTCGGGACGGGCAAAGCTCCGCCCTCGAAAAGCCTGGATGAGATAGAATGATCGATCCACTGCAGCCTGAAGTGCAGTCACCGACAACATCAGATCGTGCATGCGCCTAAATTAGGATAAAATACATAAAAGTCTCTTAATGTAGGTAAGATTTGAATGTATTTTGGCCTAAATGCGCAAGATGACGCCATCGCTTTTCGGCGCCTGCCGGGTGTGGGAACCGGATGCCGTCACTGCGCGATGGGACCCGTCCCGGACGCGGGTCGGCGTGATGGTCAGGCGATCAGACGCCGGCGCAAGGCCTCGACGATCGCCTGCGTCCGATTGGTTGCGCCGAGCTTCTTGACGGACGACTTGATGTAGCTGTTGACCGTGTCGTTCTGGAATCCGGTCTCGACGGCGATCGCCTCGCTCGTCAGGCCTCGGCTGGCGGCTTCCAGGCATGTGAGCTCACCTTTGGTCAACCCGATCTGATCGGCGGCGAAGCGGTCCATCAGCGGTTTCGTGACCGCGGTATGGATCAGCTCCGAAACGAGCGCCAGAAACCGGATTTCCGCCGCCGTGAAAGGCGTCGACCGCGTGTAGCAGATCGCGCCATAGACCACGTCATTGCGGAAGATGGGAACCAGCGTCCGATTGTGGACGCCGAAGGTCCGCTGGAGATAGAGCAGGCGTTGCGGCGGCTCGTGGCGTGCGTAGACGTCCTGCTCGACGACCACCGTTCGCGCGTTCCGGCTGGCCTGTATGAACGGATCGCTGCAGCGAAGATTGTCCGCGACATAGGTTTCCAACAGGGCCGGCGGAAGATCCGTGTCGATGGAGAAGCCGGCCCCGAACCGGTAGTGGTCCACGTCGAGGCCGCTGATGACGATGTAATCGAATGGCACAGCCAGCCGGAACCTGTCGACAAGGTCGTTCCGGCCGAAGAACCGATGCTTGGGCACGGATCTCAGGTCGGCATAATCGTCGAGCGCGTTCGGCTCGATAATCGACAGTGGGCTTACAGGCATTTGCCTCTCGCAACTCCAGGATAAACACACTTTTGGTGGTAGAATATGAACAAAACCTTAACCGCATTCGCTGTCATCGTCCATCGCGGCGTTTCCGTCCTGCGCCGCCGGCGGTCTGGGCCGGCTCTGGCGAGACGGCAGGAGAAAAACGGGAGGGAAAAAGGTTTCCTTGAACGACAAAACCGGCCGAACATGTTCGGCCGGTTCTGGTCTGCTCTCGCGGATAGCGGTCAGGCAGCGTAACGCTGATGGGCGTGTGAAGAGTTGCCAGCCAGCGTGAAGTGGGAGATGAGTTCGCGCAGACGTGCGCTTTCTGTGGCCAGCGTGCTGCCGGCGGCACTGGTCTCTTCGACCATGGCCGCGTTCTGCTGCGTCACCTGGTCCATCTGGTTGACGGCGATGTTGACTTCGGCAAGGCCGGTCGACTGTTCGCGCGCCGAGGTGGCGATGGCTTCCATGTGGCCGTTGATCTCGACGACATGCGCCTCGATGGTCTTCAGCACCTCGCCCGTATCGCGAACCAGCTTCACGCCGTTCTCGACTTCGGCCGTCGAATTCCGGATCAGATCCTTGATTTCCTTGGCGGCCTTGGCCGATCGCTGCGCCAGTTCGCGCACTTCCTGTGCGACCACCGCAAAACCGCGACCTGCCTCCCCTGCCCGGGCCGCTTCCACGCCGGCATTGAGCGCCAGCAGGTTCGTCTGGAACGCGATCTCGTCGATCACGCCGATGATCGAGGAGATCTGGCTGGACGAATGCTCGATGCGGCCCATGGCCGTGACGGCTTCGGCCACGACTTCGCCCGAACGCGACGCACTCTTGTTGGCGTGCACGGCAACTTCGCGCGCCTCGTTGGTGCGCATGGAGGACTGGCCGACATTCGCCGTGATCTCGTCGAGCGCCGCTGCGGTTTCCTCCAGCGAGGCGGCTTGCTGCTCGGTGCGACGCGACAGGTCGTTGGCGCTTTCGCTGACTTCGCGGGCCCCGTTGTCGATCTGGTCGGCAGCAACGGCAACGGCTGCCAGCGTTTCGTTGAGCTGGGACACCGCCGCATTCAGATCGTGGCGCAGGGCTTCGAAATCGGGTGCGAAGGGAACATCGAGCCGGAAGGAGAGATCGCCGGCCGCCAGACGCCGCAGACCGTCTGCAAGGCTGGAGGTCGCCTGATCGAGCCGGGCCTGGGCGGCACGTTCGGCGTCCGCTGCGAGACGCTCACGGTCGGCCTCCGCCGCACGGCGCAGGGTTTCTGCCTGGCTCTGCAGATCCTTGTTCGAAACGGCCGCGGCACGGAAGACCTCGACGGCGCCCGCCATCTGGCCGATTTCGTCGGTGCGCTGCGAATACGGAATGGCGCTGTCGGTATCGCCTTTCGCCAGACCGGTCATCGCCGTGGTGATCGAGCGGATAGGACTTGCAATGCCCCGCAGCACGTAAAGCGTGGACACGATCAGGAGCGTCGAGACGACACCGATGAGGATGAAGGTGATCATCCGCGCTTCGGCAGACGTGTCATGCATCCGCTTCGTTGCGTCGGTGACCTGCGCCGTGTTCTCGGCAATCAGTTCGTCGAGGCCGGTCTGGGCGGGAACGATGATCTCCCCCATCGACTCCAGCATGTTGTTGGCCTGCTGGTAATTGCCGACCTTGGCCAGCGTGATCATGTTGTCGCCAGCCTTGCCGTAGGCGTCCAGGCTGTCGGTCACCTTTTTCAAGAGCGCCCGCTCGATGTCGGAGCCGACATAGGGCGTGTAGACCTCGACGGAATGGGCGATGCGGAGCCGCGCCTCGCCGAGCAGCGTCTCGGCCTTCTTCGTTGCTTCCGGCGTCAGAGCTGCAAGATACTGGAAGTAGCCCAGCCGCATGGACACGAGTTCGATGCGAATATCCTTGACGGCGGAAACGGCAGGAAAGACTTCCGTCACGACATTGTCGGAAATCGTGCGCGTCTTGGACAGCGACTGCAGCGTGACGGCGGAGAACACCGCCGTGAGGGCGGCAATAGCGGCAAAGATCGCGATAAGCGATGTGCGAATAGATGGCCTCGTCACGAAACACCTGTGCTGAACAAGCGCCTCCGCCCCGCCATCATGACGCGGGAAGCGCAACGGAACCGCCCCACATCGCGGCCATTCCATGTTATCGGACGAAAGCATTAAGGTCACGTAAACAATGAATTACTAATATAATGCAATCAGGCGGTTGCATCCGTTTGTTGCTGTGTTGGTCCCGGTAGAACAAGCCGCGAGGGCAGCAGAGACCCCGACCCGGAACTGTCCTGCGGCCAGAGCCCCTAACCCCGCGCGTCGGCAAACCACCGCAGGTCTGATGGCTGAAGATCGCGACAAGCAATCACCAAGATATTCATACTTTCTAAGCAATTAATGTCTAATTCTTAAATCAGGCAGCGGCATGTGGCGGCCATGCCTGATCTACGGGTCGGGCCGTCAATCATTGGAGATATGAATGTTGAGCTTTCCTTCCGGGGCAAATGCTAAAGCTATTCTTGAAGCCATGAGCAAATCCCAGGCCATCATCGAATTCAAGCTCGACGGCACCATTCTGACGGCAAACGAGAACTTCTGCCAGCTGGTCGGCTATGCACATGCCGAACTTGTCGGCAAGCATCACAGCCTGTTCATCAGCCCCGACGAAGCCTCCGGCAACGCCTACCACGCCTTCTGGGCAAAGCTGGCACGCGGCGAGAACGAGCGCGGCCAGTACCGCCGTCTCGGAAAAGGCGGCAAGGAAGTCTGGCTCGAGGCGTCCTACAATCCCGTCTTCCGCCGTGGAAAACCCGTCAAGGTCGTCAAGTTCGCCGTCGATATCTCCGAGCAACGATTGAAGAGCGCGGAAGACGCCGGACGGCTGGAGGCCCTGTCTCACGTACAGGCGGTCATCGAATTCACCGTGACGGGCGACATCATCACCGCCAACGAAAATTTCCTGAAGACGCTCGGCTACCAGCTGTCGGAAATCCAGGGCAAACATCACGCGATGTTCTGCGAACCGGCCTTTACGGCAAGCGACGCCTATCGGCAGTTTTGGGCGCAGCTTGGAGACGGCAAGCCCCGGAGCGGCGAATTCCTGCGCCTCGGCAAAGGCGGCAAGAAGATCTATATCCAGGCGTCCTACAATCCGATCTTCGACCTGAACGGCAAGCTGCACAAGATCGTGAAATACGCAACCGATGTCACCGCGCGTGTCGAGAATGTCGATCGACTGGGGGTCTCGCTGCAGCATCTGTCGGAGGGAGACCTGACGAAGGCGATCGAAACGCCCTTCCTGCCGGAACTGGATCGGCTGCGGACCGACTTCAATGGCGCCTGCACCAAGTTGCGCACGACCATGGCATCGATCGCGGGAAATGCGGCTGCCATCGCCGCGGCCTCTCAGGAGATCCAGTCGGCGTCGAACGACCTGTCGCGTCGCACCGAACAACAGGCGGCGTCCGTCGAGGAAACGGCAGCCGCGCTCGAGGAGATCACGACCACCGTCAGCGATTCCAGCCAGCGCGCCGAGGAAGCCGGCGACCTTGTCCGTCGGACGAAAGAGAGCGCGGAGCATTCGGGTCACGTCGTCGAGGAAGCCGTCCGTGCCATGGGCAAGATCGAGCAATCGGCCGGCGAGATCGGCAGCATCATCGGGGTGATCGACGAGATCGCCTTTCAGACCAATCTGCTGGCGCTGAATGCTGGCGTCGAGGCGGCCCGCGCCGGGGATGCCGGCAAGGGCTTTGCCGTCGTGGCGCAAGAAGTGCGCGAACTGGCCCAGCGCTCGGCAAAGGCGGCACGGGAAATCAAGAGCCTGATCGCCACATCGAACGGCCACGTGCAGAACGGCGTGGCCCTCATCGGCGAAACCGGCAAAGCTCTGAAACAGATCGTGGACGAGGTGGTTCACGTCGATACGAATGTCATCGCGATCGTCGAAGCATCGCGTGAACAGGCCGTCGGTCTCAAGGAGATCAACACGGCGGTCAATGCCATGGACCAGGGAACGCAACAGAATGCCGCGATGGTCGAGCAGACCACGGCTGCAGCGCACGGGCTTGCCCGGGAAGCACAGCAACTCTTCCAGCAACTCTCGCATTTCAACATCGGATCCGCGACGCCGGACCGCCGTGCCCATCCCGCACCGGCCGTGTCATCGCCGACCACGAAGCCCGTCACGCTCGTTCCGCATGCCAAGCCCGTCAGAAGCGCGCCTGCCCCGGCATTTGACGGCAACGCCGCCCTCAAGACGGAGAGCTGGGAGGAATTCTGATCCGCGCCCATCCCCGGCCAAAGCACCATTTCCGCCGCAACCGGAATGTGTCCTCGCACCGCCGAGCAAACCTCCTGAAAACGCAGATCGGGGCCGAACGATCATCCCAAAAATAGGGTAAGCCGTTGCGGAATCGATATTTCCGCTTCATCACGTGCTTGCATCCGCACCCAACCTTTGGTTAAGTGAGGTTTAAGCTCTTACACGCCGGGACCGCTCATGCCAGCCTGGATCTTTTCGTGCGAATTCTCTTTCCTCGGATGGGCGGCGCGTCGCCCGGAGGAAGTCTCTCGTTTCGCTCCGACATTGCGCATCATTGCTCTTTTCCTGGCGTTTGTTCTTTCCCTGGCCCTCTGGGCCCTGATCATCGCCGGTATCCTGTGGCTGCTGCCCTGAGGGACAACCTGCGAGCAGAGTTCGCATCGTGCGGCGAAAGACGCATTGGCAGCACGCCACGGGACATGGCATGACGGGCACTGGAAGGCGCTGGACGGACGCTGGACGGACGGGGCGCCAACGGACCGGAGAACGACATGACCGACACATTCAGGGCCATGATGATCGACACCGTCGATGGTCGCCCGCAGGCTGACATCCGCGAGATCTCCCAGGCCGACCTGCCCGATCACGATGTTCTCGTCGAGATTGCCTATTCCACGCTCAACTACAAGGATGGTCTGGCGATCACCGGCAAGGGCAGGATCGCACGGCGAACGCCCATGGTCGCCGGCATCGATCTGTCGGGCACGGTGGTCTCTTCGCGCGCGCCGCAATGGAAGCCCGGCGATCAGGTGATCCTCAATGGCTGGGGCCTGTCAGAGACCGAGTGGGGCGCGTTCACCCGCTTCCAGCGCGTCAAGCCGGAGTGGCTCATTCCCCTGCCCGCCGCATTTTCCTTGCAGCAGGCGATGGCCATCGGCACCGCCGGCTATACCGCGGCCCTGTGCGTCGATGCTCTGGAGAAATGGGGCACGATAACCCCCGGTGGCGGCGATGTTCTGGTCACCGGTGCCGCGGGCGGCGTGGGTTCTGTTGCGGTCTCGCTTCTCGCCGCACGCGGATACCGGGTCGTTGCCTCGACGGGCCGCCCCGAAACAGCAGACTACCTGACATCGCTCGGCGCCCACGACATCATCGACCGGGCCGCGCTTGCCGAAAAGGCAGGCCCGCTCCAGAAGGAGCGCTGGGCCGGAGGGGTCGACTCCGTCGGATCGACCACGCTCGTCAATGCTCTCGCCCAGACCGTTCGCGGCGGCGCCATCGCTGCCTGCGGCCTTGCCGGTGGCGCGGATCTGCCGGGCACGGTCATGCCGCATATCCTGCGGGCGGTCACGCTCATCGGGGTCGACTCGGTCTATGCGAGCCGCGATCAGCGCCTCGCCGCCTGGGATCGGCTTTCCCGCGATCTCGACCCCGCCCGGCTTGACAGCATGACGACGGTTGCGCCCATGTCCGATCTCCCGGCGCTTGCCGAGGCCATCGTCGCAGGCCGCATTCGCGGACGCGTGGTCATCGACGTCAGCGCCTGAGGCGCGCATCGACCCTTGCGCTATCTCTGCTTCAGGCGGAGGTGCGGACGAACCCTTTGCTCGCAACCATGAGGTTGCGGGTATACTCCGCGTCGATCCGGCCCGCGACCAGATCCGCCGCACTCAGCCGCTCCACAACCTTGCCGCTGCGCATGACGGCGAGCTGGTCGCACATGTGCGTCACGACACCGAGATCGTGGCTGACCATCAGGAAGGTGAGCCCGCGGTCGCGCTGGATCTGCTCCAGAAGATTGAGCACCTCGGCCTGCACCGAAGCGTCGAGCGCCGATGTCGGCTCGTCGAGGAGCAGGATGGACGGCTCGACGATCAGCGCCCGGGCGATCGCCACGCGCTGCCGCTGCCCGCCGGAAAGCTGGTGCGAGTAGCGGAACCGGAAGCCGGTCCCCAGGCCCACCTCGTCCAGCGCACGGGCAATCCGCGCTTCGGCATCGGACAGGCCGTGGATCGCGAGCGGCTCCTGCAGCAGGCGATCGATCGTCTGGCGCGGGTGCAGCGAGCCGTAGGGATCCTGGAACACCATCTGGACGTCCCGATAGAACGCCTTGTCGCGCCGGCGCGGCGCCAACGTGCGGCCATTGACCTCCAGCCGACCGGAGGCAACCGGTGCAAGGCCGGCGATCGCGCGCAAGAGCGTGGATTTGCCGGATCCGGACTCGCCGACGAGACCGTAGGATTTTCCCCTGTCGACCGCGATGCTGACGCCGTCGAGCGCCTTGAAATCCTCATAGATGACGGTGACGTCATGCGCAGATACGGCAGTGCTCATCGGGCCCACTCCGGCTTGCGGTCGAGGACGGGCAGCGGATGCCGGTCGCCGCCAATTTCCGGCATGCAGGACAGCAGCCCCTGCGTATAGGGGTGGCGCGCATTGCGCAGGTCGGCCGCAGCGATCTCCTCCACGATACGGCCTGCATACATGACGATCACCCGGTCACAGAAAGAGGAGACGAGCCGCAGGTCGTGGCTGATGAAGATCAGGCCCATGCCCCGCTCGGCCACCAGCCGGTCGAGAATGGCGAGCACCTCGAGCTGCACCGTGACGTCGAGCGCCGAGGTCGGCTCGTCGGCAATCAGCAGTTCCGGCTCGGCGATCAGCATCATCGCGATCATGGCCCGCTGCCCCATGCCGCCGGATACCTCATGTGGATGCAGGTCGAAGACGCGGGCCGCATCCCGGATCTGCACGGCCTCGAGCATGGCGATCGCGCGCGCCTTCGCCTCGGAGGCGCTGATCTTGCGATGGGTCCGCAGCGTTTCCACGATCTGGCGGCCGATGGTCATCACCGGGTTCAGCGAATATTTCGGGTCCTGCAGGATCATCGCCACGCGGTTTCCGCGCAGTTCCCGCCGCTCACGCGGCGACGCCTCCAGCAGATCGATCCCGTCGAAGGAGAGCGTTTTCGCCGTGATCCGTGCCTGCGGTGGCGTCAGCCCCATGATGGCACGGCCGGTCTGGGATTTTCCCGAGCCGCTCTCGCCGACGATCCCCAGGCGCTCGCGGCCAAGCGAGAACGACACGCCGCGCACGGCCTCCACCAGGCCGGCACGCGTGGGAAAGCTGACGCGCAGGTCGTCGACGGTCAACAGCGGGCTCATTGTCCGGCCTCGCGCGGGTCGAGCGCGTCGCGCAATCCATCGCCCAGAAGGTTGAAAGCGAGGCTGACGAGCAGGATCGCGATGCCCGGCATGGTGGCGACCCACCACTGATCGAGAATGAATCGTCGGCCGGACGCGATCATCGCGCCCCATTCCGGCAGCGGCGGCTGGGCGCCGAGACCGAGAAAGCCGAGGCCGGCCGCCGTGAGAATGACCCCCGCCATGTCGAGCGTGATGCGCACGATCAGCGATGACAGGCACATGGGCATCACGTGCAGAAGCACGATGCGCAGCGGCGACGCGCCCATTAGCCGGACCGCAGCGATGTAATCCGCATTGCGCACGGTCATGGTTTCCGCCCGGGCGATGCGCGCATAGGGCGGCCAGGACGTGACGGCGATGGCAAGAACCGCGTTTTCGATTCCCGGCCCGAGCGCGGCGACGAGCGCAAGCGCGAGGACAAGTTTCGGGAAGGCAAGGAAGATGTCCGTGATCCGCATCAGCACGGCGTCGATCCAGCCGCCCGCATAGCCGGCGACGGCCCCGACGATAAGGCCGATCGGCGCGGCGATGACGGCCACGAGAATGATGACGAACAGCGTCAGACGAGAGCCGTGCAGCAGCCGCGACAGGATATCGCGCCCCTGCTCGTCCGTGCCGAGCAGGTAGCCCGGCGAGCCCGGCGGAAGCAGACGCGCGCCTGCAAGATCGCCCGTGACCGGCGAGTGCGGCGACAGAACGCCGGCGAAGATCGCCATGAGAATGAGAACAACGAGAATGCCGAGGCCGAGCAGCGCCAGCCGGTTGGCCGAAAACCGTCGCCAGGTCATGTAAGCCCGGCCAAGCCGCGCCTGCATCCGCGATTGCGGCCGATCGGACAGAAGCCAGTCGCGCCGGCTGAGGGGGGCGGAAGGTACAGCCGTCATCGCGCGCGTGTCCTCGGGTCGAGCGTCCGATAAAGGATATCGGACAGGATGTTGATGGCGATGAAGATCGAGCCGATCACGATGGTGCCGCCGAGCACGGCGTTCATGTCGGCATTCTGCAGGGAATTGGTAATATAGAGCCCGATGCCCGGCCAGGCGAACACGGTCTCGGTCAGCACGGAGCCCTCCAGCAGGCTTGCATAGGACAGCGCGATCACCGTCACCAGGGGTACGGCCGCGTTGCGCAGCGCATGAAACCAGATGATCCGCGTCTCCGAGAGCCCCTTCGCCCGTGCCGCAACGACATATTCCTGCGACAGTTCGTTCAGCATGAAGTTGCGCGTCATGCGGCTGATGTAGGCGAGCGAGACATAACCAAGCAGGCTTGCCGGCAGGATGATGTGGCGGAAAACGTCGCGGAAGACGTCCCACTGCCCCTGCCAGAGCGAGTCCAGCAGAAAAAGCCCCGTCGTCGGCGTAAACGTGTACTCGTAGACGACATCGATGCGCCCGGGAAAGGCGACCCACCGAAGCTGCGCGTAGAACAGGAGCAGCGACAGGAGCGCCAGCCAGAAGATGGGCACGGAATAGCCGATCAGACCGACGATCCGCACCGCCTGGTCGACCAGGCTGCCGCGCTTGACGGCAGCGAGAACGCCGAGCGGCACGCCGATAAGGCTCCCGATCAGCGTTCCCAGGGTTGCCAGCTCGAACGTTGCCGGCAGGACCCGGCGGATATCGGTCATGACGGGATTGGTGGTAAGCACCGACGTCCCGAAATTGCCCTGCAGCGCATCACCGAGATACCGGAAAAACTGCTGGTAGAGCGGCAGGTTCAGCCCCATCTCCTCGCGCACCCGCTCGACCACGTGAGCCGGGGCCCGATCGCCGAGAACGGCAAGCACCGGGTCGATCGGAATGACCCGGCCGATGAAGAACGTGACCGCGAGAAGGCCGAGATAGGTGGTGACGATGACCACGAGGAAGCGAGCGACGATGGCCGCCCGCCCCCGCGCCCGGGCGCCTCGCGAGCGCCCGGCCACCATCTGCGACGTTTCGGGAAGAGTCATGCGGACGGCCTATTCCTTGGTGACGCCACCGAGGAACGTGGTGTCGAAGCTCGGCCCGAGCTTGAAGTTCTGCACGTTCTTGCGCGCGCCGGCCACTTCGATCTGCTGGTAGATCACCACAAACGGGCCGCGCTCGAGAACGGCCTTCTGCAGGCCCTTGTAGATGTCGGCGCGCTTGGTCGGATCCTTTTCCAGGAGAGCGGCCTTGGTCTGCTCCGTCAGGTCCGGAACGTCCCAGGCATTGCGCCAGGCCAGCGTCTTGTTCTTGCCCTCGTCGGAATTGTCGTAGTTGATCGTGAAGGTTTCCGCGTTCGAATTCGGATCGAAGTAATCCTGTCCCCAGACACCGATATAGATGTCGTGGGTGCGGGCGCGGAATTTTGTGAGCGTCTGCTTGCCGTCACCCGGGATGATATCGATCTTGATGCCCGCCTGCGCAGCCGTCTGCTGGATCGACTCCGCGATACCCGTGGTCGGCTGGTTGCTGCGCACATCCATGGTCACGGTAAAGCCGTCGGGCAAGCCAGCCTTCGCCAGCAGTTCCTTGGCCTTTGCGACGTCGAACGTGAAGGGTTTCTCATCCAGTTCGCCAAGGACCCCCTTCGGCAGGAAGGTCTGGTGCACCTCGCCCACGCCCTTGATCAGGGTGGAACCGATGGCGTTGTAGTCGACCAGATACTTGAAGGCCTCGATCACTTCGGGCTTGGCAAGGTTGGGATTCTTCTGGTTCAGGCTGAAATAGAACACCGTGCCCTTCGGCGCGCTGGTCTGGACGATGTCCTCCTTGCCGGCCGTGGATTCCAGGTCGTTCGGTTCGAGGTTGCGGGCGATGTCGATATCGCCGTTTTCCAGCGCCAGTCGCTGACCCGAGCTCTCCTTGAGGTGGCGATAGATGACGCGGGCCAGCTTGGGCTTCTCGCCGAAATACGTGTCGTTGCGCTCCAGCACGACGACCTCGTTGGCACGCCATTCCCGCAGCTTGAACGGACCGGAGCCCGCGAAATTGGTCTTCAGCCAGGCATTGCCGAAATCGTTGTCATACTTGTTTTCAGCCGTCTTCTCGACAGGCGCGACATGCTCCATCACGAGCTTCTTGTCGACGATCGAGCCCACGGTGGCCGTCAGGCAGTTCAGCACGAAGCTCGGTGCGTAAGGCTTGTCGACCGTCAGCGTGAAGGTGGTCGGATCGACGGCCTTGGCCTTCTCGGTCACGTTGTCGCCGTTCAGGCCGAACTGCGTCAGGATGAAGGCCGGGCTCTTGTCCATCTTGATGACGCGCTCGATCGACCAGGCCACGTCTTCGGCGGTGATCGGGTTCCCGGAGGCAAAGGTCATGCCGGGCTTCAGCTTGAACGTAAAGGTAAGACCGTCGTCGGACACCGTCCAGCTTTCGGCCAGGTCCCCCTTGACCTTGGAGGTGTCGGCCAGATCGAGCCGGACGAGAAGGCTATAGGTGTTGGCGGTGATTTCCGCCGTCGAGATTTCGAACGCCTCGCCCGGATCCATGGAGATGATGTCGTCGATTGCCCAGGCCTGGACCAGCGTATCCGCCGGCGTTGCGGCATAGGCCGGCGCCGCTGCCGCCATGATCAGGGCGATCGCCGCCCCTGCCGTCAACCGTCGCATCGTCGTGCCGAAAGAATGCATCATCGCTCTGTTCCCTTTTCTTCTGGCCTTTGCGGCCGTTGATCGTCAGCCTTGGTCGGTCTCGTGCCAGACCTTGGCAAGAACCCGCAGCCAGTTTTCCCGGCACATCTTGGTAAGATCGTCCTCACCATAACCGGCGCTCCGCAGAGCGGCAATCAGGTTCTGGTTTCCACTGGCATCCGCGATTTCGGCCGGAATGGTCGCACCATCGAAGTCCGATCCGAGCGCGACGCAGTCGATCCCCATGCGGTCGACCATGTAATCGATATGGCGCACCATGTCGGACAGCGGCGTGGCCGCGTTTTCCTGCCCGTCCGGGCGCAGCATGGTCGTCGCGTAGTTGACGCCGGCCAGCCCGCCGCTTTCACGGATCGCATCCATCTGCCGGTCGGTCAGGTTGCGGGCGACAGGCGTCAGGGCATGGGCGTTGGAATGGCTGGCGATCAGCGGCGCCGAACTCGTCTTGGCCACATCCCAGAAACCCTTTTCGGTAATATGGGCGAGATCGATCGCGATCCCGAGCCGGTCGCAGGCCCGGACCAGCGCGAAACCGGCATCCGTCAGCCCCGGCCCCGTGTCCGGATCCATCGGATAGGCGAAGGGCACGCCGTGGGCAAAAATGTTGTGACGGCTCCAGACAGGGCCGAGCGATCGCAGACCGGCGGCGTAGAAGGTTTCGAGCGCGGCGAGATCGGCGTCGATCGCCTCGCATCCTTCCATGTGCAGGACAGCCGCGAAAATGCCGTCCGCCATCGCCTTGCGGATGTCCGCCGTCGTGCGGCAGAGCCGCCAGGCCTTCGCCTGATCGAGACGCAACGCAATGGCCGCAAACTGCAGGGCAATCTCCAGCGAGGGCCCACGCTCCAAAGGCGCCGACATCGGTGTCACATAATGCCCCTCGGCATCCGGCTGCTTCAGGACGAGGTCGCCCGAGGGAATATAGATGGCGCAGAGCCCACCCGCGAGCCCTCCCTTGGCAGCACGCGGGGCGTCGATGTGCCCGGACGTCGTGCCATCCCGGAATTCCGCAACGGGATCATGCCCGGCCCGTGCATGGCTCCAGAGCCGCAAGAGCACGTCGTTATGCCCGTCGAAAACTGCCTGCATGACCAAAAGACCTTCCAAAACATGACAGTAGCCGGGACATTAGGCGGCAAATATCTGTCGGCAAAATGCATGCTAGACAATGGCAGATGGGCTGGCAACACTGCGCATGCAAACAAATTGGGCAGTGCACAACGCTGAGCGACCGTGTCATTCCGGTGACGGTATCTGCGCAATTACCGATTTGCGGAGAAACGGTTTTCCGTCGCTCGGGAAATCTGCCAAGTCTCGGACGAACAGATGAAGGTTTCCGTCATGATGACAGAGCAGCGGACAGGATGTCCGGTACCGTCCGCCCCCCGCGGCCCAAGCGCGGCGCGCCGATCCTTGCGGATCGCGGCCTGTCTTGCTCTCGCACTCGGGCTTTCGGCCTGCGCAGGCCGCCCCGTCGGCGTCCTCATCCCCTCCGGCACGGCGCCGGGCGCCACGCAAGTCGACATGCTCGTTGCGACCACGCGTGCGCCCTCTGAGCAGGCCGGCGTTCTCTACGGCGGCGAGCGTGGGACCGAGCTGACGGCGGCCGAGATCGTCGTGTCCATTCCGCCCGACAAGAACCGCAAGATCGGCCAGGTCCAGTGGCCGAAGCGCCTGCCGGCCAATCCTGCGAAGGAATTTTCGACCGTCTCGGTAACGCCGCTCGCCGAGCGCGCCGAGGTGGAGACCTGGACGCGCGATTCGCTGCCCAAGAGCCGCCGCGTGCTCATCTTCGTCCACGGTTTCAACAACCGGTACGAGGACGCGGTCTATCGCTTCGCGCAGATCGTCCATGACAGCCGCGCCGACGTGGCGCCGATCATCTTCACCTGGCCGTCGCGCGCCAGCATCTTCGACTACAACTACGACAAGGAAAGCACCAACTACTCCCGCGACGCGCTGGAAGACTTGCTGCGCCGGACCGCCAAGGACCCGCGCGTGTCCGACGTCACGGTGATGGCGCACTCGATGGGCTCGTGGGTCACGGTCGAGGCCCTGCGCCAGATGGCGATCCGAGACGGCCGCGTGGCGCCGAAGATCAACAACGTGATCCTTGCTTCACCGGATCTCGACGTCGACGTTTTCGGAAAGCAGTGGGAGGCGATGGGGCCGGACAAGCCGAAGTTCACCCTGTTCGTCTCGCGCGACGATCGCGCGCTTTCGATCTCGCGGCGGATTTCCGGCAATGTCGAACGGCTCGGCCAGATCGATCCGACGCAGGAGCCCTATCGCACCAACCTGGAAAAGGCCGGCATCACCGTCCTCGACCTGACAGCCCTGCAAACCGGCGATCGCCTCAACCATGGCAAGTTCGCCGAAAGCCCGGAAGTGGTAAAACTGCTCGGCAACCGGCTGATCGCCGGCCAGACCGTGACCGACAGCGATGTCGGCCTCGGCGAACGCGTCGGTGCCGTCGCGCTCGGCACCGCGCAGACCGTCGGCAGCGCTGCCAGCATCGCGGTGAGCACCCCGATCCTCATCTTCGACCCGAAGACCCGCGAAAACTATCGCGGCCAAGTGGATCGTCTCGGACGCTCGGTCGGCAACACGCTGGAGACGGCAACGGGGCAGTGATGTGCGGCTGGCCGTTTCGGGATGCGGAGTTCGCCGTCCGGCGGCCTCAGGTGCCTGAAACCGCCATCTCCCGGCGTTCCCGCTCCGTCTCCAAAGCGAGGTCCAGCACCTTCTGCAGGTCGGCGGCATGGCGGAAGCCGGGCTCCGCCGTCTTGCCGATCTTGATGGCGTCGATGAAGCGCTGATAGTTGGTGAACACGGTGCCGGGGTCGATGGTCTGCCAGACGCCTTTCTCCACGTCGGCGCCAAGGCAGGCGCGCAGCGTCGACCCATCCGGCATGTGCACCACCTCCAACGCGCCCTTGTCGCCATGCACCCGAAGGCGCAATTCGTTGAGGTGGCCGACGGCCCAGCGGCTGGCATGGATGACGCCCATGGCCCCGTTCGTAAATTCGGCGGTCATCGTGAAGCTGTCATTCGCATCGAGATCATACTCGCCGATCCGGTTTCCCGGCGCCTTGTCGAAGGTCTTCAGCCGCGCGAACACATGGTCGATCTCGGTGGCCGCGCCATAGCCGACAAAATCGAGAATATGGATGCCGACATCGCCGAGCACGCCGTTCGAGCCGTGCTTGGTCGACAGCCGCCACAACCACTGCGACTCGGTCGCCCAGTCGCCCCAGGCCTTCGACACCAGCCAGCTCTGCAGATACGAGGCCTCGATATGGCGCACCTGTCCGATCTCTCCGGAGATCACCAGCTGCCGCGCCTTCTGCACGGCGGCGACGTTGCGATAGGTGAGGTTCACCATCGTCACCAGACCGGATTTTTCGGCAGCCGTCGCCATCTCGTCCGCCTTGGCAAAATCTTCCGCGAGCGGCTTTTCGCAGAGCACGTGCTTGCCGGCCGCCAGCAGTTGCAGCGTCGTCGCATGGTGCACCCTGTCCGGCGTCACATTGGCGACGGCATCGAAAGCGCCCCAGGCGATGGCCTCGTCTAGCGAGGTGAAGGTCGTGGGGATGTCGTGGCGAAGCGCAAACGAGCGCACGCGGGCAAGATCCACGTCGACAGCGGCCACCAGTACGGCGTCCGCGATCGTCGCGAAATTCATCGCATGGGTGTTCGCCATCCCACCCGTGCCGAGAATGAGGATACGGATGGGGGCCATCACTTGTATCCCTCTTCCCCGGCCTTGTGCAGGCGCGGACCGCGCTCGGTGATCGGCTCGAGCGCCTGCTCGACGGGAACGTTCGGCGCATCATGGATCGACGTCAGCGCCCCTTGCGGGTTGTAAGCCCAGCGCACCGCGTTCTTCAGCACCGTTTTCACATTCTCATCGTAATAGGTCGGATAGGTCTCGTGACCCGGACGGAAATAGAAGATGTTGCCGGCTCCACGACGCCAGGTGAGGCCAGAGCGGAACACTTCGCCGCCGGCAAACCACGAGATGAACACCGTCTCCAGCGGCTCCGGCACCGAAAACTGCTCGCCATACATTTCTTCATTCTCGAGCACGAAATGGTCGTCGAGCCCTTCGGCGATCGGGTGACGCGGATTGACGACCCAGACGCGTTCGCGCTCGCCCGCCTCGCGCCATTTCAGCGCACAGGGTGTGCCCATCAAGCGCTTGAACGGCTTTGCAAAATGCCCGGAGTGAAGGACGATCAACCCCATGCCTTCCCAGACACGCCTGGCCACACGCTCGACGATCTCGTCCGCGACCTCGCCATGCGCCTTGTGGCCCCACCAGAGAAGCACGTCGGTCGCGGCAAGGCGTTGTTCGGAAAGGCCATGCTCCGGCTCCTGCAGCGTTGCGGTCGTCGCCTCGATGTTCGGATGCTCGTTGAGGGCGGCGGCGATGGCCGTGTGCATCCCGTTCGGGTAGACGCTGCCGACGATCGCATTCGTCTGCTCATGGATATTCTCGCCCCAGACGACGGCACGGATGGACATGATGATCTCCTGGAAAAATTCTGAAACGACCCCGAAGCCAGCAAGGCCCGACGGCTGAAAAGGTTCCGCGAACGCCGATTGGCCGCGATCCAAAGCGCTTGCAGGACCAGCGATAAACCGGAAGTCGACCAAGGGCAAGACAGGGAGCGTGCCGCGGGCGACCCTTGCCGATGCTTCGTTCAGTGAACGACCGATTTCGAAAAAACGTTGATGACGATGACGCCCGAGATGATCAGTCCAAGCCCGAGCACGGCCGGCAGGTCCAGTCTCTGCCCGAAGGCAACGACGCCGACGAGGGAAATGAGGACGATCCCGAGGCCGCTCCAGATCGCATAGGCAATGCCGACCGGAATGGCGCGCAGTGTGTAGGACAGACAAAAGAACGCAACGGCATAGCAGCCGATCATGACCAGCGTCGGCCCAAGCTTGGAGAAGTGCTGGGCCGCCTGCATGGCCGAGGTGCCGAGCACTTCAAAGACGATGGCAACCACCAGCAGGGCGTACAGCATCAAGGGGTTCACGGCAGCCTCCGCGCATCGGGAAGAAACGATCTTCGGTCCGGCCGGAGCCCGGGTCAAGGGCCGATCGCGACGACGCCGCCACGGCGCAGGCGAGCCTGATTCACCGTCTGCGTTGACGCCGGCGAGCAATTGAATCCGCTAAGGAATCTTCTCTTGCCTGCCAATCGGGTTTAAGAGCTTCACCGGAGCCGTGAAGATGTGCCTCCCCTACCAACCCGCCAGAGTGCCCGCCATGGACGACGCCCGCAGCACCACCCTCTACGACGCGATCGGCGGCGACACCACCGTCCGACTGCTGACGCGCCGTTTCTATGAGATCATGGACAGTGCGCCCGAAGCCGCCGCCTGCCGGGCGGTCCATCCGCCGTCGCTCGCCGGCAGCGAGGCAAAGCTCTATGACTATCTGACGGGATGGCTCGGCGGGCCTCCGCTCTACACCGACAAGCATGGCCACCCGATGCTGCGCCGCCGCCATTTCGGCGCATCCATCGGTGCACAGGAGGTCGAAGGCTGGCTCTTCTGTTTCAACACGGCGCTGGATGAAACGGTCGTTCACCCGGAGCTTCGCCGGATCATCCTGGAGCCCGTGACGCGGCTCGCCCATCACATGCAGAACCAGGAAGGTTAGCCATGGCCGATCGCACCCAATCCCTGTTTCTGGCGGCGTCGGGCCTTCTCGGCCTTTGCGGCGTCGCTCTGGCGGCTGCGGCCTCGCATGGCGGCGATCCCCGGCTCCTCGGCGGGGCCTCGGCCATGTGTCTTGCCCATGCCCCAGCACTTCTCGCGCTGTCGGGTTCCGCCCGTCACATCCGGCTCGGGGCGGCGGCCGGGACGAGCATGGCCGTGGGCACCGCGATCTTTGCAGGCGATCTCGCGCTGCGCCATATCACCGACCACGGGCTCTTCCCCATGTCGGCGCCTCTCGGCGGTGTGATCATGATGGCCGGATGGGCCTTGCTCGTCGTCGGCGCGCTCCTGCCGAAAAAGTCCTGACCCCAAGGGCTTTGCCAACCGACGACAATCTCCTGATGTGTCAGTCCCTTGGCGACATTTGCGGAATCAACCAGGCAGCGACTTCAAGCGCCGTCTACAACAGCAAAGCCTTCAAAGACCGGCGGACCGAGATACAGCGCGCGATTGTCGCCGGCATTGCGATGGGCTGCGCGAAAATTCTCGGATCTGGTCCAGGCGACGAAATCCTCGTGGCTGTTCCAGCTCGAGGACGAGACGAACAGGGTATAACCTTCGTCCGTATGGGTCTGGCCGCGCAACAGCTGAAACGTCTTGAAGCCCGGATTCTCGGCGAGACTCGAGTCTCTGTTCTTCCAGATCGCCTCGAAAGCCTCTTCATGGCCGAGTGCAATCCGGAACCGGTTCATGGCAACATACATCGCTTCACATCTCCTTCGATCGGCGCTTCGGGGCAATCCCTTGGTCCCTTTGCGGAACGAGAGAGATAACGGCGCGCTCGCCGCACGCAAGTCCCGCGTGGCAGGAACGCGCCCGCCGCGGCAGAAGCGGCACGACCTTCGCATCCGGCCCCGGTGCTGCGCACAGGCTCCGCAACGTATCGAGCGACGCCGTCGGGTGAAGCCCCAGAGGTGAAAAACGCATCGGGTTTGGCATCGGCCGCTGCTTCAGTTTGTCTGCGACCGCGCGGCCTTCAGATCGTGCAGGGCACGTTCGAGGCTGGACTTGCTGCCGTTGCGCAAGGGCACGAAGGCCTTGCCGAACTTCTTGCACCCGGTCTTCACGCGCAGGCAGGCATCGTGGCTGATGCAATCGATCGGGCAGAAAACGCAGTCGACGGAGGGCAGCACGTTGTCGATCCGAGAAACCGCCTCGCGCAGGCCGCCATCATGATGGATCAGTTCCGCCCCGAAATTGCTGGCGATCTGGCGAAGGTGGGCCACCTGACAATCCCGTCCGCCGACATAAAGAAAACTGCGGACGTCCAGCGCCTGCGCCTCCCCGCGTGCCTCCGGTCCCGCGGGCGCGGCAGGCGTTGGTCCGGCGCCACGCTTCTGCTTGGTCCGCTGTTGCTGACGCTTGTCGCCCATGGGGAATCTCCGGGTTTCCTCTGCCGGCACGTCGTGCGCGGCTCCTTCTGCCCGGACCCTAATAAACTTGATAAACCGAGTAAAGATAAAACATGATCAATTTTGTCATATTTTAAACGGTGGTGGGAACCCGTGGCGAACGGGGTCGCGCACTCACCGGGTAAAGGTGATGGGAATGGTGAAGAGCCATGAGGAGCGCCCGGACTCTTCCGGGATTTTCGGAGACCGCATCCGCCGGGCTGCATCCAGGGCTGCCTTGTCCAACACCGGCGAACCGCTGCTTCGGGTGACCTTCGGACCGCTTACGCTGCCATTGGCGGCCACGAGGAACTGCACCTGGACCACGCCTTTCACACCCTTGCTCTCGGCACGCGAAGGATACCGGACGGCCCGCTGGAGGGCGCTGCGGACCTTGCCTTCGAAGTTCGAGAACGATGCGTTCCCCGCCGCACGCGCTTGCGCGCCCTTGCCCGAACTGGCCGCGGACGCAACCTCCGAGCCGTCGACCCGACCCTTGGTGCTGCGGGTCTCTGCCTGGCCGTCCTTGCCCGCCTTGATCGGCTGCGGCTTTTTCTTCGGCGTTTCGAGGTCCGCCTTCTTTTCCTTTTCGGGCGTCGCCTTGCGAGCCGACGGCGTCTTGGCTGCCTCGGGCGGAGTCTCGGGCCGCGTCTGGGGAACGACGGTCGCTACCGGCGGCAGCGCGGCCACCACGTCGGGTTCCGCGGTCGTGACCGGCGGCAGGGAGTCTGCGGGTAAAAGAACATCGGCGTCTGACGGCAGGGTCTCCGGCACCGGTTCGGACACCGTTTCCGCAGGCGTCGTCGGCGCCACCGCCTCCGTCCTCACCTCCGTCATGGGCTCCGTCATGGGCTCCGCCGTCTCGGGCTGAAGCGGTGCGACGTCCTCCGGCGGTGTTTCCACCGGCGTGATCGTATCGGTGATGACGCCCGACTCGACGGTGTCTTCGAACGCATTTCCAAGAAGCGCGATCTCCATCTCCGCC
Source organism: Rhizobium sp. Leaf384 (assembly GCF_001424065.1). GTDB lineage: Bacteria > Pseudomonadota > Alphaproteobacteria > Rhizobiales > Rhizobiaceae > Ferranicluibacter. Next base: position 202,388 of record NZ_LMQE01000007.1, read on the forward strand.
CCGCCCTGCGTGGCGGCGAGCGGCGGCGGCGCGGCATCCGGCAGGAAGGCGATCGCGGCACCGGCATGGGCTGCGACCGAGAGGGAAAGAGCCAGGGCCCATTTCACGGCTTTCTTCATCCTACGTTCCTGTCCTTTCAGGCCTGTCTGCCGTATCCGCTCAGCCCTTCAGTCCCACGGGTGACTTCGAGCCTGTCCGGAGGCCCTGCATGCAGGCGCCCTTGTCGATGCCTTCGCCTGCGCAGACGGGCGCATCGTTGATCAGGAGGCTGTCCAGCGCATCGCATTTCGTCCCCGCGAGATCGAATTGCCGGACCTTCGTCTTTCCTGCCGGAAGATCGCGAAAATCGAGAACCGCCATCCGCTCGACACGCCCCTTCTGGTCGAACAGCACGAATTCGAACGACACCTTGGACAGAGGCTGAGCCAGATCATTGCCCGCCACGAAGGTGAGTTTGCAGCCGCGCTCGGAGGCCGCGACATCATTGAGTTCCACCGACAATCCGGCAGCGGGCGCGGCGACCGCTGCCTGGGGGTTCTGCGCTGCCGCCGGAAAGGCTGGCGTCGTCAGCAGGAGAGCCGACAACGCGAGAGGGGCAAGGGCGGCGACGTGCGCAAGCGGGCGACGGATCATGATGCAGGACTCCGGAACGATGGTCTGGCCAGCGTGGCCTCCGCGACGGAAGCATGCCGGCATATTGCGTCCATATTAAAAGATGAGTTATAAAGTCAAGATAGAAGGCCGACGAACGATCCTTGGACACCGGGTCCTCGTCTGACCGAATCCGCCGCGAACCAGCCCAGCACCCGCTCCAGAACCCGCCCCAGAACCAGCCCTAGAACCAGGCAGCCAAACATGACCGAACCGACCTCCCCTTCTCCCGCAGAGATCCGCACCTACAGGGCCGAGCACCCGAAGATGCGCGAGCGCGACATTGCCGCGCAGCTCGGCATTTCCGAAGCGGCACTCGTGGCGGCCGAATGCGGGCTGACCGTCGTCCGGATCGACCCGGACGCCAACCGGCTCCTGGAGTTTGCCCCGCAGCTCGGGGAGGTCATGGCGCTGACGCGCAATGAGAGCGCGGTCCACGAAAAGATCGGGGTGTTCGAAACGCCGAAGACCGCGCGGGCGGCCTCCATCGTGCTCGGTGAGGACATCGACCTGCGCGTGTTTCCCGGCGCTTGGGCGCATGCATTCGCCGTCACGAAGACGGATGGCGACGATATCCGCCGCAGCCTGCAGTATTTCGACCGGCAGGGCATGGCCGTCCACAAGGTTCACCTGCGCCCTGCCTCCGATCTCGATGCCTATCGCCGTCTCGTCCGGGACTTCGCACACGAGGATCAGTCGCAGGTCTTCACGGCCGAAGCGCCCGCGGCCGTTGCTGCCGTGGAGGACCATGCGGTCGATACCGACGGCCTTCGCGACGGATGGAGCCGGATGACCGACACGCACCAGTTCCATGGCCTCCTGCGGAAACTGAAGATCGAACGACGCGCCGCCCTGCACGCAATCGGCGACGACTACGCCTGGCGCCTCGACGCCAGCGCCGTCGAGGCGATGATGCGTCGCTCGGCAGCCATCGCCCTGCCCCTGATGTGCTTCGTCGGCAATCAGGGCATCATCCAGATCCATTCCGGCCCGGTCGAGGCGATCGGGACCATGGGTCCCTGGCTCAACGTCATGGATCCGACCTTTCATCTGCATCTGCGCACCGATCAACTCGCCGAGATCTGGGCCGTCCGAAAGCCGACGGCCGATGGGCATGTGACGTCGCTCGAAGCGCTGGACGCGCGTGGCGAGATGGTCATCCAGTTCTTCGGCAAGCGCAAGGAAGGCGTCGCCGAGCGCGAGGACTGGCGCGCGATCATCGAAGCCCTGCCGCGTCTCGATCTGACCGTTGCTGCCTGAGGAGCCGAGCGATGACCTTGCGATCCGAACGCGGCCGAAGCGCCACTCTTTTCCGTCTGGTTCTCGCCGCATCGCTCACGATCGGCGGAGCGGCCTTCGGGCAGGACGCCGGTTCGATCGACACGTCCCGTCTCGTGTCCGTCGGCGGCGACGTGACGGAGATCATCTACGCGCTCGGCGAGGAGGGACGGTTGGTCGGACGTGATTCCACCAGCCTCTACCCAGCGGCAGCGCTCAAGGTTCCGGATGTCGGCTATATGCGCCAGCTTTCGCCGGAGGGCATCATGGCCACCAACCCGACCGCCATCCTTGCCGTCGAGGGCAGCGGTCCGCCGGAAACGCTCACCCTGCTCAAGAATGCGGCGATCCCGATGGAAACCGTACCGGAACGCTATGACGGTGCCGGCATCGTCGAAAAGATCATCCGCGTCGGCGCGCTGCTCGGGGTCGATGAGAAGGCCGGCGCGCTGGCCGCGCGGGTCAGGGCGGATCTCGATGCCGCTTTGGCCGATGCCGAAACCCGACCGGAAACGGAGCAAAAGCGCGTGCTCTTCATCCTCAGCATGCAGGGTGGAAAGATCATGGCAGCGGGCAAGGGCACGGCGGCAGATGCCATCGTGCGGATGTCCGGCGCCATCAATGCCACGGCGACGTTTCAGGGATACAAGCCCGTCACCGACGAGGCGGTGATCGCGGCGAAGCCGGATGTGGTGCTGATGATGACGCGGGGCGGCTCGCATGGCGCCTCGGACGAAGAACTTTTCAGGCACCCTGCCCTTGCCCTCACGCCCGCAGCCGAAACCGGAAGCGTCATCCGCATGGACGGCCTGCATCTCCTCGGCTTCGGCCCGCGCACGGCAAGTGCGGTGCGGGACCTGAACGGCGCCATCTACGGAGACGCGCATGCAGCCCGGTAATACGGCGGCAGGCGAGACCCTGCATCCCATGCCCTCTGCGTCACCGCGACGGCGCAGCCCCTCGCCCCTCGCCGCGATCCGGGCAGACCGGGATGCCGGCGATCGCTCCGGCCTGGCGCGCCTGCTGATCCTGTTTCTCGCGGCGGTGACCCTTTTCGCCTTCGGCGCGTCGGTCATGACCGGTGCTGCCGATGCCTCTGTCGGCAATCTCCTGCGCTGGCTCACGGGCACGGAAACCACGGACGCCGCGCTCAGCCTGCGCGATCGCATCATCATTCTCGACATCCGCCTGCCCCGGGCCGTGCTCGGCCTTCTGGTCGGCGCGGCGCTCGCCGTCTCCGGCGCCGTGATGCAGGGCCTGTTCCGCAACCCGCTGGCCGATCCCGGCCTCGTCGGCGTCTCCGCCGGCGCGGGCCTCGGTGCGGTCGTGACGATTGTTCTCGGCACCTCCGTGTTCTCGGGACTGTTCACGCTGGTCGGGATCTACGCCCTGCCGGTCGCCGCCTTTTTCGGCGCTCTGATCACGACCTTCCTGCTTTATCGGATCGCCACCCGCGGCGGACAGACGTCGGTCGCCACCATGCTGCTTGCCGGCGTGGCCCTCGCCGCTCTCGCCGGCGCGGTGACGGGCGTGCTCATCTTCCTTGCCGACGACAAACAGTTGCGCGACCTAACGTTCTGGGGGCTCGGCTCGCTCGCCGGCGCCAGCTGGACGAAGATCGCAGCCGCCGCGCCCATCATCCTCGCGTCGCTGGCCGTCGTTCCGTTTCTCGCCCGCGGCCTCAACGCGCTGACACTGGGCGAAGCCGCGGCCTTTCATATGGGGGTTCCGGTGCAACGCCTGAAAACGGTCGCCGTCGTCACTGTCGCCGCCTCGACAGGTGCGGCCGTTGCCGTCAGCGGTGGTATCGGCTTCGTCGGCATCGTCGTGCCACATGTCCTGCGCCTCCTCATCGGCCCGGACAATCGCTATCTCCTGCCGGCCTCCGCCCTTCTTGGCGGCACCCTGCTGATTGCCGCCGACATGGTGGCCCGCACCGTCGTGCCGCCGGCGGAACTGCCGATCGGCATCATCACCGCCTTCGCCGGCGCACCCTTTTTCCTGTGGATCCTCTTGCGTGGTCGCGCGCAGATGGGCTTGTGAACGCGATGATCGAAGCACTCGACGTGACCGTCCGGATGGGCAGCAAGACGGTTCTCCATAACGTCAGCCTCACGGCCCAAGCGGGCGAGATGACCGCCATCGTCGGACCCAATGGCTCCGGCAAGACGACGACGCTGAAGGCGATCGCCGGCGAGCTTGCCTGCGATGGCCGGGTGCTGATCGGCGGCGACGACATCGGCAGCCTGCAACCCTGGCAGCTGGCCACCCGGCGCGCGGTTCTCCCGCAGGCGAGCGTCATCGCCTTCCCCTTCACGGTGCGCGAGATCGTCCGCATGGGCCTCACCGTCGGCGCATCCTCGTCCCGCGGGACGGCGGCGCGGGCCGGGCACGGCTCTGCAGACCGCATTGCCGAGGAAGCGCTGGAGGCGGTCGACCTCGGCGGATTTGCCGGGCGGCTCTACCAGGAGCTTTCGGGCGGCGAGCAGCAGCGGGTCCAGCTCGCCCGCGCGCTGAGCCAGATCTGGGAGCCGGTGCGCGATGGATGCCCGGCCTTCCTTCTCCTCGACGAGCCTGTCTCGAGCCTCGACATCCGCCACCAGCTGACCGTCATGCGCCTGGCTGCCGATTATTGCCGGCGCGGCGGCGGTGTCGTCGCCGTCATGCACGATCTCAACCTGACGGCCATGTTCGCCGATCACGTGGTGATGATGAAAGAGGGGCGCGTCGTGGCGGCGGGCGCGCCGCGGGCGGTCATGACGGACGAGATGATGGAAACCGTCTTCGGCTGCGCGATGCGGGTCAGCGCCGTGCCGCCATCCGGCATGCCGTTTGTCCTGCCGCAAACGACCATGTCCTAGCCGCTCTCCCGCGCCGCGTTCCCATGCTGCAGCGGGCCGCTGGCGCCTGCACCGGGAACAAATCGATGCCATCCGCGTTTGCGCTGCACACGGTCGGAGTGTCCCGGCCACCTGTTCCAGCCAACCCGTCTGGGCCAACGTCGTGAACCCGCGGCATCAAGGAGTAAAGCATGTCACTCGGTCTGTTTTCCAGCTCGTCCAGCCGCAAGCGTCATCATCTGATGGGTAGCGCCATCGAAGATCAGCTGAGCGATCTGCGCAGCGACATCGCGTCGCTTGCAAACCTCGTTTCCAAGCGCGGCAGCAAGGCCGGCAACCTCCTGTCGTCGCGCGCAAGCGATGTGCGCGGCCAGGCCGAAACCGGCCTCGCCGACATGGTGGACGGTGCGGAACAGCTCCTGTCGGATCTTCGTCATCGCTATGCGTCGACGGAGCGCCAGGTTCGTCACACCGTGCGCGAACACCCTCTCGCGACCGTCGGCGCCATTGCAGCGCTTGGTATCGCCTTCATCGCGCTGTCGCGCCGTTAAGCCACCCTTGCGGGTTTGAATGCCGTCCCTGAGGAAAGGGGCGGCTTTTTTCGAGGATTTGAGGGAGAATTTGCATGGGGACTTTGGCGGCCTTACTGTCAGGCGTTGTACTCAGCGACATTTCAACGATTGTCGCACGGACAAAGCGAAATGCGATCTTTATGTCGATCGCGGGCGTCTTTTTCCTGACCGCCTATGTTTTCCTGCTCGTCGCGGGCACCATCGCGCTGTCAAATGCCTATGGCATGATCCCGGCGACTCTCATCATGGGCGGCGTGTTCATTGCCATCGCGGTCGTTCTCTTCATCATCATGTCGGCCATGGCGTCTGCCGAGAAGCGCCGCGCTGCGGAACGTCGCCGCCAGTCGCAGTTGAAGACCAATGTCGCCATGACGACGGCCCTGACCGTCTTTCGCCGCAAGCCGCTTGTGGCTGCCGGCGTCGCGATGGCGGTCGGCGCTCTTCTCGGGGTCACGCGCGGCCGCAGCGACGACTGAGCACGAGACCGCAACATGTCGCGTTTCAAAAGGCCTTTCGGGGCCTTTTTTCGTGTCTGCAGCTGAAAAACCGAAAGCGCGTTGCGTGAAAAAGCACTCACGCAACGCGCGTTAAGGTCTTGTCTTGATGCATGTCGTTTCCCGAAACCGCTGCACACGTTCGGGCGACATGCGTTAGAGCGGCAACCGCACAAGCGCCGTGACACCGGCTGCGAGATATTCCACCTTCACGGAGCTGCCCATCACCTTGTCGAGGCTCCGCTCGATCAGGATCGAACCGAAGCCGCGCCGGCCCGGTTCCTTGACCGGCGGTCCGCCGACCTCCGTCCAGGTCAGATTGAGGACGCGCCCGATCTCCTCCTGATGCCCTCGCGCCGTGATGACGATGCGCCCTCGGGGCACGGAGAGCGCTCCGTATTTGTAGGCATTGGTTGCCAGCTCGTGGAGAACCAGGCCGAGCCCGACAGCCTGGTCGGGTCCGAGCAGGATCTCGTCCTTGTGAATTTCGATCTGTGCCTCGTAATCGCGCACATGCGGCGAGAGCTGCTTCTTCAGCAGAGCCGACAGCCGGATCTCGCCCCATTCATGGTCCGAGAGCAGGCCATGGGCTTCCGAGATTGCCTGCAGACGTCCGGCAAAGGCCGTCATGAACTCCTGCGGATCACTGGTCTGCCGCAGGGTCTGCCGGGCCAGGGACTGCAGCATGGCGAGCGTGTTCTTGACCCGGTGGTTCAGTTCGCGCAGCAAGAGGCGCGTGCGTTGCGTGGTGGATTGCTCGGCGGTTACGTCGATATTGACGCCGAGGAAGCTTCTGGGCTTGCCCGAGGCATCGCGCTCGTGCACCCGCCCCCGCCCGAGCACCCATCGCCCCGTGGTCTCGACCCGGAACGTGCTTGCATATTCCGCATCTTCCGTCATCGCGGCCCGCAGGCTGTCCAGCATGCCGGGACGATCTTCCGGGTGAATGAAGCTGATGATGTCGCGTGGACTCATGGTGGTCGCGGTCACGCCGAACATGCGCGACATCGCGGCGTTGCAGGTCACCTGCCCGGTCTCCGCATCCCAGAGCCAACTGCCGACATTGGCAGCCTCAAGCGCCTGGGCATGACGCTTCTCGTCCCGCGAGAGCACTTCGGCCCGCGCGGCCCGGACGCGCGCGTCCTCCTTGAAGCTCATCAGGCGCGAAGCGATGCGGGCGAGCCGCTGCAATTGCCGCGTCAGCGCCTCCGGCACGTCGAGGCGCGCCACGCGGTCGATGACGCAGACCATGCCCACTGCATGGCCGTCGACCAGCAAGGGCGCTCCCGCATAGAAGCGGATGCCGTCCACAACGCAGGGCTGGGCGGCAAAACGGGGATCCTTTGCGGCATCGCGCACGACGAAGGGTGCCAGAGGCTGCGTGGCCACCGCATGCGCACCGAAACAGGTAAAGGCATCGACGTCGGAAAGATCGGTGCCGACACGCGCCACCACCCATTCGCGCCGGTCGTCGATCAGGGTCAGCAGCGCCACCGGCGCCTCGAAGATGCCGGCCGCAACCTCGACGATCTCCTGGAATTCCGCAGACATTCCGGGGCGGCCGGGCTCAAGCGACCGCAAGGCGGCGAGCCTCTGTTTGTCCATGATGACCGCGGGGACATCTGGCAGCAAATCCGGTCTGGTGTCAGTCATCAGCACTCGCCTGCGGCATCGCCCGGATCGGATGAGCGGCCCAAGGGATGAATCGTTTCGACCGGAATCTGCATGATCCTGCGCATGACGGCAATGGCGAAAGGCACAGGGTCAACAATCGGCGCATGTCCTTTTGCGCCGATTGTGCAATCACAATGCCCCTGCGTCAGGAGACGAAGGCGCGCGATGTCAGCGGCGCCGAGGTCGCATCGGGGCCGTATTCGTTCTCGCCCGTCACCTGCAGAATATCGGACAGCCGCTGCCGGGCGCGGTTAACCCGGCTCTTGATGGTGCCGAGCGCGCAGCCGCAGATTTCCGCCGCTTCCTCGTAGGAAAAACCCGAGGCGCCGACGAGAATGATCGCTTCCCGCTGGTCCGGCGGCAACATGTTCAGCGCGCGCTTGAAATCCTGCAGATCGAGCGACCCGTATTGCGAGGGATGCTGGGCGAGCGATTCCGTGAAGAAGCCGTCGCTGTCCTGCACCTCGCGACCGCGCTTGCGCATCTGGCTGTACAGCTCGTTGCGTAGGATCGTGAAAAGCCACGCCTTCATGTTGGTGCCCATCTCGAAGTGATCCTGCTTTGCCCAGGCCTTCATGATGGTGTCCTGCACCAGATCGTCCGCCCGGTCGTGGCGACCGATCAGCGACATTGCGAAAGCGCGCAGGCTCGGCAGGGCCGCCAGCATCTCGCGCTTGAAACTGGGTTCTTCAGCCGTCATTTTGGTGCTCATTTCGCAACGTCCGGAACGTGGCGACGCTCGACGGCGTCCAGCTGTTCGAGGAGATCGAGGAAACGATCGGGAATGGCTTCCTCCTGGACGGAGACATAGAGAGCGCGCAGCTTCGTGGCGATCTGCGCATGTGGATGATCGGCCCGGACCGGCTCGCCGGCTCCAGAACTTGCCCCAGTTTTGTCGGTCATGAAAACGAAGTACCTCGCGTGGTGATCGGAGCCTAAATGCGCGGCACAAAAATTTGTTCCCGCGACGGAACCTTTTTTTTGGATCAACGTTCCCATAACTGTCATGGCCATAACCTCGGCCGGATTGAGGGAGTTTTTGTATGTCACTGTCTACCCGGATCGCTCCGTTCCTGCCCTACCTGCGCCGGTATTCCCGCGCACTGACTGGGTCCCAGACATCGGGCGATGCCTATGTCGCCGCCGTTTTGGAGGCGCTGATCTCGGATATGTCGATCTTCCCCGAAGCAAGCAGCGACCGTGTCGCCCTCTTCCAGCTGTATACGAAGCTGTTCGGATCGTCCTCCGTCCTCATTCCCGAGCCGGTCTCGCCCTTCGCCTGGGAGAAGCGGGCCTCCATCAATCTGGCGTCGGTCTCTCCACTTGCCCGCCAGGCCTTCCTTCTCGTGTCCGTCGAGGGTTTCCGCACCAGTGAAGCGGCCGAGGTTCTGGGAACGTCGGAAAGCGGCATGGCGCAGTTGATCGAGCGCGCATCCGAAGAAATTTCGCGTCAGGTCGCCACCGATATCATGATCATCGAGGACGAGCCGCTGATCGCGATCGACATCGAGCAGATGGTCGAAAGCCTCGGTCATCGGGTGACGGGCATCGCCCGCACGCGTGACGAGGCCGTGGCGCTCTTCAATGCGACACAGCCGAGCATGGTTCTTGCCGACATCCAGCTTGCCGACGGCAGCTCGGGCATCGACGCCGTGAACGAAATCCTGCGCACGTCGGCCGTACCGGTCATCTTCATCACGGCTTTCCCGGAACGTCTGCTGACCGGCGAGCGTCCCGAGCCGACCTTCCTCGTGACGAAGCCCTTCAATCCGGACATGGTCAAGGCGCTGATCAGCCAGGCGCTGTTCTTCAACGAATCGACCAAGGCTGCGGCCTGATCCGATCCTGCCACTCCCTCGCATGAACTCTTCGAGCCGCGCTCTCCGGGCGCGGCTTCTCTCATCGGATAACGATGGATCGGCCATCTTCGCATCATCGTCACGGATGATGGAACGGACCCGGCCTTGTCTCGTTAACGCGTCAGCCGCCCCGTATTGTAGTGAATGAAGAGGCATCCCCGCGTGACCAGCGCAAGCAGTTCAACATCTCCAGGCGGCATGACCAGAGCCGTCCACGCTGGAGAGAGTATCGGACTGCTGGACCGCGTCGTCAGGAAAACCGGCGCCGGGTACATTTTCCAGTCAGGCTCTCTCGATGTTCTGCTGTCCGGCAATCTGCCCAACAGGCTGAGCGGTCTTCTGCAGGAAAACGGCGACCGGGATGTCCTCGGCGAGGACGACGGCAAGCGGCTGCTTGCGTTGAAAAAAGCGGTCTTCGAAACCGCGGAAGCCGACTGCATGGAGGTCGAGCTCCCCTCCTCGGCCGGCCTGATGACCTTTCGCATCGACTTGGAACGCTTCACGGCACAGGACACCGACGGCATCCTGTCCGTCATCACCGATATCTCCGAGACCCGGCATCGGGAGCGCGTGCTGAAGACGCTCCTGCGCGAGCTGAGCCACCGCTCGAAGAACCTGCTTGCCATCATCCAGGGTATCGCCACGCAGACGGCGCGTCAGGCGCTGTCGCTCGACAGTTTCCTGGTGAAGTTCCGGGGGCGGATCCAGTCGCTGGCCTATTCCCAGGATCTCGTGACGGATTCCAGCTGGCGGGGCGCCTTCCTCTTTGCGCTCGCCGCAAAGCAGTTTGCTGCCTACTGGTCGGAACCCCGGATGCCGATCGTGGCGACCGGTATCGATGCGCACCTGTCGCCGAATGCCGCGCTCCATATCGGTCTCGCGCTGCACGAACTGATCGTCAACTCGGCGTCCCACGGGGCCATCGCCGCCGGCATGAATTCGTTGACGCTCGATTGTTTCGAAACCGTCTTCGACGACAAGCCGGCGCTGGAGCTCGCCTGGATCGAACATCTGCCCGACGCAGACGACGCGCATGACCATGACGAGCCCAGTTTTGCCCGGACCGTGCTGGAGCGCGTCGTGCCGATCGCGATCGCGGGGAAAGCCGTCTACATCACCCGGGCCGACCGCATCGAATATCACCTGACCATCCCGGCCCACGAATACGAGATTCTCGCGCCCATCGAGGGTTGACGGAGAGATCTGACATCCTCAGCCGATGAGCATCAAAACGCCGTCCGGCCGTCATGGCATCACGATGTCATTCGGTCGTCTTGGTGGGCATATCGCGATGATGAGGATCTGAAAAAGAAACAGCCAGTGCCGGGGGGAGGCACTGGCTGTATTCGACAACTCACCGAGGGGGCATGTGAGTTGGAAGCCGGATATTCTTGGGTGGTCCTCATTGGGGGCGATGGGAACCATGGTCCGGACATCCGATAAACACGCAGTCCAAAGTTTGGTTCCGCCCCTCGCATCTTTTTTCGATTTTTTTTTCCGCATCGCGAAAACGCAACGGAGCAAGCGAGCCTTGAAGGGTATCAGTCCGCCTCGAGCTCGGCGCGGTGGCGGTACAGGCTCAGGAATTTCTCGTAGTCGCGGTCGTAGACGGCCATCATATCCGGGTCCGGCTGACGTTCGAAGCCGCCGGGACTCATAGCCGCTCCGGCGGCGGCGAGATCCCCGTGAAGGCCGCCTGCTACGGACGCGATCATGGCGGTTCCCAGAAGCACGGCATCCGTCGTCTCCGGAACAACGACGCGGCATCCTGTGGCGTCGCTGTAGAGATCCATGAGCAAGGGATTGCGGACATGGCCCCCTGTCACATGGAGCGTATCCACGTGATATCCGGCTTCCTTCATCATCGCGAGGATATGCCGAACGCCGAGCGCGATCGCAACGCAGGTGCGCCAGTAGAGCCGGCAAAGCGCATCGAACGAGCTGTCGAGCGTCAGGCCCGAGACCACCCCGCGCGCATGCGGATCGGCAAAGGGCGAACGGTTGCCGTGAAAGTCGGGCAGAACATGCAGCCGCGCGGCGAAGTCCTTGCCTGCGGCCGCCCGCAGTTCCTGAATGCGCAGGACGATCCGGGCATGGGTTTCCATGTCCGGCTCTCCGCCGGCGCTGTGACTGCGCACCACGTGATCGAGCAGAGCGCCTGTCGCTGACTGCCCGCCCTCGATCAGCCATTGTTCCGGAAAGGCCGCTTCAAAATAGGGGCCCCACATGCCAAATCCGGGCCGCATCTCGCGTGAGAAGGCCACGATGCAGCTCGACGTTCCCGCAATCAGCGCCAGTTGACGCTCGAGGACGTCGGGCTGCCCGGCAAACCGGCCGAGAACGCCGATAGCGCCGGCATAGGCATCGATCACCCCCGTCGCCACCTGGCAGGCCTCGTGCAGGCCAAGGTCTGCAGCAGCCTCGGCGGTCAACAGGCCGAGTGCGGAGCCGACGGGCGCGGGCGTGCCGTCGAGACGGCCGCGCTCCAGAAGGTCACCCAGCCCGATCGCTTCGAGAAAATCCCGCTGCCAGCCGTCCGCATGGCCCAGATAGTTCCATTTTGCGCTCAGCGTGCAGCGCGACCGAACCGTGCTGCCCGTCGCCCGCCACGACATGAAATCGGCAAGGTCGAAGAGGTAGCCGATCCGCTCCCATTGCTCCGGCAGGGTCTGCTTCAACCAGAGGAGCTTGGGCATCTGCATTTCCGGCGACATGACGCGGCCGGAATGCACAAGAACGGGATGCCGCGTCGCGGTACAGGCATCCGCCTGCGCCAGGGCGCGATGGTCGAGCCAGACGATCGTGTCCCAGCGCGGATCGCCCTTGCGATTGACGGAAAGCGGTGCACCATCCTGGTCCCGCACGACGAGCGAGCATGTCGCGTCGAAACCGATGGCGGCGATCGCCTCGGCGGGAACCCCCGCCTTGGCGCGCGCCGTCTTCACCGCGATGCAGACGGCCGACCAGATGTTTTCGGAGTCATGTTCGGCATGGTTTTCTTCCGGCCGGTTCATGAGAATCGGGTAATCCGCGCGCGCGAGCAGCGAGCCGGCAGCATCGAAGATCCCGGCGCGCGCGCTGCCGGTCCCGATATCGACCGCGACGATCAGGTCGCCCATGCCGCGTCCGTTATGTCACGCGTCCGAAGCGGTGCAGCAGGCGTCGGACCGTGTTCCGGCGCCCGCCATGGGCGCGCCGGTCTCAAAGGCTCCGAACGTGAAGCGATCCGATCCGTCAGCCTGGGTATCCATCCCGTTTTTGTTCTTGCGCCACAAGATGGAGGAGTTCGCGCATGTCGTCAAACACGGCATTCGGCGCGAGCTCGCGAATGGCGCCGAGGTGTCGCTCGGTACGGGCGTGCGATGCGCCGGTAAAGGCAAAGACGCGCATGCCGGCCGCCTTCGCCGCGACGATACCGGCGGGGCTGTCCTCAATGACGATGCAGTTTTCGGGCGCGACATCCATCGCCTCCGCCGCATGCAGGAAGAGATCCGGTGCCGGCTTTCCATTCGTCACCATCGTCGCGCTGAAGATATGCGGCTCCAGCCGGTCGATCAGCCCGGTAATGGTAAGGGACAGGCGGATCCGCTCCATCTGGCTCGACGACGCGACGCAGCGCCGCACGTCGAGCGCATCCAGCACACCGGAGATCCCGGCGATCGGCTGCAACTCGGCTTCGAACCGTTGATAGAGGTCGCGGCGCATCTCTTCGAGAAATGCCTCATCGACCTGAAGCCCGAAATCGTCATGCAGGATCTTCGTCATCGTCATCAGACTCTTGCCGAGGAACCGCTCGGTCGCCTCCTCGGCATCCATCTCGACGCCGGCCGTGCGCAGCACCCGCACCAGCACGTCGATCGACAAGGGCTCGCTGTCGACCAGCACGCCGTCGCAATCGAAGATGACAAGTTCGGGTGCGGCCATGATGATCTTACTCCGTCAGTTTTCCGTCGAGATACAGTTGCAGCGTCTGGCGCGTGCCCTGTTCCCATAGCGTCTTCAGGCCATGTGCGAAACGCTTGCGGAAGATGTCAGACTGCGCCACGTCTCCGAAAATGTCGGAAAGCGCCAGAAACGCCATCGGATCGTCCTTCGCCTTGACGGCCGCCGCGTGCAGACGGTCGGCGCTCGCGTCATTGAACGTGATCTTGGCGCCGCTGTCGGTCGTCCCGGCGAAGTAGCGGCACCAGAGAGCCGAGACCAGTGCCAGTCCGACGACATCGAGGCCTTGGCGCAAGCGATCTGCCGTCGAGGGAAGGATGAACTTCGGCTGGCGGTTCGACCCGTCCTGCGCCAGACGGGGAATGGTGTCGCCGATCTTCGGGTTGAAAAGGCGCGTCTCCACCTGCTTGTAGTAGGCCTTGAGATCCGTATCCGGCACGGGGGGAACGATCGGGATGATCTCGTCGTGCTCGAGTTTCTCGAGAAACGCCTGGATGATCGGCTCTTCCATGGCGTCATGCACGAAATGGATGTCGAGCAGCGCCGCGGGATAGGCAATGGCGGCGTGGCCGCCATTCAGGATGCGGATCTTCATCAACTCATAGGGTGCGACGTCGGGAACGAACTGGACCCCAACCGTTTCGAGGGCGGGCCGGCCGGCCGGAAAATGGTCCTCCAGCACCCACTGCTTGAATTCCTCGCAAAACACCGGCCAGGCATCGTCGATGCCATACTGGTCGGCAGCAATACCGATCTCGCGCGGGCCGGTCGCGGGCGTAATCCGGTCGACCATGCCGTTCGGAAAGGCCACGTTGGCGTCGATCCAGTCGGCAAGCGCCGCGTCCGACAGGCGGGCGAGACCCGACACTGCGGCATGGGTGACTTCGCCATTGCCCGGAATATTGTCGCAGGACATCACCGTGAAGGGAACGAGCCCTTTCTCCCGACGCGCCTTGAGACCGGCGATGATGAGACCGAACACGGTCTTCGGTGCGTCCGGATTTTCCGCATCGGCAACGATCGCAGGATGTTTCGGGTTGAAGTGGCCGGAAGCCGGATCGATGAAGTAGCCCCCTTCGGTGATCGTCAGCGAGACGATGCGGATCGCCGGATCGGCAAGACGGGCGATGGTCCCGGCCGGATTTCCCGGCGCGAGATAATCGATCATCGGGCCGGTCACGCGAGCGGCCGACCGGTTGTTGTCCTGCTCGACCACGGTGGTGAGGAAATCCTGTCCGGCCAGCTTCTCGCGCATGGCGGCGTCCGACGGCAGCACGCCGGCCCCGACGATTGCCCAGTCGTGATCGCGGCCCGTGTTGAACAGGTCGTCAAGGTAGACGGCCTGATGGGCGCGATGGAAATTGCCGACCCCGAAGTGAACGATTCCGGCCGTCAGCGCAGAGCGCTCGAAAGCGGGGACGGTCGCTGTCGCCTTGATGGCGTCCAGGTTTGCAAGCGAGAGCTTGGTGGTCATGATGTTACCCTTTCGGAAAGCGGCTTGGAGGTCGAGCGGGCATCAGCCTCAGCTCATCCAGTTTCCGCCGTCGACATTGTAGGTCTGGGAGACGATGTAGTCGCTGTCCGACGAGGCGAGGAAGACGGCCATGCCGGTGAGGTCCTGTGCCGTGCCCATGCGACCGAACGGCACTTCCGCGCCGACAAGCTTCTTCTTCTCGCCGAGCGGCCGGTTCTCGTATTTCGCAAACATCGCGTCCACGCCGTCCCAGTGCTCGCCGTCCACGACGCCGGGGGCGATCGCGTTGACGTTGATGCCGTGTGGAATGAGGTTGAGCCCTGCGGACTGGGTCAGGCTGATGACGGCCGCCTTCGTTGCGCAGTAGACCGCAACCAGCGCTTCGCCCCGCCGACCGGCCTGGCTTGCCATGTTGATGATCTTGCCGCCGTGCCCCTGCGCGATCATCTGCTTGGCAGCCGCCTGCAGTGTGAACAGCGTGCCGGACACATTGATGGCAAACAGCCGGTCATAGCTTTCGCGGGTGATCTCGACGATCGGCGCCAGGTCGAACAGGGCCGCATTGTTGACGAGGATGTCGAGCCGGCCGGCATGCGCGACGACGGTCGCAATCGCCGCGTCGATCGATGCTTGTTGCGTCACGTCCATTTCGACCGGATAGGCCTTGGGTCCGAGTTCGGACGCGGTCTCGGTCGCCCGCGCAAGGTTGATGTCGGCGATCGCCACCGTCGCGCCCTCGGCGATGTAGGCTTCCGCGAACGCGCGACCGATCCCTCGAGCCGATCCTGTGATCAGCGCGCTTTTTCCTTCAAGACGTTTCATCGGATCGCCATGCCCTTCTCATTGAACTTGTGAATGCGCGCCTCGTCGGGCGTCAGATAGACCGTGTCACCGTGCTGGACGGGGACGTCGCCCGCGATGCGCGCCGTCACCTGGCCGATGCCGTCGACCAGAATATGCAGGAACGTGTCGGCACCAAGATGTTCGGCGACACTGACCCGGCCGGTCCATGTCCCGCTCTCGCGCGAGAGCTTCAGATGCTCGGGGCGCACGCCGATCGTGTGGGCGCCGTAGCCGCTCGCAAAGGCACCGGTCGCGAAATTCATGCGCGGCGAACCGATGAAGCCGGCAACGAAGAGGTTGTTCGGCTTGTGGTAGAGATCGAGCGGCGAGCCCACCTGCTCGATGTTGCCGGCGTTCAGCACCACGATCTTGTCGGCCATGGTCATGGCCTCCACTTGGTCGTGGGTGACGTAGATCATCGTGGTCTTCAGCTGGTTGTGCAGCTCGCTGATTTCGAGCCGCATCGTGCCGCGCAGCGCCGCATCGAGGTTGGACAGCGGCTCGTCGAACAGGAAGGCCGAGGGTTCGCGAACGATGGCGCGACCGATGGCGACGCGCTGGCGCTGGCCACCCGAAAGCTGCCCCGGCCGACGATCGAGATAGTTGGTGAGGTTCAGGACGCGCGCGGCTTCCGTCACCTTCTTCTCGACGGCGCCCTCGTCCATCTTCGCCATCTTCAACGGGAAGGCGATGTTGTTGCGCACCGTCATGTGCGGATAGAGCGCATAGGACTGGAAGACCATGGCGAGGCCACGCTTGGCAGGCGCCTCGTTGGTGACGTCGCGTCCGTCGATCTCGATGTGCCCGGAGGTCGCATCCTCGAGCCCCGCGATGATCCTGAGCAGCGTGGACTTGCCGCAGCCGGACGGCCCGACGAAGACCACGAACTCGCCGTCCTTGATTTCGAGATCGATGCCCGGAATGACCGTCGTGGCCGCGAAACTCTTCGAGACGTTCTTCAGACGTATATTGCCCATGGTGTGCGCTCCCGCTCGTCTTGTCGTTATCGTGTTTTTCGAACTTACTTCACGGCGCCGAAGGTCAGGCCGCGCACCAGTTGCTTCTGGCTGAACCAGCCCATGATCAGGATCGGCGCGATGGCAAGCGTCGACGCTGCCGAAAGCTTCGCCCAGAACAGGCCTTGCGGGCTGGAGAACGAGGCGATGAAGGCCGTCAGAGGTGCTGCGTTGGTGGTGGTGAGTCGGATTGTCCAGAACGCTTCGTTCCAGGCGAGGATGATGTTGAGAAGCATGGTGGAGGCAATGCCCGGCACCGCCATCGGCGTCAGCACGTAGGCGATCTCGCCCCAGAGCGACGCTCCGTCCATGCGGGCGGCTTCGAGGATTTCGCCCGGGATTTCCCGGAAGTAGGTGTAGAGCATCCAGACGACGATCGGCAGGTTGATCATGGTCAGCATGATGGTCAGGCCGAAGCGGCTGTCGAGCAGGCCGAAATCGCGGAACAGAAGGTAGATCGGCACCATGACGGCGGCGGCCGGCATCATCTTGGTGGAGAGCATCCACATCAGGACGTCCTTGGTGCGCGGCGTTGGCGAGAACGCCATCGCCCAGGCGGCCGGCACCGAGATCAGCAGCGCCAGCAGCGTCGAACCGACCGAAATGATGACCGAATTCATGAAGAACTTGAAGTAGTTGCTCTGCGCCTGCACGGCGGCATAGCTCTCGACCGTGCCCGAGGGAATGAGGTTGAAGCCCTGGATCGCTTCCGTCTCGGATTTGAACGAGGTGATGATCGTGTAGAGGATCGGAAAGAAGATCACCAGGGCCACGATCCAGGCGAGCACGGTGAAGAAGACGGTCCTGCGGGTCGAAACGGCGCGTGCCATGAGAGTGTTCCCTACTTGTCGAGGTTCTTGCCGACGGCGCGCATCAGGAAGAAGGCGACGATGTTGGCGAGGATGACGGCGATGATGCCCCCGGCGGAAGCACCGCCGACGTCGTAGCCGAGAAGGGCCGTGCGGTAGATCAGGAACGGCAGGTTGGTCGAGGCGTAGCCCGGGCCGCCATTGGTGGTGACCAGGATTTCCGCATAGACGCCCAGCAGGAAGATCGTCTGGATCAGGATGACCACCGTGATCGAGCGGGCGAGATGCGGGACGGTCAGGTAGATGAACCGGTTGACAAAATTCGCCCCGTCCATCTCGGCCGCTTCCTTCTGCTCGCCGTCGAGCGACTGCAGGGCGGTGAGGAGAATGAGCGTCGCGAAGGGCAGCCACTGCCAGGCCACGATGATGATGATGGAGAACAGCGGATACTGACCGAACCAGTCGACCGGCTGAAGGCCGAAGAATCGGGAAATATCGGCGAACACCCCGTATTGCGGGTGCATGATCATGTTCTTCCAGACCAGCGCCGCGACCGGCGGCATGACGAAGAACGGGGAAATGACGAGGATGCGCACGATCCCCTGCCCCCAGACCGGCTGGTCGAGCATCAGCGCGATCGCGATCCCGCCGATAACCGTGATCGCAAGGACGCCGACGACGATGATCAGCGTGTTGAAGATCGACTGGAAGAAAGCAGGATCGGAATAGAAGAACTGATAGTTGAACAGTCCAGCGAAGCTGACATTGGCCGGGTTCAGGAGGTTGTAGTTCTGGAACGAGAACCAGAGCGTCATCGCCAGCGGCACGATCATCCAGATCAGCAGCAGGCCGACGGACGGCGCCATCATGATCCGGGCAAGGCCTCGGGTGTTCTGCGTTGCCATGGTTGGACCCTCCCTCTGGTACTGCCGGCTCTACCCTCCGCAACGACGGAAGGGGCGGCATTTTGTTGTGTGGGTTGTTTTTTCGTCTGGGGCGGCGTGCGGGTCGAACCCGTGCCCGCCTGCCGGCACCTTCCCCGCTTTGGCGGGGCGAAGCAACACGCAGCACCTGCGTCATTCGGAAGACTGAAAGCCCGGCAGGTTGCCTCTCCCCGCGAACGGGGAGAGGCAAGGCCCGGCATATCCCCTCTCCCCGCAGACGGGAAGAGGGCGAGGGTGAGGAGCGATCTTACCCGTCGAGGGTGGAAAACGCCCCGCGCATGACGTGGGCTTACTTGATGTAGCCGCCGCGCGTCATTTCGCGTGTCGCTGCCGTCTGGGCCTGAGCGAGGGCATCATCGACGGACATCTGGCCGGCAAGAGCTGCCGAGAACAGCTGGCCGACGGTCGTTCCAAGGCTCTGGAACTCGGGGATGGCCACGAACTGGACGCCGACATAGGGAACCGGCTTCGTCGACGGGTTCTTCGGGTCGGCGGCGTTGATGCTGTCAAGCGTCATCTTGGCGAACGGGGCGGCCTTCTGGTACTCCGCATTCTGGTAGAGCGAGGTGCGCGTGCCCGGAGGAACGTTGGCCCAGCCTTCCTTCTGCGCGACGAGGTCGAGGTAGTGTTTGCTGGTTGCCCAGGACACGAACTTCTCGGCCGCTGCAGCCTTCTGGGTACCAGCCGGGATGGCGAGGTTCCAGGCCCAGAGCCAGTTGCCGCGCTTGCCGAGACCGGTGTCCGGCGCCAGAGCGAAGCCGACCTTGTCGGCAACCGTCGAGTCCTTCGGGTTGGTCACGAAGGATGCCGCCACCGTGGCGTCGATCCACATGCCGCACTTGCCCTGCTGGAAGAGCGCCAGGTTTTCGTTGAAGCCGTTGGAGGATGCACCCTGCGGGCCGGCATCGTTCATCAGCTTGACGTACATGTCGAGCGTGTTCTTCCACTCGGGCTGGTCGAACTGCGGCTTCCAGTTCTCGTCGAACCAGCGTGCGCCGAAGGCGTTGGACGTCGCCGTGAGGAACGCCATGTTCTCGCCCCAGCCGGCCTTGCCGCGAAGGCAGATGCCGTTGATACCGTTGGCACGATCGGTCATCTTGCGGGCTGCTTCGTTGATGAAGTCCCACGTCGGCGCGTCGGGCATCTTCAGCCCGGCCTTCTCGATCAGGTCCTTGCGGTACATGACCATGGAGCTTTCGCCGTAGAACGGGGCAGCGTACAGCTTGCCATCGGCCGTCAGGCCCGAGCGGATGGCCGGCAGCAGGTCGTCGACGTCGTAGTCGGCGCCCAGGTTGTCGAGCGGCAGAAGCCAGTTCTGCTTGGCCCAGATCGGAACTTCATAGGTGCCGATCGTTAGGACGTCGTACTGGCCGCCCTTTGTCGCGATGTCGGTGGTAACGCGCTCACGCAGGACGTTTTCTTCCAGAGTCACCCATTCGAGCTGGATGTCGGGATTGGCCTTGGTGAAGTCGTCGGTCAGTGTCTGCATCCGGACCATGTCGCCATTGTTCACCGTTGCAATGGTGAGGGTCTCGGCCTGGGCCAGACCGCCGGAAACGGCAGCAATGACGAATGCTGAGCATGCGCCCAGCAGAGATGTCTTCAAATTCATGATCTTCCTCCCAGAAGAGTAATGAGCATTTGCCTCGCTCACGGGCAATTACTCATTTTCAGGGTGGATTTGTCAATCGCATTCGTTGCTGCATCGCCGAACACAAAGCTAAGTCATCGCAACGACTGACAATTTTTTGACATATTTGCTCAATCAGCGAGCAGAAATTCGGCCGTGTCCTCGTCCGTGATGACGCCGTTGATGAGTCCGCCCCGCAAGGCCGCCCGCAAGGCGACGTGCTTGCGGCGGCCCTTGGCCATGCCGATCAGGGTCGTTGCATCGCGGGACGGCAAGGGAACGCTCGCCACTCGTTTATTGATTTCGCCCGAGATGAGCTGTCCGTCGCCATCAAACATCCAGCCGCAGATTTCACCGGCGGCGCCCTGCTCCACGAGCCGCGCCATCTCGTCATGGGCCAGAAACCCGTCCTGGCAGAGCGGCGCGTCGGTGCCCACCTCGCCGATGCCGACGAAGGCGATATCGGCCTGCGTGCCGAGGCTGAGCGCCGACTGCACGAGGATCTGCTTGTGCAGCACTTCCCGCTCCTCGGCCGACGACACGATGACCGGCAGGGGCATGGGAAAATGCCGCGCCTTGACGGCATCGGCCATGGAAAAGATGACGTTGTAATAGGCGGCCGAACCATCGACGCCGATATTGCCTGTCAGCGAGACGATGCGATGCTGCGGACAATCCATGGCCGGCAGCTGGTCGATGGCGGCCTTCAGCGTCCGCCCGGTCCCGATCGCCATGATGATCGGGTCGCTCGACTTCAGCCAGCGCTCGATCTCGGCCGCCCCTGCCTCGGCAATGCCGACCGTGGTGGATGACGACGTCGGGTCACTCGGCACCACCTCCGCCTGCCGCAGGCCATAGCGTTCCTTCAGCCGCAGGCCGAGTTCCATGCAGGCGGCGATCGGGTGATCGAGGCGCACCTTGATCAGGCGCTCCGCCATGGCAAGCGACACGAGCCGCTGCGCCGACTGCCGCGAGATCCCCATCTGTCCGGCAATCTCGTCCTGCGTCCGGCCCGCGACATAGTAGAGCCAGCCGGCGCGTGCCGCGTCGTCGAGCCGTGCATTCGCTTCCGGTCTGCGTGCCATTCCATGCCTCTCCCAAGGTCCAGCGGGAAGACGAAGTGCTGACACCTTTTGCCGGGGCCTGTCAATTGACCCCGGGACGGGGAAAACACCGGAAACCCGCTCTGAAATTTTACCGTTTGATCAAGAAATTTTCCATGTTAGCCTTCGCTGATCGTGCGGTTGCCATCGGGAGGAAAACATGGGAACGACGGACTCCGGAATGATCGGCGGGCGACTGACGCCCGGCCAGTACGAAGCGAACTTCGCGGATCTGCATCCGCGCCTCGACGAGCACGAGGCGCTCGTCGCAGCGGATCGCTGCTATTTCTGCTATGATGCGCCGTGCATGACGGC
Organism: Rhizobium sp. Leaf384; assembly: GCF_001424065.1. Classification (GTDB taxonomy): domain Bacteria; phylum Pseudomonadota; class Alphaproteobacteria; order Rhizobiales; family Rhizobiaceae; genus Ferranicluibacter. Next base: position 223,832 of record NZ_LMQE01000007.1, read on the forward strand.
CTGCCCGACATCCATCGACATCCCCCTTTTCATCCGCCAGATCGCGACGGGCAATCCGATCGGCTCGGCCAACACCATCTTCGACCAGAACATTCTCGGCGGCATGTGCGCCCGGGTCTGTCCCACCGAAACGCTCTGCGAGGAAGCCTGCGTCCGCATGGAGGCCGAGGGCCGTCCGGTCGCGATCGGCCGGCTGCAGCGCTATGCCACCGACATTGCCATGGCGGAAGAGCGCCAGTTCTACACGCGTGCACCCTCGACCGGAAAGACCGTGGCCGTCGTCGGCGCCGGGCCGGCGGGCCTTGCCTGCGCCCATCGTCTCGCCGTCAACGGCCACGATGTCATCGTCTATGACGCGCGCGAAAAAGCCGGAGGGTTGAACGAATACGGGATCGCCACCTACAAGGCGACGGACGATTTTGCGCAGAAGGAGGTGGATTACATCCTCGCCATCGGCGGCATCGAGATTCGCAACCGCCAGCAGCTCGGCCGCGACATCAAGCTGGCGGATCTGCTTGCCCGCCATGATGCCGTCTTCCTCGGCATGGGCCTCACCGGCGTCAATGCGCTGCGCACGGACGGCGAAGCGGCCGAAGGTGTCGAGGATGCGATCGATTTCATCGCGGCCCTGCGGCAATCGCCGGGAAAGACCGACATCCCCGTTGGCCGCCGCGTCGTGGTGATCGGCGGCGGCATGACCGCGATCGACGCCGCGGTCCAGGCAAAGCTGCTCGGCGCGGAAGAAGTGACCATCTGCTACCGGCGCGGACGCGAACACATGAACGCCTCGGCCTATGAGCAGGATCTCGCAACGTCGCGCGGCGTCACCATCCGTCACTGGCTGCAGCCCAAACGCATCCTCGTCGGCGACGACGGCAAGGTCGCGGGCATCGAACTCGACTACACCGAAGAGAGGGAGGGTCGCCTGGCCACGACCGGCGAGACCGGCGTGCTGGTCGCCGATCATATCCTGAAGGCGATCGGGCAGACGCTCGAACCCGCGGCGCTTGGCGTCGTCGCGCTTCAGTCCGGCCGTATTCTCGTGGATTCGGACGGACGCACGTCGCTCGACCGTGTGTGGGCCGGCGGCGACTGTCGTCTCGGCGGCGAAGACCTTACCGTGTCGGCCGTCGCCCAGGGGCGCGATGCCGCAGAACAGATCCACCGCACGCTGATGGCCGAACGCCATCCGTCCGCTGCCGTCGCTTGAGGGAGATGAACCATGGCTGATCTGCGCAACACTTTCGTCGGCATCAAATCCCCCAACCCGTTTTGGCTCGCCTCGGCACCACCGACCGACAAGGCCTACAACGTCGAGCGTGCCTTCAAGGCCGGCTGGGGCGGTGTGGTCTGGAAGACGCTCGGTGAGGACGGCCCGCCGGTCGTGAACGTCAACGGTCCGCGCTACGGCGCCATCTGGGGCGCCGACCGCCGGCTCCTCGGCCTGAACAATATCGAGCTGATCACCGATCGGGATCTCTATACCAACCTGCGGGAGATGAAGCAGGTCAAGATGAACTGGCCGGACCGTGCGCTGATCGCGTCCATCATGGTTCCCTGCGAGGAGGAAAGCTGGAAGGCGATCCTGCCGCTGGTCGAGGAGACGGGGGCCGACGGCATCGAGCTCAATTTCGGCTGTCCGCACGGCATGTCGGAGCGCGGCATGGGCGCCGCCGTCGGCCAGGTGCCGGCCTATATCGAAATGGTGGTGCGCTGGTGCAAGCAGTATACCCGCATGCCGGTCATCACCAAGCTGACGCCGAACATCACCGACATCCGCCATCCCGCCCGCGCCGCCAAAGCCGGCGGCACCGACGCCGTGTCGCTGATCAACACCATCAACTCGATCACCTCGGTCAATCTCGACACCTTCGCCCCGGAACCCTCGATCGACGGCAAGGGCAGCCATGGCGGTTATTGCGGCCCGGCGGTCAAGCCGATCGCGCTCAACATGGTGGCCGAGATCGCGCGTGATCCTGAAACGCAGGGCATGCCCATCTCCGGCATCGGAGGCATTACCACCTGGCGCGATGCGGCCGAATTCCTTGTGCTCGGCGCCGGCAACGTCCAGGTCTGCACCGCGGCCATGACCTACGGCTTCAAGATCGTGCAGGAGATGATCACCGGGCTCTCGACCTGGATGGATTCCAAGGGTCACCGGACGCTCGACGACATCACCGGCCGCGCCGTTCCGAACGTGTCGGACTGGCAGTATCTGAACCTCAACTATGTCGCAAAGGCCAGGATCGACCAGGATGCCTGCATCAAATGCGGCCGCTGCCACATCGCGTGCGAGGACACGTCTCACCAGGCGATCACCCAGTATGTCGATGGCGTCAGGCACTTCGAGGTGATGGAAGACGAATGCGTCGGCTGCAATCTCTGCGTCAACGTCTGCCCCGTCCAGGACTGCATCACCATGGTCGCCCTGCCCCCGGGCACGCTCGACGAGCGGACCGGCAAGGTGGTCGAGCCCACCTATGCGAACTGGACCACCCACCCGAACAATCCGATGTCGCGCCAGGCGGCGGAGTAATATCGCGCCTCGCCGCGCGGCGATCGATCGTCGCGCGGCAAGACGGATCGGGCGTTCAGGCGTCAAAAGGTGACGACGACTTTGCCGAAGGGACCACGCTCCAGATGCGCGAATGCCGCCTGTACCGCATCGAAGCCATAACGCCCGTCGATCACCGGCTTCAGACCGGTGACGTCGATGGCCCTGACGAAATCCTCGAGAGCCCGGCGATGACCGACGAAGATGCCCTGCACCAGCGGTGATTTCAGCATCAGCGGTCCGGCTGGCCCCGAAAGGTCAAAGCCTTCGAAAACGCCGATGACCGAGACCCGGCCACCGACGGCCTGGCCGCCGAGCTTCCGCTTGCGATGGGCTGACGCCCTCACCTCTTGCGCTGCGGGTCGTTCGGGCAGCGCGTCACAATTCCTGCGTTGCCCCGCGTTCCAAACTGGCCGATAAGCATCGGGTGATCAACCGAACGAACCGGAGCCTGCTTGAAACGCGATCGTTCGAAGCTGCGCAAGCGCCTGCATATCTGGACCGGCGTCTGTCTGGGCCTGTTCCTGCTCACGCATTTTCTCAACCACGCGCTCGGCCTCGTCTCGATCGACGCGATGGAGCGCGGCCGTGATCTCTTCAACCAGGTCTGGCGCAGTCGGCCGGGAACGGTTGCTCTTTACGGGTCGCTCGCCGTTCATTTCGTGCTCGCGCTCGATGGGCTGCGGCGGCGGCAGACCCTGCGCATGCCGCTGCGGGAGGCCTTGAAGATCGGCCTCGGCCTGGCTTTGCCCTTCCTGCTGGTCAGCCATGTCACCGTCACCCGAATCGACTGGATGCTGTCGGGATATTCCGCCGACTACCGCGATATCTTGCCGCGGATCTGGTCGCGGACCGAAAACACCATCTGGCAATCCGTCGCCCTCGTGATCGCATGGGCCCATGGCTGTCTCGGGTTCTGGTTCTGGATGCGCGGCCGTGACTGGTATCCCCGCGCGGCGCTGGTGCTCTATACGCTCGCGCTGCTGGTTCCGGTCCTCTCGCTGCTGGGCTTTGCGGTCGCCGCCCGCGCCGTCGGCCCGGCCATGCCGTCGAACGCGTGGTTCATGTCGGGCCGGACCGATCCGGCGCTTCTGGCCGACATTCGCCAGGGGATCTTTCTCGTTCTCGTGGCCTCCATCGGCATCACCCTGCTCTGGCGGTCCTTCCCGATTCGCGGACGGGTGCGCATCCGCTATCCCGATGGACGGGTCCTCTCGGTCGCGCGCGGCTTTTCCGTGCTCGAAGCGAGTCGTTCGGCCGGCATCCCTCACCTTTCCGTCTGCGGGGGGCGTGGCCGCTGTTCGACCTGCCGGGTGCGGGTGACCGAAGGACTGGAAGGATTGCCGCCGCCGAGCGAAGGCGAGCGCCAGACCCTGATCCGCATTCGCGCCGGCGAAAACGTCCGTCTCGGCTGCCAGCTTCGGCCGAACCACGACGTCGCCATCGCGCCTGTGCTGGGCGCCGAGAATGTCGGTGTGCGCCCGCAGATCGGCGAGGACGTGGCGGCGGGCCGCGAACGTCGCATCGCGGTGCTGTTCTGCGATCTGCGCGATTTCACGCTGCTCACCCAGCAGCATCTGCCCTTCGACACCGTGTTTCTGCTCAACCGCTATTTCGAGACGATCGGCGAGGCCGTCGAAGGTGCCGGCGGCGTGATCGACAAGTTCATCGGTGACGGCGTGCTGGCCATCTTCGGCCTGACCGGCCGGATCGAGGACGCCTGCGCCAATGCGCTCGAGGCAACGGCCCGTATCTCCCGCGGCATCGAGACGCTCAATCGAAACTTCACGAGCGAACTCGACAAGCCGCTTCGCATCGCCATGGGCATGCATGCCGGGCCGGCCATCATCGGCCATATCGGCTACGGCCGCGCCTCCTCGCTGACGGCCGTCGGCGACACGATCAACGCAGCGAGCCGGCTCGAGGGCTTTGCCAAGGAGTATGACGCGCAGCTGGCCGTCTCCGCCGACGTCATCCGTTACGCCGGCTTGACGCTGGACGATCGCGAGAGCCACGACATCGCCATTCGCGGGCGCAAGGGCACGCTGGAGACGCTGATCGTGGAAAACGCCGAGGAGATCGGCATCCTGCTTGCCGCCACCCGTGAGAAAAAGGACGCCGTCGCGAAAGCCGCGCGAACCGGCGCCTGATCCGGCGTCGACACGGAAAGCCCGGATGCTTCAGCTTCCAGCAGTGCCCGCCGGCGGCCCGCCCACAGCGAGACCGTTGACGAACAGGTGTTCCAGAAAACGGGCTGCATCCTCGAAGCGCCCCTCGCCGGCCCTGTTGGGCCCGAGAACCGCCCGCACCTGCACGTCGAAATCGGCATAATGCTGCGTTGTCGCCCAGATGGCGAAGATCAGGTGATACGGGTCGCATTTGGCAATCTTGCCGGCCTTTGCCCAGGCGCGAATGACCATCGCCTTCTCGTCGACAAGCGATTTCAGCGGCCCCATCAGCGCATCTTCGATGCGCGGTGCACCCTGCAGAACCTCGTTGGCGAAAAGGCGGCTTTCGCGCGGAAAGTCCCGCGCCATTTCGAGCTTGCGTCGGATATAGCTGCGGATCTCGGAAACCGGATTTCCCGCGGCATCGAACTCGCGCAGAGGATCGAGCCAGCTGTCGAGGACGCGCTCGATCAGCGCCCGGTGCATCGCCTCTTTCGTGCGGAAATAATAGAGCAGGTTGGGCTTCGACATGCCCGCGACCTCGGCGATCTGGTCGATGGTGCTGCCGCGGAAGCCGTTGGTCGCAAAGACGTCCAGCGCCGCTTCCAGGATCAGCTCTTCCTTTTCCTCCTGGATCCGCGTGCGCCGCTGCGTCCTGGCGGCTCTCGGCGCTGCCCTTGGAATTGCCATCACGGGTCCCCTTTCGCCGGCCGCAGCGGCCGCCATTCCATCTCGTCGCGCAGGCAACTTTTCTTTTTTTGTTTTTCCGTCTTGAGTGCTGCAACGGAAGTTGTAATGTTTACCAACCGGTTAAATTATCAGTCACTTCAATGACAAACGCAACGACTGATACGAGGGCGCACAAAAAGAATGCCCCGTTTGACCGGTGGGAACAAGACAGTCGAACGTCTGGCAGACGAGCGCGCCTTTGCGCCTTGCCGCGTCCGAACGGAGAGGGAAAGCCATGGCCGCACCGGGCGAAAATATGCGCATCGACGCTGAGCGTCTCTGGGACAGTCTCATGCGCATGGCGGACATCGGACCAGGCATCGCCGGCGGCAACAATCGCCAGACGCTGACCGATGCCGATGCCGAAGGCCGAAGCCTGTTTGAAACCTGGTGCAAGGAGGCCGGCCTGACCATGGGGCTGGACCGCATGGGCACCATGTTTGCCACCCGGCCGGGCACGGACCCGGATGCTCTGCCGGTCTATGTCGGATCGCACCTCGACACCCAGCCGACCGGCGGGAAATACGATGGCGTCCTCGGCGTGCTCGCGGGGCTCGAAGTCGTGCGGACCCTCAACGACCTCGGCTTGAAGACGAAACACCCGATCGTCGTCACCAACTGGGCAAACGAGGAAGGCGCGCGCTTTGCGCCCGCCATGCTTGCCTCCGGCGTCTTTGCAGGCGTCCACACGCTCGACTACGCCTACAGCCGCAAGGATCCGGACGGAAAGACCTATGGTGACGAGCTGGCCCGCATCGGATGGCGCGGCGAGGAAGAGGTCGGCGCGCGCAAGATGCACGCCTATTTCGAATATCACATCGAGCAGGGCCCGATCCTCGAGGCGGAAAACAAGGCGATTGGCGTCGTGACCCACTGCCAGGGTCTCTGGTGGCTCGAATTCACGCTGACGGGACGCGAGGCCCACACCGGCTCGACGCCGATGGGCCTGCGTGTCAACGCCGGCCTTGCCATGTCGCGCATCGTCGAGATGGTGCAGAAGGTCGCGATGGGCGAGCAGCCGGGCGCTGTCGGCGGCGTCGGCCAGGTCTTCTTCTCGCCCAATTCCCGCAATGTCCTGCCCGGCAAGGTCGTCTTTACCGTCGACATCCGCACGCCCGACCAGGCCAAGCTCGACCGGATGCGCGCCCGCATCGAGGCGGAGGCCGCCATGATCTGTGCCGATCTCGGCGTCGGCTGCTCGGTGGAGGCGGTCGGCCATTTCGACCCGGTCACCTTCGATCCGACGCTGGTCTCGACCGTTCGCACGGCCGCCGAAAAGCTCGGGCTCAGCCACATGGACATCATCTCCGGTGCCGGTCACGATGCCTGCTGGGCAGCCCGCGTCGCTCCCGCCACCATGATCATGTGCCCCTGCGTCGGCGGGCTCAGCCACAACGAGGCGGAAGAAATTTCGAAGGATTGGGCGAGCGCCGGTTGCGACGTCCTGTTTCACGCCGTGGTAGAGACGGCCGGGATTGTGGAGTAGGATCGGCACGCCAAGATGAGGAGAGCCGTCATGGGTCGCCCGAGGGAATTGTCGCTGGAAGAACGGGAACGCCGGCTAGGACGGGGTTATCGCCCGAGCGCGGTATCGGCACCGGATCCCGCCAGTCCGTCGCACCTCGAAGATGCGCTCGGTCCGGCAGCCAAATCGGTCATGACGGATGAGCGGCCCGGTATCGGCGGATTCTACGATGGCACGGCCTTTGAAGTTGGGAATCGTCCGTGAGGGTGCAGCGTGGGACGTCATCCTTGCCGTGTTTCCGGGAATATTCGGAAAACCCCGGCCCGCCGTCAGTCTTCACGCGAATGCGGACATCGAAGCTCACCCCACCCTCCGACACGACGACCCACCGCAACAAGATGGCGATGCGCATGATGCTCGGCCCCCGTCCAGGCTTTGACATGTCGCAGGTCGAAGCCGCCTTGATCAACATTACAGGCTTGCGACAGGCGAGCATCCCGCAGCCACACTAAGGAAGCCGGAGGAGGAACACCCATGACCACCATCATCAAGAACGGCACCATCGTCACGGCCGACCTGACCTACGCCGCGGACATCCGCATCGAGAACGGCGTGATCGCCGAGATCGGACCCAACCTGACCGGCGGCGATGTGCTCGACGCGACGGGCTGCTACGTCATGCCCGGCGGCATCGACCCCCATACCCATCTCGAAATGCCGTTCATGGGCACCTATTCCGCCGACGATTTCGAGAGCGGCACCCGCGCGGCACTGGCCGGGGGAACGACGATGGTGGTGGATTTCGCGCTGCCGAATCCGGGCCAGTCGCTGCTCGACGCGCTCGACATGTGGCACAACAAGACCTCGCGGGCGGCCTGCGACTATTCCTTCCACATGGCGATCACCTGGTGGGGTGCGCAGGTATTTGAGGAGATGGAGGCGATCGTCCGCGACAAAGGCATCAACACCTTCAAGCATTTCATGGCCTACAAGGGTGCGCTGATGGTGGACGACGACGAAATGTTCGCGTCCTTCCAGCGCTGTGCAGAGCTTGGCGCGCTCCCGCTCGTCCATGCCGAGAATGGCGACGTCGTGGCGCAGATGCAGGCCAAGCTCATGGCCGAAGGCAACGACGGGCCGGAGGCGCATGCCTATTCCCGCCCGCCCGAGGTCGAGGGCGAGGCGACGAACCGCGCGATCATGATCGCCGACATGGCGGGCTGTCCGGTCTATATCGTCCACACCTCCTGCGAGCAAAGCCACGAAGCCATCCGCCGCGCCCGGCAGAAGGGCATGCGGGTCTATGGCGAGCCCCTCATTCAGCACCTGACGCTCGACGAAAGCGAATATGCCAACGGTGACTGGGACCATGCCGCCCGCCGCGTGATGTCGCCGCCATTCCGCAGCAAGCAGCACCAGGACAGCCTCTGGGCCGGCCTTTCGTCCGGGTCGCTGCAATGCGTGGCGACGGATCACTGCGCCTTCACCACCGAACAGAAGCGCTCCGGCCTTGGCGATTTCCGCAAGATTCCGAACGGGACCGGCGGGCTGGAAGATCGCATGCCGATGCTCTGGACGCATGGCGTGGCGACAGGCCGCATCACCATGAACGAGTTCGTTGCGGTGACGTCGACCAACATCGCGAAGATCCTCAACATCTACCCGAAGAAAGGCGCGATCCTCGTCGGCGCCGATGCCGACCTCGTCGTCTGGGATCCGAAACGGACGAAGGTCATTTCCGCCAAGACCCAGCAGTCGGCGATCGACTACAACGTCTTCGAGGGCAAGACCGTGACCGGCCTGCCTCGCTACACGCTGACGCGCGGCATGGTCGCGATCGAGGAGGATACGGTGAAAACACGCGAGGGCCATGGCGCTTTCGTCCGCCGGCCCCCGGTCACGCCGGTGTCCAAGGCCTTGTCGACCTGGAAGGAAATCACGGCGCCGCGCAAGGTGACGCGGACCGGCATCCCGGCGAGTGGCGTCTGATGCGCATGCTCGCGCTCATTGCCGCCTGCGGCTGCGTGTCGGGCGTGAGCGTCGCTGCGCCCAGCTTTCTCGACGGCGCCTATGGTGATGCGGAAGGCTGCGCCTATGTCCTGACGAGCGAGTCGAGCGGCGCGGATGTGTTCTTTCTCCTCAACGACGAAGGCATCACCACGGCCACGGCCTACTGCCAGTTCGAGGGAACGGCGAAGAAGACGCCATCCGGCTTCAGCGTCCGCACCCAGTGCGATGCCGAAGGCGAGGTCGGCCCGAAGGAAACCGTCGCGCTCGACCGCGGCGCGAAGGGCTATACGATCCGTTTCAAGGACGGCACCACATGGGGACCGCTTTCGCAATGCCGCAGATGACACCCGATGCCCTTTCCCCGACAGGCCCCGATGCCGACAGCCGGCCGGCCGATGGCCGATCCGTCGTCTCGGCTCGAGGTCTCGGCCTGACCTTCAAGACCGACGACGGGCCGGTCACCGCCCTGACCGGGGTCGATCTCGACGTCCGCAAGGGCGATTTCGTCTCCTTCATCGGCCCGTCCGGCTGCGGCAAGACCACATTCCTGCGCGTCATCGCGGATCTCGAGACGCCCACCGCCGGCACAATCACGGTCAACGGCACGACGCCCGAGGATGCGCGGAAGAACCGGTCCTATGGATACGTCTTCCAGGCCGCAGCCCTCTATCCCTGGCGTACGATCGAGCAAAACATCGCGCTTCCGCTGGAGATCATGGGCTATGGCGACGCCGAGAAACGCGCGCGGATCGAGCGCACGCTGGCTCTCGTCAACCTGTCGGGTTTCGGCAAGAAGTTTCCCTGGCAGCTCTCCGGCGGCATGCAGCAGCGCGCCTCCATCGCCCGCGCGCTCGCCTTCGATGCGGACCTCTTGCTGATGGATGAACCGTTCGGAGCACTGGACGAAATCGTGCGCGACCACCTGAACGAGCAGCTTCTCGAGCTCTGGGCCCGCACCGAAAAGACCATCTGCTTCGTCACCCACTCCATCCCCGAGGCCGTCTACCTCTCCACCAAGATCGTCGTGATGAGCCCGCGTCCGGGCCGGATCACCGACGTGATCGAGTCGACCCTGCCACGGGAGCGGCCGCTGGATATCCGCGAAACGCCCGAATTCCTGGAAATCGCCAGCCGTGTCCGGGACGGTCTGCGGGCGGGACACAGCTATGACGAGTAGCGACCGGATGCCGCGGACGAACAGCCGCCCGTCGCGCGCCGGAGAGAGCACCCCATGACGACGCGCGAAAAGATCATTCCCGTCCTCACCATTCTCGCCGTGCTCCTCCTCGTCTGGTACGCCGCCGCCGTTTTCCTCAATGCGCCGTTCGAACGCGACACGGCCGGCCGGGCCGGAACAAGCGTGACCTTCGCGGAGATCGTACCGCGGACGATGGCGCAGGCGCGGCCGGTTCTGCCGGCGCCGCATCAGGTGATCGCCGAACTCTGGGACACGACGATCAACAAGCCGGTGACCTCCAAGCGCAGCCTCGTCTATCACGCCTGGATCACGCTCTCCGCCACGCTGGTCGGCTTCGGTCTCGGCACCCTGCTCGGCATCGCCCTGGCGGTCGGCATCGTGCACAACAGGGCCATGGACCGCTCGTTGATGCCCTGGATCATCGCCAGCCAGACCATCCCGATTCTCGCGATCGCCCCGATGATCATCGTCGTGCTCAACGCCATCGGCATTTCCGGTCTGCTGCCGAAAGCGCTGATCTCGACCTATCTCTCGTTCTTCCCGATCGCGGTCGGCATGGTGAAGGGTCTGCGCAGTCCGGAACAGATCCAGCTCGACCTGATGCGCACCTACAATGCCAGCCCCGCGCAACTCTTCTGGAAGCTGCGCTGGCCGGCGTCCATGCCATATCTGTTCGCCTCGCTGAAAGTGGCCGTCGCCATCTCGCTGGTGGGCGCCATTGTCGGCGAACTGCCGACGGGTGCCGTCGCCGGGCTCGGCGCGCGCCTTCTGGCCGGCTCCTATTACGGGCAGACCGTCCAGATCTGGTCGGCCCTGTTCATGGCGGCGGGCCTTGCCGCGATCCTCGTTCTTCTCGTCGGTGCCGCGCACGCCGCTGTGCTTCGCCGCATGGGAGCCCGCCCATGAACGCCATTCTTCCCGCCGTGCTCTTCTGGCTTGCCGCCTGGGCACTCAACGAATGGCTGGTGCGCCGGAAACCAGCCTCGAAGGCCTCGGCGCGCGCCATCCGCCTTGCCGTGCCGATCCTTTTCGGCATCAGCCTCCTCGTCCTCTGGGAGGGCCTCGTGCGCGGCTTCGCCGTGCCGGCCGTCCTCTTGCCGCCGCCATCCATGATCTGGACGCGGCTGATCTCGTCCCTGCCCACGCTCTGGGCCGACTTCCGGCAGACCTTCCTCAAATCCGTGCTCACCGGCTATGTCGCCGGTTGCGGTCTCGGCTTCCTGGTCGCCATCGCCATCGATCGCTCGCCCTTCCTGCAGAAAGGGCTTCTGCCCCTCGGAAACTTCGTGTCCGCCCTCCCCGTCGTGGGCGTCGCCCCGATCATGGTCATGTGGTTCGGCTTCGACTGGCCGTCCAAGGTGGCGGTCGTCGTCATCATGACGTTCTTCCCCATGCTGGTGAACACGGTGACAGGGCTTGCCGCGGCCAGCAGCATGGAAAAGGATCTGATGCAGACCTATGCGGCTTCCTGGTTCCAGACGCTGATCAAGCTCCGGCTGCCGGCCGCCTGGCCTTTCATTTTCAATGCGTTGAAGATCAACTCGACGCTGGCCCTGATCGGTGCCATCGTCGCGGAATTCTTCGGCACCCCGATCGTCGGCATGGGCTTTCGCATCTCCACCGAGGTGGGGCGCATGAATGTCGACATGGTCTGGGCGGAGATCGCCGTGGCGGCGCTGGCCGGCTCGGTGTTCTATGGTGTGGTGGCGCTGGTGGAACGCGTCGTCACGTTCTGGCATCCGTCCGTCCGCGGTGGGCGGGCGTAAAAAGAAGACGAACGATAACAAAGGGAACGAACATGAAACGGACAATCGCATCGCTTCTCCTGTCCAGTGCTCTCTCGCTGGCCGCCTTCGACGCCATGGCAGCGGACAAGGTCACGCTGCAGCTGAAATGGGTCACGCAGGCACAGTTTGCCGGCTATTACGTCGCCAAGGACAAGGGCTTCTACGAGGAGGAAGGTCTTGACGTCGAGATCAAGCCGGGCGGTCCGGATATCGCGCCTCCGCAGGTCATCGCCGGCGGTGGAGCCGATGTCGTGGTCGACTGGATGCCCTCGGCCCTCGCCACCCGCGAAAAGGGTGTCGCCCTCGTCAATATCGCCCAGCCGTTCAAGCGGTCCGGCATGATGCTGACCTGCCTCAAGGAAAGCGGCGTGACGAGCCCCGCCGACTTCAAGGGCAAGACGCTCGGCGTCTGGTTCTTCGGCAACGAATATCCGTTCCTGTCCTGGATGAGCCAGCTCGGCCTCAAGACCGATGGCGGGCCGGATGGCGTGACCGTCCTCAAGCAGGGTTTCAACGTCGATCCGCTGATCCAGAAGCAGGCCGCCTGCATCTCCACCATGACCTATAACGAATACGGCCAGGTTCTCGACGCCGGCATCAAGCCGGAGGATCTGGTGACGTTCAAATACGAGGATCAGGGCGTAGCGACGCTCGAAGACGGCCTCTACGTGCTTGAAGACAAGCTCAAGGACCAGGCGTTCAAGGACAAGATGGTCAAGTTCGTGCGCGCCTCGATGAAGGGCTGGAAATACGCCGAAGAGAACGTCGACGAGGCCGCCGGCATCGTGCTGGAAAACGACGCGACCGGCGCCCAGACCGAAGAGCACCAGAAGCGCATGATGGGCGAGATTGCCAAGCTGACCGCCGGCTCCAACGGCGCGCTGGACGAGGCCGACTACACCCGCACGGTCGCATCGCTGATGAAGGGCGGCTCCGACCCCGTCATCACCAAGGAGCCCACCGGCGCCTGGACGCACGAGATCACCGACGCAGCGCTGAAGTAGCCAGCAAGCCGATCGGCATTTGACATTCGACAGCGCGCGGCTCCGGCCGCGCGTTTCGCGTTTCGGTTCCTGCCGGAGCCAGTTGCCGGGCCCGTCTGCCTGAAAAATGCCTGATCCCGACGCCATAGACAATCAGACCTCTGCAGACCAAAGGGCTCCGGGGTTTCAGACGTCATTGTGCCGATGATTCTCCGAGCACGAAACCTCGGACAATGCTATAGAGGACGCCGGGTAGGCTGCCGCGGGGGCGTGGCGCCAGCCTTGCGATGATGGGGCAGACAAGACGGCGTTGGTCGTCTTTCAGCATAATTCAGTGATGAGGACGCGCCGATGGCGGGTGAACGTAGCTTGGCAAGTGGCATGCATGCGGACAGGCCCGCTTCGGAACGAACGCCGTTTCCAGCCGTCCTGACGGCTCTCCTGCTGGCATGGTTGCCCGTTTCGGCATCGGCAGCCCAGGCCGAGGCTCAAGCCCAGGTCCAGAGCCAGACCCAGGAAACGGCAACGCCTGAGGCGGACAATTCGGACGCCAAGCCTGCGGCCAGCTACCCGTCCATCGTCGTCACCAAGGCCGAGACGCGCAAGGTCATCGACCGGGTCATTGCGACCGGGACCATTCAGGCGGTCGAGGAAACCTTCGTGCAGCCGCTCGTCGAAGGCCTGTCGATCCGCAGCCTTGCGGTGGATATCGGCGACAAGGTCGAGGCCGACGCAACGATGGCGACGTTGAACGAGGACGCGCTCCTGCTCACGCGCGGCCAGAACGAGGCCAGCCTCGCCAAGGCGCAGGCGTCGCTCGCCCAGTATCAAGCCCAGCTCGTCGAAGCGCAAGCCAATGCGAAAGAGGCCGTCCGCGTTTCCGAGCGCAACGCCCGGCTCCTGACATCGGGTTCGGTTTCCACCGCCCTTGCCGACCAGACGGAGGCCGCCGCGGCGGCCGCGCTGGCGCGCGTCACCTCTGCCGAACAGCTGATCGCCGTTGCGCAGTCCGACATCAAGGTCGTCGAAGCGCAGATCGCAGACGTGGACCTCCGCCTGGCGCGCACCACCATCAAGGCGCCGGTCGCCGGCACGGTCTCCGCCCGGACAGCCAAAGTCGGCGCCATCGCCGCCGGCTCCGGACAGCCGCTTTTCACCATCATCCGCGACGGCGCCGTGGAGATGCGCGCCGACGTCTCGGAAAGCGATCTCCTGAAGCTCGCCGTCGGCCAGAAGGCCAAGCTGAAGCTTGCCGATAGCCGCGTCACGCTCGACGGCACGATCCGGTTGATATCGCCGACCGTCGACGCCGATACCCGCCTCGGCACCGTCTTCATCAGCATCCCCGAGTCCGAAAAGGCGCGCATCGGCATGTATGCCAATGCCGACATCACGGTGGAGGAAAAGCAGGCCCTGGCCCTTCCCCTCACGGCCGTGACCAGCGGCAAGAGCGAAACGGTCGTGCGCAAGGTGCGCGACGGCGTGGTCGAGATGGCCCGGATCGAGACGGGCATTCAGGACGGTCGCTACATCGAGGTCGTCTCGGGCCTCGAGGAAGGCGACGAGGTCGTGGCGAAGGCCGGTGCCTATGTTCGCGATGGCGACAGGATCACGCCGGTCAGGCTGACAGACACCACTGGCAAGACGGCCACCAACTGAGGATCGACCCGCCATGAATTTTTCGGCCTGGGCCATTCGCAATCCGATCGCACCGATCCTCACCTTCGTGCTGTTGATGTTTCTCGGCTATCAGTCGTTCAACGCGCTGCCGATCACACGCTTCCCCAACATCGATGTGCCCATCGTTTCCATCGCCGTCGCGCAGAGCGGCGCTGCGCCGGCCGAGCTGGAAACGCAGGTCACCAAGGAGATCGAGGACGCCGTCGCCGGCATTGCCGGGGTCAAGCACGTCACCTCGACCATTACCGACGGCATTTCCACGACCGCCGTCGAGTTCGAGATCGAGATCCCGACGAACCAGGCGGTGCAGGACACCAAGGATGCGATCGACCGGATCCGCGGCGACCTTCCGGCGGGAATCGAGGAGCCGATCGTCGCCAAGATCGATGTCGAGGGTCAGGCGATCCAGACCTTTGCCGTCTCTGCTCCGGACATGACGCTGGAAGAGATCAGCTGGTTCGTGGACGATACGATCAAGCGCGCCTTGCAGGGCCAGACCGGCATCGGCCGGATCGACCGCTACGGCGGCGCCGATCGCGAAGTGCGCGTCGAACTCAGCGACAGCCGCCTCAATTCCTATGGGATCACGGCGACCGACGTGAACGCGCAGCTGCGCAAGATGAACACCGACCTCGGTTCCGGCCGCGGGCAGATCGGCGGCAGCGAACAGGCGATCCGTACGCTCGGTGACGCCCGCTCCGTCTCGGCGCTGGCCGATACGATGATCGCTATGCCGAACGGACGCTTCGTGCGCCTTTCGGAACTCGGCACCGTCACGGACACCTATGAAGAACCGAAAAGTTTCTCGCGCTTCGACGGCACGCCCGTCGTCACCTTCGCCGTGTTCCGCTCCAAGGGCGCAAGCGAGGTCACCGTCGCCGAAACCGTTGCAAAGTCGCTGGACGCCGTCCGGGCCGCCAATCCCGGCGTTTCGATCCAGCTGATCAACGACAGCGTGTACTTCACCTACGGCAATTACGAAGCGGCCCTGCACACGCTGATCGAAGGCGCCCTGCTGGCCGTGGCCGTCGTTCTCCTGTTCCTGCGGAACTGGCGCGCAACGCTGATTTCCGCGCTGGCCCTGCCCCTGTCGGCCATTCCGACCTTCTGGGTCATGGACCTGCTCGGCTTCTCGCTCAACCTCGTCTCGTTCCTGGCCCTGACGCTGGCAACCGGCATTCTCGTGGATGACGCGATCGTCGAGATCGAAAACATCGCCCGGCACATCAAGATGGGCAAATCGCCCTATCGGGCGTCGATCGAGGCGGCGGACGAGATCGGTCTTGCGGTCATCGCCACCACCTTCACGATCATCGCGGTCTTCGTGCCGGTGTCCTTCATGCCGGGCATCCCCGGCCAGTACTTCATCCAGTTCGGCCTGACCGTCGCGGTTTCCGTGTTCTTCTCGCTCATGGTGGCGCGACTGATCACGCCGGTCATGGCAGCCTATCTCATGCGCTCCGGCGATGGCGACGGGCATGGCGAAGCGCGCGACGGCGTCATCATGCGCGGCTACAGCTGGCTGGTCTCGACCACCACGCGGCGCTGGTACATGCGCTATCTGACGCTCGCCGTCGCGATTGCCTTCCTCGTCGGCTCGGTACAGCTGCTGCTGACCGTTCCCGGCAGCTTCCTGCCGCCGGAAGATGCGTCGCGCATCGTGCTCTCCGTCGAACTGCCGCCGGATGCCATGCTGGAGGATACCGACCGGACGACCGCAGAAATCTACGACCGGATCAAGGGTTTCGCGGGCGTCGACGGCATCTTCGTGCTGGGCGGGGCATCGCCGAAGGGCGACCTCGAGCTGCGTCGCGCGACGATCACGGTCCTTCTCAAGAAGCTCGACCATTCGCTCGTCAACAAGCTGGTCAACAATCTCCTGGGCCGGCTTCCGGTGGTGGGCCAGTACATGCCCAAGCTGCCGCCGACAGGCCGCGTCATTCCCCAGTCCCAGATCGAGTCCCAGATTTTTGCCGCCATTCACACCATTCCGGATGTGCGCGTGCTGAAGCTGAACGACCGCGGCGAGCGCGACCTGGCATTCAACCTTCTGTCCAATGACGAAGCGTCCCTTAGCGATGCCGTCGGCCTGCTGCAGGCCAGGCTTCGCAACGAGCCGACGCTCGCCAATGTGAGCCCCGACGGTGCGTTGCCGCGCCCGGAACTGCAGCTGCGTCCGCTGACGGAACGCATGTCGCGGCTCGGCATCACCACGTCCCAGCTCTCCGATGTCCTGCGGGTTGCGACCATCGGCGACATCGACGCGGCGCTGACGAAGATCTCGCTCGACGACCGGCAGATCCCCATTCGCGTGCAGCTCGACACCGGCGTCCGCACGGATCTGGCCGCCATCCGCAACATCCGGATCCAGACGGCATCCGGCGCACTGGTGCCCATCTCGAGCGTGGCCGATATCGCCTATTCGGAAGGCCCGAGTTCCATCAAGCGCTATGACCGCTTCCGCGTCGTCACGATCGGCGCGGACCTGCCGGTCGGCGTTGCGCTCAACACGGCCTCGGATCGCTTCAAACAGGCCGCGAGCGAGGTCAACCTGCCGAAGGGCGTCCGCTTCCTGGAAAGCGGCGACGCCGAGGTCCAGGCCGAAATGCAGTCCGGCTTCGTCCATGCCATGCTGCTCGGCCTGCTCCTCGTGCTCGTGGTGCTGATCCTCCTGTTCAAGGATGTGATCCAGCCCTTCACGATCCTGTTCTCGTTGCCGCTCGCCATCGGCGGCGTCGCACTGGGCCTCATCGTCACCAACAATGCGCTCTCCATGCCCGTCCTCATCGGCATCCTCATGCTGATGGGCATTGTCACCAAGAACGCCATCCTCCTGGTCGATTTCGCCATCGAGATGAAGCGTCAGGGCATGGAACGGGTGGATGCCATGGTGGAGGCGGGGCGCAAGCGGGCCCGGCCGATCATCATGACGTCCATCGCCATGTCCGCGGGCATGCTGCCGTCCGCGCTCGGGGTCGGCGAAGGCGGATCGTTCCGCGCGCCGATGGCCATCGCCGTCATCGGCGGGATCATCGTCTCCACGGTCCTGTCGCTGGTGGTCGTGCCGTCGTTCTTCCTGATCATGGACGACCTGTCGCGCCTGCTTGGCTGGGCCTTCGGCGGTCTCGTCGGCCGCAAGGAGGCCGAGACCATCCCGCTCGAAAATACGGCACTGACGGAAAAGCTCGCGGAACAGGCCGAAACGATCGAAACGCTGCAGGAGCGCCTCGATCGCCTGGAAAGCCGCGCCACGCCGGGCACGCTGCGTGCCGTCGGAGGCACCGTCGTGACGCACCCGGCTCTCGCTGCGGAGTAGACGGCGGGCTCGGTGCCGCACCCGCCCTTGCCGACCGCTTCCCCGCCCGGGCCCCTTGCCCGCAGGTGGGGGCGCGGATGTGCGTCGGTTCTCGACAGGTCTCCTACAGCCCGCCTTCGACCCGCAGAAATTCCACGATCCGCTCCACGCCCTCGCCGCGCTTCATGTCGGAAAACACGAACGGGCGGGATTGGCGCATGCGGTCAGCGTCGCGCTGCATGACGTCGAGGTCGGCCCCGACATAAGGCGCGAGATCCTTCTTGTTGATGACGAGAAGATCAGAGCGCGTGATGCCCGGACCGCCTTTGCGGGGAATCTCCTCGCCCTGGCAGACGGAGATGACGTAGAGCGTGATGTCGGCGAGATCGGGCGAGAAGGTCGCCGCGAGATTGTCGCCGCCGGACTCGATGAACACGACGTCAAGGTCCGGGATGCGGCGATTGAGGTCGGCAATGGCCTGCAGGTTGATCGTCGCATCCTCCCGGATGGCGGTGTGCGGGCAACCGCCTGTCTCGACGCCGACGATCCTGTCGGATGGCAGCGCCTGCATGCGCACCAGCGCTTCGGCATCTTCCTGCGTGTAGATGTCGTTGGTGACCACGGCGACAGACCATCTGTCGCGCATGGCCTTGCACAGCTTGTCCGTCAGAGCCGTCTTGCCCGAGCCGACCGGGCCGCCGATGCCGACGCGCAGGGGACCATGGGTGGATGCCATCAGAGTGTCCTTTCAAATGCGCCCCTCGGGGCAACGTCTTTCACGCCTTACGACCGGAAGAGGCGAGATGCCAGCGTCTCGTGGCGAAGGCCTGCGACGTCTGCCAGAAAGCCGGCAGAGCCGAGATCCTCAAGCGAGCTTGCGGCCGCGCGTGCCGCTGTCGCCGCCACGTCGGCTTCCAGCCCCGCCAGCATGGCCACGCCGGCGCGCTGGCCAAGCACGCCGCACCGGATCGCCACGGAGATCTGGTTGGAGAGGGCCGCATGCAGATAGGCCGCAATCGCCGGCGCGAGCCCTGTGCCATGAAGGCCGGCAAGGGTGCCGAGGGCAACCGGATAGGCGACGCGCTCCGGCAGCGAAACCTCGATCCCGGCCGGCCAGGCGGACGCTGCGGCGAGAAAGGCCTCTCCCTGCAGCAGGGTCTCCATCTGGCGCTCCCGGCTTCCCGCCATGGCCTCTGCAAGAGCGGCGACAGCGTGGAGTGCATCGACCTTTCCGGCCGCGCGATAGCTTTCCGCGAGCAGCACGGCATCGTTCCAGGTCGTTCCCTGCGCAAGCGCGCCGGACAGCCAATCCTCGAGCGACGTCGGATCCGCAACGCTTCCATCGGCCACGGCCTGCTCGAGCCCGCTCGAATAGGAGAAGGCCCCGACGGGAAACGCCGGCGACAGCCATGCCATCAGCCTGAGAAGCGCCTGCGTGCTCCCGGTGTTCGTCTCTGTGTCAGGACGGTCCGCCCGCGTCGCCTGGCAAAGCCTATCCGTCATGGGAATGCTCGTGCCCCTTCCCGCCATGGCCGTGATCATGGTGTTGATCCGGACCATGATCATGCCCGTGCCCGCTGTGATAGGCGCCGCGCATCGGCTGGAAGGGCGCCGTCACCTCCTGAACGTCGGCACCGAGCCCGATCAGCATGGAGCGGATGACGGGATCGCGCAGGATGACGATGCGGTCCTCGCGGATCTCGGCCTGGAGATGACGGTTGCCCAGATGCCAGGCGAGCTCGATCAGGTGAAGACGGTCGCGCGGCTTGATCTCGTACAGTGCCTCCTCCACGGCGGCAATCAGGATATAGCCGCCGCCGTCCAGCACCAGCGCATCGCCATCGGCGAGCATCACGGCCTGCTTCAGGTCCAGCATGACGACGTCGTCATCCGGCAGATGCAGGAGCTTGCGTCGCAGATGCCGCTGGTCGTGCGGCAGGCGCAACAGGGCAACGGGTGTGATATCGGCCGGAGCCGGAGAAACGATGGCGGTGGAGCGATACGGCATGACGTCCTCGATCAATTAAAATGCTGGAGAGAAAAGGCGAGCGATACCGGCAGCGGGTTCCAGACCCCCGTGCGAAGCCCCGCCGCGCGCAAGACACGCGCCGTCCAGGTGTTGCAGCCGGCCAACGCCGTGAACCAGCCGGTCGCCTCGAAGAAACGATCGGTCTGCCCATAGCGCACATCCGGCACCGGCACGACCTGCCCATGCAGCCGTTCGAAGTCGGCCGCGATCGTCTCGAGCAGCCGCTGATAGGCGACAGGCCCGATGTCGTAACCCTGCACCGTGGGCGTCGGCTCGTCCAGCGCACCGAGCACGTCCACATGCAACACCGCCCGATCGAGCGTCAGTCCGCGCAGAAGGGGAAGCGGTCTCAGGTCCGCCCAGGTCGGCGTCTGAAGATAGAAGGCGCGCCCGCCCCGACCGAACACCATCCACCGTGCCGCGGGATCATCGACCGGTACGCCGTTCTCGCGAAGAAACGAGAACCGCTCGAGGCTTTCCGTATCCACGGGAATAGCGATATCGGTGTGGATCGAGTTGGAGAGAACCAGGATCCGCCGCGTCCCCTCTCCGCCGTCGCCTGATGGCGCAAACAAGGGTTGCGGCAGGATCGCGCCGAACCCTGCGGCCAGCGCGAGGAGAAGCGTGAGGAGCGCGAGACCGATCCCCAGTCTTCGCACGGCCGGGCGCAGCCGCCTCATACGGTGCATATCGGCCGGCGTCCGCCGAGCCTGCCATCGAGCGTCAGGACCGCGCGCACCGGTCTAGAACAGGAAATAGCGCTGCGCCATCGGCAGCACTGTTGCGGGCTCGCAGGTCAGCAACTCGCCATCCGCCCGCACCTCGTAGGTTTCCGGATCGACCTCGATCATCGGCGTCAGGCTGTTGTGGATCATCGAGGCCTTGCCGATCCCGCCGCGTGTGTTTTTCACCGCCATTAGCGTCTTTGCCACGCCGAGCTTGGCTGCGAGACCGGCATCGAGCGAAGCCTGCGACACGAAGGTAACGGACGAATTGGTTCGCGCCTTGCCATAGGCGCCGAACATCGGCCGGTAGTGCACCGGCTGCGGCGTCGGAATGGAGGCGTTCGGATCGCCCATCGGCGCTGCCGCGATCACGCCGCCGAGCAGGACCATGTCCGGCTTGACCCCGAAGAAGGCCGGACTCCACATCACGAGATCCGCCCGCTTGCCGACCTCCACCGATCCGATCGCGTGGCTGAGACCATGTGCGATGGCCGGGTTGATGGTGTATTTCGCGATGTAACGCTTCACCCGCATGTTGTCGTTGTCGCCGGTCTCGCCCGGCAGGCGGCCGCGCTGCCGCTTCATCTTGTCGGCGGTCTGCCAGGTACGGATCGCGACCTCGCCGACGCGGCCCATCGCCTGGCTGTCGGACGAGATGATCGAGAAGGCGCCGATATCGTGAAGAATGTCCTCCGCCGCGATCGTCTCCTTGCGGATCCGGCTTTCGGCAAAGGCGATGTCCTCGGGGATCGACGGCGACAGGTGATGGCAGACCATCAGCATGTCCAGATGCTCGGCCAGCGTATTGATCGTGTAGGGCCGCGTCGGGTTGGTGGAGGACGGGATGACGTTCGGCTGACCGCAGATCTTGATGATGTCGGGCGCATGCCCGCCTCCGGCCCCTTCGGTATGGAAGGCGTGGATAGTGCGGCCCTTCAACGCGGCGATGGAGTCCTCGACGAAGCCGCTTTCGTTCAGCGTGTCCGTGTGGATCATCACCTGCACGTCGTACTCGTCGGCGACCGACAGGCAGCAGTCGATGGCAGCAGGCGTTGTGCCCCAGTCTTCGTGCAGCTTCAGCGAGGTCGCGCCACCCAGCACCATCTCGACCAGCGCGCCCGGCAGGGATGCATTGCCCTTGCCGGCAAAGGCGAGGTTCATGGGGAAGGCATCGGCGGCCTCGATCATGCGCGCCAGATGCCAGGGGCCGGGCGTGCATGTCGTGGCGAGCGTGCCGTGCGCCGGCCCCGTGCCGCCGCCGAGCATCGTCGTGAGGCCCGACATGAGCGCTTCTTCAATCTGCTGCGGGCAGATGAAGTGGATATGGCTGTCCATGCCTCCGGCCGTGATGATCTTGCCTTCGGCGGCGATCGCCTCCGTGCCGGGTCCGACGATGATGTCGACATTCGGCTGGGTATCCGGGTTGCCCGCCTTGCCGATCGCGACGATCAACCCATCCTTCAGCCCGATATCGGCTTTGACGATGCCCCAGTGATCGACAATCAGCGCATTGGTGATGACGGTATCCACCGCGCCATCGGCCCGCGTCACCTGGCTCTGGCCCATGCCATCCCGGATGACCTTGCCGCCGCCGAACTTCACCTCGTCGCCATAGGTGGTGAAATCCTTCTCCACCTCGATGAAAAGCTCCGTATCCGCCAGCCGGACCCGGTCACCGGTCGTCGGGCCGAACATGTTGGCATAGGCGGCGCGGGACATCTTGTAGGACATGGGACTACCTCGAAAGCTCGGAAAAAAGGGATGACCGGCCAGCAGCGCGATCGAATATAACGGGCGAAAGGCCGCCAGTGCGACGGTTGCTCTCGCCGCCCGGATGGTCCGGAGTGCCGCCGGGATGATGCGCATGGGGCGACGGGGATGCGATCATGGCCTTGGTGATCGTGCCCGTTTTCATCCTGAGAGCTTCGCCCATGCCGCTCTCCTAACGCCCGACCGCGAAAGACACGGCCGGTGCCGCATCCAGCCGTCGAAGCCGGCCCTCGGCGATCCAGCGATCGACCAGTTGCCGCTCGGCGGCGAACGGGTGCCCCTCCCATCCGACATGGGTGAAGCCGGCAAGCGTGATATCGGCGTCGGGATGTGCGCCGAGCACATCGGCGATAACGACAAGGCCGCTGCTCGGCACGACGTAGCGTGTGGGCGAGAAACCGGAGAGCATCGACTCCACGAACCGCTGCGTCTGCGCATCGAGCACCCGGAACGTCTTCCCGGATGCCTGTGCGAAGGCTTCGAAGGCAGCCGTCTCGTCGTCGCAGAAATCGTCGAGTTCGGGATGCGTGGTCGCAAGGGGTGTCCGCAGGGTTTCGAAAAGCGCGGGATCGCGGACGCACCAGAGCTGTTTCGCCGCGACAACGGCGGGATGCGCCGCCCAAGCCGTCGGCACGAGGCTCGCCGGTACCTGCAAAGCCGGCTGTCCGAGCATCATCTTTGCCGGGCGACCTGTGTTGCAGACGGCAACGACATCCGTGCGCTGTCCCGCGCGGTAGGAGCGGCAGTCATTGAAGCGGATGACGCAGTCGGCAGACGCAATCTCGGGGGCAGTGCCGTCCGGCACCGGCCCATTGCCGACAATCACGATGCGCGCCCCGGTCTTCACGATCGTCCCCCGCCTCCCTGTTCCAAGCTTGCCTGTTCCATGTTGCCCTGTTCCATGCTCCCGTGTTCCGTGCTTAAGGCCTTTCGGCTCCGCGGATCCCGAGCGCCGGCCGTCTTCCTGCCGAACGGTCGGCAGATCCTCTGGCCGCAAGGGACCGCCTGCCCGATATCCGCCGGCCCGCGCGGCTCGTGGGTGCGGCGATCATTGCTCGGCCAATGCCGCATCCAGTTCTTCCGTCCGCTTGGTGGTCAGCTCCGCGAGACAGCCGGCCACCAGCATGGGCTCCATCGTCCCGCCCCGCGCCTCGAAGCCTGCCAGCGCGCACTGTCCGTCGCGATAGGCGATCCAGGCACGCTGCGCCGTCTTCAGCGCATCGACCGCGCCGACCATGTCGTCGCCGAGATCGGCAAGATCCTTGTCCGCCGCCTGAGCACGCGCCAGCGTCTTGCGATAGGCCGCGTTCAACGCCGCATCGGCCGTATCGTAATCCATCTGCGCGCACAGCGTCATGTCGCTCTGGGTCGTTGCATTGTTGCAATCGGGCTCGTCGGCGCCGGCCGCAGCGGCGGGCGTGGCTGCGAGAAACAGTCCCGAAACCAGGGCAGCGCCCGAAAAGACCATCAGCCTTGCCATCTCAGAGCGCACCCATGATCTTCTGGCGGAAACCATAGACCTCCCGCTTGCCGGCAAAGGGGATGAGCGTCACGTCGCGCGTCTGCCCCGGCTCGAACCGGACCGCCGTACCAGCCGGAATGTCGAGCCGCCGGCCATGGGCGGCCGCACGATCGAAGGTGAGGCCGGCATTGGTCTCGGCGAAGTGATAGTGGCTGCCGACCTGCACCGGACGGTCGCCGGTGTTCGACACCTCGATCGTCACCGTCTCCAGCCCGACATTCAGTTCGATCTCGCCCTCTGCCGCAAGGATTTCACCGGGGATCATTCTGTCTCTCCTCAAGGTCTCGATAGGCAGGCTGCATGGCATTCATGGCATTCATGGCATTCGGGGCACTCACGGCAGTCACGACGGTCCGACGATGCGGGTTCGCGGGCGTCATGCCGCCATGCCGCACCCGCCGGCCTTCACCACGCGATCGGTGGAAGCGGGGTTCTTCATCAGCTTCTCGGCAGGACGAATGGGGCGGCGAACGAGTTCGCCGGTGCAGTTCGGGCAGCGTCCGCCGAGGACGCCGCCGGCGCAGGTCGCGCAGAAGGTGCATTCGAAGCTGCAGATCATGGCGTCGCGGCTGTCGGCCGGCAGGTCCGTATCGCAGCATTCGCAATTGGGTCGAAGCGCCAGCATGGAAACCTCAGCGAATGGGTTCGTGAACGGTGACAAGCTTCGTGCCATCCGGGAATGTCGCCTCGATCTGGATGTCATGGATCATTTCGGGGATCCCCTCCATCACCTGCGCGCGGGTGATGACATGGGCGCCGGCCTCCATGAGGTCGGGCACGGAACGCCCGTCCCGTGCGCCCTCGACCACGAAATCCGTGATCAGCGCGATGGCTTCGGGATGGTTGAGCTTGACGCCACGCTCCAGCCGGCGACGCGCCACCATGGCCGCCATCGAGATCAGCAGCTTGTCTTTTTCCCGCGGAGTAAGGTTCATGCGACGCGACCCACCATCTTCTTCGACATTCTCTACAGGCTCCAGACTTTCGGCACAGATCCGCTCTTGCGCAAGTGCGAAATCATCGGCACGAGGATTTTTCGCAAGGTGAAACCGTCCTTCGCCACGATCCGCGCCACCAGTTTTTCCTGCCCGCCCACCACGACGTGGCTGACCCCGCCCGATCCTGTTTCGGCAGCGCTCTGCAGGCGTTCGCGCATCGCCTTGATGTGCTGCTCGCAGCCATCCGTGGTCAACAGCAGCGTTGCAAAGGCGACGTGGCCGCCCAGCGAGAAGGCACGACGGGTCAGCGCGTCGACATCGCCTGACAAGCGCATGTTTTCGGCATGCAGCAAGGTGCCACCTTTCACGATGCGCCAACGGTCGAGAAACAGGCCGTTGCGCATGCGTTCGCCCATTGCGGTCCGCCCGAGCAACACAGCCTCGACAGCCAGAAATTCGGCATCTGCGGCAAGGTCGACATCGAGCGAGCGCGTCATCGAGGCGCGATCGAACAGGATCGTTTCCTGGGGCAGCCAATGGATGCGGGAGCCTGCCCCCGCCCGGATGGTCGTCGTCACCGAGGTCGTACCCGCGCTGGCCTTGTAGATCTTTTCGCAGGCCTGCGTCGTCAGCGTCAGATCGGTGCCCGCGCCCGCGGCAAAGCGCCAGTCCATCTCGTCGCCGCCTGTCAACCCGCCGGAGCTGTTGATCAGAACCGCTTCCATGCTGCCATCGAACATCGTGGGAAGGCGCAGCTTGGCGCAGCCCTCCTGATAGAACTCCTCCAGCCGCGTGCGTCCGCCGGCCGATTTCGCCACCAGCCGTCCGCGTCCGAAGGCGCGCTGAGGCCGGGTCGCGGCGGTTTCGCAAAGCGTTTCAGGCATGCGCTGTCGTTCGGGCAATGGCTGCTGGTTGCGGGCGAGCACGGTCAAACCGTAAGGTGCCGTCGGGCATCCGGCGTGTCGAGCGTTTCGGCCGGGCCTTCATGCACAATCTCTCCGCGATCCATGATGTAGACATGGTCTGCAAGCTCACGGCAAAAGTCAAGGTATTGTTCCACAAGCAGAATTGCCATGCCCGTGGAATCCCGCAGATACTGGATTGCCCGCCCGATATCCTTGATGATCGATGGCTGGATGCCCTCCGTCGGCTCGTCCAGCACAAGGATCTTCGGACGCGTGACGAGAGCCCGGCCGATGGCCAGTTGCTGCTGCTGCCCGCCGGACAGATCCCCGCCGCGACGACCGAGCATCGATTTCAGGATCGGAAACAGCTGGAAGATCTCGTCCGGGACGAACCGGTCCTTGCGGGCGACGGGCGCGAAACCCGACTCCAGATTCTCCTTGACCGTCAGCAGGGGGAAAACCTCCCGCCCCTGCGGCACGAAGCCGACACCCAGGCGTGCGCGATTGTAGGGCGCCATGCCGTTCATGACGGTCTCGTTGAACGTCACCTTGCCCGCGCTTGTCGCATGCTGGCCCGTGACGGCGCGCAGAAGGCTGGTCTTGCCGACGCCGTTGCGGCCGAGCACACAGGTGATCTTGCCCATCGGCGCCGTGATGGAGACGCCGCGCAGGGCCTGTGCCGCACCATAGTGAAGGTTGATGTTGTCGACGGTCAGCATGAGACACCTCGTGGCATGGGTGGGAACGACGCATCGGGGTTTTCAACGGGTCGCGCCGCGCAACGCGTCCTCTCTTCCGCAAGACCGGTGAAGAGAGGCGGCCAAGCACCCGTCCGCAAGCGGCGACGAACGAGCGCACCACCGTCGGCAGCCGTCCGGACTGCGACCATCGAGACGTTTTCAGACATGGACATCACCGTCCCAGATAGTTTTCGATGACCTTCGGGTCGCTCGACACGAAGTCGATCGAACCCTCGGCGAGCACCGATCCCTCGGCAAGGCAGGTGACCTTCACCCCGAGGTCGCGGATGAAGCCCATGTCATGCTCGACGACAACGACCGAGCGGGTTTTGGCGATCTCCTTCAAAAGGATCGCGGTTTCCGCGGTCTCGGCGTCGGTCATGCCGGCGACGGGTTCGTCCACCAGCAGCAGCTTCGGCTCCTGCGCGAGCAGCATGCCGATTTCCAGCCATTGCTTCTGGCCGTGCGACAGGCTGCCGGCCAGATGGTCCTTGCGGGTGGTCATGCGCACGGTCTCCAGAATCTCCTCGATGCGCGCCTTGTCGCCCGGCGTCAGCGTGTAGAACAGGGTGGCGAACACGCCGCGTTTGCGGTTGAGCGCGAGCTCGATATTGTCCCAGACCGTCTGGCTCTCGAACACGGTCGGCTTCTGAAATTTTCGGCCGATGCCGAGCTGCGCGATATCGGCCTCGTCTTTCTTGGTCAGGTCGACCTTGCCGTCGAAATAGACGGTGCCGCTGTCCGGCCGCGTCTTGCCGGTGATGATGTCCATCATCGTCGTCTTGCCGGCACCGTTCGGGCCGATGATCGCCCGCAATTCGCCGGGCGCGACCACGAAGGAGAGTGCGTTCAGCGCCTTGAAGCCATCGAAGGAGACGGAGACGCCATCGAGGTAAAGGAGGCTGGTGGTGATCTTCTGGTCCATCGCACTCACTCCGCGGCCTGAGGTTGGGCATCGACCGGCTCGCGGGCCGGAACCGTCCGACCCTTTTCGGCCTCGGCAGCGGCCTTGTGGTCGCGACGAGAGGCAAAACCCTGCTGAAGGGTGCCGACGATCCCCTTGGGCAGGAACAGCGTGGTGGCCACGAAGAGCGCCCCGAGCGCAAACAGCCAGAATTCGGGAAAGGCGGCCGTGAAGATCGATTTTCCGAAGTTGACGAGCACCGCCCCGATGATCGGCCCGATCAGCGTTCCGCGTCCGCCGACCGCCGTCCAGATGACGACCTCGATCGAATTGGCGGGGGCAAATTCCCCCGGATTGATGATACCGACCTGCGGCACGTAAAGGGCGCCGGCAATGCCCGCGAGCATGGCAGAGAACGTGAAGATGAAGAGCTTCATGTTCTCGACGCGATAGCCGAGAAAGCGTGTCCGGCTTTCCGCATCCCGCACCCCGATCAGCACCTTGCCGTACTTGGACTGCACGATGGCCGAGGAGAGAAGCAGCGCGAGGGCGAGAACCACGCCGGTCAGGGCAAAGAGCGTCGCCCGGGTCTCCGGCGCCTGGATGTTGAAGCCGATGATGTCCTTGAAATCGGTCAGGCCGTTATTGCCGCCGAACCCCATTTCGTTGCGGAAGAAGGCAAGAAGCAGCGCATAGGTCATCGCCTGAGTGATGATCGAGAGATAGACGCCGGTGACGCGCGAGCGGAAGGCGAACCAGCCGAACACGAAGGCCAGCACACCCGGCACCAGAACGACCATAAGCGCCGCAAAGCCGAAATGGTCAAAGCCCGTCCAGTGCCAGGGCAGCGCCTTCCAGTTCAAAAACACCATGAAGTCGGGCAGAACAGGATTGGCGTAGACGCCTCGCGCGCCGATCTGGCGCATCAGATACATGCCCATCGCATAGCCGCCGAGGGCGAAGAAAGCGCCGTGGCCGAGCGAGAGGATGCCGCAATAGCCCCAGACGAGATCGAGCGCGAGGGCAAGCAGCGCGTAGCAGAGATATTTTCCGAACAGCGGCACGACATGGGACGGCACATGCAGGACATTGCCGGGATCGAGCAGGAGGTTGGAGGCGGGAACCGCGATGGCGATGACGAGGATCAGGGCGGCGAGTGCCAGCACCTTCTTCTCATGCGCATGGATGAGCCGGGTCGTGAACATTATTCGATCGACCTTCCCTTGAGCGCGAACAGGCCGCGCGGCCGCCGCTGGATGAAGAGGATGATAAGGACGAGAATGAGGATCTTGCCGAGCACCGCCCCGGCATAGGGCTCGAGGAACTTGTTGGCGATCCCGAGCGTCATGGCGCCGACGAAGGTGCCCCAGAGATTGCCGACCCCGCCGAAGACCACGACCATGAAGCTGTCGATGATGTAGTTCTGCCCGAGATTGGGCGAGACGTTGTCGATCTGGCTGAGCGCCACGCCCGCGATACCGGCGATGCCGGAACCGAGGCCGAAGGTCATGGCATCCACCATCGGCGTCCGGATGCCCATGGACGAGGCCATGCGCCGGTTCTGCGTCACCGCCCGCATCTGCAGGCCGAGCCGTGACCGCTTGAGCAGCGTCAGCAGGGCCAGGAAGACGGCGAGCGAGAACGCGATGATCCACATGCGGTTCCAGGTGATCGCGAGGCCACCGAGGTCGAAGGTGCCCGACATCCAGCTTGGATTGTCCACCTGCCGGTTGGTCGGCCCGAAGATGGAGCGGATGGTCTGCTGCAGGATCAGCGACAGACCCCAGGTGGCGAGCAGCGTCTCGAGCGGACGACCGTAGAGAAAGCGGATGATGCCGCGCTCGATGGCGACGCCCACCAGGCCCGTGAAGAGAAAGGCGATCGGCACGGCGAAGGCGAGCGAAAAGGTGGAAAGACCGGGCGCCAGCGACGCGACGGTCTGCTGCACGACATAGGTCGTATAGGCCCCGAGCATCACCATCTCGCCATGCGCCATGTTGATGACGCCCATGACGCCGAAGGTGATGGCAAGGCCGATGGCGGCGAGCAGGAGAACGGAGCCGAGCGACAGGCCGTACCAGACGTTCTGGACGACGTCCCAAACCGCAAGGCTGCTGGCGATGCCGTCGATGCGGCCCTGAATGACCGGCACGAGCTCGGGCGGCGCGGTGGCGAGCGCAGCCGTCAGGATGTTCAGCGCGCCACGGTCGCCGCGCGCCGCGACATTCTCGATCGCCGCCTTCTTGTCCTGTGCGCTCGCGTCCGTTTTCAGGATCAGCACGGCCCGGGCAGACTCCATTGCCGCCTTGACCTCGGCATCGGCTTCCTTTGCCAGCGCACCGTCGAGCAGCGCGAGATTTTCCGTGTCGCCGCTGGCGAGCAGCGCCTGGGCGGCGGACAGGCGGGCATTGCGATCAGGGCTGAGCAGGGTCAGCTGGCTCATGGCGTCGCCGATCGCCCCGCGCAGCATGTTGTTCAGCCGGATCTTCTGCAGGCTGCCGGCGGCCACGCCCTCGACAGGCGCACCGGTCACCGGATCGGACACGACGCCGCCCTCGACGAGATAGACCGCGCCGCCCGTCTTCGGCGCAAACAGGGCGCCGGCGCTCAGCTTGTCGAGGATCTCGGGCACCTTGGGATCGCCCGTCGCAGCCAACTGCTTGACCGCCTCCACCTTCTGCGGGAAGGCCGTCGCGCCGAGACCATCGACCAGCGGTTTCAGGCCATCCTGCGCCAGTGCGCCGGCCGCAGAGACAAGGCAGACGCCGAGCAGGAAAACCATGGTCCGAACCGTGCGCGATATCAGCTGCATGTGTGTTCAAAGCCCCTTCACGCGGCAGAGCGGTGGCAAGCCTCCCCCATCTGCCCAAGAATGTCGCAAGCGCTGCCCATGGGCTGCAGCCTGCAGGTCCGACGTCGGTGGAAAAGCCCTCCAACCGCCGTGTCCGGTCGTTTCGATGCAGGTTCCGTGCCATGCACGAATGCGGGAAGACGATCGACGTGTCTCCCCGAGAAAGATCCCCGCCCGGCGCAAAGCCGGACGGAAAGGGTGTTTGCGAAAAGGCGTGGTCGCCGTGCGATCAGGAGCCCTTGCCGCCGCACTTGCCCGTTGCAACGTTGAAGTTGCCGCAGGACATGGGCTTGCGCCAATCGGAGATCAGATCCTTGCTGTCCGGCAGGTAGTCCGACCACTCGTCGCCGACGACCTGGGGGGTCTGCTGGACGATTTCGAACTGGCCGTCGCCCTGGATTTCGCCGATCAGCACCGGCTTGGTGATGTGATGGTTCGGCATGACGGTGGCGTATCCGCCCGACAGATTGGGAACGGAGGTGCCGATGATCGTGTCGAGAACGGCATCCGTATCGGTCGTGCCCGCAGCCTCGACGGCCTTTACCCAGGCATTGAAGCCGATATAGGCCGCTTCCATCGGGTCGTTCGTCACGCGCTTGTCGTTCTTGGTATAGGCGTGCCACTCCTTGATGAACTCGGCATTGGCGGGCGCGTCGACGGACTGAAAGTAGTTCCAGGCGGCGAGATGGCCGACGAGCGGCTTGGTGTCGAGGCCGGCGAGTTCCTCTTCACCGACCGAAAAGGCGACGACGGGAATATCCGTGGCCTTGATGCCCTGGTTGCCGAGCTCCTTGTAGAAGGGAACGTTGGCGTCGCCATTGATGGTGGAGACGACGGCGGTCTTCTTGCCGGCCGAGCCGAATTCCTTGATCTTGGCGACTTCCGTCTGCCAGTCCGAGAAGCCGAACGGCGTGTAGTTGACGATGATGTCTTCCTTGGCCACGCCCTTGGAGAGCAAGTAGGCCTCGAGGATCTTGTTGGTCGTGCGCGGGTAGACGTAGTCGGTGCCTTCGAGCACGAAGCGCTCGACGCCTTCGTTGGCCATCAGGTAGTCGACGGCCGGGATAGCCTGCTGGTTCGGCGCGGCACCGGTGTAGAAGATGTTGCGCGAGGACTCTTCGCCTTCGTACTGGACAGGGTAGAAGAGGATCGAGTTCAGCTCTTCGAACACGGGCAGAACCGACTTGCGCGACGAGGACGTCCAGCAGCCGAACACGGCGGCGACCTTGTCGACGGAGATCAGCTCACGGGCCTTTTCGGCAAACAGCGGCCAGTCGGATGCCGGATCGACGACAACGGCTTCGAGCTTCTTGCCGAGCACGCCGCCCTTCTTGTTCTGCTCGTCGATGAGCATCAGCATGGCGTCTTTCAGCGTCGTCTCGGAAATGGCCATCGTGCCGGACAGCGAGTGCAGGACGCCGACCTTGATCGTGTCGTCAGCCGCGTTGACGGCGGAGAACGCCGTGGTTGCCAGGGCGCCTGCCAGAAATGCGCTTAAGGTATGGGATTTGAATGACATCGGAGAACCCCTCTCGTTCTTTGGCGCCGTTTCCTAAGGGAGTGTTAACGGGTCGCAACGGGACTATCCGACACGCCTTGTGCAATGCACATACGTCAATTGACGTAGGCGGGAACGGCCGAGAACGCGTGTGTTTCCGCGCGAAACATGCCGTCCGTCTGGACAGGCGCCCGCCTTGTCTTCAAGATCGTTTCATCCGCGCGAACCCGCGTCGTCGCGTCCCGACAAGGATGATGCATCGCACCATGACCAACCCAAAATGACAGCCCGGCAGCGTATCATCCCGGTCCGGCGCGAGTACAATCGCTGGGTCGCAGACCAGACCCTGGAAGACTATGCTCTGCGCTTCACCGCCAAGAGCGCGCGCAGGTTTTCGGCGAGCCGCATTTCGCAGACGGCCATCGGCGCGATCTCGTTTCTCGCGCTGGAGGCAATCGGCGGCACGATCACCCTCTCCTACGGGACGACCAACGCCTTTTTCGCCATTCTCGCGGCCGCAATCGCGATGCTCCTCATCGGCATGCCGATCAGCCGCTACGCCATCCGCCACGGGGTCGATATCGACCTGCTCACGCGCGGGGCGAGCTTCGGTTACATCGGCTCCACCATCACCTCGCTGATCTATGCCAGCTTCACCTTCATGCTGTTTGCCATCGAGGCATCCATCATGACGGGCGCGTTGAACCTCGCCTTCGGCATTCCGCTGTGGATCGGCTATATCATCAGCGCCGTCGTGGTCATCCCGCTCGTCATCTACGGGGTTCAGCTGATCTCCCGTTTCCAGCTGGTCACGCAGCCCTTCTGGATCGTCCTCAACATCCTGCCCTTCGTCTTCATCGCCTTTTCGGACTGGGAGAAATTCGACCTCTGGCGCGCCTTTGCCGGCATCGCCCATTCGAATGCGCAGGTGGGCGGTGCCGCTCCGTTCGATCTCGTCGAATTCGGCGCCGCCTCCGCCGTCATCCTCGCGCTCATGCCCCAGATCGGCGAGCAGGTGGATTTTCTGCGCTTTCTCCCGCCGGAAGGCATGAAGAAGTGGCGGCATCGCCTTGCCGTCTTTCTCGCCGGCCCCGGATGGGTGGTGGTGGGTGTGCCGAAGCTTCTCGCCGGATCGTTCCTGGCCGTGCTGACGCTTTCGACCGGCGTGCCCGCCGGACAGGCGGCAGACCCCTCGCACATGTACCTCACGGCCTTCGGCTATATGATCCCCAACGACACGGCGGCCCTCGTCCTCATGGCCGCGTTCGTCGTGGTCTCCCAGCTCAAGATCAACGTGATGAACGCCTATGCCGGCTCGCTTGCCTGGTCGAACTTCTTTTCCCGCCTGACGCACAGCCATCCCGGACGTGTCGTCTGGCTGGTGTTCAATGTCGCCATTGCCCTCCTTCTCATGGAGTTCGGCATCTACAAGCTGCTCGAGGCCACGCTCGGCGTCTTCTCCATCATCGCCATGTCCTGGCTCTCGACCCTGTCGGCCGATCTCTTCATCAACAAGCCGCTCGGCCTTTCGCCGCCGGGCATCGAGTTCAAGCGGGCGCATCTCTACGACATCAATCCGGTCGGCCTCGGCGCCATGTTCGTTGCTGCCGGCGTGGCGCTTGCCGCGCATTTCGGCCTCTTCGGCACGGTCATGGCATCGCTCTCGACCTATGTCACCCTCATCGCCTTCCTCGTGTCCCCCGCCCTCGCCTATGCGACGCGCGGGCGATACTACCTCGCCCGCAAGCCGCGCGCCCACTGGAAGAGCCTGAGCACCATCACCTGCTCCATCTGCCAGCATCCGTTCGAGCCGGAAGACATGGCGTATTGCCCGGCCTATGCCGCACCGATCTGCTCGCTGTGCTGCTCGCTCGACAGCCGCTGCCACGATGTCTGCAAGCCGCATGCGCGCGTGAACGCGCAAGCGGCGGTCGTCGCGCGCAGGCTTCTGCCCGAACACGTCGTCACTGCGCTTTCGAGCCGTCTCGGCCGCTATGCCACGGCGGTCGTCATCGCCGTTTCCGCCATTGGCGCGATCCTTGCGATGATCGCCTACCAGACGGGCTCTGCCTCGCCGATCGCCGCCGAGGTCATCAACCGCACCGTCGGCATCGTGTTCTTCGTGTTCACCGTCGTCACCGGCGTCGTCTGCTGGTTCTATGTGCTCGCGCACGACAGCCGTCTGGTCGCGGAGGAGGAATCCTCGCGCCAGAACACGCTGCTGCTCAAGGAAATCGCCGCCCACAAGAAGACCGACGCGGCCCTGCAATACGCCAAGGAGACGGCCGAGGCCGCAAACCGCGCCAAGAGCCGGTATGTCGTCGGTCTCAGCCACGAGCTGCGCACCCCGCTCAACGCCGTCATGGGCTATGCCCAGATCCTCGAGCGCGACGAGACGATCCCGGCCCCCCGTCAGGCTGCCATCCGCGTCATCAAGCGCAGCGCCGACCACCTCTCCGGACTGATCGACGGCTTGCTCGACATTTCCCGCATCGAGGCCGGCCGTCTGCAGGTGTTCTCCAACGAGATCAACATTCAGGATTTCCTCGATCAGATCGTCGACATGTTCCGTCCGCAGGCCCAGGCCAAGGGGCTTGCCTTCGAACATGTGCGATCGCCCGGACTGCCGACGCATGTGCGCACCGACGAGAAGCGTCTGCGACAGATCCTCGTCAACCTGCTCTCGAACGCCATCAAGTTCACCGATCGTGGCGTCATAGGGTTCGAGGTCGCCTATCGAAGCCAGGTGGCGACCTTCACCGTGACCGATACGGGCCGGGGCATTTCGGAGGCCGACCGGCCGCGCATCTTCGAGCCGTTCCAGCGCGGCGAAGCCGAGACGATCCGCCCGATGCCGGGCCTCGGGCTCGGGCTGACCATCACCCGCCTCCTGACCGAGACGCTGGGCGGCGAGATCCTGGTGACGAGCGAGCGCGACAAGGGATCGACGTTTCGCGTTCGGCTGATGCTCTCGGCCATCGCCCACCCGGCTCCCGTTCCTCCTCCGTCGCGCGCGGTCACCGGCTATGCCGGGCCGCGTCGCACGATCGTCGTGGTGGACGACAACGAGGACCATCGCGAATTGATGCGCGAGGTGCTGATCCCGCTCGACTTCGTGGTCCTGACCGCGATCGGCGGCGCCGAATGCCTGACGCTGATCGAGGGAATCAAGCCCGACCTGTTCCTTGTGGATATCTCCATGCCCGGCATGAGCGGGTGGCAGCTTGTCTCGCGCCTGCGCGCACATGGACAGGCGGCCCCCATCATCATGCTGTCTGCCAATATCGGCGACGGCAGCCTGGCCAGCCAGCATACCGGGCACAATGACACGCTTGCCAAACCGTTCGACATCCGGCAGCTGAAGGACAAGATCGCCATTCATCTCGGGCTGACATGGACGCATGACGACCCAGCGGCGCAGGCGGACACACCCGTGCCGCATACGGTCGTCGCGCCGGACGCATCCGACATCGAAGAGCTGATCCGGCTCGGTGAGATCGGCTATATCCGGGGGATCGAGGCCAAACTCGCGGAGCTCGCGCGTGACCCTGCCCATCAGGCCTTCGCAGAGGCGGCACGTGCCTATGTCCAGGCTTTCGACATGGCCGGCTATGCCACCTTTCTCGAAACCGCGGCGGTGCGCACCGATCCGTCGCCGCAAGGAGAGCGCCGGTGAGTGAGACGCCCCACCCCCGCGATATCGTCCTGATCGTGGACGACAGCCCGGAGACCCTCGGCTTCCTGACCGACGCGCTGGAGCAGTCCGGCTTTTCCGTGCTGATCGCCACGTCCGGGCCGGCGGCGCTGAAGGTCGTCGACAAGATCACGCCGGATATCGTGCTCATGGATGCCATCATGCCGGATATGGACGGCTTCGATACCTGCCGGCGGCTGAAGGCGCTGGCCGACATCGCGCCGGTGCCGGTGATCTTCATGACCGGGCTGACGGAAACGGAGCATATCGTCCATGCGCTCGAATCCGGCGGGGTGGACTACCTGTCCAAGCCGATCAACATCGATGAGCTGCGCGCGCGCATCCGAGTCCATCTCGGCAATGCCCGCTCGGCGCAAAGCGCCCGCGTCGCACTGGATGCGGCCGGCCGCCACCTCTTGGCCGTGCGTGGCGACGGCGCGCTGCACTGGTCGACACCCCAGGCGACGCGGCTGGTTGCCACGGCCATTGGCTCGGAGGATGGCCTGGCCTCGGTCTCGGACCGCATCGCCCACTTCCTGCGCGACCGGACCGGCGCCAAGGACGCCCCGCTGGTCGTCGAAAACGCCGGGGTGCCGGTCCTGCACCTCGCGTTCCTCGGCGTGATCGGCAGCGACGAATATCTGTTTCGTCTAACCGCCGCCAGCCAGACCACGGACGAGGAAGCGCTGCGCCGTCACTTCTCCCTGACGGTGCGGGAAGCGGAGGTGCTCGTCTGGATCGCCAAAGGCAAGTCCAATCGGGATATTGCCGAAATCCTCGGCCTGTCCGCGCGCACCGTCAACAAGCATCTCGAGCAGATCTATGTGAAACTCGGCGTCGAGAACCGCGCATCGGCTGCGGTGAAGGCGACGAATGCCCTGAGCCGGACGTGACCTGCCGGACGTGACCCGCCGGACGTGACCCGCCGGCCTGATCTGCCAGACTGATCTACCAGACGGGGGCCCTGCACATAGGAAAAAAGCCCGGCTTGCGCCGGGCTTTTCTCGTTTTTGGAGAATACGGCCGAAGCCATGAACCGTGATTACTGCGGGAAGTAGCTGTACTTGCCGTCCGGGCCCTTCTTCCACTCGTACATGATGTAGCCGGGAAGCTTCGGGTCGCCCTTTTCGTCGAAGGACATGTCGCCGAGAACGGTCTTGAACGGACCCTTTTCCTTCATCGCGGTCGCGACGGTTTCCGCGTCGGTGGAGTTTGCGGCCTTGGCAGCAGCTGCAATGGTCTGCAGGGCGGCGTAGGAGTAGAGCGTGTAGGCTTCCGGGTTGAAGCCGGCGGCCTTGAACTTCTCGACCAGTTCCTTGTTCTCCGGGCGGAGCGTCGGATCGGGGCCGAAGGTGTTGAGCGTACCGGCGACCGCGTCGCCTGCGATCGAGGCCAGTTCGTTGGAGACGATACCGTCACCGGACACGAGCGTTGCCTTGAGGCCCTGGTCAGCCGACTGGCGGATGATCAGGCCGGCTTCCGTGTGGAGACCGCCCCAGTAGATGATCGAGACGCCGGCTTCCTTCATCTTGGCGATGAGAGCCGAGAAGTCCTTGTCGCCGGTGTTGACGCCTTCGTACATGACTTCCGTCATGCCGGCAGCGTTCATCGCCTTCTTGGTTTCGTCGGCAAGGCCCTGGCCGTAAGGCGTCTTGTCATGGATGACGGCGACCTTGGCGTCCTTGAACTTTTCGACGAGGTAGGCGCCGGCGACGCCGCCCTGCTGGTCGTCACGGCCGCAGGTGCGGAACGTGTTCCAGAGGCCGCGCTCGGTGAAGACCGGGTTGGTGGCAGCCGGGGTGATCTCGAGGATGCCGTTTTCGGCGTAGACTTCAGAAGCCGGAATGGAAACGCCCGAGTTGAAGTGACCGATGACATACTTCACGCCGTCGGCGACGAACTTGTTGGCAACGGAGATGCCCTGCTTCGGGTCGGAAACGTCGTCGCCGAGAACGATCTTGATCTGCTCGCCGTTGATGCCGCCGGCTGCGTTGATGTCAGCGGCTGCCTGCTCGGCACCCTTCTGGAGCTGCGCGCCGAATGCGGCGTTCGGGCCGGTCAGCGGACCGGCAACAGCGATCGTGATGTCCGCCCAGGCCTGGCCGCTGAACGCGACCATCGCCGTCAGCGCAACAGCCGACAAAAGTGACTTCTTCATCCTGTAACTCCCAATTTTCAAGCGGGTCTGTTGCCATAGCCAACGCAGTTCCCACTCTGACTGCGCCGGTGTTCGTTGCGGCCGAGGCGATGCGCCCGCGGCTGTTCCCTTTTTATTTGTTCTTCCACGAGAAGGGCGACGCCTTTTCGTAAAGCCAGTAGTAGCTGTTGACCATCTGGCGCGTCCGATAGAAACGGAAGCCAGCGGTAGAAAACAGCAAAAGAATGATCGTGTCCACAAGGTAGTAGTGGAGGCTGAACATGGTGCCGTTGAACAGTGCGTGATGCACGAAACGGATGCCGACGCCGAGCAGCGCCGTGTAGATCAGGACGGTCGCATAGGTCTGCCAGCCGTCCGCGACGCTCTTTCCCGTGCGCCAGGCCGCCCAGCCGCCGAGCACGCATGTGATCAGCATGAACTGAAGGATCGAAGGCTCTTCGTGAAGAATGCCCTGCATGTCAGAAACTCCCGGTGGAAGGGATGAAGGAACCGGCGCTCAATGGTGCCCGCCTTCGAGATAGGCGGCGCGCACTTCAGGATTGGCCAGCAGCTCGCGGCCACCGCCGCTCATCGTCACCTGTCCGTTGACCATGACATAGCCGCGATGCGACAGCTTGAGGGCGGCGAAGGCGTTCTGCTCGACGAGGAACACCGTCAGGCCTTCCGTCTCGTTCAGCTTCTTGATCGCCTCGAAGATGCCCTTGACGATCAGCGGCGCCAGCCCGAGCGACGGTTCGTCGAGAAGAAGAAGCTTCGGACGCGCCATCAATGCGCGGCCGATGGACAGCATCTGCTGTTCGCCGCCCGACAGCGTGCCGCCGCGCTGCGACTGCCGCTCCTTCAGACGCGGGAACAGCGTGAAGATCTTCTCGATGTCCTCGTTGAAATATTTCAGATTGTCGAGGCTCGCGCCCATCTGCAGGTTTTCATAGACCGTCATGCGCGGGAAGATGCGCCGCCCTTCGGGCGACTGCGCGATCCGCAACCGTGCGATCTCGTGTGTCGGCATGCGGGTGATGTCCTGACCGTCGAAGATCACCGATCCCGTGCGCGCCTGGGGGCTGCCGCAGATCGTCATCATCAGCGTGGACTTGCCGGCGCCGTTCGCGCCGATCATGCAGACGATCTCGCCCGGCTCCACGACGACATCGACACCGCCCAGCGCCCGGATGTTTCCGTAATAGGTCTCGACGCCCTTGACGTGAAGAAGCGGGCTCATGGGCGCTCTCCCGTGCTGCCGGTCTCGTGACCGACC
This sequence comes from Rhizobium sp. Leaf384, assembly GCF_001424065.1. GTDB lineage: Bacteria > Pseudomonadota > Alphaproteobacteria > Rhizobiales > Rhizobiaceae > Ferranicluibacter. The sequence continues at coordinate 262,690 of NZ_LMQE01000007.1, forward strand.
GTTGCCGCAACCTCTTCCACTTCCGCAATCACCTCGTCGACCTCATCATCCTCGACACCGAGATAGGCCGCGATGACCTTCGGGTCGTTCTGTACGAATTGCGGATTGCCGTCCGAGATCTTCTGCCCGTATTCCAGCACCACGACGTGGTCCGAGATCTCCATGACCACCGACATGTCATGCTCGATCAGAAGGATCGAGGTGCCTGTGTCGGTGCGGATATCGCGCAGCAGCGTGTTGAGCGCCAGCGATTCCCGTGGGTTGAGGCCCGCCGCGGGTTCGTCGAGGCAGAGAAGCTCCGGTCCGGTGCACATCGCCCGGGCGATTTCCAGCCGGCGCTGCGCGCCATAGGGAAGATCGCCGGCCGGGTCGTCGGCGCGGTCGGTCAGCGACGCCTTGTCGAGCCAGTATTTGGCAAGCTCGATGCTGGCGAGAGACGCCTTCTTGTAGGCGGGAAACCCGAAGAGACCGAGAACCGTGTAGCCCGAGGCGCGCATCAGCGCGTTGTGCTGGGCAACGAGCAGGTTTTCGAGCACCGTCAGGCCCGAGAACAGGCGGATGTTCTGAAACGTCCGCGCGACCTTTGCCCGCTTGGTGATCTCGAAATCCGGCAGGCGCTCCAGCAGGAACTCCTTGCCGCTCTTCTGGCGCATCGTGATCATGCCCATGGTCGGCTTGTAGAAGCCGGTGATGCAGTTGAACACGGTCGTCTTGCCGGCCCCGTTCGGGCCGATGAGGGCGGTGATCTCGCCGCGGGTGGCTTCGAACGAGAAGTCGTTGATGGCCATCAGGCCGCCGAAGCGCATGGAGAGATGTTCGACCTTCAGGATTGGATCCTTAGACATTGTCGTCGCCGTTCCCGTAACCATCAGCCGTGCCCTTCCTTGGTAAAGCTTCCCGACACGTTCTTTCTGGTGTGGAGGAAGGCCGACGGCGCACGCGAACCGACGAAGCCCCGCGGCTTGAACAACATCACGACCACCATGGCGAGACCGAAGATCAGCATGCGGTAGAGTTCCGGCGTGAATTCGGGGCCGAAGACGACCTTGAGGAAGCTCATCTCGCGCAGCAGTTCCGTACCCCCGACCATGACGACCGCCGCAATGGCGATGCCGGTCAGCGACCCCATACCGCCGAGAACGACGATGGCGAGGATGACGGCGGACTCGATGAACACGAAGCTTTCTGGCGACACGAAGCCCTGACGTGCCGCGAAGAACGAGCCTGCAAACCCGCCGAACATCGCGCCGGTTGCAAACGCCGTCAGCTTGGTGGTGACCGTGTTTATGCCGAGCGAGCGGCAGGCGATCTCGTCTTCCCGCAGCGCTTCCCAGGCGCGGCCGATCGGCATGCGCCGCAGGCGGATCGTGACATAGGCCGTCAGCATGCAGAGCAGCAGGATCACGTAGAACAGGAAGATCTTGTAATATGCAGACGACATCGGCAGACCGAATGCCTTGGCGAAGTTCGACGGCGAGCCGACGTCGAACGACCAGATGCCAAAGACCGATGCCTTGGCGATACCCGAGATCCCAAAGGTCCCCTTGGTCACTTCCGTCCAGTTGATCAGCACCAGGCGGATGATTTCACCGAAGGCGAGCGTCACGATGGCGAGATAGTCGCCGCGCAGACGCAGAACCGGGAAACCGAGGACGATGCCCCAGAGAGCCGCAAAGATGCCGGCGAGCGGCAGCAGGACCCAGAAGGACAGCCCGAAATGGGTGGACAGGAGCGCGTAGGAATAGGCGCCCACGGCGTAGAACGCGACATAGCCGAGGTCGAGAAGTCCCGCGAGACCGACCACGATGTTGAGCCCCCAGGCCAGCATGACGTAGATCAGGATCTGGATGCCGAAATTGTCGACCAGGAGCAGCGAGCCCTGAACGCCGCGCAACATCACGGAAACCGGCGGGTAGATCAGCAGGGCGACGAGCGCGATCTTGAGGAAATGGCGATGGAAGAAGCCCTTGTCCTCGGAAACGTCGAGAACGCCGCTCTTGGCCTTTTCCAGTTTGCGCTTGTCCAGCGCCGGCCGGATGAAGGCGACGTTGACGAAGCGACCGACGGCGGCGACCAGCACGAACACCGCCAGCAGGCCCCAGCGCATGCGCCAGACGAGCTCGTTGTTGATGTTCTGGTAGGTCTCCACGCCGACAAAGAGGCAGAAGAGCCCGAGAGAGACGAGGCCGGCGTAGAAGGCTTCCTTGAAGGCGCGCGCCATCACGCTCTGCTCGGCATGCGGCTCGGACGCGGGCTTCGGGGATACGGGAGAGGAAATGTTCGCCATGGACTTATACCTTCTCCACTTCGGGCCGGCCGAGAATGCCGGTCGGCTTGAAAATCAGAACGACCGCGAGGATGACGAAGGTTGCGACGTCCTTGTAGGCGATGGAGAAGTAGGCCGACCACAGGCTTTCGATGAGGCCGATGAGGATACCGCCGAGGACGGCGCCCGGCAGAGAGCCGATACCGCCGAGGACGGCCGCCGTGAAGGCCTTGACGCCCGGAATGAAGCCATCGGTGAAGACCGAAACACCGTAATACATCAGATACATCGTACCCGCGACGGCAGCGAGAGCGGCCCCCATGATGAAGGTGATGGAAATCGTGCGGTCGACGTCGATCCCGAGCAGCGCCGCCATCTTGCGGTCCTGTTCGGTGGCGCGCTGGGCGCGGCCGAGCGGCGTCTTGTTGACGATATACCAGAAGATGGTGAGCAGGATGGCGGTGACGACGATGATCACGATCTGCTTCAGCGAGATCGAAATGCCGAGCACCTCAAAATTGGAGTTGACCAGCGGCGGGATCGGCTTGTTGCGCGGCCCCTGCACCACCTGGATGAAGTTGGACAGCGCGATCGACATGCCGATCGCGGTGATCAGCGGCGCAAGCCGGAACGACCCGCGCAACGGCCGGTAGGCGATCCGCTCGATCGTCCAGTTCCAGAGGCCTGCCAGGAGCATGGCCACGATCATCATCACGAGCAGGGCAAGGACGACGGGGATGCCGGCAAAGAGCGTCGTGAGGATCAGGAAGACGATGAGGGCGGCAAAGCTGCCCAGCATGAAGATATCGCCATGGGCGAAGTTAATCATGCCGATAATGCCGTAGACCATCGTGTAGCCGATGGCGATCATGCCGTAGATAGATCCGAGAGTCAGCCCGTTGACGAGCTGCTGGATGAAGTACACCATCTATTTTCCCCTGGACCAGATCCCTTGTCGGGTCCGGCCTCGTGTTCTGCAGTCCGTTGAGGACCCGACGTTTGCGGGGATTCCATACTGTTTTCGTTCGAAAAGAAAAGCACAAAAAGAAGGCACCCAACAGATTCTTTTCCAACAGGAAAAAATCTGGCGGTTTCGTCGGCAATCAGCTGAGTTGAATGCAGTAAACGCTTACATTTTAAGCAAATCAGGGCTTTGCGCTGGCGCCCATGCCCTGCAACGCACGGCAACCATCCGTCTGTAATCTCTTGCGAAACGCGTCCGGCACACCGCGTGGCCCCGGCCTGCCCCACTCCGGGGTCCGGGTCCCGGCACCACGGAATGTAACGATCGTTTACAGGGATTTGCCTGACGAATGAGGCAAATCCCTGTATGGTTGTGGAGAAAGGCGGTGGGCGCGGACATCCCGGCCATCGTAGACGGGAAAGGAGCGCGGCAGGCGCGATGTTGGACGTGTTGGAGAAGGCAGCGGTCGAAGCCGGGCGGGCGGTCATCGACGTCTACAATATCGGCGCGGAGGTTCGCTACAAGGAGGACGCCTCCCCCGTCACCGATGCCGACGAAAGTGCGGAGCGCATCATCCTGCGACATCTCAAGGGAGCATTCCCCGACATTCCCGTGGTTGCCGAGGAAGCCGCATCGGCAGGTCTCGTTCCCGATATCGACGGGCGCGCCTTCTTCCTCGTCGATCCGCTGGACGGCACCAAGGAATTCGTCGGACGCAATCACGATTTCACGGTCAACATCGCCTTGATCGAGGCGGGGGCGCCGACGTTCGGCGTCGTCTACGCGCCGGCCCTCGGCATTCTCTATGCGGCAGAGCGCAACAGGGCCCGCAAGTCCGTCGTCTCCGGGCAGACGGAGATCGGCACGCCCACCATCATCGGCTGCCGCCAGCGCGGCGACAGGATCGTGGCGCTGGCCAGCCGCTCGCACAACAGCGCAGAAACCATTGCCTATCTCGCGGAACATGGCGTCACCGATTACGAGTCGGTCGGCTCCTCCTTGAAGTTCTGCCTGCTCGCCGAAGGGCTGGCCGACATCTATCCCCGCCTCAGCCGCACGATGGAGTGGGACACGGCGGCAGGAGATGCCGTCTTGCGCGCGGCGGGTGGGGAAACCCTGACCATGGACGGCAACCCTCTCTTCTATGGCAAGCGCAACCAGCGATCCGACGTGGATTTCGCAAATCCCTATTTCGTTTCCCGCGGCCGCGGCTGACACGCGTCGGCATGGGGTGGTGCCAGAGCGGCGGGGCTGCATCGCAAACGACGGGCAGGCCGGGGAGAAGAAACGGAAAAAACCCTTGCAAACCAACGCCAGGACCTTGCGATCCTCCCCGCGGGCAGACTGCCGCGCACACTGACGGCACCCCGACAGGAGATGCCGATGAGCGAGACGACCCCCAACCTCGAAATGCCCTACATCCTGCCATCGCAGGCCCAGAAGCACGTCACGCACAATGAGGCGCTGCAGCGGCTGGATGCGCTGACGCAGCTGGTCATCGTCGCGACCCTGTCGCAACCTCCGGCCGACCCCAACCCAGGCGCCTGCTACGAGGTCGCGGCGGACCCGGCCGGCCCTTGGTTCGGAAAGGCCGGCACGATCGCTCTCTGGGATGACGGGGCCTGGACCTTCCTCACCCCTCGACCGGGCTGGCGCGCGACCTTGGCGCAAGATCACCGCCTCCATATCCACGACGGCACGCGCTTTCGCCCTTACGATGCGCTTTCCGGCCTGGAGAGGCTCGGCGTCAACGCCACGGCCGACGAGGTCAATCGCCTTGCCGTTTCGGGAGATGCCACGCTGCTCAGCCATGCCGGCCATGGCCATCAGCTCAAGATCAACAAGGCGACACCGGCCGATGTCGCGAGCCTGCTTTTCCAGAGCGGCTGGTCCGGCCGGGCGGAAATGGGCTTGAGCGGTGCAGACACGTTTGCCCTCAAGACCAGCGCCGACGGTGCGCTCTGGCAGGAGGCGTTGCGCGTAGATGCCGCCGGTCGCGTGCATCTGCCGCAAAGACCGATCGCCCGTGCGACCACGGCGGCCGGCACGTCAACGCCCGTCGAGGGCAGTGAAAGCGGATTTTCGTCCCTGCCGCTCTCGCAAGGCGGCTTCGCGCTCGGCGCCCCGGTCGCAGGCGGCGGCCAGAGCCTCGTGGTCCCGGCAACCGGTCTCTATTTCGTGACGCTCAAGGCGGAGATCCAGCCGACGGGCACGTTCTCGCTCGCTTTGCAGTCCGGCACGCAGACCCTTGCGACGCTTCGGGAATTTTCCGGCGCATCCGCCCGACATGCCGGCACCGTCAGTGCGCTTGCCGCCCTGACGGCCGGCGACGCCTTGCGGCTTGTTTATGCCGGCAGCGCCACGGTCACCTATGGCAGCGACCGGACGGAGGTGCTTATCGCGATGCTTTAGAGGCCGCTTCGGTGGACGGCGTCAACGCGTCGTCTGCCCCCGATACGGAGGCAAGCAGCTGGCTCATCGAGATCTCGTTGAACGGCTTGGTAATGCGCGGTCGGTCACGATGGCTGCCGGGAAACATCGCGCTCTCGCCATAGCCGCTGACGAAGCCGAACGGCGTATCGCGGGCGATCAGGATATTGGCGAAATCGAAGCTCGTCTCGTTGCCGAGATTGACGTCGAGCAGGGCAAAATCAAAAACATGGTCCTGCACCAGCTGCGTTGCCTGCGCGACGTTCGTCGCGATATCGACCGTCTCAACGCCGAGGGTCCGCAGGATATCCTCGGCCTCCATCGCGATGATGAAATTGTCTTCCAGCACGAGGACGCGTTTGATTGACGAAAGTGTTTCCAAACGCTGCACCAAGATCCATTCGTTGAGAGGCAGTTCGGGCGACAGGAGCCGTTCGGCTCGCTCGACCCACAAATATGATTCGACGTCCTCAAATTCAACACTAGAGCCAACAGGCGGCCCTCACATTTAAATAAGACATATCGTGAACCCGCCACGTGGCGACGTCCGGCCGTCGTGTCGCGGTCGAGACGACGTCCGAGGTGTCCACGCTCCTTCAGGAACGGAACGCCGCCTGGAAGTGTTTTCGAAAGTCCTCACGCTCGACGGGAACTTTTAACACTTGTGGCGCATTCTTGTCATCGGGAGCAAGAGGGAGGATATCATGACAGCCAGCGAAATTGAAAGACTGGAGCAGGCCGCGCGAAGCGTGTTCGGTCACGATGACGGCGAAGCGATCATTGTCGAGGAAAAGCAAGGCTTTATCGACCGGATCTGCGCCTATGTCACAAAACGCCTCGCCATGCGCGCACCCATGCTCCCCGGCGCCTGAAGGCGCGCCTCGGAACTCTGTCAGATGAACGGACGCCGGATGACCTCGAGGCCATCCCAGTCGGCCACGCGCATAAGGCCTTCAGCATCCAGCACGTCGCAGCCGCGATCCGCCCAGCGGATGAGATTGCGTTCCGCGAGCTTCTTCAGCGTCTTGTTCGTGTGAACGATCGAGAGACCCAAGGTGTCGGCCACATGCTGTTGCGTCAGCGGGATCGACACACGCTCTCCCTTGAAAAGATTAGACGCATTGGCTCGCTGCGAGAGGAACGACAGCAGGTAGGCTGCACGCTCTAGCGCTGTGCGCCGCCCGATGCTCAAGAGGTGCTCGTCGAGGATCCGCTCTTCCTGGGACGCGATCCAGGTCACGTCGAAGGCAAGGTCGGGATGGTTGCGATAGACCTGACCGAGCCTTTCGCGCTCGAACACGCACAGTGTCAGCGCCGATAGCGCCTCCACCGAATGCTTCATTTCGCCCATCAGGCTGCCCTGCAGGCCGACGAGATCGCCGGGCATGATGTAGTTGAGGATCTGCCGGCGGCCGTCCCCCATCATCTTGTAGCGGAAACCCCAGCCCGACAGCACGGTGAAGAGATGGGCGCTGTGGTTGCCCTCGACCAGAACGGTGGTTCCGGCATCGACCGAAAGTTCGCCCGTCTTGAAATGCGAAACGAAGGCGAGTTCCTCGGGCTGAAATTCGCGAAAGGTCGGCAGATGACGCAGGGGGCATTGGTCGCACGGCGTCTGCCGGCTATTGCGCGTTCTCGGGGGATACATTGGGACTCGAAGAGAGAGACGAATGGGATGACGAAGAAGAGGTCTGGCTCGGCAGGCGGTCTGGCGCTGAAGGAACAGGAAAAGGCGGGCAGAAGCAAGAGGATGGACTTGCGCCTCCTCCTTACCTACTTTCGTGGGCGACACTATTAAATTTGCTAACCGCGCCCCTCTTAAATCAGGGCAGATTTCGGACCCAACATGACACATGCCGCCCTCACCGCCAATGCCGTCGCCGTCGTCACCGGAGGCGCCTCCGGCATCGGCCTTGCCGCCGCGCACCGCTTTGCGTCCCTCGGCATGAAGGTGGTGGTGGCCGATCGCAAGGGTGAGCGCCTGGCGGACGCCGCGCGTACCGTCGCCGCGGTCTCCCCGCATGGGACCGACGGCGTTCTCGCCTGCGCGACGGACGTCTCGGAACTCGAGGCGCTGGAGACCCTGCAGGAAGAGGTGATCGCGCGATTCGGCAAGGTCCACGTACTGATGAACAATGCCGGCATCCAGCCCGGAAGCGCACTGTTCGGCCCGCTTGAAAACTGGGAACGCGTGATGGCCGTCAATCTCGGGGGCGTCATCAACGGGACGCGCGTGTTCGGCCCGGCCATGATCGCGCATGGCGAACCCGGCCTCATCATCAACACCGGGTCCAAGCAGGGCATCACCACCCCACCCGGAGATCCCGCCTACAACGTTGCGAAGGCCGGCGTCAAAGCCTTCACAGAAGCCCTGGAACACGAGCTGCGCACGACGCCGGACTGCCGCATCGCTGCGCATCTGCTCATCCCCGGCTTCGTCTATACCGGGCTGACCGCAAACGGCCGGACCGAGAAGCCGGACGCGGCCTGGACGCCCGAGCAGACGGTCGATTTCATGATGGACAGTCTCGCGCGCCACGACTTCTACATTCTCTGCCCGGACAACGACGTCAGCCGCGAACTCGACGAAAAGCGCATCCTCTGGGCGGCCGGCGACATTGTCGAAAACCGGCCGCCGCTGTCCCGCTGGCATCCCGACCATGCCGAGGCCTTCCGCACCTATCTGACCAAGGAGCGTCCGCGGCAGTAGGAGAGACCACCATGACAGCGAACCCCCGCGACTTCGACCGCGTTGCGCCGAACGGCACCAGCGGCCTTCACCACGTCACACTCATTACCCGGAAGGTGCAGGCAAACGTCGATTTCTATGTCGGATTTCTCGGTCTGCGCCTCGTCAAGCGGACCGCCGGCTTTGAAGACGCAGCACAGCTGCACCTCTTTTACGGCGACAGGACGGGGACGCCCGGCTCGCTGGTGTCGTTCCTTGTCTGGGAAGACGGTGGCCCCGGCAGGGTCGGCGAAGGCCAGCCGAGCGAAATCGCCTTTGCCATCGCACCCGGGTCGATCGGCTTCTGGCTGCAGCGTGCGCTGCGCTACCTGGTGCCGGTCTCGGGCCCGGCCCCGGAATTCGGCGAGCCCGTTCTGCGCCTGAAGGATCCCGACGGCGTCATCGTCAAGCTGGTGGGGACGACGGCAGTGCCCGGCCGAAACCCGGCCGCGACCGACGGCATTCCGCCCGAAGACGCCATCCGTGCGCTGCGCGGCGCCACCATCCTCACGAGCCGGGCTGCGGAGACGTCGTCCTTCCTGCAGCGCCATACCGGTTTTCGGTCCAGCGAGAAGAGCGAGACGATCGAACGCCTGCGCTCGGACGCGGGCGACGTGATCGATGTGCGCGACGCCAGCGGCTTCTGGACATCCGCACCCGGCACCGGCACCATCGACCATATTGCGGTACGCGCGCCCTCCCGCGCGGCCGTGGAGGCGCTGCGGGAGAGGCTCGGCGAGGAGAATGCCGGCCCGACCCCGGCACATGACCGGACCTATTTCTTCTCGCTCTATGTTCGGGAACCCGGCGGCAGCCTGATCGAGGTCGCGACCGATAGCCCGGGCATGACGATCGACGAAGACGAGGCGACCCTGGGAACCCGGCTGTTCGTGCCGGGTCACTTTCGGGATATCGCAGGAGAGACCGCGACCCTTGAGGACATGACCGTTCTTCTCCCGCAGTTCGGCCTTCCGGGCGAGGAACGTTTTGCAGCGCGCGACCTGCCGTTCATCCATCGTCTTCATCAGGCAGACGCAGCGGATGGCAGCACGCTGTTTCTGCTGCACGGCAGCGGTGCGAACGAGCTGAGCCTGCTGCCGCTTGCCCGCAGGGCAGCGCCGCATGCCCTGCTGGTCGCCCTGCGCGGGCGCAGCCTCGAGGAAGGTGCGCCGCGCTTCTACCGGCGCCTTGGCGCAGCGACGTTCGATCAGGCCGATATTGCGAGCGAGGCCGAAGCCCTTGCGGCCTTTGTCGAAGGTGCGGCGTCCGGCTACGGCATCGATCTCGAGCGCGCAGCGTTTCTCGGCTATTCCAACGGCGCGAACCTGATTGCCGCCAGCCTGTTCCTGCAGCCGGGGCTCATCCGCCGGGCCATCCTGCTGCGCAGCATGATGCCGCTCGACACCGTTCCGGAGGCAGACCTGTCCGGCACCGAGGTTCTCGTGGTCTCCGGCGCCGACGACAGCTTTGACGCCTACCGACCCGCCCAGGTGAAAGCCCTCACGGAGGCCGGCGCGGAGACGACCGTGGTCACGCTCGCTGCCGGCCATGAACTCTCGCCGGAAGACGCCAGTACCGTCGCCCGCTGGTTGGACGCGCGTCCCGCACGGTCTTGACCGTGAGAGACACGCCTAAGGCTATTTGCGGAAGTCGATCTTCACGCGGGCGACAGGCAGGATCGTCTTCCACACGACGGCTGTGTTCGTCATGGTCTTGCCGTCACGCGCAAATGTCAGCGTGTCGAAGAAGCGGTAGAGATCCTGCTTCGGGCCGGGATCGAGATCGACAAGATAGTTGAACCGCACGACGTTGCCGTCGACCCGCACCGTCGTGCCGCCGATGACGTCTTCGCGGGTGCCGCTGTAAGTCGTCGGACCGGTGCGCACGAAACGCCAGGTCTTCCGCTCCTTGGCGCCGTCCGCATAGCGGATGTCCTCGCGCAGGGTCAGTCCGGTCTTGGTAACGGTGCCGCGCAGCGCGATGTCGAGGTCTCGCCGGGTACCATTGATGGCCCGGAACGTGCCGGCGGCGTGGGTCTGCCCCCGAAAGAAGCGCTCCATCACCGTCTCGCGCATCGGGCTCGCCGTCTGGGCGAAGGCCCCGCCCGAGGCGGTTAGGAGGGTGGCGGCAAGGGTGGTCGCGAAAACGGTTGATGCGATCTTCATGATCATCTCCATTCAGTTCTGAAGACGATACGGATCTCAGGGCGGATCGGTTTCTCCGACGCGTGCAAAACATCGGGACGGCACGACAGTGTGAAGCCCTTGGCCTTGGCTTCGGGGGCGGCTTCTGGAATTGTGCGGCAAATCGCCCCACACACACCCGGATCCGCTTCCGGCGCAAATCAGCCACCATTTTCCCTGAACGCTCCGTGCCCAATAGATTCCGATGCTGATCCAGACGACCTCCCGGCCGGCGGACCATCATCACACACAGGAACGAACCCATGCCGACATTCAACCCGCTGGTCGCCCGGCTGTCGCCGCCGCCCGTCCCCTCGGTCGCCGCCTGGGCCAGAGACTATGATGGCGGGCACGGCCCGCTGATCGACCTCAGTCAGGCCGTGCCCGGCTATCCGCCGCAGGCCGACATGCTGACATGGCTCGGCGAGGCCGCGTCGTCCCGGGAAGCGGCAGGCTACGGTCCGATCGAAGGGGAAGCCTCTCTGCGCGCAGCCTATGCGACGCATGTCGCCGAACTCTACGGTGCACCGCTTGCGGCCCGGCACGTCCAGATCACCGCCGGCTGCAACCAGGCCTTCGCCGCGGCCGTGATCGCGCTCGTCCAGGCCGGAGACACCGTCCTGATGACCAACCCCTATTACTTCAACCACGAAACGACGCTGTCGATGCTCGGCATCAACGTCGATCTCGTGCCCTGCGACGCGGCCGATCGCTTCGTCCCGGATATCGAGACGATCGAGGCTTCTCTGCATCCGCGCGTCCGGGCGCTGGCCCTGGTCTCGCCAAACAACCCGACGGGCGCCGTCTATCCCGCTGATCGGCTTGCCGACATTTATGATCTCTGCCGCCGGAAGGGGATCTGGCTGATCCTCGACGAGACCTATCGCGACTTTCTGGACGATACGACCAAGCCGCCGCACGAGATCTTTTCACGGGAGGGCTGGCAGAGCCATTTCGTCAGCCTCTACAGCTTCTCGAAATCCTACTGTATCCCGGGCCACCGGATCGGCGCCATCACCGGCGGCGTGCAGATGATCCAGCAGATCGCAAAGGTCATGGACAACCTGCAGATCTGCGCGCCCCGCGTCGGCCAGATGGCTCTGGTCAAGGCCATCCCCTCCCTTGCCACCTGGCGCGACGAGAACCGACGCGAGATCGGTCGTCGCCGTGCGGCAATGCAGGCGGTGATGGCGGGCCTGCAGGGCTGGAAACTCGAATCGATCGGCGCCTACTTCGCCTATGTCCGCCACCCCTACCCCGACATCAGCGCGGAATTCGTTGCGGCCAAGCTTGCAGCCCTAGCCGGCGTCGTCTGCCTTCCCGGCGATTATTTCGGCGAGATCCAGGAGGGTTTCCTGCGGTTCGCCTTCGCCAACGCCGATGTCGAGACGATCGGCCTCCTGCGTCGGCGTCTTGAGGATTTCAAACTGCCAGGAATCTGACGCTCCGAAACCAAGTTGTCCGCAAAAGAAAAACCGGACTGCGGCTGCAGTCCGGTTTTTTTCAAATGGCACGACAAAAGCGAGGCTCTCAGATGGCCCCGCAGACGCAGGCTGCGATGAACGCGAAGGCCGCAACCAGCGTCAGCGTGCGCAGCACCGCATGAAGGCTGGGCAGATGTGCCGTCGAAGCGGCATCGGAATATCGGGCGTGGGGTACGTGCAGGATCTGTTTCGACGTTCGCATCATATCCTCCAGAACTAGCGAGCCGTTTCACATTCGCAAAATCGACCGTGGTCGGCTCTGCGTCTACATTCTTGAATTTCCACCGATTTCATAGACAATTTATTCCAAGCTCCCGGTCGTTTGCGAAATTTCGTACTTTCCGGGATCCCTCGCCATGAAAACGTCGATCCGCATCCATGGTTCCGCCGCGTCTTCATCCTTTCTTCATGCACGATCCGAACGCATTACAGGCAGTGCGGGATCGTTGACGTTCCCGCGTTTTTTCCTGCATCTCTGTTGCGGACAGAGCGAGCAGGCATGGCGATAGGCTCATGAAAACAGATGACTTTCGGCCGGTCTTGCCTATATTGCCCGAAGGCGCGTGGAGCGACCGAACCCGATCCGAGATGCGCCATGCAGAGTTCTTCCCCGCCAGATGCTACCCGAGACGCCAGCCTCGACGCCGTCGCTGCGCGCTCCGGTGCCGCCAGCCGCTGGTCGATCGTCGCTGCCTCGCAAAACGAGACCGCACGCCTTCTGGAAAGCCGCGATTGGAGCCAGACACCGCTTGGTCCGCGCGACCGCTGGCCCACATCCGTGACCAGCCTTGTCCGGGTCATCCTCGCCTCGCCGGTCGCGATGACGCTTCTTCTCGGACCCGAAGGCATCATGATCTACAATGCCGGCTATGCCACCATAGCGGCCGGACGCCATCCCGGCTGCTTCGGCATGTCGGCCCTGACGGCATGGCCCGAGATCGCCGATTTCAACCGCACCATCATCGATGGCGTCCTGAGGGGGGCCTGCTTCTCCTACGCGGACATGGAGATGACGGTGAACCGGAACGGTGCCGAGGAGCGCGTCTGGTTCGACCTGGACTATAGCCCCGTCTTTGACGACGACGGCGACATCATCGGCGCGCTCGCCGTCGTGGTGGAAACGACGAAGGTGGTCGAGGCGGAGCTGGCGCTGTCGCGCAACCGCGAAAAGCTTTCGCTGGCCTTGCAGGCATCCGGTGTGGTGGGCATCTGGGACTGGGACGTCGTCGCCGATCGCGTCTATGCCGACGACAAGTTCGCGTCCCTCTACGGCGTCGATCCCGCGGCCGCGGCGACGGATGGCGTACCGATCTCCGGCTTCACCGCGGCTATCCATCCCGACGACGCCGAGCGCGTGGCAGAGGTTCTCGGTGCCGTCATGACGAGCGGCGAGAAACTGTCGATCGAATACAGGCTTGTCCAGTCGGATGGGTCGGTGCGGTGGGTTCTGGCCGAGGGGCAGCCGCTGATCAAAGACGGGATCTGCGTCCGGTTTCCCGGCATCGCCGTCGACATCACCTCGCAGAAGGAAGTGGCCGAAGCCTATGCGCAATCGGAGGCAGGCTTTCGCACCCTTGCCAACACGATGCCGCAGATGGTGTGGGCGACACGCCCGGACGGGTTTCACGATTACTACAATGCCCGCTGGTACGAATTCACCGGCGTGCCATCGGGCTCGACCGACGGCGCCGGCTGGAGCGGCATCTTTCACCCGGACGATCAGGACCGCGCCTGGTCGCTCTGGCGCCAGAGCCTGGAGACCGGCGAACCCTACCAGATCGAATACCGGCTTCGTCATCACAGCGGAGCCTATCGCTGGGTTTTGGGGCGCGCGCTGCCGATCCGCGATGCCGACGGCCGGATCACCCGCTGGTACGGCACCTGCACCGACATCCACGACGCCAAGATGGCGCAGGCGGAACGCGAGGTGGTGGCGCACGAACTGAGCCACCGGATCAAGAACATCTTCTCGGTGCTCAGCGGCATCATCAGCCTGTCCGCGCGCTCCGAACCGCAGGCCCGCGGCTTTGCCGAGCTTCTGCGCAAGCGCATCGACGCCATGGGCCGCGCCCATGATTTCGTCCGGCCGCACAGCGAGAGGTCGCGTCTGACCATGCCGGACACGACCCTGTTCAACCTTCTGACGCGGCTGTTGGAACCCTATTGGGGCGAGTCCGGAACCGGCGCGATCCAGCTCTCGGGCGACGACACGGTGATCGCCGATAGCGCGGCCACGCCCCTCGCGCTTCTCCTGCACGAGCTCGGCACGAATTCGGCAAAGTATGGCGCCCTGTCCACGACCGACGGGCGGGTCGAGATCACGGGGCGGATCGACGGCGAGACCTATCACCTGACCTGGAAGGAAAAGCTTGAAGACATCGTCATAACCGAGCCGGAGAGGGATGGATTCGGCTCGCGCCTGATGACGATCAGCACGGAAGGCCAGCTCGAAGGCCAGCTCGAACGCTTTTGGGAAGCGGACGGGTTGCGCCTCGAGGCTGCCATACCCTTGAGGGCATTGACGCGCAGCGGGCATGTCGGCCGCCGTTCGTAGCGCCGCCGCTCGTCCCGAAAGACCGATGTTCAGAGAACATTTTTGCGAGCCGGGGCTGCGTTTACGCGAACACCCGCAGCCGAGCAGGCGCGGACGCCGGACGCGCTTCGCGCAGTGCGACCGTATAGCGGACAGCTGCCTTTAATTCGTCCTCGGCGACAGGCTTCGGCAGAACGCCGACGGCGCCCGGAAACGGGTCGCCGACCTGAGATGGATTGGCCGTCATGAACAGCACGGTCATGCCGTGGCGCTCGGCCAGCAGGCGACCGATGTCGCAACCGGTCGCACCGTCGCGCAGGTTGAGGTCCACAAGTGCGATATCGGCAAGAGGCGCGAGCTTGATTGCCGATGCGGTATCGGCGGCAATTCCAACGGGCCGGTGGCCCAGTTCTTCGACCACGTACTCGATTTCGGTCGCGACGAAAATCTCGTCTTCGACCACCATGATATTGCAACTCATACCGACACTTCCACCTCAGAGACCGAAACGACCCGTTCCGCATATCACACCGGAAAACCGGGTGTGACCGCCCCTGGAACAGGACCGTGACACCCGCTAATGCGGAAAGACGCGAAAAGTTCCCGCTGGAAAAACCCGATCTTCCCAGGCATTGCCGATGGCGCAAAAAAGCCCAAAGAGGCCTTTTTTTCGCAAGGCTCCTATGGTGTAACCCGCGCAACGCGATCGACCGGGAAAGGTGGCGCATGCCCCTCGTCAACGACATGCCGGTCTTCCGACGCTGGAAGCGCCGTCTTCGCAAGCTGCGCAACCGCATCGCGCGCCGGGCGTTCGCGACACGTTACGGGCGGGAGCTGCTGATCCAGTGCGTCAGCCCGCGCGTGCTCACCATGACGGCCGACTGTGGCGACCATGTCATGACCTTCTCGCCGCACGACTATATCGGCCGAAAGATCTATCGGAAGGGCCAGTTCGAGCGCGATCACGTCGTCCGTCTTCTTGCCGCTCTCGCGGAGCGCGAAATTGCGCTGACGGGCGCCCTCCTCGAGATCGGCGGCAATATCGGCACGCAGACGCTCTACTTCGCGCTCGGCAGTGCCGTCCCGCATATTGTGACGATCGAGGCGGATCCGCGAAACTACGCGCTGCTCCGCCAGAACATCGACCAGAATGGGCTTCGGGAGCGGATCACCGCCATTGCCTGCGCCGCGGGCGAGACGACGGGCACGATCGACTTTTTCCAGCATCCCGACAATCACGGCAAGAGCAGCACCACGCGGCAAAGCCCGCGCGACCGACAGATCACCGTGCCCGTGCGCCCGGTGATGGACATTCTGTCCGACGCGGGTATCGCAGCCGGGGACGTGTCGCTGATCTTCATGGACATCGAGGGTTACGAGCCCGTCGCAGCGCGTTCGATGATCCCGCTCCTCGAACGCCGGACGCCGTTCTATCTCGAGTTCTCGCCGGTCTTCTACGGCCGCAGCGAGGCGCTGGCCTTCGCACGGTGGCTCGGCGCGTTCTATTCGCGCTGCATCGTCTTCACCGAAACCGGCATGACCGAGATGGCGCTGGCCGACATTCCGCTTGACGAGGATCAGTTCGACCTGCTGCTCCTGCCCGACGCGCTCTAACGCATGTCGCCCGAACGTGTGCAGCGGTTTCGGGAAACGACATGCATCAAAACATGACCTAAAGCCGGCGATAGAGGTAGTAGCGTTTCGGATCGATCCCCGCCGGTACCGAAAGGGGCGCAAGGTCCGCATGCTCCAGCGGCAGGCCGCTGGCGACGATCCCGCCGGAGGCCAGGGCCTCGGCCAGTCTCGGCGGCAGCCAGCGCTTCGTCTCGGCGTCCACATCGGGATAGGCGGTTCCAATATCGGCGTGTGCGAAGGCTGCACCAAGGCCGGCCACGGTCTTCAACGTCTCCGCGATTTCGCCGAGCACCAGGTCGCCCTCCGCGGGCGTCGACGCCGGGTGCGATCCCACGGCGCGATCGAAGGCGATGATCCGGCGGCCGGGGAAGATCTCGCGGATATGATCGTAGGTGCGACCGTTTCCGAGCCCGATCTCGAGCACGGGCCCTGTCCCCGGGAGCGCCATGTCATCGCGGATATGGTTGAGGATGGCGCGCTGCGCCAGCAGGCGGGCGATGAAACTGTCGAGACGACTCATGCAGGCGGTTTCCGGTGATGAGAGGGCTCTCTATAGGACCTCGGCCATGCCGCAGGCAACAGATGACCCGCTTCGCAGGGAGCCGGAGGGCAACCCACGCAAAAGTCATCCCGTGCGGCCCTTTCGCAAGGGTCCGGTTGTGCTACCTTCCCGACATGGCACAGGTGCAGAGCGACCGCTTCTTTTCCACACTCCCCGTCTTCACGGCGTTCGAGGGCGTGGCGGACGCGCGCAACTATCGCCCGCTCCCCATCGACTGGTGGATCGCCAGCGCCGATATCGTCGATTCCACCGGAGCCATCGAGGCCGGCCGCTACAAGGCCGTGAACATGGCCGGCGCCAGCGTCATCTCGTCGGTTCTGAATGCCGTCGGCCATTTCGAGCTTCCCTTCGTCTTCGGCGGTGACGGCGCGCTTGTGGCGCTGCCGCCCTCGGCCCTGGTGGCGGCCACATCCGCGCTCGCTTCGGTGCAGCTCTACACGCGCGAGGAACTCGACCTCGACCTGCGGGCGGCGCTTATTCCCGTCTCCGATATTCGCGCCGCCGGGTTCGATGTCCGGGTTGCGCGGTTCCAGGTCAGCCCGGACGTATCCTATGCCATGTTTGCCGGTGGCGGCGGTGCATGGGCGGAAAACGAGATGAAGGCCGGACGCTATCTGGTCGCTCCGGCACCGGCCGGCGCCCGCCCGGACCTTACCGGCCTGTCCTGTCGCTGGAACCCGATTGCCTCGCGTCATGGCGCCATCGTCTCGATCATCGCGGTGCCCTGTCCCGGCACGGACACCGCGCCCTTCACGCGGCTCGTGGCGGATATCGTCGCGCTCGCCGCGGGCGAGGAGCGCGAGGGGCATCCGGTGCCGGCGGACGGTCCGACCATCGGTCTCTCCCGCGAGGGACTGGAAACGGAGGTGCGGACGGTGGGCGTGCAGAGCCGTCTGCGCAAGCGCGGCCGTGTTCTCCTCGAGGCGGCCCTGACCTACGGGCTGGCGCGGCTCGGGCTGACGCTCGGCCGGTTCGATCCAAAGATCTATCGCCAGGATGTCGCCAGCAATTCGGATTTCCGCAAGTTCGACGACGGCCTGAAGATGACGATCGACATCGACGCCGGACGGCTCGCCAGCATCGAGGCGCGGCTGGCGCGCGCCGCGTCGGACGGCGTCTGCCGCTACGGTCTGCATCGACAGGACGAAGCGCTGATGACCTGCATCGTGCCCACGGCGCTCAGCCGCGACCATATGCATTTCATCGATGGCGCCAATGGCGGCTATGCCATGGCGGCCAGCCATCTCAAGGCACCGATGCAGCTGGCGCCATCGGCCTGAGGATCAGGCTTTCACGATCCGTTGGCCGGAGATGCCCCGGCGCGCAAAGACGTTGCGCGTATCGATGACCAGCGGCGCCTGTTGCGCGACGAGCGCATAGTCGACGTCGTCGTGATCCGTGGCCACCAGCACGGCGTCGAACTGGCCAAGCTCGCTGAGAGGCACCGAGCGCCGGCCCTTCAGTGCCAGATATTCGCGTGTCTTCGGAATTTCGTCCACATGCGGATCATGGAAGGATGCACGGCCGCCGCGTTCCTCGATCAGCTCGATCAGCTTGAGCGACGGGCTCTCGCGGATATCCGGCACGTTCTTCTTATAGGCCAGACCGAGCACCAGGACGCGCGACCGGCTGAGCGCCTTGCCGAGATGAATATCCAGCGCTTCGGCGAGACGCCCGACGATGTGCTTCGGCATGGCCGAATTGATCTCGCCTGCGAGTTCGATGAACCGGGTCGGCATCTCGTATTCGCGAGACTTCCAGGTCAGATAGAAGGGATCGATCGGGATGCAGTGCCCGCCAAGGCCTGGCCCGGGATAAAACGGCATGTACCCGAACGGCTTGGTCTTCGCTGCGTCGATCACCTCCCAGATGTCGATGCCCATGGCCTCGAAGACGGTCTTCAGCTCGTTGACCAGCGCGATGTTCACGGCGCGGAAGATGTTCTCCGTCAGCTTCACAGCTTCGGCCGTCGCCGTGGTCGACACCGGCACGACACGTTCCACCACGGCCGCATAGAAGGCCTCCATCGCCTCTGCCGCCAGCTGGCCGTCACCGGCGACGATCTTCGGGATGCTGGTGGTCGAGAAGTCCCGATTGCCGGGATCCTCGCGCTCCGGCGAGAAGCCGAGGAACACCTCGGCACCGATATCGAGCCCGGTGGCCGCCAGGATCGGTCGCACGACATCCGTCGTCGTGCCGGGATACGTCGTGGATTCCAGCACGACGAGCTGCCCCGGGCGCAGCCGCCGCGCGATCTCCTGGCAGGTCTTGATGATATAGGTCAGGTCGGGATCGCGGTGGCGCGTGAGCGGCGTCGGCACGCAGATGATGATCACGTCGCAGGCCGCGAGACCGTCGAAATCGACCGTCGCGGAAAACCGGCCCGCCTCCCGCTCTTCGGCGAGCACGGCGTCGCTGACCGCCTCGATGTAGGACCGGCCCGCCTCGATGGCGACGATCTTGCCGGGATCGATGTCGAACCCGGTGACCGTGAACCCCTTGCGCGCAATGGCGATCGCAAGCGGCAGTCCGACATATCCGAGACCGATGACGCCCGCACGAGCCGTACGGCCGGCGATCCGCGACAGGAGATCCGCGTGGGAAGACGTGCTCATCGGTAGCCTTGCGGTTGGGACGTGCCTCGCACGCCGGAGCTTGGCAGATGCGGACTTGGGGTGGCTCTGTCAAGACCGGACGCGGCGTCCCCGCGTGCTGCGCCCCTGTCGGGGAGGCATTCCCCCGGCCCCTGCCAACTTTTCTCGCCGCCGTTCTGGTTTCCGTCCATCCGCGTGATTATATTTTGTCGAAGCGCTCGTGACGTGCCGGGGGGTATTGTCCGCAGTGATCGTTTGCACGAGACAGCAGGAAGATCGCCATGACCCAGACCCAGCAGGTTTCCACCCATCTGCTCGATCGCGTGTCGCTGTGGCTCAAGCAGACGGCCCTGACGGGAGGCTCGCTGGAAACGCTGGTGACAGGCTTTTGCGAACGTCTCGCGGCCGCCGGCGTGCCGCTGTCGCGCGTGCATCTGAGCTTCGCCATGCTCCACCCGCTCTACGACGCGCTCGGTTTTACCTGGCAGCGCGGCAAGGGCGTGACCGTCGAGGGCTTTCGTGCCGGGCAGAGCGAAACGGATGCCGAACGCTTCCTGCGCAGTCCCTATTACTATCTCTTCTCCCATGACCTCGACCATCTGCGCCGACGGATCACGCCGGAATCGCCGATCGAGTTTCCGATCTTCGAGGAACTGAAGCGCGACGGTGCGACCGACTATTTCGCCTTCGTCCAGTCCTTTAACGAAAGCCACGGCCAGGGCATGGTCGGTTCCTGGACCACGGACGCACCCGAAGGCTTTTCCGATCAGCTGATCGAGGCCATGCTGCGTCTCCAGAGCAGCCTTGCCGTTGCCGCCAAGATGGCGGTGCTCGGCAAGCTCGCCGACAACATGCTCACCACCTATCTGGGTGAAAATGCCGGCAAGCGCGTTCTTTCCGGCCAGATCCGCCGCGGCGACGGCGAAACCATCCGCGCCGTGCTCGTCATGGCGGACATGCGCCAGTCGACCGTGCTGGCCGAACGCGAGGGTCGGCAGGCCTATATCGACACGCTGAACCAGTTCTTCGACGCGATCGCGACGCCGTTCAACCGGGGCGGCGGCGAAATCCTGAGCTTCCTCGGCGATGGCTTCCTCGCGGTCTATCCTTGCGGCCGCCATCGCGAGCCGTCCCAGGCGGCAGCCCTTGCAGCCATGGACGCCGTCCGCCAGGCGACCGCCCGCATGATCGAGATGAACCGCGAACGGCGTGAGAACGGGCTGACCGAAATCGGCTACGGCATCGGCCTGCATATCGGCAACGTCATGTTCGGAAATGTCGGCCTGCGCGACCGTCTTACCTTCTCCACCTTCGGCACGGCGGTGAACGAGGTGTCCCGTCTGCAGGGGCTTACCAAGAAGTACGCAACCCACATCGTCGCCAGCCAGGCCTTCACGGCCTATGCCGGCGGTGAGTGGGAAACGCTCGGAGAGGAAAAGCTGCGCGGGGTCCGCCAGAAGCTCACCGTGCTGGTGCCGAGCAGGAAGCTCCTGCAGATCGATCAGGCGGAGGCCATCCGCCACAGCACCCAGGAAAGCAGCTCCGAGGCAGAGCAGGTCATGCTGCTCTATCGCAACCGCAACACGCCGCAGCGGGACATCTGGAACAAACTGTTGCAGTAGTGATTATTTTCCCTGCGGGAGCAGGCATTTCAAAAAATCGATACATCACGACGCTAGACCCGCAGCCGACGCCGGGAAGGCGTGACCGTGGTTTGCAGAGCGGTCATGGACAGGCCGAAATGCCTGCGATAGTCTTCCCTTAAAGGTTTCGGCGAAAAGCCGGCCACCATCCGCACCGGATGGAGAAAAAAGTGGGGAATGGCAGGCATGACATCAGGCGGAGACCTGTTGAGGATCGAAGACCTGAGCGTTTCCTTCGCCATGTTCGGCGGTCGGATCGACGCGGTGCGCAAGGCAAGCCTTCGCGTCCTGCCAGGCAAGGTCACCGCCCTGGTGGGCGAGTCCGGGTCCGGCAAGTCCGTGATCAGCCAGGCCATCATGGGTATTCTGCCGAAATCGGCGGAGATCGGCGGCAAGATCCTGTTCAAGGACGAGACCGCTCCGGGCGGGGTCGTCGATCTTGCGTCTCTCGCACCCGATGGCGCGGACATGCGCGCCTTTCGGGGCAACCGCATGGGCATGATTTTCCAGGAGCCGATGACGTCGCTGTCGCCGCTTCACACGATCGGCAACCAGATCAGCGAAAGCCTGCGCGTCCACCGGGATGTGGACAAGGCGGAACAGCGGTCGCAGACCGAGGAAATGCTGCGGCTTGTCGGCTTTCCCGACCCGAAACGCGCCTTCGGCATGTATCCTTTCGAACTGTCCGGCGGCATGCGCCAGCGCGCCATGATCGCGATGGCGCTGATCTGCCGGCCGTCTCTCCTCATTGCCGACGAGCCGACGACCGCGCTCGACGTCACCATCCAGGCCCAGATCCTGCAGCTGCTGAAGGATCTGCAGGCGACCTTCGGCATGGCGGTATTGCTGATCACGCACGATCTCGGCGTCGTCGCCAACATGGCCGACGAGGTCGTCGTGATCTATCATGGCGAGATCATGGAGGCGGGCTCCGTCGAGGAGATCTTCCGCAACCCGTCCCATCCCTATCTCCAGGGGCTGATGGCCGCCGTGCCGCATTTCGACATGAAACCCGGCGAGCGCCTGAAGGCACTGCGCGAGGTGCCGGTCAACGTCGAAAACCTGATTGTGCGGCGCAAGGGCGAAAGCGCACCGAAACGGCCTCTCCCGCGGGTTGAGGACACGCTTCCCGCACCGGGCGAGGACGTTCTCCTGTCCGTGCGCCACATCGGCAAGACGTTCACCAGCCGCAAGGCCGGCTGGTGGAAAAAGGGTGTGAAAAGCGAGCATCGCGCCGTCGACGACGTCAGCTTCGACATTCATCGCGGTGAATGTCTCGGGCTTGTCGGCGAAAGCGGCTGCGGCAAGACCACGCTGAGCAAGATCCTGATGCGGGCCCTCTCGCCGGATACGGGCTCGATCATGCTGAACTCGGCCGATGGCCCGATCGATATCCGGGAGGCGCACGGGTCGTCGCTCGATCGCCTGCGCACGCGCATGCAGATGATCTTCCAGGATCCGGTCTCCTCGCTGTCGCCGCGCATGACGGTGCAGAACATCCTCAGCGAGCCACTGGAAATCCACCACCGCGGCGATCCGAAAAGCCGGCAGCAGACGGTGAAGGCACTGCTGAAGGCCATCGGCCTCAGCGAGCGGCACATGAACCGCTATCCGCACAGCTTTTCCGGCGGCCAGCGCCAGCGCATCGGCATTGCCCGCGCCTTGGCGCTCGGGCCGGAGCTGCTGATCTGCGACGAGCCCGTCTCCGCGCTCGATGTCTCCGTGCAGGCCCAGATTCTGAACCTTCTCAAGGATCTGCAGGCGGAACTCGGCCTTACCTATCTCTTCATCTCCCACAATCTTGCGGTCGTCGACTACATGGCCGATCGCATCGCCGTGATGTGTGCCGGCCGCATCGTGGAACTGGCGCCACGCGAAATGCTGATGCGCGCGCCCGTGCACCCCTATACCAAGGCGCTTCTGGCAGCCGTCCCCTTCCCGGATCTCGATCGGCCGCTGGACTTCGTCGCGCTGGGCGCGAGCGGTGCATCCGACAAGAAGCGATGGCATGCCGCATTTCGCCCTGGGGAAAGCGACGCAGGTCTCGCCCCGGCGGATCTCGGCAACGGTCACTGGGTGCTGGCAAGCCGCAATGCCGACGTCAAGGAGCTTCAGCCGTGATCAAGCGCCGCACCACGCTCGGACTTCTCGCAACCGCCGTCGCCATGCCGCGGCTCCTGCTGCCGCGCGAGGCGATGGCCGCGGGAGCGGAGCCTGAGATCCTCGTCGAAAAAATCACGGCCGGGACCCTGCCGCCGATGGCCGAGCGCATTCCCAAGACGCCGCGCGTCGTGAACCTCGCGGCCATGGGGCGTACCCCCGGAAGCTATGGCGGCGCCATCCGCATTCTCATCGGCAGCCAGAAGGACATCCGTGTGATGTACATCAACGGCTATGCCCGCCTGGTTGGCTACGACGAGAAGCTGAATTTTCAGCCGGACATCCTGGAAGCCTGCGACATCGACGGCGAAAAGGTCTTCACCTTCCGCATTCGCGAGGGCCATCGCTGGTCGGACGGAAGCCCGGTCACATCGGAGGACTTCCGTTACACCTGGGAGGACGTGGTCCTCGATCAGGACCTGCGCAAGGGCGGCGTGCAGCAGGAGCTCCTCGCCGAGGGCAAGCCGCCGCGGTTCGAGGTTCTCGATGCGCGCACCGTTCGCTACAGCTGGGACGCACCGAACCCGGATTTCCTGCCCAACCTCGCATCGGCACTGCCGCTGACCCTGCTGCTGCCGGCCGCCTACATGAAGCAGTTCCACAAGAAGTATCAGACCGAGGAACAGCTCAAGGCCTTCATGAAGCAGTACCGGGTTAAGAAATGGGTGGATCTGCACATCAAGATGTCGCGCCAAAGCCGGCCCGACAATCCCGAGCTGCCGTCCCTCGACCCCTGGGTCAACACGACCGTGTCTCCTGCCGAACAGTTCATTTTCGACCGTAACCCCTACTTCCACCGTGTCGACGAGAACGGGGTGCAGCTTCCTTATATCGACCGCGTCGTCCTCAACGTCTCGTCGCCCGGCATCATCGCGGCCAAGACCGGGGGTGGCGAGGCCGACCTGCAATCGCAGAACATCGACTTCGTGGACTACGCCTTCATCAAGGACAGCGAAAAGCGCTATCCGGTCAAGGTCAAGCTGTGGAAGCGGACACAGGGCTCGCGCGTGGCCCTGCTTCCGAACCTCAATTACGGCGATCCCGTCTGGCAGGGTCTGCTGCGCGATGTCCGGGTTCGCCGGGCGCTGTCGCTTGCCATCGACCGGCGCGAGATCAACATGGTCGCCTTCTACGGTCTGGGCAAGGAAAGCGCCGATACCGTGCTGCCGGAAAGCCCGCTCTACAAGCCCGAATATGCCGCGGCCTGGTCGCAGCACGACCCCGAACAGGCCAATCTCCTTCTGGATGCGGTGGGCCTGACCCAGCGCGACGACGACGGCATGCGTTTGCTGCCGGACGGCCGCGTCGCGCAGATCGTGGTCGAGACCGCCGGCGAAAGCACGCTGGAAACGGATGTGCTCGAACTCATCACCGATCACTGGGCGAAGATCGGCATCCCGCTCTTCATCAAGACATCGCAGCGCGAGGTCTTCCGCAACCGCACCATGGGCGGCGAGATCATGATGTCCATGTGGTTCGGCCTTGCCAATGGCGTGGCGACGGCAGACATGAGCCCGGGCCAGCTGGCTCCGAGTGCCGACGATCAGCTGCAATGGCCGGTCTGGGGCATGCACTATCTTTCGCTGGGCCAGTTCGGCCACGCACCCGAGCTGCCCGAAGCGCAGAAGCTCGTGGACCTGCTGAAAGAGTGGCGTCGGACGGCCGACACGGCCGGGCGTACGCGGATCTGGCACGAAATGCTGTCGATCTACACGGACCAGGTCTATTCCATCGGCATGGTCAATGCGACGCTCCAGCCGATCCTGCACGCGGCGCGCATGCAGAACGTCCCGGAACAGGGCCTCTACGGCTTCGATCCGACCTGCTTTTTCGGGATCTACATGCCGGATACGTTCTGGCTCGGCGACAAGGTGAGCTGATCGATGCTGCGATACATTCTCTGGCGCGTCGGCGTCATGATCCCGACGCTCGTCATCATCTCGGCCCTCGTCTTCACCATCATCGAACTTCCGCCGGGCGACTATTTCGAGAGCTACATCTCCGAGATGCGCGCGCAGGGCGAAGGCGTCGACATGGCCGAGATCGAAGCGCTGCGGGCCGAATACGGTTTCGACAAGCCTCCCGTCATCCGCTATTTCCACTGGGTCGCCGGCATGCTGCACGGCGATTTCGGCTATTCTTTCGAGTATCAGCTGCCGGTGTCCGACGTCGTCGGCGATCGCCTCTGGCTGACGGTTCTCGTCTCCTTCGTCACGATCTTCTTCACATGGATCATCGCCTTTCCGATCGGCATCTATTCGGCCACGCATCAGTATAGCTGGGGCGATTACGGGCTGACGTTCCTCGGTCTCCTCGGCCTCGCCATCCCGAACTTCATGTTCGCGCTGATCCTCATGTATTTCGCCAACATGTGGTTCGGCACCTCCATCGGGCACCTGATGGACCAGAAGTATCTCTCGCAGTCCATGAGTTGGGACAAGTTCCTGTCGATCCTCGAGCACCTGTGGATCCCGGTCATCATCATCGGCACGGCGGGCACCGCCGGCATGATCCGGCGGCTGCGGGCCAATCTGCTCGACGAACTTCAGAAGCAATATGTGGTGACGGCGAAGGCCAAGGGACTTCATCCCTTCCGCGCGCTGGTGAAGTATCCGCTGCGCATGGCGCTCAACTTCTTCATTGCCGACATCGGCTCGATCCTGCCGGCCATCATCTCCGGCGCCGAAATCACGGCCATCGTGTTGTCGCTGGAAACGACGGGACCGATGCTGATCCGGGCGCTGCAGAGCCAGGACATGTATCTGGCCGGCTCCTTCCTGATGTTCCTCGCCTTCCTCACCGTCATCGGCGTGCTCGTCTCCGACATCGCGCTGGCGCTGCTCGATCCGCGCATCCGGCTCCAGGGGGGCAGCACCAAGTGACCGTTCCGCATCCTCCGTCGACCGTCCCGTCCGCACCGAACCAACCGGCCTGCCTGCCGGCCCCCGGCCAGCCCCTGAAGCACTTCGTCTCCGCAGCGGCTTTCGATCCCATGGCCGTGGAAGCGATGAGCGAGGAACAGAAGCACGTCTACGAGGCCTCGCAGCTTCAGCTGATGTGGTGGAAGTTCAAGCGTCACCGGGTGGCCGTCGTCTCGCTCGTCTTCCTGGCCCTGCTCTACGCAATGATCACGGTCGTCGAGTTTCTGGCGCCCTACAATCTCCACACCCGCAACGTCGATTTCATTCACGCCCCACCGCAGCAGGTGCACCTGTTCGATGACGGGCAGTTTGTCGGCCCCTTCGTCTACGGCCGCACGATGACCCTCGACATGAACACGCTGCGCCGCGTCTATACGGAAGATCCGGAGCGGGTCGAAAAGCTCCGCTTCTTCTGCAGCGGCGATGCCTACGACTTCTGGGGCCTCGTTCCCGCCTCCCTGCATCTGGTCTGCCCGGCCGAAGGCGGTCAATTCTTCATGCTGGGCAGCGAC
This sequence comes from Rhizobium sp. Leaf384, assembly GCF_001424065.1. Classification (GTDB taxonomy): domain Bacteria; phylum Pseudomonadota; class Alphaproteobacteria; order Rhizobiales; family Rhizobiaceae; genus Ferranicluibacter. The sequence goes on from NZ_LMQE01000007.1 coordinate 289,305, forward strand.
CGCCTCGGCCGCGACGTGCTGTCGCGCATCCTCTACGGCGCACGCATCTCGCTGACGATCGGCCTTCTCGGCGTGACGGTGAGCTTCGTCCTCGGTATCGTCATCGGCGGTCTCGCCGGCTACAAGGGTGGCATCTTCGACCTGATCGTCCAGCGGATCATCGAGGTGCTGCAGTCGATCCCGAGCATTCCGCTCTGGATGGCGCTCGCCGCCATCATGCCGGTGACGTGGAGCCCCCTCTTCATCTATCTCGGCATTACCGCCATCCTCGGCCTTCTCGACTGGACGGGTCTTGCCCGTGCGGTGCGGTCCAAGCTGCTTGCGCTCCGCGAGGAGGACTATGTGCTGGCGGCGCAGCTGATGGGTGCGCGCACCAGCCGCATCATCGGGCGCCATCTTGTCCCCGGATTCATGTCGCATCTGATCGCCAGCGCGACCATGTCGATCCCGGCGATGATTCTCGGCGAAACCGCCCTGAGTTTCCTCGGTCTCGGCCTGCGTCCGCCGATCACGAGCTGGGGCATTCTCCTGACGGAAGCACGCAGCGTCAGTACCATCGCCTTTTATCCGTGGTTGCTCTATCCAACTATCCCGGTCATTCTCGTCATCCTGGCCTTCAATTTCCTCGGTGACGGGCTTAGAGATGCGGCTGATCCGTACAAGTGAGTTTTCAATGCTGATCACGCTTGCCCAGCACGGAGAGCCGTGCCGATGACACGTCGCATCGAAAATGCCCGTATCCTGATGTACAGCCACGATACGTTCGGTCTCGGCCATTTGCGCCGGTGCCGAGCGATCGCACATGCCCTGGTCGAGGATTATCGCGGCCTGCAGGTCCTGATCATCTCCGGCGCGACCATTGCGGGCGCCTACGACTACCGCGCCCGCGTCGACTTCGTGAAGATCCCGAGCGTCATCAAGCTGCGCAACGGCGAATACACGTCGATGGATCGCCATATCGATCTGAACGAGACGCTGAAGATGCGCCGCTCGATCATCCGGCACACGGCAGAGACCTTCAAGCCCGACATCTTCATCGTCGACAAGGAACCCATGGGGCTCCGCGGCGAGGTGGAGGATACGCTGTCCTACCTGAAGCATCAGGGCACGACGCTGGTGCTCGGCCTGCGCGAGGTCATGGACGCCCCTCACCTCCTGGAAGCCGAGTGGAAGCGCAATGACGTGATGCGCAAGATCGGGCAGTTCTACGATACCGTCTGGGTCTACGGTCCTCCCGATTTCTACGACCCGCTGGTCGGTCTCGACGTGCCGGCGTCGGTGCGCACGCGCATGAACTTCGTCGGGTTCCTCCAGCGCAGCGTCTCGCTCGACGTCAGCTCCGAGCACAAACCGAAAGGCGAATATATTCTGATCACCACGGGCGGCGGCGGCGACGGATCGGACCTCGTGCACGACGTCGTGGATGCCTACCGGGCCGACCCGACCTTGACGCATTCGTCCTTCGTGGTGCTCGGCCCCTACATGCCGGCCAAGCAACGCCACAAACTCCTGTCCAAATGCGCGCTGACGCCCCACCTGCAGGTGATCGAGTTCGACAACCGCATGGAGGAACTCATCGCCAATGCGAGCGGCGTCGTCGCCATGGGCGGCTACAACACCTATTGCGAAATCCTGTCGTTCGACAAACCGGCCCTGATCGTGCCGCGCGTCGCGCCGCGCGAGGAGCAGCTGATCCGCGCCCGCCGCGCCAGCGAACTGGGCCTGGTCGACATGCTGCTGCCGCAGGAAGCCGCGGACCCCAAGCGGCTCGCAGCAGCACTGCATGCGCTGCCGCACCGCGCGCCGCCGTCCCACCATGCCTGCAATATGCATCTCGACGGGCTCAGCAACATTTCCCGGATCGTCGGCGACATGCTAGATGGGCGGGATCGCGACCATTTGAGCGTCGTCAAGGCCTGAGACTTCATGCAAAGCCGCAAGATCGTCGTCATCCTGAAGGGTTATCCGCGCCTGTCGGAAACCTTCATCGCGCAGGAGCTGCTCGGCCTTGAGCAGGCGGGACTCGAGCTGTCGCTGATCTCGATGCGCCACCCGACGGACACGAAGCGGCATCCGGTCCACGACGAGATCCGGGCGCCTGTGCTCTATCTGCCGGAATATCTTCATCACGAGCCGCTGCGGGTCTTGCGGGGACTTTTGGCCGCCACCCGCCGCGCCGGCTTTCGCAAGGCGTTTGCGGCGTTCCGGCGCGACCTCGTGCGCGACGTCTCGCGCAACAGGATCCGGCGCTTCGGCCAGGCCGCCGTGCTCGCGGCGGAATGGCCGGACGGCGGTGGGTGGCTCCATGCCCATTTCATCCACACGCCGGCCTCCGTTGCCGCCTATGCTAGCCTCCTGACCGACATTCCCTGGACATGCTCCGCACACGCCAAGGACATCTGGACCTCGCCCGACTGGGAGCTGAGCGACAAGCTTGCCGCCAATCGATGGACCGTGACCTGCACGGAAACCGGCTTCCAGCATCTCCGCACGCTCGCAGCCGACACGGCAACCGTGCACTTGAGCTATCACGGCCTCGACCTTGCCCGCTTCGCCCCCTTCGAGGCGGCGCGCCCCCCGCGTGACGGCAGCGACCCGTCGGATCCCGTCGTCATTCTCAGCGTCGGCCGGGCCGTGGAAAAGAAGGGCTATGACCTCCTCCTGACGGCACTTGCACGGCTGCCCGACGATCTGGCCTGGCGCTTCGTGCATATCGGCGGCGGTACGCTGGCCAGGACCCTGAAGGCCATGGCGACCGATCTCGGCATTTCCCACCGCATCGACTGGCTGGGCGCGATGGCGCAGGAGGACGTGCTGGCCCGCTATCGCGCATCCGACATCTTCGCGCTCGCCTGTCGCATCGGCGCGGACGGCGACCGCGACGGCCTGCCGAACGTGATCGTCGAAGCCGCAAGCCAAAGGCTCGCCTGCATCTCCACCACAATCTCCGGCGTGCCCGAACTGCTCAGCGACGGGGAAACCGGCCTGCTCGTGCCCCCGGAAGATCCCGAGGCGATTGCCCACGCCCTCGAGCGCGCCATCCGCGATCCCGCTTTGCGCGCATCCCTCGGCCTTGCTGCCGAACGGCGCGTCCGGCGCGATTTCGATTACCACAGCAGCATCACCCAGCTACGCAATCTCTTCGAAACAGAATGGCGGACCGCACCATGACCGATCCGGAACCGAAACGGGTTCTCTTCTACGTCCAGCACCTGCTCGGCATCGGCCACCTTACCCGCGCAAGCCGGATCGCCAATGCGCTGGCCGTGCGAGGCTTCGACGTGACGGTCGTCACCGGCGGCAAGCCCGTTGCCGGCTTCCCGGGCCCGGCCGTTCGCCACGTCGCGCTGCCGCCGGTCGTGTCGAGCGACGAGGGCTTTTCAGCGCTCGAGGACATCGACGGTCATCCGGTCGACGATGCCTTTCGCGCCATGCGTCGCGACCGGCTTCTGGCCCTTCTCCACGATATCCGGCCGCACGCCATCCTCACCGAGGCGTTTCCGTTCGGTCGGCGGCAGATGCGCTTCGAGCTTCTGCCCTTCCTTGATGCCGCACGCGCCATGGCCGAGCCGCCGAAGATCTTCGCTTCGGTCCGCGACATCCTGCAGAAACGCCCGAAGCCGGAGCGCGACCGGGAGACGGTCGACTACATCGACAGCTACTTCGACCGCATCCTCATCCACGGCGATCCGAGCTTCGCACGCCTCGAGGAAACCTTCCCGCATGCAGACGAGATCGCCGAAAAGGTGGTCTATACCGGCCTCGTCGCACCACCACAGCCGGAAACCCCGAAGGACACGTTCGAGGTCGTCGTCTCCGCCGGCGGCGGCGCCGTCGGCCGGCACGTACTGCATGCCGTCGTGGGCGCGACCGCGATCCTCCGCCCGGACAAGCCCTGGGCCCTGGTCACAGGGCCGAACCTCGCCCAGGCCGATCATGATGCGATCGCGGCCGGCGTGGTCGGAAACGTCCAGGTTTTCCGGTTCCGTCCGGATTTTGCGAGCCTCCTCTCGGTTGCCCGCCTGTCGGTATCCCAGGCCGGCTACAACACGGTATGCGACATCCTGCGGGCCCGCTGCCGCGCGGTCGTCGTGCCCTTCACGACCGGCGGCGAGACGGAGCAGGCGGCCCGCGCCGAACGGCTGGAACGCCTCGGCCTCGTCACCGCGCTCGATGATTCCGACATCTCGCCGGAACGGATGGCCGACGCCATTCGTGCCGGCCTCGACGCTCCAGCCTTCCCGGCCGGAGACCTGTCGATCGATCTGGAAGGTGCCGACCGGACGGCGGACATCCTGCGCGACATGCTATAAGGCAGCGCGCGCCAAAGGTGTCGGCAAGGACCTACAGAGCGATGCGTTTGCGGGTGGTTTTCCGGGTGCGTGTGCTATAGATTTCGATGGAACGGAGGAGACAGACGAGCACCTGGTCCGCCGCGTCGTCTCCGCTTCGTCTCGATGGCAGCCCTTCATGGATATACGCCTTACCCATTACATCTGGACCCACACGCGCAAGCAGCAATTGTGGATCCTTCTGGTCGTCGCCGTCTCGATGATTCCCTACTTCCTGTCGTTTGACCTGCCCAAGCAGATCGTCAACGGCCCCATTCAGGGAAAGGGCTTCGAACAGCCGGGGGCAACGCAGCGCTTCTTCGACATCTCCTTTTCTCTGCCCGGCATCGGCAATGTCACGCTGTTCAACGGGATCGATCTGACGCGGATGGAAACGCTCTATGCGTTGAGCGTCATCTTCCTCCTGCTCGTCATCGTCAACGGGCTCTTCAAGCTCTACATCAACACCTATAAGGGCCGACTGGGCGAGCGCCTGCTGCGCCGCATCCGCTTCGAGCTCGTCGATCGCATCCTTCGCTTTCCGCCCACCCAGTTCAAGCGGATGAAGGGGGCCGAGGTCTCGTCCATGGTCAAGGACGAGGTGGAGCCCCTCGGCGGGTTCACGGGCGATGCCTTCGTCTCGCCGGCCCTGCTCGGCGGACAGGCGCTGACCGCCCTCGCCTTCATCTTCATGCAGAACATGTGGCTCGGCTTCATCGCCGCCTTCATGGTCGGCATTCAGGCGACGATCATCCCGCGCATGCGCCGCCGCCTCCTCGTGCTCGGCCGCGAGCGCCAGATCACGGCGCGCGAACTGGCCGGCCGCGTGAGCGAGATCGTCGACGGCATCGGCACCATTCACGCCTATGACACCTCGAACTACGAGCGCGCCGATGTGGCCGCGCGGCTGGGGCGGATCTACAAGATCCGTTACGATCTCTACCAGTGGAAGTTCATGGTGAAGTTCATCAACAACTTCCTCGCGCAGCTGACGCCATTCCTGTTCTACTGCATCGGCGGCTATCTTGCTTTGCGGGGCCAGCTCGACATCGGCCAGCTCGTCGCCGTCATCAGCGCCTACAAGGATCTGCCCGGCCCGCTTAAGGAATTGATCGACTGGGATCAGTTGCGCCAGGACGTGCAGGTGAAATATGTTCAGGTGGTCGAGCAATTCACGGTCGATCCGCTGATCGATCCGAAGATCCAGGCGGTCTCCGCGGCCGGTGCGGCCGGTGCGGTTGCCGTCGGTGCTGGCGTGGCGGGTGCCGCGGCCGCAGCGGGTACGAAGGACGCGGGTACGACGAAGGACGAAGGCTGCAGGGCGGGCTCCCTTGCCGCCACCGGCCTCACGCTCGCCGACGACAGCGGCGCGCGACTGCTGGAGCGCGTTTCGGTGGAGATCAAGCCGGGCGAGAAGGTGGCCATCATCGGGGGAGCGGCCAGCGGCGGCGACGTGCTCGCCGAGGCTTTCGGCCGGCTGATCTGGCCGGAGGGCGGCAAGGTCACGCTGGGCGGCGAGGATCTGCTGCACCTGCCGGAATCGGTCGTGGGGCGCAGCATCACCTACGCATCCTCGGACACCTTCTTCTTCTACGGCTCGCTGCGCGACAATCTGCTCTACGGGCTGAAGCATGCGCCCTTGGCGGCCGCGACCTACGAAGGCAGCCTCGCCGCCCATCGCAAATGGGAGATGACGGAAGCAAAGCTCGCTGGAAATCCCGACTACGACGTCAATGCCGACTGGATCGACTATGTCGCTGCCGGCTCGACGCAGGCCGAGGATCTCTTCCCGTCGATCCTTGCCGTGCTCGACACGGTGCAGCTGTCCAAGGACATTCTCGATCTGGCCCTGCGGACCAATATCGAGCCTTCCGACAGGCCGGAGTTTGCGGCGAGCATCGTGGAAATGCGGCAGGCGCTGCGCGAAGAGCTCGAGGAAGCCGGCCTCAACGGGCTGATCGCCTATTTCGAGCCCGGCGAATACAACATGGAAGCGACCGTTGGCGAGAACCTGCTGTTCGGCACGGCGACGGCCCCGAGCGTTGCCGGACGTGCCATCGCCAAGAACCCCTATTTCCGCAAGGTCGTCTCGGAGACGGGGATCGACCGGGTTCTGTTCGACATGGGGTACCAGATCGCCGAAAACGCGGTCGAACTCTTTGCCGACCTGCCGCCCGATCATCCCTTCTTCCAGCAGCTGACCTTCATGACCGCCGACGATATCCCGGCCTATCAGCTCCTGCTGCAGAAATATGCCGGCAAGGGCCTGGAAACGGCAAGCGAGGACGACCGCTACCAGATCATCCGTCTCAGCTTCAACTACGTCGAACCGCGCCACCGTTTCGGTCTCCTGACGGACGAGCTGATGGCGCATATCGTCGATGTTCGCCGCCAGTTCCACGAGAACATGCCGGAGGATCTCTCGCACGACATCGAGCGCTACGATCCGGAGAAATATCTCGCTTCGGCCAGCTTGATGGACAACGTGCTGTTCGGCCGCATCAGCCACAAGCACACCGACGGATCCAAGCGGATCCGCGCCATCGTGTCCTCGCTCCTGAATTCGCAGGGCCTGATCGAACAGGTGCTGGACATCGGCCTTGATTTCAATCTGGGCGCCGGCGGCAAGCGATTGACGGCCGTCCAGCGGCAGAAGCTCAATCTGGCCCGCGCCATCATTCGCCGCTCCGATTACTACGTCTTCAACCGCCCGCTCCCCAGTCTCGATCACCGGCTGCAGGACGAGATCGTCCGCGACGTGATGAAGCTGCTGACCCGCAACGGCGCCAATCCGGCCGTGATCTGGGTGCTGTCCAACAACGGCTTGACGAAATTGTTCGAGCGTGTGCTGGTATTCGACCGCGGCGCTCTCGTAGAGGATGACACGCACGCCAATCTGTTCAACAATGACGGTGTCTTTAAACAGCTGGTAACCTCGTGATACCAACGGGGACTGGACGAGCGGCAGGAACCGGCCGATCGAGAGGCACCGGATGGCGGGCAGGCATGGCTGCAGCCTCTGGACGTTTGAGGGCGTGTACCGCCGAGGATGAGGAGTTGACGAGCTGATGTTGCTGAAGGACGAAGTGCAGATGCTGCGGCGGGTGCCGCTCTTTTCCGGCGTCGAGGCGGGCAAGCTGAAGCTTTTGGCCTTCACCTCGGATCGGGTGAGCTACGGCGTCGGCGAAACGCTCTTCCACCAGGGCGATGCCGGCGATGCGGCCTATGTCGTGCTGGACGGCAAGGCGGAGATCCTTGTCGATTCCGCAACCGGCCCGATCCGCGTGGCCGAGGTCGAGCGCAACTCGATCGTCGGCGAAATCGCCATTCTGTGCGATGTCTCGCGAACGGCGACGGTGAAGACGACGACGACCGTCGAGGCCCTGCGGATCCGCAAGGACCACTTCATCAAGCTGCTCACCGACTTTCCCGAAATCACCATCGAGATCATGCGCGTGCTGGCCGACCGTTTGAGCCATACGACGAGCGAGCTGACGGAAGCCCGCAGCCGGGTGCGCGAGCTCGAATAGGCGCATTCAGAGGTCGGTGATGTCGCCGGTCGCAAGGTCGATCCGGATATCGACCGAGGGAAGCCCGCTTCGATAGGCCTCAAACAGCGCCAGCATCGCGGCGATGCCGCCTTGCGCCGAGCCTTCGGGCCAGGTCTGCGACGAATAGAGCGCCGACAGCCGGTCGTAGAACCGCAGGCGCTGCGGGCTGATGGCCATTCGTCCAAGATCGCTTCCCATGCGCAGGCGATACCAGTCCCCGAGGAAAGCGATGGCCGACAGGGTTTCGGGACCGTCCTTTTCCGGAGACCGTGCCAGTCCGGGCGCCGCGGGCAGCATGGACAGGGCATCGCCCATCGGCACGACGGGCCGGACCGCCAGCCGCGCGAGGTCGCCGAGCGTGGCCGCCCGCAACACGGCGGCAAGCGCTGCCGGCCACTCGCGCTTGAGGTGTCTGCGCCACGCGAGATGTCCGATATGGGCCGAGAGAAACTCGCCATAGCGGGTCGCCTCGGCCATCCCCCCGGTGTCCACGCCGGTCCGGCGCACCTCTGCGGCGTAAAGCGCTCCGATCGCCGCATCCATCGGCATGTCGCCGAGCGGGACGGTCTCGATCTCGGCCGCACCGGTGCGCAGCGTCAGGATCTTGTAGGCGGGCGGAAAACCGGCAAGCGAGGGCACGGCAATATTGATGAAGGCTTTGCCCCCGCGCGTCATCCGCGCGGTATCGTTGACGTGAAGATGACCGCTGAAATGCAGCTGGATCCCCGCTTCGATGAAGGCTTCTCCGACGGCATCCCGGGGAACGCGACCTGACGTTGCCGTCGGCCCGAGAAGCGCGATCTCCGCGGCCTGCGTGCCATCCAGCGGATCGAGCGCAGGATAGTGCGAAAAGGCCACGAGCCGCTTGCCGAGACGCGCCGCCCGTGCGCTGACATCGGTCATCCAGGAGATCACATGACGCTTGTGCTCTAGCATCGCGTTCCAGCCCGCGGAGGTGCTGTCGACCCAGTCGTCCGATCCGTCGATCGGAACGAAGACATTGGCGTCGATCATGAGCAGCCACAGCCCTTCGACGGGCTCGACCAGATACGACGCCTCCATCAACGGCCGCCGTGTCCGCCCGCTCGCCGACACGGCGGTGAACATTCGCGCTTCCACGTCGCTCTCGGATCCGAAGGGGGATTCCCAATGGAGATAGCCGGGTTGCGGAAAGTAGCCGTGCTCGGCAAGCGCCATGAGGCCGTCGGGATAGCCCGGGCAGAACATTGCCGCAGACACGGTGACCGGGATATCGCGCGGAATGCCCGGCGGCAGCGGATCATGCGCAGGCGTGACCGGATGGCTCGTGACCACGGCACTCGATCCGTCCGCCTGCAGAAACCGTTTTGTCCGGTGCCGGCCGGCATCGCCGAAGATATCGTGATTGCCCGGCAAGGCGAAGAACGCCATGCCGTGGCGCGCGCGGTAGTCGCCAAGGATTTCTGCGACGGCTGCCGTCGTCGCGATCTGGCCGTCGTCGGTATAGTCGCCGAGGAGCACCACGTGCCGGATGCCGCGTGCGGCCACGTCGTCGAGGGCGGTCCGGAAAGCCTGCAGGCTCTCGTTGAACACCCGGGTCGACCGCGCTCCTTCCGACAGGGGCCGGACCGACAGGCCTCCGGTCTGCAGGGCGCCGGGAAAGCCGAAATCCGCCGCGGGATCGTGGACATGGGCGTCTGCAATCACGGCGATCGGCGGAAAAACCTCAAAAGTCATGGCGACGGCAACGGTTTCGAAATCGGGATCGGGTAGTTTCAGCGTGTCTCTGGCACGGGATGCGAGAAAAAGCGAATGCCTGTCTCGCTTCATGTGGACAGTTTGGATAACATGTCAAAAATACGGCCGGACGAAGAAGCCGGCAGGGTCGATCCTGACCCAAGCAAGTGAGAGGGACAGTCGCGGCACGCCACGTCACACCGGCGGGCCGAAACTGAAGCAAACTTTGGACGAAAATCTGTTTCGCGTACGTTTCTGGGGCGTTCGGGGCAGCCTGCCGGTATCGGGGGCCGAGTTTCAGCGCTATGGCGGCCGAACCGTCTGCATCGAGATGCAATGCGGAAACGAACGCCTGATCTTCGACGCAGGCTCCGGCCTGATGCCGGCCGGCGTCGCGCTCAAGGCCGAAGGCGTGTCTGCGTTCAACCTGTTCTTCACCCACTGTCACTACGACCATATCATCGGCCTGCCCTTTTTCCCGCCGCTCTATGATCATTCGGCCGACGTCACCCTCTGGTCCGGGCATCTCGCAGGGCGCATGTCGACCCGCCAGATGATCGGCGAGTTCATGCGACCGCCCTGGTTCCCGGTGGAACCCGATATCTGCCGCGCCGCGCTGGATGCGCGGGATTTCCGTTCGGGCGACCGTCTCGCCCCCGTCCCCGGCATCGAGATCCGGACCGGCAGCCTCAATCATCCCGGCGGCGCCGTCGGCTACCGCGTCGAATGGGGCGGACGCGCCTGTGCGCTCATCACCGACACGGAACATCATCCGGGCGTCCTCGATCCGGCCGTTCTCACGCTCATCGAGGGCTGCGATCTCTTCATCTACGATGCGATGTATGACGACGCCGAGATGGAGCGCCATGTGGGCTACGGCCACTCGTCGTGGGAACAGGGCATCCGCCTGGCCAAAGCAGCCGGCGCAAAGCGCGTCGCCTTCATGCATCATGCCCCCTTCCGCACCGACGACGCCCTCGACGCTGTCGAGAAACAGGCAAAAATCCTCTTTCCCGGCGCCTTTTCGGCCTTTGACGGCCAGATCGTCGATCTCTAACGGCACGAGAGCGGACACGGTTCCCTACGCCAGACGGACGCAGACCCGGTTGCGGCCTGTGCGCTTGGCCTCGTAGAGCGCTGCGTCGGCAATATGGATGGCGTGCTCTAGCAGCGGCTGTTCCTGCCGGAAGGGCGCAACGCCGATGCTCGCGGTCACGGGGATCGTCATGCCCTCCACCTCGAAGGGTCGCGACTCGATCGCGCGGCAGAGCAGCTCCGCAAGCCGGGTGGCATCCTCGAGCGTTGCATCATGCAGCACGGCGACAAATTCCTCGCCGCCCCACCGGGCCAGCACATCCTCCTGCCGCTTGACGACGACGGGCAACCTCTCGGCAAACTGCTTCAGCACGATGTCGCCATGCGAATGGCCGTAGAGATCGTTGATCGACTTGAAGTGATCGATATCGGCGATCAGCACGGCCATGGGCCGTCGCCCCCGCCGCCCAGCGCCGATCACCGCGAGCGTCCGCTCCTCCAGTCCCCGCCGATTGGCGAGACCCGTCAGGAGATCCGTGGTCGCAGCCACCTGCATCTGCCGCTGCGCTTCCTCGAGCGTCATCGAGATGAGGCCGACATAGATGAGGACACTGAAGGTCTGGTCGATGAAGACGGAGAGATAGACATTGTTGCTGTTGGGACCGAGAGCGGGATAGCCGAAGATCTCGCTGATCAGCAGGGAACCCACCGTACCGGCAAGGGCAAGAGCGTAGAAAGCGAGCGCCGAGCCGACCAGAATCTGGGCCGGCAGAAGCGTGCGCTTCCGGACCTTCAGAAAGCTCAGCGACGCCGTACACAGCATGTAGACCAGCCCGCATTGCGTCAGCGCCAGCACATAGGCCGGCAGGAGCTGCGCGGTGGCCGTTGCCCAGTAGACGAGAGGCGGCACCAGACAGGTCCAGAGGAAAGGCGGCTGGTCGATCGGCACGCCGAAAAACGACCGCGCACCCGCCCGGACGGAGACCACGCTGAGGCTGACGATGAAATAGACGAGCGCGCCCTTCCCGGCCTCGAAATTCGGAAAGCGGGGATCCTGATAGGTGATCCAGAGACCGAGCGCCGAACAGAAGATGCTGAGTGTCCAGAACCGGTAGGCGGTCACGGCACCCGGGCGGAAGCTGTACAACAGGAAGACGATGAGAAACCCTGCCCGTGCCGTCACGCTGGTTATCAAAAGCGTCACCACGTCTACCATAACTGCGTCCTTCGCCTCACGGCGTCCCTCCCCGAAGTCACCACACAAAATCCGTGTCATCCATGCACAAAATACCTTAAACATTACACTCTACATTAGATATCTCGCGATAGGGAGTGTGATGATGTCGTCGAAGCCGGTGGGACGCAGCAAGACGATGCCCAGGTCTTTCCGCCGCAAGAGACCGCCCGGTCGGGGGGCGTCCGTCTCCGCGATCCTGGTCGCGGGATTGCTGGTGTCCCTTGTGCCAGCGACATCGGCGCTTGCCCAGGACGCCGGCGAGGATGCCGCTAAGGCGCAGGCAGCGGAACACGGCTTCGAGGCCGGCGATGTCGTCGTCCGGGCGCGCATGTCCGGCGTTCTGCCCTATGACGTCCGGTCGCATATCGACGTGATCGGTGGCCGGGTCGATGTCCCCCGGATGGTTCTGCCGGATATGGATGTCAGCTACTTCCTCACCGACCGCCTCGCGATCACCGGTCAGACGGGCGCCCTGAAGACCCGGTTCAGCGTCCGCGACACGATCTTCGGCGATATCGATGTCGGCTCGGTCTGGGCGGTGCCGGTCGGTGTATCGTTCGAATATCACGTCCTGCCGGATGCGCGGTTCAATCCCTATGTCGGCCTCGGTGCGGTGGCGACCTGGTACACGGGCGCAAAGTCCGCCAGCCCGCTCGTGAAGGACTTCCGGGTGGATCCCCAGCTCTCGCCCGTCTTTCGCGTCGGTCTGGATGTGCGGATGACCGAGACATGGTTCGCCAACACCGAAATGCGGCTGGTTCTGCCGCCGACGCAGGTGCTGACCAATTCCGGCGTGACGGCCCGCACGGATGTCAAAAGCCTGACGCTCGGCTTCGGCGTGAGCTACCGGTTCTGATCCGCCGTTGTGAAATCGGCCGCCGCAAGATCTACAAGCGCGGACAGCCCGACCCACTGGCAGGCCGGATGACCCGTGGTCGCGACGAAGAGCTCGCCAAGAAATGTCCAGACGGCCTCGTCATGGACAAGATGATGCGTGAGCAGCCCGACGCTGCCGCCGCCGGCCAGGCACACGCCGAGCCGCGCCACGATCTCGCGCCGTAGCGCCTGCGCGTCGCGGCATCCGCGCGTGCCGTGCCAGTCCATCACGTCCACATGTGTATTGACCATCGGCAACGGCGACCGCTTTTCCGGCCCGTAGACCGAAAGCGCCCGGAAACCGAGATCCGGCAGACCGGGCAGAAGGCCCGGATCGACACGATTCCACGGCGGCACGAGCACGGGAAGACAGCGATCGCCATAAAGGTCGGAAAGCTTGGCTAACCCCGCCGCGAGCTCGCCGAGAACGATATCCGCCGGACGATCGGCACCGAGCTCGCACTTCTTGGCGGCGGCTGTCGCATGATTGGCATGCCGCCAGCCATGGACCGTGACGGAGGCAAACGGCGCGCGGGCCAGCCGCCGCGCGAGAGCCGGCCCCGTCGGTTCGGGAATGACGGCGAGCGCCAGGGGAACGCCATGCGTTTCCGTGAGGTCCAGAAGGCGATCGAGGCCCGCCGTCGGTTCGATCGCATCGTCGTCGCGCAACCAGAAGCGGGCGACCCGTCCGGCGTCCCGAAAACGGTCGAGTGCCGCAATGATGTCGGTATCGCCACCCGCCTTCATGCCGTGTCCCCCCTGCCCGACGGAACGGCCCGGTCGAGAATGTCGGCCAGCCGTGCCGCGGCCGGCGCAAGCGCGCGCTCCTGGCCCGCAAAGAGCCGAGCCTCTTCACCCATGGCCTGACGCCGCATCTCGTCGGTCAGGAATGCCGCGATCGCGTCGGCATAGGCATCAATATCGCCTGCCGGCGTCAGCACGCCGGTTCGACCGTGCTCGACCACTTCGGGAACGCCGGCAATGGCCTGGGCCACCACCGGGAGCCCCGCTGCCTGCGCCTCGAGATAAGCGAGCCCATAGGCCTCGCCGCAGCCGGGCCAGACATAGAGCGCGCAGGTCGACAGGAGCGCTGCGACCTCGTCCGCACTCCGCTCGCCGCACCAGACGACACGGCCAGGGCCGAGCGGTGCGAACAGGGCCTCTACCTCGCCCCGTGCCTTGCCGTCGCCGATGATCGTCACCGTAAACGGCAGGTGCAGCAGCCGGGAAAGCGCGTCGGCCAGCATACGGTAGCTGTCCATCTTGTCGCCGGGCCGCATCATGGCGACCGTCGCGAGGCGGCCGGGATGCGGCGCGGGCGCATGGGCGAGGAACAGTCCGGGATCGATGAACGGCGGCAGCCGCTCGACGCGCGCCTCCGGAGCGCCGTCGAGAATACCGACCCTGTCACGCTCCGTCATGCAGATATTGACCGACGCGAAGGCCAGCGTTTCCAGAAGGGCAGCCTGTGCCGATGCCCAGCCCTGCCCGTCCCGCCGCGCCGAATAGGACGCCTCGGCCGTGACGTAGCCTATGCCATGATCGCGCGCGAGCGAGGGGCCCAGAAGGTCGGGCGCCTTGTAATAGGGGTGATAGCAGAACCAGCAGTCGGGCACGCCATCGGTCCGCCAAGTGGCCGCGATGCGCGCGCGCTCGGCATGCGCGGAGACGCCGAGGCCGGCCATATCCTCGGGCATGCGCAGGAAGCTGCGCAGCTCGGACACGAGGCTTACCCGGTGCCCGGCCTGTTCAAGCGCCTGCATCATCAGCCGCGCCATCAGCCGGTCGCCGGACGGCGTGGGATGGTGCGGCGACTTGAGGGGAGCGTAGAATGCGATCTTCATGCGCCTCATCTACACCATCGCCGCCCCGCTCTTCAAACGCTTCCGACCCGTGATTGACCGAAGACCGGCAACCTGTCTGACGCGGCGATAAAATATTCTTGAACAGGGCGCGATGAGCTTTCGTCAAGCGACGCTCTACCTTTCCAGCATCGTCAATGCGTCGTTCGACGCCGTCATCAGACAGGAACATCGATGAAAACGCGTGCTTGCCTCCTCGCCGGGACCGTCCTGACAGCCTTCCTCAGCGCAAGCCCGCTGATGGCGCAATCGACGGGCGACACCTCTCCGATCGATCATGTCGAAGGTCAGCCGCCAGCCACCGGCGAGATCAAGGCTGCCGGAAAGCCTGTCGAGACGGAAGCCGCGAACGCACCCGATCAGAAGCCCGCCTTCGAAAACCAGACGCGCGCGCCGCAGCCGGACACGATGCCCAAGGTGACGCATCAGGCCGTCGCCGAAGGCCTGCCGCAGCTCTGGTCCATGGAGTTCCTGCCGGACGGCCGCATGCTGGTCGCCGCCAAGAAGGGGTCCATGCACATCGTGACGTCAGACGGCAAGCCGAGCGCGGCCCTCAAGGGGGTTCCCGCGGTGATTTCCGATGGCCAGGCCGGCCTGCTGGATGTTGCGGTGGCACCGGATTTTGCGACGTCCAACCGGATCTTCTTCTCGTTCTCCGAGCCGCGCGAGGACGGAAACGGCACCTCCGTCGCGTCTGCCCGGCTGGTTACGGACGATCGCGGCGGCGCGGCGCTGGAAGATGTCGCCGTGATCTTCCGCCAGACGCCGAGCTACGACAACACCAAGCATTACGGCTCGCGGCTGGTGTTCGGCAAGCAGGGCGAACTCTACGTGACGGTCGGCGAGCGCTCCGACCGCGAGACCCGCGTCTTCGCGCAGGATCTGAAGAGCGGCTTCGGCAAGGTCTTCCGCATCGATACCTCTGGCAAGGCACTGCCCGACAATCCGTTTGCCTCTGCCGGCGAGGGTGATGCGAAGCCCGAAATCTGGAGCTATGGCCACCGGAACCTCCAGGCGGCAGCGCTCGATGCCAAGGGGCGTCTGTGGACCGTCGAGCATGGCCCGAAGGGTGGCGACGAGCTGAACATGCCCCAGGCGGGGCGGAACTACGGCTGGCCGGTCATCACCTACGGCATCGATTATAGCGGTGCGCCGATCGGCGACGGCATCACCGCGAAGGACGGCATGGAGCAGCCGGTCTATTACTGGGATCCGGTGGTCGGCCCGTCCGGCATGGTGTTCTACAGCGGATCGGCCTTTCCCGAGTGGGAAGGAGCAGCGCTGATCGGCGGCCTCGTCTCGACCGGCCTCGTCGTCCTTCACATGGAGGGGGACAAGGTCAGCCACGAGGAGCGCGTGCCGCTCGAAGCCCGCATCCGCGACGTCAAGGTCGGCCCCGACGGCGCGGTCTACGCGGTGACGGAGAATCCGAAGGAAGGGACGTCCGCCATCCTGAAGCTGACGCGCGAAGGCTGATCCGACGGGCTCGAAACCGAGCGGCCGCGTGCCGTCCGGCAACCTTTTGGGCGGTGGCGGGTTGATGATCCGCCATTCCCATCCACAGGACACGACACCGACATGGCCCGCAACAGTTTCTGGAAAGGCTACCTCCGTCTCTCCCTCGTCACGGCTTCCGTGTCGCTGACACCGGCAACGACGGAGAGCGAGAAGGTGCGCTTTCATGTGCTCAACCGCGCCACCAAGAACCGGGTCGAGAGCCGCTATATCGATAGCGTGACGCACAAGAAGGTGGCCGCGAAGGATCAGGTCAAGGGGTTCCCGAAGAGCGAGGACGACTATGTCCTGCTCGAAGACGACGAGATCGAGGGCGTGGGACTCGAGAGCACGCGCACGATCGACATCTCCACATTTGTCCCGCGCGATGCGATCGACTGGATCTGGTACGACAAGCCGCATTTTCTTGTGCCCGAGGACAAGGTCGGTGCCGAGGCGTTCTGCGTGATCCGCGAGGCCATGACCCGGAAGAACGTCGTCGGCATCGCCCGCCTCGTTCTCTACCGTCGCGAGCGCGCCGTCCTGCTCGTGCCGAACGGCAAGGGCATCGTTCTGTGGACCCTGCATTATGGCGAGGAAGTCCGCGAAGCCATGGCCGACCTCGACATGAAGGCGAAAGGCGACAAGACGGAACGCGAGATGGTCGCCAAGCTGGTCGAGAAGGACAAGGGCACCTGGAGCCCGACGCTCGTCCAGGATCCCGTTCAGAAGAAGATCAAGGCCTTCATCAAGAGCCGCCAGAAGAAGGATGGAAAGCCGGCACCAAAGTCACGCGCGCCCGTCAAATCCTCAGGCAATGTCATCAACATCATGGATGCGCTGAAGAAAAGCCTGCAGCAGGAAAAAAGCGGCTGAGCCGCCCTTTTCTCACCTCTCCCGTCTTTTCCGTTGTCCGGCCCTGTCCGTTCCGTGTTCCGGACGGCTTTACGGCTTGGGAAGCGCCTTGGCCGCCGCGAAGAACCCGTCCCACGGGTCTTTCTTCAGTGCCGCCAGTCGCGCCGGCATATTTTCGACCGTGAAGTGGTCAGGGCCAATAGCTTCCGACAGTTCCGACCACTCGAGCGGTGCGGACACGGCCGCGCCGGGCCGGGCGCGTGTGGAATACGGCGCCACCGCCGTCGCCCCGCGGCCGTTGCGCAGATAGTCGATGAAGATGCGCCCGCGTCGCTTCGCCTTGGTGGCGACGGCAAGATAGCGGTCGGGGTCCTGCTTCGCCGCATTCGTCGCCAGGGATTTGGCAAACGCCTTCACCGGTGCCCAGCCTGCGGACGGCTTCAGCGGGACGACCACATGCAGGCCCTTGCCGCCGGACGTCTTGACGAAGGCGGCGAGCCCCTTCGCCTCGATCTCGCCCTTCAGGAGCAGGGCAGCATCGATGATCTCGGCCCAGCTGACATCCTCGCCGGGGTCGAGATCCATGGTGATCATGTCGGGTTTCTCCCAGGCGCGCGTAGTCGTGCCCCAGGGGTGAATCTCGAGCGCTGCGGACTGGACGAGCGCAATGAGGCCATCGAAATCGGTGATCCGCAGCGACGGCTCGCCGCCCTTGTCCTTCGGATCCTTGATCTGGTCGATCGCCTTGTTGATTCCGCGCCAGGCATGTTTCTGGAAAAAGCGCTGCTTGCCGTCGATGCCATCCGGGCAGCGCAGCAGGGAGAGCGGCCGATCGACCACATAGGGCGCCATGAACGGCCAAACCTCGGCGTAGTATTCCGCAAGCCCTTGTTTCTTCACGCCCTCCTTCGGCCAGTAGAGCCGGTCCGGATGGGTCAGGGTAATCGTCGCCTTGGGCAGAGGTTTCGGCTTGCGGCCCTTGTCCGCCGCCGGACTTTCCTGCCGCACCTCCGTGGCCGGCTTGTCCTCCCGCAGACCGCGAAACGAGGCGTGCCGGAGATTGCCGTCGGCCGACCAGGCGCGAAACTCGACCTCTGCCACCAGCTTCGGCTCGACATAGTGCAGGCCGCGCCGCGCATCCGCCGTCAGCTTGTCGCGAAACGGGCTCTCCTTGCGCTCGATCGCCGACAGAGCCTCGAACAGCATGTCGGCCGTCGCATGACTGAAGCCGGTACCGACGCGCCCGACGTGACGGAGTTCGCCCTCCTCGTAGACCCCCAGCGCCAGCGCGCCGATCGAATGATCCGATGTCGAGGACGGCGCATACCCGCCAATGACGAATTCCTGCCGCTCGGAGCACTTCGACTTGATCCAGCTGCCGTTGCGCCCGGAGAGGTATTTCCCCGAGCGCTCCTTGGACACCACGCCTTCGAGGCTCAGCCGGCAGGCATGCGTCAGCACGAGATCGCCGTTGTCCTCGAAATGCTCGCTGAACCGCACAGTGGGACTATCGGTGAGAATGAGCTTCTGCAGAAGATTCTTGCGGTCGATCAGCGCGGCATTCGTCAGGTCGTGGCCGTCAAGATGCAGAAGATCAAAGGCGTAATAGAGAAAACGGTCGTTCCGGCCGAGGCTCAGATCTTCCTGCAGGGCGGAGAAATCGGAGGCGCCATTGTCCTTTTGCACGACGATCTCCCCGTCGATCAGCGCGGTCTCGAGCGGCAGCCCGGCAAAGGCCGAGGCGACCACGTCGCCGAACCGCTCCGTCCAGTCGAGACCGCTGCGCGTCAGCAGGCGCACCTGGCCGTTGTCGATCCGCGCCTGAAGACGGTAGCCGTCGAACTTGATCTCGTGCACCCATCGATCACCCGATGGCGCCTTCGGCTTCAGGGACGCCAAAGCCGGCTCCACGAAATCCGGCAGCCCGCCCTTCTTTGCGCCCTTCGGCCAGGCATGCGCCTGCCCGACAGGTGCCGTCGTCACCTTCGCGGCCTTCTTGCCTTTTGTGCTCGATGCTCGACTGTCAGCGCTTTGTGTCTCGGCGCTTTTCCTGGCGGCGCTTTTTGCGCCCGCCTTCGCCTGTCCCGCTTTGCCCTTGGCACGCTTGGAGTTCCAGGTATCCTCCGGAGTCTCGCCGACCGCCTTCAGGTCGCGCCCGGACTTGACCGATTCCGGGCGCTCCTCGAGGATGTCGAAACCGTCGTTTCGCGCCTCCTCGTCGTCGCTCTTGATCAGCAGCCAGTTCTCGCGCGTCTCCCCGGGACGGCCGTGCATGCGCACCAGGTGCCAGCGTCCCCGTAGCTTCTCGCCCTCCAGGGTGAATTCCAGATGCCCCTTCCGATAGGCCTTGGTCAGGTCGCCGATCGGCGTCCACGTCCCGCGATCCCAGACGATCACGGTTCCGCCGCCATACTGTCCCTTCGGGATCACGCCTTCGAAATCCCCATAGGCGAGCGGGTGGTCCTCGACGTGGACGGCAAGGCGCTTGTCCTCGGGATTGAGGCTCGGCCCCTTGGTCACCGCCCAGCTTTTGAGCACCCCCTCCATTTCCAGCCGGAAATCATAATGGAGCCGTGTCGCGTCATGCTTCTGGATGACAAAGCTTGCGCCTTGGGATGCCGCTTTTTTCGCCCCCGCCGTCCGGCCTTCGCCTTTCGGCTCCGGCGTCGAATCAAAGCGCCGCTTGGCGTTGTAGGTGTCGAGGCTCATCGTCAGCTCGCCTTCTTGTCTCGGGTATGAGAGCCCTTCGCTTTGGCGCCGGGTTTCGCGTTCGAGCCCGCGAGACTCTGGCGAAGAGCCTCTTTGAGATCGACGACGTTATCGTGCTTCGGCGGCGCCTTCTTCTCGATGGTCCGCCCCTCGATCTTTGCCTTGACCAGTTCGGCCAGCGCATCGTTGTAGCGGTCGCTGTAGCTCTCGGGATCGAAGTGCCCTGCCTTCGTTCCAATGATATGGCCGGCGAGGTCCAGCATTTCCTCGTCGAAGGCAATGTCGGGGATCGACTTGAAGGCCGTCTTGGCCGAGCGGACCTCGTAGTCGAAGTTGAGCGTCGTCGCGGTCAGCGTGTCGTCCTGCGGGCGAATGAGCACGGTGCGGTTGCGCCGGAAAAGGATGGCCTCGGCAATGGCCGCAACATTCTCGTCCCGCATGCTGCGCGCCAGCAGCGACAGCGTTTCCGCATCGTGATCCTCGACCGGCGCGAGGTGGTAGGGCCGGTCGAAATAGAGCGTATCGACATCCTCGAGCGCAATGAATCGCGTCACGTTCAAGACCTTGTCGCTGTCGGGCATCAGCGCGGCCAGGTCGTCGCCCTCGATGGCGATGTAGTCGCCGTTGTCGAGCGGGTAACCCTTGATCTGGTCATCGCGCTCGACCGGCTTGCCGGTTTCGCTGTCCACGAACTGCCGTTCGACACGGTGGCCCGTCTTGCGGTTGATGATGTTGAACGAGATCTTTTCCGACGAAGAGATCGCGGTGTAGAGACCGACCGCGCAGTTCAGATCCCGGATTTTCAGCTGGCCTTTCCAGCTCGCCCTTCGTGCCATCCGTCGCGTCCTCGCTCCCTTGCCGCTTCTGTATGAGCACCAAACGGAGTGGCACGGAAGAGGTTCCGGTCGGAACATTCCGACCCGCATTTCGTTGACAGCCATTGCCAGATTTAGGGCCGGCCTGAGTGAGGGCACGCCTGTGAGTGCCAGAAAGGCTTTTCCATGCTTCACGCCGACTCCGAGCGATCGGGCATTCCGATCGTCATCACGCTGAATGGCAAACAGGAAAGGTTGGAGGTCGCCCCCTGGGTGACCCTGCTCGACCTGTTGCGCGGCCCGATGGAACTGCCGGGCACGAAGAAGGGCTGCGATCATGGCCAGTGCGGCGCCTGCACCGTCCTCATCGACGGGCAGCGAATGAACGCCTGCCTCAAGCTGGCAGTCACGCTCGATGGCGCCGAGATCACCACCATCGAAGGTCTCGGCCAGCCGGACAAGCTCCATCCGCTACAGCAGGCCTTTGTCGATCATGACGCCTATCAGTGCGGCTATTGCACGCCCGGCCAGATCTGTTCCGCCGCCGGCCTTCTCAATGAAGGCCACGCCCAGTCTCGTGCGGAGATCCGCGAATTGATGAGCGGAAATCTCTGTCGCTGCGGCGCCTACACCAACATTGCCGATGCGATCGAGCAGGTGATGGGCCAGTCGTCGGGCGAGCGCCCCGACCGGAACGCTCCGAACAAGGCCTTCCCCGGCAAGGGCTTCAAGGAGGCTGCGGAATGAAACAGTTCTCCTACATCCGCGCCGAGAATGTAGCCGGCGCCGTCGCTGCTCTCGCCGCAGACCCGCAGGCCCGGCTCCTTGCCGGCGGCACCAATCTGGTTGACCTCATGAAATACGACGTCATGAGCCCGCCGACCGTCATCGACATCAATCGCCTGCCCTTGAAGGACATCGAGACGCTGGACGACGGATCGCTGCGGATCGGCGCGCTCGTCAGCAACGCCGCGCTTGCCTATGACCCCACGGTCGCCGAGCGCTTTCCGTTGCTGGCAAGCGCCCTGCTGGCGGGGGCCTCCCCGCAGTTGCGCAACGCCGCGACGACCGGCGGCAACCTCCTTCAGCGCACGCGCTGCTACTATTTCTACGATCCCGCCAGCCCCTGCAACAAGCGCGAGCCCGGCTCCGGCTGCGGCGCGATCGGCGGCGTCAACCGCATCCACGCGATCCTCGGTGCGAGCGCGTCCTGCATTGCCACCCATCCCTCCGACATGTGCGTGGCTCTGGCAGCGCTCGATGCCACCGTCGAGGTGGAAGGCCCGGACGGTCGCCGCGACATTCCGTTCCTTGCGTTCCACCGTCTCCCCGGGGATGAGCCGCAATATGACAACACCCTGGCACCGAACGAGATGGTCGTCGCCATTCGCCTCCGGCCAGACCACTTTGCGGCGAACCACAGCTATCTGAAGATCCGTGACCGTCTGTCCTACGCTTTCGCGCTTGTCTCCGTCGCCGCGGCGATCGACATGAAGGACGGCGGGATCACGGATATCCGCGTTGCCCTCGGCGGCGTGGCGCACAAGCCGTGGCGCGATCCGCTCGCCGAAGCCGAATGTGCCGGAAAGCCGGCCAACGAGGCGACGTTCCGCGAGCTCGCGCAACGGCTTCTCGCCGGGGCGCAGGGCCAGGGCGGCAACGATTTCAAGATCCCGATGGCCGAGCGGACGATCATCCGTGCCCTGACGCAGGCCGCCAACGGCACGCCGCAGGTCCAGTCCGAAAAAGCCATCCGCTAGGAGAACCCCATGTTCAATCCGTCCAAAATCGTCGGACTGCCGGTCTCGCGCGTCGATGGCCCGCTCAAGGTCTCCGGCAAGGCACCCTACGCGGCCGAGCACTACGAGCCGGGAATGCTGCATGGCGTGGTGGTTCTGTCCACCATCGCCAGCGGCAAGATCCGCAGCATCGACACGGCAATGGCCGAGGCCTTTCCGGGCGTGATCAAGATCTATACGCACGAGAACCGCCCGAGCGCTGCCTGGTGGGACAGCAAATGGCAGGACAGCGTGGCGCCGCCCGGAAGCCCGTTCCGGCCGCTGGAAAAGCCGCACGTCCAGTTCGACGGGCAGCCGGTGGCTTTCGTCGTCGCTGAAACCTTCGAGGCCGCCCGGGATGCCGCCTCGCTGGTGACGGTCGCCTACAAGGAGGACAAGCCGGAGACGAAGCTGGCCGACGTGTATGCGAAGTCCTACGAGCCGAAGAAGAAGCGCTCCGGCATCCAGCCGCCGCCGAAGCCGCGCGGCAGCCCCGAAGAGGCGTTTTCCGGTGCCGCGCACAAGGTGTCTGCCGAATATGTGATGGAGGGCGAGCACCACAATCCGATGGAAATGTTCGCGACGACCGTCCTGTGGGAAAACGACAAGCAGCTGACGGTCCACGACAAGACGCAGGGCTCGCAGGCCTCGCGCGACTACATCTGCAACATCTTCGGGCTCGACCCGGAAAATGTCATCGTCAAGAACGCCTATGTCGGCGGCGCCTTCGGGCAAGGCCTGCGCCCGAAGCACCAGCTGTTTCTCGCCGTCATGGCCAGCCTCGACCTTAAGCGCTCCGTGAAGGTGGAGATGTCGCGCCAGGAAATGTTCGGGCTGACCTGGCGGCCATCCTCCATGCAAACGGTCTCGCTGGCCGCCGACGAGACCGGCATGCTGCAATCGGTCATGCACCACGCGGTGGAAGCAACGTCACGCTACGAGGACTATCAGGAGACTGTCGTCAACTGGTCGGGCCTTGCCTACAAGTGCGACAATGCCAAGCTGACCTATGAGCTCGCCCAGGTCGACATGTCGACACCCGGCGACATGCGTGCCCCCGGAGCTGCGACCGGCGTCCTCGCGCTGGAATCCGCCATGGACGAGCTGGCATCCGAGATCGGCATGGATCCGCTGGAACTGCGGGTGAAGAACTTCATCCACTTCGACCAGAACGACGACAAGCAACTGACATCCAAGGCGTTGCACGCCTGCTACCGCGAGGGTTCGGAAGCGTTCGGCTGGGACCGGAGATCGGCAGCGCCCCGCTCCATGCGCGATGGACACGACCTCGTGGGCTGGGGCATGGCAACGGGCTTCTGGGAAGCCGGCATGGCCCAAGCCGAGGCCAAGGTGCGCTACGCCATCGACGGAAAGGTCACCGTGTCCGCGGCGGCCACCGATATCGGCACGGGCACCTATACAATCCTCGCCCAGCTGGGCGCCGAAGCCTTCGACGTGCCGATCGAGGCGGTTCATGTGGCGATTGCAGATTCCAGCCTTCCCACCACGGGCGTGGAAGGCGGGTCCTGGACAGCGGCGTCAACCGGTTCCGCCGTGCAGATCGCCGCGGAAGCGGTCAAGGCAACCCTGCTCGACATGGCGCAGGACATGGACAACTCGCCCCTGGCCGATGCGCGTCCCGAAGAGGTCGTCATCCGCGACGGCCGCCTCGTGCTCGACGTCAACAGCCAGGTCGGCATCGCCCTCTCCGATATCCTCGCCTCCAAGGATCTGTCGTCCGTCGAGGAGCCGGGAAAGGCCGGTCCGGACATGATGCAGATGCGCAAGTTCGTCAGCTACACCCATTCCGCCGTGTTCGTGGAGGTCAAGATCGACGAGCAGCTGGGCGTCCTTAGGGTCACCCGCGTGGTCAGCGCCATCGGCGCGGGACGCATCCTCAATCCCAAGACGGCCCGCAGCCAGATCCTCGGCGGCATCGTCATGGGCATCGGCATGGCCCTGCACGAGGAGAGCATGATCGACCACCGCACCGGCCGCATCATGAACCACAATCTCGCCGAATATCACGTGCCCGCCCATGCGGATATTGCCGATCTCCAGGTGATCTTCGTGGAAGAGCATGACGACAAGGCGAGCCCCATCGGCGTGAAGGGACTGGGCGAAATCGGCATCGTGGGCGTGGCTGCGGCCGTTGCCAACGCGATCTATCACGCGACGGGCACCCGGTTCCGCCACTTCCCCATCACGATCGACAAGATCCTCGAAAGCGAGTTGACGCATTGATGACCCAGCCTCCCGTAAAGCTCGAACACTATCGCCCCGATGTCGAAACCATCGAGAAGGACGAGCCGGAGACCTCGCGCGCGCTGGCGGAGACGCTGCTGTCCATCGCCCACACGACCTGGCGCAACGGCGGCCATGCGGTGCGCAGCGTGCATGCAAAGAGCCATGGCCTGCTCGAGGGCACGCTCGAAATCCTGCCCGATCTGCCGGCCTCTCTGGCGCAGGGCATGTTTGCCAAACCCGGCCGGCACGAAGCGATCGTCCGCCTGTCCACCTCGCCAGGCGACATCCTGCACGACAGCGTCTCCACGCCGCGCGGCTTCTCGCTGAAGATCCTCGATGTCGAGGGCGAACGCCTGCCCGGCGGGCTGGAAGGCTCGACCAGCCAGGATTTCCTGATGGTCAACGGCAAGCAGTTCAATTCCCCGAGCGCCAAGGCCTTCCTCGCGAACCTCAAGGGCCTTGCGCTGACCACCGACCGCATGGAGCGGACCAAGGAGGTGGCGTCCAAGGTGTTTCGTGCCGTGGAGGGCGCGCTCGAGGCATTCGGCGCCGAGAGCGCCACGCTGAAGAGCCTGGGCGGACATCCGGAAACCCATATTCTCGGCGAGAGCTTCTTCACTCAGCTGCCGCACCGTTACGGCGAGCACATCGCCAAGTTTGCGCTGGTGCCGGTCAGCGAGAACCTGAAAGCCCTCAAGGACCAGCCGATCGACGCGAACACGGATGAAGACGCCTTGCGGCACGCTGTCCGCACCGTCTTCGCCAGCGAGACGGCCGTGTGGGAACTGCAGGTCCAGCTTTGCTCGGACCTCGAGTCCATGCCCGTCGAAGACGCCTCCGCGATCTGGGACGAGGCGAAAAGCCCGTTCATCTCCGTGGCGCGGCTCACCGTGCCGCCGCAGGATTCGTGGACGGCCGACAAGCAGAAACGCATCGACGACGGCCTGTCCTTCCGCCCCTGGAACGGCATTTCCGCGCATCAGCCGCTCGGCTCCATCATGCGCATGCGCCGCGAAGCCTATGATAAATCCGCGGCTTTCCGCTCCGAGCGCAACCCGGTCCCGGTGCGCGAGCCCGGTGCCCGCTGTCCCGTCGCCGCCGTTTGAGGCGATGGACAGCTTTATGTGCCGCAGCGTTTCGACGCTGCGGCAGAGACTGGAATAAGGACATTTGCATGAATCGCTTCGAAGACAAGGTCGTCATCGTCACAGGTGCGGCCTCCGGCATTGGCGCGGCAACAGCCCGCCGCTTCTCAGAGGAGGGCGCCCGCGTCGTCATGGTGGACAAGGACGGGGAGACACTGACGAACACCGCGCAGACGTTTCCGAAAGACCGCACCCTGGTGCAGGTCGCAGACGTCTCCCAATCCACCTCCGTCGATGCACTGGTGGAAACCGCCGTCCATCGCTTCGGCCAGATCGACGTGCTCGTCAACAATGCAGGAACGGCCGAGAGCGGCCGGCCGGAGGATATCACCGACGACGCCTGGCGAAAGGTCATGGCGACCGATGCCGACGGCGTCTTCTACGGCTGCCGGGCGGCAATCCCGCATCTGGAACGCACAGGCGGGGTCATCGTCAACACGGCCTCCGTCTCCGGCATGGGTGGTGATTGGGGCATGAGCCCGTACAATGCCGCCAAGGGTGCCGTCGTCAACTTCACCCGGGCGCTCGCGATGGATCTCGGCAAGCGCGGCATTCGCGTCAACGCGGTGTGCCCGAGCCTCACCCGCACCGGCATGACCGAGGACATGATGGGCGACGAGGCCCTCCTGCAGACCTTCTACGAGCGCATCCCGCTCGGTCGCGTCTGCGAACCCGAAGAGGTGGCCGCCGTCATTGCCTTTCTGGCAAGCCCGGATGCAAGCTTCATCACGGGGGCCAACATCTCCGTCGATGGCGGTGTTTCCGCATCCAACGGCCAGCCGCCGCAATAGGCAAACATCCCCTCGGATTGCCGGTCCGTGCTGACCCCGAGGGCCGGGCCGGGCCATCTCAAACCCGACAGCTTTGCCCATGAAAAAGCCCGCCTGCCAATCGGCACGCGGGCTTTCCCATGCGCTAGACGAGCTTGTGCTATCGGACGATGCGCACCGGAACCGACTTTGCCGCCGGCACCTTGCTTCGCTCCGCATGCTGCCACAGCGGGATCAGCACGTTGCACTCGGGATAATAGGCGCCGCAGCATCCGTCCGGAATATCATAAGGCACGATCTGCAGCCCATCGATCCGGCGCGCAACACTATCGTCGGCTACGGTTTCCAGAGCGATCTTCTCGCCTGCCCGCGCGCCGATCTTGGCCATTTCCTTCTTGTTGAGAAACAGCACCATGCGCGTGCCGTCCACGCCGCGGAAACGGTCGTCATAGCCATAGACGGTCGTGTTGAACTGATCGTTCGAGCGCAGCGTCATCAGCCGCAGTACATCCGGTCCGTCCGGTGCAAAGCTTGCCGACAAGGACTTCGGCAGCTTGAACTCGGCCTTTCCGCTTTCTGTCTTCCAGATCCTGTCGCGCACCGGGAGCGGCTTTTCCATGCCTCCGGGCGTGTGCATGCGCGCGTTGAAACCGGTAAAGAGCTCGGGATAGGTCGCCTCGATGGCATCCCGGACCGTCGCGTAGTCGTCCACCCACGTGTCCCAGGGGACGCGGGGATTGGGCGCGAGCGATGCCTTTGCCAGTTCGGCGACGATGCGGATTTCCGACTGCAGCGTGTCGGAGGCGGGCGCATGAAACCCCTTCGATCCGTGGAAGCAGGACGTGCTGTCCTCCATGGTTACGGTCTGCGGGCCACTCGCCTGCTGGTCGACCTCGGTGCGGCCGAGACACGGCAGCAGATAGGCGACCCGGCCGTTGAACAGATGGCCGCGGTTCAGCTTGGTGGCGATCTGCACGGTCAGCCGCATCCGCGGCCATGCCTTCTCCATCAGCCCCTGCTCGGGCACCGCCCGGAGAAAGTTTCCGCCAAGCCCGATGAAGGCCTCGACCGTACCGTCGATGATGCCCTGACAGGCATCGACGGTCGCCAGCCCTTCCTCGCGCGGCGGCTCGAACCCGTAGAGCTCCTTCAGCTTGTCGAGCGGCACCAGTTCGGGCTTCTCCGATATGCCGACGGTTCTCTGGCCCTGCACGTTGGAATGGCCCCGGACAGGACAGATGCCCGCTCCGGGCCGGCCGAAGTTGCCGCGCAGGAGCAGGAGATTGACCAGCATCTGCACCGTCTGGACGCCGAGCTTGTGCTGCGTCAGGCCCATGCCATAGATGCCCATCACGCTCTTCGCGCTCATGTAGACGCCGGCGGCCTGCGTGATCGCGGTACGGCCGAGGCCCGCTTCCCGTTCCAGCACCAGCCAGTCCTGCGCCTTGACAAACGCGATGAAATCTTCGGCGCCCGTGGTGTGCTGTGCCAGGAACTCCCTGTCGAGCACGCCTTTGCCGCCCCGCTGCAGATCGGCATCGTCGGCCTCGAGCAGCGCTTTCGCCATGCCGATGATCACGGCGATATCGCCGCCGGCCTTGACCTGGTGATACTGACAGGAAATTTGGGTCGCGTTCTGCGTCAGCATCTGGACCGGATCCTGCGGATTGACGAAGCGTTCGAGTCCCCGCTCCTTCAGGGGATTGAAGGTCACGATGCGCGCGCCGCGCTGAACGGCTTCCTGCAGCTGGTGCAGCATGCGGGGGCTGTTGGATCCCGGGTTCTGCCCGAAGAAGAACATCGCGTCCGCCGCATCGAAATCTTCGAGGCGCACCGTGCCGACCGGCTGCCCGATGCTTTCCAGAAGTCCGACGGATGTGGACTCGTGGCACATGTTCGAGCTGTCCGGCAGATTGTTGTTGCCGTACATGCGTGCCAGCAGCGCATACATGTAGGACGTCTCGAGAGACGCGCGGCCGGATGCATAGAACACGGTGCGCTTCGGATCCTCCGCCTGGATCGCCTTCATCTCCGCGCCGATCGCGGCATAGGCCTCTTCCCAGCTCGTCTCCACATAATGGTCGGTGGCGGCGTCGTAGCGCATGGGATGCGTCAGGCGTCCGGTGGACTCGAGCTTGAAATCGTCCCAGCTGCGCATTTCGGTGACGGTATGCCGGGCAAACAGCGCCGGCGTCGCACGGTCGGCCGTCAACTCCCAGAAGGTCGCCTTGGCCCCGTTTTCGCAGAATTCGGCGGGGTGCGGCTTGGCGGGCTTGGCCCAGGCACAGCTGACGCAGGCAAAGCCGTCCGGTTTGTTCTGCTTGGCAAGCCCCGGCAGGATCGAGACCGGTCGCTTGCTTTGCCGCGCCTGGCGCATCAGCGACTTGACCGACCCCCATCCGCCAGCCGGCGCAGTGTAGGTCGTGATCTTGGGCACGTGGGACATGACGGAAGCTCCAGAGGCAGGAGCAACAGGAACGGCCGGAGGCCGCGCCGGTTCCCCGCAACCATCAACTTCATGGCACCTGCGACCTCTTGGCGCGGCCGGCGCCGACAAGGGGGCATGAGAGCGTTGAGACCGCCGGAGACGCGGCGGTTCGCCAACGGAAACAGGAACCTTCCCGACGGCCCACGGTTTGACGTGGAGGCCGACCCATAGGGAGCCGGCGCACGGGAGCCTGTCGTCCGACGGCAGCGCTCGCGGACAGAAGGAGGAACCGCCATGCAGCCCATCAAGGAACCACGGGAAAAGGACGACTATGCCGAACGCGCGCTCGACTGCCGCGAGGCGATCGGCGCCAAGGTGCAGCAGGTGACGGAAGCCGCGATGCATGCCGGCTGGAGCCGTGACGAGATCAAAGCGGCCTTCATCGACATTGCCGACCACTGGAAGACCACGGACCACATCGTATGAAGCGACCCCGCCCATGAGCACACCCACAACCGGAACCTGGCGTCATCTCTGCGTCGACATGCAACGTCTTTTCGCCGAGGATACGCCTTGGCGCGTCGACTGGATGGGCCGCATCCTGCCCAACACGGTTGCCTGCGTGGAGCGGGCGCCGGATCGCACGATCTTCACGCGCTTCATCCCCCCGGCCTCGCCGGATACGGCAATCGGCGCATGGAAGGCCTATTACGAAAAATGGCGCAACATGACGCGCGAGGCCCTCGAGCCCGGAATGCTCGATCTCATGCCGGAGCTCGCGCCCTTTGCACCGCCGGCGCGGATCTATGACAAGCCCGTCTACACGCCCTGGTTTGCCGGTGACCTGCAAAGGATCCTGCGCGCCGAGGGCGTCGAGACGCTGGTCATTACCGGCGGGGAAACCGACGTCTGTGTGATGACAACGCTTCTCGGCGCGATCGATCTCGGCTTCAACGTCGTGCTGATCCGCGACGCCATCTGCAGTTCCGCGGACGAAACGCACGATGCGACGCTGCAGGTTCTCAGCAACCGGTTCTCGGTTCAGCTCGAGATCCTGGACACCGAAAGCTGGCTGTCGCGATCCTGAGCCTGTCCGCGGGAATGCCGCTTGTGGAACATCGACGCATCCTGGTGGTTCACATGGCAGAGCAGATGAGGAGACCGACATGACCGAAGCATTCAAAAGCACCGGCGCCGCCGGCACGATCGACCAGAAACCCCGCTGGGAAGGCCCGGAGGAGAGCCGCCCGAGCGGCTATCTGCCGGCCAAGGACGATCCCGACAGGGAGCCCGATGCCAATGGCGAAACGCTGGCCGAGCCCGAGCGGGCAAAAGCGACCGATGCCGGCAAGGTGAAGGGAGACTGAAGATGACCGATCACGCCAAGCCTGCTGCCGAAACGGACGCGAAGGGCGCCTTCAAGCGCCCCACGATCGGGCGCGACAACAATGGCGTCACGAGCGCCAAGCCGACCGTCCTCACGGGATCGGACGACAGCACGATCAACACCGGTCCGGGTGGCGAACGACGTGAGGGCAAGGATTTCGACATGAACTACAACGAGCGCGATGCAAGCGCCGGCGATCCTGGCAAGGCATCCTGAGACCCGTTGATGTCGGCAGACACACGGCCCCGTCGGAAACGGGGCCGTTTTTACGTCAGGCGGCCAGCGCCCTGTTGTTGCGCGACAGATAGAGAATACCCTTCTGCAGCAGGATGAAAGCGAAGAGGAGGAAGCCGATGAGGATCTTCGTCCACCAGCTCGACAGGGTCCCGTCGAAGGTGATGTAGGTCTGGATGAGCCCCTGGATAAGGATGCCGATCAGCGTTCCCGCCACGAAGCCCGACCCACCCGAAAGCAGCGTTCCCCCGATCACCACGGCGGCGATCGCATCCAGCTCGACGCCCACGGTGGCGAGCGAATAGCCCGCCGATGTGTAGAGCGAGAAGACGATGCCGGAAAGGCCGGCCAGCAGGCCCGACAGCGCGTAGATCATGATCGTCGTGGTGCCCGTGGGAACCCCCATCAGCCGCGCGGTCTGCGCGCCGCCCCCCAGCGCATAGACATTGGTGCCAAAGCGGGTTCGGTGCGCAATGAGGATGCCGAGCGCGAACACCAGAAGCATGACGCCCCCGATCAGCGTCAGCCGGCCACCGCCGGGAAGCTTGAGATAGAAGCCCTTCATCGTCGCGTAGAACGGATGCCGGATCGGGATGCTGTCGATCGACAGCACGAAGGCCATGCCGCGGGCAAGGAACATGCCGGCAAGCGTCACGATGAAGGCGGGCATTTCCAGGTGATGGATGATCGCGCCCATCAGCGCGCCGAAGCTGGTGGTGATGATCAGCACCAGGACGAAGGCGGCGAGCGGATGGATCGAGGTGTTCTCCATCATCACGGCGAGAAAGACGCCGGTAAAGGCGATGACCGAACCGATCGACAGGTCGATGCCGCCCGACAGGATGACGAACGTCATGCCGACCGCGGCGATGCCGAGAAAGGCATTGTCCGTCAACAGGTTGCCGATGACGCGCGTGGACAGGATATTGGGAAACTGAAACGCGCAGAGGGCATAGGAGAGGACGAAAATCAGGATCGTCGCCGCCAGCGGAAGATGTTTGGCTTTCATTTCGCTTTGCTCTCCGCAGGCTTGGGCGTGCTGTTCGACCGCGAGAGGAAGGCAAGCGTGCCTTGCAGCTTCGGCGATTGCAGCACGAGGATGAAGACGATGATGGCCGCCTTGATGATCAGGTTGAACTCGGGCGGAAAGCCCGACAGCAGGATGCCCGTATTGATCGACTGGATGATCATCGCGCCGAGCAGCGAGGCTGCGATCGAGAATCGTCCACCGAGGAGCGAGGTGCCGCCGATGACGACCGCGAGGATCGCGTCGAGTTCGAGCCACAGGCCGGCATTGTTGGCGTCCGCACCGCGAATGTCGGCTGCCGCGATGATTCCGGCGACGGAGGCGCAGAGACCCGAGAGAACATAGGCGGCGATCAGCAGCACAGGCGTGGAAACGCCCGACAGGGTGCTCGCCCGGCGATTGACGCCGACCGCCTCGATGAGCATGCCGAGTGCCGTGCGCCGCACGAGAAGGGCGACGAGGATCCCGGCCGTGATCCAGATCACCACGGGCATGGGCAGGCCGAAGAGCGAGCCGCTGCCGATGAAGATCAGACCTTCATCGTTGAAGGTGAGGATGGCGCCGTTCGTCACCATCTGCGCGATGCCGCGTCCGGCCACCATCAGCACCAGCGTGGCGATGATCGGCTGGATGTCGAGGATGGCGACGAGAATACCGTTCCACAGACCGCAGAGCAGGCCGACACCGACGGTGATCAGCAGCGTGGCCGGGAGCGAATAGCCGGCGGTGATGGTCGATGCCGCGACCGCCCCGCAGATCGCCATGACGGCGCCGACGGACAGATCGATGCCCTTGGTGGCGATGACCACGGTCATGCCGATCGCCAGAAGCGCCACCGGCGCGCCGCGATTGAGGATGTCGATCAGCGAGCCGTAGAGACGACCGTTCTGGATCTGCAGATTGAAGAATCCGGGAAAGGCGATCGACACGAGGCCGAGGATGATCGCGAGTGCGATGAACTGCGGCAGCAGCCGCTTGCCGTAGAGGCCGAGCATGGACATTACGCGATCTCCCCTGCCGCCGCCCCGGCGGCGGCCGATATCTGGTCCGGCGTCTTCGCCGTGCCGGCAATCGTGTTGACGATGCTCTCGGTGGTGATCTCGGCGGCCGTCAGCTCGGCCACATGCTCGTGGTCGCGCAGAACGATCACGCGGTGGCTGTAGACCACCAGCTCCTCGATTTCGGACGAGATCACGATCAGCGACATGCCTTTCTCGCAGAGCGTTTCGATAAGTCGGATGATTTCCGCATGCGCTCCGACATCGATGCCGCGCGTCGGCTCGTCGAGAATGAGGAAGTCCGGGTTGGTCGCCAGCCAGCGCGCAAGGATCGCCTTCTGCTGGTTGCCGCCCGAAAGGAGCCGGATCGGTTTTTCCGCGTCGGTGGTGCGAATGTCGAGCGCCTTGATGTATTCGGCAGCCAGCCGGTCCTGCTCGGCGCGCGGAATGGGTCTGGCCCAACCGCGGCGGGCCTGGAGCGCGAGTGCGATGTTCTCGCGCACCGAGAGGTCTCCGATGATGCCGTCGGTCTTGCGGTCTTCAGGACAGAAGCCGAATTTCTGGCGGATGGCGGCCCGTGGCGACGACAGATCCGCCGCCTGGCCGTCGATCGTCGCCGTGCCGCTGTCGGCACGCCGCGCGCCGAACATGACCTCGGCCGTTTCCGTGCGGCCGGAGCCGAGCAGGCCGGCAATGCCGATGACCTCTCCGGCCTTCACGTCGAGATTGAACGGGTTGATCCGGCCCTTGCGGCCGAAATCGCGGAACTGGAAACGAACCGGGCCATCGACCGTCTTGGAGGCCCCTGCTTCGTCATGCACCTCCGCCGCCAGCTCGCGCCCGAGCATCATGGCGATCAGGTCGCGCCGTTCGAGGCTTGCGGTGTCGCGCGTCCCGACGAGCTGGCCATTGCGCAGGATCGTGACGCGATCGGTGATCTCGTAGACCTGCTCGAGGAAGTGGGTGATGAAGATGATGCCGAGGCCCCTCGCCTTCAGCCGCCGCACGACGCGGAACAGCATGGCGACTTCATGGGCATCGAGGCTGGCCGTCGGCTCGTCGAGGATCAGCACCTTGCCGGAGACATCGACGGCGCGGGCAATCGCAATCACCTGCTGGATCGCCACGGAAAAACTGTCGAGGCCGGCGGTCACGTCGATGTCGAGGTCGTATTCGGCCAGCAGCGCGCGCGCCTTGCGATTGACGGCGCCGGTGTCGATCAGGCCGAAGCGGCGGGGCTGACGCCCGAGAAAGAGATTTTCAGCAACGCTGAGATTGGGCAGGAGGTTGACCTCCTGGTAGACCGTTCCAATGCCGAGCCGCTGGGCGTCCAGCGTGTCGCGCGGATCGATCTCGACGCCATCGAGCAGGATCGTGCCGCCGTCGCGATGGTAGGCGCCTGTCAGGCATTTCACCAGCGTCGACTTGCCCGCTCCGTTTTCGCCGAGAAGCGCATGCACCTCGCCGCGACGAAGCGAGAAATCGACGTGATTGAGCGCCTTGGCACCCGGAAACACCTTGTCGATGCGGTTGGCGGATAGAACGGTATCCAGATCTGTCTGCATGATCCCTCCCGGAGCGTCGGCCGGCGTTGATGCGCCCGGATCGCTCCAATGCTGTCAGTGGATGCGGTGTCGTCCGTTCGGGCGGACCGTCCTGCGACATGCGCAGCCGGGGATCGCCGAACCTGCGGTGCGACCGTGGTCGGAAGCGCTTGGAACGCGGCGCGTCGTTGCCGACCGGCAAGCGTCAACCGGCGGAGGCCCCTGCTCCCGCCGGTCGCATGTGCAAATCGTCGGTCCGGGTGCCCCTTCAGGAACCCGGACCCGAGATCAGCCTCTTAGTAGCCGAGACCCTTCTTGGCGTCGTACACCTTCTGCGGATCATCCGCCTGGGTGTAGAGCTTGGATTCCGTCTGGATCCACTTCGGCGGCTCCTTGCCGTCCTTCTTGAAGGCAGCGAGGGCGTCGAAGGCGGGGCCGGCCATGTTCGGCGTCAGTTCGACCGTCGCATTGGCTTCGCCGGCCGCCATGGCCTTGAAGATATCCGGAACGGCGTCGATGGAAACGACGAGGATGTCCTTGCCCGGCTTCAGCCCGGCTTCCTTGATCGCCTGGATGGCGCCGACGGCCATGTCGTCATTGTGCGCGTAGAGCGCGCAAATGTTCTTGCCGCCGTTTTCCGCCTTCAAGAAGCTTTCCATGACTTCCTTGCCCTTGGTGCGGGTGAAGTCGCCGGTCTGCGAGCGGACGATCTTGAGGTTGTCGTGACCCTTCAGCGCTTCTTCGAAGCCCTTCTTGCGGTCGATGGCCGGCGACGAGCCGGTCGTGCCCTGGAGTTCGACGACATTGCACGGCTTGCCGGCCGTCGTGTCAACGAGCCACTTGCCGGCGACATTGCCTTCATGCACGAGGTCGGACGTGACCGCCGTCATGTAGAGGCTCTTGTCGGCATCGACCGTGCGGTCGAGCAGGATGACCGGAATGCTGGCATCCTTGGCTTCGCCAAGCACTTCGTCCCAGCCGGTCGCAACGACCGGCGCGACGAAGATCGCATCGACGCCCTGCGCGATGAACGAGCGAAGAGCCTTGATCTGGTTTTCCTGCTTCTGCTGGGCATCGGCGAACTTCAGGTCGATGCCGCGCTTTTCGGCTTCCTGCTTCGTCACCGTCGTTTCTGCCGCGCGCCAACCGGACTCAGAGCCGATCTGCGAAAAGCCTACCGTCATGTCGGCAGCGGATGCGCTGGAAAATACGCAGCCGGCGAGAACCGTTGCACAGCTAAGTGCTTTCATAAACTTCATGATTTCCTCCCAAAAATCGCTCCTCAGCGATGGCGGTATATAGTCATACAATATGACTTTAGTAAAGTGGATCGGCGGGCGAAATTGCCAGGTTTCGACATTTTTCGCGCACGTTTTCCGGTCGCACGATCGGTTGTCGGTGTACGTGCAAAAGCACCCGCTTCTGGCGAAGCGGGTGCTTTGATTTCAAGAACTTACGACTTGTTTGCCGGGTTGCTCTGGCCGTAGTAGGCGCCAGGGCCATGCTTGCGCTTGAAGTGTTTGGCGAGCAGTTCTGGCTCGATCTGCGGAAGCTTCGGCGCGAGCTGCAGCGACATCATCGCCATATGCGCGATGCACTCGACGGCAACCGCAACCTCGACCGCCTTCGCCACCGTCTTGCCCCAAGTAAACGGGGCGTGGCGGTTGACGAGCACGCCGGGAAAATCCAGCGGATCAGCATTGCCAAGGCACTCGACGATGACGTTGCCCGTTTCCCACTCGTAGGCCGTGCCGATCTCCTCGGCCGTCATCTTGCGGGTCACGGGAATATCGCCGTTGAAGTAGTCGGCATGCGTGGTCCCGAAGATCGGGATCGGCAGTCCGGCCTGGGCGAACGCTGTCGCGTGCGACGAATGGGTGTGCACGACGCCGCCGATGTCCTCGAAAGCCATCAGCAACCGGCGATGTGTCGGCGTGTCCGACGACGGGTTGAGCGTTCCCTCAACCCGCTTGCCGTCGAAATCGACGATCACCATGTCCTCGACCGTCATGGCAGTGTAATCGACGCCGCTCGGCTTGATCGCAAAGACGCCCCGCGCACGGTCGACCGCACTCGCATTGCCGAAGGTCAGGTTGATCAGGCCGTGGCGCGGCAGCGAGACATTCGCCTCGAAGGCTTCGCGCTTGAGTTCCGTATAGACCGACATGGCGTCCTCAGCCCCGGATGCCGCGGGCGAAGTGGTAGTACACCTCGTTGTTGCGCAAATCCTGCTTGAAGGCGGGCAGCGTCGTGTCGTCGTTGATGACGGCGAGCTCGATGCCGGCGATGGTGGCGAAGTCTTCCAGCATCTCGGTCGTGACGTCGTAGCTGTAGACCGTGTGGTGCGCGCCGCCGGCGAGAATCCAGGAGGTGCAGGCGGTCTTGAAGTCCGGCTTGCATTCCCAGACGGCACGCGCAACCGGCAGCTTCGGCAGGTCGGGATGCTCGACGGATTCGACTTCGTTGACCAGCAGGCGGAAGCGGTTGCCGAGATCGATCAGCGACGCGTTCAGCGCCGGGCCCTTGATGGCGTCGAACACGAGACGGACCGGATCGTCCTTGCCGCCAATGCCGAGCGCGTGGATCTCGACCGAAGGCTTGCCGCTGGCAATCGTCGGGCAGATTTCCAGCATGTGGGAACCGAGCACCTGCTCGGAGCCGGGCGCCATATGGTAGGTATAGTCTTCCATGAAGGAGGTCGCGCCGGTCAGGCCTTCGCCCATGACCTTCAGCGCGCGGAGCAGTGCCGACGTCTTCCAGTCGCCTTCACCGGCAAAGCCGTAGCCATCGGCCATCAAGCGCTGCGGCGCCATGCCCGGCAGCTGTGTCAGGCCGTGCAGGTCTTCGAACGTGGTGGTGAAGCCTTTGAAGCCGCCTTCTTCGAGGAAGGCGCGAATGCCGAGTTCCTGGCGGGCATTGTAAAGCAGCGATTCGTGACGGGCACCGCCTTCGGCAAGGTCGGGCACCACGTCGTAAAGCTTGACGTATTCAGCAGCGAGCGCCTTGACGTCTTCGTCGCTGACGGCGTTCATCCGGGCGGCGAGGTCACCGATACCATAGGTGTTGACCGAGAAGCCGAAGGCCATTTCGGCCGAAACCTTGTCGCCATCGGTCACGGAGACGAAGCGCATGTTGTCGCCGAAGCGGCAGAAACGGGCACCCTGCCAGTCGTGCCAGGCGCGAACGGCGCGGATCCACGCATCGATGCGCTGATGGACTTCGGGGTCCGTCCAGTGACCGACGACGACCTTGCGGCCGAGGCGCAGGCGCGTGTGCATGAAGCCGGCTTCGCGGTCGCCGTGGGCCGACTGGTTGAGGTTCATGTAATCCATGTCGATCGTCGCCCAGGGCAGCTCGCGATCGTACTGGGTGTGAAGATGCAGGAACGGCTTGTTCAGCTGGGCCAGCCCGCGGATCCACATCTTGGCCGGCGAGAAGGTGTGCATCCAGAGGATGAGGCCGGCGCATTCCGCGTCGGCATTCGCCTCGATGCAGAGATCGGCAGCCTGTTCCGGCGTCGTGACGATCGGGCGGCAGACGATTTCGAGCGGGAAATTGCCGGTATCGTCGAGGGCCTTGGCGATTTCCTCGGCATGCGCCGTCACCTGCTGGAGGGCCTCCGGGCCATAGAGGTGCTGCGATCCGCAGACGAACCAGATTTTAGCGGGCTTCAAACCAAACATCGTATCAGTCCTTGTTGTCTATCCTGTCGCACCCGTCGGGTGCGGAAGTTTCAGCTGTTGGCGGCGTACTTGATGTCGATCAGGCTCTTCATCAGGCCGGAAAGATCGGCCTGCTTGTTGAGACCGCCGAAGCTGTCATGCAGGTCGCGGTAGAGCGTGTAGAGGTCGTTGTAGACCGCCTGGTTGGCTGCGATGGGCGTATAGCGCTCGTCGCGCAGCGCGGTCATGGCAGATTGGGCGGTCTCGAAATCCGGGTGTGCACCGGCCAGGACCGACGCCGCGATGGCGCCGCCCAGTGCGCAGGTCTGGCTGGAGCCTGCGACCAGCATGGTGCAGCCGGTGACGTCGGCATAGATCTGCATCAGCATGGGATTCTTCTCGGCAATGCCGCCGGTGCAGACGACGCGATCGACCGCAACGCCATACTCCCGGATCCGCTCGATGATGGCACGCGCGCCGAAGGCCGTCGCCTCGACCAGCGCCCGGTAAATTTCGGAACGGGTCGTATAGAGGGTCTGCCCGAGGATCAGGCCGGAGAGGCGCTGATCGACGAGGATCGTACGGTTGCCGTTGTTCCAGTCGAGCGCCAGAAGGCCGCTCTGGCCCGGCTTCAACTGCTCGGCTTCGGCCGTCAATTCGCCATGCAGCGCACCGGAGCCGCCGCAGACGCCCTCGACCCACCATTTGAAGATATCGCCCACGGCCGACTGTCCGGCCTCGACACCGAAGAAGCCGGGCAGGATCGAACCTTCCACGATGCCGCAGATGCCGGGAATATCGCCCGGCTGCGTCTTGACCGGCACGACGGCGCAGTCGCAGGTGGACGTGCCGATGACCTTGACCAGCGTGCCCTCCTCGACGCCGCAGCCGATGGCGCCATAGTGAACGTCGAAGGCGCCGACGGCGATCGGGATGCCGGCAGGCAGGCCAAGCTTGTCGGCCCACTCGGCCGACAGGGCACCGGCGGGCGTCGCGGCGTCATAGGCCTTGTCGTAGAGCCGGTCGCGCAGCTCGGCGATCTTCGGGTCCAACATGGCCAGGAATTCCTTGTCCGGCAGCCCGTTCCACGCCGTGTTGTAGAGCGCCTTGTGGCCGGCCGCGCAGACGCCGCGCACGATGTCGCTCGGCGTCTTGACGCCGGCGAGCACCGAGGGCACCCAGTCGGCGAGCTCGACCCAGGAATGGGCGGCGGCGAACACGTCGGGCGCGACCGTCAGGCAACGCCAGATTTTCGACCACCACCACTCCGACGAATAGGTCGAGCCGACCATCGCAATGTATTGCGGACGGTGTTCGGCGGCGAGCTCGGTGATACGCGCGGCCTCGCGCCAGCTGGTATGGTCCTTCCAGAGCCAGCACTGCGCATTGGGGTTGTTCTCGAACTGCGGCAGCATGCCGAGCGCCTGGTTTGCGGCATCTACCGGCAGCGGGCTCGAGCCCGTGCTGTCGACGCCGATGCCGGCCACCTTGGAGACGTCGAAATCCGGCTGGGTCACGGCCTCGCGGAGCGCCCGCGCCACGCTTTCCTGCAAGCCATAGAGGTAATCGGCCGGGCTCTGGCGCGCGACATTGTGGTCGCGCGGGTCGAGCAGCACGCCCTGCGTCCCGCTGGGATAGTCCACGACGCCCGTGCCGTATTCCTTGCCGTCGGACGCGCGCACGATGAGGGCGCGAACCGAATTTGTGCCGTAGTCGATACCGAGAGTGAACATGAAAGCTCCAGAAAAATGCGAATGTCAGCCTGTCGAAACGTCACGAACCGCTGCGACCGCAACGCGTCCTCGAGACACGCGCTGGGATCGCAGCGAAAACTTCGGGCCCGCGGCCGTCCCGAACCGTCGGACCGCCGAAACCCCGGGATCGGAGCCCGGAAGCTCGGAGACCCACCTGCGCAGCGCGATCTGCGCGGCGCCGCGCGCCCGCCGATCTCCTGCTCGAATAGTCCGATTCCCCTCCCGAAACCGCCGCTCCGCGAACAGCGCGGACAGAAAAATCATATTGTAATACTTTTGTAAACAGAGAACCTCAGCTTTTCCGCATGGACGTCGTCCCCGCTGACCTCACCCATTTCCGAGCCCCTCGCCGTGCACGTTCGCTTGCCGTGAACCCCCGCTGTGCGCCAGCGCAGATTGGCATGAGAGGATGACGAGGTGAAGGCGTCTCCAGCGATATCGACAGGCCCGTAACGCGCGCCTTGACTGTCGGAGGCTTGGCACGAAAAAGCCGGCACACTCATGATGCACCGGCCCTTCATGTCGTCGATCCGCGGCTTGGCGCGCTTAGACAGCCAGACGCTTGGCGACCTGATCGCGGAGCGCGTGCAGATCCTTGGCAAACGCGCGAATGCCTTCGGACAGCTTTTCTGTCGCCATGGCATCTTCGTTCAGCATCCAGCGGAACGTCTTCTCGTCCATGTGGATTTTCTCCACGGGCGTGACGTTGTCGGGCGAAAGCTTGCGCTCGAGCTTGCCGTCGTCCTTGGACAGTTCTTCGAGCAGCGCCGGGCTGATCGTGAGACGGTCGCAGCCCGCAAGCGCTTCGATCTCGCCGATGTTGCGGAACGAGGCGCCCATGACGACGGTCTCGATGTCGTTGGCCTTGTAGTAATTGTAGATCTCGCGCACGGAAACCACGCCCGGATCCGTTTCAGACGTGTACTTCTCGCCCGTGGACTTGACGTACCAGTCGAGAATGCGGCCGACGAAGGGCGAGATGAGGAAGGCCTTGGCATCGGCGCAGGCAACCGCCTGGGCCATGCTGAAAAGCAGCGTCAGGTTGCAGTCGATACCTTCCTTCTGCAGCACTTCCGCAGCGCGGATCCCTTCCCAGGTCGAGGCGAGCTTGATCAGGATGCGGTCGCGTTCGATGCCGCGCTCCTTGTAGGCAGCAATGATGGCGCGCCCCTTGGCAATCGAACCCTCGGTGTCGAAGGACAGGTCGGCATCGACTTCGGTCGAGACGCGGCCGGGAACCAGCTTGGACAGTTCCGCACCCACGGACACGGCCAGACGGTCGGCAACGGCGCTGACCAGCGCATCGCCCGAGCTCGATTGGCTCTTTGCCCAGGTGACGGCTTCCGCATTGATCTCGTCGAACAGCGGTGTGCCCAGCGCCTTCAGCACGATGGTCGGGTTCGTCGTGCAATCCACCGGCTTGAGGCGGGCAACGGCCTCGATATCGCCGGTGTCGGCCACGACGGTCGTGATGCCGCGTAATTGTTCCAGCTTGGACATCATCTTCGCCTTTCGTCTTCTTTCGTCGGGAGGTGCGAAATGCGGCCTCTGCAGCGCGTCATCTCTGCCCTCGATAGGACTTCCGTCGCCGCGCGACGGTTGGTGAGACCGAACGGAAATTAAAGCCTGAGGTTCCGCTACCGGCCAGACTGGATATGAGGAGCTTGATGACTTTTGTCAAATCGTTTATTCAAAAGTTGTGCCGCATCCTTGGATTTCGGGACCGTCATCGGGACGCTATCGCCCCCGAGACCCATCATGCAAAAGGATCGACGCCTTGGCCAGACTGGACAGGACCAACCCGAACATACTGCTCGACACGCGCTCGTTGCGCCTGCGGGCGGCATGGCTGTATTACAACAGAGGGCTCACGCAGAAGGACATTGCCGAAAACCTGGGGATCAGCCGGGCAACCGTGATCCGCATGCTGGACGAGGCGGTCAAGCGCGCCGAGGTGCAGATCTGGATCAACGAGACGCCGGAGGATTGTACCGGCCTTGCCCTGCGGCTCGAGGAAAAGCTGGGACTGGACGAAGCGATCGTCGTTCCGGGCGACGGCAATGTCGATGAAACCGCCCGCGATGTCGGGGCGGCGCTGGGCACCTTCCTGTCAGAGGTCATCCGCGACGGCAATGTGGTAGGCGTCGGCTGGGGCCGAACGCTCAGCGCATCGCTGCAGACGTTCCGACCGCCGCGCATGGAAAAGGCCAAGATCGTGTCGCTTCTGGGCGGGCTGGTGGAAACATCCACCCTCAATCCGGTCGATTACTCCTGGCGTCTGGCAAGCGCGCTCGGTGCGGACTGCATGCTGATGCTGGCGCCGTTGATCGTGGACAGCGAGGAGACGAAGGCACGCCTGATCGAACGCTGCGGGCTCGACCGTCTGTTTGCGACCGCCGAGATGCTCGACATCGCCGTCGTCAGCTGCGGCGATTTCAGCGCCCACGGATCTTCCCTCTCCCCGGGATTTCTTCCGCCGGAGGATCTGACGGCGCTGCTGGCGGCCGGGACGGTCTGCGATACGCTCTGCCATTTTCTCGATGCGGCTGGAAACAGCGTCGATCACCCCTTGAACCGACGTGTCATGTCGGTCGGCCTTTCCGCTGTCGCCAAGGCTCGTCACGTCGTTATTGCCTCGGGCGGGCGCAAGCGCGTCGCAGCCATCCGCGCCACCATGGCCCGCACCGGCTGCCACACGCTGATCACCGACGAAGCCGCCGCGCGCGGCCTGCTCGACATGGCCTGAGGTCGACGGGCCCACGCTCGCCGAGCAGGCGCGCGGGACGAGCGACGGAACAGAAAGCCGGTCTTCGCTGTTCTCCCTGGGAACGAACCCAAGGAGACACACATGGCGCATACCGACGACACGACGAAGGTCTGGGATCTCATCGACAAGATCGGCTTCTGCATGCTGGCGACCGAAACCGGCAACGACATCCGCGCACGGCCGATGGCCGCCTATGTCGAGCGCATGGAGAATTCCGTCTACTTCCTGACCGACGCCGACAGCCACAAGGACGAGGAAGTCGAGGCGCATCCGAATGTCTGCCTTGCCTTTGCTGACTCCAAGGGCCATAAATACGTCTCCCTCTCCGGGACGGCGTCGATCGAGAACGACCGCGAGAAGATCAAGGAACTCTGGGGCACGCCGGCCAAGGCCTGGTGGGACAGCCCGGATGATCCGAAGATCCGCATCCTGCGCGTCACGCCGTCGTTTGCCGAATACTGGGACAGCCCCGGCACCGTCATCAGCTACATCAAGATGGCGGCAGCGGCCGTGTCCAACACGAAGCCGGACATGGGCGAGAACGCCAAGGTCAATCTCTGATCGATCCTCCACAATCGCTCCCGTTCGACGGCGCGGCACTTCTGCCGCGCCGTCTTTCATTCAAACCTACGACGTCCGCAACACGGCGCAGAGTGTCGACAGCCTGTATTATCCCGTGATAGAGATCGTGGAGCCCCCTATCTGAGGGCAGTGTCCATGCAGGGAGCGGTCTCATGACGGAAGCGGTATCGCCGGATGCGGTTCGCGCCCGCGGCTCGGGCACGCAAAGTGTCTACGCGGCCTTGCGCACGGAAATTCTGTCCATGGCCCTGTCGCCCGGCAGCCCGCTCGACGAGGTCCGACTGTCGGAACGCTTCGGCATGTCGCGCACGCCGATCCGCGAGGCGCTGCTGCGCCTGTCGGCCGATGGCTTGGTGACGACGCTGCCGAACCGCAACACCATTGTTGCCACCATCGATTTTGCAGCCCTGCCGCCGTATTTCGACGCACTCACGCTGATGTACCGCGTCACGACGCGTGCTGCCGCTGCGCGCCGCGATCCTGCAGGGATGCAGGAGGTCCGCCGCCACCAGCAGGCTTTCGCCGAAGCGGTCGAGGCGCATGACGCCTATGGCATGATCGAGGCCAACCGGGAATTCCACGTGGCCATCGCCGTGCTCGGCGGCAATCCCTATTACGTCAGCTTCTTCAGCCGCCTGCTGGATGAAGGCCGCCGCATTCTCAGGCTCTATTACTCGACCTTCGATGATCGGCTTCCCCGGCAATATGTCGAGGAACATGAAGCCATCATCGCCGCCATCGAGGCCGGCGACGTGGACACGTGCGACCGGCTGGCCATCGCCCATGCCGCCCAGATCGTTCGGCAGATCCAGGAGTATGTCGCCCGCGACATGGGCAAGGCGACAGCCATCCAGAACCTCTGATCTGTGACACGGCAACGGCCGGTCGTCACCCCGATCGACCAGCATCACGGACAGGTTCAGAGACTTCAGAGACACCCAGCGAGCCAGAAAGCACGTCATGCCCCATCCCGATCTCGGACTCCCCCCGTTCATTTCCGATGCCGAGCGGCAGCAGCGCCTGGAAACGCTGCGCGCGGGCCTTGACGCTCAGGGGCTTGCCGGTCTTCTCCTCGGATCATCCAAGAGCCTGCAGTATTTTACCGGTCTTCACTGGCATGCGAGCGAGCGGCTGCTGGGCGCCTTGGTGACCCCGACATCGCTGCATTACATCGTGCCCGGCTTCGAGCAGAGCCGTGTCGAAACGCTGCCGCATCTGCCGGGCGAGATTGCGGTCTGGCAGGAAGAGGAAAGCCCCGCCGATCTGATCCGCCGGATCCTCGGGACGACGGGGAGCCTTGCGCTCGACGACGCCCTGCCGCTCGCCATCTATCACCCCCTGGCGACGGCCTTCGGTGCGGAACGCCTCGTGGACGGCGGACCGCTGATCCGGGATATCCG
Source organism: Rhizobium sp. Leaf384 (assembly GCF_001424065.1). Classification (GTDB taxonomy): domain Bacteria; phylum Pseudomonadota; class Alphaproteobacteria; order Rhizobiales; family Rhizobiaceae; genus Ferranicluibacter. The sequence goes on from NZ_LMQE01000007.1 coordinate 333,509, forward strand.
GATCGTCAAATCGCCCGCGGAAATCGCCATCATCCAGCATGCGATGGATATCACGCTCGACGTGCACAAGCGGGCCCATGCGCAGATGGCACCGGGCGTGCGCGCCTCCGACATCGTCCGCTTCATCGATCGCGAGCACCGGGCCCTGGCCGGCTCCGGCTCCACCTTCTGCATTGTCTCCTTCGGCGCAGCCACGTCCCTGCCCCATGGCGCGGATGGCGATCAGATCCTCGCCGAAGGCGATGCGATCCTCGTCGATACCGGCACGCAGATCGACGGCTATCACTCGGATCTCACCCGCAGCTACATGCTCGGAGAGCCGACGTCGGACTTCGCCCGCGCCTGGAGCATCGAGCGGGAAGCGCAGCAGGCCGTGTTCGATGCCGCCCGCATCGGCGCGCCCTGCCACAGTCTCGACGACGCCGCCCGCGCGGTTCTCCGACGTCACGGCCTCGGCCCCGACTACGCGCTGCCCGGCCTGCCGCACCGCGCCGGTCACGGCCTCGGTCTGGAGATCCACGAGCATCCCTATATCGTGCGTGGCAACACGCTGCCGCTGCGCGCCGGAATGGTCTTTTCCAACGAGCCGATGGTCGTCTTCCCCGATCGCTTCGGCGTCCGCCTGGAAGACCACATCTACATGACGGAGGCAGGCCCCAGGTGGTTCACCGAACCGGCGCCAGGCCCTACCCAGCCCGTGGCATAAGGATCATGGGAGGCCTCGCCGAAGGCGCGGCTCTCCCTGCCCCTTGCGCCTTTCCGGGGATCCCGGATGGACGCCGGAAGGCTCAGAGCGCCTCGACAGCCTCGATGCGCGCTTGACCGCCGATGACGGGTGCAAAGGCGTCCCAGACGCCGCGCGCGCCCTGACGCCAGGCGGCAAGGTCGGGGACATCGAGAACCTGCCCGCCGTGCGACCGGGCGGTCGCGACGCTCGCCGCCTCGTCGGCGACGATCAGATCGTTGAAAACGCCCGCACCTTCCCGGGACGCATCGGTCAACACCTGCTGTTCCTCGGACGACAGCCCGTTCCAGAAGCTTCCGGCAAAATAGACGACGCCGGACGCGCGGATATGGCCTGTCAGCATCATCACCGGCACGACCTCATAGAGCTTGAACCCGGCATAGGCCGATTTCGTTAGGTCCATCGCATCGACCACCCCGGTGGACAGGGCATTGTAGGTTTCGGTGATGGGGATGCCGACGGGAACGGCTCCGAAGCCCGACCAGAGCTTGGTATGGAGCGGGCTCTGGATCACGCGGATCTTCCGTCCGGCCATGTCCTGCGGCCTGAGGATCGGCTCCTTGGCGAGCAGATGCCGGGCACCATAGTCGATGAAACCCGTGGCGATGAAATTCTGCGCTTTGAGCCTGTCTTGAAGCTCGACGCCGATCTCGCCGCCCACCACGCGCGCGACATGGGCCGCATCCCTGTAGAGAAAGGGCAGGTCCAGGATCTGCAGCTCGGGCACCCAGCCCGACAGCGAGGACGTGGTGGCGAGGCTTGCCTGCACAGCCCCGAGCCGCGTCGCCTCCGCCACGTCCTTTTCCCCGCCCAGCGCGCCATTGGCGACGACATTGAACCGGAAGCGGCCCGGCATGCGGCTTTCCACCCGCTCGGCGATATGCCGCCAGATCCGGGTTTCCGGCTTGTCCTCGCCCAGCAGGGAGGCGACCGTGATGCTCGTGGTCCTTGCGAAGGCCGGACGCACGAGCGCCGGCGCGGCGAGGCCTGCGGCCAGGGCGGATGTCAGGAAGCTGCGACGGGTGATGATGGACATGGGTTTCGAGTTCCTCAGGGACGGAAGATGAGCGCGAGCGCGGACAGGACGACGAGCGCGACGAGAAGCGCGGCGAGATAAGGCAGGACGGCGCGAAACAGTGCGAGGGCCGGCACGCCGGTCACGCCGGACACGACGAAGACGAGCAGGCCGAGGGGCGGCGTCAGCCCATGGATCATCAGGTTAACCACGAGGATCACCCCGAAATGCACCGGATCGATGCCGGCAGCGACGGCGGCCGGCAACAGCACGGGACCGATGAGAAGGATCGCCGCGCCGATGTCGAGGATCAGCCCCAGCGCCAGGAGCACGAGGTTGGACAGGAGCAGCACCGACAAGGCACTGCCACCGAGCAGCGTGACGAGCGACTGCATGACGCCGGCGATATCGTCGATGGCCAGCAGGAAGGCAAAGGGCGCAGCCGTGCCGATGAGCAGCCCGATTGCCGAGGCCTCGACGGCAGCCTGCCGGAAAACGCGGGAAACGTCCCGGGCGCCGCGCTGCGCCACGAGCGCGAGACCGAACGTATAAGTCGCTGCGAGTGCGGCGGCCTCGGTGGTCGTGACGATGCCGACGCGGATGCCGAAGACGACGATCAGCCCAAGCCCAAAGGCGGGAATGGCAGACAAGGCCGCACGCGCCTGCACGCGGCGCCCGACACGGGGCGTGCGCCCGTGCTCTCCGGCTGTCAGCGCGATGGCGACCGCCAGGCACAGCGCCATCAGCCCGCCTGCGACGAAGCCGCCGGTGAGCAGGGAACCGATCGACAGATTGGTGGCGGCGGCAAGCAGCAGGAAGGCGATGGACGGCGGAATGATGTTGTCGAGCACGGAGGTTGCAGCGATGATGGCCCCGGCCTGGGCCGGCGGATAGCCATGGCGCACCAGCTCCGGCTGAAAGGTCTCAGCCCCGAAGGCCGCATTGGCCACGGACGAGCCGGAGGCTCCCGAAAAGAGCACGCTGGTCAGAAGAACCGTCTGCGCAAGACCGGCACGCCGATGACCGACAAGGCTGGCGGCAAACCGCACCAGCCGGTCGGCAGCACCCGACGCCGTCAGCAGCGCCCCGGTGAGCAGGAAGAACGGGACGGCCAGAAGAAGGAATTTGGACAGGCCGGCAATCGTCGTCGACAGGATCGCCGGTTCCGGCAGGCTGCTGCCGAAGGCGACCGCCATGGCCGCAGCCGCTAGGAAGGCATGCGAAAGCGGCGCCGAGACCAGGAGACCCAGGCCCGCAAGCAGTGCCAGGAAGAGGCTCGGCGGCCAGGACGTTTCGATGACGGCGTGGCCTGCAAAAAGGTGCAGGGCGACGCCGAGCAGCGGTCCGACCACCGCCCCCACCCGGTCGCCTTGCGCGATCCGGGTCAGAAAGAGCCTCACGAGCAGGGCCCCGCCCCCGAAGACAGGCAGCGCGAAACGCAGGGCTTCGGGAAGCCCGAGCGTCGGCGACGTTCCCCCGACCATGCCGATCACAGCCGTCCCTCCGGAGACGAGGACGAGGCCGGCCAGCACCGAGACCGCGTCGGCACAGATGGCGGCGGCCCGCTGCGGCAGAGGGGGCAACCGTGACACCAGGACATCGAGCCGCATGGCGAGCGGCCCGTTCAGTGCCAGCGGTGCGCCGACGGAGATGAGGGCGATGTGCAGCCAGATCCCGAGATCCTCTGCCCCCAGAAGCCCGGTGTGGAACCCGTAGCGCAGCACGATGCCCGTGATCACCACGCCGAGCATGATCGCAAGGACGAACCCGGCCAGCGCGCCGAGAAGACGGTCGAGCCCGTGCAGAAGGACGCTGGCCATACGCGCCGGCCGACCCGGGTCTTTGGCCGAGCCACGCGGGCTCGGGCCGCCCGGCGCGGGCCGGTCAGCAAGGGTCGTCACGCCGGCCACCACCGGTAGAAATGGTGCACCGGGCCGCGCCCCTTGCCGATCGACAGGCCACGCCCGGCTTCCAGCGCCTGGTGAAGATAGGTTTTCGACAGGCTGATCGCCTCGACGATGTCATAGCCCCGTGCGAGGTGGGCCGTGATGGCGGCCGCCAGCGTACAGCCGGTGCCGTGATCGTTCCGCGTTGCGATCCGCGGTGCGGCAAAGGTCCGCACGCTGTTGCCGTCGAACAGGAGGTCGACGCTTTCCGGCCCGTCGCCATGCCCGCCTTTGATGAGCACGGTCCCGGCGCCGGCTTTCAGGATCGCCTCAGCCTGCTGCGTCATGCCCGTCCGGTCCTGTGCGACCGGCGTTCCCGTGAGCAGCGCCGCTTCCGGAAGGTTCGGCGTCACGATCGCCGCGCGGGGCACGAGCACGGTCCGCAAAGCGTCGATCGCTTCTTCCCGCAGCAGCCGATCGCCCGAGGTCGCGACCATGACGGGGTCGAGGACCACAGGCCCGGCAAACCCGGCAAGACCCGCAGCGATCGTCTCGATGGTCTCGGCCCGCGACACCATGCCGATCTTCAGCGCCCGCACATCCATGTCGGCAAAGATGGCCGCCATCTGCGCGGCGATCAGTGCGGACGAAATGTCCTCGACCGCCGTAACCCCCGTCGTGTTCTGCGCCGTCACCGCGGTGATGACGCTCGTGGCAAAGGTCTCAAGCGCGGAAAACGTCTTGATGTCGGCCTGAATGCCGGCGCCGCCTCCGCTGTCGGAGCCGGCAATGGTCAGGGCAACGGCGGTCATCGGGCGGCCCCCAGCCTGGCCTCCCGTCCAGCCTCCACCCCGGCATCCACCGCCGAGCGGAACGACCGGGTCGCTCCCCCAATGTCACCGGACCTGAAGATTGCAGAGATCACCGCGACACCGTCGGCGCCGGCGGCAATGACCTCCGGCACCCGTGCCAGATCGATCCCGGCGATGGCACTGACAGGCAGATCGGGGCTGAGGCGGCGGATCGCTTCGCGCAAGGTGCGGAGCCCGGAAAGCCCGACCGGCGGATCCGGATTGACCTTGGAAAGGGTCTCGAACACGCCGCCGATGCAGGCATAGGTCGCGGGCGCTCGACCCGCACGGTCCGCATCGGCTTCCGTCTTCACGGTCAGCCCGATGATGGCCGTCCCGCCCAGCAGACGCCGTGCCGTCTCCGCATCCATGTCGTCGGCACCGAGGTGCACCCCGTCCGCACCGGCTGCGAGCGCCACGTCCACCCGGTCGTTGACGACGAAGGCAACGCCCGTGCCGGCAAGCGCCTCCCGGATGGACGTCGCCCGCTCGACCATGACGCGCGTCGATGCCGTTTTGTCGCGATACTGGATCAGGGTTGCGCCATTCCGGGCGGCGGCCCGTGCGAGGTCCGGAAGAGGCGCGATGTCGGCGAGCGATGCATCGACGATCGCGTTGAGGCGATTATCGACGCCCGATGAGGTCATGCTGGTCATGGTGGATCCTTGCAAGAGGAAGAATGTCGGCCTCGCCGACGGCGGCGAGCGCGTCGAGAAACAGTGGCGCGAAGGTGCCGGGACCCTGTGCCCGCGACGCTGCCCGTTCGGCCGCGACGCCGGTGACCGCGAGGGCGGAACCGGCCGCCACCAGCGCATCGGGCTCGGCGGCGAGAAAGGCTGCGATGACGCCGCCCGAGAGGCAGCCTGTGCCGGTGACCTGCGCCATGAAGGGATGTCCGTTGGCGATCTCCACGCAGGAATGGCCGACCTGCAGCCGATCGACCGGACCGGTCACGATCCGCAGGATGCCGGGCGTCTCGCCGATCAACGCCATCTCGGCGCGATTGCCGCGCACGACGGTCGGGCGAAGCGCGATCAGCTCCTGTGCGAAAGCGAGCCGGGACGGCGAGTAATCGCAATGGACGGGATCGACGATCCAGGGTTTGCCCTGTGCCCGCGCCACCGCGACGCCGAGCCGGATCGCCGCACGCCGTTCCGCGTCGAGCGTGCCGAGATTGACGGTCAGCGCATCCGCGCGGGCAACAAAGCTCTCGACCTCTTCGAGCGACCCGGTCATCGAGGGCAGGCCACCGATGACCGTAATGCCGTCGGCCGTGAACTTCTGGACCACGGTGTTCATCAGACAGTGGACGCGCGGACGCGCCTGCCGCACCCGCGCCAGGATATCCGCAGCGATCTGTGCACTGAGACCGGTCATTTCAGCTCCACGGCGATGTCGGCGACATCCGGCGCTTTCGCGATCAAGCCCTCATCCTTCATGAAGGCGCCGAAGCGGGCATAGCGGCCCGTGTCGAGCGCCGCGGGACGCTTGGCGAACCGTGGCAGCGTGTCGAAAAAGGCGGTGCGGTTCAGCTCGTCGTCGAGGTTCGGATAGGCTTTGGCAAACACGGCCCAGGCCTCGTCCGGATGGTTGGTGAGAAAGATGGAGGCCTCCTCGACGGCGGCGAGGAAGCGCGGCAGACGGTCGTCCGAAAGGAGATCCCGATGCGTGACGAAGACGAGTTCGTCATAGGTCGGGATGCCGTGCTCCTCGAGGAAGAAGGCGCGTCCCGGATGACCCTCGAGCTTCATCTGGGTCAGCTCGAAATTGCGATATCCGCCGATCGTGGCATCGACGGCCCCGGAAATGAGCGACGGCGACAAGGAGAAGTTGACGTTGACGAGGTCGACATCGTCCTTTCCGAGCCCTGCAGACGCCAGCATGCGCTGCAGCAGCACGTCCTCGAAACCCGAAACCGAATACCCGACCTTGCGCCCCTTCAGATCCTTCAGGCTCTTGATCGGCCCGTCGGCGAGAACCGTCACCGTGTTCAAGGGTGTTTCGACCAGGGTCCCGAACCGCACGATCGGCAGGCCCGCGTCATGGTCACGGTAGAGATTGGGCTGGTAGTGGATGCCGATATCCGCCTGCTTGGCCGCGACCAGCCGCGGCACGACCGACGGGTCGGCGGGCGGCACGAGCTCGACATCGAGCCCGGCCTTGGCAAACAGCCCCTTTTCCTGCGCGATCACCAGGGGTGCGTGGTCAGGATTGACGAACCATTCGAGCAGCACGGTCAATTTGTCGGCGGCTTGAGCGGAGGTGGTCAGAAGACCGGTCATGGCGAGCATCGTCGCGACGAGAAGGCGGATCATCAAGATCTCCAGGATGAGACGGTTTCAAAGGATTTGGTGGCCAGCCGCGGGGGGTCGCTCTCGCGCGCCCAGGGTGCGAGGCGAGACGTGAGGATATCGACCAGCAGGCGCAGGATGAGGGTTATGAGGGCCAGCACCGCCATGGCGGCAAAGACGGTCGCGGTCTGCATGCGGGCATTGGCCTGCACCATGACGAAGCCGAGGCCGGCCGACGCCCCGACCCACTCGCCGACCACGGCCCCGAGCGGCGCCAGCGGCGCGGCGACCCGCAGGCCGGAGACGAGGCTTGGAAGCGCGAGCGGTGCGCGCACCGACACCAGAGCCTGCCAGTGCGTGGCCTGCGTCAGCGACACCGCGTCCACGATGTCCCGCTCCGTCCGGTTCAACCCGTCCGCAAAGGCGGAGGCGACGGGGAAGAAGATGATCAGCACCGTCATCGCGACCTTGGACGCCATGCCGAAGCCGAGCCAGACGACGAGGATCGGTGCAAGCACGAAAACCGGCAGCGCCTGGAGAACGAGAATCGTCGGCCAGACGAACGGTCCGAGGCGCGGATGCGCCGCAAGCACGAACGCCGTTCCCGCGCCGAGGGCCGCACCGGCCACGAGCCCGATCAGGATTTCCGAAAGGGTCACGAGGCTCTGCGCCATCAGGAAGGCGGGCTGGTCGCGAAACACCGCGACAACCGCCAGCGGCGACGGCAGCAGATAGGCCGGTGGCGAGAATGCGGTCGTGCTTGCCTGCCACAGCAGCACCAACACACCGAGCCCCAGGGCCGCATGCAGGGCGCGCACGGCTAGCCGTTCACCTGATGCGGCGGGAAAAGCGGACAAACGGGCGGCAGCATGAGCGATCTCCACATCGGCGACGGAGATCCAGGCGAGCGGAGAAGAGAGAAAGGGCCGTGGGTGGACACCTGTTTTCCGTTCCTACGCCGGTATGACCCGGATCAGGTTCATAACGGTTCGGCTTTCGCCATCTCAGCCCCTTGAAGGACACCCGTCGGAATGCCGCTAACCTATGAAAACAATGGGGTTTTTGTCAACACCCTTGTGCTGAGGAGCTGTACGCCCTCGCCCATCAGTCTGAAACTGCTCATTTTAGTGCTCATTTTGCTCTCGACTGAACACGCCGTTTAAAGCCTAAAGACAGGAAGTTGCAGTAATTCGAAATGATTTTGTATAACAACAGAATTTAAAATCATTTTTTAAATTCATTTTCCCGAAAAAATGCTAAATCCATCATGGTAATCGGTAATTTTCTGCTGCTTTCGCTTCACTTCTTCCTCAAGACGACGCATTCCGTCTCGATTCTCTGCTATGATGCTATGATGCCTTTCTATAGGTTTTGATCCCTTGATAGAGACCTCTAATGTAATGTTAAACTTCAGGGTCGATTGCCATTGATCAGTATCACAGAGACAAAGCAGGTGAGATCAGAGCCGCTTCTTACGCTCTTCGACTTCAACGCCAATGGATCGTCCGATAAGCCAGCCGATTAAAGCGAAGACGATGAGCGCCACGCCTCTACCTGATATCGCCCCGCCACTTGATGTAATCCCAAATCCGGGAATGAACAGGGCGATGAAGATGCCGATGACCATGCCCGTAGAGGCGCATCGGCGACGGGTCGATGACCAAGCAAGACGAGCGACGATTTCATTCATGCGGACAACCTCACGTTTGCTGCATGATGACCGGAGCGCTTGTGCAGGTAAAGCAATTGCGGATGCTGCAATTTTTTTCCGGCTAATGGCGGCTACAGCAGGAAAAAGATTTCCTATATGAGTCAACAGTTGCGGGATTGTCGTGGGCGCATTGGTTTTGATTGCCATTAATTGCCACATATTGACATTATGGCATTTCCAGCATACATATTTCCGCGTCTGCACAGATCGACTGAGGTTTCTCGCGTAGAGACTGATAGTGCGGATGTCGTCGGTTAATTCCGGTCACTTGCTTATGGCTGTGGGCTCTTAGGAGTTTGACTTAGTCGAGGATACCATATGGGGGGCGGCACAAACCGTCCCCCGCCTTTTTTAGCGGTATCGGATATTTTTCTTCGTGTGATGTGCCAGTCTTCCAAACGGCATTGATGTCACAACCCCTACTCTCTCATCCTTCACATAGGCACTTTCGATATGTGCGTCGAGATAATGGGATGAGCCGTCTATCGGCTGAACGTCCGAGTTTTTCAGGCTGAAGAAGACGCAATACCGCTGCGATGATCCGTTACGAATGAATAGCTGGAAAACGTGCTGGTTTCCTTTGGTAGTTGTACTTACCCTTGTCGTGGGCTTTGACATCACTGAGTTGATGATCTCGACAAGCCTTGGCGTTTCGATGTACCGCTCAGGGCAGAACACCCGGGTGTGATGCGGATCATACACGAGCACATCATCAGGACCTGCTTCATCAGGATCAACCTGTCGAGAGTAACAATGCGGGCTGTAGCGCACCCATACCTTAAACTGGAAGGGCGGATAATCAGGCTCGGTCCACGAAAAGTCATAAGACCGTTGGTCCAAATGCGATAAATCGTTGATGGTATTCCGGTAGAAAATGGTTTCGTGCGGCATAATTAGATGTCTCTAAAGTGGCGAAACCTCTATGCCACACAATCAGGGGCCTGACATTCTCTGATATTGGGAAGTACAGTGTGCTCGCGGCAAAAACCCGTGGGTGATGACGTTTCCCGAAACCCCGCAAGCCTGCCTTGCAAGCCCGCAGGCGCGCTTCAGCCCGGACGCGGCCAGTGCCGGATGCCGCCGGTCATCGTTTCCAACAGCTTCGACAGTTGCAGCACCTTGAGATCGGCGAAACGGGGGCCTACGATCTGCAGGCCGATCGGCAGGCCGGAGATGGAGAATCCCGCATTGATCGACGCCGCCGGCTGTTCCGACATGTTCCATGGGACGGTGAAGGCAATGTGCTCGAACGGCCGCTCCGGATCATTGGTCGGCGAGGCCCATTCGGCCGGATAGGAAACGATCGGATTGGTGGGCGAGATGACCGCATCTACGGTCGAAAAAAGACGGGCAGCGGCCCTGCGCATTTCCATCGTCTGCCCGAATCCTGCGACAGCGTCGACGCCGGTGACCGCGGCGCCCTTCTCTGCCCAGGCATAGATGTAGGGCAGGATCGCCGCCCGGCGTTCGGATGGGAGATCCCGGATATCGCCCCAGAACTTCGCTCGCCAGAAATGGTCGAGACCATCCAGCATCGCCCGCGTCAGGATTGGCCCGACGTCGAAGATCTCGGCCCCTGCCGCCTCGAAGTGCCGGGCCCCAGTCAGAACAGCGGCCTTGACCTCCGGCTCGGCTTCAAGACCGCAGCCGGCATCCAGCATCACGCCGATCCGCATGCCCCTGATGTCGATGTCGAGGTCCATCCAGTCGATGGTGTCCGGCGGCAGGCTTGTGGCATCCCGCTGGTCCGGCCGCGAGAGCGTGGCCATGGCAAAGGCGGCGTCTTCCACCGTGCGCGTCATCGGTCCGGCGCAACGGCCAACATAATAGGGGTCGATCGGGATACGGCCGTTGCTGGGCTTGAAACCGAAGAGCCCCGTCCAGCCGGCCGGCAGGCGGACCGACCCGCCGATATCCGTGCCGATGTGCAGAGGACCGTAACCCGCGGCACCGGCCGCAGCCGCACCGGCGCTTGATCCGCCGGGGTTCATCTCCGTATTCCAGGGATTGCGGCTCAGGGGATGAAAGCTCGACAGGCCGGAGGAGAGCATGCCGTAGTCCGGACAGGTGGTCTTGGCAAAGAGGACGGCGCCATCCTCTCTCAGTCGCGCGGCGACCGGCGCATCCGCTTCCGCGGGTTTCAGCACGGTGGCGGCGGTGCCGAGCGGCACAGGCGTGCCCTCCGTGGCGATCAGCTCCTTGAGCGTCACGGGAATGCCGTCGAGCGCGCCAAGCGGTTCGCCTTTCCGCCAGCGGGCGGTGGACGCCGCGGCCTGCGCGCGTGCCGCCTCCGGGTCATAGGCGTAGAGCGCGGATATGGAGGGCTCGAACGCGGCGATCCGCGCCTCGACGGCCTGCCAATAGTCCGATGGCGTCAGGGAAAGATCGGCAAAACGGGCGCGCAACTGCACGATGGTGGCGTCGAGAAGGTCGGTCATATCGTCTCCATCATCCGGCTGTCTCCGTTTCCAGCAGAACCTCTGCCCGGTGGCAGGCGGTCTGCCGGTCGGGCATGTCTGCGCCGTCACGAAGGACGCGCAGGTCCGGTCGCTCCGTGGAACACCGCGCGACGGCGAGCGGGCAGCGGTTGCGGAAGCTGCAGCCGACATCGAGATCGATCGCCGTCGAAACCGTCAGAGGCGCGCGGTCGGGCCGACCGAACCGGGTGACGTCCGGCTCGGCCTCGGCCAGCAGCCGCGTATAGGGATGCAGCGGTCGCGCGAACACGGCCTGCGCCGGTCCGCTTTCCACCAGGCGCCCGCGATACATCACGCCCACCCGGTCGGCCACCGCGTCCACGACGGCAAGATTGTGGGTGATGAAGAGGATCGTCACACCGCGCCGGTCGCGCAAGTCCATCAGCAGGTTCAGCACCTGCGCCTGAACGGAGAGATCGAGCGCGGACACCGCTTCGTCGGCAACGACCAGCTTCGGCTCGGTGATCAGCGCGCGGGCAATCGCGATCCGCTGGCGCTGCCCGCCGGAGAACGCATGTGGATATCGCGCGGCATGATCCGCAGACAGGCCGACGGCCTCGAGCATCGCCGCAACCCTGTCCCGGCATTCGGCCCGCCCCGGCTTTCCGTCCAGCACATGCAGTGGCTCGGCCACGATCCGACCGACCGTCTGTCGCGGGTCGAGCGAGCCGAACGGATCCTGGAACACCATCTGGAAGTCCCGCCGCCTGCGTTTCAGCGCCCGCGCCGGAAGGGCGAACAGATCCTCGCCCTCAAACAGGACGCGGCCGGAAGTCGGCCGGTCGAGCGCCATCACCAGACGCGCCAGGGTCGACTTCCCGCAGCCGGACTCGCCCACGATCCCGTGGATCGTGCCGCGCTGCACCGTCATGCTGACCGCGTCGAGCGCGCGGGTCACGTGCCGGCCGGTGAAGGGCCCGCCACCGGCATAGTCGCGCGACAGATCGCGGATATCGAGAAGCGGCGTTTCGATCACGGCGCCCTCTCCCCATGCGCGCGGATGCAGCGGACACCACGGCCGGGCGTCGCCCGCGTCCAGGGCGGCTCGTCCGCATGGCAGGCGTCGATCCGGTCGGGACAACGGTCGGAGAAGCAGCAGCCGGCCGGGCGCGCGGCGAAGGAGGGTACGGTGCCTGGAATCGTCTGCAGCCGCCCGCCCTCGGGCTGGCGTCGAGGAACGGCGCGCAGCAGACCGCGTGTATAGGGGTTCAGAGGCTTCGTCAGAACGTCGCGGGTCGCCCCTTCCTCCATTCGCCGGCCGGCGTAGAGAACGAGGGTGCGTGCGCACATGCGGGCGATGACGCCGAGATCGTGGCTGACAAGGATGAGGGCCATGCCGGCGTCGCGCCGGAGATCGTCCAGAATATCCAGCACCTCCGCCTGCACCGTCACATCGAGCGCCGTCGTCGGCTCGTCCGCGATCATGAGCGCGGGCTTCATCGCCAGCGCGATGGCGATGCCCACCCGCTGGCGCTGGCCGCCAGAGAGGGCGTGCGGATAGGTTTTCGACAGGCGCGCGGCGTCCGGCATCCGCACGCGGTCGAGCAGCACGATCGCCTCTTGTCGCGCCGCCCGCCAGGAAAGCCCCTGCTGGATCACCATCCCCTCGGCGATCTGGTCCCCCACCGTCATGGCCGGATTGAGCGCCGTCAGCGGCTCCTGAAAGATCATGCCGATGCGCCGGCCGCGCACGGAACAGAGAGCGTCATCCCCCATCGCCAGGAGATTGCGGCCCTCCAGCAGAATGCGCCCGGTTGCGTGCACGGCGGCGGGCAGAAGCCCCATGACGGCAAGCGACAGAAGGGACTTTCCCGATCCGCTCTCCCCGACGATGCCGAGCGTCTCCCCGGCCGCCAGCGTCAGGGCCATATCGGCAACGATCGCCTGCCGCCCGCCGTCGGGCCCATCGATGAAGATGGCGAGATCCTCGATCCGGAGCAACGGCTCGTCCATCACCGGCTCCTTTCACGCGGATCGAGAAGATCGCGCAGACCATCGCCGAGCATGTTGAAACCGAGCACGGTCAGGGCGATGGCAAGACCCGGCAGGATGGCGAGCCACGGCGCGCGGCCGAGATAGGTCTGGGCATCGGCGAGCATCCGCCCCCAGGTCGGCGCCGGGGGCGCCATGCCGAGGCCGAGGAAACTCAGGCCTGCCTCCGTAAGGATCGCAAGGCCGAGCTGGATGGTCGCCTGAACGATGATCTGGTTGGCGATATTGGGAAGGACATGATCGATCGTGATCCGGATGCCGCCCTTGCCCGCTCCGCGTGCGGCCTGCACGTAATCGCGCGACCAGACCTGCCGCGCTGCACTGGCCGTCACCCGGGCAAAGACCGGCACCATGAACACGGAGATGGCGATGATCGCCGTGAAGCGGCCGGTGCCGAGAAGCGCGCCGAGCATCATGGCCGAGAGAATGGGGGGAACCGCGAAGATCACGTCGTTGGCGCGCATCGCAATGGCCTCGAACCAGCCGCGCCGGGCCGCGGCCGCGACGCCGAGAAGCGTCCCGGCAAAGGCGCCCATGGCAACGGCCAGCACCGCGATCGACAGCGAATTCCAGGCGCCGACCATCAGCATGGAGGCCACGTCGCGGCCAAGGTGATCGGTCCCGAGAAGCCCTTGTGCCAACGGGGGTTTGAGCTTCTGCACGATCTGCAGTTTGCCCGGTGGCAGGGGCGTCCACACGAGCGAAAGCAAGGCGACCGCCCCGATGAAGCCGATCAGGAGACCGCCGATCCAGAGAGGCCCTCGGGAAAGGCCCTGTCGCAGGGCCGTGGCCACAGGTCGGACCCGCCGGGGGGCGGACGGCGGTGGCACCCCGCTCATGCGCGTGTCCGCAGGCGCGGATCGAGCGCCAGATAGGACAGGTCGACCACGAAATTCATGACGATGACCAGCGCGGCGAAGAACAAGACGACATCCTGCATCACGATGATGTCGCGCTGCGATAAAGCCTGCAAGGCAAGACGCCCGAGACCCGGCAGATTGAAGACGTTTTCGACCAGCACCGCGCCGGCGATCAGAAAGGTGAACTGCAGCCCGAGAATGGTGACCACGGGCACCAGCGCATTGGGCACCGCATGGCGCCACTGGGCCTGTCGGCGTGGGAGGCCCTTGGCGCGCGCGGTGCGCACGAAATCCTCGTTCATCACCTCGATCACGGCCGAGCGGGTGACCCGGGTCAGCACGCCCGCCTGCGGCAGTGCGAGAGCGATCGCCGGCAAGACCAGCGCTCCGAGAGCCGGTGCCAGCCCCGCCTGCCAACCGGGAAAGCCGCCGGAAGGGACCCAGCCGAGCGACACGGAGAAGACCAGCACCAGGAGGAGTCCCACCCAGAAACCGGGGACCGCGATGAACATCTGCGACAGGAGGCCGGCCGCGTAGTCCACGGGGCCATTGCGCCGGGCGGCCGAGACGACCCCGAGCGGAAGCGCGATACCCACCGAAAGCAGGATCGCGAAGACGGCCAGCGGCAGCGTCACCGCGAGGCGCTCGGCGATCAATCCGGCAACGGGAACCCCATAGGTATAGGACGTGCCAAGATCGCCCGTTGCCACGCCGCCGAGCCAGGCGAGATAACGCAGCACGAGCGGCTGATCGAGCCCGAGCTCCCGCCGCAGCGCTTCCAGCGTCTCGGGCGTTGCCGACGTTCCGAGCATGATGGCTGCGGGATCGCCCGGCAGGACATCCATGACGAGGAAGATCACAGCGGAAACGGCAAGGAGCGTCAGGACAAGACTGAGAATACGCTGCAGGATGAGACCGGTCATCGGGGGCTCCGACACGGGCCGAGGCAGGCTGCGCGCCCGCGCCCCGGAGCCGAAGAGACGGTCTGGGCGATGGGCTGCAGCACAGCCCGGCCCGCACCGTGCGCCCGCATGGCCGATTTCGCCCTCGCCTTTAGAACCTCCGTCACGCAGCGAGTGCTCGTCCTCATTCCTCCCAATAGACCTCGCTCAGCACATTGGACGGAATGGGCTCGTTTTCCCAGAGACCCTTCAACTTGGCATTCCATACACCGAGCTTGGGCATGACGAACAGAAACAGGGCGGGCACGTCCTCGGCGAGGATCGTCTGCGCATCCTGATACAGCGCATCCTGCTCGGCCGGGTCGGTGGTCGCCTCGACCTTGTCGATGATCGCCGAAAATGCGGGGTTCTTGTAGTTGAAGTAATAGGGATCGCGAGCATAGATGTCGATGTCCATCGGCTCGGCATGCGCGACGATGGTCATGTCGTAATCGGCGGCCTTCAGCACGTCCTGGACCCATTTGGCCGGAAACTCTGTCGGCTCGATGGTCATGGTCACGCCGATCTCGGCCAGCATCGCCTGCATCACCTCCGCACTGCGCGGCGCGTAGGCCATCTGCGGCGTCTTGATCGTGAAGGCAACCCCTTCGGGATAGCCCGCTTCCGCCAGAAGGGCCTTCGCCTTGTCCACATCGTAGGGAAGCTTGGCCGTCAGATCGACATAGCCGCGATCGTTCGGCGTATAGTGGCTGCCAATGGCGGTGCCGAGGCCAGACCAGGCTCCGTCGATCACCGTCTGCCGGTCGATCGCCATCATCAGCGCCTGGCGGACGCGCTTGTCGTCGAAGGGCTTGCGCGCATTGTTCATGCCGGCGACGACCTTGAGCTCGGTATTGCCGATCACGGTGACGAGATCGGGCTTGTCCTTGAAACTCTCCATCAGTTCGGGCGCGGCAAACTCCGGAATGGCATCGACGCCGCCCGTGTTCAACGCGGCAGCCTGCGCCTGGGCATCGGGAATGAAGCGGAAGGTCACCGTCTGCAGACGAACCTTGACCGCCTTGTTCCAGTAGTCCGGATTGGCGGCCAGTTCCACGCGGTCGCCCTTGGTCCAGCGGACGAAGGTGAAGGGTCCCGTGCCCACGGGCTTTGTCTTGTCCTCGGCGGCGCTCTTCGGGCCGACCATGACGGAGGCGGGCCAGCCGAGCCAGTAGAGCAGGCTTCCCTGCGGCTTCTTGAGCTTCAGCACCAGGGTCGATGCATCGGGCGTCTCGATCGTGTCGATCGCGGCAAAGAAGCGCTTCTGCCCGTTGGTCGAGTCCGGTCCACGGGCGCGATCGAGCGAAAATTTGGCGACGGCGCTGTCGAACGTCTCGCCATCATGGAAGGTCACGCCCTCCTGCAGTTTGAACGTATAGGTCAGCCCGTCGGGCGAGATCACCCAGCTCTTGGCAAGCTGCGGCACCACCTTGCCCTCCCGATCGATGGCCACGAGCCCCTCGAACACGTTCTGCCAGGTGACCTGTCCGATGGCGACGGGTGCAGCGGCCGTCGGGTCGAGCCCCTGGGGCTCGATGGTCATGCCGAGGACGAGGGAGGTCTTTGCGGCAAAGGCACCGCCGGAGGCGAAGAGCAGCGCCGTGGAAAGGGCGAGACTGCCGAGGATCGCACGGATCCGCGTGGCTCGGCTCATGTCGAAACGCATCATGCTCGTCTCCCTGCTCGGCCCTATTTGAGACCAACGTCATGGAAGTGTGGCATTCGGAACGGCGGTGCACAACGGAAAAATGCGGCACTGCACGCTTGCGCTGCCGCTGCCACTCCGACGCTCCGTCTTCGCACAAGGCCGCAGAGGCAATATGGCCGCATGCTGATCCACCAGGGCGCGGCGCGCAACGAACGTATCGATGTCCATCTCGCCTGCTGGCTGGCCGGCGTTGCCGGCGCGCTCAACGCCACGGCCTTCTACGCGATCGGATTCTTCGCCGCCAACATGACCGGCAACGTCTCAGCGCTGTCGGATCATGTCGCGACGAAGGACGGTCGAGCGAGCCTGTTCTATCTCTCGATCGTGCTCGTCTTCATCCTCGGGTCGGCAGCATCCTCGCTGATCGTGAATGCCGGACAGCGACGCGGCAGGAATGGCGTCTATGCCGGATGCATTCTCGTGGAAGCGTTGCTTCTCGCGCCGCTCGGCCTTGCGGATCTCTTCGTCACGGCGGAATGGCGCGTCGAGATGCTGGTCCTCGGCCTTGCCTTCCTCATGGGACTGCAGAACGCCACGGTGACGCGCATCTCCAATGCCCGCATCCGGACCACCCATGTCTCCGGCATGGCGACCGACATCGGCATCGAAATCGCGATTGCCATCGACATCCTGCGGGGCCGCGCGGTTCCCGCGGACGCGGTCGACAACCGGGCAAAGCTGCGTCTGCATATCGCCACGATCGCCGCCTTCTTCGGCGGCGGAGTCCTCGGCGTGCTGATCTATCAGGCGATCGGCGGCGGGCTGCTCCTGGCGGCCGCCCTTCTCCTCATGGCGATCGCGCTGCACGCGCTGCGCCGTGCCCGCAGAAAGCCCGGCTGAACGTCCCACCGAACGGGCCTGTGGCCTGGCTGGCTCGACGTCAGGTCGCGGTCTGTGCCGGCGCCTCCTTGCTCGGCTGCGAGCGGCGGCCCTTGAAGAGGCGGCGCACGGTCACGAACAGCAGCGGAATGAAGAAGATGCCGATGAAGGTCGCGGCGATCATGCCGCCCATGACGCCGATGCCGATGGAGTTCTGCGCACCCGATCCGGCACCGCTCGCAATGGCGAGCGGCATCACGCCAAGGATGAAGGCGAGCGACGTCATCAGGATGGGCCGGAGCCGCTGGCGGGACGCTTCCATCGTCGCCGAGACGAGATCCTTGCCCTGCGCCTGTTGCTCCATGGCGAATTCGACGATCAGGATCGCATTCTTCGCCGCGAGCCCGATGGTCGTCAGCAGCCCGACCTTGAAGTAGACGTCGTTGGATTCCCCCATGATCGTGGCGGCAAACAACGCTCCGAAGATGCCGATCGGCACGGCCAGCATGACGGCGAACGGGATCGACCAGCTTTCGTACAGGGCAGCCAGCGCCAGGAAGACGACAAGACCGGAAATCAGGTACAGCTGCGTTGCCTGGCTGCCCGACAGCCGCTCCTGCGCCGACAGCCCCGTCCATTCATGGGCAAAGCCCGCCCCCTGCTCGGCCATGATCGTGTCGATCGCGTTCATGGCGTCACCGGAGCTGACGCCGGGTGCGGCCGAGCCCTGGATCTCGACGGCGGACGCGCCATTGTAGCGCTCCAGACGCGGCGAGCCGAACGACCAGCTGCCGCCCGCAAAGGCGGAGAACGGCACCATGGCATTGTCGGCGTTGCGGACATACCAGGCGTCGAAATCTTCCGGCTGCATGCGGTAATCCTGATCGCCCTGAAGATAGACAGGCTTCACACGACCGCGATCGATGAAATCGTTGATGTACTTTCCGCCCCAGGCCGTGGACAGCGTCGCATCGATATCGGACAGGCTGAGATTGAGGGCGCTCGCCTTTTCCTGGTCGATGTTCACCTGATACTGCGTCTGATCCTCCTGGCCGTTCGGACGGGTTCCCTGCAACAGCGGGCTTTGCCCGGCTGCGGCCAGCAGCTTGTTGCGCATGGCGATCAGCGCCTGGTGACCTTCGCCGTTGATGTCCTGAAGGTGGAGGTCGAAGCCGCCGGAGTTGCCGAAACCGGGAATGGCAGGCGGAGCCAGCGCGGTGACGGAACCGTCCTGAATCTTCGAGAATGCCTTTCGCGCCCGGCCGACGATGGCCGATGCGCTGCCCCTGGGATCGGTGCGCACATCGAAGCCCTTCAGGCGCACGAATGTCAGGCCGACATTCTGACCCTGCCCGCCGAAGCCGAAGCCGGCAGCGCCGAAGACGCCGTCGACATAGTCCTTTTCCTGGTTGAGGTAATAGTCCGTGACCTGCTTCATCACCTTGAGGGTGCGGTCCTGCGTGGCGCCGGGCGGCAGCTGGACGCTGGTGATGAGAATGCCCTGGTCTTCTTCCGGCAGGAACGAGCTCGGCAACCGGTTGAAGAGATAGACGACGGAGCCGATGATCAGGAGGAACACGACGAGGAAGGCGAAGGGTCGACGGATCATGCCGGAAACGCTGCGCTGATACCCGTTCGTCGTGCGGTCGAAGCCCCTGTTGAAGACACCTGAGAGGCCCTTCTTCTTGGCGCCCTCCTTCGGCTTCTTCAGGAGGGTGGCACAGAGCGCCGGCGTCAGCGTGAGCGCGACGACGACGGACAGGACCATGGCCGAGACGATGGTCACCGAGAACTGGCGATAGATGATGCCGACCGAGCCGGAGAAGAAGGCCATCGGGATGAACACGGCCGAGAGCACCGTGGCGATGCCGACCAGCGCGCCGGTAATCTCGTTCATGGACTTGATGGTCGCCTCGCGCGGCTCGAGCCCCTCCTCCTCCATGATGCGCTCGACATTCTCGACGACGACGATGGCGTCATCGACCAGAAGGCCGATGGCGAGCACCATGGCGAACATGGTCAGCGTGTTGATCGAATAGCCGAAGGCCGCGAGCACCCCGAACGTGCCGAGCAACACGACGGGCACCGCCAGCGTGGGGATGAGCGTGGCGCGAAAACTCTGGAGAAACACCAGCATGACCACGAAGACCAGCACGATCGCCTCGATCAGGGTCTTGATCACGTCCTTGATCGACAGCTTGACGAAGGGCGTGGTGTCGTTGGCATAGGCCACCTCGACATTCTGTGGCAGCGTCTCGCGCAGATTGTCGATGGCGCTCGTCACGGCCTCTGCCGTGTCCAGCGCATTGGCGTTGGCCGCCAGATAGACACCAAGGCCGGACGCGTTCTTGCCGTTGTAGATGCCGGACGTATCGTAGGTTTCCGCGCCGAGTTCAACGCGGGCGACGTCGTTCAGGCGCACCAGCGACCCGTCCGGCTGGCTCTTGATGATGATGTTTTCAAACTGCTCGGGCGTCTGCAGCCGGCTTTTGGCAGTGACGGTCGCATTCAGCTGCTGGCCCTTGCGCTGCGGCAGGCCGCCGAGCTGGCCCGCGGACACCTGCGTGTTCTGCGCCTCGATGGCGTTCGAAACATCACTCGCCATGAGGTTGTATTTGACCAGCTTGTCGGGATCGAGCCAGATCCGCATCGCATAGCCGGAGCCGAAGATGCGGGTGTCGCCGACGCCGGGCACGCGCTTGATCGTGTCGTTGAGCGTGCTGTCGATATAGTCGGACAGGTCGAGCGAGGAGAGGCTGTTGTCGGTGGAAACCAGGGCAACAACCATCAGGAAGCCGGTGGAGGCCTTGGCGACCGTGATGCCGCTCGACTGCACGCTTTGCGGCAGCTGCGACTCGACAAGCTGGAGCTTGTTCTGCACCTGCATCTGCGCGACATCCGGGTCGGCCGCATTGGTAAAGGTGAGCGAGATCGTCGCCGAACCCGTCGATTGCGAGGTCGAGGTCATGTAATCGAGATTGTCGATCCCGGTCATGCCCTGCTCGATGACCTTGGTCACCGAATTCTCGACCGTCTGTGCATCCGCTCCGGCATAGTTGGCGCTGATCCGCACCGATGTCGGGGCAATCTGCGGATACTGCGAGATGGACAGCGTGGTGATCGCGAGGAGGCCTCCCAGCATGATGCAGATGGCGATGACCCAGGCGAAGATCGGCCGGCCGATGAAGAAACGCGACATGGTGCGACCTCAGTTCTTCGATGCGGCGGGCGCCGCGGCTGCATCCGTGCCCGGCGTTGTGGCGACAGGCTCGGCGGCCGAGACATCGACGGGCTTTGCGGTTCCGCCCGTCTCCTTGGAGGCCTGCTCGAGTTCGCCTGTCGCGTCGTTGACGATGACGTCGGACGTCGTCACCTCCTGCCCGGCCCGGACGCGCTGGTAGCCCTCGACGACGACCCGTTCGCCGTCCTTGATGCCGTCGGCCACGAGCCAGCTGTTGCCGATGCTGCGATCGACCTTCAGCACGCGTTCCTCGACCTTGCCATCCGGCATCACGAACTTTGCCGTCGCGTCGCCCTTCGTGTTGCGCGACACGGCCCGTTGCGGCACCAGATAGCTGTTCTGGCGAATGCCCTCCTGGATCATCGCGCGGACATAGACGCCCGGCAGGAGGAGCTGTTCGGGATTGGGAAATTCCGCGCGGACGGTCACCGACCCCGTGGTCTCCTCGACCGCAGCATCAAGAAACTCGATCCGGCCGGTCTGATCATAATCGGATCCGTCTTCCAGCTTCAATTTGACGCTGACATTCGCCCCCGTCGTCTTCAGACGCCCGTCTTCGATCGCGCGTCGCAGCTTCAGGAGGTTGGCGCTCGACTGCGTCACATCGACATTGATGGGGTCGATCTGGCGGATCGTCGTCAGCGATGTGGTCTGGTCGGCGGTTACGAGCGCCCCGACGGTCACGGTCGAGGCTCCGACGCGACCGCCGATCGGGGCACGGATCTTGGTGTAGTCGAGATTGATGCGCGCCGTCTCGAGCGCGGCCTTTGCCGAGGCAACGTCGGCGTTTGCCTGCGCCAGAGCGCCCTGCGCCTCGTCCAGATCCTGCTGGCTGACCGCGTCGCTGCGGCTGAGACCCCGGTAACGCTCGACCTTTGCCTGGGCGCTCGGAACCGCGCCATTGGCCTTGGCGACGGCTGCCACCGCACTGTCGTAAGCCGCCTGGTAGGTCGCGGGATCGATTTCGTAGAGCACGTCGCCCTCCTTGACCGATCCGCCTTCCTGGAAGTTTCGCTTGCGCACGATCCCGCCGACCTGCGGCCGCACTTCGGCGATCAGCGATGCGGCAGTGCGTCCGGGCAGCAGCGCCGTGATGGCGACCGAGGTCGGGTGCAGCGACATCACGCTGACCTCCGGCTTTGCCGCCGGTGCGTTTGCAGGCTTCTGCTCGGTCTTCTCATTGCAGCCGGCAAGCGCCAGGAGCGCACCGAAAACCATTGCGGGGAGGACAAGGCGGATGTGGGACACGTGGAAATCTCCGGAGGCGACGGAACGGACATAGGCCGATGCGCGCATCAGACATCCCCATGAATGCGGCAATCTTCAGTGATCCCTGATATTTTTTATTCCCCGGCGGGCCAGGGGCTCCGGTGCCCTTTCCGGCGTCACAGCGAGGCGGTTATGCCGCCGTCCACGTAGAGGACATGGCCGTTGACGAAAGAGGATGCGGCCGAGGCAAGGAACACGCAGGCGCCGACCAGTTCCTCGACCTGCCCCCACCGTCCCGCGGGCGTGCGCTTGCCGAGCCAGGCCGAGAAATCCGGGTCTTCGACCAGCGCTGCATTGAGAGGCGTCTCGAAATAGCCGGGCGCAATCGCGTTGCACTGGAGCCCATAGCGCGCCCAGTCCGTCGCCATTCCCTTGGTGAGATTGGCCACGGCGCCCTTCGTTGCGGTGTAGGGCGCAATCGATGGACGGGCGAGCGCAGCCTGAACGCTGGCGATGTTGACGATCTTGCCGGCACCACGTGCGATCATATGTCGCGCCACGGCCTGGCCCACATGGAAGACGCTGGCGATGTTGGTCTGCAGCAGCCGTTCGAAGGCCTCGGGCGGAAAATCTTCGAGCGGCGCCCGATGCTGCATGCCGGCATTGTTGACGAGGATGTCGATCGGCCCCGTCTGTGCCTCGAACCTGTCGATGGCAGCCCGCACCGCATGATGGTCGGTTGCGTCGAAGCCAAGGCTCAGGGAACCTGGCACAGCCGCGACCGCAGCCTCAAGCTTTGTCGCATCGCGTCCGTTGAGCACCACCTCCGCACCGGCTGCCTGCAATCCGCGGGCCAGCGCCAGGCCGATCCCCTGCGAGGATCCCGTGACCAGCGCACGACGACCGGTCAGGTCGAACAGATCGAGGCTCATCGGCGGATCTCCGTCTTCTGGATGGATGTGCGGCCCGGCGCCGCGGCAAATGACACTTGCGCCTCGATCGCCGCCTTGTCGATCGCCGACCAGACCTCTTCGATCCGGCCGTCGCGAAAGGTGTAAAAGACATTCTCCGAAAACCGGACCCTCCGCCCGTTGACCGGCAACCCCAGGAACATGCCGCTCGGTGTGCAGTCGAAAGCAAGCCGGCTGGCGACGACGGGCGGATCGGCGACCAGAAGGACGATCCGAAAGGCGAGATCGGGGATCTCCCGGAAGTCCGTCTCGAGCATCGCACGATAGCCGCCGACGCCGATCGGACGACCATTGTGCCGGACATCGTCGCAGACGAAATCCCCCAGCTCGGACCAGGCCTGCCGGTTGAGACAATCGATATACTCGCGATACAGTCGGGAAAGTTCGGTGCCTGTCATGACGAATCTCCGCTTCGCCCCAGAGGAAAGGGAGCGCGGTCGAAAGAGCCTGCCAGGGGCACCGCGAAAGCGCACGCGCAAGAGGAGTTAGAGCATCATGTCGTTTTTCGAAGCCGTCGATCCCGTGTTTTCGACCTATGTCTTCAGCAACGGGCCGGTCAAGCAGCTGGCAACCGGCTTCGACTGGGTCGAAGGCCCCGTCTGGTTCGGCGACCTCAATTGCCTGCTTTTTTCCGACATTCCCAACGACCGCATCCTGCGCTGGTCGCCGGATGGCGGCCTCTCCACGTTCCGCTCGCCATCGAATTTCTCCAACGGCCAGACGCGCGACCGTCTCGGGCGCCTCGTGACCTGCGAACACGGGACACGGCGGGTGACGCGGACGGAATATGACGGGAGGATCACCGTCATTGCCGATCGGTTCGAGGGGAAACGCCTCAACTCCCCGAACGATGTCGTCGTGGCATCCGACGGCGCCATCTGGTTCACCGACCCGATCTACGGCATCTTCAGCGACTATGAGGGACATCGCAGCGCGCAGGAACTGCCCTGCAACGTCTACCGCGTCGACCCCTCGGGCGAGATCCGCGCGATGCTCACCGATTTTCGCTCGCCGAACGGCCTTGCCTTCAGCCCGGACGAGCGTCGGCTTTATGTCGCCGACACCGGCCTGCCGAACAGCGACGACCCTTGCCACATCCGCGTCTTCGACGTGGCCGAGGATGGCCGGCTCTCGGGCGGTGCGGTCTTCCATGTCATCTCGCCGGGCGTTGCCGACGGCATCCGGCTGGATACGGACGGCAATGTCTGGTCGTCCGCCGGCGACGGCGTGCACTGCATCGCGCCGGACGGGCATTTAATGGGTCGCATCCTGCTTCCGGAGCGCGTCTCCAACCTGTGCTTCGGCGGACGTGCGCGCCATCAGCTGTTCATGACGGCGACGACGGGCCTCTATGTCGTCGCGCTCAACCGCAACGGCGCGCTCTGACGACCGGGCGTTGACGCCAGGATGATCGCCTCGGTCTCGCCGAGCGGCAGCGGACGACCGAGCAGATAGCCCTGCACTTCGCCAAATCCCTCGCGGCGGAGTGCCTGCAGCTGCTCCTCGGTTTCCACGCCCTCGGCAAGTGTCGTGGCGTTGAAGCCGGAGCCGATCCCGGCGACCGCGCGGATGATGGCAAGGCTGCCGGCATCCGTCTCGATGCACGAAACGAAGCTGCGATCGAGCTTGATCTTGTCGAAGGCAAAACTGCGCAGATAGGACAGCGACGAATAGCCGGTGCCGAAATCGTCGATGGCGATCCTGAGGCCGAGCGCCTTCATCGCGCGCAGGAGCGGCAGGCTCTGGCCGACATCGGTGAGAAAAACGGACTCGGTGATCTCGATCTCCAGCCGTTCGGGCGCAAGTCCGCTGCTCTCGATCGCCTGTCGCACCATATCCAGGAGGCCCGCATCGCGAAATTGCGAGACCGAGAGATTGACCGCGATCCTCAGATGGGCCGGCCACCGGGATGCCGTCCAGCAAGCCTCGTTCATCGCCCATTCGCCGATCGGAACGATCAGCCCGGTCTCCTCGGCAATGGGGATGAAGTCGATCGGCGCCACCAGCCCGCGTTCCGGATGGTTCCAGCGGATCAAGGCCTCGAAGCCCGCGAGAACCGGGCCGTCGATCTCGCAGATCGGCTGGTAGTAGAGTTCGAACTGTCCCTCGGCCAGCGCGTGATGCAGCGCAAGCTTCATTTCGTGCCGGCGCTCCGCCTCCCTGCGCATTTCGGGGCGATAGAGACGGAAGGTCGATCGTCCCCCTTCCTTTGCCGCGTAAAGCGCCAGGTCGGCGTCCCGCATCAGCCCGTCATCGTCCGTGGAGTGCTCCGGGGCGCGCGCGATGCCGATGCTGCAGGTCACGTGCTCGGCGATGCCGTCGATATCGAAAGGCACGCGCAGGGCGGACAACAGCCGGTCGGCCACCTCCTCCGCGGTGCGCCCGTCCTGGAGCTGCAGCACGATCGCGAACTCGTCTCCCCCGAGCCGCGCCACGAGATCGCTCTGCCGGATGTTGGAAAGGAGGCGGTCTCCCACCTGGCAGAGGAGAGCATCACCGGCCGCATGCCCTTTGCTGTCGTTGATGGTCTTGAAGTGGTCGATGTCGAGATACAGCAGGGCGACCGGCGCTTCCATCGTTGCCGCGAGCGCGGCTCGCCGGATGTGATCGCTGAAATAGGCACGGTTCGCCAGGCCGGTGAGCGAATCGTGCATCGCCATGTAGGCCAGCCGGGCTTCGGCCTCCCGCTCTTCCGTCACATCCTGCGAGATGCCGAGCACATAGCGCGGTCGCTTGCCCTTGCGCGTCGGCAGCACGCGCTTGGCGGTGCGCAGGATGCGCTTCCCGCCCGAGGGATCCTCGATGGTCTCCTCGAAATTCACCGTCCCCGATGTCGCCAGCGCGCAATCGTCCTGTTGGCGGAATTGCCTCGTCTGGCGCTCCGAGAACACCATCCCGTCGGATCCCGTCACGACCGTCTCGGACGGCGTGCCGAAGATGCTGCCGCAGGCGGCGTTGTAGAGCACGTAGCGGCCATTCTCCTCGATGTCCTTGACGAAAACGGCAACCGGCAGGTTCTCGATGATACTGTCGAGCAAGGTCTGGGTCTCGCTGACCTTCTGGCGGGCGGCGATCACCTCGGTGCGGTCCTGGACGACGGCAAGGATCGCCTGCCGCCCCTGGTAATGCACCTCGCGTCCGTAGGTGATGACATCGAGCGCCGTCCCGTCGGCCTTCAGATGCGTCCACCGCTCGGCCCGATCGACATCGTTGCGCTTCGCCACGGCATCCATCATGCGCTGTCGCTCGGAGGCGGGGCGGATGTCGAGAACCGTCAGCCGCTTGTACGCCTTCTGGCTATAACCGTAGAGTGCGACAGCGGCATCATTGACGACGAGGAAACGATAGGTCAGTGGATCATAAAGCCACATCGGCGACGGATGGGTCTGAAACAGCATTCGGAAGTCATCCGTCGGCAGAAGCAGGCGTGTGGATTCTCCGAAAACGCTGACCATCAACCTACCCTGACCTGTGCTATGAACCGGAAGAATAACAAGCAAAGCTAAATAAATATCCAATAATATATACATCCATTGATTGCTGAATCAGGAAGAATTCGCGCACTGGTAAAGACAATGCCCCCTTGGGGAACGCGGATCACCTCTTTCGGGGGGCATTTTTCACGACGTGTTTACGGGCGTGCGTCGGAACCAGCGGGACACGGGCGCATTCAGACGAAGAGTTCCACCCGCAGGCGTCCTCGAACCTGCTCATCCCCCCATCACCTGCCGGAGACACGTTCCATGATATCTGTTGGACGGATTGCCGAACTTTGGCGCTACCCGGTAAGTTCGGTCGGGGGCGAGAAACTGGACCACCTCGATGTCGCGGCAACCGGTGACGCCAAAGCCGCGGCAGCGGATGCATCCCCGAGCGGCGTTCCCGGCAGTCGATCCTTTCTGCTTTTCGACGCGGACACGCGCGAACCCGCGGCACCGGAATCGAGCGAGCGCTGGCGCAAGGCGCTGCATCTCGTTTCGCGGCTGCGACCGGACGGCATGGCCGAAATCGGCTTTGCCGACGGCACGTGGCGGCCGGCCGATGCGCCGGATCTGGAAGATCGCCTGTCGGCGCATTTCGGCTTTTCGGTCGGCTTGGCCGAGACGCGGGGAACCGGGGGAAACTGGCCCGTGGTCGAGCCGCGCTACAAGGCAAGCCCTCTCCACATCCTGACGACGGCCTCGATGGAGGCCATCCGGGCAAGCGATCCCGCATCGACCCTCGATGCACGACGGTTCCGGCCGGATATTCTGATCCAGACGGAGACGCCATCAGGCTTTGTCGAAAACGACTGGATCGGCCGGAGGGTCGTCATCGGCACGCTGGAGATCCATGTAACCGAAGGCACGAAGCGGTGCGGCATGACGCTCGCCGCACAGCCCGGACTGCCGGAACAGCCCAACATCCTGCGCAGTATCCTGCGCGGCAACCGGCGCAACCTCGGCGTTTACGCCGACATCGCCGTCCCCGGCCGGGTCACCCTCGGCGCCGAGGTCTGGGTCGACGCCTGAGGGCCTTGCGTTACGCGGCGTTCATGTCGATCCCGACAAGGATGCCCGACCCTGCGCCCCCGATTGTCCCGTCAATCTCGCCAAGGATCGTCGTGGAGACGATCCCGCCGAGTTCGTGCGCGCTGGTGATCCCCTGAATGAAGGGAAGCTTGTGCAGCAGGAAGGCGATGGACACGCAGTAGAGGTTCCGGTTGACAGGCGCCGTCAGGATCGGACGGAACGTATCATCGAGATCGACCCCACCGGTGCGCACCACCGCCGGTTCGTTCGGCATCTCGATCAGAACCGTCGAGACGGGTGTCGTGGCCTTTCGGACGAACCCGTGCTGGACGAGACTGGGGAACGGGATGTCGCGCGCCGAAAGCTGGTGCTGCCCCGTTGCATCGATGAAGGCCGTGAAGGTCTCGGACCGGCCCTCGAAGCTGACGGTCGCGCCGCGATCGACGTTTTCCGTATCGACATCGGACTCCCTGCCGAGCCGAAGCACCTCCAGCTTGCCCGCGCGCCGAAGCGCCAGCAGGCGGCGGATCGACTGGTGCGGCACGGTCGCGTAATCGTCGATGAACACGGTCTTGAAGTGCTTGTGGAAGCGATCGAGATCGTCTTTGTTGAAGAACGGCACGGCCCGCGCGATGACCTCGTGCATGCGCAGGATCGCATAGCGCCAGCCGATCGTGCGCCGGTCGCGCTCGTTCTGTTCGGCCTCCGCGAGGTTCGCAGCCGCCCAGACGAAGGGATCCGCCCCCTCCCGGTCCGCGAAATAGGCCGGCGCCAGCGTCTCCACCGTCAGCATCCCCAGACCGACCCGCTCGGCATAGGCAGGATCGGCTGCAAGCAATTCGGCCCGAAAGAGGTCGAAGATCGGATCCAGAAGATCACCCCGACCCCCTGCTACCAGGGCATCGACCGCTTCCGGTGTACAAATGGACAAGGGCAGATAGGGATAGGGACAATAGAAGTCGGCTTCCGGCAGCACGCCCTTGCGCGACATCAGCGCCGCCGAAAAGGCCTCCGTTCCGGGCGACGGGAAGTATTCGAGCGATCCTGCGGCATCGAGGTAGAAGGCGCCGTGTGCGGTGGCGACGGTGATCAGCGCATCGATGGCGCTCAGCGACGTTCCAAGAATGCCGACGCGCCCAGGCGGAATGGTTTTCAGCACCGGCGCCGGCCAGGGCGACATGAAGTAGCCCGGGCGCGTCTCGGTCGTTTCCGGCCAGTCGTGCCCCGTTGCCATCACCACGTGGTCGAAGGCATAGCGCTGCTGTCCCTCCGGTCCGGTGGCGGTGACGGCGATGTCGCCGGGATGAAGATCGATATCGTCGACCCGATGCAACGCCTTGATCTCGATGACATGCCCGGCCTTGCGGCCCTCGATCACGCACTGGCGGAACTGGTCCTGAAAGAACTCGCCGAGCACGATCCGCGGATAGAAGGAACGCTCGGCAATGGCGTCCCGCGCCACATTCATCCGCTCCAGCTCCGCGTCCGTCTGGCGGCGAAGCCAGGCGACGAGCGTCTCGTAGATCGGCGGCAGTTCGATGCTGGCGATATTGGCCAGCATGGCCTGGTCGTTGATATCGGGATGATAGGGCGTCCCCTTCCCCGGATCGGCATCGCTTTCGAACACGGTGATGTCGAGCGGCCGCGGGCAGGAGACGAGGCCGTGAAGCGTGTAGATACCGGTCGGACCCGACCCGATAATCGCAATTTTAACTGTCATGAAAACACCGGAACGCCACGAGTGTGAAGAAGGACATGTGACGGGCAACAAAGCCCCCATCGCGGGCAAAGTCCGGCACGACAACAAACCGGGCGGAGCATGGAATGTTCCGCAACCGAATGTCCGCAGGCGTACGATTGCCCATGGGAGGACAGATAGGGCGGGTGGACAGAATGGAAGGGATACCTATGTCCGGCGTGAACGCAAGGAGACTGTAGATGCAAAACAAGGCTTTGATCGTGGGCGCCAGCGGCGTGGTCGGCAGCGCCACCGCAAAGGTGCTGTCGAAGGCCGGCTGGGATGTCACGGGTCTCGCACGAAAGCCGGGACGCCAGGAGAACGTAACGCCACTGGCCGCCGATCTTCTCGATCCGGCCACGCTTGGCCCCGCTCTGGCGGACGTCGCCCCCACCCATGTCTTCATCGCAAGCTGGCTGCGCCAGCCGACGGAGGCCGAAAACATTCGTGTGAATGCCGCCATGGTGCGCAACCTGCTCGAGGCGCTCCGCCCTGCCGGAAGCGTGCGTCACGTGGCGCTGGTCACGGGGCTGAAGCATTACCTCGGACCCTTCGAGGCCTATGGCAAAGGCACCCTGCCGCAGACGCCGTTCCGCGAGGAACAGGGCCGGCTCGATGTGGAGAATTTCTACTACGCGCAGGAAGACGAGGTCTTTTCCGCCGCAGAGCGCGATGGCTTTACCTGGAGCGTCCACCGTCCGCATACCATCATCGGCAAGGCCGTCGGCAATGCCATGAACATGGGGACCACGCTCGCCGTCTATGCCGCGATCTGCCGCGAGACGGGGCGCCCGTTCCAGTTTCCGGGCGTGGCCGCCCAGTGGAACGGCCTCACCGACATGACCAGTGCGGATGTGCTCGCCCAGCACATGCTCTGGGCCTCCACGACGCCGGAAGCCGCCAATGAGGCCTTCAACGTCGTCAACGGCGATGTCTTCCGCTGGAGCTGGATGTGGCAGCGCATCGCGGCGGCCTTCGGCATCGAGGCCGCGCCGTTCGACGGCACGGTCCGTCCGCTGGAAGAGCAGATGGCAGACGACGCTGCGATCTGGCGCAGGATTGCCGAGCGGGAGACGCTGGTGGAACACGACATCCATCGGCTGATTTCGCCCTGGCATACCGATGCTGACCTCGGTCGGCCGATCGAGGTGGTCACCGACATGTCGAAGAGCCGCCGGATGGGATTTACCGTCTATCAGCCGACGGACGACGCCTTCACGACCCTGTTCGACGAGCTGCGGAACGAGCGACTGATCCCCTGAGCGGCGAAGGCCTGCAGTGCTCCGGCCTTCACGGAGCCTGCAGGCGCCGTCGCGATCTCGTCGGCTAGCGCCGGACCTCGAGGACCTCGCCCGCGATCGTCCTCGAGATCCGGTACCGCTACGGAAAATGAGAGATCTCTGATAAGACGGGATTCAGAGGTTTTGGGAGGTCGGGCATGAAACAGCACACACCGCGTCTCTTTCTGGACGATCTGGCACCGGGCCTGTCATTCCGAAGCGGGACCGTCGATGTCACCGCGGACGAAATCCGCAGCTTTGCAGGCCAGTTCGATCCGCAACCCTTTCACCTCGATGACGCGGCAGCGCATGCGACGCTGTTTGGCGGACTGGCCGCCAGCGGCTGGCACACGGCGGCGCTGACCATGCGCCTGATCGTGGAGAGCCTCCCCTTCGACGGCGGCCTCATCGGCACGCACTGCGAGCTTGCCTGGCCGCTGCCGACCCGCCCGGGCGACAGGCTGCATGTGGAGGGAGAGATCGTCGAGATCAGCCCGTCCCGCTCCAAGCCGGATCGCGGCATCGTCGTCATGCGCAGCCGGACGATCAACCAGGACGACGGGATCGTGCAGACCCTGACGGCAAGCCTCCTGGTCTTCCGCCGGCCCGCGACGGACACCGTTTAGTCCGGCATGTTCCCCGGACGCACGACGTAGCGGTCCCGACCGCTTGCCTTGGCTTCGTACAAGGCCCTGTCCACCGTCTCCAGCAAGGCCTCGCGGCTTGCACCGTTGTGCGACACGGCGGCCGCACCGATGCTCAGATGTGCCACCACAGGTGTGTCGCCGATCAGGAACGGCGTGCGGAATGCCTCGACCAGACGCGCCGCAATTGTCGGCAACGCATCCTCGCTGCCGCAATCGGGGAAGAAGACGACGAATTCGTCGCCGCCCATGCGCAACGGAATATCGCCGGCCCGAATGACCGAGCGAATGCGCCCGGCGGCCTGCCGCAGAACCTCGTCGCCCGTCTGGTGGCCGTGCCGGTCGTTGATCGCCTTGAAACCGTCCATGTCGAGATAGGCGGCGCCGAACGGACGGCCAGCCGCCAGAGTCTCGTCCATTTGGCCATCCACGAGCTCCGACAAGGCCTTCCGGTTGAAGAAGCCCGTCATCGGATCCGTGATTGCCGCCAGACGCAATGATTGCTCGGCCTTCGCCATCAGCAGATTGGACCGCTGCAACCGGAAAAGCGCACCGGCAAGCCGCGCAAACTCCGTCAACCGCCGACGTTGACGCGCATCGAGATCGCGGGGATCCGTGTGCATGATGCAGAACGCGCCGACGGTCAGGCCCGGCTCCAGCGCGATGGGTGCCCCGGCATAGGAGCGCATGCGTGGCCCCCCGACCACATAGGGCAAGTGGGCCATTGCCGGCTCCAGGGTCAGGTCGGGAACGACGATGACCTCGCCTTCATGCACGACGTACTGGCAGATGGATTCGTCGCGCGAGCACCTCTCGACGACGGTTCCGGACTGGGCAATGAAGCGGAGCCAGTCCTGATCGACGATGTTGACCGCCGCGAAGGCACACTCGAACACGTCGCGCGCAAGAGAGGCGAGGTCCTTGAGTTCGGGCATCGTCTCGACGGCACGGAAGCCGATGGATCGAACGGCGGCGAGACGATCGATCTCGTTGTCCGGAATGAGGCGCTGCGAGAGCACCTTCCTGCGCCGGTCTTCCTGCATGACAAGTCCTTTCCCGCCTCAAGGCGGCAGTGCGTCTTAGGCCGCGAAGCTCCTCCGCCCGGGCGTCGCCTCCCTGTGCGAAGGCCGGGAAGCATCCGACGCGCCCGGCTGGCGCTGGGCGGTCCGCCGGTTGAGCTTGAAGACGCTGACCATCGCGGCCAGCGCGTCGGCGCCTTCGGCCAGCGCCCGGCTGATATCGGTCGTCCGCTCGCTCATGGCGGCATTTTCCTGCGTCATCCGATCGAGCTCGTTCACCGCCTTGTTGATCTCACGAAGGCCGACCGACTGCTCCTTGGCGGCGGTGGCGATCGCGTCCACGTTCTGGTCGATCCGGCGCACGAAGATGTCGATTTCCTTCAGTGCGTCGCCGGTCTTGCCGACGAGACGGACGCCCTCCAAAACTTCCTTGCCGGAATTGGTGATCAGAACCTTGATCTCCTTGGCAGCCTTCGCGGAGCGCTGCGCCAGTTCGCGGACCTCTTGGGCAACGACGGCAAAACCCTTTCCGGCCTCGCCGGCCCGCGCGGCCTCGACGCCGGCATTCAGCGCCAGAAGGTTCGTCTGGAAGGCGATCTCGTCGATCACGCCGATGATCTGGCTGATCTCGCCCGAGGCCTGTTCGATCCTCTGCATGGCCGTGACCGTCTCCTGCACCACGGCTGCCGATGCGCCGGTCGACACGCGGGCGTTCTGCACCAGCGTGCGCGTTTCCTGCGTATTTTCGGTAGAGGAGTTAACGGTCGCCGTGACTTCGTCAAGGGCGGCTGACGTTTCCTCGAGCGCGGCCGCCTGCTGCTGCGACCGTTCGGCAAGGCTTTCGGCCGCGTGGCGCATTTCCTGGCTGCTCGCGTTCAGCGCGTGGGTCTGGCCGAGCACGTTTGTCAGCGTCTTCTGAAACTCGCTGATCGACGTGTTGAAATCGCGCCGCAGACTGTCGAACTCGCCGACGAAAGGCTCGTCCAGCGTCACGCGGATATTGCACTGGGACAACCGCTCCAGCGCTGCGCCGAGTTCCTCGACGGCATGCATGCGATCCGTGACGTCGATCGCGAATTTCACCACCTTGAAGACCCGTCCGGCATCATCGAAGATCGGATTGTAGGACGCCTGAATGAAGACCCGCTTGCCCCCCTTGCCGATGCGCAGGAACTGATCGGTCTTGAAGGTCCCGCGGCGCAGATCGTCCCAGAAAGCCTTGTAGTCGGGCGAGGCCGTATAGGACGGCTCGCAGAACATCGAATGATGCCGCCCCACGATCTCGGAGAGATCATATCCGAGGGCGCCGAGGAAATTGTCGTTCGCGCAGAGGATCTCGCCCTGCGGCGTGAATTCGATGATGGCTTGCGCCCGCGACAAGGCCATGAGCTTGCCGCCGTCCTCGGCACTCTTCATCTTCGAGGCCGTGATCTCGGTCGCGACCTTCACCACCTTGTAGGGCTTGCCGTTTCGCAGGACGGGATTGTACGACGCCTCGATCCAGACCTCGCGGCCACCCTTGGCGATACGCTTGTACTGCTGCCGCTGGAAAAGCCCGCCGGCGAGAGCGGCCCAGAATTCCCGGTATTCAGGGGATGCAGCTTCTTCCGGCGTGACGAACAGGCTGTGATGGCGACCGACGATTTCGGAAAGGCTATAGCCGAGGGCCTGACAGAAATTGTCGTTGGCGGTGAGAACCTTGCCGGTCAGGTCGAACTCGATGATCGCCTGGGACTGACTGATCGCGTGAAGAACCGACTTCGCATCGAAGCCGAGGGACTGAGACAAGCGGCGCATGGCCATCTCCGAAGTGCTGCCCGGCCACGGTAGCCCGGTGAAGTGTTAGAATCCGACATAAACGTAAAGAAAGGTTTGCCTAACATAGCGACCTAGCGAGACTTCGCGATATGCCTACCGGCTCGGCAGGCCGAAAGAGCAAGATTTTCGCATTTGCCGGTTTCATTCGCAGTTTTCTTTCAATCCTTCGCGCCTATTTCCTGCGATGACAGAGTTCGACCGGCCGCCGTGCCGAGACGACCGACATCGCTTCAGAAGGACGCAGACATCATGAACTGGCTCAAGACCATCGCCACCGCCGCCATCCTCCACGCCGCCGCGATCGCCCCGGCGCTGGCCGGCGAGAACCTGTCGGCCATTCAGAAGGCCGGCGTGCTGAAGATCGGCACCGAAGGTACCTACGCGCCGTTCACCTTCCACAATGCCGACGGCAAGCTGGTGGGCTTCGACGTGGAGATCGGCGAGGCCGTGGCCGCCAAGCTGGGCGTCAAGGCGCAGTTCATCGAGGGCAAGTGGGACGGGCTGATCGCCGGCATCGACGCGGGCCGCTATGACGCCGTCATCAACCAGGTCGGCATCACCGAGGCACGCAAGCAGAAATACGATTTCTCCGAGCCCTATATTGCCTCCAAGGCCGTGCTGATCGTCCGGCAGGACAATGACGACATCAAGGGCTTTGCCGACCTCAAGGGCAAGACGTCGGCACAGTCGCTGAGCAGCAATTTCGGCAAGATCGCCCAGAGCGCCGGCGCCGAACTGGTCGGCACGGATGGTTTCGATCAGTCGATCCAGCTCGTCCTGACCCGCCGGGCCGACGCGACGGTCAACGACAGCCTGTCCTTCCTCGACTTCAAGAAGCAGAAGCCCGATGCACCGGTGAAGATTGCCGCGGAGCAGGACAATGCCGATTATTCCGGCATCATCATCCGCAAGGGAGAGCCGGAACTCCTTGCCGCGATCAACAAGGCTCTGGCCGAGATCAAGGCCGATGGCACGTACAAGACGATCTCCGACACCTATTTCGGTCAGGACGTCTCGCGCTGATCGCCCGCTTCCCGGCAAGGCGCCCTGCTTCGCCGACCGGCACTGGCCTTTGACAGACGGATGACATGTCCGGTGGACTG
This sequence comes from Rhizobium sp. Leaf384, assembly GCF_001424065.1. Taxonomy (GTDB): domain Bacteria; phylum Pseudomonadota; class Alphaproteobacteria; order Rhizobiales; family Rhizobiaceae; genus Ferranicluibacter. The sequence goes on from NZ_LMQE01000007.1 coordinate 368,339, forward strand.
ACGTTCACCGGACATGCTTTATTCCGGTACCGAGCAATTGAGGAAATACCGTGCCGCACTGGCTGCAACTCATGATCGACTCGCTTCCCACGCTCCTGTGGGCGGGCGCGAAGTTTACGGTCCCGCTCACGCTTCTGTCCTTTTTCCTCGGCGCGATCCTCGGGCTGGTCACGGCGGTGACGCGCCTGTTCGCGCCGATGCCGCTCGCCCTGATCGCGCGCTTCTACGTCTGGGTCATCCGCGGGACGCCGCTTCTCGTTCAGCTGTTCGTGATCTTCTACGGCCTGCCGAGCATCGGCATTCTTCTCGATGCCTTCCCCGCGGCGCTGATCGGCTTCACGCTGAATGTCGGCGCCTACAGCTCCGAAATCATCCGCGCCGTCCTCTCCTCGGTCCCGAAAGGCCAGTGGGAAGCCGCCTATTCGATCGGCATGACCTGGAGCCAGGCGATGCGGCGCACCATCCTGCCCCAGGCGGCGCGCGTGGCGGTGCCGCCGCTGTCCAACACCTTCATCTCGCTGGTGAAGGATACCTCGCTCGCGGCGGCCATTACCGTTCCCGAGCTGTTCCAGTCGGCCCAGCGCATCGTTGCCACGACCTATGAACCCTTGATCCTCTACATCGAGGCGGCGTTGATCTACCTCGCGCTCAGCTCCGTTCTGTCCTCACTGCAGGTCCGGCTGGAGCGGCGGTTCGCGCGCTATGGCGGCATGATGGAGTCCAATCGATGATCGAGCTTCGCCATATCGAAAAGCGCTTCGGCGATGCCGTCATCCTGAAGGACATCAACCTTACGATCCCCGAAGGCAGCGTGACCGCGCTGATCGGCCCCTCGGGCGGCGGCAAGAGCACCCTGCTGCGCTGTATCAACCTGCTCGAGATCCCGAGCGCCGGCACGATTCGCATCGGCAGCGAGGAAACGCGTTTCGAGATGGGCAGGAAGCCAGGCTGGAACGACATCCAGAAAATTCGTCAGCAGACGGGGATGGTGTTTCAGAACTTTCAGCTCTTCCCGCATCGCACGGCGATCGAGAACGTGATGGAAAGCCTCACCACCGTTCTCAAATGGCCGGCCGAAAAGGCCCGCGCCCGCGCGATGGAACTGCTGACGAAGGTCGGCATGGCGGAAAAGGCCACGGCATGGCCGGCAACGCTTTCGGGCGGGCAGCAACAGCGTGTGGCAATCGCCCGGGCGCTGGCCCCCTCGCCGCGCGTCCTTCTGTGCGACGAGCCGACTTCGGCTCTGGATCCCGAGCTTGCGGCCGAAGTGGTGGACGTGCTCGGAGCGCTGGCCCGCGAAGGCACCACCATGGTCATGGCGACGCATGATCTGCGTCTTGCCTCGCGACTGGCCGACCAGGTCATCTTCCTGCAGGCCGGCGATATCGTCGAAGCGGGACCGGCGCGAACCATCTTCGACACGCCGCAGCACCAGCGCACCCGCCAGTTCGTCTCGTCGATCAGCGCGGCCCAGGTTCTCTGAGAATCGCAGTCCGGTTCGAGGTGCCGGTCATGGCGCGTCGAACCTGGCGGCTGTTGAGATGGAACGCGCGTGTCGTTTCGGATCCGTCGGACGCGATGCGCGCCTGAGCGGCCGCAAGGAACGCCTCCCCATGCGCCTCGGCAAACGCGACGCAGATATCCCCGGCTGCCGGCGATCCGCGCAGCGTGCGGAATACGTTGCGATGCACGACGAAACGGTAGCCGCTATCGACATGAAATTCGACGGCATCGATCTCCGCGCGCCAGATGGCACCGATTGCAGGCATGTCGTTGGTCTCGCACCCCGTTTCGCGACACCATACACAGGAGAGGCATCGAAAGTGAGACCGTCTTGCCAAGGCCCGTGTGCCGCGCCACCCTCCCCGCTGCTCCGGGAAGGGCGCAATGCGCGACGCGACCCCGTCGCGCCGATGCCCGATCAGGGCTGGCCGCTACCGCCGGCGGCGCCGTAAACCTGTCCGGTCGCATAGCTTGCATCGGCTGCCGCAAGCTGGACGTAGATCGAGGCAAGCTCTGCAGGCTGTCCCGGACGGGCAAGCGGCGTGTCGCCGCCGAACGTCACGAGCTTTTCCTGCGTTGCTCCGCCACTGACCTGAAGCGGCGTCCAGATCGGGCCCGGCGCGACGCCGTTGACGCGGATGCCCTTGGGCGCAAGCTGCTTGGCCATCGACTTGGTAAAGCTCATCATGCCGGCTTTGGTCATGGCGTAGTCGACCAGGTTTTCCGAAGGATCATAGGCCTGCTCCGACGTCGTCTGGATGATCGTCGCGCCTGGCGGCAGGTGCGGCAGCGCGGCCTTGGTCAGCCAGAACATGGCATAGAGATTGGTCTTCATCGTCGCGTCGAAATCTTCGGTCGAAAGATCCGCGATCAAGGGACGCTGCTGCTGGCGGCTGGCATTGTTGACGAGAATGTCCAATCCGCCAAGTTCGCGGACCGCATCCTCGACGATCCGCCGGCAGAGGGCCTCGTCGCGGATGTCGCCGGGGAGCGCCACGGCCTTCCGGCCCTCTTTTTCGATCAGCGCGATCACCTCCTGCGCGTCCGGCTCCTCGTCTGGCAGATAGCTGATGGCAACGTCTGCGCCCTCGCGCGCATAGGCAATCGCCGCGGCCCGTCCCATGCCGCTGTCGCCACCGGTGATCAGGGCCTTTCGTCCGGCCAGCCGACCGCTGCCTTTGTAGCTCGTCTCACCATGATCCGGCCGCGGATCCATCTTGGAGGCAAGGCCGGGAAAAGGCTGTTCCTGAGACGGAAACGGCGGCTTGGGATAGGCCGTACGCGGATCGACCAGCTTTGCGGGCGCAGCCTCCGACGTGGCGGCCTTCGTTGTCGTTTGCGCAGCGGCCGCGGAGGTCATCGCCGCTCCGGCCAGAACCGCTCCGGTCGCACCCATGACGGCGCGGCGCGTGACCGTGCGGCTGCCGTCGCGCTCCGTCGATGTTTCCTTAGGGGTCCGGCTGTTCTCGTGTGTCATGACGTTTCCTGTGCTTGTCGTGCCCTTTTTCGTGTGCGGGGCAGGCTGATCGTGGCGCATGCGCTTTGCGCATTCCAAGGGCCAACCAAACCAGGCGATCTCGGTTCCCTTGGAAGTAAACGGCATAGCTGTTTCCCGCCTTTCCGACGGTGCTCACGACACCGTCGCAAGGATGCAAATCAGCAGTTACCGGTTGTGTCATTTTTTACATTCAATCTGAGACGAATACAAAAAGACGAATTCTTTTCAAAAAGCGGCTGGATCGCGCCGAATTGGGGGAACGAACCTTCGGCGGGCTGATTGGTACCGCATTGTCAGGAGGGAAAACCATGGATCGGAAAATTCAGACGAGCGGTCTTCAACAGGACGTCGTCGCACTCATTCCGGCACTGCGCGCCTTTGCCTCGCGCTTCTATCGGTCTGAAACGGACATCGAGGATCTGGTGCAGGAGACGCTTGCCAAAAGCCTTGCCAACATCGACAAGTTCGAGCCGGGAACACGGCTGAAGTCGTGGATGTTCACCATCATGCGCAACACCTTCTGCACGCGTTTCGGCGTTTCCAAGCGGGAGCATGTCGGCTTCGATGATTGTGTTGCGGATCGCTCGTCGGTCGCCGCAACGCAGGAATGGTCGGTTCGGGGTCATGAACTCGAGCGGGCCGTCATGCGCCTGCCCGTGCATTACCGGACGGCGATCCAGTATATCTTCATCGACGGGATCAGCTACGAATCGGCCGCTGCCCGTTGCGACTGCGCGCTTGGGACCATGAAGAGCCGTGTCAGCCGTGCCCGGCAGCATCTGGCCCGCGACCTCGGCGAAGAGCTCCGCTAAACGGCGCGACCCGCGTTTCACCTGTCCGCAGCGATGCAAACTTGCCGCACCGACGGACGGCTTCGCGTGCGCCCGTCGCAACGGGTGTCGCATGCCTCGACCCTGGGGGAATTTCCGTCTAAAAGCTGCGGGCCGATGACCGGACGATGCAACGGCGCATCGTCGGCTTTGCGGCCGATGCCGGAGGACAGGCGCGTGATGCGCCAAACCTGGGCGCCTTACCGAGTGGATCGACCGTGCCCCAGTTCAAGGTTCTCGTCATCGGTGATCCCCAGACGCTGCTGGAAACGACACGCCTCGCCTGGCAGGCCGCAGAGATCATGCTCGAGGGGCCGACCGCGCCGGACGCCATCGAGCTTGGCAGAGCCCGCGACTGGGCCGGCGTGCTTGTGGATATCGCCCTGGTCGACGACCGACTGATCGACCTGCTCGACGCGTTTGAAGAATTGCGGTTGCCCTACATCTTCATCGTGGTCGACACGCTTCTTCCCTCGGAGGACCCCCGTCCCTACATCCTTAGTCCCGACCCCGCCGATATCCAGGCCTTGCTGCAAGCTTTGCTGAACGAAGGCCGCAAGGGTCCGAACGGGATGCTTTCGGGATCCCATTCCTGACGATCCTTCCGAACATCCTCCCCGACCACGATCGTGGCTTGTCGCAGTCAAGAAACGGCCCCACCACCGGCCGCTTGCGGAGGCAGAACCCCTCCCTTCTCACCGTTCGGTCGCCAGCAGGGAGATGAACGCACCCTGCGGATCGATGGCGTTGACGATATAGGCCGGGCCTGGAACCTCCATCGGGCCGTTGACGACGCTGCCGCCGCCGGTCACGAGCCGGGACACGGCGTCATCGAGCCGCTCGACCGTGATGTAGCAGGCCCAATGCGCCTTCGACATCTGCGGCATGCGCTTCATCATGCCGCCGACGGCCTGTCCGTCATGGGCGAAGATCCGGTAGACGCCGAAGTCGCCCATATCCATATCGTGATCGAGCGACCAGCCGAACACCTGCGAATAGAAAGCAAACGCCGCATCGACATCGTCCGTATGGAGTTCGTACCACCCGAACTGTCCGGGCGTCATGGCCGGGATAGACCGCGACGGAGTGTCCATCGGCAGAGGCGTCATGATGCAGAGCACAGCCCCGTGCGGATCGGCGACCACGGCGAAGCGTCCGATCGCCGGAATGTCTTCGGGCGGGCGCCGGACCGTGCCGCCCAAGGCCGCGACGCGTGCCACCGTGGCATCGCAATCGGAGACAAACACATAGGCCGTCCAGTTCGGCGGCACGTGCTCTGACAGCAATTCCGGCGGAATGCGCATCATCCCGGCAACCCCGGCCCGCCCCTCGCCGTCCGGCCGGGCCGCCTCGAAGACCGTGTAATCGTAATCCGCCATCTCGACGGTCGTCCAGCCGACGACCGCGCGGTAGAAAGCGCCTGCCGCCATCGGATCGGTCGTCATCAGTTCCGCCCAGATAAACTTGCCATGCTCGTCCGACATCTGCTCCCCTCCCTTCGCCATGTCTCCTGATGCCATGATGACACTCTTCCCAGTCTTGATCAAATGCGCACGCATGACGGGAAAAGAGGCCTAACGCAAAAAGGCTGAACGCAAAAAAGGATGGAGACGGACGCACCGTCTCCATCCTTCCCATCCGAAGCCTGTCGCTCCGGTCGGTTAAACAAGCGATCGATCGCTTGTGCAGATCGTCGATCAGGCAACCTTGACCGGAACTTCGGTCGAGGTGCGCATGGCGTGGCTGTAAGGGCAGACGATATGCGCGGCAGCCACAAGCCGTTCGGCGGTTTCGCGGTCCAGGCCGGGGATATCGACGAGCAGAGAGACATCGATGCCGAAGCCGGTGCCGTCATCGCGCGGGCCGATGCCGACGGTCGCGGTGACCTTCGTTTCTTCCGGAACCTTGATCTTTTCCTTGCCTGCAACATTCTTCAGGGCACCGAGGAAGCAGGCAGAGTAACCGGCAGCGAAAAGCTGCTCGGGGTTCGTGCCCGTGGCGCCGTCGCCGCCAAGTTCCTTCGGAACGGTCAGAACGACGTCGAGCACGCCGTTTTCGGACACGGCACGGCCTGCACGGCCGCCGGTGGCAGAAGCTTTGGTGGTGTAGAGAATAGCCATTGGTGTCTCCTGTCGTCGCTTTCGACGCGTTTCGTGAAGAAGAACGTCCGTCTTCGAGATCTTTATAACGCACGATTCAATTGCACGCAACTCAATTTTGCAAATTGCATTTTTACGTCGGAAGGCGTAAGATCGTGCCATGACAAAGCGAAGGGCAGATCGGACCGAGACGACAGCACAGGCGGTTTCGCTGAGCATTCCGCTGCCGCTCGAAGACCAGCTGTGCTTTGCGGTCTATTCGCTGTCCCACGCCTTCAACCGGACCTACAAACCGCTGCTCGACCGCTTCGGCCTGACCTATCCGCAATACCTCGTGCTTCTGGCGCTTTGGGAACACAGGGTCATGACCGTCAAGCAGATCGGGGACCAGCTGGGGCTGGATTCCGGCACGCTCTCGCCGCTTCTCAAGCGGCTCGATGCCGCCGGCTTCGTCAGCCGGACGCGCGACCGCAAGGACGAACGGCAGGTCAACATCGCACTGACGGAAAAGGGCGAGGCGCTTCAGGCGGAGGCCGGCCATGTCCAGACCGCGATCGGCAGCGCGATCGGGTGCAGCAACGACGAGGCCCACGCGCTCAAGGCCGTCCTGGACGCGCTGACCGAGCGCCTCTCGCAGCCGAAAGATCCTCTGATCGTCGGCTGACGCCTCCCCGCCCGCCATTCCGGCACCTGCCCCGAAAAACACCTGCCCTAAAAACCACCTGCGCCGAAAAGCACCTGCGCTGCGGGCGTTGACGGCCTGCTCGGCGCGTGTTCTCTGTGGACCAAAGCGAAGCGGGGGATGACCTGGGGGGATGGTTCGCGCACAGGCAGGGGAAGAACGCGGGACGCTTCGAGCGGACGGGATGCACGAAGCCGTCGGCGGGCGTGATCGATCCGATCTCGTAGGCGCCGACCTCCATCAGCGCTCCCGGCCTGCAGGCGCAGCGCCGCCCCGCAGCCTGCGCTGGCACGCCGCCGGCATGGGCGCCGCCGGGTTCAGCATGCTCGTCGGCATCGGCATCAGCGCGCTCTGGCTTCTGAAAGTCGGCTCCCTCGCCGATGCCTTGCCGGTTCTCTTCCGCATGCAGTTCAACACCGCCGCCAGCTTCGTCCTGAGCGGCCTTGCCTTTGCGGCCCTCCTCCACGAGGCAACCCGCACCGCGACGGTCCTGTCCGTTGTCGTGATGCTGATCGGCCTCGCCTTCCTGCTGGAGCCGGTTCTCTTCACGATGCACCCTCTCGATAGGTTGACGATCGACCCCTTCCGCCAGACGGCGCCTTATCCCGGCCATCTCGCCAGCGGAACGGCGCTCTCCTTCGCCCTGCTCGGCGTCTGCATTCTCGTCAGCGCCTTGACCGGCAAACCGACGCTCTTGCGCATCGCGCTGGCCGCCACCGTCTTCATGACGGCGGCGGCGACGCTGCTCGGCTACGGTCTGCAGCTGGCGACGGAAAGCGATTGGCCGCGCTATGGCCATATGTCGCCGCACACCGCGCTCTGCTTCGCGGCTCTCGCCCTGCCCCTGATTTTCCTGCGCGTCGAGGAGCTCCACTACGACGCCTCGACCATCGCCGCCACGCTCGGTGCGGCCAGCTACCTGCTTCTCCTGCTTCTCACCCTGCTCGACCTGCAGGATGCGTTCGAGGGGACCAGCCCGACGATCAGCATCGATTCCGACGGCAGGCCGGCCTCCCAGGCCATTCTTGCCGGACTTCTGGTCGTCTCCGGCATGGTCTATGCCGGCCTCATCGTCTACGCCTTCCGCAAGGCACAGAGCTATCGCGAGACGGCCCTCAAGCTGCGCGAAAGCGAGGAGCGCCTCAGCGCCGTCATCGATACCGCCGCGGACGGGATCGTCACCGTCGATGCAGCCGGCAGGATCCTGTCCACCAACCATGCGATGGAAGCGATTTTCGGCTACCGCGCCGTGGAGATGCTCGGTCATGACGTCCGCACTCTTATCCCCGGTTTCCTGCCCCTGGCGGGAAAACCCGAGGATGCCGGAGCTGAACCTGGAGTTGGGGACATCGCCGGAAGGGCGCGGGAAATCGAAGGCAAGCGCCGCAGCGGCATCCGTTTCCCGCTCGATCTCTCCGTCGCCCGGATCGAGCTTGATCGCGCCGTCCTCTACAGCGGCATCGTCCGCGACATCTCCCAGCGAAAGCGGCACGAACAGGAAATTCTCGAAGCCAATGCCGAGCTTGAGGAGTTCGCCTACCGCACCTCGCACGATCTGCGCGCGCCGATCGCATCCTCCATCGGCCTGACGACCATCATGCGGGACATGATCGGTCTCAAAGCCTCAACGACGCAGATCACGCCCGTTATCGAGCGGCTGGAGCGCGGGCTTCAAAAACTCGACGGGCTGATCGAGAACATCATCCAGCTGAAACGCAGCCGCCTGCTGGACGAGCCGATGACGACGATCCCCCTCCTCGCCGCCATCGAGGAAACGATCGAGCGCCTGCGTTTCATCGACCCTGCACGACAGGTCTCCTTTACGGTCGACGTCGCGGCGGACCTCACCCTTCGAACGAAGCCCGCCCGTCTGCGGATGATCCTCGACAATCTCGTCTCGAACGCCATCAAATACGCCGATCCCGAGGAGGCGGTGCGCAACGTGACGATCGATGCCGCCATGACCGGAGACGGGGTTCTGGAATTGCGCATTTCCGACAACGGCCTCGGGCTCGACCCCGGCGACGAAGGCAGCCTGTTCCAGATGTTCAAGCGCTTCCATCCTGCCCGGTCCGACGGCAGCGGTCTCGGTCTTTACATCGTGAGAAAGAGCACCGAGCATCTTGGCGGTACCGTAACGTATGTTCGGCTCGACAAAGGCAGTCGATTTGTCATACGATTACCCCAGAGGTATGATGCATGACCATAGGCTCCCTCCTGATCATCGACGACGATGAGACGGATCTTTTCATCTGCGGCTATACGATCCAGCGCTTCGACCCGTCCATCAAGGTCGTGCAGGCCTCCAACGGCCGCGAGGGACTGGAGATGCTGCAGCAGGAGCAGCCGGATGCGATCATTCTCGACATCAACATGCCGGTCATGAACGGCTTCGAATTCCTGGAAACCTTTGCCCGCGACTTCGTCCGCCCCTGCGGCGGGCAAGCGCCCCTCGTGGTGATGCTGACGAGCTCGCACCTCGGCACGGACCGGAACAAGGCGCTCCAGTATGACTTCGTGAAACGCTATTTTGAAAAGCCTCTGACGTCCGACAATCTAAAGGCGCTGGCGGACATCATCGAGACGGGCCGGCACTGAGCCCGGATCTCATGCCGGACCTGATGACAGAGACGAATGGCGCGGAAAGGACCGGCGGAGACCGCCGGTCGATCGTCTGCCGTGTGTCGTCGGCGATCAGACGACGAGGATCGGCGATTTCGTCCGGACGCGATCGTAGAGATCGATCACATCCTGATTGATCAGGCGTACGCAGCCGGAGGAAACGGCCTTGCCGATCGATTGCCATTCCGGCGAACCGTGAAGGCGATAGAGCGTATCCTGCCCATCCTTGAAGATGTACATGGCGCGCGCGCCGAGCGGATTGGACAAGCCGGGCTCCATGCCGCCATTCTCTATCGAATAGGCGGCCAGATGCGGCTGGCGCGCGACCATTTCGTTCGGCGGCTTCCAGCGCGGCCATTTCTGCTTCCACTGAATCACGCCGCGGCCGGACCAGGCGAAACCTTCGCGCCCGATACCGACGCCGTAGCGCATCGCGCGGCCGCCCGGCTCGGTCAGGTAGAGAAACCGGTCCTGGGTATCCACGATGATCGTGCCGGGAGCTTCACCGAAGGGATCGGCAACCTCCTGGCGATAGAACCGCGGATCAATCTCCTGATAGGGCACGGCGGGAATGGCGAATCCGCCGTCGACCACGGGGCCGTAGATGCTGGCGGCATAGGCGGACTGCGGCGGCAGACCCGTCATGTATGCGGCGTTTTGAGGCTGCCCGTAGACGGGATAGCTGCCGTTTGCCGGAGCGAAGCGGTTGTCGAATTCCGGGTTCCGGAAATACGGCCGGGTCTCGGCGTTAAAGCTGGCGGTGTTGGACGTGTAGTTGCAGGACGACAGCGCGGCTGTCGCAGCCGCTACGCCGGTCAGGTTCAGGAACTGCCGGCGCGACAGGGGGGACATCGGGGGCTTGAGCGGGCTCATGGGGGCGGACTTCCGGTTGACGCAATGATCATGGTCCGTTTGGCCGAGCGCGCACGGCCGCTGGGAGAACGGTACGGCGTCTTCGGCTTCAACGAGCACAACAGCAAGCTAGCGCGCGACAAACGGAGGAAAAGCAGGGGCTGCAGGGTTTTTGACGACCGTTGCAACTTTGCATCCATCCGCTGCCGGCGGTTGCCGCCCCTTATGGCAGACAGGTGCTGGCGCGAGGCTTGCCACGCGCCGTCGGCGCAGCTGCCGCCGGATCACCGGGTCCGCACGGATGGGATCGCGTCTCAGGCGCTCATGGCTTCCAGCGCGAGGCCTGGGGCAAACTGCGAGACGAAGGCGAGCGGCGGCAGCGGCCGGCTGACCCAATAGCCCTGGATTTCGTTGCAGCCGGACTCGCGCAGGAAATCGAGCTGCTCCTGCGTCTCTACGCCTTCGGCGATCACATCGAGTTTGAGCTTCTGCGCCAGCGAGATGATGGCGGCGGTGATCGCCATGTCGTCCTCGTCGCCTGGAATGTCTTTGACGAAGGACCGATCGATCTTCAGGCGGCTGACGGGAAAGCGCTTGAGCGCGCTCAGGCTGGAATAGCCTGTCCCGAAATCGTCGATGGCGAGGCGCACGCCGAGCGCTTCCAGCTCGTGCATGGTGGCGATCGCCTGGGGCACGTCCTGCATGATCAGGCTTTCGGTCAGCTCGAGCTCCAGGAACTGCGGATCGAGCCCGGTGTCGGCAAGCGTTCGGGCAACGCGGGAGACCCAGGCCTTTTCGGCAAACTGGCGCGCCGAGACGTTGACGCTGACAATGAGACTGGGCAGCCCGGCATCCTGCCAGGCGCGGTTCTGCCGGCAGGCGGCATCGAGCACCCATTCGCCGATGTCGACGATCAGCCCGGTTTCCTCGGCGAGCGGCACGAAGTCGGCGGGTGAGATCAGGCCGTGACGGGGATGATTCCAGCGCACCAGCGCTTCCGCCGCAAAGACGCAGCCCGAGGCGAGGTCGAGCTGCGGCTGGTAGTGCAGCACGAATTCCCCCTGCTCCAGCGCCTGGCGGAGCGCTTCGACCTGCACCAGCTTCGCCCGGGCCGCATCTGCCATTTCCGACGAGAAGAGCTTCAGGTTGTTCCGCCCGAAAGCCTTGGCGCGATACATGGCGGCATCGGCATTGGCGAGCAGTTCGCCCGTGCTTTCGCCCTGTTCCGGATAGCAGACGACGCCCATGCTGCAGGTTACCTGCAAGGTCTGTCCGGCCAGCGTCATCGGACGCGCGATGGCGCTGCGGATGCCTTCGAAACGGGACAGCACCAGCTCCCGGTCGGCCTGAAGGCCGGTGAGCAGGATGATGAACTCGTCGCCCCCGACGCGGATGATCATATCGCCCTTGCGCACGCAGAGGCTCATGCGCTGCGCGACGGTGCGCAGAAGTTCGTCGCCGGCATTGTGTCCAAGGCTGTCGTTGACCAGCTTGAAATTGTCGAGATCCAGGAAGGCGAGCGCGACCCATTCGCCCGTCTCGCGCGCGGCCGTCATGGCCTTTTCCATATGGCCGTCGAGCATGCTGCGATTGGGCAACCCTGTCAGGGCGTCATGATGCGCCATGAAATGGATGCGTTCGGCGGCCTCGCGCCGCTCGATGGCGATCGCTGCAAGACGGGCCGCCATGGCGATCAGATCGCTGACCGGGTCCGCCGGAAGGCCGGGAGTCTTGGCATAGAGCGCGAAGGTGCCGAGAACCTTGCCGTGAAACGACAGGAGCGGCGCGGCCCAGCAGGCGCGAAATCCGAAGGGCTGGACGACATCGAGATAGGCGGCCCAGAGCGGATCGGTGAGGATATCGCCGACGAAGACCGGCTGGCCGAGATAGGCGGCCGTGCCGCAGGAGCCGCTGTTCGGACCGATCGGAAACCCTTCGATCGCTGCCGTATAGGACGGATCGAGCCCGGGGGCCACGCCCTTCATCAGTCGCTGCCCGTCTTCCGTCAGCATGTAGACGGCGCCCTGGACACCCGGCACATGCGCCTCGATCATCAGGATGAGCTCGCGGAAGAGATCGTCGAGCGGTGTGTCCTTCGCAATCATCTCCAGGACGCGTGTCTGCCCGATCATCAGCTGTTCGGCCCGCTTGCGGTCGGTGATGTCGCGCGACACGCCCACAGTGCCGATCGTCCGGCCGAGCTTGTCGCGAAGCGGCACCTTGGACGTCATCAGCCAACGTTCATTGCCCTTGTCGACGGCCGCCCGCTCCTCCAGACCGATGATCGCTTCGCCGCTCGCAATGACCTGCCGCTCGCCGTCCGCGATCCGGGCAGCGATGTCCTCTGCATGCAGGTCGAAATCGGTCAGTCCCACGATCTCGTGCATCTCGGAAAAACCGTTGTCGCGAACGGTCGCCTCGTTGGCGAGGAGAAAGCGGCCCTGCAGGTCCTTGGCGTAGATGTAATCCGGGATGTGGTTGACCATCGTCTCGAGCCAATAATGGCGTTCGGCGATGTCGGTTCGCGGGCCGTAGAGACGCGCCGCTTCGCTGGCGAGCCGGCGCGTCGCCTCGATCAGGCGCTGCGTATCGTCGTCGCCCGAAAGACCGTCGGACATCGGGCTGCGTCCGCGAAGGTTCGTTTTGCTCAAGGCCGTCTCCCGCCAGTCATTGGCGCGCGCTGTTGGATACAAAGTGCTAAAGGAAAGAAGTTATTCTTCCCTAAACACTCTCCCAAATCGCCCCCTGATCATCGGACGAGCCATGACCACCCGCCGCACCCTGATTTTCGCCCTTGCCGGCCTGCCGCTCGCGCTCGCAACCCGGTGGACAAACGCCGCCGCACTGCCGGACGGGTTTCGCGGCGCGCTCGATGCGGGCGACTTCGGCATCCGACCCGGCACGCGTTCCGACCAGTCCAAGGCCTTCCGCGCCCTCCTGTCCGAAGCCGTCGACCGACGCTTGCCCGTCCTGCTTCCTCCCGGCGACTACAGGCTCTCTGACATCACGCTTCCAGACGGCCTCACACTTGCCGGCACGCCGGGCGCCACGCGCCTCGTTGCCGCGGGTGCAGGTCCGATTCTCACTGCGGCGAACCTTGCCCGCCTGACGCTGACCGGCCTGACCTTCGACGCCGAGGCATTGTCCGGTGACCCCGGCCGCGGTCTCGTGGATCTCGACGGCATCGCGCGGCTGACGATCGAGAACTGCGCTGTCTCCGGCCGGACGCGCGGTCACGGCCTTCATCTGAAGCGGTGCGGCGGTCGCATCGACGAGAACGACATTGCAGGCCCGCAAGGCGTCGGCATCTTCGCCGTCGACAGCACCGGCCTGTCGATCACCGGCAATACCGTCGCCGACTGCGGCAATGGCGGGATCCTCGTGCACAGGTCGGACACTGGGCCGGACGGAACGCTGGTTTCGGGCAACCGCATCGCCCGTATCGCGTCGCTGGACGGCGGAACGGGACAAAACGGCAACGGGATCAACATCTTTCGTGCGGGCGACGTCGTCGTCTCCGGCAACCACATCTCCGACTGCGCGCTCTCTGCGATCCGCGGCAATGCGGCCAGCAACATGCTGATCTCTGCCAACCAGTGCCTGCGCTCCGGCGAGACTGCAATCTATGCGGAGTTCGGTTTCGAAGGCGCCGTCGTCACCGGCAACATCGTCGACACCGCGGCCAACGGCATCGCGATCGTCAACTTCGATTCCGGCGGGCGGCTCGCGACCGTCGGGCAGAACATCGTCCGCAACATTCACGGCACCGGTCCCTATGTGTCCGACGGCGCGGGCTTCGGCTACGGGATTTCGGCCGAAGCCGACACGGTGGTGATCGGCAACGTCATCGAGAAGGTGGCCCGCTGGGCCCTGATGATCGGCTGGGGGCCCTATCTGCGCAGCGTTACCGTGAGCGGCAATATCGTCCGCATCGCGCCGCTCGGCTGCGGCGTGACCGTGGCAGACGGTGCGGGCACGGCTCTCATCACCAACAATCTGTTCGAGAACGTCGAGAACGCCATCCTCGGCTACCGCTGGACGGAGAAAGCGAGCGCAGACCTCGTGGACGGCGCGACGGATGCCTTTGCCCATCTGACGATAGCGGGAAACCGGCGCGTCTAGAACGATCCATCAGCAATTTTCATGTCTTGCATCAGCAGGGCCACCTTCCCTCGTCCGGCCAATCGCGTCAGGCTGGGCGTTCTATCGGAAGCTGGATCCGGAACGGAGAGCATCATGCTGACCATCTACGGGGTGTACCGATCGCGGGCATCGCGCAATTACTGGATGGCGGGCGAACTCGGTCTGCCGTTCCGGTCCGTCCCCGTGATACAGGCGCGGCGGCTGATCGACCCGTTGTCGGAGACGGCGCCGCTCAACACGCAGTCGCCTGCCTATCTCGCCATCAACCCCCGCGGCACGATCCCCGCGATCGAGGATGACGGGCTGGTGCTGGGCGAATCGCTGGCCAACAACCTCTACCTTGCCCGCAAGCATGGTGGGCCGCTCGCCGCCGCCAATGCCACGGAGGACGCGGAAATCGTCGACTGGACGCTCTGGGCTGCAAGCGAGGTCGAGCCGCACGCCGTCAAGATCGTGCTTGCCCACGATGCCGAGCCGAAGGGACCCGCACGGGGCCGGGCCATCGTCGAGGCCGCGACGCACGCCTTGGAAACGCGCTTCGGCGTGCTGGAAACCCGCCTCGCGGGACGCTCCTACATCGTCGGCGATCGCTTCACGGTGGCCGACCTCAATCTGGCGGAAGTGTTTCGTTACGCCCAGAGCCAGACGGCCCTGTTCGACAGGCACCCGGGCGTCCGGGGCTGGATCGAACGCTGCCAGTCGCGGGCCGCATTCCGGGACATGATGTCCGCCCGCGAAAACGAGCCCGCCTGACGGTCGCTGCACCGACCGGCGGCATCCGCCATCCGCATTCGGGCACCGCCTTCGCCTATTCGCCTTTGACCGTGCCGGTGAATGCCCTAGCTCTAGCTGCGACGAAGCACAGGAGCTCCCATGCCGCTGCCGACACACATGACATTCATCGACCTGCCCTCGCATGGCGGGCCGGAAACCATGGTTCTTGCCAAAGGTCCTCTTCCGGATCTCGAGGCCGGACATCTTCTTGTGCGCGTGGAGGCCGCCGGCATCAATCGGCCGGATGTCATGCAGCGCAAGGGGCTTTATCCCGCGCCATCCGGCGCAAGCCCCATCCTCGGGCTCGAAGTCGCCGGCGAGATCGTCGCGATTGGCGACGGGGCAGAAGGCTTCTCCCTGGGGGATCGGATCACGGCGCTCGCCAATGGCGGCGGCTATGCCGAATTCTGCAGCGTGCCGGCGACGCAGGCACTACGTTGGCCGACCGGCTACGACGCCGCCCGTGCCGCAGCCCTCCCGGAAACCTTCTTCACCGTCTGGGCAAACGTGTTCCAGATGGCCGATCTCGTCGAAGGCGAATCCATCCTGATTCACGGCGGCTCGAGCGGCATCGGCACGACGGCGATCCAGCTTGCCGGCGCCTTCGGGGCACAGGTGTTCGTGACCGCCGGCAGTGCCCAGAAATGCGAGGCCTGCGTGTCGCTCGGCGCCGTCAGGGCCATCAACTACAAAGAGGAGGATTTCCAGGAGGTCATCCTGTCGGAAACCGGCGGGCGGGGCGTCGATGTCATCCTCGACATGATCGGCGCCGCCTATCTGGACCGCAACCTGCAATGCCTGGCGACCGACGGACGGCTCTCCATCATCGCCTTCCTCGGCGGCGCCAAGGTGGAAAACGCCAATATCGCGCCGATCCTCTCCAAGCGCCTGCGGGTGATGGGGTCGGCGCTGCGTCCGCGCACGGCGACGGAAAAGGAAGCCATCCGCGACGATCTGGAGGACAATGTCTGGCCGCTGCTCGACGACGGCACCGTCGCCCCGGTCATGAGCGCCGTTCTTCCCTTCGCAAATGTCGCGGAAGCCCATCGCCTGATGGAGGAAAGCGACCATATCGGGAAGATCGTGCTGACGCTCTGAACCCGCTTTCCGCACGCCTCACGGTCTGCGCGTCATGCGTTATTCTTCGTGATCCCGCGGACGGAAGTTTTGTCGGACTAGGACTTGCGCTTTGCCGAAAATCACCTATCTTTTCCTCATGTTCAACGTAATGAAAGGAAGGTGGTCCAATGTCTAATGAGATTTCGGTACTCGTAACGGACACGGGAAGCATGGTTGCGGAAACGAGGCAGCCCTCGCTCTGAGCCTTCCTTCTACGGACTGAGCCAGCAGCCAGTCCGGGCCGATTACGGGCCGTATTTCGTGGAAAGGGTCGCTAACGCGGCCCTTTTTCCGTTTCTGGTGATGCGTGCAGAGACCCCTGTCTCCGCCGGAGGTCGCCGGCCCTGATCGCGCCTACGAACGGCGCATCATCGGTGACACATGATCGCCAAGCTCGGTCATATGCCCAGCCGCCCGAAGGCCGGGATCTTGAGCGCCGGCCGCGCGACATCGATGCCGGCGACGAGCCCCATAAAGTGCAGCTCGAACCCGCTGCGCACGCCGGCGGAAACGCCGAGAAGGCCGTAGAGTGTCGCGTGGACATCGCGACCATCGGCATCGATCGAAAAAAGCTTGCCGTCCGGAAGATAGTCGCGTCCGACCGCATCGGGCGGCAGAACAGCCCCGAGGTCCGGCACGGTGCGCAGAACATGCGCGACGAAGGTGTTGGAGTTGGGTCCCGGCCAGATGCGATAGGCGCCCGGCTTGGCGTAGGGGTAAGACTGGATGGCCGCTTCGACCTCTGGAAGAAGCCGCGCCGCCTCGGCCCCGGTGATCGCCACCACGATGTTCGGCCGGTTGGAATACCAGGCGCCGTCGGCCTCGCGCATGTTGCGCCGAATGGGCGTGCCCCAACCGACCTTGTCATACCGGTTGTAGACCCGATCGCCGGCCGCTTTGGTGACGATCCAGGAATGGCTTGCCACCGCCCCCTTCAAGCCGCCGGTGGCCGCCGACAGCACATAGATGGCGGCTTCCCTATCCGCCGTCGCTTTCGGCAGAACCCCGGACGACGACCAGTCGGCATTGCGCCAGCTCTCCGGCCTGTCCTTGACGTACCACAGTCCGGCAGAGGCGAGGGCCGGAAGAAGATAGATGACCAGAATGGCAAGCAGGAGAATGCGGATCAGATTCATGCAATGTCCGGGTTTGACGCCGAAGCGCGATCGGCTATGGCAGGGTCAGCAGGCGGCGTCTTCTGGGACAGAGATCGTCGTGACGGGCAGGCTTCGCAAGACCCGCACCGAAATGTGATAGACAACAGCGACGAAGAGAGGTTTTGGCATGACGAACCCGATATTGGTGGAAGTGACGCGCGGCGCCCTCGTAGAAAGCCGTCACCGCGGCATGGTCATTGCCGTAGACGGCAATGGCCGGACCGTCTTCTCCCTCGGTGACGTCGACGCCGCCATCTTTCCGCGTTCGGCCTGCAAGGCCATGCAGGCCCTGCCCCTCATCGAAACAGGCGCCGCCGACGCCTACGGACTCGATCAGCGGATGCTGGCGCTGGCCTGCTCTTCCCACAATGGAGAGCCGGAACATGCAGCCCTTGCCGCCGATATGCTGGCGCTCGCCGGACGCGACGTCTCGACGCTCGAATGCGGCGCGCATTGGTCCTTCGCCCAGCCGGTCCTGATCGACCAGGTCCGGGCAATGGACAAGCCGAACGCCCTGCACAACAACTGCTCAGGCAAGCATTCCGGCTTCATCTGCGCCGCCTGCCATGCCGGCGTCGATCCGGAAGGCTATATCGCCTACGATCACTTCATCCAGCGCGAGATTCGTGACGCGATGGAAAGCCTGACCGGCGCCGCCCTGGGACACGACAATTGCGGCATCGACGGCTGCGCCATTCCCACCTATGCCGTGCCCCTGAAGGGGCTTGCCCATGGCTTTGCGAAGATGACGACGGGCACGGGCCTCGGGCCGGAGCGGGCGAAGGCGGCACGCCGGCTGATCGACGCCTGCATGGCCGAGCCCTTTTACGTCGCGGGAACGAAACGCGCCTGCACCCGTCTCATGCAGATCGCACCGGGCCGGATCTTCGCCAAGACCGGTGCTGAAGGCGTCTTCTGCGCCACCCTTCCGGAACAGGGCATCGCCATTGCGCTGAAATGCGAGGACGGCACGACCAGGGCCGCCGAATCCATGATCGCCGCGACACTCGCCCGCTTCTTCCGCGACGAGCCTGACATCGAGGCTGCGTTGCTGGCGGAAGCGACGACCTCCATGCACAACTGGAACGGCATGCATGTCGGCGATGTCAGGGTGACCGAGGCTTTCGGCCGCGCCTGACGCGCCCGGAAGCCGGCAAAACCCACCGCGCACAACTCCCTTTCCCGCGTCTTTTTTCTTGATTGACGGCTCAATCAAAATTAGTCTGCCGACATTACGTTGCCAAAATCAAGCTGCGGCGGACGACGGGAGATCGGAATGCCGAAGGTCGGAATGGAGCCGGTGCGCCGAAAGGCCTTGGTCGATGCTGCCATCAGCGCCATCGGAGACCAGGGCACGCTGTCGGTGACCATGTCGGACATCGCCCGCCGCGCCGGCGTCTCCCCCGCTCTTGCCCATCATTATTTCGGCAGCAAAGACCAGCTTCTGACCGAGACCATGCGCTCGCTGCTGCGCGACCTGCGGCGGGATACGGTCTCGGCGCTGGCCGAGGTGGAAGATCCCCGCGCGCGCGTTTCGGCCCTGATCCGCGTCAGCTTTCATGCCGGGCAGTTCGCGCCGGAAACGGTGGCGGCCTGGCTTGCCTTTTACAGCGAGGCGCAGCGCTCGGACGCCGTCCGGCGACTGCTGGTGCTCTATGCCCGCCGGCTGCACTCCAACCTGTCGGCCAGCCTGTCGCAGCTCTGTCCGAAGACAGAGGCTGCCCGCATCGCCGAGGCGACGGCCGCGCTGATCGACGGGCTCTATATCCGCCGCGCACTGGGTGCCGCACCGCTGACAACCGAGCGGTCGATCGCGTTGGCGGAGGACACCGTCGATGCCGCACTCGCCCGCATTGCCCTTCGCCGAGAAAATGGAGCCGCCGCGTGAGCCCCGCCGAGAGCAGCAAGCCGAACATCCTGATCATCATGGTCGACCAGCTCAACGGGAAACTTTTTCCGGACGGGCCTGCGGCGTGGCTGCACGCACCGCATCTCAAGGCCCTGGCGGCCCGCTCGGCCCGGTTCGTCAACAACTATACGTCGTCGCCGCTCTGCGCGCCCGCCCGGGCGTCTTTCATGGCCGGGCAGCTTCCAAGCCGCACCGGCGTCTACGACAACGCGGCGGAATACGTCTCCTCCATCCCGACCTTCGCCCATCATCTGCGACGCGCTGGCTATTACACCGCTCTGTCCGGCAAGATGCATTTCGTCGGCCCGGATCAGCTGCACGGCTTCGAGGAGCGCCTGACGACGGACATCTATCCCGCGGATTTCGGCTGGACGCCGGACTACCGCAAGCCGGGCGAGCGTATCGACTGGTGGTACCACAATCTCGGTTCGGTCACCGGCGCGGGCGTCGCCGAAATCACCAACCAGATGGAATATGACGACGAGGTCGCCTTTCTCGCGGAACAGAAGATCTATCACCTTGCACGCGACGCGGGCGCACCGGGCCGGCGTCCCTGGTGCGTGGCGGCCTCCTTCACCCATCCGCACGATCCGTATGTGGCCCGTCGGCAATTCTGGGATCTCTACGCGGATTGCGACCACCTTCTGCCCGAGGTCGGCATGCTCGACCGGCAGGACCCGCATGCCGAGCGGCTGATGTCGGCCTGCGACTATGACAGCTTTATGGTGACGGAGAGCGATGTCCGACGCTCCCGCCAGGCCTACTTCGCCAACATTTCCTATATCGACGAGAAGGTCGGGCGGCTCATCGACACGCTGGAGCGGACACGCCAGCTGGACAACACGCTGATCCTCTTCTGCTCTGACCATGGCGACATGCTGGGCGAACGCGGCCTGTGGTTCAAGATGAACTTCTTCGAGGGATCGGCCCGCGTGCCGCTGATGATCGCGGGACCCGGCGTGACGCCCGGCCTGCACGCAGGCCCCGTCTCCAATCTCGACGTCACCCCCACGCTCTGCGACCTTGCCGGCATCTCGATGGACGAGATCATGCCCTGGACGGATGGAGAAAGCCTGCTGCCCGTCATCAACGGGGGGGAGCGCGTCTCGCCCGTGCTGATGGAATATGCCGCGGAAGGATCGATTTCCCCGCTTGTCGCCATCCGCGAGGGCAAGTGGAAATATGTCCACTGTGCGGATGATCCCGACCAGCTTTACGATCTCGAGACCGACCCGCTCGAGCTCGACAATCTCGCAGCGTCTCCGCCGACCGCTGCCATCGCGGCCACGCTGGAGGCCTTCCGCCAGATGCGCGAGGCCCGTTGGGACATGCCCCGTTTCGATGCCGCCGTGCGCGAGAGCCAGGCCCGGCGCTGGGTGGTCTACGAGGCGCTGCGCAACGGCGCCTATTACCCCTGGGACCATCAGCCGCTGCAGAAGGCGTCCGAGCGCTACATGCGCAATCACATGAACCTCGACACGCTCGAAGAACAGAAACGCTTTCCGCGCGGCGAATGAAGCCGAGACCCCTGAGACCACACGCGAAGGAAACCCGATGAGAGCCCAGCCGAACGCATCCCACTTCATCGATGGCGCCTATGTCGAGGACAGCGCCGGCACGCCGTTCGACAGCCTCTACCCCGCCACCGGCGAAGTCATCGCGAGGCTTCACGCCGCAACGCCCGCCATCGTCGAGCAGGCGGTGGCCGCGGCAAAGCGTGCGCAGCCGGAATGGGCGGCCATGAGCCCGACGGCGCGCGGCCGCATCCTGAAGAAAGCCGCGGACATCATGCGGGCGCGCAACCGCGAACTGTCGGAGCTGGAAACGCTCGACACCGGCAAGCCGATCCAGGAAACGCTCGTCGCGGACCCCACCTCGGGCGCCGACAGCTTCGAGTTCTTCGGCGGCGTGGCGGCGGCGGCACTCAATGGCGCGCACATTCCGCTCGGGGCCGATTTCGCTTACACGAAGCGCGTGCCCATCGGCGTATGTGTCGGCATCGGCGCCTGGAACTATCCGCAGCAGATCGCCTGCTGGAAGGCGGCGCCGGCCCTGGTCTCCGGCAATGCCATGGTGTTCAAGCCGTCCGAAAACACGCCGCTCGGTGCCTTGAAGATCGCCGAAATCCTCATCGAGGCCGGCCTGCCCAAGGGGCTTTTCAACGTCATACAGGGTGACCGGGACACGGGGCCCCTGCTCGTCGGCCACCCGGATGTGGGAAAGGTGTCGCTCACCGGCTCGGTGCCGACAGGGCGCAAGGTCGCAGCGGCAGCAGCGGGCCAGCTGAAGCATGTCACCATGGAGCTTGGCGGCAAGTCACCGCTGATCGTGTTCGAGGATGCCGATCTCGACAGCGCGATCGGCGGCGCGATGCTCGGCAATTTCTATTCGACGGGCCAGGTCTGCTCCAACGGCACGCGCGTCTTCGTTCAGAACGGCATCAAGGACCGTTTCCTGGCCGGCCTTCGGGACCGCACCGAAAAGATCGTGATCGGCGACCCCCTGAGCGAGGAGACACAGCTTGGACCGATGGTCTCGAAGCTGCAGCGCGACAAGGTGCTTGCCTATATCGAAACCGGCAAGGCGGAAGGCGCAACGCTCGTCACGGGCGGCGCGATCCCCAACGACGTTCCCGCCGAGGGCACCTACATCCAGCCGACCGTCTTTGCCGATGTGACGGACACGATGACGATCGCGCGCGAGGAGATCTTCGGCCCGGTCATGTGCGTGCTGGATTTCGACGACGAGGAAGAGGTGATCGGGCGCGCCAATGCCACGGAATTCGGCCTTTCGGCCGGCGTCTTCACGCGCGACATCGCCCGTGCGCACCGCGTGGTGGATCGGCTGGAAGCCGGCACGCTCTGGATCAACACCTACAATCTCTGCCCGGTCGAAATCCCGTTCGGCGGTTCCAAGCAATCGGGCTTCGGCCGCGAGAACTCGGTGGAAGCCCTGCAGCATTATACCGAGCTGAAGACGGTCTATGTGGCGATGGGCAAGGTCGAGGCGCCCTATTGATGGGCGTCCCGTTCGAGCACGACTTCGACCGTCAAGGCCGTCACCATGCGAGCCACATCATGGTGGGAACCATCGCGCCTGTGGCTGTCGGTGTCGAAGCGGTCCCGGACCGCTTCGAAAGGCGGAGTTTCGTCCCTTCCGCAAAACGGGTCATCGACCACAACTCCGGGAGCGTTGGGCGGCGAGATCTTTCATTGCCGGCAGCGCACTCGCCGGACCGTCTTTCCCCAGGGCGATAGGATATTATCATGGACGCAGACTTCATCATCGTCGGCTCCGGCTCTGCCGGCTCGGCCCTTGCCTACCGTCTCTCCGAGGATGGCCGCAACACGGTGATCGTCCTCGAGGCCGGAGGATCGGATATCGGGCCGTTCATCCAGATGCCGGCGGCGCTTGCCTGGCCGATGAGCATGAAGCGGTACAATTGGGGCTATTATTCCGAGCCGGAGCCGAACCTCAACAATCGGCGCATCAGCGCGCCACGCGGCAAGGTGATCGGCGGCTCGTCCTCGATCAACGGGCTCGTCTATGTGCGCGGCCATGCGGAAGATTTCAATCGCTGGGAAGCGCTCGGCGCACGCGGTTGGGCCTATGCCGACGTGCTGCCCTATTTCAAGCGGATGGAACATTCGCATGGCGGCGAAGAAGGATGGCGGGGCACCGACGGTCCGCTCCACGTGCGGCGCGGGCCGGTCAAGAACCCCCTCTTCCACGCCTTCATCAAGGCCGGCAGCGAGGCCGGTTTCGAGATGACGGAAGACTATAACGGCTCCAAGCAGGAAGGCTTCGGCCTGATGGAGCAGACGATCCACAATGGACGCCGCTGGTCAGCGGCCAATGCCTATCTCCGCCCCGCCATGAAGCGGCCGAATGTCTCCCTCGTCCGTGGCTTTGCGCGCCGCATCGTCATCGAGAACGGCCGCGCGACCGGGGTCGAGATCGAACGCGGCGGCGCGATCGAGATCGTCAAGGCAAAGCGCGACATCATCATCTCCGCATCGTCATTCAATTCGCCGAAGCTGCTGATGCTCTCGGGCATCGGTCCCGCAGCGCATCTGCAGTCGATGGGCATCGAGGTGAAGGCAGACCGACCAGGGGTTGGCGCCAATCTCCAGGACCACATGGAGTTCTACTTTCAGCAGGTCTCGACAAAACCTGTCTCGCTCTATTCCTGGCTGCCCTGGTTCTGGCAGGGTGTCGCAGGCGCACAATGGCTGATGACGCGCACGGGGCTCGGCAGCTCCAACCAGTTCGAGGCCTGCGCCTTTCTGCGCTCGGCACCGGGATTGAAACAGCCGGACATTCAGTACCATTTCCTGCCGGTGGCCATCTCCTACGACGGAAAGGCCGCCGCCAAGAGCCACGGCTTCCAGGTTCACGTCGGCTATAACCTGTCGAAATCGCGCGGCGCGGTCACGCTCAGGTCCGCGGACCCGAAAGCCGATCCCGTGATCCGCTTCAACTACATGAGCCACCCCGAGGATTGGGAGAAGTTCCGCCACTGCGTGCGACTGACCCGCGAGATCTTCCGCCAGCCGGCCTTCGACACCTATCGCGGTCCGGAGATCCAGCCCGGCGAAGGCGTTGCCAGCGACGCGGAGATCGACGCGTTCCTGCGCGAGCATCTGGAAAGCGCCTATCACCCCTGCGGCACCTGCCGCATGGGCGATGCCAACGACCCGAACGCCGTTGTCGATCACGAGACCCGGGTGATCGGGGTCGACGGCCTGCGCGTGGCCGACAGCTCGATCTTCCCGCACGTCACCTATGGCAACCTCAACGGCCCCTCGATCATGACCGGCGAAAAAGCCGCGGACCACATCCTCGGCAAGCAGCCTCTGCCCCGCTCGAACCAGGAGCCGTGGGTCAACCCACGCGCGGCATCGAGCGACCGCCGCTTGTGAGACGCGTCATCCCGGCAGTCCGATCGTGCTGAGCAGGCGCACAAGCTCGAGCCGGCTGTTCAGGCCCGTTTTCCGGAAGATGGACTTGACGTGGGTACGCACGGTTCCCGAGCTGATGCCCAGCGCCTGCAACGCCGCGAGTTCGTCGCGGCCCGCAACGATCGCTTCGGCAACGCGGGCTTCGGCGGGGGTCAGATCGAAGAGGGCACGGATCAGAGACGCCGACGGTCGCGTCTTCGTCCCGAGCGCGGTGACGATCACCAGAACGGTCGTGGCACCGAAAATGTCGCGGGCACGGCCCTTGACCGGCAGGACATGCAGCACGACGGAAGCCTCGTTTTCTGTAGCCGGCACGGCGATCGACATCGGCGCAAGAGGCAGAGCGTCGGCCGCCAGTCGCTCGAGCGCCGCATCCAGGAGTTTAGCCGCGGAAGCCGACTGGATCCGCAGCCGGTTATAGGCCGAGATCGAAACGCCGTCATGCGACAGAAAAGGGTCGTTGGCGGCGAGAACGACGCCTCGCAGGGTGACGATGGCCGCCGCGACGCCAATGAGCCCCAGGCTCTGGACAGCCGCCTCGTCGCGCTGATGCTGCAGCTTGGCGGCCAGCAAGGCAGCCCGTGAAAGATGTGGCCGCAGCCGATCAGCGTCATCAAGCATCCCCCATCGTCAAGCCATGCCCTTCGCCCCCGGGAGAAGCCGCAGTCCAAGCGTGGATCATTTTGCGGACCTTGGGAAGAGGCGCTGCGGGAAGAGGCGCTGCCAACGGCGCGACAAGGGCCCGATCCTTCCCGCACCCACGCGCCCGTCTGAAGCTCTGTCCAAGCATCGCGCCAAGCCCGTCCCATCTCCATCGATGACGCGCTCTGCCGAAGGCCACGCAACAGCCTTTTCCCACATCCCCCGCGATCGGAGTGATATTTGCTCCCATCGCCTATCATTGGAAATCCGTTTTTCTGTCTTTCATGACGAATGGCTGCGATAAAGATGGGAACCATACAGGATAACCCATGACATCCATGTCCCTTGAAACAACTGCCGCGGCGCTGGCCCGGCAGCTGGAATGTCTCACCCTCGGCGAGCGGCTGGCACTGGTCGCATCGCTCGACGGCCGGGCCGTGTTTACCACCAGCCTCGGCATCGAGGATCAGGTCATCACGGCCGCCATCGGCACGGCGAAGCTCGACATCGAGGTGTCGACGCTCGAGACCGGTCGGCTGTTCAACGAGACGGTGGCCCTGATCGACACCACCGAACAGACCTACGGGATCCTCATCAAGCGGTTCCATCCGGAGCAGGCCGATGTCGATGCCTTTGCCGCGACCTACGGCCTGAACGGTTTCTACGAAAGCATCGAGGCGCGCCACGCCTGTTGCGGCGTGCGCAAGGTCAAGCCGCTCGCACGCGCCCTTGCCGGAGCGACGTTCTGGATCACCGGCCTGCGCCGCGGTCAGTCCGGAAACCGCGCCGACACGCCCTTCGCCGAAGCCGATCTCGACCGCGGCCTGATCAAGATCAATCCGCTGGCCGACTGGGACATCGACACGATCCGCGCCTATGTCGTGGCCGAAGCGATCCCTGTCAATCCGCTGCATGCCCGCGGCTACCCGTCCATCGGCTGCGAGCCCTGTACGCGGGCGATCAAGCCCGGCGAACCCGAGCGCGCCGGCCGCTGGTGGTGGGAAAACGACGAGACCCGCGAATGCGGCCTGCACGTGGCGGACGCCGCGTCACAGCCGATACCCGATGCCAAGGCCTTGGCCGGTAGCGCCGCCTGACGCGCGCTGACCGACCCTGCCCGAACAAGACTGGAGACGACCCGATGTCCCTGACGCTTCCGGAAACGGAACTGCACAATCCGCAGAGCGCCCGCCCCCCGCTCGACCCGCATCTCAAGGCCCTCGAGAACGAAGCCATCCACATCTTCCGCGAAGTGGCCGGCGAGTTCGAGAAGCCGGTCATGCTCTATTCGGTCGGCAAGGACAGCTCCGTCCTCCTGCATCTTGCGCGCAAGGCATTCTATCCCGGCCGCGTCCCGTTTCCGCTGCTGCATGTAAACACCGGCTGGAAATTTGCCGAGATGATCGCGTTTCGCAACGAGATCGTCGAGCGCTACGACCTCGATCTGATCGAACATATCAATCCGCGCGGTGCGGCCGAGAACGTGACGCCCTTCACGCACGGCTCCGCGCTCTACACCGACATCATGAAGACGGAAAGCCTGCGCCAGGCACTGGATGCAGGCGGGTTCGATGCGGCCTTCGGCGGCGCACGGCGCGACGAGGAAGCCAGCCGGGCCAAGGAGCGGATCTATTCCTTCCGCACGCCCGATCATCGCTGGGATCCGCGCAACCAGCGTCCTGAACTCTGGAACGTCTATAACGGGATGATCCGCAAGGGAGAAAGCGTTCGCGCCTTCCCGCTGTCCAACTGGACCGAAGTCGATATCTGGCGCTACATCCAGGCCGAGGAAATCCCGATCGTGCCGCTCTATTTCGCTGCGGAACGCCCGATCGTGGAGCGCGACGGCATGATGATCCTCGCGGAGGATCCGCGGCTGGAGCTGCTGCCCGGCGAGGCCAAGCGCATGGAGCAGATCCGCTTCCGCACGCTCGGCTGTTTCCCCCTGACGGGCGCCATCCGCTCCAGTGCCACGACGCTGGACGACATCATCACCGAACTCGAGACCGCGACCGTCTCCGAACGCCAGGGCCGCGCCATTGACCGGGACCAGTCCGGATCCATGGAGAAGAAAAAACGCGAAGGATATTTCTGATGACCGTTTCCGCTTCCACCGGCAGCCACACGACCCTGCAGGATGCTCAGCGCACGACCGGCGACGTCAAGGCCTTCGCCGGAGCCGATGCCCGGGCCCCGCGTGACAGTCGCCCATTGCGCCTCATCACCTGCGGCAGCGTCGACGACGGCAAGTCCACCCTGATCGGTCGGCTGCTCTGGGACACCAAGGCGGTCAAGGAAGACCAGGCCGCGACGCTGGCCCGCGACTCCAGCGGCAAGCAGAACGACCTCGGCCTGCCGGATTTCGCGCTTCTCCTCGACGGTCTTCAGGCCGAGCGCGAACAGGGCATCACGATCGATGTGGCCTACCGCTATTTCGCGACCGAGAACCGCTCCTTCATCGTGGCCGACACGCCCGGACACGAGCAGTATACGCGCAACATGGCGACCGGCGCCTCAACTGCCGACCTCGCCATCCTCCTGGTCGATGCCCGCGTCGGCCTGCTCGAGCAGACACGCCGCCATGCGACGATCGCCACGCTGATGGGCATTCGCCAATTCGTGCTGGCCGTCAACAAGATCGACCTGACCGGCTATGACCGTGTCCGTTTCGATGCGATCAGCCACGACTTCCGGGAACTCGCCCTTTCGCTCGGCGTCCGCCAGGTCACGGCGATCCCGGTTTCGGCGCTGAAAGGCGAGAACGTGGTCTATGACGGTCGCGCCTCCATGCCCTGGTACGAAGGTCCGACGCTGGTCGAGGTTCTGGAGCTCGCCACCGTGCGCTCCGGCCAGACGACCGGCTTCCGCCTGCCGGTCCAGCGCGTCTCGCGCCCGGGCGAAAGCTTCCGGGGCTATCAGGGCACCGTTGCCGGCGGCTCGGTCAAGCCGGGCGACAGCGTCGTCATCCTTCCCTCCGGCATGGTCGCCAACGTGACCAAGATCGTCACCTTCGACCTCGTCCGCAATGCGGCGGTCACCGGCGACGCGATCACCCTCGTGCTCGACCGCCAGGTAGACGTCTCGCGTGGCGACATGATCGTCGCCATCGACAGCCAGCCACAGACCGGGGTTGCCTTCGATGCGCAGATCGTGGCCCTGCAGCCGGACGGGATCCAGCCGAACAAGCGCTACTGGCTGAAGAGCGGCTCTCGCCGCCAGCGCGTCAGCGTCGAGCCGGTAAGCCAGCTCGATCTGAAGAGCGGCAAGTGGGGTCCGTCCGAAGCGCTGTCGATGAACGCCATCGGCAAGGTTCATCTCGCCTTCGACGAGCAGGCCATGTTCGACGCCTACGAGCAGAACCGGACGACGGGTGCGTTCATCCTGATCGACCCCGACACCAACAACACGGTGGCGGGCGGCATGATCACGGGCAAGCGCTCGTCCCTCGGCGGCATCCACACGGATGAGACGCGTGTTCTTCTCTCGCTGCCGGCCGATCTCGCAGACCGGATTCTTGCCAGCGATCTTCTTGCCGGTCGCCGCGACGAACTCGACGTTCGCCGCCTCTCGGCCGGTCGGGCACAGGACCTCCTCGACACGCTCGACGGATAGTCGATGCAGCCTTGACCTTCCCATCGTTGGAAGCCCTATCATGGGGACGTATCTGAAAAGGAGACGTCCCCATGATTGCGTTTGATATTCCCGACATGACCTGCGGCCACTGCAAGAGCACGGTCGAAGGCGCGGTGCATCGCGTGGACGCCCGCGCCACGATCCGCATCGATCTTGCCGCAAAGACAGCGGACGTGGAAACGGCCGCAAGCGCCCACGAGATCGCCGAGGCCATCACGGCGGCCGGCTACACCCCGCATCTTCGCGCGCCGCGCTGATCCCCGCGGGCTTTTGCCTGTCCTTTCGCCAGCCGCGCGTTTCCGCCCTGCGTCCGTCCGCTTCCGGTCACCGGCAAACACGGTGCAACGCCCTTGACCTTCCCATGATGGGAAGGCCTACCTATATCGGCAGATGACAACAGGGAGCCTTCCCGATGACGGCGCATACGTCTCTCCACAAGCCCGTGACCACCTCCACGACGACGACCGTTGCCGTTGAGGGGATGAGTTGCGCCTCCTGCGTCGCGCGCGTCGAGAAGGCTCTTGCCGCTGTCCCCGGGGTGATCGAGGTCAGCGTCAACCTTGCAACCGAACGGGCGACGGTGACGCATGCCGCCGACCTCGCACCGACGGCCATGGTCGCCGCGATCGAAGCCGCGGGGTATGCACCGCGGCTCGCCACGCATGCATTTCCCATCGAAGGCATGAGCTGTGCCTCCTGCGTTGCCCGCGTCGAGAAGGCCCTGGCCGCGGTACCCGGCGTGCAGGCGGCAGACGTCAATCTCGCAACGGAAACAGCGACCGTCCGCCTGCTGGAGGGCACGGAGATCGCCGCAATCGAGGCGGCCGTGAACACGGCAGGCTATCATCTGCGGTCCCCGGCAGAGGGAAACGCCGCAGACCCTGTGGACGAAGCCGGCGATCGCCAGACGCGTGAGGCAAGGCGGCTTGCCCGCGCGTTCCTCCTGGCCGCGGTGCTCACGCTGCCGCTGTTCCTTCTCGAGATGGGCTCGCACCTCGTGCCGGCCATCCATGACGGGGTGCTGTCGACGCTCGGGATGGCGGGAAGCCGCCGCCTGCAGTTCGTGCTGGCGACGCTGGTTCTATTCGGCCCCGGCCTTCCCTTCTTCCGCAAGGGCGTGCCCAACCTGCTGCGTCTCGCACCCGACATGAATGCGCTTGTCGTGCTCGGCACCACGGCCGCCTGGTCCTATTCGGTCGTCGCGACCTTCCTGCCCACCGCGTTGCCGCCGGGCACCGACAACGTGTACTTCGAGGCGGCGGCCGTGATCGTCACGCTGATCCTGCTCGGCCGGATGCTCGAAGCCCGGGCGAAAGGACGTACCGGTCAGGCGATCCGCCGGCTGATGGGCCTTCAGGCAAGAACGGCACGGGTGATCCACGCGGATGGCATCGTGGAAATCCCGATCGGGACAGTGAAGCCGGGCGACCGGGTGCTGATCAGGCCCGGCGAAAAAATTCCCGTCGATGGCGAGGTCAAGGAAGGCCGCTCTCTGGTCGACCAGTCGATGATCACGGGCGAGCCCCTGCCCGTTGCGATTGCCGAAGGCGCGGCCGTCGTTGGCGGCACGATCAATGGCACGGGAACCTTCACCTTCCGCGTGACGAAAACGGGTGCGGATACGCTTCTGTCCCAGATCATCCGCATGGTGGAGACGGCACAGGGCGCAAAGCTGCCGATCCAGGCGACGGTGGACCGGATCACCGCGCGGTTCGTACCCGCCGTTCTCGCTGCCGCCCTGCTGACCTTCACGGCATGGCTCGTCTTCGGACCGGCGCCCGTGCTCGGCCACGCCATGATCAACGCCGTTGCCGTCCTGATCATCGCCTGCCCCTGCGCCATGGGTCTGGCGACACCGACCTCGATCATGGTCGGCACCGGACGCGCCGCCGAACTCGGCATCCTCTTCCGCAGGGGCGACGCCCTGCAAGGTCTGCGCGACGTGGGAATCGTCGCCTTCGACAAGACGGGAACGCTCACACAGGGAAAGCCGGAGCTCACCTCGTTCGTGCTGGCACCGGGCTTTGACCGCGCGGACGTGCTGCGACGCGTCGCCGGTCTCGAGATCCGCTCGGAACATCCGATCGCCGCGACCATCGTTTCCGCCGCGCAACGGGAAGGCCTCGTGCCGGCCGATGTCACCGATTTCGAGGCCCTTCCCGGCTCGGGTGTCAGGGGCACGATCGACGGAGAGGCCGTGCTGATCGGCTCCGATCGCGCCATGCGCGACGTCGGCGTCGACGTTTCCGAATATCAGGCGCAGGCGGTCACGTTCGGCGATGCCGGAACGTCGCCGATCTATGCGGCGATCGGCGGCAGGCTTGCAGCCGTGATGGCCGTCTCGGACCCGGTCAAGCCAGGCAGCGCCTCCGCCGTTGCGGCCCTGAAGGCGGCGGGCCTGAAGGTCGTGATGATCACGGGCGACAACCGCCGCACGGCCACGGCCGTCGCCCGTTCGCTCGGTATCGACGCGGTCGTGGCCGATGTTCTGCCCGGCGGCAAGGTCGCTGCGGTGCAGGCCCTGCGCCGCGAGGCCCGTGTCGCCTTCGTGGGCGACGGGATCAACGACGCGCCCGCTCTGTCGGAGGCGGATATCGGAATTGCGCTCGGAACGGGCACCGATATCGCCATGGAAAGCGCCGACGTCGTGCTGATGTCCGGCGATCTCGCCGGCGTGCCCCGCGCGATCGCCATCAGCCGGGCGACGATCCGCAACATCCGCCAGAACCTGTTCTGGGCCTTTGCCTACAATATCGGTCTCGTACCGGTGGCAGCCGGCCTACTCTATCCCGTCAATGGCACGTTGCTGTCGCCGGTGCTGGCCGCCGGCGCCATGAGCCTCTCCAGCGTCTTCGTGCTCGGCAATGCGCTGCGCCTGCGCAGTTTTTCTCCGCCCGCCTCTGTGGAAAGGACGCCCTCGTGAACATCGGCCAAGCCGCAAAAGCCACCGGCGTATCTTCCAAGATGATCCGCTATTACGAGCAGATCGGCCTGATTTCGCCCGCCCATCGCAGCGAAGCGCAGTACCGCACCTATACGGACGCGGATCTTCATACGCTGCGCTTCATCCGCCGCGCCCGCGACCTCGGTTTCTCAGTCGACCAGATGAAGACGCTGCTGGCCCTCTGGCAGGATCGCGGGCGGGCAAGCGGCGACGTGAAGGCGATCGCGCTGGAGCATATCGCCGAACTCGATCGCAAGGCGGCCGCCATTGCGGCGATGACGGCAACGCTGCGGCATCTGGCCAGCCATTGCCACGGAGACCACCGTCCGGATTGCCCGATCCTCGACGATTTCGCCGACGCACCGGCCGAGACAGACCTTCCGGACGCTGCGTCCCGCTTCGGACGCGCCCATCTCGGGTGACCGTCTGCCCGAGCTTGACCATTGCCGCGCCGCCTGCACGCGATAAGATCCCACTGCGACTCGCGCGGAAGGATGAGCATGTTTCTCGATCACACGGATCTGGCCGACCTCACGGCGTTCCGGCACGACCTGCATCGGCATCCGGAACTCTCGGGCGAGGAACGGGAAACGGCGGCGCGGGTGCAGGCGCATCTCGCCGTGCTCGAACCGGACCGCATCCTCACCGGTCTCGGCGGCCACGGGGTGGCGGCCGTCTTTTCCGGAAAGGCGCCCGGGCCGACGCTGCTGTTCCGCTGCGAACTCGATGCCCTTCCGATCCCCGAAATATCCGAAGCGGCCTACCGTTCCGGAACGCCCGGCAAGGCGCATCTTTGCGGCCATGACGGGCATATGGCGATCATCGCGGCGCTGGGTCGCGGCCTTGCGCGGCGGCGACCTTCGCGGGGACGCGTGGTGCTGATGTTCCAGCCGGCCGAGGAGACCGGCGCGGGTGCGGCCGCCGTGATGGCCGATCCGGTCTTCGACGAGATCCGCCCCGACCTCTCCTTTTCGCTGCACAATCTTCCGGGCCTGCCGCTCGGACATGTCGCGCTCGCCTCCGGGCCCGTCAACTGCGCCTCGCGCGGCCTCTGTGCTGTTCTCGACGGCAAGACGGCGCATGCGTCCATGCCCGAGACAGGCCTGTCTCCCATGCAGGCGCTCGCGCGTCTCATGCCCCAGCTGACGAACCTGACGACCGGGCGCTTTCCCGCGGACGATTTCGCCATGGTCACGCTGACCCATGCGGTTCTCGGCGAGCCGGCCTTCAGCATTGCGCCCGGCCGTGCCGAAATCTGGGCGACCCTGCGCACCCTGACCGATGCCGGCATGGCGGATCTCTGTGCGCGCGCCGAAGCGGTGATCGCGCAGGTGGCCGGCGAGGACGGACTGAACCTGTCCTATCGTTACGAGGATATCTACCATCACTGCGACAACGCGCCGGAAGCGGTTGCGCATCTCGAGCAGGCGCTTGCCGACGAGGGCATGGCGCATGACACGACAGGATTGCCGATCCGCGCGTCGGAGGACTTCGGCCGGTTCGGCGCCTGCGGCCCCTCGGCCATGCTGTTCCTGGGAAGCGGAGAGGCGCATCCCGCGCTTCATAACCCCGATTATGATTTCCCTGACATCCTGATCGAACAGGGCGCGCGCATCTTCCTGCGCACGGTCGACAACATATTAGGATTGTCGTAAATAAAGCCGGATTGGCTGCGCGGCCCTTGTCTCGCCACGATGGCGTCCCATCTGTTGTGCACTGCACCATGCGCCACCCGACATTCAGGGGTCCGGCCCAGAGCCGGGAGACGGCCATGAGAAACCGACCATGAGAAAACTGTCCGACACGATCGAGCGCTTGGCACGCCTGCGCGCCCGTCCGGAAGGCTTTCAGCCGGCCACATCCAGCTTGCAGCCGCTCGGGCGCGCCGGCAGCAATCCGGGCGAGCTGACCGGCTGGTACAGTAAACCGTCAAAGCCGAAAGGCGCGCTGCCGCTGGTCGTCGTGCTGCACGGATGTACGCAGAACGCGGCCGGTTACGACCGTGGCTCCGGCTGGTCGGCCCTAGCGGAAGACTACGGCTTTGCCGTGCTCTACCCGGAGCAGAGGCGCAGCAACAACGGCAATCTCTGCTTCGACTGGTTCCAGAAGCCCGACGTGACGCGCGGATCCGGCGAAGTGCTGTCGATCCGAGAAATGATCGCGACCATGATCGCCGATCACGGGGTCGATGCGCGCCGGGTCTATGTGACAGGCCTGTCCGCCGGCGGAGCGATGGCGAACTCCCTGCTGGCCACCTATCCCGAAATCTTCGCGGGCGGCGCCATCATCGCCGGCCTGCCGCATGGCGTGGCGACCACCGTACCGGAAGCCTTCGACCGTATGCGCGGCCACGGCCTGCCGGAGGCCGACAGGCTTCAGGCCCTGCTGGCCGCGGCATCGCCGCACAAGGGTCCCTGGCCGACCATCTCCATCTGGCAGGGGACGGCCGACAGCACCGTTTCCGACAGGAATGCCGGCGCGCTGATCGACCAGTGGCGCGGCGCACTCGGCGTCGCGGCGCGTCCCGAACGGGTGGAAACGGTGGATGGCCAGGAGCGGCACATCTGGGTGGACGGTGCCGGGCGCGAGGTTCTCGATCTCTTCCTCGTGCGCGGCATGGGCCATGGCACGCCCCTCGACACCCAGAGCGGCTATGGCGAGGCGGCACCCTATATGCTGGAAGTCGGAATTTCCTCCACCCTCCATATTGCGCGCAGCTGGGGAATCGCGGCTTCGTTCGACCGGACGACGCAGCGCCCGCAGGCGACACATGCCCCAAAGGCGACCTCTCCCGCAACCTCGTCCCGCACCGGACATGCCGGGCGTGATCAAGCGGCGCCCGCCGCCGCCGCCGCCACCCCCACAGGTGCCGGCAGGCCGGAAGGCGTCAAGGACGTCATCGAGGCAGCCCTGCGCGCGGCAGGCCTTATGAAATAGACGGCTTACGCTCGATGCAGCGACGGAAAGCCCGCTTCCGGCTTTTCCCGCTCTGGACCGATCCCCGGCGCTGAGGCAAGGTTGCCGCCCGGACGGCATGATGCCGGCACGTTCTTCAGGGAATGAAGCGCAATCGATGAATTTTTTTGAGAGCCTCCTCGTCCTTCTTCTTGTGGCGATTGCGCTTCTGCAGGTGTCGCGTCGCCTGTCGGTGCCCTATCCCTCCATGCTCGCCATGGCCGGCGTGGCCGCCGCCGTCGTGCCGGGCGTGCCCTATATCGCGCTCGAGCCCGAGACCGCGCTCGCGCTCTTCATCGCCCCCGCCCTCATGGACGCCGCGTTCGACTTCCCCGTCAACACCGCGCGCCGCTACTGGGTCGCGCTGATCGTCTTTGCCGTGGGCGGTGTGGCGGCCACCGCCGTCGCTGTCGCCGTCGTCGGCTCGCTCTATGCCGGTCTGCCGGTCGCCGCAGCACTCGTCCTCGGCGCGATCGTCGCGCCGCCGGATGCGGCAGCCGCAACCGCCGTGCTGTCCGGCATGTCCATTCCGCGCAGTACGGATGCCGTCCTGCGCGGCGAAAGCCTGTTCAACGATGCCGCTGCCCTCCTGATCTTCGGCGCGGCCCTCTCGGTGCAGACATCGGGTGGGCTCGGACCGGCGGTCGCGCTACACTTCGCCATCGCCGCACCGGGCGGCATTCTGCTCGGCATAGCCACGGCCTGGGCCACGGCGCGCGTCACGACCTATGTCGCCGGCACGCTCGGCGGCAACCTGCTGCAGTTCGTCCAGACGTTCCTGCTCTGGATCCTCGCCGAGCGACTTGGCCTGTCGGCCGTGCTTGCCATCGTCGCCTTCGCCATGACCGCGGCTGCCAGCAGCACCAGCCGCTCGTCCGCCCGCATGCGCGTCCAGTCCTATGCCGTATGGAGTGCCGTGGTCTTCGTGCTGAACGTCATGGCCTTCCTGCTGATGGGCATGCAGGTGCGCGATATCCTCGGCGGCATGACGAGCGACCGGCTGATCCACGTCTCCGGCTTCATCGCCGCCGTCGTCGCGACCGTCGTCCTTGTCCGCTTCGTCATCTGCATCGGCTTCAACCGCCTTCGAAACGCTCTTCTGAGCGTCGAGGAGCAAACGAACGTGCGTCAGTCGGTGCTCGCAGCCTGGTGCGGCATGCGGGGCCTCGTCACGCTGGCCACCGCCTTCGCGCTGCCGTCCGATTTTCCGCAGCGTGACCTCGTCGTGCTTGCGGCGTTCGCCGTGGTTCTGGCCACCCTCGTGCTGCAGGGGCTGACGCTTGCGCCGCTGATCCGGCTGCTTGGCCTCGACCAGCGCGAACAGGGCGCCCGCGACATGACCGATTTCCGACTGGAGATCGCCTCGGCCGGGCTTGAGCGGATCGAAGATCGCTCGGGGCCGGAGGCCGAGCTCGTGCGCAACAAGTTCGCTATCGAGCGCGCGGCGCTGATCGACACGCGGGGAGGCAATACCGCGGGTGCCGATGCGCTCCGAACCTATCGCACCCTCGCCCTGGAAGCGATCGACGCCCAGCGCAAGGCGCTGGAACGGCTTCGAACCAGCAATCGGCTGAACGTCGACGAGTACAATCTTCTTCTCGAGGAGATCGACTGGCGCGAGCTGGCCGTCCTTCCCGACGATGAACGGCGCATCGAGGAGACGTAGCCTCTTCTCGGCAGGGATCTCAGCGCGGGAAGAACCGGTTGTCCGGACGCGGCAGGCCGAGATGGTCGCGCAATGTCGTGCCCTCGTAGTCCCGGCGGAAGCGGCCGCGCCTCTGAAGCTCGGGAACAAGCCGTCGGGCCACGTCGTCGAGCCCTTGCGGCAGGTAGGGAAAGACGACGTTGAACCCGTCCGATCCTTCCGCGTCGATCCAGGTCTCCATGTCGTCGGCGACGCTTGCCGGCGTTCCGACGAAGGCGAGACCCGAATAGCCGCCATAACGCTGCGCGAGCTGTCGCACCGTCAGCTTTTCGGTTTCCGCCAGCCGCAATACCTGCTGGCGTCCCGTCTTGCTGGCATTCGTCTCGGGAAGTTCCTGCGGCAGCGGCTGATCGAGATCGAAGCCGGATGCGTCGACCCCGAGCGCGATCGAAAGAGATGCGATCCCGCTTTCAAAGTGCACCAGGCTGTCGAGCAGCGCGCGCTTCTGCCGCGCCTCCTCGACCGTGTCGCCGATGATGATGAAGGCGGCAGGGAGGATTTTCAGATGGTCGCGCGAACGGCCAAGCGCATGGAGCCGCCCCTTGATGTCGGCGTAGAGTTCCTGCCCGCCCTGCAGATCGCGCGGCGCGGCAAAGATAACCTCGGCCGTTTCCGCCGCAAGCTGG
This sequence comes from Rhizobium sp. Leaf384, assembly GCF_001424065.1. Taxonomy (GTDB): domain Bacteria; phylum Pseudomonadota; class Alphaproteobacteria; order Rhizobiales; family Rhizobiaceae; genus Ferranicluibacter. Next base: position 404,993 of record NZ_LMQE01000007.1, read on the forward strand.
CGTCCCGGCTCCGATTGTCCTGCCTGCACGATGACGGGCCAGCCCTGCGGCGGGCGGGCGATGTTGAGCGGCCCGCGCACGGTAAGGCTCGGACCCTGATGGGCGAGAACGTGCAGTCTTTCCGGGTCGAAGAACAGCCCGCTCTCCTGGTCGCGCACGAAGGCATCGTCGGCGAAACTGTCCCAAAGTCCGGTGACGACATCGAAGAACTCGCGCGCCCGTCGATAACGCTCGCTGTGCTCCACATGCTCCTCGAGACCGAAATTGAGCGCGGCATCGGGGTTGGAGGTGGTGACGATGTTCCATCCGGCCCGGCCGTCGCTGATATGGTCGAGCGAGGCGAACCGCCTAGCGATGTGGTACGGCGCGTCGAAGGTGGTGGAAGCCGTGGCGACCAGCCCGATCCGCTCGGTCACGGCAGCGAGTGCCGAGAGCAACGTGAAGGGTTCGAACGAGGTCACCGTGTGGCTCCGCTTCAACGCCTCGACCGGCATGTTGAGGACGGCCAGATGGTCGGCCATGAAGAAAGCATCGAACTTTGCCGCTTCCAATGTCTGCGCAAAATGCTTCAGGTGCTTGAAGCTGAAATTCGCATCCGGGGCAGCGCCCGGATAACGCCACGCGCCGGTGTGCAGGCTGACAGGCCGCATGAAGGCGCCGAGATGCATCTGCTTCGTCATGGATATTGCCCTCGGTTCATCCCGGCATGGTCCGGGTCAGGAAAAGAACGGCGCGCCGGTCAGCCGTCGCTCAACGATGGTCCAGGCGATCGACCAGACGGTCGCCGATCCACTGGATCGCGCAGACCAGCACGATGAGCACGACGACGACCGCCACCATGACCGAGGTCTCGAAGCGCTGGTAGCCGTAGCGGATCGCAAGATCGCCGAGCCCGCCCGCGCCGATGGCGCCGGCCATGGCCGAGGCCCCGATCAGGGTGACGAGCGTGACCGTGAAGCCGGCGACGATGCCGGGCAGCGCTTCGGGGAGCAGCACCTCCCGCACGATCGTCCAGCGATTGCCGCCCATCGACCGCACCGCCTCGATCAGGCCGCGATCCACCTCGCGCAGGGAGACCTCGGCGATGCGCGCGTAATAGGGCGTGGCGGCAATGGACAGAGGCACGATCGCGGCCCAGGTGCCGATCGAACTGCCGACGATGAAGCGCGTGACGGGGATGAGCGCGACCAGAAGAATGATGAACGGCACGGAGCGGAACCCGTTGACCACGGCGCCCAGCACACGGTTGACCCAGAGGTTCTCCGAAATGCCGCCCTTGCCGGTCATGACGAGCGCAAGGCCGAGCGGCAGGCCTGCGACCAGCGAGATGATGCCCGAGGCGAGCGTCATCAGGACGGTCTCCCACAGAGACCGCAGCAGAAGATCAAACATGATCGGGGACATGACCCGTGGTCTCCACATGGGCGCCGTGGCGCGTCAGGAATGCGATCGCCTGCGGCAGGGCGGCGCCGGCAGGAAGCGTGATGAAGAAGCGGCCGACCGACTGCCCCTGGATGTGATCGATGCCGCCATGCACGAGGCGAACGGGCGCTTTGAGCTCGATGGACAATGCGGCGAGCAGCGTCGCGGCCTCCGGCCCGACCAGATCGACACCGAGCACGCGCTCGCCGCGCGCTGCAAGTTCGGCCACGATGGCCGGCGGCAGGTCGGGACGGATGGCGCCGAGGAGGCTCCGGGTCGTGGCGGCCTTGGGAGCGGAGAACACCGACCAGACCGGGCCGTCCTCCACGATCTTCCCGGCGTCGATCACCGCCACGCGATCGGCAACGCCGCGCACGACCTCCATCTCATGGGTGACGAGGAGGATCGTCAGGCCGAGACGCTGGTTGATATCCTTGAGGAGCGCGAGGATCGACGCCGTCGTTTCCGGATCGAGCGCGGACGTGGCTTCGTCGGAAAGCAGAAGGGCCGGTCGTGCGGCGAGCGCCCGGGCGATTCCCACCCGCTGTTTCTGCCCGCCGGAGAGCGCGGACGGATAGGCATCGGCCTTTGCCGACAGGCCGACGAGTTCCAGCAGCTCGGCGGCGCGCTCCCGACGCTCCGCGCGGGACATGCCCTCGATCTTCAGGGGCAACATGACGTTTTCGGCCACGGTCTTGGCCGAGAGAAGGTTAAAATGCTGGAAAATCATGCCGATCCGGCGCCGCAACGGCTGCAGCTCGGCCTCGGAAAGGCCGGTGATATCGCGGCCCTCAATCGCGATCGTGCCGCGGTCCGGGCGCTCCAACCCGTTCAGGCAGCGGATCAGCGTCGATTTTCCGGCCCCACTGCGACCGATGATGCCGACCACCTCGCCCTTGCGCACCGAGAGCGAGATTCCGTCCAGCGCAGCCGTTCCGCCGAAATGCCGGACCACGCCGTCGAGCCGAACGACGGGCACGTCAGCAGCCCTGTCTGCCCCATGCCCGGCATGCGGCACCGGAGATGGCCCTCCGTCTGCCGGAATGCTGCGGGTCTCCGCGCTGGCAATCCTTGTCATTGTCCTGTCCTTCCCGCCGCAAAGGCGAACGGCTCGCGGCAACCAGGCCGCGAGCCGTTTTCTGTTCCTGATGCCGTTCGGATCAGTAGGCGCTGGTGCCCGTGCCCTTGTAGACACGGTCGAACTCCGCCTTCACGGCATCGTTCTGGTAGGCGGAGACCAGCGTCTTCACCCAGGGCGCATCCTTCTGGTCTTCCTTGACCGCGATGAAGTTGCGGTAGGGATTGCCGTCCACAGCCTCCTGGGCGATCCGGTTTTCCGGCGTCAGGCCGCTTTTCAGCGCCCAGTCCGTGTTGACGACGGCCGCATCGAGATCGTCGATCGAACGCCCGACGATGCCGGCGTCCAGTTCCTTGATCTCGATGTTCTTCGGGTTCTCGGCGATATCGGTGATGGTCGCAAGGATGCCGGTCCCCTCCTTCAGCTTGATCAGGCCTTCGGTCTGCAGCACGAGCAAGGCGCGACCTTCGTTCGACGGATCGTTCGGCACGCCGACCACCGCGCCCTCGGGAAGGTCCGCGATCTTGGATACCTTGCGCGAGTAGACGCCGATCGGCCAGACGGCCGTGAAGCCGGCCGGGACGATCTTGTAGCCGTGCTGCTGGATCTGGTTTTCGAGATAGGGAAGATGCTGGAAGGCGTTCGCATCGATCTCGCCGCGCTCCAGAGCCTCGTTCGGCTGGGTATAGTCGTTGAAGACGACAGTCTCCACGGAGAGACCCTTCTTGCCGGCTTCTGCAACGGCGACGCGCCAGACGTCCTCATCCTCGCCGCTCATGATCCCGACCTTCACGGACGTCTTGTCCTGCGCAAAAACCGGTGTCGGCGCCAGTGCGAGGGAGGCGGAAACAAAGGCGGCGGCGACCGCAGATGCGGCCAGCGCAAGGCCGGCGCGCCGGGTCAGGCTTGTCTTTTCGATGAGGAGGTTCAAGGTTTTCGTCATGACGGGTCTGCTTTCAGTCTTGGGAGGAGGATGCCGGATAACTGCCCTGAAAAATTGCAAATGCCGACCGATGAAGCAACGAAGGATGGCCTGCCGATCAAGGCTGCCGTAGAATTTCGGTTCAAAAGCCGGGCGGCTCACGCAATCTCATTCTGGACGTCGAACACGCCGAACCCGCGATATAGGGCTGCCCTGCTTTTTGGGAACCGTTGGTCGGATCCGCCGTTACTCGGCGGCGATGTCGAACGGTGCCGTCATCGTCAGCGCGGTGAAATCATCCACCAGCACCGTGACACGAACGGTCCAGGCACCAGCGACGGGCAGCAGGAAACCATCGGCCTGGAACCGCCCGTCTGCCGCCCGCTGTGCCTGCCGCACGAAGGGACCAAGTTCCCGGCCGGGATCTGCGACGTCCACCGTGACCGAAAGCGGGTCGATCGGCTGCGTGTCCAGCATCAGCCCTGTAATGGACACGCGAACCAGCCCCGTGCGCGCCGGCGTGACCGAAACCGTCGCCATCAGTCCCTGTTCCCGCACCTCTCGTTGCTGGGCGTCCTGTGGCGTTCCCTTCTGCGCCTGAACGGACGGGGCCGAGACGGCGAGCGCGCGGGGCGGCGGCGTAAAGCGCCAGAGGCCGAGGACGGCAAGGACCATCGCTCCGAGCACGATCTCGGCCAGAATGCTGCGCCGCAGTCGACGAAGGGCCCGGGGGTGCCCCTCGATGGCCGTGCGGGTCCACAGAAACCGATTGCCCGTCGCGAGCACGAGGAGAAGCAGCACGAGCGCGAGCTTGGCCAGAAGCACCTGCCCGTAGGCCGTCGTCCAGAGGTTCGACACCGCCTGCACCTGGACCGTCGCCAGCAGCAGGCCCGAACCGACAAGGATCGCGAGCACGAACGGGATGAGACGGGAAAAGCGCCGAAGCGCGGCACCATCGGGGTCGGAGAGAGACGTGGCCAGCCGTGATGCGTCAAGAGCGGCCCAAAGGGGCGCGAGACCGCCGATCCAGGCCATGGCGCCGAACACATGGAGCACGATGCCGGGGATGGTGGCAAAGCGCGGCGGCGCCGTGGCCGCGTGTCCCGCAACGGCCGAAGACAGGCCCGCCAGCACGAAGGCGAGCCCAGCAAGCGCAAGGCGGACTCCTCTGCGGCGCATGCGGAGCGAGACGATCGCCGTGATGATCGCCACGCTGCAGAGGATGGCGGCGCGACCATAGGCCGTGCCCCCTAGACCGGCCGACCAGACCGCCGGCGACACCCATCCATCGGGGACGTCCCCGAGGACATCGTAGCCCTGGAAGACGATCCAGACCGGCGTGGCGGCTAGACCAAGCCATAGAGACAGAGCAACGAGGGCCGGAGCCGCTGGCGCGACGTCCCCAGCCGCATCCGCCGGCACGGGATGCCGGCGCGAAAGGAGCGCGGCCCACCCGGCACCGCCGACGCCAAACACAAGCCCGGCCATCACGATCAGGCGGGCCATCCACAGGCCGGCTTTGGTCACCGTATCCTGCGACGCGACCCGCTCGTCGGCGGTCAAAGGCCGTGCCGCGAACCCGCCGGCGTCGCCGATGGAGAAGAGAAGACCGCCGCCGATCGGATGTCCGTCTGCCGACGTCACCCGCCAGGACAGACTATAAGCCCCTACGGCCACGTCCGCCGGCAGCGCAACGACAAGGCGGGTTGCGGCCTGGCCGGAAGCCTCGCCGGGGGCGGCCGCCGACAACACCTTCATTTGCCCGGTCGGATCGCTCAGGCGGAAGACAAGGGGATCGACCGGCTCGGAAAAGGTCAGTACGATCTCGCGTGGCGATGCCGCAAGATGTGCGCCGTCCGCTGGATCGGAGGAGACCAGCTGCGCATGGGCAAGGGCCTGGCCGGCGCCCGCCAGGAGCAACATCGGCAGCAGCAGCACCGCGAGGAGACCCGTCTGCCATGGGGAAGGCCGGTGCCCGCGCGTGCCGCAGAACCGCCCGGCCCGCATCGTGCCGATGACGCCCTGCTTCATGGCGCCGTCAAGGCCTCACGTCGAAGGCCGGCGCCGGCTTCTCGGGTTCGCTTGCGCCCGGTTTTGCGGGGATCTCGATCCAGCGCTCCGCGACATCGCCGCATTGCTGGACGATCGGCACATAGATGCGACCTTTGGCATCGGCTGCGACTTTTGCCGTGAACGTAAATTCGGCATGGTCGGAAGCGGCGATCGTGCCGCCCGTCCAGGCAATCTGCGCCGGCTTTGCCCTGTCCCCGGCCCCGGCAGCCGCCGGCGTGACCGTGGCGGTCCAGCCGGCCTTGTCTTTCGGCGCGATGTCGGACAGCACGGCGGGCACGGCGACCCGCAGCCCGGTCGTCGCGGCCCCGCCGCACCCATGCGGAATCTTCAGGACGAAGGAGCTCGTCTTCCCGGCCTCGACGCCTTTCGCCGCAATCGTGACATGCGCACCGGCCGGTGCCGCAACGAGAAAGAGGCAGAGAGCGAGGCCGGACAATTGCGCCATGTGGGTCGAGTGGCAAAGACGCCCGGCGCGGGAGGAGGGAACGGAGTGCCTCATGATATGTCTCTTTCTGCCATTCTCGCACCGCCGAAACCCGGCAGCTGCACGTCGGCAACGCACAGGGTCGCGGCGTCGCATGGTCCGAGATCTAGCGCTGTCCCCGACGGGAAGGAAGACGGAGACCGACCGAAAACCTGCGGCGAAGCGGCGCGGCGGGCGTCAAAGGCCGCTGCGCTGCGAATGCGAACGAACCGTGCTCCATTTGCACGATTGTTTCCCCGGCACGGACCGTGCGACAACACCGGCACTGCATCAACGGTCAGGAATACACCATGAAGACGATCGGCTTCCTCTCATTCGGCCACTGGACGCCGTCGCCGCAATCGCAGACACGCAGTGCTGCGGATACGCTGCTGCAGTCGATCGACCTGGCAGTGGCGGCCGAAGCGCTCGGTGCCGACGGCGCCTATTTCCGGGTGCACCACTTCGCCCGCCAGCTGGCATCGCCCTTCCCGCTTCTGGCAGCCGTCGGCGCCCGCACGAGCCGGATCGAGATCGGCACGGCGGTCATCGACATGCGGTATGAAAATCCGCTCTACATGGCGGAGGATGCCGGCGCTGCCGACATTATCTCCGGCGGGCGCCTGCAGCTCGGCATCAGCCGCGGCTCGCCCGAGCAGGTGATCGACGGCTGGCGCCACTTCGGCTATGCGCCGGCAGACGGCGAAACGAGCGGCGACATGGCCCGCCGTCATGCCGAGGTCTTCTACGACGTGCTGCGCGGCGAAGGCTTTGCTGCGCCGAACCCCAATCCGATGTTCCCGAACCCGCCCGGCCTTCTGCGACTGGAGCCGCACGCGCCGGGCCTGCGCGACCGGATCTGGTGGGGCGCAAGCTCGAATGCGACCGCCATCTGGGCCGCAAAACTCGGGATGAACCTGCAGAGCTCGACGCTGAAGGACGACGAAACGGGCGAGCCCTTCCACGTGCAGCAGGCCGACCAGATCCGGGCCTATCGTGCCGCCTTCAAGGCGGCCGGCCACAGTCGCACCCCGCGCGTTTCCGTCAGCCGCAGCATCTTCGCCATCACCAACGATCTCGATCGCGCCTATTTCGGCCGTTCTGGCGACGCCCGCGACAAGATCGGCTTCATCGATGCCGACACCCGCGCCATCTTCGGCCGGGGCTATGCCGCAGAGCCCGACACGCTGATCGAGCAGTTGCGCGGTGACGAGGCGATCGCGGAAGCCGATACGCTTCTCCTGACGGTCCCCAACCAGCTTGGCGTCGACTACAACGCCCACGTCATCGAAGCCATCCTGACCGAGGTCGCGCCGGCGCTCGGCTGGCGGTAAGGCCGGTCGAGGAACGGCGTCACCCCTCCGCCAGCATCGCCACCAGCACGTCCGATTGCGAGACGATGCCGACGAGGCGGTTCGCGGAATCGGTGACGGGGAGATGGTGAAGGCCGCCCTCTGCAAAGAGAAGGATGGCTTCGGACAGGACATCCTCGGGCGACACGGTCCGGACGGGACTGGTCATGATGTTCTTGACGGTGCCGTTCGGTGCCGTCGAGCCGGAAACGGCGAGCTGATAGCGGCGGCGCAGACCGATGGTCGGCCGGCCGCGGGTCCAATCGGCGCGATCGAGGATATCTGTCTGGGTCAGGATGCCGATGACGCGGGCATTGTCGTCGGTCACCGGCAGCGCTTTGATGTGGTGGGCGCGCAGGAGCGCGTGCGCCTCCGACAGCGAGGCATCCGGCGCGATCGCGATCACGTCGCGCGACATGATCTGCCCGCAGGTGGTCTGCCCGGACTGGCGCTGGAACGACCGCAACTCCGTACGCTTGAGGATGGTCACAAGCTCGTCGCGCTGGATGTCGAGAACCCGGTCGTAGTCCTTGAGCACGGCATCGAGATCCTCGGCCGCAAAGCCGATGCGGGCGATGGGCGGCGGGTCCTTCGTCTGGTGCGGGCCGAGCGCCGGCAAGGCGACATGCGGATAGCGGCGCCCGGTCAGATTGTTGAAGAGCAAGGCGGCCGCCAGGAGCAGAAGAGAGTTTCCCAGCACCGGCCACAGCAGGAAACCGTAGCCGAGTGCATGGATCGGTGGGCCGCCGAGAACGGCCGTGAGCGCGATCGCGCCGCTCGGCGGATGCAGGCAGCGCAGGCTCATCATGAGGCCGATGGCGATCGCCCCCGCAAGGGCCGCCCCGAGCATGGGGTCGGGCACGAACATCCCCACGGTCACCCCGACAAACGCCGCGACGAGATTGCCGCCGATCAACGACCAGGGCTGGGCAAGCGGACTGGACGGGACGGCAAACAGAAGCACGGCCGAAGCCCCCATGGGCGCGACCAGTGCCGGCGAGAGGGGAAACGTCGCTGTCAGCAAGGCACCGAGGAGGCCCGTGACCAGAAGGCCGAACAGCGCGCCGCCGGCCGAGCGAAACCGCTCCTTCGGGCTGACCGACGAAGCGGGCCAGGGCATGAAGCGGGCGGCGCGCGATAATGTCGTGGATGTCATGCAGGCGTCTCCGCAGGGCCGATGGGCGTCAGCGGCGAACCGCATATAAATGCAAGGCCCGGAGCCGGCTCGACGAACATCGGCACGCGCGTCTCATCGAGCCGGGACCCGAGGGATGTCGGCCCCGCCGTTGCGGCGCGTGGGTTAGCCCGCCCGCCCGCTTTTGTCCAGCCGTGTCCCGCGCAAGGCCATCCCGGAGGCCCCGCACGGAAACGGCGAACCGCCGGCCGGTAACCTCTGGCTCTTCCTACCCCTCGCCCTGTCCATCCAGATCCGCCCGATCCCGCCGCTCCAGGGTCGACCGCTCCAGATCCGTTGCGTCCGGAAGAGAGGCGCCCAGGTCATGGTTGCGCGCCGCGATATCCGGCGGAGTCCAGCCGCGCTCCGTCCGATCGTGCAGCGCGCTTCGATCTCCCATCATGGCTTTCTCCAGGATGTCCGAGATCTCGCGGGCCCGGGCGATGTATTCCTTGTTTTCAAACACCGGCACGTCGTGCTTCCACAAGGGCGCGAGCTGGCGCAGGCCCCAGCCATCCTGCCGGACGAACACGGCCTTGCTCTTTTCCACATCGAAGGGATGCATGCCGAGGCTCTGCAGCGCGTAGCCCGCCGCGCGGACGGAGCTGTCGAAAACCTCGCGCACGATGTCGTCCGCGCCGGCCTCGTAGAGCTGGTAGACGTGATTGCGATCATAAGCGCGCGCGATGATGTGGATGGCCGGATTTTCATGCCGGGCATGGCGGACGATGCTTGTCGCCCGCGCGATATCGTCGATGGCGACGACCAGCAGCCGTGCCTTGCGCAATCCGGCAGAGTGCAGCAGGTCCGGACGACCGGCATCGCCGAAAAAGGAGCGGACGCCGAACTTGCGCAGCCCGTCGATGACATCCGAGCGGCTGTCGAGCACGATCGTCTTGTGCCCGTTTGCCAGGAGCATACGGTTGATGATCTGCCCGAAGCGGCCGAGACCGGCGATGATGACGGAGGCTTCCTCGGGGATTTCGTCGGCCTCCTCCATCTGCCCCCGGTCGAGGCGCGGCACGATCACCTTGTCGAACAGGATGAAGAGCGCCGGGGTGAGCAGCATGGAAAAGGCGATCACGAGCATGATGATGGCGGCGAGGTCTGCAGGCAGCACGGCATTCTGCAACGTGAAGGAGACGAGAACGAAGCCGAATTCGCCGGCCTGCGCGAGCCCCAGCGCCAGCAGCCATCGGTCCGCGCCGCGCAGCTTGTAGAGGGATCCGATCAGCCACAGCACCGCGGCCTTGACGACGATGACACCCAAGGTCAGCAGGATGACGAGGCCGAGATGGGCGGTCAGCAGAGAGAAATCGATGCCGGCACCGACCGTGATGAAGAACAGGCCGAGGAGCAGGCCCTTGAACGGTTCGATATCGCTTTCCAGTTCGTGGCGGAATTCGCTGTTGGCAAGGACCACGCCGGCAAGAAACGTCCCGAGCGCCGGGGACAGGCCGACCATGCTCATGAGGAGGGCGGTGGACACGACGAGCAACAGGGCGGCAGCCGTGAACATTTCGCGCAGCCGCGACGCCGCGATCAGCCGAAAGATCGGGCGCGACAGGAAGTGGCCCGCCACCACGACGAAGGCGACGGCGAGAAGCGTCACCAGCGCGACCTGCCAGCCCGGCAGGTCGGAGACAAGGGTTGCCGCATTGCCCGCGCCATGGGCAGCGTGGTCGCCGCCCTGCAGGGCCGGAAGCGCCAGAAGCGGCAGGACGGCCAGCATCGGGATGACCGCGATATCCTGGAAGAGGAGCACGGAGAAGCTGGAACGTCCGCCTTGCGATTTCAGGAGACCCTTTTCGCTCAACGTCTGCAGCACGATGGCGGTGGACGACAGAGACAGGATAAGTCCGACCGCGACCGCGGTCTGCCAGGGCAGCCCCGCAACGAGGCCGATGCCCGCAACAACCGCTGCGGAACCTGCGACCTGCAGGCCGCCGAGACCGAGCAGCCGACCCCGCATGTCCCAGAGCGCTTGCGGCTGGAGCTCCAGTCCAACCAGGAACAGCATCATCACGACGCCGAACTCGGCGAAATGCTGGAGATCCTGCGTCTCGTTGCCGACCAGGTGAAAGACCGGGCCGATCACGATCCCCGCGATGAGATAGCCGAGCACGGAGCCGAGGCCCAGCCGGGCCGCGATGATGACGGAGGTGATCGCGGCCGCGAGATAGACGAAGGCCTGAAACATGAAGCCGCTCATTCGGACATCCTTGCACTGTTGGAGCCGGCCGGCAGCCCGGATGGCGCCATGTCTGCCGGGTTTGGCGTGACGCCGCGCAAGATGTCGACCCGCGACAGAGCATCATCGTCCAGAAGCTCGAACCGCGAGACCGCGTTCAGGTCCAGGGTCTCGTCGCGCAGCGCGGACAGAAGGCGAAGATAGGCGGCGATATGAAGGTCTGCCCGCCCGTCGAGGGCCGAATCATGTGCGGAGAACAGCGCCACCGGCGGCAGAAACCGCATGCCGCAGAGCGAGGCGGTCTGCTCGAGCGGCGACAGCAGCGTGCGCAGCCGAAAGTGATTGGACCCTTCCTCGCGATAGGCATCGCGCGCGCCGCCGGTTGTGACCACCGGAAGAAACAGCTTGCCCGAAAGCTTCGAGCCGCTCTGCCCGTAGGCAAAGCCGTATTCGAGCACGAGGTCTTGCCACTCCTTGAGAAGCGCGGGGACGGAATACCAGTAGATCGGAAACTGGAAGATGATGACGTCGTGTGCGACCAGCCGCGCCTGCTCCGCATCGATGTCGATGTTGAACCGGGGATACTCTGCATAGAGATCGACGAAGGTCACCCCGTCGAGCCGGGCGGCCTGCTGCGCCATGCGCACGTTGAGGCGCGAGTGCCGCTGGCCGGGATGGGCAAACAGAATGAGGACGCGGGCCATGATCTCTTCCTCGGGTGTCTATCTTCTGGAGCCGTTCGCTCCGGACGATGTGCGCCAGCTGCAAGGAACGACACGACGGAGGCAGAATCGGCTGGAACGGAACAAGCCACCATCGCGGCCGCGGCGACAATCGGTGCTGCGGGAAGATCTTGTCAAGCGGCAAGACGAGTGCGATGGTGAAGCCGAGCGTTACGCTCCCGATGGACACATCTCATTGCCGGCCGGCACCCTTCTGGGCGCTGTCAGTTGCCGGAGAGACGAGATTTGGCACATTTCTTCGCTCTTTTTTCGGGCCAACCCCTTTTCATGATGGACGTGTGGTGAGATAAGGAGCGCCGAAGTCACCATACCACCGCCCCAGCGGGCGACAGAGATCAAGGTTCGAGATGCAGGTTCTGGTTCGAGACAACAATGTTGAGCAGGCACTGCGCGTGCTCAAGAAGAAGCTTCAGCGCGAAGGCGTCTTCCGCGAAATGCGCATGCGCGAAGCTTATGAAAAGCCGTCTGTGAAGCGTGCTCGCCAGAAGGCTGAAGCTGTTTCCCGCCAGCGCAAGAACGCCCGCAAGCAGATGCAGCGCGAAGGCCTCCTGCCCGGCCCGAAGAAAAAAGTTGCGACCCGCTAAGATCTGACGGGCGCCCGTCGGACGGTATCCGACACGGCGCGGCTGGTCTTCGGTAACAAGCCTTCATAACCACGGTGTGATGCTTCGTCGTCGCGCCGTGGTTTTCTGTGTTTTCCGGGATTTTCTAGAACTTCGCTGGGACGCATCGTCCAACATCGACGCGATCCCGCTTCGGCCGGGAATGCCCTGGTTTCGTGGGATACCTCTGGCGAAGATCCGAAAGCCAGCAAACGGTCTCAACCAACCAAGATTCCCACCGCCTTCTGACCGCTCCTCTGTAGCAATTCCTGATACACAGGATTTCAGATCGAACTCTGCATCCTTTTGAATCTCTGCAAGCCGGTTCGGCTTTCAAACCACGGCGCGCAATCCTCAGATCATACCGTCTTTGGATTGATACCAGCGGCAAGGCTGGCTTGAGATCACCCCTTTACGCACGGGCAGCCTTGTGCTCTCACGGTTTCCGAATTTGAGCACTGGCAGGGAAACGGTGAGATACACCATCAAGCCCAGAGGCGAAATTATATTTACACAATCTAAATTTACGGTATTCTTAAATACGTTATTGTAAATCCGTACAGACCCGGCCTATCTACAATAAAATCCAGCAGGACAGTGATTGCTGACCCTCAACAGGGACCTGGAGTCTCGCTAGACAACAGAAATTTGGTCTTAAAGATCGCAAATACAAAACCTGACAAATCCATAGATAAAGATGTTGATGTAGTAGGTCATATGACCGACTCTCTGTGCTCACAAGCCAGTTATTGTAAAAATTTAAATAATTGCTTCACCGGATCTGGAATGGGATGTATCTGTATGTCGTTCAGTGGAAATCTAGAAGGCTTATCCCGTTCGCACAGGTGCACACCACCAATTGAGGATTAGCTTATCTTAAAACTCGGGGAGCGGTTTCTATCTTCGGTAGAAAGACAAGCTCGACGGTGTGCACTTAGGGACGCCCCGTTCTTTGCAGAAACTGCAAAGAAGTCCTTCAGCCCCGCTTCACCATGGACATGGACAGATTCGCTGCTGCGCGTCGATCGGAGAGTTGGCTAAGCCGAGGCTCGGACTCTTCCGTCCGCAAGCGAATTTAATCGCGGGGACGTGAGTTTGGAGCCGAGCGGAATATGGCGCAGATACCCGGCGGCGATCTCGTTCGGTGCCAGGCTCGGCGGATGGATATAGCGGCGGGTGTTTCGCTCCTCGCCCGTCCGCCTTGGGGGTAGCGCTGGGCGCACCGGCTTGCGACGGAAGTACACGTGCCGGTCCCCGTCTTGTCGGATGTCGTCGAGAGCGTCGAAGATATCCATGCCGTTCTCGAAGGCGTATTTCTGTGCGCGCTTCAGCCGCTCGGGATCGACCATACCCAGCACTTGGTCGCGGTGCTGTTCTTTCCATTTGCGGGTGTCGCCGACGATGTCCCGCCAGGTGACGGGGCCTATCTTCTGCCCAAGGCCGAGAAGGGTGTCGATGGACGTCTGGAAGCTGCGGCGGCGGTTCCAGCGGAAGACGAACTCGTTGCAGTAGATGTCGACATGCTTTTCCCGAACGCCGTGGTACGTTCCCATCGCCCAGCGCTTGAAGTTGGAGAAGATGCGATGAACCCACTTCAGCACGATGTGGGCGGGCAGCGCGTTCTTGGCGCTGAGATTATGTGCTTTGTGTTTCCGCTCAGGCGGCCGTTCGTAAGCGCTGTAGCCGTCGGTGATGATCTCCGTCCCGCTCGCGGTGTTCTCGGCGATGAACCGTTGCAGCGTCTCACGATCAGCCACATGGACACGCTGCAACCGCATGCGCCCGGCATAGAATTTATCGACGATCTCGACCGCACCGACGAGGAACATCTTGCCTATGGGGCTACGGCCTTGCCCGCCCGTGACCGGGTCCGTCTTCTTCCTGTAGGGCACGTTTGTCTCGTCCATCTCAACGACGCCGCTCAACGTCCGCCGATCTGGATCGACCATGGCGCGACGAAGCTTATGGAGAAGGAGCCAGGCCGCCTTGTAGCTGGCGATGCCGAGCTTGGCCTGGAGCTGAAGAGCCGACATGCCGTTCGAGTGGGTCGCGACGAGATAGGCGGCCAGGAACCATTTGCGCAACGGCAGATGTGTTCCGTGCATGACCGTTCCCGAGATCAGTGAGGTCTGGTGACGGCAGCCCGTCCTCGTCCGCTCCCCATAGACATCCTCCTGAACGCCCTGGCATTCCCAGACCCACGGACGAGCTTCAAGGCGCCAGGCACGGTTGCCGCCACACCTCGGGCAATTGAAGCCGCTGCGCCATCGTTTCTTGGCCAGGTATTCCGCACACGCGTAGTCGTCGGCGAAGTCCGAGGTGAACTTCTCCAGCGACGGAGGCCGATCCTTGGCCCAACGGGTTGGAAACAAACTTTCGCTCATCTTGCCCGTATAGCCGAGCAGGGGAGACACGCCATGCGTGAGTGCTAGATGTGGTTAACACCTGTGCGAACGGGATAAGCCTTAAATCTAGATCGGTATATGTCGACTAATACCTGAAAGGCAGATGGCCATGTCAGCATTTTTCGCGATTGTTGCCCGGAGATCCAGCTCCAGAGCTAAGACTGTCCCGTGGGCTTGTCGGTGATGTTCTCCGGCCGGTCGTCTCCGACCAGCTGAGGCTGGTCGTTCTCTGGAACGGCGGTTGCCCCGGCTGCCTTCCTTTTATTCGCGATCTTGCGGAGATCAGCGCCAGCCATGGCGTTCCGTGCTATGGGGTGGCCGTCATGGTGATCCACGTGGACAGGACGGCGGTAAAAGCCAAATCCATCCCGTCCAAGGCGGTGCTCGCTCTTGAGGAGCGGACACCGGAAGCCTCTGTCCTGTCTCGGGGCTGGGTAACGCGCCATTGGCTCGAGGCGAGCGGACAGGACGGCGTGCCGGCCGGTTTCATCGTCGATCGGACGAACCGGATTGCCTGGATGGGACCTGCAACCCATATCGAGCCGATCCTAAAGCGCATCTTGCGGGGTGAGTGGAACATTGATGCCGCGCGCACCGAATGGCAAGCAAAGGTCAGCGACGACAGCGTCCGCCTGCTACAATACAGACGGGATATTCTGGAGGCGACGGTAACGGGCGATGTCGCAACGGCGTCCTCGCTGGTCAAACAGGCGGAGACGGAACTTCCATCCGCTCTGGGGCATGCGGAGTTCAACATCCTGAAGCTGCAGGCGATTGTCGATGGTCCGGACCCGGACGACCATGCAACACGGTTTTACATCGAGGCATCCGATCGGTTCCCAACCGATGTCGATGCACAACTGCGGTTGGCCGCCGTCATCGTCCGTGACACGCCTCTAAACATAGAAGCCCTGAAGGCGGTCCTGGATCGCCTCCAGCGCCTGGAGCGACAGTGGCGGAGCAGCACCGAAGCCGACCGCCCGTTCCCCATATTTCAAGTGAGACTGCACCTGACCATTGCCGAAGCCGCCCTACGCATAGGCGAGACGGCCGAATGCGAACGGCAGATCGAGCGCGTCTCCCTGCTGGGACATGACACGCGTCTTGATGACGCCCACCGGAATGTTGCCGCCGACGATAGCGCGAGGATCAGGCGCTTGAGGCACGAGGCGGGTATCGCCAGCCGAAGCGGAATGGCGCCGGCTGATGATCCCTCAGAAACAGAGGGTGAGAACAGAGCCGGCATCAGCTGTCGAACAGGGTCTTGTACTGCCGCGGCTGACAGCGGAGATATTGCGGCGCCGCTTTGACGGTCGCGCCAAGATGGGCGGCGGCGTGCCAGGGCCAGCGGGGGTCATAGAGGATGGTGCGGGCGAGCGCGATCATGTCGGCATCGCCGGTCCCGATGATGGATTCGGCCTGCTCGAACGCGGTGATCAACCCCACGGCGACGACCGGGATCGAGACGGCCTGTTTGACATCGCGGGCAAGCGGCACCTGATAGCTCGGGCCGACCGGAATGGCCTGCGCATCGCTGAGTCCACCGCTCGACACGTGGATCGCGCTGCAACCACGCTTCTCGAGCGCCTGCGCGAAAGCCACCGTCTGGGCGCTGTCCCAGCCACCCTCGACCCAGTCCGTTCCGGAAACCCGCATGGTCACCGGCCGATCCGCGCGAAAGGCGTCCCGGACCGCCTCGAACACTTCGAGCGGAAAGCGCATGCGGTTTTCGAGCGAACCGCCATAGGCGTCGGTGCGCGTATTGGACAGCGGCGAGAGGAACTGATGCAGAAGATAGCCGTGGGCTCCATGGATCTGCACGGCATCGAGCCCGAGGCGTGCGGCCCTGCGGGCGGCCTGCGCGAACGCGTCTCGGAGCCGATCGAGGCCTGCGGCATCCAGCGCTTCCGGCGCATCATAGGATGGCTTGAAGGCGGAGGCGGAGGGCGCGACGGTCTTCCAGCCCTGCGCATGATCGGGAGCGAGCTGCGCCCCGCCCTTCCAGGGCAGATCGGTCGAGGCCTTGCGGCCGGCGTGGCCGAGCTGGATCGCGATCGGCATGTCCGACCAGCGGCGAATGCCCTTGAGCACGCGGTCCATGGCGGCTTCGCAGGCGTCGTCCCAAAGCCCGACATCGCCGAAGCTGATCCGGCCTTCCGGCGTCACCGCCGTCGCCTCGATGGTCAGAAGCCCCGCACCCGATTGGGCCAGCATGCCGAGATGCGTGAGATGCCAGTCGGTCATCGCGCCGTTCTCGGCGGAATACTGGCACATCGGCGCGATGACGATGCGGTTCTGCAACGTCAGTCCGCCGACCTCGATGGGCGAAAAGAGTTTGGGGGAAGCCATGTCGATCTCCTGAAAGCATCAAGGCGGCCCGGGAACAGCCGCACTGCGTGGGCATATAGGGCGCCCATCCGCTGACTGTACTCGATATCCGCAGCCGGGAGGTCTCGATATGGTCAGCGTCTGCTTTCACTTGCGAAACGCAGGCAGGCAGGCGAAAACATCGCCGAGAACCGCGCCGGCTTCGCCGTGGCAGAACGCGAGAATCGCACGCGGACAAGACACGTCAGGAGAGCGTACCCATGTTCGACCATGTTTCCATCGGCGTCCGGGATATCGACCGGTCGCGCACCTTCTACGATGCCGCCCTCACCCCGCTCGGCTACGGACGGTTGACGAGCGGTGCAAAGATGCTCGGCTATGGTGACGAACAGGTCGGGCTTTGGGTGACCGAGGCCGAACATCCGGTTCGCCCGGATCTCCGCTCCGGCCTCCACTTCTGCTTCAAGGCGTATAGCGAGGAGGCCGTCGAAGCGTTCCATGCCGCCGCGATCGCCCATGGCGGAGAAGACAATGGCGCTCCGGGCCTGCGGCCGGAATATGCCACCTTCTACTACGCCGCCTTCGTCATCGATCCCGACGGCTACCGGCTGGAAGCCTTCTTCCACAAGCCGGACCTGTAGCGTCCCCCAGCAGGCGTCCCAATCGGGATGCAGGCCGCAAGGCCCTGTCGACGGACGTCATCTCCGTAAGTGATCAATCGCGACACGGGGCGGTCGAAGGCATCTTACCCCGACCGCCCCGGCAATCGCCTGCTGCTCAGGCGACTTTTACGACCAGCTTGCCGAAGTTGCGGCCTTCCAGAAGCCCGATAAAGGCTTGCGGCGCGGCTTCCAGCCCGTCCACCACGTCCTCGCGATAGCGCAGCCGCCCATCGGCGATCCAGCCGGCGGCCTCTTTCAGGAAGGCGTCTTTCTGGTCGCTGAATTCCAGCTGGATGAACCCGCGGATCTGCAGGCTCCGGGTCAACACCTCTCTCATGAAGCCAGGCAGCCGATCCGGGCCGGAAGAGGCCCCGCCATCCTGATTGTAATGGGCGATCAGACCGCAGACCGGCACCCGGGCGTAGGTGTTGAGCAGCGGAAACACCGCTTCGAACACGTGGCCGCCGACATTCTCGAAGTAGACGTCGATTCCATCGGGGCATGCGGCCTTCAGCTGTTCGGCGAAATCCGGTGCCCGGTGATCCAGCGCCACGTCGAAGCCCAGCTCGTCCCGGATGAAAGCGCATTTTTCCGGCCCGCCGGCGATGCCGACGGCGCGTGCGCCCTTGATCCGGGCAATCTGCCCGACGACGGAACCGACCGCGCCGCTGGCAGCCGCCACGACCACCGTCTCCCCGGGCTTCGGCTGGCCGATCGTCAGCAAACCGGCATAGGCGGTGAAGCCCGGCATGCCGAGCACGCCGAGCGCGGTGGAAACGGGGGCGGCATCCGGATCGAGCTTGCGCAGCCCCTTGCCGTCCGACACCGCGTAGGCCTGCCAGCCGCTGTGGGAGAGCACGATGTCGCCGGTCCTGAAGTCGGGATGGTGCGAGGTGACGACCTCCGCCACCGTGCCGCCTTCCATGACGTCACCGATCTCGACCGGCTTGGCATAGGATTTCGCCGTGCTCATCCGGCCACGCATGTACGGATCGAGCGAAAGATACCGTGTCTGCAGGAGCAGCTCGCCCTTGGATGGTTCGGGAACGGGCGCCTGTTCGATGTGGAAGTCCTCTGCGACCGGCGCGCCTTGCGGACGGCGGGCCAGCGTGATCCGCGTGTTCTTGAGGTCTGTCATACCATCTTCCTTGCTGTCTTCGCCTTCGGGACGATCGGGAGGACCCCCGCCGGCTTCAGGAGCCTGACATAGGCGCAGAATGTGAAGCGGCAAATTTTCCTTCGCCGACGGCAGGCGGGAAGCACGGACGAGAGAGCGAGAGAGGAAGAAACCGTTGAACAATCCGCGGCCGACAGAGTTGCCGATCCATCAACCTCCATCAACGGTCCGTCAGCGAAAGGCCTCCTCCATGAACGACATTCCCGCCTTCAACCGACGTGGCCTTCTGAAACTTGGCGGTGTCGGGGTGACCGGCATGCTTCTCGCTCCTGGCGCGCAGGCGCAAGCGCAGGGAAACCACCTGCCGCCGCCCTCGCCGGTCGACACCGGCGCCGTCAAGGACGGTAAGGTCACCTTTCCGGAATGGCGCGGCCCTTCGGAAGCGCCGAGTGGCGATCCAAAGGCGCCGCTGCCGCCGGAGGATCGGGTCGGCTTCGCCGTCGTGGCGCTCGGGCGCCTGAGCCTGGAAGAGATCCTGCCGGCCTTTGGCGAAACGAAGAAGGCCCGCCTGGTGGCCCTGGTCTCCGGGTCGCCCGACAAGATGAAGGCGGTTGCGCAACAGTACGGCGTCAAGCCGGAAGCCTGCTACGACTATACCGGGTTCGACGCGATCAAGGACAATCCGGAGATCAAGGCGGTCTATGTCGTCACCCCGAACGGGCTGCACCGCGAATTCGTCGAGCGGGCGGCCAAGGCCGGCAAACATGTGCTTTGCGAAAAGCCCATGTCGGTGAACTCGACCGAGGCCCAGGCCATGCTCGACGCCTGCAACGCTGCGGGCGTCAAGCTGATGATCGCCTATCGCATCCAGTACGAGGCCTTCAACCTGCATCTTGCCGAGAAGGTCCGCGCAAAGGCCTACGGACGGCTGGTCGGCATGTCCGCCATCAATGTCCAGACCGTTGCGGAAAACGGGGCCGAGCAATGGCGGCACAAGAAGGCGCTGGCCGGCGGGGGCGCGCTGCCGGATATCGGGCTCTACTGCCTGAACACGGCGCGCTTCCTGACAGGCGAGGAACCGGTGGAGATCATGGCGACGCAGTACAGCCCGCCCGACGATCCGCGCTATGCCGAGGTGGAGGAGACCGTGTCGTTCACGCTGCGCTTCCCCTCCCATGCCATCGTGAACTGCCTCACGAGCTACGGTGCGCGCGACGACAAGCATCAGCGCCTGAACTTCGAGCGCGCCACCGTCGACATGCCCAATGCCTATCAATACACGGGTCAGAGCCTGACGGTGATCGAACGCGAAGGCGATCAGACCGTCCAGAAGGAAATCGACCTGACGGCCAACAACCAGTTTGCCGCCGAGATCGATCATTTCGCCGATTGTGCCCTGCAGGATCGCAAACCGCGCACCCCGGGCGAGGAAGGCGTGCAGGATCACGTGCTGATGGAGGCGATCTACCAGTCGGCCGCAACCGGTGTTCCCGTCCGTCTCGACCCGATCCAGGGCCTCGATGCCTTCCGCGGCCCTCCTGCACAGGTCGAACTCTGAGGAACCGGGCGCGCAACCGATGACGCGGCCGGCGATGGTTCCGAAACCTTACCGGCCGGCTGCGCGTTAAAGCGTGTCACAGCCTGGCAGCAAGCAGGGGAGCACGGCATGAACGAGCATGAAAAGTCATCCTTCGATGCCGGCCTGTTGAAGATCGTCATCGTCGCCGGAGCCGCGCTCCTGACCGTTTCCTTTCCGGTGCTTCTGCTCGTCTGAAAGCCAGCGCCAACAGGTTTGATCGGCACGAGACACGAGAGATCACGCGGACGGATAGCAACGCCGGTGTGTCAACGCTCGTCGGAACAGGCCGAAGAGGCACAATCCTAAAACGCGCGCGGAAGATGCCGGATGAGGCTGTCGTCTGGGAGCGGGATCTCTTCCGTATCCGCTGCGGCCACGGCCTGCGCCCGCGTGTAGTCGACCATGATGTCGTCGCTCTGGCGCGGGAAGTTCGTGACGAATGCGTCCTCCGCGTCGATGATCCAGATCTTCGAACCGCCGATGATTTCGGCCCTGAACGGTCGTTTCAGACCCACGCGCGTCTCCTCTGCAGTCACCGCCCCTGCAAAGCGGAGCCGATGGCGGCCATGCACAATCTCAAGTTGGCCCCGCCACTTCTTAAAAAGGACAGTCTGTCAAACCGCTGTCCAAAACGTAAGCTCGCCGGGAGATCGAGCCTTTGGTTTGCGAGCAGGACCTTGCGAGGGCGATGCGCTGAGGCCGCCCCCCTAAAAAGAGGCATCAGACGTTAACATCTTTCACCATATTTTAGCTTTCTTGGTTTTAGACTTTCCTCTCATGACTTCGGAGGAGGTCCTCCGGTTGGTGGAGAAGCATCGCGTGAAAAACATCACACTTTCCCGGTTGCTCGTTCTGTTCGGGCTGGTCGTGACCTTCGGCCTCGTCGTCTCGATCGGCATCCAGACGTCGGCGCTCGGTACGTTGAAGGTTGGCGGCCCGGTCTATGAAGAGATCGCAAACGGCAAGGACCTGATCGCCGACATCTTGCCGCCGCCGCTCTACGTGGTCGAAGCCTACATGCTGGTCAACGAGTCCGTCGTGGACCCCGAGCGCCTGCGGGACAACGGGGAGAAGATGAAGGCGCTCCGGGCCGCATTCGACGATCGCCGAGGCTTCTGGCAGACGGCGCAGCTTGACGAAGGCCTGCGCGGCAAGCTCGCATCCGAGGTGATCACATCGGGAGACACGTTCTGGAAGGCCGTCGCGGACTATCAGGATCAAGCCGGAAAGACCGGAAAGGCGGCCTTGGATCGTATCCAGCAGGCTTTCTATGCGCATGACGCCAAGGTGCGGGAACTTGCCGCCATGGCAACGACGACGCTGGAGAACTCCGTCGCCACGGCCAACGCACAAAGCCAGACGTACACGGTGATCGCGGCCGGCGGAAGCGCGCTTTCGGTCGTTCTCTTTCTCGGGGGCCTGTGGCTCGTGCGGCGGCGCGCGATCGTCCCGCTCGTGCGAATCGGGCGCTACATGACCGTTCTTGCGCAGGGAGACTATACCCAAGAGGTACCCCTTGCCGGGCGGCGTGATGAAATCGGGTCGATGGTGAAGAGCGTGTCGGTCTTCCGCGACGCGGCGATCGAACGCCAGCAGATGCGCCTTGCCGCAGAGCGGGAGCGGGCCCTGACCGAAGCGGAACGCGTCGAGCAGCATCGCCGCCGGGAACGCGAAGCGGAGGAGCTTGGCGCCGTGGTCGCGGCTCTGGGTGCGGGGCTCGCCCGTCTCGCCGACTGCAACATTCGCGTCACGCTCGACGAACCCTTTGCGGACCGCTTCGACACACTGCGCTGCGATTTCAACAATTCGATTGCCACCTTCCAGCAGGCGCTGGAGCAGGTGCTGGGAAAGACGAGCGAACTGTCGGGCAGCGCCGCCGAGATGCATGAAGCCGCCGATCAGCTGTCCAAGCGCACCGAACAGCAGGCGGCCGCTCTCGAACAGACCTCAGCGGCCCTGGAACAGGTCGCGGCGACGGTCAGGTCCTCGGCCGAACGGGCCGCCGAGACGCGCGACCTGGTGCGCGCCGCAAACGACTGCGCGACCCTCTCGGGAAAGGTCGTGGGCGACGCCGTGACCGCGATGCGCCGGATCGAGGCATCCTCGACCGAGATCGGCCAGATCATCCATGTCATCGACGAGATCGCCTTCCAGACCAACCTTCTGGCCCTGAATGCCGGCGTGGAAGCGGCACGCGCCGGCGAGGCCGGCAAGGGCTTTGCGGTCGTGGCGCAGGAGGTGCGGGAGCTCGCCCAGCGCTCCGCCAAGGCAGCGAGGGACATCACCGCGCTCGTGAAGACCTCGACGGCGGACGTCTCGGACGGGGTTCGCCTTGTGGACCAGACAGGAAAGGCGCTCGAGCAGATCACGCTCTACGTCGCGGATATCGACGGCAAGGTCGATGCCATGACCACGGCGTCGCGTGAACAGTCCGTCGGCCTTCAGGAGATCAGCACGGCCGTCAATGCGATCGACCAGATGACGCAGCAGAACGCGGCAATGGTGGAGGAAACGACGGCGATCAGCGCCAGCCTGTCTGCGGACGCTTCGGTTCTGACCAGCCTCGTCGGCGCGTTCAAGCTGAACCGCCGCAAGTCCATCCGCCCGCCGGAGGCCGTCGGGCGGCAAAGGGCCGCCTGATCCCGTCCTGCTGTCGGTCGGCGCGACGGGCCCTGCCCGCTCAGGTAGACGACTGACCTTCGATCCGGCGGAGGCGGTTCACGTCCTGCCCGACCGAGGTCATGGCGGAGCGCTGCGCCTCCACCATCCGCCCGACCTGTGACATCGCGCCGCCGATCAGTTCGAAGCTCTGGAAGATATGATTGACCTGCGCAGAGATCTCCCCGTAGCCCGATTGCGCCGTTTCGACCTGCGCTTCGGAATGGCGGATATGCTGGCCGAGGATCTCGATGCTCGCTTCGACCTGGGCCAGAGACTCGCGGCTGCGGTCGAGGGTCGACTTGGTGGTGTTGGCCAGCGCCCGGACCTCGTTTGCGACGACGGCGAAGGATCGCCCTGCCTCTCCCGCGCGCGCCGCCTCGATGGTTGCGTTGAGGGAGAGAAGATTCGTCTGCATGGTGATCTTGTCGATGACCTCGACGATCTCGGTGAGCTGCTGGGTGGTCCGCGCCACCTTGAGAAACTCTTCCTCGAGATTGCCTTTCGCAGAAACCGACACGACGGACGACATGCGCTGTTCGATGTCCTTCCGGATTTGCAGAACGCTGTGCCGCACGTCATCCGTACGACCGACGGCGCCATCGAGTTCCACGGCAAGGTCCGCGCTCTGCCCGATGAACCCCGTCAGGCGCCCGATCAGACGATTGCGCATCCGGTTGACGAGCCGTTGCTGGTTCAGGCGGCACTGCGTGAAGTAACGGGCAAACCGGGCATAGTGGACGGTGAAGTCGTCCAAATAGGGGTCCGTGAACGTCTCGCCTTCCGGCACCTTGAAGAACACGAGAGCGGTCAGCGTCTGGTTGACGTTGATGCCGAGCAGCTCGCCGAAGGTCGAAAAGCCTGCGACCGGTATCGGCCACACGCCGTCCAGGCCGTGTAGATCGCGCGGATTGCCAAGCCGCCGCAGAATGCAATCGTTGACGATCGCGCCGACAGGCGTGGGCCGCCCGTGAAAAAAGGCCGCCAGATCGCGTTTCGTCTGGCCGACGAAATCGGTTGCCTTGACGAGGTGCAGTTCGTCGCCCGGATTGACGTCGCAATAGAAGCCGACCGAGCCGGCCTCGAGGTCGATGCCGGAGATCGAGCGCACGAACAGCTCGTCCTCCATCCGGAGCGCAAAGGTGTAGCCTTCCAGGCTGCGGGAAAGCTGCGCGGGCTGACAATTCATCATGCTGCACAACGCATCGATGATCGGCACCATCTCCACCGTGTTGGTATCGATGGCAGCGGTCACCTTTCGCGTGTCGGCGCAGGCTTCGATGATGACCATCGATTTGCCGACCGGTTTGAAGTTCTGCGTCTTCAGGATTCCGAACCGTGTGCCTTTCGCGATCTTTGCGAACACGAGCAAGGCATGGTTCTGGAGGATGCGGCCATCGTGGAACAGATAGGTGGTCTTGAAATCGAGCTTGCCGCCGGCGGATCCCCCGATGAAGATACACGGAAACGAACCGGTCTCGTAGACGGCCTCCATCAGGTAGTTCTCGGACGCCGAAAGCCCGTCCACCAGCGTCAGCGCCACGGTATCCTCGGCGCGGATCGGAAACGGCGTGCGGATTGCCGACAGGCTCGTCTTGATGGCCGAAAGCCTGTCCTCCTGCGTCACGGGACGGCGTGCCGCCTCTGCATCTTTTCCCGGAAGCGCGACCGGGTGGATGGAGATCTGCTCGACCAGGTCCTGCCCGAAGACCTGCAGGACGACATTGTCCCAGGACTGGGCGGCATCGCAGTACAGGTGGCCGGGGGACGTGTCGTCCGGCGAATGATACAGCTCTCCGGCTGTCGTGGTGGCAACCAGCGGGACGCGCCCTGCCCAGGATTTCAAACGTTCACAGGTGGCCTGGAAATCGATGTGCGGCGAGACATAGGCCATGACCAACGCCGGGGCCCGCCCGGCGATCGGCTGGAGTGCCGCGCCAAGGTTGCGGAGAGACGAATCCGTCCTGAACACGAGCATGGACGGCGCATCGGCAACCGGCTCGGGCGTCGGCGCAGCGCCGTCCTCGGGGCGTGCGACATCGTTAGGCAGTGTTGAAGACGCCGGAAGTGCAGAAATCGCTTCGCAGGCAGGTTTACGACGTCCTAGTCCGAACACAAGGCGCTCCATCGACGAGAGGCGAGTGTTCCGCAATGCCTGTCATGGGCCGGGCCACCGAGAGTCACGCTCATCGTGACGTTTCAAATTTAGGGCGAAGAACTTAATGGTACGCTAACTTTTGGCTTTCTAAGTTACCACTTTCGTCTAAAGCGCGATTTTCGTACGTATGAGCGAACCGTCTGGCGATCTGCCGGTGGCCGTCACTGCCGCGTCGCTCCACCCGGATCGCTTCACCGACACAGACGTTTCAACGTTTCGATGTCGAGCAGCTCCACCTTCCGTGCACCGTGGAACCGCAGCAGCCCCTCGTCGCGGAGCTTCGAGAAGCTGCGCGAAACGGTCTCGATGCTCATGCCGAGATACTCGCCGATGTCGATGCGCGACATCGGAAGATCGATCTGTTCGAGGCCGCCCTGGCGCTCGAACATGTCCATCAGAAAAGCGACGAGCTTTTCGACCGCGCTCTGGCGGCAGATCACGAGCAGGTGCTCCTGGGCGCGGATCATGCTGCGCAAGGCCAGCATCAGAAGTTCCGGCGAGACCTCGTCCGGCAATCCGGCTTGCGTGAGCCCTGTCTGGACGAGCGCGTCGGCGAAGAACGAATGGGTCGCGCCGGCCTCCAGGCCGAACATCTCACCCGCCAGATGGAAGGCGACGACCTGCCGTCGTCCATCGCTGTTCAGACGATAGACGCGGACGGCACCGAATTCGACGCGATAGATGCTTCCGGCCCGCTCGCCCTGCGCGAAGATCTCGTCCTCGGGAGAGAACAGGCTGATGGGCGTCACCTTCCGGTAAGGGACGGAACGCGTCCTCGCCATCCCGAAGTCTGAAACGATGGAAGCCCCTGCATGCATTGTCGTCATCCCCATGATCGTGGGGTGACTGTGAAACATGGTCCGGTTTTTGAAAATTCGGTTGTACCACTACGTGTTTGTACCTAGGGCCCGCCGGAAGCGGTCGACTTCGGCAAGAATATCGGACCCTTCGAGCGGCTTGGCGACCAGCCGATGGTTGCGCGCGGCCTCGGGCGACGGCATGCCGTCGGTCAGGACGATGATCCGGTTGGCGCTGTCTTCCAGAGACCGGCGCGCATCCGCGTCCTTCCTGCAGATATCGACGTCGACGATGACACAGACCGAACCTGCGATGAGCGGCCGTGCGGCGCGCCAGGAGGCGCACCCCAGGACGTGGAAGCCCTCGACGCCGAGCGCGAACGCCAGCGAACGCAACATGGCGTCGTCGGCAGCGATTGCAACGATGGTTCTGTCCTTCTGCACGTCGATGTCCACAGTCCGCAGGTCCCAGGCTACGGCGAGGCTAGCCGTCCGTCGTGGACGGCGCATTGCGGCAGATCAATTGTAACGACGATCCGGTCAGGCGGGCCCGAAGCCGGAGCCGAGCGCCATGCGCACGAGTTCCGGAAGGCTCCGTGCCTTCATCTTGGCCATCACGTTTGAGCGATGCACCTCGACGGTTCGCGGACTGATATCCAGATCATAGGCGATGGCCTTGTTCGGCAGCCCGGCAACGACGGCCGACAGAACCTGCCGTTCGCGATCGCTCAAGGAGGATAGCCGCTCCCGGATCTCGTCGGCGGTCTCGCTGGTCGCCGTGGCGCTGCCAAGCTGCTCGGAGGCCCGGCGGATGGCATCGATGATCAGCGTGTCCTCGAAGGGTTTCTCGATGAAATCCACCGCTCCTGCCTTCATCGCCTCCACGGCCATGGGGACATCGCCATGGCCGGTGATGAGAATGGACGGGATCCGCACCGGCAGCGTCGCCACGAACCGTATGAGTTCGACCCCGGACATATCCGGCATGCGCAGATCCGACACGAGGACGGCGTGGCGCGCGCTCGGCGCAAACTGCGCGAATGCCGTCGCCGATTCGTGAACTCTCACGGCAAAGCCGTTCATCGTCAGCATGAAGGCAAGGGATTTGCGCACAGGCTCCTCATCGTCAACGATATGAACCGTGAAATCATCCATCGACGTGATCCACTCTTTCGGAATGATAGGCCGGAACCGTGAATCGGAATCTGGCGCCGCCGCCTGCCGCTTCGGACACGGTCATCGTGCCGCCATGGGCTTCGACGATCCGCTTGGAAATCGACAGTCCGATCCCCATGCCGCCGGGCTTCGTCGTCGTAAACGGCCGGAAAAGCTGGGACAGGATCTCCTCGGGAATTCCGCTGCCGGTGTCCTCGACGACGACGGCCACCTCGTGGGGGTTGCTTCCCGGCTCGGTGCGGACCGTCAGTTCCTTCACGGGCGCGTCCTTCATGGCCTCCAGCGCGTTGCGCATCAGGTTCGTCAGCACCTGCTGGATCTGGATGTGATCCACCATAACCATGTCCGCCCCGGGCGCGAAGTCGAAAATGCTGCGGACGCCTTTCTCGCGCGAGCCCACAAGCGCGAGCGCACCGGCCTCCTCCACGAGCTGCCGGATGTTCTGGGGGGTCTTTTCGGTCTCGCCCTTGGTCACGAACTCGCGCAGATGCTTGATGATCTGCCCTGCCCGCAGGGACTGTCGTCCCGCTTCGTCCAGAGCGTCCCGCAGCATCACGGCCTTGTCGGTGTCGACGTCGCGCAGAAGCCGCGAACAGCCATGGACGTAGTTGGCGATGGCCGACAGCGGCTGGTTCAGCTCATGCGCAAGGGTCGAGGCCATCTCTCCCATCTCGTTCAACCGGGCGAGCCGGGCGAGCTCTCCCTGGATCTCCTCGAGACGGGCAGCCGACTCCTCCCGTTCGGTCAAGTCCCGGACGAAGCCGGTGAAAAACCTGTGGGTTCCCGTCTGCATCTCGCCGACCGCAAGCTTCATCGGGAAGGTCGACCCGTCCTTGCGCTGTCCGACCACGACCCGATCCACGCCGATGATGCGCTTCTCGCCGGTCTTCTGGTAGCGCTTGAGATAGCCGTCATGCTCGTCGCGATACGGCTGGGGCATGAGGACGCGCAGGTTCTGGCCGACGACCTCCTCCTCGGCATAGCCGAACTGCCGGACGGCGGCGGCGTTGAAGGAGACGATCCGGCCCGTATGGTCGCTGACGATGGTGGCGTCGAGGACGGTGTCGAGAATCGATCGGAGATGGGCCTCGCGGATTTCGAGCGCCGTCTCGGCCGTCCTGGCCGCGAGGAGAGCGGACTCGACCATCTCCCTGACGAGGAGGATGGCACCCGCCGTCGCGAGAAACAGCGCAAGCTTGAAGCCGATCGTCTGCACCGGCGCGCCGACAGCCCTCTCGATGACGACGCCACAGACGGCAAGAGCTGCCGTCAGGACCAGCAGCGGAAAACGTGTCGCAAAAAGCGACGCGACGAAGATCGCGGGCACGAAGAGATCGAACACCCCGCTGCCCGCGAGAAAGCCGCGGAGAAGAAAAGCGGCCATGATCGCGAGACATCCGATGAGGCAGGCGAGGATCACGGCCTGTTTCGAGGACATGCGTCGATCCAGCACGAGAGCGGCGATGCTCATCTGAAGGTGATCGATCCTGCTCGGCTGCATCAGGCGTTCCGTCCTCTCCCGCAGGGATCACGCGCGTAAACCACCTGCATCTGACGGACTAGCACGACCCGTGAAGCAGTGTCCACGCGCCGCGATGGGCGCTTTGAACGTCAGGTCCGGCGGACGCCCATGACGGGCGAGCGACCGCCCCCGGTTCGCTCACCCGTCACGCTGGCGCAAGACACCCTCGCCGGATCCTCTGCTACAGGCCGAGCGCGGCAATGTCCGCGTCGAGCCTTTCGCGCGTCTTCTTCGGGAACTTGGCGGCTTTGACGGCGTCCAGATTGGCTGGCGCATCGCCGACGACGACGAGCCCCACCATGCCCATGCCGACATGCGGAGAGCATTTGACGACGTAGGCGCCGGGAACCTCAAACGTGATCTTGATGACCTCGTTCATCTTGCCCTTGAACGTCGGCGCGCCTGCCGGCGTGAGATCGGTCACGGTTTCCGCATTGTGGCTCTTGTCGGTCGGGATGAAGGTGATGCTGTCGCCGCTGGCGATCCTGATGGCGCCCGGCTCGAACACCATGTTGCCGTCCTTGCCCTTGTTCAGCATGTGAACCTCGAAATCCGCTGCGCTGGCAGATGCGGCGAATCCGGCAGCGGCGATAAGGGCAAGAGCGGCCGTGCGAAGTATGCGTGTCATGAAACGTTCCTCTATGCTTGAGGCTGGGCAGCCTCCACGCTGGCAGTCTAGGCCAGGACGGCGACCGGGGGTTTGATCTCGGACAAACCGCGGGAGGGAAACGCCTGTCCTGGACAGCAGGACTCGAGCCCGGGGTCTGATCGCGGGCAATTTGCGCTCGATCAAAGACGCGGGCGCAGGTCGCTTCTATTGCGTGACGGCAGACCAACGGGAAGCAGGCAATGAATGCGGCACTGATCGAGAAGTACGGCAACGCACGGCTGCCGCGATATACCAGTTATCCGACTGCGCCCCTGTTCAGCGACACCGTCGGCGCGCGCCAGGCGGCAGACTGGCTGCGCGATCTCGCGCCGGAGGAGACCTCGCTCTACATCCACATCCCCTACTGTCGTGCCATGTGCTGGTATTGCGGCTGTCACACGACCGTGTCGCACCGCGACGAGCCCATCCGCAACTATCTTCGCCTCCTCCAGCAGGAGATTGCGATCGTGACGCGGTTGAAGCACGGTGCGCGGAGCGACGAGCGGATCGCCATCGCCGAACTCCATTTCGGCGGAGGAACGCCGACGGTCGTGGCCCCCCAGGATTTCGTCGGCCTCATGGAAACTGTGCGATCGGCCTTCGACCTGCAGCCGGAATGCTCGGTTTCGGTCGAGATCGATCCCCGGACAATGACGGCGGAGATGGCGGACGCCCTTGCCGCATCCGGCGTGAACCGGGCAAGTCTTGGCGTCCAGAGCTTCGATCCCATCGTGCAGAGAGCCATCAACAGGATCCAGCCGCCCGAACTGACGGCCCTGACGGCCGACCGGCTGCGCGCACGCGGCATCACTGCGCTCAACGTCGACCTGATCTACGGACTTCCGCTCCAAACGGTGCGCTCCTGTATTGAGACCGCCGAGGAAGCGATGGCGATGCGGCCCGAGCAGGTCTCGGTGTTCGGATATGCGCATGTGCCGTCCTTCAAGAAGCACCAGCGCCTGATCCGGGACAAGGACCTCCCCGATGCGTGGGAACGGGGCGAGCAGGCGCAGGCGATCGCGCAGACGCTGATATCGGCCGGTTACGAAGCCGTCGGGCTGGATCATTTTGCGCTTCCCGATGCGCCCATCGCCGTGGCTGCCAGGACGGGCCGGCTGCACCGAAACTTCCAGGGATATACGACCGACGCCTGCCGCAACATGATCGGGCTGGGCGCCTCGTCGATCAGCCGGTTCGTCCAGGGCTATGTGCAGAACGAGGTTCCGATCGGCGCCTATGCCAGACGGATATCGCAGGGGGAGCTGGCGACGACGCGGGGATATGCCTTGACGGAGGAAGACCGGATGAGGGCTGAGATCATCGAACGCCTCATGTGCGATTTCGACGTCGATCTCGAGCGGATCGCTCTCGAACATGGTTTCGACCCGCAGGGGCTGGTGCGGGGCAATGCGCGGCTGCGCGCGCTTGAAGCGGATGGCGTCCTTGCGATCGACGGCGCAAGGCTGCGGGTCGCCAAGGACACTCGATTCATGGTTCGGGCCGTCGCGGCGGCATTCGACGCCTATCTCCAGGTGCCGGCCGCGACCTACAGCAAGACTGCCTGATCGGAGACGGGCTGATCGGAAACGGCCCGATCGGAAACGGCTTGATCGGAGACGGCCGGCAGGATCACGGCACCGTCGCCTGCACGTCATCCTCACCGGCGCTGCGTGTCGCCGCTGTCGTCCGGAAGGGGCCCCTCGTCCGCCGGGACGTCGTCGTCCAGATCTGCGGCGGCAATGGCACTGGCCCGTGCGAAATCCTTTTGAACATCATCCGTGAGGCGCGGAAAGCAGGCGATGAATGCCCGCGTCCGATCCACGATCCAGATGGTGTCCTCGCCGACGATCTCGGCGCGGAACGGCCTTTGAAACTTCACGGGGAAACTCCACCTGTCAGGAAATGCCTGGGGGAGCGCGCTTGCGCGCGCGGGGATGCGTCACGCCGCCACGCGCGCCAGCGCGCACCGCGACCAGAGCTGGTGGAGGGCGCCGACGAGATGATCGATATCGCCATCCGAATGCAGCGGCGTCGGCGTGATGCGCAGGCGCTCGGTCTTCTTCGGCACGGTGGGATAATTGATCGGCTGGACATAGATGTTGCAGTTGTCGAGCAGCAGGTCGGAGATCCACTTGCACTTGGCCGCGTCCCCGACGATCACCGGCACGATATGGCTCGGATTGGGCAGATGCGGGATGCCGTTGCGATCGAGCGCCGCGCGTAGGCGGCGCACCCGCTCCTGATGGGCGAAGCGCTCGACCTGGCTTTCCTTCAGGTGCCGGATGGACGCCAGCGCGCCGGCGGCCAGCGCCGGCGGCAGCGCGGTCGTGAAGATGAAGCCCGAGGCAAACGAGCGGATATAGTCGCACAGCGCAGCCGACGCCGCGATATAGCCGCCCATCACGCCGAAGGCCTTGCCGAGCGTGCCCTCGATCACGGTCAACCGATGCATCAGGCCCTCGCGCTCGGCAATGCCGCCGCCGCGCGGACCGTACATGCCGACCGCATGCACCTCGTCGAGATAGGTCATCGCGCCGTAGCGTTCGGCCACGTCGCAGATCTCCCGGATCGGGGCGATGTCGCCATCCATGGAATAGACCGATTCGAAGGCGACGAGCTTGGGCGCGGCCGGATCGGCCNCGTTCGGCCACGTCGCAGATCTCCCGGATCGGGGCGATGTCGCCATCCATGGAATAGACCGATTCGAAGGCGACGAGCTTGGGCGCGGCCGGATCGGCGGCTGCGAGCTTCGCCTCGAGGTCGGCCACGGAATTGTGCTTGAAGATCACCCGCTCGCATTTGGCATGGCGGATGCCCTCGATCATGGAGGCGTGGTTCCCGGCGTCGGAAAAGACAATGATGCCGGGAATGCGCGAACAGAGCGTGCCAAGTGCGGCCCAGTTGGACACGTAGCCGGAGGTAAACAGCAGCGCCGCTTCCTTACCGTGCAGGTCGGCAAGCTCCTGTTCCAGGAGAACATGGTAGTGCGTCGTGCCGGAGATGTTGCGCGTGCCGCCCGCCCCGGCGCCGCAGCGGTCGATCGCCTGCTTCATCGCATCGATCACCTTGGGGTGCTGGCCCATGCCGAGATAGTCGTTCGAGCACCAGACCGACACGTCCTTGACGCCGTCGGCCGTATGCCGGCGTGCCCGGGGAAATTCTCCGCGCTGGCGTTCCAGATCGGCAAAGACGCGGTAGCGGCCTTCCGCATGAAGACCGTCCAGTTCCGATCTGAAGAAGTGCTCGAAGTTCATGGGCGCACCTGAATCCTGTTGTCTCGTTGGTAAGATAACAGGATCGCAGACAGCGCCCGTTGATCCAGATCAATCGATCGGGTCAAGCGCACCGACGCCCATCGAGAAGTTGAGGTCCTGCGCGGCATGGCAGCGGGGCTCTTGCCGAACGAGGATCCGCGGGCCGCGGTGGACAGGCGCAGGATGGCTCAGTCGTCGAGGAGCACGCGCTCTGCAGCGCCGTCCATGTCTTCATATTGGCCGGATTTGAGCGCCCAGACGAAGGCCGTCAGTCCCAATCCACCGAGAAGCAGCGCGATCGGCACCAGATAGAGAAGCGTCGCCATCAGCCGCGTGCCTCGCTCGTTAGAAGACCCGGCGTGCCGATCGAGGAGCGCGACCATCGCGGCCCGATCCTGCCGACGCCGAGCCGCATGGCGTTGGCGATGACCAGGATGGAGGAGCCCGACATGGCGAGAGCGGCGAGCAACGGTGTGACATGCCCCATGATGGCGAGCGGCACCGCGAGCACGTTGTAGCCGACCGCCAGTGCGAAATTCTGCTTCACGAGCCGCTCGGCCTGTCCCGCGACATCGAGCGCATGCGGCACCGCATCGAGGCTTTCGTGCAGGAAGACGAAATCGGCAGCGTTCCGGCCGATGTCGGCGGCCGTGGCCGGCGCCATGGACACATGGGCGGCCATCATGGCCGGCGCGTCGTTGATGCCGTCACCGACCATCAGCGTCTTGGTGCCGGCACCTGCGAGCTGCTGCAGCCGGCGGACCTTCTCCGCAGGCAAGAGATCGGACGCCGCCCTTTCGATCCGCAGGGACGAAGCGACCATCCCGACGGACGCGGACGTGTCGCCGGACAGGATTTCTGAGGTGACGCCCTGCTCCCGCAGACCCTGGACCGCGCGCGACGCCCCGCTTCTCAGCTTGTCGGAGAAAGCAAACCGCGCGGCAACGACCCCGTCCCGGCCGAGCACGGTTCCCGAAGCCTCGGGGTGCCCCTCCGGTGATACCCAGGACGCTTTGCCCAACCTCCAGAGCGCACCGTTCACGACGGCCTCGACCCCGAAACCCGGCTGCTCGCTCAGGCTTTCGAGCCGCGGGCCTGCGGACGCCAAAGGCATGCCCGCCACAATCGCCTTCGAATAGGGATGGCTCGAGGCCCGCGCGAGCGCCACAGCGATCTCGGCGGCCTGCGGGTCGGCGAAGGCGGACGATTCGAGCTCAGGGATGCCCATCGTCAGGGTGCCCGTCTTGTCGAAGACAACATGGCCGATCTCCGCCAGGCGCTCCAGCGCACCCCCGTCCTTCATCATGATCCCTCTTTCGAAAAGCCTGCGGGCCGCCATGACCTGGACGATGGGCACGGCCAGTCCGAGCGCGCAGGGACAGGTGATGATGAGAACGGCCGTCGCCACGGTGATGGCGTGATGCCAGTCCCCCGTCGCGACCATCCAGCCGATGAAGGTCAGAAGCGCCGTGAGGTGCACGACCGGCGAATAGAGGGCCGACGCCCGGTCGGCCAGCCGCCTGTAGATGCCCCGGCCCTGCTCCGCTGCCTCCATCAGTCCGACCATTTCGGCCAGAAACGAGTCCTTCGCGGCGGCGGTCGCGCGGATGACGAGGGCGCCCGACAGATTGTGCGTGCCGGCGAGGAGCTGCGAGCCTGCCCTGATACTGCGCGGGGCGCTCTCGCCGGTCGCAAGGGAACAGTCGAGCTCGGAGATCCCTTCGACGACCGTCGCATTGACCGGGATCCGGTCGCCCGGCCGAACGACGAGGTCCATGCCGGGTTCGATCTGCGATAGAGCGATATAGTCGCGGCCGCCATCGGCGCGCAGGCGGACAGCGCCGCGCGGCGACAGACGCACCAGCCCGCTCACCGCCGCCCTGGCCCTGTCCCGCATGACATGATCCAGCGTGCGCCCGATCAACAGGAAGAAGAGCAGCGAAACCGAGGCGTCGAAATAGGCGTGCTCGCCATGGGTGATCGTCTCGTAGAGGCTGGTCGCATAGGCCAGGGACACGCCGATGACAATCGGCACATCCATGTTCATGCGCCCGTGCCGGAGCGCGTTCCAGGCCGAGCGGAAGAAGATCCGGCCGGAATAGGCGATGACGGGGATCGCCACCAGCGCCGACACCCAGTGGAACAGGTCGCGCGTCGCACCCTCCGCGCCGGACCAGATGGACACGGACAGGAGCATGATGTTGCCGGTGGCAAAGCCGGCGACGCCGACGGCGAGCAGCAGGTCCGACAATGTCTTGTTCCTGGCGGACGCGGGCTCCTCCGTCATGTGCGCCGCGTAGCCGAGCGACTCGATAAAGGCGACAAGAGGCGGAACGTCCGGTTCCGCCCACCGGACGGTCACGCGCCTCGTTGACAGGTTCGCCCTTGCCGACACGACGCCGGGAAGGGTGAGAAGCCCCTGCTCGATGACCTGCATGCAGGCGGCGCAATGCATAAGGGGGACGGCGATCTCGGACTGGTACAGTCCCTCCCCCAGCGCGCTCGACGCGACCCGAAGCTCGTCCGACGACAGGCCGGTCGGCTTTGCCAGTTCCGTATGCATCGCAAAGGCAGCGCAGCAGCTCATTGGCCTGTTCCCATCGTGATCGTCATGCGGCGGATCACGCGATACGGCGTCTGGCGGCCGACATCGCTGTCCAGCTGCACCGTCCAGACGCCGTCCCGGGCCGCCCCCCGCGCCTCGAAGCCGCCATCCGCGGTCGGCTGAAGACGAACCGCCCAGTCCTTGGCCTGGTAAGAGGGATGACGGAACTCGGCGACGACCGACGAGACCGCCACCGGTTTTCCGCCCCGGTCGGTCAGGTGAAACCGGATGGTGCCGCCCTGGATCTCCAGCGCCGGCTTCCAGCCGAGATCGAGCTGGTCGCGCCTCCGCTTCAGACGGCTGTTGAACTCCTGGCTGGCGACATAGCTGTTTTCCACGACGAGCCCCCCGAAGGACGAGCCCGCCAGCCGGGCCATGGTGATGTTGACGGCGATGATGATGCCGAAGAATGCGACCATGACGGCCAGCATGTGCCGGCCCGTAAAGCCGGCATTTCGGGAAGGCGTGTTCATCGTACGGTCTCCGGAGCGTTGAATGTCGCCATGTAGCCTGCGGTTTCGCCCGAGGCGGGATCGCTGACTTTCAGGAGGAAGGGTTGCGGGCCGGAAGCCACATGGCCCGGCTCAGCGCGGACGAAGACTTTCAGCGTCTTCAGCCGATCCGGCTCCAGCGCGATCTCCGCCGTTTTGACGTTTTCGAGATCTGCCCCGGCGATCGTCATCGTCGCCCCGTCGAAGGCCGGATCGAGTTGCAGGATCACGGTGCGCGGCTGCGGGATCATGTTGAGGATCTTGACCGTGTAGCCGTTGCGCACCGCGCCATCGGACAGTCGCACGAATTGCGGGTTCCGGTCGTGGAGCACGTTCAGTTCGAGCCGATCCCGCGTTGCCACCGCGAGCGCCATGGACAGGCCGACCGCGCTCCAGGCCGTGAAGTAGAGGAAGGTCCGAGGCCGAAGGATCTTCCGCCAGTGGAAGTGCGCAACCGCTGCGTTGAAGCCGCCCTCGGGCGTGCGCACCAGCTCCGGCGTGATCAGGGCCGTTCCCGAGCGGGTCGCGAGCGCCATGTTGCTGTCGTAGTCGTTCAGCGTCGAGTACCCGATAAGGCCGCGCTCCCGTCCGAGCCTGCCCATGATGTCGTCGCAGGCGTCGATGCAGAGGGCACAGGTGATGCATTCGAGTTGCTGCCCGTTGCGGATATCGATGCCCATGGGACAGACGGCCACGCAGGCATTGCAATCCACGCAATCCCCGGTGCTCTCGCCTGCCGCTGCCGCCTTCTTCGTGTGACGCGAGCGCGGCTCGCCGCGCCAGTCGTTATAGGTGACGGTGAGCGAGGTTTCGTCCAGCATCGCCGCCTGGATCCGGGGCCAGGGGCACATGTAGGTGCAGACCTGTTCCCGCATGAGGCCGCCGAACGTGTAGGTCGTTGCCGTGAGAATGGCGACGGTGATGTAGGCCGTCGAGATGGCGTTGCCGCTGAGGAGGTCGGGCACCAAGGTCGGCGCGTCCGCGAAGTAGAAGATCCACGCGCCGCCGGTCAGGACCGACACCAGGAGCCAGCTGGCATGCTTGAGGGTCCGGATCCGCAGCTTGCGCAAGGTCCACGGCCCCGCGTCGAGCTTCATGCGGGCGTTCCGGTCTCCTTCGAAAAAGCGCTCGATGACCAGAAACAGGTCCACCCACACCGTCTGGGGACAGGCATAGCCGCACCAGGCGCGCCCGATGGTCGACGTGACGAGGAACAGGCCGATGCCGGCCATGACAAGCAGACCCGCGACATAGATGAACTCCTGCGGCCAGATCTCGATGGAGAAGAAATAGAAGCGGCGGGTCGCCAGATCGATCAGGACCGCCTGGTCGGGCGCATAGGGCCCGCGATCCCACCGTATCCAGGGCACCACGTAGTAGATGCCGAGGGTGATCGCCATCACGATCCACTTGAACTGCCGGAACGTGCCCGTGGCGCGCTTCGGGAAGATCTTCCGGCGGCGCGCATAAAGGGCCGGGCCTTTGGCAGGCGTCGGACGGGTGAGGATCTGAGCCTTCGGCGCGTCGTCGGTCTGCATGAGCGTGGCTGCCTCTCTTCTGGCGACATCGAGCCGGTCGGTCCGGCCAGGCGTTCGTCGGAATGCTTATGCCGCACAACCCCGCTGCGCCTGTTGATCCAGATCAAGCCGACCTACTTTTCGCCACCGCCGAGCTCATGGACGAACGTGGCCAGTTCCTTGACCGTCGTCTCTCCCAGGCGGTCGTTCCACGCCGGCATGACACCCGCGCGGGGCGCGCGTACCTGCGCGGCGATCGACGCCTCGCCCGACCCGTAGAGCCAGATGGCGTCCGTCAGGTTCGGAGCGCCCATCTCCCTGTTACCCTTGGCGTTGTCGCCGTGGCAGGCGGCGCAGTTCTCGGCAAAGACCGTCTTGCCCGCAGCGATGAGAGACGGATCCCGGACGGGGCCCGACAGGCTGGCGACGAAGGCGCTGACCTGAGCGATCTGGGCCGGCTCGAGAACGTCGGCAAAGGGAGGCATGAGACTGTCCCGCGTCTCGCCGTCCTTGGTGAAGCGGATCCCGTGCGCGATCGTCTGGCGGATCTGGTCGGGGTTTCCGCCCCACATCCAGTCGTCGTCGTTGAGGTTGGGAAAGCCTTTCGATCCTTCGGCGCCGGAGCCGTGACACTGGACGCAGTTCATCTTGAACGCCGCGGCGCCAGCGGCAATGGCGATGGGCCGGAGCGCTTCGTCCGCAAGGATGTCGTCCATCGTCCTCTCGCGGATCGCGGTCTGGTAGACGTCCATCTCCGCGCTGGCTGCCTGCAGATCCCGGTCGACCTCGGCGCGGCTCGAATAGCCGAGCACGCCCTGGGTGGAGGTTTTCAGGAGCGGCCATGCCGGAAAGGCGATGACATAGCCCAGCGACCAGATGATCGTGGCGTAGAAGGTCCAGACCCACCAGCGCGGCATGGGATTGTCCAGCTCGCGGATACCATCCCATTCATGCCCCGTCGTGCGAACGCCCGACACGTCGTCGATGTGTTTCTCGGTCATCTCAATCGTCCTTCAGCGGGATGCGGGCGGCGTTTTCGGACAAGATCTTGCTTCCCGGGCGGAAGGCGAAGGCAGAGGCCAGAACGAAGAAGGCCAGCATGGCCAGAAGCCCCCAGCTGTCTGCAAACGTGCGCATGAAATGATAGTCCATCGTCTGCCTCTCCTAGCGATCGCCGCCGGTTTCGTCGTAGGTCTTGTAGTCGACCAGCGTGCCGAGCATCTGGAGATAGGCGACGAGCGCATCCATCTCGGTCACGGCCTGGGGGTCGCCGTCGAAGTCGCCGGTCTTGGTCTTCGGGTAGCGGGCCTCCAGCGCGGTCGTATCCGCGTCGGCGCTCGCCTGCGTCCTTGCGTCTGCCGTCGCGTTTTCGATCATGTCGGCCGTGTAGGGCACGCCGACATCAGCATTGGCGGTGAGGTGCGCCGACAGGTCGCCGTCCGTGAGCGGCGTCGTCTTCAGGAAGGCGTAGCTCGGCATGATCGATTCCGGCACCACCGACCGCGGATCTTCCAGGTGCTGGACATGCCAGGCATTGGAGTAGCGATCGCCGACGCGGGCGAGATCGGGGCCCGTCCGCTTGGATCCCCATTGAAACGGATGATCGTACATCGACTCCGCCGCGAGGCTGTAATGCCCGTAGCGCTCGACCTCGTCCCGGAAGGGCCGGATCATCTGGCTATGGCAGACATAGCAGCCTTCGCGCACGTAGATGTTCCGGCCGGCAAGCTCCAGAGGCGTGTAGGGCCGCATGCCCTCGACCTTCTCGATCGTGTTCTCGAGGTAGAAGAGCGGTGCGATTTCCACGATGCCGCCGATCGTGACGACGAGGAGCGAGCCGATCAGCAGGAGCGTCGCGTTGCGCTCGATAATCGCGTGTTTGTCCATCAGAGCCATGGCGGGTTCCTACTCGGCGGGCTGAAGCGAAGGGAGCAGGCCGCCGATCGGAGCTTCGTCGCGCTGATGCCCAAGGATTGTCATCGTGATGTTCCAGGCCATGACGAGCGCTCCCGAAAGATAGAGCAGCCCACCCAAGGCGCGGATCAGATAGTAGGGATGAAGGGCGGCCACGCTCTCGACGAAGGAATAGACCAGGAAGCCCTGTTCATCGTGCTCGCGCCACATGAGGCCCTGCTGGATGCCCGAGACCCACATGACCGCGGCGTAGACGACGATGCCGAGCGTCGCGAGCCAGAAGTGCCAGCTCACCATGCGCATCGAGTAGAGCGCCGGGCGGTTCCAGAGCTTCGGCGTCATGTAGTAGACCGCGCTGAAGGCCATGAGGCCGTTCCAGCCGAGCGCGCCGGAGTGCACATGGCCGATGGTCCAGTCCGTATAGTGCGACAGCGAGTTGACCGTCTTCACCGCCATCATCGGGCCTTCGAAGGTCGACATGCCGTAGAAGGCGATGGCGGCGACCATCATGCGGATGATCGGGTCCGTGCGCAGCTTGTCCCAGGCCCCCGACAGGGTCATCAGGCCGTTGATCATGCCGCCCCATGAGGGCATCCAGAGCATGACGGAGAACACCATTCCGAGCGTCTGCGCCCAATCCGGCAGGGCCGTGAAATGCAGGTGATGCGGGCCTGCCCAGATGTAGAGGAAGATCAGCGCCCAGAAATGGATGATGGAGAGCCGGTAGGAATAGACCGGGCGGTTCGCCTGCTTCGGCACGAAATAATAGAGCATGCCGAGAAAGCCGGCGGTCAGGAAGAAGCCGACCGCGTTGTGGCCGTACCACCATTCCGTCAGGGCATCCTGGACGCCGGAGAAGGCGGAGTAGCTCTTCGAGCCGAGGAAGGACACCGGCATGCTGAGATTGTTGACGATGTGCAGCATTGCGATCGTCACGATGAAGGCGAGATAGAACCAGTTCGCCACGTAGATGTGGGGCTCACGCCGCTTGATCACCGTTCCCAGGAAGACGACGAGATACGCGACCCAGACGACCGTCAGCCAGATATCGACATACCACTCGGGTTCGGCATATTCGCGGCTTTCGGTGATGCCGAGGAGATAGCCGGTCGCGGCCATGACGATGAAGAGCTGGTAGCCCCAGAAGACGAACCAGGCGAGATCGCCGCCGAAGAGACGGGCGCGCGATGTTCGCTGGACGACATAGAACGACGTGCAGATGAGAGCGTTTCCGCAGAACGCGAAAATGACGCCCGACGTGTGCAGGGGGCGGAGCCGGCCGAAATTGAACCACGGCTCGATGTTGAGGAGCGGATAGGCGAGCTGCAGGGCGATGACCACCCCGACCAGCAAGCCGACGACGGCCCAGAACACCGTTGCGATCAGTCCGTAGCGGATCGGCCCATCCATGTAGGCGGATGGATCGACCGCTGGCGCAGGCTGGAAGTCGACCTGGCGCAAAAGCGCGATGACGCCGACGACGAGAACGATCGCCAGCACCCACATGTGCTTTGCGAAGGCCGCGTCGTGCGCGAAAGCGGCAGCGAGAACCGCAAGAAAGCAGGCTATTCCCAAGCTGACGATGGATGTTGCATACCTCATGAAGCGGTCCCCGGCTCTGTTGTCGCAACACCCTTCCCGCATTCCGCGCGCAGCGGCCTTGATCTATGTCAAAGATCTCGTGTTCCGCATCGCTAGTCTGGGGGCGCAACAACGGAGAGCGGACCATGGCAGCGGTGAAGAACGCGATCGGCGCACGAATCTCATCGGCGCCGGCAGAGTGCCTTTCGCACCTCAACCTTCAGGAGCGCCCTGTCATGCAGGCCGTGCGCCTGATCCATGCTGGCAAAATGGCACTTTGCGCCGAACTCGAGGACATCGCCGACCGGTTGCCGGGCAATGTTGACGAACTCGCCTGTCTATCGCTCGCGGAACGCCTGCTTCCGGGCCTGAGGCATGCGCACGCCTATGAAGAGAACGTGCTCTTTCCGCTCTACGATCAGATCGCGTCATACGACCGCGCCTCCCTTTCGACCGACCGTCTTCGCACCGAACATGTCGCGGATGCCTTCTTCGCAGACGACATTACCGCCATGCTTTTCGAGCTTGGACATGCCGGCCGTCTCCGCGACCCCGAAACCTTCGGCTTCATGCTCCGCGGCTTTTTCGAGGGTCTGCGACGCCACGTGGCGTTCGAGGTCGAGCATGTGGCCGCTGTGATCGCTGACAGGACCGTCAGGTCCCTGACCTGAGCTTCAGGCGGACCGGGTCGATCAACTGCAGATGACGGCTCTGACGGAGGGCGATGATCCCTTCCGCACGCAGCTTCGACAGCTGCCGGCTCACCGTTTCGATGGTCAGCCCGAGATAGTCCGCGATTTCGAGGCGGGACATCGGCAGGTCGAAGCTCAGCGGCGCTGAACCTCGAACGCCGTCGACGCAGCATCGCTCGGCAATCAGAAGAAGATAGCTCGCCACCTTTTCCTGCGCCGTCTTGCGCCCGAGCGTCAGCATCCAGCTTCTCGAAGCATCGAGTTCGCTCAAGGTCTGCCGAAGAAGACGGTTCTCCAGCAGCAGCGACTGCATGATCAGGCTCTCGAAGGTTTTGCGCGGAAACGAGCAGAGGACGACGGCTGTTGCCGTCTGGGCGGTGACGATGCTCTCCTCCTGGAAGGGCCTGCCGAGAAAGTCGGGTGAGAACTGCAGTCCGACGATCTGTTCGCGACCATCGCTGAGACTTTTTGTGAGCTTTACCGCACCCGACAGAATGACGGCATAGCGATCAACAGGCTGAGCCTCGTTGATGAGCGAACTGCCCGGCGACAAGCTGCGCCGCGTCGACGACCGTGCAAGGACGGTCTGCTGGGTGGCGTCGAGCGCGCCGCAGATGCCATGGAGGCGGGCGTCGCAGGCACGGCATGGGGCCGGGATCTGCGACATCGGAGCAATCTCTTCATCTCTCACGCGGTCGGACCCTTCACAACGGCGGCTGGCGGCATGATGATCTCTACCGTTCCCGGGGAAACCGGCGTTGATCGAGATCAACCTTCCAGCGTCCCGTTCTGGCTGGATGAGCGCTGCTTGGCGCCCGGACGGCAAAGGACGGACGCGACCCCCGCCCCACAAGAAATGCGCGGCGGTGTCTCCGCCGCGTCCCGACAGGCGCGCTTACGAGGCTTTCCTAAAATCCGGCCTTGCGAACAGGGCCGCCGGCGTTCCAGGCTCGCGGATCGCCTTTCGCCGGTTCAGCTGGAAGCGCCCGACAAGTCCCGTGAGCTCGCCGGAGTCCGCCGCGAGCGCATGGCTGATCGCCGTGGTCTCCTCGACCATGGAAGCATTCTGCTGCGTCATCTGGTCGATCGAATTGACGGCCGAGCTGATTTCCCCGAGGCCCACGGACTGTTCCTGCGCCGCCATGGTGATCGCCTCGACCTTGGTATTGATCTCGCTGACGTAGCTGTCGATCTTCGACAAGGCGCTCACCGTGTCTCCGACCAGCTTGACGCCGTTCGCCACGTCGCCGCGCGACATCTGGACGAGGGCCGTTATCTCCTTGGCGGCGGTGGCGGAGCGCTGTGCCAGTTCCCGCACCTCCTGGGCCACGACGGCAAAGCCTCGTCCGGATTCTCCCGCCCGGGCGGCCTCGACGCCGGCATTCAGGGCCAGCAGGTTCGTCTGGAAGGCGATCTGGTCGATCACCTCGATGATCCGCCCGATCGCATCCGACGAGGTCTCGATCCGCGACATCGCCTTGATGGCTTCGCCGACAACGGCTGTCGAGCCCGACGTGCAGGCGCGCGCGTCGCGAACGAGGTCGCGCGTTTCGGCCGTCCGCTCGGTCGATGCCCGGACCGTCGACGTGACCTGCTCGAGCGCTGCCGCCGTCTCTTCAAGCGCGGCGGCCTGCTGCTCGGTCCGCTTGGAGAGATTGTCCGCCGCCTCCCGCATCGCCTCGGAGTTGGCGCTGATGTGTCGGGTTTTGTCGAGCACCTGCTCGAGCGTCGCCTGGAATGTCGCGATCGAATTGTTGAAGTCGTGCCGGAGCGCTTCGAACTCGGGAGAGAAGGGTTGATCGATGGTCATCCGGATGTTGCACTCCGCAAGTCTTCCGAGACCCGCTCCGAGCGTGTTCACGACGACCTCGAGATTTGCGGCCTGCTCCGCCTGGAAATGCGCGCGGTTCGCCCGCTCCTCCTCGGAAGCACGCCGCGCCGTCTCCATCTCCTCCCGCATGCGGATGCGGTCGAGCGCCGCCCGCCGGAACACCTCGACCGCGCGCGCCATGCCGCCGATCTCGTCCTGCCGCGCCTTGTAGGGAACGTCCTTGGAATAGTCGCCCTCGGCCAGCCTGCCCATATAGGTCGCAAAGGCCGAGAGAGGCGTGACGGCGCGGCGTCGAATGACCCAGAGACCGGCAAGAAACAGCGAGAGAGAGGCCGCACCGCCCGTCAGGGCGCTGATGCTGTAGACGGAGTCCTGCCTGTCCGCAAAACTCTCGATGTTCGTCATCGATTGGTTCGCGGCCTCGGTCAGGCGGTCGACCGCCTCGCGGTGGATATGAAAGCGTTCCTCGAGATCGTCGAGGACGGGGCGCATCCGGTCGGTATCGCCTGCTGCCGCTGCCTCGGTATACGGCCCCAGCACGACGCTCCAGAAGGCGTCGGCGGTCTCCAGATCCGTCCTCACCAGTCGTTTCAGCTCATCGGAAATGCCCGAGCGGTCCCAATAGGCGCGGCGCTCGTCGAAGGCGTTCTTCAGGACCTTGATCTTGTCGAGATCTCTCTGCCGTACGTCCGTGTGAATGAAGGCCTCGCTCGCCAGCCCGTAGGCCTCCACGACGTAGAGCGGCGGCGGCAGCACGTCGGCAACGAGATCCTTGTGGGCCTCGATCTCGGCATAGACGGGGCC
The DNA here is from genome assembly GCF_001424065.1 of Rhizobium sp. Leaf384. Taxonomy (GTDB): domain Bacteria; phylum Pseudomonadota; class Alphaproteobacteria; order Rhizobiales; family Rhizobiaceae; genus Ferranicluibacter. The sequence continues at coordinate 448,753 of NZ_LMQE01000007.1, forward strand.
TCCAATCTTGAGCTTTTGCAAGGCCATGTTCTGGAGGCCAAGGGCAGCGAGCATGCCGATCGAGACAACGGTTCCGAATGCAAGGGTGAGGCGGGAAATCGTAAGGTTCTTCATGGGGAATACCACATATCTGCTGAAACTTTGGCGATAGGAGACGAACGACGTGCCGGCGTGGGAAGACGGCCCGCGGCGCAAGGCCCGCCGGATGGACGAGGACGGACAAGGACGCGGACAAGAACAGGGAAAGGCAGCCCCCGGCCGACATCACGGCGACGGCTCTGCGGACCCCCGCGCGCATCGCAACCGCCACGCACATCGTCGCAACGGGCCGGCCGGAACGCCGGCGTTCGGCGCGCTCGCGGGATCCGGGCCGATCGTGTGAGTGTGTTCCCTGAATGCATCGTCGCGTCTTTTAAACAGCACGCGCTTACGTTAGTAGAAAACTATTAATTAAGCGTTCCATATCTGGGGGCAGGTTGTTAACGCCGCGTTAACGCCATCCGCGACCGCAAGATCGGCTCATGCCTGTCGCCCGAACGTGTGCAGCGGCTTCGGGAAACGACATGCATCAAAACACGAACGTAAAGCGCGTTGCGCGCACCGTTTTCCGGCAGGCGGAGGCGTGCCCGATGGTGAAATGGTCATGAAGCGCGTGTGAGGGATCGCAACCGTCATACTGCGAGACGCTGTGATGCAGGATGGAAAGGTAGATGCGAAGAACGCAGCCGCTCGTCGTGCCCGCTGACACCGACCCCCGCACCCGCTGTCGCCGGGTTCTCGTTCCAGCCCCCCTGGAGAAGGGCATTCCGCAAGCCATCACGTCTGGAAGGCAATCGAAACGAAAAAGCCCGCTTTCGCGGGCTTTCGAGCTGGTCGGAGTGGCAAGATTCGAACTTGCGACCCCCACGTCCCGAACGACGTATGTATTCGCGAAAGCCCGCAACTCTGGGCTTTCGCGATGCAGTCCATCCCACTTTGTTCTAATGATGTTCCGCGAAGCTGTGCGGAAGCTGTTCGGGAAGCGCGCTGCATTAACCTTTCACGCTATCAAATCCCAGAGGACTCTTTCCCAACCTCGAAGCATCTGTAGATTGTAACAAGCCCGCGGAGGTCTGCCAGGATCTCCACGGGCTCTAACCAATCCAACATTCGAGGTGTCAGATGGCTAACGCCAAACTATCGACGATTCACGAGACGAGCAACGTCTACCGTCCGAACGTCTTCCCCATCCGTAACGATCTTCAGCCGCATGCCATGACGTTCGCCGAGGCGGCCAACAGCTATGTGCAGAACGGCGGCTGCGATCGCTACTTGCCCCGCATGCTCGCATATTTCGAGGGTCGGGCGCTGGCCTCGATCTTCCCATTCGACGTCCGGAAGATGGCAGAGGATCTCTACCCCACTCACAAGGGATCGACGCGCAACAGGCAGGCGATCGCGCCGGCGCGGGCCGTCATCATGCATGCTTACGAACGGGGATGGTGCAACATCATCCGTATTCGCCGCTTCAAAGAGGACCAGGTGCGGTACGTCAAGCCGGCATCTCATGTTTGGCTGCATACCTTCATCCGGCAGTGCGAGAGGGATGGACGCCTCGATCACATGGCCGCATGCGTGCTGTTCATGTCGCAGACCGGAGCACGCGTAAGCGAGGCAGTCGCGCTGCGCTGGCCTCAAGTGGACTTCACCACACGAACGGCACTCTTGTTAAAGACCAAGACCAGGACGAACTCGTTGCGTCACCTGACCGACGAGTTGATGGATCGCCTGATGAAGCTGAATGCAGCGAGCAGCGGCCATGACCGCGTGTTCCGCATCACCAACAGGCACAGCGTCAACGAGCGCATCAAAGCCGTCTGCGGTCGTGCGGGCATCAGCTACAAGTCCAGCCACGTCTGCGGACGGCACGCGTTCGCCACGAACGCCATGGACGCCGGCGCCGACATCCGGACCGCCATGGCGGCAGGCGACTGGAAAAGCTCGTCGATCTTTCTGGAGACCTATGTGCATCCGCGCACGAACGCCGGACGCCTGGTCGCCGATCGGTTCAACGGTCACCAGTACACCAGCGACATGTGACCAAGCCCAGAACGCAGAAAGGCCCGCATTGAAGCGGGCCTTTCCATGTCAGATATAAACGAGCTATGATCGGCCTTCTTCTGGGTGGACTTACCCCAGCAGTTGATTTACGAGGCGCAGCGTGATCATCGGTCACTCGACTCCCAGCGCCATGGCTGCTTTATTGCCCGGAAGCTTGTTCATAATTATCAGCTACCCTACCTCTGGTGCAAGAGTTCAGGAATTAGCCGCATGTCCGAAGATCGCGATCACAAGACTGATAACCGCCGGAAGTTGAACTCTGCCTTGGAGTACCTTCTGTCCAATTTTCCGTCAGAATTTGTGAAACGAGGCAAATTGTTAGAGACTGAAACACGGGAGATTGAACGTGAAGTCAACGCCATCGAGCGATCAATCGAACGAGGAGCCAGACCAGCAGGCCGTAAATTCCGTCTTTGATTTCTTGTACTATGACGCAATCAGGATTTCCTCGTTTCTTGCCCAGTTCGACCCGTCTGGGTCCCTGACACAGCTGGCTACGACAGAGCGTGCCCACAGATCCCGCAAGTCGACGTTAAATACCCAGGGCGCAGGATCGGTAGGCGTGCTGAAAGGCACGATCAGCGAAGGTACAGATGCCGTCAGCGAATACGGAAAGCAATCTCTTAAGACCTATGACACTCGATGGGCAAACGCACTCGCGTTCTTGGACTACGCCGAACAGCACGAACTGCTTCGGCGAGATCTTTCGACGTCTGGGATCGGCGACCTAGTTGTTTTTTCCGGAGACCTCTCACTCTTCGATCTCGGAATCCTTAAAAAGGTCTGGGACATGCCTGCAATGCGGAAAACAATTATTGCCGGCGCTAAGGAAGCAGAGTCCGACGGCAGCCCGATTTCTCAAAGGATGAGCAGATCGCAACGACGCCAACAGGGCAGCTCGAAGAAGGCTGACGCTAAAATCGGCAATGAGGCTGAAGCAGCGCTGGAGATGCTGTCTGTGCTCCCCCACTCAATACAAGCCTCTATAAGTGATGAAAACGACAATGTTTGGTGTACGCTTCGGGAAGATAGCATCACCGTCGCGCCCTCAGACTTGGCCTTGAAACACGGGATGTCCATTGGCAACGATTGGAACATCGTCGGTGTGCTCGATGCCAACCCGGATATTGATGCAGCCATGAACGACGGAACGCCATTTGAGATCGCAAAACAGATGGTTGCCGGCTCAAAACTCGGCATGCTCGCCCTACTGATGGGAACCAATGTCATTCCGGCGGCGAGAGCCATGTTAGGTCGGCCAACGGATGCATACGGCGTGACGCCGTTACTCCTATTCCGCCAGATATCGCCAAAACCTGGTACGTAAAAAAGGCCCGCATCGAGCGGGCCTTTCCATGTCGGGTCGACCCCACCACATGATGATGGGCTGCCGATGCAACGTTCTACAAAGCTCCCAAAGCAAAAGCCCGCAGCTTGCGCCACGGGCTTTGCAGTCCAGGAAGAACCGCGGAGACTGTAACCGGGCAACGGTAAAGCCAGCCTCCGAAGCACCAGTATGCATGACTAGCTGGAGTGAAGCTAACGTGCGCATGTCCCGGCTTATCTGCCATACCCCCGCTTGACAGAATCATGCACGCCACCCAACGGTAGAAACACTGTTGCTTGCATGGGATTGCTGTATGCGGAGGGCTAGAAGTTTTTCCACCGGCAACGCGCAAGCCGACTTGGCGCTCGAAGAAATCCAACGAATGACACTTGCGTACCCTCGCGAGTTCGAGCTTGACGCACAAGCATTTAACAAGTTTGTAACTAACATCAGCGAGCAGCTTACTTTACTTCCGCCCGGGGACTCTGTCCGTTTATTCGCTATTGATGCGTTCACAGCAGGCGCGCATTTAACTGGACCAGCGCACAGTGCCAACTTCGGTACCAGCGACTTGCCAGGCTCTGGCCCCTTTTGGATAGCTATTCATGATTGAAAATCATCAGCCGTCGTGCGGGTTACGCAAGGCTCGAGGCATGCCAACTTGGTGTAATTGCCAAGGAATTTCCGCGACACCTACCTTCGTCGAGAAGTGCATAGATTGGTGTGGTGCTGTATGGCGATACTGGCGTCACTAGGCTTCAGCGTATCGGCGCATTAATCCACTAGAGCTAAAATCTTAATTAGTAATTTGAAGGGCCGCTTATACTATGACGGAAGAGCAAGCTGGACGTGCAGCCAACATTCTTCGGGCAATTGCTAATCCTATGCGCATCCGGATGGTTCAAGGGATGGCCGGCAGGGAAATAAAAGTCGGAGATTTGGCCAACAAGATCGGGCTTTCCCCATCCGCTACTTCTCAACATTTGCTCATATTCAAAAAAGTGGGCCTTCTTGCTCAAAGACGAGACAAGCAATCCCAACATTGCAAGATCGTACCATCTATGTCGAAAGCCCTGCGGCAGCTGATTACTATCGGCGAAGAGCATGCGCCGTCGATGGACCCAACCCGGAAACGCTTCAGAAGCCGCAGCTCTCGCTAATATGTATTTCGAATTACTTTAAACTGTGCTTAATAAGCTAGCCTCGAAAGAGGTCTGGGTGTGGCGGCAAACCAACGCTGTCGAACGTGTCAAAGCTCCAACTCGGACGTTCCCGGAAGCCCCCTCCGGCACGCTGCATTTCCTCGCGGTCGCCTGCAACGAACGAACGGACCTATTAGCTTATTGATCGGTCGAACCGATCAGGCTTAAAATTGCTTCGACCAACTCTTCCGGCTGCGCTGGCTTGAGAAGCCAAGAAGCGCCACGAAACATCTCACCATATTGCTTGTGGTCAGCTTCCAGTCCGGAATAGACAATGAAGGGCACCTCCATCTGCCGCAGCCGCTCAGCTACTTTGTGGCACACTCCATCTGTCAAAGTCAGGTCAAGCAGTGCAGCGTCAGGTCGCACGCCTTTCAGATACTCAAGGCCATCATGACAGCTGCGTAGTATGGTGATTTCACCAAAACCCGCTTGGGCCAATGTGTCTTCGATATCAATCGCAATGAGAGGCTCGTCTTCCAAGACAAGCAATCTGCACCGGTCAAGCATGGTGGTTGTACCGTCCTAGCCCCCGCCTTAAGTGCCAAGCGGTCCTTCTTTCCTATCCCATCTGAACATGAAAGCAATCGGAGTCATCAGCTGCCCCGGTCACCTGCGGCGGTACGCGGGTCAGTTAGTTGAGCTTTGACACAAGGACACGCCTCTTGAACAGCGCGATTCAGCCTCGGGAGCCCCTCCCTAAGTCTCATCTAATCGGGCTCGCGGCGTCCTTCGCCGCTGCCAAGCGCATTTCCTTCAGCTTCTGAGTCTTCGCTTGCCTTTGCTTCAACTCGTCTTCGATCATCGAAGTAACTATTAGCTTGGTCGCATGAATGTCGCCGATCGCTGCTTGACCTTTCGCCCGGCGCTTCTTGATAACTTTTTCCATGGCACCCCTCCAACTTAACAAGGGGGAAGTTATGCCGCAATTTTTGTAGCTTTCAAGACTCAGTCCGCTACTGGACAATCTGATAGTGTTCGCGGGAACTGAAGCAGATTTCTGGGGTTTAATGACGTTTTCAGCGGAGGCATTATGCCCAGATACTATTTTCACGTCCGCAAGCACGACATCCTTGAAAAGGATCTCGAAGGTGCTGTTTTCCATTCCATCAACGCAGCCCACGATGAAGCTTTGCAGGCTGCACGGGAGATAATCGCCGAAAAGGTTTTGGCAGACGAGGTCATCGATGGCAATTGTTTCGAGATCACATCGGAAGACGGCGAAGTCGTCCGTCGAGTTCCCTTCAGATCCGCACTGCGACTTAAGTGAGCACTTCCGTGTCATGTAGTGACGGTATGTGTGTTGGTTGGGAGCTGCGGTCACCCCAGTACATAAGGAAAGAGCGCGAAAGCTGGGTAATGGGGTGAGCGCCAAGACTGTACCGTACGACGGTATAGGCAGCCTCGGCATCCCGGTGCGCTATAGCACGAGCCGCGCAGTTCCGATGGTTTTGTTGAAGAGCGCCTTCATCGCTTCCTCAATGCCACCCGTTGGGCTGACTTCGAAATAGAAACCAGGGGAAGCGCATTCCTGCATCTTCACGCCGATTTCGCTCTGGAACGGCTTGATCCACTGCTTGTAGAAATCGTTGCTCGGCAGGGGCAAATAGGTCGTGTAGAGCACGGCGATTGTCGCTCCAGCATCCTTGATTGCCTGGCAATTGTCGGTGTCGATCGGCTCCATGCAGCGCGTATTCGTCTTCTTCTTTTTGCAAGCTGTTGCCTTGGCATGGTCTGCAACACCGTCAGACACGAAGAACAGGACAGGATCCCTTCCGTTCTTTTTATCGAAGGCGCCCTCCTTCTGCATTTCCTTCTTCACGTCCTTGAGCACATCATCAAACGGCGTCTGCTGGTCGTCGTTGTAACCCTGGTTTGGGATACTCATGAGATCGACAAGAGCAGTGCTGTCGGAAGCGGTCTTCATGCTGTCCGTTAAGGTCTGGACGATCTGCATTTTCTTGTCTTGAGCCGTCTTCCCAAAGGTGTACGTGGCAAAGCGGAATTGCCCACCGAAACGCTGAGTAGCCCCCGCCTCCTTGATCAACGCAGACGCCGCCTTGGCCACCACGTTGATTCTGGTCGTGACTCCGAGCTTCTTCGCAAGGTTGTAGTAGCTGTTTTTGTCTTCTACGCCCTTCTCTGACACGATATGGCAAGCAAATGCACATTTGTCGCTTGTGTTCGCCATCAATTTGTCGATGTCACTTTGCGTAGCGCCCACGCCCATAGAAGGCGTGTTGTCCAAGAGCATGAAGAAGTCTTTCTGAGAAGCGATTTGGTAAACCGCCTTCGCGTCGCCCTTGACCTCCATCGTTTTGTTGCCAAGCACTTGCATGATCATAGTCGGCATTGATGCCGTGAAAGACACTGACGCAGACATGTCCTTTCCCGTCTTGGTAACGACGAGTTCTGCTTTGGTGATGTTGATATCCATCCCCGGTTTTGAGTTTATGCGAAAGAACGTGTTCGCTTCTTCCTCCGACAAGGTCACACGGCCATCAGCTGCACCCGCAGACGCGACAAGCACTCCAGCCGACTGGTCCGCCAAGGCTGCTAGGGCCGCCGCATCGGCCGCCATGCGGAGCGAGTTTTGTACTTGCATTGCTCGACCATAATCGATTGCTAATCCGGCCGAACCGAGTAGCGGCACCATCAATAGCGCGCCCATTAAGCCGAGGTTTCCGTGCTTATCTGTCAGGAACTGTTTCATTGACTGCCCTCCGTCCTCATACTTACACTCGGACGTGAACAGACCTTTATGAACGACGGTTAATATTGATTATATGCGGCTATGCTTTGGGAACGTCGATCCCCGTTTAGGTGTTAGTTAACTCGCGAAGTTGGAATACCCGTTGACGGTGTGCTCAGGCCTCCATCGCCATAATCTGTGGATGTGTCGTTCGCTTGACGTTAGCTCGTACCGGCACTTATCATCAACAGCCACAGTCGACGATGAATCGTGGGTAACCTTAATTGCTAAGCTTATGGCCGAAATCGGCTTGCAAGGCTGATCGCATTATCGCGTAAGGACTGAAACGCGTCTCGAAGCTAAAGCTCAACCATGCAAAATTACAGAATCGATGTCATTCATCAGGGCGTCTATCTCGCGACATCGGTGATGACGCCATCGGATCTTCGACTGTTGCTCGATGTCACTGGACAGTTGCTCATAGCAACATTCGAGGAGTGGATTGAGGTAATCGTAGGGACTGAGCGACGCGAGTTTATGCTCGATCCAAAGGGGTCTGTCATATACGTCGTTACGCCAGTTTCTATACAAGCGACACACGGTGTCCGGTCATTGCATTAAGTCAGTAAGCTGCCACCCCACCAGATGATGACAGGTTGGGGATGACGTTTGGCTAACCTGACCAGCGTATTAAGAGAGTATACCAGATTTCGCTATTCGACAAAATTTAAAACTTAAGACTTCCTCAGGGTTTCGTCTCCAATTCTACTCAACCAGACAACGCCGGCATCGCTGGCACTGTGAGCCAGTAGAATTGGAGGAATTTCATGAAAAGGCCGAACATCAGGACTACGCTGGCATCAATTTTCGGCCTCTTGGCTGTTTCTTTCGCTGCCTTTGCTGCGCTGGCTCTGTCGAGTTTAAGCAAGCTTGATAGCAATATGGACTCGATCGCCGGCAATTGGATGCCAAATGTCGAGATCGCAAAGGATCTGGAAACGCGCGTTGCAGATCTAAGGATCGCGTATCGAAGCCACATCCTCAGGGATGATGCCGAAGGAAAGACCGCGGCAGAAGCATCGATTGCGAAGGCGCTTTCCACAATCGACGAAGATGTCACGAGATATCTGACCACGCCGACAACGGCAGATGAGTTGGGCTATCTGAACAACATCAAAACCGGCGCTCACGATTACGTGGAGGCGGGTAAAGAAGTGCTGGCTTTGTCCACGGCGGGCAAAACCAAGGAAGCCAATAACATTCTGCGCGAAAAACTGATCAAGCGTGCGGACGCTGTCGTTACCAACACCCAAAGCCTTGTCGAGTTCGTGAAGAAGGGATCTGCTGAAGCTTATGCGGCTGCGCAGGACGCATACCAGACGACTGTGATCATTGCGTCGGTAGTTACGGCCTTGGTGCTTTTAGTGATCGGAGCAGCTGTTTGGTTCGCGTTGTCACAAATCGCGAGCCCAATTTCGCGCATCACTGCCTCCATGAACGGCCTTGCTGGCGGCGATGCAGATACTATGATCCCATTCGCAGGTCGCGCAGATGAGATCGGCAACATGGCTGCAGCGGTGGAAGTGTTCCGTCAGAATGAATTGACGAAACGCAGCTTGGAACAGGAGGCAGAACGTCAGCGTAGCCTTTCTGACCGAGAGCGCCTGAACCGCGAGGAACTGGATCGTGAGCGTGCTGCAGCAATGGCGCAGGCTACCTCTGGCCTCGCAGATGGACTTAAACATCTGGCATCCGGAAATCTCGCGTTCCAGCTGACCGATCGGTTTGCCGAGGAGTTTGAGACCCTCCGTAGCGACTTCAATCAAGCAGTCGATCAACTGCGCACAACGATTACGTCTGTGGCAGAAGCTACGAGCACGATCGACGGCGGCTCGCGCGAGATCAGCCGTAGTGCCGACGACCTGTCCAAGCGCACAGAGCAGCAAGCGGCATCACTTGAAGAGACGGCCGCAGCACTCGATCAGATAACAGTCAACGTTGCCAATTCTTCCAAACGCGCTGAAGAGGCCCGCAACGTTGCCATCCTCGCCAATCAGAGCGCCACACACTCTGGTCAAGTTGTTGCCAACGCTGTCGACGCCATGCAGAAAATCGAGCAGTCATCAAACGAGATCTCCAACATTATCGGCGTCATCGATGAGATCGCTTTCCAGACAAACCTGCTTGCGCTGAATGCCGGTGTCGAAGCGGCGCGTGCCGGAGAGGCAGGTAAGGGCTTTGCGGTGGTGGCGCAGGAAGTGCGTGAATTGGCACAGCGGTCAGCCAAGGCGGCGAAGGAGATCAAGGAGCTTATCCGCAATTCGTCAGCCGAAGTGCAGAACGGCGTTAAGTTGGTCAGCGACACCGGGACCGCTCTGAGGCAGATCGAGGGCTACATCGTTACGGTCAATCAGCACATGGACTCCATAGCAACGTCGGCACGAGAACAGTCCGTCGGACTGGGCGAGGTGAATACCGCCGTCAATCAGATGGATCAGGTCACACAGCAGAATGCAGCAATGGTAGAGGAAACAAGTGCGGCTGGGGCAACGCTTGCCCTGGAAGCCAACCGCTTGAAGGAACTCGTGGGTCAGTTTGAGTGCGGGGGGGCTTCCGCTGCCCGACCTGCTGTAACAGCATCGGCTCACTCGACAACCGCTCTTCGCAAGGCACCAGCTAAAGCCGCGGCAACTTCGCACCCAGTGCCTTCCCCGGCGCGCAGTATGGTTAGCCGCATCGCTAGTTCCTTCGGTGCTAAAGCCTCAGCAAGCGCAGCCCCCTCTTCCGACAGCTGGGAGGAATTTTAAGGTAACCGAAGCGTGAATAGCTTCGTGCTAGCTGACCCGGAGGTGTGCGCACCTTCGGGTTTTTGTTTTTGGACAGCTACCATCAGATGATGAAGGGGTAATGGCGCGTGGTGGCAGGCCGTTCTGAGTAAGTGCTCTCGGACTTAAGGCCTTATAGACAGGCAAACACGGCGCAAGATAACATCCTAAAAAATAGGACGTTATATTACAGTGAAGAAAATTAGGTTGCGTCGCCCTATAGACTTGGCTCTCTCGAACTACCGTATTGATGTTTTTTACCGGGGCATCAATTTGGCATCATCTGTTATGGAAGCACCGCACTTGCGTCACTTACTAGACCTGTGTGGATATCTACAGATTGCACCGTTCGATAACTGGGTCGACCTGATCACCGCAGGGTCAGAGAGACCTCAGTTCTCTCTCGATCGACAAGGCACAGTCGTCTACTACGTCACGGCCGTTGATGAGCCGGCGACCCATAATACACAGACAGTCCACTGAGATCATTGCTGCAACCACACGTGATTTGTATGACGGTGATGGTAGCCGAGTGTCTCAGATGGCTCTTCCGCTCGAGTAGTCGTCACCTTAACTCTGGTAGGCCAGCAAGCCGAGAGCACTCCAAAGAAACAGCGAGAGGCTGACACAGGTGAGGTAGCTCTCCAAGCGATACGACACGATTGATCCTCCCAAATCCGCGCCGTCATTTGTGTCACTTTTTGAACGGACTGCTACTGGCAAACTTGGCTGTTGCTGCGAATGTAGGCACTTGCCCCTTAACGCACCACACTCGCCAGATCAGTCGAGTTTGCAAGGCAAGTAAAATCACCCAAATGCATCTGTGGCAACTCTGTTGTGAACAGCCACTCGCCCCAATTCATCCACAATATGAAGAACATGTGATGTGTCGTTGACGCGGGAGAGGCAGGCCTACTCCCGCTTGACAGAATCGAAGGTGTTCCACAACGTGACAGAGGATGATATCTGCGATGGATTGCTGAATGCGCAAGGCTAGGAGTTTCGCTACCCGCAACGCGAAGGTCGATGCAGCGCTCGCTGAAATTTATAGTTTGACACTGGTGGACCCGAACAAGTCCCACCTCGATGCACAAGCATTCGACAGGTTTCTAGCGAGCTTTTTCAAGCACCTTGATTCCCTGCCGCCCGGACATCCTGTTCGCGTCTACGCTTTCGATGCGTTCACAGCAGGCGCGCATTTACGCTGGACCGACGAGCAGTGCCAACAGCGGTACCGGCGACTCGTCTTTTGGCTCTGGCCCATTTTAGACAGCTATTCATGATCGAAAATCACCAGCCATCGTGCGGACTACGCAAAACCGAGGGGAGTCCAGGCTGGTGCACTTGCCAGGGGGTCGCTACGACGCCTACCTTCGTCGAGAAATCGATAGATTGGTGTGGTGCTCTATTGCGGTACTGGCGTCGCTAAGTGTAGTGCATCCGCAGCTGGACGCTAATTTAAAGTTCTACTAATGATTTGAAAGTCAGCATACATTATGACGGAAGAGCAAGCTGGACGTGCAGCCAACATCCTTCGGGCAATTGCTAATCCTATGCGCATCCGGATGGTGCAAGGTATGGCTCGCGGAGAAATAAAAGTCGCGGATCTGGCAACTACAATTGGACTCTCCCCATCCGCGACTTCTCAACATTTGCTCATATTTAAGGAAGCAGGCCTTCTCTCTCAGAGACGAGACAAGCAATCTCAACATTGCAAGATCGTGGATTCGATGTCCAAAACGCTGCAACAGCTTATTGCGATAGGTGAAGAGCACAAGCTACCGAACGATCCAAAGCGCAAACGCCCTAGGGGTCGCCGGGCTTTATAAGTTGCATTTGGAATCACATAAATTGTACTTTATAAGATGACCTTGAAAGAGGTCTGGCCGTGACAGCAAACCAACCCTGTTAAACTTGTCTAAGCTCCAAGTCGGACTGTTCTCGGAAGACCCTTCCGGCACCCTGCATTTTCGCCGCGGTTTCGCGCGGCGATAGTGTTACCTATCAGATGATGATGGGGCGCTGGTGCGCTACGTGCGACATGATGGAAGGCTGAAACTTACAGCCGCAAAAAGCCGTCTATGGGTGTGCACCGTTGCGGTGTCACTTCCCAATGAGCAAAAAATTTAGCCGCCACCTTACCAAGGTTGGCGGCACCCTTTCATTTAGGGGAGGCAAAATCGTAAGCGACTTGGGGTTTCCCCCAACCTCGGGGAGCACTACCAAGATCCCGGTAGTTTGGCCGTTGTGCTGCGGGGCTAGCCGTAGGGGGGTCGATCCACTTTTGGACACACCCCCGACTACCCGGATATTGTCAGGTTGGTTCATGGGAACTTATGAGGGATTGAAAGGAGCACTATTCTGGGCTGGAACAATGCCCCCATCGACATCGTCACACTTCCGCACAATCAGGCGGAGTTAACTTCGGGACAATCGTCACACTCAGGAAAGAAACGCAAAAAACCCCTCGCCGGTTAGGGTGAGGCGGCCTGATGTGGGAAACCAATAGAGCTATGATCTCATCGCAAAAACAGTGCGTCATTGTATTGAATAGCCATTTTTTCGCGCAATATAAGCAATATGCCTGTGCATCGTTTTCCATTCGCACAAGGGCTCGACGTGCAAGCGACAAACCATTGCGCCAGCACGTGCTATCTGCATGCATCGCTATATGCGCGGCTGTTGCAACATCAATCACATCGGCCGTCTATGTAAAGGCCTGCAATGGTTAGGCTAAAACACGAACAAAACAGCTCGAAGCCGAAAGTTGTAGGCAACTCTGATACTCCGACTTCGTTCCGACTTCAGTCGTCGAACATTGCAGAGACCTTAAATATCACCTCAGTTCGGTTGCGTACTTGAAGTTTCTTCATGATGTTTCGGACATGCACCTTAACCGTGCTCTCCCGAAGATTAAGCTCATATGCGATGATCTTGTTAGGTTTACCTTTGTGCAAAGCATCAATGACATTGATCTCGCGGCTCGTAAAAATTTCACTACGCCGCTGATCTCTGTCCGTAGAGACTGCGATGAGCTGGCGCAGCTCATCAAGATTATCAGCCGAGACGAAAACGCCACCAGCTACAGCCAGAGAAATCGCGCCAACGCAGACGGCAAGGCCGATCGCTGACGAGATATAGCCGTGAACGCCAAGTTCAAATGCATCGATGACCTGCCGAATCTCTCTATTTTCGGCAAGAAAGATTATAGGAATATCAGGATAGTCGGCGACCAGTTGCCGGACGTCCTGCCGGAATGAAGTCTTACTAAAATCGCCACGACCAATGTTAATAAGTAGGCCGACATATGTGGTGTTTGCGGCGTTGCGCCACAGAGAGATCGTCGAAAACAATTCAACGTTCATGCGAAGACCGTTCGCTACAAGACCTCGCGCGAGGCACTCCCGTTCCAGTGGCCGGTCATCGATGATAGCGAGCTTTAATACCTCCACATCGACTTGCAAGTCATCCAATCCACGCTGCAGGTGGTATGGCTGTGGCAGTGGTAAATGAGCGATAACTGAACTTGCGACGGGCATCATGTCCGCTCCAATTAATGACTGCACAATTGTGCCGAAACTTTGAAATCGATTTTAGACGACCGGCCGCATACCTGTGCGTATACTGTCCGCCATAGACATTAAATGGCCCGCAAGGCGCCGCATGCGGGAGACGCCCACATCAAACAAGAATTGTATAGACTTAAATTACCCAAACTCGTTCGTTTTAGGACGTTCTCAACGTTACACGAAAGCAACAAATTGTTAAGTGAAATTTTAAACTAAAGCGTTTATATTTCTCATTTATTGACTGCAGGTTTTATAAATCGTCGTTTTTCGCAATCATAACAGTAGGAAATGCTGCCGCGTATAATGGCCATGCAAAAGATATCCCTGTCACTATTGCTATCTCCATCTATAAAGCGCACGACAGTTAATTGGAAGCGGTTCTCCCGTGCGTGGTCTCATGCAGGCTATAGACATTGGCCTTGAGATCAACGGGCATGAGGTTTTCGGTATCACGCGGTACTGCGACCCAATCACCGCTTCAGTCATTAGACAACGGCGAGTAAGGTTGCCGAGCGGGCCTTAGGCCATGAGCACGACAATGACAAAGCCTAGTTGCCAAGTGAACTCGGCCGAAATTTCCCGCACCAAATGATTTGAGCGTCCGCGAGGAAATTTTACGTTACACGTCATATTGAGCTCGACCTTATCAAGCAGTTTATGCGCCGTTAATATCGGCTTTACTCAAAAGCTATCGCAGAAAGGGCCTAGAAATGGCCCGCTATTTTTTCCACGTTCGAAATGGAGTTTTCGCTGTCGATCAAGTGGGACTGGATTTCGAGACGATTGAAGACGTCAAAATGGAAGCGCTGAGGGCCTTTTCTGAGATGATAAATGATGGCGAGATGAATAGCTGGATGGGCGACACGTGGGAGATGGTGGTTGTCGACCCGGAAGGGGTAGTCCAATTCGATCTGAGTTTCACGATCGAAGGACCAGCTAGCAAGTTGGTTACTTTACCTAGAAGCCTGCGTAACTAGCCTTGCAGCCCTTGTTGCTAGAACCTCTTACATCGATTGCCGCTTCCACCGCGCGGAACGAACGGCGTGAGTTAAGTCGCGCCGCATTGAGGCTATCACGGCGCAAAAATAGCATGAAACCTCGCCAAATCATCATGGGCTGGGAACGTTGGTGCCGTTAGGCTGTTCGGTGCGCTTACTGAACGGAGCCATCATGACCCACTATTACTTCAACATTCGGAGGCATGACGTTCTCGAGCGGGATTTGGAGGGTGCCGAGTTTGCTACCTTCGAAGAAGCTTACGAGGAAGCATCCGAAGCTGCGCGGGAAATGCTCGCTGAGAAGGTGTTGGCTCATCACGTCATCGACGGCAGCCGTTTTGAGATCACCACCGAGGACGGTACCGTCGCAGGCGAGCTTGCATTCAAGGCAGTTATCCGGTTCACGTAGCGTTGTACGTAGTCATGAGCGATTGGCTGTGATCGGTCGCGGATCGCATGGAGCTCTGCGCATGCCTCTATTGCCATCGGTGCGCATAAGGCGCAGGGTTAGTCTTCTGCAGCAAATGTAGCGGGCGCTGCCGCTTAAGGGCTAAAAGCCTTGGCCTCAACATGAGGAGGACATCATGTCTTCCAAGAAGCGTTTAGCCAAATACACCGCGGTTTTTGCAGCCGATGAGTGGGAAGGAAAAGCAGCTTATCGCAGTCTTCCCCTTCGAAGTCATTCGGTGTTCGACCACACACGATCCCCTATCGCAGCACGACGCTCATTTCTGATCCGTCGAGTACTGCTCGTTGTCGTGGAATGCGCGCTGATCCTTGGGCTGGCCACCGCTTTGTTTCTCGCCATTGTGCCCGGCTCCTATTCATGAGGCGGCTTGCTCGACAGCGCGGAGAACGCGCATGAATCCATCATTCGCAGACTGTGTCCGGCATCTGCAGATGCATGCGGCTGCCGGTGAAACCCAGGAGTTCCTGGCACGGCTCATTCAGGCATACAGCCGCGAGTTTGCCTACGATCCGATCAAACTTCTGGTCCACATGCGCAACAATGTCACCCATCACTAGATGATGGGTGATGTGCGAACAAGGTGCTTCAACCACCATAGCTCTCAATCTGTAGGCCATCGTACGGACCGGACGATAAAACGCGTTATACTGGCTGGGCGACCGCATTCTGCGGATGGCCTACCAGCAGCATTTTTGCCGGATTACCGACCACCATGCTGTCCGCCGGCACGCTTTTCAACACGACGGATCCCGCGCCTACGATGGCGCGGTCGCCGATCGCGAGAGGCCCGATGACAAGGAAATTGGGATAGAGGACACATCCCGCGCCAATCACCGGATACTGCGGAGAAGCAGTCTTCCCAATCGTTACCGCCTGGTAGATCGTGGTTCCCGACCCAATCTTGGCGCCCGATCCGATGACGAAACCTGTGGGATGCGGAAGGAAGAGGCCTGGCGCGATATCACTATCAAGATTGATATGACACGCCGAACGGCCGACGTTCCAACGCCAGACGAGTAGCCCAAGCCGACGCCGGACCATGCCTCCCTGCCGCAGTTTGCATGCGACACGATGAAGGAATACGGCCGCGAATCCAGGATTGCAAATGAATGTCGGGAGAAGCTTGAGCATATTCGCATGACCGGCATTTGCACGCATGTCAGCTTTGACGACATCCCAAAATTTCATCATGTCCCCTTTTCTAAACTCTCATTCGACGGGCAAGCTTAGATTCAGACGAAATCTCAGTTATTCATTTTCTTCTTTACTGAGACGGTGGGGTGGCTACGCCCTACCAAGCCGGAGCCGGGTAGCGCAGATATCCCCACATCCGCCGAATCTTGACGACGCAAGATGCGTTTCCGTCAAGGGCGACACGGACTGCAGACGCGATGTATCCCGTCGACGCTGCGCCCGCCAAAGGCTGCTCGACTTCGGACTTGAGCGACAGGCTGTAGGCTTCAGCTGGTCCGGCACCCTGCCCGCGTGTCGCGTACATGTCCCAGGCCTGCTTTGTGCCGTTGTTAGTATTGATGTCGCAGCCGAGAAAGACATGCGCGCCGCCGGCATTTGCGGCGACATCGACTTCTGCGCCTGTCTCGATCAGGCTATCGACGGCCCAATAGGCCGTTGCCGGGGAAAACACCTCATAGGTGAAGATGCCGGCTGTTGCCCCGTTCGTGAGCGACAGAATGACGTTTTTGCCAGATGCGGCATCCCCCGCCACGACGTCCTCCGACATGATTGCCACCGACATCGGAACGTCTGCCCGCACATTGCGAGATCCAGGCACCGTGCCGCTGGAGACGGTGACGTTCGTCTGCGTATTGCCACCTGTCAGAGCCGTATGCAGTGGATTGGCAGCCAACTGGCGCGGGTTGACGTTGTAGGCGTCATGCGCCGCGACAACCGCGCGATCGCGCTCGGGCAACAACTGGCGCATCAGGGGCGCGAAGATGAGCTTGCCGAGCATGTAGGCGCCAAGCGGGCTGAGGTGCGTAGGATCGCCGGGCTGCAGATACCCTGCCTTGAATGCGATGGCAGTGCCGCTGCCAGCCGGCGACCAAAGCACAGGCGTCACGTCGAGCAGGATAACGCCCGGTCGCGTATCCGCCCAGCACTTCAGACGCATGTTGTACTCGTGCACCGCGGCGACCTGGGCCGGGTTAAGGTTGGTTGCGCCGGGCTCGGTGCAGACAATGACACGCTTGCCAGCCGCAAGGTCGAGTTCCCATTCTGTGATCAGACCCTGAAGCGAAAAGAGAGCCACGTTTGCGACGGTGACTGCCAGGCCTGAGATCAGGTCGGTGTAGCCAGCCAGAGCCTGCGCAACGTTGTTGACGATGCCGGAGTTCCAGAACGACACACCCGCATGACTGGCGAGGCGCGCCGCCTTGTATTCCAGAATGTACTGGTCAGAGCGGGATCCCGATGTTGCGAACGAACCTCCAAGCGTCATGCGCTGCCCAGAAAGCGCATTCCCCCAGTTGAGCGGACCGAGCGCCGCCTTGCCGATCGGGCGTGGAAGAACAGCCGAGACATGGTGCTGCTTGGCACGACTGTCGCCGTTGTAGTCCCAGAGGTTCAGACGAAGGTTATGGCGCCAGACATGGAAAGCGGTGAGAAGTTTATCAGCCATGGTTATGCGGCCTCCATACCGCGAGCGCCGTCGGCATCGACCGCGATAGAGTTGTCGTTATCGAGGGCGTAGGCGTAGCCGGACGGCGCCCCGCCACCCTGCCCTGGGGTGCTACCTTTGCGCTCGCCGATCGCCGTGACGACGTCGCCGATATAATCGAGGCTTCTACCGACGAGCTTCTCCATCACGCAGCCACCGCGTTGCACTTCCACCCAGCCTTAGCAGGAAGGTCTTTTTCCTGACCACCAACGAGATGTTGACGGACGGTCGACCTCTGACTGCCAACAGCTTGCGACGCGTCGGGCGCAGCATCCGCAGCAACGTAGATCTCGGACGAGGATGGTGCGCGAACGCGAAAGACGAGCGAAGCCTCATCTTCCGAAACGAGCCCCTGCTGCACCCCCGGTGCGACTTGTGTCGTCGTTCCGCCGATCGCGACGGTCTCGGACCAGAGAGGAGAAAACAACTTTACGCCGCGGCGGTCGATAACGTAGCCGCAGGTGACATGAACGCCTGAAAGAGCCATGGGAGGTATCCTTGTTTTTGGGANAGAGAGGAGAAAACAACTTTACGCCGCGGCGGTCGATAACGTAGCCGCAGGTGACATGAACGCCTGAAAGAGCCATGGGAGGTATCCTTGTTTTTGGGAGAAGACGCTCATCGACCCTTGCGGATCATCTCCTCGCGCATCGCGTCAATGCTGCGCGTGAGGTCCCGAATGCGATCGCCGAAGTCGTCGACCGCGCGCTCAGTAGATTTGCGAAAGTGAATGGCCTCGAGCGTCTGCGCCTCGATCGCGGCAGTCGCTTTGTTCAAGGCAGAGGGATCGACGATCACGGCCGCAACCTGAGCTGAAGCTGCCGAGTGCTCGGGACTGGCGCGTTGCCCCTGCCCGAGCCCGAAGTAGCGTACCAGTACGCCGATGCCGATGACGGCGCCGAGGCCGAACAGAGCTTCAGCGGGCAGCGACTTAAGCAGNCGTTGCCCCTGCCCGAGCCCGAAGTAGCGTACCAGTACGCCGATGCCGATGACGGCGCCGAGGCCGAACAGAGCTTCAGCGGGCAGCGACTTAAGCAGCTCGTCCATTGCGGGTCTCTCCCTGATCATGCGCAGCACGATAGATGTTGGTCAGCTCCGCGATCACGAGCCAAGGATAGATCGCCAGCCAGGTGCTGATGACGCCCGAACTGTAAAACCCGGCGCAAACGCCGAACCAGATAATGAGCCCCTGAAGCGTTCCGAGATNATAGATGTTGGTCAGCTCCGCGATCACGAGCCAAGGATAGATCGCCAGCCAGGTGCTGATGACGCCCGAACTGTAAAACCCGGCGCAAACGCCGAACCAGATRATGAGCCCGAACCCTGCAGCGACCTGCCGAATTTGAGGCGTCACCTTCTTTTTTGCGCCGTTGATGACCAAGGCGACCAGGCGAAGCATCCCCAGGGTCAGCATGATGGTGCCGAAAGAGGATTGCGTGCCGAAGAAGTCACGGAAACCGGCCCAGGACGGCTGGGAGAAAAGGTCGTCACCTATCAGGACAACAACACCGAACGTCGTCGTTACGGCCCCGGAAAACCATTCCATGTTCCGCGGGCCGAACCTGTGCTGGATACGGATCCAGACACCTGGACCCGTGTAGCTCTCGCCGTTCATCAGCTCAGGCTCTCGCCGGCGCGCTGACGACCTTTGCGAGGTCAGGTACCTTCGAGGTGATGATCTCGCGCAGCATGTCTTCGGTCACGCCGAGCCTTGCCAGAGCGTCAGGATTTTTCTCGACGACGTAGCTAGTAGCAGTCTCGATCAACTGAGGCGTGATAACAGCACCAGGGACGAGGCCCGCCTTAGCGACCGCGAACCGGATGGCATTCGCCGCACTTGCATGGATTGCGTTGCGGAGCTGCGTCTCGATCTCGAGCCGTTTGGCCACGTCGGTAATTTTGAGCAGGGCAATGACGCGAGCGCCGATCCAGGTGATCAACACCGGCCCAACGATCGAGCCGAACATAACGACGAGCGGCTGCAGAATCTGCCAGAGATCAAACCAGATGGAGGATCGCGCTACGACGGGCGCCGCATCCTGAGCGAAAGCCATGGTCCCGATCACCACGGCGGCGATCACGGCGAGCACCGCGATCGAAATGTATTTCCGGTATGTCATGTCGCTTTCCTTCAAGCTTCGTTGGTGGTTTCAGTGAGTGTGGCACCGTCGCTTACGACTGCGATTTCAGCCGTGGCGAGAGCGGTGAGCGGCCAGCGTGCGCCATTGACGCGCAGGCGCTTCTTTTCGATGCGGGAGATGGTCACGGCATCGGACTGGTTGCCGCCGAGCACATGAAAGTGGGTTGCGTCCTCGCCGACGTAGAAACCAACATGGCCCTGCCAGCTGTCCGGGGTGCCACGCCAGAACGACAGGATCGCGCCCTTCTTCGGCTTAGTCGCCTTGCCGAAGGCGGCCCAGTTCATGGCACCGTACGGGTTCACCGGCAGGATCTCGTCCGGCATGGTGATGGCGAGGCAGGTCTCGACGAAATCACCGCACCAAGGCAGCTTGGCCGGATCGCCGAGCGTCTTGCCGTCCGACTTCAGGAAGGAGCGGAGCTCGGCATTGTTGATCCTCTCGTGCAGGCCTTTCTTGCGGTAGGCCAGATCGAGCCACGGCGTAGCATCCGGTGAGTTGTCGTTGGCGACGGCCGCTTCGTTAGGGAACAATTTCGCGATTGTCTTCCCGCCGGCGACGCCGTCGATCCACAGTCCCTGCGCACGCTGAAATTGTTTGACGGCCGCGATAGTCTGACGGCCACGGATGCCGTCCAGTTCGCCCTGATAATAGCCACGGCGTTGCAGCTCGGATTGGATATCCAAGGTGGTCTTCATAACGATGTCCTTTGAGGTTGCCCGGAGGCGTAAGGTCAGGCGCTCCAGAGAGCGTCGTTGGTGATATCCAGCGCCTCGCCAGTGGCGAGACGGTCTTTCAGCGATCGGCCAGTCATGGTGAGCCGCTCGACGTGGGCCATGGCAGCGCGACCGAAGTTGACCATCGTGACGACGTCCATCGGCACGATGGTGTTGTCGGCCGCGATCCATCCGAAGTCGGTGTCGCCGCCTTGCCAGCGCAGATCGCCCGGCTGGGCGTCCTGCATCAGCGCCAGTGCGGCGCCGGTGGCCGCACCATTGATGTTGCGGAGATCCTGCTCGCGGGCTTGGTAGAGGTTCCCCATGAATGTGAAGCCAGCGGCGATGCGCCGATCGCGCTCTCGGTCCACGTCGTTACTGGAAAGCGGGATAGGCTCGAAGGGCTCACCTTCCGGGCGATGGACGATCGCGGGCACGGTGACGTCAACGAAGTAGAGGTTGATCGGATGTAGACGGATCGGGCTGGCGATGTTCGGCTCGGAGAATGCCGAGACCTGGAGCTGATAGTCCTCCTCACCGAATGCATTACCATGCTGCAGGATGGTGCCCGTCGCTGGATGGTAGACGACGAACCACAGCTCACCCGGCGTAGGCTCGGGTGCGTCGGCATCAAATACAGGTGGCGGAGGCGGCGGAGCGATCGTCCCGCCTTCGAGAGCGTCGCTCATTTCTTCAGCCTTGTAATCGTCCAGGACGTGCCGTCGTTCGTGAAGCCGGATGACGTTCCGAAGTAGCCCATGTCCTTATTGTTGTTCCGCATGGCCCCGCCTGAGCCGAGAATGAAGACGAGCGAGACTGTGACGCTCCCGGCGCCGTTCTTGGTGTAGCTGCCGGAGATCGGTTGGCTGGAGCATCCATAGGTGTCGATAGCCGGCCCCTGGATCTTCACCGTATCGAGAACAGTGCTGCCGACCTTCAGCTGAACTTCACCAGCGTAGAACACCTCCGCGTTCACGGCCGTCATGAAGCCGCGCAGGTTCCAGAAGGCGTCGATGATCAGGCGCTCGTCGTCAGCCAGGCTGATCGTGCGCGACAGGATCGTGGTCGTTGCGGATTTTGGAACGGAAGCGGAGGACGTGTTGTAGTAGACGGCCGAGATCGCGCCGTTGACGAGCTTTTCGCCATTCAGCGTCAGGTCCGTGATGTCGGCATTCGTGACTTTGATGTTAATCGCCGTCAGGCTGTTGACGTTGATCTTGTCCGCCGTGATCGCGCCATCGACGATCAGATCGGCATTGGCGCGCCGGTAGCAGAACGGGTTCCAGACATAGAGCGATCCATTTGCGGATGCGCCGGCCGTCGGCGCCAGCCTCCGGACGTAGTAGCGTGCCTTCACCGCGCCATCGGGAACGACCGTGTTAACGGCAACGTTCCTTGGGCTCAGGTTGGCTGCGGGTGCTTCGCCATAAGCTGGAGCCGTTATGACGCTGTTGTTCACATCGAAGAAGTTGATGTAAATTCGCACGCCCTGGTTTGTCGACGAGTTGAAATCGATCGTCGCCCCAAAACGCAGTTCATCCCCCGGACGAACATCGAAGTCCTGAGAATAGGCGTCGGCAATATAGGTCGTCCCGGTTGCGGCATTGCCATCCCCGAGGAAGCGCAGAGCCGGACCATTTACATCGTAAGAGCCGATTGACGGCGCCGAGCCTCCGCCTCCGAATGTCCACGCACCGGGATCCTGAAGCGCGTTGTCCGGAACCATATTCGTGAAGTCGGTGAGGATCAGATGTTTTGCCGTAATGGCGTTGGCAGCGATCTGGTTGGCTCCGATCGCATTCGCAGCGACCTTATCCGCCGTGACGGCGCTGGCATCGAGCTTATCCGTCGTGATCGCGCCCGCACCGATCTTGACCGCCGTGATGGCGCCGGCTGCGATCTTTTGCGCAGTGATGGCATTGGTGTCGATCTTGTCGGCCGTAATCGCATTGGCCGCAAGCTTGTCGGTGTCGATCGCGCCGGCCGCGACCTTTCCGGCCGTGATGGCGTTCGTCGTGATCTTGTCCGACGTGATGGCGTTCGCCTGGATCTTGTCCGAACTGATCGCGTTCGCCATGACCTTGTCCGACGTGATCGCGCCGTCAACGATCAACTCCGAGGATGCTGCCCTACGGACCGAGATGTTCCGAATGACGACGGCGGGGACGTAGTTGCCTGACGCATCACAAGCCACGCGCATACGCAGGCGCGCATATGCCGATCCAGCTGGCGGATTGAATATTTGCGTCAGGGCAGTCGAGGCGGTGGAGCCAGTGAAAAAGACGTTCTGATTGCCGACGTTCTGGCTATCAACGTTATCGAAATCCTTGGCGAGGAACTGGATCTCGCAACGGAACTGACCGCGAGCCGCCGCATATCCTCTCACCTTTAAGCCTACGGCAATCTGTTCGCCGACGTTGACCGGAAAGTTATTGGAATACTGATCCGACACGAATTGGTTCGCAGGCTGACCTGCACGGCTCGAGCCAGCGTACAGCATGACGCGACCCAAATCATCCAGCGATGTCGTAGACGCCAGCAGAGACCAGTCACCATTCATGCCGCCGTTCCAGGCGACCGGATCAAGAAGCTCTCCGGCCACCAGATTGCTTTGATCCATGATGGTCAGTTTGCCGGCAGTAATCGCGCCAGCCGCGATCTGGTCCGCTTTGACAGCACCCGCCTGAATCGCGGCCGACGTGATCGAGTCGGCCGCGATCTTTCCGGCGGTAATCGCGTTCGCGTTGATCTTGTCGGAGGTGATGGCGTTGGCGTTGATCTTGTCAGCCGTGATCGCGTTGGACGTGATCTTGTCGGCGGTGATCGAACCATCGACGATCAACTCGGCCGACGCTGCCCGGCGCACAGAGATGCTCCGCACGATCACTGCCGGAACGAAGTTTCCGGAAGCATCGCAGGCGACGCGCACGCGCAGGCGAGCAGTAACCGCCCCAGCGACCGGGCTCATGATGGCGCTGATTGCAGTCGTCGCCGTCGTTCCGGAGAACACGACCGTCTGGCCGTTCACCGTCTGGCTGCCAAGGTCCGCACCGTCCTTGTCCGACCAGTTGATCTCTGCCCGGAACTGACCGCGGGCCGCTGCGTAGCCGCGGACCTTCAGATTGACGGCAAGGGGTTCTCCGACATTGACGGGGAAGCGATTGGAGAATTGCGACGAGACGAAAGCCCCGGCCGAAGCTCCAGAGACGTTCGGGCCCGTGTAGATCATCACGCGGCCAAGCTCGTCTTGCGAGGCGGAGGAGCTGATCAGCGACCAATCAGCAACCATGCCGCCGTTCCATGCAGCGCCGTCGAGCAGCTCGCCGGCTACGAGGTTGCTTTGATCCATGATCGTAAGCTTGCTCGTCGTGATCGCGCCGGCGGCGAGCTGATCTGTTTTGATGGCGCCGGCCTGGATGTTGGCGGACGTGATGGCGTCGGCCGCGATCTTGCCCGCAGTGATGGCATTGGCCCCGATCTGGTCTGCTGTCACGGTCCCGGTCAGATCCTGCGTGGGAACCGCGGCCGTGTATTTGGTGCCGTCCCACCGATAGAGCTTGCCTGCGACTGTGATCACGTCCGTGGACTTGGTCGACGGGACCGTGCTGCCTGAGATATTGCCGACCGGGCTCAGGCCGCTGGCGAACTTCGTGGCATCGATCGCACCGGCGTCGATCTGCCCTCCGGTGATGGTCCCTGCGATATCGGCGGCCAGGACGTCGGCAGTGTATTTCGTGCCGTTCCACCGATAGAGCTTGCCAGCGACTGTGATGACGTCGGTGGACTTGACCGTTGGCACGGTCGAGCCGGAAACGTTCGTGACAGGGCTCAGGCCATTCGCGAACTTCGTCGCATCGATCGCATTGTCCGCGATCTGGCTTCCGGCGATCGTGCCAGCAATATCGGCTGCCGGCACGTCGGCCGTGTATTTGATGCCGTTCCAGCGGTAGAGCTTGCCAGCAACCGTAATCACCTCAAGCGTCTTCGTCGTCGGAACCGTCGAACCGGTGATGATGCCGACGGGACCGATGCCGCCGGCGAACTTGTCAGCGACGATCGCGCCGCTGGCGATCAGATCCTTCGTCACCGCGCCGATCGCGATCTTGTTTTCGGTAACCGCCATGTCGGCCAGCTTCAGCGCCTCGACAGCACCATCCATGATCTTGTTGGCGGAGATGGCGCCGTCGATGATCTTCTGCTGCGTGATGGCGTTGTCGAGAATGTCTTCTGCGATCACCAACAGGTTCGGTGTGGTAACCGTCAGCCAGATCGACCACAGCGTCCGACGACTTGCCGTTTGTGCAATAAGGCGGCCGCGCACTTCATACACCGTCGCCGGCAAAAGCCACGCCCCCGAAAGCGTCCAGCTATAAGGCGCGTCATACGGCAGGTTATCGCTGTCGAAAACGACGGCATCTGTCGCAGCGACGCGAACCTGCACCCGAACGTTCCGGACGTCGTCGAGGTTGGACGCAGCCGTGACGACGATCGCCGGCCGGCGTCCTCGGCCGCCAGCGTCAGCAATAGCAGCTGCAACAACCGTCCAGCCTTCCATAGGCTGC
>NZ_LMQE01000008.1 GCF_001424065.1 Rhizobium sp. Leaf384
CTTCCGCCGCCCACGTTTCTCTTTCTCATCTTCAATTGTCAAATAACCGACCGAACCAAAAGTCCCGTCCCGTCCGCAGCCACCCGACCCTCAAGCCAGACACCGCAAAATCATCCCACACAAGAGCCCAGGCTTCCCGCCCAAGACCTCCCATCACGCCCAAAAAGTCAAGAAACTTCAGAGCGAGTTCGTCGGTCGCCAGCAGCGCCGCCGCCCTCGTTGGTAGGCGGGTTATAGGGCTACCCCCGCCCGTTCGTCAACAGGGATGTTTCGAAAAAATGACATTTTTTCTAAGGTCCTGTGACAGAAGGTTTTTCACCTGTCGTGATGGTCCGGGCAGGTTTTTCTATTTTGGCGGAGAGCGCGCAGCCGCTCGAGGGATCTGCGCCTTGGCGCTGCGGGTATGAATGATCGACGGATGCCGCCCTCCCGAGGTGTGCACTTTACCGGAGCACTCTATACAGTGGCGCCATGACCGCTTCCGTCCTTGCCTCCCTTCCCGATCTTCCCGTCAAAGCCGTTCTGCATCAGATCGGCGAAGCCCTCTCGACCGTCGGCCTTGCCATTCTGTCGGCCCCCCCGGGTGCCGGCAAGACGACGCTCGTGCCCCCCTTTCTGCTCGATGCGCCGTGGCGCGGAAACGGACGGATCATCCTCCTCGAGCCCCGGCGCCTGGCAGCCCGGGCTGCGGCCAGCCGCATCGCATCGCTTCTCGGGGAGGACGTCGGCGGTCGAGCGGGGTATCGCATGCGGCTCGACAGCCGTGTCACGGCCCGGACCTGCATCGAAGTCGTGACGGAGGGCGTGTTCGCCCGGATGGTGCTCGACGACCCGGAACTCAAGGGCGTAGCGGCGGTTCTCTTCGACGAGTTCCACGAGCGGTCGCTTGATGCGGATGTCGGTCTTGCGCTGGCCCTGGACGTGCGTCGCGCTCTGCGGGAAGATCTGCGCCTTCTCGTGATGTCGGCGACGCTCGACGTCGCTCGGGTCGCGGCGCTGTTGGGCAATCCCCCGATCATCGAGAGCCGCGGCCGCAGCTTTCCAATCGATATCCGCCACAGCGACCGGTTGCCGAACGAGCGGATCGAAGATGCCATGGCGCGGGCGATCATCGAGGCGCATCGCGGCGAGGACGGGTCCATTCTGGCGTTTCTCCCGGGACAGGCCGAGATCAAGCGGACGATCGAACGGCTGCAGGATCGGTTGCCCGCAACGACCGACGTCATCGGGCTCTACGGGACGCTGAGCCAGGCCGAGCAGGACCGCGCCATCAGGCCGGTTCCGGACCGGCAGCGCAAGGTCGTGCTCGCGACTTCGATCGCCGAGACCTCGATCACCATCGACGGTGTGCGGATCGTGATTGATAGCGGTTTGCAGCGGCTACCGGCCCATGAGGCGGGCACAGGCATCACGCGCCTCGAAACCGTTCGTGTCTCCAAGGCCTCTGCCGACCAGCGCGCCGGACGCGCGGGACGCACCGAGCCCGGCATCGCCATCCGCCTCTGGCATCCGGGACAGACGGCCGCGCTGCCCGCTTTCACGCCGCCGCAGATCCTTGCAAGCGACCTCTCGGGACTCGTGCTCGATCTGGCGCATTGGGGCGTAACCGATCCCTCCTCGATGGAATTTCTCGATGCACCGCCGGGCCCAGCCTGGCGCGAGGCCCGGACGCTGCTCGCGGCTCTCGGCGCCCTGGATGCCGAGGGCCGGCTGACGGAAGCCGGGCGGACGATCCGGGAGCTCGCCTTGCCGCCGCGGCTTGCAGCGATGGCCGTGGGCGCGGCGTCGGAGGGACAGGGAATGACGGCTTGCGAGCTCTCCGTCCTCTTGACGGAACAGGGTCTGGGCGGCACCTCGATCGACCTGGAAGACCGGCTGCGGCAGTTTCGCACGGACCGCAGTCCCCGCGGAGAGGCGGCACGGGGGCTTGCGCAGCGGATGGCGTCCGACCTTGGCGTTCGGCGGACCGCTTCATCGGAACAGGTTCTCGCAGGTGCCCTTCTGATCAGGGCCTTTCCCGATCGGATTGCCTTTCAGCGCGGTGGTCGGGGGCGATTCGTGATGGCGAATGGGCGAGGCGCCGAAGTGCCGGAAACCGAGCGCTTGTCCGGGGCGACCATGCTCGTCATCGCGGATCTCACGGGGGCGGCCGGGCGGCACCGGATCCTGGCAGCGGCCGAGATCCGTCGGGAGGATATCGTCGACCATCTCCCCTCCGCCATCACAACGGGAAACGAAACGTTTTTCGACCGCCAGAGCCGTCAGGTGCGGGCGCGGCGCGTCTCGCGGATCGGCGCGATCGTTCTGGAAGAGACGCCCTTGACGCGGCCGGCAGGCCCGGATGCCGCGCTGGCGCTGGCAGAGGGGGTGCAGATGCTGGGGGTCGACGTTCTCCCGTTCTCGAAAGAAGGTCGCCAGCTTCGAGAGCGAATCGGCTTTCTGCACCGGAGACTGGGCGACCCCTGGCCTGATGTTTCCGATGCCGCGCTTCTCGACCGCCTCGGCGACTGGTTCGTGCCGTTCCAGACCAATGCACGGGCTCTCAGCGACATCGAGCCCGGCAGTCTCACGCAAGGGCTGCAGTCCTTGGTTCCGCAGGGCGCGGCGCGCGATCTGTCCGTTCTCGTGCCGACGCATTTCGAAGCACCGACCGGCAATCGACATGCGATTCGCTACGATGCCGACGAGCCGGTTCTCTCGATCCGGGTGCAGGAGCTGTTCGGGCTGACCGTACATCCGGCGATCGGCGGCGGACGTATACCCCTTCTCCTGGAGTTGATATCGCCGGGTCAGCGACCGATCCAGACGACGCGGGATCTTCCAGGCTTTTGGGCAGGTTCCTGGAAGGATGTGCGTGCCGAGATGCGGGGCCGCTATCCGCGGCATCCCTGGCCGGAGGATCCGGCACAGGCCGCACCCACGGCGCGGGCCAAACCGAGGGGGACATGAATGGCACATCAGGATACGGCGCTGGAAACCGCAGCGACAGGATCGCGCGAGCCGGATGATCCGACCGCGAGCCGGTCCCTCCGGCTCCAGACCATCGTGCGGTTGCGGTGGCTGGCTGTGGCCGGGCAATCGATCGCGATCATCATCGTCGCTCTCTGGCTCCGATTTCCGATGCCCTTGATCGCCTGCTTCCTGCTGATCGCGCTCCTCGCCGTCGTCAACATCTATCTGACACTGCGCTATCCCCCGGCCCATCGGCTGCATCCGGTGGCCGCCTTCACGCTTCTCGGCATCGACCTCGCGCAACTGACGGCGCTTCTCTTCATGACGGGAGGCATTGCCAATCCGTTCGCCCCGCTCGTTTCGGTTCCCGTCATCATCTCCTCGGCGTCCCAGCCAAAATGGTACAGCGTTGCCCTCGCGCTGCTTGCCGTGGCCGGCGTCACCGCCCTTGCCTTCTCGCCGTATCCGCTGCCCTGGTATGATGGCGCCGTGCTGCTCGTGCCGCCCGCGCTGATGGTCGGATTCTGGTTCGCGATCGTGTCCACCACGGCGTTTGCCGCTTTCTATGCCTACCGCGTTTCGCTGGAGGCCAGCGAACTGGCCGAAGCGCTGGCCGCGACCGAGCTGGTCCTGCAGCGCGAGCAGCATCTGTCCCAGCTCGACGGTCTGGCGGCCGCCGCCGCGCATGAACTTGGAACGCCCCTGGCGACGATCAGCGTGGTGGCCAAGGAAATGGAGCGTGAACTCGGCAACGATCCGAGATTCGGCGAGGACGTGCAGCTGCTACGCAGCCAGAGCGAGAGATGCCGCGACATCCTGCGGCGGCTGACGACGCTCTCTTCAAACGAAGAGGCGCATATGCGCTACCTTCCCCTTTCCTCCATGATCGAAGAGGTGCTGGCGCCGCATCGGGAGTTCGACATCGACATCACGCTGGTGGAGATGTCCGGTCGCAAGGGAGAACCGGTCGGCACACGCAATGCCGGCATTCTCTATGGGCTTGGGAATCTCGTCGAAAATGCTGTCGACTATGCAAAGACGGAGGTGGTCGTCACCGTAGAACACTCCGCCAATCGCGTTTCCGTGACGATCGAGGACGATGGCGACGGTTATGCGCCCGACATTCTCAGCCGGATCGGTGAGCCCTATGTCACGCGGCGGCAACGCGACGATACGGCAGGCGGGCTCGGGCTCGGACTGTTCATCGCCAAGACGCTTCTGGAGCGGTCGGGCGCGACACTTGTGTTCGAGAATGGCGGGCCCGAAAAGCCGGGCGCGCGCGTCAGCGTCGAATGGCCGCGGTCCTTGATGGACACCAAGCCGGCGAAATGAACGAACATGCCCTTCCGCTTCAGGCGGGGGTCCTTATCTATTCATGCATGAGACGAAGCTGCGCAACAGAGACCTGGACGGGACAGAGGGGATCGTCATGAGCGAAAAAGCGGACGCCGGGCTCGGCGAAACGTCTTCAAACACTTTGGACGAGGCCATCGGGCTCGATCCATCGCTGCTGATCGTCGATGACGACGGTCCCTTCGTGCGCCGTCTGGCCCGGGCAATGGAACAGCGCGGCTTTGCGGTCGAGATCGCAGAATCCGTGGCAGACGGCATCGCTCAGGCGAAACGCCATCCGCCGAAATATGCGGTGGTCGATCTCCGGCTCGGCGACGGCAGCGGGCTCGACGTGATCGAGGCGATCCGCAGCTGCCGGGATGACACACGCATCATCATGCTTACCGGGTACGGCAATATCGCCACGGCCGTGAATGCCGTGAAACTCGGGGCGGTGGACTATCTGTCGAAGCCAGCCGATGCAGACGAAGTCTACAATGCGCTTGTCCAGAGCGACGGCGACAAGGCGGAACTGCCGGAGAACCCGATGTCGGCCGATCGCGTCCGTTGGGAACATATCCAGCGCGTTTTCGAGATCTGCGAACGCAATGTGTCGGAAACGGCACGGCGGCTGAACATGCATCGGCGGACGCTGCAGCGGATCCTTGCCAAGCGGGCCCCGAAGTAAGCGTCAGAGATCGCTGTCCTGTGCACCCGACATGATCTCCGAAAGGGGCGACTCATCGCCGGCGCCCCCGACACACCATTCCGCGAGCATCAGTCGCTGTGCGGCGGCGCGCGCGAAGTTGAGGGTGACCGACTTGCGCTGCGGTGCGGAAAGACGGTGTTCGGGCGCATCACGGATGATGTCGGCGCCATAACCGTCGGACAGAAACAACCCGCAATCCTCCGGGAAAATGTCGAGCGGCACTTCCGCATGCGTGGCGAAGAAAAGCCGGTCGCAATGCAGCCTGTAATCAGGCCATTTCCGATCCACCCGGAAATCCTCGATCGAGGTCTTGATCTCCACGATCCAGATCTCGCCCTTGGGCGCAATCGAGGCAAGGTCGGCCCGACGGCCGCCCGCCAGCGTCAGTTCCGGCATCACGGCGTGGCGCAGGTCGTAGAGATAGCGCTGGAGGCCACGGCGCACGAGCATCGCGCGGCGAGACTGCCGCCCGTCGACAAGCGGAGTGGTGGCGTGGAGCGAAACGATCGGCATGGCAACTCCTCAGTGTCATGCGCTTCAAACGCCTGACAGAGGCGTCTTTGTTGCAAAAAAACCATCCACGCCGAATTTGAATCAGCGGAACTTCATGCTGCAGCGCATTCCCTTGCAAGGACCCGACGAATGGAAAATAAGCATAGTGGCTGATGGTCGAACCACTCGAGCCGTCCTTCGCTCCCTTTTAAGAGATTCTCATGCGCACCCGCAACGCATTCTTCCTGTGCAGCCTTCTGGCAAGCGTCGCTCTGGCCGGCTGCTCGACGGCACCTGTCACCACATCCAACATGCCGATCCAGCACGTTGCGACCAACCAGATCTTCTCCGACGGTTACGGCCCTGTCGAAGATCACGGATATGCGCTTCCGGCAATTCCGATCAACCGTGTGGACCAGCGCTTCCATCGCCAGATCGTCGATTACGCGACGAACGAGCCGGTCGGCACGATCGTGGTCAACACGCCGAACCGCTTCCTTTATTACGTGCTGCCGGGTGGAAAGGCTGTCCGCTACGGGATCGGCGTTGGCAAGCAGGGCTTTGCCTGGCAGGGCCGCGCCTATGTCGCGTGGAAGCAGGAATGGCCGACATGGCATCCGCCGAAGGAGATGGCCGAGCGTCGTCCCGACGTCGCACAATATGTCGAAGCGGGCATGGGCCCGGGCCTGCGCAATCCGCTCGGCGCACGCGCGCTCTACCTCTTCAATGAGGAAGGCAAGGATACGCTGTTCCGCCTGCACGGCACGCCGGAATGGAACTCGATCGGAACGGCAGCGTCCTCGGGCTGCATCCGCCTGATGAACCAGGACATCATCGATCTTTATTCGCGCGTTCGCCCTGGCAAGGGCACGCTGGTCGTCGTGCAGCAGTAAGCCAACACGTCGCGGCATCTCGGTGCGCAAGAAAAAACCCGGATTGCTCCGGGTTTTTTTGTGCGTCTCATGCGCGCGATGCCGCTTTCAGTTCGAGGCGACGGCGGTGGAGGACCGGCTCCGTATAGCCATTGGGCTGTTCGCGGCCCTTGAAGACGAGATCGAGCGCTGCCTGGAATGCGACGGAGGTGTCGAAATCCGTCGCCATCGGGCGATAGGCCGCATCGCCTGCATTCTGCCGATCAACGATCGCGGCCATGCGTCGCATCGTTTCCGTGACCTGGTCTGCCGAGACGACGCCGTGATGCACCCAGTTCGCCATGTGCTGGGCGGAGATGCGTAAGGTGGCGCGATCTTCCATCAGTCCGATATTGTTGATGTCGGGGACTTTGGAACAGCCGACGCCCTGATCAATCCAACGGACGACGTAGCCGAGAATGCCTTGGGCATTGTTGTCGAGTTCGCGCTGGATTTCGTCCGGCGTCCAGTTCGGGCGGGTTGCGACAGGAATGGACAGGATATCGTCAAGCTTGGCGCGCGGTCGGGTCTTCAGACCTTTCTGAACGTCGGCGACATCGACCGTATGATAGTGCGTCGCGTGGAGCGTGGCCGCTGTCGGCGAGGGAACCCAGGCGGTGTTAGCGCCCGCCTTGGGATGCGCGATTTTCTGCTCCAGCATCGCCGCCATCAGATCCGGCATGGCCCACATGCCCTTGCCGATCTGAGCATGACCGGAAAGACCGCAGGCCAGACCGATATCGACGTTCCAGTTTTCATAGGCCGCGATCCACGCTGCCTGTTTCATGTCGCCCTTCCTGATCATCGGACCGGCTTCCATGGAGGTGTGGATCTCGTCTCCGGTCCGGTCGAGGAAACCGGTATTGATGAACACGACACGCTCACGCGCCGCGCGAATGCAGGCCTTGAGGTTGACCGTCGTGCGGCGCTCTTCATCCATGATGCCCATCTTGATCGTGTTCGGCGCCATACCCAGCGCTTGCTCGACACGCGAAAAGATCTCGCAGGCAAAAGCCACTTCGTCGGGGCCGTGCATCTTGGGCTTCACGACATACATCGAGCCTTCCCGTGAATTCATGCGGCGCCCGGCGGGACCAATGTCCCGCAGGGCGATCAGGGCCGTGATCATGGCGTCCATGATGCCTTCCGGCACTTCGTTACCATCCCGATCCAAAATGGCAGGGTTCGTCATGAGGTGACCGACATTGCGCACGAGCATCAGCGCCCGGCCCTTCAATGTCGTTTCGCTGCCGTCGGGCGCCGTCAGGGCGACATCCGGGTGAAGGCGGCGGGTAAAGCTGCGTCCCCCCTTCGACACATCTTCGGCAAGTGTGCCGTCCATCAGGCCGAGCCAGTTTCGGTAAATCAGCGTCTTGTCGTCGGCATCGACGGCTGCCACGGAATCCTCGCAGTCCATGATCGCGGTGATGGCGGATTCGAGCACGACATCGGAGATATGCGCAGCGTCACCGGCACCGGTGGCCGTCGTGGCGTCGATGACGATCTGGACATGCAATGCGTTGCGCCTGAGAAAGATCGACGCAGGCGCTGCAGCATCACCCGTGAAACCGACGAACTGGGCCGGGTCTTTCAACGCCAGCGTACCATCGTTCAGGATCAGACGACCGTCTGCCACCATGATCGAGCGGAGATCGGTCCAGCTCGCCCCTGCGAGCGGTGCGCTGGAATCCAGAAAGTTGCGCGCCCAGGCAATGACCTTGCTGCCGCGGACGGGATTATAGGTCTTGCCCTTTTCAGCACCGCCGTCGTCGGATATCGCATCCGTGCCATAGAGAGCGTCGTAGAGAGAGCCCCAGCGCGCGTTGGCAGCGTTGAGTGCGTAACGCGCGTTCATCACGGGAACGACCAGCTGAGGCCCTGCAATCAGGGCAATTTCAGGATCGACCGTCGCTGTTGAAACCGTGAAATCCGGTCCTTCCGGCAGGAGATAGCCGATGTCCATGAGAAAGTCCGTATAGGCTTTCATGTCCACCGGGACGCCGTGTTCACGGTACCACGCGTCGATCTTGGCCTGCAAAGCGTCGCGGACCTGCAGGAGAGCCCGATTCTTCGGAGCGAGGTCGTGGACGATTGCCGAGAAGCTTTCGAAGAAGCGGTCGGGCACCAAACCCGTGCCCGCCAGCGCTTCATTGACGAGGAAGGCGTGCAGGCCCTGCTCGATCTTCAGCCCCTGTATGTCGATACGGTTCATGAGGTCTCCTCGCTCTGTCCCATTGCGTGCCCTGCAATGTCCGCACGCCCGTGCCGAAGTCAACGTCTTCCGCTCGATACCGTATCCGGCGCAGCCGTCTCACCGTCGCGTTACGCGCATGGGAATACCGCCCTGCGGTTGGGTCGTCAGTCTCTGGACCGGCCACGGACGGGTCTGCGGTGTCACATCGAAGCGATAGTCTCTCATCAGAACACCGAGGGCAATGACGGCCTCCTGCAGCGCAAAGGTTGCGCCGATGCAGACTCGAGGGCCGGCGCCGAAGGGCAGATATTGGTATCGGTGCAGGCTCTCGCGATGGCCGGGCAGGAAACGCTGCGGAATGAAGGCGCGTGGACTTTCCCAATAGAGCGTATGTCGATGCAGAGTCCAGGGCATGACCAGAACCGAGACGCCTTTGGCGATGTCGACGCGCTCGCCGGTCGGCGATGTCCAACTGTCTGCCGCGATGGCCGCACGGTTGATTGAGGGGGCCGGGGGATAGAGCCGCATGGACTCCTCGAACGCGGCGCGGACATGCGGCATGTTGTCCAGCCAGTCGACCGGATCCGTGCCGTCCCCGATGACCCGGTCGATTTCGGCCTCCATCAGGGTGCGGAATTCGGGCAGATGCGCGACGCAATAGAGCGTCCAGCCCAGCGCCCGCGCGGTCGTCTCATGGCCGGCGCCGATGAATGTCAGGATATTGTCCGCGATCTCGTCGGCGTGCAGTCCGTCCGGGCCTTCCCGCTCGAGCAGCAGCGTCAGGAAATCCTGCGGCACCGTATCGGGATGGGCGCGCATCTGCCGACGGCGCTCTTCCATGGTGGCGGTCACGACCTTGCCAAAGCGTCGCATCAGTTTTCCGCTTCCCCAACGCGTGATCCGGGGGATCCAGGAGGGCGCAAGCAGCATGTCCATCGGATCGACACGGCCCATGCTGCCGAGGAGCGCCTCGACGTCTTGGGTAAAGGCCTCGGTTTCCGCGGCGATCTGCCCGGAAAACAGGGTCTCTGCCAGAATGTTGTAGGTCAGCTCGGTCATGTCGGTGGCGATATCGACGGGAATACCGTCGCTGGCAGCCCGGGCATACCGGCTCGCATAGCGTTCGCATGTCAAGAGCATCTTGTCAGCGAAGCCCTTGGCGTGGCGTGGTGTGAAAACCGGCGCCACCGCCTTGCGCGTCCGCTTCCATGTGGGCCCTTCGGCCGTCAGAAGACCATCGCGCAGGATCGGCCGCAGCACGAGCCTGCGCACTTCCGACATCTCATAATTTGCGACGTTTTCAACCAGGATATAGCGAATGAGGCCGGGATCATTGACGATCAAGGTCTGTTGGTTGACGAACCGGGTCTCGATCCAGGGAAGCGTATAGGATTGCTCGCTCCAAAGTTCGAGCGGATTGCGCAGGACTGTCCGGAGAACCTCGAACTTGGAAAGTTCTCGAGCGCGAGGAACGGGGGCCGGCGGCTCGAATGTTCGGGAAATCATGTCCATGGATCTCTGCCTTTAAAAGGGAAAGCGGGCCTTGGAGGGTCAGAGAAGTGCCTTCAGTTCGGACAGTTTCTCGTTCACCAGCCAGCCATAATAGTTTTCCTCCGGCCACTGCATGCTGCCGGATCGGTTCTTCGCGGCAAGCGCTGCCGCCCGCTGGTCAGGATTTCCGATGTTGTAGAGCGTTGCCGTGATGCCCGGATTGTTGCTGATGTCGATGTCGGCCACCGAGCGATAGACGTCGATCGAGTGGCGAATAACCGCTGCCATGTAGGCCAGCGACTGGTCGGGATCCATGATCGCCTTGTACACATCGGCCGCGCTGTTTTCGTCCAGCCGATCATAGCCGGAAACGCGCGAAACGGTGTCGGTCATCATCAGCGCCGTCAGGGGATTGATCTGTCCCAGTCCAAAGGTCTGACCCGCGTAGAACGGCTGGAAGAAGACGGCAGAGAAACGGTTGTTCGGAAACGCGGTGCCGTCGACCGTTTCGCCGCGAAACTGCTTGTCCCAGACACTCTCGCGGCAGCTCCAAAGGGCGTAGGATCCCTTCTTGTTCGCGCAGACGGAGAATTGCGGGCGATCGACGAAATCGGCGATCGATTCGCCTTCATATGCAAAACGGAAGCTGTCTCCGGCATAAGCCGCCGCCTTGACATAATACGACTGCAGACGATCGTAGGCATCGACATTGTAGGTGTGTTCGCCGACGATCGCGCCGATCATGTGGATCGGGTCGATCCCATAAGCACGTGCGGTCGACTTGATCTTTCCCATCAACTTGCTGTCCGTCGCAAGCAGCTGGCGTACCTTCTCGTATTTGGCATCGAAGGTCGACTTTCCGGCCTTCGTCCGACGAACCGAGGCGCCTGGCACCGAAGGCTGTTCCGCATTGCGGTTGCCTTCCGGCATGACGTGCATCTCCGCTCTGGCCGGCGATCCCGAGGCCGCAAGGCCTGAAACGAACAGGCTTGAAGCGATCACGGCCGTGGCGAGGGCAAGAGCGGGAACGATTTTGCGCAAGGCTTCAGTCTCCAAAGGGTGCAGCAGTTGCGCCCGTGATGCGGCGTAAAGGTGTCGGAATCATGCCAAACGTCCTATCCGTCGCGGCTTTGGCTATTCCTCTGCAGTCTGCCCCTGACAGCAACCCCAAGGCCGCTGCGCTTGTGGAAGGCGCAGCGCAAGCGGTCGTGAGCATCAGAGAATGTACCGCGACAGGTCCGTGTTGGCAGCGAGGTCGCCGACGTGCTTGCGCACATAGGCGGCATCGATCGGGAGATGCTCGCCCGACTTGTCGGGCGCAGCAAACGAAATCTCGTCGAGAACGCGTTCCATGACTGTCTGCAGCCGGCGTGCCCCGATGTTCTCGACGCTGGCGTTGAGATGCACCGCGACATCTGCCAGAGCATCGAGCGCATCGTCGGAAAAGTCGAGGTGGACACCTTCGGTTTCCAGCAAGGCCTTGTACTGGCGAATCAGGCTTGCTTCGGTTTCCGTCAGGATTCGGCGGAAGTCTTCCTTCGTCAGCGCTTTCAGCTCGACACGAATCGGCAGGCGGCCCTGAAGTTCCGGCAGAAGATCGGACGGCTTCGAGACATGAAAGGCGCCGGATGCGATGAAGAGAATATGGTCGGTCTTTACCGGCCCGTACTTCGTCGCAACGGTCGTGCCTTCCACCAGCGGCAACAGATCGCGCTGCACCCCTTCCCGCGAGACGCCGGCTCCCATGCCGCCGTCGCGGGCCGCGATCTTGTCGATCTCGTCCAGGAAGACGATTCCGTCATTTTCTGCGGAGCGTACGGCCTCCCGCTGGATCTGCTCGTTGTCGAGCAGCTTGTCGGACTCGTCGTCGATCAGCAGTGCGTAGGATTCCTTCACCGTCGTGCGCACCTTCTTGGTGCGGCCGCCCATGGCTTTTCCGAACATTTCCGACAGATTGAGCACGCCGATATTCGCGCCCGGCATGCCGGGAATCTCGAAACCGCCGCTGGGGCTCGCACTATCGGCGACCTCGATGTCGATCTCCTTGTCGTCAAGCTCATTCTCACGGAGCTTGCGGCGAAAGCTGTCGCGGGTTGCGGGCGATGCCGTGCTGCCGACAAGGGCGTCGAGAACGCGCTCTTCTGCATTCTGATGGGCTTTTGCCTTGACCTCGCCGCGCTTCTTGTCCCGCACGAGGCCAATGCCGACCTCGACCAGATCACGGATGATCTGCTCGACATCCCGACCGACGTAGCCGACTTCGGTGAACTTCGTGGCTTCGACCTTGATGAAGGGTGCGCCGGCAAGCTTGGCCAGTCGACGCGAGATCTCGGTCTTGCCGACACCGGTCGGTCCAATCATCAGAATGTTCTTCGGCATCACCTCGTCGCGCAACTCGTCAGGAAGCTGCTGCCGGCGCCAGCGGTTGCGCAGTGCGATGGCGACAGCGCGCTTCGCATCGTGCTGACCGATGATGTAGCGGTCGAGTTCGGAAACAATCTCGCGGGGGGAAAAGGTGGTCATGGTGTGTCCATTTCTTCAATTTGGTGATCCAGTGCCATGAGATAGGCCGGACCGTAATGACTGTGACGCTGGTCGATGAAGCGAAATCCGGATTTCTCGTAGGCGCGGATCGCCCGTGAATTTTCCGGATGCGGGTCGACGATGATCCGCAGCGCGCCTGTCGCAAAAAGCCGTGCGGCGAACTGCAAGGCGATACCGCCGCCGTGCCCCCGGCCGACATCCTCGGGCGCGCCGATGGCCATATCGATACCGACGGTTGCCACCGGCTGGTCGCGATAGGGATGGTCTCTTTCGCGGTGCGGATCGTAGGCCTGGAGATAAGCGATCGGACGGCCCTCCCATTCGACGATCATCGGCTGGATCTCTCCTGTCTCCATTGCCCTCGCAATGGCTTCGAGTTCGACCTCCGCCGCGCCCCACCAAGCCCTCACATGCGGCTCTGCAAACCACTGAGCCAGACGGGGGAAATCCGCGCGATGCAGGCGCCGAAATCCATATCGTTCATCCGGCTCCGATGGCGTGCTCAGCCAGCAGTCTGACAGCATGGCTCAAGCGGCATCCAGCGTTTCGACGACGATGTTGCCATTGGTGTAGACGCAGATATCGCCAGCGATCTCCATGGCGCGGCGAGCGATCTCCTCGGCGGTACGCTCTGAATCCATTAGGGCCCGCGCTGCCGCGTAGGCGTAGTTTCCGCCGGAGCCGATGGCGATCGTGCCGTGCTCCGGCTCCAGGACGTCGCCGTTTCCGGTGATCGCCAGGGTGATCGACTTGTCGGCGACCAGCATCATGGCTTCGAGATTGCGCAGATATTTGTTGGTCCGCCAATCCTTGGCGAGTTCGACGGCGGCGCGCATCAGCTGATCGGGATATTGCTCAAGCTTGGCTTCGAGCCGTTCGAGCAGGGTGAACGCATCGGCTGTTGCCCCGGCAAAGCCGGCAATGACCTGGCCCTTGCCGAGACGGCGCACCTTGCGGGCGTTCGCCTTCATCACCGTCTGACCGAGACTGACCTGGCCGTCGCCGGCCATGACCACCTGGCCGCCTTTGCGCACCGTGATGATCGTGGTCGCATGCATGGTTCCGTAGGGGTTATGTTCGCTCATGAAAGTCCTGTTGCCTTCCGCACCGCCCAGGGTGCCGGGCGTTTGATGACGGGATATCGCGATCTATGTAAGAATGCCGCGAGCGATTGCAAAGGGTGGCCCGGGCGGCCGCACCACCCCCTGTTCCTGCACGGACGACAGGCGACAATCGAAGCTGGATATTTACCGGCCGGCCTGATATCAGGCGACTTTCACACACCGGAGTTCCCGATGGCAGAGGCAGAAGGCCGCACCGGCAGCATATCCCGCAAGACCAATGAGACGTCCGTCTCGGTGTCCGTCTCGATCGACGGAACCGGGGCATCGACGATCTCGACGGGGGTCGGATTTTTCGACCATATGCTCGACCAGCTGTCGCGTCATTCCCTGATCGACATGGTGATCGAGGCGAAGGGCGACCTGCATGTCGACGATCACCATACCGTCGAGGATACCGGTATTGCCATTGGCCAAGCGATCGCGAGGGCGCTCGGCGACCGGCGCGGCATTACGCGCTATGCCTCGATCGACCTTGCGATGGACGAGACAATGACCCGCGCCGCGGTGGATGTTTCCGGTCGCCCGTTTCTCGTCTGGAACGTTGCGTTCTCGGCGCCGAAAATCGGCACGTTCGATACGGAACTGGTGCGGGAATTCTTTCACGCGCTGGCGCAGAACGCCGGTATCACGCTGCACGTGCAGAACATCTACGGCGCGAACAACCACCATATCGCCGAGACGTGCTTCAAGGCCGTGGCGCGTGTACTGCGCGCGGCAACGGAGATCGATCCTCGCCAGGCAGGTCGCATCCCTTCGACGAAGGGAACGCTGGCCTAACGCGTGAGGAGCAAGGGATTGGCGAAAGACGCCGCACCCGTATTCGAGCCCGCACCGTGTCTGTGCATTGGCATCGGATCGCCCGATCTCTCCGGTTAAGCCCACCTCTTCCGCTTCAGAAAGCGAATTTCGTCTTGAGAGCAGGCCGCTTATGACACCGTTTCTCGTCTATCTCCCGCCGGGTGCAGGGCGCGACAGTGCGGATGCCGTCTTCTTGGCCGATCGTTTCGCTTGGCCGGCCTTCGTGTTTCCCGCCTTGTGGCTTCTTTTCAAACGCCAGTGGATGGCGGGCGTTGCCGTTTTCATCCTGCAGACCGCGATGACTATGGCGGGTGGACTGGCAGATGCCGGTGTTGCAGCGATCTTCATCGAGTTGGCGCTTCGGCTGCTTGTGGCGCTGGAAGGGCCGACCTATCTCGCACGTCGACTGGAAAAGCGCGGCTTCACACTTGCGGCCGTCCTGCCGGCACCCGATTTAAAGACGGCTGAAGCCATGTACGGCGCGACCCTCGAAGGCCTTGTGGCCGATCCTGCTCTGCCCCTGCCACGTCTTGGCTCCCACCAGAATGGCGGGCGGGCGGGCGACCCTGCCAATCCGGGCTTCGGCCTGTTCGACACCTACGGGAGCCGCTGATGCGCGTCGCGATCATCGATTACGGATCCGGAAATCTGCGATCCGCCACAAAGGCTTTCGAGCGCGCCGCTCGCGAGGCCGGCATCGATGCCGAGATCGACCTTACCGACAAGGTCGATCGCGTGGCGACCGCCGACCGGATCGTTTTGCCCGGCGTTGGCGCCTATGCCGACTGCCGCGCCGGCCTTTCTGCCGTTGATGGCATGAGCGACGCCATCATCGAGGGCGTCGAAAAGGCGGGAAAGCCGTTTCTCGGCATCTGCGTCGGCATGCAGTTGATGGCCTCACGCGGGCTTGAAAAGGCGACGACGCAGGGGTTTGGCTGGATCAAGGGCGATGTCGTCGAAATGAAACCGGCAGATCGTTCGCTGAAGATTCCGCAGATCGGCTGGAACACGCTGACGCTCGGTCGCCCCCACGCGCTGTTCGACGGCATCCCGACCGGGCCTGATGGACTGCATGCCTATTTCGTGCACTCCTACCATCTCGCGACCGAAAATGCCGAAGACCTCATTGCAACGACGCAATATGGGGAACCGGTAACGGCCTTCGTTGCGCACGATAACAAGGCCGGTGCTCAGTTCCATCCCGAAAAGAGCCAGACGCTCGGTCTTGCTCTTTTGACCAATTTCCTGCGCTGGAAGCCCTGACATGATCCTATTTCCTGCGATCGACCTCAAAGACGGTGCCTGCGTTCGCCTGAAGCTCGGCGACATGGCGGAGGCCACCGTCTACAATCCGGACCCCGGCGCTCAAGCGAAAGCTTTTGAGGATCAGGGGTTTGAATGGCTGCATGTGGTCGATCTCAACGGCGCCTTCGCCGGCGAGACGGTCAATGGCGGGGCGGTCGAGGCCATCCTGAAAGCAACAAGCAATCCCGTACAGCTTGGCGGCGGTATCCGCACGCTCGCCCATATCGAGACCTGGCTCGCCAAGGGCCTCGCCCGCGTCATCCTTGGCACCGTTGCGGTGCGCAATCCGTCCCTCGTCAAGGAAGCCTGCCGCCTTTTCCCCGGCAAGGTCGCCGTGGGCATCGATGCAAAGGGCGGCAGGGTTGCCGTCGAAGGTTGGGCGGAAGCGTCCGAACTCGGCGTGATCGAGCTGGCGCAGCGTTTCGAGGGCGCCGGCGTTGCCGCCATCATCTACACCGACATCGATCGCGATGGCATCTTGGCGGGCATCAATTGGCCGGGAACATTGGCGCTCGCAAATGCGGTCGAGATCCCGGTCATCGCTTCAGGCGGCCTTGCCTCCATGAATGATATTCATCGCCTCGCCGCGCCCGACATGGTCAAGCTGGAAGGTGCGATTTCCGGGCGCGCGCTCTATGACGGCCGGATCGATCCTGCCGAGGCGCTCGCTGTTCTCCGTGCTAGAGGACGTGCAGCATGACTCTCAAGGCCCGCGTCATCCCCTGTCTCGACGTCAAGGACGGCCGCGTCGTCAAAGGCGTCAGCTTCGTCGATCTCATCGATGCCGGCGATCCGGTCGAATCCGCCAAGGCTTACGATGCAGCCGGTGCGGACGAGCTCTGCTTCCTCGACATCACTGCGTCGTCGGACGGTCGCGATACGATCTTCGACGTCGTGGAACGGACGGCTGAACATTGCTTCATGCCGCTGACCGTCGGCGGCGGCGTGCGCAGCGTCGCCGACATTCGGCGATTGCTCCTGGCCGGTGCCGACAAGGTGTCCATAAACTCCGCCGCCGTGCGCGATCCCGATTTCGTTGCCCAGGCTGCCGACAAGTTCGGCAACCAGTGCATCGTTGTCTCGATCGACGCAAAACGGCGCGTGACGCCGGGAGTAGAAGGTACCAGCGCCTGGGAAATCTTCACCCATGGCGGCCGCACGGCAACCGGTATCGACGCTGTGGACTTCGCAGCGCGGATGGTCGAGCGCGGGGCAGGCGAACTGCTGGTAACCTCGATGGATCGCGATGGCAGCAAGATCGGCTACGATCTCGATCTCACCCGCGCGATTGCCGATCGTGTCTCTGTTCCGGTGATCGCCTCCGGCGGTGTGGGAACGCTCGACCATATGGTGCAGGGCATTCGCGATGGGCACGCAACAGCAGTTCTGGCGGCATCCATCTTCCATTTTGGAACCTACAGCATCGGCGAAGCGAAGCGCTACATGGCGGATCGAGGCATTCCGATGCGGCTCGATGGCTCTGCGCAGGCGGAGAACATCCTGTGACCGGGTTTTCACTGTCCGATCTCGAAGCCATCGTCGCGGAGCGGGCCAAAGCCTCTCCAGACCTGTCGTGGACGGCGAAGCTCGTTGAAAAAGGACAGGCGCGTGCTGCCAAGAAGCTGGGTGAAGAGGCCGTGGAAACGGTGATCGCTGCCATTTCCGGGGATCGCAGGGAACTGGTGTCCGAGAGTGCCGACCTGCTCTATCATCTCATGGTCGTATTGAAAATCGCGGATGTTCCGTTACAGGAGGTTCTGGAGGAACTGGAAGGACGCACGGTCCGGTCCGGCCTTGCGGAGAAGGCGAGCCGAAAGACGTGACCATTGCGCCGCAGAACAGGGGTGAAGCGGATATGCCGGATGATCTCGGCAGGCGAGACTATTCCCCTTACCACTTCTTCTCTGCCGATGCCTGGTCGCAGTTTCGGGCGGATACGCCGCTGACGTTGACGGCTGACGAAGTCCGTCGGCTGCGCTCCCTGAACGACCCGATCGATCTGGACGAGGTGCGCCGAATCTATCTTTCGCTGTCACGCTTGCTTTCGACCCATGTCGAGGCGTCGCAGATCCTCTACGAGCAGCGCAAGCGATTCCTCACAATCTCGGATGAGACCAAGACACCGTTTGTGATCGGTATTGCCGGGTCGGTGGCAGTCGGAAAATCG
This sequence comes from Rhizobium sp. Leaf384, assembly GCF_001424065.1. Classification (GTDB taxonomy): domain Bacteria; phylum Pseudomonadota; class Alphaproteobacteria; order Rhizobiales; family Rhizobiaceae; genus Ferranicluibacter. The sequence goes on from NZ_LMQE01000008.1 coordinate 18,020, forward strand.
ACCACCGCCCGTATTCTGGCCGAACTTCTGTCCCGCTGGCCATCGAGTCCCAAGGTCGATCTCGTGACGACGGACGGGTTTCTCTACCCGAATGCCATTCTGATGCGCGAAAACATCATGAACCGGAAAGGCTTTCCGGAAAGCTATGATATCGGCGCTCTGCTGCGTTTTCTCTCGGCCATCAAGGCCGGACAGCCGAATGTGAAGGCGCCAAGCTATTCGCACCTCGTCTACGACGTTCTGCCCGACCAGTTTCAGGTCGTGGACCGTCCGGATATCCTGATTTTTGAGGGCATCAATGTCCTCCAGTCGCGCGACCTGCCGGAAGACGGCAAGATCGTGCCGATGGTGTCGGATTTTTTCGACTTCTCGATTTATATCGATGCCGACGAAACGCTGATCCACTCCTGGTATGTCGATCGCTTCATGCGGCTTCGCCAGACAGCGTTCAAGAATCCGGAGTCCTTCTTCAAACGCTACGCCCAGGTTAGCGAGGAAGAGGCGCTGTCGATCGCCGAAGGCCTCTGGCAGAATACGAACCTTAAGAATCTGCGCCGCAACATCCTGCCGACGCGGCCGCGTGCAGACCTGATCCTGCAGAAAGGCGCCAACCATCTGGTTCACACCGTTGCGCTTCGCAAGCTCTAAAGGAGGTTACAGAAGTTTGGCGCCTCGAAGCCAGGCGTCGAGAGGCGCGAGCGACGGGTGGTCGAGCGCCTTGCGAAGATAGGCGAACGTGCGCGGCATGTGTTTCATGTAAGCCGGCTTGCCGTCCCGCTGCATGAGCCGAACCCAGATCCCGACCAGCTTGCAGTTACGCTGCGCAGCCATGAGATGAAATTGCTCGATGAACGCGGCATCATCGAAGGGGCCGAGACGACGACGCTCGGCGATGTAGGCGTCGAGGATCGCCTGCCCGAGTTCCGGCATGATGGTCACGCGCGCATCCTGAACCAACGAGGCCACGTCGTAGGCCGTCGGGCCGATCATGGCATCCTGAAAATCGATGAGGGCAACGCGGTCGATGCCGGCTCTGTCGTCGCGCCAGAGAATGTTCGGTGAGTGGACGTCGCGTAGAAGGAGATGCGTCTCGCCGCGCTCCGACTGGTCCACGAGCCGATCCCAGACCGCCCCATAGCTTTCGCGTTCTTCCGCTGTGGCGGCGGTGCCGCGATGATGGGGCAGGAACCAGTCGAGAAGCAGCCGGGTTTCGATCTTCATGGCGGCGCGGTCGAACGCCGGAACAAGGTGAACCCGCCCCTCCGGGAGCGGTAGTCTGTTCATCACGGGTTCGCTGTGCAGCCGGGCCAGGAGGCGCGCTGTCTCGATATAGCGCTCGGCAATCGGCGCACCCTCCGTGTCGAGGATGCCATCCGTCCCGAGGTCCTCCAGAAGAAGGATGCCGGAATCGATGTCGTGGGCGCGGATTTCAGGCGCCGCAAAACCGCGCTCGCGCAGATAGAGGTCGATGGCGACAAACGCGCTGACATCCTCGGCGAGATGAGCGATCTGCTGATAGTATTTTCCGTCCTCGAGGATCGGGCCGGGAATGGTGCGGGGTGCATCCATCAGGATGAGGTCTGGCCCGGCAGGCCGCCGAATGCGCTCATAGCCGCGCACCGAAGCATCGCCGTTGAGATGGCGGCGGGAGACACCGCGAAGCCCGTGATCGTCGAGGAAGCTTCGGATCGACAGACTGCGGCGTATGCGAGACAGGGTCGATTCCCTGCCGGACAGAATGGCCATGCGGCCATCTCCGTCCTGTTCCAGCGCGAGAGTAATGCTCTCTCCCGGTAGGTAGCCGTCTGCCCGCTCGGGCCATTCGATCAGGCAGATGCCGTTCGATGCGAGTTCATCCAGTCCGAGTTCCAACACCTCGCTCGCGTCACCCAAGCGATAGAGATCAAAATGCGAAACAGGAACACGCAGATCATAGGACTGCACGAGCGTGAAGGTGGGACTAGGCACCTCCAGAAAGGGGTCGTCGGCGATGGCGCGGATGAGTGCACGGGCGAGGGTCGATTTTCCTGCGCCGAGGTCTCCTGAAAGAGCGACCACGTCACCGGATCTGAGCGCCAGCGCCAGATCTTCGCCCAGCATGATCGTGGCTGCTTCATCGGGAAGCGGCAGGCGCAGCATGTCGGTCATTCCGCTGCTTCGGCTTTCGCCAGCACGCCCGACGGGATGCGGCAGATGACTTCGGTTCCCGCGCCTTCCCGGGTCGCGATACGCACCTTTCCGTGGTGCAGGGTGATGAAGCTATCGACAATGGAAAGGCCGAGGCCGGCGCCGCCGCGCTGACCATGGCTTTCGAACCGATGGAAGACGCTTTCCAGCACGTCCTTGGGAATGCCGGGACCCCGATCGCTGACGGTGAAGACGAAATCGCTGCCCTCGCGCGCGCAGGACAGCCCCACGACGCTGCCTTCCGGGGCGAAGTTGGCGGCGTTCGTCAGAAGCTTGATGAAGATCTGCTTCAAGCGCTGGTGATCGGCAACGAACGTGCCGAGCATGTCCGGCGTGTCGATACGCAAGGTGACCGAGCTTTCCTGCAGACGGTCCGCCATCTGCTGTGACACTTCGTCGAGAAAATCCGTGAGATTGATTTCGCTGAGATCGAGCTCCACGATGCCGGCATCCACCGTCGCAAGGTCGAGAATATCATTGACGATGGTCAGAAGGAGCGACGAGGAAGTGGAGATGTGATCGACATACTCTGCCTGGCGCGGAGAAAGCTCGCCAAACGCGGGCGTTTTCAACAAGTCGGCAAAGCCGATGATGTTGGTCAGCGGTGAGCGCAGTTCATAGGACACGTGCTGGACAAAATCGTTCTTCAGCGAGTCGGCCATGCGCAGCGCTTCGTTCTTCTCCGTCAAAGCGCGCTCGACGCGCACGCTGTCGGTCGTATCGACGAAGGTCAGCATCGTTTGTGCGTTGGGGAGGGGAATAATGGCGACATCGAGAATAAGACCGGTGCGCAATTCCAACATGCCGCGGCTGGAAGGCCGCTCGTCGTCGAAGCTGGTAATGGCATGGGAAAACCGTTTCCAGCCGTCCGGCTGATCGTAGGAAACGGCGCAGGCCTGCTCGATGGCACGGATATGGGTGCCCGGCGCAACTTCGGTTTCGGTCACGCCCCAGAGCGCCCGAAACGCAGGATTGGAAAGTTTGATGCGCCCATCGGGGCCGAACACGGCCACGCCTTCGGACAGATGATCGATGGTTTCGCCCTGGACCTGCACCAGCGTGTTGTAACGGGTCTCCAAATCGACGCGCTCGGTGAGATTCTCGAATACCCAGGTCGCACCACCCTGTGGGCGCGCCGTTGCAAAGACGCGCAAGGTCTGACCGTTCGGCAGATGCCACATGTCCGTTTGGGTCTCGATCGCCTGATAGACCGAAAGGGCCTGTTCCTTCCACTGCTTCCAGCTGAGCTGCTCTGGGAGACGACCGCTTTCGCGCAGCTGGTCGAAGATCTCGCCGTTGCCGGGACGGCGGGCAAGAAAGGCGGTTTCGAGATTCCAGAGGGTCTGGAAAGCCTGATTGTAGAATTGCAGGCGCTGTGACCCATCGAAGGTCGCAACGGCCGTCGCCAGGTGATCGAGCGTCTCTGCATGGCTCTTCAGCGTACGGGACAGTTCTTCACGAACGGCCTCAATGGCGCTGACATCGTGCGCAATCCCGGCGGTGCCATAGGTGGTCTTTGCATCGACAACATCGAAAAAGGTCCGCTGGCCGCGGACGACGGTCGAGATCTTGTCCCGGAAGGGCGAGTCGTACGTGGCAAGCGCCTTGGCTTTTTCACGTGAAACCGTCGCCAAGAGCTCGCGCCCTTCCTGAACCACCACATCTGCGCTCGGGGCTTCCACGGCATCGCGATAGGCTTCATTGACCCAAGTGATCTGTCCGTCCCGGCCGCGCTGCCAGACCGGCATGTCCACGGCGTTCAGAAGCGTCTGCAGGCTTGCAAGATCACCGCGCAGCCGGTCGCGCTCGAGCGTCAGTTCGGCCAATTCCTCGCGCAGATTGTTCAGCGCCACGAAGCGCACAAAGGCGCGCCCCCCCGAAACACGTCCCTGTGCCTCGAGAATTTCATTGCGGTTTGTCTGCACGACGAGGTCGAAGCTCTCGGCGAAAGTGCGCAGGCGATCGATGGCTCGTTCAAGTTCGCTGGCAGACGTTGCCTTGATCCAGCGACCGAATGCCAGGAAATCGCGGTCGTCTTGTGGCGCGCCCGTCTCGGGCGGAAGCTGGCCAAGGAATTCCGGTTTTTCGGCCGGACCATCCCAGACCACGATGCTGCGGTTCTTGTCGGAAATCAGCGCTTGAAAGCGCGAGATGCTCTGGCGCGCATCGGCAAGCGCGGTCTTCAAATCGCGGTTGTCAGTCTCGACTGTGCTGCGCTGGCGAATGACCCAGACGGCAGAAATCATGGCGGCGGCAATGGCACCGGTCAGCAGCGAAAAGGTGATGATTTCGGAGGAATGAAAGACGTTCGTGACGCCTTCCGCGGCCATGGCCTCGCCGGAGAGAAGCCCCATGGCAGAACCGGCGGCAAGGCGGCGAAGGATCGAAGACAAGGGCATTCCGCGTCGAGCAGGTCGTCCGCCCACACGGGTTACGCCGGGTTCCGCAGGCGTTCGTCCGGCGTTCCAAGAAGCTTTCGTCATCGTGCCTGTCCCCGTTGCACGGTGCCCGGCTGGTCTCCGGCCAAAATGGCGAGAACCGTTGGACACACGTCCGCCGTCCATATGGCCTTTGACAAGGCCGCTGAACGAATATCGTCTTCTCCGGGATCGTTACGCGTTCATGCTTGCCCGCCGCTTACGGTGCACCGCGTTTCGTCCTGAAAACCAACGCTTTTTTCCACTCGGTCCGCGTCAGTGCCGCATCTTCGTCCCGAATCGATACAGGTGAGCATAGTCCCTACCCTTGGAGGCGGGAAGCAGGGAGACAAAAAAGAGGCCGTACGCTCTGCAGCGCACGGCCTCCTCATGGCTTTTTGGCGCGATGACTCCCGCCTTAGTAGCGGTAGTGATCCGCCTTGAACGGACCCTGCGGCGTCACGCCGATATAGGCCGCCTGCTCGTCGGACAGCGTTGTCAGCTTGACGCCGAGCTTGGCGAGATGAAGACGGGCAACCTTCTCGTCAAGGTGCTTCGGCAGGATGTGCACGCCGGCTTCGTACTGTTCACCCTTGGTGAAAAGTTCGATCTGCGCGAGCACTTGGTTGGTGAACGAGGCCGACATGACGAAGGACGGATGACCCGTCGCGTTGCCGAGATTGAGAAGACGGCCCTCCGAGAGAAGAATCATGCGGTTGCCCTTGGGGAACTCGATGAGATCGACCTGCGGCTTGACATTGTTCCACTTCAGATTCCGCAAGGCGGAAACCTGAATCTCGTTATCGAAATGGCCGATGTTCCCGACGATCGCCATGTCCTTCATCTCGCGCATGTGCTCGATGCGGATGACGTCCTTGTTGCCGGTCGTGGTGATGAAGATATCGGCGCTCGAAACGACATCTTCGAGCTGGACGACTTCGAAACCGTCCATAGCAGCCTGGAGGGCGCAGATCGGATCGACTTCCGTCACCTTCACCCGGGCACCCGCGCCCGACAGGGAGGCTGCCGAACCCTTGCCGACGTCGCCGTAACCGCAGACCACGGCAACCTTGCCGGCCATCATCACGTCGGTCCCACGGCGAATGCCGTCGACGAGCGATTCCTTGCAGCCATACTTGTTGTCGAACTTCGACTTGGTCACGCTGTCATTGACGTTGATGGCTGGGAAAGGAAGCAGCCCCTTGGCATGCAGCTGATACAGGCGGTTGACGCCGGTGGTGGTCTCTTCGGTGACGCCCTTGATCGCGTTGCGCTGCTTCGTGAAGAAGCCGGGTGTCGCAGCCAGACGCTTCTTGATCTGGGCGAACAGGATCTCTTCTTCTTCCGATCCCGGGTTCGACAGGACATCTTCACCCGCTTCGGCACGTGCGCCGAGCAGAATGTACATGGTGGCATCGCCACCATCGTCGAGAATCATGTTGGAGACGCCGCCATCGGTCCACTGGAAGATCTTGTCGGTGTAGGTCCAGTACTCCGTCAGCGTCTCGCCCTTGACAGCATAGACCGGAATGCCGGCAGCCGCGATGGCAGCGGCGGCATGATCCTGCGTCGAGAAGATGTTGCACGATGCCCACCGAACGTCGGCACCCAAGGCCACCAGCGTCTCGATGAGAACCGCCGTCTGGATGGTCATGTGCAGCGAACCGGTGATACGGGCACCCTTCAACGGCTTCGACGCACCAAACTCTTCGCGCGAAGCCATCAGGCCCGGCATCTCGGTTTCGGCGATCGTGATTTCTTTGCGGCCGAAGTCGGCCAGGCCGATATCGGCTACCAGATAGTCGTTGGTCGTGCTCATGGAGGCTCTCCGCTGGTGGCACGCCGGGTCGGGAGATGAAGGCTCGATGACCGCAGGCGCACTGATCTCGTTGCCCGGGCAGAGCCGGGGCGCGATCGTCCTCTAGCAGAAAATCCGTCTGCAGGCAACCTACATATAAAGACGTCTTTATATGTTTATATCCCTAGATCTCCTCGCCGAACCGGTCCCGCACCAAGGCATCAAGCGCTTCCAATGCTTCTTCTGCCTGATTGCCGCTTGCCGTGACGGAAATCGAACTGCCCGTGCTTGCAGCCAGCATCATCAATCCCATGATCGAAAGTCCGCCAACGGTCATGCCGTCCTTCGTGACATGGATCTCGGCATCGAAAGCCTCGACCGTCTGCACGAACTTGGCGGAGGCACGCGCATGAAGACCGCGCTTGTTGATGATCTGGAGGTCCCGCGACAGAGTCATGAAGGATTGCGTCCGTTATTTGCCACTGAGAACGCGGCTGGCAACGTTGATGTATTTGCGCCCGGCTTCGGATGCCTCCACCAGAGCCTTGTCCATGTCGCTCTCGCCCCGAACACCGGCCAGCTTGATCAGCATGGGCAGGTTGACCCCGGCGATGACCTCGACCGTGCCGCTCTGCATGACGGAGATCGCCAGATTGGACGGTGTACCACCGAACATGTCGGTGAGAATGATGACGCCATTGCCCTCGTTGGCAGCGATGACGGCCGTCAGGATGTCCTGACGCCGCTGGTCCATGTCATCTTCAGGGCCGATACACACGGTCTCGATGAATTTCTGCGGCCCTACGACGTGTTCGAGCGCATGACGAAACTCTTCAGCCAGCTTGCCGTGCGTGACAAGCACAAGTCCGATCATGTGTCTTTGCTCCAACTGCCTTTTCCCTTCGGCGGACGATAAACTTACCATGCCGCAATGCAACAATTTCAATCCGCCTTGGGGCGGTCATCTTGGCGAGGAAATGCCGGAGTGCAAGTCAAAAATCCTAAAACACGGATCACATGAGCAAAATCTGTGCAGACTGCGACATTTAAAGAGCTGAAAAACGGCTGAGTGCATCGAGCGGGTCAAGGCCCGGTAGAAGCGGAAGCCGGAGCAAGGGAAGCGTTGCAGGACCCGTCCGCCAGATCTCCGCCTCCGGTGCGACCCGGACCTCGAAGGGGGGCAGGACAGGCAGGACAGCAACGGAGAGAACGGCTGCCGGGACACACCGAAGCGGAATGGGGCCGACCCCGCGCAGCTCGGCAAGGCCCGCAATGCTCACCGGCGCGCGGGCAATGAGACGCCCGCCGCGCAGGCAGACCAAGACCTGATCATCCGAGACGAGAGCCGCGTTCCAGCCGCGACGCGCGGCGGAAGCAAGACAAGCAAGCGCGGCACTGGTTTTGCCCGTGCCAGAGGGGCCGACGAAGACATAGCCGATTGTGCCGATGACAATCGCGGTCGCATGGATGTTGCGAGGCACCGCGCCGTCGGCCATCACACCATCAGGGTTTGTTCGATCGCGTTCCGGCGCATTGTCGTCGGACATCATCGCGCCGGGCTCACGCCGCCTCGCCGACGGGCAGCGAAAGGATGAAGCGCGCGCCGGTGATCGTCCCGTGAGAATCCGTCATGTTTTCGGCCCGCAGCGTGCCGCCATGCGCTTCGGCGATCTGCCTTGAAATCGAGAGACCGAGGCCCGAATTCTGTCCGAAATCCTCGCCGTCCGGCCGGTCGGTATAGAAGCGCTCGAAGATACGGTCGATATCCTCGGCCTGGATGCCCGGGCCATTGTCCTCGACATAGACGATGCAGCGCGTGCGGTTGCGCGTCAGCCGTACGATGATGTGTCCGCCCTCTTCCGGCACGAAGGAACGGGCGTTCTCGATGAGGTTTGTGATAATCTGCCCGATGCGCAGTTCATAGCCGCTGACATCGAAGCGCGCCTTCGGGTTGTCTTTTCTCTCCACGACGAAGTTGAGCAGCACCGCCTTCTTCTTGTTGCGCACCTGTCGCGAGATATCGACGAGATCGCCGAGCAGCTTTTCGAGATCGACAATGCGCGCATCGCTGCGGGCAAGCTCCGCGTCGAGCCGCGAGGCATCGGAAATGTCACTGATCAGACGGTCAAGCCGGCGCACGTCATGCTGAATGACATCCATCAGACGCTTCTTGGAGTCGTCGCTGCGGGCAAGCGGCAGGGTTTCCACCGCACTGCGCAGCGAGGTCAGCGGATTCTTCAGCTCATGGCTGACGTCGGCGGCAAAATTCTCGATGGCGGCGATGCGATCGTAGAGCGCGCCCGTCATATCGCGGAGGGCCACCGAGAGATTGCCGATCTCGTCCTGTCGCGACGAAAAATCGGGAATTTCCTGACGCTCCTTGGCGCTGCCGCGGCGTACGCGGATCGCTGCGGCCGACAGGCGGCGCAAGGGATTGGCGATCGTGCTCGACAGAAGCAGCGACAGGATGACGTTGACGAGAGCGGCGACACCGAAGACACGGATAATCGCCAGCCGCTCGGCGTGGACGATCTTGTCGATATCGCCGGCTTGGGTCGAGAGAAGAAGGACGCCAAGAACGGCGCGGAAACGCTGCACGGGGACGGCAACGGAGACGATCAGCTCGCCCTGTTCCGTGACCCGGACGACCGCGCCGCGCACACCGGTCAGCGCGTTCATGACTTCGGGGTAGATCGATCCGTTGCCACCTGGAGGCTCCTTGTAGAGCGGCAGGTTGCCCGGCTGGAGCATACGGTTGTACCAGGTGTTGAGCCTGCCCGTCAGAGTCTCGTTCTCAGGCTCGATCGGCGGCAGATCGAAGCGCAGAACCTGCCCGCCGGTATAGAGATGACGGCTGTCGAGCAGGAGATCGGCGTCGGCATCGAAAAGACGGGCACGGGTTCGGGTGGGCGAAATCAGCCGCCGGAGCACAGGCGCAACGCGCTCCTGCGTGATCGGGAATTCCAGGTCTTCGTCGCGCGGCAGCGGCGTGATGCTCTGCCCCGCCTGCAGCTCGAGCAGCTTTTCGGGATCGATGGTGATGGAATTGGTGTCCACCGACGCCGAGGCTGCGATGGCACCTGCGATGATCTCGCCCTGCGTCAGCAGGCTCTCGACGCGGGCGTCGATCAGACCTTCACGGAACTGATTGAGGTACATGATGCCGCCGACCAACACGACGAGCGCCACGAGATTGAAAAACAGGATACGGCGCGTGAGGCTCGAAAAGACGGCATTGCCGAACAGGCGGCGGATCAGGGTGAAGGGATGCGCCCAGCGCCGGCCGGGGCGATACACCCCGTCCGCATCCTCGATCGCCGCATGCCTCGTGATATCCGCCACGTCTGATGCTCAGCCTCTCCCGCTCGCGCGCTGTTCAGGCCTCAGGCCGATTCGCGGAACCGGTAACCGACGCCATACAAGGTTTCGATCATATCGAAGTCGTTGTCGACCATCTTGAATTTCTTGCGGAGCCGCTTGATGTGGCTGTCGATGGTGCGATCGTCGACATAGACCTGCTCGTCATAGGCTGCATCCATCAGGGAGTCCCGGCTTTTCACGACACCGGGCCGCTGCGCGAGGGAATGCAGGATCAGGAATTCGGTCACCGTCAGCGTCACGGGCTCGTTCTTCCAGGTGCAGGTGTGGCGTTCCTGGTCCATCGACAGCTGGCCCCGCTCGAGCGACCGCGCCTGAATGTCGTCTTTCATCTTCTGCAGGCCAGCGGGACCGGCGGCAGCGGCTGCCTCCCGATTGGCCGAGCGGCGCAGGATCGCCTTCACGCGCTCGACCAGAAGGCGCTGGGAGAACGGCTTGGTGATAAAGTCGTCGGCGCCCATTTTGAGACCGAAGAGTTCGTCGATCTCTTCATCCTTGGATGTCAGGAAGATGACGGGGATGTCCGACTTCTGCCGAAGGCGGCGCAGAAGCTCCATTCCGTCCATGCGCGGCATCTTAATATCGAAGATGGCGAGTTGCGGCGGGCGCGCAAGGAGACCGTCGAGCGCAGAGGCACCGTCGGTGTAGGTTTCGACCTTGTAGCCTTCCGCTTCCAGCGCGATCGAAACCGACGTCAGGATGTTCCGGTCGTCGTCGACAAGTGCAATGGTCTGCATTGTATTCCGCTCCATCATATCTTCGCGCCTTCTCTCATCTGCCCGTCTCCTGCAGAGAGAGGCATTATCGACAGAGGCCGGCCAGAACAGACAGAACTCCGCATGGGGAGGTCGGCCGAGGCCGGCGCGCGTTCATGAGTATAAAGGTGGAACAAATTGTGGCGAAGCGAAAATGTTGCGCGGGCACAAGATGGGCGAAAGTCGATCTTCACCGACTCCAGCCCCTATTTTAACCTGTTACTTAAACCGATTGAAAATTGAATAATTTCCTTTAAATCGATTAATATATTGAATTTATTGGATTTTCCTGTGTCTTGCCTTGCGTTTTCGAGAACTCTCCCGCATGTTGCGGTCACGACACAACGCAGGGGAGCAGCGCTCATGAAAGAATTTGGCATTCGCAATCCGGATCTCGGGATCGCTACACTCGGTTTCAAAGACGTCGTCGCCGTGCGCTACAATCTGACGCCTGCAGAACTCTATGAAGAGTCCCTGCGTCTCTGCGAAGCACAGGTTACCGCAGACGGTGCGTTGCGTGCGCTGACCGGCCAGCACACCGGTCGCTCTGCCAAGGACAAGTTCATCGTGCGCGATGCAGACACGACCGACCAGATCTGGTGGGACAACAACAAGGAAATGTCTCCGGCGCACTTCGAAACGCTCTACAACGACATGCTTGACCATGCCCGCGGTCGTTCGCTCTATGTACAGGATCTGATCGGAGGCGCCGACAGTGACAACGCTCTGCCCACGCGCGTTATCACCGAATTCGCCTGGCACTCCCTTTTCATCCGTAACCTGCTGATCCGTCCGGATCGCGAAAGCCTGAAGACGTTCGCGCCGAAACTCACGATCATCGATCTACCCCATTTCCGCGCCGATCCGGCCCGTCATGGCTGCCGCACGGAAACGGTGATTGCCTGTGATCTCGTCAACGGTGTCGTGCTGATCGGCGGCACATCCTATGCCGGCGAAATGAAAAAATCGGTTTTCACGGCACTGAACTACTTGCTGCCGAGGGAGGGTGTCATGCCGATGCATTGCTCGGCGAATGTCGGTCCGGATGGCGATTCTGCGGTGTTCTTCGGTCTTTCCGGCACCGGCAAGACGACGTTGTCGGCCGATCCGAAGCGCACGCTCATCGGCGATGATGAACATGGCTGGGGCACGGATGGCATCTTCAACTTCGAAGGGGGCTGCTACGCCAAGACGATCCGTCTTTCGGCCGAAGCAGAGCCGGAAATCTTTGCAACGACCAAGCGCTTCGGCACCGTGCTGGAAAACGTGATCCTGGATGACGCCAGGGTTCCGAATTTCGACGACGGCTCGCTGACGGAGAACACCCGCTGCGCCTACCCGCTCGATTTCATTCCGAATGCCAGCGCAACAGGCACGGCCGGTCATCCCAAGACGATCATCATGCTGACGGCCGACGCCTTCGGCGTCATGCCGCCCATCGCCAAGTTGACCGCCGATCAGGCTATGTACCACTTTCTCTCCGGCTACACCGCCAAGGTTGCTGGTACGGAGAAGGGCGTCACCGAACCAGAGGCCACCTTCTCGACCTGCTTCGGCGCGCCGTTCATGCCACGGCATCCGAGCGAATACGGCAATCTGCTGCGGGAACTGATTGCAAGGCACGACGTGACCTGCTGGCTCGTCAACACGGGCTGGACCGGAGGCGCCTATGGTACGGGACGTCGCATGCCCATCAACGCGACACGCGCATTGCTGGCGACTGCGCTCGATGGTTCGCTGGCGGAGACAGAAATGCGCATCGATGCCAATTTCGGCTTTGCGGTTCCTGTCGAGGTCGCCGGCATCACGGGCGGTATTCTCGACCCGCGCTCGACCTGGGCAGACGGGGTGGCCTATGATGCACAGGCCAGAAAACTGGCCGACATGTTCGTGGCGAACTTCACCAAATTTGAAAGCCATGTCGATGGCGGTGTGCGGGATGCGGCACCGGGACTGGCGATCGCTGCCGAGTAGATGCGGACCCGAAACGCCGCATCCATGTTTTCACGTGAAACCCGGCGCTGACCAAGCGTCGGGTTTTCTCGTTCTGCCCGGTTTACAATGTTCTCAGAGCTGGAATAAACAGGGAACGAAAGGTGACGGAATGGCAAGCGACCCCCTCTATATCAGCGATCGGATCGTGATTGCCGGCTGGGAGCTGAGCGAACAGTTCGTGCTGGCAGGCGGCCCGGGTGGGCAGAATGTCAACAAGGTGGCGACAGCCGTTCAGCTCTTCTTCAATATTGCCGCATCCCCTTCCTTGCCGGAGCGCATCCGCGACATTGCCATTGGTCTTGCCGGTCGCAAGGTTTCAAAGGATGGCGTGTTGATGATCGAGGCCAATCGTTTCCGGAGCCAGGACCGCAACCGTGAGGATGCGCGGGAGCGGTTGAAGGCGCTGATCCTGAAGGCAGCCGAACCTCCACCTCCGCCACGCCGCAAGACCAAGCCGACCCGCGGCTCGGTCGAACGTCGTCTCAAAGCCAAAAGCGGACGCGGAGAGGTCAAGAAGATGCGCGGCCGGCCGGATGGCGAATAGAGAATGAAGACAGTCCGGCGATCTCTTTGACGAAACAACCCGTCGGCCGAAAGAGCTTTGATGAAATGGTGGCGGGAGACGTCATCACCGCGGGATGCGCCTCGACCGTCTGGCAGCAACGCACACAGGAGAAGGTCATGCTGGTCCTGCCAAAAGGCTTTCGCCACATTCCCGGCTTTCTGGATCGCGATCGACAGGAAGCTCTTGTCAGCGAGGTCAGGGACATTGTCGCTGCCGCGCCCTTCTACCGCCCGGCCATGCCGAAAACCGGCAAGGAACTCTCGGTGCGGATGACGAATTGCGGCACGCTTGGCTGGGTTACGGACAAGGCTCTTGGCTATCGCTACCAGCCGGTTCATCCCGTGACGCAACGGCCCTGGCCGGACATTCCGCAAAGCCTTCTTGATCTCTGGCAAACCATTGCCGGTGCCTCGAAGCCGCCGCAGGCCTGTCTCGTCAACTACTATGCGGAGACGGCCCGGATGGGGCTGCATCAGGACAAAGACGAGCAGGATCTTCAGACGCCTGTCGTTTCCGTGTCACTCGGCGATGCCTGCCTGTTTCGGGTCGGCGGCCGCGAACGCAGCGACCGGACGGTTTCGTTCAAGCTGTCGAGCGGCGATATCGTCGTGCTGGCTGGAGAAAGCCGGCTTGCTTTTCATGGCGTCGATCGGATCTACCCCGCGACATCAACGCTTCTGAAGAATGGCGGACGTCTCAACCTCACACTCCGCCGCGTCACGCCTTGAGAAACGGCTGGTAACGTGCCACCTGCAGGTAAGCGTCCTTGAACCCTGCCGGGTTTCGGAAATGATGCAAGCTTTGATAGCGAATCAAGGCGTCAATCAGGGAAGGCACATGCTCATAGACAATGCCATGGTGCTGGCCGCAGGGCTCGGAACGCGCCTGCGACCGATTACCGACACGATGCCGAAGCCGCTGGTGCCGATCGCGGGCAAGCCGATGATCGATCATGTGCTCGATCTTCTGGTTGATGCCGGTATCAAGACCGCTGCCGTGAACGTGCATCATTTCGCGGACCGCATGGAAGCCCATCTCCACGCCCGCGCTGCACCCATTATCCGCATTTCCGATGAACGCGATCGCCTGATGAACTCGGGCGGCGGACTTGCCAAGGGTCTCTCGCTCCTCGATGCCGGACCCGTGCTCGTCATGAATGCCGATCTCTTCTGGATCGGAGAGCCGGAGGGCCGCAGCAACCTCGTGCGACTGGCCGAGGCTTTCGATCCCGCGCTCATGGACATGCTGCTTCTCTGCGTCGAACTGGAGAAAACGACAGGACATGACGGCAAGAAGGATTTCTCGCTTCAAGCCGACGGTCAACTCGTGCGTTATGCCGAGGGGCTTTCCCGGCCGGTCGTTTATGCCGGCGCGATTGCCATGATGAGTTCGCTGTTTGACGATGCTCCGACGGATGCCTTTAATCTCAACATCTATTTCGACAAGGCGATCGCCGCCGGGCGGCTGTACGGTCTGATGCTCGAAGGCGAGTGGATCACGGTGGGAACGCCGGATGCCATCGGCAAGGCCGAAGCGCAGTTCGCGCGGCTGGCAGCCGGAAATTGAAAGGGAGTAGATCGTGACGCCAGCGCGACAGAACGTCTTGACGATCCCCGCCGGCGTTCCCTTTTTGAAGACGCTTGTCCATGCGATCTGCGACGGAACGGTCGTTCCGGACTACCGGTACGACCCAACAGACCCGCTGTCGCTTGCCGGCGTCACGATCTTCGTGCCCACCCGGCGTGCGGCGCGCGTGCTGCGCTCGGAGTTTGTCGATTGCCTTGGTGCCCGCTCGGCCATTCTCCCCGTTATCCGGGCGCTGGGAGAGACGGACGACGACAGCGGCTTCTTCGATGCCGAGATTCCTGCCGTCCTTGATCTTGCGCCGCCGCTGACCGGCCCGGCTCGGTTGATCGAGCTGTCGCGGCTGATCCTTGCCTGGCGTAACACTTTGCCGCGCATCGTGACCGAGCTTCATGGCGATAGCCCACTGATCGCCCCGGCCAGTCCGGCCGATGCCCTTTGGCTTGCCCGAAACCTGGTACAGATCATTGACGACATCGAGACGGAGGATCTGGACTGGACGAGCCTGAGCTCGCTTGATGCGAGCAACTATGCGCAGTGGTGGACGCTGACGCTCGAATTCCTGGAGATCGCCAGCCAGTTTTGGCCGGCGCGGCTTACAGAACTCAGCCGCTCCTCGCCCGCGCGTCATCGCAACGCCGTGCTCGAGGCCGAAAGTCACCGGATTGCGGCGGGCGCCATAGACGGTCCGATCATCATCGCGGGTTCGACCGGTTCCATTCCTGCGACTGCCCGCCTCATCCTTGCCGTGCAAAAGCTGGCCCAGGGCGCCATCGTGCTCCCCGGGCTGGACGGGACCATGACGGAACCGGACTGGAACCTGATTGATCCGCCACTCATGGACACTGCGCGCCGCGACGATTCCGCCAGTCGTAGCCATCCGCAATATGGATTCGTGCGACTTCTGCGACGAATGGGCATTTCCCGGTCGGAAGTTATTTCGATCGGCACCGTCGAAAATGATCTTGCCGACCGTGCAGAAACATTGTCGCACGCCTTCCTGCCGGTCGAGGCGACCAGTTCCTGGGACCGTGTCAGACGGTCGCTCGATGCCCGACGCGTCGAGGCAGCGTTTGCGGATGCAGCCCTGATCGAGGCCGTCAACGAGCGCGAAGAGGCAACAGCCATCGCGCTTTCCTTGCGGTTGGCCTTGCAGAAGGACGAGGAATGCCAGGCTGCACTGATCACGCCCGACCGCGATCTCGCGCGTCGGGTCGCCGCGGAGCTGCAGCGCTTCGGCATCGAGGCGGACGACTCCGCGGGAACGCCGCTCGCATCCACCCCCCAAGGCACACTTCTGCGTCTTATGCTCGATGTCGCATTGCGCCCTGGAGATCCCGTCGCCATCACCACGCTGATCAAGCACCCGCTTGCCCGCTTCGGTCTTTCCGCCGAGCGTTTTCGGCCGGCGGCAACGCTCTTGGAATTGCTGGCTCTGCGTGGAGGCACGGCACCGGCCGACATTGCCGATCTCCGGCCCCTGCTTGACGAGGCAGCTTTGAGCCGGCGGGCTGACCGCCATGCACCCGAATGGCTGACACAGGTGACGGATGCGGACATCGAAGAGGTCCGCTTCGCAGCTGGCGCCATTGCCGCAGCTGTCGAGCCCCTCGTTTCCATGCTGGTGCGGCGACGAAAGGGCAGTGGCGGCTTCAGCACCTCGCTGACCCTTGCGGAGTGGGCCGAGCGGACCGGCCGGGCGCTGGAAGGCATCGCCATGACCGAGACGAGCGATCTCGGAGCCCTCTGGTCCGGCGAGGCTGGCGAGGCTCTAGCCGACCTGCTGCGCGCCGTCATCGAGGCGGACGGACAGATCGAGGCCGATGGGGGACAATGGTGCGAGGCGGTCGAGGCGCTGATGGCCGGGTCTGCCGTCAAGCCACGGGCCATGCGGCACCCCCGGGTCTTCATCTTCGGGGCCCTGGAAGCGCGACTCCAGAGTGTCGATCTTGTTGTGCTTGGCGGCATGAACGAAGGAACATGGCCGGGACAGACGGCAAACGATCCGTTCCTGTCACGCAGCATGAAGACCGGCATCGGCCTGGAACCACCGGAGCGGCGTATCGGCCAGCTTGCCCACGATCTGCAGATGGCCTGCGGCACGCGCCGTCTCGTGTTCAGCAGATCCTTGCGAAAGGGCGCGACCCCGACCGTCGCCTCACGTTGGCTGCAACGTCTCCTTGCCGTCGGGGGCAAGGATCTCGGTCAGCGCCTGCGGGAGAACGGACGAGACCGTCTGCGCTATGCCGCCCTGCTCGACGCGCGGCCGGACACGCCGCTGGCGCGTCGACCCGAGCCCAAGCCGGATTTCGCCCTGCAGCCGCAGCGCTATTCCTTCAGTGAGGTCGGACGGCTGCGCCGCGATCCCTATTCCGTCTATGCGCGGCGCATCTTGCGTCTCCAGCCGGTAGACGGGTTCAATGCGGACCCAGGCGCTGCCGAACGCGGCACGATCTACCATGCCATCGTTGAGCGGTTCGCCAAGAGTGACGTCGATCCCGCGAGTCCCGAAGCCTCGATGATCATGACGAAGCTGATCGATGAAGCCTTCGACGAACAGCACCTGCCCGTTCATATCGACGTGATCTGGCGGCCACGCTTTGCCGCTGTCGGACGCGCCTTTATCGATTGGGAGATCTCCCGAAAAGATAACATCCGGCAATCCTTCCTGGAGCGCTACGCCAGATTCAAGGTCGGCGTTGCCGACATCGAGCTGACGGGTATCGCAGACCGCATCGACATCGGCCCAGATGGCGCGGCGGTGATCGTCGACTATAAAACCGGCGCCAGCCCTTCGGTAAGGGAGGCTCGCGCACTGCTCGATCCGCAACTTCCGCTCGAGGCAGCCGCGTTGAAGGCCGGTGCCTTCAAGGAGGTCGGCAAGCGACACCCCTCCTCCCTCCTCTACGTCCGGCTGAAACCCGGAGATCGGTTCGACGTGGACGAAGTCAACAATGAGGGGCGTGCGAAAGGCGACGTCGAGCCGAAGACCGCGGAGATGCTGGCGGACGAATCACTTGCCCAGTTCACCGGCCTGCTTCGGGCACTACAGGTCGGACAGCGTGGCTTCGCCTCGCGCGTGATCGTTCAGAAGGAAAAGTCGTACGGCGGCGAGTATGATCATCTGGCGCGT
Organism: Rhizobium sp. Leaf384; assembly: GCF_001424065.1. Taxonomy (GTDB): domain Bacteria; phylum Pseudomonadota; class Alphaproteobacteria; order Rhizobiales; family Rhizobiaceae; genus Ferranicluibacter. The sequence goes on from NZ_LMQE01000008.1 coordinate 35,832, forward strand.
GTGGCCGAATGGTCCACTGCCGATGGTGAAGAGGAGACAGGGGATGCCTGATGACCTCGAACCGGTGAGCGAATCTGCCGTTGACTGGCTGGACTGGACGACGCAGCAGCAGGCACTCGCCTCCGACCCGAACCGATCGGCCTGGGTGTCGGCCAACGCCGGATCAGGAAAAACGCATGTTCTGACACAGCGCGTCATCAGGCTGCTGCTCTCGGGATGCCGCGCCTCGGCCATTCTCTGCCTGACCTACACAAAGGCGGCGGCAGCCGAGATGTCGAACCGCGTGTTCGAGCGTCTCGCGGAATGGGTGACGCTGGACGATGCGACGCTTTCGGCAAGGATCGAGGCGCTGGAAGGGAAGGCACCGAGCGCTGCCACCATCGCCGAAGCCCGGCGTCTGTTTGCGCGTGCGCTGGAAACACCGGGTGGGCTGAAGATCCAGACCATTCATGCTTTTTGCGAAGCGCTGCTGCATCAGTTTCCGCTCGAGGCCAATGTCGCCGGGCATTTCTCCGTGTTGGACGATCGAACCGCGACGATCCTCCTGGCCGACGCACGCCGCCTTCTCCTGACCGCTGCCGCAACGGAAGGCGATCCGGTGCTGACCGGCGCCTTCGAAACCGTCCTGTCATTGGCTGACGACGCCGGGCTCGAAAGCCTGCTTTCGATGATTGTGGCCAATCGCACCGCACTTCAGGCGTTCTTCAGCGAAGCCGAACAGCACGGCGGCACGGAAATTGTTCTTCGCGAGGCTCTGGGCCTGGAGGCGGAGGAGACAGTCGATCACGTCGTTGCGCAGTTCTGGCCGCTGGCCGGCCTCAATGGTGCGGATCTCACGCGCTATATCGACCTCTGTCGGACGTCGGGCGGCGCAAAGGTCCGCAGCTTTGCCGATGGGCTTGCAGCCGTTGCGGAGTTGACGACACCGCTCGAGCGCTACCAAGCCGTTCGGAACCTGTTCTTTTCGGGATCGTCAGGCAAGCCGCTTGCGATGTCCGGATTTTTTTCTGCGCCCTTGCGCAAGGCGGCGCCTGATCTGGAAGACAAGATGCAGGCCGCCTATGACGCCGTCCTGTCGCTTGCCGACAGATTGGCGCTTCTGCATATGCTCGAGGCGACACAAGCCGCCCTGGTGCTCGCCGAACGGCTTACCCAGGATTACGAGGACATCAAGAAAAGCCGCAGCCAGCTGGACTTCGACGACCTGATCAACCGCACCGCGCGTCTGCTGACGCGGTCCGATGTCGGCGCCTGGGTGCATTACAAGCTGGACCAGGGCATAGACCATATCCTGGTCGACGAAGCGCAGGATACGAGCCCGGTGCAGTGGTCGATCATCCGGTCCCTCGCCGAGGATTTCTTTACCGGCGACAGCGCCCGCGGCCGCCATCGGACCCTCTTTGCTGTCGGTGACGAAAAGCAGTCGATCTACTCGTTTCAAGGCGCGCGGCCGGAGCGCTTCTCGGAGGAGGAGCGCGAAGCAAGACGTCGAATCGACGCCAGTGGTCTCGCCTTCAGCCCTGTCCGGCTGCAGCTTTCCTTCCGGTCGACCGAGGACGTGCTGTCCGCCGTCGACAGCGTGTTTCGCGAACCTGCTCATGCGCGCGGGCTCAGCGCCCGCAACGAGCCCGTGGTGCACGCCTCCAACCGCGTCGGCCATCCCGGTCTGGTCGAAATCTGGGATGCGATCGCGCCGGCGCCAAGCCTTGAAGAGGAGGACTGGACCGCGGCCTTTGATGCCACGCCGGAAAATGCGCCGGCGAACATTCTGGCCGAGCGGATCGCGGCGACGCTTGCCAGCTGGATCGGAACCGAGACCATCATCGAGAAGAACACGCGCCGTGTCATGCGCCCGGGGGATGTGATCGTCTTGGTGCGCAAGCGCGATGCCTTTGTGAACGCGCTCATGCGCGCTTTAAAGACGCGCCACGATATTCCCGTGGCTGGCGCAGACCGGCTGGTGCTGACGGCGCACATAGCCGTGCAGGATCTGATGGCACTTGGCCGGTTCCTGCTTTTGCCGCAGGACGACCTGTCCCTGGCCGCCCTCCTGAAGAGCCCGCTTTTTGCCGTGACCGAGGAGATCCTGGCAGACGCCGCTACCTTGCGACCCCTCGGCCAGAGCCTCTGGCATGCGCTCGCGGCATCGGACGTTCCGACCCTGAAGCCCGTGGTGGCCCGGCTGACGACCTACCGGATGCTCGCAGATACCCTCTCCGTGCATGATCTTTATGCACGTCTGCTCGGGGCAGATGGCGGGCGCGCCGCGTTTCTGTCGCGGCTCGGCAGTGAGGTCAGCGATATCCTGGATGAATTTCTGACCTTCTGCCTTGATCACGAAGCCAATGGGCTTCCCGGGCTGCAAAGCTTCATCTCCGGTCTCGAACTGGAAGCGCCGACGATCAAGCGCGAGCAGGACAAGGAGCGGAACGAGGTTCGCGTCATGACCGTTCACGCCGCCAAGGGTCTGGAGGCACCGGTGGTCTTTCTTGTCGACGGCAGCGGCAAGGCTTTCAACAATCAGCATGTTCCGGCCCTTCGCATGGTGCCGTCGCCGCGCGGCCGCAGTTCTGATGGAGAGACGCTGACCGTCCCCGTTTGGCGGCCACCCCGGGCGCCGTCCAACAGCCTCATCGACAGCGATACCCAACGCCTGAAGGCCAGCGCCGAGGAGGAGTATCGCCGGCTGCTCTACGTCGGAATGACGCGCGCGGCCGATCGCCTGATCGTGTGCGGCTATCGCGGCAAGCTCGACAATCCCGAAAGCTGGCATGCCATGGTCAAGGCCGGCCTTGCAGCAGATGCGGAAGGCCGTTTGATGCCTGCCGATTTTTCCGTGGGTGAACTGCAATGGAGCGGTGCGCGCTGGCAGGCTCTGACGAAGCGGACGGATCTCGACATCGAAGCCGTCACGCGCGAGACTGCTGCCGATGCTGTCGGGGACTTGCCGCCCGCGCTCCTCGAGCCGCTGCCCCCGCAGCGTCACCTTCCCCGCCCTCTGAGCCCTTCCGGAGCCGGCTTCACGGTTGAGGCGGATGCGGCGGACACCACGATGGGCTCCCGCCTTTTCCCTGACGACCGACGGACCGGTCCGTCCCTGTTGCGCGGTGCGGTCCTGCACCGGCTGCTGCAGGTCCTGCCTGCGCGGCCGCAGCAGAATCGCGAGAGCGATGCCGCCCTCTACCTGTCGCGCGCCGTCCCTGGCTGGAGCGACAAGCAGCGGTCGGACATCGTGCACTCCGTTCTCGCCGTTATCGAGGATCCTGCGCTTTCCGTGCTGTTTTCCGCCAGCAGCCGCGCAGAAGTATCGATCATGGGCACTCTACGGCTCGGAGCCCGCGACCACGCGGTCTCCGGGCGAATCGATCGTCTGGCCGTTGCCGACAACGCTGTCGTGATTGCCGATTTCAAGACGAATCGCACAGTTCCCGACGATGTCGGCGCCGTGCCCTTGGTGTACCGGACGCAGCTAGCGATCTATCGGGAAATCCTGCGGCCGCTTTATCCCTCGCATCGTTTCCGCTGCATCCTGGTTTTCACCGAGGGCCCGCGCGTAATCGAGGTGCCCGATGCGCTTCTCGATGCCGCGCTTGTGGACCTCGCGACAAAATGAGATAGGGGACATTGAAATTGACCGTCTGGATCATCACATCCTGGACATGCCTTGCGGGTCATCCGCACCGTAAAACCCGCACTTAGAAATCAGGAGCGCATCATGGCGACCGTGAAAGTCGATACATCCAACTTTCAGGATGAAGTTCTCAATGCACAGGAGCCGGTCATCGTCGACTTCTGGGCAGAGTGGTGCGGCCCGTGCAAGATGATCGCACCGAGCCTCGAAGAAATTTCGAACGAGATGGCTGGGAAGGTAAAGGTCGCCAAGATCAATATCGACGAGAACCCCGAGATCGCTGCGCAGTATGGCGTTCGCTCCATCCCGACACTGGCCCTGTTCAAGGCCGGCGAGGTTGCCGACATCAAGGTTGGCGCCGCGCCGAAGACAGCGCTGACATCCTGGATTTCCAACGCGGCCGCTTGAGCGATCGCGTTCCCAGACATCAGAAACCCGGCCTCGCAGCCGGGTTTTTTTATGACGTCTTCATCGCGATGCCGACATGATCAACGAGGCGGCGTCCCATTGTCGGCAAGCACGTTGCCGACGAGATAGAGCGAGCCACCGATGAGGACGCGCGGGGCCACCGGCTGATGGGCAAACGCATCGGAGAGGATCGAGAGCGCCTCCGCCACCGAGGCGACAGGTTCAACGTCGAAACCCTGCGCCGCGGCATCTTCTGCCAGAGCCACCGGGTCGATGCCGACATCGGATCCCCGGATCGGAACCGTGAAAACCTGCTCGGCAAGGCCTGAAAAGGCTTGGAAATAGCCCGCGGGATCCTTTGTGTTGATCATGCCGATGATCAGGAAAAGCGGTTTTGGATCGCGTTCTTCAAGGTTCGCCATGGTTTCGGCGATCACCTTGCCGGCGCCGGGATTGTGCCCGCCGTCGACCCAGATTTCGGCGCGCTTGGGAGCATACTCCGCCAGTCGTCCGGTTGTCAGCCGCTGGAGTCGGCCGGGCCATTCGACTGTCGTCAACCCTGTCTCGATCGCCGCATCGGCCGGCTGGAAGCCGGCGGCACGCACCGTGCGGATCGCAGCAGCCGCATTGGCATATTGATGACGGCCGGGAAGGCGTGGAAGGGGCAAGTCGATCAATCCGTCATCGTCCTGATAGATCAGCCGACCAAATTCCTCATGTGCGTGGAAGTCCTGCCCGTAGACGGACACCGGGCATCGGAGGCGCTCCGCCGTGCTCACGAGCACGTCACGCGCAGCCTCTTCCTCCTGCTGGCCAAGGACGACGGGGCAGCCGCGCTTCATGATGCCGGCCTTTTCGGCCGCAATGAGCTCGACGCGATCGCCGAGATAGGCCTGATGGTCGAGCGAGATCGGCATGATCGTCGAAACGGCCGGCGCCTTGATGACGTTGGTTGCGTCGAAGCGCCCCCCGAGGCCCACCTCGATGATGGCAACGTCGGCCGGATGCTCGGAGAAAAGAAGGAACGTGACAGCGGTCAGGATCTCGAACACCGTGATCGTCTCGCCGCGATTGGCGGCGGCGACCCGGCGAACGGCATCGGCAAGGACGGGATCCGACACGTACGCGCCGCGCCCACCCTTTACGCCCAGACGATAGCGTTCATGCCACCTCACCAAATGCGGAGAGGTGTGGACATGGACCGACAGACCCGCAGCCTCGAGAATTGCCCGCGAGAATGCCGTGACCGATCCTTTGCCGTTCGTGCCCGCCACATGAATGACCGGCGGCAACCTGTCTTGCGGATTGCCAAGCCTGTCGAGAAGACGCGTGACGCGCTCCAGCGACAGATCGAAGCCTTTAGGATGGAGCGCAAGGAGCTTGTCGATCTCTTGCGTGGCTTCGCGCGCCTCGGTGGTCATCGCGCGCTAGACGCTGGCCGCGACCGGCACGGCAGCCGCAGGCGCCACGATCTCCGGCTGAACGGGCCGCTTCACGGCATCGACGGGCTTCTTGAGCATAATCTTCAGCACCCGTGCGAGCGTCTGGGGAATATCATGGCGCTTGATCACCATGTCGATCATGCCATGATCCATCAGATATTCCGAGGTCTGGAAGCCCTCGGGCAGCTTTTCGCGGATTGTCTGTTCAATGACGCGCTTGCCGGCAAAGCAGATTTCAGCACCCGGCTCGGCCAGATGCAGATCGCCCAGCATGGCATAGGACGCCGTAACGCCGCCCGTCGTCGGGTTGGTCAGGACGACGATGTAGGGAAGACCTGCTTCCTTCAGCATCTGCACGGCGACCGTGGTGCGCGGCAGCTGCATGAGAGAGAGAATGCCCTCCTGCATGCGCGCACCGCCGGAGGCCGGAAAGATGACCAGCGGGCACTTCTCGGCGATGGCACGTTCGAAGGCCTTGATGATCGCCTCGCCTGCGGCAATGCCGAGCGAACCACCCATGAAGGCGAATTCGTGCACGACGGCCACCAGTTTCAGTCCTTCGACGGTACCGAGACCGGCAAGGATCGTGTCCTCCATCTCCGTCTTCGCACGACTGTCGCGCAGGCGGTCGGTGTACTTCTTGGAGTCACGGAACTTCAGGGGATCCTGCGCCACCTTCGGCTGCGGCAGCGTCTCGTAGACGCCCGCATCGAAAAGATCCTTCAGACGGGCCTTGGCCGGCATCTTCATGTGAAAGCCGGATGCGGGGATGACCCACTTGTTATCTTCAAGATCGCGGTGGAATACCATCTCGCCCGTCTCCGGGCACTTGATCCAGAGGTTTTCCGGAACCTCGCGGCGGCCGAGCATCGAATTGATCTTCGGGCGGACGTAGTTGGTAATCCAGTTCACATGAAACTCCTGAAATCGTTCAGCCAGTCATTACCCCGTATGTGGGCAATTATTCGGCCGCTGCAAGACGCGCAGCCCGGACGCCGGCCGAGAGGCCGCGCACCAGGGCCTCGACGCCCGGGACAGTCGCGCCCGTCGCCTGACCGTCTTCGGTAAGGCTGGACGCGACCTGATTGATGATGACGGTGCCGACGACCACGCCGTCGGCCGACGCACCGATGGCGCGCGCATGCTCGGCGGTCTTGACGCCGAAGCCGACACAGACAGGCAGTCTGGTGTGCTCCTTGATGCGCGCCACCGCACCGCCGACCAGAGCCGGTTCGGGAAGAGCCGAACCTGTGATGCCGTTCATGGAGACATAATAAACAAAACCAGAGGTGTTCTCGAGGACCTTCGGCAGGCGGCGGCTGCCCGTGGTCGGTGTGGCCAACCGAATAAAGCTGATGCCCTTCTTGAGCGCGGGCAGGCAGAGCTCGTCGTCCATTTCAGGTGGCAGATCGACGACAATCAATCCGTCGATACCGGCGGCGAGGGCATTTTCGAGAAAGCGATCCACGCCGTAAATGTAGATCGGATTGTAGTAGCCCATCATAACGATCGGCGTGTCGGTATCCGTCTTGCGGAACTGGCGCGCGAGCTCCAGGGTCTTTTCCAGCGTCTGGCCACCGGCAAGAGCACGCTGGCCGGCGAGCTGGATCGCCGGGCCATCCGCCATCGGGTCGGAGAAGGGCATGCCGAGTTCGATGATATCGGAGCCGGCGGACGGCAGCGCCTTCATGATCGCCAGAGACGTGTCGAAATCCGGATCGCCGCCCATGATGTAGGTGACGAGCACCGGGCGATGCTCGGCGGAAGCCTTGGCGAATGTCCTGTCGAAACGTGCGCTCATCTTGTTACAGCCCCATTCCAAGCAGCTTGCCGACGGTAAAGATATCCTTGTCGCCGCGTCCGCAGAGATTCATCACGATGATCTGATCCTTGTCCATCGTCGGCGCCCGCTTGATGACCTCGGCGAGTGCATGGCTCGGCTCAAGTGCGGGGATGATGCCTTCGACGCGGGTCAGAAGCTGAAAGGCTTCGAGCGCCTCGTGGTCCATGATCGGAACATATTCGACCCGACCGGCATCTTTCAGCCAGGAGTGCTCGGGCCCGATGCCGGGATAATCGAGGCCAGCGGAAATGGAATGGCCTTCCTTGATCTGTCCGTCCCTATCCTGCAACAGGTAGGTGCGGTTGCCATGAAGGACGCCCGGGGTGCCCGCCGTAAGCGAGGCACAATGCTCCTCGCCGTCGAGACCTTTGCCGCCCGCTTCGACACCGACGATCTTGACGCTGGCGTCGTCGAGGAACGGATGAAAAAGGCCGATGGCATTGGAGCCGCCGCCGACTGCCGCGATGAGCATGTCTGGCAGGCGGCCCTCCATCGCCAGCATCTGTTCGCGCGTTTCGCGGCCGATGACAGCCTGGAAGTCACGCACCATTTCCGGATAGGGATGCGGGCCGGCAGCCGTGCCGATCAGATAGTAGGTATCGTCGACATTGGTGACCCAGTCGCGCAGGGCCTCGTTCATAGCGTCTTTCAACGTGCCGTGGCCCGCCGTGACCGGGCGGACCTCCGCACCGAGTAGCTTCATGCGGAAGACGTTGGGCGACTGGCGTTCGACATCGGTTGCGCCCATGTAGACGACGCAGGGCAGGCCGAAGCGGGCCGCGACGGTTGCCGTCGCCACGCCGTGCTGACCGGCACCGGTTTCCGCAATGATGCGGGTCTTGCCCATGCGCTTGGCAAGCAGGATCTGGCCGAGACAATTGTTGATCTTGTGAGAGCCGGTATGGTTCAGCTCGTCGCGCTTGAAGTAGACCTTGGCACCGCCCAGCTCTTCCGTCAGGCGCTCGGCAAAATAAAGCGGGCTCGGACGGCCGGTATAATGCGTGTTGAGATGTTCGAGTTCAGCCTTGAAGGCGGGATCGGTTTTGGCCTTTTCCCACTCGGCTTCAAGATCAAGGATCAGCGGCATCAGCGTTTCCGCGACAAAACGACCGCCGAAAATGCCGAAGCGACCGTCCTCATCGGGACCGGAACGGAAGGAATTGGGTAGGGGGGTCTGATTCACGTCGTGCTCCTTGACCGGAAAGGCTCCGCGCGGGCCTCAGCAACGGCATCGAAAAACTCTTCCATCCGGCGTAGGTCCTTGACGCCGGGCGCGCGCTCAACTCCAGAGGAGATGTCGATCGCGCGCGTGCCTGTCATCTCCAGTGCCTCGCGGATATTTCCGGCGTTCAGACCGCCGGAAAGCATGTAATCCACCTCGGCGTCAAGCGCGTCGAGCAGCGTCCAATCAAACGAGATGCCGTTGCCACCGGGAATTTCCGAGCCTTTGGGAGCCTTGGCATCGAACAGGAAGCGATCGGCAATGCCGATATAGGCGTCGACCGCCCGGAGATCCCCGGCCTCGCGCACCGAAAACGCCTTCATGATCGGGCGACCGTAGATCGCGCGGATGTCCAGTGCGCGCGCGGCCGTCTCGTGGCCATGGAGCTGCAGAATGTCCGGATCGAGCGACGAGACGATCTCGTCCAGCGTATCGTTGTCCGCATCCACCGTGACAGCAACGATCTTCGCCCGCCCGCGTATGCGCTCCGCAAGCCGCGCGGCGTCGTCCGGCTCGATATGGCGCGGGCTCTTTTCGAAGAAGATAAAACCGACATGGTTCGCGCCCAAGGCAACGGCCTTGTCGACGGCTTCAGCGGTCTTCAATCCGCAGATCTTGACATCGATGGTCATACGGCACCGCATTTGCATGAATCGGCCCGCGAGTCGAGCCAAAACAGGGCCTCGCGCAGATCGCCTCGGCTGTGATCAGGTAAAGTCGATGGCATGGAGAAGTGTCCCGTTGCGCTTCAGCCAATGGCGGGCCTCCGGCGTCTGGGCGCAGAGCTGCTCACACAGGGCCCAGAAGTTCGGCCCGTGGTTCATCTCCTTGAGGTGCGCCACCTCGTGCGCTGCCAGGTAATCGATGACATGGGGCGGTGCCATGACGATGCGCCATGAGAAATTCAGCGCCCCGTCCACGGCGCAGGAGCCCCAGCGACTTCGCGTGTCGCGAAGCGTCAAGGACTTGATTGGTCGTCCGACCTGCAATGCATGGGATGGCGCGAGATGCTCCAGATCCTTTCGGGCCTCCTTCTTGAGAAAGTCGGCGATCCGACGACCGAGATGCTCGGGCGCGCCGCTGACCCTGAGCACCGGCTCATCATCGATCACGACGCTTTCCGTGATACCGCGTAGACGACCGGTTCGTTCTATCCGATGAGCGACGCCGCGCACGAAGATCATTCCGCCATCTTCGAGAACGCTCTCGCCGGAAAAACGTGCAAGCCGGCTTGAAAGCCAGGCTTGGTGTCGGTCGAGAAACTGCGTCACCTCGCGATCAGGCAACCCTGGGGGGATGGTCATCTTCAAGGCCCGTCCGCCCGGCTCGATGCGCAGTGTCATGCGTGTCGCGCGGGGATTTTGCCGGATCGTCAAGGGGACAGACCGTTCATCGATGACCAGCGTCTTCACGACAGTCTTCGTCACCGGCCGGACGGGTTGTACCGGCTTCTTACGGCGAACGGGCTTCAGCAGCAGAGGAAACATGATGTCCCTGATAGATGATTCGTAGGCCTAGCGCCCCCGGCACGACAAGGAAAAGCCGGCCTTCCTGCATGAGGAAGGCCGGCCTTGGGGAGGTCAGATCACCGTACGGTTAGCCGGCGCTCCGAAGCTCAGTTGCCGGTGTAACCTGTGACCGGGCCGTTCGACGGAGTCCTGCGCTCACGCATGAAGCGGTCGAAATCGTCCTGGTCCTTGGCGCGACGCAATTCGCGCACATAGGCGTCGAAATCTTCGCGCATGTCATCCAGACGGCGACGCTCTTCATCGAGACGTGTCAGTTCTGCTTCGCGCCAATCGTCGAAAGCGACGTTGCCTGTATCGCCTGCGCGGTACGTGCCGCGTGTGAAGCCCGTCCGGCGCAGGCCGCCAAAGCCGCCCCTGAACGTGGAAAACACGGTATCGACGGACGCATTTGCGTCACGCTTGAACGATTTCAGACGTTCCCCGAACAGAATGTAAGCGAGCATGGCAAGGCCAAGCGGCCAAAACACGACGAAGCCGAGAACCATCAACGCAATGGTCGCGGGCGTCCAGTCAGGACGGATCAAGGCATGCTGATTCATGGAGTTTAGTCCTCGTCAATGGAGGGTTCGGTCGTCGAACCCGCTGACGTCGATGTGGGAATAGCAGCATTCCTCCACAAGACGAGACAAACAAAAATCGGGCAAGGGCTTGCCCGATCTCATGATTTTTTGGGTGTTTGACCTGCTCTGGCGCGTCTAGCCGGTTTTGCCGCCCTTGATGACCTTGACGGACGCCGCCTTGTGACCATGGGCGCGCTGGAAGGCCGCAATGCGCGGCGCAATCTCCCGGCGGAAGCGCGATCCGTTGAAGACGCCATAATGGCCGACATCCGGCTGCACGTAGTGCATGCGCATGTGATCCGGAATGTTGGAACAGATCGTCTGGGCAGCTTCCGTCTGTCCCACGCCGGAGATGTCGTCGTTCTCCCCTTCGACCGTCAGCAAAGCCACCTTGCGGATCGCGTGGGTATCCACTCTCTCGCCGCGATGGACCATTTCGCCTTTCGGCAAGGCATGCTGCATGAACACGACATCGACGGTCTGCAGATAGAATTCAGCTGTGAGATCCATCACGGCAAGATATTCGTCGTAGAACTCCCGGTGCTTTTCCGCGGCATCGCCGTCATGCTGGACGAGGTGGTCGAAGAATTCCTTCTGAGCATTGATATGCCGATCGAGGTTCATCGACATGAAGCCGGAGAGCTGCAGGAAACCCGGATAGACCGGACGCATGAATCCCGGTTGCGGAAAAGGAACGGGCATCACGACATTGTCGCGAAACCATTCGATAGGCTTGTCCTTGGCAAGTTTGTTGACGGCGGTCGGATTGATACGGGTATCGATCGGTCCACCCATCAACGTCATAGAGGCGGGCGACAGGGCATCACCTCTGGCTTCCATGATCGCGGCAGCGGCCAGAACCGGAACGGCTGGCTGGCAGACAGCGATGACATGAGTATCGGGTCCCAGGAAGTGCAGAATTTCGATGATGTACTCGATATAGTCGTCGAGGTCGAACGTGCCTTCCGTCAGAGGCACCATGCGGGCATCGATCCAGTCCGTGATGTAGATGTCGGACGTCGGCAGGAGAGCTTCCACGGTGCCGCGCAGGAGGGTCGCATAGTGACCGGACATCGGCGCGACAATCAGGACGCGCGGATCAGACCGCGCCGGTTTCTCCAGGATGCGCTCGAAATGAATGAGGTTGCAGAAGGGTTGCCGCCACACGATCTTTTCGTCGATCGAAATCGCACGATCGTTGATGATCGTTTCGTCAAGCCCGAACTCCGGCTTGCCATATCGACGGGTCGAGCGCTCGAAGACCTCGAGACCGGCAGCGGCGGTGCGACCGAGATAGGTCTGCGACAGCGGATTAAGGGGATTGCTGTAGGCAAGACGCAAGGCATCGGCTGCGGCGCGCCAAGGCGCCATGATCGCGTGGTTCAATTCGTAGAACTGGTAAAACACTGGATGCAAACTCCTTTTACCATAAGAAGAGATAGAAAGCAGCACGAAGCGCTTCTCAATCTCCGTCCGAATATTTCAGGCTACGCTTTCTTGTGCGTTGCAGCAAGTTGTTTAAAGTATCATGTCTGGCCAGTGCGAAACTGTTGTAGAGCGCTCCTTTCATTCCTCCTGATGCGTCCGTTCGGAACGGACAGAAGTGTGCGCCCGCAAGCATTGAGAAGTCGATAATTCTTCTCAGTAGCCTGACGGCCCTGCCGGGATGGACGTTTCACCGGCTTGGTAGTGGAGACGGAGGCGGTTCGTAGCTTCCACGAGCGTGGTGACATCCGTGCCGATAGCCATGAAGTCTGCTCCGAGATCGCGGTAGAGCCGCGCTTGATCGAGGCTCAGCGTCATGATGCCGGCCGCCTTGCCGGCGCGCGCAATGCGCTCGAAGGCATCGCGAATGGCATCCGTGACGTCGGCATGACCAAGCTGCCCGAGACGTCCCATGTCGGCTGCCAGGTCGGAGGGGCCGATGAACAAACCATCGATCCCGTCGACGGCCGCGATCTGATCGAGCATCTCCAGACCCGCCCTGCTCTCAATCTGGACGATTAGGCAGATTTCTTGTTCCGCAGTTTCGAGATAGTCGCTGATGCGACTGAAAGAGGATGCGCGACCGAGGGCCGCGCCGACACCGCGAACGCCCTTGGGCGGATAACGCACTGCACGCACGAGCCGTTTGGCTTCCTCCACCGTCTCCACCATGGGGATCATGATGGTTTGTGCGCCAGCATCGAGGATCTGCTTGATCATCCAAGTCTCGCCTACCGGAAGGCGAACGATCGCGTGGCTCTGTGAACCCTTCAGCGCTTGGACCTGTGCTGCCAGAAGGGGAATGTCGTTCGGCGCATGTTCGCCGTCGATGAGAAGCCAGTCATAGCCGCAGCCGGACACGATCTCTGCCGCGTAAGGGCTGGCCATTGCCACCCAGAAACCGAGCTGGAATCGCCGCTCGCGCAGCGCAGCCTTAAAGAGGTTGACCGGTGCCGGCACGTGTCTCTCCTTCTTGTTCCTCAAGCGTCCAGATAGCGCATATCGCCAACGTCTCCATGCCGTAGACGCTCTATTCGCCAAAAGCATCTTGTCGGCAGCGACGTGGACTCACTAGATGGTCGCGTGCGCGCTCCCTCGCACCCAGCGCTTTTCCGTTGGCGACGCTCAGTCAGCGGCCAACACACTGAAGGACAAGAACCATGACAACGTCGAGCAATTTCCGACAGGCGGATTTTCCGATTGAGGCCAGCTTTCTCGATCGCTGGTCGCCCCGCGCTTTCAAGGACGAGACGATGGGAGAGTCTGAACTCCTGACGATTCTGGAGGCCGGGCGTTGGGCGCCCTCCGCCTTCAACTCGCAGCCCTGGCGTTTTTCCTATGCTTTGCGCGGCTCGCCGGAATGGGACACGCTTCTGCCGATCCTCAACGACTTCAACCAGAGCTGGGCGAAATCCGCATCCGCTTTGGTGATCATCATCTCGAAGACGCATTTCGCGGCACCAGGCGCGACCGAAGCCAAGCCGTCCTACAGTCATAGCTTCGATGCGGGTGCTGCATGGGGCGCCATTGCCCACCAGGCAACGCTGCTCGGCTACCAGGCACATGGCATGACCGGAATTCACTTCGACAAGGCCGAAAGTATCCTCGGCATCCCCGAGGGCTACCGTGTCGAAGCCGCCATTGCGATCGGCCGCGTCGGCGACAAGTCCGTTCTGCCGGAAGGGCTGCAGGCCCGGGAAACTCCAAGCCCCCGTCGACCCTTGTCTGAGCTCGCCTTCAATGGCAGCTTCAAAGCCGATTGATCGCAAAGCAACATCAGTCAAAAAGAAGGCCTCGCAACCGGATGGCTGCGAGGCCTTTCTTCGAAGCGGCAAGCGATAAACGCCTAGATGTCGAGGTTAGCGACGTTCAGGGCATTCTCCTGAATGAAATCGCGGCGAGGCTCGACCTCGTCACCCATAAGCCGCGAAAACAAGCTGTCGGCGTCCGTCGCATCGTTTACGCGAACCTGTAGCAGCGAGCGGACGTTCGGATCGAGCGTGGTTTCCCAGAGCTGTTCTGCATTCATCTCGCCGAGGCCCTTGTAGCGCTGCATGGAAAGGCCCTTGCGGCCGCTGGCAAAGATCGCGTCAAGCAGAGCGCGAGGACCGCTGATCTCCTGCGTGCCCTCCTTGCGCCGCAGGACAGGGGGCACGGCATAGATGTCGTGAAGCTTGGCGTTCAGCTGGTCGATCAGGCGGGCATCCTGCGACGCGATCAGCGCCATGTCGAGGAACGCCAGTTCCTTGACCCCGCGGACCATGCGCTCGAGCCGCAGGCCACCATCACCCGCGATCTCGGCCTTCCAGCCACGTTCGGTTTCCTCGGCGATCAGATCGAGCCGCTCGGCCAGCTCGCGCGCGATCACCGCAGATTTCTCGTCATCGCGCAGGCGTTCCGGATTGAGGGCGCCGGCGATCGCGGCCTGCTCGACGACAGAGCGGCTGTAGCGGGAATGCAGTCCTTCGACGAGTGCGCGCAGGCGCAGCGCATCCGTGATGACTTCGCGCAGATCCTGACCTGCCCGCACCTCGCCGGATCCGAGTTCCAGGCGCGCTTCTTCCAGCCCCATCGAGATCAGATATTCTTCGAAGGCCTTCTCGTCCTTCAGGTACTGGGCGGACTTGCCGCGCGTAACCTTGTAGAGCGGCGGCTGAGCGATGTAGAGATGGCCGCGCTCGATCAGCTCCGGCATCTGCCGGAAGAAAAACGTCAGGAGCAGCGTCCTGATGTGGGCGCCATCCACGTCGGCGTCCGTCATGATGATAATCTTGTGGTAGCGCAGCTTCTCAGGGTTGAACTCGTCCTTGCCGATGGAGGTACCGAGCGCGGTGATCAGGGTCCCGATTTCCTGGCTGGACAGCATCTTGTCGAACCGCGCACGCTCGACATTCAGGATTTTGCCGCGAAGCGGAAGGATCGCCTGATTTTCGCGCGACCGCCCCTGCTTTGCAGAGCCGCCGGCCGAGTCACCTTCGACAAGGAAAAGTTCGGACTTGGACGGGTCGCGCTCCGAGCAGTCGGCAAGTTTGCCTGGAAGCGAAGAGATATCGAGCGCACCCTTGCGACGGGTCAGCTCGCGCGCCTTGCGGGCAGCCTCACGCGCGGCGGCGGCTTCAACCACCTTGCCGACGAGGATCTTCGCATCGGCCGGATGTTCCTCGAACCAGGTGCTCAGCGCCTCGTTGACGAGGCTTTCGACAACCGGTCGTACCTCGGAGGAGACGAGCTTGTCCTTCGTCTGCGAGGAGAATTTCGGATCAGGCACCTTGACGGAAAGGACGGCCGTCAGCCCTTCGCGGCAGTCTTCGCCCTGCAGCGTCACCTTTTCCTTTTTGGTGATACCGGATTGATCCGCGTAGGAGGTCACCTGGCGCGTCAGGGCCCCGCGGAAGCCGGCCATATGCGTGCCACCATCGCGCTGGGGAATGTTGTTGGTGAAGCAGAGCATGTTCTCGTGGTAGCTGTCGTTCCACCACATCGCGACCTCGACGGTAATGCCGTCCTTCTCGCCGCGAATGGAAACGGGCCGTGAGACCAGCGGCTTCTTGGCACGATCGAGATAGACGACGAAGGCCTCGAGGCCGCCATCATACATCATCTCTTCCTGCTTGATGTCGGAATGACGCTTGTCCGTGAGGATGATGCGGACGCCGGAATTGAGGAAGGCGAGCTCGCGGAGACGATGTTCCAACGTGCCGTAATCGAACTCCACCTTCGTGAAGGTTTCGGTGCTCGGCAGGAAAGTGACCTCGGTGCCCGTCAAGCCGCCGCTGTCACCGGTCACCTGCAGTGCACCGTCGGCGACACCGTGGGTAAAGCTCATCTCATGGATCTTGCCCGATCGACGGATCTTCAGCTTCAACGAGACGGAGAGCGCATTGACGACGGACACGCCGACACCATGGAGACCACCGGATACCTTATAGGAATTCTGGTCGAACTTTCCGCCGGCATGCAGCTGCGTCATGATGACCTCGGCCGCCGACACCCCTTCTTCCTTGTGGATGTCGGTTGGGATACCGCGGCCATTGTCGGTTACCGTTACCGAGCCATCGGCGTTCAGCGTCACCGTCACGAGGTCGGCGTATCCGCCCAGCGCTTCGTCGATTGCGTTGTCGACGACTTCGTAGACCATGTGGTGCAGGCCCGAGCCGTCGTCCGTGTCGCCGATATACATGCCCGGACGCTTGCGGACAGCGTCCAGACCCTTGAGAACCTTGATCGAATCGGCACCATATTCGGCATTTGCGCCGGTTGCAGCATCAGGCAGTTCGGTCATAGAGGTAGGGTCTTTCCATTGTTACGGCGTCGTTCCAGATGCTTAGCATGCGGGGAGCCAGGCCATGCAAGTATCCGAAGGGCGAATCAGCAGGACGGCAGTCGCTGAAATGTCGATATTCCCCGTTCTGATCCAAAGTCCGACCGCCGGTTGCGGGTCTGAAGTGGGACCGAAATCAAACCGGCAAGAGCGTGATTGGCGATGAGGTCTTTCCGTTTTCGGCAGGCTTCCACGGCGGCGTCACCTCTGTGTGCTTGCCGCCGAAAGGGTTCACGATCCATCTTTAGCACCCTTCTGCGCATTGTCCAAAAGTTGCGTGATATCCACAACGGTCTGGTCCTGAAGATGGCGGATCTGTGCTGCCAGCCGGTTCGCGAGGATCGTATGGCCAGGAGCCAGACCTGCCGTATCCAGTGTCACGCGGGGGTTTGATTGGGCCGCGAGCGCAAAGAGAGCGTCGGCCTCGTCCCAGATGATGTGGAAATAGCCGGCCACACGCTGCAGGAAATCAAAGCTTGGCGTACCCCGACGGCCATGTTCCAGCGCCGAGAGATAGGCGGCCGACACATTGAGGGCCTGTGCCATCTGCTTCTGCGTTACGCCACGCTCCAAACGAAGGCGGACCATCTCCTCACCGAAGGGTGTCATGGCGCCGAGGACGTCTCATGCGAGAAAGCCAGAGTTCTGCCGGGAGACGTCGTGCCGCGACAGCCGGACGTAAAGCGCGCCCTCGCCTCCATGGTTGCGGGCTGCGGGCTCGTAGGAGGAAATCAGCGGACGAAAGTCCGGCAATGAAAACCACAGAGGCACCGCCCGCCTCAGCGCGCCTTCGCTGCCCATCGATGTCCCCTTGCCCGTAATGACAAGGACGTGCCGCAGACCACGGTCATGCGCTCGCGAGAGGAACTGCAACAGGAGGCCATGCGCTTCGGATTGCGCCATACCATGAAGGTCAATGCGGGCATCGATCGGAAGATGACCCTTGGCGAGTTTGCGTTTGACGGGCTTTTCCAGCGGCTGGTGACGTTTCGGCGCGTCGATCTTGGCCGCAGGCGCCATCGCGCGCGCTTGGACCACGGCCACCGAGACTGGCAGGGGTTCCGGAGGCTTCGGCGGTGGTTCCTCTCCCTCGAACAGCGCAAGCAATTCCATGCGTCCCGGAAGCGCGCGCGTCGATCGGGCGACCTTGCCCCAGAGAATGCGGTCTTCGCTGGAAAGCGTCTTCTTCCTCGTCATGCGCCGTATCTTGCCGCGGCGGCCTTCGGAATCAAGATGAAAAAGTCTGCGGCATTGCGCACCGCTCCCGCCTTCTCACCGGCTTCATCACCGGATCCGGTGAAGATGTCGCCCCGCGCCGGACCAACGATGGCAGTGCCGGTATCGAGCGCCAGCATCAGGCGGCGAAACGGTCGTCCGTCATCGATACGGGTCAGACTGTCACTCGCGATGAAAAAGGGTACGCCGAAGGTGTGGATGAGGCGATCGACGGCCAGCGAGCGTCCCGGCTGCAACGGCACCTTTGCGGCGGCGACGGGTCCAAGCGCCGGATCCTCGACAGGTGCTTCTCGGAAGAAGATAAAGGACCGATTGTGCCACATGACTGCGTCGGCTTCTGCAGGATGCGCGTCGAGCCAGCCCTTGATCGACTGCATGGAAACGGTCGCAGCATCGATCGCACCGCGATCGATCAACAGTTTCCCGATAGCCGAAAATGGCTGTCCGCTCTTTGCGGCATAGGTGATGCGCTCAGTGGAGCCGTCCGGAAAAAGAAGACGGGCTGCACCCTGGACATGCGCGAAGAAGACATCTGTCTTGGATCGGGCAAACGCAATCTCCAGTCCACGCCCATCGAGAAAGCCTGTTTCGATCGCCTGCCGATCGGGGTATTCTTCGATCCGGCCCTCTACATGGCGAGCAAAGGCGAAGCTCTCGTGCAGAAAGGACGGCCGGGTCTTTTCGTCGAGATCGACCAGATCGTCCGGCCGACGATAGAACGGATAGACATAGGCCCCGGTGCGCTGGCGGCTGACGGGAACGACGGGTTCGAAAAACGCGGTAACGAAGCCGGTCGCGCCATCCCGACGCTGGATGGCGAAGGGTTGAAAGTTCGCCTCGAAAAAGGCTCGGGCTGAACCCGCATCTGATACGTCGACGTCCTCGGCCGCTCGAAACGCCGGCAGAAGATCGTCGGAAGAAATGCCGAGCGATCCTGTTCGGTGCGGTTTGACGGTCTCGACCTGAACCCGGCACCGCCGCAGGGCTGGCAGAAGGTCCGACGGATCGTCATCCGCCCAGCCGGGCAGATCCTCGTAGCAAACCTTGCGGAGCGCAAAATCCATCGACGATCCCTATCTCTCTGACATGCGCCGCCGACAATCGAACAACGAAACTCAGTTTTCGGATTCGGTTGCGATCAGCTTCCAGTTCGGATCGCGAGAGCGGGTATCGCGCGCAAACGTCCAGAGGTCGTTGACCTCGGAGACGGCTTCGGCATCGCCATCCACCAGTTTGCCGGATGCGTCATAGGTCGCCGAGATCAACTGGCTGAAGATCCGCACGGTGACAATTGCCTCGCCGTCTTTCAGGTCGGCCGAGACAATATCGGACTTTTCGATGCCGACGAACGTAGACTTGACGGATTCACCCTTGGCCTCGCGATCGGCGATCGCCGCTTCAAAGCCGTCATACACTTCCTTGGAAAGAAGCGACTTTAACGTCTTCCGGTCCGCATCGGCAAACGCCATGACAATCATTTCGTACGCCATGCGCGCGCCGTTTACGAAGGTCTTCGGATCGAAGCTGTTGTCGGCATCGGCAATGCGGCGCAGCGACGCGTTCAACGGGGTCTCCGGCTTGGCGAAGGCATCAATGGCTGCATATCGAGCAGCCTCGTCGACAACGGTGTCGCGACGGGGCAGTTGGACAACCTTGCCGGTGGGGTCGGCGCTGTCCACAGGTTCGCGCGCGGAAAAGGGATCGGACGGCGGGCGTTCGTTGCCTGTCCGACGGCCCAGCACGCTGCGAAGCTGGATGAAAATGATCACCGCGGCGACAAGAAAGAACAATGTTACGAAGTCGAAAGATCCCATTTCCACCAATGCCGCTTTTATGATGTATCTTAGAGACCCATATAGACGCGATGATGCCATCATTCAAATGGCCTGAAGCAGATTGGGGCGGCATGAAGGCCGCTCGGCAAGGAGATCCGCCGATCTTCGCGTCGACGTCGAGGTCGTTCGGCGACCCGGTGCAGCTTTCACATTTCCGTGCCTCACGGGATAAGTCAGACGACAACCTTTTAACGAACATGTGGACCAAATGCGCCTTTCCCTGATCCCGCTCTTCTTCCTGCTTCTGCCGATGGCCGAGATTGCCACCTTCATCGTTGTCGGACGCGAGATCGGTGTCGCGGCGACCCTCGGCCTCATTCTTCTGTCGGCTGTTGTCGGCGCTGTTCTCCTGCGCGCCCAAGGCCTTGGCGTCCTTCGAAAACTCCAGTCCCTCTCGCGCACCGGAGAAAATCCGGGGCGTCAGATCGTGCATGGTGCGATGATCGTCATCGCTGCCTTTCTCCTGATCCTGCCGGGGTTCCTCAGTGATCTGATTGGCATTCTTCTCTTCATTCCGGCAGTGCGCGAAGCGGCATGGCAGTTTCTCCGCAAGCGGGTCACTGTGGTGACGCAGACCAGCGGTACGCGGTCCGATCCGGCCAACGCTCGGCCACGTTCCATTCCCGGAGTCATCGATCTTGATGACGCAGAGTTTACCAGGGATCCTGATCACAACGGCCCGAGCGACCGGTTGCGCTGATCCGCGATCGTTGAGCGTTGTGGCAACGGCCATGATCGCGCGTCGTCGCTCGGGTTGTAAGGACATGCCCGAAATGATAGATGCGCTCGACTGAAGAACCGCTCCCTCCAACGTCTTTCCCGATCGACCGCCTCCAAGGAACGCGCCTCATGACCGATACAGCAGCCCCCACGAACGGTGGCACCGGCGAAAATCCCTCGCTGAACATTCTCGCCCAGTACATCAAGGATCTCTCGTTCGAAAACCCGGGTGCGCCGCGTTCGCTCCAGGCCCGTGACAAGGCGCCGGCGATCAATATCAACGTCAATGTGAATGCCAACCCGTTGTCGGATACGGAATTCGATGTCGTGCTGACGCTGAATGCCGAAGCTAAGGATGGCGACAAGGTTCTGTTTGCGATCGAGCTGACGTATGGCGGCGTCTTTCGTGTGACCGGCTTCCCTCAGGAGCACATGCTGCCGCTTCTGTTCATAGAATGCCCGCGCTTGCTGTTCCCCTTCGCACGCCAGATCGTGGCCGATGCGACGCGCAATGGCGGCTTCCCGCCGCTCATGATCGATCCGATCGATTTTGCGCAGATGTTCACGCAGCGCATGGCCGAAGATCGCGTCCGCGCTCAGGTTTCGTCGACGCCGAACTGATCTAGCAATCTTTGATGGTTCGAAGCGCCCGGTCTACCAGAGACCGGGCGTTTTTCGTTCAGACGTCGTAGCGCGACCAGATGGCCTTCGCGCCGATCTTCTCGATCAGCGCTGCATGTGCGGCGATGCCGTCTGCAGCAAGACGCTGACGCAACGGGGCCGGACGCTCCCGCGGTACAAAGACCACATCATCGGTGGCTTCGATCCGTGCCCGGCTTTCCTGCGTGGTCAGGCCGAGGGCCGCCTGCCGGCCGCCGATCATCTCGATATAGACCTCCGCCAGGAGTTCGGAGTCGAGCAACGCGCCGTGCTTTGTCCGATGGGTGTTGTCGATCCCATAGCGTCGGCAGAGAGCATCCAGAGAGTTCGGCCCCATCGGGTGCTTGCGTCGAGCCAGTGACAGGGTATCCGTGACAAGATCCTGCGAGACGGCCGGACGATCCAGACGCGCCAGTTCCGCGTTGATGAAGCCCATGTCGAACGTGGCATTGTGTGCGACCCAACGGGCACCGTCGAAGAATGCCATGAGATCTTCGACCACCTCGGCAAAAACCGGTTTGTCCTTCAAGAACTCGTCGGTGATGCCGTGCACGGCCAGCGCATCGGGATGTACCTTCCGGTCTCCGGGATTGATGTACCGATGAAACGTCTTGCCCGTTGGAAAATGGTCGTTGAGCTCGATGCCGCCGATCTCGATGACGCGATCCTGTCGATTGTCGAGGCCGGTCGTTTCCGTATCGAAGATGATTTCCCGCATGGCTCTTCCTTTATCGCGTCGACCTCCCCGAGAGACGACTCAGGATGGCGCCTGGCCCGCTCTTTTTGTGAGATCGGTCACAATCTCTTCGACCCTTTGGCGCGCCACTTCAAGTCCTCGGCTCGTGTCGATCACATAGTTTGCCCGGGCACGCTTGTCGCTGTCCGGCATCTGGCGCGACAAGATCAGGGCGAACTTCTCCGGCGTCATCCCTGGACGGGCAAGGACGCGTTGCCGCTGGAGGTCCGCGTCGCAGGTGACGACCGCGACCGCGTCCACCCTGGCTTCGCCACCCGTTTCAAAGAGAAGCGGAATATCGAGAACGACGAGGGGGGCACCTGCGCGTCTTTCGCGCTCCAGAAAGGCACGCTCCTCCTCACGAACGAGAGGATGGACGATCGCTTCCAACGTTTTAAACCCTTGGGGATGCCTGGCCAGTGCCGCACTCAGTTTTGTGCGATCCACCGCACCGTTCAATGTGGAGCCGGGAAAAGCGGCCTCAATCAGCCCGACAGCCGGCCCGTGATAGAGCGCGTGGACCACGGCATCCGCATCGTTGACAGGAACACCAAGCACCTTGAACATTTCAGCCGTGGTCGATTTGCCCATGCCGATCGATCCCGTAAGCCCGAGGACGATCATGCATGTGCCGCCATATCGCCGATGACGAGACTGCGGAGTGTTTCGTCCACGATAGGCTTTTGCCCAAACCATTTCTGAAAGCCAGGCGCTGCCTGATGCAGCAGCATGCCGAGGCCGTCCACGATGGTATAACCCTGCGCCTGCGCCTGCGCCAGAATGGGGGTCACCAGCGGGACATAAACAATGTCGGTCACGATGGCACTTGACGGCATAGTCGTGAAATCGAAATCGGGAACCGCGGTGCCATCCATGCCGAGCGACGTGGTGTTGATGAACAGGCTCGCATCCGGCAGGAGCTCCGGGAGGGCTTCCATCCCGTGGGGAATGACCCTTGCCCGCCCGAAACGATCGGAAAGTTCCTGAGCGCGCGGCAACGTCCGATTGACGACATGAATGGTCCTGACGCCGCGGTCCCGCACGGCCTGAATGACAGCTCGGCTTGCACCGCCTGCACCCAGCACGATCGCTGTTTCTGCCTTTTCCCACCCGGGGGCCCGCTCATCCAGATTGGCGGCGAAACCGAGGCCATCCGTATTGGTTGCCTTCAGCCTGCCCTCTTCCAGCCAGACGGTATTCGCCGCGCCGATTTCCCGGCTTACAGCATCAGCATCATCGACACAGGCGATAACCGTTTCCTTGTGCGGAATGGTGACATTGCCGCCGATGAAGCCCGACTGGCCTGATCTGAGGAGGATCATAAAGTCCGGAAAGAGTGCCGGCGGAACTTCGCGTGTGCTGTAGCTGCCTTGAAGGCTCAGCGTTTTCAGCCAGTGCGTATGGATCAATGGCGAGCGCGAATGCCGAACGGGATAACCGGCGACGAAAGCATGGTTAACAAATGTTTCACGTGAATCATGCATCGATCGCCTGCAACCTTCTGAGTTCGCCGAGCAGCGGCAGGAGAGGGAGTCCGAGGATCGTGAAATAGTCACCCTCGATCGCGTCGAACAACTGCACGCCCTCGCCTTCCAGCTGGTAGGCTCCCACACTGGTCAACGCTTTTTCGCCCACCCGTTCCAGATGCCGTGCGATAAAATCCTCGTCAAGCGTTCGCATCGTCAGGCGTGCCGTCGAGACATGGGACCATAAGGTCCGACCCTCCCGATGAAGAACAACAGCGCTGTTTAACTGATGCGTCTTTCCCGACAAGGATTGCAGGTGATCTTTCGCCTCGGCGATCGATCTTGGCTTGTGAAAGACACGGGATCCCAGGGACATCGTCTGATCCGAACCGATGACCAAGGGACTGATCCCGGTCGTCGGTTTTCCGGCAAGGACCCGCAGTGCCTTCTCAAGTGCCATGTCCACGGACTGGGCCTTGGCTTCGGCCAGGATGGCAGCGACCTCCTGAGGAGATGCGCCGCCTGCTTCAAGCGGCGCTTCCAGCGCCCGTTCGTCTACCTCCGCCGCCTGCCAAGTGAAGGATATCCCCGCATTGGCCAGCAGCATCCGCCGGAAGGGGCTCGCGGAGGCGAGGACAATCTGGTGCGTCATCAATGATCTCCCTATCGGCCTGCGCACTAGCGCAGGCGCGGCCTGAGAGCAACAATGGCGGCCGCCGTTTCCTCGATCGAGCGCCGGGTGACATCGATGATCGGCCAGTTATTGCGCGCGCAGAGGGCCCGGGCATATTTCAGTTCTTCGGCAATGGCAGCACGATCCGTATATTCTTGTCCATGAAAACCATGCGTGGTTCCGAGCACCCGGTGTTCGCGCACCTGTGACACGCGATCCGCCGTAGCGATGAGGCAGACAACCAGGGGCTTGGTCGCTTCGATCAGCCGGTCCGGCAGGGGAACTCCCGGAACAATCGGAATATTGGCCGTGCGGATCCCGCGATTGGCCAGGTAGATGCTGGTCGGCGTTTTCGATGTCCGGCTGATCCCGATCAGGACAACATCCGCATCGTTGAAATCGGCCGGAAGCTGTCCGTCATCGTGGTCCATCGTAAAATTCAGCGCGTCGATCCGCGCGAAATAGTCGGCATCCATCACATGCTGTGCGCCGGAGCGCCGGCGAGACGACGTGCCGAGATAGGCTTGGAAAAGATCGATGATCGGTTCCAGAACCGAGACACAAGGAACACCGATCTGCTGGCACTGAGCGTTGATGATATCGGAGAGTTCCCGATCCACGATCGTGTAAAGGACAATGCCCGGTGCCTTGTCGATCGACTCCAGCACCTGCATGAGCTGCTTGCGATTTCGGATCAGCGGATAGACATGCTCCAGTGCGTGATAGGTCTGAAACTGGGCCGCAGCTGCCCTACCCGCTGCGATCAGCGTTTCCCCTGTCGAGTCGGAGATCAGGTGCAGGTGGAAATAGTTTTTCTGATTGTCCACGCTATTCTCGGCCGCCTGTTGATGATGGTGGATGACCAGAGCCTAGGAGCGAGCTGGCCTGGCAGGCAAGGGGAAAACCGCCGACTTATTCACAAAGAGGCCCGCGGCGGTGTCCTTACCGGGGCGCTTGTGAAAAAGACTCGCGATGCGACCGATCGCCGCCGACCATCAACAGGTCGTCCACAGGCCGGTGCAGCAGAGACGGATTTCCAAACCCTTCAAAAAACAAGAAAATTCAGCGCCGTACCCTATGTTCCCAAAGAACCGCCATTCTGGCATGACGCATATCGCGGCAGTGGGGCCAGATGGGGACAAAAGGCTGACAACCTTTAATCCTTGATAGTCACCGACTCTAAGAAATAGAAACTCTTAGATTCAAGATTCTATTTTAAGAGGGAAGCTGTGTGTGACGCCTGAAAACCGCAAACTCGTTCGCGTTCTGAACGGCGAGACGCTGACCCCTCCTCCTATCTGGCTCATGCGGCAGGCCGGCAGATATCTGCCGGAATATCGTGAGGTTCGTGCCAGAGCCGGCAGTTTCCTCGATCTCTGTTACTCCCCCGACTTTGCGACGGAAGTCACGCTGCAGCCGATCCGGCGCTATGCGTTCGACGCCGCCATTCTCTTTTCCGATATCCTTGTCATTCCCGATGCCCTGAAGCGGAATGTCCGGTTCGAGGAGGGAAGCGGGCCGAAGCTCGACCCGATCGACGTGGACGGGATCCGGGCACTCGACGGCCGCCCGGTGGCCGATCACCTGCGGCCCGTGATCGAGACTGTTGCCCGGCTGCGTCGGGAGCTCCCGAATGAAACCACATTGCTCGGCTTCTGCGGCGCGCCTTGGACAGTTGCGACCTATATGATTGCCGGGCATGGAACCCCCGACCAGGCGCCGGCGAGACTTTTTGCCTATCGCCATCCGGATGCCTTCGACGCACTCCTCGCCACGCTTGCGGAGCTGTCCGCCGATTATCTGGTTGCACAGCTCGATGCTGGCGCAGACGCGGTGCAGATCTTCGATTCTTGGGCAGGCGTGCTCGGTGAAGACACGTTCGAGCGGTTCGCGGTCGGTCCGGTCCGCCGCATCATCGACAGCGTCCGGGCTCGGCGGCCGGATGCAAAGATCATTGCGTTCGCAAAGGGCGCCGGTCTTCTGCTGAAAGATTATCGACGGAAGACAACGGCGGATGCAATCGGTCTCGACTGGTCGGTTCCCCTCTCGTTTGCGGCAGACCTGCAGAAGGAAGGCCCCGTGCAGGGCAATCTCGATCCGATGCGGGTCGTCGCCGGCGGAAAAGCGCTCGAAGAGGGCATAGATCAGATCCTCGATCGTCTCGGCATGGGACCGCTGATCTTCAATCTTGGTCACGGGATCACGCCGCAGGCCGATCCTACCCATGTCTCCGATCTCGTGAGACGTGTCAGGAGCCGCATATGACGATCCCACAGAGCGATGAAGGTGGATCCCGCCAGACGGATGCCCCGGCAGGGCGGAAATCGCGTGTACGAGCCTTTATGGCACTCTGCGTCCTGATCGCGATCGTCGGCGGGTTGATCGTCTGGCAGCCGGAGGACCTCGCTCTTTGGATCAAGGCCCTGCATATCGTGGCCGTCATCTCGTGGATGGCAGGACTTCTCTACATGCCGCGGCTCTTCATCTATCATACGGATGCAGAGCCGGGTTCTCCGACATCCGAAACGTTCAAGGTGATGGAACAGCGGCTTCTCACCGTGATCATGCGCCCGGCGATGATGATCACCTGGGCGCTCGGGCTCTATCTCGCCTGGAGCGTCTATGGTTTCCAGGGCGGCTGGCTCCACACGAAGATTCTTGCGGTCATCCTTTTGACCGGCGTGCACCTGCATTATGCCGATGCCGTCCGGCGGTTTTCGCAAGACGGTACACGAAGGACAGCGCGTTATTGGCGGCTGATGAACGAGGTGCCGACCGTCCTCATGATCGTTATCGTCATCCTGGTCGTCGTGAAGCCATTTTAATCCATCACGGACATTTTAGCCTCCGATATCCCACGCCCCCTTGCGGGACGGGCCGGAAGTCGCTAGCGTGCGTTATCCCATCTTTCTGGCGCGCGTTCGAGTTCGAGTGGCTACCCCCCTGCCGCTCCCTTGGCCCACATAGCGCCAGCCCTTCCATTCTCTCTGCAAGTGTGATTTTCCTTCATGGCTGAAATGAAGCTCCAAGACCTCAAGAACAAATCTGCAACCGACCTTCTGGCATTTGCAGAGTCCGTGGAGGTCGAAAACGCCAGCGTCATGCGCAAGCAGGAGCTGATGTTCGCCATCTTGAAGATGCTTGCTGCCCAAGATGTCGAGATCATCGGCGAAGGCGTCGTCGAACTTCTCCAGGACGGCTTCGGCTTCCTGCGCTCGGCGAATGCCAACTATCTGCCCGGCCCCGACGATATCTACATCTCTCCCTCCCAGATCCGGCGGTTCTCGCTGAAGACAGGTGACACGGTCGAGGGCCCCATCCGGGGACCCAAGGAAGGCGAGCGCTATTTCGCCCTTCTTAAGGTCAACACGATTAATTTCGAGGATCCGGAGAAAATCCGACACAAGGTCCACTTCGACAATCTGACGCCGCTTTATCCGAACGAGCGCTTCAAGATGGAGCTTGAAGTTCCGACCTCCAAGGACCTGTCACCGCGTGTCATGGATCTCGTAGCGCCGCTCGGCAAGGGACAGCGCGGTCTGATCGTTGCCCCTCCGCGAACGGGCAAAACCGTGCTGCTGCAGAACATCGCGCACTCCATCACGGCCAACCATCCGGAATGCTATCTGATCGTTCTTCTGATCGACGAACGGCCGGAAGAGGTGACGGACATGCAGCGCTCGGTCAAGGGTGAGGTGGTGTCCTCGACGTTCGACGAGCCGGCAACCCGGCATGTCCAGGTCGCCGAGATGGTCATCGAGAAAGCAAAGCGCCTTGTCGAACATGGTCGCGACGTGGTAATCCTCCTCGACTCGATTACGCGCCTCGGCCGCGCCTACAACACCGTCGTGCCGTCTTCCGGCAAGGTCTTGACCGGTGGTGTCGACGCCAACGCGTTGCAACGCCCGAAGCGCTTCTTCGGTGCCGCCCGTAACATCGAAGAAGGTGGATCGCTGACGATCGTCGCAACGGCGCTGATCGACACGGGCAGCCGTATGGACGAGGTGATCTTCGAAGAGTTCAAGGGCACCGGCAACTCGGAAATCGTGCTCGACCGGAAGGTCGCCGACAAGCGTATCTTCCCGGCGATGGACATTCTTAAATCCGGCACCCGCAAGGAAGACCTGCTCGTTCCGCGTCAGGATCTGCAGAAGATCTTCGTGCTGCGCCGTATCCTTGCACCCATGGGGACGACGGATGCGATCGAGTTCCTGATCGACAAGCTGAAGCAGACGAAGACCAACGGCGATTTCTTCGACTCAATGAACACGTGATGCGCACGCTCGGTGAGTATCCATGACGGGTGACCATCGGATATTGACGTCTCCGATATCCTGACGATCTGAAAGTCCCTGGCATCGTCCGGGGACTTTTTTGTTGATCGGAACACAGGTCTCAAAGGCAATGCAATGGTAGCCGCAACCGACACGATCTATTCCCTCTCCTCAGGCGGGCTGCCCTCCGGGGTCGCCGTGATCCGGATCAGTGGACCGCAAGCTTTTGGTGTCTGTGAGACGTTTTGTGGTCCTATCCGGGCGCACAGGCGCGCACATCTCCAAACGATTCGGTCCCGTAATGGAGAGGTGCTCGATCAGGGCTTGGTGTTGACGTTTCCCGGACCCGCTTCTTTCACGGGTGAGGACTGTGTCGAATTGCAGATTCATGGCGGAAAAGCCGTTGTCAGCCGGGTGCTGGACGAACTCGGCGCAACGCCGCTCTTCCGTCACGCGGAGGCCGGCGAGTTTTCCCGACGCGCCTTTCTGAACGGCAAGCTCGACCTGGTCGAAGTCGAGGGTCTTGCGGACCTCATCTCCGCGGAGACCGAGATGCAGCGCCGCCTTGCAAGCGAACATGCCCGCGGCGGCGTCTCGCAGCTGTATCATGGATGGGCAAAGCGCCTGACGCATGCCCGAGCGATGATCGAGGCGGAGCTGGACTTCGCCGATGAGGACGACGTTCCCGGATCTGTAAGCGCGTCTATCTGGGAAGACATGACGCTGTTGCGGACACAGATTGCGGACCATCTTGCCAGTGCCAAGACGGGAGCCATCATTCGTGACGGTTATCGGGTGGTCATCTCCGGGTCGCCGAATACCGGAAAGTCGAGCCTGCTGAATGCGCTCGCGAAGCAGGACGTGGCAATTGTGACCGACATTGCGGGGACAACGCGCGATATCCTCAGCGTCGATATTTCATTAGCCGGATTCGTCGTGAAACTCTACGATACGGCGGGACTTCGGGAAACGCAGGATGCTGTCGAGCGAGAAGGAATCCGCCGCGCCCTGAACATCCAAGCCGAGGCGGACCTCATTCTCTGCCTCTCAGATACGCCTGATGGATTTCGTCCTCCGGATGATACAGATAAGGACTACCTCAAGGTCGCGACCAAGATTGATGTTTCCGCCGGTTTATGGGATAGAGCCGACGCAGATGTCTTCATATCCGTGAAGGATGAAAAGGGGCTAGCCCCTCTTTTGGATCTGATCGTCCAGCGTCTTCCGGTGAACATCTCTGCGCACATGCTATCGTTGCCGTCTCGGAAACGACACGCTGACCAACTCCAGCAATGCCTGGTCGCGCTGGATGAAGCGATTGTCTGTACAGAACTGGATCTGCAGTCTGAATGGCTTCGTACGGCGGGAGACGCATTGGGACGCATTACGGGCCGCGTGGATGTCGAGAACCTGCTGGATGTGATCTTCTCGGAATTCTGTATTGGGAAGTAACTTACACCATATACGAGTCATCCCGCACGTTTCACGTGAAACAATGAATCGGATTCGAAATGACCGGAAGCTTTGATCTCATTGTCGTCGGTGGCGGACATGCTGGTTGTGAAGCCGCTGCGGTCGCCGCTCGTCTCGGAGCCAATGTTGCGCTCGTCACGCACAAGCGCGACACGATCGGCGTGATGTCCTGCAACCCTGCTATCGGCGGTCTGGGAAAAGGACACCTTGTACGCGAAATCGATGCCTTTGATGGTGTAATGGGCCGTGTTGCAGACCGAGCCGGTATCCAGTTCCGCCTCTTGAATCGCAAGAAAGGACCCGCAGTTCGTGGTCCGCGCACTCAAGCAGATCGCCGCTTGTACAAGGAGGCCATGCAGGCCGAACTGGAAGGGTTGGAGGGATTGACGATCGTGGAGGGCGATGTCGTCGACCTCATCATGGCTAACGGCTGTGTTGTCGGGGTTGTTCTCGGTAATGGCGAGACACTGTCCTGCGGCGCCGTCGTCTTGACCACCGGGACTTTTCTCCGAGGCTTGATCCACATTGGTGACAGGAAAATTCCGGCCGGCCGTGTCGGCGAGGCGCCATCGGTGGGATTGTCAAAGGTGCTGGAGAATCACGGGATTGCGCTCGGGCGCTTGAAAACGGGAACACCAGCGCGGCTCGATGGGCGGACAATTGGCTGGAACAGGATCGGAAGCCAGGCAGCGGACGAGGTCCCGGTTCCCTTCTCTTTCATGACCGATCAGATCACCACCCGACAGATTGCGTGTGGCGTGACTCGAACGACAGGTGCAACGCATCGGATCATCGAGGAAAATTTGCAGCGGTCAGCGATGTATTCTGGCCAGATCGCTGGCATTGGTCCCCGGTACTGTCCGTCGATCGAGGACAAAATCGTCAAGTTTGGGGAACGAGACGGGCATCAGATCTTCCTAGAGCCTGAAGGGCTGGATGATCACACCGTGTACCCCAACGGGATCTCGACGTCCCTTCCCGAGGATGTCCAAGCGGCGTTTATTCGCACCATTCCCGGTCTTGAAGACGTCCAAATTCTTCAAGCAGGCTATGCCATTGAATATGACCATGTCGATCCCCGCGAACTTTCGGACGCCTTGGAGGTCAAAAAGATACCAGGACTGTTCCTCGCGGGACAAATCAATGGAACCACTGGCTATGAGGAAGCCGGTGCGCAAGGGCTGGTGGCCGGACTCAACGCGGCACGAAAAGTGGCCGGGCAGAGCGAGCACATCTTTTCACGAACCGACTCCTATATTGGCGTTATGATCGATGACTTGATTACACGCGGCGTTGCCGAGCCCTATCGCATGTTCACCTCCCGTGCTGAGTATCGGCTGTCGCTTCGAGCGGACAATGCTGACTTGCGTTTAACGCCTGCGGCCATTGCGTTGGGATGTGTGGGCCGGGAACGGAAAGAGCGCTTCCAGCGCTGGCAGTCCGATTTCGCGAACGTTAAGACATCGCTCGGGGGCATGTCCCTCACCCCAACGGAAGCTGCTGCGCATGGGCTGGCTCTCAACAAGGACGGGAAGCGGCGCTCGGCCTTCGATCTTCTATCCCATGCCGGAATCACCTTCGCCTCTCTGTCAAAGATCTGGCCGGATCTTAGTCGTGTGCCAGATCGCTTGGCGGAGGCCATCGAGATCGACGCGCACTATGCTGTCTATATGGATCGCCAGACCGCGGACATTGTGCGAACCCGCAAGGAAGAGGAACGCAGCATACCGTCTGATTTCTCGTATCATGACCTGACCGGTCTCTCTAACGAGCTCAAGCAGAAACTCACACGTCTGCGTCCAAGAAATTATGCGCAGCTCCAGGTCATTGATGGAATGACACCGTCGGCGGCAACATTGATACTCACGCATTTGCAGCGACACGCGAGTGTAAGCGTAGCGCGAGGTGTACACTGATGACGAGTCAGCCCATCGAAATAAACGGTCTGCGTGTTTCACGTGAAACTGAAGACCGCCTCGACCATTTCACCCAGTTGTTCCTGAAATGGGCGCGGACGATCAACCTCGTTGCGCCATCCACGATCGGGGATATCCAACGCCGCCATATCCAGGACAGCGGTCAGATCTATCAGCTTGCTCCTGGCGCAAAGACATGGATCGACCTGGGGAGCGGCGGCGGCTTCCCAGGCATCATCACGGCCATTCTTTTGGCGGAACTGGGCGATGGGTGGGTTCATCTCGTCGAAAGCAATCAAAAAAAAGCGGCGTTTCTGCGCGTCGCCTTGCAGGAGACAGGCGCTCGCGGCTCCGTTCATGTTCTCAGGATCGAAGATGCGCCTAAGCAAATTCCATCGTGTGATGCGATCTCAGCACGTGCGGTTGCTGATCTCACTTTGCTGCTTCAATTTGCTGCCCCTTGGATGGAAGCAGGAGCAACCCGTGCTTTCTTTCACAAAGGGCGGGATTATCAGACCGAGATCACAAAAGCGCGTGGCCGGTATGATTTCGATCTGGTAAAACACCAAAGCATTGTCGAGGCTGACTCCGTCATCCTTGAGATCACGCGGATGCAGCAGCTTAGCCAAGGTGCAGGAGCGATCAATGTCGCGCGATAAAAACCGGATTATCACGATTGCTAACCAAAAAGGTGGCGTCGGGAAGACGACGACAGCGATCAACCTTGCCACGGCCTTGGCCGCGATCGGAGAGGCCGTCCTGATCATCGATCTTGATCCGCAAGGCAACGCCAGCACGGGGTTGGGCATCCAGCGACGCGACAGGCGTTTCTCGTCCTACGACCTGATGATGGGCACGCATTCGATCGACACCATCGTTCACCAGACGGTCGTTCCCAATCTCTCCATCATCCCTTCGACCATGGATCTCCTTGGACTGGAGATGGAAATTTCGGGTCAGAGCGATCGCGTCTTTCGCCTCCGGAAAGCGCTTTCCGCGCCTGAAGCACTCGCCTATTCCTACATTCTGGTCGACTGCCCGCCGTCGTTCAATCTGCTGACAATGAACGCCATGGCAGCAGCGCATTCGGTTCTCGTTCCTCTTCAGTGCGAATTCTTTGCGCTAGAGGGCCTCAGTCAGTTGCTCGAGACGGTTGATCAAATCCGAAGGAGCGTCAATCCTCTGCTGGATATCCAAGGTATCGTTTTGACGATGTTCGACTCGCGCAACAATCTTGCACAGCAGGTCGTGTCCGATGTGCGGACCCATCTCGGGGAGAAGGTCTACCATACGCTTATCCCCCGGAACGTCCGGGTTTCGGAGGCTCCATCTTATGGCAAGCCTGCAATCCTTTACGATTTGAAATGTGCAGGCAGTCAAGCGTATCTGCAGCTTGCATCCGAAGTCATCCAGCGCGAGCGGCTACGCAAAGCCGCTGCCTGATCGATTCGGATCCAGAATGGTGAGGAGAACGGCATGAATGAAGATCCTGCACGGCGCCGTCTCGGACGTGGACTGGCAGCCTTGATCGGCGAGATGGATCAGCCGGTTGCCGCCGAGGCAGCACCGGTCGCGACGGTTGCGGCTGATCGGCGTGTTCCGATCGAGCACGTCACACGCAACCCACGTAACCCTCGTCGAACGTTTAATGAAGCAGAGTTGCAGGATCTGGCGAACTCCGTCCGACAGCACGGGATTGTTCAGCCTGTGGTTGTCCGAACTATGGATGGCGACCGGTTCGAGATCATTGCCGGCGAGCGGCGTTGGCGCGCGGCACAGCTTGCGGGGTTTTCGGATATCCCCGTGATTGTCCGAGACGTGGATGATCGCACCGCTCTCGAAATTGCGATCGTTGAAAACGTCCAGCGCTCGGATCTCAATCCGCTGGAAGAGGCGATGGGCTACGAACTGCTGATTGCCGATCATGGCTACACCCAGAACGATCTTGGCGAAATTATCGGCAAAAGCCGCAGTCACGTTGCCAACAGCCTGCGGCTGCTCAAGCTTCCAGAGCCAGTCCGGGATATGTTGTCATCGGGAACCCTGTCGGCGGGCCATGCGCGCGCCCTCATTCCAACGTCCGACCCGACCACGCTCGCTCGCGCGATCATTGCCAAGGGCCTGTCGGTTCGCGATACGGAAAAGTTGGCGCAGAACGATATCCGTGCACAGAATGACCCGAGTTTCGGTGCCAAACCACGGCCGGAGAAGGATGCTGATACGGTCGCGCTCGAAAGATCGTTGACCGACCGGCTCGGTCTCGACGTTTCGGTAAATCACCGTGCGACCGGCGGTCATCTGAAGATCAGCTACAAGACCCTCGAGCAGCTTGAGGATATCTGCCGGTTGCTGGAACGCCGATAGGGCTCAACGTCCCCCTACACTAGCCCGATGCCCGCTGTCGTGCCGCCTGTAGAGCAATCGCAATCAGTGCTTGGCTGGCAATATCTGCTTCCAGTGCCTGACGCGCCCGGCTCTGGAATATGGCGTTCTGAAGCCTCTGAAGGTCACGCCGGATGACCGGGAGGGCCCAATGTTTCAGGGCAGCTTCAATCAGCGGCTTGCGGCGAAAGTGAATGCCGCGACCGAGAGACGCTGTGACCTGTGACGGCCCAAGCCGCTTTGCATCCATCTCCGCGCGAAGAACATCGAGTTGCTGAAACTGGCGAAGGCAGCTTTGCAACACGAGAAACATTGAGGTCTTTGATGCCTCGACCTTGCGGAGAGACTGCATCAGGCGATCCATATCGCCAAGAAGAACGGCATCCACAGCGTCATCGACGGACGTGGAGCTCGCGTCGCCAATGATATCGAGCACGTGGTGCTCCTCAATCACCGGCTCGTCACGACAGTAGAGCGCAAGCTTCAAGATCTCGTTGCGTGATGCCAAGCGGTCGGCCCCCAGAAGATCGCGGAGAGCTTCACGCGCGGTAGGCGTGATCCGGAGGCCTGCAGCGCCGAGTTCCTTGTCAATGAGGCCGTTGATCGCCTTGACGTC
The DNA here is from genome assembly GCF_001424065.1 of Rhizobium sp. Leaf384. Taxonomy (GTDB): domain Bacteria; phylum Pseudomonadota; class Alphaproteobacteria; order Rhizobiales; family Rhizobiaceae; genus Ferranicluibacter. The sequence goes on from NZ_LMQE01000008.1 coordinate 70,260, forward strand.
ATCTGCGTAGCAGGCAACCGCAATGACACTCCGCGCTGTTTCCCCGATCTTGCGAAGGGCTGAACCCTTTTTGAGATCGCCTGCTTCCACGATCACGAAGGCATCGCGTGGAGGCTCTTCAGCGAGGTAGCCAAGACCTTCACTCAGCGACTTTTCCGTCCCGGACGCCCTCACCCAGACAAGCTTGCTGCCGCCAAACAGGCCGATGGCGTTCGCTTCGTCGGCCAATCTCCCCGGAGAAAGGTCGCTGCCATCGAGCTTAATGAGGGAAAACGGATCGTCCAGCGCGACGCCGGTTTTGCCGGCGACGGCTGCGGCGCGTTCGGCAACGAGACCGCGGTCGGGGCCGTAGAAAAGGTAAAGCCGCTGGCTGGGCAGCGGCCTTTCCACGAAGTTATCGAACTCGTGGGATTTGATTTCGCTCATGCCAAGGCCGGATCAGTTGGCAAGCGCTGCAGCAAGATCCGCCCGGATGATCTCGGCGAGTTCTTTGGCCGCACGGTTCTCCGCATCGCGGATCGCGCGAAGCTTGGCGAACTCCTGGACCGGGAAATCGACAAGGGACACGGCTTTACGATGGCCGGATTTTACGGTTTTGCCTGTATCGACGCGCGTCAGGTTGTAATCGGCTTCGACCGTAAGCCGTCCGGCCGAGGCCGTGTCGTTGTCGTTTCGCTCGTTGTAGAGAACGCCGGTCGCATTGTGGCTGACGCTGAGCGCCAGCTGGTATTGCGGGGCGACCGGTTCTCCCTTGCCGCCAGAGGTCAGAAAGATCAGCGCATTGCGGACGCGTTGCTCGACGCGATCCCGCGCCTCGGAGATCCCGATCGATGCCAGCGCTGTCGCAGGTGCGCCTTGTGGTCCGTCGGAATAGAGCGGACGGACCTGACAGCCAGCCGCAAGCAACAGGGAAACGCCAACCAGCCCGAGAGCAAGACGACGGCGAGGATCGAACTTAGACGACGACATTGACGATCCTCTGCGGCACGACGATGATTTTCTTCGGAGTACGGCCCTCGAGGGCGGTCTGGACGGCCTCCAGACCGAGGACAGCGGTCTCAACGGCAGTCTGATCCGCATCCCGTGCGATTGTCAAATCCGCCCGCTTCTTGCCATTGATTTGAACGGGAAGAACGATTTCGGACACGGTAACCAGGCTCTCGTCGAACCGCGGCCAGTCAGCCTGCGCCACGAGGCCTTTTCCGCCGATTGCGTCCCAGCACTGCTCCGCAAGATGCGGCGTGATCGGCGCCATCAGGTGGATCAGGATCTCGACGGCGTCGCGCATCGCATTCGTCATCGCTGCATCCGCACCGGTGGCGACGTCCGACAGCGGAGCCGCCAAGGCATTGACCATCTCGTAGAGGCGCGCCACGGCTTTGTTGAAGGCGAGCTTCTCGTAGTCGCCCTCGACGGCTTTCAGGGTTCTGTGCGCGGTCTGGGACACGATCAGAGCCGCCCCCTCGCTTGCAGGGACCGCTTGCGCGCTGGATAGAGCCGGTGCGGCTTCCGAGATCAGGCGCCAGACGCGCTGAACGAAACGGTGCGCGCCTTCGACGCCAGCCTCCGACCAGATCACGTCGCGGTCCGGTGGTGAATCCGACAGCACGAAGAAACGCGCTGTATCCGCACCATAGGATGCGATGATGTCGTCGGGATCGACCACGTTCTTTTTGGACTTCGACATTTTCTCGATGGAGCCGATAGCCACCTCTTCTCCGGTGGCTGTCAATGTCGCTTTGCGGCTGTTGCCAAGATCCTCGATCGTGACGGCCGACGGGTTGATCCATTCCCGCTGCGCGCCGTCGCCACGGCTGTAGGTTTCATGCACCACCATGCCTTGGGTAAAGAGGCCCTTGAACGGTTCCGACAGACCTGCGTGACCGGCCGCCTTCATGGCCCGCGTGAAGAAGCGCGAATACAGGAGATGCAGGATCGCGTGTTCGATGCCTCCGATATATTGATCAACCGGCAACCAGCGATCGACAACGCCACGGTTTGTCGGCTGCTCTTCCCACGGAGCGGTAAAGCGCATGAAGTACCACGAGGAGTCGACGAATGTGTCCATCGTGTCGGTTTCGCGCCGCGCCGCAGCGCCGCACTGGGGGCAGCCGACATGACGCCACGTCGGATGCCGGTCGAGGGGGTTGCCCGGTTTATCGAAGGTCACGTCATCCGGGAGACGCACCGGCAGGTCTTTTTTCGGGACAGGTACAACGCCACAGACTTCGCAGTGAATGACCGGGATCGGGCAGCCCCAATAACGCTGACGAGAAATCCCCCAGTCACGCAATCTGAAGTTGACTTTGCGTTCCGCCTGCGGGCGACCGTTCAGAGTCTGCGCTTCCAACAGAGCCGCTACCCGCGCGAAGGCCGCCTGGGGCGTCATCCCGTCAAGAAAACGGGAATGGATCACGACGCCATCGCCCGTATAGGCTTCCGACCCGATGCTGAACGTTGCTGCATCGCCATCGGCCGGCATTACGACCGGCGTTACGGGCAGACCGTAGCGCCGCGCGAAATCAAGGTCACGCTGGTCTCCCGACGGGCAGCCAAAAATGGCGCCTGTGCCGTAATCCATCAGAACGAAGTTGGCGACATAGACCGGCAACTCCCACGAGGGGTCGAGCGGATGCCGCACCCGCAGACCCGTGTCGACGCCGCGCTTCTCGGCGGTTTCCAACGCCGCGAGCGACGTGCCAGCGCGGCGGCATTCCTCGCAGAATGCTTCAAGCTCGGCGTTCCCCGCCGCCATCTTTCGGGCGAGCGGATGATCGGCGGCAATGGCGAGGAAGGACGCGCCAAACAGGGTGTCTGCACGTGTCGTGTAGACGTCGATTTCGGTCTCTCCCGGCACGTGCTCGTTGGGGACCAGCTCCCAGCGAATGGAAAGGCCTTCGGAGCGGCCGATCCAGTTCTTCTGCATGAGCCGTACCTTTTCCGGCCAATGCTCCAGCGTGTCGAGCGAGTCCAGCAGGTCCTGACTGAAGTCCGTTATCCGGAAGAACCACTGTGTCAGCTCTCGCTGTTCCACGAGCGCGTTCGACCGCCAGCCACGTCCGTCTATCACCTGCTCGTTGGCGAGCACCGTGTGATCGACCGGATCCCAGTTGACCTTCGATTGCTTGCGGTAGACAAGGCCCTTTTCCATGAAATCCAGGAAAAGGTGCTGCTGCTGCTGGTAGTAGGCGACGTCGCAGGTCGCAAACTCCCGGCTCCAGTCGAGCGAAAGGCCCATGACCTTGAGCTGCGCCCGCATGGAAGCGATGTTCTGGTACGTCCACGCGGCAGGATGAACGCCGCGCTCCATGGCGGCATTCTCAGCCGGCATGCCGAAGGCGTCCCAACCCATGGGATGAAGCACATTGTAGCCGCGGGCGCGCTTGAAGCGGGCAACAACGTCACCCATCGCGTAATTGCGGACATGACCCATATGGATCCGCCCAGAGGGATACGGAAACATCTCGAGAACATAGTATTTTTCCCGGGCGTCGTCATTGTCCGTCTGGTAGACGGACTTCTCCTCCCATTCGCGCTGCCAGCGAGGTTCCGCATCGCGTGGATTATAGCGTTCTGTGGCCATGTCTTCAGTCATTCCGGAAATTGTAGCGGGGCGCTGCCGCTTGGTCTTGCGTGGCGTGACCTTCATCATGAAACAAAGGTAGCGTCAAGTTTTGCAGGCCTTTGTCGCGGTCTGCGACCCACTCTGAACTCTGCTTGGCGGGCTGCAGCAGATTGTCTATATCCCGAGCAGCCCCGTGGCGTTTTCCAAGCCACACATTTGCCAGGAGATATCCGATGAGCCGTGTGGACCAGTGGAACGAAGTGATGTCGCGTATCCATGCAGCGGAGGATGGAGCACGGCGCTCTCGTGGATCCGTTTCGCTGGTGGCCGTGTCGAAAACGTTCGATGCCGAGGCAATTCGCCCCGTCATCGCCGCAGGACAACGCGTCTTCGGAGAAAACCGGGTGCAGGAATCCCAACAGAAGTGGCCGGGTCTGAAGGAAGAGACGCCAGGCATCGAGCTGCATCTGATCGGTCCGCTGCAGTCCAACAAGGCAGCCGATGCCGTTGCACTGTTCGATGTCATCGAAACGATTGATCGCGAGAAGATTGCGCGCGCCGTCGCTGCGGAAATCGCGCGCCAGGGAAAACCCGTACGCGTCTATGTCCAGGTCAACACCGGTCTTGAACCGCAAAAGGCAGGTATCTCTCCCGACGAGACGACCGCCTTCGTGGCGATGTGCCGTGATGTGCTCAGCTTGCCCGTTGAAGGGCTGATGTGCATTCCGCCCGCAGATGAAAACCCGGGGCCGCATTTCGCTCTGCTGGCAAAGCTTGCAGCGGAAAACAACGTCGGGAAGCTGTCCATGGGCATGTCGGGAGATTTCGATGTCGCCATCGCCTTCGGCGCGACCAGCGTTCGCGTCGGCTCGGCGATCTTCGGCTTGCGCGACCGTCCGGAAACGACCGTCTCCGCGGCGTAGGCTGCCGGCGCCCGGATGACGCCAATAAAAAACCCGGCACACGGCCGGGTTCTTGTATGGCTTCGATCCGAAGGTCGATCAGAAGTTTTCTTCTTCCTCGTTCGGCGTCGACGACTTCAGCGACTTCAGCTTTGCGAAGACAGCGTCCGCATCCATTTCCTTTTCTTCCTCACGCTCGTAGCCATAGCTGTAGCGCTCGGTTTCCTGCGCCGGCTCCAGCGTTGCGCCGAGATCGGCAGCTGTCGGAAGCGGACGGCCCTTGGAGGCGCGTTCGACCTCTAGGTCGAGATCGATCTGGCTGCAGAGACCCAACGTGACCGGATCGCTCGCCGTCAGGTTGGCCGAATTCCAGTGTGTTCGCTCGCGGATTTGCTCGATCGTCGACTTGGTGGTGCCGACGAGACGCGAAATCTGGGCATCCTTGAGTTCCGGATGATTGCGAACAAGCCACAGGATCGCATTGGGCCGATCCTGGCGCTTGGACACCGGCGTGTAGCGCGGGCCCTTGCGTTTGGACTCGGGAACGCGAACCTTCGGGTCGGAAATCTTCAGCTTGTGGTTCGGATTGCCCTCGGCGCGGACGATCTCATCGCGCGACAGCTGTCCGGTCGCAATCGGATCAAGGCCCTTGATGCCCTGGGCCGATTCGCCATCGGCGATGGCCTTCACTTCCAGCGGATGCAGTTTGCAGAAGGTTGCGATCTGCTCGAACGACAAGGCGGTATTATCGACAAGCCAGACCGCCGTGGCCTTCGGCATCAGCAATTGTTGCGCCATGGATATAGTCCTTCTGTCCGCCGCGCCGGTGTCGCGGGCCGTGGAATACCACTGATTTCCGGGAATAGGGCGCTTCTATACCCGTCTTGTCGCAGAATTGCAATTCTTCTCGACGTCCTGACTTTCGTCTCATTGCCGCCCGCAGCGCACCTGATATGTATCGCCTGAAAAGCGCTATGAGGATGCGCGAGCACGACATCAGGGAGAGAGAACATCATGTCTGACAGGACCTACCCCGTCTCGAAGGAAATCCAGGCCCACGCCCTTGTCAACGAGGCGACCTATGATGCCTGGTATCGGGAAAGCGTCGAAGACCCCGATGCTTTCTGGGGCAGGCATGGCAAGCGGATCGACTGGTCGAAGCCCTATACGAAGGTCAAGAACACCTCTTTCACGGGCGACGTCTCGATCAAGTGGTTCGAGGACGGACAGACCAACGCGTCCTACAATTGTATCGATCGGCACCTTGAGGCCCGTGGCGATCAGGTCGCCATCATCTTCGAAGGGGATAACCCCTACATCGACAAGAAGATCACCTATCGCGAACTGCACCAGCATGTCTGTCGGCTGGCGAACGTGATGAAGGCCCAGGGCGTTACCAAGGGGGATCGCGTAACGATTTACATGCCGATGATCCCCGAGGCCGCCTATGCGATGCTGGCTTGCGCGCGCATCGGCGCGGTTCACTCCGTGGTGTTTGGCGGCTTTTCACCGGATGCTCTCGCCGGGCGATTGGTCGACTGTGCATCCACGTTCATCGTGACCTGCGACGAGGGCATGCGGGGCGGAAAGCCGATCCCCCTGAAGGACAACACGGACAAGGCGGTCGAAATCGCGGCAAAGAATGGCGTCGACGTGAAAACGGTGCTCGTCGTGCGCCGCACGGGGGGAAAGATCACTTGGGCCGACGGCCGCGATCTTTGGTACCATACGGCCACACAGGCTGCCGACACGGCCTGCGAGCCTGCGCCGATGCAGGCAGAAGACCCCCTGTTCATTCTCTATACCTCGGGTTCCACCGGCAAGCCGAAGGGCGTGCTTCACACGACGGGCGGCTATCTGGTCTATGTCGCCATGAGCCACGAATATGTATTCGACTATCATCCAGGCGATATCTACTGGTGCACAGCGGATGTCGGCTGGGTCACGGGCCATTCCTATATCGTCTACGGACCGCTCGCGAACGGCGCGACGACCCTGATGTTCGAGGGGGTGCCGAACCACCCCGACCAAGGCCGATTCTGGGAGGTCATCGACAAGCATCAGGTCAACATCTTCTATACGGCCCCGACCGCGATCCGATCGCTGATGGGTGCCGGCGATGCCTTCGTAAAGCGGTCTTCGCGCACAAGCCTGCGTATTCTTGGCACGGTGGGGGAGCCCATCAATCCGGAAGCCTGGCAGTGGTATCACGATGTCGTCGGCGACGGTCGCTGCCCCGTGGTCGACACCTGGTGGCAGACGGAAACCGGCGGTCACATGATTACGCCGCTACCCGGCGCGACCCCGCTGAAGCCGGGTTCGGCCACGCTGCCGTTCTTCGGCATAAGACCGGAACTTGTGGACAACGACGGCAACGTCCTGGAAGGCGCGGCGGACGGCAATCTCTGCATCGCGGATAGCTGGCCGGGCCAGATGCGCACTGTATATGGTGATCACGAGCGCTTCATCCAGACGTATTTCTCAACCTACAAGGGAAAATATTTTACGGGTGACGGATGCAAGCGCGATGCCGACGGCTACTACTGGATCACAGGCCGTGTCGATGATGTGCTGAACGTTTCCGGGCATCGGATGGGCACGGCGGAGGTGGAGTCCGCACTCGTCAGTCATGATGCGGTGTCCGAGGCTGCAGTCGTTGGTTATCCGCACGATATCAAGGGACAGGGCATCTATTGCTATGTCACGTTGATGGCAGGACGCGACGGTTCGGATGATCTGCGCAAGGCGTTGGTCGCGCATGTCCGTCAGGAAATCGGGCCCATTGCCTCACCGGATAAGATCCAGTTTGCCCCTGGCCTTCCGAAAACCCGTTCTGGAAAGATCATGCGCCGCATTCTTCGCAAGATCGCCGAAGACGATTTCGGAGCGCTCGGAGACATCTCGACGCTGGCCGATCCGGGCGTGGTGGAGGATCTCATTCAAAATCGCCAGAACAAGAAATAATGGCAGGGCCGGCGGGCATGACTGTCCGTCGGTTCCGTTCTGGCTTCTCGACCTAAAGCGAATTGCATGAAAAAGGATTCACGCAACGGCTTTGAGGTCTTGTCTTGATGCATGTCGTTTCCCGAAACCGCTGCACTCTTTTGGGCGACATGCATTAGAAGTCGATGGCACGCCCGTTGATTTCCCAATCTCCGAAACGCACCGGCTCGGCACCGCCGCGCCCGCCAATCTCAGTTGGCAATGTCAAGGCTTCCTCCGTCGCACGCCTGGCAGCTGCTTCCTCCAGGGCGCGACGCGCTGCAGGTGACAAAACCTTGCCCGGCATATCCTGCTTGTTATCATTGTCGTTCAGCATTGTGTGACCTCACTACGCCGTTGAATGTGTAACCTCTGCGCCCCATCATATAGGGCAATCGGTGCCAAACTGCGACGATTCACGTGAAACGCCGCCAATAGGACCTTGTCTTGGGAGATATGCATGAACCTCATTCGTACGGCCATGCTTTTGGCATTCATGACCGCACTGTTCATGGGGATCGGTCTCTTGATCGGTGGTCGTGGCGGCATGATGATCGCGTTGCTGATCGCGATTGGCATGAATGTCTTTTCCTACTGGAATTCGGATCGACTGGTCTTGCGGATGTACGACGCCCAGGAGGTCGACGAACAAAGTGCTCCAGAATATTATGATATCGTGCGCGACCTTGCCGGCAGGGCGGGGCTGCCCATGCCGCGTGTCTATGTGATCAACAATCCTCAGCCGAATGCTTTTGCAACGGGACGAAACCCTCAGAATGCGGCGGTGGCCGCATCGACGGGACTTCTGCAGGCACTGACCTATGACGAGGTCGCGGGGGTCATGGCGCACGAGCTTGCACATGTGCAGAACCGTGACACCTTGACCATGACACTGACCGCCACCTTGGCAGGTGCAATCTCCATGCTGGGCAACTTTGCCTTTTTCTTTGGTGGCAACCGCGACAACAACAATCCGCTCGGTTTCATCGGTACGCTTGCGGCGATGATCATCGCGCCCTTCGCCGCCATGATGGTGCAAATGGCGATCAGCCGGACACGTGAATATGCCGCGGACCGGCGCGGGGCCGAAATCTGCGGACAACCCCTAGCGCTTGCCTCGGCCCTCCGAAAGATCGCAGGTGCGGCGTCCCATGTTCCGAATGCTGCCGCCGAGCGAAATCCGGCAACGGCACACATGTTCATCATCAATCCTCTATCGGGCGAGCGGATGGACAATCTGTTCTCGACGCATCCGGCAACAGAAAACCGGATTGCCGCGCTTGAAGATATGGCGTCGCATGTTCCTGATCTCTCGACGCGCAGCGCGATGCCTGCTACGGCGACGCGAAAAGCGCGGTCGGTTCCCAGCACAGGATGGGGACGAGGCCGCTCCGATCCTTCAAAGGGCCCGTGGTCTTGATGACAAAGAAGAACACCGATTCGGCAACGCAACGATCAGTTAGATCCGCGCCGGGCCCGCAGAAACCAGGCCTTTTGGCCCGACAGGCAGCCGCCAAGTTGCTTGGCGCCGTTATCGAGAAAAAGATCTCGCTCGATGGAATGTTGGATCCTGTCGGAGGCAATCCTGCTTATCGACAGCTTTCCGATATTGACCGCACGCTCGTCAAAGCCATTCTTCACACGGCTCTACGACACCTGCCGCGGATCGAGTTTATGCTTGACCAGCTCCTGAAGACCCCTCTGCCCGAGGGGGCACGGGCTTTGCATCATCAGCTTGTCGTTGCTGCGACCCAAATTGCTTATCTCGACATTCCCGATCATTCAGCCGTCGACCTTGCGGTGGAACAGGCCAATGCCGATCCCAGAAATCGCCGGTTTGCCAGTCTCACAAACGCGGTTCTCAGACGTCTTTCGCGTGAAAAGGCTGAGCTTCTTCGAATCGCAGCCGAAACGACACCGTCTCTTCCTGACTGGTACATGAAGCGACTTACGGCAGCCTACGGCGAGCACCAGGCTCAGCACATTGCTGACGCCCTTCTGGAACCAGCAGCGATCGACATCACAGTCAAATCCGACGCGGAAGGATGGGCGAAGCGTCTCGGTGGAATCGTCCTGCCCACCGGCAGTGTGCGTCTCGCAGCGTTTCAGGGGACCGTCTCTGACCTTGACGGATTTGAAGATGGCGAATGGTGGGTTCAGGACGCGGCCGCGTCTCTGCCGGCGAAACTCTTCGGCGACATCTCTGGCCAGCGTGTCGTTGACCTCTGTGCTGCCCCTGGCGGCAAGACGGCGCAGCTGATCGGTGCGGGAGCAAAGGTAACAGCGCTCGATCAATCCGCGACACGGCTGAAAAGGTTGAACGGGAATCTTGAAAGGCTGGGTCTCTCAGCCGAGACGCTCGAATGCAACATGGCGGATTTTCGTCCGGAAACATTGTTCGACGCAGCCCTGCTCGATGCGCCCTGTTCCTCCACCGGCACCATCCGTCGTCATCCAGACGTGCCTTATACCAAGAGTCCTGAAGATATCACCAAGCTTGCAGGCCTGCAGGAGCGGTTGCTGCGGCATGCGCTGACCGTGGTAAAACAGGGTGGGATCGTGGTCTTTTCAAACTGCTCGCTCGACCCTGCCGAGGGCGAAGCTATGGTTGCCCGTGTTGTTGAAAACGGCGGCTGCGAGCGTGTGCCGATCAAGCCTGGAGCATTCCCGGGTCTCGAAGATGCCGTGACGGCTCTTGGGGAGCTGCGCACCACACCGGCGATGCTTCCTGCTCGCGATGGCGTTGCCGGGGGGCTGGACGGCTTTTATGCCACAGTCCTGCGTAGATCGTTGTAAGGACACGCTTTCTGCGTCTTCAATGTAAGCGTTGGCTACGTCATCCACTGGCGCAGTCCGCGGAAACACGGCACTGTGTCCCAATCGTGAACGGCCCTCAGGGTCGTCGCAACGGGGCAGGGCTGCAATTCATTCATGCGAATGTCGGACAATCGATGGCTGATCTATCTCTACGCCAGGGAAGCTTGGTGGCGCGTGTCGCGCCGCCTTGTTCTTGGGCGGGTGTCGTTCCTGCGCTTCTCCGGTAAAACCCCGGATCGATTGATCGTTGCCCCCACGGATCTGAGGGTGATCGATCCTCATGTTGCCAGTGAAATCGTTGCCGGGCGTTTCCCGCTTGCCGGGCGTATTCTGGAAACGGATGGCGAGTCGCCGTTTGAAGTGGACCTCCCCTCCCGGGAGTTTGCTGTCCGCCTGCATACGTTCAGCTGGGCCCGGCATATCAGGGCCCTGTCAGCGGAAGACGATCTTGCCCGGTCCCGCCAGCTTGTCAGCCGTTGGATGGCCACGCACGGGCGCCTCATGAAAGGCATCGCCTGGGAGCCAGACGTCGCGGCTCAGCGGCTGATCGCATGGCTTTCGCATTCACCTGTCATCCTGAAGCAGGCTGATCATGTCTTTTATCGGCGTTTCCTCAAAAGCCTGGCCGTCCATGTACGTTATCTTCGGCACGTGGCCGATGCGGTGCCGGACGGCGAGGGGCGGCTGCGCGTGCGGGTGGCCATTGCCTTTGCGAGTGTTGCCATGCCGGCTTCCGGGTCAGCGATCCGGCGGGCTGCGCGTCACCTCGACCTAGAGCTGGATCGTCAGATCCTGCCCGACGGCGGGCACGTCTCGCGCAACCCGCGGATTGCTCTCGATCTTCTTCTGGACTTGCTGCCGCTCCGCCAGACCTATGTCAATCTCGGCCACGACGTGCCTGTTCGGCTGATCCCTTCCATCGACCGGATGTTCCCCGCTCTGCGCTTCTTCCGTCATCAAGGCGGCGAACTCGCGCTGTTCAACGGTGCAACGTCTGCGCAGGCGAACGAGCTCATGTCGGTCTTGCGCTATGACGAGACGGCCGGCCAGCCGTTCAAGGGCCTGCCGGACAGCCAGTACGAGCGGCTCGCGGCAAAGGATGTCGTCGTGGTGATGGATACGGGCCGTCCGATCTCGGCGGCCCTTTCGCGCAACGCACATGCCGGCTGCCTCTCGTTCGAGCTGTCTTCCGGGCGTCATCGCTTCATCATCAATTCCGGCGCGCCGCGCTTTGCGGGCGAGCGCTATCGGCAGATGGCGCGTTTGACAGCGGCGCATTCCACCGTGACCGTCGAGGATCGATCGTCGGCCCGGCTCTCGACCTCTGATTTTCTGGGGCCCATCGTCACTGGCGGGGTGAGCGAAGTTGTGGTAAACCGGTCGGCCAGCGACGGCGGCGACACCGTCGTTGCCCGCCATAACGGCTATGTCGGCCCCTTCGGATTGATCCACGAGCGGGATCTGAGCCTCAACGCCACGGGTACGACCTTGCGCGGGCGGGACCGCATGATCACCCCAGAGGGTGCCGATCCCGATCCTCAGCACACGGCAACCGCGGTCGCACGGTTCCATATTCATCCTTCGATCACCATCCGCCGTGTCGATGCAAACGAGATCAGGCTGGTTGCGCCGGACAATGACAGCTGGGTGCTCACATGCCGCGATGGCGACATTGCCCTGGAGGAAGACATCTTCTTTGCCGACCCTTCGGGTTTGCGAAAGACGCAGATGTTGACGATTGGTTTTTCCGCCGGACATCAGCCGGAAATTCAGTGGATCCTCTCCCGACGGACTTGAGGCGCTTTCTCGCGGCAAGGACGCACTAGGATTCCGATGAAATGGCGGCTGGCTTTGATCAGCTGCGGTTTCTTCGCGGCTCCAGCTGTGCTAACGCCAGCGGCATCCGGCCGGCCGGGCTTTCGCGTGCCCTCCGGCTTCCCTGCCCCTCGCCGCCAGGAGCCTGCCATGGCCGTTGCCTCCAAGAACATCCCAGCCCCCGACCGCGTTGCCCTGCGTACCGCGCTCCTCTCTGTGTCCGACAAGAGCGGTATCGTCGAGCTTGCCCGCGCACTGCATGACAAGGGCGTGGCGCTTGTCTCGACAGGCGGTACGCACAAGACGCTGTCGGAAGCCGGCCTGCCGGTCCGTGATGTGTCGGAACTCACGGGCTTTCCCGAAGTGATGGATGGCCGTGTCAAGACGCTGCATCCCGGCGTGCATGGCGGTCTGCTCGCGATCCGTGACGATGCTGAGCACGTCGATGCCATGAACCTCCACGGGATCGCCGCAATCGATCTGGCCGTCATCAACCTTTATCCGTTCGAGGATGTGCGAGCCAAAGGCGGCGACTATCCGACGACCGTCGAGAATATCGATATCGGCGGGCCTGCCATGATCCGCGCGGCGGCGAAGAATCATGCCTACGTCACCGTCATCACCGATCCTTCGGACTATGAAACGTTGGTCGCGCAGCTCGATGGTGAGGCTACCACGACCTTTGCCTTCCGGCGCGAGATGGCGGCCAAGGCCTATGCGCGGACGGCCGCCTACGATACGGCGATTTCCAGCTGGTTTGCCGAAGTGCTGGAAACCCCCATGCCGCGGCATCGCGTGATCGGCGGCGTGCTCAAGGAGGAGATGCGCTACGGCGAAAATCCGCACCAGAAGGCGGCCTTCTACGTGACCGGAGAAAACCGTCCGGGCGTCGCCACCGCAACGCTCCTTCAGGGCAAACAGCTTTCCTACAACAATATCAACGACACGGATGCCGCCTTTGAACTGGTGGCCGAATTCCCGCCGGAGGCAGCGCCAGCCTGCGCAATCATCAAGCATGCCAATCCCTGTGGCGTGGCGACGGCAACGACGTTGGTGGATGCCTACCGCCGCGCCCTTGCATGCGACAGCACATCCGCCTTCGGCGGCATTATCGCGCTGAACCAGGAACTGGATGGCGCGACCGCGGAGGAGATCGTCAAGCTCTTCACCGAGGTCATCATTGCGCCTGCGGTGAGTGATGAGGCGAAGGCGATCATTGCCCGTAAGGCCAATCTGCGGCTTCTGGTCACCGGCACCCTGCCCGATCCGCGCCTGCCCGGCCTGACTGCCAAGACGGTGGCCGGCGGTCTTCTTGTGCAGACGCGCGACAACGGCATGGTCGAGGATCTCGAGCTTAAGGTCGTCACCCGTCGCGCACCGACCGCGCAGGAACTGATCGACATGAAGTTTGCGTTCAAGGTCGCGAAACACGTCAAGTCGAACGCGGTGGTCTATGCGAAAGACGGCCAGACGGTCGGTATCGGTGCCGGTCAGATGAGCCGGGTCGACTCGGTGCGGATCGCCGCGATCAAGGCCGAGGAGGCCGCACGGGCGCTGGGCTTGGAAAAGCCCTTGACGATCGGATCGGCCGTTGCGTCCGAAGCATTCCTGCCGTTTGCAGACGGGCTTCTCTCTGCCGTCGCCGCAGGGGCCACGGCGGTTATCCAGCCGGGTGGCTCGATGCGCGACGACGAAGTGATCGCCGCTGCCGATGAAGCCGGTGTCGCCATGGTCTTCACCGGGATGCGTCATTTCCGTCACTGAGCGGATCGGGCGGTAAGACCCGCCCGTCAGACGCCGATGCCTAGCCTATCCGGTCACCTCTGTCGGCCGGATAGGGCGTCGTCAGGAGCACGAGCAGGCCGATCACGAGGAACGCGATCAGCGCCATCATCCCGACGCGCGCGGAACTCGTCACCAGCGTCAGCGTCGCAACACTGGCCGGCGCCAGGAACGAGGTTGCGCGTCCCGAAAGGGCATAGAGGCCAAAGTAGCGGCCGGCTTCCTCGGGCGCAACGCTGCGGGCCAGGTAGGAACGGGCCGAAGCCTGCACCGGTCCGAAGGCGATGCCGACCAGCAGGCCGAAGACGATATAGGCTTTCTCCGCAGCCGTTCCGAACAGGCCGCCGCTGTCTGCCGTCGAGAACGTCAGCAAGCCGAACAGCGTAAAGCCTGGGCCTGTCGAGACAATACCGATCGTGGCGACGATCAGGCTCAGCAGGCTGAGGACGACGATGGCCTTCGAGCCGAGCGCTGTGTCGAGGCGGCTCGCGACGAGGCAGCCGGCAATTGCCACTACGTTAAGGAGGATGCCGTAGAGGCCGAGCTCCAGTGTCCGCCAGGCGAACATGCCGGCCGCAAAGGTGCCTCCCAAAGCCACGAGCCCGTTGACGCCGTCCTGGAAGATCATCCGGGCGATCAGGAATTTCAAAATGCCCCGTCGCTCGCGGAGGCCGAGAACCGCGCTTTTCAGGTCCGCGAGACCGTCTCGGATCGCCCTGCCCGGTGACGTCGTCATTTTCGGCGCGTCCGGCGTGAACAGGAACATCGGCAGGATGAAGAGCGCATACCACGCAGCCGAAAGCGGCCCCGTGATGCGAGCGTCTGCGCCGGTGGCGGGGTCGAGACCAAAGAGCGGGGCGATACCGAGAACCGTCTGTCCCGTTTCCGGGCTTGCGGCGAGAAGAGCCACGACCGCGATCAGGACGACCATCCCGCCGAGATAGCCGATCCCCCAGGCGATGTTCGAGATCCGGCCGGTCTCCTCCGGCGGGACCAGACGCGGCATCATGCTGTCGTTGAACACGATGGAGAACTCCGCCGCGAGCGACGCCAGGACGATGCAGGTAAAGGGCAGGATCAGAGAGGATCCCGGAACTGCAAACCAGAGCATCGAGAGGGCAAAGATCTTGACGATTGCAAAGCCGGCGATCCAGGGTTTTCTGGCGCCCGTGGCGTCTGCAAGGGATCCGAGAACCGGCGACATCACCGCGATGATGATGCCGGAAACGGTCAGCGTGTATCCCCACATGGCCTGCCCCGCCGCTGGATCCTCCGTCAGGCGTGAGACGAAATAGGGGCCGAAGATGAAGGTGATGACGACGGTGAAAAAGGGCTGGGCTGCAAGGTCGAACAGCATCCAGCCCCAGAGGCCCGCGCGGCCGGCTCTGGTTCGGCCTTCAGGCGCGGGCGCTTTCGCCACCGTTTTGACCATCATCTGGCCCGGTCTTCGGCAAGGTCGCTCAAGAGGCCTGCGGCAACGGTGATCTTCGCAAGCGTCGTCTCCCCCTTCTCCGTCATCTGCGTCAGTTGCGACACGACACGATTGAAGCGGTCCGCATCTCCTTCCTGCCAGGCCAGCACCGGCTGCTCCTCGTCCTTGCGCTGCGTCAGGGCGGCGATGGTGATGGCGCGACGGGCATCGGCGATATCGCTGGTGCTGCGGGCGAGCGCCATGGCCTCGAAGGGATCGGTGGTGATGATGCGCTCGGCGGCCGCGAGCAGCCGGCCGACCTTCAGACTCTGCGTCACCGCGAAATAGCTCTGCGCGGTTCGGCCGAGCGACGTTCCGGCTACCGATGAAATCTGCATGATTTCCGGTACGAGCGTGATGAGGACGAGCCGTGAGATATCCTGTGCCAGTTCTTGGGGAACACCCTTGTCGATCAACGCCGCCGTCCGCGCCTCGATTTCCGCCACAGCCTCGTCCGGCACGGCGCCATGTGCGGCCGTCGTGAGATTTTCCAAGGCTTTGCGCAGCGTATCGATCGCCTGGGCCAGAGGCCCGGCACTGGCCCGGGTTCTCAAGGTTCGCTCGGTGACGATGGCGAAGATGCGGCTGACATCCTGATAGAGTTCGTTCTGCACCGCGCCCGGCACCTTGTTGTCGAGCGCGTCAATCGCCTTGTACAGGCGCGGCAGGTCGTATCCGTCGCGCGTCAAAACGGCTGCCTTGACGACATCGGCCGGAAGGAAGCCTGTCTGATCGATCAACGTGGAGACGAAGGCCGGTCCGCCCCGGTTGATGACGTCATTGCAGAGAAGCGTGGCAATGATTTCGCGTCGCAGACGGTGGGTCTCGATATCGCCCTGGTGTGGCGTCCGCATCTTTCCTGGGAAGTAGCCGATCAGCGTCTCGTGAAAGTAGGGATCGTCCGGCAGGTCGCTCTCGACGATCTCGTCGAACAGAACGATCTTGGCATAAGAGAGAAGCACACCGATCTCTGCCCGGGTCAGTGCCTTGCCCGATTGATAACGCTCGCTGAGCGCGCTGTCGCTTGGCAGAACCTCGACCTTGCGATTGAGCAGTCCTTCCGCTTCCAGCCGTGTCATCAGGCGGGAAAGAGAGGTGCGATTGGCGGCGCCTTGCATCTCGGTCAGCGAGATGGCGAGTGATTGCTGATAATTGTTGTTGAGGACAAGGGCGGCGACCTCGTCGGTCATCGAGGCAAGCAACGTGTTGCGCTTGTCGCGCGTCAAACGGCCGTCGCGCATGGCAGAGGCCAGCGCAATCTTGATATTGACCTCGACGTCGGATGAGTTCACGCCGGCCGAGTTGTCGATGGCATCGGAGTTGCATCGGCCGCCGGCAAGGCCAAAGGCGATGCGGCCGCGTTGCGTAACACCGAGATTGGCGCCCTCACCGATCACGCGGGCGCCGACCTCGTCCGCAGAGATCCGGATCGGATCGTTCGCCCGATCGCCGACATCGGCATCGCTCTCTGTCGGGCCGCGCACATAGGTTCCGATGCCGCCAAACCAGAGCAGATCAACACGCGCCTTCAGGATGGCGGTCATGATCTCGAAGGGCGTTGCCTGGGTTTTCTCTAGCCCGATCGCCGCTGCCGCCTCCGGCGTGAGCCTCACGGACTTCTCCGTTCGCGGAATGATCATCCCCCCCGCCGAGAGTGCAGAGCGGTCGTAATCCTGCCAGCTGGAACGGGGCAAAGCAAACAAGCGCTCGCGCTCGGCGAAGGATGCGGCGATATCCGGATCGGGATCGATGATGATGTCGCGATGGTCGAATGCGCCGATGAGACGGATCTGGCGCGACAGCAGCATGCCATTTCCGAAAACGTCACCCGACATGTCACCGACTCCGACGACGCTGAAGGGCGTTGTCTGGATGTCGATGTTCATTTCACGGAAATGGCGTTTGACGGTTTCCCAGGCGCCACGTGCCGTGATCCCCATCTTCTTGTGGTCGTATCCGGCGGAGCCGCCGGACGCGAACGCATCGTCCAGCCAGAATCCGGCGTCCTGCGCCAGCCCGTTGGCCGTGTCGGAGAAGGTGGCGGTTCCCTTGTCGGCGGCCACCACGAAATAGGGATCGTCGCCATCCAGCCGCAGTGTCGCTTCGGGAGGCACAATCTGCTGATCGACGATATTGTCGGTGATCGACAGCATGGTGCGGATGTAGGTCTTGTAGGCCTCGGTGCCGACCCGGAAGATCTCGTCGCGCGCACCGCCGGCGGGCAGCAGCTTGGGGAAGAAGCCACCCTTCGCGCCGACAGGAACGATCACAGCGTTCTTGACCTGCTGCGCCTTGACGAGCCCCAACACCTCGGTGCGATAATCCTGGGCTCTGTCCGACCAGCGCAGGCCGCCGCGCGCAACCTTGCCGAACCGCAGATGCACACCTTCCACCTCTACGCCGTAGACAAAGATCTCGCGGAAAGGCCGTGGCTCCGGCAGGCCGTCGAGAAGCTTCGGATCAAATTTGAAGGCGAGCATGACACGAGGCTCGCCCGCTTTGTCGCGTTGGAAGTAGTTGGTGCGCAGCGTGGCCAGCACGGCGTTCATCATCCGTCGGAGAATGCGGTCTTCGTCGAGGCTCGGTACGGCGTTCAGCGCCTCTTCGAGGCTTGCCTGCAGCTCGGTGACCGCGGTCGATCGCGCCGGCTCCTGCGTCTGTGGGTCCATCCGCGTCAGGAAGAGGCGGAAGATGGCGGCGGAAATCTCGGCATATTTGTTGAGTGTCTCGGCGATCAGGCCCTGAGAGTAGGGAATGCCGACCTGACGAAGATAACGGGCGTAAGCGCGCAGCACCGTCACGTCGCGCGCATTGAGGCCTGCCAGCAAGATGAGCCGATTGAACGCGTCATCCTCGATCTTCCCTGTCCAGGCGGATAGAAAAGCTTCCTCCAGAAGCGGCCCCATGGACGAGACGTCGAGCGTCTTCCCGTCGCGGTGGATCAGCTCCATGTCGTGGAGAACCACAAGCCGCTCGCCGTTTTGGTCGGTAATGGACAGGTCGTGCGTCTGCTCGCTGATGACACGAAAGCCAAGGTTTTCGAGCAAGGGCACGCGTTGGGAAAGAGAGACGGCGCGGTCGGCGTGAAAGATCTTCAGTTCCAGGCGATCCGCGTCCACATCCTCTGCGGTCTCCGATCCGCTGGCCTGCGCGATGTCCGCTTTGCGACGCTCGTAGAAAGCAATACGGATCGGGTCGTCTGTTCGTACGGCAGCAATATCAGGCAGGTCGGCATAGGCTTCGCCGGGCGTGAAAGCTGCCTGGTACCCCTCGGTCACGTTCAGCGCGATCCCGTCGCGGCGGGCAAGCAGATGGAAGCGATCGGACCACCGCGTCACGATATCGCGCACGGCATCCTCAAGCACGTTCTGGGCAATGCGTGGGGTTGCCCCACCGGAACGGCCGATGATGAAGTGGACGCGTGCTAGACCGCCGGCCGGAAAGGCCGGATAGTATGCGGACACACGTCCTTCGTAGAGGTCCTTGAAGAGGTCGCCGATGCGTTCCCGCACGCGGGAATCATACTGTTCACGTGGGACGTAGACAATAATGGAGACGAAGCGGTCGAAGCGATCGATGCGCGGCAGGACGCGAACACGGGGGCGATCGGCCAGTTCATTGATCTGTTCGCAGAATGCCTGCAACTCCTCGACGTCGATCTGGAAAAGATCATCGCGCGGATAGGACTCCAGAGTGTTGATGAGCATCTTGCCGGAGTGGCCCTGGGGGTCAAAGCCGAAATGCTCGATCACCCGTCGGACCTTCAGCCGCAGCATCGGGATATCGGAGGCTGAACGCGTATAGGCCGTGGAGGTGAAGAGCCCGACGACGCGCAGCTCGCCGATGACGTTGCCCTTAGAGTCGAAACGCTTGATGCCGATATAATCCATATAGGCGCGGCGATGAACGACCGCCTTGATGTTTGCCTTGGTGACGATGAGGAAATCCGGCCCTTGCAGGAAAGCAAGGATTTCCGGCGTGGTAACCACGGCATCGTGTCCCTGGCGAAGGACGCGGACATTGGGATCGGAAAGGATGCCGAGGCCGTGCCCCGTGCCCCGATCGAGCGTGGCATCCTCTCCATCGCCGGAATAGCTGTATTCGCGCATCCCGAGAAAGGTGAAGTTGTCGTCGCGCAGCCATTTGAGGAAGGCAAGGGCTTCATCGCGGTCGGCCTCGCGTTTGTTTGCGGCATGCCTTTCCAGCTCGCCCATGGCTTCGCCCAAAAGCGTTTTCATCGGCTCCCAGTCTCCGACAGCCTGGTGGACCTGGGCCAGGACGGTCTCGACCGCGCCGATCAGGGCCTTGGCCTCTTCGGGAGACAGATGCCGCAGATGAATCTGGATGTGGCTGACCCGGTCGGCCGGATCGCTCGCTTCCTCGGGATCGAACAGGATGGGCTCGGAACCCTCGGATACGACGAGGATCGGATGAACGGCCAGCAACAGATCGCGGTGCCGGCTGGTGACTTCTCCCATGACCGAATCGTAAAGGAAGGGCATGTTGCGATCGGTGACGCAGAGAACCGACACCGCTGTTCCGCCGGATGTGTCGCCTTGGAGATCGGTTACGGTCACGCGCGACGTGTCTCTTCGACGTGCCTTGATCTCCGAGTAGGCGTGAACGGCGGCGGCGGCGAGCATGCCGGCCTGGGAGGCCGCCATGTCATCAGGGCTTGCGCGTCCAAAGAGAACCGCCGGCGACAGGAAAGACTCGCCGAGGCGTTCGGCCATCTGTTCGATGTCGCCGATCAACCGGGTTTTCTTCGGATGATGTCGTGTGCCCATGGTTTTGCGTCCTCCGACCGTTGTTTTTTGCTGAACCTAGCAGAAGAATTCGCTTTTGCGACCGGAAAGCCCGCCGGTTTCTTCCAAACCGTCGACGGGGGCCGGCGCATGGTCCCGATCTCCCTCCCCTTCCCAGTTGACAGCGGCACGACCATCAGGCGATCTGTCGGGGCGCGCCCGAACGAAAGGCCAGCTGCATGTCCGAGACCGCCGCCGGTACCGTCATCGTCATCTCCAGCCATGTTATGCGCGGTTCGGTCGGCAATCGTGCGGCTGTGTTCTCGTTGGAGATGCTGGGCTTTACGGTCTGGGCCGTGCCGACGGTCATCATGCCCTGGCATCCCGGTCATGGCCGCTCGACGCGGATGGCGATCGATCCCGACACGTTCGATGCCATGCTCGGCGAACTGGCAGCGTCGCCCTGGATCGGCGAGGTCCGCGCGGTGCTGTCCGGATATCTTGGGAGTGCACGACAGATCGAAGCGGTCGCCCGATTGGTGGAGACCCTCAAGGCCCGCAATCCGGACCTTCTCTATGCCTGCGATCCCGTGATCGGCGACCGGGGCGACCTTTATGTCCCGGAGGCCGTGGCCGTGGGGATCCGGGACAGGCTGATCCCCTTGGCAGGACTGGCGACGCCGAACCGGTTCGAACTTTCCTGGCTCTCAAGCGCCGCGCTCGACAGCAATGCGGCTATCCTCGACGCGGCTCTCTCGCTCGGACCGTCGCGGACGCTGGTCACATCGGCCGTCGCGATGATGAGTGGAAGCACGGGCAACCTCTATCTTTCCGGACATGACGCCCTGCTCGCGGAGCACCGTCTGGTCGACAATCCCCCCAACGGAACAGGCGACCTGATGGCGGCGCTGTTTCTCGGCAGACTTCTGGACGGCCAGAACGAGGAGAAGGCGTTGCAACTTGCGACCGCGAGCGTGTTCGAGATGGTCGCGCGCTCGGCACGCCGGGGGGCGGACGAACTGACATTGCAGCAGGATGCGCATTGCCTGACCGGCCCAATGTCACTTGTCCAGATGCGGCGACTGATGCATCCGGCCCAGACCCGCAAACGCTAACGGTCCCCGAGGATTCCGCTTTCCATGTCGCACGTTAACCGACCTGCCGCGTTGCTCTTGCCTCTTCGCATCATCGCCGTTTAAACACGGGACAGCAAAAAGGGCACAGGCATATGTACAGTTTTCCAGAGCACCTGCTCGGCGGCTATCAGAAGTTCATGAACGGCCGTTTTACCGAGCAGCAGGCCCGCTACAAGTCACTGGCTGAAACCGGACAGCAGCCGAAAACACTCATCGTCGCGTGCTGCGATTCGCGCGCGGCGCCGGAGACGATCTTCGACAGTGGTCCCGGTGAACTTTTCGTGGTGCGCAATGTCGCCAACATGGTTCCGCCCTATGAGCCGGATGGCCAGTACCATTCGACATCAGCAGCGCTCGAATTCGCCGTCCAGTCGCTGCGCGTCAAGGACATCGTCGTCATGGGCCACGGCCGCTGCGGCGGTATCAAGGCCGTGCTGGATGCGGATGCCGAGCCGTTGTCCCCCGGTGACTTCATCGGCAAGTGGATGAATATGCTGAAGCCGGCGGCAGAGCAGATTGCCGGGAATGCCATCATGACGGCAGCTGAGCGCCAGCGTGCGATGGAGCATGTGTCGATCCGCAATTCGATCGTCAACCTACGAACGTTTCCCTGCGTGCAAATCTTAGAGCAGCGGGGCAAGTTGCAGATTCACGGCGCGTGGTTTGACATCTCGACGGGAGAACTCTGGGTCATGGATCCAAAGTCGGGCGATTTTTCACGCCCCGGGACATGATGCCAGGCACTGAATTTAGGACATGAAGAAAGGCTGCGCGGGTCGGACCCGCGCAGCCTTTTTTATGTCGGTATAGACAAGCCCGGACTGTTTGCCGGGCCTGGCGCGTCCTGGGGGGCGATCAGCCGTCGATATCTGCAGCGATCTGGGCGATGGCCTGCTGATAAACACTCGCCGCGTTCCAGCCCTGAATCGCGCCGAAATTGGCCTGGCCCGGCTGGTAGCCGCCCCCTGCCCGCCATCCGTGGCCGCGCAGGAAGTTTGCCGTCGATGCCAGCGCGTCTGCCTTGGACCGGACCATATCGACATGGCCATTGCCGTCGCCATCGACGCCGTACTTCACCACGTTTGCCGGGAGGAATTGTGTCTGGCCAATTTCACCATGCGCCGCACCGCGCGCGTCCGTCGAGAGGTCGCCGCGCTGGACCAGCGTCAAGGCTGCATAGAGCTGGTCCGTGAAATAGTCGGACCGGCGGCAGTCGTAGGCAAGCGTCGACACGGCAGAAAGCGTATGTTCCTTGCCCATGAAGCTGCCGAAGCCGGTTTCCATGCCCCAGATCGCAATCAGCGGTCCGGCCGGCACGCCATAACGCTGCTCGATCGAGGCGAAGAGCGCCGCATTCTGCGCCTTCATCTTCTTTCCGCGCGAAACGATGGCAGCACCGCCGCGCTTCTTCATGAATTCGTTGAGCGAGAGCTTGAAGCTCTTCTGGCCGCGGTCGGCGCGGATGGTGGCCGTGTTGTAATTCACATTGGCAAAGGCGCGGTCAAGAACGGCGGGGCTGATGCGACCGGACGCCTGTTGTTTGAAATCCTGCACCCAGGCGTCAAAGCCGGCAGATGTATTGCCGCAACTGGCGGCGAAGGCAGCCTGCGGAACGAGGGCGGTGGCTGCAGCCAGTGCAAGTCCTGCCAGTGCGAACGTCTTCTTCAGCATATAATACCCCGTAGCCCTGCTTCTGATGGCCGACAGCCTCGCTTTTGGGCAGAGGTAGCGCCTTGATGTTTCACGTGAATCCGTCCGCTAGCGTTCGTCTTCATATCTTCCCGAGGCCCGCCGTCCGTTCACGGTCGGCGGGGTCTTTTCCTATCGGCAATGCTGTCAGGCAGCCTGCTTCTTGGCCGTGATCAAACCGCGCGCCACCAAGAGCTCTGCGATCTGGATGGCGTTCAGCGCCGCACCTTTTCGCAGGTTATCGGAGACGACCCAGATGTTGAGACCGTTTTCGACGGTCGCATCTTCACGAATGCGTGAAATATAGGTCGCGTCTTCGCCAGCGCTTTCGTAAGGCGTGATGTATCCACCGTTTTCATGCTTGTCGATGACAAGGCAACCCGGGGCTTCGCGCAAGATGTCGCGGGCCTGATCGGCCGTGATTTCGCTCTCGAACTCGATGTTGACCGATTCCGAATGACCGATGAAGACAGGCACACGAACAGCCGTGCAGGTGACCTTGATCTTCGGATCAAGCATCTTCTTGGTTTCGGCCAGCACCTTCCATTCTTCCTTGGTATAGCCGTCTTCCATAAAGCTATCGATGTGCGGAATGACGTTGAAGGCAATGCGCTTGGTAAACTTCTTGCTTTCCAGCGGATCGGCGACGAACACGGCGCGGGTCTGGTTGAAGAGCTCGTCCATGCCATCCTTCCCGGCGCCGGAAACCGACTGGTAGGTGGAGACGACGACGCGCTTGATCTTTGCGAAATCGTGGAGCGGTTTCAGGGCAACCACGAGCTGCGCCGTGGAGCAATTCGGATTGGCAATGATGTTGCGCTTGGTAAACTGGGTAATCGCGTCGGGGTTCACCTCTGGCACGATCAACGGCACATCGGCGTCGTAGCGCCACGCTGAGGAATTGTCGATGACGACACAGCCCTGCGCGCCGATCTTCGGGGAATACTTCAGCGAAACCGCGCCGCCTGCCGACATCAGGCAGATATCGGTATCGGAGAAATCGTAATTCTCAAGGTTCTTGACCTTCAGCGTCTTGTCACCAAAAGACACTTCCGTACCGTGCGATCTGGCAGACGCCAGCGCAACGACTTCATCTGCGGGGAAGCCGCGTTCGGAAAGGATGTTGAGCATTTCGCGCCCGACATTGCCGGTGGCGCCTGCTACGGCGATCTTGAAACCCATTGTCTTGCTCTCTTTCTCTTCTCTCCGCGGAAGCTGGGGGAGAAACCCGGATCGCCTGGGGCGCGGGCTTCGCGTCCCCGGCCGTGCCGGGGAGAGAGCGGTGGGCCAGAGACTTCAGACGGTTTTCGTCGTCGTTTTGGCCGTGTTTGTGAAAAGTGCGGACAGGGACTCACGCGCTCTTGCCGGAGCAAGACCGTCGGCGCGACTGATGATGGACATCCGAAGAAGCATGAATCCT
Source organism: Rhizobium sp. Leaf384 (assembly GCF_001424065.1). Lineage (GTDB taxonomy): Bacteria > Pseudomonadota > Alphaproteobacteria > Rhizobiales > Rhizobiaceae > Ferranicluibacter. The sequence continues at coordinate 94,584 of NZ_LMQE01000008.1, forward strand.
TCCCTTTCCGCTGCTGCTCATATTCATTCGGTCGATAAAGTCAAGGTTTTTCATGGACAGAGCCGTGCTGGTCGTCCGTGTTCTTAGACGAAAGTCATAAGCCGAAAGCATCGCTGCCCGATGGGCATACGATCTGCCATTCTTGTCCATCGGTGCACCGGTAAGCGATCGAGGAGGATCGGCGGCATGCACGTGTTCTGGGAGGACGACAGCAATGGCAAATGTGACATCCGTGGGCCGGACGAAGGCCGCACCGATGACCGGGGAAGAGCGAAAGGTCATTTTCGCCTCGTCGCTCGGCACGGTGTTCGAGTGGTATGACTTCTATCTCTACGGTTCGCTTGCCGTCTATATCGGGGCGACCTTCTTCAGTCAGTATCCGGAAACAACGCGCAACATCTTTGCATTGCTTGCCTTCGCCGCCGGCTTTCTCGTCCGCCCGTTCGGCGCTCTCGTCTTTGGGCGGCTGGGCGATCTCGTCGGGCGCAAATATACCTTCCTCATCACGATCCTCATCATGGGTCTTTCGACCTTTCTCGTCGGCATCCTGCCGGGCGCCGCTTCGATCGGCATCGCAGCGCCGATCATCCTGATCATGTTGCGCATGCTGCAGGGACTTGCGCTGGGCGGTGAGTATGGGGGTGCCGCGACATACGTCGCCGAGCATGCGCCGCATGGCCGGCGCGGTTACTTCACCTCATGGATCCAGACCACGGCCACGCTTGGCCTGTTCCTGTCGCTTCTCGTCATTCTCGGCGTCCAGTTCGCCGTCGGCAAGGAAGCCTTTGCAGCCTGGGGCTGGCGCATTCCCTTTCTGGTCTCCGTCGTGCTTCTCGGCGTGTCCGTCTGGATCCGCGTAAAGATGAACGAGTCCCCGGCCTTCAAGAAGATGAAGGCGGAAGGCAAGACATCAAAAGCGCCTCTCAAGGAGGCCTTCGGGACGTGGAAGAATGCCAAGATCGGCATTCTCGCGCTGTTCGGTGCCACCATGGGTCAGGCCGTGGTCTGGTATTGCGGCCAGTTCTATGCGTTGTTCTTCCTGCAGAACATCCTGAAGGTCGACGGCCAGTCCGCCAACATCATGGTCGCCATCTCGCTCCTCATCGGTACGAGCTTCTTTGTGATCTTCGGCCTGCTTTCCGACAAGATCGGCCGCAAGCCGATCATCATGGCCGGGCTCCTGCTCGCCATGCTGACCTATTTCCCGTTGTTCAAGGCGATGACCTGGACCGCCAACCCGGCGCTTGCCGAGGCGCAGGCAACCGTCCGTGCAACGGTAACGGCCGATCCGGCAGATTGCACCTTCCAGTTCAATCCAACGGGTACGGCGAAGTTCACGACGTCTTGCGACGTCGCGACCGCCTTCCTGACGCGGAATTCCGTGCCTTACGACATCGTGCCTGGACCGGCGGGACAGGCTGCGAGCGTGAAGATCGGCGATGCCACTGTTCCGAGCTACGACACCGTGGCCGCCGGCGCGGATGCAAAGGCAAAGGCTTCGGCCTTCGAAAAGGGTATCAACATGGCCCTTCACGACGCGGGCTACCCGTTGCAGCGTGGTGCAGCGAAGGTGCCGGAAAGCAAGCTCGACGGTTTCGTGGCCGCCAATCCGGAACTCACGCTCGACCCTGCAACCGTCCGCGCATCCGCTCCAGCAACGATGACGGCGGACGAACTTGTGTCTGCCAAGCTGCTGACGGCTGAAGAAGCCAACGGCGTCACCGCGATGCCGGTCTATACCATCGCAAATGGCGGCACCTATTCGATGGTCGCCGACCCGCAGCGGGTCAACTGGATCGGGACGATCGCCATCCTGACGGTGTTGGTCATCTATGTGACGATGGTCTACGGGCCGATCGCTGCGCTTCTGGTCGAACTCTTCCCAACCCGCATCCGGTATTCGGGCATGTCCCTGCCCTACCATATCGGCAACGGCTGGTTCGGAGGCTTGTTGCCGGCGATGGCCTTTGCGATGAGCGCTGCCAAGGGCGATATTTATTACGGTCTCTGGTATCCGATCATCTTCGCAGGCATCACGCTGGTCATCGGTCTGCTCTTCCTGCCGGAAACCAAGGATCGAGACATTCACGCGATGGATTGAGTCTCCTCGATCTCCGAACCCGGCGGGCTTTCCCCGCCGGGTTTTTCGTCAGACGTCCCCGTGATCGGGGAATTGCGTTTTCGGGCGCGGCCAGCCTTTTTCGTCGAGGCGGAACACCCGGTTCTTCCGGGCGAAAAGGAAGGCGATCATCAACGCGCTCCACAGGCCGACCAGCAGGCCGGCGGCCACATCGCTCGGATAGTGCGCACCGACGACAACACGCGTGACACCGATGGTAAGCGCCCCCAGCGCAAACAGAAGCCGAAGCCGCGGCACCAGCATGGCAAAAGCGCCGAAAAAGGATCCGACGGCGGCAGAGTGTCCAGACGGGAAGCTCTGAAACAGCCAATCCGAGGAAAAGGGGGTCAGGCTGTAGGCACCGAGATCGGCAAAGCTTTCGGGGCGAGCGCGGCCGATGAAGAACTTGAGGATATGCACCATGGCGCTGGCCGTGCCGATCGTCACAAGGAAATAGAGCGACAGGCGGCGTGCCGCCCTTGCCTTCTCGGCAAAGCCGTGGCTGCTGACGACACGCGCAAGAATATAGGCAATGATCACCAAAGTCGCCGAGCCGTAGATCATCCAGGCAAAGGTGCCGAAATCCGTGATGCGCGCATTAAAGGCGACGAAGGGTTCCGGCAGCGCTTGAGCATATTGTGAAAGGCGCGGATCGAACGGCACGAGGGCAGTGACAAGAAGGACGGCGCTTAACAGCAGCCACACTGAGGAGGAAATCGGCCTGTTCATGGTGATCCTTTCGGTTTCGCTTCATGTGTTTTCGCTTCTGCTGAAGTCAACCTCAGGACATGAAAAAGCCCCGGTTCCTGACAGGTACCGAGGCTTTTGGCGTTTCTATTTAGGGGTATCAGGCGGCAAGCGCTTTGAATTCGGCAAGGATGGCATCACCCATGTCGGCGGTGCCGACCTGGCGAGCGCCCGGCGCCATGATGTCGCCGGTCCGGATTCCTTGATCAAGGACGTTGGCGATCGCCTTTTCCAGGCGGTCGGCTTCGGAAATCATGTTGAACGAGTAGCGCAGGCACATCGCGAAGGATGCGATCATGGCAATCGGATTGGCAATGCCACGACCGGCAATGTCGGGCGCCGAGCCGTGGACAGGCTCATACATGGCCTTGCGCTTCCCGGTCACGCCATCCGGAGCTCCCAGGGAAGCGGAGGGCAGCATGCCGAGCGAACCGGTGAGCATCGAGGCCACGTCCGACAGCATGTCGCCGAACAGGTTGTCGGTGACGATGACGTCGAACTGCTTGGGCTGACGCACGAGCTGCATGCCGCCGGCATCCGCCAGCATGTGGTCCAGCTGGACGTCCGCATATCTCTCCTTGTGTGTCGCGGTGACGACCTGGTTCCAGAGGACGCCGGACTTCATCACGTTGCGCTTCTCCATGGAGCAGACGCGGTTCGAGCGCGTCCGGGCGAGTTCGAAAGCGACGCCCGCGATGCGCTCGATCTCGTAGGTGTCGTAGACTTGGGTATCGATGCCGCGCTTCTGGCCGTTGCCCAGATCGATGATCTCTTTCGGCTCGCCGAAGTACACGCCGCCCGTCAATTCGCGCACGATGAGGATGTCGAGACCTTCGACCAGTTCGGGCTTCAGCGAGGACGCGGCCGATAGCGCGGGATAGCAAATGGCGGGGCGCAGATTGGCGAACAGCTGCATGTCCTTGCGCAGGCGCAGGAGGCCCGCTTCCGGACGAGCCTCATAGGGCACGTTGTCCCACTTCGGGCCGCCGACGGCGCCGAAGAGCACGGCATCCGCGGCCATGGCCTTCGCCATATCGGCGTCCGAGATGGCAGCACCATGGGCATCATAGGCCGAGCCGCCGACAAGACCCGTATCGGTGACAAAGCCTGCACCCGCTTCCGTGTTCATATGCTCGATGATCTTGACGACCTCGGTCATGGCTTCCGGACCGATGCCGTCACCCGGCAGAAGGAAAAGTGTGCGCGTGGACAAGGAGGCCTCCCAATGACGTTGTCTGTGGCTTTGACGGAAACGAACCCGATTGCGGGATCGCGCGACAGGCCGGTTCCTTAACGCATGTCGCCTGGCAGGAAAATGGCACTTTGCCAAGAATAAGACCTGTCCTTTCAGGTTTTGGCAGGCGTCGCCGTGGCGAGACCTCCAAGCCAGTCCAGATAGCGCGCATAGGCGAAGTGCAGCCCAATGCCGACAAGAACGAACAGGGTGCCGAGAAGCGGATTCTTCCCGGTCACGAACAGGAGCACCTGGCCGATCATGGCAAGGATCGTCCCGAAGATGAAGATCGGAAGAGAGTGCCGGCCAATCAGGACCAGGGGGTGATCGAGGCGGAGGCGTGACAGACGATTGAAGACGGGCGAGATCGCGAGAAGATACCCCAGCGCGAGGACGTGGAGTAGCCGGGTCAGCGACAGGAAGGTCTTGTCGAACCCCGTGAGAACAGCGGGCAGGCCGAAGGAAAAATCAATCGACCACCAGGACAACAGAACCCAGGCGCCGGATATCCCGACATAAAGGGCCGCGATCGAGACGAGTGCCGGATGGCGCGGCAGGGATCGGCCGGCGCGGCTGCGCATCATGGCGACGAGGCCGATGGCAAACAGAAGCTGCCAGGAAAGCGGGTTCAAGAACCAGTAGTTATGGTCGAGGAAGTTGATCGGAACGATGTGGAAGATGCCCGCAACGAGCCAGAGAAGCGAGGACAGCCCAAGAAGAAGAGCACGGCTCATGTTTTGCAGCAGGAGCATGCCTGGAAGCATGAGAAAGACAACGGCATACATGGACAGGATGTTGTTATAGCCGAACTGGTGGCCGAGCAGCACCATGGCAACCACGCCCTGCTCCGTATTGTCGACCAACGGGCGAATGTTGATCTCGCCGATCAAATCCTGCCGTTGAAAGTAGAGTGCGCCGCCAGCGAAGATCGCGAGCGTGATGATGCTCGACATGATGTGGGCGATATAGAGCGTGAACGCGCGGCGCCAGATGCGCAGGCTGAGGGCCAGCCGGTTGCCAGGTCGAAACTTGCGTCCATAGGCAAGGCCGGCCGAAAGTCCCGAAATCAGGACAAAGGCCTCGGCCGAATCCGAAAAGCCGAAGTTCTTGCTCGTGATATATTCGAGATACTGACCCGGCACATGGTTGATGAAGATCATCAACAGACAGATAGCCCGATATGTATCCAGTCGCGTGTCGCGCTCGGCCGGCACGGGAATCCCGCTTGCCGTCCGATTGGTAAGCGGCGATGGCATCGGCTGCAGCAAGGGTTGCAACAGGGCAGAAGGTGCGGTGCGCAGCACCGGTGGCGTGTCTTGAAGCATATGAAGGTCTCATGCGGATTTTGGCGCCCCAGCCCCTCAACCTCGCCGATATCATTCAGGCTTCTCTGGAAGCCGGCCTTGGTTCCGCCAGGGCCGGCTTACCTTGAATGGCTAGAGCAAAACGCCATCATGCGCGTTTTTTGTGACAGTCGTATCAACCGTAACCTCAAACGCACCACTATCATTCTGGCTTCTTGCCACAGCAACCTCGTGGACCTTGCCGTCGATCGTCAACCGAGCCTTGAAGCCTGGCCAATCCGAGGGAAGGGCAGGGTCAACGATCAGGCGATCGCCTTCCTTGCGAAGGCCGAGGATGCCTTCCACCGCCACACGATAGAGCCACGCAGCCGAACCGGTATACCAGGTCCATCCGCCGCGACCGGTCAGGTCCCCGTGACCGTAAACGTCGGCTGCCACGACATAGGGCTCGACGCGGTAGACATCGGCGTCTTCCCGGGTCAGTGCGTGGGTCACCGGGTTCAGCATCTGGAAGGCTTTCCAGGCGTCGTCGCCTCTTTTAAGGCGCGCAAGCGCCAGCACCACCCACGTCGCGGCATGGGTGTACTGCCCACCGTTTTCGCGAACACCGGGCGGATAGGCCTTGATGTAGCCCGGATCCTGCTCCGTGCCGGACAGCGGCGGCGTGAACAGACGGATCAGGCGATGTTCGTCGTCCGCAAGTTCGGCAAGGACTGCATCCATAGCCTGGGTCGCGCGCTCCGGATTTCCTTCGCCCGAAAGCACGCTCCAGGACTGGGCAATCGAGTCGATCCGGCATTCGTCCGACGTGGCCGAGCCGAGCGGCGTACCGTCGTCATAGTAACCACGGCGGTAATGCGTGCCGTCCCATCCGGCCGTTTCCAGCGCCTGCTTCAAACGGTCGAGATGTGCGGTCCAAGCCGTGACGCGGGCGTTGTCGTTGCGTGTCTGCGCGATGGCCGTGAAGTCGCGCAGGGTGGCGGCGAGGAACCAGCCGAGCCAAACGCTGGTGCCGCGACCCTCGATGCCGACGCGGTTCATACCGTCGTTCCAATCCCCTCCGAGGATGAGCGGAAGACCGTTCTCGCCTGTGCGCTTGATGGCGAGGTCCAGGGCCCTGGCGCAGTGCTCGTAAAGGCTTGCGGTGGTTTCCGAGACCTTCGGCTGGAAGAAGCTGTCATGCTGACCTGGCTCGAGCGCTGCCCCTTCGATGAAAGGGATGGTTTCGTCGAGAATATCGCTTGTACCGGTCACCTCGCAGTAATGCTGTGTGGCATGGCCAAGCCAGACGACGTCGTCCGAGATCAGCGTGCGGACGCCGGCGCCTGAGCCGGGTAGCCACCAATGGAGGACATCACCCTCCGCAAACTGGCGGGCAGCTGCGTTCAAGATCTGCGTCCGGGCGAGATCCGGCCGGTGCACGATGAAGGCGAGGGTATCCTGCAACTGGTCGCGGAAGCCGAAGGCACCGCTTGCCTGATAGAAGGCCGAGCGAGCGAGGATCCGGCAGCCGAGACTCTGATAGGGAAGCCAGCGATTGACAAGGTTGTTAAATGCCTTGTCGGGCGTTTCGATCTCCACGACACCCGTGAAGTCTTCCCAGAACGCAGTCGATGCCTCGAGGACCGCTTCGAACGTGTCAGCCTTGGCGGCTTCCAGATGCTCGAGAGCCTGCGCCCGGTTGTCACTATCGCCCATGTAGAGGACGAGGTCGCGCGTTTCGCCAGGCTTCAGCGTGATGTCGAGGGAGAGCGCCGCGCAGGCATCGCCATCGATGTCGGAGCTGCCGGCCAGCATGGCGCCGTCGATCACGGCCTGCGGAGCAAGGATGCCTCCCGTGCGCCCGAGGAACTCGCGACGGCTTGCGGTGAAGCTGGTCGGCGTCTCGCTGAGCGCAAGGTAGGCCGTCCGCCCGGCGTAGTCGATGCTGTAGGGATTGGTCGCCGACATCATCTCCGCAACCTCGTCGTAATGGCTGACGACGAACGGTGCGGTCCGGGCCCGGTTGTTGCCGAGAACCCATTCGACATAGCCGTAGAGGCGCAGGCGACGGGCTTCGCCGGCGCCGTTGGTCAGGCGCAGGCGGGTGTACTTGACGGGCAGAGTGCGATGCACTGTCTGCGTGGCTTCCACCGTCAGACCATCCTGGACGCTCGAGAAGGTCGAGATACCGAGACCATGGCGGGTCTCGAAGGTCACGTCCTTGCGGCGCGAGAGCGCACCATAGGGTGTGACAACCGAGCCACTGGTCATGTCCTTGATGAAGATGGCTTCACCAGGACGGTTACCGATGGGATCGTTGGTCCAGGACGTCAGCTGGTAGTCGCGTGAATTGCGGCTCCAGGTAAAGGCCGAACCTTCGGCGGAGACATGGAAGCCAAAAATGTCGTTGGAGATGACATTGATCCACGGATGCGGCGTCGCTTCTCCGCCTCGCAGACGCGTGACGTATTCGCGACCATCGGGGGAGAACCCGCCATAGCCGTTCCAGAAGTCGAGGCCGTCGCCGGAAATCGCGGCGGGCGCCGCGTCCGTCGCGGGCGGTGCGGCCAGAAGCGGCACGCTACCCACGGCCGGCTTGTCCTTCTTGATGCTCGGCGTCGAATAGAGCGCTTCGGCACGGGCCATCTGATCGGAGATCTTGCCGTTACGGGCGTGGAAGACAGCGCGGGAGGCCGACAGCAAGGCTGCCCAAGTCTCGGCTTCCATGATGTCGCGGCGAACGGCGAAGACGTGCTGACGGGCGCCATCGGACTGGCTGCGCAGGCGCAAGTTCTCGCACATGCTGTCGATCGCGTGCTGCATGTCCTGAGCATAGGAGGCGGCACGTTCGTTGATGATCACCAGATCCGCAGTGACGCCGCGGGCACGCATGTATTCCTGCGCACGCAGGGCCTCACGCGCGATCCCCATGTCCACATCATCGTTGATGCGGACGGTGAAGATCGGAAAGTCGCCGGAAATCGAGAGGGGCCACAGGGCCGATTGCGGCCCGAGACCGGCACGGACGGCTGCCGTGTCCGCGCGCAGCTGCATGTCGGGATAGATGAGGTATCGGCCCAGGATCTGGAAGCTTGCGGCCTCCTGCGATGTCACGCCGACATGGCGCATCTGTACCTGGCTTCGCGTCCACGCATGGATCATCTCATGGCTGAAACTGTCGGGGTGGCGATACCGCTCGACGGCGCGGTCGATATCGGACCTGTTCGGTGCCGCGATCGTCCAGAAGATGACGCTGACCTTCTTGCCCGCGGGGACGCGGACGGTGCGGCGCAGCGACATCACGGGATCGAGGGTGAATCCCGATGTGCCAGAGAGGCCGCCGTCGCCGTCGAAAGCGCGAGCCTCCGCCAGCGTACGGCCTTCGCCGATGAAGCGACGGCGGTCGGTTTCCACCTCAGTCAATCGGTCAATGCCGGCATTGTCGACGATCAGGTGTGCGACCTGCATGTCGGGCTCGCTCGGCGTGCGCTTGTTGCGCGTCACGCGGATGAGATCGCCGCGCGCATCGATTTCCGTTTTCAGGAACATCTTGGCAAACAGCGGATGGGCGTTGTCGGTGTCGTCCGTCGTCAGGACCGGTTCGGCGTAGGAGGTCACTTCGATGAAGCGGTCCTCCGAGCCGGTGTTGACGAGCGTGACGCGTCGGCCTTCAGCGTCGTGCTCGGTCGCGACGATGACCTCGACTTCGCTGGTGAGATCGCCGACGATCTTGATGAACTCGGCCTTGTCGTCGCCGAACCGGGTCGTCGCCTTCTCGCCTTCCGCACGACGCGGCTCGGCGGTCGCCGACCACCATTCGCCTGTCGTGGTGTCGCGCAGGAAGATGAACGTTCCGGTCCGGTCCTCGACCGGGTCCGGCTTCCAGCGAACGACACTCTGGCCGTTCCAACGAGAATAGCCGGAGCCGACCGCGGTCAGCATGATCGCATAATGACCGTTCGACAGGAACACGGTCTCGCGGTCCTTGGCGATCGGATTGGTGACCACGCGGACCTCGGGACGGAGGAGGTCTTCCTGCCCCTTGCCCAATGCTTCAGGCTCGCGCTTGGCATTCATGATCGGAATGTCTCGCGGCGCCTTCTCCTGCAGCAGGAGTTCTGCGGCTTCGATGACGGGATCGGCGTGGAACCACTCGCGCAGGCGGCCATTGAAGACCACATTGGCGACGGCTGCGATCGACATGCCATGGTGGTGGGCATAGTAGTTGCGCACGACCGCGCAGGTCTTGCCCTCGGGAACCCGGGTCGGCGTAAAATCGACCGAGTCGTAGAAGCCGTACATCCCCAGGGCGCCGAAGCCGCGCAGACGGTCGAGGTTGGAGAGTGCGGCCTTGGGATCGTACATGCTTGCAAGGATCGAGGCGTAGGGTGCAATGACGGCGTTCTGACCGAGGCCGCGCTTCAAGCCGAGCGAGGGCACACCGAAGTTGGTGTACTGATAGGTCAGCTCATGGTCGCGGGCATTGAACGCCGCTTCCGAAATGCCCCAGGGTGTGCCGAGGCGACGACCGTGGTTCATCTGTTCGCGCACGATCAGATTGTTCGTCTGGTTGAGGATGCCGCCTTGACGCTCCTGCATCACGAGCGGCGGCATCAGATATTCGAACATCGAGCCGGACCAGGAAACGAGCGCGCCGCGCGCGCCGATCGGGACGACCGGCCGTCCGAGCTTGTACCAGTGCTCCGTCGGAAGATCGCCCTTGGCGATCGCGAACAGGCTGGTCAAGCGGCATTCCGAAGCCAGAAGGTCGTAGCAGGCTTCGTCGAGCTCGCCGCTGTTGACGCGATAGCCGATCGAGAGCAGGCGCCGTTCCTTGCGGAACAGGAACGTGAAGTCCATCGAGAAGGCGATATCGCGGCTGCGGTCGCGCAGCACGATGAGGCGCTGGCGCAAGGCGTCTATGGCGCCGAGGTCGAAGACGCTGTCGGCGATATGCGCTTCGCAGGTCTGAACGAGGAGGCTTGCCCATTTGACGACTTCGCCGCTTGCGCCGCTCTTGACCTCATGGTCGAGGTTCAGCGACAGCTTCTGGATATCGCGGGCGAGAACCGACAGATTGATGACGCGGATCGACGCAAACTCATGCTCGCGCTTGACCGCCTGCAACGCGCTCTGGAAGCCGATCAGGCGTTCCTCGATGCGGCGGCGCAGCGGACGGACTGTCTTTCGGTCGTCCGGCAGGGCGGCCAGCATTTCCGCCAGGATCGAAACCACATCGCCGATACCGTCGAGGCTACCCTGCACATGGGCCGAAGGGGCTTCCGCCCATTCGCGGCACATGGAAGAGACGGCAACAAGGTGGCCGGCAAGGTTGCCGCTATCGACCGCCGAGATGTATTTCGGCTCCATCGTTTCCAGTCGGTTGGTCGTGTACCAGTTGAACAGGTGGCCGCGATACTTCGGCAAGCCATCCACGGTTGCGATGGTTTCCTCGAGCCGGCGGATGGTCTCCTCGAAACCGATCCAGCCGAAGTCGCGCGCCGACATCACCGACAACAGGTAGACGCCGATATTGGTCGGCGACGTCCGCTCCGCCAGGATGGGATGGGGAATCTCCTGGAAATTGTCCGGCGGCAGGAAGTGCTGCTCGGCGGTTACGAAATCCTCGTAAAAGCGCCAGGTGCGACGCGCGATCTTGCGGAATTCGGCTTTCACGTCATCGGAAACGTCGAGCTGGTCCTCGGTTTCGGCCGATTGGCTGACGAGCCATGCAATGGCCGGGGACAGCGCCCAGAGAACAGCGAAGGGAATGCCGATAAAGGGCAGGCCAGTGGCGGAAACGGCAGCCAGACCCAGGGATACGACCGCGATCACAGGCGCGATCCACATGGCACGGTAATAGTCGAGCACGGAACCGGTCGCCGTGCTCTGGACCTGTGCCGCGGTGCGCCATTCCAGCATCAACTTGCCGCTGACGAAGGTCCGGTAGACGGCGCGCACGATCGCATCTGCCATCATGCCGGCGGAGTGCGCGATGAAAACGATGCGCAGGGCAACTTGGGCATTGGCGGCGCTGATTTCGGACAGCACCGCGTGGAAATGCGCGCGTGCGACGATATCATTCCGTCGCGGCATGAGGCCGGAGATCAGCGAAAGCGTGGGGGCGACGAAGAGCGAGAAGATCAACACGACCTGCCAGATCAGGGCTTCCGTCGGCTCCATGTAGTACCAGCCGAGCACGGACGCGATCAGCCAGGCAACGGGGATCAGCGAGCGGCGCAAATTGTCGTACATCTTCCAGCGGCCAAGCATGGACAGTCCGTTCGACGGGCTAACGATGTAGGGAAGGAGCTGCCAGTCACCACGGGCCCAGCGATGCTGACGTGACGTCTCGACTTCGTAGCGGGTCGGGAAATCCTCGACGAGTTCGACATCCGTCACCAGCGCACAGCGTGCAAACGATCCTTCGAGAAGGTCGTGGCTGAGAACCGCGTTCTCGTCGATACGCCCCTTGATCGCCGCCTCGAAGGCATCGACGTGGTAGAGGCCCTTGCCGGTGAACGTGCCTTCCGAAACGATGTCCTGATAGACGTCAGAGACCGTGAACACATAGGGGTCGATGCCGCGATTGGCCGAGAAGATGCGCTGGAAGGACGAGGCTTCGCTGCCGGTCGTCAGTGACGGGGTCACGCGCGGCTGCAGGATCGAGTAGCCCGACAGGATCTTCTGGTTCTTGGCGTCGATCACCGGCCGGTTGATGGGATGGTAGAGCTTGCCGACGAGCTTGGTGACGGCGTCGCGCATCAGGCGCGTATCGCTGTCGAGCGTCATGACATACTGGACGTTCTCGGGCACCTTGTCGGCACCGGCGATGAAGGTCGTATCGCGGTCGCCGCGCAGGAGAAGGTTGAGTTCGTGCAGCTTGCCGCGCTTGCGCTCCCAGCCCATCCAAGCGCCCTCGCCCTCGTTGTAGAGGCGGCGGCGGTGGAGCAGATAAAAGCGGGTGCGGCCGTCATGCGCGTAGCGCTTGGAAAGCGTCGCGATTTCGCCCTTGGCATATTCCAGGACGTCGAGGTCTGCGGCCGTCTCCTCCGTCTGACTGTCGGCCCAGTCGCTGACCAGCGCGAAATAGATTTCGCCCTTGGGATTGGCGAGGTAGTGGACCTCGATATTGCGTACCAGTTCGTCGACGTGATCACGCTTGGAGATCAGGCAGGGGACCACGACGAGCGTGCGCGCATCCTCGGGAACGCCGGAGAGGAACTCGTATCCGACAAGTCGCGACGGTGTCAGGAAGAACGTCACCACCGTGTTGAACAGTCCGGCGGCGCCCTCCGATGCGGGGAGGGCGAAAAGAAGCAGGATGATCAGCTTTGCGCCGGTCGGCATGTCCATCGGGCTGATGAAGTCATAGACGAGCACGATGGCAAGAATCGTCAGAAGGATGTTGGGCAGGGCGATGGCGAGCCAACCCATGCGGCGTGCGATGCGCACGATCGATTGGACGAGCGTCGGCCGGTAGCCGATCACCTCCTCGAAGGCATCCGTCCGGTTTCCGACCAGGAAATCGCCGACGTTGCTGGCATGGACCGGGAGATCGGCATCGCCCGCAACAGGCTCCGTGCCCGCCTCGCCTTCTATCGTGTTTCCCGGAGCCACAGCGTCTGACGCCGCGCGGATCGGCACGACATTCGTTTCGCCAACAGCTGTCGCAGCGTGCCCGCCGACTGGCCCACCAGCTACTCCGCCGGTTGCTCCGCCGACGGCGCCGTTGGCCGCCATTGCGATCGCGCGCTGGGTGACCTCCAGTTCGGTCAGCCCAGAGCGCTTGGCCAGTCGTTCGATTGTCGTGCGGTACTTGTTGCGAGAGCCGAAATCGAGCGACATGTAGTCGGAATGCGTGCGCAATTCGGCATCAAGCTTGCTGACGCTTTCGAACCAAACAGCCCAGTCATTGTCATCGATTTCGCGCAGCGACCGGATGATATTGCTCATCGTCGCATTGCCGGACGACAGGCGGTTCTGTTCGGCGACCAGTGCTGACTCGACATCGCTGCCGCGCTTTTCGAGCTGTTCCTCGAGCCAGGCGATGACGACGCGGCCGCTCTGCGATCCGTCGCGCAAGCGGTAGAGAAGCTGAGCGACAAAGGAGTTGTCGACGGCCAGATTTTCATAATCTTTCAGAAACGTCGCGGCTTTCTCCGGATCGCTCAGGCGAACGATCTGGTCGGCGACGTCGTTTGCCTTGTTGCGCATGGCGCGCGAGCGCTCGACACGGATGGCAATGCGACGCAAGTTCTCGATCAGGATGAAGCGCAGGATGGAGGGGAGGGCCCAGAGCTCCCCGATCTTGAAGGTCGCATGCTCATGAAAGCCCTCGACCATGGCGGTCAGGCTTTCGCGCGATACCGTCGAATGCGTATGAGCCGTATAAAGCCAGGCCAAGGCCATGGTGCGGGGAAGAGAGGTGCCTGCAACGGGTATGGTCGGCAGTTGGCGATAAAATTTGCGAGGAAAGTCGCGCCGTACCTCCTGGATCGCTTCTTCCACGACATAATGGTTATCGAGCAGCCATTCCGCCGCCGGCGTAATGGTGGCCCCGGCTTCCACGTCGGCGGCCGTGATCTTGTAGACCCGGAAAATCTCGCCTTCGTTTTCGCGATGACGCTGGTGAAATTCGAACGGGAAGAAGCTCGGCAGGCTCGCGGCGCCCTCCCGTGCCAAGGCTGCCCCTGCGGCCCGAAGTTCGTCATTCGTCAGATATGTCGAACGGATCGAATCATTGGTGTCGAGAAGGGCGGGCTGGGCTTCGCGCGGCGGGGTCGTGTGTGTGTCTTGCAGGGCCATGGAGAGGGTTCTGGATCCAACCGTTGAGTTAAGATAGGGCGACTGCACAAGGCGCAGTCGGTCGGCGTGAGGCGTGGCCTCTCATTCGGGCGCTTTCACGGCGCCGGCATCGGTTGCCATCGACCGCCGCCGGATGGTACCGGCTTTGGAACGCGCACCACCCGGAACGCCGATCTGCGGGACAAGGTTTGCAGAGACGATCCCCGCATCCGATCAGCATAGGCCCGATCGAATGTGCGGAAATTGAATTTAAGGCTTTGTTTTCTAGCGGTATGCCCGTGCGCTTGCAAGGTAAAGCGCCGCTTCACCCCACCCTGACAAAGAGGAGCACCCCAAAACGGAAACGGCGCGGTCGACGATTTTTTCAAATGAAATTCGATGACCGCCACCTCCTGGGCTCGAAGCGAAAGCATGGCAGTTCTTTCGGCGTCGAAACGCAGCAGCGACCCGTTTGTTCCACCTGCCGGCTCATGATCGGATCCAGACGCGCTCCATCAGGTCACCTGTCCCATGATCCAGTCTCGAAAGGCAAGACTTGCTTCGTTTTCCATCTTTCCTTCGGGAACAACAAGGTAATAACTGTTCTCGGTCTTCATCGGTCGGTCAAAGACGACAACGAGACGTCCGGTCGCCAGTTCGTGCTCGACCAAATAGTGCGGCAGAAGCGCAAAGCCGAGGCCGGCAATGGCGGCTTCGATCACCATGGCGAATTGGTCGAAGCGACTGCCGCGATAGGCACTGCGCGCCGTCGTTCCGGTTGCCTCGAACCATTCCGCCCACATTTTCGGTCGTGTCGCGAGATGCAGCAGGGGCGCGCCGTCGAGATCAATCGGTTCGCCGGCCGGATTCTGCGCAAGAAGCGCGGCGCTTGCCACGGGCACGATGACTTCGCTGCAGAGATAGTGGCAGATCGCATGCGCCCAGACGGGTTGTCCGTAATGGATGGCTAGGTCGAAGTTCTCCTCGCCGAAATCGAATGGCTGGGATCGTGCCGCGATGTTCAGGATCGTATCGGGATGAAGGCGCAGAAAGTCGGAAAGGCGGGGCGTGAGCCACCGGCTTCCGAATGTCGGCAGCGTCGCGATCGACAGGGCATTGTCGGATCGTGCCGCGCCCATGGCGCGCACCATCAGCTCTTCCGACTGGCGCAGCAGCCGCCGAACTTCGGGCAGAAACGTCTGCCCTGCATCCGAAAGGACGACGCGCTGGCGAATCCGTTCGAAGAGGAGGACCCCGAGCTGGCCTTCAAGATCCTTGATCTGACGGCTGACGGCGCTCTGGGTGAGGTTGAGTTCTGCGGCGGCCTGCGTAAAGCTGCCATGGCGCGCGGCGCATTCGAACGCCTGCAGCGTGGCGATGTCGGGCACCAGTCGTCGGCTCAACTTCATTCCGCCCCCGCATGATCATAGTCAAAACCGTCGCAATCAAAGCACATTTCGGGGTAGTATCATACGAAACCAGAATGATCAGCGCGACGCATTCTATCGTGACGCCATATCGTGAGGCAAGCTGCCATGACCGAGAAGACCTTCGTTCCCAACGACGACATTCGCTCTGCCTTTTCGGCCGCCATGTCGGCCATGTATCGGACGGAAGTGCCTGCCTATGGAACGCTGATGGACCTCGTCGCCGAGGTGAACGGTGAGGTCCTCTCCCGCGACCCGGATTTTGCCGAGCGGCTTGCCGAGATCGATGCGCTGGACCGGATTTCCGAGGAGCGCCATGGCGCCATTCGGCTGGGGACGCCTTCGGAATTGTCGATGATGCGCCGCGTTTTTGCCGTCATGGGCATGTTCCCGGTCGGCTATTACGACCTCAGTACAGCCGGCGTTCCCGTTCATTCCACGGCATTTCGTCCGGTCGGGGCCGGAGCCCTCAGCCGCAATCCATTTCGCGTCTTCACATCGCTGCTCCGGCTCGACCTGATCGACGACGCCGATCTGCGCGCCGAAGCCGAGCGTGTGCTGGCAAGCCGCCAGATCTTCACGCCGCGTGCCATCGCGCTTACGGAAAAGGCGGAGGCCGAGGGTGGGCTCGACGTCAAAGACGCTGCCGCCTTTGTCGAAGCGGTCATCGAGACGTTCCGCTGGCACGACAAGGCGATCGTTCATGCCGAGCTCTACAAGCGCTTGCATGACGCGCACCGTCTGATTGCTGACGTTGTCTCGTTCAAGGGGCCGCACATCAACCATCTGACGCCGCGGACGCTTGATATCGATGCGGTGCAGGCCCGCATGCCGCAAAAAGGAATCGCGCCCAAAGCCGTCATCGAAGGTCCGCCGACGCGCGCCTGCCCGATCCTTCTCCGGCAGACATCCTTTAAGGCCCTGGACGAGCCGGTCTCTTTCCAGGACGAGACCGGTGCCTGGGTTGCCGGCTCGCATACCGCCCGTTTTGGCGAGATCGAGCAGCGTGGCATCGCGCTGACGCCGAAGGGACGAGCCCTGTACGACACTCTGCTTGAGCGATCGCGCAAACATGTGCGTCCGGCCGCGGACGGTTCGAATGCTGCCGCCTACGAGCAGGCGCTGGCGGATGCCTTCAAGGATTTTCCCGATACGTGGGACGGTATCCAAAAGGCAGGTCTCGGATATTTCACGTACAGCCTGACCGATGCAGGCCGGGGTGCGGATCTCTCCGGCGATCTCGACGCGCTTCTTGCGCGTGGGCTCGTCCGGTTCGACCCTATCGTCTACGAAGACTTCCTGCCGGTGAGTGCGGCCGGAATCTTCCAGTCCAACCTTGGCGATGCCGCCGCGCAGGATTTCTCCGCAAGCCCCAGCCAGCAGCAGTTCGAGGCGGATCTCGGCCAGGTCGTGCTGAACGAATTCGATCATTATGCCGAGATTGAAGCGGCGTCCATCGCAGCCTGCCTGTCTGGTGCCAAGCACAGCACCCTCTTGCGTCCCGAGGCTGCCGAGTGACCGTTCGCGCTGTCATCGCCGATGAGCACGCCCATGCGCTGACGGCGCTGGTGGGCGAGCGCGGCTTCGTGTCGGACGCCGGAGACATGGCGGCCTACGAAACCGGTGCGCGCTACGACGCGGGCCGCGCGCTGGCCGTCGTTCGGCCGCGAACGACGGAAGAGGTTTCCGCCGTGCTTTCCTATTGCGTGCGACATGGCCTTCCGGTCGTGCCGCAGTCGGGCAATACGGGGCTTGTCTCCGGTTCGACGCCGGATGGGGCGGGCGGGCAGGTGGTGCTCAGCCTCGACCGGATGACCGGGCACTTTGTGCTCGATCCGGACAATCGCTCCCTTGACGTCGATGCCGGCCTGCTGCTCTCGGAGGTCAACCGCCGGCTGGAGACGGCCGGTCTGTTCTTTCCGATCGACCTTGGCGCCGACCCGCGTCTTGGCGGCATGATCGCCACGAATACGGGTGGCAGCCGTTTCCTGAAATATGGGGACGTCCGGCGCAATGTGCTAGGATTGACCGTCGTTCTGGCCGATGCCGAAGGGACCATTCTCGAATTCGGGCAGGCGCTGCGCAAGAACAATACCGGCGTGGACTGGAAGCAGCTCTTCATCGGTACGTCCGGTGTGTTCGGCGTCGTGACCCGCTGCGTGCTCAATCTTGAACGCCTGCCGTTGCAGACCGCGACGGCCTATCTGGTCCCGGCAGGACCCGAGGCGGTGATGCCGCTCCTGCGAATGATGGAGGAGAGGCTCGGCACCACCTTGTCCGCCTTCGAAGGCATGTCGCGAAACGCCATTTCAGCAGCGCTCGATCATGTGCCGTCGCTGCGCAATCCGTTCCAGAACGGCGAGATTCCCGATTACGTGATCCTCGCCGAAGTCAGCCGGACCTGGCCCATGCGCGAAAGCGAGGAGCCGCTGGGCGAGATGCTCGAATCGGTGCTTGCCGAGATCTTCGAAACGGACGCGGCGCCGCTTGCCGACGCTTTCATCGGCCCGGCCCAGGAAATGTGGTCCCTGCGGCATGCTCTGTCGGAAGGCGTCAAGCAGTCCGGCCGTCTGATCGCCTTTGATGTCGCCTTTCGTCGCGGCGATATCATGACGTTCTGCGAGCGGATGAAGCATGACATGCCCGCCCGTTTTCCGCAGGCGCGGATCTGCGACTTCGGACATATCGGCGATGGCGGCGTCCACCTCAACATTGTCTTCCCGCGGGATGCCGAAGGGCTTTCCGACGGTTCGCTCGAAACGGCCCTCCGTGACTGGGTCTATTCCGTAACGGTCGAGGATTTCGCCGGCAGCTTCAGCGCCGAACACGCCATCGGTCGCAAGAACCAGCATTATTACGATCTCTATACGCCGCAGAAGATTAAGGACATGGCCTGCGGCCTTCTTCCCCTTACGTCGCCCGGCGGACTCGGAACCGTCCGCTTCGGCTAAACATCCTTCAGGAGTCAACACCATGAACATCGCCCATAAGCCGCTCGATGTGGTCGCAGAAACCGCTCGCCTGCTCGGACTTCTCGGCGTCGATACCGCCCTTCACACGGGAGGCAACATGGCATCCTTCTCGCCGGTGACAGGCCAGGAGATTGCGCGCCTGAAGACCATCTCTGCGGACGACGCCATGACGCGTATCGACGCAGCGCACGACGCATTCAAGGCGTGGCGCCTGATCCCCGCGCCGCGCCGCGGCGAGCTCGTGCGCCTGCTCGGCGAGGAGCTCCGTGCGCACAAGGCCGACCTTGGCCGTCTCGTCTCGCTCGAAGCCGGCAAGATCCCGTCGGAGGGTCTCGGCGAAGTACAGGAGATGATCGACATCTGCGATTTCGCGGTCGGCCTTTCGCGCCAGCTCTACGGCTTGACGATCGCCACCGAGCGCCCCGGCCACCGGATGATGGAAACCTGGCATCCGCTCGGCGTCATCGGCGTGATCTCCGCCTTCAACTTTCCGGTCGCCGTGTGGGCCTGGAATGCGGCGCTCGCCTTCGTCTGCGGCAATGCCGTTGTCTGGAAGCCCTCGGAAAAGACGCCGCTGACGGCGCTTGCCTGCCAGGCCGTCCTCGAAAGGGCCATCAAGCGGTTTGGCGACGACGCACCGTCCGGCCTGTCGTCCGTGCTGATCGGCGACCGCGAGATCGGTGAAGTCCTGGTCGATCATCCCAAGGTTCCGCTGGTTTCCGCGACCGGTTCTACCCGCATGGGCCGCGATGTCGGCCCGCGGCTGGCCAAGCGCTTCGCTCGCGGCATTCTTGAACTCGGCGGCAACAATGGCGGCATCGTCTGCCCCTCCGCGGATCTCGACATGGCCCTGCGTGCCATCGCTTTCGGCGCCATGGGCACGGCCGGCCAGCGCTGCACGACATTGCGGCGCCTGTTCGTCCATGAAAGCGTCTATGACGCGTTGCTGCCGCGGCTGAAAAAGGCCTATGGCAGCGTGTCCGTCGGCAATCCGCTCGAGAGCACCGCTCTCGTCGGTCCGCTGGTTGACCGCCCCGCCTATGAGGGCATGCAAAAGGCGCTGGAAGACGCCAGAGCACATGGCGGAAGCGTAACGGGCGGCGAGCGTGTGGATCTCGGCCATGCCGACGCCTATTACGTCAAGCCGGCTCTGGTCGAAATGCCCGAACAGACAGGACCGGTGCTCGAGGAAACCTTCGCGCCAATCCTCTACGTCATGAAGTACAGCGACTTCGACGCCGCGATTGCGGCCCACAATGCCGTCGCTGCGGGCCTGTCCTCATCGATCTTCACCCGGGACCTGCAGGAGTCCGAGCGGTTCCTGTCAGCCGACGGTTCGGATTGCGGTATTGCGAACGTCAATATCGGCACGTCGGGTGCAGAGATCGGCGGCGCGTTCGGCGGCGAAAAGGAAACTGGCGGCGGGCGGGAGTCCGGTTCGGATGCCTGGAAAGCCTATATGCGTCGTGCGACCAACACGGTGAACTACTCGAAAGCGCTGCCGCTCGCCCAAGGCGTGTCGTTCGACATCGAGTAAAACCCGGGTACCCGATCGAGCCTCGCATTCCGGAGCATGAGGCAGACCGAGAGCGTATCGCCGTTCTCGGTTTGCTCTCAGCTGCCCTCGGCTTTTGCCAAGGACAGCACGAATGCCGCAAACCGCTCGCCAGCCTCGTCGAGCGGACCGCTGTTATCGATCGTGGTCAGATGCGGATCTCCCTCGATATCCGGCACCTGGCGGGCAAGTCGCTGGCGGATTTCGGCCTCGCTTTCCCGCGCGCGGGCGATCAGGCGTGCGGCGATGACCTCAGGCGACGCCACGATATTGACGACTGCCACACGCGGAAACGCATCTCGAAACGTCTCGAGCACCGCGCGACTGCCGTTGGCAACGAGTGTCCGTCCCGTTTGAAGCTTGGCATGACAGGCTGAGGGAATGCCATAGCGAAGGCCATGGGCCTCCCAGTGGACGGCAAAACCACCCTGTTCGACGCAGGCCTGAAACTCCTCCGGTGATACCGCCTCGTGATCTTCGCCGCCGGCATCTTGTGCGCGCGTGATCACACGACGGACCAGTTCGATATCGGCCGATCTCGCCTTTAGCCGGCTCATGGCGTAATCGATGACGCTGTCCTTGCCGGCGCCGCTTGGGCCGACGACGACGATCATGGCGCCAGCGCCGCCTGTCGGATGATCCGGCGTCATGCGACACGTCGACCGTTGCGCCAAACCGAACGGACGATCGGTACGCCATGGGGGCGTTCGACGCGGACGAGGTCCGCACGGCGGCCGATCGCGATACGCCCCCGATCTTTAAGGCCGACCGTGCGGGCCGGATTGTCGCTGACGAGCGCAATGGCCTTTTCCAGCCCGAAGCCCTCGATCGCATCGGCGAGCAGGAACGGAGCGTGAATGAGGCTGAAGGGCACATAGTCCGACGAGAGGACATCAAGAACGCCCCGCTCCGCCAGGTCGCGCGCAGCGATATTACCGGAATGCGAGCCGCCGCGAACGACGTTCGGCGCGCCCATGAGAACGCTCAGCCCGGCCTCATGCGACAGGTCGGCCGCCTCCAGGCTGGTCGGGAACTCCGCCAGCTTGACGCCAAGGTCGATCGATTCGCCGACATGGGCGGCGGTCGCGTCGTCGTGGCTGGCGATCGGAATGCCCCGAGCTGCGCAGAGCTCTGCCAAGGCGATACGATGGCGGGCAGAATTGCGCTCCGACAGCGCCAGCTGCTTCTCGACGTAGATCGCGAAGGCTTCGTCCGAGAGGCCACGTTTGGTCTTGTAGTAGAAGATGTACTGATCCATCGTCTGGAACTGCCGCTGACCCGGCGCATGGTCCATCAACGAAACGAGGCCGACCTTCGGATCGTCACGGAATGCATCGAACTGGTCGAGCACGTTGTCGGTCGAAACCTCGCAGCGCAAATGGATGCGGTGGTCGGCGCGCAACCGGTTGTCTCGCTCAGCCTCGGCCAAGGCATCGGCCATGGCCCGCATTTCGCCGGTCGCAAAGCCATCGTCCCCCTCGGCCGATCCCATCCGCAAACAATCGAAAACGGTGGTGATACCGGAGGTGACGATCTGTGCATCATGTGCCTGGATCGCCGCCATCTTCATCCAGCGCAGGCCCGGGCGCGGGGAATAGTGTGTTTCCAGGTGGTCGGTATGCAGTTCGACGAGACCGGGAATCAGGTAATCCCCTTCGAAGTCCTCGCCCGTCTGAACCGCACCGTCGGAGATGTCGGCGATCTGCCCGTCCCTCACGACGACGGACCCCTTCACGATCTGGTCCGGCAGGACGATACTGGCATTTGTGAAGACCTGCTCGACGGCCATCATTTCTCTCCTTCGGTCGCGGCATCGCCCAGCGGCATCAGCGAATGGACGGTAAAGGGGCTGCCGCGCTTCGGCTCGACGAAAAGCGCAAGCGCGCTGACCGGTAGCGGCTTTCCGAGAAAGCCGGCAAAGGCCTCTTCCAGCGCGACGCGCATGGCGGGGCGCCGATCCTCAGGAACCTTGCCGGTCAGGGTCATGTGAAAGCGGAATTCTTCGAAGACATAGGGATAGCCCCAGGTTTCCAGGTTTTGTCGCTCGGCCGGCGGCAGCGAAGCCGGCTTGCGGCGCTCCATGTCCTCGGGAGACAAGGCAGCTCGGAAGGGCTCGAACCGCCGCACGGTCTCGGCGGCGAAGCTCGAAAGTGCGTCCGAAGCGGCACCGGGGACGAGTGCAAAGAAGGGACCGAGTTCGCCCAAGCTCAGAGACGGTATTTCGAAGGGTTCGCTCTCGGCGCAGAATTCGTCCAGGGCGGCCAGCAGTTCGGCCTCCGTACGGCCGGGGGCCAGCTCGAAAGGTGCCTTCAGCGTGGCATGAAAGCCGTAGCGCCGCGGTTCCGCGGTCAGCGCGCCGAGCTCTTCCGTGGTGAAACCAGAAACGTCCGGCGTTGGTACGCGACCGTCGAGAAAGGCATCGCGCGAAAGCCATGCTGCTGCGGCCAGGGTCAGAGCGTCGTCTTTTGGGGGCGTGTAATAAAGGGCGTAGCGCATTGCATCCTCGTTATGTCGCCAACGGTCTCTGCGGATCCCGGTAAAGCCGTGGCCGTCTTTCTGTTCCACATCATCCGACCATGGTGGAAAGTGAGTCGGAGCGGATATGGACCCCGTGCCGTCATTGCGGCACGCGTGTCATCCTGGTGTGACGACGTCATGACATCCAACAATGTTCCCGCGTTTCCGCTGTGCACCATCTCCGCCAGCATATGTTCGGAGAAGCGCGGCCCGACCGTCCCTCCATGCTGTAACGGCCTGCCGATCGGAGAGGCCAAGCACGCCTGACAGGCATGACACCGATCGGTACGCTTGCCCGGTCGAGGAAGCGGCAAACGTGGCTGTCATTCGGTTTTGAGATCACCCAGACCGTCGATCGCGGCCAAAACGACCGCTTCGAGCGGGCGGTCGATATCGACGGTGACCACAAGGTCTTCGCCCGTCGGTGGTTCGAGCGTCGCCAACTGGCTTTCCAAGAGCGTCGTCGGCATGAAATGCCCCGTGCGGTGGCCCATGCGGGACTCCAAAACGGCTCTGGTGCCTGTGAGATACACGAAAGCAAGCCGTCCACCAGCGGCTTGGCGCAGGTGATCGCGATATGTCCTCTTCAAAGCGGAGCAGGACACCACAACCGCATGGCCGCCATCCGAGCCCTCGTGCAGGGCCTTGCCCACCGCATCGAGCCATGGCCAGCGATCTTCGTCGGTCAGTGGCGTACCAGCGGACATTTTGGCAATGTTTTCCGCCGGATGCAGCGCGTCTCCCTCGATGAAATCCGTCGCGAAAGCCTCGGCAATGGCCGCGCCGACGGAGCTCTTTCCGCAACCACTCACGCCCATGACCACCACAGGCACGGACAGATGAGACGCCGTCACGTCATCGAGAGAGGGATGGGGGGCCGAGGCCCCCCGGGTTTCGGATCTGCTGTCTTCTTGCACTGTTCAGGCCATCTTTGCGTAGGTTGCGGCCATTTCGGCCAGTCGCTTGATGCGGATCGACGGTGCCTTGCCGGCAGTGCGGAAGGCTTCGAAACGCTCCAAGCAAACATCGGTCATCAGAGCCGTTGCTGGTTTCAGGTATCCGCGCGGATCGAAATTCTCGGGCTTCTCCTGGAAGGATTTTCGAATCGTGCCCGTCATTGCAAGACGCAGGTCCGTGTCGATGTTGACCTTGCGGACACCGAAGGGAATGCCGCGCTGAATTTCCGACAACGGCACGCCCCACGTCTGCGTCATCTCTCCGCCATAGGCGGTGAAAAGGTCCTGCAGATCCTGCGGTACTGTGGAGGAGCCGTGCATCACGAGGTGTGTGTTCGGAAGGGCCCTGTGGATCTTTTCGATCGTCTCGATCGACAGGATGTCGCCATCCGGCGCGCGTGTGAACTTGTAGGCTCCATGGCTGGTGCCGATCGCAACCGCGAGTGCATCGACCCCCGTCTTGGCCACGAAATCAAGGGCCTGGTCCGGGTCCGTCAGCAGCTCTTCGCGCGTCAGCTTGCCCTCGAAGCCGTGTCCATCCTCTTTTTCGCCCGCGCCCGATTCCAGGTTGCCGAGGCAGCCGAGCTCGCCTTCGACGGATACGCCGGCGGCATGGGCAATCCTCACGACGTCCGCGGTCACCCCGACGTTGTATTCATAGCTGGCCACAGTCTTGCCGTCTGCGAGCAGCGAGCCGTCCATCATGACGGAGGTAAAGCCGTTGGTGATGGCCGAGATGCACGTCGACGGCTGGTCGCCGTGATCGAGATGGAGGCAGATCGGAATATGCGGATATTCCTCGGCGGCGCCGAGGATCAGGTGCCGCAGAAAGCCATCACCGGCATAGGCGCGGGCGCCGCGGCTTGCCTGAAGGATAACGGGGCTGTCCGTCTTGTCGGCCGCGCGCATGACGGCCTGCACATATTCCAGATTGTTGACGTTGAAGGCCGGCACCGCATAGTCGTTTTCGGCCGCATGATCCAGCAATTGCCGAAGGCTGATCAGTCCCATTCCGCTCTCCCTAGTGTACCGGCCGCTCTCTCCGCCGCCGTGATTTCTCCAGGTGGCGCCCGTCGCGGCGCCAACCTGTACGGTCGCTGCCGCACACCCCTGTTGATCGATCAGCATAAGGATCAAGACCGCTTTGGCAACGCTGAACGATCAATCCGGCCGCTGTTCGTCGCGAGGATGGCCTTTCTTGATCGTCTGCTCCCGGAAGAGGATGAAGAGACCCGAGGCAACGATCAGTGCAGCGCCGATGATGACGGAAGGGCGCGGGACATCGCCGAAGAAGATCCAGCCGAAGACGACGGCCCAGAAAAGAAGTGTGTATTGGAGCGGCACGACGGTCGCGGCGTCCGCGAGCTTCAGGGACCGGCTGACAAGCACGTGCGCGCTCATGGCGACCACGCCGAGAAGGGCGGGGAGCAGAATGGTTTCGGGATCGAGCGGTATCCAGCTGCCGGGAACAACAGCAATGCCGACTAGAGAAAAGACCAAGGAGCCGACGAACTGCCAGACGACGAGGGTCATATCCGGAGTGGTGCGCAAGGTGCGGCCGAGGATGATGGCAATGGCAAAGCACGCGCTGCCGAAGAATGCGACGAGAGCCGGGAGAGACAGGCTTTCGCGCGAGGGATCAAGCGCAACGAGCACGCCGGCAAAGCCGATCAAGATCGCCGTCCAACGTCGCCAGCCGACCTTTTCCCCAAGGAGAAACGGTGACAGCGCTGCGACATAGATGGGGACGGCGAGCCAGTAGATCATGGCGTCGGCAAGCGGCATGAACCTGACGGCAAAGTAGAATGCCGTCGCATCGATAGCAAAGAGCAGCGATCGCAGGGCCTGAAGTCCGGGACGCTCGACGCGGATCACGTTCGACAATCCGCGGCTGAGAACAAGGGGCAGCAGCACGAGGAGCGCGGCGACACTGCGGATCGCCATCAACTGCAAGACCGGATAGGTCTCGACAAGCCATTTCCCCATCGTGTCGTTCAGCGAGAACAGAAGCATGCCGAGAAGCATAAAGACAATCCCGAGGCCGACTGGTCTGGCGACAGGCGGGTCTAGAGGCACGGTGGACGACATGGCGGCTTGCTCGGCGTGATCGAGGGAGAAGGGACGGGATGCGCGTCACGGCAGGGGTAAGGCGCGGAGTGTTCGCGCGTGATCAGACGCTGTTTGCGGTCCTCTCTATTGCCATAAAGTGTTGGCGCGAACCAATGCGGCTTTGCCATGGTTTCATGACAAAAGGAAATGAGTTTACCCGTCGCGCGTGTCCTGACTTGACGTCGAGGACGAGATGGCTAGATAGTTCAGCAATTCCGCGCATACGATATCGACACTCGTGCGGAATGAACTTGGTGCCGGGCCCCTCTGGCGAGAGTTTTAACGGCGCTCTCGCGATGTCGGTACCGCCAGCATACTCAGCCGGCGGATGTAGAAATTCCCATGACAAAGAACGTCTTTACGACGATGCGTGCCCGTGCGGGTACGGCATCGCCTCTTGCCCATGCCCATGCCGCTCGCGGACCTCTTACGGTCTGCTTTAAAGCGGACAGTGCTTCGACAGGGAGGGTTGGTTCATGAACGCCTCCTCCCAGACCTCAACCCTCAGCTATTTCACCTGGGCTTTCATCGTGACCGGCATCGGTCTCGCGCTGGGTGCCTGGCTCGGCTGGAACGAGACCGGCACGATCGGCGGCATGGCCACCGTCTTCTTCATTTGCACGGTCCTTGCTGTGCTGGAAATCTCGCTGTCCTTCGACAATGCCATCGTCAATGCCAACAAGCTCAAGGACATGACGCCGGTCTGGCAACAACGGTTCCTGACCTGGGGCATCCTGATTGCCGTCTTCGGCATGCGGATCGTCTTTCCGCTCCTGATCGTCGTCATCGCGGCCGGGATTGGCCCGATCGATGCCGTCATCCTCGCTGCCGCCCGACCCGACGAGTATGCCCGCATCATGAACGACGCCCACTTGCCGATCGCGGCCTTCGGCGGCACCTTCCTGATGATGGTCGGCCTCTCCTATTTCTTCGACCATGACAAGAAGATCCACTGGATCTCCTTCATCGAAAAACGTCTGTCAGCAGCGGCCAGCATCAAGGGCGTCGAGATCGCTTTCGTCCTCATCCTGATCCTCGCCTTTTCCGCACTGATTCCCGACGATGCGGCAACACCGGATGTCGAAAGCACCACGTTCGTCTTCTCCGCCATCTACGGTCTCGTCACCTTCCTGGTCGTCGAAGTCATCGGTGGTCTGCTGGATGCCTCGCAAAAGACGATGAGCGAAGCTGCAAAGGGTGGTCTTGGCGCGTTCATCTACCTGGAAGTGCTCGATGCCAGCTTCTCTTTCGATGGCGTTATCGGCGCTTTTGCGCTGACGCAGAACCTGTTCGTCATCGCCATCGGTCTCGGCATCGGCGCCATGTATGTGCGCTCCATGACGATCATGCTGGTGGAAAAGGGAACGCTCGCGGAATATCGCTACCTGGAACACGGTGCGTTCTACGCGATCCTTATTCTTTCGGTGATCATGTATGTCCAAACGCTTGTGCATATCCCCGAAGTGATCACCGGTCTTGGCGGCGCGACGCTCATCGGTATCGCTCTCTGGTCATCCATCCGGTATAATCGCAGACATCAACCCGTGGGCGCCGACGCCGTGGCCCAGCCTTGAACGCCTGGTGGGGTGGCAGCAACCGCTGTCACTCCCGGCTGCCGTGACCTGGTGATTTCCATGGAATGGCAGGTCTCGGCCGGTCACATGGGGGCCAATGTTACCGGATCTCAAAAAAGCAAAGCCCGCCGGTCCGTCATGGACCTGCGGGCTTTTTGCGGCCCGGGATAGAGATCCCAGGCAAAACGTCTGATGCCACGTTCCCTCGACCTCACTGTCGAGAGCAATCAGCCGCGGCGATAGGGTGCCGGAAAGCTGGCCGGGTCGATGCCGAGCGTATTGAGATCACGGGCCTGCGGGCGACGGCCACCTTCGATGGCTGCGGCAGCGGCGGATGCGGCGCCGATAACGGCAAAGGCTCGGCCAAAAATGTTACGCTTCGTGGTCACTGTCTTTATCTCCTGTTCTCATCTTCACTGAACACAAGATGGGCTCTCGACGCCGCATTGACAACGTACAAGTGCTCATTGCAGCCATGCGCGGCAAGCAAGACGGATGTCCTAACAGAGTGTTACTTTGGGCGACGCTTCAGAAGCACGGATAATTACATGCTTTAATTCCGTCATTAAATCGATTATATTCAGGATTGTACGCTCAACAAAAAATGGCCGGATGCCTCACAGAAGCATCCGGCCATCGATCCCAGGACTTTCGATCTGATCAGTCTTCGCTGGCTGCGAGTTGCGACAGCACCTGTCCGCGTCCCCGCGCGCGCAGGATCAAGGGGACGATCAGTGCGAGCGCGGCGATGGTCAGCAGCACCGCGGCGATCGGCGAGGTAAACAGCACGCTCGGATCGCCTTGGCTGATGGCCAAGGCGCGCCGCAGTTGCTGCTCGGCAAGCGGACCGAGAATGAGACCGACGACGACAGGTGCGATGGGATAGCCGAGAATGCGCATGATGTAGCCGAGAAGGCCGAAGGCAAGCAGCATGCCGAGCTCGAAGACCGATGGATTGGCGCCGATGGTGCCGAGCGTCGCGAACAGCAGAATGCCTGCATAGAGCCAGGGTTTGGGGATCGTCAGCAGCTTGACCCAAAGTCCGACCAGCGGAAGATTGAGCACCAGCAGCATGAAATTGGCGATCAGAAGGGACGCGATAAGGCCCCAGACGAGCTGCGGATTGGTTGCAAACAGCAGCGGACCCGGCTGCAGACCGTATTGCTGAAAGCCGGCGAGCATGATCGCCGCGGTTGCCGTCGTCGGCAGGCCGAGCGTGAGAAGGGGCACGAGTGTGCCGGCAGCCGACGCGTTGTTGGCCGCCTCCGGACCGGCGACGCCTTCAATCGCCCCTTCGCCGAATTCCTCGGGATACTTCGTCAGTCGCTTTTCGGTGGCATAGGAAAGGAAGGTGCCGATTTCGGCACCGCCGGCGGGCATCGCACCGATCGGAAAGCCGATGAGCGTGCCGCGTAGCCAAGGCTTCCACGAACGGGCCCAATCCTGCTTGGTCATCCAGACCGAGCCTTTGACCGCCTCGACCTTGTCGGGCCCCGTCGCGCCCTGTGCTGCGATGTAGAGCGTTTCACCGATCGCGAACATGGCGACGGCCAGCGTCGTCACCTCGATGCCGTCCAGCAGGTCAGGAACACCGAAGCTCATACGCGCCTGGCCCGTCAGCTGGTCAATGCCGACGATGGCAAGCGCAAAGCCAATGAAGAGCGAGGTCAGCCCGCGCAGCGTCGAGTCGCCAAATGCCGAGGAGACGGTCACGAACGCGAGGACCATGAGTGCGAAATATTCGCGCGGGCCGAACACGAGCGCCACCTTGACCACGAAGGGCGCGATGAAGGCGAGACCGATGGTGGCGATGAGGCCGGCCACGAACGAGCCGATGGCAGCAGTGGCAAGAGCCGGACCGCCTCGGCCCTTTCGGGCCATCTTGTTGCCTTCCAGCGCGGTGACGATGGACGCACTTTCACCGGGCGTGTTCAGAAGGATCGACGTGGTCGAGCCGCCATACATGCCGCCGTAATAGATGCCTGCGAACATGATCAGCGATCCCGCGGGATCGAGCCGATAGGTCACGGGCAGCAGGAGGGCCACCGTCAGCGCCGGACCGATGCCGGGCAGAACGCCGACAGCGGTGCCCAGCGTCACCCCGACGAGCGCGTAAAGCAGGTTCATCGGCTGCATGGCAATCGCGATGCCCTGGAGCAGGAATTCGAATGTCGACATGACGCTCTCTTAAAAGAAGAGGTGTTCGAGCGGCCCTGCCGGCAGCGACAGCTGCAGGAGACCGGCGAAGATAAGCCAGACGGCGAGACAGAGAAGGATGCCGACGGGAATGGTGATCCACAGCTTGCGACGACCGAAGCCCGCCGCCGTGAACGCGAAGAGGAGGCCCGTGGCAACGGAGAAGCCGACCGTGCGCAGGAAGAGCATCTGGAGGACGAGACCGGCGACAATCCAGGCAACCGGCGGGATCTCCTGGCGCTCACGCGCCGGGAACTCGTTGCGGAATGCCGCAACGGCTGTCCAGATCGCAAGGCCGAGAAGACACCATGCGATGACGAAGGGAACGGTGGCAGGGCCGATCTTGGAATAGTTGGCCATGGCCGAGAGGCGCGAGCTATCCCAGAAAATCAGGCCGGCCAAGGCTCCCAGGAAGACGGCAACGGCAAGCGCCGCCCTGTCGGGGCGGCGCGAGGTTGCGCTTGGTGTGCGCGAGACGTCGCTCATTGAACGAGACCGATTTCTTTAAGGATCGTTTCCGTTGCAGAAACGTCCTTGGCGAGCTGTTCCTTGAAGGCGTCTCCCGAGAGATACGTGTCCTGCCAGCCCTTGGTCTTCAGCGTTTCCTGCCAGGAGGCGGACTTTACCATCTTTTCGATATCGGCGGTGACGGCGGCCTTCTGTTCGGCGGAAAGACCGGGAGCCGCGGCAACCATGCGCCAGTTCTGCACGACCACGTCAAGGCCGCCTTCCTTCAAGGTCGGAGCCTCGACGCCTGCAATCTTTTCGGCGCTGGAGACAGCGAGGAGGCGCAGCGTGCCGGACTTGACCTGCGACTCGAACTCGCCGTAGCCGGAGATACCGGCTGTGACCTGGTTACCGAGGATGGCGGCCAGAGCCTCGCCGCCGCCCGAGAAGGCGATGTAGTTGATCTTGGTCGGATCGACGCCGGCTGCCTTGGCAATGAGACCCACCGCGATATGGTCGGTGCCGCCGGCCGAGCCGCCGGCCCAGGATACCGAACCCGGATCCTTCTTCAACGCGTCTACGAGATCGCCCATGGTCTTCAGCGGCGATTCGGCTGGCACAACGATCGCTTCATATTCTCCGGTCAAACGGGCGATCGGCTCGACCTCGTTCAGCGAAACAGGCGATTTGTTCGTCAGGATCGCGCCGACCATCACATAGCCGCCAACCAGCAGTGCATTGGGGTTGCCAGCCGACTGGCTGGCGAACTGGGCGAGACCGATGGTGCCGCCGGCGCCCGGTACGTTCTGGACCTGAACGTTGCCGGCAATCTTTTCCTGCTGCAGAGCCGTCTGCATGGAGCGCGCCGTCTGGTCCCAGCCGCCGCCCGGATTGGCAGGAGCGATGATGGTGTAGTCGGCCGCGGCGGCCGGAAGCGCCATGGCACCGGCGATCAGGGATGCAATGAGAAACTGTTTCAAGGTGACGTCCTCCGTCAGCGCGTATACGCGCTTTGTTTCGATTGTTGACGCGAGGAGCTTTGACGACAGGCGCGCAGCCAAGATCGATACGATCTTCGCTCGGGCTGTTTTGGTGAGACACTCCTCCGCACCGCTTCGTCACCGCCTCCACGCTGACGAACATCAGTAAGCCACCATAGTAAGCTGACATCAACCTGACATTCATGCATCCAGCGCATGACGCACGATCGATCGCACCCGTTGCAGGGTAGCAAGCAGCGATCCACCCGCGACAGGGAAATCCCTACGGGAGGTTGAGAACATCCTTCCAGCGGGTGATCAGGCGGGCGCGTTTCACCTGGTCGAGGTAGACCATCAGACCGGGGCTGACGGGAACGGGCCGCAACTGCGCGCCGAGAATATCCTGGAGCGTGCTGGCCGTGTTGTTGCCGGCCACATCCGGATTGACAGCGGCGATATGTAGCTCGCGCGCCATGATCGACTGACCCTCGGCGGACATGAAGAAGGCAAGATAGCGGCGTCCAAGCTCGGGTGCCGCGGCGGCTTCCGGCACAAGACCGATCCGGGAAATCACGACCGTGTAGTCGGTCGGCAGGATGATGCCGAGATCGGGATGGTGTTCGGCCCAATCGGCCGCATAGGATCCGACAATGTTGTAGCCGAGCAGGAAGCGGCCGTCGGCCACCCGCTCCAGAATGTCGGAGCTCGTCGCGTAAAGCTTGACCCCGGCCTCACCCATCGCGCGGATCACCGACCAGATGTCGCTGAACTGCTCCTGGTCGCGGGCCATGAACAGGAAGCCGACGCCTGAGCGCGCGATGTCATAGGTGCCGATACGGCCATAGGCCGAACGTCCGGCATCCTGCAGGAAGCGCACAAACTCAGCTCGCGTGGAGGGCGGTTTGCGTCCGACAAAGCTTGGCTTGTGATAGACGAACACGGCCGGCTCGAAGGTCAGGGCATAGGCCGTGTCGCGCCAGTTCGCCCAAGAGGGCCAGGAGCGGGACAGAGGCAGATGGCTTGGCTGAGCGTAGCCGTCATTGGTCAGCTTGACCTGCAGATCCATCGCCGACGAGAACGCAAAATCCGCTGTCTTCTGCCCGGCATCCGTTTCCCGGACGATTCGGTCATAGATCTCGCCGGTCAGCATGTTTTCATGACGAACGGCAATGTCGGGATTGGCAGCCTGGAACCCCCGTATCAGCGGTTGCGCCAGGGGGTCGTCGAGCGACGAGTAGACATCGAGCACGGGTGCATCCGCCCGGCCGGACCGGGCGGGAAAGAAATCAGGCGCAGCAGTCGCCTCGATCGCACCTGCGAGAAGCAAAAGGATGGCTGCGATGAGACTGGACATAGGCGGACTTTGCGCCAGCGATCGCCGCCACACAAGTGCCGGAACAGTCTGACGCGCTGCCACATCGATCATCGGATGCAATATCGATTTGCCTCTGCCCGGACTTATCCTAGGATCGACCAGGGTGAGGAGCTGCCGCGTTGTGAGAATTCTTCTGGTTGAGGACAACAAGGTGTTGTCGGAGGGGCTTGCCGCCATTTTGCGCGGCAGCGGCTATGCCGTCGACGTGGTGCGCGACGGAGCCTCGGCAGATGCGGCCGCGGCGACGGAGCGGTTCGACCTCGTGATCCTCGATCTGACCTTGCCGGAGATGGACGGGCTCGACGTGCTGCGCTCCATGCGGGCGCGGCAGAACCGGTCGGCCGTGTTGATCCTGACGGCGCGCGGGAGCGCGGAGGAGAAGGTGCGAGGCCTCGATCTGGGGGCTGACGACTACATGATCAAGCCGTTTGATATCGGCGAGTTCGAAGCGCGCGTGCGCGTCCTTTTGCGGCGCCAGGCCGGCCTTCGCTCCTCGATGGTCAGCTTCGGCTCCGTTTCGCTCGATCTCACGTCGCGGACATTCTCTTCGGATGGCGTCCCCATCGATATCCCGTTGCGCGAAACGGGGCTTCTGGAAATCCTGTTCATGCGCGCCGGCAAAGTGGTGGCAAAGGATGCCATCATGCAGTCCCTCACGGCGTTTGACGATGATCTCAGCCCCAATGCCATCGAGCAATATGTCAGCCGCCTGCGCAAGCGGCTGTCATCCTACGGTCTGACCGTTCGCACAGCGCGCGGCATCGGATACTATCTCGACAAGGCGGAAGCGCCGGCTGACACCGGACCGGAGACGCGATGAGCGGCGTGCGTGCGGCACATTCGCTTCGCAGACGGCTGCTTGCCTGGCTGCTGGCGGCCACCGCGGTCATCGGCGTCGTCGCGCTCGGGGACACGTATCGGGAAGCCGTGAAGACGGCAAACAGCGTGTCGGACCGCGTCTTGGCGGGGTCGGCTCTTGCGATCGCCGATCGCGTCGTTGTGGGCGAGGACGGCACGCTTGAGGTGGACATGCCCTATGTCGCCCTGGAAATGCTCACTTCGGCAGCACAGGACAGGGTCTTCTATCGCGTCGATGGGCCGCCTGGCCATTTCATTACGGGCTATCGTACCCTGCCCGGCATTGCCGAAATGCAGGGACGACAGGCTGTCTATCTCGATTCCGACTACCGCGGCGAGCCGATCCGGATTGCTGCGCTCGAGCGGTCCGCCTCAACCGGGATCAACTCCCTGCCGTTTGTCGTGACGGTGGCGGAAACCACGGTGGCGCGCCAGCAGCTCGCCCGCGCGCTCCTGTTTCGCTCGGCATTGCGGCTGTTTCTGCTGATCTTTGGTGCAGCGGCCATTGTCTGGATCGCCGTCACGCTCTCGCTTCGTCCGCTTTACCGGCTG
The DNA here is from genome assembly GCF_001424065.1 of Rhizobium sp. Leaf384. Lineage (GTDB taxonomy): Bacteria > Pseudomonadota > Alphaproteobacteria > Rhizobiales > Rhizobiaceae > Ferranicluibacter. Next base: position 128,275 of record NZ_LMQE01000008.1, read on the forward strand.
GGGGATGCGATCGCAGAGCGCAGTCCCGACGATCTTCGGCCGATCCGGCAGTCCGTGCCGCAGGAAGTGGAGGGGCTGGTCGAGACGGTCAATTCCTTCATGGTGCGGCTGCAATCGGCGCTGGATGCCATGCGGCATTTCTCGGGCAATGCGGGCCATCAGTTGCGCACGCCGCTGGCCGTCGTGCGCACCCAGCTTGCACTTGCGGCCCGCTCCGAAAAGCCGGAGGACATCAAGGGCTTCATCGCGCGTGGTGATGAAGCAGTCGGTCACGCGGAGCGCATCCTCGCGCAATTGCTGCTGCTTGCAAAGATCGACGCGACGGGATCGGGATCCTCGACAGCGCTCTTGCCGATGGACTTGACGGCGTTGGCGCGGGAGGTCACGGCAGAATACGTGCCCCGTGCGGCGGATGCCGGCATTGATCTCGGTTTCGCGGGCGAGGGGGCGTTGTCGATCGCGGCAGAATCGCTGCTCATCGGCGAGCTCCTGCGCAATCTCGTGGAAAACGCACTTGCCTACGCTGGACAGGGCGCCGAGGTAACGGTGCGGGTCGATCACGCGCCGGGCATCGTTCTGCTCGATGTCGAGGACAACGGTCCCGGCATTCCGCCGGAAAGACTGGCGGGCGTGCGCCAGCGCTTTGCCCGGGGCGAGAGCGAGGCTCCGGGTCTCGGCCTGGGATTGCCGATCGTCGAAGAGATTGCTGTTCGTTTCGAAGGCAGCCTCTCGCTCGGTCCAGCGGTTACGGATGAGGGGACGGCCGGTCGCGGCCTCCGGGCGAGGGTGGCGTTTCCCGCGGTCGCCCGCGGCGACTGAAGCCGCGTTTGCAGAGGCGGCCATTCCAGGGCGTGGTGGTCTGATCAGCGGATTTCATTGGTCATGTCAGGGCAATCGCGGCAAGGTCCTGAGCCAACTCCCAAAGCTGCCGATGCTGTCTGACGCGCGCGGGAGACATGCCTTGATCCGGGAGCTTTTCATGCGTGTCACATCCGACCTTACCCGTCACCTCCGGGATCCCCAGATCCTTGCCGGTGCGGAGGTGACAGGGGCGGCGTTCGAGGTGCGAAATCCCTCGTCCGGCGTTCTCCTGGCAACCCTGCCGGATATGGGGGTGCCCGAGACACGGGCAGCGATCGAGCGGGCAGGATCTGTGCAGCCGATGTGGGCTGGACTTCCGGCCAAGGATCGCAGCCAGTTTCTCCGGCGCTGGCATGATCTCGTTCTCGTGCATATCGACGACCTCGCCGCGATCCTGACCGCCGAGATGGGCAAGCCGCTTGCCGAAGCACGATCGGAGGTGCAGCACGCCGCAGCCTATATCGAGTGGTATGCGGAAGAAGCCAAGCGCGTCTATGGCGAGACGTTTCCGGCCCCGTCCACCGACAGGCGGATGTTCGTCATCAAACAGCCGGTCGGCATCGTCGGCACGATCACGCCGTGGAATTTTCCGGCCTCCATGGTTGCGCGGAAGGTTGCGCCAGCGCTGGCCGTCGGCTGCCCGGTGATCCTGAAGCCGGCGGAGCAGACGCCGCTCGTCGCTGTCGCGCTTCACCGGCTTGCGCTTGATGCCGGTTTCCCCGAGGGCGTTTTCCAGCTCATTCTTGCAAGCGAAGGTCAGGCGGTCGGCTATGAACTGTGCACGCATCCGAATGTGCGCAAGATCAGCTTTACCGGTTCGACCGAGGTCGGACGACTGCTGATGCGACAATGCGCAGATCAGATCAAGAAGCTCAGCCTGGAGCTCGGCGGAAGCGCACCCTTCATCGTCTTTGACGATGCAGACATCGATGCAGCGGTAGACGGCGCCCTGCAGGCGAAGTTTCGCAATGCCGGGCAGACCTGCACCTCCGCCAACCGGATCTAGGTCCAGTCGAGCGTCTATGACGTCTTTGCGGAAAAACTCGCAGCGCATGTTGCCGATCTCAAGGTCGGAGATGGTTTTGAGCCTTCCGTCTCGGTCGGCCCGCTGATCGATGAGGCGGCCCTGCGCAAGGTGGCGTATCATGTGGAGGATGCGACACTGCGCGGTGCGCAGGTGCTGTGCGGCGGCGGTCGCGTGGGGGAAACCGGCACCTTCTTTGCGCCGACGGTGCTCACCGATGTCGATCACGGCATGCTGGTGGCCTTCGATGAAACCTTCGGTCCTGTTGCGCCTGTCATCCGGTTCGAGACGGTCGAGGATGTGATCCATCAGGCAAACGACACGATCTATGGTCTCGCCGCCTATTTCTATGCCACCGAGCTGCGCAAGGTCTGGCACGTGGCTGAGGCTCTCGAATACGGCATGATCGGGATCAACACCGGCCGCATGTCGTCCGAGGCGGCACCTTTCGGCGGGTTGAAACAGTCGGGGATCGGCCGCGAAGGGTCGCGTCACGGCATGGAGGACTATCTCGACATGAAATATCTCTGCATGGGCAATATCTGACCGGCATGGATCGCGCAGGCCGATATCTGCCGAGGGGGAACGAACATGGCGTATCTGGATAGAAACCGGGCAGCACGGCTTATGGCGGAAGCGGGTCTTGATGCGCTTCTTTTGCTGACGCCGGAAAGCTTTACCTATGCGACCGGCGCCAGTCCGGGGGTGGGCGCGATGTGGCGACGAGCGGGCGCCGTCGCGGCGCTCGTGCCTGCAGATCCTTCTCTCGCCATCGGAGCCGTGGTCAGCGATCTCCATGCGGAAAGCTTCCGCGCATCGAGCGACGTGACGGATCTTCGCATCCATCCGCTCTGGGTCGAAACCGCGGATCTCCGCCCCTACGATCTGACCCAACCCGTGCCCGAACTCGTGGCTGCGGCTTGGGCCGGCGCCGGCCGAAAGGCGGGCTTCGCGCGGCCCGAGACCTTTGATGCGTCCCACGGCTTTCGGCTTGCCGGTGACCTCCTGGCCTCGCGGACGTTGTCCGCAGCGCGGGTCGGTATCGAGCTCGACAGTCTTTCGGTGTCGGATTTCGCCCTGCTGACGGACGTCTTGCCCGGTTGCCGGCTGATCGATGGCAGCGATGTGCTTCGACGTTTGAAGATGGTGAAGTCCGTGCAGGAGATCGATCACCTGCGGACGGCCGTCAGATTGTCGGAGGTCGGCATCGAAGCTCTGGCGGAAGCGATCGCGCCCGGGCAGACGCGTGACGCGCTGGCGGCCGTGTGGACGTCGGCCGTCCAGACGGCAGCGCGCGCAGAGAATATCCGCCATCTCGCCGGACACTGGGAATACGTTTCCGTTGAGGATAATCCTTGGTCGCGCGGCGGTGTGGTGGAGGCGGGCTCCTTGATCAAGGTCGATGTCGGTTGCCTGGTTCAGGGTTACACATCGGACACGGGCCGGACCTTTGTCTGCGGTGAACCGAACGCCGTGCAGAGCAGGCTTTTCAGCGCGCTGTCGCATGCGTTCGAGGCCGGTCTTGCGCAGATCCGGCCGGGCAACGAGATGCGAAGGGTTCATGAGGCCGCGACGGCGGCGATGACGGAAGCCGGGTTTCCCGGCTATTCACGCGGCCATTTCGGCCATGGTCTCGGCGCCGGGCTCGGCAGCGAGGAATGGCCGTTCTTCTCTGCGACCAGCAGGGTCGTGCTGGAGCCGGGTATGGTCGTTGCCTTCGAGACGCCTTGGTATGTGGATGGCGTCGGTGGGATGATCATCGAGAATCAGCTGCTGATTACCCCGGATGGTCACGAGGCCATGAACCGCCTGCCCACAGGTCTGGTTGCAATCCGATAACCTCTTTCGCACCGTGGCCGCTCATCCATAGTCGGCTTTACAGGTGGTCGCTCAGGCGCTTGATGGCGTGCAGATCTTCGCGGAACCGATCGATTTCCTCGCGCTTGCGCCCCTCGTCGGGAATGCGAAGGAGGTAGGACGGATGAACGGTGGTGTAGAGGGCGCGGCCGTCATCGAGATCGACCTTGCGGCTCCGATAGTCCCCGAGTTTCTCGGCATGGTTCATGACGGAGGTCAGCGCCGTTGCGCCCATGGCGACCACCAGCTTTGGCTGGATCAACTCAAGTTCCAGCTTGAGCCACCAGCGGCAGGCCCGGATTTCGCCCATGTTGGGTTTCTGGTGGATTCGCCGCTTGCCGCGTGGCTCGTACTTGAAATGCTTCACTGCGTTGGTGACGTAAGCCTGTTTGCGATCGAGATCGACCTCACCTGCGATGGTGTCGAACATCTTCCCGGCAGGTCCGACAAAGGGTTTTCCTGCAAGGTCCTCCTGATCGCCCGGCTGCTCGCCGACGAACATGAGCTTCGCGTCGTCAGGACCTTCGCCGAACACGGTTTGCGTCGCCTTGCAGTATAAGGGGCAGCGGGTGCAATCGCGGGCCTCGGCGCGTGCGGCGTCGAGGGTTCCGGGAAGGGCGGTGCTTTCCTCGGTCTTCGGCATGGCGGCTTCCCGTACTCTGGTGTGAAAGGTCGGTGGGTCTTTCATGGCCTGTTTCGCCATTTCGCGCACCCGTTCCTCCGCGCCGGCGATCAGGCCGGGAATGAGGTCTGCTTCCGGAAGGTTCTTCCAGTACTTCTTCGGCATTTCCGACTGCATGGCCTTCACCTTCAGCCGGGCCGGATTGAAGATGTTGCTGTAGTAGGTGCGCCACAGTGTGTCCGCATCATCGGTCAGCTTGGGGTCGTCCGCCGGCTCGGACGTCACGGTCAGTGTCGTTCCATCCCAAACAGCGGATCCTTTCGGCGTGGCGATGATCCAGTCCATATCCGTGAAACGCCGCTGGAAGAAAGGCGCAACGCGAGCAACGATGAAATGATCCGGCTCGAACCAGGCAAAAAATCGCCTGCGGCCGATCGCAATGCTGCCGGTTTCCAGGGAGACGGGATGGACGATGACGTCCATGATATCCGTCGTTGATGTGCCGGCACCAATCTCCTTGAAGCGGACGAAAGCTTTCATCTTGTGGCTATCGCGCCGAACGGACTTTTCCATCGCCTGCAAACGCACGACATCGGCGTCGGAAACGATATCTAGCAGATTGCGCTCTGACTGCAGACGCCAGAGCGTGCGATAGAGAAGACCAAAGCGGCCGGGATCAGAATGGCAGATCACCGTTTCGGCAAGCGTCATGAAAGCGCGGGGAACGGTGATCTGCATCGGTGATGCCGATCGGGCGCCCTCCCGTTCTTCGTCAAGGTTCGCAGGCACCGGCGTGACCTCGGCAAATAGGTCTGTGGCGATACCCTGTCTTTCGCGCCAGTCCACGGCGGTCGGCAACGTTCCCGCCATCAGGAGGCGGCGTGCTGCATCCCGCCATTCACCAAAGTCGCCTTTGCCATCGAGCATGACGGCTTGCCTCTCGATGAGCGGCGGCATCAGAGCAGGACCAGTTGTTCCGGTTTGGGCTCGAACATCGTGCGCAGATCTGGACGATCGATGAGCCGGGATGGCGTCCAGCCTTCTGCAACGATAAAGGCTTGGACCTTCTTCAGCGACACCTTGAGGCGTGCAAGATCTTCCAATCGCAAGGTGCGATGCCGGCGTGCGGACAGGATGGCGCGAACGATCTTGGTACCGAAGCCGGGAACGCGGAGCAGCATCTCGCGATCCGCCTTGTTGATGTCGACGGGAAAACGCTGCCGGTTGGCCAGAGCCCAGGCAAGCTTTGGATCGAGATCGAGATCCAGCATGCCGTCGGGCTGGTCGCGCGTGATCTCTTCGATGCCGAAGCCGTAGAAGCGGTAGAGCCAGTCGGCCTGGTAGAGCCGGTGCTCGCGCATCAGAGGTGGCTTGACAAGGGGCAGGTTGCGCGAGGCATCGGGGATCGGGCTGAAGGCGGAGTAGTAGACGCGACGCAGTCCATAGCTGCCGTAAAGCCGGGCGCTGGTCCCCAGGATGACGCTGTCGTTCGCCTGGTCGGCCCCGACAATCATCTGCGTGCTCTGGCCGGCGGGAGCGAAGCGCCGGGTCCGCTTGGTCTGCAGCGTGGGATCACGCATCTCCTCGATCTTCAGGCGAAGATCGCCCATCGATTTGCGGATGCCGTCCGGTCGTTTCTCCGGCGCATAGCGCGTGAGGCCCGCATCGGTCGGCAGTTCGATGTTGATCGACAGACGGTCGGCATAGAGCCCGGCCTCCTCGATCAGCGCGGGCGACGCTTCCGGGATCGACTTCAGATGAATGTATCCGCGGAAGTTATGCGTCACGCGCAGCTCGCGAGCGATGCGCACCATTTCCTCCATCGTATGATCCGACGAGCGGATGATGCCGGACGAGAGAAACAGGCCTTCGATGTAATTTCGCCGATAGAATTCGAGCGTCAGCCAGATCACTTCCTCAACCGAAAAACGCGCCCGCTCGACATTGCTGGACGAACGGTTGATGCAGTAGGCGCAGTCGTAGATGCAGAAATTCGTCATCAGGATCTTGAGCAGCGAAATGCATCGCCCATCTGGCGCATAGGCGTGACAGATGCCGGACCCCTCGGTAGAGCCGAGGCCGCCGCTTGCCGACGAATTGCGTTTCGTCGTGCCGCTGGAGGCGCAGGATGCATCGTATTTGGCGGCATCCGAGAGGATGGCCAAACGCTCTTTCAGCGATTTTTTCATAGTGTTCTACATATGTTCTTTTGGTGCAAACGTCAATGTTACGTGCGTTGACGCTTTCATTTTCGGAACGATCGGCGGCGCGCTTCGTTAACAGGTCGAACCCGTCGTGACATTCGCATGCGGGGTCACCGGCCAACGCGCCGTGACCGGACGCAACGTGACAAACAACAAGGAGCAGGCTCATGCCTTCCATCAAGGACTCTAAAATTCTCATTCTCGCCACCGATGGTTATGAACGGTCGGAACTGCGTGTTCCCTATGACGGCTTGAAAAAGCAGGGTGCAACCGTGAAGATCGCCTCGATTGGCAAGACCAGCATCAAGAGCTGGGACGAAAAGGATTGGGGCGACAGCATGGATGTCGATCTCGAAGCCAAGGATGTGAACATCGCAGATTTCGACGCATTGGTTCTGCCGGGCGGCCAGATCAACCCGGACAAGCTGCGCGTCGAAGACGAAGCCTTGCGGATCGTGCGTGAGTTCGTCTCCTCTGGTAAGGTCGTCGCTGCCATCTGTCATGCGCCGTGGCTTCTGGTCGAGGCCGGCGCCGTCAAGGGCCGCAAGGTTACCTCGTTCGCGTCGATCAAGACCGATGTGGTCAACGCCGGTGGCCTGTGGTCAGACGAGGCCGTGGTGACCGACAAGGGCATTATCACCTCCCGCAATCCCGGCGATCTCGATGCCTTCGTGGCAAAGATCGTCGAGGAAGTTGAAGAAGGTCTTCATGACCGCAAGGCAGCCTAAGGTCTGTCCCTGAAAGATCTGACCGGCTCCATTTCAGAATGGGGCCGGTTTTTTTGTGCTTGGTTGTCTGCTGACCCGGAGCGGGATGGCTCTGCGATTATCCTATGCCGAACTGAGGCCATCCTACGCTGAACGGAGGCGGTGGCGGGACCATCTCCGGTGCACGACGCTTGCGAAGCCGAAACGAGACAGGCAAAAGGGTGCATGATGTCTATGTCCGACCGCCACCCCCATCGCCTGCGCCGCTCCGTGCTCTGCGTGCCCGCCGACAATGATCGTGCGCTTGCAAAGATGGCAAGCCTCTCGCCCGATGCGGTTATCTACGATCTGGAAGATGCCGTGCTTCCGGAGCACAAGTTGGAGGCCCGCCAAGCGCTGGTGCGCCATCTTGGGCAGTCAACGCAGACCATGCCGGGCGTCGAACAGATCGTCCGGATCAACAGTCTGGCCTCGGGTTTCGGCGAAGCGGATCTTCAAGCTCTTTCCGTCTGCCGGTTTGATGCGGTTCTTGTGCCCAAGGTGGAGGGGCCGCGGGATATTCTCGACATCGCCGAAGGCTGGGACGAGGGTGATGCGCTTGATGATCTGCGGCTTTGGGCAATGATCGAGACGCCAAGGGGCGTTCTCAATGTGGCGGCGATCGCGGAAACAGGGCGCACGCGCGGCGGGCGGCTCGATTGCTTGATCCCCGGCCTCAACGATCTGCGCAAGGAGACAGGCGTCGCGGCTCTTTCCGGACGCACCTATCTCGTCCCCTGGCTCATGCAGATCCTTCTCGCGGCGCGGGGAAGCGGGCTCGATGCTCTCGATGCCGTCTTCAACGATATTGCCGATGCGGAAGGCTTTGCCCGGGAGTGTGCGGCGGGTCGTGATATGGGGTTTGACGGCAAGATGCTGATCCATCCGCAGCAGATCGCGCCGGCGAACACCGCTTTCGGACCTTCCGCTGCCGAAGAGGCGGAAGCCCGAGAGATCGTCATGGCCTTCGATCATCCGGACAATGCCGGCAGATCGGTCATCGTGCACAAGGGCAAAATGGTCGAAACACTGCATCTCGACCAAGCGCTTGCCTGCCTTGCCAAGGTCGAGGCCATCAAACGAAGAGGGAAACCCACATGAAACTCTACCGCTTTCTCACGGGTCCAGACGATGCGAGCTTCTGCCACAAGGTGACGGCCGCTCTCAACAAGGGCTGGGATCTGCACGGCTCACCGACGTACACCTTCAACGCAGACGCGCAGATCATGCAGTGTGGCCAGGCAGTGGTGAAAGATGTCGACGGCAAGGATTACGTGCCCGACATGAAGCTGTCCGAGCAATAGGCAGACGCACGATTTACATGGCATGCGGCGGGTTCATTACCCGCCGACATGCTCCACGCTTGCCTCGATCCGCTCCATATCGTCGTCAGACAAACCGAAATGATGGCCGATCTCATGGATGAGGACATGGGTGATGATATCGCCCAGCGTCTCGTCGTTTTCGGCCCAGTAGTCGAGGATCGGCCGGCGATACAGCGTGATCCGGTTCGGCATCGTACCGGTTTCCATGGTAAAACGCTCGCCGATACCGCGCCCCTCAAACAGCCCCAGCAGATCGAAGGGCGTTTCCAGCGCCATGTCTTCGAAGACATCGTCATCCGGAAAGTCTTCGATCTCGATGATCAGGTCAGTGGCCAGCAGCCGGAATTCCTCCGGCAGGTGCCCATAGGCTTCCAGCGTCAGGGACTCGAACGTGCTGATGGTCGGCGCATGGCGCTCACGCCAATCGTCGCTTTGGTCAATCCGGGCCATGGATACTCCTTGTCCGTTTATATAGCCATTTCCTCGGTCATTTCGAGAAGCAATTCATACCGTCAGGCGATTGTGCAGAATCTGCGGAATCTTTTCCCAGCTGCGTTGACTCTTTTTTGAAGCTCTGGAATCAATAAGAACATAACAGGAACGTATAGGAGCTGACTGCCATGGCTGAAAACGCTGTGCCGCGGGAGACGGTGCTCGCCCTGCGCGACGCCATTGCCCGCTTGGAACGAGACAGGCCCTCCGGTTCCTGTCTTGCCACTACAAGGACGGAGGGCGAAAAAGCCGGGTTTTCCGCGTCCGGCCTTTCTCCGACCGCGCACGAAGAAACGCTGCCGCTTGGCGTTCCCGCGCTTGATCATGCCATGTCCGGCGGGCTTCCGCTCAAGGGTCTGAGCGAGATCCGCGTGGCGGAAACACGTGATGCCGGTGCCGCTACGGGCTTCACGCTTGGACTTGCCGCCCTTTGCCAGGCACGGCGCAAGGCGCGGGGTGAACTCGGGCCTATTCTCTGGATTTCCGAAACGATGGCGGAAAAAGAGGCCGGCGAGCCTTACGGGGTCGGCCTGTCGCTTCTCGGCATCGATCTGCGCGCCGCACTGTTCTCAAGGCCGCGCAATCTCCAGCAGGCCTTGTGGATTGCCGAGGCAGCGCTTGGATTTTCCGTCTTCTCCGCCGTCATTCTGGAGATCCGCGGCAATCCGGCGCGTCTCGGACTTCAGGAGAGCCGACGGCTGCAGTTGCGATCGATGGGCAGCGGCGTGCCGATTTTTCTGCTGCGCCAAGCCGGGGAGGAGGAGGCAAGTAGCGCGCATCTCCGCCTTCTCGTACGTCCTGCCCCTGCATCCCTGTTCATGCTGCCGGATGGAACGATGCTTTCGACCGGCATCGGGCATCCCGCCTTTCACGTGATTGCCGAGAAGACGCGGGCCTTTTCCCCTGTTGATGCCTACCTTGAATGGAGTTCCCATGCGCGCCGGTTCTACCCTCTCGACCCCGTCGCCGTCTCTCTTCCGGCACACGCAGCGGATCCTGTCGCTGTCCTTCCCGCATCTGTCGGCCGACCGGGTGGCGCGCCGGCGCTGGGGCGCGTCATGGCTTTCAAACGGGCGTCCTGATCATCCGCCGGTGGTGTTCTCGGACAAGGTCGAAAATGCCATGCGGATCGTGGCGCTCGACAGTCTGGCCGAGCGCCTGCGGTTGAAGCGGGGGCAAGGTGTCGCCGAAGCCCGCGCCATGCATCCGCGTCTCGATGTGCTGCCGGCCGATCCTGCCGCTGACCAGAGCTTTCTCTCAGGCTTGGCTGACTGGTGCGATCGCTATACGCCGCTGGTTGCCTATGCTGGTGCCGACGGTCTGGCGCTCGACATCACCGGCTGCACCAAACTGCATGGTGGAGAGAAAGCCCTGCTCGACGATGTCTTGTCGCGCCTTTTCCAGCTTGGCGTTGAGGCGCGGGGGGCGATTGCGGCCTCTCCCGGCCTGTCTTGGGCTCTTGCCCGATTTTCCGGCAATGATGTCATCGAAGCAGGAGAGGAGGCTGTCGCGCTCGGGCCTTTGCCCGTGACGGCGCTTCGACTGCCGCAGGCCCTCACGGATACGCTGATCAGACTGGGGCTGACGCAGGTTGGAGATCTCATGGAAGCGCCGAGAGCGGCCCTTGCCCGACGCTTCGGACCGCTCGTCTTCCTTCGGCTCGACCAGGCGCTCGGGCATGACGACGAACCGCTGTCTCCGCGCCGGCCTGTGGCCGAGCTTTCGGTCGAACGCAGGCTGATATCGCCGGTTTCGGGCGAAGATGACATCCTCGGACTGGCGCTGCAGCTCGCCGATGGCCTGAAGGGGCGCCTCGAGGAGCGGGGAGAGGGCGGGCGCCAGTTCGAACTTCTGCTTTTCCGCGTCGACGGCAAGGTATTCCGGTTGCTCGCCGGCACATCGTCTCCGTTGCGGGATCCAAAGCGCATCGCTGCGCTCTATCGGGAACGGCTTGCCGCCGTGCATGACGATCTGGATGCCGGTTATGGCTTCGAGATCTTGCGGCTTTGCGTGCTCAAGGCCGAGCCGATCTCCTCCGTTCAGGATGATTTTTCGGGACGACCCGACCAAAGCCGCGCCCTTGCCGACTTCACGGACCGCGTCGTCGCTCGTTTTGGAGACGAGGTGCTGTCGGTTGCCGTTCTCGCGGCAAGCCATATTCCCGAGCGGGCGGCAAGCCTTCGGCCCGCCCGCGATGCTGCGTCTCCGGCAGCCAAAGGGCTTCAAGCCGAGGAATGGCCGGTTGTGCCGGTGCGGCCCCTGCGTCTTCTGACGCATCCCGAGCGCGTGGAGGTGCCCGTCGCCGATGTTCCGGACGGTGCACCGGAACGGTTTTTCTGGCGGCGGACCGCGTATCGGGTTGCCCGGGCGGAAGGCCCGGAGCGCATTGCTGCGGAATGGTGGATCGACGGCGAAGACGCGCCGACGCGCGATTATTTTCGCATCGAGGACGAGACGGGGCGCCGGTTCTGGATGTTCCGCAATGGATTGTTCCAGCGCGAGCGGATGCATCCCGACTGGTTCATGCACGGCATTTTCGCATGACCCGCGCTGCTCCCCGAAAGGGACGGGACGGCAGCGACGGCGTGACGAACAACACGCCGCCTGTCTTTTACGAATGGGGCGCCTGTACCAATTTCTCCTTTCTGCGTGGCGCTTCGGGCGCCAAGGAAATGGTGGTCACGGCCAAGCGCATCGGCCTGAAGGGCTTGGGGATCGCCGATCGCAACACGGTTTCGGGTGTCGTTCGGGCTCATGCAGAGGCCCGAGAGGAAAAATTTCCTTTCCAGCCTGGGGCGCGCCTCGTCTTTGCCGATGGCTCCCCGGATATGCTCGCCTATCCGCGCAACCGGAAGGGATGGGCGCACCTCTGCCGTCTTCTGAGCGCGGGCAATCTGCGTGCCGACGACAAGGGCCACTGCACGCTCTTTCTGCCTGATCTCCTCGCATGGCAGGAACATCTGCAGGTGATCGTGATGAAGGGCCGCACCGGATGGAGCGCTCCCGGAGAAGCCTCTGGCGGCTTGCCGCTCGCCCGCGGAAAAGTGACCGACGCGTCCGCGGGAGCGGTCGCAGACGTTCGGACCGACGATGCATCTTGCGGAAACGATGACTGGGCGGTGCTCGGTCATACCCTGAGAACGCTACAGCCTCTCATGAAGGGCCGGCTTTTCCTCGGCATGACGCCGCGCTATGACGGGTTCGACGCGCAGGATTTCGCGGCTCTTGCAGCCCTTGCCGACAGCACGGATGTGCGCCTCATCGCCACGAACGACGTGCTCTACCACGCTCCCGACAGCCGACCGCTGGCCGACGTCATGACGGCCATCCGCGAGCATGTGACGATTGCAGAGGCCGGCTTCCGACTGCAGGCCAATGCCGAGCGGTTCCTCAAGGCTCCCGGCGAGATGGTCCGTATCTTCCGTGACTATCCCCAGGCCGTTGCCAACACGGAGCGGTTCTTCAAGACGCTCGATTTCACGCTCGACGAACTGAAGCACAATTATCCGGACGAGGCCGGTCCGGGCGAGACATCGTCGCAGGCGCTCGAGCGGCTGGTGCGGGAAGGCGCGGCGCGGCGATATCCTCAGGGCGTGTCGGAGGCCGTGGAAACCAAGATCGCCTATGAACTCGATCTCATTCGCAAGAAGCAATACGAGCCTTATTTTCTCACCGTCCATCGCCTGGTGACCTTTGCGCGATCGAAAGGCATTCTTTGCCAGGGGCGCGGATCCGCGGCCAATTCGTCCGTCTGCTACTGTCTTCATGTGACGGAGGTCGATCCAGTCAAGTTCACTCTCCTCTTTGATCGCTTTCTCTCCGTGGATCGCGACGAGCCGCCGGATATCGATATCGACTTCGAGCATGCACGGCGCGAAGAGGTGATCCAGTTCATCTACGACACCTACACCAAGGAGCATGCCGGCATCGCTGCTGCTGCTATCAGTTATCGCGCGCGCTCGGCTGGGCGCGAGGTGGCCAAGGTGTTCGGCTTTTCCGAGGATGTGCAGACGGCGCTTGCGGCCTCCATCTGGGGCTGGTGGACATCGTCCTTCACGAACGAACAGGCCAAGGCGGCCGGGCTCGACCTGTCGGATCCCACTGTGATGCGCATGTTCACCTATGCCGGACGGCTGATGGACATGCCGCGGCACCTGTCCCAGCATGTCGGCGGTTTCGTCATCACGCATGACCGGCTCGACGAGGTCGTGCCGATCATGCCGACGGCCATGCCCGGCCGCTACATGATCGAGTGGAACAAAGACGATCTCGACACGCTCAAGATCCTCAAGGTCGACGTTCTCGCGCTCGGGATGCTCACCTGTCTCGCCAAGGCCTTCCGCATGCTGGAGACCCATTATGGCAAGCAGATGCTGCTGTCTCAGGTCTACGACACCGAGCTCGACTATGTAAAAGACGACAACCCGGTCTACGACATGATCTGTCGTGCCGATACGGTGGGGGTTTTCCAGATCGAGAGCCGGGCGCAGATGAGCATGCTACCGCGGCTTCGACCGCGGGAATTCTACGATCTGGTGATCGAGGTGGCGATCGTCCGGCCGGGTCCCATTCAGGGTGACATGGTGCATCCCTACCTCAAGCGCCGGGAGGCAAAGCTGCGAGGCGAGGCGATCCCCTATGAGAGCCTGGAGCTGAAGACCGTGCTAAAGCGGACGCTGGGTGTGCCGCTGTTCCAGGAGCAGGCCATGCAGATCGCGATGACGGCGGCCAAGTTCACCGCGGCGGAAGCGGATCAGTTGCGCCGCGCCATGGCCACCTTTCGCCGATCGGGGCTGGTCGCGAATTTCGAGACTAAGATGATCGAAGGCATGGTCAAGAACGGTTACAATCGCGAGTTCGCCGTCCGCTGCTTCAACCAGATCAAGGGATTTGGAGAATACGGATTTCCCGAAAGCCATGCCGCTTCCTTTGCGCTCCTTGTCTATGCCTCCTGCTGGTTCAAGACCTTCTATCCCGATATCTTCTGCGCAGCCCTGCTCAACGCCCAGCCGATGGGGTTCTATGCGCCGGCCCAGCTCGTGCGCGACGCCCGCGAGCACGGCGTCCAGATCCGTGCCGTCGATATCAATCTGTCCGACTGGGAAACGATCCTGGAGGGAAACGAACCCCAGGACAGCAATGATGGAAGCGTTGCCCGACCCGATTTCGACCCCCGAGCGATCGATCCCCGCCACCGCGATATGCGCAACGTCATCCTGACGCAATACGCCGTCCGCCTCGGCTTTCGGCTGGTGAAGGGATTGAGAGAAGACGACATGGCGCGTCTGGTGGCCCATCGCGGCGCGGGATATGTCTCGATCTACGATCTCTGGCTGCGGTCAGGATTGACGCGCAGCGTGCTCGAACGCCTGGCGGATGCCGATGCGTTCGGATCGCTCGGGATCGATCGCCGCCGCGCGCTCTGGGACATCAAGGCGCTCGATGAAAAGGCGCCCGCCGAACGCTTGCCGCTCTTTGCCGCGGCGGGAGAGGCAGACTTGAGAGTGGATCCTGCCATGCGTCTTCCGATCATGCCGGCCGGCGAAGAGGTGGTGAACGACTACAGGGCCCTGTCGCTTTCGCTGAAGGCGCATCCGGTCTCCTTCATGCGGGAAGCGTTCGCACGGGATAGCGTGGTGGCATGCCGGAGCCTTGCGACCACGCGTCCGGGGCGTCGCGTCACGGTGGCCGGCCTTGTTCTGGTGCGGCAGCGGCCGGGATCTGCGAAAGGCGTGATCTTCATGACACTGGAAGACGAGACGGGTGTCGCCAATATCATCGTCTGGAAAGCCGTCTTCGAAACGTTCCGTGCCGTCGTCATGGGCGCGCGGCTCGTCAAGGTCACCGGGCGTCTCCAGAGCCAGAACGGGGTCATCCATGTCGTTGCGGAAAGCCTGGACGACATGACCGAGGCACTGGGTCTGCTGAAGAGCGAGGCACGCCGCTTTGCCGTCAACGAAAGAGCGGACGAGGTACTGCGCCCTACGGTCGATCAGAGGCAGAAGGGCGATGCGCGGGAACAGGCCCTGCGCGAGCGCGCCCGTCGTGAGGCGCGACGGAAGTCCGGCCTGATGGAAACGGCGCAGGTGATGCCCAAGGGTCGCAACTTCCATTAAACCTGCGCGCAATGCATCTTCTGTCGGCCACCGATACATGCGTGCAAGCGGCTGGGTGCTGCCGTGCCGACACTGGCTTAGACCGCTCTCTGGAAATGACCTGCCCAATCGACCGAGATCAAGCTGCTACCGCTACCGCGCGCCCGGCGGCACTTGCCGATCATCCTTCGACTACGTTATCTCCTTGGAATTGTTCTAAACTAAGGCTTGCGCGATCACAGGCTTTTTTCTTGACACCAATTATCTTGTTTGTTTACTGCTGCCTCAGCGAGGATGCGAAGACAGGCAAGACGTCATGCTGGTTTGCAGTTGCAATTTCATCTCCGAGAAGGAGATAGAGGATACGATCACCGCCCTTCTCGATGAGGATTGTTGGCAGCTGATCGTGCCTGCAAAAGTCTATCACGCGATGGAGAAGCGCGGGCGTTGCTGCGGCTGCTTCCCCAATGTGGTCGACCTGATTATCCGGACCACGGAACGCTATCACGCCGTGCGGCACTCGACGGATGACCAGATATTTGATTTCATGACCCGTCTCAAAAAATTTCACGAGGAAAACAGGAGAGCGGATCTTGAAAGGCGACACAAGGGTCATCGAGCGGCTTAACGAAGCCCTCTATCTCGAGCTAGGGGCGGTCAATCAGTACTGGCTGCACTTCCGCCTGCTCGAGGACTGGGGTTACACGCTCCTGGCAAAGAAGGAGCGTGCCGAGTCCATCGAGGAAATGCACCACGCCGATAAGCTGATCGCGCGCATTATCTTTCTCGACGGTCATCCCAATCTGCAGACCGTCGGCCCGCTCCGCATCGGGCAAAACGTCAAGGAAGTCCTTGAGGCCGATCTTGCCGGTGAATACGATGCTCGCAATGCCTACAAGGAGTCGCGCGACATCTGTCACGCGGCGGGCGACTATGTCTCCATGAAGCTTTTCGAAGAACTGCTGATGGACGAGGAAGGCCATATCGACTTCCTCGAAACGCAGCTCCAACTGTTCAATTCGATCGGTGCCGAGAAATACGGACAGCTGAATGCGACCTCCGCCGACAAGGCCGAGGTCGGCAGCGAAGACGCCTGATACAGGATGTCGAGAGGTGCGGCGTTCATGACGCCGTACCTCTTGCTGACAGCGGTAGCGCCGGTTCTGATCCTCTTCGCCGCCTCAACGCTTTCTCGTCGTCTCCGTTGCCAGATGCGCGAAAGTGGAAACAACAGTGTCATACACTGCGCGCTTGAAAGGCACGATAAGCCCGGGAAGGTCGGTCATCGGCTTCCAGGCCCATTCCTCGAATTCGGCTTCGTGTCCACCGGGCGGTGGGTTGATAGCAATCTCGCTGTCGTCGCCGTGGAAACGGAAGGCAAACCAGCGCTGGGTCTGACCCCGGAATTTCCCCTTCAGTCCGATTCCGATCAGGTGGGTCGGTAGGTCGTAGTTGATCCAGTCCGGCGCTTCCATCAGCAGCGACACGCTGCGCATGCCTGTCTCCTCATAAAGCTCACGCTTTGCCGCTTCCAGCGGATCTTCTCCCTTGTCAATGCCGCCTTGCGGCATCTGCCAGAGTTGCCCCGATCCGTCATATTCGGAGTTGCCCAAGGGAATACGCCGACCGGCCCAGACGAGGCCCTGGTCGTTCAGCACCATGATCCCGACGCAAGGCCGATATGGGAGATCTTCGGCGCGGAGAGGCGGGGTCTTGCCGGTCTTGCTCATCATCTATCCTCAGGGCATGTGGCGGCTGTCTGGCAGCACGCGCGGACTTCCGTTCAGTTTCGCTTCGTGTCCTTGACCAGCGCAGAGACGCCGACGAATTCGATGCCACGCTTTTCCGCCTCATCCATCCATTGCGCAATAGCCGAAACGCTTTCGTCGAAGGCCGATGCCGTGCCGATGGCGGTGCCGTTGCGTCTTGCGATTCGCTCGAGGTCGTCGAGCTTGCGCAGAATAGCGGTCCGGTCGAGCTGTGTATCCACCACGACGTCGCCGAACGCATAGGGCACATTCAGGGCGTCGCCGAGCGTCGATGTCAACGATTGCGCCGAGGTGCCGTCGTCGAGAAACAGCAGACCGCGTTGCCCGATATCGCGCATTACGGGTTCGAGCGCCTCCGCGTTCGACAGAAAGCGGCCACCGAGAAAATTCATGATGCCGGTATAGTTGGTGATCTTGCCGAGCGCGTCGTGCAGCTGTGCGAGATTCTGCCGTGCGCCGTCGCCAACCAGCAGGGTCTGCGGCCCGGGGTTGTTCGTGGGATAGTCGAAGGGCTCCAGCGGCACTTGCAAAAGGATTTCGTGGCCTGTCCGGCGCGCCTCCTGCATCCAGCGTTGCAGGCTGTTGCCGGATGCGGCAAAAGCCAGGGTCGCCGCCGGGGGAAGCGTGCGAATGGCACTTTGCGTGCCCGTCTGGCTCAATCCCATGCCGCCGATGACAAGCGCGATTCGTGTTCCGCGCGCACCCGACCAGGGGCGAGCATATTGATCCATCGGCCGCAGCCCGTCGGGCCCGATCACGGGCAGGCGACCCTCCGGAGCATCCTCGAGAAGCAATTCGTTCGGCTGTGCTGCCATGCGCGGATCCTGTCCCCGCACGGGCCCGACCTCGATGATGGCAGGACCGTTCTTGCCACGCTGACCCGGGGAATAGGTCGTCACCACATTGCCGTTGTCCAGGAGCGTGCGGTTGATGCTCGCACCCGATGATGCCGCTTCGCCCGTGGATCGGGATCCGGCCTTTACTGGATCCTTTAGGCTATCTTCGGTTTGCCCGGCAGACGGCGCCGCGGCGATCTCGGTCGAGGCAGGCAGTGGCGCTGGCGGGAGCAGGCCGAGGGGGGTCATCCATGCAAAGACGGTCACGCCGGCAATGGCCGTCGCGAACAGGCCAAGCGCCACCCGCCCCTTGCGCAGCCGCGTCCTGGTCTTTGCCGGGCGCCTGTTCTGCCCGAGCGGTGCATTGAGATCCGTGCCCAAAATTGTCCTCTACTTTTGATGCATGTCGCCCGAAAACGCTGCACGCTTTCGGGCGACATGCATCAGCGAACGTGATACCGCGCCAAGCTTGCGCGTCGCCGGACATGCAAAAACGCCGCCCGGGGGCCGGACGGCGTTTCAGGCATTTGCAACGGTCTCTTCGGCTTCAGGGTGCGAGTTCGGCCTTCTGCGGATTCGCCGGGAAGCTCGGATCGCTCTTCTTGCCGCGCAGCAGGTCCAGCGCGTAGTTCAGCTGTATATCGTCCTTGGGTTCCGGCGGAACATAAGCAACGGAGCCGGAGCCCTCCTGCGTCTCGTTCTGGCCCTGGATATGGCCGCGCAGACTCGACTCGCTGGTGTTCTCGACCTTGCCGAGAAGCTCCGGCGGAAGAGGCTGCTCCACCTTGATATCAGGCGAGATGCCTGTGCCCTGGATCGATTTGCCCGATGGCGTGTAATAGAGCGCCGTCGTCAGGCGAAGCGCCCCGGCCTCGCCGAGCGGGATGATCGTCTGGACGGAACCCTTGCCGAAAGACCGCGTTCCGAGAACGGTTGCGCGCTTCAGATCCTGAAGGGCACCGGCGACAATTTCCGATGCGGACGCCGAACCGCCGTTGACGAGAACGATGACCGGCTTGCCGTCGGTCAGGTCGCCCGGCGTCGCATTGAAGCGACGGGTTTCGTCCGCGTTGCGGCCGCGCGTGGAGACCACTTCGCCACGCTCGAGGAAGGCGTCGGAAACGTTGATCGCCTGATCGAGCAGGCCGCCCGGGTTCAGGCGAAGGTCGAGCACATAGCCTTTCAGCTTGTCGGCAGGCACGTCCTTCTTGATCTTCTCGATCGCGTTCTTCAGGTCGTCATAGGTTTTTTCAGTGAACGAAATGACGCGGACGTAGCCGACATCGCCTTCGACACGCGACTTGACGGCGCGGACCGCGATGACATCGCGAACGATCGTCAGTTCGATCGGCTTGTCGGCGCCCTTGCGCAGGATGGTCAGCTTGATCGGCTTGCCGACCGCGCCGCGCATCTTGTCGACCGCCTCTTCGAGCTTCAGGCCGCGAACATCCTGGCCATCGATCTTGGAAATGAAGTCGCCGGCGAGAACACCGGCCTTGGCGGCAGGCGTATCGTCGATCGGGCTCGTGACCTTGACCAGCTCGTCTTCCATCGTGACTTCGATGCCGAGACCGCCGAATTCACCCTTGGTCTGGGTGCGCATGTCTTCTGCGTCGGTGGCATTCATGTAGCTCGAATGCGGATCAAGGGACGAGAGCATGCCGTTGATGGCGTTCTCGATCAGCTTGTCGTCCTGCGGCGGCGTCACATATTGGGCCCGCACGCGCTCGAAGACGTCGCCGAAGATCGACAGTTCGCGATACGTCGACGGATTGGCCGCAACGGCCGGAACGACCGCAGAGTAGACGACGCTCATTGCCGTCGCGCCCATCAACGCCCCGACCAGAACTAGTGAAGCCCTACGAATCATTTCGTACCTTTCCGGTGTCTGAGGCGGTCCACCATGGTCGAGAATCAACCGGTTTACCGTCTTTTCTGAATTCAATGTAAAGCGTTGGTCGATCTGTTTCCAGCGCCAAAGCCGCAGCACTCGCCACTCTTTTCGTTCCCATCTGACCGAGCGGCTCGCCGGCAACGACGAACTGGCCGGGCTGGACGGCAACCGTCTCCATTCCAGACAAAACAACAAGATAGCCATCGCCCGGATTGAGGATGATCATCTGCCCGTAGCTGCGGAATGCGCCGGAGAACATGACCCATCCATCTGCCGGTGCGGTAACCAGCGCGCCCGCTTCGGTTCGCAGCATCATGCCTTGCGAGGAATGCCCAGTTCCATCGTCGTCGCCGTATCGGCGCAGGACGGAGCCGGCGACGGGAAAGGCGAGTTTCTTCTGCAACTCGGAAAATTCATATGCCGGGGCAATACGGTTTTTGTCGGGCACCGCATTGCGCGCCAGCGCGCGCGCTGCCTCGCGATCCGCCTCCGACAGTCGCGCCCGTGCTTCTTCGTCCGCACGGGCCGCTTCGGCCGCGGCCCGAACAGAGCCGATTTCGCTTTCGAGCGAGCCGATCAGGCCCTGAAGGCTTGTTGCCTGCGAGGCCAGTTGCTCTGCCTTGCGACGTTCGGCAGCCAGTTCCGTGGCGTTGCTGCTTTTGAGCTTTTCCTTCTCGGCGACCAGCATGTTCATCCGCCGCTCTTCCTCCAGCCGCGCGGTCATGTCGTTTCCAAGCGCCTGCTTCTGGGTGACGATGTCTGAGCGCAGGCCGGCAAGGGCCTGAAGATCGGCAGCAAGATTTTCCGTTTCGTGGCGGATACCCGGCACGACGGCGCCCAGCAGAATGGCACTCCGGACAGAGCCAAGGGCATCTTCCGGCGTAACAAGAAGGGCAGGCGGCGGGTTGCGGCCCATTCGCTGCAGCGCGGCGAGAACCTCGGCCAGCACGCCACGCCGCGCCTTCAGCGACTGGTGAACGGTGTCTTCGCGCACGCGCAGGTCCGCCAGCTTCGTCTCGCCATCGGCAATCTGCTGTTCGAGCGTCTGGCGCTTGCCCGCGGACTCCACCAGGGCCTGGCGAAGGGCCGCATTGGTCTTCTCGATATCTGCGATCTCGGACTGAAGCGCGAGCGCTCGCTCTTGCGATAGGCTGATGGTCTTTGAGAGCGCGTCGAGTTCGATGCGGGTGTTGTTGCGCCTCTGGGACAAGGCAGCCGCAGGATCCTCCGGTGCGGCGATGGCGGGACGATCGCCACGCTCGGCCTCCTGCGCCTGCGCTGGGCTATCGATCCCGATAAGCGCGACGAGGACCGCCGACAGACGAAGCGCATGGCCGGGGCGATCAATCGGCAGACTCATCCGATCGCCCGACTTGCCCTTTCCACGTCTCTTCTGCCGGTTCCAGATCATCCCGCCATCTGCCGTCTTCCGCCTTGTCCGAAGCTTGTCAGCGCGCATGGTCAAAGCCATTTGCCACAAATGCGGCGCACGCATGGCCGGAAGACCGATGGCGCATGCCTGATAGCCGCGCGAACCGGTGTTTAGACGCGGTGGTAAGGGTGTCCGGACAGAATGGTGACAGCGCGATAGAGCTGCTCGGCAATGAGGATGCGAACAAGCTGGTGCGGCCATGTCAGACGGCCGAGGCAGATGACGGCGTCCGCCCGGGCGTGGAGGTCAGGGTCGAGCCCGTCCGCCCCTCCGATTGCGATCGTTATGTCGCGTTTTCCCTGATCACGGAACCCGCCGACAAGCTCTGCAAAGGCGGGGGAGTCCAGGTGCTTGCCGCGTTCGTCCAAGAGAATGAGAAGACCCGCTTCAGGCAGAGATTTCAGCAGCTGAGCAGCTTCCTCTCGCTTGCGCATCTCACTGGAGGAGGCCCGGCTTTCCGCGATTTCCGTCATTCGCCCTGCTTCGAGCCCGATGGCCGGACCGGCTTTGGCGAAGCGGTCGAGATAGCGCGCCGCAAGATCCTTCTCCGGGCCGGCTTTCAGGCGCCCGACAGCAAAAAGTCCAATTTTCAACCCTCTGGCCTCCGGCACAGCATTTGCGGGCCGACACCGGGATGTCGGCTTTGGTCCGGACGCTGGACATCCGCCGCATGCAACGATCGCTGTGCAGCTGCAACAGCTCTCGACGCACGTTTACAGGCAACGCCGACGACGTGGCGTCAGGATACTGACATCAAGGATCAGTGGCGTGTGCCGTCGTCCATTTCAGGGGCCGCCCACATCCGCTCGATATTGTAGAACTCGCGGATTTCAGGACGGAACACGTGAATGATGATATCGCCAGCATCGATCAGAACCCAATCCGCTGTTTCCAAGCCTTCAACCCGGGGAGCGCCCAAGCCGTCGTCCTTCATGTCGGAAACCAAGTGATCGGAGATGGCTGCAACATGACGGCTCGATCGCCCGGAGACCACAACCATGTAGTCGCCCAGCGCCGATTTTCCGGCAATGTTGATCGTGACAATATCTTCTGCCTTTGAGTCCTCGAGGCTGGCGAGAACCAGTTGGAGCGCGCGGTCGGCGGCATCGTCGCCACGTTCCGTGCTTTTCGGGAAGATGCGGGTGACATTTCCCTTGGCGTGTACTGTTGTCAGAGTATTTCCTTTCCCAATGACCAGAACATGCACGTTCGGCACATCTTGCGCCGGGCAACCGCTTGTCGGACAGTCACCTTGATAAATGTAGTCATCAAAGCCTTAAGGTTTCAAGACGCAGGCAAAAAGATCGTCAGCCCCGCACAGGCTTGGCCGCCCGCAAGGCCGTCGAGCTCAGCGGAGAACGTGGACCATGAAGGAACGTCCAGGCTGGTGCAGGGCGTCGGGCCAGAAGAGCGGCATCTTCCTCATCGACGCGGGCATAGTCGAAGGTTTGCGCCATTTTCGAGGAGAGGTAGGCCAGGGTCGCGCCGGGCCGATCGACGACAGCGATGGGAACGCTGCGGGCAATCTCCTGCCAGCGCTGCCAGCGATCGAATGTCTTCAGATTGTCAGCGCCCATAACCCAAACGAAATGAATGGCCGGATTGCGGGCACGGATCTTTTCGAGTGTTCGCGCCGTGTAGCTTTGCCCGAGTGTATGCTCGAAGGCCGTCACCTTGATGCGCGGACTTTCCGTGATGGCTTCGCTCAGGGCGATACGGTCGGAAAGCGGCGCAAGTTCACGTCGGCTTTTCAGGGGGTTGCCCGGTGTCACCATCCACCAGAGCTGGTCGAGCCGCAGCCGCCGCAAGGCGATGTCGGCCACCAGCACATGCCCGTCATGCGGCGGGTTGAACGAGCCGCCGAAAAGGCCGACCGTCATCCCCGGCTCGACATGCGGCATCCGCAGATAACGATCGGCGAGACCCGCATTTTCCGTCACTTACGGTCGAACCTGGCCGGTGCCGCGCACCCGATACTGGAAGGAGGTCAATTGCTCGACGCCGACGGGACCGCGTGCGTGCATCTTGCCGGTGGATATGCCGATCTCGCCGCCCATGCCGAATTCGCCGCCATCGGCAAACTGGGTCGAGGCATTGTGAAGGAGAATGGCGCTGTCGATCTCCGTGAAGAAGCGATGGACGACTCCGGCGTCCTCGGCGATGACGGCTTCCGTGTGGGACGATGACCAGAGCCCGATATGCTCGATCGCACCGGCAACGCCGTCGACCATCCGCACCGCGATGATGGCATCGAGATATTCCGTCGCCCAGTCTTCTTCCGTGGCCGCAATCAGGCCGGGGACAATGGCCCGAACCGCGTTGTCGCCGCGCACTTCGCAGCCGGCGGTCTGCAGCGCGGCAATCAGCGGCACGACGAAGCGTTCTGCGCCGGCCGTGTCGATCAGCAGGGTTTCCGCCGAGCCGCAAACGCCGGTGCGACGCATCTTGGCATTGACGATGATGGCGCGCGCCATGTCGAGATCGGCCGAAGCATCGACATAGACGTGGCATAGGCCTTCGAGATGCGCGAACACCGGGACACGTGCCTCGTTCTGAACGCGCGCAACGAGGCTCTTGCCGCCGCGAGGCACGATCACATCGATCGCCCCGTTCAGACCGGTCAGCATGGCGCCGACGGCCGACCGGTCGGCGACCGGAACCATCTGGATCGCATGCTCTGGAAGGCCGGCCGAGACCAGGCCCTCCAGCAGGCAGGCATGGATTGCCTGCGAGGAGTGGAGGCTGTCGGAGCCGCCGCGCAGGATCACCGGATTGCCGGCCTTCAGGCACAGCGCACCCGCATCGGCGGTCACGTTCGGCCGGCTTTCATAGATGACTCCGATGACGCCGAGCGGCGTCCGGACGCGCTGGATGCGCAGGCCGTTCGGCCTTTCCCACTCGGCGATGACGTCGCCGACCGGATCGGGCAGAGCAGCGATATCGCGGATGGCGTTCGCCATGCTCGACACGCGCTCTTCATTCAGCGTCAGCCTGTCGATGAAGGCGGCGGCCACGCCGGTCTCCCGTGCATTTTCAAGATCGAGCGCATTGGCAGCCAGAATATCTGCGCTTCGCTTCAGGATCGCATCGGCCATGGCCATGAGGGCTGCCGTCTTCTGCGTCGGCGATGCCGTTGCCAGTGGCCGGGCCGAAGCCTTGGCCTGACGGCCGATGGCGGCCATCAGATCCTGGATTTCGCGCTTGCGGGGATCGTCAAGCATCGATGTCGTTCCTCTCCGTCTCACACGTCGCGCGCGTCGTCGCCTGCGCGTCCGGCAGTGTGCCTGTCATGACCAGATCGTCACGATGCACCATGGCGGCGCGGCCGGCATAGCCAAGGATCTCCGAGATGTCCCCCGATTTCCGGCCCGCGATCTGCCGCGTTTCGTCAGCGTCGTAGCTCGCAAGTCCCCGGGCGATTTCTCGTCCGTCCGCGCTCACGATGGCGATCGTGTCGCCGCGGCTGAACGTTCCGGTCACGTCGCGCACACCGGCCGGCAGCAGGCTCTTGCCGGAACGCAATGCCGTTTCGGCGCCCGCATCGATGGCAAGGGTGCCCGAGGGCAACAATTGTCCGGCGATCCATGTCTTGCGCGCCGTGACAGGCGTAGTGGACGGGGCAAACCAGGAGGATCGGGCACCTTCGGCCAGCGCCGCCAGAGGGTGATCGACCTTGCCCGAGGCAATGATCATCGCGCAACCGGCGCTGGTCGCCATCTTGCCGGCGTCGATCTTCGTGCGCATCCCGCCGCGCGACAGCTCCGATGCTGCGCCGCCGGCCATCGCCTCGATCTCGGGCGTGATGGACGGAATGATCTCGATGAATTTGGCTTCCGGATCCAGATGCGGCGGTGCCGTGTACAGTCCGTCGATATCGGAAAGCAGCACGAGCAGGTCCGCACCGATCATGGTGGCGACGCGCGCGGCCAGCCTGTCGTTGTCGCCGTAGCGGATTTCGCTCGTGGCGACGGTGTCGTTCTCGTTGATGATCGGGATCGCACCCATCTTCAGGAGCTGGGTCATCGTCGCACGCGCATTGAGGTAGCGCCTTCGCTCCTCCGTGTCGCCGAGTGTAAGCAGAACCTGTCCGGCAATGATGGCGTCCCGGGACAGACTTTCCGACCAGGCTCGCGCCAGGGAAATCTGCCCGACGGCTGCTGCGGCCTGGCTTTCCTCCAGCTTGAGCGCGCCCGCGGGCAGCTTCAACACAGAACGGCCGAGGGCAATGGCGCCCGACGAGACGACGAGGACATCGACGCCCTGCGATTTCAGCGCGGCAATGTCGGCGCAGATGGCGTCAAGCCATGTCGTCTTCAGCCCGCGCGCCCGATCGACCAGCAGGGCCGATCCGATCTTGATGACGACCCGCCGATAGGTCGAAAGCGGCTTGCGGGCCGAGCGCATCAGTCGGCGCTCCCCGCGTCGTCGCTGCCCGCCGTCTGGGCCGTCACGATGATATCCCGCAGGGCACGCAAGGTTTCCGTCATGCCCGTGCCGACAATGGCCGAGAGAAGGAAAGGGGTCGTCCCCGATGCTTTCGCCAGCGCTTTCTGTTTCTTCTTCAGCTCAGTAGGATCGAGCGTATCGACCTGCGACAGCGCCACGATTTCCGGTTTGTCCGTCAGCTCGCCACCATAGGCTTCCAGCTCGTGCTTTACGGTCTTGTAGGCCTTGGCCACATCCTCCTCCTGTCCCGAGACAAGGTGAAGCAGGACACGTGTGCGCTCGACATGACCGAGGAAACGGTCCCCGAGGCCGACGCCCTCATGTGCGCCTTCGATCAAGCCGGGAATATCTGCCAGAATGAACTCGCGCCCATCGATGGTGGCGACGCCCAGGTTCGGATGCAGCGTGGTGAAGGGGTAGTTCGCGATCTTCGGCCGCGCCCTCGTGCAAGTGGCAAGAAAGGTGGACTTGCCGGCGTTCGGCAGCCCCACGAGTCCGGCATCGGCGATCAGCTTCAGCCGCAGCCAGATGGTCTTTTCCTCGCCCTCGAGCCCGGGATTGGCCCAGCTCGGTGCCTGATTGGTGGCCGACTTGAAGTGGGCATTGCCGAAACCACCATTGCCGCCGGCCGCGATCCGGAAGCGCTGGCCCTCCGTGATCATGTCGATGATCAGCGTTTCCCCGTCTTCTTCGAAGATCTGCGTGCCGACCGGCACTTTCAGCGTCACGTGATCGCCGCCTGCGCCCGTGCGGTTGCGGCCCATGCCGTGGATCCCGGTGCCGGCCTTGAAGTGCTGCTGGAAGCGGAAATCGATCAGCGTGTTGAGACCATTGACGGCCTCCACCCAGACGTCACCGCCGCGCCCGCCGTCACCGCCGTCGGGTCCACCGAACTCGATGAACTTCTCGCGCCGGAAGGATACCGCACCGGCTCCCCCGTCGCCGGAGCGGATATAGACCTTGGCCTCGTCAAGAAATTTCATCGTCGTACCGTTCGTGCTACCTGCCGGAATTGCCGCCATCGATATAGGCACGGCCCGGAGAGGTCAAAGAAATCCTTCAGGCAGGCGGCCCGAGCCTCGGGCCGCCCACAGTGTCGTCAGGACGCAGGCGCAAAACCATCCCGCGTCAGCTGCGTCTCGATCCGGTTTACTGTCCGGCCCCGCGCCGGCACATAGACATCCGAGATGCCGGTGATCGCGAAACCGAGCTTGGCCTGAACCTTCAGCGAGGCCGCGTTGTCGGCGAGAACGCCGGACAGGAGAACGCATTCCGGTCGCTGGCGAAAGAACGCCTCGATGAGAGCATATGCCGCTTCGCCCATGAAGCCGCGGCCCCAGGCCTGCCGGTTCAGCCAGTATCCCAGGTGCCAGCCATTCCGCTGCCGCTCGATCGAGACCATGCCGATGTGCCCATCACCCTTGTCGGTGATCGCAGCATGCCAGGCATCGCCGGCATGTGCTTCGGCTTGCAGCCACTCGCGGGCATCGCCCAGATGATAGGGCTGGGGCACGCGCAGGAGCATGCGGACAACGTCGTGATCGCAAAGCGAGGCGGCGATCGCCGGCGCATCGGAGAAGGCATGCGGCCGCAAGGTCAGACGCGGCGTCCGGATGACCGGGCAGGGCGGCAAGATCCCGGACGCCCGGGGCTTTGCCTCCGGCCTCTCGCGCCTTGGCCGTGCCGGCATGTCGAGCTCGAGGGTCATCGTCCGCCTCCCCAGCTTCTCAGAGAGATCCAGGTCTTCCGGTCCAGCCGGAACCACTCGACCGGAACCATGCCGCCCAGGGCCAGGCTTCCGATCATGCCGCCGCCCTGGTACTGGAACCCGCATTTCTGAATGACGCGCCGCGACGCGACGTTCATGACGCGGCAGCGGGCATCCAGCTGCGCGATATCGCGCATCCGAAAGGCCATGTCGATCAGCGCCTGCGCGGCTTCGGTCGCATAACCCTTGTTCCAGTGCGGCTCGCCCAGCCAATAGCCGAGTTCCGCAGTGCGCCCATCGTCATGCGGCTCGACGCCGCAGCAGCCGAGAAACGCGCCCGTGTCCGCTTTCGTGATGGCATAGACGCACTTGCCAATCGTGCCGGCGTTCGTGCGTCGCACGAAGTCCGCGGCATCCGCCACCGTGTAGGGATGTGGCATGCGCGAAACCATGGTGGCGATGTTGGCGTTGTTGGCAAGATGGGCAAGGGCGTCGATATCGTCTTCATGGGGCGCGCGCAGGACAAGCCGTGGTGACAACAATATCGGGCAATCGGTCCTTGACCGTTGCGGCCTCGGCCGCTCTTCGGGAAACCGCATCGGGTCTTCCCGTAACAATTCGCTCTGCATGTCTTGATCTCCAGACGTGAAAAAGGGGAGGTGGGTCTTGCCCCATCTCCCCTTTTGTCGTGGTCTGAACCTGAAACGGCCAGCCGGGTCGATGAGACGCCGGCTGTTTTAGAGCGCTACCGGCTTATTCCGCTGCTTCTGCTTTCGGCATCACCGAGACGTACACGCGGCCGTTGGCCTTCGTGCGGAAATCCACGTTGCCTGTCGTCAGCGAGAAAATCGTATGGTCCTTGCCGAGGCCGACATTGGCGCCCGGATGCCACTTCGTCCCGCGCTGGCGCAGGATGATGTTGCCTGGAATGACGGCTTCGCCGCCGAACTTCTTCACGCCAAGGCGCTTGGATTCCGAATCGCGACCGTTACGCGACGAACCGCCAGCTTTTTTGTGTGCCATGGGTCTTCTCCTTTAAACCTTCGATCGATCTTACTTGGCGCCTGCGATGTCCAGGATGCGGACAGTCGTCTGGTGCTGGCGATGGCCGCGCGTGCGCTTGGAGTTCTGGCGACGGCGCTTCTTGAAGGCGATAACCTTCTTGGCACGGCCATGGCTAACGACTTCTGCACTCACGACAGCGCCTTCGACGAAGGGAAGGCCGATCGTGGCGTCGGCGCCGACGCCGACCATCAGGATCTCGGTGAATTCGATCTTGTCGCCTTCGGCGCCACCCAGCTTTTCGATGGTGATGACGTCGTTTGCGGCTACGCGGTACTGCTTACCGCCGGTCTTGATGACTGCGAACATGTCTTGTCCTTGTCTGTTCGGTCCGGCTCTGTCCTCTCGGCTCCGAAAATTCGGAGACCGGTCGTGAACGGCCGTCTTTTTATCAGTCGGAATGGCCAAGAGAAGGTTCTCCCCGGCCGACGAAGCGAATGTCCTTCCGGACATCCGGATGATGTGATGCACCGACCCCGCATCCGGAGTCCGCACCACTTCAGATGCGCCCGTTACGCGAGCTTTAGAAATCTGTCAAGGTAAAAGCCCGGAAATCCCTCAAATTCAAGCCCTTCTCCCTCTTGCCATCCCTCCGAACTGCCGCTATGAACCGCCTCGCGCTCCCAGAGCGCCTTCTGACCCCGCGGAGAGGTGGCAGAGTGGTCGAATGCACCGCACTCGAAATGCGGCATGCCTGCAAGGGCATCGTGGGTTCAAATCCCACCCTCTCCGCCATTTGTCGGGTCATTCTTCCCCAATCTATAGCAAAACCTTGGTTTTCCTTATGAAACTCTGACTGAATGCCCGAACCAAGGGATTTCCGTCATGAAAGTATCGCGCCGGGTCCACCTCGAAGTATCGGGCCAGGTATCGCAACCAGCAGCCAAAAGCGAGCCAAGCAGCGCTTGCCATCGTTGGCAACGCGGACCTTCTAAAGCAGAAGGCACTCGAGAAGCTGCACAGTTCGGTAGCGCACAACATACCTGTAACCACACTGCCTACTGTTGCGCCAGCAGCCCCAGCCCGCGAGCCTACCCATCAACAGGAAAAAGCCTCACCTGCTTTTTATGGAAGGTGAGGCTTTTCTTGTATTTTCTGATCGAGATTAACCGCTGGATCATTTGGCCAGCGCTTCAACGCGATAATCCATAAAAATACTATGTCGATTATAGGTAATACTGTCAAGATCGACAGGATTGGCGGCAGACCAGTTCGCTTAAAAATTATCCAGAATGGAGCTACAAAGCCTGCCGCAATAATCAGAACTATTAGCAAAAGCCATAAACTAAAAATATCCATTTCTCCCTCGCTGCTAAGTCGCTAGAATCTATTTATATATCATAATATATTAAATTAGGGTAAATGATTTAAACGCCTAGCTCTCTCGCTTTAGTGTTATTAATTCCTCTTCTGTTATTGTACATTGGTCTAAAAAATTCTGTATTTTTTTAATTATATATATGTAGTTTATAGAGTCGTCAGTGTTAGCTAACCTAACCGTTTTCATGTCGTTGACGAAGAGGTTCAGTCTGACCTTGCTCCCCGTGATATAATCCATTTTGAAGTAAGCTCTGGCCCATTTGAGACGACCAGGGGATGAAGCGCAATCGTTTCACAGACGAACAGATCATCGGCATATCGAAGGAGCACGAGGCAGGCACGCCGGTCTCGGAGCTTTGCCGCAAGCATGGCGTCAGCGATGCCAGCATCTATAAATGGAAGGCCAAGTTCGGCGGCATGGAGGTGTCCGAGGCCAAGCGGCTGAAGACGCTTGAGGACGAGAACACGAAGCTGAAGCGGCTTCTGGCGGATGCGGTGCTCGACAATGCTGCCTTGAAAGACCTTTGGGAAAGACGTGGTGACGCCCGCGGCCAAGCGGAAAGCTGTCGCGCATCTGATGAGCCAACATGAGATGCGCGAACCATTGCCGGCAAGCGGTGTTTATACCGCTGAGAGGGGCGGGCGTGTAAAGCCATTGGTTCTTGCCGAATGACGGTCCGTTACGAGACCAGGCGCGACGATGATCATGAGCTTCGCGAGCGAATGAAGGCGTTGGCGCATGAACGTCGCCGCTTCGGATATCGACGCATTCATGTGCTGCTCCGGCGGGAGGGTCACCTCGTGAACCGCAAGAGGCTCTTTCGGCTCTATTGGGAGGAGAAACTGACGGTGCGCAAGCGCGGCGGACGCAAGCGAGCGATCGGCACGCGAGCGCCGATGTTGGTGCCGATGGCGGCCAATGATCGTTGGTCGCTAGACTTCGTGTCGGATCAGATCACCGATGGGCGCAGGTTGCGGATTCTGACCGTCGTCGATGATTGCACGAGGGAGTGCCTGGCGCTCGTCGCCGATACATCGCTTTCCAGTCTTCGCGTCGCACGGAAGCTTGACCGGATTATCGAGGAGCGCGGCAAGCCGAGGATGATCGTTAGCGACAACGGCAGCGAGTTCACCAGCAACGCGATCTTGCAATGGGCGGACCGGACCAAAGTTGACTGGCATTACATTGCGCCTGGCAAGCCGATCCAGAACGCTTTTATCGAAAGCTTCAACGGGCGGCTGCGAGACGAGTTCTTGAATGAAATTCTGTTCTCGTCGCTTGCTCACGCCCGGTCCGCGCTTTCAAACTGGCGTAGCGATTACAACGATCAACGCCCGCACTCAGGTCTTGGCTGGCTGACACCGGCCGAATTCGCTCAGACACTCAACCCGCGACGTGATGCGGTGCCGCGCAGCCGAAATGGCTCCGCACCGCAACCCGCCGCTATCAAACCAACAACAGCAACCAAAGACCGTTGGAGCGAACTCAAAACTGGGTAAAACTTGGGGCAAGGTCAATTGAAGCGTCGGCTGTAGTTAGACGCGGCTCAATGACCAAGAAGCGTCTATGCAGATTGCGGTCGTAACACGTTGACGAATAGGTCCGACGTCTGAAATTTCGTGTTGTACCCACCAATGTACCCAGACGGTGGCTCTGGCGACTCTTAGATCAATGGGCTATGCGACGTTAGGCGGGCGATCCCACCCTCTCCGCCATCGGAGCCTTTGGCCTCCAGCCCTTCCAGTGATCTGCTGATGTCTCTTGGTCTGCACGGCATGCCCATGTGGCCAGGGCCATGCTGCGGGCACGTCCCTACAATAGCGCTGCGACTGCCACCATGTCTGCGAATGTGACCGGGAGAGAGGGTGACGTCGCGTGCTTGCTCTCCTGCGTAGGGCATGTGGCAAGGCTCTGAACGATACGCATTCCCGTATGCGACGCAGCTGATGCTCACTGCAGGGGGGTGAGGTCATGCAACTGGCCGCGGGTCGACGTGCTAGCTCCAGGGAGCAGTGCGGATTTCTTCGGTGCCGAGACGTGGGTCATGCCCGTTGCAGTTCGATTCCCGTCGCCAAATCGTTTCCCCGTGTCGTTGTTGCAGCAGTCGCGAGACGACTTTGATGTTCTGCTGGCGAGGTCAAAGGTGATAGTCTGCCGCGTGTGATCTTTTCGAGGTGGAAAAGATCCGGAACACGGCAGGATGGCCGTACTCGACCAGCGGCAGGCGACCGTTTTTGACTTCGTAAGAACCCAGAGGAGGAATGGGAATGAGCAGGAACAGAGGTGTAGTGTATCTGCGGCCGGGCAAGGTCGAAGTGAGAGATATCGATGACCCCAAGCTCGAGGCGCCGGACGGTCGTCGGATCGAGCATGGCGTCATCCTGAAGGTCATTTCCACCAATATCTGTGGGTCCGACCAGCATATGGTGCGTGGTCGCACAACGGCTCTGCCCGGTCTGGTGCTGGGGCACGAGATCACGGGCGAGGTCGTCGAGAAGGGCATCGATGTCGAGATGCTGGAAATCGGCGATATCGTCTCCGTTCCCTTCAACGTTGCCTGCGGCCGTTGCCGCTGCTGCAAGTCGCAGGATACCGGCGTCTGCCTGACCGTGAATCCATCCCGCGCCGGCGGGGCCTATGGGTATGTCGACATGGGCGGCTGGATAGGCGGCCAGGCCCGCTATGTCACCGTCCCCTACGCCGATTTCAATTTGCTCAAGTTCCCGGATCGCGACAGAGCGCTTTCGAAGATCCGCGATCTTACCATGCTGTCCGACATCCTACCGACCGGTTTCCACGGGGCGGTGAAGGCAGGGGTCGGTGTCGGCTCCACGGTCTATGTCGCAGGCGCGGGTCCGGTGGGGCTGGCAGCGGCCGCATCCGCGCGCATTCTTGGTGCGGCAGTCGTGATGATCGGTGATTTCAACAAGGATCGCCTTGCGCATGCCGCCAAGGTTGGCTTCGAGCCGATCAATCTTTCAAAGAGCGACCGTCTCGGGGACATGATCGCCCAGGTCATTGGCACCGATGAGGTCGATAGCGCGATCGATGCGGTGGGTTTCGAGGCCCGCGGCCATTCGGGCGGAGAGCAGCCGGCGATCGTCTTGAACCAGATGATGGAGATCACCCGCGCGGCAGGCTCCATCGGCATTCCCGGCCTCTATGTCACCGAGGATCCCGGTGCCGTCGATGACGCTGCCAAAAAGGGAAGCCTGTCCCTTCGGCTGGGCCTCGGCTGGGCCAAGGCCCAGTCCTTCCATACCGGTCAGACGCCTGTGCTGAAATACAATCGTCAGCTCATGCAAGCCATCCTTCACGACCGGTTACCGATCGCCGACATCGTCAACGCCAAGATCATTTCGCTTGATGATGCCGCGCAGGGCTACGAGAGTTTCGACCAAGGGGCGGCGGTCAAATACGTGCTGGATCCCCACGGGGACCTGACACGAGTCGCGTAACCTGCCTCGGCCGCGTCGCGGTCTGCTGTCCTTGCTCGGCCGGTTCCAAGGCCGGGCAAGAACCGCCTTTCTGGTCGCCCACCTCATGCTCTAGATTCGTTTCGTCTCGCCGGAATGTTCCCTGGCGCCTTCAATACGGCGTGCAACGTCTGATCTCAATGCTGAGATCGGCGCGGCGACCGTCAGAAAGCTCAGGGTGTGCCGGCAAGCGGAGGTCCCTGCCGTGTCACGAAACCTGCTGCAAATCCTTTGATGCAAAGCTTGAAGCAGAGAAGGGGAACGCGAACTGGAGGCGCAGGTCGATCGATTCGGCGCCCCTCCAGAGACGGGCATCCCGGCACGCATCACGCTTTCTCTCCGTCGGCTTATTCCGCCGCGGCATGACCCTGGCCAAAGCGTTTTTCGATATACTCGCCGACGAGCGCTTCGAAGTCGCCTGCGATGTTTGTGCCGCGGATGGTCAGTGCCTTCTTGCCGTCGATATAGACCGGAGCGGCAGGAAGCTCGCCGGTCCCCGGCAGGGAAATGCCGATATCGGCATGCTTGCTTTCACCGGGACCGTTGACGATGCAGCCCATGACGGCAACCTTCAGGCCTTCGACACCCGGATATTTTTCCCGCCAGACCGGCATGTTGCGGCGGATGTCGTCCTGGATCTTCTGGGCGAGCTCTTGAAACACGGTCGACGTCGTGCGCCCGCAGCCCGGACAGGCGGCGACGACGGGGACGAACTGGCGGAAGCCCATCACCTGCAGCAGTTCCTGTGCCACCTGCACCTCACGGGTCCGGTCGCCGCCCGGCTCGGGCGTCAGCGAGATGCGGATCGTATCGCCGATCCCCTGCTGCATGAGAATGCCGAGCGAGGCAGACGAGGCGACGATGCCCTTGGAGCCCATGCCGGCTTCCGTCAGGCCGAGATGGAGCGCGTGATTGGTGCGCACCGAAAGCATGGCATAGGTCGGAATGAGGTCTTGAACGTTGGAAACCTTGGCCGAGAGGATGATACGGTTGCGCGGCAGGCCGATCTCCTCGGCAAGTTCCGCCGAGATCAGCGCCGACTGCACGATGGTCTCGCGCATCACCTGTTGGGCTGTCAGGGGAAAGCCCTTTTCCTGATTGTCGTTCATCAGGCGGGTCAGGAGCTCCTGATCGAGAGAACCCCAGTTGACGCCGATGCGGACGGGCTTGTCGTACTGGATCGCCCGCTCGATGATCGCGCCGAACTGGCGATCCTTCTTTTCCTTGAAACCGACATTGCCGGGGTTGATCCGGTACTTGGCCAAGGCTTCCGCGCAGGCCGGGTGATCGGCGAGCAATTTGTGGCCGATATAGTGAAAATCGCCGATCAGGGGCACGTCGAGGCCAAGGCGTTCCAGCCGCTCGCGAATGCGCGGCACGGCGGCCGCGCTCTCGTCGCGATCGACGGTGATGCGCACGAGTTCGGAACCGGCGCGATGAAGGGCCGCCACCTGGGCCACGGTCGCATCCACGTCAGCCGTATCGGTGTTTGTCATCGACTGCACGACGACAGGCGCGCCGCCGCCGACCAGAACCCCGCCCACATCCACCCCGACTGTTTCACGGCGTGGCTGCGGTTCGAAGGCGAAGGACATGGACATGATGGGCCTCGTGCATTCCCGGTCGGTGGGCGCTCCTGAGGTGCAGGAGGATCGCCGCGCTGTCAACTGACGCTGCCTCCCAAGGGCCGAAAAGCGCCATCGGCAGCAGCGGTGCTCCATCAGATCTTGGCGGCAAATTCGTGGCGCCTGTGCTGTTGCCTTGTGTGCCTTCGGTTCAGCCCTTTGCCGAATCGGCGTGGACCGCATGGCCGGAGAGAAGCAGAACGATGAGGAACAGTGCGGGAATTGCCGTGAAAATCGCGGAGAAGCCGACATGTTCGGCAATGAAGCCGATGAGCGACGGAGCAAACAGGATGCCGGAATAGCCCATGAAGGTGACGACCGAGAGGCCGATGCCCGGCGCCAGGCCCGGCAGGTTGCCGGCCGCCGAAAAGGCGATCGGGACCATGTTGGAAATGCCGATGCCGGCAAGCGCGAAACCGAGGATGGCGACCGTTGCATCGGGTGCAAGCCCGGCCGTCACCAGGCCGACGAGCGCCAGCAGGGTGCAGACCCGTAAAGTCCTCACCGCGCCGAAGCGGTCCCGCACGTGATCGCCGGCAAAGCGCATGATCGCCATGGTGGCCGAGAAGGCGGCAAAGCCGTAGCCCGACAGGGCAACCGACGCGCCCAGTTCGTTGCGCAGGTAGAGCGCGCTCCAGTCGATGACCGATCCCTCGGGAATCATCGAGAACAAGGCGATGATGCCGATCAGCCAGGGCAGCGGCAAGCGGGGCAGGGCCAGTTTTTCCGTCTCCGCCTCGGGGTGCGGATGATCCGCCATCACGAGCGGCCAGGCGACGGCGAGGAATGCAAGCCCGGCGATCGTCACGAGCACCGCATGCAGGATCTCGCCGAAATGCGCGATCGCCGGACCGCCGAGGGCCGCGCCGGCCAGGGCGCCCAGGCTCCAATAGGCATGGCAGGACGACATGATCGCGCGCCGCATGCGCTTTTCGACGGCGACGGCGTTGGCGTTCATTGCCACATCCATCGCGCCGATGAAGCCGCCGAAGAGAAACAGTCCCACGAATGCAAGCGGCAGGCCCGGCATCAGGCTGAGCATCAGAAGAACAGGCACCAGGCACGCGGCCATCAGCTTGGAGATCTTCTGCGAGCCGAGCCGGGAGATCAGACCTCCTGCAATCGGCATCATCAGAAGGGAGCCGATCCCGAAGGTGAGGATCAGCAAGCCGAGCACGCCCTCGCTAATGTCGAGCCGGTCTTTCAGGATGGGAATCTTTGGCGCCCAACTGCCCATCATGAAACCGTTCATGAGGAACAACAACGAGACGGCGAGCCGGATCCGCGGCATGTAGCCCGATGGGGCCAGATCTGTCGGAGGAACCGAAGCGCCTGCGTTCGTGGGGTGGTCCATCCTCTGTCTCCTTGCGGTCTGCGACCGGATCGTGTCGCTCTGGTTCTGTCTGCGGATCAGCTGGCCACCGGCTGCGCGTGCAGAACGGATGCACCGGTTGCCTGAAGCGCGGTCGTAAGCGTGTCTGGCGCATCCGCCTCGAGCGTCAGCGTCATCCGCGCGTCGAGGGCAGCGATGACGAAGGGATGAACCAATCCCAGCTTGTCGGTCGTGCAGGCAACGAGGACGGCCGATGCATGGGCAGCGGCGATCGTCTTGAAGACCACGTCGTCATAGATGAGCCCGGTCAGGCCAGACCCGGCATCGATGCCGCAGGCGCCGAGAATGCAGAGGTCCGGTCGCAGCATCTTGAGATCCCGCTCCGCCTGCGTGCCGATCGCCGCGCCGACATGACGATCGATCCGTCCGCCGATGGTGATCACCTCGATCCGCCCATGGTCGAGCGCCGCCGCGGCGATGGCCGGCATGTTGGTGGCCAAGGTCAGGCAGAGACCGGGCGGAAGCGCCTTGACGATTGCCAGGTTGGTCGATCCGGCATCGACGAACACCGTCATCCCGTCCGTGAGACGCGTGACGGCGGCTGCGGCCAGCGCCTGCTTGCGTCCACGCGAAATGCCGGTCCTCACGGAGAATGGTTGCTCGGAGGGCAGAGCCAGAGCGCCGCCATAGACCCGCTCGCAGAGGCCGGCTGCCGCCATGTCGCGCAGGTCGCGCCGGATCGTGTCTTCCGATACCTTGAAATGGCGCGCAAGGTCGCCGGCGAGAACCCGGCCGGATTGGCGGAGTTCGCTCCGGATCGCTTCCTGTCGCTCGCGCGTCAGCAAATCGCTCGACATCCGCGTTTTCCAATCATGCACAAATCGGTACGAACGTGCATAAACGTATTTTTCCGATATGCAAGGCGTCTCTCGTTCGACGGGGTGCCGGACACGCACTGCGTTCCTTTCCCAGTTGCCGGTTGACGTGTCTTGACGCTTTCGGAATCACAGGTTCACAAGCAGAAGCAAGGGACAGATCGATTGCGTCATCACAGGAGAGACCCGGCATGATTCAAGGCATCACATGGCTGCTGGGCTTCCAACTTGTCGGGGAGGCTCTGTCGTATGCAGCTGGAGGACAGGTTCCAGGACCCGTCATCGGCCTTGCGCTTCTGACACTCTTCTTGCTGACGACCCGGGGGGTGCCGGCTGCCGCATCCATGGAGCAATCCACCGGCAAGGTCGCAGATGGCCTTCTCGCCAATCTCGGCATCCTGTTCGTCCCCGCGGGGGTCGGCATCATCCAGCATCTGGATCTCGTGATGTCCATGGGGCTGTCAATCCTCGCCGCGATCCTCGTCTCCACGGTCGTCACGCTCGTCGTCACCGTCTGGGCTTTCACATTCGCCAAATATCTGGAGCAGAAATGGAAGCGCAAACCATGACCGGCCTAACAGAGGGAGTTCCAACAGGAACAGGTCTGGCGGTTCCGGACATAACGGGACAGGTCCTGGCGGGGCAGGTCTTGGGGGGGCAGGCTGCGGCCGGCGGGGTCATGGCGCAGCAAGCACCTGTTCTGCCATCCAGCCTGTGGGTCTATCTCTCGGCAACGCCCCTCTTCTGGCTGACGGCGACGCTGGTCGTCTGGCTGCTTGCCAGTGCCGTGGCTCGCCGCGCGAAGGGGCATCCCATGGTCAATCCGGTACTGATTTCCGTCATCGTCATTGGCCTCGGGTTGACGCTCGGCGGCGTCGCCTATCCCGCCTATTTCGAGGGGGCACAGTTCATCCACTTCCTGCTGGGTCCGGCGACGGTCGCGCTCGCGGTGCCGCTCGTGCGGCAGATCAGGCTCGTCATTGCCAATCTGCTGCCCATGCTGGTGGCGCTCGCCGCCGGCAGCATCACCGCCGTCCTCAGCGTGCTTGCGCTCGGGAGGCTCTTCGACTTTCCCGACGCGCTCACCGTCTCGATGGCGCCGAAGTCTTCGACAGCCGGCGTTGCCATGGCGATCTCGAAAGGCCTTGGAGGTGATCCCGGTCTCACCGCGGTCTTCGTCATCCTCACCGGCATCACCGGCGCGGTGGTCGTCACGGGTTTGATGAACCGCATGCGGATTACCGACTACGCGGCCCGCGGCTTTGCGGCGGGTCTCGCGTCTCACGGCATCGGTACGGCCCGCGCCTTTCAGGTCGATCCGGTTGCCGGTCTATTCGCCGGCATTGCCATGGCGTTGAACGCGCTGGTCACCGCGCTGATCGTGCCGCTGTTTCTCTGAAGCCGGCGAGACGCACGGACGGTCCGGATACGAATCGGAGCAGACCGTCTAAATCCTAGAACACCGGCCGTCGCCGACCGGTGTTCCCCTGTGATCTGGCCGCGGCTCAGCCGAAGACGACAAGCAGATCCTTGGTGTCGATCTGGTCGCCTGTCTTCACCAGCACCTCCGCGATCACACCGTCTTTTTCGGCATGGAGCGCGGTTTCCATCTTCATGGCTTCGATGGAGAGGAGCACGTCGCCGGCTTTGACTCTCTGGCCGGCAGAGACGGCGACGGTGGAGACGACGCCCGGCATCGGCGCACCGAGATGAGCGGCGTTTCCGGCTTCGGCCTTGCGGCGCACGGCGGTCGTCGCCGCCCGATTCCGGTCCGGCACCTTGATCATGCGGGCCTGGCCGTTCAGCTCGAAGAAGACCTTGACCATCGCCTGCTCATCCGGCTCGCTCTTGGCCTGGTGCTGGATCACCAGCGCCTTGCCGCGCTCGATTTCCGGCAGAAGCTCCTCGCCCGTCGTCAGTCCGTAGAAGTAGGCATGTGTCGGCAGCACCGAGACGGGGCCGTATGTCTCGACCGCCAGTGCGTAGTCTGTAAAGACCTTGGGATACATGAGGTAGGAGGCGAACTCGGCGTCCGACACCGGGCGGCCGATCTTGGTTTCGACCTCCTGGCGCTCGGCATCGAGATCGGCTTCGGCCAGCAGCGAGCCCGGACGATCGGTATAGGCTTCCTCGCCCTTCAGCGCCTTCTTCTGCAAGGCTTCCGGCCATCCGCCCGGAGGCTGGCCAAGATCGCCCTTCAGCATGGACACGACGGATTCCGGGAAGGACACGTCCTTGGCCGGGTTTTCAACATCGGCGACGGAAAGGTCCTGGCTCACCATCATCAGTGCCATGTCGCCGACCACCTTGGACGACGGTGTGACCTTGACGATGTCGCCGAACATCTGGTTGACGTCGGCATAGGTCTGGGCGACCCGATGCCACTTGGTCTCGAGCCCGAGCGAACGGGCCTGTTCCTTGAGATTGGTAAACTGGCCGCCCGGCATTTCATGCAGGTAGACTTCCGAGGCCGGTCCTTTCAGATCGCTTTCGAACGCCGCATACTGATGGCGCACGGCTTCCCAATAGAAGGAGATGCGGCGGATCGCTTCAGGGTCGAGGCCCGGATCGCGCTCCGATCCCTTCAGCGCTTCGACGATCGAGCCAAGGCAGGGCTGCGATGTGTTGCCGGACAAGGCGTCCATTGCTGCGTCGACCACGTCGACGCCTGCATCCACGGCGGCCAGCACCGTTGCCGCGGCAATGCCCGACGTATCGTGCGTGTGGAAGTGGATCGGCAGATCTGTTGCCTCGCGCAGGGCCTTGAAGAGGACGGTGGCGGCTGCCGGCTTCAGGAGGCCTGCCATGTCCTTCAGCGCGATCATGTGAGCGCCGGCCCGCTCCAGCTCGCCGGCCAGCGCCGTGTAGTATTTCAGGTCGTATTTCGGGCGTGCGGAGCTGAGGATGTCACCCGTGTAGCAGATCGCCGCCTCGCAGATGCGATTCTCCGCATTCACGGCGTCCATCGACACGCGCATGTTCTCCACCCAGTTCAGGCAGTCGAACACGCGGAACACGTCGATGCCTTCGCGGGCTGCCTGGCGCACGAAATACTTCACGACGTTGTCCGGATAGTTCTTGTAGCCGACGCCGTTCGCGCCGCGCAAAAGCATCTGGAGCAGGAGGTTGGGCGCGTCCTCGCGAATGCGGGCAAGGCGGTCCCACGGGTCTTCGGTGAGGAAGCGCATGGAGACGTCGAAGGTCGCGCCGCCCCAGCATTCCAGCGAGAAGAGCTGCGGCAGGGTCTTGGCATAGGTGTTGGCGATTCGCGCGATGTCGTAGGTCCGCATGCGGGTCGCCAGCAGCGACTGATGGCCGTCGCGCATCGTCGTGTCGGTCATCAACACACGTTTTTCGGCACGAACCCACTCGGCGAATTTCTTCGGGCCGAGTTCGTCCAGCTTCTGCTTGGTGCCGGAAACCACTTCGCCGCGTGCGAACGGGACGACCGGCTTGGCAGCATCTGCCGGCGGGCGTGGCCTGCCCTTGGCTTCCGGGTGGCCGTTGACAGTGACGTCGGCGAGATAGGTCAGCAGCTTTGTCGCACGGTCCTGCCGTTTGACCTGCTGGAAGAGCTCGGGCGTGGTATCGATGAAGCGCGTCGTGTAGGAATTGTCCCGGAACTTCGGATGCGTGATGATGGCTTCGAGAAAGGTCAGATTCGTCGCCACGCCGCGGATTCGGAACTCGCGCAGCGCGCGCTCCATGCGGGTGATCGCCTCGGCCGCACCCGGCGCCCAGACGGTTACCTTGACGAGCAGCGGGTCATAGAAGCGGGTAATGACAGCGCCGGTGTAGGCTGTGCCGCCATCAAGCCGAATGCCGAAGCCGGCCGCCGAACGATAGCCGGTGATGCGACCATAGTCGGGAATGAAGTTCTGTTCGGGATCCTCGGTGGTGATGCGGCACTGAAGCGCATTGCCATTCAGGCGGATGTCCTCCTGCTTCGGTACACCCGATTCCAGCGTCCCGATGGCATGGCCGTCAAGAATGTGGATCTGCGCCTTGACGATGTCGATCCCCGTGACGACTTCCGTCACGGTATGCTCCACCTGGATGCGCGGGTTTACCTCGATGAAGTAGAACTTGCCGGTATCCATATCCATCAGATACTCGACCGTGCCGGCACCGACGTATTGGGTCGACTGGGCGATCTTGACGGAATAGGCCGCAAGTTCCTGACGCTGCGCCTCGTTCAGATAGGGGGCGGGCGCCCGCTCCACGACTTTCTGGTTGCGGCGCTGAACCGAACAGTCGCGCTCGAACAGGTGGACCACATTGCCGTGCGTATCGCCGAGAACCTGGCTTTCGACATGGCGGGCACGCTCGACGAGTTTCTCCAGATAGACCTCGTCCTTGCCGAAGGCCGCCTTCGCCTCGCGCTTGGCTTCCGTCACCTCGCGGGCAAGATCCTTCGGATCGCGAATGGCGCGCATGCCGCGCCCGCCACCGCCCCAGGAGGCCTTCAGCATAATGGGATAGCCGATCTCCTCGGCCATGCGCGCCACTTCGGCCATGTCGTCCGGCAGCGGCTCGGTGGCGGGTACCACGGGGACGCCGATCTCGATCGCGAGATTGCGGGCCGCCACCTTGTTGCCGAGGCGGCGCATCGTGTCGCCCGTCGGTCCGATGAAGATGATGCCGGCTTCCTTGCAGGCGTCCACGAATTCGGGGCTCTCAGACAGCAGGCCATAACCCGGATGGATCGCATCCGCGCCTGACAGCTTGGCCACGCGCAGGATTTCCTCGATCGAAAGGTAGCTTTCGATCGGTCCGAGGTCGCGTTCCAGATGTGGGCCTCGCCCGATCTGATAGCTTTCGTCGGCTTTGAACCGGTGCAGGGCGAGCTTGTCCTCCTCCGCCCAGACGGCCACGGTTTTCAGGCCCAACTCGTCGGCTGCTCGAAACACGCGGATGGCGATTTCGGATCGATTGGCAACGAGAATCTTTTTGATGGACAAGCTGGCCTCCTACACCTTGACGTGCGGCTCTGCTGCACCGCGGAAGAACTCTATCGGCTCACTTTAGGAAGTTCAATTTCGGAATTTCACGGGATGCGAGATTCAGCACGCCCCGGCGTCTTTTCCGTGCGGACAGCGGAAGCCTGCGCACGCGGCCTGTTCCGCGGCAGCGGAACAGAAAATCCGCGGTCCGCTCCGGATGGAAAGGGCCGTGTCGTGCAGGGAATGCACCGCGCTTATCGCGCTGCACCGCAACATGAATACCCTGTTCAGCGACCATTCATGTTGCGATTGCGATAGTGGCGTCATCGAACAGGGAGAAGCACGTCTTCTGACCGGTTCGCCTTCAAGCCGGGCCGGTTGGCCGGTCTGGCGCGACAACGAGATTTCCCACGAGGGATAAGACAGTGTCATTGTTTCAGGTCTATGCGAGAGCTCTCCAGTATCTCGCCGCTCACAAGTTTCGCGTTTCTGCGATCGTCATTGCCAACATTGTGCTGGCGGCCATCACGATTGCCGAGCCGATCCTGTTCGGCCGCATCATCGACGCGATCTCCTCCAAAACGGAAGTCACGTCGACCCTTATCATGTGGGCGACGCTCGGCATCTTCAACACCATCGCTTTCGTGCTGGTTGCCCGTGAAGCCGACCGCCTGGCGCATCAGCGCCGCGCGACGCTCATCACGGAGGCGTTCGGCCGCATCATCTCCATGCCGCTGTCCTGGCACAGCCAGCGCGGGACATCGAACGCCCTGCATACGCTGTTGCGGGCTTGCGAAACGCTGTTCGGCCTCTGGCTCGAATTCATGCGCGAGCATCTCTCGACCGCTGTTGCGCTGACCCTGCTGGTTCCCACGGCCTTTGCCATGGACTATCGCCTCTCGCTCGTCCTTGTCGTTCTCGGCACGCTCTATGTCATCATCGGCAAGCTTGTCATGGCGAAGACGAAGGACGGTCAGGCTGCCGTTGAAGGTCACTATCACACCGTGTTCGGCCATGTATCGGATGCCATCAGCAACGTCTCGGTCGTCCATAGCTACAACCGCATCGAAGCCGAAACACGCGAACTGAAGGCTTTCACGCAGAAGCTCATGTCGGTCCAGCTCCCGGTTCTCGACTGGTGGGCGCTGGCCAGCGGCCTCAATCGCATGGCCTCCACGATCTCCATGATGACGATCCTCGTCATCGGTACCCTCCTCGTCCAGCGCGGCGAACTGGGTGTTGGCGAAGTGGTTGCCTTCATCGGCTTTGCAAACCTTCTGATCGGCCGTCTCGACCAGATGAAGAACTTCGTCAACCAGATCTTCGAAGCCCGCGCCAAGCTCGAAGACTTCTTCAACCTGGAAGATTCGGTCCGTGACCGCGAAGAGCCTGCCGATGCCGGCGAACTGAACCATGTTCGTGGCGACGTTGAGTTCCGTGATCTCACCTACCACTTCCCGGGCACCACGGATGGCCTGCACGACATCAACATCAAGGTAAAGGCTGGCCAGACCATCGCCATCGTCGGCCCGACCGGCTCCGGCAAGACCACGCTGATCAACATGCTGCAGCGTGTCAACGAACCGAACTCCGGCAAGGTCCTGATCGACGGCGTCGATGTTGCCAAGGTGACGCGCAAGTCGCTGCGTGCGTCGATCGCTACGGTCTTCCAGGATGCTGGCCTCCTCAACCGGTCGATCTCGGACAACATCCGTCTCGGTCGTGAGGATGCAACGCTCGAAGAGGTCGTGAAGGCTGCTGAAGCTGCCGCTGCTTCGGACTTCATCGAAAGCCGCGACACGGGTTACGACACACGGGTCGGCGAACGGGGTAACCGCCTCTCCGGCGGCGAGCGTCAGCGGATCGCGATCGCTCGGGCTATCCTGAAGAACGCACCGATCCTGGTGCTGGACGAAGCCACATCCGCGCTTGACGTGGAAACGGAAAACCGGGTGAAGGACGCGATCGACAACCTGCGCAAGGACCGGACGACGTTCATCATCGCACACCGTCTGTCGACGGTTCGCGAAGCCGACCTGGTGGTCTTCATGGATCGTGGCCGGGTGGTCGAAAT
Organism: Rhizobium sp. Leaf384; assembly: GCF_001424065.1. Lineage (GTDB taxonomy): Bacteria > Pseudomonadota > Alphaproteobacteria > Rhizobiales > Rhizobiaceae > Ferranicluibacter. The sequence continues at coordinate 172,295 of NZ_LMQE01000008.1, forward strand.
GGGCGGCTTCAACGAGCTCAGCCAGTCCAACGGCCGCTTTGCAGCCCTGCTGCGGGCCTCGGGCATCCTGACGGACGACGACGTCCGCCGCGCAACGGCTGCCTGATCTGTCAACGATCAAATACCGGATATAGGAACGCCCCGTCAAAAGCGGGGCGTTCTTGCGTTGAGGTGCTGATGTGCGACGGGATATCTGGGTGCCGTGATCAGCGCCGAAGCGCCGTGACCTCGATCTCGATCCGCATTTCGGGGCGGATCAAGCCACAGACGACCATGGTGGCAGCCGGGCGGATCTCGCCGAACGCTTCTCCCAGAATGGGGAAAACCAGGTCGGCAGAGGACGACTCGGTAATGTAGTAGCGGCAGCGGACGATGTCGGACAGCGCGAAGCCGGCCTCGTGCAGAACGGCGGCGATGGTCTTCAGGCAGTTGCGGGCTTGATCCTCTACCGCTTCCGGCATGGTCATCGTCGCATAATCATAGCCCGTCGTTCCCGAGACGAAACACCAATTGCCCTCGACCACGGCACGCGAATAGCCCGCCGCGCTCTCGAACGGCGAGCCGGAAGAGATCCGCCGTCGCGAAGCGGCGGTGCTGGCGTCCTGGGTCAAGCCCAGGGACGCTCTACGGCGTTAGCCTTCTCGAAGCCGTCGATGGCCGAGACCTTCTCCAGCGTCAGGCCGATATCGTCGAGGCCATTCAGCATGCAATGGCGCTTGAAGGCATCGAGCTCGAAGCTGATCTTGCCACCATCGGGGCCGGTGATTTCGAGGTTTTCGAGGTCGACGGTAAGAACGGCGTTCGAACCGCGGCTCGCATCGTCCATCAGCTTTTCCAGATCCTCGGGGCTGACGACGACCGGCAGAATGCCGTTCTTGAAACAGTTGTTGTAGAAGATGTCGGCAAACGAGGTCGAGATGACGCAACGGATGCCGAAGTCGAGAAGGGCCCAAGGAGCGTGTTCGCGCGAGGAACCGCAACCGAAATTGTCGCCGGCAACGAGGATCTTGGCGTCCTTGTAGGCAGGCTTGTTCAAGACGAAACTTTCGTTGAGCGTGCCGTCCTCGTTATAACGCGCTTCGGCGAAAAGGCCGGTGCCGAGCCCTGTCCGCTTGATCGTCTTCAGATAATCCTTCGGAATGATCATGTCGGTGTCAATGTTGACGACGGGCAGGGGAGCGGCGACGCCGGTGAGCTTGACGAACTTGTCCATGGCCTTGCGACTTTCGTGTCCAGAAGAGGGAATTGTCCTGCGCTTTAGAGCAAAACGTGGGTAATTTGAAGGAAAATCTCTGGCGGTGCGGAGACAGTCGAAGGCGCGTGAGGCGGCGGAGCACGGATCCGGGCCACTTTCTGTCGCCGCTTTACAGCGTCACTTCCCGCAAGCCCTTGGAGAACGAAACCTACAGCATAGGTAAAGCGTTGAGCACCGTGCGCATGAAATGCGCCGCCCCACCACAGGAGGACGTTCCCAATGGGCATTTTCGACAAGATCAAGGATGCGATCTTCGGTCATCACGACAAGGCCACGGCACCGGCATCGCCGACCGGCACGACCTTGAACCCGTCAGGCGCCGGTCCCGTCGTTGCGTCCACAGCGCCCTCGGCGACCCCGGTTGCCCCGACGGGAACCGCAGGTACAGCTTCCGGCTCGGCGTCTGGAATGCCGTCCGGAACACCCGTCGCTGCCCCGTCCCAGGCGCCTTCGGCCACCGCGCCGACGACCGCGTCGGCGTCCGGTCCGGTCGATGTCGCCGCAATGCTCGACAAGGCTGTCGCCGCCAAGGGCCAGAAGCTCGACTGGCGTCATTCGATTGTCGATCTGATGAAGGCGCTCGGCATGGAAGCCAGCCTTTCCGAACGCAAGGAACTTGCGCAGGAGCTGCATTATACCGGCGACGCAAACGACTCCGGCAAGATGAACATGTTCCTGCACAAGGCGCTGCTTCAGAAGCTGTCGGAAAACGGCGGCAAGGTTCCAGCTGAACTGCTCGACTGAGACCACCCTTTAGCGAATCTGGTCGATGACATGAAAAAGGGCTTCCGTAGTGACACGGAAGCCCTTTCGGTTTGGCGTGTCTGTTTGCAGAAACGCGTCTCAGATTTCCGGGCAGCCGTTCCGGTTGGCGAAGGTGATGCGCTGAGGACCACGGCGGGTCATGCCTTCCACGACGACGCGGCGTTCGGTGACCCGAACAACTTCGGGATCGCGCAGGCCGGAATCGCGTGCTGCTGCACGGGCTTCGCGCTCGCCGCAACGATCGCGTCCACGCTCACGGCGCGGTTCGCGAATGACCGGGCGAATGCCATCGGGCCCAACGCGCAATTCGACACCCTGAGCGTTGGCGATGCCCGCAAAACCGGCGGATCCGCCGGCTGCAATCGCCAGCGCCATGCTGGCAGAGACGAAGAACTTCATCATGATATGACCTCCCATGCGCAGTGATGCGCCTTTGAACAATCTCCATCAATCCAGACGGGGGGATTTGGTTCCGCTGATGGCGGTGGAGCTTGCGTCCCTCGCCAGGGACCGGATGCCAGCACCGAGGCATGTTGCCATGCCCCGGTTGCGCGCTCGTTTTTCAGTCGTCGCTCTCCATCACGGCAGGCTCGATGCTGACGGGCTCGATGGCATCCCGTCCGCCAGCGATAATTGACCGCTTGCCGACATGGTTGGCCGCACCCACGAGGCCTTCGCGCTCCATCCGCTCGACCAGGGAGGCGGCACGGTTGTAACCGATCTGCAGGCGGCGCTGGATATAGGACGTGGAGCACTTCTTGTCGCGCAGCACCACCTTCACGGCCTTGTCGTAGAGATCCTGGCCGTCTTCCTCGGCCATGCCGGACTTGTCGAACACGGCCGTATCTTCTTCGGGAGACTCTTCCACCTCGTCCGCATCCTCGGTCACCGTGCCGAGATATTCCGGGCGGCCCTGCGCCTTCAGATGGTTGACGACCTTCTCGACCTCCTCGTCGGAGACGAACGGTCCGTGCACGCGGGCGATGCGCCCCCCGCCGATCATGTGCAGCATGTCGCCCTGTCCGAGCAGGTGTTCTGCACCCTGCTCGCCAAGGATGGTGCGGCTGTCGATCTTCGAGGTCACCTGGAAGGAGATGCGGGTCGGGAAGTTGGCCTTGATCGTGCCGGTGATGACATCGACCGAGGGACGCTGCGTCGCCATGATCAGGTGGATGCCGGCGGCACGGGCCATCTGGGCGAGCCGCTGGATCGCGCCTTCGATCTCCTTGCCAGCCACCATCATCAGGTCGGCCATCTCATCGACGATGATGACGATGTAGGGCATCGGCGCAAGGTCGAGTTCCTGCTCTTCGAACACCGGCTCGCCGGAGCCGCGATCGAAACCTGTCTGGACCGTCGTGAACACCGTCTCGCCCTTGGCCCGGGCAATGGCCGCGCGGCTGTTGTAGCCGTCGATGTTTCGCACGCCGAGCCGCGACATCTTGCGATAGCGATCTTCCATTTCCCGAACGGCCCATTTCAGCGCCATGACGGCCTTCTTCGGGTCGGTGACGACGGGGGTCAGGAGGTGCGGGATCCCGTCATAGATCGACAGTTCCAGCATCTTCGGATCGACCATGATCAGGCGGCATTCCTCGGGCTTCAACCGATAGAGCAGCGACAGGATCATGGTGTTGATCGCGACAGACTTGCCGGAGCCCGTCGTTCCTGCCACGAGAAGGTGCGGCATCTTGGCGAGTTCCGCCACGACAGGTTCGCCACCGATCGTCTTGCCGAGGCAGAGCGGCAACTTGAACTTCGTTTCCTCGTAGCTGTGCGATTCGATCATCTCCCGGAAGTAGACCGTTTCGCGCACCGGATTGGGCAGCTCGATGCCGATGACATTGCGGCCCGGAACAACCGCGACGCGGGCCGACAGGGCCGACATGGAGCGGGCGATGTCGTCGGACAAACCGATGACGCGCGAGGATTTGACCCCCGGGGCCGGCTCGAATTCATATAGCGTGACGACAGGGCCGGGCCGCACATCGATGATCTCGCCGCGGACGCCGAAGTCTTCCAGCACGCTTTCGAGCAGGCCGGCGCTTTGCTCCAGGGCTTCCTGGCTCATCGAGGTGGTCTGCTGGAACACCGGCTCCTGCAGAAGGTCGACCGGCGGGAGTTGATAGCCCTCCATCTCCGGCAACACCGAGAGATCGATCGCGCGTGCCGCGGCACTCAGTTGCAGCGAAGGGGTCAGCCGTCCGGCGAGAACCTGAGCGGCGCGGATGCGCGGCTTGATGGCAGCCGGCGCTTCCGTCTCCGCAGCGTCGGGAGCCATGGGGATGTCGGCAGGGATAGGCTCGGGAGCAGCTTGCGGCATCTGCTCGGTTCCCAGGGTCACCGTGTCCGCGCCCTCGTCAACGACCGGCAACACCGCGGATTTGGTCGCACCGACCTCGATCACGCGATAGAGGGCCGTAACGGATTCGGGGCTTGCACGAAACGCAACGGTCGCGTTTGCGGGAGCCGTCGAGGCCATGGCCTTTTCTGATAATACTGGATGCGCCGTCGGCATGAGCGTTGGCTCGACGGCCGGGATATCGCGGATAGCCGGCGCCGGAACAAGAGAAAGCGACGGATCGAAATCGGGGTTCGAGAGCAGGGTCTCGAAGAAGATCGCGTCGTTGATGGCAAAGCTGAAGGCCCGAGGCGCAACGGATGGGGCCGTTTCCATCTTGATAGCGGCGTCGTCGATAACCGGTGTCACGACAGGTTCCTCTTCCACCTCGAGCGGATCCTGCAACGCGTCGGCACGTGGTGCTTCGATCTGTGCCTGTGGCCAGCTTTCCGGCTGGGAAAATTCGCGGCGCAGTTTCAGCGCCAAGGCGAGCGCGCCGCGCGCCGTTGCGAAATCGGTGGGGATATCGAAAGTCTGTGTCATTTCAGGTCGTTCCAATGAAGCGTCGGCTTCGATCATGTCCGAGGTCAAGGCGGCCAGCGGCTCGTTCGGCTGCTCGCTGATCTGAACCATTTCAAGCATGGGTGGCGATTTCGGGCTACGTTTGGGGTAGGCGCTGTCCGGTGTTCGGGTAAAGCGGACGTTGGGGCCGATCACGAAGTTGCTCTGCCAGATCGGCGCCCGTCCTTCGATCTCGCCGGCTGCCATCTCGTCGGCGTTCTCCGCATCGTTACCCGACAGGAAAGCGCCGCCGAGTGTCTCCGGCGTGCCGTAGATACGCTTGACCGGCTCGATGCGCTGCGGCGCATCTTCGGCTTTCGTACTGTCGATACCGTGGGGAAGATTTGTTCTGGATAGACGCATAGGAACCTGCAAACTCGGGAACATGAGGGCCGATGGGCACCTCTATTCAATAGAAAATAAAGGTTAATCAGCCCTTTCCACGCCACACGTCCGACAAGGGCAGAAGTGCGTTGTGCCCGTCTTAAACTATTGTAATCATTGAAATGATGATTGGCTTTGCACAAAAGTGCGCAAAAAAATTTCTCCAAAGGCTGGAACCGGAGGGGAAAGCAGGTCATTAATACATCTGGCGGAAATGTGCAGGCGCGACCCGCCCGCGTCGAAGCAAAGTGAGGAGACGCAGATGAAGACACTGCTGCCAGAACTTCACCAGGGGCATGCTCCGATCAACCTGCATCAGCTGTTCCGCGAGGCAATCGACGCCTACGAGGACTGGGATGGGGGCGCCGATGCGCCGACCATCTACCATCAGGGTGCACTCCTGCCGATCGCGCTGGTCTTCGACCATATGCGGGATTGCACCGACATTCTGCCGACGTCCGTCCGGGAAGTCGTAACGTCGCAGCTGACCAAGCCATGGTCGAGCGAAAGTCCGCTCGACGACATGACGGTTTCGACGGCAGCCCGAATCATGGGCGTCATGGTCCGCAAGCGCCAGGTGCGGAGCGGTCGGGCCGACATCAATGCGTTTCTTCGACGGATGGAGCGACAGCAGGCGCATCGCGCCGTGCGCTGACAGACAGATCAGGGGCTGCGAGAGCGGCCCCTTTTTCATTGGCAGGTCGCGCTCGTGTTCTGTTCGCCAAGCTCAGACCTTGGCGATCGCCGTCGTCAACGAAGGCTGAAACCGCTTGATAGCGGCCAAGACCCATGGTGTAATCTGTCGACGACAGAGACCGCATATGTGAACGCATGCGCCATTGACGTCCCAGGGACGATCGGGGCGAGGGCATCAGGTTCAACCATCCGAGACCTGCCAGAGGTGGCAGCAAGGGAGGAATGATATGACGGTTCAGGGCTTTCCCACGTCCAGCCGACGCATCCCCGGCGAGCCGCGCGAGATCGCGGTGGTGGGGCGCGGCTTCTCCGGAATCATGATGGCGATCGCTCTCCTCAAGACGGTCACCCAACCGTTCCGGCTTCGACTTTTCGATCCGGCTCCCACCATCAGCGGCGGACAGGCTCTGGCCGGCGCGCGCTCGACCGAGATCCTGAACAGCCGTGCGCGGGATCTCTCTGTGGCGACCGGGGAACCGAAGGATTTCACGCGGTGGCTTCAGGCGAGCAGCGAGTTCCGCGATGCCGTATCGGCTGCCATCCCCGGTTTCGGGCAGATTTTCGTTCCGAAGTCGATCTTCAGCGACTACGTCTACCAGCGCTTCTCCGAGGCGCTCGCCCAGCGGCGCGACGTCACGGTTCAGATGTCGCATGATGTTGCCGACGATATTCGTCGTCTCGAGCACGGGGGTGTGCGCCTTGGTTTTGCCGATGGCGGCGCCATGGTGTTTGATGAGGTAATCCTTGCAACGGGGTACGGGCTCAAGGCTGACGCGGGCGACGTGGCGCGGGCGGTGAACCGGGACATCACCACGCCGGACAGCGCCGAAAAGCATGTCATCGTCATGGGCAGCGGTCTTCGCGCCGTGGATCAGGTTCTGCAACTGCGCGACGCGGGGTTCGGCGGACGGATCTCCATTCTTTCGCGCCGTGGCTTCCTGCCGCAGCCGCACACGCGGCTTGCCGCTGACTCGGTCTTTCCGACCCAGCCGATGCCGTCTCAGCTGCGCCACATTCTGCGATTCGTGCGGGAGGCCTGTGCGGAGGCTGAGGAAAATGGCTGGAGCTGGCAGGCGGCCATGAACGGGTTGCGCAAGCGTGCAAGCTCGCTCTGGTCGTCGCTCCCGCCCAGCGAGAAGCGGCAGTTCAACCGCCATCTTCGCTCGATCTACGACGCTCATCGCAACCGTCTGCCGGCGGATGTCCATGCGCGACTGGAGCGCGAGCTAGGCGCCGGCCTGACGGATCTCAGACGCGGCACGGCGCTGCGTCGCTCAAGCAAGGGCCTTGTCGTCCGCTGGTCCGGCGAGCAGGGCGAAAGTCTGTTTGCGGCGGATCGAATCATCGATTGCCGTTGCCTGTCGGCCGATCTCGACGTGCCTGTGATCGCAGCCGCGCTTCGCAACCAGCTCGCCGTGACGGACGAGCTCCAGCTCGGTCTCTCGGTCAATTCGGCCGGTGAACTTCTGGATGGACGTGGCCGCGGGCTTGGTCTCTTCGCCATCGGGCCACTGGGCTTGGGCTCCCTGCCGGATATCGATCTGGTGCCGGAAATCGTTGCCCAGGCCTATGCCGCCGCCGCTCTCATCGACCTTCGCGCCCGCCCGCAGCGACAGGCCGGCTGACGCGACGGCCTGGTCGGCGGATGGCTCGGCGTGCATGTCGCGTCCACGCGTTCCGTTCTGCATGCGGCGGCTTCGCCGGCAGGGTGCGTTCGCATTGACAATGACGGGGGGCGGACAGAAAGTGGCAGCGGAACCGACCGCCGTGAGCAGGCCGGGCCTTGAGGGGGGAACTCGGTATGCGCGCGACACTTCGGTTTGCCGTCGGTCTTCTGATGCTGATCGCTTCGGCCATCGCGGCGCAAGCCGCCGGCGGGCGAACGATCGTCACGACGCAGGACCAGGATTATTTCGGTTTCGACCTGCGCACGGAGCAGAACCTCTCGCTGTCCGCCTGCGAAAAGGTCTGCATCGCAGACCGCAACTGCCGAGCCTTTACCTATAATCCCAAGGTGAAGTGGTGTTTTCTCAAGTCGGATTTCCACACGATCAACGCCTTTCCTGGTGCTATCGCCGGCCGGATTGTGGATGCCGGGACGGCTGGCCCGGATATCGGCGCGGCGCTTGCGCTGCCCTTCCTCTCGGAGGATCTGGTTACCCAGGCGCGAGACGCCAAACGCGCTCTTACCGTCCCGGAGGATCGCGCTGAATCCGGTCGAGCAGCGCTTATCGCCCAGGCTGCCCGGGAACGTCAGGATGGCGCCATCGAAGCATCGCTTCAGAGTCTGATGGCCGCACTTGCCATCGATTCTGATGATGGGCGTCTGTGGACGCAGGCCGCCCGCACGGCCAATCTCATCACCGGCAATGCGGCTGTCGCCAACCAGTCCGCACTCGCTGCCATCAACGGCTACGAGCTTTCACGAACCGCAACCGACCGCGCCGAGGCTCTGGCAATGCTCGGGCAGGCGCTCGCCGCTACCGAAAGCTTTCGTCCGGCGCTCGAGGCCTACAAGGCGAGCCTCGCCCTGGTCGAGAATCCGACCGTACGGGCAGCATTTGCCGACCTGCGCAGCAAGAACGGCTTTCGCGTGATCGGCAACACCGTGGAGGCGGAGGCCGCCTCGCCCCGCGCGTGCGTGCAGTTTTCCGAGCCACTGCAGCCGGGCGTCGATTACACGCCGTTCCTGACGCTGGACAAAGCCGCGCCGCAGGCCGTCGAGGCGAAGGACAGTCAGATCTGCGTCGAAGGCCTGTCGCATGGGCAGCGCTATAAGCTTTCGCTGCGCCCCGGCCTGCCGTCCTCCGTCGAGGAGCCGCTTGAGGCGGTCGTCGATCTTGATCTCTACGTTCCCGACCGCCCGGCCATGGTCCGTTTTACGGGAGACAGCTTCGTTCTGCCGATGACGGCGCGCCGCGGCATTCCCCTTGTGTCTGTGAACACCACGAGCGCCAACCTCAAGCTCTACCGCGTCGGCGATCGCAACATCGCCCAACTGCTGACGAACTCGCAGTTTCTGACCCAGCTTGACGGCTACAGCGCCGACCGTATCCAGAACGAGAGCGGCGAACTGGTCTGGCAGGGCACGATCGACCTCCAGACCGACCTCAACAAGGAGGTCGTGACGAGTTTCCCGGTGGATGAGGCGCTGTCGAAGCGCAAGCCGGGCGTGTATGTGCTGACGGCCGTCTCGGCCACCGGCGCGTCCAACGAATGGGATAGCCAGGCCACGCAATGGTTCGTGGTTTCCGATATCGGCCTGTCCACTTTCGCTGGCACCGATGGCCTCAGCGTCTTCGCTCGTTCTCTTTCCTCCGCAAGGCCCCTGCCGGGCATCGTGCTCGAGCTTGTTGCCAAAAACAACGAAGTGCTCGGCACGGCGACCAGCGATGCCGATGGCCGTGCCGTGTTCGATGCCGGTCTGCTGCGCGGTGCCGATGCCGCCCTGCCGGCCGTGATTTCTGCCCGGGCCGGTTCGGACGACTATGTGTTTCTCGACATGACGCGTGCCGGCTTCGATCTGTCGGACCGCGGCGTTACCGGGCGTCCTGCGCCGGGGGCCGTGGATGTGCTTACCTGGACCGAACGCGGCATCTATCGGGCAGGCGAGACGGTTCATGTCTCAGCGCTTGCGCGCGACCCGACGGCTACAGCCGTCACCGACCTGCCGCTGACCTTCGTGTTCCTGCGCCCTGACGGCGTGGAGGACCGGCGGATCGTGTCTGGAGACAGCAAGCTCGGCGGCTATGCGCTCGACATGGTGCTGCAGCCGAACGCCATGCGCGGCACGTGGACCGTCCAGGTGTTCACGGACCCGAAGGGCAAAGCCATCAGCGTGAAGCCGTTCCAGGTCGACGACTTCGTGCCGGACCGCATCGAATTCGACCTGAAGAGCGCTGCACAAGCGATGACACCCGGCACGCCGGTGCCGGTAACCGTCGATGGTCGCTATCTCTACGGCGCGCCTGCCGCAGGCCTTGAGCTGGAAGGCGACGTGCTTTTAAAGCCCACGCATGAGAGCGCCGATTATCCGGGCTATGTCTTTGGCCTTGCCGACGAGGAAAACACCGAGGACAGCCGACAGACGCTCGACCTGCTGCCGCCGCTCGATGCGGACGGAAAGGCGCGTTTCGATGTCGATCTCTCCGAGCTTCCTGCCACGACCCAGCTCGTCAACGCCACGATCGCGGTGCGGCTTCAGGAGGCCGGCGGGCGGGCCGTCGAGCGGACGCTGGAGCTTCCGGTGCGGGCCGAAACCGACAGGATCGGCATCAAGCCGAATTTCAATGGCGCGCTGACCGAGAATTCGACCGGCACGTTTCAGGTGATCGGTATCGGGCCGGATGGCGCGCGCAAGGCGATGAAGGGCCTGAGCTGGAAGCTCATGAGCGTCGAGCGGCAGTATCAGTGGTATCGAGAGGGGACGGCGTGGCGGTACGAACCCATCCTTTCGACGAAGCTGCTGTCGAACGGCACGCTGGATGCCGGTCTTGAGGGCGGCACACTCAGTGTTCCCGTGACCTGGGGACGCTACCGGCTGGAGGTGGCAGCTCCCGGTGGCGATCCCGTTTCCAGCGTCGAGTTCGATGCCGGCTTCTATGTCGCAGCGACCTCGACCGAAACGCCTGACGGCCTGGAGATCGCGCTCGACAAGGACAGCTATAAGGTGGGGGAAACGGCGACCCTTAACGTCTCGCCGCGATTTGCAGGCGAGCTCCTGATAACCGTGGGCTCGGAGACGCTGATCGCAACCAAGACGGTCTCGATCCCCGCGACCGGAGACAAGATCGCCTTGCCGGTCACGGCCGATTTCGGCGCGGGCGCTTACGTGACCGCGACGCTCTATCGCCCGGGAGACGCGCAGGACAGCCGCATGCCGATGCGCGCGATCGGGGTCAAGTGGCTGACGGTGGATCCGGCCGAGCGCAGGCTCGATGTTTCCCTGACGCTGCCGGAAAAGACGCTTCCCCGCCAGACGCTCAACATTCCGGTCAGCGTCGCGGGCGCCGGTGTCGGCGAGGACGCTTACGTCACATTGGCTGCCGTCGATGTCGGTATACTCAACCTCACGCGCTATCAGGCGCCGGATCCCGACGGCTGGTACTTCGGCCAGCGCCGGCTCGGCCTTGAAATCCGCGATCTCTATGGCCGCCTGATCGACGGCTCGCTCGGCGCGACCGGACGGTTGCGGACGGGTGGCGATGGCGGCGCCATGGCACTGCAGGGCAGTCCGCCGACCGAGAAGCTGGTCGCCTTCTTCTCCGGCCCAGTCAAGCTCGATGCCGAGGGCAAGGCCATCATCGGCTTCGATATTCCGCAGTTCAACGGGACCGCGCGCGTCATGGCCGTGGCTTGGACGAAGACCGGCGTCGGCCACGCGACGGCAGACGTCGTCATTCGCGATCCGGTCGTCGTCGCTGCCAGCCTGCCGAAATTCCTCGCGCCTGGCGATAGCGCGGAGTTGCGTCTCGATATCGCCAACACCGACGCGCCGGCCGGCGATCTTTCGATCACGATCGAGTCCGATCCCTCCGTGTCCGTGGATACGGCATCCCTCGCCCAGCGCTTCGCCATTCCGGCGGGCGCGAAGGTCGATGTGACATTGCCGCTGAAAGGCATCCAGCCAGGTGACGGCACACTGACCATCAAGATCGTCGATGCCAGTGGACAGGCTCTCGAGCAGACCCTGGCCATTCCCGTCCGGCCCGCTTCCCTTCCCGTCACCACCCGTTTTCCGGTCGAGCTGAAGCCGGGAGGGAGCCTTGTGGTGGACGAGGGTCTTCTGGCGGAAAGCCAGTTGCGCGGGGCATCCGTCAGCCTCAGCGTCAGCCGGGCTGCGGCGTTCGACATCCCGGCACTTCTCATGGTGCTTGACCGCTATCCCTATGGCTGTGCGGAGCAGACCACCAGCCGCGCCTTGCCGCTCCTTTACCTCAGCGAGCTCTCGGTCCCGTCCGGGCTTCCGTTGGACAGCGACGTGCGGACGCGGGTGGAGGATGCGATCCACCGCGTTCTTTCCTATCAGTCGTCGTCCGGCAGTTTCGGGCTCTGGGCGCCGGGTTCCGGCGATCTCTGGCTCGACAGCTACGTGACCGAGTTCCTGACCCGTGCCCGGGAGAAGAACTTCGACGTGCCGGAGCGGGCCATGGTCCAGGCACTCGACAACCTGCAGAACTCCCTGTCCTATGATGTCAACGTGACGGAGCAGGGCAACGGCATTGCCTATGCGCTCTACGTTCTCGCGCGCAATCGCAGGGCCGCCATCAGCGATCTCCGCTATTACGTCGACACGAAGCTCGGCGAGTTTCCGACTGCGCTGTCGAAGGGTCACCTGGCCGCTGCGCTGTCGCTGTATGGGGATGCGAACCGGGCGCAAACCGTGTTTTCCCAGGCTGCGACCATGTCGACGGATGCAAAGATTTCCGACCTTGCCCGGTCGGATTACGGATCGGCCCTGCGCGACGATGCCGCGGTCCTGGCGCTGGCCGCCGAGAGCCGTCCCGTCCCGACAATCATCCCGGCGCTTGCAAAACAGGTGTCGGAAGCCTGGGATCGCACATCGACGACAAGCACACAGGAGCAATTGTGGATGCTGCTGGCCGCGCGTGCCGTGTCTCGCGGAGACGAGGGCCTTGCCCTGACGATCGACGGCGTGGCGTCTTCCGGCACCTTTGCCGCCCGCAAGACCGGCGAGGAGATCCTTGGCCGTCCGGTCACCATCGTCAATAGCGGCAAGGATCCGGTCACGGCGACGGTGACGACCGTCGCAGCGCCGGCCTTTCCGCTTCCGGCCGGCGGCAATGGCTATGCCATCGAGCGCAGCTACTACACGCTCGACGGCGAGCCGGCGAATGTCAGCGAGGCACGCCAGAACGAGCGCTATGTGGTTGTGATCAAGGCGACCGACCTCAATCCCGGTCCTGCACGGATCCTCGTGACCGACCTTCTGCCCGCCGGGTTCGAGATCGACAATCCGACGCTGGTGGATAGCGCCAAGCTGTCGAATTTCGAATGGCTGGGCGAGATGCAGGCCGCCCACAGCGAGTTCTGGAGCGACCGTTTCGTTGCCGCGTTCGACCATGCGGCCGGGGATTCGAACGACATGACCGTCGCTTATGTCGTGCGCGCCGTCACGCCCGGCACCTACGATCATCCCGCCGCCACTGTCGAGGACATGTACCGTCCGCAATTCTCCGCCCGCACGGCGACCGGACGAATGGAGGTTCAGGCAGTCGAGTGATGCGGTCCTCGGTTAGCTCCCTCCCGAAACCCCGGCGGCTCGTCCGGGCAATGACCGCCACCTTCATCGGTGGCGGTATGCTGGCCGCGCTTGCCGTCATGGCCGTTTTCGGGATCGATGCACTGGATCATGCCTATCCGCCGCCGCTGGATGGCCCGGCGCTTGCAACATCGGCGGAAATGGTTGATCGCGACGGCCGGCTGCTGCGCGCCTTTGCGACAACCGACGGACGCTGGCGCCTGAAAACGACCGCAAAGGATGTCGATCCGCAATTCGTCCGGATGCTCATCGCGTATGAAGATCGCCGCTTCGCCGAACATGGCGGCATCGACGTCCGCGCGCTCGCCCGTGCCACCTTACAGTTTCTGACGCATGGGCGGATCGTCTCGGGCGCCTCGACCCTGACCATGCAGGTCGCCCGTCTGATCGAGCCGCGCGAGAGCCGTTCGATCGGTGCAAAGCTCCGGCAGATGGTCCGCGCCTGGCAACTGGAGCGTCGGCTTACCAAGGCGCAAATTCTGGACATCTACCTTACCCACGCCCCCTATGGCGGAAATCTGGAAGGCGTGCGGGCGGCAAGTCTGGCCTATTTCGGAAAGGAGCCACGCCGTCTGACGGTCGCGGAGTCTTCCCTGCTCGTGGCCCTGCCACAACTGCCCGAACGCCGCCGCCCGGACCGGCATCCCCATGCGGCAGAAGCGGCCCGCGCCCGCGTGCTGGAGCGGGCTGCGGTCGCCGCCGTCATCGGCGAGGGTGAGGCCGAGCGCGCAAGCCTCATGCCCGTGCCCGAAAGCCGCCGTCCACTGCCGACGCTCAGTCCGCATCTCGCCGAACTCGCGCGCCGGAAGGTGCCCGCCGCCTCTACGCTGCGCACGACGCTTGTTGCCCCTGTCCAGGCGGCACTGGAGTCCGTGGCGAAGGGTGCCGCGGAACGGGCGGGCCCACGCATCTCCGTTGCGATGGTCATGGCGGATGCCGCGACAGGCGAGATCCTGGCAGAGGTCGGATCTTCTGACTATCTCGATTCGAGCCGCAAAGGCTGGATCGACATGACCCGAGTGCCGCGCTCTCCGGGATCGACGCTCAAACCGTTCATCTATGGCCTCGCTTTTGAAGAAGGCCTGGTGTCGCAGGAAACCGTGATCGAGGATCGGCCGGCAGATTTCTTCGGTTATCGCCCGCGCAATTTCGACATGACCTATCAGGGCGATGTTACCATCCGGCAGGCGCTGCAGCTATCGCTCAACGTTCCTGCCATCCGCTTGCTGGACGCCGTCGGGCCTTCCCGGCTGATGCTGCGCATGCGTCGGGCCGGAATCAATCCGATGCTTCCGGTGGGAGAGGCGCCGGGCCTTGCGATCGGGCTTGGCGGTCTTGGCGTGTCGCTGCGCGAACTGGTGCAACTCTATGCGGGACTTGCCAATGAAGGCCACCCGGTCCGCCTTGGCGATGGGGTCGAGTCCGCCCCTGGACCGATTGCTGGCGAGCCCATCCTCGATCCGGTCGCCACATGGCAGGTGGCCGATATTCTCTCAGGCGTGCTGCCGCCGGCCGGTAGCGCGCGTCGTGGCATCGCCTACAAGACGGGGACGAGTTACGGATATCGCGATGCCTGGTCGGTTGGGTATGACGGGCGAACGGTGCTCGGCGTCTGGGTTGGGCGGGCGGACAATGGGGCCGTGCCGGGGATGACGGGCTACACCACGGCGGCACCTGTCCTGTTTGATGCCTTCGCGAAATCGGGTATCGCCGGAGTACCGCTTCCGCGTGCGCCGGCTGGCGCCGTTCGCGTTGCGGCGCAGGACCTCCCGATCAGTCAGCGGCGGTTCTCCATGACGACAAGCGGCCTTCTTCGCGCCAATATTCGGGAGGCCGCGCCGCAGATCGTCTATCCGCCTGAAGGGGCACGCGTCGATCTCGGCAAGGATGTTTCAGGGGTCCCGTTGCCGCTCACGCTCAAACTTCAAGGCGGACGCGCGCCGTTTCGTTGGCTCGCCAATGGTCGGCCCTTGGCGGATCTCAGCCGACGGCGCATCAACCAGTGGGTGCCGGACGGGACCGGATATTCCACGCTGACCGTGATTGACGCAGCCGGGCGTGCAGCGAGCGTCCGGGTATTTCTGCAGTAATCGCCGCGTCAGGTCCGGACCCGCTCCCGCAGGCCCGCTCGCGTCGGCGGCGGCGCATCAGTTCTTCTCGTCGAGGGCCTTCAAGACGCGCTTGAGGAGTTCGTCCTCATCAAGAACGCCATGACGATAGAGCGTGAGGACGAGGGCGGCGACAGGATTGCTGGCATCACTGTCGGGTGCGATCTTGCGCTTCTTGCGGGCAGCGTCGTAGACGCGCTGACAGAGAGCGACATGCTCGGGAAGCATGGGTTCGTTACGCCAAGGCATCGTTCAGTCTCTTCTCTCTAACGGCTGCGAGGTGAGGGCCAGGCAGTTTTCGCGTTCGGGATAACCCTTGAGTGAAAATAGGGCAGTTCTGATAAAAGTGTAAAACCTCATTTGGTTCGATTTACGGAAAAACAATGGCTCTCCTCAGAAAAGGAAAGCGTAGATCGAAAGAATTCCTCCAACGTTGATCGCTGATCAAGGGGAAGGGGCCGCAACAGTCCGTCGAGGGAAAGGTGTTTGTACAAAAGGCCTCCTGCTCCATACTGCAGCTTTCGCGACGTGTTGAAATAGCTGTGGTAAACGTTACGTGACAAAAGATGGTCTATGCGGCGGTAGCATCGCGGTCGGGATCATCCAACAGAGGCTGCTTTGGTGTAGCCGGGAGCATGAAATGCTAGGCTCGTATGTTTTCCAGGAAGGGACTGTGATTACGCCAACGGAGATGGATATGCTTTTTCGCGTTTTCCAACGTCTCTGCGACCATCGGCAGATCCCTCATACCGGCCCGAAGGCCGAGATCGAGGCAGCCTATCTCGTTGCGCTGTTCAGCGACGGTCTCAATACGGAAGAGCTTCTGTGGAGCGTTGTCGCCGCCGAGGCGTGATTTCCGCCCGGGCGTTTCGAGGTTATGCCTTCGGAAGCAAGACGCTGCAGGTCAGGGTGTGCTGGCTCTGCGCACAGCTGCCTTGATGGCTGCTTCCAGACCATCGGCATCATAGGGCTTTCGCAGCAGCACTGCTTCTGGCGGCGCTTGCTCAGGCGCACGATCGTTGCCGGTGGCAAAAACGATGCCGAGTGCCGGGTTTGTCGCCAGCGCGTCGACAGCAAGATCCGCTCCCGAGGCATCGGGAAGGCCAAGATCCGTCACGAGAACATCGACCGCGGCTTCGGCCAGCCTTTCCCTTGCTTCCCGCGCACTGCCGGCCTCGAGCACGGCATGGCCGAAATCCTCAACGAGTTCGACGGTGTTGGCGCGGATCAACGGATCGTCCTCGACGACGAGGACCGTCAGCAGGGCCGGGCCGGGCGCCCGTATCACGAGGGCTACCTCACCGGGATTGGATGTCACGGAGACATCGGGCGTCATCGCAGCGGAATCCGGTATGGTGGAACTGGATGTCCCCGGTTTGGCGGGTTCGTGGCCCAAGGCCTTGAGACCGGATGCCGATGGACCAGACCCTCGCGGGTTCAGAGCGGAACGCTGCTTCTGGTTGGCAATGACGTGCCGGATTTTCCGTGCAAGCGCCTCGCGGGTGTAGGGCTTGGACAGAAGCTCGACGCCCGCATCGAGCCGGCCGCCGTGAACGATCGAGTTCTCGGTGTAGCCCGAGGTGAAGAGCACGGCGATATCCGGCAGCCGCTCCTTGGCCTTGCGCGCCATTTCGACGCTTTTCAGCGGGCCAGGCATGACGACATCCGTGAACAGGAGATCGATGGCGATGCCGCTTTCCACGACGCTCAGGGCGTTCTGGGCATTGGTCGCTTTCAGCACGCTGTAGCCGAGATCGCTCAGCATCTCGACGACCGTATTGCGCACCTCGTCGTCATCCTCCACGACAAGGATCATTTCCGTGCCGCCGACAATGGGGCCGGCCTGGATCACGACCTCGCGGTCTTCGCCCGCCGTGGCGCGGGGCAAATAGAGCTTGACCGTCGTGCCGTGGCCGACCTCGCTATAGATCTTGACATGGCCACCGGACTGCTTGACGAAACCATAGACCATCGAAAGGCCGAGCCCGCTGCCCTTGCCCTCTGCCTTCGTGGAAAAGAACGGCTCGAAAACCTGCTCCAGAACCTCCGGCGAGATGCCCGACCCGGTGTCGCTGACGGAGAGAACCACGTACTGGCCCGCCTCGACGTCGGCATGGTTGCGAACGTAGTCGTCGTCGAGATAGGCGTTGCCGACCTCGATCGTCAGCTTGCCGTTGCCCTCCATGGCATCGCGCGCATTGATGGCGAGGTTCAGAACCGCGTTCTCGACATGCACCGGATCGACGAAGGTGTTCCACAACCCGCCAGCGACGATGGTTTCGAGTTCGATGGCCTCGCCGATCGAGCGCCGCAGCAGGTCGTCCATGCCTGACATGAAGCGGCCGACGTTGATGACCTTGGGCTCCAGGGCCTGCCGGCGACCGAAGGCGAGAAGCTGGCTTGCGAGCTTTGCGCCACGGCTGACACCGGCCAGAGCATTGGCGACCCGCCGTTCGGCGCGCTCGTTGCCGGCCACGTCTTTGGACAGGAGTTGCAGATTGCCGGAGACGACCTGCAGCAGATTGTTGAAATCATGGGCGACGCCGCCGGTCAGCTTGCCGATGGTTTCCATCTTCTGCGCCTGCTGCAGGGCCCGCTCGGCCTGCCGCCGTGTCGCGATCTCCTCGCTGACGCGGGCTTCCAGCGTTTCGTTGAGCAGACGCAACTGCTCTTCGGCACGCTGACGGTGGCGAACCTGCCGCTCGAGATGCACCGCATGGCGGCGCAGCTCGTCTTCCGCCTGCCGCTGGTCGCTAATATCGGTGTGGACGCCGACCCATTCGGCGATCTCTCCCTGATCATCGAAGATGGGAACGCCGCGAATGGCAAACATCCGCCAGACGCCGTCATGCCGGCGGACCCGATGCTCCCAGATGAAGGTGTGCCGGTCGGCGACCGCATCGTTCCACGCTTCGACGGTCGCCTGTCGATCGTCGGGGTGAACAGCATCTGCCCAGCCGTAGCCCTGGTAGGCCTCGTAGGGCTGACCGGTGAGTTCGGCCCAGCCTGGCTGCGGCCCGATCATTCTGCCATCGGCGCTGTTGGTCCACAGCACGCCGTGAACGGCGCGCACCGCGGCGCGGAACCGGTTGTTGCTGACCATCAGCTCCCGCTCCGCCCGCTTGCGGTCTTCGATATCGATCAGCAGGATGTAGATGCCATCGACCGTGCCGCCATCCGTCAGCCGCGGCATGTATCGCACCTCGGCGGTGCGGTCGTCGCCGCCTGGCCTGCGGATCACCGTATCCGTGACGACAGGCTCGCCAGCGAAGGCACGCTCGAGATAGGCGATCCGCTTGCGATAGTATTCCTCGCCGATGATCTCGCGAATGTGCCGGCCGACGACAGCACTGGCGGGATGGCCGAACCATTCCAGATAGCCCTTGTTGGCGAACCGGTAGATGTGGTCGACGTCCAGAAACCCGACGAGAATGGGAAGCGCATCGCTGATGCGGCTGAGCTCGGCCTGGCTTTCGGCTAGCGCCCGCACGGCCCGCACGCGATCAGTGTTCTCAAGCACCGTGCAAAGCACGCCATCAACGCCGCCCTGCTCGTTGTAGATCGGCGTATAGAACAGGTCGAAAACGATCTCTTCAGGCCGACCGTTGCGATGCAGCACCAGAGGCTGGTCTCGATAGCTCTGGACCTGACCCTCAAAGCCGCATTGCAGGATCCGGCTGTTCCAATCCCAGATCTCCGGCCAGATCTCCAGCACAGTGCTGCCGAGCGCTTTGGGGTGATTTCCGCCTGCGATTTCGCGGTACCCGTCGTTGTAGATCATCACGTGATCCGGGCCCCACATCAGGACCTGCGGGATCGGCGAATTGATCAACGAGCTGACCTTGATTCGCAGATTGGCAGGCCAGATGTCGATGGGTCCGAGGGACGTCGCGGCCCAGTCGAAATTCCGGATGCGCTGGCCAAGCTCGCCGCCGCCGAAGGGCCAGGTCGCCTCGCTGGAACCAATGCTCATGATGTTCGTATCTCGCCGGATGTGCGTGATGGATCGGGACAGCATGACTAGTACTGCATTCTCCGGAAAATCGGAATCGATTCGCGGCAAAAAATCCTGCGAAAGCTCAGAGCTTTAGATCCTGGGGGAGCGTTCGTGAGGCTCCTTTGTCGAAGGCAGGGTTCCCTCTGATGGAGGGCCTTTCTGCTGCTCGACGGAACCCAGATCGCAAACGGTAGTTCGACATGGCATCCATTCAAAGGAGATAAGCCCATGAAACGAATTCTTGCTGCCGTAACGGCATCCCTTCTTCTCGCGACCGTCGCCCATGCCCAGTCGGCCGCCGAGAAATCCGGCATCAACAGCGTGGCCGGGATTGCGCCGAAAACGCAGGACTTCGTGCAGGAAGCTGCTGCCAGCGACATGTTCGAGATCGAGTCCAGCAAGCTTGCCGTCGAGCGTGGTGACGAGGCCACCAAGGCTTTCGCGCAGCAGATGATCGCTGATCACGAAAAGACGACCAGCGAGCTGACAAAGATGGTTGGCGACCTCAAGCTCAGCCCGCCGGCAAAGAAGATGTCGTCTGCGCAACAGGGCATGCTCGATGATCTGAAGGAGCTCAAGGGCGAGGACTTCAGCGAAGAATATCACGACCAGCAGGTTACTGCCCATGAAAACGCTGTCGACCTCTTCAAGCGCTATGGTGAGGAAGGGGAGACCGCGGAACTGAAGGCCTGGGCTGCAAAGACGCTGCCGGCTCTCCAGCACCACTACGAGATGGCTCAGAAACTCGACGCCGAGTAACGGCGCCCCGCTCGCCAGGGCATTTCATTCACGTACCTGAAATCGGCCAACTGGAAAGGCAGTGTCGACGCTGCCTTTCCAGGAACCCATCGTCCGGTGGATAATGATCCGGCAAACGGAACCAATATTCGGCATCAGTGTTCTCTAAAGCTCGGCCGGAAGCCGCGCTACGCGGGTTTTGGAGAGACATGTGAGCAGCAACGCGACCGTTACACCGCCTCTTCACAAGACCGGTCTCCCTCTGCCGCGCGATCCCGGCACAGGAAACAGATTGTCGGGCCATGTCCTGTTGATCCTGATCTGCGTTACCGTCGTGCTCAAGGTCGGGCAGGAGATCTTCGTTCCGCTCGCGCTCTCCCTCCTCCTGACCTTCACGCTCGCGCCGATCGTCTCGTTTCTGCGGCGCCGCTCGGTTCCGAAAATCGCCGCTGTGATGATCGCGGTCGCCTCCGCCTTTTGCGCGATCGCGCTGTTCAGCGTCATCGTCGCCTCGCAGGTGGCAAACCTCGCGCAGAATATCCCGGCCTATCAGCGCAACATCGTCGTTAAGGTCCAGACATTGGCGCAGGCGGGGTCCGGCGACGGCATCATGAAGCACCTCAGCGGCATCGTCGAACGGGTCGGTGAAGAGATCGAGACCCGCGCGGAAGAGAGCCGGGATGCCACTGCCGCCCCGACCTCGCGGGAGCCGATGCCGGTCGAGATCGTCACGCGCTCGAATCCGATCCAGACGCTCGGAAATCTCATCCTGCCGCTGATCAGCCCATTCGCCACGGCCGGTCTCGTCATCGTGCTCGTTATCTTCATGCTTCTTGAGCGAGAGGATCTGCGCGACCGATTTATCCGGCTTGTCGGTCTCAACGACCTGCACCGCACGACCGAAGCCCTGCAGGATGCCGGAAAACGCGTCGGCAAATATTTGCTGATGCAGCTGGTGGTCAATGCGCTCTACGCCTTTCCGATCACCATCGGCCTCTGGCTTCTCGGGATTCCCAACGCCATTCTCTGGGGCCTTCTGACGCTCGTCCTGCGCTTCGTCCCGTATATCGGACCTGTCATCGGCATGATCCTGCCGCTTTTCCTGGCCCTGGCGATCGCTCCCGGCTGGTCGCTTGTCCTCTGGGTCGGTGCGCTGTTCCTGGTGACGGAACTGATCAGCAACAACGTCGTCGAACCCTGGCTTTACGGGTCGCATACGGGCCTGTCTCCTCTCGCGATCATCATCTCCGCGATCTTCTGGTCCTGGCTCTGGGGACCGCTCGGTTTGATGCTGTCGACGCCGCTGACCGTCTGCCTCGTCGTCCTCGGTCGATATGTTCCGCAGTTCAGTTTCCTTGACGTACTGCTCGGCAACGATCCCGTGCTTGAGCCGCACGAAAAGCTCTATCAGCGCCTTTTGGCGGGCGATCCGGACGAGGCGACGGCCAATGCCGAGGACTATCTCGAAGACGAGTATCTGCTCGACTATTATGAAAAGGTCGGCATGCCGGCGCTGCTGCTGGGCGAGGTCGACAGGCAGCGCGGTGTCATGTCCGATGCACAGGTCGAGCGCTTTTCCGGCAGCGTTCGTTCGCTGATCGATAATCTTTCGGAGATCGCCGACGAAGAGGAAGCCGAGGAAGAGGCGCCGAACGACCAGCAGACGGACAACGGCACGGATGAAAGTGTGGCGATGGACCTGCCCGACGGCACCGGTCATTCCCTTCTCTGCATCGGGGGACGCGGAGACATCGATGACGTTGCGGCGACCATGCTGGCCCAGCTCCTGGAAATCCAGGGTGCGGATGCGCTCGTTGCCGCCCATTCCATGACGGACATGCGCATGCTCAAGGAAAACGACGCGATCGACACGGTCGTGTTCACGTTTCTCAACGGAAACTCCAAGACGCATGCACGTAATCTCGTCCGGCGACTGAAACGCTTGAAGCCCGGCCTACGCGTGGGTCTTTTCGTACCGCTTGCCAACGGTGAGGATAACCCGCGCTTGAAGCTGGAAGATACGAATGCGGACTTCATCACGCTTACACTTGCCGAAACGGTGCGTTCGGCGTTGACCGACACCGGTCCGGTGCCGCTGATGAGCTTAACGCGAAAGCTCGGCAGACCGCGCATCCGTCTTGCCAAAACGGCCTGAGAAAGCGCATCCCGATAACCGACAGGTTGATGATTGCCCTCGTCCGACATTTTCGGACGCGGTCCGCTTGCGGCCCTACGGCGACAGTCCGGCGCATCGCGCCGTGTTGCGGATATGCGCTTCCATCTCACCGCGCGCCGCCGCGGCATCGTTGTTGCGCAAGGCCGCAATGATGCGGCGATGCTCGGCGATCGAATGGCGCATGCGTTCGGGGTCGGTGATCGGGATCGGTTGGCGCTGGGTCTCCGTGATCTGGTCGCGCACCGTCTGATAGAGCGCCTTCAGCATGGCGTTCGAGCAGGCCGAAACGATCGTGCCGTGAAAGGCGAGATCCGCCTCCACATTGGAAAGCAGGTCCTGGCGCGCCCAGCATTCTTCCATCGTCCGCGTCGCCGTTTCCATGCGGTCGAGCTGCAACTGGGTCAGACGACCGGCCGACAGCCGCGCGATCTCACCCTCGAGAAGGATCCGGGTTTGGAAAACGTCGAACACGGAATAACTGTCGGAATATCGCCATGGCGCCATGTGCCCGGACGCGCCCTGGGTTCCTTCTCCTGCCGTTGCGACGAAGGTACCGCGTCCTGCCTCCGTCTTCAAAAGCCCGAGTGTCTCCAGGGTCAGAAGGGCCTCGCGCAGAGAAGCGCGGCTGACGCCGAGCGTCTGGGAGAAGCCGCGCTGCGAGGGGATCTTCTCACCCGCCTTCAACGTGCCGTTCTGAATCATCGCCTGTATTTCGCGGGCGACCGACTGTGGAACGAGCGTCTTGTTCAGCATGAAAACCCCATTTCAGCCCGATCCTGCGTACTCAGCCCGGCGTCACAACGCTTTCTGTGAAGGCGTGTGCATCTGCGATCCGCGGTCGACCCATCCATCCTGTATCCGGGCTCGCTCCCGTGAGCAGGCGCACAATCTATTTTTTTCACAGCCATTGCCAAGCAGAAAGCATCGTGCTTCTTTGGCCTGACTGGTCTGACCAGTCAGGCCACTGTAGATTGAGTCATGTTCAAATAACAAGGGGAACTCTCATGACACGAACGAACGCAATCAAGACCACACTTTTCGCGGGCGTCCTCGCGATCTTCGGAACCACCGGTGCTTTCTCGGCCGACCTGACAGTCGGCGCCAATATCGGAAACGTGCCGTGGGAATTCGAGGATGCGAGCGGCAGGGTGACCGGCTTCGAGGTGGATCTCGTCAACGAAATCGCCAAGCGCCTCGGCAAGACGGTCGAATTCGTCAACACGCCGTTCAACGGTCTTTTCCCGGCCGTCCAGTCCGGTCGCATCAACATGGCGGTGTCCTCGATCACCATCACCGAAAAACGCCTTGCCTCCGTCACCTTTGCGCAACCCTATTATGACAGCGACCAGTCGCTGACTGTAACGGCTGCCTCCGGCATCGCCGGTCTGAAGGACATGGGCGGAAAGGTCGTCGGCGTCGACACCGGCTCCACCGGCGACATGTGGGTGGGTGCGCACAAGTCCGAATACAAGCTGGGCGAAGTTCGCCGTTTCGAAGGCCTGCAGCCTGCCATGCTCGATCTGGTGGCTGGCCGTGTCGATGGTTACATCTCGGACATCCCGGCACTGCTCTATTACGTCAAGGACAAGCCCGAGCTGAAGGTCGTCGAACGCATCCCGACCGGCGAGAAGTACTCGATCATGTTCAACAAGGGCGATCCGCTGGCTACGGAGGTCAATGACGTGATCACCAAGCTGAAGGGCGAAGGCTTCATTGCCAAGCTTCACGAGACCTGGTTCGGCGCCAAGGCCGAGGATAGCACCTCGACCGTGGCCGTCATGGACATGCCAAAGGCCAAGTAAGCCGCAACCGCACCGGCAGGACGCAAGACCCGTCCTGCCGGAGCCAGGGAGCCGTCTCGGCCATGAATCTGATCAATACCTTCTTCAACATGCAGGTGCTGGCCGATAGCCTGCCGCAGCTGCTTTGGGGGCTTGTGGTCACGCTGCAGATCGGCGTCACCAGCATTCTCTGCGGCCTCGCCGGCGGCCTGTTTCTGGCCATCGCGCGGTTGTACGCGCCTGCCTTCTTCAAGCTGCTGATCCGCATCTATATCGACATCTTCCGTTCGATCCCGCTGCTCGTCCTGCTGATCGTCGTCTACTATGCACTTCCCTTCGTGGGCATCCGTCTTTCCCCCTTCCTGTCCGCGGTTACCGCCCTTTCTCTTGTCTCGGCTGCCTATACGGCGGAAATCTTCCGTGCCGGAATCGAGGCCATTCCGCACGGGCAGTTCGAGGCATCCGCCGCACTCGGACTGTCCAACAAGGACACGATGATCGACGTGATCCTCCCGCAGGCCATCCGGATCGTGATTCCGCCGCTCACCAACAATTGCATCAACGTCATGAAGGATACGGCGCTCGCGTCCGTCGTCGCCATGCCGGACCTCTTGAAGCAGGCAACGCAGGCGCAAGCCCTTTCCGCCAATCCGA
The DNA here is from genome assembly GCF_001424065.1 of Rhizobium sp. Leaf384. Lineage (GTDB taxonomy): Bacteria > Pseudomonadota > Alphaproteobacteria > Rhizobiales > Rhizobiaceae > Ferranicluibacter. The sequence goes on from NZ_LMQE01000008.1 coordinate 197,033, forward strand.
CGCCGCTGATCGGTGCCGCGATCATCTACGTCATGCTGCTCTGGCCGATGGTGGCGATCGTTGCTCGTCTCGAAAAGCATTTCGCACGGGGAAAACGCTGATGTCCGCATCCATGTCCACGTCATCATCGCCGTCGGCGCCTTCGATCATCTCCATTCGTGACCTGAAAAAGGCCTACGGCACCTTCACGGTTCTCCACGGCATCGATCTGGATATTGCCGAAGGGGAAGTTGTCTGCGTCATCGGGCCGTCCGGATCCGGCAAATCCACGCTGATCCGCTGCATCAATCACCTCGAGGCCTTCTCGCCGGACAGCACCATCACGGTCGACGGCATCAGGGTCGCGCCCGGCAAGGCGCTGGCCAAGGTTCGCGCCGAGGTCGGCATGGTGTTCCAGTCGTTCAACCTCTTTCCCCACATGACCGTCCTGAAGAACGTCATGCTTGCCCCGATGCGGGTGCGGGGCACGACAAAAACCGAGGCCGAGCGCAAGGCGCGCGACCTGCTCGCGCGGGTCGGCATCGCCGAGCAGGCCGAGAAATACCCTGGTCAGCTTTCCGGCGGACAGCAGCAGCGCGTCGCCATTGCCCGCGCGCTCGCCATGGAGCCTCGCGTGCTGCTTTTCGACGAGCCGACCTCGTCACTCGATCCGGAAATGGTGGGCGAAGTGCTCGATGTGATGCGCAAGCTCGCCGGCACCGGCGTCACCATGATCATCGTCACGCACGAAATGGGCTTTGCCCGCCAGGTCGCCGACCGCGTCATCTTCATGGACGGCGGACGCCTGGTCGAGGCAGGGACGCCGGCCCGGATCTTTGACAATCCGGCAGAAGAGCGGACACGCAACTTCCTGCGCGCCGTTCTCAATCACTAACAAGAAAACGATACGGAGGAACACCCATGGCCACCACGACGCCGCTCGATCTCGAGTATGTGCGCAGCCAGTTTCCCGGTCTTAGCCGAGGCTGGACCTTCTTTGACAATGCGGGAGGATCGCAGATCCTCAAGGGCGCGCTCGACCGCATCAACACATTCCTGATCGAGAAGAACGTCCAGATCGGTGGCTCGTACGACGTTTCGCAGGAGGCTGCCCGTGCGCTCTATGAGGCGCGAACGGCCGCCATGCATCTGGTCAATGCACACCGGCCAGAGGAGATCGTATTCGGCAGTTCGACCACGGCGCTCCTGCAGAACCTTGCCCGCGCCATGCAGAGCCAGCTGTCGCCGGGCGACGAGATCATCATCACCGTCAGCGACCATGAGTCCAATATCGGGCCTTGGGACCGGTTGCAGGCAGCCGGCATGACGCTCAAGATCTGGCCGCTGAATACGGAAACGATGACGCTCGATCTTGCCGATCTCGCGCCCCTGATGACCGAGCGCACGAAGCTCGTCTGCGTCACCCACGTTTCCAACATCCTCGGCTCGGTCAACCCGATCCGTGAAATCGCGGATTTCGTGCATGCGCGCGGCGCGCGAATTTGCGTCGATGCCGTCGCCTACGCGCCGCACCGCGCCGTTGATGTGCAGGCCTTCGATGCCGATTATTACGTCTTCAGCCTCTACAAGACCTATGGTCCACACTACGCGTTGATGTACGGCAAATACGATCTGCTGCTCGAGCTCGACACGCTCTATCACTACTTCTACGGCAAGGACAAAGTGCCGGGGAAGCTGGAACCGGGGAACCCGAACTACGAGCTTGCATACGCCACCTGCGGTATCGTCGATTACCTCGCGACGCTGGGCGAGCAGGCCGGCGAGACCGGCACGACCCGCCGCAAGATCGAGGTCGCCTTCTCGGCAATCACGGCGCAGGAGAATGCGCTGGCCGAGCGTCTGCTGGGCTATCTCCGTGCGCGCAACGACTGCCGCATCGTCGGGCAGGCCACCAATCGGGACGATTCGCGCGTGCCGACGATTGCCTTCCGCTTCGACGGCCGCGATGCGGGCGAGCTCTGCAAGGCGATGGACGCGGAGAGGATCGCCATGCGCTTTGGCGATTTCCACTCGCGTCGGCTGGCGGAATATCTCGGCCTCACCGACCATGGCGGCATGCTGCGGGTTTCCATGGTTCACTACAACACGCTGGACGAGATCGATCGCTTCACGGAAGCCCTCGATCGTATTCTCGCCGGCGATGCCGGGCTTGCCAAGGCGAGCTGAGCAAGCGGCTCTGACCAAGGGAAGAAGGAGAGAACGATGCGCTTCGACACGGTGATCCGCAACGGAACTGTGGTAACGGCCTCCGATACGTTCAAAAGCGATATCGGCATCCGCGACGGCCGCATTGCGGCTCTTGCGGCCGAGCTGACGGATGCCGACGAGATCATCGACGCGACCGGTCTTCTCGTTCTTCCCGGCGGGATCGACAGCCATGTGCATCTCGACCAGCCCTCCGGCGATGGCATCGTCATGGCAGATGATTTCGACAGCGGTACCCGTTCCGCCGCCGTCGGCGGCAACACGACGGTGATGGCCTTCTGCATGCAGGAGAAGGGCCAATCGTTGCGCGAAGCCTTGAAGATCTATCACGCCAAGGCAGAGGGCAAATGCCATGTGGACGTCTCGTTCCATATGGTCATCACCGATCCGACGCCGGATGTGCTGGGTCAGGAAGTGCCGGCGCTGGTCGAGGACGGCTATACCTCGATGAAGGTCTTCATGACCTATGAAGGCCTGCGCCTGCGGGATGACGAGATCCTCGCCACGCTCGACACCGCGCGGCGCACCGGTGCACTCGTCATGGTCCACTGCGAGAACGAGGATGCCATCCGGTATCTTATCGGCCGCCATGAGGACGAGGGCAAGTTCGCTCCAAAGTTCCACGCGACCACACGTCCGGTTGCGGCGGAACGCGAAGCGACCCACAGGGCTCTGTCGCTGGCCGAAATCGTCGATGTCCCCATCGTCATCGTGCACGTCTCCAACCGCGAGGCGATGGAAGAGATCCGCCGGGCCCGCCAGCGCGGCCAGAAGATCGCCGGAGAGACATGCCCGCAGTATCTTCTCCTGACAGCGGATGATCTGGATCAGGAGGCACTCGAAGGCGCAAAATACGTCTGCTCGCCGCCACCGCGCGACAAGGCCAGTCAGGATGCCTGCTGGGAAGGTCTCGAACAGGGTGTGTTCGACCTTTTCTCCTCGGACCATTGCCCCTTCCGGTTCGACGACCCCGAGGGCAAGTTAAACGAAAAGGGCAAACGGCATTTCCGGTGGATCCCCAACGGTATTCCGGGCGTCGCCACGCGCCTTCCCATTCTCTTCTCCGAAGGCGTCATGAAAGGTCGCATCGACCTCAATACCTTCGTCGCGGTTACCGCCACCAATCATGCCAAACTTTACGGTCTGTATCCGCAGAAGGGCACGATCGCGATCGGTTCGGACGCCGACCTCGCGCTCTGGGATCCGGAAAAGCGTACCACGCTCACAAACGACCTTCTTCATCATGGCGCCGATTACACGCCCTATGAAGGCTTGGCCCTCACAGGCTGGCCTGTCCGCGTCCTCCTGCGTGGACGGACGATGGTCGAGGACGGCAGGCCGGTCGCCCTGGACCAGCCAGGCGGCACCTATCTGCCGCGCGGCAAGTCTGCGCTGATCCGATAGGAAGGGCTGTCGTCGGACGATCGTCGTGGCACGGCGTCGTCAGGTCACTGGGTGCCGCCCTTTCGCAGGGGCGCGCCTAGTGAGTGCGATTGGCAACGAAGGCAGCGGCCTCGACCAGCGTCCTTGCAGCATCGCCGTACGGCGTCAGGAGAGCGCTTGCCTCCGCGACAAGACGCGCAAGCTCGCCTTCTGCCCAGTCCGGACCTCGGCGGGCGACAAGGGTGGCCTTGCCGCGGGCCTCGTCCTTGCCTGTCGCCTTGCCCATCGTCGCCGCATCCGCCGTGAGGTCGAGCAGGTCATCCGCCAGCTGAAATGCGCGGCCGATATGCTCGCCGAACTGTCGAAGCCGCGCCCGGTCGCCGGCATCCCTGCCGGAAACAATGGCCCCGGCTTCGCAGGCAAAGCGGATCAGCGCACCCGTCTTCATGGCCTGAAGCGTGACGATGCCCTGCTCGTCAGGCGCGCGGCTTTCCGCGGCAAGATCGAGCGCCTGCCCACCGGCCATGCCGCCAAGACCGGAGGCGCGTGCCAAGGCCAGCACAAGAGCCGTCTTTACAGCATCCGGAAGCACCGTCTCGGGGCCTGCCAGGATGTCGAAGGCAAGCGTCAGCAAGCTGTCGCCGGCCAGAATGGCATTCGCCTCTCCATAGGCGATGTGGACCGTCGGCTGGCCGCGCCGGACGGCGTCGTCGTCCATTGCCGGCAGGTCGTCATGCACGAGAGAGTAGCAGTGCACGCATTCGAGGGCCGCCGCGACGCGAAGGGCAGCCTTTGCGTCTCCTGCGAACAGCGCAGTGCTTTCCATGACCAGAAAGGGACGCAAGCGCTTGCCGCCGTTCAGCACGCCATGTCGCATGGCGGCCAGAAGAGCCGGCGGGCGGGCGATCTCGTCGGGCGCTGGCGCGTCGCCGAGGAGCGCGTCAAGGCAGGCCTTGACCTGGTCGGCACTCTGCCGGAGTCGGGCGTCGAAGGTCAGGGCGGCTGCGTTCATGGCGGCTCTTTGGCATGGGCAGGCGGCGACTTGCAATGAATTTCACCGGGAATGCCCTTTCCACCGGGGACAGCGGTGAAAATGACGTTCAAATTGCAAGCGTCTTGGACTAAGACAAGAAGCACGGATGGGGCCACGGACGGGTTGATCAGGCGGGACGATCAGAGCTGGGATATCGTACCGGAGCCACGTGATCCAGGATCGCGGGGATCAGAGTCCCGTAAGCTGCAGGCCGATACGTCCTGGACGACGCCGGAGGACGACGAGGGCCGCGAAGCCGACCCTGCACCGCATCCGGAACTCGAGGCTCCTCTTGCGCATGCGTCGTCAGGCTCTTTCGAGGGATCGGCTGCGCCGCCTTCGCTCGCGGCCGAAGAAAGACCTTCGGCGGCGCAGGAAGGAAGCGGTCCGGACACAGCTGGAGATGAGGCGCTGCCATCAAACGCCAAACGAGGCATGCTCGCACGGATCCGGCGCCGGTGGCGCCAGCTCGTCGTCGTCGCCGTCATCCTTTTGCTGCTGCCCTATGCGCTGATCATTCTCTATGCTCCGAATTTCGTGCATCCGGTGTCGTCGCTCATGCTGCGCGACCTCGCCCTGTTGCGCGGCTACGACCGGCAATGGGTGCCGTTCGAGAAGATCTCGCCCAATCTCGTCCAGTCGGTCATGATGTCGGAGGACGGACAATTCTGCATGCATGCCGGCGTTGACTGGGTCCAGATGCGCGGTGTCGTGGACGACGCGCTGGAGGGCGAGCAAACGCGAGGCGCGAGCACCATTCCCATGCAGACGGCCAAGAACCTGTTTCTCTGGAACGGCCGCTCCTTCGTGCGCAAGGCCATGGAGCTGCCCCTGGCGCTGGCCGCTGATTTCGTCTGGACCAAACGACGCCTGATGGAGATCTACCTCAACATTGCCGAGTGGGGGCCGGGAATCTACGGCGCTGAGGCCGCGGCGCAGCATCATTTCGGCGTCCCGGCGTCGAAGCTGACACGGCGGCAGGCCGCGCTCCTTGCCGTTTCCCTGCCCAACCCGATCGACCGCAATGCCGGCAAGCCCGGGCGGGGACTGAAGCGGCTCGCAGCCATGATCGAGCGTCGGGCGGGGGCGTCGGGCGAATACATCAAGTGCCTTTATCCCTGAAATCACGCCTTTTGATTGGATGGGCACTCCGGCGTCTGCTCTAACGCAAGGACGGTTACAGGAGACCCTTGCATGAGCGACCTTGTCCTTTATGTCGGCAACAAGAACTATTCCTCCTGGTCGCTGAGGCCGTGGCTGGCTTTGAAAGCCTGCGGCGTTCCTTTTGTCGATGTGGTGATCCCGTTCGACTTTCCCAACGGCAACCCGAAATTCCGGGAGATCTCGCCAACGGCACGGGTTCCGGTCCTGCATCATGGCGATATCAGGGTCTGGGAATCGCTGGCGATCATCGAATATGTCGCAGAACTCTTTCCGCAGGCCGCCTTGTGGCCCGAGGGCCAGATCGACCGTGCGATAGCCCGGAGCATCTCGATGGAAATGCTGGCCGGCTTTCGCGCGCTCCGCGGCGCCTGCCCGATGAACATTCGCCGCCCGGTCGGAGCCATCGCTCTGCCGAACGGCGTCGCGGAAGACGTTGCGCGGATCGAGGCAATCTGGGCCCAGGCTCTGGCCAGGTCCGGCGGACCCTTCCTCTTCGGGCGGTTCACGGCCGCGGATGCCATGTTCGCGCCGGTCGTCAACCGGTTCGAGATCTATGCGCTCACGCAGGATCCGGTATCGTTGGCCTACATGGCGGCCGTCAAGGCGCATCCGGCTTTTCTTGCCTGGCAGGCCGATGCCCTCAAAGAGACCTGGATCGTACCGGAAGACGAAGCCTGAGAGCGACCTGCTGTTCGTTCGCAATGCGGCGTCAAAAAAAACCTGTGGGGTCTGGCCAAGAGGACATCTAGCATGTATAAGCCCGGCCAATTCCGAGATTGAAACGCCTTCATCCCGGCCCGTTCAACGGTCCGCAGACTGGTGGTTTCCCCCGATACGTGGAGTGTTTGAAATGGCTGTTCCTAAGAGAAAAACGAGCCCGTCGAAGCGCGGCATGCGCCGTTCTGCTGATGCGCTGAAGACCCCGACCTACATCGAAGACAAGAACTCCGGTGAACTGCGTCGCCCGCATCATATCGACATGAAGACCGGCATGTATCGTGGCCGTCAGGTTCTGACCCCGAAGGCGAGCTGATCCTCGTCTGTCCGGCTAACGGCTTTTGGCCATGCCGAACGACGTCGAAGCGATCGAATTTGCAAAAGGCTGGCCTCGCGCCGGCCTTTTCTGCGTTCTCAAGGTCTGCTGCTCTCGTTGTTGCCTGCTCTACCCGTGCCTTGTTTGCTGTGCACGGCTGGTTCATACCTCGGCACGACCCGGACCAAGCCAGATGATCTCGACAGACAGGAACCTGCCATGCTCGCATCCATCCCCCTCCTGATCCTGCCGTTCGCGCTCTACAATCTTGCCATGACCGGAGCCTTCGGATCGAGCGGCGTTGCCGCTTTCGACAACACGGTCACAAGCCTTGCCATGCTGTCGGGCGCGACCTGGCAGATGAGCGTCGGTGATGTCCTGATCGTCGGAAGCCTGGCTCTCCTGTTCGTGGAAATTCTCAAAGCCACCCGGACAAGCTCAAAGACCCTTTTCGATCATATCCTGTCGATGGTGCTCTTCATCGTCTTTCTCATCGAGTTCCTGCTCGTGGCGGGCGCCGCAACCGACGTCTTCTTCATCCTGATGGTGATCAGTTTCATCGACGTCGTCGCCGGATTCACGATCTCGATGCGCACTGCCGGGCGGGATGTCTCGATCGGGCTCTGATTGCGCATCCTGGAAGCGCACCGAGGGTGTGGCACGACGGGCGACAAACCCCGTCGCCACCGTGTCCCGTCGCTCATCGTGAGTCAGGCTCGGTTCGGGCCGAGCGCACAACAAACCCGCGCCTTTAAGGTCAGGTCAGGTTCTCGAGCTTGCTCTGGAGCGCGCGCAGCTGCTCCTTGAGCTCGTCAATGTCCTTGGCCTCTGCCTTGCGGGGCTCGCGCGCCTGCGGTGCTGCCGCCATGAACGGCGAGAACATCTGCATGGCTTGATGAAACATCTCCGTGTTCCGCTTCACCTGTTCTTCGACAAGCTGTAGCGGAACCTGAAGGTTCTTGCTCAGGGGCGTGTCTCCGAAGGCCTTGCCGATCTGCTCGCGCATCTGCGCCTGCTGGTCGGTGAAAGCCTGCATGGAATGCTCGAGATAGCTCGGCACGACGGCTTGCATCTGGTCGCCGTAGAAGGCGATGAGCTGGCGCAGGAACGATATTGGCAGGAGCGTGTTGCCGGTTTTGCTTTCCTGCTCGAAGATGATCTGCGTCAGGACGGAATGGGTGATGTCCTCCCCTGTCTTGGCGTCCTGGACGTTGAACTCCTCGCCTTTCTTGACCATGACCGCGAGATCGTCGAGCGTGACATAGGTACTCGTGCCGGTGTTGTAGAGACGTCGGTTCGCGTATTTCTTGATTACGATCTGCCCGTCCTGCTTCGCCATCAGGGTCTCCTCCCCAAATTGCTGTTTTTATGGCATTTCAGAAGGATATGCGGAAAGAGCGGCATAAGACAATCTCTTTGTGCGCTGCAGTGATCACGCCCGCGTATCAACTTACAGGTTTATTGAGTTACGCTTTGACTTGTCAGCTGACCTCGTTCAGACTCTCCTCATAGAGGGTCTCGGCAGCAGGATCCGTTTGCATCAACAGGGAGGAGACCGTGATGAGCACATCATCCATCGTCATCGCCAGCGCAGGCCGTACCGCCGTCGGCGCGTTCAATGGTTCCTTTGCCAATACGCCAGCCCATGAGCTGGGCGCCGCCGTGGTCAAGGGCGTGCTCGCCCGCGCAGGCATTGAAGCCGCAGAAGTGGACGAGGTCATTCTCGGCCAGGTGCTCGCCGCTGGCGAGGGGCAGAACCCGGCGCGTCAGGCAGCGATGAAGGCCGGCGTCCCGCAGGAGAAGACGGCCTGGGGCATGAACCAGCTTTGTGGTTCCGGTCTGCGGGCCGTCGCACTCGGCATGCAGCAGATCGCGACAGGCGACGCCGCCATCATCGTGGCCGGTGGTATGGAGTCGATGTCCATGGCCCCGCACTGCGCGCATCTGCGCTCGGGCGTGAAAATGGGCGATTTCAAGATGATCGACACCATGATCAAGGACGGCCTGACGGACGCTTTTCATGGCTACCATATGGGCGTGACAGCCGAGAACATCGCCAAGAAGTGGCAACTGTCGCGCGATGACCAGGATCAGTTCGCTCTCGCCTCGCAGAACAAGGCCGAGGCTGCGCAGAAGGCGGGTCGCTTCACGGACGAGATCATTCCGTTCGTCGTCTCGACGCGCAAGGGCGACGTGACCGTCGATAGTGACGAGTATATCCGCCACGGCGCAACGATCGAGAGCATGGCGAAGCTTCGCCCGGCCTTTGACAAGGACGGCACCGTGACGGCCGCGAACGCGTCGGGCCTCAATGATGGTGCTGCGGCAACGCTTCTGATGAGCGAGCAGGAAGCGGTGCGCCGTGGCATCACGCCACTTGCCCGGATCGCCTCCTGGGCAACGGCCGGCGTGGATCCGCAGATCATGGGCACCGGCCCGATTCCCGCATCGCGCAAGGCGCTGGAGAAGGCCGGTTGGTCTGCCTCCGACCTCGATCTCGTGGAAGCCAACGAGGCGTTTGCGGCGCAGGCCTGCGCCGTCAACAAGGATCTCGGCTGGGACACGTCCATCGTCAACGTCAATGGTGGTGCGATTGCCATCGGACATCCGATCGGAGCGTCGGGTGCGCGTATTCTCAACACGCTGCTTTTCGAAATGAAGCGCCGGGGCGCCAAGCGCGGCTTGGCGACGCTTTGCATCGGCGGCGGCATGGGCATCGCCCTCTGCGTCGAAGGTCTTTGAGGAGAGGCTTACAGCCAGGACTGGCGGTGCGGGCGGCACCCCGCCGGCCCGCGCACGTCTTGCGGAGGTTCATCGGGACGACACGATCGCTTTGTAGACCGTCATGAAGAGGGAGGACGTGCATGAGCAGGGTTGCCTTGGTTACGGGAGGAACGCGCGGCATCGGCGCTGCCATTTCGATTGCGCTTAAGGGGGCTGGTTATCGCGTTGCAGCGAATTATGCCGGCAACGATGAAAAGGCCCAGGCCTTCTCCGACGTCACAGGCATTCCGGTCCTCAAATGGGACGTATCAGATTATGCCGCTTGCGCCGCAGGCGCTGCCAAAATCGAGGAGACGCTCGGACCGGTCGAGGTTCTCGTCAACAATGCCGGCATTACGCGCGATGCCATGTTCCACAAGATGACGCCGGCCCAGTGGAACGAGGTCGTGAACGTCAACCTCAATGGTCTTTTCAATATGACGCATCCGGTCTGGTCCGGCATGCGGGACCGGAGCTTTGGCCGCATCGTCAATATCTCGTCCATCAACGGTCAGAAGGGGCAGATGGGCCAGGCCAATTATTCCGCCTCCAAGGCCGGCGACATCGGGTTTACCAAGGCGCTGGCGCAGGAAGGTGCCGCCAAGGGCATCACGGTCAATGCCATCTGCCCAGGCTATATCGGCACCGAGATGGTGCGAGCGATCCCGGAAAAGGTTCTGAACGAGCGGATCATCCCCCAGATCCCGGTCGGGCGGCTCGGCGAGCCCGAGGAAATCGCGCGTTGCGTGGTGTTCCTGGCCTCCGATGATGCCGGTTTCATCACCGGATCGACGCTCTCAGCCAACGGCGGACAGTTTTTCGTCTGAGAATTCGCGGTCATCGCACCGGGAGGGGCGGTCTTTTTGCCGGCATGCCCTTGTGTTTCCCGCGCGGCGTGGTCATGTGTGTCGCGCCGCCGACGTTTCGATGTCTGCCGCCCGTACAATGCGCAAGGTCTGAAACGTGCCTGACCAACCGATGATCTTGAGCGGCCGCGGCGTGATCGCGGTCCTCGGCCCGACCAACACCGGCAAGACGCATTATGCAATCGAACGCATGGTCGCGCACGAAACCGGCGTCATCGGTCTTCCCCTGCGTCTTCTCGCCCGCGAAGTCTACACGCGCGTGGTCGAGCGGGTCGGAGCGCACAATGTCGCGCTTGTCACCGGCGAAGAAAAGATCACCCCGCATCTTGCCCGCTATTCCGTCTGCACCGTGGAGGCGATGCCGCGCGAGACGAAGGCGGCCTTCGTCGCCATCGATGAAGTCCAGCTGGCTGGCGATCTCGAGCGCGGGCATATCTTTACCGATCGCCTGATGCACCTGCGCGGCCGGCAGGAGACGTTGTTGCTCGGTGCTTCGACCATGCGGCCAATCCTCGAGCAACTGCTGCCGGGGATCACGATCGTCGAGCGTCCACGCCTGTCGCAGCTTCTCTACGCAGGCTCCAAGAAGATTACGCGCCTTCCGCAGCGCTCGGCCATCGTCGCCTTCTCGGCCGACGAGGTCTACGCCATCGCAGAGCTCATTCGACGGCAACGCGGCGGCGCGGCCGTCGTCCTCGGAGCGCTGAGCCCGCGCACGCGCAATGCGCAGGTCGCGCTCTACCAGGAGGGCGACGTCGAATACCTGGTGGCGACCGATGCCATCGGCATGGGTCTCAACCTCGATGTGGACCATGTCGCCTTTGCGCAGGATCGCAAGTATGACGGCTATCAGTTTCGCAGTCTCAATCCGGGCGAACTCGCACAGATCGCGGGCCGCGCCGGACGACATCTGCGTGATGGAACCTTCGGCGTCACGTCGCGCGTCGAGCCTTTCGACGACGAACTCGTTCACCGCATCGAGCAGCACCAGTTCGATCCGGTCCGCGTGCTGCAATGGCGCTCCAAGGCGCTCGACTTCACGTCGCTGACCACGCTGAAGAAGACGCTGGAGACACCCCCCGCCGTGCACGGGTTGACGCGGGCGCTGCCGGCGGTTGACCAGCAGGCTCTCGAATTCCTCACGACCTATCCCGAGGTCAAGTCGCTGGCGACGACGGCGCCGCGTGTCGAGAAGCTCTGGGAAGCCTGCGCGCTCCCCGATTATCGCCGCATCGCTCCCGCGCAGCACGCCGATCTCATCGCGACCATCTATTCCGATCTTGTGCGACGTGGCACCGTCAACGAAGAGTTCATGTCCGAGCAGGTGCGCCGGGCCGACCATACAGACGGCGAAATCGATACGCTGTCGGCGCGAATCGCGCAGATCAGAACGTGGACCTATGTGTCGAACCGGCCCGGCTGGCTTGCCGATCCGACACACTGGCAGGAAAAGACGCGGGAAATCGAAGATCGATTGTCCGACGCGTTACATGAACGGTTGACGAAACGGTTCGTTGACCGCAGGACATCTGTGCTCATGAAGCGGCTGAGAGAGAATGCGATGCTGGAAGCGGAAATCAGTGTGAATGGCGATGTCTTCGTGGAAGGACATCATGTGGGACAACTCACCGGTTTCCGGTTCGTGCTGGCCACCACGACGGACGGGCTCGATGCCCGCGCCGTGCAGGGTGCAGCGCAGAAGGCTCTGGCGCTCGAGTTTGAAGCCCGCGCTGCCCGTCTGCACGCTGCCGGCAATGCTGATCTTGCCCTGTCGTCCGACGGCCTCGTGCGCTGGCTTGGCGATCCCGTGGCGCGGCTCGCTCCCAGCGAGCACATCATGCGTCCGCGCGTCATCCTGCTGGCGGACGAGCAGCTGCAGAGTGCAGCGCGCGATCATGTCGCCGCCCGCATCGAGCGCTATGTCAATCACCACATCGCGACCGTGCTGAAGCCGCTCGACGACCTGTCGCGCGCCGAAGACCTGCAAGGCCTTGCAAAGGGTCTGGCCTTCCAGCTGGTCGAAAGCCTCGGCGTCCTTTTCCGCCGCGATGTTGCCGAAGACGTGAAGTCGCTCGATCAGGAGGCGCGTGCCTCGATTCGCCGCCACGGTATCCGGTTCGGCGCCTATCACATCTTCATGCCGGCACTGTTGAAGCCGGCCCCGGCCGAACTGATCACGCTGCTCTGGGCGTTGAAGAATGATGGCCTGGACAAGCCGGGCTATGGCGAACTTATCCCGGTTCTCGCAGCGGGCCGGACCTCGATCGTGACCGATCCGTCCTACGAGCGCATGTTCTACAAGCTTGCCGGGTTCCGATTCCTTGGCAAGCGCGCGGTGCGCATCGACATTCTGGAACGCCTTGCCGATCTCATTCGCCCGCTTCTGCAGTGGAAGCCCGGCACGACTGCGCGGCCGGATGGTGCGTATGATGGCCGCCGGTTCACGACCACCACCGCCATGCTGTCGATTCTTGGCGCAACGCCCGACGACATGGAAGAGATTCTCAAGGGTCTTGGCTATCGCGCCGACAGCGTGAAGCCGGAAGAGGCTGCAGCGTTTCTTGGTGCGCAGGCGCCGGCAACGAGCACGGCTGTTGCGACAGCCGAAACAGCGCAGGCAAACGAAACCGACGCGATCGCGGAAGTGACCACGGACGACAGTGTTTCCGTGGCAACCGAGGGCACGGCCGAACCGGTTGCCGAGGCTGAAGCCGCCGAACCGGTGGCCGTGCCGTCCGACGTCGTGCCGTCCGACGTCGTGCCGGAGACCCCTGTCGCTGCCGACGCGCCGAGCGGCGAAAGCGCGCCGGAATCCGAGCAGGCATCCGCGGCGTCGTCCGTGGCTGCGGAGACCGCATCATCGGACGCGGTTGCCAGCGATGTGCCTGAAGCGGAGGCAAAGCCGGTGCTTCTGTGGCGTCCGGGTGGGCGCAGCGACAACCAGCGCCCGGGAGATCGTCGTCCCGGGCAACGCGAGGCGCGGTCCGGCGACCGCCGTGGCGGAAATCGCACCGGTCAGGATCGCACGGCCTCTGGGCCGAGCGACGGTTCCCCGCCATCAGAAGGCCGTCCGCAGGGTCGTGACGGCGATCGCAAGGCCGGCGGTGGCCGCACCGACGGCGGACGTCCGGACCGGCATCGCGGCCGTGATGGCAAGCCGGGTGAGGGCCCTCGTTCCGACCAGAAGGGTGATCGCGCCGATCGTCGCGACCGCAACGATCGTCCGGGTGGCAAGCCTGGCAATGGTGGGCATGGCAAATCACAGGCGCCGGCGACGTTCGAGGCGCGTCCTCCACGCAAGGACAAGCCGATCGATCCCGATTCGCCTTTCGCCAAGCTCGCTGCCCTCAAGGAGCAGATGAAGAAGTAGGGAGCCGCAGTGTCATGGCCGAACCGGAGATCACGCCTGCAGAGGCTGTTTCCCGCCAGCGCCTCGATAAATGGCTCTTCTTCACACGGCTGACGAAGTCTCGCTCCATTGCCCAGAAGGCCATCGAGGGCGGCAAGGTTCTCGTCAACGCGCATCGCGTGACGCAGCCTTCGCATGCCGTGAAGGCTGGCGATGTCGTGGTGTTGTCTCTCGATCGCCGCGATATCACGGTGCGCATGCGCAGCGGCGGCAGCCGACGGGGCCCCTATGAGGAAGCGCAAAAGCTTTATGACGACCTGACGCCGGTCCCTATTCCCGGAGAGCGCCTGACGCCATTCGAGCAGGCAACGCGCGAGCCAGGCAGCGGCCGGCCGACCAAGCGGGAGCGCCGCGAGATCGAACGTTTGCAAGACGGGTGGGACAGCGGGGACGAGGAGTAAAATCGTCCGTTTTCAGGGCTGAGATCGGAACGTAAGAGCCTTGCAAAGGTTGGGCAAAGCCGTTACCTCACGCTACAACACCGGGAATGCCACGGGCGCGGTGCGCTGAGGCCCGACGATCTGGGCCCATGTTGCGCAGGCGTTCGAGCAAATCCGGGCGACCGGCCGGCGCGGGCGTGCAACGTGCCATAGGAATTCTTCTGATGATCGGGTTCTCGCAAAGGGAACCGCAAGATCCTCGCTCATGCCAGGGCTTCCCAAGCGCCCCGGGTTCGAGACGAGAGCGACTGGAGTGAGAGCATGACCTACGTCGTCACCGACAATTGCATTCGCTGCAAGTACACCGACTGCGTCGAGGTGTGCCCGGTCGATTGCTTCTACGAGGGCGAGAATTTTCTGGTCATTCATCCGGACGAGTGCATCGACTGCGGTGTTTGCGAGCCCGAATGTCCGGCAGGCGCGATCAAGCCCGACACGGAGCCGGGCCTTGATATGTGGCTCCAGGTGAATGCCGAATTCTCGACGCAGTGGCCGAACATCACGATCAAACGCGAAGAGATGCCGGAAGCCAAGGAAATGGACGGCATTGAAGGGAAGTACGAAAAGTTCTTCTCGCCCAACCCGGGTCAGGGCGACTAAGCTCGCCGGAACGCGCTCCTGCAGTGCGTGATTCGAAAGCGGTCTTCTCCGCGAAACCAGCGCGCCGTTTTTAACGACATGCGGCGAAGCTTGCCTGTGGCTTAAGCAAAACATTGATTTCGACAGATTTTTGTGGTAGGGTTCACATACTGATCCACATCGTGGCATTTTTGCATGCCCGAAACCATCACGAAAGCAAATTCTCCTTCGCCACGGTTCATGTCTCCATGCAACGTCCGTTGCCTGTGTGTGATCTGTTTGCCGAAGCGTTTGAATTCGTTTGGTGCGTTTCAGTAAGGAGTGACCCGCAGGATGCCCGTCCATCCCGGGCCTGACTGACCCGACCCCGGCCCATGCCGGGAGCGTAACAGGGAGTTTTTGAAACGAATGACGACCCAGCAGAAAAAATCCTCCACGCGCCATGGCTTCAAAACCGGTGAATCGATTGTTTATCCGGCTCATGGTGTTGGACAAATCGTCGTTATTGAAGAGCAGGTTGTCGCCGGCATGTCGCTCGAACTCTTCGTGATCGATTTCGACAAGGACAAGATGCGCCTGAAGGTGCCGGTCGCCAAGGCCGTCAGCATCGGCATGCGCAAGCTGTCTGAGACGGATTTCGTCGAGCGTGCGTTGAAGGTCGTCCAGGGCAAGGCACGTGTCAAGCGGACCATGTGGTCGCGTCGTGCGCAGGAATATGATGCCAAGATCAATTCCGGCGACCTGATCGCCATCGCGGAAGTCGTTCGCGATCTGTACCGTGCGGAAAACCAGCCGGAGCAGTCCTATTCGGAACGGCAGCTTTATGAGGCCGCTCTCGACCGCATGGCGCGCGAAATTGCCGCCGTCAACAAGATGTCCGGCACCGAAGCCGTGCGCTTGGTCGAAGCAAACCTTGCCAAGGGTCCGAAGCGCGGCAAGACCGTCGAGGAAGACGAGGCTCAGGAAGAAGAAGCCGCATAATCGGCGCTACATCTTTCTGTTCAAAAACCCTGCCTTGCGAAAGGCGGGGTTTTTTTATGCCGCTCACGAGGAGCAGGGATGCCGAACCGGTGTCTTAAGGTGCACAGCGTCGATGCGCTGTCTGTCGTGTGACGGCCGTTGAAGGTGGGTGGCATCAGCCGTTGTTGCGAGGGCCTCGTCAGCGCGTCGGGGCAAGCTGAAGCGATTGCGCCTGCCGTCAAATCCGATCCCGGGCAACTGTCCTGCCACCATCGCGGCGTTGCATCCGCACAAAAAAGCCCCGCCTTTTGCAAGGCAGGGCGTGATGGTCAGGTCTTCGTCATAGCCTTATGCGGCGCCAGCCGTGCGGCTCTTTTCGAAACGCTTGCGGTCGTTCGGGTCGAGATACATCTTGCGAAGACGGATCGATTTCGGGGTCACTTCCATCAGCTCGTCGTCCTGGATCCAGGACAGCGCGCGGTCGAGCGTCATGCGGATGGGCGGCGTAAGCTTCACGGCTTCATCCTTGCCGGCGGCGCGGATGTTGGTGAGCTGCTTGCCCTTGAGCACGTTGACCTCGAGGTCGTTGTCGCGCGAGTGAATGCCGATGATCATGCCGGCATAGACCTTCTCGCCGGGCTCGATGATCATCGGACCGCGATCTTCCAGGTTGAACATGGCGTAGGCCACGGCTTCGCCCGATCCATTGGCAAGCAGCACGCCGTTGACGCGGCCGCCGATGGCGCCCTTGAAGGGCTGATAGTCGTGGAAGAGGCGGTTCATGATCGCCGTGCCGCGCGTGTCGGTCAGAAGTTCCGACTGGTAGCCGATCAGGCCACGCGTCGGAGCGTAGAAGCGCAGACGCAGACGGTTGCCGCCCGACGGACGCAGCTCGACCATTTCGGCCTTGCGCTCGGACATCTTCTGCACGACGACGCCGGAATGTTCCTCATCCACGTCAATGACGACTTCCTCGATCGGCTCCAGGAGCGTGCCGTCCTCGTCCTTGTGCATGACGACGCGCGGACGCGACACAGCCAGCTCGAAGCCCTCGCGACGCATGGTTTCGATCAGAACGGCGAGCTGCAATTCGCCGCGGCCGGAGACGTAGAACGAGTCCTTGCCCTCGGCTTCCTCGATCTTCAGCGCCACGTTGCCTTCGGCTTCCTTCAGCAGGCGGTCGCGAATGACGCGGCTTGTGACCTTGTCGCCTTCGGTACCGGCAAGCGGGCTGTCGTTGACGATGAACGACATGGTGACGGTCGGCGGATCAATCGGCTGTGCCTTCATCGGCTCGGTGACCGAGGGGTCGCAGAAGGTATCGGCAACCGTTCCCTTGGAAAGCCCGGCGATCGCGACAATGTCGCCCGCCTGGGCTTCTTCGATGGCCGTGCGCTCGATGCCGCGGAAAGCAAGAATCTTGGAGATACGGCCGGTTTCGACGAGCTTGCCGTCCTGGCCCAGAACCTTGACGGCCTGGTTCGGCTTGATCGTGCCGGATGCGATACGGCCGGTGATGATGCGACCGAGGAAGGGGTTGGCTTCCAGGATCGTGCCGATCAGACGGAAGGGGCCTTCTTCGACGGTCGGTTCGGGAACATGCTTCAGCACGAGATCGAGAAGCGGTGCGAGACCCTCGTCCTTCGGGCCTTCCGGATTAACGTTCATCCAGCCATCGCGGCCCGAGCCGTAGAGGATCGGGAAATCGAGCTGCTCGTCGGTGGCGTCGAGATTGGCAAAGAGGTCGAACACCTCGTTGATGACTTCCTCGTGGCGGCCGTCCGGACGGTCGATCTTGTTGATGGCGACGATCGGACGGAGGCCGACCTTCAACGCTTTGGAGACCACGAACTTGGTCTGCGGCATCGGGCCTTCCGAGCTGTCGACCAGGACGATCGCGCCGTCCACCATCGACAGGATACGTTCGACTTCACCGCCAAAGTCGGCGTGGCCGGGCGTGTCGACGATGTTGATGCGAACGCCCTTCCACTCGATCGAGGTCGCCTTGGCGAGAATGGTGATGCCGCGTTCTTTTTCGAGGTCGTTGGAGTCCATCATGCGCTCGACGGTGCGCTGGTTTTCGCGGAACGAGCCCGACTGCTTCAGAAGTTCGTCGACGAGGGTCGTTTTCCCATGGTCGACGTGTGCGATGATCGCGATATTGCGCATATTCATGATTTGGGTATCCGGGGGCTCGGGGCGTGTCTTGGGAACGCCGCAACTTCATTGCCCGGGCTCTTACATGTTTTTTTGCAAATGCGAAAGAGGGTGCCCGGCGCTCGGTTCAATGAGCGCCGGTTGAGGCCTTTTTAGGCGTCGCTGCCGGCCAGCGCCTCCATGACGCCCAAGCCCTTCTTCCGCAACATGGCTTCCGGGCTCGGCAGCTTGCCGCGGAATGCGGTGTAGGCGTCTTCGGGATCGATCGACCCGCCAACGGAATAGATATGATCGCGTAGCCGCTTTGCCATGGCGGGATCAAACGGATTTCCTGTTTCCTCGAAAGCGGCGAACGCATCGGCATCGAGGACTTCCGACCACATGTAGGAATAGTAGCCGGCCGAATATCCGTCGCCGGAGAAGATGTGCTGGAAGTGCGGAGAACGATGCCGCATCGTGATCGATTGCGGCATGCCCAGCCGCTTCAGGACGGCCGCTTCGAATTCCGAGGGGTCGTCCACGCTCTCGGCCGTGTGATAGGCCATGTCAACAAGAGCCGACGCGGTGAATTCGACCGTGTTGAAGCCGGAGTTGAAGGTGCGCGCTGCCATCACCTTGTCGAACAGGGCCTGTGGCATGGGTTCGCCCGTCGTCTCATGGACAGCATAGCGTTTCAGGATATCCGGCACCGTGAGCCAGTGCTCATAGAGCTGGGACGGGAGCTCGACGAAGTCGCGCGAGACGCTTGTTCCGGATACGGACGGATAGGTTACGTTCGACAGCATGCCGTGCAGCCCGTGGCCGAACTCGTGGAACAGCGTGCGGGCATCGTCGAGCGAGAGGAGCGCCGGCTTGCCGTCGGCAGGCTTGGCGAAATTGCAGACATTGTAGATGATCGGCAGTTCACCTTCTGCGCCATTCGGCAGCGGCAGGCGATGCTGGGACTGGAAGGCGCTCATCCAGGCACCGGAGCGCTTCGATGCGCGAGCGAAGTAATCCCCCAGGAAGAGCGCGACGAGCGTCCCGTCCGCATTGCGGATGTCGAAGACGCGGACATCGGGATGATAGCCCCGCACGCCTGGCTTTTCCGTGGCGGTAATGCCGAACAGCCGGTTCGCGACATCGAAGCAGGCTTCGATCATGCGATCGAGCTGGAGATAGGGCTTCAGTTCACTTTCAGAGAAATTGAAACGCTCGGCGCGAAGCTTCTCGGCATAGTGCCGCCAATCCCATGGCATGACCGGATGGTCGCGCCCTTCTCGGGCAATCAGCGTTGCGAGATCGTGCTCCTCCCGACGCGCCTTGGCCACGGCCTTGTCCCACACCGCGCTTAGGAGGCCGTTCACGGCTTCCGGTGTCTTTGCCATGGTGTTGTCGAGCTTGAGGGCGGCATAGTTGTCGTAGCCGAGCAGCCTTGCCTTTTCGGCACGCAAGGACAGCGTTTCCCGAATAACCGCGCCATTGTCCGTCGCACCGCCGTTCTCGCCACGGGACGACCAGGCGCGGAACGCCTTTTCGCGCAGATTGCGAACGTCGGAGAAGGTCAGGAAAGGCTCGATGATCGACCGGGAGAGGGTGACGGCATAGCCGCTCTCTGCGCCGTTGTCTCGCGCTGCCGATGCCATGGCATCACGCAGGAAGCCGGGAAGGCCTGCCAGATCCGCCTCGTCTGTCAGGATCAGCGACCAGCCCTTCTCGTCCGCCAAGACGTTCTGTCCGAAGGCCGCACCGAGGCCCGCAAGCCGCTCGTTGATGGCGGCAAGGCGCTCCTGCTCGGGCTTTGCGAGCTGCGCACCGGATTTGACGAAGCCTTTCCAATGTCGCTCGAGCACGCGCGCCTGTTCCAGGGACAGGCCAAGCGTTTCGCGCTTGTTCCACAGGGAATCGATTCGCGCGAAAAGGGCGGTGTCCATTCCGATCTTGGAATAGTGTCGCGACATCTTTGGTGCGATCTCGCGCTCCAAAGCCTGGATCGTCTTGTTGGTATGGGCACCGGCGCGGTTCCAGAAAAGCGCCGATACGCGCGACAGGCGATCGCCGGCGATTTCGAGAGCTGTGATGGTGTTTTCGAACGTCTGAGCATCCGGATGATGCGCGATGCCGGCAATTTCCGTCTCGTGCTCGGCAAGCGCTGCATCGAAGGCCGGTGCAAAATCGGTATCGTTGACCGCTTCGAAATGCGGCAGCCCGTTCGGGCCGGTCCATTCTGTCAATGCGGGGTTCAGATCGGGGGTGGCCATCGTCAAATCCTTCAAGGCGTGGTCTGTGATCATGGAATGCCGCGGGCCGGCGAACCAGTGTCCTTGGCGAAAGAGGTAGCATTGCGACAGGGCGGCTTGCAAAGCCGGGCTCAAAGAAGCAATTGCTTGTAAGCCCATTGAATGATAAGCAATGCTTATTGCATGTATTCTGAAACAGGAATGGATCCAGCGCGTTATGCCGCGGCGATCATCGCCTGTCACCCCACACGGCGGCGCATTACGGAGATTTCATGACCGTCCGACTGGAAGCCGACACTGTCGGCATGCTTCTCACCGATGTTTCCCGTTTGCTGCGCAGTGCATTCGACCGGCGGATCAATGCCGCCAATCTCGGGGTAACCCCCGGTGAGGCACGCGCTCTCATCCAGGTGGCGGTCAACCAGCGCATCAAGCAAGCCGACATTGCCGTCCGCATGGGCATCGAGCCGATGACGCTTTCGACGTATCTCGATCGGCTCGAGGCGCTGGGCTTCGTGGAGCGAATCCCCGATCCGTCGGACCGGCGCGCGAAGAACGTGGTAGCGACGCCAGCGGCCGATGGCGTATTGCTGGATATCCGCACGCATGTTCGTGCGCTGATGGACGAGGTCACCGCCGGCCACGATGCCGCGGAGCTTGAAATTCTGAGGCGCAGCCTCAAGATGATGCGAGATAACCTGCACGATCTCGATCGCAATCTGACGCCATCCTCCGGGACGGGAGCAGCACCGGCAGGCGAGGACGTACCAGCGAACATCTTCCGGGCGGCTGATCGAAAAAATTGATGAGCCGAGCGACACGGGGACGCATGAGCGAGCGTCGGACCAGCATTCTCGGCGCGTTGCTGGCGACGCTGGGCCCGATTTCCATGTCCATCTACACGCCGGCCATGCCGCAGCTGGTCAGCGCCTTTTCCAGCACCGAGTCGATGATCAAGATGACGTTGACCGTCTATTTCGCCGGCTTCTCGGTGGCGCAGCTCGTATCCGGGCCGTTCTCGGATGCGTTCGGGCGGCGAACTGCGACCCTGCTCTTTGTCGGCATCAATGCGATTGGAGGCCTCGTCTGCATCTTTTCGCCGGATGTCACATGGCTACTCGGCGGGCGGCTGGTGCAGGGCATCGGCGCATCCGTCGGCATTACGGTGGCGCGCGCCGTCGTGCGGGATCAGTTCAAAGGCGCCGAGGCGTCGCGCATCATGAACCTCATCGGGATCATGCTTGCCATCGGTCCGGCGACAGCGCCTGCGATCGGCGGGCTGTTGCTTGGCGCTTTCGGGTGGCACGCTATTTTTCTTGCGTTGATCGGCTTTTCTCTGGCGATCATCGTCTCCGTGCTTGTTTTCATGCGGGAAACAGGACGACCGGATCCGGCCCTCGCGACGCCGAGACGGGTCGTCGCGTCCTATCTGGAGGTGCTCGGCGATCTCCGGTTTATCGCGGCCACGGCTGTGCTCGGCGGATCAATCGGTTCGCTCTATGCGCAGGCGACCCTGCTGCCCTTCATCCTGATCGACCAGGTCGGTCTGTCTCCCACCGCCTTTGGCGTGGGCATGCTGATGCAATCCGGGTTCTATTTTCTCGGATCGGTCTGCCTTCGGTTGACCTCAGCCCGGCTTGCAGGCGAGCGTTCCGTGCAGGTAGGCCTGGCGATGCTGGCCTCGGGCGGCATGCTGATCGCGCTCTCGACCCACCTGCTGCCGCCGACCTATCTGTCGGTCATGGCACCTGTCGCCTTCTCGAGCTTCGGCATCGCATTCCTGACGCCGCACATGACGACGGCCGCACTTCAGTCGTTCCCGCACATTGCGGGTTCCGCCTCCGCCATGCTCGGCTTCATTCAGATGGCGAGCGGGTTTCTCGGAGGACTGGCAGCCGCGCGCATCGGCGCGCCGCTGGTCGCTTTCGGTACGATCATACCTTTGATGTGTCTTTGCGCCGTCGCAGCTTATCTGGTCTTTCTGCGCATGACGCAGATATCGGTCGCAACGTGATCGCCAGAGCGGCCGGTTTCCCGACCGTTCCGGCGTTGTCGTTTATCGGTTGCGGGCCGCAAGAGTGCGCAGGCGCAATGCGTTCAGCTTGATGAAGCCGGCAGCATCCTTCTGGTCGTAGGCACCCTGGTCGTCCTCGAACGTGACGAGCTTGTCGGAGTAGAGCGACTTTTCGCTTGTCCGTCCGATGACCATGACATTGCCCTTGTAGAGCTTCAGCGTCACTTCGCCTTCCACATGCTCCTGGCTCTTGTCGATCAGGGCCTGCAACATGTCGCGTTCGGGCGAGAACCAGAAGCCGTAATAGATCAGCTCGGCGTAGCGCGGCATGATCTCGTCCTTGAGGTGTGCAGCACCCCGGTCGAGTGTGATGCTTTCGATGGCGCGGTGCGCCGTCAAAAGAATGGTACCGCCGGGCGTCTCGTAGATGCCACGCGACTTCATGCCGACGAAGCGGTTTTCCACGAGGTCGAGACGGCCGATGCCATTGTCGCGGCCGAGCGCGTTGAGCGCGGTGAGGATCGAGGCCGGGCTCATCTCCTTGCCGTCGATCGAAACGGCGTCGCCCTTGCGGAAGCCGATCTTGACGGTGGTCGCCACATCTGGCGCCTCTTCCGGCGAGATGGTGCGCATGTACACGTAATTCGGTGCTTCCTGCGCCGGATCCTCGAGCACCTTTCCTTCGGACGAGGAGTGCAAGAGGTTTGCATCGACGGAGAAGGGAGCTTCGCCCTTCTTGTCCTTGGCCACGGGAATCTGATGCTTCTCGGCAAATTCCAACAGGTCGGAGCGGCTCTTGAACGACCAGTCGCGCCAGGGCGCGATAATCTTGATGTCGGGATTGAGCGCATAGGCCGAAAGCTCGAAGCGGACCTGGTCGTTGCCCTTGCCGGTCGCACCGTGCGCGATCGCATCGGCACCAGTTTCCCGGGCGATTTCGATCAGGTGCTTGGAGATCAGCGGACGCGCGATCGAGGTGCCGAGCAGGTAGACCCCTTCGTAGACGGCATTGGCGCGAAACATCGGGAAGACGAAGTCGCGCACGAACTCCTCGCGGACATCCTTGATGTAGATGTCCTTGATGCCCATCATTTCGGCCTTCATCCTTGCCGGCTCCAGTTCCTCGCCCTGGCCGAGATCGGCGGTGAACGTCACCACCTCCGCGCCGAGTTCCGTCTGCAGCCATTTGAGGATGATGGATGTGTCGAGCCCGCCGGAGTAAGCGAGCACGACCTTCTTGACGTCTTTGGGAAGTGCCATGGTGATCCGATCCGTCTGATGTAACGGCGGCAGGATGCGCCGTATCTCTTGGAAATGGCGGAACTCTTACTGCATATTCCGGAAATCCGAAATCCCGCACCGGGAGAAATTCGCAGCGCCGCGGGACGCTTGTCAGGTACGGTCGAGACCCATCTGCCAGAAGTCTGCCTCCAGCCGGGTCGCCTCGCCGAATATTTTCGAGAGGCGATCGACCGTGATGTCATCAAGCCCCGCGAGCTGGTGGTCGAGCCAGCGGATCTCGCTTTCCACAAGCGTCTGATATTCGGGGCTCCCATACATGGCGATCCAGGCGGTATAGGGGTTCCCTTCGGTTTTCAGGAACGGTTGCGCCTGAAGCCAGAGTGCGATGTCCCCATAGCCGATGATGCAGGGTGCCAGCGCCACATGCAGGTCGAGTAAGTCTCCGTGCAGCCCCGTTTCGAGAACATAGTCCGTATAGGCAAGCGTCGCGGCCGATGGCGGGACCTCGGCAAGGGATGTCTCCGGAATGCCCCATTCGGCGCAATAGCCGACATGCAGACCGATCTCGACGTCGACAATGGCTTTCAAGCTGTCCAACCCTTGCCGGATCTCCTGAAGATCTCGGCTCTTGTAGACGGCAAGGCCCCAGGTGCGGGCGAACTGGACGAGGAAGAGATAATCCTGCTTGAGATAGTGGCGAAAGCTCTCCTCCGACAATGTTCCATCCCCCAGGCCGCGGACGAAGGGATGCTCGCAGTAAGCCTGCCATCCCTTGATGTTTCGGCTCTTCAGGCTTTGGAAAGGCGATGTCATCAGGAGCCTTCACGTCGAGATTGCGGGTTCTTGCCTTGCCAGGGAATAGCTGCAAAAGCTGAGGAAGGACAGAACCGTTCTGCGAGACGATGCCATGGACCTCATCCCCAACCTGCCAACCCTCCTGGCCTTCGCCGCGGCGAGCCTTCTGCTTGCGATCACACCCGGACCGGACATGACGCTCTGGATCAGCCGCGCGCTCTCGCAAGGGAGAGCGGCGGCGTTTCAGGTCAGTCTGGGCACCAATCTCGGTTGTCTGGTGCACACATTTCTCGTCGCCTTCGGGGTTTCGGCGCTCGTCACCGCATCGCCCACCGCCTTCTTCGTCCTGAAAACGGGCGGTGCGGCCTATCTGCTCTACATCGCCGTTCAGGCCGTCCGGTTCGGGTCGAGCCTTTCGGTAAAGCGTCTTGCGGCTCCCAAGGCGTCGGCCATGACGAACGTCCTGTCCGGCCTATCGGTCAATCTTCTCAATCCCAAGGTCATCATCTTCTTCATGACCTTCCTACCGCAATTCGTGACGGCCGGAGATCCGAACATCCGAACGAAGCTGATCGTGCTCGGATTGGTTCTGATCGGTGTTTCGCTGCCGATCAATATTGCGGTCGTGCTCATGGCGGACCGCCTTTCGGGATGGCTTCAGGCACGCCCGGGCGTCATGCGCACCATCGACTACGTCTTTGCCGGGGTGTTTTCACTGTTTGCCGTGAAGATCGTTCTGACGCAGGCCCGCTGAGCGGTGTCGCCCTTCGTTTGCCCGGGGTCGATCCGGCGCCTCAATCGTCGGCACCGTGATTTGCGATCATCATCGCTTCGAAGGCCATGCGATCGACCTTTCTCATGCGCTCGGACTCCGACTTCAACTGACCGCAGGCGGCGAGGATATCGCGGCCGCGCGGTGTGCGAATGGGTGAGGCATAGCCGGCGGCATTGATGAAATCCGCAAACTTTTCGATCTGGTCCCAGGAAGAACACTGGTAGTTCGTGCCGGGCCAGGGGTTGAACGGGATCAGGTTGATCTTGGCCGGCACGCCCTTCAAGAGCTTCACAAGTTCCTTGGCGTCCTCGAGGCTGTCGTTGACGCCTTCCAGCATCACATATTCGAACGTGATCCGGCGGGCATTGGACAGCCCCGGATAGGCGCGGCACGCCTCCATCAACGCCTTGAGCGGATACTTCTTGTTGATCGGCACCAGCATGTCGCGCAGATCGTCGCGCACGGCATGGAGCGAGATCGCCAGCATGACGCCGATTTCCTCGCCGGTGCGATAGATTTCCGGCACGATGCCGGAGGTCGACAGCGTCACACGTCGCTTCGACAGAGACAGGCCGTCGCCATCTGTCGCGATCAGAAGCGCGGTCTTGACGCTTTCGAAATTGTAGAGCGGCTCGCCCATGCCCATCATCACGACGTTGGAGACCTTGCGGCCTTCAGCGGGTGCGATCGTGCCGGGCGGGGTGTCGCGGTCCGGGAAATCGCCCAGACGGTCGCGGGCCAGCAAGAGCTGGGCGAGAATCTCTTCAGCGGTGAGATTGCGCACGAGTTTCTGCGTGCCGGTATGGCAAAACGAACAGGTCAGCGTGCAGCCAACCTGGCTGGAGATGCAGAGTGTTCCCCTGCCTTCCTCGGGAATATAGACCGTTTCGATCTCGACCGGGCGACCGGCGCCGCGCGCGGGAAACCGCAGAAGCCATTTCCGGGTCCCGTCGGTGGAGATCTGCTCCTCGACGACCTCGGGCCGCGCAATCGTGAAATGTCGCTTCAACATCTCCCGCATGTCCTTGGAGACGTTCGTCATATGGTCGAAGTCGGAGACGCCGCGAACATAGAGCCAGTGCCAGAGTTGGCTGACCCGCATCTTCACCTGCCGCTCGGGAACGCCCACCTCGGCCAGCGCCTTGCCCATCTCGTCGCGGGTCAGGCCGATCAGGGAGGGCATTTCTGCGAGCGCAGGCGCACGGGCGGCAGGGCGAGCGGGACGGTCGAGGGAAAGGATATCGGTCATAACACAATGTTCCTGTCGCAGCTCTGCCCGCAACGCCGAACGGTTCCCTTCGATGCTGCGAAGGGACGGAATGGCGGAACGGGAGCAGGCTATATCCGGCGCACGGGGAGCGTCTCACCCGTGCTGCATGTCATTGCCGCGGCGTCTAGCATGATTTTGGCCGGGCGTCACCTCCCGCATCAAAAGGCGTGCTGTGCCGCGCTTTAGGTCTTGTTGTGATGCATGTCGTTTCCTGACTTTCGGGCGCCCTGCATGAGGCCGAAACGACGAAGGCCGGCAAAGCCGGCCTTCGATCAATAGCCTTTTCGAGACGCTTACTTGCAGCTCTCGATTTGCTTCAGCGCAGCGGAAATCCCGGAAAGCGAATAGGAATAGTTGGTCTGTGTGCCCTTGCGCGACTTTGCGACGACGGACATGGCCTTGCCCACCTTCATCGCCGCAACCAGAGCCGGCTCTTCTGCGGCATTTTCGACCCAGGCCGAATTGCCCTTCGTAAACAGCGTGAAGTTCTTGGCGTCGATCGTGACAATGACCTTGGAGTTTTCCTGCAGCGCGTAGCCCATCATGGCTTGCGGCTCGTAGGAGATGTTCTGGCCCGGTCGCTGGGAAACCAGGAAGAAGATGTCGCCGTGATCGACATTGGCCGGGCTCTTCTCCTTCGGAACGGACAGGACGTAGCATACCTTGGACTTGCCCGACTGGTAGGAATAGGCACCCCACGCATTGAACTGCTGGATGCGTGTCGGAGACTGCGCCGAAGCGATGCCTGCGCCGGCGAGTAGGAGTGCGAGTGCGGTTGAGAGCTGTCTTACAAACATCTTGTCCTGCCGGTTGTCTTGCTGCCAGCGCCCGTAAAGTGCAGGGCGATGCATGGTCGCGATTACGATTATTGTGACTTCATTCAGGTTACCAAACCGTCAACACCACAGGAATAAGGCAGGAGCGTGCAGAAAGAGATCGGCTGACAAATCCCATCACCTCGACGTCGAAGGCTCCACCTTGGACGCTTGCCCATCTTCCTTCTCCTCGTCGCCCCTGTCTGGATGTCCCCTGCAGACGGCCTGCTTGTTCTTTCGGTGCGCACTTCCCGATCCGCTGTCGAACCTGGGGCGCGAAGCTGTCAAAGCGTTGAAAACTGGTTGGTAAACGACGGAAGAACGTCTGATTTCATGTGAAATCAACTCTAATGACCGCTAATGTCACAAAGAATCGGGCAACAGTTTGACGTTTACCGAATGAGCTTTACCTGTTGTTTCACCAACACCGGATCTTGGGCGCGGAGGCCCTGAAAGCAGGCATGACAGGGGACGCGAGACAGCATTTCGCAGGGCTGGCGGATGCCGTCGCGAAAAAGCGGGACCAGGCCGCTTTCGCCGAACTGTTTCATTTTTTTGCACCTCGCCTGAAATCCTTCCTGCTGCGACAGAATACGCCTGCCAACGAAGCGGAAGAGATCGTGCAGGAAGTCATGATCGTTCTCTGGCACAAGGCCGATCTCTACGATGCCGAAAAATCCTCGCTCTCCACGTGGCTCTTCCGAATTGCGCGGAACCGGCGGATCGACGCCGCACGGCGGCAGCTGACGCGCAAGCTGGACGAGAAAGACCCGCTCCTTCTGCCATCCGCGCCGCCGGCGCCGGACGAGTTCGTGCAGAGCGGAGATCGGGAGGATGTGGTGCGCGCGGCGCTCGCCAAGCTTCCGAGCGAACAGGTGAAGCTGATCCAGCTCGCTTTCTTCTTCGGCCAGTCGCATTCCGAGATTGCCGCTTCGACGGGATTACCCTTGGGAACCGTGAAATCGCGGATCAGGCTTGCCTTCGGAAAGCTGCGCACACTTCTTCAGAATGACGGCTTCGACGGTTCGGAGTAAGCGAACGATCGGAGCCTGTCAGGCCGCGAGGCCTTCTTCGCCGAGTGCCGTATCAGCCTTGACGTAGTGGTCTTCCTTGATCTGCCCGCTGATGGCGGCAAAGGCCGCGGTCAGGACAGCAATATCGTCAGAGAAGCCAACCACGGCAAGGACGTCCGGAAGGACGTCGAAGGGCATGACGAAATAAGCGAGAGCTCCAAGCAGGATACCGCGCGTGCGTAGCGGCGTTGCGGGATCCATCGCGCAAAAATAGGCCGCAACGAGATCCCGACTGAAGGGAACCTGACGGACCGCCCGTTTGAGGGTCGGCCAGAACCGCCGACGGACCTTCTGCGCCTTGGCTTCCTGCTCGCTGCGATCGCCCGGCAGTAGGATTTCCCCGATCTTCACGTCGTCCATCGTCCTGTCCGCCTTCATGCGCCTCACCCGCCTGTCTCTGATCCCGTGCTCGGGAACGTGTCTAGACCTGATATGGGAAAGCATTGCAGCAATTCAAACAGCGGTCATGTCCAACAGCCTCTGCCAGTGGTCGGAGCAGTCGTCAGGAGTGCGCGGACGAAGCCGCCTTTTCCATGCGCGCAGCCAGAGCGAGGTCGAGGGCCGTCACGCCCTTGGCGCTATGAGTCGTCAACGTCACCTCGACACGGTTGTAGACGTTGAACCATTCCGGGTGATGATCGAGCTTTTCGGCTGCGAGTGCGCTTTGGCTCATGAAGCCGAACGCCTCGACGAAAGAGGAAAACCGGTAGCTCTTCGTGATCGACAAGCCGTCTTGAGACAGGGACCAACCTGCGAGATCGGCGAGACCCGACGCTATGTCCTCGGGGGCCAGTCTGTCCCGCTCCGTCATAGCAGACCCTTGGGCATATGTTCCTCACCCCTTGCAGGACCGGCGAGCCGCGGTTCGTGGAGCTGGAAAACCTCTTCGGTGAGATAAGGTCCACCGCCCACCGAATCGCGCGACGACAGAAGAACAAAGCGCGAGACCGTGAAGGGCGTGGTGTGAAAGCCGCCGCGGCCGGAGAGATAATGCACCACATCGTCGACACGCGAGGAACGCAGCCGGGCCAGCGTGACGTGCGGCGTGAACTTTCGGGGATCGGCAGGAAGGCCCAGGCGCTGACATATGCGTTCGATCTCCGCCTGCAGGGCGATCAATTCGGGTGGATTGGAGACGCCTGCCCAGACCGAATGCGGCTTCTTCGAACCGAAGGCGCCGGTCCCTGTCAGCTGGATGTCGAACTCCGGTCGCTCGATCCGGTCGAGGCGATCGACCACTTCGTCGGCCGTCCGGTTGTCTACATCGCCGATGAAGCGCAGGGTAATGTGATAGTTTTCGACGTCGATCCAGCGCGCGCCCGGAAGACCTCCGCGCAGGAGGGACAGGCTCATCGCCGCATTGCGCGGGATTTCGAGGGCGGTAAACAGTCTCGGCATGACGAGCTCCCCGAATCTTGCAGACCTTCCTGCAGACGTCCCAGCCGACCACGACGCGTGCCGTCTAGCAACTACAAATTCGCACCCGCAATATTTGTCCAACGCTCATTGCTGATCGCCGAACCTTAGCACGCGCTGGCCGGCAGCAGACGGCAGGCGCGCAATCCTCGCGACAGGCACCCGTCCGGCACGCTTTTGGATGCCCGGCTTATTTCGGCAGTTCCTGGACGAACGTTTCGACCAAGGGGAGGATCCGGTCCACGATGATGCCGACGCCCTTGGGGTTTGGATGCATGCCGTCCTCGATCTTGAGGCTGGCATCCTCGACCACGCCGTCCAGGAAAAAGGGATAAAGCGGAATGCCATAGGTCTTGGCGAGATCGGGATAGATCGGGTTGAAGCGCTCGGCATAGTCGCCGCCCATGTTCGGCGGTGCGAGCATGCCGACGAGGAGCACGCCGATGCCACGCGCCTTGAGCTTCTCGATCATCGCCACGAGGTTCTTCCGGCTCTCTTCGGGCGGAATGCCCCGCAATGCATCGTTGGCGCCGAGTTCGAGGATCACACCCTTCGTGCCGTCGGGGACGGACCAGTCGATCCGCGCGAGGCCGCCCGACGTCGTGTCACCAGACACCCCGGCATTGGAGATCGACACATCGATGCCCTTGTCGCGCAGCGCTTTTTCCAGTCGGGCCGGGAAGGCGTCAGCCGGCGGGAGCTGGTAGCCGGCCATCAGGCTATCCCCGAAGCCGACGATTTCGATGGGCGCAGCTCGGAGCGGACACGCCGCGATCAAACCTGCGAGAGCAGCCAGGAAAAGCGTCCTGAAACCTTTCATTCGCATCATGTCGCTCCTAAATCGGGTGTGAGCAATTGCAGCATGACCCAGATATAGGGCGGACAAGCGTGGCAAAAACCATGATCGAACTGAAAAATGCGGATCTGACCCTCGGGCAGGCCGCAGCGTCCGTCCACGTGCTGAAAGGGATGAACCTTCAAATTGACGCCGGGCAATCGGTTGGCATCGTCGGTCCCTCCGGGTCCGGCAAATCGACCCTGCTGATGGTCCTTGCCGGCCTGGAGCGCCTCGACAAGGGCGAGATCGTCATCGACGGGACGCCGCTTCACGGGCTCAGCGAAGATCGGGTGGCCGATTTTCGCGGACGCAACATCGGAATCGTCTTCCAGTCTTTTCATCTCATCCCCAACATGACGGCGCTCGAGAACGTGGCCGTGCCGCTGGAGCTTGCCAATGTGCGCGATGCCTTCGACATCGCCCGTCGCGAGTTGACATCGGTTGGGCTCGGTGAGCGGCTCACGCATTATCCCGGCCAGCTCTCCGGCGGCGAACAGCAGCGCGTCGCCATTGCAAGGGCTCTTGCGCCATCACCGAAACTGCTGATCGCCGACGAGCCGACCGGCAATCTCGATACGGAGACGGGCCGCCAGATTGCCGACCTGATCTTTACGAAACAGGCCGAGCGCAACATGACGTTGATCCTCGTGACCCACGACAACAGCCTTGCTGCCCGCTGCTCGCGGCAGATCAAGGTGCGGTCCGGTACCATCGTCGATGACGGACGGCTGACGGCTGCTCCCGCGCCGTCAGCAGTTTCGGCATGAGGGCGTCAATGCACCTGCCCAACGTCTCGCTTGCCCTGCGGCTGGCATTGCGGGAAATGCGTGGCGGCCTATCCGGCTTCTACATCTTTCTTGCCTGCATCGCGCTGGGAACAGCGGCGATCGCCGGGGTCAACTCGTTGTCCCAGGCCATCACGGGGTCCATTGCGTCGCAGGGACAGTCGCTTCTGGCCGGAGATCTGAGGTTCGAGCTCAACAATCGCCTGGCCAATGCCGAAGAAACATCCTTTCTGGACAGCGCCGGAACTGTTTCCCTGACCTCGGGCCTGCGCTCCATGGCGCGGCTCGCCGATGGCTCGAACCAGGCTTTGGTGGAATTGAAGGCGGTCGATTCCGCCTATCCTCTTTATGGTGCCGTGGAGAGCGAACCCCAGGCGCCGCTTGCCGTGCTCCTGTCGGCTGAAAATGGAACCTTTGGGGCTCTTGCAGCGCCCCTGCTTCTGGAGCGTCTCGGCGTCAAGACGGGCGATACGCTGCTGATTGGGAATGTCCGGCTCAGGATCACGGGCACGCTGGTGCGCGAGCCGGACGCGCTGTCCGACGGCTTCGGATTTGCCCCGCGGCTGATGGTGTCACAGGCGGCGTTGTCGGCCAGCGGGCTGGTGCAGACCGGAAGTCTGGTCGAGCACGCCTACAAGGTACGTCTTGCCGACCCGACCGGGGTGCCGGCCGTCCGCAGCCAGGCAGAGCAGCAGTTCCCGCAGGCCGGCTGGTCGATCCGTTCCAGCCAGAATGCTGCGCCATCGCTGACGGCCAACATCACGCGCTTTTCGCAATTTCTCACGCTGGTCGGGCTGACGGCGCTGATTGTCGGCGGTGTCGGGGTCGCCAACGCGGTCCGGGCCTATCTCGATTCAAAGCGCGGCGTCATCGCGGCATTCAAGTGCCTCGGCGCGCCCGGCGCTCTTGTGTCCACCATCTATCTTATCCAGATCCTGTTGATCGCGATGATCGGCATCGTCCTCGGGCTTGTCGTCGGAGCCATCATTCCCCTGGTTGCCGCTCACTTTCTTGCCGACGTCCTGCCGATCTCCACGGATTTCCGGATTTACCCGTCTGCCCTCGGGCTTGCGGCTGTGTTCGGCCTGCTTACGGCGCTGGCCTTTGCCTGCCTGCCGCTCGGTCGTGCCCGCAGCGTGCCGGCAACCGCGCTCTTCCGCAATCAGGACTTCGATCGGAGCCGCTGGCCGACCTGGCCTTATCTCCTGGCCGCAGCCCTCAGCCTTGCGGCCCTTGGCGGCCTTGCCATCTTCACGGCCTATGACCGGACGATCTCGCTCGTGTTCCTCGGCGCCATCGCGTTTTCCTTCGTTGTGCTGCGCGGCGTCTCCGTGCTGGTCGCCGGCCTTGCACGGCGCAGCCCAAGGGTTTCGTCGCCGGCCCTGCGGCTTGCTATCGGAAATATCCATCGGCCGGGGGCGCTGACGCCCTCCGTCGTTCTCTCGCTCGGCCTTGGGCTGGCACTGCTGGTCACGCTGGCCCTGATCGATGGAAACCTCCGGCGTGAATTGACCGGCAACCTGCCGGAACGGGCGCCGAACTTTTTCTTCGTCGATATCCAGGGAAGCGAAATCGAGGGCTTCCGCTCGCTGCTCAACACGGCGCTGCCTGGCGGCAAGGTGATCGAGGTTCCGATGCTGCGCGGACGTATTCTCGCCTTCAACGGCGAGGATGTTGCCAAACGCGAGGTTGCGCCGGCCGGGCGCTGGGTTTTGCGAGGCGACCGCGGCATCACCTACGCCAGGAACCTGCCGGAAAATTCGCGTCTCGTCGAAGGCCAGTGGTGGCCGGATGGCTATAGCGGCGAGCCGCTTGTTTCGTTCTCCGAGCAGGAAGCACGGGAGCTCAACCTCAAGATCGGAGATACCGTCACGGTCAACGTGCTGGGACGCAATATCACGGCGCGCATTTCCAACTTCCGTACGGTCGAATGGGAATCCCTCTCGATCAACTTCGTCATGGTGTTTTCGCCCAACACATTCGCCGGGGCGCCGCATGCCTGGCTCGCCACGGTCATCGATCCCTCGGCCACCGCCGAGCAGGAGGCGACGGCCCTGCGCCAGATCACCAACACCTATCCGACCATTACCAGCGTCCGGGTGAAAGACGCGCTCGACATCGTCAACGGCCTGCTGGGTCAATTGGCGACCGCCATCCGGGCGGCTGCCGGCGTCGCGCTCGTCGCCTCGGTTCTCGTGCTGTCAGGTGCGCTTGCGGCGGGCAACCGTGCCCGTATTCATGACGCGGTGGTGCTGAAGACGCTGGGAGCGACCCGCGCGACACTGATCCGGGCGTTCTGCTACGAATACGCAATCCTCGGCCTGTCCACCGCTGTCTTTGCGCTTCTGGCCGGAGGTGTCGCGGCATGGTTCGTGGTGGCACGCATCATGACGCTGCCATCATCGTTCCTTCCGGACGTGGCGGTTCTGACAATCGTTGTGGCCCTCGTCATGACGGTCGGCATTGGCCTTTTGGGAACATGGCGCGTGCTCGGGCAGAAAGCCGCGCCGATCCTGCGCGACCTGTAGAGTGCTCGTCGGGCCCGGTAACCGTCCGAGCATTACAATCCTGTCATCCCCGTGTGCCGCTCTTGAGATATCTGTGGTTCGGCATCATATTGTCATCAGGCTAGCTGAAGCTCCACAGCGGTGCCTGGTCTGTTGAAAAGCGACCTCTCCGTCATCTGGAGCTCATATGAGGATAAGAATGTCTGATCCCAGAAACTTTCGCATGCAAACCGCTGGCGCGCGCGCTGACGCTGCTGTCGACCAGGGCCTGCGCGCTTATATGCTGCGGGTCTACAATCTCATGGCACTCGGCGTGGCCATCACCGGCGTCGCCGCGTTTCTTGCCTTCCAGTTTGCCTTTGCCGACGGTCAGCTGACCGCATTCGGCCAGGCGATCTATCTCAGCCCTCTGAAATACGTCATCATGCTGGCGCCGTTCGGCATGGTCCTGTTCCTGAGCTTCCGGATCAACTCGATGAGTATCTCGGCCGCGCAGACGACATTCTGGGTCTACGCCGCGCTCATGGGCCTGTCTCTGTCGTCGATCATGCTGATCTACACGGGACAGAGCATCGTACGCACGTTCTTCGTGACCGCGGCCTCCTTCGGGGCATTGTCGCTCTACGGTTACACGACGAAACGTAGCCTGTCGGCCATGGGTTCGTTCCTGGTCATGGGCCTGTTCGGCCTGATCATCGCCTCGATCGTCAACATCTTCTTCGTGTCGTCTGCCCTGCAGTTTGCTATTTCGGTCATCGGCGTGCTGATCTTCGCTGGTCTGACCGCTTACGATACGCAGCGCATCAAGGAAATGTACTTCGAAAGCGACGGCTTCGAGGCTGCTGGCCGCAAGGCGATCATGGGCGCACTCACGCTCTATCTCGACTTCGTGAACCTGTTCCTCTTCATGCTGCGGTTCCTCGGCAACCGCAACTGAGGATAAGCAGTCTCTCATCCGGACTTCAGAAAGGCGGCTTCGGCCGCCTTTTTTGTCTTGCGGGCTTTGCTTGAAGCACAAGCTGCGAACATTCTGTCTGCTCCCTTGATCGGGCCGGGGGAATATGGAAGGACGGTGGAACGTATAAGAACCCCTTTGCCGTTTTCGAGATTGCTCCCATGCCCTTCACGCTGCGCGATGCCACCCTTGCCGATATCCCTGCAATTATGGACATCTACAGTGAATCGGTGCGCAACGGAGTCGCCACCTACGAGATCGCCATTCCGGATCAGGCGGAGATGACAACGCGCTTTTCCACGATCACAGGCAACAGCTATCCCTATATCGTTACGGAAGACACGGACGGAACCGTCATCGGCTATGCCTACGCTTCCGCGTTCCGCACGCGCAGTGCCTATCGGTTCCTGGTCGAGGACTCGATCTATCTTGCGCCGCAAGCCCGTGGGCAAGGCGTTGGAAAAGCTCTCCTCACCGAACTGATTGCGCGCTGCACCGACCTCGGATTTCGTCAGATGGTGGCCGTCATCGGCGGTGCGCATCCAGCTTCCATCGCGGTCCACCGGTCCACCGGCTTTGTCGATTGCGGCACGATGAAGGGGAGCGGCTTCAAGTTTGGTCGCTGGCTCGACACCACATTCATGCAACTGGCGCTCGGCGATGGCCTCGAAACGGTCCCTGCCGACGGCGTCTATCCGGATACCCTCTACGCCGGCTGACTGCATCTCTAAAGTGCGTTGCGTGAAGAGGATTCACGCAACGCACTTTAAGGTCTTGTTTTGATGCATGTCGTTTCCCGAAACCGCTGCACTTTCGGACGACATGCATGAGGAGCAAATGCAGATCTGCTGAGGGTTCAGCTCTTCACAACCTTCAGCAGCTTGTCGAAGACCTTGAGAACTTGCGGCAGCTCATGCCCGCGTTTCAGGATCATACCGTGGGTATTGACCACGGCATAAGCTCCCTGCTTGGCGGCAAGCTTCGGCACTTTCTCTACCCGATAAAGCGGCATTTCGCCGGATCTCTTGAAGACGGAGAAGACCGCCTTGTCGCGCATATGGTCCAGCGCGTAGTCCCGCCACTCGCCTTCTCCGACCATGCGGCCATAGACCCAGAGAATCTGGTCGAGCTCTCTGCGATGAAACGTTACGGGAAGCGGGTCTTTGACGTGGCGGTACTCATTGAGATCGACGACCACGTTTTCCGATGGCGCAAGAGCTTGGCGACCTTGCAAATCCGTCTGATCGGTCATGCACATCCGGCCTTTTGTTATGACAGAACGGTAACAGTTTGCCCGAGTGCGGCTGAAAATCAAGCCGGAATGGCAGCGCGGCTCGCGGAACCATCTCTATCGTAGCGACAGCTTTATTGTGCATTGCCGCATTGCGGCCAAAGAGGCGCCCGAATTACACGGTTAAACTCGTCGGCCGCTGCTGCTTCGGTTTGCGAAGCGCGGCGTGTGTCCCGACCGGTCGAACGCGTATCTTGTTTCCCCGGTCCGGTCTCTGTGCTGCCGCGCCGACCTCCGGCAAGGGTAGCCACAGATGGTCACGTCGGGATCGGCCTTGGGCCGGTGCCGCCTGACACGCCCGGTCCGGTGCTATCGAAACCCTCAGCCCCCAGCCCTCGATATGCCGGACCGGGTACTTCACTGGCCGACGCTGCGGTCTCTGAAGACTATTGCGAGGCCATCAGGGTGGCCGCACCGACGATAGCGCCAGGCGTTTCCGCGTCTTTCATCCGCTGCAGAAGGACGGCGCAGCCACTGTCCTTTTCCTGGTCGAGCACGGAGGCAGGCAGGACGAAACGCGCGGACTTGCCGTCCCACATGCCGATCGTCTGAATGTCGCGCACCGCGTGCCAGTAGGACATCATCTTGCCGCCGTTCTCGCCCTTTTCCACGTTCACCACCTTCTGGCGGTTGAAATAGACGATGACAACGTTGGCCTTGCCGTCGCCTTCCCCGATCGAGATGTCGATCTCGTCGTTCTTGCGTTCCGCCGAAATCGGCACCTTCATGCCTTCATTGGCCCCGCTCAGCGCCATCAGTCGCCCCTTGATGCCGGCGAGGTTGGCACCATTGACCTGGTCGCGACCATTCAGAACGGCTTGGGGCGTGTAGACGCCGTTGCGGCCGAACATCTTGGCATAGGCATACTGGCGCGCTGTGTTTTCCTTTGATGCAAGCGTGTCCGCCCAGCCGAGATAGTTCCAGTAATCCACATGATAGGAGAGGGCGACGATCGACCCGTCGTCGATCAGATGCTTCAGAGCCGCGTCTGCCGGAGGACAGGAAGCGCAGCCCTGACTCGTGAAGAGTTCAACCACGCCCTCAGGCTGCTTGACATCCAACCCGCCGGTTGCCTGTCTCGCCTGCGTCGTTTCTACCATCGCGTGTTGTTGTGCGTCCTGCGCTGCCGCTGGAAAAGCCGCCAGCACAAACAGGCTGCCAATCAGGCTTCGACGAAACATCTGGGAGATGGGCATGCAGGTTCCACTTCGGGCAGAGTCCAATTCGGGCAGGATTGCGGCAGCCGGAAACCGGTTCTTCATACGCCGCGACGTCCTCAACACAAAGTCACGTTGGAGTGAAATTTCGGCAACGACCGGGTTGGGAGGCCAAACATGCAGAAGGCCGGAACGAGGTTCCGGCCTTCGCGATTTTTCAGCTCTCGCTGCCTCAGGCTGCGAGGTCGCGCAGAACCGTCTGGAGAATGCCGCCATTGTTCATGTAGGTGACTTCGTCCAGCGTATCGATACGGCAGATCAGCGGGATGTTCTTCACCGTGCCATCGGCATAGGTGATCACGGCCGTTCTCTTTTCGCGCGGCTGGACATTCGTCAGGCCCTCGATGGTGACGATCTCGTCGCCCTTCAGGTTGAGCGAAGCCCAGGTGGTCCCCGCCTCGAAGACGAAGGGGACGACGCCCATTCCGACGAGGTTGGAGCGATGGATGCGCTCGAAGCTCTCGGCGATGACCGCCTTGACGCCGAGCAGGTTGGTACCCTTGGCCGCCCAGTCGCGTGAGGAGCCGTTGCCATATTCGCCACCGGCGAAGATGACGAGCGGGACACCCTCTTCCTTGTACTGCATGGCCGCGTCGTAGATCGACATCTCTTCCTTCGACGGATAGTGGAACGTGTAGCCACCTTCCTTGCCGTTCGGGCCGAGCATGTGGTTGCGGATCCGGATGTTGGCGAAGGTGCCGCGCATCATCACTTCATGGTTACCGCGGCGCGTGCCGTACTGGTTGAAGTCGGCAACGCCGACGCCATGGCCCGTGAGGTAAGCACCAGCCGGCGACGCTGCCTTGATCGAACCAGCCGGAGAGATGTGGTCGGTCGTGATCTTGTCGCCGAAGAGGCCGAGAATGCGTGCGCCTTTGATGTCAGAGATGCCGGAGCCCGATTTGCCCATGCCCACAAAGTAAGGCGGGTTCTGCACATAGGTCGAATCATCGTCCCAGGCATAGGTCTGGCCGGCAGGAACCTGAACGCCCTGCCAGTTGACGTCGCCCTTGAACACGTCGGCATACTTGCTCTCGTAAAGCTCGCGCGTCACGTATTTCAGGATGAATTCCTGGATCTCGTGCGAGGTCGGCCAGATATCCTTGAGGAAGACCGGCTGACCGTCTGAACCCGTGCCGAGCGGCTCGGTCGTCAGGTCCTTCTGGACCGAACCGGCGAGCGCGTAGGCGACGACCAGCGGCGGCGAGGCCAGGTAGTTCGCCTGAACGTCCGGCGAGATCCGGCCTTCGAAGTTGCGGTTGCCCGAGAGGACGCCGGCCGTGATCAGGCCCTTGTCGTTGATGGTCTTGGAGATCGGTGCCGGCAGCGGGCCGGAATTGCCGATGCAGGTCGTGCAGCCGAAGCCGACGAGGTTGAAGCCGAGAGCATCGAGGTCCTTCTGGAGGCCCGACTTCTCAAGATATTCGCCGACGACCTGTGATCCCGGAGCAAGCGAGGTCTTGACCCAAGGCGCGCTTTTCAGGCCCTTGGCGACCGCGTTGCGGGCAAGAAGGCCGGCAGCGATCAGAACGGAGGGATTCGACGTGTTGGTGCAGGAGGTGATGGCGGCGATCGCCACGTCACCGTGCCCGAGGTCGTAATCCGTACCTTCTACCGGGTAGCGGTTTTCCAGCTGGCCGGGCTTCTTGTAGTCCGCTTCGAGCGACGTGGCAAAGCCG
The DNA here is from genome assembly GCF_001424065.1 of Rhizobium sp. Leaf384. GTDB lineage: Bacteria > Pseudomonadota > Alphaproteobacteria > Rhizobiales > Rhizobiaceae > Ferranicluibacter. The sequence continues at coordinate 235,916 of NZ_LMQE01000008.1, forward strand.
GGCGCGATGCCTTCGAGCGGAATGCGGCCTTCGGGGCGCTTCGGGCCGGCCATGGAGGGCACGACATCGCCGAGGTCGAGTTCCAGCGTGTCGGTGAAGACGAGCTCCGCACCGTCGCCGTTGCGCCACATGCCCTGCGCCTTGGAATAGGCTTCCACCAGGGCAATCCGGTCCGTGGTGCGGCCGGACATGGTCAGGTAGTTGATGGTTTCGCCATCGACCGGGAAGAAGCCGCACGTCGCGCCATATTCCGGACCCATGTTGCCGATGGTGGCACGGTCGGCAAGCGACATCGAGTCGAGGCCGGGGCCGAAGAACTCGACGAACTTCGACACCACGCCCTTTTTGCGCAGCATCTGGACGACGGTCAGCACGAGGTCGGTGGCGGTCACGCCTTCCTTGACCTTGCCGGTGAGCCTAAAGCCGATGACTTCCGGCAGGAGCATGGAGACCGGCTGGCCGAGCATGGCCGCTTCCGCTTCGATGCCGCCGACGCCCCAGCCGAGAACGCCGAGGCCGTTGATCATCGTGGTGTGGCTGTCCGTGCCGACGCAGGTGTCGGGATAGGCGACCGTTTCGCCGTCCTCTTCCTTGGTCCAGACCGTCTGGCCGAGATATTCCAGATTGACCTGATGACAGATGCCGGTGCCGGGGGGGACGACACGGAAGTTCTTGAAAGCCTGCTGCCCCCACTTGAGGAAGCGATAGCGCTCACCGTTGCGCTCGTACTCGAGCTCGACGTTGCGGGCGAAGGCGTTCGGCGTGCCGAATTCGTCAACGATGACGGAGTGATCGATGACCAGATCGACGGGCACCAACGGGTTGATCTTTTCGGGATCACCACCGAGTGCCACCATGGCGTCGCGCATGGCTGCGAGATCGACCACGGCGGGAACACCGGTGAAATCCTGCATCAGCACGCGGGCAGGGCGGTAGGCAATTTCGTTTTCAGCTGTGCCCTTGTCGTTAAGCCAGGCTGCGATGTTCTGGATGTCCTGCTTGGTGACGGACCGGCCGTCTTCGTTGCGCAGCAGGTTTTCCAGCAGCACCTTCATCGAATACGGCAGCCGGGAGATGCCGGCGAGACCATTCTCTTCCGCCTTCGGCAGGCTGAAATAGACGTAGTCTGTGCCGTTGACCGACAGGGTCGAACGACAATTGAAGCTGTCTAGGGACTTGGACACTTGGATACCCCGTTCCGTCTGATCGCCATAAACTGACGTGCGAACGCCCGAGCGCCTGAAGGCGCAGATTGGGATGCGGGTACGGTCATTTCCGCTGTCCGCACGTGGAAAATCTTCCATGTTCGGCGCTAGGATGAAATTCACGCCGACCGCTGGCGTGTTGGGCGGGTTATAGATAATTTCGCCAAAACGTGCCAGATCGAACGCTGTCAATTCGAGACAATTTTTTTCAATGCGACCAACGTCGTAAAAGGACGATGAATGCCATTTCGCCTGCGTGTGGACGGGCTGGGCGCGAGCCGCGGCGAAGACCCGATCTTCCGGGACATCTCGCTGATTCTGGACGCTGGTGGTGCGTTGCTGGTTACCGGTCGGAACGGCACCGGAAAATCCACCTTCCTGCGAACGCTTGCAGGTCTTCACCCGGCTGACAGCGGCACGATTGTCATCGAGGACGGGGGCGACGCGACCGCACCCCCGCGCGAATCACTGCATTATCTCGGCCACCGTAACGCCATGAAACGCGACCTGACCGTCGAGGAAAATCTCTTGTTCTGGTCGCGACTGACCAAGACGGCTGGTGACACGGTGGGGCGCATCGACGCCACGGACGGAACCGTCGAAGCTCTCGAGTCGGTCGGTCTTGGTGGTCTCGGCCATCTCCCGTTCGGCTATCTCTCCGCCGGACAGCAGCGTCGCGCCGCTCTTGCCCGCCTGCTCGTCGCGCATCGCCCGGTCTGGCTCATGGACGAACCGACCGCGGCACTCGATACGGCGAGCGAGCGCATGGTGGAGGCTCTGATCGCCGGACATCGGTCCATCGGCGGCATCGTCATCGCTGCCACGCACCAGGCTCTCGATCTGCCCGGCGCGCAAACATTGACCATGGCGGGTTTCGCGGTGACGGCATGAGGATCGCGCGTCGCCATCCAGGGACCACAGCTTTACCCGGATGCCACCGATGATGGCTCTCTACTTTCGCGATCTCAAGCTTGCGACGCGGGCTGGCGGTGGCGCGCTGACCGGCATTCTGTTCTTCATGGCCGTGGTTGCGGTCGTGCCGTTCGGACTGGGGCCGGATCTGAAGCTTCTGGCGCGGGTGGGCCCGGCGATGTTGTGGATCGGCGCGCTGCTGGCCTCGCTGCTCGGGCTCGAGCGCCTCTTTCAGGCCGAGCGTGAGGATGGGTCGCTCGATGTGATGCTGATGCAGGACACGCCGCTGGTGTTCACCGTCTTCATCAAGTGCCTGGCCCATTGGACTGCGTCCGGCCTACCCCTGGTTCTCGTCACGCCGCTGCTCGGCCTTTTCCTTAACATGGAACCGAGAGCGATCGGCGCGACGATGCTGACGCTGCTTGCGGGGACGCCGGCGATCACGCTGATTGGCGCGATGGGCGCCGCCGTTGCTGTCGCCCTGCCGCGTGGAGGACTTCTCGTGTCCATCCTGGTTCTGCCGCTCGTCGTCCCCGTGCTGATCTTCGGTGTCAGCGCTGCCTATGCCGCAGTCGAGGATCCTGCACCCTTCCTGCCGCCGTTTCTCATCCTCACCGCCATCACCCTGTTCTTCGCCGTCATCGGTCCAACGGCGGCCGCCGTCGCCCTGCGAGCCGCTTCGGAATGACGCAAAGATGACCAGTCCCGGCGCTGCGAGGTTCATTGAAGAGGCTTTGCGAACTTGGTAGAGAGAACGAATGCGTGACCGAAGCCTTGCTATTCGCAGCTTTACCGACCTTGCCAATCCGACGCGCTTCATCGCGCTGGCCGGACGGCTGCTGCCATGGCTTGCCGGCCTGACCGCGCTGCTGTTTGCCATAGGCCTGACTCTCTGCTTCACCACCGCGGCCGACTATCAGCAGGGCGAAACCGTGCGGATCATGTATATCCATGTTCCCGCGGCCTGGTTGTCGATGATGGGATATTCGGTCATGGCGGCATCGGCACTCGGCAGCCTCGTCTGGCGCCATCCGCTGGCCGACGTCGCGGCGAAATGTGCTGCGCCGATCGGCGCCGGCTTTACGGCGCTGGCCCTGGTCACCGGTTCGCTCTGGGGCAAGCCGATGTGGGGGACGTGGTGGGTCTGGGACGCGCGGCTGACCTCCGTCTTCATCCTGTTCCTGATGTATCTCGGCCTGATCGCGCTCAACCGCGCCATGGACGACGCTGGTCGGGCCGCAAAGGTCTCGGCCGTTCTGATCCTTGTCGGATTCGTCAACATTCCGATCATCAAATTCTCCGTCGACTGGTGGAACACGCTGCATCAGCCGGCCAGCGTGTTGCGCCTCGGCGGTTCAGCGATCGATCCTGAGTTTCTGCGTCCGCTTCTCGTGATGGCGCTCGCCTTTACCTGCCTGTTCTTCACGCTTCATCTTGCGGCCATGCGCACGGAGATCTGGCGGCGGCGGATCGCGGCCATGCGCCGGCAAGCGGCACGGAGCGCGGCCTCCGCATGAGCGCGCATCTAGCCTATGTCGCGGCAAGCTATGCAGCTGCTCTGCTTGTGATCGCAGGTCTCGTCGTCTGGGTCGTCCTCGACGCGCGTGCGCGTCACCGCGAACTCAAGGCCCTGGAAGAAGCGGGCATTCGCCGACGTTCCCAGGGTGGAGGTACGGTGTGAGCGCGGGGCCGGAACGCCGCGGCTTGGCAAAGGGACGGATCGCGCTTGCGCTCCTGCCGCTCACCGTTTTCGCCTGCTTGGCCGCGATCTTCTGGAGTCAGCTCGATTCCGGCCGGGATATCAGCGAGATCCCGTCGGCCTTGATCGGGACGAAGGCGCCGTCACTTGCGCTTCCGCCACTGGAAGGTGCAACGCTCAAGGATGCCCCCATGCCTGCGCTGACGGACGCGGCGATCAAGGGCAAGTTGACGCTCGTCAACGTCTGGGCGTCGTGGTGCGTCCCCTGCCGTGCGGAAAATCCGATCATTCTCGCTCTGGCGAAGGATCCGCGCCTTCAGGTTGTCGGCATCAACTACAAGGACCAGACGGACAATGCGCTCCGATTTCTCCAAGAGCTCGGCAACCCCTTCTCCGCAGTCGGCGTCGATCCGCGTGGCCGGGCCGCGATCGATTGGGGCGTCTACGGTATCCCCGAGTCCTATCTGGTCGCTCCCGACGGCACGATTCTCTACAAACGCGTCGGCCCGTTCGACGACCGCAGCCTGAGCGAAGGTCTGATGCCGGCAATCGAGAAGGCGTTGGCCGGCTCCTAGAGCTTTGCTGCCTGTGTCGTTCGTCTGTGTCGTCCGCCTGTGTCGTCTGACGCCAGGCGATCCCGTTACGATTGGAAATCGTCTAGAGTGCGCCCTGCCACGCCTTCACCGCATCGATCGGCCAGACGAGCATCAGGACGTTGAGCGTCAGGTTGTCGCGGATCAGCCAGCCTGTGAAGAGTTCGAAAACAATCGCGATGGCAATCGTCACGGTAACGGGCAGGCGCGCGGCAAGCAGGAAGCCGAGGCCCATGAAGACGGTGTCCATGGCCGAATTCAGCACGCTGTCGCCGATATAGTTGAGCGAGACGGTCGCGGAGCGATAGCGCTCGATGACAAGGGGCGAGTTTTCGAGCAGCTCCCAGCCGGCCTCGATCAGTGTCGCGACGAACAGCCGGGCCGTTCGCGGCTTTCTGGGAGACAGCCAGCGGGTCAGCGCATAGAACAGGAAGCCGTGGATGATGTGGGACGGCGTGTACCAGTCGGCCAGGTGCTGGGAGTTGCCGGGACTGTTGACGACCGGCTCGAACAGCTTCACGAAGCCGCAGGTGCAGATCGGCGTGCGGCCCATGACGAGCTCCACCGCCACCTGCAGTGCAAGCACGGCAAGGCAGGCGCCGATCCAGAGAAGGGTGCGGGGGCGTGGCGACGTCTCAACGGGGGGAACGACCGTCATGGCTTGCCGGACGCCGGGTCGACCGAGTGCCGCAGGATGAGCGGCATCTGCGCCATGGTGAAGAGGATGGTGATCGGCATGGTGCCCCAGACTTTGAACGCCACCCAGAAATCATCGGCCGCCTGGGCGTCGGGCGCATACCACACCGCCGCGCCGCGCCAGACACCTTCATTGAGCACGGCCAGAAACAGGAAAAAGATGCCCCAGCGCAAGGTCAGCTTGCGCCAGCCGTCGGCATCGAGCTGGAAGGCCGCATTGAAGACATGGCCAAGCAGCGATTTTCCAAACACCAGCCCGCCCAGCAGAACGGCTCCGAACAGCGTGTTGACGATGGTCGGCTTCATCTTGATGAAGGTGTCGTTCTGAAGCCAGATCGACAACGAACCGAACACCACGACGACGATGCCCGAGACAAAGGGCATGACAGGGAGATGGCCGAGCACAATCTTCGACACGAGCAAAGAAATGACCGTGGCCGCCATGAAGAGGCCGGTGGCGATGAACAGCGGCCCTCCGAGTTCGGTAAGGACAGGAAAGGTCGCAGCGAGCCAGGGTCCGCGCAGGTTGGCGAAGAAGAAGACCAGGAGGGGGCCGAGTTCCAGCGCGAGCTTGAGGCCCGGATGGTGACGCTCGGCCGGGGTCGGCGTGACGTCGGTGTCTACGGGCCGTTGGGTCTTCATCGTCTCTGCCTTGTGGTCTTTTGGTGAGGTGCGTGTGATGTGGCCGCAGACGGCGGCGGAATTTCGGCGGGGAAGGGTGTCTACTCCGCAATCCCGGCGATCGCCTCGGCGAAATCCTGGGCCTCGAAAGGCTCGAGATCGTCGATGCCTTCACCGACGCCGATGAAATAGACCGGCAGCTTGTGCTTGGCGGAAATGGCGACGAGGATGCCGCCGCGCGCGGTCCCGTCGAGCTTGGTCATGATGAGGCCATTGACCCCGGCGACGTTGCGGAAGATCTCGACCTGGTTGAGCGCATTCTGCCCGGTGGTGGCGTCCAGCGTCTGCAACACCGTGTGCGGCGCGTCCGGATCGAGCTTGCCGAGCACGCGGACGATTTTTTCGAGCTCGGCCATCAGTTCGGTGCGGTTCTGCAGGCGGCCGGCGGTGTCGATGATCAGCACGTCGCTCTTCTGGCGGCGTGCCTCTTCGAATGCCTCGTAGGCAAGGCCCGCTGCATCCGCGCCGAGCTTGGACGAGACGATGTGGCTGTTCGTCCGCTCCGCCCAGATCTTCAGCTGCTCGATGGCGGCGGCGCGGAAGGTGTCGCCGGCGGCGAGCATCACTTTCAGACCCGCCCCGGAAAGTTTTGCCGCAAGCTTGCCGATGGTCGTCGTCTTGCCGGTGCCGTTGACGCCGACGACGAGGATCACGTGCGGGCGGTGGTTGAGGTCGAGCTGGAGAGGCTTGGCGACGGGGGTCAGGACCTTGGTGATCTCGTTGGCCATGATGCGCGAGACATCTGCGCCGGACACATCGCGACCATAACGTTCGGACGCAAGCGTGTCGGTTATGCGAAGGGCGGTCTCGACGCCAAGGTCGGCCTGGATCAGGAGGTCTTCGAGCTCCTCGAGCGTTGCGTCGTCCAGCTTGCGCTTGGTGAACAGCGCGGTGATCTGGCCGGTCAGCTGCGAAGAGGTGCGCGACAGGCCGGCGCGCAGGCGTTGGAACCAGGTCAGACGCTCCGTCTCCAGTGCTGCTTCCGGTTCGGGTGCCGGACCCGTGGCAAAGCCTGCAGGCAGGACCGCGATGTCGCGCGGACGGTCGATGTCGGCGGTCGGGCTCTCACCCGGGGGGAGTTCTGCTTCCGCTTCGAGCAGCGAGAGCGGCACGACGCCGAGATCGCCGATATCCTCGACGGGCGGAAGCGGCAGGAGCGCCTCCTCGACAGGTTGTCCGTCGTCTTCCGGGGCGCCGTCATCGTCCGAAGGACCGCCGCCTGTAGCGAACTCCTCCGCCAGAACCGGATCTTCAGCAACAGGAAGAGCGTCGTCGATAGCCGGGTCGGTCGGTTGGAGCGCTTTGGCGTCCGCGGTGACCGGTGTTGCTGTTTCCGGAGGCTCGTCCGGGGATCGCGCGGCGGGCGCTTCCGGCGGCACCTGGTCGAATGTGAAGACCCTTTTGAGGAAGTCGAACGCCATCTTAAATCCTAAAACCTGCGGAGCCGCTCATATCACGCGGCCTGTCTTTCGGCGGTGTCGATGGAGAGGTTCTTGCCATCGTGGCCCGTGATCGTCGTTGCGACCAGCGTGCGGGGCTCGAGCCCTGGGGTCGCGACGCGGGTGAAGTTTTCCGTATGGCCAGTGCCATTGCTCTCGACCAGCACAGTCTGTTGGGTGCCGACCATGGACGCCAGATGGTTGCGTGCCAGCTTCTCGCCGATCGCCCGCAGGCGCGACGCGCGCTCGCGGATCACGGGAGCAGCGAGTTGCGGCATGCGGGCGGCGGGCGTGCCTTCGCGCGGACTGTAGGGGAAGACGTGCAGGCTCGCTATCCCCGCCTCTTCGGCCAGCGTTCCTGCGGCGTCGAACATGTCGTCCGTCTCCGTCGGAAAGCCGGCGATCATGTCGGCACCGAACGCGATGCCCGGTCGCAGGCGCCGTGCCTCGTGGATGAAGGCGAGCGCGTCGGCGCGCGAATGCCGCCGCTTCATCCGTTTGAGGATCATGTCGTCGCCATGCTGCAGCGACAGATGCAGATGCGGCATGAATCGCGGTTCGTCGGCGATGAGGTCGATCAGATGCCGGTCGGCCTCGATGCTGTCGATGGAAGAAAGGCGCAGGCGGACAAGCTCCGGCACCTGTTTCAGAAGCGTCTTGGCGAGCAGGCCGAGCGTCGGGGTGCCGGGCAGATCGCCGCCATAGCTGGTCGCATCGACGCCGGTGAGCACGATTTCACGGTAACCATTCTCGACCAGCATGCGGGCCTGGTCGACGACGGCGCCCATCGGCACCGAGCGGGAATTGCCGCGACCGTAGGGGATGATGCAGAAGGTGCAGCGATGGTCGCAGCCGTTCTGCACCTGCACGAAGGCACGCACATGGCCCTCGATCATCCGCACCATCTGCGGTGCGGTGGCCCGCACGCTCATGATGTCGTTGACGCGCAGCTTCTCTTCGCGCCCGACGCCGAAATCCGGCAAGGCACGATAGGCGCTGCTTTCCAGCTTTTCCGCGTTGCCGAGAACGGCATCCACTTCCGGCATCGCAGCAAAGGTGCCGGCCTCCGTCTGGGCGGCGCATCCTGTCACAATGATGCGGGCATCCGGATGTTCGCGCCGGGCGCGGCGGATCGCCTTGCGCGCCTGGCGGACGGCCTCGCCGGTGACCGCGCAGGTGTTCACCAGAACGGCGTTGTTCAAGCCCGCCTTTTCCGCTGCGCCGCGCATGACTTCGGACTCATACGTGTTCAGGCGACAGCCGAATGTGATGATCTCGACGCCGCTCACCGGGGCTGCGCTCCGGTGTCCGCAGCGGGGTCGCGCGTGAAGGTGCCGGTCAGAGGATCGACGCGGCCGGACCATTCCCAGGTGGCCGGCCCTGTCATCACGACGTGATCGTCGCGTTCGCGCCAATCAATGGTCAGCACGCCGGGCGGCACGGCACTGGCGACCGTCACCGACACCTTGCGCCCGGTGCGTCCCGTGCGGGCCCCGCTGACGGCTGCTGCGCAGGCGGCAGAGCCGCAGGCAAGCGTCAGTCCTGCGCCACGCTCCCACGTGCGCGTGGTCATGTCGGTCTTGGACCTCACCTGCGCCAGCGTAATGTTGGCGCGCTCGGGAAACATCGGGTGATTTTCCAGCAAAGGGCCGAAACGCGCGAGATCGTAGGACATGACGTCACGGTCCACCCAGAAGATTGCATGCGGGTTGCCCATCGACATGACGGAGGGCGAATGCAGCACCGGATCATCGATCGGGCCGATCTGCAGTTCGATACGGCTCGTGTCGTGAAAATCCTCCGCAAGGGGGATCCGGTCCCATTCGAACACCGGCTTGCCCATGTCGACGGAAATCGTGCCATCGGCATGTTCCTCGGCATTGAGAATGCCGGCGACGGTATGGAAGGTGAAGCTCTTGCGGCCGGTTTCCGCCGCCAGAGCCTGGACCACGCAGCGGGTTCCGTTGCCACAGGCCTGCGCCTTCGTGCCGTCGGAGTTCAGGATGTCGATCCAGGCATCGGTTCCCGACGCTTTCGGATCATGGATGGCCATGATCTGGTCGAACCGTGTCTGCGGGTCTGCATTGAGTGTGATCGCGGCTGCGGACGTGACGGTGTCGCTCCGGCCGCGCATGTCCACGACGAGGATGGCGTTGCCAAGCCCGTTCATCCTTGCGAATTCGACCGTCGTATCCATACTTGTCCATATCTTGCGCAACGCCATGCGAGAGGGCGTATATGGCGGAAATAACCCCGGATTACCAGAGGGCCGGCAGGGCCAGGAAGGCCGGCAGGGCCGAGGCAATGCCGCTTACGGCCTACGGCAAGACCCTCACCGATCTGGCAGCGGAGTTCGCACGGGGTGTCGTGCCGGCTGCTACCGGCATGCCGGTCGTCAGGCGGGGTTCCTTTGCAAGGGTACATCGAAGATCCCGCCGGCGTGGAGGGCGTGCACGCGGGCAGGATCGACGCCGTGTTTCGCAAGCGCTACGGCCAGCGCTTTCTCCGGCGCGTCCATCGGCTCGTCGGTCAGCTGGATGGTCGCGAAATGATGGCCGACGGCATAGGACGCATTTGCCAGCAGCATGCCCTCGATTGCCTCGTCCGGGTTTTGGTGCTGACCCTGCATGAACCATCGCGGCTCGTAAGCGCCGATCGGGAGGATGGCGAGACGGAAGCTGCCATATCGCTCTCCTGCCGCGCGATAGTTGATGCCATCGTGAAACCCAGTGTCGCCGATATGATAGATCCGACCGGCGGGCGTCGAAAGGACGAAAGCCGCCCAGAGCGCTTTTCGTCGATCGCCAATGCCGCGCGCCGACCAGTGATGGGCAGGCTCGCAGTGGATCGAGACGCCGTTCCGGACATCGAAGCCGTCGCCCCAGTCCATGAGGACGACGTGCGCATTCGGTGCGACCTTGCGGATGAACACGTCGTTGCCGAGAGGCGTGACGAATGTGGGGTTGTGGGCTTTCGCGAGGCTCGCGATCGTTGGCTGGTCGAGATGGTCGTAATGGTTGTGGCTGATCAGGACGATATCGATGCGCGGAAGATCCTCGAGCCGGATCCCGGGCGGCGAGACGCGACGCGGACCGGCAAAGGAAACGGGGCTTGCGCGCTCCGACCAGACGGGATCGGTGAGAATGTTGAGCCCGGCGACCTGGATGAGCATGGAGGCGTGGCCGACCATGGTGACGCGCAGGTTTTGCCCGGTGATTTCCGCGTCCGGCTTGACGATGGTTGCGCGCGGATCGGGCGCGTCCGGCCAGGTTGCCCGCTGCCCGTTGAACCGCCAGCGCAAAAGGTCGCCAAAACCGTTGGGCTCGACGCCGCCGGGATTGAAGAAGCGCGTCCCGTCGAAATGGTCGCTGACGGGGCCTTTGTAGTAGCGATTGGCGGCCATGCTGCTCCTTGCGGTGATGCTGCCGGACAAAGCGATGAAAGCGCCGGCGAGTGACCATTTGAAGAATGTGCGGCGTTTCATGCACGTCCCCGTGAGTGAGCGGTGGCTTGCGACGGCGGGTTTCACGCTCGTGCGTTGTGCACCGTGCTGACGAGGATGATGGCGGCTTTTTCTCCCCGGCGCCATCGGAAAGCGTCGACATGCGCGTCAGGGCATCGATCGGTCGTAGGGCGCGCACATGCGGCAAGCCTTGACTTTCCGGGGCGTTTGCTGTTTACCGCGCTTCATCTGCGACGAGATACGACTCCGAGCCGCCGACCGGGACCCTTTCAAAGGTATAAACGATCCCGGAGGTCAACACCCGACAGCGCGATGCGCCCTCGGGTGCCGTTCGGCTTTGCGTCTTGTTTCAAAACGACCCGGAACCCACGTTTGCGGCCCATGCTCGCAGACGAAAAGGAAGAGCCGATGTTTGAAAGCCTCCAGGACCGCCTTGGTTCAATCCTCAACGGATTGACGGGACGCGGTGCGCTGTCGGAAGCCGACGTTTCGGCTGCCCTGCGCGAGGTTCGCCGTGCACTGCTGGAAGCCGACGTCGCGCTGGAAGTCGTGCGGTCGTTTACTGATCGCGTGCGCGCGAAGGCCGTAGGCGCCGAAGTCTTGAAATCGATCAAGCCGGGACAGATGGTCGTCAAGATCGTCCACGACGAGCTGGTCGAGATGTTGGGCGCCACTGGCGTTTCCATCGATCTCAATGCGCCCGCGCCCGTCGTCATCATGATGGTTGGCCTGCAGGGCTCGGGCAAGACAACGACATCGGGCAAGATCGCCCACCGGCTGAACACGCGCGAGAAGAAGAAGGTCCTGATGGCCTCGCTCGACACGCGTCGTCCGGCCGCCCAGGAGCAGTTGCGCCAGCTCGGTGTACAGGCCGGCATCGACACGCTGCCGGTCATCGCCGGGCAGTCGCCGACCGATATCGCCGCCCGTGCCGTGCAGGCCGCCAAGCTCGGCGGCCATGACGTCGTGATTCTCGATACTGCGGGCCGCACGCATATCGACGAGCCGCTGATGATCGAGATGGCCGAGATCAAGCGGCGCTCGAACCCGCATGAGATCCTGCTGGTCGCGGACGCGCTGACCGGTCAGGACGCCGTCAACCTTGCGCGCAACTTCGACGAACGCGTCGGCATCACCGGCCTTGTGCTGACCCGCATGGACGGCGACGGCCGCGGCGGTGCGGCGCTGTCGATGCGTGCCGTGACCGGCAAGCCGATCAAGCTGATCGGCGTGGGCGAAAAGATGTCGGAGCTCGACGAGTTCCATCCGCGCCGGGTCGCCGACCGCATCCTCGGCATGGGCGACATCGTCAGCCTCGTCGAGAAGGCGGCCGAAAACATCGATGCCGAGAAGGCGGCGGCCATGGCCGCCAAGATGAAGTCGGGCAAGTTCGATCTCAACGATCTCGCCGACCAGCTGTCCCAGATGCAGAAGATGGGCGGCATGGGCGGCATCATGGGCATGATGCCCGGCATGTCCGGCATGAAGGACAAGATGGCGGCGGCGGGTCTCGACGACCGCATGTTCAAGCGACAGATGGCCATCATCTCGTCCATGACCAAGGCCGAGCGCGCCAACCCGGATCTCCTCAAGCATTCCCGCAAGAAGCGTATCGCGGCCGGTTCCGGCACCGATGCGTCCGACATCAACAAGCTGCTGAAGATGCACCGCCAGATGGCCGACATGATGAAGGCGATGGGCGGCAAGAAGGGTGGCGGCATGATGAAGCAGATGATGGGCGGCCTTGCTGGAAAGATGGGGCTTGGCGGAATGGGCGGCATGCCCGACCTCTCGAGTCTCGATCCGAAGCAGCTCGAAGCCCTTCAGAAGCAGGCGGAGGCGTCCGGCCTTGGCAAGGGCATGCCCGGCGGCATGGGCGGGCTTCCGGGTCTCGGCGGCGGCAAGCTGCCCGGTCTTGGTGGCGGCTTCCCGGGCCTTCCGGGCCTGCCGAAGAAGAAGTGAGGCTGCTGTGAGCATCGACCCTTCCATTCGCGAGGAACTGGCCGGCTATCGCCGGTCGATCGACAATATCGACGCAGCGCTGGTGCATATGCTTGCCGAGCGCTTCCGCTGCACGAAGGCCGTGGGCGTCCTGAAGGCCCATCACGATTTGCCGCCGGCCGACCCGGCGCGCGAGGAATACCAGATCGAACGCCTGCGCCGCCTGGCCAAGGACGCCCATCTGGATCCGGATTTCGCCGAGAAGTTCCTGAACTTCATCATCAAGGAAGTCATCCGGCATCACGAAGACATCGCCGCCGATCTCAAGGATTGACGGTTATCGCATTTCCCCATCAGGCCGCATCCGCGGCACGCCAACATTCAAGGAGTTATTGACATGGCACTGAAAATTCGTCTCGCCCGCGGCGGTTCCAAGAAGCGTCCGTTCTACCAGGTCGTCATTGCCGACGCCCGTTCGCCCCGCGACGGCCGCTTCCTCGAAAAGGTCGGTTCCTGGAACCCGATGCTTGCCAAGGACGATGCCAAGCGCGTCGAACTGAACAACGAGCGCATCCAGCATTGGCTTGATCACGGCGCCCTGCCGACGGACCGCGTCCTGCGCTTCCTCAGCGAAGCCGGTATCGTGACGCGCGAAGCCCGCAACAACCCGACCAAGGGCAAGCCCGGCAAGAAGGCGACCGAACGCGCCGCCGAAGCCAAGCAGAAGGCGGAAGACGCCGCTGCCGCTGCCGCCGAGTAATCGGACCTATCGCATCTTCGGAACCGGGCGGCATTTTCATGCCGCCCGTTTTCGTTTATGGGGTCGCGCGATCGACAGACATCCCGAACGCACTCACTGGAACGGTTCATCGATGAGCAAGCTGAAAAACCCCGTCCTGATGGGCGTAATCGGTGGCGCGCAAGGGTTGCGCGGCGAAGTCCGCGTCAAGAGCTTTGCCGAAGAGCCAACAGCCCTTGGCGACTACGGTCATCTGCACAGCGAGGACGGGCGGGTCTTCGAGGTGCTGGAGGTGCGCGAGAGCAAGAATGTCGTCGTCGTCCGTTTTCGCGGCATCAACGACCGGACGGCAGCCGAGGCTCTGAACGGCCTGGAGCTGTTCATCGAACGGGAAAACCTGCCGGACGACGATCTCGACGAGGACGAGTTCTTCTACGCGGATCTCGAGGGCCTCGAGGCGAAGGATGCCGAAGGCAAGAGCTACGGCGTGGTGACCGGCGTGTTCGATTTCGGTGCTGGCGATCTCCTTGAGCTGAAGGGTCTCGGACGCCGCCCGGTGCTCATCCCCTTTTCCGAATTCTCGGTGCTCGAGATCGACCTTGAAGGCGGCACGATGCTCGTGGATCCCGTTGCCGCCGGACTTGTCGACGACAAGGATGATCCGACCGGACCGTTCGACCCGAACGCGTCCGGCGAATGAGCGCCGCCATGGCGTTCCGGGCTACCGTCCTGACGCTCTACCCGGAGATGTTTCCCGGACATCTCGGTCATTCCCTGGCCGGGCGTGCGCTGGAACGCGGGCAATGGTCGCTCGAGCCGGTGCAGATCCGGGATTTTGCCGAAGACCGCCACCGCACGGTGGACGATACGCCGGCCGGGGGTGGCGCGGGTATGGTTCTTCGCGCGGATATTCTCAGTCGCGCCATCGACCAGATCTCGAAAAATGATGATCCCGCGATTGTCCGTCCGCGTCTCCTGATGAGCCCGCGTGGCCGCCCGCTGACCCAGGCGCGGGTCCGCGAGATCGCCGGGGGCCCGGGCGCCGTCATCGTCTGCGGGCGGTTCGAGGGCGTCGACCAGCGTGTCATCGACGCGCGTGCGCTTGAGGAGGTTTCGATCGGCGATTACATCCTTTCCGGTGGAGAGCCGGCGGCCCTGACCTTGCTGGACGCCGTGGTGCGGATCCTGCCGGGCGTCATGGGCAATGCGCTTTCCGGCGTGCATGAAAGTTTCGAGGGCGGGCTGCTGGAGCATCCGCACTACACGCGGCCACAGGTTTTCGAGGGCCAGGAAATTCCTGCCGTCCTCACATCCGGCAATCACGGGGCCATCGAGCGCTGGCGGCGGGCTGAGGCGGAGCGGTTGACGCGGGAGCGCCGTCCTGATCTTCTCTCGGACGCTTCTTCGTCTCAACCTGTGACGAAGTAGTAGAACGCCAGCAGCAGGCCGACGGCGACGACGAAAGCGCGGATGATCGCCTGCGGGATGCGGCGGGCAAGCCAGACGCCGCTATAGCCGCCCAGCGCTCCGCCCGGGATCATCACGGCCGCCTCCAGCCAGGAAACGACCCCGCCGAAGGTGAAGACCACGACGGCGATGGCGGCGATGACGACGGCAAGCAGGTTCTTCAGGGCATTGATCCGATGATAGCCGCCGCCGGCCGTCAGACCCAGAACGGCCAGCATCATGATGCCCATGCCGGCCCCGAAGAAGCCGCCATAGACCGAGGTCGCGAACTGTCCGAGAAGGCCGAGTACGCCGAGCGGCGCGCCCGCCTCGCGCGACTTCGGGCGGAGCAGGGGGCCGGCCGCAAAGATCGCGGTCGCCCCCAGCAGCAGCCATGGCACCAGCGCCCGAAACGAGGGATTGGAAAGGGCCAGCAGAATGCCGGCGCCGATGAGGCCGCCGACGGCTGACAGCAGCCCGAGCATGACCGCCATGCGCGTGTCGGCCAGGAGCTCGCGGCGATAGGCAAGCGCCGAGGTGATGTAGCCGGGGAACTGGACGATGGAGGAGGTCGCATTGGCGACGATGGGCGGCAGGCCTGCCAGCGTCATCGCGCCGAAGGTCAGGAACGTGCCGCCGCCAGCCACTGCATTGACGGCGCTGGACAGGAAGCCGGCGAGAAAGAGGAGAATGGCGGTGGTGACAGGCATCTGCGACTCATCGAAGAAAGGCGAGGTTTTCGTGGTATAGGGCGTACGTCGAAACGCAAGGACAGATGTCGTCCGGAGATCCCGAGACATGCCGCGACAAGACGATCTCTGGCGTATACGGCCGGCGGGGACACGAGACAGACAGCTCTTGCGGACGCTGCTCGATGATCATTTGCGTGACCTGTCCGCCTTCGGTCCCGTCGATGCCGCCTACCACTATTTCGACCTCTACTTCGAGGACGCGGACCGCTCAGCCTATGTGATCGACGTTCTGAGTACGGGAGCGTGGACAGCTGCGGGCTTCGCGCTCGTCAACCAGCACGCCTGTTCAGGCTTGCCGGTGGATCATGCAATGGCGGAATTCTTCATTCTTCCGGACATCCGCCGAAAGGGCGTTGGCGCCCGCGCCGCAAGCCTGCTTTTCACGCTGCATCCGGGCGTCTGGGAGGTCGGCGTGATCAGCCGGAACGTCGCGGCCTGGGCGTTCTGGTGCCACGTCACCGCGCCGTTTCGCGAGGTGGAGACGATCGCGAAGGGCGACATGCGCATCCTGCGTTTCAAAAGCCCCGAGGTGCTGCGCAGAAAGGCGCGCGGAGAGGGGTGACAAATCGGCGCTCCCGGTGTATAGGCCGCACCGGCTCGGGTTCCTGCCCGTGACCATCAACAAAGAATGGTGTACCCGCCGTCGCTCTTCATTGGAAGAGCCCTGCCCGGAGGCTTTGCCGAAGGACACCCTGGCGCTCTGACTGTTTGAGAAGAAAGCAAGGTTAACCGATGAACATCATCCAGCAGCTGGAAGCCGAACAGGCCGCCAAGATCGAAGCCAAGCGTACCCTTCCGGAATTTTCCGCAGGCGACACGCTCCGCGTCAACGTTCGCGTGACAGAAGGTGCGCGTACCCGCGTGCAGGCCTATGAAGGCGTCTGCATCGCCCGTTCGGGTGGTGGCATCAACGAAAGCTTCACCGTTCGCAAGATCTCCTACGGCGAAGGCGTCGAGCGCGTGTTCCCGGTCTACTCGCCGATGGTCGAAAGCGTCGAAATCGTTCGTCGCGGTAAGGTCCGTCGCGCCAAGCTCTATTACCTGCGCGATCGTCGCGGCAAGTCGGCTCGTATCGTCGAGAACACCGGCACGCGCGCCCGCAAGCTGAACGACACGGCGCGCCAGTCGGCAGCCGACGAGAAGGCGCGTCTGGAAGCTGAAAAGGTTGCAGCCGCTCAGGCGCTCGCCGCCGAAAAGGCAGCCGCAGATGCCGCCGCCGCGGAAGCCGCTGCTGCAAAGGCCGCCGAAGACGCGAAGTCTGCAGAATAAGATCTCCGGATCCTCTTTTTTTCGAGAAAGCCGCTGGAGCAATCCGGCGGCTTTTTTTGTGCCCGAGGTGGCCGCGTGGCTCGAGGTCAGGCCCCGTGGCCGGATCCCGACGCTCGTCCTTCCCTCATCTCGTGCAGACGCCGAACAGCGAGGGCAGGGACGGGGCCTTCAAGCCGCGTGCCAGCTTTGATTTGCGAGCGTTCCTTTCAAGAGATGTGGTGAAACGCTCGGCACAGCGGGCCGACAGGGAAAAAGGCAGGCCGTCCGGCCGGGGTGCGGAAGGCGGAGCCATGGCGCGTCCTTACGGAATTCACATGCGGGACCGGTCCGTCGGCTCTTGCCCTGCCGGGAAGTTTCGTGACAGTCTCGCGCGTCACATGCCAGGAGCCAGTCTCATGTTTTTTCGCCGCCACGTTCTCGCCGGTCTGACCCTTCTCGCCCTTTCGCCCCTGAGCGCCGGTGCGGCCGATCTTCCGGATCTCGGCGGGCGCGAGATCGTCGTGGTCACGGAGAACGCCTATCCGCCGTTGCAGTTCATCGACCCGAAGACGGGCGTCGCTGCCGGTTGGGAATATGATGCGGTGGGCGAGATCGCCAAGCGGCTGAACGCCAAGGTGACCTACCGCAACACGAGCTGGGACGCGATGATTCAGTCCGTTTCCGATGGCCAGTTCGACATGGGCATGACGGGGATCACCATCAAGGAAGACCGCAAGGAGAAGGTGGACTTTTCCGATCCCTATATGCGCTCCGAGCAGTTCATGCTCGTGCGCGGGGACGAAAACCGGTTTACGGACGGCAAGTCCTTCGCGGCCTTCTCCAAGGGCCTGATCGGTGCGCAACCGGGAACGACGCCGTTCTACACGGCGATCTACGAGGTGCTCGATGGCAACGAGCAGAACCCGCGCGTCAAGTTGTTCGAGACCTTCGGCGCCACCGTACAGGCCCTGAAGGCCGGTGACGTCGATGTGGTGCTGACCGACGGCACAGCGGGCAAGGGCTATGTCGATACGTCGGATGGAGGTCTGAAACTGATCGGCGGACCGCTCGGCTCCGAGGATTTCGGCTTCATCTTTCCCAAAGGCTCAAAACTCGTCGCACCCGTCAACGCCGCCATTGCCGCGCTGAAGGCCGATGGGACGCTGGACAGGCTGAACCGCAAATGGTTCGTCGACTTCAAGATGGGCGAATAGAGCGACGGCTGACAGGATACGCAGCCCATCATGCAGCCTCCTCCGCCGTATCCGCCACCACGCCTGCCGGAAAGCGCGATCTCCAACCCGCCCGACCGCTCCGGTGGCGATCCGCCGGAGCGTCGCGGCGTGGTCTCACGCGAGTTGCCTTGGTGGCTGATCGCGCTGGTCGCGATTGCGGTCGGCCTTGCCGTGCTGATCGCCATCAACGATCTCTATGCGCGGGTCTTCGCAGTGGTGGCTGCCGGCATTGGCGTTACCATCTTCGTCACGATCGTCGGTTTTGCGCTTGCGACCCTTGTGGGTCTGGGCGTGGCCCTGATGGCGCTGTCGCGCCGGCAGGTGCTGCGGCAGGTCGCCCGGTTCTACACCGAGGTGATCCGCGGCATCCCCGTGCTCGTTCTGCTCTTCTACATCGCCTTCGTCGGAACGCCGGCGCTGGTCTGGCTGATCAATCTCGTCCTGACCCCGCTGATCTCCGCCGGCGTGACGGAGCCCGTGCTCGTGCGCGACCTCTCCTTGATGTGGCGGGCGATCATTGCCCTGACCATCGGCTATTCCGCCTTCATCGCCGAGGTTTTTCGCGCGGGCATTCAATCCGTAGACCGGGGTCAGGTCGAGGCGGCGGAGGCGCTGGGGCTCAATCGATTCCAGCGTTTCCGGCTTGTCGTTTTCCCGCAGGCGATCCGCACCATCCTGCCACCTCTCGGCAATGACTTCATCGCGATGATCAAGGACAGCTCGCTCGTCTCGGTGCTCGGCGTGCAGGACATCACCCAGATGGGCAAGGTCTACGCCTCCGGCTCATTCCGGTTCTTCGAGACCTATTCCATCGTTGCCTATATCTATCTCCTTCTCACCATCGGCCTGTCTCTGTCGCTACGGGCATTGGAACAGCGACTGCGGCGCGGTCATCGCGGGTAGATATCCCGACCGTCAGATAAGTCAGTCGCGCGCGAGGATGATGAGCTTGTCTCCGGCTGCGTACTGCACCGCTTCTCCCTTCACGGGGTTGACCACGACACGACCCAGCTGTCTCTCGTCCTTTGCCGTTGTGCCCGCCTTGCTGTAACCAAGGGCCACTTCTCCGCGCGTCAGCGCGGCCAGCGTGATCGTGTAGAAATTCACGGGATGGTCGATCGAGATGTAGTCGGTGACGGCACGCATGTAGATTTCGGAGCCATCCTCGTCGAGAAGTTCATCGAAGATGTCGGCCATCAGCTCGTTTTCCGAAGCCTGCGCCAGCATCAGGCTGACGAGCTTGTTGCTGACGACGAAATCGTCCGCGCGCGTCACGGCTGCGAGATCCCGGTTGCGCACGTCGATCATCTCGCTGACGATGCTGATATGCGTGTTGGCGGCTTCCGCGATCTTGCGCAGCTGCAGAAGCGTCACGAGGGTCGCCGTATCGGCGGGCTGTGGAGCTAAATGGTCGCTGTAGCCGAGAACCAGTACATGATCATATTCCGGGATCATCAGCGCATCGAGCGCCGCACGGCTGCTGGTGTCGATAACGCGACATTCCACGGACAGGTTTTCTCTCAGATACGGCATGGCCGCGACGTCGGCGAGCAGCTCCGGTGTATCGGCCGCGATCATCAGACGGGAACCGGGCGAAACATAGCGTGAAAGTTCCTGCGTGATGATCGGGCCGCGGCGGTTCCAGCCGAGCAGAAGCGTCGTCTCCGCCCGGCGCTCGGCCGGTGGACGCGGGCGAATGACCTCGCGGTCGACCGTGACGTCGCCTGCGCGCAGGCGGATCGTGTCGTCGTCTTCGGCGATGAGAATGGCGCGTTCGCCGGCCTCCATGACGCGGCTCGTCGGCGGGTTCAAAAGAACCTTGCCATCGGCGGTTCCCACGCCGATCAGGACGGATGTGTCATAGGCCATGACCGCCGCACCGAAGGACTTGCCGACAAGGCCGGGCTGTTCGACCGCGTAGATTTCAGAACCGTCGAAATCGAGCAGCTCGGTGTAGACGCCGCTCAGGCCGGATTGACGGCTGGAGCTGACGACGATGCGGGAGATGAGTTCGTCGGCAAGGACCAGCTGCAACTCGCCGCCACCGACGATGCGGGCGACCTCGGCATTGGCTGCGTCGCGAATCTCCGCTGCGATCCGGTATCGCTCCGGACGACGTCCAGGATCGTTCACGACGGCGAGGATGGTCTTGATGACCTGCGAATCGGCATAGTCGCCTTCCGGCGACAGAACAACGATTGCACGGGACGCCTGGGGATTGACGATGTTAATGTCATGGAGGTCGGTCGGGTCCCCGCTGCGGCAGACGATGCGGGTGTTGCCGAGGTCTGCGATCTTGTCGGCGATCTCGTCTTCCATCTCCACCTTGTCCTTCGCCGCCATAATCACGATGCGCGGGCGTCGGCGGCTGCGATTGGCGATGACGAGTTCGGAGATCACGTCGAAGATCGAAGGCGACCAGTTGAAGATGATCGTGTGGTCCTTTTCGAGGACATGCGACCGACCTTTGCGAAGTTCGTCGAGCTTTTCGTCAAGTCCGGAGGAGAGGACGCCGATCAGTGCGGAGAACACGAAGATGCCGGCAACGGTGACGGCGAGCGAGATGCCCCGGAAACTCCAGCCGGCATCCCCGCCCATGGCGCCCGCATCCATGGTGCGCATCAGGGATTCCCATGCGCCCTCGACGAAGGACACGGGCTCGCCTCCCTCCTGGGCTATGCCGGTCACCGCAAGAAGCAGCCCGGCAAGCACGATGACGATCAGCGAAATGACCGCGAGCCAACCGATCAGCGCGATCGGGCCGGCCGCCATGCTCTTGTCGAATTGATAGCGCGCGCGGTCCCGCCACGTGATCGGTCGTGTCATGATGCTTCCCCCCAGATCCACCCTCCAGGCGGACCTTTCCGGCGTCTCAAACTTTCGGTCCGTTGGCAAGCAGGTCAGGAGAGAAACCTTCGCTTCCCTCACGATCGCGTCGTCGTCAGGCTGGTGGCGAGGGGCGGGAAACTTGCAGTCGCGCTTGGAAACTGCTATTTCGGCGGTCATGGAATCCAAGTTCGGATGTCGTGCGCAGAATGTCGTCGTGCTGCAGGATCACAAGCGCCTGCCGGCACGTTTTTATGCGCGCGTCTCCGGGGCGCTCAACAGCCGACTTCGATAGATCCTTCAGGAGCGATGCTCCGGCTTTTGAAGCCTGATCCGACCGGCCATCGAGCCGGACTTTCCAATTTTTTCTTTCCAATGGATGACACGCCATGAGCGCACCACGGACTCTCTACGACAAGATCTGGGACGACCACGTCGTCGATCAGCAGGACGACGGCACCTGTCTTCTCTATATCGATCGCCATCTCGTTCACGAAGTGACGAGCCCGCAGGCGTTCGAAGGCCTGCGCATGACCAACCGTCAGGTGCGCGCACCGCAGAAGACCCTCGCTGTCGTCGATCACAACGTTCCGACCTCGCCGGATCGCCATCTCGGCATCAAGAATGAGGAAAGCCGCATCCAGGTGGAAGCGCTGGCCCAGAACGCAGCCGACTTCGGCGTCGAATACTATTCGGCGTCCGACAAGCGTCAGGGCATCGTGCACATCGTCGGGCCGGAACAGGGTTTTACCCTGCCGGGCATGACGATCGTCTGTGGGGATAGCCACACCTCGACGCACGGCGCCTTCGGGGCACTGGCGCACGGCATCGGCACATCCGAGGTCGAGCATGTGCTCGCCACGCAGACACTGATCCAGAAGAAGGCCAAGAACATGCTGGTGCGTGTCGATGGCCAGTTGCCCGAGGGTGTGACGGCGAAGGACATCATCCTCGCGATCATCGGTGAGATCGGTACGGCCGGCGGCACGGGGCATGTCATCGAATTTGCGGGCGAAGCCATCCGTGCGCTTTCCATGGAAGGCCGGATGACCATCTGCAACATGACGATCGAAGGCGGCGCCCGCGCCGGCCTCATCGCGCCGGACGAAAAGACGTTCGAATACATCAAGGGCAAGCCGCGCGCGCCGCAGGGCGAAGCGCTTGAACAGGCGATCGCCTACTGGAAGACGCTGAACACGGACGAAGGCGCACATTTCGATCGCGTCGTCGTGCTCAACGCCGCGGAGTTGCCGCCGATCGTGTCCTGGGGCTCGTCCCCGGAAGACGTCATTTCGGTGCAGGGCGTCGTTCCCAATCCGGATGATATCCAGGACGAAAACAAGCGCGCCTCCAAGTGGCGGGCGCTCGACTACATGGGTCTGAAGCCGGGTACGAAAATCACCGACATCGCGGTCGACCGTGTGTTCATCGGCTCCTGCACCAACGGCCGGATCGAAGACCTGCGCGAAGTTGCCAAGGTCGTCGAGGGCAAGACGGTTGCACCGACCGTATCCGCGATGATCGTGCCCGGTTCGGGCCTCGTCAAGGAACAGGCGGAAGCCGAAGGCCTCGACGTTATCTTCAAGGCTGCGGGCTTCGATTGGCGTGAGCCGGGCTGCTCGATGTGCCTTGCCATGAACGACGATCGGCTGAAGCCGGGCGAGCGCTGCGCCTCGACCTCCAACCGCAACTTCGAGGGACGTCAGGGGTTCAAGGGCCGGACACATCTGGTATCGCCCGCAATGGCGGCGGCCGCTGCCGTGGAAGGACACTTCGTCGACATCCGCAGCTGGCAGTAATCTGGTTCCACGAACCTGAAAACCTATAAAAAGGCGCCGCTTTCGGGACCGGAAGCGGCGCTTTTTTTGCTCCTACGAGGCTTCAGCGGCAGACCGTCACGGCATGGCGGTCAGGGTGAAGCCATCCTTGCGCAAGAGTTCGACCAGACCTTCCGGGCCCGGCAGATGCAAAGCGCCGACGGCCATGAAGACATTGCCTGCATCAAGGCTCGGACGGGCGCGCGTGGCCATGACATGGTTGCGGTCGGTGATGATGCGTTGTTCGATAGCGACCGATTCCTGCTCGGAGTCAGCGGTCTCGATGCTTTCCGAAGCGGCCTTCAGCATGGGCATGATGGCGGAAATCCGGCCTTCCAGATAAAGCGCGGTCGTTGTTTCCATGGCGTCTTCGACGATGTTGCCCAGTTTCAGCGTGTCCACCAGCGCCGAGACGTGAAACTTCATCGGAAGATCGTTCAATGCGTGGATCTGCTCGACCATCGTTTCCAGTCCCTTGAGCGTCTTGCCGTGCGACACCGCATCCTGTGCCAGCCTCTGATCGAGGAAGACGGCGCCACCGGCCTTCCGGCTCAGTTCGCAAGGCGGCAGGGACACGAGGCTTGCAATCATCCAGGGCTTCATGCGCGCAACGGTCGCGAGCGGAAGGCCGCGAGATTTCAGTCCTTCGCTGAGGATGACCTTCTGATCGGCATCGAGATAGCTCTCGATCGTGCTGCCGTCGGTGAACATGGTGAGGCTCGGATCTGAAAAGAGCGCGACCTGCGCCTTTTTCTCGTCCAGGATCTCGTCCGACTCCACGATCACGGTGGCGGCGCCAGCGAAGCCCTCGGGCGCTCCTTTCGGCATGGCGAGCACACGCGGATCGGTGACGTGCATGGTGCCGAGAAGATAGGAGGTGGGAACGTCCGGTTTCTCGATCTTCCAGAACGTGCCTCTGCCGTTGACGACGAGACCTGCGTCTCGCTCGACCTGCCGTGCCCGATCCGGATCCGTCTTTTCCCACGTTTCCAGAAGGTTCGTGCCGTGGCAGGCAATGTCGTCGGCATGAGCGCGTCCGATGGAAAGGAACGCGACGACGAGGAGCGCAAGCAGCAGGGTGGGCAGGAGAGCCGCAAGCGAGACGAGCATGTCGAGACGGGAGCGCCCCGGAAGCGAGGGGAGAGGGGGGATGGTCGGCGCGGGCACGGATCGTCCTTTCTTGGCGGTCGCGCGCCACCCTAGCGGCGCAATCTCACGCGCCGCTTAACATGCGTGGTTAACGCGACCCCGCATTCCGGCGCTTTTAAAGCATGTCGCCCGAAAGTGTGCCGCGGGTTCGGGAAACGACATGCATCAAAACAAGACCTTAAAGCGTGTCGCGTGAATCCTTTTTCACGCAACACGCTTTAGCTCAGGCGCGGGGATGGGCGCGGTCGTAGATGTCGAGCAGGCGCGCGGAATCGACGCCTGTATAGATCTGCGTCGTGGAAAGGCTTGCATGGCCGAGCAACTCCTGGATGGTGCGCAGATCGCCACCGCCAGCAAGCAGATGCGTTGCAAAGGAGTGGCGCAGGGCATGCGGCGTTGCGGTATCCGGAAGCCCGAGCGCGCCGCGCAGGCGCTGCATCTCGCGCTGGATGATCGCCGGCTGGAGAACGCCACCCTTTGCGCCGCGGAAGATCAGGTCGTGTCCCTCGGCTGCATAGGGGCAGAGCGCGAGATAGCGGTTCACGGCATCGAGCGCCGGTGCGATCAGCGGCACGATGCGGGTCTTGCCGCCCTTGCCGGTGACGCGAAGCGCGCGGGGAGTGCCTGCAACATCATCGACCGTAATGCCGAGCGCTTCGGAGATGCGCAGGCCACATCCATAGAGCAGTGTCAGAACCGCTTCGTTGCGGGCCGCGATCCAGGGCTCTTCGCTCAACTGCGCGTCGCTGGCGACAACGGCCAGCGCGTCGGTATCGGTCAGCGGCTTCGGAAGGGATTTCGGCTGTTTCGGCGAACGAACCGCGCCTGCGCCAGCGGCATTGACCAGACCTTTGCGTTCCAGATGGCGCAGGAAGGAGCGCAGGCCGGCAAGGCCGCGACCAAGCGTACGCGCACCCGCACCGTCCCGGCGCCGCGTGGCGAGGAAACCGCGCAGGTCGCCCGGCCTTAGTGCCTTGATGTCCGACAGTTTCGGGGGGCCGGCAAGATGTCCTGTGAGAAACTTGAGAAATTGTCGCGTGTCGCGCTCATAGGCCTCGACCGTATTGTCCGACAGCCGGCGCTCGTTGGCCAGAGACTTCAGCCAGGCTTCCCGCTCGGCCATCAGCACGGCATCGCCGATTACCAGAAACTCGTTCATGTGAAACCTGTCGCCTGCTTTGTCAGTGTAAAGTCTGGGCGCAGAGACCTTGCCGAATTGCTAACATCCCCTTGGAATCCGTCATCGCTCAATCATATTCTTTTGCGATAGCTATGCGGGATGCGGCGGCGGGACGATCATGACAAGACGAGGCTCTGCAGGAGGGTTATCCGGATTCGCCGAAGCGGTGTCGCTCGTCTCGCACGGCCAGCCCGGCCATATCGTCGACACGCTGATTGCGGAGCGCGGGCAGCGGATCGTGCATCATCCGCTCTGGCCGGTCATGCGTCCGGCGCTCTACACGCTCCTCAATTACCGCAAGGCGCTCGAATTTGCGAATGGCGTTGCCAACCTGCCCGGGTTCCAGGCATTCCAGTATCTGAGCGATACGCTGTCGCTCGACATTCGCGTGACGCATGAGGAGCGGATTCCGCGATCCGGCGGCTTTCTCCTCGTGAGCAACCACCCGACCGGCATTGCAGACGGCGTGGCGGTGTTCGACCTGCTGAAAGCGCGACGACCCGACATGATGTTCTTTGCCAATCGGGATGCGATCCGGGTCAATCCCCGCTTCGTCGAGATGGTCATTCCCGTGGAATGGCGCGAGGAGCACAAGAGCAAGCTCAAGGCCCGCGAAACGCTCCAGGTGACCAACCGGGCGATTGCAGAAGGGAAGGTCACCGTGCTGTTTCCTTCCGGGCGTATCGCGTACTGGGCGGACGGGCGGCTGAACGAGCGGCCCTGGAAGACCTCTGTCGTCGGCTTTGCCCGCAAGCACAACCTCGCCATCCTTCCTGTACATATGCACGCCCGCAATTCGGGCCTGTTCTACTGGCTGGCGAAATGGTCGACCGAATTGCGCGACATGACCGTGTTCCACGAGCTCCTCAACAAGAAGGGCAATGTCTTCGACATGACCATCGGTCATCTCATCCCGCCGCACGCGCTGGATGGCGATGCAGCCGAGGTCACGCAAGCGCTGGAGCGGCATACCGTGACGGATCTCGCGCGGAACGGCGATGCGACCTTCAAGGCGGTACAGCCAGGAGCAGCTGCGGGCGAAGCTACTTTCGCCGAGCACCGGCTCCCGGCGCAGACACAGCTTTGACGAGACCGGCAGACGGCGGCCTCTTTTCTTTCCGAGTCGATAAGAGCAATGTCCGCCGCGATGACGGGCGATTCGATTGATCTGTTCGGGGACGAGGCTCGCCCGCACATGCCGGGCAGGGTCGTGCCGGTTCTGGTGCCCATGCCCGCCGACAAGGCCTACTCCTATCTGGTGCCCGACGGCATGGCGGTTCAGCCGGGCTCGATCGTGCAGGTGCCGCTCGGACCGCGGCAGGTCGCGGGCGTTGTCTGGGACGCGATCGACGAGCCGGCCGTCGATCCGAAGAAGCTGAAATCCATCACGCAGGTCTTCGACTGTCCGCCGCTTTCCAAGGACATGCGCGCCTTTCTCGACTGGGTTGCCGCCTACACGCTGTCGCCGCCCGGGCTTGTCGCACGCATGGCGCTGCGCGTCCCCGCCGCCTTCGATCCCGAACCGATGGTCGAGGGGCTGCGGCTGACCGACCGGCGCCCGGACCGGATGACGCCGGCGCGCACCCGTGTCGTTGACACAGCGGCTGACGGTCTGTTCTGGACGCGCTCGGGCCTTGCCCATGCTGCAGGTGTCTCGACCAGCGTCGTGGAGGGGCTGCGATCCCAAGGCGTGTTCGAGACCGCGTTCATGCCCCCGCCGCCGGTGGTGGCCGCGCCCGATGCGGATTACGCCGTGACCGACCTCGAAGACATCCAGCGCGAGGCCGCGGAGACACTGATCGCCTCGGCCGCGCAGAAGATGTTCTCCGTCTCGCTCGTCGATGGGGTGACCGGATCCGGCAAGACGGAGGTCTATTTCGAGGCGATTGCCGAAACCCTCCGGCAGGGACGGCAGGTGCTGATCCTCTTGCCGGAAATTGCTTTGACGGCCGCATTCCTCGATCGTTTCGAGAGGCGGTTCGGGGCGAAGCCAGCCGAATGGCATTCGGACCTCGCTCCACGCACCCGCGAAAAGGTGTGGCGGCAGGTGTGCGAAGGCAGCGTCCGCGTCGTGGCCGGTGCCCGCTCCGCGCTGTTCCTGCCGTTCGAGGATCTCGGGCTGATCGTCGTCGACGAAGAGCACGACCCGGCCTACAAGCAGGAAGACCGGGTGTTCTACAATGCACGCGACATGGCCGTCGTGCGGGCCAGGCTCGGCAACTTCCCGGTCGTGCTCGTTTCGGCGACGCCATCCGTCGAGAGCCGCGTCAATGGCGAGGTCGGGCGCTATCGGCCGATCCATCTGCCGACGCGCTTCGGGGCCGCAGCCATGCCGGATCTCGGCCTTATCGACATGCGCCGGCATCCCCCGGAGCGCGGCGGCTTCTTGTCGCCGGTCCTTCTTTCGGCCATCGGCAAGGCGGTGGAAAAGGGTGAGCAGGCGCTGCTCTTCCTCAATCGGCGGGGCTACGCTCCGCTGACGCTCTGCCGGGTCTGCGGTCACCGCTTTCAGTGCCCCAACTGTTCGAGCTGGCTTGTGGAGCATCGCTTCCGCAGCCAGATCCAGTGCCATCATTGCGGCTATGCCGAGCGGACGCCCGAAGCCTGCCCGGATTGCGGCACGCTCGATCACCTTGTCGCCTGCGGGCCGGGCGTGGAGCGGATCGCCGAGGAGGTGGACCGGCATTTTCCCGACGCGCGCACCATTGTGCTCTCTTCCGACCTGATGGGCGTGAAGCGCCTGCGGCTCGAACTCGACGCTATCGCTAAGGGCGAGGCGGATATCGTGGTGGGCACGCAACTTGTCGCCAAGGGCCACAATTTCCCGATGATGACCTGTGTCGGGATCGTCGATGCCGATATCGGGCTGGCCAATGGCGATCCCCGTGCGGCCGAACGAACCTTCCAGCTCCTGAGCCAGGTTACCGGCCGGGCTGGGCGGACCGGCCTGAAAAGCCGCGGCCTGCTGCAGACCTACCAGCCGCAGCATCCCGTGATGCAGGCGATCGTTTCGGGTGATGCCGAAGCCTTCTACGAGCGCGAGATCGGCGAACGCGAACGGGCCGTGTTGCCGCCGTTCGGACGGCTCGCCTCCGTCATCGTGTCTGCCGATACGCGGGCCGATGCCGAGACGCATGCGCGCGGCTTGCGTCAGGCGGCACCCCAGGTTTCCGGTATCACCGTGCTCGGGCCCGCTGAAGCGGCTCTGGCGCTCGTCCGCGGCCGGCATCGCTTCCGTCTTCTCGTGCATGGTCGGCGCAACAGCGACATGCAGGCCTTCATGCGGGCGATGATCGCGGCCGGACCCAAGGTTCGGGGTTCCGTGGCTGTCCAGCTCGACATCGATCCGCAAAGTTTCCTCTGAGGTCCGGCTTGCGCGATTCCCTTTCGCGCGCACATGTTCTAGACCTTCGACACCCCGGTATCGGCCGGCAACGACGTGGGACGGGATTGCGGCGATGGATCTGTACATACCGACGGAGACCGGCGAACTCCTCGCCTTCCTCAGCGCCGTGGCCACCTGTGTCATGGGCCTCTTCTTCCTGTTCGCGCCGGGCCTCTCGTTCCGGGCGATGGGCCTTTCTCTCCGGGACGGCCGGCGCGGCGGCTATGCAGAGGCACGGTCGACCCTCGGCGGCTTCCCGCTCGGTCTCGGCCTTGCCGCCATCGTGCTCGCCCAGCCCATGGTTTACCTGGCGCTCGGTTCTGCCTTCGCCTTGGCAGCCTTCGGGCGCATCCTGTCCATGCTGTCGGACCAAGGTAACACGGTCGTGAACTGGCTTCTCGTTCTCGTGCAGGCCGTGCTGGCCATCCTGCCGCTCGCCTATGTTTTCGGCTTCTTCTAGAGCGCCGCCCGAAAATTACACCTCGCCGAGGGCATCACACTCCTGATTTTGGGCAGAATTTGGCCCGAGGATCGCGCAATCGCTCTCCTCGCGTGTTGCGAGTCCACTTTTCCTATGCTAGACGAACCCCGACTTCGTGGGGGAGCCGGGCCTTTCAGGCCAGGATGTCCTTGAGGATATAGCAACAAATTCAAAGTGTTCGGTTTTCGGTTCCTCCGAAGATCGCTCTTGGATCGCAAGCAAGAGAAGCGCGCCCGTGGCAAATACGTCCGACCTGATTTCCGGTGTTGCAGAAAGATACGCGTCGTCGCTTTTCGATCTCGCGCAGGAAGCCGGCTCGGTGGATGGCGTGCAGAGCGATCTCGATCGTTTCCAGTCCATGATCGATGACAGCGCCGATCTCAAGCGTCTCATTCTCAGCCCCGTCTTCTCGGCCGACGACCAGTTCAAGGCAATTTCCGCCATCGTGGAAAAAGCCGGATTGACCGGCCTTGTCGGCAACTTTCTCAAGGTTGTCGCGCGCAACCGCCGCCTCTTCGCCGTCCCGGGCATCGTCCGGTCGTATCGCGAGACGGCAGCCCGCCATCGCGGCGAAGTTTCTGCCGAGGTCACCTCGGCCCATGCGCTGAGTGACCAGCAGCAGTCTGAATTGAAGGCGGCGCTCAAGGGCGTCACCGGCAAAGAGGTGGCGATCAACGTCACCGTCGATCCGTCTATTCTCGGTGGTTTGATCGTCAAGGTCGGGTCCCGCCAAATTGACACTTCCCTTCGCACAAAGCTCTCGAGCCTTAAGCTTGCACTGAAAGAGGTCGGCTGATGGATATCCGCGCCGCGGAAATTTCCGCAATTCTCAAAGATCAGATCAAAAACTTCGGCCAGGAGGCTGAGGTCTCCGAAGTCGGCCAGGTTCTGTCCGTCGGTGACGGCATTGCCCGCGTCTACGGTCTCGACAACGTCCAGGCGGGCGAAATGGTCGAGTTTCCGGGCGGCGTGCGCGGCATGGCGCTCAACCTCGAGGCCGACAATGTCGGCGTCGTCATCTTCGGCTCGGACCGGGCCATCAAGGAAGGCGACACCGTCAAGCGTACAGGCGCGATCGTGGACGTTCCGGTCGGTCCGGAGCTCCTCGGCCGCGTGGTCGATGCGCTCGGCAACCCGATCGATGGCAAGGGCCCGATCAATGCGTCGCGCCGTTCGCGCGTCGACGTGAAGGCTCCCGGCATCATTCCGCGCAAGTCGGTGCATGAGCCGATGTCGACCGGCCTCAAGGCCATCGACGCGCTGATCCCGGTCGGCCGCGGCCAGCGTGAGCTCGTCATCGGCGACCGCCAGACCGGCAAGACCGCGATCATTCTCGATGCGATCCTGAACCAGAAGGCAATCCACGACAACGGCCCGGAAAGCGAAAAGCTTTACTGTGTTTACGTCGCTATCGGCCAGAAGCGTTCGACGGTCGCCCAGTTCGTCAAGGTTCTCGAAGAGCGTGGCGCCCTGCAGTACTCGATCATCGTTGCCGCAACGGCATCTGATCCGGCTCCGATGCAGTATCTCGCACCGTTTGCCGGTTGCGCGATGGGTGAGTATTTCCGTGACAATGGCCAGCACGCGCTGATCGGCTATGACGACCTGTCCAAGCAGGCCGTATCCTACCGCCAGATGTCGCTGCTCCTGCGCCGTCCGCCGGGCCGCGAAGCCTATCCGGGCGACGTCTTCTACCTGCATTCGCGCCTTCTCGAGCGCGCTGCCAAGCTCTCCGACGAAAAGGGCGCCGGTTCGCTGACCGCTCTGCCGGTCATCGAGACGCAGGGCAACGACGTTTCCGCATTCATTCCGACCAACGTGATCTCGATCACCGACGGCCAGATCTTCCTTGAAACCGATCTGTTCTACCAGGGCATCCGTCCCGCCGTGAACGTCGGCCTCTCGGTCTCGCGCGTCGGTTCGGCTGCGCAGGTCAAGGCGATGAAGCAGGTTGCCGGCTCGATCAAGGGCGAGCTCGCGCAGTATCGCGAAATGGCTGCCTTCGCGCAGTTCGGCTCGGACCTGGACGCCTCTACCCAGCGCCTTCTCAACCGCGGCGCACGCCTGACCGAACTCCTGAAGCAGCCGCAGTTCTCGCCGCTGAAGACGGAAGAACAGGTTGCGGTGATCTTTGCCGGCGTCAACGGCTACCTCGACAAGATCCCCGTCAACAAGGTCGGTCCGTTCGAACAGGGTCTCCTGTCCTACATGCGCTCCGAAGGGAAGGGCGTGCTTGACACGATCCGCACCGAAAAGGCCATTTCGGACGACACCAAGGGCAAGCTCAAGGCGTCCATCGACGCTTTCGCAAAGACCTTCTCCTGATCGCCTGCTCACGGCAAGACCGCAGACGCTACCTAGGACGGATACTGGATGCCTTCTCTTAAGGATCTGAAGAACCGGATCGCCTCCGTCAAGGCGACGCAGAAGATCACCAAGGCGATGAAAATGGTCGCCGCGGCGAAGCTTCGGCGTGCGCAGGAGGCGGCCGAGGCCGCCCGCCCGTACTCGCAGCGCATGAGCATCGTTCTGTCGAACATCGCGCAAGCGGTCGGTACGGATGACACTGCACCGTTGCTGATGACGGGTACGGGGCGGGACAAGACGCATCTTCTCGTCGTCTGCACGGCGGAACGCGGTCTCTGCGGCGGCTTCAACAGCCAGATCGCGCGTTTTGCGCGCGATCATATCCGCAAGCTCCTGGCCGAAGGCAAGACGGTCAAGATCATCTGCGTCGGCAAGAAGGGCTATGATATCCTTCGCCGTGAATTTGCTTCGCTGATCATCGACCGGGTGGATCTGCGCGAGGTCAAGAAGATCGGCTTCGACAATGCGGACCAGATCGGCAAGAAGATCATCGGCCTGTTCGACAAGGGCGAGTTTGACGTCTGCACGCTGTTCTACTCCGAATTCAAGTCGGTGATCAGCCAGGTGCCGACGGCGCTGCAGCTCATCCCAGCCGCTGTTCCCGCAGCAACATCGACATCGACCGACGCTGGCTCTGCTGCCATCTACGAATACGAGCCGGACGCAGGCGAGATCCTGAGCGACCTCATTCCGCGCAATATTTCGGTCCAAGTGTTCCGGGCACTGCTCGAGAATGTGGCCGGCGAAATGGGTGCGAAGATGAGCGCGATGGACAATGCCACGCGCAATGCCGGCGAGATGATCAACAAGCTGACGTTGAGCTATAACCGCCAGCGCCAGGCTCAGATCACCAAGGAACTCATCGAGATCATTTCGGGCGCGGAAGCGCTCTAAGGTTAGGACAAGAGGGTAAGAACATGGCTGATACAGCGACCCCGAACTACACCGCAGCGACGGCCGCCGCCGTTGGCCGCGTCACGCAGGTTATCGGCGCTGTCGTCGACGTGGCTTTCGAAGAAGGTCAGCTGCCGCAGATCCTGAACGCGCTCGAAACCGACAACAACGGTTCGCGCCTGGTTCTTGAAGTGGCGCAGCACCTTGGTGAGAACGCTGTTCGCACCATCGCCATGGACTCGACCGAAGGTCTGGTTCGCGGCCAGAAGGTCACGGACACCGGTGCGCCGATCACCGTTCCCGTTGGCCTGGAAACCCTCGGCCGCATCATGAACGTCATCGGCGAGCCGGTGGACGAAGCCGGACCGCTCATCACCTCGGGCAAGCGCGCCATCCACCAGGAAGCGCCGTCCTACGTCGAACAGTCGACCGAAGCCCAGATCCTGGTCACCGGCATCAAGGTCGTTGACCTGCTTGCGCCGTATGCACGTGGCGGCAAGATCGGCCTGTTCGGCGGCGCCGGCGTCGGCAAGACCGTTCTGATCATGGAACTGATCAACAACGTCGCCAAGGCGCACGGCGGCTACTCGGTGTTTGCCGGCGTGGGTGAGCGTACGCGCGAAGGCAACGACCTTTACCACGAAATGATCGAATCCGGCGTGAACAAGCACGGCGGCGGCGAAGGCTCCAAGGCAGCTCTCGTCTATGGTCAGATGAACGAGCCGCCGGGCGCGCGCGCACGCGTCGCGCTCACCGGTCTGACGATCGCCGAGCAGTTCCGTGACGAAGGTCAGGACGTCCTGTTCTTCGTCGATAACATCTTCCGCTTCACGCAGGCTGGCTCCGAAGTGTCGGCTCTGCTCGGCCGCATTCCCTCAGCCGTCGGCTATCAGCCGACGCTTGCCACGGATATGGGCCAGATGCAGGAACGCATCACGACCACGACGAAGGGTTCGATCACCTCGGTCCAGGCAATCTACGTTCCTGCCGACGACTTGACCGACCCGGCTCCCGCCACTTCGTTTGCCCACCTCGATGCGACGACGGTTCTGTCGCGTTCGATCGCCGAAAAGGGCATCTATCCGGCTGTGGATCCGCTGGACTCGACCTCGCGCATGCTCGACCCGATGGTTGTCGGCGAAGAACACTACGAGGTTGCCCGTAAGGTCCAGACGACACTGCAGCGTTACAAGTCGCTTCAGGACATCATCGCGATCCTGGGCATGGACGAACTGTCGGAAGACGACAAGCTTTCGGTCGCACGCGCCCGCAAGATTGAGCGCTTCCTGTCGCAGCCCTTCTTCGTAGCCGAAGTGTTCACCGGTTCGCCGGGCAAGCTGGTCGCTCTCGAAGACACGATCAAGGGCTTCAAGGGTCTCGTCAACGGCGAGTACGACCACCTCCCGGAAGCTGCCTTCTACATGGTCGGCTCGATGGAAGAAGCGGTCGAAAAGGCCAAGCGTCTGGCTGCTGAAGCCGCTTAATCGTACGGACGGCGCGTCATGGGCGCGCCGTCGTTCCTTCCGGTCGGAAGGGGCGAGAGGTCAGGGACCCGCAGAGCCGCTTGCCGGCGTCCGCGACACAAGAAGTGAAGATCATGGCTGATTTCAAACTCGAGCTCGTTTCCCCGGAGCGTCTTCTGCTGTCCGAACAGGTCAGCGAAGTCGTCATTCCGGCAACGGATGGCGAAATGACCGTCATGGCCAACCACGCACCGACCATGACGACGATCAAGCCGGGCGTCATCACCGTCAAGACCGCTGGTGGCCAGACGAACCGTTACGTCGTGTTCGGTGGCTTTGCCGATATCCTTCCGACGGGCTGCACGGTGCTTGCAGAGTCTGCCATGCCAGTCAGCGAATTCGATGCCACGCTGGTCGAGCGACGGATCGAGGCGGCTCGCGCGGAACTTGATCAGCCGCATCACGGCGACGAACATCGCACCAAGATCGAGAATTTCCTCTCGGAGCTGACGCAGCTCAACGAGAATGTCTCGGGCTGATCGAGCGCGATAAGAACCGGCCTAGGCCGGTTTTTTTATGTCTGTGCCGAACTTCCATGTCCGCCGCGGCTAGCCACTTGTCGGTTCGCAGAGCGACGTCGATACAACGGTTAACCGCATTTTACCGAGCCTGTGATATCTCGTGCATCGTCGCCGTCGGGGCGCGGCAGGGCACGTGCAGCACCCACGCCAGCCCCGTGCAGTCCGAAGGCTGGTGAGCCCAAACCGCAGAAAGGGAGTGGCATGTCGGAAAAGATCGTCCCGATCATCATGGCGGGGGGCAAGGGAACCCGACTGTGGCCTCTTTCTCGTTCGACGGCGCCGAAACAGTTTCTCCAGTTCCTCAGCAATCACTCGCTGTTTCAAAAGACGCTCCTGCGCGTTTCAGACCCGGCGCTCTACGCACCGGCCATCATCGTGACGAATGCGGAATTCCGCTTTATCGTCGCCGAGCAGGCACAGGTCGTGGGCATGCCCCTGGCGTCTATTCTCCTGGAACCCGTTGCGCGCAACACGGCGCCTGCCTTGGCGGCGGCGGCGTTCGTCGTTGTCCGGGATCATGGCGAAGATGCCATCGTTCAGGTTCTCGCATCCGATCATGAGATCGAGGCCGACGAGGTCTATCGGGACTGCATTCGCCTTGCTCGAGACACGGCCGCAGCCGGCTGGCTGGTCACTTTCGGCATTACGCCGACGGAACCGGCAACCGGCTATGGCTATATCGAGACAGGAGAGGCGCTTCCGGGCGGTGCGCGGACGGTTGCGCGCTTCGTCGAGAAGCCGAACCGGGAAACCGCCGAGGCGCTCCTGGAAACGGGGAACTACCTCTGGAACTCCGGCATGTTCATGCTGCCGGTCCGCCCGTTTCTCGCCGATCTTGCCCGGTTCGAGCCGGACGTGCATGCCTCTGCGCTGGCAGCCGTCAAGACGGCGCGACGCGACCTCGATTTCGAGCGCCTGGACGAGGCTGCCTTCTCGAAGGCGCCCGACATTTCGGTGGACTATGCGGTCTTCGAGCGCACGGCGCTTGCGGCGGTCGTCCCGTCGTCCTTTCCCTGGTCGGATCTGGGGAGCTGGGATTCTGTCTGGGCCGTCGGGCGGAAGGATGAGGCGGGAAACGTCGTCGGTCAGAAGGTCAGCGTTTCGGACACGCGAAACTCGCTCGTTCTGTCGCGCGACATCCATCTGGCGGTGCACGGGCTCGATGATATCGCCGTCATCGCCAGTGAGGATGCGGTCTATGTCGGTCGCCTCGCCGACAGCCAGAATGTCGGACAGATCGTCAAGGCGCTGGCGCGCTCCGAGACGACCCGGAAGCTGACGGAGGTTCATCCCACATCCTACAAACCGTGGGGCTCCGTCGCCTCGGTGCTGAGCGGCGACCGCTTCGAGGTCAAGCGCCTTTCCATTGCGCCCGGCCGAAAGATTTCGTTGCAAAAGCACTTCCATCGCGCGGAGCATTGGGTGGTGGTGAAGGGGACGGCCGAGGTAACCCTGGGTGATGAAACGCGTCTTCTGAACGAGAACGAGTCCATCTATGTCCCACAAGGCGTCACCCACCGCCTTACCAATCCGGGCAAGATCCCGCTGGAGTTGATCGAGGTCCAGACGGGATCCTATCTGTCGGATGACGATACGGTGCGTCTGGACGACGAGTTCGGCCGGCTCTGAGGCCGGCCCGATCGTTCAGCTCGCAAGCTTTTCGGTAACGCGGCTGTCGGCGTAGTGGCGGCCGAAGCGGTTCGCAAGAAACGCATCAAGGGCGATGTCTTCCTGGCGAACGAAGCCTCGAGCGGGAAGATCGCCGGCTGCGAGCATGTCCAAGACGGCACAGATGCTGGCAGCCGTGGTAATCTGGATGGCACTCATCATCCGGCCGGACACCACGCCACTATAGATCTTGTTGGCATAGGTTTCCTGGACCAGCCGCCCGTCTCGATGACCGGAGACGGTGACGAAAACGATGACCACGTCCTGCGTCGTGGCGGGCAGCGCATTTTCGAGGATATCCTTCAACACGTCGCGGCGATGACGCAGGCCGAGGTCGTTCAGCAGCGCCTTCATGATGGCGGCGTGTCCGGGATAGCGGATCGTGCGGTAGTTCAGGGTCCGCACGCGGCCAGCCAGGCTCTCGCACAGCGTGCCGAGGCCGCCAGAGGTATTGAAGGCTTCATAGGTCACGCCGTCGAGCGAGAACTCTTCGCGCTCCTCAAGGGCCGGAACGGCGGTCAAGCGCCCTTCAACGATGGCTTCGCAGGGTTCGATATATTCGTTGATGACCCCATCCGTGCTCCAGGTGAGGTTGTAGTTGAGCGCGTTCGAGGGATATTGCGGCAGGGCCCCGACACGCATGCGGACGCTGTCCAGGCTGTCGAAGCGGGCTGCAAGATTCTGTGCGACAATGGAAATGAAGCCGGGTGCAAGTCCACATTGCGGGATGAAGGTACTGCTGGCGTTTTCTGCGAGCTTCTTCACCTGACGTGTGGACTCCACATCCTCGGTGAGATCGAGGTAATGGACGCCGCTGCGGGCGGCAGAGGCAGCGATCTCGACCGTGAGATGGAAAGGTGCGGCACTGAGCACGGCAAAGGCACCGGCCAGCAATGCATCCATTGCCGCAGCGTCCGCGATATCGACGGTCTTTGTGGAGATGGCGGCGTGGGTGCCCAGGCGTGACAGCTGCTCCGCACTCCGGTCCGCAACGATGACCGCATAGTCACCCGAGGTTGCAAGCAAGTGTGCAATCGTTGCGCCGATCTTCCCGGCGCCGATAACGACGATGTTTTTCATGATCTTCCCCTTCTGATTTGCGGGGAGCATGCATCGGGACAGTGTTGCCCAGAAGCGCCGATTTGTGCAAAAGGAAGGACCATATTCGGCATTTCGCCGACAGGACTGATCGCTATGACGATTTCTGACAGTGATCGTGCGCTCTTGGCATTGCTCGGTGAAAACGCGCGCATGCCAACGGCGATGCTTGCGCGCAAGCTCGGCCTGTCGCGTACCACCGTTCAGGCACGACTCGAACGGCTCGAGCGCGAAGGCGTGATCACCGGCTATGGCGTTCGTCTCTCCAGCGACTACGAGCGCGGCCTCGTGCGGGCCCATATCCTCATCACGCTCGCGGCCAGAGCTCTGCCGCGGGTGACACGCGATCTCGAGGCGATGCAGGCCGTTCGTATCGTGCATTCCGTCAGCGGCAGCTTCGACCTGATCGCCATTGTCGAAGCCGCCTCGATCAGTGCGCTCGATCTGGTCATCGACCAGATCGGGACGATCGAAGGCGTCGAAAAGACATTGTCATCGATCGTGCTCTCGACGCGGATCAGCCGCTGATCGGGAGGGTGTGTGCCGTGATCCTCAGTATCGCCCCGTCAAGCTGTGCCCGAAATCCCTTTCGGCGACACGCAAAAAGACCGCGCCTCTTGCGGGACGCGGTCTTGGTCGTGACGATCGAATGGACTTACTTGGCGGTCTTTGCGCGTTCGATCGATTCGATGATCAGCTGACGCGCAACGGCTGCGTCCTTCCAGCCGAAGATCTTGACCCATTTGCCGGGTTCGAGATCCTTGTAGTGCTCGAAGAAATGCTCGATCTGCTGAAGCGTGATTTCCGGCAGGTCCGTGTATTCCTTGACCTTGTCGTATCGCTTGGTGAGGTGCGCGCTCGGCACCGCGATGATCTTCTCATCCTTGCCGGAATTGTCTTCCATCATCATCACGCCGATCGGGCGGACGTTGATGACGCAGCCGGGCACGAGCGGCCGCGTGCTGGCAATCAGGACATCGATCGGATCTCCGTCATCCGACAGCGTATGCGGCACGAAGCCGTAATTGCCCGGATAGGTCATGGGTGTGTAAAGAAAACGATCGACAACGAGCGTGCCGGCTTCCTTGTCCATCTCGTACTTGATCGGATGGCCACCAACGGGAACCTCCACGATGACGTTGATGTCTTCCGGCGGGTTCTTTCCGATCGAGATTGCGTCAATACGCATGAAGCCTCCATGCTCCTGAGGTGGGACTGACGTCCGATAAAGCCAAACCTGCCGTTGTGCAATATCAGCGGTGGCTGGAAGCGGTCATTTGTCAGCAAAGAGTTAAGGAGCGTCCGTTTCCGTCGTCCGCCGGCCGCTGCAAAAAGGCGCTTCAGTTCCAGACATGGCCGATCTTCTTCAGGCTCTTGCCGCCGAAGTCCTCCATCCCTTCGCAGATATCGCGGCCTCCGGCGTTGCGGAAGAAGCGGTCGGCTTGGGTGCAGTCTTCCAGACACCAGACGACGAGGCCGCGGCAGCCGAGCGACTTCAGCAGGCTGCTGGCCTCCCCGAAGAGGATGCGCCCCAGGCCGATGCCCTGATACTCCGGCCGGAAATAGATTTCATAGATTTCGCCTTCCTGCGGCAGCGCGCGGGCGCGGGACAGGCCGAGTGTTGCATAGCCTGCGATCACGCCGGCGACATCGATGACGAGAAGCGTGGAGGGGCCGCCGGTCGCCTTGCGCCACCAGCTCGCATTGCGCCGATCGATCATCTTGTTCAGGGGAAGATGCGGAATGAGGCCGGAATAGGTGTGAAGCCAGGAAACACGATGGACCTGCGAGATCTCGGCGGCGTCTCTTGCCATGCCGGGACGGACTTCGATGGACAGTGTCTTCATGGTGCGCGCGCTGATCCTGGCCGGCTCGTCTTCGTCTTGCCGCGGCATCATGCCGAGGTTCGCTAAAATTAACGGCATTTTAACGAACGCGGCAAGCGCGAATTTTCATCGCACGCAGAACCTCACCTGCTCTCTCCGTTCGCGATGTCCTTTCCAGTGGCCGACGAGCGCTTCGAGAGCGTGCTGGATGTGGGAGTGATCAAAAGAGATCGCGAGGCGCCACATCGTGGTGCTCCTGCGGAACTTTTCGAAAAGACAGGCGTTATGAAACGTCCGATCGAATGGCCATGCGCCGGATCGGACCCAGATCACACCGGTGTCCATCTACGTGGCGTCGTCTCATACAACGGATTTAGGGCGTCTCGATTGCAGGTCAAGTGTTCACCTCTGCAATGCCGTCACCCGAACCAGCCCGGAGGCACGGTCACGTGCCCGTCATGGAGTAGCCTATGAAAAATCTCTCTGCAGACAGGCGCATGATCAAGATTGCCATGGCGGCCCCATACCTGGAGCGCGGCGAAGAACAGCTGTTGGCGCAGGCTTGGAAGGATAACCAGGATCAGGACGCGCGCAACAAGATCGCCATGGCGCATATGCGCCTCGTGATCTCGATGGCCGCCAAGTTCCGCCATTTCGGCTTGCCGATGGGGGATCTCGTTCAGGAAGGTCACATCGGTCTTCTGGAAGCAGCGGCCCGTTTCGAGCCCAGTCGGGACGTTCGTTTCTCCACCTACGCAACCTGGTGGATCCGCGCTTCGATGCAGGATTACGTGTTGCGCAACTGGTCGATCGTTCGCGGTGGTACGTCTTCTGCGCAGAAGGCTCTTTTCTTCAATTTGCGGCGGCTGCGGGCAAAGCTTGCCCAAGGCAACAGCCAGTTGACGGCCCGGGCCGTCCATGAAGAAATCGCCTCTGCTCTCGGCGTCAGCCTCGCCGATGTCCAGACGATGGATGCGCGCCTTTCCGGCAGCGACTCGTCTCTCCAGGCCCCGATTTCGTCGGGTGATTCCGATAGCGGCGAGCGCCTTGATCTCCTCGCCTGTGCGGCGCCTCTGCCGGACGAGCAGGTCACCGACATGATCGACCAGGAACGCCGGAAGAACTGGCTCGGACATGCGCTGGAACAGTTGAACGATCGCGAGATGAAGATCATCCGCGCCCGCCGGCTGTCGGAAGACAGTGCAACCCTTGAAGAGCTAGGCGCGGATCTCGGCATTTCCAAGGAACGCGTTCGCCAGATCGAGACGCGTGCGCTCGAAAAGCTCAAGGTCGCCCTCGTTGCGCAGGCACCGGAGCTCGCGCTGACGGCGCACTGACCGCTCTATTTTCCTCACACGAAAAGGCCCGCCAACATGGTGGGCCTTTTCGTGTGTCTCGGATGGCTTGGCTGCGCGTGATTATTCCGAAATGATCTTCATGCGGTCGCCCGGCTTGATCGTCGAGGTGATCTGCAGGGCATTGATCAGCCGGAAGAGATCGAGCTTGCGGTCGGTGCCCATCATTCGGGCTGAAAGGGTCGCAAGCGTATCGCCCGGCGCGACGGTGATGACGCGGATGCGCAGCGGCTTCAGCGCGGCGGCCTCCTGCGGGTTCATGCGGCGGAAGGAGGTGCGCAGCACATCCGCCGTCGGCTCCAGCGATGGCGTCCCCTTTGGCACCGCGGTCAGGAAACGATAGATCTGGGTGTCGATGCGCAGCACCGTCACATCGAAATCCCAGCGATCGGCCGAAGCCCGCGCCGTCGCGGCTTCCAGCCCGTTGATCGTGATGGCGTGGATCGTGTCGGGCTGCAGACCGGTCACCCAGCCGCTTGCGATATAATCCGTCAGACTGCGATGCTGGGTATCGGCCACGCCGTCGAAGCGGATGGCCGTTTCGCCAGGACCTGTCGCGAGGACGGCCTCGGCCTTGTTGTCGATCTGGAACCCCGCGGGAACATCAAAGCGAATGCCGAGCTTGCCATGCAGGAACGTCTGTCCGCGGACGTAGCCCTCCTGTGGGCTATCGCCATAGAGCAAGCCATCGATGCCATCGAGGAAATAGTCGCGACCGCGGTCGCCTGTCGTTCCCTCAGGGCCGAAGGCGCGGGCGTGGCGTCGCGCAAGCTCCACGCGCTGCGGCGCGTTCGGATGGCTCGAGAGGAAGTCCATGCTCTGGTCATTTTCCGGATCGACGGAGGAGAACCGGCTATAGGCGGCCATCGCATCGAGAAAGCGGGCTGCCGCATAGGGATCGTAGCCGGCTTCTCCCAGCATGCGCACGCCGATGACATCGGCCTGCAGTTCCTGGTTTCGCGAGAATGCAGCGAGCCGAAGCTTGCCGCGGGCAAGCGCCTGCTTGCCGGCGAGATCGCTCGAGAGAACCTCCGAAACCACGCGGCTGGCGATAACTTCGGCCTCCTCGCGCTGCTGGCGCTGGATGCCGTGATTGGCGGTGACGTGCGCCATCTCGTGCGACAGAACGGCGGCGACCTCCGAGGCATCGTCGGCGAGCGCAAGAAGGCCGCGGGTGACGTAGAGATAGCCGCCAGGCAAGGCAAACGCATTGATGGCAGGGGAGTTGAGGAGCGTGATGCGATAGGACTGGTTTGGGTTCTCCGAAACAGCCGTCAGTGCGCCGGTGATCCGGGCAACCAGGCGCTCGGTCTTCTCGTCCTTGTATTCGCCGCCGTAGCTTGCAACGATACGGGGGTGCTCGCGAGCGCCCATTGCCGCACGGGGGTCGTTCTTCTGGACTTCATCGACGATCTGGGGCGTGGCGGACGGGGAGACGCTCGGCTCATAGCTCTGTTCGATCGCACTCTGGCAACCGGCAAGCGACAGCAAAGCGAGACCGGCGACGGACGCGCGCAGGGTGCCTGCAATGCCGCGGGTCGACAGGGATCCGCCGTTCCGCTTGTTCCGCTCTTTCACCGTCATGCCTCAGCCCATGTTCGCGTCCGGCAGCGTGCCGACCACACTTGCGGCAGTTCGGCAGAGCCGCCCTACATCCTGAGATACGCGCAATCGCTCCGTTTCCCAGAGCCCGATCTAGC
Organism: Rhizobium sp. Leaf384; assembly: GCF_001424065.1. Taxonomy (GTDB): domain Bacteria; phylum Pseudomonadota; class Alphaproteobacteria; order Rhizobiales; family Rhizobiaceae; genus Ferranicluibacter. The sequence goes on from NZ_LMQE01000008.1 coordinate 277,755, forward strand.
CTATTCGTGCGCCATATGCCTACTGCATAATTCCGCGGCCCTATCGGTTTTGCGGAAAAAGACGCAGACGGCCGTCCTGTCCATCTTCGATGCGGGCCTGATGATATCGTCCCTTCCGGTGCCATAGGGCCGCGGTCAAATTGTGGCATGTGTCGCCCACGCGGCTCAGGACGCAGGTGGACGCGCTCCGAGAAAGCGTGCGACGACGTCGGGTTCCGTGCGTTGGAGGAATGTGCCGGCTTCCTCGTGCAGAGCAACCTTGCCGTCATGCAGGAACAATACGCGATCGGCAAGGCGGCGGACGTCGTCCGCGTGGTGGGTGACGAGAAGGATGGTGCTTGCATGCTTCTCCTGAAGTGCTGCCAGCAGTTCGCCCATGTCCAGCCGCAGCGCCGGGTCGAGAGCTGCAAAAGGCTCATCCAGCAGAAGGAGCGGGCGGTTGCGCACCAGCGCCCGGGCGAAAGCTGCGCGCTGGCGCTCTCCTCCCGACAACGTCGGCGGAAGGCGTCCGGCAAACCCGGCAAGGCTGACGTCGTCGAGCGCGCTTTCGATCCGAGCACGATCGGCGGTCGTCAGCTTCAGCGCCGGACTGATGCCGAGGCCGACATTTGTCGCGATATCCAGATGCGCAAAAAGATTGTGCTCCTGAAAGATGACCGAGACCGGACGCAGAGCGGGCGGAGTATCGGTCACATCCTCTCCGAAAATGCGCAGACGACCGGAATCCGGCGTCTCGAAACCGGCGATGAGATTGAGCAGTGTCGATTTTCCGGAGCCGGAGGCGCCCGTAATTGCCGTGATCTTTCCGCTTTCGATAGCGGCATCGAAGACCAGCGTCTGCGGGACAGGATGGCCTGGGAAGCGGACCATCACCTGTTCCAAACGGACGGCGATCGGGGTTGGCGCGCCTGCTGGCCTATCCGGCTTCATGATGTCCCCTCCCGATTCTCCCGCGCGGTTCCAAGGCCCGCGGTGTTCCAAGGAATGTCAGGACGACGCAGACGAGACCGAGGAGAAGCGCAAGGCCGGCCGCATCCGTTGTGCGGTAGCTTCCCATGCGGCTGAAGAGCAGGAACGGCAGCGTGATCATGTCCTGCGCCCCGAACAAGGCAACCGCCCCGAGATCTCCGAGCGAGAGCGCGGCTGCAAACGACAGTGCCATCAACAGCGGGCGCCTCAGACCCGGTCCGTCGATCAGCCGAAGACGCGACCAGCCGCGGATGCCGAGGCTTGTGGTGAGGCGGTCGGTGCGGGCAGCGTGCGTTGCGATGGCCGGAGCCAGCACGCGAGCCACGAAGGGCAGCGCCATCAGCGTGTTCACGGCCGTGATGACAGCGGGCGCAAAGCGTGCGACATCGCCGAGCGGGCGCAGCACCAGGAACCATCCCGCCCCGATGACGACCGGCGGCACCAGAAGGATGAGCGACGTGCCGGCAGCCACGCCCCCGGAGAAGACCTGTGCGAAGCCACCCGGCCGACGTGGCGAAAGCAGGATCTGGCGGGTGGTGAGCATGGCGGTCGCAAGTGCGACGGACAGGACCGCGGAAACCGCGGCAATCGCGAGACTCGTCGCCGTAGCCCGGTGGACCTGCGGATCTGTGGCAAGCTTGAAAAGATCGGAGACGAGACCGGAAACAAGCACGGAGGCAAGCGGCGCCGCAACGAACAGGGCCGCCAGAGCCACGACGAAGGCGTCGAAGAGGAGCAAGACGGATGATCCGCTGTCGAAGCGACGCACCGGCCGGCCGGTCGTCGGTGCCTCGGTGGCCGGGGGGGTCAACCAGCGGAGAAGAATGAGGAGGATGGCAGTGACGGCGATCTGCAGGGCTGACAGGGCGATCGCCCGAGGCGGATCGAAGTCGAAGCGCAATGCCTGATAGATCGCCACCTCCAGCGTGCTCGCCGCAGGGCCGCCGCCGAGCGTCAGCACCAGCGTGAAGCTGGTGGCGCAGAGCATGAAGACCAGGCCGGCAACGCCGGAAAGAAGGCCTCGAATGACAGGCCACTCGATGAACCGGAAGAGCTGGACGGGCGACAATCCGAGATTGGCGGAAACCAGCCAGTATTCCCCGGGAATGCGCTCCAGTCCCGACAGGAGAAGCCTGACGGCGAGCGGCATGTTGAAGAAGACGTGCGCGACGAGGATGCCCGTCAGACCATAGATCGCGATGGGCCGGCCGAGATCGAGCGAAGCCAGGAGGTCGTTCGCAATGCCTTGCCGCCCCCAGATGCCGACGATACCGAGGGCTGCCACCAGCGCCGGCAGGCCGAGCGGCAGCGCCATCAGCCTTACGATCCATATCCGGCCCGGAAAATGGCGTCGACGGGCCAGCGCCAAAGCAACGGGAATGGCGAAGGCGATGGACAGGAGCGTGGAAAGGCCCGCCTGGACCAGCGTGAAGCGCGCAACCCGCCAGAGATAGGCATCGAACATGTCGCTCGTTGCGCCGGCTCCGGCGGAGATGCCTTCGCGAGACGCGGCGAGCGACAGAGCGACGATGGCGGTGCCGACGAACAGCACGATGCCGGCGAGGCTCGCAACGCCCAGTCCGGATGTCAGGCGGCGCGTGTGACCGCCGCCTTGGAGGACGACGCGCGGAGGATCGGCGCGCATGGCCCGAGCGCGCTTTGTATTGGCGCGCATCGGCAGCTCAGTTCCGGCTCATGGCGGACAGCCATTCGTCGATCCAGGCCTTGCGGTTTGCAGCGACCTCGTCCGAACGCATGAGGAAGGTCGTCTTCGGCTGCACGAGTTTGCCGAAGGCGTCCGGCAACGGCTCCCCGGGTTTGGCCACCGGCATCATCCAGTTCGTGGTCGGCAGGATCGCCTGTGCCTGCGGGCCGGTCAGGAAGGCGAGAAAGGCCTTGGCGAGTTCAGGATCGCGCGCGGCCTTCGTCATGCCGGCCACCTCGATCTGGATGTAGTGACCTTCGGCAAAATCCGCCGCCTGGTAGCGGTCGCTGTTTTCGGACACCATGTGGTAGGCCGGCGAAGTCGTGTAGGAGAGCACCATCGGCGCTTCGCCCTTGGTGAACAGGCCGTAGGCCTCCGACCAGCCGGGCGTGACGGTCAGGATGCGATCCTTGAGCTTCTTCCAGGCTTCCGCGGACTGGTCGCCATAGACGGATTTCACCCAGAGGAGCAGGCCGAGACCCGGCGTGGATGTTCGCGGGTCTTCGATGATGATCTTGTCCTGCCCGCCACCTTCGACGAGCTCCTTCAGGCTCTTCGGCGGGCTCTTCAGCATCTGGGTGTCGTAGACGAAGGCAAAGTGGCCGTAATCATAGGGCACGAAACTATCATCCGAAAAGCCGCCGGGGACAGTCAACGCCGATGTGTCGAGACCATGCGGAGCGAAGAAGCCCGTGGCCTTGCCTTCGGCAACGAGATTGGTGTCGAGACCGACGACGACGTCCGCCTTGGCGGCGGGGCCTTCCAGCTTCAGCCGCGTCAGGAGTTCCACGCCGTCGGCGACGCTGACATAGGTGATCTTGCAGTCGCAGGTCTTCTCGAACGCTTCCGCGATCTTCGCGCCAGGTCCCCATTCGCTGGTGAAGCTTTCATAGGTGTAGACCGTCAGCGTCTTTGGCTCGGCGGCCTCGGCATCGACGATGCCGATCAGGGTGCCGCCGGCGAGAAGCAGCGTTGTCGCGGTCATCGAAAGCCATGTAAAGCGCATGCGCGTCTCCTTCAAAAAACGTGTTCAAGGGGGATAGCGCTTGCGAGCCGTCTAATCCCTCCGCCGGTGCAAACCGGATCAGGTTCCGCGGGTTGGCGTGTCGCCTCTCAGCCGGTCTTTCGAAACGACGGGTCGTCGCGCAAAGAAGGGCACCCCGTTAGAGCATGGAAAGATCTAGCCGTGGTCCCGCAGATTGGCAAGGTGACGCAAGCGCGACAGACAAGCAGATGAGCGCGCGTCCCATATCTTTCGGGCTTTCACAGCCTTTCACCTTTGCCTCTGTGGCAGCTTCGCGCTATGGCAGCGCGATGACCGCAACTGCATTCACCATCCTGCTCGGCGGGCCGCTGACGATGACCGACCGGCTCGCCGCGCAGCTTGCCGGAACCCGCGTGATCGCCGCCGATGGCGGCATGCGACACGCGGCGGCCATCGGCCTCGCGCCAGAGCTCTGGGTCGGTGATTTCGACTCGACGCCGCAGGCGTTGATGGCCGCCTGGCCCGACGTGCGGCGCGAGCCCTATCCGCCCGCCAAAAACGAGACTGATGGCGAAATCGCCGTGGCGGCGGCATTGGAACGTGGCGCGCGGAAGCTGGTTCTCGCCGGCGCGCTTGGGGGCGAGCGCAGCGATCACGCCTTCCAGCACCTTCTCTACAGCCTGCATCTTGCCGAAACCGGGCTCGACGTTCTTCTTACCTCGGGCGAGGAGGAGGCGGTGCCGCTGCGGCCTGGCATCACGGAGGTCGCCTTGCCGAGGGGTTGCCTGTTCTCCATCTTGGGTCTTGATACCCTGACCGACCTCTCCATTGCCGGCGCGCGCTATCCCTTGACCCGTTTCGCGATGCCCTTCGGCTCATCGCGCACCATTTCCAACGTGGCGGAAGGACCCGTACAGCTGACGCTTGGCACGGGCCGCGCGATGCTTGTCGCCCGCCCCCTCGACATGACAGGAGCCTGACCATGGCGCCGCCCATTCTCAAACTCGACGATATCGTCCTGACCTTCGGCGGTACGCCGCTGCTCAACGGTGCGGCGCTGCAGGTCGAGCCAGGCGATCGCATCTGCCTTGTCGGCCGCAATGGCTCGGGCAAGTCGACGTTGCTCAAGATTGCCGCGGGCCTGATCGAGCCACAGTCGGGCGAGGTGTTTCGCCATCCGTCGTCCACGGTGCGCTATCTGGAACAGGCGCCGGACTTCGGCGCCTATACCACGGTCCAGGCCTATGCCGAGGCAGGGCTAGGGCCGGGCGACGATCCCTATCGTGTGACCTATCTGCTCTCGCATCTGGGGTTGAGTGGCCAGGAGAATCCGAACGATCTCTCCGGCGGCGAGGCGCGACGTGCGGCGCTGGCGCGGGTGCTTGCGCCCGAACCCGATATCCTGATGCTCGACGAGCCGACCAACCATCTCGACCTGCCGACTATCGAATGGCTGGAAGGCGAGCTGCAGAAGACCCGGAGTGCCCTCATCCTCATCTCCCACGACCGTCGCTTCCTGGAGAAGGTTTCGACCGCCACCGTCTGGCTCGATCGCGGCACGTCGCGCCGGCTTGACCGGGGGTTTGGTCAGTTCGAGGCCTGGCGGGACCAGGTACTGGAACAGGAGGAACTGGAGCAGCACAAGCTCGGCAAGCAGATCGAACGGGAAGAGCACTGGCTGCGCTATGGCGTGACCGCCCGGCGCAAGCGCAACATGCGCCGCCTCGGCGCTCTGCAGGATCTGCGCTCCAACTATCGCGGCCACAAGGGACCTCAGGGCTCGGTACAGGCGAGCGTTTCTGACGCGCAGGAATCCGGCAAGCTGGTGATCGAGGCCGAGAAGATCGCCAAGGCTTATGGCGCGCGCACCATTGTCGCGCCGTTCTCCATCCGGGTGCATCGCGGCGACTGCATCGGTCTCGTCGGTCCGAACGGTGCCGGCAAGACCACGCTTCTGAAAATGCTCACCGGACAGTTGAAGCCGGACGAGGGCAAGGTGAAGCTTGGGACCAACCTCGAGATCGCGACGCTCGACCAGAAACGCGAAGACCTCAATCTCGAGGATACGCTGGCGAATTACCTGACCGACGGGCGCGGCGAAACACTACTGGTCAACGGCGAGCAACGGCATGTGACCGGCTACATGAAGGAGTTCCTGTTTCAGCCCGAGCAGGCGCGCACGCCGATCAAGAATCTGTCCGGCGGCGAGCGGGCGCGGTTGATGCTGGCGCGTATTCTCTCGCGCCCGACGAATCTTCTGATTCTCGACGAGCCGACGAACGATCTCGACATCGAGACGCTGGACCTCCTGCAGGAGATCGTCGCGGGCTTCGCCGGCACGGTGATCGTCGTCAGCCATGATCGCGACTTTCTTGACCGCACGGTTACCTCGACCATCGCGCCGGCCGCCTCGGAAGCGCCGGACGGGCGATGGATCGAATATGCGGGCGGCTATTCGGATATGATGGCGCAGCGCAAGGGCCTGGCCGACGAGCGCAAACGCGCGGAAAAGGCCGAAAAGGCCCGCCAGGCGGGTAGCACGCAGACGGGTAGCCCGCAGACGGCGGGGCAGGGTTCGGCGGCCGCTAAGCCGGCCAAGGGAAAGTTGTCCTTCAAGCAGAAGTTCGCGCTCGAGAACCTGCCGAAGGAGATGGAAAAGGCGCAAGGCGAAATCGCGAAGCGCGAGGCGGAAATGGCCGATCCGAAACTCTTTGCAAAGAACCCTGCGCGCTTTGCCGCCCTGGCGGCAGAACTCGAAAAGCTGCGGGCGTCGATCGAGACGATGGAAAGCGCGTGGCTGGAGCTGGAAATGCTGCGTGAGGCGTTGGAGGGGTAGGTAGACGACAAGCGGGGGCGGTCGTTCGCCGTGACGTCCGTCCCGTGCTGTCGCTTGACGGCGCGCCGGCTGTCCTTGATTCGCACCCGTATCGGGTCTATGACTGGCGCCGTGGTGATTTGGCCGGCCGGCTTGCAGCCACGTTAAACAAGTCGCTAAAGGGCCGTGGGACGATGTTTCGCCCGCTACCCTCCATTTCGGCCGGTGTCGTTATTCCGAGTGAAGCCGATGCCCATCAAGATACCCGATACGCTGCCCGCTTTCGAAACCCTCGTCTCCGAGGGCGTGCGGGTCATGACCGAAACGGCCGCCATCCGTCAGGATATCCGGCCGCTGCAGATCGGGCTTCTCAACCTCATGCCGAACAAGATCAAGACCGAGGTGCAGATGGCGCGTCTTGTCGGTGCGTCGCCATTGCAGGTCGAGTTCACGCTGATCCGGCTTGGCAGCCATAAGGCAAAAAACACCTCCGAAGATCACCTGCTCGCCTTCTACGAGACGTTCGAAGACGTTCGTGAACGGCATTTCGACGGTCTCATCATCACCGGCGCACCGGTCGAGCTTCTGCCGTTCGAAGAGGTCACCTATTGGGAGGAGATGTGCGAGGTCTTTGCCTGGACGCATACGCACGTTCATTCCACGCTCAACATCTGCTGGGGCGCGATGGCGGCGATCTATCATTTCCATGGGGTGCCCAAGCATCCGCTGCGGGAAAAGGCCTTCGGGGTCTATCGCCACCATATTCTTGATCCGTCTTCCGTCTATCTCAACGGCTTCTCTGACGATTTCCAGATCCCGGTATCGCGATGGACCGAAGTTCGGCGGGAAGACATCGAGAAGGTGCCAGGGCTAAGGATTCTCATGGAGTCCGACGAGATGGGCGTCTGCTTCGTGCACGAGAAGGCCGGCAATCGTCTCTACGTCTTCAACCACGTGGAATATGATTCGACCTCCCTGTCGGACGAGTATTTCCGCGATGTTCACGCCGGCGTGCCCATCAAGATGCCGTACAACTATTTTCCGCACAACGACCCGGAGCTTCCGCCGCAGAACCGGTGGCGCAGTCATGCGCATCTGCTTTTCGGAAACTGGATCAACGATATCTATCAGACGACGCCCTACGAACTGAGCGAGATCGGCAAGGGGCGCTGATGCGATCATGCGTGCCCGCGCCAGCGCAGGGCAACAAGGTAGATCCGCGGAAGCGCGGGGAGAGAACGAGGTTGGCGGTGCCCATGGCGCTGCGAACGAACACATGCGAGGAGCGCAATTTGACCAGCACTGCAATGGAGATTTTCGGCCATCTGACAACAGGCGAGCCCGTACACCGCGTGACGATCCGTGGTGGCGGGCTGACGGCCCACGTCATCACCTGGGGCGCCGTGATCCAGGATCTGCGGCTTGACGGCCACGCGCCGCCGCTGGTGCTGGGTTTCGAATCGTTCGCAGATTATCCGGCCCATTCGTCCTACTTTGGCGCAACACCGGGTCGTTCGGCAAACCGCATCGGTGACGGCCGCTTCTCGATCGACGGCGAGGCGTTTCAGCTCGAGCTGAACGAGAAAGGCGTGACCCATCTTCACGGCGGCAGCGACGGCATCGCCAAGCGCCTCTGGACCATTTTCGACGTCACCGAGGATTCTGTGTCCCTGAAGATCACCGATCCCGCGGGCCGCGCCGGCTATCCGGGAAACTGCGAGATCGCGGCGACCTATAGGCTTTCCGGTCATGGATGCCTGAGCGTCTCCTATACGGCGACGACGGATGCGCCCACGATCGCCAATCTCTGCCAGCACACCTACTTCAACCTCGATGGTCGCCCGGACACGCTCGGCCACGACATCATGATCGCGGCCGATCACTATCTGCCGACCGACGAGCGGCAGATCCCGACGGGTGAGATTGCAACGGTCAAAGGCACCGCGTTCGATCTGCGGGAAATGACATCCATGCGCCGGCAGACGGAAGGCGCGAAGGTGCTCTACGATCATAACTTCTGCCTGTCGGGCGACCGTGGTCCAAAGCGGTCCGCCGTCCTTGCGCGAAGCATCGATTCAGGTGTTTCGCTGGAAGTGCGCACGACGGAGCCCGGCGTCCAGTTCTATTCCGGCTTTAAGCTGCACACGCCGGTTCCCGGTCTTGAAGGCCGGACCTATGGTCCGTTTGCAGGCTTCTGCCTGGAAACCCAGATCTGGCCCGACGCGGTCAATCACGAAGGATTCCCGAACGCGATCCTGCGTCCCGGCGAGACGCTGCGGCAGGAAACGGATTACATCTTCACCAAGAGCTGACCATCAGCGGGCGGGCGTCCGCTGTGGATGCCCGCCTATCGAACACGTGGACGATCATCTCCTGGGCCTGCCGGCCCGGGCAATCCCGTCGTGTGGGGACATCGCCTCCGTCAGGTCAAGCGTATCGCGCACAAACGCAAGCGGCTCCCCCTTACGGGCAGACTTGCTGATCATCTTTGATGTCTTCGTCGTGAGAAAAGATGGAGCGGGTGAAGCGATTCGAACGCTCGACCCCAACCTTGGCAAGGTTGTGCTCTACCCCTGAGCTACACCCGCTCATTAACCAAGGTCCGGGGGTAGTCGGTGGACCGTGGCGTCGCGGTTTTCGTTGGCGACGGGCGCTATATCGCTCAGCCGATTTGGAAATGCAACAGGGAAATGACGGTGACGGCGGAAAATTCCCAAAATTTCTTCTAAACCATTGTTACGATGGGGTTTTGAAATGATACCGGTGCACGGAAGCTATGCCGTGAATTGGTATTCTCCCCAAGATCCCGATGTAGAGGGCGCGGCGCAGGCAGGATCCTCAGGATTGCGCTCGAGAGATGGTCGCTGTCGCCTCTGCGATTGCGCTGCGGTCTGTCGCTTCGTAAGCATGTGAGGCGCAGGCATAGGAGCAGGACATGACGGACATGCAGCCGAAAACGGCAGACGATCTTTTCCGCTTTCTCGATGATCTCGGGATTGCTCACCGCACGAAGCAGCATGCTCCGGTGTTCACGGTCGCCGAATCGGTAGCGCTGCGCGACGAGATTCCCGGTGGACATACGAAGAACCTGTTCGTGAAGGACAAGAAGGACAATTACTTCCTTCTGACCGTCGAGGAGCATGCGACCGTCGATCTGAAGACGGTGCACACGCTGATCGGGGCGGCCAGCAAGGTTTCTTTCGGCAAGCCGGAAAAGCTGATGGAATATCTGGGCGTCATTCCCGGTGCCGTCACCGCGCTTGGCGTGATCAACGATCACGGCAAGGCCGTGACGCTGGTTCTGGATGCGGACCTGATGGCCGAGGAGATCGTCAACTGTCATCCCCTGACGAACGACGCAACCACGTCCCTTTCGTCGAAAGATCTGATCCGCTTTGCGGAGGCGACAGGGCACGTGCCGCTTGTCTTGAAAGTCGCGGCCTGACATACGATCTTGAGGGCGATTGCCGGATGACATTCGGCGTTGGCAGGATCGGGGCTGCGCATGGTCCCGCAAGGAGCATTCGATGAGCGGCAACAATCCCTATTCCGGTTCCTACGGCAGTCAGATGAGCGCAACGGCCACCTATGGCGGCGCGCCGACCGGCGCTTCTGCGTCGCCGGTGCCGTCGTCGCCCGCCGCGCCTGCTGCGGGTCACGCGCTGATCTCCGACACGACGACGGCCACTTTCGCTCGCGACGTTCTGGAGGCCTCACGGGATCTCCCAGTCCTCGTGGATTTCTGGGCCCCCTGGTGCGGTCCATGCAAGCAGCTGACGCCGATCATCGAGAAGGTGGTGACCGAAGCCGGCGGACGGGTGAAGCTCGTCAAGATGAACATCGACGATCACCCCTCGATCGCGGGGCAGCTTGGCATTCAGTCCATTCCCGCCGTGGTTGCCTTTATAGGTGGTCGTCCGGCCGACGGCTTTATGGGGGCGGTCCCCGAAAGCCAGATCCGGGCCTTCATCGAGAAGATCGCCGGTCCGATGGTCGACGATCAGGCGGCGGAGATCGAGGCCGCGCTGGCCGAAGCCCGGCAGCTGCTCGAGGCAGGCGACCTCCAGAACGCCGGCGGCATCTTTGCGTCGGTGCTTCAGGTCGATCCGGAACATCTCCTGGCTCGAGCCGGACTTGCCGAGGTGATGATGGCCTCGGACGCCATCGATCAAGCGCGAGAGATCCTGTCCGAGCTTTCGGACGAACAGAAGGCGGATCCCTCGGTTTCCCCCCTGCTGAAGCGGCTCGACCAGATCGACGAAGCCCGCAAGCTCGGCGATCCCAAGGCACTGGAAGCCGCCCTCGTCGCCGATCCCGACGATCATGCCGCTCGTTTGAACCTTGCCAAGATCCGCAACGTCGAGGGCGACCGCCAGGCGGCTGCCGATCACCTGCTGGCGATCATGCGGCGGGATCGCACCTTCGACGATGACGGTGCCCGACGCGCGCTGGTTGCCTTCTTCGAGGTCTGGGGACCTGCGGACCCGGCGACGCTGTCGGCACGCCGCAAGATGTCGGCCATCCTGTTCTCGTGAACTTTTCGGGGCCGGAGCCGTTTCCTCCGGTTCGACATACGGCATTTGAGCAAGCGCGTTTCCCGCTTGAGATTTCCGGCAAGCGCACCATGTGATCCCTTAATGCGAGGCGGACGGGTCGATGATCGACCCGTTGCCCCAGATATGGCGGAGTTTGCCTGAGATGCAGGTCGGAAATGCACGATATCTGAAGCCGAGGGATATTCCGGACGTCATTCCGGTGTTTCCACTGACCGGTGTTCTGTTGCTGCCAGGCTCGCAGTTGCCGCTCAATATCTTCGAGCCGCGCTATCTCGCAATGTTCGATGATGCGCTCTGCGGGAATCGCCTGATCGGCATGGTACAGCCCTCGCTGACGGACCACAGCGAAGACAGCCAGGCACTGTGCCAAGTCGGCTGCGTCGGCCGGATCACGTCCTTTGCCGAAATGGAAGACGGACGCTACATCACCTCGCTGACTGGCATCTGCCGCTTTCGCCTGTTCGACGAGGTGCATCCGGTCAAGGGGTATCGCAATTTCAAGATAGCGCCCTTCGCGGGCGATCTCACGGAGTCCGAAGACGAGGCGCAGGTGGATCGCGAGGCGCTTCTGGCTGCCTTCAAGGCCTATCTCGACACCAACAAGCTGGAAGCCGATTGGGAGAGCGTGGAGCGCGCCGGCAATACCACTTTGGTCAACTCCATGGCGATGATGCTGCCCTACGGGCCGGCTGAAAAGCAGGCGCTTCTCGAAGCGCCGGACCTGAAGACCCGCGCCGATACGCTGATCGCAATCACAGAGATCGTTCTCGCCAAGACATTCGGCGACATTGAAACCATGCTGCAATAGGCATCGCGATGGACGAAAAAACCCGTCGGGTCGATCCGAAACTGCTCGAGCTTCTCGTCTGCCCCTTGACGAAGGGTCGGCTCAGCTACAGCGCGGCGGAAAACGAGCTTGTTTCGGAGAAGGCGAAACTCGCCTATCCGATCCGCGACGGTATCCCGATCATGCTTATGTCCGAGGCGCGCAAGATCGAGGACTGATGGCCCCGCTTGGTCGCCGTGTCCCGCAGCGAAAGCGCGGACGGTGTTGCTTCAGCGCCTAGATCGGCTTGCCGGACAGGAGTTTTGGATCGCCGCCAGCGGCGGCCCCGGCCTGGCGGATGAAAAAGGATTTGAGCGGGGTCAGTCGATCCACCAAGCCCAGACCAACATCGCGCAGCATCCGCACCGGCATGATGTCGTTGGAGAAAAGTCGGTTCAGCACATCCGTCGTTACGCCCATGCGAACGGTATCGAAGCGCCGCCACGTCTGGTAGCGCTCGAGAACGCCCAGAGACCCGATGTCGAGACCGAGGCGATCGGCATCGACGATGGTTTCCGCTAGCGCTGCCACATCCTTGAAGCCGAGATTGAGGCCCTGCCCTGAGATGGGGTGAATGCCGTGTGCCGAATCGCCGGCCAGGGCGAAGCGGTTGGCCACGAAGGCGCGGGCCAGTGTGAGGCCGAGAGGAAAGGCGCGGCGACCGCCGACAACCTTCAGGGCGCCGAGCTTGTACCCGAACCGGCGTTCGAGTTCCGCCTCGAACACGAGGTCGTCACTCTCGATCAGGCGGTTGGCGTCTTCCGTCCTTTCGGTCCAGACGAGCGACGAACGGTTGCCGCGCAGCGGCAACGTGGCGAAGGGGCCTGCCGGCAAGAAGTGCTCTTCCGCCGTTCCATCGTGGGGGCGCTCGTGCTCGACCGTGGTGACAATGCCGGATTGGCCATAGTCGAAGTTCACCGTCTTGATGCCCGCTGCATCGCGAAGCCTGGAGCGCGCACCATCGCAGGCAACAAGCAGGCGCGCCTCGATCTCGCCGCCGTCGATCAGGTTGAGCCGGACGGCGTGATCGTCTGCGGTAAAGCCGCTGGCGGTCGTCGATGGCCTGATCTCGATGCCGAGGCTTGCCGCCCTGTCCCGCAGAGCGCCGACCAGTGCAACGTTCGGAACCATGTGCGCGAACGGACGGTCCGCCTCCGCGTCGCCCTCGAACGTGAGGAAGACGGGACGGACAGGGTCCGACGTCTTGGAGTCCGTGATGACCATGCGGCGGATCGGCTCGGCGTTCGGCGCGATCGTCTGCCAGACCCCGATGACGTCGAGCATGGACGATGCAGCGGCAGCGATGGCGGAAGCACGCTCGTCTCCGCGCCAGGCTCCGTCCGGCGCGCCGTCGATCAGGGTCACCGAGAGATGCGGCGCCGCCGTCTTGACCGCGACCGCCAGCGAGAGTCCGACATATCCGCCGCCTGCCACCAATAGATCGATCATCCGTCCCGTCCTTCGTTCTTGTCCTTTTGCGCTATATAGAACATCGACGTCATGCTTCCTACCGCCGGAGACCGCGCAATGTCCAATGATCCCCTCCACGACGCCGCCGGGGCCGGAACTGCCACCGCCATGGACGGTCTCCTGCAGACGCTGGACCTGGAAACGCTGGAAGAAAACCTGTTCCGCGGCGTGTCGCCGCAGGTCGGCTGGCAGCGCGTGTTTGGCGGGCAGGTGATCGGGCAGGCGCTGGTCGCGGCCCAGCGGACGGTCATGGCGGATCGCTTCGTGCATTCGCTCCATGCCTATTTCATGCGACCGGGCGATCCGGCCGTGCCCATCATCTACGAGGTTGATCGTATTCGTGACGGAAGCAGCTTCACGACGCGCCGCGTGGTGGCAATCCAGCATGGAGCGGCCATCTTCTCCCTCTCGGCCTCGTTTCAGGTCGAGGAAGAAGGACTGGAGCACCACATTGCCCCGCCTCTGGTGCCCCAGCCCGAAGAGCTGATGGGTGAAGCCGAGATGAAGGCGATGTTTCTCGCCAATGCGCCTGGGGCGATCCGCCGCTACTGGGAGCAGCCGCGCCCGATCGAAATCCGGCCCGTGTCGTTGAAGCACTATGTTTCGCGCGAGCCGCAGGAGCCGGTGCAGCATGTCTGGGTCAAGGCGACGGGCGCAGTGCCTGATGAACGTCCGTTGCAGGCGGCGGTCCTTGCCTACATCTCCGACATGACGCTGCTCGACACGTCGCTGCGTGCCCATGGAACGTCGATCTTCGATCGTCACTTGCAGGTGGCGAGCCTCGACCACGCCATGTGGTTTCACCGTCCCAGCAAGCTCGATGACTGGCTGCTCTACACGCAGGACAGCCCCAGCACGGGAGGTGCCCGCGGCATGAACCGGGGCAGCCTGTTTGACCGTTCGGGAAACCTGATCGCATCCGTCGCCCAAGAGGGTCTGATTCGGAAAAAGGCAGATGCGTAATCTCTGAGCAAATTTTTCCAAATGCATATTTTATAGCCAAAAATTCTGGCCAATATTTAGCGTTTCTCTCCGCCACCTCTCGGTGAATGCGGCGATTCCCTGTCGTTTCCTTTATTTTTGGATGTCGTGCCGAACTGGCACGCGCCTTGAATAGCACGTCGTGGTCGTTGGGGAACAAAGGCTCATCGGCATGCACAGACGGCATGTGAGCCGCAGATGAACAAGGATGGGAAACCAGATGAAAATTGTGATGGCCATAATCAAGCCGTTCAAGCTCGATGAGGTTCGTGAAGCGCTCACCACCGTCGGAATCCAGGGCCTGACCGTAACCGAAGTCAAAGGTTACGGGCGCCAGAAGGGGCATACCGAAATCTACCGCGGTACCGAATATGCCGTCAGCTTCCTGCCGAAACTGAAGATCGAGATCGCGGTCGCGTCCGAGATCGTCGACAAGGCGGTCGAGGCGATCGCATCCTCCGCCAAGACCGGCCAGATCGGCGACGGCAAGATCTTCGTCTACTCCATTGACCATGCGGTGCGCATTCGTACCGGCGAAACCGATTCAGAAGCGCTGTAAGCAACGGCTGTTAGAGGGAGCTTTCTTCACATGACATCTCACACATTCTCGACAACCCTCGGCCGCTTCGGCGCCGCAACGGTCGCCTTCCTGGCGCCGGTTGTCGCCTTCGCCCAGGACACTGCTGCCCCGGCCGTTGCCGAAGCAGCCGCCGCGGCTGCACCGGCCATGACGGTCGACAAGGGCGACACGACCTGGATGCTACTGTCCACCATTCTCGTGCTTCTGATGACGGTGCCCGGCCTCGCGCTGTTTTACGGCGGCCTGATGCGCACCAAGAACATGCTGTCGGTCCTGATGCAGGTGCTGATGGTGGCTGCCGTTGCCATGATCATCTGGGTAACCTACGGCTACTCGCTCGCCTTTACCGATGGCGGTTCGATGAACAGCTTCGTCGGCGGCTTCTCCAAGATGTTCCTCTCGGGCGTTGACGTCACCACCTTGTCGGAAAGCTTCTCCAAGGGCGTGGCTATTCCGGAACTGGTGTTCGTCTGCTTCCAGATGACGTTTGCGGCCATCACGCCCGCGCTGATCGTCGGAGCCTTCGCAGAGCGCATCAAGTTCTCCGCTGTCATTCTCTTCACCATCCTGTGGCTCACCTTCGTCTACTTCCCGATGGCGCACATGGTTTGGTTCTGGGGCGGCCCGAGCGCCTATGACGGCCCGACCGGCCTCATCTTCGGCTTCGGCGCGATCGATTTCGCCGGCGGCACCGTGGTTCACATCAATGCCGGCATCGCCGGTCTCGTCGGCGCGCTCATGGTCGGCAAGCGCACCGGCTTCGGCAAGGACATGATGGCACCGCACTCCATGACCATGACCATGATCGGCGCCTCGCTGCTCTGGGTCGGCTGGTTCGGCTTCAATGCGGGCTCCAACCTCGAAGCCAATGCCTATGCCGTTCTCGCCATGATCAACACCTTCGTCGCAACCGCCGCCGCCATCATCTCCTGGTCGATCGTGGAAACCTTCACGCGCGGCAAGGCCTCCATGCTGGGCGCCGCCTCGGGTGCCGTTGCCGGCCTCGTGGTCATCACGCCGGCTGCCGGCTTCGTCGGCCCCATGGGCGCGATCGTCATGGGTCTCATCGTCTCGCCGCTCTGCTACTTCTTCGTTTCCACGGTGAAGAACAAGTTTGGCTATGACGACACGGCAGACGTGTTCGGCGTCCATTGCATCGGCGGCATCGTCGGGGCACTTCTGACAGGCGTGTTTGTCAACCCGGCCCTTGGCGGCGCCGGCATCGTCGATTACTCGACGGCCGATTTCGCAGCCTCCTACGCCGGCACGGCAACGCAGGTCATGGCCCAGCTGAAGGGTGTCCTCGTGACGATCCTGTGGTCGGGTATCGGCTCGGCGATCCTCTACAAGATCGTCGATGTCGTCGTCGGCCTGCGTGTCCCGGTCGAAGCCGAACGCGAAGGTCTCGACCTTGCGAGCCACGGCGAAGCGGCCTACCACTCGTAGGCATCGTTCGGGCGATCGGCTTCGGTGCGGTCGCCGGACATCTCACAGGCTTCTCTTCAGACCCGGCAGTCCATCTGCCGGGTTTTTCGTTTGCCGGCAGCCTCTGGCCGCCTGACCGTTTCAGCCGTGCACCCCTGCCAGCTTGCTCATTCCCACAGGGAACGTCGACTTGCCGATTGACTTCATGTTCAAATCTTTTCAATCTTCTGGTTTTCTAAATGAGGATATTATGGCCACTGCGATCCGCCTGCAAAACCCCGCGACCGGCATTACCAAGATCGGCTATTACGGTTTCAGCTGGACCAGCCTGTTCTTCGGCGGCATTCCGGCTCTGCTGCGGGGTGATGTCGGCATCGGTCTCGGGATGATCGCCGTCGGCATGATCGCCGCCTTTGTCGGCGTCGGCCTCGGCTGGTTCATCGTCGGCATCATCTGGGCGTTCATCTACAACAAGATCCATACGACGCGGCTCGTGGAGGCCGGTTACAAGCTGGCGGACACGCCCGAGCGGATGCGCGAAGCGCAGGCGGCGCTCGGCATCGGCGATCAGGCCGTTCTGTAGCGCGAGGCCACGGGATCCATATCGATTTCTCTCGGTTTATGCCCTCTGAACGGGCATGGTTAATGGAGCTTTAACCTCCTCTGCCTACCCTGCGGCTGGGGCGCATTGCGCCTTGGACGATCAGGGCGCTCCGGCGAGCAAGACAGGCAGATTTCCATGGCTAGAAGCAATCAGGCGGTATTCGACACCCGGTCCGACAGGTTCGTGCTGTCGGCTTTCGTGTGGCGCCAATCGGTAGCGCTCGCCGGTTACGTGCTTTTTGCGTTGTTGATGGCGGCGGTCGCGGCGCTTTCGACCTGGAACGTGGCCGATCCCAGCTTTTCCTACGCCACATCAAATCCGCCGACGAACATTCTCGGCACGGGCGGCGCGGCGTTTGCCGACGCGATGATGCAGTTTTTCGGAATTGGCAGTGTCGTGGCCCTGCTGCCGATTCTGGCCTGGGCGCTGGTTCTCATTGGAAACAAGCCTTTCGACAAGATCGTCAAGCGTGCCGCCTCTTGGTTTGTCGGCTCGGTCCTGGCTGCGGCGGCGCTCTCCTGCGTCCCGGCGCCGGTCACCTGGCCGTTGCCGAACGGTCTTGGCGGTGTCTTCGGCGACATGATCCTGCGTCTGCCCGCACTCATCACGGGAGAGTACCCGACCGGCACCCTCGCCACCATTCTCGGCTCGATCATCGCCGTCCCTGCAACTGTCTTTCTTGTTTACGCCGCCGGCCTCTTCGGTGTGGCCGATCCGGACGAGGAAGAGGTTCCCGTGGTGACGCCGAGCAAGGCGAAGACCGTTCGCGAGGAGATCGAGGACGACGAGACGGAAGGCGGGTTCGTGCTGTTCCTTGCCGGGGCCTTCACACATATGCGCTATACGACGCAGGCCCGCTTCCGTCGCCTCTTCGGTCTTGCGCGCCGCCGACCTGCAGCGGAGCAGGATTTTGACGAGCCGTATGATTTCAACGATGACGAATTCGGGACGCTGAACGAGCCGGTCCGCCGCAAGTCCACCGTCCGGGTCGAGCCTTCGCTCGATGGTCCGGTGACCCCGCGCCGCAGCGTGACGGCGATCGATCCTGGCTTCGATGCAGATTTCACCGACGAGGACGATGCAGACGATGCCGGCGATGTGTTGCCGTCCGGGCTTCTGTCCGGCGATGACGACATGGCCTTTGCACCAGCCTCGCGTCGCGCACCGGTCCCGGGACGTGTGGTGGCGGCACAGCCGCGGCCGCGTGCGCCCGAGCCTGCCTATGAGCGGCACGGCCATGGCAACGGAACCTTCACGCTGCCGCCGCTCGAATTCCTGGCCGAGCCGAAGAACGTGGTACGCGACGCAACGCTTTCGGCCGACGCGCTGGAACAGAATGCGCGCATGCTCGAAGGCGTGCTCGAGGATTTCGGCGTCAAGGGCGAGATCATTCACGTCCGCCCCGGTCCCGTCGTCACGCTTTATGAGCTCGAACCGGCACCGGGCATCAAGTCGTCCCGCGTCATCGGGCTTGCCGACGATATTGCGCGTTCGATGAGCGCGATCGCCGCGCGTGTTGCCGTCGTGCCCGGCCGCAATGCCATCGGTATCGAACTGCCCAACCAGCGCCGCGAGACCGTCTATCTGCGGGAGCTGATCGGCAGCCGCGACTTCGAGGGAAGCAAGGCGAAGCTCGCCATGGCGCTTGGCAAGACGATCGGTGGCGAACCCGTCATCACCGATATCGCCAAGATGCCGCATCTGCTCGTGGCCGGCACCACCGGTTCCGGAAAGTCGGTCGCAATCAACACGATGATCCTGTCGATCCTCTATCGCATGACGCCGGAGCAGTGCCGGCTGATCATGATCGACCCGAAGATGCTCGAGCTCTCCGTCTATGACGGCATTCCGCATCTGCTTTCGCCCGTCGTCACCGATCCCAAGAAGGCCGTCGTGGCGCTGAAATGGACCGTGCGCGAGATGGAAGAGCGCTACAAGAAGATGTCGAAGATCGGCGTGCGCAACATCGACGGTTTCAATTCCCGCGTCGAGCAAGCGTTGGAAAAGGGCGAGGCGATCAGCCGCACGGTGCAGACGGGCTTTGACCGCCAGACCGGCGAGGCGACCTACGAGACGGAAGAGTTCGACCTGCAGCCGATGCCCTATATCGTCGTGATCATCGACGAGATGGCCGATCTCATGATGGTGGCCGGGAAGGACATTGAAGGGGCCGTGCAGCGGCTTGCCCAGATGGCCCGTGCCGCCGGCATCCATGTCATCATGGCAACGCAGCGTCCCTCGGTCGATGTCATCACCGGAACGATCAAGGCCAACTTCCCGACGCGGATCTCCTTCCAGGTCACGTCGAAGATCGACAGCCGGACCATTCTCGGCGAGCAGGGTGCCGAACAGCTTCTCGGCCAGGGCGACATGCTCTACATGGCGGGCGGCGGGCGTATCCAGCGCGTCCATGGCCCGTTCGTTTCGGACAACGAGGTCGAGCAGATCGTGTCGTATCTGAAGACGCAGGGCGCACCGGATTATCTGGACGCGATCACCGAGGATGACGGCGAAGAGGACGAGGGTGGCAATGGCGGCGGTCCGGCCGGCACGGGCAATCTCGCAGACTCCGACGACCCCTACGATCAGGCCGTTGCGATCGTCCTTCGGGACGGCAAGGCCTCGACCTCCTATGTCCAGCGACGTCTCGGGATCGGCTACAACCGGGCCGCCTCCTTGATC
Organism: Rhizobium sp. Leaf384; assembly: GCF_001424065.1. Classification (GTDB taxonomy): domain Bacteria; phylum Pseudomonadota; class Alphaproteobacteria; order Rhizobiales; family Rhizobiaceae; genus Ferranicluibacter. The sequence goes on from NZ_LMQE01000008.1 coordinate 297,353, forward strand.
GAGCGGATGGAGAAGGAAGGGATCATCGGTGCCGCCAATCATGCCGGAAAGCGCGAGATCCTCGTGCCGACGGAAGACGAGATCACGGGGCGGTAACAAAGCTGGGCTTTGGCATCCGGCCCTGCTTGCCCGCTCGGCGAGAGCGGCTTGGCCGGGCCGGAGCTCGCGCCAGCGCGCTTAAAGCACCACGTCTTGTCAAAGGCCTTGCCGGCCGGTCTTGAAGGTGCCGCAGTTGCGCGCCACATCTCGCACAGATTGAACAGGAGTTTCCCATGACAGAGACACGGACGACCGACATTTTTGGACAGGCGGATCGGTCGCTCCTGTCGCGGCGCAGCTTCGTGGCAGGCGTGGCGGTCTTTGGCGTGATGGCGACCCTCGGCCTTCCGGTCGAGCCTGCCGCTGCGCAGTCCACAGGCGTCGCGCAGAAGATCGCGGATCACTTCGCATCGGTGAAGACGATGACCGGCGAGTTCGTCCAGTTCGGCCCGCGGGGCGAGCAGACGGGGGGAAAGTTCTTCATCAGCCGTCCGGGCCGCATCCGCTTCAACTATGAGGCGCCGTCTCCGATGCGCGTCATCGCCGATGGCAAATCGGTCGTGATCGGCAACCAGAAGCTCAAGACCTGGGATCTCTATCCTCTGTCGAAGACGCCACTCAACCTGCTCCTCTCCAACTCCATCGATCTCTCCGGCAAGACCGTGCGCGACGTGAAGGAGGAGACGGACCTGATCACCATCGTGCTCGGCGACCGCTCGATCTTCGGCGACAGCACGATTACGATGATGTTCGATCCGAAAACCTATGACCTTCGCCAGTGGACGATCACCGATCCGCAGAAGAAGGACACATCCGTGATGATCTTCAACGTGAAGACCGGCATGCCGATGGACGATGCCGTTTTCCGGATCCCCTATGACGAGATCCGCAAGTAGGCTCTCCCGTGCTTGTCCCGCGTCCGTAACTTGCTTAAAGGTCCCCCGGCGGGACCTTTTTGCATTCCGGAAGGCACATCATGACATTGTCGATCGCAACCTGGAACATCAATTCCGTTCGCCTGCGCCTGCCGCTCGTGTCGGATTTCCTCGTGCGGTTTCAGCCGGACATCCTGTGTCTGCAGGAAACGAAATGCCCGAACGAACTTTTCCCGGTGAAGGCCTTCGAAGCGCTTGGCTATGGGCACATGGCGATGCACGGGCAGAAAGGCTATCACGGCGTTGCCACGCTTTCGCGCTTGCCTCTGACCGAACTCGTGGACCGCCGCGACTATTGCGGCGTGGGCGATGCACGGCATCTTTCCGTGGTTTTCGCGCATGGATCCAAGCGCATCCGCCTTCACAATTTCTATGTGCCGGCCGGGGGTGACGAGCCGGACCGGACCATCAACAAGAAGTTCGGCCACAAGCTCGATTTCCTGGAAGAAATGAAGCTCCTGCATGCAGAGGCCGAAGCCGGCATATCCTCCATTCTCGTCGGCGACCTCAACGTGGCGCCGCTCGAACACGACGTCTGGTCGCACAAGCAGCTTTTGAAGATTGTCAGTCATACGCCGGTAGAGACCGAAGGTCTGAACACGGTGATGACCGGCGGAGCCTGGGTCGACCTGATGCGTCAGCACACGCCTTCGCCGGAAAAGCTTTATACGTGGTGGAGCTACCGGGCCAAGGACTGGGAGGCGGCCGACCGCGGACGACGCCTTGATCATATCTGGTCATCCGCCGATCTTGCCGCCGGCCTCCGGCAGGTGGAGATCGTCAAGGAAGCCCGCGGATGGGAGCGCCCCTCCGACCATGTGCCGGTGATTGCCACCTTCGACCTCTGACAATCAGAGAAAACGCGGGGCGAGCTTGCCGACGCGATGGATCATCGCATTGAGATTGTCGCGAATGCGCTTGTCCACCAGGGCGGCGACATCCGGGTATTCTTCCAGCATCCGATGAAACAGCGGCCGGGTGATGCGGATCACCTCGGTTTCGACCTCTGCCGTTGCCGTGAATTTCCGTTCCACCAGTGAAATCATTGCGAGCTCGGACAGGAGCGTACCGCGGCCGACCGTGGCGATCGTTTCGGAGCCGCCGCTCGCCGTGGTGCGCGTCAACGCCAGTCGGCCGGCAGCCACCGCAAAGGCGCAGTCGGCCGGCGCCCCTTCGCGGAACAGCTGCTGGCCTCGCACCAGTCTGCGACGTTCGGCCCCGAAAGCGATGAGGCGGAGCTTGTCGTCATCGATTTCCGCAAAGAGCGGGACGATCGAGAGAAGGGCTATATCGTCGTTCAGCGCCAAGGAGCTCTCCGATCCAATGCCGTCCAGGATCGGACGGCCGATCGTCAGCCTCTGTTACGGGACGATCTTGTAGCCGCCATTTTCTGTCACCAAAATCTCGGCATTGGAAGGGTCGCGCTCGATTTTCTGGCGCAGACGATAAACGTGCGTTTCCAGCGTGTGGGTGGTGACACCGGAGTTGTAGCCCCAGACTTCCTCAAGGAGAACGTCGCGTGTCACGACCTTCTGGTCGGCGCGATAGAGATAACGGATAATGGCCGCTTCCTTCTCCGTTAGGCGGATCTTTTGCCCGTTTTCGAGCGTCAGCAGCTTCTGGCTGGGCTTGAAGGTATAGGGGCCGACGGTGAAGGTGGCGTCCTCACTCTGCTCGTGCTGGCGCAACTGCGCCCGGATACGGGCCAAAAGCACGGCGAAGCGGAATGGCTTCGTAACGTAGTCGTTGGCGCCGGCTTCCAGTCCGAGAATCGTGTCGGAATCCGTGTCGTGTCCGGTGAGCATGATAATCGGCGCCTTGAAGCCGCCCTTGCGCAGGAGCTTGACCGCCTCACGACCATCCATATCCGGCAGGCCGACATCCATGATCAGCAGCGACACCGTGCTGGTGCGTGCTGTTTGCACGCCCTTGCTGGCCGTCGCCTCCTGGAGGATCACAAATTCCTCGTAAAGCGAGAGTTGCTCGACCAGTGTCTGGCGCAAGACGTCATCGTCGTCGACAAGCAAAATGGTACGGGATGACATGGTCGGTTTTCTCCTGGGCGTCTTACGTAAATTAGCTCTCGCGGCGGACTTGGCAAGCACCGGGTCCCTTGGAGACGTGTCTCACGATACCTCGTCCATCCGGGATGGCCACCGTGCCGGCGAGGGGCGATCTCGGCACGTGCCTGCTGCCTTCGCTGTCACCTCAAGGCGCGAATTCCACCGCGAAGATGACACGCTTCCGCTGACGGACCCTAGCTAACATGTCATGATAGGCCCGCACCATCACGACCCATGCACATTCCTGTGAGCCTCATGCGCAAGATCCCGGCAAAGCCCTTCTCTTCTTCCGGCACGATCGCGGTCCGCCGCGCTCCGGGGAGCCGCACCCGCGCGCTGGTTTCTTTCGCGGGGCGAACCGAGCAGGCGGCAATCGGTCGCGGTGGCATGACCGCGCGCAAGCGCGAGGGGGACGGCGCCACGCCGATCGCAGCCATGCCTCTGCTCGGTGGCTATGTCAGGGCTGACAGGATGGTCCCGCCTGCGACCCGTCTTTCCCTGACGCACATGCGGCGCGATATGCTCTGGTGCGATGCGCCCGATCATGCGTGCTACAACCGGCCTGTCACAGCGCCTTTCGCGGGGCGGCACGAAACCCTGATGCGCGCAGACGGCCTTTATGACGTCTGCCTCGTGATGGACTGGAACATCCGCGTCCGCCGTCGCAACGGAGGTTCGGCCATCTTCTTCCATCTCGTTCGGCCGGGCTACCAACCGACAGAGGGCTGCATCGCCGTCACCCTGCCGGCCATGCGACGGATCCTTGCGTTCGCGCGCAAGGGCACGCGCGTGAAGGTGCTCGGATAGCGGCCGCCGCTAAGGACAGGATCTTCAGAATGTCGCCGGCGTGTTGATCCAGATCAGCACGGTCTCGGCCTCGGAGAGGTTGCGCCAGGCGTGGAAGCGGGTGCTTTCGAAGTAGAAACTGTCACCGGCTGAAAGGTCGAAGAACTGGTCGCCGTCGAGCACGATCTGCATCCTTCCCTGCAGGACATGCAGGAATTCCTCGCCGTCATGCCGATAGGCGCCTTCACTGGAGGCGCCGGGTGCAAGAACGAACCGGTGGCATTCCATCTGGTGCCGCCCTTCCGCCAGGGGCTGGATGGTGACGCCGGAGGCGGTCGCGGGCCAGGCGTTCCATTGGCCGGCACGCACGAGCGACTGCCGATGTTCGCCACCTTCCTGACCCGACAGGGCGGACAGGGTCGTGCCGAAGCAGGCGGCAAGCGCGTGCAGCGCCGGCAGGGACAATCCCTGGGAAATCCGTTCGAAAGACGAGAGCAGGGACAGCGCGATGCCGGTTTCGTCCGCCACGCTCTGCAGCGTTCGACCCGCCTCTCGGCGCAGATGGCGGATCTTCGGGCCGATGGAAGATACGGTTATCGCGTCGATCTGCGGCGCAGTGGTCGCTTCCCCCGCAATCGACGTTTCTGCCTCGTCCTTGAGAACCTCGCGGATGGCAGCAGGATTGAGACCTTTTTCCGTGCGCAGCCAGCCGATCGTTTTCAGCCGATCCATCAGCGCCTGATCGAAGAGCCGCTGACCCGTCGCCGATCGCAGGGGCTCGATCAGCCCCTGGCTTTCCCACAGACGCAGCGTCGATGCGGACACACCGATCATGCGCGCGGCTTCCGTGATCTTGAAGCGAATGTCGTCCATGGCGAGCGGCCTGCGTCTGCAAAAGATCTCTCATAGCCGGACGGACCGGGATTGCAAACTCTACAGAAAAAATATAGGTATTTTGAGAAACGAACCGTTGGGGTGCGAGGGCGCCTCGTGCCAGAGGGGATGATGCCATGTTGAACGTCGAAGTTGCCGACCGCCGTAGCGCTGCCATATCGCGCGGCGTCGGCGTGACCACGCAGGTTTACGCCGAGCGCGCCGAGAATGCCGAGATCTGGGACATCGAGGGAAAGCGCTTCATTGACTTTGCCGCCGGCATCGCCGTCGTCAACACGGGGCACCGGCACCCGCGCGTGATCGCCGCTGTGAAGGATCAGCTCGATCGCTTTACGCATACCTGCCATCAGGTCGTCCCTTACGAAAACTATGTGCGCCTTGCCGAGCGGCTGAACGCGCTGGTTCCCGGCGATTTCGAGAAGAAGACGGTGTTCGTCACCACGGGCGCCGAAGCGGTGGAGAACGCCGTGAAGATCGCCCGGGCTGCGACCAAGCGGTCCGCCGTGATCGCGTTTTCGGGCGGCTTCCATGGACGGACGTTCATGGGCATGGCCCTGACCGGCAAGGTGGCGCCCTATAAAGCCGGATTCGGCGCCATGATGCCGGATGTGTTTCATGTCCCCTTTCCCGCCGAACTGCACGGCATGACAGTCGAGGCGTCGCTGGCCGTGCTCGACCGGTTGTTCAAGGCGGATGTCGACCCGGCGCGGGTCGCAGCTTTCATCGTCGAGCCGGTGCAGGGGGAAGGCGGCTTCTACGAAGTGCCCAAGGCGCTGATGATCGCTCTGCGCGAGCTCGCCGACCGGCATGGCATTCTTCTCATTGCCGATGAGGTGCAGACCGGCTTTGCCCGTACGGGCCGGATGTTTGCCATGGAGCATTATCCCGTCGTTGCCGATCTCACGACGATGGCGAAAGGGCTGGGCGGCGGGTTTCCGATCGCGGCCGTCACCGGGCGTGCCGATATCATGGATGCGCCTGGCCCCGGCGGCCTCGGCGGCACCTATGGCGGCAGCCCAATCGGCATCGCGGCCGGTCTCGCCGTGCTTGATGTCATCGACGACGAGGCACTTTGCGAACGTGCCGAGCAGCTGGGCGCGCGGTTGAAACAGCGCCTGCAGTCGTTCAAGGACTTCGTGCCCCAGATTGTCGATATCCGGGGCCCTGGCTTCATGAATGCGGTGGAGTTTAATGTGCCGGGGACCCATACGCCGGATGCCGACTTTACGAACAGGGTCCGTGCACGGGCTCTGGAGAAGGGGTTGATCCTGCTGACGTGCGGCGTCTACGGAAATGTCATCCGCTTCCTCTCGCCGATCACAATCCAGGATCATATCTTCACGGAAGCGCTGGATATCCTCGAGGACACGCTGCGCGACTGCGTCAAGGGAGCCTGAACATGAGCCTTTCACCCGATCTTCTCGCCAAGCTGAAAGATCCGAGTCTTGCAACCGACAAGGCGCTGATCGGCGCCGACTGGGTCGCTGCCTCTGCCGACGGCAAGACATTCGACGTGCTCGATCCGGCAACCGGTGCCCATGTCGCTACGCTTCCGGATATGGGGCGCACCGAAACGGCGCACGCGATCGACGTCGCCCACAAGGCGCAGAAAGCCTGGGCACGCAAGACGGCCAAAGAGCGGGCTCAGATCCTTCGCCGGCTATACGATCTCCTTGTTGCCAATGCAGACGACCTCGCCGTCATTCTGACGACCGAGATGGGCAAGCCGCTGGCCGAGGCGAAGGGCGAGGTGCTTTACGGCGCCTCCTATGTCGAGTGGTTCGGGGAGGAGGCCAAGCGCGTCTATGGCGACACGATCCCCGGGCACCAGCCCGACAAGCGGATCATCGTCGTCAAGCAGCCGATCGGCGTGGTCGCCGCCATCACACCCTGGAATTTTCCGAACGCGATGCTCGCCCGCAAGGTTGCGCCGGCGCTGGCCGCCGGTTGCGCGATCGTGTCGAAGCCGGCCGCCGAGACGCCGCTCTCGGCTCTGGCGTTGGCAATCCTTGCCGAGCGGGCGGGCCTTCCGGCCGGGCTCTTCAGCGTCGTCCTGTCGACCGATTCGGCCGCGGTCGGGCTTGAAATGTGTGAGAGCGACAAGGTGCGCAAGCTGACCTTCACCGGCTCTACCAATGTCGGCAAGATCCTGTTCCGGCAGTCGGCAGGGCAGGTGATGAAGCTCGGACTGGAGCTTGGCGGCAATGCGCCCTTCATCGTGTTCGATGATGCCGATCTCGATGCGGCGGTCGAAGGCGCGATGATCTCGAAATATCGCAACAACGGGCAGACCTGCGTCTGCGCCAATCGTCTCTATGTGCAGTCGAGAATCTATGACGCCTTCGCCGAAAAGCTGGCCGCCAAGGTGCGGGCCATCAAGGTCGGCGGCGGCTTCGAGCCGAACGTCAGTGCCGGGCCGCTGATCTCGGACAAGGCGCTGGCCAAGGTCGAGGATCACATCGCCGATGCCGTCGCCAAGGGCGCGTCGATTGCCGTTGGTGGCGCGCGCGATACGGACAAGGGTGATCTGTTCTTCCAGCCGACGATCCTGACCGGCGTGACGCCGGAGATGAAGCTCGCACGCGAGGAAACCTTCGGTCCCGTCGCGCCGCTGTTCCGCTTCGAAACGGAAGAGGAGGTGATCGCCATGGCCAACGACACGGAATTCGGCCTGGCAGCCTATTTCTACGCGCGGGACATCTCCAAGATCTTCCGCGTGGCGGAAGAGCTCGAATACGGCATGGTCGGCATCAATACCGGCCTGATTTCCACCGAAGTCGCACCCTTCGGCGGCATCAAGCAGTCCGGCCAAGGCCGCGAGGGCTCGAAGTACGGGATCGAAGACTACATCGAGGTCAAGTATCTCTGCCTCAGCGTGTGACGTCGCCGGGTCATCGATAACAAAAAGCGGGCGCCTCTCGACGCCCGCTTTTTCTTTTCAGGATAGATGCTCGGACAGGTCCATCCGGCTTTCCCCTACATATGGATCGGCTTGAAGAAGGTCGCGAGCGCGGCTTCCTTGACGGCTTCGGACATGGTGGGATGGGCGTGGCAGGTGCGGCCGAGATCCTCCGAGGAGCCGCCGAATTCCATGAGGACGGCGATTTCGTGGATCATCTCGCCGGCGCCGAAGCCGATGATGTGGCCGCCCAGAACGCGGTCGGTTTCCTTGTCGGCCAGAATCTTCACGAAGCCGTCGACGGCCTGCATGGCGCGGGCGCGACCATTGGCGGTGAAGGGGAACTTGCCGACCTTGTAGGCGACACCGGCACTCTTCAGCTCTTCCTCTGTCTTGCCAACGGAGGCGACTTCCGGCTGGGTGTAGACGACGCCAGGAATGACGTCATAGTTCACATGGCCGGCCTGGCCGGCCAGGATCTCGGCCAGCGCGACGCCTTCGTCTTCTGCCTTGTGGGCAAGCATCGGCCCGCGTACGACGTCGCCGATGGCGTAGATGCCATCGACATTCGTCTTGAAGTGACCGTCGATCTCCACGCGGCCGCGATTGTCGAGCGCTACGCCCGCTTCCTCGAGACCAAGGCCTGCCGTGTAGGGTTTGCGGCCTGTCGCCACCAGAACCACGTCGGCCGAAATCGTCTGCGCCTCGCCGCCCTTTACAGGCTCGAACGTGACCGTTGCGCCGTCGCCTTCGCGCGCCACGCCGGTGACCTTGGCGCCAAGGTTGAAGGTGATGCCCTGCTTGGCGAGAATCCTCTGGAACTGCTTGGAGACTTCGCCATCCATGCCGCCGAGGATGTTGTCGAGATATTCGACAACGGTGACCTGCGCGCCCAGGCGGGCCCAGACAGAGCCGAGTTCGAGGCCGATAACCCCGCCGCCAACCACGACCATGGTGCCGGGAACCTTCTCCAGCGCGATGCCGCCGGTGGAGGAGACGATCACCGTCTCGTCGATCTCGACGGGAACGCCCGGGATGCCGGCGACGTCGGAGCCGGTGGCGATGACGATGTTCCTGGTTTCGACGGTCTGCTCTTCGCCGGCCTCGTTGGTGACGACGACCTTTCCGGCACCGGCGATGCGACCCGTGCCTTGGATGGCGTCGATCTTGTTCTTCTTGAACAGGAACGCCACGCCTTCGACGTTCGATTTCACCGTCGCGTCCTTGTGCTCCATCATCTTCGGCAGGTTGAGGCGCGGGGCCTCGACCTCGATGCCGAGACTGTCCATGTGTCTGGCGGCGTGGAACATCTCGGATGCATGCAGCAGCGCCTTGGAGGGAATGCAGCCGATGTTGAGGCAGGTGCCGCCATAGGTCGCGCGCTTTTCGACAACGGCGACCTTGAGGCCGAGCTGGGCTGCCTTGATGGCGGCGACATAGCCGCCGGGGCCGGTTCCGATGATGACGACGTCATAAGCCATGATTTGTCCTTCCGTGTGCAGCCGTGTCGGGCCGCCGATGTTGATGCTGGCGGCCGCTGAAGCGGCTGCCGGATGTGACTGTCGAGCAGGGCGCGCCGTGAGACCGTCGGCTCAGGCGGCCTTCTCGGTTGCGAGTTTCAGGCCGAGCGCAATGAAGACCATGCCGCTCGCACGGTCGATCCAATGGCTGATACGGGCAAAACGCGCCCGCATGGCAGGAGTCGTCATGAACAGGCTGACGGCAACGAACCACAGGATGAGGCAGCTCGCCATGACGAGGCCATAGCCAAACTTGACGGTAACCGGCGTGTGCGCGCTGACCACGGTCGAAAAGATCGAGAGGAAAAAGAAGACCGGTTTCGGGTTGAGCGCATTGGCGGCAAAGCCGAGGCCGAACGCCTTGAAAGCGGACTGTGTGCTGCGGGTGGCTGGCGCGGTCTGGGCCGGCGCCGATGCGTCGACGTCTTGTACCGGCTTTGACCGCAGCGCCTTCGCACCAATGTAAAGCAGGTAGGCGACGCCGCACCATTTGACGATGTTGAACAGGGCGATCGACTGCGAAATGACGAGCCCGAGTCCGAGGATCGTATAGGTGACGTGAAACATCAACGATGTCCCCACACCGAAAGAGGTAAGTATCGCCGCGCGGCGTCCGTGCAGGATCGACTGACGCATGACCATGGCAAAATCCGCGCCGGGCGAGATGATGCCGAAGACGAAGATAGCCATCAGCGATGTGAGTTCGAAGAGATAAGGATGCAGGGACAGTTCCATCATGCGTCTCCGGCAATGGCGGCGCCCGGCTATCAGAACCGTCGCACTTAAGGATCGGGCAACCCGGCGCGAAGCTTGGAGCCTCAGAACACCAGGACAAGCCCCATCATGCCAAGGCCGACGAGAGAGCCGAGCCAGGCGAGCGAGCGGATATAGGGGATGCCTGCAAGATAGAGCGGGATGTAGACGATGCGGCAGGCAAACCAGATCCACGCGCCAACAAGTCCCCAGCCGGACGGGTCGCCGGTGATTGCAAGACCAAGGGCCAGGCCGACGAAGGCCGGATAGGTCTCCTGGAGGTTTTTGGACGCGCGCCCCGCTCGGCCGGCCAGAACGCCTTTCGCCTGCTTGTCGCCGTCGCGCGGGCCAGCATTCCAACCAGAGCCCAGTTCGCGCGTGACCAGCATGGCATGCAGGCAAATCTGGATGACGAGCAGCACAACGCTCCAGGCAACGAGCGCTGGAAACGGCGAGGGGGCAATGACGGTAGGTTCCATGACAGTCTCTTTCAGTCAGGCAAAGGCCCACCCGTAGCGGGCGGGCCTTGCGATGGGCTCCTAGAGATCGAGAACGAGGCGTTCCGGATCTTCAAGGCTTTCCTTGACGCGCACGAGGAAGGTAACGGCCTCCTTGCCGTCCACGATGCGGTGATCGTAAGAGAGGGCGAGATACATCATCGGACGGATGACGATCTGGCCACCGACGACCACGGGACGATCCTGGATCTTGTGCATGCCGAGGATGCCGGACTGCGGGGCGTTGAGGATCGGAGAGGACATCAACGAGCCGTAAACGCCGCCATTGGTGATCGTGAAGGTACCGCCCTGCATGTCGGCCATCGACAGCGAGCCGTCACGTGCAGCCTTGGCAAGGCGGCCGAGTTCCTTTTCGATCTGGGCGATCGACATCTGGTCCGCGTCGCGAATCACGGGAACCACGAGACCCTTGTCGGTGCCGACAGCCATGCCGACGTGGCAGAAATTCTTGTAGACCAGATCCGTGCCGTCGATCTCGGCGTTGACGGCCGGCAGTTCCTTCAGCGCGTGGGTGACGGCCTTGGTGAAGAAGCCCATGAAACCGAGCTTGACGCCGTGCTTCTTCTCGAAGACGTCCTTGTACTTGGTCCGCAGGTCCATCACGGCCTTCATGTCCACCTCGTTATAGGTGGTCAGCATGGCGGCCGTGTTCTGGGCGTCCTTGAGGCGCTTGGCGATGGTCTGGCGCAGGCGCGTCATCTTCACGCGCTCTTCGCGCGGCGCGTCCGCAGCATTCGAAGGGCCGCGGGCCGGGGCTTTGGCCGGTTCGGCAGGTGCAGCCGGTGCCTGAAGGCCGCGATTGACGGCCGCAATGACATCGCCCTTGAGAACCTGGCCGCGCTTGCCGGAACCATCGATATCGTCTGCCGAGGCGTTGTTCTCCGCGAGCATCTTGGCGGCAGCAGGGGCTGGCGGCATGGAAGACGAGGAGGAGGAAGACGGCGAGGAGGAAGACGGGGAAGAGGCGGAAGCGCCAGCCGCTTCGGCTGTAGGCTTCTCCGCGGTCTGGGCAGGGGCCGAGGTTTCGGCAGGCTTTGCGGCCGGGGCGGCGCCAGCGCCTGCACCTTCAGCGATCTGGCCGAGAAGCGCGCCGAGACCGACCGTATCGCCCTCATTGGCCACGATTTCCGAAAGCGTGCCGGAGGACGGCGCGGGAACCTCGATCGTGACCTTGTCGGTTTCGAGCTCCAGCAACGGCTCGTCGGCGTTCACGGTGTCGCCTACCTTCTTGAACCAGGTGCCGATCGTGGCTTCGCTGACGGATTCACCCAGGGTGGGCACGCGGATTTCGGTTGCCATTGTTAAAACGTCCTGATGTTGCAGGCGTTGCTGCCGGACCGGTCAGTCGCGCCTGGAAAGGGAAGATGTGAGGAAGCGGAGCGGGGCGAAACGGCGTTCCGCCCTTGGAACCGGCCCTGCGCAGGGCCGGTGGTGGGTCGACGCCCCCACCACCCCGCCAGATCGGGTAGATCCGCTGCGGGAGCAGCGGTCCAACCGTTCCGGGTAGGGATGATGGGGATGATGGAAGGGAAACCCATATCGACGCGTCAGCCTCCGAGCGCGTCTTCGAGGAAGGCGGCAAGCTGGGCAAGATGCTTTGACATCAGGCCGGTTGCCGGCGAGGCTGCGGCCGGGCGGCCGGTGTAGCGTACCCGCTGGTACTTCGCATCGATATGGGCCAGGACCCATTCGAGATAGGGATCGATGAACGACCAGGACCCCATGTTCTTCGGCTCTTCCTGGCACCAGACCATTTCCGCATTGCGGAAACGGCTGAGCTCGTTGATCAGCGCCTTGGCCGGGAACGGATAAAGCTGTTCCAGACGCAGCAGGTAGATATCGTCGATGCCCCGCTTTTCACGCTCTTCGAGAAGGTCGTAATAGACCTTGCCGGAGCAGAGCACGACACGACGGATCTTTGCATCCTTCTGGAGCTTGATCGGGCCATCCTTGATGACCTCCGCGTCATCCCACAAGAGACGGTGGAACGACGTCTCGCCGGCCATTTCCGACAGGTTGGAAATGGCCCGCTTGTGCCGCAGAAGCGACTTTGGCGTCATGATGATCAGCGGCTTGCGGAAGTCGCGCTTCATCTGCCGGCGCAGAACGTGGAAGTAGTTTGCCGGCGTCGTGACGTTGACGACCTGCATGTTGTCTTCCGCGCACATCTGGAGCCAGCGCTCGAGGCGGGCGGAGGAGTGTTCCGGGCCCTGGCCTTCGTAGCCGTGCGGCAGCAGGCAGACGAGACCGGACATCCGCAGCCATTTGCGTTCGCCCGACGAGATGAACTGGTCGAAGACAACCTGCGCACCGTTGGCGAAGTCGCCGAACTGGGCTTCCCAGAGCGTCAATGCGTTCGGGCGGGCGAGCGAGTAGCCGTATTCGAAGCCGAGAACGGCTTCTTCCGACAGCATCGAGTTGATCACTTCGTAGCGCGCCTGGGTGGGCGAGAGGTTGGCGAGCGGAATGTAACGCTCTTCCGTCTGCTGATCGTAGAGGACGGTATGGCGCTGGGAGAAGGTGCCGCGCTCGCAATCCTGGCCGGACAGGCGGATCTTCGTGCCTTCGACGGCGAGCGAACCGAAGGCGAGCGCCTCCGCCATCGCCCAGTCGATGCCTTCGCCCGTCTGGATCATGTTGGCGCGGTTGTCCATGAAGCGCTGGATCGTCTTGTGAACGTTGAAGCCTTCGGGAACCTCCGAAAGCTTGCGCCCGATCTCCTTCAGCGATTTCATCGGCACCGAGGTCTTGCCACGGCGCTGTTCGTCCTGATTGTCGGCGGTGCGCAGGCCCGACCAGGCACCATCCAGCCAGTCGGCCTTATTAGGCTTGTAGGACTGGCCGGCCTCGAATTCCTGCTCGAGGCGGGCACGCCAGTCGGCCTTCATCTTTTCCAGTTCGCCGTCGGTGATCAGGCCTTCGGCGATCAGGCGTTCGCCATAGAGCTGGACAACCGTCTTATGGCCACGGATGACCTTGTACATCTTCGGCTGCGTGAAGGACGGCTCGTCCCCCTCGTTATGGCCGAAGCGACGGTAGCAGAACATGTCGACCACAACCGGCTTGTGGAACCTCATGCGGAATTCGATTGCGATCTTTGCGGCATAGACCACCGCTTCCGGATCGTCACCGTTGACGTGGAAGATCGGCGCCTCGATCATCTTCGCGACGTCGGAAGGGTAGGGCGACGAGCGCGAGAAGGCCGGATTGGTGGTGAAGCCGATCTGGTTGTTGATGATGAAGTGCAGCGTTCCGCCAACGCGGTGGCCACGCAGACCGGAAAGGCCGAGGATTTCGGCCGTCACACCCTGGCCGGCGAAGGCCGCATCTCCGTGCAGCAGCAGCGGCAGGACCTTCGAGCGTTCCTTGAGCGGAATCACGTCGCCTTCAAAGACCGTCGCCATCTGGTCCTGCTTGGCGCGCGCCTTGCCCATGACCACGGGATTGACGATTTCCAGGTGCGACGGGTTCGCCGTCAGCGACAGGTGCACCTTGTTGCCGTCGAATTCACGGTCCGAGGAGGCGCCGAGGTGGTACTTCACGTCGCCGGAGCCTTCAACGTCGTCAGGCGCGGCGGAGCCGCCCTTGAACTCGTGGAAGACAGCGCGATGCGGCTTGCCCATGACGTTGGTGAGAACGTTGAGGCGGCCCCGGTGCGCCATGCCCAGAATGATTTCCTTCATCCCTTCCTGGCCGCCGCGCTTGATGATCTGCTCAAGCGCTGGGATCAGGGACTCGCCCCCGTCGAGACCGAAGCGCTTGGTGCCCTTGTACTTGACGTCGATGAACTGCTCGAAGCCTTCGGCCTCGATCAGCTTGGAGAGAATTGCCTTCTTCCCCTCCGGCGTGAACTCGACGCCCTTGGCGGGACCCTCGATGCGTTCCTGAATCCAGGCTTTGATTTCCGGATCGGAGATGTGCATGAACTCGACGCCAAGCGTCGAGCAATAGGTCCGCTCGAGGATATCGACGATCTCGCGCATCGTAGCGTATTCGAGCCCGAGCACGTTATCGAGGAAGATCTTGCGATCCATGTCGCCGGCTTCAAAGCCGTAATTGGACGGGGACAGCTCATGGTAATCATCGACCGGGGCTGCGATCTGCAGCGGGTCGAGCTTGGCGTGCAGATGGCCGCGCATGCGGTAGGCGCGGATCAGCATGATCGCGCGGATGCTGTCGCGGGTCGACTGATGCACGTCGGCAGGCGAGGCAGGGACCCCGGTCGCTTCCGCCTTGGCCTCGGCTTTCGCCTGGACCTTCTTCTCGATGACCTTCTCGACCGTGCCCCAATCGCCGTCGAGCGCCGACGTGAGGTCGTCGCGGGGCGTCAGAGGCCAGTTCGGCTTCTTCCACGAAGCGCCCTTGGCGGCCTTCGCGACGTCTTCGGGATTGTCGGCCAACGCCTTGAAGAAAGACTGCCACTCGCCCGAAACCGACAATGGGTCGGCCTCGTAGCGCGCATGGAGCTGCTCGATGTAGCTCGCATTGGCGCCGTCCAGAAAGGACGTCAGTTGAAATTGCTCGTTGGCCTCTTGCCTTGCCATGGTTTTATCGCGGACCTGTCCGTCCGCCTCCTGACTTGTTGGATGCGGCCCTGGACTCTGCAACGTGCCGTCCTGGGCCGACTGTGCGACGGCCATCCAATACGGCCGAGCGCGTGTCATTTCTTTGGCAGAACCACAGGGCGGGGCCTTGACTGCCGTGTACCTTAGATGGGTTGAGGGACGCCCGACGCCAATGGCCGGCCGTCCCTCGAGATTGCATCAGCCCTTCAGGACTTCCACCAGGGTCTTGCCGAGGCGGGCCGGGGAGGGCGAAACGCGGATGCCGGCCCGTTCCATGGCGGCGATCTTGTCTTCTGCACCACCCTTGCCGCCGGAGATCACGGCGCCGGCGTGGCCCATGGTGCGGCCGGGAGGTGCGGTGCGGCCGGCGATGAACCCGACCATCGGCTTTTTCCGGCCACGCTTGGCCTCGTCCATGAGGAACTGCGCGGCTTCCTCCTCGGCGGAGCCGCCGATTTCGCCGATCATGATGATCGACTTCGTCTCGTCGTCGGCCAGGAACATCTCAAGCACGTCGATGAACTCCGTGCCCTTGACCGGATCGCCGCCGATACCGACAGCAGTCGTCTGGCCGAGGCCTTCGTTCGTCGTCTGGAACACCGCTTCATAGGTAAGCGTGCCCGAGCGCGAGAGAACGCCGACAGAGCCCTTCTTGAAGATGTTGCCCGGCATGATGCCGATCTTGCATTCGTTCGGCGTCATGACGCCAGGGCAATTCGGGCCGATCAGGCGGGACTTCGACGCGTCCAGGCGCGCCTTGACCTTGACCATGTCGGCCACCGGAATGCCTTCGGTGATGCAGACGATCAGCGGAATTTCCGCGTCGATCGCTTCGATGATGGCGGCGGCAGCGCCCGCCGGGGGAACATAGATGACCGAAGCGTCGGCACCGGTCTGTTCCTTGCCCTCGGCAACGGTCGCGAAGATCGGCAGCGTCTCGCCCTTGGACCCTTCCCAGGTTTCGCCGCCCTTCTTCGGGTTGATCCCGCCGACCATCTTCGTGCCGTGATAGGCAAGCGCCTGTTCGGTATGGAAGGTGCCTGTCTTGCCCGTCAGACCCTGAACGAGGATCTTGGTGTCTTTATTGATGAGAATGGACATGGATCAGTTTTCCTCTTCCTCGAATTCGAGGGAATCAAATTCTTCGAAGGCGCCGTTGGACCAGCGGTAACCCTTGCCGGATGTCGATTTTTCGTCGTGATGGCTGTTGAGGTTCTTCGACCAATGGGTCTGGAACCAGTCGAATTGCTTGTCGGCCTTCGAGATGCCGAGCTCACCCTTCCAGACATACAGCGTGTCGTCCTTCGACTTCAGCTTGAAGAACTCGACGGCGTCGTCGTCATGCGTGAAATGCGCCCATCGATCGGCAGCCTCGTCGTCGAGGTCCGGCGTGGTGTCCCAGCAGACGAAGTAGCAAAGATTGATATCGGTTTCGTTCGGGCCGAAGGATTGGCGATTGACCGTCTTTTTTGCACCGCTCATGAGATCAGGCTTCCTTCACGGCAGCGACGATCTTCTGCGCGGCGTCATCGAGATCATCGGCGGAGATGACGTTGAGGCCGCTCTCGTTGATGATCTTCTTGCCGAGATCGACGTTCGTGCCTTCGAGACGCACGACGAGCGGTACGGTGAGACCGACATCCTTCACGGCCGCGATCACGCCTTCGGCAATCACGTCGCACTTCATGATGCCGCCGAAGATGTTGACGAGGATGCCTTTCACGGCCGGATCGGCGGTGATGATCTTGAAGGCTGCAGTCACCTTTTCCTTCGTGGCACCGCCGCCGACGTCGAGGAAGTTTGCGGGCTCGGCGCCGTAGAGCTTGATGATGTCCATGGTTGCCATGGCAAGGCCGGCACCGTTGACCATGCAACCGATGTTGCCGTCGAGGGCGACATAGGCGAGGTCATATTTGGACGCCTCGATTTCCTTCTCGTCTTCCTCGGTCTTGTCGCGAAGCGCGACGACGTCTTCGTGGCGGAAGAGGGCGTTGCCATCGAACGACATCTTGGCGTCGAGAACGCGCAGGCGACCGTTGGTCATGACGATCAGCGGGTTGACCTCGAGCAGGCTCATGTCCTTCTCGATGAAAGCCTTGTAGAGGATCGGGAACAGACGCTCGCCGTCAGCCTTGGCTTCGCCTTCGAGCTTCAGCGCCGTGGTGAGGGTATCGAGGTTCTCAGCGGTGACGCCGGCAACCGGATCGATCGCGACGTTGATGATCTTTTCCGGCGTGTCATGGGCAACGGTCTCGATGTCCATGCCGCCTTCCGTGGAGACCACGAAGGAAACCTGTCCGACGGCGCGGTCCACGAGAATGGAGAGGTAGAGCTCGCGGTCGATGTCGGCACCGTCCTCGATATAGAGGCGGTTCACCTGCTTTCCGGCATCGCCGGTCTGCTTGGTGACGAGGGTGTTGCCGAGCATTTCCTTCGCGTGGGAAACGGCTTCCTCGATTGTCTTTGCCAGCCGCACGCCGCCCTTGGCGTCGGGGCCGAGTTCCTTGAACTTGCCCTTGCCCCGACCGCCGGCATGGATCTGGCTTTTCACGACGTAGAGCGGGCCGGGAAGAGACTTCGCTGCGGCCTCTGCCTCGTCGGCCGAGAAGATCGCGACACCTTCGGCCACTGGAGCGCCAAAGCTCTTTAGAAGAGCCTTGGCCTGATATTCATGAATGTTCATGGGAAATTTTCCTGTCTGATGTCGGGCTGTCTGATGCCGGAAAGATTACTTCAGGCTCGGAGCGATACCGACGCAAGCTTCGCAAAGACCGGCAACCGCAGCCACGGACTTGTCGAAGGCTTCCTGTTCGGCCTTTGTGAATTCGACTTCGATGATGCGCTCGATACCGCCGGCACCGATGATGGTGGGAACGCCGACATACATGTCGTTCACGCCGTACTGGCCCGAGAGGTGGGCCGCACAAGGAAGGACGCGCTTCTTGTCCTTGAGGAAGGATTCGGCCATCTCGATCGCAGAGGCAGCCGGCGCGTAATAGGCCGATCCGGTCTTCAGCAGACCAACGATTTCGGCACCGCCATCCCGTGTGCGCTGGATGATCTCTTCCAGACGCTCCTTGGTGACCCAGCCCATCTTGACGAGGTCCGTCAGCGGAATGCCGCCGATCGTGGAGTAGCGGGCAAGCGGAACCATCGTGTCGCCGTGGCCGCCGAGGACGAAGGCCGTGACGTCCTGGACGGAGACGTTGAATTCCTGGCTAAGGAAGAGGCGGAAGCGGGCGCTGTCGAGCACGCCGGCCATCCCGACGACCATGTTCTTGGGAAGGCCCGAGAACTTCTGCAGAGCCCAGACCATCGCGTCGAGCGGGTTGGTGATGCAGATAACGAAGGCGTTCGGAGCGTATTTCTTGATGCCGGCGCCGACCTGTTCCATGACCTTGAGGTTGATGCCGAGCAGATCATCGCGGCTCATGCCGGGCTTGCGGGCAACACCAGCGGTGACGATGCACACGTCGGCGCCTTCGATCGCAGCATAGTCGCTCGCACCGGTCAGGTTGGCGTTGAAGCCTTCCACGGGCGAGGACTGCGCGATGTCGAGGCCCTTGCCCTGAGGCACGCCGTCGGCAATGTCGAAGAGAACGATGTCGCCCAGTTCCTTCAGTCCGGCCAGATGGGCCAGCGTGCCGCCAATCATTCCGGAACCGATAAGTGCGATCTTGTTGCGCGCCATGAAAGTGCTTCCTTTGAGATCAAATCTGGCAAGGTCTGCAGCGACACGACTCCCGCGTTTCCGGGCGGCACCCAACCTTACAGGCGAAAGCACTAGTCGCCTCGTCCGAAAATATCAACTGCTACTTTTGGAGCGTGTCTTTTCAATCGTTTAGATCAATATTTTCTTACGTAAACGTCATAAAATCGGTCATGATTTCTTCGCATTCGCAGCATGAGCACCCGCGTATTCGCTGCTTTGCAGTTCGATCAACCGCGAGACCGTCCGATCGAACTCGAAGCCCTCCGTCCCCCGCCGAACGATCAGAAGCTCTTCCGGCCGCGCGTCTGCCGTTGCGAACAACCGCGCACCGCGGTCGTAGATCGTATCCACCAGCATGATGAACCGCTTCGTCTCGTTTCGCCGGTCCGCGCTGAGCAGCGGGATATCATCGATGAAGATGACGCGGTAATGCGACAGGATGGTGAGGTAATCGTTTGCACCGAGCGGACGCGCGCAGAGGTCAGCGAAGGAAAAACGCGCGCAATCGCCCGCGGCCGCGGGAATATGGATTGTTCGGCCTTTCAAGGTCAGGTCGACCGGTCCTGGATGCAGGCCTAATGTCGCTTTTGTCCACGATGCATCGAGCGCCTTGCGCGAGGCCTCGTTGAGGGGCGACGACCATACAGGCAGGCCGCTGGTCTTCTCCAGGCGATAGTCTGTTTCCGTATCGAGAGGGACGACATCGGCATGGGCGCGCAGGAGATCCACGAAGGGCAGGAACAGGGCGCGATTGAGACCGTCGCGGTAGAGATCGCCGGGTTCGACGTTTGACGTGGCCACGAGAACGCAGCCCCTCTTGAAGAGTTCACCGAACAGGCGCGACAAGATCATTGCATCGGCGATGTCGGTGACCGAAAACTCGTCGAAGCACAGGAGGCGCGCTTCTGCGTAGATATCGGCAGCAACAGGAGGCATTGGATCAGCATCCTTTGTCTCGCCGCTCTTGAGCTTCTGGCGATGTTTGAAAATGCGGTCCTGAACCTCCGCCATGAATTCGTGGAAATGCGCGCGACGCTTTCGCGCGATCGGCACGGTGTCGAAGAAGAGATCCATCAGCATGGTCTTGCCACGCCCGACGCCACCGTAGAGGTAGACCCCCTTGATGGGCGGTCGCTGATCGCGCTTCGATGCGAAAAGCCAGCCGAGCGCATTCGATTTCCGGCTCGCGCGGCTCGCGGCCAGATCGGTGGACAGCCGATCGAGGCGCGCGGCGATTGCCAGTTGCGCCGGATCGCGCTGCATCTCGCCCTGGTTGATCAAGGCCTCAAGCCGTCTGGAAATGGTATTTTCGGCGTTTGGCACGCGCAGCCTTCCTGGCCGTCAGACCCCGTTTATCTATGACGCTGGCCGGTCGGGACGACCGAAGCGATCATCAGGGATCAGCGGCTCAGGCTGACAGGTTGGCCGCCATTGGTCTGGCCGTCGAAGCGGGCGTCGGCGGTCTTGTAGAGGCGCGCCAAGGCATTGCCGTTGCGATCCTTCAGGACGACCTGCTTGCCTGCCACTTCCCAGGACCCCATCTGCGTCAGCTCGCCGGCGCAGCCGCGGGTGCCGCCGCGCGAACCCGAGCCGAGATTGGTCAGCGTCAGGAACATGTCACAGGAACTGCCGCCATTGGCGACGCGCCAGTTACCGACCATGGATTCCTTGGTGACGTCGAGAGAAGCGGCCGGCGCGGCGGGCGCGCCGCCGGGAACCTGCGGACTGCCGAGTGCGGCCGTCTGGTTGACGGGTGCTGCCGGGAACTGGGATGCGTCGCCACTTGTCGGGGGCGGCAAGGCGCCGCCGGAGACCGAGGGTACGGGTTGTGCTTGCAGGGGTGCAGGGCCCACATCGCGCTGGTCGAAGGCGCCCACTGAGGTGCGCTGGCATCCTGAAAGCGCCAGCACCGCCGCTAGACCCGCCGCAACATGATATGCCCGCATTTCGAACTCCCGGTCGTCTCGCATGAAAATTGAACGTTCGGGACAGATATAGGCCGGATTAAGGTTAATCGACCTTTAAAGCTGCCAAAAAACGTTCTTTCCTACAGCCCTGTGGCGTAGACGAAGCGCCAGACGGCGTATTCGCCGTTCGAACCCTCGGTCAGACGCGGCGCTCGACCATCATCTTCTTGATCTCACCGATGGCCTTGGCCGGGTTGAGGCCCTTGGGACAGGTCTGGGCGCAGTTCATGATCGTGTGGCAGCGGTAAAGGCGGAACGGATCTTCCAGATTGTCCAGACGCTCCCCCTTGGCCTCGTCACGGCTGTCGATCAGCCAGCGATATGCCTGGAGAAGGACGGCCGGACCGAGATAACGATCGCCGTTCCACCAGTAGCTGGGGCAGGACGCCGAACAGCAGGCGCAGAGAATGCACTCGTAGAGACCGTCCAGCTTGGCACGATCATCGTGGCTCTGCTTCCATTCCTTGGCCGGTGCCGGCGACACGGTCTTGAGCCAAGGTTCGATCGAGCGATGCTGGGCATAGAAGTTGGTGAGGTCCGGCACGAGATCCTTGACGACCGGCATGTGGGGAAGGGGATAGACCTTCACCGCCCCCTTCACGTCGTCCATGCCTTTGGTACATGCCAGCGTGTTGGTGCCGTCGATGTTCATGGCGCAGGATCCGCAGATCCCCTCGCGGCAGGAACGCCGCAGGGTCAGCGTCGGATCGATCTTGTTCTTGATGTAGAGCAGGGCATCGAGAACCATCGGGCCGCAATCGTCGACGTCGATGAAGAACGTGTCGATCGACGGGTTCTTGCCGTCGTCGGGGCTCCACCGATAGACGCGGAATTCGCGGGTGTTCGTGGCGCCGGCAGGCTTCGGCCACACCTTGCCTTCGGTCATCTGCGAGTTCTTGGGAAGTGCAAGTTCAACCATATTCGTTTTCCTTGACCGGGCTTCCGTTAATAGACGCGCGCTTTTGGCTCGATCTTGTAGGGATCGATGCCTTCGGCGAGCAGTTCGGTGTGAACGGGGCGGTAGTCGAGCTTGACGTCGCCGGCGTCGTTGACCCAGGCCAGCGTGTGCTTGCGCCAGTTGACGTCGTCGCGACCGCCGAACGGGCCGGAGGTGTAATCTTCGCGTGCATGGCTGCCGCGGCTTTCCTTGCGGGCTTCCGCGCCGACAACCGTGGTAATCGCGTTGGCCATCAGATTTTCAAGTTCCAGCGTCTCCACAAGATCCGAGTTCCAGATCATCGAGCGGTCGGTGACCTTGATGTCGGACATGTCGGACCAGATAGCGCTCATGCGCTTGCAGCCGTTTTCAAGCGATTCCTGTGTGCGGAACACGGCGGCGTCTTCCTGCATCGTGCGCTGCATCTTCTCGCGCAGGACGGATGTCGGCGTTCCGCCGCTGGCGTAGCGCAGCCTGTCCAGGCGGCCGACGATCTTGTCGCAGGCGGCCTTGTTCAGCGCGGGGATCGGGCTTGCTCGGTCGATCACCTCTCCGGCGCGGATGGCGGCGGCACGGCCGAAGACGACCAGGTCGATCAACGAGTTCGAGCCGAGGCGGTTGGCGCCGTGCACGGAGGCACAGCCCGCTTCGCCGACGGCCATCAGGCCCGGAATGATGCGTTCCGGGTTTTCGCCATCGGCATTTAGGACTTCACCCCAGTAATTGGTGGGGATGCCGCCCATGTTGTAGTGCACCGTTGGAAGAACCGGGATCGGCTCCCGCGTCACGTCGACGCCGGCAAAGATCTTGGCGCTCTCGGAAATGCCCGGCAGACGTTCGTTCAGAACGGCGGGATCGAGATGGTCGAGATGCAGGAAGATATGGTCCTTTGCCTTGCCGACGCCGCGACCTTCGCGAATTTCGAGCGTCATGCAGCGCGAGACGACATCGCGCGACGCAAGGTCCTTGGCGGACGGTGCATAGCGCTCCATGAAGCGCTCGCCTTCGGAATTGACGAGGTAACCGCCTTCGCCGCGGGCACCTTCGGTGATCAGGCAACCGGCGCCGTAAATGCCGGTCGGATGGAACTGGACGAACTCCATGTCCTGCAGCGGCAGGCCGGCGCGGGCAATCATGCCACCGCCGTCGCCTGTGCAGGTATGGGCTGACGTCGCCGAGAAGTAGGCGCGGCCGTATCCGCCGGTCGCAAGCACGACCATCTTGGCGGAGAAACGGTGGATGGTGCCGTCATCGAGGCACCAGGCGACAACGCCGGTGCAGCGGCTGCCGTCGTCGGACATGATGAGATCGAGCGCGAAATACTCGATGAAGAATTCTGCATTGTGCTTCAGCGACTGACCATAGAGCGTGTGCAGAATGGCGTGGCCGGTGCGGTCGGCGGCGGCGCAGGTGCGCTGCACCGGCGGACCTTCGCCGTAGTTCTGCATGTGGCCGCCAAAGGGACGCTGGTAGATCTTGCCTTCGGCATTGCGCGAAAAAGGCACGCCGTAATGCTCGAGCTCATAGACCGCCTTCGGCGCTTCCATGGCGAGATACTGCATGGCGTCGACATCGCCCAGCCAGTCGGAGCCCTTGACGGTGTCGTAAAGGTGCCACTGCCAGCTGTCAGGGGTCATGTTCTGCAGCGACGCGGCAATGCCGCCCTGGGCTGCGACCGTGTGGGAGCGCGTCGGGAAGACTTTTGTAATGCAGGCCGTCTTGAAACCCTGTTCGGCCATGCCGAGCGTGGCGCGCAGTCCCGCGCCGCCGGCGCCGACGACGATCACGTCGTAGGAATGGTCGACATACTGGTAGGCCTTGCCGTTGACGGACGGTGCTTCGGTCGATGCCATGGTCTTATCCTGCAAAGGCGAGCTTCAGGATGGCGAAAAGACAGAGCCCGCCAACCGCGATCGCGAAGAATGTATTGAGCATGAGAAGGACGATCTTGATGCCTTCGGCGTGAACGTAGTCCTCGATGATCACCTGCATGCCGATCCGCATGTGGGTCAGTGCGGAGATGACGACAAGGGCCATGACGACCGCGACGAACGGATTGCCGAGCGCTGCGACCACGTCGGCATACGGCGCGCCTGCATGTGTCATCATGAAGATGACGAAGAAGGTAAGAAGAGGCACGTTTGCCACGGCCGTCAGGCGCTGGCGCCAGAAATGCTCCGTGCCTTCCTTGGCTGAACCGAGACCGCGGACCTTACCGAGGGGTGTGCGCATATCCATGGTCAAACCCTCAGCGAACGATGTAGCCGACGATCCACAACAGGAGCGTCACGGTAATGGAGCCGACGGCATTGGCGATGGCGAGTTTCGTCGAGAATTCCTTCTCGTAACCATAGCCCAGATCCCACATGAAGTGGCGCAGACCGCCGAACATGTGATGGATCAGCGCCCATGTGTATCCGAACAGGATGACCTGGCCGATGATCGTGCCGAAGAACCAGCTGGCCCAATCGTAGTAGGCCGGGCCGCTGGCAGCTGCGATCAACCACCAGGCGACGAGAACAGTGCCGAAATAAAGTGCAGCGCCGGTAATGCGATGCACGATCGACATGAGCATGGTCGGAATGAGCTTGTAGATCTGAAGATGCGGCGAAAGCGGCCGGCTTTTGGTGACATTCGTCATCTGAACCTCACAGAACGACCGGTCAATCGTCCAAAAACTAGACTCTTTATATCCGGTTTGCGCAGGGATTGCGCAGCATTCAGTTGTGGCGAGCTTTAATCTTCGGCAGGGGTCTTAACAAGCCTGTTTGCAGCGCGAAAAGAAATTAATCGATTAGAGACGGAGGTTTACCGGACAAGCGTTTGCATCGCATTTGACCCGTTAAACATATCCAGCGAAACAGGCGGCAACGGCCTGACTTTTGGGCCGTCCTGCGCCAGATTGGTCTTTAACGGTTTGTTAAGATCTGTCGGAGGTTCATCATGTATCGTGACATCGCCCTGCGACCCCTGGCCGTCGCTGCAGCCCTTGTGGTAACGGCCGTTGGGGGTGCCGAAGCCCGGGACGAGGGCTATCGCGGACAGTATTTCCGCACGTATTCCGCGCAGGCCGAGCAGCTGGAACAGCGATCCGGCGTCCGGCTTCAGGGTCGGCGTCAGGCGGTTCCCGATTACCGGGTCGTTCGTGGGTTTTTCGACGGCCAGAGCCGGTACCGGGTGCGAGAGGATGCGACAACATGGCGCGGGGACGAGCGCATGCGCCGCGACGGGCGTGCACCTGCGGCGGTCATCGTCGGATCGGGCCGGTTTTCCGGGAATGCGAATGCCTGGTATCGCAGCGGCGCCGGCAGCTATTTCACGATCACGAGCTATGACGAGAATACCAGCTATGGCGATTTCGAGCGCTATACGCAGCCCGACAACAGCGTTGCGCGAAGCGGCGTCATGACGGTGAATCGCGGCGCTATCCGTCGGAACGACAGTGCCTGCAGCTTCGAGGCCGGGGTTTGTGTCATTCGCGGGCGTTGAGCCCGGACACGAAGGCCGTCGGCGGCGCCGTCATCGAAACCGCCAAACCGTCGTCTTTTTCACCTCGCTGTCTTCCAGCGCACGGGTCACCGGGACCGCATAGGAGGCCAGCGGCACCATCCGGTCGCGCGGGCAATAGGCACGGCCGGGATCTCCGACGATCACGTCGATGCCCGCGGCAACCAGATCGTCGAACCAGGGTACCAGCCTGTCGGCGAATGCCTTGTCGTAGAAGACGTCGCCTGCAAGAAACACGTCACAGGCGACCGGTTGGCCAATCCTGTCGGCATTCTCGTGGGCAATGACCACGTCGTTGAGCTGTGCATTGAGCCGGATCGCAGTGCCGGTCCAAGGATCCGTGTCCAGCGCCAGAGTGGATGCCGCGCCGGCCTTCATGGCGGCGATCGCAACCAGACCCGAGCCGGACGCAAAGTCGACGACGGTTCTGCCAGCCACCAGATCGGAATGATCAAGCACATAGCGGGCAAGTCCCTGGCCGCCAGCCCAGGCGAAGGCCCAGAACGGCGGCGGCAGGCCGATGGCCTCCAGCTCGTCCTCTGTCTTCAGCCACAGATCATGCGCCTCGCTCGCCAGGCGAAGCTTCACCTCGGGGACGTGCGGCGGCGAGAAGATGCTGGTGTTCTCGCGGATGAAGCGCTCCGGATCGGTCTTCACGCTGTGGGCGAGAGCGGAGGATTGTCGAGGCCGCCCATGCGGCAGATTTCTTGCCATTCCGCTTCCGTCACGGCCTGAACCGAGAGCCGCATGGACGTGACCAGTTGCATGTCCTTCAGCTTCTCGCTCGCCTTGATCTCCTTCAGGGTCACGGGCGTCGGCATGTCGCAAACGGCCCGAATATCGACGCAGTCCCAGCGCGGATCGCCCTCTGCGGTCGAATCAGGGTGCGAGAGCGCGCAGACCTCGGCGATGCCGACGATCTCCAGTCCTTCGTTCGAGTGATAGAAGAAACCTTTGTCGCCGATCTTCATGGCCCGCATGTTGTTGCGGGCAAGGTAGTTGCGCACGCCTGTCCATTCGGTTCCCGCGTCGCCGGCGTCCTTCTGCATGGTCCAGGACCACTTGAAGGGTTCGGATTTCCAGAGCCAATAGCCCATGTCCGTCACTCCGGCTTGTTGAACACCCAATTCCAGGCGCGGACCTCGACGGAGGCAAACAAACCGGCCTTTGCATAGGGGTCTTCGGCAAAGAGCGCCGTAGCCGCCGCCTTGTCCTCCGCCTCGATGATGACCAGACTGCCGTTCGGCTTGCCGTCGGACCCGAGGAACGGGCCGGCGATCTTCAAGATGCCGCGGGCATTCAGATCGTCGAGATAGGCGACATGGGTGGGCCGCGTCTCGATGCGGATCTGGAGTGCACCTTCTTTGTCGGTGCAAAGGGCTGCAAAGAGCATGATCGTGCCTTTCCGAAGCTATTCTTGTGTGATGGGGCGGGACATGAGCTGTTCCAGTGCGGTTCCCACGTCGATTGCGCCATCGATCATGGCCGCGACGGCGAAGGTCAACGGCATGTCGAGGCCGAGGCGCCGGGCCTCCGTTGCCGCAACCGAGGCTGCAAGCGCACCCTCCACGAGATCGGCGGTTGTTGTGACCGCGCGGCCTTCGCGTCCGAGGGCGATGCCATATCGCAGGTTTCGCGATTGGTGACTTGTCGCGGTGAGAACGAGATCACCGAGTCCGGACAGGCCGCGGACCGTTTCTCCCTGGCCGCCACAGGCCGCGACATAGCGGGAGAGTTCGGCAAGCCCGCGCGCGATCATGGCAGCACGGGCGGATTCGCCGAGCCCCGCCCCTTCGACAATGCCGCAGGCAATGGCGAGCACGTTCTTGAGCGCGCCGCCGAGTTGCACGCCCGTGCGGTCGATTGACGGATAGAGGCGGAATGTCGGGCCGGAAAGAGCGTTTGCAAGCCGCGCGGCCTGCTCTGCCGAGGCCGCGGCGATGACCATCGCGGTTGGCAGGCCGATGGCGATATCGGCGGCAAAACCGGGGCCGGAGAGAACGGAGACTGCATGGTGTCCGAGTTCATCCGCCACGACCCCTGTCAGGAGGCGGCCGGTGCCGCGTTCCAGCCCCTTGGCACAGACAACGATATCGGCTCCCGGGTCGAGGTATGGCTTCAGCGTCTGCGCAGCCTCGCGCTGTGCCTGTGACGGCATGGCGAAGAGCACTATCCCTGCTCCCGAGAGAGCGGCCGGGTCCGTCGTCGCAAATAGCGTTTGCGGCAGGTCGATGCCGGGAAGCGCGTCTTCATGCCGGCGCCGGGCCAGAATCGCGTCCGCTACATCCCTTCGCCGGGCTATGAGCAGGACCTCGGCGCGGCCTGCACGCGCGATTGTCGCTGCGAGCGCCGTCCCGAAGGCGCCGGCGCCGACGACCGCCACCTTCCCGGCAGAAGAGATCGCCGCGTCGCTCATGCCTTCGCGCCTCGCTTGCCGAAGCCGAGCAGGGTCTGTGCATGCGCGTCCAGAGGCCAGCGGGCACGGGGCGACACGGAAAGATCGTCGGCGGGCAGACCGGCCGCCATGCGCTCCGCACCCGCCCAGGCGATCATCGCCGCATTGTCGGTGCACAGATGGAGCGGTGGCGCGACGAATGCAAAGCCGTTCGCGCCACAAAGGCTGTCGAGCGTTGTGCGCAAAGCCTGATTGGCCGCAACACCGCCGGCAACAACGAGAGAGGGCCTGTCGACATCCGGATAGGCGGTTCGGAAGCGCTTGAGGCCGCGGCCGATCCTGTCCTTCAGTGTTCGCGAGACCGCATCCTGGAAAGAGGCGCAGATATCGGCGATATCCTGTTCCGCCACCGGGGCGATCGACTGTGCGGCCTGCCGCACGGCGGTCTTCAAGCCTGAAAAGGAAAAGTCCAAACGGGCCTCGCCGACCAAGGGCCGGGGAAAGGTGAAGCGTTCCGGGTTGCCGTCGCGCGCGGCGCGTTCGACGGCCGGACCCCCGGGATACGGGAGACCCAGGAGCTTTGCCGTCTTGTCGAAGGCCTCGCCCAAAGCATCGTCGATGGTCGTCCCCCAGCGCTCGTAGTCACCGGTATCGCGCACCAGTATCAGTTGGGTGTGACCGCCCGACACCAGCAGCATCAGGTAGGGAAAGGCGAGCCCGTGGGTCAGTCGCGCGGTCAGAGCGTGGCCTTCGAGATGGTTGATCGCATAGAGCGGCTTGCCTGCCGCGCGCGCCATGGCCTTGCCGGTCATGAGGCCGACGATCAGGCCCCCGATCAGGCCCGGGCCGCTGGTCGCCGCGATGGCGTCGACGTCCGACAGCGACATTTGCGCGCGCTCGAGCGCTTCAGCAATGAGGGTATCCAGTGCCTCGACATGCGCGCGGGCTGCAATTTCCGGTACCACGCCGCCGTAGAGGCTGTGTTCCTCGAGCTGGCTCAGCACCACGTCGCCCAGGATTTCGCCGCGCCCATCCTCGGCGCGCAGCACGACGGAAGCGGCGGTTTCGTCGCAGCTCGTCTCGATGCCGAGAATACGCAAGGGCCGGTTCATTGGGGTGGATGACTCGAAGATTGCAGACGGGAACAAAGGGAGATACACGGACCTCCGGTAACAATGGATCGTAGCGGATGCAAACGAAACCTTTCCGGATCGGCACGCGCGGCAGTCGGCTCGCGCTGGCTCAGGCCCATGAAACGCGCGATCGGCTGATGCTGGCGCATGGCTTGCCGGAGGAGATGTTCGAGATCGTGCCGCTGTCGACGGCGGGCGATCGCATCACCGATCGAGCGCTCTCCGAAATCGGCGGCAAGGGACTTTTTACGCAGGAGCTGGAGGATCAGCTGCTGGCGGGAACACTCGATTTTGCGGTCCATTCGGCCAAGGACATGGCAACGCGCCTGCCCGACGGCCTGTTTCTGTCGGCCTTTCTGCCGCGAGAGGACGCCCGCGACGCCTTCATCGGCGGCACGGCGCCCACGCTTCTCGCCCTGCCGGAAGGGGCGACGGTCGGTTCGGCCTCGTTGCGCCGACAAGCGCTGATCCGGAGACTGCGGCCCGACATCAACGTCATCGTCTATCGCGGTCTTGTCGAGACCCGCCTGCGCAAGCTGGCCGAGGGCCAGGTGGATGGCACGCTGCTGGCGCTCGCCGGACTGAAGCGGCTCAACCTCGAAGGGGTCGCAACAGAAATTCTCGATCCCACCTATTTTCCGCCAGCCCCTGCCCAGGGTGCGATTGCCGTCGAGAGCCGGATCGGCGATACCCGGATCGACACGCTTCTTTCGGCCATCAACGACCGGACGACAGAAGAGGCGGTGACCTGCGAACGCGCATTTCTCGACACGCTGGATGGCTCCTGCCGGACGCCCATCGCCGGCTACGCCGTTTCGGACGGCGAGCAGATTTCGTTCTCAGGGATGATTCTGACACCGGACGGAACGCAGCATCACCGGGTCTATGCCGAAGGTCGGGCTACGGATGCCCGGAAGATCGGCGCACAGGCAGGCGAGGATATTCGCGCCGATGCGGCTCCCGGCTTCTTTTCCAGCTGGACGTGAGCGGATGCGCGTCCTCGTCACGCGCCCGGAAACCACCGCGGACAAAACGCTCCGGAGGCTTGCGCTTGCCGGCCACAAGACACTGCTCTTGCCCCTGAGCGAAGCCGAGCACTTGCCGATCCGGGCGACAGCGTTGGCCGCCTCGGCGGTTGTCGCAACGAGTGCCGAAGCGTTCCGTGCGCTGCGGCAGTCCCCCCAGGCATTGTCGTCGCTTGCCTCTTTGCCGGTCTACTGCGTCGGCGACGCGACGGCGGAGGCGGCGCTCGATCTCGGCTTTTCCCGCGTTCGAGTCGGTCCTGGAGATGCTGCAGGCCTCGCGGAATTGATCGTTCGTGATCGGGCTTCGGCAACGGGCATTCTGCTCTATCTCGCGGGCACACCCCGCCTGCCGGAACTGGAAACGCGCATGACCGTTGCCGGTGTCCCGCTTCAGGTTCGGCTGGTCTACCGCATGCGGCCCGTCGTCCGCCCGCCCGGTGCGTTTTCGGCGCAGGTTCACGCATTCAGCCCGGAAGCGGTGCTCTTTTACTCGCGGGAAGCAGCCAGGCAGTTCTTTTCCGACATCGCTCCCGCAATGCTTTCCGCGACGGTGCGGATCCTCTGTCTCGGTCCCCGCATTGCCGACGCCGTGCCACCCGGATGTCGTCACGTGGAGATCGCTTCCTCTCCGGATGAAGATACCCTGCTTGCTCTTCTCGACGCCTGAATGAAGCAAATCGACCGGTGGGGCCTTTCCCTCGCCCAGGTCGGTGTCTAGGTTTATGCTGTTGACCTCACGCATAGAGAAGAGAGCATGGATCCGGAGAAACCGCCGCGCCGCACCAAGCCCGACCGGCAGCCGCTGACGATCGATCTGCCTGCCACGCCCGCTGCATCCGATGCAGCGAGACCGGAAGACCGGGACGCTCGCCGAAAAGCACCGGAAACGGTCTTGCCCGCTGACGCAGTCGTGGCGGCTTCCGATATGGGCCCTCCGGCCAAGGATAAGATCGACGGGTTGCCGACCGATCAGGGGACGCCGGCCGATCCGGCCGTGGAGAGGAGCCTCAAAGCCGAGGCCGCCAAGGATGCGCGCGTCGAAGCCGCTGCCGCAGCCTCTGCTGCGAAGCCTGCAGCGTCGGCCCGGTCCGAGAAGACCTCCTCCGTCCCGCCGACGCCGCCCATCGGGGGTTCGGGGCCTGCGGGTTCTTCGACATCTGCCAATCGTGCGGCCCCTGCGCGTCCTTCACGCTCGGGTGCGCTGGCCGCGGGGATTGTCGGCGGCCTGATCGCTCTTGCCGGCGCCGGTGTCCTTCAATATGCCGGTGTCCTCCCATCGATCGGTCCGGCATCGTCGAACAATGGCTCATCGGAGCGCGATCTCGCTGCGGAAATCGATGCCTTGAAGGCGCAGGCACCCGCGGCGGGCTCGCCTGCCAGCGAAGGCCTGGAACAAAGGCTTGCAGCTCTCGAGCAGGCGATCGGCGTGGATGGTCGTTCCTCCGATACGAACGATCTGAAGGCACAGGTCGAGAGCCTGACCCAGGAACTCGCCACCGTGAAGTCCGGTCTTGCCGACCAGAGCCGTGCGGCACAAGCGACGACATCCGAGCTTTCGACGCGCATCGAGGAAGCCGAGAAGAAACTGGACGAGCCGGCCAGCGACGTGCAGCTTGCACGCGCCATCGCGGTCACCGCCCTGAAGACGGCTATCGACCGGGGCGGCCCATTCCTCGCCGAACTTGATGCCTTGAAGACCGTTTCGCCCGATGACCCGGCCGTCGCCGGTCTGGCCGACATCGCCCCCCGTGGCGTCTCCGCGCGCGCGGATCTGACACGATCGTTCCCCGACACGGCCGACGCAATGCTGGCCGCCATTCAGGGCGCCGACCCGAACCAGGGCATCTTCTCGCGGCTGATCGGAAGCGCGGCCTCGGCTGTTCGCGTGCGTCCCGTCGGCAGCGTCGAGGGCACAGGTCCGGAAGCCGTCGTGGCGCGGATCGAGGAGCGCCTGACCAATGGTGACCTCAAAGGCGCAAGCCTCGAATGGGACGGCCTGCCGCAGCCTGCCAAAGACGCCGGCGCGGCATTCCGCACGAAGCTCGACGAGCGCATCAAGGTCGAAGGTTTGATCGATGCCGCCGTCGCCGGAGCCGCAACCGGCCCCACACCTGTCAAGCAGGGCTGAGGAGAGCCGATTTGATCCGTATTCTCATCTTCGTCCTGATCGTCCTCGCACTCGGTGCAGGGTTCTCCTGGCTTGCCGACCGGCCGGGCGAGCTATCGCTGGTCTGGATGGGCCAGCGTATCGAGACCAGCCTGATGGTCGGCGCCACTCTGCTTGTCGCGCTCATCGCAGCCATTCTGCTTGTCGTCTGGCTTGTCCGCGTCATCTGGTTTTCGCCGCATTCGATCGCCCGCTACTTCCGGGTCCGCAAACGCGACCGTGGCTATCAGGCGCTGTCGACCGGACTGATTGCCGCCGGTGCCGGCGATGCTATCCTCGCGCGCAAGATGACCGCGCGCACGCGCGGTCTCCTGTCCGCCGATCAGGAGCCGCTGATCCATCTCCTCGAGGCGCAGACCGCGCTGATCGAGGGCAAGCATGATGATGCCCGTCGCAAGTTCGAGCGAATGGCCGAGGATCCCGAAACACGCGAGCTCGGCCTGCGCGGTCTTTACCTCGAAGCCAAGCGTCTGGGTGCCAACGAGGCAGCCCGGCAGTATGCCGAACAAGCGGCCGACAAGGCGCCGCATCTCGCCTGGGCGACGCTCGCCACGCTCGACGAGCGCAGCCAGGCAGGACGCTGGGACGAGGCTGTGCATCTTCTGGACCAGAGCCGCACCAGTCATGTCATCGACCGCAAGGAGGCCGACCGCAAGAAGGCGGTGCTGCTTACGGCACGGGCACGGGAACGGCTGGATGCCGATCCGAAGGCCGCGCGCGACGACGCGCTGGCCGCACTGAAGCTCGACCCTACGCTGGTGCCGGCCGGCCTCATAGCGGCCAAGGCCCTGTTTCGGGAGGACAATCTGCGCAAGGCGGCGTCCGTGCTCGAAAAGCTTTGGAAACACGCGCCGCATCCCGAAATCGCCAAAGCCTACGTCCGCGCAAGAAGCGGCGATTCCGCGGTCGACCGGTTAAAGCGCGCCCGCAAGCTGGAAGCCTGGAAGCCGAACAATGCGGTGTCGCTGATGGTCGTTGCCGAGAGTGCTCTGGAGGCCCGAGAGCTGGGACTGGCGCGCTCCATGGCGGAAGCTGCCGCCCGCATTGCGCCGACAGAAAGCGTCTTCCTGCTGCTTGCCGATATTGAGGAAGCGGATACGGGCGATGAAGGGCGCATCCGCCACTGGATGAACCAGGCATTGAAGAGCCCGCGCGATGCGGCCTGGATCGCCGATGGCGTGGTCTCGCAGGAATGGCTGCCCGTGTCTCCCGTCAGCGGTCGCCTGGATGCGTTCGAGTGGAAAATGCCCGTCAGCACGATCGACGGTCCTCTCGAAGAGGGTGGCGTCAGCCGCGGCGAAGCGGCGATCCGCAGCCTGCCACCGGTTGCGACACCCGTTGCCGTGCCACGCCGGGCCGAACAGGATGCAGAGGTCGCGACGCAGCCGACAAAGCCCACCGAAACGGTGGAACGGACGATCGCGATTGCCGTACCGGTGCCGACCGAATCGGTCATCGTCCACGAGCACGCCGAGCCGGCCCGTCCGAACGTTGCAGCGGACACGGACGGCACGCCCGGAAAGGAGCTCGTCACGAAGGACGAGACCCCGCTTGCTGTCCGGACACCGGTCTTGCCGTCGTCCTCACCCTTGTCCCCATCCCCGGCGCAGCCCTCCTCATCGGGTGGTCGTTCTGCGACCAAACCCGCCGAAGCGCCGGTCGAGCCGTTCTTCGGGCGCCCGCCGGATGATCCCGGCGTTCGCACCGATAAAGTTGCAGAAAAGACGACATTCAAACTTTTCTGACGGTTCAGGGGCCCTGCGGGGCCCCTTTTCGCACGTGCGAAGCCAAGGGGGGCTAGACCGGGCTTTGCGGCTCGTCTTTCCTGTCAGCATCAACGACCCTCCTGCCGTGAGCGCCGCGCCATCCATGTTCGACCGTATCCGCACTTTCATCGACAGTCTCACCGGTGCCGAGCACCCGAATCCGATCGAGGCCGGCGATCCGCGCATCGCGATCGTCGCGCTCTGCATTCAGGTCATGGAGGCCGACGGCCATGCCGACGACGTCGAGCGCCGTAAGGTGCGTTCGATGATCAAGGAGCACTACACGCTCGACGACGCTGCGCTGAATGCGCTGATCGCTGCTGGCGAAGATGCCGAGAGCGAGGCGATCGACTTCTTCCGTTTCACCTCCGACATCAAGCGGCACTTCAGCGAGGAGCAGCGGATCGATCTCGTCGGGATGCTCTGGGAGATCGTCTACGTGGACGGCGAACGCAGCGAGATGGAAGATCACGTCATCTGGCGGATCGCAGACCTTCTCGGCGTATCCAGCCGAGACCGCATTATGAAGCGGCAGGAGGCTGCGGCGAAATCCGACGTCGTCGAGACGGCGGAGCGCTGAGACGCTTTTCCGCCTCTGTAACGTACGCGGCCCTCGGCCTCTATCGTTTCGTCTCGGGCGCATCGAGCGTGTCGATGCGGCGGAGCTGCGAGAAGCCGAGCGACCAGAGTACGGCCACAAGCAAGGTGCCGGCTCCGCCGATGACCACGGCGGGAACCGCGCCGATGGCGGAAGCCATCATTCCGGCCCGGAACTCACCAAGCTCGTTCGATGCGCCGACGAACACCATGTTCACCGCGTTCACACGTCCGCGCAGCTCGTCCGGCGTCCACAGCGTGATCAGGGTTTCCCGAACATAGACCGAGATCATGTCGGAAGCGCCCATGATGACGAGCGCGATGATGGAGATCCAGGGCGTCGCGGATAGGCCGAACACGACCGTACCGAGCCCGAACAGCGCCACGCCGACGAACATCAGCACGCCGGCGCGATGCCGGATCGGATGGGCCGCAAGCCACATGGCCATGCCGACCGCGCCGACCCCGGGCGCCGCGCGCAGGAGACCCAGGCCCCACGGGCCGAGCGCGAGAATATCGCGCGCGAAGACCGGCATGAGTGCAATGGCCCCGCCAAGCAGCACGGCGAAGAGGTCGAGGGAGATGGCGCCAAGGACGACCTTCTCCGCGCGGATGTAGCGAAAGCCGGCCGTGATGGCCTGCCAGCTTTGCGCCGTCTGGCTGCTCTTCTGGGCCGGCTTGGGGATGGCATAGACCATGATGACGCTGGCGGCGAAGAACAGGACGGCGACGCTGTAGGGAACGGCCGGTCCGAGCGCATAGATGAGGCCGCCGATGACAGGACCGACGATCATTGCCGTCTGCCAGGAGGTGGAGTTCCACGCGATGGCGTTGGCCAGATCGCGCTCGGGTACGAGATTGGGGGCTAGCGATTGGGAGGCCGGCGCGAGGAAGGCCCGCTCGATGCCGAACACGACCAGGATTGTATAGACCGGCCAGAGGGAGAAGGTGCCCGTCAGGGTAAGAGCGAGCAGGGCCGCCGCGCAGAGCGTGCTAACGCCCATGCAGACGCCCATGATCATGCGCCGGTTGTAGCGGTCGGCGACCGATCCTGTGACGAGAATGAGAACCAGCGACGGCAGGAACTGGAACAAGCCGATCAGGCCGAGGTCGAAGGGATTTCGCGTCAGGTCGTAGATCTGCCATCCGACGGAGACACTGACGATCTGGATGGCGAAGTAGGCGAGGAAGCGGGCGAAGAAGTAGCGGCGGTACCCGACATGCCGGAAGGCGGCGTAGCGGTCTCCGGTTTCGACGATGGACATGAATGGTCTTTCCCGGCCTCTGGTGCATCGGCCCGTTCATATGGACGCCGGCTGGTGCGGCACAGCGTCGTCTTAAACATGTTTCACACCGCGCAGACCGCAGGGTTGCCGCCTTGCCTGCCAGTGGCTACATGTCTTCCAACTATTGCATAATGCTCCGCTCCGGAATCGGTTCGAGGAGAAAATTATGCGACGCCATAAATGTTGGACCGACGGTTGCCCATCGCCGATGGCACACGGTGGTCCCGGAACCGGAGGCCCGGCATGCTCGCCGTCATCGCAACGCTGAACTTCATCATCAACATCGCCTGGTTTCTGATCATTGCCTCGGCGATCTTTTCCTGGCTGTACGCGTTTAACATCATCAATACCAACAACCAGGCCATCAGCATGATCGGCCGGTCGCTCTATCAGCTGACGGAGCCGCTCTACCGCCCGATCCGCCGCATTCTGCCGAATATGGGCGGCGTCGATCTGTCGCCCTTGGTGGTTCTGGTTATCCTGTTTTTCCTGCAGCAGTTCCTGAACACGACGATCGCTCCGGCCCTGCTCGCACCGACCTACTGATCCGATTTTTGTCGCTTTGAAAAACAAAGGCCCTTCGCGCGATCTCTCGTGCGAAGGGCCTTTTTGTTGATCCAAAGAGTGTTCACCCGAAGAGCGCAAGGCTGGCTTTCACGGTGACGAACACGCCCCAGGCCAGCGGCAAGCCGACACAGGCCCAGGCGAGCATCGCCTTCGCATCAAGCCCACCTCGGCCGATGCCGAAGGAACCGGACGGACCGGCATTGACGGCCGCCGTCTTTGCCTGGAGCGCTGCGACCTCCGCATCCTTCATGAACCACTTGTCGGCCAGCGGCCGCACGAAGGCGTTGGCAACAAGGCCGAGCGCCAGCATGCCGGCAAGGATGTACATGGTGGTGTTGTAGACCTGATCACGCGGCAGCCCGGCGGCAATCTGCGCTTCCCGGATGTAATTGACGACGACCGGCCCGATGATGCCGGCCGTTGCCCAGGCCGTCAGCAGGCGTCCGTGGATGGCGCCAACGAACTGGGTGCCGAAGATGTCGGCCAGATAGGCGGGGATCGTGGCAAACCCGCCGCCATACATCGACAGGACGATGCACAGCATCCCGACGAAGAGAAGCTTGCTCTGAATGCCCGCCGCCCAAGGTATCAGTGCATAGAGCACGATTCCGATGACGAAGAAGCAGAAGTAGGTGTTCTTGCGGCCGATCCGATCGGACAGCGAGGCCCAGAAGAAGCGCCCACCGATGTTGAACAGCGAAAGAAGGCCGGTGAAGCCGGCGGCGATGGCGGCCACGCCTGCCAGCTGCTCCTTCGACATATCGGTAAAGGCGACACCGGGCGCACCGATCAGCGAGCCGGCGAAGATCTCCTGCAGCATGGGCGAAGCCATGCCGATGACGCCGATGCCGGCGGACACGTTCAGGCAGAGCACGGCCCAGATCAGCCAGAACTGCTTCGTCTTGTGCGCATCGCGCAGGTGAACGTGACGGGTCGTGATCATCGTGCTTTTTGCAGCCGGCGGGACCCATCCCTCCGGACGCCAGCCCGCAGGCGGAATGCGGTAGCCAAAGGCGCCCGCCAGCATGAAGACAAGATAGCCGAGCGCCATGACGACGAAGGTCTGCCAGACGCCGACCGAGGTGTCCGAGCGAAAATGCGTCATCAGGATATTGGCAAGCGGCGCGCCGATCATGGCGCCGCCGCCAAAACCCATGATCGCCATGCCTGTCGCCATGCCGCGGCGGTCGGGAAACCATTTGATGAGGGTGGAAACAGGCGAGATATAGCCAAGGCCGAGCCCGATGCCGCCAATGACGCCGGCACCCAGCCACATCATCCAGAGTTGGTGCGTCGCAACACCAAGGGCGGCAATGAGGATACCGCCGCACCAGCAGAAGGCCGAAACGGTCGCTGCCTTGCGCGGACCGACCTTCTCGAGCCAGCCGCCCCACATTGCGGCAGACGAGCCGAGCAGCACGAAGAACAGCGTGTAGATCCAGCCGAGATCGCTGACCCTCCAGTCACAGGTCGTGGTAAAAAGCGCCGACCCCAGCGTCAGATCGGCGCACGCCGCCGGCGCCGTGATGCCGATCGCCTTTGACAGAGGCAACCAGAACACGCTGAAACCATAGGCCATGCCGATGCAGAGATGAATGGCGAGCGCCGCCGGAGGAACGAGCCAGCGGTTGAAACCGGGCTTGGCAATGATCCGCTCCCGGTCGAGCAGCCCCGCCGATCCGGGAATGCCAAAGTGTTCTGCCGTTGTCGACATCGTTGTCCTCCTCCTCTGAGCCCCTCCTCGGGCGGTTGGTCTTTGTTCTCAAGCGCGGGATCGATGACCTGCCGTCTCCTCACTGCAAGGACGATCGACGCCGCGTATGGTTTACCTTTCGGGCATGTTGGGTTCCGACAGCGATTCGCCCGCAGCCGTGCCCTTGCCGCCGGGTGCGCCACGGGCCGCATCCGCACCGGTGCCGATCGCATCCTCTTTCGCGTGTGGCCGCTTGATGAGCGGAGCAGTTGAAAGCACGAGCGGATCGAATCCAGCATGGCCGTTCTCGATCAGCGCAAGAAACGCGCCGCGCATCCGGGGCTCCCAGAACTTGTTGATATGGATCGCGACGCCCGCCGGCCCGTCCTCCTGCGGCTGCGAGCGGAAGAACGTGGCAATCTGGTTTGCCATGCGCACGAGCTTTGCGTCCGTGCCATGCGGAGGGCCGTCTTCTCCCGAATGAACGTCCGATACGGGATCAGGCGACATGGCTGGTCCTTTCGGTTGGCCGGACGGCTCGGGGTTGGTTGCCTTCGGCACAGATACGGTCCGCATGGGTAAAGACCTCGAAATCCTCGCCGCGAACCAGCGCTACGAGTGTCATGCCCGCCTTCTCTGCCGTCCGGATGGCAAGCGCCGTCGGCGCCGAGATGGCGATGATGAAAGGGCTTCCGAGAATGGCCGTCTTCTGAACCATCTCGACTGAGACCCGGCTCGTGACGACGACGGCGCCGGTAGCCCCCTTGTAGCCTTGGCGGGCGGCGGCGCCTGCCAGCTTGTCGAGCGCATTGTGCCGCCCGACATCCTCGCGCACGGCGACCAGGCCCTCATCGGGCGCGAAGAAACCGGCGCCGTGGACCGCCCGGGTCTCCGCATGCAGCGGTTGCCGAGTGTTCAGCAAGGCGACGGCCTGCGTGATGTCGTCAGGCGTCAGGCTGAGCCGGGCGGCGGCGACCGATGGCGTCTGGCGGACTGCCTGTTCCAAGGATTCGATGCCGCACAGACCGCAGCCGACGGGACCGGCCATGTGCCGGCGTCGGGTTACCAGCGCGTCGTGTGATTCATCGCGCAGGATAATCTGCAGATCATATCCTTCGGGGGTTTCAACGGTTTCGATGTTCTCGATCTCGGCAGGATCGGTGATGATTCCTTCCGTCAGGCTGAAGCCTGTGGCGAAATCGTCGAAATCCGCCGGCGTCGCCATCATGACGGCGTGTGTGGAACCGCCATAGCTGAAGGCGACGGGGGTCTCTTCGGGCACCTGCCGGCTCGCCGGACGAATGTGGCCCTTCCGGCGGGCAAGTTCGGCGACGGTGCGGGCGAGGGGAGGATTGGTGGATTGGGTCATGGACATGATCTATGTGCGGCGGTGTCCTTGTCCACCGCCCGACGGCATCCCGGCGCATCGTGTTGGTGCGCGGCATGTCTCATTCCGCAGCCTCCAGCTTGCCGATGATGCGGCGCGACTGACGAGCCTGGTCCTCGTATTCCGTCTGCCATTCCGACGGTCCGTTCGAGGGCGAAATCTGCACCGCCGTGACCTTGTATTCCGGACAGTTGGTGGCCCAGTCGGAAAAGTCTGTGGTGATGACGTTGGCCTGGGTCGTCGGGTGGTGGAAGGTGGTATAGACGACGCCGGTCGCGACACGGTCGGTGATCAGCGCCCGGAGCGTTGTATCACCCGAGCGGCTGGCCAGCCGCACCCAGTCGCCATCGCGGATGCCGCGCAGTTCGGCATCGTGCGGATGTATTTCCAGTCGGTCCTCCTCATGCCAGACGACATTCTCGGTGCGCCGCGTCTGCGCGCCGACATTGTACTGGCTGAGAATACGGCCGGTGGTCAGGAGAAGCGGGAAGCGCGGACCGGTCTTCTCGTCGGTCGCGACATACTCCGTGCGGATGAACTTGCCTTTGCCGCGCACAAAGCCATCGACATGCATGATCGGGGAGCCCTCGGGCGCCTTTTCGTTGCATGGCCACTGAACGGAGCCTTTCTCTTCGAGATAGGCGTAGGAGACCTTGGCGAAGCTCGGAGTTGTTGCTGCGATCTCGTCCATGATCTCAGACGGATGCGTGTAGCTCCAGGCAAGGCCCATGGCACGGGCGAGGTTCTGCGTCACTTCCCAATCGGCATAGCCGTTGCGCGGTGTCATGACCCGGCGCACGCGATTGATGCGGCGTTCGGCATTTGTGAATGTTCCGTCCTTTTCGAGGAAGGTGGAGCCAGGCAGGAAGACATGCGCGTAGTTCGCCGTTTCGTTGAGGAACAGGTCCTGCACGACGACGCATTCCATGGCGGCCAGACCTGCCGCAACATGCTTGGTGTCGGGATCGGACTGGAGAATGTCTTCGCCCTGGATGTAGAGGCCCTTGAAGGATCCGTCGACGGCTGCGTCCAGCATGTTGGGAATGCGCAGGCCCGGCTCGTCGGAGAGCGTGACGCCCCAAAGCTTTTCGAAGATATCGCGCGTTGCGTCGTCCGAGACGTGCCGGTAACCGGGGAGCTCATGGGGGAACGAACCCATGTCGCAGGAGCCCTGAACATTGTTCTGACCGCGCAAGGGGTTCACGCCGACGCCCGGGCGGCCGATATTTCCGGTCGCCATGGCCAGATTGGCAATCGCCATGACGGTGGTCGAGCCCTGGCTGTGCTCGGTCACCCCGAGGCCGTAATAGATCGAGCCGTTTCCGCCCGTGGCAAACAGACGGGCAGCGCCCCGCAGGTCATCGGCCGGAACCCCTGTCAGGGCTTCGGTTGCCTCCGGGCTGTGACGCTCTTCCGCAACGAAGCCAGCCCAGTCCTCGAACTCCGACC
This sequence comes from Rhizobium sp. Leaf384, assembly GCF_001424065.1. Taxonomy (GTDB): domain Bacteria; phylum Pseudomonadota; class Alphaproteobacteria; order Rhizobiales; family Rhizobiaceae; genus Ferranicluibacter. The sequence goes on from NZ_LMQE01000008.1 coordinate 337,913, forward strand.
AGTCGCATCGGGTCCGAATGAATTCCTCGTCGCAGAGGCCTTCGGTAACGATCACGTGGGCCAGCGCCGTCGCGACGGCGACATTGGTGCCGGGGCGCAGCGGCAGGTGATAAGCGGCCTCGATATGGGGCGAGCGGACGAGATCGATCCGGCGAGGGTCGATGACGATCAGTCTGGCACCCTGCCGCAGCCGCTTCTTCAGCCGCGAACCGAAAACGGGATGACCATCGGTCGGGTTCGCGCCGATGATGATGACGACATCGGTCTCCTCAACCGAGTCGAAGTTCTGCGTGCCGGCCGATGTCCCGAAGGCTTGGCCGAGGCCGTAGCCCGTCGGCGAATGGCAGACGCGGGCGCAGGTGTCGACATTGTTGTTGCCGAAACCGGCGCGGATCAGCTTCTGGACAAGATAGGTTTCCTCGTTGGTGCAGCGCGACGAGGTGATGCCGCCGATCGACTCGCGCCCGTACTGGTACTGGATGCGTCGAAATTCTGCTGCCGTATGGGCAAGCGCTTCCTCCCAGCTGACCTCCCGCCAGGGGTCGGTCACCTTCTCGCGGATCATCGGGTTGAGGATGCGCTCCTTGTGGGTCGAGTAGCCATAGGCGAAGCGGCCCTTGACGCAGGAGTGGCCGCGATTGGCCTGACCATCCTTCCACGGCACCATGCGCACCAGTTCCTCGCCGCGCATTTCCGCCTTGAACGAGCAGCCGACGCCGCAATAGGCGCAGGTGGTAACGACCGAATGCTCCGGCTGGCCAATGGCGATGACGGACTTTTCCGTCAGCGTCGCGGTCGGGCAGGCCTGGACACAGGCGCCACAGGAAACGCATTCCGAAGACAGGAAATCTTCGTGCTGACCGGGCGACACGCGGCTGTCGAAGCCACGGCCCTCGATCGTGAGCGCGAACGTGCCCTGCACCTCCTCGCATGCCCGCACGCAGCGTGAACAGACAATGCATTTGGAGGGATCATAGGTGAAATAGGGGTTGGATTCGTCCTTCGGCATCCAGCGCGCATTCAGGCCTTCGCCCGCGCGCGTCTTTACATGATTGTCACCGTCATAGCCGTAGCGAACATCGCGCAGGCCCACTGCGCCGGCCATGTCCTGCAGCTCGCAGTCACCATTGGCGGCGCAGGTGAGACAGTCGAGCGGATGATCGGAAATGTAGAGTTCCATCACCCCCTTGCGGATATCCTTCAGTCGGGCGGTCTGTGTGTGAACGACAAGGCCGGGAGCGACGGGCGTCGTGCAGGACGCAGGCGTGCCGTTGCGGCCCTCGATTTCGATCAGACAGAGCCGGCAGGAGCCGAAGGCATCGACCATGTCGGTGGCGCAGAGTTTCGGCACCTGGATGCCTGCCTCCATCGACGCGCGCATGATGGATGTGCCCTCGGGCACCGTGATCTCGCGACCGTCGATGGTGAGGGTGACCTGCGTTTTCGCGCGGGAGGCCGGAGTGCCGAAATCGGTTTCAGGAACGAGCAGCATGGGGGTCTCCTGAACGATGAGGATCTTGTGTGGTCCTGGCGTGGGGTTGCTCCCGATCCGGCTGTCGACGCTGGCTCTCCGTTTCGACCGGAAGAGGGGATGTAAGGCGACAGTCTGCCGTCGGCGCAAAGAACGCGCGGACCACGTGCTCTCTCCCGACAACCAGATAGACGGGCACGGCGAAGGGCCGCCCGGGGTATGCAATCATCGTGGAAGCGTTCATCGTCATTCCGCAGCCTCCGCAACCGGTGCCGGGACGAAGTCATCCGGGAAATGGGTGACGGCGCTCATGACCGGATAAGGTGTGAACCCGCCCAGCGCGCAGAGGGAGCCGAACTTCATCGTGTTGCAGAGGTCCGAAAGCAGCGCGAGGTTCTTTTCCGGCTCGATGCCCTGACCGATGCGGTCGACGACCTCGACGCCGCGAGTCGAGCCGATACGGCATGGCGTACACTTGCCGCAGCTTTCCACGGCGCAGAACTCCATGGCGAAGCGGGCCTGTTTCAGCATGTCGGCGGTGTCGTCGAAGATGGTGATGCCGGCGTGACCGATGAGGCCACCGGCCGCGGCGAAGGCCTCATACTCGAACGGCGTATCGAACAGCGCGCGCGGGAAATAGGCGCCGAGCGGGCCGCCGACCTGCACCGCCTTGACGGGACGCCCCGTCGCAGTGCCGCCGGCAACGCGATCGACGATCTCGCCGAGGGTAAGCCCGAAACCGACCTCGTAGAGCCCCCCATGCCGGGCGTTGCCGGCGATCTGGATGGGAATCGTCCCGCGGGAACGGCCCATGCCGAAGTCGCGGTAGTGCTCCGGGCCCTTGTCGAGGATGACCGGCACCGAGGCCAGCGAGATGACGTTGTTGACGACGGTGGGTTGGCCAAACAGGCCCTTGTGCGCCGGCAGAGGTGGTTTGGCCCGCACCACGCCACGCTTGCCCTCGAGCGAATTGAGAAGCGCAGTTTCCTCTCCGCAGACATAGGCCCCGGCACCGGTCCGGATTTCGATATCGAAGCTGGGCCCCCGGCGGAGCACCGACGGGCCGAGAATGCCCGCCTGCCGGGCCAGATCGACAGCTTTCGTCATCGTATCGATGGCATGAGGATATTCCGAGCGGATATAAACGAACCCCTTGGTGGCGCGGGTTGCAAGACCTGCGATCGCCATGCCCTCGATGACGACGAAGGGGTCGCCTTCCATGATCATGCGGTCGGCAAATGTGCCGCTGTCGCCTTCATCGGCGTTGCAGACGATGTATTTGCGCGTGTCAGGACAATCGAGAACGGTCTTCCACTTGATCCCCGTCGGGAATCCTGCACCACCGCGGCCGCGCAGGCCGGAGCGCGTGACGGCCTCGACGACGGCCTCCGGCTGCAACGCCACGGCCTTGGCGAGACCCGACAGCCCACCATGCGCGCGATAATCGTCCAGCGACAAAGGGTCGATGATGCCGCAACGCGCAAAGGTCAGCCGAGTCTGGTCCTTGAGGAAGGGGATATCCTCTGTCGGGCCAAGGAAGAGCGGATGATCGATCCCCTCCTTCGCGTCGGGATGAAGAAAACCGGCGTCGAGCAGTGCACCGACATCGTTTGCGTTTACGGGGCCGAAGGCATAGCGGCCCTTCGCGGTTTCGACCTCCACAAGCGGTTCCAGCCAATGCAGGCCGCGCGATCCTGTTCGCACGATGGCAAGGTCGAGGCCGCGGGACGTCGCCTCCTGCGCCAGGCGGGTCGCGACGCGGTCGGCTCCGACGGCAAGGGCTGCGGCATCGCGGGGGATGAAGATCCGGATCATGCGACCACCTCGGCAAGGAGGCTGTCGAGGGCCGACGCGTCGAGGCGCCCATGCACGCCGCCGTCCAGCATAGCGGCGGGCGCGGTGGAACAGAGCCCCAGACAGAAGACGGGCTCCAAAGTGACCGCGCCGTCTGCCGATGTTTCGTGAAAATCGATGCCGAGATGGATCTTGACCTGCTCGGCAAGGCGGTCGGCCCCCATGGCTTGGCATGCCTCGGCCCGACAGAGCTTCAACACGTGCCGGCCGGCCGGTTGGTGGCGGTAGTCATGGTAAAAGGTCACCACGCCGTGCACTTCCGCGCGCGACAGGTTCAGGTCGGCGGCGATGATGGGGACGGCTTCCTCCGGGACGTAGCCGAACACTTCCTGCACGGCATGCAGGATCGGCAGAAGCGGCCCCTCCAGATGCTTCAAATCGGCAACGATCGCCGCCACGCTCGTTGCGAGATCGCTTTTCCCAGGGTGTCGATCCACCAGGCTCCTCCATGCAGGTCTGCGACGTACCGGCGTGTGCTCCGGTCTCCTCCAAGCGGCCCATGTCGTGATAACCGGAGCCTGACGTCAGGTATGAGGATTCCAGAGGTGCGCCCCGGCAGCAATAGCGGAGAATCGTGGAGCGATAGAAGATTTCTATCAAAGCCCGTGATGTTCGGCCAGCTTGCGGGCTTCATGCAGCAGTGCGGAAACGAGCGGCGTGTAGGGTTCACGATGGGTCGCGACCAGTCCGACGAGATGGCCGGCGTCCGGTTCCTCGATCGGAATGACATGGATGTCGTCGTGAAAGCCAAAGGATTTCGCGACGTTGTACGGCATGATGCTGGCCCACTGTCCGGTGCGGATATGGGAGAACAAGACGATCATCGAATTGGATTCCAGTGTCGGACGCGCCAGCACGCCCGCCGCACTGAAGTGCTGATTGATGATGCGGCGGTTCTGCATGTCGTTGGTCAATAGACAAAGTCGAATGGCGCTGACGTCCGCCCACGTCACGGTGGTCCGGTCTGCAAGAGGTGTTCCGGCGGCCGCCACGAGGTGGTAGCGCTCCATCAGGAGAGGCACGCTCGTGACCCTGCCCACCGGTTCATTGTCGAGATAGGTGAGGCCCGCATCTATCTCGAGGTTCTCCAGCAGGCCCAGCATTTTCGAGGACGTGGTCGAGAGTACCGAGAAGGTGACGTCGGGATGCTTCTCCTGGAAAGGCGCGGTCAGGCGGGGCACCATGGCAAGCGTGGTCGGGACGGCCGCGAGACGAATATGTCCGACGAGGCCCTTTTTTGCGGCCCGCATTTCCTGTCGCATCGTTCGGGCATCACCGACGATGCGACGCGCCCATTCCAGCACGCGCTGGCCTTCCGGTGTCAAACCCTGATAGCGGGCGCCGCGATTGACAAGCATGACGCCGAGTGTGTCTTCCAGCTGGCGGATGGCAGCAGACAGGGTCGGTTGCGTAATGCCGCATTGTTCGGCAGCGCGGCCAAAATGCCGTTCCTGTGCAAGGGCGATGAAAAATTCGAGCTTGTCGATCATGCAGGCGAGATCATGCGCTTTCCCGGCTCTCTCGGCAACAGAGGAGCCGACGCTTCAGCCGGCACACGCGGTTCCCCATAAGGGCGACCGGGAGCAGGCAATCAGGAACCGGTGCCGCCACGCAGTTCGTTCACGATGGTGCGCACGAGTATCCGCGCGTCGAGAAGGATGGAAAAGGTCTCGATGTACTCGACGTCGCTCAGGATCCGGCTCACGGCCGTGTCTGCATTCGTCGTGGAGCCTCGCAGGCCACGGCATTGGGCAAGCCCCGTCAGTCCGGGCCGAACCAGGTGGCGATCTTCATAACCACTCACGAGGTCCGCATAGGTCATCCCGCCAGCGATCATGTCGGGGACATGCGGCCTGGGGCCGACGAGGGACATATGCCCGACGACGATGTTCCAGAGCTGCGGGATTTCGTCGAGACTGGTCCGGCGCAGGAACCGACCCACCCGTGTCACGCGAGGATCGCCGTCGGTCGTCAATCGTATGCCGGCAGGGTCGCACTGCTCCACGTACATCGACCGAAATTTCAGGATTTCGAACGGCACTTCGTGTCGTCCCGTCCGCAACTGGCGGAAGAAGATGGGGCCTTTGCTCTCGAGCCTGATGAGCAGGGCAATCAGGAGAAGAATCGGTGCAAGTCCGATCAGTCCGGCAACCGCACCGCACATGTCGAACATCCGTTTCACCGCAAAACTGATCGGTTTGCAGGCCGGCGTGCAGCGCGGGAGCGTACGCCTGTTGTCATTTGCCAGCGTCGCTCTCGTCCACCCGTCTGCCCGCACCTGTGGCTGGGCGCCATGGAGATTGCCCGAGACGCCGAATGCCTGCAAACGACCGGTTGTCTGCAACAAGGAACGAGGGCTCATGAGCTGTTTCCTGGGGTCGGGCTTGTTAACATAGGAGAAGGGTGAGGCTCAATGCATGTATGCTTATGATCAATATGAAACATGTTTGATCCGTATTGATACATACGTGCGTTTATCTCGACGGATACTCTGCTTTATTGCCGTCCGAAATGGATTACTCTTAACGATCTAGTGAACATACGGATCCGTGGCAAGCTTTGCCGCGCGAGAGATGTGAGGATTGGTAAACGTTGAGCGCGCGGAGCTTTTCGCTCCGAAGCGGTTACGCCCGTGGAAAAGGTGGGGGCGTAAAGGCGCGTAAAGCGCTCCGCGGCATCCAGAGCGTGGGGTCGGCATCGCTGAGGGGCAACCAGGCGGAAGGATCGAAAAAGGCGTCGCTGATCTTGCGGCGCGGCTTTTCGCTCTTGCGGGCCAGAAAGTTGAAACGCGGCAGATCCACGCGTTCCCGCTTGAAGGCGATGTGACTTCCGAATTCGTCCCTGTCGAACTCCTGGAGCGCCGCGATCTGGCGGAGCATGTCGCCATCATCCTGCCAGCGCACTTGCTGGAGGAAGGCCTCGACGGCGCGACTGCCTGCCTGAATGACGGCAGCGCGGTCCGACTCCAGTTCGATGTTGAACTTGACGCGAAAGGTCAGCACGCGACCTTTCAGGTCACCCTTCAGGAGCACGAAGACGGACGATTGTTGCGGTGGCGGAGGCTCGTCCGGCGGCGCTTCCATCAGCGGCTCGTTGTCCGGGTCGACATCGTCGCCAGGCTGCGCCTTGGGGGGTGGCTTCGGGGCGGCGACTTCCGGCCGTTTTGCCGGTCCGGTACCGGTAGGCGCTCCGTTGCCGATCGGCAGGAAGGACGAGCACTCGGACCCCTGGCCATCGACGGCGCTCGCGGTCCAGGCAATGTCGGGAAAGCCATTCGCACGCAATGTCTCGCACAGGCGGCGGGGATTCATGCGGATCGATCGGACGAAGGTGGTCGGAATGCCGTCCAGATTGGCGCGGGCGTAGCGCGGAACCCGAATGGTCGGCGATGGCAGGCGGATGCCCTTGACGACACGGATCACGGGAAGATGACCCCCTTTCGCATCGCCGGCTGTCGGTTCTGCAAAAGGAAAGAGATGCTCGAGCTTCACCGGCGGATAGCCGAAACGGGCCAGGACGATATTGAGGTTGCGAAGGTCGTTGGCGCCCAGCGCCGTGCCGAGGATGGCCGTGAAGATGACGAGAACCGCAAAGGCAAAGAATACGCGTCCCGAACGGCCTCCCTTTCCTTGCGTCATGCCGCCTCATCGTCTCCGTCTGTCGTCGCTCGCCTGATCAAGCCCTATGAGCTTGTCTTTGCCCGGAGTCCAGTACGGCAAAGATGCGCGAAGGCGGATGCCGTCCAAGCTTTCGCCCTGTCGTTACGAACACCATGATCAGCGAGCATGCCGATCCCGATAGGCAACAATGCCCACATGCACAATCATGAGCGGCCAAGCCACACAGTACAGCAGACCGACGACACGCATCATGTCCCACCCCTTCGTCAACGACATCTCGCCCTCGCGAAACGTCGTCTCAAGGAAGAACAGCGCGACAAGCGCGTAAAGTGTCAGCAGGATCGTTTCTGTCATGACTGTTTCCGCAGGTTACATTAGCAGAATCTGGTATTCTTGCCAAGAATCAAAGATGTGCCATAGCGGCGCAATGTGTCCTGATTTCGCAACCGGCGTGCGATTCCTGGGAAACATCCTGCCTATCAAGCCTATCCGGGCTTGTGCGGGTCTGGATGTCGAGGATGCGGACCCGATCAAAGACCTTCATCGGGAATGTTGAGAATGTGGCCGCAGGCCTTGCAATGCACGGCGTTCGCATCATGTCGGTTCAGTCCGCATTGCGGGCAGGAGAACCGCACCTTGTTCGGGCGGACGATGGCCTGCGCGAGGCGCACAAAGAGCGAGATGCCGAAGATCATCGTGACGATGGATGTCAGCTTGCCCAGCGTGCCTGGCAGGGTGATGTCGCCAAAGCCCGTGGTGGTGATGGTCGCGACCGTGAAATAGAGCGCATCGACAAAGCCTTCGATACCGGCCTCCGTTGCGAAGAAGGCGGTGTACACGAAACCTGTGACGAGGAAGAGAAACGTCACGAAGTTGATGCAGGCGCCGATCACCTCCTGATATTCGCGGCAACCGGCCCGATGAACCAGAATACCGAAGACGCGGCTCTGGCTGAAGGACCAGATACGGAGCGCCCGAAGAAAGGCGAAGTTCGAGAATGTCTCGGGGAACAGCAGCGTCGCAAGGATGATGATATCGACCAGCGTCATCGGTCGGACAAGAAACCGCCAGGGATTGTTGGCGATTAGCGCCCGGGCTGTAAGTTCGAAGGCGATCAACGCGGCGATCGCATAGTCGATGACGAGATAGGTGCCGTGCCGCGTCAGATAGGGACCGGCAAGAAAAAACAGGATGACGGCAAGATCGATGATGCCGATCGTTGCCTGAAACCCGACGGCTTGGCTGTCCGTGCCGTAGTAAAGACGTCGCAACGTTCCGCGAGGGCCGGCCTCCGACCCGCCTTCGTGCGCCGTGTCGTCGGCGCGCTCCGTTTTCGAAAGGTTCACGATCGGGTCCTGACCCTTCGTCTCCCCGATCTCGCGGACGCCGCCGTCTTTGTCATCTATCATACTGTCTGCCTGAATTCGGTCGAAACATAGCCTTGCCCGGCGCCTCTTCAAGAGATTGCGCGCATGTCCGCCCTCGTATTGCCGGAATTGCTGATGAAAGCGACAGGCGACCTCGACGTCGTCATGGGCTTGCTCCGTTTCGCAATTCATCCGACGTTACAGGAAGTTCACTGTCAAGCAGCGCAGCCCGGCTGTATAGAGCATTGCGCTATAGGGCTTTCCGGTTCTCGAAAGACGCATGTGGTTCCATGACCCTTCCCGATACAACGCCTTCGCCTACTGCTTCTGCCGGTTCAGCATCTATCGCGGGCGACGGGTCTGACGAGCCTCGCGGCATCCTCGCGCGGTTCGGAGGCATCAGCCGGTTTGCCGCCGGCGGCGCCATTCTTCTGATCGCGGCCATCGTCGTCATTGCCATCGTGCACCTGACGTCGGAGGTCCGCTACGAGGACGTCATGGCGGCGCTCGATTCGACCAGCTGGTCGGCGATCGCCCTTGCGCTTGTGTTCACCGGGCTCAGTTTTTTTGCCCTGACCTTTTACGATGTCAGCGCGCTTTCCTACGTCAAACGCCGGCTGCCCTACAACGATGTCGCCTTGACCGCCTTTGCGGCCTATGCCGTCGGCAATACGGCGGGCTTTGGACCGTTGAGTGGTGGAGCGATCCGCTATCGCGCCTATTCCAGGCTTGGCCTGAAGCCGGAAGAGATCGGCGGCGTCATCGCCTTCGTGACGCTCGCCTTCGGGCTCGGGCTTGCAGCGGTGGGATCGCTGAGCATTCTCGCCATCGCGCCCGAAATCGCGCCGCTCACCTGGCTGCCGGCATCTGGCCTGCGGGTCGTCGCCATCCTTGCCCTGACGGGCATCGTCGCGCTGATGGTCGCGGGCCGCGATGGTCAGCCCATGGTGTTCGGCCGTATCTCCGTGCGTCTGCCGGACTCGCGGACGGCCTCCCGGCAGTTCCTCGTCACGGTTCTCGATCTCGCAGCATCGGCCTCGGTGCTTTACGTCCTGCTGCCGGAAGGCACGATTGGCTGGCCCGCTTTCCTTGCCATCTATTCCGTGGCGGTCGGGCTTGGTGTGCTCAGCCACGTGCCGGCAGGTCTCGGCGTGTTCGAAACCGTGATTGTTGCTGCGCTCGGCCAGACGGCGAGCGTCGATACCGTTCTGGGTGCGCTGGCGCTCTACCGGCTGATCTACCACGTCGTGCCGCTGATCCTTGCCGTCCTGTTCGTCGTCATCGCCGAAGTGCGCACGCTCGCGCGGAAGCCGGTCGGATCGAGCTTGCGGCGGGTTGCAGGCAGGCTTACCCCCCTGCTTCTATCGGCCCTCTCCCTCGTTCTTGCGGCCATGCTCGTGTTTTCCAGCGTGACCCCAACGCCCGACGAAAACCTTGCCTTCCTCGCCGACTACGTGCCGCTGCCGGTCATCGAGGGCGCGCATTTCCTCGCCAGCGTCTTGGGGCTTGCCCTGCTGATCGCTGCACGCGGACTGGCGCGCCGGCTGGATGGCGCCTGGTGGGCCGCGCTCGGACTTTCGCTCGCTGCGCTTCTGCTTTCGCTGGTCAAGGCCGTGGCCCTGTTCGAAGCCGGGCTTCTCGGTTTCTTCATCATCAGCCTTCTCATCAGTCGTCGCGCCTTTACACGACCGGCGACAATGACCAGCACCGCTCTGACGGTTCCCTGGCTGACGGCGATGGGCGCGCTCTGCCTGTTTGCCGTTGCGCTGCTCCTGTTCGTCTATCGCGACGTCGAATATTCCAACCGGCTCTGGTGGGAATTCGAACTTTCGGCCGAAGCACCGCGCGGCTTGCGTGCCGTGCTCGGCCTTGTGCTTTTCTCCGGTGCTTTCGCGTTCTGGAGCCTGATGCGACCGGCGCGGGGCGCCATCGAAACGCCGTCTCCCGACGATCTCGACAAGGCCATGGCGATCATCGCGCATCAAGGGGTCTCGGACGCCAATCTCGTGCTGATGGGTGACAAGAGCCTGATGTTTTCCCAGGACGGCAGGGCTTTCATCATGTACGGCCGGCAGGCGCGCTCCTGGATCGCCTTGTTCGATCCGGTGGGTCCACGGGATGTCTGGCCCGATCTCATCTGGCAATTCGTCGAAAGCGCCCGCGCCGTCGGGTGTCGTCCGGTCTTCTACCAGGTGTCGCCGGCCGGGCTCTCCTATTATGCCGATGCGGGCCTGCGGGCGTTTCGCCTCGGGGAAATCGCGACGATGGACCTGACCAGCTTTTCCTTGAAGGGCGGCAAGTGGGCGACATTGCGCCAGACCGTCAGCCGAGGCCAGCGCGACGGGCTCTCATTCGAGCTCGTCGAGGCGGCCGATGTGCCGAATATACTGGATGATCTCCAGGCCGTATCGGATAGCTGGCTTGCCCATCATGACGCCAAGGAAAAGGGGTTCTCGCTGGGTGCCTTTTCGCGGGACTATCTCTGCCGCCAGCCCGTGGCCGTCCTCAAGGTGGGTGGCAAGATCGTCGCATTCGCGAATATCCTGATCACCGATACGCGGGAAGAGGGTTCGGTAGACCTGATGCGCTTCTCCCCGGAGGCTCCAAAGGGCTCGATGGACTTCCTGTTCGTCTCCGTCATGGAGCATCTGCGAGACCGCGGCTTCCAGCGCTTCAATCTCGGCATGGCGCCGCTCGCCGGTCTCTCGGAAAGACGATCCTCTCCGGTCTGGGACAAAGTGGGACGGACAGTGTTCGAGCACGGCGAGCGCTTCTACAACTTCAAGGGCCTGAAGGCCTTCAAAACGAAATTCCATCCTCGGTGGGAGCCTCGTTACATGGCAGCGGGCGGGGGGATCGGTCCGATCCTGTCGCTGATGGACGCCACGTTCCTGATCGGCGGTGGCGTGAAAGGGCTTGTGAAGAAATGAAACCGTTGAAGACCTTAGCCCTTCTGGGCCTGCTGGCGATGTCGCCTTGCACTGTTCATGCCGAGAACGCCTCCGGTTTCGATACCGGCATGATCCCTGCGCCGCATATCCTGAAGCCCTCGGGCGAAGTGAAGGCTGCCGTGGTCCTGCTGTCGGACGCAGGCGGGTGGGGCGCAAAGGAAGACGGCGTTGCCTCGCGGATGACGGGCGAGGGCGCCCTGGTTATCGGGATCGACCTGCCATCCTACCTCGCCGCCCTTGCCAAGGATGATGGTGATTGCGTCTATATGGTTTCCGACATCGAGGCGCTCAGCCAGCAGATCCAGCGCTCCCTCGACAACTCGGACTATGATCTTCCGATCGTCGCAGGTGTTGGCGCAGGTGGTGCGCTGGCGCTGGCCATCGCCGCGCAAACGCCCCCGGCCACGATCGGCCACACGCTGGCCGCTGATCCGGACGCGGGCATCGCCCTGATGCGCGAACTGTGTACGCCAGCCGACAAGCGCACCGTCGGTGACCGGATGATCTACGGCCTGACGGACGGACCGCTGCCCGATCCGGTCACCGTTCTGCTCGGCGCGTCTGCCCCGGCGGACGGACGGACGCATGTCGAAGCGCTGAAGGCCGTGCATGACGATATCGATGTTCAGGACAGCGACGGCGACATCTGGCAGGATTTCTCCGACACGCTGTCCGACCTTGTCGAAAACAGTGGCGGCGACGATAACCCGCTGGGCCTGCCCTTGACCGTGCTCGATGCCAAACCGACGCGTGACACGATGGCCATTGTGATCTCCGGCGACGGCGGCTGGCGTGACATCGACAAGGAAGTCGGCGACGTTCTGCAGCAACAGGGCATGCCCGTCGTTGGCCTGGATTCGCTGCGGTACTTCTGGACGGAACGCCAACCGCAGGAGGTAGCGAGCGATATTTCCCGGATCATCGGGCTCTATGGCAAGCGCTGGAACGTGAAACGGGTCCTGCTGATCGGCTATTCCTTCGGTGCCGACGTGCTGCCGCGGACCTACAATCTTCTGCCGGCAGCCGACCGTGCCCGTGTCTCGCAGATCTCGCTTCTCGCCGTATCGAATCAGGTGGACTACAAGATTTCCGTGCTCGGCTGGCTGGGCGCCGGTGCGTCCGATGGTCATGGCGATCCCGCAGATGACCTGAAGTCCATCGATCCCGCGCTCGTGCAATGCGTCTATGGCACCGACGAGGAAGACGATGTTTGCCCCACGCTGAAGGACACGGGCGTCGAGATCATTCCGATCGAGGGAGGCCATCATTTCGACGAGGACTATCCCGCTCTGGTGAAGCGGATTCTCGATGGATATGACCGACGCCTGGGGAAACCGGCCACGCCCGCGCCCTGATTCCCTTGCGATTGGCCTATCCTGGTCGATTGAGCGTTGCTTCGAAGGCTTCCCAGCTCTCGTCCATGGCGAAAGCAGAAGACAGGAAGGGGATGGCGATGTGGCCGTAGGCGATGGAGAGCTGGCGTCCCGCCGTCTCCGCGTCTTCGCCGGCAACCTGACTTGCGTAGATGACGCTCGCCAGTCCTGTGCGATCCGCTCCGGACTTGCAGTGGATGAGAATGGGCTTCGGGGAATCCCGGAGGATCGCGATCAGCGCGTAGTTTTCTTCCAGCGTGAGAGCCTTGAAGGCCGACATGCGGAAATCGATGTGCACCATGCCCTCGCGCGCGGCCGCTTCGACCTCGTCGCGATACCAGGCGGACGAGCCTTCTCCCCGCAGATTGATGACGGTGCGGATCCCGTAGCGGGATTTGTATTCCGAGAGATCGGCGCCGGACGGCTGTGCCGATCGATAGAGCTGCCCCGGAATGACTTCATGAAAGTTATCGGTGAGGAGAATGCGGCCGAAATGGGCGGCGGTGACCAGCGTGAGGGGGAGAAAGGCCGTGAGCAGCAGCGCTGCCAGCGATGGTTTCTTGCATCCCCACATGCACCAGGATCTCCGGATCGCGGCAGCGCGAGGATGTTCCCACGCTGCCGGTCGGTTTTCTCACAGTCATGTAACAGAATGATGTAAATTAGGCGTCCAAAGGCTGTCAGGCCGCCATTTCTTCGACGTCGCGCTCTTTAAACATGCGCGCGAGGTTGAGGAAGCAGATCATGCCGTTTTCGTTGGCAATGATGCCTTCCGCATAGGCCTTGTCGAAGGAGGTCGTGACTTCCGGAACCGGCTGGACCTGGCTACCCTGGACAGTAAGGATGTCGGAGACGCGATCAACGACAAGGCCGACGACCATGGAGTGCACTTCAGCCACGACGATGGCGCTGCGCTCGTTGGCGACGGTGGATTTCATGCCGAGCTTGTGCGCCAGGTCGATGATCGGAATGACCGTGCCACGCAGGTTCATCACACCGATGACCTCTGGCGGAGAATGTGGAATCGGCGTCGACGGAGCCCAGCCGCGGATTTCCCGGATCGTCGTGGTCTTGACGCAGAATTCCTGATCGTGAAGCCGGAACGCGATGATTTCCAGCGTTTCGCCGCCAAAACCGGCCATTGTCAATGCATTGCTCATGTCTGTTGTCCCCGGATTCAAAACCACAACGGATTTTCAGACGGCAGGATATCTCATCAATGGTTAAAAGAGCTTTTCGTCCGCGCGCAGTCCCGTTCAGCCGCTGCGGGTCGGGCGATCCAGGATGCGGCGGCCGAACAGGCTGGCGGCGAGCTCGACCATGACGCGGGCGCTTTTGCCCCTGTCGTCCAGGAAAGGATTGAGTTCCACGAGGTCGAGCGAGGAGACGCGGCCGCTGTCACAGAGCAGTTCCATGACAAGATGGGCTTCCCGAAAGGTGGCGCCGCCGGGAACGGTGGTGCCGACACCGGGTGCGATGTCCGGCTCGAGGAAATCGACGTCGAGGCTGACATGCAGCAGCCCGTCCTCGCGCTCCACGGCCCCGAGAATCTCCTTGACGATGGCGGCGACGCCCATCTCGTCGAGGGCGCGCATATCATAGACATTGACGCCGTGTCGGTTGATTTCCTGCCGTTCCGTCTCGTCGACGGACCGGATGCCGACCTGATAGACCCGCTTCGGATCGACGAGAGCACGCTTGGACGGCAGGATGTCCGCAAATTCGGCCTGGCCGCAGAAAAAGGCGACAGGCATGCCGTGCATGTTGCCCGACGGCGATGTTTCCGGCGTGTTGAAGTCGGCATGGGCATCCAGCCACAGAACGAAGAGCGGACGCCTGACTTTCGCGGCATAGCGCGCCATGCCTGAGACGCTGCCCATGGACAGCGCATGGTCGCCCCCGAGAATGACCGGGACGGCGCCCTTCGATGCAATGGTGTAGGTCGCCTCTTCCAAGGCTCTGACATAGCCCGCGACGATGGAGAGATGCTTGGCGCCCGGATGCCGCCCGAGGCCCTCGACCGGTTCGGGGCGCAGATCGCCGTGGTCCGTGACGTCGAAACCGAGATCGGCCGTGACGTGATCGATGCCAGCAATCCGAAGCGCGGTCGGCCCCATGCTGCAGCCCCGACGCCCGGAGCCTTCTTCCAGGGGCACCCCAATCAAGCCGATCGATACCATACGCATTTTTCCTCAGCGAAACGTCTCGCAGCAGACTTTGCACCGGTAGCGCTACCGCAGAAAGAGACAAGATTGGTAAAATTGCGTGCCTCTTCTTGCAATTTGCAAGCGCCCCATTGTCAGATTGCTCATCATGGATGCGTTGGGAGCGGACATGGAGGCCGCAGCGCCTGGTATCTCCGGGCGTCAGTATTCCTTCTCATAGAACACCCCTGCGCCGCCGCCTTCCGAACCGGCTTCGCCGCGCAGCTTCACGCCGCGGCCAACATCCAGGTTGATCACAGCCTTTGCACCTTCATCCGAACTTTGTTGCAGTTCGAGATAGGTCCGGTCGTTGATGTAGCGGCCGGCCCGGAACACGGCGCCGCCGCCATCGTCCGTGGACACGTCCAGGTCATCGACGCCGAGCTTGTTGCGCAAGCCGTCGAACAGGGAGCCGCCGTTTCCTCCGGCCAGCTGTGCCACTGCACTGGCCAATTGTGCAATCTGGACCGCCGACAATTTGGAAAGCGATCGGTTGAAGATCAGCTGCGCGAGAATTTCGTCCTGCGGCAAAGCCGGGGACGAGCTGAAGGTCACGTTGGGGCTATTGGCAAGGCCCGCAACGTTCACGGTGACAGTAGTTGAGCCCGCGGTCGATGTCGCATCGAGATCAAGCGCGGGGATGAGGTTGCCACCGAACGTAATCGTGCCATCGGTGAAGTCGATGCGCTTGCCGAGGATCTCCAGACGGCCGCGCCTCATCTGGAACCCACCGGTGACGGCCGGGCTCGCCGCGGTTCCGCGGATGACGAGATCGCCTCCCAGTTCGGCATCGACGCCGCGTCCGCGTACGAAGATGCGGGAGGCCGCAACCGTCATGTCAAAGCCGATGCCGCCGCTTTTCTCAGTCGTGCCGCCGTCGCCGGCATCTTTCTGCACCTCTGCCTGCATGCGACGTACGTCGGCCGGCGCATTGCGGTGCTTGATGTTGATCTCCGAGAGGGAGGCCGGAAGTTTTTCGGGAATGGTGATGGACGCCTTCGGGATCACGACGCGGCCGCTGAGGATCGGCGTTCCCGTCAAGGGGCCCGACAGTTTCAGCGTGCCGTCGAGGTTTGCCGTCAGCAGGCTGCCATCGACATAGGTCGCCTTTGCAAGGCGGATGTCGAGATTGGCAGGGAAGCCCGAATTGGGCTGGATGCCGATCGTGCCACTGATCGCGAGGGAGCCGCCGGTCGAGAGCGTGCCCGTCAGTCGTTCGATCCGCGCCTCTTGTCCTGCCAGCACGACATTCGCCGTCAGGCCGTTGATGGAGAGATTGCGCCGGGCATCGAGAAGGCGTGCACCGGAGGTGGTCACCGAGCCATTGACGATGGGAGCGGACACGGCGCCGGAAATGGCGGCATCAACCTTGGCGGTTCCCGTAAGAACAAAGCCGTTCTGTGCAAGGATGGGGCCGAGAAGCGAGAACGGGAGGTTGCCGTTGAACCGCATGTCGATCGGTCGGTTCCCGGTGATCCCCAGGCGTCCGCCACCCTTGAAGGCAAGCCCGCCTGCGCCGCGGATGTCGGTGTCGAGCGTCACCGTATTGTTGGAAAAGCCGCCTTTCGCGCCAATGGTCAACGCACCGACCCCGGCGGATTTTGCCTGCGCAACCGTGGCATTGACCCAGCGCAGGTCATAGGTGACGTCGGGTGCCGACGCCGTACCCTTGGCGACGATGGAGCCGTCGATCGTTCCATCCGCGCCGAGCGTCGGCGATACCGCATTGATCAGCCGCGCAGGGAGACGGTCGAGGCGGACCGTAAGGTCAAGCGTGTTGCCCGCCGTGCCGGTGACGGCCAGCGTGCCGCCGGACGCACCGATGCGCAGGTCGGCGACCCGCACCGCGCCATTTTCGATGATGATGGTGGAGGGCGCTGCCAGTTTGAGCGCGATCTGGCGCGGGGCGGCGGACAGCGTTGCCAAGCGAACGGTCGTGCGTGTCGGTCCCGTCTCGATGGCGCCGCGGAAGACGAGCGGCGCGTTGTCGTAGACGGCATCGAGGCGGACATCGGTCAGACCCGCCTGTTTCTGGTCGAAAGCGAGATCCAGATTGGAAACACGGTTTACCCCCTGCGCAATCGTTTCCACCTTCGCTGTCCCGCGGATGGCGAGGGCCTTCAGGTCATCGACCGTAATGTCGGCCTGCGGCCGTGTGATGACAAGATCGCCCCGCTTGATGCCCGATCCGGAGGCCTTGAGCGCGAGAGACGTCTTGCCGTTCCCGCTGGCGATGGTGGCAGAGCCCGCGAGATCGCCCGATGCCCGCTCACCGGCCATTGCCGCGAGGAGACCGACATCCGGAAGGTTGAAGGTGATCGTACCGTTCGGCTCGTAAGCTTCGGTCAGGTCGATGCTGCCGTCCAGCCGGTTCTCGCCGATGCGAGCGGCGAGTTCCGGAATGCGGATGCGACCGTTCGTCGTTGCCAGCTGCGTTCGAATGTCGATCGCCTGGCCGCCGAGGGCGCCGGTGGCCGTGATCGTGGCCTGCGGGTTTGCCGGATCGGCGGTCACGGTGGCAGCGGCGACGAGATCGCTCAAGGTTCGCCCCGCAAGCGTCGCACCGCTGGAGCGAATCTCCGCCTTGATCAGCGGACGTTCGAGCGGACCGGTCGCGTCCAGCGTGAAGCGGGCGTTGCCCTTGGCATCGGCCAGGACCTTGCCGAGATCAGGAAGCGTGCCTGCCGTTGCCGCTGTCAATTGGCCATCGACGAGTGACAGCGAGCCGTTGGCGGTAATGGTGCCGGACTCCACCGCGATATTGACAACATTGAGGGCGCCGGCCGCATCCCGGGTGACGTTTGCCGAAAGCGCGAGATTGGTGTCGAATCGCGACGCCAGGGCTGCGGGAAGTGCCGTTGGCGGTGCACTCAGGCGGAGCGCCGCGCGCAGGCTGTTGTCGCTCATCTGGAAACGGCCATTGACCGCACCATCCAGACCGGCACTGTCGATGATGACGGGATCAAAACCGACCGCCGCAGGGGATACGGTGATGGTCGCGTCGAGCTTCAAAGGTGCGGGCAGGAGCCGGCCGAGATCGGCATTGACGAAGCGGGTCGCGCCGGCATTGATGCTTGCCCGGATCGCGCCTTGTCGTCCTGTGATGTCGAAACGGTCGCTGTGAGCGACGATGCCGACCGTCTCGAGCCGGCCCTGCGGTACGGCCACATAGGCAAGCTCGCCCTTTATATCGATAACCGCGCCGGTCATGGGGCCCCGCGCGGTGATGTCGGCTGTCGAAATGGCAACGCGTGCTTCGCCGCCCTGAATGGGCTGGGCATATTCGGCGGCCGGCTCGCCGCGTACAGCCACGGTGACATCGAGCGTTTGACCGACAAGGCCGGACACGCTTGCCGTGCCGCCTGGAAGCTCGATCGCAAAATTGTCGAGGCGGACACCGCCTTGATCGAGCGCGAGCGTCTTCGGATCGGAGAGCTCGAGCGGGATACCCCGCGGTGCAGCGTTCAGCGATTGAATGGTGAACGATGGCGTGCCGCCTTGCGTCGTCACCGCGCCCTTGAGTGACAGCGGCGCATTGTCGAACGTGCCGTCGAGCGCAATGCGCGTGTCCGCGCCCAGCTTGTTCAGGGTGATCGTCGCGCCCGTGGCGCGATTGGCCCCCTGGCCGAGGGAGTCCGCCGTGATCGTGCCGTCGATGGTGAGGTTCTTGAGGTCGTTGATGACCACCTGCGCCCGCGGATTGACGATCGAAAGGTCACCGCGCGACAGTCCGCTGCCCGTTGCGTCGACCGTTACGGCGGTCTTGCCGTCGCGGCTGACGATGTCGGCCTTGCCGGCGAGGTCGCCGGCCGCCGTCTGGCCGGCAAGGGATGCGAGCGCGCCGACGTTCGGCAGTGCAAAGTTCAAGGTCCCGTTTGGTTGGAAATCCGGCGTGAAGGTCAGCGCGCCGGTGATCCGGTTTTCCGCAACGGTGGCTTCCAGTGTCGGTATGGCCAGTGCGCCGTTCTCAGAGGCGATGTCGGCCGTTGCCGTGACGGCCTGACCATCGACCGCACCGTTGGCCGTGAGCTTGCCGACCGGCAGGCCACCCCGCAATGTGGTGTCAGCGAGGATGGTCAGTCCGGTGACCGTTTTTCCGGCAATGGTGGCCTGATCGGTCTTGGCCTCCGCCTTAATGCCGAGCGCGCTCAATGGGCCCGAAATATCGGCGGTCACCGTCGCACGGCCGCTCGCATTGGCGGCGAACGCGCCAAGATCCGGAAGAGTGGCAGCGATACGTCCGGTCAGGCTTCCCGACTGGAGTGCCAGATCGCCGGTAGCGTCGAGCGCCGGCGCCTTGAGCGACAGCCCGGACAGCGAGAGGGCGCCATCGGCTCCCGTTTGGATCCGTCCATCCAGCGAAATCGGGCCCCCGGTGCGGCTCGCCACGGCGGGCGGCAGGGCTTCGGCCGGCGCGGTCAGACGAAGATCGGTGCTAAGGGTGCCGTTCGTCAGGTCGTAGCGACCGGTGAGGGTCCCGTCGAGCGCTGCCGTATCGATCGTCAGCGGATCGAAGGCGATCGCGTCCGGGCGAACGTCGAGCCGCCCGTCAACCGTCAGAGGCCCCCGGATGAGGCGATCGAGATCGGCGTTGGCAAGCCGCGTCGCACCCGTCTTCAGCGCAATCGCCACTGCGCCGCTGCGGTCGGAGATGTTGAATGCGTCGCTATGCGCCGTCAGGGCTGCATTCTCGATGGTCCCCTGCGGAAGCTCGGCGCGATCCAGCATGGCGTTGAGATCAAGCACGGCAGAGCGGGCGTCGCCGACGAGGGACAGCTCGGCCGAGCGCAGAGCGAGTTCGGCCAAGGCGTCGCCAAGCGGCACACGAATGGGGGCGGGGCGCCCGTCGACACCGGCGAGTGTCACCTTGAGATCGTTCTTGCCGACCGTGCTCACCGTACCGGCGGCATTGACGTCGATCGCCGCGGTTGAGATGCGACCGCGATCGATGCGGATCGCGGTGCCATCCTGCAGCGCGGCGGCGATATCGATCGCGGTCGTGCCTTCGAACAGCGGACGCAGGGTTTCTGGCATCAGGCCCGCGAAGGTTCCACCGCCGTTGAGTGCCACCGTCCTGTAGCCGTCCGGCGCGAGCGTGTGCGCCGCAGCGAGCGTGAGAACTTCCTGGCCGTCAAGGGCGGCGGTTGCCTTTCCGGCCCAGCGCGAGAGCGGGCCGTCGCCTGTCAGACGAACGGTGACGGCGGGCTCGCCGGGCAGACGCAACGCGCGGGCGAGCATGCCGCCCTTCGGCTCGTCGATGCTGGCTTCGAGCTTCAGTGCATTGGCAGCGGGATCATAGACGATGTCGGCAAGGGCTTTGGCATCGGGCCGGTCGCGCTGGGCAATGGCCACCGTTGCCGCGATGCTCGCATTCGTCGCCGTGACCGTCCCGCCTGCGTTTAACACCTGGTCTTCACCGGCAATTGCCTTGCCGATGACCAGTTCGTGAAGATCAAAGCGGTCGATCTTTACGTCCAGCGGCAGCGCAAAGCTGGAGCGAACCTCCTGCGTCTGTTGCGAAGGAATGGGCAGGCGGTCAATCCGGATATAACCGGCGGACAGGTTTGCGGCGTCGAAGCGTTTGGAAAACAGCGCCGTCGGGGTCCAGTCGAGTGTCAGCTCGCGGATTTCTGCGTAGGCGCCCTTGCTGTCGTAAAGTGCAATGGAACCGGCCTTGAAATTGCCGGTGAGGAGCGCGCTCGGATCGTTGATCTGGACGATCTGGTCCGGGGTCGAGGCATAATTCTCGATAAGGCTCGCAACCATGCGGGCACCCGGTGCCGTGAAGCCGGCAAAGAGGACGAGAGCCACTGCCAGCATGACCACAAGGCCAACAAGATAGGCAAAGCCGCGCAAAGCGATCGAGAAAATCCGTGTCATCGTCTGCTCCATGCCAGGTCGGCGTCTCGCCCCGGCTGCTCGAGCCCCTTTGGTGAATCCGGTTTCACGAAGGAGGCTCTATCTCTCTGCCATTGCCATATCTTCCCCCATCGAAACGCTCGCGCGCCGATGAGACAGTCCTCGGTCGTCATCATGTCCCGATCCCATAGGTCGCGATCATGTCATTGCAACGGCGGGTGCCCACACGCCGTACCGGCCCTCACCTGCATCGACCGTTCGCCGGCGACGTCACGGAGACCTGCGCTAGAAGGTCTGGCCTATCCCGGCATAGATGCCGTAGCGCGTTCCCCCGTCATAAGGATTGAGGGGAACGGCAAAATCCACGCGAATGGGGCCGACCGATGTCAGGTAGCGCACGCCGATACCGGCTCCGATCTTGACGTCCGAAAAGTCCGGGACGGTCTTTGCGGACACGGTCGCGGCATCGAGGAAGGGCACAACGCTGATCGTCTTCGTCACGCCGATGCGGGCTTCGACATTGGCATTGACGTAGGAACGTCCACCGAGAAGGTCGTCGTCGGCATTGCGCGGGCTGATCTCCTGATAGGCAAATCCGCGCACGGTGCCGCCGCCGCCGAGGAAGAAGCGGCGCGTTGCCGGTATATCGTCCAATGTGCCATCGGCCACGATGGTGCCGGCGCCAAGACGACCGGCGAGGACGTATTTGTCGTCTTCGCCAAAACCGAGATAGCCTGTGGCCGAGCCTTCGAACGTCGAGAAGAAGGTCTGACCGTAGATATCGTAGCTCGGCTTGATGCTAACCGTGGCGCGGTAGCCTTCCGTCGGGTTGAGCTTGTCGTTGCGGGCGTCGCGGACATAGTCGAGCGGAATCGACGGCGTGAGGTAGCGACGGTCACCGAAAGCGTCCTCGATGTTGTTCCAGGCGAGTTCCGCCCCGATGGAAACGGTATCGACCTCGGACAGTTCGTAGGCGATGCCGACGGCGCCGGTCACCACCTGCGCCTTGTAGGCATCGGGATCCATCATCGACGCTTTTACGCTGGCGGTGAGCGTGGAATAGGGATCGAAGACGCCAGGCTTGGTAAAGAGGATGCCGGCGGTATAATCGAGGTCTGTGATTTCCTTCGTTTCCCCCAGGCGGTCGATCGATCCTTCGATGCGCAGCGATTCGGCCTCGCCGAACAGGTTGCGATGCCCCCAGTATCCCTGGAGGCCGAAACCGTCCGTCGAGGAGAATTTGGCGCCCGCACCGAAATAGCGGTGCTTTCCTTCCGAAACCTCGATCGTCAGTGGCAGGGAGCCATCTGGCGCCAGCTGTTCGGCCTCGCGGATGGTGATGCTGGAGAACACGCCGAGCTGGCGCAGGCGCTCCGAAGCCTTGCGCATCTCTTCCGGCGAATATCGACGGCCGGTGTTGAGGCGTGAATAGTCCGCGATGAAGTCGGCGTTGACCGTGCGTGCGCCCTTGATGGCGACGGCGCCGAACGGGGCAACCGGGCCGCCTTCCGCGCCGATCGTGACATCGACGGTGTTGGTCTTGTGGTCGGCGACGGCGGTGCGGGATTTCAGGGTCGCGAGCGGTCGCCCTTCCTTCTTCAGGTCCTCGACGATCTTCTCGCCGGCCTTGATGATCAGCGTGGAGTCCGCACGGTTGCCCGGTTCGAGATCGTAGGCCTTGGGGTCGCGCCCGCCGGCATCGCTTTCCAGCAGAATATTGCCGAACGTGAAGACGGGGCCGGGATCGACCGTGATGACGACCGGAATGGGTGAGCCCGCCGGGAAGACGGGATCCGGCGGAAGGCTTTCGATCGGCTTGCCGGCGACCGTGACCTGCACGGTACCGCCATAGCGGGCTTTCTCGTAAAGCGCAGCCAGCAGCCTGTCGCGGTCGTCGCGGGCCTTGATGGCAAGGCCGAGATTGCCGGAAACGGGTTTGTCCTTGTCCTGCACCAGTCGCGAACTGCCGGAAAGCGCACTCTTCAGTTCGTCGTCATCCGTGCCTTCGTTCAGGGTCACGGTGTAGGTTACGGGGTCGATGACCTCGGCGGCCTCCTCGTCCTTGTCCTTGCCGAAGAAGTTGATGCCGAACAGCTTGAACGCAGCGGCGTCCTTTACGGAGGCGGGACCACAAAGGGCGAAGGCGGCGACGCCAAAGGCAAAGCCGACCTTACGATACGCGAGACTGAAAGTCGGCAAACGCATTCGATTCCGCATCCCGTGTTGGCTGACCGTCCTGTAGCGATCGCCCACGGAAAGCGATGCCGTCTCTCTCAAACGTTTGCACGCTTGCGATGTCCCGTGACACTACACATCCTCGTGAGCGGGATGAAGTCTTCATCGCCTCGTGACGAGGAAAACCGTCGTTAGTGTGACGTTACGGAAACAAAAGCCCCGCCGAAACGGGGCTTCCGCATCATACCTCCTTCGGGAAGGATCGTTGCATGCGCAATCAGCGCGGGCAGTCGTCGATGTAACGGCCGCCGTCGCGATCGCGGTAGTAGCACTGGCCCGGTTGTTCCGAGACATTGCCGATGACGGCACCAGACACGCCGCCAATGGCAGCGCCGACGGCTGCGCCCCGAACATTGCCCGTCACAGCGCCGCCGATGACGGCCCCAGATACGGCGCCGATGCCGGCGCCCTTTTCCGTCTGGCTGCAGCTTGCAACCGTCATGGCGAGTACCGCCAGCACAATGGCTTTCTTCATTGTCGTCTCTCCTGATGGGACAAGACGATGAAGTATCGCCGCGTCCGAACCTAAGCCTTGAAAGGCAGAGCCCTGCCGTTTCCCGAACCTTAACCAGAGAAGTTAAATGCGCTCTATCGAAAGTCCAATCGAAGGCGACAAATAACGTCTCCGAGGGAATGGACGCCAGTTATGATGAACGAAAGCTGAAGAGTGCCAGCCCTGTCTTTCCCATCTTCCGGAACTCCATTGCGTTCGACCGTCGCGGTATCGTGTCACAGGGCTGTTTTGGGTCGCGGTCTTGACTTGATCGGGATGAGCGTGGAAGGAAATCTTCAACATAATCTGGAACCATTCAAAACAAGGCCTAGAATGCCGCAAGGGCTCAAGGGCTCAAGGGCTCAAGGGCACCCGCCGTGCGGCACGGGAATGGTTCGATCAAAAGACGGGCAAGGGTCTGGAGACACGCATGAACTTCGAGCACTTCTTCAGATCGGAACTGGACGGTCTTCACGCGGAAGGCCGCTACCGCGTCTTTGCCGATCTGGAACGCCAGCGCGGAGAATTTCCCCGGGCACGCCGGCATACGGCCGACGGCGTCAAGGACGTGACCGTCTGGTGCTCGAACGACTATCTCGGCATGGGCCAGCACCCCAAGGTGATCGATGCGATGAAGCAGGCGATCGACCGCTGCGGCGCCGGGGCAGGCGGCACGCGCAACATCTCCGGCACGACGCACTACCATGTTCTCCTGGAACAGGAGCTTGCCGACCTGCACGGCAAGGAAGCAGCGCTGCTGTTTACCTCCGGCTACGTGTCCAACTGGGCCGCACTCGGCACGCTCTGTTCGCGCATTCCCGGCATCATCGTCTTTTCCGACGCCGGGAACCACGCCTCCATGATCGAGGGCATCCGCCATGCCAAATGCGAGCGGGTGATCTTCAAGCACAATTCTGTGGCCGACCTCGAGGCGAAGCTCGCGGCGGCCGATCCGGCCGCGCCCAAGCTCGTCGCCTTCGAATCGGTCTATTCCATGGATGGCGACATCGCCCCGATCCGGGAGATCTGCGACGTGGCCGAACGCTACGGCGCGATGACCTATCTCNGCCGATCCGGCCGCGCCCAAGCTCGTCGCCTTCGAATCGGTCTATTCCATGGATGGCGACATCGCCCCGATCCGGGAGATCTGCGACGTGGCCGAACGCTATGGCGCGATGACCTATCTCGACGAGGTGCATGCGGTCGGCATGTACGGTCCGCGCGGCGGCGGCATTGCCGAGCGCGAGGGCCTGATGCATCGGCTGACCGTGATCGAGGGCACGCTCGGCAAGGCCTTCGGCGTGATGGGCGGCTATATCGCGGCGTCGGCTGCGCTGTGCGACTATATCCGCTCGTTTGCCTCGGGCTTCATCTTCACGACCGCGTTGCCGCCGGCGCTGGCCGCCGGCGCGCTGGCTTCCATCCGGCACCTGAAGGAAAGCCAGGTCGAGCGCTTCGCCCATCAGGAGCGGGTGCGCCGCCTGCGCGCGGCGCTCGACCGCAACGGCATCCCGCATCTGCCCAATCCGAGCCATATCGTGCCGGTGATCGTCGGGGACGCGGCCAAGTGCAAGTGGATCTCCGACCTGCTGCTCGACAACTGCAACATCTATGTCCAGCCGATCAANGAGCCATATCGTGCCGGTGATCGTCGGGGACGCGGCCAAGTGCAAGTGGATCTCCGACCTGCTGCTCGACAACTGCAACATCTATGTCCAGCCGATCAACTATCCGACCGTGCCGAAGAAGACCGAGCGCCTGCGCATCACGCCGACGCCGCTGCATTCGGATGGCGATATCGATCATCTCGTCGGCGCCCTCCACCAGCTTTGGTCGCGGTGCGCGCTGGCGCGCGCCGTCGCCTGAGAAGACGGGCATCCGGTGGGTCCACGTCGTCTCCTCCGGCCGCACATCCCGGCTTCGCAGCCTCCGGGTTCTGATCTAGAAGGCGAGGCTCGGGGAGAGCAGGGAACACGCACATGATGATGGAACTGATCTGGCGCGGGCTGGTGATCGGGATCGGCGCGACGCTGGCGATGGACCTCTGGGCCATTCTGCTCGCCGCCGTCTTCGGCCAGCCGAAGGCCAACTGGGCGCCGGTCGGCCGTTGGTTCTATCATGCTGGCCGCGGCCGACTGTTCCACGAATCGATTAGCGATGCCGCGCCTTTTGCCAACGAGAACGCGCTCGGCTGGATCGGACATTATGCCGTCGGTATTCTCTACGGCATCCTGCTCGCGATTTTCGTCGGTCTCGACTGGTTCACGGCGCCGACCCTGGTCCCGGCCCTGGTCTGGGGTATCGTGACCGTGGCTGCGGGATGGTTTCTTCTGCAGCCGGGCCTTGGCCTCGGCATCGCAGCCTCGCGGCTTCCGCATCCCAACCGGGTTCGGGCTCTCAATCTTGCCGCGCACGTGGTCTTCGGTCTCGGGCTCTACGCGACGGCGCTTCTTATTCGCTAAAGCCGCTCAAGCGGCGCGGCAAACCGTCATCATCAGGCGGCTGCGCGGGTTCCGATGGCCTCCAGCGCAAACCGGCGCGCCGCGGCGTCGCCGGCAAAGACGTCATTCATGTCGGCAGCGGCCGGCCAGTCGATCATTCGCTCCATCACCGTTTCCGCGATGTCGGCCATGTCGAGAAAGCCGAGCCGCCCGTCCACGAAAGCGTCGAAGGCCGTCTCCTCGGCTGCGTTCATCGCGGCACCCTGCAGGCCGCCGCGCGTCAAGGCGGTCCGGGCAAGCCGAAGTGCGGGAAAGCGCGCCTCGTCCGGCGCTTCGAAATCGAGCCGCGCCAGCCTGGCGAAATCCAGCCGCTCGACATTCAGCACCGGACGCTCGGGATAGGTCAGGGCATAGCCGATCGCGGTCCGCATGTCGGGTGCGCCGAGCTGCGCCAGCACCGAGCCGTCGGTGTACCCGACCATGGAGTGAATGATCGATTGCGGATGGACGATCACCTCGATCTGTTCTGGCGCGACGCCGAAAAGATGCTTGGCCTCGATCATTTCCAGCGCCTTGTTGAACATCGAGGCGCTGCCGATCGAGATCTTCAGGCCCATGGACCAGTTGGGATGTGCCCGGGCCACCTCGGCCGTCACGCCTGCCATGTCGTCGCGCGACCAGGTGCGGAAGGGACCGCCAGAGGCCGTCAGGATGATGCGTTCGACGGCGTGCCGCTGGTCCTCCTCCAGAGCCTGGAAGATGGCGGAGTGCTCGCTGTCCACCGGAATGAGCCGCCCGCCGCCCTGTGAGACGGCTTCGACGAAGAGGGCGCCGGCTGAGACCAGGCATTCCTTGTTCGCGAGCGCGATGTCTGCGCCGCGGCGCGCGGCCGTGAGGGTCGGCGCGAGGCCGGCCGTGCCGACGATCGCCGCCATGACCCACTCCGCTTCGCGCGCAGCCGCTTCCTGAAGTCCGCTTTCACCGGCCGCAACCGCGATGCCGGAGCCGGTCAGCGCGGATTTCAATTCGAGATAACGGCTCTCATCCGCCGTCACGGCCATCCGCGCGCCGACAGCACGGGCCTGCTGACAAAGAAGCGCGATGTTTCCATTTCCCGTCAGAGCTTCCACCACGAACCGCTCCCGCCCCCCGAGTTGCGCGATCACGTCCAGCGTGCTGCAGCCGATGGAGCCCGTGGACCCGAGAATGGTGATGTGATGATGCTCAGACTTCGTCATTCCGCTTCCGTCGACCTTAATGTTCAAGCGTCAACGTCGTACTAGCGGAAAAAAGGCGGAACAAGGCTTATCTCCCCTAGGCGGAGAAGTTTGCGGGTAACGCGTTCTTGGCGGCCGCTCTGCGGCTTGCTGTTCGAGCGCAGGGAATGGCGCAATCATCGAGGAGGCTGGTGATCCCGACTGGACTCGAACCAGTGGCCTACAGATTAGGAATCTGTCGCTCTATCCACCTGAGCTACGGGACCGTGGCCTGCATCCTTACAAAAGCTTGCCGGCGAAGCCAAGGGGCTTGAAGGGGAATGGTGTTTCCAATGGTCTTCGGCGTGTTCGGCGGGGCTTCAAACGGGTGGGCCGGGATGGTATGCAGGCCCGCCTGCGCATTTCTGCGGGGTCGACATGGCCTGCAGGCCGGCATCGCCTGAAGGCAGGATGGGGGCGTGATGTTTATCGGGATCGACTGGGGCGGCACCAAGATGGAGGTGGTGGCGCTTGACGAAGCGGGAGCGCTGCGCGCGCGCGAACGCGTGCCGACGCCGACGTCCTACGACGCCTGCCTCGATGCCGTCCGATCTCTGGTTTCCTCGGCGGAAGCGGCTTCCGGCGCTTCCGGCAGCGTCGGGATCGGCATTCCTGGCAGTCCCAATCCGCGAACCGGTCTCGTGCGCAATTCCAACGCCGTCATCCTCAATGGCCGCCCGCTCGGGCAGGATCTCGAAAGGGTGCTCGGTCGCCCCGTGCGCATTGCCAACGATGCGAACTGCCTGGCCGTTTCCGAGGCTGTTGATGGCGCCGGGGCAGGGGCCGAAACGGTCTTCGGTATCATTATCGGCACCGGTCATGGCGGGGGGCTTGCCATCGGGCGGAAGGTGCATGCCGGCTTCCAGGGCGTGGCCGCGGAAGTCGGACACTATCCGCTGCCCTGGATGCGGCCGGAGGAGTATCCCGGCCACCGGTGCTGGTGCGGAAAAACCGGCTGCCTTGAAAAATACGCTTGCGGAACGGGTGTCGAACTCGACTACCGCCTGACGACGGGGCGCGAACGCCTGGCACGCGATATCATCGCCGACATGCGTGCTGGTGACGCGGTCGCTCGCGGCGTCTATGAGCGCTTTGCCGATCGATTGGCCCGCAGCCTTGCGCTTCTGACGAATGTCGTCGATCCCGATGTCTTCGTGCTCGGCGGCGGCATGTCGAATGTTGACGAGATCTATGACGACCTACCGGGTCTCGTCGCGCACTATATCTTTGGTGATTCGTTTGAAACGCCGATTCGCAAGGCGGTTCACGGGGACAGCTCGGGCGTCCGCGGCGCCGCATGGCTCTGGAAGGAATAACGGATGACGGCTTCCCTCGACAACGACATCGCCCGCGTCGCCCATCAGGAAAAGACTCTGGTCTTCGACCGTTTCGATAGCGATATTGCCTGGACGCTCGGAACACGGCTTCGCGAGATCGCCGTGGCCGGCAATCTCGGCGTGGTCGTCGATGTCAGCCTGTTTTCCATGCCTCTGTTCTACGCGGCCCTGGAAGGCACATCGCCCGACAATGCGAACTGGGTTCGCCGCAAGCGCAACTGCGTCGCCCGCTTTTTCCGCAGCAGCTACGCAATCGGGCTTTCGCTGGCCCGTGACGGGCGCAGCCTGCAGGACAAGTTCGGGCTTTCCGAGGCTGATTTCGCGTCACATGGCGGCAGTTTCCCCATCACGGTCGCCGGTGCAGGCTGTATTGGAGCCGTTACCGTTTCCGGCCTTCCGCAACGGCAGGACCATGCAATGGTGGTCGAAGCGCTGGCCACCCATCTCGGGCATGATCTTTCCGGCCTTTGTCTCGACACCTGAATCGTTTTCGACCTCTTCTCCGCAAAGGTGCCGCCCATGGCCGTTTCTGCGCTTTCCGCTTCGCTCGAGCACTGGTTGACCGAACAGGCCCTGCCGCTCTGGCGCGACAAGGGTTTCATCGATCCGGAAGGCGGTTTCGTCGAGACGATCGACCTGACGGGCCGACCCACACGGGACAGGTTGCGGGCGCGCGTGCAGCCGCGGCAAACCTATTGCTTTGCCGAAGCAGGGCTGCGCGGGTGGACCGGTGATTGGCAGCGACCAAGCGCCGGCGGTCTTGCGTTCTTCGACCGGGTGTTCCTGCAGCCGAGCGGCTTCTACGGTGCGCTTGCGGATGCGGACGGCACGCTGCTCGACGCGTCGTTCGATATCTACAACCAGGCCTTTGCCCTGCTCGCCTTTGCCTATCTGGCACGCGCGTTTCCCGAGCGGCTTGCGGAGATGGCGGAGCGCAGCGCATCCCTGAAGACCCGGCTGGAGAACTGGTGCAAGCATCCGGTCGCAGGCTTCGAGGAAGACCAGCCGCCGCGCCTGCCGCTCTGCTCCAATCCGCACATGCACCTCTTCGAGGCCTGTCTTGCCAGCGAAGAGGTCGAGGGTTTCGATCAAATCGGCTGGACCAATCTCGCCGATGAGATCGCGGCACTCTGCATGGATCGCTTCATCGATCCGCAGACCGGCGCCCTTCGCGAATTCTTCGATCATGACTGGGCGCCGATGCCCGGTGATCTCGGTCGGGTGGTGGAACCGGGGCACCAGTTCGAATGGGCCTGGCTTTTGTTGCGCTGGGGCGAGCGTCGCGGCGATGCGGGTGCGATCGTCAAGGCACGACGTTTGTTCGACCTCGGCGAGGCGCACGGCATCTGCGCGACGCGCAAGGTCGCCATCATGCAACTTAACGACGACTTCTCCGTTCGCGATCCGCTGGCGCGGCTCTGGCCGCAGACCGAGTGGCTGAAGGCGGCAATCCGCCTCGCTGCACTCAGCGACGGCGACGCACAGGCGCGCTACCTCGGCTCGGCCGAACGCGCGATCGAGGCCTTGAACCTGTTTCTGAATGTACCCGTGAAGGGCTTGTGGCGTGACAAGCTGCCCGAAAGCGGCGTTTTTGTTGAAGAAGCTGCCCCGGCCAGTACCTTCTACCACATCCTCTGCGCCATCTTCGAGCTCAAGGACTGCCTTGCGCGCATCCAAAAGCCACATATATTGACATAAATATATCTTTATGTCACTTCGAGGCCTGTACAGCAGGCGAAAGGTTGTCCCATGTCCGCCATCACGGCCCTATTCGGCGAACCGTCCCCGGCGCCCGACGGCTCCGAGGTTGCCCGTGCACTGCGCCAGGCTGCATCCGAGCGGATCCTCATCATGGACGGTGCGATGGGAACCGAAATCCAGCAGCTCGGCCTGACCGAAGAACATTTTCGCGGCGAGCGCTTTCAAGGATGCGACTGCCATCTCCAGGGCAACAACGACCTGCTGACGCTCACGCAACCGGCTGCAATCGAGGACATCCACTATCGCTACGCACTGGCAGGTGCGGATATCCTGGAAACCAACACCTTCTCCTCCACCACGATCGCCCAGGCCGACTATGGCATGGAAGACGCGGTTTACGAGCTCAATCGCGACGGCGCACGCCTTGCGCGGCGGGCCGGCTTGCGTGCGCAGGACAAGGACGGGCGCCGCCGGTTCGTGGCAGGCGCGCTTGGGCCGACAAACCGCACAGCCTCGATCTCGCCCGATGTCAACAATCCCGGTTACCGCGCTGTCGGTTTCGACGACCTGCGCGCCGCCTATGGCCAGCAGCTGCGCGGATTGATCGACGGCGGCACGGACATCGTGCTGATCGAGACGATCTTCGACACGTTGAATGCCAAGGCGGCCGTCTTTGCGACGCTGGAAGTGTTTGCCGAGCGCGGCATCAGGCTGCCGGTGATGATTTCCGGCACGATTACCGACCTTTCCGGTCGTACGCTTTCCGGCCAGACGCCGACGGCGTTCTGGTACTCGCTGCGCCATGCGCGGCCGTTCTCGATCGGGCTCAATTGCGCGCTCGGCGCCAATGCGATGCGGCCGCATCTTGCGGAACTTTCGGCCGTTGCCGATACGCTGATCTGTGCCTATCCGAATGCGGGCCTGCCCAACGAGTTCGGCGGCTATGACGAAAGTCCGGACGAGATGGCCGCACAGATTGCCGGATTTGCGCAGGACGGTCTGGTCAACATCGTCGGCGGTTGCTGCGGCTCGACGCCGGCACATATCAAGGCCATTGCAGAGGCTGTCGTCGGGCATCTTCCGCGCACCTCTCTCGACGCCGCCACCCGTGACGGTACCGTACAGGCGAGGGTCTGATCATGGCGGCTTTTTCACCCCGGCAGATCCCGGCCGTCGCTCCGCAGATGCGCCTCTCGGGGCTGGAGCCCTTCACGCTGACGAAGGACATTCCCTTCATCAATGTGGGCGAGCGCACCAACGTCACCGGCTCTGCGAAATTCCGCAAGCTGATCACGGCAGGCGATTATGCCGCGGCGTTGGATGTCGCACGCGACCAGGTGGCAAACGGCGCGCAGGTGATCGACATCAACATGGACGAGGGCCTGATCGATTCCAAGCAGGCCATGATCGAGTTCCTCAACCTGATTGCCGCCGAGCCGGATATCGCCCGGGTGCCGGTGATGATCGACAGCTCCAAATGGGAGGTGATCGAAGCCGGGCTCAAATGCGTTCAGGGCAAGTCGATCGTCAATTCCATTTCGCTGAAGGAAGGCGAGGCGAGCTTCCTGCACCAGGCCCGGTTGTGCCGGGCTTATGGCGCCTCGGTCGTGGTCATGGCCTTCGACGAGAAGGGGCAGGCCGACAGCCGCCAACGCAAGGTGGAGATCTGCACCCGCGCCTACCGGATCCTGACCGAAGAGGTCGGCTTTCCGCCCGAGGACATCATCTTTGATCCCAATATCTTCGCGGTTGCGACCGGGATCGAGGAGCACAACAATTACGGCGTCGATTTCATCGAGGCGACACGGGAAATCGTGGCGACGCTGCCGCATGTCCATATCTCGGGCGGCGTGTCCAACCTGTCCTTCTCGTTTCGTGGCAATGAGCCGGTGCGCGAGGCCATGCATGCCGTGTTCCTCTACCACGCCATCCAGGCCGGCATGGACATGGGCATCGTCAATGCCGGGCAGCTGATCGTCTACGACGCGATCGAGCCGGAACTGCGCGACGCCTGCGAGGACGTGGTTCTCAATCGCCGACCGGATGCGACGGACCGACTGCTGGCGCTGGCCGAACGGTTCAAGGGCGCGGCCGGCCGCGAGGCGAAGGAGCGCGATCTGCGCTGGCGTGAATGGACGGTCGACAAGCGGCTGGAACATGCGCTCGTCAACGGCATCACCGAGTTCATCGCCGACGACACGGAGGAAGCGCGACGTGCCGCGGCCCGGCCGCTGCATGTCATCGAGGGCCCGCTGATGGCCGGCATGAACGTCGTCGGCGATCTCTTCGGTGCCGGTAAGATGTTTTTGCCGCAGGTGGTGAAATCGGCGCGCGTCATGAAGCAGGCCGTGGCGGTGCTCCTGCCGTACATGGAGGCCGAGAAGCTCGCCGAAGGCGGTGAGGCGCGACAGTCCGCCGGCAAGGTGCTGATGGCGACGGTAAAGGGCGATGTTCACGATATCGGCAAGAACATCGTCGGTGTCGTGCTGGCCTGCAACAATTACGAGATCATCGATCTCGGCGTCATGGTGCCTGCGACCAAGATCCTGGAGGTGGCGAAAGCCGAAAAGGTCGATATCATCGGTCTTTCCGGTCTGATCACTCCGTCGCTCGACGAAATGGTTCATGTCGCGGCGGAAATGCAGCGCGAGGGCATGAGCCTGCCGCTGCTGATCGGCGGCGCGACGACCAGCCGCGTTCACACGGCTGTCAAGATCCATCCGCGGTACGATCTCGGTCAGGCAGTGTATGTCACGGATGCCAGCCGCGCGGTCGGCGTCGTGTCAAACCTTCTCTCGCCGGAGGCCCGCGATCCCTATATCGAGACCATCCGGGCGGAGTATCGCAAGGTGGCCGATGCCCATGCGCGGTCCGAGCGCGAAAAACAGCGTCTGCCGCTGGAGCGCGCACGCGCGAACCGTCATCGTGCTGACTGGGCGACCTACCAGCCGACCCGTCCCTCCTTCCTCGGAACCCGCGTGTTCCAAGGCTGGGATCTCGGCGAACTTGCGCGCTATATCGATTGGACGCCCTTCTTCCAGACTTGGGAGATGAAAGGGGTCTATCCGAAGATTCTCGACGATGAGCGTCAGGGGACGGCTGCGCGCCAGCTGTTCGCCGATGCTCAAGCCATGCTGGCGCAAATCATTTCGGAAAAATGGTTCGCGCCGAAGGCGGTGATCGGCTTCTGGCCGGCGGGATCCACGGGCGACGACATTCAGCTTTTCACGGATGAGACCCGCCAAGTGCCGCTCGCGACCCTGCATACGCTGCGACAGCAGATGGCCAAGCGCGACGGTCGGCCGAATATGGCGCTGGCCGATTTCGTTGCGCCAACCGACAGCGGCGTGAGCGACTATGTCGGCGGCTTCGTGGTCACCGCGGGGATCGAGGAAGTCGCGATTGCCGAACGATTCGAGCGTGCGAACGACGATTACGCGGCAATCCTGGTCAAGGCGCTTGCCGACCGTTTCGCCGAAGCCTTTGCCGAACGCATGCATGAGGTCGTTCGCAAGGAGCTCTGGGGCTATGCGACCGATGAAGCTTTCGCCCCCGACGCGCTGATCGCCGAGCCTTATGCAGGCATCCGCCCGGCGCCCGGCTATCCCGCCCAGCCGGATCATACGGAAAAGACCACGCTGTTTACTCTGCTCGACGCGGAAGCAGAGATCGGCGTGCGGCTGACGGAGAGCTTTGCCATGTGGCCGGGTTCATCCGTCTCCGGGCTCTACCTCGCCCATCCCGACGCCTACTACTTCGGCGTCGCCAAGGTGGAGCGGGATCAGGTGGAGGATTACGCCCGTCGCAAGGGGATGTCGGTGATCGACGTAGAGCGCTGGCTCGGGCCGATCCTCAACTATGTGCCAAAGCCGCTGGAGACAGCGCAGTAGGCAACGCAGCCAGGGGGACGACCTCGTTGCGCATCTTGATTGACGACGCCCGAGCGCCTGCTCCGGGCGTCGTCTTCGTTTCGGTTCGGCGCGTTTGCGGGGGGGGGCTCGGAATTCCCGTTATCTTTCCGTGACTTGTCGTTTTTCTCGAATTTTTCCGAATGAGGCTGTTGACGAGAATGACCTGGTAGCCCTA
>NZ_LMQE01000009.1 GCF_001424065.1 Rhizobium sp. Leaf384
GGTTATAGGGCTACCAGGTCATTCTCGTCAACAGCCTCATTCGGAAAAATTCGAGAAAAACGACAAGTCACGGAAAGATAACGGGAATTCCGAGCCCCCCCCCCGCAAACGCGCCGAACCGAAACGAAGACGACGCCCGGAGCAGGCGCTCGGGCGTCGTTTCTGTCGTCGTGACGTTTGGCGTTGCACCGCGGTCCAGGGTCGGGCCGCGGAGCGAGGCGCTTGCCGCTTCAGGCCGCCTGCTTGGCGGCGTTCAGCGGGATCTCGACATCGATCTCCAGGATCGACATGTGCTCGTCCCGGTCCATCTTCACATGCACCTTGTCGCTGTCGATCTGCACGTGCTTTGCGATGACGGCGAGGATTTCCTCGCGCAGGATGGCGACCAGGTCGGAGCCGGCGGCACCGCGTTCGTGCGCGAGCAGAACCTGCAGCCGCTCGCGCGCCATGGGCGCGGACCTCTGTTTGGTGAAAAGACGGAAAATGCTCATGCGGCCCTCCGTGCGAAGATCTTGCCGAACAGGCCACGCTTCTCACCGGGGATCGTCACCGGCAGGGTTTCCCCGGCCAGCCGACGGGCGGCATCGAAATAGGCCATGGCCGGCGGGCACCGCACATCGGCGAGCGTAACCGGCGCGCCGATATTGGAGGCACGCAGCACATCCATGCTTTCGGGGATGATGCCGAGCAGCGGGATCGACAGGATCTCCAGCACGTCCTCGACCTTCAGCATGTCGCCACGCTCGGCGCGGACCGGGTCGTAACGCGTGAGAAGCAGGTGCTTCTCCATGCGTTCGCCGTTTTCGGCCTTCAGCGTTTTGGAGTCGAGCAGACCGATGATGCGATCGCTGTCGCGCACCGACGAGACTTCCGGATTGGTCACGACCACGGCGACATCCGCATGGCGCATGGCGAGCGTCGCGCCGCGCTCGATGCCGGCCGGGCTGTCGCAGATGATCCAGTCGAAATGCTGCTTCAGCTCGGCAATGACGCGTTCGACGCCGTCTTCCGTCAGATTGTCCTTGTCGCGCGTCTGCGACGCGGGCAGCAGGAACAGGGTCTCGAGCCGCTTGTCCCGGATCAGCGCCTGCGGCAGCTTTGCGTCACCCTGGATGACATTGATCAGATCGTAGACGACGCGGCGCTCGGCGCCCATCACCAGATCGAGATTGCGCAGCCCGACATCGAAGTCGACCACGACAACCTTTTCGTTCCTCTGAGCCAGGGCGGCACCGAGGGCGGCCGTGGACGTGGTCTTGCCGACCCCACCCTTGCCTGACGTAACGACGATGACTTTCCCCATCTTGCTCTCCTGTTTTGGCCGTTTGCGGCTCACTTGAGTTTCTCTGCCATGATCGCATCGTCCTCCAGCCACAGCTGGACGGGCTGTCCGCGGAAGCCGGGGGCCATGTCTTCGGCCATTTTGTAGACGCCGTCGATCGCGACCAGTTCGGCCTCGAGCTTCCGGCAGAAGATCCGTGCGGCCGCATTGCCGACGGCGCCCGCCATGGCGCGGCCACGCAGCGCGCCGTAGATATGGATCGAGCCGCCAGCGATGATTTCGGCACCCGAGGCCACCGAACCGACCACGGTCACATCGCCCTCGGTAAAGACGACGGATTGCCCGGACCTGACCGGCTCCCGAATGACGAGCGATTGCAGCGCCGGGCGGGGCTCGTCCGCGCGCGCCTCGGTGGAGTCCGGCACCGGATCGCCGGACGTTTCGGCGTCCGTCGGATCGCTGGTCGCGACCTCGAAGTCGGAAGCCGGGCGTCCGCCCTTCAAGGCCGGCGGCATCCCCGGCGCGATCGCGGACGGACGCGCGCCTTCGATGCCCATGATGCTGACATTGCGCCGCGTAAGTTCGTCGACGAGCGCTTTCAGCTGTGCCCGGTCGAGCTTGAGGTCCGCGACATCGAGGACAGCCGGCCGGCCGAAGAAGAAGCCTGCAGAACGCGCGGCGAGGTCATCCAGCCGGATCAGCCACGCGTCGAGCGGCAGGTCCGGTGAGAGAACGACCGCGAGAAAGGAGCGGCCCTTGATACGGATCGAGCGGGCGTCTGTGGGCACTGTGTCCATCTGGGTTAAGGATTCGTTTACGATGTTTAACGCTGGGTCGGTTAATGAAAGGTTAACAGGACTGGCCTTGCCCAAGGCTTGCGGACGGATCGACAGCGGTCAAAACCGTCTCTTTTAGGAGCGCTGCAAGCCGTCACGGGGTGCAGTCGGGAACATCCCGCGCCGCGGCACGTTCCAGTGCCACGAAAATGTAAAGGATGGAGGATTGATGGTCACGTCAGAGATTGCGACACAGGATCAGGCCGCAGGCCCCCTGACGAACGGCGCCCTCGACCTGCCCGCCCTGACGATCGATGACTACAATATCGAGATTCGCGACAAGGATGGCTTTATCGGCGACAAGGCGACGAAAGCCGAGTTCCGCGCCAAGCTGGACGCCTGGCGCAAGGTCATGCGCGCGGTCGACATCGACCCGATCGGAAAGGTGCCGACGGCCGATCTTCCGAAGCGCGAGATCGACGGCTTTCTTAAAGGCAAGAACGCCCAAGCATCAGCCCTGGTCTGGAGCGCGGTCGAGGATTTCGCGCAGGAGTTCGCGGATGTCGTCACGCGTTTTCTGAAACAGAAGCACTGGTCCGGAACCGAACGAATTGCTGTCGGCGGCGGCTTCCGGCAGAGCCGGTCGGGCGAACTGGCCATTGCGCGCACCGAGATGCTGCTTGCCGAGCGCGGCGTCCATGTTCACCTGGTTCCGATCGTCCATCATTCCGACGACGCAGGCCTGATCGGCGCGGTACATCTGATGCCGGCCTGGATGCTAAAGGGGCACAAGGCGATCTTCGCCGTGGATATCGGCGGGACGAACATGCGGGCGGGCGTGGTCGATCTCGGAAAGGCGAAGTCCGACAACAGGCATTATCTTGAGGAGGCTGCCGTCTGGCAGTCGGAGATCTGGCGGCACGCCGACGATCGCCCGAGCCGGAGCGCAGCCGTCGAGCGGCTCATCGGGATGCTCAAGGACCTGATCGCCCGTGCCAAGGCGGAAAACCTGGCGCCGGCACCCTTGATCGGTATCGGTTGCCCGGGGATCATCAAGGCGGACGGGTCCATCGAGCGCGGAGGACAGAATCTTCCCGGCGGCAATTGGGAAAGCGACAGCTTCAACCTCCCGGCGGCCATCAAGAAAGCCATTCCCGAGATCGACGGCCATCAGACCGTGGTGATGATGCACAATGATGCGGTCGTCCAGGGCCTTTCCCAGATCCCCTTCATGACAGATATTTCCAAATGGGCCGTGCTCACCATCGGCACCGGGCTCGGCAATGCGCATTTCGTCAACAAGGCGAAGGCGAAGGCCTGAAGGAAGATAGTCCGGTGTCGCATTTGTGAAGCGACGCTTCCTCCGTTCCCGTCTACCGTTTAAGAGACAGGACGAGAGGGAGATGCCGCGATGACGCGCCTGACAGCCAAGGATTTCGACCAGGAGCTCCTGGAACTCTACGATTACTATGCTCATGGAAAGATCTCCAAGCGCGAGTTTCTCGACCGCGCCGCCAAATTCGCGATCGGCGGACTGACGGCTGCGGCGATCCTTTCCTCCATGAGCCCGGATTATGCGCTTGCGCAGCAGGTCGCCTTCACCGATCCCGATATCCTTGCCGAATACATCACCTATCCATCGCCCCGGGGACACGGAGAGGTGCGCGGCTACCTCGTCAAGCCGGCGAAACCGCAGGGACGCGTTGCTGCGGTGGTCGTGGTCCATGAGAACCGCGGCCTCAATCCCTATATCGAAGACGTGGCGCGTCGGGTTGCAAAGGCAGGCTTCATAGCCCTGGCGCCCGATGGCCTGAGTTCCGTCGGCGGCTATCCCGGGAATGACGAGAAGGGCCGCGAGTTGCAGAAGACCGTCGACCCGACGAAGCTGATGAACGATTTTTTCGCGGCCGTGGAATTCCTGATGAAGCATAACGCCGCGACCGGGAAGGTCGGAATGACAGGCTTCTGCTATGGCGGCGGCGTCTCCAATGCCGCGGCGGTTGCCTATCCCGAGCTGGCGGCGGCCGTGCCGTTTTACGGTCGGCAGCCGAAGTCCGAGGATGTGCCCAAGATCCAGGCGCCGCTCCTTCTGCATTTTGGGGAGCTGGACAAAGGGGTCAACGAAGGCTGGCCCGCTTACGAGGCCGCCTTGAAGGCAGCCGGCAAGACCTATGAGGCGCATATTTATCCCGGTGCCAACCATGGATTCCATAACGACTCGACGCCGCGTTACGACGAAGCGGCCGCAAAGCTCGCCTGGGATCGGACGATTGCCTGGTTCAACCGATATCTCGCATGAGCCGTGGACGATCATGCCCGGAGCCGAAGGTCAAATACCAACTTTTCGACCGGCGCCCTTTCGACCGGCGCGGGTTCCGGGCAAGCCGCTGGCTTCCGGAACGCCCCCCCCTCGCCGGCACAGGCGGGATGCTCCGGGGACACCGGCGTCAGAATTTCTGGGTCAGCGACACCTTGAAGGTGCGTCCGGCTTCCGAATAGAACGCGGATGCGTTGGCGATGGCCTTGACCTCGAGAGCGTCGAGATAGGTCTTGTCGAACATATTGTAGATGCCACCCTGGAGACGCAGGCCGTTCGCCTGTGCGGGCTCCCACCAGCCCGTAAGGTTGACGACCCCGTAGCCGCCGGGACGGGTGCCAGCCGCCGAATCCGCATCGACGGCAGCCGCGGTGACAAGGCTGAGGTCCGTTCCCCAGATCTTGGTGTTGTATCCCAGGCCAAGAATTGCCTTCAGGGGTGCGACGGAGGCGAGGAGCGCGTGCGTATCGAGATCGGTTCCGCGGGCATAGGCGAGCGATCCATGGAGATCGATGCCCGACGACAGGGTTTTTTGCGCACGAGCTTCGACGCCGGAAATGCGAACGCGCGCGCGATTGAAATATTCGATGGTGCCGACCCGATACCCCGCCTCGGGCGTTGTTTCCGTGTCGATGAAGTTCGTGTAGCGCGTGCTGTAGGCTGAAACGCGCCCGCCGAAATCCTCATCGCCAAAGCTGGCGCCGGCTTCGAAACCGAAGCTTGTCTCCGGATCAAGATCCGGATTGCCGATCTGCCGGTAGAGCGGGGCATTGTCGTAATTGCTGTAGAGCTGGGCGACGTTCGGTGCCTTGAACGCGGTCGCCACCTGGGCGTAGAGCTCGATGTCCGGACGGACCTGCCAAGCCGCGCGCAATTTGGGCGAGAGGCGGACATCGCTCTGTCCGTCGGGCAGATCAGGGCTGCTGCCGATGCTGGTATAGGTCGCGGTCTCCTGCGGATCGTAACGGTACCCGTCGAGGCGTAGGCCGGGTGTCAGGGAGATGTCGCTCTGGCCGATCCCGATGGTGTCCTCGGCAAACAGGCCCACGATCATGCTGTCGGTATCGGGCATGTCAGAGCGGTTGTTGTGAAAGTTTGCGCAGGGAGGGGCAAAGACGATGTCGCAGCTATCGTCGCCCTTCTGGTACTGGGTTGTCCGGGTCAGGTCGAGATTGCCGCCGAAGGTCAGCTGGTGGCTGAACGCGCCGGTATCAAAGCTCGATCGCGCATAGGCGCTCGCGCCATAGGAGCGCGCTTCATTGGTGCTCGATCGCATGTAGAAGCCGGCCGGTGCGGTCAGCCGGGTGCCGTGGGTGCCTTCAACGCGCTCGGCGCGCTGGAGATAAACGGTCGCAAAGGCGCTGTCGATCCACCTTCCGTCGCTTTCGGCATCGAAGACATAGTCGAGCGATAACCGGTCCCGCTTCTTGTCGGAACTCCGGTCATAGTCATCTGGCTGGTAGGTCACGCCCTGGGTTTGACGCAAGTTGGTCGACGTGTTCTGGTCGTAATGCTCCGCCGTCCAACCGATCGTATGGCCGCCTTCGAGCGATTGGCGCATCTTGAAGAGAATGTTGCGTCGGTTGAGATCCTGCGGATCGGCCTCCGTGCGCGTCGGGCCGTAACCTCCGGTATCGCCACCTGTCTTTTCCTCATGTCCGTATTTGTAGGAACTCTGGAAGAGCACGGAGGTGTTGTCGAAGCGTTTGGCAACCGCTGCGGCCCCGGTCAGCGCGCGATCGGCGCCGTCATAGCCGAGCTTGGCCA
The DNA here is from genome assembly GCF_001424065.1 of Rhizobium sp. Leaf384. Lineage (GTDB taxonomy): Bacteria > Pseudomonadota > Alphaproteobacteria > Rhizobiales > Rhizobiaceae > Ferranicluibacter. The sequence continues at coordinate 6,143 of NZ_LMQE01000009.1, forward strand.
CACCGCCGACCGTCGCACCCGCAGCCATCAGGTCTTCCGGCTCCAGCGTATGCAGAATAACCGCGCCGCCGAGTGCTCCGGAGCCGGCCCGGCTCGAATCGGCACCGCGTAGAATGTCGATCGTACCAAGAGACGCGAAATCATAGGTATCGACCCCGCCAAGAGATCCGCGCACGCCGTCCGACAGGTAGGGAATGGGGATGCCGTCAATGGTCGTGCGGACGCGATCGTTTTCCAGACCGCGAATATTGACGCTCTTCGTTGCCGATACGAAACTGACGCCCGGCTCCGTGGTATCCCCGAGATCGTCGAGATCGTCGATATCTCTCCCGGAGATTTCCTCTTCCGTTGTCCGGGTTGCGAGCGGGGTGTCTTCCGGCGCGCCCTGCCGGACGCGTTTGCCCTTGACGACAATCGCAGGCAGCGCCGTCGGCTCTTGCAACGCGGTAGCGTCCTGCGCCATCCCCCCGTCTTGTGCGGCCACTTTGGTTGAGGGTGCCAGCGAACCGATGGCGATAAGGCAAGAGCAGGCAAGACGAAGGGACCGGACGCTCCGAATGATCATGTCGTTTCCTTTCAGCGGACACGGCAAGCCCATTCGCCGCAGGGTTTCCCGCGGAGATGATATGACATGGCCGACATGTTGAACCGGCAGACGAATGCCTGCCCCCTGCTATGACAGCTATAAAACATGACAATTAGAGTCAATATTAAAAGCTGATGTTCGATCCCTGGTTTCTGGGGGTGACAAAGGGCATGACGGCGGGAGAAAAGCCGGCCTCGACATGGACAAGGCTGTTCCGCCGACTACTTGGAGACCATGCGGTCGCGACATGTTCGACCTGCTGCTCGGCATGGGTCACAATTCTGACTGACGCACCGCCTGGAAGGAACGACACGCATGCCCCTGCCCCCGCTTTCGGATCGAACGGAGACGCTCGTCGTTCTCCAAGGCGTCTCGAAAAGCTATGGGACAGCCGAGGGCCCGCTCATGGTCCTGCAAGCGATAGACCTCACGCTGGACGCAGGGCAAAGCCTTGCGCTCACCGGTGAATCCGGCAGCGGCAAGAGCACGCTGCTGCATCTGGTCGCGGGCCTCGATCATCCCGACGACGGTCGGATCATGGTCGACGGACAGGAAATCGGCGGGCTCGACGACAAGGGGCGGGCCAGCCTGCGTCGGTCGACGGTCGGACTGGTGTTTCAGCAGTTCAACCTGATCCCATCCCTGACCGTTGCGGCAAATCTCGCATTTCATGCGCGCCTTGCTGGCCGGTTCGACGCGGCCTGGCAGCGGCAGCTGACGGAAAGGCTCGGGCTTGACCACCTCCTTGCCCGCTATCCCGAACAATTGTCAGGCGGCCAACAGCAACGCGTGGCGATCGGGCGTACGCTGGCCGCACGGCCGAAACTGGTGCTGGCGGACGAACCGACCGGCAATCTCGACGAAGCAACGGGCGATGCCGTGATGGCCCTCATGCTGTCGCTCGTGGCGGAAACGGGATCCTCGCTTCTGATGGTCACGCATTCCGACCGTCTGGCGCGACGCCTGGATCGCCGCATCCATCTGCGCTCGGGCTGCATCGACGCAACAACGGTTCCCACGGCATGATGCGCCGCACCGCGATGGCAGCGCTCTTGTCGCATTGGCGCAGACGGCCGATGCAGCTGGTCATGCTGCTCCTTGGTCTGTCGCTTGCGACCGCTCTCTGGTCCGGCGTTCAGGCGATTAATGCCGAGGCGCGCGCGAGCTATGATCGCGCAGCTGCGACGCTCGGACAGGACCGTCTTGACCGGATCGTCAGCGGCACGGGCGCGCCGATCACGCAATCCGACTATATCGCGCTGCGCCGCGCGGGATGGCTCGTTTCGCCGGTGGTCGATGGGACGCTCCGCCTCGGTCAAACGCGCCTCAACATCATCGGCATCGATCCTCTTACCATGCCGACCGAGGGGCTGAATGCGGATGTCGCGCGCGACGGAGATCTCGCAGCCTTCCTCACGCCTCCCGGTCTGCTCTACCTGTCTCCCGAAACGGCGGATAAGCTGTCCGGATCCGCCCTACCGCCGGTAAAGCGCACCTCTTCCCTCCCCGCCGGCATCGGCATGACCGATATCGGCGTTGCACAGCAGCTTCTCGGCAAGCCCGGCGAGATCAGCCAGTTGATCGTCGCGCCCGGTCAGCGACGGGATCTACGGGCGATCGGAGAGATCGCGCCGACATTGGTGGTCAAGGCACCGGATGCGCGAGGCGACCTCGCGCGCCTGACCGACAGCTTTCACCTCAACCTGACCGCCTTCGGATTTCTCGCTTTCGCGGTCGGCCTGTTCATCGTCTATTCCGCCATCGGACTGGCTTTCGAACAGCGACGGGCGACCTTCCGCACGCTCCGCTCGCTGGGCCTCCCGGCATCCACCCTGACAGGCCTTCTTCTGGCGGAGCTTGTGGGGTTCGCCATCGTCGCCGGCGTCGCTGGCGTTCTGCTCGGCTATCTCGTCGGTTCCATCCTTCTACCCGGTGTTGCCGCGACCCTGCAGGGACTCTACGGCGCGAGCGTTCCCGGCACGCTGTCGCTGCGACCACAATGGTGGGCGTCCGGTCTCGCGATCGCGCTGTTTGGCACGCTTGCAGCCGCGGCGCAGAGCCTCTGGCGCGTATGGCGCATGCCCCTCCTCGCACCGGCCCAGCCACGCGCGTGGGCGCGCGCATCCGAGTCCGGACTTCGGTTGCAGGCGGCAGCGGCCGCGACGCTGTTTGCCGCGACGATCGCGCTTGCAGGCTTTGGTTCGGGCCTGGTGGTCGGTTTTTCCGTGCTCGGGGGCCTGCTTCTCGGTGCCGCGCTGTTGTTGCCAGTCCTTCTCGCGCTGTTCCTCGCCCTCATGCAGTGGCTGGCCCGGCACCCTATCGCACAATGGTTCTGGGCGGATACCCGCCAGCAGCTGCCCGGCCTGTCGCTGGCCCTCATGGCGCTGCTCCTTGCCCTTTCCGCCAACATCGGCGTTGGCACCATGGTCTCGAGCTTCAGGCTGACCTTCACCGGCTGGCTCGATCAGCGGCTTGCGGCCGAGCTTTATGTGACCGCCCGTAGCGAGCCCGAAGCCGCAGCCCTGCGCGGATGGCTGAAGGGCCGGGTCGATGCGGTTCTGCCGATCTGGAGCGTTTCCGGAGACATCGCCGACGCACCGGTCGAGATCTACGGTGTCGCGGACGATCCGACATATCGTGAAAACTGGCCCCTGCTCGCCCGCACGCCGGAGACCTGGGATCGTGTGGCGAACGGCGCCGGGGCGCTGGTCAACGAACAACTGTCACGGCGGGACGGACTTGAGATCGGCGACAGCCTGATGCTTCCTGGCGGCTGGACCACGACGATTGCCGGCGTCTACTCCGACTACGGCAATCCCCTCCCTCAGGTGATGATCGGTCTTGATGCGCTGACCACCCACTATCCCGACGTCGCGCGCCTTCGCTACGGGATTCGGCTTCCCCCGGAAAACGTCGCCGCTTTCTCGGAGGCTTTGCGCGCGCGCTTCGACCTTCCGCCGGAGAACATCGTCGATCAGGGGAGCCTCAAGCGCCGTTCCCTCGCGGTTTTCGAGCAGACTTTTTCGGTCACCGCCGCCCTCAACGTTCTCACGCTCGGCGTGGCTGGTCTCGCCATGTTTGCCAGCTTGATGACGCTTTCCACAATGCGGCTGCCGCAGCTTGCGCCGATCTGGGCCATGGGACTGACCCGCCGCCAGCTTGTCGTTCTCGAACTCGCAAGAACACTGGTTCTGGCCGTGATCACCCTGATTGCAGCCTTGCCCGTTGGTCTCGGGCTCGCCTGGGTGCTGCTCTCGGTCGTCAACGTCGAAGCTTTCGGCTGGCAGCTTCCGATGCATGTCTTCCCCGCCGACTGGGTGCGGCTTGCGATACTTGCCCTTGGCGCGAGCCTTCTGTCGGCCCTCATTCCCTTGCGCCAGCTGGCCGCCACGGCGCCTTCCGACCTCCTGAAAGTCTTTGCCAATGAACGGTAGGCTCCCCACCGCCAACGTTACCATCCTGCTCCTGATGTCGGTTCTGCTCGGCTTCAGCCAGCCGATGCCGGCCGGCGCACAAGGTTTCGCGGGTCTCGGCACGACGGCCGAAGGCTTCGCCGTGCCAGAACCCGGCAAAAGCTTCGCGTTCCCGCGCGATCATGGCGCGCATCCCGATTTCCGCATCGAATGGTGGTACATCACGGCCAACCTCATGGGCGCCGACGGAAAGGCGTACGGGGTGCAGTGGACGCTCTTCCGGTCCGCGCTGCAGCCGGGGGACCGTGAGGGTTGGAACAGTCCGCAGATCTGGATGGGACATGCCGGTCTGACGACGCCGGACCGGCACTTCGTGGCGGAGCGCATTGCCCGAGGCGGCATCGGTCAGGCCGGCGTCACACCGGAGCCGTTCGACGCCTGGATCGACGACTGGCGCATGCAGGCTGCCGCACCGGCGAAAGGGTCGGAAACGAGCGGGCCGAGCGATGGAATTGCGAATGTCACGCTCAGGGCCACGGGAGCAGAATTCGGCTATGCGCTCGGCCTCACGGCGAAGGGTCCGATCGTGCTGCAGGGGCAAGGCGGATATTCGGTCAAGTCTGCCGCGGGACAGGCGAGCTACTATTATTCCCAACCCTTCTACACCGTCCGCGGCACGATTTCGTTGCCCGGCGGCGATGTCGCGGTCACCGGCCAGGCCTGGCTCGATCGGGAATGGTCGTCGCAGCCCTTGGCAGCGGACCAGACGGGCTGGGACTGGTTCTCGTTGCATTTCGACAGCGGCGAAAAGCTGATGGGCTTTCGTCTTCGCGACAGCGGCGCCGGCTACACATCCGCCACCTGGATCGCGGCAGACGGAACGCCCTCCCCCCTCCCCCCGGGGGCCCTGACGGTCGAGCCCCTCTCCTCTGCGCAGGTTGCGGGGCGGACGGTGCCTGTCGGATGGCGCCTGAGGCTTCCCGCCCGCGGTCTCGACATCACAACCACCGCCGTGAACCCGCAAGCGTGGATGGCGACACGGACGCCCTACTGGGAAGGCCCGATCAGCGTCTCCGGTAGCCATCAGGGGCGCGGCTATCTGGAGATGACCGGTTATTGACGGCAGACGCGGCGACGGGCAATGGACGACGTGGTGGATGTCGTCCTTGATTTCAGGGCATCCGCCGACGAATAGGATTAGACGTTTCAAGGCGTAACGGATAATTTACACGCAATGAACGCAGCGATTTCAGTCGAAAACAGTGCACAGCCGGATTTTCGTTCTCAGGACGCCGCAGGTAGACTCGACGTTGGCGCGCGCGCCGACGAGGAACGGATGAGACGATGACAACTGACCTGGGTTCGACGGCGATGACCGGCGTGAAGGGCCTCGACGACGTGCTGGCAGGCGGCCTCTCACGCCGGCACGTTTTTCTGCTGGAAGGCTCCCCTGGCACGGGCAAGACGACGATCTCCTTGCAGTTCCTGCTGGAGGGCGCGGCCCGCGGAGAGCGCTGTCTCTATATCACGCTGTCGGAAACGGAGGATGAACTCCGCAGCAGCGCCACCTCCCACGGCATGACGATCGGCGAGGACATCACGATTTTCGAACTCGTGCCGCCGGAAAGCCTGCTGGACTCCGAACAGCAGCAGAGCCTGCTTTACTCCTCCGATCTCGAACTCGGCGAAACGACCAAGCTGATCTTCGAAGCCTTCGAGCGCGTGCGCCCGAGCCGGGTCGTCATCGACAGTCTTTCGGAGATCCGTCTCCTGGCGCAGAGTTCCCTGCGCTACCGGCGCCAGATCCTTGCATTGAAGCACTATTTCTCGAAATCGGGCGCGACCGTTCTGCTTCTCGACGATCTTACCGCGGATGTCCTCGACAAGACGGTGCACAGCGTCGTCCATGGTGTCATTCATCTGGAGGAACTGTCCCCGAACTATGGCGCCGAACGTCGCCGCCTGCGCATCATCAAGTATCGCGGCAGGGCCTATCGCGGCGGCTACCACGACTACATCATCGAAACCGGCGGCGTCGTCGTGTTCCCCCGCCTGCGCGCGACGGAACACCGGACGGACTTCGCGCGGACCATGCTCAGCAGCGGCATTCCCGCCTTCGACGGCCTTCTCGGCGGCGGCATTACCCGCGGATCGAGCACGCTCCTCATCGGGCCGGCCGGCACGGGCAAAAGTCTCTTCGGTCTGCAGTTCGTGGACGCAGCGGTCAAGCGCGGCGAAACCGCGGCCATCTTCGTCTTCGACGAGGAACTGGGCCTGCTCTTTGCCCGCACGCGCAGCATGGGCATCGATCTGGAAGCGATGCGCGCTGCCGGACACCTCTACATCGAACAGCTGGATGCCGCAGAACTGTCGCCCGGCGAGTTCGCCCAGCGCGTTCGCGAAAGCGTGACCCGTTCCAACGCGAAAACGGTCCTCATCGACAGCGTCAACGGCTATCAGGCTGCGATGCCGGAGGAAAATGCGCTCATTCTCCACATTCACGAGCTTTTGCAATATCTCAACCGCCAGGGCGCAAACACCTTCCTGACCGTTGCCCAGCACGGCCTGGTCGGCGACATGAAGTCGCCCGTCGACGTCACGTACCTCGCGGATACCGTCATTCTGCTGCGCTATTTCGAGGCGATGGGAAAGGTGCGGCGGGCGGTCTCCGTCATCAAGAAACGGACAGGTCATCACGAGGACACCATCCGCGAATACCGGATCGGGTCGGATGGCTTGAGCCTTGGCGAGCCGCTGGTGGGCTTTCAGGGCGTGCTTCGCGGCGTGCCGGTTCTCGCCAGCGGGGGCCCGTCGCTGATGCCGCCTGCCGATGGGAGTGGCGACAATTACTGATCGCGTTGCGACCGTTCTCGTCCTCGCGCCTGCCGGGCGCGACGCCCAGATAGCAGCATCCCTGCTCGCGGAAGCGGGGATGACATGCCTGTCTGCAGAAAGCATGGCCCAGTTCGTCGAGCGGCTTGGCGAAAACATCGCCTTTGGCGTCCTCACCGAGGAAGCCCTTCGTTCGACGGATCTCAAGGCCCTTTCCGGCTGGATTTCGGCACAGCCGAGCTGGTCGGATCTTCCCTTTATCGTGCTCACACAGCGCGGCGGTGGACCCGAGCGCAATCCTGCGGCCGCCCGGCTCTCCGAGGTGCTCGGCAATGTCAGTTTCATCGAGCGGCCGTTCCATGCGACGACCTTCATCAGCGTCGCCCGAACGGCCATGCGTGGACGACGTCGGCAGTTCGACGCGCAACTTCGGATGCAGGCGCTGGACGACGGCGAGCGGCGATTGGCCACGGCACTCGAGGCCGGAAGGCTCGGCGCCTGGGAGTTCGACCTCGCCACGGAAGCGTTGACGACGTCCGTTACGTGCCGGTCGATTTTCGGGCGCGGCGCTGATGACACGCTGAGCTACGACGAGCTGATCTCGACCATCCACCCGGAAGATCGCGAGCGGATGATCGACGCGGTCCGGCATACGATCGAGACCGGGCAGGATTACGCGATCGAATACAAGGTCGTCTGGCCGGACGGGTCGCTGCACTGGGCGGAGATCCGGGCGCAGGTCTATCGCGATGGTCACGGCCGGCCGGTCAAGCTCGTCGGTGTCTCCGCCGATATCACGGAGCGGCGCCGGCTTGAGGAACAGCAGCGACAGATCAACGAGACGCTGGAAGACCGCGTGACGAAGCGGACGGCAGAACTCGAGGAAGCGCATGCCGCGGTCATGAGCGAGGTTGCGCAGCGCGAGAAAGCCGAGGAGCAACTGCGACAGGCGCTGAAGATGGAGGCCATTGGACAGTTGACGGGGGGTGTTGCGCACGATTTCAACAACCTGTTGATGGCGGTCCTCGGAAACCTCGAACTTCTGCGCAAGCATGTGGATGGCGACGCCAAGGCTGTTCGACTGATCGACGGTGCCGTCCAGGGCGCGCGCCGCGGCGCGTCGCTGACCCAGCGCCTGCTGGCCTTTGCGCGACGGCAGGACCTGCAGGTCGGGCCGGTGGACCTCCACAAGCTGGTGACGGAGATGGAAGATCTTCTGCGCCGTTCCGTCGGCTCCGCCATCACCTTGCAGAGCGAGATTACCGCAGATCTGCCGCCGGCAGAGGCAGACAGCAACCAGCTCGAACTTGCTCTCCTCAACCTCGTCGTCAATGCGCGCGACGCGATGCCGGACGGCGGAACCATCACCATCCGGCTCGACATGGAAGATCGCGCCGTTGCCACCGACGTGCTCTCGGCCGGTCGCTATCTCGTGCTTTCGGTTACCGACACCGGCACCGGGATGGATGCGGAAACGCTGCGCAAGGCCATCGATCCGTTCTTTTCCACCAAGGAACTCGGAAAAGGTACCGGCCTTGGTCTGTCGATGATCCATGGCCTCGCGATCCAGCTGAAGGGCGCGCTGCAGCTGTCGAGCCGGCCTGGCCAAGGCACGACGGCCGTCCTGCGCCTCCCGGTCGCAAAACCAAGCGAAGCGCGCGAAACGGCTTTTCCGCCGGAGGTTCCGTCTGTCGGGCCGTCGCAAGACTCAGGTTCGCTGCGAATCCTCATGGTCGACGACGATGCCCTGATCGCCATGAGCACCGTGGACATGCTGGAAGATCTTGGCCACAGCGTGGTCGAGGCCAATTCCGGTCGTCAGGCCCTCGGTATTCTGGAAGGTGACGACGCCTTCGACCTGATGATCACCGACTTCTCGATGCCGGGCATGAACGGGGCAGAACTGGCCAGGAAGGCACTGGCGATGCGGCCGCATCTGAAGATCCTCATTGCGACGGGATATGCGGAACTGCCTGCGGGAACGGAACTCAACATCCCCAGGCTCGGCAAGCCTTATTCGCAGGATCAGTTGGCAACCGAGATCGGAAAGATCGTCTGCCAATCCTGAAGCGGAAACGAAGCGGCTACCGCTTGATGCGCAGGATCGTCTCGATCTCCACCGTCATGCCGTTGGGCAGCGAGCCCATGCCGATCGCCGACCGCGCATGACGGCCGTCCTCGCCCATCACCTCGATCAGCAGGTCGGAAAACCCGTTGATGACGAACGGATGGTCGGTGAAATCCGGCGTGGCGTTGACCATTCCAAAAACCTTGATGACCTCGACCGCGTCGAGATCCCCCACCGCATGCTGTACCGTCGACAGAACCTGAAGCGCGACGATACGGGCGTGGCCTCGCGCCTCCTCGATCGAGACATCACGCCCGACTTTTCCCGTATGCCAGCCTCCGCCGGCCCGTGCCGCACCTTGCCCCGCCAGATACAGCATGTCGCCCGCTTTCTTAGCCGGCACATAATTACCGCCGGGTGCCAGCGGGGCAGGCAGTACCAGGCCTAGTTCCTCAAGTCGTCGGTAGCAGCTCATGGCCTCCCCTCCCCTCTCTAGACGCTGCTCAGAAGCAGGCTCGTCTCGCTGTTCGACACGCCCTCGATCATCCGGACCTCTCGAAGCACCCGGTCGAAATCCGACAAGGTGGCAGAACGCATGTTCGCCACCAGATCCCAATTTCCGTTGGTCGTATGGAGCGCGTAGATTTCGGGAATGCCCCGAAGGCGGCGGATCACCTGGGTCGTCGATTTTCCGACGACCTCGATCATCATCACGGCATGGATGGTCTGTGCATCGAAATCCTCGCGCAGGCGCACGGTGAAGCCAAGGAGGGTTCCGGTGTCCAGCAGGCGGTCCAGACGGTTCTGGACGGTGCCGCGTGCGACACCCAGCGCGTCCGACAGCTTGGATAGCGATGCCCGTCCATCCACCCTGAGATGGGCAATGATGCGCCGATCAAGATCGTCCGGCACGTAGATCGCCGTGGTCGCGTCCTTGGAATATCTCACAGATCACATTTCCATCTGCATGGGAAGTTGGCGGATTAGACATTGTTGATCGCACTTTGTCATCCCCTCTGTCGCTGACGCAAAGCGCCGCCGAACCACAAGGTCCGGCGGCGGGTCGTTACGCCCGATGGGATCGCAGGCCTATTCGGCGGGCTGAAGATGCGGGTGGTCCACCTCTGCCGACGTCTTCAGCGGTCGGTTTCCAGCCAGCCTGCGCACCAGCACATAGAAGACCGGGGTCATGAAGATCCCGAAGATCGTGACGCCGATCATGCCGGAAAAGACGGCGATCCCCATGGCGGCCCGCATTTCGGCCCCGGCCCCCGTGGAGATGACGAGCGGCACCACGCCCATGATGAACGCCATCGACGTCATCAGAATGGGGCGCAGACGCAGCCGGCTTGCTTCGACAGCCGCCTGCAGGGGCGTCCGCCCTTCGAACTCCAGCTCGCGCGCGAACTCGACGATCAGGATGGCGTTCTTTGCCGACAGTCCGACAAGGACGACGAGGCCGATCTGGGTAAAGATGTTGTTGTCGCCCCCTGTCAGCCACACCCCGGTGAGCGCGGCCAACACGCCCATCGGCACGATCATGATGATGGCAAGGGGCAGTGTGAGGCTCTCATATTGGGCCGCGAGCACGAGATAGACGAGAAGCAAAGCGAGCGGAAAGACCAGAAACCCGGAGCTGCCTGCCAGGATCTGCTGGTAGGTAAGATCGGTCCATTCGAAATCGATTCCGGAGGGCAGCGTTTCCCGCGCGATCTGCTCGATGGCGGCTTGCGCCTGACCGGACGAGAATCCCGGTGCCGGTGCGCCGTTGACATCCGCCGCGAGGAAACCGTTGTACCGGGTCGTTCGCTCCGGCCCCGTGGTGGCATCGACGTTCAGAAGCGCCGACAACGGGATCATCTGGCCCGTCTGCGAGCGGACCTTCAGCTGTCCGATATCCTCTGGCTTTGCCCGATATTTCGCATCCGCCTGGACACGTACGCTGTAGGTCCGTCCGAATGCATTGAAATCGTTGACATAAAGAGAGCCGAGATAGATCTGCAACGCATCGAAGACATCTGTGACCGACACACCGAGTTGTTCGGCCTTTGTACGGTCAAGGTCTGCAAAGAGCTGCGGAACGTTGATCTGGAAGCTGGAGAAGATGCCCGCCAGCTCCGGTGTCTGGTAGGCCTTGCCGATGAAGGCTTTGGTCGCCTCATCCAGGGCCTGATAGCCGTAGCCGGCGCGGTCCTCGATCTGCAGCTTGAAGCCGCCTGTGGATCCAAGACCGTTGACGGGCGGCGGCGGGAACATGGCGATGAAAGCATCCTGGATGCCGGCATATTTCTGGTTCAGCTGCATTGCGATGGCGCCGCCCGAAAGCTCCGGCGTCGTTCGTTTTTCGAAGTCATCCAGAATGGCGAAGACGATCCCGGCATTGGAGCCGATCGTAAACCCGTTGATCGACAGGCCGGGGAAGGCAATCGCATTCTTCACGCCTGGCTGCTGCAGCGCGATGTCGCTCATCTTTTTGATGACGCTCTCGGTTCTATCGAGGGTCGCACCATCGGGAAGTTGGGCGAAACCAATCAGATACTGCTTGTCCTGCGCCGGGACGAACCCGCCGGGAACCGCGTTAAACATGGCATAGGTCGCGCCGGCCAGCGCGAGATAGATAACCATGACCACGCTCTTGCGCGACAGAAGTCCACCAATGCTGCGGCCATACCCGTTGGACGCCGCACCGAAGGCACGGTTGAACCCCCGGAAGAACCAACCGAGCGCCTTGTCCATGGCGATCGTCAGAACGTCCTTCTTGGCATGATGCCCCTTGAGCAGCAGGGCGGCCAGCGCCGGTGACAGCGTCAGCGAGTTGATGGCGGAGATCACGGTGGAGATTGCGATGGTAAGCGCAAACTGACGGTAGAACTGCCCGGAAAGCCCCGTGATGAAGGCCAGCGGTACGAAGACGGCGACCAGCACCAAGGCAATCGCGATGATGGGTCCGGAGACCTCCTGCATCGCGCGATAGGTCGCTTCGCGCGGTGCGAGGCCATTTTCGATGTTGCGCTCGACATTTTCCACAACGACGATCGCGTCGTCCACGACGATGCCGATGGCCAGGACGAGACCAAACAGGGTCAACGCGTTTACCGAGAAGCCGAAGACATACATCACGGCAAAGGTGCCGATGATGGAGACGGGAACGGCAATCAGGGGGATGATCGACGCGCGCCATGTCTGCAGGAACAGGATGACGACGATGACGACGAGGGCGATCGCCTCGAGCAAGGTATCGATCACCTTTTCGATAGACGCGCGAACGAACTCCGTCGTGTCATAAACGATCTCGAACCGAACGCCCTCGGGCATGGCTTTCGCCAGTTCCGCCATGGTCTCCCGAACGTTGTCGGAAATGGCGATGGCGTTGGAGCCCGGCGACTGGAAGACGGGCACAGCCACGGCAGGCTCCCCGTCCAGAAGCGAGCGCAGCGTATAATCGGCGGCGCCGAGCTCGATCCGGGCAACGTCCCGTAGCCGAGTTATCTCGCCATTGCTCCCGCTCTTCACGATGATATTGCCGAATTGCTCGGGCGTTTGCAGACGTCCCTGCGCGTTTACGGAAAGCTGCAGGTCCGTGCCTGGAAGCGTTGGAGACGCCCCGATGATGCCGGCTGCAGCCTGCACGTTCTGCTGGCGGATGGCGGTGGTGATGTCGCTGGCGGCAAGCCCGTATTCGGCGGCCTTCTGGGGGTCGATCCAGACACGCATCGAGTAGTCGCCGGCACCGAAAACCTGAACCTGCCCCACGCCTTCGATACGCGCGAGCCGGTCCTTGATGTTGAGAACCGCGTAATTGCGGAGATAGGTGAGGTCGTAGCGACCGCCGGCAGACACCAGATTGACGACCATCATCAGGTCGGGCGAACTCTTGACTGTCGTGACGCCCAGCGCACGGACTTCTGCGGGCAGACGGGGTTCCGCTTGCGATACCCGGTTTTGGACGAGTTGCTGCGCCTTGTCGGGGTCGGTGCCGAGCTTGAACGTGACCGTCAGCGTCAGGACGCCATCAGCCGTTGCCTGGCTGGACATGTAGAGCATGTCTTCGACGCCATTAATCGACTCTTCCAAGGGGGTCGCGACGGTTTCCGCGATCACCTTCGGATTGGCGCCAGGATATGTCCCGCGGACGACGATCGATGGGGGGACGACATCCGGATATTCGGAAATCGGCAAGGCGCGCATGCCGATCAGGCCTGCGACGACGATAAGAACCGACAGGACGCCGGCAAACACCGGTCTGTCGACGAAAAACCTCGAAATGTTCATGTCATAACCCCTCTCCGGGACTGATCAGGAGACGAATGACCCTGCTCGCGGCAGGGAGACCGCAAGGTCGGGCAATGGTAAAAGCTGTGGGTTTGGGAGGCGACCGATGCCGATGAAACGAGTTGTCGCCTTCCATCAGCATCGGTCTTGCGAGACCGCGGCCGGTCTACTGCTGGGCGACCTTCGCTTCGGTCTGTGGATCGACCAATGCTCCGGGGCGAACCCGTTGAAGCCCGTTGACCACGATCCGGTCTCCTGCGGTGAGGCCCTTTTCAACGATACGCTGGCCATCGACGGCGGTTCCGAGCTCGATCTGGCGGTAGACGATCGTATTCTGAGGATCGACAACGAAGACGAACTTCTTGTCCTGGTCAGTTCCAACAGCCTTTTCGCTGATCATCAGGCGGTTTTCCGGTGCGGGATCACCCATGCGGATGCGCACAAACTGTCCTGGAAGCAGGCGGCCGCCGGGATTGTCAAACACGGCGCGAACACGCACTGTGCCGCTCTGTCCGTTGACCTCGTTGTCGATCCACTGGAGCTGGCCGTGCACGGCTGTCCCCTCCCCCGCTCCCGTAGCGAGTTCCACGGGTATGCGGGACAGGTCCGGCGCGCCTGACGTCTCCTGACCGAGTTGCGCGAGCGTCCGCCCGACCAGATCCTCGGTGACATCGAAACTCGCATAGATCGGATCAATCGAGACGAGCGTCGTCAGGACAGGCGAGCCCGATCCTGCTGCCACCAGATTGCCCTCGGTGATCTCGCGACGCCCGACCCGTCCGGAAATCGGCGCACGAACCTCGGTATAGCCAAGATCCAGTTGGGCAACGTGCAAGGAGGCTTTTGCCGACTGAAGGGCTGCCAATGCTTCCGCCTTTGCGCTGCGGCGCTGGGCAAGGTCGCTGTCGGAAAGCACGTTCTTGGTTGTCAGTCGCTCGCCGCGATCCAGCTCCGTGCTCGCATAGGCAAGCCGTGCTTCTGCCGACGCGACCTGGCCTTCCGCCTGCGCGACCGCCGCCTGATAGGGCTCCGGATCGATCGTCACGAGAAGATCTCCAGCCTTGACCAGAGCGCCTTCGCGAAACGCAACGGACTGTATCGCCCCGGCGACCCTCGGCCGGATCTGTACCCGGCCGACAGCCTCCAGCCGCCCGGAAAACGTCTGCCAGGTCGCGACATTGCGCGCTTCGACGGTCGCAACCGTCACAGGCACCGCCTGCGGAGCCGCTGCCGCAACAGGCTCGGCCGCCACTGCGCCCCCGGTTCGTTCGAAATAGAAGGCTGCCCCCGCAACGGACGCAGCAATGCTCAGGCCGGCGCCCATCAGGGCCCAGCGGTTTGTTCTTGCTGTCATGTTCAACTCCTTGGCCCCGGATGGCGCCGCTTTAAACTGTTGCCCGATCCCCCGATCGCAGCTCATTGACGAAACCCGAAAACTCGGCGCCCACAGCCTCGATCCACGGTCCCGCATATTTCCTGTAGAGTCCCGGCCATCCAAAGCCGACCGGGAGAACCTTTTCTCGGACTCGCACGCCGGCGTCTCGAAGGCGCCCTGCATAGGACCGGACTTCGTCGCGCAGCGGATCATCCTCCGACGTCATGAGAAGCGCCGGAGCCACCCGCATCAGCCGAGAACATTCGCACGGCGCCGCGTACGGGTGCTGCCCACCGCAAACGGCGCGCATATAGTGCTGCCATCCGTCCGCCCATCGCTCGCGCTGGCTGATATCTGCCTCTCGCATCGAAATCGACGTCATGCGCGGATCGATCATCGGTGACAGAAGCATCTGCCCAGCGAGGCGACCCGGAAAGCGATCGCGCGCCTTGAGCGCCACGCCAGCGGCAATATTTCCGCCGGCTTCATCGCCAACGACGAAGACCGGTGATTTCGCGGATCCTCCAAGCAGTCTGCGATGTTCGTCGATATAGCGAAGGACCGAACAGGCATGATCGAGAACCTCCGGGAAACAGAAGTCCGACGCACGTCCATATTCCGCGTCCACGACCACTGCCCCGCTCTCCGCGATCGCCCTGGGAATGGCTCGTTCCTCCTCCAGGCAGGTCGTGTCGAGAAACGCGCCACCCTGCAGACAGAGAACCAAAGGCTGTTGCTTGTTCGACGTGGAGCCCCTGTAAATGCGCGCACCAACGTCCAGACCGCCATCGGTCTGAATCTCGATCCTTTGTGAAGCGCTTTTCATCACGAATGCCGCCCTTCATAGAGCACCTTGCTCCTTCTGGTCTTTATCTAGTATTGTCCCGCAGCTCTGCACAAGCTACGCTAATCGGACATCAATGTTCCGGAATGTCGAACAATTGATCGTAGACTGGAGACCGAGTAATGGATCAGTTGACTGCAATGCGTGTTTTCGTTCGTGTCGTTGAGACCGGTAACTTTACACGTGCTGCGTCCACCTTGAGCATGCCGAAGACGACGGTGACGAACTATGTCCAGAGCCTCGAAGCTCGTCTTCAAGCGACACTTCTCAATCGGACGACGCGTCGGGTCATCGTCACAACGGATGGAGCCCTTTACTACGAGCGCGCCGTTCAAATCCTTTCCGAACTCGATGAACTGGACAGCAGTCTCAGCAACTCCCAATCCCAGCCAAGCGGACGGCTGCGCGTCGAGATGGCTGGTGCGTTTGCTGACCTGGTCGTGATCCCTGCCCTTTGCGACTTCTATCAGAGATATCCTCTGATCAAGCTGGATATCGGCGTCGGTGATCGGCTGGTTGATTATGTGGCCGAGAACGTCGACTGCGCCTTGCGTGGTGGCACGCCGGGTGACCAATCCTTGATCGCGCGCAAGGTTGGCGACATGACCATGAAGCTCTGTGCTGCTCCGCTCTATCTGGAGAAATTCGGCGAGCCTCATGAACCCGAAGATCTCACCCGTGCTCACGTTGCTGTCGGCTATCTCCTGGCGCAGTCCGGACGCATCATGGATCTCGAACTCGAAAACGCTGCGCGCGCGGTCGCGGTGACACCAAACTACATTCTGTCCGTTAACGATGCACGCTCCTACGTCAATGCAGCCATCGGCGGATTGGGCGTCGCGGCAGCCCCGGGCTTCATGATCGATGCGGCTCTGAGTGCTGGTACGCTGAGGCAGGTGTTGCCGGGGTGGAGGGTCAAGCCTATCCCGCTTTATGTCGTTTATCCTCCGCGACGGCACTTGAGCAACAAAGTTCGGGTCTTCGTCGACTGGTTGGCCAAACTCATGCAAACCTTGCCAGCTGACAGGGTTTTGAAGACGGGGAGGCTGTCTTAGCGTATCCGAGGTCAACTGCATGGCGCCAACACGACCGGCGCCGATTGCCCGCCTGCCCCGCGTCCCTTCAAAAGACCCATTACCATCTGCGACGACGAAAACTCTCCAGCCTTCGCCTTTTGCGTCAGATGGCGGAGATATCCACCAGGCGATCGAATATGGTCGCTCCGCTCGAGAATGCAGCTGATCGCCACCGCTGTTGGAACTGTGCCCATAGTTACACACGCATCTTCGTACGCTGACGGGCTGATACCAAACATGCGGCCAACCACATTTGCGGCTGACGCGAGATCTCGCCAGTCACGAATTTCACAGCGAGACGCATAGTCCGAGATAGACGGGCATGTCTTCAGCACGAGAGATAGTGACGTCGCTATTTCAGGCCGAAGCTGATCGACACCTCGCCTTTCGCTATCCTTTTTTCGTTTGGTCGATGCCTCAGAATCAAAAGAAGATTCAGATTCTGATATCTGTATGTGGCGCTCATTTTGGCAGGGATTGGCGCTCAGTTTCTCGGGATTCTTTTGTACATCCAAGGCTTTGATGATGTCATCACGTAAATGCCGGAGCTGGCCGTATGCGTCGACCACATTCTCCATGGTCACGTTTCGGGGAAGTGCGTCGATGATCGACCGGAAAGTCTCGTGATGAAGGTCCCAGTTTCCAGGCGTGCCGTCTGCCCTTGCAAGAGCAATCAGCTTTGCGATGTCCCGTCGGCAGATGGTGAGGTTTTCACGCATTTCCTGTAACTGCAGGCGCTCGATAAGCACGGCTTGCGCCATTGCCTCGATCTCCGATGAACGGGCGAGAAGAGGCGCAAGCGAGAATCCGAAGGCTTCCTTCAGCTCGCCATTGCGATGGCGGCGCGTGTAACGTTTTCCATTGGCGCTGTCTTTGCGCACGATCAGGCCCGCGTCGACTAAGAGCGCCAGATGCCGCCGGATGGTCTGCTCGGCCATTCCGTTGGCCCGCAGCGAGAGTTGCTGGTTGGACGGGAAGACGACAAGGCCTGTCTCTGCCGAGATCTCGTTCTTCGGGTAGAAGGAGAGGAGCGCGTTAAGGAGCGCAAGTGTTCGGTCAGAAATGCCGAACCGCGCTCGGGCTTCGCACAGGGCCCGATACAGCTTCCATTTATCGACCGTGTGCGAGATCTCGCTCGGTGCCGTGCTCTGTCCTGTGAGCATGGCACGCGTCATCGGCCGCCGCCCAAAGGGCGTCGTCACAAGATTCGTGTCCATTTTCGGTGCCTCCAAGTGTAGGGCAAACGATTCCGGTCACCAAAGCGGCGTTCTCACGTTGACAAGTGATTCGAAGGGAGCTATTCGTTTCTCTGCTACAAGACAACAAAGGCTCTCAGGTGGTTCGCCGCTTGGGGGCCTTTCGTTTAACCGATACAGCATCCTTTCCTATTTAATGTTTCGTTATCCCCTCAAACGGGGAAACCCTGTCATGTGACAGGGTTTTCAGGTGTCCGCGTCGTCCTTGCGCGCAAATCTCTCGACCAATCGCGGCATTTCAGCCTGCAGAAAAGCCGAGAAGGCTGCGCCTTTCGGGCCGACATGAACAATGCGTAATTCCTTTGCCGACACTTTTACCCGGGCGATGTCCCGTCCGTCGGCGTCTCTGAGCGAAAGGACCTCGGCGGCACCGTCGTCCGGCTCGGGTTCGCGCGTCTTCAAGGCCGTCAGCGCCAAACGAAAACGGTCGTCCGATCCGATAGCCGACATTCCGTCGGCCCGCAGACGTTTCTCCACCAGGGCCGACCCATTTCCGGATGCCGAGAACAGCTTGGCAAAGTCGCCCCATCGCGGACGACCGACCTTGGGCGCACGTCCAATGAGTTCAATGACGTCGAGCGGTACGGCGCGATAGACACCGCGCATCCGAGCAAGCTCCGCATCATCGATCGCCAGTGCCGATTTGATGTCTCTCGGCTTGATCTGGGCGTCGTCCATGCGCGCAGCAAACAATGCGCGCTCGATCCATGTGAGGTCCTGACGGGCAGCATTCTCGATGCCTTGTGACACGACGAGGTCGCGATCAGACATCTCGACGACCAGCGCGCGTACCGGCAAGCCGAGTTCCTTAGCCGCCTTAAGACGTCTGTGGCCGTAGATGACCTGGTATCGACCGGGTCGCTCGGGATGCGGCCTCACCTGGATCGGGATCTTCTGGCCTTCCGCCTCAAACGTGGCTTTGAAAGCGGCAAAATCCTGCCCATTGTCGTCTGCGAGCCGGTCCGGATAGGGCGACGGATCGATCAGGGAGGCGTCAAGCTCCAAACTGGAGCCGGCGCCGGACTCGACCAGCGCTTTCAGCCGGTCCCGTTCGTCGCGGAGTTCGCCGATGGAACGCTGAGCGGCCCCGATCACACCGGCCCCGACACGGGGGAGAGTGGGGGAGGGGGGCTGGACTGCCGCTGGCTGCGGTTCCGCAGGCTGCGGGTCGGAATCGACGGCTGCCGACAGGATCCCGAAATTTGCAATGATCGATTTTTTGGTCTTGCTCATGTCCTGCCCCAGCTCTGGCGGACAAGATCGAGAATGCTCTCGTTGACCGCATCCATGGCTTCCCGCGCGCGGCGATGCGTATCGCGTCCCACCTGTCCGATCTCCAGCTCGTAGAGGCTTCTCTTGGCGAGCCCTGCCGCTTCGACCGCCGTGCTTTCGACGGCCGTTGCAAGAAGAACATCCGAGCCGAAAAGGTGACGCAGCATTGCAACGACCTGCGACTGGGGCTGGTCGTTCGGGTCATGACGGGTGATCAGATAACGGAAGAAATCCTGGTTCAACTCGGCACCGTTCTCATTCAGCACCTGGATCAGATCGCCCATCATCAGCAGGAACTGGCTCATCGACGCGACATCCAGCATGGCCGGATGCACCGTCACGATCATGCCGGTCGCCGCATAAATGGCGCCGAGCGTCAGAAACCCGAGGGACGGTGGCGTATCGAGGACGACGACGTCATAGTCCGCCTCCACTTCGAGAAGCGCCATTTTCAATCTTTCGAAGAAGATTCCGCCTGCGCCGCCGCCGCGTTGCGCCAGCACGCGTGGCGTATCGTGTTCATACTCCATGACCTCGAGATTGCCGGGTATCAGGTCGATACCGTCGAAATAGGTCTTGCGAATGATGTCGCGGATCGGTCGACGCTGTTCGTCATAGCGCAGGGCAGCGTAGATCGTTTCGTTGGGGCCGACATCAACCTCGGGCTGGGCGCCGAACATGGCGGAAAGCGACGCCTGGGGATCGAGGTCGATCGCAAGAACGCGGTAGCCGTGAAGGGCGAGAAAATGCGCAAGATGCACACTCGTGGTGGTCTTTGCACTGCCGCCCTTGAAGTTCGAAATTGCCAGCACCTGGAGATGTTCGCCATCCCGCCTATGGGGCAGGAACCGCTGCGCATCCGATGGCTTCTGTCCGGCGAAGAAATTACGTAACTCGTTGATCTGATTGAGGGTATAGGCCCGATGGTTGTTCTCAAGGCGGCTCGGTACCGGCCCGCGACCTTCAATGGACAGGAGCTTCAGGGTCGAATCCGGTATAGAGGTCAGCTTTGAAACTTCGTTCGTCAGAAAGAAGCGGAGGTTTTTTTCGGCCTTCGGCGGGTACATCCGGGCGCGCAACTGCTGAAGCTGGTTGGACAGCATTCCGGCGTGGCGCATGATCTTGGCAGCAGCGTCCTCTTGCCCGGCGGTGTCGCGCCGCACGTCATCTCTTAGCGCCATTTGTCCCTCTTGTCGGCCAATATGCGTTTTAGCGGCCATCCGTCGCTAAGCTACGCCATGATTCTTGATCGCCGTCCAGCGAAATAGCGAGAACGGGTGGCACGTCGGCTAACGAAGCCTGGGGATAGCGGCCTGTAAACCCGGTTCAAATGAGACGGTTACGCCACTTGGAGCAACAATAGCCAGACACGGTCTGTCCGGGTTCCCGCCGCCCTGTTGGATATCAAACGCCCATGACACCGCCACTCGGACCCAAGACCGACCCGAATCATTTTTTTTGACCAATCGCTGCAAGCGGTTCGAATCGGGGCACATTTCGTGATAGCTAACATACAGAGGGCGAGAGAGGGAGCCACGTGGTGCTCGCCCGGCCCGCGAGAGATGGATGTGAAGCGAATGGACCCCGCTGCCCTTTCCCCTGTTGCCTTGCGCATGAATGCGGAACTTGCTGCCGCCGATCCCAGTCTGGTTCAAAATGCGGATCTGCTCGCGGCCGTTTTTGCGGGATGCGGAGATTGTATCAAGATCCTCGACCTCAATGGGCACCTCCAGTTCATGAGCGATGGCGGCAAGCAGGTGATGGAGGTCGATGATTTCGACACGATCCGGAGCTGCCCGTGGCCGGATTTCTGGTCCGGGGATGGAAACGCTGCCGCGAAGGCGGCGATCGCCTCGGCGCGAGAGGGCAGGCCATCCCGGTTTTCCGGATCGGCCGTAACCCTCAAGGGAAGCCCGCGGTATTGGGACGTTCAGGTTCTGCCCATCGTCGGGGCCGACGGTGTCCCAACCCATCTCCTGTCGATCTCGAGGGACATCACCGAGACTCGTCTCGCGCGGCAGGAGGCGAGCCACCTCTCGGCCGAGCTCCAGGTCGCGGCCGTGCGGGAAGCGGAAAGCATGCGTCGGCTCTTCGAAAGCGCGCCGAGCTTTCTCTGCACGCTTGAGGGACCCCACCACGTCGTGAAGATCGTCAACAACGCCTTTTCACGGCTGATCGGTCCGCGCCCCTCGGTGGGGCGTCCTTTCCGGTCCGTCTTGCCGGAGCTTGAGAGCCAGCAGGTTCTCACGCTGTTCGATCGCGTCTACGCCACGGGCGAGGCCCTGACAGGTCGCGGCGAACTGATCCGCCTGAAGCGTTTCGACGGCGAGGCCGAGGAGGACTTCTATCTGAACTTCGTCATCCAACCTGTTCGCGATCCGCAGGGTACGGTCACGGGCCTGTTCATCGAAGGACATGATGTCACCGATCTGAAACGCGCCGAGCTTGCGCTTCGCCAGCGGGAGCTGCAGCTGCAGCTCGCACTCGACTCTGCCGAAATGGGCGTTTGGGAAGCCGTGCTTGTCGACGGGCGGATCGTCTCGACGTCGGAGGATGCTCGAGCGTCGCTTCTTCTCGGGCGACTTTCCGGGGAACACCCTGCGTTTGAAACGTTTGCCGCCAGGGTGCACCCGAATGATCGACCGGCCTTCGATCGGGCCATCCGCCAGGCCATCGACCCCTTGGGGGAGGGGCACCTCGATGTGGAATATCGGCTCCTCTCCAGCGAAGACCGTCCCGAACGATGGATCCAGGCGCGGGCACAGGTCGTTTCCGACCCCCAAACGACACGCCTGATCGGCACCGTGCGCGATATCACGGCGATCAAGGATGCTGAGAGCCAGTACACGCTTCTCAACGGCGAGCTCCAGCATCGGATCAAGAACACTCTGGCGATGGTCAGTGCGATCGCATCACAGACCTTGAAGGGTGATGCCATCATGGAGCAGCGCGACACCTTCAACGCGCGCCTGCACACACTTGCGCATGCGCACGACCTTCTCATGGGAGAAGCCCAGGAGAAAGGCAGCATACGCGACGTCATCGAAACGGCTTTGGCGCCCCATCGTGCCGCTGCGGCACAGTTTGACGTTTCCGGTCCCGATCGGTTCTTGTCGCCGAAGCAGACACTGTCTCTCGCCCTTGCCATCCACGAGCTGGCGACCAACGCGGCAAAGTACGGCGCGCTTTCCATGCCGGACGGGAAGGTGCGGGTCACCTGGCAGGAGGATGCGCGGGGAGCGGCCGCCCAGGCATTTGCTCTGCGGTGGGAAGAGCAGGGCGGGCCGACCGTCGTTCAGCCCACCCGATCCGGATTTGGCTCTCGACTGATCACGCGCGTCCTCGCCGCAGACTTCAAAGGTGAGGTGAGGCTCGACTTTGCGCCAAGCGGATTGATCTGCACGCTGGTTTCACGGTTTCCGATCGCGCAGGGGTCGTGATGCGTATAAAAAAGACCGCCTGTCGTTCGACAGGCGGTCCATGACGGGTGTTCCTTAGCCGGCTTTAGACGCGAACGTCGTCCAGATCCCGCTTGGTGCCGGCAACGCCGCCGAACCATGCGGCAACTGCACCGAGGACCAGAGCGATGAAGCCGAGGATGGCGCCGGTCGAGACGGCAGCCGTCGCCGTCTGCGCAGCTTCGATGGCCTTCTGCTTGGCTGCTTCCATGTTCTGACGGTAGGTCTGCTCATACTGCTGAACCTGGGTGCGGGCCTGGTCGACCGGAATGTTCTGCGCACGAGCGAGAGCTTCGGCAGCCCGCGTGCGGGCTTCCTCGGCGGTTGCCTCGTCACCGGTGACAACAGCCTGAACGGCGGAGACGGCCGCGCTCTGCAGCGCCTGCGGGTCGTTGCCCGTCGTGTTGCGGATCTGCTGCTCGATGCCGGCCATCGGATTGGTGACATCGGCGAGTGCCGGTGCTGCGGTCGTGGCAGCCGTCGCTGCCGTGCGGCCAACGCCACCAACAACGCTCGAAAGGCCGCTAAAGGCACCGCCGACGATCGCGCCGACGGAGGTCGTCAGCAGGTAGAGAACGACGAGCGCCGTGACGGCCCAGGCTGTGACACCATGATAGCCACCGGTCGACTTGCTGGCGCGGCCTGAAAGACGGCTGGCGACATAACCACCGACAAAGGATGCAATGATGCCGGAGACGACAAACCAGGCACCGCCGGCCATTGAGAAGGTGCTCGCCTGCGGATTATCGTACTGGGCCGGATCGATGACGGCTGCGCCGATGCCGACGCCGAGGAGATTGAGAAGGAATTGAACGGCAAGTGCCAGTGCGACACCGGCGAAAATGGAACCCCAGGATACTTTGTGCAATGACGCAGTTACTGAAGGCACGCCACCGTAGACGGTTTCGGTCGGACGATAGGAAGAAGCTGGGATTGTCATACTGATCGGGTCCTCTAGAGCCTGTCGCAAACGTGCGAGCGGTCTGAGAACGTGGAGTTTCGTCATAAGTTCCAGACATTAGAAAAATATAATGAGGTCAAGTCTCTTCGGCTGCTCTAGGGTGGCTTCTAACGATGCCGACCACGCTGCCGTCGAGTTGGACCCGTTCTGCGTGGCGGCTTGATGACGCCGCAGAGCGGTCTATCTTCCTGTCAGCCTTGTAAGCCGAGCCCGAGGAATGAACGCATGCGTCCTGTCTGGATCTCTCTTTGTCTTGCAGCGCTTCTTCAAGCTTCTTGTGCCGATGCCGAGGATATCGATCATGGGCGTCGGATCTTCCAGACCTGCGCGTCCTGCCACGTCGTTGACGCGGAAACCAACAAATACGGTCCCTATCTCAAGGGCGTCGTCGGGCGGAAGGCCGGCGCTGTCCCGGACTTTCGATATTCCCAAGCGATGACGGATGCCGGAAATTCCGGTCTCGTCTGGGACGACGAAGCGCTGGCAGCGTTTCTCTACAGCCCGAAACGGAAGGTTCCCGGGACGAGCATGCGGTTCTGGGGCCTCTGGAGCGAGAGCGAGATCCGCGACGTCATCGCTTATCTCAAAACTTTTCCCTGAGGACCCTTTCCGCGAGGACGAGAGCGGACGGCATCACTCCGCGGCCAGCGCAGGGATGTCGCGGGCATCGTCCGGCCGATCCCCGGCGTCTTCCTCCTGCGTAGGCCCGGCCCGCTTGGGGTCGCGCCCGAAGAACAGGGCATAGGCAGCCGGCAGCACGAAGATGGTCAGGACGGTGGCAACAAGGATGCCGCCCATCATGGCGTAGGCGAGGGGACCCCAGAAGACCCCGCGCGAAATCGGGATGAGCGCGAGAACGGCGGTCAGTGCGGTCAGCATGATGGGCCGGAAACGCAGGACCGCGCCGCCGACAATCGCGTCCATCCTGTTCATCCCCGCGGCGATATCCTGGTCGATCTGATCGATGAGGATGATCGAGTTGCGGATAATGATCCCGAGAAGAGCGATCACGCCGAGAATGGCAACGAAGCCGAAAGGTGCGCCGCTGATCAGCAGGGCCGCGCTGGCACCGATGATCCCCAGCGGTCCGGTCGCAAGCACCAGCATCGCCTTCCCGAAGTGTTGCAGCTGGATCATCAGGAGAACGACGATGATCATCAGCATGATCGGAGCTTTCGCCGCAATCGACGCCTGGCTTTCCGCGGCATCTTCGGCACCGCCCTGGATATCCACCGTGTAGCCGGGTGCAAGACCATCGCGCAGATCTTGCATGCCCGCATACATCTGCATGACCACATCGTTCGGCTGCACGCCGTCCGGCAGGGTGCCGCGAACAGTGATCGTGGGCAACCGATCGCGCCGCCATTCGACGCCCTGCTCGAGAACCGGCACCACCTTGGCGATCTGTGACAGCGGGATGAAGCCGCCGAAATCGGTCGGAATGTAGACGGAATTCACCGCCGACAGCAGCTTGCGGCTCTCGTCCGGCTCGCGTGCAACGATCGATACGGTCTCCTCGCCGTTGCGGAAATCTCCAAGGGGCGCCCCGTTGGTCGTGGTCTGAAGCATCTGGCGAATGCGCTGTGAGGTCACGCCGAGCGCGCGGGCGCGATCCTGATCAACGATCAGGCGCATGGCCGGCACCGGCTCGAGCCAGTCGTCATGAACGGCACCGAGCATCGGATTGGCCAGGAAGCGCTTTTTGACCTCGTCCGCAATCCGCCGCACCTCGGCGCGATCCGAGCCGCTCACGCGCATCTGGACGGGCCATCCGGTCGGGGGGCCGAGGAAGAGGCGATCCACCTTCGAACGGATCGAGGGAAAGTCTTTCGCCAGCATGTCGCGAAGCTTCAGGATCAGCCTTTCACGCGCTGGCTCATCCTTGGCCATGACGAGGAGCTGGGCGAAATTCGGGTTGCGCAGCTGCTGGTCGAGCGGAAGGAAGAAGCGGGGCGCGCCTTCGCCGATATAGCTCGCGACGAAACGCTTGTCGGGGTCGTCCAGAAGGCGGGCTTCCAGCGCCTTGGTCTGCGTTTCGACCTCCTTGATGCTGGTGCCCTCCGGGAGCCAGAGATCCACCATGATCTCGGGCCGGGACGATTGCGGAAAGAAGTTCTGCGGGATGAACTGGAACGCCCAGAGGCTGGCCACGAAGGTGCCGAGCGTCAGCGCGATCACGATCAGGCGGTGACGCACGCTCCAGCCTACGGTCGCGCGCAGACGACGGTAGAACCGGGTGTCGAAGACATCATGGTGCCCGCCCGCGTGCGGGCGCTGCTTCAGGATCATGTAGCCGAGCCAGGGTGTAAAATAGACCGCGACGAACCAGGACACCACGAGCGCGATGCCGACGACGTAGAAGAGCGAGCGGACGTATTCACCGGCTGTCGAGGCGGCAAATCCGACCGGAATGAAGCCCGCCGTCGTGATCAGGGTGCCGGTCAGCATGGGAAAGGCCGTCGAGGAATAGGCAAAGCTCGCGGCTTCGATCTTGACGAGCCCTTCGTCCAGTTTGCGCTCCATCAATTCGACGACGATCATGGCGTCGTCGACCAGGAGGCCGAGAGCAATGATGAGCGCGCCGAGGGAGATGCGCTGCAGATCGATGCCGATCTCGTACATGATGGCAAACGTGGCGGCGAGCACCAGAGGAATGGCGATCGCGATGACCAGCCCCGAGCGCCAGCCGATCGACAGGAACGAGACGACGAGGACGATGATCAGCGCTTCCGCGAGCGCCTTCATGAACTCGCCGACCGCTTCATTCACCACTTCCGGCTGATTGGAAATCTGTTCCACGTCGACGCCGTAGGGCAGCGCCTGCTCGAAGCGCGCATAGGTCGCCTCGACGGCCTTGCCGACATCGATGACGTTGAAGCCCTTCGCCATGACGACGCCGAGTTGCACGCTGTCCTGTCCGTTGACCCGGTATTTGCGCGAGAAAGGATCTTCCAGCCCGGACGTCACCTGAGCGATATCGCCAAGCCGCGTGACCTGGTTTCCGGCGCGCAGACGCAGGTTCTCGATGTCCTCGACCTTGCCAACGTCGCCTTCCACGGAGATGCGCACCGAGCGGTCGCCGGTATCGACGGTGCCGGCAGGGTCGATCGCATTCTGCCCGGCAAGCGTATCTCTGAGGTCGTTCAGCGTCAGCCCACGTTCGGCAAGCGCCTTCGACGACACGTCGATGAAGATCTTTTCCGGCTGGTCGCCGATGATCACCGCTTTTTCCACGCCGGGCGTGGAAAGCAGCATGTCACGTGCCTTGATCGCGTAACGTTTCAGCTCGGGATAGCTGTAGCCATTGCCCATCAAAGCGTGGAGCGTGATGAATGTATCGCCGAACTCGTCGTTGAAGAAAGGACCGACGATACCGGCGGGCAGCTCGGAGCGGATATCGCCGACCTTCTTGCGGACTTGATAGAACGCGTCGGCCACCTGCGCGGCATTCGTGTCGCCCTTCACCTGCAGTGTGATGATCGTGCTTCCGGCGCGGCTGTAGGAACGGACGAAATCGAGATGCGGGGTTTCCTGGAGCTTGCGCTCGATCTTGTTGACCACCTGATCCTGCATGTCCTCGATGGAGGCTCCCGGCCAGAGCGCCTGGATGACCATGACGCGGAAGGTAAAATCCGGGTCTTCCTTCTGGCCCATGTTCATCAGGCCGAACACGCCGGAAAGAATGATCAGTCCGAACAGGAACCGGGCGATGCTCGGATGCCCGATCGCCCAACGCGAGAGATTGAACCGTTGACGGCCATCGCCCGCGGGCGGCGGCGCAGCGGTGTTCCCGGATGTGGCCGTCTTCAGACCGGAATGTGGACCTTGGGGCGTCATGACGTCGTTCCGTTTCGGTAGGTGCGCGCGGAAATTGGGACGAGGCGCGCGTCGGCAGGGTTCGGGAGGGTCGATCACATTCCGGAAGGGTCAGCGGGTCGCCGAAGCCGCTCCGGCAAGGCTCGCCTCGCGCGGCAGGGCGTCATCCGGCAGTTTCACCTTCAGGTCCTCGCGCATGAACTGCGTGCCCGCCGTCACCACGATATCGCCGGGTTTCAGGCCGTCTGCGATGCGGACGGAAACGCCGTTGAAGTCGGCGATCGAAACCGGGCGCGCATGCACGGTTTCCTTTGCGGCATCGACAAGCCAGACCAGCGTTCGGTCGCCGTCCTTGGCAAGCGCGCTCAGCGGAAGGGAAGCGAGGGCAGGGCCCGTTTCCTGCGCCGCGGCAATCGACGCGGTCATGCCCAGACGCACGCGGTCGTTGTCCGGCAGGCTGACGCGGACGGCGAAGGTGCGGGATTGCAGATCGGCGCTGCCGGCGATTTCCCGGACTTTTCCGGGCAGGGTCAGGCCGGCGCTCGACCAGAGCGTGACGTCCACGGTCTTGCCAGGCGTGAAGGCGAAGATGTCCGTTTCAGGGACGGCGACCAGAACTTCTTTCTCCCCATCGGCCGCGACGGTCAGGATCGGCGTCCCAACCGCGACCACTTGTCCGACCTCGGCGCTGACGGCCGTGACGATCCCATCCCGGTCGGCGGCAAGAGAGCCGTAGGCGACCTGATTTCGTGCCTGCTCGAGCGTCGAACGTGCGGAATCGCGTGTGGAAACCGCCTGATCATAGGTCAACTGGGCCTGTTCGAGCTGAGACTTCGAGGAGACGTTGGACGCAAACAACTCGTTCGCACGCGTGCGGGCAAGGTTCGCCGTCTCGACCTGGCGCTCTGCGGCGGAGAGGCTGGCCTCGGCGGCGCGAACGGACAGCGTGAAGTCCGTGGTATCGAGCCGCGTGAGGATCTGCCCCTTCTTGACGTGATCGCCGACATCGACGTGGCGCTCCGTCACCTTTCCGGCAACGCGGAAGCCGAGGGCCGTTTCCGTGCGCGCTCGGACGGAGCCGGAGAAGTCCAGCGTGCGCATCGTCTGTTCGTGCGCCACCGTCATGACGCGAACCGGCCGGACGACCTCCGGCTTGACCTCGGCCTTCTCGTCGGAGCACGCCGCAAGGAACACGCTCGATGCGGCGAGAAGGGCAAGCACGAGCGCATGACGCACTGCGCGGGCGAATGGTCTCGACATGGTGATCGTCCTTGAGGGGGAGGGGCGCTTGGCCGGATGTTCCGTGCTGCGATGACCCAAAGAGAGGTTCATGGCTTCAGCGCCTCGATCGCGAAAGCCACCAGATCTTCCGGCTGGGCACGATTTTCCTTGGCGACGCATTGCGCGACCATCTGCGGATGGCAGAGCATGACGGTGGCGGCACCGAAGCATTTTGCCGCGACATGCGGATCCTGTTCGCGGAATTCGCCGGACGCGATCCCCTCGGCGATGATCTCCGCCATCAGATCGTTGACGCGGTCGATGTGCCGTTCGATGACGTGCCAGTCCCGCTCGATGGCAACGATGACCATCTCATGGACTTTCTCTTCGTCCAGCATCGTTTCCATGGTCAGGCTGTGTTGTTCGAGCGTGTAACGGCGCAGGCGTTCGCTGGCACTCAGCGGCAAGGCTGCGATGCGTTGCGCCAGATCGTAGCTGGCGCCCAGCATGCGGCTGCAGAGCGCCTGATGGATCTCCACCTTCGATGCGAAGAAGCGGTAGATATTGGCCGTGGACATGCCGAGGTCACGGGCGATGTCGGCGACGGTCGTCTTCCCGTATCCGTAATGCCGGAAGAGCTTCTCCGCGGCATCGAGAATGCGCATGACACCGTCTTGCCGTGCTGCTTCCGTCGTATCCATGTCCATTCGAGCATCACCTTACGACTGACGAATTTTGTATTTCGTCAGTCGTAACGCGAAAAGAAGCCACCGTCAATGCGTCCCGGACATCGACGATGACACGGTTGGACCTACCTTGATAAGCGTGGCAGACTAGAGAGCGACGCCGCGATCGTCGAAACGGTACAGGAACGCGTCTTGCGGTTTGACCCGGACGCCCTGCCCGACGGGAAGCACCAGACCGCCATGGGTTCTGATCTGCAGGCGGGGCGCGCCTTCGACCTCCACGACAAGATAGGTGTCGCTTCCGAGGTATTCGGCAGAAACGACCCGTCCATACCACCCGTGGTCGGCCGTTCCGGCACCGGTGCCGCTTGTCGCCTGGATGTCGAAATGTTCCGGCCGTACGCCGAGGGTCGATGCTCGGTATCCGTCTGCCAGCGGCCCCGTGATCAGGTTCATCTGCGGCGAGCCGATGAAGGTGGCCACGAAGAGATTGGCAGGCTTGCGATAGAGATCGAGCGGATGCCCGACCTGTTCGACCTTTCCGCCATTCATGACCACGATCTTGTCCGCCATCGTCATGGCTTCGACCTGATCATGCGTGACATAGACCGTCGTGGTCGCAAGTCGTTGTTGCAACTCGCGGATTTCGCCGCGCATCTGAACGCGCAGCTTGGCATCGAGATTGGACAGGGGTTCATCGAAGAGAAAAATTTTCGGGGCGCGGACGATGGCGCGTCCCATGGCGACGCGTTGGCGCTGCCCGCCGGACAGCGCGACCGGCTTTCGGTCGAGATAGCGTGTCAGATCGAGGATTTCGGCGGCGGACGCAACGCGCTGGCCGATCTCGCCCTTCGCAAGGCCCGCTAGTCGCAAAGCAAAACCCATGTTGGATGCGACCGTCATGTGCGGGTAAAGCGCGTAGTTTTGAAAGACCATGGCGATGTCGCGGTCTCGCGGGGCAAGATCGTTGACGCGTGTGCCCTGGATCCGGATATCACCGGATGTGATGGCCTCCAGCCCGGCGATCGTCCGCAGCAAGGTAGATTTTCCGCAGCCGGACGGGCCAACCAGCGAGAGGAACTCGCCGTCCTCGGCCCTCACGGAAATGCCGTGCAGCACCTCCAGAACGCCGTAGGATTTCCGGATGTCTTCAAGTTCCAAACGCCCCATCATCATCCTCCCGAGAGTGTGGCTTGACACAAAACAAAAGTGATTTAATCTAATTTCCACGGCCTGGGAAGATCGTTGTTGGAGGCGATGGGGCCGGTAGGGAGCAGAGGCGGCCGGCGACATGCGTGTGGCAGTCGCCCTCCGCGAGACGAGGATGTAAACGCTGCCGCCGCTTCGGACATCGCCACGGCGAGACGATTGTCGGCCGCATGAAAACGTTTGGGGAGGACATTTGAAATGAACACCAGAATTCTCACGCTCCTGTCGGCCGCCGCCATGGCGCTGCCGGTTTCCGCCTTCGGGCAGGATACGATCACCGGCGATACTGGCGGTCCGCCGGACGCGCCGAACAAGCTCGTCTTCCGCATGACCTCGGATGGTCCGCGCAACAACGACCCGGTTCTTGCCGAAGGTTACAGCAAGCTGTTCAACGCGTTCGTCGCCAATCATGCAGGTTGGCAGGTCGAACTGCAGATGATGTCCGGCGACATCAGCCAGGAACAGGCCCGCATGCTCGAACAGGCCAAGTCCGGCAACGCGCCCGATTGCGCAGCGGTCGACAGCTTTGTTCTCCCGCTGTTCAAGAAGTCCGGCGTGCTGCAGTCGTTCTCGCCGTATTTCAAGAAGGAGGAGATCGACCAGCTGTTTCCCTTCATCCGCGACGGCGTAACGGGTGCAGACGGGCAGATTTACGCATGGTGGTGGTCGACTGACCTTCGGGTGCTCTACCGCAACACCGAGATCATCCCGGATGCGCCCGAGACGTGGGACGAGACGAAGAAGGCAGCGCTGGCCTCGGTCGAGAAGGGCATGGAGGGCATTCTCTTCAACGGCGGCCGCTACGAAGGCACGACGTTCGACTGGCTCGCGAATTTCTGGGGCCAGGGCGGAAAGCTGGTGGACGATGCCGGCAAGCCGATCTTCGGCGAAGGCGAAAACCGGGAAAAGTTCATCAAGGCCGTCAACTACTATCGTGACCTTGTCGAATCCGGTGCGGCCCCGAAGCGCGTGGCGACCATCGGCAACTACGACGACTTCAACGCGGCCGCAGCGGCCGGTACGTCGGCCCTGTTTGTCGGCGGCAACTGGCAGTACAACCAGCTGAAAACGGTTCTCGAGCCCGAAGAGCTGGCCAAATGGACCTTCTCGAGGCTGCCCGGACCGACGAAGGACGAGCGTTCCACGGGCACAGGTGGCTGGACCGTCGCTGCCTTTTCGAAGGATCCGGCCAAGGTCGAGATGTGCGCCAACCTCGCGCGGGAGATCTACATGGGGCCTGCCAACGAACTGCAGGAGCAGCTGCCGACCCGCGCCGACTTCTATTCCACCTACAAGATCTTCTCGAGCGACACCAACAAGGCGTTCGGCGAAGCGCTGAAGGTCGGTCAGGCCCGTCCCGGTGCACCGGTATACCCGGAGATTTCCAACCAGATCCAGATCATGATGGGCAAGGTGCTGACCGGTGCGGAAGCCACGGATGCGGCCGTGGACGAAGCCTTCAAGGCATCGACGGCCGCCTTCGGCCGCCTCTAGCACCCGGCACGGCGCGAGAGTGATCTCGCGCCGTGCATCTCACGCGCAAGGCTGGACCGATCATGACAGTGCGGAATGCAACCTTCGAACGCCCCATGGCCGCCGGTCTCGCGCGCAGCAGCCGGCACGATGCTCCGCGGGTGGCGCCCTGGGTGCTGCCGCTGATCCTTGTGCTCGGCCTGTTCTACCTCTACCCTGTCTTCGACGTCATGCGGCTCGCCTTCATGCGGGCGACGCTGCTGGCAAACGACGGCACCTACACGCTTTCCACGCTGATCGACACCCTGTCGCGGCCGGAGCTGGCGCAGATTTTGTGGGTCACCTTCGTCTTCACCGCTTCGAGCGTCGTCGCCCAGCAGGTGCTCGGCCTTGTCATCGCCCTCGTGGTGGTGCGCGGGGAGGGGCGCGGCCTGTTCGGAACGACGATCGTGCGCACGACCGCGCTGGTCGCCTGGGTGGTGCCGGGCATCGCGGGCGGCATCATCTGGAAGATGCTCTTCAACGAAGCGCCGTTCGGCGGGCTCAACAGCATCCTGCGTCTTCTCGGGGCGGCACCGGTGCAATGGCTGTCGGATCCGGATCTCGTCATGTGGTCGGTCGTGCTGTCGAACGTCTGGCGCGGGACCGCCTTCTCCATGGTCGTCATGTATGCGGCGCTGAAGGCCATCGACCCTGTTCTTTATGAGGCCGCCTCCGTCGATGGCGCCAACGCCCGCCAGAGGCTGCTCCACGTGACCCTGCCGCAGCTGCGTGCCGCCATTCTCGTCAACATGATCCTGATCACGATCCAGACGCTGAACACGTTCGATGCGATCATCTCGCTGACCGGCGGCGGCCCCGGCCGGGCGACGGAAGTGCTCTCGCTCTATACGTTCAACATCGTGTTCCGGAACTACGACCTGTCGGTCGGTGCCGTGCTGTCGATCCTGATGCTCGCGATCAGCCTGGGTCTTGCTCTCGTCTATGCCGTGTTCCTTCCGAAGGGAGACGAATGATGTCGGCCGCGTCCCGCGAGAGGCTGGGCGATGCGCTCAGCTACCTGTTCATGCTGGTGATCTTCGTCTTCTTCGCATGGCCCCTGCTCTGGCTTCTGTCGCTGGCCCTGCGCACCCGCAAGGAAGTGTTTCTCGGCGTCAGCCGGTTCATCCCGAAGGCGCCGACCCTCGACAACTTCGCCATGATCCTCTCATCGGACAAGTTCCTCGGTTACCTCTGGAACGCACTGAAACTGTCCTCCCTGAGCGCCATCGGTTGCCTCGTCGTGGCGCTGCCGGCGGCCTACGCGTTCTCGCGCTTCAGGTTTCGCGGCAAGGGCGCCTGGATGATGGCCATCCTGTCCGTGCAGATGATCTCTCCGCTCGTCATCATGGTGCCGCTCTACCGCTACATGGCCGCGATCGGGCTGACCGACAGTCACTTCGGCGTCGTCATGGTCTACATCGCGCTCGCTGTTCCCACGGTCACATGGATTCTCAAGGGATCGATCGACGGGATCCCCAAGAGCCTCGACGAGGCCGCACTGATCGATGGCTGCAATCGGTGGGGCGTGTTCGTGCGCGTCATCCTGCCGCTCTCCACGCCCGGCATCGCGTCCGCCTTCATCATCTCGGTCATCGCCGGCTGGTCGCAGTTCCTCGTGCCGTTCCTGCTCATCACCCGCGAAGCCCTCACGCCGATCGGGGTCGGCATCTTCCAGTATGCCGGGACCCAGAACGATAGTTCGATCCAGTTGCTTGCCGCTGCCTGCCTCGTTTCCGTGGTGCCGGCGATCATCGCCTTCCTTTCCCTGCAGCGCCTGATCCTTGGCGCCATGACCGCCGGTGCGGTCAAGGGTTGATCCTTTCATGACACAGACCAGGACTTGAAGATCATGACACTGACACTTGCCCAACGTCTCGAGCGCTTCCAGGTGCGCATGGCCGAACTTGAATTCTGGCGCGTCCACAAGACCGTCCAGATCGAGGGCTGGCGTTGCAACGACACGCCGATCGCGCTGGGCGAAGCCTGGCCCCAGGTCCGCGGCACGCAGCGCTTTGCAGGCTTCGCCGTCGTGCCGGCCGGCTGGCCGCTGGAGGATACACGCCTCTACGTCGACCTCGGCGGCGAAAGCCTGATCACGATCGCCTCGGAGGATGGCACGGCGAAGACGGTCGGGCTCGATCCGTACCATCGCGAATTCGGCGTGCCCGCGACACGCTTCACCGTGACATCGGAAACCGTTGCCCGTCTGCCGTTCGGCGAACCCGTCCGCAAGCCGCATCTCGAATGCGCCGAGCTTCTTTGGCTGGAGCCGTCGGTCGACAGGCTTTGGCTGCTCGTCCGCCAGATCGCGGAGGCCATCACCGTTCTCGAAGGCCACGACGTGGTGCCGCATCTGCTGGACGCCGGCGAGGAGGCGCTTCGTTCGCTCGACTGGCCGTCAGCGACGGCCGACTACGTCTCGCGGACGTCGATGGCGCCGATGCAGCAGAAGATCTGGCAGCTGCCGGACCTGAAGTCCGAGCCGGCCGGCCTCGACGACCATCACCGCGCGAGCGTGACCAAGGCCTATGACGCCCTGATGGCGCGCCTTGCCGCGCTCCGCGAGCGTTTTCCGCCGCAAGGGAAGATCGCGCTGACGGGCCATGCGCATATCGATCTGGCCTGGCTCTGGCCCTACGACGAGACGCGCCGAAAGATCCGGCGCACCTTCCACACGGCTCTTTCGCTGATGGAGGGGTCCAACGATTTCCGTTTCAACCAGTCGACCGCACATTACTACGCGCAGATCGCGGAAGACGACCCGGATCTACTGGAGCGCGTCAAAGAGCAGGTGAAAGCCGGAAAGTGGGAGACCGTGGGCGGCCTTTGGATCGAGCCTGACACCAACATGCCAACCGGCGAAAGCCTGTCGCGACAGGTGCTCTATGGACAGCGCTATTTCGAAAAGACCTTCGGCCTGCGCCACACCGTCTGCTGGCTGCCGGACTGCTTCGGTTTCACGGGCGCGCTGCCGCAGATCCTGCGCCAGGGCGGCATGAAGAGCTTCTTCACGATCAAGGTCAACTGGTCGGAGACGAACCGGTTTCCCGCGGATCTCTTCTGGTGGGAAGGTACCGACGGCAGCCGCGTTCTCGCGCACACATTCGACAACCCGATGCAGGGCTATAACGGCTTCGTACGGCCGGACTGCTTCGTCCCGACCTGGAAGAACTTTCGCCAGAAGGACAAGCACGAAACGACGCTGCTGTGCGTCGGCTACGGCGACGGCGGCGGCGGCGTGACGCCGGAAATGGTCACGCGCGAAGAGCAGCTGCGCGTCTTCCCGGCAATCCCGCAAGCGGCATGGACCCGCGTCGAGGACTTCTTCGATGGCGCGCACGAGACGGCGTCCCGAAAGGCTCTGCACGTCTGGCAGGGCGAAATCTATCTCGAGCTTCACCGCGCGACGCTGACGAGTCAGAGTGCGGTGAAACGCCTCCACCGCAAGGCCGAACGGACCCTGATCACGGCGGAAACCGTTGCAGGTCTCGCCCATCTGATGGGGGCGGATCGTCCCGCATCCATGGAGCTGACCTGGCGCGTCGTCCTGAAGAACGAGTTCCACGACATTCTGCCCGGTTCCTCGATCGCCGAGGTCTATGTGGATGCCGTCCGCGAACTCGATGGCGCCATCGCCGAGGGAACCGGCGCGCTCGATCAGGCGATGTCCGCCCTTGCGCGTCGCCTGCCGGCCGCGTCCGGTGGGGAAAGCGGCGCCGTGCTCGTCGTCAACCCGTCCTTGTCGTCGCGCGCGATCCGCTTGAACATGCCGGACGGACCTGTGTCGGCCGAAGGGTCGGTGCCCCCGCTCGGCATTGCCGTCCTTCCGGCCTCGGCCCTCGCACCGGCACCGGGCCTCAAGGTCACGAAGAACACGCTGGAGAATGCGACCCTCAAGGTGACGCTCGCCGAAGATGGATCGATCGAAAGCATCCTGCACAAGCCGACGGGCCGGGAAGCCATCGAAGGGCGCGGCAACAGGCTGTATGCCTATACGGCCGATAAGCCGCGAAACTGGGATGCGTGGGATGTCGAGAACGACTACGTCGACAAGGCAGAGGAGATCACCGGTTTCGACGCGATCGAAATTGTCGAGACCGGTCCGCACCGTGCCGCGATCCGCATCAAACGGACGTGGCGCCATTCCAGCATCGTGCAGACTCTAAGCCTTGGGGCGAATGCGCGGCGTCTCGATATCCATACGGAGATCGACTGGCATGACCGACGCGTCATGCTGCGAAGCCTCAGCGAGCTTGCCGTGAAAAGCCGGACGGCGACCTGCGAATGCGCCTATGGCGTGCTCGAGCGGCCGACCGGATCCAACACCTCCTGGGACGAAGCCATGTTCGAGGCCCCGGCGCACCGCTTCGTCGATCTGTCCGAACCCGATTTCGGTGTCGCGCTGATCAATGACGCGAAGTATGGGCACAGCATGCGTGGCAGCGTGCTGGGCCTCTCGCTCCTGCGCTCGCCGATCTATCCGGACCCGATGGCGGACGAGGGATATCAGGCCTTTACCTATTCCCTGATGCCGCATGCAGGCACCTGGTATGAAGGCGGCGTGCGCGAGGAAGCCGAGGAGCTGAACCAGCCGCTCGTGGTTCTTCCGGTAACGGATCGCGCGGTCGGTGCCTGGCAGCCGCTTGCACCGAACGGGATCGACGCGGCACTTTCCGGACTGAAGCCGAGCGAGGACGGCGACGATCTCGTGCTGCGCGTTTTCGAGCCGGCAGGCCGTCGTGGCGAGTTCTCGGTCACGCTGCCCGACGGCTGGGCACTGAGCGCACCGGTGACCATTCTCGAAGAGCCGATGGACGATGTCCCCGCCACCGGCCTCTTGCCTTTCGAGGTCAAAAGCTGGCGTCTCACACGAAGCTGATCGATCGAGCCTTTCTCCCCCGGCCTCTTTGGCCTACCTTGGCCCGCATGTCGCAAGACGTGCGGGCCTTTTTCACCCCTGCAAGACCAGGGCGAATGTCCGTTTCCGTCGAGGCGAGAGCCGTGCGGCGCGGGGCGTTCGTTCGAGCATGAAGAGAGGTGTCGTGTGACCTTTGCCGGATCCAATGGCGAGCAGGCGGCGGCGCAGAACCGCGCCACGATCCTGAGTGATATTTATCGCGAAGCTCCGATCTCGCGCACGGAACTCGCACACCGCTCCCGGCTCACAAAACAGACCGTGACGCGGATCGTCGATCGCCTGCTCGATGAAGGGGTCGTCATGGAGGCGCGGCGACGTCAGGGCCTGCGCGGGCAGCCGGCCATCGAGCTGGAGATCGATCCCGAAGGCGTCTTCTCGATCGGCGCCAACATCGATCGCGACCATCTGACCGTCGTTGCGGTGGACGCGACCGGTGCCGTGCGCGGGCGCATTCACCACGAGGAACGCTTCCTGATGCCGGAGACCTTCGTCGCGCTGATGGGAGACGCGGTTTCGTCCTTCCTGCGGCGAAAGGTCATCCAGGAGCCGCGGCTGGCCGGGATCGGCCTCGCCATCCCCGACTGGCTCGGCGAAGTGCCGGTCATTGGCCGCCCGGACACCTATGCCCGGTGGAGCGGCTTCGACGTGCGGGGCGCGCTTGCCGGCATCACCAGCCATCCTGTCTTCATCGATAACGACGCCAACGCCGCGGCTCTCGGCGAGATCGAATATGGCTTCGGTACCGAAATCAGCAGTTTCTTCTACATCTTCGTCAACGCCTGCCTTGGCGGCAGTCTCGTCATCGACGGCATGCGCCACAAGGGTGCAAGCGGTCTCGGCGGCGAAATCGGGTGGCTGCCTGTCGTGATCGACGAGGGGCCTTGCTCCGGCAAGACGCAGCCGCTCGGCGAGATGTTTTCGCTTTTCATTCTCTACGATCATCTGCGGCAGCACGGCGTTTCCGTTTCCACGCCGACGGAGCTGGCCGCCCTGACAGGCACGGCGCGCGGGCTCGTCAGCGCCTGGCTGCGCAGGAT
Organism: Rhizobium sp. Leaf384; assembly: GCF_001424065.1. Taxonomy (GTDB): domain Bacteria; phylum Pseudomonadota; class Alphaproteobacteria; order Rhizobiales; family Rhizobiaceae; genus Ferranicluibacter. The sequence goes on from NZ_LMQE01000009.1 coordinate 43,958, forward strand.
CAGCATCACGCTGGCCGAGGCCATCATCGACATCGGCATGATCGTCGATCCCGATGCCGTGCTGATCGGCGGGCGTCTCCCGGTCCGGATGATCGATGAGCTCCTGGTCTACACCCGCGAGGAGATCACCCGCCGCGGCGTGACGCCGCCCTCCCTGCATCGCGCCGCGGGATCGGACGATGCCGCGGCGCTGGGGGCGGCAACCATGCCGCTTGCCCATCGGCTGTGCCTGCCGACCGCGGAGGCGGCGCAACGGGAGCGCGTCCCGCTGTCGGCTCATCCAAACGGCGTCAGGCTGACCGCGCGAGCAACAGCTCCATGATCGGCGTCATCGCGGCCCCGATCCCGATGCCGCCGCCGTCCAGCGAGACGCGCCGGATGGGCGGAATCCAGGGTGCGGCCACGAAGGTGCGTGCCTGATCGGTGCGTTGAACCTGCATGCAGGCCATGAGGCGATCGAGCACGATATCCGGAAGCGCTCCGCCGAGGAGCAGGGCGCCGGGCGAGACGAAGCCGGCGATGGCGACGACCGCTTCCAGCAGGCGCCCGGCCACGGTTTCGATCCAGTCGGAAAGCGCCGGCGGTCCGGCGTCTCGCGCGCGCTGATACGCCCGGATGTTGGCCACTTCGGTCAGGCTCGGGTGCAGCCGTCCTGGACGCATGTCGCCGATCTGGCCTGCCCGCCCGTTCATCCCGCGAAACGTCTTGCCGCCGATGAAGAGTCCGGCCCGAACCGTCTCGTCGATCAGCACCACCACCAGCCCCCCTTCCGGCTCGCCGAGCCCGAGCAGGCGTTCGCCGGTCAGACAGGCCTCCGTATCCGGCATCAAGAAGACGGGGCGCCCCGGCAGAAGTCGTTCCACCGTTTCCGTTTCAGGGGCACAGTCCGGGGCAAAGGCGAAGCCGAGGCCGACGGGTGCACGCTCCTCGGCTTTGGCGAGCACCGCCTTCACCGCTTCGGGCAGCTTTGCCCCGATGTCGGACCCCGAAAGGACCTCGCGCGCGAGGACCGCGCCTAGGAGATCGACAAGCACCACCTCGGCCGCGTCGACGGACAGGCTGACGCCCAGCCCGCATGCGCCCCCGGGCTGCAGCGTGAATTCCGCGGCATGATAGCGCCCGGTCCCGGCGCGCTTGCGCTTCAGGACCAGGCCCTGTGCATCGAGCCGGTTCATGATGCCCGTTACGGCTGGTTCGGTCAGGCCGAGACGGTTGGACAGCTCCTGCCGGGTCAGCGGCCCAAAGGTCCTGAGGAGGCTCAGCGCGACCCGCGAATTGTGATCGGCAATGTCTCCGGGGCTCATGCCCGGCCCCGGCCCGATCCCGGGCTCCTCCGCTATAAGGCTCCGTGACGTCGTGCGCGTCAACCGCTGTCCCGGCCTCATGGGTCTCGGCCTCCCATGTCGACCGGTGTCAGCCCGTGCGCACACGACCGCCGTTTCCCGTTCCTGCTGTCGTCAGGCATCTGGTGCATGTTCCTCGCGCCCGTGAAATGTCCGCTCCCGCGCCGAGGCATGCGTTCGCCGGACATGACGCTTGAGCCGTCTCGACCCTGCAACGTCTGGCGTTCCCTCGCAAGAGTGGAAGCGCGATGTGCCCGCAAATGACGAGGGAGCCTAAGCGATCGAACCGATCGCCGTACCGGCGGAGAGGTAGGCGCCCTGTTCGGCAACGATGCGCAAGCGACCCGAGCGATGGGCTGTGACCTGTGTTTCCATCTTCATGGCCTCGAGAATGGCGATCAGCTCGCCTTCCTGGACCTCATCGCCGTCAACCGCCTTCCATACCTGCAGCGTCCCGGAGATAGGGGCGATGACCTCCGTGACATCGACCGTGGCTGGGGTTCCCACCGCTGGTGTGCCCGGTGTCCCACCGGCCCCGCCGAGCCCTGCAAGCAGCGCTGTCGGCAGGCCGACGGCGTGGAGGCGGCCGTCGATCTCGATATGTGTGCGCATCATGCCGGCTGGCGTCGGCACAACGGGGCGGGGAGCCGCCTCGGGAAGGGCGGCAAAATCCGTCTCGATCCAGCGCGTATGCACCTTGAAGCCGTCTTCGCCCCGGAAATCGGCGGTCTCGATGGCAGCGCGGTGGAAGGGCAGGACAGTGGCGATGCCCTCGATGCGAAATTCGGCCAGGGCCCGACGGGCGCGTGCCAGGGCCTGCTCCCGGTTCGCGCCGGTGACGATCAGCTTCGATGTCAGGGAATCAAAGGTCCCTGGCACCGTCGATCCAGTGACGACGCCACTGTCGAGGCGGATGCCGGGACCTGAAGGCGGACGAAACTCGGTGATGGTGCCGGGCGTCGGCAGGAAACCGCGGCCGGGATCCTCCGCATTGATCCGAAACTCGATGGAATGGCCCCGCGGCGCCGGTGTCTCCAGAACGCCGAGCGGAAGCCCATCGGCAACACGGAACTGCTCAACCACGAGGTCGATACCCGTCGTTTCCTCCGTCACCGGATGTTCGACCTGCAGGCGCGTATTGACCTCGAGAAACGAGATGGTGCCGTCAATGCCGAGCAGGAATTCGACGGTGCCCGCACCGGTATAGCCGGCGGCCTTGCAGATGCTGGCCGCGGACCGATGGATCTCGTTCCGTTGCGCGTCGCTGAGGAAGGGGGCAGGGGCCTCCTCGACGAGCTTCTGGTTGCGACGCTGCAGGGAGCAGTCACGCGTCCCCAGCACGACGACATTTCCGTGGCGATCGGCCAGCACCTGCGCTTCGATATGGCGAGGCCTGTCGAGGAAGCGCTCGAGGAAACACTCGCCGCGCCCGAAGGCGGCAGTCGCCTCCCGCACGGCGGAGTCGTAGAGATCCGGAATGTCCTCGCGTTTCCACGCGACCTTGAGGCCGCGCCCGCCACCGCCATGGGCCGCCTTGATGGCGACGGGAAGGCCATGAGCGTCGGCAAAGGCGATGACCTCTGCTGCGGTTTCGACCGGGCCGTCGCTGCCGGCCACGAGCGGGGCCCCGACACGGGTTGCGATGCGCCGCGCCTCGACCTTGTCGCCGAGCGCTTCGATGACGTGAGGATCGGGGCCGATCCAGATGAGGTCTGCCTGTTGCACAGCCCGCGCGAACTCGGCTCGCTCCGAGAGGAATCCGTATCCGGGATGCACAGCATCCGCGCCGGACCGCTTGGCGATGGCGATCAGCTTGTCGATGTCGAGATAGCTGTCGGCAGGCCGGTTGCCATCAAGGCCATAGGCCTCGTCCGCCAGGCGCACGTGCAGCGCATCGATATCGCAATCGGCATAGACAGCGACCGAGCCGACGCCGTAGTCGCGGCAGGCACGAATGATCCGGACGGCGATTTCGCCCCGATTGGCGATCAGAACTTTCTTCATGCGTATCCTCCCTCTGAGGTGGCCGATGGCAAGGGCACGAGCAGGCGCATCAGGCCTTGGCCGGCACGATGTCTGCGAACGGCGCGATCGGCCGGAACTGGATGCGGGCATTGACCGGGATCTGGCCGGCCAGGTCGAGATGATAGTCGGCAACCGTCGCAATGACGGGATAGCCGCCGGTCAGGGGATGATCGGCGAGGAACAGGACGGGCTGCCCGCTATGCGGCACCTGGATCGCTCCGGTGGCGGTCCCCTCGCTCGGCAGCTCCGCCTTGTCCCGACGTTCTAGCGGGGTATCGCCCGCCAGGCGAATGCCGACCCGGTTGGATTGCGGCGTCACGTGGAAGACCTGGGACGACAGCGCATCGAGGCCCGCTTCGGTGAACCAGTCGCTGCGCGGCCCCAGCACCACGTCCAGCGTGACGATGTCGTTCGCTGCGGGGTGAACGAAGGCTGCCGTTTCCTCGATCGACACCGCTTCAAGCCCCGCCATATCGGTGCCGGCCTTGAGAACGGCCCCCTTGATCACGGGATCCGGGCCGACGATGGCGAGCGTATCGGTCGAGGTGCTGCCGAGAATGGGTGTCACGTCGAAGCCGCCACGCACCGAAAGATAGCTGCGCATACCTCTGGCAGGTTCGCCCAAGGTCACGACATCGCCGGGCTCCAGCGAGATCGGACGGTATGTCTCGGCCTGCTGCACGCGCCCCTCGACATCCCGGATTTCGATCGGACAGGGAGCACCGGTGATGCCGATGACCGTGCGGCCGGAAACCGAGACGGAAAAGCCGCCGAGCGTCAGTTCGAGACAGGTTTTACCAGGCGGATTGCCCACCACGCGGTTGGCGGCGCGGTAGGCGCCCTGGTCGAGCGCGCCGGCTGAGGAGACGCCTTGCCCGGTCTGGCCGAAGCGGCCCGCGTCCTGGAAAAGCGCCGGCATGGGCGCGGCAAGGACGGTGAAGGACACGCCGCCTGCATCGGCATTCGAGGCGACGACCGTTTTCGGGGAGATCGGTGAAGCCACGCTGTAGGAGCGTTTCGCCAGATCGTAGAACTGCACGTGGTAGCCTGGTTGGAAGAGCGCGGGCGGATCGCGCGACAGGTCCCACATCTTTTCGGGCGTCACGCCGATGATCTGCCAGCCTCCGGGGCTTTCCTGCGGATAGACCCCGCTGAAAGCGCCTGCGAGCGCCACCGACCCGGCCGGAATACGGGTGCGAGGGCTCTGGCGACGCGGTACCTGCAGAGCGGGGTCTCCGCCGACGAGATAGCCGAAACCGGGCGCAAAGCCGCAGAAGGCCACGGTGAACGCGCTGTCCACATGCCGACGGATGACCTCGTCGACGGAGAGGCCCGTGAGCTCGGCGACGTCAGCCAGATCTTCGCCTTCGTACCGCACGGGGATGTCAACGCGCTTGTCGGACGGTGCGATACGCGCCGAGAGATCCCGCGTTGCGACCTCTCGCGCCAGTGCCTGGGGCGTCGAGGAGCTTGCCTGGAAACGGATCATCAACGTGCGGGCGGCCGGCACCAGGTCCACAATGCCGGATACCGGCTCGGCCTCCAGCGAGGCAAACAGCGCTAGCGTTTCCTGGAGATCGGCAAGCTCGACAAGCAGTGTGGTCAGGCTGACGGGAAGAAAGCGCATCGTGATCCTCAGGCGTGGTAGGCCGAATCCGGAATATCGGTGATGAACATGTGCCCCGGCGCGTGGGTGATGGCAAAAGGCACGCCGGAGGCCATGACGGCCGCCTGGGGCGTCACGCCGCAGGCCCAGAATACGGGAACTTCGCCGGGCTCGATCCGCACGGCGTCGCCGAATTCCGGCTTTGCGAGGTTGGCAATACCGATCTCCTCCGGCGCGCCGACATGGACCGGTGCGCCATGCACGGCCGGAAAGCGACCGGAGATGGTTGCGGCATCCGCAACACGACCGGCCTGGATGGGCCGCATGGAGACGACGAGATTGCCGTGGAGGCGTCCGGCCGGGCGACAGGGTCGATTGGTCAGATACATCGGCACGTTGGAGCTGTCGGTGATGTGGCGGATCTCGATGCCGGCTTCGGCCATCGGCGTCTCGAAGGTGAAGCTGCACCCGATCAAAAAGCTGACGAGATCAGGATGCTCGGCCCAGGCGGCCCGGGCGTCTGCGGTTTCTTCCGCAAGCTTGCCGTCCCGCCAGATGCGGTAGAGCGGCACGTCGGTCCGAAGGTCCGCGTCGGGCGCGAGCAGGGTGCTGTGTGATCCGGGGTCCGACACGTCGAGAACCGGACAAGCTTTCGGGTTGCGTTGGGCGTAGAGCAGAAAATCGAACGCCCAATCGCGCGGCAGCACGATCATGTTGGCCTGCGTGAAGCCGGGCGCGACACCGGATGTGGGCGCGACACTGCCGGCGCGGTAACGCGCGCGGGCCTCCCGGGCGCAGGTTGCGTCGACATGGCGTAGATGTTCGATGGCAATCACGAGGATCTCCCGGTGTTTTCGACGCCCGGCAGGAAGGATCTCACCGAAAGTCCCTCTGCTTCGAAGGCGCGTCGGATTTCGCGGGCGATGGAAACGGCGCCGGGGCTGTCCCCATGAACGCAGATCGATTGCGCCTCGATGCGGATGGTGGAGCCGTCGATGGCGGTCAGCGTGCCGTCACGGGCCAGCTGGACCATGCGCTGCGCAATGGTTTCCGGGTCGTGAAGCACGGCGCCCGCCTCCCTGCGGGACACGAGCCGGCCTTCCGGCGTGTAAGCGCGGTCGGCAAAGGCCTCGGTGACGACGGCAAGTCCGGCGCGGCGCGCGAGATCGAGGATCGGCGTGCCGGCAAGCCCCATCAGGACGAGGCCGTCATCGATCGCCTTGATGCCGTCGATGACGGCCTGTCCCTGCTTCGGGTCGTTGGCGATCTTGTTATAGAGGGCGCCATGCGGCTTGACGTAGCTGACCCTGGTTCCGGCGGCCGCAGCCATGCCCTTCAGGGCGCCGATCTGATAGATGACGTCGGCGATGAGTTCGTCCGATGTGACGTCCATGTCGCGCCGGCCGAAGCCGACGCGGTCGGGATACGAGACGTGCGCGCCGATGGCGACGCCGTGGTGAGCAGCGGCGCGGACAGTGCGCAGGATCCCCCCGGGATCGCCGGCATGAAAGCCGCAGGCGATGTTGGCACTGGAGACGATGGCAAGCATGGCCGTATCGTCACCCATATCCCAGGCGCCGTAGCTTTCGCCGAGGTCGCTGTTGAGATCGATGGCTTTCATGTCGCGCTCCTACCCTTGGTCGTTGGCTCGTCACCGAGATGGTGTGTGTCCGGACGCAAACCGCGTCGCGTCCGGGTGGTTCTGGTGCCCTATGCGGTCAACAGCGCGAAAATCGGGCCGATCGAGCGGTACCCCATGTACCAGGTAAGGGCGCAGGCCAGCACACCCAGCACGAGAAGCCAGCGCGGATAGCGGTAGCCGCCCATCAGGTCCGAGCGTGCCCAGGCCGCATAGATGAAGATCGACAGGCCGATGGGAAGGATGAGCCCGTTAAGCCCGCCGACGAACACGAGCATCTGCGCGGGTGGTGTCGTGATGAGGACATAGGCCAGCAGCGACACGCCGATGAAGATGACCGTTGCAATGTTGCGGCTGCGCTCGGAGATGTCCTTCTTGAAGACCGTGATGAAGGATACGGACGTGTAGGCCGCTCCGATGACCGAGGTGATGGCGGCGAACCAGAGCACGGCGCCGAAAATGCGGTAACCGACATCGCCGGCGGCCGCCTGGAACGCCTGGGCCGCAGGATTCGCGCCCTTTCCGGAGATATCGATGACGGCCCCGCTGGCCACCACGCCGAGGATAGCGAGGAACAGCACGTAGCGCATGAGACCCGTCACGGCGATGCCGGTCAGAGCTGCGCGATTGACCGCGCCGAGATTCTCGATGCCGACCGTGCCCTTGTCGAGCAGGCGATGCGCGCCGGAATAGGTGATATAGCCGCCGACCGTGCCGCCGACGATGGTGGTGATCGTGGCGAAATCGATCGTGCTCGGAAGAAACGTCTGAAACAGCGCGTCGCCGACCGGCGGTGCCGAGACCACGGCGACATAGAGCGTGAGCACGATCATGAGAATGCCGGCCACGACGATGAGCCGATCGATCGCAACGCCGGCCTTCTTGGACAGGAAGATGGCAATGGCGATCAGGGCGCTGATCGCGCCGCCCCACTTCGGATCCGCACCGAGCATCGCGTTCAGGCCGAGGCCGGCGCCGCCGATGTTGCCGACATTGAAGAACAGTCCGCCGACGATCACGAGAATGGCGAGCAGATAGCCGGTGCCGGGGACTGCGGCGTTGGCGATATCGGAGGCGCGCATCTTCGTCAGCGTGACGATCCGCCAGATGTTCAGCTGGACGACGAAATCGATGACGATGGAGGCGAGAATGGCGAACGCAAAGGCAGCGCCGAGCTTCGTCGTGAAGGTCGCCGTCTGGGTGATGAAGCCCGGACCGATCGCGGAGGTGGCCATCAGGAAGATGGCGGCAACCAGCGCCGCTCTGCGAGACTTTGTCGACATGCTACCGGCTGCGGGATTGCCCTGCGACGGTGCGGGAGACGATATGGGTGTTTCGGCCATGTTACCCTCTTTGTTGTCCGCGTCGCCCTATGAGCCCAGGGTCGTGCGGCTGTTTTATCGGAGTAAGGTCGCCGCGTTTCACAACCCTGTCAATATCGTTCAACGATTTTATTGCATCGTTCTACGTTGATGCTCGAATTCGTGGCAGAATGCTCTGCGAGCAAGCAGAAAAACGAGGCGTTGCCGGTCTTTTCAGCAAGAGGATAGGACATTTGCCCGCTCGGGATCCGTGGATGTCTTGACCGTCTGTCGCGTCCCGTCCCGGCATGCCGTCGAAATCGTGTGACGAGGCGCTCAGACCGATCGCAGGAGGTTTCCCTTGGACATGATCCGCGATATCGCTGCGATGACGGCGCGCACGCAACGCATGGGGTGCCTGGGGGACCGCGTTTTCAATGGCAGAACAGGACATGATATCGGCGCTGGCGCCGCGCCTTGCAGAGAAGATCCGGGACAGGCTGATCGCCGGTGAACTGAAGCCGGGGCAACGCCTGTCGGAAGCGGCGCTGAGCGCGGATTTCGCCGTCTCGCGCAACTCGCTTCGGGAGGCCTTCCGTCTCCTCACGAAGGAAGGCCTGCTGCGGCACGAGCCCAATCGCGGCATGTTCGTCGCCACGCCCAGCATGGCGTCGATCCTGGATATCTACAGGGTCCGGCGCATGATCGAGTGTCAGGCGCTGGCCGGGGCCTACCCGCACCACCCCGCGGTCGCGCGCATGCGGCGGGCCGTCGAAGCTGCCAAAGTCGCGCGCGACGCCGAGCACTGGGGCAGCGTGGGAAGCCAGAACATGGTGTTTCACGCCGGTATCGTCGAGCTGGCCGACAGCGAGCGGCTGAATGCGTTCTATGCCCAGATTGCCGCAGAGCTTCGTCTGAGTTTCGGCCTGCTTGCCGACCCCGAACTTCTCCATGCGCCGTATGTCGATCTCAACGCCGCGATCCTCGACCATCTCGAAGCCGGACGGACGCAGGAGGCGGCCGACCTGCTCGAGGCCTACCTCACCCAGTCGGAGCGCACCGTCCTCGCCGCATTTTCAAGGATCGGCTGACGCGCGCTTTAGCCATCGGTGCGGCGGCCGTCCGCGTCGAAGAGATGTAGGGCCTGCCGGTTTGCGGCGACAGGCACCATGTCGTCCATCAGGATGCGAGACCGGCCCGCAACGCGGAAGATGATCGGCTGGCCGTTCGTCAGATGCCCGTGAACGTAGCTTTCCGCACCGACGAGCTCGACCGCCGCGACCTTTACATCCGCGCGGAAGGCATCGCCCGTCCGGCCATCCTCGGAGAGGTGGAGATCCTCCGGACGGATACCGAGTGTCGCGCTTTTCGCCGGCAACGTGATGCCCGGATCAAGACTCCAGGCATCGCTCGAGACACCGGGCAGCAGGTTCATGGAGGGGGAGCCGATGAAGGTGGCCACGAAGGTGGTTGCCGGCCTTTCGTAAAGTTCGATCGGCGTTCCCACTTGCTCGATCACGCCGCCGTTCAGAACGACGAGCCGGTCGGCGAGCGTCATCGCCTCCATCTGGTCGTGCGTGACGTAAACGCTGGTCGTCTTCAGGGATTTCTGCAGCCGTTTGATCTCGACGCGCATCTGGACACGCAGTTTCGCATCGAGGTTCGACAGCGGCTCGTCGAACAGGAAGGCCGCGGGTTCGCGCACGATCGCGCGGCCCATGGCGACGCGCTGGCGCTGGCCGCCCGAGAGCTGCCGCGGCTTGCGCTCCAGAAAACCTTCGATTTCAAGAGCCTTTGCGGCCGCCGCAATGCGCCGGTCGATTTCGGCCGGGGGTGTGTTACGGTTCTTCAGGCCATAGGCCAGGTTCTGGCGTACCGACATGTGCGGATAGAGCGCGTAGTTCTGGAAGACCATGGCGATGTCGCGTTCGGAGGGTTCCAGCGTGTTGACCACGCGTCCGCCGATCGAGATCTCGCCGCCGGTGATGCTCTCCAGGCCCGCGATCATGCGCAGCAGCGTAGATTTCCCGCAGCCGGAAGGTCCGACGAGGACGAGGAATTCGCCATCGGCGATATCCAGCGAGATGCCCTTGATGGCATCGACATTGCCATATTTTTTGCGGACGTCGTTGAGAACGATATTGGCCATTATTTTTCCGTCTCCACGAGACCTTTGACGAACCAGCGCTGCATGAGCACCACGACGAGAATGGGGGGAATGATGGCGAGGATCGCCGTGACCATCACGTAGTTCCACGGCGTGGACGCGTCCGTAAAGTCCACCATGCGCCGCAGGCCGATGATGACCGTGTTCATCTTTGCGTCGTTCGTGACCAGCAGCGGCCAGAGATACTGCGTCCATCCGTAGATGAAGAGGATGACGAACAGGGCCGCGATGTTGGTGCTCGACAGCGGCAGAAGGATATCCCGCATGAAACGGAACGGGCCCGCATTGTCGATGCGCGCCGCTTCGACGAGTTCTCCCGGAATGGTCAGGAAGAACTGCCGGAAAAGGAACGTTGCCGTCGCCGACGCCATCAGGGGCAGGGTCAATCCTGCATAGGTGTCGATCAGTCCGAGATCGACGATCACCTTGTAGGTCGGCAGGATGCGCACCTCGACCGGCAGCATCAGCGTGACGAAGATCATCCAGAAGAACGCCATGCGGAACGGAAATCGAAAGAAGACGATGGCAAAGGCAGAAAGGAACGAGATGACGATCTTGCCGACCGCGATTGCCATGGCGACCACGAAGGAATTGAAGAGCAGCCGTTCGAGGCTCACGCCGACGACGCGTTCGACGCCACCCGTCAGCGCTTCCGTGTAGTTCTCGACGAAGTGGCCGCCCGGCAGCAGCGACATGGGCGGGCGGATGATCGCCTCCGACGTCGCCGTGGACGCGATGAACGTGTAATAGATCGGGAAGGCGACGATGATGATGCCGAGCATCAGGATGGCGTGGCCGACAAGGTTGGCGATGGGGCGTTTTTCGATCATCTCAAGGCCTCAACCATAGTGCACGCGCTTCTCGACGAAGCGGAACTGGAACGCCGTGAGCGCGATCACGATCACCATGAGGATGACGGACTGGGCGGCCGAGGAGCCCAGGTTCAGATTGACGAAGCCGTCATTGTAGACCTTGTACACCAGCGTCTCTGTTGCCTTTGCAGGTCCGCCGCCGGTCACGGAATGGATGATGCCGAACGTGTCGAAGAACGCGTAGACGGTGTTGACCACGAGCAGAAAAAACGTGGTCGGCGCCAGCAGCGGAAAGACGATCGTCCAGAACCGTCGCGCGCCGCGCGCGCCGTCGATCGATGCTGCTTCGATCAGGCTTTTCGGAATGGCCTGCAGCCCGGCGACGAAAAAGAGGAAATTGTAGCTGATCTGTTTCCATGCGGCAGCGACGACGACCAGTGCCATCGCCTGCTCGCCGTTCAGCAAGGGGTCCCATCCAAAGCCGTTGCGACGCAACAGGTAGGCGAATGTCCCCATGGCCGGATTGAACATGAAGAGCCAGAGCATGCCGGCCACGGCCGGCGCAACGGCATAGGGCCAGATCAGCAGAGTCCGATAGAAGGTCTGGCCGCGCACCACCTTGTCGGCAGCCGTCGCCAGCAACAGCGCGACGCCCATGGAGACAAGCGCGGTCAGAATGCTGAAGACCACGGTGACCTGCAGGGCGTGGATATAGTTCGGATCCGACAGCACGGCACGAAAATTGGCAAGGCCGACGAAGCCGCTTTTCAGGCCGAACGGATCCTCGCGCATGACGGACTGGTAGAGCGCCTGGCTTGCGGGCCAGAAGAAAAAGATCACCGTGAGAACGATCTGCGGGGCGACCAGCAGGTACGGCAGGATCTTGTTGGGAAAGGCGACGTTGTGCACCGGGTGCTCCTCGGGACGGCAGTCGGGCGGCGTACCGACCCGTCAAAAGGGGTCGGTACGCCGGTGAGGACAGGTCAGTTGCCGATGGCTTCCGCGATCGCCGCATTGCCGCGTTCGACAGCCTTGTCGAGGGCAGCCTTCGCATCCTGCTTTCCGGCCAGCATCGCTTCGAATTCCTCGTTCATGATGTCGCGAACCTGCGGCAGGTTGACGAGACGCACGCCCTTGGAGTTTTCGGTCGGTGCCTTGCCCATCATCTGCAGGATCGGCGTCTCGCGGCCCGGATTCTTGTCGTAGAACCCAGATTTCTTGGTGTCTTCATAGGCGGCATTGGTGACCGGCATGTAGCCGGAGACCTGGTGGAGCCTTGCCTGGATCTTGGTCTGGGAGAGGAAATTGAAGAACTGCGCGATGCCCGCATATTCCGCGTCGCTCTTTCCGCCGAACACCCAAAGGCTCGCGCCGCCCGGGATCGTGTTCTGCGGCCCATGGCCTTCGTAATAGGGGAGTTGGCCGATCCCGTACTTGACGCCCGACTTGACGATGTCGCCGAGGCCGCCGGACGATTCCGTCAGGATCGCGCATTCGCCGGACATGAACAACTGCTTGGCTTCCGATGTCCGACCGCCGTACCGGAAGGTGCCATCTTTCGCGAGATCGGCAATCGCCTGGAAGTGCTCGACGAACAGCGGCGCGTTGAACTCGAGCTTGACGTCGTTGCCGCCAAGGCCGTTCTCGTTGGTGCCGTATGGCACATTGTTCCACGCTGCGAGATTTTCGGTCTGGATCCAGGTGAGCCAGGTGGAGGTGAAGCCGCAGGATGCGGCACCGCTCGCCTTGATTTTCTTGGCAGCAGCAAACACGTCCGGCCAGGTCTTCGGCGGCGCTTCGGCGTCCAGGCCGGCCTTCGCGAAGATATCCTTGTTGTAGTAGAGGATCGGCGAGGACGAGTTGTAGGGGAAGGACAGCATCGTGCCGTCGGGCTTGGAGTAGTAGGCCGCGATACCGGCCAGATATTGCGACTTGTCGAAGGTGAAGCCGCCCTTCTGCAGCACCTCGGCGGCCGGCATGATCGCACCCTCGGCGCCCATCATCACGCCGCTGCCCGCGTCGAACACCTGGATGATGGCGGGTGGCTGCTTGGAGCGGAACGCGGCGATGCCGGCGTTCAACGTCTCGGGATAGGTGCCCTTGAAAACCGGCGTAATGGTATAGTCCGACTGGCTTTCGTTGAACTCCTTGGCAAGCTGGTTGACGACCTCGTTGTTCGCCCCCGTCATCGCATGCCACCATTGCAGGTCGGTCGCAGCCGATGCGGCAAGCGGTCCGGTAGCCGACAAAGCAAGAGCCGCTGCCGTTACCTTCAGGGTCGATGCCTTCAGGAATGTCTTGAACATGAACGTCCTCCCGGTTTGGCAAAGCAGGACAAGCCGCTTCGCGATCTCAGCGCGACGATCCTCCTCGACCGTCACCAAGCGGTTACATATGCCGGGCTTTTTCCGGGGCGGCAACCGACAATCGATCATCGTCCACGATCATGCATCGGCCAGCAGTACCCGCCGCCGAAGTATAAAACGGTCGGAGCAGCTCAGAAATCCGGTTAATACTTCGTTAACGATTCAAGATTGGCTCAATATTAAATAAAACTGGAACAAATCTGGTCTTTGTCCATTTCAGCTGCAGTCTCAACGTCAAATGGGTAGTGCGTCATGACCGAGAACACAGTCCGCCGGTGGCAGAGCCGTCCGATCATCGACTATCCCGTCGTGATCATCGAAGATCATCTTTTGCTGGCGCTCGATCTGGAAGACGCTGTGTCAGCCGCAGGCCTGAATGCAGGCGTCGTCGGTTTTGCCAGCAGGAAGAAGCACGCTATTCGCATTGGCGGTCTGGCCGCGATCGCTTTCGTCGACGTGAACCTTGCCGACGGACCGAGCGGCCCGGAGATCGGCCGAATTCTCGCACGGGATCACGATGTCACGGTCATCTTCACCACATCGGATCCGGAAGCGCTGGGAACCGGCGTTCCCGGTACGATGGGCGTTCTGAAGAAACCTGTTAGCCCGGAAGCCGTGCGCGGTGCGTTGACCTATGCAATCGCGCGCCGGCGGGGCGACCTGGCCGTCGTGCCGCCCGAGATGACGCTGTTTGCCGGCTGAGGATTTCCTCGGCGTCCATGGATCACCTGACGAGCCGGCCGACGCGGCGGAGAGGGTGTCTCCGCCGCCTGTTCTCAGTGGCGCGAGGAAACCGCTGCGGGTGTCGCCGCGCGAGCGTTGGCAAGGCCGCGAATGGCGTCCTGATTTCCGGTCGCAGCGAGCGCCTCGAACGTGCGGATCGCCTCGCCGAACCGTTTCAACCCAAGAAGAGCGTAGCCGCGCAGCACCATCAGATCGACGCGCTCGGGCGCAAGTTGCGCGCGGCGTTCGAGCAGGATCAGGGCCTCGGAGAAGCGCTTCTGGTCGAAGGCGGCCAGGGCACGGTTTGTCAGAAGGGCGATCTGGATCTCGGTCGCCTTCCCGGCATCCATGGAGCCACGCGTTGCTGCGACCGATGCCTTGTCGGTCAGGCCCTGCCGCAGATAGGCAAGGCTCTGGCCATAGGCGGCTTCGCTGCGGATGCGCGTATCCCCGCCGCGGATGGCGGCGTCGAAATGACGTGCGGCCTCGAGGGGTCGGTTCAACTCCATCAGGCACCAGCCATGCCGCAGCGCCTCGCCGGCCGAGAGACCGGACGGGTCCGTGGACGTGCTGCAGCCTCGACCCGACGCCGATGCGACGTTGCGCCTCGCGGCGCCCGAGCGCGCCGGACGCTGCCGCGGCGGTGCTGCTGGTTCGACGCTCACCTGTGTCGAAGCCTCTCCCGATGACGCACGCGCGCTTTGCCGGGCGGGCTGCCGCGGAGCGTCGTCGGCAACTGTTGCGGCCGGCAATCTGCGCGCGGTTTCCACGTCGTCCTGCTGTTCGCCGAGCAGTGCGATCCGCGGTGAGCGACCAGCCCACTGCCTCTGGATGCGGGCGACATCGCGTGCCATGCCGAGTTGGTTTGCCGTGATCGCAAGCCCATAGGCGGAGGGCTCCGTCTCCGGCGCCCAGGTCAGCGATGTCGAGAACCACTGCAGTGCGAGCTGGGGCTGTTCGAAGGCGCGCGCATACCAGCCGAACTGCTGGGCGACGTCGGCGCTCCGGGCGCGCATTGCCTCCTGCGCGATGCGTTGCAGCACGTCCGCTTCGATCACGACCGGCGGATCGAGCGCCAACAGATTTGCCGCCGCCGCCAGATAGGTCGCGCGCGTATCGTCGGACGTGTCGCGCCAGGGATAAAGCACGGCTTCCGCTTCCCCCGGTGTTTTTCGGGCGACGAGCGTCAGCGCAAGACCTTGGGACGCCGTCGCGGAGTCCTCCGCCGTCCGCGCCTTGCGAAACCAGGTTTCTGCCTGCTCGGTCGCGTTGCGACGGAGATAGTACCAGCCGAGCAGCAGGGCGTCGGAAGCCTTCCCGCCGGTCTCGGCGGCATGCTCGAGACGCGAGAGATATGTCGGGGGCACGACCAGCTTCGGGTCTTCGCCGGCGGACGCGACGAACTGGCGGGCCAGATCGTCCTTGACCGGCTCGAATTCGCCCTTGCCGGTTGGATCGGTCTTTTCCTGTGTCAGAAGCTGCTCGACCAGCGGGCGGGGCAGCAGCGAAGCCGCCTTCTGCACCGTCGCCAGCCGGTCCGCGCTTTCGGTGCAGCTCGAGAGGATATAGGTATAGGCATCCACCGCGCGCTGCGCGCGGTCGGTCTTTGCGAAGGCCTCCGCCAAACGCCAGAGAATGTCGATCTCGCTGCAGACCAGAAGCTGCGGCATTTCCGCTGCGACATCGACCACGATCGGATATTGCTGAAGGTTGGAGGCGTTCAGGAGACGCTGCCGGGCTTCGCCGAGCGCGAGCATGGCGAGCAGGTTTTCCGGAGGCTGCCAGCCGGGCTCGCGTGCCTGGCGGTCGGCAATGGCCTTGCGGACATCAGCGTAGCGCGTTTCCGCGTAGAGCGCCCACATGGCCTCCAGCTGGGTATCGGCATTGGGTGGAGCGGCCAGCGGATCCGCCGGAGGTTCCCAGTCCGGATAGAGCGTGCGCAGGCGCGCGATCTCTGCCTGCAGCCGGACGGTGTCGCCCTGACGCGCGAAGTATCGCAGAGCACCTTCATCGACGCTCGGTTTTGCAGGTGTTGCCGCGGCAGGCGCCGCGGCGGTCGCGGGCGCACCTTCCGGCGATTTGGCGGGCGTTTGAGGTTGCACCTGCGCCTTGATCACGGTCTCCGGTTTTACCGTCGCATCCGGAGCGGCCTGCGGTTTCTTGTCGACGGGTCCGTCGACGGAGGCCTCAGCGGCAGCATCCCGGGTTTCCGCTGCCGTTCCAGCCTCGCCCTCACCCTCTGTTTTCGTTTCAGCCCCCGTCTGCGTGTCGGATCCCGTCTCTGGCTTGGCGTCCGTCTCCGTCTTGGGCAGAGCGGCTGCCGGCGGCAGGTCCTGCAACAGGTCGGCCGGCCGCGGCTCGTTTCGGCGCGCGGCGGGGGTCGGCGGGACCAAGCTCAGCCGGTTGCCTGTCTCGTCGACGGCAGGCGGAGCGACGATCGAGCCCGTCGACAGTTCAGCCTTCGGCCAGAAGACGGACCCGTAATAGGTTGCCGTTGCCGTTGCTGCGACCAGCGTCGAGAAAAGCAGGATGCGGGCGGTGGTCATGGGAACTCCCGGTAGACTGTCCGAGCAGGAAACGACGCGCGCGGAGGGCGCATCGATACCGGACCCGGTCGAACGGCTGTCTTGAAACGTCCGCGATGCAGGGGCCTCATCGGCTGCGCCCCAGAAGGCGCAGCATCAGGGTGGTGATGATGCCGAGAAGGGCAAAGCCGGAGATGAAGATGACGGCGAAGAAGAGGATATTGGTCGAAAGCCAGTTCGCGGCGATCAGGCGCCAGTTGGCGATCGAGAATGGCTGTGTCGGGTTCAGGTGAAGATCGCGCACCGGCACCATCGAAACGTTTCCGGTGGACTCCTCGAATGTCGTGATGCGGCCGTCGAGACCATTCCAGCGTGCCTCCTGCACCATCGCGCTCATGCCGGTCTGAAGGCTCGCGGGCGTCGGCCCCGTTGCGAGCGTCCACGTCCCGGCTCCGGACGGGCTGCGGCCCTGCGCGATCATGAAGCTGACATTGTCGGAGGGAGAAAAATCCTCTTCCTTTCCGGGCAGGAAGCGGAGCGAGTCCATCGACAGATCGAGATCGCTCTTCAACCAGGCCTCGAGGCGCGACCCCTGGCCGAGCCAGCTGCCGCCGGAGACTTTCTGGCGCCATTCCTCGAACAGGGTTCCGCTGCTGTCGTCCGGCTGTCCGCCGGCATGATGCGTGCCCCAGTTGGCCGGTGCAGCCCCGATCTGCATCTGGGTCAGCAAGGGCGGGGGGAGTTGCGACAGCGTGCCGACGATCAGCGCATTGCGATCGCCGAGGGCTGCGGGAGATGCGACCGTGTCGAGTGCCAGAGGATTGCCGGCGGCAACAGCGAGGCGGCCGAGCAGGGTGGCCGCAGCCGACAGCGTTTCGGGGTCGAGGCGGTCGAGATAAAGGGCCGTCGGTTGCTCCGCGCGGCGGTAGGGCTGCCCTGTGGATGAGGTCGCCGCCAGGCTGGGGCTGCTGTCGATCCGGGCGAAATCCGGCATATGGAATTCGGTCGTGTCGAACAGGGCGAAACGCGGCGTGGTCTGGGCCGGCGTTCCCGTGGCGCAGGCATCGTCTTCCGCTGCCAGCAGGACGGCTTCGATCGAGATGCGATTCACCCCCGGCACGAAGTGGCGCAGCGTCACCGTGATCGGAAGATGGCTGAGAATCCCGCCGCCTTCCGTAGAGAGGGGCGTCGTCGTCGCGATATTGCCGTTGACATAGACGTCGATCCGGCTTCCCGGCAGAACCGATGGGGCATAGCCGGCATCGAGCAGGATCACGGCGTCGCCATAGGCGCTGGCATAGAAATCGGCAGGCACACCGAGCATGAACTCCGTGCGGAACCTGCGCCCTGCGAACTCGCTGGTGGTGATGCCGAGCTGCGAGAGAGCGATGCGCGTGTCGCCGACGAGGATCGGCGCATCCGGCGTGTGCCAAGCCTTGGTGGAAAACGAGGTGCGCGAGGTACCCGGTGCTGCGTCAAGCGGACTTGCAAGCGTTTCCACCGCCTGCCGAAGCGCCTCGGCCGTCGGGCCCGTGACGACGAGCGCATTGACGCCCCGCGTTGCACGGGGCGCAAACGCCACCGTCGGGCCAACGGCCGTGCCGGCGGGAAGGGTCGGCAGCATCCCCTCGATTTCAAGCTGTGTGCCGACCAGCACGGTCAGCGTGCCCGCGGCGGACGTGGCAGGCAGGGCGGTATGGAAGGCGACCGTCTGGTTCGGCATCTGCGTGCGAAGCGCCAGAGCCTGCGCGAGCCGCAGCAACATGTTCGAGCGGCTGGGATTCGTCAGCGCTGGAGCGACGATGTCGATGGCCGTCGCGCCCGTGCCGTCGAGGCCGACGGCCTGGATGTCATCGATGCTGGAAAGGCGATCGCCGACCGGCGCGTTGAAGGTCAGATAGGTGCGGCTCGGGTCGATGTTGGTCCACAGATCGTAGGTGGACTGGATGCTGCAATCCGTCCGGTGACGCTGCTGGGTCGAGAGACGCACGACGTTCGCACCGGCCTGCAGCGCGCCGCTCGGGAGTGGCAGAACGAGATCGTGCACGGCATCCGCCGAGGCAACCGGCACCTGGCCGACCACGGTCCCGTTGAGCTCGACGGAGAAGCTGGAAGCCTCCGGCGCGACGACGATGGAATTCTGGTAGCCGATGGTGATGGCGGTTGCGGCATTTGCCTGTTCGGGCGTGAGGTAGATCGTCCATGTCCGCCGGTCCGTCTCGCCGGAAAGGCTGAGCTTTCCAAACGGAAGGATGTACCGTCGATAGGCATCCGTCTCCGTCGGCGCAGGCGCAGGGGGCTTGGCTGCGGCGGGCGGCTGCGGTGCAGACGGCGTTGCCGAAGGCTGGACGGGAGCAGGTGAGGCGGGCGCTTGCGGACGCGGTTCCGCAGATGCCGGCGCGCGGGCGGGCGGTGACAGCTGGAAGGGCGCCGGCTCGCTTGCCGGTTGTTGCGGACGCGCCTCGGATCCTCTCGCGGACGGTGCCGTCTGCGTGCCCGGCGCTGCCGGATCGGGTGCCTGGGTGGGGCGCTGCGGCGCTGCCGGCCTTTCCCGGGACATGTCGAACGGAGCCGACTGCGCCAGGAGCTGCGACGGCGCAAGAAGAGCGAGCGTGCAGGCGATGACGACGTGTTTCATGGTCTTGCGGCCTCCTTCTTGGCAGGGGCTGCGTCCTTCGACCCGCCAAGGCTCCGGAAGAAGTAGAAGAGACCGCGATTGGTCTGGTAGAGCGCGATGGCAAAGAAGCTGATCGTGCCCCGGATCAAGCCAGGATTGCGGCGCCGGCCCATCTGGAATTCGCTCCACTGGGCGGAGTTGGCGAAGATGATGTCGGCGAGCAGGCGCCGTTCCTGTGCTTCACGCGGTGCGAACGTACAGCCGACGAGCACAAAGCCGTCGCCCCGTCCGCTGCGGACGATCTTGACCGGTATGGAAGATGGTGCGCCCGGACTGAAGGTCTCGACCCGAATTTCCTCCATCGCCCCCTCGGTCAAGGGCTGCATGGACCGATTGTAGACATGGACGAGAAGTCCGTTGACGGAGACGTTCTCGATGATGCCCGGAAACCACTCGTCGCCCACCTTGAATTCGCAGCGACGCTTGACGTTGACACGGCGGGAGGACGACTTTTCGCGCCGTTCGGAGACCACGCCGAGCGCGCAGCCGGCGAAGACGAGGTTGAGCAGGTTCCAGCCGGCCACGACCAGCGTCACGTCTGACTTATAGGGTTCGGCGTAGATCTTGTAGAACGACATGATGGTGGCGATGAGCAGCACGCCGAAGATGACGAAGAACGGGCGACTGATCTCCGAAAGCCGGTTGTCACTGATCGATTCGTCTTTCGCGGTGACCTTGAAGGTGGGCTTCGAGGGATTGAAGATCACCGAGATGACGGCCGGCAACAGATGCACGGTCTGCACATATTCGTAGAGTTCGGAGATCCAGGGCCAGCGGAAACGACCGTAGAGATAGTTCTGCATGAGCAGATTCACGAGCATGTAGGTGGTCGTGTAGGCCAGGAACTCGCCGCCGGAGCCGACGAAGATTTCCAGATCAAAGAAGATGTAGAAGAGCGGTGCGAACAGGAAGACCGTGCGCGGAAACGGGAACAGCCAGAACAGCGTCGAGGACATGTAGCAGAGCCGCTGCGGCATGCTCAGCCCGCGCTTGAAGAGCGGCATGCGGAACATGAGGATCTGCATCATCCCCTGCGCCCAACGGCTGCGCTGGCCGATGAAGCTTGCAAACGTCGCGGGTTGAAGCCCGGCAATCAACGGCTTGTCGACATAGACGCTGTTCCAGCCACGGGAATGAAGCGCCAGCGCCGTTTCGCAATCCTCGGTGATGCTGATGCCGCTGAACCCATTGGTGTCTTCGAGAGCACGCCGGTTGAGCACGGCCGCCGACCCGCAGAAGAAGGCGGCGTTCCATTTGTCGAGCCCGCGTTGAATGATGCCGTAGAACATCTCGTTCTCGCTCGGCATCTTGTTGAAGGTCTTCAGGTTGCGTTCGATCGGATCGGGATTGAGGAAGAAATGCGGAGTCTGGACGAGAAAGAGGCGCGGGTCCTCCTCGAAATAGCCGACCGTCTCGCGCAGAAAGTCGCGTGCCGGCGCATGGTCGGCGTCAAACACTGTGATCAGATCGCCCTGGGATTGGCGCATGCCATTGTTCAGATTGCCGGCCTTCGCATGTTCATTGCGATCCCGCGTCAGATAGTTGGCATCGAGATTGCGGCAAAGTTCTTTCAGCTCCTCGTGGCGGCGCTGTGCGGCCTGGCTGTCGGGGATGCTCGCCGCGTTCCGCTTCTGCAGCGTGCCGCCGTCGTCCAGCAGCCAGACGGTGAGCTTCTCGGGCGGATAATCCATGTTCTTGGCGGCCGCCAGCGTGTTGGCCAGCAGATCGGCGTCCTCGTTGTAGGTCGGGATGAACACGTCGACCGAGGGCGCATAGTCCGCAGAGCCCGGGCGCGGCCGGTTCGGCGGAAGCGGCATGGAAACGATGAAGAGGCTGAGCGCCAGCATCGCGACGCTGTACATTTCCGCCAGATAGAGCAGGAAGCCGGGGATGAAGTTTTCCAGCTGGTTGACCGGCGGCAGCGTGCTGGTGGTGCGCCAGTAGACGTAGCGCAGCACGATGGCGGTTCCGAAGCCGAGGCCGATAAGGCGCCAGTTGCCCTCTGCCTTCAGCACTTTCAGCACCGCAAGGAGCGCCATGCAGAGGAAGGCGGCAACCAGGTGCGTCTGGAGGCTGACGGGCAGGGTCGTGATCGCCACGATGACGACCGACATGCAGATCCATGCAACGACGATAAGCGCCTTGAACATGACCCTATTTTCCCTTTTCGGAAGAGTGCTGGATATGGCGCATGGATCACATGTTCCTTGTGCAGGCGCTGCTCTGGGAGACGGCACAGGGCACAGACGGAATGACGGGCGCAGCCTGGGGCCCGGGGGTCGTTGAAGGGCGCGCCGCGCCGTCCTCACTCGGCAGGCTGACGGGTCGGGGTGCCATCGGCGTCTGAGGAGCACCTGCCGGTCCGTTCGCGCTCATGTTGGGTGCGGGGATGGCGACCGAGGGAACGGATGGCCGGATGTTTTCCACACGCGTCGCTGCAGGCCGCGTGTTCTGGCGTTCGAGCCGGCGAAGGGCAGGACGGACAGGCGCGGGCCCGGACAGCTCGGGGGCCTCCGACGGCGGAAGCAGCCGCGCTCCGGCGCCGGCGGCATAGATCGGCCGCCCGAGCTGCCCGACGGCAGGGTCGAGAGGGGGTACGTTGCCATAAGGATTCCAGGCGACGCTGTCGAACGCTCCGGTCAACGTGTAATGATACATCATCGACAGGAGCGCATCGCGCGAGGCGCCGGTCTGGCAAATGCGGACCCGCGTCTGGATCATGCCGAGATAACGGAAGGTGCGCACGAGATTGTCGGACGCCTTGATCTGCTGCCAGCCATAAAGGCATGCGTCGCCAGAACTTTCGTTCGTGCCGTAGGCATAGGCGAACGCGCCGTAATTGTTCTGGACGAAGCTCGGGGAAATGCTCATGCGGATCGTCGGAAACTCCGACCGCATCTCGCCGACCGCTTGCGCCGTCGTCATGATCCGGGTCGGGAGCCGCGATGCCCCGTCGAACGCTGTGGCGGTGGGGCCGAAATAGCGGACCTGGATGTAGTTCTGTCCGCGGCCGCGCGCATCCGTGGCCAGAATGATGTCCTGCTGGACGGCATTGGAAAAATTACGTTCGATCACGCTCACGATGGCCGGACCGCCGGGCGGAGGAAAAGCCAGCGCTTTTTCTGCTGCGATCTCTGTCGGCGCGGACGACTGCTTCAGTCCGCCGGTCTGGGTGCAACCGGACATCGCCGCAGCACTCAGAGCCAGAAGCATGCCCGGCATGGCCGTTCTTCCTGCAATTGCGAAAGCCGTATGAAACATGAGCGCGATGCATCCAGTGATGGAATCAAGGTTGTTCCATCTCATTTCTCGCGGGCATGGTTAATGTTCGGTTAATCTTTCCTAACGCTTTCCACCAATGCGCGTCTTACGGGACGTTTTGCTGCCGGTTCGTGATCCGGACGACACGAAGTCGGCGGTTGCCGACCGATAGAATGTGCGTGCGGGCCGGCCCCTTCCGAATCAAAAAGAAAGCCCTTGGCGAGCGTTACAACCACGTTTGCAGCGCTTGATTGCTGTTCCCAGGGTCCAACGACCAAAAGCCGAACGCTTAACGGGGTCGTTCTACCCAGCTACTGAGCACCTGTGGTCGGCCCAGGATTGTTCGGCACTGTCTGGGTCTTCTCCGGCTGCGGTTGCGCGCCGCCGCCTGTCGAAGCGTCTTGGGAAGGGCTGATGACGAGCCAGCCGATCGCGATCAGGATCACCACGAGAACGGCAACGCTGAGGGCTGTGCGATTCAACGTCATGTGTCAGCTCCCCCACCCGCGTTGCCCGTCACGACGTTCGCTTTGGGATCGACGCGGCCTGCAGCGTCTTCGACCCGCGTCGACGCGGCATAGACGAACAGGGCGCAGATCAAGGACGTGGCAAGGACCACGATGACGGCCTGATTTCCGGTGTGAACTCTCATGCAGGGGAAAGGCACCGACGCTCCGTATGTTCCCGTCCGACGCACGCGTCGCGCCCTTCGACGTTAAGCATCTCCTACGTTTGTCGCAGAAGATGCGCTGAAAACCGGCTTTGAGGACATGGGACTGTCGATTTGCGATCGGTTGTCCTGTAAGGAGCTTGCAATCGACACAATGTATGGCGCACCGGCGATGGCTTTCAAGTTTCTGACGAAGAATACGAGGACGAGCGTAAGCTTCACGGAGGCTTCCACGAAGCTCGTGCTCGTGAAGGACGTCACGGTCGATGTGACGGGCAGCGGCATCGTCGCCTCCGGCCTCGCAAAAGCGCGCGACGTGGTCATCGACGGCACCATCAAGGCCGGCGCGTCCGGGGTGCTGTACGGGGCGGCCAATGCCGGTGATCTCGACGGGTCTGTCGTCGTCTCCAGAACGGGATCCATCGTCGCCGGTACGGTCGCTGTATCCGCGACGGCAGCCGGCATGGATATCGTCAATCGCGGCAGCATGTCCGGAAAGCAGGCCGGGATCAGCGTGGTCGGCAACACGGCGAATATCGCCAATGAATCCAGCATAGCATCGTCTGCCGGCAGTGCGGTGCTGGTGAAGGGCGCCGCGGCAATGGTCGTCAACAACGGCAAGATGGTCGGCCAGCTCGATGCCCTGAAGCTTTCCGGCGATCGCATCGTCATGACGAACAACAAGGATATCTCATCCGCCACCGCTGCCGGCATCGTGGTTGACGGGCTCGCGACGATCGTGACCAACAACGGTTCGATCGCCGCGCGCGGCAACGGGATAACGGCCGCCGGAGCCTCCGAGATCATCACGAACAATGGCACGGTCGGCAGTGGGGCGACGGCCATTTTTGCCAAGGGCAAGAACGCCATCGTCACGAATTCGGGCGTGTTGCAAGCCGGGGCCGACGGCATCCTGCTGACGGGCGCCAAGGGAACGTTGACCAATACGAAGACGATCGCGGTCGGTGGCACCGCCCTTCATGTTGTCGCCGACGATGCGATCGTCAACAACCGTGGCTCTTTGGCCGGCGCCGTGGGAATCTCCGTCGTCGGAGATCATGCGCGCGGTGCCAACAGCGGCACGATTTCCGCCTCCAAGGGCAGTGCCGTCGACTTTACCGGCGCCGATCATGCCAGTTTCAACAACAGCGGCGTTTTGTCGGCGCGGTCGGGCGTTGCGTTCAAGAGCGGCGACGGCCAGCAGTCGGTCACCAACACCGGCACGATGAAGGGCGACGTCCTGCTCGGCGGGGGCAACGACTACTTCGACGGTCGCGGCGGAACGGTCCTTGGCAAGGTTGCGGGCGGTGCCGGTCACGATACCTATGTGATCGACAATGCGCGCACCTCGCTGGTCGAGGCCAAGAACGCCGGCAACGATCTCGTCATCTCGAGCGTCAGCTACACGCTGGCGGACAATTTCGAATATCTCACGCTCAGCGGCACGGCTGCCAGCAACGCGACCGGCAACGGGCTTGCCAACCAGATCCATGGAAACAGCGCGTCCAACCGTATCGACGGCAAGGCCGGCAACGACATGATCTGGGGCCATGGCGGAGCGGATATCCTGACGGGCGGCGCCGGCGCCGACCAATTCGTTTTTTCCACCGGCGATGGCCGGGACGTGATCCTCGATTTTGCCGCCAGCGGACAAGCCCACGACATTCTCGACCTCACCAACCTCAAGGCGATCACGGATTTCGCCGACCTGATGAAACATCACGCCCGACAGGACGGCAACGATGTCCTGATCGATGCCACCGGTGGTGACAGCATCCTGCTGAAGAACGTGAAACTCGGCCTTCTCGACAAGGGCGACTTCTTCTTCTGAGCCTTCTTGCCGTTTCGGATCGATCAGGCTGCGGCGCGTTGCAGCATGCCGAAAAGATCCCGCGGATCGTCGGGGTCGGCGATGATGTCGATCTGCTGGAAGAAGTCGGTTCCAGCCAAGGCGGCCCGCACGTAGCGAAGCGCGGAGAAATCCTCCACGGCAAAGCCGACGCTGTCGAAAAGCGTGATCTGTCGCGCGTCCGTCCGGCCCGGCACGTCCCCTCGCACGACCCGCCACAGCTCGGTGACCGGATAGTCCGGCGCCATCTGCTGGATTTCGCCCTCGACGCGGGTCTGCGGCGGATATTCCACGAACGTGTCGGCGCGCAAAAGGATGTCCCGATGCAGCTCCGTCTTCCCCGGACAATCCCCGCCGATCGCGTTGATATGCACGCCGCTGCCGATCATGTTGTCGGTCAGGATGGTGGCACATAGCTTGTCCGCCGTGCAGGTAGTAATGATGCCGGCACCCTCGATCGCCTGTTCGGCGCTTTCGCAAGCGTGGAGCACAAGCCCCGAGCCCGTGAGATTCCGGACCGTCTTATCGGTCGCCCGCCTGTCGATATCGAACAGCCGGACCTCGGTCAGGCCAAGGACGGACTTCATCGCCAGCGCCTGGAACTCGGCCTGCGCCCCATTGCCGATCATCGCCATCACCCGCGTGCCTTTCGGCGCGAGGTGGCGGGCCGCCATCGCGGATGTCGCTGCCGTGCGCAGCGCCGTCAACAACGTCATTTCCGTCATCAGAACAGGATAGCCGGTCGCCACATCCGCCAGGAGACCGAACGCCGTCACGGTCTGCAGGCCGGCCGCCATGTTCTTTGGGTGACCGTTCACATATTTGAAGCCGTAGATCTCCCCATCGGAGGTCGGCATCAGTTCGATCACGCCCTCGCGGGAGTGCGATGCGATCCGCGGCGTCTTGTCGAAGACGTCCCAGCGGCGAAAGTCGGCTTCGATCGTGTCGGTCAGTTCGCGCAGAACGCGCTCGATACCGAGGTGGTGGACGAGCCGCATCATGTTCTCGACGCTGACGAAGGGGATCAGGGCCTTTTCGGACGGCAGGGCAGACATGGGTTTTTCCTCGTTGCTCCGACGAATGGTAGCAACCGGAAATGTTTGTCGAAACGGCTTATGATTGGCATATCTCGTTTGAAAATGCGCATTCTGCATAGTCGAATTGCCCTTTTGGCCAGTGTCAGCGCGAGAGCAGATACTGCCGTGGTGCACTCCCCATCATCCGTCGGAACATGGTCGAGAACGCCGCAATGTTCTCGTAGCCCGCATCCAGTGCGACGCTCGTGATCGAATGTCCGGCGGCAAGGCGCGGCAATGAGGCAAACAGGCAGGCCTGTTGCCGCCAGGTCACGAAGCTGACGCCAGTCTGCGCCCGGAAGAACCGCGTGAAGCTCCGGCGGCTCATGGCAAGCTTGGCCGCCCATTCATCGATGCTTGCCACGGCGAGGGGGGTCTCCAGAAAGGCGCGGCACACGTCGGCGAGGCGCGGATCGTTGGGAAAGGGCAGGCCGAGCGGTACTTCCGGTAAATGCTGTATCTCGTCGAGCAGGAGATCCATGACCAGCTCGCGTCGGCGCGGGTTGGGGTGCGGACTGAGGCGTGGATTGGGGCTTGGATTGGGGAGTGGCGGCGTGTCCCGCACCAGTTCATCCATCAGATTGACCGCAAGCGTTGTGACGTTGACCACTTTCGGTCGCTCGACCAGGGCCAGTTGTGGATCGACGTAGATCGACAACATCTCGACCGGGCTCATGGTCTCCGATGCGTGCTCCAACCCGGCCGGGATGATGAGCCCGTGGCCGGGCGGGATCATCCAGCGCCGATCGATGGTTCCAACGACGACGACCCCCCGGCGGGCATGCCAGAGCTGCGTCTTCCGGTGTGAATGGACCGGGCTGCGCACGCCTTGTCTGTAGTGTCGGCCGATGACGTAAAGCGGCTCCTGTGCTGCATCGATGCGGCTCAGGCTTTTGCGGTGCTCGTCGAGATCGGCGTCGCTGCTTGGAAATTCGGTCGATCGCACTTTGGCCCACTCACGAAAAAAGTGGACCAGAGCGCAAAGGCAGGCCACCGTCAAGCTCTGTACGAGAGGCAAACGGCGCAACAGGTGTCGAACAGGCGGGAGGGCCGATATGGCAAGCGTGACCACAGAGAGTGGAATCCGGGCGGAGACGATCACCTTTTCGATCATCGCGGCAGCAAGTTTCTGCCACATGCTCAACGACATCATGCAGTCGCTGCTCACGTCGCTCTATCCGCTGATCAAGGCGAACTATGCGCTGGATTTCGTCCAGATCGGCCTGCTGACCTTTGCCTTCCAGGTGACGGCGTCGCTTCTGCAGCCCGTGGTCGGCGTGGTGACGGATCGCTGGCCCATGCCGTTCTCCCTGCCGGCGGCCATGCTTTCCACCTGCGCGGGCCTGTTCACGCTCGCCTTCGCACACAGCTTCGAAGTGCTCATCGTCGGCGCCTGCCTCATCGGCGTCGGTTCAGCCGTCTTTCATCCCGAAGCCTCCCGGGTCGCACGTCTCGCCTCCGGTGGACGCCACGGCCTGGCCCAATCCTTCTTCCAGGTCGGTGGCAACGCCGGAACGGCGATCGGTCCGCTTCTGGCAGCGTTTATCGTCATCCCGCGGGGACAGGAGACGCTGGGCTGGTTCTCGATCATCGCGATCGTCGGCTTCATCGTGCTGTCCTTTGTCAGCACATGGTATCTGCGTCACCGCCGGGCGAATGCCGGGCGCCCGATGCTCGATCGGGCCCTGCCGCTGCCGCGCAACCAGGTTCTGTGGACGCTGGCCGTGCTCACCGTTCTCACGGCGACGAAGAACGCCTATCTCGCCAGCATTTCGAGCTACTTCACCTTCTTTGCCATCGAGAAGTTCGGGGTCGGCGTGCAGGATGCGCAGATCATGCTGTTCCTGTTTCTCGGTGCCTCTGCTGCCGGCGTCTTTTTCGGTGGTCCGATCGGCGACCGCTTCGGGGCGCGCGTCGTCATCTGGTTCTCGATCCTCGGCGTCATCCCGTTTGCGCTGATGCTGCCATATGCCGATCTTTTCTGGACCTCTGCGCTGGTCATCATCATCGGCTTCATCTTCTCCTCGGCCTTTTCTGCCATCGTCGTCTTCGCGCAGGAGCTGGTGCCGGGGAGGGTGGGGCTGATCGCCGGCATGTTCTTCGGCTTCGCCTTCGGGTTCGGCGGCATCGGCGCGGCCGTTCTCGGCTTGTTCGCCGATCGCTACGGCATCGAGTTCGTCTACCGTCTCTGCTCCTATCTGCCGCTCCTCGGCCTGCTCACGGTCCTGCTGCCAAAGCTGCCCGGCCGCAAGCGCGCCTGAGGTTCACGCGGCAGGCGGGCCGTCGCAGATGGCTTCCGCCTCGATCTCGACCTCGTAGTCCCCGATCAGGTCGCCAGCCTGCACCATGGTGTTGGCGGGCAGCACCGTGCCGAACACCCGGCCATGGGCGCGGGAGACCGGCTCCCACTGGCCGGCGTCGCGCAGATAGACGCGCGTTCGCACGACATCGTCCATCGATCCGCCAAGCGCGGTGATCGAGGCGGCGATCTTGTCAAGGATATAGGTTGCCTGCGCGCCGGCATCGCCCGGCGCAACGCAGCGGTCGGCGGCATGGGTCGCCGTCGTGCCCGAGACGTGAATGCGGTCGCCCACCCGAACCGCGCGGCTGTAGCCGGCGATGGGTTCCCAGACGCTGCCGGACGAAACCCGGCGACGCCCGGGGCGTCCCGGCACCGGCTCGGCGGTGCAGACCGATGGAATGGCGCTCAGGTGATGGCTGAGATCTCCGGAGGCGGTCAGGAAGGGCGCTTTTCGGTATTCGTCGCCGCAGTCTCCCGGGATGGGTTTCGTTCCTGCAAAGGCGGCGTCGAGCGCTGCGTGGTCTTCGGCATCGAGGCGGAATCGGAAGACGTTGAGATTGTCGTCTCTATGCTCGTTTTCCCCAAGGCGCGCGCCGATGATCGTCGCGGCGACGGCGGGATGCTCCAGAACCCAGCGGCTGGCGACGTTCGAGACCGACACCTTGTGGCGGCTGGCGATATCGGATGCCGCGCGGAGAATGGTCTGGAACGCGTCCCAGCCGCCGGCCGTGTCGATGAAACGCTTGTATTTCGAGCGGCTCCAGTCGGGAATGGTGTCCGGTTCGGGCTTCCCCAACCATTTCTCCGAGAGAAAACCGCCACACAGCGTGCCATAGGCGAGGAGCTTGACGCCACGCTTCGCGCAGAGATCCGAGAGTGGGCCGGAGGCCCGGCGATCGACGAGCGAGAAGGAAACCTGGTTGGTGGCGATCTCGATGCCATCGGCGAGCGCCAGCGCCAGGTGTCCGGCATCGAAGTTCGTCAGGCCTAGGGCACCGATCAGCCCTTCCTCCTTCAGGCGCTGCATCTCGTGCAAGGCATCGAGCCAGGCCGGATGCTCGAACGTCCACCAGTGGAACTGCAGGAGGTCGACCCGGTTCACACCCAGACGCGTCAGCCGCTCCTCAACGCCGCGCCGCACGATCTCGCGGGTCATCTGTCCCGGCTCCGGGCACCATTTCGTGAAGGCGCCGGGTCTTGGTTGCCCGGTGTATCGCGACAGCAGTCGGCCGGTGATCACCTCTGCCGAGCCGTAATGGTCGGCCATGTCGAACGTATCGAAGCCGTCTTGGGCATAGGCTTGCAGAGCGTCGGCTCCCCTCTCCGGGTCGATCGTCGTGCCGTTCTTCTCGATATCGGCAACCTGCCAGAGGCCGCAGACGAGGCGGCTGATCTCCAAGTCTGGGGTGAGGCGGATGCGGTCAGGGCGCTCGGTCATCAGGATGTCTCCCGGGCTTGCGCCCGTGTTTTCCGCGGGGACTAAGCGCGCTGCGCGCGCCCACGATGCCGCGGGGCCGAAGAAGAAGGATGGCGCAGAGGCCGACGCCGATCGCCACGATCTGGAGCGCCGCCGCCCGGGCCTGCTGCTCCGGCGGCACGAAAGCGGAAACGGCCGCGGCGGAGAGGGCCCAGAGCCCCCAGACGAGGATCGCACCGAGAATGGCACCGCGATTGCTGCCCGAGCCGCCGACGATGAGCATGGCCCAGACCTGGAAGGTCAGGATGGGCAGATAATTGTCCGGCGCGATAAAGCCGATGAAATGCGCCTGGGCCGCCCCTGCAAGACCCATGATGGCGCCGCCGATCGTGAAGGCCTGCAGGCGAAAGCGGATCGGGCGCTTGCCGAGGGCCTGCGCTGCCGTCTCGTCTTCGCGGATCGCCCGGAGAACGCGGCCCCACGGGCTTTTTGCCAGATGCTCGAGGGCGACGTAGAGACCGACCACCAGGCCGGTCATCAAGGCAAGGTTGGCAAGCCCGAAGGCAAGGGCGTTGCCGGCAAGATGGGAGAAGGGGCGGGGAATGAAGCCGATGCCGAAAGCGCCGCCGGTCAGGGGCTGCAGGTTCAAGACGCAGAGCTGCACGCAGACCGCCACGCCGAACGTGGCGATCGCGAGATAGTCCGAGCGCAGCCGTATGGTCAGCGCGCCGACGAGCCATGCGGCGAGACCCGCCATGGCGGCACCGCCCGCCCAGCCGACGACGATCGGCAGGTCGAAGCCTCCAAACCGGTCCGGCGTCGGCGGCGTGGTCAACAGCGCGGAAACATAGGCGCCGATCGCGACGAACGCCGCGATACCGACGTTGAACAACCCTGTCTGCCCCCATTGAAGGTTGAGCCCGAGACACATGACGGCATAGGTCAGCGCCATCGTCAGGAAGAAGCCCGCATAGGCCAGCAGATCGAGGCTCATGCGGATCTCCCGAAGAGACCGCGCGGCCGGAACAGAAGCACGGCGACCAGGATGATGAAGGAGACGGCCGCCCGCCATTCTGCGCCCACGATTTGGACGGCTGCGGCCTCCGAAAGGCCGACGACGAGGCCGGCCAGCATGGCGCCGGGCACGCTGCCGATCCCGCCGAGGATGGCGGCCGCAAACAGAGGCAGCAGGAGGTCGTGACCGAGATACGGCCGGATCTGAACGAGCAGGCCCGTCATGATGCCGGCAAGGCACGCAAGGCCGGCGCCCAGCATCCAGACCACGCGGATGACCCGGCGCACGTCGACGCCTGCGATCCCGGCAAGCGCCGGGTTTTCGCTGACCGCCCGCATGGCGCGGCCAATATCGGTCCGTGTCATCAGAAGATGCACGGCGAGAACGGCGAGGAGGGCCACGGCAAGTGACAGCAACTGGTCCGGCGTTGCTCTCAGACCTGCCCCCAGCGGCATTGCGATCTGCAGCGCCTTGGTGAAGTAGGCAGGCTTCGACGTGAAGAGGAATTCAAGCAGGCTGCGCAGTGCAAGCGACGCCCCGAAACTGGCCATGACGAGAATGATCACGGCGCTTCCCCGCGCGCGAAGACGCCCGAAGAGAACAGCATCGACCGCGAGCGCCAGTGCCCCGGTCAGGAGGACGGCGACGATGGCGGCCAAGGGCAGCGACCAACCGAACGAGAACGGGCCAATGGGTCGTGTCAGGGAGGTCGAAAGCAGGCCGAGGGCCCCGCTGACCGCCAGAGCGAGATAGGCACCCCAGGAGAGAAGCTCGCCGTGGCCGAAATTGGCAAAGCGCAGGATGGAATAGGTCAGCGTCACGCCGATTGCGCCGAGACCGATCATCGCGCCTGCGACAAGGCCGTCCATGAGGAATTGCGGGTTCATGGGACAGCGGCCTCCACGGAATGCGATGTGCCGAGATAGAGGCGTGCCAACAAAGGATCGCCGAACAGGCCGTCGGCCTGTCCCTCATGCGCGATGCGGCCTTCGACCAGAACGACGGCGCGGCGGGATACGGAGAGAGCCGCCTTCACATTCTGCTCCACCAGCACGATCGTCACGCCTTCGCCGTTGATCTCGCGGAGCATGGAAAACACCTCCCCGACGATCTTCGGGGACAGGCCTGCGGAGGGCTCGTCGAGAATAAGGACGGCGGGGTCGACGATGAGGGCACGGGCGACCGCGAGCATCTGGCGTTGTCCGCCCGAGAGTGCCCCGGCGAGCCGCGAAGGCTGGCGTGCGAGATCCGGGAAGCGTCGATAAAGACGATCGATAAGGCCGGCGCGCTCCGCCTTGGGCAGAATGGCTGCGGCAAGCTGCAGGTTCTCGTGGATGGAGAGCGTCGCGAAGATGTTTTCGGTCTGCGGCACGAAGGCAAGGCCGCGGGCAATCTTGCGATGGGAGGGAACGCTGGTGATATCCTGCCCGCGGAGATGAACAGTCCCACTCTTGATCGGCACGACGCCGGCGATCGCCTTCACGAGAGTCGACTTGCCTGCACCGTTCGGGCCGAGCAGGACAAGGAAATCCCCGGAGGGCACGGTGAGATCCACGCCGCGAACGATCGGCAGATCGGGCTCGTAACCAGCGACGAGCGCGCGGATATCCAGTGCGGGAACCGGGATCGGAGACGCCGCCGCACTCATGCCATCGCTCCGAGATAGGCCTCGATGACGGCAGGATTGCGCGCAACCTCAGCCGGCGTGCCTTCCGCGAGCGGCCTGCCGATCGCCATGGCGACGACCCGTGAGCAGAGCCGCGAGACCATGTCCATGTTGTGCTCGATCAGAAGAATGGAGGTGCCCCCGGCATTGAGCTGAAGGACGCGCTCGATGATCGTTTCCAGAAGTGCAGGGTTGACCCCGGCTGCCGGCTCGTCGAGCAGGATCGCGCTGGGATCGGCCATGAGAATGCGTGCGAGTTCCAAGAGCTTGCGCTGCCCGCCGGAGAGAACGCGCGCCGGTTCGTGCTCCAGATGGGACAGCGTGACGAAGGCAAGGAGCGCTCGGGCCTTCTCCACGGCGGCCCTCTCCTGTCTGCGAACATGGGCGAGCCGCAGGAAGTTGGCAAAGAGGCTTTCCCCGTCCTGGCGCTGCGCGCCGGCGAGCACGTTCTCGAGGACGGTCATGTCGAGAAAAGGCCGGGGGATCTGGAAGGTCCTGCCGATGCCGAGCCCGATCCGCTGCTCGGGCCGGTCCTGCGCGGCGTCCCGCCCGCCGATGCGGATCTCGCCCGAGGTCGGCTTCAGCGTTCCGGCGATAAGATTGAAGAGCGTCGTCTTGCCGGCGCCGTTGGGTCCGATCAGACCCACCATCTCGCCCCGCCCCACCTGCAGCGACATGCCGTCGACCGCCGTCATTCCGTCAAACCGCTTGACGAGATCACGAGCGTCGATGACGGCGGCATCGGGGGTCTGAGGGGGCAAACGAAGCATCCCAAGGCTGCGGGGAAATCACGGGTTTAGTCTTGCGAACCGTCTGCGCCAACCAAATCCGGGCGGCTAAAGTGCGCCTGTCGCAACAGGCTGATAACACTTATGGATTTTAACAGCTAGGTCGCCTTGTCCTCGTGTTTCGGACCGCCGCTTTTCCTGCCGCGGTGTTGCAGACTTTCGACAGTTCTAGCAGCGGAGAACGACGCCGCGGCATCGCGACCGCCTGTGGGCACGACGTTCTATTTCCGCAGAACGGCCTCACGGTCGTCCACCGTCTCCACCCGGGTCGCAAACCAGTTTGCCAGCAGCGCGCCGGAAATGTTGTGCCAGACGCTAAAGATTGCGCTGGGCACCGCGGCAAGCGGCGAGAAATAGGCGGTGGCCAGCGCGGCGCCGAGGCCGGAATTCTGCATGCCGACTTCGATGGCGATGGCCTTGCGCTTGGCGAGCGACAGTCCGGACGCCTTCGCCGCGAAGAAGCCGAGGAGATACCCCAGGCCGTTGTGCAGCACGACGACGGCGAAGATCATCAGGCCGGATTGCGCAATGGCCGCCTTCGACCCGCCGACGACGGCGGACACGATCAGAACGATCCCGATCACGCTTACGAGCGGAAGTGCAGGTACAGCGGCCTTGACGACGCCAGGGAGAAGCTTCTGCAGCGCCGCGCCCAGTGCGAGCGGAACCAGGACGACCTTGATGATGCTGAGAAACATTGCCCAGCCATCGACCGGAAGGAACTGGCTGGCAAGCATCCAGACCAGGAAGGGCGTGATGATCGGCGCGGCCAGCGTCGTGACCGAGGTGCAGGCAACCGACAGGGCGACATCGCCCTTGGACAGGAAGGTCATCACATTGGATGACGTGCCGCCCGGGCAGCAGCCGACGAGGATGACGCCCGCCGCGACCTCCGGCGGCATGGGGATGATCCATGTCAGGAAGACGGCCAGCAGCGGCATGATCGCGAACTGGCCGACGACGCCGATGGTCACGTCGAACGGCCGTCGCAAAACCTCGCGAAAATCGTCGACGGAGAGGGTCAGCCCCATGCCGAACATGATGATCGACAGAAGGGTGACGATCCATGGGCCAATCTGCTTGAACGTATCCGGAAAGAAGAAGCCAAGGACCGCAAAGAGGATGACCCAAAGGGCGAAGCTTTTGCCGACGAAGGCCGAGATGGATGACAGGCGGTTCATAGGCGCACTCCCGATGCCGTTTTGCCGTGGTGTAAACGCCGCGCCTTCCCTGTCAAGAGCAGGACTTCTGCAATCCAGGGCTTTCGTCCTTTGCATATTGTTCAACGATTTGTTAGGGAGCCGTTTACAAGATAAAGGAAGCCGATGTTCAAATTCACGATCAATCCGCCCGTCTTCTTCGGATCGGTGGCTGTCATTCTGATGTTTGTCGCTGTCGGCGCCATCGCGCCGATGCGGGCCGAGGCGATTTTCGGCGCCCTGCAAAGCTGGATCCTCTCATCTTTCGGCTGGCTGTATCTTCTGGCGGTCGGCGTCTTCCTGTTCGGCATTCTCATTCTTGCCTTCGGCCGTTACGGGGACCTGAAGCTCGGCCCCGACGACAGCCAGCCGGAGTTTCGATACCTCTCCTGGATTGCCATGCTGTTTGCCGCCGGGATGGGCATCGGTCTCATGTACTTTGCTGTCGGCGAACCGATGACGCATTTTGCGACCCCGCCGACCGCCGACCCGCTGTCGGTCGCGGCAAAGCGCGAGGCGATGAGCGTCATCTTCTTTCACTGGGGCATCCACGCCTGGGCGATCTATTCGGTGGTGGGCCTGTCGCTCGCCTATTTCGGGTATCGCTACAACCTCCCACTGACCATTCGTTCGGGGCTGTATCCCCTCTTGAAGGAACGCATCAACGGCCCGATCGGGCATATGGTGGATATCTTCGCCATCTGCGGCACGCTCTTCGGCATTGCCACATCCCTCGGACTCGGCGTGCTCCAGATCAATGCCGGGCTGAACTTCCTGCTCGGCGTGCCTGTATCGTCCGTCGTGCAGGCGATCCTGATCGTCGTCATCTCGGCGGTCGCGACGCTCTCCGTCGTCAGCGGTCTGGGCAAGGGTGTGCGCATTCTGAGCGAGCTCAATCTCGTCGTCGCCGTGGCGCTCATGGTCTTCGTTCTGATCGTCGGCCCCAGCACGCAGCTGATGCGGGATTTCGTCCAGAATATCGGGCTTTACCTCGATACGTTCCTGCTGCGCACCTTCAACATCTACGCCTACGAGCCGACCCCCTGGATCGACTCCTGGACGCTGTTCTACTGGGCCTGGTGGATCTCGTGGTCGCCCTTCGTCGGCATGTTCATCGCGCGTATCTCGCGCGGACGGACCGTGCGTGAATTCGTGATCGCGGTGCTCTTCGTGCCGAGCATCTTCACATTCCTCTGGATGACCGTGTTCGGCAACACGGCGATCGATATCGATCAGGGCGTCGCCGTCGGTGCGCTCGGGCAGGCCATATCGCAGGATATCTCGGTCGGGCTCTTCCAGTTCTTCCAGTACCTGCCGTTCCCGGCGGTCACCTCGGCGCTTGCCGTGGCGCTGGTCGCCATCTTTTTCGTCACATCGGCCGATTCCGGCTCGCTGGTGATCGACACGATCGCGGCCGGTGGTGAAACCAACACCGGAACGGCGCAACGCATCTTCTGGTGCGGCCTCGAGGGCTTCGTGGCGATCGTCCTGCTGCTGACGGGCGGGCTGACCGCGCTGCAATCCGCGACCATCGCCTCCGCCTTGCCTTTCGTCTTCGTGATGATGGCCCTGCTGTTCGGCTTGTTCAAGGGTATGCGGGCCGACGTGGCGCAGCAATCGACCCTTGTCGGGCCCATGGTGGCCCATCCGGCCGCCGGCATCACCTGGCAGCGCCGGCTGGCACTGGCGCTGAATGCCCCGAGCGCGACGGACGTTGCCACCTTCATCGACACCGTTGCGGAACCGGCGCTGGCGGCCGTTGCGGGCGAACTCCGGCGCGCCGGGCGGGATGCGACAGTGCGGCGGAGCGCAGAGGATGCGGGAACCGGCGGCGGGCTTGTGAGCCTGTCGGTGCCGGCCGAGCGCGTTCGCGACTTCGTCTATGCCGTTGCGCCCGCGGCGCAGAAACTGCCGGCCTACACCGCGTTCGACGCGGCGAAGATGGGGCTTCGGCACGAAGCGCGCACCTCGTTCTCGGATGGCAGCAAGGGTTATGACATCATGGGAATGAACAAGGAGCAGATCATCACGGATGTTCTTGCCCAGTTCGAACGCTACCTCGCATTGACGGCGTCAACCGAAACCGCGCTGATGACAAACGCGCCCGAGCACCCGTAAGGTCCCACGGACCGCGTGCGGACGGCCATGTCCCATCGCTCTGCAGCGCGGCGGTCGCCCGCCGGCTGCGCACTTCCCATGCCTCATGCATGTCGCCCGAACGTGCAGCGGTTTCGGGAAACGACATTCATCAAAACAAGACCTGAAAGCGCGTTGCGTGAATCCTTTTGCACGCAACGCGCTTTAGAACCGTGCCTTCAGCTGCGCGCCGACGTTCCATTCGGGATCGTCATACTGGCGGAAAGTGGCGCCGACCGAAGTGTCCATGTGCCAAACATCATCGAGACGGACGCCGATCCGGCCTCCGGCCGACGCAAAGGACTGGTCGCGTGCCTGGCCGGATACATCTCCGACCCAGTCGACAGATGCGCCTACGGCCTTGTCATCGGCGAAGATGCGGCCCACCGCACCAGACAGCGTGTAGTCCAGGCGGCCCTCGGTCTGGTGGCTCCAGGCGACTTCGGCGCTGGCGATGTTTTCGCTCGACGTGCCGCCGCGGACCTTGGCCGCGAAGAGATTGCGATCCGTCGCGGGCTCGTCGTAGCCGTCGAGGTCAAGCCATGCCTTTGTGAAGCGCGCCGAGAGCACGATCTCGTTTGCCGGGTCCGGCGCGAAAACGGCACCGATACGTCCGTAGGCGCTGACGAGCGATCCATCGGCGGTACCGCCGGCGGAGACGACGGTGCTCGTGTCGAGGTAGCTGCGAGACAGATCTGCGCGCACATTGGGTGAGCCCCAGGCGCCGACCTCGCCAAAGCCCCTCCACGTCGCCTGCGGCGTCGTGTAGCGGACGGCTCCGGCGAGCAAAGCCAGCGTGTCGACCGAGACAGCGTCTTCGTCGGGATTGACGATCGCGGCACCGCCGAGAAGGCTGATCCCGCTGCCGGCTTCCCACCGACCCTTGAATCCTGCCGCAGCGCCGGACGTGCCGAACAGGCTGATGGAACTGCCGGCATCGAAGCGCTCCCCTTCGCCGAGAAGCCCCTGTGCCGTGCCCATGAGTTCGGCGGCGATCGCCTGCCGCTGGCGCGCCAGCTGATCCATCGAGTTCGTCACCGAAGTCAACGTCGTGAAGCCGAGACGCGTGATATCGACGGTGTCGAGAAGGAGGGTCGCGTCCGGTGTGTTCGGATCGATCGGTGCCGTCGTCTCGACGACGATCGTCAGGCCAAGCGTGTCCGATCCCGAAATTCCGACCTTGCCGCCTGTGGCGACGTCGTCCTGCAGCGGGCCTCCGACCTGATATGTGAGAACCTGTCGACCATCTTGCAGGGTCACGATCTGTGCCGTCTGGCCATCTTCCGCCGTGACGAAGCCGCGATAATCGACGCCGAAGACGCTGAAGCCGTCGGCGCGCGTGACGGGAACGGTCAACTGGCAGGTGCTCGTCGCACGCGACAGGCCGGGGCCGCCGCCGGCCGTTGCCGAAAAGTCGTCGAAGAGCACGCTGGTCGCATTGCCATCAGGCGAGGGAACGCTCGAAAACGTGCCGTCCGCACATCCGTCCGCCGCAGCGGCATTGCCCGACACGACCGCTGCTACGCCTGCGAAACAGAGGGCGAGAGACGTTCTGTTGCCCATGGGGAAACCTTCGATGGTGGCCGGCCGTGGCGGATCTGTCGAATGCGGGCGGGCGGCGTGTTTGCGCCGACCGCCCGGTTTGATGTTAGCGGCAGGTCTTCCACTGCAGCTGGTAAACGATGGCGGCCTTTACATCCTGTGTGTCGACCGTCGCCATGGCTTCCTGGCCACGGGTGGTGTTCACGCGGATGCTGGAATTGGTCCGCAGGTTGACGTCCTCGCCGCAGGCCGACCAGATCAGGGAGTCGGCAACCAGCTTGTTGGAAATCAGGTAGTCCTTTTCGTTCGGGCCATTGAAGGTCTTGACGAAGGCCGGTCCGCGCGTTCCGGCAAAGAAGTATTCGACGTTGAACTGCGAGCGGGCGCCGCGCGGCAGCTGATTGAAGCCGCGATAGTCGATCGCCAGGACCGAGACGCTGCGACCCTGGGGCACGTGAACCGGAATCGCGACGTTGCAGGTCTTGCGGTCGAAGTTCTTGCCGGTGTCTCCGCCGGCCTGGACGATGTAGTTGTCGAACAGCAGGCTCAGGGCCTTGCCGTCCGGGCTGATCGTCGCCGAAACGCTGTCGGACGGGCAACCGCTACCGCCGTAGCCGGGAACGCCGAGGGAAATGTCGTCCGCGTAAGCTGCAGACGAGATGAACAGCGACGCCAGCAGGAGACCGAATCTCTTCATTGAACTTCCTCGTTTTGATGTGAGCCTTACGCCCTGGCAGGAAAATAGGTGTGCCAACATGAACCGTCGCTGAGCATTCCGTTCGGCTGCAATTCACGTCGGGAAGCGCTAGGAGTAGAGGGACGTGGTTAAGAGAGTTTTAAGCAAACGCGTTCGAAATCGCGTCATTTGGTGGCAAGATCATGTTCGTTCGCACGCACACAGATGATGCCGCTCGCTTCGGCGGTAACGGACCGACCGTCAGGAAGGAAAGAAAACGATGAAACTCCGCTCCTTTGCCCGGAACGCGACGATCCTATCCGCCATCGGCCTCGTCCTTGCGGGATGCGCCACCGATCCGTCCGCACCGACCGTCCAAGGAAGGCCGTCCCGCTCCGCGGAGATCCTGCAGGAGCACCAGCGCAAGCAGGCGATCCGCGCGCGCGAAGGCGGCTACGAGCGCCTGTATCGCCCGCGTCTGTGCCGATCGAACACGGATCCCTGCCTTCGCTGACCTGTGTCTGCTCAACATCTCGGGGGCAGGCCCGACTGCAAGGCGGGTCTAGCGGAAGATCGATTTCAGCACGTTGCCGCCCTTCAGGAGGTCAATGATCTCGTCGCCGCGCCCGTTCAGCACGGCCTGCATGCCCCAGAGACCGAAGCCCTTGACCTCGTCGGCGGTGACCACCGGCGGCATGGAAAGTTCCTGCGGATTGGTGACGACGTCGAGCAAGGCGGGGCCGGGATGCGCAAGAACGCTCGCGATGGCATCCTCCAGCAGAGCGGGATCCTCAACGCGGATGGCGTGGATGCCCATGGCCTGTGCCATCAAGGCAAAGTTCGGATTTTGAAGATCGGTTCCGAACTTGAGGAAGCCGCCGCCCTTCATCTCCAGAGCCACGAAGCCGAGAGACCCATTGTTGTAGATCACCACCTTCACCGGCAGATCTTGCTGCGCCAGCGTAAGGAAATCGCCCATCAGCATGGTGAAGCCGCCATCGCCCGAAAGGCTGATGACCTGCCGGCCGGGAAAGGCTGCCTGTGCGCCGATCGCCTGCGGCATCGCGTTGGCCATCGAACCATGTGCAAGCGAACTCAGCATCCGTCGACGCCCGTTCATCGCGAGATACCGCGCCGCCCACACCGTGACGGTGCCGACGTCGAAGGTAAAAACCGCATCGTCGGAGGCCTGGTCGCTGATGGCCTTGGTGAGGTACTGCGGATGAATTGGCTTTCGCCCCGGCGTTCCGGTCGCAAGCTCGTCAAGCCCCTTTCGCGCCTTCTTGTAGTTGGCAAGGCTCTTGCGCAAGAAGGCATCGTCGGTCTTGCGGTCCAGTCGGGGCAGCAGGCCCTCGATCGTCGCGCCGATATCGCCGACGACGCCGAGCGCGAGCGGCG
Source organism: Rhizobium sp. Leaf384 (assembly GCF_001424065.1). Taxonomy (GTDB): domain Bacteria; phylum Pseudomonadota; class Alphaproteobacteria; order Rhizobiales; family Rhizobiaceae; genus Ferranicluibacter. The sequence goes on from NZ_LMQE01000009.1 coordinate 84,137, forward strand.
TCCTCCGCCCAAGATTCTCCGGGCGGAGATCCACCTGCGCAATCGTCGCGTCCTTCGGAAAAAATTGGCGGTAGGGAAAGTCCGTGCCCAGCATCAGCAGGGTGTCGCAATCCATCAGCGCGTGATAGCCGGACGTGAACCCGATCAGACCGGTCATGCCGACATCGTAAGGGTTGTCCCATTCCACATGTTCCTTGCCACCCAAGGCATGAACGATCGGCGCCTTCAGCGCTTCGGCAAGCTGGATGACCCGATCATGCGCGCCGGCGCAGCCGCGGCCGCAGAACAGGGTGATCCGGTCGCCCTTGTTCAGAAGATCCGCCAGCGCGGCGAGCTCGGTCGCGCCGGGAGTAACCACGGGAGCGACGATCCGCAGGCCGGCGGCAGCGGAGATCGGGGCCTCATAGGCTGACAACGCGATATCGCCGGGGATCACCACGACGGAGACGCTGCGATTGCCCAGCGCACTGCGGATCGCCGTCTCGAGAATGCCGGGCAGCTGCTCGGGGTGGGAGACCAGTTCGCAATAATCCGAGCATGCCCGAAAGAGCTCTTCGGGTTTCGTTTCCTGAAAGTAGTTCCGGCCGATTTCGCGCGACGGGATCTGCGCGGCAATGGCGAGGACGGGAACGCGGCTCCGGTGGCAATCGAAGAGACCGTTGATCAGATGCGTGTTCCCCGGACCGCAGGATCCCGCACAGACGGCAAGTTCTCCCGTCAGCGCGGCCTCGGCGCCCGCCGCAAAAGCCGCAACCTCTTCGTGGCGCACATGCACCCAGTCGATATCGCCGCGCTTGCGCAGCGACTCGGTCATTGCGTTCAGACTATCGCCGACAAGCCCGTAGATGCGGCGGACGCCGGCCTGATGGAGAACCTCGGTGACGAGGTCGGCTGCGGTCTTGGCCATGGCGGAGCTCCTGTGACGATGAGACGGCCTGCCGATCGCACGGGTCAACAGGCGGGATCGCCACTGTCGGACGATCGCATTCCGACATCTATGGCAGCGAAGCCGACAGTCGAGGGCCTTTTCGCATGCCGAGCGGGAGGTCGGGCAGACGACCGATCGTCCAGCGCCGCGCGGTCCTAAAGTGTCTTCAGCAAGCGCAGAAGGGAAAGGATTTCCAGCGGGGTGCGCCGCTTGAACCCGATATATGTCGGCATTTCCTCGCCATGGAAACGCCGCTTGAAAGCGGCTTGTCCCTGCAGGTTGAAGATCCGGGCGTTGACCCTTTCCGAGCGAAAGGCCCGTTGGAACAGGCCGCGCCAGATGCGGCTTTCCGAAAAGCCGCTTTCCGTAATGGCCGCAAGCGGCGACAGTCCGAACGTGACGATCGCCCGGCCCTCTGCGGCAAACCGTTCTGTCGCAAACTTCGTCAGGCCGATCTCCGCGTGCGGCGTCGTTCCTGCGAGCTTTCGCTTGAACGCGACCGTATAACCGATCACCTCGCCGTCACGAAAGATCGGATCGAAATCGAGGACCGCGACCGGATGGCCTTCGGGATCGATGATGAGAAAGCGGCGCATGAAGGGTGCGAGCTGCACGCCGAAGGGCCGATTGAGGAAGCGCATTTCGCGCCGGCTGACGATGCGGCCGCTGCGCCAGTTTGATGAGATCTCTCGCACCTTCTGCGCGTCGGCAATGCTTCCGTCGCACTCGATCAGCCGGTAGTTTTTCTTGAGGAGCCAGCGCTCGGAATAGCGGATTGTCTCGTTTCGCTTACCGGCAAACGAGTGCGTGTCGAGCGACAGTTTCGTGTCAACGCCCATGTGATTGATCCGATAACCGAGCGTCTCCAGCACGGCAGCCGTATCGCGCGAGGTTTGTACGAAGCAGGGCGCGTTCGAAGCCGCGACGAAGCGGCGTATGTAATCGGCTCGGCGCGCCGGATCCGCGACGGGGTCGCCAAGCACGAAGGTGTGACCCATCTTGGTTGCATAGGCGATGTAGCCATCGGCATCGCCGAAATACTTGAGATCCGGTTGGGCATAGGTCGAATAGGCCAGCGAGAAATCGCCATACTTTCGCACGAGCTCCAGCCGGGCGGGCGCATCGAGCTCGGCAGCAGGCAGCTTGGGAAGGCGCGCATTCAGGATCGCGTCCGTCCGCTTGCGTAGGCTTGGCATTCACAGGGCTCCGGAATAAAGCGAAGGCAGGGTTGGATGGCATTTGACGAAATATAAGGTAAACGCTTACCCAGCTGCTTTGGACATTGCCACCTTGTCGCTCCCGCGCACAGTCCCTAGTCTGCGGAAAGCGTTGGAAAGAAGCTATTTTGTCGACAGAAGTCCATGAGGTTGTGATCGTCGGGGCCGGGCTGGCCGGATTGACGGCCGCCTATGTCCTCCGGCAGCACGGCATCCCGGCGATCCTGCTCGAACGCGAGCCGGATCTTGGCCTTTCCTGGCAGAGGCGTCACCCGCAGCTCACGCTGAACACCCACCGCAGCCTCTCCACGCTTCCCGACAGCCGATATCCCGCGGGCACAGGTGCGTTTCCCAAACGCAACGCAGTGGTTCAGCATCTCCGAGACTTCGCCCGCGAGCACGCCTTCGACATCCGCCATGGCGTCACTGTGCGCGAGATCACGCGAGACGCGAGCGGCGTCCTGAACATCGCCTGCGGCGATGGCGATCTGCAGGCACGACATGTGATCATGGCCGTCGGGCGCGACACGGAGAGACAGTTTCCACCCTGGCCCGGACTGGAGAGCTATGAGGGCGACGTGCGGCATGCTGCCGACTTCGGCGACGCCCTATCTTACGTTGGTCGATCCGTCCTGGTCGTCGGAGGTGGCAATTCCGGCTTCGACGTTCTCAATCATTTGAGCCGCGTGAAGACGGGCCCTGTCTGGTTTTCCGTCCGGCGCGGCCCGTCCATCCTGCCGAAACGGCTGTTCCGCTTTGCGGTGCACCGCCTGTCTCCCATCATGCAGGCGCTGCCGACGCCCGTTGTCGATCGCATGATCGCCATAACGCAGTTTCTCGCCTTCGGCCGTCTCGCCCGGCTCGGATTTCCGGAAGGCGCGCACGACGCTGCGACGCGGCTGGTCCACCAGCAGATCGCCATTCCCGTCGATGATGGCGCAATCGCCGCCATCCGGCGCAAGCAGGTCAGCGTCGTTCGCGGCGTCCATTCCCTTGAACGCAACGCCGTGATTTTGGAAGACGGACGTCGACTGGCGCCGGACGTCGTCATCGTCGCCACAGGCTACGGCTCGGCTGCCTTGGCTCACAGCAAGGGTCACGATGGAGATGGACTCTGGCACGTCGGACTGACGCCCAGCCTTACCTCTTACTTTCGCCAGACGCGGCTCGAGGCGACGCGTGTCGCGAAGGCGATCAAACGATCTTCGGGAAACTGAGATTGTCTGAAGGCAGCGGGTCGCTCGTCCAATGGTCGGGGGCGGCCGATGACTGCGGCTTTGCGGCAGGGACGGGGGGCCGATAGGGCACCTGCGCAAAGTCCTGTGCTCGGGAGAAACTGCTAAGGTAGGCTTTTCCGAAGAAGCAGCCATGCCTATAGCATTAGTAAGTCAAGAAAAGCGAAAATATCGACTTAACTTTGACTTAATCCGACATCGCTAGTGTCTGCGCACGAAGATCAAGCACCTTCGTATCCAGCGGCATGACGCTCGCCCTTTTTCGCCGGAAACGGCATGTCCCCTCAGCCTCCTTGCCTGCAGAGCGCCCGACACCGAGGAACTTCCGTGCCCAGAACATCAAACCTGATGACGCGCATTCTCATTGCCGCGTCCGTCCTCGTTGCCGTGGCTTTTGCCGGCTTCTCGTTCTATATCGACACGCTGCAACGACGAGCGACGACGCATTCTGTCGAAGAGAATATCGCCTTTTCCGGGAAGCAGGCGGCGCAAAGCGTCGCGAACTGGCTCAACGGTCGCGTCACGCTGACGGCCATGGCTGCCGACGCCGCTGCCAACGCGTCTGATCCCGCAGCGCTTCTCGCCGTTCTGAAGAATGATGTTCTGGTCAAGGAGTTCATGACGACCTATGTCGGTGACGAGGCCGGCATCTTTACCATGTGGCCGGCGTCGGACATGCCGGCCGACTACGACCCGCGGAAACGCCCTTGGTACCAGGATGCCGCAAAGGCGAAAGGCGCTGTCCTGACGGACCCTTACGTCGACGCATCGAGCGGTGACCTGATCATCAGCGCGGCGGTGCCTCTCATCAGAAATGGCGCGCTCGCCGGCGTTGCAGGCAGCGACTTTTCGCTCAAAACGCTGGTCTCCATGATCCAGTCGATCGACGCAGGAACCGGCGGCTTCGCCTTTCTCGTCAACAAGTCCGGCCAGATTCTCGTCCATCCCGACGCCAAGCTGGTGACGAAGTCTCTTTCCGACGCCTTCCCGACGGCGACACCGGCGATCGGCAGCGGTATCACGGAGACGCAATCCGACGGTAAGTCGATGCTTGTCAGCTTCGTGCCGGTCGCAGGCCTTCCCACCGTCGAATGGTATGTCGGCTTTGCGGTCGATGCCGATCAGGTCTACGCCGCCATCGGTCAATTCCGCATTGCCGCAACGATCGCGACACTTCTCGCCGTCGGCGCCATGATCGTCTTTCTGGCAAGCCTCCTCAGCCGCCTTGTCATTCGCCCGGTCACCAATATGACGCGCGCCATGGAAAAGCTGGCATCGGGCGACCTCAAGACGGAAATTCCGGGGCAGGAGCGCCGCGATCAGATCGGCTCCATGGCCGCCGCCGTCGCCGTCTTCCGCGACAATGCCCTTGACCGGACACGCCTCGAGGCCGAGGCGGAAAGTGGCCGCTCGCTCTCCGAGCGCGAACAGCGCGAGCGTGAGGCCGCGAAGGCGAGAGAAACTGCCGACATCCAGCATGCCGTTGAGGCTCTCGCAACGGGGCTTGGCAGACTGGCCGATGGCGACCTTGGCTATCGCATCTCGACGCCCTTCGTCCTTCATCTCGACCGCCTGCGCGCCGACTTCAACCATGCCGTTTCCAAACTGCATGACGCCCTGCGCGCCGTCGGCAGCAATGCGCTTGCCATCGATGCCGGTGCGAGCGAGATCCGCCATGCAGCAGACGATCTTGCCCGCCGCACAGAACAGCAGGCCGCCTCTGTCGAAGAAACCGCAGCCGCGCTCGAGGAGATCACCACCACCGTGCGCGACAGCGCGCGCCGTGCCGAGGAGGTCGGTCAGCTCGTTGCCCGTGCCCGTGCCGGCGCAGAGACCTCCGGCGAGATCGTCGGCAAGGCCGTCAGCGCCATGCAGGGCATCGAGACATCGTCCAACGAGATCGGCAACATTATCGGCGTCATCGACGACATCGCGTTCCAGACGAACCTGCTCGCCTTGAATGCAGGCGTCGAAGCGGCGCGTGCCGGGGAGGCGGGCAAGGGCTTTGCCGTCGTCGCCCAGGAAGTTCGCGAACTGGCGCAGCGTTCCGCGAAGGCAGCCAAGGAGATCAAGGCGCTGATCACAACCTCTAGCGGGCAGGTGCGCACGGGTGTCTCCCTGGTCGGCGAGACCGGCCAGTGCCTTCAGGCAATTGCAGGGCAGGTTCAGGAGATCAACGCGCATATTGCGGCGATCGTCACCGCCAGCCGCGAGCAGTCGACCGGGCTTCAGGAGATCAACACCGCCGTGAACACCATGGACCAGGGCACCCAGCAGAATGCGGCCATGGTCGAGGAGCAGACGGCTGCAAGCCACGGGCTGGCGGGGGAGGCCGCTGCGCTGAACGCATTGCTCGAGCAGTTCAAGCTGGGTGATGAGGGCGCGACGCGGCAGACGACGCCGGCACGCCGGGCGGCCTGATCCAAAGCCCCTGAAGCGCTCGATCGAAGAGATGGGGTGCTGCAAGGGGGGCTGCAAGGGGCGGCGGCTCGCGCCACTAGCGTCGGAAGATCACGCTGTCGGGCGCGCACCGCCGCTCCCAACCCGACCGCTCCAAAGCCGGCGTGTCGTCGTCGGCTGCGGGATAGCCGAGGCAGAAGTAACCGATGAAATGCCAGGTTTCCGGGATGTCGAGGGAGGTCACCACCTCCTGGGGGTCGAGAATCGACAGCCAGCCGAGCCCGATCCCCTCCGCCCGGGCGGCAAGCCATAGCGTGTGGACGGCGAGCACAACCGAATAATCGAGCGTTTCCGGCATTGTCCTGCGCCCAAGCCTATCCCCTTGGGCAGTGGCGCGGTCGCAAAAGACGGCAAGCTGGCAGGGCGCCGCATCGAGACCGGCAAGCTTCAGTTGGGCATACCGTTGCGCTTTGTCGCCCGAATATCCTGAAAGCGCGTTGGCGTTGCACGCCTCGAACCCCCGGCGCACGCCGTCGCGGCGTGTGACGTCGTTGACAAGAACAAAGCGCCAGGGTTGGCTGAGGCCAACCGATGGCGCGCGGCAGGCCGCTTCGAGCAGGCGCTCCACCGTGCCTGCGGGTAGCGGATCGGAGCGGAACAGCCGCACATCGCGACGCCATGTCAGAAGCTGCGCCAGTTCGGCCTGGAAACCGGCGTCGAATGTCTTTCGCGGCAGCATGTTCCCCGTCCTCGGTTCGACCGCTTCGGTGGTCTTGCGGCGGATCGCTGCCGCTTAACAGCTGGAGACCGGCAGGCGCCAGACGGTGGCCGCCGTTCTCGACAAGCCCCGGCTCGGTCACACGTTCGGGTTTACCGCTGGCGCTTCGGGCCTGCCCGTCCACAGAGGAATGTTCAGATCGCGAGAAACCTCCGGATCGGCCGTGTACAACGGCCGGCCTTCGGCAAGCAACTGCTCGATGACGGTCTTGTCCATCTGGACATGAGCGCGTGCCAGACCGGTCTGATTGTACGAATGTCCGGTCGAGTTCGGGTTGATGCCTGTGATGATGACCTGCGGCGCACCGTGATAGAGGGCGAAGAGGACGGCATTCAGGCCGTTCGAGCATTTGTCCTCGGTCCGCACCTCCGTGTTCTTGCGGCCTGTCATGCGGTCAAAGAGGGACATCCGCTCGTACCGGTCGATGATCACGAGATTGTCGTAGCCGTAGCCGAAGGCTTTCAACCCATCCACGAGCCGCTGGCGCGCATTCTTGCGCCAGAGCAGGACATACAGACTGCGCGTCCGCCGACCCGTGAGAACGCGGCGGACCTCTCTCGCATTCGTCGACGTGCCCTCGACCTGGTTGAACATCATGAAGGTGATATCCGGAACGTCGATCCCCCAGGCGCGTATCGCGGACTGCGATCCGTTGATCGTCATCACGCTGAAATCCGCGTCCCAACCTTCCGGTTTGTTGATAACAGGCGCAGAGCCGACCACGACCGCGGGGCCGCGGAAGACGTGGTCGCAGGCGGGTGGGCGCGGGCGGATCAGCCGGTACTTGAGCGACCGATGAAGGCGCTGGCGGGTCTGGACGAACCACTTCTTCATGTCTTGCATCGAAGCCCCTTATTCGGCCGCCACAGAAGGTGCGTCACCGCTTCTTCAGAAACCGGGGTTTGAGATTGCGCAGAAACATATCTGCGGATTTCAGGACGCCGGTGAGCGAAATGAGCTTGTCCACCTGCGCATCCGTGTTGCCGATGCGTTGCGAGAGAACGTCGGCCACCGTGAAGGATATCTGGCTGGGCGGGATCTCGGGGAAGCGTGCGGACAGCTTGGCATAGGGATCGGACAGGTCCGCATTGTGAAGCGAGAGCTTGCCTGCCGTGGCAAATACCCGCAGACAGACCTGTTCGAAGACCCAGTCGTGAACGGCCACAACCCGCCACTTCTCGCTTCTTTTGCCCGAAAATCCTGCCAGCACGACCTCGACCGGCACGCGCTGTTCCAAGAGCCAGTAGGCCAATGCGAAGCCCGACGTCGGAAGCTTGTCTGCGGGATAGATCCCGTTGCCGAGCGATGTCAGGTCCAGATGGCCGGTGGGCGTGCCGCCATAATCGGTCTGCGTGTTCGGCGTTTCGCTTTCGGCGAGACGGATGTTCAGAATGCCGTGGAAACTGTCGGGGACGAAAAGCCCGAGCACCTGCTCGACCTCGCCCCGGTAGACGATGTTTGCACCCCGCGGCTGCGCCCGGGACACGAGCATGCTGTGGCCGGCGAAAGGTTGCTGGAGAACTTTATAGGCCTTGTTGAAAAAGACGAACAAGGCATCGTCCGTGTAGGCGCGCCTCAAGGCAGGGACGTCGACCTGTTCGCTGTTGGCCACCAGGATGACCCGGGAGAACCGGGAGAAGAAGGTCCGCCAATCCTGCTCGGAGGACAGGCCGGCGGTCGTCTCAGCGTCTCGATCTCCGGCGATATCCATAAAACCTGCCACTTTCAGACGATATCCGGTGAAACGCGGTTCATCGGGGCTCATGCTGTTGAACGATGGCCCGCAAAGATAGTAAGGCCATATGAACGCGGTCGGCAGAGGCTCGGCCCGGTTCTATCTTGTCGGGTTTCTACAAATGTTCGGATGGAAGAGCAAACGGAGTTTCACGCGGGAGCTCGTCGTCACGCCACCGGCACCTTTGGCCGGTCGCCACGGCATATCCATCGTCGCCTGCGTCAAGAATGAAGCGTCCTATATCGAGGAGTGGATCCGCTTTCACACCGCGATCGGCGTTCGGCATTTTCACATCTACGACGACGGCTCGACGGACGGCACGATGGACATCCTCCGGTCGCTCTTGCCCGCCGACGCTCTGACGGTCGTTCCCTGGATCATGCGCATGCGCGACCAGGCGACATCGGTGGTGCTGAATGGCCAGGCGATCGCCTTCGCGCATGCCCTGCTCAATTTTGGTGGTCGATACGATTGGATGGCGTTCATCGATGTGGATGAGTTCCTGCTGCCGCGCCGCGACCGGACGCTCGAGGAAGCATTGCGCCACGTGAAGGGCTTTCCGAACATTTCCCTGCCGTGGCACATGTTTGGACATGGCGGCCATCGGGTGCGCCCTGCGGGGCCCGTCTGCCTCAACTACACGGCGCGGGTGGCCCACCCGGAGCGCCAGGGCGGAAACGCCAGCAACTTCAAATGCATCGTTGATCCCACAAGCGTAACCGGCGTCAGCGTGCATCGTTTCTGGACGAAGGCGTTCGGTGATCGCACGTCGAACGATGCTGGCATGGTCGCATCGGTGCGGGATCGCAAGGCAGAGGCGTTCTATTCGGCAGAAAATCTGCAGCTCAATCATTATTATCTGAAGTCGCAGCAGGAGCTTGCCGAGAAGGTCGCGCGTGGCTGGTCGTTCGACGATACGACGGAGAAATATCGGCAGAAGGTTGCCGAAACCGCCCGCTATATCGAACACGACGTGGTCGAAGACCGTGCCCTGGCCGCCTTCATTGCACGAAACAACATCGATCTCGGACCATCCGCGATCCCAGTGCCGGAGACGATGCATGACCGAACATCCTGATCGTTCCGCCGTCCTGCCATCGGTCCGCAGAGGTTGGGCCGTGACCGAGGAAAAGGCAGGCACGCTCACGCAGTGTCTCGGGATCGCCCGACAGATCGACCCCGCGCCGGTCGTCAAGATCGTGACGAGACCGCACGGCTGGCGCAAATGGTTCAAACCCCGGCTGTTCTCGACGCGCGAAGCCGAGCCCGCCTTCCTGGTGTCCTGCGGCTTCCGCGCGGAAGAGCCCGTCCTTGCCATCAAGCACGCTTTCGGCGGCCGGCCATTCGCCGTGCATCTGCAGCGGCCTCGTGTGGATGGCTATGATCTCATCTTCGTTTCGCGGCACGACTGGGTGCCGGACCTCGACGGGATCGGCCATGTCCGGCAGATGGTGGGCGTCCCCCACCAGATCACCCCGGAAAGGCTGGCGGCATACGCCGACAGCCGGTCGAAATATGCGGAACCGACCGACCGGGTCGCCGCCGTCTTCCTCGGCGGTTCCAATGGCGCCTATCTCTATGACGACGCCTGTCATCTGCACATCCGCGATGCCGTCAAGGGCCTTGAGGCGGCGGGATGGAAGGTCGTCATCACCGTCTCTCGACGGTCCAGCGAGGAGACGCTGCAGGCTGCCTTGACGCTGCGATCCGAAAACATCACGGTCTGGGACCGTACGGGGGAAAATCCGTATCTCGATTTCATGGCTTCGGCGGATGCGTTTCTGATTGCCAAGGACTCGATCACCATGCCCTGCGAGGCGCTGGTGACCGGAAAGCCGGTCTATACGCTCGATCTCACGCCCGTTCCGGGCGAGCGGCTTTTAAAGTTCGAGACCTATCACACGGACCTTCGGGAAACGCTGAACCTGACGCGGGCCTTCAAAGGAGATCTCGCACCCTATGTCTACGAGCCTTTGAACGAAACGAAGCGCATCGGTGCGATCGTTGCGGATGCACTGGCAGACCGGCAGATCCGTGGTCCGCGCCGTATTTCGGTCAGCGTAAAGCGGCAGATCTGAGAAGAGCGGCGTCGTTCTGCGACGGGAGGCTATTCCCGCCAGTGATCCCCCACCCAGAGGGTGGGCTTGATGTAGTGACGCAGGTCGCTGAAGAGCGAATGCCGGCGCTCCCTGCCGGTCAGCACGTTCATGAAATAGGTGGCAGGCGTCGATGCGATCTGTTTGCCCCGGTACTTCCCTTCAAAGGCATGCTGCGGAAGCAGGCCACGTGGAAAAATGACGACGCGGGCGGACTTGGGCAGCTTCGGCGGCAGAAAGTAATTCAACGGGAATGTGCGACGGCAATCCTGGCGGAAATGCAGAACCCAGCGTCTCGGATAGAATGTCACGCCGCCGGGTGCGTTCTTTGTAACGAACCGCTGCTCGTAGCGATACTCGTCAGCGACCTTCTGCGGATCAGCACGGAATTTGTCCTGGATCGGCTGCAGTTTGCCGACGGGGAAACGAAACAGCGACGTCTGACCGAGGCGCTCGAACGGCGTGGTCTGGTTCCGAGCCATGACGATATCGTCCGGCCCGCCGACGGTGAAAAAGTCGTCGAGCGAGGAAACGATCACCAGGTCGAGATCCAGAAACAGGACTGCACCCTTGAGATTGCCGAGTGTCTTGCCCCAGAGGCGCGCCTTTGGCCAGATCCCACGGGAATTGACGGGCATGACCACGTCGAGTTCGGGAAGATCCTCGCAGGCGACCTCCGGCCGGATGCCGTCTCGATTGTCTGTAAAACAGGTGAAGGTGAAGGGCGGCGTGATGTTCCGCTCCACCATGGCATAGAGCCGGTTGATGAAGGGCGGGCCGTATTTCGTGCCCCAGTTGATGCAGATGATCTGCTTCACTCCACCGCTTGCTTCGAGATTCTGCAACGACATTTTCCGACCTCTTACGGACCTCGGGCCGCTCCCACCCGGAGGCCTCCGAGCAGCGCGAGCCTCCTGTCCTATTGCAATCGACACCTTACTGTAAGGCTAGATGGAATGACGGTGGTGCAAGCCTACGGACGATGCGGCTGACGGCGATCGCGGTCAGCCGCATCCTGTTGGTCAGCGCTGCTGGACGTGGAGCATGCGTTCTCGCGTCGCGAACCACTCTTCCGAATAGTCGTCGTTCTTGTACTCTTCGAAATAAGGACCGCCGTCTGTGAAGTGGACGAGGGCCGCATCTTCGCTGCGCTCGTACTCGTTGACCAACCAGTTCCAGGCCGGGGGCAGTTCGCCGATCAGTTCTTCCGATTCCAGCCACTTGAACTGGTGAAGCTCCAGGCCTGTTGCCGTGTTGACGTATTCAAGGTCGAGCTTGCGGCACTTCGCATTGTTGAACAGGATCACGCTTGACCAGTTCTTCTTTTCGTATTTCGTCTGGACCTGCCCGAGAAACTTCGTCTCGACCTTCGGGACATAGTCGTGCTTCACGCACATGGCGGCATAGCGATCATCTTTCAGCTCCCAGAGCTTGGCAATGTCCGTGCGCATGAGCATGTCGCAGTCGGCAAAGAGCGACCAGCCTTCAAAGTTGCTGAGATAAGGCACCAGGAAGCGCGAGAAGGAAAATTCGGTCGACTGGAGCGAATTGCGCTCGCGCGTGAAGATGTTTGCAACGTTGCTCAGCACGATGGGCGTGAACGCGACAGGAATGGAGCTCTTTTCCAGAATGCTCTGGCAAAGAACGTGATAGGCGGCAACTTCCTTGGTATCGAAACCGATGAAGACATTGGCAATTTCGGTCATAACTCTCTCATTCCTCAAATGCGTTTCCGATTTTGGCAAGACGCGTCGTCTGGCTGACGCCGGCGCTCCCGATCGGCAGCTTATGTCGAGCGTCTGGCCATTCCAGGATCCAGCAAGGTGTTTCCAAAGGGCCTTTGGGACGGAATATCAGTGACCTCCGTAAGCTGCAACCCTATGGTCAGCCGAGACACTCAAGGTGCCTTTCCGGTGTCAGGATGTGCGAACGTTCCTCGACGCCTGAAGAATGTCTTCGAGCCGTGCAACGTGACGGATGCCGATCGAGGCAGACAAGCCTTCCTCCGTCGTGAACACCTCGGGCCGCTCCCGGAGTTTCGACAGGACATAGGCGTCTTCGTCAATCTGACGCCGCGTGCTGCCCTTCTCGTTATAGGAATGGCCCATGACGGTCAGCGAGAAGCCGGCCAGCGTTGCGGACGGCACGCCCATGAAGAGCGCATAGCAGAGGGCTGCGACGCCATTCGTGACATGGCCGGTCTCGCCGATATCGGTCGGCATGCCGCCGCACACGTGATCGACAATGGCCTCGCGCTCTTCCTTGGTCGCGCGCATCAGGCTGCGGTAGCGAACGCTCGGTTTCATCAGCAGTTTCAGACGCATGACCCAAAGCGGCCGGGTATGGAGCCACAGAAGGCCCCGCGTCCGGACATCCGGATGCTCTTCCCACGACTTCTTGCGCTTCCGAAACGTCAGGTCGGCTGCCGGCAGACCGAGCATGTTGGCGGTCTTGCCCGCATTGTTCACATCCATTCGTGCGCAATGGGCGACGATGTCGGCCGGCAGCGTCGGGTTGGGCGCGGATCCCAGAATGAGCCAGGGCCGATCGAGAATCTTGAGCTTTGCAAGCCAGCGGCGATGGGTCTCTCTCAGTGCCTGCAACTCTTGCGTATTCATCTTGCGTTCCCAGGAAGCGGTGAACCGTGCGACGGGCACCACGATAAAGTCGCATTTTGCGGCTTCTCCCTCTGCGGGAGGTCGACCGGATCCGTCGTTTGGTGCGCACGGATACAATCGATATGCCTCGGACGGATGCGGATGTCATGCCGTTTTTCGCGGTGCATGGCGTTAACAGAGGTCCAGACGGCCGATCGGCGGGTAGGAACGGCAGCGGTCGTATCGGATGCCGCCCATGACATCGTTCTGTACAAGACGACGTACAGAGGCTCGAACAGGAAAGAACGCCCATGGCCGCTTCGGCTGTATCGGAACGTGTCAGAGGCACGGCGCATCTGCACTATCGCGCCGACCTCGATGGTCTGCGTGCGCTTGCCATTCTGCCCGTCGTTCTGTTTCATGCTGATATCCCGCTTTTCCGTGGCGGTTTCGTCGGCGTCGATGTGTTCTTCGTCCTCTCCGGCTACTTCATGGCGAAGATCATTCTGGCCGATCTCGCGGCGGGAACGTTTTCCTTTGCGGACTTCTACATCCGCCGGATCAGACGCATCATCCCGGCGCTGTTCACGATGATGGCGATCACGGCCGTGTTCGCGTGGTTCCGGCTGATGCCGCAGGAGTTTCGCTACTTCGGCGACAGCGTGCGGGCCGCAGCTCTGTTCTCCGCCAATATCCTCTTCCGTCAGGAGAGCGGATATTTCGACATCTCGGCCGAGATGAAGCCACTGCTTCACACGTGGTCGCTGTCGATGGAAGAGCAGTTCTACATTCTCTTCCCGATCTCCCTGCTCTTGGTTTTCACCTATGCCCGCCGCTTCCTCCTGCACATCACCGGTGCTCTGATCCTGATCTCGTTTGCGGCGTGCCTGTGGGCGACAGGTCATTCCCCGGAAAAGGCGTTCTTCCTTCTGCATTTCCGGGTGTGGGAGCTGCTGATCGGAGCGCTGGTCGCCTTTGCGCCTCGGCCTGCCTATAGCGAGCGGATGGCCGCTTTTCTCAGCGCCGCAGGGCTTGCTGCCATCCTTGCTGCGATCTTTCTCTACTCCTCTGCCACACCGTTTCCAGGGCCATTCGCCGCTGTCCCCGTGCTGGGCGCAGCCCTCGTTGTTCATGCCGGGGCCACCAGCTGGTTTCCTGCCCGGATCCTGACCAATCGTGTTGCCGTCTTCATCGGCCGGATTTCCTACTCGCTCTATCTGTGGCACTGGCCGATCATCGTGTTCTACCGCTACGAGACAGGGCACCATCTGACCCTTTCCGACAGCGTGCTGGTCGTGGTCCTGTCCTTCGTGTGCGCCACGCTGTCGTGGCGGTTCATCGAGCAGCCCGCCCGCTATTCCCCCATTTTTCGATCGCGCAGGCTCGTCCTGTCGCTTCTGGGAACGACGATGGCGGCCGCGGCCGGCTTCGGTGTGCTCGTGACCCGCTATGATGGTCTTCCTCAGCGCCTCCCTGCAGACGTCTTTGCCCTCTATTCTGCGACCTACGACCAGAGCCCGTTCTTCGCGCCGAAGTGCTTTACCGACACGGACGGCCAAGGATTGCAGACGCAATCCATCCGTGAGGGAGCTGTTTGCCCCATGGGTGCGCCTTCAGGCGGAGCGCCGCGTTTCATCGTCTGGGGGGATTCGCATGCAGCCGCTATCGCGCCGGCCATCGACGCGGCGGCTCGCAAGGCAGGTCTGTCCGGGCTCTTTGTTGCCCGCGCCTCCTGTCCACCGCTTCCCGACGCCGTCTTCGGACCAGAGCGCGTGGTTGAACGCTGCCGGGAAACGCTCTCGGCAACCCTCAGCTTGATCGAGCGGACAAAGGCCCCCTATGTGTTCCTGGTCGGTTACTGGCCCAAATATGTCCACCGTACCGAGCTGGCCGGAGAAGGCGTTTTTTTCAACACCTCCGAACCGCTGCTTCTGCCCGACTGGTCGGCGCCTGTCCGCGACAGCCTGAGGGCGACGATCGGTGCGTTAACGAAACAGGGCACCCGAACCATTCTTGTCCAGGACGTTCCCGAAATGGGCGTGAAGGTGCCGGAAGCGCTGGCGCGGGCGAAGATGACCGGGGAAAGCAGCGATTTCAGTCTGCCGCTCGGCTACACGCTGCAACGACAGAAGCTCGCCCGCGACATGCTAACGGAACTCGCACGGGAAACGGGAGCATTGATCGTTGATCCCTTTACCGCGCTCTGCGATGAGGCGCGGTGCCATCCCGTTGCCGCTGGGAACATTCTCTACCGTGACGGCGATCATCTCTCGCTGACAGGCGCGATGTATCTGGCGCCGCTGTTCGACCCAACCATGGTCATGATCGCAAAACCCGTCGGCGAGACGACGAAGCCGTCGATGGAGCTTCGCCGTGCCGGACCAGCCCCGCCGTTGACGACGGGGGCCGGACACGTCTCGTGACAGCGCTGTGGAAAAGAGGCCGATCAGGCCACTTCGCTTAAGTGCGACGTCTGCGAAGATAGAGGCCCCGTCCGCGTCGCACCCTCGGTGTCGCCATGCGCGGCGTTCAGGCAGCGGGCAACGAGGTCGTGATGGATCCACCGGACAGGACCGGTGGGCGCCGACGTCGCACCGAAGATGAGCCGGCCGGTTGCCTCCACCACGAGCGTGCTCAAGAGGTCGCTGATCAGCGCCTTGCCGTCGCGATGCATGGCGGTGATATCGTTGGAGGTGCCGATCGTCAGATCCGCCTGGGCTTGGCTGTTGGGCATCGGCCAGGCGTTGAAGTCGTAGAACGGTTCCATGACGGCACTGGCCTGCAGATCCCGGATTCGGCGCAATACATCCGCCACCGTATGGCCATCCGCAAGCAGGGCCTCGCACGCCCGCCACTGCTCGTCGGCCCAGCGCCCACCATTCTCGCGCTTCAGCGCCAGAAGAAGCGGTATCAGCGGGAGCTCGATGCCGGTAAAGACATCCGACGAGTTGGTGCGGATTTCCGGGCAATTGTAGACGGTTGCCGTCACGCCCTTATCCCAGGCGTCCGAAGCGATGGCCTCGAGGCGCATCTTGGCATAGCCCTGCGTGTAGTTCGTGTAGGTCTGCCAGCGATATTCGTCGCCGATGAGAATGCCGGTCCCGTGATAGCCATAGGCCGTGTAGCGCACGGCATGGCCCGAGGCCTCGACGCGTGCGCGGATGGCGGCGCTTGCCTCGATGAGGTGACGGAAGGTGTTTGCCGACACTTCGTCGAAGTTCTGGAGAATCAGTTTGCCCATGTCGCTTTCGAGCAGGGTCTGCGACGACATATGGCGGGCGCCGGTGCCCTTGTAGATCCTGTTGGCCACGACGAGCAGAACCTTGGCTTTGGGGATGCCGCCAGCCATCGTATGGGCGAAAAACACGTTCTTCCCGTCCGGGATCATACCGTCGAGCGCTGTCATGACCTGCGCCAATGCCGTCTTGAAGCGGTTTGTCGCAATGGCCTTGCAGGTCTCGATGTGATCCCAGTCGATCCGGGCGTCCTGCCACGTCTGGAGGGTGAGATCCGCCAGCATATCCGTCGGTGTCGGACCGCCCTCCGGGCCGTCGAGATCGAAGCCTGCCATCAGCGGCACGTTGATGATCGTGCCACCCAGTCGCGCCTCGGCGTCCGACAGCTCTTCCTGCGTCAACGGCCGCAGCGCATTGTTTTCATCGCGGCGGCCGACGGTAATGCCGACGATCTGCATGCCGACCTTGCGGGCCTGGTCGAGAAGGCCCGTCGCATACCCACGGCCGAACAACTCGCCGAAGAGGACGAAGATATCGCCTTTCCGAAACAGCGTGTTGTCGGCGATGCTTTCCAGTGCGATCGGGTTTTCCATGATCATGTCTTCAGGTCGTGGGTCGTTACGCGGACGTCGCAACAGTCGTTGATCATCCCATGAACGGTGTTGGCGGCAATGGAAAGTCATTTAACGTGACGGATTATATCGAAACGTGAACCGAGGGTGTCATTGACCCCTTCGGGCGGTGGACATCGAGACCCAGCATCCCCGCAGACGGATGTCGTCGAACGCGCCCGGTCGGCACATGGATGTCATTCTGCAGTCGCGTTTTGTGAGCCTTGGT
The DNA here is from genome assembly GCF_001424065.1 of Rhizobium sp. Leaf384. Classification (GTDB taxonomy): domain Bacteria; phylum Pseudomonadota; class Alphaproteobacteria; order Rhizobiales; family Rhizobiaceae; genus Ferranicluibacter. Next base: position 101,199 of record NZ_LMQE01000009.1, read on the forward strand.
TGCATTTCAGAAAGGCAATCGCGCGTTCCTGAGTGCTCCTATATTTAGGGTTCTATGATCAAGAAACACATCGATTTCTCATATTGTTGATTTCGACAAGAAGTAGGGAGGTGATCGGTATCGTTTTCGAATATACATGTTTTAATGAATACAGATATACGAAGATTAGTCTTCCCGCTTATTGATTTTTGCTTCCGGAAGCCGATTTCATCCTTCTCATGACGACGGAGGTCGATATGGAAGAGATGGAGAAGAAGCGTCGCTCGCGTGGACAGGGTGCCTTGGGCGATTTGACGGCAACCAAGCAGGCGGTGATGGAGATGCAGCGCCGCCTGGACGAAGAGCGCCGGCAGAAAACCGAGCGGCTCCGGGCACAAAGGCTCGCGCAGTGCAAGGATCGCGACACGGCAAGTGGTCCCGCATGAGGATTCGATTCTTCACCGACGAGGGCGGCCGGATCGACGATAATGGCGGTGCTTCGCTTCCGGACCTGGCAACGGCCGAACAAGAGGCGCTGAGCGCGCTTCAGGACTGGCTGCGCGATCTTGCACCGACGGCGCTTCCCGCAACCACGGCCGTGATCGGCGAGCGGGCTGACGGGACGCTGCTTTTCCGCGTGCAGCTTGATGTCACGATTGAGCGCTTTGATGGGGACGGATCATGATCGGGCCTTCCCTTCGCCCGAACATTGTCTTGATAGACACGGTCCGCTGCGGTTCGAGGCAGAGGTGACGGGATGAGCCTGCCGGAAGACGATGCGGAACAGCGCCTGGCTCTCTTCGATTTCGCTTTCCGGCATGCTCCCATCGGCATGGCGCTGGTCGACACGCAGGGACGCATCGTTCGCGGAAACCGGTCCTTCTCACGAATGGTAGAGATCCCTCCAGAGAAGCTGAATGCCGTGCCCTTTGCGGACTTTACGCATCCGGATGATCTGGAAGCGGATGTCACTCTCTTCAACGAGGTGCTGGCCAAGCGGCGCGACGGATATACCATCGAGAAACGCTACATTCGTCCGGATCGGTCGATTGTCCACGTGCGCATTCATGTGGCCGCTATGCGGGCCAGCGATGGCGAGGTGGTCCGCTTTATATCCCAGGTCGAGGACATTACGCAGGCCAAGGAAGCCGAGCGGCAGCTGAGCGAACGTGCGGCGCAGCTGGAGTTGGCGCTGGAAACGGTGCGTGGCGGCTTCTGGCAAATGGACATTCAGGCCCAGGTCTTCGAAGTGTCCGATCGGCTTACCCAGTATATTTGCGGTCCGAATGTGGAAAGGCTCGACCTCGAAGCCTATGTCGAGAAGATCAACAGCGTCGACAAAGCGTCAGCCGATCTCGGACCGCTGATCCGGGGCGCGATCGACCAGAATGTCGCGGAATACAGGCTGGACACCATTGCTGGCGAGCGTTGGATGCGATGCGACCGCCGTCTCCTGCGGGACGCGGATGGGAGACCGCTGAAGATTGTCGGCATGGCGATCGACTTTACGGAGGAACGCCGCCAGATCGAGGATCTCCGGAGAAACGCGCAGACCGACAGCCTGACCGGGCTTCTCAACCGACGCGGCCTCGAAGCGCGGGTCTCGCAGATGACGTCATCCGAGGGATTTGCGGTCCTGGCGATCGACCTCGACGGCTTCAAGCAGGTCAACGACCGTTACGGCCATGCGGCCGGCGATGCCGTCCTGGCGGAGACCGCGCGCCGCTTGACCGCCTGCGTCAGGAGCATTGACCATGTGTGTCGGGTGGGCGGGGACGAGTTTGTCGTGGTCATCGCCGGTGACAAGACAACGGGTATCGCCGTCGCCCATCGCATGGTGAGCGCGATGCGGACGCCTTTTCTGATGCTGGAGGCGGGAAGCGAAGCCGGCATATCGGTCGACGTGCGGGCCAGTATCGGTGGTGTTTGGTCGGCCACGCGGACCGACCTTGACGGCATGATCGCGCATGCCGATCGACTGCTCTACCGCGTCAAAGCATCCGGGAAAGACGGGGTCGCGTTCGACCGCCAAGCTTTTCCCTGACAGACGAACAACAAGCAGGCGCCTGCGAGCGCCACGAGGAGATCGACATGCCGACATCGAAACGAACCTGGCTTATCACTGGCTGCTCGACAGGCTTCGGGCGAGCGCTTGCAGAAATTCTGATTGCCCGCGGGGATACCGTGTTTGCGACGGCCCGCAATCCCCAGCAGATTGGGGATCTGGTCGACGGACACGCGAACGCCCATGCGCTCAAGCTGGACGTGACCTCGCGGGAAGACATCGCGGCGGCAGCCTCACGGGTCGAGGAAGCGGGCGGGGTCGACGTGCTCGTGAACAATGCGGGTTATGGATACCTTACGGCCTTCGAAGAAGGAGACGAGGCCGGCTATAGGGCTCAGTTCGAGGCAAACGTGTTCGGGCTGATCGCCATGACCAAGGCCGTCTTGCCCTCGATGCGCGCGCGCGCCACCGGCCACATCGTCAATATCGCCTCGGTCGGCGGCCTGGTCGGCAATCCGGGCTCGTCCTATTACGCCGCAACGAAATTCGCTGTGGTCGGCATGTCCGAGGCCTTGTCGAAGGAAGTGGGCGCGCTGGGCATCAAGGTCACGGTCATCGAGCCTGGCCCCTTCCGGACGGACTGGGCGGGCCGTTCCCTTCAGTCCGCCACCGGGCGCATCGATGCCTACGCAAAGACGGTGCACGAGCGGCTCGATCAGGTCGCGGAGCTGAGCGGTCATCAGCCCGGCGACCCCATCCGGGCCGCGGAGGCCATCATCCAGGCCGTCGAGAGCGAGCAGCCGCCGTTGAACCTGATCCTCGGCGCGCCGGGCCTGAAATCGGTCCGGGAAAAACTGGCGACACTCACCGCCGAGATCGACCGCTGGGAGCCCGTGACGCTCGGCGCGGATTATCCTGAGAGCTGATCTGGCAGGTCGCCGGCAAAAAGCCAGTCGACCCGCTTTTCATGCCCTCTCTTAAACGGAAAGGGCCATCCTACGCGGCGCCGAATGCGCCTGCAGGATGGCCTTTTCCCTGTCACGGCAGAACGGGCAGGGTTCCGACAATCCGCAGGGCAAGACCTTCGTAGGGATCGAGCGTGATGGTAAGCGCGCCATCCTCCTGGAGGTCGCCCTCGATCGTCTCTCCGATCATGTCGACGACAGGGCCGGGCGTAACCTGTGGCAGGACGATCACTTCCTGCAGCGGGGTGCCGCCGAAGTTGAGCGCTGTAACCTGCGTGCCGCGTCCGTCGGGCAATTCGTGCACCATGACCAACAGACCCGGCGTCGTCGTGTCGGGGATCATGACCTGACGGCTGGCAGCAAGGCCGTAGGCTTCGCGGATGGCCAGGAGGCGTTTCAGCTGGCTCGCAAAGGAGTCCGGCTGCGTCAGCTGTTCCGTGACCGGGCCGTAGAGCGCCCGGGTGCGCGGAACACCTTCGGCGGATTGCCCCGCATCGGACTGGCCTGTCAGATCGTAGGCACCGCGTTCGATCCATCGCGTATCGCCGTCACCCATGAGATGCGCAACGTCCTCCGCGCGAACGGGGAGGGCGCCGACAAGATCCCAGCCGGAGAGCGCGAAGATGCCCGGCTGAAAGGCATTGTACATGACTAGCAACAGATGGATCTTGCGGATGAGCGCGATCGCCTCGTCGTCGATCGTATCGAGATCGGCGATGCCGAGTGCGGCCGTGATGACGCTCGCCGTGGTGCAGGCGATGCCGTTGGTAACGAACGGAAGATTGTAGGGAGCATTGGCGCCGGACAGCCGCTCGCGGATGACGTCGCGCAGATGCATCCGGAGCGTCCGGCCCTGCCACGTCTGTCCGCTGAAGCTGTAGATGTCGTCGGCGTGCAATGTCCAGAAATGAACGAGTTCGGTCGTCAGCTCATCATGGTTCTGCAGCGCATGGATGAGCGACGCCGGATCGATGCCGAACTCGTGCACGGTTCGCAGCATCATGCGCAGCCACTCGGTGTTTCCCGTAAGCAGCGCGTGATGATAGGCGGGGCGGGTGATGAAGTCGTAGGAGAGGTCGGCGCCGCCTTTCGACATCGCGGCGATGTCATCGACCGTCAGGTTGAGCTCCTGGAAGGAGAAGCCGCCGGCCTTGCGCACCATGCCCGCCAGCAGAGCGTTGCCGGTCAGCGACAGGGGATGGCTTTCCGACCAGGCCGGCCCGTCCGCACGGCGTTCGACGCCGAGAAAGCCGTTGGCATCCAGCCGGAGTCCGCGGGCGCCGAGCTGGTCGATCGAATGAAGGGCATCGCCGATGATCATCTGCTGGGCCGCAAAGGTCGGGTCCAGCCAGTTGAGACTCGGCTGGCCTTCCTTGAAATAGTGGAGATAGACCCAGCGCCGCAGTTTTCCGTCGACACCCTCGACCGGTGCCGTCGCGCTCCAGTCGGTTTCCTTCACGCCCGGCTCGAAGAAAATGACACGTTGCAGCTGGCCGACGATAAAGCCCTTGTCCCGGAGATAGTCGACGGTTTCCGCGCCGAGGTTGACGGCATCCCGTCCCTCCGGCACGTCGGGCAGGCGCGACCATTCCTCCTCGGGGATTTCCACCATGTGGTAGAGCCCGGGATAGGAACCGTGTTTCATTTCGGCAAGGCGGAAATCCGCCCCCTTGCCGGTATGTGACGGAATGACGTCATCAATGACGATCGCGTTGAAGGCCGCAGCCATGCGGCTGATCGCGACGAACTCTTCCGTTGTTCCGAAGGCGGGATCGATGTCGAAGCCGATGCGGTCGAAGTTGCCGTCAATCGTCGGCGTATAGGTTCCGTTTTTGAGGCCGCCGGACCGTTTCGTGGGGCCGACATGGATGCCCCGCACGCCGATCGACGACAGGGCCGACCACAGCTGAGGGTCACCCAGCGTCTTCAGGACGGAGTCGCCCTCGCGGGTGATGACGGAGGGTGGATAGGCTGTGAACCAGACCGAGGCGATGGCCGAGGCGGAACGTGGGCGCGGTTCCGCATAAGGCCGCTGCCAGAAACGTCCTTGCCCGCCGTAACTTTCCGCGAACTGGCGTGCCTGGTGCAGCATCGAGGAAGATACGAGGTTGTCGATGTCGTCTTTGCTCGGTGATGTCATCTCAGCTTCTGATCCCGCATGTGTCTGGTCGTACCTCTGGTCCACGATGATCGATGTAGGGGTCGCGGGGCGAAAGGAAACGGCAAAACGGCACTTCGGTCGATGCTCTCTCGGGAAACAGATTGCGGGCTGCCCGAAACGCTGATCCAGCAATCCTCACGCGGAGCTTGCGACAGGTGCACGCATCGGCAAAAAGCCGAACGCCGAACCGCCGAGAGTCTTGGGCCTCGGTCGTGTCCGGCGTAGCAGGAAATCGCGGCCGCCTGCGGGTGAGGCGGCCGCTTTCGGGATCAGTTTGCCGGCGGCGTGGTCGTAGCCGGAGCCGGCGTCGTGGTGGCCGGGGGCGTCGTGGTCGGTGCCGGAGCAGGCGTCGAAGCGGCCGGCGGCGTGGCAGGCGGTGCGGGAGCCGGCTCTGGGCTGCGCATGACGCTCCAGAGAACGATGACGACGATAACAGCGACGACGGCTGCAATAATGGTGTTGCGGTTCAAAGTTGCCTCCTTGGTTAGCATGCTTAACCTAGCCGCGAACGCGTGATTGTCCAAGCCTTTAGCGAAAGAAGCGCTCCGCGCGGTCGGATTTTGCGTCGAATGCGCGCGCCGTGTCCGACATCGGGTCTCTCGATGGCGCGGACCGCTGCTTTCAAGGCGCGGACGGACCGGAGCTTGCGCCCTTGCTTACCATGGCAAAATATGAGAACGAGCGTCATGTTAAGGCCCTCAGCGAACGGACACCCCATCATGCGCTTCTGGCATCGGATGTCGTGGCGGACGGACGGCATCACCGTCTCCGCTCCCGTGCAGTGGCGTCAGCTCGACGGAATGGTGACGGTGCTGTGGGAAGCTGAAAGCCGCGCCGGGGCAAGCGGCTACTACCTTGCGGACGATCCGCGCATCATGCTGTTTTTCAACGACGTCTCGCAGAATGTGCGGATCTCCAACCGCAGCGACGACTTCACGCGCAACGCCCGCGCCATGCCGCGTGCCGTCTACGTTCCCGCCGGCATGCCCATGTGGACGACCAGCCGGACCGCGCATCGCTTCAGCCACCTCAATCTTCATCTCCACAAGGATGCGATCCTTCGCTATCTCGCACCGTCGATCGGGCGCGCGTCGGCACAGGCCGCGCTGCGCCGCCCGGCCGAGCTGAACGACATCTCCGGCATCGAGACGCTGGCGCGCCTTCTGGCAAACGAGATCCGATCGCCGACCAAGCACGCCGTCTATGCCGAGAGCCTTGTCGGCTGCATCGTCGCAGGGCTCCTCGACATCCCGGCCGAACGACCACCGAAGGCCGGCGCCCGCCTGACCCAGGCGCAGATGAACAAGCTGATGGCCCACGCGGACCAAGCCGGTGGCCATCGCATGTCGGTCGCCGAGATGGCCGCGATCGTCGGCCTGTCGGAAAGCTGGTTTTCCAGCGTCTTCAAGAAGACCACGGGCCAGACGCCGCTTCAGTGGCAGCTTGGCAAGCGGATCGGACAGGCAAAGCAACTGCTCGTGACGAGCGACCTTCCGGTGGCCAGCATCGCAGCCCAACTGGGGTTTTCCGATCAGGCGCACCTGACGAAGGTCTTTCGGCAGATCGACGGCGAGACACCGGCCGCGTGGCGGCGTCTGCACCACATCCGAGCATCGGAAACGTCCGCCGGCGCCTGAGCGCAGGCAGACGTCCGCGCGTCCTTCACCAGCTCTGCCGAAGCGTCGCCATGAGTTTGCGACCCGGATTGTAATAGACGGCGCCGGAGTCGGTGCTCGCGATGTGTTTTTCATCGAACACATTGTTGACGTTCAACTGAAGGGTCGTGTTTTCCTGGATCTTGTAACTGTAAGCCAGATCAAACACGACGGCGCGCTCGGACGTCTTGGTATTGCCGATGTCGGTGAAGTAGGAGTCGAGATAGCGGGCTCCGACGCCGAAGGTCATATCGCCGCGTGCGCCTTGTCCGGCGAGCGTGTAGGTGCCCCAGATCGAGGCGAGATGCCTGGGCACGCGCATCAGCCGGTTGCCGTCATTGGCGCCGCCCGGTTCTTCGATGTCGGAATCGATGTAGCTGTAAGCCGCAATGACATCGAGGTGGTCGGTGACTTCCGCCTTGGCTTCCAGCTCAAAACCACGATGGCGGACTTTCTCGACCGTTTGCGGCAGGTAGGTGACCTGATCGTAAACGGTGATGTTGCCTTTCGTCAGATCGTAGACGGATGCTGTAATCAGGGCGGGGAAGGCTTCCGGGCGATACTTGATGCCGACTTCGTACTGCTTGCCCGTCGTCGGATCCGCGCCCGAGGCCGGCGGAGCCGCAGATTCCGCATAGCTGATGTAGGGCGCCAGTTCTTCGGTGATCTTGTAGCTTGCACCGATGCGCTTGGTGAACTCGCTGTGATCTGCTGACGTCGTCGTGCCGGCAAGGCGGTCCGTCTCGCTGAGGTCGAGCCAGTCGTTTCGCAGGCCAACGCTGACCGTCAGCTTGTCGAAGAAGGTCAGATCCTGCTGGAGGTAGACCGCGGCCGTCTTCTGGTCGTTGTCGACGCTCGAGAAGGGCGAAAGGCTGCCGGGACCGCCGCTGTAGATCGGGTTTTCCCAGTCGATCGATGGCGCCGCCGTGTAGAAGGTGTCGGTGTCGGAAGCGAAATTGTTGTATTCCGTACCCAACAGTGTCCGGCTCTCGACGGTGTCGGTGCCGGCTTCATAGACGAGATTGGCATCGATGATGAATTGTTCGGAGGACTTGTCGCTGCCGAAGAAGTAGCGGCTGGCCGTCGTCGTGCCGTCGGTCGGGGTGCCCCCGATATAGGCGCTGCCGAACCCGTCATTGAGATTGCTGTAGCGGGCGTTGGAACCGAAGCTGAAGCCGTTGCCGAAATCATGGTCGAACATCACGCTGTAGCTGTTGCGATTCGTGTCGCGGAAATAGTAGTCCGGTTCGCCGAAGAACGTGTTGCGATCGAAATGCGTGCCGAGCGGGTGGCCGCCGCTGCCGGGAACGCCATCCTTGTCGAGGTGGTCGAAAACAACGGTCAGGTTCGTCGCTGCGTCGGGCCGCCAGGTCAGGCCGCCCATGATGAAGTTTTCGTCGTCTCGCGAATAGTCGTATTCTGCATCGGCGCGCTGGAGCTTTCCGGTCAGGCGAAAGGACAGGGTGTCGTCCTCGGTCAAGTTGTCGCCGAGGTCGAAACCGACCTCCTTGTGGGCAAACGATCCGGCGGTGCCGTAGATCTCGCCGAAACGCTCGTGCTTCGGTGTCTTCGTGACGTAGTTGACCGATCCGCCGGGTTCTGCCGCGCCGAAGCCGGACGAACTCGCGCCCTTCAGGACTTCGATCCGCTCGAAGGCGTAGGGTTCCTCCCGCGTGCCGGCGAAGGTCCGGCCGATCGCCAGCCCGTCGCGATAGGTGTAGGGCGTAAAGCCGCGTATGTCGAAATAGTCGTAGCGGTCGTCGGATCCGTAGAAGTCGGTCACGACGCCGGCGGTATACTGGACCACCTGCTCGACGCTGTCGGCGGCGCGCGCCTCGATTTCCTTGGACGTGATCACGGAAACTGCTGCCGGTGCCGTCAGGATATCCGTCGGTAGCTTGCCGGTCGCCGTGGTTTCCGTCGCAACGATCGACGTCGCATCACCCTCCGTGTTCAGCACGGTGCCGCTCGACCCGCCACCGCGGACAACGATGGTCTCGAGCACGGTCGCATTGCCCGATGCGTCCTGAGCGAACGCGCCTGCCGGCGACAGAGCAACCCAGGCGGTGCAGCCGAGCAGGATGGTGCTGCGCGTGCGGATGAAGGTCGACCGCCGGGTTTTGCCTGTTCTTTCGATGTCCATGTGCCGTATCCAGAGTGTCGTGAGGCCGGGCCGCCGCGCGGGGCGGGGCAGTTCAGAATGCTGTTGCGGCAGATTCGGCCGCGTCGCATTCCTGCCGTCCGTATAACTGGAGCGAATTTATCGAGTATTGTGGATTCCTCCGTTTTTGTCGAATCCCGCGGTTAACTCTTCGGCGTCCGTGCATGCGTGCCGCTTTGACGTTGACGCCCGCCGTTGAAGCTGAGAAGAAAAGTCAACTTTTGTCTATCAAAGGGATCGGGATGAGATTTTTGCGCTTCGCCATGCTTTTCGCCATGACCGTCTGGCTGCTGTCGCCGGCGCGTGCAGAGGTCGCGGACACGCCCGTCTTTCCGGTCACCCTGCACCATGCATTCGGAACCACCGTGATCGAGACCAAGCCGCAGCGCGTGGCGACGGTCGCCTGGGCGAACCATGAGGTTCCGCTCGCGCTCGGCATCGTGCCCGTGGGAATGGCGCGCGCGAACTTTGGCGACGACGACAAGGACGGCATTCTTCCTTGGGTCAAGGCACGCCTCGACGCGTTGGGTGGTTCGCCGCCCGTCCTCTTCGACGAAGGCGACGGCATCGACTTCGAGGCCGTCGCAGCCACGCGCCCGGATGTCATCCTCGCGGCCTATTCCGGTATCAGTCAGGCGGATTACGACACGCTGAGCCAGATCGCCCCGGTGATCGCCTATCCGCAGGCGCCTTGGTCCACCGATTGGCGCGAGACGATCCGCCTCAACAGTGCTGGGCTCGGGATGGCGCGGGAAGGCGAAGCACTCATCAACGATATCGACAGCGATATCGCCAGCACGCTTGTCGGGCATCCGGAACTGAAGGGCAAGTCGGTCATGTTCATCACGCACCTGAGCGCGTCGGATCTGAGCATCATCCATTTCTACACGACAAACGACACACGCGTGAAATTCTTCGGCGATCTCGGCCTTGCCGCGCCGAAGAGCGTCCGTCAGGCATCCCAGCCGGGAAAATACTCGGGTTCGATTAGCGCCGAGCAGATCGATGCGTTCGACGATGTCGATATCCTCGTGACCTATGGCGATGATGCCCTGTTCGACACGCTGAAGTCCAATCCGCTGACACGCCATATGCCGGCGGTCGCGAACGGAGCGGTGGTCATGCTCGGGAATGATCCGGTCGGCAACGCCGCCAATCCCACCCCCTTGTCGATCCGCTGGGTCCTCAAGGATTATGTGGCGCGCCTGGGCAAGGCGGCAAAGTCACAGGAATGACGGCCGATTCACTCCAGGCAACTGCCAAGGTGGCTGGTCGTGCCGTGTCTTCCGCACGGTCGCGCGGGCTATGGCTCGCCCTCCTTGCCGCCGCGCTTGCCGTGCTCGCGGTCCTGTCTGTGACGACAGGGACGCGCGCCGTTGCCTGGGCGGATATCGCAGCGGCCCTCGGCGGCGCGCAGGAGACGATCGGACAGTCTGCCGTCGCCCTTCGCCTTCCGCGAACCGGGCTTGCCCTGTTGGCGGGTGCCGCACTGTCCCTCGCTGGCGCGATCATGCAGGGCGTCACGCGCAATCCGCTCGCGGACCCGGGCATTCTCGGGGTCAACATGGGGGCGTCCCTTGCCGTCGTTATCGGTGTCGCCTGGTTCGGAATGGCATCGGCGCAGGCCACGATCTGGACCGCGATCACCGGTGCCGCCGGGGCAGCGCTGTTCGTCTACACGATCGGCTCCCTGGGACGGGGCGGGGCGACGCCCCTCAAGCTGGCGCTGGCCGGGGCGGCCACCTCCGTCGCCTTCTCCTCGCTGGTCATTGCCGTCGTTCTTCCGCGGGGCGACATTGCCGGCGGGATCCAGGCCTGGCAGATCGGCGGCGTGGGCGGCGCGACGGGTGATCGTGTCCTTCCCGTGCTGCCGTTTCTCGTCATCGGCTTTGCCATCAGCCTGCTCTCGGCGCGCAAGTTGAATTCGCTGGCGCTGGGCGACGATGTCGCGGCCGGCCTCGGCGAACACGTGGCGGCAGCGCGTGCCGTCGCGGCCTTCGGCGCGATCCTGCTCTGCGGTGCAACCACCGCCGTCTGCGGCCCCATCGGCTTTGTCGGCCTCATGGTGCCGCATCTCTGCCGCCTGCTGATCGGCGTCGATCACCGCTGGCTCCTGCCGTTTTCGGCCCTTGGCGGCGCCTGCCTTCTCCTTGCGGCCGATATTCTCGGGCGCATCATCGCCCGGCCGGGCGAAATCGACGTCGGCATCATTACGGCCCTCGTCGGCGCGCCGTTCTTCATCTGGATCGTACGCCGCCAGCGCGTGCGGGATCTGTGAGCGCGATGTCGCCGACCCTCGAACGCCTCGTGCGCCATCGGACGCGCCGGACGCGCCGGCGCTGGACGGTCATCTGCGGTTTCCTGGCGCTGGCCGTCTTCCTTTTCGGTCTCACCCTGTCCGTCGGGCAAAGCGTTGTCGCGCCGAGAGACGTCCTGCGCGTTCTCGCGGGCGAACCCGTTCCCGGAGCGTCTTTCGTTGTCGGCCAGCTGCGCCTGCCGCGCGCCGTCCTCGCAACGCTCGCCGGCGTCTGCTTCGGCCTCGGCGGGGCAGCATTCCAGACCATGCTGCGCAATCCGCTGGCCAGTCCCGACATCATCGGCATCACCTCGGGCGCCGGCGCCGCCGCGGTCTTCGCGATCGTCGTTCTCCAGATGTCCGGCCCGATCGTGTCGTTGCTGGCGGTCGGCGCCGGGCTCTGCGTCGCACTCGCGGTCTATGGATTGTCGTTCCGGAACGGCGTCGGCGGGACTCGGCTCATCCTCGTCGGGATTGGTGTTTCCACCATGTTGCAGAGCGTCATCGCTTACCTTCTCTCCACCGCGCCTTCCTGGAGCCTGCAGGAGGCGATGCGCTGGTTGACGGGCAGCGTCAACGGCGCGCAACTGCAGCAGGCGCTGCCGTTGCTGCTCGCGATCGGGCTCTTCGGCAGCCTGCTTCTCAGTCGTGTCCGCGATCTCGAGGCGTTGCGGCTCGGCGACGAGACGGCGTCCGCGCTCGGCGTCCAGGTGAACCGAACCCGTATGACGGTCATCGTTTCGGCCGTCGGCATGATCGCCGCGGCAACCGCCATCACCGGGCCGATCGCCTTCGTGGCGTTTCTGTCAGGTCCGATCGCCGCACGCATTGTCCGCGCGAGCGGGTCGCTGCTCCTGCCGGCGGCGCTTGTGGGGGCCATCCTCGTTCTCGCCGGAGACTATGCGGGGCAGGTGCTGCTTCCCAGCCGCTACCCTGTCGGCGTCATCACCGGTGCTCTTGGCGCGCCTTACCTTCTGCTCCTGATCGTCCGGGTCAACCGGACCGGAGGTTCCCTGTGACCGACCACACACTCGTTGCGACCGGGCTTTCCGCCGGATATGACGGCAAGACGATCCTGCACGGGCTCGACCTCGCCATACCCACGGGCCGGATCACGATCATCGTCGGCGCCAATGCCTGCGGCAAGTCGACGTTCCTGCGCACCCTGTCACGGCTGCTCGTCCCGACAAAGGGGCACGTCCTCCTCGACGGAGCCTCGATCCACCGCACGCCGGCGCGCCAGCTTGCTCGGACGCTCGGCCTGCTGCCACAGGCGCCGATCGCGCCGGAAGGCATCACGGTTGCCGATCTCGTCAGCCGCGGTCGTCATCCGCACAAGAGCCTCTTCTCGCGCTGGACGCGCAAAGATGACGAAGCCATCGACAGCGCACTTGCCGCGACCAAGACCTTTGATCTTGCCGAACGACCGGTCGATGAGCTTTCCGGCGGCCAGCGCCAGCGCGTGTGGATTGCCATGGCGCTGGCCCAGGAGACGGACATCCTGCTCCTCGACGAACCGACGACCTTTCTCGACATCCACCACCAGATCGAGGTGCTCGATCTTCTGACCGACCTCAACCGCGCGCGCGGCACCACGATCGTCATGGTGCTGCACGATCTGAACCTTGCGGCGCGCTATGCGGACGTTCTCGTCGCCATGACCGGCGGGCAGATTCATGCCTTCGGGCCACCCGGCGAGGTGCTGACGGAGGACATGGTCCGCACGGTCTTCGGGCTGGAAAGCCGCGTCATCGCCGATCCCCTGTCCCACTGCCCCATGATGTTGCCGATCGGGCGTCACAGGATGGCCGGACACGAGGCGGCTTGATCTCCAGTCGCGACGGATGCTAGGCCGCGTCGACATCGCACCCCGAAGGAGACGGCGCATGACGACCAGTGACGACACGGCATTCGTCGCCGCACTTGCGGGCGACGGGCAGCCCATGGCGGCCTATGCAGCATTGGAGGCGCTGACGCAGGCACGCGTCGGCGTGAAGCTTTTCACCATCATGACGAGCGACACGACGACACGGGTCGCCGAGCGTGTCTATTCCAACATGCCCGAGCAGTATCCGGTTTCCGGAACGAAGCCCTACAACGAGACCCACTGGTCGGACATCACGCTGACGCAGCAGAAGACCTTCGTGGCCAACACGATCGAGGAGATCGCGGCCGTGTTCGGCGATTACGAGCTGATCGACCAGCTCGGATGCCAATCGGTCATCAACGTGCCGATCGTGATCGGAGGAACCGTGGTCGGCACGATCAACTGCCTGCACGAGGCCGGATATTACACGCCCGAACGCGTCGCAGCCGCGGAGGCGCTGAAGCTGCCGGGCGCCGTCTGCATGCTGCTCGCCGCAGCCGGCCGCACCGAGAGCGACAACGTCGCCGTCGTCTGAGCACGCGCTCGTCGTCCTTCACGGCCTCAGAGCAGTCCGCGGACGGCGAGATTGCGCATGAAGGCCGAAAGCCCGAATGTCCATTCGGGGGACGTGGTGGATAAGGTGACGGTGTTGGTGAGCGTCCCGAGGTCCGGATTGGAAATCGTCACGACATCGTCGATCTTGTGCGTAAATCCTTCTCCGGGCATGTCGCGGTCCTCGACGGGTGCAAACAGCGTTCCCATAAACAGCATCAGGCCGTCGGGATACTGATGGTGGCGTCCGATGGTCTGGGCGACGAGGTCGAGCGGGTCGCGGCTGATCTCGCGCATGGTGCTTTTGCCGGACATCGCAAAACCGTCGGTTCCCCGGATGGCAAGGTCGAGGTCGGCCGTCCGGATGTCATCGATGCCATAGGTCGCGTCGAACAACCGGATGAACGGACCCAGCGCCGAGGACGCATTGTTGTCCTTCGCCTTGCCGAGCAACAAGGCCGAGCGGCCCTCGACGTCTCGCAGGTTGACGTCGTTGCCGAGTGTCGCGCCCTTGACGCGGCCCTGGCTGTCGACAGCCAGCACGATCTCGGGCTCGGGGTTGTTCCATTTGGAAATGGGATGTAGCCCGACGGATGCGCCCCAGCCGACGGAGGAGAGAACCGGTGCCTTCGTGAAGACTTCGGCGTCGGGGCCGATGCCGACTTCCAGATATTGCGACCAGATGCCTTCCTCGACCAGGGCCGCCTTTACGGCGACCGCTGCGGGCGATCCGGCTTTGAGATCGCGCAGGCTGTCGCCGATGATGGCCGTCACGCGGTCGCGCACCTTGGCGGCGAGCGACGGATTGCCGGCCGCCTTTTCTTCGATGACACGTTCGATCATCGAGCGTGCAAAGGTGACGCCGCAGGCCTTGATGACCTGCAGGTCGCAGGGTGCCAGAAGATGGAGGCGCGCCGTGTCCCGGTCGTGATCGCGGGACGAGGCGGCAATCTCGTCCAGACTGCCGAGAGGCTCGCCGTCCAACCCGTGGACACGCTCTGCCGGGTCGTCGCTCTCCAGCAGGTCCGTGACGGTCGGCACCTCGCGGCAGGTGATGTCGTAGAGCGCGCCATCGCGCACCGTGACGACCGCAGGGCCGATGCCCGGTCGCCAGACCCGGCCGATGAAGGTGCCCGAGCGGGGGAGGGAGAGGGCTGCTGGCATGGTCGCGTCCTTGTCTGTCATGGCGTCTTGTGTTTCAGGCTTCAGGCTGCTGGATCGATTGCAGAAGCGTTTCGCGGGCCGAGCGCAGATGCCGTCGGCAGGCCCGGTCGACCTTGGCAAGGTCGCGGGTTTTCAGGGCTGCGATGTAATCCAGGTGTTCTTCCACGGCGCGCGCATTGCGCTCGCGGTCGTTCGCCTTGTTCCACTGGTAGTGATAGTGGAAGACGATGGTGATGATGTCGTAGAAGTCGATGATGAAGCGATTGCTCGAGGAGCGGTGCACCAGAAGGTGAAAGCGTTCGTCCAGCTCGGAGAAATCGCGATAGCGCGTGTCGATGTTTGCCAGCATGTCCCGGTGCAGCGCGTCCATGTCGTCGAGATCCCGCCACGCCGGGTGATCTTCCGGAAGCGCGGCAAAGCCGGCGGCGGAGCGAAGCTCGAACATCTCGCGAATCTCCGTCAGCTCCAGTGCGAATTCGCGGGTGAAGCCTTTCAGAACCCAATGGCTGTTCGGCCGCTTTTCGATCAGGCCGAATCGGCTGAAGCGGATGAGGAACTCGCGGACGCTGGTCGTCCCCGTGCCGATATCGCGCGCCAGTTCCAGTTCGTTGATCTGCATGCCGGGTTCCGCGCCGCCGGCAAGGATCCGGCGCATGAAACTCCGTTCGATGATATCCGAGAGCGAGCTCGTCTCCTCGACGGGAAAGAAATCGTCCGGCTGCGGCGTCCGCAGCATCGCCTTGGAACGCTTGTCCCAGGCAATGATCTCCAGCGCTTTCAACCGCTCGAGAATGGCGCGCACCGTCGTGCGGCTGACGCCGAGCGTCGTTCCCAGCTCGAGCTCGGACGGAAGCTCTCCCTTCTCAGCAACGAGGGTCAGACACCGGTTGAAGGCGTCCTTGAAGACCGTATTCTGTTTCGCCATCCCTGTTCCCGATGCGACCGGACAGACATTCATCCTGCCCGGCTCGCCCCGCACCCTTCTTCTTTTGCATGTTGTGCGTCCTGTCCTGTCGTCTCGATCGACATGGTTTCACAGGGGCATGGACGCGTCCTCCGGGCTGCATAATACAAGTTGACGGAAAACTGTCTATTGTAGATAAAATAACAACGAGCAATTCGGTGCGCCATTTCTCACCAGACGATGCAGACGGAATTTTTTGCAATGAAAACACGCAAGATCGGCACCACGGACCTGTCCGTCACCGAATACAGCTTCGGCACCGCGCCGCTTGGCGGCATGTACCGAACCTGCCCGCGCGACACGGCGATGGAAACGCTGCAGGCGGCCTGGGATTCGGGCATGCGGTTTTTCGATACGGCCCCGTGGTACGGCTTTGGTCTCGCCGAGCGGCGTGTCGGCGATTTCCTGCGCGACAAGCCATCGGGGGACTATGTGGTGTCCACGAAGGTCGGGCGTCTCCTGCGTCCGGTCGCCGACGACCAGGTCCCCGACTTCGGCTTTGTCGACCCCCTGCCGTTCCAGACGGACTACGACTATTCCTATGACGGTATCATGCGATCGGTCGAATTCAGCTATGCCCGGACGGGGCTCAATCGGCTTGATATCCTGTTCGTGCACGACATCGGCGTCTACACGCACGGTGCCGAACGCAATGCCGTCTATCTCAGGCAGTTGTTCGACGGCGGCCTGAAGGCGCTCGCCGAACTGAAATCGAGCGGGGCGATTTCCGCCTACGGTCTGGGGGTCAACGAGGTTCCCGTCTGTCTCGACGTGATGCGCGAAGCCGATCTCGACTGCATCCTGCTGGCCGGCCGCTACACGCTGCTCGACCGCACGGCCGTCGACGAACTCCTGCCGCTGTGCGCCGCGAAGAAGACCTCGCTCGTCGTCGGCGGCGTGTTCAACTCCGGCATTCTCGCCACGGGTGCCGTCGAGGGCGCGCATTTCGATTACGGGCCAGCCGCGCCGGACGTACTCGCCAAGGTCGACGCCATGGAGAAGATTGCGGCCTCGCAAGGCGTGCCTCTCGCCGCGCCCGCGATGCAGTATCCGCTGCAGAACCCGCTGGTCGCGTCCGTTCTTCTCGGCACTGCCAAGCCTTCGAGCCTGACACGCAACATGGCGCTGGAATCCCATCGGCTTCAGCCGCAGGACTTCGCACCCTATGACGCGCATACGCTCGTCGCGCCCCCACTCGGCACGGATGCCGTGCGGGTCTGAACGTCCTGCAAAGAAGGGTGTGCGACGACGGGAAAGCCAGTTGCAAGTTGGTAGCTCTTGCGCTAGCGTCCGATCATAAAATGTTTTTTATAGATAAAGACCGTATCGCCGCGTCTTCGGTACGGTTGGAGGAAAACGAAACAAGACGCTGTTGGAGGAGAACAACACCATGACACTGCTGAACCACATTCTGTCGCGTCGCGCCTTTGCGCGTCGTTCGCTTGCAAGCGTTGCCGGCGCTGCCGTCATCGCCGCCATGATGCCCATGGGTGCCTTTGCCCAGAACGTCACCATTCCGATCATCGTCAAGGACACGACGTCGTTCTACTGGCAGATCGTTCTTGCCGGCGCGCGCGCAGCCGGAAAGGATCTCGGCGTCAACGTCCCGGAACTCGGCGCACAGGCTGAAACCGACGTGAACGGCCAGATCAGCATCCTGGAGAACGCCGTCGCCGGCAGCCCGGCTGCGATCGTGATCTCGCCCACGGAGTTCAAGGCGCTCGGCAAGCCGGTCGATGAAGCTGCCAAGTCCGTTCCGATCATCGGCATCGACTCCGGCGCCGACTCCAAGGCCTTCAGCTCGTTCCTGACCACGGACAACGTCCAGGGTGGACGCATCGCGGCCGACGGCCTCGCGGCAGCCATCAAGGCGGCGACCGGCAAGGAAGAAGGCGAGATCGCCATCATCACCAACACGCCCGGCGCAGGCTCGCTCGAGCAGCGCAAGGAAGGCTTCCTCGACCAGATCAAGAGCAAGTATCCGGGCCTCAAGGTCGTGGCCGACAAGTATGCCGATGGTCAGGCCTCGACGGGCCTCAACATCATGACCGACCTCATCACCGCCAACCCGAACCTCGTCGGCGTCTTCGCGTCCAACCTGATCATGGCGCAGGGCGTCGGGCAGGCGATTGCCGAAAACAAGCTGGGCGAGAAGGTCAAGGTCATCGGTTTCGACAGCGATGAGAAGACGGTCGGCTTCTTGAAGGAAGGCGTTCTGGCCGGTCTCGTGGTGCAGGATCCCTACCGCATGGGCTATGACGGCATCAAGACCGCGCTTGCCGTCTCCAAGAAGGAGAAGGTCGAGGCGAACGTCGACACCGGCGCCAACCTCGTCACCAAGGCCAACATGTCCGATCCGAAGATCGACGCTCTTCTCAATCCGAAGATCAACTAAAACCGTCGCGGCGGGGTGCTGCAGATGCGGAGCCCCGCCGTCCGTCGATTTTCTCGGTCGCGGCGCGCCTCTTTCGGGCGGCCTGCCGCGACCGTGCGCGACCTCGGAAGGAGTGCCGAATGACCGGATTGAACGATGTGAGCCACCGGCATGACGCGGAGGTGAAAGCCCATTCCGGCGGACCGGCGGCCAAGGGTGCGCCGATTCTCGAACTGCGCGGCCTGCAGAAACGCTACGGGACCGTCGAGGCGCTGCGGCCGGCCTCCATCACGTTCCTCTCGGGCGAAATTCACGCGATCGTCGGCGAAAACGGCGCGGGCAAATCCACGCTCATCAAGCTTCTGACAGGCGTCATCCGTCGCACCTCCGGCGAGATCGTCTGGTGCGGCCAATCGGTGCCGCTGGCGGATCCGACCGAAGCCATTTCCCGCGGCATCAATGCCGTTCACCAGGAAGTGGTTCTCTGCCCGCATCTGACCGTTGCGGCCAACATGTTTCTCGGCGACGAGATGGACCGGCGTGGCCTCATGCGCAAACGCGCCATGACGGAAGCCGCCCAGGCCGTGCTGAACGATCTCGGCTTCAACCTTCCGGCTGACGCGCTGCTCTCCGACCTGACGATTGGCCAGCAGCAGCTGGTCGCCACCGCCCGCGCGGCCATGCGCGGGACACAGTTCCTCATCTTCGACGAGCCGACGGCCTATCTGACGCGGCAGGAATCGGCACAGCTCTTCCGGCTGATCCGTCGCCTGCAGGCGCAGGGCGTCACCATCGTCTACATCAGCCATCGCATGGAAGAGGTGTTCGAACTGGCAGACCGCGTTTCGGTGCTGCGCGACGGCACCCATGTTGGAACGCGGCTGATCGGCGAAACCAACGACGCCGAGCTGATTTCCATGATGATCAACCGGTCGATCGAGCAGGTCTACCACAAGGAGACCCACCCGATCGGCAAGCCGATCATCGAAACGCGGGGCCTGTCCGGTCCGGGCTTCGACGATATCTCGCTCACCGTGCGCGCGGGCGAGATCGTCGGTCTCTACGGCCTGATCGGCGCGGGTCGCAGCGAGTTCGCATTGGGGCTCTACGGGCGCGAGAAGGTCACATCCGGCGAAATCCTGTTCGAGGGCCAGAAGGTCGATATCCGCAACGAACGCGTCGCCATGGATCTCGGCATCGCTCTGGCGCCGGAGAGCCGTCGCGACCAGGGCCTCTGCCTCAACCTGCCCATCGGCCTCAACATCAATCTGCCGGTGTTCGACCGGCTGTCGAACGGTCTGACGATCAACCGCAAGCGGGAGATCGCAAATGCCGACCGCCAGATCAGCGACCTGAAGATCAAGACGCCGACCCGGCGCGTGCTGGCATCCGCCATGTCGGGCGGAAACCAGCAGAAAATCGTGATCGGGAAATGGCTGAGCCACGGGGCCAAGCTTTTCATCTTCGACGAGCCGACCGTCGGCGTCGACGTCGGCACGAAGGCGGAGATCTACCGGCTGTTTTCCAAGCTTCTGGAGCAGGGCGCGGGCATCATCCTGATTTCGTCCTACCTGCCGGAAGTCTACGAACTGGCCGATACGCTGCACGTGTTCCGCCAGAGGCGGCTCGTGGCGAGCCACGGCTATCGCACGGCCTCGCACGAAGACGTGCTGACGCAGGCGATCGGCGTCTAGCTGCGCGCCCGACGCGGGATAGAAGAAACAGAGACCGGGACGATTGGCGAACGGGGTTCAGCCAACGTCTCCCGATACCGAAAAGACCGGACATGACGATGGGTGGAGGACAATCATGAGCGTAGAGACCACGACCGAGGCGGCACCGGTGCCGAAGAAGGGCATGAACATTCTGTTCGGGCTTACGCTTCTCGGGCTCCTCCTGTTCCTCTGGCTTCTGCTGGGCCTTTCGACCAACAGCTTCTGGACCTCCAACAACATCAGCAACCTGCTTCGGCAGGGTGCGATGACGGCGATCCTCGCTGTCGGGCAGACCTTCGTCATCATCACCGCCGGCATCGACCTCTCGGTCGGCGCCGTGGTCGGATTTTCGAGCGTGACGATCGCCTGGCTGCTCTCGCACGGCATTCCGCTCTGGCCGGCGATCGGCATCACGCTGCTCATCGGCGTGCTGATCGGGGCGTTCCACGCCTTCGGCATCGTGCGCATGGGCCTCCCCGCCTTCATCATCACGCTCGCGACCCTGACATCGCTGCGCGGCATCGGCCTGCTCATCACCAACGGCTCGACCATTTCGATCACCGATGAGAGCTTCGCCAACTTCTCCCGCGCGGATTTTCTCGGCGTACCTAGCCTGTTCTGGATGGTCGTGGTGGTTGCGATACCGGCGTACATCTTCCTGCATCTCAGCCGATGGGGCCGCTATCTCTTCGCCGTCGGGTCCAATCGCGAGGCCGCGCGTCTTTCGGGCGTCAATGTCGAGCGCACCATCTATCTTGCCTATATCCTGTCCTCGACCTGCGCTGCCTTCGTCGGCATCCTGCTTGCCTCGCGTATCGGCATCGGCAACGCTACGCAGGCGGAAGGCTGGGAACTCCAGGCAATCGCATCGTCCGTCATCGGCGGCACAAGCCTTTTCGGGGCGGTTGGCTCCGTCCACGGGCCGCTCCTCGGCGCCTTCATCCTGGCGACGATCAACAATGGTGCAAACCTGCTGAACCTCAATTCCTTCTGGCAGCGGATCATCACCGGCGCGCTGATCATCGTCATCGTCTATTTCGACCAGCTCCGCCGCCGAGGCTCCCGCTAAGTCGCCTGTCTGTCCACACCGGCGAGCTTCGGCTCCCCGGTGTGCCGGCCGCGTTGCTTTCCTTGCAAAGCTGGCGCGTAAGGCGAAGACGCAGGCTGCCAAGTCCTTACTTTGCCGTAGCCTAACCTGTTCAAACGAAGACGCCGCGACAGACGATCCATCCGTCTGTCGCGGCGTCGTCGTTTGAGCTGACGTCAGCCCATGCCGGGAGCGTTCGCTCCAGATGCGTGCCGTCAATGCCGATCCGCTTGTTCCTCTGACGGCGACCCCTTCCGCAACGACGTCATCTGCGGCAGCCGCCGTCACCGCTTCGCGGAACGACGAGATCTCAGATCGACGAAACGCGCAGTGTCGGGCGTTCAGCATCTACCCAGATAACCTTTGCCAGCGGACGACCGACGTTTCCGCAGGACCGTGCGCAATGTCGTCGCCGGACCGTAAGCGTTCGTTTGAAAGGTCTGCACCTAAAGAAAAACCCCGCCGCGGGGCGACGGGGTTTTTCTGTTTCGAGAGGCCGGGCGTACCGGGCGTTTGGTCTCAGGAGTCGGACCGCAGGTAGTCCATCAGGGTCTTCGGCTTGTTCGATGCGGCCTTGAGGCGCGCCTTTGTCGGCTTCTTCGCGACGTAGCGGGGGGTGTAGACCTTGAAGTCCTGGAGGGCCGTGAAGGTCTTGCCGTAGTTGACCTTGAGGGCCTTTAGTGCCGGACCATTCTTCGAGCGGGCTGCGAGAACGGCGAGACCGACCACGCCGCCTTCGGTCGGCTTCCATTCCACCGAGTTGGCAAACCAGGTCTTCGCGGTGGCCTTGTCGTTGCTTGCAAGGTACTTCCAGCCGATCGCCTGTGCACCGAGCGCGGATTTCTGCGCCGTGACGGTTTCCTGGAACAGGGCGTTCTCGGTGTCGTCCATGGCGATCGTCGGCTTGTTTGCCGTGAGATCGCTGGCGACGATCTCGATGTACTGGCGAGCAATGTCCGGCGACATCTTCATGTAGTGGCGGGCGAGCTTCAAGGCATCGTCCGTCTTGTCCATCTGCCGCAGCGTCAGGATCAGGCCCTCGATGCTCTTCGGATCACGCTTGAACCGGCTGGCCTGCAGGAACCAGCCATTCGCATTCGCCCAGTCCTTCTGCGAGTAGAAGTACCAGCCGACGAGGTTGGCATCCTCGACAGACGCATTGCGCTGGATGAAATCGACGAAGCGGGTGATCTCCTCGTTGGACGGCATTTCAGAGAAATCGCCGTGCTCGATGAACGAGCCGATCTGACGGCGGATGCCGTCGAAGCCGAGATTCTCGAACTCGGGATGGCCGTCCTGCGTCGTCCGGCCAAGGGCGAGGAGCGACGTGAAGCCAACCGGCGGAATGAGGAGCGAGGCCTTTTGAACGGTCGACAGGCGCATGGCCGGATCGTCACAGGTCGTCAGGATATAGCGGTAGACGTCGAATGCGTCAGCATAGCTGCGCAGGCGGGCGAAAGCTTCAGCAACGTTCCACTGAACCTGCATTTCACCACAGACCATCAGCGACGGCATGGCCTGGGCCGTGGAGATCACATCCTTCCAGCGGCTCTGGGCCATGGCGCCGTCGATCAGGCTGCGCGCTTCGCCGAGCTGCAGCTTGGTCAGGAGGTCATCGGACGGCTGCCATTTTGGATTGACGCTCTGTGCGCGTGCGATCCCGGCGCGAACGGCGGCGTAGTTGCCGGTCGCATAGATGTTCCAGAGCGGCTGCTCGTCGAACTGCGAGGCGGGCGTAAACAGGTCCTTCGGGGGTTGCCAGTCGGGGTAGAGATCCTTGAGGCGGCGCAGTTCGGCACCGACGCGCTTCAGGTCGCGCGTCGAGGCGTAGTAGCGAAGCGCCGAGATGTCCACGGACCCGGCGGTGGCCGGCGGTGTCGTGCCGGCTGCAGGTGCCGGAGCGGCCGTGGGAGCGAAGGGATTGACGACCGCAGACGCGGATGCCGGAACAGTGGTCGGGGAGACGCCAGGACGTCCGGCGTCGGCAGGGGCGGCAGACAGGGCGGCCGGAACCACGATGGCGGAGGGCTGTGCTGCGGCCGGGCGTCCCTGGCTGGCGGGCGCCGATGCAGCGTTGCGCAGGAACGGGTTGTCGCCCGGTGCTGCCTGCGGATTGACGGCGACGCGGTCTGCAGCCGGGGCGGTGCCTGCGGCCGGAGCGGCAAAGGCGCTGTTAACGCCGGACACGGCCGGAGAGGAGGCGGCGCCTGCAGGCGACAGCAGCGGATCGAGGGCGTCCAGCTTCGTTGCCGAACCCGGGGTTACACCCTGGGCCGAACCTTGGGGAAGCGGCAGGGCCCACGACATCTCCTGAGCGCGCAGGTCCGAATCGTCATTCCCGAGCGACTTTAGGACCAGTCCCGGATTGATGAGGAGCACGGCGGTTGCGGCAAGCAGCGAGAACTTCAGTTTTGACTTGGCAGACATGATGCATACCTCTCGGAGATGGCGATGATGCTCAGGAGATGGAGCGTGGATGGGTAATAGTCGGTGGGCTCGAAGGGGGGCAGGGTCGAGTCCTGTCCCGCCCTTCCAAGACCGCAGGAAAGAAGCGCGCTGACGGCGCGATAACCGGGGTCGGACATCGCCGTCATCGGGGCGGCGGTTGCCAGATCCATGACATGCATGACGTTGGCACCGGTCTCGTTCCAGCGCTTCTGCACACCCGTCAGAAGCGACAGCGGTGCAGCGCCGGACCAGGCGGTGTAGAGCGGCACCCGCACCGCCTCATAGCCGAAGGTGGCCGCGAAGGCAGGTGCTGGTTGCGGATGCGCGCCTTTCAGCGAAAGCCAGTCGGCCGGCAGGTTGCTGCTGCCGAAACGGCCTTTCTCGAGGAGCGACTTGCCGCTTGCGATCAGGTCGGCGGCCGGGAAGGACGGATCGATCAGCCCCAGTTCCTCGATGGCCGGGAAGATCCAGTACGACAGGTTCACGACGATGCCGGGATGCTCGGCGCTGCCGCCAAATCCCTGTGCCGCGGGAAGAAGCAACGTTCCGTAGGTCGCATCCCTGACCGTTGCCTTCGCCGTCAGGTCCTTGAGGATCCGGCGGGCTTCAGCGGTGTAGGCCGGCTCCTTCCACCGCGTCGCGGCTCGCGACAGGGCCCAGGCGATCAGCAGGTCGCCGTCCGAGGCATTGTTCGTATCGGCGACCGGTGTTGCCGTATCGGGGCTCCACCGCCAGGCCGAAAGAGCGTCCTCGCGAACCTGGAGGTGTTCCTGCGTCCAGGTCCAGAGGGCGTCGAAGGTCTCGCGATCGTCCGATGCGACCGCGATCAGCATGCCGTATCCCTGACCTTCGCTGTGCGACACGTTGCCATTCGACCGGTCGACGACGCGACCATTTTCCACGAAGATGGACTTGTACAGCCACCAGGCGCCGGCAATGTAGTCCACCGGCAGGAAGGTCTCCGCGTTCTTCACGCGGCTGGTCTTGTTCGCCGCCAGGCCGCTTGTCGGCAGCACGGCGGAGAGCAGGACGGTCATGGCTGCCGTAAGGCTCCATGTGACCAGGGCGAGCGGCTTAGCCATGATTGCGGCGTCCGGTCGCGAGAACCAGGTAGGTGCCGATCCCAAGCAGGATGGCGGCCGTAAGCAGGGCGAAGATATAGACGGCCGCATTGTTGGCCAGCCAGCTTGCCGTCACCAGGCGTATGTTGGACAGGCTCAGCGGCTGCGTCCGATAAAGCGTCTGGTTGGTCGCCAGCTGCTGATCGAGCTTGATGCCGGTCTCGGAGAAGGCCTGCACCGAGCCACCGAGCGTGTTCCACACGTTGAGATCCGTCAGTACATCCGTACCGGCGACGATGCCGTTGGCGCTCTTGGAGGCAACCACTGTCCAGAGTCCGCCGTTTCTGCCGGAGTTCTGAGCGATGACGAGGGTGGCTTCCGCCGTTGGAGAAAAGGCTTCCGGCTTGATCTCGTCGCCGAGGATCGCGCGAAGAGGGGCGATGTTGAGCTTGGAGAGCTCGGAGACCGTCTTCTGCCGGATCGCCTTCAGCAAGACGGCCGACTGCTCGATGGGGGCGGCGAGGAAGTTGCTGGCCGTCTGCGAGAGATCCACCGCCGTGCCGACGACGCTTGTCGTCATCTGGCGCTGGACGTCGCTCTGGGGACCGAAGTTCTCGAGAGCGGCAAACTCGTAGGGCGACGCGGCCGAACCCGCCATGTTGCGGATATTGACGAAGTCGAGGTTCATGCGGCTGACCAGTTCGGACGGCAATGTATCGTAGCCGCCGAACGCGATGAGGTTGGCCGTGTCCAGGGTCGGCAGCAGCGAGGTGTACTGCATCGGCTTCACCTGGCCCGAAGAATAGGCCATCTTGGCGACGAAGGTTGCCGCGGCGTCCATGCTCTGTGCGTTGTAGTTCGGGACCAGAAGCGTGGTCGCGGCCCCCTTGTCGCCTTCGAGCGGGGCCGGGAGACCCGAGGTGAGGGCGGCAATGTCGGGATAGCGGCCGACCCGCGCATAATTCGGGATATCCAGGTACGAATTGCCGTCGATCGAAAGGCGGACCGTCGAGGTTGCCTTGTCGACGGACTCGCAAGCCGCATCGAGCTTGGAGGGCAGCCGTGCTTCGACCTCGAGCGTGTTCTGGCCGGGGCGCAACGCGGTGAAGGGAATCGGCAGGCGCTGGTCGCGGATCGCGCCACCCAGCGGAGAGCTGAGCGGGATGTTCGCCACGACCTTGTCATTCGCCTTGACCGTCAGGACGGCATCCGGAGACAGCCCGCCGACATAGAGCGCATTGAGGTGGAAGCTCATGCTCGAATAGGCGCCAGGGTAGAAATCCGACGGCATGGTGAAGTTGACCTTCGACTGGACGAACCGGCCGTCGAAGGGCTTTGCCGTGTAGCCGAGATCCGCCAGGGTCACCTTCTGTCCGGGAACGAGGAGGCGGCCTTTCATGTTCGTCAGAGCGGCCAGTCCTTCCGGCGTGCCGACCGGGCGATCACGGGTCGCCTGCTGCACGAACAGCTGGGTCTTGGCATCGAGATCGGCGGCATCGAGACCGGCAATGATGAGGCGCTTGCGATCCGGCGTCGCACCGGCGGCGACGATGGCCGTCTCGCCGGAGGAGAGTGCCGGGGTGTCGTTGCCGAGCAGGGCCGCGACGTCCTTCACGGCGCCGACATAGATGTCGATACCGGCGCCCGTGCCCGGGGTCGAGCCGAACTCGACCTGGGGATGGTTCAGATTGCCGGCGATGGTCAGCGCCTGCACGACGTTGAGGGCGCGGTCGTAATCCGGCATCTGTGCGCCCTTGGGCAGAATGACGCGCAGGTTGGTGCGGCCTTCCCGGGTTCCGGCGAGCGGCATCAGGTCGATCATCGTGAGGTTGCCGGCCTCGGCCGACGGGAAGACGAAGCCGCTCTGGGCCGGGTCGATCTTGGTCCAGAGTTCGTAGGTCGCCTCGACGCTGCAGTCGACCCGGTGGCGATGGCTGGCGGAAAGGGCAACCGCATTGTAGCCCGGCTGGATGACGCCGGCCGGGATGTCGAACGTGACGCGGCGGGGATCGCCGGCGACGAGGTTGGTGGAGCCGATTTCGTGACCGTTGATCTGGATGGCGAGGTTCGACCGCTCCGGTGCGGCCGAAATGGCGGTCTGCAGCGTGAGCACCAGTTGCGATGCGCTCGACGCCTCGTCGGGACGGGCGAAGAAGGAGAGCCGGCGGCTCGCAAATTCACCGTCGAAGAAGAGATCATAGGAGCTGGCCGCAATCTTGCGCAGTGTGCCGCCGACGTCGGAGAGCTGCGTCGGCGCGGTTTGCGCCGATGCGGTGTTGAAGCGGAACGGGCTTGGAGCTGCCGGCTGTGCCGGCGGGGGTGCCAGCGCTGGAACCAGTGCTGCTGCCGGCGAGGGCGTCAGCGACTGGGCGAGCGCAGTGCTCGAGAGACCGGCCAGGAGAAGGGACGGCAGAAGCGCGAGGGCAAAGGTGGACGACTTGATCATGGTGATATCCTCTGGCTTTCCGGTCACGCGGCTTCGACGACGGGTTGCGGCTTTTCGACGAGCTGACGGCGGCGGCGACTTGTTCTCTCGGCGGTCGATTTGGACGAAAGACCGGCCGTGATGGCGAGGAACGGGCTGAAGATGGCCCAGCGAATGAGCGTCAGCAGGGCGACCGGGTAGGACCGGCGGTTCTGACGACCGTCACGCAGAGCGCGGGGAAGGTCGAGATCGGCAAGCATCAGGCTGGCGATCGCCGGGAAATGGCATGCCTCGGCGTCGAGTTCGACCACAAAGCTGCGGTGATCGCTGCCGGAGGGCTTGCCGATGAAGACGGGAACCGAAGGCAGGATGACGTTGGCAGGGGGATCGATGAGCAGCAGACGGCCGTACTCCCCGGCGCGCAGCGGTGTCGTCGCGTTCTTCTTCAGTTCGACGATCGCCTTTTCCGAGGAGATCTGACGAATGGTGACAGGCACCGTCTGATGACCCACTTCCAGTTCGGCTGCCCGTGCCGAGGGAAGGCTGATGCCGTCGGCGTCGTTCGGCTGTTCGGTGACGATGCCGAGGGCTGCGCCGGCGATGATCAGGTTGAGCAGGTTCCACGCGCCGGTGATGACGATGAGGTCACCGAGGGCCGGCTCCGTCTGATAGCGGTAGATGGCATAGGACAGAACCATTCCGAGGCCGGCGAAGATGGCGAAGAAGGGCCAGGCGAGGTTGGAAAGCTGGCGCTGTGTCAGCGAGACGCCCTTGTCGGTGACGTTGAACGTCGGCTTGCGCGGGTTGAGGAAGACGCTGACGATAGCCCGGACCAGGAAGACCGACTGGACGTATTCGTAGAGTTCGGAAATCCAGGGCCAGCGCATCTTGCCATAAAGGTAGTTGCGCAGGATCTCGGACGCGATGAGGTAGGTGACGGTATAGGCCAGGAAGTCTTCGGCCGATGCGTTGAAGATCTTCAGGTTGAAGAGAATGAACAGGATGGGCGCGACAAGGAACGTGGTGCGCACGAAGGGGAACAGCCAGAAGAAGCAGCTGGACATGTAGCTGAGGCGCTGGGGAAGTGTCAGGCCCTGCTTGAAGAGAGGGTTCTTCAGGAGAAGGATCTGGATCATGCCGCGGCACCAGCGCGAACGCTGTCCGATGAAGCTGGCGAAGGTTTCGGGCTGGAGACCGGTGATGAGGGGCTTGTCGACGTAGACGCTGTTCCAGCCGCGGGAATGCAGCTCGAGCGCGGTTTCGCAGTCCTCGGTGATCGTGATGCCGGAGAAGCCGCCAACCTCGTCCAGGGCTTCGCGACGGAGAACCGCTGCCGAGCCGCAGAAGAAGGAAGCATTCCAGCGATCCAGGCCCTTCTGGATCATGGTGTAGAACATCTCGTTCTCGGCGGGCATGTGCTTGTAGGTGCCGAGATTGCGCTCGACCGGATCCGGGTTGGCGAAGAAGTGTGGTGTCTGGACCAGGAAGAGATCCGGATCGTCGCTGAAATGACCGACGGTTTCGCGCAGGAAGGCGCGCTCGGGGGCATGGTCGGCGTCGAAGACCGCAATAAGGTCACCGGAGGTGCGTTCCATCCCGGCGTTGAGGTTGCCGGCCTTGGCATGCACGTTCTGGGCGCGTGTCAGGTAGTGGACACCGAGATCGAGGCAGAGCGTACGCAGCGCGTTACCGCGGTCGATGGCTGCCTGGGCGATATCCGGATCGGGGCTGTTGCGCTTCTGGTCGGTGCCGCCATCGTCGAGCAGGTACACCGTGAACTTGTCGGACGGGTAGTCCATGCCGGCAGCCGCAGCAAGCGTCAACGAAAGGATTTCGGCGCTCTCGTTGTAAGACGGTACGAACACATCGACAGTCGGCAGTTCGTCATCGGAAAGCTGACGAGCACGGGGGCGTTCGACCGGATCGGCGACAACGAACACGCTGATGAAGAACATGAAAATGCAGAACATCTCGGCGACGTAAAGCAGAATTCCCGGAATGAACGACAGGAGATCGTCGATTGGCGGAAGCGTGCTCGTGGTGCGCCAGTAAGCGTAGCGCAAGACGATGATGCTCGCGGTTGCCAGCGCAATGTAACGCAGCGGACCTGATCTGTTGAAGCGTGTAATAACGAAGAGAAACGCGATCGTAAGAGCAGAAACGAGCAATTGTACATCGGGGCCAACCGGCTGCAATACAAATGCAAATATTGCCGCCGCGGACGTGATCCAAATGAAGAGAGATAATATACGCATGACAATAACATCCTCTGGTTTACAATTTGGTAATTAATTTAAGACCAAAATCGGGTCAATATTTAAAATTTGACTCGAATACGAGGTGCGGTGTTATTTGGTAGGCGCTGCGCTTATTAATTATGCATTTACCATAATTATCGACCGGAACTGGCTCTAAGCGTGTCCCTCAGATTGATTATTTATGATGAGTACTCGTTATGCGGGAACTTGAATGTTAGAGTGCGGTAAACAAGATTGGTTAAAATCCGCGCTTTTGGCGGTCGGAACCGAGGGTTCCGCGCGGTCCGCCAGGAGCTCGCACGAGCCCGCACGGACCGCTCGCAAACGGGCCGGCCTTGCCGGCTGTTCGGGGAAGATCGATGGGGTGACCTGAACGGGTCTTGGGGAGAAACAACCGCTGATCGTGCGAAGGGCCGGCAAAAGCAGGGGCCAGTGGTTCTCGGCCGTGCGGCCCCGGCGACGGGTCCGATCGGCGGATTGGCAGCACCACGTCCTTGCATGTTAAATGCTTGATCGCACGCCATGCGCGACGATCCCGGCGCGCAACCGGGAGACCTGCGGGCGGGCAACGCCCGCCGGCGGTGGGGTACAGCAGTGCGCAGCCTCCGTCACGAGGCCAGGCAAACAGGACTGGCGGCGCGTTCAGAGGCGCAGCGGAGCACAGCCGGTCGGCGCTCCGCCCGGTCGCGCATTCCGTTCAGCCCCACCGGGAGGCTGCGTCTTACGGTTGTCAGCCGTGGGCGATCATGATGTGGCGCACGGCGGTGTAGTCTTCCAGCGCATACACGGAAAGATCCTTGCCGTAACC
Source organism: Rhizobium sp. Leaf384 (assembly GCF_001424065.1). Lineage (GTDB taxonomy): Bacteria > Pseudomonadota > Alphaproteobacteria > Rhizobiales > Rhizobiaceae > Ferranicluibacter. The sequence continues at coordinate 131,144 of NZ_LMQE01000009.1, forward strand.
GGACTGCTTCAAGCCACCATGCGGCATCTCGTTGACGAGCGCGAAATGTGTGTTGATCCAGGTGCAACCATATTGCAGGCGACCCGCTGCCTGCATCGCACGCGAGATATCCTTCGACCAGACGGACGAGGCGAGGCCGTAATCGCTGTCGTTGGCCCAGCGCACGGCTTCCTCAGAGTCCGTAAACCGGGTGATCGAGACGACCGGGCCGAAGACCTCCCGACGGACGATCTCGTCGTCCTGACGGGCACCGGCAATGACCGTCGGCTGGAAGAAGAACCCATCGCCCGGCCCGCGCGCGCCGCCTGTCGTCACCTCCATGTGGCGCGCCTCGTTGGTGCGCTCGACGAAGCTCGAGACGCGGTCGCGCTGGCGGGCGGAGATCAGCGGGCCGATCTCGTTCTCCGCATCGTTCTCAGAACCGAAGACGATGCTGGAAACGGCAGAGGTGAGATCGGCGACCAGCTTCTCGTAGATCCCGTCCTGCGCGTAGATGCGGCAGGCGGCGGTGCAGTCCTGCCCGGCATTGTAGAAGCCGAAGGTCCGGATGCCGGCGACGACGGCGTCGAGATCCGCGTCGTCGTAGACGATCACGGGCGCCTTGCCGCCAAGTTCCAGATGCGTTCTCTTGACCGTCTTTGCAGCTGCGGTCAGCACCTTCTTGCCGGTCGCAATATCGCCAGTAATCGACACCATCGCGATCTTCGGATGATTGATCAGCGCATTGCCGACAGTGTCTCCGCGGCCGAGAATGATGTTGACGACGCCCTCCGGCAGGATATCGGCGAGAAGCCGCGCCATTTTCAACGCCGTCAGCGGCGTCTGTTCGGACGGCTTGAACACGACGGTGTTGCCGCCCGCAAGTGCCGGGGCAAGCTTCCAGGCCATCATCATCAAAGGGTAGTTCCAGGGCGCGATAGAGCCGACGATGCCGATGGCATCACGCCGGATCATCGAGGTGTGGCCCGGCAGATACTCTCCGGCGACAGGGCCATTCAGCATCCGGATGGCGCCCGCAAAGAACCGCCAGCAATCGACGATCGCGGGGATTTCATCGTTGCGCACGGCGTGGAGCGGCTTGCCGCAGTTTAGGGCCTCGAGGCTCGCAAAGCCGTCGGCATCCCGTTCAATCGCATCCGCAATGCGCAGCAGGTAGGTCGATCGCTCGGCGGGTGTCGTGCGCGACCACGTGACGAACGCGCGCTCGGCGGCGTCGACGGCCGCATCGATCTGCGCGTGTGACGCCTCCGCGAGCGACAGGATCCGGCTACCGGTCTTCGGGTTCAGAATCTGCTCTTCCACCTCGGTGCCCGGCTCGAAGCGCGCGCCGATCAAAAGGTCCGTATCCATGGTCGATCTCCTGTTCAGGTTCCGGTCATTTGCCCGCGCCGGCGATCTGGTCGCCATCGCGGGTGAGAAAATAGGCAGCGAGGATCGGCAGGAGCGTCACGAGCACCACGACCATGGCGACCACGTTGGTCACGGGGCGCTGCCGCGGACGGATCAACTCTTCCAGCATCCAGATCGGCAACGTCGATTGCTGGCCGGCTGTGAACGTGGTGACGATCACCTCGTCGAAAGACAGTGCGAAGGCCAGCATGCCGCCGGCGAGGAGCGCCGTCGCAATGTTCGGCAGAACGACGTAGCGAAACGTCTGGAAGCCATCCGCGCCGAGGTCCATCGACGCTTCCACGAGGGAGCCCGACAGGCGGCGGAAGCGCGCTACCGCATTGTTGTAGACGACGACGATGCAGAAGGTGGCGTGGCCGAGCACGATGGTGAAAAAGGAAAACGGTATATCCGCCATCGAGAACGCCGACCGCAACGCGATGCCGGTGATGATGCCGGGCAGGGCGATCGGCAGGATGACGAGCAGCGACACGGCTTCGCGGCCGAAAAAGGCCGCGCGGGAGACCGCGGCCGCGCACAGCGTGCCGAGGACCAGCGCGATGGCGGTGGCGAGGCTCGCCACTTTCACCGACAGCGTCAGCGCCGCCCACACATCCGGCCGGTTCCAGGTGACGGCAAACCATTCGAGCGTCAGCCCCGGCGGCGGAAAGCGATAGCTCTTTTCTTCCGTGGTGAAGGCGTAGAGAAAGATGAGCAGGATCGGCAGGTGCAGGAAAAGGAGGCCGAGGCAGGCGGAGATCTTCAGGGGCAGCGGGGCCCGATCGAGACGGTCAGAGCGCATCGAAAGCTCCCATGCGGCGGGCCGCCCAGAGGTAGACGCCCATGATGACGATCGGCACGACCGTGAAGGCCGCCGCAAGCGGCAGATTGCCTGCCGTGCCCTGCTGCGCATAGACCGCCTGGCCGATGAAGAGCCGGGAGGAGCCGATGATCTGAGGAATGATGTAGTCTCCGAGTGTCAGCGAGAAGGTGAAGATCGAGCCTGCAACGATGCCTGGCAGGGCGAGCGGCAGCAGCACGTGGCGAAAGGTCTGGCCGGGGCGGGCGCCGAGATCGGCCGAGGCTTCCACGAGGCTGCCCGACACGCGCTCGAGGGACGCCTGTATCGGCAGGATCATGAAGGGCAGCCAGACATAGACGAAGACGAGGAAGGTGCCGGTGTAGCTCACCGACAGCGAGTTTCCGCCGATGATGGGGATCGAGAGCCAGGCTTCGAGGAGCCAGAGCAGGTGCAGCTTGGCAAACAGCCAGGTAAGGATGCCCTCTTTCGCAAGGATCAGCTTCCACGCGTAGATCTTCACGAGATAGCTCGACCAGAGGGGCAGCATGACCCCAAGGTAGAATACGGCCTTCCAAACGCCTTTGGCATACCGCGCGGCATAGAAGGCGACGGGAAAGGCGATCACGATCGACGCCACCGTCACGCTGGCTGCCATCGTCACGGTGCGCAGGATGATGTCGAAATTGGCGTCCGAGAAGAGCTGCCGGTAGGTGGCAAGCGTGGGCTCATAGGTGACGAGCCCAGAGAAATCGTCGATCGCGAAAAAGCTCTGGGCGAGAAAGACCGCGAGCGAACCGAGATAGACCACGCCCAGCCAGAGGAGCGGAAGGCAGAGAAGCAGGGCGAGAAAGAGTTTCGGGTTCCGCCAGAGCATATCCGACAGGCTGCCGCGATCGCGTGGACCCGGCGTCGCCATCAAGCGTGTCCTCTGGCCCTCTGACGCCATGATCATCCGGCGTCCTCCATCACATGCAGATCGTGTCTGCCGAAGGCGAGGGTCACGCTCTCGCCCATGGCCGGGATCGGCGCGCCGCCTGCGAGCAAAGCCACGATGCGCTCACCACCGCAATCGAGCGTCACGCGGTTGACCGGGCCGAGAAAGCTTGTGGCGATCGGAATGCCGGTCAGGCCGAGCTGACCGTCGGTCGGTCGCCCGATCACGATCGACTCCGGTCGCAAACTGGCGGCCGGGGCGTCGACGCCCAGCCGCTGGCACTGGACGCGCGACAGCACATTGGAAGAACCGACGAAATCGGCGACAAAACGCGTCTTCGGGCGACGATAGATGTCTTCCGGGGTCCCCACCTGACGCACCTTGCCTTCGTGGAACACGGCCACCCGGTCGGCCATCGCCAGCGCTTCGCCCTGGTCATGGGTCACGAAGATGAAGGTGAGGCCGAGCGCTTTTTGGAGGCTTTTCAATTCCTCCTGCATCTGTTCGCGCAGCTTGAGATCGAGCGCGCCCAGGGGTTCGTCGAGCAGGAGCACGCGCGGTCGGTTGACCAGCGCACGCGCGAGCGCCACGCGCTGGCGCTGGCCGCCCGACAACTGGCCCGGCTTGCGCGCGCCGTAGCCGGGCAGGGCGACCATCGCCAAAGCCTCTTCCGCCGCCCGGCGTCGCTCGATCCTGCCCACGCCTTTGACCATCAGTCCGTAGGCAACGTTGTCGAGGATCGAGAGATGCGGGAAGAGCGCGTAGTCCTGGAACACCGTGTTGACGTTGCGCCGGTAGGGCGGCAGGCCTTCCGCTGTCTCGCCAAAGATCTCGATGTGCCCCGCGGTGGGTTGCTCGAAACCGGCGACAAGCCGCAGGCACGTCGTCTTTCCGGATCCGGATGGGCCGAGCATCGCGAAGAACTCGCCTTCCGCCACGGCCAGATCGACGCCATCGACGGCGCGGACATTGCCGAAATGGCGTGAGACGTTTTCAAAGAGGATGGCGTTCATGGGATATCCTGTTGAAGCCAAGACAAGACAATCACGCGGAGGCGCACCGGCCGTCGCGTCGCATCATGCTGCCGCCGCGCGTCTCACCTCCCCCGGCGGGAGGTGAGGTGGGCCAGAGAGTTGCCGCAGGTGAGGCGGCGCCCGCGACCTATCGGCCGCCGATGACGCCGATATAGTCGGAAACCCAGCGATGATAGGGCACGCACTCGCTCTGGCTGGCGCATTTGGCGACCGGCGTCTTCCAGAACTTCACCTTGTCGAAGTTGTCGTAGCCATTCGTCTTGCAGCCTTCGTCCGTCAGCAGGGCATTGCCCTTGCAGGCGGCTCCGACCGAGGGGTTCGCGCCGAACCAGGCGGAAACATCGCCCTGGACCTTTGGCGAGAGCGAGTGCTCCATCCACATATAGGCGCAGTTCGGATGGGCGCTTTCGGACGAGAGCATCGTGGTGTCGGCCCAGCCGGTCGTGCCCTCTTCGGGGAATACGGCAGCGATCGGCTGCTTCTCGGCCGTCAGCAGGTTGACCTGGAACGGCCACGAGCCGGAGGCGACGACGCCTTCATTCTTGAAATCGTCGATCTGGATCATCGCATCGTGCCAGTAACGACCGACCAGCGTGCGCTGGACGCGCAGGATATCGAGAGCCGCCTTGTACTGCTCCTCGTTCAGTTCGTAGGGATCCTTGATGCCGAGTTCCGGCTTGTGCGCCATCAGGTAATTGGCGGCATCCGCCACATGGATCGGCCCGTCATAGGCCTGTACGCGGCCCTTGTTGGACTTGCCGTCCGGCAGGGTCATTTCCTCGAAGACCACCTTCCAGCTCTTCGGCGCCTCACCCTTGAAAGCATCCGTGTTGTACATGAGCACGTTCGGCCCCCAGACATAGGGCGTGCCGTAGTGAACGCCCTTGACGGTGAACCAGTGGGCATCCTGCATGCGCGCGTCCAGCGTCTTCCAGCTCGGGATCAGATCCGTGTTGATCGGCTGTACGCGCTTGCCGGCGACAAGCCGCAGCGACGCGTCGCCCGATGCCGTGACAAGGTCGAAGCCGCCTTCATTCATGAGCGCGACCATCTCGTCGGACGTCGCGGCGGTCTTCACGGACACCTTGCAGCCGCTCGATTTCTCGAAATCCGTCACCCAGTCGTAAGCCTTGTCCGTCTCGCCACGCTCAATGTACCCGGCCCAGGCGACAATCGACAATTCGCCTTCCCCGGCGCCGAGCGCTTTCAAGGGTTCTTGTGCAAGGGCGGATGTGGCGAAGGCGAGGGTGACGGCGAGGGTGGTGCAGGACTTCAGGATGTTGATCATCTGTGGTCTCCCGGTTCGGCCGATCTTCGGCGCATGTGTTCCCGGAGCGAAAGGTGCCGCGCTTCTGCCGCATTCGCAAATTTATTAAACAGATAATCGGTATCGGTTTTTCCGAAACCTAGCCGCGTCCGCGAGCACTGCGCAGTGTTTCGACAATCCCGATGAAATCGCGTGCCGACTGCGGGAGGCTGGAGCCTTTTCGCCAGACCATGCCGACCTGCACGACAGGCAGGGCGCCGGAAACGTCCCGGCTTTCGATCCGGTCTCCTTCGAGCGACCAGGGGCGGTAGACGAGGTCGGGCAGAAGGGCAATGCCCGCGCCGGTGGCGACGAGACTGCGCACGGCTTCGACCGAGCGTGTGCGGAATGCGACGTGCGGCCGCGCACCGAGGGCGGTGAGCAGCTTGCCCGTGTTTTCCTCAATTTCGTCGACGGTGAGCATAATCAGCGGTTCCTGCGCGACATCGGAGATGGAGATGATATCGGCGGAAACGAGCCGATGGCCGAGCGGCAGCCAAAGCCTGTAGGGTGAGGTCTCGATGATCTCGGCCTGAAGCGCCATGCGGTCGCGCAGGTTGGAGATGACCATGACGGCAACGTCGAGTTCGCCGCCGACCAGAAGATGTTCGAGATAGGATCCATTGTCCTCGATGGCACTGACGTCGACCGCCGGAAAGGCCCGTCGATAGCGCGCCAGAAGATCCGACAGCACGTAGCCCGCCACCAGCGAGGTCACGCCCAGATTGAGCTTTCCGCTCGCGATCTCGGGAACCTGACTGAAGCTGCGGCGAGCATCCTGGACGCCGGCGAGAATCTTCGTGGCGTGGCGCAGAAACTGGTGGCCGTTATGGGTCACGTGCAGGCCGCGCGGATGCCGGTCGAAGAGGGCAACGCCGAGATCGCTCTCCAGCTCCTTGATGGCCTCCGTGATGGAGGATTGCGAGATCGACAGGTTTTGGGCCGCCCGGGTGACGGAACCCTGTTCGGCAACGGCGACGAAGAACTGAAGCTGTCGGAGCGTGAAGGCCATCTCGTGTTTATCGGGATGTCATCGCGGAATGGCAAGCCCGGTAAGATCGGGGCAGATCTATCGCCGCGGACGGCCGACCTCAGGGCACGGGCGCTTGTTTCGCAAGGAGGTCTGTCAGCGTGACGGGTCGGAGCGCGCGCGCGTCCACGCCGACGTCGAACTGCCGGGGCATGGGCTTCAGGCGCCCGTGCGAGTGGCCGTGGAGATCGATCGACTTCTTGCCCATCTTGTTCCAGGTGCGAAACGCATAGTGGCAGAGCACGAGATGATGACCATCGAGGATCATTTCAGCGTAGCTCTGGACGCTTGACCAACCCTTGGCGGATATCGTGGTATCCGGATCATTGTTGCCGATGACCAGATGTTTGCGGCCGTTCAGCGCGGCGAGCAGCTGCTCGCAGTCGCCTCCTTTCGCAATGACGTCGCCCAGGTGCCAGACCTCGTCGTCGTCTCCCACGACAGAATTCCAGGTCGCGATCAGCGCGGCGTCGTGGTCCGCCATGGTCGAGAAAGGCCGGCGGTCGATGCGCAGCACGCGCGGGTCGCCAAAATGCGTGTCGCTGGTAAAGTAGATCATCGGGGGAATCTGGCGCCGACCCGGCCGAGATCAAGCCTCGCACGCCGGGCGTTCCCGACAGCATAGGTCCAAGACGACATGGCCGCTTGACGTTCGCTCTTCATGCCACAGCTTTCGATCCATGAAGGAACCACGCTACACGAAAGCCCATCTGCCGCAAAAGATCTGCGCTGCTTGCGGACGGCCGTTCTCCTGGCGGAAAAAGTGGGCGCGCGACTGGGACAACGTCAAGACGTGCTCGGAACGCTGCAAAGGCACGTTGCGGCGCAAGGCTGCGACGGCCGCTCCCGACCGCTGACGGCTCAGATCGAAAATACTTACGTTCGCCGACCCTGACCTTTTGCAATCCTGCGTTCGTATTAGCGGCATCTTTAGGTTTTGTCGCCAAGCTGACGATCCCTGCAGCCAATGTCGAGACAAGACCGGATCCACAGCGTGATGTCTGCCGAGAGCAAGCGATCTGACGTCGCTCCGGATGCGAAGGCTCCGACGAGGGAGACCTTGGACGAGGCGTGGCAGATGGGATGCTCGGGACGGTCGACCCCGGCGCTCGAGATGGCATTGGCTGTCCATCAGGCATCGGGGCACCCCGACGATTCACATGTGCGGGCTCGCAGCGCACAGGATATCGCATGGTACTGCTTCCAGCTTGGCAAATCCGAGATGGGGTTGGACTACGCCAACGAGGCTGTCGTCATCTGGCGTCACCTCGCCGAGCCTGCCTGTGAAGCTCAGGCCCTCAGCATTCAGGCGTGGCTGCACATGGAGCTCGGCCAACTGGAAGAGGCCGTCGCGCTGGCGGCGGAGGCGCTGGATCTTGCCGACCAGTGCGGAGATCTGCGATCGCGGTCGCTCGCGATCAACGTCACGGGCGTGATTTTCTGGATGTCGCGTCAGCCGCCTTTGGCCATCGATTATTGCGGCCGGGCGGTGGCGCTGGCACGCGAAGCCGCCGACCGGAATTTCGAGTGCTGGTGGCTCATCAATCTTGGGGGATCGCAGGCGGAAGCCGCCTACATGGCGCAGGAAAGCGGAGACCGAGCGGGGTTCGAAACGTCCATCGCATCGGCGATCGAGGTGACCCGGCGGGCGGTCGGCCTTGCCCGCGCGCTCGACGATGCATGGGCGGAGCGTCTCTGCCTTGCCAATCTTGCCGAGTATTACAATGCGGCCGAAGACTTCGTCAGCGCCGAGCAGTTTCTGGCGCACTATCGCGGCATTGCGAACGAAGACGATATGCGCGGCGAGGGGCAGTACCTCGATATTCTCGGCCGGACGCTGATCTCGCTGCGGCGGCCCGAGGAGGCGCTGGTGCCCCTTCAGCGTGCGCATCTGCTTGCCACGCGGAGCGGCAATGTCGAAACGCTGATGTTCGCCTGCCTCTACCTGTCCAGGGCGCACGAGCATCTCGGCGCCTTCGAGCCGGCGCTCGATTTTCACAAACGCTATCACAGTCTCCATCAGCAGTTTACGGCCGAACGGACCCAGCGCAACGCGCGGCTCGCCGATATCCGCTACGAGACGAAGAAGTTGCGCATGCTGCTCGACACGGAGGCAGGTCGGGCCGCCGAGATCGCCCGATCGTTTGCAGCGCTGCAACAGCAAACGACCATGCTGACCGAGGCGGCAAACACGGACCCTCTGACCGGCCTCGGCAACCGCCGGCGGCTGGAGGCCGCGATGGACGCGATTGACGCGTCCGGCGAGGGCTACATGCTGGCCGTGCTCGACGTCGATCACTTCAAGGCGATCAACGACCAGTTTTCCCACCTCGTCGGCGATCGGGTACTGATTGCGCTCGGCGCCTTGATCAAGGGCACGTTGCGGTCGCCCGATCTTGCCGTTCGCTTCGGCGGCGAGGAATTCGTCGTGCTGATGGCCGGCGTGACGCTCGCGCAGGCCAGGAAGGCGTGCGAACGCATCCGCCTGACGATCGCCCGCCATGACTGGTCGTCGGTTGCAGCCGGACTTTCGGTCACCGTCAGCATCGGGGTCGCCCTATCGTCGGAGGGCGGCGTCTCGCACGAGATTCTCGAGATCGCCGACCGCAACCTCTACCGTGCCAAGCAGGCCGGCCGGAATAGGGTCATGGCCACCGCGCGGACCGGTGGATCGTCCGACCACTGACGTTCGAACGTGGGCGGGCACCCGATGTGGACACGCCATGCAGCCGGACTATCTCGGCCGCCCCCGCGTCTATACAGTCTCCTTCAACGATTTGGTGCCGCCGGGGGCCTTGGCCCGGGTTCAGGCACGACAAAGCAGGAATGACGATATGGTGACGATGGACGAAGCCTTGGATCGAGCTGGAACAGGACGGTTTCAGCGCAGGCTGCTCGGCGTGTTCGGCCTCGTCTGGACTGCCGACGCCATGCAGGTGCTGGCGGTCGGCTTCACCGCAGCGTCGATCGCCGCCACCTTTCAACTGACCGTGCCGCAGGCGTTGCAGACGGGAACCCTGTTCTTCCTCGGCATGCTGATCGGCGCCGTCGTTTTCGGCCGTCTCGCGGACCGCTGGGGCCGTCGGCGCGTGCTTCTGCTGACCGTTGCCTGCGACGCCGTCTTCGGGACGCTTTCCATCTTCGCGCCGGATTTCACGAGCCTGCTCGTCTTGCGCTTCCTGACGGGCGTTGCTGTCGGTGGAACCCTTCCCGTCGACTACGCCATGATGGCGGAATTCCTGCCGGCGAAAAACCGGGGTCGCTGGCTCGTCATGCTGGAGGGGTTCTGGGCCTTGGGCACGCTGCTGATCGCCCTTGCCGCCTGGGCTGCCAGCCTTGCCGGCGTGGCCGATGCGTGGCGCTACATCTTCGCGGTAACGGCGCTCCCGGCCATCATCGGCGTGGGCCTGCGGCTTTTCGTTCCGGAGTCCCCGTTCTATCTTCTGCGCGCGGGACATGGCGAGGAAGCCAAGGCCATCGTCAACCGCATGCTGGCCCTGCATGGAAAGCCGATCCTGTCCGCAGACGAGCGTCTGGTGGCCGCGCCCACGACGGTGTCCGGAGGCGTGTTTTCGCCCGAACTGCGCCGTCGCAGCCTGCTCATTCTCGCCGTCTGGTTCCTGGTCTCCGTCTCCTATTACGGCATCTTCACCTGGATGCCGGCGCGGCTTGCCAGCGAAGGCTTCGGCTTTGTGCGCGGCTACGGTTTCCTGGTGTTTGTCGCCTTGGCGCAGATCCCCGGCTATGCGCTTGCCGCCTTCGGCGTCGAGCGCTGGGGCCGACGCCCGACGCTGATCGGCTTCTGCCTTCTGTCGGCCCTCGGATGCCTGCTCTTCGTTCTGTCTCCCGACGATCTGCTGATCGGTGCCTCACTGCTTGTCATGAGCTTTGCGCTGCTGGGAACATGGGGCGCCCTGTATGCCTTCACGCCGGAACTGTATCCCACGGCATCGCGCGCGACCGGCATGGGGGCGGCAGGCGCGGTGGCGCGGCTCGGCGGTCTCGTTGCTCCGACCCTGATGACGGTGGTGGTGACGTTCGGGGTCGGGGTTGCCGTCGGCCTGTTTGCCGCGCTTCTCGTCTGCGCAGCGTTTGCGGCCCGCCTGATCGACGCGGAGACCCGTCAGGCGTCGCTCGGCTGACGGTGTATGAATGCCGGGGCAGGCCGTTCATAATCTGCCCGCCCCGTCATGGTGCCGTAACAATCAGCTTTTCGGCTTCTCGTGGTGGCCGCCGAAGGCAAAGCGCATGGCGGAGAGCAGCTTGTCGCCGAATTCGGCTTCGCCCTGCGAGGTGAACCGTTGGTAGAGCGCAGACGAGAGCACCGGCACCGGAACACCCGTGTCGATCGCCGCCTTGACCGTCCAGCGCCCCTCGCCGGAATCCGACACCCGGCCGCTGAAGCCGGCGAGATCGGGATCCGCCTTCAACGCGCCGGCCGTCAGGTCGAGCAGCCAGGAGCTGACGACGCTTCCGTGACGCCAGACTTCGGCGATGGCCGCGAGGTCGAGGTCGAACTGATAATACTTCGGCTGCTGCAACGGGCTTGTTTCCGCGTCTGCCGCGCGGTCGGCTTTGCCGGCATTGGCGGATTTCAGAAGGTTCATCCCTTCCGCATAGGCTGCCATCATGCCGTACTCGATGCCGTTATGGACCATCTTGACGAAATGGCCGGAACCGCTCGGGCCGCAATGAAGGTAGCCGCGATCCGCGGTCTTCATGTTTTCGCTGACCTCGCTCGCATCGACATCGCCGCCGGGCGAGAGTGTCGAAAAGATCGGATCGAGATGCCGGACGGCGTCGTCCGGTCCTCCGATCATCAGGCAGTAGCCGCGATCGAGACCCCAGACGCCCCCGCTCGTCCCGACATCGACATAGTTGAGCGAACGGGCAGACAGGCGCTCCGCGCGATCGACGTCGTCATGGTAGAACGAGTTGCCGCCGTCGATGATGATATCGCCGGGCACCATATGGGTGGCGACGCGCTCGAGGTTCTCGTCCGTGATCGCCGCCGGCAGCATCAGCCACACCGCGGCCGGCTTGGCGAGCTTCGACACCAGCTCTTCGACCGAGGCGGCCCCGACGGCGCCTTCGGCAACGAGCGCTGCGACGCTTGCCGGGTTGATGTCATAGACGACGCATTCATGGCCCCCGCGCAGCAGGCGGCGCACCATGTTGGCGCCCATCCTGCCCAGTCCCATCATTCCGATCTGCATTGGTTTGAAACCTTCTTGCTTCTGTCGCCGGTTGCTGGCGGCAAGCCCTATGTAGGCCGTTTCCCGCGCAAGTGAACACCCCTCCCGGTCCGGCCCGCTCTCGCGTCCGGCCAGGGATACTCCATGCTGTCAGGCACCCCGGTCGCGCGTGGCAGCCGGGGACGCGTCGGACCGCTCGTCGGCCGGTCCCTTGTGTCGCGTGAGGTTGAGGGCGGTGTTGATGATGCCGATATGGCTGAAAGCCTGCGGAAAGTTGCCGAGCATCCGCTTCTCCACCGGGTCGTATTCCTCGGAGAGAAGGCCGACATCGTTGGAGAGCGCCAGCAGACGCTCGAACAAGGTGCGCGCATCGTCCCGCCGGCCGATGAGGTTGAGCGCATCGGCAAGCCAGAACGAGCAGGCGAGAAAGACGCCTTCGTCGGACGGCAGTCCGTCGTCGGTGTCGCCTGTGCGGTATCGAAGGACGAAACCCTCGTGGGTAAGGTGCCGCTCGATGGCCTCAACGGTCCCGACATAGCGCGGATCGTCGGGAGGCAGGAAACCGACCATGCCGATCTGCAGGACGCTCGCATCGAGTGCCGTCGATCCGTAGGCCTGCACGAAGCTGTTGAGAGTGGGGTCGAAGGCTTTCGCGCAGACCTCGGCATGGATCTCGTCCGCCACCTTCCGCCATCTGCGGGCGGTTTCCTGATCGCCCATCTCGTCGGCCATCAGCGCCACGCGAATGAAGGCGACCCAGGCCATGACCTTCGAATAGGTGAAATGTTGCCGAGCGCCGCGCACTTCCCAGATGCCCTCGTCCGGATCTCGCCAGACGCGCTCGAGAAAGGGCATGAGGACACGGCCGATCTCCTGGCCACGCGGGTGCGGCGGAAGGCCGCCCTTCGCAGCCTGCATCAGCGCATCCGCAACCTCCCCGTAGACATCCAGTTGGAACTGCTCTGAGGCAGCATTGCCGATCCGCACCGGCTTGGATCCCTCATATCCGGGAAGCCAGTCGGCGTCCCATTCCCGCAGATTGCGCTCTCCTGCGACGCCGTACATGATCTGCATCTGCTCGGGCGCGCCGGCGACGGCCCGAAGGAGCCAACTGCGCCAGGCGCTGGCTTCCTCGTAGTAACCGAGCTTCATCAGTGCGAGGAGCGTCAGCGTGGCGTCCCGCAGCCAGCAATACCGGTAGTCCCAATTGCGCGTTCCGCCCAGTTTTTCCGGCAGCGACGTGGTGACGGCGGCAACGATTCCGCCGGTCGGCATGTAGGTGAGGGCTTTGAGCGTGATCAGCGATCGCTTGACAGGTCCCGTCCAGCCATCGACATCGGGGCACCGTTCCGTGAATTCGCGCCAGAAGCGCTCCGTTTCCTGAAGAGCGGTTTCCGGATCGACCCGTTTCGGACGTGGCAGGTAGGACGCGCAGGACGTCAGCACAAAGGTCAGCCGCTCCCTCTTCCGGACAGTGAAGCTGGAGGTCACACGACGGTCATCGCCTGTCAGTGGAACGTCCGAATGAAGGATCAGCATGTCCGGGCCGGCGATCGCCGTGACCACACCGTCCTCTTCGAACGTCATCCACGGCACGGTCTGCCCATAATCGAAGCGGGCCATGAACTCGAAATCGAAGGCGAGCGTGCCCTCGAGCCCTTCGACGATACGGATGATATTGCTCGCGCCATCGCGAAGCGGCATGAAATCGCGAAGGACGGCGACGCCGGATGCCGCTCTAAAGGTCGTTTCGAGAATCAGCGTATCGTCGCGGTAGGCGCGCTGCGAACCGATGACCGCACCGCTAGGCGCAATCTTCCATCGGCCATTTGTCTCGTCTCCGAGAAGAGCTGCCAGGCAGGCCTGCGAATCGAACCGGGGAAGGCAAAGCCAGTCGATCGAGCCGTCTCGCCCCACGAGCGCGGCGGTCTCGCAATCGCCGATAAGGGCGTAGTCCTCGATCCGTGTCGACATTCGGGTGTCCTTGGCCATTCCACGCGCGTCCGGCCAAGCTTTCGGCCGGCCGGGCCGTGTCAGCGCTAAACCATTGGCGCGGAATGGTCGAGTGCAGGCTCTGTGGCTTTCGGTTCGGCGTGCCCGAACCGCGTCCGGGGGCTTACGCCTCAGGCCTCCCGACCGGTCGCCCCTCCGTCTGCCACAGCCGGTGCACCGCATTCCAATCAGGCAGCGTCTCCGACGTGAAGCCGAGGGTCTTGCCGGTCGCAATCGAATCGAATGCCTTCATGGCCTGAAGATGCGCCCCGGCTACCAGATAGCGGCGCATCGCAGCTTCGTCGGTCCAGACCGTTCGCGTGTGATGGACGCCCTTGATGATGCGGGCGTCCGCCGCAAGATTGCCGGGCGCTTTGCGCGCCTGCATCATCGACCGGATGGCATGCCACCAGAACCGCGGCTGATGCCGCCAACCTTTCAGCTGGAGGCCGGTGATCGAGACGTAGACAGGCTGCGCGGTCATGATCTTCCCTTACGCCTCGAATGTTGCAGGACAATAACTCCAGGGAATATGAGGCCCGGGGCACACGAGCCCCGGGCGGGCTTCTCGGCTCGCACCTAGCGCACCTGCGGTGAGGTGTCAGTAGTTGCCACCGTCGCCACCATCCGGCTGGTGGGCCGGAAGGACCGGTTCGGGCTCGACCGTCGGCTGAAGATGCCGCAGCATGTCGGCCGCATGGCGAAGCTCGCGCTGCAATTGGTCCGGGGCCAGACGCTCTGCGTCGACGGCGGTGCGCTCCAACGCCATGGCTGCGTCGTTGTCGCTGATACCTTGCTGCAGCTGGAGATCCTTGATGTGCCGGACAGCCGTGTCGATCAATCGACGCGCCTCCTGAGGCTCCAGACTTTCTGCATCGTTCGACGCCGTCACCAGCGCCACGATCAATGCATTTACGCTCTCCATCCTGATCCTTTCCGGTCCCTGAACCCGCTTCCCGCGTTGCGATTGACCTTTCCGGACGACGTTGCCGAACCTAATGGGCGATGTCGCTCAGTTCTTGCGGCAACGACAGGCGTCATAACCTCCGGCGAAAAGCCGTCCGGCCTGCATGCCGATCCGCAGCGGCACGTCCCGGATATGGGCAACCTCAAGCGCGTTGGCCATGGCGATCGATGCTTCCGCGCAGATCGCCGCGTCCTCGGCGGCGTTGTGATGCCGGAAGGCCAGGCCCAGATGGCTTGCCAGGATGTTCAGGCGGTGGGAGCCGAGATGCGGCCAGACCTTCTGCGCCATCTTGACCGAGCAGAGATAGGAGAGGTCGGGATAGCTCGTCCGATAGAGATCCAGACAAGCGCGCCAGACGCTGAAGTCGAAGGCGGCATTGTGCGCGATCATCGTCGCGCCCCGGATATCGTCGGCAAACTCGTCCATCACCTCGGGAAATGCGCCGGCGTCCTCCACATGCTCCGGCCGGATGCCGTGGATGGCCACGTTGAAGGCGGAAAAGCGCATATCCAGCGGGCGGATCAGTCGTTCCTCGACCCGAACGACCCGACCATCCTCGATCCAGGCAAGTCCGACCGAGCAGGCGCTGCCGCGCTGCTCGTTGGCGGTTTCGAAATCGATGGCGATCGTCTTCACGTCCGGTACCCGTCTGCCGTTTCGCGCCACGCATAGGGGTTGGTGCGCGATTTGCAAAGGGGGAGGGGTAGGGCGAGCGCCTTCGACGTGCTCCGAGCTCTCATCACATGTCGCAGCGAGCCGACCGGGCCAGCAGGCGACGGGCCGCTCTTCCGCGCGCTCGATCAAGCCCTATCTATCCGCTTCAAATCCACCGAAAGGAACCGGAGCGCCATGAAGCCCTATGTCATTTGCCTGATGATCACCTCACCGGATGGCAGCCTCCACCCCAGCCGGTGGACGAAAAGCCCGGACGGAGAGCGGTCCGACTGGTCGGCGCTTTACGACAAGATCCACGCCCAGCATGCCGCAACGGCATGGATGGTGGGACGGGTAACCATGGCGGAGATGTCGAAGGCGCAGGCGCATCCGCCGACCGGCGCTATCGCTGCAAAACGTCCGCACCATTTCGCCCGACCCGGCGCCTCCTCCTTTGCCATTGCGCTCGATCCGGGTGGCAAGCTGCATTTTGCCGGTGACGAACTTTTTGGCGATCATGTCGTGGTGCTTCTTGGTCCTGACGTTCCGGAGTCGCATCTTGCCGAGCTCGCGGCCGACGGTGTCTCCTACGTCGTCTCGGAGACGCGGGAGATGGACCTCGGTGCGATGCTTGCACTGCTGGAACGGGAACTCGGCATCACCCGGATCCTGCTGGAAGGCGGGGCAAGCGTGAACGGTTCGATGCTGGCAGCGGGTCTGGTGGACGAGCTCAGCCTCGTCATTGCGCCGGCGCTCGAAGCTCGCGTCGACAGCGACAGGGTCATCGTGTTCGGCAAGGACGGACTTGCCGGCAAGGTCGAGCTGTCCCTGATGTCCTGCGACGTCCTCGATCATGGCGCTCTTCATGTCCGCTATGCCGTGAAGGCGCCGCGCGCGGAAGGATAGGACGAGTAATCCCCGATGATCGACGAGCCGCAGCAAACCGCGCCAGAAGAGAGCGAAACATCACCGGCACCTGTCGATGACGACTTGCCCGGCGGCGTGGTTTCCTTTCCCTATGACCGCATGACGGTGGACCAGTTCCGACATCGCTTTCCACGAGCCCGCTGGCGCTATGATATTAAGGCGTGGTGGGTCCCGGGGAAGACGGCGTCCCGTCGGATAGGCCGATGGCTGGCGGAACTGGAGGCGGAAGCGGATGCGCATGCCGACGCGCGCGGGCGCGATGCGTTCGACTTCGACCCGATTGTCAGCCCCTATCTCGACATCGGACGCGCCGGCTTCCAGATCCGCACGCCTTACTCGAGGACCGTGGTCGAGGAGCTGCGCGACATCCGCTTTTCCAGATGGGACGGTGATCTGCGTCTTTGGCATGTCCCGTTTCGCTCGTTTGAGGAGCTTCGCAGCCACTGGCCGGCCATCGAGGCGGCCGCGCGCCGGAGTGAGCCGGCGGAGCGCGCTCGGCGGGCCGAGGAACGCAAGGGCACGGAGGACGAGCTGAAGTCGAAAATGCGCTCGGCCGAGCGTCGCAAGCGCCGATACCCCCTGCCGGCCGACGACCTGCCACCGCTCGGCATGCCGGTGGCAATTTCCTACGGGATCGTCGTTTTCACGGATATCACTGGCGAAGTCGTCGATCCGGATCTCGTGACGGATTTCTATCCCGGCGCGTCCCAGGACGATGTTTGGGGTCTCTGGCGCGCGCCGATGCTCGATGAGCTCCTCTCGACGTGGCCGGCGAAGGCCGCTCCGGAGACCCGGCGCTGTTGGTGGCTGCCGACAATCGAGGAACTGCGGCCGGCACGCCGCGCCGCACGCGCTCGCGAGAGCACCGATACGGTGCGCAAGCGATGAAAGAGGACGATACCGCTTGGGATCTTGCAGCCGGGTTCGAAGAGGCTCTGGCACGCTTGCCGAGCGGCTATCTCGATGGCTGCTATGACGGAGAGCCTTGGAACGCAACCCTTCGCCGATCGGCCGATGGTCGGCGTGTGTGGCTGTTCGCAAGGGCGCTGAAACAGACGGATATCGTCAGCTTCAACCTCTATCGCACGCGCCGTGGCGGCACGCTCCTCAAGCCCTGCGAAATGTCATCGGCCAAGGTGGTCGCGTTCGTGATCGGTTTCAAGCCGTCGGTAAAATGCTGATTGTCTAACGGAACAAGATTGTTAGCAAAGGGTTATGCTTTCACAACAAACGCTTTAACAGAAACACAGGAGGACTGCCCCATGGACCATACCAATCACGTTCGCCTCTCCCCGACGGAACTGACCCCGGCCATTCTCGAAGGCGCGACCATCTATGGCGCCGACGATCATAAGGTCGGCAAGCTCGACCATATGCACGGCAGCGGAATGACCGGCAAGGCCATCATCGACGTCGGTGGCTTTCTCGGGATCGGGGCAAAGCCGGTCGCCGTTCCGTTGAGCGATTTGGAGTTCATGCGCGATGAAGATGGCGACGTCCATGCGGTCACCACCTGGACGAAGGATCAGCTCAAGGACATGCCCGAGCACCGCGATTGATCCGTCGTCTCTAGAACGGCAAAAGCCTGGCCATCGCGCCAGGCTTTTCTGCGTCTGAGATTCCGTTAGACGTCGAGAACGTCGACGAAAGCCTCGGGAAAATTCTTGCGGGCCAGCGGCTCGTTGAGCTTAAGAAGCGCCTGGTAGGACGCCGGGTTGAAGTCCCGTTCGGCCGGCAGGATCTCGCGCCCGAAGAGGCGGGACAACCGCTCGCCATCCAGGTTTCCACGCTCGAACGGCTCCGTACCGAAATAGTGCCAGAGCGAGTGCACGAAGGCGGTATCGGCAAGCCCGACACTCTTGTCGAGGGTAGGGTGCCGCCGCCATTGCCCGAGAACGGTTACCTTCGAATTCGCCCGGCGCAACGTGAATTGCCATTGCGTGCCCGACAGCCCCGCCGGAAAGCCGCGATGCTTCGTCATTTCCGGTATCTTTGCCATTCGTCTTTTGTCCAGCGCGAAGCCGGCCCTTTCCGTTTTCATTCGCTTGCACGTCACGATCACCGGGGAGCGCATGGCTTGGGATCGCTGACATTCGCCGCTCCATAACACAGCGAGGACTGCGGGAAAATCCGTTCCTCGCACGCTCGACCATTCGGCGGCTGCCGGTGCAGCGCTTGAAAGACGCGTTCCCATTTGCGTTGCGACATGCCGGGAACAAGCCATTGGCGCTCGCGTTTCGGGTTTTTTAGCCCAGGGAGCACGCAATGCCTGCCAAATCTCAATCCCAGCAGAAGGCCGCCGGCGCGGCACTTTCCGCCAAGCGCGGCGAGACGAAGAAGAGCGACCTCAAAGGCGCTTCGAAGAGCATGGAGTCGTCCATGAGCGAAAAGGAACTCGAGGAGATGGCGTCGACCAAGCGCAAGGGAAAACCGAGCCACGCGTCCTCCTGAAACGTAAATAGAGGCGAAGCCCGTTGGCGAGACCTCTGTGTCCTTTGACAAGAAGGACGGCTTTCCGGTTTATGGACGTGCAACGCTGCTGGATGTCTGAGCGGCGCACTCGACAAGGGTTGCGCAGTGGAGACGTTCGGCAGGATGTCCGTTGGCAAGGAGAGACGATCACGTGCGCAAAGGCGAAGACGAACGCGACGACATGGATGAAGATCCTCCGTCTTCTCCCGTTCCGACCCCGCGCATGCTGTCCTGGGCGCGCAACTCCGCAGCCTATCGGCTGGGAAAGCGCATGCACACGGAAAAGCAGTTGTCTCAGGCCATCGCTCGAAAAGCGCGAGAGAAGTTCGAAGGGATCAGCGACGAGCAGGTCGCGGCCCTGTCGGCGTTCGCCGTGGCTTTCGGCTACGACAACAAGGCTCTCGATGACGTCGCCTATGCCGAGGTCGCCACCCGATCCGGCCAGCAGAGCGGTCGCTCAAGGCGAGCCATTTCACAAAAACTCGTTCTCAAGGGCATCGACCGCGAGACGGCGACCTCCGCCGTTGCGGAGGTGGACGACCTCAAGGCTGCGATCGTTCTGGCGCGAAAGCGCGCTTTCGGCCCGTTCCGGAAAGAACCTCCGGACGAACGACGCAAGATGAAGGAGCTGTCCGCTTTTGCCCGTGGCGGGTTCAGTCTCGACCTTGGCCGAAGGGTCTATCACATGGACCGAGACGAGGCCGAGGCCATTCTCTTTGGCGAAGCTTCGTTCTAACCGGATCGGCGAAGCGGAAACGGTCGGAGATCACCGGGGGGAGCAAACCAAGCGTGGCGCTGACCAATCGCTATCCGGTCATCTGCCGGGGAAGTCCATGTCAGCGCCACGTCTATGGTCTGTCAGCTTAATGCGTTGGGGCGTGCTCTGTTCCCATGTCGATCGGGAAGATTCGCTCTGGACGACATGCCCCAGCGACCGCCCTTCAGGTATCCGACATGGAAGGCAGGTGGAGTTCAACCTCGCGGCGCTCGTCGTCGTTCATGGGCTCGACCTTTTCCTTCCAGAACGCCGCCGCCTCCGGGGCATCGTCTTCCCAGGCCCGGGTGCTGACGATGTTATCATCGACCTTTGCCTTGCGGCGTCCTCCCAGAGCGAGATATTCGTCGGCAATCTTCTTGGAAGGTGTTGTGGTCTCGTCGTCCATGATGCGATCCTTTCAACATGCAATGCCTGTCGTTCCGGTTTGCGTCCGCCTGGCCAACGATCCATGAGATCGTGCGCCGAACGCCCGGACCGGGTGGCTAATGCAATAACCGGCGGCCTGTCGATTCGTTCCGGTCAGGACATATGGGGCGAATGGAATACATCGGAAGGACATCGGTATGGTGATGCGCATCAGCGGCGAGGTGGACGGTCGCTATGCCCGGGTCGATGGCACATTGATCCCGATGGTCTCGACGGTCTGGCTTCGCGGCAGCATCTACGCCGATCCGTTCATGCCGCCGTGGCATGACGTGGCCAACCCGAAGGACCGGGAATTTCTGGTCGTCCTTCTGCAGAAGCGGCAAGTGGTCTTGACCGACGACGAGGCGCATCGCGACGACGACGGCGTGCTCTGCAAGCTCGCCCGAAAGAGCGTGCTCGGCCTTTACGCAATCAACGATCCGGTTTTCGCTCCGGATCGCGGCTTGTCGTTCACGCTCGGCCCCCGGATCGCGCATCTTTCCGCCGCGTCCTGACGCTCAGACGCAAACGATGGCCTCTTCTTTCTCGGCGTTCCCGGCCTATGTTCGGATCGTCAGGGCACAGAGCGACGAATGCCGGCGCAATGCGTTGCGATGGGGCTTCTCTGCCGCCTTTCCCTTTCGATGGAGACCGTGATGCCGAACGCCTCAGATCTTATGGATTATTCGGCACGCGACAGAAGCATAGCGATCAACAGCTATACGACCGTTCTGCGTCATCCGCAGGTGCCGCACGACCTGTTCGCCACCTATTGGCGCGATGTGCATGGGCCGCTGTGTGCACGTATCCCCGGGCTCGGGTTCTATGTCCAGCAGCATTTCAGCCGCACCCAGGACGCGCATCTCTGGCCGGCGATGAAGGACATTGCACGGTTTCCGGACTACGACCTGGATGGAGGCGTCGAGATCGGCTTCCGCAATGCCGCAGCCCAGACGCGCTTCAACGAGGCCTGCCCGATCCTGTTTGCGGACGAACAGAACATGTTCGCGGCGACGGTCGCGTATGCATTGCCGAACGGGTCGCGCACGCTGGTCGATCGCCTGCCCGAGGCGTCGCCGAATGCGGAGGACGATGCCGATCGAATCCATGTCCATTTCGGAGCCCGCCACGCGGACGCCGCACGCTTTTCGGATCGCATGACGGCCTTTGCCGAGGCCCTTGCCGCGTGCGGGCCGATTCTCAAGGTGCGCCTGCATCAGCCCGATACGTACGACAACCAGAAGCCGGCGCCGCCTGCACCCAATGTCGGCCATACGGTGCCGCCCGAGCGGCGTCTGATGGCCATGCTCGAACTTGCGTTTGCCTCACCGCTCGCGCGCCGCGCGGTCTATCATTCCGACGCTTTCCGGGCGGCTTGCGAAAGCCTCGGCGATGACGTTGCCCATGCAAGCCCGTTTGCCGTCAGCGGAGTCTACACCTATGTCCGCGATGACGAGTTGACGCTTGCGGGGCTGCGCGGCAGCCGGCCGGCACAGCTGATCGAGCGTCTGGGCGCGGTCAATCAGACGCGAGAAGACGTGCGCCATCTTCTGATGACGGGCAAGCTTGCGGACTGATGCTGCGAACACGGCCTGTCTTCCGAAAACACCTGTGAAACGGGCGCAGAGTTGATGACGCGGCGCGTTGTGCTGCCATGGTCTGGAATGGTACAGCGCGTTGCGCGAAGACCTCGTCACAACCCGTCGCCTGCCGCCGCCGCTCCCACCTCATGCCGAGAACCCGATGACCGATACCCAGCAGCCCAGAACATCGAGCGTCAAGCTCGGTCTTGATCCTGTCGTCGCGTTCAGCCTGGCGGGCGCATTGGTCTTCTTCATGATCAGCGGTGCCATCGCCTATCTCAACCTGCATACGCTGCGCGTCAACAACAACAGGATCGTCCACACCCACGAGGTGATCGTGGCTCTGGGCAAGCTTCTGTCCAGCACGCAGGATGCGGAAACGGGGCAGCGTGGCTTCCTTCTGACGGACAACGCCCGCTATCTCGACCCCTACAACGTCGCGGTTCTCGCGGTTCCGCGCCATCTGAACGATATCGCCCGCTTGGTGCAGGACAATCCGGCCCAGGAGCGGCGTATCGAAGCGGTTCGGCTCAGTGTCGAGGCCAAGTTTTCCGAACTGAAGGACACCATCGAGCTGCGCCGCACACAGGGGCTGCCGGCCGCGCTCGCCGTTGTCAATTCGGATCGCGGCAAGGCGGCCATGGACGCCATCCGTGCGCAGCTCGCCGAAATGGGCCAGGAGGAAACCCGCCAGCGCCAGCAGTGGCTGAGCGAGATGGACGACGCCTATGGCACCGCGCTTCTCAGCAGCGTTCTGTCCGGTATCCTCGGGATCCTGCTGACGATTGCCATCGGCGCCCTCATTCGCCGTGCGACCCTCGCGCGGCGGCGGGAAGAATGGCTCCAGGCCGGCCAGGTCGGGCTGAGCACGGCCGTCATGGGCGACCAGCGCACCGAACAGCTCGGCGACAGCATCCTGACCTATCTCGCCGATTATGCCGGCGCGGTCGCGGGCGCAATGTTTGTCGGCGACAGGGGCACGTTTCAGCGGTCATCGACCTACGGCGTCCCCGAAGGCGCAGACATTCCGCGGCAGTTCAAGCGGCGTGAAGGCCTTCTCGGTCAGGCGGCGGCCGGAGAAAAGGCCTTGCTGGTGTCCGATGTTCCCGATGGCTATCTCTCCTTCGGCTCCGCGCTGGGACGCGAGAAGCCGCGGCATCTCGTGATCTCGCCCGCCATCATCGACGGCGAGGTCAATGCCGTGATCGAGCTCGGCTTCCTGCACCCGATCGACGAGAAGGTGCTTGCGCTTCTGGAACAGGCCGCCGCCACCGTTGCTACCGCGGTGCGGTCGGCGCACTACCGCACCAACCTGCAAAACCTGCTGGGCGAAACACAACGTCAATCCGAGGAGCTGCAGGTCCAGAGCGAGGAATTGCGGGTCTCCAACGAAGAGCTGGAAGAGCAGGGCCGGGCGCTGAAGGAATCCCAGGCGCGGCTCGAGCAGCAGCAGGTGGAACTGGAGCAGACGAATTCGCAGCTCGAGGAGCAGACGAGACAGCTGGAGACACAGCGCGACGATCTGGAGCGTGTCAACGCCGCCGTCCAGTTGAAGGCGCGTGAACTGGAGCAGGCGAGCCGCTACAAGTCGGACTTCCTCGCCAACATGTCGCATGAGCTGCGCACGCCGCTAAATTCGCTGCTGATTCTCGCCAAGCTGCTGGCCGACAATTCCGAGGACAACCTGACGGGCGAGCAGGTGAAGTATGCGCAGACGATCGAATCGTCCGGCAACGATCTCCTGACCCTGATCAACGACATCCTCGACCTCTCGAAGATCGAGGCGGGGCATATCGATATCCGCCCGGAAGCCGTATCGGTCGAACGGCTGGCCAACAATCTCCGACAGGTCTTCGATCCCGTTGCCAGGAACAAGCAGCTGGAGTTTGCCGTCGAGATCGCGCCGGATTGCCCGGCAGTGATCGAAACCGATCTCCAGAGACTGGAGCAGGTGGTGAAGAACCTCCTGTCCAACGCCTTCAAGTTCACCTCGGCAGGCAGGGTGTCGGTCGCTATTCGGCGCGCTCAGCGCAGCGGCGGCGAGGGACAGATCGCGCTGTCCGTGACGGACAGCGGAATCGGCATCGCCGAGGATCAGCAGCGCAATATCTTCGAGGCGTTCCACCAGGCCGATGGCACGATCAGCCGTCGCTACGGGGGAACGGGCCTTGGCCTTTCGATCTCACGCGAGCTGGTCCGCCTGCTGGGTGGGGCGATCCATCTGGAAAGCCAGCCCGGAAAGGGCAGCACCTTCACGATCATCGTTCCGGAGACATACGATCCCGCGCGCGTCGCCACGCGGCAGCCGCCTGCCGCTGTTTCGGCTGCGCCGTCTCCGGTCAGCGTGCCCCTTCCGGTTCCCGCTCCTCTTTCCGAAGCCCGCGACGTGCCCACGGTTGCCCGGGCGCGTCTCGTGGAGGACGATCGGGCCGTGCCCTCGGACAACAAGCGCGTTCTCCTGATCATCGAGGACGATGTCACCTTCGCCGCCATCCTGCGGGACCTGTCGCGCGAGATGGGGTTCCGCACCCTTGTCGCCGGTACGGCGCAGGAGGCACTGGAGCTTGCCCGCCAGTTCATGCCGAGCGCCATCGTGCTCGACGTCGGCTTGCCGGATCAGTCCGGGCTTTCGGTTCTCGACCGGCTAAAGCGCGATGTCCAGACGCGTCACATTCCCATTCACATGGTGTCCGGCGACGACCATGCGGAGACGGCCCTGTCGCTGGGCGCCGTCGGCTACATGATCAAGCCGGTCAAGCGGGAACAGCTGGTCGAGGTGCTGCAGAAACTCGAAGCCAGGCTTTCGCAGCGGGTGCACCGCGTTCTGATCGTCGAGGACAACGACGTGCAGCGCGAAGCCGTCGCGCGGCTGCTGACCTCTCACGATGTCGAGACGGTCACGGCGGGAACGGCGGCAGAGTGCCTGCGGCTCCTGCAGGCTCAGACCTTCGATTGCGTCGTGCTCGACCTGTCGTTGCCGGATGCATCCGGCTACTCCCTGCTCGAGACGCTCAGCCAGGACAGCGAAAGGGCATTTCCGCCCGTCATCGTTTACACCGGTCGCGTGCTCTCGGCCGATGACGAGCTTCAGCTCCGGCGCTATTCCAAGTCCATCATTATCAAGGGCGCGAAGTCGCCGGAACGCCTCCTCGACGAGGTCAGTCTCTTCCTCCATCAGGTTGTCTCCGACCTGCCTGCGGAGCAGCAGAAGATGATCCGCAAGGCCCGGAGCCGCGACGCATTGCTGGAGGGGCGTCGCATTCTCGTCGTCGAGGACGACGTCCGCAACGTCTATGCGCTGACCAACATTCTCGAACCGCGCGGCGCGGTGATCGAGATTGCGCGAAACGGGCAGGAAGCGTTGGACGCGCTGGCGAAATCGGCGATCCAGCCGGGTGCTGCGATCGATCTCGTCCTGATGGACGTGATGATGCCCGTCATGGATGGCCTGACCGCGACGCGCGAGATCCGCAGGAACGCCCAGTGGAAGAAGCTGCCGATCATCACCTTGACGGCCAAGGCCATGCCCGACGACCAGCAGCGCTGCATTGAGGCCGGCGCCAACGACTACATGGCAAAGCCGCTGGACGTGGAAAAACTGCTGTCCCTCGTTCGTGTCTGGATGCCGCGATGAGCGAGCCTTCGATGGTGGAGAAAGTCGAGGACATCGAGATCCGCTTGCTCTTGGAAGCGCTCTATGCCCGCTATCACTATGATTTCCGCGGCTATGCCATGGCGTCGGTCAAGCGGCGGCTGCGCCAGGCCTTGGAGCAGCTCGGCGTCCCCACGATTTCCAGCCTGCAGGAACGCCTGCTGCACGACCGCGACATGCTGCCCCAAATCCTGGGCTATCTGACCGTTCAGGTCAGCGAGATGTTCCGCGATCCCGACTATTTCCGCGCGATCCGCGAACAGGTTATCCCGCATCTCCGGACCTATCCGTCACTGAAGGTCTGGGTGGCGGGATGCAGCCATGGCGAGGAGCTCTATTCCCTCGTCATCCTGTTCCGCGAGGAAGGGCTGGAAGACCGGACGCTGTTCTACGCCACGGATATCAGCCAGGAAGCTCTCGAGATCGCGGAAGCCGGCGTCTACCCGCTCGACCGCATGCAACTGTTTACGGAAAACCATCGCAGATCGGGCGGAAAGTCGTCCCTGTCGGACTATTACCAGGCCGCCTATGGGCGCGTGTCCTTCGACCGGACCCTGCGGCGTAACGTGGTTTTCTCGGATCACAGCCTCGTCACGGACGCCGTTTTTGGCGAAATGAACCTGATTTCCTGCCGCAACGTGTTGATCTACTTCGATCGTACCCTTCAGGATCGTGCGCTCGGCCTGTTCAAGGACTCCCTGCCGCGGAACGGCTTTCTCGGCCTCGGCGCCAAGGAAAGTATCCGCTTTTCCGATCATGCCGGCTCGTTTCGCGACTTCGTGCGGACGGAAAAGATCTACCAGAGGGTCGGCAAATGAGCGACGTCAGCCCGCAGGCCGTCGTCATCGGCGCTTCGGCCGGCGCCCTGGAGGCGTTGACGATCATCCTGCCGGCCGTGCCGGCCGACTTCCCGGTGCCCCTCATCCTCGTCGTCCATATTCCAGGCGACAAGCGCAGCGTCCTGGCAGAGCTTTTCCGGGCGAAATGCCAGATCCGCGTGCTGGAAGTGGAGGACAAGGAACCCTTGGTTGCCGGAACAGCCTATTTTGCGCCGCCCAACTATCATCTCCTCGTCGAAACCCCTAAGACGCTCTCACTGTCCAGCGACGACCCCGTCATGTTCTCTCGACCGTCCATCGATGTCCTGTTCGAAACCGCTGCCGATGCCTTCGGCTCAGCGCTTGTCGGTATCGTGCTGACCGGTGCAAACCATGACGGGGCGCGGGGCCTGCGCGCCATCTCGGACGCAGGGGGGCAAGCCATCGTTCAGGATCCTGCAACGGCCTTTGCGGCGGCGATGCCCGAAGGCGCCATTGCACGGTGTCCGGGCGCGCAAGTGATGCCGCTTGACGCCATCGCGGCGTATCTTCAGAAGGTCGTATGCGCATGAGCCCCGTTACGTTTCTGTTGGTGGACGACCTCGAGGAGAACCTTCTCTCGCTGGAAGCGCTGCTGCGTCGCGACGGGCTGCTGCTCCTCAAGGCGCGATCAGGCGATCAGGCGCTGGAACTGCTGCTGCAGCACGATGTGGCACTGGCTCTGATCGACGTGCAGATGCCCGGCCTCAATGGGTTCGAGCTTGCCGAGCTGATGCGGGGCAACGAGCGGACGCGCCGCGTTCCGATCATCTTCGTGACAGCCGGCAGCACGGACGGCCAGCGTCGTTTCCGGGGTTACGAAGCCGGCGCCGTCGATTTCATCCAGAAGCCGATCGAGACCGATATTCTGCGCAGCAAGGCCGAGGTCTTCTTCGAACTCTATCGCCAGCGCCAGCAGATCGCCGAGCAGCGAGATGCGCTCGAAGCCCAGGCAACGGCACTCCGCGAGGCCGACCGCCGCAAGGACGAATTCCTGGCGACCTTGGCGCACGAACTGCGCAATCCGCTGGCGCCCCTGCGCCATGGACTCGACGTCCTGCGCCGCAACCCGACCGGTGCGGCGGCGGAAAGCATCCGCGAGATGATGGACCGGCAGATGGTGCATCTGGTCCGGCTGATCGACGACCTTCTGGATGTTTCGCGCGTAAGCCAGGGAAAGATCGGTCTGCGCAAGGAACGCATCACGATCGACACGATCATCCAATCCGCCATCGAAGCAAGCCGACCGTTGATCGACGCTTCGCAACACCGGCTGACGGTCCGTGCGCCCGATGAGCCGCTCTGGCTGGAAGCCGATCCGACACGCATGGCGCAGGTGGTGGCCAACCTTCTCAACAATGCCGCAAAATACACACCGACGGGCGGCGAGATCGACATTGCGGTGCGGGCTGCCGATGGCACCGTGATCATCGACGTCTCCGACAATGGAATCGGCATACCCGAAACGTTGCAATCGGACGTGTTCCAGCTCTTTGCCCAGGTGGACGGCCATCTCGAGCATGCCCAGGGTGGGCTTGGCATCGGCCTTGCCCTGGTGCGCCAGCTCGTCGTCCTCCATGGCGGCACCGTCGAGGTGACGAGTGCAGGGACGGGGCAAGGGAGCCGCTTCACCGTTCGCATTCCGCTTGCGGCCGTCCCCGCTGTCGTTTCGGAACCGGAGACGGTCCTCTCGGTCGTTCCTGCACGGCCTGAGCCCCAGGACGAGCGGGACCGTCGTTCGCTGAAAGTCCTGATCGTGGACGACAATGTCATCGTGGCAGACGCGCTCGGATGGATGCTGGAGGACATCGGACATCAGTGCGAGTCCATCCATGACGGCCGCGAGGCACTCGATGCCGCGCGGCGCTTTCGCCCCGACGCCATTCTCCTCGATATCGGTTTGCCGGGCATGGATGGATACGAGGTGTGCCGCGCCCTTCGCCGCGACGATGCGTTCAAGACGACGACCATCATCGCGCAGACCGGTTGGGGACAGGACAAGGACAAGGCAAAGGCCCTTGAAGCCGGCTTTTCGCATCATCTGACCAAGCCGGTGCTGATGGAAGAGCTGGAACAGTTGCTGGACGGCGTCGTCGTCGCCTGACGTGCGCGTCGTCGCGGGCGGCTCAGGCACCGCTACCGGCATCCACCTCCTCGAGCACGGCCTTCTCTTCCGCCGCAAAGGCCTGATGATCCGACGCCGTCAGCCCGAAACGGGCGGCAACGTCCGGCGCATAGCGCAGGAGATCGGGACGGAGCCGAAGCAGTGCCAGATCCTTGGCCTTGGCTTCCAGCATCACGTCGAAGTCGAGCCCTTCGGCAATTCGCATGAACGTGGCAAACTCAAACGGGTTGCAAAAATCCGCGTGACCGGTGAAGACAGGTGCAACGTGACGGACGGTCTTCTTCCGCGTCGTCTTGTCGACGACAATCTGTTCGCGCAGCTCCGTCCGGGGTGACGAAAAATGCAGCTTGGGCTGCTGGCCCTTCGGCCATGTCCGCAAAATGGCTTCGAGCGTTGCGCGCATGTCTGCACGCTCCGGGTTCAGGCACCAGAAATGCTGGTGATCGAAGATCAGCCGGACCCCGGTATGCTCGTGGATCCAGAGAACGTCGGTGGCCGAGAAACGCAGGTCATCGTGCTCCAGTACGAGGCGGCGTCGAACCGGCTCCGGCAGCGTCTTCCACGTTTCCACCCACCGCGCCCGGCTCGTCTCGACATCCCCATAGGTGCCGCCGACATGGATGACCATGACGGCCTCCGGGCCGAGCTCCATCAAATCGAGCATGTCGGCCTGCGACGCGAGGTCGAGCACGCTTTTCGCCACGAGTTCCGGGTCCGGACTGTTCAGGACGACATATTGCGACGGATGGAACGACAGGCGGATGTCGAGTTCGCGTGCCTTAGCACCGATGGCCTGAAGCTCGCTTCGACTCTCCCGCACCATTCCATGGAAAGCCGGAAGGTCAGGATGGGTCGCGTAAGGCGCAAGATCCGAAGACATGCGGTACATGCGGATGTCATGACGATCGAGGTGATCGAGGATCGCGTCGACATAGCTGAGCGATATCTTCAGATGCGGCGCGTTGGCGTGGCGGCGCGCATCATTGCTCTTCAGGTCGTCCCGCGCCATCACCTTGACCGGGAAACCCAGCCTGGAAATTCGTCTGCTCATGCAAGGGCTCTCTTCTCTGTTTTATTTTCCGGACCGGTCGTCGCCACCTTCATCTCGGCGTCGAAGCCGAGCGTTTCCACGAAGAGGTTCCAGTCCTCGGTCCGAAGAGCCCCGCCCGAGGCCGCCCGATGCCCCTTTCCGTACTGCTCGTCGGCGCCCGGTGGCCGCACGGTCGCCAGAAACGCGGGCAGATCGGTGTCGCCGGACGACCGGGCGGCAAAGTGCACCCAGCCGGGCCGGTAGCCGGTGTTTGCAGCGATCACGACCGGCACCTTCAAGCGGCCGCTCCAGGTCTGCGCGATCACCGGATGGACCTGGCAGGGCGAGGAGATGGGGATGATCGCGACATCCCCGGCAAATCGCGGTGCCGCCTTGCGCGCCTCGTCGAGTTCACGCCGCACCTCGGCCTGCGCCGCCTGAAGGCGTGCCGTTTCTGGAAAGACACCGCTCAGCACGTCCTTCGGGCCGCTGGCCTTTGCCAGCAGTTCGAAGGCCGGCGTCGCGTCCCCGCTTGCGGAACGTCGTGGGGCATTGACCAGGGACACGGCTTTCCGCAGCGCCGTGATGCCGAAACGGCGTGCCTCCTCCATTTCCGGAAAACCGCTGCCGTCTGCCATGTCTCCGATGATGCCGATTGCGGCCAGCCAGAGGTCCGGCTCGGCATCACCGATGGATCGGGCGCATCGGTAGGCGAGAAGACTGGAGGTCGGGACGGGGTCGTCCTCGATACCGCTGATGATCGTCGCATGCGCGGGCAGGCCCGTGGGAACATGATGATCGATGAGGATGGCCGGCCATGTCGGCGGCAGCTGGTCCGAGACCCCAAGATCCGCAATGATGATGCCGGTGATTGCGCCTGAATCATAGCGGGCGTCGATCTCTTCGGCGAAGGCCGGTGCGTAGGCATTCTCGCCTTTCCCGACCAGGCGCACGCTGCAATCGACACTGTGACGCTCCAGCGCCTTTTTCAGAAGAACCCCGGCGGACAGGCCGTCGGCATCGTTGTGGCACGCGATGAGCGGGCGGTCGCCGAGACGTGCGAGGGCATCCGGGAAGAGGTCTGGCGACTGGATGCGGGTCATTCCCGGCCTTTCGATGAGGGCATTTTTCTTGACCGATCAACTCGCCTGCCACCGTTTTGATCCATCCGTAGCGGCATGCCCCATTCGGCGCTTGCCCGTATCCTGGAAACGCAATTACAAAAAAAGTTTGTGAGAAAACGTTTTCTCATTTGACGCAGTGCCTGGGAAAAGCTTTTCTCTCGTTACGAACGGGAGGTCGGCAGGATGCGGGGAAAGGGAGGACGTCAGACAATCCGCGATCTCGCGGCCATTGCCGGGGTAAGCATTTCCACGGCCTCCAA
Organism: Rhizobium sp. Leaf384; assembly: GCF_001424065.1. GTDB lineage: Bacteria > Pseudomonadota > Alphaproteobacteria > Rhizobiales > Rhizobiaceae > Ferranicluibacter. Next base: position 161,660 of record NZ_LMQE01000009.1, read on the forward strand.
GGCGCTGAACGACACAGGACGGATGGGCGAGGAAACGCGCCAGCGTGTGAAGCGGGTTGCGCGTGAGATTGGTTTTCGGCCGAACGCCCTGGCGCAGGGTTTGCTGTCGAAGCGCAGCTTCACGATCGGTCTGCTGACGAACGACACGTATGGTCGCTTCACCCTGCCGGTCATGGCCGGGGTCTCGGAAGCTCTGGTCGATCGCGGCGTTTCCGTTTTCCTGTGCGCCATCGAGGACGATCCGGCGCTCGGGCAGGTGCATGTGGACGCCATGCTCGACAAGCAGGTGGACGGCATCATCGCGACGGGAAAGCGCGTGGACCGCAGTCTGCCGATTGATCTGACGGATGTGCCGGTTCCCGTGGTTTACGCCTTTACCGAGGGCGGACCGGAGAGTGTCTCGTTCCGCTCGGACGATGCGCACGGCGCAACGCTCGCCGTCGAATGGTTGAAGACAAACGGCCGGCAGCGGATCGTGCACGTGACCGGTCCAGAGGATTTCTTCTCGGTGCGCGAACGCAGCGGCGCGTTTCGGGCGACGGCCGGCGAGGGGGCGTCCGTTTTCTTCGGCGAGTGGTCGGAAACCTGGGGGCGAGATGCTGTCGAACGGATCTGGGCCGCTGCCGGCGAGAAGCCGGACGCGCTCTTCTGCGGCAACGACCAGATTGCCCGCGGCGCCGTCGACGCGCTTCGCGAGCGGGGCATTCGCGTGCCCGAGGATGTCGCGATCGTCGGTTTCGACAATTGGGAGATCGTTGCGGCGCAGATGCGTCCGCCACTGACATCGGTGGATATGGACCTGAAGGAACTCGGGCGCCAGGCGGGCCTGACCATTCTCGCTCTGGCGGAAGGCCTGACGGTGGAGCCGGGCGTGAGGACATTGCCGTGCCGACTGGTGGTTCGGCAATCATGCGGGGCCGGTGGCTCCGGCGAGGCGGGGAGCCTCGGAAACGACGAACAACGGCGCTGAGGAGCGCCATAAGGGAGGAATGACCATGATGAAACAGCTTCTTGCTGCGACGAGCCTGCTCGCGCTGTCCCTAACCCCGAGCTTGGCCGCGGCCGAGACCATCAACATGTGGGTGCGCACCGGCGTCGGCGACGCCTTCAAGAACGTCGTTGCCGCCTACAATGCCGGCCATGAAGACAAGGTCGAATTGACCGAAGTGCCGTTCTCGGAGCTCGTCCAGAAATATGCGACCTCGATCGCCGGCGGGCAGGCTCCCGACGCGCTGTCGATGGACCTGATCTACACACCGGCCTTTGCCGCCGCAGGGCAGCTGGAGGATCTGACCGACTGGGCGAAAAGTCTGCCCTATTTCAACGCGCTCTCGCCCTCGCATGTGCGTCTGGGCACCTATGACGACAAGATCTACGGGCTTCCTCTGTCGGTCGAGACGTCCGTCTTCGCCTGGAACAAGGACCTCTACCGCAAGGCTGGCCTTGATCCGGAAAAGGCCCCGGCGAACTGGGACGAGATTACCGCGAATGCCGAGAAGATCCGGGCGCTGGGCGATGACACCTACGGCTTCTATTTCTCGGGCGGCGGGTGCGGCGGCTGCATGATCTTCACGTTTACGCCGCTCGTCTGGGGCGCCGGCGCCGATATCCTGTCTGCCGACGGCAAGACGGCGACGCTCGATACGCCGGAGATGCGCAAGGCGGTGGATATCTACCGGAACATGGTCAAGAAGGACCTCGTGCCGGCCGGTGCGGCCAGCGACAACGGCACGAACTTCCTGTCGTTCACCAATGGCAAGATCGGCCAGCAGAGCCTCGGCGCCTTCGCCATCGGGACGCTCGTGACCGAACATCCCACGATCGACTTCGGTGTCACGCTCATTCCCGGCGTCAACGGCTCGCCGTCGTCCTTTGCCGGCGGTGACAATGTGGTGGTGACCAAGGGGACGACCAAGCTCGAGCCGGTCAAGGCCTTCATCCAGTACATCTATTCCGAAGAAGGCCAGAAGATCATGGCCAAGTATGGCAGCCTTCCGACCCGCGGCGACATCGCCGATCAGGTGCTGAAGGGGCTTGATCCGCGCATGGAAGTGGGCATGAAGGCGATCGCTGTCGCCAAGACGCCCTATACCCTGCAGTTCAACGACCTGATCAACAGCGCGAACGGACCCTGGGCGACCTTCCTGAACGCTGCAATCTTCAGCGACGACATCGAGGGCGCGTTCTCTTCGGCACAGTCCGAAATGCAGTCGATCATCGACAGCGGCCAGTGATCCTCCCCCTGGACGCCTGCGGGCGGAGGGGGAGATGCGCTCCCTCCGCCCGTTCTCTTCCATGACTGCGCCCGTCAACGATCCGTTGTCGGCCGGTCCGCGAATTGCGAGGTCTGCACATGACTGTTGTCGCCACCCTGTCGCGCCAGCCCGGGCGCCCGAGGTCACGATCGTCGGCCTGGCGTGGCCTGCTCTATATCGCGCCGGCAATGGCGCTGGTCATCCTGTTCTTCGTCGTCCCGGTCATTGTCACCGCCTGGATGAGCCTGCATGCCTGGCCCCTGATGGGTGCCCAGCGCTGGATCGGCATCAGCAATTACGTCCGCATGATCCATGATGCGCGGTTTCTGTCCGCGCTTCGCTTCACCGGGCTCTATACCGTCGTTGCGACCATCGCGATCTTCGCCGTCGCCTTTCCCCTGGCGCTCTTTGTCGAAAAGCAACGGCGTTTCGTCGGCGCCTATCGCACCGTCATCTTCCTGCCCGTTGTCGTCGGACTTGCCACCGCGTCTCTCCTCTGGGTGTGGCTTGCCAATGTGGACAGCGGCTTCATCGGACCGCTCCTGAAAGAACTCGGGCTTGTCGAGCGCAGCCCCAACCTGCTTGCGAGCTTCGACGCCGCCTTTCTGACCATCATCGTCATGGTTGTCTGGAAGATCGCCGGCTTCACCATGATCATCCTCCTGACCGGACTGCAGGCGATCCCGTCCGACATCGTTGAGGCGGCGCGCATCGATGGCGCGAAGCGGTGGCAGCGATTTCGCTATCTCACGCTGCCCCTGATGCGTCGGACGATCGCCTTGGCGCTGATCATCTCGGTGACGGGTTCGATCCTCGCCTTCGACCAGTTCTACATCATGACGGCGGGCGGGCCGCAGAACCGGATGATCTCGGTCGTCTACTACATCTTCAACCAGTCCTTCGTGTCCTTCAACCTCGGCTACGGCGCGTCGCTCTCGATCGTGCTGCTCGCCATTCTCGTTGCCATCAGCATCGTGCAGCTCTGGCTGCTGAAGGTCGGAGACGACAAGGCATGACCATGACGCAAAGTGCTTTCACCCTGGACCCGACCATGACGGACACCCGGCCAACCGATGCCGCGAATGAAGCCGCGAAGGCGGCCCGCGCGCGCCGAAGACGCAACGGCGCGGTCGCCTACCACGTGGCAGGTGCTGCCATCGCGCTCTTCTTTCTTGCGCCCTTCGCGATCGCGTTCCTCGCCTCGTTCCGCAGCGGTCCGGAAAGCATGACTCCGCCGCTGCCGCCCTGGCCGACAACGGCGTTCAGCCTGGACTCCTACCGCTCGCTCGATACGTTCGGTGCGGGCGTCTGGCAGCACACGCTCAATTCGCTGGTCGTATCGCTTGCGACCGTGATCCTGACCGTCGCCATCAGCCTGCTCGCCGGCTACGGCTTCTCGCGCTACCGCTTTCCCTTCAAGAACACGCTGTTCGTGCTGATCATCGCAACGCTGATGATCCCGTTCCAGTCGATCCTGACCCCGCTGTTCATCATCCTTGCCAAGCTCGGGCTCAACAATTCGCTCTTCGGACTGGTGCTGGTCTACGTCACGCTCCAGCTGCCCTTCTCGGTGTTCATGATGCGCAACGCGTTCGACGCCGTGCCGAAGGAAATCGAGGAAGCCGCGCGGATCGATGGGGCACGAGATCTGAAACTGCTCGTCCGGGTGCTGTTGCCGCTCGTCCTGCCGGGGGCCGCAACCGTCGCCATCTTCGCCTTCCTCAATGCCTGGAACGAGTTCCTCGCCGCGTTGGTGCTTCTCTCCAGCAATGACAACTACACGATGCCCGTCCTCATGATGGCGGTGCGTGCGGGCCGGCTCGGCGCCATCAACTGGGGCGCGGTCCAGGCCGGCGTTGTGGTCATGACCATCCCGTGCCTGATCATCTTCCTTCTCCTCCAACGCTACTACATGCGCGGCCTCATGGCCGGCGCCGTGAAATGAGCCTCTTACGAAAGCAAAAGCTATGGACAGCAACATTCACACTGACACTCAGGCCGGCAACGCACGTCGCAGGGATCGCAAGTTCCGGCCGTTGCCCGTCCCGAGCGTGACGCTCGGCGGCCTGTTCGGAGAGCGCCAGGATGCCATCTGCGCGACGACGGCCAAGACGCTGCTCGACCGCTGCGTGGAGGCGGGCATGCTGAAAGCCATCGATGTCAGCCTCCCGAGCCCCGGCGTCGTTCTTCCGATCCAGCCATGGGATGGTTCGACCCAGATGTTCTGGGACAGCGACCTCGGCAAGTCGATCGAGACGGTTGCCTATTCCCTGTTTCGCTCGCCCAACCCGGAACTTGAGGCCCGCGTCGATGCGATCGCCGACCTCTACGAGAAGCTTCAGGATGACGACGGATATGTGAACGCCTGGTTCCAGCGCGTGCAGCCCGGTCGTCGCTGGACGAACCTGCGGGATTTCCACGAGCTCTATTGCGCCGGCCATCTGATCGAAGGCGCCGTCGCCTATTACCAGGCGACCGGAAAGCGCAAGCTGCTCGACGTCATGGCGCGTTTCGCGGACTACATGATCACCGTCTTCGGTCATGGCGAGGACCAGATCCCCGGCTATGACGGTCATGAGGAAATCGAACTGGCGCTTGTCCGTCTGGCGCGCGTGACAGGCGAGCAGAAATACCTCGACCTTTCCAAATACTTCATCGACGAGCGGGGCACGGAACCGCACTTCTTCATCGAAGAAGCCAAACGCGACGGCCGCGAGGCAAAGAAGTTCGTCTTCCACAGCTTCGAGTACAACCAGTCGCACCAGCCGGTGCGCGAGCAGACCCGCGTGGTCGGACATGCCGTGCGTGCCATGTACCTCTATTCCGGCATGGCGGATATCGCGACGGAGTATAGCGATGACAGCCTGACCCAGGCGCTGGAAACGCTGTGGAGCGACCTTGTTACCCGACAGATGTATGTGACTGGCGGCATCGGCCCGTCTGCAGCGAACGAAGGATTTACCGACCCCTACGACATGCCGAACGAGAGCGCCTACAACGAAACCTGCGCTTCCGTCGGCATCGTGTTCTGGGCCGCGCGGATGCTGGGCCGGGGACCTGACCGCCGGTATGCCGACATCATGGAACAGGCGCTGTACAACGGCGCGATGGTGGGGCTGTCCCTGGATGGAACGCGCTTTTTCTACGACAATCCGCTCGAGAGTGCCGGCAAGCATCATCGTTGGACATGGCATCCCTGCCCGTGCTGCCCGCCCAACATCGCGCGGCTGCTCGCGTCGATCGGCTCCTATATGTATGGCGTCTCGGATGACGAGATCGCCGTGCACCTCTATGGCGAGGGCAAGGCGCAGTTCGAGACCGGCGGCGCCGGGGTCACGCTTTCGCAGGAAACCCGCTATCCCTGGAACGGAGCCATCCGGTTCGAAGTGGGTGTTGCCGCCCCGTCCCGCTTCGCGCTCTCGCTGCGTATTCCGGCCTGGTGCAAGGGCGCCATGCTTTCGGTTAACGGCACGCCCGTCGATCTCGATCAGGCGATGGTCGACGGCTATGCCCGGATCGAGCGGGAATGGTCCGACAAGGACGAGATTGCGCTCGACCTGCCGCTCGCGCCGCGGTTGTTGCGGGCCAACCCGCTGATCCGCCAGGATGCCGGTCGCGTTGCGCTCGTTCGCGGGCCGCTTGTCTACTGCACCGAGGAGACGGACAATGGAAACGGCTTGCAACGGTTGAAGATCACCGGCGAGCCCGCATCGGCCAGCGAACGGACGATGCCCGGTCTGGAACATGCCATAGCTCTCGAGCTTGCCGCCGAACGCGACGAGGACGACTGGGGCGAAACGCTCTATCGCGAGGCGCCGCCGGAAGCACGAAAGGTGACGGCGCGGTTCGTGCCCTACCATCTCTGGGACAACCGGGAGCCCGGCGAAATGCTGGTATGGATGCGCGACGGCGCGGGAGAGGCGAAATGAGCGTTGCTCAGGACACCCGCTCGCCGGTTGTTTCGGCGCGACCGACGGGCGGCCCGGAGGGCAGGGAGGGCGCCGCGACAGGCGGCGTCCGTCTGTCGGGGGTGAGAAAGTCCTTCGGCAGTCTCGACATCATCCACGGGATCGACCTGACGATTCCGGAGGGCGCGTTCACCGTCTTCGTCGGTCCTTCCGGCTGCGGCAAATCCACGCTGCTGCGCATGATTGCCGGGCTCGAGGAGGTCACGGATGGCATCATCGCGATCAAGGACCGCGACGTGACGGATCTCGATCCGTCGGACCGGGGTATTGCGATGGTTTTCCAGTCCTACGCGCTCTATCCGCATATGAGCGTTCGCGACAACCTCGCCTTCGGCCTGAAGATGGCAAGCACGCCGAAGGAGGAAATCGAGCGCCGCGTTGCAGCGGCGTCGGCCATCCTGAAGACCGACCATCTTCTCGACCGCCGCCCCGGACAGCTTTCGGGCGGCCAGCGTCAGCGCGTTGCCATTGGCCGGGCGATCGTTCGCAAACCGGATGTCTTCCTGTTCGATGAGCCGCTCTCCAACCTCGACGCGGAGCTTCGCGTCTCCATGCGCATCGAGATCGCGAGGCTCCACCGCGAGCTTGGCAACACGATGATCTATGTGACGCACGATCAGACGGAAGCGATGACGCTGGCCGACGTGATCGTGGTGCTGCGCGAAGGCCGGATCGAGCAGGTCGGGAGCCCGCGCGAGATCTATGAGAACCCCTCCAACAGCTTTGTCGCCGGCTTCATCGGCTCGCCGCGGATGAACCTCCTGAAGGCCAGGCAGGAGGGACGGAACCTGGGGCTCGCCGACGCAACGCTCGTCGCGCCGTTTGCCGCGGCGGCGCGGGCTTCCGGGACCGAGGTGACATTCGGCATCCGCCCCGAGCATCTGAGCGTCGGCCATGAAAAGATCGAGGGCCGCTCTCTGGAGGTGGTCGTCGATTTCTCCGAGTATCTGGGCGGAACGCAGTACCTCTACTGCCAGCTCTCGGATGGCCAGGCTATCACGGTCGAATATCGGTCGCCCGTGCCGGTCAAGCCCGGCGACCGCATCATCCTCTCGTGGGCGCCGGACTGGATCCGTCTGTTCGACCCGGCCGGAATGCGGTTACGCGCCGACGAAGCGTGATCGCAAGGATGGATCGGTACGCTTACCGGCGCGGCGGCTGAAAACGTTCCAGCCGTTTGACGACCTGGGTTTCGAGGTGGGAGAACTCACCTGCAATGGCTTGGGCCTCCTCGTTCGCCGTCACCGGCAGATGTACGATGCCCTCGAGCTTGTGCAGCAGTCGGCCGGCGAGGTGCCGTTCCTTGGCGCTGAAGACGTCGCCGCCATGGACCAGCAGGCACAGACTGTAGATGCGCCGGAGGGAATGTGGCTCCGACGCGAGGTTGAGCCACTGCGCTCTCGTAATATGCATTGAACCTCCAGGGCGAAGGGAGGGTGACGTATGCAGATCGCAAAGAGTTTCAGCCAGGCGTGCTGTTCCAGGTTCCGAAAGCCCAAAGTTTCGGCCGCAGATGCGGCCGAATGACGAGGCTGTGTCGAAAGCGCTTAGTGCGGCATATGGATCGTGCCGTAGATGATGTTGCGGTTCGCGCCGAAAAACACGCGCTTCTCGGCACGCTTCCCATCAAGGGACGCGTCGATGATCGACCACATCTCCGACTGCGAGCGCAGCAGCAGCGTCCAGTTCATCATTGTTTCCATGTAGCCGTCGTCGGGGACTTCCGTCGAGAAGTTGGCAAACAGGAACGTGCCGCCCGGTTTCAGCATCGAGAGGCACGTCTGCGTCAGCTTCACCGCCACCTTGTCGGCGAGATAGTCGTAGAGGCCCGCTGCATAGATCAGATCGAACTGGCCGAGGCTATAGTCGTTCTTCAGAAGCCCGCGAACGGAGCCGTCCATCGCATCGACCGGCGTTCCCTGAAAATTGCGCATGGTGCGCCCGACACTCAAGGGGTCCTGGTCGAGCGCGACCCAGCGCTTGAGGCGGCGCTCTCGCATGGCGACGGACGCTTCCGCTTCGCGCAAATGCCCGGCCGCCACCGCCAGCACCTCCGTCTCCGGTCCGCGGCTTGCCGCCGTTTCATCGACGGTGCGGGTTAGGAGATCGCGACGCTCCCGCACCGCGACGGCCGACGGCGCATTGCGCGTGTAGTCATACAGCGTACGCCCCAGCGGCGAGGCGGCTTCGACATCGGTCGCGATATCCGGATGGCCGTAGATGAAATCGATCAAGCTCGCATCGCCGGAATAGCCACGCGGCTTCTCGAAGGACCAGCGCGTGAACGGATCATTGTGGAAATAGGCCGCCACCGGGTGGTCCTGGACCATGGCAATGAGCTGCGGCCAGACGGCAAGATACTTTTCGCGGCTCTCGTGAAGCGAGCGGATCAGGCGCGCGATGATCTGGGCAGGGCTGCGATCCATCTGGATCTGCTGGGCGGCGACCTGCAGGATAAGGGTCATCTCGTCCCGGGCGATGCGGAGCAGGCGGTCGCTGACGGCGGCTCCCGATGGAAAAACCTGCCTGTTGGCAGCAAGAGGCGTGATCAGGCTCTGTCCGTCAAACGCGTCGATGGGTTTTTTCACACTACGTCCTTTGGTTAGTAGAAAGTTAACAAAACGCGTAAGAGATGACTCAAATTGTCTGGAAATGCATCGATCTTCGGCAAAGATGGTTAACGGCCGAAGCGTATCTTTACCGGACGGGGACGGGTGCGGCGGAAATGAAGCGTTAAGCTATTTTCACGAATGTTTTCTGGAGTGTCGGTAAGTCTGATAAAACGCTGGAACGACATGCCCGGAGTCGTCTTAAAGGGTCAGCCTTCGGGATGACCGATGACGACATCGGGCAAGGCAAGGAAACGGTGGAGGGTGCATGATGCACAGGTCGACCGACACCATCGAGTTCGGCATGTCGAAAGATCCGTTGAGACAGCCGAAGGTTGTTCTCCGCGATCTATACCGACGGCATGCCGAAAGCGCGCACAAGCAGTCGACCCGTCGGGGCCTCTGGGCCGCCGTCTTCGTCTATCTCGTCTTTTCCATCAGCGACATTCTGCTGATTGGCGACGTTGCGTTCTATTCGGTCACCGCCCGCTTCACGATCTCGTTCATCATGCTGTGTGCGCTGGAATTCCAGGTGCGCAGGCCATCCTCGGCGGATGCGATCGACAGCACGGCGGCCATCGCCCTGATCTTCGCCTATGTCGGTTGGCTCGTCCCGAGCATGATGAGCGAGCATTCGGTCGTCATGTCCTATTACATGGTTTTCGGCGCCATCTTCATGATGAGCGTGAACCTGTTCTTCAACTTCCCGTTCCGCATCTCCGTGGTCGCTTCGGGGATCATCGTGATGATCTTCCTGTCCGGTCTCGTCTGGTTCCCGCATGTCGGCTACAGCTACAAGTTCACCTTCGGCCTGTTCTGCATCTCCTGTTTCATCTTCACGTCGTATGTGAACTGGAAGCTGAACCAGGAGCGCTACAACGTTTTTCTGAACGCGCTGGAAGCCAAGGCGCAACATCGTCAGGCCGCCGAGCGCGGGGAAGCGCTGCTTCGGCTGTCGCACACCGACCCGCTGACCGGACTGGCCAACCGCCGTGCGATCGACAATCGGTTACGGGACATCTGGCGCGAATGGCAGCACGTCGGCCGGACCTTTGCCATCATCCTGGTCGATGTCGATTTCTTTAAGCGATACAACGACTATTACGGTCATCTCGAGGGCGACAAATGTCTCGTGATGGTGGCGGAGGCGCTACGCGGACTGGCCGAGCAACATAAGGCGTCGGTCGGCCGGTTCGGGGGCGAAGAGTTCATTCTGCTTGCACATGTCGCGTCCGAGCAGGAGACGGCCGACCTCTGCGAAGCCCTGCGCCGCGCGGTAGAGGACCTCGGGCTCCTGCACGAGCAGCGACGTGACGGGACGTCGAAGGTGACCGTCAGTGTCGGCGCCGCGTTCACTGCGGATCGGACATTGTCGAAAGTCGAAAAGGTCATCCACCAGGCAGACCGCGCGCTCTACAGCGCCAAGGCGTCCGGGCGCAATTGCGTCAAGCTTTTCCACATCAACGATCCGAACAACCGGGACGATGGCGAAAACATTGCCGCCTTGCTGAAGATCGCCGCACCGCAGGGCCTGGTCTCGATGGTCTACCAGCCGTTGCAGGACGTGACGACGGGCAAGACCTGCGGCTATGAAGCCCTGATGCGTCTGAAAATGTCAGACGGAGCCTTCATCTCGCCCTCCCTGTTCATCCCCGCAGCGGAGCGTTCGGGTGCAATCGTCGGCCTGGGCCAGTGGGCCCTGCGGCGCGTGTGCGAGGAATTGCTCGTAACCAATCTTGCGCCTGTCGCGAGCGTCAACGTGTCACCGCTCCAGTTGAAGACACCTGGATTCGTCGCCTTCGTGGCGAAGACGCTGGACGAGTTCGGGATCACCGGGGATCGCCTGGCATTCGAGATCACCGAAGGGCAGGATATGGAGATCCATTCCAGCCTCCTGCGCTGCATCAGCGACCTGCGCGCCCTCGGCATCAAGATCTGGCTCGACGATTTCGGCACCGGGTTTGCCGGTCTGTCCTGGCTGCGTCTGATCGACTTCGACTGCATCAAGATCGACAAGTCTTTCCTGCACGATTGCGATACCCGGCGTGGCTGCGCCATGCTCGATGACATCCTGCGGCTTGCGCGCAATCGCGGGGCAACGATCCTTGTCGAGGGGGTCGAGACCGAAGAGCACTTTGATCTTATGCACCGGCTGAAGATCGACCTCATGCAGGGCTATTATGTCGGCCGCCCGGCACCGGCCACGAGCCTGCGTCCGATCAGGCCGGCGCGCAAGCTGGCCGTCGTTTCGGGCTAGGTCGCGCGGTCCGGCGCGACCGGTGGTTCTGTTTCCATGTCCGTCGCCAAAATGGGGTGCACAACATCTCAGAGCGCGTTCGACAGCGCTCCAACGCGCTCCCAAGGCCGGGACATGCCGCCTCTCCGCACAAGTCATCCGCCGGCCATTTCCCATCGGAACCAACCACCCTCCGGCTGATTGTTCTGTCTGAGAAATGTGCTTTCCGCGGATCGGAACACATCGTGTTGAGGCCCGGTCGCGGGCCAAGGAGTAGGTGTTGCGCGTCACGGATTACACAGAAACCGCCATTCCCGTTTCACCCGATATCTCGCGCCTCTTGCCAAAGCCCCCGGCATCCCTGATCGCGGTCAAGCTGATGGAGCAGATTGAGGCCCTGCAGGGGCCGCTTGCTTATATCGCCCGAAGCGAAACGGCGGCTTCCAGTATCGTCGAGGCCGTCCGGAGCCTTGATCCGGATTTCGATGTTGTCTTCCTGCCGCCATGGGACTGCCTTCCCTACGATCGCATCTCCCCATCGCGCCAGTGCATGGGGAGGCGGATGGACGCGATGCGGGTCTGGTGCCAGTTCTCCCGGCCCGCACTTTTCGTCACGTCTCTTGATGCCGCGCTCCAGAAGATCCCGCCGCTGAGCGTCGTGAAATCCAGCTTCTTCGAACTGACGACCGTGGCGCGGTTCCCGCTGGACGCTTTCCGCAATTTTGTCGAGACGACCGGCTATGTCGAGGACAGCCTCGTCGATGAGCCCGGCGAAGTGGCCTTTCGGGCCGACGTCATTGACATCTTTCCAGCCGGGCAGTCGCTCCCGATGCGGATCCACCTTGATGGCGAGGACGGCATTGCCGAGCTGCGAACCTACGATCCGCTGACCCAGCGCACCGTCGTGACGCGGGAAAGCATGGTCTTCGGCCCGGCGAGCGAGGCGATCCCGTCCGGCAAGACGACGGGGATCGAGGGCACCTCGTCCTTTTCCGTGACGGAGCGCGGGCTGTTCCAGCTCTATGGCGAGCTGCAGACTGTGTTTGATCTGCTGGACGGCGTGCCGGTGATCCTTGCACCCGATCTCGATGCCCGCCTTGAAACCTATCTCGAGATCATCCGCGATGCACGGCAGGCAGAGGAGGATCTGCGCGGCCAGCGGCGCGCGTCCGAGGCTTCCCTCTATCTGGACGCGGTGGAATGGGTCGACCTTCTCCGGGCGCAGCCGTCAAGCGATCTGCCCTTTGCGGCCGACGACGTCCTGCCCGCCTTTCTGTCTGAGCCCAATCCGCGGCGGTCCGTTCTCACCTTTCTCACCGACATGCGCTCTTCCCACACGATCGTCCTCGCGGGCACGGGAAAACGCTTCGACGGATTTTGTCGGCGCGTCGAGCGTGCGCTCGGTTCGGATCTCGGCGGGATCGCGTCTTGGCGCGACGTTGTCGCGACCAAGCCGGGTGCTGTCTTGAAGCTGGAAACCGCGCTCGACCAGGGGTTTCTCGACGCGGCGGCGAAACGTATCGTCATCGCCGCCGCTGACATCCTCGGTCAAACCGCAGACTCCATGACGACGCGCGGGCTGGAAGAGCCGGACCTCACGCTCGGCGATGTCGTCGTGCATGAAGATCACGGCATCGGCATCCTCGAAAGCCTGGAAACGGTGGAGATCGACGGCGAGCAGCGCGATGCGGCACGGCTCGCCTATCACAACGGCGCTTCGCTTCTCGTCCCGATGGAAGAGTTCGGAAAGCTCTGGCGCTACGGTTCGACGCCGGAAGTGGTCAAGCTCGACCGGCTGCACACGGACGCCTGGGCCAGGAAGCGGGCCGCGATCGCAAGGGATGTGCGCACGGCCGCGAAACAGTTGAAGACCCTTGCGCGCGATCATCGGGCAAAGGTCGGGGCCATACTCGTGCCCCCGCCCGGAGCCTATGGAAAGCTGTGCGCCGCCTTCCCGTATTCGCTCACCGGTGACCAGGCGGCCGCGGTCGATGCCGTTCTGGCCGATTTGGCGTCGGGATCGGTAATGAACCGGCTGATCTGCGGCGATGTCGGCTTTGGCAAGACTGAAATTGCCCTTCGTGCCGCCGCCGCAGCGGCTCTTTCGGGCCATCAGGTGGTCCTGGTTGCACCGACCACGGTGCTCGCCCGTCAGCACTTCGGTGCATTCCAGCGGCGTTTCGCCGGATCGGGCCTGAAGGTTGCCATGCTCTCGCGCGTTGTCGACGCCAAGGAGGCAAAGGCGGCGAAGGCCGGGCTGGCGGCTGGGGAAATCGACATCGTCGTTGCGACCCATGCGGTGCTGGCCAGCGACGTCGCCTTCGCGCGCCTCGGTCTGCTGATCGTCGACGAGGAGCATCGCTTCGGAACGCGCGACAAGCAGGCGCTGAAGACGCTCGCGCCGCAGCTCCATACACTGACGATGTCGGCAACGCCGATCCCCCGAACCCTGCAGGCAGCGCTGGTCGGCCTTCAGGAGGTGAGCCTGCTGACGACACCGCCCATGCGGCGGCGTCCGGTAAGAACCGTTCTTGCGCCCGCCGATCGCGCGACGATGCGCGTCGCCCTGATGCGTGAGCACCGACGTGGCGGACAGAGCTTCGTCGTGGCACCGCAGATCGAAGATCTCGAGGGTCTGCAGGAAATGCTGGCGGATATCGTGCCCGAGCTCAGCCTTCGCGTTGCCCATGGCAAACGTCCGGCGGCCGAGATGGACGAGATCATGGTGGCGTTCGCCGAAGGCGACGGGGACGTCCTGTTGTCCACAAACATCATCGAAAGCGGGCTGGACGTGCCCAATGCCAACACGATCTTCGTCTGGCGGGCAGACCGGTTCGGGCTCGCCCAGTTGCACCAGCTGCGCGGCCGGGTCGGGCGCGGCAAGATCCAGGGCGCCGCCTATCTCCTGACGGCCCCGGACCAAGAGGTGACCGAGGAAACCCGGCGACGTCTCGCCACCCTGGTTGAAAACGACCGGCTCGGCTCGGGTCTGGCGATCAGCTTCGGGGATCTCGATCAGCGCGGTGGCGGCGATATTGCCGGTGAGGACCAGGCGGGGCACATGCGCGCGATCGGTGTGAGCCTCTACCAGATGCTTCTGGCTTGGGCCGTCGGGGGCAGCAAGGCGAGGGGACATCGCGATCTCGCTCTCAACCTCGGACTATCCGGCTCGATCCCCGAGACCTCTGTTTCGGACGCGACTGTTCGTCTCAACCTGCACGCCAAACTCGCTCGTGCCGCGACGATCGCGGAAATCGACGATCTTGCGGACGAGTATGAGGATCGCTTTGGCGACGTGCCCGCAGAGGTCACGCTTCTCCTGCGGCTTGCTCGGCTGAAGCGCAGGGCGGGTCGTCTCGGCATCACCAGGATCGATGCCGGCCCCCGCGCCATTGCGCTTGCGTTTGGAAAGCCGCCGTCAAAGAAGCTCGTTGCCGCGTTGTCCAAGCGGCAGACGCCATCTTTGCGCGAGGACAGACTGATCTTCGAATGCCCGACGGAAACCGCTCTGGAGCGGCTGAAGATCTGCGAGACCCTCCTTGCCAAGGTCGTCGCCGTGCGATCCTCCAAGCGTGCCGGCAAGGCGAAGACGGCCTGACGCACCGTCCGACCGCCCGGTCCGTAACAGTCCGGGCGGCGGGTTCTACCGATAGGGTGTCGGTAGACATGGCAGCAGCCTCGCCAGTTGGTCGGGCCCAGCTCCAGATCATAGCTTCTATCACGCCAAACGCGTGCGACCGCCTCCCGGCAGGCGATCGCTGGATTGTCCGCAGTCTCTGGTCAGATCGGCCAGAACAGGAGAAGCATGGGCACGCTGACGAGGACGACGATGATCGACAGGGGAAGGCCAAGCCGGGCATAGTCGCCGAACCGATATCCACCCGGGCCCATCACCAGCGTGTTGCACTGATGGCCGATCGGGGTGAGAAAATCGCAGCCCGCACCGATCGCCACGGCCATCAGGAAGGCGTCCGGCTGGAAGCCGAGCTTACTGGCGAAGGTCGCCGCGATGGGTGCCATCACGAGAACGGTCGCTGCATTGTTCAGAAACGGCGTGACGGCCATGGCTGCGACAAGGATCAGCGCGAGTGCGCCGTAAGGCGGTAGCAGTTCGGCGGTCCGGGACAGGACGTCCGCGATCACATCCGTTGTCCCCGTGGTCTTCAACGCGTCGCTGATCGGAATGAGCGCGGCGAGCATGATCAGGATCGGCGCATCCAGATGCGTATAAACATCGCGCAGAGGCAGGGACCGTGTCGCCACCATGAGGAAGGCCGCAGCGAAGAAGGCCGTGGCCACAGGAACACCGCCGAACGCCGTCGCCGCCATCGTCGCTGCCAGAATGAGAACGGGGATCAGGCCGTTGCGCACGCTGCCGAGGCGCATGTTGCGCTGCACGAGCGGCAGGCAGCCCCATTCCCGGAGAAGGTCCGGCAGTTTCTGCAGGTCGCCCTGGAGAACGATGACATCGCCGTTGCGGATCTTGATCTCACCGAGGCGTTCCGTGATCCTCTTGTCCCGGCGGCTGACGGCAAGCAGGTTCAGCCCCGTACTCTCGAACAGGGACAGATCCTTTGCGCTCAGGCCGATCAGCCGCGAGTGCTCACCGACGATGGCCTCGACGGCGCTGACCTCGGTCTGCGTGTCTTCGACGGTCTTGCGATCGGAGAGTTGCAGCTTCGCCTCGCTGACGATGCGATCGAGCGCGCTCTGCTCTCCCTCGATGATCAGGAGGTCGCCCTCGCGCACGACCGAGTCTGGCAGGGGGGTTCTCTTTTGCCCGGCGGTGTTGATGATTGCGGTGATCATCGCATCGCCGCCGGCGGGTTTCTGAAGCCGGCTGACCGACATGCCGATCGCGGAGGAGGGGGAAACGGCCCTGGCTTCCGTCGTGTAATTGCTGATCTTCAGCGCCTCGTCCATCGTGGCTTCCTCGCGGCGACGCTCCGGAAGCAGCTTGTAGGACACGGCCAGGAACACGGTTCCGGCGACCGCCAAGGACAAGCCGACGGGGGTGTAGTCGAACATCGTGAAAGGCTGCCCGGTAATCTCCTCGCGCACGCGGGACACGATGATGTTCGGCGACGTGCCGATCTGCGTCATCAACCCGCCGAGCAGCGAGGCGAAGGACATCGGCATGAGGAACATGGAGGGCGAAACGCTGGAGGCGCGCGCCATCTGAACGGCCACCGGTATCATGATGGCGAGGGCGCCGATGTTCTTGATGAAGGCCGAGAGAACCGCGACGATAACGACGAGCATGATGAGCTGCGCCCGTGGGCCGCGCCGTTCGGGGGAGAACCGGCGCAATGCCATGTCCATGACCCCGGACCGGGAAATGGCGGCGCTGACGATGAGCGCGCTGGCAACGATGATGACGATATCGTCGGCAAATCCCGTGAAGGCGGATTTCGGCGGAACGATGCCGACGACGATCGCGACCAGCAGGGCACCGACGGCGACCAGATCGTAGCGGTAACGACCCCATAGAAACGCGCCCATCATCAGGATGATGACGAGAAGAGAAAGCCATTGATTTGTCTGCATGTTGGCACCCCGGTGATGTCAGCTAACGTTCTGCGGGGCGATATGATGCATGCGGCCAAAGTTTATTCCAAAAGCGCCGGGGAGGACGTGAACCGGCAGGCTGGCTGACCGGCGAGCGCGCGCCCGCCGGTCGTTTTTAAGGGTCGATCATGGACGCCGAAGTTACTGCGATGCCATCACGCCGGCGACGTGGTCGCGGATCATCGGCAGGGCTGCGTCGGCCGTCAGCTTGCCGCGCTGCAATTGGTCGAGGATGGGCGCGACCCCCTTCCAGACGCCATCGGCCGTGTTGTTGGGATAGGCAAACCAGGGTCGTGCGGCAGGCGTCGAGGCGAACACCGTTTGGAAGTTCGGATGGTCTGCGTAGAAGCCCTGCAGCGCACTGGCGCTCTGCACGTTGACCGGCATGTAGCCGCTCGCTTTGGAAACGTCGGCCTGCACCGCGACGCTGGTCATGTATTTGATGAATTCCCAAGCCGCAGCGCGCTTGGCAGGATCGTTCGCCAGCACCATCAACGCGTTGCCGCCGGCCGGCAGCCCGCCTTTCTCAGCGTCGATCAGCGGGAAGCGGACGGTGCGCATGGTGAAGCGGTCGCCGATCGCCGTCTCGTAGGCGACCAGATCCGAAGGGGATTCCACCACGATGCCGATCTTTCCGGCGAAGAACTGCTGCTGGGCAGGCTTCGGATCGGCATAGACCGACATGCCGGTCTTGACCGCGATGTCCTGCGTGACGCGGAGCGCTTCCAGTCCGGCCTTGTTGTCATAGCCGATACCGGTGCTCTCGTCGTTGAGCATCCTGTCGCCGGCGCTCATCACCATCATCTGCCAGTACCAGTCATCGCTCAGTCCGCCGACCGAAAAGCCGATGCCCTGGACGCCATCGCCAAACTTGCTGATCTTCGCCGCAAGATCGATGACGCCGTCCCAGGTGCTCGGGAAATGGTCGATCGTGCCGCCAGCCTTTTCCACCAGTTCCTTGTTGACGTAGAGCAGTGGCAGCGACGCCGTAAACGGCATGGCATATTGCTCGCCGCCGACCTTTGCGAGATCAAGAATGGCCGGAGGATAGTTGGCGGCGGTCCAGGCCTTGCCCTCTTTCGCAAACAGCGGATCGAGCGATTGCGCATTGCCGCGATCCTTCATCACGTCGGCGATCGACGCGAGCGACGCGTAGGACGCTAGATAGACGTCGGGCGCCGTGCCGGTCATCATGCCGCGGATGACGGTCTGGTCGCCTGCGCTGTAGCTGGCCACCGGCGCCAGATCATGGATGACGATGTCGGGATGCGCTTTCCTGAACCCCTCGATGAGGGACGGCAGGAAGGGCAACTGGCTGTGATAGAAGTCCAGCGTGACGGAGTCCGCGGCAAGGGCCGGCGCGGTAACGCCTAGAGCCAGGGCCGCGGCTGTGAGGATGGCTTTCACTGTCATCGGTGGTTCCTTTGGATGAGTAGGGGTTGACGGTCGTCCCTGTCTGGCGCCTGCCGGACAAAGCCGCATTACTTGACGCCGGTCATCGTTACGCCCTGTACGAACCGCCGCTGTGCGGCGAGAAAGATCAGGATCAGGGGAGCGGTGACCAGGGTTGCGCAGGCCATCAAGGGGCCGAAACTGTCACCTCCCTCCTGGCCGCGGAAAAACAGGAGGCCAAGGGTCGGCGGCGCCAGATCGACGGATCGGATCACGATCATCGGCCAATAGAGATCGTTCCAGTGGAAGGTGATCGAGAAGATCGCGAATGCGGCGAGGGCCGGCATCATGGCTGGGAGAAGGATACGGATGACGATTTCGACCTCGCTCATGCCATCGAGCCGCGCCGCCAGAATGATCTCGTCGGGAAAGGACCGGATGAACTGGTGAAACAGGAAAATGGCGAAGCCGGAGGTGAGGTAGGGCAGCATGACGCCCGCATAGGTGTCGAGCATGTCGAACCTGGCGAGCACGATGAAGATGGGCAATGCCGTTGCTTGCGCCGGCACGGACAGGCTGAGGAGGACGATGGCAAAGATCAGGCGCCGGCCGCGGAACTCGAATTTGGCAAGGGCGTAGGCGCAGGTCACCGTCGTCACGATCTGCACCAGCAGGATACCGCCGGTCATGATCGCGCCGTTCAGCATGAAGCGGGGAAGGGGGCTGTCCAAGAGCGCGCGGGCATAGTTGTCGGCAATCGAGGCGAGGAGCGGCGGCGTTTCGTTCAGTCTGCCGAAAATCTCGCCGGGCGCCTGGGTGGACGCCCGCCACATCCAGACGAAGGGATAGATCATCACGAAGGCGACGCTGGCCAGAACGGCATGCGCGAGGATCGGGCGAACGGAGAAACGCGCCATCAGAAATGCGCCTTTCGATTGCCGAGCCAAACCTGCAGCAGAGAGAAGGTGCCGATGAGCACCAGATAGACAACGGTGAGCGCACTGCCGTAGCCGGCCTTGAGCGCAGTAAAGGTGTCGGTGTTGATCTTGTGCAGAAGCATCTCTGTCGCGCCGTAGGGGCCGCCATTCGTGAGCACGGCAACGGTATCGAACACCTGGAACGCCTGGATGCAGCTCAGCACGAAGATCACGATCGTCGTCGGCGCCAGAAGAGGCCAGGTGAGATAGCGAAGCCGGTCCCAGAAACCGTCCATTCCGTCCAGGGCGGACGCCTCTTTCAACTCGCTGGATATGACGGTGAGGCCCGCGAGGAAGAGGATCAGGTTGAAGCCGATCAAATGCCAGACGCCGATGATCGAAAGCCCGATCAGCGCCAGCGTGCCGTCCGCGAAGAAATCGACCGGCGGCAGGCCAAGGCCCGCCAAGAGGTGGGCCAGGGGTCCGATATGACCATTGAGGAGATAGCTCCAGACGATCGACATGGCTGTCAACGTGGAGGTGACGGGCAGGAAGAAGACGATCTCGTAGAAACGCCGGGATTGCCGCCGGGCGTCGAGCAGCACGGCAAGGTAGAGGGCGCCGAAGACCGAGATGGGCACGACAATCGCGGTGTAGATGGCGCAGTTGCGAAGCGCGCCCCAGAAGAACGGATCGGAAAGTAGCCGGGTATAGTTCCCCAGACCGACGACGTTCAGGGTCAGGCGTCCGAGACGGTAATCCGTGAAGCTGATCAGCACGACGACGAAAACCGGCGCAACCACGGTGGCGACGAGAAGGAGGAACGCCGGTGCCGAAAACACCCGCGCAAGCGTCGCATAGCTCACGGCGGCGCTGCGCAGCGCATCGTTGCCAGCCCGTGTATCAGACCGCGTGTTCACGACGGACCTCCTGCACCCGCCGCGACGGGAGAGGCAGTGCGCTGACTCGCCGCCCGGAGGCATCGAAGAAAAGGGCCGCACCCTCGGCGATCCCGAGCGGGATCCTCTCGCCCGCCGCTCGTCCCTGCCGCAACCGCGCAAAATTCTCCGGCCGAAGCTGGACGCGGATGGTTCCGGCGCCGATCTGCGCACCGTTACACCGGATGCCGACTTCGTTTCCGGTGAATTCGATCTGGTCTACAGGCAGCGAAAAGTCATGCCTTCCGTCATCGACCACGTGCAGGCGCTCCGGCCGAACGGCAAGCCGGTATTCCCCGTCCGGAAGACCTGCCACGTTCAGCTGCAGCGGAACGCCATTGACCGACACGGCGCCCAGCCTGACCGTTGCCGGCATTTCATTGATCGCAGTCGCGCCGACAAAGCGGGCGACGGACAGATGATCCGGTCGGTCGTAGATCTCGTGCGGTGTCGCACACTGCCGGATTTCACCGTCCTCCATGACGGCAACCCGGTCCGACATTGCCAGCGCTTCGCTTTGGTCATGTGTGACGTAGACGAAGGTTATCCCGGTGCGGCGATGCAGGTCGATGATTTCGGCACGCAAGTCCTGACGCAATTTCGCATCGAGATTGGACAGGGGCTCGTCCATCAGAAAGACGGATGGATGACGGGCCATGGCCCGGCCAACAGCGACACGCTGCCTTTGGCCGCCGGACAGTTGCGCCGGCTTTCGGTCGAGAAGCGCCGTCAGGCCGAGCGGTTCGGCCAGGTCGGCGACACGTCCGGCAATGCCCTTGCGGATGCAGCGCACCCTTGGCGATAACAGCGCCGCGCCCGGCAGTCGTTGCAGGAACGTGAGGCGCGACATCTCCAGCGGCACCGCCAGATTGCCGCGGACCGTCATGTGCGGATAGAGCGCGTAGGACTGAAAGACCATCGCAATGTCGCGGGCTTTCGGGGGCAGGGGCAGGATATCGCGACCGTCCATCAGGATGCGGCCAGCAGTGCAGGGTTCGAAACCGGCCAGGAGCCGCAACAGCGTCGACTTTCCGCACCCGGAAGGCCCTAGCAGCGTCAGAAACTCTCCTTCACGAATGTGAAGGTTGATGCGCTTGAGGACCTGGGTGCGGTCGAACCGCTTTTCGAGATCTCGGATGTCGATGGAATGACCTGCCATATGCATTTTGCTCTGTCTGGAAGCCTCCTTGCGGAGGACGTGGCCGTTCCGTCTGCATCGGGTGCCGCAGACACGTCCGGATCGGCCAAGCGCGACCGCACGGTGATCTGCAGGCATTGCCAGCATGGCATTCTCTAGGGCCGTTTGTTGACGCCCGGATGACAGCGGCGTTTTGGATAGGAAAAATTCGTAGTTCCTGCAGGGTGATAGCACCTGCAAATAACGAAGCGGTTACTTACCTTCTGCGGCAAGCCGTTGACTCGAGGGTGGAAAACCGCTCTATCTCACCCATGCGACGGGCTCGACACGGGTGACGTCCTCATGTCCTGTGCGGGATCTCGGGGACGCACAATCATCGACGAGAGAACGCCTTGACGGAAGAAAAGCCTGAGGAAGCGGCTGAGCAGCCTCGACGACGACACCCGCGAAGGCCCGATCTTTCCCAGACGCGCATCCTCGAGGCCGCCACGGCGGAATTTGCCGCGAACGGGTTGGCGGGCGCACGCATCGACGCCATCGCCGACCGGGCCGAGATCAACAAGCGGATGATCTATCAGTATTTCGGCAGCAAGGAGATGCTCTATCAGGCCGTTCTGGAGAAGGTCTACCGGGACGTCTGGGATGCCGAAGCCGCCCTGCACCTCGATGCGCTTCCTCCACGAGAGGCGTTGATCGCGCTGATCACCTTCGTGTGGACCTATTATCTGGAGCATCCGGAATTCATCACGATCCTCAACTCCGAAAATCAGCTGAAAGCAGCCTATTTCCGAAAGTCCCGGATCCTGCGGGACGGGGCTGCGACGTCCCAGCCGCTTGTCGATGATATTCTGCGTCGCGGTGAGCTCGAGGGCATCTTCCGGGCGGGTATCGATCCGGTGCAGTTGAGCCTGACCATCACCTCGATCTGCTACTATTACTTCACGAACCAGGCGACGAGTTCGCTGGTCTACGGCCAACGCATGATGACACGCGCGGCGCTGGAAAAGCGCCTGTCGTTCAATGTCGAAACGATCCTGGCCCTCGTCGCGCCCCCTGCGCCGTCTGCGGCCTGACAAGGCGCGAATGCACGCATAACGGCTGCGTGCGATCGTCTCTTGGCGGTTTCGGAGCCACGCAATCCCGATGGCGACCAAAAGCTTAACCTGTCGACGCTACAACCTCCGGTCAATGAACCAAAGTCAGAAGGGGCGTGGGGACACGATGGGGGCAAGCAATCTCGTGGTCTACGTGCCGCCGCTGTTGTTCAACATCGTTGCCGTGACATTCTTCTGTCTGTGGCGCGCCGGGTTGACGCCATCCTGGCACTGGGCAGCGGGATTTGCCCAGACCGCGCTTGGCTTCGTGCTGTCGACGTTCTCCCTGCACGCCCTGTTCGACGCGTTCAGTTCGGGCATGGTTTTCATCGGTGCTGCCTATTGCTACGGCAGCGGGCTGATGATCCATTTCGGCGCACGGCGGCACCGTGTTGCACGGCGGGGCCTCGTCGTCGTCTACACACCGATCCTGGCCTATCTCGTCTTCATCGAGCAAAGCCTTGTCTGGCAGCTGTTCCTGACAGACGCAGCTTTCGCCGTCCTCCTCGGGATCGCCGTCGTGACTGTCGT
Source organism: Rhizobium sp. Leaf384 (assembly GCF_001424065.1). Lineage (GTDB taxonomy): Bacteria > Pseudomonadota > Alphaproteobacteria > Rhizobiales > Rhizobiaceae > Ferranicluibacter. The sequence goes on from NZ_LMQE01000009.1 coordinate 184,306, forward strand.
ACCACGTGCGTCCCGCCGCATCGACATCGGGCTTGTGGCGGCGAGCACGGTCGTCGTGTTCGACTCGGTGCTTCGGACCACCTTCTTTACGTTCTTCACCGAGTCGAGCGACCAACTCGGCGATTTTGCCAATTCTGGCTACAATCTGGCGGTTCATATCTCCACCATCACCGTTTGCATGATCTTTCCGTTCACGGCCCTCGGCGCGATCGTCTCGAAGGCCATCGAACGACATCGCAACGACGCGGAGAAGGACCATCTGACCGGTCTTGCCAACCGTCGCGGCTTCGAGAAGGCGATCGAGCGAACCTTTGGAAGCGGCACGCCAAGCGGAACGGCTCTGGTCTTCGACATCGATCATTTCAAGCAGGTCAACGACACGTTCGGACACGCCACCGGCGACCGCACCATCGTCCTGCTGGCCGAAGTCCTGCGCCAGACGGTCGGAGCGTCGGGGCATATCGCAAGGACAGGAGGAGAGGAGTTCGTCGCTTATCTGCCGAGCGCCTCGCCGAGCGATGGCCTGGCGGTCGGCAATCTCGTCCGGGTGTCGTTCGAGCATGCGGACTGGGCGCGTCTCGGCATGGATCGCGCCGTCACCGTCAGCGCCGGAGCCGCACCGGTGACCGAGGGACCGCAGGCCCTCGACACCGCCTTCGACCTTGCGGATCGAGCCCTCTATGCAGCAAAATCAACCGGACGCAACAAGGTTGTCTCCAGCGAGCACAGCGCCCTTGCAGACGCGGCCACACAGAACATCATCAGCGCCATCCCGGCGCCCCGTCTGGCGGCGTCGTCCTAGTCATATCCCAGCGACGGGCCCTCGGGTCTGACTCATCAAGCGGATGGTTTGCTTCCTCGATCGGCATCGGCCGCCAGGGCGTCCTGCAGGGCCTGGACGAATACCCGCACCTTGGGCAAAACCAGCCGCGTGGTCGGGTAGACGGCCCAGATCGGCATGTTCTCGGGCGCGCCGTCGGCGAGCGTGACAGCGACAAGCCGGCCCGCCTGCAGGTCATCGCGGACGGCCCAGTGCGACAACAGCGCGATGCCTGCGCCCGCCAGGCAGGCGGCATGGCAGATGGCGATACTGCTCGACGAAAACCGCGCGTGAACGCGGAGATGTTTTTCCCGCGCACCGTCCGGCGCCGTCTCGTCACGCATCGTCCAATGACTGGTGCCGTTGAGCGGAAGGCAATCGTGCAGGGCCAGATCGCCCACAAAGGCCGGCTGGCCACGCCGTTGAAGATAATCGGGTGCCGCGACCAGAAGCCGCGGATTGTCCGCCAGCTTTTGCGCGATCAAGCTGTTGTCGCGCAGATGGGCAATGCGGATGGCGAGATCGATACCCGTCGCGACGAGATCGGGAAGCGTGTCGGTCACGTCGAGCGAGATGCGCAGCTCGGGATGATCATCCAGCAGACGGGGTACAAGCGGCGCCACGAATGCAAGGCCGAAGGCAGCGGATACCGAAACGCGCAGCAATCCGGCCGCGCCCCGGCCATCGGAGCGCAACCGCGATGTGGCTTCCTGCTCATTGTCGATGATCGACCGGGCATAGGGCAGAAACGTTTCGCCTTCCGGTGTCAGCGACAACGCGCGGGTGGTGCGGTGCATCAGCCGTATACCGAGCGACGTTTCGAGCGCAGCCAGCCGACGGCTTGCAGCCATGGCCGGGATGCCCAGCCGGCGGGCTGCTTCGGCAAGGCTTCCAGCGTCGACGGCAATGGTGAAAACGCGCACGTCATCCGTGTTCATTATATCGATTCTCGATATTCAGGCCGATCATTTAGGCAGACTAAAACGGAATGAGATTAAATTGTAGAAGGGGGTCAACGAAAATATACGGAGAGACTTCGAGATGGAAACTTTGCAACATGCGAAGGCATCACCCTTACCCGGTGACGGAACCGCCAAGGGAACCGATAGGCTCGGCCTGCTGGCCATGGCGGCCGCCAGCGGCATCGCCGTCGCCAATATCTATTACAACCAGCCGATGCTGGGTATCATCGAGGCGGAGTTTCCCGGACAGTCCGCTGCGACGTTGATCCCGACCGCGACCCAACTCGGGTATGCGCTTGGCCTGTTTCTGCTGCTGCCGCTTGGCGATATCCTTCATCGCAAGCCGCTGATTGTCGGTCAGTTTGTCGTGCTGGCCGTCGCCTTGGCCCTGGCGGCTATGGCGCCGACGGCCTGGACGCTGGTCATGGCGTCGCTTGTGGTTGGCGCCAGCGCGACGGTGGCGCAGCAGATCGTTCCATTTGCGGCGTCACTGGCAACCCCCGAAAAGCGCGGTGCGACGATCGGCACGGTCATGGCGGGCGTGCTGTCAGGGGTCCTTTTCAGCCGCACCTTGTCCGGCTTTGTCGGAGAGCATGGCGGCTGGCGTGAAATGTTCTGGATTGGCGTACAGCTGGCTCTGGTCGCCGCAATCTTGATGTTCGTGACATTGCCCCATCACCGGGCAACCTCCAGCATGGCCTATGGCAAGGCGCTCCGCTCGCTGGCGCATCTCTGGGCACGCTTGCCGACGCTGCGCACGGCGACATTCGTTCAGGCTGCTCTATTTGCCTCGTTCACGGCGTTCTGGACGATCCTCGCCCTCTACCTGCAGGGACCGCGTTTCAACCTTGGCGCCGATGTGGCAGGTCTGTTCGGCGTGGTTGGCGCGGTGGGCATCTTTGCTGCGCCGCTCGCGGGTCGCGTCGCCGACAAGCATGGCCCGTCCTTCGTGGTATGGGGTGGTGCTATCCTGACGCTGGTCGCATGGGTTGTGTTTGGTCTTTGGGGCGCGATTGCCGGTCTCATCGTCGGCGTCATCGTGCTGGATTTCGGTATCCAAAGCGCGCTCGTATCGAACCAGCACCTCATCTATGCGCTCGACCAGCAAGCCCGTAGCCGTCTGAACACCATCTTCATGACCGGCATGTTCCTCGGCGGCGCATTGGGTTCGGCAGTCGCGACCCTCGCATGGAGCGAGGGAGAATGGACCGGCGTCAGCATCCTGGGTGGCACGCTCGCCATCATTGCGCTTGTGGTTCTGGTCCTCGGCCGCAATCGCTCGATCGCTTCCTCCGGCAAATAAGAAAGGCGCCCATCATGAAAGCATTGCGTATTCGCGTGGTCGGCGGCTCGCTCGCGGGCCTGTTCACCGCAATCTTGTTGCAGAATGACGGCCATGACGTGGTTGTTTACGAGCGCTCCCACGCCGGCCTTGCCAGGCGCGGCGCGGGACTGGTGCCCCAGGAAGACGTCTTTCACATGCTGCGCAGGATCGGCGCCGATCATGCAGCCAATGTCGGCGTGATGGCCCGCGAACGGATCTACTTCAATGCTGACGGCTCGGTCGCCCAGGCGCTGTCGATGCCCCAGATGCAGATTTCGTGGAATTTTCTTTACGCGGAGGTTTTGGCGCGCCTGGAACAAGGGCGGTACCAGACAGGACGGGCCGTTCAAGCCGTGATCGATGCCGACGATGGTGCTACCATCGTGTTTGCCGACGGCTCATCCGAAAAGGCCGATCTGGTCATCGGTGCGGACGGGCTTGGCTCGGTCGTGCGGGCGAACCTCAACAACGACCGGTATAACCGGTATGCGGGTTACGTTGCATGGCGCGGATTGCTGCCTGAAACGAACCTTCCTTCGGGTTCATCCATCCTGATCGATCGTTTCGCCTTTTATATCCAGTCCGGCGTGCATATCCTCGGCTATCTGGTGCCTGGCCCGGACGGCGAAACAACGCCGGGACAACGGCGCTACAACTGGGTCTGGTATCGCCCCGTCAGTGAAGGCGGGCTCGCAAGCACCCTGACCGATCGTGATGAAACAGCCTACCCTTACTCGCTCCCGCGCGGCACTGTGGCCACAAGCCGGGTGGGAGCCTTGCATGCTGATGCGGTGGCGATGCTGCCGACCCCGTTCGCCCTCGCCGTCCAGGCAGAGGACACGCCGTCGATCCAGGCGATTTTTGACTACGCAGCTGAGCGCATGGTTGGACAATCCGTGGCGCTGGTCGGAGACGCAGCGTTCGTTGCCCGTCCCCATACGGCAATGGGTGTTTCCAAGGCTGCCGGCGATGCGATGTCCCTGCAACGACACCTGGCGCGCTCAAGCTCACTTCGAGACGGCTTGAAACGTTATCAGACTGAGCGGAAGCCCATAGGAGAGCAAAGCGTTGCTTATGGGCGACGGTTGGGCGACTCGGCACTCTAGTTGTCGGAGCATGCTGCCTCGGAAGGATACCTCCGGCCTTTCGGCCTTCCCCAGCAAAGCGACTATTTCATTACCGGCAATAAACTCGAAATTATTCCTGCAATTGTGATGGGGCACATCTGGCGGCAATATCAGGCTGTCAGACAAACACAGCATCGGCTGATGTTTCCAACACGAAATCGCAGGACGCGAGATGATCCAGCATATTTCTTCCATCACACGCAGAGGCGCGCTGGTTTCCGCCGGTGCTGCCGCAGCGGCTGCCGCACTTTTTCCTGCTTCCAGCTTCGCAGCCGAGACTGCATCCGCCCCCCATCCAATCGAAGGAAACAAGACCATGGCTTATGTAACCACCAAGGACGGTGTTGAGATTTTCTACAAGGACTGGGGTCCGAAGGATGCACAGCCGGTCGTGTTCCACCACGGCTGGCCGTTGTCCTCCGACGACTGGGACGCACAGATGCTGTTCTTCCTGTCGAAGGGCTATCGCGTCGTCGCGCATGACCGTCGCGGACACGGTCGTTCTGCGCAGGTGTCCGAGGGGCACGACATGGATCATTACGCAGCCGACGCATTTGCAGTGGCGGAAGCGCTCGACCTGAACAATGCCATCCATATCGGCCACTCCACCGGCGGCGGCGAAGTCGCTCGCTATGTCGCGAAGTTCGGCCAGCCCTCCGGCCGCGTCGCCAAGGCTGTTCTCGTCTCGGCCGTCCCGCCTCTGATGATGAAGACCGAAAGCAACCCGGAAGGCCTGCCGATCCAAGTGTTCGACGGTTTCCGCTCTGCCCTCGCCGCCAACCGGGCGCAGTTCTTCCGCGACGTTCCTGCCGGCCCCTTCTACGGCTTCAACCGGGCGGGCGCCACGGTGCAGGAAGGCGTGATCCAGAATTGGTGGCGCCAGGGCATGATGGGCAGCGCCAAGGCCCATTATGATGGCATCAAGGCCTTCTCCGAAACCGACCAGACGGAAGACCTGCGGGCAATCTCGGTTCCGACGCTGGTGCTGCATGGCGAAGACGACCAGATCGTGCCGATCGCAGACGCGGCCCACAAGGCAATCAAGCTTCTGAAAAATGGAACGCTGAAGACCTATCCCGGCTTTTCGCACGGCATGCTGACGGTCAATGCCGACGTGCTGAACGCCGATTTGCTGGCCTTCGTCCAAGCTTGATCGGCACCGGCGACGGGTGCGGCCTCCCACGCATCCGTCGCCGATCTAAACACAAGATCATCTCATCTTATTCCCGTCGAAGCAGGTAACGCGATGCTCAAAAAACCGAAAGGCCAGACGCGTGTACCTGTTGCCATGCAGCTCACGACAGACCTTGTTGCGAGAAGCATCCGGGTGGTCGACGACGAAGGCCCAGAACCCAACTGGACCCCCATCTCAACGCGACAACTCGATCACCTCGTTCGCACGGTTGAGCAGGAGGCTGGGGACGAGGGAATATGGGTTTTCGCCTACGGATCCCTGATGTGGAACCCCGGTTTCGACGTGTCCGCCCGTATGGAAGCCGTTGCCCATGGATGGCACCGTGCGTTCTCGCTCAGGATCGAGCGCCTGCGGGCCACTTCGGATGCGCCGGGCCTTATGTTGGCGCTTCGGCCGGGAGGGAGTTGTACGGGCCTCATCCTCAAACTTCCGTGTGCGAGCAGGAGGCAGGATCTGCGCACTCTTCTGGCGCGGGAGATCCGGTATTCGGAGGTGTGCGATATGGTTCGGTGGGTCACGGTCAGGACTGCTACGGGCACACGTCGCGCCCTGACGTTCTGGGCAAGCACGAAACAGTCTCAGCTCACGGAGAAAATCTCACTCGACGATGCTGCGGTGCTGATCGCACAGGCGTGCGGACCTGCCGGATCGTGCGCAGAATATCTGCATCGGACTGTGTCGGATCTGGTGGACCGCAACATCCACGATCGAAACCTGTGGCAGCTTCAGGAAAAGGTAGCCAGAAAGCTTCGTGCGATGCCAAAAGACTGAGCCCAGCTGTCAGATACGCGTCAGTCCAGCATTACCATGCGGGCCGCAACCTGTTCCTCAAAGAATTTCGAGAACGAGGCAATACGGGGCGGAAGCGCTTGGTACGGCGGATAAAAAAGCGTCAACCACAGGTCGGTCGGCGCCCAGCCCTTGAAGACGTGGATGAGGCGGCCACGTCTGAGGTGATCGGCAATATTGAAGCCCGGCAACAAGGCAACGCCTGCACCATCCGCGGCCATGTCCGCCAAGACTTCGCCGCTGTTGGCGCTGAAGGCCCGGCCCGCTGAAATGGAAAGACTCGATCCCCCGTCCGACAGCACCCAAGTCTCACGACGGCTTTCCCCGCTATAGGCAAGGCAGTCATCCGGCTTCAGCTCGCTGGGATGCTCCATCGCAGCGAACCGGCTGCCAGGTGCGGCGACGAGGATGCGTGGTACCACCCGAACCTTCCGCCAGATCGTGAACTTGTCCGAAGGCTGCGACGAAATGCGGATGGCGAGGTCATAATCGTCGTCAACGATGTTTACCAATCCATCGGACAGCGAGATCTCGAAACTCATCTTCGGATATCGCTCCTTGAAGCCTGAGAGGATCGGCGGCAGAACAGTCTTGCCGAACCACGTCGGCGCGCTGATCCGCAAGCGCCCTTCGTCAGCCTTGTGCGCGTTCATCACCTCCCGGCGTGCATCTTCCAGAGCTTTGACCGCGGGCTGTATCTGTGCGGCGAAGATTGCTCCGTCTGTCGTCAGCGATACCTGTCGCGTGGTGCGCACGAAGAGCTGCACGCCCAGTTCGGCCTCGAGTGCGGCGATGGCCCGCGTGACCGCCGCAGGCGTCATGTCCAGTTCGCGCGCCACTTGGGCAAAGTTTCGCTTCTCGGCGGCGAGCAGGAAGGTGCGGAGAGCTTTATAATCGTTCATGTCATTATTTCACACAGTGCAACTCATTCACAATGAATATTGCAATTCCGGTGAGTGATCAACAGGCGTAGTTTGCTCCCATCAGATCACATAGCGCCAAGGAAGGCATCGTCATGATCAAGGATATCAAGGGACTGCATCACGTAACCTCGATGGCATCGGATGCCCGTCAGAACAACCGCTTCTTCACGGACACGCTTGGCCTGCGCCGCGTCAAGCAGACGGTGAACTTCGACGACCCGAGCGTCTACCATCTGTATTACGGGGACGAAAACGGCTCTGCCGGAACGGTCATGACCTATTTCCCGTTCCAGGACATGATGCTGGGTCGTCCGGGTGTGGGTGAGGTCGGCGAGACACAGTTCTCCGTGTCGAAGGGGTCGCTGAAGTTCTGGCAGGATCGGTTCGCCGCGCACGGCGTCGACGGTCTGGAAACCGACACTGTCTTCGGTGACAACCGCCTTCGCTTCATGGGTCCGGATGGAGACAGTCTCGCGCTGATCGAATCCGCGAACGACACCCGCGCTCCATGGCTGGCCGATGGAATTCCCGGCGAAGCGGCCATACGCGGATTTGCGGGTGCCCGCTTCAGCCTGCACGACATCGCTGCGACCGAAGAACTGATCGGCTTCATGGGCTATCAGCGCGTCGAAAAGCAGGGCAATGTCACCCGTTTCATTATTCCGGGCGGCAACGGCGCGGATACGATTGATCTCGCTGAGTTGCCAAAGACTGCCTCTGCACGCCAGGGCGCAGGATCGGTGCACCATATCGCCTTTGCCGTGGATAACCGTGAGACGCAGCTGGAGGTGCGCAAGGCTTTGATGGACACCGGGTATCAGGTAACCCCGGTCATCGACCGCGATTATTTCTGGGCGATCTACTTTCGCACACCAGGCGGTATCCTGTTCGAAGTTGCCACCAACGAGCCCGGCTTCAATCGCGACGAAGACACCGCGCATCTCGGAGAAGCACTGAAGCTGCCGAGCCGATACGAGGAATTTCGAGACCAGATCCAGGCCAACCTCGTGCCGCTGGCTGCGTGACACGTCCCGTCAAACGAGTTGCCTTCGCAAGGGTTCGATCGACTTCGAGGCAATGGCCTTCGCGAGTTTCGATGGAGAAACGCCAATGGATCAGTTGGGAGCGATCAGAGCCTTTGTTCGCGTCGTCGAGGCGGGATCTTTTGCGAAGGCAGCGGACACGATGGGGGCGCCGCGGTCGACCGTGAGTAAGCTCGTTCAGGATCTCGAGACCAGCCTGGGCCTCAAACTGCTTGAGCGCACGACACGGTCGATCAGCGTAACCTCCGAAGGCAACGCCTACTACGAGCGCGCCATTCGCCTGATTGCCGATTTCGAAGACATGAACAATGAGGCCACGCGCGGGCGCCTTGCCACGCGTGGCAGACTTCGGGTTGACGTCGGAGGTACCTTTGCCAATGCAATTCTGATCCCTCGGCTGCCGGAATTTTACGCGCTTTACCCAGATATCGAGTTGCATCTCGGTGTCACGGAACGTCAGGCCGACATCGTCGAAGAGGGGATAGACTGCGTAATACGGGCCGGCGATCTACCCGGTACATCAATTGCTGCGCGGAAGTTATGCAGTGTCGAGATCGTCACCTACGCGACGCCGGGATATCTCGAACAACATGGCGTGCCGGCTGCTCCCTCGGATCTGGAGCAGGGTCATTTTTTCGTGCAGTATTTCTTCGCACGCAGTCTGAAGCAAACAGGGGCGCTCGATCGAGGTGGCCGGCGGACAAACCGTCCTCGGATGCGCAAAGAAGGCCGGCATCAAGGTCCCCTCGTCGTGCGCGACAGGCCTCTGCGGCACCTGCAAATCAAAACTTTTGAGCGGTGAGGTGGCCATGAACCACAATGGCGGCATTCGCCAGCGGGAAATTGACGCTGGCTTCTTCTTGCCCTGTTGCTCCAAGCCGCTGAGCGATCTCGTGATCGAGCGATAGAGCAAGACAACGTCGCCTCGACACGATGGATCGAGGCGCCAAGGTGGTCGCAGGCCGACACTGGACCCTGGAACCGCCTTGAGATGGCGTCCGGCAACGTAAACACCGTGCCGGTAGCAGGCAGGCCCAACATGAGAGAGCCTGCCTGGATCGTCAGACGATGGTTCTGAGCCGGAATTCCTCTTCAGTCGCCTCGGGCAGCGCCGATCTGCCGTCCTGCGTCGGCTGCCCGATATCATGCGCATTGACCATGGCTCCGGCAAGCTGGCGGAAGCTCACGGTTCCCACGGGTTGTCCCGTGGCGTCGACCACTGTGGCATCATCTTCGGGTACGCCGACGAGAAGGCGAAGGGCCTCTTCGATCGTCGTGTTGGAGGTGATCACGCGACCAGCGGTTTCATGGCTTCGGTGTGACATGTGCAGCGGTGTCATCACGGCTTCGACATGCACCACCCGACCGCGGTTCACCTCGCGAACGAAACTGGCCACATAATCGTCGGCCGGCCGGAGCACGATATCCTGGCTTGTTCCCTGCTGGATCACCTCGCCATCGCGCAGGATCGCGATCTGGTCACCGAGCCGCAGAGCCTCGTCGAGGTCGTGCGTGATGAACACGATCGTCTTGCGGATCTCCGCCTGGATGTCGAGAAGGACCGACTGCATGTCCATCCGGATCAGCGGATCGAGCGCGGAATAGGCTTCGTCCATCAGCAGAACGGGGGCATCGTTGGACAGCGCGCGCGCGAGGCCGACACGCTGCTGCATGCCCCCGGAGAGCTGGTTGGGATATTTGCTTTCGAACCCTTTCAACCCCACCCGTTCCAGCCAGCGCATGGCGGTGTCGCGCGATGTCGTGCGGTTGATCCCCTGGATCTCCAGGCCGAACATCGTGTTGTCGAGGACGGTTCGGTGCGGCAGGAGGGCGAACTTCTGGAACACCATGGCCGTCTGGTGGCGCCGGAAATTGCGCAGTTCGTCCGGCCCCATCGTCACCACGTCGACGCCGTCGACAAGAACTTCGCCGGCCGTCGGGTCGATGAGACGATTGATATGCCGGATCAGCGTGGACTTGCCGGAGCCGGACAGACCCATGATCACCTGAATGGACCCTGAGGCGATCTCAATATTGATGTCGCGCAGCCCCAGCACATGGCCGTGCCTGGCGTTGAGGTCGGTCTTGGTCATGCCGTTGCGCACCGCATCCACATGCGCAGACGCGTTCGGGCCGAAGATCTTGTAGAGATTGCGCACGGCAATGCCGCCGAAGGCTCTTTGAGCGAGGGCATCAGCCATGGACGATCTCCCGGTGCTTCTGAAGGCGTTTGCCGTAAGCCTGGCTGACGCGGTCGAAGATGATCGCGATGCCGACGATGGCGAGCCCGTTGAACATGCCGAGCGTGAAGTACTGGTTGGCGATGGCTTTCAGCACCGGCTGACCGAGGCCCTGGACGCCGATCATCGAGGCCACCACGACCATGGCGAGCGCCATCATGATCGTCTGGTTGATGCCGGCCATGATGGTCGGCAGGGCGAGGGGAAGCTGCACCTTGAGAAGCTTCTGACGCTCAGAGGTGCCAAAGGCATCGGCGGCCTCCAGCACGTCCTTGTCGACAAGGCGGATGCCGAGATCCGTCAGCCGGATCATCGGGGGGATGGCGTAGATGACGACGGCGATCAGGCCGGGAACGCGCCCGATGCCGAGAAGCATGACCACGGGGATAAGATAGACAAAGCTCGGCATGGTCTGCATGACATCGAGGATCGGATTGACGATCCGCTGAAACGTGTTGGACCGTGCCATGAAGATGCCGATGGGCAGACCGACCGCAATCGAGAGCACTGTGCACACGAAGATCATCGCGACCGTGCGCATCGTGTCGGTCCACATGTCGAAATAGCCGATGAGGAGCAGGGTGACGAGACAGCCGAGAACGATTTTGACGCTGCGGCTGGCAAACCAGGCGATGGCCAGGATGATCGCCGTGATGATCGGCCACGGGGTCTGCGTCATGAACCGATCTGTCGCAAGGAGGAAGCTTTGCAGCGGCGAGAAGAGGCTTTCGATCGCGTCGCCATAGGTGCGGGTAAAGGCCCGAAATCCCTCGTCGATGGCCTTTTTCAGATTGCGAAGCGCGTCGTCATCCATGTGTGGAAATGTGTAAAACCATTCCATGCGGGTTCCTTTCTCTGGAAGGAGCCGTTCGACGTGTTTTTCTTGTTCTGACGGCAAGCGGGAGGCGGCGCTGCCAGCACCAGCCCCAAGGGACTGGATGCAGGCATGCGCCACCCCATTGGACGGAGCTTAAAGGGCCGCTTCAATCTTCGCGGCCGCGTCGGCCGAAACCCACTTGGTCCAGATGTCCTTGTTTTCCTTCAGGAAATGCTTGGCGCCGTCTTCGCCGCTCGCCTGGTTGTCCGTCATCCAGGCCATCAGCTTGCCGATGGTGTCGTTGCTCCAGGAGCGCTTTTCAAGATAGGACATGACCTCGGGACCGGCCTTCTCGGAGAAGGGCTTGGCGACCAGGGTGACGATGGTATCGACCGGCCAGGCGTTCGGCTTCGGGTCCGGGCAGTCCGCAACGGTGTTGCAGCGTTTCCATTCGGCGGCGTCTGCGTTCACGCCGGCTTCCAGCTTGACCATCGGGTATTTTCCGAGCAGCGCGGTCGGGGCCCAGTAGTAGGCCGCAAAACCCTTTTCGCGTTCGTAGGCTTTGGCGATCGCACCGTCGAGACCGGCGGCGGAGCCTGTGTCGACCAGGGTGAAGTTCGCCTTTTCGCCCTCGAACGCCTTGAAGAGCTGCGTCGTCACAACCGTGCCGCCCCAGCCTTGCGGACCGTTGAGGATCGCGCCCTTGCTTGCGTCTTCCTCACTCGGGAACAGCTCCGGGTGCTTCAGGAGGTCGGGAATGGTTTTGATGTCCGGGTGCTTGTCGGCCAGGTATTTCGGTATCCACCAGCCCTGATTGCCGCCGTCGGGAAGCGGCGAGCCGACCTTGACGATGCGGCCCTCTTGCGTGCCCTTGGCAACGACATCGGGAAGCAGGTCGATCCAGGCCTCGGGCGCAATGTCCGGCTGACCCTTCTCTGCCATGGAGGTGATCGTGGGAACGGTGTCGCCGACCGTAATCTCCGCCTGACAACCATAGCCTTCGTTGAGGATCAGTTTGTCGAGATTGGAGATAACTTCAGCGCTTTGCCAGTTCATGCTGGCAATGGTGATGCTGCCGCAGTCGGCGGCGCTGGCGCTCGCCATGCCGAAGCCCATGCCCATCATCAGGCAGCTCGAAGCCAATAGTTTCTTCATTGTCGTTCCCCTTTGTTTTTAGCGGCAGACGCGAAAAGCGGGGCGCCGCGGACACCCGCTTCATGACGTGAAGGATCGTCTGTTCTTCCTCATCTCTTGCCTGGAGACCGTGTTCGCGGTTTCCAGCCATTCCTGCGTACCGTATCCTCCGCGAGGGCCAGCACCCTCAACCGGAGTAGGCAATGTGACGAACGTGCAGGGCAAACGACAGTCTTGCCGCGCCAACCGAAGACGCGTTTGGATCAACGAAAGCTGTAGCGCTGCCGAATCCCCGTCTCCTCGACGCTCGCTGCGTCCTTTAATGGAGCCGAAAGAGGCGGTCGCAAGAGCCATTATTCCCCCGATGCCGGTCTGTAACCGTGTCTCGCGTGAAAGCGATCAAGCTCCCGCTGCTGCACGTCCTGTCCCGTAAAAATCGAGATGTAATGGGGGATCCGCTTCATCCGCAGCGCGACCTCCTCGCGGGATTGCATGGAGATGTAGCCGATCTGCACGAGATAGGTCGTGCGCGCCCTGACATCGGCAGCGACCTCGTCATAGCCGAAACGGTTGAACATGCGGGCAAGCGCATTCATCCGTGCCGCATCGGCGCGCTGCACCTCAGCCTCGATATCGGGCGACTGCAGCGCCCAGCTGCGCACCGCAAATTCAAACCGCGCATCGAAGAGGCTGGCGTCGAGCCAGCAGTCGAACACGTTCAGCATCGCCTCGACCAGTGTTTCGGCATAGGCTTCAGACTGTTTGATGACGTTGCCGGTATTGGTGTCGCGCCAGCGGGCGATCAGCGCATCGAGCAGCGCTTCCCGGTCCTTGAAGAACCAATAGAAGCTAGTGCGCGATAAGCCGAGCTGCTTTGCCAGCGGCAGGATCCTGACCGAGTCGACGCCGGATTCCAGCAGTGATGCGTAAGCGGCATCGAACCACCCCTCGTAGGACCCACGCCAGCCGCTGTCGTTCACCACCTGCTCCATACGCTATGTTCGTAACAAAAGGTACAGCTGCAGACAAGAGGAATGTACATAGATGTTTTTAAAGTTGACACAGCTGTACATTCTCCGTACCGGTGATCTCGCAAGCACCACCGGAGCCGATGCATGTCCAGCGATCCCCTCCTGCAGCCCTATCAGCTGAAGCACCTGACCCTTCGCAATCGTATCATCGTGACATCTCACGAGCCCGCATACCCCGAAGACGGAATGCCGAAAGAGCGGTATCGGGCCTATACGGTGGAACGCGCGAAAGGGGGCGTGGCGCTGACCATGACGGCAGGATCTGCAGCCGTCTCGAAGGACAGCCCGCCCGTGTTCAACAACCTGCTCGCCTACAAGGACGAGATCGTACCCTTTATCCGAGAGATGACGGATGCCGTGCACGAGCAGGGTGCGGCGATCATGATCCAGCTCACGCATCTCGGCCGGCGGACGCGCTGGGACAAGGGCGACTGGTTGCCGGTCATCGCGCCCTCACATCAGCGGGAGGTTGCGCATCGCGCCTTTCCGAAAAAGCTTGAGGACTGGGACATCGCCCGTGTCATCAAGGATTTCGCCGACGCGGCAGAGCGCATGAAGGCGGGTGGCATGGACGGCGTCGAATTGGAGGCCTACGGCCACCTGATCGACCAGTTCACCTCGCCGGTGACCAACGAGCTCGACGGTCCCTACGGCGGCGCCTCGCTCGACACGCGCCTTCGCTTCTGTCTCGATGTGTTCAGGGCGATGCGCGCCCGGGTGGGCGATGATTTCATCCTCGGCGTGCGTTACACCGCGGACGAAGGTCTGCCCGGCGGTACGGGACGCGCTGAGGGCCTGGAAATCTCACGCCGTCTGCGCGACAGCGGTCTCATCGACTACCTCAACGTGATCCGGGGGCATATCGACACCGACCCGGGCCTGACGGACGTCATTCCCATCCAGGGCATGGCCAATTCCCCGCATCTCGACTTTGCCGGCGAGATCCGTGCAGCAACCCATTTCCCGACCTTTCACGCGGCCAAGATTCCCGACGTCGCCACCGCCCGCCACGCGATCGCAAGCGGCAAGGTCGATATGGTCGGCATGACGCGCGCGCACATGACGGATCCCCATATCGTGCGCAAGATCATCGAGAAGCGCGAGGACGACATCCGTCCCTGTGTCGGCGCAAACTACTGTCTTGATCGGATCTACCAAGGTGGCATGGCGTTCTGCATCCACAATGCCGCGACCGGTCGTGAGGAAACGATGCCGCACGCCATTCCGAAGGCGGAGATCCGGCGCAAGATCGTCATTGCTGGCGCCGGGCCCGCAGGCCTGGAGGCCGCCCGCGTCTCGGCGGAGCGCGGCCACGATGTCGTCGTGTTCGAGGCGGCGAACCATCCCGGCGGCCAGATCCGGCTCACCGCGCAGAGCGAGCGCCGGCGTGAGATGATGAGCATCATCGATTGGCGCATGGGCCAGTGTGAAAAACATGGCGTCGTCTTCCATTTCAACAGTTGGGCGGACGCTCACATGATCGCGGCCGAGTCCCCCGACGTGGTCATCATTGCCACCGGGGGGCTGCCGCATACGGACATCCTCTCGTCCGGCAACGATCTCGTGGTGTCCTCCTGGGACATTATCTCCGGCGACGTGAAGCCGGGTGCAAATGTGCTCGTCTTCGACGATGCCGGCGATCATGCGGGCCTTCAGGCCGCCGAGATCATCGCGAAAGCCGGCGCCAGGGTCGAGATCATGACGCCGGATCGTAGCTTCGCGCCGGAGGTCATGGCGATGAATCTCGTGCCGTACATGCGCTCGCTTCAGGCGCTCGACGTGTCCTTTACCGTGACCTACCGCCTCGAGGCCGCCGAGCGACGCGGCAACGCCATTGTCGCTCGGGTCGGAAGCGATTACGGAGGCGTCGCTCGGGAGCGCGTCGTCGACCAGATCGTCGTCAATCACGGCACGATCCCGCTCGACGACCTCTATTTCGAACTCCGCCCTGCCTCCCGGAATCTGGGCGAGGTCTCCTATGACCACCTGATCACGGGTCACGCGCAAACCCTCACACGAAACGCGGCCGGCACCTACCAGCTCTTCCGCATCGGCGACGCGGTTTCGGCAAGGAATACCCATGCGGCAATCTACGATGCCTTGCGACTGGCAAAGGACCTGTGAAGCGGCGGGCCCCGCAATGGGGCCGACCGTCGGTCAACAGTGACCTGTCTCGTCGCGGCCCCTGATACGGCATGCCGACCAAGCACGGCTTGGCCGAATCGCGCGGGTTTACGGCGGCTGTAGTCTTGGCGATTCCACGATCGCGAGCGTTTTAGCGGTAGCTCATGCCTTCGACGATCAGCGGCAGGTCATCCGGCGTCTGCCTACGCGGCTATAGCCGGCTTCATTCGCAGAGCATGCGTCTTGCAATCCCGAACCACATGTGAATACTATCTTCACATAAGAAGATTTTGTTTTGGGTGGCGTCTGGAGGGATCAGCGCTCGGGGGTCGGCATCTTTTGCCGGCACTGTTGGCCGGACACCGGAAACCGGCCGAACCTTCCGCCCCGGAAAGCCAGCCTCATGCGTGTTCCCCAGCCCCAGCACAAAGCCAAACCCCTGTCCGACATTCCGCCGACCCCGTTGCCATCGGCGACTGCGGCGGCAGGAGAAGACGTGCAACGCCCCTTAAGCCGGCTTCTGGTCGTGGACATGAGCCAGTTCCTCTCCGGTCCCTACTGTTCCCTTCGGCTGATGGACCTCGGGGCCCGCGTCATCAAGATCGAACGGCCGGATGGTGGCGATCTTTCGCGGCGGCTTTACCTCAGCGATACGGAGATTGGCGGTGATTCCACGATCTTTCATGCCATCAACCGCGCCAAGGAGAGCTTGGCGATCGATCTGAAGAACCCGGATGACCTTGCTGCGCTGCGCAAGCTCCTGCAGCGCGCGGATGTCGTCATCCAGAATTTCCGTCCCGGCGTCATCGAGCGGCTCGGGCTTGATTATCCCAGCGTGCAGGCGCTCAATCCCCGCATCGTGTTCTGCTCGATCAGCGGCTACGGCAATGAAGGGCCGTGGGTCTCCCGACCCGGTCAGGATCTTCTGGCGCAGTCGCGCTCCGGCGTGATGTGGCTGAACGGCGATGAAGGGCAGGGCCCTGTTCCCTTCGGGCTGGCGATCGGCGACATGCTGGCGGGCGCGGCCGCGGCACAGGGGATTCTCGCAGCCCTCGTGCGACGCGGGGTCACCGGCAAAGGCAGCCATGTCGAAACGAGCCTGCTCGAAGCTTTGGTCGACCTCCAATTCGAGGTGCTCACCACGCATTTGAACGACGGCCAGCGCCTGCCGAAACGGTCGAGTTTCCGGAGCGCGCACGCCTATCTCTCGGCACCCTACGGCGTCTACCCTGCGGCGGACGGCTACCTCGCCATCGCGATGACGCCAATCCCCAAACTCGCGGACCTGCTCGAGATGGAGGAGCTCGGCATTTTCCGGGACGACCCGTCCAGCTGGTTTACAGCGCGGGACGCCATCAAGGCGCTGATCGCCAAGCGCATATCGCAAAAGACCATCGAAGAATGGCTCGCAATCCTCGAGCCGGCCGATATCTGGTGCGCCAAGGTGATGGACTGGAAGGAACTCCTGGAGAGCGATGGTTTCCAGCATCTCGACATGTTGCAGACAGTCTCGCGCGACGACGGCGTCGCCATCCGCACCACGCGCTCGCCGCTCCGCATCGACGGCGTGCGCCCGACCTTTGATCGCGCTGCTCCGCGGATTGGCGAGCAGAGTGCGGCGATCCGCGAGGAGTTCGGCCTGTGAGTGGACGGCAGACGTTCCTCCGGGGGATGACCTGGAACCATCCCCGCGGTTACGATCCGATGGTCGCGTGCGCGCGCCTCTGGCAGGAAAAAACCGGCGTCGCCGTCCACTGGGAAAAGCGCTCCCTGCAGGATTTCGAAACCTATCCGGTGGAGGAACTGGCTCGGACCTATGATCTGATCGTCATCGATCACCCGCATGTCGGTCAGATCACCCGGGAAAACTGCCTCGTGCCGCTCGATGTCCCGGAGAAGGCAGCAGAGGCGAGGGCGCTCCGTGTCGGCAGTGCGGGCGTTTCCTTTTCAAGCTATGCCTGGGAGGGACGGCAATGGGCGCTTCCCATCGATGCGGCGACGCAGGTTCAGGCCTACCGCCCGGATCTGCTGGAAGCTGCACCTCCAAGCCGATGGGAGGAGGTGTTGGCGCTCGCGCGTCGCGGACAGGTTCTGCTGCCGCTTCGGCCGCCGCACAGTCTCATGAGCTTCTACACGCTGGCGGGCAATCACGGGACGCCCTGCGCTGTGGATGGCGATCAGCTCATTCCGCCGCATCAGGGCTTGGTCGCTTTCGAAGCGCTGCGCACGCTCGTTGGCCTTGTTCCCGAACGCTGCTTCGAGATGGACCCGATCGCGGTGCTCGAGGCCATGGCCGTGGCCGGATCGACCCATGTCTGCGCGCCCTTGATCTACGGATATGTCAGCTATGCCATGGCCGGCTTTCGCGAGAGTCCGATCCATTTCTGCAACATCCCTTCCGCGAGCGACAAAGGCCCCGTCGGCTCCGCGCTGGGCGGGACCGGCATTGCCGTTTCCGCTTTCTCGGCCTCCGTCCGGGACGCCGTCGACTTTGCCTACTGGATCGCAAGCGGCGACGTGCAGAGGGGCTCTTATGCACGGGCAGGAGGACAGCCGGGACACGCCGCCGCCTGGGACGACGACAGGGTGAACGCGGCGACGGCCAAATCCTATCGTGCCACACGAGCGACACTGGACGCGGCGTGGGTTCGCCCACGCCATGATGGCTATATGGCCTTCCAGCAGGCCGCATCGGAGACGATCAACCGCGGTCTCCTCACGGGGCTGCCGGCAGCGACGGTGATAGCCGATCTCAACCGCCTGTTCCGCGAGAGCTTCCGGACGCGCTAAATCCGGCGTTTCACGTCCGTTTGGGAAGGTCGAGGCTCCAGAGCTTCAGCGCGTTGCCGGCGAGCAGGGCGTGACGCTCGGTGTCGCTGCTCGTTGCGAGCAGCGCGTGCGTGGCGGCAACCCAGGTCGAGAGACTGCCCGCAAGCGTACAGACCGGCCAGTCGCTTCCCCAAACCACACGGTCCCACCCGAACTGCAGAATGGCGGTCTCCGCGTAGGGACGGATGGTCTCAACGGACCAGCTGTCGGGATCGGTATAGGCAATCAGCCCGGAAATCTTGCAGACGACGTTCGGCCGGCGCGCGACATTCTTCAGCTCATCCCGCCAGAGCGAGATGTCGCCCGAGCGGATATCGGGAACTCCACAATGGTCGAGGATGAAGGTGACATCCGGTGCGAGATCGGCGAGCGCGGCGGCGTGGCCCAACTGGCGTGGCAAGGTGCAGAGATCGAAGGTGAGGCCGCTACCGCCGAGCCGCTTGATGTTGTCACGAAAGACAGCGCTTTCCGACAGCTCGTCCGGCATGACGTGGAGGACGCGACGAAACCCTTTGACCAGCGGATTGTCGCGCTGACGCTCCAGCATGGCGGGAAAGTCCGCGTCTTCCGGCCGGCAGGCGGCGATGGCGCCGACGATCAGGCTCGTGGGCTGGCCCGCAAGCTGCCCGACATGCTGCGTTTCCGCCTCGATCTGGTCAGGCGCGACATCGACCTCCATGTGCAGGCTCGCGGCAATGCCGCAGCGGAGAGCCTCCAGCCGATAGGTCTCGTAGAGATAATCCCGATCGAGGGCCGGAACCGCGGACAGCCAGGGATAGGCAAGCGCCGTCTTGTCGATCAGATGAAGATGCGTGTCGATGATCATGAATGCTCCTCCCGAGCCTTGCATGCGAAACACTCTCACGGGCCGTCAGAGGTTTCAAATAGGAATGGATCTGCGCGAAGACATCCGGCTTACGCTTCGGGCGAGGGGTCGTGCTGGACGTCCGAACCGGCGAGCCGCGACAGTTCTTCGGCGGTCTTCTGCAGCAGCGAGATCGTCGTCGAGATATCCGGCGCCGTCGGCGCGTTGACAAGGCTGATATAGGGCACCGTGAGGGCCGCGATGCCGCGGCGGTCCGGGCCGAGGATCGGCGCCGACAGATTGAAGACCCCGGCCGTCTGCGCGCTTGCCATCATCTCGTAGCCGCGGGCGCGGATCTCATCCAGGCGCGCGAAAAACTCCGGCGTCAATGCGATGTCGTTCCGGCTCTTCACATGCTCGGAGATCATCATTTCGCGCTCTTCCTGCGGGCGGAAGGCAAGGAGGACGTGGCCGGAACCCGTGTCGAACAGGCTGATATGCGAGCCGACGCGAATGGAAATGCCCCAGTAATCCGGTGCTTCCTGCTGGGCAATCACGACGGCCGCGCCACGGTCGAACACGGCAAGCTGGTTGGCCTGCCGCGTCCGCTGGGCGAGATCGCGCATCAGCGGCGTGGCATAGGCCGCAAGACGGCGCGTCGGAACATGCAACTGCGCCAGCCCGAAGAGCTTGAGCGTCAGCGAATATCGGTCGCCATCGATGCGGGTGATATAGCCGCGCCGGACGAGACGATCGAGCATCCGGTAGAACTCGTTCGGGCTGCGGTTGAGTTTCTTGGAGATCTCTGCCTGGGTCAGTCCGCCATCGACACCGGCCAGGAGTTCGAGAATGTCGAGCCCCTTGTCCAGGGCAGGTGCGCGGTAGCGATCATCGTCTGCATCCGACATTCCGGATCCCCTATGAATACCGATTTCCATATACGAAGAACTTAGACGCGACAAAGCAAACTTGCAGCTTGACCGCCGCTGAAAACGCTGTTTGTATATGAATGAATTTCTCGCTGATGGGAAATGGCGCTGCTGGAGGGGTTTCCTGTGATGACCGAGCTCGGAGAGGGCAGCGTGCCCCTTGATCCCGCGAGCTTGCAGCAAGGGTGGCCGCAGCCAAGCCGCCCGCGTCCGATCGTGATCTTCGGCGCCGGCAGCATCGTCAACGATGCGCATCTTCCGGCCTACCGGAAGGCCGGTTTCCCCGTGGCGGGTCTCTACGATCCGGACGTTGAGAAGGCCCGCGCGATCGCGGCACGCTGGGATGTCGAGGTCTTCGCCTCCGCAGAGGAGGCTGCCGCCGTCGAGGGCGCGATCTTTGATCTGGCGACGCCGCCCGCAGCCCATGCGCGCATCCTCGCTGTGCTCCCCGAAGGGGCTTGTGCCCTGATCCAGAAGCCGATGGGTGCGGATCTCGATGCCGCGACCGGGATCCTTGATCTCTGCCGGCAGCGCAAGCTGCACGCTGCCGTGAACTTCCAGCTCCGATTCGCGCCGATGATGCTGGCCTTGCAGGATGCCATCCGGCGTGGTTTGCTCGGCGATGTCGTCGATATCGACGCCCATCTGGCGCTGTCGACACCCTGGAGCCTCTGGCCTTTTCTCAAAGGCCTGCCGCGTATCGAGATCGCCATGCACTCGATCCATTATCTCGATCTGGTGCGCGGACTGATCGGCGATCCCGCCGGCATTCACGCAAAGACCATGGGGCATCCCAACCATCATGTCGCGCAGACGCGAACGAGCGCGATCCTCGACTATGGCGATACGATCCGATGCACCCTGTCGATCCATCACGATCAGGACTTCGGACGGATGTTTCAGGTCAGCGAATTCCGCATCTGCGGCACGAAGGGTGCGGCCTATGTGAAGCTCGGGGTCAATCTCGACTATCCCAAGGGGGAACCGGACGAGCTCTGGATCTTTCCCGCCGGCGATGATCGCTGGATCGAGATCCCGCTTCAGGGCACCTGGTTCCCGGACGCTTTCATTGGCCGGATGGCGAACCTGCAGCGCTTTGCAAGCGGCGAGGACGAGACGCTGGTCGGCGCGGTGGACGACGCCTGGCGGACCATGGCGCTGGTCGAGGCGGCCTATCAATCCAGTGCGCAGCCGATGACGGCCGTGCGTCCGCTGCCGGAGGCCTGAGATGATCGAGCAGACGCTGTATTTCGAGGACTATGGTCTCGGCCACGCACGGATGACAACGGGGCGAACCATGACGGAGACGGATTTCGTGGTCCATGCCGGCCACACCGGCGACTTTTTCCCGCATCATATGGACAGCGAGTTTGCAAAGACCCTGCCGGGCGGACAACGGATCGCCCATGGCACGATGATCTTCTCGATCGGCATCGGAATGACGGCATCGCTCATCAATCCGGTCGCCTTTTCCTACGGTTACGATAGGTTGAGGTTCGTGCGCCCGGTGCATATCGGCGATACGATCAGGACCCGCGTGACGATCTTCGCCAAGGAGGACGATCCCAAGCGGGCGGACAGGGGCCGGGTCATCGAACGTTGCGAGGTGTTGAACCAGCGCGACGAGGTGGTGCTGGCTGCGGACCATATCCTGCTCGTCGAACGAAAACAGAAGTAAGGAGAGACCCATGACGACGACAATGACGGGCAAGACGGTGTTGATCACGGCCGCCGCCCAGGGGATCGGCCGGGCGACGGCTCTCGCCTTCGCCAAGGCGGGCGCGACCGTTCACGCGACCGACATCAACCTCGATATCCTCTCCGAGATCGCCAGTGAGCCCGGCATTCTCACGCACAAGCTCGACGTTCTCGACGAGGCCGCGGTCAAGGCGATCGTCTCCGACATCGGTGCCGTGGACGTGCTCTTCAACTGCGCCGGGGTCGTTCATTCCGGCTCGATCCTCGATATGCCGGACAAGGACCTCGACTTCGCCTTCGACCTCAACGTCAAGGCGATGATCCGCACCATCCGCGCCGTGCTGCCCGGCATGATCGCGCGCAAGGACGGCGCCATCATCAACATGGCCTCCGTCGCCTCCAGCATGAAGGGCGTGCCGAACCGCTTTGCCTATGGCACGACGAAGGCCGCCGTCATCGGCCTGACCAAGGCCGTCGCTGCGGATTACGTCGCCGCCGGCATCCGCTGCAACGCCATCTGCCCGGGCACGGTCGAAAGCCCCTCGCTCGAAGGACGCATGCGTGCCCAGGGCGACTACGAGACCGCGCGCGCCGCCTTCATCGCCCGCCAGCCGATGGGCCGGCTCGGGACGGCGGAAGAGATCGCCGATCTCGCCGTCTATCTCGCCGGCGCCACCTATACGACCGGCCAGGCCTACGCCATCGACGGCGGCTGGTCGATCTGACGGCCGCTCGACCCTTTCGTCAAACTGCAAGGATAACGCTATGAAATTCGTCCGTTACGGCGCCGAGGGCGCCGAAAAGCCCGGTCTGATCGATGCTGCCGGCGCCATTCGTGACCTCTCCGGTCATATCCCCGATCTTTCCGGCGGCGCCATCGATCCCGATGCGCTCGCAAAACTTGCCACCATTGATCCGGCATCGCTGCCGCTGGTGTCTGCCCGCGAGCGGCTCGGTGCCTGCGTGGCCGGCACCGGCAAGTTCATCTGCATCGGCCTCAACTATTCCGACCATGCCGCGGAAACGGGGGCGACCGTGCCGCCGGAGCCGATCATCTTCATGAAGGCGACATCGGCGATCACAGGGCCGAACGATGATCTCATTATTCCGCGCGGGTCCGAGAAGACCGACTGGGAGGTGGAACTCGGCATCGTCATCGGCCGCAAGGCCAAATATGTGAGCGAGGCGGAAGCGCTCGACTATGTCGCCGGCTACTGCACGATCCACGACGTCAGCGAACGCGCGTTCCAGACGGAACGCTCGGGCCAGTGGACCAAGGGCAAGTCCTGCGACACGTTCGGGCCGACCGGACCCTGGCTGGTGACGAAGGACGAGGTCCCCGATCCGCAGGATCTGCGCCTTTGGCTGAAGGTCAACGGCGAGACGATGCAGGACGGCACGACCAAGACCATGGTCTACGGCGCGGCCTATCTCGTGTCCTACCTGTCGCAGTTCATGTCGCTGCAGCCGGGGGATATCATCTCGACGGGCACGCCGCCCGGCGTCGGCATGGGCATGAAGCCGCCGCGCTACCTCAAGCCCGGCGACGTGATCGAACTCGGGATCGACGGCCTGGGTTCGCAGCGCCAGACTGCCCGCGCCGACGCCTGAACCTTCCTCCAATCTCTCCGGAGCCACCATGACCCGCATCACAGACCTGCGCGTGTTCGACCTGCGCTTTCCGACGTCCCAGAGCCTCGACGGCTCGGATGCCATGAATCCAGACCCGGATTACTCGGCAGCCTATGTCATTCTCGACACGGACACGCCCGGTCTGGATGGTCATGGCCTGACCTTCACCATCGGTCGCGGCAACGAGATCTGCTGCATGGCCATCCAGGCGATACGGCACCTCGTTGTCGGAACCGAGCTTTCCAATGTTCTGGAGAATCCCGGCCGCTACTGGCGGCATCTGACGAGCGACAGCCAGTTGCGCTGGATCGGCCCCGAAAAGGGCGCGATGCATCTGGCGACCGGCGCTGTCGTCAACGCGGTGTGGGACCTTCTCGCCAAAGAGGCGGGCAAGCCGGTCTGGCAGATGGTCAGCGAGATGTCGCCCGAAGAGATCGCCGACATCGTCGATTACCGCTATCTGACCGACGTCCTGACCCGCGACGAGGCGATCGATATCCTGAAGCGCGCCGAGCCCGGCAAGGCCGAGCGCATGGCCGTGCTGCGGAAGGAAGGCTACACCTGCTACACCACGTCGGCCGGCTGGCTCGGCTATGACGACGACAAGCTGCGTCGCCTCTGCCAGGAAGCGATCGACGAGGGGTTCAATCACGTCAAGATGAAGGTCGGGCGCGATCTCGAGGACGATATCCGTCGCCTGACGATCGCCCGCGAGGTGATCGGGCCGGATCGCTACCTGATGATCGACGCGAACCAGGTCTGGGAGGTCGGCGAAGCGATCGACTGGGTCAAGCAGCTCGCGTTCTGCAAGCCGTTCTTCATCGAGGAGCCGACGAGCCCCGACGATGTTGCCGGCCACCGCAAGATCCGGCAGGCGATCTCGCCGGTGAAGGTCGCGACCGGCGAGATGTGTCAGAATCGCATCATGTTCAAGCAGTTCATCGCCGAGGGCGCGATCGACATCGTCCAGATCGACAGCTGCCGCATGGGCGGCCTCAACGAGGTGCTGGCGGTCCTGCTCGTCGCCGCGAAGTACCAGCTGCCGGTCTGGCCGCATGCGGGCGGCGTTGGCCTCTGCGAATATGTCCAGCATCTCTCGATGATCGACTATGTCGCGGTGTCCGGCACGAAAACGGACCGCGTCATCGAATATGTCGATCACCTGCACGAGCATTTCCTCGAGCCCTGCGTGATCGAGAACGCCGCCTACATGCCGCCGACCCGTCCCGGTTTCTCGATCGAGATGAAGGCGCAGTCGATCGCGGACTACACGTTCAAGGGCTAAAGCGAAGATCGCGGTCAGCGACGGTCAGACCCGGGCTGCGCAAAGCCCGGGTCTGACCGTCGCGCGCTGGCGGCAACGCGATGGCGCTACAAGAGCCAGTCGAGCGAAGTGGCGAGCCGGGCAGCTGCGTTGTCTTCAAAACAGGCGCCATGCGCGAAAACGACGCGCTGGGGCGAGAGCGCGACCAGACGGCGTGCGGCGTTGCGCGGACCTTCGCCTTTTTTCTTGATGACGGACCGGAGATAGACGGGCGCGCGCCCGTCCGGCGCCGTGACGCCCGCGATACGCCCGATGATGCGGCCGGGCAGGGACAGTTTTTCGGGCTCCATGTTCTGGACAAGGTCCGTGAGGATCAGCGTCTCGCTGGGGCGATGGAAAAAGCACACTTCGCAAAAGCCGCCGCCGCCGTCCACGAAGATCTGTTCGATCTCGTCATCCCAAGGGGTCTTGCCATCGCGCGCAAGCTCGTGGTCGAGACGCACGGAGGAGCGCTTGACCTGGGCGCGGTCCTTCAGCCCGGGGGCCGCCCAGGCGACGGCGCCGGGAATGCGCGCCTGCCACTCCTCCAGAAATGTCCAGTGCGCACTGTTTGGCGCAACAAAATGGCGGATCGGCCCCAAGTCTTCCAGCTGCCGTTGAAGCATGGCAAAGAACTGCGTCGGCGAGTGGACCCAGAGGGAGCCGTCCCGGAGCCGCACGATCGTCATTCTGACGGGGAGCGGGATGATGCCCATAGCCATCATCGGGCCGCTATCGACGATCCAGACATTTTCGGCGATCGGCTTCGGCCGATCGAGCGGGGGATAGGTGTTCTGTTCAGGTGGCATGGCACAAACCTTTCTTTTTGCCACAACCGCCCATCTGCCAGCCGGTTCCCGGGAAACGGATAGGGCCGTCAGGCGACCCGGCGCATTCGGGGCTCGCTGTAGGTGAAGGCTGCGAGAAGCTGGCGAAGCGCCGTGGCCTGCGCCGCCAGTTCCACGCTGGCCGCGGTGCTTTCTTCGGCCATGGCCGCGTTTTGCTGGGTCGCCTGGTCCATGGCGTTGATCGCGATATTGATCTCCCGCAGACCCACGGCCTGCTCTTTGTTCGCCTGAACAATGGCGGCGATGTTGTTATCGATCAGCCCGACCTTGTTGACGATATCCCCCAAGGCGCGGCCGGTTTGTCCAACCAGCTCGACGCCGTTGCGAACGATCCCGTTCGACGCGGCGATCAGGGCGCCGATTTCCTTTGCTGCCTGCGCCGATCGCTGCGCCAGTTCCCGGACCTCCTGTGCGACCACGGCAAATCCCCGACCGGCCTCGCCGGCGCGGGCGGCTTCGATGCCGGCGTTGAGCGCGAGCAGGTTGGTCTGGAACGCAATCTCGTCGATGACGCCGATGATGCTCGTGATCGACTGCGAGGATGAGGAGATTTCGGCCATGGCCGAGATGGCCCGCTCGACGACCGCACCGGAATGCTCGGCGCTGCTCCGCGTCTGGATGACGAGGCTCCCGGCTTCCTGGGCGCGGCTGCTCGTATCGTTGACGGTGGTGGTGATCTCTTCGAGAGCGGCCGCGCTTTCCTCAAGGCTGGCGGCATTCTGCTCGGTGCGGCGCGAGAGGCTTCCAGCGTTCTGGCTGATCTCGTTCGAACCATCGGCGATGGCAGCGACGCTGATCCCGATGTTTTCCATCGCGCCGCGGAGTTGTGCGACGGAAGCGTTGAAGTGGTGCCGCAGATCCTCCATCGAGGGCACGAACGACCTGTCGAGCGTGTGGGTGAGGTCACCGTTGGACATCGCCTTCAGCGCCAGGCCGATCTCGGCAATGGCGCACATGCGTTCGGTGACGTCGGTTGCGAACTTGACGACTTTGCAGACCTTGCCGCGGGAATCGAGGATCGGATTGTAGGCCGCCTGAATCCAGACCTCTTTCCCACCCTTGCCAACGCGCACAAATTCGTTGGCGATGAATTCTCCGTCCGCCAGCCGGCTCCAAAAACCCTTGTACTCCGGTGTGGAAATGTAGTCCTTGCGGCAGAACATGCTGTGATGTCGCCCGACGATCTCGGTGAGCTCATAGCCGAGCGTCTTGCAGAAATTTTCGTTCGCCGTGATGATTTCGCCGGTCGGATAGAATTCGATGACGGCCTGCGAGCGCGAGATGGCGTCGAGTTTGCCGGCGTCCTCGATCGCCTTTTCCTTGGCAGCCGTGATATCCGCGGCTAATTTCACCACCTTGTAGGGCTTGCCGCCCTTCATCACGGGATTATAGGTCGCCTGGATCCAAACCTCGCGGCCGCCCTTGCCGATGCGCTTGTAGGCACCGGCGTCAAAGGTTCCGCTCGCCAGACGCCTCCAGAAGGCGGCATATTCGGGAGACGCCACGGTCTCAGGATCACAAAACAGGCTGTGATGCTTGCCGGCGATTTCCGCCATCGTGTAGCCCAGCGCACGACAGAAGTTCTCGTTCGCCCGCAGGATCTTTCCTTCCAGGTCGAATTCGATGATGCCCTGAGAGTTCGAGAGCGCGTCCGAGATATCGGATCCCCGTCCCGCGATGTGATTCAATCCAAACATGTGCCCCCACTCGTTTCTTGAATGTTCATGTCCTGGTCGGTGCGATGCTGCCCGGCACCGCGAACCGTTCCAGCTTTCGGTCTCTAGCGTCTGAAAAATGACGTCTTCCTGCCTGCCCGCATTCCGCTTGATCCCTGCCATCGTGATCCTTCGGCGGCGCGTGACAGACTTGCGGCCAAGGGCTTGAAAGACGTGGACGTCACGGGGATGCGTATCGGCCGTGACCTGGAAACGGAGCCTGTCGTTCCTATCGATCCGCGGAAAAAAACGCGGCTCATGTGCCTGCAGATGGTAAGCGCTGAAATGAGATGGTGGACAACGCCGATTACGACCGCGGCACCTGCAGCGGCGTCACGCAGGAAACGTGACATGATCGACATCCAAAACCTCAGAGTTACAATTGAACCAAGCCCCCTTGGCTCTCCGTAAGGTTGAACTTAATTGCCTAAGGGACCGTTAATTGCCACCTCCCGTTTTTGCGTCCACCGTTAATTCGCGCGAGATCGGCTGTTTCCTGCGACGATCCAGACCCGATTAGCGAGCCGTTCGCGTTCGGCGGCTCGGTTACGGACGGTCGAGGCGCAAGGCGCAGGCCTTGATGGCGCCACGTTCCTCCGCCATTCGCTCTTACCCTGCAAAACGCTATCATCATAATTCGAAGCGCTCTTGTATGATGATTGATTTTCTGCTGATGTCGCTGACATGCAGGTGATTTGACGGACAGCCTCATCGGGGAACGCGGGCCGTGCCCTTTGGCGGATCGAACCGAACGGATCGGGGGAAGCAACATGAGACGACCGCGCGATCGCATCGTGGTCCAGACGGAGACGTTGGCCGAGGATGGCTCGGTCAAGCGTCCGCGCGTGCAAGACAACGTGACGCGGTCCCTGGCCTCCGATATCTGCCGCGACGTGTTTCCCCCCAGTGGCATGCTGCCAACCGAAGGGGAGTTGTGTATCCGCTACGGCGTCAGCCGCACGGTGATCCGCGAGACGCTGAAGATATTGGCGTCCAAAGGCATGGTGCGCGGACGCTCGCGCATCGGCACGCAGATCTGCCCGCTCGAAGAGTGGAATTTGCTGGATCGGCAGGTGCTCGAATGGATCGGCCCCCGAATCTTCGATCTCGATCTTCTGCAAAGCATTCTCGACGCGCGGCGGGCGACGGAGCCGTTTGCCGCCGAGCTTGCTGCAGAGCGCGCCACCGTTCAGGAAATCGCGGACATCGAACATGCCTGGCAGCGCATGCAGGATGCCGAAGGCGATGTGGAAGCCTTCACGGCGGCCGACGTTGCCTTCCACACCAACCTCATGAAGGCCAGTCACAATCAGGTCTTCATGCAGCTCTCGAGCATTATCCAGGCTGCGCTGGAGTTTTCGCTTCACGCCTCTAACGATGCGGTCGACGCTCGGGGCGAGGCCGTGGACATTCATCGCGCCTTGATCGAGGCGCTGAGGGTGCGGGACAAGGCTGCGGCCCGGGCCTGTTCGTTGCAGATGCTGGATCTTGCGGCCCGCGATCTGGCAACAGCGATGCGGAAGCATCCGCGCCGTCCCTTGCCCTGAAACTCTCTTTCCACCCACCAGCAACCCAGAGACAGATGTCATGAAAATCACGAAACTGACCACGTATATTGTGCCGCCACGCTGGATGTTCCTGAAGATCGAGACCGACGAGGGCATCACAGGCTGGGGCGAGCCGGTGGTCGAAGGCCGGGCCCTGACCGTGCAGGCTGCCGTCCACGAGCTTGAGGACTACCTGATCGGCAAGGATCCGTTTCTGATCGAGGACCACTGGAATGTCATGTATCGCGGCGGGTTCTACCGCGGCGGCGCGATCCATATGAGCGCGATCGCCGGCATCGACCAGGCGCTTTGGGATATCAAGGGCAAGGCGCTCGGTCAGCCGATCCATTCGCTGCTCGGCGGCCAGGTCCGCGACAAGATCAAGGTCTATTCCTGGATCGGTGGCGACCGGCCGAGCGACGTTGCCAACAATGCGCGCGATGTCGTCGCCCGTGGCTTCAAGGCCATCAAGCTGAACGGCTGCGAGGAGATGCAGATCGTCGATAGCTGGGACAAGGTCGAGCGTGCGGTCGAGACCATTGCGATCATTCGCGAGGCGATCGGCCCGCATGTCGGCATAGGCGTCGATTTCCATGGCCGCGTGCACCGGCCGATGGCCAAGGTGCTGGCCAAGGAACTGCAGCCCTACAATCTCATGTTCATCGAAGAGCCTGTTCTGTCGGAAAACCGGGAGGCGCTCAAGGAGATCGCCAATCATTGCTCGACGCCGATTGCGCTCGGCGAGCGGCTCTATTCGCGCTGGGACTTCAAGCAGGTCCTCTCCGACGGCTACGTCGATATCCTCCAGCCGGACCTGTCGCATGCCGGCGGCATCACGGAATGCCGCAAGATCGCGGCAATGGCCGAGGCCTATGATGTGGCGCTGGCGCCCCATTGCCCGCTCGGACCGATCGCGCTTGCCGCCTGCCTGCAGGTCGATGCCGTCAGCTACAACGCCTTCATTCAGGAACAGAGCCTCGGCATCCACTACAACACGGGCAACGATATCCTCGATTACATCTCCAACAAGGAGGTCTTCCACTACGAGGACGGCTTCGTCTCCATTCCGCAGGGCCCGGGCCTCGGGATCGAGGTCGACGAAGACTATGTGATCGCGCGCGCCGCCGAGGGCCACCGCTGGCGCAACCCGCTGTGGCGTCATTCCGACGGAAGCGTCGCTGAGTGGTAGGGGCCTGACAGGAGGTCGCCGGAACCGTTGACGCAAGCGACCGCCGGTGCCCTTGGGTGTCGGCGGTCGTCAGACCTCGTGGTAGGCGCGGTCGAAATAGAGCAGCGCCTTCCCCTCAGCACGCGACGCCGTGGAAACCACGCGGCAGAACAGAACGTCGTGCGTGCCCTGGGCAACCGTGCTCTCGATCCGGCAATCGAAAGAAACGAGCGCGTCGTCCAGAACGGGGGCTCCCGTCGACAAGATTGACCAGTCGGCTGTCGCAAATCGTTCGGCCGCCGGTGTCTTCCCGCCGAAAAGCTGTGAAAGGCCTTGGTGGCCGGCATTCAGCGTGTTGACGCAGAGCACCTTGTTCACTGTGACGGCGTCATAGACCGAGGCAGAGCGGTTGAGACAGACGAGAAGCGTCGGCGGGTCGTCGGTCACGCTGCAGACGGCCGTTGCGGCAAAGCCGGTGCGGCCCCCCGGGCCATCCGTCGTGATGATGTTGACGGCGGCACCGAGCTTCGACATCGCACCGCGAAACGCGGCACGTCGGGCGTCGTGGTCGGAGATCTCCGCAAGGTCCGTGCGTGCGGACGCGGCCGTGTTCATGAAACGCTCACTTTCTCTCGGTTCGGGCCTGCAAGAAACTGCACCAGCCGCTGATTGAAGGGACCGGGATCTACAATGTTCACGGCATGGCCGCCATGATCGACGAGGTCCAGGATGGCATTTGGAAGACCATCGGCCAGCCGTTTCGAGCGGGTCCAGGGAACGAGGAGGTCATCCCGGCTTGCCATCACCAAGGTCTCGTGCCCGATGTCCGCCAGCCGGTTGTCGATATCGAAGGTGCGCAGCGCCGCGATGCGGCGCAGCAAATTGGTTTTGCCCTGAAAATGCGCAATTGCGTGCGCTTCGTCCGCGGCCATGCGGTCCGCATTCTCCGACATCCATACGGCGGGGTAGAGAAACAGGGGCTGTGCCTTGACGAAGGCCGGTATGCCGGACGCCTCCAGAAGCTCGATGCGGATGTCGAAGCAGCGGCCCGAATGCGGGTCGGCCTTGCTCCACGCATTGACAAGCGCAAGCCGACCGATACGACCGGGTTGGCGCAGCGCGATGTCGAGACCGATCAGTCCGCCCAGCGCGTGACCGACGAAGTCGACCTGATCGATCTCTTGCGCATCGAGAAGATCCAGCACGTCGTCGGCCATCGCCGTGATACCGCCCGTGGCCGGCACGTCGCCACCTGTGCGGCCCGTTCCACGGTGGTCATAGGTGACCACGCGGAACGTGTCCGTCAGGGCGGGGATCTGCTCCGCCCAGTAGCTGCCGGAGCCGCCGAGGCCGGAGGACAACAGAACGGTGCGGGCAGCCGCATCCGTCCGGCCGTGGATTTCGACATGCATGTCTTTGCTCTTCTTCCTTGCCACGCCGAAGCGGATCGCGTCTCTGCTCAGCCGATATGGGCGATGGTGGCGATCTCGATCAGGGCGTCCGGCTTGACGAGGCCGCACTGGATGCAGAAGCGCGCCGGCTTGTCGCCTGGGAAATATTCGGCATAGACCGCGTTCACGGCCTGATAGTTCGCCCAATCGGTGATGAAGATGTGGTTCATGGTGACGTCGTCCATCGTCCCGCCGGCTGTCTCGATGACCGACTTGATGGTTTCGAGCACATGGCGCGTCTGGGCGCCGGCATCACCGACGTGAACGACGTCGTTGTTCTTATCGAAGGGCAGGGTGCCCGACACATAGACGACGCCATCGGCAAGCGTGCCCGGTGAAAACGGAGCGATCGGCTTGTGCGTGCCTTCCGGGACGATGATGGACTTCGGCATGGGGACTCCTTGGACGGTGTGAAAAATGCGGGCGGGCGTCAGCGCGCCTCGGGCGCGGCCTGCGAGATCGCGCCACAGAAGTCACTGACGGTCGATACCCAGCCGAAGAACTTCTCGACATTGTAGACCGTCGCCTGCTGGATGAACGCCGGCCCGAGATGATGCGTCGCATCTTCCAGCATGACGCCGAAGTATTCCAGATGAAAGGCATCGCGCAGCGAGCTCTCGACACAGACATTCGTGGCAATGCCGACGAAGACCAGATTGCGAATGCCGCGGGCGCGCAGGACACTGTCCATGTTCGTGTTGAAGAACCCGCTATAGCGCGTCTTCGGCACGAGGATGTCGCCCGGCTGGGGCTGGAGGGCGTCGACGATCGCATAATCCCAGGTGCCCTTGGCCAGGAGCTGCCCCTGCAGCTCCGGACGCGCGCGCATCGTTTTCAGCGCATTCGACTTGTGCCAGTTCGGGGAACCCGGCCCGCCTGCCTCCACATAGTCCTTGTCCCACCCGTTCTGAAAGTAGACAACGAGCACGCCGGCCGCGCGCGCGGCGTCCAGCGTCTTCTGGATATTGGCGATGGTGCCCTTTGCCCCCGCAATGTCGAACCCCGCGAGGTCGACGTAGCCGCCTTCGGTCGAGTAGGCGTTCTGCATATCCACGACGACGACCGCGGTCTCGTTCGGCTTCAGGCTGATCGGCTCGGGCCGTGCAGGGACGGTCACGCTTTGAACGTGGCGGCGGGGCAGCTGGTAGCCGGCGGTAACGGTGCCGCTCATTGGGCGGCCTCCAAGGTCATCGTCACGGCGTCCTGCCGGCAGGCCATCAGCGGCTGGATGCGGGTCCCGAAGTCCTCGATGCCTTTGAGAAAGTCATCGAAGGTGAGCAGCACACCGCCGGTACCGGGAACGGTCGGCACTTCGTCCAGCAATCGGGCGACTGTCTCGAACGAGCCGACCAGTGTCCCCATGTTGATGTTGACGGCGGAAACAGGATCGGCCATCTGGCGGACATTCGTGTCTGTGCCTGAGCGTTTATCGGCGGCGCCCTGAACGCCAAGCCACTGGATCGCCTCCTGATCGGCGCCGGCCTTGTAGTGTTCCCACTTGGCGCGCGCGGCCTCGTCGGTTTCATCGGCGATGATCATGAAGAGAACGAAGGACGAGACCGGACGCCCGGTTTTCTCTGTTGCGGCGATCAGCCGCTCGGCGGCCGGAGCGAAAGCCTTGGGCGTGTTGACGCCGACGCCGAAACAGAAGTTGTAATCGGCATACGCCGCCGAGAAATCCATTCCGGCCGTGGAGGAGCCCGCACAGATGATCTTCATGTCGGCTTGTGGGCGGGGCGAGAGGCGGCAGTCGTCCATCTGAAAGAACTCGCCCTTGAGATCGCTCGTGCCCGTTTCCCAGAGATCGCGCAGGACCGTCGCATACTCTGCCAGATAGTCATATCGCCGGGAGAAGTACTCGTCGCCCGGCCACATCCCCATCTGCGAATATTCCGGACGCTGCCAGCCCGTGACGAGGTTCACGCCGAAGCGACCATTGGAAATGCTGTCGATGGTGGAGGCCATGCGTGCCACGATGGCCGGCGGCATGACGAGGCTTGCAGCGGTCGCAAACAGCTTGATGCGGGTGGTGACGGCGGCCAGGCCTGCCATCAACGTGAAGGACTCGAGGTTGTGGTCCCAGAACTCTGTCTTGCCGCCGAAGCCGCGCAGCTTGATCATCGAGAGCACGAAATCCAGGCCATATTTCTCGGCCTTCAGCGTGATCTCCTTGTTGAGCTCAAAGCTCGGTTTGTATTGCGGCGCGTTTTCCGACAGCAGCCAGCCATTGTTGCCAATCGGGATGAAGATGCCGATTTCCATGCTGCGATCCCCTCGTTGTTCGCGTGATTTCGGCCTCGCCGACCGGTTTCTGCGGCAAACCTGCAACGAAAAAAAAGAATGCACCAGAGAAAAATTTATCAAACAGTAAAAAATTTACCGTTTGATAAATAAATGCGCAAGTCGTTGGCAGAATGATGAAATTTTGAACGCGCCCAGCGCAATTCGTGGGCACGCTTGCGGATTCTCGATGCCATGCGCGATCGCTCGCAGGTCATCATCGACCTCGAGGCAGGGGAAACGGACAGGCGCAAACCCATCAAGTGATATCAGTGGTTCGGGAGAGAACGGGAGACCGACAAGCTGTGTTGTGGTGCTCGGGATTGGCAAGACGGACCTTGATCGGTAAACGCCTGGCCCTGTTTCAGGGCGTGCCTGACCGAGAGGAGTGACGTCCGATACTACGTGGCGACATCCATCCTCTCAGCCTTTGTGATCGGCCACGACATTGCGCGCGGCACGATCGTCAGCGTGTCAGCCCTTCTTGCCGGACGTCGCAGCCTTCACCTGGGAGCCCAGCGTGGGCGCAGGGGCTGCGGCCGCCTTGTCCTTCTTGGGCTTGCGGGTTTCCTTGTTGCTGCGAACTTGACCTTTGGCCATGGTGTCCTCCGAAAGTGATAGGGGTTTCGGCTGGCTTACCAGGCGAAGCCCATGAGCGTGCAGTAGGTGATGAAGATCAGCGACAGAGCGGGCGTCGCCTTCACGAGGAAGAGCGCCGTCTGGGATGTGACAGTTGGTACGAATGCGGTCGACGTGGAAGACATGATGTCCTCCTTTGCTTTGGGGCCAGGGTATCATGACCCCGAAGCGGCAGCGCCCGCATCATAAGCTGCCGAAGGTTTCATCTTGCGCCTAAATCGGTGAATTGGCAATGGGTTGCCGTCTGCGACAAGCGGTCGATCCCGGCGCTTTGGCGATCCGGGCGGCTTGCTAGTACTTCTTCTTTCGCAGGATCTTGTTGCCCTTCGGGCCGCTCGAGACGGGCGTCTTTTCGCGATTTTCGGCGAGGAGGCCACGCCAGCGTTCGAGGCGCCCGGCGTCCAGGCTGCCGTCCTTGATCGCGGCCTGCACGGCACAGCCCGGCTCGTGCTGGTGCGTGCAATCCCGGAACCGGCAGAGCGGTGCCAGTTCGGTGATCTCCGCAAACAGCGTGTCGATCCCATCGGTGACGTCGCTGACGTAAAGCGTCCGAATACCCGGCGTATCGATCACCCAGCCGCCTCCGGCGATCGCATGCAGCGAACGAGCCGTGGTGGTGTGCCGGCCTTTCGCGTCGTGCTGGCGGATCTCGCCCGTTTTCTGCTGCGCCGCGATTCCGGATCCGGCAAGCGTGTTGACGAGGGTCGACTTGCCGACGCCCGAGGAACCGACGAGCGCAACCGTTTCGCCCGGCCCGCACCAGGGCGAAAGCTTCTCCAAAGCATCCGGCGAGCGGGCATTGAGCGTGACGATCGGAAGATCGCGCTGCAGCGCGCGCGCCTGGGTTTCATAGGCCGCAGCATCGTCGACCGTGTCGGCTTTCGTCAGGACGATGACGGGCCGGGTTCCTGCCTGGTTCGCCATGATGAGATAGCGTTCGAGACGCGCCGGATTGAAATCTGCGTTGCAGGAGGTGACGATAAACAGCGTATCGACATTGGCGGCCGCGAGTTGCTGGCCATGACTTCCCTCTGTCCGGCGTTGCAGCACCGTCTCGCGCTCCAGCCGGCGCACGAAGTCGCCGGTCAGGGGAGAGGCCAGCACCCAGTCTCCGACGGCAAAGTCCGCCGTGTTGGTGTTGGGCGGCAGCTGGAGATCGGCCGGGCCATCCGCATCGATCACATCAATGCGTGCGCGGTGAACGGAGGAGACGCGAAGCGGCCTCAGGTCGATCTCGTCCGGCGACAGCTGATCGGAAAACGCTTGCGACCAGCCGAGAAGCCGCAGGCGGTCGGCGTCGCTAAAGACGGTCAAAGCCGCGTCCGCGGAAGTGTCGGCGATATCATGACCGGGCCCTTGGCGCTGGTGTTCAAATCAGGCGGATGCGCAGGCGCGCCGTGCCGTCCAACTCTATAGGAACGACCGAGGCCTGTCGGCAAGCCCTGTTGTCACGAGGGACACGGTGACCGGCGAGACAGACAACCGAACCGCCGACGCTTCGATCACTTGTTCTGGAGCAGCCAGATCTTGCCGGCCATCGTGATCTCATGCGGTGTTTCCAGCGGCGCGCTGTCGGACTCGACCGCCCGAAGGAAGCCCATGCCCCGAAGCTCGTCGAGCGTCGTGGTCGTCACGAACTTGATCTTCTGCGGACGCTCCTTGAAACGATCGGTTTTGGCATAGGTGATGGTAGCGTTTTCGTGCGTCCACTTCTTGGCCTCCTGCGGGAAGAGGTTGCCGTCCTTGGCAAGCTTCAATCCCCGGATCTGGGTCGGCGTCAGTGTCAGAGTGGTCATTTCGGGTCCTTCAAGTGGGATATGCGCCCATCCCACATTTATGGGCCACGATCTTCCGATCTCACGGGCACGGCAGTGTGCGGGCGGTTACCCGCCAATGAAAAGCGATCGCAGGCAGGCCTGCAGCATGCTGTCAGATCCGCCGCTCGCAGACGCTGACCGTCCAGACCTGCGGCCCGCCGGACTGTACCTTCAGCGGGCGCTCGGCTCCAGAGACCGCGATCGATCTGCGGGAACGCGGCATTTTGCCAGATCGGTTCAGGCCGAAAGCGGCTTTTGAACCCTTGGCATGTCAGGCTGTGGACATAGGGATGGCGGTGACAGGCACCGCCATCGGCCAATGCCGAGCCGTGTCAGCCCTGTCGGGCCTTGCGCGCCGCATAACGGCGGTCGCGTTCGGCCTTGCGGGCTGCCTCATCGGCGACCACGCGTGCAACGCGATCGTTGACTTCAGCCTGTTTGGCTTCGGCTTCCGCCCGCTCCGCGGCCTCTGCCGCCTGGGCTGCTTCCGCAGCCTCGGCCATCAACCGTTCGTTTTCGGCCTTCTTCAAGGCGTCGCGTTCGGCACGGCGTGCTTCTCGCGCTTTTGCCGTTGCTTCGCGGGCCGCAAGCTGGGCCTGCATTTCAGGATCGGTCGGCTTGGGGGCGGCAGCAAATTTTGCGAGAAGCTGCTTCTTGGCTTCGATCGCCGTCTTCCGGCGCTCGTTGAAGCCATTGTCGTTCGGGTGTCTCAACGTGTCTTCCTTGTTCTACTTTCTCGATGGCAGCCAGGCCGCCCGGTCTTCCGGCACGGATCGCATCCGTGACATCCCACACGCAGCTTGCCGGCAGTGGTGCCGGTCCCGAGGTGTCCCCGGACGTGGCTTGCCGGGCGCATCATGCCGCAAATCCGTGCGAACCGAAAGAACATCGTCGCAGGCTGGGTCGGAAATGCCGCCAGAAGGCTGCCAATCGTGCGGGTCGGCCGACGCAAAAAGGCCAGGCATCCGCCTGACCTTTCATTATCTCATGCTTCCCCTGCCGGTACATCCGCGGTCAAGGGTCGCGAAAGACTTAAGCTGCCTGGAGCGAGCCAGCGGACATCTTGCCCGACTTGCGGTCCTTCTCGAGCTCGAAGCCGAGCTTCTGGCCTTCGACGATTTCGCGCATGCCAGCGCGTTCGACGGCCGAGATGTGAACGAAGACGTCAGCCGAGCCATCGTCCGGCTGAATGAAGCCGAAGCCCTTGGTGGCGTTGAACCATTTTACGGTGCCTGTGGTCATGACAAACCCTTTCAGTGCAATATACGTTGCCCGCCATACGACGCATGGCAGGATTTTGTCGATTTTTGAGAGGGGATTTTATCACGAAGCGCGAGGCGCAGTAAAAAAACGATCTGCAAACAAAGTATCGATGTTGGTCTTATACGGCACGAGATACGGTTTGTCAAACGCGACCGGGGCGAATAGGCGCAGGCATACGAAAGAATGGCGAAGGAGGCCTGAATAACGTCCCGAAATACTATCGAAAATCTGCGCGCTGGCGCGCGTCTCGGCGGGCGGCATGTCCGCGAAATCGCTTGTGGACGTTTTCGAAATGGTGTCGATTCCCCGAGCGCGCGTTGGAAATACTGATAGAGTCGCGCTTTCCATTCGATACGAGGACGATACTGATGGCGATGACCCCCCGCCGACCCATGAGCGCCAAGGATGCGGCCGAAGCGCTCTTCAAGCCGGTCAAAAAGCCGGTTGCGCCGGCCGTCGAGCGTCAGCTCGTTCCGAAGATCCGGGAGATGGTCACGCTGAAGATCGACAGCGATGTTCTGGCTCACTTCCAGTCAGGCGGACCGGGGTGGCAGGAACGCGTCAACGCCACGCTTCGCGCCGCAATGACCCAGGCGGCCGAAACCCACAAAGACTAGCACTCGACGCGACGCGAGTGTTGGCCGCAGCGCGTCTGCCGGCGAGATCGGGGAGGAGAGCCTGATCATCCCGCGGGCCCGGATGTGAAGAGACAGCCATGGGGAGACTTTGGGTGAGGAGACAGGCGTGACGAAGACCGGCGTATCCATTCTTGGAATTTTCGTGGCCGATACGGCTTATCTCGCGGCCAGGATGCCCGTGATCGGCGAGACGATCCGCGGCAGCGGGTTTGCCGTCGGGCCCGGCGGCAAAGGCTCCAACCAGGCGGTGGCAGCAGCGCGCGCCGGAGCTGCGGTGTCCTTCATCTCGAAGATCGGCCGCGATACCTTCGGCGAACTTGCGCAAAAGACCTATGCGGAGGCGGGCGTCACGCCCGTCTTGACCGTCATGGACACGGAGCCGACCGGCGCTGCCTTCATCTACGTCAATGATCGCAATGGCGACAATGCCATCATCGTCTATCCCGGGGCGGCGGGCACGATCGCCGTCGAGGATGTCGAGGCCGCGCGCAACACGATCGAGACCTCCGCCGTCTTCGTGACCCAGCTGGAGCAGCCGGTCGCAGCGGCACAGCGTGCGCTCGAGATCGCGCGGGCTGCCGGCGTGGTGACCGTCTTCAACCCTGCGCCGGCCGAGACCTTTCCCGACGCGCTCTACGGTTTGAGCGACTATATCATTCCAAACGAAACCGAGGCGGCGGCTCTCGTCGGTTTCGGCATCGAGACGCTCGATGACGCGCGGCGCGCGGGCGATGCCTTGATGGCGCGGGGCGCAGGTGCTGCCGTGATCACGCTCGGCGGACGCGGCGTGCTTCTGCATACCGCGTCGCAATCGCTTCACCTCCCGGTTTTCACCGTCGGGCCGGTGATCGACACCACGGGTGCCGGCGATGCCTTCGTCGGCGGTTTTTCGGCCGCGCTCTCCGCCGGACGCGACCCCGTGGATGCTGTGCGGTTCGGCTGCGCCGCGGCCGGCATTTCCGTCACGCGGCGGGGCACGGCACCCGCGATGCCCGCTCTCGAAGAGATCGAGGCCGTTCTCGCCCGAGGATGACACGGCAGATTGTGCTTCTTTCGTTTTCCGCCTAGACTGAAAGAAACGAAAGGGGAGGACGCCGTGCTGCTATCGTCGCGCCAGAGCGAGATCGTATCGATTGCACGCGAGCAGGGGCGGGTCCTTGTCGAGGATCTTGCACTGCGGTTTTCCGTCTCGCCGCAGACGATCCGAAAGGATCTAAATGACCTCTGCGATGCGCGTACGCTGAACCGGATTCATGGCGGCGCCGTTTTCCCGCGGGGCAATGAAAATGTCGAATACGAAGAGCGCCGATCCATGGCCGCGCTGGAGAAGCAGGCGATCGGACGGGCCGCCGCTGCGCTCATACCCGACAACGCGTCGCTCTTCATCAATATCGGAACGACGACCGAGACGGTCGGTGACGCGCTTGTGGATCATGCGTCCCTGATGGTGATCACCAATAACATCAATGTCGCCAATCGCCTGCGCGTCTATCCGCAAATCGAGGTGGTCATTGCCGGGGGCGTGGTCCGGGGGTCGGATGGCGGCATCGTGGGCGAAGCGGCGGTCGATTTCATTCGCCAGTTCAAGGTCGATTTCGCGATCATCGGCGTCTCCGCGATCGATGAAGACGGCGCTTTGCTCGACTATGATTTCCGGGAGGTCAAGGTGGCGCAGGCGATCATCGCCAATGCGCGACACGTGATCCTCGTTTCTGATTCTTCCAAATTTGATCGCACGGCGCCGGTTCGCATCGGCCACATATCCCAGGTCGATACGTTCATCACCGATCGATGCCCGTCCGACAGCGTCCGCGCCATCTGTCGCGAGCATAAGGTCGAGTTGATGGAAACCGCTTGATCGCTTTACCGGGCACAAAGACGGAATCCGAACGGCTTTCATTTGACATTCGTTTCATTTTCGCTTTAGATACGCTTGTTTCGCAGATGCGCTTTTATGTTGCATTGCGAAAGGGGTGGAGAACATGGCAGGGCAGGAACCTTTCGATATCTTCGTCATCGGCGGCGGCATCAATGGCTGCGGCATCGCGCGCGATGCTGTCGGTCGCGGATACTCTGTCGCTCTTGCCGAGATGAACGATTTCGCGTCGGGCACATCGTCCGGTGCCACGAAGCTGATCCATGGCGGCCTGCGATACCTCGAGCATTATGAATTCCGGCTCGTCCGCGAGTCGCTGATGGAGCGCGAAGTGCTGTGGGCGATGGCCCCGCACATCATCTGGCCGATGCGCTTCGTCCTGCCGTTCCACAAGGGTGGCATACGCCCTGCCTGGCTCATCCGCCTCGGTCTTTTCCTCTACGATCACATCGGCGGCCGCAAGCTTCTACCCGCGACGAAGACGCTCGACATGCGGCGCGATCCTGCCGGCAGGCCCCTCAAGCCGCTCTTTACGAAGGCGTTCGAATATTCCGACGGCTGGGTGGACGACGCGCGCCTCGTGGTGTTGAACGCCCGTGACGCCGCCAATCGGGGCGCCGAGATCCTGTCGCGCAGCCGCGTCACCTCGGCCCGTCGCGAGGGGAAGCTCTGGGCGGTGGATATCCAGGAAGGCAAGGGCGGGCCCGTGCGGCGCATCATGGCGCGCATGCTGGTCAACGCGGCGGGCCCATGGGTCGATCGGGTCCTGTCCAATGCGGTCGGCAAGAATCAGGTTCACAATGTCCGTCTCGTTCAGGGCAGCCACATCGTCATCCGTCAGAAGTTCAACGACCCCCGGGCCTATTTCTTCCAGAACCCCGACGGTCGGATCATCTTCGCCATTCCCTACGAGCGCGATTTCACGCTGATCGGCACGACGGACCAGGATTTTACTGGCGATCCCAAGGATATCCGCATTACCGAGGCCGAAACGGAGTATCTCTGCAAGGCGGCAAGCGAGTACTTCGCCGAGCCGGTGCGCCGTGAGGACATTGTCTGGAGCTATTCCGGCGTGCGGCCGCTGTTCGATGACGGCGCGTCCAAGGCGCAGGAAGCAACGCGCGACTACGTGCTAAAGGTCGAGGGCGAAGACGGCGCAGCGCCGCTCCTCAACGTCTTCGGGGGCAAGCTGACCACCTATCGCCGACTGGCTGAACACGCGATCGAAAAGATCGGCGAGGCAATCGGCAACAAGGGGTCGGCCTGGACGGCCAAGAGCAAGCTTCCGGGGGGCGATTTCGCACCGACGGGGTATGAGGCGCAGGTGGCCGCGCTGAAATCCCGATCCCCCTTCCTGACCGATCGCCATGCCCGGCGGCTGGTCCGGCTCTATGGAACGCTGGCCGCCGAGATCGTCGGCGATGCGCCGTCGATCGAGGCGCTCGGTCGGCACTACGGCGCGGATCTCTATGGCTGCGAGGTTCGCTATCTAATCGAGCGGGAGTGGGCGCGGACGGCTGAGGACATCCTCTGGCGCCGGACCAAGCTCGGACTGAACCTTTCGAAGACCGAGGCGAGCGCGCTCGCGGACGACATGCAGGAATTGACGGCGCGCTGCGTCGCCTGAGGCTGCTCCAAGGAGGGAGCGCTGCAGGCTGGGAGGAACGACATGCTGGAACTGACCGATATCACCAAGGTCGTGGGAGCGGATACGCATATCCACCCGACGAACCTCGTGTTGCAGCGCGGTTCGCTGAACGTGCTGCTGGGGCCGACACTGTCGGGCAAGACCTCGCTGATGCGGTTGATGGCGGGGCTGGACAAGCCCACATCCGGGACGATCCGCTTCGACGGCAAGGACGTGACGGGCGTTCGCGTGCAGGATCGTTCGGTCGCCATGGTCTACCAGCAGTTCATCAATTATCCCGCCATGACGGTCTACGAGAACATCGCGTCGCCGATGCGAATTGCCGGCAAGGACGCGGCCACCATCGACCGCGAGGTCAAGAAGGCGGCCGAGCTGATGAAGCTGACGCCGTATCTTGCCCGCACGCCGCTCAATCTGTCCGGTGGGCAGCAGCAGCGCACGGCCCTGGCGCGCGCGATCGTAAAGAATGCAAGCCTGGTGCTTCTCGATGAGCCGCTTGCCAACCTCGACTACAAGCTGCGCGAAGAGCTTCGCGAAGAGCTGCCCAAGATCTTCGCAGCCTCCGGTGCGATCTTCGTCTATGCGACGACGGAGCCGGGCGAAGCACTTCTCCTCGGCGGCCATACCGCCACCATGCATCAGGGCACCATCAGCCAGTTCGGTCCCACGATCGAGGTCTATCGCCGTCCGGCCGATCTCGTCACGGCACGCACCTTCGCCGATCCGCCGCTGAACACCCTGTCCGTCGTCAAGTCCGGCGGCAGTTTCCTGCTGGACGGTGCGCCGCTTCTCCCGGTCCCCGCACATCTTGCGGGCATCGCGGACGGTCCGTGCACGATTGGTTTCCACCCCTACCATCTGTCGCTCGAGGGTTCATCGGAGGCGGCCGCCAGGCTGCCCGCGCGCATCATCATCAGCGAGATCGCCGGCTCGGAAAGCTTCGTGCACGTCGAATGTGCCGGCGCACGCTGGGTCATGCTGGAGCCCGGCATCCGCAACATCGAGCCGGACACGCCGATCAACCTGATGCTCGATACGCGTCATCTCATGGCTTTTTCCACCGACGGACGCGCCATCGACGGCCGTCTCGACAGAGCGGCGTGAGGAGACAGACATGGCC
The DNA here is from genome assembly GCF_001424065.1 of Rhizobium sp. Leaf384. Lineage (GTDB taxonomy): Bacteria > Pseudomonadota > Alphaproteobacteria > Rhizobiales > Rhizobiaceae > Ferranicluibacter. The sequence continues at coordinate 227,041 of NZ_LMQE01000009.1, forward strand.
CGCATCAGCCTCGACCATATCCGCCACGCCTACGGCCCCAATCCGAAATCGCCTGCTGATTATTCGCTGAAAGAGGTTCATCACGATTGGGACGATGGCGGCGCCTACGCACTGCTCGGGCCATCCGGCTGCGGCAAGACCACGCTGCTCAACATCATCTCCGGCCTCGTCTCGCCGTCCGAAGGTCGAATCCTGTTCGACGGGCGCGATGTGACCAATCTGCCGACGCAGGATCGCAACATCGCGCAGGTGTTCCAGTTCCCGGTGATCTACGACACGATGACGGTCTACGACAATCTGGCTTTCCCCTTGCGCAATCGCCGCGTTCCGGAAGCCGAGGTCGATAGGCGGGTCAAGGAGATCCTCGAGATGATCGATCTGTCGTCCTGGGCAAAGAGGACGGCCCGCGGCCTGACGGCCGACCAGAAGCAGAAGATTTCTCTTGGCCGCGGTCTCGTGCGCAATGACGTCAGCGCCATCCTGTTCGACGAGCCGCTGACCGTCATCGATCCGCATATGAAATGGGTTCTGCGGTCGCAGTTGAAGCGCCTGCACAAGCAGTTCGGCTTCACCATGGTCTATGTCACGCACGACCAGACCGAAGCCCTGACCTTCGCCGACAAGGTCGTCGTCATGTATGACGGCGAGATCGTCCAGATCGGGACGCCGGCGGAGCTTTTCGAGCGGCCGCGACACACCTTCGTCGGCTATTTCATCGGCTCGCCGGGCATGAATGTCATCCCGGCGCGCATCGACGGGACGACGGCCGACCTTGGCGGCGGGCAGGTCGCCCTCGGCTTCCGGCCGGAGATCGCGAGCGGCGCCAAGGTCGAACTCGGCATCCGCCCCGAATTCGTCCGGCTCGGCCGCGAGGGCATGCCGGTGACGATTTCGAAGGTCGAGGACATCGGCCGCCACAAGATCGTCCGCGCTCTGTTTGCGGACCGGCCGATGGCGATCGTGGTGGAAGAGAACGGCGAGATCCCTTCGGAGCCGCGCATCACCTTCGATCCTGCCGCCGTCAACATCTATGCCGACAGCTGGCGGGTCTCCGATCCGTCTGTTGCCAACGGGAGGGCCTGAGCCGTGGAAAAGACCTGGAATAACAAGGCCTGGTTCATGGTGCTGCCGGTGCTGGTGCTGGTCGCCTTCTCCGCTGTCATCCCGCTGATGACGGTCGTGAACTATTCGGTGCAGGACACGTTCGGGAATAACGAGTTCTTCTGGGCCGGCACGGACTGGTTCATCCAGGTGCTGCACTCGGCGCGTTTCTGGGATGCGCTGCAGCGCAATCTGCTGTTCTCGGTCATCATTCTTTCGATCGAGATTCCGCTCGGCATCCTCATCGCGCTCAACATGCCGAAGAAGGGCCTCGGCGTGCCGGTCTGCCTCATCCTGATGTCGCTGCCGCTGCTCATCCCGTGGAACGTTGTCGGCACCATCTGGCAGGTCTTCGGGCGCGTCGACATCGGTCTGCTCGGCTACACCCTCGCCGTACTCGGCATTCCCTACAACTACGTCAACAACGTCTTCGATGCCTGGGTCACGCTGATCGTCATGGACGTCTGGCACTGGACGAGCCTTGTCGTTCTGCTCTGCTACGCCGGTCTGGTGTCGATCCCGGATGCCTATTATCAGGCGGCCAAGATCGACGGCGCCTCGCGCTGGTCCGTGTTCCGCTACATCCAGCTGCCGAAGATGAAACGCGTGCTGCTGATCGCCTTCTTGCTGCGCTTCATGGACAGCTTCATGATCTACACCGAGCCCTTCGTCATTACCGGTGGCGGTCCCGGCAATTCCACGACCTTCCTGTCGATCGACCTCGTCAAGACCGCCATCGGGCAGTTCGACCTCGGACCGGCCGCCGCGCTCTCCCTGATCTACTTCCTCATCATCCTGCTGCTGTCATGGATCTTCTACACCGTGATGACCACCAGCGACGCGCAGAACTGATCCGGGGAGGGAGGAGAAACCATGACCACCGCAATGTCCACACAGGCTGTTACCGCACCGGCGTCAACCACGGGAAGCCGCGCGTCGGCGCAGCCGACAGGCGTCAGCCTGTCCTGGCTGGTGCCCACGCTCTACATTCTCTTTCTGCTCCTGCCGATCTATTGGCTCGTCAACATGAGCTTCAAGACGAACACGGAGATCACGAGCACCTTCTCGCTCTATCCGCACCAGCCGACCTTGCGGAACTATGCGGTCATCTTCACCGATCCGTCCTGGTACAAGGGCTATATCAACTCGATCATCTACGTCGTTTTGAACACGGTGATCTCGGTGCTGGCAGCCCTGCCGGCAGCCTATGCCTTCTCGCGCTATCGCTTTCTCGGCGACAAGCACCTGTTCTTCTGGCTGCTGACCAACCGCATGGCGCCGCCGGCCGTTTTCGCGCTCCCGTTCTTCCAGCTCTACTCCGCCTTCGGGCTCATCGACACGCACATCGCCGTTGCGCTCGCGCATTGCCTGTTCAACGTCCCGCTTGCCGTGTGGATCCTCGAAGGCTTCATGTCCGGGGTGCCGAAGGAAATCGACGAGACCGCCTATATCGACGGCTATTCGTTCCCGCGGTTCTTCGTGAAGATCTACATCCCGCTCATCGCTTCCGGGATCGGTGTCGCTGCCTTCTTCTGCTTCATGTTCTCCTGGGTCGAGCTTCTGATCGCCCGGACGCTGACGACGACGGACGCAAAGCCGATCGCCGCGATCATGACACGCACAGTGTCGGCATCCGGCATGGACTGGGGCGTCCTGGCGGCAGCCGGCGTGCTCACCATCATTCCCGGCGCGATCGTCATCTATTTCGTCCGCAACTACATCGCCAAGGGCTTTGCCCTCGGCCGCGTGTAAGGAGACCGATATGAACTTCTCCTGGATGGCATGGACGCTACCGACGGTCCTGTTTTTCGCGACGATTCTCGTGCTGCTCATCGGCATGGGGATCTGGGAATATCTTTCGCCCGGCGGCAATCCGCGCGTCGGCATTCTGCGCTTCGAGACGACACGGGGCGACCGCCTCTTCGTGTCGCTGCTCGGCAGCGCCTTCATTCACCTTGCATGGCTGGGGCTCGTCGGCCCCAACGTGTGGTGGGCTCTTGCCTTGTCCGTTGTCTACGCCGTCGGCGTTTTCAAGCTGGTCTGAGGCATCTGAACGACACGGGTTTTGCCAGGGGAGGGTCCAGGGCACCGTGACTGCAATCGCAGAACCTTAAGAGGAGGACTACTCAATGCGACGGCACCTTTTAACAACGACGGCAGCCATGCTGCTGGCCCTGACCGGCTCCGCCTATGCGGGCATGGACGAGGCAAAGGCTTTCCTCGACGCCGAGATCGGCGACCTCTCGACGCTCACGCGCGCCGATCAGGAAAAGGAAATGCAGTGGTTCATCGATGCTGCGAAGCCTTTCGCCGGCATGGAAATCAAGGTTGTCTCGGAAACCCTGACCACGCACGAATATGAGTCGAAGACGCTGGCCAAGGCGTTCACCGACATCACCGGCATCAAGGTCACGCACGACCTGATCGGGGAAGGCGACGTCGTCGAAAAGCTGCAGACACAGATGCAGTCCGGCGAGAACATCTACGACGCCTATGTCAACGACAGCGACCTGATCGGGACGCATTGGCGCTACCAGCAGGTTCGCAACCTGACAGACTGGATGGCGAACGAAGGCAAGGACGTCACGTCGCCGACGCTCGACATCAAGGACTTTATCGGCACGTCTTTCACGACCGCCCCGGACAAGAAGCTTTACCAGCTTCCGACCCAGCAGTTCGCAAACCTTTACTGGTTCCGGTACGACTGGTTCAACGACGAGAAGAACAAGGCGGACTTCAAGGCGAAGTACGGCTATGACCTCGGCGTTCCCGTCAACTGGTCTGCCTATGAGGACATTGCCGAATTCTTCACCGGTCGCGAAATCGACGGCAAGAAGGTCTATGGCCACATGGACTACGGCAAGAAGGACCCGTCGCTCGGCTGGCGCTTCACCGACGCGTGGCTGTCGATGGCCGGCAACGGCGACAAGGGCCTGCCGAACGGTCTGCCCGTCGACGAATGGGGCATCAAGGTCAACGAGAAGTCTCAGCCGGTCGGCTCCTGCGTCGCCCGCGGCGGCGACACCAACGGCCCGGCCGCCGTCTATTCGATCGTCAAGTACCTCGACTGGCTGAAGGCATACGCTCCGCCGGAAGCGCAGGGCATGACCTTCGGCGAAGCCGGCCCGGTTCCCGCACAGGGCAACATCGCCCAGCAGATCTTCTGGTACACGGCCTTCACCGCCGATGCCGTCAAGAAGGGCCTGCCCGTCGTCAACGAGGACGGCACCCCGAAGTGGCGTATGGCGCCGTCTCCGCATGGCGTCTACTGGAAGGACGGCATGAAGCTCGGCTATCAGGACGTGGGGTCCTGGACGCTGATGAAGTCCACGCCTGAAAAGAACGCGCAGGCCGCCTGGCTCTATGCACAGTTCGTGACGTCGAAGACCGTCGACGTGAAGAAGAGCCATGTCGGCCTCACCTTCATCCGCGAATCGACCATCCAGGACAAGAGCTTCACCAAGCGTGCGCCTGAACTCGGCGGTCTCGTCGAATTCTATCGCTCGCCGGCCCGTGTCCAGTGGTCGCCGACCGGCACCAACGTTCCGGACTATCCGAAGCTGGCCCAGCTCTGGTGGCAGGCGATCGGCGATGCCGCCGCCGGCAACAAGACCCCGCAGGAAGCGATGGACTCGCTGTGCGCCGAGCAGGAAAAGGTTCTCCAGCGCCTGCAGCGCGCCGGCGTCCAGGGCGATATCGGTCCGAACCTCGCAGAGGAACACGATATCGATTACTGGAACAAGGACGCAGCGTCGAAGGGCAACCTTGCGCCGCAGCTGAAGATCGAGAACGAAAAAGAAAAGCCGGTCACGGTCAACTATGACGAGCTCGTCAAGAGCTGGCAGAAGTAGGCCTGAAACGCGAAACGACGGCCGGGACACGACACGTGCCCCGGCCTCTTCTTTGAAGGCTGGCCCTGCCTCTTCTCGCCGGGCCAGCCGCTTCTTCCAGCAAGGATGGTCGCACGATGGCGCATCCGGCACCGTCGATGGGGAGACGAGGACGCATGAGCGGTTATATCTTGGCGATCGACCAGGGCACGACATCGACCCGATCGATGATTTTCGACGCGAGCATGTCGATTGCCGGCGTCGCGGGCCAGGAGTTCCAGCAATACTTCCCGGACTCCGGCTGGGTCGAGCATGATGCCGAAGAGATCTGGGACAGCGTCCTTTCGACCAGCCGCTCGGCCATCGAGAAGGCCGGGATCGCTGCGACCGATATCAAGGCGATCGGGATCACCAATCAGCGCGAGACGATCGTCGTCTGGGACCGGAAGACCGGCGAGCCTGTTCATCGGGCCATCGTCTGGCAGGACCGGCGCACGGCGCGTTTCTGCGACGAGTTGAAGGCGCGCGGCCTCGAGCCGACGTTCACGCAGAAGACCGGCCTTCTGATCGACCCCTATTTCTCCGGCACGAAGCTCGCCTGGCTGCTCGACGCGGTCGACGGCCTTCGCGCGCGCGCCGAAAACGGCGAGGTGTGCTTCGGGACGATCGACAGCTGGCTGATCTACAAGCTGACCGGCGGGCGCGTGCATGTCACGGACGCGACCAACGCATCGCGCACGCTGCTGTACGATATCTCCGAGAACCGCTTCGATGACGAGCTTCTCGACATTCTTTCCGTTCCCCGTGCTATGCTGCCGGAGGTAAAGGATTGCGCCGCCGATTTCGGCGTGACGGACGCTGAGATCTTCGGGGCCGCGATCCCGATCCTCGGTGTGGCCGGCGACCAGCAGGCCGCCGTTATCGGCAATGCCTGCTTCGAGCCCGGCATGCTGAAATCGACATATGGGACGGGCTGTTTTGCGCTCTTGAACACGGGCGAAGATCGGGTCGTTTCGTCCAACCGTCTGCTGACGACCATTGCCTACCGGCTCGACGGCAAGACGACCTATGCGCTCGAAGGCTCGATCTTTATCGCCGGCGCCGCCGTCCAGTGGCTGCGCGACGAGATGGGCTTCATCTCGAAGTCATCGGAGGCCGAAGCGCTCGCCATGACGGCCGACCCGAACCAGCATGTCTATCTCGTCCCCGCCTTCACCGGCCTCGGTGCGCCGCATTGGGATCCGGATGCCCGCGGGGCCGTGTTCGGGCTGACGCGCGCGACAGGACCTGCCGAGTTCGCACGGGCCGCCTTGGAGAGCGTGGCCTATCAGACCTATGACCTCCTGGAAGCGATGAAGAAGGACTGGGGCGATAAGGGCGAACGCACGGTGCTTCGCGTCGATGGCGGCATGGTCGCGTCCGACTGGACGATGCAGCGGCTTGCCGACATTCTCGCCGCACCCGTCGATCGTCCCGTGATCCTGGAAACGACGATCCTTGGGGCCGCCTGGCTCGCCGGTTCGCGGGCCGGTCTCTGGCCGGATCGGGCCGGATTTGCCGATGCCTGGCAGTGTGATCGACGGTTCAAACCAGCCGATGACGACGGCGCCCGGCAGGCCGGTATCGACGGCTGGAAAGATTGCGTCGCCCGCTGCCTGACCCATCGCTGACCCGACAGAGACGGCCTCTGGTGGCGGACTTTCCCTGTTAGGTGACAGGTTCGGCGAGCGACAGGCGCTCGGCGATGTAGAGCGCGCGCATGCGCTCTGTGATCGGGCCCGGCTTCCCGTTGCCGACCGGCACACCGTCGATCATCGTGATGGGCAGGGCAAAATTGGTGGCCGAGGTGATGAAGGCCTCGCTGGCCTGTTTCGCCTCGTCCGGCGTGAAGGCGCGCTCCTCGACCGGGATCCCCGCTGCACGCGCGAGCTCCACGATGGTTGCGCGCGTGATGCCCGGCAGGATGGCATGCGACAGGGGGCGCGTCACGAGCGTTCCCTCGGCCGTCACGATATGGGCGTTGGCCGATGTCGCTTCCGTAACGAAGCCGTCTTCGACCAGCCAGGCATCCTGTGCTCCCTGCCGCAACGCCTCCATCTTGGCCATGGAGGGATAGAGCAGCTGGACCGTCTTGATATCGCGGCGTGCCCAGCGCTGGTCCGGAAGGGTGACGACCTTGATGCCGGTAACGTTGTACGGGTTGTCGAGCACGGCTTTCGCCTGTGTGAAGAGCACGAGCGTCGGCTTCGCCGTCTCCGAAAAGATGAAGTCGCGGTCAGCCGCGCCCCGCGAGATCTGCAGGTAGATCAGGCCTTCGTCGAGCGCGTTGCGCGCAACGATGTCATGGTGAAGGGAGAGGAGGGCGTCCGGCCCAAGCGGGCAGGAGAGGGCAAGTTCGCGAAGAGAGCGCTGAAGTCGGGCGGCATGGCCGGCATAGTCGATCAGCCTGCCGCCGATGACGGCGGTAACCTCGTAGACGGCATCGGCAAAGAGGAAGCCACGGTCGAACACCGAAACCTTGGCGTCGGCCTCTTCAAGCCATGTGCCGTCGAGATAGACGATTCTGTTCACGATCCGCGTTCCCTGCCGGCGCTGCGTTGATGAATGCGCCTGCCGGCAGCGATGCATTTGCGACCCCGCATCTGTCAAGCGGGCGCGCTGTATCAATCTGAATGCGTGTTGCCGCCCGTGCTGCAGCCGGTCCATAGTGCCAGGATGCGGCGTCGAATCGCGCGTCGCCTCGAACGACGGACAGGACGACTTGCATGCGCTCTCTCTTTCATCTGGCCTATCACGTTACGGATCTCGATGCCGCACGGCGGTTCTATGGCGATGTTCTGGGTTGCAGAGAGGGCCGATCGACCGAAACCTGGGTCGATTTCGACTTCTTCGGCCATCAGATCTCGCTGCATCTCGGCAAACCCTTCGAGGTCACGCGGACCGGCAAGGTCGGCGACCACATGGTGATGATGCCGCATCTGGGCGTCGTGCTCGCGCTGGATGACTGGTTCGAGCTGGCAGGCCGTGTCGAGAGAGCCGGCATCGCCTTCGACATCCCACCCGTGGTTCGCTTCGAGGGCGAACCGGGCGAGCAACGGACGATGTTCTTCTTCGATCCGAGCGGGAACCCGATCGAGGTCAAGGGCTTCAAGGATTTCGAGGGCGTGTTCGCGTCCTGACATTAAAGAACCTTGCCTTTCAACCCATTGCCCGCAGGAGGCGACCCGCATGACGACGATCTACGATCAGCCCGAAGACTTCGCCACCAGTGCGCTTGAAGGTTATGCCTCCGTCTACGGGCGTTTCGTGCGGGCAGTGAAGAGTGGCGTGGTCCGCTCGACGCCGCGGCCCGAGGGCAAGGTGGCGGTTGTCGTTGGCGGTGGTTCGGGTCACTACCCCGCCTTTGCGGGCTACGTCGGTTCGGGTCTGGCCGATGCCGCGGTCGCAGGGGATGTCTTTGCTTCTCCGTCCACGGCGGGCGTGGCGCGCGTCTGCCGTCTGGCGCATCGCGGCGGCGGTATCCTGCTCGGCTATGGCAACTATGCCGGCGACGTGCTGAATTTTGGCGCTGCCGCCGAGCGTCTGCGGAGCGAGGGTCTCGACGTGCGCGTGCTCCCGGTCACGGATGACGTGGCGAGCGGCCCGGCTGACGATCATCTCGCCCGTCGTGGAATAGCCGGCGACCTCATCGTCTTCAAGATCGCCGGCGCGGCGGCCGAGGAAGGACGCGTCCTCGATGACGTCGAGGCCGTGGCAAAGCATGCCAACGCCCGGACCGTCTCCTTCGGCGTCGCGTTCGGCGGCTGCACGCTTCCCGGCTCGGACGAGCCCTTGTTCACGGTGCCCAAGGCACAGATGGCGCTTGGCCTCGGCATCCACGGCGAGCCTGGGATCAGCGAAACCGCGATCCTTCCGGCATCGGCTCTGGCCGATCTCCTGACGCATCGCCTTCTGGCGGAGCGGCCGGCCGACTGCCACCGCGTCGCCGTCCTGCTCAATGGTCTCGGTGCCACCAAATACGAAGAACTCTTCGTTCTCTGGCCGCAGATTGCGGCCCGGCTCTCGGCAGCGCGACTGGAGATCGTGCGGCCCGAGGTAGGCGAGTTCGTCACCAGTCTCGACATGCGCGGTTGCTCGTTGAGCCTGCTCTGGCTCGACAACGAGCTCGAGCGCCTCTGGTGCGCCCCGTGTGAAACCGCCGTGCTGGTTCGCCGGGACGACCATGTCCTTGCGGACGTCCTCCCGGAAGAGGTGGAGGACATCTTGGTCTTTCCGCACGCGTCCGACGCGGCGCGCGTGGCCGGCCGCTGCATTGCCACCCTGATCGAGAGGTTGACCGACGTCCTTCACGCGGCAGAGGCGGAACTCGGACGGATCGACGCGCAGGCCGGAGATGGCGATCACGGGCAAGGCATGACGCGTGGCGCGACGGCGGCCCGATCCGCCGCGGATGCGGCTGTAGCGGCCGGCGCGGGTGCGCAAAGCGTTCTTGCCGCCGCCGCAGATGCCTGGGCCGACCGGGCCGGCGGAACATCCGGGGTGATCTGGGGCGTTTTGCTCCGTGCCTGGAGCACGGCGCTTTCGGACGACAAAGCCCTTGATGACGCCGCCGTCATCGCCGGTGCCCGGCTCGCGCTCGATGGCGTCATGCGGCTTGGGGGCGCAAAGATCGGCGACAAGACGCTGGTCGATGCCTTCGTCCCCTTCGTCGAGACGCTTGAGATGGTGTTCGGCGAAACGCGATCCTTGCAGCAGGCCTGGACACGCGCGGCCGCCGCCGCGACGACGGCTGCGGAACAGACGCGCGCGCTCACACCGCGCCTCGGGCGCGCCCGTCCCCTTGCCGAGCGCAGCATCGGCCACCGCGATGCTGGAGCGGTTTCGCTGGCGCTTTGCGCCGAAACGGTCGCCGCCGCATTGCACGATCCGCGGCCCTGAGCCGCCGGTAGCGCGCGTTCATGCGGCGTCGAGCGTTATGTCTTCTTCTGAAGACGTGATGACAACGATGAAAACCCACGTCATCCCGCATGCACGAGCGGGACTGACCGAAAACAACATCCGACTGGAAAGGCAAACACCATGACCGACAAGATCGCCATTGTTACCGCCGGTGGAAGCGGCATGGGGGCCCATGCCGCCCGCCGTCTGGCCGCGGACGGCTTCAAGGTCGCCATCCTTTCGTCCTCAGGCAAGGGCGAAGCCCTGGCAGAGGAACTCGGCGGTCTTGGGATTACCGGATCCAACCAGTCGAACGAAGACCTGAAGATGCTGGTCGATCGCACCATGGAGCGCTGGGGTCGCGTCGACGTTCTCGTGAACAGTGCCGGCCATGGCCCGCGTGCGCCTGTGGCGGATATCACCGACGAGGACTGGGTGCGCGGGATGGACGTGTACTTCCTGAATGTCGTTCGGCCCGTTCGGCTGGTCGCGCCCATCATGCGTGCGCAGGCATCCGGCGTCATCATCAATATTTCGAGCTTCAGCGCCGTCGAGCCCGACCCGGTCTTCCCCACGTCCTCGGTCTTCCGTGCAGGTCTTGCTGCCTATACCAAGCTTTTCGCAGACCAGTTTGCGGCCGACAATGTCCGGATGAACAACGTGCTTCCCGGCTTCATCGACAGCCTGCCGGAAAAGGACGTGTTTCGAGATCGCGTTCCCATGGGGCGATATGGCCGGAGCGAGGAAATCGCAGCGACCATTTCATTCCTCGCGTCCGAGGGGGCAGGCTATATCACCGGCCAGAGCATCCGCGTGGACGGGGGTATCACCCGATCGCTCTAAGAGGCTCTACCACATCGTGCGGGCGGCACGTGCTGCCCACTCGCGGTCATAGGTTTCCTTGTCGAAGCTTGCTTTCGCTTGCTTCAGAAGCTCTCCGGCGCTCGGCAGCATCGCGGGGTCGTGGAAACGCGCGGGGTTCCAGAGCTCGGACCGCATCAGCGCCCGGGCGCACTGGAAGTAGGCCTCCTGGATCTCGACAACGATGACGCTGCGCGGATGCTTGCCGTCCATCTCGAAGCTTTCCAGCAGGTCGGGATCGATCGAGACGGTGGCCACGCCATTGATCCGCATCGTGGTGTTGGATCCGGGAATGAGCAGCATCAGGGCGACGCGCGGATCACGAACGATATTTCTGAGCGAATCCACGCGGTTGTTGCCGCGCCAGTCCGGTAAAAGCAGCGTCCTCTCGTCCTGTACCCGGACGACGCTCTGCGCGTCGCCGCGCGGCGAACAGTCCATGCCTTCGGGGCCGATCGTGGAAAGCGCCAGGAACGGGGACGCCTCGATCATGGCACGGTAACCCGGCGTCAAGGCGAAGGTCACTTTTGCGATGGAAGCTTCCGAAACGCCGTCATAGATCTCGGCGAGCTGTTCGATCGTGCGGATGGTCGTCATAGTCAGTCCCGTCTTACCTTTGTGCCCCGTCTAGCATGCCTTCATGACAGTTTCCCGCCGTCTTCAGAAGAGCATTCTCCGTCTGCTGCATCGTCCATCTGCGGCCAGCGTTGCAAGGCCTGCAGGCCCGTCTCCGTCAGGTGGTAGATGCCGCGCTCGGCGCGTTCGAACCAGCCGTAGACATTGTTCTGCAGGATGGCCGCCGCCTTCGGGACTTTGGGCCGCATGTCCACCGGGCGCATCCGGCCGGCGCGGATTGCAGCGGCACAAAGGAGGGCCTGCTGCCGATAGGCGGTCATGACCGGCGCGCGCGCCCCGCCGCCGGCGGTCGGATCGCCCTGTCGCGCGCGGTGTTCCTTGACAAGCCGCGCCCGCCGCTTCGGGTTCGTCCGCGGCATGGGCGAAACGGCGCTTACCAGAACGCTGACAGCGCCGGTGTCCGCAACGCCCAGCATGCCGATGCCAAGCCTCCGGCAAAGATCGCGGTAGCGTTTGTCTGCCTCGCGTCCACGGCCTCTCGCCGAGATCCGAGCGGCGATCCATACCTCGTCGCAGACCGCCGCGCGATCGACGGCCTGAAGGATCAGTTCGAGATTGAAGGTCAGCTTCAACTCGCAGACAACCACGACGTCCGGCTCGCCCGCCCGCACGCCGACGAGATCACAGTGCGCAACCTCGCCCTTCACCTCGAAACCGAAGCTTTCCAGAAAATTCTTGACGGGGAGGTAGAGCGTCGTTTCCACGATGGCATTCCGGTGTGACCGCGGGCTTCTATCGCAGTTCGCGCGCAAGATCGACCCCTCGAACAGCCCGTGTCTTATGCATGTCGCCCGAACGTGTGCAGCGGTTTCGGGAAACGACATGCATCAAAACAAGACCTTGGAGCGCGTTGCGTGAGCCCCTTTCTCACGCAACGCGCTTCAGGACTGCGTCAAGGTCAGCGGATACCGCTCCGGGTGATGGACGAGTGCCGTCATGTTGATGGGTCGGTTCCGTCGATCGAACACGATCTGGTCGACGGTCAGAACGGCGGCCGGGTGATCCAGGTCCAGCCGTTCGGCCTCCCACGGCGTGGCCATGCGGGCGCTGAGCGTCGTGTGTCCCCGGCCGGGCTGGATATGGTAGCGATCCCGAAGTTCCGCGTAGAGCGAGCGATTGGCACCTGTCCAGTCGAGGCTGGCGAGCCCCGGCACCTGGGCTGCGGGCAGCCAGTCCGTTTGAATGGCCACGGGCACGCCGTCGATCAGCCTGACCCGTTTCAGGATCACAACTTCGGCGCCTTCGGGCAGGAACAGCGGCCGCGTGATTTCGGCTGCCGGCCTGTAGACCTGAACCTCCACCAGCACGCTCCCGGGCTGACGGTTTGTGGAAAGCGCGGTCGCCGTAAAACTCTCCAGCACCTGCAGCTCATAGCCGCGCGGGCTCAGCGTCACGTAAAGGCCTTTGCCCGGCTGGCTCTTGACCATGCCCTGGCGGATCAGGTCCTGGATGGCGTGGCGCACCGTGATCCGGCTGACGCCAAAGCTTTCCACCAGCTTGCGCTCCGATGGCAGCTTCCCGTTGTGCGGCAGGCGGCCGTCCTCGATGGCCCGCAGCAACGCCTCCTTGACCTGCTGATGCAGCGGCCGCGGATCATCGTGGCGCACCACGGCATCAAGCAGCGTATCGCCCTGCGCGCCGACGGGCGGCTCCATCACGATATCTGCTGCCTGACGGTTGCCCAACCGGATTTCCTTTCCTGTTTCGCACGACACTACAGAGAATGTCACAGGCCTGAAATATAAATTTCCCGGCCGATTGACATAACTGGTCATATCCAGTCCAATCGATCCTAGCGGCTAAAAAATCCATAAGAGCGACGCCGTCAGAGGACAAATCGAACAGGGGAACAACCGTCATGTTCAATCGAAAGCTTGCCTTCAGCCTCCCACTTCTCGCGCTTCTCGGGGCCGGCGCGGCACATGCAGAGACGGTCTCTGTCTTCTGCGCATCAACCGAGTTCGAGCTTTGCACAAAAGCCGCCGCCGCCTGGAAGGCGAAGACCGGGAACGAGGCGAAGATCAACAAGATGCCGGCGCTCCTGGACGACGCGATCCCGCTTTACCAGCAGCTGCTTGCCGCGAAATCCACCGACGTCGACGTCCTGTTCCTCGACGTCATCTGGCTCGGCATGTTCAAGAACAATCTGCTCGACCTTTCGACCCTGGTGCCCAAGTCCGATCAGGACCAGCACTTTGCCTCCACGCTGAACGCCGCCAAGCTCGACGGCAAGCTCGTGGCCATGCCCGCCTACATGGACGTCGGGCTGATGTTCTACCGCAAGGACCTGCTGGAGAAGTACGGCAAGCCGGCGCCCAAGACCTGGGAAGAGCTGACGGCCACCGCCAAGGAGATCCAGGACAAGGAGCGCGCCGACGGCAAGTCCGACATGTGGGGTTACGCGTGGCAGGCCAAGAGCTACGAAGGCCTGACATGCGATGCGCTCGAGCTGATCGGTTCGAGCGGCGGTGGCAGCATCATTTCCGATGACGGCAAGGTGACGATCGACAACCCCGCTGCGGCTGGCGCCTTGACGCTGGCAAAGAGCTGGATCGGCACGATCAGCCCCGAAGGTGTCCTCAATTATGACGAGGAGGCCTCGCGCGCGGTCTTCGAGTCCGGCAATGCCGTCTTTCACCGCAATTGGCCCTATGTCTGGGGCACGTCGCAGACCACCGGCAGCGCCGTCATCGACAAGGTCGGCATGATGCCGCTCCCGGTCGGCAAGGCCGGCGAAAAGTCGTCCGGCTGCCTCGGGCCGATGTATTACGGCGTCTCGAAATTCTCGACCAAGCCCGATGTCGCCGCGAGCTTCGTCGATTTCGTCACCGGCCCTGAGATGCAGAAGATGCGGGCTGTCGATGCCGCCTTCAACCCGTCGATCACGGCGCTCTACACCGATGCCGATGTCTTGAAGAAGATTCCGTTCCTCAAGGACAATCAGCAGGCTTTTGCCGACAGCGCCGTCCGTCCATCCGGCTATACTGGAACGAGTTACAACCGTGTCTCCCAGGCCTTTTATCGTAGCGTCCACGACATGCTGTCCGGCAGCAAGGAGGTCGAGAGCGGCCTGAAAGATCTGGCGGCCCGGCTGGAGAAGCTGAAAGAAAGCCGTTGAACCTCCCAGGACCGTCCTCCGTTCCCGGCGCCTGAAGGTCGGGGACGGAGGTGCGACAGCTTTCTCAGTCTTCCAGGGCGTCCACCCCTGCGCTTGACCACGGGCCCGTTGCGGCCCGGGGCGGCGGTGGAGCCCCGTCTCTGATCGGATCTCTCATGGCGTCCATCGCCCTTTCCTCCGTCACCAAGGCTTATGGCACGCATACCGTCATTCGTGGCGTCGATCTCCAGATTGCCGATGGCGAGTTCGTGGTTTTCGTCGGGCCCTCCGGCTGCGGGAAATCGACCCTGCTGCGTATCGTCGCCGGACTTGTACCCGCGTCCAGCGGGCAGGTGCTCATCGACGGCGAGGACGTCACGGACGTGCCCGCCTCCAAGCGCGGTGTCGCCTTCGTCTTTCAGTCCTACGCGCTCTACCCGCATATGAGCGTCGAGCGAAACATCGGCTTCGCGCTCGAAACCCTGCGGATCGGCAAGGAGGCAATCCGCAGCAAGGTCGAGACCGTTGCCCGGATGCTGAAGGTCGATCATCTGCTGGAGCGGCGCCCGCGGGAGCTTTCCGGCGGACAGCGGCAGCGTGTCGCCATCGGGCGTGCGCTCGTGCGCGAACCGGAAATCTTCCTCTTTGACGAGCCGCTGTCCAACCTCGACTCCGACCTGCGCATGGAGATGCGCATCGAGATCGCGCGGCTGCATGAGGACATCAAGACCACGATGGTCTACGTGACCCACGATCAGGCCGAGGCAATGACGCTTGCAGACCGCATCGTCGTGCTCAACCAGGGCTCGATCGAACAGGTGGGCACACCGCTTGAACTCTATCAGGCGCCGGCCAATCGCTTCGTCGCAGGCTTCATCGGCAGTCCGCGGATGAACTTCGGTCCCGTCCCCCTCGGCGCCGAAGCCGGCGGTTTTTCCCTGCCGGACGACCTTGTCGCGCATCACACGTCTCCCGGAAGCCGGCAGCCGGCCTCCATCGGCATCCGACCGGAGGCGCTTTCCCTCGTCGCGCCGGACGCGGGCCGCATGTCGGGGGTCCTGGAGCGTGTCGAAGATCTCGGCCACGAGCACTTCGCCTATATCAGGCTGGCCGACCAGAGCATCTGGGTCGTCCGCGTCGCCGGGCGGCCCCCGTTCGAGCGGCGTAACCAGCCTGTGGGCCTATCCTTTGCCGATGCGGACATCTTCGTCTTCGATTCGGAGGGGAAGCGGATGGCACATCGGGCGACCGTGCCGCAGGCGGGCCGGGAGGCCAGCGAAGGGGGGCTCGTTCATGAGCGCTAAGCTTGCGCGCCGGGAGCATCGCACGGCTTGGCTCTTTCTCGCGCCGCTGGTCCTCGTCATGTTGACCGTGGCCGTGTGGCCGCTGGGGCGAACCGTCTTCTTCAGCTTTACGGATGCCTATCTCGATGATCCCACCGTGTACGGCTTGGTCGGCATCTCGAATTTCATCGAGGTGATCAACGACCCTGCCTGGTGGTCGGCCGTTCGGAACACGCTGACCTTCGCCGTCCTCTCGGTGGGGATCGAAACCTTGCTCGGGCTCGGCATTGCCCTGCTGCTCAACGAGGCGATCCCTGGCCGCGGTCTGCTGCGGGCGGCCATCCTCGTTCCCTGGGCGATCCCCGTCGTCGTCGCGACGAAGATCTGGGAGTGGATGCTGAACGACCAGTTCGGCGTGTTCAACCGCATCCTGATCTCGCTCGGCCTGATCGACCACGGCATTGCGTGGACGGCGAGCAGTTCGCTGATCATGGGCGTGGTGATCTTCATCGATGTCTGGATGACGACACCCTTCATGGTTCTCCTGATCCTCGCCGGCCTCCAGACCATTCCCGGGGAGATGATGGAGGCGGCCGAAGTCGACGGCATTCCTGCCTGGAAACGCTTCTGGTCGATCACGTTGCCCCTGCTGAAGCCGGCCATCGGCGTTGCCGTGCTTTTCCGGTCGCTCGACGCGATCCGGATGTTCGACCTTGCCTATGTCCTTGCGGCCAGCAATCAGAATGTCATGACCGTCTCGATCTACGCGCGCGACCGGCTGATCAGCTTCCAGGAGCTGGGCGTGGGCTCCGCCGCGTCCACCTGGGTTTTCCTCCTGGTCGCGCTCGTTGCCATCATCCTCATCGGCGTTCTGCGCCTTGATCGTTCGACGGGAGATTGACCATGGCGCCAGGAGCTCTCGTGACATCGCCTGTCCGCATCAAGCGGCGTTCCTCTGCGCATTATCGGATGCGCCGCCAGATCCGCAGAGGCGGGCTCGGCATCCTCATTCTCCTTGTCCTCGCCTACACGCTGTTTCCCTATTACTGGGCGATCGTTTCCTCCACCAAACAGGGTGCCGAGCTCTACACGACCGCCTTTCTGCCGGCGCTGAACTTCGGCTACTATCGGCAGCTGTTCGACAATCCGGTTTTCATGGGATCGCTCGTAAATTCAGTTTTCGTGGCGACGGGGACGACGGTGGTATCGCTGGCGCTCGGCATCATCTCGGCTTACGCGCTGGGACGTCTGGATTTTCCGCAAAAACGGATCGTGCTGATGGCGATCCTGATGATCTCCATCTTTCCGCAGGTTGCGGTGCTCTCGGGCATGTTCGAACTCATCAATGCGCTTGGGCTGTACAACCGTCCGAGCGCCCTGATCGTTACCTATCTTCTGTCGACCGTCCCCTTCACGACCTGGATCCTCACGACGTTTATCCGGGAGTTTCCGCGGGAGCTGGAAGAGGCGGCACTGATCGACGGTTGCTCGCATTTTCGTATCCTCACGCGCATCCTGCTGCCGCTGATGGGGCCGTCGCTGGCCAGCACCGGCATCCTCGCCTTCATTCTCGCCTGGAACGAGTTTCTGTTCGCGCTCACCTTCATGTTGACGGACGAGAACAAGACGGTTCCCGTTGCTATCGGGCTGATCGGCGGAACGACGCGCTATGAATATCCGTTCGGCCAGATCATGGCTGCTTCGGTCACCGTGACACTGCCGCTGATCATCGTCGTACTCATCTTCCAGCGGCGCATCGTGGCCGGCCTCACGGCCGGCGCGGTCAAAGGATAGGACTTTTGCCATGGACATGCTCGTCAACCTCTACGATCTGAAGCCCGACGCCGTCCTCGACGAGAAGGTGGCGCGGGAAGGCGTCGTCATTCGCCAGGCCCTGCCGCCCGAACTTCATACGATCGCGGCCTGGATCGGTCCGCGCTTCGGCCAGGGCTGGGTCAGCGAGGCGACCGTCGCGATGATGCGCCAGCCGGTGTCCCTACTCGTTGCCGTCAAGAATGGGGAACTGGTCGGCTTTGCATGCTACGACGCGACCGCGCGAGGGTTCTTTGGACCGACCGGCGTGGACGAGGCGATGCGCGGGAAGGGGATCGGTCATGCGCTGCTGTTGAAGACGCTGCTTGCCATGTACGATCAGGGTTACGGGTATGGCGTCATCGGCGGTGCGGGGCCGACAGGGTTCTACAAGCGTGCCGTCGGCGCCGTGGTTATCGCCGGCTCCGAGGAGGGCATCTACAAAGGCATGCTGGCAGCGGCGCATGCGACCGGCATCGACTACAGCTGAGTTTGATACGGCGGAGGCCCAGTACGCTACCGTACACTTTCCGTTTGTGACATCCGTAAGGATCAATTTACCTACTTTCTGGACTTGGCCTTAACGGCCCTCGGCGATCATGCCCTCCGAAACGGGAGATCGATCATGATTCGCAGACGCATGCTTGCCGCGCTTGTTCTGGGCCTCGTCGCCGCTGGCCCTGCGCTGGCTGATGATCCTGTGCTGCGGATCGGAACGGAGGGAGCATATCCTCCCTTCAATTTCATCAACGAGAAAGGCGAGCTGGCCGGCTTCGATGTCGATATCGCCAAGGCGCTCTGCAAGGAGATGAAGCGGACCTGCACCTTCGTCGTCACGCCCTGGGCGGAGATCATCGAAGGGTTGGAGCAGAACAAATACGATCTCATGGTTTCGAGCATGGCCTTTACGGAGGAGCGCGCCAAGCGGATCGCCTATTCGCAGCCCTACTACCGGTCGCACGCCGTCTTCATCGGCGACCCGAAGAAGCGCCAGGACATCAGTCCCGAAGGTCTTGCCGGCGCGCGGATCACGGCCGGCAAGGGCACGATGCAGGCGCAGTACCTTGCCAAGGTCTATGCGGCCAAAAGCACGCTCGTGCTCGGAGAAGACCAGCCGGCGGCGCAGGCGATCCTCGAACAGGGGAAAGCGGATCTCATGCTCGGCGATGCGATCGAACTCATGAGCTTCCTGGAAAGCGCGGAAGGGTCGGCCTTCGAGTTCATCGGCGATCCCGTCACGAACGACTTTCTGCAAAGCACGGCACATGTCACGGCACGCAAGAGCGACACGGCGCTTCTGGACGAGGTGAATGCCGCCATCAAGAAGACCCGTCTCGACGGCAGCTACGAGCGGATCAACAACATCTACTTTCCGTTCAGCATCTATTGATCCATGATCTCCCTCCGCCCATCCCGGCATGGCCTGTCGATGCGACTTGTCGGCAGGATCGCCCTGCTGCTGGTCTGCCTCTATGCCGGGGCGGCAGCCGCCTATTCCGTCCAGTTCCTGAACGGCATCGAGCGGGATGCAACGACCGCCCGCGAGCAACAGATTCCGCTGATCTTGTCCCAGAACCGGAATGCGTTGAAGGTCGAGCGCGCGGCGTCGCTCATTCGCTCTGTGTATCTTGCCCATGACCGGAAGATCGAGCGGCAGATCCAGCTGCAGTTGCAGACCCTGTGCCAGAGTTTCACACTGGACGAGAACCAGACCCTGATCGACGGCGCGCGCGATATTGCGGCGTCCGTCAAGGTGATCGTCACCTCCCGCGAAGCCTCGCGCAGGCTTCGCGATCCCAACGCGGCGGCGGTCACGCCGGCGATCCAGGCGGGAATCCAAGCTGAGATCCTCAAGACGGACGCAGCAAGCGCCGAAGCCTACCAGCATGCGATGAATACGGCGGACCGACTGAGCGAGACGCTGGCGACGGACGCTGTCGCGCTCGCCGACAGCATGGCCTGGACGATCGGCAGCGCGGCGCGCGAGGTAAAGCTCGGCTGGACGCTGATCCTCACCTTGCCGGTCCTGTTCTTCGTGCTGACGCTCTGGGTCGTCAGCCGCCATGTGATGGCGCCGATCGGGGCCGCCGTGGCCCGGCTGGAAGCCATCAGCCATGGCAAGGCCGACCAGGACGCGCCCGCCA
Source organism: Rhizobium sp. Leaf384 (assembly GCF_001424065.1). GTDB lineage: Bacteria > Pseudomonadota > Alphaproteobacteria > Rhizobiales > Rhizobiaceae > Ferranicluibacter. The sequence goes on from NZ_LMQE01000009.1 coordinate 246,743, forward strand.
AACCTGTCTTTCACGAACTTGCAACGATTGCCGATGCCGTAGAGGCTTATGGCGCGCTCTCTACAGACCTGACACGCACCAACGCGTTGCTGAAGATCCTGTCGGACCGCGACAGTCTGACGGGCCTTGCCAATCGGCGGTCGCTGCAGGCGGTGCTTGAGTCAACGTTCGAGGCCGCCCGGGCGGGCGGTCCGGATATCGCCGTGATGATGATCGACCTCGACCACTTCAAGGTGATCAACGACACCTATGGGCATCATGCCGGCGATGCCTGCCTCGTCGCGGTCGCGGATGTCCTGCGCCTGTTCGAGGCAAGTGACGGGGCAACCGTCGGACGCTTCGGCGGAGAGGAGTTCGTGGCCGTCGTTCCCATGCGGAACAACACGTCGCTGATGGAGATGGCCGAGCGCATGCGCGTTGCGATCATGTCGCTCGATGTGCGCAGCGAGGACGGGCGCCGCATCGCCCTCACCACCAGCATCGGTCTATCGAGAATGGCGGGACGGGCGCTCGACGGGGCGCAGAGACTGGTCTCCGAAGCGGATGCCGGACTCTACCAGGCGAAGCGAGATGGGCGAAACCGTGTCGGCCCGATGGCGGTGCTTGCCGCCGATGGAAGCACCAAACGAAACAGGCAGGCCTGAGCCTGCCTGTTCAAAGCTGCAAAAGAAACGGCCGTTAGCGCGTGCGGCCATACAGCCAGGCGACAGCGGCGACAATCGCGGCGGCGGCCAGCGGTTTCTCGCGGATGCGACCCTCAATGTCGGCCATGTAGCCGTCTATCGATCCCTTGATATCGGAAGACGTTGACGCGCGACGATGTGAGCGCGCATTTCCGGTGAAACTTTCCGGGCCTGTCGTCGACGTGACAGCCACAGGATCAGAGGCCGGGAATGTGTCTTCCAGCGCCTTGTCCAGATCGCCGTCTGTCCCGCGGCGCTCACGATCGCCCTGTTCATTCTGCAGAGACCTGACGGCCGGCGAAATGTTGTTCTGGTTTACCATGATCGCTCCTTCGGTTCGCTATGCCCGATAACGGCTTTTCGCGAGCGAAGTTCCACAGACCGGCACGCCCAACGCCGGACGCTGGACGCCGGTCTTCCTGCGACGTCCGCTTCTATCCCCCAGGGGAAACGCTCGGCTGTCGGTCAGGCGGTGACGCAGATGCAGCTCGGGGTAGGCGAAGGATCACGGCCAAACCGCTTTCCGGGCGGTTTACGAGGGCGATCCCGCCGCCGTAGATGTCCGCAATCTCCCGGGCGATCGTCAGGCCGAAACCGTCGCCCTGGACGGTCTCGTCCATACGGATGCCCGGCAGGAACACGCTTGCCAGTTCGGCCTCCGCGATGCCCGGTCCGTCGTCCGCGATGCGCACGACAACCATGCGATCCTCGACGGCCGCTGAGATGGCGACCTCGCTTCGCGCCCATTTGAACGCGTTGTCGATCAGGTTGCCGAGCACCTCCTCGAGATCGTCCGAAGCGCAGGCAACCGCGATGTCGTCTTTGACCTCGCAGGTGACGTGGTGACCTTTCTCGGCGTGAATGCGGGACATGATCTGCAGGAGGTCGGCAAGGCTGGGCTGAAGCAGGGTCGCGGCAGCCATGCCCGCGCCGGACATCGTCTTGCGTGCCCGCGCCAGATGGTGGCGAATGCGCGTGTCGATCCGTCCGACCAGCTGGCGCATCTCGCCGTCAGGATCGTTGGTGTCATCCAGCGCCAGCGAAAGGCTGGCGATCGGCGTCTTCAAGCCATGCGCGAGGTTGGCGAAATGCAGGCGGGTATCGCTTAGGCGCTGGAGATTGACCGCGATCAGCCGGTTGATCTCGTTTGCGACCGGTTGCAGGTCTCTTGCCTCCACCTCCGGCAGCCTTTCCCGCGATCCCGCCGCGACCTGCGCGACATCGCGCGTCAACCGCTGCAACGGACGCAGGCCGAAGCGCACCTGCAGGAACGTGCCGAGGAGGAGGCTGATCCCGAGCACCGTCATCGCCGGTATCAGCCAGAACAGGGCCCTTTGCGCCGGATCGTTCAACGCGGACTGGGGCGCGGTCGCCGTGATCTGCAAAACACGATCACCGATATGCGCTTCGGCGGTCCGCACATGCAGATCCATCCCGCCATCCCTCGCGGCGTCGGGAAGCGGCATCGGGTTGGTGCCGGGACGATGGCGGTTGGGCACCGGGCGAGGAGGACGGTCGATCGTGCGGCCCGCAAGCGAGAGCGAGGTGAGCCGCGCGCCATGTCCGGTCACCTGCCAATACCATCCCGATCCGACGCGATCGAAAGGCGGCCCGTCGAGAGACGCGCCGAGCGCCGTGGATCCGTCGGGGGCAATGGACAGCGTGCCACGCAGGGCCTCGATCTGCGTGTCGAGCCGCTGGTCGATCTGTTCGCGCACGACACCTGCCACGATCCACCAAAGGATGCCCGCGGCGATGATCAGGATGCCGGTGACGAACAACATGGAGAAGGTAAGGAGGCGCGCGGCGATGGTGGAACGGGCGGGGAGGGATGGGAGCATCATGCCGCGGCCGTCAGCATGTAGCCTCGCCCGCGGACGGTCTCGATCCGTTCCGCCCCGATCTTCCGGCGCAGCCGGGCGACGATGACCTCGATCGAGTTGGAGTCGACGTCGGCATCGCCATCATAGACCCGCTCGATCAGCTCGCGTCGGTCGACGATGATCTCCTTGCGCAGGACAAGGCATGAAAGCACCCGCCATTCCAGTGCGGTCAGTTTCAGGGGCAGGCCATCCAGCTCGAAGGTGCCGAGCTGTGCATCGAAGACCAGGGGCCCGCACGTCACCAGCGACGCGGCATGGCCCGTAGCGCGGCGAACGAGCGCCCGCAGTCGCAGCACGAGTTCCTCGACCTTGAACGGCTTGGTCATGAAATCGTCGGCGCCGGCCTTGAAGCCGGCTACCTTGTCGGGCCATCCGTCTCGCGCCGTCAAGATCATCACCGGAAAGGTCCGGCCCGCATCCCGCCAGGCTTTGAGAACCGAGATGCCGTCCTTGCGCGGCAGGCCGAGGTCGAGCACCGCGATATCGAAGATTTCCGTGAGGCCTGCATGCTCTGCATCCTCGCCGTTGGTCGCGACATCGACGACGAAGCTTTCCGCGCGCAGGCTCGTGGCGATGCGTCGCGACAGATCGGCGTCGTCCTCGACCAGAAGAACTCTCATGAAACCGTTTCCTGCTGCTGATGCAGAGGACATAGGGCGCGCCGGCTTAACTCAAGCTGAACCGCAGGGTTCAGGCTGCCGGTGGGGCGGTCTTGCTAGAAGGACCTCGTCAACATCACAGGAGACGACGATGTCAAACGAAGAAACCTTGACCGCTGCCCACGAGCCGACCCACGCCGCTGCGCCCACCCCTGCCTCCCCGTCGCGTCGCAGGCGGACGCCGCGGCTGGCCCTCACCGGTGTGGCAGGCATTGCCCTCCTCGCGCTTGGTGTCGCCGGCGGTGCGGGTGCTATGAAGCTCGCCAAGTCGAGCATCGAGATGGCGCCGATGGCACCGGTCGCCATTTCCGCGATGCCCGACGGTGACCTGGTCACCATCAAGGGCCAGGTGGCCGAGATTTTCGGCAACAAGTTCGTGCTCCAGGACGCAAGCGGTCGTGCCCTGGTGGAAACCGGCCCTTCCGGCGAGAACGGAAAGCTCGTCAAGATCGATGAGGCGGTCAGCGTCCAGGGCCGCTTCGACGACGGTTTCCTGCATGCGAGCTTCCTGGTCCATCCGGACGGCAAGGTCGAGGCGCTGGGTCCGGCGGGCCGGCCTCCGCATCATGAGCATGGTCCGAAGGGGCTGCAGGGGCCGAAAGACGGGCCGAAGCGGGGGCCCGGTGCGCTGTCCGATGCCGGACCCGCGGGCGGCCCTGCCGACGCAGCTGCGCTTGATGGCCCCGCAGCCGGGAGGGCGCCTCCGTCCGGTGCGGCACCGGAGCCTGACGCAGGGCCCGGTGCCGCACCCGGAGACGCCAGCACTCCCCAGCCGCCGCAGCCGTAAGCGTCGCGCGCGGCAGACCTCGAAACACGAAAGCACGGCGTTCCGGGGCGACACCCCGGGACGCCGCCTGCATATTTTCCTGCGAAACGCGCGGATGCCCTTTGCAAGCATCTTGAATCTGCACGGAATCTTCGCCAACTGGTCGTTGAAATTTCGGTCATGACGGAGACGATGAGATATGACGAACCTTGATGCGGAACGCCCCGCCGAGAGCCATGTTTTCGAAGCCGACGTGTCGCGCCTTCTGCATATGATGGTGCACTCGGTCTACTCGGACAAGGACGTCTTCCTGCGCGAGCTGATCTCGAATGCGGCGGACGCCTGCGAGAAGCTGCGCTTTGAGGCGATCGCCGCACCACAGCTTCTGGGGAGCGATGCGGACAGCCGCATCACGCTGACGCTCGACGAGGACAACCGCCGCCTGATCGTGGAGGATAACGGCATCGGCATGAGCCGGGAGGAGCTGATCGAGGCGCTCGGCACCATCGCGCGTTCCGGCACGCGCGCCTTCATGGAGCGGATCGAAGCTAACAAGGCTGGCGAGGGCGCTCAGCTGATCGGCCAGTTCGGCGTCGGCTTCTATTCCTGCTTCATGGTCGCCGATCGTGTCGACGTCGTTTCGCGGCGCGCCGGGTCGCAAGAGGCGTGGCTCTGGTCCTCGGACGGGCAGGGCGCCTACACCGTGAGCGCGGTCGATCCTGCGGACGCGCCGGCGCGCGGCACGCGCATCACGCTGCATCTCATGGAAGATGCCAAGAGCTACGCCACCCGCTGGTCGGTCGAACGCATCGTCAAAGAACAGTCCGGCCATGTGCCCGTGCCGGTCGCGATCGTCGACAAGCCGGGCGAAGAACCCGCCCAACTCACCGACGGAACGGCGCTGTGGACGCGGGCAAAAAATGACATCTCCAAGGAAGATCACGCCGATTTCTACCGGAGCCTGTCCGGACAGTACGACGAGCCGGCCCTGACCGTGCACTTCCGGGCCGAAGGACGCCACGAATACACGACGCTGGCCTATATCCCCGGCGCGCAGCCGTTCGACATGTTCGATCCGGACCGCAAGGGCCATATGAAGCTTTACGTCAAGCGCGTGTTCATCACCGATGAGGCCGACGTTTTGCCGCGCTACCTGCGCTTCGTTCGCGGTCTCGTCGATACCGCCGATCTGCCGTTGAACGTCTCGCGCGAAATGATCCAGGAAAGTCCCATCCTGTCCGCGATCCGCAAGGGCGTTGCCAGCCGCATCATCACCGCGCTGGAAAAGCTCGCCGAAAGCGATGCGGAGGCATTTGGGAAGGTCTGGGAAAATTTTGGCGCGGTGCTGAAAGAGGGGATCTACGAGGATGGCGAACGGCGGACGCAACTTCTGTCGCTCGCCCGTTTCAAGACGACCGCCTCTTCCGGGGAGATCCGCTCGCTGAAGCAATATGTGGCCGACGCCAAGCCTGAACAGGCGGCGATCTATTACCTGACGGGCACCAGTCTCGAGCAGTTGAGAGCCTCTCCGCAGCTTGAGGGTTTTCGCGCGCGGGGCGTGGAAGTCCTGCTTCTTACGGACCAGATCGACAGTTTCTGGGTCATGATGGCCGGCGAGTTCGAAGGCAAGACGTTCAAGTCGATCACGCAGGGTGCTGCCGATCTCGCGCAGTTCACCAAAGCGGACGGGGAAACGGCACCTGACAACGCGCCGTCATCCGATGTCGCCACCTTCATCGCCTACGCCAAGGAGAAACTCTCCGGCGAGGTTTCGGACGTTCGCGCATCCGACCGTCTGACGGAAAGCGCCGTCTGCCTGGTGGCCTCAGAGGGCGGCTACGACCGACAGATGGAGAAGATCCTCCAGGGCGCTGGCCGTCTCGAGCTTTCGGCCAAGCCGATCCTCGAAATCAACCCGACGCACCCTCTCGTCAAGACGATTGCCGCCAAGGCTGACGGTGCTGCCCTGAAGGAGGATGCAGCTCTGCTCCTTCTCGACCAGGCGCGCGTCCTCGATGGCGACAAGCCTGCCGACCCCCGCGCCTTTGCCGAACGGCTCACGCGCATCTTCGAACGCGCGTTGCAGGCATGACGCAGTCTGCCGGCCTGCTGCTTTGCCGTGGGCCGACCTTCAGACGTTGCTAGGCGAATTTATGCCTAAATCAGAATGTTATTACTGAACAAAATATCGGACGCGGCGTTGAGGGGGGCATTCAACAACAGGATCTCCTATGAAGCGCCTTCTTCTTCTGACCGGATTTACCCTCTCGCTCGCTGCAGGCGCAGCTTCTGCTCAGGATACGCCGCCGCCGCCGCCCGCGCCGCCGGCAGCCGCCGAGGCCATGACGCCGCCACCGCCGCCGCCGGGTGGTCCGCGCGGACCGGAAGAGGCGATGCGGGGCGACAAATGGCACCGCGGTCCTGACGGCCACCGTCCGCCGCCGCCGTCCAAGGCTGCGCATTACCGCATCGAAACGGACGACGTGAAGATCGACCTGAAATGCGCAGACGACGAGCCCGCAAAGGCCTGCGCCGATCTGCTGATGTCGACGATCGACAAGCTCGGCGTTGGCAGGGACTGATGACGCAGGTCAGCCACGGCTGACAGAGACCATGGCGAAAACGCCGGCTCGGAACGCGTCCCAGCCGGCGTTTTCGTTTTTGCCGAACGGCATCCAAGGGACCATGAGGATCAGGTCGCCGTTGTTTTTCTGGTCCCAGTGTGGGCAACATCCGCTGGCCAGACCTTTGCCGTCTGCCATGGACAGGCCAGGCCGTACCGAAGGCGGCGGTTTTGCCCCGACGAATTTGTGCGTAGGACAATATGTTTACCCGCTGTTAAAGCGGGGTATCTAACGTCAGTACAAACGCACAAACGCGTCCGCGCGCGACCTTCGAGAGGCCACGGCGCCCTCGGGGATCAGCGGCCGGAACTGACATGGATCATTTTGCTTTTCTTCTACCGGTCATCTTCTGTGTCTTCGGGCTGACGTTCCTGTTCGTCGCATGCCATGAGCCGCGGTCGGCGCCATGGTGGGGTCTCGGCTACCTGGCCGCTGCTCTCGGTTTCGTCATGCCGATCCTGTCGACGACTTTTCCCGGGCCCTTTTGCGCACTGATCGCGGATACGCTTTTCCTGCTGGCTCTCAGCTTCTACGGGCAGGGGCTGCTAAGACAATTCCGGCGAACCCTGCCGATCGTCCCGCGCGTGGCAATCGTCGCGGTCGGCATCGTCGCCTCGGTCGTCTCGACGTTCGTTTTGCAAAACCCGACGCTCGCGCTTTCGGCCAATGATGTCCTGACCTCGCTCTGCCTCGGCGTGCCGGCCGTTGCCGTCCTTCGGCACGCGCGCGGCGCGGCGGAGCGGCTGCTACTCGCCGTGGTTTTCATGGTCATCGGCGACGCGCTGATCCGCAACGTCGTCATGATCGTTCTCAACCGCAATCCGGCCGACTTCGAAACGTTTCTGGCGTCGCCCTACGCCTTCTTTATGCACTCCACGAGCACGCTCATCGGCCTTCTGCTGGCCTTTGCGGCGCTTGGCTGCGTGACGTTGGAGGTCATCGGTCGCTACAAGGACGTGGCCGACCGGGATCCGATGACCGGTCTCTTCAATCGGCGTGGTTTCGACCGGCTCGCCGGACAGAAGACGCGCGCCGGCGCAGTGATCGTTTGCGACATCGACCACTTCAAAAATATCAACGACCGGCACGGTCACGCCGCCGGGGATGCCGTCATTGCCAAGGTCGCTCAGATCCTCGTCGACGGGCATGCGGGGGATGCCGTTCTCGCGCGTTTCGGCGGCGAGGAGTTCGTGCTGTACCTCCCCGGACTGACGGTCTCCGCCGCTGCCCATGTCGCAGAGGGTCTGCAGACCAGGATCGGATCGGCGGACTGGCCGCACACAGGGCCGGTGACGGCGAGCTTCGGCGTTGCCGAAACGCGCCTCGACGATCTCAGCATCTACGAGGTCGTGGCTCGTGCCGACCGCGCGCTCTATGGGGCGAAGCTGGCGGGGAGAAACCGGGTCTTCACGGAGGCCGGGCGACCCGCGGACCTGCATTCGGAAAACGCACGCGCCGTCGCCTGACCGGCGTCGCTCATGCATGTCGCCCGACAGCGTGCAGCGGCTTCGGGAAACGACATGCATCCAAACAAGACCCTTAAAGCGCGTCGCGTGACACCTTTTTGACGCAACGCGCTTTAGGGCGCGGCCTGTCGGCGCGCCTCGACAGCCTTGGCTGCTGCCTCCCGGATGTTGAGCCAGCGCGTGTGTTCCAGCGTCGCATCGGCCAGCGCCCGATGCACGGGTTGCGCGGGCTCGGTCTGCTCGATCATCTCTGCGACGAATGCGGCGATCTCGCGCCGCGTAAACGTCTCGTCCATGATGCTGCGCGCGTGCGCCAGAAAGACATCGTCGGATTTCGCAAGACGCAGGGCGTGCCGCGGCAAACCTCCGGCACGCAGCAATACGCTGAGCCATTTCCCATCCCAGGACGGCGCGCTGGCATAAAGGGCGTGCCCCTCGAGCGTTTCCATCATCTCGCGCGCGACCTCTGCGACGGGCGTCCCCTCCGCGTGGAGCCGGCGGCGCGTCAGGCCGTGAATGTGCTCCGCCTTCATAGACCAGTCCTGCCAATCGGGCGCAGGGCGGATCAGATGTGAGCGGGACGTACCGTCTTCAAAGACCCAGGCAACCTCTACGGGGAAGCTTTTCTTGCCGAGGGACGAGGCTTCAAAGTCGAGAAAGACGAGCATGTCATCGGTCCGGATACCAGGTGGCGCAAAACCAGGATGCTCCGGGGTTTAGCGAGATCGCCCGACGATCGCAAAGAGATCTTTGCTCAAAGGGCAACGCATAACCGCCATCCTCGCAAAGCTCCCTATGACATCATGTGAAATGATCATTGACTCATTATACCAGTTGCCCTTAGATGCGGTGACTAAACGGGATCAGCACACATGACATCGATTGCACTCTTCGGCGCCGGCGGCAAAATGGGCACAAGGCTTGCCCGCAACCTCATCGGCTCGCGCTTCGACATCCGCCCTGTGGAGGTGAGCGAAGCCGGTCGTGCGCGGCTCCAGGCCGATCTCGGCCTCACATGCCTTCCCGTCGAGGAAGCGCTCGACGGCGCGGAGGTCGTGGTTCTTGCCGTGCCGGACACGGCGATCGGCAAGGTGGCCTCGGGGATCGTCGACAAGCTTTCCCCCGGCACCATGGTCGTGGTGCTCGACGCGGCCGCGCCCTTTGCCGGCCATCTGCCGGAGCGCGCCGACATCACCTATTTCGTCACGCATCCCTGCCATCCCCCCATCTTCAACGACGAGACGGAGATGGCGGCGAAAAAGGATCACTTTGGCGGGATAGCCGCCAAGCAGCACATCGTTTCCGCGCTGATGCAGGGCCCCGAGTCGCATTATACGCTTGGCGAGGAAGTGGCGAAGACCATCTGGGCGCCGGTGATGCGGTCGCACCGGGTCACGGTCGAGCAGATGGCGATCCTCGAGCCCGGCCTGTCGGAAACGGTCTGCGCCTCGCTGCTCGTCGTCATGAGCCAAGCGCTCGATGAATGCGTCAAGCGCGGCGTGCCGGAACAGGCAGCGCGCGACTTCCTGCTCGGCCACATGAACGTGCTCGGCGCCGTGATCTTCAAGGAGGTGGACGGTGTGTTCTCGGATGCCTGCAACAAGGCGATCGAGTTCGGCATCCCCGCGCTGATGCGCGACGACTGGAAGAAGGTCTTCGAGCCCCAGGAGATCGCAGAGAGTATCCGGCGGATCACCTGAGACCGTCAGGCACGGCCGATGCTGCTCCGAAAAAGGGCAGCTTCGCTCAACCGATACGGGACCGCAGGGAGGCGGGCCCGCGCTACAACCAACAACCGGGAGGAACACATGACATTCACACGCGGACTGATCCTTGCTGCCTTTGCCAGCGCTCTTGCGCTCGGTACGGCCATGCCGTCCAGTGCAGCCGATCTCATCGCCATCATCACGCCGAGCCACGACAATCCGTTCTTCAAGGCGGAAGCTGTCGGGGCGGAAGCCAAGGCGAAGGAACTTGGCTATGAAACGCTCGTCCTCGTTCACGACGACGACGCCAACAAGCAGTCGCAGCTGATCGACACGGCCATCGGCCGTGGTGCGAAAGCCATCATTCTCGACAATGCCGGCTCGGAAGCGTCGATCGCCGCCGTCCAGAAGGCAAAGGACGCAAAAATCCCGTCCTTCCTGATCGACCGCGAAATCAACGCGACCGGCGTCGCCGTCTCCCAGATCGTCTCGAACAACTACCAGGGCGCACAGCTCGGCGCCGAAGAGTTCGTGAAACTGATGGGCGAGAAGGGCAAGTATGTCGAGCTGCTCGGTCGCGAGGCCGACTTGAATGCCGGCATTCGCTCCAAGGGCTACCACGACATCATCGACGAATATCCCGACCTGAAGATGGTTGCCCAGCAGTCTGCCAATTGGAGCCAGACGGAAGGCTACTCCAAGATGGAGACCATCCTGCAGGCCAACCCGGATATCCAGGGCGTGATCGCGGGCAACGACACCATGGCAATGGGGGCGATCGCCGCCCTGCAGGCCGCAAATCGCAAGGACGTCATCGTCGTCGGGTTCGACGGCTCCAACGACGTTCGCGACAGCATCAAGTCGGGCGGCATCAAGGCGACCGTGATGCAGCCGGCCTATGCCCAGGCCCAGATGGCGGTCGAGCAGGCAGACGCCTACATCAAGACGGGCAAGGGCCCGGCCGAAGAAAAGCAGCTGATGGATTGCGTGCTGATCAACGCCGACAATGCCGACAAGCTCGAGACCTTCGCGCTCAAGGATTGATCGCGCCTTCCTGAAACGGGCGGTTCGTCCTGGCGCACCGCCCGCACCTTTTTCATCCGGAGTTGACGGAATGCCGCGTTATCCCGCCGCTGCCGCGCTTTGCCTTGCCTCGGCCATTCTCATGGTCCTGCCCGGCTGCAAGATCATCAAGACGCCCACAGCCGAGGAGGCCGCAGAGGTCGCGAGCGGCGGGTTCAATCCCGAGCGGCAGGCGAGCGAACTCTGGGCGCCGAAAGTGGTGCCCTATCTCACGTCCAAAGCCGGCCCCTACGGCGAGGTCGCAGCGCTGATCGCATCCGATGCGGAGGCGGCCGCTGCCAAATACGGACACAAGGAAAAGGAGGGCAATGCCCCCTGGACCTATGCCGCCAAGGTTTCGGGGCGGATCGTAAAGGCCGAAACCACGTCCCGAGCGGCCACCCTCGACACGGATATCGACGGCGACGGCAAGGCGGATGTGCGCATCCAGATCGGTCCCGTCATCAAGGGAACGGCGATCCGTGACAGTCTCGACTTCGTCAGTTTCAACCAGTTCAAGAACCAGATCCAGTGGGCCGAATTCGGCAAGGCCTTCAATGCACACCTGAACGCGCAGGTGCTGCAGGCGCTGCCGCGCGACGGGCTGGACGGCAAGACGGTCGAGGCTGTCGGAGCTTTTCCCGTGCCGGCCAAAGGCCAGCTGCCGCTGCTGACGCCTGTTACCATCACGCTGGGCCCATGACGATGGCCCTCCAACCGACCATCAGGGTTGAGGACGATATCATCCTCGAACTGCAGGATGTGACGAAGGTCTATTCCGGCATCGTCGCAGTCAAGAATGCAAGTCTTGCTCTGCGCCGCGGAGCCGTCAACGTGCTCGTGGGCGAGAACGGTGCAGGAAAATCGACGCTGATGCGCATGATCGCCGGTGTCGAACGTCCCTCGCTCGGGCGGATTCTCCTCGATGGCAAACCGGTCGAGTTTCACTCTCCGGCCGACGCGCAGAAACACGGCATCGGCATGGTGTTCCAGGAGCTCAACCTCTTTGGCAACCTGTCCGTGGCCGAAAACATCTTCGTCACGCGCGAGATCGTCAGCGGATTGACCGGTATCGATCACAAGGCGCAGATCGCGAAGGCCAATACCTTCCTCGACCGGCTCGACGCGGGCATCCGCGCCGAGGCCATGGTCGAAGACCTTCCGATCGGTCAGCAGCAACTGGTGGAGATCGCGAAGGCCCTGTCGCTCGACACGCGCATCCTCATCCTCGACGAGCCGACCTCGGCCCTGTCGGCGGCCGAGGTGGATATCCTGTTCAAGGTGATCGCCGAACTCAAGGCACAGGGCGTGGCGATCGTCTACATCTCGCACCGCCTGGAAGAGCTGATGCGCATCGGCGACCATATCACCGTTCTCAGAGACGGACGGATCACAGGCCAGGCGCTTGTCAGGGACATCGATACCCGATGGATCGTCCGGTCGATGATCGGTTCGGATGCCAAGGATTTCGCGAAATCCGTCAATCACACGATGGGCGACGAAGCCTTTCGCGCCGAGGACATTTCGCTTGCGCGGCGGACGGGCGGGCTTGCGGTCGACCATCTTTCCATCACGGTCCGGTCCGGCGAGGTTCTGGGCATCTACGGACTGATGGGAGCCGGACGCAGCGAATTCTTCGAATGCGTGATGGGGCATCATCCGCATGCCACCGGCCGTATCTTCATCGATGGCGAGGAGATCGCCGCGCGCGACACGCCGACCCGTATCCGGCGCGGCCTCGCACTCATTCCCGAGGATCGGCAACGCGAGGGCCTGGTTCAGGTCTTGTCGATCGCCGCCAATCTCACGCTGGCGAGCCTCGACCGGTTTGCGCGCTTCAAGGTCCATATCACGGGTGAGCGCGAGCGTTCCGCGGTGTCCGAGGCGATCCGTGATCTCGCCATCAAGGCCCCCAATCCGGATTTCGAGGTGACCTCCATGTCCGGAGGCAACCAGCAGAAGGTCGTGATCGGCAAGGCGCTGATGACAAAGCCAAAGGTCCTGCTGATGGACGAACCAAGCCGCGGGATCGACGTCGGCGCGAAGGCCGACGTCTTCCGAACCATGCGCCGGCTAGCCGGCGAGGGGCTCGCCATCCTGTTTTCCACCTCCGACCTCGAGGAGGTCATGGCGCTGTCGGACCGCATTGCCGTGATGAGCAACGGTCGCATCACCACGATCCTGGATCGGGCGGTGGCGACCGAGGAGGCAATCGTGCAGGCGGCATCGATCGGGCACAAATCCATACAGAGCAGCGGGGACTTCGCGCCATGACGACGGCCACCACAACGACACCGGCAGCGACAGCAGACAGCGGCTCGCTTCTTCTGACGCTGATGAAGCTGCGCACCTTCATCGCGCTTTTCGCCGTCATCGCGTTCTTCTCGGCTTTCGCGCCGAATTTCCTCTCGGCCGCGAACATCATCCTGATGTCGAAGCACGTCGCGCTGAACGCGTTTCTCGCCATGGGGATGACCTTCGTCATCATCACCGGCGGCATCGATCTCTCGGTCGGCTCCATCGTCGGGCTCTGCGGCATGGTGGCCGGCGGCCTGATCCTTCACGGCATCGACCTCCAAATCGGCTATACCATCTATTTCAACATCGTTGAGGTCTGCCTGATCACGCTTGCCGTCGGCATCCTGATCGGTGCGGTCAACGGATTGCTGATCACCCGGCTGAACGTTGCGCCTTTCATCGCAACGCTTGGCACGCTGTATGTGGCGCGGGGCCTTGCGCTGCTTTCGTCCGACGGACAGACGTTTCCCAATCTCGTCGGCAGGGCGGACCTTTCGACCACGGGATTTGGCTTTCTCGGGTCCGGCCGGATCATCGGCCTGCCGGTGTCGATCTGGATCCTGATCGTCGTCGCGCTCGCAGCGGCCTATTTTGCGCGTTATGTCCCGCTCGGCCGCCAGATCTTTGCCGTCGGCGGCAATGAACGGGCGGCGCGCATGTCGGGCATCCGGGTGAACCGGGTGAAGATGTTTGTCTATATGTTCTCAGGCTTCTGCGCTGCGATCGTCGGGATCGTCATCTCGTCCGAGCTGATGGCGGCGCATCCGGCCACCGGCAACTCGTTCGAGCTCAATGCCATCGCGGCGGCCGTGCTTGGGGGAACCTCCATGTCCGGCGGGCGGGGCACGATCGGCGGCACCATCATCGGCGCCTTCGTTATCGGGATCCTGTCGGACGGCCTCGTGATGATGGGCGTGTCCTCCTTCTGGCAGATGGTCATCAAGGGGATCGTCATCATCGTCGCCGTCGTGGTGGATCAGGCGCAACGCCGCCTGCAGCAGCAGGTCGCCCTCATGCAGCTGGCCAAGAAGGGTTGACGGCTGCTTGAAGCAACCCGGCCCTGGCCGATAAAAATTGTGCGTTGCGAGAAGGAATGTCGACCAAACCGTCAGCCATGACTTTCAAAGATGTGTTTCCGGCGTAAAAAAGCGAGCGGGCGTTGTCCGAGGACGAGGCTCGCCTGCTGCCGATTGATGAAACCGCGCTTGCGGCGAACCCCGCAAGCCAAGCGCATCTGAAGGAGAGACCATCATGGGCTTTATCACCACCAAGGACGGTACCGAGATATTCTACAAGGACTGGGGTCCGAAGGATGCCCAGCCGATCATGTTCCACCACGGCTGGCCGTTGTCATCGGACGATTGGGACGCACAGATGCTGTTCTTCGTCTCGAAGGGCTTTCGCGTCGTCGCGCATGACCGTCGCGGCCATGGGCGTTCGGCACAGGTCGCCGACGGACATGACATGGATCATTATGCGGCCGACGCCTTTGCCGTCGTCGAAGCGCTCGACCTGAAGAACGTCGTCCATATCGGCCATTCCACAGGCGGCGGCGAAGTCGCTCGCTACGTGGCCAAGCATGGCGAGCCGGCCGGGCGCGTCGCCAAGGCCGTGCTGGTTTCCGCTGTCCCGCCGCTGATGCTGAAGACGGACAGCAATCCGGAAGGCCTGCCTCTCGAGGTTTTTGACGGTTTCCGCTCGGCCCTTGCCGCAAACCGTGCCGTCTTCTTCCACGAGGTTCCGGCAGGTCCGTTCTACGGCTTCAACCGCGACGGGGCGAAGGTGCAGGACGCCGTGGTGCGCAACTGGTGGCGCCAAGGCATGATGGGCAGCGCCAAGGCGCATTACGACGGCATCAAGGCGTTCTCGGAAACCGATCAGACGGACGACCTGAAGGCCATCTCGGTGCCGACGCTCGTGCTGCACGGCGAAGACGACCAGATCGTGCCGATCACCGACTCGGCCGAGAAGTCGATTAAGCTGCTGAAGAACGGGACCCTGAAGACCTACCCCGGCTATTCGCACGGCATGCTCACGGTCAATGCCGACGTGCTGAACGCCGATCTGCTCGCCTTCATCCAGGCCTGATACGTTCAAGCGGGCGAACGCTTGCGCCGGGGGCTCTGTCCCCGTCGCTCCCAGACGATGAGCAACGCGCTCGACGCAACGATCAGCAAGGCGCCAAGGAAGACATTGAGCGCCGGGATCTCCGCCCAGATGAGATATCCGTAGACGAATGCCCACATCAGGCCCGTGTACTCGACGGGTGCGATCGCCGATGCCGGGGCGTATCGGAAGCCGTCATAGAGCAGATATTGGCCGACAGCCGAAATGAGGCCGAGGACAAGAAGAAGGCTCCAGCCTGCCGCGTCCGGCGTCGTCCAGACCCAGGGCAGCGACAGCGCGCAGGCAAGGCCGAACAGGAGGCTCGTCGCATACATCTGTGTCAGGGTGGATTCGCTCCGGCTGACGAGACGTACGAGAATGGTGCTCCACGCCCAGCAGAAACCTGCGACGACGCACATGGCCGCCGGAACCAGGTTTGGGGAATGGGTGGGATTTGCGGCGACGACCACGCCAATGAAGCCGCCGATACAGGCAATCCAGCGGCCCACACCGATCGTCTCCTTCAAGACCAGGATCGACAGGAACATGACCATGATCGGCGCCGAGAAGTACAGCGTCGTCAGCTCCGCAATGCCGAGCGATCGGGCCGCATTGTAGAACAGCAGCCACGCCACCAGCATCAGGAGCGCGCGAAGCACCAGCGTCTTGCGATACGGGCTTTGCAGGGCGGACGGATGTTTGCGCACCCGCACGAGAACGCCGGTAATGGCAACGATGACGAGGCTGCGAAAAAACAGGATTTCCGGTACGGCATAGTCCGTCACCAGCCATTTGACGATCGCATCCTGCAGGGCAAAGCAGGCATATCCGCCCGATGCCAGCGCGATGCCCGTCAGCGGTCCCTTCGCGGTCGTGTCCGAACCCATGTTCGCCTCCCGTTGCAAACACCTCGGATGGACAGGCGTTGTGCACCGTCGCAATGGCAGGAACCGCCCTGCGCCGCAATGCGAAAGTATCTTCCCAGAAGAGAATGCCGCCAACGTCAGCCGACCCAGGGACAGTAAGTGTTTTATTATATTTTAATCCGCATCTGACAGAATGGCGCCGGGAGACACCGATCAATCGGTGCGCCCAGGGTAGGGGAGCCTTTCATGATCGATCGTCTGATGTCTCGGATCCGGATCCAGACCAAAGTGCTGGTCCTGCTCACGCCGTTCGTGCTGAGCATCACAGCCGTCGGGGTGACCGGCCTCTATACCTCTGGCCTGCTCCAGGGTCGCATGGAAATCTCCAATAGCGTTCTCCAGTCTTTGAGCGGTTTCAAGCAGGTCTTTTCTGCCATGTCTCGCTTCCTTCTACAGCCGTCGGCAGAGACGCATGACGCTGCGCGGAAGGAATTGAACGACGAGATCGCCAACCTGAAGACGATGGCGGACACGCTTCGCCGCGACACCGACGTTTCCCGCCTTGATAACGCCCTGTCTCAGTCGGCCAGCATCGCGACCAATATCGAGACGCTCTGGGGACTTCAGACCGACAGGGAGCGCATTTCGGCCGAGGTCGGGACAAGCACGGAGGAATTGCTTGCCGTTCAGGCGGCCGCCGGTAAGCAGGCTTTCGTCCTGCTCGCTGCGGCCAAGACCATAGAAAAGTCCGCGAAAACCAGCCTCAAGACGGCACTGCAGGTCGGCGTTCTCGGTTCAGCGACCCAAGCACTCGCCAAGCAGACCAGTGCAGCAGCAAGCGACGGGGAGCGTATCCAGGCCGTCAAGACGGGTCTTNCAGGTCGGCGTTCTCGGTTCAGCGACCCAAGCACTCGCCAAGCAGACCAGTGCAGCAGCAAGCGACGGGGAGCGTATCCAGGCCGTCAAGACGGGTCTTCCCGCCGTCGTCACCGCGCTCGACGCCACGACGAAAGCTCTGGGCAAGACGACGCTCCCTTCCGTCGATGCGCTGAAACCCGCCATCGCGGCGTTCGGCGACGCCGCGACGAAAGCTGCCACGGACCCGATGCTCGCCGGCGATCTCGTCGCCGCCGCGACCGCCTTCGATCGTGCGGGTGCTGCCATCAAGGTGGCATCCGACGAGGCGCTTCGCGACCAGGTCGGCGTTCTCGGTTCAGCGACCCAAGCACTCGCCAAGCAGACCAGTGCAGCAGCAAGCGACGGGGAGCGTATCCAGGCCGTCAAGACGGGTCTNGACGCCACGACGAAAGCTCTGGGCAAGACGACGCTCCCTTCCGTCGATGCGCTGAAACCCGCCATCGCGGCGTTCGGCGACGCCGCGACGAAAGCTGCCACGGACCCGATGCTCGCCGGCGATCTCGTCGCCGCCGCGACCGCCTTCGATCGTGCGGGTGCTGCCATCAAGGTGGCATCCGACGAGGCGCTTCGCGACGCGGTTTCGGGCCTTGCGGCGGCCGAAGGGGAAATCGCCAAGGCGGATCGCGTCGGCAACAAGCTGCGCGCCATTGTCGGCAATGCGAACCAGATCCGTGTCGTCTTCGCCGAACTGGCGGCTGTCCCGGACGACGCCGGCGTCAAGAAGGTGCAGCAGGCACTTTACGCCTATGGCAAGGAACTGGAGGGACTCGCAACCGCCGTTCCCGGCGATACGGTTCTGGCCGCGCTCCCGGCAAAGGCAAAGCCTGTCCTGTCGTCGCTGGAGGCGAACGCCCTTGCGCTCTTGGCGCTTTCGCAGAAGCAGCGATCGGAATTCGATGCCGCAGCCGCACAGATCGATGGCACCTGGACATTGCTCACGGATTTCGCCGAAAGCCAGAAGCAGAGCGCCGGCACCGAGCGTGAGCAGGCGAATACAATTTCGCTCGGCGCCACCCTGGTCGGCATTCTTATCGCGCTGCTCGCCGGCACGGCGCTGGTGATGACGCTGAAGGGGCCGATCGGACAGATCACCGCCGCCATGCGCCGGCTCGCCGATGGCGCGCTCGACACGTCGATCACCGGCGAAAATCGATCCGACGAGATTGGCGACATGGCGCGCGCCCTGTCGGTCTTCAAGGGCAGCGCTCTCGCCAAGCTATCCATGGAAGAACAGGCGGAAGCGACGCGCCGCGAGACGGAAGCGCACCGCTTGCACACAGATGCGGAGCGGCAGGAGGCGGCGCAGCAGGTCCAGTTTGCCGTGGAAACCCTGGCGCAGGCCCTGTCGCGCCTTGCACGGGGCGATATGAGCTTCACGATCGACACGCCGTTTGCCGCGCATCTCGATCGTCTGCGCAACGATTTCAACGCCTCGGTGGGCGGGCTGCGGGAAACGCTCGGGGAGATCCGGCAGATCTCCAGCGCCATCCATTACAACGGCCAGCAGATGACGGATGCCGTCGGCGACCTTGCCAAGCGGACGGAACAGCAGGCCGCAGCGCTGGAAGAGACCTCGGCCGCCGTCGACGAGGTTTCGTCGACCGTGCGCACCGCAGCCGGTCGCGCCAACGACGTTCAGGGCATCGTGCAGCGGGCCAAGCGCAATGCCGACAACTCTTCCGACATCGTGCAGAACGCGATCTCAGCCATGATGCGCATTCGCGAAGCCTCCGACAAGATCGGCCAGATCGTCGGCGCAATCGACGCGATCGCCTTCCAGACGAACCTTCTCGCGCTTAACGCCGGTGTCGAGGCGGCACGGGCGGGCGAGGCCGGGAAAGGGTTTGCCGTTGTTGCCCAGGAGGTGCGCGATCTTGCGCAACGGTCCGCCCTGGCCGCCAAGGAGATCGGCGGGCTGATTGCGAAATCCTCGGCCGAAGTCGCGACAGGCTCCCAGTATGTCGAACAGACCGGCAGCGCATTGATGGAAATCGCCCATCAGATCGTGGATATCGCCGGCCACGTCGATCATCTGGCCGGGTCGAGCCGCGACCAGTCCGCGTCGCTCGAATCCGTCAACGGATCCGTCAACCAGATCGACCAGATGACCCAGCAGAACGCCGCGATGGTGGAGGAAACCAACGCTGCCACGCTGCAGCTCGCCGAAGACATCGACCTGCTTGCCAGCCTCGTTGCGCGCTTCCGCCTGCTGGAGGCTGACGACACGCCTCACGCCCGGGCCGCATGATCCGGGCGGACGCGTCTGCGGTCCTGCGCAACCCGTCCCTGACATTCGGAATTCGACGGATATCGGTCGGCAAGAGTTCTCGGCGGCCGAAACTTCGCATAGAACGGATCGATGACGTTGGAGGATTCGATGCGGGACGTTCTGGTTGAGCTTGAGAAGCGCCGTTCGGAAGCCAGGCTCGGAGGGGGGCAGCGACGGATCGATGCCCAGCATGCGAAGGGCAAGCTGACGGCGCGCGAGCGGATCGACGTCCTGCTCGACGAGGGTTCCTTCGAAGAATACGACATGTACGTCACGCACCGCGCCATCGATTTCGATATGGCGGACCAGAAGATCGCGGGCGATGGGGTGGTGACCGGCTGGGGCACCATCAATGGGCGGCAGGTCTATGTCTTTTCCCAGGATTTTACGGTTCTCGGCGGCTCACTGTCGGAAACGCATGCCCAGAAGATCTGCAAGATCATGGACATGGCCGTTCGCAACGGTGCGCCGCTGATCGGGCTCAATGACAGCGGCGGCGCACGCATCCAGGAGGGGGTGGCCTCGCTTGCAGGCTATGCCGAGGTTTTCCGCCGCAATGCGGAAGTCTCCGGCGTCATTCCGCAGATCTCGGTCATCATGGGCCCCTGTGCCGGGGGAGCCGTCTATTCGCCGGCCATGACCGATTTCATCTTCATGGTGCGCGACAGCTCCTACATGTTCGTGACCGGCCCCGATGTGGTGAAAACCGTGACGAACGAGGTGGTGACGGCGGAGGAGCTGGGGGGCGCTGGCACGCATACGAAGCGATCCTCTGTCGCCGATGCGGCCTACGAGAACGATATCGAGGCGCTTGAACAGGTGCGGCTGCTGTTCGACTTTCTTCCGCTGAACAACCGCCAGAGGCCACCTGTCCGCCCGGTTCACGACGACCCCGCCCGGGTCGAGGCCCGTCTCGACAGCCTCATTCCGGACAGCTCCACCAAGCCTTACGATATGAAGGAGCTGATCCTCGCGATTGCCGACGAGGGTGACTTTTTCGAACTTCAGGAAGCCTTCGCCCGCAACATCATCACCGGCTTCGTCCGCATCGAGGGCGAGACGATCGGCGTCGTTGCCAACCAGCCAATGGTGCTTGCCGGCTGCCTCGATATCGACAGCTCCCGCAAGGCGGCGCGTTTCGTGCGCTTCTGCGATGCTTTTTCCATTCCTGTCCTGACGCTCGTCGATGTCCCCGGATTCCTGCCCGGCGTCGCGCAGGAATATGGCGGCGTCATCAAGCATGGTGCAAAGCTGCTGTTTGCCTATTCCGAGGCAACGGTACCGATGGTCACGCTCATCACCCGCAAGGCCTATGGCGGCGCCTACGATGTCATGGCGTCCAAACACATCGGCGCGGATATCAACTATGCCTGGCCCACGGCCGAAATCGCCGTCATGGGTGCAAAGGGCGCGACCGAGATCCTTTACCGCTCGGAGCTGTCGGACAAAGACAAGATCGCGGCGCGGACGAAGGAATATGAAGAGCGGTTCGCCAACCCCTTCGTCGCCGCCGAGCGGGGGTTCATCGATGAGGTGATCATGCCGCGTTCCTCGCG
The DNA here is from genome assembly GCF_001424065.1 of Rhizobium sp. Leaf384. Taxonomy (GTDB): domain Bacteria; phylum Pseudomonadota; class Alphaproteobacteria; order Rhizobiales; family Rhizobiaceae; genus Ferranicluibacter. The sequence goes on from NZ_LMQE01000009.1 coordinate 267,605, forward strand.
GAGACGGATCGCGCGGGCTTTTGCCTCGCTGCGCAACAAGCAGGTGACGACGCACTGGAAGAAGCACGACACGATCCCGCTTTAGGATTGCGCCCGAGGGCGCATTGCCGTGCCTGCCGCTGCCGACTGCCTATCAAGACTGGACGAGACCGTGATCAAGAAAATCCTCATCGCCAATCGTGGAGAAATCGCCTGCCGGGTCATCCGCACGGCTAGACGTATGGGCATCCGCACCGTTGCCGTCTTTTCCGATGCCGACCGCGAGGCGCTGCATGTGCGCGAAGCCGATGAAGCCGTGCATATCGGACCCGCCCCGTCCAGCCAGTCCTACATCGCCATCGACCGGATCCTCGACGCAATCCGCACGACCGGTGCGGATGCGGTTCACCCGGGCTATGGCTTCCTGTCCGAAAATGCCGCCTTCGCAGCGGCGCTCGACGCGGCTGGCGTGATTTTCATCGGCCCGCCCGTCGGTGCGATCAAGGCCATGGGCGACAAGATCACGTCCAAGAAGATCGCCGCCGAAGCCGGCGTCTCCACGGTGCCCGGCCACATGGACCTGATCGCGGATGCGGACGAAGCCGCGCGGATTTCGGGCGAGATCGGTTATCCCGTCATGATCAAGGCATCGGCGGGGGGCGGCGGCAAGGGCATGCGGATTGCCTGGAACGACGCCGAGGCGCGTGAAGGCTTCCAGTCCTCGAAGAACGAGGCAAAAGCGTCTTTCGGCGACGACAGGATCTTCATCGAGAAATTCGTGACGCAGCCGCGCCACATCGAGATCCAGGTTTTGGGAGACCGACATGGGACGGTGCTTCATCTTGGAGAGCGGGAATGCTCGATCCAGCGGCGAAACCAGAAGGTGATCGAAGAAGCGCCGTCACCGTTCCTCGATCCCGAGACGCGGCGCGCCATGGGCGAACAGGCCGTCGCTCTTGCAAAGGCAGTGAACTACCATTCGGCAGGGACGGTCGAATTCATCGTCGATGGCGCACGCAACTTCTATTTTCTGGAAATGAACACGCGGCTGCAGGTCGAGCATCCGGTGACGGAACTCGTGACCGGCCTCGATCTCGTGGAGCAGATGATCCGCGTTGCTGCAGGCGAAGCCCTGTCGTTTGCGCAGGACGACGTCACGCTCGACGGATGGGCGGTCGAGAGCCGCCTCTACGCCGAGGACCCGTACCGGAACTTCCTGCCATCGATCGGGCGTCTGACGCGGTATCGTCCCCCGGCCGAAGGCCCGACCGGTGGCGGATGCGTTCTGCGCAACGATACCGGCGTGACCGAGGGCGGCGAAATCTCGATGTATTACGACCCCATGGTCGCCAAGCTCTGCGCCTGGGGCCCGGACCGGCTGGCGGCCATCGACACCATGTTGCATGCGCTGGATGATTTCGAGGTCGAGGGCATCGGGCACAATCTCCCCTTCCTCTCGGCCGTCATGCAGCACGAGCGGTTCCGATCGGGCAACATCACGACGGCTTTCATCGCTGAAGAGTTTCCCGACGGCTTTCAGGGCGTCGAGCCGGATGCCGACGCGCATCGTGTGCTGGCGGCGGTGGCGGTCCTGGTGCATCAGGTGCTGCAGGAGCGTGCGGCGCACATCTCGGGCATTGTCGGGCATCACCGTCGGGTGGTGGCCAAGGACTGGGTGGTACGGTTCGACGACACCGAAATCGAGGCAACGATCGAAGCGCTCGGCGAAGAGACCTGTATCCGTTTCGGCGACGGCGGCATGCTCACGACGGCGGGCGTTTTCGTGCCTGGGGCCACCCATGCCCGCTTCGTCATCGGAGGCGAACCTGTCGGCGTCAAGATCGACCTGACCGGCTCGGCCATTCGCTTGCGCTGGCGCGGCATGGATGTGAAGGCGTATGTGCGCTCGCCGCGGGTGGCAGCCCTTGCACGATGGATGCTGCGCAAACTGCCGCCGGATACGTCCAAGCTGCTGCTCTGCCCCATGCCGGGTGTCATTACGGCGATCATGGTTTCCGCGGGCGAGACGGTCGAGGCCGGTCAGCCGCTGGCGACCGTGGAAGCCATGAAGATGGAAAACATCCTGCGGGCCGAGCGCCGCAGCGTCGTCAAGCGCGTGGCGGTCGAGCCGGGCACCAGCCTGGCGGTGGACGAGGTTGTGCTCGAATTCGAGTGAGGCAGGCGACGTCGATGGTCGGTGCAGGTATCGGGGACAGAGAGATGACAGACGGTCCGGAGAGCAAGACATCCGCAAGTTCTAAGACGCTGACGGACTGGCAAGCACTGGCCGAGACCGAACTGAAGCGGTCTCCCGACGGCCTCATGTGGCAGACGCCGGAAGGAATCGCCGTCAAACCCGTCTACACGTCCGAAGACATTGCGGGGCTTCCGCACCTCGGCTCTCTACCGGGGTTCGCGCCGTTCACGCGGGGTCCGCGCGCGACCATGTATGCCGGTCGGCCCTGGACCATTCGCCAGTATGCAGGCTTTTCGACGGCGGAAGCCTCGAATGCCTTCTATCGCAAGGCCCTGGCCGCGGGCCAGCAGGGTGTCTCCGTCGCCTTCGATCTTGCCACCCATCGCGGCTACGACAGCGATCATCCGCGCGTGGAAGGTGATGTCGGCAAGGCGGGCGTTGCCATCGACAGCGTCGAGGACATGAAGATCCTGTTCGACGGCATCCCGCTCGACAAGATCTCGGTGTCGATGACCATGAATGGGGCAGTCATCCCGATCCTTGCGAGTTTCATCGTTGCAGGGGAGGAGCAGGGGGTGCCGCGCGCGGCGCTCTCGGGCACCATCCAGAACGATATTCTGAAGGAGTTCATGGTTCGCAACACCTATATCTATCCGCCGGAACCCTCGATGCGCATCATTGCGGACATCATCGAGTACACGGCGCGCGAGATGCCCAAGTTCAACTCCGTTTCGATTTCCGGCTATCATATGCAGGAGGCCGGGGCGACGCTTGTCCAGGAACTCGCTTTCACGCTGGCGGATGGGCGCGAATATGTGCGGGCCGCGATCGCCAAGGGTCTCGATGTCGACGCCTTTGCCGGCCGCCTCTCGTTCTTCTTTGCGATCGGCATGAATTTCTTCATGGAGGCGGCAAAACTGCGTGCCGCACGCCTTCTCTGGTCGCGCATCATGGACGAGTTTGCGCCGAAGCAAGCATCGTCCCGCATGCTGCGGACCCATTGCCAGACGTCGGGCGTATCGCTCCAGGAACAGGATCCGTACAACAATATCGTGCGCACAGCGTTCGAGGCGATGTCGGCTGTTCTCGGCGGCACACAATCCCTGCACACGAATTCGTTCGACGAGGCAATTGCGCTTCCGACGGAATTCTCGGCCCGGATCGCCCGCAATACGCAACTCATCCTTCAGCATGAGACGGGCGTGACGAAGGTGGTCGATCCGCTGGCCGGCTCCTACTACGTCGAAAGCCTGACGGCCGAGCTTGCCGAAAAAGCCTGGACGCTGATCGAGGAGGTGGACGCCCTGGGCGGCATGACCAAGGCTGTTGCCGACGGGCTGCCCAAACGGTTGATCGAGGAAGCCGCAACGCGGCGGCAGGCAGCGGTCGATCGCGGCGAAGAGGTGATCGTCGGCGTCAATCGGTATCGCCTGGAAACCGAAGATGACCTCGACATTCTCGATATCGACAACGCCGCCGTTCGGGCGGGACAGATCCGCCGCATCGAGGAGACGCGCCGTCGCCGCAGCGTTTCGGAGGTTCAGGCGACACTCGCCACCCTGACAGACATTGCGCGGACCGGGTCCGGAAACCTGCTACAGGCAGCCGTCGACGCGGCGCGGGCGCGGGCCACCGTCGGCGAAATCTCGGAGGCCTTGCGCGTGGTCTTCGGCGATCATGCAGCCGAGCCTGTGGTCGTGAGAAACATCTATGGTGACGCCTACAAGGGCGATCCCGAACTGGAGACGCTGACCGCGCGGCTGTCCGCCGTCTCCGCCCGCATCGGCACGCGGCCCAAGGTGATGGTGGCGAAACTCGGTCAGGACGGCCATGACCGCGGCGCAAAGATCATCGCCTCCGCCTTTGGCGATATCGGCTTCGACATCCTCGCCGGGCCTCTGTTCCAGACGCCGGACGAGGCGGCGCAGATGGCGTTGGCCGAGAGGGTGCACGTCGTCGGCGTCTCCTCGCTTGCCGCGGGGCACAAGACGCTGCTGCCGCAACTGATCTCCGCGCTTCGAAGCAAAGGCGGCGGCGACATCATCGTGGTCTGCGGCGGGGTCGTGCCCCGTCAGGACTACCAGTTCCTTCTCGACCATGGCGTGGCCGCCGTTTTCGGGCCGGGCACGAACGTCATGGAAGCAGCCAACGCGATCCTCGACATTCTCGAGGGCAAGCGGCGAAACACGGGAGGCGAGGGATGATCACGGGATTGAACCATGTCGCGATTGCCGTTCCGGATCTCGACCGGGCTGCGGCGCAGTACCGCCGGATGGGCGCCAGCGTTTCCGGCGCGCAGGACTTGCCGGACCACGGGGTGACCGTCGTCTTCGTGACCCTGCCGAATACGAAAATCGAACTCCTGCACCCGTTGGGCGAGAATTCTCCCATCGCGGCGTTTCTGGAAAAGAACCCCTCGGGCGGCCTCCACCACATCTGCCTTGATGTCGATGATCTGGCGAAAACGGCAGAGGGTGTCGTGGCCGATGGGATCCGCGTTCTCGGCGACGGCCAGCCGAAGATCGGCGCGCATGGCAAGCCCGTGATGTTCCTCCATCCGAAGGATACCCAAGGTGCGCTTCTGGAGTTCGAGGAGCGGTAGGAGTTTAGGGCCTCAATCGCCCGCGACGTGGCCAGCGGACAAGACCCGCGGCACGAAGGGGCAGCCAGACAAGCACGGGCTGCAGAAGAAGGCGAGGCACGTGGTAGAGCCAGGGCAGGACACCGGCATCCGCCGCTGTGAGGCTGTCGATCGCATGCTTGATGTTGGCAGGGTAGACGCAGACGGCATAAAGCGCGAGGCCTATGGCAGCGGCCCGTTCTGTCGGGCGGAACCAGATACCGACCGCGCCGAGGAGCTCGCAAACGCCCGTCAGGGCGATCACCGTGCTTGGAAATGGCACCCAGTCCGGCGTGATCGTCAGGAACGGCGACGGCCAGGCCAGATGCAGAATGCCGGCGAGCGCATAGAAGATCGATAAGCCCGTCCGCACACCCTTCGGGCGTTCGCTGTTGCCTGTTGCTTCGTTCATTGCCGTAACGTCGTCCCGCGTTTCGTGCCGCATCCTGCGCGCTTTCAACGAATATAGGACATCAAACACGAATGACCCGCCGCTTCAGGGGAGGCGGCGGGTCTGACCGCGTCGGCAGGGAGTGTGCCGTCGAGGTCTAAAGTGCGTTGCGTGAAAAAGGATTCACGCAACGCACTTTAAGGTCTTGTTTGGATGCATGTCGTTTTCCGAAACCGCTGCACACGTTCGGGCGACATGCAGGAGGCGGTTGCTACAGGTTGGCGAGAAGGTCGTTGACGCGGCTCTCCATGCTGTCAAGCGCGGCATCGACATCCTTCTGGCCGGTGATCGCAGCGTTCATTTCCTGGCCGATGATGTCCTGGATCGCAAACTGGCGCTGGACGGTCGAGGGCAGGGCAACGCCGAGCGTGGCGATCGGCGCGACGGTGTCACGGTGTGGCAGGGCCTTGAATTCCGGCGTCTCGAAGACGGCCTTCACAGCCGGCAGATGGCCCGTGCGCGACCATTCGAAATCATTGTCCTTGAAGAACTTCAGGAACTTGCCGATCGCGGCCACTTCTTCGGGCGAGCGATCCTTTCGCGAAACGCCCCAGGCATGGCCGTCGGCATATTGGGCCTTCTTGCCGGGGAACAGCTGCGGATAGGGATAGACGGTATAGCCGCCCTTGTTGAGGGCGGTTCCTGCCGTCTCGGACGACGCAGTGTAGTCGCCGATCATCCATGTGCCATTCAGGTGAACGCCACCCTCGCCGGCGAGAAACGCGTTGATGCTGGCGGCGTAGTCCATATCCTTTGTCGTGTCGCCCTGGTCGAAGATCGCCTTGTACATCTCCAGGACCTTCTTGGCCTCCGGAGTCTTGAGCTTGACCTTGAGGGGATCTGCGAAGAAGTCGGAATCCTGCTGGAACAGGTAGGTGTAGAAATTCCGGGTATAGAGTGCCACCTCGTTGGCCAGGTTCTGTACGAAGTAGGGCTTGCCGGTCTTCTCGCGGAACTGCTTGGCCTGTGCCAGCAGTTCGTCGACGCTGGTCGGCATTTTCGGCGTGCCATCCGTGTTCACGAGGTCGGCCTGCTTAAACAGGTCCATGTTGATGTGGTAGAGCATGGTCCAGTTGTCGATCGGCAGGCCGTAGATCTGGCCGTCCTTCGTCACGCCGCTGCGGGCAGCGTCGGTAAAGTCGTCCGGCTTGACGCCGACGGAAGCCAGGACCTCGTCGAGCGGCATCAGGAGACCCTTGGACTGGTAATCCGACAGGGCCGAGTGGTGGATCGAGACGATATCGGGAGGATCGCCGGCCGCAAACTGTGCGGTCAGCTGGTCATAGCCCGGCCACTCCACCGTCGTCACGGAGATATGGACATCGGGATTGTCCGCATTGAACTTGTTGATCATCGAGGTGATGATCCCGCATTCGCCGACGGCCTTTGTTACGTCGGTATTGCTGCCGAAATCGGCATCGCAGGCGCCGAAGAAGCGCTGCAGGCTCAGCTCCGTCGCGGCAAATGACGGCGTCGCCGCCATCACGGCAATCGCCGAGGCCGCGGCCAGGATAGACGTCCTCCATACATGCATCATGCGTGTCTCCTCCATGTCATGATTGTGGGACCGGTCTCATCGGAGAGACCGGGCAGTCTGCTCATCGCACCGCAGCACCGGATACCGCGGTCACGATGTACTTCTGGAAAAACAGGTAGAGGATGAGGATCGGCGCGCTGGCGAAGACCGCCTGCGACATGAGAAAACCGAGCCCTTCGGATTGCGCGAAATTGGTCTGCGTCGAGGCGATGCCGACCGTCAGCGTGTACATTTCCTTCTTCGTTCCCGAGATCAGCGGCCAGAAATAGTCGTTCCAGACGCTGAGGAAGGTGAAGATCCCGAGTGTTGCCTGGGCCGGCACCGTCAGCGGCAGGAGCACCTTCCAGAAGATCTTGAAACGGCTGGCATTGTCGAGCAGCGCCGCCTCGTCCAGCTCTTTCGGGATCGCGCGAAAATACTGCGTCATCAGGAACACGCCGAAAGGCGCCGAGAGCCAGGGCAGGATCAGCCCCGGATAGGTATTGTGAAGTTTCATCCACGAGAAGAGCTGGTGGCGCGCGATCAGCACGGCCTGTTCCGGGATGGCAAGCCCGACGAGAACAATCACGAACAGGGCGTTGCGAAAGGGAAAGTTGAGCCGGGCAAAGCCGTAGCCGGCGAGCGAGCAGAGCACCAGCGTCCCCAGCGTCACGCCGCCGGACACGATCAGACTGTTGAGGATCCAGCGGAACACCGACGAGGTGGTGAGAATGTTGAGGTAGTTCTGGAGCGTATAAGGCGCATGGAACACGGCGTTCATGCTCGCCATCAGCTCCTTGTTGTCCTTCAGCGACAGGGCGACGACCCAGACGAGCGGCGCCATCATGATGACGGCGGTGGCGATCGTCAGCCCGAGGATGATGCGATCGCCAGTGCTGCGCCCGACCATCCCCGTGGGTCCGGTCGCGCCCGTCGGCGCGGGTGAGGCTGCCATCGCGCTCATGCGTCCTCTCCTTTTCGGCGTGAAACGACATACTGGATCATGGCGGCGACAAGGATCAGAGCGAACAGCACTTCGGAGGCCGCAGCACCGAGACCGAGGTCCCATCGCTTGAAGGCGGCGTCGTAGATGTACAGCACGAGTGGTGTCGACACATTGTTGGGCCCGCCATTCGTCATCAGCCGGGCCTGCCCGAAAAGCTGGAACTGCAGAACAATCTGGATGACGACCACGAGAACGAAGGTGCGCTTGATCGACGGAAAGGTGATCGAGCGGAAGGTCCGCCAGCGCCCGGCATTGTCCAGCGCCGCTGCCTCGTAGATATCGCCTGGGATTTGCTGGAGCGCGGACAGAAACAGCATCATGGGAAGTCCGATGCACCACCAGATCGTCGCAATGGCGATGGCGATCATCACCAGCTTCGGATCGGACAGGAAGGCCGGGGCCGTTGCACCGAACCATCCGTAGATCGTGGAGAGGAGCCCGAAGCCCGGCACGAACACGATGCGCCAGATAAGCGTGACGATGGTGACGGACAGAACGGACGAGGCGAAGAAGATGGTTCGCAGCACGGCTGCCGTGCGCGTCTGCCGGTTCAGCGCCAAAGCCAGGAGAAGACCGATCAGGGCGAGGGGCGGAACGGTCAGGAGGACGAAATAGAAGGTGTTGCCGATGGCTTTTAGGAAAATCCCGTCATTGAAGAGCCGGGTGTAGTTGGCAAGCCCGACGAACCGACCCGTGGAAAAGGCATCCGCCTTGTGCAGGCTCATCCACATGCCCCAGAACAGGGGGACGAGCAGAAGCAGAACGAAAAACAGCAGATAGGGCGCGACAAAGATGGCGTTGCGCCACAGCGGGGCGTTGACGTTCTGGATCCGCCGTCGCCCAGATGCCGTCTCGGCGACAGCGGCCTTGCCGGCGAGGGTCAGATCAGCCATGGCTGACGTCCTCCGCATGGCGGGCCCTGCCTTCCGCGTCGAACAGATGCGTCCGCATGCCGTCGAGCGAAAGCGCGATGTCGTCGCCGATAGCAACCCGGCTCATGCCGATATCTTCGGCAACGATCATGCTGCCGTCGCGGAGCCTGACATAGAGAAGGGTGCGGTCGCCGAGCCTTTCCAGAACCTCGACCCGGCCGGGTACCGTGTTCGGGGCGCCGAGCTCTGCGCGTCGAACGGCTTCCGCGCGGATACCAAGCGTCTGGTCCCCCGTGATTGCGCCGTCGGCCCGGATCGTGGTGGCAAGCTCGGCGCCATCCGGGAGAGCCGCGACGAGGAAACCGGCCCTTTCCGACAACGTGACCGGCATGAAGTTCATGGTGGGCGAGCCGACGAAGGTCGCGACGAACCGGCTTTCGGGCCGCAGGTAGATGTCCATCGGCGTGCCGATCTGCTCGATCTTGCGATTGTTCATCACGACCACCCGGTCGGCGAGCGTCATGGCCTCGATCTGGTCATGCGTGACGAAGATCATGGTCGACTTGACGCGATTGCGCAGCTGGGCAAGCTCGACGCGGGTTCGGACCCGAAGGGCGGCGTCCAGGTTCGACAAGGGCTCGTCGAACAGAAACGCCTTGGGCTCCTTGACGATCGCCCGGCCGATGGCGACGCGCTGGCGCTGCCCGCCCGAGAGCTGGCCCGGCTTGCGCTCCATCAGATGGCCGATTTCCAGCATGCGCGCCGCCTCCGCCAGACGGGCTTCGATCACGTCTTGCGGGACGTCGATGTTCTTCAGGCCGAAGGACATGTTGTCGGCGACTGTCATGTGGGGATAGAGCGCGTAGGACTGAAACACCATGGCAAGGCCACGCTGGCCCGGCGGCAGCGTATCGATCCGCTCGCCATTGATCGCGATCGTGCCCTCGTCGACGCTTTCCAGCCCGGCGATCATCCGCAGCAGGGTCGATTTCCCGCAGCCCGACGGGCCGAGAAAGACCATGAACTCGTTGGCCTTGACGGACAGCGAAAGATTATCGAGCACCGTCATCGCGCCATATCGCTTCGTGACGTTGGTGATTTCGATCTGCGCAGTCATGCAAGCCTCCCGCCGGCATCGTTCAAAACACAGGTCTGCATCCTATCCTCCCGGCGGTGGCGCGGGCTCCCACCCGACCTTCCGCCTGACTGCCGTCAATGTCTGTCGCGAACCGGGTTTCGACCTCCGTTTCGGGACCGCGTCGCGTCAGGCTTTCAACCGGATCATCCGGTAGCTGAGCGGTGCAATCGAAGCTGTGAGCCGCCCGTCCGAGAAGGCGGCGCCTTCGCCCTTGACCGGGACCACATTGTCGGGTGCCTCGGCCGTATTGGTGATCGCAAGGTTCGCATGCGCGATAGCCTGATCGTCGACGATCGAGAGCGCGCCGAATTCGAGCAACCCGACATCGAGATCGAGAGCTTCGCTCAAATGCCGGTTCACGAGAAAGAAGGTGATATGGCCGGAAGCTGCATCATGCACGGCGGAGACATCGAGATAGGGAACCGCTCCGACGTCCTCGACCGTATAGGTCGGGCTGTCGACCATCAGCTTGAGTGCGGTGCCGCGGCCGTAAACCGAGGCGTAGTAGTAGGGATAGAAGATCGTCTGGCGCCACGCGGGACCTCCCGGCACGGTCATGATCGGCGCAATGACGTTCACGAGCTGCGCGAGGCAGGCGATCTTCACGACATCGGCCCGATTGATGAAGGTGTTCAGAATGCAGCCGACCTGCAGGACGTCTTCGAAATTGTAGTCGTCCTCCAGGAGAGGCGGCGCCTCCGGCCAGCCGTTGTGACCCTCGAGGATCACCTTGTCGCGCTCTTTGGAATGGTACCAGACGTTCCATTCGTCGAAGGAGATATAAACGTCCTTCTTGGAGCGCTTCTTGGACTTCACATAGGCGATGACACCGGCGACCGTGCCGATATAGGTGTCGAGTTCCAGGCTGCGGGCGAGGTAGCTCGCCGTGTCCTTCGCCCGGTTCTCGAAATACATGTGCAGCGAGATGTGGTCGATCTCGTTGTAGGTATGCTCCAGCACCGTCGCCTCCCATTGCGGGTAGGTCGGCATGTGGGCGTTGGACGAACCGCAGACCACGAGTTCGAGCCGGCTGTCGAAGGCGCGCATGGCCTTCGCCGTCTCGTGCGCCAGACGTCCATATTCGTCGGCTGTCTTGTGACCGATCTGCCAGGGACCATCCATCTCGTTGCCCAAGCACCAGAGGCGGACATCGAAGGGGGCTTCGCGGCCATTGGCGCGACGCTTGTCGCTCCAGGTGCTTCCGCCCTCGTGGTTGACATATTCGAGAAAATTGCGCGCCTCGTCGAGGCCGCGAGAGCCCAGATTGACCGCGAGCATCATCTCCGTGCCGACAGTCTCGCACCAATCCGCAAATTCATGAATGCCGACCTGGTTGCTCTCGGATGTGTGCCAGGCGAGATCAAGGCGGACGGGGCGCGCCTCGCGCGGGCCGATGCCGTCTTCCCAATTGTAAGCCGATACGAAATTTCCACCGGGATAGCGGACGATCGGAACCTGAAGGTCTTTCACGAGGTCGATGACATCGCGCCGCATACCATCGGCATCGGCTGTCGGGTGATCCGGCTCATAGATCCCGGTGTAGACGGCGCGGCCAAGATGCTCGATGAACGACCCGTATAGCCGCGGGTCGATCTCCGAGATCGTGAATTTGCTGTGGGCGATAACCGTCGCCTTCATGCCGTCCTCCCAAGTAATTCATATTCCATGATATGTATCATGATTTAAGATGAATAAAGCGGAGCGAAGGCCAAGCGTCAAGCGGAAAGTGTTGTGCAGTGCGAAGGCCGCGCCCTACTTTTTTGTGCGCAGGCGCAGCAGGATATCCTGATCGTAATTGCCGAACCCGCGTCCGAAGATGTTGATTCCGCCGGGATGTTTCGCATCTTCGAGAACGCCGATCCGGAGCCGGATCGAATGATGGATTTCCAGCTTCAGATCAGCAAGCCGGACGTCCGAGATGCGCATGCCGTCGACATAGGAGCCTTCGTCATTGATGCGAAAACTCTTGAGTTTTCCGTATTGCGAGCCTTTCAGTTTCCACCAGTCAGGGGTGTAAACGCCTCTTTTGTCACCGAAATCCCCCGGAGATGTCCAGGTTGCCACGTCGATGCCATTGACGGCAAGCGTGATGTCCGACGGCCAGTCGGCGCTCGTTCCCGGCACTTCGGACGACAGCTCCAGAACGAATTCGAGTTCACGGATCTCCGTGTTTGCAAGGCGCGCATTGTTGGGGAACTGATATTCCACATAGCCTCGGGTGAACCAGATCAGACCCGTCTTCATGCGGTCGGGATCGAGGAACGTGCTGGGCACGTCGAGCAACCCGATGATGCCGTCGATCGAACAGAGCCCGCACGGCGCCGAGACCTCGAAGCTGGTGTAGAGGCCGAGCGGCATGGAGACCTCGATGGCGTCTTGTTCCGTTTCCTTGATATCGTTCTTCAGAACAATCAGGATCTCGTCGTAGAGCGCATGGCAGATCTTCTGGTTTCCCTTGCGGGCCTTGAGCGTTTCCGTGCGGATCAAGCCCGCGTCCCGCAGCATCTGGACATTGATAGAAACGCTGGATTGCGGGGACTGAAGCACATCCGCAATGTCGTTGACATTCATCGGGCCCTTGTTCTGCAGGAGTTTGAGGATCGATACACGGGCAGGAGAGGCCAGCCCTTTGAGCACGGCCTGGTTTTCCTCGGGGTCGACGACCAGAAAGTTGCGGCTCACGACAGTGCACTCCATGCTGACCCGATGCCTGCTCATTCATATCGATAGAACTGATTCAGTCAACGCCCGCGTTTCCCACTGTCCGGTAGGTGACGCGCGTCATGGTCGCCCTATCTCCTGCCTCGACCGCACGAGCCGCTTTTGCCTATGCTGTTGCGGCTGCGACCAGTGAAGGAGACCCGCGTGACCACACCGACAGCCCGCGTTCAGCAGACAGCCGATACGTCCTCAGGCGCCGCACTCGGCAATCTCGATCCGGCGCCGCCCGCCACCCTGGTGATTTTCGGCGCGACGGGAGATCTGACCCGCCGTCTGCTGGTGCCCGCGCTCATCAACATGGAACGGGAAGGCCTCATCAGTCCGTCCACGACCGTGCTGGGCATCGGCAAGGATGCGGGTGACGACGAGATGTTGCGGACGAGCCTCGAGACCTTCAGCGCGCAGCACGTCGGCGACGGCGACACCCAGCGTGCCGAGGCCTGGCAGAAGCTCCGCCCCAAACTGCGCTACCGCGCAGGAGACTTTACGGCGGATCAGATCTACACCGAGATTGCGGCCCAGATCACGGGCAATGCGGTGTTCTATCTCGCCGTGCCGCCACGCTTCTTTGGCGATATCGTCGAAAAACTCGCCGATCACGGCCTGACGAACGAAACCCATGGCGCTTTTCGCCGCATCGCGATCGAAAAGCCGTTCGGGCATGACGCCGCTTCGGCAAAGGCTCTCAACGCGCGCATTCTTGCAGGTGTCGCCGAGACCCAGGTCTACCGGATCGATCATTTCCTGGGCAAGGAAACGGTCCAGAACATCATGACCCTGCGGTTCGCCAACATGATGATCGAAAAGCTGTGGAACAGCGACAGCATCGACCACATCCAGATCACCGCCGCGGAGACCGTGGATGTCGGCACGCGCGGCAGCTTTTACGATGGAACGGGCGCACTCCGGGACATGGTGCCCAACCATCTCTTCCAGCTTCTCGCCATGGTGGCGATGGAGCCTCCGATCAGCTTCGACGCCGAAGCCGTTCGTGACGAAAAGGCCAAGGTTCTGCGCGCGATCCGCATCTATGAGCCGGATGACGTCGACACGAACGGCGTGCGCGGCGCCTATGTCGCGGGTACGATCGGCGACCGGGCGGTGCCCGCCTACCGACAGACGCCGGACGTGAAGCCGGGCAGCACCACCGAGACATATGTCGCCCTCAAGCTGATGATCGACACCTGGCGATGGGCGGGGGTGCCGTTCTATCTGCGCACCGGGAAGGCACTTTCCGTACGGGATACGGAGGTCATCATCACGTTCAAGCCGGTGCCATTCGCGCAGTTTCCCCGCCTGCGAAACGCGCATCTGCCACCGAACCGCATCGTCATCCAGATCCAGCCGGACGAAGGGATCAGCCTGGACATGCTCATCAAGCGGCCGGGCATCGGCGTGGCGGTCGAGCCGGCGGTCATGGATTTCCGGTATGCCGGTCTTTTCGACATCGGCCGCCTGAACGGCTACGAAACCCTGCTCTACGACATTCTGACAGGCGACCAGACATTGTTCCAGCGCGCGGATGCCGTGGAAGCGGGCTGGCGCGCGGTGCAGCCGTTCCTCGACCGATGGGCAGAAGGTGGCGAGCCGGCCCCCTATGCGCCCGGGTCGCTGGGACCGGATGCCGCAGCCGATCTTCTCGCCCGCGATGGCCTTGCCTGGCACGACCTCGTGACGCGGTGAGGCCCTTGACGGTGGCGCGACGGGTGGCAACGGAACGTGCACGCGCGGCCGGCCGTAGCCTGTGCGGTCGTATCACGGCCGGGTCCCTCCGCACGCTGCTGCTGGGCACACTCTGTTCGACGGGCTTTGGCGTTAGCGCTCTGTCGCAAACAAAAGAAGACCGGGATGCCGGCTGCCTCTACGAGGGTGGTGCGGCCGCGCCGCATCTCTGTATCCGCAAGGCGAGCTTCAACGCCGATCTCTGCCACGCGATCGAGCATTTTGCCCGCCGCTCCGATGTACCGCCGGACTTTTTCGCGCGGCTCCTCTGGCGGGAAAGCCTGTTCAACCCGGATGCCGTCAGCCCGAAGGGTGCAGAGGGCATCGCCCAGTTCATGCCGGCGACGGCGCGGCTGCGCGGGCTCGGCAACAGCTTCGACGTCATCCAGTCGCTCGACGCGGCAGCCGCCTACCTGCAGGACCTGCGCATGCGGTTCGGGAATTTCGGGCTCGCCGCTGCCGCGTATAATGCCGGGGAGGGCGGGCTTTCGCGCTTTCTTTCGACGGGCAGGCTGCCGCTGGAAACGCAGGATTACGTCTTTGCCATCACCGGCTATCCCGCCGAGACATGGAAAACCCGCGCGCCTGACGCGGCGGCGCCACCTCTCGACGCGGGCACACCCTTCGCCGATGCCTGCCTTGCTCTTGCCACCCGCCGCATCATTCGCGACCCCGTGCTCGTCGGATCCGCCGACTGGGCGCCCTGGGGCGCTCAACTGGCGGGACACTACAATCCTGCAACCGCGATGAAGCTTTTCACCTTGGCCGTCGCAAGGCTTCCGGCACCCTACAATGCCGAGCGCGCCCTGATCGTCCGCCAGCGCGGCGGCAATTTCGGGTATCGTCCGCGCTATGCGGCCCGGATCGGACGCGAGACGCGTCAAGAGGCGGACGCTCTCTGCGCCATCGTGCGAAAAGCGAGCGGTGCCTGCATCGTCCTGCGCAACACCCGGCACCGCTGATCCTTTTTCCGTCTCCGGCTTGCGCCCCGACAGTGACGGGGCGCCGGAAATTGCGCGTGGTGCGTTTATTCGGCCGCTTGCGCAGTGGCCGCCATGTTTCGATAGGGCTCGCAGAGCGCCTCCATCATCCGGACCTCCTCGGCCGTGAGATCAGTCAAGGGCGCGCGAACCGGGCCGACATCGAAGCCCATCAGCCGCACGCCCGCCTTGATGGCCGAGACGGCATAGCCCTTCTGCCGGTTGCGGATCTCCATGAACGGATAGAAGAAGTCGATCAGGATGCGGTTCGTGGTCTCGGTGTCACCCCGCCGGAGTGCGGTGTAGAAATTCTGCGCAAGCCCCGGCACGAAGTTGAAGACCGCCGACGAATAGGTCGTCACGCCTGCCCCGAGATAGGCATCCGCGAACAGCTCGGCCGTGGGCATGCCGCCAAGATAGGTCAGGCGATCGCCCATCGTCGCGGTAATGCGGCGCACAAGCGCGATATCGCCCGAGCCGTCCTTGAAGCCGACCAGATTGGGGCAGGCATCGCAGAGGCGCGAGAGCGTGTCGGCCGTCAGGATCGAATTGTCGCGATTGTAGACCATCACGCCGATGGAAACGGACTGACAGACCGTCTTGATGTGCTGGTAGAGGCCTTCCTGGCTCGCATCCATCAGATAATGCGGCAGAAGAAGAATGCCGTCGGCACCCGCCTTTTCTGCGGACGTCGCGATGGAGACGGCGATGCGGGTGCCGTAGCCGCAGCCGGCAACGATCGGGGTCGCGCCTGCCGAAGCTTTGGCCGCGGCAACGATCTCCGGGATCTCCGAAGGTTCGAGCGAGAAGAACTCGCCTGTTCCGCCTGCTGCAAACAGAGCCGTCGCATCGAAGCCTGCAAGCCAGCCGACATGCGCTTCGTAAGCTTCACGGTTGAAGAGCCCGTCTGCGCCGAACGGCGTCACCGGGAAGGACAGAAGACCGGCGCCGAGCGCACGCTTCAACTCAAGGGGATCCATGGACACGGGCAATCTCTCCAAACGCTGCATCTGGGAGAACACTAGTAAGAGATAATATCTCTGTCAATACTTGTATGATCTATGCTGCCGTCGATTGCCGCGAACTGCGCATCATGGCCCGATACCGCTGCTGGCTCCCTTTAAGATGATGGCGCATGGCATCGCGGGCCGCTGCCTCGTCGCGGTCCGCGATAGCCCGCGCGATGATCTCGTGTTCCTGCTGGATCTGCGACAGATACTCCGCCGATGTCGCGTCCGATTGATCTGCGCCAAGCAGCGAGCGCGGAATCATCTGTTCGCCGATCGCCTGGAGAAGCTCGCGGAAGCGCGGATTGTTGGTGCTGTCGGCGATGGCGAGATGAAAGGCGCGGTCGCTTTCGACGGTGGCCGTGCCCGAGGCAATCTGTTCGTTCATGACGTGCAGCGTTTCGAAGATAAGCTCCTGCTGCGCCGGAGAACAGCGCCCGGCCGCCAGTCCGGCCGCCTCGATTTCGATCGCGGCGCGCACTTCCAGCATTTCGATGATGGAGGAGACGCGAGTCGGATCGACGCCCTGCAGAGAGCCTTGCGGCCTGGCCGGCGCAGCAAGCACGAAGACGCCGACTCCGTGCCGCACCTCGACAAGCCCGTCCGCGCGCAGTGATGCGATAGCCTCTCGAATGACGGTTCGGCTGACCTGGTGTTCTTCCGTCAGGCCGCTCTCGCTCGCCAGTTTCTCGCCCGGTTTGAGCGTCCCCTCGGCAATGGCGGCGCGCAGTCTCTGGCTTACCGTCGCGACAAGGTTTCTGCCCTTTCGAACAGGCCGCTCGTTTGTGTCGTGATCCGATCTCTTCACGAATCCCCCGCTTCGCAAATGCAGTGTTTCCAGAGTCTTATCACGAAGCGCCGTTGCTCGGCGCAAAGTGCGGAAGAAATTTATTGACCGTCCACGTTGATCTTATAGGATGACATACGTCATTTATATTATAACTAGATGCATGCACCGTGAAGACGCATAGGCTTGGAGGAGCACGAACGTGACCATTTACCAGAATCTCATCGCCGGCGAGTGGGTCGGCTCACAGACGTCTCCCAACCTGAGCCCGTCGGACACGAACGATCTTGTCGGGCTCTACGCCCAAGCGAGCGCCGACGATGCGAAGGATGCCATCGCGGCTGCCAAGCAGGCGTTTCCGGCGTGGTCCCGCTCCGGCATTCTTGAGCGTCACGCGATCCTGCGAAAGGCGTCGGATGAAATTCTGGCCCGCAAGGAGGAGCTTGGGGCTCTCCTCGCCCGTGAAGAGGGCAAGGTGTTGCCGGAGGCGATCGGAGAGGTCACGCGCGCGGCGCAGATCTTCGATTTTTTCGCAGGCGAGGCTCTCCGTCTGACGGGTGAGACCGTCCCGTCCGCCCGGCCGGGGATCGGCGTCGAAGTCACGCGCGAGCCGTTGGGCGTCATCGGCATCATCACGCCGTGGAATTTTCCGATCGCCATCCCGGCCTGGAAGATTGCGCCGGCGCTTTGCTACGGCAACACCGTCGTCTTCAAACCCGCGGATCTCGTTCCCGGTTGCGCCTGGGCGATCGTTGATATCCTCAACCGCGCAGGCCTGCCCAAGGGGGTGCTCAACCTCGTCATGGGCCGCGGTTCCGTCGTCGGCCAGGCGCTGCTCGACAGCCCGGGTCTCTCCGGCCTCACCTTCACGGGGTCGACGGGCACCGGCAAGCGCGTCGCTCTTGCGTCGATCGAGCATAACCGCAAGTTCCAACTCGAAATGGGCGGCAAGAACCCGATGGTGGTTCTCGACGATGCCGATCTTTCGGTCGCCGTCGAGGCCGCGGCCAATTCCGGCTTCTTCTCAACAGGACAACGCTGCACGGCCTCCTCTCGGCTCATCGTTACCGAAGGTATCCACGACCGCTTCGTCGCGGCGTTGACGGAGCGACTGAAGACGCTGACGGTCGACAATGCGATGAAACCGGGGACGCACATCGGTCCCGTGGTCGACGAGCGACAGTTGAAGCAGGACACGGATTACATCGACATCGGCAAGAAAGAAGGCGCGCGACTGGCCTTCGGCGGCGATGTCCTGACGCGCGAGACGCCCGGCTTCTACCTGCAGCCGACCCTCTTCACCGAGGCCACGAACCAGATGCGCATTTCGCGGGAGGAAATCTTCGGGCCGGTGGTCAGCGTCATCAGGGCCAAGGATTACGACGAAGCGCTTTCGATCTCCAACGACACCCCTTTCGGCCTTTCGGCCGGTATCGCCACGACCAGCCTGAAGCATGCGACCCATTTCAAGCGCCATGCGGAAGCGGGCATGGTGATGGTCAATCTCCCCACGGCCGGTGTCGATTTTCACGTGCCGTTTGGTGGCCGCAAGGCGTCGTCCTTCGGTCCGCGCGAGCAGGGGCGCTATGCCGCAGAGTTCTTCACCGTGGTCAAGACCGCCTACACGCTGCCCTGAGCCTGAGCCTGAACTTGAGCCCTGCGCCCTGAGCCCAGGCGGCGCCCGCGTTCGCCATACTGTCCGAGGAGACATTTCGTGAAAATCGTCGACGTCCATGTGCGCGTCTTTGCTCACACCACCTATCGCCATCAGGACACGGCCGGCCATGCCCATCCCGGCCCCGCGCACCGGGTCAACCTCGCGCTCTTGACCATCGTCGATGACGAGGGTGGAGAGGGCTATTGCTTTGCGCCGCCCGAGGTCGTTCGCCCTCACGTCATCGAGAAATTCGTGAAGAAGGTGCTGATCGGCGCCGATCCCTTTGCGCGCGAGCGGCTCTGGCAGGAGCTTGCGCACTGGCAGCGCGGCAGTGCGGCGCAACTGACCGACCGGACGCTCGCGATCGTCGATTGTGCGCTTTGGGATCTGGCCGGGCGCAAGCTGAACATGCCTGTCCACAAGCTGATCGGCACCTATCGCGAGAAGATGCGCGCCTATGGCTCGATCATGTGCGGCGACGAGCTCGAGAACGGTCTCGCCACGCCCGAGGATTATGGCCGGTTTGCCGAAAAGCTCGTCGCCCGGGGTTACAAGGGGATCAAGCTCCACACCTGGATGCCGCCCGTCTCATGGGCGCCGGATGTCGCCATGGACCTCAAGGCCTGCGCCGCCGTGCGCGAGGCGGTAGGCCCGGACATCCACCTGATGATCGACGCATTCCACTGGTACACCCGAACCGATGCGTTGAAGCTCGGCCGAGGCCTGGAAGCGCTCGGCTTTGACTGGATCGAGGAGCCGATGGACGAGCAGAGCTCCATGTCCTACGCGTGGCTGTCGAAGAATCTCGACATCCCCGTCCTCGGACCGGAAAGCGCTGGCGGCAAGCACTTCAGCCGCGCGGAATGGATTGCGACCAAGGCCTGCGACATCCTGCGGACAGGGGTTCACGATGTCGGCGGCATCAGCCCGGCCATGAAATGCATGCATCTTGCCGAGTCCTTCGGCATGAACTGCGAAATCCATGGCAACGGTGCGCCGAACCTGATCGTCGCTGCCTGCTCGAAGAATGCCAACTGGTACGAGCGTGGGCTTTTGCATCCCTTCCTGGAGTACGACGATGGCTTCGAATATCTGAACGGTTTGGTGGATCCCATGGACGCGGATGGCTACGTCCATATTTCCGACAAGCCGGGGCTCGGCGAGGACATCAATTTCGACTTCATCAACGCGAACCTTGTGGCCTGACGATCAGAGGACGCGGTCGAGCCAAGCGATCGCGTCCTCCTGTGGCCCTACCGAAAAGACGTGTCCGCCCGGAACCAGCTTAGCCGTGAAGGCGCTCGGCACCCCGGTGGCCTCCCAGATCGTTCGCATCTGGCGAAACGCCTCGGTGGCAACGTCCTGGGGAAAATGCCGGTCATCGCGGCCGCCGAGGAACAGGGCCGGCTTCGGGGCGGCGAGCGCTGCAAAATGGGGGTAATCGATCCGGCCGGCGATGGGCGGATGCAGCATGTAGAAGGCCGACTGGCCGCGCAGCTGGTTGCTGCCCGCCTGCATCATCCCGGAACGGGTTCCCATCCAGCCAGCCGCGACGCAGGCCTTCACCTCGGCGGAGAGAGCCGAGAGCTGCCAGGCCCGGGCCCCGCCCATCGAAAAACCAAGGGTTGCCACCCGGTCTGGGTCGATCCCGTCGCAATGTCGAAGCCATGCCAACGCCTCGAGATCTTCCTTCAGAACCACGCCTGCAAGCGACTGCCCGACCTGCAGCAGATTTGCGGCCAAGGCCTGTTGTCCGTCATAGCCCGTCCCCGCGCGGCCGCCCCAGCCCAGGGCATCGACGCAGAGAACGCTGTAGCCGCGCTGCGCCAAGGCATTGCCGATATGGCGACCGCCGTAGAGACGCGCTGTCCAGTCAAGCGATGACCGGGCGGCCTCGGGCTCTTCGTCCGGCCGCCGAATGACCTTCTGCCGGCCGATCGAAAAGTAGGCACCGTGATCATGCAGAAGGAGGATGCCCGGCGTCCGACCTTGCGCCCGCGGGCGAAGCCGGTAGGCGTCCGCCGTCTCCCCGTTGGAGAACAGCATGCGGAGGTGGGCGCCGTGTAGCCCGTCATCGTCCCATTCGGCAACGACCGTCGCGGTCGGCAAGGCGATCCGCTCGATATCGAGCGCGCGGCGAAGGGCGGCACGCGTGTCTCGCTGCCAGGTCGCGACGTCGGTCGCACCGGCATCGAAGTTCCAGGCGAAGGCATTCTGATCTCGCAGGCGTTTTGCGAGATCCGGCATGTTGTCGTCGTCGATCATCCCCCGAGGCGCATACGCTCGATCATCCGGTCGCGGCTGACCGTCAGATGCTCGCGCATCGCCAGCCGGGCACCATCGATGTCGCGATGGACGATGGCGGCCAGGACGCGTCGATGCTCGGCATTGACCCGATTTAGATTTGCTTGAAAGACGGCATCCGCAACGGCGTGGCTCTGGAGACGCATGCGGGGCATCAACGTCTCGCCGAGATAGTTGAAAATCCCGAAGAAATGCTCGTTCTGGCTCGCCTTCGCGACGGCGCAATGAAACTCGAAATCGGTCTGGCTCTCGCGAAGAACGCGCTCGATGGCCGCGTCCATGGCGTCGCAGACCGCGGTCATGGCATCGAGATCCGACTGTGTACGGCGCTCTGCTGCCAGTGCCGCCGCTTCGGATTCGATGCCGATGCGCAGTTCGAGACCCTTCAGCTGGTTCTCGACCATCGTAAGCCGCTCGTTGGAAAGACGGAACGGTGGGATACCTGCGTCATCGCGCACGAAGGCGCCGACCCCATGCTGGATGGCGACAAGGCCACTTGCCCTGAGATTGGCAATCGCCTCGCGGATGACCGTTCGGCTCACGCCGAGTTCGTCGATCAGCACCTTCTCCGTCGGCAATTGGGAGCCGCGGGCGTACTCGCCCTGCCGGATACGCTCGGCAAGCGTGCGCACCACCTGCGAGCTCAACGTCTCCCGTCTGCGCGCGGCAGCGGGAAAGGGATCGGGAGCGTCGGCATCCATGGTCATCGTTCAGACCCCTCCAGAGGGCAGCCGTCGTCAGACGGCCTGGTCGTAGGCAAGACTCGCTTCGATCAGTTCACGGGCGTAAGAATCGCGCGCCTCGCCTGTCGAAAGGACCGAGCGATCCATGATTTCAACGACCCGCCCGTGTTGCATCACGGCAAGTCGTTCGCACATATGGTCGATCACCGCCAGATCATGGCTGACGAAGAGATAGGTGAGGTTGCGCCGTGTCCGCAGGTCGGCCAAAAGATTGAGCACCTCCGCCTGCACCGAGACGTCGAGCGCCGAGGTCGGCTCGTCCAGGAGCAGGATCCGCGGCTCGAGAATCAAGGCCCGCGCGATCGCCACACGCTGGCGCTGCCCGCCGGACAGCTCGTGCGGATAGCGTGCGAGAAAGGCAGGATCGAGCCCGACATCGGTCAGCGCGCGCTCCATCCGCTCCGGCTGCCGGTCCATGCGATGAATGCGCAGTGGTTCTTGTAGGGCCGTTCGGATCGACTGGCGGGGATGAAGCGACCCGTAGGGATCTTGAAACACCATCTGCACCATGCGGCAGTAGTCGGAAAAGGGCATAGCCTTGATCGATGCGCCTTCCATCTCAATCGTCCCGTCCCAGAGTGTCAGGAGGCGGGCGATGCAGCGCAGGATGGTCGATTTTCCGGAACCGGACTCGCCAACGAGCCCGAAGGACTCGCCGGCCTCGACGGAAAAGGCCACGTCTCCGAGAATCCGCCGCCTGGCAGCGCCGGAGCCGAGATCGATAGAAACGTTCCGGACGTCGATGGCGCTCATGGCTGGGTCCCCGTCAGATCGTGCAGCATCGGCTCACGGTTGAGCACGGGCAGCGGGCGGCGGCTTCCGCCGATATGCGGTTGGGCGGCCAGGAGCCCGCGGGTGTAGGGATGAACGCAATTCTGCATGTCCCGGGCGGCACGCTCTTCCACCACTTCGCCATGGCGCATGACCAGCACGCGGTCGCAGAAATTGCGCACGAGATTGAGGTCGTGGCTGATCATGATCAGGCCGATACCCTTGTTGGTCACGAGCTCGTTCAGAATGTTCAGCACCTGCATGCGCACCGTCACATCCAGCGCGGAGGTCGGCTCGTCGGCAATGATGATCTGCGGCTCGGGGATCAGCATCATGGCGATCATGATGCGCTGCCCCATGCCGCCGGACACCTCGTGCGGATAGAGGCCATAGACCCGCTCGGGATCGCGGATCTTCACCGCCTCCAGCATGGCAAGCGTCTTTTCGCGCGCCATCCGGGCGGAAGCCTTGTTGTGCACCCGATAGGCCTCGGCGATCTGGTCCCCGACGCGATGGACGGGATTGAGCGAGAATTTGGGGTCCTGCAGAATCATCGAGATCCGGCGGCCACGGATCGCGAGCATCTGGCGCTCGGTCGCGGCCAGAAGATCGGTGCCCTCGAAGTCCATCCGCGCAGCGTCGATCCGCGCCGTCGGCAGCAGCTTCAGCAGCGCCCGGCCGATGGTCGACTTGCCCGAGCCGGACTCCCCGACGATCCCGAGGCGCTCGCGCCCGAGGTCGAAAGAGACACCTTTCACGACCGGCGTGAAAGTGCGCCCGTTCCGGTAGCTGACACGGAGGCCTTCGATGCGAAGCAGCGGCACACGGTTGTCCATGTGGGGTTCCATCATCGCCTCCTAGTGACCCTGTTTCGGGTCGAGTGCATCGCGCAGACCATCGCCGAGCAGATTGAAGGCGAGGCTGACAAGAAGGATGGCTCCCCCGGGAAACGCGACCAGCCACCAGTTGTCGAGCATGTAGCGCCGGCCGGTCGCGATCATGGCGCCCCATTCCGGCAAGGGC
Organism: Rhizobium sp. Leaf384; assembly: GCF_001424065.1. Taxonomy (GTDB): domain Bacteria; phylum Pseudomonadota; class Alphaproteobacteria; order Rhizobiales; family Rhizobiaceae; genus Ferranicluibacter. The sequence goes on from NZ_LMQE01000009.1 coordinate 291,099, forward strand.
GGTTGGGCGCCGAGGCCGAGAAAGCCGAGACCCGCAGCCGTCAGGATGACCGTCGCCATGCTGAGCGTCACCCGGACGAGAACGGAGGGCAGGCACATCGGCATGATCGACTTGATGATGATGCGCAGCCTCGACGCGCCCTGCATGCGGGATGCGGAGATATAGTCCGCATTGCGAAAGGTGAGCGTTTCTGCGCGTGCAAGACGGGCAATCGGCGGCCAGGCGGTCAGGCCGATGGCAATGATTGCATTTTCGAGACTGGCGCCAAGGGCGGCCACGAACGCGAGCGACAGGATGAGGCTGGGAAAGGAGAGAAAGATGTCGGTGATCCGCATCATGACCGTATCGTACCAACCGCCGAAGTAGCCGGCAGTCGTGCCAACCAGCAGGCCGAGCGGGCCGACGATGACGGAGACGATGGTGATGATCGCAAGGCTGATCCGCGAGCCGTGAATGATCCGGCTGAGCACGTCGCGTCCAAGCTCGTCGGTTCCAAACAGATGGCCGGCCGAAGGCGGCTGGAGCGCCTCGCCCAGATCGATCATGTTCGGCTCGTAGGGCGCTATCCAGGGCGCCACCAGCGCCGTTACGAGAAGGATGGTGATGACCACGAAGCCGAAGCCGGACGAGGGATTGGCGAGCAGGTCTTTCACGACGCGGAGAAGGCGGCTTCGGGCCGTGTAGGTCGTGCGGCTGGGCGTTGTCATGGCTGCAGTCCCGATATCAATGGAATTCATCGTCATGTCAGCGCGTCCTCGGGTCGAAGATCTTGTAGAGCGCATCGGACAGGAGATTGAGCCCGATGAAGATGACGCCCACGAGCAGGACACAGGTCATCACCGCATTCATGTCGCCCACCAGCATGTTGTTGGTGATGTACTGGCCGAACCCTGGCCAGGAAAACACGGTCTCGATCAGCACGGCGCCTTCGAGTAGGCTGCCATAGGCCAGCGCGACGATGGTCACGAGCTGGACGCGAATGTTCGCGAAGGCGTGATGCCAGACGGTGCGGCTTTTGGAGAGCCCCTTTACCCGCGCGGTCGTGACATATTCCTGGTTCAGCTGATCCAGCATGAAGCTGCGGGTCATCCGGGTGATGTAGGCCATGGAGGAATAGCCGAGGATGCTGGCCGGCAGCAGCAGGTGATTGACCGCGTCCCAGAAAACCTCCCAATCCCCGGCCAGCAGCGAGTCGATCAAAAGCAAGCCCGTCGTTTCCGGCACGAGGCCGATATAGTAATCCGACAACCGCCCGCCGCCGCCCACGAGATCGAGTGCCGCGTAGAAGACGATGAGGCCGATCATCCCGGTCCAGAAGATCGGCATTGAGTGGCCGATGAGCGTCAGAAACCGGATGACATGATCCACGGGCCTGTTGCGTCGCACGGCGGCCAGGATGCCCAAGGGGATGCCGAGGCCGGCCCCGACGATGATGGCGAAGGTCGCAAGCTCGATCGTCGCCGGCATGACGTGCAGGATGTCGTTGATGACGGGTTGTCCTGTGCGAATGGAAACGCCGAAATCGCCCTGCAGGAGATCGCCGACATACCTGAAGAACTGCTGGTACAGCGGCAGGTTCGCGCCGATCCGCTCTGCGACCATCTCGTAGGTTGCCCTGTCCGCCTCTTCGCCGACGATCGCGCGAACGGGATCGACCGGCATCAAGCGGCCGATGCAGAAGGTCAGGATCAGAAGGCCGACGAGAGTGACCACAATGGTCCCTGCCTGCCGGCCGAAAGCAGAAAATCGCGCGGTGTTCATGACTGCTTTTCCTTGCAATGCGGGAGGAGGTCGCGTGGGAACGGCGAATGCGATGTGCACGACGCCGCAGCGCCGTTCAGCGCTCCTTCGTCACCGTGCGCAACCGTGTCGACCAGGACGGATTGAGCACCAATCCCTTGATATCGGCGCGGTAGCCGACGCTGTCGACGACTTCAGCAAAGGGCTGAATGGCCGGAACGACGTCGGCGTAGTAGGTCTGGATCGCCTCGTAGTCCTTGACCTGCTTTGCCTTGTCCGTCTCCACGAGGGCCGCATCGACCATGCCGTTGATCTTCTCGTCGTAGAACGCCGTCCGCCAGCCCTGGAAATTGGTCAGCTTCGCCGCGTCGGCATTGTCCGGGTTGTAGACGATCGCGCGCAGATTGCTGTCCGGGTGCGGGAGCTGGCCGCCGCCGCCGCGGCCGACGAGCAGTTCATATTTGCGTTCGCGCATGGCACCATAGATCTGGTCCCCGCTTCCCGTGATGATGTCCGCCTTTATCCCAGCCTGCGCCAGCGTGGCTTGAATGGCCGTGGCCGCGTTCATGAAGGGCGCATCGGAAATCGCCCGGAGCGTCGTCGAAAATCCGTCGGGATAGCCGGCTTCCGAAAGCAGGGCCTTTGCCCTTTCCACGTCCAGCGTGTAGCCGGCATTGGGCAGGGCGCCGAACAGCCCGGCCTGGATCGGCCGATCCCGAAGGCGCCCGAAGTAGGGAAGGACGGTATCGTTCAGGCCCTGATAGTCAATCAGGTAGCGCAGGGCCTCGCGGACCTTGGGTTTCTGAAACTTCTCATCCTTCATGGAAACGGCGAGATAGTAGAATCCGCTTCCGGCATTCGTCTGGACCTCGACCTCCTTGCTGGCCTCCAGCGCCTTGAGGTCGGCGGCCGACAGGGAGAAGGCGATATCGATGTCCCCCTTCTCGAGCATCAGTCGCTGGCTCTGCGACTCCGCCAGATGCCGCATCATGATGCGCTTCATGCCGGGCTTCTCGCCCCAGTAGCTGTCGTTGCGATCGAGGATAACGCGCTCGTTGGAGCGCCACTGGCCGAGCGTGTAGGGGCCGGAGCCTGCGGAATTGTTGGTGAGCCACGCAGAGCCGAGATCTCCGGCCTTGTCGTGTTCCATCACGGTCTTGCTGTCGAGAACCGAGCCGGGCCCGACAATCCCCAAGGTCTGGACGATGATCTGCGGATCGACCTTCTTCGGCAGGGTGATTACGACCGTCGTCTCGTCGGGGGCGGTGAAGCTCTTGTCCGCATTGGCGGCGGTAAAGCCGTGCGTCTTCAGGAAGGAGGCCTGCGCCAGGTTGAGGGTCATCAGCCGCTTCAGGGACCAGACCACGTCTGCCGAGGTGACGGGATTGCCCGATGCAAAGATTGCACCTGATCTCAGTTTAAACGTGATCGCAGCGTTGTCGGGGCTGATGGTCCAGCTTTCGGCAAGCAGAGGATCGACCTGCGAGCGGTTGACGGCATTCAGAGCGACCAGGTTGTCATATATGTTGGCCAGAACTTGTACGGTCTCTTTGCCCGTGATGGCAGCAGGATCCAACGTCAGGATATTGCTCATGGAAAAGCCGACGACCAGCATGTTCGGCGGCGTTTCAGCCCATGTGGGGCTCGTCAATAACGTCGAGGCCACCAGAATTGTCGAAAAAAGTTTGCCCATGCGCTGCATCGTTTCCTCCACATGCTGCCTCCCAGCAGCATCATTCCCTCACTCTGGTCATAAGAGATATGACGTCACACCTCAACTGTCAATCTGTTTGAACGAGCGCGGTGCAATCGGAAAGTTTTCAAGATGAGAGCTGCGGCAAAGCAGGCCTGGTGCGGGGGAGGAAGGGTCGAACGGCATGCGTCGCCGTCGGCCCCGGCATGAGACGCTCGAAACGGTGAAGGCCGCGTTGCGGCGATCCCGCGGTAAAGCCGATGGGGATAACATCGACATCCGTCCCGAGACGGCTCAGGCAGTGCCGTCTTTCGGACACACTGCCTGGCCCTCTCGGAACGGCTGCCGATCAGATGCTCAGCATCGACATAATCAGCGACGCGCTGTCGTCGCCGGGCGCAACGGACGTCGCCGCTAGGTCGATCGACGTGCTCGTCGCGGCGGAAGCCGAAGCAAGCCGGGCGCTGGAGCCGGCAGGGGCCGGCTGCGCGTTGATGGCCACGTCGGTCAGGGCCTGCAGCTGGGCCGGCGTCATGCCATCGATCTGGCCGGGGGTGAAAGCCTCCGCTTGCGCGACCGTCAAGCCGGCGATCGCACGCGTGCTCAAGCCGGAGATCGCGCTGCTGCCGAGCGCGATAATGTGTTCGGGCGAAAGCTGGAGAAGATCGTCCGGGCCGAGCGCCGCCGCCTGCATCAGGCCGAACGCACTGATCTGCGACGTCGAGAGCATGCCGATCTGCGCCGGGGTCAGCGCAGTGACCTGGCTGTAGCCAAGCGCTGCGACCTGGCCGGTCGTCAGTGCCGCGATGGCGCCCGACGACAAGGTGGCGACGAAGGCGGTGCTCAGTCCCTTGATGGACGTCGGAGCAATCGCCGCGACCTCCTGGGTGGAGAAGGTTGCCAGTTGCGTGGTGCTCAGGCCCGAAAGGCCGCTCTGGCTAAGGGCAGCAATCTGGCTGCTGGTCAGCATGTCCACCTGTTCGGTGCTGAGGGCGCCGAGCTGCGTGCTCGTCAGCCCGGCGATGGTTCCCGTCCCCAGCGCGGCGATTTCCGAGAGGGTGAGGGCCGCAACGAATGTCGTCGGCAGGCCCTTCACGGCGGTGGATGCCAGCGCCGCGATCTTGCCGGGCTTGAGTGTCTCCAAGCTGTCGGCCGTCAGTCCCGAGAGCGCATCCGCGCTCAAGGCAGCGATCTGCGCGGTCGACAGGAGCTGCATCTGCGCCGGGCTCAGCGCGCCGGCGTGGCTGCTGCCGAGACCCGCGAGGCCCTTTGTGCTCAGTGCACCGAACTGACCATCGGACAGGCCCGATATGTCCGCGGTCTTCAGCGCGCCGACCTGGCTTGATGTCAGGGCGCCGACCTGCGCGAGGCTCAGCGCCTCGATTTGGCCGGACGTCAGCGCCGCGATCTGCTGGGTGCCGAGCCCCGAAATGCCGCCTGTGCTCAAGGCGGCGATCTGCTGCGGGGTAAGTGTGGCAAGCATGGATGACGACAGACCCGAGACGGCTGTCGAACTGATGGAGGCGATGTCGCCGGTGCTGAAACTGTCGATATCATCCTGACCGAGGGCGGCCAGCTGCGCGGCGTTGAGAACCGCAATCTGCGCACCGGTCAGAGCCTCCGCCTGTTCGACACCGAGCGCTGCGATTTGCGCGGTAGCGAGACCGGAAATGCCGGCCGTGCTGAGGGCTGCAATCTGGCGTGTTGAAAGTGACGCGATCGCCGCCGTGGAGAGACCCGCCATTGCTTGGGAGCCGATGGCCGCGATCTGTGCCGTACCGAGAGTGTCGAGGGCTTCGGTGCCGAGGGCCGCCAGCTGACGGGAAGAGAGACTGCCGATCTGGGCCGGCGTCAGAGCCAGGATCTGGTTTTCGCTGAAGCCCGTGAGCAGAGCCACAGGAAGCCCCGCGATCCCGCTCGTCGAAAACGCGCTCAGCTGGATCGCCGACAGGAAGGCAATGTCTTCGGTTCCGAGCGCTGCAACCTGTTTGGACGAAAGCGCCGCGATCTGCGCCGTCGTCAGCACTTCGATCTGGGAACCCTGCAGCGATGCGATCTGGCCCGTCGTCAGCCCAGACACGCCGGCGGGGCTGAGCGCCGAGACCTGCTCGTTGGAAAGCGACGCGATCGCGGTGGAGGAGAGGCCGGACATCGCAGCCGATCCAAGGGCTGCCATATCCGCGGTCGAAAACCCGTGGAGATCTTCAAGAGCTAAGGCCGCGACCTGGGCCGAGCCGAGTGCGGCGACCTGCGTCGGCGTAAAGGCTGCCGTCTGCTCTGCGCTCAGGGCGGCGATCTGCGCGCTGCTCAGCCCCGTCATCCCGTCGGGACTGAGAGCCGCGATCTGGTGCGGCGCAAGAACGGCAACCGAGGCCGTCGTAAGCGCAGCGACCTGCCGCGAGCCGAGGGCCGCAAGTTGCGCGGTCGTCAGGGCCTCCAACTGGTCGTTCGACAGCGCCGCGACCTGCGCGCTGCCAAGGCTGGCGATGGTGCTTGGGCTGAACGCTGCAATTTGCTCGCCCGTCAGCGTGACAAGCGAAGCGGTGGCAAGACCCGCAACGGCGCTTGGCGAGATGGCCGCGATATCGGTAAGACTGAAGCGGGCGAGACCGCTCGATGCGAGTGCCGCCAGCTGCCTCGAGCCAAGAGCGGCGATCTGCACCCCGTTCAAGGCCTCGGCTTGATCCGCGCTGAGAGCGCCGATCTGCGGGCTCGTCAATCCGGCGACGCCGCCGCCGCTGAGCGCGGCAATCTGCGTCGTTGTCAGCGTCGCGACATCGCTCGTGGCGAGAACGGCAACCTGCCGCGAACTCAAGGCTGCGATCTGTGCGGTGCCCATCGCCTGCACCTGGGTGCTGCTCAGATGCGCAATCAACAAGGTGCTGAGGCCGCTGATTCCGGCAAGGCTGATCGCGGCGATCTGATCGCTGGAAAGAGCGGCGATCGCCTGCGGGTTCAGGCCCGACATTGCGTCGGACGAGAGAGCGCCGAGGTTGCCCGCCGCAATGGCCTGGATATCGCCGGCGCCGAGGACCGCCGTCTGCCGGGCCGTCAGGGCACCCAACTGCGACCGCGTCAATGCCGCGATCTGGTCACTGCCCAGAGCGTCGACCTGGCGCGAGCCGAGCGCTGCCACGGCCGCCGTGCTGAGCGCAGCGATCTTGTCGGTGGTCAGCGACGCCATCGTGTCCGTGGACAGACCGACGACGGCTGCGGGATCGATCGCGGCCATTTCGCGTGTCGAGAACGTCGCCAGCGCATCGGACGAAAGGGCCGCCAGCTGGGCGGAGTTCAGTGCCGCGATCTGAATGCGGGTCAGAGCTTCCACCTGGTCCGTCCGCAGCGTCGCCAGCTGGCGGGTGGTCATGCCACGGATACCCGATGCGCTCAGAGCGGCCATCTGGTCGGTCGAAAGCGCGGCAAGGCTGTCCGTCGTCAGGCCGGCGATCGCGTCCGACGTGATGGCGGCGATGTCCTTGGTGGAGAACGTCGAGAGGCCGACCGACGGAAGGACCGACACCTGCCGGGAGGTGAGATAGCCAACCTGGGCACTGGTCAGCGCCTCCGCCTGGGCCGACGTCAGCACGGACATCTGCTGCGAGGTAAAGCCCGCAACCGCCGTGCTGGAAAGGGCCGCGATCTGGGCGGTGGAAAGAACCGAGACGCCGGACGTGGTGAGAGCGCCGATCTGGGCGGAACCGAGTGCGGCAACTTGACGTGTCGTCAGATTGACGAGCTGATCCGTCCCGAGGGCCATGACCTGCGCATTCGACAGCCCGCCGATCGCGCTGCTGCTGAGGGAGGCGATGCGTTGCGCGGCAAGCGCACGAAGATCTGCTGTAGTGAGGCCGCTCATCTGCTGCGACGTCAGCGCGCCGAGCTGGGCCGAGGTCAGGGCGGCCATCTGCGCATCGGTCAGCGCGGCAACCTGATCGGCGCTCAGCGCACTCACGGCCGCGGTCGTGATCACGGCAACCTGACCCGTGGAGAAGGCCGAGATCTTCGTCGAGAGCGCGGCGACCTGGCCCGGCGTCAGCTGCAGGATCTGGGACGGGGAAAGAGCGGCCAGCTGCGCGGTGGACAGCGCGGACGCCTGTGCCGTCGACAGTCCGGGCAGCGCTGCCGTGCCGAGCGCGGCGATCTGCTGGGTGGACAGGGCAGCAACGACATCCCGACCGAGGCCTGACAGCGCCTGGCTTCCGAGCGCCGCGATGTTGGCGGTCGGGAAAGCCGCGATGTCCTCGACCTCGAGGGCGCCCATCTGCGCAGCGCTCAAGATCTTGACTTGGGACACGGACAGCGCCGCGAACTGGCCAGACCCCATGGCCGCCAGTTGCGAGATCGTCAGCTTCGCCACGGCATCCGCCGTCAAGGCGCGGATCTGGGCCGTGGTCAGGCCTTCCATCACGTCGCCGCCGAGACCGGAGATGCCCGCGGGGCTGATGGCGGCCATGTCTGCCGTCGAGAACGTCGCAAGATCTTGGGGTCCGAGTGCGGCGAGCTGTCCGGCCGTCAAGGCACGGATCTGCGTGACCGACAGCGCCTCGACCTGTGCCGTGCCGAGCGCTCCGACCTGGGCTGCGGTCAAACTGGTGATGGCCGCCGTACCCAAGGCGGCGATCTGCGCCGTGCCGAGCGAGGCGATGACATCGGCACCGAGTCCGGGAATGGCGCGACCGCCGAGCGCGGCGATCTTGGCTGTCGAGAAGGCTGCGAGATCGCCGGCATCGAGTGCGCCGACCTGCTGCGCGGTCAGCTGCACGACTTGCCCGGTGCTCAGGGCCGCCAGCTGCGCCGTGCTCAACGCGACGATCTGGCCCGTGGTCAGGACGGGGACGGTGCTCGTGCCGAGCGCGGCCACCTGCGCGGTCGAAAGCACGCCGATCTGCTCGGACGACAAGGCGGCAACCTGTGTCGCACGCAGAGCTGCGATCTGTGAGGTGGTCAACGCCGCGATCTGGCTGGTCGTCAGGGCCGCAAGGTTGAGCCCCTGGACGGCGGAGGTGGTGATTGCGGCGACATCGTCCGCCGAGAAGGTGGCGAGCGACTCTTCGCCGAGGCCCGAAAGCTGAACGGCATTGAGCGCGGCCATCTGCGACGGTGACAGGGATTCGATCTGCGCGGTGCTCATCGCAGCCAGCTGGGTCTTCGTCAGGCCGGATATCTGGGCGGTCGTCAGGGCTGCGATCTGGCCGGTCGAGAGCGTTGCGGCCACCTCCGCCGTCAGCCCGGACAGTGCCGATTTGGAGATTGCGCCGATAACGTCCGTCGATATGGCGGCAAGATCGTCCGCACCCAGTGCGGAAAGCTGGAGCGCGGTCAGAGCCCTCAGCTGGTCCGTCGAGAGGGCGGCGACCTGCTCGGTCTGCAGGGCGTCGATCTGGGACGTGTTCAGGCTCGCGACGACGCTGGTGCTGAAAGCAGCGATCTGTGCAGCGGAAAGCGCGGCGAGCGTGTCGGTCTGAAGACCCGCAATCGCCCTGTTGGTCAGGGCGGCCATATCATCGGTGGAGAAGGTCTGGACCGCCGCCGTGCTGAGCACGGCGAGCTGTGCCGCAGAGAGTGCGCGCACCTGGACGGAGGTGAGGGCCTCCACCTGCTCCGTGCTCAACGCCGCCATCTGTTGCGTCGTCAGGGCGGTGGTCTGGCTCGAGGTCAGGGCGGCGATCTGGGCGGTGGACAGAACGCCGATGGCATCGGCGCGAAGACCCTTGATCGCGGATGTCGAAAGGCCGGCCAAAGCTGCCGTCGAAAAAGAAGACAGCGCGCTTTCGCTGAGCGCTGCAATCTGGGTCGATGTCAGCGCCCGGGTCTGGCTCGACGTCAGGACGGCCGTCTGCTCGGTGCTCAAGCTTCCGATCTGCTGCGTGGTCAGGCTTCCGAGTGCCTGAGAGCCGAGCTTGGCGATCTGAGCGGTGGAAAGGGCGGCGAACTGGTTGATCCCCCAGCCGGTGATCTGCGCGGCGCCGAGAGCGGCAACTTGCGATGGCAGCAGGGCAGCGAGGTGATCGGTGGTCAGGGCGTTGACCTGCGTGCTCGTCAGGACGGCGACGGTTGCCGTGCTGAGCGCCACGAGCTGGGCCGCAGACAGGGCGGCCACGACAGCGGTGCTCAAGCCCTGCACAGCCTTTCCGTTAATGGCGGCGATGTCGGTCGTGGAGAAATTGGCAATGTCGCCGGCATCGAGCGCAGCAAGCTGGGCCGTCCCGAGCGCCTTGACCTGCACAGGCGTCAGGGCCGTCAGCTGCGCATCGTTCAGCGCGCCGATCTGCGCACTGGTGAGCGCGCTGATGACGCTTGTACCGAGCGCGGCAACCTGAGCGGTGGTCAGTCCGGCGATCGCGTCGGGACGAACACCACCAAAGGCCTGGCCGGTCAGGACAGACATCGCCGTCGTCGACAGAGCGCCGATCCCATCGGAGGAGAGAGCGGCAAGCTGCGTCGAGCTTAGGGCCTTCACCTGCAGAGAGGAGAGGGCGGCGAGCTGGTCCTTGCCAAGGGCGGCAACCTGAGACGGCGCCAGCGATGCGAGAGACCGGGATGCCAGAGCGTTGATCTGGATCGTCGAGAGGGCTGCGACCTGCGCCGTGCCGAGCGTCGCCAGCTGCGTACCGCTGAGCGCGCCGGCCTGGCCGGAGGACAGGGCGGACAGCTGCTCGTCGGACAGCCTTGCAATCTGAAGACCGGTAACGGCCCGTGTGGTGATGGCGCCGATGTCGTCGAGCGACAAGACGGCGATGTCCTCGGCTTCGAGCGCGGCGATCTGGAGGGATCCGAGGGCCGAAACCTGTGACGAGGTCAGCGCCTCGACCTGGTCCCGGGTCAGGGCCGTGATCTGATCGGTTGACAGACTGGCGACGGCACCCGTGTTCAGCGCGGAAATCTGGTCTGTCGTGAGTGAAGAAAGCACATTCAGCTGCAGTCCCCGGATGGCGGAACTCGAGATCGCATTGATATCGGCCGTCGAAAAGGTCGCCAGATCTTCCGGGCTGAGGGCCGCCAGCTGATCGCTGGTCAGCGCCTTGATCTGGGCGGGCGTCAGGGCCTCTGCCTGATCTGCCGTCAGTGCGCCGATCTGCGCCGTGGACATGCCGCTCACCTGGGTCGAAGAGAGCGCTTCGATGCCCGCCTTGTGCAGAACGCTCAACTGATCGAGCGTCAGACCGACGATGGCCGCGCGGGAGATCGCATTCAGTTGCTCGGTGCTGAGCACCTCGACGTCCTCGACGTCGAGCGCCGCGATCTGGGTGGAGGAGAGCGCTCTGATCTGCAGCGTTGAAAGGGAGCTGACATCCTCCGTGGTCCAGGCGGCAACCGCGGGCGCAGACAGGGATCGGATCTGCGTGACGCTCAGGCCGGAAGCAATTGTCGTCATAGCATCGATCCCCGTTCGACGGGCACACGGTCGCTCGGTGCCCAATCTGCCTGCCAACAGGCAAAGCCATCTTCCGGACGCGCACGATCAAAGAGCCCGTGGACGCGACGGTTGCTTCATCGGGTATCGGCTTTGGCTTGCTTGAGCCTGATGCGGTCCGGCCATGGGAAGCGACGTCCAAGCGCAGCATGGTCCCGTCGCGTGCGAAAACCGTAAGTTTTACAGACTATCGGCCTTGACCGCCGGGGGTAACAGGTCCAGTTCAAGGCTGCGGGATCCGATCCCGACCGACGCCGCGCTGGCATGTTCCCTCGACATCCGCGCGCATGCATCGCGCGACTGACGGCCGTCCGACCGCCGAGTTTCTCCCATTGCGCCCCCGGAGGCGCTCCGGAACCGATTGATGAGTGAAAAACGGGTTCATCGCGGCCTCGTCGTTGCTGCAATCATGGCCAGCATGGCGATGATTGCGATCGAGGCGACAATCGTCTCGACCGCCATGCCGCAGATTGCCGCGCAGCTGGGTCAGCTCAATCTCTACAGCTGGGTCTTCTCTTCCTTTCTGCTGACGCAGACAGCCACCACCGTCGTCTTCGGCAAGCTGTCGGATATCTACGGCCGCAAGCCGATCGTGCTGTTCGGCATCGCTGTGTTCCTGCTGTCCTCGCTGCTTGCGGGCTTTGCCTGGTCCATGCCGTCGATGATCGCCTTCCGTCTGCTCCAGGGCGTCGGCGCCGGCGCCATCCAGCCGGTCGCCATGACGATCGTCGGCGATCTGTTTCCCGGTCGCGAGCGCGGCAAGGTTCAGGGCTATCTGGCAAGCGTGTGGGCGTTGTCGGCAGTGGTCGGTCCGCTGCTCGGCAGCTTCATCATCCACGCCTTGCCTTGGGCTTGGGTCTTCTGGATCAACATCCCCGTCGGCATCCTGGCCGCCTTCGGCTTCATGCGCTTTCTGCACGAGGAAAAGCAGACGCGCACGGCATCGATCGACATCCTTGGTGCCGTCCTCTTTGCCGTTTCCATCTCCGCGTTGATGGTGGCCCTGACCGAGGTGGAGGCCGCGACGCCGGTCTACACCATTGTTGCGGTGCTGGTGTTCGTCGCCAGCCTCGGCCTGTTTCTCTGGCAGGAGCGTCGTGCGGAAGCCCCGATGGTCGCGCCCGATCTCTGGCTGCGCCGGCCCATCGCGGCCTCCAACATCGCCATCTTCTTTGCCAGCATGGCCATCATGGGGCTGACGACGTTCCTGCCCATGTATGTCCAGACGGTGCTCGATCGGTCGCCGCTCGTCGCAGGCTTTGCATTGACGATGCTTTTGATCGGTTGGCCGGCCGGCGCGACCTTCGCGTCGCGCATGTTCCCCCGCTTCGGGCTCCGTCCGATCATGGTCGTTGCGAGCCTCGTCATTCCGGTCGGCGCCTTCATGCTCGTGCTGCTCACGCCCGACAGTTCGCCGGCACAGGCTGGTGCAGGCTCGCTGGTCATGGGTATCGGCATGGGCCTGCTCAACATTTGCGCGCTGGTCATCACCCAGGAGAGCGTCGGCTGGTCGCAACGCGGCAGTGCCACGGCCTCCAACGTGTTCTCGCGCAATCTCGGCAGCACGCTTGGCGCCTCGATACTCGGTGCCGTCCTCAGCTACGGCCTTGCCCATGCCGGCGGCATGGGGGCGATCACGCCCGAGCAGTTGCGCGGCCTGCTGGACGGAACGGCGGCTGCCGCCATCGACGTGACGCCCGTCCGCATGGCGCTGCAGGCAGCGCTTCACGTTACCTTCCTGGTGATGTTCCTGATGACGATCCTGATCGTTCCGGTCTGCCTCTGGGTGCCGAAGCTCCTCGAGCAGGACCATCCCGCAGACGCGGTCGAAGGCCGCGCCTGACTGCCCGCCGATCCCACGGCAACGGCCCGATCGGCGTTGCCGAAGCCCGTCGTCTCAGAGCGGGGAATGCAGGAAGGCGGGGACCGGCGCGTTTTCAGCGGTGTTCTTCAGGTAGAGTGCCGCCGTGTCCAGAGCTTCCCGGATCGTCACGTCCATATCGAGATACCGATAGGTGCCGAGGCGACCGACAAAGGTGACGGCGGTTTCCGCTTCGGCCCGCTCGATATACGAGGCGAGCAACTGCTTCTCCTCGACCAGCCGGATCGGGTAGAAGGGGACGTCGTCTTCGCCGCAAAGACGTGAGAATTCGCGATAGCAGACCGATCCCTTCGGGCTCTCCCACGGCGAAAAGTGCTTGTGCTCGGTGATGCGGGTGTAAGGCACCTCCGCGTCGCCATAATTCATGACCGCACAGCCCTGATAGTCGCCCTCGTAGGTAAAGCGCTCGAAGTCGAGCGTCCGATATCCCAGCCGGCCCATCTCGTAGTTGAAGTAGCCGTCGAGAGGGCCCGAATAGAAGACATGGTCATAAGCCTCGTTCTGCGCCTTGTCGAAGCGGGTCCCCAGTCGAACGGTGATGCCGGGGTGATCGAGGATGCCGGCCACCATGTCGGTGTAGCCGTTTTCCGGCATGCCCTGAAACCGATGGAAAAAGTAATTGTCGTCGTAGTTGAAGCGCACCGGAAGGCGCTTGAGGATGGAGGCCGGCAACTGCGTGGGCGAGCAGCCCCACTGTTTCTCGGTATAACCCTTGAAGAACGCCTCGTAGAGTTCGCGACCGACGAACCGCAGGGCCTGCTCTTCGAAGGTCTGCGGATCGGAAATGGTCTTGTCGGCCCTCTCCTCAATGAAGGCGCGGGCCTCGTCGGGCCGAAACGTCTTGCCGAAAAACTGGTTAATGGTGTGCAGGTTGACCGGCAGGGAAAACACCTGCTCGTCGACCGTCGTCTTCACCCGGTTCTTGTAGGGCATGAACGTCTGAAAGCGGTTGACGTAGGTCCAGACCTCTTCGTCATCCGTATGGAAGATGTGCGGGCCATAGACATGCACCATGACGCCGGTATCCGCATCGCGCTCGCTGTAGCAGTTTCCGGCGATATGGTCGCGAACGTCGAAGATCTCGACGCGGTAACCCGCGAGCGCCAGTTCCCGCCCGATGACGGCGCCTGAAAGGCCGGCGCCGACGATTGCAATTTTCCCGTTCCCGCCCATGTCGTGTCCTCGTTTTTTTCGTTCTTGGTCCGTGCCGCTCCGGCAAAGACATATCGCGTGATCAGGCCGCCGCCAGGTTGCTCCGCATCAAGGCGTCGTATCCATCGATCAAGCGATCGAGCGCAAGGCCGTTCTCCTGGGGTCCGAAGCTCAGATGGCTGACGGTGAAGTCGGAATAGATGGCCGTGGGGCGGTTCAGATAATTCGGCAGATCGACGGTCAAGGCATATTCATCATCGCATTTCGGCAGCGCCATGTGCACGAGATCCCGGCCCAGCCACGCGATGAAATTGATCGACTGCCGCTCCTGCCAGTCGATGACGGCGCTGGGCAACGGCAAGGATTTTTCCGTTTTGCTGAGGAAGTATTCGTGAAGCTGCATCGCGCGCTCCGCGCTCTGCCACAGGCTTCCACCAAAACCGCCCGGCGGACGCTCGAAGCGGCCGAGCGTGGCGGGGAGGGACCCGGCTTCCTGCTGCCAGTAGGCGCAGACGCCATTGTTGACGACATTGGCGGAGACGATGAAATAATGCGGATTGTCGCGGCGGAAGGCGATGAACTTGCTGAGATTGTCGAGATCGAGATAAACGACGTCGTCGTCGCATTTCAGGAAGACGGCGTCAGAAAATTCCGTCAGTCGCTTGGTATAGTAGCTGTAGGCCTGCCAGTACGGCGTCGTCTCGTTTTCGTTGCCGACATAGCGGCGGACCGGGCTCTGCACGTCGCAGAGTTCGAGATCGGAGCCCCAGCCGCCGCGCACCATGATCGAGGCACCGCCCGGCAGCTGGATATCCGGCCACGACCCGACCATGACGCCGTTGACGTGTAGCGTGGGAACGCCGGCGGGATCGAGGCTGAGAACGACATGGTTGGCGAGACCCGGCGACAGCACGCCGGGCGTCGATCGGGTCCAGAGCAGGGGATGGGTGTCGCGCGTGAAGCTCGTGAGGTCCCGCTCCGTGATGCGACGGAGCGCGGAATGCGTGTTGTTCCAGCCGCCGACGACGAGTTCGTAGGAATCGCTTGTCTTGTCGTGGGGAATGATTGCGATGTGCAGGTCGCTCTGGATCTTTGCCGTCGTGCGGAACGAGGACTGGCGGCTGACCGACCCCTTCTGCTGGTAGGACGCATTCGGCCCCATGAAGCGGACCGGTCCGAATTCCTTGGTGACCCAGGCCCGATCGTCGGCCGAGCGGGTAAAATCCCAGATGTGCCATTCGTCGATGATGCCCGCATCCAGCGCCTTGCGGATGTACTGGGTCAGGATCTCCATCCGCTGCTGGCGGCCGGCAAAGGTGACCAAAATCACGGGGTTCATGTCATTGCCCTCTCGTCGATATCATCAATTGTCGGCTGCGGCGTGATCGCCGGAGCGCACCTTCCGTCATCCGTCCCCCCGGACGGACGGCCTGTCAGTCGGTTTCGGTCCAGAACCGGGTATCCCGCGCAACCGGGGCATAGGCGTTCCGCTGCGCAAGTTCCTGGCGATAGCGCTCCCGGTAGCTCGCCTCGGTCTCGAACTCGATCGGCTCGGACAGAAACTCGACGCCGACTTCGTAGTAGATGTCGAGATTGTCGAGGCGCGGGACCGGGATTTCGCCGCGCTCGGCCTCGCCCTGCATCTGCCAGTACAGCGTCTCCAGACGGGCGACGAGAGCCGGGATATCGCGCAGGGCGCAGGTTTCTCGCTGCGCTTGCAGCGATTGACGGACGCTCGACAGGCTCTCGCGATTGTGCGCATAGCCGATCGCCTTGGCGACATAGGCATCCGGCGTTTCGCAGATCATCTCCGGGATGCCGGCGGCGTGGAGAATGCTGCTGCAGAAGCGCGAGGCGAAACCCTTGCCGCGGAGCGTGAGCACCGGCAGGCCCATCGTGACCGCGTCGGCCGCCGTGGAATGGGCGCCATAGGGGAATGTGTCGAGGAAAAGATCGGCCACGCCGATGCGGGCCAGGTGAAAGGCGTTGGGAGCCTTGGGCGCGAAGATCAGGCGATCCGCATCCACGCCGTGGTCGATCGCAAGCTGGCGGAGCCGCTGGTTGACCGGCTCCGAAGCGCCGAGAAGCCAGAGAACGCTTCCGGGTACGGCCAGGAGGATCGTCATCCAGCGCGAGAAACAGGCCGCCGTTGTCTTCTGGGAGCCGTTGAAGCAGGCAAACACGAAGGCATCGTCCGGAAGTCCGGCCTCCTGCCGCGTCGGGCGCGCCGCGATCTTGCGCTTGCGGTCCACCGGCTGGTTGCAGGGGATGCGCAGCACTTTTTCGGTGTAGTAGAGTTCGTTCTGCGGCGGGATGATCTGCTCGTCGGCGATGATGTATTGATGAACGGGGCTCGCCATGGTTCCGGGATACCCGCAGAAATTGACGATGACCGGGGCGGGGCGGTAGGCGAAGATCTTGGTGCGTGCGTGCTTGGTATAGCCGTTGACATCCACCAGAATATCGATGCCGTCGGCACAGATCTGCTTGGCGGCATCGAGGTCGCTCAGGGCCCCGATATCGTGCCAGTGATCGACGGCTGCCTGGATACGGGTCTGTGTCGCGTCGCCGGTGCGCGCCTCGCCGCAGTAGTAGGCGAACACCTCGACGCGTTCCTTGTCGTGCAGCTCAAGCACTTCGCTCAGCGCGAAGCCGACGGCATGGTCGCGCAGGTCGGACGAGACGTAGCCGATCCGAAGCCGCTCGGCCGTGCCGGATTTCTGGCGCGGAGATGGTTTCAGAATATCGCGGGCGTGGACGCGACCGACGAGATGCTTGTTGTAGCGATAGGCCTTCGCCATCTGGAAAATCGGGTCGTCCGTGTAGCAGGCGAGGGGGAGCGGCGAAAACGCTTCCAGGAGCTGCCGGTTCGTCACATATTCCGAGGGCGTGAGGATCGGCCATTTGCACTGGTGCTGGCGGGTCGACAGCCAGTGCTGCGCAGCCTCCGTACGGTCCGGCCGCAGTTCAACCGCCTGCCAGAGAATGGCTTCCGCATCCTCCAGAAGTCCGACGCTCTCCATGACGCGGCCGATGTGCTGGAGCGCCATCAGGCGGTAACCGATCTTTTCCGGCGTGATCTCCTGCGTCGCAGCGACATATTGCTGCCATTGCTGAACGGCCTGCGCGTTCAGGCCGCTGTCTTCATAGGTGCGGCCGAGATTGATGCGGGCCTGCCCCATCTGCGGCGAGATCTTCAGGCTCGCCTGGAGCGCATTGATGGCGCCGGGCATGTCGTCCATCGCCCGCAACGTGACGGAATAGTTGAAATAGGCGAGATGCAGGACCGGGCTGTTGTCGTTGAAGGCAATCCAGGTGCTGTAAAGTTTGGCAGCCGCAGCCGTCTGCTGAACGGTGTTCAGCTCTTCGGCGATCTGGAAGAGTTCCAGAAGCGAGAGCTGCTGCTGACGTGCGCGCTCGAGCGCCACAGCAAGCATCGACTGGTGTGCTGAGGCAAAGGTATTGTGCATAACCATGGACATCACATTGATCGTGGGCTCGAGGCCGCATTTCGGGACGCTGAGAGCTTGACAACTAGCGGCGTTGCCTTGCCTTGAGCTTGCGGCCGCAGCGCATCATAAATGTAAAACAGTCTTTCCCGGAAAGTCTTCTTGTTCTCGACAAGGCTGCGCCAAAGAATGCATACAGGCGCAATGAAAGCTCCACCTCCGCGCAAGTTTGTCAAGCTACCGACTATAGCGAGGTCTAAACACTTTCTTTATTCTGCGCTTTAACTGAAAATTAGAAGGTGGGGCTTAAAAATCGCGATGTGGGTTGTGTGCTATTTCCTCCCGCGGGATCTAGCGGCGTCCATAGGGGAAAATCAAAGACTTCGAATGTATTGATACCATAGGTGTGGGAAGCAGAGGTCTTACTCTGCATGCATGATGCCGCCCCCACGTCAGGCTCTTACGAGCCATGTTTCCAGATATTCTTTCCGCTCGAACGAGCGCCACCCTGTGCCTAGCCCATTGGAGCAGGCAGCAGCATCGGCGATCGTTTGAAGATGCCCGGCGCATCCAAGGCTCTGTGACGCGAGGCTTCGCCTTCCGCCGCAGGCATCGGAGAGGAACGAATATTAATCTTTGAACGATGAAGGCGCGCACCCATGACCTCGATTGTATCTTCACTCAGCGTTAAACAGATCCAGTCCCTCAATACGTCCACGATCGCGTCGTTCACGACCAGCGATGTGGGTGCACTGACATCGGCGCAGATTGCCGCTTTTTCATCCCAGCAGATCGCAGCCTTCACCACGGACGACCTCTCGGCTTTCAGCACGACGCAGCTTCGCGCGGTGTCGGCGTCCGCCGTCACGGGCCTGACCGCCGGCCAGCTCGCCGTCCTCGACAGCACCAAGCTCGCGACGCTCGTGTCCAGCCAGGTTGCAGCTCTCACCTCGGCGCAGGTCGCCTCTCTTTCCTCCGGCCAGCTTGACGGCCTGACGACCGCGCAGCTCGGCGCCCTGTCGTCTGCCGCACTGGCGGGCTTTGCCACCGAAGACATGGCGACCATCTCGTCSACCGAGATCTCGGCCCTSAGCGCCAAGGCTCTKGCCGGTCTTTCCACGGCMAACTTCGCCGTGCTGACCTCCACCCAGCTCGGCGGTCTGACGACGGCCCAGGCCGGCGCGCTCGGTACCGCCCAGATCAAGNGCCGGTCTTTCCACGGCCAACTTCGCCGTGCTGACCTCCACCCAGCTCGGCGGTCTGACGACGGCCCAGGCCGGCGCGCTCGGTACCGCCCAGATCAAGGCGCTGTCCACCGACCAGATCAGCGGCCTGACCACCGCCCAGATCGGTGCGCTCACCTCCGCCCAGATCGGCGCCCTGACCACGGATGGCCTTGCCTCCTTCTCCACCGACCAGGTCGCAGCCCTCAGCGCGGCTGCCGTCGCTGCCCTGTCGTCGGCCCAGGTCAGTGCCCTGTCCTCCACCAAGCTTGATGCCTTCAGCACCAAGCAGCTGGCGGCCCTGTCCACCGGCGCCGTTGCAGGCCTTGCGACCGAAGACATGGCGACCATCTCSTCGACCGAGATCTCGGCCCTCAGCGCCAAGACCCTCGCCAGCATCGCCACGGCCAACTTCGCCGTGCTGACCTCCACCCAGCTCGGTGCCCTGACCACCGCGCAGACCGGTGCCCTGACCTCCAGCCAGATCAAGGTCCTGTCCACCGCCCAGATCGACGGCCTGTCCACCGCGCAGGTCGCCGTGCTCACCTCCGCACAGATCGGCGCCCTGACCACCGACGGCATCGCCTCCTTCTCCACCGATCAGGTGGCCGCTCTCAGCGCGGCCGGCGTCGCGGCCCTSTCGTCTGCCCAGGTCAGTGCCCTCAGCACCACCCAGCTCAACGCCTTCACCACAACCCAGCTGGCTGCCCTGTCCTCGGCCGCCGTCGCCGGCCTCGACACCGACGACGTCGCCACCATCTCGTCYGCCGAGATCTCCGCCATCAACGCCAAGACGCTGGCCGGCCTCTCCACCGCAACCTTTGCCGCCCTCACGTCCACCCAGCTCGGTGGCCTGACGACCGCACAGACCGCAGCCCTGTCGACCGCCCAGATCAAGGCTCTCTNCACCACCCAGCTCAACGCCTTCACCACAACCCAGCTGGCTGCCCTGTCCTCGGCCGCCGTCGCCGGCCTCGACACCGACGACGTCGCCACCATCTCGTCTGCCGAGATCTCCGCCATCAACGCCAAGACGCTGGCCGGCATCTCCACCGCAACCTTTGCCGCCCTCACGTCCACCCAGCTCGGTGGCCTGACGACCGCACAGACCGCAGCCCTGTCGACCGCCCAGATCAAGGCTCTCTCCACCGCCCAGATCGACGGCCTGACCACGGCACAGATCTCCGTTCTGACATCGAGCCAGATCGGCGCGCTCAGCACCGACGGTGTCGCCTCGCTCTCGACCGATCAGGTCGCAGCCCTCAGCGCCAAGACGATCACGGCCCTTTCGAGCGCCCAGGTCGGCGCCATGAGCTCGACCCAGATCGGCGCGCTCAATGCGACCCAGATCGCAAACCTCGGCTCGGAAGAGCTGGCCGCCATGTCCTCCGACGATCTGGCAGCCTTCTCCACGGACGAGATTGCAGCGCTCAGCTCCAAGGCCATCGTCGGCCTGTCCTCCAGCGTCATCGCAGCCCTGTCCACCGACAAGATCGCCGCCCTCAACGCTGCAAGCGTCGGCGCCCTGTCGTCTGCCCAGGTCAATGCCCTGTCCTCCGCCCAGCTCGATGCCTTCAGCACCGCGCAGCTTTCGGCCCTGTCCTCCACCGCGGTTGCCGGTCTCGAAACGGGTGACATCGCAACGATCTCCTCCACCGAGATCTCCGCGCTCAACGCCAAGACGCTCGCCAGCCTGTCCACGGCCAACTTCGCCGTCCTCTCCTCCACCCAGCTCGGCGCCCTGACGACCGCACAGACCGCAGCCCTGACCGCAGCCCAGGTTCGCACCCTGAGCACGGCCCAGATCGACGGCCTGTCGACCACCCAGGTGGCGGTCCTCACCTCCGCCCAGGCAAGCGCGCTGACCACGGATGGCGTGGCCTCGCTCTCCACCGACCAGGTTGCCGTGCTGAGCACGTCCGCCGTCGCAGCGCTGTCGTCTGCCCAGATCGGTGCCCTGTCCTCCACCCAGCTCGGTGCCTTCAGCACCGCGCAGCTTTCGGCCCTGTCGTCTGCCGCACTGGCGGGCTTTGCCACCGAAGACATGGCGACCATCTCGTCSACCGAGATCTCGGCCCTSAGCGCCAAGGCTCTGGCCGGTCTTTCCACGGCMAACTTCGCCGTGCTGACCTCCACCCAGCTCGGCGGTCTGACGACGGCCCAGGCCGGCGCGCTCGGTACCGCCCAGATCAAG
>NZ_LMQE01000010.1:0-75649 GCF_001424065.1 Rhizobium sp. Leaf384
CTCACCTCCGCACAGATCGGCGCCCTGACCACCGACGGCATCGCCTCCTTCTCCACCGATCAGGTGGCCGCTCTCAGCGCGGCCGGCGTCGCGGCCCTCTCGTCTGCCCAGGTCAGTGCCCTCAGCACCACCCAGCTCAACGCCTTCACCACAACCCAGCTGGCTGCCCTGTCCTCGGCCGCCGTCGCCGGCCTCGACACCGACGACGTCGCCACCATCTCGTCCGCCGAGATCTCCGCCATCAACGCCAAGACGCTGGCCGGCCTCTCCACCGCAACCTTTGCCGCCCTCACGTCCACCCAGCTCGGTGGCCTGACGACTGCACAGACCGGATCGCTCGGCACGGCCCAGGTCAAGGCGCTGACCACCGCGCAGATCGACGGCCTGACCACCGCTCAGGTCGGGGCTCTCAGCTCCGCCCAGATCGGTGCGCTGACCACGGATGGCCTGGCTTCCTTCAGCACCGACCAGGTCGCAGCCCTCAGCGCCGCTGCTGTCGCGGCCCTGTCGTCGGCCCAGCTTGGTGCCCTGTCGTCGACCCAGCTCGATGCCTTCAGCACCAAGCAGCTGGCGGCCCTGTCCACTGGCGCCGTCGCCGGCCTTTCCACCGAAGACATGGCGACCATCTCCTCGACCGAGATCTCGGCCCTCAGCGCCAAGACCCTCGCCAGCATCGCCACGGCCAACTTCGCGGCACTGACGTCCACCCAGCTTGGCGGACTGACGGCCACGCAGACCGGATCCCTCGGCACGGCCCAGATCAAGGCGCTCTCGACCGCGCAGATCGACGGCCTGACGACGGCCCAGGTCGGGGCGCTCACCTCGGCCCAGATCGGAGCCCTGACGACGGATGGCATCGCTTCGTTCTCCACCGACCAGGTGGCGGCACTGAGCACAGCGGCGATCGCTGCGCTCTCCTCCGCACAGGTCGGCGCCCTGTCCTCGACGCAGATCGACGCCTTCAGCACGGCTCAGCTGGCGGCACTCTCCAGCAACGGCATTGCCGGGCTCGAGACGGGAGACATGGTGACGATCAGCTCGACGGAGATCACGGCTCTGCGCGGCAGCTCCCTCGCGGGTCTCTCGACGGCGAACTTCGCAGCGCTGACGTCCACCCAGCTCGGCAGCCTGACGACCGGCCAGGCCGCGTCGCTCTCGACGGCCCAGATCAAGGTGCTTTCGACCGCACAGATCGACGGCCTGTCGACGGCCCAGATCGGTGCGCTCACCTCGGCGCAGGTCGGGGCGCTGTCTTCCGATAACCTCATCTCGCTCTCGACCGACCAGGTCGCGGCCCTGAGCACGGCAGCCGTTGCCGCCCTCTCGACCACACAGCTGGATGCGATGTCGTCGGACCAGATCGGCGCTCTCACGGCGACCCAGGTCGCAGCTCTCGGTTCGGCAGCCATTGCCGCACTGTCCTCGCAGGACCTCCTGACCTTCTCGACCGCCGACATCGCTGCCATCAGCGCCAAGGCAATCGCAGGGCTCTCGACGTCGGATATCACCAACCTGACCACCGCCCAGCAGGTCGCTTTCACGACCGCGCAGATCCAGGCGATGAACACCGACCAGACAAACGCGATCGTTCGCGCTTACCAGTCGATCTAAAACGGACACCGCCATCCCGGACAGCCCGGATGGCGGTGCAGACCAACGATCGTTTCGCCGGTTGACGCTTCCGCGTCCGCCGGCGAAACGCGTTCTGGGCCTTGGAGAGAGACCCCATGTGCTCCGCACAGCCGGCCGACCTCCGCGACCGGCCGCGGCGGTCGGGGTCAGAAACCTTCGAGCACGATCTTCCCGCGCGCCCTGCCGCTTTCAATGACGGCATGGGCTTTTCTGAGATTGCCAGCATTGATGGGACGGAGCACGTCGGTGACCGTCGTCCGCAGTTTGCCGGCATCGATCAGCGCGGCGACCTCGTTCAAAAGCTTGCCTTGTTGATCCATGTCGGCCGTCTCGAAGATCGAGCGGGTGAACATCAGCTCCCAGTGGATCGAAACCGCCTTGCGTTTGAAGCTGACGACATCGAGACGATCCGGGTCATCAATCAGGCCGAAACGGCCCTGCGGCGCGATCAGCTCGACGATCTCGCCGAGGTGGCGGTGCGTTTCAGTCGTCGAAAAGACGAAAGCTGGCGCGCCGAGCCCCAATGCGGATATCTGATCCGCCAGCGGTCGGGAATGATCCACAACATGGTGCGCGCCGAGTTCGCTGACCCAGGCTCGTGTCTCCGCGCGGGAGGCCGTGGCGATGACCGTGAGATCGGTGAGGGCACGGACAAGCTGAATGGCAATCGATCCGACGCCGCCGGCCCCGCCGATGATGAGAATTGCCGGCGCAGCGCCGGGCACAGGCTTGCGGACATCAAGGCGATCGAACAGCATCTCCCAGGCCGTGATGGCTGTCAGGGGCAGGGCCGCCGCCTCGGCGTTGGACATCGAGACGGGTTTCCGGCCGACCAGGCGTTCGTCCACGAGATGATACTCGCTGTTTGCGCCCGGCCGCAGCAGGGAGCCTGCATAGTAGACCGCATCGCCCGGCCTGAACGCGGTGACGGCAGAGCCGACCTCGGCCACGCGCCCGACGGCATCCCAGCCGAGGACCTTGGGGGAACCAGCCTCGGGCGCCACGGACCTGCGGATTTTCGTATCCACCGGATTGACCGAGATCGCATCGACGGCGACCAGAAGATCGCGCGGGCCGGGCGCGGGCCTCTGAAGATCGAGATCGACGAGCGCGTCGTCGCGCTCGATCGCGCCGGCCTCGGTATAGGCAACTGCTTTCATGTTGGAACTCCTCGTTGTCTCGCGACCAGCTCGCCCGGTTGCGTCCGACTGCATATGGGCATACATTCCCGAAATTGGCATAAGCACAATGGTAGCCCATAGTGTCGAAAAGGATACCGTGATGGCAAAAGCCCGGCACTCCCGGTTCGACTGCAGTCCTGGTTGTTCGGTCGAGGCAGCGATCGGGCTGATCGATGGCAAGTGGAAGTCGGTGATCCTTTTTCACCTTCTGTCCGGCACGCTGCGTTTCAACGAGATCCGCCGCGCGATCCCCGCCGTGACGCAGCGGATGTTGACCCATCAGCTGCGGGAACTGGAGGAGGACGGTCTGATCTCGCGCAAGGTCTACGCACAGGTTCCGCCAAAGGTGGAGTACAGTCTGTCGCCGCTCGGCCGGTCGATGGAGCCTGTGATGCTCGCGCTGAAACAATGGGGGGATGCACATCTCGGCCTTTACGGGAAGCCGAAACCGGCGACCGGCACAGACGCGCCGCCTCCAGGCATTGGCGAGAGTACCGTCGCGTGAGGACACATCATCCGAAACGGGTTGAGGTCAGGCGGCGGAGTGGCTATCTCATGACCGGCGCACAGGCGCACTTCTCCCCAAAAGCAAGGCAGCCGGAATGAACCCCACTTTTCTCGTGACGCACTCCGGTGGCTTCCATGCCGACGAGCTTCTATCGAGCGTCATCCTGACGCGACTGTTTCCCGACGCAAAGATCGTGCGCAGCCGTGCGCCGGACTGGATCGCAGCGGGTGCCGATCGCATCGTCTACGACGTGGGCGGCGCCTATGACGCAGAGACAGGCATCTTCGACCATCACCAGCGTGGTGCGCCACTGCGCGACGATGGCCAACCCTACAGTTCCTTCGGTCTGATCTGGCGCCATTTCGGGCGGGATTATCTTCGTGCCACCGGTCTTCCCGACGCGCACATCGAGGCCGTTCATACGTCATTCGACGGCAGTTTCGTCCTGCCGGTCGATCTGGTCGACAACGGTGCGCTGAGCCCTTCGACGGCGGGTGTTCTCGCCGGACTGACGCTTCCGGCACTGCTCGAAACGCTGAAGCCGGTCTTCGACGACGCGGATCCGGAGGGGGAAACGCAGAGTTTCCATCGCGCCCTCGCCATCGCGCGTCATTTCGTCGAGGCGGGTATCGGGAAGGCCGCAGCCAAGCTTCGGGCCGAAGCCCTGGTGATGAATGCGATCGCATCGGCGGGGCAGGGGCGCATTCTGGAACTTCCGTTCGGGATGCCATTCCGATCGGCGGTGGTGAAGGCCGGGGCCGATCATCTGCTTTTCGTCGTCCATCCGCGCGACAAGGACTGGTGCGTGACCGGGATCCGTCGGGCGGACGAGGGGTTCGACCTTCGCGCCGACCTTCCGGCAGCATGGGCAGGCCTGGTCAATGCCGAGCTCGAAGCGGCCAGCGGGGTCGCAGGTGCGAGTTTCTGCCACAAGGGCCGCTTCATCGCTGCGGCGCGCACGCGCGAAGCCGCCCTTGCTCTCGCCGATATCGCCGTTCTCGAAGCGCAAGCCGAACAGGCGCGCGCCGTCGCCTGAAGGCGGTCGCGTCGGAAAGAGAAGTCATGAGTGTCGCCTTTACCAAGGAAGAAAGCTTCGAGACGGCGTCGGAAACGCTGATTCCCGACCGGCCGATCTCCCCGCATCCCAATCTCGTCACACAGGCAGGGTTTGCGGCACTGGAGGCGGACCTGGAAGCGGCGCGGACGGCCTACGCGGCGGCAAACCTGATCGAGGACGTCAATGAAAAGCGTCGCCAGGCGGCCGCGCCGCTGCGCGACCTCCGATACCTGTCGGCGCGCATTCGATCGGCACAGATCATGCCCGAACCTGCTTCTGCAGACATCGTTGCGTTCGGCAGCACTATTACGTTTGTCCGCGATGACGGCCGCATTCAAACCTACCGGATCGTCGGGGAAGACGAGGCGGACCCGAAGGCCGGAACGATCTCCCACGTCTCGCCTGTCGCGGTCGCCCTGATGGGCAAACCATTGGGTGATGTCGTCTCGGTTGCAGGGCAGGAGCTGGAAATCGTCGGGCTCGGCTGATCGTGCAGGAGCCAACGAAAAAATGTCATCGTCGCCGGGTTGTATAGTAAATATTTACTGACAGCCCGTCGGCAATCGGGCAGGTTGCGTTTTTTCTGCACCCTCCTCTCCGTATCGAGCGTCAGCATCTCATGGTCACGATCAAGGAAATTGCGAAAGCCGTCGGCGTGTCCTCGGCGACCGTTTCGCGGGTCCTGAACTACGATCCCGCCCTTTCCATCTCCGCTGCCAAGCGGCAGGCCGTCATCGAGACGGCGGAAGCGCTGAATTACGCAACGCCCCGCAATCGCGCCCGCCAGAACGAGGCATTGCAGCAGGATGCGGTTCCCGACGGTTCCGGCCCGCAGGGAAGCACAGAGCCGACGCCTCTTCCGCGGCTCGCCATCGTGCATTTCCTGGAGCCGTCGGACGAGGTGGCCGATCCCTATTATGTTGGCGTGCGCCTCGGCATCGAGAACCGTTGTCGCGAGCTGAAAACGGATATCGTCAAGGTCTTCCATTCCGACAGCATGCCGGATCCGGCCCTGCTGGCGGATGTCGCCGGCGTCATCGTCATCGGCAAGCACTCGGACAACGAGATCGCCTGGCTGGATGAACACTGCCGCCACATCGTGTTCGCCGACTTCGTGCCGCCGTCCGACCGCTTCGATTGCGTCCATAGCGATCTCGTCGCGGCCACCCACAAGATCCTCGATACGCTCGACAATCTCCATTACGAGCGCATTGCGTTCATCGGAAGCTACGAACATCTGAACGGAGAAACACAGCGGTTCGGAGAGCGGCGCTGCAAGGCCTATATCGACTGGCAGAAGGGGAGGGGCACGTTCGATGCGGATCTGCTGGTGCTGGGGGAAAGTTGCGATTCCGGACAGAACCTGCGGCTGGAAACCGGTTACGAGCTTGCCCGCCAGCTCCTGTCGCGCCGGCCGCTCCCCGACATCATCGTAACCGCCAACGACAACATGGCGATCGGCACCTATCGCGCAGCGCGCGAGGCCGATCTGTCGATTCCCGATGATGTGGCGATCGTCTCCTTCAACGACATCCCCGTCGCCCAGTTCCTGACACCGCCGCTGTCGACCGTGAAGATCCACGGCGAGCACATTGGCGAGACCGCGGTGAACCTCCTGCTCGAGCGGCTGGGTGGGCGGACCTATGCGAAAATGGTGACGATCCCGACCGAGACCGTCTGGCGCGGAAGCTGCCGCACGCCAGAGGCTTCGTGATCGCAGGTGCAGCAGACGTTTTTGCACCGCGATAAATATTTACTAAATTTCGGTTGCCCTGGGACAAAGTTTAGGAAATACTCCCTCCCAAGACAGGTGGAGCTGTCTCAATAACGGGGACTTCAGGGAGGAAGACCATGCATTTCCAGCGTATTTCCAAGACCTTCGCCGCCGTCGCTCTGGCGGGCTCGAGCCTTTTTGCCACCACAGCAGCCTTCGCCGGCGAAATCACCGTGTGGTGCTGGGATCCCAATTTCAATGTGGCGATCATGAAGGAGGCCGGCGCGCGCTACACCGCGAAGCATCCGGAGACCACCTTCAATATCGTGGATTTCGCGAAGGCCGACGTCGAGCAGAAGCTGCAGACGGCGCTGACGTCCGGCACGACGGACGCGCTTCCCGATATCGTCCTGATCGAAGACTATGGCGCGCAGAAATATCTGCAGTCCTTCCCCGGCGCCTTCGCGCCGATGTCCGATACGGTCGATTACGCCGGCTTTGCGCCCTACAAGGTCAAGCTGATGACGGTCGAGGACAAGGTCTACGGGATGCCGTTCGACAGCGGCGTCACCGGCCTCTATTACCGCAAGGACTATCTGGAGCAGGCCGGCTTCAAGCCGTCGGATATGCAGGATATCACCTGGGATCGTTTCATCGAGATCGGCAAGGTCGTCGAGGAGAAGACGGGCAAGAAAATGCTCGGTCTCGACATCACCGATGCCGGGTTCACCCGCATCCTTATGCAGTCCGCCGGCCAGTGGTACTTCGACGCGGAAGGCAATCTGAGCATTGAGAACAACACCGCGTTGAAGGCGGCGCTCGAGACGCAGCAGAAGATCCTGAAGGCCAATATCTACAAGCCCGCCGCGGGCTGGACCGACTGGGTCGGCACCTTCACGTCCGGTGATGTCGCCACCGTGACGACCGGCGTCTGGATTACCGGCACGGTCAAGGCGCAGGCCGATCAGTCCGGCAAGTGGGGCGTGGCACCGCTGCCGAGCCTCGGCATCGAAGGCGCGACACACGCCTCCAACCTCGGCGGTTCCAGCTGGTACGTGATCGAGAGCTCGGCCGAAAAGAAGGAAGCGATCGACTTTCTCAACGAGATCTATGCCAAGGACGTGTCGTTCTATCAGGATATCCTGACGACGCGGGGCGCCGTTGGATCGCTGATGGCGGCGCGCACAGGCGACGCCTACATGCTCGCGGATCCCTTCTTCGGCGGCGAGAAGGTCTGGCAGAACTTTTCGGATTGGCTGTCCAAGGTCCCTGCGGTCAACTACGGCATCTTCACCAATGAGGTCGACACCGCCGTGACGGCGCACCTGCCGTCGCTCGCGCAGGGCGCAGACATTCCGACGGTGCTGAAGGAAATCCAGTCGCAGGCCGAAGGGCAGATCCAGTAAGCGGTTCCTCCCCACCGCGCTGCGGTGTCGCGCCTCCCTCCGGGCGCGGCACCCTTTTCCGCCGTGGCACGAAGCCCGGGCGGCGAGGGCCGACACGCGTGACAGCGTAAGCGGTCCCGTGCGTCATCATCATCTCAACAGGTTCCGGTCGAAACCATGGCTCACGCGAAAACAAGTGGCGCGCGATCAGGCGGGCTGAAGCGCTATTACGACGTCAACGGCTGGCTCTTCATCGCACCGGCCATCGGCCTTATCGGCCTGTTCCTCATCTATCCGATCTTCCGCTCGCTCTACCTGTCGTTCTTTTCCGGCAAGGGCATGATGATGAAGTTCGCGGGCTTCGGCAACGTTGCGCGGCTCAGCAACGATCCGGTCTTCCTCAAGGCGCTGACCAACACGACGATCTTCTTCGTGGTGCAGGTGCCGATCATGATCGTGCTCGCGCTCATGCTGGCCTCCCTTTTGAACACGGACCGCCTGAAGTTCGCAGGCGTGTTTCGGACCGCCATCTTCCTGCCCTGCGTTGCCTCGCTCGTTGCCTACTCGATCCTGTTCAAGAGCATGTTCTCGATCGACGGCGTGATCAATCAGGCCCTGCTGGCCGTCGGCCTCATCGGCTCGCCGATCGGCTGGCTGACGGAGCCGTTCTGGGCGAAGGTCCTCGTCATCCTCGCCATCACCTGGCGGTGGACCGGCTACAACATGATCTTCTATCTCGCAGCGCTGCAGAACATCGATCGGTCGATCTACGAGGCCGCCCGCATTGATGGCGTTCCGGCCTGGGCGCGTTTCGTGCACCTCACCATACCCATGCTGAAGCCGGTCATCCTGTTCACCACGATCATCTCGACGATCGGCACGATCCAGCTGTTCGATGAAGTCTACAACCTGACCGAAGGCAAGGGCGGACCGGCCGACGCGACGATCACGCTGTCGCTCTACATCTACAATCTCACCTTCCGCTACATGCCGAGCTTCGGCTACGCCGCCACGATCTCCTATGTGATCGTCGTCATGGTGGCGGTGCTGTCCTTCCTGCAGTTCTACGTCGCACGGGAGCGTTCATGACCGCCGTATCAGCCGACCACGCTGCCCCCGCCATGTCCCGGTCGAGCCGTTTCCTGCCGCGGGCCGCCACCTATGTCACCCTGTCCGTGGCGGCTTTCGTCTCCGTCTTTCCCTTTATCTGGATGGTGATTTCCTCGACAAACACGTCGATCGACATCATCAAGGGCAAGGCGACCTTCGGGAGCGCCTTCTCGAACAATGTCACGAATTTCTTCGCCCAGGTCGACGTGCCGCTGGTGTTCTGGAATTCGGCCAAGGTGGCGATCCTCGCAACGTTGCTGACGATCGCCGTATCCTCGCTGGCGGGTTACGGTTTCGAGATGTTCCGGTCGAAGATGCGCGACAGGATCTATTCGCTCGTGCTCCTGACCCTGATGGTCCCGTTCGCAGCCCTGATGATCCCGCTGTTCATGATGATGGGGAAGGCCGGGCTGATCAACACGCACCTGGCCATTCTCCTGCCGACGATCTCGTCCGCTTTCATCATCTTCTACTTTCGCCAGGCCACGAAGGCGTTTCCGACCGAGCTTCGGGACGCGGCAAAGGTGGACGGGCTCAAGGAGTGGCAGATCTTTCTCTACATCTACGTTCCCGTGATGCGATCCACCTATGCCGCCGCGTTCGTCATCGTCTTCATGATGAACTGGAACAACTACCTCTGGCCGCTCATCGTTCTGCAATCGAACGATACGAAGACGATCACCCTCGTGGTCTCGTCTCTGGCGTCGGCCTACTACCCCGATTTCGGCGTGGTCATGATCGGCACGATCCTTGCCACCCTGCCGACCCTTCTCGTCTTCTTCGTCATGCAGCGCCAGTTCGTGGCGGGCATGCTCGGTTCTGTGAAATAGGATGTCGATAATGCGCAGATATGAAAGCTTCAACGGCGACTGGATGTTCACCGAAGGTTTCGACCCGGCCAAGGCGGGCCAGATCCTTGTCGGCGAACGCATCCGCCTGCCGCACACCGCCGTGGAGCTGCCCTACAACTACTTCGACGAGACGTCCTATCAGAAGGCTTTCACCTATCAGAAGGTCATCGCGTGGGAGCCGGGCTTCGAGGGCCGGGAAGTCTCGCTCGTTTTCGACGGCGCCATGGCCGACAGCGAGGTTTTCCTCAACGGCGAGAAGGTCGCCTTCCACCGCGATGGCTACACGCCGTTCGAGGCCCGGCTGACCGCAGGGCTCAAGCCGGGCGACAACCTCGTGACGGTCAAGATCGACGGATCGGAAAATCCTGATATACCGCCCTTCGGCGGCATGATCGACTATCTCTGCTACGCCGGCATCTACCGCGATGTCTGGCTGAAGGTCGCAAGCCCCGTCTCCATCCGCAACATGAAGATCGAGACGCCTGAGGCGCTGTCGGCCAGCAGGGTCACGGTTCGGGTCGATCTTGCAAACCCGCAGGAGAAGCCGACCGCCGGCACGATCCGCGTTTCCATCGCCGACAAGGCCGGTGCGGTCGTCGGCAGGGGAACGGCCGACGTCGACGGCGACAGCACGACGATTGCAATCGACGGCCTGTCGGGTCTGTCCCTCTGGGACATCGACAATCCCGTGCTCTACACGCTCACGGCAGAACTCGAGACGGCCTCCGGCACCGACGCGCTGTCCGGCCGTTTCGGTTTTCGCACGGCGGAATTCACGCCGGAAGGCTTCCTTTTGAACGGCAAGCCGCTCAAGCTGCGGGGGCTCAACCGCCACCAGGCCTGGCCCTATTCCGGATACGCCATGGGGCGGCGCGCGCAGGAGAAAGATGCGGATATCCTCAAGTTCGACCTGCGCTGCAATATCGTGCGGACCTCGCATTACCCGCAGGCCAAAAGCTTCATCGACCGTTGCGACGACATCGGCCTTCTCGTGTTCGAGGAAATTCCGGGCTGGCAGCACATCGGCGGGGAGGCCTGGAAGAAGGAATCCGTGGAGAACGTCCGCCGCATGATCGAACGCGACTGGAACCATCCGTCGATCATCATCTGGGGCGTGCGCATCAACGAGAGCCAGGACGATCACGATTTCTATGCCGAGACCAACCGCCTCGCGCGTGAACTCGACACGACGCGCCAGACGGGCGGCGTCCGATTCATCACCAATTCCGAGCTGCTCGAAGACGTCTACACGATGAACGACTTCATTCTCGGCCAGGAAGAGATGCCCGGCAACAACCGCGGCCGCGTTGTCCTGCGCGATCGGATCGAGACGACGGGCATCACAAGGCCGATCCCCTACATGATCACCGAGTATAACGGCCACATGTACCCGACCAAGCGCTTCGACCAGGAGCAGCGACAGGCCGAGCACGTCACGCGCCACCTGCTGATCCTCGATGCCGTCGCCGGCCGCGAGGATATCTCGGGCTCCACCGGCTGGTGCATGTTCGACTACAACACCCACAAGGACTTCGGCTCCGGCGACCGCGTCTGCTACCACGGCGTGCTCGACACGTTCCGCGAACCGAAACTTGCGGCCTATGCCTATGCATCGCAGGGCGACCCGACCGGCGGCGTGGTCTTGCAGCCGGTGACGTACTGGGCGCGCGGAGAGCGCAATATCGGCGGTGTTCTCCCGCTGATCATTCTCACCAACTGCGACTATCTGGAGATCACGTTCGGCGACTTCGCACCGAAACGCGTCGAGCCGGATCGCGAAACCTATCCGCACCTTGCGCACCCGCCCGTCATTCTCGACATGCGCAATGTCACGCCCTCCGAATTCGGCACCTGGGGCCGCATCTGGCGCGACGGTGTCATCACCGGCTATGTCAACGGCAAGGCCGTCAAGACGGTCGTGCTGCCGGCCGATCCGCTTCCCACGACGCTGGAGATCGCACCGGACGACACGCAACTGCGCGCCGGAGAAAAGGATGCCGTTCGCGTCATCGTCCGCGTGCTCGATCAAGGCGGCAACATCCTGCCCTTCTTCGAAGAGCCGATCCGCTTTGCCGTGGATGGCCCCGGCCGCATCATCGGACCGTCTCTGCAGAGCTTCAAGGGTGGGGTGACGGGCTTCTGGATCGAGGCTGGCGATGTCGCCGGCACCATCACGCTGACGGCGGAATGCGGCCTGTTCGCAGCCCAGTCCGTCACCTTTACCGTCAGCGCATAGGAGCTGGTATGGCCGACGTCATTCTCAAGGATATCCGCAAGACCTTCGGCGTGCTCGACGTCATCAAGGGCGTCGATCTCGACATCAAATCCGGGGAGTTCGTCGTCTTTGTCGGCCCGTCCGGATGCGGCAAATCCACCCTGCTGCGCATGATTGCCGGGCTGGAGGACATTTCGTCGGGCGTGCTAGAAATCGGCGAGCAGGTGATGAACGATGTCGATCCCTCCAAGCGCGGGATCGCCATGGTGTTCCAGTCCTATGCGCTCTATCCGCATATGACGGTGCGCGAGAACATGGGATTTGCGTTGCGCTTCGCCGGTCAGGACAAGGCCGAGATCGCGCGCCGCGTGGATGCGGCGGCGAAGATCCTCGAGCTCGGGCCGCTGATGGACCGCAAGCCCAAGGCACTCTCCGGCGGGCAACGCCAGCGCGTCGCCATCGGCCGCGCCATCGTGCGCGAACCGGATGTCTTCCTCTTCGACGAACCCCTGTCGAACCTCGATGCGGAGCTTCGGGTGCACATGCGGGTGGAAATCGCCCGCCTGCACAAGGAACTGAACGCGACCATCATCTATGTGACGCACGATCAGGTGGAAGCCATGACGCTGGCCGACAAGATCGTCGTCCTCCGGGCGGGCATCGTGGAGCAGGTCGGCGCGCCGCTCGATCTCTATGACGACCCCGCCAATCTCTTCGTCGCCGGCTTCATCGGCTCGCCGCGCATGAACGTCTTTGCCGGCCGGGTCCTCGGGGCCAGCGGAGCCGCCGCTCTCGTTTCGCTCGATGGCTTCGCCGACAAGGAAATAGCCGTGCCGCTGCAGGGGCAGGTGCCGCCTGCGGGCACGCCGATCCGTCTGGGTATCCGGCCGGAACACTTCACCGATGCGGGGGAGGACAGCCTGTCGATCACCATCGACATGTTCGAGCATCTGGGCGGCGAGACCTTCGCCTATGGTCGTTCGACGTCGGGCGAAACCATCGTCGTGACCACGCGCAACGGTCGCAGCCTCTCCACCGGCCACGTGCTGAAGGCGGGCTTCGACCCGACGCGGGCCCTGCTTTTTGCAGAAAACGGCAAGCGTATCCGCTAAGGCATGTCGCCCGAAAGTGCACAGCGGTTTCGGGAAACGACATGCGTCAAAACAAGACCTTGAAGGGCGTTGCGTGAATCGTTTTTCCAGTAACGCGCTTTAGGCTCCACAAGGTTCGAACGAAGACGCGCCGGGCCCTTGCGGGTTCCGGCGCGTCTTGCTTTGGAGGACCGGCGCGTTGTCGAAGGGGTCACTCGAACGACGGACCGGATGGCGTGGCGCCATCCGGTCCGTCGGCGCGGCGACGGCGATCGCCGTCTCGACCCGGGAGGGGAGGTCGCGCGCTCCGCGACGTCAGGCGGCGCGGACCTTCTTTTCGATGCGGGCCCACTGCGGAATCCATTCGTCATGGGCAATCAGCAGATCGTCCACCAGAGACCAGATCTGGTCAAGGTCGAGTTCCGCGGCCGTATGCGGATCCATCATGGCAGCGTGATAGAGATGCTCGCGGTTCTCCGTCATCAGCGCCTGAACGGTCAGTTCCTGGACATTGATGTTGGTGCGCATCAGCGCGGTCAACTGCGGCGGCAGGGCGCCGACGAATGTCGGCTGGATGCCGTTCTCGTCCACGAGGCAGGGCACCTCGGCCGCACAATTGTCCGGCAGCGAGGTGATGCAGCCATTGTTGCGCTGGTTGCCGTAGATCACCGACGGTTCACCGGTCCAGACGGAGTTGACGATCGAGGACGCGTATTCCTTGGACTTCTTCACCTCGATCTTGTCCGCCGACATATAGGCGGCTGCCTGCCCCTTCCAGCGCTCGATCTGTTCGACGCACCGCTTGGGATATTCGTCGAGCGGGATGCCGAACTTCTCGATCAGGTCCTCGCGGCCCTCCTTGATGAAGTACGGTGTATATTCGGCGAAGTGCTCCGAGCTTTCCGTGACGAAATAGCCCAGTCGCGTCAGCATCTCGTAGCGAACCTTGTTCGGGCAGCGCGGATTCCAGGTCGCCTTCGGGGCGTGGCCTTCGCGATAGCCGCGCAAGAGGTCCGGGTAGAGATCCTTGTACGAACCATCGGGCTGGCGGTGCTCGAACTTGAGGTAGAAGGCCATGTGATTGATGCCGGCAGACTTGTAGCGGATCTCCTCGTAAGGGATGTCCAGATCCTCGGCGAGTTCCATGGCAGTGCCCTGCACCGAATGGCAGAGGCCGACCTGCCGGATCTTCGGGTACTTCTCAGCAATCGCCCAGGTGTTGATGGCCATCGGATTGACGTACTGCAGCAGGATCGCCTCGGGGCAGACCTGCATCATGTCCTC
The DNA here is from genome assembly GCF_001424065.1 of Rhizobium sp. Leaf384. Lineage (GTDB taxonomy): Bacteria > Pseudomonadota > Alphaproteobacteria > Rhizobiales > Rhizobiaceae > Ferranicluibacter. The sequence continues at coordinate 14,029 of NZ_LMQE01000010.1, forward strand.
GCAGATCGACCAGAGGTGGGGAACGGTGCGCAGGCCGCGCATGATTCCGCCGACGCCGAGCGTGTCTGCGATGGTCTGGCGAAGGCCGTATTTCTTCGGCACTTCGAAATCGGTCACCGTGCAGGGCTCGAAGCCGCCAATCTGGAAGGCGACCACGACGAAGTTGGCGCCGTCGAGCGCACGCTTCTGGCTGGAATGCATCTCGATGGTGGCCTTCGCGCCAAGCGACGAGACCAGCTTGCGAACGATGACCTCGCTTTCCTGAAGGCGTTCGGCATTGATATCCATCAGCGCGATCTTTGCCCCCGACAGGGCCGGACGCTGAAGGATGTCGCCGATGATGTTCTTCATGAACGTGGTCGATCCCGCGCCGATGAAGGTGATCTTGGGTTGTCTGGTCATGGGGGCCTCTTTCTGCTCAGGCTGCAACATTGAAGGCGGCTCGCACGAGCCGCTCGGTGTATTCGGTCTTGGGGTTGGACAGGACGTCGGCGACCGGGCCTTCCTCGACGATCTTTCCGCGCTGCATCACCGCCACACGGTGGCAGAGCGCGCGGACGACCTTCAGGTCATGCGAGATGAACAGATAGGAAAGACCGCGCTCTTCCTGCAGCTTGCGCAGCAAGTCGATTATCTGGGCCTGCACGGAGAGATCGAGGGCCGAGGTCGGCTCGTCGAGAAGAATGAATTCCGGTTCCAGCGCAATGGCACGGGCAATGGCAATGCGCTGGCGCTGGCCGCCGGAGAACTCGTGCGGGAAGCGCCCGAGAATGTTGCCCGGCATGCCCGCGCTTGCCAGCGCCGCATAGATCCGTCCCAGACGCTCGTCGCGCGTTGCGCCGAGCCGGTTGACGATGAGGCCCTCCTCGATGATCTGCCCGACGGACATGCGCGGGTTGAGCGAGGAGAAGGGGTCCTGGAAGACGATCTGCATGCGGGCACGCAGCGGCCGCATCTCGCTGCGGCCGTAGGACTGGATCGCTTCGCCATGGAACGTGATCTCGCCGCTCTCGGCATTCAGGAGCCGGATGAGCGCCTGGCCGAAGGTCGTCTTGCCCGAGCCGCTTTCCCCGACGATGCCAAGCGTCTCGCCACGTTTCAGCGAGAGGCTGAGATTGTTGACCGCAAGGAGTTCGCTGAACTGCGGCTTGAAGAACCCGCCGGATTTCAGGGTGAAGGCAACGCGGACGTTACGGCCTTCCAGGATGACGGGCGCCGTCTGCGCGATGGGCGCGACCGTGCCTTTCGGCTCGGATCCGAGAAGCTTGGCGGTATAAGGGTGGCGCGGATCGGCGAAGAGCGCTTCGGTCGAGTTGTGCTCACGGACTTCGCCCGAACTCATGACGTAGACATAGTCGGAGAACTGCCTGACGACGGTGAGGTCATGGGTTATGAGGATCACCGCCATGTTCATCTCGCGCTGAAGCGAGCGGATGAGATTAAGAATCTGCGCCTGCACGGTCACGTCGAGTGCTGTCGTCGGTTCGTCGGCGATCAGCACATCAGGCTTGTTGGAGAGCGCCATGGCAATCATGACGCGCTGGCGCTGGCCACCCGACAGCTGGTGCGGATACTGGTTGAGCCGCGCCTCGGGCTCGGGAATCTGGACATGGCGCAAAAGCTCAAGTGCTTCCGCCATGGCGGCCTTCCGGCTCATCCTACGGTGCACGAGGATGGCTTCGGCAATCTGCGCACCGATCGTATAGACAGGATTGAGCGAACTCATCGGCTCCTGAAAGATCATCGAGATCCGGTCGCCGCGCAATTTCCGCCGGCGATTTTCGGAGAACTTCAGAACGTCCTCGCCCTTGTAGGCGATGGTCGAGCGCGGGCTCGTCACGGCGCGCTTGGAGAGCAAGCCCATGATGGTGCGGGCGGTGACGGACTTGCCGGACCCGCTCTCCCCGACGATGGCGATCGTCTCGCCGCGGTAGAGCTGGAAGGACACGTCCTTCACGGCGCTGACCATGCCGTGCTCCACCTTGAAATCGACCGCGACATTGCGGGCGTCGATGATCGGCGCGTCCGCGTGCGCCGCGCGATCCAGACGCTCGGCAGGCGCCGTGACGGTGATATCCGATGTCGTCATGGTCACGCTCCTCTCAATAGGGATCTATGGCGTCGCGCAGGCCGTCGCCGAGTGCATTGAAGGCGAAGACCGTGATCAGGACGATGCCGACGGGCGACAGGATCCAGGGGTAGGATCCGATGACGGAGTAGTTCGAGGTGTCCTGCAGCATCAGCCCCCAGGAGATCAGCGGCGGCTTCACCGCGAAACCGAGAAAGCCCAGGAACGATTCCAGCAGAACCACGCTCGGGATGGCGAGCGTCACCGCGACGATGACGTGGCTCATGACGTTCGGGAATATGTGCTGGAGGATGATGCGTCGATCGCTCGCCCCGACGGCGATGGCGGCCCGGACATAATCGATCCGGGCGAGCGCCAGCGTCTTACCGCGCACCTCGCGCGACATCTGCGCCCAGCCGAGCGCCGACATGACAGCGACCACAAAGACGATGAACACATGCGTCGGCGCGGTGACCGGGATGAGGGATGTGAGCGCGAGGTAAAGCGGAAGCTGCGGGAAGGCCAGAACGAGCTCCACGAAGCGCTGCGTCCAGGCATCGAACCGACCCCCGAAATAGCCCGAGACCATGCCGACCGTCGTGCCCACCACGGTGACGATGAAGACGACCGTCAGGGCGATGGAAAGCGAGATCCGCGCGCCGTAGAGCATGCGGGACAGAACATCCCGGCCGAACTTGTCCGTGCCGAGAAAATGAATCGGCGAACCGTCCTGCGTCCCCACGAGATGACGATCGAGCGGAATGATGCCGAGAAGCTTGTAGGGAGCGCCCTTTACGAAGAGACCGATGATCTGCGGATTGTCGTAGTCGGGACCGATGATCGGCTGGAACGTGACGGGGTCGAGCGCATCCGTCTCGCGCACAGGATAGGCACGCGGCGGGAAGACGAAATTTCCGTCCCTGTCGGTGAAGCTCGGCAACTGCGGCGGAGAGAACCCGATATTGGTCGCCTTGGGATCCACCGGAGCCAGGAAGTCCGCGAAAACAGCGGAAAACAGCAGAAGGCAGACGAGGTAGAGGCCGAGCATGCCCGTCCAGGATTTCTTTAGTCGCCGCCACACGAGCGACATGTAGCTTTCGTTGCGATGCACGTCGGCAGGCCGCGCCTCGACGGCGTGGTGCTCGGCCTCGGCGGTCGCAACCGGCAGGGTCGCCTGGGTTTCGAAGCTCATGCTGTGGCTCCTCCCATCTGGCGAACGCGCGGATCAAGGGCAGCCAGCAGCAAGTCGGCGATGATGTTGCCGACGATCAACGTGGCCGAGAGGACGAGCATGAAGGTCGCGGTGACGTAGACGTCGCCCACCGCCATCGACCCCACGATCGCAGGACCGACGGTCGGAAGCGCGAAGATGATGGCCGTCTCGATCTCGCCGGTCAACATGTAGGGGAGAACGACACCCTGATACATGACCAGCGGATGCAGCGCGTTCGGCACGGCGTGCCGCAGGATGACCTTGCGCTCCGAAAGACCCTTGGCCCGCGCGGTCTCGACATATTGCGCGTTCAGCGTATCGAGCAGATTGCCGCGCATGACGCGCATGTTGTAGGCGAGGCCGCCGAACGTCGCGATGGCGATGACTGGCCAGACGTGTTTCAGAAGATCGACGAATTTGTCGAACGACCATGGCGCGCCACCGTATCGAGCCGACTGGAACGAGCCGATCTCGCTGACATTGAAGTGAAACACCATGATGTAGACGATGATCAGCGCCATGAGAAAGCGCGGTACGGTCATGCCAAGAAAGGAAATCCCGGAAAGCAGCGTATCCACCCAGGTGTATTGCCGCGTGGCCGCGAGGATGCCGAAGGTGATTCCGATCACGGAAGCGAGGATGTGGCAGACGAGTGCCAACGCCAGCGTGCGGGGCAGGCGTTCGCCGACCACATCGGACACCGGCTTGTTGTAGAACAGGCTGTGGCCGAAATCGCCGCGGGTGACGATGCCTGTGATCCAGTTCACATATTGAAGGGGCAAGGGCTTATCGAGCCCGTTCGCGATCTTGTACGCCTGTGCCTGGGCGTCGGCTTCCTCGAACGAGGCGCCTCCCTGGTTGATCGCCTGCGAGCGAATGTAATCGCTGTAATCGCCGGGCGGAGCCTGGATGATGGCAAAGGTGACGACGCTCAGTACGAAGAGCACCGGCAGCGCGGAGGCGATCCGCACAAGCAAAAACCTGAGCATGTCGTATCCTTAAGGAGAACCGACGCCGGACGCGACGCTGCCATGCGCCCTGGCGACCATGTTTTGTCTGCCGCCGGAGGTCCGGCGGCGGCGATCTCGAAAGGCAGGCCGGCAATCCTGCGACAGACCGGCCTGGCGCTGGACCGGCTCAGTTGATCGGGCCGGCTTCCCCGGGCTTGCCGGGCAATTGCTGCTTGAACAGCTCGTAATCGCCCTGCTTGTCGGCCGCGACGAAGACGCGTTCGCGCAGGATCGTATCCTCGGCCCAGTTGAACATGAAGATCGGCGCACCTGGGGGGATGTTGGAGAACCGCTTGTTGATGATCAGCGCGCCGGGATATTCGGTCAGACCCACCGTATCGACGTTCTCGGTTGCAATCTTCTGATACTGTTTCATCAGATCCGTCCGCTCGGCGTTGTCCTGCGACGCGATGAACCTGTTGACGATCGACACCATGTCTTTCTCGTAAGGCAGGAGATCAACCGTGCCGTCGGTGCCGGCGCGGTGGTTCCAGCTCGTGCGCGGGCCGGTCGGGGCGAGCTGTGTGGTGTTCTGGACGACGGTCGTCAATTCCGGATCGTTGCGGCGGATCGTCCAGTCGAACTGGCCGGCGTAATGGGCATTGTCCTTCTTGACGCCGTCGAGCGAGTTGAGCGTGACCTTGAGGCCGAGCTGCTCCATCTGGCCGATGATTCCCTCGGCAAGGTTCTTGTCCGTTCCATAGTCGGCGTTGGACAGAAGCACGATCTGCACGTCCTGCCCTCCGTCCGTACCGGCCGGGAAGTTGACGAACCCGTTGCCGTCGGTGTCTTTCAAGCCGACCTTTTCGAGGAGGGCCTTGGCGCCTTCCAGGTCGAACGGATAATAGACGGTCGACTGGCGGTCGTAGAAGCTGGTGCCGGACGAGAGCCCGCCCGGATAGATGGCGGTGAACGGACCCTTGACCAGTGAGTCGCCGATCTTCTTGCGATCGACCGCCATGGTGATCGCCTTGCGGAAATCGGCATTCCGGTTCAAGGCGCGAACGGCCTTGCCGCGCTCGTCCGGGTCACCCCATCCATTGCCGGAGAGGTTCATGCGGAGATTGTAGCCGATCAGGCGCGCGCCGAAGGCGAGGCGGGCAGGGGCGGTTTCCTGCGCGGCGCGCTTGAGGCTCTCGACGAAGTTTTCCGGCTGCTCGAGGTTCGAGAAATCGCCGGAGCCGGCAATGGCCTGGACGTCGCGGTCGGCCCAGGTCGAGAGCTTGTAGTGCAGTTCGTTGACATAGGGCAGCTGGTGCCCCGCTTCGTCGACCTTCCAGTAGTAGGGATTGCGGCGCAGCACGATCATGTCGTCCGGCCGATAGGACACGGGCACCCATGCACCCATCACCGGAATGTTCATGTAGTCGGCGGGAAAGCCGTTCTTGTACTGCTCGTAGGTAAAATCCTTGTTGTACTTCGGATGCTTGGTTTTCAGGATATGTGCCGGGCCGGGGCAGAAGGTGCCATAGGCCATGGCGAAAAGATGCTGGCGCGGGAACGCGTCCTTGAAGGTCCATTCGACCGTATAGGCATCGACCGCCCTCAACGTCGTGCCTTCGCCGAACGTTTCGGGCGAAGCGCCGTTGAGGGGCGTGACATTGGGATCGACGACATTGTCGTTCCAGTAGAACATGACGTCATCGGACGTGAACTCGACACCGTCGGACCACTTGGCGCCTTCCACCAGATGCATGGTGAGCTTGTGACCATCCTGCGACCACTCCCAGCTCCGTGCGAGGTTCGGAAGCGGCTCGACATCGGTCGCCTCGACCTGAAACAGCGGTGCCGTGCGCGTCAGGCACTCCGACATGGCGATGTCGATACCGCCCCAACCCTGGGTCTGACCGGCCGAGTAGTTCCAGCCTTCCGGCCGGCCGCCGATCACGTGGCGAAGCGTGTCGCCGTAAACACCGACCCCGTCCGGCATGTTGCCGGTCTTGTAGACGAGAGGCTCTTTCGGCAGACGCTGTTCCACGGGCGGCAGCTTGCCGGTCGCCACGAATTTTTCCGTCACCCAGTCCGGTTCGCTGTATTTCGGAAGCGCCTTGAACTCGAGAATGGAGTCGCGCGGCACATAGGTGATCTTGCCTTGCCCCGGAAAAGGCTGCGCTTCGGGTACGACCGTCGGCTCGGAGGCCGAGGCGGTCATTGCAAAGGCGGATACGCCGAGCATCAACCCGGCGACGGCTCTCAAATGGCGGTTCGTTGTCATGGTCGTGTCTCTCCCTCAAACTTTGCCGGCCCGGATTCTCCGGCTGCGGCACTTCCTCCGGAACGAGCCGGTCCGCTTCTCCTCCAGACGCGGGCCGGCCGGCGATATGGGCTTCTCTGCCTAGCCTGCGGCCTTGAGCTCCGCCTTTTCGGCCCTGAGCTCCTCGATGGAGCGAACCTCGCGGCGCGCGACGCCCTTCCAGTCACGGGTCTTGACCGTGGCGTGCTTCAGCCGCTCGCGGGCTGCCGGAATGGCATCAGCATATTGCGGCAGCCACTCCGCCTGGGCGACGACCATCTCGTCGACCATCTGCCAGACCTCGTCCGGGGTGCAGATCGCACCGACCAGCGGATCATGCAGCACGGCAAGCTTCAAAAGATCGATGTCGCCGGAGATCGCCGCGTGCACGGACATGCGTTGGACGTTGATGGAGGCGATACAGGTCGCCGCGCAGGCTTCCGGCAGCGTGATGCCCGCCACCATGTTGACGCCGAAGCGATCGACGAAACCGGGCGACTCGATGATGGCGTCGGCCGGGAGATTGGTGATGACCCCATTGTTCTTCACGTTGAAGTGGCCACGATAGACGCGCCCTGTTTCCAGCGCCTCCAGGATATGGCTGGCATGCTCATTGGAGCGCTTCGCGGGATCCAGTGGCTTGCCCGCACTTTCCAGGAACTGCGGGAACTCGGTTTCGAACCAGTTGCGCGTTTCCGTCGAGTAGCGGAGATAACCTCCGGTCTCCCCGTGGATCCAGTCCGACATGTCGATCCAGCGGGTAATTTCCTCCGGCCGCTTGCGGTACCAGGGCAGATACTCCGAGAGGTGTCCATTGCTCTCGGTCGAGTAGACGCCGAAACGCTTGAGCACATCGATGCGCAGCTTTTCCTGCTGCGAGAAGACGGGGTGCGCCTCGAAAGCGGCAACCAGTTCGTCCTTGCCGATCTTTCGGCCCTTGAGGCGAACATCCGTGAACCAGGTCTGATGGTTGATGCCCGAGCACACGAAGTCGAGTTCGCCGTCCTTGGCTCCGAGGATCTCGGCGATCTGCTCGCCGCCATGCTGAACGCCGTGGCAGAGGCCGATCGTCTCGACCTTGCCATATTCGATCGCCGCCCAGGTGTTCATGGCCATCGGATTGGCGTAGTTCAGAAATTTCGCGCCGGGCTCGGCAAGCTCGCGGATGTCCTTGCAGAAATCGAGGATGACCGGAATGTTGCGCTGGCCGTAAAGAATGCCGCCGGCGCAGATCGTGTCGCCGACGCACTGGTCGACGCCATACTTCAAGGGGATGCGGATATCATCGGCATAGGCACCAAGCCCGCCGACGCGGACGCAGCTGATGACGTAGCGCGCGCCCTCGATGGCCTTCCGCCGATCGGTCGTCGCCGTCACTTTGGTTCCGAGGCCGTTGGCCTCGACGATTCGGTCGAGGATCGTCTTGATCATCGAAAGGTTCTGTTCGCTGAGATCGGTCAAGGCGACCTCGATCTCCGCGAATTCCGGTACGGACAGAATGTCCGTGAAAAGCTTCTTGGTGAAGCCGACGCTGCCTGCGCCGATGATGGCGATCTTGAAGCTGCTCATGGCCGCTGGTGTCCTCCGCATAGGGCTTATCGTCTAGCCGGGTAAAATCGCGCGGTGCAATCGACGCGCAAAGCCTCCCCGGCTCCCCGCTCGAATGCTACCCACCGCTTTCCATACGCCCGGTATTGCTCCCTGAAGCCGCATTATGCGTATAATGCAGAAGTGAGATAGAGAGGGATTGTGCTTTTATGGGTAATTCTATGCTGCAGAGACTGATGGCGAGTGGGCCTTGTATGAAGACGGTTTCCCTGCCGCGCGGCCGGCATCGGCTGCACACGATGCCGACGAGCACCGGTTACGAAATTCGGGAAAAACCGAACTACGACTGGAACGGGCGCAAGCGGGGGCAGACGCCGTTCACGGTTCTCCAGCACACGATCGCCGGGGTCGGCAACCTGCGTTACGACGGGCGCACCTACCGTGTGCTGCCGGGCGAAACTCTTCTGGTGACGGTGCCGCACAATCACCGCTACTGGCTGGAGCCCGGCGAGCGATGGGAGTTTTTCTGGATTTCCATGAACGGCGAGGAGGCGATGCGTCTTCACCAGGCCATCCTTTCGGCGAACGGCCCGGTCCTAACGCTTCAGCCGGATACGATCGAGCACCTTGCCGATTGCAGCTACAGGCTCATCCATGGCGGGGGCGACATGCCGGGGCGCGCCTCCGCCATTGCCTATGAGGCCGCAATGGCGCTGTACGATGACGTCTTCGGCGCCCACCCTGTCTTCGGGCAGGAATACCGAACCATGCAGCACGTGCTGACCCATATCGCCGACAATCTGGAAAAGCCGCTGCCTGTCGAGGATCTCGCGCGCGTTTCGGGTCTGAGCCGTGCGCATTTTTCCCGTGTGTTCAGTGCGACCGAAGGCATGCCGCCAGCGGAATTCGTGCTGCGCAAGCGGCTGCAGCGCGCCGCCAAACTCCTGACCCAGGCGGCCAATCTCTCGGTCAAGGAAATTTCGCTGATGTCGGGTTTCGACGAGCCCAACTATTTCGCCAAGGTCTTCCGCCGGCACTTTGGTGCAAGCCCGACGGAGTTTCGAACGACCGGGATGTATGCGAGCGTGGGCGAGCCACGCCGTTTGGCGAAAGAAGCGATCTGAGCCGTCGGATCGGCTTGGCAAGGCATAAACTTGTTAAAGAAGTCCTACGTTCGCACCCCGTCGGTTGCCAAAACCGGCTGAGGCATGCGGGGTCTGCATATGTCACCTGAGGCAATTGCGCTGGTCGCTGCTGCCGTGCACGCGTATAAAAGTCCCAACGCAGCGAAGAGACGAAACAGGGGTTTCGCCGACGCTGCAGACCTCGGAAAGGGGATTATCATGAACGTAGCACGCTCTTTCAACAACTGGCGCAAGTATCGTCAGACCGTAACCGAACTCGGCCGCATGTCCACGCGCGAACTCAACGACCTCGGCATCTCCCGCTCCGAGATCACCAGCGTCGCCCGCGCCGCTATCCGCTAAGATCGACGTCCGGCTCTTCGACGACGTCAACAGACGACCCGCTGCACGCCCGCGAACCTCGCGGGCGTTTTGCGTTTCAGGCAACACCCGCGACACGGCCCGGCCGTTTCATTGGTGATGCGGCGCGATCCGGGCGATAATCAGGTTCGACAGGGCCTCCATTAACGCCGCGTCTGCACCGCGTCGGCGCACGAGCACGAATTCCACATCGGCCAGCGGCGGCAACCGGTCGGCGGAGACTTCGCGCAGACCCGTCGGCGCCATGCTGCGCGGCTGGACCAGAAAACCCATGCCGGCCCGCGCCGCCGCCGTCAGCCCGCTCAGACTGCCGCAGGTGCAGACGATCCGCCACGGTCGGTGCACCGCATCGAGCGACTCCTGCGCGATGCGGCGGGTGATCGAGGGGGGAGGGAAGGCGATCAGGGGCAGCGCCTCGCCGCGCGCCATGAGAAGATCGGGATCAAGAGCGAGCCAGACCAGCGGCTCCCGATAGAGCAATTGCCCGTGCGTTTCGCCGATATGCCGTTTGGCAAGCACGAGGTCGAGATCGCCCGCATCCTGCATCTGGTTGAGAACGGCGCTGAGGGCCACCGTCATTTCGAGGTCGACCAAGGGGTAGAGCCGAATGAAGTCGGCAAGGATCGTTGTCAGGCGACTGGCCACGACGTCCTCCGACACGCCGAGACGCAGCCGACCACGCAGTCGGTTTTCGCCGAAGAGCGCGACCACCTTGCCATTTAGATCGAGCATGCCGCGGGCATGGCCAAGCAAGGCCTCGCCCTCTGCCGTCAGCCGCACCTGATGCGTATCGCGAAACACCAGTTGCCGACCGAGCGCTTTTTCCAGCCGCTGGATGTGTTGTGTCACGGTCGACTGGCCAAGGCCGAGACGCGTTGCGGCCTCCGTGAAACTGCCGGTGTGTTCCAGCATGACGAAACTGGCGATGCTCCTTGCCCAATGATATGCGTCCTAACGGCAAGAATCGCTAGTTTTCACCCCATTCTTGCGTCGAGATTGCCCTCAGAAACGCGTCCAAGCAGTGTTGGTACTCTCGAAGACTTTGAGCGCTAGGTACCATTGCTAAACATTTTCGCTGCCGTCTGCAGCTAGGGGTGGCTCAAGAAATCTAGACAGCAGGGATGATTAGAGTATCTGCCTGACTTCTGCTTAGATGCCGAGAACATGAGATAACGTAAGGGAAGCACCCGAGCACCCAGGCCGTTGATCTCGTACGCACCAAAAAGATCCTTCGGAGAATATCGGCGTATATCGCGCGTAGAATAATCTAGCGGCTAGTTCGATTCTACTCGAGGCGCCGGATGGAACTGCCTGTTTGGGGGATATAACTCCTGCACGCGTTGCGACCGGTGGCTCATATCCATTCAAGGCGAAGGTGTCGGTTTGGATTGCGTAAAAGTCTGGGCTTATCGGCGCGCCCGTGTACGTCGCCGATCGCAAAAGTATGTTCAGTCATCCGGTAAAGCCTCGGTTTCCTCCGCACCTTGCCGCTCAGCGTTTAGGAAACCGTTCAAAGATCGTGACCTCGGCTGACGATCACCAGTGACATGGTTTCCCCAGCCATCTCCGCGGCGGATGGTTTTTGCTGGAATCACGGTAAATATGGGATGAACACGTTGGCCATTGTCAGGAGTAAGCTGAACTCTGCCTTCAATTGTCGATAAAAATGATATTTTTTATCTGCATACAGGGGGTACACTGATGGACAAGTCGATATTCACTACCAACGCCGCGCTTACGCCGGCTTTGGGCTACTCGACAATGATCGGGTTAGGCCTATTCTCTTTAGCGCTCGCTTATATCGTGCGCCTCTATCTGGTGCGTAACACACACGATTTTATCATCGCTGACAGGAGGATCGGCTTCGGCTTCGGAGTGGGATCTGTCATTGCCGTATGGACATGGGCCATGGCGGTTATGATGAGTTCGGCGATGACCTATCAGTGGGGTCTGTCCGGACTGTTCTGGTTCGTCGTCCCGAACGGCATCGCCGTCATGGCAATGGTCCCGTTCGCTCGCATTCTCAGACGCAATATGCCCGAGGGCTACACCATATCGGAGTTCATCGCGCTCCGGTTCCAGCAATCCAAGGTCGCCACCGGCATCGTTACCGTCACGATGGTGTTCGGCATCATTCTCGAGATTCTGATCAACCTCAAGGGCACATCCGTTGTCGTATCGACCGTGTTCTCGATCGACTGGCGCGTGGCGACCATCGTCGGCATCGTCTGCGTTCTAGCCTATTCCTACTTCGGCGGTCTCTGGACCAGCGTCATGACAGGGACGCTGAACACCCTCATGATCACAGTGCCTGCCGCGATCGTGGTCGTTGCCGTCTACGATAGAATCCCAGGCGGAGCCGAAGCGGTATTCTCCGCCGTCGGAGCGGCCGACCAGAGGAACCTGTCGGTCCTTCGTCCGGACGCCGCGGCGGGTTTCGGGATTACGCTGGCCTTCGGTCTGCTCGCGGCCACAGTCGCGGATCAGACCTTCTGGCAGAAGGTCTGGGCGATCAAGAGTCGTGACGTGTCGCGGACCTTCCTATGGGCCGGAGCGCTATTCTATCCGATCCCGATCTGCCTCGGGATGCTCGGTCTCGTGGGGATCGGCTACGGGCTCGTTCCATCAGACTTCGGTGGCGACATCGCCGCGGTTGGGCCTTACATCGTGTCCCACATAGGCCTGCCTCTGACCCTCATACTGCTCTACGTGCTGGTGATCCTCGCAGCCTGCTACTCGACGATCGACGGCGCGAGTGCCGCGCTTTCATCGATCGTGGCGGTCGACATCGTCAAACGGTATTTCCCGGGTACTTCCGAGAGCAAGCTGTTCGTCATCACGAAGCTTTCCGTTCTCGCCGGGGGTGTCATCGCTACGGTCATCGTGTTGGCGGGCATCGACTTCACGACGCTCGTCCTGACTACCTACGCGCTGAAAACGTCGGTTCTTTTGCCGCTGGTCTTCGCGATCCTCTGGCCGCGAACCAACACGATCGGCTTCGTCGGTGGCATCGTCCTGGCGATATTGATCGGCATGCCGATTTACCAGTTCGTGGGAGAACTTTCCGGAACCCTCGCGATCGTGGCCATCAGCGGGCTCACCGTCATCGTTGCCGGACTTCTCAAGCCACAGGCATTCGACATCGCGTCACTCAAGGACGCGAACGGCGCAACCTCGGCCCCGACGGCCGGCGAGTGATTCCAGCAGGAGCGAGTGAAATGACAGTCTACTCTATCATCGTCGCTTTGGGCGTCGTTGCGACCGCACTCTTCATCGCCGGTTTCGCAAGGGGTCTGCGCAATGCCATTGCCGAGTACCGGTCCGCGCAACCCGAGCCTAACGAGGTGCCATCCGACACATTCAGTGTCACAGCAGCCATCTCCGTTGTCGCATCGTCGATCGTGATCGCACTGGCCGGGTTCTCGCCGAAGTTCATATACCTCGGGCCATTCCTGGTCCTCGGCACTGCTGCTGCATGTGGATTGGCGTTCTTCCTCGAGAAGCGTGCGAAGCGTTGATTTGAGACCGGGTCTCCGTAGACAAGCAGAACGCTTGGACGGCCACCAGGCGGTCCATTTTCGTTACCGATAGGAACCGGCAGACCGGTTCTAGGACAGGAAAGCAATCTGAATGGCCAAGAAAAAAGCCCATCTTCTGGGATTCATCCAGCATGGCGTCAACAGCCATGCCACCGGCATGTGGCGGCACGAGCGTGACAAGATCGGCTGGAACTTCGCCCGCCCGGAATACTGGCAACATATGGGCCGCACGATGGAGCGCGGATTCTTCGACGCGATGTTCATCGCGGATGAGCTCGCGCCTTACAACACGCACGAAGACAGTTCCGACGCCATCGTGAAATGGGCAGTACAGAGCCCGACACATGAACCTTCGACGATCGTCCCCATCATCACCTCGGCGACGAAGCACCTCGGCGTTGGCGTCACTCTGTCGACCGCGTTCGAACATCCTTACTCGATGTGTAGACGCCTTTCGAGTCTGGACCACCTCTCGAACGGTCGTGTAGCCTGGAACGTGGTGTCCTCATACTCGAAGAGCGAGTGGGACGCGTATGGGCATACGATGACCGAGCGCGGCGGTCGCTACGACCGTCTCGAGGAATACATGGAGCTCTGCTACAAGCTCTGGGACTCCTGGGAGCCCGACGCGATAATCGCCGACAAGGCTTCAGGGATTTACGCGGATCCCGCCAAGGTGCATGTCGTCAATCACGAGGGGACGTTCTACAAATGCCATGCCCGGCATTTCTGCGCGCCCTCTCCCCAGGGTCGCCCCGTTCTCTGGCAGGCGGGCTCTTCCGACCGTGGCCGCGACTTCGCCGCCAAGCACGCCGAGGCGATCTTCGCGGTTCACCCCAACGTCGACCGGATGAAACAGTATGCAGGCGATCTCAACGAGCGCCTAACATCGAAGTACGATCGCCCGGAAGGCTCGGTCAAGCTGATCTACGGCCTCCAGACCGTGGTTGCTGACACGCGCGCCGAGGCGGAGGAGAAGTACGCCCGTATCAAGGAGTGCATACCGCCGGAAGGGGCGCTCGCCTGGATGTCGGGGCACTTCGGACTCGACTTCTCGAAGTTCTCCCCGGACGAGATCGTTCAGAACATCGAAGTCCCCGGCATCCAGGGTCTCTTCGATTCGATCATCTATGCGAAGGGCGGGGCGCCGGTGACCGTCGCGGAAGCGGCGATGATCTACGCACAGGGGATGGGCATGCCTGTCGCGGTCGGGACGGCGAAGGATATAGCCGATCAGATGGAGTTCTACATGGACGAAGGCGGAGCCGATGGCTTCATGCTGGCCGCCACCTACACGCCAGGTTGCTTCGAAGAGTTCGCGGATCTTGTCTCCCCGGAGCTGCAGCGGAGAGGCAGGCTTCGCGATCGGTACACCGGCTCCACGTTGAGAGAGAACCTGCTATCGAACTGAAAGACGCGTATCTAAGATGGACCGGCATTGAGGTGTCGGTTCATCAGCAGTCGAGCCCACGGTACGAGAACCTTAACGGCATCCTGGTTTAGCGTTTTCGTCGATGTCGATCTCGACACACGACGCTTGAGACGTAACGCCCGACCGCGAATCGATGTGGAAACCAGCGTCGAGTATCAGGTCTGCAAGCCTTCCGTCAGCGTAACCATCCAGTCCATTGATAGAACGATCCACGGATGCCTTGCACGCCGTAGATCCATTCCGACCGCCCTTGCGCCTGCTTTGCAAACCTATCGGCACTTTTCACGCAGATCAGTGTGGTTATACGTAAACCTAAGGAACGAAATTAGCTTGCGTGACCATAAGTCCAGGAAAGTTGGCGATTGTCCAGGCTTTATATTGCGACGCAGCAATGGTAGGCCCGGCAGGACTCGAACCTGCAACCAATCGGTTATGAGCCGACGGCTCTAACCATTGAGCTACGGGCCTTCGACGTCATTGTCAGTCGCTTGATGAGCTGTGACATCATGACCTGATCCAGGCAATCTCAGGTCCTTCGTAAGAGCGCTGTAAAACGAGGACGCCTAACCATGGTCTCATCAGGTCACGGTATCGACCGGAGTTACGCCAAAGTCGCGATGATCTATCGCGTATGCGCACGGATAGCTTTCGGAAGCGAATTTGCACCGCAGATGTCCATCCAGAAATCGCGCCGTGCGCCGCTTTAAGAGTCGTTAGGTTTGACGGCCTTGAACGTACGGCGCCTGCATAAGGTGTGAAAGGCCATTCCGAAGACCGGCTTGTTTTTCGCGGGCAAGCTGCCGGTACGGGAGAGTTCCAGGATGGACCGGTACCCGACCCCCACGGAAGGTGCTTGAGCGACGTGGCAACGCTGCAGATATTCGTCGGCGAACCGGGATCGTCGCCGAAGATGTCGGGTGAGGTTTCACCGCTCGTGGGGTAAAGTTCGTCTCCGGGTGCAATCCCGACGACGATGTCGTGACCCTCGAAACACCTGGCGGATCGTCGATAACCTGGGATTTCCGCTCGACCATCGGCATCGAGGAGGATGGGGGTCAAAGCGAACTGCTCTCCGGTTACGGAGAGCAGTTCGGTGCTCACTAGGCCGTCTGCGTCGCGCAGTGTTTGACCGAACAGACGATGCTTAGGCTCGACCTGAGCTCAAAGAACGGAAACGTTTTCCGCCTTGGATTTCCCCGTCTTCCGATCTTCGCCTACCTCGAAGCTGACCTTGTCGCCTTCGCGCAAAGATCCGCCTCTCGAAAGAGCCGAAACATGCACGAACACATCCTGCCCGCCATCCTCCGGAGTGATGAAGCCAAACCCCTTGTCGTCGTTGAAAAATTTCACTTTGCCTACTGCCATGCACGGCCTCCGTTTACTCGTTTGCTTGCATTGCGATACATACTGCGCAGGAGAGCTATCGGAAAGACCGGTTTGACATGAATTGGTCGATAACGCTTGCAGCTTTCGTATGGACGGAGATCCTAGCGACGCCGAGGAGAGAAGATGATCTAGATTTTGATCGGTTGTGCGGTGCGCTACCCTGCGGCCCATCGACTTCATGAGATACCCAACGCTTCCAGAGCCTAAAAACGGGTCCATGGCGCTTGCGAAATCAAGGTCGTCGAAGATCTCGAAGATCCAGGGCAGGAGCCGCTTTTTCGAGCCCATGTACCGTAGTTCCGGATGCTTCGCCGCCTTGATTCGGCATGAAGGGGGAGGCTGGTGCCCTGATCGGGACGACGTTGGCGAAATCGATGGTGTGTGCTGCGGATTCATTCATGCATCGATGGTGTCTGTGTGATGGCGAAAGTGTAAAGCCTCCTTGGATGATGCCCATAGAAAAGCGTGAAACCAGGGTCGGGAGCGCGTTAGCGGAGATAAACCGACCGACAGGCCATGCTAAGCAGCGCCTGGTCTACCTCCGGACTGGCTTGGTACAAGTGGTGGTTCAGCATAACGAGAAGCTTCGGTTTCCTGCTCCGGAAGCTGCTTGCGGCGACACGGCTATGTCGAGTAACGGCGCCGACCGGATGCGACATGGGCTTGGCCCGGTTTCGCCCCCGCCGGTCTGCAGAAAATGGCGAGCGTCCACGCAGGCGCGCGTCGACAAAGCGACCGCCGAACTCATTGCTCCAGTAGATCAGCGTTTCTCCATCGGCGGAAATAGTCAGTCGGCGAATGTTCTGAATGCTGTCGGCAAATGCGGCGAGGTTCTGATTGGTGGGCTGTAGGCTGCAGATCGCGCCAAGCGAGAGATCATGCGCAGATTCCATGACATCCGAAATGGTCTGTTCAGAGTCATTTGGGGATTTCAGAACGCCTCAAGGCACCAACGGCATTATGGTGACACGGGCGCTCGTAGCTACGAAGAAGTTGCCCGAAGCGCTGAATACGTCGTCTTGATTAACTGTTGCTCAATGGAAATCGAAAAATAATGCTTCAGTCCTGCATGATGCTGGTTGTTGCCACCGCTTACACATGACGTTGTCGGGCGGGTCGGCGAAGGGTTTCCATGTCTTTCATCGACCGCCTTTTGCAGGGCCGCCGCATCGTCACCAAGGTTTTGCTGTTCGTCGTTCCCCTGGTGCTTCTGATCGCCGGCGTCGGCGTGGCGGGCTTCTTCACCTCGACGATGCTCAACGGACACATGACGGTGACGCGCGCGACGATCGACAACATCCGGGATTTCGACAATCTTCAAAGCGCTTTCCAGGAAATGACGCAGCGGCCAGACGATGCAACGCTCTCGGCCCTGAAACAGGCCATCAACCGACTGGACAAAGGTGTCGGGGCTCTGAAAAACCTGGTCTCATCTGAAGATCTCCGGCGCATAGATACCGTCGTGAAGCTCGCGCCTGCTATTCAGGTCCACACGGAGTCGCTGTGGACGATCAAGAACGAGCGCGACGCAAACGCCCGCCGAATCGCCGCCAGCCTGACAACCGTCAAGATGATCGCGGCTGACGTGAACCAGAAGCTCGGAAATCTGAACAAGAAATTCGACGGACAGGAAGCCTTCGCAAAGAGCGCCTTGTTCGATTCATTTGCCTATACCTCCGTGGCCGAGCGACTGGCGAGCCTGCGCAGCGCGATCACGAAGGCTGCGTCCGACGACGCGACCATCAAGGCATCGGCCTCTCAGGCGGGTGCCCTGCTGGCCGAGTTCGATGTCGTCAAGCCGTTGGTGGCCGCGAAGGTCATGACCGGGCTCGAACCCGTGCGCGCGGCTGCAGAGCGCCTGCGCGCGGCGGCGGGTGCGCCGGGTCCTGCAGACCCGGCGATCCTTGCACAGACGTTGAAGCGGGAGGCCACCGGTCTCGATCCCCTTCTTTCCGATTTGCAGGCGAAGATTTTGAATTCGTCGGCTGCGGCGGCGGACCGGTTCGTCAAACTCGAACCCGATGTCACGATGCTGCAGCAACTCCTGGCCCAGGTGCAGTCGTCGTTGGCGCTGGTGGATGCCTTGCAACTTCATATCGAGCGTCTCGGCGCGCAGTTGACGGAAGCGGCCCGAGACGTTGTGCTTGCCGATATCGCAGCCTTGCAGGCCTCCAGCCAGAGGGTCGCGGAGCTTGGCAGCAGAAATGCGACGATGAGCGCGTTTGCACAGAAGCTCGAGCCCGAACTGACCGCGCTCAGGACTGCGGCCAACGCCATGCTGGTCATCGAGACGAACTGGAACACCGCACGTACCGCGGCAACCGACACGCTGTCTGCAGGAATGGGCAATCTCCAGAGCTTCATCTCGCAGGCCCAGGAGATCGGCAAAGCCGATAGCGAGCGCTCCGCCCACCTCTCGGTCGTTGCGATGGTGCTTGGCACCATCCTCGCTATCGTCGGCGGCCTGATGCTAGTGGAGACGTTGCGCGGCCCGCTGAAACGGGTGACCGACGTGATGAAGAAGCTTGCCGAGGGGGATCTCGATGTCGGGATCGAAGGTCGTGACCGCGGTGACGAGATCGGCGAAATGGTGCGCTCCGTCGCCGTCTTCCGTGACAACGCCCGTGAAAACATCCGTTTGGAGCAGGAGGCCGCAGCCGTCCGCGCGCGGTCCGACGCCGAAGGCGCGCGTGCAGCTCAGGAGCGGGCGCGGATTGCCGCCGAGCAGGAACACGCTTTGACCGCCCTTTCCGATGTTCTCGCGCGGCTTGCCAACGGCGATCTACAGCAGGGGCTGAGCGAGGATCTTCCGGACGATTTCATCGACATGGCCAAGACATACAACACGGCGACGCAGGCCCTGCGCTCCACGCTGCTCGACGTGCGCACGACGACAAGCGAGATCAGCGACAGCGCCGGCAATCTCTCCGCTTCAGCCGACGATCTCGCGCGCCGCACGGAGCAGCAGGCTGCCGCGCTCGAACAAAGCGCGCGGGCGCTGCGCCACCTTGATACCCTTGTGGGCTCGACCGCCGAAAGCGCCCGAAAGACTGCCGTCGCAGTCAACGAGACCGAGCAATTCGCCGTACGCTCGGGTGATGTCGTGACCCGCGCCATGGGTGCCATGGGCGAAATCAGCGCATCGTCTAACCGGATCGCCACCATTATCGGTGTCATCGACGAGATCGCCTTCCAAACCAATCTCCTCGCGCTCAATGCGGGCGTCGAGGCGGCGCGGGCAGGGGAGGCGGGTCGCGGCTTTGCCGTCGTAGCCCAGGAGGTACGCGAGCTCGCACAGCGCTGCGCGGGCGCGGCGCGGGAAATCAAAGGTCTAATATCGGCCAGTGCCATACAAGTGGAGACCGGCGTCAATCTCGTCGGGGAAACCGGGCGCGCGCTCTCTCTCATCATCGGCCACGTGACCGACGTCCGAAAATTGGTGACCGCGATCTCGTCCGCCACCGGCGAACAGTCTACCGGCATCGGCGACGTCTCCAAAGCCGTCGAGTCCGTCGAGTACATCACCCAGCAGAACGCGGCGATGGTGGAGGAAAACAACGCGGAGATCCACGGGCTGCGTCAACGCGTGGAAATTCTCGTCGACAAGATCGATCGCTTTCGTGTTGAAACTCCGTCGTGGTCCGAAGATAAACGGGCCGGACGCGCTGCCTAGCGTGTGCGCTCCGTTCAGGATCATACCAGCTAGAGTTCCTGCAAGCTTGCGTTCTTCCGTTCAAGCGTCGCACCGGATGTCGTCAGCGCATGGGTGTGACGCTAATCGTATCGTGCCTTAGCAAGCCGAGTATCTGCTCGGCGACCAAGTCTCCGTCATGTTGCCCTCGGTTCCAAACATCCTCGAAGTCATCTTCCACGACGACATAGCCGGTACGTTCCCCGGCCGCGTGGTGCCGAGCGGCGAGGTAGGGAAATCCTGCCACCGATTTATCGCAGGGAGACAGCACCCGGTTCGCCAGGACCTTGAGCGAAGGAACGGCGCCCGTGACGGCTACGCTTCCCCATTTGCCGACGAAGCGGTCCACGAGGTCGACAAGTGTCATCCCCGTCGTCTCTCGGCACTGCAGCACGTTGCCGACGAACAGGACCGGACAGGCGGCGCTCTCCACCGCGCTCACCACACCCCGAACAAGAAGGTGAGGCAGGACGCTGGTGTAGAAACTGCCTGGACCGAAGGCTATAAGATCGGCACTCCGTATGGCCTCGGTAACAACAGGATTGGCGAGTGGTTCTCGCCCGGCCGTGCCGGCGAGTCGAATATCTTCTATCCCGAGTGCTGCGTCTGCTTCGGAAAGCTTGGTCAGGGCGTCCTGAGGCGAGCGGCGTTCGCCGTTCCTGAGGGTGCCCGACAAGATCAGATCGTTTTCCAACGTTGACGGCCAAACATCGCCATGGATGTCGCAGAGCTTCCGAAACACGAAGATCGCCGTGTTGACGTCGCCGTTATGTGCGATGCAGGCACCTGTGAGTATGAAGTTGCCAATGCTGCCGTTCCTGAAGTCGAAGTCGTCCCCTACCGCCGTGGCGAAGGTGTTCAGGTAGTTAATAACGGCGCCCCGCAGACCCGGTTCGATGCGTTGCAATAAAGGATGATTTCCGTCTGCATAAAGCCGGAACTCGGTCCGGGCTGCCTCGGTCCCGGCGGTGCCGGAGACACGGGTGTTGAAGATCCTCACGACGTCGCCGGAACGACGTTCGCCATGAGCCATCGTCATCAACGCCTGCCTGATGTCTCCGACGGACAGGATATTGAGCCTCTCGCGGATAAGCCTGGAGCTGCCGCCACTGTCCCAGGCGGGAACGACCCTCGTCAGGTGGACATCTTTTCGAGCCAGCGCGAGATTGATAGAACGGCAAGCGCTGCCGCCGGAAAACATAACGATGCGCTGCATGAGACCCTGTGCCTTTCGATCTGACCGCCTTGCGTGCGGCGGAAAGAAGCCGCCCGAACTACCTGACCTTCGCTAGCTCCGGTTCCGGCGCGTGAAGGGCCAGCTGACTGACACGAACACCAGACCGGCTGCTACAAAGGTGAAAGCCGCCGCGATACCAAGATGATGGGCGAGGAAACCGATGGCGGCGGGACCTGCGAGTATTCCGGCATACCCGAGGGTCGTGATGGACGAGATGGCGAGGCTTGGCGGCATCAGCGTTTGACGGCCCGCCGCGGTGAAAAGCACAGGCACGATGTTGGCGGCCCCGGCGCCGACGATGAGGAAGCCGAGGTATGCGAGGCTTTGGCTGGGAGCAAAGACCGCGAGCAGGAAACCAGCTGCCGCTATCGCGCCTCCCAACACAACGACCCGCATCCCACCGAAGGTCCTCACGATCCAGTCACCGGACAAACGCCCGGCGGTCATCGCCGCTGCGAAGACGGCATACCCGTACCCGGCGCTCGACTGATCGACGTCATGTCGCTCGATAAGCAGAATCGCGCTCCAGTCGAGAACGGCACCTTCGCTGAGAAACACGAGAAAGCACAACATGCCGATAAAGGCGACGATGCCGCGGGGCAGTACGAACAGCGGCGTGTCCCCCATCTCCTGATTGCCATAAGGAAGGAGACCTCCGATGGACACGATGAGCAGCGCAAGGACGAGGCAGCTAATCGCGCAAGCCGCAATGACAGGCATCCAGCCGGCACCGAGTATGAGGCTTATCCCGCCGGCGCCAACGATCCCTCCGACGCTGAACAGGCCATGGAAACCGGACATCATGTTGCGCCCGCTGTCCTTCTCGACCATGACCGCTTGTATGTTCACGGCGACGTCCACAGCTCCCACGCTCGCACCGAAGATCGCCAGTGCGACGGCGAGGACGGGAACCGTGTCGGCAACAGCAAGGACCGGGAGTGCGCAAGCCGTTGCAAGCGAACTCGCGATAATTACCGCCCGGCAACCGAATCTGTTGGCTAGCATGCCGACCAGCGGCATGGATACGAGCGACCCCAGCCCCAGGCACAGCAACAGGAGGCCGAGCGCGCTCTCGTCAAGGCCGATGCGTTGTTTGGCGACAGGAACCAAAGGCGCCCACGCGGCCATCGCGGACCCCACGACCAGAAACGTCGCACGCGTGGCCCATTGTTCTCGGAACCCCGAGGACCGTCGGGCGGAATTTAGATCATGAGGGGGTGCCATTGATTTACTCGATGAGCCAAGACGTCATTGGCAGCTGGACGAATTGAGGGGAAAGTTCGAGGTCGTGTCACCGCTATGGCACTTTGTGCACAAACGTGCAAGTGTGCATAAACGAGCAGGATGGGTATGATGCTGACTGACGAGCGTCTGGATCGGATACGAGGGCAACTGGCGGCGAACGGGAAAGTTCTCGCGAGCGACTTGGCCGCGCGGTTCCGCGTGTCGGAGGATACGATCCGGAGGGATTTGCGCGAGCTGGCCAAGCTGGGCGAATGCCGGAAGGTTTACGGAGGCGCGCTTCTTCCATCACCCGACCTCGGTTCGCTCCAAATGCGCAGCAACATGCAAAAAAGCAGCAAGCTGGCGTTGGCCAAGACCGCTGCTGGTTTGGTGCGACATGGACAGACGCTGTTTATCGACGCCGGGTCGACAACTCTCGCTGTCGCCCAGGCATTGGATCGATCACATAGGCTTACGATCGTCACCAACGCTCCGGCTATCGCGATCGCACTTGCTGATCATCCGAACTGCACCATTCTCATGTTGGGGGGCATTTATAGTACCGAGAAGGGTGCCTGCCTTGGCTCTCAAGCTGTTCGGGAGGCATCGCGTATTTTCGCGGATCTCTACATCCTGGCTGCCTGCGGCGTCGATACGACAGCCGGAATTACCTCTCTCGACGTGGAAGAAGCGGAGCTGAAGCGGACGATGATCAAACAAGCCAGCCTCGTCCTGGTCGCCGCGACACGCGAGAAGCTTGGCACCACCGCACCGTTCAAGATCGCCGAGGCATCAGACATAGACCACCTTGTCGTGGAGCGCGGTACCTGCGACGAGGCCGCCTTCGAAAAGGAACAGGTCCAGGTGCACAGCGTCTGATCCTCGCAAGCGCTCCCATAGGCGCAGCCTGCCGCAATGCTTCGTCACGCCAGCGCTGCCGCGTGAGCTCCGTATCCGCCGTTCCCCCAACGTAACCGATTTCGACGGGATACAACAGGACGGGGCAGGGCGCGGTACCTGTTCCGTCTGACCCTAAGAGCCGTGCTTTTTCGCAAGCGTCTAACGTAGGGCATTGTTTTCGCGCCAGCGGTCGCATCGCCACGGGACTGGAACCTCTGCGCCTTTCTGAAGTTTACCGTGCCTCACCAATGTAAGGAGCGTCTAATGGCTGAGAAGACCCTTGAAACCCTGTTTCACGACACACTCAAGGACATCTATTTTGCGGAGCGGCAGATATTGAAGGCGCTGCCCAAGATGGCACGCGCCGCCACTTCCGAAGAGGGCAAGGAGGCCCTCCTGAAGCACAGGGACCAGACGGAGGGCCAGATCGAGCGCCTGCAGCAGGTATTCGAACTCATCGGCAAGCCGGCCCGCGGCAAGACCTGCGAAGCGATCCAGGGGATCATCGCCGAGGGCGAGGAAATCATGGACGAATACGTGGGTTCCGTGGCGCTTGACGCCGGCCTCATTTCGTCCGCCCAGGCCGTCGAACACTACGAGATCGCCCGCTACGGCACGCTGAAGAGCTGGGCCGGTCAGCTGGGTCTTGACGAAGCCGTGGCGCTCATCGACGCGAACCTGCAGGAAGAGCTGGAAACCGATCAGCTGTTGACCCAGCTGGGGGAAGCGTCTGCCAACCCGAAGGGCGCCAAAGGGAAGACAGCCTGATCCCCTGTCATCCCGGAGC
Organism: Rhizobium sp. Leaf384; assembly: GCF_001424065.1. Lineage (GTDB taxonomy): Bacteria > Pseudomonadota > Alphaproteobacteria > Rhizobiales > Rhizobiaceae > Ferranicluibacter. The sequence continues at coordinate 37,802 of NZ_LMQE01000010.1, forward strand.
CGCTTTCGAGCGGCTCCTTCTCCATGTGGACCACTCCCTGACTGGGCTAAAGAACATGCGTTATTATTTCGATTTTACCAACGGGCACGGCCTGGTCCGCGACGATGAAGGTCAGCTTCTCGATAGCCCGTCTCTGGTTGAGCAGGAAGTCAGCCGCATACTGACCGACGTCGCACGCGACGAGTTGCCGGCGACATTCCAGGGCGAAGTGAAGGTGGATGTGCGCGACGAAATGGGCGCCTACATCTACTCCGGCAGCATCGTCTTTGAAAAGCACTGGGTCACTCGTCCGAGTTGAACGACGGCTTATCGCCTGCCGCCACGGCTTTCCAGATGTCGTCGGAGCATCCGGTTAAACTCCTCAATCGGACGCAGCAGACCGGTCGGATGACGGATGTCGAGCGTGAGTATCAGGCCCTGCTCCTGAAGCTCTTCCAGACGCCGCCCACTTCTTCAAAAGACGCGAAAGCCTCAACACGACCGTCAAAAAACGGAAGCGTGAGGAGTTTAGCAGGGGCCCCTTGGAACACGCTGGACTGTTTGTCTGCGTTAGCATTGGCAGCCAGGTTCTGCCGCCCTGCGGCAAAGCCTTCGAGCCAGTTGAGGCGGAGATCCGGCTGGTCATGTTTGTAAGGACAGGAGCCTGCAAAACCACCGCTCGCCTGTCCTTCGATCAGGCCTTCATAGAAGCTGCCGTCCAGATCAATTGCCAACGTGGCAGTCCGTTCTGCTGCTGAAGCCGGAGTGATGGCTGGCTGTCTTAGTCAACTGCAAATCCCGAAAAGGCCGGAGTGGTGGTGCCAACGGCATCCGAGACTTCATCGTCCAACGAACGGGATCTTCCCGGTAGGCTAACAGCTTGTTCAAGGTCCAGGAGCTGCAGGCGAATGGCATCCTTCAGCGCTTGCCAGAAGCAGAGCTGGCCAAGCTGTTGCCCCGGCTTGCTCACGTGCACCTGGACGTCGGAACTCAGCTCGAAACTGCGTTTGAGCCGGTGAAAGACGTTTATTTTCCGCTGAGCTTCATAGCTTCCGTCGTCGCATCGTCGCCAACTGGAAACCGGATCGAGACGGGTCTCATCGGTCCTGAGGGATTTACCGGAACAGGGCTTTCCTTTGGTGATCGCCAATCCCCCTACGAGCTCGTGGTTCAGATGACGGGATCAAGTCTCGTCCTGTCAGCCGACAGTTTCCTCGAGGTTCGGGAAACGTGCCCCGTGCTCGGCCGCATGGCGATGCATTTTGCGCGCTCTCTGAGTATCCAGGTCAGCTTCACCGCGTTGGCCAACGGCCGATACACGATCCAGCAGCGGCTTGCGCGTTGGTTGCTGATGCTTCAGGATCGCAGCAAGGGAAACGATATCGCCATAACGCACGCATATCTATCCGTCATGCTGGGAGTGCGTCGTTCCGGAATCACGGAAGCAATCCACCTGCTTGAAGGCGACCATCTCATCCGGTCGACGCGCGGCAACATTGTGGTGCTTGATCGACAGGCGCTTCTCAGGCTTGCAGACGACGCGTATGGTGTACCGGAAACGGAATACCACAGGCTTATGGGGACGCTCTAAGTACCTGCCTGCGCGCTGGTTTCCTCGCCATTCCGCAGCGGGGACATGGAAGCTGGGCCAGCAAATTGACCCGCTGCCTTCACCATGGTTCCCTTGCTCCACACATCACCGATACCGGTACACACTGGAGGCCGCAGCGATTACCCAGTTAGAAGCGCCGCGGGTACCGCAGCAAGGCCGGGAAATACCCGCGGCAAAGTCCTGCGATGCTCATCGTTACTATTTGAATAGGCCTCTCTGTTTGATCGGAGGAACTTCGAACCTGTACGTGATGAAGTTGTGACTGACTTCGAAGACCTACCAGTGCCGCTCAACATGCATATACGAGGACGGCAGAGATCTCGGCCTGGCAACTTGGGATCCACAGGTTCCCCAGTGAACGGTCATGACGAGCTTGGTCGTCGGATGAGATCGAAGGCCATCTCGAAGATCTTTGCGATAAAGCTTTGTCGGCATGGTCGAGCACAACGAGGTCGGCGTATCTAGAGGGAATGCTTTGCCCTGCGGAGGGCGACGTTGTCATCTGCAGGTGGGCGTTTGCACGGCAATTGATACCGCAAGGGCAGTCGTGCGTTCGATCGGGTTTAGCGGGAAGCCGAGCTCCTTCTGGTGACGACGTACATATGACCCCGAACGTGTCAGGCGCGGCTGTCGCGGCAAAAACCCAACCGGTCAACATCGACTGGAAGGCAAGCGCGAGCGTCAGCAGGATTACTGTTAGTCTGGTCTGATGGTTGTTTGCCGAGGTGACACGCCTTAACCGCATACGCCGACAATGGCAGAAAAGAAGCGGGCTGTCAGGCGCAGGCGATCGGTTTCGAGAGCGGCGGAGATCTTCTGCAAGTTCAGCGGAGAGTAGATTTCGATTGCACTTCGAGCCGGCATTGCGATGGAGTTGGCGATCCTGGTGCGTCGGATCTGCCATGCTGCACCGATGTACCCTGCGGTCGACGGTGCTTCGCTTCGTCGGGCGGTCCGTCAGCGTTATGGTCGGAATATCGACGACTCGGTGTATGCGGCCTCCGCTCAGGCTGTTGCCACATTTCAGTATCTCTGAAGCTGCCGGAGCGGACTGTCCGGATGCAGCACGATCGCCGTCCGGCTTGTGACGAGAGATCGGCTGCATGGTCGAGGTATCGGTGCAGATAGCGATACCGTCGGCAGCCCGAGAGACAGGGCGCGTTCTCCAGCCGTCGAGAGAGCTTGCTTTTATCGTCGGAACCCTGCGCGGCCTACAGGATACTAGAGGGAGCGCAGGGTGTTCGTTCGTTTGAAAACTCCCGACATGCGGTTCGCGGTCGCGAAATCACGGTCGGTTGTCGTCGAGGATTCGAAACCCGGTTCATCGCAGCTAATCGCCGCACTGGGTGTATGCTCGTCGATCAGTTGGGCTTCCCCATAGTCTTCGTCGCTGACAGGCTTACCTCGCGCGTCAGATCCGGTGCAGCAAATGGATCGGCTATCATGGCGAGCGACAACGCGATAGCATCCTTCAGGACGGTGTTCGAAACGGTTCGCCACACGGCGGGGTCACCGATCATGTCCTCGAACGTTTCATAGAAGTGTTGATGTGGTTCGATGTGCCGATGGCCACGCGCGTGGTGGGACGGTCAGTTCGGCAAGCGAAAGGTGGTCGTACGCGTGTTCCGGTAGTTTGCAGGCGACGACGTACAGGTAGAGCGGGTCGCCGAAATCCGTCGTGTGGCAGAAGTAGACCCCGTCGACGCAGACGTCCGGATCGTCTACCAGGCGCATCCCGACCTCTTCACCGAAACGGGCGTAGGAGTTGTCCGGCAACCGGAGTGCGGGAAGCTGCGGAAGCTCGCTACAGGCGATATCGCACAGATCGGGCGACCTGTCGGCCATACCGTACGTTAGGCGGTCGCTCGCCATGAACTTCCCCAAACAAACGGCACTGTACCGGCGAAGCCCAGCCGCGCCTCCAAACCGGTCTCGTCTCTCTTGAGCGGGGTCGGGCTGAAGTTCCGGCTTCCCTCTTGCGTCCTAGCGCTCGGCTCCGGCTGCGCCGAAGCGCGCCCGCACGTGTCCGATAAGGTGCGGATAGATTCTGGGATGCGAAGTGAACGGCTTGGACATGAACCTGAACCGGCCGATATCCGATAAACGACAGCACTTGCGTCTTGTTTAGCAGGTCGCTTTTCACGAACGACGCCGACTGTCTTTTTCTCGAGCGACCCGAGCCACGATTTCGCGGCATTCGGCTCTCCAGTAGATTCTTGTTTCTCCGGCACCCTTTTTCGGGTTCGCATCTGTTTGGAACATTTGTGATACATCGGACCGGTCCAAGATTGACCGCAACTTTGCAGGGGAAACCCGTGCTTCGTAAGCGAGCGAAGGAAGAGACGCGTAGAAGGTTGAAAACTCGTCGACCTTTGCTCTGTGGTAATAGAAACGGGGTCCGTTGAAAGCGCGGCCCGACGCGGCGAAGCCGGTCAGAACGCCGATTTCAAGGAGGCGCCTGACAGTCGCCGCCCGCAGCCTCAAGTGTTTCATGACCTCGTGTTGAGGCAGCACGTTCATCGACAACTCTTCAGCATCTTGTTCCTGCGCCCCAGGTGCCGGAAGCATGTCGAGCATATCCTGACGGCTGACGTAGACGCCTCTGAAGCCGCTCACGTTCCGCCGCCGTACCGCCCTGACCCTTCCGGCCCGGATGCCTGCCCATAGATCGACGGGTTTGAGGCCGGGCCATTCCTGCGCATCTAGGAGCGAACGATAGTCGTGCCCGACGCGGGGAACGGAGTCTAGTGCCGAAATGTCCCCCAAGAGGCTCTCGATGCTTGCGTGGCAGAAACGCCTTTTTCCTGAAGCGGTTTCATGTCCTACAAAGCGTAGGAAACCGGCCGTGCCGAAGTCGACTAGCTGATAGCGGTCGAGGCCAAGGCTGGCAGAGGCGGCTGCTGTTAGATGAGCGGACCTGACCCAGCCGAACAGCCGCTCGAGTTCTTCTGGCGTGATACGGGCGGTCGACGGACGTCCTCCCGGTGCGTCCTTCGCAGGATCCGGGATGAAACCAGATTCCCCAAGCACCCGCGCGACGTATGACGGCGGCACGTCATACCTCAGACTGATGCTGTCGATCGAATCAAAGGGACTGGTGTACACGGCGCCGAGGAACTCCTCGCCGTCGGCGAGACGTAAGGCTCCAAAGGCATCCCGCTGGAAGATATCGAGAAGAGGCTGCCAGTTGGGATCACCCACATGAATGCTCAGCAGGTTATAAAGCGGACCGTATCGCCTCGATTTGCTGACCGTGCCCGTACGTGTAGGGATTGACGCGCGCTGTTCGATACAACGGAACATCGCCGCTTCTCCCTTCGAGATGAGCGCGAACCCCGCCCGCACGAAGTGGTTTTCCTGCCTTGGAGCCCTTTCAAATCTGTAATCGTTCTCGAGGAAATGGCCGAGCTGCTCGCAGAAGTTCACGGCGACGTACAAAGGAACCCTCTCCAGAACGCCCGTCACGAGGTCGAGCCGTGCCATGAGGCGGTCCAATAGGTACCTGTCGAACGCATCGATGCCTGTTCCGGTGCTCCCTTCCGCTTCTGAGCGGATCTTCCCGGCGTTGTCGGAGACGTACCGTGCGAAATCGGGCAGGGAGCGAGCGTTTTCCTTTTCGCCGGTTACCAGACGGCATCCATGACGGTTGCAGGTCCCGATGAGGGTCCATTGCCACCAGAACCGCTGATACGAGCGTGCCCCAACTGGACCGGCGCCGCGTGCAATGTCCTCGGTCACGCAGAGGGGGCAATATCTAGGAAGCTGCCTGCTCAGATGTCTGACCGAGATATCGTGCCCGTTCAACATCACGAAATTTGGCCGGGCGCTGACAGCCTCGCGGAAGTCGCTTTCCGTAAGCCCGGCCATTTCCAGGAGGTAACGCTGACCGGACGAGGCAGGGCGGCGTCCCGACTTCGCCCCTGCCAGCCTGTATAGATCGGCGACCGAGCTCAGGCAGTTGTACGCCGACAGCCTCGAAACGAAGCTTGCGGGTGTCTCGTATTCGCGCACGGGCGGAACGAGCGTGAACGTCGCGATGGTACTGCTCATCTCATCGGACCCCGAATGTCCTCACGTTGCGTTTCGCGGCGGCCTTGTAGGTGTCGCCGCTCACCATGGCATCCGGCAGCTGGATACCCTGCCAGTTGGGGGCGGCGAGGACGTTCAGCGCGTTGTCCCGTTCACCGGACAACATGACGAAGACGTCGGCGAAGTCGTCGTGGGTGACCTCGTCGCGGTCGGAAAGGATGACCGCCTCGCAAGCCAGCCTCGTGAAGCTGACGAGGCTACCGAACTGGTAGTTGGCGGCTTTGAGCAGTCTCGGATAGAAGTCGTCATCGCCAATACCGCTGTGCCGCAGGCCCGCATGCTCCCTGATGATGCCGACGCAGACCTTCTCCACGAGCTCAGCGTCGTCCGTGGGCGAGAGACCCGTTAGCGGGAACGGGAAGGTCCTGCCGCTGAGTTCGGGGTTGGTATCCCTGAAGGCGGTGAGTTGTGGCGTTCCGGACAGGATGATCTGAACGGGCCATGGAGCCCCGATCTGGATGAGCTGCTTGACGGCATCCTGGATGCCGCGGATCTGGATCGCGGTACTGCTGCGCAGAGCGTGCTGGAACTCGTCGATATGAACGAACATGACGCGTCTACGCTCGAACCACTTCATAGCCAGGTCGATCATCTCCGGAACCTTGCCCGCCGCGACTAAGGGAAACCCGCATTTCTTCACGATCGCCGCGATCAGTTCTGCGGGCTTGGCGTTGGGAGGCGCGTCGAGGGAGACGTACGGAAGCATCTCCACATCGGGATTATTCGGGTCGCGGTAGGGCTGGAACGCTGGATGCGCCTCCATGCTCCTGATGAGATGGGTCTTTCCCGACCCGGAGATCCCGGTGATGACGATCCCCGCGAGCTTTTCCGATTCGATCTGCGTGTTCATCATGAGCTTGGCGTAGAGGGCCGCCACTTCGCCGTCCCGCTTCGACTTGATATGGCGGGAACGGAAAGCCTTGATGCGCTCGACCTTCGCAAGGTCGCCCTGGTCCATGTGGGACGCGAACTTGGCCTGCGCCATCTGCCGTGGTGTGAGGCTCATCTGCGATGCTCAGAGTTCGATGTCGCCGGCGCTGCCGAGGCGGCCGCCCGACTTCCCGCGCGATTTCGCGGATTCCTTCCGGCCGTTCACGGTTTTCTTCGCCTCTTCGGCGGCCAGTCTCGCCTCGGTTTCGGAGACGATGTCGTCGAAGCCGAACGCGCTTTCACCGATGAAAGCACCCCCGCGGCCGATCGCTGCAACGGGTGTCATCGCTCCCGCCGCCGCCTTTTGAACCGAGAACCCCGCCTTGTTCTTGAGGCCCCGTTCGAAAGATTCGATCGCCTCGCGCGAGATCACCCGCAGGCCCAGGGGATTGTTGAGAGCCGCGGAGGTCCCGCCTTCCCGCATCTCGTTGAGCGTGACGTAAAGAACGTCGAGCGTCACCGCGGTCGACTCCTTGAACTGCGAAGTCGCCCTATCCAACATCGCCATCCACTCTGGCACGCTGATCTTCGGGGCGAGGTCGATCGTGTTGTCCGCCACGTACCAGTAGCCGTCCCTCTTGAACGAAATCGAGCTCATGTCGGCCAGGTTCACCCGGACCGGAACGTCGATCTGCCCGTGCTTGAGGAGCATCTCGGCGAGGACGGGAGAGTGGTACTGCACATGAAGATAGCGGAGCCCGTCGCCGTCGAGCGTGCGCTCGAACTGCATGCCGAAGATGTGACGCATGACGTCGGGTTCGATGAAGGGGCGCACCTTGTGCATCTGCGTCTGCCTCACCCAGGCATTGTGGGGAGTCTCGCCTCCCAGCCCTTCATGGGGAGTGTTGTGGTAGATGTCGAGGATAGCGCGGACGTAGTGCTTCTCGAAGCGGTCCAACGGGAGTGACGCCGTGGCGACGGAGTCGTAGTCGCCGCGTTCGACGATGTCCTTGAAAGTCCGCCCCTGAAAATGGCGGACAATACGACGATGCCCGCGGAAGCTGGATTCCACATGTCCGCGCGCCTGCGGCTGACCCGCTGCGGGTCGGGTGTGGTCGATCTCGCATTCGACCATGATATCGGCGACCTCGTCGTTGACGAGGCCGGAGCCCGCGTCGGTGTACACCATCTCCGGACGGCAGCGTCCGATCCAGGACGAAATCGCTCCGACGTGCTGCGACAGCTCGCGTTTGTCCTCCATCATCATCCGGATGACATCCACGGTCGTCTGCGAATTCGGCGCCGTGCAGAACTTCATCGCGAGAATGTAGCGGGTCGCGAGGTCGATCGCGACGACCACCCAGACCCTGATACGCCTGACGGCCTCCTTTTCCACGTCGCTGAGCGTGTCCCAGACATGCGCGTATTGGAGGAGGGCCATCAGGTCGACCTGCTTTTCGTCGATGTCGACGCGCTCGCCCGGACGGAAGAAGCCGAAGCCGCCTTTCGAAAGCCCGAACTTCATATCCGCCTTGGCGCGGCCTTTCCGGCCGCAGCAGACATGGTAGGCGCCGAGCTCCTTGACCATTCGGCGCATGACCTTGAACGAGGGGGCCAGCAACCTGTGCTGGCCCGGTCCGCGTGTCGCGTTCGCATTCGCGATCATCGCGAGAGCCGTCTGGTGGACATCGCGCTGCGTCGGCTTGTCACGGGTGGCGTAGGTTTCCGCGGCCTGCTCCCACAACGCAAGCGACTCCGCGTCCACCATGTTCGGCCTTTTGGGGCCTTCGTCTCCGGAGACAAGGACTTGTGCCTTCTTGCCGGAATCGTAGTATTTCCTGTACATCTTGTTGAAGTGGCCGACAGACGGCACTCTCTGGCCCGTCACGGTTTCGCCGGCGAGGATCTTCCGAGTGATGTCGAGAGCCCTGATGGCCAGTTCCTGCATGTGCGGACCGAGGTCGTCCACGGTTCGCGGCACGCCTCCGGCGGTCGCCCTGTCGAGATCGTCGTAGGCCTTGATCAGCTCGTGGTAGAAGTTCGCCTTCGCCCTCTTTTTCACGGAGTTGCTTCGGAACGGCAGGCTTGGATTGGCGACGCACTTTCTGCGATGCTTGCTGTGGGCCCCCTGCTCGATCTTGATCTCGCCGCGTTCGTGCTGCTCGAAGAACTCGAGCTGCGTGTAGTGGGCGAAGCGTGGCGGCTCGTTCTCCGTTTCGAGAACGACTTCGCCGTCCCTGTCGGAGAAAAGTCTGTAGTAGACGTTGCCGATCGTCACGCGGTCCATGACGGTGACGGCGATCGGCATGAAGGAGAACGGCTTAGGCTGCGGTCGGGACATGGCGGTGGAGCTCCTGTTCGAGGACTGGGCGGTTGACTGTGACGAAGGAGTAGTCGGCGAGCCGTTCGAGAGGTCTCACGATCTCGAGCACTCCGCGGTCGATAAGGCTGTAGATCGCCTCCCGGCGATCCGCTTCGTTCGGCGCTCGCTCGAGCAACCGATGAACGTATACTCGGCCATGGACGTCCATGAGCGACTTGAGGGCGGTGACATAGTCCTCGTGGTTGTCGTTCTGTCGTGCCTTGAGGATGCAGCGCGCGTTGGCTGCTCGGCCGGGCGTTGCCAGCCCCTCATGAACCCAGGCGAGGCGGAACCCGAGTCCGGTGCCGAGCCCGTCGAAGAGCGCCCTTACTCCCTCCCTGTCGTGCCAATGCTTCACGTTGTAGGCCGTCTCGGTCCCGTCGCGATGGAACGCGTAGTAGTCGAAGCGATGGGTGCGGACTTCTCCAAAGCGGTCCGTCCATTCCACGGTCGGCCATTCGCAGCGAAGCTCCGCAATCGACGGATCGGCGAGCAGCACTGTCGCCGCCCGGTGAGCGAGTTCGCTCCAGTGCTGCAGGTCAGCTTGCGCGGCGGCCGAAACCTGGTTGCCTCGCGCCGAAGACTTGGAGCTCACGCGGTTCATTTTCACGGGATGCTCCTTTCGACGGGCAGCGGTCCATGCTGCGAGAAAGCGTGTTTCAGGGCGGTCGTACGCGTCCCGGTTATGTGCCAGCTCCTTCCGTCGATGACGACGCGACCCACGGACAGGAAGTCCGGACGCGAGGAGGGCATCACGGGACCGGCGACCAGTTTTGGAACTAGGCCCGCCCGCTGCTGCTTGATGCACTCGTTGGTAATCTTCGCCTTGCTCATCCAGGAGCTCCCTTGGCCATCGGCTGCACGAACCCCCGGCGGCTGTCGCCAGGGGTTGTTGCGAAACGGCACGGGTTCGCTACCGCTTTCCAACATGGGATCGGAGTCCGACCCGGGGGTTCAGGATAGAGTGTACCCCGACCAAAACCCCTCACATGACGGTCTTGCGGGCGCTATACACGGTTCGCTCGTGGCGAGGCTCGCGTTCACAGCGGCGCGAAGTGCGGGACGTCATGCCCCGCACCGTCTGAAACCTCCTTCCCGCCGAGGGAGGAAGGCCACGCCTTAGCGGCGTATGAGAGGGAGAGCGGAGATCGAAGGGGCGATGGTGGGTAGAGCGTTCCGTTCCAGGCGTGCCGCAGGGCTGGTATGTGCCTTGTCGATCACGGTGCGAGCGGCGGAAGTCGGAAACATGTGCATTCCCCGGAATGGCGCGTTCTATTCGGATTCTTTAGGGAGAGGGCTAGCCGCGGTCGGGCTGACGGCGGAGACCGTAACGTCGGGTTCTAGGCGTGTATCGCCTGTGACCGTATCATCAGAGTCATGAACTGCATGGGATACAGCTCCTTGTTTCGACTGATACGGCTTGTAGCCACAACATGACCGTTTGGCTACGGGCACAAGCGCAGATCGGACCTCATATTCACCGCCATGGTTAACGGTCCCGTCTGTATTCGTGAATGGCCGTCGACCTGCCTGCTTCGACGCGCATGCGGCGAGCGCATTCTCGTGCGTGAGACAAACGTTCCGTGCGGCGGTATATCGCCTACTGCCGCGAATAGAACATCTGTCCGTGGAGGCGTCGTTCAATACGATGACGAAGTCCATTGAACCCTGGAGTTCGCTCGGGCAGATCATTGCCCGTTTCCGAATGGCGAACGAGCTCGACTCTTCAGCCTGCACTGGGGTGAAGGGGGCGGGAGCACATGGTCGACTTCTTACGCGGCGAGTGAGAACCTCATGGGACGTTCGAAGCGCGCGTAGTCTGCGTCGGGCGGATATCCCGCACGGCGCAAGTGACCCTCGTCGTCGATCTGAAGCTCGCAAACCAGGACGACGACGAGATAGGCGCGAGCCTCGGCTTCTTCGCGCGTGAACGAAAGCGCCTGAGAGACATCATGCCTCCGGGGAGCTACAGGGACACTCCGACCTCGTTGTTACCGTCCCGTTCATGTGTGGCGCGCGGACAGCCTGCGGTTCGGCAAAGGTCGTCTTCTCGAACAAGATAGGAAGGAAAGGAACCTTGCGAAACAATTAGGAACCGGTCGCTGCCGCAGGTCTGACGAGATCCGGGCGATGACGCCGTCCGCATGACTGCAGATCTGCGAACCTTCGGCTAAAACTTCCCCGCCTCGAAGAAGACAGCATTGCGGCTCGATCGCAGCGTCAGCGAGGTAGGGTACGATAGAGGCTGGAACCACTCCGAGCTCTGATGCGCTACGTGGAGGTACCGCTTGCGATAGGTCAGAGGCTTGGTAGACGCGTTTCGAAGCGGACTGCAAGCGTGTGTCAGAACAGGATCACGAAGCGTTCGCCGACCGCGTCCGGAAGGCAATCGCCAGTCTGCACGACGGCAATCACGCCGTGCGGGGCAAAAGAACACCGTGCGTTCGACAAGTGCCACAACCTCGGACGATAGGATCGTCCAAACAGCCAACGTCGTGGCGACGGTCGCAAGCACTGTGTGGGGATACGGGATGCCGTCTCGTCGCCTCTCTCAAACTATGAGAGTTCCACGCCACGGCTCCGTTGTCTCCCTTCCGGACCGCCAAGTAAAGGGCAATTTCCGGGTCCGATCCGACGACTGTCTCGTCTGCGTATGTACGGGCAATCGACTTGCGGTTCAGAGCGATCAGTTTGATCGGGCGGATGCTGACTTAGGCGGCTGTCCGTCGCCGTCGGGAAGTGTTCCGTCCGGTGTCAGGTCGTCCACCGCGGTCGGAAGCGTATTGCTCAGGCGACGCAGGATTTCCTCCGCGGACAAACCCGTTCGTGACGACAGGTCTTCGAGGGTGTCATGGTCGATAACCTCCGAGAGCTGCCGATTGTCGACGGGCTTGTTCTCGCCGTGTTGAATCCAGGATCTCGCCGTTTCGCCGTGCCCTTTTTCCTCAAACTGGCGGAGCAGATCACCCAATCCACCCGCAAGTCCGCCCCCGAGTCCGCCGCCAAGCAAACCTCCAAGGCCACCGAGCCCACCACCGCCGCCACCCGTGAGGGTGCCCAGCAGGTCGCCCAGTCCGCCGTCGGAAGATGGCTGCTGACCGGGTTGACCTCCCTGCGTCGGACTGCGGACACCCTTGAGAAGTTCCCCGATCTTGTCACGGTTCTGATAACCTGCGACCGCAAGTATGCCCAGGAGGGCCTTCAATGCATTGCTTGCCATTCCATTCTCCTTCGATGACGGGAAGCCGGATGCTCAGAGGCGTTTTTGCATCGGTGCCGTTGTACAGCACCAGACACCGCCACCCGTTTCGGAAAACAAACCCCCTGAACCTTCGTTCCCGGGAAAGTGACGAAGCATCCAGCCGGGGGGAAATCGCTCAGCAGCCATGCTCCCTACTGACCGAGGACTGCAAACACATGCGGTCGATCGGCTGCGCTACATGACCCCTACGCTCGCTACCATCGTGAACGGTCGCAAGCAGTGCCGGGACGGGGACCGGATGCCATGGAATGCCTCTGGCCGGGACACAGCTGAAGTACGCCTCGGCTCCATGCGATATGCCGACATCGAACTTCAGATCGGACGGTATCGATGAAGGGGCGCAGGGCGGACCGCCAACGCCGCTGCTCGGGATAGCAAATGCAGAGCCCAGCCCACGACGCACTCCATTGATCGAACAGCATGATAAGCTGTTTCTGGCGGCACAGTTCGGTGACCGTTCCCTCGATGGCGAACCGGTACCGGCGCTGTTTGAAACGGCGCCAAGCGCGGCTTCCCTGCTGTCTACGATTGCGGCTACCCTCGAGGTCTGCGCGACAGACCGCGGACTGGCTCGGTAGGCGACTTGATGCCTCCTCCGGGGGCGCCGTTTTTCTCAAGGCACTCCTCTCTGAACCGCGCATGCGTGCGCAGAGACACGCGAAGCGCTGACTGCGTTTTTACGGGTAGCTCCTTGAACGACGTCATACCTTCGAGAGCCGCTATCTCGACAGCCGTATCGGCGAAGATCCTGCCGCCTAGCATCCGCCTGGCCCGGTTTGTCTTGGTGCGCATGTCATCGATCGTGCTTTGTGCCATGCCGCGGGCTAGCAGCCATTCCGTATACTGCCGCTCCAGGACAGGTTGGCTAACACCGCGTTCTCGATCCATGATCACCGTTCCGATCGCCCGTGCGAGCGGAACGGGAACGGCATTCGCGACCATCCTGTCGCGGTCGGATACCCTCACCGCGCTCCAATCAAAACAGGCGGGGAAGCCCTGGAGAGCGCTGACTTGATCTCTTGTCAGTTCGGTCGGCGAAGACTCGCTGTGCGCATCGCTGGCTATCAATTCGTAGTCCGGCGGCATCCTGCGGGCGTAAGTGGAGCGAACGGTAGGGGCGGGGTCGCCCGATGGCCAGACCCGTCGCTTGTACATGTGTCGAGGATGTACGTAGAACGTGTCGCCGACCGTCGGGCCAAGGATATCCCTTGCGCACGTCAGGCGCGGCAACGCCGCAGCCATCAGCGAATCCGTAAGGAACCCGTTCGCTTCGTCCAAACAGCCGACCACGATCAACCGTTCACGCGTCTGGCCTACCCCGTACCTCGCCGCGTCGAGTTTCTGTATCGTTAGTCCGTACCCCGCATGCCGGAGCATTGCGCTGGCGTATCTCCAAGCCCTTGAATTCAGGACGCCGGGGACATTCTCCATCAACAGCCATTTCGGGCGGACAATGCTGATCAGCATTCCGTAAGCGGTCGTGAGGTCGGCACGTTCTCCTTCGAGACGCTTTCCCGCCGAGCTGTAGTCTTGGCAGGGCGGACCGCCCGCGATGAGATCCGGGCGGAGATCGAATAGAAACGGAGCGATCTTCTTGATGTCGTTCAGGTCGGCTATGCTGGCGGCGCCGACGTTCTCGCTGTAGATCTTGACCGCCGCGATCCAGGCATCAACCGCATGTACCACCTCGATACCGGCTTGTTTCAAGCCGATGGACAACCCGCCCGCCCCGCAGAACAGTTCTATCGCACGCATCCGCCATCTCGCTTGCCTGACACCAGTGCAACTTCACTGGGGCAGTGCGGTTAAGATTTCGTGAGGCGAACGGAACCGGAGATGTGGTTCGGCGCGACAGTTGACTTAGCCGAGGGTTATGCAGCGCTCCCTGGGGCAGTTCCAGAGGATGGCCCGCCACGATGAGTTCTTCATCTTGGTTGCCCCCTTGCTCGAGAATCGGATATAAACCGGCTTTACAGAAGCGAGGTCCAAGTTGTCAGTCAGCGCGCGAGTCTGGACGCGGGGAGAGTTCGAAAGTCAGCCTCTTCTGCTGTTGGAAGAAGCCAGGTCCGGGGGGACGCAAAGGATCACCGATGCGGATGGAGTGTTCGAACTGGTTTTCGTACCATCCGCGGGCAGGACACCCGTAGGGGAGCTTCTTGCGCGCGGCGGCCCTGACACGGACGACGAACTTTAGCGCGGCTCATCGCCCTGGCGCGTTCACCATGTCTCTTTGGAACTGGTCCTCCGCTCCCTTCACGATGATCCACGTGTCGCCTGATGGATCGTATAGACCCGGAAGCGGAAAGAACTTATTGATGCAGACGAAATCCCAAACATCCAGTGTCGCGATTGGAATATCGTGAACGATGGACATGGCGGCGATGAAGAGGTCCATTCCCGGCTTTTTATCTTTGGCCTGTTCGTTGACGTACCATAGATGCTTGAGGGGCCGGCAGCAGTTCATTTCGGCGAGTGTACGGGCGACGGCGGGAGTGGCTTCGGGGTAGTGGTATTCCCCTTCAAGGATATGATCCAGCCATTGTGTCAGTGCCGTTGCCTTCACCGGTTGTTCTTTGCCGACCTCGATAATACCCTGCTGAATCTCAAGTAGGACCGGGAAGGGGATCGCAATGGAAGCTTGGTTTTTTAGCCAATTTGATATTACATGATTCTGTTTTTTAGCGGGCTTAGACGCGTGGCTTAGAACGTTTGTATCTAGCAGAAACATGCATCGCGCCTAATCAGAGAAATTTCTCCAGTAGGTTTTGTATTCTGACCGGCCATGGTTAATCAGCGGTAAAGCATTGTCGAATGAGACCGAAGACGCGTGAAGCTAGAACCATCTAGTGCGGCATCGTGCGCTGTGAATCGTCAGACGGACAGAACCCGCTCGCTCGTTTCAAAACGAACTGACGATAGCGCGCTGGTGCGCGGGGGGCTTGGACGGTGTTGCGGTTACTGGAAAACCGCGCCGAACACGAGTCAGCATTCGCCATAACAAGGCGGTTTACTTACACACAGTGCGGGGCTGCTGAACGATGCGGCATTGATATGCGCGTTTCCCGAATGGCCTCCGATCCGCGTCGGACGTTAATGCATCGTTAATCACGGTCAGGAAGGAGCATCGCAAACCAATCTCGCAATTCTAGGTATCGGCCAGTGGTTAGGCAAGGGAGCAGGCCGTGAGTGACATATACGCGTCTTGGCTGAAGCAGGCTGAGACCATCACAAGCTATCGTCAAATGTACGACTTCGCGCAGACTCTGTCTCGCTCGTCACCGAACAAACTTCTTCAACGGGCAGCCAAGATCGTCGTCAGTCAACTGAGCGACATTATCGACCACCCTATCGCTCCTGCATACAAGCTCGCGAGGGCAAGAGGCAGCTTCTTACAGCTAAAGCTGAAGCTCCTCGGTGTCCTTGACACACAAGCAGATGAAGGTCTCCACAAGCCGGCTGACGTCATGTGCCGCTCCTCCCGTCCCCTGTCAGTCATTCCATGCACTCTATGTCCGTCACCCACAGGTTCGCATTAGAGCGTCTCCTCGGCGTGTTAAGTCATTTCCGCAGACGCGGTCTCTGGCTTGCTTCAGGTTTCAAAAGGGGAAACCCCTCAGAGCATTGATCTCCGAGAGGTTTCCGGCAAGCTTCAACTCGAAGTCCATACCATCATTGAGGTAGGGCCGCTCGAGCGGCCCTACCTTCATCGCGCATAAAAAATCCAGCGTTCAGCGCTCGGCGTTTTGATTTACGACCGAGGTCGCAATCGATGTCAGCGTAAGGTCGGTGGACTGCTCCTCATCAAGCGTGGTCTGCAACAGGCCGGCGGCATCGTTCAATCCGAGTTCCAGCGCCCACGTGCGAAGGGTGCCGTAACGCGACATCTCATAATGCTCGACGGCCTGCGCGGCCGCCAGCAGTCCAGCGTCGAGAGCCGGCGACCCCTCGTACTCTTCCATGATCTCGGCACCTTCGTCCGTGATGCCGAGGATAGCATCGCAGGTCTTGGGTTCCGGGGTCTTGCCGATGATCTTGAATACCTGTTCCAGGCGTTCAACGTGGACCTGCGTTTCAGACAGGTGTTTCTCAAAGGCAGCTTTTAGCTGACCGTTCGTGGCGGCCTCGTGCATCTTCGGAAGCGTCTCGACGATCTTGCGCTCGGCGAAGTAGACGTCCTTGAGAGTGTCGTGGAAGAGCTCGTCGAGGGTCTTGGTAGAAGCCATGTTGGAAATCTCCATTGGGATATTACGGACGCGGACAATTCCGGTCGGATTTTAGATGGTCCGGCGCGTGGTTTCCGTTTCCACGAAGCCGCTATGCTTTGTACCGGTCGTGCCGCCGAACCAGGACGCGATCGCGCCAAGGACCAGGGCTATGAAGGCGAGGATGGCTCCAGCAGAAACGGCTGCCGTGGCAGTCTGCGCTGCGTCAATGGCTTTCTGCTTGGCCGCGGCCATGTTCTCGCGGTAGGTCTTTTCATACTGGTCGACTTGTGTCCGGGCCTGCTCGACCGGAATGTTCTGCGCGCGGGCAACCGCTTCCGCCGCACGGACGCGGGCATCTTCCGCAGTCGCTTCATCACCGGTCATCACGGCTTGGACGGCTGAAACAGCAGCGTCCTGAAGAGCCTTAGGATCGCTCCCGGTCGAGGTACGGACCTGCTGCTCGATGCCAGCCATCGGATTGGCGGAGTTTGCAATCGAAGGCGCAGCAACACCTGCGGCCGTTGCAGCGGTCTGGCCAACGCCTCCGATGACGCTCGTCAGGCCGCTGAACGCACCTCCGATGACGGCGCCGACCGATGTCGTCAGCAGATACAGCACGACAAGAGTAGTAACAGCCCAAGACGTGAGGCCATGATAGCCGCCTGTCGAGTTGCTCGGACGTCCGGACAGGCGGCTGGCGACGTACCCGCCAATAAAGGCTGAAATGATACCAGCGACGACGAACCAAATGCCGCCAGCGATCGAGAAAGTCCCGGCAGCAGGATTGTCGGACATCGCGGGATCAAGCACTGCGGCACCAATGCCGACACCAAGGAGGTTTAACAGGAATTGAACGGCAAGCGCGATGACAACACCAGCGAAAACCGATCCCCAAGACACCTTGTGGAATCCAGCTGTTACGCCTGGGTCGACACTACGCAGATTGTCGTATGATAGATTGGTGGAAATTGGTGTCGTCATGGCGGGTTCTCCTGATGATCACAGTGTTGTGAATCCCGGACAACTCTTTGACAGCACACATGTTCCGATGCCTTGAGCCGAACCGGGTTTGCCGGAGGCTCCAACTTCTGAAAAAGTGGAGCCACCATGAGCAGGACAACGAACAAGTTTTTACCTGAAGTCCGTCAGCGTGCCATGCGTATGGTGCTAGACCACGAGGTCGAGCATCCATCACGCTGGGCTGCCGTTTGATCTATCGCTGCCGAGATTTGCTGCTGGCCAGCCACGCTGCACGAATGGGTTAAGAAGACCGAGGTCGATAGTGGCAAAAGAGCAGGCCTGCCGAGCGATATCGCCGAGAAGATGAAGGCTCTCGAGCGGGAGAACCGTGAGCTTCGTCAGGCCACCGAGATTTTGCGCAAAGCTTCGGCCTATTTCGCCATGGCGGAGCTCGACCGCCCCTTCGAGCGATGATTTCTTTCATCGACGAACACCGGGGTGTGTTCGGGGTCGAGCCGATCTGCAGACTGCTGCCGATCGCCCCATCAAACTACTACGAGAATGTCGCCAAACGTCTGGACGTGGATCGCCTGTCGATCCGCGCCCGCAGCGATATCGGCCTGAAGATCGAGATACGGCGTGTCTTCGAACAGAACTTCCGCGTCTATGGCGTTCGCAAGGTCTGGCGGCAATTGCAGCATGAAGGCTTTGACGTCGCCCGCTGCAGTGTCGGCAGGCTTATGAGGTCAATGAGCCTGCAGGGCATCATTCGGGGAAAGCCGATCCGCACGACGTTCTCGGACAAGACGGCTCCGAGCCCGCTTGACCGGGTGAACCGCCAGTTTAAAGCCCCAGCACCAAACAGGCCGTGGGTTTCAGATTTCACATATGTCGCCACCTGGCAGGGTTTCGTCTACGTGGCCTTTGTCATTGACGTCTTCGCTCGTCGCATCGTCGGCTTGCGGGCAAGCCGGACAGCACATGCGAGCTTCGTCCTCGATGCGCTGGAGCAGGCACTTCATGATCGGCGTCCCGCTCATGGCAGCGGCCTCGTGCATCACTCGGATCGCGGCGTTCATTACGTGTCCATTCGGTATTCCGAGCGATTGGCAGAAGCTGGTATAGAGTCATCTGTCGGAAGTGTCGGCGACAGTTACGACAACGCCCTCGCAGAAACGATCAACGGTCTTTACAAGGCCGAGGTCATTCATCGCCGTGGACCATGGAGGAGCTTGGAAGCGGTCGAGTTCGCTACCCTGGAATGGGTCGACTGGTTCAACCACCGACGCCTTCTGGAGCCCATCGGAAACATACCGCCAGCCGAAGCCGAGGAACGCTACTACGCCATGTTGGACGAACCAGCCATGGCCGCATAACTTAACCGAAATGGCCTCCGGCAAAACCGGCGCAGTTCAAAGCCTTTCACGCCAATCAGGGGAGGGAAGCTGCGCAGTTTACGTTGATCCACTATGAATGTGCTTTTGACTTAAGCATTTCATCGTCCCGAGATAAGCCAGCTTACGATCAGAAAGGCAATGTCGTCGACCGCGTCCTTCAGACCGATGCGTCCTGCCATCACCTCGTTCGATGCTGCTTCCATAGCTCCGATCAAGCCGACACAGCGGCGCCGCACGGTTATCGAATCTAGTTTAGACAGCGGTATGATAGCGTCAGCATAGAAAACCGCATGGTCGTCCCTCATTTCGCGATGGTACGCATCCATCATCGCGTCACCTTTCAATGCTGCGCCGATCGCGTGCCATTCTGGGCCGATCGTGACTGCACATTCAATGTATGCAGTCGCGAGAACCCTTGCGACCTGATCAGGTTCGCATGGCGTGTCCTGCAGCGCTACCGCTAGGGCTTCAACCTGGCGGTCCATCGCTTCTTTGTAGAGCGCCATCATGAGACCTGACCGCGTCTCGAAATGATCATAGGCAATCGGCTTGCTCACCCCAGCCCGTTCGGCGAGCCCTCCGAGTGTCAAGGCATCTGTGCCCTGCTCGCGCACGATGTCGGACGCGACGTTTAAGAGCTGGGCTCGGCGATCAGCCCTTGGCAGTTTCCTGGACATTTCCGATCCTCCCCGCTTGACATACATAGAACTTACGAATAGTAACCTACTAACAGTATCACGATGGGCGGCGCAGCGGAAGCTCTCGCTGCGTTCATCCGAGGGAGATCCTACATGTTGTTCACGCGTCGAATTCTTCTTGCGGGCCTTGCGGCTTTAACTCTTGGCGCCGCCACCCCAACATGGGCTGAGGCGCCGCCGATGCCGCCCTCCGCTCTCGTCTCCACCAACGGTATCAACCTAAATGTCTACGAGGCTGGATCGGGGCCAACCGTCGTCCTCCTGCATGGCTTTCCGGGCCTCGCCTACACCTGGCGGCACCAGATCCCTGCGCTGGTTGCGGCAGGCTACCGGGTGATCGTGCCCGACCTTCGCGGCTACGGCGCGAGTGACGCTCCGGCCGATGTCGAAGCCTACGATGTCGCCAGCCTGACAAGTGACCTCGTGGGGTTGCTTGACCGTCTCGATGTGCGTGAGGCGGTGTTCATGGGCCACGATTGGGGTGGTCTGCTGGCTTGGCAAATGGCGCTTCTTCATCGCGACCGGGTAGCGGGAGTGGTTTCGCTCAACACGCCGCATGTGCCGCATTGGGGGCTGTGGCTCCATCCGGAAATCGTGAAGCCTGCGCTGGCAAAGGGCCGGACCTTCGTTGCCGACCCAAAGGCCGATCCAATCGCACAAATGCGCAAGGTTTACAGCTCGGACATGTACGTCCTTATGTTCCAGGACGGCAACAGGGCAGACAAAGCTATGAACGCAAACCCTCGCGCAACCATTCGCTCCGTCTACCGCAAAGACTTGATGCGCTCGTCACAGTGGGGCGATCTGCCTCCATTCGTCGTCAACATGGAGTACTACGGCAAGCCAATCCCTCCAGAGCTGCCGGGTAAGGACGTGCTCGATGCGGAGGAACTGGATGTCTACGAGCGCAACTTCATCCGGACAGGTTTCACTCCCGCAATCAACTGGTATCGGAACATCTCGCGGGATTGGAAGGCCGGACTGGCGGTTGATCAGAAGGTCCGCGTCCCCGCCTTGATGATCACGGCCGAACACGATGTCGTTTTGCGTCCGAGCATGACCGAGGGAATGCATGATCACGTTCCGGAGCTTGAGACGCATGTTATCGCGGATGCATGGCACTGGACGCCGGAGGAAAAGCCCGACGAGGTAAACCGGTTAGCCGTTGACTGGTTGCATCGCCATTATCCGACCCACTGATACACACTCAATCCAGAAACCACCGCGTATTTGCATTCAGTCGCGGACACGCACTTGCGCCCCTGCAGGACGCATTTTGTAACGAGGTAATCGGTATGGAAGCTCCAATTCTGTTTGCCGGGGGAACCGGTATCGTCGGTCGCGAAGCGATCAAAGCATTCCGCAAGCGCCATCCCCGGGTGCCCGTCTTGATAGGGGCGCGCGACATGAAGCGGGCCCAATCTCTGGCGGAAGAGGTTGGAGATGCCGCTGCCGTCCGGATCGACATCGACCGGCCAAAACTGGGGTTGGGCGAAAACGGTCATGTGGGCGCAGTCGTTATGATGGCTCCGGACGATGGGCTGAACGGTTTTGCATATGCCCAGGACCTGCGCATTCCCTACCTCAACATGGGCAACTGGCTGGTCGAAGTCGGCGCGGAGATGGCACACTTCATTCGTCGTCCGGATGCCAGTCCGGTTGTGCTTGCCAGTCATTGGCACGGTGGGCCGGCCGTATTCCTGACGCAGGCTGCAATGGGAAGCATGAATGTCATCCACTCAATATCCGTGGGGGCGCTGATCGACGAGCTTGACCCGACAGGTCCCGCTGCCATGGCCGATATGGAGCGCGGGTCTGAAGGCGGATCTGGTGTCTGGGCCTTCAAGCACGGGCGTCGCGTCTGGCTGAGGGGGCCAGCGGCCACGCGGGAAATTGAGGTGCTTGACGGCCGACGTCTGATGGCAAGTGCCTTCTCGCCCTACGACATCGCAAGCTTACAGGCGATGACCCGGGCGCGTTCGGTTCGGTTCGATCTTGTAATGGCTGACTCGTCCAGCCGGCGAAGGGGACAGGATATTGCTACCGAACTGATAGTCGAGATCGAAGGGGAGGCGTACGGCAACTCGTACCGGCGTCTCACCCTCGAGTTTAACAAGGGTCAGGCTGCGCTTACGGGACTCAGCGTTGCGCTAGCACTCTCAACGGTTCTCGGCCTGGAAGCGAAGGCCGCCTTCCCATCTGGCCTCTATTTTCCGGAGCAACTGATGGACACCGACTGGTACATCAGTCAGTTGCGCACCGAAGGCGCCATAATCGATCTGTGACAGTACGAACCTTCACCAACGCAATCGGCAAGGATCGGACATGCATATCTTGATCGTTACAGCCCATCCAGACCTGGCGTCATATACCCATGCCGCGATCACTCGGCTGGTAGATGGGATCGAGAGCGTTCCGGACACCACGCACGAGATCCTCAATCTTGCTTCGAGCGCATTCGACCCGCGGTTCGTGGGCCCCGACAACGACCTTTTCCACGGTCGCGGCGCGACGCCTGCCGACGTTCTAAAGGAGCAGAGACGGGTCGATCGAGCCGAAGCCCTCGTGCTCGTATTCCCGGTCTACTGGTGGTCCATGCCAGCGCTCATGAAGGGCTGGATCGACCGCGTCTTCGTTCACGGTTGGGCCTTTATCGAGGGGCCCGACAACGGGATGACACGTCTGCTTGGACGGATGAAAGGGCATGTCGTCGCGATCGGTGGCGCGGATCGCGGTACCTATGAGCGCCGCGGCTACCTCAGTGCGTTGAACGTGCAGATCGTCCAGGGCATCTTTGGCTTCTGCGGTATGCAGACAAGCGGTCTAGACCTTCTGTTGCCGATTGATCCATCGAGTACAAAGGACGGCTTGGAACGCGCCTACGACATCGGTCGGCTCATTACGGGTAACGAATGGCCGTCGACTTGAATGGAAGAACGCAATTGTCTGACTCAATAGATTCCCGGACATTAAAAGCGGATTCGAAACCCGCGCGGTAGAGGAACGGCGAATTTATCCTTTCGAGAGCGCGTCCTGAGACTTCGGTCGGCTGTTACCAGCGCAGTTTTCTCGTCTTATGCCTGCAGACGCTTAGTCTTTGTCTGACAATCCAGGTCTTCTTCGTTGATCGTCGCGACCACGAGAGCCTTAGTCGAAAGGATAACCTGTTCTCAATGAGCAAGCTGCCCGGCTTGGGCCCTGGCTTTCAGGCCAAGCACTTCCCGCTGTACCTCACGAGGAGATACGGGTTCCGGACGTCATGCGCGTTGCGTTGTCCTTGCCTGGGCAACGCAAAGAGCTGCTGAAAGAGTTGAAGAGCTGTGCTAACTAGCGCACGTGCTCGAACCCGACTGGTGCAATGACCTCCACTTTCCCGACTAATGTCGCCGACAACGAACTGGCCAGGCTGATTGCCACGTATCCGTGGCACCGCACTCCGCTCGGCCCGCTTGATACATGGCCGTCGACAATTCGCTCCACTGTATCGCTTATCCTCAATTCAAACGTCCCCATGGTGACCCTATGGGGCGAAGCAGGCGTGATGGTCTACAACGACGCCTATGCGCAGTTCGCAGGCGCCCGGCACCCCGAACTTCTCGGTACCAATGTCCGTGAAGGCTGGAAGGAAGTCGCGGACTTCAACGACAATGTCATGCGTGTCGGCCTCGCCGGACGCACCCTGAGCTACCGGCAGCAGGAGTTGACCCTCCATCGGAAGGGGTATCCGCAGCAGGTACTGCTCGACCTCGACTATTCGCCGGTTCTCGACGAAGCGGGCATACCGATCGGCGTACTCGCGATCGTACACGAGGTCACCGAGCGCGTGGAGGCCGAACGCTGGCGGTCGAGCGAGCGCGAGCGGCTGCGGTACATGTTCGAGAATGCTCCGGGCTTCATCGCGATGCTATACGGGCCCGAGCACGTCTTCGATCTCGTCAATCAGGCCTACCTAAACCTGGTCGGGAACAGGGACGTGCTGGGCAAGACCGCGCGTGAGGCCTACCCGGATCTCGTGGGGCAGGGATTTTTCGAGCTTCTGGACCGCGTCTACGCCTCGGGCGAGGCGCACGTCGGAACCGCCGTGCCCATCGTTTTCAAAAACGGGACGGAAGGCGAATCTCGGGAAAGGTTCATCGACCTCGTCTACCAGCCTATCCGCGATCCCGACGACCGGATCGTCGGCGTTTTCGCCCAGGGGTCCGACGTTACGGACCGGGTCATGGCGGAGAAGGCGCTGCGGGCAAGTGAAGAGCATAGCCGGCAGATCATCGACAGCGCCGTCGACTACGCCATCATAGCGCTCGACCTCGACGGATGTATCGTGCGCTGGAACGACGGGGCGCGGCTGACGTTCGGCTGGACGGCGGACGAGGTTGTCGGCAGCCATTGGGAAATGCTGTTCAACCCGCAAGACAAGGCGGCCGGAAAGGCGGACGAGGCTATCCGGGCCGCGCTCGAGAACGGATCGGCCCACCATGACCGATGGCACGTCCGCAAAGACGGCCGGCGTTTCTGGGCAAGCGGAGAGATCCGACCGCTGCTCGACAACTCGGGCACCGCCATCGGCTTCGTCAAGATTCTCCGCGACCGGACGCAGGAGCATCTTGCCGACCAGGCACTCATAGACGCGCAGGCACGCCTGCGACGGGCGCAGGTGGCCGGCGGTGTCGGCGTCTTCGCACTCGACCTGACGAGCAACGTTCTCGCTCCGACCCCCGAGTTCTGCAAGATCTACGGTCTGGATGTCGTCGACACGATACCGATCGACATGATCCAGGCTCTGGTCGTCGACGACGACCAGTCTGTCGCCTCGAACCCCGAAACGCGACGAAGTGGAACCGCTCCCCTCAACGTCGAATACCGGATCCGTCGGGCGGATACCGGGGAAAAACGCTTCATCGCACGGCGCGGCGAGTTCGAGTACGACGACCAGGGAGTGCCGGTCCGCTTCGTCGGCGTCGTTCAGGACGTCACCGAACGTCGGCGGTCCCAACGCGCCCTCCGGGAAAGCGAGGCGCGGTTCAGGGCATTGACCCAAGCGATGCCCAACCATGTCTGGACCGCAGGTCCAGACGGGAAGCTCGACTGGTTCAACAGCCGTGTCTACGAATATTCGGGTCATTCGGAAGGGGAGCTGAACGGAGACGCCTGGGTCGGGATGGTGCACCCCGAGGACCTGGAGCCGGCGGTCGAGAAGTGGACATCGTCGCTGTCCACCGGAAATCCCTACGAGACCGAGTTCCGCCTCCGAGACCGCAACGGCGCGTATCGCTGGCATATCGCGCGCGGCATCCCGATCAAGGACGAGACCGGCGCGGTCGTACTTTGGATCGGCACCAATACCGACATAGAGGAACAGCGCGCGACGCTGGAACACGTTTCCGAGCTCAACGAGACCCTTGAGCAGAGGGTAGCCGAACGCACGGCCGACCGGGACCGAATGTGGCGGCTGTCGACGGATATCATGCTCGTCGCCGACTTCCAGGCCAATATCCTGTCCATCAACCCCGCTTGGACATCGCTGCTTGGATGGTTGCCGGAAGAGCTTCTGAATACTTCGTTCACCCGTCTCATCCATCCGGACGATCTCCGGGCGACACTGGACGAGGTGGCGAAGCTCGGCAGCGGAGCGACGACGTTTGCCTTCGTCAACCGCTACCAGTGCAGGGACGGAAGCTACAGGACCATTTCGTGGACCGCAGTCCCCGACGATAGCTATATTCACGCGGTCGGTCGCGATGTCACCCAGGAGCAGGAGGCGGCTACGGCACTTCGAAAAACGGAACTCGCCCTGCAGCAGGCCCAGAAGATGGAGGCGATCGGCAATCTCACCGGCGGTGTGGCCCACGATTTCAACAATCTCCTCCAGGTCGTCGCCGGAAACCTGCAGCTTCTGGGAAAGGACATCGTCGGAAACGAGCGCGCGCAGAAGCGTGTTTCGAACGCTCTTGAAGGCGTGAACCGCGGTTCAAAGCTCGCGTCCCAGCTTCTGGCGTTCGGCCGTCGACAGGCTCTGGATCCCCGAGTTCTCAACGTCGGGCGCCTGGTACGCGGCATGGACGACATGCTTCGCAGGACGATCGGCGAGGGCATCGAAGTCGAAACGGTCGTGTCCGGCGGGCTCTGGAACACTCTCGTCGATCCCATGCAGATCGAGAACGCCCTTCTCAACCTCGCGATCAACGCCCGCGATGCCATGGAAGGCTATGGCAGGCTCACCATCGAGGTCGGCAACGCATTCCTCGACGACGCCTACGCGCTCCGCCACGACGAGGTGGAAGCCGGACAGTATGTGGTCGTTTCCGTGACGGACACGGGAAGCGGCATGGGGGCGGAGGTCATGGAGAAGGTGTTCGAGCCGTTCTTCTCGACAAAGCCGGAGGGCAAGGGAACGGGCCTCGGACTTTCGATGGTCTACGGCTTCGTCAAGCAAAGCGGCGGCCATGTGAAGCTCTACAGCGAGATAGGCCAAGGGACGACGGTCAGGATGTACCTCCCGCGGTCGACACAACTGGAGGACCTTCGTCTGGAACAGGCCAATATTCCGGTCGAGGGCGGACACGAAACTGTCCTGGTGGCGGAAGACGACGAAGGCGTGCGTTCCACCGTCGTGGAGATGCTTCAGGAACTCGGATACCGCGTCCTGAAGGCACCGGACGCTGCAGCGGCTCTGTCGATCATCGAAAGCGGGGTCGCGATCGATCTCCTGTTCACCGACGTCGTGATGCCGGGTCCTCTCAAAAGCGCGGATCTTGCCCGTAAGGCGAAGGATCGTATCCGTGACATCGGCGTGCTCTTCACGTCCGGCTACACCGAAAATTCCATAGTCCACGGCGGTCGGCTCGACGCCGGCGTCCAGCTTCTGTCAAAGCCTTATAGCCGCGAGCAGCTGGCAAGGAAAATCAGGCAGGTCCTCGACGACAGACGGCAGCCGGAGCCGCCTACAATGGGTAGTCCGATCCGTCGGCAGCCCGAAGCCGATGCGACCCATCGCCTTCGCATTCTGCTCGTCGAGGACGAGGTCCTCATCAGGATGTCCACGGCCGACATCCTCATCGAGAAGGATCACCATGTCGCCGAAGCCAGTTCGGCTGAGGAGGCTCTTCTGTTGCTGGAGGGGCAGCAGTTCGACGTCATGATCACCGATCTGGGTCTTCCGGACATGTCTGGCGAAGAGCTGTGCGCCCGTGTCCGCGCGACGTGGCCGGATGTCGCGATCATCTTCGCCACCGGTTCGTCGGTGCCCCCGCCTTTGGGCGACGTTTCCCGCACCGCCTTCCTGGTCAAGCCATACGGATTGGACGCCCTGGAGGAGGCGCTGCGGGCGGTCGTTCAGATCTGAGGCTTGCTTGCGCATCTTGCGGTCGGAACCATTTCCGTCCGCCCGTATTTAGTGGCGGTAGCGGAGGTGCCAACGCATGCCCATCGACGAGCCCATATGCATATCGCGGGTAGAAGAGACCTTCGAGATAGACAGGCAAAGAATTGTCACAGGCCGGGTACGCGTGAAAACCTCGTCGGAAACGGTGAGCGAGATCGCCCAGGCCACGTTGGCGGGTGAGACCGTCGACATCTCCAGAGAGCCGATCGGCAAAGAGGTCGATCGAATTCCGCAGTTGCGTGTCGAAGGCGACGTGACCATCATTCCCGTGGTGGAAGAAATCGTGGTGGTCGAAAAACGTCTCGTTCTCGTAGAAGAGATCCGGATACGACGCCTGGCCACATCCGAGGACGTTCAGATCCCGGTGACGCTGCGGAAGCAGCGTGCGGTCGTCGAACGGATCGACGAGCCCGCATCGCAGGAGTAAGGCTCCCCACGTCCATCGATAACTACGTCGACGATGTACGTCTGTCGATCGATCTCATGACTTCCTTTTCCTACCGCCGCATCGATGCCAAGTACCCTCTGGAACGCCTGGCCGACGCTGGCATCTCTCTTCAGAACCTACAGACTGTCGCCGACAGGCCCCTAGCCGGTCGGAATGACACGGCTCAAGAGAGCAGGGTTTCCGTGGGCCTTTCGAGACACTGTTCATTCCCGACGACGGACGGTCGCTTTACGCCGACGGCCTCCGCCGTGACGGATACCGCTTAAGCGTAAGAGGTTTCTCTGCGGGAGTGGGTGCCGGGCAATCGAGCGAACCATTGACCGACGTGAGATTTGGATGAGCGCTGTCCGTTAACGTCGCACGTTTGCTGTTTCATAGCCCAAGAGTGCCTGTCGCGGGCCGCGCCTTACAGGACGGGGGAAACAAAGGGTCGTATCGCCGATCCGATCGTATTACTTCGGTCCCAGGTTCGTCGCGGTGACACCGCTCGAGAGACGGGCGTTTCCGGAAGTTAAGTCCTCGATGATCCGGCGCGGTTGCGGTCCGCCTCTCTCCCTCGAGAGGCGACGCGTTCGGCCTTTCACGAATGACGCCGCTAACGGAAGCGCGCGTTGAAGTCGGGTCATGTTTTACGGCAATCGCTCCACGGCATCGACCGAGGTCCCCCGCTGGACGAAGGTGTCTCCTGCGCCGTGGCACGCTGACCTCTGTCGCAGGTCGCCCGTCATCCCAGCCAGACCAGCGCGACCTGATAGGCCGCGCTGGTCGCCGGTGTCAGTGGTGCATGTGCATCCCGCCGACGGCATCCGGCATCAACGCCTTCATCTGCTCGATCTCGCTTTGCTGGTCCGCGATGATATGCTCGGCGAGTTGGCGGAGCTTCAGATCGTTTCCGCTTTCGAGATACGTCCTGGCCATCTCGACGGCCGCCTGATGGTGCGGCACCATCAGCGAGACGAAGTCGTGGTTGATGTCTCCGGTGACGGTCAAATGGCTGCTCGCTTCGTGCATCGCGTTCATCTGCTCGATCATCGCGGCGGCTGCCCCCGCGCCCGGCGCGACACTGTCGCCGGCGTCACCGTGATAGTGCTCGTTGCCTCGCCAGAACCCGCCTGGCGCGGCACCCGTCGTAGCGGTTGGCGCGTTTGATTCCGGCCGAAGAAATATCGCGAGCTGGCCGCCGATGCGGTCGTAGATGACGTTGTGCAGACCGGCGTACGAGATCATTGTCACAGCCAACGCGATTGCCAGCCCCGCCGGCACGTACAAGGTAGCCGCACGGCCTTCCGGCGCGATCTCCATGGCATCGGCACGCTGGGGATCGGCAAGCACTATGAGAAGGGACGCCAGGATCGTGGCGTGGCCGATCATGTCTACGCGACCGAACGGGTACACGGCGGCGAACATCAGCGTGAAGAGCGCCACAGCGGACAAACGGCGTACCAAAGGGGTCCAAAGGAGACCGAAGCCCAAGGTGAACTCGGCGACGCCCGCCATTGTCGTGTAGGCTCGAAACGGAATGCCGAAAGCCAGGAACGGCTTTTCCTCAAGGAGCGGCATGAACCACTGCGGGTACATGAACTTCTCCATGCTCGACCATGTCAGCGCAAGCGCGATGCCCCAGCGGAGGACGCCGAAGCGCCGGTCGTGCCACTTGCCGTCGGGCATGCCGGAAAGGAGAAGGTATCCCGCAAGACCCAAGCCAAGAGCAAGATAGTCGAATAGGTGGAACAGGTCGTAGTCACGCAAGGTGAACAGCCACAGGACGACGATCGCAACCGCGGCGACCGGGCGCGTGCGGCGCATGGGGATCAGCGCGGCGATTACGATCTGCGCCCACGGCACCAGTTCCGACTGCGTCTTTAGATCCGGGGTCAGATATGATCCTCCGACGGCGAACAGGGATACGAAGAAGGCCGCCAGCACGCTCAGAAGGAAGTGGTCGGCATGGTTGCGCAAGGTAGCGGTTACCGCGTCAAGTCCGCCTATCGCCATGCTGCCTGCCTGGCGACGCTCCAGCAACGTGGTTGCCAGGAAGAAGCCGAGCACCAGCAGAAGTGCCAGCCAGAAGTAGGGTAAGGTCAGGGTGGTCACGATCGGGACCGGCTTGGCAGCGACCTCGTAGGCCTCGAACCATTTTACGTGGGCCGACGCGACCGAAGGCACCAGAGCGCCTGCCGCCAGCATTGATCCACCCAACACTGACAGGGTGGCTCTGCGTCTGTTGTAGCTACTGTACATCTCAAGTCCTTGATATGCCGTCCAGCCGGCATTGTTTTAGTAGGATCCCGCGAACTCTATGGCCGCGCCTCCGGTACGGATCCGATCCATTCTCTCTATCCTCGTGGCATTGTCGTACCGCATGCCTCGGCGAAGCGAGTTGATCCAGATCAAGCGAAGGCTTCAGGGCGGGGCTGCGTCCGCTTTGCGACGGAGCGATAACCGACAATGTCCGCCGACGGTCCTCAAGCCTGTCGCGTCACGGACCATATCGATTTCAGGGCGCCGGGAGGACCGAGCGAAGCTCCCGGTCCCCAAGCTCAGCTATGGGGTTCAACGTAGGCCTACGAGAAGGGAACATAGCCGGCAGCGCCAGTTTGACATCGTCAGCGATCAAACGTAGGTCCTGCGCTCACGGATACTGCGCCAGCCGACCCGCGGGAGTCAAATCGACGCTTTCCTCCCTCGGCTGCGAGCATCGGTCCGGCAGATGATCAAGCAGCGGGGCCGCTCCCGAGCTTACGAACGAAGAACGCGCGAGTCGCCTGAAGTGCGCTACGAACCGCCAGCGCACGGACGCCCCTACGTTCGATCCCCTAGTCTATGATACCTGGGGAGTAGCCCAAGGCCGAAACCTCGAGAACGTTCCAGGTCGGGTTCCCGGCGCAGTTGGCGATGCTGCCGAGGCTCAAGCCGCGCACGCTTTACGACCTCGTCGTCCGGGTGGCCATCGTCCGGCCGGGACCGATCCAAGGCGACATGGCCACCCGTACCTTAGGCGCCGCTAGGGCAGGGAGGACGTCTGATGCCCGCCACTCGAGCTGGAGGCCGTTCTCGGCAAAACTCTCGGGGTCCCGCTTTTTCGGGAGTCCGTCGTGCGCGTTGTCATGGTGCGCGCGGGGTTCGAGTCCGACGAGGCCGACCAGCCGCATAGCGACCTTCAAGTTCACCGGCGGTGTCTCGCGCTTCGAGACCATGGGACGAGTAAGTCGGGTGTCACGTCTTCTCGGGCGTCTTCAGCGACGCGAACCAGTCGGCGTACGGCGTGTTCTTCGCCATATGCCTGTTGTAGTTAGGACTTCCGTCGCTCCACCAGACCGCTCCGCGTTCGCCGAGTGCGACCTTGGCAGCGTCCACCCGCTTCCGCGCCTCCGATGTCGCGAAGCTTTCCCCCTTTGCATCGCGCACCGCCCGACGCGCGGACATCAGTTCTTTGACGAGGCGTTCCCGCTCGTCGTCGCCCAGACCCGGGTTGCTCTTGCGCCAAAGTCGGCCGCGCACCACGAAATATCGTCCGTCAGGGGTGCCGGGGTAGTGGGCTGAACCGTCGGTTTTTCGCTTCATGTAGAAGGAACCAACACAGGCCGGATTGGTTTCCGTTGACAGGTCGCGGGTTGTCAATCGCACACGACAAGATGCTGGACGCAGCGGTTTTGCGAATTCTCGCTGCGGGCAACGAAAGCGAGGCGAGCAACCAACCTGCGTGCGGCGTCCTCCTACAAACCGACAAGGGAAGCGATGATCGATCCGCCGACAGCGAAGCCCGATAGCCCAGAGCGCAAGGTCGAACTGGAGCAGACCGTCGACTTCGCCGTCCAGCTTTTGCTCGAGGAAGCTCACACGCTCGGATGGCAGCGGGTGGAGTTTCTGACGGCCGTCATGGACGCTGCGAACAACCAGCTCTCCGCAATCGAGGAAGAACGCGAGCTCGAGGAAGTCCCTCCCACGTCGTCCTGATCGTGGACCTCGATGCCGCGTCGCGGATCATTTTCTCGGCCTCCAGGTTTGCGTTCAGAGACAGCATGTGGCGGTTCGCGACATCCACCAGAACCGCCGCGACCTCGGCTTCGCCCCAGCCCGCAGCCTCCGCCTGCTGTGCCGGTCCGGAAACGGAACGTAGCATGGCCCGAAGCAGGCGAATATTGCGCGACCCGGAATGTCTCTCGGCCCGACCGACATCCGGTTAACGCAACAGCATGGCTCCCGGTCTTAACAACCTTGTTCGATTTGGCGAGATGGCGCCACACCTTGCTGAGCTATGCAGCAGCCTTCGAAGTGAGCGGTCTTGCCGGCTTTTAGGGATAACAGCGGACTTCGGTAGCAGATGCCACAAAGATCAATGACCGCGCGGCAGCTCGTCAATTGCCGAACTGCGCCAGACGACCCCATCGCATTAGACGGAGGCGAAAAAAAGTCAGTGCTCACGCATATCGATCCAAAAATGACGAGATCGATGCGAACCGACCCATCTACTCCGCTCGAGTCTTGAATAGTCGTTTCGATTCTAATCAATCAGGATCGGTAAGAAGGCCTCGCTCGTGCTTGGCGCTCGCTATGACTGTCTCGTCGCCCGGAGCGTTGCACGGTATGCGCTACCCGGCGAACCCGCGAACGATTGGCCCGCCGCTCGCGATCAGACGTCCACCGAATAGATCGCGATTTCGTCGGCGGCATCCCGGACGCCTTTGAACGAGGCATGCCTGAGCTTGCCGTCGCCCGTCCACGCTCGATACTCGATCTCGGCGGCCAAGATCGGCTGGACGTAGACGGCGGACCTGGCCTCTACCCGGACGGCCGGCCGCTCCGTGACGATCGCGTCGAGCTGGTTCCTGAGCTGGCGCGCGACGGAATCCGAGAAACCAGTTCCGACATTCCCGACGTGGACCAGATCGTTCCCTTTCTGTCCGGCGAGGATCAGGCTGCCGACCGCGCCGGGTGTCGAAGCGGACGGTTCGTAACCGATGATCACGAAGGTGTCCGCCTGGACGCACTTTATCTTGCGCCACTCGCCGCCGCGTCCGGACCTGTAGGGTACGTCCAACCGCTTCGCGATTATTCCCTCCAGACCAAGCTCCGCGGCGCTGGCAAACAGGGAAGCGCCGTCGGACTCGATCATTTCCGGCAGCCTTACCGCGCCTGACGCATGTTCAAGCAGGGGGTCGAGGAGCATGCGTCTTTCTTCGAGGGAGAGCATCGATATATCGTGACCGTCCAGATAAAGGAGGTCAAAGGCGTAGAAGACGGTGTCGGTCGAAACCTTCTTGCCGCCTCGACCGCCGAGCGATCCCACCAGGGCGTTGAAATCGCTGCGTCCCTGTTCGTCCAGCACGACCGCCTCTCCGTCCAGGATCATCGTTGCCGGGCCCAGCTCCCTCACGGCTTTCACGATCGTCGGAAAGCGGTAGGTCCAGTCATGGCCGCCGCGCGTCAACACGCGGACCTCGCCGCCGACTTCCACATGGACAGCGATTCTGTATCCGTCCCACTTGATCTCGTAGGCCCACTCCGGTCCTTCAGGGGGGCTGCCTGTGAGGCGCGCCAGACACGGCTCGATCCGGGCGG
The DNA here is from genome assembly GCF_001424065.1 of Rhizobium sp. Leaf384. GTDB lineage: Bacteria > Pseudomonadota > Alphaproteobacteria > Rhizobiales > Rhizobiaceae > Ferranicluibacter. The sequence goes on from NZ_LMQE01000010.1 coordinate 70,627, forward strand.
GCATCGGGTCCAGCGGGAGCTGAGGCTGCGCGGGATCGCGCGCTCTTCGAGGCTGCCCGCGCAAAGGGGCATCGGCGCGGTAATCGAGACCGATGAATCGGCGTTTGTCGGAAGGTGCCTTGGCCATCCGGCAATCACATCACGAAATCCTTAAGGATTCGCCGGCGGCAGGGCAGGAACGACTCACGCGCGGACCGAGTTATCCACGGCCAACCCCGAGGAGACCGCCATGGACGACAGAGAACAGCAGCGGCGCGAGCGCGCCTACAGAATCTGGGAAGACGAAGGACGCCCCGAGGGCTCGCACGACGACCACTGGAAGCGGGCCGAGGGACAGCACGAGTTGACCGAGCAGGAATCCGAAGACGTAACCCAGGTCAATCAGCAAGCCGACAACGAGTTCGCCGGAGACGACAAGACCGAAGCCGTCGCCGTCGCAAGACCGCCGTCAGCGGTCAGCCCGGACTGAGGGGGACCGTCATGAGCGAGAATCTAAAGAAGGGCGACAAGGTCACCTGGAAGACCAGCCAGGGAAAAACCGAAGGCAAGGTCGTCAAGAAACAGACTTCGGACACCAAGATCGAGGGCCATACGGTGAAGGCATCGAAAGAGGCCCCGCAGGTCATCGTCGAAAGCTCGAAGTCAGGAAAGCGGGCCGCGCACAAGCCTGCCGCACTCACCAAGAAGTAGTCGGCTCGCCAAGACTTTCGATCAGGTCCGCGTTGTCAAGTTCCGTCGTACGAGTTGTGGATACTTGAGATGTCGTCATTCGAGTTCGACCGGCCTCGTCGGCATGCCGTCGACGAGGCCAAACAGTTCCACATCGGCGACCACCTCATGGTTGCGCAGCTCGATGCCGCCATGCGTGCCCACCGGTACGACATGGAAGCTGCTCCCGTCGATGCTGACTTCTCCATCAAGGAACCCGCTGCCCGGGTAGGGGGCGCCGGTAGGTGGCCGTGATCCGGTCGCGGGAGACAAGGTCGCGCTAGCCTTGAGCTGGAGGGCGCGATCGCCGCGGCGACCCTGCGCGTGAAGTGCCGGGCCTCGCAAAGGCCCCGTCCGGGGTTGGAGTCGCGCCCAGGTCGACTCGACCGGTGTCGATGCCGCAAACACGACCATCAGGTTCTGGCATGCGCTTCCACGACCGAGAACACCTGGAGCTCGTCGGGAAATCTTGGCCCCTAGATCTCGATCGCCGAACCCGCTTCGTTCAGCTCCGCGAGTTCCGAGGGACGAGAAGCTGACGGTCGGCGCGCCGATGTTTCGATCACGTGGGAAATTTGTGTGGCCCCTGGATCGGCACGATGAACGGTTTCTGGAACGGCAGCCAAGCCAGTGCGATCTGGCAGGGCCGGGCCTGGCAGCGGTCAGGCCAGGTCGTCATCGGCTCAACGAGCGCGAGGGTGCTGGGAAGATTTTCGGTCGCGAAGCGGCCTCCTGAGCCGCGGATATCTCCGAGATCAAGCAGGTCCGCGCGTTGATCGCGTCGTTGAGGAAGCCGATACCGAGTGCCTCGCATACGGGGATCGCTCTCTTCTCAGGTCCGCGCCAAACCAACATCTGACATCCCGATCTGGGAATAGCAGGGTTGGTGATGGCGTGTACCGATACGAGAGCCGACGAGAAAGCCGATGCGCTCGACCGCCAGATGCGATTGCTGACGTCGACCGGGGAGCCCACAAAATCCGTCTAGGCCAACGGCTGCCAATCCTTCTCTGGATAAGGATGAACTCCGGTCCACGGCGCTTGGCCGCATCCAAGGCGATGCCCAAGCCACGCGACGCGATAGAGCCCTGCTCCCTTTCTCCCCGCAGCAGCATGAAGCAGGATAGCCGGCGCCCTTGGGACGATGGTCGGGAGCAGATGCGGCACTATGACCGGAGCTCCGGGGAGTTCCATCGTCTGGCGGCCATGACCAGCTATTCGGACATCGGCCGCTGCCAGCGCGTCACGGCCACACGTCGCTCTTCCCCAGACCTTCCCAAATTGCGGGTTGAATGCGGCTACCTCGGCCCCTGATTCCACGACTGAGGTGAGCTGCCCGTATTTTTCAGCTTCCAGTCTCGGAGTGAGGCGCTGACACGGGTTTGGATTCCGGCGATCCCTTGAACCGGAGAAAGATCGACAGAACGACGAGGACAGCAGTGGATAGGAACTCCGACTGCCAGTTTTGCAGGGACTCGAACCAGAACTGCGCGCTCCCCAGATGCTGGAGGAGCGATACCGGTGGACTGCCATGCATGATGGCTTCCGCACTGGCATCCTCGGCGCTGTATCCCAAATGGAGTAGGAAGCTCAGGACGAAGATCACCGCAAGCGCGATACCTAGCGAATAGCGGTAAAAGGCTTCCGCCATGCCGCCGGCGCGCACGGGCCACGGCGGGTTCCTTTCGCTGCGTCCGAGTTCCGGACTCCGTTCCTCATCATGGGCAGCGGGTTCGTCCGGATCCTTCGATTCCGCCGATCCCCGCTGGAAGAGGAACGCGGTCAGGACCACGTAGGCCGACATCTGAAGGAACTCGCTTTCCCAGTTCTCGAAGACGGCGGACAAAAAGTGTCCGGAGACCGCATACGCGGCCATGGTAAGCGGGACTGCGCCGTGGGTGGCCAAATCCTCGCTGTACACCGCGAACCCGGTGAAGAACATTCCGATGATCGTAAAGATGGAGAGGGTCATCAGGACGATAGTCAGGCCGTTATCTCGTAGAATACGCAACATGATGGCCTCGCAGGATAATGAGCGTTCAAATCACGAAGGATCGGTGAAATCGACTCCGTCTTATGAGATGTCGTCTGTCAGTCCGCTGTCCGGCCCGGTGTGAATCGCGTCTCCTCAGCCCAGCGGCTTTTTAGTTCTAGACCACACGCGTCGTTCTCCTTCTTAAGCACGCTCCCGCCTGATATTGAACGGCGTACTCGGCAACAGACGTTTGCTTCCATCTCGCTATCTCGATCCGACCCGACACGTTGACCCTTCTCGGGCACGTGGAACGCTGAAGTAGCCCAGGGACCTCCCAACTCCCCGTTTTCCCGTCTTCGGCTGGCGACGGCGGAGCGCACGTCTCCACCAAGCCGAGCCGCGCGTCGCCACTTCGACCGTGGTATATCGGGGTGCGCGGCAACATTGCCTGAAACGGCCGATCGTATGGGGAAACACGAGTATTCGATCGAAACCGTCTTGATCACGCTGCCTGGAACCTGGTGACGGCTATTTTCCTGAGAGTGTCGGGTGTCATCCTGAACCGACACGCCGGAGACACATGCGGTTTTTCCATGACGGTCGTCGACAGAAGGTGGCGGTCATAAAACATATGTCCGTATCACGCGATGAAGTTTTCGCGGAAGATCGCAGGTATTTCAATCAACGCTTTGTCAGCGGAACCGTTGTCGATGATGGCGAATACAGCGTCGAGCATCCGCTGAACATCTTGGCGTACCATCTCGACATCGTCGCCCAGAAGCGCTGCGAAGGGATCCCAGTCGAAACATCCGATCACCGGTTTACGGTGCGCATATCGGCCGGATTGTTTTATCCAGCGCATGACGCCTTCCAGCGATATGGTGGAGTTCACGAACATTCCCTCGGGAACAGAACCTTCCTGGGCAGCCAACAGAGCAAGCGAAGCCGCGGCCTTTTCCGGAGCGTACCCGCTAGCTAGGATATGATGTTCCTCGACTGGCACTTCGATATCCGCATGGGCCGAGCGAAATCCGCGAATTCGCTCAGACGTGTTGTGATCGCGCGCGCGTCCTCCGATGAACAGCAAGGGTCTCGCTTCGCCCAGCCGCGCGCGGCTGTTCAGAAGTATCCGGCGGGTCAGTTCGCGCGCGCCGGAGAAATTGTCCGAGATGATCGAGGGCGCCTTGGTGCCGGGCAGATCGAGGTTGAGACTGCCGACGCCTGCGGCCGTACACAGGTCGCTGATGCGGTCCGGATCGGTCGCGCCCGTCGAAACGAGCCATTCGACCTGGTAGGACAGCATGGTCCGCGCCGCCTCCACCTCCAGTTCGGGATCGCGGCGCGTGCAGGTGATGATCGGAAACAGCCCGCGCTCGCGCGCCATCGTCTCGAAGGTCTCGACGATCGAGCCGAAATACCGATTGTCGTATTTCGGCACGNGCCAGTGTGGTGATGCGCTCGGCCAGCTTGGCACTGATCCGACGCTTCTTCCATGTTCCGTTGAGGACCGCACTGACGGCGCTGGCCGACGTCCCGGCAAGCTCCGCCAGATCGTAGATCGTGGTCTTCTTCGCGGATTTTTCCTGATTCACGCCTGGCTCCATTCAAACCCACCTTGACAGCAAAACCATCCCATGACAAACATGCTTCATCGATTGAGCAGACTTGCACAACCGATGAAGTGCCGACTGGAGGGTTGGCTGGGAGAGCGCACGAACTTTACGACCTTCAGGCTGGATGCTTTCGTTCGAGCGAAGCCATGCGGCCGATCGAAGAGCGGAGAAGTGCGGGTCTTCGGTGGCCCAGAAAATCAACGGAGGAGACTATGACTTTTTATTCCACAATGCTGCTGTCGACGACTGTCGCTGCCATGCTTTCAGGCTCTGCCTTCGCACAGGAGGCCGCGACCGTCGCGTTCCTGATGCCGGACCAGGCCTCGACGCGCTACGAGAACCACGATTATCCCGGCTTCAAGGCCGAGATGGCCAAACTCTGCGCCGACTGTACCGTGATCTACCAGAATGCCAATGGCGACACGGCGCTGCAGCAGCAGCAGTTCAACTCCGTCATCGCGCAGGGTGCCAAGGTTGTCGTTCTCGACCCCGTGGATTCGGCAGCGGCGGCCGCGCTTGTCGAAATTGCCCAGTCGCAGGACGTCAAGGTCATCGCCTATGATCGGCCGATTCCGGCCAAGGCCGCGAATTACTACGTGTCCTTCGACAATGAAGGCATCGGCCATGCGATCGCTCAGTCGCTCGTCGCCCATCTGAAGAAGAGCGGCGTTGCCGAGGGTGCCGGCGTTCTGCAGATCAACGGTTCGCCGACGGATGCGGCGGCCGG
>NZ_LMQE01000010.1:75781-147029 GCF_001424065.1 Rhizobium sp. Leaf384
GCTTTTCGTTCCCGCCGTCGTCACGGCCGAGAACATCAAGGCCGAGATCTTCGACAAGAAGATCCAGACCGCCGCCGAAGTCTGCACCGGCGAATATGCCGACGGCTGCGCCAAGCTCGGCATCAAGTAGAGCCCTCGCTGACAGCGACCGGTCGAGCGCCGTCTCGACCGGTCCATCCCTTTCAACAGAGCGTGCGCACCATGGCGAACAGACAGACGGAAGGCCCGGCGACGGGCGGTCCCATCCTCCGGTTGACCAAAATCTCCAAGAACTTCGGTGCGGTGTCCGCGCTGACCGATATCGACCTCGAGGTGAAGGCCGGCGAGGTTGTGGCGCTTGTGGGCGACAACGGCGCCGGAAAGTCGACCCTGATCAAGATCCTCGCCGGCGTGCACCAGCCGACGTCGGGGCAGATCGAGTTCTGCGGCAGGCCGGTCAGTCTCGACAGCCCCAGCCGGGCGCTGGAGCTCGGCATCGCNTCTCGCCGGCGTGCACCAGCCGACGTCGGGGCAGATCGAGTTCTGCGGCAGGCCGGTCAGTCTCGACAGCCCCAGCCGGGCGCTGGAGCTCGGCATCGCCACGGTGTTCCAGGACCTGGCGCTTTGTGAAAATCTCGATGTCGTCGCCAATCTGTTCCTCGGCCATGAAGTGTCGCCATGGAGCCTCGACGAGGTGGCCATGGAAGTCCGCGCCTGGACGCTCCTCAAGGAGCTTGCGGCCCGTATCCCGTCGGTGCGCGAACCGATCGCTTCCCTGTCCGGCGGACAGCGCCAGACTGTAGCCATCGCCCGTTCGCTGCTGCTTGATCCCAAGATCATCATGCTCGACGAGCCGACGGCGGCCCTCGGTGTCGCCCAGACGGCCGAGGTTCTCAATCTCATCGAGCGCGTGCGGGCCCGCGGGCTCGGCGTCATCATCATCAGCCATAATATGGAGGACGTGCGCGCCGTCGCCGATCGCATCGTCGTGTTGCGGCTCGGGCGCAACAACGGCGTCTTCAGTCCGGATGCGTCCAACCACGAGCTTGTCGCCTCGATCACCGGCGCGACGGAAAACGCCGTGTCGCGCCGTATCGAACGCAAATCCGACGTCAGCACCATGGGCGGGAGCACCGCATGAGCCAGACCCCCAATGCGAAAGACCCTGCGCTCGACCGCAGCGACGTACGCGTCGTCCATGCCGAGGGCCTTGCGGGTGCGTTGCGCACCCTCGTCGGACGGGTGAAGTCCGGTGACCTCGGCATGCTGCCGGTCGCCATCGGCCTGATCGTCATCTCCACCGTCTTCAGCCTTCTGAATCCGATATTTCTCGCGCCGAACAACCTCGTCAACCTGCTGTTCGACTGCGCCACGGTCGGGATCATCTCGCTCGGCATCGTCTGCGTCCTGATCCTGGGCGAGATCGACCTTTCCGTCGGTTCGATGAGCGGACTGGCCTCGGCCATCATCGGCGTTCTCTGGGTCAATTCCGGGNCTACGCCTTCATGTACAATCGGCTCGGCATGCCGAGCTTCGTGGCCACGCTTTCCGGCCTTCTCGCGCTGCTCGGCCTGCAGCTCTATATCCTCGGGCCGACGGGTAGTATCAACCTGCCCTATGCCTCGCCGCTCGTCCGCTTCGGCCAGATCCTCGTCATGCCCGGCTGGATGTCGGCACTGCTCGGCCTCGTTCCGGGCCTCGTCATGATCGTCGTCGGCCTGTCGGTGCGCAAGCGTCGGGAGGCTGCCAACCTGTCGTCCCAGCCGCTGAGCACGCTCATCGTCAAAGCCGTCATCCTGACGGTCGTGATCGAGGCCGTCGTGTTCTATCTCAATCTCGGCCGGGGCGTGCCGTGGATGTTCGGGCTGTTCGTGGCGCTGGTCATGATCCTGAACTATGGTTTGACACGGACGCAGTGGGGCCGGTCCATGTTCGCCGTCGGCGGCAACCGCGAAGCCGCAAGGCGCTCCGGCATCAACGTGCGCCGCATCTATACCAGCGCCTTCGTGCTCTGCTCGACCCTCGGCGCCCTCGGCGGGATCCTGTCGGCATCCCGCCTCGCATCGTCGAGCCAGCAGGCCGGCACCGGCGACGTCAACCTCAACGCCATCGCGGCCGCCGTGATCGGCGGAACGAGCCTCTTCGGCGGACGCGGAAGCGCCTATTCCGCGCTGATCGGCATCATCGTCATCCAGGCCATCTCCAACGGCCTGACCCTGCTCAACCTGAACTCGTCGCTGCGCTACATGATCACCGGCGCCGTGCTCGCCATTGCCGTGATCGTGGATTCGCTGGCGCGCCGCTCGCGCGTCAGCCACGGCCGCGCCTANCTCGTCGCTGCGCTACATGATCACCGGCGCCGTGCTCGCCATTGCCGTGATCGTGGATTCGCTGGCGCGCCGCTCGCGCGTCAGCCACGGCCGCGCCTAGAAAAAACTGGAGAATTCTCGGATGTCTGATCTCATGACCGGAAAAGTCGTCGCCATCACCGGCGCCGCCTCTGGCATCGGCCTTGCCTGTGCCCGCACCTTGATTTCGGAGGGCGCCACCGTCGTCCTCATCGACCGCGCGGCCGACAAGCTCGACACGCTTTGCGCCGAACTGGGCGACCGCGCCAAGCCGCTGGTCATCGACCTCATGGACGGCGCCGCACTTTCCGGGATCCTGCCCCGGATCCTGGACCTTGCCGGGCGTCTCGACGTCTTCCACGCCAATGCCGGCGCCTATGTCGGCGGCGCGATCGCCGAGGGTGATCCCGACGCGTGGGACCGGATGCTGAACCTCAACATCAACGCCGCGTTCCGGTCGGTCCATGCGGTCCTGCCGCATATGATCGCCCAGAAGTCCGGCGACATCCTGTTCACGAGTTCGATCGCCGGTGTCGTGCCGGTGATCTGGGAGCCGATCTACACCGCATCGAAGTTCGCCGTTCAGGCCTTCGTCCACGCGACACGCCGACAGGTCGCGCCGCACGGCGTCCGCGTCGGTGCGGTGCTGCCCGGTCCGGTGGTCACCGCGCTTCTCGACGACTGGCCGAAGGCGAAGATGGACGAAGCGCTGGCCAATGGCAGCCTGATGCAGCCGAAGGAGGTGGCCGATGCCGTGCTCTTCATGCTGTCGCGGCCGCGCAACATCACCATCCGCGATCTCGTGATCCTTCCAAACAGCGTCGATCTCTGATCGGCAGACCGCCCTTGGTTCGACACCCCATCCGCGCCGACCAGCAAAAGACGAGACGAGACATGCCCGATCGAGACAGCTCCAACATGCCGCCATCCGACCGGTATGTCCTTGGCGTGGATGTGGGAACGGGGAGCGCGCGCGCCGGCGTGTTCGATCTGGCCGGGCGACTGCGCGGCGCGGCAAAGCGCGATATCACCCTGTTCCGGGAGGCCGGCGGACTGGTCGAGCAGTCGAGCACCGACATCTGGGCCGCCGTCTGCGCCGTCGTGCGCGAGGCGGTTGCGGAAGCGGGGATCGATCCCGGCGCCGTGATCGGTCTCGGCTTCGATGCCACGTGCTCGCTGGTCGTGCTCGGGGAGGGGGGCGCACCCCTTCCCGTCGGCCCTTCGGACGATCCCGACCGGGATATCATCGTCTGGATGGATCATCGGGCGGTGGCGCAGGCCGCGCGGATTAACGAGCTCGGCCATGATGTCCTGCGCTATGTCGGCGGCCGGATCTCGCCCGAGATGCAAACGCCGAAGCTTCTGTGGCTGAGGGAAAACCGGCCCGCGATCTTCGCCGCGGCCTGGCAGTTCTTCGACCTTGCCGACTTCCTCACCTTCAAGGCAACGGGTAGCCTTGCCCGCTCCACCTGCACGGTGACCTGCAAATGGACGTATCTCGCGCACGAGAGCCGCTGGGACCCGACCTATTTCGCGCGCGTAGGGCTCGATGTCCTGGCGCTCGAGGGCTTCTCCCGGATCGGAACCGACATCGTCGCCCCCGGCACGCCGCTCGGGCAGGGCCTGTCGGCGGAGGCGGCGCGCGCGATGGGACTAAAGCCCGGAACGGCGGTCGCCGCCGGAATGATCGACGCCCATGCCGGCGGCATCGGAACGGTGGGCATCGATCAGGGGCCGGGCTCCAATCTGGGATATGTCTTTGGAACCTCCTCCTGCACGATGACCTCCACCACGGAGCCGGTCTTCGTTCCCGGCGTCTGGGGTCCCTATTTCTCCGCCATGGTGCCGGGGATGTGGCTGAACGAGGGCGGGCAGAGCGCCGCAGGCTCGGCCATCGACCATCTCCTGGCGTTCCACCCGGCTGCCGCCGAGGCCAGGGCTGAGGCGGCAAGCGCGGGGGTGCCGCTTCCCGTTTTTGCCGCAGACGCCGCAGCCTCCCGGTCGCCCTCGGCCTCCGACGCCGTTCGACGTGCGACCGGCCTGCACGTCGTTCCCGAATTTCTCGGCAACCGCGCGCCGTTTGCCGATCCCCAGGCGCGCGCCGTCATTGCCGGTCTCGGCATGGAGGCGGATTTCGACAGTCTGATCGCCCTTTACATCGCCGGCCTCTGCGGCATCGGCTATGGCCTTCGCCAGATCATCGACACGCAGGCCCGTGCCGGCGCGCCGGTCGAGCACGTCGTGATCAGCGGCGGTGCCGGCCAGCACCATCTGGTCCGCCAGATCCTTGCCGATACCTGCGGAAAGCCTGTCGTCGGAACCCGCTCGCAGGAGCCGGTCCTCCTCGGGTCGGCCATCCTCGGCGCCGTGGCCAGCGGCGCCTTTGCCGACACCCGCTCGGCCATGCAGGCGCTGAGCCATGCAGACCGCACCTACCTGCCGGCCGAGGGCGAGATTGGCCTTCTCCACCAACGCCGCTACGAAGTCTTCACGACGCTGCAGGCGCACGCGCGAACCCTGCGCGCCGTCTGAGGCCGGCCCCGCGCGGTCGTTGCCGCTGCGGGGTCGCGGGTCGTCGCCCCATCACGCGGCGTGAACGGTCTTGATCAGGGAGATTCCGTCAGGCGCATCAGGCCGTCGAGCAGCGCGGTGCTGACGGGATCATCCGTCAGATGGCTGCCCAGAAGCCTGAAGGTGGTCGCCACGAGCTTGCCACGGCCAAGCCGTTTCTCGATGAGAAAGGCTGCCGGCTTGTGGACCCAACCGATTACGACGCCGGCGTGAACGCGGCCGTGAAACTCCCAGGGTCGAAATCCGGTCATGACCTGATGCGGCACGACGTCGTTGAAGGACAGGTCGAGAAGCGGACCGCCCGGCACGTGCGAGAACGGCCCGTCGCGCCTCAGCCAGGAGAAATTGCCGACCCAGTCACCCCTCCAGAGCGACTTGTGCCGGTCCACCAGCGAATAGCCGGGGAAGGTGAAATAGGCACCGGAAATCAGGCCGCCGGCCCCCGGATCGATTTCGATCGTCGTCGGCCCGTCCCGCGGCGGCGTGTCGTCGCGCAGCCGGCCCGGCGCCTTCGAGACGATCTGCAGGACGTGGAGGCCGCCATGGATCCTCTCGATCATCTCGGGGGTCAGCCGGTCGGTCACGAAGACCTCCGCCTCCTGGGGTCCCCGCGCGCCGTAGCCGAGACCCGTCAGACGCTGTTCGACGTCCTCACGATCCGTCGCGAAGGCAGGGCTTCCGGTGATCTCGCGTTCGCCGTAGAGCGACAGGGTTTCGGTATTGGTCGCGAGCGGCGCACCGTTCGGGGCAAGCAGGCGAAAGGCGACCGGCGCACGCAATGACGTGGCCACCGGGCCCACGGCGATGTCGAGCGAGGCCTCGTGGACCTGCATCGGCCGGATCTCGGGAACATCGACAACGCCCCTCTGGTCTGCGAGCGACCATTCGAGCCGGCTTCCGGCCGGGACGAGCGAACCGCCTGCCGACAGCGCGAGCTCGAACCGGGCGGTCCCGCCGGAGGCAACCGCATGGGTGACGGTGCCGGGCGCAATCACGACGTCGCCGTTGACCTCGGGAAGCGCGGTGGCGAACACGCGCGGATTGCGCGCCATGTCCATCAGGCCGTTGCCTTCCCAGTGCACGTCGGTCAGTTCGGTGACCACGTAGCCGCCGATCTCAGGGTGTCGCCGGATGACCTCGATCTCGTATTTGAGGTTCATGTACTGGTGCCACTGCACCTGCTCGATGAAGGCCGGGAACGGGCCGAACACCTGCGACAGGCCCAGTTCGCGATAGCGGGCCTCGACGCCCTGGGGCAGGGCTGTCCCGTCCGCCCATGTCGCACCGTAGCTCGCCCACCAGGGGTCGCGCCCGTCGTCTCCGCGCAGGCGTGCCGGGTCGGGCAGGCCCCAGACGCCGAACTCGGACAGGATCAGGGGCTCCTTGCCGGTCTGGACCGCTTCGTCGTCGGTCGAGAAGGTCCAGTCCGCGTTCCCGGCGAATTCCTTGCAGAGCAGGTCCCACTCGTCCCGCCTGTCGGTTGCCGTCCGGTAGAAATGGTAGTCGTTGATGTCGGTCTTCACGTGGTAGTTCGGGAAGCAGGCCGAGTTGTCGACGACGAGCCGCATCGGATCTTCCGCCCGCAGCCAATCGACCATCTCCGAAATCCAGCGGCGCTGTTCGGCGGATTCGCGCAGGCGCGTTCCCCAGTCCTCGTTGATCAGGGTCCATATGACGATCGACGGGTGGTTGCGGTCCCGCGCGAGAATGCCCGCCATCGTCTCGTGCAGGCGCCGTGCAGCCGCCGGCGAGAAGGTCTCGATGTTCGGGATCTCCGTCCAGATCAGCATGCCGAGCCGGTCTGCGACATCGTAATAGCGCGGATCCGGCACCTTGATGTGGCATCGCAGGCAGTTCAGCCCCATGGCCTTCGACTTGCGGAGCTGGTCTTCGAGCATCTCGAGCGAGGGCGGAGTCCCGAAGCCGTCGGGGTAGTAGTCCTGATCGAGCGCGCCGCGCAGATAGAGCGGCTGATCGTTCAGCCAGAGATAGCCGTCGCGCGCGACGAAGCTTCGAAAGCCGAAGGTCGAGACCCGTTCGTCGGCGGCAGCATCGGGCGAAGCGCCCTCCGGCTGCAGCGACAGTTGCGCACGGTAGAGGTTCGGCGCGTCCGGAGACCAGGCCGCCGGCGTCTGGATCTGAAGCGTGTGTGCAGCGACACCGGTGGTCGCATGCACCGTTTCCGTGGCGACGAGGGCGCCGGCAGGATCGGTGACCGTCAAGGTCAATACGGCGGCGACCGGCTGCGACAAGGTGGCCCTGATGTCCAGCCGGCCGTCCGGCCAGTGCGGATCGAGGCGCAGGCTGCTGATGTGCAGGGCGGGCCGTGCCTCGAGGTGGACGGACTGCCAGATGCCTGCCTGCGGCCCGTACCAGCTCTGCTTGCCATGCGGAATTTCGGCAAAATCGGGCGTGTCCCCATGCCGGGCGGCGTCGGGCAACGTCGCGATGACCTGCAGCTCGTTCTCGTCCCGGACAAGATGGGGCGGCAGGACGATGTCGAACGGGAGATAGCCACCTTCGTGACGGCCGATCTCCGTCCCGTTCAGGGCCACCGAGCAGATCTCTCCGACCGCGCCAAAGCAGACGGCGATCTCGGATCCGGACCAGCCGGCAGGGATCGAGAAGGATCGGCGGTAGGTGGCCGTGCCGAAGCTCACCGCCAGATCCTCGAAGCAGGCCTGCCAGGGTGCGGGAACGCGCGCCTCGCGCCAGATGCCGTCGCTGTCATGGCGGAAGGACCAGGCGCCGTCGAGCGAAAGCGCCCGGCGGGTTGGGACATGCGGCAAAGCGGGCTTGGCGAACGAAGAGGACATGACGGTTCCCTGGTGATGGGGCCTTCGGAGAGGCGAAAACATGAAGAGGAGGGCAAGGCTCCGCGACGCCCCTCCCTTCCGGGGAGGGGCGCGCGGCAAAACCCGAGGCTCTGCGATCAGCGATTGCGACGAAGAACGCGCTCGACGCCGGCCTGCATGGCCGACAGTGCGGCTTGCGGTTCCGTGCCGGTCAGCCACATGGCATTGAGGTCGGTGATCATCGCGTTGTAGACCGCCCGCTGGTTCTGGACCTGGGGGAGAGCCGTGGCGTTTGTCGCCGTCGCTGCGAATTCATTGCGGTGCGGCAATGCCTTGAACGCCGCGGAGTCCAGGACGGACTGGCGGACCGAGAGATGGCCGGTGCGCGACCATTCGTAGTTGTTGTCATAGAGGAACTTCAGGAAGGCTTCCGCGGCCTTGGTCTTTTCCGCGCTGCGGTTCTCGTCCTTCGGGATCACCCACATGTGGCTGTCGGCCCAGACCTTCTGATTGGCAAAGAGTTGCGGCACATTGGCGACGCGATAGGACTTGAGCGCCGCCTTGCCGCTCTTGGCCTGGCTGTCGTAGTTGTCGACGCCCCAGGTTCCGTTGAGGAGGATGCCGGCCTCGCCGTTGAGGAAGGCCTGTTCCGAGCCCGGATAGTCCAATGCCGGATTGGCCAGTCCCTCGGAATAGATCGCGGAGATCAGCTTGGCCGCGTTGAGCCCCTCGGGCGTGTCGATGCTGGCGGCCTTGCCGTCGGCCGAGACGACGTCCACGCCCTGCTGCCACATCAGGGTGTCGAAGAAGCGCACCATCATGCCTTCGGCGCTCTGGGATTCCGACGCGATAAACGGCTTGCCGGTCGCTTCCTTGAACTTCTTGCCCTGGGCGATCAGCTCGTCCGCCGACTTGGGCAGCATGGGCGAGCCATCGGGATTGGCCATGTTCGCCTGCTTCATGAGATCCATGTTGACGTGGAACAACAGGGCATGGAGATCGAACGGCAGGGCGTAGATCTCGCCGTTCGCGGTCGCGTTCTTCAATGCCGCGGGAACGAAATCGTCGGACGGAATGCCGAGCTCCTTCAGCGGGCCCGACAGGGGGGTCAGGAGGTCGCGGCCGGAAAAGTTGGGCATGACCGAGGCATGCATGACCGCCACGTCGGGAATGTTGCCCGTCGAATAGGTCGCGGTCAGCTGGTCGTAATATGCGCCCCATTCGACCGTCTGGGTCACCACTTTGGCACCCAGCGTGTTTTCCGCGTTGAACTTGTTGGTCAACACCGTGATGATCCCGCACTCGCCGTTCGCCTTGGAAATGTCGGTGACGGTGCCGTATTCCGTGTTGCACTCGCCAAAGAAGCGAAGAAGCGAGATGTCCACCGCCCCTGCGGAGCCGGCCGAGGCCGTCGTGGCGAGCAGTGTGGCGAGCGCGAGCGCTCGGAATGTCTTCAGGTTGCGCATCATATCCTCCTTGTCGATGCAGATGTCGTCCGTGCGGCCTCCCGCCGCATGAACGTTATTTTCCGGCGTTCATGGCCACGCCGGCCACGATGAAGCGCTGGAAGATCAGGAACAGCAGCATGATCGGCAGGCTGGCGAAGACGGCGGACGCCATCACCGAGCCGAGACCCTCTGAAAATGCGAAGTTGCTCTGGATCGAGGCGAGCCCGACCGTCACCGTGTACATGTCCGCCCGGGTGGCGGAGACCAGCGGCCACAGGAAGTCGTTCCAGGCGAAGATAAACGTGAAGAGCCCGAGCGTCGTGAGCGCCGGGACCGAGAGCGGCAGCATGATTTTCAGGAACACGGTCAGCCGGGATGCGTGATCGATTTCCGCCGCCTCCTCCAGCTCCTTCGGAATGGAGCGGAAAAACTGCGTCATCAGGAAGACGCCGATCGGCACGGCCACGCGCGGCATGATCAGGGCGAAATGGGTGTTGTGCAGTCCCCAGCCGGAAATCATCGTGTGCAACGGGATGAAGATCGACTGCTCGGGAACCATCAGGCCGGCCATGACCAGCAGGAACAGGGTCTTCTTGAAGGGGAACCGGAGCCGGGCGAAAGCGTAGCCCGCCATGGACGACACGACCAGCACGAGCGCTGTCATCACCACGGCGACGACGAGGCTGTGCAGCAGCCAGCGCGGCACCGTCTCCATCTTCATGAGGTTGATGTAGTTGTCGAGCGTGAACGGCAGCGGGACAAACCCGGCGGTGGATCGCATCAGCTCCGCATTGGGCTTCAGCGACATCACCACGACCCAGAGGATGGGAAGGAGCCAGAGGAGGGCGAAACCCGCCGTCAGGCCGAGGATCACGAGATCGGTGGTGCGGCGGCGGCGGCCGGTTGACATGGCTGCCATCACGCGTCCTCCCGTCGCCCGAGCCATAGCTGCGCCATGGCGAAGCCAAGCATCAGCAGGAACAGCGCAAAGGCCATCGCGGAGGCGTATCCCACCTGCCAGTCGCGGAAGCTCGTCTCGTAGATATATTGCACCAGCATTTTCGTCCGGTTGGCCGGGCCCCCTTGCGTCATCAGATGCGGCTGCCCGAAGATCTGGAACTGGCCGACGATCTGCAGCACCAGGACGAGCAGAAGCGTGTTGCGGATGGACGGCAGCGTGATGCGGAACAGGGTCGTCAGGCGGCCGGCATGGTCGAGCTCGGCAGCTTCGTAAAGCTCCGGCGGGATCTGGCTGAGGGCGGCAAGGAACAGGGCCATCGGCAGTCCGACGCCCCACCAGAGGGTGGTCACCGTGAGGGCGGGCATGGCGAACGTCGCGTTGCCGAGGAAGTTGATCGGCGTCGCGCCGAACCATCGGAAAAGCGGAACCAGCAGCCCGTTGTCGGCATTGAGAACCATGGACCAGATGAGCGTCACGACCGAGACCGAAAAGACGCTCGACATGAAGAAGATGGATCGCAGGATCCCCTTGAGACGACCGCGCCCGTTGACGGCCAGCGCCAGCAACAGCGCCAGCAGCGTCATGCTGGGGACCGTCATGACCACGAAGAGCAGCGTGTTGCCGACCGCTTTCCAGAAAATCGGGTCTGCCCAGAGATCCTCATAATTGAGGACGCCCACGAATTCGCGGAAATTACCCGCAAGTTCCCAGTCGTGGAGGCTCATCCAGAGGCCCTTGAAAAAGGGATAGACCAGCAGAATGCCGTAAGCCACGAGGAATGGAGCCAGAAAGAGGAGTGCGGTCAGCGCCTCCTTCCGGCGTGCCGGCGTTCTAGGCGTCGCCATGTCGCCCCTCCCGCGCAAGCGGCGTTCCCGCGGTGATGGCATGGCCGTGGCCGTCGAACACATGGCGGATGCCGGAGCCGATGGCAAAGCGGATCGCGGCCCCGATCGCGGGCGCCTTGCCGCCGCGCTGTTCGGCGACGATGGCGGTGCCGTCGGCAAGGGTCGCGTAGACCAGCTGCAGGGAACCGAGTTGCTCGACCACGTCGACCGTGCCGGTCAGGCTGCCGGCTTCCGACGGCATGAGGTTTTCCGGCCGCAGCCCGATCGTCACCATGTCTCCGACGCTCGCCGCGCCATCGGTCGCCATGGCGTCCAGCGGGATGCCGCCGGGACCTTCCAGGGTCAGGGCGCCGCCTTCGACGGCTGAAACTCTGGCGGGGATGAGGTTGATGCGCGGCGCGCCGAGAAAGCCCGCGATGAAGCTGTTGGCCGGCCGGTCGTAGAGCTCGATCGGCGTGCCAACCTGCTCGATGCGTCCGGCCCGCAACACGACGATCCGGTCTGCCATGGTCATGGCTTCCGTCTGGTCATGGGTGACATAGATCATCGTCGCGCCGAGCCGATGGTGCAGCCGGGCGATCTCGGTGCGCATCGACACGCGAAGCGCCGCGTCGAGATTGGAAAGCGGCTCGTCGAACAGGAAGACGTCCGGCTCCCGCATGATGGCCCGACCGATCGCCACGCGCTGGCGCTGGCCGCCCGACATGGCATTGGGCCGACGTTCGAGATAGGGCTCGAGCTGGAGGATGTCGGCGGCCCGGGCAATGCGCGCCTCGATCTCCGCCTTCGGGGTGCCGATGTTCTTTAGCCCGAAGGCCATGTTCTGTCGCGCCGTCATGTGGGGATAGAGCGCGTAGTTCTGGAAGACCATGGCGACACCGCGATCGCGGGCCGCCTCCCGATTGACGGACCGTCCGCCGATGCGGACATCGCCGTCCGTTGCATCCTCAAAGCCGGCGATGATGCGCAGAAGGGTGGATTTTCCGCAGCCCGAGGGGCCGACAAACACGACGAACTCGCCATCGGCGATGTCCAGGGACACGTCATGGATTACTTGGACGGCGCCGAAACTCTTCGACACCTTCTCCAGGGCTACCTCCGCCATCCACTCCTCCCAGAATGTTTAGTTATATTTTCATCTTTATAACCAAACTGTCCGAGTTATCAAGTGGTGAACTTGTTGATGAGCGCATCCTTGTGATAAGCGCAGGGACGCAACAAGGACGCCATCGTGACGAAGAAGCCTACAATGTCGGACATCGCCGTCGCGTGCGGCGTTTCCCAGGCGACGGTCTCTCTTGTTCTCAACAATGCGCCGGGCACCCGGATCTCGTCCGCGACCCGTGACGCGGTCATGACCAAGGCAGCGGAGATCGGCTACACGACAGTCCACCGGCGACCGGACAGGCGGCCGGTGATCGCGATGATCATCAACGACGTCACCAGTTCGCCCCACGTCGCCGGCCTGATCGACGGCGTCACGGAATCCGCCAACGAACGGGGGCTGCTCGTGTCCATCATGCCGACCGGGGGCGACAGCGACGCGGAACAGGCCGTGCTCGATCACCTCGCCGCCATGCCGATCGCCGGGGTCATCTATGCGCGCCTCATCACCCAGCAGATCAATATTCCTCCGGGTCTCCTGAATGTGCCGACTGTCCTTCTCAACTGCTACACCGGCGACCGAAGCATCCCCAGCGTTGTGCCGGGAGACCTGGTGGCCGGACAGACGTCTGCCCTGCTCCTGATCAAAGCGGGGCATCGGCGCGTCGGCTATATCGGCGGGGAAGACACCATCGAGGCGGCGCGGGAGCGCATCAAGGGCTACCGGCGCGCCTTGATGATGCATGACATCGCGCTTGACCCGGCGATCGTCTTCAAGGGAGGCTGGACGATCCGCGGCGGATACGACGCGTTCAAGAGCATCATGATGGTGCCGGATCCGCCGACGGCCATTTGCTGCTTTTCCGATCGCACCGCGATGGGCGTGTACGCGGCTGCGGCGGAGCTCGGCCTGAAAATTCCCGAGGACATCTCCGTCGTCGGTTTCGACAACGAGACCTATACCGCCGACATGGTGCCGCCTCTCACTACCATGGAGCTCCCGCACAGCGAAATGGGGAGATATGCGGCCGAGCATCTGGCCGATCTGCTCGCCTCTCCCCGCAAGACGTCCCGCAACTTTCAGGTCAAAATCGAATGCGAGCTGATCGAGCGGCAGTCGGTCAAGGTCCTGGACCGCACCGGGGCTCTGCCTGTCGCGTGACACACGTCGGCTCCTGACCGCGCGGAACGCCGGCGCGCGCCATGGACGGCTCTCGTTGCCGGCATGCCGCCCGTGAGACTGTGGCGGCGGCAGCGCCGTACCGCCGATGCGCGTCAGGCGGCGTTGCGTGCGGGAACAGGCGAGGGCCGTCCGCCAGACCCTGTCTGCGACGTCGCCCCGGTCCGGAACTCGCCCAGCATCTGCGCGATTCGGGCCACCTCCTGGACGAGCGCATGGCTGGAGGCGGTGGATTGCTCGACCATCGCGGCGTTCTGCTCGGTCCCCTGGTCCATCAGGTTGACGCTCGCATTGATATCCTGCAGGGCGGTGGCCTGTTCGCGGGCCCCGTCGACGATGGCGGCGATATGGTGGTTGATCTCCTTGACCTCCCCGACGATGACGACCAGCGCCGCGCCGGTCTCGCCAACGAGCGAGACGCCGCTCCTGACCTGCTCGCCGGACGTGTTGATCAGCGCCTTGATCTCCTTTGCCGCCTTAGCGGAGCGTTGCGCGAGCTCCCGCACCTCTTGGGCAACCACGGCAAAGCCCTTGCCGGCTTCTCCGGCGCGCGCGGCTTCCACGCCGGCATTCAACGCCAGAAGGTTGGTCTGGAACGCGATCTCGTCGATGACGCCGATGATGGACGAAATCTCCCGGGACGAGGCGTCGATCGCACCCATGGCGGCGACCGCCTTTTCCACGACGCGGCCGGACTGCTCGGCGCCGGCCTTGGTGCGGGCGACGAGCATGCCGGCTTCCTCGGCCCGCCGGGCGGAGTCCTTGACGGTCGCGGTGATCTCGTCCAGCGCCGCCGCGGTCTCCTCGACGGTGGCCGCCTGCCGCTCGGTCCGCTTGGCGAGATCGTCGGCCGCGGCGCGCATCTCGTCTGCGCCCGCCTTGATCTGGGAGGCGCCGGCGTCGATCCGGTGAATGGTGGTCGACAGCGCGTCGAGGGCGACGTTGAAGTCGTCGCGCAGTTGCCAATAGGCCTCGGGCAGGTCGTCACGGATGCGATAGCTCACGTCCTTGGCGACGATCGCCGCCATGGCCTTGCCGAAGCAGCTGCTCACGAGCGCGCGCTCGGCTGCGATGGCCGCCGCCTGCGCCTGCTGCTTGGCGATCTCGGCCTCGTCGATATAGACCGAGATGGCCAGATCCATATCGAGCAGCGCCGCTTTGACCAGGCTCGACAGCGCCGTGCCGAAAGCCGCGGCCGTCGTTGTCTTCCGCGAAAACACGCTTTTGGGGAAAGCTTCGGCAACCGCCGTGGTGATCAGGTGGTCGAGAATGATCGCATAGCCGCCGATATACCATTGCGGCTCGAGCCCGATCCGCGCATGCACCGCTCCGATCGTGCGGACCCTGCGGCCATAATCTTCGCTGAAATCGCCGTTGGAGATATTGACCCAGTGTCCGGCCTGGGCGCCCTTCGCCCGGACGATATGGTCATCGGAGGAAAAGAAGCGCTTCACGTCCGGGGTCTTGCGCAATTGCGCGTAGAACCGGTCGAGGCCCTTCGGCAGCTCGCGTTCGATCAGGCTTTTCAGCGACCGGATGCCGGTCTTGCCCGCCTCGTCCAACTGCATGAAGTCGAGACGGCGCGCGATGCTCTCCTCGCTGAACGGGGCGGCGGATGCATGACCCGCGGGCGCCGGACCCGGGGATGCCGGGGGAGACGCCGTGTGGCGGGCAGGGGCGGACGCGGGGTTCGTCATGACAACCTCTGAAGGACGGAAAGGGACAGGGAAGGGGACAAGGAGACAGCAGGAGCACGCGATCGACGACGTCCCAGCTCCGTCGTCATGTCGGCAACCGGATCTTCTCCCGAGTATGCTCGACGTCTGATTTAGAAAGTATGAATATGGTGTTTGCTTCCGTTCGGGAGGCCGAACGCGCCGGTTTTCCGCTGTGTATTGCCGGCCGCAGGACGTTTTTACCGCGTGTTAATCGCGCTCGATTGCGGCTTGTTAAGTCGAAACGCACACAATGGGGTTGCGGAGCGATGGATGTCTTCGCCGCGGGGACATGACGGCCCCACTGGTATCTGGACGTTTAATGGCGGTAGGTAAGCTCTTTTCACTGTTTCGGGTCACCGGCGACGATGCCGACCTGGTCAGGGCGCAATATGCGGCCTTCTCCAAACAGGTCCCGCTGATGTACTTCATCCTCCTGGTCAACAGCTGGGGCCTGGCCGCCACCCACATCAATACGGCGCCGGTCTTTCTGACGATCTGGATCCCGTCGCTTCTCACCCTGGTCTGCGCCTGCCGCCTCGTCTACTGGTGGATCGAAGGACGCCGGCCGACAAAGGGCATGAATGCGCTGCGGGCGCTGCGCAAGGCCAACGTGCTGGCCTGGCTGCTGGCTGCGGGCTTTGCCAGCTGGGGTCTCTCGCTCGCGCCCTATGGCGACAGCTATCAGCAGAGCCATGTCGCCTTCTACATGGGCATCACGGTGATCGGCTGCATCTTCTGCCTCTCGCATCTTCTCTCGGCGGCCTTGGCCGTCACCGTGATCGTCGGTCTCGCCTTCGCCGGCTATTTCGGCATGACCGGCAACATGGTGTTCATCGCCATGGCGGTCGACCTCATCCTCGTTTCCGCCGCGATGATCGCCGTTCTCTCGGTCCAGTATCGCGACTTCATGGCGCTGATCTCCTCCAAGCGGACACTGCTGGCCCTCAACGACGAAAACCTGCTGCTGGCAAATCAGGACAGTCTAACATCGATGCCCAATCGGCGCCGCTTCTTTGCCGAGCTCGAGACCGACCACCAGGCCGACAGCGCCGGCCGGGAGGCCATCTGCGTCGGTCTCATCGATCTCGACGGGTTCAAGCCGGTCAACGACATCTTCGGACATGGAACCGGCGACGATCTTCTCATCCAGGTCGCGCAGCGCCTGTTGACACTGGCGGGACCGGGCGCCGAGGCGTCAGAGGGGGAAGGGCCTGCGGGTGCGAAGCCTGCCGGTCCGCAGACCTTCTTTGCGCGGCTGGGCGGCGACGAATTCGGCTATATCACGCGGGGCGGCGGGCTGGCCGCGGCGGTCGACATCGGCCATGCGGTCTGTGCGGCGCTCTCGGAGCCCTTTCACATTGCCGACGCCCGGATCGAGCTGTCGGCCTCGATCGGCATTGCGGCGCTGTCGCCGACCGATACGACGGTTGCGACCGTCTACGAGCGTGCGGATCATGCCTTGTACAAAAGCAAGCGCCAGGGGCGTGGCGGAGTCGTGGTGTTCTCCAAAGAACATGGCGAAGCCTTTGCGCGTCTCCTGACCATCGAGCGGATCTTCGGCAAGCATGTCTACGAGGAGGAGGTCTCGCTCGTCTACCAGCCGATCGTGGACATGGCGTCGGGCCGGGTCGTGGCGTTCGAGGCCCTGGCCCGCTGGTACAGCCCGACCCTCGGTCATGTTTCCCCCGCCGAATTCATTCCCGCCGCGGAACGGTCCGGCGTCATCAATTCCCTGACCCGGCTGCTGCTGCGCAAGGCGCTCGAGGACGCCCGGTCCTGGCCGAGCGAGATCGGCCTGTCGTTCAATCTTTCCGCACGCGACGTCTCGTCCGGCGAGCAGTCACTCGCGCTGCTCGACATCGTTCTCTCGAGCGGCGTCGCGCCGAAGCGTGTCGATTTCGAGATCACCGAGACGGCCATCCTGGCTGATATGAGCCAGGCGCGGACCGTGGCCCTGATGTTCAAGGCCGCCGGCGTTGGCATTTCGCTGGACGATTTCGGCACCGGCTATTCCAGCCTGACCCATCTTCACGAAATGCCCCTCGACAAACTGAAGATCGATCGCAGCTTCGTCAACGGCATCAACGACAACTCGACGGGCAAGAAGATCGTGACGTCGATGCTGCGGATGTGCGCGGATCTCGACATCGGGTGCGTGGTCGAAGGCATCGAGACGCCCGAAGAATACGAGACCATCAAGGCGCTCGGCGGTCCGGCGGCGCAGGGATTTTTCCTCTCGAAGCCCCTGCCGCCCGACAAGGCGCGCGCCCTCGTCACAGACGACATGGGTGTGGACGACATGGGCATCGCTGGCAATGCCGGGGTCATGTTGGCGTCGTGAGAGGAGAGGCCGGGAGCGCAACGCGCTTCTGGGCCTTGTGTCCGACCCGCCGCAGATGCGGATCTACAGGGCCAGCAGGCGCTGCGCCGTGAACTTGTCGGTCACGAGAATGTCGATGATGCCGACCTTGAGGGCACCGGCGATGGCAACGGCCTTCTTGGCGCCGCCGGCGAGCGCGATGACCCGGTCGACATTCGCCAGATCCTCGAGCGGCAGGCCGATGACCCGGTCGTCGAGCGGCGTCTTGACCGCCTTGCCGTCGATGTCGAAGAACCGCAGCGAGATGTCGCCGACCGCGCCGGCATCGGCAAGATCGGCCAGTTCGCGCGCGGAGAAGATGTTGCCGGAGCGGGCGAGAAGTTCCGACGGCTCCACGGCCCCGATGCCGACGATGGCGAGCGTGATGCTGCCGAAAAGATCCACCGTCTCGCGCACGAAGGGATCCGCCATCATCAGAAGCTTTGCCTCGCGCGACGAGGTCACGCCCTGGACCGGCAGGAGCTTGGGCTCGGCACCCGTCAGGCCCGCCAGCCGCGTCGTCAGCTGCGTCGCATGCGTCTGGACCGAGGGATCGCCCATGCCGCCGAGCGTCTGCACGACGAACTTGGCGCGCGCGCTCTTCTGGGGATGGATGTTCTCCACCATCTTGAAGATGGTCTGGCTCCAGCTGGACACGCCGATGGTCTCGCCCGGTGCCAGCGTGATTTCAAGAAGATGGGCGGCGGCTTCGCCGATCCGCGCCATGATCGCACCGTCGCGATCCTCCGTGCATTCGACGACGACTGCTTCCGGCAGGCGATAGCGCTCGCGCAGCGCCGCTTCCAGATCGCCATAGGTGCCGACCGGGGGGATGACGCTGGTGCGCACGATCCCTTCCGTTTCCGCCCGCTTCAGCATGCGCGACACGGTCGCCTGCGACAGCCTCAGATGATCCGCGATCTCCGCCTGCCGGCGCCGCTCGATGTGATACATCTGAGCGACCCGCGAGATCAGGCGGAGTTCGTTGAGGCGTCCCATGGGCGTTCCCGTTGTGAATTTTTATTCACTCTTAGCGGCTGCCGGGTCGAGCGTCGAGCGGGCGAGTGCGTCATTCCACGTTTTGAGCCGCTCTGCCGCGTCGTCGGCTGCCGGCGGGATCGGTGTGGTCTGCCGGGGGAGGGCGGAAATCGCGGCGAGGTCCGGAAAGATGCCGAGCGACAGGCCTGCGAGATAGGCCGCACCGAGCGCGGAGGCTTCCGGGGCCTCGCACTGGATCACCGTATGGTGCAGCATGTCGGCAACGCATTGCATCAGGAACCGGTTCTGGCTGGGGCCGCCATCGACATAGAGCGCGCCGATCGCGCCGCCGCTCTGGGTCTTCATGGCGGACACGACGTCATGTACTTGAAAGGCGAGGGAATCGGTGACCGCGCGGGCCATCTGCGCCCGGCTGGTGTTGAAGTTGATCTGGGAGAACAACGCGCGTGCGGTTGAATCCCAGTAGGGTGCGCCGAGACCGACGAAGGCCGGCACGAAGCCGGGACCGCCCGGCTCCGCCGTCGCGGCGAGATCGACGAGGGCCGCGACGTCCGGCAGGCCAAGAATGCCGGTCATCCAGGGCAGGCTCGCGGCGGAGACGAGAATGTTGCCTTCGAAAGCGAAGGTCGGCCGGCCAGCAATCCGCCAGGCGACCGTCGTGGTGATGCCGTTGCGCGGCGCGATATAGGCCGAAAGCGTCGTCATGATCGACGATCCCGTGCCGAAGGTCACTTTTCCATCGCCCGGCCGGAAGGCGCCATGGCCGAAAAGGGCCGCGTGGCTGTCGCCGATCGCCGCGCGAATCGGGGTGCCGTCGGGGATGCCGGGCACGCCCGACGTCGTGCCGAAATCGGCGGCACTGTCACGGACCTCCGGCAGGACGGCCGGATCGACGCCGAAGATGCCGCAGAGCTCGTGGCTCCACGCCTGTGCGTTCAGATCGAACAGCTGGCTGCGGGCCGCGTTCGACGCGTCGCAGGCATGAACCCGTCCCCCGGTCAGGCAGTGGATGAGCCAGCTGTCGATTGTGCCGGCCCGCACAGGGCGGCCCTGCGGCACGCGATCAAGAAGCCAGCGGAATTTCGCCCCGGGAAACATCGGGTCGAGCGGCAGGCCGGTGATCTGCTGGACGCGGTCGAGATGGCCGTCACGGGTCAGCCGCTCGCAATCGGGCGCCGTGCGCCGGCACTGCCAGCTGAGAACCGGGCCGAGCGGCTCGCCGGTTGCCCCGTCCCAGACGGTGACGGATTCGCGCTGGTTGGAAATCGCGACGGCTTCGACGGTCGTATCGGGCGCGGCCTCGAGGCAGGCGGCGATCGCCTCGCAGACGGAGGCCCAGAGGCGGGACGGGTCCTGCTCGACCCAGCCGGGCTTTGGGTAGCTGATTCCGACGGGCGAGGATCCCCGGGCCAGGACCTCGCCTGCCAGGGACACGAGCACGGCCTTCGAGTTGGTGGTGCCCTGGTCGATCGCCAGTATCGCCTGCATGTCTTTCTCCTCACCCCGGGGAAGCCCGGACACCTATCAGAAACCCGGGCACCCCTATGAAAGCCGGGCCGGCGATGAAACCGCCCGCCCGGCTGAAGGGTCTGCCGACTACTTGCGCCGGATGACGGCTTCCGCAGCGTCGGCGATCGCCTCCGGCGCCATGCCGAACTCGTTCAGCAGGAACTCGGCCGAGCCGGTCGGCGCAAAGATGCCGGGAACGCCGAGCCGCTTCATCGGCACGGGTGCGAGATCGACCACCACTTCGGCCACGGCCGATCCGAGGCCGCCAAACGTCGAGTGCTCCTCGGCCGTGACGATCGCCCCGGTTTCGCGAGCAGCGGCGACGATGGCGTCCTCGTCGATCGGACGCACCGTCGCGAGATTGAGGACGCGGGCGCTGACGCCGCGGGAGGCCAGGATCTCGGCCGCCTTGACCATGCGGTGCGTCAGCGTGCCGTTGGCGATCAGCGTCACGTCGGAGCCTTCGCGCAGGAGATTGGCCTTGCCGACCGTGAAGACGTGGCCCTCGGGAAGGAGGTCGGGGACGCCGACGCGCGACAGGCGCAGGAAGCACGGGCCGGCGGTGTGCGCAGCCCATTCGACGGCTGCCGCCGTCTCGATATGGTCGCACGGCGCTATGACGGGGAGGTTGGGCAGGACGCGTGTCCAGGCAAAATCCTCGATCGAGTGATGGGTCGGCCCGAGATCGCCATAGGCCATCCCGGAGGAGATGCCGACGAGCTTCACATTGGCGTTGGAGTAGGCAATGTCGGCCTTGATCTGCTCGAGGGCGCGACCCGTCAGGAACGGTGCGGCGGCGCAGACATAGGGGATGCGCCCGCCATTGGCGAGGCCGGCCGCCACGCCGATCATGTTCTGCTCGGCGATGCCGACATTGATCAGCCGTTCAGGAAATTTCGCCTTGAAGCCGCCGAGCTTCGACGAGCCGACGGAATCGTTGCAGACGACCACGATCGTCTCGTCTTCCGCCGCGAGGCGCTCCAGCGTGGCCGCAAAGGCGTCGCGGCAGTCGTGGAGCTTCTGGGATGGGACGTGCGCGTTCATTAGAGGGCCTCCGACAGTTCTTTGACGGCGATGTCGTACTGTTCCTTGTTCGGAACCTTGTGGTGCCAGTCGACAGTGTCCTGCATGAACGAGATGCCGTGGCCCTTGTTGGTGTGGGCGACGATGCAGTGCGGTCGCGACCCGCGATGCTCGAGCGCTGCAACGACCTCGCCCATCGCATTGCCGTTGATCTCGGTGACCTCCCAGCCAAAGGCCTCGACCTTCGGGCGGAGCGGCGCGAGACCGTTGGTGTCGGCAATGGACGCACCCTGCTGAAAGCGGTTGTGGTCGATCAGCAGCGTCAGATTGTCGAGGCCGAAATGGGCGCCGGCCATGATGGCCTCCCAGTTCGAGCCTTCCTGCATCTCGCCGTCGCCGGTCACGACATAGGTATGGTAGGCCGCGCCCGAAAGCTTGGCGGCCTTCGCCATGCCGACGGCGACCGGCAAGCCGTGGCCGAGCGGCCCGGTATTGGTCTCGACGCCGGGCACCTTGTTGCAGTTGGGATGGCCGTTCAGGCGCGAATAAGGCTTGAGGAAGGTCGAGATCTCGTCCTCGGGAATGAAGCCGCGCTTGGCGAGCGTTACATACAGCGCACAGGCCGTATGCCCCTTGGACAGCACGAACCGGTCGCGTTCCGGATGCTTCGGCTGGTCGGGCCAGATCTTCAGGACGCGGAAATACAAAGCGGTGAGCACGTCGATGACCGACATCTCGCCACCGATATGGCCCGCGCCGGCTTCGAACACGGCCTGCAGATCCCGCAGCCGGATTTGGCGCGCCATGCGCTCAAGATCATCAATCTCCATCAGTTCCTCGCGTGAATAAATATGCATGTGGTGATATTCTTGCATAGTTACCCCAATAGTCAACCCCCTGTCGCAAGCTTGCCTCTGCGCGATATGCTGCACCGCAACGAGCACTTCACGATAATTCGATGTACGCATCCGGACAATTCCGGTTGACACGATCAGCGGGGCTTGGTAGTGAATTTTCCGGCAGGAGTGAATATTTATTCTAGCAGTTGATGGCCATCGGTCTCGCTGCTTGCGAGGAGGACGAATGGTGGCGCTCGACATCAACGGACAGGCCCGGCCGTCCGGCACGTGGCGGAAGAAACTCAGTGGCGCGACGGGACCTCTCGTCGGATTGCTCGCGCTCTGCATCTTCCTCGGCGTCAGCACGGATGCCTTCTTCTCGCTGCGCAACGGCCTCAACATTCTCGACCAGATCACCGTGATCGGCATCATGGCCGTCGGCATGACCTTCGTCATCCTCATCGGCGGCATCGATCTCTCGGTGGGCTCGGTCCTGGCGCTCTCCATGATGGTGATGGGCTGGACCGCCAACATCGCCGGCCTTCCCCTGGGTCTCGCCATCGTGGTCGCTCTCCTCGCGTCCGCCGTCAGCGGGCTCATCGTCGGACTTCTGGTGACCGTCTTCCGGGTTCCTGCCTTCATCGCCACGCTGGCGATGATGTCGGCTGCCCGCGGCGTCGCCAACATGATCACCGACGGCCAGCAGATCGTCGGCTTCCCCGACTGGTTCATGATGCTCGCGATCGACCGGCATTTCGGCATTCTCACGGCCACCGTGTTCCTGATGCTCTTCGTGGTGCTCGTCGCCTGGCTGTTTCTGCACTACCGCGCCGAAGGCCGCATGCTCTATGCGGTCGGGGGCAATCCCGAGGTCGCGCGCCTTGCCGGCATCAATGTCCCGTTCGTCACTATCGCGGTCTACGTGATCAGCGCCATCCTGGCGGGCCTTGCCGGCATCGTGCTCGCCGCACGCCTCGACTCGGTCCAGCCGTCGAGCGGCTTCGGCTATGAGCTCGACACGATCGCCGCGGTCGTCATCGGCGGCACGTCCCTTTCGGGCGGGGCTGGGGGTATCGGTGGCACGCTGATCGGCGTCCTCATCATCGGCGTTCTGCGCAACGGCCTCAACCTGCTAAACGTCTCGCCCTTCCTGCAGCAGGTTATCATCGGCGTCGTCATCGTGCTTGCGGTGGGTGCCGAAACCATGCGCCGCCGCCGCGCCTAGTCTCTTGTCCGGCTGAAGGTCTCTTGTCGGCTGACGTTCGGCCGATCCAGCGGTGCTTCAGGACACGCAATTCCCCTCCGAAAGGTTTGGAGCGGAGCTTATGCCCCAGGGGTGGAGGATTATCCCCGGGTTCAATCACAACGGAGGAACGACCATGACATTTGCACGTACTCTTCTGACATCGGCAGCCATTCTCGGCCTCACGCTCGGTTCCGCCCATGCGGCCGAGGTCAAGAAGATCGGCCTTGCCGTCGCCAACCTGCAGGCGAACTTCTTCAACCAGATCAAGCAGTCCGTCGAAGCCGAAGCCAAGAAGCGCGGCATCGAGGTCGTCACCGTGGACGCCAAGGGTGATGGACCGACCCAGATCAACCAGATCCAGGACCTTTTGACGCAGAACATCGACGCACTCATCTACATCCCCGCCGGCGCAGCAGCCGCGACCGTTCCGGTGAAGCTGGCAAAGGCTGCCGGCGTGCCGGTCGTCAACGTCGACCGCAATGCCGAAGGCGCACCGGGCGACACGTTCCTGGCAACGGACTCCGTCTCCTCGGCCAAGGCGGTCTGCGACCATATCCTCAAGGAAGCCGGCGGCAAGGGTGACATGGTCATCATCCATGGCCAGAAGGGCACCACGCCGGAAGTCGATCGCTCGAAGGGCTGCGCCGAAGCGCTGAAGGCCTATCCGGACGTGAAGGTCGTCGCCGAGCAGTATTCCAACATGTGGGCCCAGGACGAGGGCTTCCAGATCATGCAGAACATGCTGCAGGCCAACCCGAACATCTCGATCGTCTTTGCCCAGGCTGACGGCCTTGCGCTCGGCGCGGCACAGGCGATCAAGGTCGCCAATCCCTCGCAGAAGATCGTTGTCGGCGGCTTCGACGGCGATACGGCAGCTCTGGAAGCGCTGAGCAAGGGCGTGTTCAACGTCACGGCAACGCAGCAGACGCAGAAGATGGGCCGCGAAGCCGTCGAGAACGCGGTGAAGATCGTGGCCGGCGAAAAGGTGCCGCCGGTGCAGCTGCTCGACGCGACGCTGACCACCAAGGACAATGTTGCCGAGTTCATCGCCAACCATCCCTGATGACGTCGTGACCGAAAGGACGTTTGCCATGACTCAGCCGGTTCTGTCCCTCCGAGGCATCTCGAAACACTACGGACCGCTCCAGGTTCTCAAATCCGTGGACCTGGACGTGCATGCGGGTGAAGTCGTGGCGCTTCTCGGCGAGAACGGAGCCGGAAAGTCGACGCTGTCCGGCATTATTGCCGGATCGCGGGCGCCGTCCGAGGGAACGATGACGTGGCTGGGGCAGCCTTATGCCCCGGCCACGCCACGCGAGGCGATCGACAAGGGCGTCGTCCTCATCCACCAGGAACTGAAACTCCTGCCGCAGCTGTCCATCGCCGAAAACGTCTTCATCGGACGCTGGCCGACCCGCAACGGCGTGGTCGACCGCGCGCAGATGGAGCGTCGGGCCCAGGAACAGCTCTCGCGCCTCAACCTGCATATCCCGGCGTCCCGCAAGGTGGCGGGGCTCTCCACCGCCAACCAGCAGCTGATCGAGATCGCCAAGGCTCTGGCGCTCGACGCGAAACTCCTGATCCTCGACGAACCGACGGCCGCGCTCGGCGGCGCGGAGACCGAAGCGCTGTTCGAACAGGTGCGCAAGCTGCGGGCCGAAGGCGTCGGCATCATCTACATTTCCCACCGTATGGAAGAGATCAAGAAGATCACCGACCGCATCGTCGTGCTGCGCGACGGCGAGCGCGTGCAGGAATTCGCCGACAGCGCGACACCCGTGCGCACCGTCGTCGAAAGCATGGTCGGCAGATCGCTCGACCGACTGTTTCCGCCGGTGCCGGTGCCGACCGAGCGCGCGGTCCTGCAGGTGTCGAACCTCACTTCCACGCGGAATGCCTTCCGCGACGTCAGCTTCGAGGTGCGGGCCGGCGAGATCCTGGGCATTGCGGGCCTCGTGGGCGCCGGCCGGACCGAGCTCGTGCGGGCGATCGCCGGGGCGGATCCGGTGAAGGCGGGCACGATCCGGCTCAACGGCGATGTTCTCAAGCTCCGCGATCCCGCCGATGCGATCGCCAAGGGCATCGTGCTCGTGCCCGAAGACCGCAAGGACCAGGGCCTCGTCGTCGCCCACAAGATCAGCGAAAACCTGATCTACGCCAATCTCGACAAGCTCGGCTCCCGCTGGATCACCGCCGGCCTCAAGAAGGCTTTCGCCGAGACCGCGATCGCGAAATTCAACGTCAAGGGACAGGCCGAGCAGCATGCCTCCGACCTGTCGGGCGGCAACCAGCAGAAGATCGTCATCGCCAAGTGGCTGATGCGGGATCCGAAGGTCGTCGTTCTCGACGAACCGACCCGCGGCATTGACGTCGGCGCGCGCGCCGGCATCTACGATATCATCGTCAACCTCGCCCGGCAGGGCGTCGCGGTCATCGTGGTCAGCTCCGACCTCGAGGAGGTGCTGGGCGTCTCCAACCGCATTCTCGTGCTCGCCCAGGGCAACCAGGCCGGCATCCTCAACCGCGAACAGGCCAATGACGTGTCCGTCATGGAACTCGCAACGATCTGAAGAACCAAGGAAAGGAAGAGCCGTGTCCGACATCGCTCTGAACGCCCCCAAGCTGTTCGACCTCACGGGCCATGTGGCCCTCGTCACCGGTGCGGGCAGCGGCATCGGCCAGCGCATCGCCATCGGCCTTGCCCAGTGCGGCGCCGATGTCGCGCTGCTCGACCGGCGCACCGACGACGGTCTGGCAATGACGGCGCATCACATCAAGGCCGCCGGCCGTCGCGCGATCGAGATCGCAGCCGACGTCACCAGCAAGGCTTCGCTCGCCGACGCCGTTGCGCGGACGGAAGCAGATCTCGGCGACCTGTCGCTCGCTGTGAACGCCGCCGGCATCGCCAATGCCAATCCGGCCGAGGAGATGGACGAGGATCAGTACCAGACCCTCATGGACATCAACCTCAAGGGCGTCTTCCTCTCCTCCCAGGCCGAGGCACGCGCAATGCTGAAGCACGGCCGCGGCGCGATCGTCAACATCGCCTCCATGTCCGGCGTGATCGTCAATCGCGGGCTGAGCCAGGCGCATTACAACGCCTCCAAGGCCGGCGTGATCCACATGTCGAAATCGATGGCGATGGAATGGGTCGATCGCGGCATCCGCGTCAACACGATCTCGCCCGGCTACACCGCGACGCCGATGAACACCCGGCCGGAAATGGTGCACCAGACGAAGCTCTTCGAAGAGCAGACGCCGATGCAGCGCATGGCCAAGGTCGACGAGATGGTCGGCCCGGCCGTCTTCCTCCTGTCGGAAGCCGCAAGCTTCGTCACGGGCGTCGACCTGCTGGTCGATGGCGGCTTCTGCTGCTGGTAGTCGACCCTCCTTCGCCGTTCCGGTGCGCAACGACATCGCGCCCCGGGACCGAACGACACCCATAGCGGTTTCGGCACCTCCCTGACGAAACCGCGGGCGGATCGTGCGTCAAGCGACGTTGCCGTGCGATCCGCTTCTTCATGCCGGGCTTCGTCCGACGGAGGGGAGACGCGCGCGCACCGGAAAAGGTGACGCGCCAGCCTTGGAGGACACATCCCATGAAACGTTTCGATAACAAGACGGTCGTGATCACCGGCGCAAGCCGCGGGATCGGCGCGGCAATTGCCGCCCGCTTTGCCCGCGAGGGCGCCAATCTCGTCGTATCGGCCAATGAAGACCGCGTGCACGAGGTTGCCGAGGCCATCGCCGCGGCCGGCGGCAAGGCTATCGCCTTTGTCGGCGACGTCACCAGCAAGGCGAGCGTCGTCGCCCTTTACGACGCGGCAGAGGCCGCTTTCGGATCGGTCGATGTGTCCATCCAGAACGCCGGCGTGATCACGATCGCCCGGGTCGAGGATCTATCGGAAGGCGACTGGGACAAGGTCATGGCGGTCAATACCAAGGGCGTCTTCCTCTGCGCCCAGGAAGCGATCGCCCGCATCCGCAAACACGGCCGCGGCGGCCGTATCATCAACACCGCCTCCGGTCAGGCCCGCGACGGTTTCATCTACACCCCGCATTACGCAGCTTCCAAGATGGGCGTCGTCGGCATCACCCAGAGCTTGGCAAAAGAGGTCGCAACCGACGGCATCACGGTCAATGCCTTCTGCCCCGGCATCATCGAAACCGATATGTGGGCCTACAACGACGAGGCCTGGGGCAAGCTGCTTGGCACCTACGCGCCGGGCGAGCTGATGAAGGAATGGGTCGAGGGCATTCCGATGAAACGCGCGGGATCGGGCGAAGACGTCGCAGGCCTCGTGACCTTCCTCGCCAGCAACGACGCCGCCTATATCACGGGACAGACGATCAACGTCGATGGCGGCCTGATCATGTCCTGAGATCGCCTGGCCGCTGGCCAGCGATGTCCGAGCGTTCCATCGCTCCTCTCTCCCGCCCCTTTTGAATCCCACGCTCTGTCACGACGCGCAAGAAACTTAGCCAAACGGCTAGGTTTCCCTTGCGCGGCGGAGGATTTTCGTATTGGTTAGTCGCATGGCTAAGCATGACGTCGATCTCTCGCTTCTGTTTCAGGCTCTGGCGGACCCGACGCGGCGGTCGATCCTGACGCGGCTGGCCGAAGGGCCGGCACGGGTGACGGAACTTGCAGGTCCCACGGGCCTGCGTTTGCCGACCGTCATGCGGCATCTTTCGGTTCTGGAAGAGGCCGGCCTGATCGCGTCGTCGAAGGACGGGCGGGTGCGCACCTGCGCACTTCGGCCGGGCGCGCTCGACCCGGGCCGCCGTTGGATCGAGGACCAGCGCGCGACGTGGGAAGCCAGACTGGATCGGCTCGAGGCGCTGGTGATGCGCGGGATGGAGGAACGTGAACCATGACGACGACCACGACGGACAGCCGAAAGGCAATGCCTGCGACCGGCGAGGACGGCAGCCATTTTTCCACCTTGACCTTCGAGCGGACGATCGGCGCACCGCTTGCCACGCTCTGGGAGGCTTGGACAGCGCCCGCCATGCGGGCCGTATGGGCAGCGCCGTCCCCGGCCGCCGAGGTGACGTTTCTTCAAGCTGAAACAGGTGTCGGCGGATGCGAGGTGTCCCTCTGCAAGGTAGACGGCGAGCCGGATCGCCGCTGCGAGTGCCGCTGGCTGGAGATGCAGCCCGGAGCGCGCTGCGTGAATGCCGAAGTGGTGTCCTGCGAGGGCGTGCCGCAATCCTGCGCTCTGGTCACCGCCGACTTTGCCGAGCAGGGCGGGCCGGGCGAAAAAAGCAGGCTGGTGGTCACGGTGCAACTGTCCGCGCGCGACGGCGAGATGGAGGATGGCTACCGGCAGGGTTTCGCCGCCGGCCTCGACAATCTTTCCGGTGCAGCGCAACGGACCCTGCTCCTGCGCCGGGTCATCAAGGCGCCCCGGGCTGCGGTCTGGAAAGCCTGGATGAACGCCGAGACGCTGCCGCTCTGGTGGGGACCGGACGGATTCTCCTGCCGCACCCGCAGGATCGATCTGCGCCAGGGCGGCGAATGGGTCTTCGACATGATCGGCCCGGACGGAACGATCTATCCCAACCATCACCTCTACGGCGACGTCGTTCCCGAGGAACGGTTCGGCTACACGCTTCTCTGGGGCGAGAACGGGCCGAAACATGCGGATGCCTGGGCCGCGTTCGACGAGAAGGATGGGGCGACGACGGTTACCCTCGGCATGGTCCTCAGCACGGAGGCGGAATTCCAGGACGCCAAAGGCTTCGGCGCCGAGGCGCTCGGCCAGCAGACCCTCGGCAAGCTCGAGCGTTTCGTGACAGCCGTCTAAGTCGCATCGCCGTCTGGAACCTCTCACGCCGCTCCCTGTTCTTCTGTCCGTGACGGGATGCGCAGCCGACCATCAAGGCGGCAAAAGCGTCCCGGCCCATCGATGATGTGGGGTCAGGAAGGACGCAAGGCATGCCGGTGATTGCGACAGCAGCCTGGTCGGTTCCGGGCACGGTTGCCGAACATTTTCCAGCCGAAGGCTCGGGACTGGCGCGCTATGCCGCCGTGTTCCAGGGCGTGGAGGTCAATTCGACCTTCTACAGACATCACAGAGAATCCACCTATGCCCGCTGGGCCGCCAGCGTTCCCGACGCGTTCCGTTTCGCGCTCAAGCTGCCCAAAACGATGACGCACGAACATCGCCTCACGGAGATCGGGCCGCTGTTCGACGCGTTCCTCCAGGAGATCGCGCCGCTTGATGAGAAAATCGGCCCGCTCCTCTGTCAGCTTCCGCCGAGCCTGCCCTTCGATCCGGCCGTTATCGAACCGGCGATGACGGTGTTTCGAAACGGGTTCGGCGGACAGATCGTCCTGGAGGCGCGTCACCGGAGCTGGGCGTCCGGGGAGGCACGCACCTTGCTCGACCACCACCATATCGACCGCGTTCTTGCAGATCCTGCGCCTGTCTGGCCCCTGGAGACCTTCGAAACGCCGCCCGTATACGTGCGGCTGCACGGCGCGCCGACGATCTATTATTCCGCCTATGACGATGCGGAGATTCAAAGGTTCCGGACAGCCCTGTCGGCCGACAGCTGGTGCGTCTTCGACAACACGGCATCCGGGGCCGCGATCGAAAACGCCTTGACGATGTTGCATCTGCCCGGGTGATCGTCGACGGGCGGGCACCGGTCGTTCGGCTGGTGTTTTGGTGCGGCCGTCGAAGCGATCTTTCCGAACGTCGATCTTGTCAGGTTTTCGTTGACGTTCTTCCGCTAGGATGTCGGACTGCATGCGGATGGAAACGATGACCCTCTGGAACAATCTTCTTGGAAACCTCGCCGTCGTCGCGATCGCAACGTGCTTGCTGACCTTCGGGAACCCGTGGTTCTCGCGCCTGCACCCGCGCGTCTCGCCGATCGCGCTCGGCGTCATCATGGCCTGCGGGACGGTCTGCGTCATGATGCTCCCGTTCCAGTTCCTGACGGGCATCTATCTGGACCTGCGCTACACCTTCATCGGGATCAGCGCTTTCTTCGGCGGGCCGCTCGCCCTTGTTCTGCCGCTGGTTTCGGCGCTGGCGTTGCGGATCTCGCTCGGGGGCACCGGCGTCGTCACCGGCGTCACCCATATCTTGCTGACCGCCGTCTCCGGGCTCGTCCTGTGGCGCATCACGAGAAGCAAGCCGGTCACGCCCGGACGGCTGGCGGCCCTCGCCGGTGCGGTTGCGGCGAGCGGGACCGTCGGATTCGTCTTCACGGTCGCGATCGATCGCTGGAGCGTCGTGTTCCCCTCCGTTGTCGCGCCGTTCGCATCGGTCCTGTTCGTCTCCACGATTTTTTCGGGCCTCGCCATTCTCCAGGAGCGGCGGCGCGTCGATATCACCAACGAAAACCGGATCTACAGAGCGATCATCGAGGCGCTCCCCGATTGCCTGAACGCCAAGGACCTGAGCGGCCGCTTCATCGCCGCAAACCCCGCGACCGCCACCCTGATGAATGCGCCAACCGTGCCGGCTCTTCTCGGGAAGAGCGACATGGACTTTTATCCCGCCGATATTGCCGCGGAATTTCGCACCATCGAACAAAGCCTCATCGCGCAGGGAAAGCCGCTGATGGTGGAACAGCGGTTCACGAGCCTCGACGGACGGGATGTCTGGTTGGCAACGCTGAAAGCGCCCATCTTGGACGAGCGAGGCGCGATCACCGGCCTCGTGACGCACAACCGCGAAATCACCGAACAGAAGCAGACGGAGCTGGCGCTCGCCACCGCCCAGACGCGTCTGGCCGATGCGGTATCGAGCATGGCTGACGGGCTCGCCATGTTCGACGCGAGCGGCAAGCTTCTCTTCCGCAACGAACAATACCTTGAGCTGTTCCCGCTGACGGCCGATATCCGCGATGTCGGAACGTCGCTGAAGGACGTTCTGCGGATGGCCATCGCGCGGGGCGAGGACCAGGCCGTGCCCAGCTGTCCGGAGGACACGGTGGAGCGCACATTTGCAGCCTTCATGACGGCGGGAACCCGCCAGTTCCGCCTTGCCGACGGCCGCTGGATCGAGGCGCGCACCCGGCATGCGACCGATGGCGGCGCGATGATCGTCTTCACCGACGTCACAGCCGCGAAGAAGGCGGAGGTCGACCTGAAGGTCCTCAACAGTCACCTGGCCGGGCTTGCCACGACCGACGCGCTCACCGGCCTCTTCAATCGCCGCGCCTTCGACGTGGCGCTGGACGACATGACGCGAAAGGCCGTCGAGGCCGGCCAGGGTCTCGGCCTTCTCCTGATCGATGTCGATCGCTTCAAGGCCTTCAACGACACCTACGGGCATCCCGAGGGCGATGCGTGTCTGAAGGCGATCGCGACGTCGCTACTGCAGGCGTCGTCCATCCATCCGGGCGCCGTCGTCGCTCGTTATGGCGGCGAAGAGATTGCCGTCATCCTGCCCGATGTCCGGGACGGGGCGGCGCTGGAGATCGCGGAGGCGCTCTGCGCGGCCGTGCGCGCCCGCGGCATACCCCATGCCGGCAGCGAGAAGGGCA
The DNA here is from genome assembly GCF_001424065.1 of Rhizobium sp. Leaf384. GTDB lineage: Bacteria > Pseudomonadota > Alphaproteobacteria > Rhizobiales > Rhizobiaceae > Ferranicluibacter. Next base: position 107,214 of record NZ_LMQE01000010.1, read on the forward strand.
TCGTCACGGTCAGCATCGGCGTCGCCCAGTCGAGCCTGCGCGGCGCGCACCGAAAGGATGACCTGTTGAAGGAAGCCGATAGCGGCCTTTACAGCGCCAAGGCGCTGGGACGCGATCAGGTGCAGCTGGCGCAGCCGCATCCCGAGAAGCGGAGGTCAAGACGCTAGCGGCGTCTTCCGCTCCGCACCGCCGTCATCTTGGGCGCGTCAGCGTTGCGGGATGGACGAAGCGTGAGCGACGTTCGACCGCCATCGGCGGGAACATGATTGGTTTTTCAGCCGGTCAACGGTATGTCGGTGCGCGCTGCCTTGCGTAGCGCCAACAGTGATGCCAATCGCGCGGATCCACGCCATGCCCCATGACCACGCTGCCGAGAATACCTGGAACCCGATACTCTATCTCAAACGGCAGAGATCGGCGCTCAAACCACGCTCCTATGTCCTCGGCCTCAGCCCTTGGAAGGCATTTCTGCGGGACTGGCTTGGAGGCGAGACGATTGTTCAGTGGAACAGGAAAATCAGCCCACTGAAATTTTACACGCTTGTGGCGCCTGCCTTGCGTATCCGCAAAGGCTCCAAGGTTTATGTCTGGGGATACAAGATACCGGCCTTTGTCGAAGCGTTCTGTGACCGGCACGGGATCACGCTCATTCGCGTGGAGGACGGCTTTCTCCGATCGCTCGCTCTCGGCGCAACGAAAGCGCCTCCGATCTCTCTCTGCTTCGATCGGGGCGGCATGTATTTCGACGCCACGACGCCGTCGGATCTCGAACAGATCCTTCAGACCTATGACTTCGCCGCCGATGCGCCGCTGCTGGAACGGGCCCGCCGCGGCATCGACAGCCTCGTGGCGTCACGGCTCTCGAAGTACAACACATCGAGGGATATCGATATTGCGTCCGTCTACGGCCCGAAGACGCGCACACGCATCCTGGTGGTGGGGCAGGTCGAGGGCGATGCGTCGATCCTGAAAGGCTGCGACCGCAAGATCGACAACAACGACCTCGTTCGCGTCGCCGCGCAGGAAAATCCGGACGCCCAGATCATCTACAAGCCGCATCCGGAACTGCTGCACGGCACCCGTCCCTACCAGTCCGATCCGCGGGACGTACGCCATCTCGCCTTGATCCTCGAGGAGGACATCACGCTGGCCGACGCCTTCGAGACCGTGGATCGCGTCTATACGATCACCTCGCTTTCGGGCTTCGAGGCCTTGATCCGCGGCATCCCCGTGACCTGTCTCGGGATGCCTTTCTATGCCGGCTGGGGAGCGACAGACGACCGCCAGCTTTGTCCGCGCCGGACGGCAAGGCGCAGCACGACCGAGATCTTTGCTGCGGCCTACATCCTTTATCCCCGCTACTTCGATCCGGCCCTCCGGACGGAACTCGATTTCGAAGGCGCCTTGGCCCTGCTCGCCGCCATGCGCGAAGACCGGAGATCGGGCACGGAACAGGGCCAGCCAGTGACAAAGCCGCGCCCGTTCTCGTGGCTTCGAAGGGGTCGCTAACAGGCAGATCCCGGAGCGCTCGAACGCAGGCAGGCGGTCTGGCGCTGCCGGCGTGTCCGCTGCCGATTGCCGCGTCTAGGCGAGCGCGAACATGAGGCTGGCCAAGGCGAAGCCGACGAGGCCGACGAGCGTCTGCATGACGGTCCAGGTCTTGAAGGTCGTCTTGACATCCATGCCGAAGAAACGCCCGACGAGCCAGAAGCCGCTATCGTTGACATGCGACAGCATGACGGAGCCGGATGCGAGGGCGATGACGATGGCCGAAAGCTGCAGGCCCTGATAGCCCGCGGCCTGCACGGCCGGCTGGATGAGGCCCGCCGCCGTGATAAGCGCAACCGTGGCCGAGCCCTGCGCCACCCGCAGGGCCGTGGCCACGAGGAAGCCCGCGACCAGCACCGGCAGGCCGATATCCGACAAGGCGTCCGACAGGGCGGCACCGATTCCGGACGCACGCAGCACGCCGCCGAACATGCCGCCGGCGCCCGTGATCAGGATGATGGAGCAGACGGGACCCAGCGCGGAATCCAGGATGCGTTCGACCTCGATCGCCGTCCGGCCGCGCATCGGGCCCAGCACGTAGCTGGCGACGAGAACGGAGATGAGAAGGGCGACCGGCGTCGCGCCGAGTGTCCGCGCGAGCTGGAACCAGGCCGCATTCTTGTCCACCCATCCCTGCGCTCTGGCGAAATCGAGCCCGGTGTTCATGAAGATCAGCAGAAGCGGCAGAAGGAGAAGGGCAACAACGAGACCCGGGCTCGGCGGATGCGCGCCGTCGTCCTTGGGTACGGGTGCGGAAAAGCTCTCGGGAACCGGCAGCATGATGCGCTTGCCGATCCAGGTGCCGAACAACTGGCCGGCGATGATCCAGGTGGGGACGGCGACTGCCAGGCCGGCGAGAATGAGGAGGCCGGCATCGGCGCCCAGGAGCTCGGCGGCCGCAACGGGTCCGGGATGCGGCGGCACGAAGACATGCATGACGGAGAAGGCCGTGGCGACGGGAATGCCGTAGAGCAGCAGGCTTCCGCCCAGCCGGCGTGCGATGGTGAAGACCACTGGCAGCATGACCACGAGACCGGCATCGAAGAAGATCGGAAAGCCGAAGATGAGCGATGTGATGCCGAGCGCCATCGGTGCCCGCTTTTCGCCGAAGCGGGCCACGAGATCGTCCGCAAGCGCCTGCGCGCCGCCGGAGATTTCGAGCATGCGCCCGAGCATGGCACCAAGACCGACCAGAAGCGCGACACCGCCCAAGGTGGAGCCGAAGCCGTTCGTCATCGTCGTGAGAATGCTGCCGGCAGGAATGCCGGCGGCCACGGCCGTGAGGAGACTGACGAGGATGAGGGCGACGAAGGCGTGCACGCGAAACTGAATGATCAGCAGCAGCAGGAGAAGGACGGCGCCGACGGCGATCGAGATCAGCGCGCCAGCGCCGAGTGTCTGTTCAAATTCCGGCAAAATTCCATCCCTTCAGCGTGCCGGACGACAGGTCCGGAACGTACATCTTGGGCGGTTTTATAGGAATTCGCGTCTGCAGCGACAAGCTGTATCTTTTCGGCATGGGCAGAGAGCCTGCCCGGCGCGCACCCGTTGAAGGCCTGTGTGCGGCTCAGATATCGAAGAGGACGTAGCTTTCCTCGACATTCGCCGTGTTGGGCGAGGGGACTTTCGTTGCACCCTCATGGCCGAGAAGCAGGGCGAGTTCCTGCTCGTCGTCCCCGAACTGCTGGACGATGCGCTCAGCTTCGTCCGGGCTGACGGAATAGGTCTCGATGATGGTGTCCATCGCGGCCGGCAGGTTCTTCTCGTCGCTGTCCATGGCATCCTCCTGGGAACATGATGACGTTCTTTGAAAGACAACGGATGAGGCACCCAACCGTTCCATGGGGCTCCATGGCCTCTCCCAGTCTATGGCCGGTTTGAGCCTATAGTGCCTGCGAGCCTATGGTCAGCACCGTGAAGAGGATGGGTCTTGCCATAGGAAATCCGGTTTCTTGAGATCCGCCGGTTTTTTATCGGGAGGCCTCTTGATTCGTTTTGGGGCCGTTCCCATCTCGCTTCCAACCCGCTGGTCCGGGCCCCTCTGGCGAGAGCTCCGGCGCTCTTGCGATGTCGGACCCTATCCCCGACACCGCGCCGGCAGAGGTTGATCCATGGATTTCGCGTTTCTCTTTATCGACTGGCTGGGCAAGCCTGTCTGGATGTGGGCCGGTTTTATCGGCATCGTCATCGCCCTCCTCACCTTCGACCTCGGCGTCCTGCACAAGGAGAACAAGGAGATCGAGGTCGGGGAAAGCATCAGGCTGTCCGCGCTCTACATCTCGCTCGGCCTCGCCTTCGGCGGCTGGGTCTGGTGGTATCTCGGTGCGGAGTCCGGTCTGGCCTACATGACCGGCTTCGTGGTCGAAAAGACGCTGGCACTCGACAATGTCTTCGTCATCGCCCTGATCTTCTCCTTCTTCGCGGTGCCCCGTCTCTATCAGCATCGCGTGCTGTTCTGGGGCATCCTCGGCGTGATCGTGCTGCGCGCCATCATGATCGGCGTCGGGGCCACGCTCGTGGCCGAGTTCTCCTGGCTCCTCTACGTCTTTGCCGCGTTCCTGGTCTTTACCGGCGTGAAGATGCTCGTGATGAAGGATGCGGAGCCCGACATTGCCAAGAACCCGCTCGTCCTGTGGATGCGCCGCCGCTTCAACGTGACCGAGACGCACCATGGCGAGCACTTCTTCGTGCGCCAGCCGCATCCGGTAACGGGCAAGATGGCCCTCTTCGTGACGCCGCTTTTCATGTCGCTGGTGCTGATCGAGGTTGCCGACGTCATTTTCGCCGTCGACTCGGTCCCGGCGATCTTTGCCATCACCACCGACCCGTTCATCGTCTACACCTCGAACATCTTCGCGATCCTCGGCCTTCGCGCGCTCTACTTCGCCCTGGCGGCGATGATCCACCGCTTCAAGTATCTCAAGCCCGCACTGGCGGTGGTGCTGATCTTTATCGGTTCCAAGGTCTTCCTTGCCGACCTCCTCGGTCTTGAGAAGTTCCCTGCCGCCCTTTCTCTCGGCATCACCTTCGCCATCATCGCAAGCGGCGTCGTGTGGAGCCTGGCCAAGACGCGTGGCGCAAAAGCCGGTTGACCCCGCGCGTCACGCCCCTGCCGGATCGGGCAATCCCCTCCGGCAGGCAGGCGTCGAAGCCTGACGCTGCGCGGCGAAAGCGTCTCACGCCGCCCGAGCTCCCGTCATGATGCCGCCGGGTCCTGATCCTGAGCGCGTCCGAGGGATCGATCGAGGGCGCGCTTCAGGCTTTCATTCTCGGTCTGGAGCGCGGCAATGCGCTCCCCGAGCCGCTCCATCGCCGCGGCCACGTCGGCCGCATCGAGTTTCTGGGGAATATGCTGCGGGCAGTTCACATCCCACGCCTCGACCTTGAACAGGATCGCCTGTTCCGGCCGAGCGCGATAGTTCTCGGGCATCAGGCGCTCGAGGAGACCCGGATCGTCGGTCACGACGCGTGCGCGGCCCCAGAGCTTGATCCGGCGGCGATGGGCGTAATCCATCAGGAACAGAAACGCCTTGTCGTTCTCTTCGAGGTTTCCGATCGAAACATACTGCCGGTTTCCGGCATAGTCGGCGAACCCGAGCGTGGTGTCGTCGACCACCCGGATGAACCCCTTCGGACCGCCCCGGTGCTGGGCATAGGGCTGGCCGGCGGCATTGGCGGTTGCAAGATAGGCCGTATCGACATGTGCGAGGAAGGCGACAAGATCGTCACTGATCTCCGTACGGAAGCCGCCGTCCTGCTCCATCCGCGCATAGGCGATGCGCGATCCCCGCTCGGCCTGAAGCGCCTTGACCGTGGGTGTGAAGGCAATATCGCTCGAAGCCGGCATCGGTTTCATCCTTCTGCATCGCGACATCCGGAGATCAATGCCGCCCTGTTACCGCAGCTTTCTAGCTTGTTGCAGAAACATGCGGTATCTGCGAAAATCACAAGCCTTCCTTCTGTTTTGTGGAACCCTCGCCATGGATCGTTTCGAAGCCATGCGCACCTTGCTGGCCGCGGTCGACGGGGGCAGCCTGTCGGCCGCATCGCGTAAACTTGGCGTACCGCTGCCGACGGTCAGTCGCCGCGTTTCCGATCTCGAAGCGCATCTCGGCGCGCAAATGGTCGTGCGCACGAGCCGCAAACTCCTGCTGACGGATGCGGGGCACGCCTTTGTCGCCGCCTGCCGCCGCGTTCTGGACGAGCTCGACCAGGCGGAGCGTGTCGCGACCGGAGAATATCGCACCCCTCGCGGCGACATGCTGATCACGGCGCCGATCATGTTCGGGCGGATGCATGTCGAACCGGTCGTTCTCGCGTTTCTGCAGGCCTATCCGCAGATCAACATCCGCCTCGCTCTGTCGGATCATGTCCTCGATCTCGTCGAGAACCATGTCGATCTCGCGGTGCGGATCGGCCCGCTGCCCGACAGCAGCCTCAAGGCAACGCGTCTTGGCGATGTTCGCTGGGTCACCTGTGCCAGTCCTGCCTATCTCGCGGCGCGCGGAAAACCGGAAAGCCTCGACGCCCTGGCGGAGCATGACTGCATCGCCTTCGAGCGGCTTTCTGCCGGCGCCGTCTGGCTGTTTGGCGGCGGCAAGACCGCCGGAACGGCGGAGCGGGCAGAGACGATCGCCGTGCCCATCCGGCCGCGCTTTGCGGTCAACACCGCCGACGGGGCCATCGATGCAGCGCTGGCGGGCGCCGGCATCGTCCGCATCCTGTCCTATCAGGCAGCGTCAGCCCTTGCCGACGGGCGGCTGGTCGCGGTGCTGAACGATGCCCAGCCGGAGCCCTTGCCGGTTCATCTCGTGCATACGGGGCAGGCGATCATGCCGCTGAAGATGCGGGCGTTCGCGGACTTCGCCGTGCCGCGCCTGAAAGGCCGGCTTGCCAGCGTTCGGGATGCCGGGCTCACCATTTCAGCCAAAGGCGACCCATGATGCTGCCGAGCGTCGTGCACAACACGATGCCGAGCGTGTACCAGAGCGCGACGAAGGGGAGGCCGTTCTCGATGCAGCCCCAGCTGTAGATCCAGGCGCCAAGCGCTCCGCCGCTGAGGCCGGCGATCGCTCCGGCAAGCCCCGGCGCGGTGGGCGCGCTCCTGCGCAGAAACCAGAAGGTCGCTGCCATCGGCGCCGCACCGGTCGCAAGGATGATCAGCGGGCAGTAGAGGGCGGAGATGCCCATGATCAGCCGATGGCTTTCATCCGGCGTGGTGGCCTGGCGCAACTGCAGGACGGCAAGCCCGACCAGCAGCGCGTAGACGATTGCGACCTGCAGGGCGCTGCCGACCGGACGCCCGCCGGGTCGCGCGACGACGAGGAGCGCCCCGACACCGATGAGGCCGAGCAGCAGCGGATAGGCGGACTTGACCCAGAAGGCAGGCAGGAAGAGCGCCGCGCCGAGATCCGGGCGCAGCCCGTGCACGAACAGGATGAAGGCGGTGGAGAGCGCCAGCCCTGGCAGCAGAGCGCGGCCGAGCAGCCACGCCAGCGCGTGCCTGTGCACAGGCCGGAGATCCCGCACGAGATCGTCGATCAATTCATTCGTCCCTGCCATGATCGCCTCTCAATCTTGCCGCCAGCGCCTTGATACCTCTGTGAATGCCCACCTTGACCATGCTTTCCGAACGCCCGGCATGCAACGCGGCCTCCGTGATCGAGCTGCCGTCGAGCCGGACCTGACGGATCGCCTCGGCCTGCCACGCGGGAAGTCCGGCGAGCAGCCGCTGGATATCCATCTGCGCCGACACCGCATCCTCGCGATAGCCGTCCGGCATCTCTCCCGCCGCTTCCAGCCCGACATGGCCCCTGTTGCCCGTCCTGCGGTGGTGATCCACCAGCTTGTGGCGGGCAATGGTGAAGAACCAGGCCGTAAAGGGCCTTTCGCGGTCATAGGTAATCCGGCGCTGGTGCAGCGCAAGCAGCGTGTCCTGCACCAGGTCGTCCACATCGCTCGTGTCGGACCGTCCAAGCCGCCGTGCATAGTAGCGCACCAGAAGATGCCGGAGCACGTCGAGCAGGCAGCGATAGGCCGCCTCGTCGCCGTCGAGCGACAAGAGCATCAGCACCTTCAACTCGGACTCGGTCACAACGGTCATGTCTCTGGAAAGCTCATACGGGAACGCGTCGAAACGGTTACAGCGTGTTTCGAAAAAAGCGAGCAAATTTCCCGTGCGATCACATCGGCGTGATGGGTGTAACCGGATGCAGGCCCGGTCCGAATGAGCTTTCCGTGACCATCGACGCAGCCCGCGTCCGGCACACCAGCCAGGAGAACCATCATGACCCATCGCATCATCGCCGCCACCATCCTCGGTCTCGCCCTTTCGATTGGCGCAGCGCAGGCCCAGACCAGCACGGATGCCATGAAGAAGCCGGATGCCATGCAGACGGACACGATGAAGGCCGACCCGATGAAGCCCGATGCCATGAAGCACGACGCCATGCAGCACGATGCGATGAAGGGCACCAAGGCCGACTGCACGCACAAGGCCGGCATGGAAAAGGACAGCATGAAGAAGGCCGACATGATGAAGGGCTGCGACGCGATGTAGGCTTCGCCGTCGCGGTGATCTTGGTCGTTCCCCGGCGCGTACACGCACCAGAGCCGGGGAACGACGCGTCCGCCTTCCGGCATGCGGGGCGGACCGGACAGTCTCACAGACATTGCCGACCTCGGAGGGAACGTCATGTTCGGCTCATCTTCCACGACATCCGGCCAGCAGACGCTGATCCGCCGTCACAGCCTGACCGTGCGGTTGTCGCACTGGCTGAACGTGCTGGCGATGACAGTGCTTCTCTTCAGCGGATTGCAGATCTTCAACGCACACCCCCATCTCTATTGGGGGCAGTACGGTGCCGATAACGACCCGTCGGTGCTGTCGCTCGACGCCGTCGACAGCGATGGCGTTCTCAAGGGCGTCACGCGCATCGGCGGTTTCTCGCTCAACACCACCGGCGTGCTCGGCGTGTCCAGCGTGGACGGCGAACCCACCGTGCGCGGCTTCCCTGCCTGGATCACGCTGCCCAGCTACCAGGATCTCGCCACCGGCCGTCGCTGGCATTTCTTCTTTGCCTGGGCCTTCGTGCTCAACGGCCTCGTCTATCTCGCCTATGGCATCTTGTCGCGGCATTTCCGGCGCGACCTTGTGCCGACCAGATCCGAGCTGACGCCGGCCCATCTCGGCCACGAGATTGCCGATCATGCGCGGCTGCGGTTTCCCAAAGGCGAAAAGGCAAGACATTACAACGCCCTGCAGAAGATCACCTATCTCTTGGTCATTTTTCTCATGCTTCCGGGCATGATCCTGACGGGGCTGACCATGTCGCCCGGCTTCAATGCAGTCGCCCCCTGGCTCCTCGATCTCTTCGGCGGCCGGCAGTCCGCCCGTACGCTGCACTTCGTCTTCGCCACGTCGCTCGTCGCCTTCGTCGTGGTGCACGTGGCGATGGTGCTTGCCTCCGGCCTCTTCAACAACATGCGCTCCATGATCACGGGCCGCTATGCGATCCGCACGGAAGCACCGCTTGCCAGCCCATCGGAGATCGCGCCATGACAAGCCTCCTGACCCGCCGCAACTTTCTCATCGGCTCGACGCTGACCGCGTCGGCACTCGGCCTCACCGGCTGCGACGCGCTTGCAGAGAACGGCAATGTCCAGTCCGTCATCCGGATGGCCGAGCGCCTGACCATGGGGACGCAGCGTTTCCTGATCGGCGACACCGCGCTTGCCCGGGAGTTCGGCGCCGGCGATCTCTCGCCGACCTTCCGCGCCAATGGCACCACCATGCCGGACGGGGCCGAGTACCAGGACCTGCTTGCCGGCCGCTTCGCCCGGTGGCAGCTGCAGATCGGCGGCCTGGTCGAGCGCCCGACCAGCCTGTCGCTGGCCGCCCTGAAGGCGATGCCGTCGCGCACGCAGATCACGCGTCACGATTGCGTGGAAGGCTGGAGCGCCATCGGCCAGTGGACCGGGGTGCCGCTCGGCAGCCTGCTGAAGACGGCCGGCTTGAAGAAGGAGGCGCGCTACATCGTCTTTCACTGCGCCGACGAGTACGAAAAGACGCTCGACGGCAGCGGCTGGTACTATGAGAGCATCGACCTCGTCGACGCCTTCCACCCACAGACCATCCTCGCCTACGCCATGAACGGCCGCGACCTCGAAGTGCCGCACGGCGCGCCGCTGCGGCTCAGGGTCGAGCGGCAGCTCGGCTACAAGCAGGCGAAATATCTCATGCGGATCGAGGCCGTCGCCGACCTCGCCACGTTCTATGGCGGGAATGGCGGCTTCTGGGAGGATCGCGGCTACGAGTGGTACGCCGGGATCTGACGATTTGCAGGCGGTCTTCGGGCCTTTGAGCGTTGAAGACCGACCTTGCGAAACCGGCGGATACCACCCCGCATCCGCCGGACATGACGACAGGGGATGAACAAGGAATGACACATGTCCTATCTCTCGAAAACCGGCGTCGCGGCCCTGACCGGCGCCCTCATGTCGGCCATGATCGGCACGGCGGTCCAGGCGGCCGATGCCATGCGTGTACGCGGCACCGTCGAAAGCCTTGAGGGCAACACGTTGTCCGTGAAGACGCGGGAAGGCGCCGAGGCGAAGATCCTGCTGAAGGACGGCTGGGCGGTTTCAAGCGTCGCCAAGGCTTCGATCGACGACATCAAGACCGGCGATTTCGTCGGTATCGCATCGTTGCCGACGGCCGAGGGCGGCGACGGCGCGCTCGAGGTGCTGATCTTCCCGGCGGCGATGAAGGGCACCGGCGAGGGCAGCTATGCCTGGGATCTGAAGCCCAACAGCTCCATGACCAATGCCACCGTCGCCAATGCCGTGAAATCGGTCGACGGCCAGACGGTGACGGTGACCTACAAGGGTAAGGAAAAGAAGATCGCCATTCCCGCAGGCACGCCGGTCGTGACCTTCGCGCCGGCCGTGAAGGCGGACCTGAAGGCCGGCGCAACTGTGTTCGTGCCGTCCGAAAAGGCGGCCGACGGCACCATCTCCAGCAGCCGCGTCGTCGTCGGCACCAATGGCGTCCAGCCGCCGATGTAAGACGGCGAACCGTCCGCCGCGGGCTTCTCTCGCGGTGGACGTCGCCGACTTTCTGTGCCGGATGCGGGCCCCTGTCCGCGACTAGTCCCTGATCTCGAGCCCCGCCTCGTGTGCCGCCGCGATGAAGGACAGCCGGGCGGCTTCCGCCGACGTCTTGCCCTTCATGGCCGCTTCGAGCGCCAGGAGCGCGGCGTCGAGCGCCGGGCCGTCTTCCAACGGCCAGTCTTCGATCAGGGCCCAGGAGGCTTCCTGGTTGTTGCGGATGGTGGTGAACGCGCCGGGTCCTTCCAGCGCTAGCGACACAGCCTTGTTCCAGTCTTTGCTCAAGCGAATGCCTCCATGCCGATGATGCCGTCTTCTACAGCGGCGGCCTCCGGATGCAAAGATCGCTTCGACGCAGACGGCCGGCTCTAGGCCGCCGCCATCATCTCGGTCTCGCTCCTGTTGAACATGCGTTCGAGGTTCAGGAAGCAGATCATGCCCGTGGGCTGCACGATGATGCCGTCGGAATAGGCCGTCGCTGCCGAGGTGGTGACGTCGGGAACCGGCTGGAGAAGATCGGCCGGAACCATGAGGATATCGGAGACCCGGTCGACGAGCAGCCCCATGGCCATGCCGTGCACCTCGGTGACGACGATGGCGCTGCGCTCGGTGGGCTCGGCACCCCGCATGCCCAGCTTGAGGGCGAGGTTGATGACCGGAATGACCGTGCCGCGCAGGTTCATGACACCGAGAACCTCGGGTGGCGCCTGGGGAATAGGCGTTGCCGGTGCCCAGCCGCGGATTTCGCGGATGGTCACCGTGCGGACGCAGAATTCCTGCTCGTGGAGCCGGAACGCAATGATTTCGAGCATGCCGTTGGTTGTCGTGTCACGCATCAGAATTCCTTCCATCCATCGTTTGTGGCGGCCTTGCCGGCCGATGCCCCTGCGGCTCTCCGCGGGCGGGACTGCGTTGGCGCAGGCGCGCGCTGCGGCGCGCTTGCGGCTCTCATGCTGGCGGCCGTCTGGCGCAGGGCCTGGGCCGGCGATCCGGCGGCGCCGAGGGCGAACTGGCCGATGAGGTGGCGAAGCGTGCTGCTCTCGCTGGCGAGCGTCATGCCGGCCGCACTCGTTTCCTCCACCATGGCGGCGTTCTGCTGGGTCACCTGGTCCATCTGGTTGACGGCGATGTTGACCTCGCTGAGGCCGATCGACTGCTCGCGCGCAGAGGTGGCGATCGAGTCCATGTGGGCGTTGATGGTGACGATGTAGCCCTCGATCGTCTGCAGAGCCTTGCCGGTCTCGCTGACGAGCTGCACGCCGTTCTGAACCTCGACGGAGGAGTTCCGGATGAGTTCCTTGATCTCCTTGGCAGCCTTTGCCGAGCGTTGTGCCAGTTCCCGGACCTCCTGCGCCACGACGGCAAAGCCCTTGCCGGCATCCCCGGCGCGCGCCGCCTCGACGCCGGCGTTCAGCGCCAGCAGGTTGGTCTGGAACGCAATCTCGTCGATGACGCCGATGATGTTGGACACCTCGTTCGAGGAGGCCTCGATCTTGCCCATCGCCTCGACGGCCTGGGCGACCACCTGGCCGGACTGGCTGGCGCTGGCATTGGCCTGTACGGCGACCGCGCGGGCTTCATCGGCGCGCTTGGAGGAATTCGAGACATTGGCCGTGATCTGGTCGAGCGCTGCAGCCGTTTCCTCGAGGGACGCCGCCTGCTGTTCGGTCCGCTTGGACAGATCGTCGGCGCCGCGGCTGATCTCCTGCGATCCGCCGTCGATGGAGCCGGCCGCCTGCGCCACGGAGCGGAGGGTCTCGCCGAGCTGGCGGACGGCATTGTTCAGATCGTGGCGCAGGGCCTCGAAGTCCGGCGAAAAGGGTTCGTCCAGCTGGAAGGTGAGATCGCCGGCGGCCAGGCGCTTCAGGCCGCTCGCAAGGCCCGACGTCGCTTCGTTCAGCCGCTGCTGGGCCGCGGCCTCCGCTTCCGCCGTCAGACGGATCCGGTCGGCTTCGGCCTGCCGGCGAGCGGCTTCCGCCTCGTTCTCCAGCTTCCTGTTGACGATGGCGGCCTGACGGAAGACCTCGACGGCGCCGGCCATCTCGCCGACTTCATCGGCACGGCCAGAGCCGGGAATCGTCAGATCGATGCGCCCTGCAGCCAGGTCGCGCATGGCATCGTTGATGCCCCGCACGGGGCGGACGAGACCGAGATTGAGGACAATCAGCGCGAGCAGGGAAACGGCGAACATGCCGATGCCGCCCGCGATGTTGTTGAAGCGACCGGACGCGGCGGCAGCAGCGGCAGCCTCGGCGCGCGTGCCGAGCAGCCCGGCCTCGACGCCGATCATCTCCGCGATGGTCGCGCGGATGCCGTCCATGGACGCCTTTCCGGCACCGCTGGTTTCGATCGCCCGCGCCTGATCCCGGGTTGCCGCGTTCGCCATCAAGGCAATCTCGGGCGTGGCCACCTTTGCGTGCCACTCCGCGACGAAGCGCTCGAGCGTATCGAGGCGCTTCTGCTGCGCCGGATTGTCCGAGGTCAGCGTACGAACGTTCTTCAGATCGGACGCATAGGCCTCCAGACCGGCCTTCTGGGGCGCCAGAAAGGCGTCGTTCGTGGAAACGAGGTAGCCGCGAATGCCGGTCTCCTGATCGACCATGCTGGCGGCGATACCGTTGAGGGCGTTGATGACCTTGTAGGTGTGGTCCGTCATCGCGGCCGTCTGCTCGAGCTTGGAGAGGGATCCGTAGCTGGAATAGCTGACGCCCATGGCAATCAGGATCAGCATGAAGAGGGTCGCGGCGATCTTGGTGAGAATACGCAGATTGTTGAAGGAAGACATCACGGCTCTCGATGTGTGGCCTGCCGCGGGGGGAGGGCTGCGGGCAGGCAATGGGCATTGTCGGATGGGCAGCTTCAGATGTGCGATCGGACGTCGGACGGGAGGAACGAGCAGACCGACCGTACCCAACCTGTGTATTAGAAAAACCGGAAAGAAAGAATGAACAACGCGGGAAGAAGTGAACCTAATCGCGGGTTTAATGATCGCGCCTGTCCTGCTTCCCCGTTCTCTCGCGCGTCCTCGCGCAAGCCGGCCCTCTCCTCCGGCCGCTTCACGGACCATGTGCACCAACGCAAACGGGCGCCCGCAGGCGCCCGTCTCCTTCGTATCCGGCTTTGAGAGGCCGATGTTTACTCGACCGCGACGGTCTTTCCGGCTTCCCACTTGTAGACCGAGAAGCTCTGCGACGTCAGGTCGCCGGTTTCGCCATAGGTCAGTGCGCCGATCGCGGTCTTGATGGGGGTGCCGTCCTTCAGCGCTTGCGCCACGGCTTCGGCATCATCCGTGCTGCCGGCCTTGGCGATGCCGGCGGCGATGACTTCGACCGCGGCATAGGCGTTCAGGGTAAAGGCTTCGACCGGGATCTTCTTGGCCGTCAGGGCGTCGGCAGCAGCCTTGCTGTCGGCACTCTTCAGGGCGTCGGCGGCATTGGTGTAGATCGTGCCGTTCGCATCGTCGCCACCGGTGGCGATGAACTCGCTGTTCGACAGGCCGTCGCCGGCAATCAGCTGTACGGACAGGCCGGCATCCTTCATCTGGCGCACCAGAAGCCCGGCCTCCGGGTGATAGCCGCCGAAATACAGGACCTCGACGCCTTCGGATTTCATGCGGGTGACGAGGGCGCTGAAATCCTTGTCGCCGGCGGTCAGCGCGTCGTTGAAGATTTCGGTGACGCCGGCGGCGTTCAACGAGGTTTTGAAGGCGTCGGCGAGACCCTTTCCGTACTGGCCCTTGTCGTTGAGGATCGCGATCTTCTTGTCCTTGAAGTTTGCGACGACGTATTTGGCCGCCACGTCGGCCTGCTGGTCGTCCCGGCCGCAGGTGCGGAAGACGGTCGTCAGGCCGCGCGCGGTCAGCTCCGGCGACGTCGCCGTCGGCGTGACCATCAGCGTGCCATTTTCCGCAAAAGCCACGGATGCGGGGATCGATACGCCGGAGGTGACCGGGCCGACGACGAAGCGGATGTTGTCGGCGATCAGCTGGTTGGCGGCGGAGACGCCCTGTTTCGGCTCGCCGGCGTCATCGGCGATCTTGAGGACGATCTTCTCCCCGTTGACGCCGCCCTTCTTGTTGATCTCCTCGACGGCGGTCTCCGCGCCGTTCTTGATCTGGGCGCCGATCGCGGCGACCGGACCGGTGAGGGGGGCGACGAGGCCGACGGTGATATCGGCAAAAGCGGCGGTTGCAGCAAGCGGCGAAAAGGCCAGCGTGGCGGCAAGCGCCGCGGTGATTGTCTTCAATGTCATATCCGTCTCCTTGGAGCGCGGCCTCCCGGTCCGCGCGTGATGATCTCTCGGGCTTTCCCATCGAACGGGTGCGTTCGACATGCGGGAACGAAGGGCTCAGCCCTTCGCCCGGGACGCGGCCATGTTTGGCTCGCATCGTAAGCGACAGATTTCTAAGAATTTTCGGGCTTTCGCGCAAGAACATTACCGAAAACAGCCGCCATTTGGCGCAGAAATTCCCCACACGTTTCTGCAGACGCACAGGCCCGCGACCCGCGTCAAGGCCCCTTCCGCGATGCCGCCCCAAACCTCGACGGATCCGTCCCGGTTCGCCCGGGCGCTTGACGCAAACGTGACCGACGGACGGAGGGTCCCTGCCGATCAGGGCGAACCATGAAGGCCGCACTGCGTTACCGAGTGCATCTTCTTCACCGGATCGGAAATTCCTTGCCTCTTCGTCTTCTTGTGGTCGACAGCGAAACCGCCGACCAGAAAAACGAGCGCCGCAATGCCAGTGGCGCCGCCTCCTATGAAACCTATGCCGAGACGCTTCGAACCATCGATCCGGACGCCGTGATTGAAACGGTCTGCTGCATCGAGGGCGCCGATATCTCGGGCGCGCTCACCCGTTTCCAGGGCGTTCTCTTTGCCGGGTCTCCCATCCAGATGCACAAGCAGACGGACGAGACGCGCGCCGCCGCCAATTTCATGACGCGGGTGTTTTCCGCTGGCGTTCCTGCCTTCGGTTCCTGCGCCGGGCTTCAGATTGCCGCCGTCGCCGCGGGCGGGGTTTGCAAGCCGCGCGATGCGGGCATGCAGGTCGGCTTCGCCCGCGATATCGTTCCGACGGAGGACGGAAGACGCCATCCTCTGCTCCAGGACCGGCCGCAGGTCTGGACGGCCCCGGCCATGCATTCGAGCGTGGTCGATCGCCTTCCGCCGGGCGCGATCCGCCTCGCGCAATCCAAGGCGACACCGACGGAAGCCGCCGAGATCCGCTTCGGCAACGGCGTCTTCTGGGGCGTCCAGTACCATCCGGAGCTCGACCTTTCCGAGATCGCCCAATCCATCCGCCGCCAGTCCGAGGATGTGCTCGAACAGGGGCTTGCCGAAAGCGTGGCGGCCGTCGAGGCCTATGCCGAGACACTGGAGACGCTCAATGCGGACCCGGGCCGACACGACCTTGCGTGGCAGATCGGCGTGGACGAGGAGGTTACCCTGGCCTCTCGCCGGCAGGTGGAACTGGTCAATTTCCTGCGGTTTGTGCGCGCATAGAGGTCGTTGCGAGGATCCGGCATCCCAACCGGGGGTCGTGCAATCGGAGCAGCAAGAGATCGTTAATTATCCGTTATCAGCGCGAAGGCAGAGCTAGCGATGGACGCTCCGGCTGGTTGGTAAGTGATTTACGACATCGTTAAGACATCACTTTTAAGGTTAAAACACGAGCAATGGCGAAATGATCCGCCTTTTGCGTGTGTCGCGATGAGCAGTTCGGTCGATGACAACCGAATAGCGCGACAGGGGTCGCCTCGGTAAATGATTTGCTTGTGGTCAGCCTCGATCGGATATCCGGCTTCTGGGGGACACAGACGTGAAACACATCTCTATTATCGGCAAGTTTCTGATGATCATGGCCGGGTTCGGTCTGTTCACGCTGGGAACCACGCTTTACTCGGGTTGGCAGACATCGGCCATCGATAGCGGCTATTCGGCGCTTCTGGCGAAGGAGGCGACAGCCTCTCTCTATCTCGCACGCGCCAACCGCAGTCTGCAGGCAATGCGCTCTTCGATCGGCGACCTGCAGATGTCGCGCACGCCGGAGAGCAACGACGCCGCATCGAAGGAAATGGAAGCCAACAAGGCAAGTTTCGTCAAGTTCATCGACAAGGCTGCCACTGCCTTTCCGGAGCGTCCAGAGATCGCGACCTTGAAGGTCGACGGCCTTACGATCATTGACAAGACATGCGCTGCATCGATCGACGCCGCCCGCCTTTCAACGACCGAGGCCGCCATCAGCGCGTCGCAGGCCAAATACCTGACCGAATGCCAGCCGGCCTTCGTCGCGATCTCCCCGCGCTTCATCGCTCTCACGAGCGCGTTCGTGGACAGCGCCGACGCTGCCAGCGACAGTCTCTCGGCGCAGGCCAACACGACCATCCTGACGACGGGCGGTCTGGTTCTCGGCGGTCTTGTGCTCGTCCTGCTGGCCGGCTTCCTGGCAATCCGTGCTTGGCTCGTCCGTCCGATCAGGGATCTCTCGCAGACGATGGACGTTCTCGCCAATGGCGATCTGAACACGGAGGTCAGCGGCACCGATCGCCGGGACGAGATCGGCGGCATGGCCAAGGCGGTTCAGGTGTTCAAGGACAATGGTCTGCGGTCCCGCCAACTGGAGCAGGAAGCCGTTGCATCCCGCACCGCAAATGAGGCGGACGCCGCCCGCGTCGCCGAAAGTGACCGCCAGCGCGCCCAGGCGATGGCGCAGGCCACATCCGGCCTTGCCGAAGGTCTCAAGAGCCTTTCGGGCGGCGACCTGACCTTCCGCCTAACGCAGCCCTTCGCAGCCGATTTCGAAGCCTTGCGCTCCGACTTCAACGCGGCGGTCTCGCAACTGTCGGACAGCCTGCGTTCGGTTGCCGATGCGACCGGCTCGATCGACAGCGGCGCCCGCGAGATCAGCCAGAGCGCCGACGATCTTTCCAAGCGCACGGAGCAACAGGCCGCCTCTCTCGAGGAGACGGCGGCCGCCCTCGACCAGATCACGGTCAACGTCTCGCATTCCTCCAAGCGCACCGAAGAGGCCCGCAACGTCGCCATCGAGGCCAACCGCTCGGCGCGCCATTCCGGCGAGGTCGTCGCCAGCGCTGTAACGGCGATGCAGCGCATCGAGGAATCGTCGAGCCAGATCTCCTCCATCATCGGCGTGATCGACGAGATCGCCTTCCAGACCAACCTCCTGGCACTGAACGCCGGCGTCGAAGCCGCCCGCGCCGGGGAAGCCGGCAAGGGGTTTGCCGTGGTCGCCCAGGAGGTTCGCGAGCTTGCTCAGCGCTCCGCCCAGGCTGCTAAGGAAATCAAGGACCTGATCCGCAATTCATCGGCCGAGGTCAGCACGGGCGTCAAGCTGGTGCAGGAAACCGGCGAGGCCCTGAAGGTCATCGAGGCCCAGGTGGTGACGATCAACACCCAGCTGGACGCCATCGCCACCTCCGCGCGGGAACAGTCCGTTGGTCTTGCCGAAGTCAATACGGCGGTCAACCAGATGGATCAGGTCACTCAGCAGAATGCGGCGATGGTGGAAGAGTCGACCGCGGCAAGCGCGACGCTCGCCGGCGAGGTCAACCGCCTGCGCGAGATCATTGCCGACTTCCGCCTGGGAAGCGCGGGTTCCGGCCCGGCGGCAGCGGCGCCCGTGCACAAGCCGCAGCTGGCAAAGGCCGAGCACAGGCCGATCGCCTCGCCCGCGCGCCGGATGATGGCGAAGGTAGCCGGTGCCGTGGGCCTTGGCGGCGGCGCTGCAGCCGAAACCTGGGAAGACTTCTAGGCCCGGCACTTCGGCAGATCGGACGACAGCGAGAGAGGGCGGCCAGAAGCCGCCCTCGTCTGCGTCATGGCCCCGGCCTATCGCGCCGCGTCTACCGTCACCCGGACCTTGCCCGGGCGGTCGAAGATCGAGACGTCGCCGGTGACCTGCCCCAGAACGACGATGCCCGGAGGCGGAACCTTGCCGTTGCGATAGTAGATGACAAAATCACTTGTGCTCCACAGGCCGAGCATGCCGACGGAAAAGGCGCGCTGGCGCGGAGCCTCGGGCAGGGCGGTCGGCAGATCGCCAGTCTTTTCCTGGCGCAGATGATCGTCCATCTCGATCGTCACCGGCAACATCGCGACGAGCGCGCGGGCGGCGGCATTGTCGGCAAGCTCGGCGGTCACGTCGCCCCAGTCGGACGACAGGCGGATCTGATCTCGCGCCATGGCGGACCCTCCCATGAAAAGCGTCAGAAGAAGTGCGGCAGATGTCGATCCGGCAATCCATGCCATGTTTCGTCTTCCCATTGGTTGTCGGCCAGTCCGGGAAGCGGGCAGGGCCCGGCGGCGCCGGACCGCCGCCTGGCTCTTTGCCTGTCCGATCAGGCCAGATGCTGGTCGAAGAAGCCCTTCAGCTTGTCAAACGGGATGAGATCCACGCGGTCGTAGAGATCGACATGGCCGGCCCCCTTGACGCAGACGAGTTCCTTCGGCTCCGACGCCCTGTTGTACGCGTTCTGGCTGAACTCCTTCGAATGCGCCTTGTCGCCCGAGATGAACAGCATCGGCCGCGGCGAGATCGTCTCGATGTCGTTAAACGGGTAGAAATTCATGAACTTGACGCTGCTGCTGAGGCTCGGCTTCGTCGTGCTGGCCCTGTCGACACCGACCGGTGTGAATTCGCCGCGGGGCGTGCGGTAGAAATCGTAGAACTCCCGCTGGATCGGATCGGTCTCGGCCGTCAGTTCCAGCGTCGTGCCGCCGATATACTGGGGATCGGCTCCGTCCGCCTCTGCCCAGCGTTGTTCGGCCGCCGTGGCGATGAAGGTCTTGCGCTGTTCGACCGTCTGAGACCTGTTCAGGGCATCCCGGAAGGCGGCTCCCATGTCGTACATGCTGACGGTTGCGACCGCCTTGATGCGCGGATCGATCTTGGCGGCGCTGATGACGAAGCTGCCGCTGCCACAGACCCCGATCGCGCCGATATTGCCGCGATCGACGAAGGCGTGCGTGCCGAGAAAATCGACCCCGGCGCTGAAGGCTTCCGCATAGGCTTCCGGCGAAACGAGGTTGCGGGGCTGCCCCTCGCTCTCGCCCCAGAAGGGCAGGTCGAGCGACAAGGCGACGAAGCCCTGCTCGGCCATCTTGGTGGCATAGAGATTGGCGCTCTGTTCCTTGACCGCACCCATGGGGTGGCCGACGACGATCGCCGGGTGCTTGACGCCCCTGTCCATGTCGTTGGGCACGAACAAGTTGCCGGCGACCATCGTCTGGTACTGGGTCTTGAACGTCACCTTCTGAAGGGTCACCCGATCGCTGCTGTAGAAGTTGGAAGCACCGTTGGACATGTCCTGAGCCTTTGCGGTCATGGGGTCGAAAAGAGAGACCGTACCGAGGGCGGCGATGCCGGCACCCGTGATCTTGAGGAGGTTGCGGCGGTCGATGCCGGATGCCTGGGCCTGAGCTTGTGCCTGGGCCTCAGCCTGAGCTTGGGCGTCATTGAAGGGGATGTCGTTCGTCATGTTTGGGGTCCTTAGACGAGAGGGAAGAAATCAGCCGTTCTGGCAACGTCCGGCCGCTGCGGCGAGAAGGGAGGAGGCGGCCAGAAGGGCGGCGGCAAACAGGAAGGTCGCCCACCAGCCCAGGGCGTCAAACAGCAGGCCGCCGGCGGACGCACCGAGCGTGATGGCAAGCTGGATCGTCGCCACCTGCAATCCGCCGCCGGCTTCGGCGTCCTCGGGCATGGTGCGGCTCAGCCAGGTGCCCCAACCGACGGGTGCGGCGGTGCCGAACAGGCCCCAGCCGACAAGGAGGGTCGCTGTCGCGGCAACGGAGGATCCGAACGCGACGAGCGCCACCGCAATGGCGGCCATGACCAGCGGGATCGCGATCAGCACGGAAAACAGGCGTGTGTGCAGGAGGGTGCTGACGAGGTAGGTGCCTGCTACGCCGGCAAGGCCCATCCCGAGGAGGAGCAGCGAGAGAATGGGGATCGATACCGCAGTCACCGTCTCCAGAAAGGGGCGGAGATAGGTAAAGAGCGCGAACTGGCCCATGAACAGGAACAGGATCGACGCCATGCCGAGCGCGACCGGCCTCCGAAGAAGAAGCCGGAACACGTTGGACGACGTCTTGGGGCTGCTGGATGTTCCTTTGGCGGACGCGGCGGGACCCGACGTCGTCTCGATGCCCCGAGGTGGCAGCGACGGCATTTTCAGCCACTGCCAGACCAGCGCCACGATCGCCAGCGGCACCACCGCGAAGAAGGCGCCGCGCCACCCGACATAGCTTTCGAGCAGGCTGCCGAGAGGCGCCGAGACCGTCGCGGCAATGGCGTTCCCGGCGTTCAGAATGGCCAGCCCCCGCGGCAGGCCGTCCTCGGGCACGAGGCGCATGACGATCGCCGTCGACATCGACCAGAAGCCGCCGATCGCGATGCCGAGAAGCGCACGCCCGATCATGAGGACAAGATAGTTGGGTGAAAACGTCACGATCATCCCGGAGATCACCAGCATCAGCGAGAAGGCGGCGAGCACCAGCCGCCGGTCCAGCCTGCGGGTGAGGCCGGCCACGAACAGGCTCGTCAGCACCGCGAACAGCCCGGAGATGGAGATCGCCTGACCTGCCCGCCCTTCCGTCACGCCAAGCGCGGTCGCGATGGGAGAGAGAAGGCTGACCGGCAGGAATTCGGATGCGATGAGCACGGCCACGCAGAGGGCCATGGAAATCACGGCGCTCCAGGCCGGTGTGGACACGGTCGTGCCGGCGGCCGTCGCGGTTTCCGAGCGGTCGCCCGGCGTGACGTCGGGAAGGCCGGCGTCGTGCGGTGCGCGTGCGTCTGTGCGGGCTTGCTGTGTCATGCGGCCAAGGTAAGGCGAATGCAGTCCGGGAACTAGCCGTTGCAATTCGCATGGACTTATCGATGATGGACATCAATCGGCGAGCGGACCGGCGAAACGGATACGGGCAACCATGAAGCGCGAAGATCTGAACGACATGCTCTGGTTTCTCGCCGTCGCGGAGGAGCGCAGCTTTACCAAGGCGGCGGCGAAGCTCGGCACGTCGCAATCGACCATCAGCCATACGATCAAGAAGCTGGAAGCGCGGATGGGCCTGCGCCTTCTGACGCGGACGACGCGCAGCGTCGTTCCGACCGAGGCGGGCGAGCGCCTGATCCGTTCGCTGGCGCCGCGCATCGAGGAGCTCGAGACCGAGATCGACCAGCTGATGGAGATCCGCGACAAGCCGGTGGGCTCAGTGCGGATCACGCTGTCGGATTATGCCCAGGAAAGCATCGTCTGGCCCAAGCTTCGCCCGCTTCTGCACCGGTACCCTGACATCAAGGTCGAGCTGAACAGCGACAACGGATTTCGCAACATCGTCGAGGAGAAGTTCGATGCCGGTGTCCGGCTCGGCGAAAGCGTCGACAAGGACATGATCGCGGTTCGCATCGGCCCGGATTGGCGGCTGGTCGCCGTCGCATCCCCGGACTATCTGGCGACGCGAGAGACGCCGCGAACGCCGCAAGAGCTGGTCGGCCATATCTGCATCAACCATCGTCAGGCGCGAGCCGGCGGTCTCTATGCATGGGAATTCGAGAAGGACGGGCGGGAGGTTCGGGTGCGTGTCGACGGACAGCTGACGTTCAGCACCTCCTACGCCATGATCGATGCGGCGGTTGCGGGCTACGGCATCGCCTATGTTCCGGAAAGTCTCGTCACCGCGGATATCGCCGCCGGTCGCCTTATCCAGCTCCTCGACGACTGGTGCCCTCTGTTCCCCGGCTACTATCTCTACTATCCGAGCCGCCGACAGAACTCGCCGGCCTTCCGCATCGTGGTCGATGCCCTGAAGGCCTGACCAGCATCGCCAAGTGACCAGCAACGCCAAGTGATCGGCATCGCCAAGTGATCGGCAAGCCGCACATATTCAGATGCTCCCGGCGAAAAACGAAAAAAGGGACCTCTCTTGCGAGAGGCCCCTTCTGAATTGGTCATTACAGACTTACTGAACGATCTGGACGACCTGTCCGGTCTGCGGGTCGACGATCAGGCGCTGCTGGTCGACGATGGCGTAGGAATAGGACGGATCTTCGGGAATCGGGGTGAGAACGACCGTCTGCGGCACGCGCTTGCCCACGACGATCGGCTCATCGACGACGACGCGCTGCGTCGGCATGGGCTGCTCGCGGACATAGGTGACGACGCGTGCCGGCGGCGGATCGATCGCCGTTCCGGCAATCGCGCCGACGGCGCCACCCACGACGGCGCCGACCGGGCCGCCGACGACGGCACCCGTTGCCGCACCGCCGGCAAGGCCGGTCACGGTGCCGTTACCATCGGCATAGGCAGCCGTGCCGAAGCCCAGCGACATCACGGCGAAAGGAATAAGAAGAGCGGTTTTCATGGTTCTGGTCCTTGTGGTGTTTCGAAGCGTCTTGTCGTGTGGTTCGAGACGGAAAGGCTCTGCATCACCTCTTGGTTCCGGCTCGGGACTTCAGTCCAAGCCATGCGCCGGCGCATCGGACTTAAGTCTGACGTGTGGCGTGAAAGGGAAAAGGGGAAGGCGGGAACGGCGCCGGGCCAAGATTCGTCCGTAAGCGAGTCTGGAAATTCTGGCGGCGCCGGAAGGCGTGGTCGAAACGAAGACGGATGTTAACCACCATCCGCAACCGCGGCTTTACGAAGACGATGTAAGGATGCCCCAAAGGGATCTTTCATGCGTCTTGTCACCAAATTGAACGTTGCGCTGCTCGGCGTCGTCGCCGTTTCCGCGGTTCTCAACTTCGCGACCTTGCGGCTTGCGGTGCTGCCGAGCTTCTCCGCCCTCGAGGAACAGTCGGCCGAGCGAAACCAGACCCGCGTGCTGGAAGCCATCCAGCTGCAGAAGGATCAGGTCGCCAACAGTGCCGGCGACTATGCCATCTGGGACGACACCTATGCCTTCATGCAGGGCGAGGGGCCCGACTATCAGGACAAGAACGTCACGGCGGAGTCGCTGAAGACGCTGGGCGTCACTTTCTTCGTTGCGATCGACACCGAGGGACGCGTGGTCCTCGACAGCGGCTATGCCGACGACGCGGAGGAGCCGCGACCGGTGAAGCTCCTGTCGGCGGACCGCGTGCCGCAGGGCAGCCCGCTCCTGTCCGAGCCCGAAGGCGTGGCCATCCGCTCGTCCCTGATGCAGACGGCGGAAGGCCTCGCCGTCATCGGCTATTCGCCGATCCTGCGCTCCGACAGGACAGGCGCTCGTGCCGGAACGCTCATCCTTGGCCGGCTTCTCGATATGGACGCGATCCGCGCGGCGACCCGCGTCGACTTCGATCTCGTGGCAACGTCAGCCTTCCCGACGCGGCCGATGGCCGAAAGCGACCGGACGGTCGACAAGATCGATCCCCTGCTCGGTCCGGACGGCCGGGCGTTGGCGATGATCCGGTCGCATACGCCGCGCGACATCACGGCCGTCGGCGAGAAGACGATCCTCACGACACTGCTGCTCCTGCTCGCCGGCGCCACGGTCCTCTCGCTCGTGCTCGGCGTGATTCTGCGGACCATCGTGATCCGTCGCATCGAGACGCTGCGCGCGCACCTCCTGTCGGTCGCCGCGACCGGACATCTCGATCCGATGCGGGAGGACGGCAAGGGCGACGAGTTGAGCGAAACCGTTATCACCTTCAATGCCATGGCGCGCCAGCTCGACGACCTCAGGGCCAAGCTGCGGCGGCAGGACTATGACCACGGCGCCGCCGACGAGGCCGCCGGCCTTCTGCACAACGTGCGCAATGCGCTCAGCCCGATCTCGGTCGTCGCCTGGGGGCTGGCGAAGGCGAACGCCGCACCCTGGAAGCAGAACCTGAGCAAGGCGCTCGACCAGCTTGGTGAGCAGGGGCTCGCACCCGACCGTGCCGCCAAGCTGCAGCAGTTCGTCGCCTTGTCGTCGGCGCGACTGATGGACGATGACCGGGCACGGCAGGAGGAAGTCGGCTCGCTGGTCGCCATGCTCCGCCATGTCGACGACATTCTCAAGGATCAGGACCGCGCGGCCCAGCGGGAGCGCGTGCTGGACGCGGTGGACGTCGCCGCCTCGGTGCGCAACGCCATGCCGCTGATCGAACGGCGCAGCGGCATCTCGGTGGATCTTAGCGACCTGCAGTCCCTCGCGGTCCTCGGTCATCGCGTTCCGCTCGAACAGGTCTTCGGAAACCTGATCGTCAATGCGGCCGAGGCGATCGAGGCGTCGGACAGGGGTACGGGCACGGTGCGGATTGGCGTGCGGCCGGTCAGCGACGCCGCGGGCACGGAAACCGTCGAGCTGACCGTCACCGATGACGGCGTCGGCATCGACGGGGAAAACCGGGATCGGCTGTTCGAGAAGGGATTCTCGACGAAGACGGGCGGCAAGCGTGGCGTCGGCCTCCACTGGTGCGCCAATGCCGTCAATGCCATGGGCGGCCGCCTGTCGGTCGAAAGCAACGGGCCGCAACAGGGGGCCACGTTCCGGATCGTCCTTCCTGCGGCACTTTCAAGACGAGACGCAGCATGACGATACCGACCCAGGAAAAACGCCGGATCCTGATCTGCGACGACGAAGCGGGTATTCTCGACGCCTACCGGCGGATCTTTTCTGACCTGCTCGCGCCCGCAGCAGACGCGGCCGCCAGCGACTACGACGCCCTGGCCGCCGATCTCTTCGGCGACGCGCCTGCGGCCGCGGTCGGCGTGATCGACGAGATCGTCACCTGCCGTCAGGGCGAGGAAGCGGTCGAGGCGGTGCGCGCGGCAAAGGCCGCCGGCCAGCCTTTCGGCGTGGTGTTTCTCGATGTGCGCATGCCGCCCGGGATCGACGGCGTCGAGGCGGCGCGGCAGATCCGCGCGATCGAGCCCGTGATCAACATCGTGATCGTCACCGGCTATTCCGACCACCGCCCGGCCGAAATTGCCGGCATGGTGGGAACGCTCGACCGGCTGTTCTATCTCGTCAAACCCTTCGATGCGGACGAGGTGCGGCAGATGGCGACGACGCTCGTCAACCGCTGGACCAGCGACAGCCGGATCGCGACGGAACTCGCGGCTCAGGTCGAGGCGCTGGAGGAACTCAACAAGGCGTTGCAGGCCAGCGAAGCATCCGCCCATCGGGCCGCCCGCCGCGACCCGCTGACGAACCTTCTGAACCGCACCGGCCTTCAGGAGCAATTCGACAGTGCCCGCATCCGTGCAACGGCGACCGGCGCAAGGATCGCGCTGCTGTATCTAGATCTCGACCGTTTCAAGTGGGTCAATGACACCCATGGTCATGGTATCGGCGACCTGCTGATCTGCGAGGTCGCGCGGCGCCTGTCGGCTGCGGTCCTCGACGACGGCTTCGTCGCGCGCCTCGGCGGGGATGAATTTGCCGTCGTCTGCGAGACGACACGCCTCGAACCGGTGCTGGACCGCGTCCTTGCGGCGGCGCAGGCGCCATTCGTCACGGGTGCGCATCATCTGCCGGTTCATTTCTCCATCGGCTATTCCCGCGAAAGCGACGAGGCGGAGACCGATCTGCCGGAGCTCATGCGCCAGGCTGATGTCGCGCTGTATGTCGCCAAGGATGCCGGGCGCGGGATCGCGCGGTCGTTCGACCCCTATCTCGACCAGATGTTCCTGCACGACCAGGCGATGGCACGCGACCTGAAAGTCGCCATCGAGACGAACGGCCTGTCTCTCAACTACCAGCCCTTGATGTGCATCGACGGCAAGACGGTCACCGGCGTCGAGGCGCTCCTGCGCTGGGAGCATGGCGACCATGGCCTTGTTTCGCCCGAGGTCTTCGTGCCGATGGCGGAAAAGAACGGCCTGATGGGAGAGCTTGGCGACTGGGTTTTGAGAAACGCCCTGACGGACGCCCGGGCCTGGCCCGACGTCACCACCTCGATCAATCTCTCGGTCCTGCAGTTTGCGAACCCGGATTTCGCCGAGACGGTCCTGACGCTCACGCGGGAAATGGGTGTCTCGCCGGACAAGATCGAGTTCGAGATCACGGAAACCGCGATGGCCAACGACACGGCCCTGTTTCTCGCGCAGGTCGAGATCCTGCGGCTGGCCGGGTTCCGGTTTGCACTCGACGATTTCGGCAGCGGCTATGCGAGTATCGGCTATCTCTCGCGGCTCAATTTCCACAAGCTCAAGATCGACCGCTCCTTCGTCAGTGCCCTCACCACGAAGCCGGACGCCGACAAGATGATCCGGTCGATCGTCAGCCTGGGCCTGGCCATGGGACTGACGATTACGGCGGAGGGCGTGGAGGACGTCATCCAACACGACATCCTGAAGGCGGTCGGCTGCGACCAGCTTCAGGGGTTCCTGTTTCACAGACCGTGCTCGCGAAGCGAGCTGGAGAAGATCCTGAGCCGCGCACGTCCCGGCCGCCAGAATGCTGCTTGAGGGAATGCGAACGGGCCCGGCCATGCAGTCCGCTCCGGCAAGCAGGGAAACAGCCGCGGCTACTTTTGAACGCCGCTCTTGTCGGTGCCGAGCTGGCCCGAAAACGCAACCAATGCGTCGGCGACGCCATAGTTCGGCGTGCGCTTCATGGTCTCGGAGAGGGCCAGCACATTGGCCTTGTAATGATCGCCCTTCAACGTGCCTGTCTGCTCGAAGGTGGCGACCAGCGCCAGAAGCTGGGCCTCGTGCAGGAGATGCAGCTTCTCGATTTCCTGAAACGGGTCTTTTTTCTCGTCCTTGGCCATGACAGGTCCACTTTCTCGGAGGGTGCTCCGTGTTTGAAAAACATGTCTGCGGCAGGCCGCCACGCGGGGCGACCTGCCGCAGACACGCCGCTCGCCAACGCGCCGCCCGCAAGGGGTTCAATGGCGGCAGCCGGCGAGACGGTCAGGTGCCGTTATTCGACGACCTGAACCACGGTGTAGGTGTTCGGATCGACGATGACCCGGCGCTCGTTGACGACGGCATAGGCATAGGTCGGGTCTTCGGCGACAGGGGTCAGCACGACCTCTCTGGGGAGCGGCTTGCCGACGGCCACATCCTGCTCGATGCTGATGCGCTTTTCGGGCAGAGGCTGGCTTTCGACATACTGCACGACGCGCGCCGGCGGCGGATCGATGGCCGTACCGGCGATGGCGCCGACGGCCCCGCCCACGACGGCACCGACAGGACCACCGACGACAGCCCCCGTAACCGCGCCGCCGGCAGCGCCGGTGACGGTTCCCTCCTGGGCCACGGCCGTGCCGGCAAGGGCGATGAGTGCGGTTGTTGCAATGAGAAGATGTTTCATGGGTTCCACCTTTCGGATCGTTGCGATGCCCCTCAACCCGGTTCGCGCCGGCCCGTTCCGCCGCTCAGACTTTTGCCATGCGACCTCCGACTTTGGTCGCACGATGAGCAGGGAGAACGGGAATCTCTGGCAAAGGTCTCTGGCGATGGCGCTCTTGCCTTGCGGTAGGCGCCTTCCATGTAATCGCACACTGACATATTGGCGGCTGGCAGCCGACGTCGAGGATCCATGCGCCGACCCATTGAAGGGCACATCCAGAGCCGAATGCGCGCCATGACCGGCCGCTGGAATGCGCTGTCCCTTGCGCATCAGTTCTTCATCGCCGGGGGGGCGGTCGCGCTCGTTGCGATCGTGCTCGTGGGCGCCTTCGTCACCAATCTGATCGAGGCGACGGTGACGCGCAATTCGGCAGCGGCAACCGCGCTGTATGTCGACAGCATCATTGCGCCGATCCTTCCCGATCTGAAGACGGCCGCGGCTCTTGACGAGACCGTGGAGCGGGCGCTCGACGAGACCCTGAGCCAGGGCGCACTTGGCCAGCGGCTGATCTCGTTCCGGCTCTGGCGGAAGGACGGGACCGTCCTTTATGCCAATGACAAGGCGCTGATGGGCCGCCGGTTCGAGCCGAACGCCGATTTGCAGCGCGCCTTCTCGGGTGGGATCGTCGCGCGGTTCGATCATGCCGACGACCCGGAAAGCACGACGGAGAGGGCGACGGGGAAGCGGCTCCTGGAGATCTACAATCCCGTTCTTCAGCCCTGGTCGGGCGAAATCGTTGCCGTTCTCGAGTTCTACGAGGTGTCGAACGAGTTCGAGAACGATCTTCGCACGGCTCGCCTCTCCACCTGGGCGGCGGTCATCCTGGTGACCCTGCTGTTCTTCAGCGTGCTCTCGCTGATCGTGTTTCGCGGCAACCGGACGATCGAGCGGCAGCGTGTGGCGCTTGCCGGCCGCATTGCGGAGCTCTCCTCGCTTCTCTCCGAAAACAAGGCGCTCAGCGCGCGCGTGCAACGCGCCTCGCAGCGCACTGCCGCGCTCAACGAGAACTTCCTGCGCCGCGTCGGAGCGGACCTGCACGACGGGCCGGCGCAACTGGTGGCGTTTGCCGGCCTGCGGATCGACAGCGAGGTCTTGCTCGATCCCTCGGTTTCGCGCGCGAGACGGGAGCAAGAGATCACCGCGATCAAGGACAGTCTCGACGAGGCCATGCGCGAGATCCGCAGCATCTGCACGGGCCTCGTCCTTCCCGATATCGAGGCGCTCGGCGTCCGGGACATCGTCGAACGCGCTGTGCGCGCCTACCGCCAGCGCACCGGTGCGCGGGTGGCGCTGGTCGACGAAACGCCGGTCGAGCTTCCGGCTCTGTCCACGGCCATGCGCATCTGCATCTACCGTTTCGTCCAGGAAACGCTCAACAACGGCTATCGACACGCGCATGCCAAGGGTCAGAGCGTCACGCTGAACGTGACGGATCGGACGGTGACCGTAAAGACGGCCGACGAGGGAGCCGGCTTCGACGTCTCCGCGGTGCAGCCGAAAAGTCTCGGCCTTGCCGGCCTGCGCGAGCGGATTGAAAGCCTCGGGGGGCAATTTAATATACAGGCAACGCCGCAAGGCACAGTGGTCACGATGCGCCTCGGACTGGAGGAGGGGGAACAGACATGAAAGAGGCAGACATGAGAGAGGCGGGTATGATTTCGGCAAGTCCGGCGCATACAGGACAGGCGATCAGCATCGCCGTGGTGGACGACCATCCCCTGTTTCGCGAAGGCGTAAGTCGCAGCCTCAATGAGATCGGCGGTTTCCGGATCGTGGGCGAGGGCAGCAGCAGTGCCGACGCCGTCCGGCTGTCGCGCGAATGTGCGCCTGACGTCATGCTCCTCGACATTTCGCTGCCGGGCGGCGGGCTGGAGGCGATCGAACCCATCCTCGAGGATTGCCCGACGCGCATT
Source organism: Rhizobium sp. Leaf384 (assembly GCF_001424065.1). Lineage (GTDB taxonomy): Bacteria > Pseudomonadota > Alphaproteobacteria > Rhizobiales > Rhizobiaceae > Ferranicluibacter. The sequence continues at coordinate 137,069 of NZ_LMQE01000010.1, forward strand.
CTGATCATGCTGACGGTGTCGGAAAGCGCCGACGATCTCAAGACAGCCATCCAGCGCGGTGCCAAGGGCTATGTGCTGAAGGGCGTCGGCTCGCGCACCCTCGCGGATATCATCCGGACCGTTCATTCCGGCGAAAGCTACATTGCGCCGGCGCTGTCCTTCAAGCTGGTGGCCGACATGACGGAGGCCCATGCCAAGCCGGCCGATCAGGACGTGCTCGCCGGCCTGACCGCCCGGGAGCAGGACGTGCTGAAGCTCGTCGCCTCCGGCTTGAGCAACAAGATGGTCGCACGCGACCTGAACCTGCATGAAAAGACGATCAAGCATCACATGACGCGGATCTTCGTGAAACTGAACGTGAAGAACCGCACCGAGGCGGCCTTGGCCATGCGGGACGCCAACCAGCCCCGCTGACGGGGTCTCGCTCACCGCTCTAGTCACCGGCGTCGAGGGATTAAGGGCAAGGCGCTCCAGCCTTGGCCGTCAGCGGATCGCCAGCCGCCGGAGCCTTTCGCGATCCGCCCGCGTCGCGCGGCGATCGACAACGATACGGCCCTGGGCATCCCGCATGACGTAGCGGTCGCCGGTCAACTGTTCCCGAAAACCGTTGCGATGCCGTATGCTCAGGGCCTGACCGTCCGCCCCGTCGGCATCCGGCCTCGAGAAGGCCGGAAGGCTCGAAGCCGGTGCGGAGGCGCCCGTGTCCCCATTGCTGCTGCCCGCGGAACCGCTCTTGCCGCGCCCGCCGTTGCTGCTGCCATTGCTGCTGCCATTGCTATTGCCTCCCCCGCTGCTCCCCGAATTTCCCCCGCCATTGTTCCCTCCACCATTGTTCCCTCCGCCGTTGTTCCCGCCGCTGCTGTTCCCCCCGCCGTTGCCGCCGCCGTTGTTTCCGCCGCCGTTGCCGCCGCCGCCATTGTTTCCGCCTTTGGCAAAGGCGCAAACGCCGTCAAAGGGGATCATCCTGTCCAGCGCAGGGCGGACGGGGGCTATGGCGAGGAGACAGCCCATCAGGCTTGCGAGATACAGCTTTCGGTTCATCATCTCTCCGGACCCCGGCGCGTCATGATCGTTGCCAGTCTACGTTCCCGCGACGTCGTTGGACTATCGCGGTGACGCCATCTCTCTGCATTGCCCGACGATCGGGATCACCGTTGAAGCCCTTTGTTATGGCCAAAGTTCCATTTTTCGGGCGGCCTCCCACTAAAGGCGCAACCGCACCGAAAAAGGTCTGATGCCGGACCCGACTGAAGTCCCGGCATGGGAACCTTTGCGCAGCACATCCTCGGGCGATGGAAAACAGGCCCTTCGACAAGAGACGCATACGGCCGCAGATGGGTTTCGCCACGGGTCGAAATGCGGACACGGGCGCTGCCTCCGGCCGGAGCCTTGTCGAGACGCTTGCCTCCAACGCTGCCGGGATTCAGTCCCGGTTCATCTCCGGAGGGTCATATCGGGTCCTGGAGACACGCTATGACCGAAACGTTCCATGATCAGAAACTGCCGGCGAGACGCAGCCTGCCGCTCAAGGCGATGGCCGGGTGCGTGACGGCGGTGATCTGTATGAGCTACGCGATCGGCAGCTATGCCGCGCACGCGCCGAGGGATGTCGGAATCGGCGCCAGTTCCTGCGCGGCCACGGTCGAGATGCTCGGAGACATGCATTTCGATCGCATCGTCACGGCGTGGAGCTCGGGCTTCATCAGCGGATCCAACGCCGGCATCTCCGGCGAGCGCGCGCGACCCCGCGATACCGCGACCGTCTCGGAAGCCTCGATCCTTCGCCACGTGCGAACCTTCTGCGCCGCGAACCCTACGGAAACCCTGGGCTCTGCCGTGGCGACCCTGTTTGCCAGCCTGCCGGACGATCATTAGCCGGATGTGCAATTTGGGATGACCTTGCGCCCTGCGGCGTGTCGGGTCAGCGCCGATCTCGACCGGACGCGTCGTCCACTTTGTTACTTCCGGACGAGACTGAAGGAGAAATGGCTGCCGCGATGATAGTCGATCGCGTAGATGACGGGGATGCCCGTGACCGTGTAGCAGGTTTCGGTGATGAGCAGGGCAGGGCCGAAGCTTGCAAGATCATGGCGGTCGATGACCTCGTCCGGCAGCATGACGGCGGTGACCTGGGCGGATGACATGCGCGGCCGTTTCTTGTGGTGATCGAGCAGCGAGAGGAGCGAGCCGCTCCAGTCGGTCTCGTCCAGCGCGCCGGGGATCAGGGCGCGCGGCACGTAATCGATGCAGTAGAGGATCGGCACCGCCTCTTCGAACCGCAGCCGCTCGATGCGGATGACGCGATCAGTCGCTTCCAGCCGCAGGCGCGCCTGCAAACCCGCATCGGCTTCCTCTTCCGAAATCGACAGGACACGGTTCACCGGCTTGTAGCCGTAGTGGCGCGTCATCTCCGTGACGCTTTCGAAGGCCGTGATGGGACGATCGACCTGAACGGCGGCGATGGCCGACACGAACCGGCCACGCCCATGCTCGACGTAGATCAGATCGTCCTGCTCAAGGAGTTTAAGGGCCTCACGCACCGCCGCACGCGAAATCTTGAAGCGCCCTGTCAGCTGGGCTTCCGTAGGCATCTTGTCACCGGGCTTCAGGCCCTCCTGGCGAATCAGATCCGAGATCCGGTCGCGCAGCTGGATGACAAGAGTTCGGGCATCACGAAGCGACTCGTCCAAAGCAACCCTCGTGCCCTTCCCGTGAAATTCTTTCATGTCCGACAACGGCCTTTTGGTCAAGCGTCAAGCATTAGCAGAGCCTCTTGGAACGATGTTGTCCCAATCTTTCCGGCGTTACGCACCTCCTCAACAAGAGCTCTTGCAAGAGGGAAGTCTTCGAGGGAAACGGGATTTGGCTTGCTCTCGCCGCACCATTCTATCCCGGACCATCTTGACAGGAAAGATGCCGGATGTCAGTTGTCTTACAACATTGAAGGAGCGGCAAGGCCGGAGCCATGTCCGCCGAACGGGAGGAATGCCATGCTGAATTTCGACGAACAGCGCTATCTTCGTATCCAGTCGGGAGCGGTCGCGCTCGCCGGCCGGTTCGATGAGGTCATCGGCCGCTGCCTGGAAGCGGGTGCCGACAGCGTGTTCTTCCTCGGCACGGGCGGGGCGGCGATCCTGATGCAGCCGGCCTACCAGCTGCTGCAGCGGCGGTCGCGCTTCCCCGCCTTTATCGACCTGACGGCCGAACTGGTCATCACCGGCTCGGCCAATCTCACCCGCAACTCGATCGTGGTGATGCCGTCGCTGTCCGGCACGACCAAGGAAAGCGTGGCGCTTCTGGCGAAGATCAAGGAGATCGGCGCCACGGTCCTGACGCTGGTCGGCCATGCCGAGACGCCGCTCGGGCAGGGTGGGGACCATGTCTTCGTCAACTTCGCCGAAGACGACACGTCCTGCGAGTCCTTCTATCTCCAGTCCCTCTTCGTCGCGCTGTCGATCATGAAGCACCGCGGCGAGATTGCGAACTACGATCAGCTGATCGGTGAAATCCAAGAGCTTCCCGCCGGCCTTCTGGCGGTCAAGCGCGCCTATGAGGGACAGGCCGAAGCCTTTGCGCGCGTCCTGGCGGGCTCGGATTATCACATCGTCACGGGTGCAGGAAATGTCTGGCCGGAGGCCTTCTATTACGGCATGTGCATCCTGGAAGAGATGCAGTGGATTCGCACGCGGCCGGTCCACGCGTCGGACTTCTTTCACGGCACGCTGGAACTGGTCGAAAAGGGCGTCAGCGTCATCCTGTTCAAGGGGGAGGACGCCTGCCGCCCGTTGGCCGACCGCATCGAGAGCTTCGCGCCGTCCTACACGGACAAGCTCACCGTGCTCGACACCGCCGCCTTCGACCTGCCGGGTATTTCGAGCGAGCTTCGCGGCCTTCTGTCCCCCGTGCTTCTCGCAGCCGTCCTCGAGCGGATCAGCGCCCATCTCGAAGTGATGCGCGACCACCCGCTGACGACACGCCGCTACTACAAAAAAGTGGCGTACTGATCTCGTCGGCGAACCCGAGGCAGCGCATCGCGTTGCCTGTTGCATGGCAAGGTTTCCCTTGCCATGCCGTTTCGACAGGGCAGGGTGATCGGAACGCGCTGACCCGTTTTGTCTGCAATGTCCTGGTGCCGAGGCAATCGCCCCGGCGCACTCTACAAAACTGGAGCAAGGTGCCTGATGTTTCCCGCCCGTTTTGGCATTGTCGGCGACAATTGCGTCGATCGTTTCCAGCCGCCTGTCGCCCAGTCGCTGATCGGTGGCAACGCGATCAACGTTGCCGTGCAGCTGGCCTTGCTCGGCCATGACGTTTCCTATTTCGGGGCGGTCGGCACCGACAAGGATGGTGCGCGAACGCGCGATCTGTTGCGCGCCAACGGCGTGCGCACCGATCATCTGCGCGAGGTCGCAGGCAACACGGCCTTCACGAACATCGACATCACGGCGACGGGCGAGCGTATCTTTGCCCATGAAGATTTCGGCGTCTGCAAGAACTACATCCCCGATGCGGAGGATTTTCAGGCGCTTCTTGCGATGGATCACGTGCATCTCGGCTGGATCGCCGACGACGGCCTGGTACGGCGCCGTCTAGCGGCCGCCGGCTGCAGCCTCTCGCAGGATGTCTCCGTCAACAATGATTCCGCGCATCTCGGCGTTGCCGGCCTCAGTGTTGCCTTCGGCTCGGCGGGCGAGGACGGAGACGCTGCCGACGCGATGATGGCGCAGTTCCTGGCCGATGGTGCCCGCCTTGCGGTCGTGACCCGTGGTGCGCGGGGCTCCTGCGCCACGGATGGCGCCACCCGGGTCGAAACCGGCATCGCGCCGGTCGACGTGGTCGATACGACAGGCGCGGGCGACAGTTTCATCGCGGGCTTCCTGCACGCCATGATGGACGGCCGCGATCTCCAGGACTGCCTCATCGCCGGCCGCAGCCGCGCTGCAGTGACTTGCACGCATGTCGGCGGCTTCCCCCAGGACATCCAGCCCCTCTGAAGCGCGTTGCGTGAAAAGGGATCCACGCAACATGCTTCAAGTCCTTGTTGTGATGTATGTCGTTTCCCGAAACCGCTGCACGCTTTCGGGCGACATGCATGAGATCGTCCCCCCACCCGTAAGGCGCATTGCTCCCGTGGCCGGGTGCCGGAGCAAACAGCTCCGGCCCTGATACACCTGGGTGAGACGAAGGCGTCTCGTTTCCGGCGCTCAGCGGGGCGTCAGTGCAGGATCTGGCTGAGAAACGCCCGGCTGCGCTCGCTTTGTGGATTGTCGAAGAAGGCGGCCGGGGCGGCTTCCTCGATCACCCGGCCGCGATCCATGAAGATCACCCGGTCGGCGACCTGGCGGGCAAAGCCCATCTCGTGCGTGACGCAGATCATCGTCATGCCGTCCTCGGCCAGCGACACCATGGCGTCCAGCACCTCCTTGACCATTTCCGGATCGAGCGCCGAGGTCGGTTCGTCGAACAGCATGACGTTCGGGTTCATGCAGAGCGCCCGGGCGATGGCGACGCGCTGCTGCTGACCGCCGGAAAGCTGGCCGGGATATTTGTGCGCCTGATCGGCGATCCGGACGCGTTCGAGATAATGCATGGCCGCCGCAATGGCCTCGGGCTTGGCCGTCCTGCGCACCCAGATCGGGGCAAGGGTACAGTTTTCAAGGATCGTCAGATGCGGAAAGAGATTGAAGTGCTGAAACACCATGCCGACGTCCCGCCGGACCTCGTCGATGTTCTTCTCGTTGCCGTCGAGCTCGACACCGCCAACGACGATGCGGCCCTCTTCATGGGCTTCGAGCCGGTTGATGCAGCGGATCAGCGTCGATTTTCCGGATCCCGAGGGCCCGCAGATGACGATGCGTTCCTTCTTCGCGACATCGAGCGTGATGTCGTCCAGCGCATGGAAGCTGCCATACCATTTGTGGACGCCCGACAGGGAAATCTCGGGGGCGATGTGGGTCGGTTGCGACACGGGACTATGATCTCCGGTTGGTGCGGATTCGGGCGGCTGGGGAGCGGGCGGGGGGCGGGATCGTCGGGCGGCGTACGATCAGCGCGCGTTGAAGCGGCCGAAATGGGCTTCGATGCGCGATTGCAGGAACTCGAGGCCGATCGACAGGATCCAGTAGATCATCGAGGCCGTGATCAGCATTTCGATGTGACGGAACTCCGTCTGCCCCTGGGTGCGCGCGAGGTACATGATTTCCCAGACGCCGACGACAGAGACGAGCGAGCTGTCCTTGAGCATGGCGATGAACTGGTTGCCCGTCGGCGGCACGATGACGCGCATAGCCTGCGGCAGGATCACGAGGAACATCGTCTGGTTCGGGCTGAGACCGAGCGCGGTTGCGCCCTCCGTCTGCCCGCGGTGGATGCTCTCGATGCCGGCCCGGAAGATTTCGGTCATGTAGGCGCCGTAGCAGAGCGACAAGGCGAGGATGCCGGCGGGAATGGCGCCGATCACATATCCCACCTGCGGCAGGCCGAGATAGATGATGTAGATCTGCATGAGCAGCGGCAAGCCGCGGAAGAGCGAGGTGTAGAAGGTCGCGAGGCCGTAGATGACGCCGTTCTTCGACAGTTTCGCGATGGCGCCCGCCAGCGCGATGACGGTGGCGATGGCAATCGAGATGGCCGAGATGTAGAGCGTCGTCACCACGCCTTGCGAGATCATGAAGCCGATCTTGCGGGCGATGAAGGAAATCGACAGGTCGAACGAATAGAAGAACAGCATCAGGAGCGTGAACAGCTCCAGCCAGACTGCGACGATCTGCTGCCGGCGGGAGAGGAACTGCAGGAGCTTCCAGTTGACCGCCAGCAGCGCGGCGATCGTGACCGCCGACACGATACGCGCCAGCGGCTTGTTGTTCTGCAGCCAGTCGGCCATCGATGGCGCAAGCTTGCCCATCCAGGCTGCGCTGATCCCCATTGCATAGAGAGCGGCAGCAACAAGCGTGAAGATGGACAGGATGAAGAGGCGCCGCGCCGCTTCGGGATGGTTTAGGATCAGTCGTCCGAGCATCGAGATTCCCCGCCGGATCAGGCTGCGCGTTCGCGCCACCAGTCCTGCATCTGCAGTTTCCAATAGGTCAGCTGAGCGGTGGCAAGGCCCGCAACGCCGCCGGCCCAGACGAGCCCGAACGGCGAGAACATCGTGTAGCGATCCGACTGACCGAGAATGCCTTCCGCAACCAGCTTGCCGCCGATCGCCGTCGTGTTCAGCCCATGGCCGCCAAAGGCGGTGCAGTGCCAGACATCCGGCTGCATCTGCCCGATCTGCGGCATGAGGTGGCGGGCATAGGACATGAGGCCCGACCAGGCGAGCTCGGTCTTCAACCCTTCCAGCTGCGGGTAGGTCCCGAGCATCTCGCGCCGCAATGCCTGTGCAAGCGCTGTCGGCGACGCCGCGCGTGTCGTGATCCGTCCGCCCCAGAGAATGCGCGTGCCGTTCTCGACGACCCTGTAGTAATCGCCCGCCCGCCGGTTGTCGCCGATGGCATCCGTGGTCGCGATCGCGGTGCGGATCAGGTCGGGCGCGGCTTCGGTGATCATGACATACGTCGCGATGGGCAGGTAGGCGCGGCGGAGGCGGCCGACGAGTGAGCCGGTGTATCCCCCGGTCGTGAACACGACGTGGCGCGCAGAGACCCGACCCTGCGGCGTGTCGATGCGTTTTTCCGGGCCGTCGAGCATGCAGCGTGTGGCAGGCGTGCGCTCGAAGATCGTCCCGCCCAGCCGCTCGATCTCGGCGGCCAGCGCCCGGAGATAATTGAGCGGATGCATGTGGAAGGCCTGGGGGTCACGCAGGCCCTGGAAATAGCGCCGGGATTTCAACCGCGCACGGACGGCATCGGTCTCGAGATAGTCGAGCGTGTAGCCGTAGTCCCGGGATATCTGGTCCGCGTAGCGGCGGAGGCTGTCGCCATCGTCGTACCGGGTCACACTGGTGATGCCGGGAACAGGCTTCGCATCCACGATCGACAGGTCGCGAATGGTGTCGCGCACGAAGGCCACGCCCTCGATCGACAGGCGGTGAATGTCCTGTGCGGCCCTGGCGCCGGCAAGCCGCGCAATCGCATCGCTGCCGGTGGCAAAGCCCGGGCTGACGAAGCCACCATTGCGCCCGGAGGCGCCGAAGCCGACGCTTTCGGCCTCCAGCACGACGACGGCATGGCCGGCCCGCGCCAGTTGCAGGGCCGTCGTCAGGCCGGCAAGGCCGCCGCCGATCACCACGGTCTGGGCCTCGACAGGTCCCGAGAGCGGGGCGCGCTCGAGCGGGCTCGCCATCGTGCGGCGATAATAGGTATCCGGATAGGTCATGATGAGGGATCGCTTCGGCAAGGAAAGACAGTGCCTGCGGCGCAGGCACTGTCGGGGTCTCAATCGGCGCTGTAGTCCTTGCCGTACCATTTGGTGGTCAGCGCCGCGAGCGTACCGTCGGTCTTCATGTCCGCGATCAGGCTGCCCACCTTGGCCGTCCATTCCGGATCGACCTTCTCGTCGATGACGACGAGCGGCTCACGGAAGGCATAACCGCCGTCGAGGATGCGCAGCGGATAGCCGTTCTTGATGGCGTTCTTCGCCGTCTGCTCCGGCGCGATCACGGCATCCAGCCGGACGCCGTCGCCAAGGCGAAGATCGTCGAAGGGCAGCATGGAGTCGGCAAAGGTGCGGATTTCGCCGGGCTCGAGATTGTATTCGATCGGCGGCAGGCCGGGCGCGTCGATCTCCAGCTGGTGGCGCACGAAGTCTTCCGAGGTCGTCGCCGTTTCCACGCCGATCACCTTGCCCTTGAGGTCGGCGACCGTCTTGGCGGCGCTGTCCTTGTGGACGACGTAGACATAGGGGCTGTAATAATAGATGCCCGCAAAATCGATGACCTGCGCCCGCGCCTTGGTCGGCGTGACCGAGCCGACGCCGAGATCGTAGCGGCCCTGCCAGCGTCCGCCCGTCAGGGTCGCCCAGTCCGGCGTCTGGAAACTCACCTCGACGCCGAGCCGCTTGGCGATTTCCTTCGAGACATCGATATCGAAACCGACCATTTCATTGTTGTCGTCAAGGAAGCTCTGGGGCGGCCAGCTGCTGTTGGTCGCCACCACCATCGCCTTTTTGTCCATGACGCGATCCAGTGTCTCGCCGGCAAAGGCACCGATCGGTGCTGCCAGAAGCGCTGCACCCGTGAGCATAAGTCCGAAATATCGCATGTTCCCTCCCAAGAACGCCAGGGCATCTTTGTAAGATGTCTGACAACTATTTAATGCCGTCGATCGCCTTGGTGTCAAGAGGGGATCCGGAAAACGCGATGCTTCTCCCGCATGATGCCATGCGCTTGATGCACCATGTGTGGAATCAGCGCTGGGAGCGCCGTTAAGTCGGCAATCAACCGGCATGCAGTGTCCAAATCGGCCGACCTTGATTTTGGAAGACGATGAAGTGGAAGTGACCTGCCACTGCGAATTTCCTCCAGCATTGATTAGAGTCCGGCCCATGAGAGGACGGACGAATGAAGAAGCAGAGATTTACGGAAGAACAGGTCATCGGCGTGCTGCGAAAGCAGGAGGCTGGCGCGAAAGCGGCTGACCTGTGCCGCAAACATGGCMTATCKGAAGCGACGTTCTACAACTGGAAGGCCAAATACGGCGGCATGGAAGTGTCCGAGGCGAAGCGTCTGAAGGCGCTCGAAGAGGAGAATGCCAAGCTGAAGAAACTGCTGGCCGAGCAGATGTTGGATGTTGCCGCGCTTCGCGAGCTTCTTGCAAAAAAATGGTAGGGCCCGTCGCCAAGCGTGAAGCCGCCACGCATCAGAAGACCGTCATGAGTCTTTCGGAACGGCGGACCTGCCAGATCATCTCCGTTGATCGTAAGACGATCCGCTACCGGTCGTGCCGACCGTCGGAGGTGGCATTGCGAGCAAAGCTGCGCGATCTGGCCAATGAGCGTCGGCGTTTCAGATACAGACGGCTGT
>NZ_LMQE01000011.1 GCF_001424065.1 Rhizobium sp. Leaf384
CGTTCATCCAAACTCAAGTGCACAAAAGAGCGGGCCATTCCATCCTCCTGAAACCATGGCCATTATTGTCCTCGTTGCATTTGAAAATGGAATCTGCCCGGCCACATAAGTCGGGTCGGGTAATCTGAATTATGGAACTCCATAGTGTGGTCGGGTCGGTTCGAGAATGAACTGCGCCTTGCCATAGATAGCTGTAGCTTATTAGTTGCAAGGAACGATCCAGGAAGCGCACCTCCTCCCGGGTTGATACGGATGAATGGCGCAGGATTGCGCGACGGCGAATGGCCGGCATATGTGTCGAGGTCATTGCCGAGAAACTCGGACGGCATCGGTCGGCAATATTCCGCGAGCTCAGACTTAATTCGTTCGAGGATCAGCAAATGCCGGACCTCAACGGCTACGACTGCGTGACAGCGAATTCGATGACACGTGAGCAACGTGCTAACGACGTAAGCTCGCGCGGTTCTCGCATCTGCGTCAATCGGTTATCGACCACATCCTACATGGCTGGTCGCCGCAGCAGATTGCTGCCCGGATGCGACTGGAGCGGCACCCGATCTCGGTCAGACGTGAGACGATCTACAAGTTTGCATGCTCGGCCGACGGACATGCGATCAAACCGTGGCGACATCTGCCGGAGCATGGTGCCAGACGCCGGCTACGGCATGCCAGCAGCCGTCACGGCAGGCGTTTCAGCTCAGACGTCATCATTCTCAACCGGCCGGATGTCGTCGCTGGTACAAACAGTTCGGCATTGGGAATGCACCCCCATTCAGTTCCGTAAGAAGGACGGAAAGGCGAATGTGCCTCGGCTGGTCGAACGGGTCAGCCGATTTGCAGTCTTTCAGCGTAACAATGATCGGCAATCCAGCCCGGTGATGGACGGCCTGATTTGCGTGCCCCACCTAGCCCATCGTTCGATCACCTTCGACTGAGGCACCAAATTCACCGACCGGCCCTACCTGCAAGCCGCATCGGAATACAGACATGGTTCTGCGATCCGCAATAGCCCTGGCAGAAAGGCACTTTTCAAAACACAAACAGACGGGCGAGGAGATGGCTTTTGAGAGAGGTCAACCGCACTCGCTCAGCGAAGTGATCTCACCGTGATATGCCATCACTTGAACGCAACGCCACGCAATTGCCGCGGCTATAAAACTTCAGCAGAAGTCGTCCGCCAGAAACTCCTCGCCCAAATCAGGCGCGCCAGTTAGCTCCTGCGAGACCGCAAGTCGCCATGAACGCACGCGCCATGTTAGCGTAGTGCATCTTCCACCATCGTCTTCACTATAGCAGCATCCTCCTCGATCTCACTCAAAACATACTTCATCTTCCAGCTATTTAGCGCATAGCCGACGCCGTGCATTTGAATGACGACGCTAACCAACATCTGGATCGATGCGAGATATTTCAGAGCGCCGTTATCGCAAGCAGTCGCTAAATGGACATGACTGACATTTGCAGGAAACGAAAGAGCGAATTTGTACTCTCGCGTAGGACTCAGAGCTTTGGTCTTTGTCGTAGTCGTAATGCGGTGCTGCTCAACCGAGACTGCAAGCTCGCCCGCTTCGGTAGCCAGGGTTTCTGCCAATGGCTTCAACTCTGCAACAAAGCGCTTGAAACGAGACTGATTGTTTCGAAGGTAAGCATTGGCCAACGCTTCCCCGGCTTTCGGAGGGTGCATAGTAGATATAGTTGTTTTCATAACGATCCTGATCTTCGTTTCTGCTGTTGCTAAAGTTGGCCCGCTTTCGATATCGATATCGATATCGAAATCTGTTTAGGCACGTTCCGGCAAGGAGTGAGCTTAGAGCCGCCCATTAGGCTGTTGATTCAAACCGTGCCTCTATAGTCGCCTTGTGGCCCCAGTCGTCGATTTACACGGCAATAAATTTCGCTCCTGTGAGTTTGAGCCCTGCAAGCCTCGGCTCATGTGTTCGGCCCTTCCTCTTTAATTCGCGGCTAACGCAACGACCGTCGACAACTTATGCCGGCCGGCCGTTTGTCTTACGTAGTGCAACCCTGAGGCGCCTCACCTCACAATGGTGGCGTCTGCGCTGCAACAGCGCAAGACGTTTTCTCAGCTGGCAGAACTTTTTTTGAAAGGTCTAACAGACTGATGCTGCTTCGTAATTGTTGACAATGGCAATCGGCGTTCGGTCTGCGCTGCTGGATGCTGGTTAAGCATGTCGCGCTCTCTTGCGTCCTCACTGTCCTGTCTTGTTTCTGAGAGCACCCGCTTGACGGGTAGTCCGTTTGCTGACCCCATAGACGGATCGGCATGCGCTGGCTGTCAGAAATTTTGAGGATGACATGAGCTTGAAGGTCTTATCAACGTTTAGCGGAATCTCAGCAGCATCTGCCGCTTGGGGCGCGAAGGGGTACGATTTTGTAGGGTACTGCGAGCAGGCGGTGTTCCCTGCGCACCTGCTCAACTAGCGTCTTGGCGCAACACCGCCTCTGTATCTGCCACAAGGCGCGAGTTTGACCGCAGCAGATATTCAGCGATGAGCGATGGCAATGTCATCAACTTTGGCGACGTGACGCAGATTACTGATGCCGACCTTCTAAAACTCGGAATAGTCGACGTGCTTGAAGGCGGCTCTCCGTGCCAGAGTTTTTCCGTCGCGGGCTTGCGCGGGGGATTGATGGACGACCGCGGTAATCTCGCGCTCGCATTTGCTGACCTGGCGCTACGAATGAAACAGATCAACAGGCTACGTTTCGTGGTCTGGGAGAACGTAACCGGAGTATTATCTCATGAAGACAACCCATTTGGCTGCTTGCTGGCAGCGCTCACCCGTTCCGAACATGTACTGGTCCCACCAGGGAAACGATGGCCGGATTCAGGTCATGTGTTGGTCGCGGGAGAGGAGCCGGCCAATCCCAGGATATCAATCGCATGGCGCGTGCTCGACGCTCAATATTTCGGCGTTCCCCAGCAACGAAAACGAGTCTTCCTTATTGCAAGTTTTGATGACCGGACCGATGCCGGACAAATACTGTTTGAGCAGGCAGGCGCGGGACGGAATATTGCGCCGAGCTGCAAGTCGGGGCAAACAGATACCCGACATCATAAGGCAGGTTTTGGAGGAATAACCGCACTCGTTGGGATGGACTCCGACACCACGATGAAACTTAGCCCAACGGCAGCATTTGCTCTTAAAGCGTCAAATAACAAAAATGTTCAGGTAGTCATTTATCCTGTCTTAGGCGATCGTCATGCCGAAGAAGGATCAACCCTGCGTCAAGTTAGCGGCGGAATCGCACTGGATCTCCAAACGACGCTAGAAGGCAACGGTGAACCCAACGGCGGCCAGACCCATATTTGCCGACGTCTGACTCCGACGGAGTGTGAGAGGCTACAGGGATTCGAAGATGGATGGACACAGATAACGATTAAAGGAAAGCCAGTGTCAGATGGTCACCGATACACGGCTCTGGTACGTTGGAGCCCGACTTGCACTTGCGGTTCAACGGGCATCGCCTATCCTGAAATATGCGTCTTAGCGGCACCTTACGGATAGTCAGGGTTTTCGCGATTTGCCGATGACGGCTCGACAATCTGGCCTACTAGGCAGCTTCTCTAATGCTGAGATGATACATCCTATCGCGCACCGGCCGCGCGTACATTGCGAATGCCCAGACCTCTAGCATCGATAATACGTAACCAGGATGAAGGCGGTGCACGTCCTGGTGACTAGTTCATTTAAGGGAACACGTGCATCTGGTGTCGGACATACCACGCCTTCCATAGGCAACCGGCGTCAGCTCCAAACATTCCTATCGCCACTGACGACCCTGATCGCTACGAGCGACATCACTACCGGTTCCTCAATTTAAATGATTCAGAACTAGGAAGTAATGGGGGGAACGCCGTTATCCGTCGACAGGGTCCGCTCCTGCTATGGCGGAGATTTTGTTCAGGTCGCTTCGCCGTGCGAGGCGACGCATCAGCTCGTTGTTAGAAGCGAGCTTGTCGAACCCTTGCTCTATTAGAAGACGTTGCGCGCCTAACAGAATAGCGTGATAGTCGCCTTGACGCACGTCCACACTGAGATCACGTGTAAAAAAAGCTGCAAAAGATGCGGCAACTGCGCGATCCACAATAGACACTTCTGGCCGGCCCAACTTGTGTCGTTTTTCCCGCCAAATCTGAGTTCGTATTCTTCCGACTTCGTTCACAACGCTTGCAGGTCTCGGCATAGCAGTCTCCGCTTCTTATTGCCGAATTTGTCGCCGTTAGTGACGCAACCAACCAACAAAAACCTGTCACTACGCGACCGTCACTACCGAAAATAATTTGAAATATATTGCACGCAAATGCATATACGGTGCGATTCTCAACAGCATCGACCGATCTGCGCAGGGCGGTCGCCTTGCGCAGATAAAGCGTTTGCCAAGTCATGCCTCAGGCTCTACCGACGACCGGAACAAAGTTCAACCGTCGTCCGGATCTGCGCTGAATTCGCCAAAGAAGCGCATCTCTTCCTCAAGCCGTGTCGCACGATCAGGCGCGTTGAGGTTGGCAATGTCGCGCTTTGGATAAAGGTTCTCCATCGTCGGCGTGTGGAAGGGTTGCTTCAGTGCTGCCTCATAGTCAAACTCGACACCTTCGAGCGCACTGTAAATTGCTAGTCCGATTGCTTTTGCCATGACCGGCGGAAACGCATTGCCAATCTGGCACTTCACCTGCATGGGCGTGCCTTGGAATTTCCAGTCATCTGGGAACCCTTGCAAACGCTGGCCCATTTTCAGAGTCAACTTAAACAGACCCTCGTGGTCAGGACCTGGCGCATCTTTTTGCAGCGACGACACGTCGATCCCCAAGGGCTCCCAAGCCTTGCTCTGTCGCTTATCGCCGAACGCAAGCTTCCCTGAGGTTTCGCTGCCACCGATAATTGTCGGACCAACGCGCTTCGCACCGGCAGCCCAAGCTTCATAGCCCCGCCAGCCGTTGGCCGCGACCAGATCGCCAATTGCGCTTGCAACGGTAGGACTCCATTGTGCAAATGTTGGTGGCATGCGGAAACGGCTCATCTCGCCATCTCGAAAGCCGATGAAAGCAACACGGGGTCGATGCTGCCCAAGCCCGTAATCGGATCCGCGAAGCATGAAGACGCGGTTTGAGTATCCTAGAGCCTCAAATTTATCATGTAGTTCGGCCCGATAATCAATGTTCGGGCTTTCGGCAAAGCCTTCAACATTCTCGAAGAGAAATGCGCGGGGCCGCACTTCGTCCACGATCCTGACAGCTTCAAGGAAGAGATCTCGTTCGTCGTTCTTACCCTTTCTTTTGCCTGACGACGAATGGCCCTGACACGGCACGCCTCCGGCGACCAAGTCGATTTTGCCCCGGTAGCGCGTAAAATCAATCGTGCGGATGTCTGCCTCGTAAATCCGGTCCTTTAAGCTGAACGGGTGCTGTCGCAGGGTCGCAACGGCGCGAGGATTTTTTTCATAGATGGCCTTTGCGCGGAAACCGGCAGCATGTAGCCCCAGTGCCTCGCCACCCGCGCCGGCGCAGATTTCAAGAGATACGAGCGAATGGGGAGCGTCACTATGAATGGTGGATTTGAGACTTTTGGGGGCGACGTTGACGGTGGTGTCTACCGGCTCCACGACATTTCCCGAAAGCCATGCGATTGAATTGAAAAAGAAGGGGTCAATTGGATATTCGGTGTCGAACGGCGTGCCGTCCGTATCGTAGTCGAACAGTTGACCATTTGCGAGAGCTTTCAAAGCGAGATGTGCCCGCGTCAGCTTAACAGCACCGTCGCTTTCGCTATGCAGACCGATCTCCCATTCAGGAAGCAGTTTGGCGATGTCATGTCTTGCTTCAAACTGCAGAAGACAGACTGCGGCCGTGGACTTGATCCCGGAACGCTTTTCCTGGAGCGCGCCGCTGTCACTTGTTTCATCGAAAAAGTAGTCGCTCATCAAGCGGGCGAGTGCGCTAATGCTGTCTTCGAACTCAGCCTCAACCGTTCTAGCACGAGCACGCGCGAGCTTACCGAGAGCTGCCTTGCGCTGGCGTTTATTCGCAGTGGCTGTATCTTCTCGCTCAAGTACATGACGACGTTTTGCAGCTTGAACATCGGCACTGTCGATTGAAGTGCCGGCTGCGATGGCTGAAACGATTTCCGCTCTGACGTCTGCGTCAGCAGCAACAATAGCCTTAAGTGCGGGAAAACCAACGGCGCGCTCAGTAATCACATCTCGGAAAGGCCCCAGCTTCGTCGCTAGTTTGATGAAAGTAGCGGCTTCGGCTCGCGGTATCTTGCAGTCGTTCTGGATGAACGATTTCAATTGCTCTGCAGGGATGTCTGCACGGATAAGGTCTACATAATCCCCTATCCGCATCAATGTCTTGCTCAGGGTAATTCGTGCTCTGATGACCTTACCTGAGAGATCCTTCAACCGATTGGTACGCGCTTGTTCAATCTTAAGCGGATCCGGAATGTAACTCATATGGTCCATCTGCAAGCGTCCTCAATCGCAAAAACGATGAGTCTCGTTTAGGGCAAACTGACCTAGGAACCACTAACTAGCATCCCTAAGGAAGGGTAAAGTCATTACGAATGACCCAAACGACTACCGCACCGTAGCGATCGTTGTTCGATGGTATTGCCGATGCAGCGGGCATTAACGCCGAAGGCGCCGCATGCGGCCTTCGCAATGTTGAAAGCGCTGGTGCATTTACAGGGCCTTGGCTTCCTGTTGTCGCAGAGACCAAACGCCACCTGACCTGCATTGGAAGGCGCGTTAGAGCGATCCTGGAAATAGCATTTGTTTGGTTTCCAAACGCAGATAAAAAGGCGGCGTACGAGATGCATATTCACATTCGTAATGATGTTCAGCCGGTGTGCGTTTGCTCAATCTGCTTTGGGCAGCTAGTGTCTCCGGCAGGGTCGTAACAACGAGCGGAGCAGGGTCGCAAGCCCAGCCGGGCAGCTTATTTGTCCGACGAAGCCCAGTCTCCTCCCAGTCCAGGCATTGCTTATCTAATTCCCCGAGAACATTATGTTCGACGTCTTCCTGCAGATCTGCTAACACAAATCCGTGAAGGGGCGACCATCCGTTTTCCATGATGGAACCTGCGACAAGTTGCCTAGTCACGCAATCCAGCACCCATCGTGTCTCCCTCATGTCGTTGCCCCAAAAAATGTGGCCCCATCCGTCCGCAACGATATACCGTTTCATTTCATCTATTCCTATCAAAGCCAATTGTGTTGGGTGTTACCGCTGGATAGTGATGTTCTATGGCGATGGGTAATGGTCACCCGTCGGCGAGATGGCGTCTACAAAAAAATCGTACTGTACCGACTATCGTGAAGACGCGACTTAGACTGCACACTGTCGCCATCCGCGTTTTTTTCTGGATCGACAAGTTGTAAAGATACCCAGAGGGCCAGACAGCGAACGCATCGGTGAGTCTAAAGACAGCACGCCGCTGCGGCCATTGCTCGGCGGCTTCAAGCATCCAGCCACACTTTGCGCTGACGAAGAAAGCGTGGTGCGAGCTGACGTTGCGCAACGGATTGGGAGAGCGGATCACAGTCGAGGCAGCGGGCCTTGAGCTGCCTTATAGACATTGCAACATCCCAGTGCACCGCCAATGTTGACTGGCGGCACTGCCTGGCTTCAATGATAGATAAACAGGGTGACAACGCTTGCACATTTTGTCACGCATTACGGTGGCTGCCTAATACATCGCAGCAACGCTTCGTACGATCAATCGCACATTCTAACTGGGTCTCTGTCCCCGATCGTCTCAAGATTTATGCGGAACCATCTCAATGTCCGATTTATCGAAGACATCGAGTTCTTAATTCAGCATATAGCCGGCGACGCTCTACCGCAGTCTGTCGCCAAAGTCATTGAGCGCCGTACTGATCGTGGTCTCGCTGGACGGCGATCAGGTCAGAGACATCTGCCCAGGACCCGGCGTCAAGAGTGCATCCTCGTCCCGAGCCGCAGCCAACCCTCGTCCGTGCGCGCCCTTGTCCTATCCTCAGTGAGGTGCAGCAGCCGCCACCATCCGCGTCCGACGCTACCGTCGGGCCAGATGACAGTGCCACCAATTTCCCAGCGTGCCGGCACATGCCCGCTCTGCCAAAGGGTGACACTCCATGGGGTGACAAGCGGTAGCAGATCGTCCCGGCGGCAACTGACATCCTGCCGAAAGAAGCGTAATTCCAGCGGTGGAAGAAGATAGCCATCCGGCGCAACGAGCGTGAGGATGTGCCGGCCGATGCGAAACGGGTTGCCAACCTCGCGGATGAGCGCACGTCCGATCCGGTCGCCGACTTCGCGCGGGTCTCCGACAATTGATGTGAGGCCGTGTCGATGCAAGATGTCAGCATATTGCCAGAGAACGTCTTCAATTGCCGTGTCAAGTTCCCTGCTCATTTCCACCTCTCCGGAAGTTCGACTTCGACGAGCAGATCGGCAACAGGGTCATACTGATACCAACGACCCGCAATTTGTCTCACCGGATGCACGTCGACGGACGGGTGGCGAGGCCATGCGAGCTGATCTGAAGACGCATGCTCGTCACACCGGCACTGCCACCATGACCAGAGCGGCGGTGGCGGGCGGCGGATGAAGCCTGGATTGCCGCAGACCTCGCACCGATGTGCCGACCGCTCTTCTGCGAGGACATGGGCAAGCCATACGGCATCAGTGTCACCTGAACAGGAGATGCGTAGGCGACCGTACTTTTGCTTCAGCTCGTCGACGCTCGTTGGGCTGCTGACAAGGAAGTCTTCGACCAGCGGGACCCAGCCGACACCAACATCGACGTAGCGTGCGTTGTCGAATGCGTCTGGGTGTCGAGTCCGCAAGTCGACGAGCTGGATGCGCAGGAAGTCAGGAGTGATCATGTACGAATTCCTGACGGCGGCGCTCGCGGTCAGCATAGACGAACTTCTCGAAAACGCGGACGCAGTCAGCGCAGAGTGTACGATTCATGGCTGTCCCGCAGCCGTAGGCAGTGGCATCGACGTAATCGGCGTGGGTACTGCCGCACTCTTCGCAGGTAACAAGCGACTGGGTGACAAACCCCTGGATCATCCGCCGGAATCGCATGTGAGCATTTGCATCAAGCGGCGCGCCCGAGTGCTCAAGACGCAGCCAGCCACTGAGCGCGCCGATGCGTTGGAAACGCACAGACGGATAGTCCTTTGCGATGCGGTCAAGCATCTCATTGACGAGCGGATACCAGCCAACGCGGATCGTGAAGCCCCAGCTCACCTCAGGCAGCCGGCTGCCGTGCTTGATGCGAAGGGCGTTGTAAGGAGTGCCGTAGTCGAACAGCATTTTCATCGCGCGCACTCCTTCTGGAAAGCGTCGGCACACGGAGAGCACAAGCAGCGATCGCCGATGTCGATGCTTGGATTCGCAAGCAGCGCTTCCATTCCGATTTTCACTACGATCTCGGCTGTCGTGCCGCAGTGTTCGCAGGCTTCTCGGAGAGCTTTGGCGTGACGCTCAAAACAGAAGTCGAGTGCGATCCGATCGTCTTCGTAAATGCCAGATTGATACTTCGCATAGATGACGACGTAGCCCGCGCCGCGGCTCGTGATGCTCAAAATGTCGACGTGTGGCAGCAGTCCGAGATCTTTGAGCTGCGCGTCCATCGCGTCGACGTGTGACTGCAAGCCGCGGCGGAAACGCATGCGCGCAATAGCCGGCACCTCCTCGCCGTAGGCCGCGACGAGCGCATCGTACCAGTCGGAGTCGGGACGAAGGGGATAGCGATCAGAGGTCATCGTGTTCCCTTCACGTAGACGTCCAGCTTCATGGACCGCGTCAACTCCGCGAACGTTCTTGGCGTGTAAGCAACGTCCGACATGTCCACACCGACATCGCGTGACAGGCCATACGGAGCCAGGTGGCCGTGAGCGTGGCCGTAGAAGTGGACAGCGCCTCTGAGGTGACCTTGCCACGCACGCTGCGCGTAGTGACTCATGACTACGCGGAGGCCTCCATCGTCCGTGAATCGAAATCCTGTCGGAGGCCGCTCCCAGTCCAAGGAAAGCAGCGTCTCGTGAACGTCGCCGCGGCTGTCCACGTCATGATTGCCAACGATCAAATGCTTGCGCCCGCGGAGGCGCGAGAAGACGTATCGCACGTAGTCGGCGCGCTCATGCAGCGCCATAGCGAAATCGCCGAGGTGGTAGACGATGTCGTCGTCACCAACGACGGAGTTCCAGGACTGGACGAGCAGCTCGTCGTGCTGCTCGATGCTCGCGAAATGCCGCGGCTGCATCGCGAGGATATTTGTGTGACCGAAATGCGTGTCCGAGATGTAGAATTTCTTCGTGAACGACATGTATGAGACTCCTGAAATAGACATACGAAAGCAGCACCCCGGCGGGGGTCATGCGGCTATTCGGGCTATTCGCAGTGTGGTCATATCGGTCGGTCTCACGTTTCTTGTCGTTTGTAGCCGGTCTTGCGTGGCTTGCGCCCGTGGATTTCGGTGAATGGGAACAGATCTAATGAAGTGCGATCGCGCTTAAGAGGTCGTCAGGATGAGAACAGTTCCCCGGACCGACGAAATTATTCGCAAAAGCCGAAATGGAAAAGGGAGGAGCGCCGGATGCTCCTCCCTTCAGTGAGAAGGCGTCAGGTAAGGACCGCCGCTCAATGAATTAAGTATCCGCGCATTCCGTGCAGGGTACAATACGCCGACAGAAAAAGATCAGACATCGGCAAGGACGGCAGCTAGGTGCTTGTAGACGGTCGCACGGCTGACCCCAGTGCGAACAGAGATCAGCTCCTTCGACAGGCCTTCGAACTGGCCAGCCGCCTTCAGCCGGATCACCGCTTCCTTCAACTTCTCGATCGTCTTATCCGAGCGGACCTTGGAAGCGTACTCTGCGCCTATCCTCTGCCGCTCCTCCGTCGTACAGACATCGTGCACTAGGTGTGACAGGCGCTGTCTGACCTTTGCTTTTCCGAGCTTGGAAGGGTTGAACGATGTCGCAAGATACTCTGCGACCTTCCCTACAACGTATGACGACCGCTCCTGCTGCAAGCCTGTGTCGGCGGCATATTCTTCCAGGGCTACGAACAGGGACTCTGAGAGTTCCTCCGCAGTATGGCCCATCCGGTCGTCGGCATCGAAATGCCATGTCGCCAGGAGTCTCGATCCGAAGTCCCAGAGCTTGTTATATAGCTCGTTCGATGCGGTTTTGCCCAAGCGGCTCTGCAGCTCGGCTGCTCGGCGCGTGCGCTCTATCCTTGTCGACTTCGTGTTGAGGACGCCCACATACTGGCTCAGCGACATGAAATGTGTGGCGTTGGGCGTGAGGGTCGTCCAGATGGGCGACACCGGGTTTTTACAGCGCGCCGTCTTCGAGGGCGCGCAAGGGTCTACACCAATATCTATCAGTGCATTGACGAACCCGCCGTAGACAGCCTCGAAGAGTTTGACGGGAGATGACCTGCATCGCTCATCCAGCTTGTCGTTCCAGACGCTGTCTTGAAGCATGAAGATGAAGTGGGGCGTTGCGAAACAGCCATCGTCCAGCGTATCTCCTACGATTATATGCGGAAGATGCGGGATTTCACCAGCATCGACCTTCGACTGTAGGACGGCAACGCAGGCTGCTGTAGACGTGAATACTGTATCGCAGTCGAGACGCACGAAGCTGAGCGATGTCTTCCGGCCCTCAATGTAGGCGCAGTCGAGCGTCAGGAGCTTCGAGAAGTACGGAAGAACAAGGTCAGCCTTGTTGTCCGAAGCTCTGATCTGCCCCTTGCGCGGCAGACGGCTGACGAAGAGCTTCAGGACTGGGTTGTCGACGCTCTTCAGCCCTTCCTCAGTGAAGGGCTCACGGACACGCCCGGCAATCTCACGGCGGAATGTTAACCGGTATCCGACCTCTACCCGTTCCCGGATCATCCGGGCCTCGTCGGCAGCGCGCAAGTGGAAGGGATTCGTGATGTCGAATTCGGTGGACGACCTGGTTCTGACCTTCTCGTCACGCACTCTCCGTGCGGAGTCGTAGCGATGGGTGAAGTCCACGAGCCACTGATGGCTTGGTGATGTTGATGTCATGCTTACCTACCTGAACGGGAACGCTTCCGGCTATCCCATACAGGCATCGTGCTTGTCGGCGGAGACTAGATCAATCCCTTGCCGTGTGGAAATATCTCTTTTTAACTTAACACCGTGAGAGACAAATATATTGACATTGAAAATTCCATTATAGACGGATCTAACTCTGCAAGAAATCTGTCAACAGATTTGTCCGCCACGGTGTTAAGTTAAAAAGAGATATCCACACGCGGTCTAACCTTTACCGTAGCCTCACTTGCCTCGCCGAATACCGCGGTTGCTTTGTCACATGCATGGCACGCTCGCATACTCCCGTAGTGATTACGGGTGGAGGACGACATGCCGAGGATTGCGGAGAGAAACAGGCACAGCCGTGCGGCTACGGAGCGGTGGCGAGAGCGGCTGCGGGAGCAGCGGGAGCCCGAGTCCTGCCATGCCGACGTAGCCGTTGCTACCGCGGTCGCCGTCATCCTTGACCGTCTCCGCGAGACCGGGCGCAGGTCTGCAGACATCGAGGAGGTCCTGTCCGTCTCAAAGCAGCTTATGAAATCCCGAGGATACGGCGGCAGGTCGTCTGCAAGACGGCTGATGACGCGTCTCCTCTTCCGCAAGGATCTACCTGGTCTCCGCAACGGGCCGAGTCAACCTCGCCTGAAGACCGCCCCTGAACCTTCGGAACCGCGTCCAAAGTCCGAACCGTCGGCATCGGAGCTTGAGGCCCTTGCTTATAAGGGACTGCCGCTGACTGATGTTAACCTACGCAATCGGCAGGCCGCGCTATCGGTGGTCTCCAAAGCGAGATAGTGGGTGGATCAGCTACATGTCTGCTTACCGGGATCGGTAGTCGAAGGCCATCTTGACTAACATACGGATTGTGTCCTTCTTCTGACCGACGTCCCCTTTCGCCAGCCGGAGCCGGTAGCTCTTCCACCTGTTGTCGTAGTCGAGGGTCTCGATGCCAGCCTGTTCGATGATCTGATCCGTCTCCTGGACACGGGGCAACTTAACTTCAAACACGAGATGGGCCTTCTTCGGCCTGAAGGTCGCGAAATTGTTCACGATGCCGTCGAGAGCCAGGCCGATATAGATCTTGTTGTATTTAGGCTGATATGGCCCGGCGACCTCTTTGATGATCTCCATCATCTCATCGACCATCTTGACGGTGTCCTGGCTGCCGGTCTTGATCCAGTAGCTCCGGTCTGTGGGCGTCGCGGCAGCATCTTCGTCTTCATCGACAAGGCCGCGGACTAGCTCATCCATCACCTTCGTGAACACCAGTGTAAGGTCGCTGCCAACCTTCACTGCTTGCACCTGGATTGCAATCAGAGGGATAGTGCCGTTGAAGAGCGAGATGACGTTCAGAAAGCGGCTCGTGATGTCCTCAGCAACGATAACAGCGCAGTGATCGTACTGCGGATAGCGTTTGCGCTCGATATCCCAATACTCGATCGTCCTGATGATGTGGGATTCATCCGTCGGCCCGAGCTGAAGCTCGACCTCATACCTGCGGTTGGTGTCTGGATCTTGGAGAAGCAGATCAAGACGCCCTGCTTTCGGGTGAATCCGTTCCTGCGCACGTAGCACCAGATCACCGAGACCAAGGATGGAAGGATCCTCGGCAATGAGCTGCTGGATCCATTTCTCGGACATCTCGGGATGACTACGCATCATGATCCGCTCGGCTTTTGTGTATTTCATATCTCATCCCCGTCCTGCGTACTCGCACTAATCAGGCAAGCCGACTTAAGCAACAGGCCTATCCTTAGAAACACCATACCGATTTCCAACCATGCCGCCGACGATGGCAAAGATCGCGGCTGCCGGCACACCCGCAGCTCCGCCCATCGCCGCAATCCCTACACCGCCGATCATCAGACCTACGACTGCGCCTGCGACCGCCCCGATGATTGACCATTTCGATTCAGCAGGTCGAGCCTTTGCCGCATCCCCGACTTTTCGTGCGCTGTCTTGTAGCCTCTGCTTCATTTCGCGTCCTTCTCCCATTAGCCTGCGCACACGAACGCCGTAGCTCTACTGATCATCCAGTATGCGGCTGACAGGATGAGGAACAGAGCAAGCGGAGCGATAACGAGGGCGATCCGACGAAACACAGAATCCCGCTCAGTCGCCGTCACCTGCTCGGCCACCGCATTCCGCAGGAGGATAAGCCGTTGTTCAGCCTCTGGATCCGGCGTGAATGAAAGCTTGCCGCTCCAGGTTTCGGCGACACACGTCGCAGTATAAGGGCCTAGCTGGGGCATCCACGATGATGCCTCTAAATCGAAATCGAGGGTGTGGCAGAACAGGTAGACATCGTTTCCGGTATCAACCGATCTCTGACCGTCTTCGATCCCCATTCGCAATATCGCCGATCGCCCTTCGAGGGCTTGCATCTCCGCTGCGTGTTCAGGTTTAACTATTGGAGCATCGTAAGCTGCTACTGAGCCTACGGTAACACGGCCGACCGCGCGAGCTGTCGCCAGAACCGCATGTGTTTCGCGCATCGTACAAATCCGGGTTGTTGACTTGGAACCATGCCTTCGACTGTCGCTTAAGCGATTCGTACAACGCTTGTCCTGGCTCGCCGACATCCCGGCAGTTCTCGTAACCTGATCCGGCTTGACACAGTCGGTCGACCATCGGCTGCCTTGGCAAGACCGTAATCGAGGCCAAATAGCCCACTAACAGCAACGGTAACAAGACTACTACCAGCAGCCTTTTGTATCTACCAAAGCTCATACTCGCCCATCAGATCGCCCCATCGCTCACTACCGCAAATTGCACTTGTTGGCGAGACAGCTAGGTGCAGATTTCCGCCGGCGTTTGCATCCTGCTCCGCTGGCACACATCATTCTCGTCGGACACCCGATCGAGGAAGATGAGATATCGGACTAGTACGAAGTCGAAGAGGTCACTGAAAAAGAAGCCAAGCGTCGCACCGCAGTGGCCAAGATGCTCATCGCGGAGGCCGAGCTTGGCTTGCTTTTCAGCAGTAATAAATGCTGTGCAGCAGCGCCGTCTGGTCCACGCGAGGGCCCGCGCCCTGTGTGGCTTTATCCGTATGGTCGCCAAGATCCAGGACATGCTCGATCTCGTCCGTCGAAACTATGCCGAACTCCGCCTCCGCCTTGTCGCGATCCCGGATACGCTCGCGAGGTCGATGCCAAGATGTCGGTCAGGATTCGCGACGTAGCCGAAGAGCAGATCAAGGGTCCGCTCAAGGCGCTGGTCGCTGACACCCAGGCCAACACGCTTCGGAAGGGGTGACCATGACCCTAAACCTGCAGGACAAGCATGGCTTCATTAGCCGCAAGCGCGTTTCGGCTGCCTTCGGTGAGGACGTCGAAGATATCGACGAGGAGAAAGCCGTAGACCAAGCTCGTGCCCAGCGCCTCGGACTGCAGTACCCGGTCTACCCGGCGCTCGCGAGCTTGGATTTCACGGCGATCTTGGCCGCGTCTCTGACTGCAGATGAGATCGAAGACATCACAAGCGAAGGTGAATCTTCGGATGCGGGTAGCATCATGTCCGCGAGCTGATACTTCAATTGTTGACAATCCCCTATTGTCAACAATGTATAGTCTGCGGACATTTGTGGAGCATTTTAACATATCTGCGATCATACCATTAACTAGGCCGAAAATTGTCAACAATTTGATGGTACAAACCATGAAAAAACGGGGGGGGGTTACAGTGTGGATTTTGTGATTTACTGTTGCGAATCAGCAACTTGATCTGTGATCCTCAACATTTTATTCGATTTATAGCCGGGAGAGCTTGCTTACTCCGAAATCCGCCGGCATCCTGCTGTAGTCACAACAGCAAGGAGCAGGTCTTGAAGACAATCGACCTCTGGTACTACCCCGACAATGGCCGCCGTGCTCGGCGCACACGCGTAGCGATCCCGCTACAAGGATACTGGTATCTCTGGCCGACGTTCGATTGGTATGCTGCTATCCGCACGGCCTGCGCCGCCGCCGGACTGCAGACGAACAATTTCTCGATCAAGCTCGGGGACACGCGAGCGCGGTCAGAACGGCCGGTCACTATCATGCGTGTGCTGGAGCGCCGGATCCAGGACAGTATCGACTACGATATTGCATCAGATGCGATGCTCGCCCGTATACACGGCATGCTCGAGCGTAAGCGCAAGCAGGTCGCAGCGTGAAGCTCCCGGTCTACTTTTTCACAGCAAACGGCGAGCTTTTTCCTCGTGACGTGGCCCGACGGCCGCCGCGGAGTTGGACTGATGTCTGATCCGCGAGCCCGAGACTTCCTTGCAGACCACATCATCATGCATTCTGAGGGGCCAATCGCCCGTCTACGCCGCGCCGCGATCTACTGGCTCGGTAGCCATCTTTTCAAAAACACAGCAAAGGACCCAGTATGACCCGATTCCGAACACAGACCTGCATCGTCGCCGCCGAGCCTACAATTGATCGTCTGCTCAAGCAAACAGCAGACCTTATCCGCTTGATCGACACGATGACGCACGAGGACGCGCAGCGTGAGATTCCCGGCCTGCAGATCGCGATCATCTTTCCGAGGGGCGATGAGCTGTCGTACTTGACGACTTGTCTTGCGGACGACTCCCGCCGGCGATGGGCCAACTCGGTGGACGAACACTATAAGTACCCGACAATGGCGGCCGTGCGTTCGCTCATCTCGACACCCGGTTGGTCGGAGTGGATCAAAAAGGGCCTCTTCGACTTCATCGAGCCCACAGCCGAGGAGAATGCGGCGTGACCCAGCCAGCCCCAACCATGCGCCATGCACAGACGACAGAGCGTCAGCACTTCGGCGCGCTCAGCATCCGCGGTCAGCTACTGGCCGCCGAGCATCGGCATCAGGTGCTGCAGGACATGGTCAAAGACGCCGGCTGTGTCGTCGCAGAGCTTCGTGAGCGCATCACCTCTTTTCTGAAGACCCGTGAAGAAATCATGGCGATCATCGAAGAAGAGACATCGCGCATGATGTCTGGCATCCTCAAGCTGCCGCAAGCAGATGCGATCGCCCCTTTTGAAGATTTCTGCCAACTTCAGATCTGGTATTTCGCACCGAGCGGTGACTGGCCTGCCATCTCCGTGGAAATCTCGAATGATGTCGCGCACGACATCACGTTCGTCGCTGCGTCCCCTATGCTCGGATGCTGGATGGCTCTCGTGCACTGGTTGCAGAGCGACGAATCGATAGACGTGCTGAATGCGGCTGCGGATGAAATCTACCGTCGACAGACGATCGGCTTCTGCTGACTACATGACAGCCCCCCAATCAGGGGGCTTCATTTTTCCTCGCCAGAGATATCGAATCTTGCAGGCGCCCTGGCCACCATCCTGGACACAGCACGCCAAGAGTCAGCAGACCGTGGCTGAAACGAACGAAGTCACCACGTTCACTTACGAAGACTTCATCTCTGGTTTCCCGAAGCCCGGCCAGAGCATTGGAAGCGCCTCCAGCTGGACACTCGCTAAGGCTGAGATCGTGTCTGTCGCAGACGCATCGCCGAGTTGGGTGTCGATCTCTGGGACCAAGTTCGGCTCCGCCTCAGGCGGCCTGATACAGATAACGCCAGAACGGATTCAGTTTCTCCTGAGCGCGGCGTACGACTTTAGTCAGCAGCGCGAAGAGCTGCTTGACATCTCCATGCCGGTCGGCCTTCAGGAGGTTCCCGAAGACGACGATGAGAGGGAGCCCGTCCAGGGCATCCAGCTCGCCGCGCTCAATCTCGACGCATCGACGCGGGAGTGGGAATACGAGGACCCAGATACCCTTGAGCGCAATCATTTCGTAGTCGGCGACGAGCGTCTTGCGAACGGCAAGGCTTGGACTGCAGCGAAAGCACATAATGCGACCAAGGACTTCACCGTGCGCGATGCAGTTACCGGGAATGTGTTTGAACGCGTCGCCAGAAACGCGCGCCGATGCTTAATAGCGCCAGCCCCCGCTGGTTCGACACCGTTCGCGGCATTCGCTCCCATCGTCACGGCATCCGCCGTCTGCAGCGCATCGTGCTCGAGCGTAGCCAGTGTGCAGAGACCGCATTCGAGATGCCGTGGGAGGCCGGGCGGTCGATCACGTGCGTAGACTCCTGCCGCAGGCTGCCGAGCGAGCCAAACATATCGCAAAAAACCGCTGCTGCCAGCAAGGATCGGGAGAATATTGATGAGCACGTTCGGAAAATGGATGACGCTGCTGTGCGTGACGAGCTTGCTAATTGGGTGCGCCACAACTGAGTGGTGTGCCGGCAATCGCGCGATCAGGCCGGCGGCCGAGGATGTTGCGACGATGTCGACAGCTTCAAAGGCATTTGCGTGGAGTACAACGTTCCTAAGCTTTTGAAAGGGCTACCGGAGGACAATGAACTGGTCCGTATGACGTATAGAGAGGACGCGCCGATGCTCCTCAGGAACAAACAGTCAACCGAAGATCGAGCCAAGATGATCCTATCGTGCAAATCCTTGCGATGGGCAGGCGAGCGAGAATGGAGCCTCTTTAGGCCCGAGCGAGGTCGAGCCGATTACCGCGAAACCGGAACGGTCACAGGCGTCTACATCGGATCTCGCATCTCAGATTTCCACGAGAAAATTATCCGGACAGAGATGTTCAAAGCCAAGATAAAAGTCTTGAAGATGAAGGTAGACGTGTATGCGTTGGGCTTCGATGGACCACGCCTTCGGAAGAAGATTGGACCTTCATAGCAACTTGAGCTGCCCGGCATTCTCACGCGCCTCCAGGTCGTCGATCGACCCCTCGCGGTGATACTCCGCGCTCGGCCGCGAGACGACCACGCCTCTTTCAGCATCCCACATGCGCTTCATCCACCGCGGCTGCGACGGTTTTACTCCAGATCGTGGTGCGATCGCTCCATTTTTTGGAGCGGCATCGTATTCTGCAGCTTTTGCGGCTGCCTTGAGCGACGTCTTCGATAGCGGCTTCTGTCGTGTGAATGCTCTGGTCATGCCGCTCTCCTTTCCAAACTGCTTACTGCCGTCTCCAGGCGCTCGACCATCGCCTTTGTCGGCTGGATACCCCACAAACTGAATTCGCTCCCTACCTGCGGAAGGCTGTAGACACAGCAGTCGGCTGCCGCGCAGAGGATTTCCCGCGCATCCATTTCGTCATGCGCCGAGCGGCACTGGTAGGCTGCCTTGCGCCACCGGCTCCGCAACGCGGCCGCCTCGTCGAGTTCAACGTTGACGGGTTCGCCTGCTGTGTCGACGACGCGGCCTCCATGATTTTCCGCGCATTCGAGGACTCGGAGCGGATGGATGTGACGCTCGCACTCAGCCCCCTGCACTCAGAGCTACGAGTGTCGGCACGACGTGCTCGGGATCGCCTAACTGATACCTGATTATGGTACGGTACGGTGTCTCAGCGATCACCCAGTACGCTGAGATGGCCACGTTGCGCAGCCGATCGAGCGCATCGGCCGGGATCCTGCGATGGGCTTTTGTGCCGAGCAGTGCGCCGTAATGCTTCATCGTCTGCTCGGCCATGCCTGCGATCCTCGCACGCGCAAACGGATCGATACCTAGTCGCGTCGACAGGCTGCAGACGCCTTGTAATGCCCCGTGATGTCGACTGGGCGCATGAGATGTCTTGGAGTTTTCTCCATTTTTGTGTCCCTCCTCTATTAGGTAGATTGGCTACCGAGACCCCTACGCGGGGGTCTCTGGGGCTGCCAACGACCCCCATCATCAGGCGGCTGTTTCAACAGCTTCCCTGTCAGTCAGCCATTCTTCGAAAAGTCCAGCGATGCGTTGGCGCGCAAGCAGTGTGAAATCGTTCCAGGCCCACATATTGCCGTCCTCCCAAGCCAAGCAGCCGTCCTCTTCGAGATACTCGCCCGTCGAGAAAAGACCCTACGAAGTCTTGACATCGAAATACACAAATGGCCTGTCGAATTCCTCGCCGAGCACGAAGTTCGTCACTGTGATTTCCATTTTATTCTCCGTTCCTGCGGCGGCTTGATCGCTTCCGATAGATAAATGATCACCGCATACCATGAGGTATACAAGCTATTGTTTCGGCCTTTTTCGAAGCAATCGCAATTACTTATGGTGTCAACAATTGTTGCGCCGAAAGCCGCCGGCGCATCGGCGACTTGTCGCTTTCGGCCGCCGGCAGGATGCTACCCTTCTCAAAGAGGAGGAGAGGACATGAAGAAAGATTGGTGGAATCCGATGGCATGGATGCAGACCGCGCTCGAAGCGGTCTGGGGCATCATCAGCGGGATCTGGACTGCATTCCTAGGGATATTCGGAATCCGTCCCCGCGCGCCGAGCGGCCGGCACGAAGACATCAAGCTCGAAGATATCGACCAGGCCGCGACAGCGGAAGCGGCCAAACAAGATCTGGCCGACATCCTCGACCGCCAGCGGACACCGGCTGAGATCGTGCATGCGTATGCCGCGGCGGGAGCGATGGACCGGCCGACTGTCGATCTGTCAGCGCTGTCCGAAGAACAGCAGGACTGGCTCGTGTCTCTATCGGATAGCGACTACATCTTGCTCTCAGCATCCGGTGTGCCCGCATGTGAGCGCAGCCTGCGCGCAGGTATTGTAATTCCAACCGTCTCACGTCTACACGCAGAAAAGCCCGCGAAGGAAGCCCCGCAGGCTGTTATTGAGCAAACAAAAGAGGAGATGATCCGCGACCGCTACCTAGCGAGCATTCGCGGGGTGCAGCCGCGACATCAAATCCTCCGCTGCTGACGACACTGTCACCCAGTCAGAGTGGAATTCGAAAGCGCCCGCTATTGCAGCCGATCGCTTTCCTAGTTCAAAGCGACGCAGTGACATAGCTAGCTCTGGAATCTCGTGGATGATGTCCCCGAAGCGATCGAAAAGTTCCTCATCGTTCAGGCCGATCATGCTGCGCGTGCCTTGTGGGACATGCGCTCGATGATGCTCTGGCGCTGCTGCAAAGCTGCACGCAGGTTGCGAACCTTTGCTTCGAGCTGAGCAACGCGTTTCGCCGAGGCGATCGCCTCGCGACCCAGGTCATCAGCATGGATGCGAGCAGCATAGAGAGCACAGTCGTATTCGTACTCAGCACGACGAGCGCGACCTGCGCGGACATTGGCTTTGCCCTGTTCGTGGGCGCTGGAGATCAGGTTGCCCAGGCCAGCAGTCATCAGGCCAAGCTCCAAGGCTGCGCTGCCGGCAGGATTCTTTGAGGTGTAAATGGACATTACGTGTCTCCCGTTTTCGATGCAGACATGGATACAGTGATCTGGAGTCGCTGTGAGCCCGTCATGCGATCGAGCGGTTAACAGGTCACGATCGAGCTCGCGGTCAGAACCCATCAACAGGCTCGGACGCGATAATGCTGTGCATACGCAAGCGCACCGAAGAAGATAGGGCCTCAGATATGAAGCCCCCTCCTCCGCAATGGCCGGCCTCGCCGTCGCGTTGCAACCTAGTCATCGCGCCATAATGGAGTGTAGTTTGGAGGCGGGCTGTCAGTCAAATCGGATGAGCTTCGAGTAGATGAGCAAGGGCAGCAATGAAACCAGCCTCGCAACCTAACAGGGAGGTCCGGTAGGTCGACTGGCATATTATCTCCCAAAGCCCTTTCTCGGCTGATACGTCGCGCAACCGACAAACAGCAGTTCAAAGGGTCGACAAATACGGATAAATTTATCTTGGTGATTGCGGCTAGAAGATCAGACCAGCATGCCTTGGATACCGTCTTCGCTGCTTATTTTGGAGGTAAAAGACCTTCCTCGCCTTTCCGCCGCAACACGATCTCCATTACCCAATTGCGTTGCACGAAGAGACGAAGGAGAGCCCCCTTCTATTGCGATGATGCCGTACCCATTCTCTTGGCTTCATGCTCGTGCCTCCCGATGTTTGCAAGTTGTGTTGTCTCCCTCGTGAAGGGAGGCGTGCCGCCGTTAGAAGTCTCAATCTTTGTTACCTGACGCTCGCATGGCTGCATATGAAAGCACTAATTGAGCAGCAGAAACAAACTGAGGTCGCAGATACAGTCTACTTTTCGCTTTGTGTTCCTCGAAGAGTTCTCACGCTGCCCCTGATAGGAAACATGTCCTCACCATAATGATGCAGGCGCGTATGATGACGGCGGCAGAGCCAGCGGACTTTCAGCGGCTCGTCGTATTGGTCATGATGCGCATCGACCGCGCCTAGACCGCAGACTTCGCAGACTTGCTTTGCAAGGTCGCCAGCCTTGACGGCTCTCTGCACGGCGAGATGCGCGTCGTACTTCGCTGGATTGGCTCGACGCCAGTGCGCTTGTCGCGTGTCGGTCTTCAGCATCGCAGGTTCTCGTCTCCCCAGATTAACCAAGCGATTACTAGGATTCACACAGCCTATACCCTAAACCGGCTTCTAAGAATCCTCCTTTTCCTGGAATTGTAGACCAGCGGCGCTTCTCGCGGTATCAGCGCGCAGTATGTCGCTTCCGAAAGAGCACCAATGGCCCGCAAGAACAGAGTTGAAGCCGCTTCCTGGGACGAAGTCGTGTCAGAGCCCGTATTCTGCCCGATCTGCGAGCGTATCATTCCCGATGATCAGCAAGAAGCGCATCATCTTGTTCCAAAGAGCAAGGGAGGCAAGACGACGGTTTGCCTGCATCGTATCTGTCACGGTCAAATCCACTCAATGTTTACAGATGCGCAGCTTGCCAAAACGTACTCGACGGTCGACGCCATCCTTGAACATCCCGCTATGCAAACCTTCGTTGCGTGGGTGAAAAGCAAACCTCCAGGTTTCTCGGATACGCCAGAGCGTTCACGTCAGTTGCCGAGTCGTGGCCGAGCGCCAAAATTTTGAGAGGCAATGCCAGCGACGCAGGCGAACTCTGCAGGATCTTGTCGCCGCGATGATTAAACAATGTCCGTGCCTTCGTGTCGTAATGCGCTTCGCCCCTACTGGAAGTTCCGGGCCTTCACCTTGAGCGTATCGATATGCAGGTCGGGCACGAAGATGTCCCGCGGCTGCGGCACTCTCTTCGGCCGGTCACGTGCATCGCCACCACCCGCCGACCCGTGCGCGAACTCGTCGCCGCGCCCTGATGTCACCCTGAACGCCGCATCCATGTCGGCCAAACCGGACAAGTCGCCCGAGAGATCGAAGAGCTGCTGCGCCACGAGGTGCACGACCTCCCCTTCCCGCTGGATGCGCCCGTTGATTGCCATCATCGATGCCCCGAGCACCACGCGCCGGCGCTTCTCGAACAGGCTCGGCCAGACCACGATGTTGGCCGCCCCCGTCTCGTCCTCGATGGTGATGAACATGACGCCCTTGGCTGATCCCGGCTTCTGCCGGACGAGCACAAGACCGGCGGTATAGACCCAGCGCCCGTCGCGGCCCGTCATTGCCTCCTCGCAGGTGACCATGCTGCGCTTGGCGAGTTCCTTCCGCAGAAACGCGACCGGATGCTCGCGCAGTGTCAGCCCGACTTGACCATAGTCCTCGACCACATTGTGCGCCTCCGTCATCTGGCGCAGCGCCACCTCCGGCTCCTGTTGTTCGGCAATCGCCTTCATCTCGCGCTCGGCGGCGGCAGCAAACAGCGGGAGCGGCTCATCGCGCAACGCTTTGATGGCCCAGAGCGCGTCACGGCGCTCAAGCTTGAGACTGGGCAAGAACGCATCAGCCTGCGCCAGCTCGACCAGAGATGCCGCCGGCACGCCAGAGCGCCGCCACATGTCGTCGACGCTTTCGAAGGGATCGTCCATGCGGGCGGCGACGATCCGGGCGGCATCGGCAGCGGCGAGCCCCCGCACCATCCGCATGCCGAGACGCACGGCCCGCATTTTCGTCCCCGGCACCTTCTCCAGCGTGCAGTCCCAGCGGGACCGGTTGACGCAGACCGGCCGGATCTCGACCCCATGGGCACGCGCGTCCCCGACGATCTGCGCCGGTGCATAGAAGCCCATGGGTTGGGAATTGAGGAGGGCTGCGCAGAAGGCATCGGGATGATGGCATTTCACGAAGTTGGAGGCATAGGCGATCAGCGCGAAAGAGGCGGCATGGCTTTCCGGAAAGCCGTAGGAACCGAACCCCTCGAGCTGGCTGAAGGTCTTCTCGGCGAACTCTGCCGTGTAGCCGTTCCGGACCATGCCAGAGACGAGCTTGTCCTTGAACCGGCTCACACCGCCTGTGAACTTGAAGGTGGCCATGCTCTTGCGCAACTGGTCAGCCTCACCGCCGGTAAAGCCCGCGCAAACCATCGCCACCCGCATGGCGCTTTCCTGGAAGAGCGGAACGCCGAGCGTCTTGCCAAGCACGGACTCAAGTTCGGGCGTGGGATATTCGACCTTCTCCTTGCCTTCCCGGCGACGGAGATAGGGATGCACCATGTCGCCCTGGATGGGGCCGGGCCGCACGATCGCCACCTGGACGACCAGATCGTAGAAGGTCCGGGGCTTGAGCCGGGGCAGCATGGCCATCTGCGCCCGGCTTTCGATCTGGAAGGTGCCGAGCGTATCGGCCTTGCGGATCATCGCATAGGTCGCGGCATCCTCCTGGCGTATACTGCCGAGATCAAGATCTTCGTGCTTGTGCTCGCGGATGAGGTCGAAGGCCTTGGACATACAGGTGAGCATGCCGAGCGCGAGAACGTCGACCTTCATCATTTTGAGCGCCTCGACATCATCCTTGTCCCACTCGATGATCTGCCGGTCCGCCATGCTCGCCGGCTCGATGGGCACGAGATCATCCAGGCGATCATGGGTCAGCACGAAGCCGCCCGGATGCTGGCCCAAGTGGCGCGGCGCGCCCATGAGTTGCTGGGCGAGCGACAGCGTCAGCACCAGCCGCCTGTCATCCGGGTTGAGGTTCAGCTCCTTGACGTTCCTCTCGCTCACCGCCTCCGACCATGACCACATGCCCGACGACAGCGCCTTGATCAGATCCTCCGGCAGGCCCAGTGCCTTGCCGACATCGCGGATCGCGCCCTTGGCGCGGTAGCGCGTGACGGTGGAACAGAGCGCTGCCTTCTGATGCGTATAGGTCCTGTAGATCCACTGGATGACCTCCTCGCGCCGCTCATGCTCAAAGTCGACATCGATATCCGGCGGCTCGTCGCGCTCCTGGCTGACGAAGCGCTCGAACAGGAGATCGTTGGTCTCCGGATCGATCGAGGTGATGCCAAGGATGTAGCAGACGGCGGAGTTTGCAGCCGATCCCCGCCCCTGGCAGAGAATGCCCTGCGAGCGGGCAAAGCGGACGATCGAGAAGACAGTGAGGAAGTAGGGCGCGTAGCGCATGGTGCGGATGAGATCGAGCTCATGGCGCACGGTCTTGAGCACGCTCGGGGGCAGACCTTCGGGATAACGGTTGGGGATGCACTCCCAGACATAGTGCTCGAGCGAGGCCTGCGGTGTCTTGCCCGGAATGATCGCCTCTTCCGGATACTGGTAGGTTAGTTCCTCAAGCGAGAACGTGCAGCGGGACACGATCTCCATCGTGCGGGCGAGTGCCTCGCGGTGGCGTGGGAACAGACGCTCCATCTCCTCCGGCGGCTTCAGGTAGCGGTCGGCATGGCGTTCTCGCTCGAAGCCGACCTCGTTGATGGTCGTGTTGTTGCGGATGCAGGTGACGATGTCCTGGAGCTGCCGACGGCCGGGCTCGTGGAACAGCACGTCGTTGGTGACGACGGTGCGCACCCGGTAGCGGTGGCCGAGGATCTCCAGCTCATGCAGCCGCATCTGATCGTTCGGCCGGCGGCGCAGCGACAGCGCGAGATAGGCACGATCACCGAAAGCTCCGGCCAGCTTGCGGAGTTGCACCGCGCAGGTCGCGTCGGGCAGATTCGGCACGAGCACGGCAATGAGGCCCTCGGCATAGAGTTCGAGGTCCTCGAACAACAGGATGCAGTTGCCCTTGCCGCCACGCCCCTTGCCCAGCGTCAGAAGACGGGTCAGCCGGGAATAGGCGGCGCGGTCGGTCGGATAGACTAGGACGGACATGCCGTCGGCCAGATCAAGGCGGCAGCCGACCACCAGACGAATGCCGGTCGTGCGCGAGGCCTCGAGCGCCCGCACGATGCCGGCAAGCGAATTGCGATCAACGATGCCGAGCGCCTCGATGCCAAGCGCATGGGCGGTCGCAAACAACTCTTCTGCGGAGGACGCGCCGCGCAGGAACGAGAAGTGGGTGGTGACCTGGAGCTCGGCATATCTCATAGCGCCCACCTCACGCGAAGATCCCGTGGAGGAACCAGCGATGCGAGCCGGTGACCAGGTTCTCGCCGTCGCCGCTGCGGAACACCCAGAAGCGTTCGCCGGCCTCGTCCTCCAGGGTGAAGTAGTCGCGCACCGCCGCACTCTCGCTGTCGCGCTTCCACCACTCGCCAAAGACACGTTCCGGCCCATCCGCCCGTTTGACCTTCCGCCTCTTGCCCCGCCAGGTAAACGACACGGGCGGCTGGTCGGGCAGGAGCGCGATGACGTCGATCGGGTCAGGGTGGGCCAGAAGGCGGGTCGGGCGCGGCCAGTGCAGCATCCAGGTTTCCAGCACATCGGCGGCCGCCGCCGCGATCCGGCGCACGCTGCGTTCCGGAACGTCGCTTGCAACAGCGGCATAGCGATAGACCCTGTGGCCGCGATTTCCGAAGATGTCGATCAGCGGCGTGATGTCGCGGTCGGTGTCATCGACGAGGGTTGATACGCCCTGCATCTCCTCCAGCGGCTCCGCCATGACGGCCGCCAGCGACAACTTCTCGATACCGAAGCCCGGCTCGATCTTCTCGGTGCGGTCGCGGAAAAGTTTTGTGAGCCAGGCGATGTCGCGCGCAGGCTTTGCGGTGCCGGCCCGGATCGCCTGACGCGTGCCATCGACTTTCTCGACCAGGAGATCGGCGCGCCGGATGCCGAGGCCCCTCTCCTGCAGCTTCTCCACGAGTTCCACGACCAGACGACCGACATATTTGTCGATGGTCTCGGCGGCTCCGATGGGTTCGGCAAAGGAGCGCGAGACGACGATGAGGTCGGGGTCACGCACAGGATCGATCGGTTCGGACACCCGGCCGAACATCTGGTCGAGCCGGCGACCGATCTCCGGGCCGAAGCGAAGCGCCAGCGGTGCACGCGGTGTAGCCGAGAGCTCGCCGATCGTGCGGAAGCCCAGCGTGCGCAGATCGGACACGGTCTTCTCAGGCAGCCGCAGCCGCGAGATCGGCAGCCGCTCGACGGCCTTTACTGTCTGGCCCGCAGGCACGATCACCGTCTCACGCGAGATGGTGCGGGCACAGGCGTGGGCTGCCCCCCATGTGTCAGCGATGGCGACGCGTGCGGTGAGGCCCCTGGGGCGGAAGCGGTTGGCGATGCCGGAGATCATCATCGCCTCCCCGCCCTGGAGATGATCGGCACCTTCCGTGTCCATGACGATGCCATCCGCGCCATCCACGGCAACGACGGGCGAGTAGATCTTCAACGCCCAGAGCGACAGACGCTCGAGCGCCGTTGCATCGGCAACCGGATCGGCATCCACCATCATCAGCCCGGAGAACAAAGCCTGTGCCTTCGCCGCCGCCATGCCGACCCGCACGCCGGCGGTCACGGCTGCCGCATCCGCCGATGATACCCAGCGTTTGGCACCGCTTCGCGCGATCACCACCACCGGCTGCTCAGGCGGAATATCCGGATCGTCGCGACGGATGCGATCGGTCGGCAGCGTCGGCAGATAGATGGATACGACCCTGGGCATCACAGGCTCCGACAGTGAATTCCGCGCATTCTCCCGACTTGACCCGCATCAGCTCCAGGAACCATTGCGGTCGGCCGACACCTGGAACCGGCAGCGCCACCGACGGCAGCACGCTGACCCGCCACCTTGTGGTGGATGCCGTCGGCTGGCCGAAGTCGTTGGCCTCCGTCTGCCGTCGCCATCGCCGCACGACCAGACCGAGCGTACCGGACTTCTCGGCGGCAAGCTGAAGCCGACGCGAGGCCGTCATCGGCAGGCGCACGAGTTCGCCGACCACCGCGCCCAGACCGCCATGTGACAGGCCTTCTTCCATGGAAGCGAGCACCTCCTCCTCCCGATCGACCTCGACGAACACCACACGATTGGCATCAAGGCCGACCTGGGCGAGTGCCGGAAAGAACAGGTCCGGCCGTGTGAGGCACCAGACGACCTTTCCTTTTGTGCGTGCAGCAATCCCGGCGGCAAACAGGGCTGCTGCCGCGCCGTCGACCGTGCCGGATCCGCCGCCCGCGATCTCGTGCAGGGCGCCACGGGCAAGACCGCCGCCCGGCAGCACGGTGTCGATCGCCAGCACCCCGAACGGCAGCCAGCCCGCTTGTCGCGGAACGCTGCGCTCCAACGTTGCGATCCGGTCGCGTAGCTCGGTGAGAACCTGTGCGCGGGCAGCCGTCATTTATCACGCACTCCTATCGGTTCTGCGGGTTACAGGCGCGGCATCATGCCGCCGATCATGTTGATGTTCATGACTTGTTCTTTTCGGGATAGGAGTCAAGTCCGCCGCGAATAGGAAAATAGTCGAGCTAGAAGCACGGTTGAGGATTCGGCTTTCGATTCAGAACGGTAAGCAGAAAAGCACTTCCCGGATCATCAACAGGAAATGCAGCGGCCTGTGGAGGACGCGTCGTCGCAGCCTTCCACAGCGGTGGTTGCTCGCAAAATCGCGTCCGCATGCTAGGATCGTCCGCCCGGCCTCTCGACCGGCCACTCCCATGGAAAGCGACAGATGTGTAACCTCTACAACATCACCACGAACCAGGAAGCGATCCGCGCCTTTGCCAATGCTGCCCGTGACATCATCGGCAACATGGAGCCGTCGCTCGACGTCTATCCCGACCGGATGGCGCCGATCGTGCGCAATGCGTCTGACGGGGTGCGCGAGCTTGCCTCCGTGCGCTGGGGCATGCCGAGTTCAAGCCAGGCGCTGTACGAGGCTGCAACCAAGCGGGCCGACAAGCTGCGCACCAACGGCAAGGATGTGGACTTCGACGCGCTGCTCAAGCACGAGCCGGATGGCGGCACGACGAATGTGCGCAACACCGCAAGTCGACACTGGACGCGCTGGTTGGGGGTCGAGAACCGATGCGTCGTGCCGCTGACTCGCTTCGCCGAGCCGAACCCGGCCGGGAAAGTCGAAGGCGGTCGTACGCCCAATGCCTGGTTTGCGGGTTATGCAACTGAGCCGCTCATGTTCTTTGCTGGGATCTGGGTCAAGGACTGGACGAGCGTGCGCAAGGTGAAGGAGGGCCTGATCACCGCGGACTACTACGCCTTCCTCACCTGCCCGCCGAACAGGGTCGTCGGGCCGATTCACCCTAAGGCGATGCCGGTGATCCTGACGACACCCGACGAGGTCGAGGCGTGGCTGACGCTGCCCTGGGCCGAGGCGAAGGCGCTGCAGCGTCCATTGCCGGAGGAAAGACTGGTTCTCCTGAACGGAGCAGTCGCGGGCGGGTAACGTCCTTGCGTTACCGATGCTAAATAATGGTGCTGCGGCGTATCTATTGCGTTCGTTTGTCAACGCGAACTCGAGCAACGTGCTCTAGAAAACGGATTACGAGTTAAGCGTACATCTGACCCATCTTGGTAAGCGTGTCCGGGAACCACGAGCACCTGCCTGGGTTCAGTTTTATCGAGCTAACTTATGGGAGTCAGAGATGGTCGTTCGAAACGGTTCATGCCTGTGCGGCAATGTTGTATTCAGCGTAGAAGGCGAGCCAACACGTATCGGCATCTGCCATTGTACTGACTGTCGCCAGGAGAGCGGATCTGCTTTTACATACTTTGGGGTTTGGCCCGCTTCTGCTTTTAAAACCGCAAGCGAAACGAGTGAATATTCAGGGCGCAGGTTTTGCCCATCATGTGGTTCGAGAGTGTTCGCCCTGGATGAGGAAGAGGCGGAGATTAAGCTCGGCAGCATCAACGATGCCCCAACTGCTCTGAATCCAAGTTACGAATTGTGGGTCAAACGGCGCGAGGCGTGGCTTCTTCCAATCAAATATGCAGAGCAATTTGAAGAAGACCGAACCTGATCGGAGATCGAGGAAATTTCGAACGCTACGAAGGCTGCACCTTCGAGAAGGCTTCTTTAGAGTAGCCGGGAGGAGCAAAGCAAGGTCGACGACTGGAATGCCCTGCGAGCTTAGGTTTGACGACCAGAGCAAGGGCCAGTCAGCCAATACCGTGTCTTGGCTGACGATGATCAAACAACAAACGAGGTGGAGCAAGGATGGCACCACCCACCTCCGTCCGTCCATCACCGAACTAGATTGCCGGCCATTGCTGTGCTGAAAACTGCAGATCGCCGACCCGTTCGGCCAGCGATGTCACAATGGCCGCCCGTACTTCTCGCGGAAGTGCAGGAGTCGCGTTGCCGTGCCCGACTGTTTACCCCCAGCGACAAGATTCGCCAGTTGAGAATGTAGACGTCCGGGCCGAAATGCATGAAAGGACGACGCCTCGGTCAACGTGCTTGGTCCGGCGCGATGCAGCACTAGATGTCGCCATAGCGTGATTGCGTGGCCGTCCGGTGGACAGTCGCACGTGAAGGCATCTCATGGCTGACGGGGGAGATTGGGCGCTGCATTCGATTTTGTTTTTCGGCAGGTCGCTCACGTGCCGTCGCGTTCGCCGTCACGTGGTTCTAGCCGTCAAGGTCCCGCCCTTAGGATTCGCAACATACCGCGTCTGCGTTCGCGGAGAATTGTCAAGCGATGCTGCCCCAGTCTCCCGGCGTGACTCGACACCGACAGCCAGTTTGAGAGATCAGACTGCTTTCCGTACCCTTTTGGGTGGTGCAACGGCCACCACGCCAGGTCGATCACATTCCTTGGGCAAGGCGCGCGGGGCTGAGGCCTTCAGCCGGTAGCCTTGAGATGTCCGCTTGCACCAACGGAAAGTTCCTTCAGAATGATGGCGCAAGAGGTCGCGCCCGCGTCGAGAACACCGAGCGAGCGGTCGCCAAGGCGGCTGGCGCGACCGATCTTGGCCACGAGGTTGATCGTCGAGTCGCGTCCGGCTTCGGCTGCAGCGACCAGAAGGCCGAGTGCGTCGGAGAAGGATTTACCCTGCGCCAGCGCTGCATCGAAGGCATCGATGGCTGGAACCAATGTATCGAGAAGCGTCTTGTCACCGACCTTTGCCGAGCCGATCGCCTGGATACCGGCAAGCCCCGCATGCAGCATCTTACTATAGCGCGCCGCATCGATTGTCTCGGCGCCCTCCAGCACCTCCGCAAACTCGGTGAACATCACGCCATAGAGCGGTCCCATTGACCCGCCGATCTCGGACATCAGCAAGGTTCCGAGCGTGTCCATCGACTGTGCGAGGGAGACGTTGGCGTCGCGTAGCCGATCGGCCGCCATGCCGAAACCCTTGGCCATGTTGACGCCATGATCGCCATCGCCGATCTTGCCGTCGATCTCGCTCAGATAGGCGCGGTTCTCGATGATCCGCTCGGCCATCGCGAGCACGATAGCGCCGGAGGCGGCATTGTCGAATGTCTGCATGTTCATCTCCTTAGAGAACCATGGTGCAACGCGTCTCGACATCGAGCAGCGTCTTGAGGTCGTCGTCGAGCGCCATGACAGTTAGCGTCGCGCCGACCATTTCCAGCGAGGTGAAGTAGTTGCCGATCCAGGTCTTGGCAATTTTCAGCCCGCGGGCCGCAATCTCGCTCTCGATCGTGTCGTGCAGGATGTAGAGTTCATTGAGCGGTGTGGCGCCGAGGCCGGAGACAAGTACGGCGACTTCGGTGCCTTCGGGCAGGTTGTGGTCGTCGAGGACGATCTTGACCATGT
Organism: Rhizobium sp. Leaf384; assembly: GCF_001424065.1. GTDB lineage: Bacteria > Pseudomonadota > Alphaproteobacteria > Rhizobiales > Rhizobiaceae > Ferranicluibacter. Next base: position 31,824 of record NZ_LMQE01000011.1, read on the forward strand.
CCTTTGCGACCGCATCCGCCGTCTTCAGCGGCTCGACACGGACCCCGGGTTCGCCATGATGGCCGATGCCGACCTCCATGGTCCCGGCCTCGATCTGGAAATTGGGGTGGCCGACGGCCGGCAGTGTGCAGGGGCCAAGGCCGACGCCGATCGAGCGGCAGTTGTCGATCGCCTTCTGCGCCGTAGCCCTCACCTCTTCCAGGCTGGCGCCAGTTGCAGCCTTCGCGCCGCCGACTTTCCACATGAAGATCTCGCCGGCGACGCCTCGTCGCTTCTCGCGCTCTTCGGGTGGGGCCGAGCAGACATCGTCGTTTGCGACGACAGTAAGCACGTCGATCCCGTCCTTGGCGGCCAGCTTCGTCGCCATTTTCACGTTCATGTTGTCGCCGGCGTAATTGCCGTAGAGGACAACGACGCCTTTCCCCGCATGCGATGCCTTGATCGCGTCGTAGAAACTCTTCGCCGTCGGCGACGAGAACAGCTCGCCGACCGCGACCGCGTCCAGCATGTTTTTCCCGGCATAGCCGATAAAGGCGGGCTCATGGCCCGAACCGCCGCCGGTCACGACGCCGACCTTGCCCGCAATCGGTGTGTCTCTCGCAATGATGACCCGCGGATTGTCGCCCAAGCGGACGATATCGGCATGCGCCTTGACGAAGCCCTTGACCGTGTCTTCGACCACCAGGTCCGGATCGTTGATGAAACGCTGCATGATAACTCCTTCAGAAAACAGGTATCGGGACCTTGGCACGCGAACGATGGCCGGGCCTCGCTCCCTCGCCGTGTTCCCGTGATGCCGCTCAGCCGCGCGGCTTGATGGAAAACAAGGCGCCGGCACCGACGATGAAGAGACCGAGGATGGCCAATTGCGACGTGCTGGGAATGCCGACGAGAATGAGGACGTTGCTGACAAGCGTGATGAGCACGACGCCGAGCATGGTGCCGAGCACCGTTCCAGAGCCACCGGTGATCCGCGCGCCACCTAGGATGACGGCCGCGATCACCTCCAGTTCCGAGCCGGCGAGATCGAACGGATTGGCCAGCCGGTTGCTGGAGACGTGCATGATGCCGGCAATGCCGGCAAGTAGCCCGGCATAGGCAAAGACGAAGATGTGGACCCGGCGCAGGCTGTAGCCGAGGCGTTCGGCGATGCCGGCATTGCCGCCGACAGCGTAGATCGCCCGGCCCATCAGCGTGCGGTTGAGCATGAACCAAGTGACGATGATGGCGAGAGCGAGAACGAGAACATAGACCGGCATCGTGGAGACGGCGCCGTTAGCGCCCGTATGCTGGAACAGCGCCCATTTGCCGAAAGCATCCATGGCGTTCGGAATGTTCATGAACAGCGCGGTGCCGATGAAGGTCAGAAGAAAGCCGCGAATGACATACTGCGTGCCGATCGTAACGATCAGGGACGGTGCTTTCAGCGTGCTGACGAGCAGCCCGTTCATGGCGCCGAGCAGGGCACCCCCGAGCGCTGCGACGAGCAGGATGACGAGGATCGGCAGGTCCGGCACATAGTTTGTTACCAGCATGGTCATGACGTACATGACAAAGGCGGCGATGGCGGTAAAGGACACGTCGAGACCGCCCGACGCCAGCACGACGAGGACGCCGAGTGCAAACAGGCCGCGCACCACGGTCGAGCGAGCCATGTCGAACAGGTTGGACATCTGCCAGAAGTCCGGATTGATGGTGCCGACGACAAGGCAGACAAGGGCGATCAGGGCTGCGGTAACGACAGGCGGGTGGCGCACGAGCCAGCGCGCGAAGCGATTGATCCCACTCTCGGTCGGCATCGAGTTTGCAGCCTGATCAGCGGCGATATCGGTCATCTCAAGCAACTCCACGGCGTTGGTCGGCGACAGGGGAAACGGCTGTCATGGCGCGGTAGAGGACGTCTTCCTCCAGACCTTCGGCGGCAAACACCTGGTCGATGCGCCCCTTGCGCATGACCATGATCCGGTCGCAGTTCTGCAGCAACTCGGGCAGGTCGTCGCTGATGACGATGACGCTCATGCCCTCGTTGGCGAGCTTCTGGATGATGCGGAAGATCGTATCCTTCGAGCCGACATCGACACCGACCGTTGGCCCGTGCAGCACGAGGAGCCGGGGCGAGATGGTCAGCCAGCGGCCGATGAGGACGCGCTGGGCATTGCCGCCCGAGAGTGAGGTGATCGGCAGGTTGATGTCGGGGGTGGCCACCTGCAAATCGTCGACAGTCTTCTGCGCAAGCGCACTGGCGCGGCGGCCGTCGAGCAGCCCGAAGGGCCCGCGTAAACGGTCGAGAACCGCCATGATGATGTTTTCGCGAATCGACTTCTCCAGAAAGAGTCCTTCGGAAAGGCGATCCTCCGGAACGTAACCGATGCCCGCCTGAATGGCCTTGGCCGGAGAGGTAAGCGCGACCGGCGTGCCGTCGAGGCTCACATGGCCGCGTCGGGCCGGGCCGATACCGACCAGCGCTAGCGCCAGCTCGTTTCGCCCGGAATCGAGCAGGCCGGTGATGCCGAACACCTCGCCACGGGCGACCTCGAACGACACATCTTCAAAGCCGCGGGCGCTCAAGCCGTCGACCGCGAGGCGCCGTTCGCCGGTATGGGGCGTCTCGCGATAGCGCTTGTCGTCCAGCTGCCGGCCGGTCATCCAGAAGCCGAGCTGTGCCTTCGATTGTTCGGCGACGTCGCATTCGGTGATCTTCTGCCCGTCGCGCAGGATGATGGCCGTTCCGCCGATGGCCTTGCACTCGTCGAGCTTGTGGGTCACGAACAGTACCGAGACGCCATTGTCGTGCAGACCGCGCACGACGCGCACGAGATTGTCCACCTCACGCCGTGTCAGGGCGGTCGTCGGCTCGTCCATGATGACAAGCCCCGCATCCGAGGCGATCGCGCGGGCGATCGCGACCAGCTGTCGCGTGGCGATCGGCAGCTCTTCGACCGGGGTTGCAAGGAAGTAAGCGTCCGTCGGCAGGCCTGCGGCGCTGAGCGCCTTCACAGCCGTTCTGTGCAACGCCTTGCGATCAAGCCGGCGTGCAAGGCGACCCTTGGCTGCGACCAGCTGACCAGACAGGGCCACGTTTTCCGCCACGCTCAGGTTGGGCAGCAGCGAGAGGTCCTGGTAGACGGTTTCGATTCCCGCCGAGAGCGCACCGATCGGATCGAGGCTTTCCACCCGCTGGCCTTCAATGATGAGTTCGCCGCCATCCGCCTGCTGCGCGCCGGAGATGATCTTGATCAGCGTGCTCTTGCCGCAGCCGTTCTCACCCATCAGGTGATAGGTGCGGCCGCGTTCGATGACGAAGCTGACGCCTTTGAGCGCTTGGACCCCGCCGAAGCGTTTGTGCAGGTTACGGACCTCCAGGAAGGGGCTCGCGCTTGCCGCGGCCGGGCTCTGTCGGCCTTTGATGGTGACGCTGTCTGGCATGGACTGATTCCGTTGATGCTGCGTGCCGGCGGTCTCCCGCCGGCACGTCGTTGACGATGTCAAAAGGTCAGGCAGCCTCAGAACGGGTATTTGGTGTAGTTCGACTTGTCGACGTCGACCCAGGCTTCGCCGGTCACGATGATACCCTTGCCGGGTCCCTTCTTGACCGTGACCTTGTTGTAGCCGGGAACGCCGAGGTCCATGCCGTCGGTGATCTCCTTGCCCTGGAGCAGCAGGTCGGAGATCTTGTTCATGACGTAGCCGGCATCCTTCGGATCCCAGAAGGAAATGCTCTGCACCGCGCCAGATTCGAGATATTTCGAGGTATCCTTCGGCAGGCCGAGGCCGACGACGCAGACCTTGCCGACGAGTCCGGCTTCCTCGACCGCGCGGCCGATGCCGATCACATCGATGGCCGAGCCGCCCTGGAAGCCTTTGATATCCGGGTATTTTCGCAGAATCTCGCGAGCCTTCTCATAGGCCTTGTTGGCATCGTTGAAGGATTCGTTCTTTTCCGAGACCAGCTGCATGTCCGGATGCTTCTTGGCGTTTTCGGCACCGCCATCGGCCCACTGAACATGTGTGAGGCTGCCGAGCGAGCCGACGAACGATGTCCACTTGCCGGAATTGTTCATGCACTGGGCGAGACGCTCATTAAAGCGGGCGCCAAAAACCTCGTTGTCGAAGGCTTCGATGTCGACCTCGGTGTTCTTCAGGCTGTCGCCTTCATGCGTGATGATCTTGATGCCGCGACCCATCGCGCGCTTGAAGACGCCCTCGAGCGCCGAGGGGTCCATCGGCACGACCGCGATGGCGCTGACGTTCTTGGCAACAAGGTCCTCGATCAGGCGGAGCTGCTGGGCAGAGTCTGCCTTGGCCGGCCCGACCTGGCTCGTCTTGACGCCGGCATTGTCCTTGCCATAGGCGACGACGCCCTGCTCCATGCGGGTAAACCAGTTCTCCCCGGTCACCTTGACGACGGTGACGATCGAAGGTGTGTCCTGCGCGACCACGGCGCCACCTGCGCAGAGTGCGCCAAGGGCAACGGTGCAGGCTGCGATCTTCCTGGAAAATGACATAAGCGTTTCCTCATTTTTTGGTTGTTGCCCCGATGAAGGTGCTGGCCGCGAGGGCGTGCCGCCAGCATTGCCACGGCCTCAGCTTCGGGAAGGAAGGAAGGCCCGCAGGTCGATCCGCGAGATGGCGAGGAAGAGCAAAAGCAGAAGCCCCCAGGCGCAATCGCGGAAGAAGTTGGAAATATCCATGAAGTTGAAGAGGCTCGACAGCATCTGCAGCGCCGTCGCCGAGAGAACGACGCACAAGACCCGGCCATAACCGCCCTCCGGGCGAACCCCGGCCATGACGACGATGAGGATGGCGATCAGCACGTAGGACGTCCCGTAGTCCCACTTCACGCTCGAGGTGCGGGCCGCGATGATGATGCCGGCAATGGAGGCGAGCAGGCCGCAGGCCGTGTAGGTGAGAAACAGCATGCGACGGTGCGGAATGCCGGCATAGCGCGCGGCCTTCGGGTTGCTGCCCATAAGGTAGAGCTTGAGACCGAACGGAGTGTAGCGCAGGACGACGCCCAGCACGACCGCAATGGCGATGAACAGCGCGAAACACAGCGAGACCCCGAGCACCGGCGTGTTGCCGAAGTCGTCCAGCGGCTCGATGTAGCCGAGGCTCACGGCGGAGCCGTTGGTGATAAGCACGGCAATCCCCGTAAAGAACAGCTGCGTTCCGAGCGTTGCGATGATCGGCGTCAGTCCTGCGAAGGCGATAAGGACCCCGTTGATCATCCCGCCGAGGATGCCGACCACCAGCGCAACGCCGGCGAAGAGCCAGACGAAGGTTAGAGGCTGATCATCAGGCGAAACCCAGTCGCGGATGAGGACATAGGCGACGATACCGGACAGGTTGGCGAGCGCGATGCCCGACAAGTCGATGCCGCCTCGGCCTGCGATCATGGCCAGCATGACACCCAGGGCCAAAAGCGCTAGCTCGGGAACCTGCGCTGACATGGACTGAAAATTATAAAGGCTGAGGAAGGTTTCGCCCGCAAACACGACGGCGACGGCGATCACCAGCACATTCGCCAGAACGAGAAAGTTCAGCTGGCGGTCCGAAAACCTGTCACCCATGAGGGCTCCTCCCATCAGTCACGTTACGTCCGCGGCGGCGCGTAAACGCTGCCGTCAACCGGCAATGGGTCAAGACGGCGTCGATGGCGACGCACGATCCTCCTCAGACCCACAACCCAAAGCTAAGTCAGTTTTTGACATCTGTCGAGCACAAAGTGAATTTTGTACATTCTGGTTTCTCAAGCGCGTTTCGAGCTGAAACCAGCCGTATTTAAGACCGAGCGACAGCATGCGTGGTTGGAATTCAAAGTGACGCCGCGCGCAAAGGCCGGCCGGGCGCGCCGGTGCGGCGCACGGTCCTTACCCGTTCAGAGCAGACGAGCCTTCGACTCAGGCCGCGGTGAAGGTCTCGCGCATGGCTTCGAGAATGATGACGGCAGACGCGGCGCCGGGATCGAGATGACCCAGCGAGCGCTCGCCAAGCCGCAAGGCCCGGCCGCGGGCAGCGATCATCGAACGCGTGGCGTCCGCCCCGGCCGTGGCTGCGGCCAAAATATCGCTCCACATGTCGCCGGCCTGCGCACCGCGCGCTTGCGCGCGTGCGGCTGCTTCCGCCGCAGGAATCCAGGCATCCAGCATGGTCTTTTCGCCGCGGTCTCCCTTGCCTCGGCGCATGATCCCGCTGGCCATCGCCGTCACCAGTTCCGCCTGCGCTGTCGTATCGAGATCGCGGTGTCCGGAGACGGCCTGCGCTGCATCGCTAAGGGCCGTGGCATAGAGCGGACCCGTGGACGCGCCGACCGCATCAAGAAACGTCGTGGCAGCCATGCGGAACACGTCCGATGGAAAGAGTGCCTGTAGATCGGCGGCCGACAGGGCTTTGGTGACAGCGGCAAACCCCCGCGCCATGGTGATGCCGTGGTCCGCATCGCCGATAGCCCCGTCCAGTTCGGACAGACGCCCCTTTTCGGCAGACACGGCCAGGGAAATTCGCTGGAACATGTCAACGACCTGTTGCGTGCCGCGTGTCGTCATCTTGTGTCCTCTCAGACGTCTTCCGTCTTGATCGTCTCAAACCACATGCAGGGCGACGCCGTCGCAGGCGTGGTGCAGAAGGTCCGTCAACTGCGCATCCAGATGCAGGATCGAGATGGATGCGCCCACCATGTCCAGCGAGGTGCAGTAGTGCCCGATCCAGTTCGCCTCGATCCCGATCCCGCGCGCCGACAGACGCTGCTCGACCCGCCGGAACAGGATGTAGAGTTCCATCAGCGGCGTACCGCCAAAGGAGTTGACGAGAACCGCCACCCGATCGCCGGGTTCCGGCCGCATCTCCCGAAAGATCTGATCGATAATGCGATCAACGATCTCGTCGGCCGGTGCGATGCTCTCCCGTGTGACGCCGCGTTCGCCGTGGATGCCCACGCCGATCTCCATGTCGTCGGGTCCGATCTCAAAATTGTGCCGACGCGTCTGGGGCATGGCGCTTGGTTCCAGCGCGATGCCCATGGTGAAGGTGCGCTCATTGGCACGACGCGTCACCGCCTCACAGGCCGCAAGGCTCAGCCCGCGATCACAGGCTGCACCGGCGATCTTAAAGACGAAGACGTTGCCGGCGACGCCTCGGCGCCCCTCTCGGTCCTCCAGGGACGAAGAGGCGATGTCGTCGGTCGTCAGCACCGTACACACCTCGATGCCTTCCATCTGTGCCATTTCCGCGGCCATCTCGAAGTTCATGACGTCGCCGGCGTAATTGCCGTAGACGTACAGAACCCCCTCACCACCCGACGCAGCGCGGGTGCATTCGAGGATGGGCCCGGGTGGCGGCGATGAAAAGACATTGCCGATGGCAACGGCGTCGACGAGCCCTTTGCCGACATAGCCGAAAAAACAGGGCTCGTGCCCGGCTCCGCCACCGATGACGAGGCCAACCTTGCCTGTGCGCGGCCCATCCTTGGCGACGAGCGCACGATTGGACGACCCGATCGGCACGATGTGGGACGCGTGTGCGGCCAGCAGACCCTCGAGCATTTCCTCGACAACTTCGTCGGCATCGTTGAGGAACTTCTTCACCTGGCTTCTCAGAGGTATCGGCGCCGGTGCGACATCCTGCGAGCGCTGTCGTACCAGTGGCTTGGCGCTTGCGGGGGGAACGCCATCGGCGCTGAGTATAGCCGAAGCCGTCGCTGCGTCGGTGACGAGCACGCTGATGTAGCCTCCGCGCAAACCGGCCAGAATGGCCGGGACCTTGTCGAAGCCGCCGGCGACGGCAATGCGCATCGAAACTGCCTTCAGGGCATCGAGTGAAATGCCGATTGTCCGCTCGTCGAGGGGACCTTCGATCGGTAGGCCCTGTCCGTCCAGAAAGCGCCCGGCGACGACCCCTACGGCGTTCTTCGACAGGTAATCCTGTATCGACACCGACTCGAAGAAACCACTGGAATGGATGGTCGAATGCGGACGGAGCGATGAGATTCCGAACAAAGCCTTATTCGCCCTGGAAAGAGCCTTGAACTGATCCTCGACCAGCGGCTCCTGCAGGATGATCTCCCGCGCTTCGCGGCTCCGCACCAGCGCGGGCGCGGTCAAGTTGACGAGACGGGCACCCGTAGCGTCCGCGAGGGCCGCCGCGCAGAGTTCCGGCGTGTAAGCAAAATCTGCCCGGGTTCCACCGGTTGCCTGCACGATGGTCACGTCCTGAAGCGGGGAAACCGCGACGTGATCTGCCACTGCCAGCACCGTCCGCCCCCAGGCGACGGCCAGCGTATCGCCGGATTTCAGAAGCTTCGACAGCGCTTGTCCTCCGGCCGCACCCAGCCGGTCGATCAGCGAGCGCGCGCCGTCGTCGCTTGGCACGACCAGACAGTCATCCAGACCGAAATGATGCTTGACATGCTGCGCCAGCGCCAGGGAACTCAGCCGTTTTGGCTCTAGCGAAATGTTGACGATGCCACGGCTGCGAGCATCCGCGAGGTAACTGTTTACCGTCGCCCGCGAGATCCCCATAATGTCCGCAACTTCGCCTTGTGTGCGGCCATCCTCGTAGTAGAGCCAGCACGCCCAGACGTAAGGATCGTCGCCGAACCGTAGTGGCATGCTGCCCGAAATTTCGGAGATGGGAGCCTTGTTGCCAGGCACCCTTTTAGTAGGAAGGATCTTGTTTACCATTCAGCCCCGCCCGTTCTACAAGCTAAGTGATCGTGGCCAAGCCCCAGCTCTGCTGTCGTTGGGTGGCATCAAGTGAAGCTTTGTCAACCTCTTTCATATCATTCGGCGGCACAAAGCTGCTGGGGCGTTCATTCTCCGCTCGATATCACGTAATGCTTCCCCATGGACTTCCCGTTGCAGCCGTGGCTAAGGAAATATGCGGCAAGGCTTGCGCGACAGCCAAAGACCAGCCTGCGACATACAGCGACGCACCATCTCCCGCAAAACCCGCACGCCGTGGTGCTCGAAGAGCGTCTCGGCCGCCAAGGTTGGGACGAAGTCCGCATAGCGTTTGCTACCGCGCGCGTCACGGTTACGTGCCCGTTGAGCATTGTCGAGAAAGAAGCTCGCCACCCCGGCGCCGACAATTGTCTCCTTCAGTGGAAGTGCCGGGCGCGACGTCCGTATCGTTCCCGAGGTCAAAGGGCCTTTTAGTGTGCGGTGTTCACGGGGTTGTCGAGCCACGAGATGTTTCAGCGGAACATTCTTTTGAGCTAGGTCAAAGACCCATCACGAACTGCTGAGCGGTGGCGAGACTGTCCTTCGAGCCAAGAATGACGCCGAGCCGTCGCCGCACCGACGTTCAATATAGGCAATCTTCCCCAGGGCGCCTGGTTTCTAGGACAGGAAGACATGCCCGACGTCTCTTGCTTCCATGGAACCTCATGAGCCTCCCGTAATTCCTTTGGTCAACGGAGGTGGATTTCATGACATATGGACGTTTCGGCGCTATGGCGCTGTGTGCTCTCATCGCGCCGCTGGGAGCTGCTGTGGCGCAGCAGGGCGACGGTACCGAGGTTCAGATCACGACAAACGTCTTTAAGCCCAACAAAGTGGCGCCCACCAGCGAGCGGATCGGGCAGATCAAGCTGCCGGACGGATTTGCGGTCGCTCCCTTTGCGCAGGGGCTCGGGAACGCCCGCATCGTCGCCGTGTCGGAGGAGGGCTTCATCTATGTCAGTCGCCGCGAGGAAGGCGACGTGCTGCTTCTCAAGGACGAGGATGGCGACGGGAGGGCGGACGGCGCACCGGTACAGGTTGCCGCTCGGGCACAGGCACACGGCTTGGCCATCCGGGACGGCAAGTTTTACCTTGCGACCGTCAAGGAAGTCTTCGTTGCGGACATCCACAAGGACGGCACGCTCGGGCCGCTGCAGATGATCATCGACGATCTGCCGGACGCCGGTCAACATCCCAACAGGGTCATGGCATTCGGCCCGGATGGCATGCTTTACATCAGCGTTGGATCGACGTGCAACGCCTGCAACGAGAGCAATCCCGAGAATGCGACCATGCTGCGCGCGACACCGGACGGCAAGAGCCGCACGATTTTCGCATCTGGATTGCGCAACACGATCGGTTTCGACTGGAATCCGAAAACCGGGGACCTCTGGGGCCTTGATCATGGCATCGATCTTCTCGGTGACGAGGTCCAGCCGGAAGAATTGAACAAGCTGGAGCAGGGCAAGCAGTATGGCTGGCCCCACGTCTACGGCAAAGGCGACATCTACCCGCAATCGACACCAGTGGGCGGGGTCACCAAGCAGCAGTGGCGCGACCAGAGCATGCCGATGGTCCTCGGGTACACGGCGCATGCCGCACCGATGCAGATGGTGTTCTACAAGGGCAGCGCTTTCCCAGCGGAGTTTGCCGGAGATGCCTTCGCTACGATGCGCGGGTCCTGGAACCGCAACCCGGCCTCGGGCTATGAGATCGTCCGCATCCACTTCGAGGATGGGGAGCCGAAAACCATCGAGCCGTTCCTGACCGGTTTCCTGAGCGACGGCGGCAAGGCGCATTTCGCACGACCGGTCGGGCTGGCTCTCGCCAAGGACGGATCGCTGCTGATGGCCGACGACGCCAACGGTGTTCTGTATCGCATTGCCTACTCTGGAACGGCATCGAAGGCGGCGGCCCCCGCAGCAACACCAGCAGGACCTATGGAAGCCCAGGCCGGAAAAGGCCTGAATGTCCCGATCGCGCGCGATCGTCCGGAAACTCAGACACGGCGGGGGACGGGAACAAGCCAAGCGATCGCCGTTTCGTCATCCGCATTCAAGTCCGGTGCCGACATGCCGGCAGAACACAGCGAATATGCCGATGGCGTTTCGCCACCGCTTGCCTGGCATGCCGTAAAGAATGCTGTTTCCTTTGCGATCATCATGGAAGACCCGGATGCAAAGCCGGTCAAACCGTTCGTCCACTGGCTCGCCTGGAATATTCCCGCCACGGTTACAAGTCTTCCAGAAGGACTGCAGGAGCAGCTGCGTCTTGTCGAGCCGGAAGGTGTTTTGCAGGGACGCAATACATCGGGCACCCACGGCTATTACGGTCCGAAACCGCCGGTCGGCGATGCCGCGCATGCCTACCATATCCAGGTTCTGGCGCTGGACACGATGCTGGACCTCCCGCCGACGGCCGACCGTGATGCGCTTCTTGCGCGCATCTCAGGCCACGTTATCGCCAAGGGCGAGCTCGTCGGTCACTACGCGCAAACTGTGGCGCCACCGAAAAAGTGACGGTTGGCTGCCTGCAATTCCTCAAGAAGGATAGATCATGATCGTCAGACTTTCCGCACTCCGCGCCGCAGGCTTCGTCGTGACCCTCGCGGCCGCGCCCGTCGCCCTGGCTCAGCAGCCCACAACCCCCGAGCAGACCGATCCGCAACCGGCACCCCAGCAATCCGCCACGCAGCAGGCGGAAGCGAAACAGGCGCAGCCCGATGCCCAGATGCAGACCGTGCTGGATGCCCTGAAGGCATTGCAGGCAGAGCCCTTCCACACGATCGGCGTACCGGAGGCCCGCACGCAGGCCAGCGCGGCTGACGCTGCCAGGACTGTGCAGCGGGACGCCAAGATTTCTCCGTTTCCAGAAGCGAAGGTGGCCACAAAGGACATCGCCATTCCCACCGCAAACGGCGGCTTGCCCGCTCGGGTCTACACGCCGGAAGGCAATGGCCCCTTCCCTGTCGTGCTCTACTTCCATGGCGGCGGCTGGGTCGTTGCCGACATCAACACCTATGACGCAACGCCACGGGCACTGGCGCTCGGCGCCAAGGCGATCGTCGTATCCGCGGACTATCGCCATGCGCCCGAGAGCAGGTTCCCGGCACAGCACGAAGATGCCTGGGCGGCCTATGAGTGGACTGTCGAGAATGTCCATACGCTCAACGGCGACGCAAGGCGTATCGCCGTCGCCGGTGAAAGTGCTGGCGGCAATCTGGCGGCAAACGTCGCGCTGATGGCCAAGGCGAAGAAGACCACGCAGCCAGTGCACCAGCTCCTTGTCTACCCGATCGCCGGCAATGATCTCGACACGCCGTCCTACCGGGAGAACGCGAATGCGCTTCCGCTGGGGAAAGCCGACATGGAGTGGTTCATCTCTCACGTCTTTACCTCCAAGGATCAGGCGGCCGATACGCGCATCAATCTCGTCGGCCGCGACGACCTTGGTGGGCTGCCTCCGGCGACCATAGTGACCGCACAGATCGATCCGCTTCGGTCGGAAGGCCAGGCGCTCGCAGAGAAGATGAAAGCCGCCGGGGTCAGCGTCAATCTGATCAACACCGAGGGGACAACGCATGAGTTCTTCGGCATGGGCAAAGTCGTGGACAAGGCAAAGGCAGCGGTGGATGCGGCCAATGCAGATCTCGTCAAGGCATTCGCGAAATAAGCTCGGGAGACTCACGACAATGGAAAACAATCGTTGGACGACAACGGCCTTCGCGCTGCTGCTCGCCATCCACCCCCTTTCTGCAAGCGTGTCGATGGCCAAAGAGCAGACGGCAAAGCCTGCAGGCGACGCTGCGGCAATGATGACGATCGACCGCGCGACCTTCGTGCCGGTGGTCGCCAGCGCCAACACATTCGAGATCGAGTCGAGCAAGCTCGCGCTCGACCGCGCGAGCGACGCTGGGATCAAGGACGCCGCCAAGATGATTATTGCCGATCATGAAAAAGCCGGCGAGAAGCTGAAGGCGACACTCCAGGGGAAAGACGCGCCGCCGCCAGAGGCAAAGCTCGCGCCAAAGCATCAGAAGATGATCGACCAGCTGCAGGCCGCTCGGGGCAAGGATTTCGACACGCTCTATCTCGACATGCAGGCTCAGGCGCACATGGAGGCCATCGCCCTCTTCCGCACGTATGCCGGCTCGGGTGACGACCAGGCGCTGGTGGGCTTTGCCAAGGAAACACTTCCGAGCCTGGAAACGCATATGGCCCACGTCAAGACGCTCATCGCGGCGGAATGACGGTGTTCAAAGGATGGCGGACAATGGACGCTGACAATCCGCGTCCCTGCGGAGACGGAAGGTCGCGTCTATGATGTCCGGATAGAGTGGGTCTTCTCATTCATGGCTGCATCACGGTGTTGTCAGATCCGGATGTTGTTCGACGCAGGACAGTCCCTCCATCGCGCTAAGCCTGCGCATCGTCCTGCACCGCCACGAGATGGCCCTCGGACACGACGCGGAACGTCCGTTGTTGGGGCACATAAGAGGCGGAGCGGATCTGGCTCTTGAGCTCGTCGGCTGTAGCGATCGGCGTGTCCCGCTTCCGATCAGGATCCGGCACCGGTACGGCAGCCATCAATTTTTTCGTGTAGGCATGCTGTGGATTGCCGAAGACGGCGCTTCGGGGGCCGATTTCCACGATCTCCCCCAGATACATGACGGCAACGCGATGGCTGACGCGCTCGACGACAGCCATGTCGTGGCTGATGAAGAGGAAGGCGAGGTCGAGGCTCTGCTGGAGGTCGAGCATCAGGTTGACGACCTGCGCCTTGATCGACACGTCGAGCGCCGAAACGCTCTCGTCCGCCACGATGATCTTGGGCGACAAAGCGAGCGCCCGTGCGATCGAAATGCGCTGACGCTGGCCGCCGGAAAATTCATGCGGATAGCGCGACGCCATGTCAGGGGTGAGGCCGACCTTGACAAGGAGATCGGCAACAACCGCGCGCGCCTGCTGCCGACTGCCCATCCGGTGTTCAAGATAGGGCTCTTCAATCGCGGCGCCTACGGTCATGCGTGGATTGAGCGAGGCAAAGGGGTCCTGGAAAATCATCTGCACGGACTTGCGCATCTCGCGCAGGTCGCGCTTGGGAAGCGTCAGCACCTCGCGACCCTCGACAAGAACAGAGCCACCGGTCGGCTCGATCAGGCGCATGATCGCCCGACCCGTTGTGGACTTGCCGCACCCGGATTCACCGACGAGAGACAGCGTCTCGCCCGCGCGCAGGTCAAAGGACACGTTCTCGACGGCATGCACGCGTCCTCTGACCCTCCCGAGCAGCCCAGCATGGATATCGAAACGCTTGGTGAGATTGCGAACCTGCAGGATGGGAGCGCCCGACGCAACGACCGTATCGGCGACTTCGACCGGGGCTTCAAGCAGGCCCGTTGCAGGATCAACCGTCGGGAACCGCAACGGTCTGCCATAAGCCTGCATGGTGCCGAGCACGGGCACGGCGGAGAGAAGAGCGCGCGTGTAAGGATGCTGCCCCCGATGAAAGATGTCGCTGGTCCGCCCGGTTTCCACCTGCTCGCCGCGATACATGACGACGGTGCGATCGGCGACTTCCGCGACCACGCCCATGTCGTGCGTGATGAACAGGACCGAGGTCCCCTCTTCCTCCTGCAGCATACGGATCAGGTCGAGGATCTGCCCCTGGATCGTCACGTCGAGGGCCGTGGTGGGTTCGTCGGCGATCAAAAGCTTCGGCTTGGTCGCGAGCGCCATCGCGATCATGACACGCTGACGCATGCCGCCGGAAAAGCGGTGCGGATATTCGTCGAAGCGCGAGGCTGCCGAGGGGATACGCACCTTTTCAAGAATGCGCACGGTCTCTGCGCGCGCCTCGGCCTTGCTCATAGGTGTATGGCAGAGGATCGCTTCGGAAATCTGGTCGCCAATCGTGAACAGCGGGTTGAGGCTGGTCATCGGCTCCTGAAAGATCATCGCGATCTCGTTGCCGCGCACCTTCCGCATCTCGGGTTCCGGCAGCGAGAGGAGTTCGCGACCGCCCAACATCACGCGGCCCTCGATCCGGCTCGTGTCCGGCTGCAGCAACCGCATGATCGACAGCGACGTGACGCTCTTGCCGGAGCCGGACTCGCCCACGATTGCGACGGTTTCGGCCGGCGCGACGGTAAAGGAGATGTCTCGGACCACCGGCTTCCACGCGCCGTCGACGCGGAACGACGTGCGCAGCGCCTCGACCGACAGCACCGGCTCTACCGTCGTCGGCGTCGTTTCAAGCGAGCGGTCCTGTGGTCTCGTCATGATCATTCCCTTCGTTTCACTCTCGCGATCAAAGCATCCTGACGCGGTCAGTCCGGCCAGCGCAGCATGCCGTCGAAGCGGTGGCGGCTGAGGTCCTCGATCGGGGTTGCGATGATCTCGTTGGAGGCACGGGCCCTGTCGAGCTCCTGCGCAAGGCGGGCGGCGACGATCTCAGCCTCACCAGGATGCAGGTTGCACGGATCGAGGTAGAAGTAGCGGTGCTCGACCTCGTGGTCGCGGACAATGATAGGCCGCTCGCCCGACCGGAGCGCTGCAGTCAGATCCCAGGCGGTGATATGCGCCTCCTGCGGATCGATGATCACCCGCATGCGGTCGAGAGGATTGCCCGTCGGATCGGGCTCGATGAGCGCCGTGACGCCGGGGCGGCCATCGAGCGTTTCCTTCCAGAGCGCGAGGGCGCCGGTCTCCCGCGCGCGGATGCTGGCATGGTCCCGCGTCTCCCAGGCTTCGAGCGCAGCCATCGCGCCGTAGATGCTTTCCTTGCCGACCTTCATGCCTCGACCGATGCCCATGTTCTGGAGAAAGGCGTTGCGGACAAGGTCTTTGCGGCCGGCGACGATGCCCGAGGTAGGGCCACCAAGGAACTTGTGCCCCGAATAGAGCGCAATATCGGCGCCCTGCGCGAGGAAGATCCTCAGATCATATTCGGATGCGGCATCCACGATGACCGGCACGCCACGAGCATGGGCGATCTCAACAAACTCCCTGAGGTTGAGCAGGCCGTAATCGACGACGTGGTGCGACACGACGTAGACGGCGGCAGCCGTCCGTTCTGTGATGGCGTTTTCCATGTGGTAGCGATGCGTGGAGGTCGCCTGCCCGATCATGACGACCCTGCCGCCGGCGAGACGAATGGCCTGATCCACCGGGGCGCCGTAACTGACGACATGCCCCATCTGCAGCAGCACCTCGTTCTTGTCGGTGCTCGTCTCGGGCAGCCGCTCGATCGCCAGGAGGTCCGGCCCGGTGATGGTTCCGGCCACCGCAAGGCTTACGCCGGCCGAGCAGGACGCCGTGATGAAGCCCGCCTCACCGCCCGTGAGCCGAGCAATGACGGCGCTCGCCTGACGTTGCAGCGCGTTGACCTCCACGAAATGCGGCAGGATGGCCGTCATGGCGGCAATGGCCTCGGGCACGACGATCGATGCGCCGAGGCTCGTCATCGTGCCGGAAACGTTGATGACGGGGCGAAGGCCAAGGGTGGTGCGGATATCATCGGACATGTGTTTTCTCCAGGCTGCGCGACGCCGAGGCGACGCGGGCATCTCTTGCTCTTTCAGAGCCTATGCCATAATAGTGCAATACGCGGGACGCTATGACGGCGAGCGAATGTGCAGGGTGAGCGGGATGGGCATGGATGCATCGAACGGGATTTCCGACGGGGCTGAAAGAACAGCGCGTCGCTCTCGCGTCAGCGGCATCGACAGGGCGCTTCAGGTCATCGATCATCTCTACGAGACCGGCGCGCCGGCGGGGTCCTATGCGATAGCGAAAGCCGTGGGCGCTCCGCTGTCGACGGTCTACGTCATCATCGACGATCTCGTGGAGAAGAACATGCTGGCGCGGAATGGCGACGGAACGTTGTGGCTGGGCTCTCGACTGTATCATTACGGCCTGGCTTATGCCCGCTCGCTCGACTTCATGAGCGTCGCCACGCAGGAGATGCATGACCTTTGCCGGGAGGCCGGCGAGACGGTGCAGGTCTGCGGCCGCGATGCCGACCACATGCTCGTTCTCGCCATGGCCGATGGCCCAAGTCACTTTCAGGTCGCTTCCCGTGTCGGCACCCGCGTGCCCCTCAACTGGACCGCCTCCGGCCGCCTTCTCGTCGGACATCTGCCGGAGCCGGAGCGGGTTGACCTCTTCCGGCGTGGCGCCCGCATGTCGCCGACAGGGCGGGCCGAGATCGATGCCGAAACCCTGTCGGACGCCGCGCGGGCGGCATTCGAGGAGCGGCTGTCGATCCAGGCCGGTGAGTCCGACTATTCGGTAGCCTGCATCGCCTCGCCGATCGTCGATCGCAGCGGCAATTGCGTTGCGACGATTTCGATCGTTCTTCCCGAACAAAAAGCGTTCGCCGACAAATCCGGCTATGCCGACCGCGTGAAGGCCTCTGCGGCGCGGATCGAGACGGTGATGGGCTGGCGACAGCATGGAAGCTCTTCTCACAGCGTCACTCCCTGAGAGCCACGATGGCTTCGATTTCGACAGTGATGTTGCCGGGTAACGAGCCGAACCCGACCGCCGAGCGCGCATGGCGACCGGCGTCTCCGAAGACCGCATTGATCAGATCCGAACATCCGTTGATGACCTTCGGGTGATCGCGGAATTCCGGTGCGGCGTTGACCATGCCGAGCAGCTTCACCACCTGTTTGACCCGAGAGAGGTCGCCGAGCGCCTCGTGCATCACGGCAATGAGGTTGATGCCGACAAGCCGCGCATCGTCATAAGCGGCTTCCGCGCTGATCTCGGCACCGACTTTGCCGGTACGCATCTGGCCGTCTGCCTCCCGGGTGCCCTGTCCCGAGAGATAGAGCATGTTGCCCTCGATGACGTGGGTGACGAAATTGGCGATCGGCTCGGGCGCTGGCGGAAGCTCGATACCGAGATCGGCCAGCCGCTCATAGGGCGTGGCCGTCTTCGGACCGGCGAAGGGATGGGGATGTGTCACGAAAACTCCTGTGTCGTGCAATGTCGCCTCAGCGATAGGCGTAGCCATGGCTGTGCCGCACGAGCCGGCGGGCTCGGGGAATGTAGCGGCTGGCGGCGATCGCCTCGGCGCCGATGACCGCGAAGCGCGGCTCGAACAGGCGGGTAAGACGCGAAACGTCGCCATTGCTGTCCGTCGCCTCCAGATCGGCATCGACGAGGTCGAAAATGGTGAAATCCGCCCGCGCACCGACGGACAGCCGATCCTCCATCGATAGCTTGATCACCTCGGCCGGAGCATGGGTGACCGCATTGACCACCTTGTCGAACGGCATGCCGACGGACAGCAGCTTCGACATGGTGGTGGCCAGATCCCAGACAGGAAAGTTCAGCGAATGTCCGTGCAGGTCGGTCGAGATCGAATGCGGCAGGAGCCCGCGGGCGATCGCTGCTTCAGCCACCTTAAACGAGAAGGACGCACCGCCATGGCCGATGTCGAGCCGCACGCCTTCGGCGGCGCAGCGCTCGGCAAGGTCAAAGAGGTCCTCGTCCTCCATGATGCTCGATCCCGCCTTGCCGTTAAAGCAGTGCGTGACCACATCGCCAGGCCCGAGAATTTCCAGCACCTCGTCGTAGAGGGCCGGCGGCTCACCGACATGCACCATCATCGGGATCTTCAGGATCTTCGCAATCTTCTTGCCGAGCTTGACAGGCGTCACGCCCCAGGATCCGGTAATGACATGGCTCGCCCGCACCTTGATGCCGACGATGTGCTCGCTGTTTTCGGCATAACACTCGATGATCCGGTCAAGGTCGATGTCGCGGATATCGCGCAGTTCGGCGACGCGGTTGCAGGCCACGAGCCCGATCGAGCCGAGATTGAGGAACGCCTTGATGCGCTCCCTCGACGGCTCGATGATGTATTCCCGGAATCCGTGGAAGTTCGCCTCTCCGGCCGAGCCCGCGTCGACCAGCGTCGTCACGCCGCGCTCCGCGCCGCATTCCGATGGGCGCAGCGAGATATCGGTTCCGCCATGCCAGATATGGACGTGAAGATCGACCCAGCCCGGCGAAATCCATGCGCCTTTGCCATCGATGCGCGCGGCACCCGAAGGAGCGGCAATCTCCGCACCGATCGCCGCAATCCGTCCGTCCGCTTCAACGAGAATATTGGTTGAAGCTTCAGGCTGCGCACCGGCGGTCTGGACAGCTTGTCCAGCCTGGCCGAAGGCCATTGGCCTCACATTCGCGAGAAGAAGCGGCTTTTGCGTTTCGCCGGTCATGTCATACGTCCTTTTGAAGTCTTGGGTCGAGCATGTCCCGCAATCCGTCGCCGACCATCTGCAGCGACAGGACAGAGAGAATGATTGCAAAGCCGGGGAAGTAGGTCATCCACCCGGCCTGGCCGATATATTGCCGTCCGGCGGCGATCATCGTGCCCCACGTCGCCACATCCGGGCTGACGCCCAGCCCAAGGAACGACAAACCGGCTTCGGCCAGCATGGCGCTCGCAAACAGGAAGGTCCCCTGCACCAGGATCGGCGACAGGAGATTGCGCAGCACATGGCGCGTCATGATGTGGAACGTCGAAATGCCCAATGCCTGTGCCGCCTCTACATAGGGCAGCTCGCGAATGACGAGGGTCGAGGCGCGGACGATGCGGGCAAGCCGCGGCGCGTAGACGATCGACAGCGCGACGATGACGGTGGTCAGCGACGGTCCGAGCGCGGCCACCAGAGCGATGGCCAGGAGAATGTCCGGAAACGCCATCATTGCGTCGATCAGGCGGGCGATCGGCGTGTCCAGCCGCTGGAAGAATCCGGCGAGGAGCCCCAGCGTGACCCCGATGACGGCGGATAGGACGACCACAGCGGCACCGACGAGCAGGGACAGCCGGGCAGCATAAAGTGTGCGCGAGAAGACATCGCGGCCGAATTCGTCCGTGCCGAACCAGAAGACGTCACTCGGCGGCTTCAGCCGGTTGACGATCGACAGCTTCGAGGGCGAATAGGGCGCGATGACAGGTGCGAGCACTGCGAGCAGGACAAAGAGAACAAGGATGGCAAGACCGACGGCGACCGTCTTGCGTCGAAGGAAGCTGCGGATGAACCGTGCGGTGTCACTGGAAGGCTTCGCTGCAATCGAGATGTCTGTCATCAGTAACGCACCCTCGGGTCGATCAGCAGGTAGAGCATGTCGATCGCAAAATTGATGAGGACATAGAGGGCGGCGATGACCAGCAACGCACCCTGGATGACCGGATAGTCTCGGCGAAGCACGGCGGACACGACGAGACTGCCGATGCCCGGCAGGCCGAACACCGTCTCGGTAACGACGGCACCGGAGATGAGGACAGCGGCCGTCAGTCCGATCACCGTCAGGATCGGGATCAGCGCATTTTTGAGCGCGTGTTTGAGAATGACCTGCCGTTCCACCAGGCCCTTCGCGCGGGCGGTGCGGATATAGTCGTCGCCGAGCACGTCGAGCATGGAAGCGCGGGTGAAGCGCAGGATGAGCGCGGAAGAAACGAGCCCGAGCGCAAAGGCCGGCAACGTCAGATGATACATGCGCTCCAGAAACGTCGAGCCGGGCCCGCCATATCCCGACACCGGGAAGATGTTGAGATTGACGGCGAAGACCTGCATCAGGATCAGGCCCAGCCAGAAGCTCGGAATGCTGGCGGCGAGCATTGCGACGGTCGTCGCAGCCTGGTCGACGAAGGAGCCCCGGCGATAGGCAGCGTAGATCCCGATCGGCAACGCAATTACCGAAGCGATCGCCAGCGAGAAGAGGGTGAGAAAGAAGGTCGGTTCGGCACGATCCAGAAGGGCCGAGGTGACGGGCATATTCAGGAAGATGGACTGGCCGAGATCCCCCTTTGCCATCTGCCCGAGATAAAAGACGTACTGCACGAGAAGCGATTGATCGAGCCCGAGCCGCGTGCGCAGGTCCGCAATATCCTGCGCCGAGGCATCGGGCCCGAGCATGACCGCTGCCGGGTCTCCCGGCGTGACGCGGACGATGACGAACACGATGGTCACGACCAGGAACATGACGACGATCATGCCGGCAAGTCGCTGGAGGATGTAACGGATCATGTCTTCGACTTTCCGGTCCCGCTGGGGGACGCGAGGGTGACAGCAGAAAGGGACGTATGCTGCGGCAGCGGATACCGCCGCAAGCGGCGCCCAGATACAAGATCGACGGTTTGACGCCGGCGGTTACGGCCAGCGGCTCTTTTGCGGGATCACTTCTTGATCGACGCGTTCCAGAAATATGGCCACGGTGCCGGCTCGATGCCCTCGACTTTCGTGCTCTTGGCCGCCAGCGCGTTGAAGTCGCCGATCTTCATGTAGGGAAGCTCCGCATACATGGCTTTCTGCACCTCGGCCCACAGAGCAAGACGCTTGGTTTCGTCGGCTTCGGCTGAAAAGGCCTCGACGGTCTGTTTGCGCAGCGGCGTGTCCCACCAGCCGGGGGATGTCGGCGCCAGGGATCCGATGAGCGCCGGTTCCGGCAGGAAGGGGCTATGGGTGATGTAGATGTCCCAAAGGCCCTTGTCGGCCCGGCGCTGGGTGAGCGTGGCCCAGTCCACGACCTGGAGATCGACCGTGAAGCCGGCAAGCTTGAGATATTCGGCGGCGACCTGCGCCATCTTGTAGTGGAACTCGTACTGGCGGCTCGTGAGGATGCGGATCGGCTTTCCGTCATAGCCGGCAGCCTTGGCCGCCGCGGCTGCCCCTTCCGGATCCGCGAGATTGTAGTTGCCCTCAACGCCGGCATTCGTGTTCCAGACGAAGGTCTTCGGGTAGATATCGCCGTCGAGCGCGTAGAAGTCTGTGCTGCCGAAGGCGGCGGCCATCATGTCTTCCATGCTCAGCGCCTGGCGGATCGCCTTGCGAATTGCCACGTCTTCCGCAACGCCTTCGGCCGTGTTGAACACGAAGACGGGATAGCCGAACGGTTTGAGCACAAGCGGCTCCGACGCCGACGAGCCCTTCAGCCTGTCGAAGGATTCGACCGGAAGGCTGTCAATGTAATCATACTGGCCCGAGATCGCGGCTTCCACACGGGTGTTCGCATCGGGAACGGGCACGAAGCGGATCTCGTCGAGATATTGGTGGCGCGCGCCGCCGTACCCGTCTGCCTCGCCGTCGCGCGGCTTGTAGCCGTCGAAACGGGCGAGTTGAATGTACTGGTCGGCCTTGCGCTCCTTCAACATGTAGGGCCCGGTGCCGATGACATCGGTCATGGGTTCGCCTTGCTTCTCGCTCGGCAGGATGATGGCTGCGGAATTGTTGAAGGCGAGAAGCGAGACGAGCGGCGCGTAGGGCTGCTTCAGCGTGATCGTTACGGTCTGCGGGTCCGTCGCCACGATGGTGTCGAGGAAGGCCGCCGCTTGTTTGCCGCGCGAGGCAACCTTCACCCAGCGCTCGAGCGAGGCAACGACGTCGTCGGAAGCCATGGCGGAACCATCATGGAACGTGATGCCGCTGCGCAGGCGGATCGTATAGGTTTTGCCATCCGCGCTGATCTCGGGAAGGGCTTCGGCCAGAAGCGGCGTCGGCTTCCAGGCCTTGTCGAAGGTGTAGAGCGTCTCGAAGATGTGCTGTGTAACGATGCCCACGAGATCGGCGGTGGAGGCCATGGGGTCGAGTGTCGGAGGCTCGCCGATCGTCGCAACGTTAAGGACACCGCCCTTTTCCTGGGCTGCAGCCAATGAAGGAACGGCAATCAGGGCCGTTGCGAGAAGGAATGCTAGTTTCAGACGCATCACATAGTCCTCCAGTTTGTTCCATTATTATGTTATTAGAGCTTTTATAACAGAATAACGGACAGCGAGTGTCTGTCAATGGGTGTACTGGATGTTGGAGGCCGGAGTTCTGGAACGCGGAGAGACACCTCTTAGTGCTAGAGTGCCGCGGAGGACGGCAGCGGCCGGTTTCGCGGTGCAAGCAGCGGGTTCGTTTCCCGTCTTAAACGAAATGATCTCCGACAAACCGGGCGCGGTTTAGTGTCTACCGTCTGCGCAACCTTCCGTCCTCGGCCGGTCTGCCAGACAGTCTGTCGAACTGACGTACTCATTTTGACAGGTCGTTGATCGCCTCGTTCGTTTTTGTCGGCCGAGCGCGTCGGGAGAATGCGGTAGACGGTTGCGGGAACTCTCGCGACGGATCCCAGTTTGAAGCTTCGACTTGGCCTTGCCATAGGGGGAGAACAGCCGGATGACGACAGCGGGGCCAGCCAAGCGGCCGGTGATCAAGATCTATACCGGCCCTGCCGGTGGTTGGGGATCGGCGAAATCGGTCACTGACATTCTCCTGCGCGAGCGCGTCACCGCGACGGGCTCGGCGCTCCTGCGCAAGCAGAACAAGGCCGCTGGCTATATGTGCGTCAGCTGCGCCTGGGCAAAACCTGCAAAGCCGCACCCGTTGGAGTTCTGCGAGAACGGTGCCAAGGCAACGGCCTGGGAAATCACCCGTCGGCGCGCCGGCCCGGATTTCTTCCACGCGCACACCCTGACCGCGTTGGAGGGCTGGCGCGATCACGATCTGGAGCAGCAAGGCCGACTGACGGAGCCGATGCGCTGGAACGCGGAAACAGACCGCTACGAGACGGTGACGTGGGAGGTGGCCTTCGAGGAGATCGGCCGCGAGCTGCAGGCGCTGGAGCCGGACGCGGTGGACTTCTACACGTCGGGACGCGCTTCGCTCGAGACCTCCTATATGTTCCAGCTGCTCGCGCGGATCTACGGCACCAACAACCTGCCCGACAGCTCCAACATGTGCCATGAGAGCACCTCCGTCGGCCTGCCCGAAAGCATCGGCGCGACGGTCGGCACCGCCATCCTGTCCGACTTCGAAAACACCGACTGCATCTTCTACATCGCCCAGAATGTCGGGACCTCCTCGCCGCGCCTGCTGCACGATCTGCAGGATGCGGTGCACAGGGGCGTGCCCATCGTCACCATCAACCTGTTGAAGGAGCGGGGGCTGGAGCGGTTCAAGAACCCGCAAGCGCCGACCGAGATGATGTCGCCGACGGCGACGCCGATCTCCTCGGACTATTTTCAGGTGAAGAACGGCGGCGATACCGCCGCTCTCTTCGGCATCTGCAAGGCGCTGATCGAGGCGGACGATCTCCTGAAACTGTCGGGAACGAGCCTCGTCGTCGGCAAGGACGACGTGCCGGATGATCCGTCGGAAGCCGCATCCGTCGCCTTCGCGGCATCGGTGGCGAGCGCCGACAAGAAGCATGTGCTCGACCATGATTTCATCGCCACGCACACCGCAGGCTTCGAGACTTTTGCGAACGCTGCCCGCGCGCATGCATGGAGCGAGCTGGAGCGCGTGTCGGGTCTGACGCGCGCGCAGATGGTGCGCGCCGCCGCCATCTATGCTGCGGCCGATAGCGTGTTGATCGCCTATGGCATGGGCCTGACGCAGCATGTGATGGGCGTCGAGAACATCCATATGATCGCAAATCTCGCGCTTCTGCGCGGCAATATCGGGAAGCCCGGCGGCAATATCTGCGCGGTGCGCGGGCACTCCAACGTCCAGGGCCAGCGCACGGTGGGCATCACCGAAAAGCCCGACCTCGTGCCGCTCGACAAGCTAAAAGACCTCTACAGGTTCGAGCCGCCGCGCGAGATGGGGCGCACCACAGTCGACACCTGCGAGGCGATCCTCAGCGGAAGGGCGCGCGCCTTCGTCAGCCTCGGCGGCAACTTCCTGCGGGCCGTGCCCGAAACCGCGGCCGTCGAGGCGGCATGGCGCAAGCTGCGCCTGACGGTGCAGATCGCGACGAAGCTCAACCGCAGCCACGTGCTGCATGGCGAGATCGCCTACCTGCTGCCGTGTCTGGGGCGGATCGAGATCGACCAGCAGGCGAGCGGTCCGCAGGCGGTCTCGATCGAGAGTTCAGTGGCGCAGTTTCACGGCTCGCGCGGCTCCACCCGCCCCGCCGGCCCGAACCTTCGGTCGGAGCCTGCCATTATCGCCGGCATTGCCAAGGCGACGCTGACGCGGGGCCAAGTGCCCTGGGACGAATGGGTTGCCGACTATGGCGAGGTACGCAATGCCATAGAGACCACCTATCCGGAAACCTTCAAGGATTTCAACGCCCGCCTCTTCCAGCCCGGCGGCATCACGCGGCCCCTACCCGCGCGCGAGCGCAAATGGGTCACCCGCAACGCAAAGGCCAATTTCCTCACCCCGGAGCGGCTTTTCCCGGATTTCCACATCAAGGAAGGCGGCGAGCCTGCACTCAATCTCGCCACGCTGCGCTCGAACGACCAGTTCAATACCACGATCTACGGCTATAGCGACCGGTTTCGCGGCGTGGAGGGAACGCGCAAGGTCGTGTTCATGAATGTCGTCGATATCGCCCGACGCGGTCTGGCGCCGGGTGGCAGCGTCGAACTGGTGACCGCGCTGGAGCCGGAAACCAAGCGCAAGATCGAAGGCTTCCGGGTGGTCGAGTACGACATCCCCGAAGGCTGCTGCGCCGCCTATTTCCCGGAGAGCAATCCGCTGTTCCCGCTTTCCCACCATGACCCCAAAGCAAAGACGCCGTCCTACAAGCTCTTGCCGGTCTATGTCCGTCCGTCGCGCGTCCAGCCGGTCGATTGAGGGAGCCGACGTGGGATCGTCCAGGGGGACACACGCGCAGACATCCGGCGGATCCTCGGGCGCCCGCATTCTGGCGGCGCTCGGGCTGACGTTCCTGTGCGTCATCTCGGCGGCGGCCGTCGGCTGGCTGCGCGCGCCGCGCCAGTATCGCGCAGACCCACCGGTGCAGGATGATCTCGGCCGGCTGCGGCTGATGCCGAACCGGATCGGCGGCACGCCGCCCGAAAGCTATTTCGCGCTCGGCAAACCCTATGAGAAGACGGGATACGACCTGTCCCAGGGCAAGCGGCTTTACACCTGGTTCGGCTGCTCCACCTGCCATGGCGATGGCCGCGGCAAGATCGGCCCGTCCTTCCTCGACGGCTGGTGGCTCTATGGTCCGGAAATGATCTCGGTGGTCGCCTCCATTCGCGACGGGCGGCCGCATGGCATGCCGGCTTACGGCAACCGCATGACCAGCGACCAGATCTGGCAGCTTGCCGGTTATGTCAGGACCGTCGGCGCCTATGCCCCCTCCCCGTCTGCTACGTCCCGCAATGACGATCCGCAGACGCGCCCCGCCGAGAACCGCGGCCCCGCCGTCCAGCATTTCGAGCAAGGGCCTGTGGGCATGAACCCCCGGCAGGGTCCTTCGCCATGACCGCGCCGACAAGACACCGCCCCGCCCCTCCGGCACGGCTTTTCCTTCTGGCGCCTCTTGTGCTGTCGAACTGCAGCGGCGTGCAGTCGGCCCTCGATACCGCGGCGACGGCAGCCGGGCACCTGCGGCTGCTCATCCTGTCCTTCACGCTGATCTGCGGTGTCGTGTGGCTGCTGGTGATGGTCATGCTCGGCTGGGCGCTCCTGCGCCGTCGACCGGCAGCAACGGACGCGGGCACGCAGCGGCGGCTGACCATTGCCGTCTCGGTCTGCGTCGCGGCCACCGTCGTCATCGTCGGCGGCCTCACCACGCTCAGCTTTCTTGCCACCCGCACGCTCGGCAGCGGCGAAGGCGAGATCGAGGTGGTGGCCGTGGGGCAGCAATGGTGGTGGCAGTTTCTCTATCCGGCCGGCGGGTTCCAGACGGTGAACGAACTGCACATCCCGGTTGGGCGCACGGTGCGCATCCGGCTCGAAAGCCCGGATGTCATCCACTCCTTCTGGGTGCCGAGCCTTTCCGGCAAGGTCGACATGATCCCCGGCCGCACCAACGCGCTGACGCTGAAGGCAGAGCGCCCCGGCCTCTATCGCGGCCAATGCGCCGAATTCTGCGGCCTGCAGCACAGCCATATGGCGTTCACGGTGATCGCCGAAGACGCTGCCACTTATGCCCGCTGGATGGTGGAGCAGGCCCGACCGGCGCGCACGCCTGATACGTCGCATCCTGACACGTCGGAGGCCGAGGCCGGCCGCGCCGTGTTCCTCGTCAAGCCCTGCGCGGCCTGCCACACCGTGCGCGGAACGCGGGCAGTCGGCACCACAGGGCCGGATCTCACCCACGTCGGCAGCCGCCGCACCATCGCTGCCGGACTGCTTGACACCACGCGCGGGACTCTGGCCGCCTGGACGGCCGATCCGCAGACGCTGAAACCGGGAACGACAATGCCGCTGGTGCCGCTGACGAGCGACGAGCTGCGTCAGGTCTCCGCCTATCTGGAGAGCTTGAAGTGAGCCGCAGCCGCAATGATCCCGAGGACAGGAGACCGTCCGACGTTGACCTGCCGGAGGCCGAGGTCGCGCGCCGGCTCCACCGGACCTGGGCAACGCCGCGCACCCTGAAGGACGCATTGTCAACCGTCGATCACAAGATCATCGGACGCCGCTACATCGCCACCGCCTTCGTCTTCCTCATTCTGGGCGGTCTTCTGGCGCTCGCCATGCGGCTGCAGCTGGCCGCGCCCGAGGCCCGCATCATCGGGCCGGACCGCTACAACCAGATCTTCACCATGCATGGCACCACCATGATGTTCCTCTTTGCCGTGCCGGTGATGGAGGCTGTGGGCGTGTTCCTGGTGCCGCTGATGATCGGCACGCGCAACATCGCCTTTCCCAAGCTCAACGCCTTTTCTTACTGGATCTATCTGGCCGGTGGCATTCTCCTCTGGGTGGCGTTCGCGGTCGATGTCGGGCCGGATGTGGGCTGGTTTGCCTATGTGCCGCTCGCGGGTCCGGAGTTCTCCCCCGGCAAGCGGGCCGATATCTGGGCGCAGATGATCACCTTCACCGAAGTCTCGGCGCTTGCCGTCTCGGTGGAGCTGGTCGCGACCATCTTCAAGCAGCGCGCGCCCGGCATGTCGCTCGACCGCATTCCCGTCTTCGTCTGGGCCATGCTGGTCACGTCGTTTCTCGTCATCATGGCCATGCCCGCCATCATGGTGGCCAGCACCACGCTGATCCTCGACCGGCTGGTCGGCACGCATTTCTACAATCCGGCGGAGGGTGGTGACGCACTGCTCTGGCAGCACCTGTTCTGGTTCTTCGGCCATCCCGAGGTCTACATCATCTTCCTGCCGGCGGTCGGCATGGTCTCCACCATGATCCCCACCTTCTCCGGCCGGCCGATCTTCGGCTATCTCGCGCTCGTCATGGCGCTGATCGCCACCGGCATCCTCTCCTTCGGCCTCTGGGTCCACCACATGTTCACCACCGGACTGCCGCGGCTGGGGGAGAGTTTCTTTACCGCTTCCAGCATGTCGATCGCCGTGCCGGCCGGCGTGCAGATCTTCTGCTGGATCGCCACGCTCTGGGCCGGCCGACCGCAGATGAAGGCCCCACTCCTCTTCATCTGCGGCTTCATCTTCACCTTCGTCATGGGCGGCATGACGGGGGTCATGGTGGCGTCCGTACCGCTCGACAGCCAGGTGCACGACACCTACTTCGTCGTGGCCCACTTCCACTATGTGCTCATCGGCGGTGCCCTGTTTCCGCTGGTGGCTGCCATCTATTACTGGCTGCCGAAGGCGACCGGGCGGATGATGAGCGAGCGGCTGGGTCGCGTCGTCTTCGGCCTGATCTTCGTCGGCTTTCACGGCACGTTCTTTCCCATGCACATTCTCGGCCTGATGGGCATGCCGCGGCGGGTCTATACCTATCAGCCCGAAATGGGCTGGGGAGGCATCAATCTCTTCGTCAGCGTGAGCGCGCTGGTGCTGGCGGCAGGCTTCCTCCTGTTCTTCATCGATGTCTTCAGAAGCGCGCGCAGCGGGCCGCTTGCTGGGCCCAACCCCTGGAACGCGCCGACGCTCGAATGGGCAACGAGCTCGCCGCCCGAATCCTACAACTTTCTGCGCATTCCGGTCGTCTCCAGCGCCAACCCGCTCTGGGACGATCCGGACGGCCCGTCGGTTGCCTCCGGACTCAATATCGACCGGCGGGAGCTTCTGGTGACGAGCGTGGTAGAAGCGCTTCCCGAGGCGCGCGAGTCCTCGCCGACGGATTCGATCTGGCCGCTTTTCGCGGCCCTGGCGACGGCGATCCTGCTGATCGCATCGATCTTCACGCCCTGGGCGGTGGTCTGGGGCGCCCTGCCCGTCACGCTCGCGCTGATCTGCTGGTTCTGGCCCAAGGGCGAGCCGGAGGACGAGGCATGAAGGAAAAGATCGCTCTCGACGTTTCGCATCTGCCCCTGCATGGAGAGGGGATGGCGAGCCTCACCTGGTGGGGAACCTGCGCCTTCATGCTGATCGAGGGCACGGGCTTTGCGCTCTCGATCGCCGTCTATCTCTATCTCATGAGCCTCGCCCCGCTCTGGCCGATCCGGGCACCCGCGCCCGACCTTCTTCCCGGCTCCATCCTGACGCTGATCCTTCTGGCCAGTCTGGTGCCCAACATCCTCGTCGGCCGCTGGGCAAAACAGAAGGCGCTGCGCAAGGTGCGGTTGGGGCTGGTGATCATGTCGTTTGCCGGGATCGCCCCGCTGATCGTGCGGATCTACGAGTTTCCTGCCCTGCACGTCTCTTGGGACGACAATGCCTATGGGTCGATCACCTGGCTCATGCTCGGCCTCCACACCACGCATATCCTGACCGATCTCGTGGACACGCTAGTGCTGACCGCCCTCATGTTCACCCGCCATTCCGACAATCCCCGACGCTACGGCGACGTCGCCGACAACGGGATGTACTGGAACTTCGTGGTGGCGACGTGGGTTCCGCTCTATCTCTGCCTCTACTGGGTGCCCCGGCTATGAAAGTGACGGCGCAGCGACGAAGCCGCTTGCACCTGACCGGGCTTGTCGCGGCGCCGGCTCTCTGGGCACTGACTACGCAAGCCGCGCTGCTGCTGCCGCATGCAGACTGCCGGCTGGGACTGACGCTCAGCCTCCTGGCAACAGCCCTTGCCGCCCTCCTGTCGCTGGCGAGCGCCGGCCTCTCGCTCGCCTCCATTGGGCCGGCCCGGCCGCGCATGCGCGTGTTCCTCGGCTTCATCTCCGGCCTTGCCGCACTGATCTTCACCTATGCCCTTCTCCTGCAGATGGCAGCATCCTTTCTGGTCGACCGATGCCAAGCGTGAAGATGCCGAGCTTGAAGATTTGGGGTCTGATTGCCGTCTCCATGCTCCTCGGCGCGCCGCCCGCCTTTGCCCATGGCGGCGAGCCGCATGACGAACTGCAGAGCGGGCTCGGCTGGACGACAGATGCCTGGATCGTCGTCCCCGTAACCCTGTCGGCTCTTGCCTTCGCGCTCGGCAGCCGCCGCCTTCTGCAACGCGTGAGGGCCGGCCGGGCGCAGCTTTCCTGGCGTATCGCATCCTATGCCGTTGGGTGGCTGACATTGGCGCTGGCGCTCCTCTCGCCGCTGCATGCGCTGGGCGAGCGAATGTTTACGGCGCACATGGTCGAGCACGAAACCCTTATGGCGGTGTCTGCGCCGCTGATCGTGCTCTCGCGCCCGCTCGCGTTCCTGCTGTTCGCGCTGCCGGATCCTGCCCGGCGCGGCGCGGCGCGGCTGTGGGCCGCAAGCGGCCGTCTCCGGTGCCAGTTGCACAGTGGCGCTCTGGCAACGATCGTCCATGGGGCGGTGCTCTGGCTCTGGCATATGCCGCCGGTGTTCGACGCGGCCGTGACACACGAGGGTCTGCACAGGCTCCAGCATCTCAGCTTCTTCCTCTCAGCCCTGTGGTTTTGGTGGACGGTGCTCTGGGCATCCAGCCGGGCGGCCGCCACCTGGCACCTGTTCGTCACCATGATGCATATGAGCGTACTGGGGGCGCTCATGGCACTTGCGCCGCGCGTGCTCTACGGCATCCAGACCAGCCATGCCGCCGCCTACGGCCTGACGCCGCTCGAAGACCAGCAGCTTGCAGGCCTTTTGATGTGGGTGCCGGCCGGCACCGTCTATGCGGGAGCGACGATGGCGATGGCAGCCCTCGCTATTGCACGATCCGGGAAAGGAGCCACCCATGGGCCTGTTGTCACGCGCGCCTGAGCCCGCTCCACCGCCCGCTTCCGGAAGGCGGGCGTCGGCATGGGTGGCGACCTGGGGGGCAGCGAGCCTGTGTCTGACCCTGTCGGCCGGCATCGCCATAGACCGCCTGCGCGCAAACCGGCAGACGACAGCCGTGGCCGTTGCGCTGACATCCGGCGATCAGGCGCTCGCACCGCCGATCTTCCGACGCTACGGCTGTACCGGTTGCCATACCATCCCCGGCATTCCCGGTGCAGATGGCAAGGTCGGCGGCAGCTTGGAAGGCCTGCAGGCACGGGTCTACATCGCTGGCACGCTCAACAATACGGCCGATGCGCTGGTGGCCTGGATCGCCGAGCCGCAGCGCTTCTCTCCGCATTCCGCCATGCCGGCGACCGGGATATCGCAGCAGGAGGCCCGCCACCTAGCAGCCTATCTCTACACGCGGTGAAGCTTAGGGCGCCGGCGTCGGCCGGGGGGCCAAGGCCTTGATATAGGCGGCGATCGCCTGTCGATCGCTCTCAGGAAGCTGGCGCGTATTCTCCACCACATCCGCCATGGACGAGCCGACGCGCCCGTGATCGGGCGTTTCCCCCGTTGACAGCATGCGCACGATATCCTGCTGCGACCAGGGGCCGATCCGCTCCGGCGTGATGTTGGGAACGAAGCCTGTGCCTTCCGGGTCAATCCCGCCGGCAAAAAGCGTTTCCTGCCGGATCGCGCCAAGGATATTGCGGGTGGAGTGGCATTCGGCGCAATGGCCGAGGGACGAGACGAGATAGGCGCCCCGCGCCAGCTGTGGATCTGACGTTTTGAGCCCCCCCTCCCCTTCCCCGGCAGCCTTCTCTTCTCCAGCAGGTTGGCCTTCCCGAAAGAACAGCAGCTTCCACCCGCCGATCATCCGGCGGATCTTGAAGAGAAGCGGCAGATCGTGGGCCGGCGCCTTGCCGGAAACGACCGGGAGCGACATCAGATAGGCATAGAGATCCCGGATATCCCGTGATGTCATGCCGGTATAGCTCGTATAGGGGAACGCAGGGTAATAATGCCGACCATCCGGAGAGACGCCGGAGACCAGCGCGTTGCCGAGATCCGTCACGGTCCACGTCCCGATACCGTCTGTACCGTCCGGGGAGATATTGGGCGGGCGGAAGGTGCCGAACGGTGAGGCAAGGGCGAGCCCGCCGCCCAGCTGGAGCCTGTCGCCACCCCCGGGCCGCGCATGACAAGACGCACAGTCCGCTGCCGCAAAGACGCGGGCACCCCGCGAAACATCGCCTGCCGGCTGCAGGCGCGGATCGCCCGTGTTAAACACCCGGTGGGGCATCGTCACGATCCAAATGATCGGCCCGGCGATCAGCCCGCCAGCCAGCAACGACAGAAGGATCAGCACCCATTTCCGCATTTGGCCCTGCCCTCACGCGCAGCAAGACTGTAGGTATCGCATTGCACGGCGGTTTCGTTCGTCTCTCGGCATGGCGATCCCTGAAGCAGATACCCCTAACCTCGCTTTCGCCTTCCGGTTCCGGTCTGCCCGGCTGAAGCCGCGGCACCGCCATGTTCTCGAACACAGGCTATCCCACGGAAACACGTCCTGGACAAGTGTTGCCCCCGCGGCGGGGGCAAACGCTCAAGGTTCGAAACGTCGCTGACGCAAGCGGCAGGACTGCAAAGACTGTGGTGAGAGAATATCTCGGAGGCAGACCCTGAGCGATATGGGGACATTTCCGAAGAAGGTGAGTGGCTTCTGAAACCTGCACATCCAGAAGATCTTTTGGCGGCAATGGAGAGGTGCACAGAGCCACGACAAAGCAATAAGGTTACTACATAGTTGAGTCGTAAAGCGCGGCGTTCATGAAATACCAACCAGGCAAGGTTTTAGATCCTTTATTAATCACCAAGTAATTTTGCTACACTAGGGAGTAAACTCATCTCAAGAGCAGAAGCTGGAAAAATGGAATACGAACAACGACGCCTCGATGCGCTTAGGAGCCTCGATCTGCTTGACACGCCAGAAAGCGAGAGCTTCGACCGCATCACGCGGATGGCCAGCCAAATCTTCCAGCTCCCTGTGGCTGCCGTTTCTCTTACGGATTCTGAACGTCAGTGGTTCAAATCGAAGGTCGGCATCCAACACAATACCATTCCAAGAAATAAAGCACCATGCGCGGAAGTTGCAGATTCGGGCGAACTCTTGGTAATTGAGGATTTTGCACTCGATAGCCGCTACTGCGACAGCCTGCTCGGGGTAAGCGGCATTCGCTTCTATGCGGGAGCGCCATTGGTCACGCGTGAAGGATACTGCCTTGGCGCTCTTTGTGTTTTGGGGAATGAGCCACGAAAGAGCACAGAAGCCGAAAGGATGGCGCTTCAGGACCTTGCTTCTCTCGTTATGTCGCAGATTGAACTGCAACACACCTTTGGGCGTATCGACCCGATCAGCGGCCTCCCAAACCGCGTGCAGTTCAGCGATGACATGAGCGATCTGGCGCGTGTTGCGCCCGATGAAAACAGGGTTGCCGTAGCCCTTGACGTTGCGCAGCCGTATCAGATGGAGCGGCTCTCGGCCGTTATGGGACCTGCGGCGTATGAGCAAGTCATTCGCGATGCTGCACGCTCCATGAGGACTTTCCTGGGTTTGCGGGCCGCGATTTACCATGTGTCTCCGATGCAGTTCGTCTTCTTAGCTCCTCCTGGAATAGACGCCAACGGCTATAGAGCAACTCTTCTAAGACTTACAGCTTCAGAGCTTGTCAGCGCCGAGATCAAGTACGCTGTGACACCCGTTTGTGCTATGATGACATACATATTTAAGTCGACGTCGCCGACCAACTGCCTCAGGGCGCTGTCGAGCGCAGTGCAAGAAACGCGAGCATCAGAATTGTCTATCGGCTTGTTCTCCGACAGTCAAGACCATGACTACCGAAGGAAATTTCGTCTCCTGAACGATTTTCAGGCTGCCCTGACTGACCAACAGCAGCTGCGTATCGTCTTCCAACCTCGGGTGGATTTGCTGTCTGGAAAAATTGTCTCGGCGGAAGTGCTGCTGCGATGGCGGCACCCCGAACTCGGTGACATTTCGCCTGGTGAATTCGTACCGATCATTGAGAACAGTGCGCTTGCTTGGCCGATGACACAGTGGGTACTGGCGACGGCGTGCAGACAGTTGAGCATATGGTACAAGCAGGGGATCAGCACCAGACTTTCTGTGAACTTTTCGGCAAGCAATCTAAAAGAAGACGTTGTAAGCGAGATCAGGAACAACCTTACAAGCCACGGACTTCCACATCATGCACTTGAGATCGAGCTGACGGAGGGTTCTCTGATGAAACACAGCGCACAAGTGCTTAAGAAACTCGACCAGCTGGTCGAAGATGGAATCAAGATTGCTATCGATGACTTCGGAACTGGCTATAGTAGCCTATCCTATCTTCAAAGACTTCCGGTGAGCGTAATAAATATTGACCGATCTTTTATCCAAGCCCTTAGCAATGGCTCACGAGAGCAGAAGCTTGTGCACTCGATGATAAGGCTCTCGCACGAAATGGAGTATAAGGTCGTAGCTGAGGGAGTTGAAGTTCCAGAAGCCGCTGACCTCCTGCGCGTGATGGGCTGCGACGAGGGGCAGGGCTACTTGTTTGCGCGACCGCTCGCACCCCGGGCGTTCGAAGACTTGTGGAAGGACACGCAAAGCGCAGCCAACTTATTAACTGCTGCTTGATTCTAGATAGGCTCAAATATGCTTGTTGCACGAACACTTGGCTTGCGTGCAGGACGCTTAGTGCTTGAGGACATATTGATCGTGCCGCGCTGAACTAATCATATTCGAACAAGCCCTGGTCAATTCAAAGGACCAGAGAGTGAAGCGCAATGGTTTCACAAACGAACAGATTATCGGGATACTGGAGGAGCGCGAAGCCGACACACGCCGGTCGCGGAGCTTTGCCGCAACCACAGTGCCCGCGATGCGAGCATCTGTAAATGGAAGGCCAAATTTGGCGTGGAGTGCACCCCATTTCACCGGACATGTCGGCTAGGTTGATTTTGCCCTGATGAACTGCCGAGGGGAAGCCATCTTGAGCGGAATAAGGGTGGAATTTCGTTTTAGTCTTCGGTCCATCCGTCGATGAGCCGCAGCACTGTTTCGGCGTCCAGTATTGCCGAGATGCGGTTGTAGCCCCGCTTAAGGGTTTTGACGAAAGCTTTCGGTATGCCGTTCGAATGTGGACTAGCAGTGGCGTGAAGCAGGGCGTCAGATTGAGCGTCTAGGCAGACAGCCTCGTCTCCCTCGCGTGTAAGCCGAGCCGTTGTTTGAGAGAGGCTTGATGGCTTGTGGGGCTCGGGTTGCTGCGACAGCTTCTCGACCGCCTCCAGCATCCTGTCGTGCAGGTCTGAGCCGGAGCCGCCCGCATTGGCGACTGCCGTCCAGGCGATGATCTCGCGGTCGAAGGCGTCAATGATGAAGGCGAGAAGAACAACCTCGCCGTTCTAGCAGGCGAACGCCAGCCCATCCGAGCACCAGCGCAGGTTCGAGCGCATGACCTTGACCTTACCGTCGTGAAGGCGGCCCTTGCGAACGGCCGTGTCCTTTTTAGCAGCATGGCATGTTTGCCCATGATGCGATGAACCCGTTTAGCTTCGACGACAGGCTGATCAGCGGCTCGCCTTTCGCGATTGAGGAGCATGGCAATCCGCCGATAGCCATAAGATGGCCTTTGATCCACCAGCCCGCGGATGATGGGCAAAAGCTTTGCATCCTCGACCTTGTCATAGGAGCCGCGCGGCTTCGATCTGCCTTTCAGTCGCTCGATAAGATGGGGACGAGAGACACCGAGCGTGTCGGCGACGTTCTTCATCGGCCACCGTCCTTGGGCAGCAAGATCGGCCGCGATATCCGTTTTTTGTCTGCTTTGGACAAGGCTTTGCGGCGGACTTCGACCTCCATCGTCTTGCGGCCGAGCATGCGCTCCAGCTCGCGAACACGATCCCCCAGCTTCCTCACTTCCAAATTGCCAACAACCGGCTCGTCAGAATCCACGGCTACAGCACCCCCCTCACTCAAGAGCCTGCGCCAGCGGTAAAGCAGATTGGGCGCAACGCCATTGGGGCGAGCGGTGGAAAATACCGTCTCGCCTGGTTCGAACTCGCTTCAATGATTGTCAGCTTCTGCTCGGTTGTC
Source organism: Rhizobium sp. Leaf384 (assembly GCF_001424065.1). Lineage (GTDB taxonomy): Bacteria > Pseudomonadota > Alphaproteobacteria > Rhizobiales > Rhizobiaceae > Ferranicluibacter. The sequence continues at coordinate 67,686 of NZ_LMQE01000011.1, forward strand.
CACCGCCTGCGGCGGACGTCACCCGTCAGCAATTCAACGTGTCGATATTCGTGGACATAAGGCCGTACTCAAGCCTCTGCTTGAGCCTTTCTGCTTATGCCGAGTGTCCGGTCGCAATGGAGGGCAGCTGTTTATCAGACTTAAGTCCTGCAAGCGGAACTTAACAGACACATCTTCCCTTTCAGTGTCGATTGTCACGAAAGGACCCGTTATGAAAAAAGCTCTTCTCATTCCCGTTGCATTTCTTACCCTCGGCTTTGCCTCAGCGGCAAACGCAGATGGCGGCACCACCACCGGCCTCGTCGGCGGCGCTGCCACTGGTGCCGTTATTGGCGGCCCTGTTGGTGCGGTAGTCGGTGGCGCTGTTGGCGCGATTGCTGGTACGGCAATTGATCCGCCGTCCACGCGCACTGTCACGTACGTTCAGCAGGCTCCTGCTCCCACGCAGACTGTCGTGGTCGATGGCGGGGTAGCTGTCGGTCAGCCGCTGCCCGAAACGGTTGTTGTCCAGCAGATCCCGGAAGACCCGAACTACGAGTATGCCGTCGTTGGCAATCAGCGTGTCATCGTCGAACACAAGTCGCGCAAGGTCGTTCAGATCGTTCAGTGACCTCCAGCACTGAACGTTAGGAAAGGGCTCCTCTATCGAGGGGCCTTTTTTATTGCCAAGCGGTCGGCGTAAACAAAAACCGTGGAGATAACGGCGGATTCGAAGAGTGATTACCTAGAAGGCTAGTTGCCATAGGTGCGTTCAGTGCGATGGCATCTCGGTCGTCTGACCTAACATTCTACTCCTTGCCCTGCCGCCTTTCCTTACGGTTAGGAGGCAATCTGGTAGGACTTCAGTCCGGCGAACAAATTAGACATTGCATACGTTTAGCGTTCACAAAGATAAGGAGACGTGCCGTGAAACGAGCCGCCATAATCGCAGCCTTCGCACTCGTCGCAACAATTTCGCTCTTCTGGATCGGCTACCAACCTGAAGAACAGGCTTTGACGACCACTATCGTTCCGGCTTCAGCAACAACCGACCCGTCGCCAAATTGATCCGCATCAGCCGAGCTGAAACTAAAACCGCATGCCAGCGTCGCGGCCCGTGGGCGCCGGCAAAGCTATTGAACCGGACCACGCCCGTTTGGCTCGCACTGGTGCCGTGCGTGGTGCTGCAACTCCGGCGCATGCCATTTGACCTGCCACTGAACTTTCATTCCACTGCGATTAGAGCCTCGGCGGTTTTTGATATGCCAAATGTCGTGGTGTGAGCAACCGGCGGAAACGCGAAGCGTCCATATTGCGTAGCGTTGGAGCCGGTTGCGGCGATGGTCTCGACATAGG
>NZ_LMQE01000012.1 GCF_001424065.1 Rhizobium sp. Leaf384
AGCGGCGCCGGCGATCGCCAGCATCTGCTCGCCGAGCGAGGAGAAGCGCGCGCCTTCGCGGCCCTGCGCATTGTTGCGGTCGGCGTTTTCGTTCGGGTCAATCACGCTACCGACCGAGCGCTGGCGCTCCATCTGGCGTTCGGCGCGAACGATCTGATCGTCGAGCGCCGTCAGCTCGGCAGAGATCGCGTCGTCGCGAGCGGCTTCCTGATCGGTCAGGCCGCGGTGTTCGGAGGCGGCCAGATCGAAAGCGCTCTGCGCTTCCTTGACCAGATCGGCGCGCTTCTGGCGAAGAACCTTGATTGTCATGTACATGCTCCGTTGATGAGAGAACCGGGTGAATGGGGCGCAGGAAGTCAGCCCACTGTCCCGGCGGTCGTGGGGCGCTGAAGAGATGTCGGTGGGATGCGGCCTATCGGATCCGTGGCCGCGCGTGATCAGCCGTTGCGCGACCGATGAGCGTGGCGACGGCGCCGGAAGGCATCGCGATCGCTTTCTGTGGCGGACGGCGCAGAAGCATCCAGCGCGTTGCCGCTCACCTGCGGGTCTGATGGAACGTCAACAGGAGGCAAAACTGGCGCTTCCGGTTCGGTGGCATCGGCGGTCGCATGCAGGATCGTGTCATGATCCGCGCGAGGTCCGGATGCGGTCTTCATGGAAGCGACCCGGCGCAGCGTCTCGTCCAGCGTGGCAACCCGATCGGCCATGCCAAGCTTGACCGCGACCTTGTCTTTCTCGACGCGCCCTTCCCCGAAGCCGCCGACAACATCGCTGACCTTGACGCCGCGGCCGCGGGCAACGTCTGTCGTGAAGTCGCGGTAGTAGTCGTCGATCTGGGCCTGCAGCGCTTGTGTCGCCTCATCCGTCAGGGGTTCGTACTGGTTGCCTTCGACCTTGTACTTGCCAGCCGAGACGAACGTGAACTTGACGCCCTGCGCTTCCGCAGCCTTCGAGACATCACGATGCAAACCATAAACACCAATCGAACCGACTTGACCGCCGGGTGTCACTACGATCTCGTCGCAGGCCGATGCAATCCAATACGCTGCCGACGCGGCCAGGCTGTCGACCTGCGCAATGATCGGTTTCTGCCCGCGCGCCTTGAAGATCTCGTTTGCCAGAACCTGCACGCCGTGGACGTTTCCGCCTGGGCTGTTGAAGCGTAGCACGATGGCCTTCACGGATGCATCGCCCAACGCATTGCGGAAGCTCCGCATCACGCGCTCGGTAGAGGTCCCGCCTGGTCCGCTGATGTCGTCGACCTCAGACGCATGCTGCGCGATGATGCCGAACACCGAGATGACTGCGATAACAGAAGCGACCGGCGCCGGCGAACCACCCTCACCGCGACCGAAAACACCGACCTGATCAAGGGTGGCCGCACTGAAGAGCGTCGCAACGCCGTTCGGCTCACGCTCGCCCTTGAGCGCTGCAATCTCACTCGCCGACAGGCGAATGCCCTCGGCACGCCGCTCGACGACTTCCGCGATGGCTTGGAGCCGGTCAGGCGTGATCGCCCATGGGTGCTGGACGATGGCTGCATGCAGGTGAGGAAATCTAATTGTCATCATCAGGCTCCGGAACAGTGTCAGAGATCGAGGGGCCGCCGTTATGACCGATCAAGGCGCTGGCCGTGTCGTCGGACCGGTGGTTCGGCATGTTGTCGGGCGTCGTAGTGTTCGTTGGCACGAGGGGCTCATCGAGACCGTCGAGCGGATTGTAGCCCAGCGCCTCACGGGCCTCATTGCGCGTGAGGATCCCGTTGAGAACGAGCCGTGAGAAGAAGTCGGCCTGCGCCTTGGAATCGCCCGCAATCAGCGGCTCCACATCGAACGCGGCCTCATAGATGTTTGGCGCGAGAATAAGATCGCGGCGGATCGCGCCGGTCCAGCAGCTCAGCCACGGCATCAGGTTATTGCGAACGAAGGCCAGCATAATGGCCTCGACACCGGTACCCCATGAACTCGTCTTGGTCATGTGGTGCAACAGGACGAGCGGCACGTCGAACCAGCGCGCGATCTCCTCGATCTGGAATTCGCGTGTTTGCAGGAACTGCGCCTCTTCGGAATCAAGGCTGATGCTTTCGAACTTGGCACCTTGCTCCAGGATCGGCGTCTTGCTGGCATTGCCGAGGCCTGAGAAGTTCGCATTCCACTGCGACTTGAAACGCTCAAACGCCGCGTCGCTCATCTGCTTCTCGACAGTCACGACACCGGATGGCCGTGCACCATTCGAGAACAGCCGAGCGCCATGCTCTTCGGCGGCCAGGGCCAGTCCGATGGTCTCGCGTGCGTAGGCCACGGGGCTCACGCCGACGAGACCGCCAGGTGCCATGTGCGACCGTAGATGGAGAACCTCATCCTGCAGCAGGATCCTGTTTCCCTTGATCGGGTCGGCGACCAGATACCGGATGCTCTGATCGGCCAGACGCTCGACATGCACGCGGTCCGGATGGATCGGCTCGAGGCTGTCGGCAAACCCGCGCGGTCCAGAGACAATTTCAGAGTAGGCATTTCCGCGCAGCGCGAGGTGGCCCATCATCATCGCCTTGAAGTCCCAAGCCGACTGCCAGTGGTTCGGCTGGTACTCCAGAAGGTCGTTCAATGGATGCGATGGCGCCTCCGAACGCTTCTTTGTCACAGGATCGCGCTGATACATTCGTAGCGGGAGCGTCGCGACTGTTTTTGAGAGAAGGCCGATACATGCGTAGGCCGCCGACACGCGCATCGCACCGTCTTCAGTGACGCGGCGGCCGGACAGGCTCATGCTGGACACACCGCCGCCATCGTACCAGCGATCATCGTCGGCCGGCGGCGGTGCCTTGCTGTCCGACGAGGCACGCACGCCGCCAAGCATTGCGGAGAACAGACCCATGCTCAGCGTCCGCCGCGCACAGTGCCGAGAACGGCCAGGCCGACCAGAATGCCGCCGGCAACCATGAAGCCCGCAGGCGGGTAGTGCAGCCAGGCGCCGTAGCCTNCGTCCGCCGCGCACAGTGCCGAGAACGGCCAGGCCGACCAGAATGCCGCCGGCAACCATGAAGCCCGCAGGCGGGTAGTGCAGCCAGGCGCCGTAGCCCGAAAGTGCTGCGCCACAGATGCCGATGATCTCGCGGCCGGTCTGCCGATCGATCCTGATCGACGACGATACGGCCTTGGTGTCTTCTGTCATCAGGCTACCCTCAATCCACGTTCTTCATAGACGGACCGACCGGCCGCCTCGGGGTTGGTAATCATCACCGTGACCGCGTCGAACAGCGCCATGGCCGGGTCTATCTTGGCGTCGCCGGCGTTCTGCTTGGTGGCGCGAATCGCGGTTGCGGTCGGCTCGATCTTGATGTTGCCGATGCACCAATCCATCATTCGGCTCGCCGAGTGGACGAAGGTGCCGTTTGCCAGCTTTCGCTCGGTGGTCTTGATGGCGTTCATCAGCTTGTAGCCCTGACCCACGCCCTCTATCTGACCACCCTCCGGCGTGATCCCGATCTTTGCGAGCTCCTCAACGAACTCGCCGTACGGACCTTCGTTATCGATCGCAACGCAGGCGAGCAGCCCGGCCTCGTTGATCTCCGCGATGATCTCAATGATCTCGCTAACGTCCTTCAGCTCGTCGTCGACTATGGTGAGATCACCGTCCGCCTTGAAGTCCATGAGCGTCGAGGCAATCGACTGGCGCCGATCGAGAACACCCTCGTGACACCATGCGCGCGACACGCTGAGCCAGCGCCTCGTTTCTTTCTCACGTCCGAGTGCTGCAAAACCGAACAGGTCATCCAGCCCGCCGCCATCGATCCCGACCACGATGACTTCCGAGCGCTCCATCAGCGTCTTCATCGTGAGCGTCGTATCGATCCGCCGGTCCCAGAACTCCGCCCCCGGCCACGCATCGGTCTTGATGCCAATACCGATCTCGATGTTGAGATGCTGGCTTGCCCAAATGCGGATATCGCGCTCGCCCTTGACCCGCTCACCTTCCCAGTCGAGCACCAGGCTATGAAGCCGCATCGACCGGCCGAGGTTCGGCATGACCATTCCCCAGTTCTCCGGGTCCTGCCACTTGAACGGGTCGCTGGCGATATCGTCCGGGAACTCGTAGAGGATCGGCAGCATTGCCCGGATCAACTTGCCCCGGTAGTTGCCATTGCGGATCTTGCGCGCCGTGATCAGCTCGTCGCGGAAGACGCCCGCCGGCGGCGCATCGCTCTGCGTCGTGATGATGATGAGCAGGCCTTCGGCGCCGTGATCAGCTCGTCGCGGAAGACGCCCGCCGGCGGCGCATCGCTCTGCGTCGTGATGATGATGAGCAGGCCTTCGGCATTCTTCTCGAGACCGCCGCGGATCTGGCGCATCACCTGCGCTGCGTGCGGGTTTCGTCCGAGCAAATGAAGTTCGTCGAGCAGGACCACGACAGGCATCGAGCCCGTCAGAATGTCGAGCGCGAAGGTCTTCACCTTCATCATCGAGCCGTTCAGAAGATCCTCGATCCTCTTCTCGTGCCAGACGATGTGAAACCGGCCGGACCGGCCGGGCCCGCCATAGAGCTCGGGAGCAGCCTGAATCATACCTGCCGCCTGCAGGAAGGCCCGGTCGGAAACGGACTGCGTCGGGCCGATAAACAGCATCTCGGCATTGTGCCGGCGGTTCATCAGCATGGCGACGATAATCAACCCGCCGCTGTATGTCGTTTTCGACTGCCCCTTCGGCACCAACGCGAAGATCTCGCGGATCATGCGAACGTGCTCGCTCGGATCATAGCAGCCAAAGGCGGCGCGGACGATGCCGCGGAACCAGGGACCGCAAGCATCGCGCATCTTCGGCTGGCCAATGACATCCGGGAGCCGGAGCTCGTCGAAGATCTCGACAGCGAGATCCGCCTCTTCCTCAAACAACGGAAGATCCGGGATCAGCGACTGGCCGTTGCGGATACGGTTCTCCCAGTCGACACAACTCAGATCCCATCCAACTGCCTGACGAACATGCGCGGTCATGTCAGTTCAACTTGTCATTGTCGGTGGTCCGCATCGCCATCAGGCGACCGAGCGGCGTTGCGGTATCCGGCGTACGCGCGTCCTGAAGGGCCTGCTCCTTCTTGCCCAACTTCGCCGGCTTTTTCGGCTGGCTCTGCTCGGCAACCCGGCGGGCAAAGTCGCTGTCGGCGATCGCCGCCTTGTCGAGCTTCTTGCCCAGCTCCTTGATCGCCGCGACGTTGCCCGCTTCGACTTCCTCGTAGAGGCGCAAGAGCACGGTGCCTTCAAGCTGGAAGCGCGCCGTTTGCCGGCAGGCGAGTTCTCGAAAATAATGTTTGCGCAAAGTCGGCTCCGTGATGCCAAGAGCTGCGGCAATTTCCGCTTCCTTCCGGCCCATCGCCAGCAACAGTCTGACTTTGCATCGCTTTTTATCATCGACCAGATGAGGGGGGCGTCCCCGCTTTCCCCAGCCCTCGGGAACCTCATCACCAAAGAGGTCAAAAACTGCAGGCATACAAAAAAAACCTCTCGCTCGCACCCAAGCGGTTGGGGCCCTTGGACCCTGTGGACTTTCGACCCCCTACCCCCCTGCGGCACTCCTGCCCGCAATGAGTGGTCAGGCTCAGTCGCTGGGTCCAGTCATGGCGTTGATGCCGTGCGCCAGTCTCTCGACTTCAGCCCTAACCTCTGGTCGGGCGTGACTGACAAAGCTCTCGTGAAGGATGACCCTGCCGTGACGGCCCATCAGCTTGGCGGTAGATGACCGCTTGAGGATACCAATGACCTGGCACCTGCTCGAAATGACTGGATCGCGGCGCTCACGGATGCCTTTGGCCAACCAACGAGACACCTCGTTGGTCGCCGTGACAACGACGACATCGCCGTCCGGCAGAGCATCTATGAAGGCCTTGGCCTGGTCCATTTGCTCACCCATCAGAACCGCTCCGCCATCCGCCTGGCACGTTGCGCCAAGGTCTTGGTCGTGTGGCACGAGCCACAGAGAAGCTTGATGTTTGAGGGATCGAGCAACGGCCCGCCATCCTTCAGCTCTACGATGTGGTCGCCGAAGATGCGTGTGTTGACCCGACCGCATCCCACCTCCTCGCACCGACGACCGCGCTCAGCGATAAGACGGTGCATCAGCGACCGCCATTCCGGGGACAGGTAGAAGGCATCGGCCGTCTTTGGCTTCGGCTTGACGACCCGCGCATCGATCTGGCGAATGGTAGGCTTGATGGAACGAAGACGCATACTTCTAGAATGCAAAAGGCGACCTCTCGGCCGCCTCGTCGTCTGGTCATAGCTTTCGCACTGGCCCTGAATCGGTGCCTCTATCGAGGCTGTCAGGGTGAGGGTCTGCCCGGCTACCTACCTGAGAGTTTCCTCTCTTTGCCTCGCGTCCTGCCGAGACATTCAGGGCCGAAGCCCAAGGGTTGCACTGAGATCGCAGATCATCCGTTGCGCATTTCTAGTCACAGCTTCGCCAGTGATGCAAGTGGGAGCTCGAAAGATGTTTCCTGCCCAAATAGCTTTGTCATCGCCTTACAACGAGGGCTCTTTCCTTTCCCGATCGAGACAACCACGCACTCAAATTTTGCGAATGGACCGAGCATGACGCGTGCCCTTTCGCCGACGACAAACCGTGTCTCAGCAGCCTCCGCAGTTGCTGAAGCTTTGGACAGCGCAATCCCTGTAAGCTCCCTTACTTTCTCATTGAAATCATTGACCGACTGCTGTGATACCCTGTGCGGCCGCGCAGGACCGCCAACGATGCCGCTGACAAATTTAAGCCTGAGAAGCGACATCATGGCACCGGGAGAATATACGCACCGAACAAGCACATAGCCTGCCATCCAAGGCGTGCGCGGCTTCTCCCAAAGTCGACCACGGCGCAGCACAACGCCACCTGGTTCGCACTGAACTAGTGCCTCTACATCTGCACCAAGAAGAGCACTTTCCACAGCGAACTCTTTCCGAGGCTCGACATGGAGGCAGTACCATGAAGCCTGCTCTGGGATCTCGGCAACCAGCTTACGGCTCGCCATCGACAAATCGCGAATCGCCATCTGCTCGCTGATGCCGCAGCGAAGAAGTTTCGCGTCATCAAACGGATGCAGCGGTACCGGCTTGGTGAAGTCATAGATGGCGTTCCTATGCTGCATGTTCATCGCCCTGTCTCCGAGTGGTGAGATAATCCGAGATCGCATCCACGAAGCGCTCCAGGGCAACAGCAGGTGCCTCGCCATCGTCCACAGCAGGAAAATAGACCCATTCCGCCACGCGCCTGCGATCAAGTGTCGGCCAACCACGCCGCTCATGCTCCGCCATCCAAGCCTCAAAAAGCGGGCTCTCTCGGTGTACCTGACGAAAGTCAGAAGCAGCATCTTCCAGCGCCAGAGGGCAGTGCGTGGGGCGCCTGTCGGCCGCGCTCTCATGCATTGCGTTGACCAGTGGCCAGCCGAAGCGAGTGACCTTCTGCGCCTTCACATCGGCGAGCGTCAGCTTGCCAGCGCGGATCTGCGCCTGCTCGAAGCCCGTAGGGCCAGGTATGTTCGTGGCATGCGGCAAAAGCAGCTCTGCGAAGCGAGTAGCCATCCAGAGCTTGCCAAAGGGGCCAGCAATGGCCGTCTTCGGCTTTGCGGCTTCAACCGGGTCAGGAGCAGCCGTCCAGAGCTTTTCCCGGAAATAGGTCGAAGGTGCAGGTACGTGCGATTTCTTCTGCGCCTTCAGCATCGCCAGCCAGGCAGGAAAGCGGACAGTCGCTTGCTCGCGCTCGTCGTCGGACAGCTTCATCCAAACGATCAGCGCCGGCTCTTTCGGCATGCCATCGAAGCCGGGCCAGTTCTTCACCAGCTTCCAGAAAGCAGCCTCGGCCTTTTTCGCATCGCTCGATGGCTGGTCGTTCTTTTCCGAAGCCCCGCGCCCGCCCTCTCTCAAATTTACTGGTTCACTTACTGGTTCCCTTACAGGGTTACTGTCCAGATTCTGGACACGGCTTTCGCCATTTTCTGGACACGGCTCGGGCCGATTTCTGGACACGGCTTCGTCAGACCCGTGTCCAGTTTCTGGACGCGGCTTTTGCGCATTTTGCCGCTCGAAACCCGGCTCAAACGGGAAGCGGTACCGCGTGGATTCCTGACGTCGGGTGCCCTTCGTGCGCCGCTGCTCGCGCGCAATCAGCCCGGCCGCTTCGAGGTCGTTGAGATGAACGTTCAGCGTCGAGCGCGGCAGTTCGCAGTCGTCCGCAAGCGTGTCCTGACTCGGAAAGCAGCCATAGTCCGGATGGTATCGGTCGCACAGGTGCCAGAGCACCAGCTTGGCAGCCGGCCGCAAACCACGCTGCTTGATCGCCCAGTTGGTGGCGTCGAAACTCATGATACAGCTGCCCTCTGCGCATCTCCATGCGCGATCTTGATCAAGCCCTGGCGGGCCTCTGTGCGTGCGGCGAGCAGCGCAGCGGGCACCTCGCCGGTCTTTGGGTCGCGCCGGGCGCTGTCGCAGGCAACTTCTATGTCGAGCGCGTGCACGCCCCACTGGCAGCCAGAGGAGCGCAGAATGGCGCGTACGGGGATCATTTCGCGCACAAGGATGCAGACCGGTGCGGCGAGCAGCCACGCCGCTCGCTCCGCGTTGTCCTGCGCGTCCGCGAGGAGCTCGACGATAGGGAGATGGCTCATGCCGCCACCTTGCCCTTCGCCATCTCACGTGCAGCCATACCCGCCGCCGAGACGCTCAGGAACTTCCCCGCATACTTGAAGAACTTGTCCTCCAGCCCGTGGATCACGAGCCATGCGCCCGCCTCGCCGCGCGTGCTGATGTTCGGCGATATTAGCTTCTTGCCGTCGTCATACGGCATGAGATCCTTGCCATGAAGCAACGAGACGCTGCGGTCGTCAGGCTCGGAGTTAGAGAGATGAGCCATGATACTGCGGGCATTCTTGACGGACAGGCTCTTGCACTCCAACGCGAACTTCACCGCGCCAAAAACCTCTTCTCGCTCCGTAAACTGCAACGTCTCCAGCAGATCCTTCCAGTGGCTATCGGTGCAGAGATCGACAGCATGGAACCAGCGCCACTGGGCTCCAAAGTCCCGCCCGAACTCGTCAAGATCCTGCCATTCGGGTCGAACACCCGTTTTCGCCTCGATCTCATGCAGAAGAGGCGCGACATCCTCCCGTTCCCAAAGCAGCGGATGACGCAGCAGGATGCGGCTGACGTCCCCGCCAAACCGCTTCCTGTCCATGTATTCGACAGGAAAACGGAAAAGACGCGATGGCAGCTGTACGTTCGCAGGGCCGCTTAGGCCCCTGTTTAGATCGAGGAGAAAGCCGTTGCCCGCCAGTCCGGCGGCCAGAATCGCCTCGCGAACTTGATCCGGCGGCTCATCTGGCACGGCAACCGGCGTCTCGACCTGTGCTGGCCCGTCCTCTTGAACGGCCTCCGGCTCGCCAGCCTCAAAGCCCCAGAACGCCCAGGTTGGACCGTTGCGCACATCAGCGAAGTGCAGGCTTTCTTTACGCTGGAAAAGCTCCAGCTTTCGCATGTCCGGAAACAGCCTGTCGATCTCTTTTGCAAACCACATCGGCTTGCGGCTGTGTTCCGTCTTCGCCTCGCTATAAAGGCTTTCAGGCTGCGTCCCCATTTCCAAACCCGGAAAATCGCCGCGCTTGCAGATAAGCAGATGCTCGGTCCGATCGCGGACCCATCGGCCCATACCGATGTTCATTTTGTCCCAGGTGATCGCCGTTACATAACGGAAGCCCCATGCCTCGATAATGGAAAGCCCGTCAGAAAACCGGTTTGTGGTGACCCAGAAGAACAGCAGTGCGTCGGGCGTAAAGGGAGAGCGATCGCCGGCACACAGCGCCCGCCCGTCTTCAATGGACATGGCAGGGTACATCAGACCCCTGTCCTGCCCCGTCGTCTCACTCCATGCCTCCTGCTCCCACGGAAAATCGCAGTAACCAATCGGAAAGGCAGCGCGCGGCATCTCGCCGGCCGTCACTTTCCCGTGGGCCGCGATCGCGTTGATGATACCGGTCCGGACAGCCCGTTTCGTCGACATCTTCTCGGTGCGGATTTCTTTGGCTTCCGCTTCTTTGGCCTTATCGACCTCGAACAGGGCCCGGACGTAAACCGTCTGCTCTTCCGCGCGCAGGCTCTTGAGCCGATCTAGTACGACGCCCTTGTCGTGGCGCGTGCCGCGCAGCATGCGCAACGCCTGCTCCGAGATCTTTTCGCCGCGTTCTGAATCGCGCTGGATGGCGCGCTCGGACTGGCCTGTCGCTTCAGCCGTTGCGGCCGTGAAGCGCTTTGGCGCGTCGGAGCCTTCGCCAACTTGGCGAACCCTCGGCGAGTGCTGATTAGACCCGAGATCCGTCTCCGGGTGCTTCATCAGGTAAAGCTCTTTCCGGCGAAACACGAACAGCGCCCGGTCGGCAGGCGTCAGCTCCGCCCGGCAAAGGTTCTCGTCGATCTCCCACAGCTCGGCGTCGAACGCGTCCTCCTCCCGCACCACGGCCGCGATCCATTCGCGCCCGAGCTGGCGCACGGCTTCAAGCCGATGCGCGCCGGCCGCGAGAAACATCTGCCTCCCGTCTTCGCCGCCTAGAAACAACGAGATCGGCGTCCGAAGTCCGAGATCCGCGATCGACACTTTGAGCGCATCCACCTTGACCTGGTCGACGCTGCGCAGCCGATGCCCGATGACGATCTCGTCGACCCGCACGGCCGAGGCCATATCGCCGTTTCCGGTTTTGATCGAGAACTCGCTTTCCCATGCCAGCTTAGCCACTGACGCCTCCATCGATCATGCCAAGTGCGGCCAGATAGGTGTCGAGCACTGTCTCGAATTCCATTCGCTCATTCGGGTCTTGCTTGCGGATCTTCAGCACGGCGCGCATGACTTTCGGATCAAAGCCAGTGCCTTTGGCCTCGGCGAACACTTCCTTGATGTCGTCCGCTACGCCGGCTTTCTCCTCCTCCAAGCGCTCAATCCGTTCGAGGAAGCTGCGCAGCTGGTCGGCCGCGACGTTCGGGCCGCCGCTGATTACCTTTGCCCGTGTCTCCCGGCGTTCACTCATCGCCTCGTCGGCCGGAACAGCCGGGTTCCGCGGCGTGTAGGGGTCGTATTTGCTCATCAGTGCGCTCCCCGCAGGCGCGTCAGATAGGCCCTGCCCTTGTTGGTGATTTCGATCGCGCGGCGATCCACACCTGCAGGCCCGACCAGGCCAAGCGGCAGGAGCGTGCGAACATGTTCACGGTCAGCCGGCGCCTGGATGAAAAGCCGACCGCCCGCGCCTTCGAGCTTTCGCAGGAAGGCGCGGGCGGGAGGGACGAGCACGACGTCGAGGGTTGATGGCACGCAGGTCAATTTCGCGCCTCCCCGATCCCACTTTCGCGAAGAACGTCGAGAGCACTGCTCAAGGCGCGCACGGCACTCGCATCGTCGAGGCCTGCGGAGACTGCCACGATCGCGGCGGTCGTCATGATCTGAGCAGTCGCCTCGACGGGATCTGGCGACAAACGGGCTGTAAGATCTAAAGCGAGTGAGGTCGTTTCATCTCTTGCGGTCACAGCGCACCGCCGATCATCACAGTGTCAAGCCGCGCTAGATCCCGATGAGCTGCCGCGATGCGCTCGCGTACTGCACGGCGTTCGGCAGCATCCAGGTGGCCGTCCTCGATTGCCTTTGCCACTTCGCGGACGACGTCGCCGAGTATGCCGTCGAGCCGAAGAATAGCGAGCGCAGTAATCGAACCAAAAGACGGGGCTGCATCTTCTCGGATTGCCTCGGACATCGCCGTCATCAAAAATGGGTGACCTGTGCGCCGATCGAGTTCTACCGCCAGATCCATCCGAATGAACGTCTCGCGCCACTCCTCGCCTTCAGACGCATATTTCGTCAGCGTCGACGAGCGCACGCCCAGCGCTTCGGCAGCACGGCTAACGCCGCCTAAAGCTTCGTAGGCAGCAGCGGTCGCGGCTTTGATAATTTTTGCATGAACGTCGGAAATAGCGCGCACGAAAGCACCCCCGAAATGAGGTCAAGGAAAAAGCTGATGAGAAAGGATTCCGTGAAGGAACCGAGGCGTCGCCTTACGGTCAGGTCATCACATCATGGAGGGCCTTGAGCCGATGACATACAGAACAAAAAGCCACCGGAGCGCCGGAGGTGACGAGCACTCCGGTGGCAGTCGGCAGAGTAGGCCTCTGCCCAGCTCTGCGGGGAACCGGCAAGATGACTCGTCATTCGGCGGCCTCCCTGGGCGTCGGACCGAAGATATCCGGTCGAAGACAATGGCGAGAAATTCCGGTGATATCTTCGACCGCAAGCACTCGACCAGCTGGCACATGACGCCACTGCAGAACAGCCGGCGGCGAAATAGACAACTTGCGCGCCAACTCGCTCGCACTGCCGGCAGCAAGGAATACGGTTTTAAGATCGGTAGGGGCTTGCGTCATGGCTGGATATAAGTCTCGCTTAGAAAATGAGTCAAGCGAGAATTATCTAGACCCGAGCCAGCCGGCCGCGCGAATTATAAGCATGGCTAAAGGTGAGCACGCGACGAAGATCGGTATCGCAATACGAACCGCGCGTAAGCGCCGCGGGTTAGTTCAGCGCAACATTGCGCAACAACTTGGCATAGATGTTGCCGCCGTCGGCATGTGGGAAACAGGCCGCAATCTGCCTTCTCCCGAAAATCTGCTTCGTACAGCTGAGTTTCTTCGAGTTGACCCCTCAGCGCTCATGCGTGGCGATCTGGTTTATCAAGATGACGAAGCACTCGCTGATGCTGAGGTGGTTTCGGATGGATTCGTCCCAAATCTTGGGCCCATGGACATCGAAATGCTTGGCGTCATCTACGGTGGCGACGACGGCGATTTCACCTTCAATGGAACGGTTGCCGGCTACGTCAGGCGCCCTCAGGGTATCGCCAACCTGAAGAACGTTTGGGCAACCCATGTGCTGGGCGACAGCATGGTTCCTAAGTTCGATCCGGGCGATGTGATCTACTGCGGCGGACGCGAGCCGGTACCAGGTGACTGTATCGTCATTGAACTATACCCTGACAACGAGGGTGAAAGCACTAAAGCATACGTGAAATTACTGAAGCGTCGAACCGCTAAAGAGATTATTACCGAACAGTATAATCCTAAGAAGGAAGTCATATACGATCGCTACCGCGTCAAAAACCTTTGGCGAGTGATCCCTTGGAAAGAGCTTCTTGGCTTCTAAGCACATCACGCTCTGCACGCAGTGCCTCATGATCATGCAAAAACAAGGACTGCACGGTGATATTCCTCGCCGGCAGGCCTTCATCAGCGCATTCGGAACATGAAAATTTCGGAATCAGCGATTTGATCTCAGCATGAAGTGAGATCCCTCTCTGCACCAGTTCGCTTGGCTCACGCCATCTACTCCGTCCGCAATCGGCGCATTCGATCCGCAGTCGGTCAATCATACCAAGCGTAACCGGCTCTCCGTCGACTGGCATTGATCCTCCTCCGTTCTCTGTTGGTTCTCATTGTCGAATCAATTTTGACAAGAGTCGAGAGGCAGCGTCATGAGTCTCGCTTATAAAATTCACTTGCAATCGCTTATAATTAGCGCTTATGTTTGCCCCGCCTCCCCGGACAGGAGCGGCGCGGTAACAGATTTTGCGTCCCGCGCCGCTCCATCGTCGAGGCAAACCCAACGACAACCAATGGAGCGCAGCATGAACACCTACAATCCCGTGACCACCCGCCACGTTGCTGCTGAGATGGCCACCGCCCAGCGTGAGGCCGGCCGCAGCCTGACGAAGAACGAACTTATGTCTGAGCTTGGACTGACTGAGGAACAGGTCACAACCCACGCCAACGAAGCAGCCCGCTTGTTCGCCAACAGCGAACGACGCGCCGCCTGATCCGCGATCCGCTTTCGGTGACCGCCCGGCACATCTGCGGGCGGCATCCGAAACGGATGAAGGATCTCCATCATGCCTAGAGCGCCTGACAATGCGGCCGCACAGCGGTCTCGCAAAGACATCTCCGCGTCTTCAAGCCACAGGTCGCCCGTTTGCGCCTTGCTGGTCCTCGTAGCGGCGATCATCGGCTTTGGTCTGCTTGCCAGTCTGGCAGCATTCCTCGTCGCCATCTTCACCGGAGGGCTCGTGTAATGGTCACACTTCCTCCGATCACAGGCGTGAACCACCCTCACAACTCAGAGAGTCCCTGCCGCGGGATGATCATCGCGGTCCTTGGCGTTTTCTTTCTTGGCCTCATGGCAGCCGTTCCACTAGCAACGGCCGGCATGGCTCGCCAGGCAGCGTATCAGCATGCGGAGGCGCGGATATGAGGGACACCTTTGCCCCCATGTTTGCTGCGCTGCTTGAGTGCCGTAACGACGATCCGCACGGTGTTCGCTCTGACGACTTCCAGACGATCGCCGCTCGCCATGGCGTCGATCCAATCGACCTTTGCAATCACTGGGACGCAATCCGTCCTGATGCTCGGCCAGAGCCCACGTCGTCTTTCAACCTTGCGGGGTTGCGCTTCCATGCGTGACATCGAGCCCCGGCCTATCCTGCCTTTCCGAGTGCACTTCAACGACGAGTCCGTTGAGCCGGTCACCATCAACGCATGCGATCCGGCAGAAGCTCGCAAGCGTGTCGCGGTGACGCACCCCGGAAAAGCGATCAATAAGGTCAAAGTGATCAGGGAAAAAATCTGATCATGACCGCGGCCCAGCCATCACAAAACCAGAAGCGTATGGATGCGATACGCCGCCGGCTGGACGCGGCCATGCCCGACTGGACGATGATGGCGGACGAGACCGGAACCTTCGTCACCGCAGCCGATGGCCCCGATTGCGAGTGCGTATATCGGATCGAGGACCAAGCTAACCTCGATAACCGGGATTTGGCACTCAGCGCCCCTGATGATCTTCGTTTTGTGGTCCGAATGTACGACGCACTTGTCAGACACTTCATGGGAGCCAGGCCGACCTCGGACAAGTCGCCGGACTATGCGGCTGAGTGCGCGATGAAGTGCGATGACAACAAGTTCCGGGAGTACCTGCGAACCTGCCACGGCGTCGACATCGCGGATGCCGAGCGCGTTGCCACCGGCATTCGCCGCGTACTCTCGATCAAGTCGCGTGCCGAGCTGAACAGAGATCCGCGTGCAGCGAAGGAATGGCGCAAGGTTGTCGGAGATTTCGACGCATGGAGCCGGTGCAACTGATGACATCACGCCGCGAGATCATCCGTGCCAAAATTATGGCCCGTGTTCGCATCGATGAGATCACGGGCTGCTGGATCTGGACCGGGCCGACGTCTGGCGAAGAAGGCCGCGGTGCAGGCTACCCCCGCATGAGCCTCGCTGGCCAGACCGTTGCTGTGCACAAGGTCATGTGGACCAACGAGCACGGCTACATCCCCGGGAAAAAAGAGCTGGATCACAAGTGCCGCAACCGGCTGTGCGTCCGCCCCGACAACCTAGACCATGTCGAGCTCGTCACCCGCAAGCGCAATGCGCTGCGGCGCGAAGCTGCCAAGCGCCAGTTTCAATGCTCCGAGGAACGCAAATGACGGAATGCCCTTGCCCAACATGCGGACAGGCTCTGCCTGCCTCGATACTGGCCATCGATTGGGATGCCGGCATCATCGTCTCGAACGGCAGGTTCGCCATGCTGACGCGCCAGGAGTTCGCAATTTTCACGACGCTTCACAACGCCAAGGGCGGGGTTCGGACGAAAGAGCAGCTTCTGAAAGCTGTCACCTCTCTCGTCGACGAGGTGCCTGAAATCAAGATCGTCGACGTCTTCGTCTGCAAGATCCGCAAGAAGCTCAGCGATCTCAATCTCGGAATCGAAACCGTATGGGGCACCGGCTATCGCCTGATGCCGCGCGAAAGGAAGGCAGCATGAGCGAGGCCGTTTCAACAAACCTTGGCGAAGAGCCGGTGCTGATGTGGGTTCAGGTCGATAAGATCCGCGTCGATCATAACTATCAGCGCGAGATCAAACCAAACCGTGTCTCGCAGATCCTGCGCGACTTCACGTGGGCACATTTCCAGCCCGTCATGCTCGCCGAGCAGGCGGACGGCACATACACGGTGTTTGATGGGCAGCATCGCGTTGCGGCTGCCAGGGCTCACCCAAGGATCGATCGTGTCCCCGCCTCCGTCGTTCGTGTCGAAGGGTCTAAGAACGAGGCAGACGCATTCCTTGGCGTGAACATCAATCGCACGGCCGTTACTACAGTCGAGAAGTTCTGGGCGGGCATCGAGGCCGGGAACGCGGACATGATCCGGATCAAAACGGCACTTGAGAAAGCTGGCTGCGAGGTCATTCAGGCCACAGGTGTTCGACCAGCAGCCAACCGGACGGCGGCAGTATCTGCAGTTCAACGAGCAATTCGAACGTATGGCGATGCAGCGGTCGTGTCCGCCTGCAAGACGCTGGTTGCGGCTTGGCCGAAGGATGCCGGCGCGCTGCACGCCATCATGATCCAGGCGCTAGCCCGGCTTTACCGGAACAACCGCAAGCATATTGACGAGGCGCGCATGGTCTCGAAGCTGACAGCTAAGGATCGGAAGATCCTGACGGCCGACGCGGAGACGCTGCGCAAGATCGGCGGCGGCGACGCGACTGCGAGCGTCGCGAAGGTTCTCGTTGAGATCTACAACAAGAGCCTCCAGATGGGCCAGATCCAGATCGGAGCGAACCGATGATGGAGCAGCCAACCGCCAAGCTGGACGAGATCGAGCAGGCTGCTCGCGCGATCTTCGACGTGATGCCTTACACTGGCCCGGTTGATCGCATGCGCTTGACCTGGGACCAGGAAGAGGCATCGACGCAGAGAGACGAGGCTCTCCGCTATGCCCGCGCTGCGGTTCGCGCCGTCACCCAAGCACCTCAGGCAGCGTTCCTCGACGAGGATGAGCCGGAAGCTTGCGAAGCGTGCGGCGAGGCGCTGCAGCTCGGTGACCCGGTATATTGGGGGGACGGCCTGTTGCATGCCCTCTGCTGCGGGCCGGAAAGGGATGGCTTTCACAACGCTAACGAAGCACCGCTTGCAGATGGAGAGCCGATCCCGCGGCCGATGATCTGGAACGGAAACCAGGGCGCTGCGGAGCTCGCGTCCGATGCTCGGAACGACGAGCTGTGTGTCGATCGCTTCGGTTTGGTGATGAAAGCCAAGCTCGCAGCCGCTCGATGCAAGGGCCGGGCCGGTTGGGACGATCCGGCGCAGTGCAGCATGGCGGACCTATCGGCCATGCTGATCGATCATGTCGCCAAGGGCGATCCCGTCGACGTCGCGAACTTCGCCATGATGCTCCACAATCGCGGCGGCAGGATCGAGACCCCATCACCCCAGACAGGTTTGGTGGCGCAGCCGTTGTCTGAATGGCACGAGGACGATGGCTTTGTGACTTGGTGGAAGTTCCCGGTTAACGAGCCGTCCTACATCGGCTCTCCGCTATGTAGCGACTGGCCAGGCTATCACACGCATTGGACGCCGCACCCTGAAATTCCGACGAACGCTGATGCCCTCGCCGCCGCGGAGGGCTCTGCCGAATGACCCCCGAGGAAAAACGTTGGTCGAACCGGCTACGTCGCGTCTTGCGCGACATGCCCGCGTCCATCGAAATTCAAATTCACCAGTCTCATGTCGATATCTGCCAGTTGGGTGCCATCCAAGAGGCGTTCAGCAAGCGCGGTGACGTCGACAACGTCGAGACCTTGGACTGGTTCCAGACAGAAAGGGTTTACCCATGCAGCGAGAGCTTGTGAAAGACACCCCCGCACCCCAACCGAAACCAATCGGGTTTATGGACGTAGATGGTTTAGGGAGGCTGGTGGACGAGGTGCGAGCCCGTCCTGCCGTATCCCCATCGCCGCGGGATCATGTGTTGTCAGCCATCACGCCCCAGATGATCCGCGACACGGCTGCATGGTGCCAGTCAGAAGACGAACTACGCGAGACTTTGCGTCTAGCTGCGCTGGCACTCGAGGTCGCATCAGCAGCCCAACCGAAGGAGCTATGGATGAGTAACTCCCAGCTAGCTTTCCGGGAGCGAAATTCTTGCTTTATGCCCAACCGGGAGTTCCCAAAGCTTTTTGTAATCGTATCCTTCAAATGCCCACACCTGACCCCAAATACGATGCCACGCCGGGATGAATATCCTTTCGGTCTTTGGATAGACGTCGGTTGCGCCGATTGCATCATTGTAAGCCTTGCAGTCCAATGCGCGCAGCACAGGAGGTTCTCCCCCTGCGATCCTCACCATCGCACCCCTCCAGCGGCCGATTTGTTCAATGCTTGGCATCGCGCTTTCTTCGATGTCATCGAGGAGATTATAATAGTCTCTCTGAAGCGACTGATGCTCGCGTGCGCGGCCACCAAAATCAAAAACAAGCTGGATCGCACCGATGACGGCCGTAATCCCGCCCAGCCAAACGGCGTAACCTTGGCCGAACAACGGCCGGGTGACATCCGCGAATGCAGACGCACCAAGCACTATGACCGCAAAGTTGCCCCATCTACTCCACCGATCAAAAGTCATTCTCCGACCTGTATGATAGAGTGCGTTGCGAAGAACGTTGAAGTAGATGTTTTCGCGGTCAGTTGTCATCGTATCTCCTATTTCTTTGGACCCGCTGGTGCGGAAAGGCTCGGCCGTGGGCTTGGCGACGGCGCTGGCTGCCTAGGTCCAGGGCCAGCATCTGGCTTAGGGCTGAACGGGCTTATCGTGGTCTGGTTCTGCGGCTGGCGAACTCCGAGATTGCGCGTCTCAAGCTGTGGCTGGCGTGGCCCAGCAGTATGGGCGCTCGTCTCTACTTTTTTCTCATTCATAATCGTCTCCATGTGGTCACATCGCGTGGGGATGACAGGTGCTGGTTCGCGTTACCGCGCGTTCCAGCACCGACTATTTCAGGTTGAGTTTGCTCCTTCATTCGATTGCTCGTCAACTGTTCGGCATGAGGAGAGACAATTATGGGAGGCTCGCGATGAATGACTCCGACATCCGCGATGATGAGCCAGTGCCACTTGCCGAAGCCGCAAAATTGTTCTTCCGTGGCCGCCTGACGAAGTCCGCACTGCGGACAGAGGCCGCAAAAGGCAATCTGGAGCTTATTCGGATTGCGAATAAGGACTTCGTCACGCGAAACGGAGTCAACAGGATGATTGAAAAATGCCACAGAAGCGAAAGCCGCCAAGGCTCTACCTCCGCAACGATGGAGGCCGGAAAGTCTGGGTTATCAGAGACGGAACGACCAATATCCGCACAGGATGCACTGAGGCTGAAGCTACAGAAGCCGGCCGGAAACTCCAAGAATACCTCGCGGAGAAGTACCAGCCCGAGCGCGGCGGTCGTGCCGCTGAGATCACAGTAGGAGACGTCCTGCTCGTCTATCTTGATGAGAAGGCCGACAGCTCGTCGCGACCAGTCGAAACAAGAGCAAGGATCGGCAGGCTCAATGAGTTTTTCGGCGAAATTGCAGTCGGCGAAATCAGAGGCAAGAAATGCCGTGAGTTCGCGGATGAGCGAGAAACAGACTCAGGCGCTCGTCGCGATCTTGAGATCCTGCGGGCCGCCATAAACTACTATCACGGCGAATATACGCTTGATGTCGTCCCGAAGGTCACCCTTCCCGACAAGTCTCTGCCTCGCGAGCGCTGGCTGTCGCGCAGCGAAGTCGCAAGTATGGTCCGGGCATCTAGGCGGCTCAGGCTTTGCGATCACATCGCTCGGCTTGTCTTGATCGGCGTCTACACAGGAACGCGCCTCGGCGCCATGCTCAGCTTGCAGTGGATGCCAAACACCTCAGGTGGGTGGATCGACCTTGAGAAGGGCGTCCTGTATCGTAAGGCACAAGGTGAGCGCGTCGCGCATAATAAGCGCAAAACCCCCGTCAAGATCCCGCCGAGGCTGATTACACTGCTTCGATACTGGCGAGAGGCCGACAGAGCGATCGACAAGGACAAACCCTGCCTGCATGTCATCAACTACTATGGCGCCAAGGTAAATAAGCCTCACAAGGCTTTCAGGGCGGTCCGGACAGAAGCAGGTTTGGGGGATGATGTCACCCCTCACATCTTGCGCCATACCCGCGCAACATGGCTGGCAAATGCCGGCATCGACGTCCAAGAAGCCGCGGCATCTCTCGGAATTACCACCGATGAATTCGAACGGACATACCTGCATAATGACCCGCACTTTCAGCAGAAAGCTGCGAACGCCTACTGAAACTGTGCGCAAACAGTGCGGATAGTGAAGGGCTAAGGCGTCGGCTTCGGGCAAGCCATTGAAATAACTGGTCGGAGTGGCAAGATTCGAACTTGCGACCCCCACGTCCCGAACGTGGTGCGCTACCAGACTGCGCTACACTCCGTGACCAGCGGCGCTTCTATAGAACAGGGGCTTTCATTCCACAAGCGGCAAATCGACGGTTCGACAGAGTTTTTGACAGGATGATGGCGGCGGCCGGTTTGCGGTGGCCGGGAATAGAGATTTTCGGCAACGCTCGGAAATTATTGCGTATCGACCGGTTGCAACCGATGTTCATTCGGCGCGATTGGCGCTAGAGGCGTGGACGAACGGGCGGTGCGCCTCGGTGCCGGAATGGGCTGGCGGAAGGCGCCGGCTCGTCCTGTTTCAGGATCTTTCGAAGGGGACGATACATGACCTTGCGGGTTTTCGCCGCTGCCGGCCTCGCGCTGGCGCTTGCCGGATGCACCACCATCGCGCCACAGCAGCAGAATGCGGTCGAGGCCCGCTGGGCCGGACAGCCGGCCGGCGTGTTCTTCGCCCAGTTCGGCCCGCCCACCGCCGATGTGCAGCGCGGCGGCAACACGATCTATTCGTGGAAGGGCGGCTACCGCAACCGCAAGGTTCCCGCGACCTATGCCAAGAAGGCAGACGGCTCGCGCGGCAAGCAGACATCCGCGGCCCGCACCGAATATCTCAGCTGCTCGGTGCAGCTCACCGTGTCCTCCGATTATGTCATCCGCTCGGTGCGCCTCGTCGGCGACCGCCGCCAGCCCGGCGGCCCGAGCTGGTGCGAGGAAGTGCTGGCCGGCGCCAAGGCGTCCTGAACCAGCCGTTACACGTTGACCAGACAACACCGGGGCGCGGCGCGCTCCGGTGTTTTTCGTTGTGGATGCCTCAGGCTCCCGGAACGGTCCCTGCCCGCCTTTTGCGCCCGTCCAGCACGACCAAGAGGATCACGCCCAGAAGGCCGATGAAGCCGCCGAGGATTGACGTGAAGCCGTAATCCCCGATCCGCGTGCCGACGGCAAACACGACGGCACTGATGCCGGCGCTCAGGAACATGTTCACCGCGATCAGCGAGCTGCCGAGACCGGGCCGGTCGGCGATCAGATCCTGAAGGTAGGTGATGGGCAGGCTGATGATGGCCGCGGCCGCCATGCCGCTGATCAGCGTCTGGGCATAGATGTGCCATGTCTGCGTCGCCATGCCCTGCAGCCCCAGATAGACGGCATAGAGCGTGGCGCCGATGACCAGCGAGCGCAGCGACGTGATCCGCCGTTCGGCCGCGCTCCAGAACAGGATGAAGACGATTTCGAGCAGCGCGACCACGCCGACGACGATGCCAATGTCGCGCACCGTGCCTCCGGCCTTGCCGGTGATGATCAGCGAGCGGACCGCATCGTTGACGAACAGCATGGAGCAGATGAGCGCGATCGCAAGAAGCCGGAGAGCGACGCGCGGCGTTGCAACCTCGCCGAGCGAGGCGAGGATCCGGTAGCGCGCGGCATCGTCCCGGTTTTCAAGCGGACGCGGCCGTGGAAGATAGAAGGCGGCGAGGATGAAGCAGACGCCCGCAGCCAGCGCCGCGATCAGATAGGCCGGCAGCATCGACGTCGATCCGGCCAGCGCAATGCCGACGAGGCCCGGCACCAGCACCCAGGAGAGCGAGATCGTGGCGCGCATCGTCGCGTTCACCGCGACCAGCTGCGACTGTGCGAGCCCGCCGGAGGCCGCCCGCACATTGGCGAAGATCAGCGAGTTCAGCGCTCCGAAAACCGGCAGGAGGACGAGCTTGGCAATGACGAAGGCGGTGATCGTCGCCGAGAGATAGACGAGCCCGAAACCGGTGATGCCGAACAGTGCGACATAGAGAATGGACGTCCGGTAATCGCCGAGCCGGTCGGCGAAGATGCCCATCAGCACGCTCGCCGTGACGCTGACGGCGGCCGCGGCAAACATCAGGCTGGCATAGCCGCTATCGGTCAGTCCGAGCTCGCGAATGCCGATGATCGACTGATACGGCTGGGTCGCCGCGCCGGAAAACCCGAAGAAGAAGATGGCCAGCGCGCTGACGCGGAGTGACGGGTCCCGCAGGGCGGTCGCGATCGAGAGGCTCATGGAAACACCAGGGCGCAGAACAGCCCAGCTTGAGAGACGGCAGATCGCCAGGGTGTGACAGTGCAGCGTGTCGAGTGCGGGCACAGGCCGAGCGCAACGTTGAAGAGCGCCGGTCCGTTCCCTGAAAGACGGCTCGCACGCCGACGATCAGGCCCAGCGCGCCGACGATCGCGGCGTCGCGACGAAGTCGAAATCCCGATCGAAGGGAAAGGACGGACGCTGGCGCCGCATATTTGGCAGGCGCTCGATATCCTGGTTGATGACGCCGTCGGTCAGCGCCATGAGGTTCGGCCGTGCGATCGGCGCAAGTTCGGGGGAAAGATAGCCGGACTTGACGACGAGCAGACGGACGTCCTTCGGATCGATGCCGTGACGCGTGAAATCCGCGATCCGGTGGTAGGGCCGTCGGCGCGCCGCAAGGATGACCGTGATGCCGCCGACGGCAACGACCGCCTGCCGTTCCTCCGGACCCGCGGGATCGTCGAGCCGGACAACGGTCGCAGAAACCGTGGCCGACGGACTGGCGGGATCGAGCGCGCCGCCGATCGTCAGCGACAGGGTCGCCCCCTCGCCGGCGGCAAAGCAGGCCTCCACGGCCGGCCGGTCGGTGATGCCGCCGATGACGGCCCCCTGGACATCACGTTCGACCAGCGCGTTCAGCACATCGGCGCGGTCGCCGACGCCGCCGCCCGTCGGGTTGTCGCCGGAATCCGCCAGAACGACCGGACGCGTCGTCGCCTGTTCGGCGATCTCCAGCATGTCGGCCAGCGGCCCGGTGACGGGGCCGAAGCGGAAGGCCTCGCGGGCGTTCCAGTAGGACATCGCGATCTCCGCTGCGGCAGCCTCGGCCGCCGCCTTGTCCGTTCCGGTCACGACGGCGCAGGCCGTTCCGCGCGGCTCGTCGGCCCAGACATAGCCGACCATGAGATTGGCGTCCCAGATCCCGGGCGATGCGTCGTGGCGGGAGAGGGCATCGTAGAGGCTCTTTGCGGGCTCGTCTTCGGTGGAGGTCCGCTCGCCCGGCAGGAGGACCGGCACCGGCGCCCAGGCGACCCCGGGTCTGGTCCCCGTCTGCAGCGCCTTGCCCAGCATGGACCAGGCCCGGACCATGGTTTCCCGCACATCGATATGCGGGGCTGTGCGATAGGCGGCGAAGATATCGAGCTGGTCGATGATGCGCTGCGTCACGTTGCCATGCAGATCGTAACTTGCGGCGACGAGGATATCCGGCCCCACCACCGTGCGCGCCGCCGAGATCCAGTCGCCCTCCGCATCGTCCATGCCCTCGACGTTCATGGCGCCGTGCATGGCGAGGTAAAGGCCGTCGATCGGCAACGCCGCTTCCAGAAGCGCGAGAAACTCCGCCTTGAACCCTTCATAGGTCTCCCGCGCGAGCGGTCCGCCGGGCACGGCGCGCGCATGGAGCAGCGGCCTGATGTCGGCATTTCCCAGGAACGAGAAATAGTCGGCCGACAGCAGCTCGGCGCCCCGAAGCACGCGGAAGTCCTCCGGTTTCATCAGGACCGGGGACGAGGTGCTGCATTCGGTGTGGATGCCGCCGACGGCGATGCGGAAGGTCATGATGTCGGGCCTTTGGAGGTTCGGAAGACGAAGAGGAAGACGCTTGCGGAGAGACGGCAGACGGCGCCCCTGGCCCTAGAGCTTGGGGCTCAAGGGCGCGAGGGCGGCGAAACGCTGCCAGTCCTTGCGCGCGCGCGGTGTCCAGGCTGCCTCGGCAATTGCGGCAAGCCGGGGAAAGACAAGATGGTTGAAGTAGTCGCGGTTGAGAAAATGCTCCGACCAGATGCACGCCTGGACGCCGCGCATGCGTGCCTGCAGCGCTTCGGGAAAGTCGCCGACCGCCTCATAGGTGTAGGTATGCTGCGGCGGCACGGTACCGGCCCAGCTCGCGCCCGGCTCCTGGAACGCCTCGTCCTGCACCATGTCGAGATAATAGGCCTGTCCGGGCGTCATCACGACATCATAGCCCTGCGTTGCGAGCTCGACACCGACCTCCGGCTTCTGCCACGCCATCAACAGTGTCCCCTCGGGATCGACGCCGCCGCCGTGGGAAACCTCGTCCCAGCCCGCGAGCCTGCGCCCGCGCTCCGAGAGCATCTGCTGGATGCGCTTCATGAAGTAGCTCTGCAGCCCGAACGTTCCCTCGATCCCCTCGTCCGCCATCAGCTTGCGGGCGAGCGGCGACGCCATCCAGGTGTTGGACGCGACCTCGTCCCCGCCGATATGCAGAAGTTTTGACGGGAAGAGCGTGACCATCTCGTCGAAGACCTTGCCGAGAAACACATAGGTCTCCTCGACGGCGGGATTCAGCGCATTGTTGGGAAAGCCTTGGACGGAGCGGTAGCTGTCGGGCGCTTCCTGCCCGTCGGCAAGGTCCGGCAGGGCAACGAGGGTCGCCGTGCTGTGGCCGGGGATATCGATCTCCGGCACGACCTCGACATGCAAGGCCAGCGCATGCGCGACGATCGCCCTGACGTCGTCCTGCGTATAGAAGCCGCCCACCGGCTCGGCGCCGTTACCGAGCTGGGGCAACATCGGCGCGTCGGGTCCGCGCAGGACGCCGAGTGTCGTCAGCGTCGGATAGGCCTTGATCTCCAACCGCCAGGCCTCGTCATCGGAGAGATGCCAGTGGAACACGTTCATGCGGTACCAGGCGAGGATGTCGATCAGCCGGGTAATGTCGGCAACCGGGTAAAACTGCCGCGAGACGTCGAGATGGCAGCCGCGCCAGACATAGCGCGGCGCGTCGGCGATCTCGCCGGTTGCAGGAAACCGGAGCAGGGCTTTTTCGGTCCGTGCGCCGTGCAGCATCTGCGCAAGTGCGGTCAGCCCGTATTGCCGCCCGGCCGCGCCGCCATAAGCCAGCGTCACGCGATCGCCGATGTCCAGTCGAAAGGCTTCGGAGCCGAGATCGTCTGCCTGTCGAAAGACGAGTGCCTTGCCCTCATGCACCGGTGCGAGCGACAAAGGCACATGTCCGACGCTGAAGAGCCGACGGTAAAGGGCGACGACGGTGCTGACCGCTTTCAGGTCTGCGACGCCGGTTCCCTCGGCCGGATAGAGAGCCACCGGCACCGTCTCTCCGGGCGTCAGGCTGGCGGCCTTCGGCCAGGGAAGAAGGTAGAAGGGTTCCGTTACCCGGCCCTCCGGCATCAGGTCCGGAGCCGGCTCGGCCGGGCGTCCGCCGAGAAGGAGATCGTCCACGTCGACCGGCACATGGCTGCCGTCGGCCAGTGTCACATAAGCGGATTTTGCGCCATCCGTCCGATGCTTGGCCGGGCGCCACAGACCGGACACGGTGAAGCGCCAGCTGCCGCCCGGCGCCAACACGAACCCTTCCGGCGGGGCGAACTGGTGAAAATTCGCGTTGCGCAGGAGAAAGGTGGCGTTGTCGCAGGCCGGGTCGTCCATCACGCGCGTCAGCGAAGTATAGGCAAGCCTGAAGCCCGAGATCGGCGCATCCGACAGGTTGAACAGCGTAAAGACGAAGCCGCCGCATGCCTCTCCCGCAATCGGGTGCCAGCTGTTCTCAAGCCGGAAATCCTGTGCCTTTGCCATGGTGGTTACCCCTTCTGGACGATCGCGATGTCAGTAATGTTCGGATTGTGAAAATGTCCGCGCCAGCTCGGCTTGGCCCGCCGTCAGACCGCAATCGACCGCAAGGCAGACGCCGGTGATGGCGCGCGCCTGCTCGCTTGCCAGGAAGAAGACCGCATTGGCGACATCGTCGGCCGTTGCGATGCGGCGCAGCGCGTACCAGCGTTTGACGTCCTCGAACACCTGCGGATTGGCGCTTGCGCGGGCCTCCCAGGCCTGGGTGCGCACCGTGCCCGGCGCAACCGCATTGGCGCGGATGCCGAACTTGCCGTATTCGACCGCGATGGACTGCGTGAGATGGATCAGCCCGGCCTTTGCCGCGCTGTAGGCCGGATGGCCGAAGACGGCGAGGCCGTTGACGGAGGCAATATTGACGACCGAGCCCTCGGACGCCTTCAGGGCGGTCTCCAGCGCGCGAAACACCAGGAAGGGCGCTTCCAGATTGAGCGCCGCATCGGCCCGCCAGATGGCGCCGTCCGTTTCGTGCAGGCTCACCGCCCGGGCGGCACCGGCATTGTTGACCAGCGTTTGCACCTGCCCGAGACCGGCCGTCGCCTCTGCCATCGAACGGATGCTCGTCTCGTCGGTGACGTCGCACACGATCGTCGCGAAACGGGAAGCGTCGCCCAGATCCTGCGCAGCGGTCTCCAGCGCCGCCGCATCGATATCGACGAGCGCGACCACGTCATGGCTCGCGGACAGCCGGGCGGCAATTGCGCGGCCGATATCGCCGGCTGCTCCCGTTACGACGGCAACCGAGCGGGTCATCGGCATGCTGGGCTCCATGACACAAGCGTACGAGGCATGATCAGTCTCCCAGAATCTGGCGGTCGTCGCCGTCGCGGTGTTCGACCAGTTGTTGCTTGATATGGCGCAGCGTCACGGTGGAGAGCTTGCGATTGCGGTAGGCGACGAGGCTTGCGATCACGTCCACCACCGCCAGGAACGCGAAGCGGGTGGACGTCGGGCGGAAGATGTTGGCCCCCTCCGGCAGATCGATGCCGATGACGAGCTCGGCCGCCTGCGCCACCGGACTGTCGGTCTGTGTCAGCGCGATGGTAGTGATGCCGCTTTCGCGGGCCAGTCCGAAGCAGCGGGCGAGATCCTGGTTGCGTCCCGAAAAGGACGAGCCGACGATCACGTCATTGGTGCGGGCAGCGGCCGTCAGCATCAGCTGCATGTTGTGATCGTTGCTGGCCGTGACGCGGGAGCCGAGACGAAACAGCCGGTTCTGCATCTCCGTCGCGATCATCGAGGAATTGCCGCCCGAGCCGAACGTGTAGACCATTTCGGCACGCGAGAGACGGTCTGCGACCTTATCGAGAACCACCGGATCGAGCGCCCGATGCATCATGAAGAGCGCATTCTGCGCCTTGGTGATGACATCTTCCGCCACATCTGCCGGCTCGGTGCTCTTGGCTTCCGGGTTGAGGTAGCGCACGCCGACGAAGGCCGTCTTGGCGAGCTTCACCTTGAAGTCGGAGAAGCTCTGGCAGCCGACATTGCGGCAGAAGCGGGTGACCGTGGGCGGGGAAACCTCGGCCCGCTCGGCAAGCTCGATGATGGAGGCGTTGACCGCGAACTCGAAGTCGCCGAGCAGAATATCCGCGATTCGCTGCTCGGACGGAGAAAACTGTGCCCGGCCCTCCTGGAGCGTCGTGAAGATATCCATCCCGCCTCCCCGAAGCGTTTCTGCCCGGCCTCAGCCGCGAGCCCTTACGCCGGCGCCTTGTAGGCGACGCAGTCGATCTCGACCTTGCAATCCACCATCATGGAGGCCTGGACGCAGGCGCGCGCCGGCGGATGTTCGCCGAAATACGTCTGGTAGATCTTGTTGAAGGTCCAGAAGTCGCGCGGATCGTCCAGCCAGACGCCGCAACGGACGACATGCTCGACGCCGTAGCCGGCCTCGTCCAGGATGGCCAGCAGATTGGCGATGGTCTTGTGCGTCTGCTCGACGATGCCGCCCGGAATGATTTCGCCGTCTTCCATCGCCACCTGGCCGGACACGTGCAGCCAGCCGGCAGCCTCCACGGCGCGGGCGAAAGGCAGCCTCTGGCCACCGGCACCGGCTTTCTCGGCACCATATCGCTTGATGGTCATCACGGCCCTCTTGCAAATTATTTTCGTCGATTGTTGACAATGGACCATAGAAAACCGAACTTGACCAGAGTTTTCGAAGCTCCATGAAAATAATTTAGACCAAAGGGCGTCTCATGCGCGATCCCCATGCCAATCCGTTTCCGGCAAGCGATACGGCCCGTCATGCCATCTGGGAGATGCTGGTTCCGCGCGACATCGACGCCTTTCTGGCCGCGGACTGGTCGATGGTCTCGGGCGACTTCGTGGAAGAAGGCTTTCTCGCCGTCAGCGGCAACCACAAGCCGGACCCGGACGACTGGAGCCTCGCCTTTCCCTCGCTGGACGCCTACCGCGACGAATGGCTGAAGCAGGCTCGCGACTTTCAGGGCCAGACCTATGGCGAGGATCCGCGCAAGGCGATCTTCACGACGACGACGCTCGAGGAGATCGACGTGAAGGGTGACACGGCGCTGGCGCGCAAGAAGTTTCAGGGCGGCATCCGCAAGACCGATGGAAACCTCGACGTAATGCAGTGGCAAACGCTCTACACCTGCCGCCTGCATGAAGGCGGCTGGAAGATCTGCGGCTTCATCGGCTACCTGCCGAACCCCGTCCGGTGAGCGGCAACGTTTCCGGCCGGCGCGTGTCCGGCACCCTGCCCTGCCAATTTGCGGAAGGCTGAACCTGTGCGCCTCTTTACCGCCGCCCTTGCCACGGAAACCAACACGTTCGCACCGATCTGCATTGACCGGCGGGCCTTCGAGGAATCCCTTTACGCGGCACCGGGGCAGCATCCCGCCACGCCGACGCTCTGCACCGCCCCCCTAACCGTGGGGCGAAAAGTCTGCGCGCGAAAAGGCTGGACGCTGATCGAAGGCACGGCCGCCTGGGCGGATCCGGCGGGCCTGATCAACCGTCAGGCCTATGAGAGCCTGCGCGACGAAATCCTCGACCAGTTGACGGCGGCCCTGCCGGTGGACGGCGTCGTCCTCGGTCTTCACGGTGCCATGGTTGCGGATGGCTATCTCGATCCCGAGGGAGACCTCCTGGCAGCCATCCGCGCGATCGTCGGGCCCGATATCCTGGTCTGCGCCGAAATCGATCCGCACAGCCACCTCACCGCCAAACGCGTCGCGGCCGTCGATTTCTTCGTCGCGTTCAAGGAATTCCCCCATACCGACTTCGTCGATCGCGCCGAAGATCTGTGGCGGATCGCGGTGGATACGCTGGAAGGTCGGGTGAGGCCGGTCATGTCCGTGTTCGATTGCCGCATGATCGACGTCTTTCCGACCTCGCGCGATCCCATGCGATCCTTCGTCGATCGATTGATGCGGATGGAAGCCGAGGATCACGAGATCCTGTCTTTGTCCGTCATTCACGGCTTCATGGCGGGCGACGTGCCGGAGATGGGCACGAAGACGATCGTGGTCACGGACGCTCAGCCGGACAAGGGCGAGCGGCTGGCGCGCGCGCTGGGTCTGGAGCTCTTCTCCAAGCGCGGAACCTTTATGATGCCGCAGGTGGACGAGGCCGAGGCCATCGAGCGGGCGCTGTCAAATCCGCGCGGGCCCGTTGTCATCGCTGACATGTGGGACAATCCCGGCGGGGGCACGGCGGGCGATGCGACGGTCGTCCTCGCGGCGCTCCTTGCCCGCGGCGTGGAAAACGTGGCGGTGGGCATGATCTGGGATCCGATCGCCGTGCAGATCTGCATGGCGGCTGGCGAAGGGGCAGAAATCCCGCTCCGTTTCGGCGCGAAATCCGCGCCCGGCACCGGCAACCCCATCGACGGACGGGTGACGGTCAGGCGCGTCGTTCGCAATGCCGAAATGCGCTTCGGCGAGAGCGTCGCGCCTTTTGGCGACGCCGCGCATATCCACCTCGACGGCATCGACATCATCTTGAGTTCGGTCCGCGTCCAGAGCTACGATCCGTCGCTCTTCACCGCGCTCGGCATCGACCCGACGTCGAAGCATCTGCTGGTGATCAAATCCACCAACCACTTCTATGCCGCCTTTTCGAAGATCGCGTCCGAGATCGTCTATTGCGCCGCCGGTTCGCCGTATCCGAACAAGCCGGCCGAGACGGCCTACCGTCGGGCATCGCGCGCGATCTGGCCCATGACGGCCGATCCCCACGGTTTCGGCACCCTTGCGGTGACACCGCCGGAGCCTGACCACGCGGAGCCTTTTCGCCGCTGAAAAGGGAAAACAAGGCGGTTTTCCCGGCCATGCCGGCATGGCCGAACCTTTCAGCCATGTCGGCATTGCCGAACCTTTCGGCCGCTGGCAGAACATGAACGCTATCAGACACGCTCGGGAGAGAGACGCCGATGACAACCCCGCCGCGGCCGCAGGTCGGCCAGTCCATCCTGTCGCTATCGACGCCCCTGCCCCTCATCGACGAGGACAGGCTGGCTGCCAATATCGGTCGTGTCCAGACCTATCTCGATGGCCACGGACTGGCTTTCCGGCCGCATATCAAGACCCACAAGATCCCTGCCATCGCCAAGGCGCAGGAAGCGGCCGGCGCGCGCGGGATCAATTGCCAGAAGATCACGGAGGCGGAAGTCTTCGCCGAGGCCGGTTTCGAGGATATCCTCATCACCTTCAACATTCTCGGCCCTGAGAAGCTCGACCGGCTGAAAGCCCTCAACGACCGTATCGCAAGCCTGAAGGTCGTCGCCGACAGTGCGTCCACGGTGGCCGGACTCTCCGGCCGGTTTGCCGGGGGCAAGCCGCTGACGGTCCTGGTCGAATGCGACACCGGTGCCGGGCGCTGCGGCGTCCAGGACCCGCAGGCAGCGGCGGCCTTGGCCCAGACGATCGCCGCATCCGACGGCCTCGTCTTCGGCGGCTTGATGACCTATCCGAAAGCGCATGACGAAGGGTCCGTGGACATCTTCTTTTCCGACACGATTGCGCGCCTCGCCGCCCTCGGCATTTCCTGCCCGATCGTCAGCAACGGGGGGACGCCGAGCCTGTTCTCCGCCCATCAGGTGTCCTCGGCCACCGAGCATCGGGCTGGCACCTATGTCTACAACGACAGGGCGATGGCCCGCTCCGGCCACTGCTCGCTCGACGATTGCGCGATGCAGGTCCTGGCGGCCGTCGTCGCCCGCCCCACGCCCGATCGTGCCGTGCTCGACGCGGGCTCCAAGGCGTTGACGTCGGACCTCCTCGGTTTCGCGGATTACGGGATGATCCCGGCCTATCCCGATGCCGTTGTCTCCGGCCTGTCCGAAGAGCACGGCGTGGTGGACCTGTCGCGGGTGACCGGCCCGCGGCCCGCAATCGGCGACAAGGTGCTGATCATCCCGAACCACACCTGCGTCGTGTCGAACCTGTTCGATATCATGACGTTTCATCGGGACGGCGTCGTGACGCGTGTCGAGGACGTGGCCGCGCGCGGCCTGGTCTGGTGAACGCCTGACGCAAGGACTCCTCGCATCCCCAGGGGGCGTCCTTGCATCCCCAGGTGCGTCCGCACATCTTCAGGCGGCGGTCATGGCCGCCGGCATCTCGAGCGACCGCCAGTCCACGGTGCGCTCCAGCGCTTCGCCATTGGCTTCGAACAGATGGCAATCGGCTGCCATGATGCCGGTGGAAACCGGCTGCTCCACGGCAAGCGGCGCGGAACCGGGGAGCAGCACGCAATAGGGCTTGCCGTCCGGCAGGCTGGAATAGGCGACCGTATTGATCCCGAGGCGCTCGATCACCGAGGGGATGATGGCGATGTTGAGATCGCCAGGGGTCAGCATCGTGTGTTCGGGGCGGATGCCGAGCGTCAGCGTCTGCCCGACGAGATCGCCGCGTCCGACGACCGGGATCGTGACCGTCTGGCCCGCGTAGTCGACGGTCACGCCTGCAGGACCAACGGCCGTGCAGGTCACCGGCACGAAGTTCATTTTCGGATTGCCGATGAAGCCGGCAACGAACAGGTTTTGCGGCTTGTGGTACAGCTCCAGGGGAGCGCCAACCTGGGATATGCCGCCGGCATTCAGCACGACGATACGGTCGGCCATGGTCATGGCTTCCACCTGGTCATGCGTGACGTAGATCATCGTGGCCTTCAGTTCGCGATGGAGCTTGGCAAGCTCGATGCGCATGTCGGCGCGCAGGGCTGCGTCAAGGTTCGACAGCGGCTCGTCGAACAGGAAGATCTTGGGCTCGCGGACGATGGCGCGACCGATGGCGACGCGCTGGCGCTGGCCGCCCGAAAGCATCCCAGGCTTCTGCTGCAGGCGCTGATCGAGATGCAGGATCCGTGCCGCGTTCTCGACCTTGGCCTTGAGCTTGCTCTCCTCCATCTTTTCCACCCGCAGGGGAAAGGCGATGTTCTCGAACACCGTCATGTGCGGATAGAGCGCGTAGGACTGGAACACCATGGCAATGCCGCGCTTGACCGGCGGCAGGTCGTTGACGCGCACGCCGTCGATGACGATGTCGCCGCTCGTGGTCGAGTCCAGACCGGCGATCATGCGCAAGAGCGTGGACTTGCCGCAGCCGGACGGCCCGACGAAGACGACGAATTCGCCGTTCATCACCTCGAGCTGGACGCCCTTCAGCACTTCGAAGTCGCCGTAGAACTTCTGCACCTTGTTGAGGAAAAGCTGTATCACATCGATCTCCGGTCGCCGAAGCGGGCGGCGTTGGTCTTGACGAAAAGGGACGGATCGGCGCACCTGCCGGCCCGGCTCCCGGGAAGGACTGTCGCAGCGGCAGAGACCGCCGCGACAGCAGGCTAAACAGGCTTACTTGTACTCTTCGATCGCGGCCGAAGCCTTCTTCAGAGCATCTGCCGGTTCGGCCTTGCCGGTTACGACCGACTGGACCATTTCGATGATGGCGTTCTGGAAGCCCTTGTAGTCCTTGAACAGGGGTTCCGGACCACCGAAGGCGATACCGTCGATGAACGGCTTCCACGACGGATCGGCCTTGACGAATTCATCGACCTTGGCGGAAGGACGCAGCGGGGTCAGGCCGGCGCCGCCCTGCAGTTCGTATTCGCCCTGCGGGCCCGGCGAGGTGATGAACTTGGCGAACTCGATCGCCTTGTCCTCGACGCCCGTGCCCTTGAAGATCGCAAGGCTGTCGGTGATCAGCAGCGTGCCCTCACCCTTGGCCGAGGGACCGAGCGGAAGCGGCGCAACGCCCCACTTCATGTCGGTCTTCTTCAGGAGCGCTGCGGCGCCGGACGCGGACTGGATCATGCCGGCCTTGCCGTCGAGGAAGATGGCGCGGATTTCGTTCTGTTCATAGGCGGTCGCACCCTCGACCGAGTAAGGCGTGATGTCCTTCACGGCCTGCAGGGCTGCCAGCACTTCCGGGCTGTCCATGACGATCTTGTCGCCATCGATGACCTTGCCGTTGTTGGTGTAAACCCAGTGCATGAACTGGTGCATGGTGTTGTCGAAGGTCTTAGCCGGAAGGCCATAGCCGGCAATGCCGGTCTTTTCCTTGATCTGCTTGGCGAAAGCGATCTCTTCGGCCCAGGTCTTCGGCGGCTTCTCGGGATCCAGACCGGCCTTTTCGAAGAGAGCCTTGTTCCAGTACAGCGCCTTGGTCGAGAAGGCGATCGGCACGCCCCACTGGTTGTCGTCGAACGTCACGGTGTCGACGATGTTGGGGTAGTAGCTCTTCTTTTCCTCGTCGGTCATCGGCACGGGAACGATCAGGTCGTTCTCGGCGAATTCCTTCAGCGTGCGCGAGCCGACATAGGCCATGCCGACCGGATTGCCGGCGGCGGCCAAGGTCGTCGCCTTGTCCTGGCACTGTTCCCAGCCGACGAGTTCCGGTTTCACGGTCCAGCCCGCGTTCTTGCCTTCCCATTCCTTGATGTACTTTTCATGGATCGGGTCGATCTTGTCGCCGCAATAGATCCAGCTGATTTCCTGATCGGCGGCCTGCGCGACTGTGGCAGTCATCGTGCCGAGTGCGGTCGAGCCGAGCAATGCAAGGGCCATGAGGCCGGTCTTGAATTGGAGTGTCACGTTTAAGCTCCCGTTTGTTCTCTGGTGGTTGGTCTTATTGTTTCACCGCGCCCGCGGTCAGGCCGCTGACGAGATAGCGTTGCAGGAAGAAGATGACGATCATGGCCGGGGCAATGCCGACGAAGCTCGCCGCCATGAGCTCGTTCCAGACGACTTCCTGACGTCCGAAATAGGCGAACAACCCGACCGGGAGCGGCGCATATTCGGACTTCGAATTGAAGGTGAGCGCATAGATGAACTGCTGCGCATAGGACCCAATGAAGGTCGTGATGGCGACCACCACGATGCCGGGCATGGCGATCGGAAGGATGACGCGGCGCAGCGTGTAGAAATGACTGGCGCCGTCCATGTAGGCCGCTTCGTCCAGCTCCTTGGGGATCCGCATCATGTAGGTGCGCAGGAGCCAGATGGCGGTGGGGATCAGGAACGCCACGCCCGGCACGATCATCGCGAAATAGGTGTTGAGCACGCCGAGCGAGCGCATCAGCCGGAAGAGCGGGATGAGGAGAACCGCGCCCGAGAACATGTTGACCGCGAGGAAGGCACCGAGCAGTTGGCCCGAGCCCTTGAACTCAAACCGGGCAAAGGCGTAGGCCGCCGGCACGACGAGGATCAGCACCACGATGGTCACGACGCTGGAGATGAACAGCGAGTTGAAGATGTAGCGCGCAAAGCCCGGCACGCTGACCCACATGGTCCGGTAGGCCTCGAACGAGCCGTTCTCGGGAATGAAGCGGTAGGGCGAGGAGAAGAGCTGGCTGAGCGGCTTCAGCGACACCAGGAACCCCTCGACGAAAGGTGCCAGCAGGAAGGTCAGAAAGACGAGGATGCCTGCATAGATGCCGACGATTTCGTACCAGGCATAGCGGTTGATCAGGACGGACGGCTCTCTCATCGCTTGTCTCCGGCGGAAAGGCGGCTGGTCATGCGGAAGTAGAAGACGCAGAAAATGGACAGGAAGATGCAGATCAGAACGGCGCGCGCCGCACCCTCGCCGTACTTGTTGGAGCCGATGGCCGTCCGGTAGGTATCGATAATCATGGTCGTCGTTTCACCGGTCGGCCCGCCGCGCGTCAGGATCCAGATGATGTCGAAGGAGTTGAAGGTCGAAATCAGCGAGATCATCGACATCGTGATCATCGACGGCACGAGCAGCGGCAGCGTGATGCGGCGGAAGCGGTAGAACCGGCCGGCGCCATCCGTCCAGGCCGCCTCGTAGAGATCCTGCGGGATCGATTGCATGGCGGCGAGCATATAGAGCGTGACCATGGGAACGCCGATCCAGACGTCGGTGATCACGGTGGCCCAGAACGCGGTCGAGCCCTGCGCCAGAAATGCGATGGGGCTGTCCGTCAGACCGAAGCGCTGCAGCAGTCCCGAAATCATGCCGAACTGGCCGTTATACATCCAGCCCCACATGAAGATGCCGATGGCCATGGGCACGATCCAGGGCGGCATGGTCAGCACGCGGAACAACGCCCGCCCCGGCACGGCGGCGTTCAGCATGGAGGCGCCGAACGTACCGATGATCATCTTCAGCGACACCGAGAAGAACGTCCAGATGAAGGTCCGGATGATGACCTCGGCAAATGTCGCGTTGAAGATCTTGCTGTAATTCGCCCAGCCGACCCAGTTCGTCGTCTTCTTCAGGGATGCATCCGTGAAGGACAGGATGAACGTGTCGACCAGGGGATAGGCGACGATGACGGTGACATAGAGAATGGCCGGCGCCATGAGGAGCCAGGCGAAGAGGACGGTGCTTCGTTTGGCTTCCATGGCGGGCCCTCTCAAGCAGACTTGGTCTGCGGTGCGGACGATGCCGCAGACGTGCCATGCAGGCAGGCGTCGTACTCCGCCCAGACGGGCGCGAGATCGACCACCTTGCGGGCAAACCGGGCCTCGTCCATCGCCAGCGCCAGGATGCCGGCTTCGATGGCATTCAGCGCCGACACCGGCAGGCTCTGCCCTTCGGTCATGAACTTGAAGACATCCTCGGCCATCTGCTCGTCGGCGCCATAGTGATGGGAGGTCTCGGACGGCGCCTGATAGGTCTTGGCAACGACCTTCTCGTTGTTGCGCGCATTGTGCACATCGAGATAGCCGCGCACGAAGTCGCCCTCCGCCATGCCCTTGGAGCCGATGACGCAGAATCGACGGAACTGGTCGGGCACGTTCAGATTGGTATGGAACGTCATCGCGGCGCCGTTCTCGTATTCGACGATCGCCGTCTGATAGTCGATCAGATCCCCATCGCTGTCGAAGACCTTGTCGGAGCCCTGCCAGCCGCTCGGCTTGCGATGGTAGACGTCCATGTCGTTTGTGCCTTCGTTGCGCGGATCGTTGGCCGGAACGAAGCTCTTGCGCCCGCCAAAGGACGACACGTAGCGCGGACGCGCACCCACGACGCCATTGTAGAGGTCGAGATCGTGGCAGCATTTCTCCAGCATGAAGCCGCCGGCATAGCGGCCATAGCGGCGCCAGTCTCGCATGAAGAAGGCGCCATGATAGGGCTCGATATGCTCGGAAGCCTCGATCGAGACGATCTCGCCGAGACGGCCTTCGGCCTGCGCCTGCCGCAGGTCGCGGTAGAGCGGGGAGTAGCGCAGCACGAGGCCGACCAGCAACCGGTCATGACCATGACGATGGAGGAGACGCGCGAGTTCCAGGCTTTCCTCGATCGTCACGACGATCGGCTTCTCGGTGAAGACCGTCAGTCCGGCCTCGAGTCCGATCCGGATATGCTCGAGATGCAGGTGATTGGGGGAACCGACCATCAGGAGGTCGAAACCGCCCGCGGCAATCATCTCCTCCGGCGTCGCATAGGCTTTCCCGGCAGAAACACCGGCTTCGTCCAGCCCCGGCAGGCCGGCGGGCGCCGGATCGACATGGCCGACGATCTCGAAAGCAGGATCCACATCCCGGAAAATGCGGCCGAGATATCCCAGCCGAAACCCAAGTCCGATCACAGCGACCTTCATATCGGCCTGCTCCCCATGTTCTCGTAATTCATTTTCGCAGCCTGTGTCAGACTGGCGATTTCGTCAACTCGGAAACCGTTATTGTGAACGGTTATGAAATTCATTTTCATACGCAGACAATTTGCGCGGCCTGCATGGCGCGGCCAGCCGCACACAACCTCGCCCGTCGCCACGTCTGACATCTTCCAAAGCCACACACAGGAGGAACGCTATCGGCCTGTCTGTGCCCTTGTCGCTGACCATACCAAAAACAGGCCAATCGTCCAGTCCTGATGAAGGTGTTTTTTAACGATCACCTTACATCGTTGAAATCAATGGACTTATAAATATGTGTCTCGGCCTGCGTTTTCGGCCGCCTCACAATGAATTGGTTTTTTTTGGTATTGCTGGAGGAAACTGCCGAAGATGTTTGGTCGACCAAGGACACGGGATCGAGCAAGGAGGCTCTCCCCTTTCCACAGTATACCGTCGATCTCGGCCACAACCGTCCGGCCAAATGTCCTTTCGGAGTTCATCAATTAGGTGTAGGTTTAATTACGTTAACGTATACGTCAACGGGAGGAACCGATGGCCATCTTCGACTACAAGGGACATGACGCGCGCGCGGAGGTAACGGAGGCATACGCCCTCGCGCGCTATGGACAACTGCGGGCGTTCGGGGCTGTGGGAGCGCTCGCGACGCAACTGACCGGAACAAGCGGCAACTTCGCACCGCCGTCCGGATGGACGGATCTCACGGCGGCCGATCTGTCGTTGCCGGGGACAAGTGTCGATCAGCTGGGCTTTTTCCACGGCCTGACGTCGCAAAGCCCGCAGGTGAAGGTTCTCGCCTACAGGGATGCGGGCGGCGCGATCGAGCGGCTCGGCATCAGCTTTGCCGGAACCAGCGATCTCGGCGATCTGCCCGATTACCTGAAGCTGGCCAAGGGCGAGTATCTGAACGCGTTCCTGTATATCCTCGAGGCCACGGCGCGCTTTGCCAAGGCGCACGGACTGACCGGCAACGATGTCGTCGTCACGGGCTACAGTCTCGGCGGCGGCGCCACCAACATCATGGCGGAACGGTCGCCCGACATCGCCGACGGCTTTTACAGCGCCTCGAACTACTTCGGGTTCGCCTCGCCGAATATCTATGACAACAGTGACAAGATCCTCAATCTCGGGGCCGAAAACGATCTCGTCTTCCGCTCGCTCGGCACATCGACCGACAGTGTCGCCGAGGGATTCAACGAGGCGTTCCTGCACAAGGATCGCCCCTTCGGCAGCAGCAACGACAACACCGTCATCTTCAACGATTTCTACGCCAATCCGCTGTCGCCGTTCGGACCGAAAACCGTCTTCAACGTCATCGGCGGCGTGAATGCCCATATCACCAATCTTTTCTCCGACGCCTTCGCGACCATGGCGCGGTCGAGCTTCGCATCGATCATGGAGAAGGACAGCACCATCGTCGTCGCGCAGTTGAGCGATCTGCTGCGCCCCTTCGTCTGGGTCGAAGACGCGGCGCGAAGCACGTCCAGTCATTACGGTCAACCGGCCTTCATCCTCGGCTCGGACAAGGCGGATCTGCTGCGCGACGGCAAGGCAAGCGACTTCCTGGAGGGCTTTGGCGGAAACGACCGCTTCAGCCTTTCGACGGGAAACGACACCGTCATCGGGGGGAGCGGGACGGATACGGTGCAGATGGCGGGGTCGATCGACACGTACGAGGCCATCCGCCTTCAGGACGGAACGCTGGTGATGCGGGATCTGTCGGGGCAGATGGGACTGAAGGAGATGACGTCGGTTGAGCGGATCGAATTCGGCTGGCTCATCCCGACGAGCTACACCGTGACGGCGACCAAGCTCGACACCTTCCTGTTTGCGGACAAGACCTATGTCGCCCATGTCGAAGGCACCGCAGGCGACAACATCCTCGCCGGCACGGCGGGCATCGACCGCATCTTCGGTCTCGCTGGCAACGACATCATTCATGGCGGGGCCGGCAACGATCTCCTGCATGGCGGCGTCGGCAATGACAGGCTTTTCGGCGATGCCGGCGATGACGACCTCTACGGCGGCATCGGCAATGATGTGCTGGAGGGCGGCGCGGGCAACGATCGCCTGTCCGGAGGGATCGGCAGCGATGTCTTCGACTTTTCGAACAGCGCCTCCGGTCGCGACGTCGTGACCGACTTCAACGACGGCGTAGAGGGGCACGATACGCTCGTCGTCAGCGCCACCCTGTTCAAGACAGCCGACGCGGTCCTCTCGCATTTCGTCCAGATCGGCGCGGATGCCGTCCTGTCCTGGGCCGGCGGCAGCGTGGTTCTCACAGAGACGAGGGTTTCCGACCTTCACCTCGGCGACATCCTCATCGTCTAACGGGCTGCAGGCCTGGAACGAGGCGGCGGACACCGTGCGGGCTTCATCAGCCCGTCCCGTGTCCGCCGCCTCGTTTGTCGTGCGTCAACGGCGCGTGATCAATGCGTCGTTTCCGGGCTGGCTCTCTGGTCCTGCAGCGGCTTCTGCCGGGCAATGCCACGCGCCCCAACCACGCCGCGCGGGAAGCCGGATCGATCGCTGTAGTCCTTGACCGTCTTCGGTCGCGCGCGCTTCGCGCTTACCGCACTCGCCGCCAGCAGATCGAGCGCTGCGATCCCCACGACCATGGCGAGCGCCGCCTTGGCCGTCTGGCGCCGCGGATTGCCGTGCGAGAGCAGCGCAAGCAGCGTCACGATATCGAGACCGTCGCCGGCGACGCGGCTGGCCAGCCCTGCCCGCTTGTCGGTCGAAAGCGTGAGCATACCGCTGGCTATCTCACGCGCGCCATAGGCCCGGACCACGTGCTCGCTGCCGCGCACGCCAAGCGCCCGGGTGATGCGCTGTGGCGCAACCAGCTGGAACAGGCCGAGGCCAAGGCTGAACCATCCGAGCCCGCGTGTCAGCTCGTCGGTCGTATCGCGGGAACGCGGGCCGGACGACAGGATTTTCGGGTCGCCCTCATTGCGCGTCAATCGGGAAAAAATGGACATGATTGCCTCCTGTCAGGGTTTGAGAACGACCTTGATGCAGCTGTCCTGCTTGTTGCGGAACACGTTGTACATTTCGGGCCCCTCTTCGAGCGTCGCCGTATGGGTGATGACGAAGGACGGATCGATCTGCCCCTCCTCGATCCTGCGCACGAGATCGGGCGTCCAGCGATTGACATGCGTCTGCCCCATGCGGAACGTCAGACCCTTGTTCATCGCCTGACCCATGGGGATCTTGTCGACGAGACCCGAGTAAACGCCGGGAATGGAGATGATGCCGCCTGGACGGCAGACATAGATCATCTCGCGCAGCACGTGCGGCCGATCATTTTCCATCATCATCATCTGCTTTGCGCGATCGAGCACCGTGTCCGGCTGGCTTACCGAAACATGGCTTTCGAGCCCCACCGCATCGATGCACTTTTCCGGCCCCTTGCCGTCCGTCAGATCGTTCAGGCGCTCGACGACGCTTTCGGCACTGAAGTCGATCGTCAGCGCGCCACCGGCCTGCGCCATGCTCAGGCGCTCGGGCACGCAGTCGATCGCCACGACCAGCTTGGCGCCGAGCAGCACCGCACTTCGGATGGCCATCTGCCCGACAGGCCCGCAGCCCCAGATCACCACGGTATCCGTGGGCTCGATGTCGCAATGGACGGCGGCCTGCCAGCCGGTCGGAAAGATGTCGCCGAGGAAAAGCGCCTGCTCGTCGCTCAGGCTGTCGGGCACCTTGATATGGGTGGAATCCGCAAAGGGAACGCGCAGATATTCCGCCTGACCGCCGGGATAGCCGCCCGTCAGGTGCGTATAGCCGAACAGGCCGGCCGTCGCATGGCCGAAGGCCTTGTCGGCAAGCGCCTTGTTGCGGTTCGAGCGTTCACAGACCGAAAAGTTGCCGCGTCGGCATTGGTCGCATTCGCCGCACTGAATGGTGAAGGGCACGACGATCCGGTCGCCCTTCTTCAACTTGCCGTTCATGCCGGATCCGGTCTCGACGACCTCGCCCATCATCTCGTGGCCCATGATGTCGCCCGGCATCATGGCCGGAATGAAATTATGAAACAGATGCAGGTCCGATCCGCAAATCGCGCAACTGGTCACCTTGATGATCGCATCGCGGGGATCCTCGATCTCGGGATCGGTGACGGTGTCGCACCGGATATCTTCTTTGCCATGCCATACGAGCGCGCGCATTAAGGCCTCCGTTGTTCAAAGATGGATCCGGCTGTACGCAGAACAGGGCCGACAGGACACGTGCCTGCCAGCGTTGCCGGACTTCGGGAACCGGCCCTATCGCCAAAGGTTCCAGAAAAGCTCGATCGCGGTGGTCCGATGCTGCGCAGTACGGAGCGACCTCCAGGCGATGGCCTCTCTTACGCACGACCGGACGTTGAAAAGAAATGGATGCGTCAGGAACTCTCGCCGGTCTGCCCTGTTAGCAGGCCTCCCGACAACAAGGAGACTTCCATGTTCTATACAGATGGACGCTTG
Source organism: Rhizobium sp. Leaf384 (assembly GCF_001424065.1). Classification (GTDB taxonomy): domain Bacteria; phylum Pseudomonadota; class Alphaproteobacteria; order Rhizobiales; family Rhizobiaceae; genus Ferranicluibacter. The sequence continues at coordinate 41,518 of NZ_LMQE01000012.1, forward strand.
CAATATCCGGTACGCGTGGAGAAAGCCGACCCGCAGTTCGCACGTGCCCTCCAGCAGGCCATCGGCGGTGTCGAAGGCGAAATTCGCGTCGCCATGCAGTATTTCTTCCAGGCCTGCGGCGCCCGCGGCAACCCGAAGTTCCGCGATCTCCTGATGAACACGGCAGCCGAGGAACTGGGGCATATCGAAATGCTGGCGACAGCCGTCGCGATGAACCTCGAAGGTGCACCGCTGTCCGAAAAGGAAGCCGTGGCGGCCGATCCGATCGGCGGCGCCGTGCTCGGCGGTCTCAACATGAAGAACCTGCTGTCCGCGGGCCTGTCCGCCATGCCGGTGGATTCCGACGGCGTTCCGTTCGACATGTCGCACATCTATGCGAGCGGCAATATCGCGGCCGACATGACGGCCAACGTCGCGGCCGAATCCACGGGACGCGTGCTTGCGGTGCGCCTCTACAACATGACCAGCGACCCGGGCATGAAGGACATGCTGTCCTTCCTCATCGCACGCGACAGCATGCACCAGAACCAGTGGATGGCGGCTCTCGAAGAGCTGGGGGGCGCCAAGGGGGCCTTCCCCATTCCCAACAGCTTCCCGCAGGAGCAGGAAAACCGCGATTTCAGCTACGCTTTCCTCGGCTTCCAGGCCGATGGTTCCCCGCCGGTCGCCGGACGCTGGTCCGAAGGTCCCTCGATCGACGGCAAGGGCACCTTCTCTGCCGCGCCCATGACGCCGCTCGGCCAGAAACCCGTTCTCGGCCCGGCAAAGCCCGGTGGCGGCGCCCAGCGCGAACAGATGTAAGCCTTTCCTCCCCACGATCCTGGAGGCCGCCTGCGCGCGGCCTCCTCGCAGCGCGGGCAACCTTCTTGTCGTACGGATCATGGCCGCACGGATCATGGCTTGATCAGGGAAGCGGAATCCGGATCAGGCAGAGAATGCCGTCGTCGAGAAATTGCAGGTCCGTCTTCGTATTCAGCTGGTAGGGCAGCGCGCGTTCGATCAGCTCGCGGCCGTAGCCCTTGCGGCGAGGCGTGTCGTCGTCCGGCATGCGGACACCCTCCTCCCGCCACACGAGCAAGACGACGGTCCCTCCATCGATTTCCTCGACGCTCCAGGAAATGCGGAGAACGCCGCCATCCTGGCTCAGTGCACCGTATTTGATGGCATTTGTTGCAAGCTCGTGGAGGGCAAGGCCAAGTGCCTGCGCCCCGAGCGTCGGCACGGTCACCGGCGGCCCATCCGCTTGAACGGCCCCCATGCGGGACGCAGTGCCGTGCGCACCCAGTTCGCCTTCGATCAGATCGCGCAGGGCAATGGACTCGGTCGCCCGCGCCACGAGGCCCTGGACCCGGCTCAGCGCCCGCAGGCGGCTTGAAAATTCGGCCCCGAAACTGTCCAGGGACGAGGTGCTGCGCACCGTCTGGCTGGCAACCGACTGGACGACCGCAAGAAGGTTGCGCGTTCGGTGCTGGAGCTCTGCGACCAGCATATCCTGCCGGTTCTTCAGCTCCCGCAATTCGTGAATATCGGTCATGGTGCCGATCCAGTCGCCGGTTGGCAGGCCGGACGCCCCGATGACGGGCAGCGCGCGCGTCTGATGCCAGCGATAGGCGCCGTCGGCCGCGCGACGAACGCGGTGCTCGACATAACATTCGCCCGTATTGGTCGCGGCCTCCCAGGCCGACAGCGTCGAGGCCCTGTCCTCCGGGTGCACCGCGTTCAGCCAGCCGAGCCCGAGGCTCTGCGGCTGGTCGAGGCCGGAATACTCGACCCATTGCGGGCTGCCCCAGGTGCGGGATCCATCGGCCACGCAGCGGAACACGAGCTGGGGGATGTTCGTGGCGAGCAGGCGAAACCGCGCCTCGTTCTCGCTCAGTCTCTCGCTCGCGAGATGCGCTTCCGTGCGGTCGCGCAGGATCTTGACGAAGCCGGACCCGTCGCGGAGCGGCATGATCAGCCCCGATGCCCAGAAACGGGTGCCGTCCTTGCGCATGTGCCAGCGCTCGTCCTCGGCCCGGCCAAGGGCAACGGCATCCGCCCGCTCCAACGCCGGCACGCCGGCCGCCCTGTCGTCGGGGGTGAAGATGATGTCGCCGGTCTGTCCGAGAATATCGGCCTCCGTGAAGCCGAGAACACGCTCGCCGCCACTGTTCCAGCTCGTCACATGCCCCTGTGTGTCGAGCGAGAAGATCGCGAAGTCGACGGCGCTCTCGAACACCACGCGCAGGAGATCGTCGCTTTCCGGGGCAAGCAGCGGCGCGCGAGGCGTGTCAGGCGAGGTCATGTCCGGTATCCTCCGTCCGTCGGCCAAACAACGCCACTACAGGCGGCTCAGAAGCTGCAGCAGTTCGTCGGGATCGGCCGGCTTCTGCAGGAACGGCGCCTCTCGAAATCGCTCGGGCAGATCGCGCCGATCATAGGCGGTCAGGAAGGCGAAGGGCACGTTGCGCAGGGACAGCGCATCCGCCACCGGATAGACTTCGGCGCCTCGCAGATGAATGTCGAGAACGGCCGCATCGATCTGCTCGGCTTCGTCCACCAGCTTCAAGGCGCCTTCCAGCGACGAGACGGGCCCGATCACGTCCGCTCCGGCCCGGCCGAGAACGTCCAGAATATCCGCTGCCACCAGATATTCGTCTTCGACGACGAGGAAGACCTTGTCGAAAATATCCGCTTCCTCGCTCACAACCCGTACCTCGTCATCGCATCGTTTCCTCTATGCACCGATGATGCCGTGTGGTCTGTCCTGTCGTTGCAGGCGGGCATTCGGCTTTCTTCACGGTGGCGAACCCCGTATCGGGCGGTTCGGTTCCGCGGACGAACGCGATAGAACCGATTGCCGTGCTTGTGCAAGGTCTTCGCCGCTTAGACGGACGGGTTTCCGGGAGGTTTGCGGCGCGACGACGACAGACAGGGCAAAGCAGCAGGGGCCGGCATGCGCATTCATGGCGAAAACCGATAGGTCCATGCGGTTTTCAGGGCCTAATGCCGTGCGCGTCGGACACCTACCTGCCGATCGCCGCCCCGCCTCTCGACCGGTGCGGCCTATCGACAGGAGGTTCTCATGAAGACCATCGCCACCACCATCGCCCTTTCGGCGCTCGCCGCCACGGGCGCGCCCGCGAACGGCACAGCCGAGGAGCAACAGCGCATGCGCATGGTCCCCGTTGCCGACGTCGCGCCGGGCCTCGCGCATTTCACAGACGACGTTCTTTTCGGCAATGTCTGGCTGCGCCCGCACCTTGCGGCCCGAGACCGCAGCCTCGTCACCGTGGCCGCTCTCGTCGCCACCGGCAGCACCGCGCAACTCGCTGGCCACGTCGGCCGCGCGCTCGACAATGGCGTGGAGCCGCACGAGATCGGCGAACTCATCACCCATCTCGCCTTCTACACCGGCTGGCCGAATGCCATGTCCGCCGTGGCCGAGACAAGGAACGTATTTGCAGCGCGCGGGATCGCCGCCATCGGTGAACGCGACGCCAAACGGGTCGTGCCGGATGAAGCGGCGGAAGTCCGACGGCGTCGCGCGGTCGATGCAACGGTCGCGCCCACCGCGCCGGCGCTTGCCGCTCTGACGAACGACGTGCTCTTCGGCGATCTCTGGACGCGCCCGGATCTCGCCCCGCGCGACCGCAGTCTCGTCACCATGGCGGCGCTCATCGCCATCGGCCAGCCCGAACAGTTGCCATTTCACGCCGAGCGAGCCATGGACAATGGCTTGACGGAGACGGAGGCTGCAGAGGTGGTGACCCATCTCGGCTTCTATGCCGGCTGGCCCCGGGCCATGTCGGCCGTTCCCGTGCTCGAAAAGGTTCTTGCCTCCCGCCACCAGAAGAAAGCCGAAGCCATGTCCGACACCCCCAACACCGAAATCGCCCTCACCCGTGCCGGTACCGATCCGAAGGCCGGCCCCGAAGCCTACTTCACCGGTGACGTCCAGATTTCCGCACCCTACAAGGGCACGCCCCCGGCGCGCATCAGTGGCGCAACCGTCTCGTTTCCGGCCGGCGCGCGCACCGCGTGGCACACGCACCCGCTCGGGCAGACGCTCTATATCGTCTCCGGCAAGGGCTGGGTACAGAAGGAAGGCGGACGACGCGAGGCCTTCGGCGCCGGTGACGTCGTCTGGATCCCGCCGCTGGTCAAGCACTGGCACGGTGCTGCCGCCGATACGCCCATGGTCCATTTCGCCGTGGCCGAAGCGCTCGACGGCAGCGTCGTGACCTGGCTCGACAAGGTGACCGACGCGCAATATACAGGCGACCCCGCGCGCGACTGAGGGGCAGCAGCCCTCGGCGCCGACCGCTGAACGGGGACCCCAAGGGAAACGTCGCCGTCAGCCGGGCACGCGGATGGCCGGATCGCGCAGATCCGGCCATGCTGTCGGGCTCCGGGCGGGCATTCTGGCGGAGATTGACCTCGCAAGCCTTCTTTTCTCAGCCGAAATATCAGGAAGACATAGTCCGGTTGCTCGCCGCCGCCGTATGCTACAGTGAACTCGATCATCATTCTCACAGCCGGCGCCGCATGTTTCATCTCATCTTCGGGCTTCCCTGGCTGGTCGTCCTTGTCCGCTTCATCCAGCCTCTCCCCTGGCTCTGGTCGGCAAAGGCGGTGCTTGCCGTCCTTCTTCTCCTGGCCTCCCAGTATCACCTGTTCAGCCGCATCTCCTCGGGGTCCGTGTTCTCGCCGGAGTTTCCGCGCTGGCTGGTGATCGGCTTCAACGTGCTCTTCGGCGCCATCGTTCTCCTGGCGGTTCTCCAGATCGCGCTCGATCTCGTTTCGGTGGTGCTGGCCCTTGCAAAGGGCCGTTGGATCGCCGTTCCCCCGCTCGTCCGGTATGGTCTGGGTGCAGCGGCCCTGGTCACCGCGAGCATCGGGGTCGCGAACGCCATCCGCGTCCCCCCGTTGACGTCGATCGAGATCGCCATTCCCGGCCTGCCGCCGTCCTTCGACGGCTATCGGATGCTGCAATTGACCGACATGCACATCAGCCGGCTGTTTCCCCGCACCTGGGCGGAAGCCGTCGTCGCGCGGTCGAACGCGCTCGCGCCCGACGTGATCCTCATCACCGGCGATCTCATCGACGGTCGCCTCGACGATCGCCGCGCCGACGTCGCGCCCTTTGCCGGCCTGCGCGCCCGCGACGGCGTGATCGCCATCCCCGGGAATCACGAGTATTTCTTCGGCTATACCGGATGGATGGCCCATTTCGCCGCGCTCGGCATGACCGTGCTGGAAAACGCGCATGTCTCGATCGCCCGGAGCGACGGCGCGATCACGGTTGCAGGCGTCACCGATCTTTCCGCGCAGGCGCACGGCCTGCCGGGTCCCGACCTCGCGCAGGCCCTGAACGGCACGCGGCCCGGCGCACCCGTCATCCTCCTCGACCACCAGCCGCGCGAGGCGCGGAAGGCGGCCGATGCCGGCGTCGCCCTGCAGCTGTCGGGCCACACCCATGGCGGCATGGTCCTCGGGCTCGACCGCCTCGTGTCCCGCCCGAACAACGGCTTCGTCTCCGGCCTCTATACGGTCGGTGGCCTGCAGCTCTACGTCAACAACGGCACAGGCCTCTGGCCCGGCTTCGCGCTCCGCCTCGGCCGCCCCTCGGAACTGACCGTGATCACCCTCCGCCGAAAGACCTGACGCAACGACGCCTCACCCCCGCGCGCCAAGCGCCGCCGTCAGCGGCAGCCGGGTGGCCGCAAATGCCGGAACAAGCCCACCAAGCGCACCGATCGCAAGTCCAAGCAGCCCGGCGACGACAGCCGCCGCGCTGCCTGTCTGTTCTCGTCCCAGAAGAGCTTCCGCTCGTCAGCGTGCCCCGGGCGCGACAGTCTCGGCCGCCAGGCTCTCCTCGGTCCAGGTGAGGTTTCGCGCGTAGCGCCATGCGACGTGTCCGTGTTCGTCGAGCAACAGGAGATGCAGCCAGCCATTGTCGAACAGCGCCTGCACCTCGGGATGGCGCTGCAGGATATCGCCGACCGCCTGCCGCGGCGCTTCGATAAGGACGGTGAGGCGCAGAGGCTCGTGGACATAGGTCGCGCCATCGTGAACCGACTGCCAGGGCAGGCCCGCGCGCAGGTTTCCCCCATTGCCTTCGACGACGCCCATGCCACCGACGACATTGTGCAGAAGCTTGTTTCCGGACCCGAAGTGCGAAGGCGCCACCACGGACCCGAAATATTGCAGGCTGATCCAGCTTGCGACCACGACCGGCGCCGTGAGGATGAGCTCGAGGATCCTGAAGCCGTCATCCTGCTCCCAGCGGTAATCGTGGAGAAAGGCCTTGCCGTCCAGCGAAAGTCCGGCCGTGCGCGCGCGCGGTGCGGCGATGAAGGCGTTGCATCCGGCCAGTCCCAGCTCGGGGCGGACCTCCGCCCAGTCGCGGCTGCGGCGCAGCACACCCCCGCTCGCGCCGGACGGCAGCCGCGCGGCGCGCTCGGTGCGCGTTCTCTGCCCGGCCTGCCGGAGCCACTCGGCGAGGACCGCCAGATCCGCCGGCCTTACCTGCCGCACGGGATCGTCGGCAAACACGGTGACCCGGTCCGTGGTGGTGTCGTGCAGACCTGCCAGAAAGACCGTGTCGTCGGGAATGTGGATGCCGCTCGCCGCCAGCCTGTCGCGCACGGCATCGTCGTTCATGAGATCGGCCAGCAGACGCGCGTTGACGTCGCCCGCATGGCCACCGCAGGCTCCGCACTGCAGGCTGCTGGCAAAGGGATTGTTGACCACATTCGCCCCATGGCCGGCGATCAGCACGTGACGCGCAAACCCCTCGGTTAGCGACATCGCCCTCAGCACCGTCTCCGCGATCACGGCCCGCCTGTCGAGGTCGAGGCTCGGGCTGAAGCAGGGCTTGGCCCCACCCAGCTTGGCCCCAACCAGCTTGGCCATGTCCAGCTTGGCCTTCTCCAGCGTGACCTTGTCCGGCGTGACCCTGTCCGGCGTGACCCTGTGCGGACGGCCCCCGCCGATAAAGCCGAGGCTGTCGCGCAGCAGCTTTGCCGCATAGATCGGCCCCATGGCCTCGACGAACGCGAACGAGGACACTGCCGCCAGCTTGAACCGACCCCATGCCCGGACGGCACGCGCCGTGAACCGGGCATTCCTGTCCGCATCGGCCGTGTCTCCTGCCTCGGTGCAGCTGAAGGCGGAAGGCTTGAGGAGGACCGGCAGGCGCAGCTCCGGCACGTCGGAGGCAAATCCCCGGTGGCTGACGCCGAGGCCGAAGAAGCCGGCAAAGCCGAGCGTGCGGATCCCGGGATCGACGCTTTCCAGCGATCGCCGGAACACCTCCGACCGCACGTCGATGCAGAAGGCGGCCTGAAGGCGCGGCCGCTCGCCTGCAGCCTCGGCCGGCCGCGGCGTGGCGAGCAGGCCCGCGAGCCTGCGCTGGGCCGCGCGCTCGGTCGCCGTCAGCAGCAGATCGTCGATCAGATGATCGCGATCGACGGAAACGGGCGCGGCATGGGCGGTGCGGACGGCCTGCCAGTCGCCGTCGATGGCCGATGCGGTGCGCAGATAGAGCACCTCTTCGAACACGAGCCGGATCGCCAGGAATTCCAGCGCCGTCGTCTCCGTGTCGCCCTCGAGGTCCGCCTTGAACTGGAGATGGCGCGCGCACTGGGCCCAGCCGCCAAGGGTCAGCAGGAGCTGGTGGAAATAGGTGCCATGCTCTCCCTGCAGGCGCAGGGTGGCGGCGGCCCGCTCGATTGCCGCCTGCGCCGTCTCCGGCGTATCCGCGACATGGCTGCCGAATCCGTTCAGACCGAGAATGTCCGGGGTCAGGTCATGGGTGGCGAAGGCGCGCCAGGCGGCATAGAGACCGTTGCGCCGGGACGCCGCCCAGAGCGCCTGCCCCTCGTCGAAGTAGCCGGCGGCGAAAGCGCCGATCCGGTCCGCAATCAGCCCGGGCCAGTCCTGCCCCGTCGCGCGGGCGGCAAGATCCGCCACGGTCGGCAGGGCGGCAACCGCCTGCGGCTCCACGGCGATCGCCGCTTTCACGTCGGAAAGGCTCATGCGGCCGAGAAGCGGGCTTGTCCGCAGGGCCGCGATCAGGTCCGCGTCGACGACGACGCCCTCGGCGATCTTGTCGGCGACGTGCCGGCGCGGCAGGGCAAGGCGAAGGCCGGCGATCCTGCCAAGCCGGGCGGCCGTCTGGTCCATCGTCTGCGTGGCCTGCCCGAGAAACGGGTTGACCGCAACCGTCGCGGCCAGGGGCCAGGCCGGGGGGATCGCCTGGACGGCGGCTTCCGCTGCCGCGAGCACCGATGCGCCCATGCTGTCCGACAGACGATCCTGCCGCCTGCCAAGGGATGTGATCTCGTTCATGATGATGCCTCGATGCGGGAGGAAACGAAGGCGGGCTTTGCCGCGGCGGGAACGCGGGACACGGTCCAGCTTCCCAGATATCGGTCGAGCAACGCATTGACGTAGAGCCCGTTTGCAAGGTGGACCCGCAGGCCGGCAGCCGCCGGATGATACGCCCAGAGCGGGAACAGCGACTGGGCGACCGCCGCCACGCCGAAGGTGACAACTCCGAGCACCATCAGCGTCCATTCCAACGGACCGGGTGGCAGCGGCGGCGGAAGCGCGCCCTGCATCAGCGTGTCCGCAAGCCGCTGCAGCGCGAAATAGGCTGTCGCCGCCGCGATGGCCGAGAGCGACGTTCGCCAGGTCAGTGCGAACGGGGCCGCATCCGCCAGCCCCTGGGCGATGAGATAGGCGACGCCGAAAATCAGGATGGCGCCGAGCGCGAGGGTTTGCGGCGGCTTGTCGGCCAGACCGAACAGCGCCCCGATCGCCGCATAGATCGCCAGCGCCAGAAGGAAGGCGCGACCGACAGCCTTGCTGTCGGGAATGGCGATGGGCCCGGGACGACGGATCGTCGCGACCGTCTCGACGGTCGACCCCGAGGCGAGGAAGGCATGGGCCTTGTAGAGCGAGTGCGCAACGATGTGCAGCAGAGCGATCGGAAACAGGGCAAGGCCGCATTGCAGGATCATGAACCCCATCTGCGCGACCGTCGACCAGGCAAGGGACGTCTTGACCGCCGACTGGGTGAGCATCACCAGGCTTCCGAACAGCGCGGTGAAGCCGCCGACCATCACCAGCCCGGCGAGCACCATCGGGGCCTGCACCATAACATCGGCGAAGCGGATGAGCAGGAAGCCGCCGGCGTTGACGACGCCGGCATGCAGCAGGGCGGAAACCGGCGTGGGGGTTTCCATGACCTCGGTCAGCCAGCCATGCGTCGGAAACTGGGCCGACTTGAGAAGGGCCGCAGCCGCCAGAAGCCCTGCGGCGGCCACCGTCCACGCCACGGGCTCGCCACCCGCATGCCCGGCCCGCGCCTGTTCCAGGATCGTCGCGATGTCGCCGGTGCCCGATGAGACCGCAAGGAGGATCATGGCACCGATGAGCATGATGTCGCTCAACCGGGCGACAAGAAAGGCCTTGCGGGCCGCGCGACGGGCCGCCGGACGATCGGGGTAGAACAGGAGAAGCTGGTGCAGCAGCAGGCTCGTCGCGATCCAGCCGGCGGTCAGTTGCAGGAGCGTGGCGGACTGCACGAACAGGAGAACCGCTGCCAGCGTCGCCGTCATCCAGCCGATAAAGACCCCTTGCCGGGCTTCCCCGTCGAGAAAGGTGCCGGCATAGCGCAGGACGATCCAGCCGATGAACGCGACCACCAACAGCATGACAAGGCTGACCATGTCGAGACGCGAACCAAGAGCAAAGGGTCCGAAACCGAATGCGGGGCTCGTTCCCGGGCCGTGGAGAACAAGCAGGACCCCACAGAGCACAACGACGACAATCGCGCCGAGGGCGCAGAGTTCCGCGACGAGGACCGAACGACGGGGCCGGACGCCGGGTGACAGGAAGGCAAACAGCGACGCTCCGGCAAGAAGAAGCGGCGCGAGAAGCGGCAAGTCATGGATCACGGGAATGTCTCCGAAACGATCCGCGGCAAGAAGGCGCGCGGGCTGCGGCCCGGGGTAGCAGGCGCAGAAGCGGAAATAAAATTCATTGTTTATGGAAATACGTTCGATAAAATGGAACGATGGCGGATCTCAACTATCACCACCTGCTCTATTTTCGTGCGGTCGCGCATGCCGGCAACCTGACGCGCGCGGCAGAAGGGCTCAACCTGTCCCAATCCGCGCTGTCGGTGCAGATCAAGCAGCTGGAACACCGCATCGGCCATGTCCTCTTCGAGCGTCGAGGCCGACAACTGTTTCTCACGGAGGCGGGGCGCATCGCGCTCGACCATGCCGATACGATCTTTGCGACCGGCGAGGAACTGCTGGAAGCGCTCAAGGATGCCGGCACGGCGCGCCGCGCAATCCGCATCGGTGCCCTGGCGACGCTGTCGCGCAACTTCCAGCTCGAATTCCTTCGTCCGATTCTCGGACGCACGGATGTCGACATGATCCTGCGCTCGGGCAGCACCAGCGCGCTTCTCGGCGCGCTCGAGGCCCTCAATCTCGATATCGTGCTTCTCAACCAGGCCCCGATGGCCGATGCGATCACGCCCTTCGTGGCGCAGCATGTCTATCAGCAGCGCGTCAGCCTCGTGGGAAGGCCCGCCTTCGGAACGAAGACCGCCTCGCTGGTCGAGCTGCTCGGGCGGCATCCGGTGATCCTGCCGACGGCGGAAAGCAGCGTCCGTTCGCAGTTCGAGGCGCTGGTCGACCGGCTCGGCGTGCGGCCCCAGATTGCAGCAGAGGTTGACGACATGGCGATGATGCGTCTTCTGGCGCGGGAGGGGGTTGGGCTGGCGGTTTTGCCGCCGATCGTGGTGAAGGGCGAGCTGGAGATGGGA